>CAVUNO010000028.1:0-132832 GCA_963742875.1 uncultured Actinomycetes bacterium | reverse complement strand
CCCTGGAACCCCCCGCTGCGCTGTGCTGGCCTGGGGGGACGACCCCCCTGGAACCCCCCGCTGCGCTTCGCGCCCCGCTGCGGTAACTCGCCGACACACCGGCCGCTCACCGGGCCGGAGGCCCGGTGAGCGGCCGGTATGAGCGCCTCGCCGTAACCCGCGCGTAGTACTCGCCGTTACTGGCTTTCCAGGCGCCAGGCGACGCGGCGGCGATCTGACGGCGGCGTCTTCTCCTGGGTGCCAGTCTCAATTTCCTGGGGGCCGGTACCGGTCTCGACGGCGGGGCCGGTGAGCTTGCCGACCGAGCTCAGGTGGCGCAGCGCCTGGGCGTACGAGCCGAGCAGGCTCGTCTGGCAGTAGGGCAGGCCGCGGTCGGCGCAGAACGCCGCCACCAGGGGCTGGGCCCGGCGCAGGCTGGGCCGGGGCATCGACGGAAACAGATGATGCTCGATCTGGTAATTCAGGCCGCCGAGAGCGGCATCGGTGAGCCAACCGCCGCGGACGTTGCGTGAGGTCAGCACCTGGCGGCGGAGGAAATCGGTACGGTCTCCGGCCTCCAGGACGGGCATTCCCTTGTGGTTGGGGGCAAACGAGCAGGCCAGGTAGAAGCCGAACAGGCCCTGCTGCACCAGGATGAACAGCACGGCCCGGACGGGCGACAGCACGAGGAAGACCGCGGTGAGGTAACCGGCGGCATGCAGCGTGAGCAGCGCTGCCTCCCACGCCCCGTGCTGGCCCGCCCGGTGCTCGCGGATCCGGCGCGTCACCGAACGAAGGCTGGCGCCGTGCAGGCTGGCCGCCTCGAGGAACATCATGGGGAACAACAGGAACGCCTGACAGCGGAAGACCAGCCGCCGCACCCCCCGGGCGGCCTGCGCCTGGCCGCCGGAGAACGCCAGCGCACCGATCATGATGTCGGGGTCAGCGTCCTCGGTGTTGGGGTGGGCGTGATGCCGGTTGTGCTTGCTGGTCCACCAGCCGAAGCTCAGGCCGATGCCGAGATTCCCGCACGCCAACCCGAGGAGGTAGTTGGCCTTCCGGGAGCGGAAGATCTGCTGGTGGCCCGCGTCATGGCCGAGGAAACCGAGCTGGCCGAACATCACGGCCAGGAAGACCGCGATCCCCAACTGCCACCACGAATCACCGATCAGCGCGAACGCCGCCCAGCCGGCCGCCAGCGCCGCCGCGGTAACCGCGATCTTCGCGGCGTAATAGCGCAGCCGCCGGTCCAGCAGACGCGCCTGCCGGATCTGCCGCGACAGCATCGCGTACTCGCTGCCGCGCAGAGGCGAGGACGAGGGCGAGGACGCGGAATCGGGCCGGAACGCGGGCGGGGACTGAGGGCTGGGCCCGGCCTCATTCGCAGGAGGAACATGCACGCCGGGACTCCTTGGCTCGGGAACGCGGCCGGTCTGACCGCGCGCCGCCAGGGTCCGGGACGACATGCGCGAACCTCGAACCGGAATCACCGCGGAAGCTCCGCTGGCCCTGATCGAAGCTGCTCCGACCCTACCTCTTGCGGTACGGATACGGGACAACTGAGGGCACAGCGGTCGGATGGACGCCGGACAGCTGAGGGCACAGCGGTCAGATGGACGCGGGTGCGGGACAATGCCTACGAGGCCTTGGAGGTGGGGCGTATGAACACGCCCGATGTATGGATAGGCAAGGACGACGGGAGCGATATCGTCCGCGCTACCGCGATCGTCGGAGTAGGCATCGACTACAACGGCAACGTCACGGCCCGGCTCGGCCACGGCGAGGGCGCGACCGTGACCCTCGCCGACCAGGGCCGGCAGCACGGTGTCCGCCCGGCAGCCGATTTTCACCGGCAACTAATGCGGATCATCGCCCAGTTGTCGGACGCGTCCGGGGCATTCCTGGTCCGGCCGGTCCACGATGAGGCCCACGGCTGGACATGGGCTACCGAGCCGCTGTAACGCCAGGGCCGCGGACCGGGGTCAGGAGGCCGAGACTGGGAGGCCGAGACTGGGAAACCTGGGGCTCGGCGGGCCGCCGGTCAGCTGGCCGGACCTGGCCCGGCCATGGGCGGGCCGGCCCAGCCCGCGGGCAGCGGTATGTCGAGGTCGCCGGTCGCGACGGCCCTGGCGACTTCGGCGAGTTTCAGATTGCGGTCGCGCGCGTAACCGCGCAGCGCGGTAAAGGCCGTGTCGATGCCCACCTGCAGGCGTTCCGCGAGCACGCCCTTGGCCTGCTCGATCACGATTCGGCTGTTCAGGGCGACCTGCAGCTGTTCGGTGACCACCTCATGGCGGCGGATCGCGCGCTCGTGCAGGATGCCGATCGTGGCCACGTCGGCGAGCGCCTGGCCCAGTTCCGTGGTTTCGGCATCCAGCGGGCCGGCCTCGGCGGAAAAGAAGTTGAGGGCACCGACAGCCTGCAGGCGCAGCCGCATCGGCATAGCGTGCACGGCGGCGAACCCGGCCGCCAGTGCGGCTGGGGCGAAGGTCGGCCACCGGCCGGCCTCGGCGGCCAGATCAGGGCAGATCACCGGGGTCAGCGTCTGGTACACGTCCAGGCACGGCCCTTCGGCGTTCTGCAGCTGGGAGAGCTCGAGGACGCGGGCCTGCTCGGTCGATGCGGCGACAAGATCCAGGTTGCCAGCCGGTTCCGCCAGCCGGATACCGCACGCGGAGACGCCGAGAAGCTCGACACCGTACTCGGCCAGCGTATTCAGGAATTCAATGATGTCGAAGTCGGCCACCAGGGTATCGGCGACCTTGACGAAGGCCCGCCATGCGAGCCTGTCCGAGGGGCTCATTCGCCTTCCATCTCCTCATCTTTGTCCTCGGGGTCTTGTCCCTGGTCCTGCTGCCGGGGTGGGGCCGGGCCGCGAGGCGGCGACGCCGAGCCGTTACCGTTGGTTTCCGGCCCCAGTCTGACCCCGGGCGGCCGCCTGAGGGAAGCTGGCGGATCTTCGACGCCAGGTACGGCCCAGCGCCCAGGCTGCCCACGACCGGGCCCCCGCAGGCCCCCTCACCCACAGTGACAACCGCGGCGATCCGGCGCCGGGCGGTTACAATTTTCCCGCCCTTTGGGCAGATCCGTTAGTCTTTTCAGACTTCCGCAATGTGCCGGCGGCATGGCCACCCTGCGGCCTGCCCTAGAGTCTTGAACACGATGAGCGAATACGGAGCCCCACTCCCGCTGCTGGCCCGCTACGCCGTCATGGTCGACGTGGGCTACATTTTCGCTGCCGCCGGGGAACTGCTGCTCGGCACGAGTTCACGCCGCGACTTCCGGGTCGACGCCGTGCCGCTCATCCAGGCGGTCAGCAAGCACGCGGACGAGCTCGTCCGCGGCGAGCTGCTGCGGGTGTACTGGTACGACGCGGCCCGCGACCGCGTGCCCACCATCGATCAGCGTGTCATCGCCCAGATGCCACTGGTCAAACTTCGACTCGGCAACCTCAACGCGCGCGGCCAGCAGAAGGGCGTGGACGCGCAGATCCGCGCGGACATGGAGGCGCTGGCCCGGCATCACGCGATCACCGACGCGGTCCTGGTCGCCGGCGACGAGGACATGGTGCCGGCCGTGGAGGCCGCGCAGGCCTACGGCGTGCGCGTTCACCTATGGGGCATCGAGCCGCCCTACGGCACGAACCAGGCCGAACGGCTGGTCTGGGAGTCTGAACACGGTCGAGATCCTGGACAGCGCGTTCGTCAAGCCGTACTTCACCCGGCAGCCGGCCAGCGTGGTCGAGACCGGCCGCCCCGAAGGGCCGCCCGCCAGCACCGTACCCTCTCCGGCGCAGCTCTTCGGCGACCGGGTACCGGCACGCGCGCCTGGCAAGCCCGCGCACTCCCCGTACCCGAGCGCGCCACTGGCGGACGCGGCCGCGCACGGCGGCGTCCCGGCGGCGCATGGGCCGCACGCGCCCGGAGTGGGCACGGGCCCGGGGCAGCCCGCCCCGGCCGCAGCCCGGCTCGGGCCGGACCGGTCGCGGGTGGAGGAGGCCGGCGAGCACGTGGCGCAGAAGTCGATCCTGACCCGCGGCACCGACAACATCCGCGACCTGCTCCCCGGCCCGATCCTGCCGCCGGTCATCGACAAGGAGCTGCTGGTCGAGGCGGAGAAGGAGCTCGGCCTGTCGCTGCGCGCCTACCAGGAGGCGCGCGAATGGCTGCGGGACACGTTCTGGGTCCGGGTGCATCGTGAGTTCGGCATCACCGTGGGCCGCTCCCGCGACTAGGCCACCCGGAAACTGGTCGCCCGCAGACCGGCCCCGCGACTAGGGCCCTGGCCCGGCAGGGCTGGGCCCCTCAGACCGACCCGCAGGACTCGGGCCCCGGCCCGGCAGGGCTGGGCCCCTCAGACCGACCCGCAGGACTCGGGCCCCGGCCCGGCAGGGCTGGGCTCCCCTCAGACTGGCCGTAGACTGGCCCCGTGCCAGCAGACCAGTCAGGCCAGCCGCTCCTGCGCATCATCCGCGGTTACGCCAGCACCGAGGAGATCGCCGCGATCCTGGCCGTCCTGGCCGTCCGCCGGGACGCGGCCTCCGCCGCCGCGGCAGCGGCCAGGGCGACTCCCAGCCGGGCCCGTTCGGCATGCACGGACAGATCCCGGCAACTGCGCGCGCCGATGTTCTCCAGCCCAGACGGCTGGCGGCGGTCCGCCCTGCCCCGCGGTTAGGTCAGTCTCGCCAGGATCAGCCGGCGGACTTTGGCGGCGTCGGCTTGGCCGCCGGTGGCCTTCATGACCGCTCCGACCAGAACGCCGGCCGCGGGGACCTTGCCGCTGCGGACCCTTTCCGCGACGTCCGGGTGGCCGGCGATGGCCTCGTCGACCGCGGCCGTCAGCGCGCTGTCGTCACTGACCACGGCTAGGCCGCGCGCCGAAACTACCTCATCCGGGGCGCCCTCGCCGGCCAGCACGCCGTCGATCACCTGGCGGGCCAGCCGGTCGTTGAGCGCGCCGGACGACACCAGATCGGCGACCCGGGCCACCTGGTCCGGGGTGATCGCGAGGGAGGCCAGCTCACTGCCGGTCTCGTTGGCGCGCCGGGACAGCTCGCCCAGCCACCATTTGCGCGCGTCGGCCGGGGACGCACCCGCGGCCACGGTCCCGGCGACCAGGCCGAACGCGTCGGCGTTGCGCAGCGCGGCCATGTCGGCGTCGGACAGATGCCATTCGGCCTGGAGGCGCTCCCGGCGCACCGACGGCAGCTCGGGCAGCGACCGCCTGATCCGCTCCACCCATTCGCGGGGCGGGGCCAGCGGCACCAGGTCCGGCTCCGGGAAGTAGCGGTAGTCCTCCGCCTCTTCCTTGCTGCGGCCGGATGTGGTGATGCCGGTGTTCTCGTGGAAGTGCCGGGTCTCCAGCGCCACCGTGCGACCGGCGTCCAGCACGGCGGCCTGCCGCTCGATCTCGGACCGGACCGCCCGCTCGACCGAGCGCAGCGAGTTGACGTTCTTGGTCTCCGTCCGCGTGCCCAGCACCCCTGAGCCCCGGGGCGCCAGCGACGTGTTCACGTCGGCGCGCAGCGAGCCCTCCTCCATCCGGACGTCGGACACGCCGAGGGACCGGATGACCTCTCGCAGTTCGGCGACGTAGGCCCGCGCCACCGCGGGGGCGGCCGCACCCGCGCCGGTGATCGGCTTGGTCACGATCTCCACCAGCGGGATGCCGGCCCGGTTGTAGTCGACGAGCGAGTAGGCGGCCCCGTGGATCCGGCCGGTGGCCCCGCCCATGTGCAGCGACTTACCGGTGTCCTCCTCCAGGTGCACACGCTCGATGCCGACCCGCACCCGCTGCGGCTCGGCGTCACCCTCGTCCACCAACACGTCGAGCCAGCCGTCGATGCACAGCGGCTCGTCGTACTGGGAGATCTGGAAGTCCTTGGGCATGTCCGGGTAGAAGTAGTTCTTCCGCGCGAACCGGCACCACTCCGCGATCGAGCAGTTCAGCGCCAGCCCGATCCGGATGGTGAACTCGATCGCGGCCTGGGACGGTACCGGCAGCGAACCGGGCAGGCCGAGGCAGACCGGGCAGACGTGCGTGTTCGGCTCCCCGCCGAACTGGACCGGGCAGCCGCAGAACAGCTTGGTCAGCGTGCCCAGCTCGACGTGCGTCTCCAGGCCGATCGCCGGCTCGTAACGCGTCAGCGCCTCCGCGTACGGCATCAGTGGCGGGGCCGTGGTCATCGGCCGGCTCCCTTCGTGTCGTCGTCCAGCCCCTTGGCCGCGGCCAGCAGTGGATGGCCCCAGCGCTCGGTGAACGCGGCCTCCGCCGCCGCGGCGACCCGGTAGGCACGGTCGTCGGCCAGCACGGGCGCCATGACCTGCAGCCCGACCGGCAGGCCGTCCTCGGGCGCCAGCCCGCACGGCACCGAGATGGCCGCGTTACCGGCCAGGTTGGACGGGATCGTGCACAGGTCGGCCAGGTACATGGCCATCGGGTCGTCGGCCCGTTCCCCCAGCGGGAACGCGGTCGTCGGCGTGGTGGGCGAGACCACCACGTCGACCTGGCCGAACGCCGCCTCGAAGTCGCGCGCGATCAGCGTCCGCACCTGCTGCGCCTTGCCGTAGTAGGCATCGTAGTACCCGCTGGACAGCGCGTACGTGCCGAGCATGATGCGCCGCTTCACCTCGGCCCCGAACCCCGCCTCGCGGGTCAGCGCCATGACCTCCTCCGCGCTGCGGGTGCCGTCGTCGCCGACCCGCAGGCCGTAGCGCATCGCGTCGAAGCGGGCCAGGTTGGAGGAGCACTCGCTGGGCGCGATCAGGTAGTACGCGGGCAGCGCGTAGCGGAAGTGCGGGCAGGACACCTCGGCGACCTTGGCGCCGAGCGACTCGAGCAGCTCGATCGCCTGGCTGAAGCGCGACAGCACGCCCGGCTGGTAGCCCTCGCCGGAGAGTTCGGTGACCACGCCGATCCGCACGCCGGCCACGTCCGCCTGGCGGGCCGCGGCTACCACCGGCGGCACTGGCTCGTTGATGGACGTGGCGTCCATCGGGTCGTGCCCCGAGATGGCCTCGTGCAGCAGCGCCGCGTCCGGCACCGTACGGGCCAGCGGGCCTGGCGTGTCGAGCGAGGACGCAAACGCGATCAGCCCGTACCGGGAGTTGCCGCCGTAGGTGGGCTTCATCCCGGTGATGCCGCAGACCGCCGCGGGCTGGCGGATCGACCCGCCGGTGTCCGTGCCGATAGCCAGCGGCGCCTCGTACGCGGCCACCGACGCGGCCGAGCCACCCGACGAGCCGCCGGGCACCCGGGACAGGTCCCACGGGTTGCGGGTCGGGCCGAACGCGGAGTTCTCCGTGGAGGAGCCCATGGCGAACTCGTCCATGTTGGTCTTGCCGAGGATGATGGCCCCGGCGCGGCGCAGGCGGTTGGTGATCGTCGCGTCGTACGGCGGCCGCCAGTTTTCGATGATCCGGGAGCCGGCCGTGGTCGGCATGTCGGTGGTCGTGAAGACGTCCTTCAGCGCGACCGGGACCCCGGCCAGCGGGCCCAGCTCCACGCCGGCGGCGCGCTGCTCGTCTACCCGCCCGGCCGCGGCGAGGGCCTCCTCCGCCGCGACGTGCAGGAACGCGTGCACGCGGCCGTCGACCGCCGCGATCCGGTCGAGGTGCGCCTGAGTGACTTCGGTAGCCGAGACATCCTTGCTGGTGAGCGCGGCGGACAGGTCCGCCGCGGTCATCGTGGTGAGCTCGCTCATGCGTCAGTCCTCCGCCAGGATCCGGGGCACCTTGAACCGCTGCTGCTCCACGGCCGGCGCCTGGCTGAGTACCACGTCGACGGGCAGGCACGGGACGATCTCGTCCTCGCGGAACACGTTGGTGAGCGGCAGGGCGTGCGAGGTCGGCGGGATCCCCTCGGCGGCGACCTCCTGGACCCGGGCGACCGCAGAGATGATCTGGTCAAGCTGGGGTGCGAGGTGGTCCAGTTCCTCCTCGCCGAGGGCGAGCCTGGACAGCCTGGCCAGATGGGCGACCTCGTCGCGGGTAATGGACATGCACGCCATCCTAGAAGCCCCGGCACCCGCCCCGACCCAATTACGGGGCTACACCTCAGCAGCGGCGGTCCCGGAATCCTCCGTGGCTGCCTCGTCCTCGGCGGCGCGGCCTTCCGCCTCCGCTGCCGGCGGGCGGACGGCGTCGGGGCCCTCGGCCAGCAGGCGGCGGAAGGCGGGCTCGTCGAGGACGGGAACGCCGACCTCGACGGCCTTGTCGTACTTGGAGCCGGGGTTCTCCCCCGCCACCACGAAGTCGGTCTTCTTCGACACCGAGCCGGTGACCTTGCCGCCCGCGGCGCGCACCGCCTCCGCGGCCTCGTCCCGGCTGAACCCCGCCAGCGACCCGGTGATCACGACCGTGACCCCGGCCAGCCGCCGGGGGGTAGCGCCGCTGCCGTCGAAGCCTTCCTCGGCCATCCGGACCCCGGCCGCCCGCCACTTGTCCACGATGGCGGCGTGCCAGTCCACCCCGAACCAGTCGGCCACCGACGCGGCGATGGTGGGCCCTACCCCGTCCACCACGGCCAATTGCCCGGCGCTGGCCGAGGCGATCACGTCCAGCGACCCGAACTCGGTGGCCAGCGCGCGCGCTGCGGTCGGCCCGACGTGCCGGATGGACAACGCGACCAGGATCCGCCACAGCGGCCGCTGCCGCGCCACCTCCAGGTTGACCAGCAGGCGCCCGGCGTTGACCTTCAGCGTGCCCTGCTTGTTGACGAAGAACGGCGAGGCCGCGAGCTTTTCCTCGGTGAGCGCGAACAGGTCGCCCTCGTCGCTGACCAGATGGTCGTCGAGCAAGGCGGTTACCGCCTCGTAGCCGAGCACCTCGATGTCGAACGCGCCCCGCCCGGCCAGGTGGAAGATCCGCTCCCGGAGCTGGGCCGGGCACGACCGCGCGTTCGGGCAGCGCCAGTCGGCGCCGCCTTCCTCCCGGGCCAGCCGGGTCCCGCACTCCGGGCAGTGCGTGGGGAACTGGAATTCCCGCTCGTCCCCGGTCCGCAGGTCCACGACGGGCGCGACGACCTCGGGGATCACGTCGCCCGCCTTGCGGAGCACGACTGTGTCGCCGATCAGCACGCCCTTGCGCTTGAGCTCGTCGGCGTTGTGCAGGGTGGCGAGCTCCACGGTCGAGCCGCTCACCTTGGCCGGCTCCATCACCGCGAACGGCGTCACCCGCCCGGTGCGGCCCACATTGACCCGGATGTCGAGGAGCTTGGTGGTGACCTCCTCCGGCGGGTACTTGTAGGCCATGGCCCACCGCGGCGCCCGCGACGTGGCACCGAGCGCCCGCTGCTGGTCCAGCCGGTCGATCTTGACCACGACCCCGTCGATCTCATACGGCGGGTCGTGGCGGTGCTCGGCGTAGTAGCCGATGTAGGAGTGCACGGCGGCCAGGTCCGGCAGGACCTGAAACCGGTCGCTGACCGGCAGGCCCCATTCGCGCAGCCGCCCGTACCAGCCGGACTGGGTCTCCGGGGGTCCTTCGCCGTCGGGAAAACCCTCGACCCGGCCGACGCCGTGCACAATCACGTCGAGCGGGCGGCTGGCGGTGACGCGCGGGTCCTTCTGCCGGAGGGAGCCCGCCGCCGAGTTGCGCGGGTTGGCGAAGGCCGCCTTGCCCGCCTCGGTGAGGTTCGCGTTCAGCTCCTCGAACGCCGCCACCGGCAGGAACACCTCGCCGCGGACCTCGAGCGTCTGCGGGCAGCCGGTGCCTTTGAGCTTGGCCGGGACCGAATCAATGGTCCGGATGTTCGGCGTGACGTCCTCGCCGGTGCGCCCGTCACCGCGGGTGGCCCCACGGGTGAGCCGGCCGTTCCGGTAGACGAGAGCGATGGCCAGGCCGTCGATCTTGAGCTCGGACAGGTACGGCCCCGTGCCGCCACCGCGGGCGGCGCGGTCGGCCCAGGCGTCGAGTTCCTCGGCGGAGAACGAGTTGTCCAGGCTGAGCAGCCGCTGCAGATGCTCCACCGGCGTGAACAGCGTGGAGACCGCCCCGCCAACCTGCTGCGTCGGCGAATCGGCGGTGCGCAGTTCGGGGAAGCTGTCCTCCAGGCCCTCCAGCTCGCGCATCAGCGTGTCGAACTCAGCGTCCGAGACCGTCGGCGCGTCCAGCACGTAGTACCGGTGCCGCGCCTCGGTGACCCGCGCGCTCAGCTCGGCGTGCCGCTGCCGCGCGCCGACGGGCGTCTCGTTCGGATCGCGTGGTTCGGCGCCCCCGGGTTGGCTCATGCCCCTCCCTCCGTGTCCTCGCTCTCTTCGGCGAGCTCAGCGACGATTCTCGCCGCATCCCGGCAATGCCCCAGCACGCTGGCCGCCCGTTCGGGCGGCGCGCCGGCCAGGCCGCAGGCCGGGGTGACGACAACCTGCTGCGCGCAATCCTCCGGCGCCATCCCCAGCCGCCGCCAGAACCGCAGCACCCGCTGCGCGGTCTTGACCGGCTCCTCCCGCTCGCCGGGCGGCGGGAGGTCGGGCACCGCGCCGGCCAGGATGCCGGTCCCCGCGTCGGCCATCTCGGCAACGCGGTCAGCTTCTTCCCGCCGCAGCAGGCTCAGGTCGAAGGCAACCGCATCAGGCCCCGCCGCCCAGATAATCCCGAACGGGACCGGGCTCGCGCAGCAATGCACGACGGAGTACCGCCCCGCCGCGGCCAGAACCGTGCCCAGCCGGTCGGACATCACCGCCGCGTCGACGGCGGGCAGCCGGGACAGCCCGCTGGCGGTGGGTATCTCGCCGCGCGCCACGGCAGCCAGCGAAGGCTCATCGAACTGGACCACCAGCTCGGCGCCGGGCACCCGCGTGGCCATCTCGGCCACCACCGCGGTCGTCGCCTCGGCCAGCGACCCGGTGAGATCGGCGACCGCGCCGCTGTCGGACAGGGCCGGGTTCAGCGTGCGGGGCAGCTCGATGCCGGCGGCCAGCGTCCACGGGCCGCACAAGCTGATCTTGAACGGGCCCTCGAAACCCGAAAAGACCTCCTCGATCCCGTCGAGGTCGGCCGACATCATGCTGCGGGCGGCCCGCATGTAGCGCCCGGGCCGCTCCGCGATGCGCCACCCGCCGGTCGTCGTCTCCACCGGCATATCGATCAGGAGGGCCGCGGTCCGGCCGATCAGGTCCGCGCCGGGCCCCCGGTCGGGCAGCTCGGGCAGGAAGGGGAAGTCCGGCAGCTCACCGGCCACGATCCGGGCTGCCTCCATCGGATCCGTTCCGGGCATGGAACCGATGCCCGTGGCGCTGCCGGCGAGCCACGGGAATTCCGGCCGCGGGCCGAGCGCGTCACCGAGCGTGTGATCCTGCACGGTGCTGAGCTTAGAGCCTTCAGCGGACAACCGCTGATGTCCCGATGGGCGCCCGACACGTGGGTAATGGGCTCGCCCCCAAGAGGCCAGGACCGCGGCGAAGACAAACATCTCGATCACGGCTCCCGCCTCCTCCCCCTGGCCTGGGCCAAGAAGTTATGGGCCGACCTGTGTATCCCACACAACCTAACTGCTAGGATCTTCGTCCCAGAACCAGTCATCCAGATCATCCTTTGATGTCTACTTGTCCTAGCTATCCCCACGCCGGGCCACTGAGGCTAAAGATTAGGATGATCTGGATGATTGGAGTAAGTAACTTGAGTTCGCTCAGTGACGTGACTAGAGTGGCTGGGACCATCTTGGGGGGCCTCGTGTGAAAATCCAGAATGCTGACAGCGTTGTGGCCGATGCCCTCCGGGTCGAAGAGAGGGCCCACTTGGCCGCTCGGCACGAGCGGCGCTTCACCGGCAGCACCCCATGCCGCCTGCAGACCCCCGCGCACCCCGATGCCCCTCGTGGAGCAAGGCCGTGCGGATCATCGAGGCAACCCCCATCGAGTAGGGAACCGTCGGCTTCCTCGCCCACCGCGGGAACCGCCCGTGACCCCCAGGTGACCGGGCGGCAAACGGTCCTCACGCGATCTGTGGACTGCGCCTGGCCAGCTGCACCAGCGGCGGACCTACGTTGACCAGCTCTGAGCTGTCCGCGTCTAGTCCGGCGACCGGTTCCCGAAGCGCCCGGCTGCGGCAGCTGCTAGCAGAACGGGGAGTACCCATCATTGACGTCTACCACGGGGAAATGCGCTTCACGATTCACCCGCAGGTTCAGAAGGCCGTGATGGACACGACCCGGGAGCTCCTCGCCGAGAATGCGAATCTGCTGGAGCCGGATGGTAATCCCTTCGACAAGTCCCAGCCTCATCTTCTCCGGCAATTGGCCGCCGACCGCCTTTACATGCGCTGGCGCAGGGCCGGCCTGGCGGTGCGCGCTGACGATGTCCTGGTCTGCCCGTACAGCAGCCTGACGATGCTCGAAGCCGCTATGGTCAGCGTGGCTCGACCCGACGGAGTGATCCTGTGCCCCGAAGGCTTCTACAAGAGCAACCGCCAGCACATCGAAAAACTCGGCCTGTCAATCCGGCTCTTCCCGGCGCGCCTGGATCGCGACGGCAAGATTGACGCCTGGCACCTGCGCCGGGCGATCCAGACCCACCGTGAGCAGCTGTGCGCGCTGCTGTTTACCATGCCGGGTAACCCCCTCATCGCCACGTACTCGGCGGAGGAACTACAGGCCATCGGCCGGGTTGTCGTCGAGGAAGATGCACGCGTCATCGTCGATGCGACCTTGGACGCGGTAGTACCCGATTATGTTCCTCTCGCCGCTATCACGGTTGACAGCGCAGGAAAGTCCCAGTCCCTGTTCGATCGGACCGTCACCATCGCGGGTCTCTCCAAGGGGCATCACGCCATGGGGCCGTACAAGATCGGCGCAGCAATCACCGGTGACGCGCGGTGGCGAGCCGACATCCGCCGCCAGCTCGCCGTCCCCTTGCAAAGAGAGACGACCGCCCTGGCACGCGTTGTTCTCGAACAGACGCCGGAGGAGTTCTTCCAGGCAAACCGTCTAACCTTGGCTCAAGCCCAGATGGAAGCTCGGCGACTGTGCAAGGAGTTGGAAGACACATTTGGTTTCCCGGCGGTCACACCGGTCGGGTCATCTCTCTACGGACCCTTCCTACTGATTCGCCTAGCAGACACAGTCCTGCGGCAGGCCGGCATCGAGGATGGCTGGCAACTGGCCGAGTTCCTGCTCGGCGGGGCGGGTTTGGAGACGGTGGCCGGCCCGCTCATGGGCCTTCAGGAACCGGTCGTCCGCATCAACGTGGACGCACCTCGGATCGGGGTGAGAAAGGACCCAGCACTCCTGGCCCAGGTCTTTGCTCGCCTGGCGGCACTCGTACAGGCAGTTCTCGACGGCAAGCTGACCTATCGGGGTCTCCTGGACGGCATCGAGGATCCTACCTGCGTCGGCTGCTCGGGCCCCCACGGTGCTGCACCACCCCGGGATGGTGCCGCACCACCCCGGGACGCTGCGAAAATCATCGTGCTCAAGGAGGATCAGCCAGGCGAGCGCCGGGTCGCGTTGACACCTAGAGCCAGCGCTGATCTGGTCGCCAGGGGGATGCGCGTATGGGTGGAATCGGGCGCCGGATCGCGCGCGGGGTACAAGGACGAGGTGTACATCAAGGCGGGAGCGACCATCACTGCCGCGCGGTCGGAGCTGTTTCAGGACGCCGACGTCATCGCCTGGGTAAAGCCACCGTCCGACCTGGACCGCGTCCTGTCACACCTTCCCCTCGGGTGCACGATCGTCGGGTTCACCCATCCGCTGCATGACGATACGGTCGCACACCGAGCACACCGCAGGAATCTCCGCGTCCAATCCCTGGAGGTCCTGGCACAGGGGGTCATCCGGCCGGCACAGGACGCGCTGGCCGCCATGAGCCGCTTCGCAGGCAGGATCGCACTGGAAGAAGCCCTCGGTCTCCGGCGCCTCCTCGGACACTGCGGCCCTCAGAGCATCCTGGTCATCGGCGCCGGGCATGCGGGCATGCAAGCAGCTCAGCTGGCCAGCATCCTCGGGCACAGCGTCGCTGTCGCGTCGACTGGGCAGCGACACCGCCGGGAAGTGGAGCAATTGCTCGGAGTGGCCTACTACGACATCGATGGTGCTGCGGGGAACATGGCCGGTCTGCTCCGCCAGCGGCAGATCCTCACTCGAGTTATCACGTTCCACGGACCTGACGTGATCATCACGGCGGCCAAGCATGGAAGCGAGAAAGCCCCGTGCCTGTTGCCTGTCCAGACACTGGAACGGCTGCCAGGCGACACAGTGGTCGTCGACCTCAACACCACCCGGGGAGGTAGCGCCGCAGGGAGCCAGGTGGATCGGCAGCTGCGAACGGACAACGGCGTGTGGATTTGCAACCGCAGCAACTACCCCAACGCCGAGCCCGCCGAGGCTAGCTCCGCCTACGCGGCCTGTCTCGTCAGTATCCTGAGCGGTGAAGGCCTCTCCTTCGAACGCGCGCCGCTAACGCGGCGATCTGTCGCTCACGCCTGATGCTGGCACGCCAAGCGCCGCGACATTGGGCGGCACCCGTCCGTCGTCATAAGCGAGGTAGTTCCTGTCGGCCGGGTAAATGGTTACGGTCAGACGAAGCGGCTGGCCGTGCTCGTCGAAGCCCACCCGGGAGACCTCGAAGACGGCTACCTGGCCGTCTTCCGGAAGATCGAAGAAGACGATCTCATGGCTGTCCGCTACACGAGCCGTGATCAGATCATGCAAGCCGACCTGCCTGACGCCGAGGATGTCTTCGACGTACTTGATTATCCCGTCTGTAATGTTTTCGGCCACGAGCAGTCGGGCCGCGCCTCGGGTGACCCACTCCATCGGGTAGAAGGTGGTCTGCAGGGACCAGGGTGTCTCGTCGATAGACCGCTCTTGATAGCGGCTGATGACCATTGCTCCTTCTGCAAGCCCCAGGTGCGAAGCAACCCGGCCAGAGGCACGCTGGACCTCCACGCGCGGAACAGTCACGTCCGGCTTCCGCCCGCTTTCCTCTACCTCCAACGCGTAACCGTCTACCTCTGACATGTAACGGACCGTTTCCAGGCCGATTTCCGGGCTCCCTGACAACGTCGAAACGAAAGGATCAATCTTTCGTATGACGAACATGCCCTTTCCAGGGCGAGTCACCACCAGTCCGCGGGTGACCAGAAGCTTGATCGCGTCCCGGACCGTATTCCGTGAGATCGTTGAAGCCCTTCCTGAGGAGGCGCCGAACTTTTCGCCGTACTCCTCCATGAGCTCGAGCTCGGTAGGGAGCTGACTCCCCGGAGCGATCTGTGCTGACTCGATCTTCCCACGGAGATCATCAGCGACCCGCTTGTACATAGGCTCGGGCATGACTTCCTCTCTAGGACTGCAGTCCTCCTGTAAGAGAACCATACCAATGAGAAGACTGGTTGGCCTGACTGGTTTGATCTGGCACGTTCCACGGTGGGGCGTGGCGGACCGCATCCCGAAGCCATCGGGCGGGGCGGACCGGGCGGGGCCGACCGGGCGCCTGCCCGAAGTTGCAGAGGTTGAAATGCCGGGTCTGTCCCGTCTGGTTATGGGCGGCGCGCCTCCGTGATGCCGGCCGACCGTAGATTTATGCCGGGTGCACGAGATACCCAGATGGCGGCGGTCTGCCCGCTGTGGGGACGGGCCCGGCGTGAGACGGTGCGACTGCGGGCCGCGCTGGCGCCGGAAGGAGCAGGCGGCGATGAGTACCGGCTATCGGCTGCCCAGCTGGCGAAGCTGCGGACAGAGCTGGAGCGCGGCCCGGCCGCCTGGGCTGGAGCAAGGACCAGCGCTGGACCCCTGGACCGGGTCACCGCGCTGATCGGGCGGCTGTTTCCACGTTCCCTACACCCCGCGCAGTACCGGTTACCTCCTGCACCGCCACCGTCAGGCCCTGACCTTTCAACCTCCGTAGCAGCGAAGCTGGTTTCGTGATGTCGTGCATGCGGTCGCCGACGTTATTACTGGTTATCCGGGTGCGCGGCCGGATGACCGAGACCGCCATCAAGGACGCGCCGAGCCTGACGCTCTGGTAGACCGAGAGACTGCCCGGGCTAGTAGACCGAGAGACTACCCGGGAAGCGAATCGCGGCCACGGTCCTGCCATAGCGCGACAACGATGGTGACGATCATCCCGGACATAACGCCGGCAGAGAAGACGACCACCGCCGCCACTGCAATATCACCGGCCATCATGGCCTCCTGCATCCGCCAACGGCGTTCGATCCTGGGTTCCTAACCGTCAACACACGCTGCGTCAGGCACTAATCATGATATCTCCGAACAGGATCACGCCAAACCAGCTCGGGTCGGAAAGCTCATACCGAAGGGGCAGCCGTCGATTCGACCCTTCTGCCGGCGGGCGCGTTGCGGAGCAATGGGTATTTCGCGGGCTTGTCGCGGTCGCAGGTGACCCTGGCCCAGTCCGGCTGGGTCAGGGTCACGCCGCCAATCCGGGCTGCCAGCTACCCGGACATAGAGCCCCGGCCGCCTCCGCGTGAGCCAGGGCCGTCTCCCTTCTGGTACGCCCTGATGACAACGACGATCAGGACGCCGCACGCGACTCCGATGAGGAAGATGACGCAAATGAAAATGCCTGCCAGGGCTGAATCGGCCACGACGGCCTCCCGCCGTCATCGGCAGCGTCTCCGCCGCCGGAGTCACCATCCGGCCCGCGCCGTTGCGGGTCCCTGGGTGGCAGGTGATGGCCATGGCGACCACCTGCCACCCAGTGGCCGGGTAGCGGCTGCCAACCGCCACCGACCTTTCACTCAGTTACGGGTCATCGAGGGTCTCAGTCCCCGATACGCTGGCCCACCCCTGTTAGCCGCCGGACTCCGCGCGCCAGATGGCCTGCGGGCTCCTCCCGCAGTACGAGGGACCGGTCCACGCGCCGCATCGTGGCTTTGTCCTCTGACTTGATTCCAATGGCCACGATGAGGATCGCCCCGATGAGGAAGCCGACCGCGAAGATCACAATGAAGATGGCTGCTGTTAGTCCGACGTAACCGGCCATGACTGGCCTCCCGCACGTTCCTGGTGGCTCGCTCTGCTAGCCACCGCCCCACTTGCTGAGAGCGGACCCGCCGACCGCCAGCCACGCTGGCTGATGGGTTGCTCCAGATGTCCCAGTGCGTCCAGCTTCCCTGAGGTCGCTGCTGACTAGGCCATTTTGACTGGTATAGCTAGGCTCGTCGGTGTACCTAGGATCATCTACAAGATCCAGGTAAACCAACCTGGTAGAGCAATCCCTGTGTGTCCTGCCATCCGAGTCATCCCAACCTCTAGTACTGCTGGAACTATGCCCGCCTCGTAGGGGGCGGAAACCACATCGAAGCCAAATATTCCTTCGATTGGAATGAAGGGGGCTGGATAGCCTGGATGGACCAGCCTGTTAAGTGGACTGGTTGGTATGGGTAGGAGGAGCCATACCTGACCCTTGTGTGGGCGGGCCGTTGAGTGTAATAGTCCATGACCGCGACGATGCGGATGCCTGCGGCGGAAAGGGTCGCCGGACAGGAGGCGAGGGCCGATCAGGCGGTAACAGCAACCCGGGTAGCGGTGATGGTGGCGCTGGCGAGGACCGTGTTGCCGTCGTAGAGGACGGCGGTCTGGCCGGTGGCTACGCCGCGGGCGGGGTCGCGGAGGGTGATCTGGAGGGCGTCGCCGTCGAGGCGCGCCTCGCAGCGGTAGACCTCGCCGTGGGCGCGGAGCTGGACCTGGCAGTCGCGGGGCCCGGTGAGCGGGTCGCAGCCGGTCCAGACCGGGCGCTGAGCGGCGATGTCGCGGACTTCCAGCTCCTCGGCGGTGCCGACCGTCACCGTCCGGGATACGGGTTCGATACCGAGGACGTAGCGCGGGCGGCCGTCGACGGCGGGGTGGTCCAGGCGCAGGCCGCGGCGCTGGCCGACGGTGAAGGCGTAGGCGCCGTCGTGGGTGCCGACGGTCGCACCGGAGCGGTCGAGGATGGGGCCGGGAGCCTCGCCGAGCTGCCTGGTCAGGAAGCCGCGGGTGTCGCCGTCGGCGATGAAGCAGACGTCGTGGCTGTCGGGCTTGTCCGCCACGCCCAGGCCATGGTGAGCCGCCTCGATGCGCACCTGGTCCTTGGTGGTGTCGCCGAGCGGGAACATCGCGTGCGCGAGCTGGTCGCGGGTGAGCACCGCCAGCACGTAGGACTGGTCCTTGGCGTTGTCGACGCTGCGGCGCAGCAGGCCGTTCTCCAGCCTGGCGTGGTGGCCGGTGCAGACCGCGTTGAAGCCGAGCGCTAGCGCCCGGTCCAGGACCGCGGCGAACTTGATCTTCTCGTTGCAGCGGACGCACGGGTTCGGCGTGCGGCCGGCCGCGTACTCGGCGACGAAGTCGTCGACCACGTTGCGGTGGAACCGTTCGGCCATGTCCCAGACGTAGAACGGGACACCGATCACGTCGGCGGCACGGCGGGCGTCCCGCGCGTCCTCCAGCGTGCAGCAGCCCCGCGCGCCGGTGCGGTAGGAGCTCGGATTGGCGGACAGCGCGAGATGGACGGCGGTCACATCGTGGCCCGCGTCCACGGCCCGCGCGGCGGCCGTCGCCGAATCGACACCGCCGGACAGGGCGGCCAGCACCCGTAGAGAAGTCATCGCCTAACAAGGGTACGCGCACCCCCGCCTTGTCCCGTGCGTGACGTACCCACCCCGGAACGGACTTGGAAGACTCCACCTGACGACGGCGATGGCGCCACCGTTGACGCTAGTACGACCGCAACAATCCCACCGTGGACACTCCGGGGTGAGGCTGGCGGGAGCCGGGATGGCCGGGCGGAGGGTTAGCGGAAGGCCCGGGCGACGGGCGGCAGCGCGGCGGTAGGGGGCACGTTAGCGGGCGGCGGCGCGGCGGGCGCGCTCGGCGGCTTCGCCGATCGACGCGCCGAGGGCGTCGACGTCCTCCTGGGTGGAGGTATGGCCGAGGGAGAAGCGCAGCGAGCCGCGGGCCCGGTCCTCGTCCGCGCCCATGGCGAGCAGGACGTGGCTGGGCTGGGCCACGCCGGCGGTGCAGGCCGAGCCGGTCGAGCAGGCGATGCCCTTGGCGTCCAGCAACATGAGCAGCGCGTCGCCCTCACAGCCGGGGAAGGAGAAGTGCGCGTTGCCGGGCAGCCGGGCCGGGCCGGGCGGCGGCCCGTTCAGCACGGCGTCCGGGACCGCCTCGGTGACCTGCCGGATCAGGTCGTCCCGCAGCACGGCCAGGCGCTTGGCCTCGGCCTCGCGGCGCTCCGCCGAGATGATGACGGCGGTCGCGAAGGCCCGGATAGCCGGAGCGTCGAGGGTCCCGGAACGCACGTCACGTTCCTGGCCGCCCCCGTGCAGGACCGGCACGGGCTCGGTGCCCCGCCGCAGCAGCAGGGCCCCGACGCCGATGGGGCCACCGAGCTTGTGCCCGGTAATGGTCAGCGCGTCCGCGCCGGAGGCCGCGAAGTCGACCGGGAGCTGCGCCGCCGCCTGCACGGCGTCGCTGTGGAAGACGATCCCGTGGGAGTGCGCGACCTCGGCCAGCTCGGCGATCGGCAGCACTGTTCCGACCTCGTTGTTTACCCACATGACGCTGACCAGTGCCACCCGGCCCGGGTCGGCCTCGATGGCGGCGCGGAGGGCCTCGGGCCGGAGCATGCCCCGGCGGTCAACGTCCAGCCAGCAGGCCTCGGCGCCCTCGTGGCGGCTGAGCCAGCCCACCGAGTCCAGCACCGCGTGATGCTCGACCGAGGTGACCAGGATCCGCCGCCGGGCCGGATCCGCCTGACGGCGGGCCCAGTACAGCCCCTTCACGGCGAGGTTGTCCGCCTCGGTGCCGCCGCTGGTGAAGACCACCTCACTCGGGCGGGCGTTCAGGACCTCGGCGATCTGCTCGCGCGACTCCTCCACGACCCGGCGCGCGCGACGGCCCGCGTTGTGCAGTGAGGAGGGGTTACCGAGCCGAGCCAGCTCCTCCGTCATCACCTCGATGGCCTCGGGCAGCATCGGCGTCGTAGCCGCATGATCGAGGTAAATCACGGGGTTAGCCTAGCCGGATCGCAGGCTGGCCTGGCCCGCTGGGCCCGCTGGGCCCGCCGGGGCCGCTGGCCCCGCCCCGGACGCAGGACCCGCCGGGCCGCGCGGTCCAGCCGCCGCGGCCCGGGGGCGAGCGCGGTCAGGCTCCTGATCGTTTCGCGATGTCCTCCATGAGCTGGGGGACGACGGTGAACAGGTCGCCGACCACGCCGAAGTCGGCCAGTTCGAAGATGGGTGCTTCGGGGTCCTTGTTCACGGCGATGATGGTCTTGGAGGTCTGCATGCCGGCTCGGTGCTGGATCGCGCCGGAGATGCCGATCGCCATGTACAGCTGCGGGGAGACGGTCATGCCGGTCTGGCCGACCTGGAACTTGTGCGGGTACCAGCCGGCGTCGGTCACCGCCCGGGACGCGCCCACGGCCGCTCCCAGGGAGTCGGCCAGCTTCTCGATCAGCTCAAAACCGTCCGCGGAGCCGACGCCACGGCCGCCGGAGACCACGATCGCCGCCTCGGCCAGTTCGGGGCGCTCCCCGCGTTCCTGCACCACCTTCTCGGTGACCTTGGCGCCCTTGGCCGCGTCGCTGAGATTCAGGTCCACGTCGGCCAGTTCTGCGGCGGCCGGGGCCGGGGCGGGGGCGACCGAGTTCGGCCGCACGGTGATGACGGGGGTGCCGGTCTTGACCGCCGAATGCACGATCGTGGCCCCGCCGAAGACCGACTGCTCGGCGACGATCTGGCCGTCGCCACCCGCGGTCAGCCCGACCGCGTCGGCGAGCAGGCCGGAGTTCGTCTTAACCGCCAGCCGGCCCGCCACTTCCTTGTTCTGCCCGGTGGAGGCCAAAAGCACCGCCACGGGCGACTTCTGTTCAACCAGCGAGGCCAGCAGCTCCGCCTCCGGGGCGGCCACGTAGCCGGTGAACTCGCTGCCATCGGCCACATACACTCGCGCCGCGCCGTATTCGGCCAGCCGGGACTGACCGTCCGCAGCACCCGGACCGGCCCACACCGCGGCCGGCTCGCCGAACTGCCGCGCGAGCGTCAGCAATTCCAGGGTGACCTTCTTGACCTCGCCGCCGGTGTGCTCGGCCAGGACCAGAACCTCAGCCATATCGCCCCCCCTTTCTCAGATGAACTTGCCCGCGGCGAGGAACTCGGCGGCCTTGGTCCCGCCGTCTCCCTCGTCCTTGACGATCGTCCCGGCCTGGCGCGGCGGCCGTTCGGTGAACTCAACGACCTCGGTGGCGGCGTTCGCCAGGCCCACCAGGGACGAGTCGATCCCGGCCTCAGCCAGGCTCAGCACCTGCATCGGCTTCTTCTTCGCGGCCATGATGCCCTTAAACGACGGATACCGGGGCTCGTTGATCTTCTCCACCACGCTGATCACCGCGGGCAGATCGGCCTCCACCACCCAGTAGCCATCCTCGGACTGGCGGTTGACCCGGACGTGCGAACCGTCGATCTCCACCTTGGACGCCAGCGAAAGCTGCGCCACCCCGAGCCGCTCGGCCAGCATCGCCGCCATCGCGCCCATCCGCGCATCGGTCGACTCCGCGCCCAGCACCACCAGGTCGAAGCCGATGCTCCGCAGGACCTGGGCCAGCGCGTAGGAGGTCTGCAGCGCATCCGACCCCGCCAGCGCATCATCGACCAGGTGCACGGCCTTGTCCGCGCCCATCGACAGCGCCTTGCGGACCGATTCAGACGCCTTCTCCGGGCCCATCGTCACCACCGTGACCTCACCCCCATGCGCCTCCTTGATCTGCAAGGCCTCCTCAATGGCGTACTCATCCAGCTCATTGATCAAGCCATCAACAGACTCACGATCCAGAGTGGCGTCACTTTGCTTCAGCTTCCGCTCAGCCCACGTATCCGGGACCTGCTTGACGCAGACGACGATATTCATCGGCGACGCCTACCTCCTTGCATTGGGTTCACAGCTACCTACAGCCTGCCAAAAAGTGCAGGGAAAGCGCCATGAGGGGCTCCGCCTGCTTCATCACATCGTATTACTG
This sequence comes from uncultured Actinomycetes bacterium, assembly GCA_963742875.1. Classification (GTDB taxonomy): domain Bacteria; phylum Actinomycetota; class Actinomycetes; order Streptosporangiales; family Streptosporangiaceae; genus Bog-532. The sequence goes on along the minus strand of CAVUNO010000028.1, from coordinate 110,895 downwards.
AAGAGTAACTTGCCGGGAACGGGGTGGCGCTGGACGCGAGACTTCGGGGAAGCCGATCCGTCAGGGTCCCCATCAAGCGGCCCGTTCGGCGGCTTCCACGACGTTGAGGAGCAGCATCGCGCGGGTCATCGGGCCCACACCGCCGGGCATCGGGGCCAGCCAGCCGGCCACCTCCACCACCGGCGGGGCCACGTCGCCGACCAGGCCCGCATCCGTGCGGGTGATGCCCACGTCGAGTATGGCCGCGCCGGGCTTGACCATGTCCGGGGTGAGCAGGCCCGGCACGCCCGCGGCCACGACCACGATGTCTGCCCCGCGGGTGTGCGCGGCCAGGTCCTTGGTGCCGGTGTGGCAGAGCGTCACGGTCGCGTTCTCGCTGCGCCGGGTGAGCAGCAGGCCCAGCGAACGTCCCACCGTGATGCCGCGGCCGATCACCGTGACGTCCGCGCCCGCGATCTCGACCCCGTAGACCCGCAGCAGTTCGACGATCCCGCGCGGGGTGCACGGCAGCGGTCCCCGCTCACCGAGGACCAGGTTGCCGAGGTTGACCGGGTGCAGGCCGTCGGCGTCCTTGGCCGGGTCCATCCGGCGCAGCACCCGGTGCGCGTCCAGGCCCGCCGGGAGCGGGAGCTGGACGATGTACCCGGTGCAGGCGGGATCGGCGTTCAGCTCGTCGACAACCGCCTCCACCTGCTCCTGGGTCGCCTCGGCGGGCAGGTCACGCCGGATGCTCGCGATCCCGACCTCGGCACAGTCCCGGTGCTTGCCGTTCACGTAGGCGCGACTGCCGGGGTCGTCGCCGACCAGGACCGTGCCCAGCCCGGGCACGATCCCGCGTTCGGCCAGGACCGCGACCCGTTCCGCGATCGCGCTGCGGATCTCGGCCGCCGCGGCCTTTCCGTCCAGGATTTGCACGGTCATCGTGTGTCAGCCTTCCGGTTCATCGAGTTCTTCGCAAGCTCGCGGGCACTCCGGTCGCCCTCGCGTGGCCACGGTGGCACCACCGTGGCCGTGCGGGCCGGCCACGGTGGCACCATTGCGGTCGTTGTGCCGGAGTGAGCGCGCGGCGGGGGCGAGGGTCGGCAGCAGGCGCTCGACGGGCGGGGGGGCGTCAGTGGTAGAAATGGCGGACCCCGGTGAAGTACAGGGTAATACCGGCGCGCTCGCAGGCCTCGACGACCAGGTGGTCGCGGATAGATCCGCCCGGTTCGGCGATGGCGGCGACGCCGGCCTCCGCGAGGACGTCGATGTTGTCCGGGAAGGGGACGTACGCGTCGCTGGCGCACACCGAGCCGACCGCCCGGTCCCCGGCCCGCGCCACGGCGAGCCGACATGAGTCGACCCGGTTGACCTGCCCCATGCCGATGCCCACCGACGCGCCGCCCGAGGCCAGCAGGATCGCGTTCGACTTCACCGAACGGCACGCCCGCCAGGCGAAGGCCAGGTCGCCGAGGGTCACCTCGTCCAGCGCGACGCCCGTCTTCAGCTCCCAGTTGGCCGGGTTGTCACCCGGCGCGTCCACCCGGTCGATGGACTGCATCAGCAGGCCGCCGCTGATCGGCCGCCATTCTGTGCCGGGGCCGCGGTAAGGCGGCGGGCAGGCCAGTAGGCGGATGTTCTTCGCCTTGGAGAGGATGGCCAGCGCCTCGGGATCGAAGGCGGGCGCGATAACCACCTCGGTGAACACGCCGGCGATCTGGCTGGCCAGTGCCGGGGTCACCCTGTCGTTGACCGCGATCACGCCGCCGAACGCGGATACCGGGTCGCACGCGTGCGCCTGCCGGTGGGCTTCGGCCAGGTCGGCGCCGATCGCGATGCCGCAGGGGTTGGAGTGCTTGATGATCGCCGCGCAGGGCTGGGCGAAATCGTAGGCGGCCCGGCGCGCCGCGTCGGCGTCCACGTAGTTGTTAAAGGACATGGCCTTGCCGTGCAGCTGGCGCGCCGCGGCGATCCCACCGTCCCCGGCGGGCCCGGCGGCACCCGTCCCGGCCCGGGGAGCTCCCGCGGGGGCCCGTTCGGCATCATCGGGACTTGGCGACCCGGCCCGCACGTACAGTGCGGCGCGCTGGTGCGGGTTCTCGCCGTACCGCAGCACCTCCGCGCGGGACCAGAAAGCGCCGGCGACGTCCGGCCAGCCCCCCTCCCGGGCCGTCCCGTCGGGCGCGTACTCTGACGCGAACCAGGACGCCACGGCCACGTCGTAGCGGGCGGTGTGCGCGAACGCGCGGGCCGCCAGCCGCTGGCGCTGACCGAACGTGAAGCCGCCGGCGCGCACCGCCGCCAGCACGTCGCCGTACTGGGACGGGTCGGTCACGACCGCGACGCTGGCGTGATTCTTGGCGGCGGCGCGGACCATAGCCGGGCCGCCGATGTCGATCTCCTCCACGCACTGCTCGGCCGGCGCCCCGCTCGCCACCGTGGCCTCGAACGGGTACAGGTTGGACACGAGCAGCTCAAACGGCGCGATGCCGAGGTCGTCTAGCTGGGCCCGGTGCTCGGGCCGCCGCGTGTCGGCGAGCAGCCCGGCGTGCACCCGGGGGTGCAGGGTCTTGACCCGGCCGTCCAGGCATTCGGGGAAGCCGGTGAGCTCCTCCACCCTGACCACCGGCACGCCCGCCCCCGCGATGACCGCCGCGGTACTGCCGGTGGAGATGATCTCGACGCCGGCCTCATGCAGGCCCCGGGCCAGCTCGTCCAGGCCGGTCTTGTCGTAGACGCTGACCAGCGCCCGCCTGATCTCGATGGTGCTCAACTGCCGATCCTCACCTTCCTGCCGTCCACGGACCACCCCTCGCGGGCCATCCGGCCCACGGTCTCCACGAGCAGCGCCCGCTCCGCCACCTTGATCCGCTCGTGCAGCGCAGCCTCGTCGTCGTCGTCCTGGACCAGGACGGGACACTGCGCGACGACCGGCCCCGCGTCGATGCCGGGATCCACGATGAGCACCGTGCACCCCGTCACCTTCACCCCGTAGCTGAGGGCGTCCCGCACGCCGTGCATACCGGGAAATGACGGTAGCAGCGCGGGGTGGGTGTTAAGGCACCGGCCGCCGAAGCGATCAAGGAACCGCGGGCCGACGAGCTTCATGAACCCGGCCAGGATGATCAGGTCGGCGTGGTACGCCGCACACGAATTGGCGAGCGCCGTGTCCCAGTCCGCGCGGGAGGAGTAGTCCTTGACGCGGTGTATGAAGGTGGGGATGCCGGCCCGCGCGGCACGGGCCAGGCCGGCGATGCCGTCCCGGTCGGCGCCCACGGCCACCACGTCGGCGCCGTAGCGCTCGTCGGCGCAGGCGTCGATCAGGGCCTGAAGGTTGGTTCCCTCACCCGAGACCAAGACGACCAGGCGTGCCCGCATGCGGCTACCTTAGCCGCGCCGCGCCGCTGCCATTCCAGAGCATTCCGCCGGAGAGGGGAGAATGAGAACCTATGCCCACACCGACCGACCGGCCGCCGACCCGTCCGCCGAGGACACCGCGGCGGGCGCTGACCGGACGGCCCCCGTCGCCCCCGGATCCCGCGCTGCAGCAGCGGGCCTGGGCTGCGCTGGCGCTTGCCATGCTCAGCCTGATTGGGCTCTCGCTGGCCGGCGGCCTGCGCCGCGCGGTCTACGTCGTCATCGCCACGCTGGTATTGGGGGCGCTGGCGGCGTGGCTCGGCGGCACGGCCATGTCCCGGGCCCGGCGCGCGGGGTCAGGCCGGCCGCGCGGCGCCATCGCCGGGACGATACTGGGCGTCCTGGGCCTCTCGTTCAGCGCCATCGCACTGATCGTCTTCGCGATGTTCTGGAACGAGCTGTCGGCCTACTCGAACTGCCTCAGCGGGGCCAACACGCTGACCGCCCAGCAGGCTTGCCAGCAGCAGTTCAGCCACACCATCACCAACCAGATCCGGTCCCTGCGGCCCGGGGGCTGATTAGCCGGGGCCGGGGCCGCGCTCTTCGGCCCAGGGATCCAGGTAAATACGGTGCCCGCCGGCGTCGTCAGTCTCATCGACCAGCACCGGCCCGTGGTAGTCGTCCGCACGGTCCTCCCCGGCCGGGGCCGGGGACGCCGCGGCCGCCCCGGCGGATCGCCATCCGGCGGCGGTATGCCTCAGCATGAGCCAGTTCGCCGCGCCGGCGGCCACGGCGGCCGTCACGCCCATCTCCAGGACCGCGATGAGGGTGACCTGCCAGCCGGACGGGCCGACGGCGGCCAGCCGGCCGCTGCCCAGCGGGCCGCCCGCGAACGCCGCGAGGACGCCGACCACGCAACCGGATGCGGCGCCGGACACGAAACCCCACAGGGGTGCCGCCTCGAGCATGGGCGTCGGCATGATCCGCACGGTGAGCACGCCGCCGGCCACCGCGGCCAGGTACGGGACCGCCAGCACGATCAGGGACAGCCACGCGGGGACGCCCCCCCCGGCGGGGAGCGCGGCGAGCATCGGGAAGGCGGGCATCGCACCGAGGGCCGAGCCGGTCGGCGCCACGAATGTGCCCGCGCCGAAGGCGAAGCCCGGGCCGAGCGAGTACGCGACCGCCCAGACGATCGCGTTGGGCAGGTAGGCCAGTTCGGCCAGCAGCAGCAGCGCTGAGCCGGCCAGGCCGGGCGAGAGGCTGTCGGTGAGGGCCCGGACCTGGCCCAGGTGCACAGCCAGCGACCCTCCGGCCAGCACCGCTCCCGCGGCGGTGAGCAGGCCGAGCGTCGTGAGCATGCCCATGGTTACCGAACGGGACCGGTCCGGCAGCCGACCGGCCAGCCGGCGCCACGGCGCGAGCGCGTGCGCGCCGCCCAGGCCGCCCGCGACCAGGGCGGTCAGGAACGGCCCGATGACGGCCTGCGTCAGGGAAGGGGCCGCCAGCGAACTCCGGGCGGCCAGGGCGAGCGCCGCCGACAGCACCGCGTACGGCAGCGCGAGGGCCAGCGCCGCGTACCCCACGTGCTGGGGGCGGGCCACCTCACCGGAGCGCACCACCCAGCGGCCCGCGTGCCACAGCAGTGCCCCGGGGATCAGCAGCAGGCCCAGCGGGAGCATGCCGATCTGCCCGGCCCCGTGCAGCGCGAAGGCGACGTGGTGGGCGGCGAGCCAGAGCGTGATCGCGGTCCGCAGTACCCCGGGCAGGCCGTTGCCGAAGCCGGCGTGCGGGGCGGTGATCCACCCGATCGCGGTCAGTGTGGTGAGCAGCGCCACGCCGGTGCCGGCCACCGCACTCGCCGCGATGGCGCCGGTCACCGCCAGCGGACGGCGGTAGCTGCCGGGCGGGGCGGGCGGCGGGGCGCCTCCGCCTTCCGCACCGGCCCCCTCACCCGGCGTACCCGGGTTCGGGGGGCGGGCCCGGCCGGGAGCCTGCGGGGAAGCACTCACAACGCCCAATCCTGGCAACGCCCGGCGCCGATGGCCCGGAGGCGCGCCGGGCGGTCTTCGGGCCCACGGCGCCACGGCCTGCGGCGCACGGCGCACGGCGCGGGCCAGGCCCGGGTGGCGCGCTGCGGTAGGCAGGCGTGGGAGGGCAGGCGCGGGGCGGGGTCAGGCCCGGCGGATGGCTTCGCGGGCCAGGCGGGCCGTCTCGCTGGGGGTGCGGCCGACGCGGACGCCCGCCTTCTCCAGCGCTTCCTTCTTGGCCTGGGCGGTGCCGGACGAGCCGGAGATGATGGCGCCCGCATGGCCCATCGTCTTGCCCTCGGGCGCGGTGAAACCGGCGACATAGCCGACGACCGGCTTGGTGACGTGCTGCTCGACGTAGCCGGCGGCCCGCTCCTCGGCGTCTCCGCCGATCTCCCCGATCATCACGATCGCGTCGGTCTCCGGGTCCTCCTGGAACGCCTGGAGGCAGTCGATGTGCGTGGTGCCGATGATCGGGTCACCGCCGATGCCCACGGCCGTGGAGAAGCCGATGTCACGGAGCTCGTACATCATCTGGTAGGTCAGCGTGCCAGACTTGGAGACGAGTCCGATGCGGCCCTCGGAGCTGATGTCGGCCGGGATGATGCCCGCGTTGGACTTGCCGGGCGAGGCGACGCCGGGGCAGTTCGGCCCGACGATCCGGGTCGCATTCCCGGCCGCGCAGGCGTAGGCCCAGAACTCGGCCGAGTCGTGCACCGGGATACCCTCGGTAATGACGACGGCCAGCGGGATGCGCGCGTCGATCGCCTCGATGACCGCGTCCTTGGTCCCGCTCGCGGGCACGAAGATCACCGAGACGTCGGCGCCGGTCCCGGCCATGGTGTCGGCGACCGTGCCGAAGACCGGGATGTCGCTGCCGTTGAGGCTGACCGTCTGCCCGGCCTTGCGCGGGTTGGTCCCGCCGACGATTTTGGTGCCGGCGGCCAGCATCCGGGTGCCGTGCTTACGGCCCTCCGAGCCGGTGATCCCCTGGATCATGACCCGGCTCTGGGCGGTGAGGAAGATCGCCATCTCTATGCTCCTGCTCCGGCCGTGGACGCCAGCTCGGCGGCCCGCCTGGCGGCGTCGTCCATGGTCTCTACCTGCTCCACCGAGCCGATCCCGGCTTCGTCGAGTATCCGCCGGCCCTCGGCCGCGTTGTTGCCGTCGAGGCGCACCACGATCGGGTGATTGACCTTCTCGCCGCGGTCACCGAGCATGCCGATGGCCGAAACGATCCCGTTGGCCACCGCGTCGCAGGATGTGATGCCGCCGAAGACGTTGACGAAGACGCTGCGGACCGAAGGGTCGGACAGCACGATCTCCAGGCCGTCGGTCATCACTTCGGCCGAGGCGCCGCCGCCGATGTCGAGGAAGTTGGCCGGGCGGATGCCCCCACCCGTCTCCCCTGCCCCCTTCACTTGCTCACCAGCGTAGGCCACCACGTCCAGGGTGGACATGACCAGCCCGGCACCGTTCCCGATGATGCCGACCTGGCCGTCCAGCTTGACGTAATTCAGGTGCTTGGCCTTGGCCTGCGCCTCGAGCGGGTCGGTGGTGCTCTGGTCGGCGAACTTCGCGAATGCCTCGCCCTGGCGGAACGCGGCGTTGTCGTCCAGGGTCACCTTGCCGTCGAGCGCGAGCACGCGGCCGTCGGCGGACAGGATCATCGGGTTGACCTCGACCAGGGTCGCGTCCTCGTCGGTGAAGACCGCCCAGAGCCGCTCGGCCAGCTGGGCGGCGCCGGTCAGCGCCTCGTCCGGGAGCTGGCCCGCGCTGACGATTTCCCTGGCCTTGTCGTGGTTCACTCCGGTCAGCGGTGACACCGGGATGCGCGCGACCGCCTCCGGGCTGGTGTGCGCGACCTCCTCGATTTCCATGCCGCCCTGCACCGAGCAGATCGACAGGAACGTCCGGTTGGCCCGGTCGAGCAGGAAGGACAGGTAGTACTCCTGCGCGATGTCGCTGGCCTCTTCGACCAGGACCTTGTGCACGGTGTGGCCCTTGATGTCCATACCGAGGATCTGCTGGGCGATCTCGTAGGCGGCCTCGGGGCCGTCGGCCAGCTTCACTCCACCGGCCTTGCCGCGCCCGCCGACCTTCACCTGCGCCTTGATGACGACCCTGGGGCGGCCCGCGGCGGCGAACTCCGCCGCGATGTCGCGCGCCTCCTCGGCCGTGTGTGCGACCTTCCCGCCTGGCACGGGAACGCCATACTCGGCGAAGAGCTCCTTCGCCTGATGCTCGAACAGGTCCACCTCTGCCCGTCCTCGGTATCGCTTGCGGGCCGCCACCAGTGGCGGGCCCGCCCTGCCCGCAGCCTAGCCGTGATCGCCCTCCAGCGCGCCGGCTGGTTCCCACGCGGCCTTGTGAGGTCCCTCTCAGGCGCGGTCGGATGCCGCGGGAGCGCCCGGTCGGGCCCGGCCGCCCGCCAGGCCCTGAGCGTCTGCCAGGCCCGAGCGCCCGCCGGTCAGGTGCGGCCGGACGCGGCGGAGGCCAGGTCGGACTGGACCCAGTCCACGATCGCGTGGGTGGACGCGCCGGGGGTGAAGATGCGCGCGACCCCCATCCGGGTGAGCTCGGCGATGTCTTGCTCCGGGATGATCCCGCCGCCGAAAACTATGATGTCCTCGGCGCCGCGCTCCCTGAGGATCTCCAGGACGCGGGCGAACAGGGTCATGTGCGCACCGGACAGGACGGACAGCCCGATCGCGTCCGCATCCTCCTGGATGGCGGCCGCCACGATCTGCTCCGGGGTCTGGTGCAGCCCGGTGTAAATCACCTCGACGCCGGCGTCCCGCAGGGCGCGCGCCACGACCTTGGCCCCCCGATCGTGCCCGTCCAGGCCCGGCTTGGCGATGACAACACGGGTAGTGCCCATAAATGCATCCTGCCCCAGCCGCGGCCGAAGGCTTTTCCGTCGGGTGCCGGCCGCTTTACCCTCGGCTTTAAGCTACAACTTTTCGAGCGGCGCGTAACGAAGCACCAGGTGCTTGACCCCGTAATCGGAACCGAAGTCAATCTTCGCCTCGGCACGGTCGCCCGCGCCGTCGACCGAGACCACCGTGCCGAGCCCGAATTTGTCGTGGTTAACCATGTCGCCGGGCGCGAGCGCCGGCACCTGGCGGTTGCCGGGTGAGTCCACCCCCGGCCGCTGCGCGGCGCGCTCCATCGCCGGGGCGCTGGCCGCTCCCTCGTCCCGCCGCCACTCCATCAGCGACCCGGGTATCTCGCCGAGGAACCGCGACTGGCGGTGGAAGGACGGGCGGCCCCACCACATCCGGCCCACCGCGCGGGTCAGGTAGAGACGGCGCATCGCGCGCGTGATCCCGACATAGGCCAGCCGCCGCTCCTCTTCCAGTTCCTTATCGTCGGTGGCGGACCGCTGGTGCGGGAAGACGTCCTCTTCCATGCCGGTGAGGAACACCACGGGGAACTCCAGGCCCTTGGCGGTGTGCAGGGTCATCAGGGTGACCATGCCGCCGTGCTGGGCGCCCTCCGGGATCTGGTCCGCGTCAGCGACCAGTGACACCTGCTCGAGGAAATCGGGGAGCGACCCCTGCTCGTTCTGGCCGTCGAACTCGCGGGCGACCGAGACCAGTTCCTGGAGGTTCTCCACCCGGCTGGCGTCCTGCAGGTCGTTCGATTCCGCCAGCGCGGTCAGGTAGCCGGACTGGTCGAGGACCGCCTCGGCCAGATCGGCCACCGGGACCTCGGCGGCCAGGTCCCGCAGGCCGTCGATGAGCGCGTTGAACCGCTCGATGGCCTGCGCGGACCGTGCAGCCAGGCCGGGCACGTCACCGGGCCGGGTCAGCGCGGCGGCGAAGCTGATCCGCTCGCGCGACGCGAACGCGGCCGCGTAGTCCTCGGCCCGCTCACCGATGCCGCGCTTGGGCACGTTCAGGATCCGCCGCAGCGACACCTCGTCGTTCGGGTTGGCGATCAGCCGGAGGTACGCCAGCAGGTCCCGTACCTCGCGGCGCTCGTAGAAGCGGACCCCGCCGATCACCTTGTACGGCAGGCCGACCCGGATGAAGACTTCCTCGAACACACGCGACTGGGCGTTGGTCCGGTAGAAGACGGCCACGTCACCGGGCGTGGCCTCGCCCGCGTCGGTGAGCCGGTCCACCTCCTCGGCGACGAACGCGGCCTCGTCGTGCTCACTGTCGGCGACATATCCGGTGATCAGTGGTCCGGCGCCCTGGTCGGACCACAGATTCTTCGGCTTGCGGCCCGCGTTGCGGGAGACGACGGCGTTGGCCGCGGACAGGATGTTCTGGGTGGAGCGGTAGTTCTGCTCGAGGACGATCACCCGGGCGTCGGGGAAGTCCTGCTCGAACTCCACGATGTTCCTGATGGTCGCGCCGCGGAAGGCGTAGATCGACTGGTCGGCGTCACCGACGACGCACAGCTCGGAGGGCGGCTCCCCATCGGGCCCGGGGCCATCCGGGCTGGCGTGCGCGCCGCCGTGCGCGCCGACCAGTTCCCGGATCAGGACGTACTGCGCGTGGTTGGTGTCCTGGTACTCGTCCACCAGCACGTGCCGGAAGCGGTGCCGGTAGGCGGCCGCGACCTCCGGGAACGCCTGGAACAGGCAGACCGTCACCATGATCAGGTCGTCGAAGTCCATTGCGCCGGCCGCGGTTAGCCGGCGCTGGTACTCGGCGTAGGCCTCGGCGAGCACCTTCTCCCGGTGCGTCTGGGCCCGCGCGGCGAATGTCTCGTAGTCGACGAGCTCGTTCTTGAGGTTGGAGACCTGGGCGTGCAGCGCCTTGGGCGGATACTGCCGGGCGTCGAGCTCCAGCTCGCGGCAGACCAGGGCCATCAGCCGCTGGGAGTCGGCCTGATCGTAGATCGAGAACGAGGAGGGGTAGCCGAGGCGCTTCGCCTCCCGGCGCAGGATGCGGACGCACGCGGAATGGAACGTCATGACCCACATGGCCCGGGCACGCGGGCCGACCAGCACGGCCACCCGCGATGCCATCTCGCCGGCCGCCTTGTTGGTGAAGGTGATGGCCAGGATCTCGCCCGGCAGGACGTCCCGCGCGGCGAGCAGGTAGGCGATCCGGTGGGTCAGCACCCGGGTCTTCCCGGACCCCGCGCCCGCCACGATGAGCAGCGGGCTGCCGACGTGGACCACCGCAGCCCGCTGCTGCGGGTTCAGCCCGTCCAGAAGGGAATCAGCAGCCGAAGCGGTCACCCGAACAGCCTAGGCGCTCCCGCCGACAGCCGGACGCCGGACGGGGTTCCGGAAGCCGCGGAAGGGGCGCCGTAGGCGGTACACCAGGGGGTGACGATTACCAGCCCGTGCCGGTCCGATGCCCTTCGTTCCTTTTGGGCCGGATGCCGCGATTATTTGTCAATGTGTGTACGCCTAAACGCCCATTTCGATACTTTAGGCGGCCTACCGGTGACGCGATCCCGCCCGTGGGAGGCGGCACCGGAAGATCTGATCGCACGTCTCTCGCCAAGGGTAAGGATGCCTAACACCAACGGTCCGGATGCCGGGGGACGGCGCGGCCCCTCCATTCGCCGCCCCCTCTATTTCCTTGTCGCCATCCCGTTGCTGACGGTGATCGGGCTGTACGCGTTCATCCTGTACACCACGGTCGGGGACGCCATCAACCTGGACCGGGCGCCGAACCTCATCAACGCGACCTCCATACCCGCCGCGAACTTCGACCTCAACATCCAGAACGAGCGCAAGGCGTCGCTGGTCTACCTCGCCGCACCGACCCACGTGAACCGGGCCCAGCTCGAGGCGGCCCAGGCGGCCACCACGCGCGCGTTCCCGGCGTTCCAGGCCCAGATGACCGGTCCGGCGACGACGAGTGCCGCTACCACCACCGAGACGGCCGTCATCAAACAGATGCTCGACAGCATTCAGGGCCTGCCGGCGATCCGCCCGCAGATCCTCGCGGGAGCGATCAGCCCGACCCAGGTGTTCGACGCGTTCAGCAACATCCTGGCCGAGCAGATGAAGCTGTTCATCGTGGAGAACGCCAGCCTGACCAATGCCACCGCGGCCACCCAGTCGCTGGCGGCCATCAACAGCACCGAGTCGGGCGAGTTCCTCCTCCAGGAGGACGCGCTGGTCTCAGCGGCGCTCGCGGCACACCGGCTGACTCCGGCCACGCGCATCCAGGTCACCCAGCTGGCCGGGGCGCGCCAGGCCATGTTCCAGGCCGCCACCTCCCGGTTCGACGCACCCGACCTGGCCACGTTTAACGCCCAGATGAACCACTACGCGCCGCCCGCCGTCCAGTCGGATCTGGCGCAGCTCGAAAATGCGGTCGCCGCCGATCCCGCCGGGCCGGTCCCGCCCATCAAGGCCGCCGAGTGGAACCCGGTGGTCCAGAGGGAGGCGAGCGGCCTCTTCTTCGGCGGCGTGGCCGCCGTCCGGCAGCAGGTGCAGCACGACAGCACGATCACCAACGCCGCCTGGCGGCGGGTGGCGCTGGCCGGCGGCGTCGGCCTGCTCGGCCTGGTGCTGTCGGTGCTGCTGTCCGTACTGATCGGCCGCTGGATCATCCGCCGCCTCGGCCGGCTCGAAGAGTCGGCGACCGCCCTGGCGGAAGTGGAACTGCCCAGCGTGGTGGCCCGGCTCCGCCGCGGCGAGGACGTGCCCGTCGAGGAACTGAGCGGGACGACCGCGGACCTGGGCCGGGACGAGATCGGGCGGGTCGGCCGGGCGTTCGACGCGGCCCGCCGCACGGCCATCGAGGCCGCGGTCGGCGAGGCCCGGATGCGGCGCGGGATCAACGACGTGTTCCGCAACCTGGCCCGGCGTAATCAGTCGCTGCTGCACCGGCAACTCACGGTGCTGGACGGCATGGAGCGGCGCACGACGGACCCGGAAACGCTGGAAGACCTCTTCCGCCTCGACCACCTCACGACCCGCATGCGCCGCCACTCCGAAGGCCTGATCATCCTGTCCGGGGCGGCACCGGGCCGCGGCTGGGTGCACCCGGTCCGGATGATCGACGTGCTGCGGGCCGCGGCCGCCGAGGTCGAGGACTACTCGCGGGTGTCGGTGACCACCCCGTCCCAGGCGGCGCTCATCGGACCGGCCGTGGCGGACGTCATCCACCTGCTCGCCGAGCTCATCGAGAACGCCACCACGCTGTCCCCGCCCTACACGCCGGTGCGCGTCTCCGGCGATCTGGTGGCGAGCGGCTTCGCGGTCGAGATTGAGGATCGCGGCCTCGGGATGAGCGAGCGGCGGTATGTGGAGCTCAACGGCCGCCTGGCCGAGCCGCCGGAGTTCGACGTCTTCAACAGCGAGCAGCTCGGCCTGTTCGTCGTTGGCCAGCTCGCCAAGCGGCACGGCATCCGGGTGACGCTGCGCCCGTCCCCGTACGGCGGCGCCACCGCGATCGTGCTCATCCCGACCAGACTGGTCGGCGTGGAAGAAGGCTCCGCGGAGGGGCTGCCGACCGGGATGACCGCCATCTCGTCGGCCTGGGCCGCCGGCCGAAACGAGATGCCCGCCGACGACACGACGGTGCAGCCGTCCTCCTCACGCACGGAGGTCACCGGCCGGGCGTCGAGCGCGCTGCCGCAGGGCAACGGCTCGTTCGGCCCGGCGAACAGGGACGCACCGGTGGCCGGGGACGCGGGTTCGGCCGGGCCCTTCGCGGCGGGCCCGTCGTTCGGCGCCGGCCCCTCACCGCCGAGCGCGGCCTTTCGAGCGCGCCTTTCATCGGCGGCCTTTCGAGCGGCGGCCTTTCGAGCGGCGGCCTTTCGAGCGGCGGCCCGGCGAATGGCGACTCCAGCGGCGGTCCGTCCAACGGCCCCGGTATGCCGTACGGCGAGCAGCCGTACGGTACCGATCCCCACACCGGCCAGGCGTACGGCTGGACGTCCCCGCCGAGCGGCTCATCCTTCGGGCGGACCACGGGCATCAGCCCCGCCCCGACGGAAACGGGCCGGCCGTGGCCGTACGACCGCCCGGCGCCCAGCGGCAACGGCATGGGCCAGCCGCCCACGACCCCGTTCCCGGCGAGCGACCCGGCCGATCCGCCCGCGGGCACCTACCGGCCCTACACACAGGACGGAACGGCCTTCCCGACACAGGGCGAAACGGTCTTCCCGCCGCCGGGGGATCCCTTCCGGACCCCGCAGGCGCCGCTGCCCCCGGCCGAGCCGGCGTCCCCGCCGGCGCAGCCTTCCTACTCCGAGGCCGAGCCCGCCATGCCGTCGGCCGGCGTCTCCCACCCCAGCGCCGAGACGGCTCTCCCGCCCGCCGGTTCGTTCCCCAGCGAGAACGGGGCGCAGGCGCAGCAGGACGAGATGTACAAGGGGCTGCCGAAGCGGGTGCGCCAGGCCGGCCTGGCTCCGCAGCTCCGCGATCGCGCCACGCCGACCAGTACGCCGTCGGCGGCGTCCGGGGACAACGTCGTCAACCGCTCGCCCGACGACATCCGCAACGCGCTGTCGGCGATGCAGCGTGGCTGGCAGCGGGGACGCGCCGCGAACGAGGGCGGCTCGCCGGAACAGGGCGGCGCACCCGCCAACGGGGCCCACGCGGCCCGTGGGAGCCATGCGGCCGGCCCGGACGGTGACACGGCACACGGCACGGAAGCGGAAGCGGAAGCGGAGGCCAGCAGCGGCCACGACGACCAGGGCTACCGCGGGGGAAACGATGACATCTGATCGTGAGCGAAAACGTCACCGGGCCCGGCCGCCCCGTACCTGCCGGGCGGCCGGATGGCACCGCCGTCGATGGGCGGAATGTCGATGGGCCTGCCGCCGATGGAGCACCCGTCGATGCCACTGCCGCAGCTGACCCCCCAGCCACGCGACGTGCCCTCGGCGGGCTCCGTGTACAGCCCTTATCCGATGACGGCCGGTCAATCCGATCCGGCTCCGTACGCGGAGTAGTCGCCTGATGCCGAGCCCTGAGGAACGATGGCTGGATTCCGAAGCCGGTCCGGTCGTGCGCCCCTACGCACTGATCGGCGGCAGGACGCGGCACGCGGGCGAAAAGTTCGATCTGGTCGCGACGGTCAAAGCCACGGGTAAGGAGATCTTGGATCCGGCCACCCTGAGCCCCGAGCAGCTGCGGGCCCTGAACCTGTCCCGGCGGCCGACCACCGTAGCCGACCTGGCGTCTGAGCTGAACCTGCCCCTCGGGGTCGTCCGGATCCTGCTCGCCGACCTTCGCGACGCGGGATTCGTCATCATCCGGGCCCCGGAGACCGGGCAGAACCACCGCGACCATATTCTGAGAGAGGTGCTCAATGGCCTACGGGCACTTTGAGCCGGCGGCCATCGCCGCGCGAGGCCACACGGCGATCAAGATCCTGCTCGCCGGCGGTTTCGGCGTGGGCAAGACCACGATGGTGGGAGCGGTCAGTGAGATCAAGCCTCTCCGGACCGAGGAGCCGCTGACCGAACAAGGTCTGCGGACCGACAACACGGCCGGGGTCGAGGGCAAGACCACGACCACGGTCGCTATGGACTTCGGCCGGATCAGCCTGCGCGAGGATCTGGTCCTGTACCTGTTCGGCACGCCCGGTCAGCAGCGATTCTGGTTCATGTGGGACGAGCTTGCCGTCGGCGCGCTCGGCGCAGTGGTGCTAACCGACACGCGGCGGCTCGCGGACTGCTTCCCGGCCGTGGATTACTTCGAGCGGCGGCAGATCCCGTTTATCGTGGCGGTGAACTGCTTCGAAGGATCGGTCACCCACGACCCGGACGACATCCGGGTCGCGCTGGACCTGGACCCGGGTTTCCCAGTCGTGCTCTGCGACGCGCGGAGCAAGGACTCGGCCAAGGAAGTGCTGATCGCGCTGGTGGAGTACGTGCTCATGACGGTGGAGGAAGCCCCCGGCCAGCGGAAGCCGCGGCGCACGGCCGACCCCCCGGGCCCAGGGCGCTATGCGCCGCACCGGGAGGCGTCCCGGGCAGGTCCGTTCGGCAGCAATAATCCGGTCGGCGGCGCCGGTCATTCGTGCGGCAGCACAGCCCAGACGGCCTTGCCGTGGCCTTCGATCGGGCTCCATCCCCACACGCTGCTGAGCGCGTCGACGATCTGCAGTCCGCGGCCGCTCTCCCTGGCCCAGTCCGGCTGCCGGGGCGCCGGGGCGTCGTCACTGGCGTCGATGACGGCCAGCATGACTTCACCGGCGCGGCGCAGCAGGCACAGCCTCAGCACCGCACCGGCGGCGGATCCGGGCGGCCCGGGGATCCCGGCGCTGGGGACACCGGCGCTGGGGTTCGCGCCCTCGGTGAGGTGGCTGGCCCAGGCGGCCCGGGCCCGGGGATAGCCGGTCGTGCCCCGCGCGTGCGCCGTGCTTGCGCACCAGCCGTGGCTCCCGGTGTCGCGCGTCCCGTGCTGGACCGCGTTGACAACGAGCTCACCAATGATCGTTTCCGCTTCGTCCGTGAGCTGGCCGAAGCCCCAGGAGACGAGGACTTCCCGGGTGAAATGCCGGGCGGTGCCCGCGGACTCAGGCTGCGCGGCCAGCACACAGGAGGTGACGTCCGGTGTTTCCCACCAGGCGGACGGCACCGGAAAGAGCCGGGGTGAGGACAACCTAGGCTCGGATCCAGCGGAGCCGCTCACAGCCAAGTCGTCACCCCTGGTTCCGGAGCCAGCCCGCGCCCCGGACTGCTGCCGGTCCATGCGATGTCGTCGCAGGTCCGGAGCCTTATCCGGCGCACTGTATTGGTGTCCGCCATTCCTATGCTGCCTGATACATTGTGCAAGCGCAAGGCCAAATGCACGTTCATCCGAATGTGCACGGTATGAGTTTATATGTGTACACGGTTCATGCATACGGGGGTTCGGGGTAGTCACGAGCAACGGCGCCCGCCGGACCAAAAGGCAACGCCGGTTGAGCCCCTAGTAGTACTTTGTTAGGTCGGGTATGGTTGCCGGGTCCTGCGGTGTTATACCGGCATGACCCCTCAGGAGATCGCGGAGGTCCGGCCCCGGCTGCTGGATTTCGCCGCGGAGATGCTCGGCGGGCTGCCGCGGAAGGACCAGCGGGCGGCCGGTGAGTTGTATGTGCGCGGGCTGCTGACCGACGGGCAGCGCAAGTCGATGCAGCCGATGGCGGCGCGGCTGGGCATAGATCATCAGCGGCTGCAGCAGTTCATCACGTCCTCGACCTGGGATTATGCGGCGGTGCGGCGGAATGTCGCGCGGTGGTTCGCGGCCAGCCAGCCGGTGGAGGCGCTGGTGATCGATGACACCGGGTTCGCCAAGGACGGGACCGCCTCGCCGTGCGTGGCCCGGCAGTACTCCGGGACGCTGGGCAAGGTCGCCAACTGCCAGGTCGCCGTCAGCGTGCACCTGGTGAACGAGCACGCCTCCTGCGCGGCGGACTGGCGGCTGTTCTGCCCGGAATCCTGGGATGACCAGGCGCTGGCCGACCCGGCCCAGGCGGCCCGGGCCCGCCGCCGCCGCGAGCGGGCCGGCATCCCCGGTCAGGTGCGGCATACCGAAAAGTGGCGGCTGGCGCTGGAGATGATCGACGAGATGGCCGGCCCCGGCGGGTGGGGCGTGCTGGAGGAGATCACCGCCGCCGGCGGCGCGCGGCCGGTGGTGGCGGCCGATGCGGGCTATGGCGATAACACCGCCTTCCGCCTGGAACTGGCCGCCCGCGGCTGGCAGTACGCAGTCGCGGTCAAGGGCACCACCAGCGCCTACCCGCACGATGCCGTTCCGGAGATGATGGCCTGCAGCGGCCGGGGGCGGCCCGGCGTTCCCCGCTACCGCGCCCGGCCGCTGCCCCTGCGCCAGCTCGCCATCGCCAGCGCGGACATGATCGCCCCGGTGACCTGGCGGCAGGGCACCAAGGCCACCAGGGACAACCCTGACGCCGCCATGACCAGTCACTTCCTGGCCATACGGGTTGCCCCCACCTCCGCTACCAACACCGCATCCACCGACTCAAAAGTATACTAGGGGGTGCGGCAACCGGGCCACACTGCGCGGGCGGTTCCGTCCCGCCGCCGGCCCGGGCGTTTCAGGCTCTCAGGCACGCCGTCGGCGCCGGGGCCGAAAATCGGCGGCCTGAACGCGTCAGCAGGGGCCGACGTTTAGTTAGTGACCTCATTACGGGAGACACGTCATGGATGAGCCCAACAACGGGATGCCAGCCACGGCGCTCGGCCACCTCACCTGGCTCAAGAGCCGGCACAGCAATCCCAGCGGTAACTGCGTGGAAGTCGCGTGCCTGCCAGGCGGCGAGATCGCGGTGCGTAACTCGCGTCACCCGGCAGGTCCCGTCCTCGTCTACACCCAGGCCGAGATCGCCGCGTTCCTGCAGGGGGCCAAGGACGGCGAGTTCGACCGCGTTGTTTGGTGAGCGGCCGGGCCGACCCGGGCGGCCATGACGAGACCTCGTCCGACCTAGGCCGCGCGTGACCGTAAAAGCACGCTCAGTGCACATGCCTTTTGCCCTGACCGCTGCGGAATTTGGCCCATCCGGGCCTCCCGGACGGCTGATTCGCTAATCATCTGCTTAACAGCTTAGTAACAAAAAGCCACGTCAAAATATGATTTGCGCTCTTTGCAATCCCAAGATCACGTGCCAGACTTGGCCACGCGCTGCAATATGACAACGACCGAGGGGTGGCGATGAACGCGTCTGAGGGCGTCGCCTGGGAGGGCCCGGTCCGGAGTTTCGGTCGGCGTGCGAGTGGACCGACCGTTCAGCGGATCGTGCTGGGAGCGCAATTGCGACGGCTGCGCGAGGCCAGGGAGATCACGACGGAGCAGGCCGCCCAGGCTATCCGCGGTTCGCATTCCAAGATCAGCCGGATGGAGCACGGCCGGGTCGGGTTCAAGGACCGGGACGTCAGCGACCTGCTGACGCTGTACGGCGTGACCGACCCCGACGAACGGTCCAGCCTGCTGGCCCTGGCCCGGGAGGCGGGCAACCCCGGCTGGTGGCACGACTTCGGTGATCTCCTGCCGCACTGGTTCGAGCCCTACATCAGCCTCGAAGCCGCCGCCTCCATCATCCGCAACTACGAAGTGCAGTTCGTGCCGGGCCTGCTGCAGTCGCCGTCTTACGCGCGCGAAGTGATCCGGCTGGGACACGCCTCCATCACCGGTGGGGAGCTGAACCGGCGGGTCCAGCTCCGGCTGGGCCGTCAGCGGCTGCTGTCCAAGCCGGACGCGCCGCGGTTCTGGGCAGCGCTCGACGAGGCGGTCCTGCGCCGCCCGATCGGCGGTCCCGACGTCATGCGGGAGCAGATCGAGCACCTCATCACGATGGCCGCTAATCCCGCCGTGACGCTGCAGATCGTCCCGTTCCGCGTGGGCGGTCACGCGGCGGCGGGCGGTCCGTTCTCGATCCTGCGCTTCGCCGAGCCGGAGCTGTCCGACGTGGTCTATCTCGAGCAGCTGACCAGCGCGCTCTACATCGACAAGCCCACCGAGGTAGACCGGTACCTGGAGGTCATGGAGCGGCTCTGCGTCCAGGCCGAGACGGCGACGGACACCATCACGCTGCTCGAGAAGATGCGCAACGAGATGCCGTGCTAGCCCGGGGGGTCGTCCCCCGGACGGCGTCCGCCCGGGACTCGCTGGGCCGGTTGGTTAATTGGAACCGGGGAGGCCTTCGGGGGTCTCGGGGACCAGGGTCGGGGTGGCGCGGGTGAGGGTCTGCTTCTTGAAGAAGGCCGGCAGGGTGAACCGGCAGTAGATGTACACGAGGAGCCCGACGAGGGCCGACAGGAACACGATGACGAACGTGCCGCCGATCTGCCAGTGCGGGTAGAACGGCATCTGCCACGACGTGAAGCTGTTTCCGGTGGCGACGTCATAGTCGGCCCACAGGCTCCAGCCGCCGGCGAAGTACATGATCAGGCCGCCCAGCAGCGGGAGTATCCCGCGCATCCACAGGTTGCGCATGCTGCTGGTCAGCGTCTTGCGGTAGTACCAGACGCAGGTGAAGGCGGTGAGCCCGTAGTAGAAGGCGATGTAGAGGCCGATGGCGGTGACCGCGTCAGCGATGACGTTGCCGCCTGAGATGTAGTTCATCGGGACATACAGCACGATCGAGATCGCGCCCATGGCGATGGTGGACACGGTGGGCGTGAGGTACCTGCCGTGCATCCGGGCGAACGACGGGGGCAGCGCCTTGTAGACGGCCATCGACAGCGTCGTCCGCGCCGTAGGCAGAATCGTCGTCTGGGTGGAGGCGGCCGCCGAGCTGAGCACCATCAGGACCAGCAGCCGGGCCAGGAAGACGCCGAAGCCGGAGCCGCCGAAGACCGCGGTGCCGAGGACGGAGAGCACGTCGCCGACATTGCTGGGGTTGGCCAGGCCGATGCCCTTGGTCCCGATGCCCGCGAACGACTGGGCCGCGAAGATGACGATCACGTAGGTGACGAGCAGCACCAGCGTGGAAATGATCGCCGCGCGGCCGGGGGTCTTGTCCCGGTCGGCGGTCTCCTCGTTGACGGCGACGGCAGTGTCCCAGCCCCAGTAGATGAACAGCATCAGGATCAGGCCGGTGATGAACGCCTGGAAGCCGGTGATCGAGAACGGGTTGAGCCAGGACCACGAGGGATGGATCGAAACGGCCGGGTGATGGCCGGCCCCGACCCGGACGAGGGCCACCACGGACAGCACCAGCAGCATGACGATCTCGATACTGAGCAGGGCGCGCTGGAGCCGGGCCGAGACCTCGATGCCGCGGTAGCAGATGTAGGTCATCGCGACGATCCACAGCACCCCGACGAGCAGCACCCAGGGGCTGGTCGGGTCCGAGCCGATACCCTTCGCCCCGACGAGCAGGAACACGTACTGCCCCGCCACCTGCGCCAGGCTGGCCATGACGAGGATGTCGGCCGCAATGATGCCCCACCCGCCGGCCCAGCCCGTCCGCGGGCCGAATGCGCGGGTGGCCCAGGTGAACGTGGTGCCGCAGTCCGGGTCCGCCTTGTTCAGTTCGCTGTAGCCGATGGAGGTGAGCAGCATCGGGACGAAGGCCAGGACCGCCACGATGGGCGACTGCAGGCCGACGGCCACGACGATGACACCGAGGGTGGCCGCCAAGCTGTACGCGGGGGCGGTCGACGCCACGCCCATAACGATGCTGGACACGAGCCCGAGAGCTCCGGGCTTGAGGCCTTTCCCGATCTGCTCCTCGGTTGGCCCGATGGCTTCCTCGGCCGCGGTCATCTCGTCACCCCCCTTTTAGCGTGATCTGCTGACGACGGTTCTAGCACATGAAACCGCCGACCACGAGGTTTTCAGTCGTAATATGTACATTTCACCGCTGGATGCGCGGGTAAAAGAGCGATGATCTACGGCATCCGTAGCCGGATACCGGTCGCCCCCGCCGCAGGAATTCCGCGGAACCCGTAGCGGAGGATGCCGTGCCGCCCGGGCCGGGAGCAGTTCCGTAGGATCACGGATGTGCGAGACGACTCTGAGATCAGCCGGGTGCTCGCCATCGCGGCACACCCCGACGACCTGGACTTCGGCGCAGCGGGGACGATCGCGGCCTGGACCGGCGCGGGGATCGATGTCGTCTACTGCATTGTCACCGACGGCGACGCGGGCGGATTCGACGAGACGTTCCCGCGGGCGGGGATGGCGCCGCTGCGCCGCGCGGAGCAGATCGCGGCGGCCAAGTGCGTGGGCGTGCACGACGTCCGCTTCCTCGGTTACCCGGACGGCAGGGTCGAGGCGGGCATCGGCCTGCGCCGGGACTGATCACTCGTTCACCGTCCCCGTCCCGCCGGACCAGGCGTGGAACGTCCTGCTCGACGTGGAGAAGGTCGCACCCTGCATGCCGGGGGCCCAGGTCGACACCGTTGATGGCGATAACGTGGCCGGCCGGCTGAAGGTCAAGGTGCGGCCGGTCTCGGTAGCGGCCGCGCCGGGCGGGGAATGGACGGCGGGGGCTTGGAGCGGTCAGGCAGCGGGGCTGAACGGAGCCTGGGCTAGTGGTGGGCTAGTGGACGACTACGTCGGTGATGGGGAGAGCAGAGTCGGCGGGCAGGTCCAGCGGCGACGACGGAAGGCCCCGCGAAGCGAGTTCGGAACCGAGGGCGGCCACCATCGCGCCGTTGTCCGTGCAGAGGCCCGGACGCGGGACGCGCAGGCGAATGCCGGCGGCTGTGCAGCGTTCCTCGGCCAGGGCGCGCAGACGGGAGTTGGCGGCCACGCCGCCGCCGATGACCAGGTGGCCGACTCCGTGCTGGAGACAGGCGGCGACGGCCTTGCGCGTCAGGACGTCGGCCACCGCCTCCTGGAAGGACGCGGCGACATCGGCTACCGGGACCGGTTCACCCCGCCCGGCGCGTTCCTCGACCCACCGGGCCACGGCCGTCTTAAGTCCGGCGAACGAGAAGTCGAGCGACCCGTCGTGGTACTTCCCCCGCGGGAACGCGATCGCGGCCGGATCGCCGGACCGGGCCGCCTTGTCGATGGGCGGCCCACCCGGGAACGGGAGGCCTAGCACCCGGCCGACCTTGTCGTACGCCTCACCGGCGGCGTCGTCGACGGTCGCGCCCAGGGATATCACCTCACCGGCGACGTCGGGGACGAGCAGCAGCGACGAATGGCCGCCCGAGACGAGTAGGGCGATGACCGGCGCCGGCAGCGGGCCGTGCTCAAGCTGGTCGACGGCCACGTGCGCGGCCAGGTGGTTGACGCCGTACAGCGGCTTGCCGAGCGTGAGCGCGTAAGCCTTGGCCGCGGCCACCCCCACCAGCAGGGCACCCGCGAGCCCAGGACCCGCCGTCACCGCGATCGCGTCCACGTCGGCCAGCGTGACTCCGGCCTGGGTCAGCGCCCGGTCCACGGACGGGGTCATCGCCTCCAGGTGAGCCCGGCTGGCTACTTCCGGCACGACGCCGCCGAACCGAGCGTGCTCGTCGACGCTGGACGCCACCGCGTCGGCCAGTAGCTCGTGGCCGCGCACCAGGCCGGCTCCGGTCTCGTCGCAGGACGTCTCGATGCCGAGAACGAGCGGGCCGCTCATCGCGCACCCTCTGCGGGCGCCGCGCCTCCGGCCGGCCCGGCGCTATCGGCCGGGACGGCACCCCCGGCGGGCTCGGCACTATCGGGCAGGGCGGGTTCGCCGGCGGCCTCGGCGCTATCGGGCAGGACGGGTTCGCCGAGGCCACAGCGCATCACGATCGCGTCCATACCTGAGGGCTGGTAGTAGCCGCGCCGGATTCCGACGTCGGAAAAACCGAACCGGCGGTAGAGGTTCTGAGCCCGCGGGTTGTCGGCTCGCACCTCGAGGATCACTTCCGTACAGTCGTGGCGGCCCGCCTCATCCAGCAGATCGGTCAGCAGTGTGGGACCTATCCCCCGGCCCCAGTGCGCCGTGTTGACGGCCAGCGTCAGCACCTCGGCCTGGCGGCCACCGGGCAGCATCATCCCGGCGTATCCCACGAGTTTGCTTCCTTCCTCGGCCGCCACGTAGTGGCGCCCGCGTCCTTGCATGGCGAGCTCTTCGGCGAACATGCCCGGCGACCAGGCGTCGTCGGGGAAGAGCGAACGTTCCAGGTCCAGCACGGCGGCCAGATCGTCGTAGCGCAGTGGCCGTAGCCGCATGCTCACAGCGACGTCACCCGCTTCGGCGGGCCGGGAATCCGGGCGTCCGGCCGGCGCAGGTACAACGGCTCGGGCGGTAGAAGCGCCCGCCCGGTCCGGGGCGCGCTGGGCCCGGTCTCCGGGCGGCTGAACTCAGCCCCGGACTCGCCGAGCCCAGTCCCGGCAACGTTGAGGCGCTCGGCGGCGAGCTCGGCCAGCACGGCCGCGGACGGGTGCTCGCGCCAGATCGGCTCGCCGAGCTCGTCCGGGTAGAGCGACGCCGCCTGTCCCGCGACGGGCAGCCCCGCGCCGCCGGGAATCTCGGCGGGGCGGCTGACGGCGGGCCCGGAGATCCGCGATCCTGACCCGTCGTAGCGGCCCCAGTAGAGCTCCTTGCGGCGCGCGTCGGTCACGGCCAGGAATTCCCGGCCCGCCGCGGCGGGCACGGCGGCGCGCGCGAGGACGTCGAGTGTGCAGACACCGCAGACGGGTATGGCGAGCGTCCGGCCGAACACCCGCGCAGTGACCACGCCCACCCGCAGCCCGGTGTAAGGACCAGGGCCCACGCCGGTCACTATCGCGGTCAGGTCGCCCGGCTCAGCGCCCGCGTCGGCGACGACCTTGGCGATGGACGGGGCCAGCAGTTCACCGTGCCTGCGCGCATCCACCGTCACGGTCTGGGCCAGCACACGCCGTCCATCATGCAGGGCCACGGTGACGGCGGGGGTCGCGGTATCGAAAGCAAGCAAAAGCACGGATGCACAGCCTAGTTGACCTAGCCGATGGTGGCGTTCTTCAGCGGGACGGCCGGATCGGTGAGGAGGCTGGCGTCGACGGGCGCTCCGGACGCGATCACGCGACGGCCCTGGGCCAGGTCGCGGGGACGGTCGACCGCGAGCAGCGCCACCAGCCGGGGTCCCGACAGCCAGCAGACCGTCCACGGGCCGGACGACGACGGGCCGGGACCGCGCCAGACCAACCGGTCGGCGGCTCCGTGGTACCCGGCGTACTGCATCATCCGGCCGAACTGTTCCGACCAGGAGTAGGGCACCGGGTCGTAGACCTCCTCCGCGCCGAGGACGTTGGCCGCCGCCACCCGCGGAGCCTGCAGCGCTATATCCCAGTGCTCGAAACGCAGCCGCCGGCCGTACCGGACCGACAGGAACGACGTGCAGTCGCCGACCGCGTACACGCCCGGCACAGACGTGCGCAGGTGCTCGTCGGCGGCGACCCCGTTGTCGAGCCGGACGCCGGAGCCCGCCAGCCACGCCACGGCCGGGCGGACCCCGACCGCGGTGACGATCTCGTCGGCGGGAATCCACCCGCCGACGGCCAGGGCCAGGCCGCCGTCCTCCACCGACTCGACGGCCTGCGACGTCCGCAGCTCGACGCCGGCGGCCTCGTACCAGGGGATGGTCTGGGCGCCCACCTCGGCACCGACCGCGCCGGCCAGCGGGGCCGGCCCGGCCTCCACGACGGTGACGCGGCAGCCGCGGGCGGCCGCGGCGGTGGCGAGTTCGGCCCCGATCCAGCCCGCTCCGACGACGACCAGGCGCACCCCGGGCCGCAGCCGGACGCGCAGTTCCACCGCGTCCTCGTGGGTGCGGAGAAACCGCTGGCGCCCGGGACCCGGCAGGACGACGGGTTCCGCACCCGTGGCCACGACCAGGCGGTCGAACGGGTACGCGCCGCGCGCCGTGCGCACCAGGCCGCCGGACGCGCTGGCCGCGCCGGACCCGCTGGCCGCGCTGGCCGCACCAGACCCGCTGGCCCCGCCGGACCCGCCGGACCCGCTGGCCCCGCCGGACGCGCCGGCCCCGCCGGACGCGCCGGCCCCGCCGGGCCGGAGCGAGCCGCCCGGCCCGGCCAGTTCCAGGCGGGTGGCGGGCTCGCCCAGCCGCAGGTCGACGTCCAGCGCGGTGAAGTCCGCCCGGAGCGTGGTGTCCAGCTCGGCGCTGATTTCGGCCGCGTCCGGCTCCCCGGCCAGAACCTCCCCCGGCAATGCCTCGCCGACCAGAAACTCCCCGGGCGCGGGCCGCACAGGCGGTGATTGCTCGGGCAATGTCCGTTCGGACAGTGCCTGCTCAGACAGAGCCTGCTTAGAAAGGGGCGGCCGGTCGTACGGGAGCCTGTTTTCGGCGGCGATCATGGTGATCGGGCCGCCGAAGTCCCGCGCCCGAAGTTCTTCGACGGTCCGGAGCCCGGCCAGCCCCCCGCCAGCGATGACGACCTGCATGACGACATAGGCTAGGCGCAAACGCGCGGGAGTCCGGTGGAGACTGGGCTGAGAGGGAAGCTGGCGAGTTTCCGACCGCAGAACCTGATCCGGATCATGCCGGCGAAGGGAGCGAGGGCGATTGGTGACAGTGATCGTGGCCGGCGGCGGAGTGATCGGCCTGGGCATCGCCTGGCGCGCCGCCCAGCGCGGGTTCAGCGTGACCGTCGCCGACCCCTTCCCCGGCCAGGGCGCCAGTCATGCCGCCGCCGGCATGCTCACACCGGTGTCCGAAGCCAGCTACACGGAAAAGGAGCTCTTCGCACTCGGCGCGGCGTCGCTGCAGCGCTACCCCGGCTTCGTTTCCGAGCTGACCGCGGCCACGGGCGAGCCGACCGGTTTCCGCCAGACCGGCACCCTCCAGGTCGGCTACGACGCCGACGACCTCGCTGTCATCGACGAGCTGCACGCGCTGCACGACAGCCTCGGCGTCCCGGGCCGCCGGCTGACGACGCGGGAATGCCGCCGCCTGGAGCCCATGCTGGACCCGTCGGTACGCGGTGGTCTGCTCGCCGAGACGGACGGCTCGATTAACCCACGGCTGCTCACGCGCGTGCTGCTGGCCGCAGCCGCGCAGGCCGGGGTCCGGCTGATCAGGCAGCCCGTCGCGCAGATAATTCATGATGCCGAACGGGCCCCGGCGGGACCCGGCACCGGACCAGGACCCGGGCCGGATGGGGGTTCGGCAGGACCGGGCCCGCACGGAGAGGGCCCGCAGGGTGGCGGGCGGGTCCGCGGCGTCTGTCTCGCCGACGGGACGACGATCACGGCGGACTGGACCGTGCTCGCGACCGGCTGGAACTCGGCGGCCATCGAAGGGCTCCCGGCAGACTGCGTGCCGCCGGTCCGGCCAGTCAAGGGGCAGGTGGTCCGGCTGCGCGCCCCGGACGGCTTCCTGCACCGGACCGTGCGCGGCATCGTCAGGGGCTCGCCGGTCTACCTCGTGCCGCGTGACGACGGCGAGCTGGTGGTGGGCGCGACCCAGGAAGAACTCGGCCCGGACACCCACGTGACGGCTGGCGGCCTGTGGGAACTGCTGCGGGACGCGCGGGCGCTGGTGCCGGGCATCACCGAGCTCGAATTCACCGACGCGGTCGCGCGGCTGCGGCCCGGAACGCCGGACAACGCCCCCATCCTGGGCCCGTGCGCCGCGGCCGGCCTGGTGCTGGCGACCGGTCATTTCCGCAACGGGGTGCTGCTCACGCCGGTCACCGCCGACGTGATCGCGGAATATCTGGAGACCGGGTGGCTGCCCGACGGGGCGGCGCACTTCACGATCGGCCGCTTCCAGCAGAGCCGTCCCGGACCCGGGGGCCGGCCTGATCAGGGGGGACGGCCCGGATGAACGTCGTCGTCAACGGGCGCGCGTTCGAGCTGGCCGACGGCGCGACGGCGGCAGCCGCGGTCCGGTTGCTGACCAGCGCGCCCAGCGGCGTCGCCGTGGCGGTCAACGGCGAGGTGGTGCGGCGTTCCGCCTGGGATTCCACCCCGCTGGCGGACGGTGACCAGGTCGAAGTGCTCACCGCGGTCCAGGGAGGCTGAATGGAAGATCCGCTCGTAATCGCCGGCGAGAAGTTCGCCTCGCGGCTCATCATGGGCACCGGCGGGGCGCCGAGCATGGACGTCCTCGACCGGGCGCTGTCGGCGTCGGGCACCGAGATCACGACCGTGGCGATGCGCCGCGTCGCGCCGGGCAGCGGGCATTCGGTGCTGGACCTGCTGGCCGGGCGCGGTATCCGCGTACTGCCGAATACCGCCGGGTGCCACACGGCAGCCGAAGCGGTGCGCACCGCCGAACTGGCCCGCGAGGCGCTCGGCACCCGGTGGCTGAAGCTCGAAGTGATCGCGGACGAGCGCACCCTGCTGCCGGATCCGGTGGAACTGCTGGACGCGGCCGGCCCGCTCGTGGCGCGGGGATTCACCGTCCTGCCGTACACCAGCGACGACCCGGTGCTGGCCCGGCGCCTGGAGCAGGCCGGCTGCGCCGCGGTCATGCCGCTCGGCGCGCCGATCGGCTCCGGGCTCGGCGTCCGGAATCCGCACAACATCGAGCTGATCGTGGAGGAGGCCGGCGTCCCGGTGATCCTCGACGCCGGCATCGGGACCGCGAGCGACGCCGCGATCGCGATGGAACTGGGCTGTGCCGCGGTGCTGCTGGCGACCTCGGTGACGCGGGCCCGGGAGCCGGAGCAGATGGCCGGGGCGATGCGGCACGCCGTCATCGCCGGGCGGATGGCCCGGCTGGCTGGGCGCGTCCCGGCCCGGCGCTACGCCAGCGCCTCATCACCTCCGGCGAGCGGCGAACCGCAAAGCGGGTAATCCAGCCCAGCGCGGCTGACCTGCTCGTACAATTGGCGCCGATGGACACCACGCTCGCGGATCCCCTGGTCGGGCGGCTGCTTGACGGCCGCTACCAGGTGGAAGCGCAGGTTGCGCTCGGGGGCATGGCGACGGTGTACCGCGCCATCGACACCCGCCTGGACCGCCGGGTCGCGCTCAAGGTGATGCACGCCGACCTGGCACGCGACGAGGATTTCGTCGGCCGGTTCATCGGTGAGGCCAAGTCGGCCGCGCGGCTCTCGCACCCGAACGTGGTCTCCGTCTACGACCAGGGCCGGGACGGCCCGTGCCCCTATCTGGCCATGGAGTACCTGCCCGGCCGCACCCTGCGCGACCTGCTCGGCGAGCGCGGCTGGTGCCCGCCCCGTGAGGCGCTGGCCATCATGGTGCCGCTGCTGTCGGGCCTGGCGGCCGCGCACACCGCCGGGATCGTGCACCGGGACGTCAAGCCGGAGAACGTGCTGATCGCGCCGGACGGCCACCTGAAGGTGGTTGACTTCGGCCTGGCCCGGGCGCTGTCCGTCAGCAGCCAGACGCGGACGGGCGTGATCATCGGCACCGTGGCGTATCTGGCCCCCGAGCAGGTCACCGGGACCAGTGCCGACCCCCGCACCGACGTCTACGCGGCGGGCATCGTCTTGTTCGAGCTGCTCACGGGGGTCAAGCCACATACCGGCGACGGCCCGCTGGCGGTGGCGTACAAGCACGTCAACGAGACGGTCCCGGCCCCCTCACGGTTCGTCCAGGGCATTCCGCCGGAGGTTGACCGGCTCGTCCTGCAGGCCACCAGCCGGGACCCTCGGGGGCGCCCGGCGGACGCGACGGATTTCCTCCGGCTGGTCTACGACGTCACGCGCGGGCTGCCGGACGACGGCCGGTGGGCCGCCCCGGCGGCCGCGTGGCCCGGGACCGGCCCCGCCGCGCACCGGGCCACCCGATACGGGGCCACCGGCGGCCCGGGATATGGTGCCACGGGATACCGGGCTCCGGGATACCGGGTCGAGAACCACACGCAGGTCCTCGGGATCCCCGGCGACGGCCAGACGGTCATCGCCGGGCGCGACGACCCGGGCGGCTACGACGGCTACGGCGGCACTGGCGGTCACCGGCGCAAGCGACGGGTCTGGCTGCTGATGGCCCTGCTGGCGGTGCTCGTCTTCGCGGCGGCCGGGGGCGCCGGGTGGTGGTACACCCAGGGCGGCTACACCACGGTCCCCGCCGTCGCGGGCATGACGGACGGCGCCGCCGTCACGGCGCTGCGCGCCGACGGCTTCACCGTCCGGATGGGCGCGGCGGTGACGGACAATAACGCGCGGGCCGGGACGGTCGCGCGCACGGTGCCGGCCGTGGGCGGCCGCGTCCACAAGGGATCGGCGATCACCATCATCCAGTCCGCCGGGCCCCGGATGATCAAGGTGCCTGACGTCTCCGGACAGCAGCTCGCCGACGCTCAGCAGGCGCTGCGCAACGCCGGACTGACCCCCGGGCAGATCCGCAAGGTGCCGTCCGGCTCGGTCGACGCCGGGATCGTGGTGAGCACCCAGCCGGCCGCCGGGCTGTCCTCGCCCCAGCGGACACCCATCGCCATCGCGGTCAGCGAGGGCCCTCCGCTGCCCGACTTCCGCGGCCAGGACCAGCAGAGCATCCAGCAGTGGGCGTCGCAGAACGGCATCACGCTCAACGTCCAGCAGGACACGGGCAGCTCCCAGCCGCAGGGCACCATCACCTGGCAGTCGCCGGCCCGGGCACGCCGATCACCGTCAACGAGACAGTGACAATCGGGGTGTCGGCCGGGCCGCCCCAGGTCGCCATCCCGAACGTGGAAGGCATGGGCATCGACGAGGCGCGGCAGAAGCTGATGAAGCTCGGCTTCGACCTGACGGTGAACCGGTTCGGGCCGTTCAACAAGGTGTTCGCCTACTCCCCGCACGACCAGGCGACCAAGGGCAGCACGATCACCCTCGACGCCGGCTTCTCAGCCGGCGTGACACACCCGTACGGCCGTGGTCCGGCGCTCCGGTACGGGACGGGCGAGGCCTTCCGGGAGGGAACCGGCGGCGCTCTCCGGGGCGGGCGCGGAAAACGGTTTGCCGCCGTCCGCCGCCGGTGGTTAACCTCCATGACGGTCGCCTGACCCGGCACGGTGCGTTCAGCCGAAGAAGACTTCGGCCTCCGCGTACCGCTCGGGGGGCACGGTCTTCAGCTCGGCGGTCGCCTCGCTCAGCGGCACCCGGATGATGTCAGTGGAGCGCAGGGCCACCATGTTGCCGAACGCGCCGTCGTGGACCGCTTCGATCGCGTGCACGCCGAACCGGGTGGCGAGCACCCGGTCGAACGCGGTGGGGGTGCCGCCGCGCTGGATGTGGCCGAGCACAGCGACCCGGGCCTCCGCGCCGGTCCGCGCCTCGATCTCGTTGGCCAGCATCTGCCCGACGCCGCCCAGCCGTACGTGGCCGAACGCGTCGAGATCCTTCTCGGCGACCGCGATGTCCGCCTCGACCGGGTGTGCACCCTCGGCGACGACGACAATCGGCGCGTACCGCGTCTGGAATCGGTGCTCGACGTACTCGCAGACCTTCTTGATCTCGAATGGCTTCTCGGGGATGAGGATGACGTTGGCGCCGCCGGCGATCCCGGCATGCAGTGCGATCCAGCCGGCATGCCAGCCCATGACCTCCACGATCAGCGCACGGTGGTGGCTCTCGGCCGTCGTGTGCAGGCGGTCGATGGCCTCCATCGCGATGTTCACGGCGGTATCGAAGCCGAACGTGTAGTCGGTGGCGCCCAGGTCGTTGTCGATCGTCTTGGGTACGCCGACGACGTTGATGCCCTCGGCGTACAGCCGGGTCGCGGCGCCGAGGGTGTCCTCGCCGCCGATCGTGACCAGAGCATCGACCCCGAGGCCGGCCAGGTTGTCCTTGATCCGCTCCACGCCCGAGCGCTCACCGCCCTGGTCAGCGAAGGGATTGGTCCGCGACGTGCCCAGGATCGTCCCGCCGCGCGGCAGGATGCCCCGGACGGCCTGAACATCCAGGGGGACGGTGTCCCCCTGCAGCGGGCCGCGCCAGCCGTCACGGAAGCCGACGAACTCGTATCCGTACTCCTGCACGCCCTTACGGACCACGGCGCGGATAAGAGCATTGAGGCCGGGGCAGTCGCCGCCACCGGTAAGGACTCCCACTCTCATGGGGCCACCTTAGCCCGTGCCGGGGTCCGCGGGCCGGGCCTTATGACCTGGTTTCCGGGGGCGTTTCGGGCTGCGGTTCCGGGGGCGTTTGCGGCGGCGGTCCTGGCGGCTCGGCCGCGGTTCCCGGCGGCGGCCCGCCCGCGGCCAGCTGCTGGGCATCCGCCGCCAGTTTCTCCTTGGCCTGCTGGGCGTAAATGTCCACGTATTCCTGGCCGGAGAGCTTCTCGATGACGTGCATCACCTCGTCGGTGACCGCCCGCAGCACGCGGCGGTCCGACACCATCCCGTAAAACCGGGAGAAGTCCAGCGGCTCGCCGAACCGTACGCCGGGCCGGACCCTGAAGTTCGGCCGGGTCTGGCCCGACGGCATGAACTCGAACGTGCCCACCATCGCGCACGGGATCACCGGGACCTGTGCCTCCAGGGCCAGCCGGGCGACGCCGGTCTTGCCGCGGTAGAGCCGGCCGTCCGGGCTGCGGGTGCCCTCCGGGTAGATGCCGAGCAGCTTGCCATCGGCGAGCACGCGCAGGCCGGTCCGGATCGCGCGCTCGCTGGCCGCGCCGCCGCCCCGGTCGATGGGTATCTGGCCGAGGGCGCTGAAGAAGGCCTTGCTGATCAGGCCCTTGATCCCGCGGCCGGTAAAGTACTCCGCCTTGGCCAGGAAGATCACTTGCCGCCGCAGCGGCAGCGGGCCGAAAAAGTGGTCGGCGAACGAGAGGTGATTGCTCGCCATGATGGCTGGCCCGCGCCGGGGCACGTTCCGCGCACCCTCCGCCCAGGGACGGAAAACGATCTTGAGCATTACGCCGAGGGTAAGCTGCGCGAGTTTGTAATACACGCCCAAATATTCGCACGTTCGGCGGTGTTTTTACCGCCACGCGGGGTGCGATCTGGCCGCCCGCATGCGACGATGCCTAGCACCGGCCGGTGACCACGGGGGGGAGGGAGCGGCGGTTCATGGCCGAGTTGTTGCCAGGTGCGGAGCCGTTTTACCGCACGGGCGGTGCCGTCGGGGTGCTGCTCTGTCACGGGTTCACGGGGAGCCCGCAATCGCTGCGCCCCTGGGCGGAGTTCCTGGCCGAGGACGGGCTGGCCGTGTCCGTGCCCCTGCTGCCCGGGCACGGTACGACCTGGCAGGACATGGCGCGGACCACCGCGGCCGACTGGTACGCGGCGGTCGAGCAGGCCCTGGCCGGGCTGCGCGCACAGTGCTCCGAGGTGTTTGTGATGGGCCTTTCGCTGGGCGGCTGCCTCGCACTGCGGCTCGCCGAATGCCACAGCCCGGACATCAGCGGCCTGGTGCTGGTCAATCCGTCGCTGGCTCCCGACACCAGGCTGTTCCTGCTGGCCCCGGTGCTCAAATACGTCCTGCCGTCGCTGCCCGGGGTCGGCAGCGACATCAAGAAGCCGGGCGTGGCGGAGCTTTCCTACAACCGGGTCCCGGTTCGTGCGGCCGCGTCGCTGCCGCAAATGTGGCGGCAGACCACCCGCGATCTGGCCAGCGTCACCCAGCCGGTGCTGACCTACCGGAGCAGCGAGGACCACGTGGTCGGGCCGGCCAGCATGCGGGCGCTGGAGGCGGCCCTGACCCCCGGCCTGCTGACCGTACGGGCCTGCAGCGATAGTTATCACGTTGCGACAATGGATAATGATGCGCAGGCTATTTTTACCGGAAGCATGCAGTTTGTCCGGGACCACTGCCGGGACAAGACCTGGTCCGCCGGCGGCACCGTGCCGGAGACCACGTAGCCGGGGAGGGAGGTGCGAGACAAGGACGTGAGCAGCGGCGAGAACGACGAAGAAGCGGCCTGGCTCGACCTGATCGCGAATTACGACGCACCCGCGCACATTGAGGGCGGCTGCCCGTGGCCGGAGCGGGAGAACCTCTCGCAACCGGACAGCGCTCCCATCCCTGGCGCCTCTCAAGTCACACGATCCCCCCAAACCCCGGAATCCCCGCAGGCAACCGGCCCGTTCCCGGTCAGCGAAGCACCGCCGGGCATCCGCCCCGCGGCCCCGACCGACCCGGTGCGTGACCCGGACCGGCCGCGCCCCGGCGAGCTGAACGGTCCCGGAACCGGAAGGCTCAGTGGCCCCCCCACGCTGAATGACCCTGGCGAGCTGGGTGCTCCCGGCGGCCTGAGTGCCCCTGGCGAGCTCGGTGCCCCCGGCGAGCTGGGAGGTTCCGGGCCGCTGGGCCGTTCCGGGCCGGGCCTGACTCCGGGCCGGAACGGCGCTGGCCCCGCGCACGGTGCCCCGTCACCTCCGGATGAGGCGGCCCAGTGGACCGCGCCGGGACCGGACTCGCAGGAGGAGCATTACTTCCCGCCCCCGCCGCCGCCGCTGCCCAAGCTGGACCCGCTCAGCAAGGGCGCGTGGGTCGCGTTGTTCGGCGGGCCCGCGTACCTGCTGATCGCGACGGCGGTGGGATGGACCGTGCCCGCGGTGGCGGCGTTCCTCGCCATCGGCGCGTTCGTGGGCGGTTTCGCCGTCCTGGTGCTGCGGATGGGAGACGAGCCGACGAACGGTTCCGGTCCCGACGACGGCGCCGTCGTCTAGGCCCGGGCCGTGATGTACCGGCGTGCGAGGTCCGCGGCGCCCACCACGCCCGCGTCGGAACCGAGTTCCGCGAGCCGGATGTCAGCGAAATCGCGGTAACCGCGACCGGGCAGCGATCTCTCGTACGCCCACCGGGCCGGATCGACGAGCAGGCTGCCCGCATCCGATACCCCGCCGCCGATGATGAAGCAGCCCGGATCCATAATCGCGGCCAGGTCGGCCATGCCCTGGCCGAGCCAGCTGCCCACGATCTGGAAGCAGCGCAGCGCAGCCGGATCACCTTCGCGTGCCGCCTCAGTCACCTGGGGGCCGGAGATGCCCTCCGGCGTTCCGCCGCCCAGCTGCAGGAGGCGCATGGCTCCCTCGGGACTGCGCCGGGCGAAGTCACGCGCCTCGGCGACCAGCGCGTTGCCGCTGCAGTACTGTTCCCAGCAGCCGCGGTTGCCGCAGCCGCAGAGCCGGCCGTCGGGGACAACCCGGTAGTGGCCGGGCTCGCCGGCGATGCCGAACCGGCCGCGGTAGAGGTCCCCGCCGATCAGCATGCTCGCCCCGATGCCCGTGCCCACGGCGATCAGGAACACGTCCCGGTAGCCGCGGGCGGCGCCGAACCGGGACTCGGCCCAGAGGCTCGCGTTCGCGTCGTTCTCCACGAACACGGGCAGCCCGATCTGTTCCTGCACGGACTCGCGGAGCGGCTCACCGCGCCAGGCGAGGTTGGGTGCGAACAGGACGGTGGAACGTGTCTCGTCGATGAAACCGGCGGCACCGATGCC
Organism: uncultured Actinomycetes bacterium; assembly: GCA_963742875.1. GTDB lineage: Bacteria > Actinomycetota > Actinomycetes > Streptosporangiales > Streptosporangiaceae > Bog-532. The sequence goes on along the minus strand of CAVUNO010000028.1, from coordinate 76,877 downwards.
GACGGCGGCCACGTCGTGCCGGGACGCCAGTACGCTCACGACGTCCGCGATGACCTGCTCCGTGTCGGACGGGCTGGCCGCGGGCGTGGAGCGCTTCAGCTTCTCGATGATCCCGCCGTCGTCGCCGACGACGCCGGCCGCGGCCTTGGTGCCCCCGACATCAATGCCGATCGTCAGGCACACGACCAGCCTCTCCGGGGGGATCGGTCGCGTCTGACCAGGAGCGGGCGGACGGCCCGGGGGACCCAGCGGACCCTGCGGGCCGTGCAGGCCCTGCGGGCCGGTCCCGCGGATGCGTGTGCTGCGGCGGCTTCATGACCGCTTCGAAGGCCGAATAGGCCTCCTGGACGACGGAGGCCAGCGCGTCTCCGGCCCCAGCCAGAGGTGAGCCCTGGCCGCCCTGGCGGGACTCGCGCAACCGGCGCGCGGCCCGGCAGACCGGGCACCAGGCGCACTCGGGCGCTTCCTCGTCGCGGAGGGGGCGCGTCGTGGCGGTCTCCCACACGTCGGCCCGCTTACCGGAGGGTTCCTGGCCCAGTGCCCGACGGACCGGGGCCGTGAGGTCCTTGCTGAGACTGCGCGCACCCGAGCGCATCAGCCACCGCTGGAGGTCGCCAATCGGATCCCCGCCTGGCTGGCTGTCCCGCTCGGTCACGTGGCGCCTCCCGCTCCGCTCTCAGTTCTTTCTTTCGAGCGTACCTCTACCACTGGAGGACATAGGGCAGCCCGGTGGCGCGGAAGTGCCCGACGTTGATGCATTCGGTGGCGCCGATCCGCACCCGGCGCGCCAGCGGCTGGTGCACGTGACCGAAGAGCGCGAACCGGGGCTGGGTGCGCCGGATCGCGGCCAGCAGCGCGTCACTGCCGCGCTCCATCCGCCGCGCCACGGTGTCGTAGAGCAGTTCGGGCACCGCGGGCGGGATATGGGTGCAGAGCACGTCGACCGCGCCGACCTCCTCGATCTTGGCGGCGTAGGCCTCTTCGTCGATCTCGTTGGGCGTCCGGTACCGGGAGATCAGGCCGCCGCCGACGAATCCGAACGTCCAGCCGTCCAGATCCGCCCGCGCGCCGTCGAAAACCTGATGACCGGGCTTCAGGTGCCCGGCCCACATGCGCGGGATGTCGACGTTGCCGTAGGTCAGGTACGCGGGCTCGGGCAGCGCGGCGAACAGTTGCGCGTACTGGCGGGCGGCCGCCTTCTCGATAGCCGCGCGCACTGAGCCGCCCGGCAGCCGCGCGGCCAGCCGCGCGGACAGCGCCCGCGCCTCGTCGAACCGCTGGGCGCGCCGGAGCGCCATGAAGGTGCGGGCCTCCTCCGCGCCGAACAGGTCCGCGAAGATGCCGCGGCGATGGTCGGCGTAGTCCATGAACAGAAGCAGGTCACCCAGGCAGATGAGCACGTCCGCATCCCGCGCCACCGCGGGCAGCGCGTCGGCCCGGCCATGAACGTCGCTCACCACGTGAATCCGCATGAGGCAACGCTAAGCCGGTCCCGGATAGCCTGATCATGCGGGTTTCGCGCCGCGCCGGGACCTGACCGTGACCGGGATTTCGCTCTACCGGCCGGTAGCTTTACGCGATACCGTGAGCGCGGCGGCAAGGGAACCCGGTAAGGAGACAGCGTGGTACGCCAGCACAGTATCCCGGCTCTCGTGCAGATCCCTGATTCGGCGAATCTCGCTGAGGTCGTGTCCAGGCGCGCCGCTGACCAGCCGCAGCAGATCGCCCTGCGCCGCAGCACCGGCGCCGGGACCTGGCAGGACGTCACCGCCAGCGAATTTCGCGACGAGGTGACGGCACTGGCCAAGGGACTGATCGCGGCCGGGATTGCCGTCGGTGACCGGGTGGGCCTGATGTCGTGCACGCGGTACGAGTGGACGGTCCTCGACTACGCGATCTGGACGGCCGGTGCGGTCACCGTGCCGGTCTACGAGACGTCCTCGGCCGACCAGGTCGAGTGGATCATGAGTGACTCGGGCGCCAAGGCCATCTTCCTGGAGACCGCGGCGCACGAGGCGATCGTCGCTGGGCTGCGCGACCGGCTGAGCACCCTGGAGCACGTCTGGCGGATCGAGGCCAGCCCGATCTCCGGGCAAGGACGCGGGCAGGCCGCCCGGGACGCGGGTGACAAGGCCCCCGGGCTGGACGTGCTGGCTGCCGACGGCGCGTCGGTAGCCGACGACATGGTCAGCGAGCGCGCCTCGGCAGCCGGCGCCGCCGACCTGGCCACGATCATCTATACCTCCGGGACCACCGGGCGGCCCAAGGGCTGCGAGCTGACCCACCGCAACCTGCTGTCCGAGGTACGCAACGCGATCGCGGCCGTGTCGGAGATCTTCAGCGCGGGTGGTTCGACGCTGCTGTTCCTGCCGCTCGCCCACGTCCTGGCACGGGTCATCCAGGTGGGCTGCATTGAGGACGGCATCACCCTCGGGCACAGCCCCGATGTCACCGACCTGCTGCCCGAACTCGGCTCCTTCCGGCCGACGTTCCTGCTGGCCGTCCCGCGCGTGTTCGAGAAGGTCTACAACGGCGCCGAGCAGAAGGCGGAGTCCGAGGGCAAACGCGCGATCTTCCGGAGGGCGGCACGCACGGCGATCGCCTACAGCCGGGCCCTGGACAGCCAGGCCCAGGGCGGCCGCGGCCCGGGCGCCGGCCTACGGGTCACCCATGGGGTCTTCGACCGCCTCGTCTACACCAAACTGCGGGCCGCCGTCGGTGGCCAGGTGCAGTACGCGGTCTGCGGCGGTTCCGCCCTGGGCGAGCGGCTGGGCCACTTCTTCCGCGGCGCAGGAATCACGATCCTGGAGGGCTACGGGCTCACCGAGACCACCGCGGCGGCAACCGTGAACCGGCCGAGAGTCAACAAGATCGGCACCGTCGGGCTGCCGGTACCGGGTAACGCGCTGAAGATCGCCGACGACGGCGAGGTACTCATCAAGGGACCGACCGTGTTCGGGGGCTACTGGGGCAACAGCAAGGGCACCGCGGAGGCCCTGACCGACGACGGCTGGATGTGCACAGGTGACGTCGGGGCGCTGGACGATGAGGGATATCTGCGGATTACCGGGCGGAAGAAAGAGATCATCGTTACCGCGGGCGGCAAGAACGTCGCGCCCGCGCCGCTGGAGGACCGGGTCCGCTCGCACTTCCTGGTCAGCCAGAGCATGGTCGTCGGCGACGGCAAGCCGTACACGGCGGCGCTGGTGACGATCGACGACGAGGCGTTCGCGGCCTGGAAGGAAAAGCACGGCAAGCCAGCCGGCGCGACCGCAGCCGAGCTGCGTGACGATCCCGATCTGGTGGCCGAGATCCAGGCGGCGGTGGACGACGCCAACACCACGGTGTCCCGGGCCGAGTCGATCCGCCGCTTCCGCATCGTGGACGGCGACTTCACCCAGCAGAACGGCCAGCTGACGCCCTCGCTGAAAGTGCGCAGGAACGTGGTGGCCAAGGACCGGGCCGCCGACATCGACGCCCTCTGGGCCTAATCGTGGCTGCCGTAAAGGAGAAACTGGGACGCCCGCAGTGGGTAGGGATCGGCCGCATTGCCAGCTGCCGGAAATCAGGCTCGGGGGCCCGTCCGGGCGGGTGTCTGAGAATCGTTCGATTTACAACACCGCCAGCGCGCCCTGGGGATCAGCCCAGATCGTGGCCCAGCTGGCCTGGATGAGCCTGCTCTAGGCACGGGCCTTGACCGATTCCAGGAAGCGCAGGACTGCGGCGGTAGTGATGTCGGGCCGCTGCGACTGCGGGTAATGCCCGGCCTCGGGCACCATGGCGACTTGTCCGTGCAGGGCGCGGGCGATCCAGTCGGCCTCCGCCCGTGGGTCAGGAAAGTCGGGGTCCTGCTCGCCCATTACGACCAGGGCGGGCGCCGTGACATCAGCCAGCCGCGCCTCCGCCGGGTCGTGGCTGGTGCGCGTAGGCCGCGAACGCGGACACCGCCGCCGGTCAGTTGCGGGGTAGTTCTGGGTGGCCTGAGCCGGCGTCTGGGATACGGCTGTCCCAGCGGTCGTAGTAGGAGCGGACGCCGAAGACCTTGGCCAGCGCCCACAGCGGTGGGAGCATGAGGTTCTGCACCCGGATGGGCGGTGAGGTGACCCGGCTTTCGTGGCGGAAGTGCCAGAAGGTGGCGCCGAGCTGGAGCGGGTTGCGCGGCGCGCCGCGCGGTGTGGTCTTGCCGTCGGCGACCAGGCCGGCGAAGGCCTCATGCAGTTCCTTGGCGCGCAGCGCCGGGCGCAGCTCGACGATGCCCTCGATCTCGGCCGGTCCGGGGTTGCCCTCCGAATGCGGCACGCCGGCCGGCACGACGACGGTCTCGCCCGCTGCGGCCATATGTTCCTGGCCGTTGAGGGTGAAGTGGGCCTGGCCCGCCAGGATGGTGAAGCGCTCTTCCTGGCGGGGATGGATGTGCTCGGTGATCACCCCGCCGGGCACGCTGCGCCAGGTGAAGCGGACCAGCTGCCCGTGGTTGTCCTCGGCGATAGCGGTGTAGGTGATCCACTCGCCGGTGGCGGGGTTGAAGAAGGGCCGGAAGCCGGCCGCGTGGGCATCAGCCTGAGGCATGATCATCAGGCCTTGGTGCTGAGCCGGGCCGTACCCGGCGGCCGCAGGCCCGCGAGGTCGTGGAACCCGGCGGCGGCGGTACCCAGGAGCACGACGCCGGCGGCGATGCCGGTGGTCACCGCGAGCGCTGACCCCGACATCGTGGCGACGAGGATGACCGGCCCGGCGGTCAGCACCCAGCCAACCACGCGGTACCGGGGAATATGGACCAGGTGATCGAGCCAGAGCAGCAGCGGCCCGATGGTGATCACGATGGACGGCAGCACCCAGTCGGAGTGGCCAGCGGCGATGACGATGACAGGCAGCACGAAGGCAGCGACCAGTTCGATGACGGTGGCGATGGTCACGGACCGCTCGATCCGCCGGGCCTGCGGGCCGGCCGGGCGGGGGGCGGTGCCGGCCGTTACCTTGGCCGCGTAGGCGAACACGCCGATCACCGCGATGCCGGACACGGCGATCAGCACGTCTCCGGTGCGCCCGCCGATGGCTAGGCTCGCACGCGCCAGCCAGAAGGCGGCGAAGGCGGCCTGGATGAGCCCGCCGATGCGCCGCACCCGCCTCGACCACGCCGCAGCCGGAGTCAGATCCGCGGTGCGCATCGCTTCCGTTTGGGTTGTGATATCGGCCGGCTGAGTTGTCATGGCGCTCGCCGCCTCCGGGTTGGTGGTCATGGCCTGCTGGGCCGGGTCCGGTACCAGGCCACGGTCGCGGCGATGGCGTCCGCCAGCGGGGTGCCGGCCGCCCCGAACGCGGCCTGGTACTTGCTGGTGTCCAGGACGAAGGGCTCGTCGAACTGGTAGTAGGTCTCGGCCAGCTCCCGCAGCACCGGGTTGACCAGTCCCAGGGCGCGTACGGCCAGCTTGGGCACCGAGCGGACGGCGACGGGATGCCCGACCTGGCCGGCCAGCAGGTCCAGCAACGCCCGGGTGGTGCCGGTCGCCGGGCCGGGCAGGTGCCACACCTCACCCACTGCGCGCGCGTCGGTGCCCAGGATGGCCAGGCCGGCGGCGATGTCGGGAACGTAACTGTAGGTGTGCGGCAGGCCCGGGTTTCCAATGAAGTCGGCACGCCGGCCGGCCAGGGCGTTGCCGAACACCCGCTCGCCCAGCGTTGACCCTTCGGTGACGCCGGGGCCGAAGAAGTCCGAGGCCCGCCCGATCGCGATGCGGACCCGGCCCGCTGCGGCGGCGGCCAGCAGCTCGGCAGTCATGGCCGCCCGGGCCCGTCCCTTGACGCCCGTCGCGGCCAGCGGCAGGTCCTCGGTCATCGGCCTGCCCCCGGTCGGGCCGTAGCCGTACAGGTTCTCCAGGCTCACCAGCAGCGCGCCGGTACGCTCGGCAGCGGCGAGCACCCCCCGCTGCAGCGGGGGGAACCGTTCCGGCCACTGGTTGTACGGGGCGTTCAGGCACTGGTAGATGACCGATGCGCCCTTGGCCGCGTCGGCGGCGGCCTCGGGGTCGGCGGCATCGGCGGCCCGCCAACCTACGCCGGCCAGCGCGGGCGGCTGGTGCCTGGACACCGCCCGGACGGCCATACCCTGCCCGGCCAGGCGCACGGCCAGGGCGTTGCCGACCTGGCCGGTCCCGAACACGACGTGGAGTCGATCTTCGCCCATGACCGGGTCCTCACTGACTCCGAGCAGCCGGACCGTCGGCGACAGCGGGACCTCGATGCCTGCGACCCACGTTACGCTGGCCCCAGAAAACTAGCAATATATTTCTTGAAATATTAGGCCATCTTGGCTCGGCCTGAGATGCGTCTCGTCACCAGCCATGTCCGGGTGCTACTGGCCCGCCAGCGCAGGGAGATTGCGCCTGGCTGGCGCCGCTGCCATCACGGTCACTCGCCATACCTTCCGGTCGTCACCGCCGACCGCACCCCGATCATCACCGCCAGCCCCGGGTGCCGCAGCGGCGAGCCGACAGGTCCGGACACGAGCAGGGACGGGCGGACCGCCGATCGACCAGCTCCTAGCCGTCGGCGCCGCCGGAAACCCCGTCGCCGCGGTCGCTACCCGTCGCCGCGCAGGATCGCGTCCAGGCGGCCGGCCACGCGGGTCCAGTCCCATTCCTGCTCGGCCCAGGCGAGCCCGCGGCGGCCCATCGCATGCGCCCGCGCCGGGTCGCCCAGCAGTTCGGTGAGGCGCTCCGCGAGTGCGGTCACGCTGCGTCCGGGAACCACATAGCCCGTCTCACCGTCCAGGATGGCGTCCGGGGCACCGCCGGAGTCGCCGCCGATGACCGGCAGCCCGGCAGAGGATGCCTCCAGGTACACGATGCCGAGGCCCTCTACGTCCAGCCCGCCCCGGCGGGTTCGGCACGGCATGGCGAAGATGTCGCCGGCCGCATAGTACCCAGGCAGCTCGCTCGCAGGGACGCTGCCGGTGAAGGTGACGGCATCGGCCACCCCCAGGCCGGCGGCGAGGCGCTGCAGGCCACGGCCGTATGGCCCGTCGCCCACGAGCAGCAGCCGGGCACCGGGGATCGCGGCGCGGACGCCGGGCCAGGCACGAATGAGGGTGTCCTGCCCCTTGCGCCGGACCAGCCGGGACACGCACACCACGACCGGGCGGCCGGCCAGGCCCAGCCGCTGCCGGATCCCGGCCGACGCCGGGCCTCCGGCCGGGCCGGAACGGAACGCGGCGACGTCCACGCCGGGGGCCAGCCGCACCATCCGCACGGCGGCCTGCGGCGACAGCGCCCGCGCCAGGCGGGACCGGAAGTACTCGCCGAGGTAGGTCACGACGTCAACGCTGTCCCCGATCCGGCGCAGCAGGCCCCGGGCGCCGGGGAGCGCGGCCCAGCCCGCCTCGTGCCCGTGGGTGAGCGCCACCAGCCGGGTGGCTCCCGCGCGGCGCAGGACGGGTCCCAGCAGCCCCAGTGGGGCGGCCGCCCCGAACAGCACGGTGTCGAAGTCGTGCTCGCGGAGCGCGGCGGCCGCGCGGTGGCCCACGGACGGAAAGGGCAGCATCAGCGACGTCGGGTGCCTGATCACGGGGAAGGGCTGCCGGGCGTCGAAGTTCTTGGCGCCGTCCCAGGCCGGCGCATACACCGCGACCTGGCCGGGGGGCAGCAAGCAGGCCAGGCCGTGCACGAACGACTGGATGCCGCCCTGCCGGGGCGGGAAGTCGTTGGTGACGATCAGCGTGCCGCGCATAGCGCCCGAGTCTAGGGCGCCCGGCAACCAGGGACGGCGCGGCCACAACTGAGCCCGGCAGGTGGCGCGGCCACAAGTGAGCCCGGCAGGTGGCGCGGCCACAAGTGAGCCCGGCAGGTCAGCCTGCCGGGCTCATGGTCCTGCGGGCCTTGCGGCTTGCGGCCCTAGGGACGGACAGCACCGTCCGTGTTCTGCGCGTACCAGCCCTCGTTCATGGGAATCTCCTCGACGTCGGCTCCGGTATGCGGTGCGTCGACGATCATCCCGTTACCGATGTACATGGAGACGTGCCCCTCGCCGTCGTAGAGGATCAGGTCGCCCGGCTCGAGAGACGAGAGGGAGATGTGCGGCAGCTGGGCCCAATCCTCGTACGTCGTCCGCGGGATCGAGATAGCGGCCAACGCCCACGCGGCCTGGGCAAGTCCCGAGCAGTCAAAACCGCTCCCGCACGGCCCGGTACCACCGTAGACGTACGGGCAGGCGGCCTGCGCTTCGGCCACGGCAAACGCCGCCGCCTTCCCGCCCTGGGTAGCGGTCGACCCGGTGTACGCCGTCGCGGTCGTCGCGCCGGCGCCAATGGTGTTGGCCGCCACCGTCTGCTGTTGCTGCGGGGTCAGGCTGGCCAGCACGGCTTTCGCGTTGGTCAGGATGTGACTGGCACGCTGCTGGTTCTGCTTCTTCTGCTGCTCGATCGCGGCCAGGCCGTCCCCGGTCCGCTGGGCCTGCTGCTGAGAGTCCCTGAGCTGGCGTACGGCCGCGAGGAACTGCTCCATCTGCTGGTTCCGGTTGCCGGATATCTCCAGCAGCAACGACGCGCCGTTCAGCACGGTGTTCGGATCGTTCGAGGTGAGCAGGCCGGCGACTGACGTCGTGTCACCGCTCTCGTAACTCTCAGCCGCGATCTGCGCGACGGCGCCCCGCAGCTTCGTGAACTGGACCTCGTTAGCGGCGACCTGCTTGTTGATGGCGGCCAGCTTCTGCTGGGCCTGCCCGGCCTGCTGCACGGCCTGGTCGTACTGCTGATTGGCCTGGTCGTACTGGGAGTTGTCCTGGTTGACCTTGGCCTGTGCCTCGGACACAGAGGGCTGTGGCGCCGCTCCAGCCGTGACGGCGTAGGCGCTGAGGCCGAAGACAGCCATAACAGCCGTCCCGGCCGCGACACCTATGCGAAGCCGGGTCTTTATGCCCGGTAGCGGCGCACGCACGTGCCAGACACCTTTCTCCCCCGGCGAATCTTGCTGACTGTGACCACCCGGCACCTCCGGCTGGCCGAGGTAATTGAGTGGTGTAACCGGAAGGAGACGTTAGTGAAAGCAATAAGCCGTTTCAACCGTTTCGGCCAGTGTCGCCGCGGATTCGCCAGTCACCCCACGGGCAAGACCGTATAACGCTATAATCACGCCCGCTGCCTTATTCTCAGGACGGTACCGTAGCGGCGGAACCAGGCCCGCCGCGGCAATGTACTAAGTCCGCGCAGCTCAAGGGCATCGAAGGCATGGCGGCCAGGGGCACCCCCCGGCGGGCTGGCGCGGCCCGGGGCGCCACCTGCCCGGTGCGGAACGGCCGTGATATCAGCCCTTTTGTGCCGAGTGTCGCCATTGCTTACGTCGTTATTACGGCGGCGGTCGCTTTGCTGTCGGCCGCCGCTGTTACGTGGTCCGCTTTCGACGAGAAACGTGACCAGGCAGTCACCGCACGCCACAGCGCGGAATTTACATTGCCCGCAGTCAATAAGCATGACTCTCCGTTCATCGCGTCAATGGACGCGGCTCATGTTAAGAAGGGCCATTGACATTCTGGCCCGCGAAGCAACAGGCCTCGCCATGCGCGGTACGGTCCACGGCCGGGCGACGGGTCTGCTGGCCCAGCCCGCGGCGGGTCTGCTGGCCCAGCCCAGCGGCGCGGCGGTCCGCAAAATGTCGGTGGGCCGTCCTACCGTGGAGCTGTGACCAATCTGCACGCCACCGGCCCCACCGGTCCCACCGGCCTCACAGGCCCCACCGGGCTCGCCGGGCCCGCCTGGGCTGCCGCGGTCCGGGTGCCCGCTGTCCGGTCCGCTGGCCTGTCGCTGACCGGCCTGCCGCTGACCGGCCTGCCGCTGTCCGGCCTGCCGCTGTCCGGCGTCCCGCTGACGCAGGTCGAGTTCGCCGTGATCGACGTGGAGACGACAGGCTGGTCGCCGGCCGAAGCGCGGATCACCGAGATCGGTGCGGTCAAGCTCCGGGCGGGCGAGGTGACCGGGGAATTCTCCACCCTGGTCGATCCGGCCACACCAATCCCCGCCGACATCGAGGCGCTGACCGGGATCAGCAGCCAGATGGTTTCCGTCGCCCCGGCCGCCGCCGATGTGATGCCGATCTTGCTGGTCTTCGCGCGCGGGTGCGTGCTGGCCGCGCACAACGCGCCGTTCGACCTCGGTTTCCTGACCGCCGCGTGCGCCGCATGCGGCCTGCCCTGGCCCGAGTTCGCCGTGCTGGACACCGTGCCGGTAGCCCGGCAGGTCCTCATCGTCGGCGAGACGCCCGACTGCAAGCTCGCCACGCTGGCCTCCTTCTTCGAGACTCCGGCAATGCCTCGCCATCGTGCACTGGCCGACGCCAGGGCCACCGCGGCCGTGCTCGACGTGCTGATCACGCGGCTGGCCCTGCTGGGAATCCGTACCCTCGACGAGCTGAGCGAGTGGCTGGCGGTACCCTGAGCCGGGCCCGGCGGACGGCGCGAGGACACGAGAGCCAAGCACACGAGGGCCCAAGCACACGAGGGCGCGAGGAAAGGCCAGGGAGGCAGCAATGGTCACCGCGATCGTTCTGGTGAAGGCCGACATCCAGCGCATCCCCGAGGTCGCGGAGATGATCGCCCAGATCGCTGAGGTCAGCGAGGTGTACTCGGTGACCGGTGAGTTCGACCTGGTGGCGATGATCCGGGTCCGCGGGCACGACCAGCTCGCCGACGTAATCCCCGGCCGTCTCAACAAGGTGCCGGGCGTCACGCACACCGAGACGCACATCGCGTTCCGCGCCTACTCCCGGCACGACCTCGAGGCCGCCTTCTCCCTGGGGGCGGCCGAGGCCGGCTGAACCCTGGAAGGTCCGGTACCACCTGAACCACCGGAAGGCGCCGGCCGACCGGACGCCGGCCAGGCCGTCAGAGCGGCGGCGCAGACCTCAGGACGGACACCGCAGACCGCGGACGGACACCGCAGCCCTCAGGACGACACCGCAGCCCTCAGGACGACACCGCGGCGGCGAGGCGCTGGCTGGCCTTTATCCACCGTGCCAGCAGCTCCGCGGCGGCGCCCGTGTCAACCGCTCCGGCGGCGCGGGCCAGGCCAGCGGACAGCACCGGGTACAGGTCCTCCGGGCGGCGCACGCCCTCGTCGGCGGCGAGGGCCGCCGCGGCGTTGAGCAGCACAATGTCGCGCACCGGGCCCGCCTCGCCGGCCAGCACGGCCCGCAACACGGCCGCGTTGTGGGCGGCGTCGCCACCGCGCAGGTCGCCGGGCTTCGACCGGGGCAGGCCCAGCTCTCCCGGGTCGAGCTCGGCTGTGGCCACCGCCGAACCGTGCACTACCCAGACCGAGGAGGTCGTGGTCGTGGTCAGCTCGTCCAGCCCGTCCCCCCCGTGGAACACCAGGGCGCTCGCACCCCGGGCGGCGAGCACACCCGCGATAACGCCGCCCATCCGGGCGTCAGCCACCCCGACCGCCTGGGCCTGGGGGCGGGCCGGGTTCGCGACCGGCCCCAGGAAGTTGAACACGGTGGGCACGCCGAGCTGGCTCCGGCTCGGCCCGGCGTAACGCAGGGCGGGGTGGTACAGCGGCGCAAAAAGAAAGGCCGCCCCGATCTCCGCCGCGAGCTCCACGGTCGCCGCCGGCGGGAGGTCAATGACGACCCCGACGGCTTCCAGCACGTCGGCGGCGCCGCACTTGGAAGACGCGGCCCGGTTGCCGTGCTTGATCATTCGCGCGCCGGCGGCGGCCGCGACGATCGTGGCCATCGTCGAGATGTTGACCGTGTGCGCCCCGTCCGCCCCGGTGCCAACCAGGTCGACCAGGCGCCCCGGCACGCTGATCGGCGTCGCGTGGTCCAGCATCGCCCGGGCCAGGCCCGCCAGCTCGGTAGGCGTCTCGCCCTTCATGCGCAGGGCGATGGCAAAACCCGAGATCTGGGCGTCCGTCGCCGCGCCTTCCATGATCTCGTTCATGGCCCACGCGGCCTCATCGGCGCTGAGTGGCTCACCCTTGACGAGCGCGCCGATCAGCGCCGGCCAGCTCATTCGGGCTTCCATGGCCGGCGCCGGTCAGGCGCTGGTGATCTCGGAACGCCCGGCGCGGCGGCGCATCAGGCCGCTCAGCTCCCGGGCGAGCTGCCGCGGGTCGATCGGGTGACTGATCACCACGTCCGCCCGGGACCAGGTCGCCAGCCAGCCGTCGTCGACCCGCCCGGTGATGAGCAGGACCGGCGGGCAGTCGTAGATCTCGTCCTTGGCCTGGCGGCATACCCCCATCCCGCCGGCGGGCTGCGCCTCCCCGTCGAGCACCATCACCTCGGCACCGGCCTCGTCCAGGAGCCGGAACAGCGCTGGCTCGGTGGCGCACTCGATTATCTCGGCATCCGGCGCGTCGGGCTCCGGGCGGCGGCCAATGGCCAGCCGGATCTGGGCCCGGACGTCGGCATCATGACTGTAAACAACGACCTTCACAAGAATGGTTGCTTTCTCGCTGGTAACCGAAAGGTCCTGAACTGCGACAATGCTTTGACACCGCGTCGAGTCTATCGTTGACATCCTCCCCGCCCTAAAGAACGGGGATTCCAGCGGTCACCCGCTGGGGTTCCTGTTTCACTGGCGACCGCGCCGGGGTTGCCCCCGCACGTCTTACACCGCCTCCGCAGGCAGAAGCCGCCAGCCCGGCGGCCAAAACGATGTTCTTCGCGGCGTTCACGTCCCGCTGGTGCAGGACGCCGCATCCGGGCACACCCACGAGCGGGTGGCAGCGGGCGAGCCTGCGCTGATACCGCTCCAGGCGCTGCTCGTGCCGTTCCATGTGCCCGAGAGGCCCGCGACAGCAAGGACCCTGAGGGCCAGAGCTGGCGGTCAACCGCCGGGGCTGGCTGTCATTCACCCGCCGCGTGAAGGCCGGCGTCTCAGGCTGATGAGTGCTTTCGTGGCGGGGCCCGAGCCGGCTGAGGCCGCTTCCGTAAAAATAAATGTCGCTGAGTTGGGGGGGCGGCTGCCGCACGCCTACGGGTTGTCGTAATAATGACGTCGTGGCGACAGCATCCGTAACTCAGGCGGGACCCCGCACGCCGGCCAACCGGCCGAACCTGGTCAGCGTGGGCACGATCATCTGGCTGTCCTCTGAGCTGATGTTCTTCGCGGCGCTGTTCGCGATGTACTTCACGGTGCGTTCCGTTGTGAAAGGCGAGGGCCTGCCGTGGCCCGGCGCCCACCTGAACGTCGTCCTGGGCTCCATCAACACGACCGTGCTGCTGCTGTCCAGCGTCACCTGCCAGATGGGCGTGTTCGCGGTCGAGCGCGGCCAGGTCGGGCGCGCGGGCAGCGTCTTCAACGTGGGCAAGTGGGGCCTGCGTGAGTGGTACGTCCTCACGTTCCTGATGGGCCTGTACTTCGACCTCGGCCAGAGCTACGAGTACTTCGACCTGGTGCACAAGGAGCACCTGACCGTTTCGTCCAGCGCGTACGGGTCGGTGTTCTACATCCCCACCGGGTTCCACGGCCTGCACGTGGCCGGCGGCCTGGTGGCGTTCCTGTTCCTGCTCGGCCGCACGTACGCGGCTAAACGGTTCACCCGGGAGCAGCAGATCAGCGCGATCGTCGTTTCCTACTATTGGCACTTCGTCGACGTCGTCTGGATCGGCCTGTTTACCACCATCTACCTGATCCACTGAACCACCTGACCTGAAGACGGGGGATGCCGCCACCGGGTGACGCAGTTCACGTCCGCGCCATGCATCCAAGACCCCCAAAGCCACGAAGACACCAATGAACAACTATCCGGGAAACTGAGGGCAGCAGTGAGGTGGATCACCGCGCGGCGACGTCGCCCGCTCTTCGGCTACGGAGCCGTCCTGCTGGCGCTGGTCGCGGTCGGCATGCTGTACGCGGCTGTCACAGGGCTGGGCGGCGGCAGCGCGTCGGCGTCATCACCTAACCCGTCACTAGACCAGGTCTCGGCGGGCAAGGCTCTGTTCGCCGTCTCCTGCGCGAGCTGCCACGGCGAGGACGCACAGGGCAGCAGCGTGGCACCGAGCCTGATCGGGGCGGGCGCCGCGGCCGTCCATTTCCAGATGAGTACGGGCCGCATGCCGCTGGCGGAGGTCGGCGCGGAGGCACCGCGCAGGCCGGTAACCTTCAGCCAGCAGCAGATCTACGCCATCGCGGCCTACGTCGCCTCGCTCGGCGGCGGCCCCGCGATTCCGACTCCGGACCAGTACAGCACCGCCGGCGCGGACACCGGCCTCGGCCAGAGCCTGTTCAACGCGAACTGCGCCCAGTGCCACAACTACGCCGGGGCGGGCGGCGCGCTGACCGACGGGAAGTACGCCCCGCCGCTGACGCAGGCCACCAACCAGCAGATCTACGAGGCGATGCTGACCGGCCCGGAAGCCATGCCGGTGTTCAACGACAGCACGCTGACCCCCAGCGACAAGCGCGACATCATCGCCTACGTGACGCAGACGCGCGCCGAGGCTAACCCTGGCGGATTCAGCCTGGGCCGCATCGGCCCGACCACGGAAGGGCTGGTCGCATGGCTCGGAGGAATCGGCGCGCTCGTCCTCGCCGCCATGTGGATCACCGCGAAGCGCCGGGAAGAGCGCACGGGAGAAATCACGGGTAACCGATGAGCGACAACGACAGCGACCTGGACAGCACGCCGGAGGAGCGGCCCGCTCCGCATCGCGTGATCGGTACTCCCCCGCCCGCGCGCGGGCTGCTGACGGAACCCGGGTCCGGCGACAGCGGCGAGGCCGCGGCACCCGAACCGCACGAACTGCCGGCCGATCCCCCGGACCCCATCTCGGCCAGGAACTGGGAGCGGGTCGCGGCGGCCCTTTTCCTGATCTCGCTGCTCGCCAGCGTCGGCTTCGTTGCGGCCTACGTCGGCCTCGAGGTGCACAACGGCGGGAACGTCCTGGACGCGGTGCTGCGGTCTAACCTCGCGCTCGGCTCCGCGATGTCGCTCGCTTTCCTCGCCATCGGCGTCGGCATGGTGATCTGGGTCCGAAACATCATGCCGCCGGTGGAACTCACCGAGGAGCGCCACCCGATGGCCTCCCCGCCGGAGGACCGCGCGGCGTTCGCGGAGACGTTCATCGAAGGTGCGGAGACCAGCCAGATCACCAAGCGCCCGCTGCTGCGCCGGACGCTGATCGCAGCGACCATACCGGCCGTGCTCGCCCCGCTGGTGATCCTGCGTGACCTCGGGCCGCTGCCCGGCACGAGCCTGCGGAACACCGTGTGGAGAAAGGGCATGCGCCTGCTGGTCTACGGCTCGAACCAGCCCATCACGCCCGCCGATTTCGACTCTGCGGGCGGGATGATCACCGTGGTGCCGGATGGCTTCCAGGATGACGACGAAGCCCTGGCCAAGGCCACCACGATCATCATCAAGATGGAACCCGGCCAGCTCAACATACCCACCCGGTACGACGACGGGGACCAAGGGCCGAGGACGCTGCTGAACTCGATGAACTGGACGGTCGACAACATCGTCGCCTACTCTAAAATCTGTACTCACGTTGGATGTCCCGCCGCGCTGTACGAGCAGACGACGCACCGGATTCTCTGCCCGTGCCATCAGTCCACGTTCGACGCCACGACGGGGGCCACGGTCATCTTCGGCCCCGCGCCGCGGCCGCTGCCACAGCTTCCGATCACGACCGACGCGCAGGGCTATCTGGTGGCCCAGAGCGACTTCCACGAACCGGTCGGGCCAAGCTTCTGGGAGCGCGGATGAGCACTAGCAACGGGCGGCTGACCATACCGAAGCCACTGCGAAAGCAGGGCGACGAACTCGATGACCGGTTGCACGCCGCCAAGGGCGTTCGGACGCTGCTGCGGAAGGTCTTCCCGGACCACTGGACGTTCCTGCTGGGCGAGATCGCGCTCTACTCGTTCATCATCCTGATCCTTACCGGTATCTTCCTGACGCTGTTCTTCAATCCGAGCATGACCCAGGTGGTGTACCACGGGTCGTACACGAAGCTGAACGGCGTCCGGATGAGCGAGGCGTACGAGTCCACGCTGCGGATCAGCTTCGACGTGCGCGGCGGACTGCTCATGCGGCAGATCCACCACTGGGCGGCGGACCTGTTCCTGGCCGCGATCTTCTGTCACCTGCTGCGGATCTTCTTTACCGGCGCCTACCGCAAGCCCCGTGACACCAACTGGCTGATTGGTATCGTCATGTTCACCCTCGCCATCTTCGAGGGTTTCCTAGGCTACTCCATGCCGGACGACCTGCTGTCCGGCACCGGCGTGCGGATCGCCGAGGGTGTCCTGCTGGGCATCCCGGTGGTCGGCACGTACCTGTCGTTCTTCCTGTTCGGCGGGCAGTTCCCCGGCGTCGAGTTCGTGACACGGTTCTACATCATTCACGTGCTGCTGATCCCGGGGCTGCTGCTGGCGCTGATCAGCGCGCACCTGTTCCTGATGGTGCACCAGAAGCACACCCAGATGCCGGGCAAGGGCCGCACTGAGGGCAACGTCGTCGGCCAGCCCATGTACCCATACTTCATGGTCAAGACGGGCGCGTTCTTCTTCTTCGTCTTCGGGGTGGTCGCCCTGCTGGCCACGTTCGCGCAGATCAACCCGATCTGGCAGGTCGGTCCCTACACGCCGGTGGCGATCTCCGCTGGATCGCAGCCCGACTTCTACATGGGCTGGCTCGAGGGCGCACTGCGTATGTTCCCGAGCTGGACCTGGGATATCGGCGGCCATACGATCGCGTGGAACGTGCTCGTGCCGGCCCTGCTTGTTTTGGGCGTGCTCGTCACCGGGCTGGCCATATGGCCGATGCTGGAACGGTGGGCGACCGGGGACAAGGGCTACCACAATGTCAACGACCGGCCGCGGAACGCTCCGACCCGCACCGCGTTGGGCATGGGAGGGGTCACCTTCTACGGCGTTCTCTGGCTGGAAGGCGCCAACGACATCATCGCCGTGCACCTGCAGATCCCGCTGTACCTGACCACGGAGATCGCCCGCTGGGCGATCTTCATCGGGCCGGTGATCGCCTTCTGGGTCACCCGGCGCATCTGCTTTGGGCTGCAGCGCCGGGACGCATCGATGCTCCTGCACGGCCTGGAGACCGGCATCATCGTGCAGCAGCCGAACGGTGCCTTTGTCGAGCTGGAACGCCCGCTGGACGAGGGGGAGGTCGCGGTCATTGCGGCCAGGCCGCCGGCCCCGATCGCCGTGGGCCGCGAGGTGGACGACAACGGCATACCGGAGCCGTCCCGGCGGGGTGCCCTCGGCAAGGCGCAGGAGCAGGTGCACGAGCTCTTCGCCGAGAGCATCTCGCTGGTCCCGCCCGCCGACGGGCACGGGAACGGTCATGGCGGCGGGCACGCCATCGACGGCGGGAACGGCCACGCGGCCGTCGAGGGCGAGAACGCGGGCGAGGACGCCGGCAAGCCCGCGGCCGTTGGCGGCGGGCCCACTGTCCCTTCGGAGGCCGAGGACGGCCGTACCGGCGAGGGCGGCGAATAGCCCCGCCGAACGGACATAGGAGGAGCTGAACCGCGGGAGGCGGTCACCGGCGTGGGTGGCCGCCTCCCGCGTCTCTGCGGGCGGGGTAATCCCTTCTTCTGCGGGCGGTCACGATCGCGCCCATCACGATGCCCGTGGTCAGGCTCAGTCCCGGGTCAGCCCCCCGGTCATGGACCACCGCGCCCGTACGGGCCCCGCGGGGCGGCTGACCCGTACGGGCGCAGGCGCAGGCTCGCCGACCTGCCCGCGGACGCGCACATGAGGCCCTCAGGGACCGGCGGCGCGCCGCCGGAGCTAACGGAGCACCCAGACGGCCGCGACCGGCGAGCGGCCGTCTGAGGCGCCGCTGCGGCCCGCTCCAAGGCTGGCTTATCTGGATCGCCTGATCGCCCGGGTACCTCGCCGGCACACCGGCCGGTATGAGCGCCTCGCCGCGATCCGCAGTGCGTGCTCGCGTTGCAGCGCCGCTCGCCGGGCCTTCGGCCCGGGCTCGATGGGCGGCTTATCTAATGGGCGTAGTGGCCGCGGTAGTACTCGAAGACGAAGCCGATCAGGGTGCACATGGTCAGCAGCGCGCCGATCAGGAACAGCCACCAGCCCATCGCGAAGCCGGCCGCGGCGACCGCGCAGGCGAAGCCGACGAACAGCGGCCACCAGCTGTGCGGGCTGAAGAAGCCGACCTCGCCGGTGCCCTCGGCGATCTCGCCCTGCGGGTTGTCCTCAGGACGCTCCGGCAGGCGCCGGCCCGTGAACAGGACGTAGAACCCGACCAGGACGGCCAGCGCCACCGCGAACGCGAGCGCGGCGGTGCCGGTCGGGTCCTTCGAGTAGTACCAGTAGATGATGTCCAGGCCGCCGAAGAACGCTGCGCAGCCGAGGAACAGCCAGCCTTCGACCTTCATGCGAACCTCACCCTCACCGTGCCATACATGATCAGCTACGTCTTCCGTTACTCGCCGGGGGGCGGCGGGATCGCATTGACCGGCGGGGGCAGCGTCTGCGTCAGCGACCGGGAGGCTGTGCCCGACTTGATGTGCGGGTAGTGCAGCTCGAATGCGGGACGCTCGGACCGGATCCGCGGGATGCGGTAGAAGTTGTGCCGCGGCGGCGGGCAGGATGTGGCCCACTCCAGCGAACTGGCGAAGCCCCACGGGTCCTCCACGTTGACCTTCTCCCCGTACCGCCACGTCTTATAGGCGTTGTAGAAGAAAACGAGGATCGACAGCGTGAGCACCCAGGACCCCACCGATGAGATCTGGTTGAGCGTGGTGACGTTGCCGGGCAGGTCCGGGTAGTTGGCCACCCGCCGCGGCATGCCCTCCACGCCGACCCAGTGCTGGACCAGGAACGTCATGTTGAACCCGATGAACATCAGCCAGAACTGGATCTTGCCGATCCGGTTGTCGAGCATCTTGCCGGTCAGCTTCGGCCACCAGAAATAGAAGCCCGCGAACATCTCGAACAGCACGGTGCCGGCCAGCACGTAGTGGAAGTGCGCGACTACGAAGTAGGAGTCGCTGACCGCGAAGTCCATCGGCGGCGAGGCGAGGATGATGCCCGTGATGCCGCCGAACAGGAACACGATCAGGAAGCCGACCGTGAACAGCATCGGCGGCTCGAAGGTGAGCTGTCCCTTCCACATCGTGCCCGCCCAGTTAAAGAACTTCACCCCGGTCGGGACCGCGATGAGGAAGGTCATGAACGAGAAGAACGGCAGCAGTACTCCGCCGGTGGTGAACATGTGGTGGGCCCACACGGTCATCGACAGGCCGGCGATCGAGATCGTCGCGGCGATCAGGCCCTTGTAGCCGAACAGCGGCTTGCGGCTGAACACCGGCAAAATCTCCGTCGCGATGCCGAAGAACGGCAGCGCGAGGATGTAGACCTCCGGGTGGCCGAAGAACCAGAACAGGTTCTGCCACAGCAGCGCCCCGCCGGTGGCGGCGTCGAACACGTGCGCGCCGAGCCGCCGGTCGATTTCCAGCACGAGCAGGGCCGCGGCCAGGCACGGGAACGCGAGCAGGATCAGAATGCTGGTCAGCAGGGTGTTCCAGGTGAAGATGGGCATCCGGAACATCGTCATGCCGGGCGCGCGCATGCAGAAGATCGTCGTAATGAAGTTGACGCCGCCGAGGATGGTGCCGAGCCCGGACAGGGTGAGGCCCATGATCCACATGTCCGCGCCGATGCCCGGGGAGTACACCGCGCTGGTCAGCGGCGAGTAGGCGTACCAGCCGAACGCGGCCGCACCGCCCGGGGACAGGAAGCTGGCCAGCACAATGAGCCCGCCGAACAGGAAGAAGTAGTAGCTGAGCAGGTTCAGCCGGGGGAACGCCACGTCGGGTGCGCCGATCTGCAGTGGCATGATCGCGTTCGCGAACCCGACGAACAGCGGGGTGGCGAACAGCAGCAGCATGATCGTGCCGTGGATGGTGAACAGCTCGTTGTACACCTGGTCCGAGACGATCGTGTTCGCGGGCTCGAACAGCTGCAGCCGGATGATGATCGCCATAATGCCGGCGATGATAAAGAAGGCGAACGAGGTGATCAGGTACATGTTCCCGATGACCTTGTGGTCCGTCGACGACGCCCAGCCCGCCAGGATCGAGCCCTTGCGCTCGGTGCGCTTCCCAGGGATGACCGGCTCGCCGGTGGGCGGGAGGCCGGTGGATGGCCGCTGTTCGATCGTGCTCACTGAACACCACTCCCGGATGCCGTCTTCGCCGCGGGCTGCCCGCCGGATGATGAATTCGAGGCCGCCTGCCGCGACGAGATCCACTGCCGGAACTGGCCCGGGGTCACCACCTTCAGGGTGAACAGCATGCGGCTGTGGTAGAGCCCGCACAGTTCGCTGCAGTGCCCGATGTAGGTGCCGGTCTTCGTCAGCGTGACCTCGAAATGGTTCGGGTGCCCGGGGATGACGTCCCGCTTGAACAGGAAGGCCGGCATCCAGAACGAGTGGATCACGTCGGGCGAGGTGAGGTTGAACCGCACGGTCTCGGCGGTCGGCAGCTCGAGCATCGGCAGCGGTCCCGGGTACATGACGCCATTGTCGGTCACGTTGTACTGCGGGTACTGGAACTGCCAGCTCCACTGGTAGCCGATGACGTTGACCGTCACGTTCGGGTTGGAGGACAGGTTGTCGAGGTAGTTCTCGTCCTTGGCCGTGTAGTAGAAGAGCACCGCGATGAGCACGAACGGCAGCGCCGTGTAGAGGATCTCAATCGGAAGGTTGTACCGGACCTGCGGGGGAAGCCGGTCGCCCCGCTTGCGGTGGAAGATCACCGCCCACAGGATAAGCCCCCATACCACGACCGCGACGGCCATGCCGGCGATCCATGATCCCTGCCAGAGGTGCAGTGTGACCTGCCCCTGCTTGGTAATGGGGTTCGGGAAGCCCAGACGTGTGAACGTGTCGTTCGTGCAGCCGGTCGCAGCGACCAGCACCACGGCCAGGGCGGCTGCGCGCGGCACCCAGCGGCGCGGCCTGCCTTCGCGTCCGCTGCGCGGGGCGGGGCGGATGGGAGTCAACGGAATGCCTTCCGGGCGGGGTGTCCCCGGCTCAGCGAGCCGGTGCTCAACGTCCTTCTACAGCGTGTCGTGGAAACAGTATCGCGCTTCCGCCGCCTGCCGTCGGAGACCCCCGGCGTTTTGTCGCTAGCGGGCCCGGTGACGCGGAGCGCCGGGCAGCCGGCCGGCCAGACGGGAAGCCCACGAGGGGATAATCCATAACGAATTGGAGTCGAATGGTTTCAAATTGAATTGTAGAGCGAAGGACATAAGTGTCAGGGCATCATGGACGCTGTGGGCGTGATCGAATGAGCAACCGCTGGTTTGGCCGTACCGCCGGACGCAGCACTCCGGCCGCGGTCGGCGCGGTCCCGGGCGACGAGATGCGCCCGGCCGGTGACGGCCGGACGGACCCGGCCGCGGACGATCTGGCCGGCCCGGCGGCCCCGGCAGGCCCAGCGACCCCGGCGGGCCCGCCGGCTCCCGCTCCCCTGCTGACGATCGACGCCCTGGGCCGCAAGTGCCCCATCCCGATCATCATGCTGGCGGAACGCATCCACGAGGTGCCGATCGGAGAGATCATCGCCGTCCTGGCCGATGATCCGGCCGCCGAGAACGACGTGCCCGCGTGGTGCCTGATGAAGTCGCATGACCATGTGCTGACACAGCCGTTGGAGCGCGGCTGGTCGATCCTGATCCGCCGCGGGTACTGAGCCTCAGTCAGCTTGGGCCTCAGGTCAGCTTGGCGAACGCGGCCCGGGCAACCGCGAGCGACCCGGCCGAAAGCTCGCTTATCGATACGGGGCCATACCCGCCACGGTTGGATCGGTCCAGCCCGTTCAGCACGACGGTGATCACCACGTTCCGGTAACGGATGACCGTGGTGGCCGCGTCGGTGATGGCCCCGCCCACCTGGTAGACCTGAGTCGCGGTGAACGCCGCCGTCCCCAGCCCTGCCACCGTGCTGACCTGCGCACGGGGAGCGCCGGTCCGGGCGGCCGGATCCTGCTTGGCCTGCAGGGCCCCGGCGTACGCGTCGATGGCGGCGAACGTCGCGCTGCCGGTCCCGCTGGCCAGCCCGTTCGGGGTGTAAGCCTGGATGTCGAGCTGGAGCAGCCGGTAGACGGGACGGGCGTCCACGGTCCAGTCGCACTGGCTATCCAGCACGCCGTCGAGCGGCGGCGGCGCCGCGACTTTGGGCTGGCCGGGAAGGTAGCTGCCCACGGTGGCCGCGGGGATCGCCGGGCACGCACCCGGCACCTTCTGGATCTCACCCGGCAGGAACGTGGTGATGAGCGAGCCCGGGGTGACCGTCGCCGGGCCCGAGCCGCCCGGGAAGACCACGACCGCGACCACCACGGCGACGACGATGACCGCCGCGGCCAGCACCGCCCAGGTCAGTGGGCCGTTCCGGCGACCCCGCTTCCCCCGGCCGCGGGTGCGGCCGCGGCCAGGACGAGCCGGCCAGTCCACGGGCGCGACGTCATCGGGCCGCTCCGCCACCGGTTCGGCCGGTGGGCGTGGCGGAAGTGCCCCCTGCTCTGTCACAGCGCGCCTCCGGGGAAGGAATCGGACCGGTCGATCTTATGGCAACGGTCCCTAGGCGCGTGGCCGGTTCAGGCCGGGTCAAGACACAATCAGTGGGCGGATCAGGCGGGTGTCAGGACGGTGCCGGCCCAGCGGGGGCCCACCCCGCAGATCCGCACCGTCCGGGCGGCACCGGACAGCTCGATCGAGATCTCCAGCCGGTCGTCCGACAGTCCTTCGGCCAGTCCCTCGCCCCACTCGACGGCGGTCACCGAACTGGCCGTGCCGGAGTCCAGGTCCAGATCGTCGATCTCGGCGGCACCGTCGAGGCGATACGCGTCGGCGTGCACCAGGGCCGGGCCGCCGCGCAGCGACGGGTGAACGCGGGCGATCACGAACGTCGGCGACGTGATCGGGCCGCGCACGCCGAGGCCGTCACCGATGCCCTGGACCAGGGTCGTCTTGCCGGCGCCGAGCGGCCCGCTGAGCACCAGCAGGTCCCCCGCGCGCAGGCCGCCGGCGAGACGGCGGCCGAGGGCGCGCATCTCTTCGGCCGTCCCGACCTCGACCTGATCACGCATCAGCGGCCTCCTCCGGGCCGCGGGCAGGGACGCGGGCAGAGATGCTGGCGTAGATCCGGGGCACCCTCGCGCCAATCCCGGTGACGATCTCGTAGGAAATGGTGCCCAGGGCCTCGCCCCACTCCTGGGCCGTGGCCTCGCCGTCGTCGCCCGGGCCGAACAGCACGACCTCCTCGCCGGGCGAGACCGGCTCATCGCCGAAGTCGACGACGAACTGGTCCATGCAGACCGTCCCGGCGATGGGCCACCGGCGGCCACGCGCCTGCACCAGCGCCCGGCCCGCCGCGCCGCGCGGCACGCCGTCGGCGTAGCCGAGCGGCACCAGGCCGAGCGTGGTCTCCGCGGTGGTGACGTAACGGTGGCCGTAGGACACCCCCGTGCCCGGTGGGACCCGTTTTACCTGGGCCAGCCGGGCGGTCAGCGTCATGGCAGGCCGCAGCCAGCCGGGGGCGCCGCCCGGCAGGGTGGACAGGCCGTAGATGGCGCCGCCCAGCCGCACCAAGTCGAGCCGGGAAGGCGGGACGGTCAGCGCGCCCGCGGTGTTGGCGATATGCCTGACCTCGGGCGTCAGGCCGGCCTTCGCCGCGTAATCCGCCGCCTCACCGAACCGCGCGAGCTGCGCGGCGACCGACGGGTGCCCGGGGTCATCGGCGCAGGCGAAATGCGACCATAGACCGGTGACCTGGAGGTGGCCGTCGCCCTGGGCGGCGAGGGCGGCGTCCACGACCGCGGGCCATTCGGCCTTGGTCGCGCCACCCCGGCTGAGCCCGGTGTCGGCCTTGAGCTGGAGCCGGGCCGGGCGCCCGGCCCGCGTGGCCGAACCCGCGATCTGCCGTACCAGCGGCACCGTTCCCGCGGTCAGGTCGATCCCGGCCGTAATGGCATCGCCGTGCGTGTCCTCGGCCAGCGCCATCAGGCACAGCACCGGGACGGTGATCCCGGCCCGGCGCAGCCGAAGGGCCTCGGCCACGTGCACCACGCCGAGCCAGTCCGCACCGCCAGCGACAGCCGCATGGCCGGCCTGGGTGATGCCGTGGCCGTACCCGTCGGCCTTGACGACGGCCATGACCTGGCTGCCGTTCATCCGCCGCCGCAGTACCGCCACGTTGCGGGTGATCGCGGTCAGGTCGATCAGCGCCTGTGCGTGATGCGTCTCCCCGGGGCCGTCCATGGACGTCAAGTCTGCCAGGCTCCCGGCGCTGCCCGTACGCTCGCGCTACGTCCGTTCGGCTGGAAATTACGCCCTGACGGCGCGAATGGCCCCGGGCAGCGCCCGGACGACATCGGCGGCGCCAATGGGCGCACCGTCGGTCAGCGACCCGTCTCCGGCCGCTTCGTCTACCACCGTCCCGCCATCGGGCGCGGGGCCATCCGGGTCACCGGCGGCGGCGCGGCGGGCCGCGACGCCATGCAGGAACGCGGCCGCCAGGGCGGCTCCGGCCGGGTCCAGTCCCTGCGCGAGCAGTGAGCCGGCCAGGCCGGACAGGACGTCGCCGGTTCCGGCGGTCGCCAACCAGGGCGTCCCGGTCGAATTGACCAGATCGGGCTGTCCGGGCACAGCGAGGCCGTCGGGCCAGTGGCCGGGTGATCCGGGCGGTGAGCAGATGACGGTCGTGGAGCCTTTGAGCAGGACCGTGACCCCGAGCTGGCGGGCCGCCACCCGCGCGTGCTGAAGGCGCTGGGCCTCGATGTCGCCGCGGTCGGCGCCGGTGAGGCGCGCGAGCTCACCCGCGTGCGGCGTGATCAGTGTGGGCGCCTCGCGCGGCAGCAGATCGCGATGCGCGGCCAGCACGGTCAGGCCGTCCGCGTCGACCAGAACCGGCACGTCGGTACCGAGCACCGCCCGGAGCAGCCGGGCGGCATCACCGTCCGTACCCATGCCGGGACCGATGACCCAGGCCTGCACGCGGCCGGCCGAGGCGAGAACATCCTCCGCCGTGGTGCCGGCGAACCGGCTGCCACCCCCGACCGGTTCCGGCGGGAGGACCGTGATCACCGTCTCCGGCCACCACTGCCGGACCACGTCGACCGCGGGCTGGGCGGAGACGAAGCGGACCATCCCCGCGCCGCCCCGGATGGCGCCGCCGACGGACAGCACGGCCGCGCCGGTGAACTGCTCGCTGCCGGAGACGAGACCGATCACGCCCCGGCGGTACTTATCGGAGTCGGCGGTGGGTGACGGCAGCATCGCGGCGACGTCCGCGGCCTGCGCGGAAACGACGTCGGGCGGCGCCAAGTGGGGTCCCAGGCCGATGTCGACCAACTCGACCACACCGGCGTGGGCGGCGCCCGGATCGACGAGAAGGCCCGGCTTCCACGTGCCGAAGGTGACGGTGACGTCCGCGCGGACGGCGGGGCCGTCGACCGCGCCCGTGTCGGCGTCGATACCGCTGGGCAGGTCCACCGCGACCACGGTCGCGGCGGAT
This sequence comes from uncultured Actinomycetes bacterium, assembly GCA_963742875.1. Classification (GTDB taxonomy): domain Bacteria; phylum Actinomycetota; class Actinomycetes; order Streptosporangiales; family Streptosporangiaceae; genus Bog-532. The sequence goes on along the minus strand of CAVUNO010000028.1, from coordinate 51,376 downwards.
CGCGCGGCCTGGGCGGCCAGCGCTGCGTAGGGATCCCGCAGTCCGCCCTTGCCGCCGATGCCCAGCATCCCGTCCAGGACGAGGTTGGCCCGGCTGATCGCGGGCTTGACGGCCCGATCGGCGCTGGTGACGATGCGGCCACCGGAGGCCCGCAGCGCGGCCGCCCCGCCCTCGTGGGCCCGCGACCCCGCGGCGACCGCGATCACCACCGCGCCGCGCCGCGCCAGGTGCGCGGCGGCGTAGAGCGCGTCCCCGCCGTTGTCGCCGCTGCCGGTCAGCACGACGACCCGCGATCCGTAGATCCGGCCCAGGAGCGTCGCGCACACCGAGGCGAGCCCGGCCGCCGCACGCTGCATGAGGGCGCCATCAGGCAGGACGGCCATCAGTTCGCTTTCGGCCGCGCGGACCTTGGCCACGTCGTGAGCATCGCGCATGAGGAATGCCTACCCTTCAGACGGGATCTTCACCGGGGCCCCTCGGCCATAACCATGGCGACGGCGGCGCCTGCGTCGTGGCTGAGGGACAGGTGCCACCGGGCGACACCCAGCCGGCTCGCCGCCGCGGCCACCGTACCCCGCGTCAGCAGCGATGGGTGCCCACCGTGTTCGCGGACCACCTCGGCGTCGGTCCACCGCAGCCCGGCCGGCGCGCCGAGGGCCTTGGCCACCGCTTCCTTGGCGGCGAAACGGGCCGCCAGCGAGGTCACCGGCAGCCCGCGTTCACCATCCGCGAACAGGCGCTCAGCTAGGCCCGGGGTGCGGTCCAGCGCGGCCGCGAGCCGGGCGACGTCCACAATGTCGATGCCGATGCCGACGATCACGGTGTAAGGGTATTGGGCTGTGCTGGCCCGGGGGGACGACCCCCCGGAACCCCCGCTGCGCTCCGCGCCCGCGCGGTGGTACTTCGCCGAGCACCGGCCACTCACCGGACCTGAAGGCCCGGTTCGCTGGGCCGGTGTGAACGCCTGGGCCGTAGGCCGTGGGAGGTTAGGCGAGGGCCTGGCGGATGGTGTCGGCGACCCGGCGGGCTACGGTTTCGGCCTGGTGGGTGTCGACGGCTTCCACCATGACCCGGATGGTCGGCTCGGTGCCGCTGGGGCGGACCAGGATCCGGCCGGATGAGCCCAGTTCGGACCGGGCTTCGTCGACGGCAGTGGCCACCTCGGCAGAGGTGGCGGCGCGCGCTTTGTCGCCCGGGACGTTGATCAGGATCTGCGGATACCTGGTCATGACCTTGACCGCCTCGGCCAGCGTCACGCCGCGGCGGGCGAGCACCGCGAGCAGGTGCAGACCGGTGAGAATCCCGTCCCCGGTCGTCGCGTGGTCGGCGAGGATGATGTGCCCCGACTGCTCGCCGCCCAGGACGTGGTGCCCGGCCTGCATGGCCTCCAGCACGTACCGGTCGCCGACCGGCGTCTCGACGACGCGGATGCCCGCGTCGTCCATGGCCATGCGGAAGCCCAGGTTCGACATGACGGTGACGACGACCGTGTCCCCGGCGAGCCCGGCCTTGCTCCTTCAGGTCGGTCGCGAGGACCGCGAGGATCTGGTCGCCGTCCACTACCTGGCCGTCGGCGTCGACGGCCAGGCACCGGTCCGCGTCGCCGTCATGCGCGATGCCGACGTCGGCGCCCTGGGCCAGCACCGCGGCGGACACGGCCTCGAGGCAGGTCGATCCGCAGCCCTGATTGATATTGTCCCCGTCGGGTTCCACCCCGATCGCGATGACCTCGGCGCCCGCCCGGCGGAGCGCCTCCGGTGCGATGGCGTAGGCGGCTCCATGGGCGCAGTCGACGACGACACGCAAGCCCGACAATGCTGACGTGGCAGGGTGCGGGCGACCGGTCAGGGAGACCAGCAAATGGTCCAGGTAACGTTCCTGATCCGCCTGGGCATCGACGACCCGGCCGAACCCAGCCGCGGGCGGCTCCTCCGGCCGGCCCGGCTCGAGCAGGGCCTCGATCCGGTCTTCCACGGCGTCCGGGAGCTTCACCCCGCCGCGTGCGAAGAACTTGATCCCGTTGTCCGGGGCCGGATTGTGACTGGCCGACAGGACAACGCCGAAATCGGCGTCGAGTGCCGTGGTCAGGTAGGCCACGGCGGGCGTGGGAAGGACGCCGAGGCGGAGTACGTCCACGCCGGAACTGGCCAGCCCGGCGACGACGGCCGCCTCGAGAAACTCACCCGAGACCCGGGGATCCCGGCCCACCACCGCGCGCGGCCGCCGAGAAGGGCTGGCCGCGCGGGAAAGCCCGAGCTCGTGCGCGGCGGCCGCGGAGAGATCAAGGGTCAGTCGTGCCGTCAGATCACGACCAGCGACGCCGCGAACACCGTCCGTACCGAAGAGCCGGCCCATGAAGTTATGCCCCCGCTCCGCAAGGTTCCGGTTATCTGTCAGACACGTGAGATTACTACTTGGAGTACCCGCAGAATGCTACTTCGGGTACCCGAGGGATTACCGCTTGGAGTACTGAGGCGCCTTGCGGGCCTTCTTCAGACCGTACTTTTTGCGCTCCTTCACCCGCGCGTCGCGGGTCAGAAAACCCGCCTTCTTCAGCGCCGGGCGGTTCTCCGGGTCGATCAGGATGAGCGCCCTCGCGACGCCCAGCCGCAGCGCGCCGGCCTGCCCGGTGACCCCGCCCCCGCTGATGCGGGCGATCACGTCGAACTGGCCCTCCCCGCCCAGGGTGACCAGCGGCTCACCGACGATCTGCTGGTGGACCTTGTTGGGGAAATACCCCTCCAGGGTCCGGCCGTTGATCCGCCACTGCCCCGTGCCGGGGACGATACGGACCCGCGCGATCGCTTCCTTGCGGCGTCCGGTCCCGGCACTCTGGCCAGTCGTCACCGGACGGCGCAACGCGCCTTGACCGGGGGCGTCCGCAGGCGTTTCGCTGGTGTACTCGGAGGGAACGGAGTCTCCCTCGAGCTCCCCGAACTCCACGCCTGCCGCGCCTGCGTCTTCGACGGGCGTCTCTACCCCTGTGGGCTCAGCCACGGTTACTTCCTCGTACTTCCTTGCCTGGAGCTTTCGTCTGCTCGGCGGTCGTCTGCGGGCCGCGGGACCGCGCCTGCGGCGCCTGCCCGCTGCGTGGGCTGGTCGTTACTGCGAAACCTGGGTGATCTCGAACGGCACGGGCTGCTGGGCCTGGTGCGGGTGGTCGGGCCCCGCGTACACCTTGAGCTTGCGTAGCGTCTTCCGGCCAAGCGAGTTCTTCGGCAGCATGCCCCGCACCGCCTTCTCGACGGCGCGCTCGGGGTGCTTCTCCATCAGTTCGCCGTAGCTGACCGACCGCAGGCCGCCCGGGTAACCGGAGTGCCGGTACGCCTGCTTCTGCTCCAGCTTGTTGCCGCTGAGGGCGACCTTGTTGGCGTTGATGATGATCACGAAATCGCCGGTGTCCACGTGCGGAGCGAAGATCGGCTTGTGCTTGCCGCGCAGCAGTACGGCCGCCTGGCTGGCCAGCCGGCCGAGAACGACACCGGACGCGTCAATAACGCGCCACTGCCGCGTGATGTCACTGTCCTTCGGGCTGAACGTGCGCACAGTCGAGCCTTTCGCATGTGGGACTGAAGATCGGGGACCCGTGCCACGGCGACCACCTGAAGGGAAGCCCGCCGCACTGGCCGCGCCCGCAGGCTGAACCGCCTGCCCGGGCGCCACGTGCATGCTCACAACACATGGACGCGAATGCAAAGGATACTCGTTGTCCAGCGTGGTTTGCAAAGTAAGTGGATTGCGGCGCTGCCGCCCAGGCTGGGAGCCGTCCGGAGGCCCCGCAGCGGCCTCCCGCCAGGGGAAGCTGTGGCTGGAGACTGCCGGAGAGCGTTCAGTGCCCAGGCGTAACGGAAAAATATCGTGACCACCTTGCCGCGCCAGGACAGGACGATAACCTCACTTTTATGGGATACCGGGGATACCGGGGCACTGAAGGCACCCGCACACCGGCCGACCGGCACAGCCAGCGGTCCGGGCGGCCTCGGTCGTATTCGGCCCGTCCAGCCACGGAGCCCGGCGACGGCAGCTCCGGTACGCCCGGTGGGCCCGGCTCCTCCCCCGATCATGGCGCGGGTGACGACGACGTGGGATACGGTACCGGCGAATGGGACGCTGACCACCGGGGTGGCGCTTACGGTGACGACGCCACGCAGAGTCACGTCGCGGCTTCGCGCGGTCCTGCCCGCGGTTTTCCGCCGGTGCCGGGGCAGCCCGACCCGGTATACCCGCACGACGATTTCGAGGCCTGGAGCGACAGCACGGGCGCGGTCGGCGGCCAGGTCGGTACCCCGCGGGGCCACGAAGGCCAGTGGGGCCCGCCCACCACGGGTGACGAGTGGGACTCCCGCGACGCGAGCGGAGAATGGGACTCCCGCGGTGCGAGCGGAGAATGGGACGGCCCCGCCGCGGGCGCTCCGCCGGACGTCCCCGCCGCAGGTGTCCACTGGGACGCCGCTCCCGTCGGCCACGGGGAGTCCACCGACGATCAGGGCGAGCACAGGGAGAGTGGCGAGCACTGGGAAGACGGCGGCCACTGGGACCAGAGCGATGACCCCTCCCAGCCGTGGGGTGAGGGCAGCGGACACTGGGACGCGCCGTACGGCCAGTGGGACGAGAACGGCGAGTGGCACAGCCCGGCCGAGCACGACGGCGATGACGGCAGCGGCCAGGAGGGGAACGGCCATCACGCGGGCGGCTATAACCGCGCTGACTTCGCCATCGCTGGCCGGGACGCGGGCCAAAATGCGGGCCAGGACACGGGCCGATGGGATTCGGCCAATTACCCGTCCTACGGCGGATACCCGGGCAAGTACGCCGACGAGCCGGAGGCCGGGAAGAAAAAGGACGCCGACCGGCGGAACCGCCGCCGGGGCGGCCAGGAGCGGAAGGCCGTAGCCGGGCTGTCAGCCGACGCTGGACCCGGCGGCCCCAGCGCGCCAGGCCGCGATAGCGGCGCGGCGCGGAAGGCGGCGGACGGCTTCGGGACCAGGACCATCGTCCTGGCCGCAGCGGGCGTAGTGTTGATCGCCGGGCTTGCGGTGGTCGCGTACACCTTGCTGAGGGGTCATTCTGGCCATTCCAGTGCGGCCACCGGATCTTCGCCGGGCCTGTCCAAGCTCCCGAGCCCCAGCGCGTCGGGCTCGCTGGGCACGTCGGGCGCATCGAGGCTCGGTAAGTGGGGCTACATCACCAGCCGGGCCACGGACGCGGCGCCGCTGACCGTCGCCGAACTGTACCCAGCCCAGTTCCTGATCACCGGGAGTTCCTTCGTCCGGACCACGGACCGGGCCGACACCAACTGCGATCAGGCGCTGTTCGGAATGCAGCTGCAGAACGCGGCCAAGGTCTACGGCTGCTCCCAGGTGGTCCGGGCGAGCTACATCTCCGGCAGCCAGACCATGATGGGCACCGTCGGCGTGGTGAACCTGTCCAGCGCCAACGACGCCGCCAAGGCCGGGAACGCCTCCGGGGCCAATGACTTTGTCACCCCGCTGAACGGCAAGACCGGGCCGACCCGCAACCTGACCCAGGGGACCGGCGTCGTGCAGGCCGAGTACAAGGGCCACTACCTGATCCTGATCTGGGCGGAGTTCACGAACCTCAAGGCACCCACGACTGCGGACCAGCGGAGTCAGCTGGAGCAGTTCGCGTCCGGTCTCATTTCCGGTAGCGCCAACATCGCCCTGAGCAACCGCATGGTGAGCGGCCATCCGGAGGTCACGGGAAGTCCCGGATAGCGAACGGGCACGCCGGGCACCCCGGACGACGGGCGACGGCACCCGGACGATGGGCTTCTCCGGACGACGTCAGGCCGGAGGCACGGACCGCACCCGGCGGGTCGCGCGGGCGCGGGCGGCGAGTTCCCCGGGTGGCGGATAGCGGACCTCGGCCAGGCACAGTCCGTGCGGCGGCACCACGTGCACGGCGTGATCCCGTACCGCCGCCGCGAGCACTCGCCGCGGCCAGTCCAGGTCCCGGCGGTTCTCGCCCACCGCGAGCAGCGCCCCGATGAGGGCCCGCACCATGTTGTGGCAGAACGCGTCGGCCGCCACGGTCGCCACAGCCACCCGGTCGTCGTCCCGCGCCCAATCGAGCCGCAGCAGCCGCCGGACCGTGGTCGCTCCCTCGCGGCGGCGGCAGAAGGCGGCGAAATCGTGCTCCCCGAGCAGTGCGGTGGCCGCGGCATTCATCCGGTCCACGCTGAGGCGGCGCGGGTACCACAGCGTCTCGCCGCGCCGGAGCGGGTCCGCCGTCGCGGATTCGTCGCTGACCCGGTAGGAGTACCGGCGCCAGAGCGCCGAAAACCGGGCGTCGAATCCGTCCGGGGCCGGCGCCAGGCCACGCAACCGCACGTCCGGCGGCAGCATACCGGCCAGCGCGCGGAGAGCGCCGTCGGCCGCGCGGAACCAGGCGTCCGCGGGCACGTCCGTGTGCGCCACCTGCCCCCTCGCGTGCACACCTGCATCCGTCCGCCCCGCGACCGTCAGCCGCGGGGCGGACGGTCGCGGGCCGGGCGGCCGCAGCACCCGGTCGAGCGCTTCCTCGGTCACCGCCTGCACCGTCCGCCGCCCGGGCTGGCTGGCCCACCCGGAGAAGCCGGAACCGTCGTAGGCCAGGTCCAGCCGGAGCCGCACGAGTGGCTCGCCGGGCGGGCAGGCCGGATCACGAACCGGCTCCGCCGCGGCGGGACCTCCCCCCGCATCCATCTTGTCCATGTTCACGTCCCTGGGCGCTCCGCGGACGCAGCGACGGGCTGTCCCCCATCATGCAGGGACAGCCCGTCGGATGCGATCTCTTAGGCAGACTCTTCGTCGTCGGCCCTGGCCTGCGCTCCGGGCTCCTCACCCTCGGCGGCCGGCGCCTCCGTCGTGTCCACGGCACCATCGGCCGCCTCGCCGCCCGGTGCGGCCGTCTCGGTGCTGGCCCCGGGCTCCTCAGTGCCCTCGGCACTCCCGGTCTCGGTGGTGCTGGCTGCGGGAGCGGGAACCTCGTCCCGCGACCGGCGGATCCGGCGGCGCGGACGCGACGCGACCTCGTCCCGGACCAGCTCGATCACGGCCATCGGGGCGTTGTCGCCCTTGCGCGGCCCAATCTTGGTGATCCGCGTGTAGCCACCGTGACGCTCAGAGAACCCCGGCCCGATCTCGGTGAAGAGCGAGTGCACGATTCCCTTATCAGCCACGACCGTGAGCACCTGCCGCCGGGCGTGCAGGTCACCCCGCTTGGCGAAGGTGATCAGGCGCTCGGCCACCGGGCGGAGCCGGCGCGCCTTGGCCTCGGTCGTGGTAATCCGCCCATGCTCGAAGAGCGCTGTGGCCAGGTTCGAAAGAATATGCCGCTGGTGGGCCGAGCTTCCGCCCAGCCGCGGCCCTTTCGTGGGCGTGGGCATTCGTTTCCTCTTCTCGGTTTCCTATTGGCTTGCTGTGCGGTACGTCAGTACTGCTCGGTCTCGACGTAGCTGTCGTCCTCGTCCGGCGCGTAGTCGTCCACCGCGCTACTCGGGTCGAACCCGGGCGGGGAGTCCTTCAGCGCCAGCCCCATATCGATCAGCTTCTGCTTGACCTCCTCGATGGACTTCGCACCGAAGTTGCGGATGTCCAGGAGGTCCTGCTCGCTGCGCGACACGAGTTCGCCGACCGTGTGGATGCCCTCGCGCTTGAGGCAGTTGTACGAGCGGACGGTGAGGTTCAGGTCCTCGATCGGCAGCGCCAGGTCCGCGGCCAGGGCCGCGTCCGTGGGCGACGGGCCCACATCGATGCCCTCGGCGTCGACGTTGAGCTCGCGCGCGAGCCCGAACAGCTCGACGAGCGTCTTGCCGGCGCTCGCCACCGCGTCCCGGGGCCGGATGGAGGACTTGGTCTCCACGTCCAGGATCAGCCGGTCGAAGTCGGTCCGCTGCTCGACACGGGTGGCCTCGACCTTGTAGCTGACCCGGGTCACCGGGGAGTAGATCGAGTCGATGGGCACCCGGCCGATCTCCTGGCCGGGCTGCTTGTTCTGGGTGGCCGAGACGTAACCGCGGCCGCGCTCGACGGTCAGCTCCATCTCCAGCTTGCCCTTGCCGTTCAGGGTGGCGATGTGCAGCTCGGGGTTGTAGACCTCCACCCCGGCCGGCGGGGTGATGTCCGCGGCGGTGACCACGCCCGGACCCTGCTTACGCAGGTACATCACCACGGGCTCGTCGTGCTCGGAGGAGACGACCAGGCCCTTGAGGTTGAGGATGACGTCGGTGACGTCTTCCTTCACGCCCGGCACGGTGGAGAACTCGTGCAGGACTCCCTCGATCCGGATGCTGGTGACGGCCGCCCCGGGGATGGACGACAGGAGCGTCCGGCGGAGCGAGTTACCGATCGTGTACCCGAAACCCGGTTCCAGCGGCTCGATGACGAACCTGGACCGGGCATCACCTATCTGCTCTTCCGTCAGGGTGGGACGCTGAGCGATAAGCATGGTGCCTTCCTTCCCGCGACGCCCGCTATTTGACGTCACGATTTCGTCCCGTGACGCCCGCTATTTGACGTCACGATCTTTCCGGCGACCGCATGGCCGCCGGTTCCGCCCGGCGCTAGTGACCGGGCGGATCAATCAGCTACTTCGAGTAAAGCTCAACAATGAGCTGTTCCTGAACCTGCGTGTCGATCTGCGCACGGACCGGAAGCGCGTGCACGAGCACACGCATCTGGTCCGGGACGACCTCGAGCCACGCCGGAACCTGGCGCTCACCGGCTTCAGCCTGCGCCACGACGAAGGGCGTCATGTCGCGTGACTTCTGACGGACCTCAACGATGTCGTTCTCGGCCACCCGGTAGGAGGGGATGTCCACCTTCCGGCCGTTGACCGTGAAGTGCCCGTGCGTGACGAGCTGGCGGGCCATGTCGCGGCTCTTGGCGAACCCGGCCCGGTACACGACGTTGTCCAGGCGGCTCTCCAGGATCTGGAGCAGGTTGTCGCCGGTCCGGCCGTGCCGGCGCGTCGCCTCTTCGTAGTAGTTGTGGAACTGCCGCTCCAGCACGCCGTACATGCGGCGGGCCTTCTGCTTCTCGCGGATCTGAAGGAGGTACTCGCTCTCCTTCGGGCGGTTCCTGCCGTGCTCACCCGGCGGGTAGGGCCGGATCTCGATCGGGCACTTCGGCGAGTCGCACTTGGCGCCCTTCAGGAACAGCTTCATCTTTTCGCGGCGGCAGCGCTTGCAGTCCGCGCCCGTGTCTCGAGCCATCTGCTCTTTAACTCCCTCAGACCCGGCGCCGCTTCGGCGGGCGGCAGCCATTGTGCGGAACCGGGGTGACGTCCTGGATCGAGCCGACCTCCAGGCCGGTTGCCTGCAGCGACCGGATGGCGGTCTCCCTGCCCGAGCCGGGACCCTTAACAAAAACGTCGACCTTGCGCATGCCGTGCTCCATGGCCCGGCGCGCGGCGGCCTCGGCGGCCATCTGCGCCGCGAAGGGCGTCGACTTGCGCGAACCCTTGAAACCGACCTGCCCGGAGGACGCCCAGGAGATGACGTTTCCGGTCGGGTCGGTGATTGAGACGATCGTGTTGTTGAACGTGCTCCTGATGTGGGCGTGCCCGTGAGCGACGTTCTTCCGCTCCTTGCGGCGCACCTTCTTGGCACCCGCGCTGCGGCTCCTCGGCGGCATCTGCTCTTAACTCCTGAGGTGATCGGTCCGATGCTGACTTGTTTCCGGCTGTTTGCGGACGGAGCCCGCGCCGGGGGTCCGGGAGGTCGCCCCCCCCCCGGGCCAGCACGGCTACTTCTTACCGGCCTTCTTCTTGCCGGCCACGGTCTTCTTCTTGCCCTTGCGGGTGCGCGCGTTGGTCTGCGTCCGCTGACCGTGCACGGGCAGGCCCCGGCGGTGCCGGATCCCCTGGTAGCAGCCGATCTCGATCTTGCGACGGATATCGGCCTGAACCTCACGGCGCAGGTCGCCCTCGACGCGGTAGTGCGCGTCAATCCAGTCGCGGAGGCGGACCAGCTCATCTTCCGCCATGTCGCGGACCCGGGCGTCCGGGCTGACGCCGGTTCCGTCCAGCGTCTCCAGGGCCCTGGTCCGGCCGATGCCATAAATATAGGTGAGCGCGACCTCCATCCGCTTCTCGCGGGGGAGGTCAACGCCGACAAGGCGTGCCATAAGCGGGCAGTTCTCCTTCGGTGAGTGGGAGGTCCTTCGCGCCGCTTCCCGGCCCTGCCCGAGCCAGCCCCGGCCTCCCCCGGGGGTAGCTCCGTGGCCTGCAGGCCACGGAGCTGCGGTACGCGTTCAGTTATGGGTGCCGGGGCTTGGTTCAGCCCTGGCGCTGCTTGTGCCGCGGATCTGAGCAGATGACCATCACCCGGCCGTGCCGGCGGATGATCCGGCACTTGCTGCAGATCTTCTTGACACTCGGCTTGACCTTCACGGCCTGCGTCTCCTCATGGGCCCGCCGCGTGAGCGGTCCTCTTACTGTGCTGTTGGTGCTCGGCTTACTTGTACCGGTACACGATCCGCCCGCGGCTCAGGTCGTAGGGACTGAGCTCGACCACGACCCGGTCGTCAGGCAGGATGCGGATGTAGTGCATCCGCATTTTCCCGCTGATGTGAGCGAGAACCTGGTGCCCGTTGTCTAGCTCCACCTTGAAGAAGGCGTTTGGCAGGGACTCGACAACCGTGCCTTCAATTTCGATGGCGCCGTCTTTCTTGGGCATGTCCTCCGCGTTTCGCTATCCGGCTCGGCCGCGCGCATGGCGCACGGCGTCGCATTGCTACGTATCCTGAGTGGGCGCGCCCGGCCAGGTACGGGGCAGAGGCCTCCACCTCGCCGGGCCGGTCGGGGCGGGATCCGCCTCGACAGGATCGGTACGGCCGAGCAGACGTTGCTTCGCGGTAAGGCTACGCGAGAAGAACAGCCCACAAGCTGTGAGCGAGTTTACGCGATACGCGGCACCAATGCGAACTCAGCAGTTCACACAGATCCGCACCAGTTTTCGGGCCCGGCAGCGCGGTGGCCGCCGGCTCAGGGTGCCCGTCCTGTGGGACTATAAGCGACGCGGCCCCGATTTTATGCCCGTGGCGGGCGGGACGCGGCCAGGGCCCGGTCTCACGGTTGCCGCCGGGCGGGACACCGCCGAAACCCAGTCTTACGGCCGCCGACCGGGCCAGTCCGCCGGGAGGAGACCTTGCGCGGGCGGGCGGTGCAGCGAGGCGTCCGGCAGCGAATACCGGCGCAGGTCGACGTGTGGCAGATCAGCGAGCAGCTCATCGAGCTCGCCGAGGGTCCGGGCGCGCAGCGCCGCCTCCATCCGTTCGGTGAATTCCTCGGCGGTCAGCCGCCCGGCGGCGTGGTGCTCCTGCAGCAGCGAGGCGGCGTGATCCCGGTCGGCGTCCGAAGCACGGAGCTGTGGTTCCGACGGCACCAGCGTCCTCCTCACGCATCGTCCCGGGGGCAGGTGGCGGCCCTGCTAGCGGCGGAGCCGCTCTTCTGAGAGTGCATCCTCAGGTGCCCTCCGGGCAACTATGGGCTGCCCAATGGCCGAGAATCCGGCCGCACCGCCGTCCTGCGCGGTCAGCACCCAGGGGCCGTCGGGGGTGATCGCAACGGTGTGCTCAAAGTGGGCCGCGCGGCTCCCGTCGGCGCTGGCGACGGTCCACTCGTCGTCCAGGACCTCGGTCTCGGCGCGGCCGAGGACGATCATTGGCTCGACGGCGACGGCCATGCCCTCGGCCAGCCGCGGGCCACGGCCCGGCCGGCCATAGTTCGGCACCGGCGGTTCCATGTGCATAGCGCTGCCGATGCCGTGCCCGACGTACTCCTCGATGATCCCGTACGGTCCCGCGCCCCGTACGGACGCCTCCACGGCGTGGGATATGTCGGTGAGCCGGCGGCAGGCCTGCGCCTGCGCCAGGCCTCGCCACAGAGCGCTCTCGCACACCTCGAGCAGCCGGGTCAGCTCGGGGGCGATCTCCCCCACGCCGACGGTCAGAGCCGCGTCTCCGTGCCAGCCGTCGACGATGGCACCGCAGTCGATGGAGATGATGTCGCTCTCGCGCAGCACCCTGTCCGGGCGGGGGATGCCGTGCACGATGACCTCGTTGACCGACGTGCAGATCGACGCCGGGTACCCTTGGTAGCCCTTGAACGAGGGGGTGGCACCGGCCCCCCGGATCTCGCGTTCGGCCAGCTCGTCCAGGTCGGCGGTGCTGATGCCGGGCCTGACCGCCGCACGGAGCACCTCCAGGGTGCGCGCCACGACCAGGCCCGCTTCGCGCATGGACAGAATCTGCTCGGGGGTCTTGATCTCTATCCCCGACTTCGCCCGCATCCGCGTCCCCATCTCGTTCGTGCGCGTGTCAGCGGGCGAAGGGCCGCAGCCCGGCCAGTGCCCGCTCGGTGATCTCCTCGACCGGCCCGGTCGCGTCGATCCCGATCAGGATTCCCTCGTCGGCGTAGTAGGCGACCAGCGGTGCGGTCTGCTTGGTGTACACCTCGAGGCGGTGCCGCACCGTCTCCTCGCGGTCGTCGTCGCGCTGGAAGAGCTCGCCGCCGCAGGCGTCGCAGATCCCGTCCCGGGTGGGCGGGTCGAAGAGGATGTGCCAGACACGCTCACACCGGCGGCACGTCCGGCGGCCGGACAGCCGGCGGACCACCTCGTCCTCGTCCACGACCAGCTCGAGGACCACGGTGAGCCGGGTACCCCAGTCGGTCAGCAGCTTCTTCAGCGTCTCGGCCTGCGGCACGTTCCGCGGGAACCCGTCCAGCAGGAACCCGGCCTGCGCGTCGTCCTCTCCCAGCCGGTCACGGACCATGGCGATAGTGACTTCGTCCGGCACCAGGTCGCCGCGGTCCATGTACTGCTTGGCCTGACGGCCCAGCGGCGTTCCGTTGGTGACGTTGTGCCGGAAGATGTCACCTGTCGATATTTTCGGGACCGCCAGGTGTGAGGCTATGAATTGGGCCTGTGTCCCCTTGCCCGCTCCGGGGGGCCCAACGAGGACGATGCGCACTATCGGAGGAAACCCTCATAGTTGCGCTGCTGCAACTGGCTCTCGATCTGCTTCACCGTGTCCAGGCCAACACCGACCATGATCAGCAGGCTCGTGCCGCCAAACGGTATCTCGTTGCTCACGTTCATCAGCGCGAACGCCACCATCGGGATCAGGCCGATCACCGCGAGGTACACCGAGCCCGGCGCGGTGAGGCGCGTGAGCACGTAGTTCAGGTACTCGGCGGTGGGCCGGCCGGGCCGGATACCGGGAATGAAGCCGCCGTACTTCTTCATGTTGTCGGCGACTTCGGTCGGGTTGAAAGTGATCGACACGTAGAAGTACGTGAAGCCGATGATCAGTACGAAGAAGGCGAGCATGTAGAACGCCGAGTCCGTCGAGGCCACGTAGCGGTCGATCCACGCCACCCAGCCCTGCGGCTTGGTCTGGTTCCCGAACAGCGACGCCGCCAGCTGCGGGATGTACAGCAGGGACGAGGCGAAGATGACCGGGATGACACCCGCCTGGTTGACCTTCAGCGGGATGTAGGTGGACGTCCCGCCGTACATGCGCCGCCCGACCATGCGCTTGGCGTACTGCACGGGGATCCGCCGCTGGGCCTGCTCCATGAAAACGATGAACGCGACGATCGCGATCAGCACGATCACGGTGATCCCGGTGACGAACGCCGACTTGGTGCGGTAGATCTCCAGCAGGCCGCCGGGGATGACCGCGATGACCTGGGTGAAGATGAGGATCGACATGCCGTTGCCGACGCCGCGGTCGGTGATCAGCTCACCCATCCACATGATGACGGCGGTGCCGGACACCATGGTGATCACCATGGTGGCGATCGTGAAGACCGACGCGTTGGGGATCAGGGGGGTGCTGCAGTTCGGGTACAGGCGGCCGGACCGGGCCAGCTCCACGTAGCCGGTGGATTGCAGCACGCCCAGCCCGATGGTGAGGTACCGGGTGTACTGCGTGATCTTGGCCGTGCCCGACTGGCCCTCCTGCTTCAGCGCCTCGAGCCGCGGGATGACCACGGTGAGCAACTGGAGGATGATGCTGGCGGTGATGTACGGCATGATGCCGAGCGCGAACACCGACATCCGCAGCAGCGCGTTGCCGCTCAGCAGGTTGATGAGCTGGTAGACACCCTGCGCGGTGCCGTTGCTGGCCTCGATCCCGGCACAGGTGGTGATGGCCTTCTCGGAGATGCCGGGGGTCGGCACCGCGGCCCCGAACCGGAACAGCGCGATGATGCCGATCGTGAAGAGCAGCTTCTTGCGCAGGTCTGGCGTCCGGAAGGCGCGGAGGAACGCGGTCAGCATGCGCAGTCCTCGGTTCGATTGATCAATGTCTCCCAGCCGTGCGGCTTCCGTATCCTACCCGGCAGTTCCGGCATTGTCTTCCCCAGATGGGCGGAGCGCCCGCCGTCGGGCGGGCGCTCCGGCCATCACTAAGGCGAACAGGTCAGTCGCTCACAGTTCCGTGGCGGAGCCGCCCGCGCCGACGATCCGCTCCCGGGCGGTCGCGGAGAACGCGTGCGCGCTCACCCGCAGGGCGACCGAGATCTCGCCGTCGGCCAGCACCTTGACGCGCTCGCCCTTGCGGATGGCGCCCTTGGCCACGAGGTCGTCCGGGGTCACGTCGCCGCCGGCCGGGTACAGCTCGGCGAGGCGTCCCGTATTCACCACCTGGAAGGTGGTGCCGAAACCGGCGTTGGAGAAGCCCTTGAGCTTCGGCACGCGCCGGTACAGCGGCATCTGACCGCCCTCGAATCCGAGGCGCATCGTGTTACGCGCCCTGGTTCCCTTGGTGCCGCGTCCCGCAGTCTTACCCTTCGAGGCCTCACCCCGGCCGACCCGGGTCTTCGCGGTCCGCGCCCCGGGCGCCGGCCGGAGGTGGTGAAGCTTCAGGCCGCGGCCCGAAGGAGCAGCGGGCTCCGCGGCGGGCTTATCGGCGCTGCCGGGCTTAGCGGTGGCCTTCGGCGCGTCCTGCGCCGTCTCTGGCGCCTTCTCTGCCTTGGGTGGCATATCAGTCCACCTCCTCCACGCTTACCAGGTGGCGTACGGCCTGGATCATGCCGCGGAACTCGGGCTTGTCCGGCTTGATGACAACCTGCCCGATCCGCTTCAGGCCGAGCGAGCGCAGCGAGTCACGCTGCGGCCGCGTGCCACCGATCTCTGACTTGATCTGGGTGACCTTCAACTGTGCCATGGTGCTGCTCCCGCCTAGCTGGCCGCGGCCGCGCGGGCCCGGAGCATCGCCGCCGGAGCGACGTCCTCGATGGGCAGGCCGCGCTTGGCCGCGATCTCCTCCGGCCGGCTCAGGCCCTTCAGTGCGGCCACCGTCGCGTGCACGACGTTGATCGGATTGGAGGAGCCGAGCGAGCGGGAGAGCACGTCGTGGATGCCCGCGCACTCGAGCACGGCGCGCACCGGGCCGCCGGCGATGACGCCGGTTCCCGGGCTGGCCGGCTTGAGCAGCACGACACCGGCCGCGTCCTCGCCCTGCACCGTGTGCGGGATGGTGCCGGCGATACGCGGCACGCGGAAGAAGTGCTTCTTGGCCTCCTCGACGCCCTTGGCGATCGCCGCGGGCACCTCCTTGGCCTTGCCGTATCCGACGCCGACCATGCCGTTGGCGTCGCCCACCACGACGAGCGCGGTAAAGCTGAACCGGCGGCCACCCTTGACCACCTTGGCCA
Organism: uncultured Actinomycetes bacterium; assembly: GCA_963742875.1. Lineage (GTDB taxonomy): Bacteria > Actinomycetota > Actinomycetes > Streptosporangiales > Streptosporangiaceae > Bog-532. The sequence continues at coordinate 35,710 of CAVUNO010000028.1, read as the reverse complement.
CCCGGTTGATGGTGACCACGCGCTCGAGGTAGGCCGGCGACTTGTCGGCCCCTCCTCCGCGTCGGTCGTCACGGCGTTCACGCCGCTCGCCGCCGGGGCCGCGCCGCGGAGCTCCTGGCATTAGTTCATCCTCATCTCAGGTATTGCGTACACGCAGGACATCAGAAATCCAGCCCGCCTTCCCGGGCGGCATCGGCGAGTGCCGCCAGCCGGCCGTGGTAGGCGTAGCCACCACGGTCGAACACCACGGCGCTGATGCCCGCCTCGGCCGCCCGCCGCGCCAGCAGTTCGCCGACCTTGCGGGCCTTGGCCGTCTTGTCGCCGTCGCCGCCGCGGATGTCCGCGTCCAGCGAGGAGGCGGACGCCAGCGTACGGCCCGCGGTGTCGTCGATGATCTGCGCGAACATGTGCCGCGCGGAGCGGTTCACGACCAGCCGGGGCCGCTGCGGGCTGCCAGTGACCTTCTTGCGCACCCGCAGGTGCCGCTTGGCCTGCGCCGCGGAGCGGGCACTCAGCCGCCGTCCGCTGCGCGCACGCGACCTGGTCTTCGTGCTAGCCATCGCTACTTCCCAGCCTTCCCGACCTTGCGGCGAATCTGCTCGCCCTGGTACCGCACGCCCTTGCCCTTGTACGGGTCTGGCTTGCGCAGCTTGTGGATCTTCGCCGCGATCTCGCCCACCTGCTGCTTGTCGATGCCCTCGACGACGAACCGGGTGGGCGCCTCGACGCGGAAGGTGATGCCCTCGGGGGGCGTCACGGTCACCGGGTGGCTGTAGCCGAGCGAGAACTCCAGGTTCTGCCCCCGGGCCTGCACGCGGTAGCCGACCCCGACGATCTCCAGGGTCTTGCGGTAGCCGTCGGTGACGCCCGTCACCATGTTGGCGATCAGGGTCCGGGACAGGCCGTGCAGGGCACGCACCTTGCCCTCGTCGCTGGGCCGGGTGACCTGGACCGTGCCGTCCTCCCGGAGCACCGTCAGCGGCTCGGGCACGGTGTACTGCAGCGTCCCCTTCGGCCCCTTGACGGTGACGTCCCGCCCGTCGATGGCGACGTCGACGCCAGTGGGCACCGTGATGGGGAGCCGTCCGATTCTTGACATAGCCGCCTCCCCTCTTACCAGACGTAGGCGAGGACTTCGCCGCCCACGCCGCGCTTGTTGGCCTGCTTGTCGGTCAGCAGGCCGCCGGACGTCGAGATGATCGCGACGCCCAGGCCGCCGAGAACCTTCGGCAGGTTGTCCTTCTTCGCGTACACCCGCAAGCCCGGCTTCGAGACACGCTTGATCCCGGCGATCGAGCGCTCGCGCGAGTTGCCGTACTTGAGGCTGACCACCAGCCGCTTGCCCACCTCGGCGTCTCCACCTTCCAGCCGGCGATGTAGCCCTCCTGCTGGAGGATCTCGGCGATGCGGGACTTGATCTTGGAGTACGGCATGGCCGCCGTGTCGTGGTACGCGGCATTCGCGTTGCGCAGACGGGTCAGCATGTCTGCGATCGGGTCGGTCATCGTCATGGCCTGATGGCCCTCCTCACCGCGGTTTCCGGGCCCGCCGGGGGCTGCCTGCCCCGGGCGGTGCGGACCTTCGGTGTGGTCGGTGGGCGCGCGGTGCGCACCCAGGGTCGGTCTTCTCGTTGCTCATCGGCGGCCGCCGAGGCACGGCGGCCGCCCGTTGATTACCAGCTGGACTTGGTGATGCCCGGCAGCTCACCGCGGTGCGCCATCGAGCGGAAGCAAATGCGGCAGAGCCCGAACTTGCGGTACACGGCACGCGGACGCCCGCAGCGGGTACAGCGCGTGTACGCGCGCACCGCGAACTTCGGCTTCCGGTTGGCCTTGACGACCAGCGCCTTCTTCGCCACTATCAACCCTCCCTGAAGGGGAAACCGAGGCGCCGCAGCAGCGAGCGGCCCTCTTCATCATTGGTCGCGGTCGTGACGAAGGTGATGTCCATCCCGCGCTGCCGGTCTACCCGGTCGGGGTCGATCTCGTGGAACATCAGCTGCTCGGTCAGCCCGAACGTGTAGTTGCCGCGGCCGTCGAACTGACGGGGCGACAAACCGCGGAAGTCACGGATCCGCGGCAAAGCGATCGTGAGCAGCCGGTCGGCGAACTCCCACATCCGGGTGCCGCGCAGCGTCACGTGCGCCCCGATCGGCATGCCCTCGCGCAGCTTGAACTGGGCGATGGACTTCTTCGCGCGGGCCACGGCCGGCTTCTGCCCGGTGATCAGGGACAGGTCGCGGACCGCGCCGTCGATCAGCTTGGCGTCCCTGGCCGCCTCGCCGACACCCATGTTGACCACGATCTTGGCCAGGCCGGGCACCTGCATGACGTTGCCGTACTTGAACTCATCCCGGAGTCGCCGGCGCGATCTCGCTGAGGTAGCGCTCCTTGAGGCGCGGCGGGCCTGCCTCAGGCGGGCCCGCCGAGGCCGCCTCTTTCGTCGCTGCTGGCATCAGATGTCCTTACCGCTCGGCCGGGCAACCCGGACCTTCTTGCCGTCCTCGTCGACGCGGTAGCCGACGCGGGCCGGCTTCTTCGTGTCCGGGTCGACGATCTGCACGTTGCTCACGTGAATCGGCGCTTCGGCGTGGACGATGCCGCCCTGCTTGGCGCCCTGGACGCCCTGGGTGACCTTGGTGTGCTTCTTCACCATGTTCACGCCCTGGACCAGTACGCGGTCACGCTCGGGGTAGGCCGCGATGACCGTGCCCTCGCGGCCGCGGTCACGGCCCGCCACGACGATCACGTGATCGCCCTTCTTGATCTTCACTAGAGCACCTCCGGCGCGAGCGAGATGATCCGCATGAACCGCTTCTCACGCAGCTCGCGGCCGACCGGGCCGAAGATACGGGTACCGCGGGGATCCCCGCCGTCCCGGATCAGGACCGCGGCGTTCTCATCGAAGCGGATATAGGAGCCGTCACCGCGGCGGCGCTCCTTGCGGGTGCGCACGACGACGGCCTTGACGACATCGCCCTTCTTCACGCCGGCACCGGGAAGCGCGTCCTTCACGGTAGCCACGATGATGTCGCCGATGCCCGCGTATCGCCGGCCCGAACCGCCGAGCACACGGATGCACAAGATCTCCTTGGCACCCGTGTTGTCGGCGACCTTAAGCCGCGACTCCTGCTGGATCACGTCAACTCCTGCTTCCTCACGCCGGGCATCGCGGCCGGCGAATTCTGCCTTATCTGGCTTACTTGGCCTTTTCGAGTATCTCGGCCACACGCCACCGCTTGGTGGCGGACAGCGGCCGGGTCTCCATCAGCAGCACGCGGTCGCCAATGCCGCAGGCGTTGGCCTCGTCGTGCGCCTGGTACTTCTTGGTACGGCGGATGACCTTGCCGTACTTGGGGTGCTTCACGCGGTCCTCGACCTCGACCACGACCGTCTTGTCCATCCGGGCGCTGGTCACCAGGCCTTCGCGGGCCTTTCGGTAACCGCGGGCCGCTTCCCTGCTGGCAGCGGTCCCCGTGTTCTCACTCACTCCGGTCCGCCTCCTCGCCGGTCCCGCCGGCGTCCTCGTCAGAAAGCTCAACGACGATGCCGAGCTCGCGCTCCCGCATCACCGTGTAGATACGGGCGATCTCCTTGCGGACGGCACGCAGCCGCCCGTGGTTCTCCAGCTGGCCGGTGGCACCCTGGAAGCGGAGGTTGAACAGCTCCTCCTTCGCCTCGGCCAGCTTGCTGCCCAGCTCGTCCTCGGTGGACGTCCGCAGCTCAGCGGCGCTCAGGCCGGTCGCCATCACGCCTCACCGCCCTCTCGCGTAACAACCTTGCAGGTCTTTCAGCGAGCACAGCATGGGGAGCTTGTGCGTCGAACATCAAGCTTCACCGCCCTCTCGCGTAACGACCTTGCACTTCATGGGGAGCTTGTGGATCGCCCGGCGAAGCGCCTCCCGCGCGACCGGCTCGGCCACCCCGGACAGCTCGAACATGACCCGGCCCGGCTTGACGTTGGCCACCCACCACTCGGGTGAGCCCTTGCCGGAGCCCATCCGCGTCTCGGCCGGCTTCTTGGTCAGCGGCCGGTCCGGGTAGATGTTGATCCAGACCTTCCCGCCACGGCGGATGTGCCGCGTCATGGCGATACGGGCCGCCTCGATCTGCCGGTTGGTCACGTACGAGTGCTCGAGCGCCTGGATGCCGAACTCGCCGAAGGCCACGCTCGTGCCGCCCTTGGCTTTGCCGTGGCGGTCGGGCCGGTGCTGCTTACGGTGCTTGACCCTACGTGGAATGAGCATGTCCTAGCCCTCCGCTCCGGTTGCGCCCGCCGGGCTCGCCGGGGCCGCCGGGGCCGTTGCCTCGGCCGGAGCGGAGGCCGCAGCCGTTGGGCCCTGCGAGCCGCCTGGGCCGCGGTCGGGCCGGTCGCCCGCGCGTCGCGGGCGGTCCGGCCGGTCCGGGCGGCCGCGACGCGGCGCGGGGCCACCCGGCCGGTCCCGGCGCGGGCCCCCGGCCCGCGCAGCGGCAGCCGCCGCCTCGCGGGCCGCGCGGGTCGCGGGCGCCTCGCCCTTGTAGATCCAGACCTTCACGCCGATCCGGCCGAAGGTGGTACGCGCTTCGTAGAAGCCGTAGTCGATGTCCGCGCGGAGCGTGTGCAGCGGCACGCGCCCCTCCCGGTAGAACTCCGAGCGCGACATCTCCGCGCCGCCGAGACGGCCGGAGCACTGCACCCGGATGCCCTTGGCGCCGCCCTTCATCGCGCTCTGCATCGCCTTGCGCATGGCCCGCCGGAACGAAACCCGGCTGGACAGCTGCTCGGCGACGCCCTGCGCGACAAGCTGGGCGTCGATCTCGGGGTTCTTGACCTCGAGGATGTTGAGCTGGATCTGCTTGCCGGTCAGCTTCTCCAGGTCGGTACGGATGCGGTCCGCCTCGGCGCCGCGGCGCCCGATGACGATGCCCGGGCGCGCCGTGTGGATGTCCACCCGGACGCGGTCCCTGGTCCGCTCGATCTCGACCTTGGAGATGCCGGCCCGCTCCATACCGCGCTGCAGCATGCGGCGGATCGCAACATCTTCCTTGACGTATTCCTTGTACAGCTTGCTGGCGTACCAGCGGCTGTTGAAGTCGGTGGTGATGCCAAGCCGGAACCCGTGCGGGTTCACTTTCTGTCCCACTAGCGGGTCCCTCCTTCGGCCTCGTCAGAGACGATCACCGTTATATGGCTGGTGCGCTTGTTGATGCGGTACGCGCGGCCCTGGGCCCGCGGCCGGAACCGCTTGAGCGTCGGACCCTCGTCGACCCATGCCCGGCTCACCACGAGCGCGCCGCGGTCGGACCGCCGGTCGCTGCCCCCGGCATTGGCGATCGCGCTCTCCAGCACCTTGCCGACCGGGCCGCTGGCGGACTGCGGCGCGAAGGCGAGCACCGCCTGTGCCTGCTCGGCGGGCATCCCGCGGATCAGGTCCACCACACGGCGGGCCTTCCGCGGCGTGACACGCACGTAGCGCGCCTTTGCCCTCGCTTCCATCAGTTTCTCCGTCTCTGCGTCGTCGCGATCTAGCGCCGGCTGCGCCGATCGTCCTTCACGTGGCTGCGGAACGTCCGCGTGGGCGCGAACTCCCCGAGCTTGTGGCCGACCATCGACTCGGTGATGAACACCGGGATGTGCTTGCGGCCATCGTGGACGGCGATCGTGTGGCCCAGCATGGCCGGGATGATCATCGAACGCCGGGACCACGTCCGGATGACGTTCTTGCTGCCCTTCTCGTTCTGCGTGTCCACCTTCTTCATCAGGTGGTCGTCAACGAAAGGACCCTTCTTAAGGCTACGAGGCATCGCGTAGTGTTCCTTCACTCAGGCTCGCGTTATCCGGAAGACCGGAGTCCTGTTTCATCTTCTTGTTCTGTCTGATCCCTGCACCGGCCGCTCGCCCGGGCCGCTGGCCCGGGCTCGCTAGCCGGTTCCGGATAACGCTCACCGGGTCCTACCGCTTCTTCCTGCTACGGCGGCGGCTGATGAGCCGGTCGCTGGGCTTGTGGGCCCGCCGGGTGCGCCCTTCGGGCTGGCCCCAGGGGCTGACTGGATGGCGCCCGCCGGAGCTCTTGCCCTCGCCGCCGCCAAGCGGGTGGTCGACCGGGTTCATCGCGACACCGCGAACGGAGGGGCGCTTGCCCTTCCACCGGTTACGTCCCGCCTTACCGAGCTTGATGTTGCCCTGCTCGGCGTTGCCGACCTCGCCGACCGTGGCCCGGCAGCTCACGTCCACCCGCCGGATCTCGCCCGAGGGCATCCGGAGCTGGGCGTAGCTGCCCTCCTTGGCGAGCAGCTGCACGCCGGAGCCGGCCGACCGGGCGATCTTGGCGCCGCCGCCGGGCCGGAGCTCGATGGCGTGCACCACCGTGCCGGTCGGGATGTTGCGCAGCGGCAGGCAGTTGCCGGGCTTGATGTCCGCCGCGGCACCGTTCTCCACCCGGTCCCCCTGGGACAGGCCCTGGGGGGCGATGATGTAGCGCTTCTCGCCGTCGGCGTAGTGCAGCAGCGCGATCCGGGCGGTCCGGTTCGGGTCGTACTCGATGTGCGCGACCTTGGCCGGCACACCGTCCTTGTCGTGCCGCCGGAAGTCGATCAGCCGGTAGGCGCGCTTGTGGCCGCCACCCTGGTGCCGGGTGGTGATCCGGCCGTGCACGTTCCGGCCGCCCTGGGAGTGCAGCGGGCGAACCAGCGACTTCTCCGGCTCGTCCCTGGTGATCTCGGCGAAGTCGGAGCCGCTGGCACCGCGCCGGCCCGGCGTGGTCGGCTTGTACTTACGGATAGCCATGAGTGCTCAAATCTCCTGTATCGTGCCTGCCGCTAGCGGACCGGGCCGCCGAAGATGTCGATCCGCTCGCCCTCGGCCAGGGTGACGATCGCCCGCTTGGTGTCGGGCCGCTTGCCCCAGCCCACCCGGGTCCGGCGGCGCTTGCCCCGCCGGTTGACGGTGTTGACCCCGGTCACCTTGACGCCGAACACCTGCTCGACCGCCAGGCGGACCTCGGTCTTGTTGGCCTCCGGCGCCACGATGAACGTGTACTTGCCCTCGTCCAGCAGGCCGTAGCTCTTCTCGGAGATCACCGGCCGCAGCAGGATGTCCCGGGGATTGTCGGTGCCCTTCACTGGGCTGCCTCCTCGCTACCCGTCGCACTGCCGCGGCCCACGAACGCCCGCAGCGCCCCGGCGGTGAAGACCACATGATCGGCGGCCAGCACGTCGTACGTGTTGAGCTGGCTGTCGGCGAGCACGCGCACGCCCACCACATTCCGCAGGCTCTTCCAGGTCAGCTCGTCGTCGCGGCGCGCGACGACCAGCACGCTGGCGCCGTGACCGGAACCCGTCGCCGAACCCAGCACGGCCACCGCGTCCTTCGTCCGGGGCAGCTCCCCGTCGACGAATCCGCTCACCACCTGCACCCGGCCGTGCCGCGCCCGGTCGGACAGGGCGCCGCGCAGCGCGGCCGCCTTCATCTTCTTGGGCGTCCGCTGCACGTACGAACGCGGCTGCGGGCCGTGCACGGTGCCGCCGCCGGCGTACTGCGGGGCCCGCAGCGAACCCTGCCGCGCCCGGCCGGTGCCCTTCTGGCGGTAAGGCTTCTTGCCGCCGCCGCGGACCTGGCCGCGCGTCTTGGTCGCGTGCGTGCCCTGCCGGGCGGCCGCAAGCTGGCCCACCACGACCTGGTGCATCAGCGGGATGTTGACCTTGGCGTCGAAGATCTCGTCGGGAAGCTCGGCGGTCTCGCTCGTGCCGACGATGGTGACGGTGGTCATCAGGCCTCCTTCGTAGCCGGCGCCTTGGCGGCGCTGCGGACCAGGATGAGGCCGCCCGCGGCGCCCGGGACCGCGCCCTTGATGAGCAGCAGTCCCCGGTCCGTGTCGACCGAGTGCACCGTCAGGCTCTGCACGGTGGTCCGCACGGCGCCCATCCGGCCCGCCATGCGCAGGCCCTTGAAGACCCGGCCGGGGGTAGCACAGCCGCCGATGGAACCGGGCGAGCGGTGCTTGCGCTGGGTGCCGTGCGAGGAGCTGAGGCCCTTGAAGCCGTGCCGCTTCATGACACCGGCCGTGCCCTTGCCCTTGCTGGTACCGGTGGCGTCGACGAGCTGGCCGGCCGCGAAGACCTCAGCCGTGACCTCCTGGCCGACCTGGTACTCGGACGCGTCGTCGGTGCGCAGCTCCGCCAGGTACCGGCGCGGTGTCACGCCCGCCTCGGCGAAGATCCCGGCGACCGGCTTGTTCACCTTGCGCGGGTCGATCTCGCCGTAGCCGAACTGGACGGCCGAGTAGCCGTCCCGGTCCGGCGTGCGCACGGCAGTGACGACGCACGGTCCGGCCTTGACGACGGTAACGGGCGTTACCTGCCCGCTCTCGTCGAAGACCTGGGTCATTCCGAGCTTGGTGCCCAGGATGCCTTTCATCTGTGTGGCCATGTCGGTGCGTTCCTCAGAGCTTGATCTCGATGTCGACGCCGGCCGGCAGGTCGAGGCGCATGAGCGAGTCGACTGTCTTGGGCGTCGGATCGATGATGTCGATCAGCCGCTTGTGCGTCCGCATCTCAAAGTGCTCGCGCGAGTCCTTGTACTTGTGCGGCGAGCGGATGACGCAGTACACGTTCTTCTCAGTAGGCAGCGGCACAGGGCCCGCGACGCGCGCGCCGGTCCTGGTCACCGTGTCGACGATCTTGCGCGCCGAGTTGTCGATGACCTCGTGGTCATATGCCTTGAGCCGGATGCGGATCTTCTGTCCCGCCATTGGCTTGTTTGTCCTTCGCTTCCGTGGTGCCGATGCCGCTCTGCCCTGGCGTGCTCGAAGCGGCCGGGCCGGGGAGGCCCGGCCGCTCAGTCACAGCCGTTTACTTGAGAATCTTCGTGACCCGGCCGGCGCCGACGGTACGGCCGCCTTCCCGGATCGCGAAGCGCAGTCCTTCCTCCATGGCGATGGGCTGGATCAGCTCAACGTGCATGTCGGTCCGGTCGCCCGGCATGACCATCTCCGTGCCCTCGGGCAGGGTGACGACGCCGGTGACGTCCGTGGTCCGGAAGTAGAACTGCGGACGGTAGTTGTTGAAGAACGGCGTGTGCCGTCCCCCCTCGTCCTTGGACAGGATGTAGACCTGGCCCTCGAACGAGGTGTGCGGGGTGTTGGTGCCCGGCTTGATGACGACCTGGCCGCGCTCCACGTCCTCGCGCTTGATGCCGCGGAGCAGCAGCCCCACGTTGTCGCCCGCCTGACCATCGTCGAGGATCTTGCGGAACATCTCGACGCCGGTGACGGTGGTCGTCATCGGCTTCTCCTTGATGCCGATGATGTCGACCGTCTCGCTGGTCTTGATGACACCGCGCTCGATCCGGCCGGTCACCACGGTGCCGCGGCCGGTGATGGAGAAGACGTCCTCGACTGGCATCAGGAACGGCTTCTCGACCTCGCGCACCGGCTGCGGGATGCTCTCGTCGCAGGCGGCGAGCAGCTCGGCGACCTTCTCGCCCCACTCGGCGTCACCCTCGAGCGCCTTGAGCGCGGACACCCGGATCACGGGCACGTCGTCGCCGGGGAACTCGTACTCGGTGAGCAGGTCGCGGACCTCGAGCTCGACGAGCTCCAGGATCTCCTCGTCATCGACCATATCCGCCTTGTTGAGCGCCACGACGATGTACGGCACGCCGACCTGGCGGGCGAGCAGCACGTGCTCGCGCGTCTGCGGCATCGGGCCGTCGGTGGCCGCCACGACGAGGATCGCCCCGTCCATCTGCGCGGCACCAGTGATCATGTTCTTGATGTAGTCCGCGTGACCGGGGCAGTCCACGTGAGCGTAGTGGCGCTTCTCGGTCTGGTACTCGACGTGCGAGATCGAGATCGTGATCCCGCGCTCCTTCTCCTCCTTCGCGTTGTCGATCTGGTCGAACGGCGTGAAGGGGTTGAGCTCGGGGTACTTGTCGTGCAGCACCCGGGTGATCGCCGCGGTCAGTGTCGTCTTGCCGTGGTCGATGTGCCCAATGGTGCCGATGTTTACGTGCGGCTTGGTCCGCTCGAACTTGGCCTTCGCCACTGGTGTCTCCTCGTTGCGATCCGCCCCACCGCAGTGGGGCCAGGCGCTTTACCGGCGCCGTGATTTCCTTACGTTTCTTCTGCTACTCGCCGCGGGCCTTGGCGATGATCTCCTTGGCAATGCTGGGCGGCACCTCTGCATACGAGTCGAACTGCATGCTGTAATCCGCCCGGCCCTGCGTACGGCTGCGCAGGTCCCCCACGTAGCCGAACATCTCCGACAGCGGCACGTGAGCCTTGATGACCCGGGCCCCGGAGCGTTCCTCCATCGCCTGGATCTGGCCTCGCCGGCTGTTGAGATCCCCGATGACGTCGCCCATGTACTCATCGGGAGTCCTGACCTCGACCGCCATGATCGGCTCGAGCAGCACCGGGTTGGCCTGCGCTGCCGCCTTCTTGAAGGCCATCGAGCCCGCGATCTTGAAGGCGAGCTCCGAGGAGTCCACCTCGTGGTAGGCACCGTCGGTGAGCGTGACCTTCAGGTCGACCATCGGGTAGCCAGCCAGCACGCCGAACTCGGCCGCCTCCTGGCACCCCGCGTCGACCGAGGGGATGTACTCGCGCGGGATCCGGCCGCCGGTCACCTTGTTCTCGAACTCGTAACCGCCGCCGTCGCCGCCGGTCGGCTCCAGGTTGATGACCACCCGGCCGAACTGGCCGGAACCGCCGGTCTGCTTCTTGTGCGTGTACTCGACCTTCTCGACCTTCTTGCGCACGGTCTCCCGGTAGGCGACCTGCGGACGGCCGATGTTGGCCTCGACCTTGAACTCCCGCCGCATGCGGTCGACCAGCACCTCGAGGTGCAGCTCGCCCATGCCGGAGATGATGGTCTGGCCGGTCTCCTCGTCGGTCCTGACCTGGAAGGTCGGGTCCTCCTCGGCGAGACGCTGGATCGCGGTGCCCAGCTTCTCCTGGTCGCTCTTGGTCCTCGGCTCGATCGCGACGTTGATGACCGGGGCCGGGAACGTCATCGACTCCAGCACCACGGGCTTGCCCAGGTCACACAGCGTGTCACCCGTGCTCGTGTCCTTCAGCCCCATCACGGCGACGATCTGGCCAGCCACCGCGACGTTGCGCTCCTCGCGCTTGTTCGCGTGCATCTGGTAGATCTTGCCGATCCGCTCCTTGCGGCCCTTGATCGCGTTCAGCACGCTGCTGCCGGTCTCCACCGTCCCGGAGTACACCCGGACGTAGGTGAGCTTGCCCAGGTGCTGGTCGGCCATGATCTTGAAGGCCAGGGCCGAGAACGGCTCGTCGGGGTCGGCGTGCCGCTCGACCGCGGTCTCCTCGTCGCCCACGGCGTGCCCCTGGATGGAGGGGATGTCGACCGGGCTCGGCAGGTAGTCCACGATCGCGTCCAGCATCGGCTGGACGCCCTTGTTCTTGAACGCGGTCCCGCAGAGCACGGGGGTCGCGCCGCCGGCGATGGTGACCCGCCGGATGGCGGCCACGAGCTGCTCCTCGGTGGGCTCGGTGCCCTCCAGGTACAGCTCCATCATCTGCTCGTCGTTCTCGGCGACGGCCTCCAGCAGCCGGTCCCGCCACTCGCGCGCGGCGTCGGCGTGGTCGTCGGGGATGGCCACGATGTCGTACTTGTCGCCCTTGCCCTCCGTCTGCCAGAGCAGCGCGCGCATCCGGACGAGGTCGATGACCCCGCGGAAGTCGGACTCGACGCCCCACGGCAGCTGAACGACGATGGGCTGCGCGCCCAGCCGGTCCACGATCATGTCCACGCAGCGGTGGAACTCCGCGCCGACCCGGTCCATCTTGTTGACGAAACAGATCCGCGGCACGTTGTAGCGGTCAGCCTGCCGCCACACGGTCTCCGACTGCGGCTCGACGCCGGCCACGGCGTCGAAGACGGCGACCGCGCCGTCCAGGACACGCAGGGACCGCTCGACTTCGACGGTGAAGTCCACGTGCCCAGGCGTGTCGATGATGTTGATGGTGTTGTCGCGCCACGTGGTGGTCGTGGCGGCGGAGGTAATCGTGATCCCCCGCTCCTGCTCCTGCTCCATCCAGTCCATGGTGGCGGCGCCCTCATGGACCTCACCGAGCTTGTAGTTGATACCGGTGTAAAAGAGAATCCGCTCGGTCGTCGTCGTCTTGCCCGCGTCGATATGCGCCATGATCCCGATGTTGCGGACCTTGGCGAGATCAACGGCCGTCTTGGTGGCCACGGTAAGTTGCCCTCGTTCCCTAAGCTCTGAAATTCACCAGCGGTAATGCGCGAACGCCTTGTTCGATTCGGCCATCTTGTGGGTATCCTCGCGACGCTTCACGCTCGCGCCCAGGCCGTTGCTCGCATCCAGGAGCTCGTTCATCAGCCGCTCTGTCATGGTCTTCTCGCGGCGCGCCCGTGCGTACTGCACGATCCAGCGCAGCGCGAGCGTGGTGCTGCGCGAGGCGCGCACCTCGACCGGGACCTGGTAGGTCGCACCGCCGACCCGGCGGCTGCGCACTTCCAGCGTCGGCTTGACGTTGTCGAGCGCACGCTTCAGCGTGACGACGGGGTCGTTGCCCGTCTTGTCCCGGCAGCCTTCCAGGGCCCCGTAGACGACGCGCTCGGCGAGCGAGCGCTTGCCGTCCCTGAGGACCTTGTTGGCCAGTGCGGTGACGAGCGGTGAGCCGTAGACCGGATCGGTGACGAGCTGCCGCTTCGTCGCTGGGCCTTTGCGCGGCATGTCAGCTCTTCTCCTTCTTCGCGCCGTAACGACTGCGGGCCTGCTTGCGGTTGCGGACACCCTGGGTGTCGAGCGAACCGCGGATGATCTTGTAACGGACACCGGGCAGGTCGCGCACGCGGCCGCCGCGGACGAGCACGATCGAGTGCTCCTGCAGGTTGTGCCCGACGCCGGGGATGTAAGCGGTGACCTCGATCTGGCTGGTCAGCCGGACACGCGCCACCTTGCGGAGCGCCGAGTTCGGCTTCTTCGGCGTGGTCGTGTAGACACGCGTGCACACGCCGCGGCGCTGCGGGCTTCCCTTCAGCGCCGGGGTCTTGGTCTTCGCCACCTTCTCCTGGCGGCCCTTCCGGACAAGCTGCTGGATCGTGGGCACCGAGTCTCCGTCTTCCCTGTATCTCCGCTGGCGCGCCGGGGCGCGTCTCTTCCTTCGCGCCGGGGCGCGTCTCTTCCTATCAGTCCGCGCGGCCAATCCGCGCCCTTTAGACGCAGCCTCACCTGCGGTTTTATCTCCCGTACCGACCCCCGTGGTCGGGCGTGTCGCCGACCCCAGGGCACACCCGGCCCATTACGAGCCGGAGCTAGTCGGGGAGTAACCGAGCGGTCAGCAGGCTATCCGGCCCGCACCCGATTCGACCCAGAGGTCTCGGGTTCGAAGCCGTTCCACCTGCTGACACGCATACGCGCCCGCTTGTGACGGGCACGAAGACACAGGTTACCCAGCCCAGGCCCCGTTGGTCAAAACGAGACCTGGCACCAGATCCCTTGTGCCGCAGACAGTGTACACAACACACGCGCCGACCATTTCATTTCCGTGTTAGCCCGGGGGGACGACCCCCCGGATCCCCCCGCTGCGCTGTGCTGGCCTTCGGTGGCCGCAGATTCTGGCCAGCCTCGTCCTCGAAGCAGATGAACGCCCCGGTCGCCGCCGCTACAGTAGCTGGTGTCCAAGCCAGTCCTAGTCCGTCGATTCCAGATAGTCGAGGTGGGCGCGAACCGACGATTCAGCGATCCGCCGTACCGCCGGGTCGAGGTGGACGAAGACCTTGGCCACGATTTCGGCGGGGGTGCGCGCGCCGTCGGCCAGAGCCGCCCGGACCTGGTCGAGACGCTCCTGGCAATACGAGATGTGGTAGTCCAGGACACGGGCCGGATCGTCCCGCACCGGGCCGTGTCCCGGGAGCAGCGTCTGCAGGCCGGCGTGGTCAGCCAGATCCCTGAGCTTGCCGAGAGTCCGCAGGTAATCACCCAGGGCGCCATTGCGTGCGATGCCGGTGACGCCTCGGCCGAGCACGGTGTCGCCCGTCAGCAGCGCGCGGTCGGCGGGCAGCAGGAGGCTCACCGAGTCCCAGGAGTGGCCGGGCGCCCTAATCACCTGCAGATCGCACCCGGCCGCCGTGATCAGGTCTCCGTCGGAGATCTCTGCACCGCCCAGCCGGCGCGCGGGGTTGGCTGCCGCGACCGGAGCACGGCTCATGGTAGCCAGCCGTGCCGCGCCGGCCGAGTGATCCCGGTGTCCGTGAGTCAAGATGATCTGTGTTATGCGACGACCGTCGGTGCAAGCCATTTCGAGCACGCGACGCAGATGACCTTCGTCCTGCGGGCCAGGATCCACCACTATGGCCGATGGCGAGCCGGGCTCGGCGATGATCCAGGTGTTGGTCCCGTTGAGGGTAACCGGCGACGGGTTGGGTGCCAGCACGCATGTCGCCCGCGGCGTGCCTGAGCCGTCAATGGTCATGCGCTTCGGGCACCTCATTTCATGAACACTCCACCTCTCGGTCGTCGGTCGTCGAGTCGGCGGTCATTGCGAAGTCTGCGAAGCGGATCTCGCTTTCCGGCTCGGGACCCGCTCACCAGCTCAGGGAGCAGCGCCGCTGTGGGGCTGGCGGCTCATCGCTATGGTCATGGGACCATCTGCCTTCACCTCGCCGCGCCATTAAAGTTCTCCTGGCTGGCGAACTGGGTGTGGTACAACTCCGCGTACAGGCCGCCCGCCTCGAGTAGCGCCTTGTGCTGGCCCCGTTCCACAACCCGCCCGCCGTCGATGACGAGGATCTGATCCGCCTCGCGGATCGTGGACAAGCGGTGCGCGATCACCAGCGAGGTCCGGCCGACGAGCGCTGCCTTCAGGGCGCGCTGCACCGCCGCCTCCGACTCCGAGTCCAGGTGCGCCGTGGCCTCGTCGAGTACGACAACCGAGGGTGCCTTGAGCAGCAGCCTCGCCAGCGCCACGCGTTGCTTCTCGCCGCCCGACAGCCGGTAACCGCGATCCCCCACAATGGTGTCGAGCCCGTCGGGGAGGACGGAGATCAGATCCCGGATCTGCGCCGCCTCGCACGCCTCCAGCAACTCGGCTTCGGCCGCACCCGGCCGCGCGTATGACAGGTTGGCCCCGATCGTGTCGTGGAAGAGGTGCGCGTCCTGGGTGACCACGCCGACCACATCGTGCAGCGAATCCAGCGTGGCATCGCGCAGATCGTGACCGCCGATCCGGACCGCCCCGTCAGTTGGGTCATACAGCCGGGCCACCAGATGGGTGATGGTCGTCTTGCCCGCGCCGGACGGGCCGACCAGTGCGGTGAGCTTGCCTGACCTCGCACGGAAGCTGACCTCGTGCAGCACACCGGTGGCGGCGTCGGCGCGTTCAGGAATGGCCAGGGCGATGGACTCCAGCGATGCCAGCGACACCTCGCTGGCCGCCGGATAGCGGAACGATACCCGGTCGAATAGGATGTCGGGCGCCGTGCCGTTACCGTCCGCCGTGCTGGGCAGCGCCGTCGCCGCTGGCTTCTCTTCGATCAGCGGCGGCAGGTCGAGTACCTCGAACACCCGGTCGAAGCTGACCAGCGCGGTCATCACGCTGACCTGCACATTGGACAGCTGTGATATCGGTGCGTACATCCGGGCGAGCAGGGCGCTCAGCGCGACCAGGGTACCGAGCTGGAAGGCACCGCGGATCACCAGGACGCCGCCGATCCCGTAGACCATCGCGGTGGCCAGTGAGCCAAGCAGCGTCAGCGTGATGACGAACACCTGCCCGTACATCGCCACGCGCACGCCGATGTCGCGAGTCCTCGCAGCCCGCTCGCCGAACTGCCGCGACTCCTCGTCAGCCCGGCCGAACAGCTTTACCAGCATGGCACCGGCCACGTTGAACCGCTCGGTCATCATCGAGCCGATCACGGCGTTCAACTGCATCGACTCGCTGGTGAGCAGCTGCAGCCGACGCCCGACCAGCCTGGCCGACACGATGAACAGCGGGATGATCAGCAGGGCGATGGCGGTGACCAGCCAGGACAGATAGAACATCGCCACCACGATGGCGACCAGGGTGACGATGTTGGACACCATACCCGACAACGTCGTTGTGATCGCCTGCTGCGCTTGGATCACGTCACCGTTCAGCCTGGACACCAGCGAACCCGTCTGCGCCCTGATGAAGAATGCGATGGGCTGCCGCGAGACATGACGAAACACCTGCGTGCGCAGGTCGTAGGTGAGGCTCTGGGTGAGCCGGGCCGAGAACCAGCGGATGGCGACGGCGAGAAAGGCATCGAACAACGCGACCCCGGCCACGACGATCGCAAGCCCGATCACGATTCCGCCGCGGTGGGGCAGGATGCCCTTGTCGATGATCTGCCGGAGCAGCAACGGGTTGACCACCGTGATCACCGCGTCCAGGCAGGTGGCCACCAGGAACACGCCCAGCTGCCATCGGTACGGCCGGGCGTAGGACATGATTCTGCGGACGGTGCCAGGCCTGAGTTTCTGCCCGGTGACCGACGGGTCCTGGCGCGCATACCGCCGCATACCCAAATTGCCTCGGCCATACATGATCAGGAGAAACCTCCCCGGAGCGGGTTCACACGGCACACATCCGCGATCCGCGGTCGCGAGCCTTTGCCGTGCGGCGCGGCGCCGGGCTCGGGAAATCCGCTGCGCGCCAGGGCGGGCTGGCCCTTCGCCTGCTGCCGCTTCACGCTGGCTGAGCGGAACGGGTGCGCGGCGAGCGGCTGACCTGGTTCGCGGTGCGCGCCGCCCACCTGGACGGATCGGCGAACCCCAGAAATTCACCCAGCTTGGTCAGCTCATCGAGGGGCCTGGCGACCAGATCCTCATACCGCAGCCGGTGCAAGTGCCGCGGTTTCATGTCGGCCAGCGCTTGCTCCGCCGAACCGTGCATATGTGCAGCCCCGGCCTCGAAGCGGCTGATGTGGCGGGTCATCACATCCGTCAATGCCTCCCTGGTTATCCGGCCCGGCATCAGGCGCCGCATCTCCTCCGGTATCTCGGCGGCATCGGGGAGAGCATTCTGCCCGCCGGGCGTCCAGGGATCGGCGCCGTACTGCATCGTGAACCATTCCCGGACCTCGGCCAACTGGAAAGCCGGGTGCCGGCTCATCGACCGTGCGGTGTCCGCGATGTTGCGAGTCAGGTACACGATCTTCGCCTCGGGGAAGGCGCGCAGCAACGGCCTCGCCAACAGTACTGGACGCGCCGGAACGCTCGACCCAGCGGCGCCGGCCGGTCAGGTTCGTCATCAGGTTCAGCATCATCTTGTGGTGCTGAAGGACTGGCTGGCGCGGGAAGTGCGGCACCCTTTCGGCCAGTTGATCGAAGAGGCCGTCCGGATCCGCCGAAAGGAATGGCAGGGTTATGCGCAGAATCGGGGGGATGGTGGTCACTGTCGCCGGCGTAGCGTCCGCCGTCGGGGTAGCAGAACTGCTCGGCGGTGATCCGCAGGCCTCAGCATGCGGTGATAGCCGGTTGCTCCTGTCACTCATGGTCGCCCAGTAGCTGGCGCCGGTGATCTCACCGGTGGTCTGGTGCCGCACGCCGATCTCTTATCGGCCCAAGTGACTCAGAGGCCGACAGCGTCTCCGGCTCCTCGGCGATCAGGCGGGACAGCAGGGTGGACCCGCACCGGCCGCTGTTGATGACGATGCTGCAGGGGTCGGGGGGCGGAGCGGTCTCTGGCATCTCCGCGGTCGCTGTCCCGCGTGCCGCTTCGGCCGGCTGCGTTACCGTGAGTGCCCGATGCCCGTCGTCCTTTCCCAGCATGAGCGGCGAGGAATGGCTTGAGCAGCCCATTGAACTCCGCCGGATGCGTCAGGAACGCAAAGTGCCCGGCGTCCGCGAGCTCAGCGAACTGCGCGGCGGGGATTGCCCCGTACAGCAGGTGCGCGTCTTTGGCGGGTATCAGCGTGTCGTGCCGTCCTCGCAGGACCAGGGTGGGTACCGTGATTTACGGGAGCCGTGTGAACAGGGTCGGCCGGGTTACGAGGGCGTCCACGTAGCGCAGTCCGATCCGCGAATCCATGCTCTCGCAGCGGAGTAGGAGTTTCTCCAGTTCGGACCGGTCACCGTTCATTGTCTGGTCCCCGCCGCCATCGCGGATGCGGCCGAACTCCTCCGGCAGGATGGCCGGCAGCGGGCGGACCTCACCGCGGGTGCTGGCCTGGTATGAAGAGCCGGCCAGGACAAGGGAGGCGCACTCCGCGGGGTGCAGCAAGGCGAATTCCTGCGCGACGAGACCGCCAAACGAGGCGCCCATGACGTGGAAAGGTGGCGGGACGGATAGCGCAGCCAGCGCAGTGCGGCAGAGCCGCGCGAGCCCGCTGAGCGTCAGGTCCGCCGCCCATGTCGTCGCGCCCACCCCGGGGTTGTGCAGGCAGATCAGCCGGTACTCGCCGGCCAGGGCGGCGAACTGCCGGGCGAAGACGCCCGCCCCGACATCGATCGGATGCATCAGGATCAGTGGCGGGCCGTCACCAGCGGTGAAAGCCTCGACCTCACCGTCGACCAGCCGCAGCAGGCTCCGGGTCGGTGCCCGGCGCATGTTCGCTGAGCACGGCTGCGTTGTCGTTTCCCGGGCGGTGCCGGCCGGCTACCGGTGCGAGGCGGCCGAGCCGACGGGCGGCATCCTCATCCTGGCCGGTGCCGTCACGTTCGGCTCCGAGGCGTCCCGGCACGGCGGCCGCCGCGCCGTCGTCGAGGACGCCAGCGAGGTGATCGACCAGCTCGCCGACTCGCAGGCCGTGGAAAGGACCGGCCTCGCGGCCGGCGTAGAAGGGCACGAGATCGACCTTGAACCCGTAAAAGGCCGCGATCCGGCCGGTCAGGTTGGCCATCTGCAGGCTGTCCATCTCCAGGTCGTCGATGAATTTCGTCTCCATGGTGATTTCCTCGCCGGGCGGGAGACTGTCTGCGATTGAGCGCACCAGTCCGGAGATCTCGCCGAGGATGCGAGCCTGAGCGGCGGTCATGCGCGGGTCCTCCTCATCGGTTCATCCCCTGGCCGGGGCGCTTCGGCCTGATCGTCACGGCGCGGTGCGTTCTGGCGGGCCCGGCCGCCTTCGCCGGCCTCCTGCCCCGCGACAGCGAGTACCGCGGCCGCCGCGTCGGTGGTGGCCTTCAGCAGTGCGGTGAATTCAGCCGCTGCGGATGCGCCCGGGGCGCTGTGCTGCGGCGTGGCCGCGGCGGCGGGTGAGGCGCCCGCCTGCGCTGCCGCCACGCCGGCCGCGACGCCGAGCAGTTCGCTGGCCCCTTGTCCCAGGGTGAACCGCTCCGTGCCCAGCTCCAGCCGCATCCGCAGGCTGCGGCCGGCCGTGGCCGCGCGGGCGGGCTTCGGCTGGGCCGACGGATCCAGCGCCGACAGGTCAGGCGTGCCTCCCTCGACCCAGAGCGCGGCGGCCATCCGCCGCAACTGCGCGAGCCCGCTACGGATATCCACATTTACCGAAATCGCCAGATGATCCCGCTCACGCAGGGTCTCGTGGATAAGCGAGGCGAGCTGGCCGGCCCCGACCTGAAGGAACACCCGCAGGCCCGCGTCGTGCATGGCCGTCACGGTGGCCCGGAACCTGACCGGTTCCACCAGTTGCCGGAAGAACAGCTCGCGCCGCTGTGGCTCATCGTCGGGGAGCGGCGCCGCGATCGTCGCCGACCAGACCGGTATCCGGGCTGGCCTCGGCTTCTGGAGGTCAGGGAACGTCCGCAATTCCGCTACGAACGGTTCCAGATACGATGTGTGAACCCCGGTGGCGAACGGCAGTTCCCGGCAGATCGTGTCCTGCCTGCCGAGGTCCCGCATGAGAAGCGTCACCTGGTCTGCGGGCCCGCACACGACCGACTGAGACGGTGCGTTGTCGTGCGACAGGACGACCCCCGGGTAGCCGGGAAGCCTGGCCATCGACGGCCTCCGCGCTGTCTCCGATCACGGCATGAGACAGGTCCGGGCGCAGCGCGACCGGATTGAGCATCGTGGCCGCGCGGTCGTCCAGCCATGATTCTTCGACCAGTCCGGATACCATTGCCGCTGTCCAGTCGCCGAGGCTGTGGCCGGCGACCGCGTCCGGCGTCACGCCGATGCGTCCCAGGACCTTGTGCAGAAACTGTCCCAGATGTACCACCCCGGCCAGGCTCCCCGAGAAGTCCTTCTCGCTCGACCTGGCTGCCTCCAAGCCGAAGTGGGCGGCCACGTCGTCCACACGGGGGGAGACTTCCACCTCCAGCCCGGGGAAGACGAAGGCAATCCCCCCTTCCCCGTCGGCCAGCATCGGCCGGGGGCTAAACCAGATGTCCCGTCCGCCTCGCCAGGCCGCACCCGCGGCTACGATCTTCCGGGTGGTGGCGAGCCGTTTAGCGGTGGGATCGACGATGCCGAGCCGGCAACCGTGGCCGGAGACCGCGCCCACGCCTTCCCTGGCCGCCGCGGTGCCGTGAGCACGGATCACCTGGTCGTCAGCGTCCAGCCGCCGGGCTATCGCCGCGACATCCTCCCCAGTCAGCAGAACGATCTGCTCAGGCTCGCGGACCAGCACCGACGTGGCTGGCTCCCCCGGTGGCCTGATCCGGTGCCGCGACTGGGCCGCCTCGGCCGGGGCCTGCTCCACGATCACGTGCGCGTTGATGCCACCGAAACCGAACGCGTTGACAGCCGCCCGCCGTGGCCCGGCTTCTTCCCAGGGCCGCGCCCTGGCGATCGGCATGAAGCGGCTGCTGGCCAGTTCCGGCCGGGGAGTGTCGCAGTGCAGCGTTGGCGGCAGGATTCCCTTCGACACCGCCAGTACCGCCTTCACCAGCCCCGCCACCCCGGCGGCGGCCATCGAGTGACCGATCATGGACTTGACCGAGCCGATCACCAGCGGTGAGTTCCCCCGCGGCGGCCCGAAGACCTCGGTCATCGAGGCAAGCTCCGCGGCGTCACCGGCTGGGGTCGCCGTGCCATGTGCTTCAAGCAGCCCCAGCGCATCCGGGGCCGCGGGGTCCAGCCCAGCCGCGGCCCACGCCCGGCGGACCGCGAGCACCTGGCCGGAGGTCTCCGGGTTGACCAGGCTGGCGGACCGGCCATCGACGGACACGCCCACTCCGCGGATCACCGCGTGGATCCGGTCACCGTCGCGGATCGCGTCGGACAGCCGTTTCAGCACCACCACGCCGGTCCCCTCGCCGATCAGCAACCCGTCGGCGGAGGCGTCGAACGGGCGAATCTCCCCGCGTGGGGACAACGCCTTGAGCTGATTGAATACCGCCCAGAACGTCACTTCGTGGTTATGGTGCACACCGCCGGCGAGAACCGCGTCCAGCCGGCCACTTGCGAGTTCGGCGACACCGTGGTCCACCGCGATGAGCGATGATGCGCATGCGGCATCCAGGTTGTACGCCGTGCCGCGCAGGTCGAGGCGGTTGGCTATCCGGGACGCGCTCAGGTTGGACATCAGGCCGATCACGTTTTCCGGCTGATACGACCCTTGTCTTTCCGCGATCATCTCGCGCACGCGGTCAAGCCGGTCGTCGGGCAGGTCCGGGATCATCTCCCGGATCAACCCGCACACCTGGTCGCCCAGCCGGACCCGGTCATCGAACCTTGTGCTCGCCACGCCGTGAGATGCCGAGGCGCCCGAGGATCACGCCCACCCGGTCGCGGTCCGGCAACCGGTCCGCACCGCCCGCGTCCTCAATGGCCGCAGAAGCCACCCGCAGCGCGAGCAACTGGTCGGGCTCGGTCTCGGGGACCGAGGCCGGCATGATGCCGTGCGGTATCGGGTCAAAATAGGCGAACTCATCGACGAAGCCGCCCCGCCGGCAGTACATTCGGGTCGGCTGGTTCCCCGCTTTCGGATCGTAGCGTTCCGGCCCCCACCGGTTCGGCGGCACGTCGGTGATCGCATCGACGCCGTTGACCAGGTTGCGCCAGTAGGCATCCAGCGATCCGGCCCCTGGAAAGAGCGCGCCCATCCCCACGATGGCCACGGGCTCGGCCATCCGCTGGATCGTCGCGCGCTGGTGGTTCCCGCTAGCCGGCATCGGGCGCTTGCCCCGTGTAGATCACCGAACGCAGCCCCGGATCGCCCCAGGCCAGCTCGCGGAGCAGGCTCAGCGCGCCCTTCCCGGGGTCTATCAGGCCGATGCCACGCCGGGCGTACACCCGGCTGAGCTCGGGGGTGACCATGCCGGGGTGCACGCCGGCTGGTGCCCATGGTCCCCAGTGGACAGTAAGGCAGCGGCACCCGGCGCGTGCTGCCCACACCGTGCCGAGAGCCTCCAGCGCGTCGTTGGCGGCCGCGTAGTCGGCCTGGCCGCGGCTTCCGCAGACCGCGGCGGTGCTGCCGAACAGCACGGCGAATCCGGGCGCGCAGTTCAGCTCCTCCAAGGTGGCGAGCACCACCCGGGCCCCGCTCACCTTGGCGTCAAAGACGCGGGCGAACGACTCCGGGTCTTTGCTGGCGATCAGGTGGTCTTCGATCACTCCTGCCCCGTAGACCAGCCCGTCGACCCGGCCATACTCCTCGTGCACCGTCTTGAGTACCTGGTGGATGGCTTCCCTATCCTGCGCATCGGCGCAGTGATAGCGCGCAGCCGCGCCGAGCTCGTGCAGCTCCGTGAGGGTGGCCCCGACCTCGCGGAAGGCGAGGATGTCCCGGGTGGCACGCTCGATCTCCGATGGTGACCGCATGCCGCGGCGGGCCAGGGCAGTGCGTAGTGCCACCGCGCCTGATGCCCCCTCAGTGTCATCGGGAAGCGATTCATCGGGTGCCTGCGTCCGCCCGATCAGTTCGATCCGGCAATGGCTGGCGGCGGCCAGTTCCCGCGCAATCCGGGAGGTGATACCCCGCGCACCGCCGATGAGCACGATCACCGAGTCGCTCGTCAGGCCGATAGCCCGGGTCTCGGCGGAGCCGGCGTCCTCCGGATGCCGCGCCATCGCCGGCATCGATGCTGAGCTCGGCCGGGACCAGCTCACGCCGGTACCGGGTATTTCCGGCATAGATCACCGCCGGCTCCTGTGCCCCAGCGAGTAGTTCCCGCAGCAGCCGTGCGGTGATTTCGTCCGCGGGCGCCACCCGGTCGAACTCCACGTAGCGGGCGAGGCAGTCCAGGTATTCCGCGCTTATGGTCCGGAACAGGCCGGCCAGGCCCGCCGTTGCCGGCCTGCCCCGGTCGCCAGCGGCAAGAAGCCAGCCCTGCTCAGCGGCCGTCGCGTTCCCGCTGGTGAGGGCATCCTTGACGAGCGGGAACATGGCGGGCGGAAGTGCGGTGGCGGACTCAGCGAGGCCATCAAGGAAGATCAGGCCGTCGGCTTCCCTGACGTCGTCCCGCGCGGCCGTGCCCATCGCACTGAGGTGAACCTGTGCGCCAAGCTCACGGAGCCGGCCGGCAAGATGATCAGCCACCGGGGTCTCGCCCGTTATCACGAACCGGGCGCCGCTCACCGGACGTGGCGGCTGGCCTGCGATGTCCAGTCTGGCGGGCCGGGGCAGCAGCCTCAGCGGCGCTGTGCCCGCTGACTCAGCCTGGCTCGCCGCCGGGTCCGGTGCTGCGGCCTGGCCATCGGTCTGCGCGTCCGGGTCCGGTGCTGCGGCCTGGCCATCGGCCTGCGCGTCCAGGTCCGGTGCCGCGGCCTCGCCATCGGCCTGCGCGTCCGCTGCCAGCTGCGTGAGCAGGTCTATGATGGCCCGCACGGTGCGGGCCTTCACCAGATCCCTGATCGCGGAGCGGTTCGTCTCAGCCGGGATGCCCGCCTTCGAAGCCATCACCCCGGCTATTTCGGTGCGCTTGATCGAGTCGATGCTGAGATCGGCTTCGAGGTCGAGGTCGGGCTCGATCAGGTCGGCCGGGTACCCGGTTCGTTCGCTGATCAGCGTGGTCAGGGCATCCTGAAGGTCCGGGCCCGGTGTGCGCTCAGGACCGGCGTGCTCATCGGCCGGCGGGGAATCCGCGGCGACCGGCTCCGCTGCCGCGGGCCCGGCTGACCGGCTGGCCGTCAGCGCTGATGATTCCTGCTCCGAAACGAGCCGGCTGACGGGCTGCCCGCCGAGGAACGCCAGCATGACATCGCGCTGCGCGGAAACCATCTCCCGGCTGGCACGCAGGTATTCGGCCAGCACGCTGTCGCGACCGGCCGGGGTGGTGGATGGGGATGAAGACACGGGAAATTCCTTAATCCGGCGGGATGGTACAAGGGCACCGGGCAGGCAGGTGCCGTTACCGTCGCGGATCAACTGCCCCTCCACGGTCCACAGCGGCCGCCCGTTCCCAGCAGGGACAGCAGGATCGGCGGTGGTCCTGCCCTGGAAGAGCCAGCTGATATCCAGTGGCACTCCGGCGCAGGCCATCTGCGCGAGGGCGGTGAGGAACTTGCGAAGTCCCTGACCGGGGGGGCCGTCGCAGGCCACCGCCAGGTGCGGCCGGTCACCGAGAACAGCCCGCACCAAGCCGGTCAGGACGTGACCAGGCCCGACCTCGGCGAATACTCTGGCACCCGCGGCATACATCGCCTCCACCTCGGCGGCGAACCGTACCGGCGCACTGATCTGGGCTGCCATTTCCGCGCGAATGAAATCGGGATCAGCCGGGTAGGGCGCGGCGGCGCGATTCGACCAGACCGGCAGCTGGGGCACCGAAATCTGCCGCGAGGCAAGCGCATCCGCGAACCATTCGCTGGCCGCGGCGACAACCGGGCTGTGGAAGGCACATGCGACGGGTAGCTGTCGCGCTGTCAGATCCGCTTCCCGGAGCGCCGCGAGCGCACTGGCCACGGCGGGCGTGGGGCCGGAGATCACGACCTGGTCCGGTGCATTGTGGTTAGCCAGCGTCACCTCGCCGGTGAGCCCGCGGCATGCCAGCGCGGCGGTGACCTGGCCGGCGGTGCCGTTCACCGCCGCCATCGTGCCTGGGTCTTCGCCTGCTGCGGACAGGATCGCCGTGGCGCGCGCGTCGCTGAGCTCGATCAGTGTCACAGGGTCGAACGCCCCGGCGGTGGCCAGCGCGACCAGCTCGCCGTAGCTGTGGCCGCCCGACATGTCCGGGCGTATCCCGAGACAGCCGAGCAGGTGGCTGACGGCCAGCCCGCAGATGCCCAGCGCTGGCTGGGCGGCCCTGGTGTCACGGAGCAGGTCCGAATGCTGCCGCTCTCGTGCCGGGTCGAAGGCCGCGGGAGGGAACAGCAGGCCGGCCCAGCGGTCTCCGATCTCCAGGTATTGCCGCACCTGGGGGAAGGCCACGAACAGCTCGGCCAGCGCTCCCGGGCGCTGACTGCCCTGACCGGGAAAGAGAAATGCCACGGCTGGCGGCTCAGTCGGCCCAGCGGCCGGCGGCTGAATCAATCCTGCCGCCGTATCGTGCTCGCCATTCAGGGCGCGCCTCAGCAGCACCGCGAGTTCGCCGGTGTCGCGGGCGACCACAGCGATCCGGATCTGGCCGTCCGCAGACTCAGCGGCCTGGGCCGTGCGCCCGGCTAGATCCCGCAGCGTCGCCCCGCCGGGCCGCGCAGCCGCCGCTTCCAGCGTCCTGATGAGGTTATGCACAGCCTCAACGGGCTGCCCCCCGATCCGCGCCGCGGAAGCAGAACAGCTCTGCGGGCCACTCGTTGCGCGCATGCCGGGGCTCCGGGGTTCCCGGGTGCCCGCTCAGCACGACGTGAAAGTTGATCCCGCCGAACCCGAACGCGCTGACGCCGGCGAATCGCCGGGACACGGGCGTTACCCACGGCCGTGCCTCCTTCAGGAAGGCGAATGGGCTGCGCTCCGGATCCCAAGCCACGTTCGGGCGGGCCAGATTGCTGGTGGGCGGCTGTACCCCGTAGTGGACCGCGAGCACCGCCTTGATGAGGCCAGCCATGCCGGCGGCTGCCTTAGTGTGGCCTATCTGAGATTTCACGGACCCCAGAACACAGCCACCGGGCTTGGCGCCGGCTTCGGCGAAGACCTCAGTAAGGCTCTCCAGCTCGGTCTGATCGCCCAGGACGGTTCCCGTGCCGTGGGCCTCGACCAGCTCCACCTCGCTCGGCGAAACGCCAGCCTGCCGGTACGCCCGGCGCATCGCCTGTACCTGGCCCTCCACCCGCGGTGCGGTCAGACTCCGGCCCCGCCCGTCGCTGGCGGCGCCCACCCCCCTGATCACCGCGTATACCCGGTCGCCGTCCCGCCGGGCGTCGGCTAGCCGCTTCAGCACGACGCATGCGACACCTTCCCCGAGCGTGATGCCATCCGCCGCGGCGTCGAAGGCGGCGGTCCTCCCCTTTGCGGACAGGGCGTGGACCGACCCGAACATCAGAAAGTCGCCGATGGAATTGTGCAGGTCGACTGCGCCACACAGCATCAGGTCGGTCGCGCCCGCGGTCAGCTGACTGCAGGCCACGTCCAGTGCGGCAAGCGACGCCGCGCTGGCGGCGTCCACGGTGAAGTTCGCGCCACCCAGGTCGAGCCGGTTGGCGATCCGCCCCGCGATGACGTTCGCGAGCTGGCCGGGAAACGCGTCCTCGGTGAAAGAGGGTAGTTGCTCGTCCAGCTCTGGGGGCACATCACCCAGGTACGCCGGCAGCACAGCGCGCAGGATCAGCCCGTCGCGGTAGTCGGAGCCCGGTTCCGCGGCGAATACGACCCCGGTGCGGGAGTGATCGGCACCGGGCGCGTCATGGGGATATCCCGCATCGTCCAGGGCCTGATTCGCGACCTCCAGGGCGAGCAGCTGGCTTGGGTCGATGCTGCTCAGGGCGCTCGGCGGGATGCCGAACCGGATCGGGTCAATGGTGACCGGCCGCAGAAAGCCACCCCATTTGGACACCGTGCGGCGGCCCGTCGTGCCCTCCGAGACCTCGGGCGCGTAGTAGATCGCGGGATCCCACCTTCCGGCGGGCACCTCGGTGATCTCGTCCTTGCCGCTGAGGATCGTATTCCAGAAGCCGTCCGTGTCAGTCGATCCGGCGAACATGCCCGCCATGCCCACGACCGCAATGCCCAGCGGCGAAGCGGCGAAGTCACCCTCGCTGAAGGCGGCGTACCCGTCCCTGACGCGAGCGACGTCGGAATGCTCGGCCATGTCCCCTCCTGGCTGTCAGTGGGCAAAAGCCAGTCCCCAGATCGGGCACCGGAACGTGATACGGCTCACGGCATCAGCCCGAAGGCCAGTCCACGCCGAGCAGTTTCCCCGCCCTGGCGCGATCGCAATTCCGGGCACTGCCGGGGGCAGCCAGTCGTAACGGCCCTCGGACAACTGGCTACAGACGTACGTTTCCCGCCACCGGACCGAGCCGTCGTACCCCCGGGCAGGCGCTGGTCAGAAGCTGACGGCGAGACCGGCCCGCCTGCTGTTTGCTGTCCCTCACTGGTAATCCCCGATCCCCTGCCAGCTCCAGCACCGGCCTGGCGAGGCGGGTTGCGCCGCCCCGCTTGTCACTGCTTGTCACAAACATTGGCCACTCGTCCCTGGATACGTGGCTGCGCTGCACGCGTACAGTCCATAATGTACGTTTTCTGCGCCTGGATCCACTCTGAATCCACTCTGAATCCACTCTGAATCCACTGATGTACGTTTTCTGCGCCTGGATGGATTGTCTATTAATTGAATTGTCTTACTAGACAATTCACTGATATACGTTTCCTGAGCCTCGATCCACCGGGTGGCCCGGCTCGCCGAGGCGCTATCGGCCAGCCCGGGGAATGGCCTGCGCGAACGTGGTGCCCAAGTACGGCCGACGCGCCGGTCGCACTCCGGCGACCCCAGTGAGATGGCCCCCGGGTCGGCCCGATCACACGTCTGCGATGGCCTGTTCACAGTTCAGTTGTCCACTCGATCACTAGCCGGCGGCCCGGGTACGGCGTTTGCCATTTGGGGTGGGACGGCCCCCCCGGAACCCCCCGCATGCGCTCCGCGCCCCGCTGCGGTACTTCGCCGACACACCGGCCGCTCGCCGGGCCGGAGGCCCGGCTCGCTAGGCCGGTACGAGCGCCTCGCCGTAACCCGAGCGGCTGCCCACCGACAGCACCGGCCACTCACCGGGCCGGACGGCCCGGACTCGCTGGGGCCGGTACGCGAAGGGCTCCCGGGGGTGCCGGGAGCCCTTCGCAGTGCGAGCCGGGGTTACCGGTTGTAGGAGCCGAAGTCGTACTCCTCGAGCGGGACGGCCTCGCCGGAGCCCTGGCCGCCGAAGGCGTACGCATCGTGCTCGGCGTAGGCACCGGCCGGGTAGGCCGATGAACGCGCGTCCTCGGTCGGCTCCACCTTGACGTTCCGGTAGACCTGCATACCGGTACCGGCCGGGATGAGCTTGCCGATGATGACGTTCTCCTTCAGGCCGAGCAGCGAGTCCGACTTGGCGTGGATCGCCGCGTCGGTGAGCACCCGCGTCGTCTCCTGGAAGGAGGCCGCCGACAGCCACGACTCGGTGGCCAGCGACGCCTTGGTGATCCCCATCAGGACCGGGCGGCCCGCCGCGGGAGTCCCGCCCTCGCCGACCACGGCGCGGTTCATCTCCTCGAACCGCGGCCGCTCGACGAGCTCGCCCGGCAGCAGTTCGGTGTCGCCGGACTCCAGGACGTTCACCCGCTTCAGCATCTGCCGGATGATGATCTCGATGTGCTTGTCGTGGATCGAGACACCCTGCGACCGGTACACCTCCTGGACCTCGTGGACCAGGTGCAGCTGCACCGCCCGCGAGCCCAGGATCCGGAGCACCTCGTGCGGGTTCACCGCGCCGAAGACGAGCTGCTGCCCGACGGACACCCGCTCCCCCTCGGACACGAGCAGCCGGGAGCGCATGCTGACCTGGTAGGCGATCTCCTCCGAGCCGTCGTCCGGCACGATGATGATCTTCCGGGCCTTCTCCGTCTCCTCGATCTTGACCCGGCCGTCCACCTCGCTGATCGGCGCGAGCCCCTTGGGGATACGCGCCTCGAACAGCTCCTGGATTCGCGGCAGACCGTGCGTGATGTCCTGGCCCGCCACACCACCGGTGTGGAAGGTCCGCATGGTCAGCTGCGTACCGGGCTCACCGATCGACTGGGCGGCGACGATGCCGACGGCCTCGCCGACGTCCACCCGCTTGCCGGTGGCCAGCGAGCGGCCGTAGCACTTGGCGCAGACACCGATCTTGGCCTCGCAGACCATCGCGCTGAACGTCCGGACGCCATCCACCCCGGCCTCGACCAGGCGGTCGATCATGGTCTCGGTGGTGTCCTCGTTGACCGAGGCGATCGTCATGCCGTCGACCACGACGTCCTCGGCGATCGTCCGGCCGGTGCCGGTGTTCTCGATGTTCGGCAGCTTGCGCAGGTTGCCCTGGGCGTCCCGGTCGGCGATCTTCATCACGATCGACCGGTCGGTGCCGCAGTCCTCCTCGCGGACGATGACGTCCTGCGCCACGTCCACCAGGCGCCGGGTGAGGTACCCGGAGTCGGCGGTCCGCAGTGCGGTGTCCGCCAGGCCCTTGCGCGCGCCGTGCGTGGAGATGAAGTACTCCACCACGGACAGCCCTTCCCGGAAGCTCGACTTGATCGGCCGCGGGATGGTCTCGCCCTTGGGGTTGGAGACCAGGCCTCGCATGCCGGCGATCTGCCGGACCTGCATCATGTTGCCTCGGGCACCGGAGTTGACCATCATCCAGACCGGGTTGGTCGGGGGGAAGGCCTCCTCCATGTCCTTGGCCACGTCGGCCGTCGCGTGCGTCCAGATCTCGATGAGCTCCTGACGGCGCTCGTCGTCGGTGATCAGGCCGCGCTCGTATTCACGCTGCACCTTCTCGGCGCGGCGCTCGTAGTCCTCCAGGATGTGCTGCTTGTTCGGCGGGGCGACGACATCCTCGATGCCGATCGTCACGCCGGACCGCGTGGCCCAGTAGAACCCGGCGTCCTTGAGCGCGTCGAGCGCCGCGGCCACCTGGACCTTCGGGTAGCGCTCGGCCAGCTCGTTGATGATCACCGAGAGCTGCTTCTTGCCGACCTCGTAGTTGATGTACGGGAAGGCGGCGGGCAGCGTCTCGTTGAAGATCGTCCGGCCCAGCGTGGTGGACATCCGGAACGGCTCGCCCGGGGCCCAGTCCTCCGGCATGACCTGGCCACGCGGCGGCGTGACGTTCTCCAGCCGGATCTCGATCCGCGCCTGCAGGTCGAGCTCGCCGTGGTCGTAGGCCATGATGGCCTCCGACGTCGACGCGAAGCTGCGCCCGGTGCCCGGCCGCGCCCTCCGTCTCCTGCGTCAGGCAGAACAGCCCGATGATCATGTCCTGGGTGGGCATGGTCACCGGCTTGCCGTCGGCCGGCTTGAGGATGTTGTTGGTGGACAGCATCAGGATCCGCGCCTCGGCCTGCGCCTCCGCCGACAGCGGCAGGTGCACGGCCATCTGGTCACCGTCGAAGTCCGCGTTGAACGCGGTGCAGACGAGCGGGTGAATCTGGATGGCCTTGCCCTCGACCAGCTGCGGCTCGAACGCCTGGATGCCGAGCCGGTGCAGCGTCGGTGCCCGGTTCAGCAGCACCGGGTGCTCGGTGATGACCTCTTCGAGCACGTCCCAGACGACCGGCCGCGCGCGCTCCACCATCCGCTTCGCGGACTTGATGTTCTGCGCGTGGTTCAGGTCGACCAGCCGCTTCATCACGAACGGCTTGAACAGCTCCAGCGCCATCTGCTTGGGCAGGCCGCACTGGTGCAGCTTCAGCTGCGGGCCGACCACGATGACCGAACGGCCCGAGTAGTCGACGCGCTTGCCGAGCAGGTTCTGGCGGAACCGGCCCTGCTTGCCCTTGAGCATGTCGGACAGCGACTTGAGCGGGCGGTTGCCGGGCCCGGTGACCGGGCGGCCGCGGCGGCCGTTGTCGAACAGCGAGTCCACGGCCTCCTGGAGCATCCGCTTCTCGTTGTTGACGATGATCTCCGGCGCGCCCAGGTCAAGCAGCCGCTTGAGCCGGTTGTTCCGGTTGATGACCCGGCGGTACAGGTCGTTCAGGTCCGAGGTGGCGAACCGGCCACCGTCGAGCTGAACCATCGGCCGCAGGTCCGGCGGGATCACCGGGATGCAGTCGAGGACCATGCCCATCGGGCTGTTCCGGGTGTTCAGGAACGCCGACACGACCTTGAGCCGCTTCAGCGCGCGGGCCTTCTTCTGGCCCTTGCCGCTGCGGATCGTCTCGCGCAGCGACGCCGCTTCCGCGTCCAGGTCGAAGGTGCCGAGCCGGTCCTGAATGGCCTGGGCACCCATGCCGCCGCGGAAGTAACGGCCGAAACGGTCGCGCATCTCGCGGTACAGCATCTCGTCGCCCTCGAGGTCCTGGACCTTGAGGCTCTTGAACCTGTTCCACACCTCGTCGAGGCGGTCGATCTCCTTGCCCGCCCGGTCACGGAGCTGCTTGCACTCGCGGTCGCAGCTCTCCCGCACCTTGCGGCGCGCGTCACCCTTGGCCCCGGCGGCCTCCAGCTCGGCCAGGTCGGCCTCGAGCTTGGCCTGCCGGGCCTCGATGTCGGCGTCCCGGCGCTGCTCGATCTGGCCCCGCTCGACGGAGATCTTCGCCTCCAGCGAGGGCAGGTCACGCGCCCGGGCGTCGTCGTCGACCCAGGTGATCATGTACGCGGCGAAGTAGATGACCTTCTCCAGGTCCTTCGGCGCGAGGTCAAGGAGGTAGCCGAGACGGCTCGGCACGCCCTTGAAGTACCAGATATGGGTCACCGGCGCGGCCAGCTCGATGTGGCCCATCCGCTCACGCCGCACCTTGGCGCGGGTAACTTCCACGCCACAGCGCTCACAGATGATGCCCTTGAACCGGACACGCTTGTACTTACCGCAGTAGCACTCCCAGTCCCGGGTGGGGCCGAAGATCTTCTCGCAGAAGAGCCCGTCCTTTTCCGGCTTGAGAGTGCGGTAATTAATGGTCTCCGGCTTCTTCACCTCGCCGTGTGACCACTGCCTGATGTCGTCCGCCGTGGCGAGGCCGATACGTAGGTCGTCGAAGAAGTTGACGTCCAGCACTTGCACTTCCCCTGGTTAGATCCGGATTAAGAGCGCTGTCGGGCAGCCCCGGCGGGCGGGGCTGCCCAGGTGCACTCAGACCTCTTCAACGCTGCTTGGCTCACGCCGCGACAGGTCGATGCCGAGTTCCTCGGCCGCACGGAACACGTCCTCGTCCGTGTCCCGCATCTCGATCGCCGCACCGTCGCTCGACAGCACCTCGACGTTGAGGCAGAGCGATTGCATTTCCTTGATGAGTACCTTGAAGGACTCGGGGATACCCGGCTCGGGCACGTTCTCGCCCTTGACGATCGCCTCGTACACCTTCACGCGGCCGAGCACGTCGTCGGACTTGATCGTCAGCAGCTCCTGCAGGGCGTAGGCGGCGCCGTACGCCTCCAGCGCCCAGACCTCCATCTCACCGAACCGCTGCCCGCCGAACTGCGCCTTACCGCCCAGCGGCTGCTGGGTGATCATCGAGTACGGGCCGGTCGAGCGAGCGTGGATCTTGTCGTCGACCAGGTGCAGCAGCTTGAGGATGTAGATGTAGCCGACCGCGATCGGGTCCTTGAAGGGCTCACCGGTCCGGCCGTCGAACAGCCTCGCCTTGCCGCTGGAACCGACCAGCTGCTGGCCGTCCCGGTTCGGGAGGGTGCTGCCGAGCAGCCCGGTGATCTCCTCTTCGCGGGCACCGTCGAACACTGGCGTGGCCACCGGCGTGCCCGGCACGGCGCTGTCCACACCGACGCTGCGCAGCCGCGTCTTCCACTCGTCGTCCCCGCTGTCGACCTGCCAGCCGGTCTTGGCCACCCAGCCGAGGTGCGTCTCGAGGACCTGGCCGACGTTCATCCGGCCCGGCACCCCGAGCGGGTTGAGCACGATGTCCACCGGCGTGCCGTCCTCCAGGAACGGCATGTCCTCCACCGGGTTGATCTTCGCGATGACGCCCTTGTTACCGTGCCGGCCGGCCAGCTTGTCGCCGTCGGTGATCTTGCGCTTCTGGGCGACGTACACCCGGACCAGCTCGTTCACGCCGGGCGGAAGCTCGTCGCCGTCCTCGCGGGTGAACACCCGGACGCCGATGACCTTGCCCTCCTCACCGTGCGGCACCTTCAGGCTCGTGTCCCGGACTTCGCGGGCCTTCTCGCCGAAGATCGCGCGGAGCAGGCGCTCCTCGGGGGTCAGCTCGGTCTCGCCCTTGGGGGTTACCTTGCCGACCAGGATGTCGCCGTTGACGACCTCCGCGCCGATCCGGATGATGCCCCGGTCGTCGAGATCCGCGAGGACCTCCTCCGACACGTTCGGGATGTCACGGGTGATCTCCTCGGGACCCAGCTTGGTGTCCCGCGCGTCGACCTCGTGCTCCTCGATGTGGATGGAGGAGAGTACGTCGTCCTGTACCAGTCGCTGGGACAGGATGATCGCGTCCTCGTAGTTGTGGCCCTCCCACGGCATGAACGCCACGAGCAGGTTCTTGCCCAGCGCCATCTCACCGTTGTCGGTACACGGCCCGTCCGCCAGGACCTGGCCCTCATGAACCCGGACGCCCTCTTCCACGATGGGCTTCTGGTTGAAGCAGGTGCCCTGGTTGGACCGGCGGAACTTGGAGACCAGGTAGGTCTTCCGGGTGCCGTCGTCGTGCATGATCGTGACGAAGTTGGCGCAGACCTCCTCGACCACGCCCGCCTGCTCGGCGACGATGACGTCACCGGCGTCGGTCGCGGCGCGGTACTCCATGCCCGTACCGACCAGCGGCGCCTCGCTGCGCAGCAGCGGGACGGACTGGCGCTGCATGTTCGATCCCATGAGCGCGCGGTTGGCGTCGTCGTGCTCGAGGAACGGGATCATGGCCGTGGCCACCGACACCATCTGGCGCGCGGACACGTCCATGTAGTCGACGTCGTCCGGGCGGATGAGGTCGACCTCGCCGCCCTTCCGGCGGACCAGAACGCGGTCCTCGGCGAACGACCCGTCGTCCGTGAGCGGGGTGTTCGCCTGCGCGATGACGTGCCGGTCCTCTTCGTCGGCGGTCAGGTAGTCGATCTGGTCGGTCACCTTGCCGTTGCGGATCTTCCGGTACGGCGTCTCCACGAAGCCGAACGCGTTGACCCGCGCGTAGGAGGACAGCGAGCCGATCAGGCCGATGTTCGGCCCTTCCGGCGTCTCGATCGGGCACATCCGGCCGTAGTGGCTGGGGTGCACGTCACGGACCTCGAACCCGGCCCGCTCACGGGACAGGCCGCCCGGGCCCAGCGCCGACAGGCGGCGCTTGTGGGTCAGCCCGGCCAGCGGGTTCGTCTGGTCCATGAACTGGGAGAGCTGGCTGGTGCCGAAGAACTCCTTGATGGACGCGACGACCGGCCGGATGTTGATCAGCGTCTGCGGCGTGATCGCCTCGACGTCCTGCGTCGTCATCCGCTCACGGACCACGCGCTCCATCCGGGCCAGGCCCAGCCGGACCTGGTTCTGGATCAGCTCGCCGACCGTGCGCAGCCGACGGTTGCCGAAGTGGTCGATGTCGTCGGTCTCTAGCGGAAGGGTGGCCTCGCCGACCCTGATCTCCTCCTCGCCGGCGTGCAGCCGGACGAGGTACTCGATCGTGGAGACGATGTCCTCTTCGGTCAGCGTGCCCTTCCGCAGCTCGACGTCGAGGCCGAGCTTCCGGTTGAGCTTGTACCGGCCGACCTTGGCCAGGTCGTAGCGCTTGGAGTTGAAGTACAGGTTCTCCAGCAGCGCCTGCGCCGACTCACGGGTCGGCGGCTCGCCCGGCCGCAGCTTGCGGTAGATGTCGAGCAGGGCGTCGTCCTGGCCGGTGGTGTGGTCCTTCTCCAGGGTGGCGCGCATCGACTCGTAGGCGCCGAAGCGCTCCAGGATACGGGCGTCGTCCCAGCCGAGCGCCTTGAGCAGGACGGTGACGCTCTGCTTGCGCTTGCGGTCGATGCGGACGCCGACGGCATCCCGCTTGTCGATCTCGAACTCCAGCCAGGCCCCGCGGGACGGGATCACCTTGCAGCTGTAGATGTCCTTGTCAGAAGTCTTGTCCACCTGCCGGTCGAAGTAGACGCCCGGCGAACGGACGAGCTGTGAGACCACCACGCGCTCGGTGCCGTTGATGATGAAGGTGCCCTTGGCGGACATCAGGGGGAAGTCCCCCATGAAGACCGTCTGGCTCTTGATCTCACCGGTGGTGTTGTTGATGAACTCCGCCGTCACGAACATGGGGGCGGAGTACGTCATGTCCTTGTCCTTGCACTCCTCCGAGGAGTACTTGGGCGGCTCGAACCGATGGTCACGGAACGAGAGGGACATGGTTCCCGAAAAGTCTTCGATGGGGCTAATCTCCTCGAAGATCTCCTCGAGCCCGGACTGCTCAGGGACATCCTTGCGCCCTGCCGCCTTGGCGGCCTCCACCCGGGACTTCCACTTGTCATTGCCCAACAGCCAGTCGAACGACTCGGTCTGGAGAGCCAGCAGGTCCGGAACCATGAGCGGTTCCTGGATACGTGCAAAAGAGACGCGGCGAGAATCATGAGCGGAGGCGCTGCGCGATGCTGCCAACAGGGATCCTTCCGAACTTGTGGCGGACCTATCACCGCACGCACGCCAAACGTCCCACGGCTGTGCCGCATGGAAGCGAGGATGCCGAGGACGTTAGAGTGCAGCGCAAATGAGCAGCATAGCCTGAGGCCACACCGCTTGTCAACTATACGCCACTGTCAGGATCACAACTGCTCCGCAGCATTTCTCGTTAGCGCCGAAACGTCAAGCCTCAACCGGGCAGAT
>CAVUNO010000027.1:0-59236 GCA_963742875.1 uncultured Actinomycetes bacterium | reverse complement strand
ATCATGACGGCCGAGCCGGGCGACGGGGCCGGAGAGGTCCTTCGCCTTTTCGAGGCCAAGGCCGTGACCTGGCCCGCGAAGTATGCTCCAGATGGACCGCTGGTCGGCCGCCTGGCCAGCCTGTCCGCCGCCGTGAGCCGGTATGCGCAGGCCGGGGACCGAGCCCTGGACCTGGGGTGCGGCACAGGGGAACTCACCCGGGCCCTGGCCGCGGCCGGACTCCGGGTGGCCGGATGTGACATCTCCACGCAGATGCTGCTGCGTGCCTCCCGCGATCGTGGCGGATGTGCCGGGTGGGTGCGGCTCAAACCGGACTGGCGCAGGCTGCCGTTCGCGTCCGCGGCGTTCGACGTGGTGGTGGCCGCGAGCGTGCTTGAGTACGTCGCCGAGCCCGCCGCTGTACTGCGCGAGTGCGCCCGGGTGCTGCGGCCAGGCGGTGTCGTCCTGTACACGGTGCCCGATCTCCGGCACCCGGTCCGGTGGGCGGAGTGGTGTGCCCAGCGGCTGGCCAAGGGGGGTGGCCGCCGGTCGCGATGGAAGGGGTACCAGGCCTACCTACGAGCATCGCGGCAGCGCCATCGCCTCCGGTGGTGGCTGGCGGTTTCCAGGCTGGCCGACCTGCGGCCGGTGTCGTGCCAGGCGGACGGCGGCGTGTCACCGCTCCGGCTGCTTGCGTCCTGCTGCGTCAACGAATCGCTCGGTGACGAGGGGAGTGCACGGCAATGACCGCCGCAGTGACCGTAGACGCGGCCGGGGCGCAGATGGGCGGGGCCGCTCGGTTCCTGGTTGAGCTGCGCGGCTACCTCGAGCGCACCGGACGGGAAGATGTCGAGATCATCGGCTCGCGACGGCGGGTCCAACCTGGCTGGCTGGTACGCCGTGAACTGAGCAGCCGGGTCCGGAACCGACGGGTGGCGCTCAACAATGTCGGTTTCGTCACCCCAGGCGGGCCGCGGTGGACCCTGCTGCGCAATCCCCTGCACTTCCTCACCAAGGGCGAGCAGGCCCGGCTCGACCCGGACGTGCGGGCGACCATCCGGCGCAAAGCGGCGGTAGTGCACCTAGCCGCCCGCCGTTCTGACGTGATCGTCGCACCGTCCACGGCCATGACCGAGCGCATCGCAACGGTCAGGCCGGACCTTAGTAGCCGGGTCGTGGTACGGCCACATCCGGTCTCCGGCCCCTCCACCCCGCGCCTGCCCGGTGATCCCGTCATCTTGTGCCCGGTGCTGTTCGCCCCCCACAAGCAGATGCCGCGGCTCCTCACCGAACTGCTCACTGCCGTCGGCGAGCTGCAGAACCCCTCGGTCATGGTGTGGGTAACGGCGTACGCGGCCGAGGTGCCCGCGGCCGTTGCCTGCCATCCTCAGGTCGAGCTAGTGGGCCGCTTGCCTCACAGCGAGCTGCGCGACCTGCAGGCACGCAGCCGCGCTATCTACTTCCCGACGGACCTGGAGTCATTCGGCTACCCGCTGGCCGAGGCGCGGGTCAGCGGGCAGCCTGTCATCGCCCGCGACATTGCCCTGAACCGTGAAATCGCTGGTTCCGCCCTGTGCGGGTACACACTCGGCGACCCTGACTCGCTGCGCCGCGCCATCGAGGTCGCGCTGACGGCGGACATCGCGCCCGACCCAGGGCCGTTCGACCCGGACCGGTATTTCGGGTGGTTGCTTGGACAGCCCCGATGACCAGGCTGGGCCTGCGGCCATATAACACCGGCGATGATCCGCTGCCGGGCAGCGTCCCGGTGAGCGTGGTCGTGCTCACGCTGAACGAGGAACCGAACATCCGCCGGTGCCTGGCCTCGGTGGCGTGGGCGGACCAGGTCGTGGTCGTGGACTCGGGCTCGGCGGACGACACAGTACCGGTTGCGCGTTCGCTCGGTGCCGAGGTGGTGGAGCAGCCCTGGCTGGGCTTCTCGGCGCAGCGGGAGTGTTCGCTACGGTTGCCGCTGATCCGCCATGACTGGGTGTACTTCGTGGACGCGGACGAGTGGGTGTCCCCGCAGCTCGCCGCGGAGATCGCCGCACAGCTCGCTGATCCGGATTGCGCCGGGTTCACGCACCGGCTGCGCCTTGTGTTCATGAGCAGCTGGATCCGCCATTGCGGTTGGTATCCGGGCTCCTGGGTGGTCCGGCTCGTCGACCGGCGTTACACCAAGTACGACGGGAGCCTGGTGGGCGAGCGAGCCTGCGTCGACGGGCGGGTCGGACGGCTGGACAACGACATCGTGGACGAGGATCGCAAGGGCCTTGTCGACTGGCTGCACAAGCACGTGCGGTATGCGCAACTGGAGTGCGAACGGCGCGGCAGCATGGGCAGCGTGCCGGAACGGCTGCGCGGGCTGCGGCACGGCGGCAGTACTCGCCCGCTCGCCCGCGGCATCCTCAAGGAGCTGGTCTTCCCCGCCATCCCGGCCAGGCCTGCCGCGCTCTTTTTCTACATGTACATCGCAAGGCTCGGCTTCCTCGACGGCATGGCCGGGCTCCGCTTCTGCTTCTATCATGCGTGGTTCGAGATGAACGTGACAGCGCTCCGGGCCGACGCCCGCGGCGGCCCGGAGAGACCCCATGAGTGAGACGCACACGGCCCGCAGGGCCATCGCCGACATCCGATCTGTGTGCCTGCGCGTCTGTCCCGCCTCGGCGCCGCGCTGGCTGACATCATTCGCAGCTGACAAGCAACGGCATTGGACGCCATAGTGGTCGAGGTCCAGCAAGGCTACGAGCCGGAGATCCGGTGCCTCGTCGCGCTCAAATGTATCAGCGACCT
Source organism: uncultured Actinomycetes bacterium (assembly GCA_963742875.1). Lineage (GTDB taxonomy): Bacteria > Actinomycetota > Actinomycetes > Streptosporangiales > Streptosporangiaceae > Bog-532. The sequence continues at coordinate 56,464 of CAVUNO010000027.1, read as the reverse complement.
TGCGAAATGGGTTTCCGATCATGACGCCATGGTCGTTCACGGCTACTCCCATCGGTGGATGCTGCTCGCAGCGCTGTCGTGTCGTACGCCGAGGGTTCCTTACCTGCTCAGGGCCAAGGCAGCGCTCGCTGTCAGCGGCGGTCTCTGCGACTTAAGGCGAGAAGTTACTACACAGAGTTGAAAAAAGGCGCGGGTCATTGCAAGCGTCGAGACCGTCCGAGCGGCGCAGGTGGCCTGGGTGAGGCATTCGCCTGCCCGACGGGGTCACGAAAGCTTCTCCAGAATGGCGGTGATGCGCAGATCATAAGTATGGTCGCGATGGGCGCGCTGCGCGGCGGCGTCGCCGAGCCGTTCGGTCAGGCCGCGTTCGCTAAGCAGCCTGGTCGCCTGCTCAACAAGGTCGTCGAAATCGTGAAAGACCAGCACCTCTTTTCCGACCGCGAACAGCTCGGGAACGGTGGAGCGGAACTCGGTGAGCACCGCGGCGCCGCTGCCGGCCGCCTCGAACAGGCGTACGTTGACTCCGTTAATCTCGCCAAGCTGCATGGTATTAAGCACGCCGACGGCCGACCGAAAGACCCGGGCCTTTTCCTCTCGGGCTAGGTAACGGCCGGTGTGCACGGCGCGGACCGTCGTCTCACCGATCCAACGAGGGAATCCGCTGCCGTACAGCCTGAGCGGGATTCCTTTCGCGATCAGCCGTTCGAGCAGCCGCACCCGGCTCGGATACATGCTGCCTGCGATTACCAGGTAGGGCTCGGTGCCCGCCGCCGTGGCTGGCCGGTGCCAGCGGGGATTGCATGCCTCCGGCAGGTAGTAGATCGGCAGGCCCAGCATGGCCTGCAGGCGGTCCGTAAGGAACGGCTCCTTGAAAAAGATCGCGTCGTAGGGAGCAAGCAACATGAGCTGCCGCCCTAGGTTCGCCACGTGGTCGGGGAACCAGAACGCTACCCGGGTGCCGCTGCTCCTGAGCCGGGTCACCACGCTGGGCACGAGGGGCGAGTCTACGTTGATGACGATCTCGCAGTCGGCACTGAGGGCGGCCCGTACGATCCGTTCCTGGGCGAGTTCATCCAGGTGCGGCAGCGCCTGACGGGTCAGCTGTGCCGCGCGGCCGAGGAGCCGACCGCGGCTGCGGGGACGTGCCGGGCCAAGCTGAGTGACCACGTGGCCTAGGCGCTGTAGCGCGTCGCCTACGTTGTCGGCAAAGTCGTCTGGGGCCACTGGCCCGATGACCCCGATCCTAGACATGGTTTCCCTCAGTTGCTATAGGCGATTTACCGTGGCAGATAGCAATCACACGGGCCGGGCACCGACGCTCCGTTCGCGGCGTGGCGTGGACCTTTAGCCTGGACCACGCCACGATGGGGTCCGAGGCGGTCGCTCTCTCTTTTGGAACGTGAGATAGCTGGCGAAGAGCCAGATCAGTAGCATCTCCGGAACGCCGGCTAGTGTCGCCGCCCAGTCGTCTTCCTGCAGCACGAGGCTGGGGAACAGAAGCAGGAAGAGGAATACGCAATGTGGGCTGCCGTACACGTCCATCACGTCATCAAGGAACCGTGCCCCGCAGCCGAGCAGGAACATCCCCACGATTACCGGGATCCAGCCGTCGTGCAGGTACAGGTCTCCGACCGGCGTTATCGCGGACGAGGTGTATACCGTGGCCGGCAGTTCGTAGTAGGTCTGGCTGAACTCGTAGCCGGTGTCCAGGATGGGCTTGCCTGGCCAGATCGCCCGGGGTACGAGGGTAACGATGGGCCCCTCGACAAGCTGCATGGGGCTCGAGAACCCGATCTCCGTAGGCGTGCGCTGCATGATGATCGCGGGACTGTCGATCAAACTGATCCTGGACAGCAGAAAGGTGGCCGAGGACGAAAGCACCACGACGGCATTACCAGTGCCGATTGTCTGGCCCAGAATACTTGGCGCTGCGTCAAGCGCCTGGCTGACGGAGAGCGTTCCTGATGCGTTACGGGCGTTACTACGGTACGAGTGGTTGAACGGGACCACTATCAGGAGGAAGACCAGCCCTGTGCAGGCCAGCGCCGTGAAGGTCAGCAAGCCCCTATTCACCCGCCGTCGGGCTGCAGTGAAGGGGATGGCGACGGCCAGGATCGTGATGATGAAGCTCTGCTTACCCCCGGCAGCGGCCCCGACTGCAATCTCGGCCAGGGAGAGAACTGTTAGGGTCACCCAGGCGCTCGGCACGCGCTCCCTGTAGACCTGCAGGGCAGCGGCGGCTACCGCCAGCGGGGCGCAGAGGCCGAGATCACTCAGTAGCTGCTGATAGCTTGACGCAGTGATGACGGACGACTGGACATTTCCGACGTAGCCGAACAGCCCAGTCGTGGCCGCAGTGGCAATCCTGGCCGCGGTGCCGATCGCGTAGAGGATCCACGGCGCCAGCGGGCTGCGCACCTCCGGTGCGAACCGGAGGCTCAGCCCCGCCATCACCTTGTTCCCGAAGCGCTGGGCCGGACGGCCCGGCGCTACCAAATAACCGAGCACCCACAGCGTCATCCCCACCGCGACCAGCCACAGCGCCCGGAGCACACTGGACAGTGATATCTGTGCTGGCGATCCCGTCTGCGGCTGGACCCAGGTCAGCGTGGCCAGGCCGAATGCGGTGCAGTACCAGAACAGAGTCCAGGAGCCGAACCACCAGCGACCCAGCCCGAGAGCTTTTCCCTGGCCGCCACCAACCAGGCAGAGCAGGCTTGCCGCGTATGCGGCGAAGCTCAGGCTTCCCCATACCACAGCATGCGTTGGCTGCCCCGCGGCGGCCAGAGCCTGCGCAGACAGCCCGATCGCGCCGGTAAGCAGGATCGCCGCCACGATCAACCAGCGGGGCGCGACCGGCGACCGGGATCGGGCGCGCGAGGTGATGCCGGTCACGTCAACCTTTCCATGTGCATCTGAGATCCCCGTCTCATTCGGACTTCCACCACGTCACTGCGGGCAGTTCCGCGGCTGCTTCCGGATCGCAGGCCAGGTAGTTGCCCTCCACGAACGTTTCCAGGTCCGCATCCCAGCCGGGATAGAACTCCACGCCTCGCGGGGTAACCTTGCCGACCCGGTAGCCGAGCGCCAGCAGGAATTCGAACGCGTCGCGAAGGTAGAACCGGCCGAGGATCCAGCGATGGTTGTACTCGAACTGGGCTACTGAGATGCGATGCTCAGCGAGCAGGGCACGCGCCCCGCGCAGAACGGCGAGATCGTGTCCCTCTGCGTCGATCTTGACCAGCGCGAAACGGGCGACACCGGATTGCTCGGCGTACGAATCCAGCGTGGTCGTGACCACGTTGTCCTGTGCTACCGGGTTTGCTTCCGGCACGGGGTACAGGGAGTTCGTCCCGGCCGCGGGCGCGACTATGTAGAACAGCGAGGTCCCTTGCTGGTCGCTGAGCGCCATCTTGCTGAGGCTGGCCGCCCTGCCGTCAAGTGCCTCCGTCAGGCGGGCGAAGGCCCGGGAGTCTGGCTCGAAAGCGTGCAGCCGGAGATCCGTCTCCCGGCCTGCCTTCGACGCGGCGGCCAGCATTGATTCCGACCACTGGCCGACGTTGGCCCCTACGTCCGCCACGTGAATCTGCTCTCCCGCCTGCGAGAACCGGAGTATCCAGTGCTGCAGGGCCGACTCGCCGTTAGTTGACAGGTCATTCGGGTAGTCAAGGCGGGCACGCGAGAGGACGTAGCGGGCAGTCCGGACGACAGTGCGCCTCCCCGCTGCCCGGCAGGTGAGGTCCGTGGCGATCGCCGCGGTCCGGCGGGCGGCGGTTATTCCTATGTTTCCTGGCATCCTTGTGCTCCCTGCGGTGGGTCTTCATCGGCGGGGCGCTTGCGATGCAGGGCCCCGTAAACCTCTGACGGCAGTCTTCGCAAAGACAGGAGCATCATGACGAGCGCGACGCCGTAAGCTATCGCGGACGCGATCGCCGCGCCGTAGACACCAGCGACAGGCAGGAGGGCCACCAGCAGGATCACCGTGAATACGGCCGCAACCCCCTGGGCGCGGGCGACGACAAGCGGTTGCTTCCTGCCCCGCAGCATGTCCCCCGTGACCTGGTTGCAGGCCAGGAACACACCCGCGGGCGTCAGTATCCAGAGCAGCGGCACCACACCGGCGTACCCAGGTCCGAAGACGCGTGGGATAAGCCAGGGTGCGACAAGATCAAGCGACACCAGCGCAGCCGCCGTGAGGCAGGCACTACCCACGATGCCCAGCCACTGCATCCGGGCCGCCAAGCCGTCCACGCGCTGTCTTGAGGCTAGCCGCGGAAAGGCGACGTTTCCAATTGCCGACACCAGCGGGATCGGGAGCACGCTACAGGAAACCGCGATTGCGTACCGGCCGAGGACCGCCGGGGCCACGGCCTGGGAAAGTACGAGCTGGTCGAGATTGGCGTTGAGGGCAGCCGGGGTCAGGGCTGCAATCTGGGACATGCCGTACCGGGCAAGGGGCCGAACCAGCCGGGCCTGAGGGTGGCCGGGCGCCAGGTCGGCCGACCGGCAGCGGTAGTAGGCCCAGCCGAGCTGGAGGAGCATGGTGAGGGCCATGATGATTAGCGCGGAATCTAGCGTGAGCAGCCGCAGCCGCCACAATACGACGATGAACGCCAGGCTGAGGACCGGCTGGCTCACCCGCACCCCGTTCCACCAGCGCATGTTCCTCGCCTGCAGTGAGAACGTGTAGCTGGCACCGACGAAGGCCACGATCGAAGCTGCGAAGGCGATCCGGTAGGCAATGGTCAGCCCTGCGTTCCCCCGGGCAAGGAGCGGAGCCAGGAGGATGCCCCCGGCCAGGGCGGCTGCGCCCGTCACCAGCATCATCGCCCGCGACGTTGCGACATAGCCGCGGGCGTTGCCTGGATCGTGCGCGACGTGGAAGCACAGCGCCGCGGGCTGGCCCATACCGCCGATCATGCACGCTACCCCGAACCACGCCGTGACCGCGGCGTACTCGCCCCGCATTTCCGGACCCAGGGCCCGCGCGACGATTATGCCTCCTAGCCCAGCCGCGGCGGCCGAGGCGACGTTGTAGCCAGCAGTGCGGGCCACTAGGCGCCCGACACCGCGCCGCCCCAGCGCGGAGGCGAGCTCTCGCAGGTGTCTCCCGGCGGCATCGGCTGTGACCTGCAGGGTCACAGGAGTCTCCTAACGGCCAGCTGCGCATAGCGTTCCGGGGCGAACGCGTGCCGGGTCCACTGGGTGGCGTGCCCGCCCATCCACGCCAGCCTGGCCGGATCCTTGAGCAGGTCGTGCAGGGTCTTGGTCAGCGCTTCTGCTGACTCGTCCACCGGGGCTACCCCGGTAACCCCCTCGACGTAGGCTTCGCGTGAGCCGCCGTAAGCAGGCGCGATCACCGGTGTGCCTGTGACCTGTGCCTCGAGCAGGACAAGGCCGAAACCCTCGCCGACGGCGCCGCGGCCGCTCCTAGTCTGCGTGGCCAGCACGAACAGGTCAGCGGCAGCCAGCTCGTGAGCGAGGTCGTCGTCGCTAAGGCCCGGTCGCAGCACGCACCAGGAGTATTCAGAGACCAGCCGCAGCAGGTCGGCCGGCGGGTTCCCACTGCCGCAGATGGTGAGGCAGACATCCGGACGTCCCAGAGCCGTCACCGCTTCCACCAGCTGAGGAAGTCCCTTCGTCCGCCATTGCGTCAGCCGGAAGGCTGTCGCTAGCCGGATCCCTGCGCCACGGCCGGGCCTGCCCGCGGCCGCTGACGCTAGAGTGTCAAACCACTCTCGCGACAAGGCCGGCGGCAGGACTGTTGCGCGGCAGTCCCTCATGATCGCGCCCGCGGTGAAGTTGCTACACGCCACCACCCGCACGCCAGCGCCTCGCATCAGGCGGCGCTCCAGGTCCCTTCTGGGGCGCCACCGCGAACCCCACATCTCGCTGCCGTAACACAGGGCCGACACTCCGCATGCGGCGGAATCCCTGGCCAGCAGCGCCGCCACCGGCAGTAGTGCCCGGTGCGCGACGACCAGGCGGACGGGTTCTGAGTCTGCCCGCAGGATCGCCCGCCCCCTGGCAAGCAGCCTGGCATGGGCGCAGGCGCCGGGCCCGCTCAGATCCAGGCGCTGGCATTCGACGCCTTGGGCCGCAAAGGCCCATTCCACCGTCGCCACGTAACGCTCGATCCCGCCGCCAAGGCCACGGGACGGGCTCAGCAAGAGCACCCGGCCGGTCATACTTGGTTTCTCTTTGCGGGACTCACGAGCTCCGCGCCCTTTCGGGCCACGAACGTCAAGTTCAGGGTGACAATATGGCCACGCAGCTTGCCTGTCTCGGCGGCCAGGGCGATCCGATGGCAAGCGCTTACCACCTGCCAGACTATTATGCGCGCGGTGCTGGCCAGCCCGTGCGCGACCGGCGGGGAAGAACGCGCGAGGACCGAGTCGAAGCCGGCCGCCGCGGCGAGCTGGCGGATGCTGCGCGCGGTGAACGACGTCTGGTGGGTGAAGTCACCGTCACGGATGTGCCCTCCCAGCGGGCTGACGGCGTTCGGGACCCTGCCCACCAAGACACCGCCGGGCGCCAGCGCCGCGGCCGCGTCATCGAACGTCTGGAGAACCTCGGGCTTGGTGAGGTGCTCGAGCAGGTCGGTGGCCGTGATCGCCGCGTAGTAAGCCGGATGCGCGGCGAGGATGGCGCGGAAATCTCCCTGGCGGACCCGGGCCACGCCCGCCGAGCGGGCGAGTGCCGCCTGCTCCGGACTGATGTCTATGCCCTCCGCGTCAAAGCCGTCCAGTTGCAGCAACCGGACGAGCTCGCCCCGCCCGCAGCCAATGTCGACGACGGGCCCGGCTTCCGGCCGCGGCAGCACGGGGCGGATGTCACGCCGGTAAACAAGAGCAGTTGCCTCGTCTGCGCCACTGCCTGCGTGCTGTGAGGCGTACGCCGCGTAAAGACGGTTCCGCAGGCCGGCCAGGCTATCTACTGTCACATTTAGATACTACCCAGATACTCAGAGTGATAAGAGTCGCCGCCCCGCTGCCGTCGTCCGGCCCCGGGCAAGACCTGCCAGCCCATCCTGGACACGCACAGTCACACTCGATATGTCCTTTTCGCCGCTAATTTAAGCCTCATATGACTATTCAATCCTTATATTTCACGGAGTTTGACAGAGACGAGGGGGGAGGCGTTAGCCTTTTTTCATGAAGCGTCGACCGTGCCCTTTCTGCTGCAATGAATCATTCAACATATTTGGTACACGTGCAGACCTATGGGTTAGGTGCAGGAGTTGTCGTTCAGTTTCCCGGGACATCACGGTTAAAAAATTCGCCCAGCTCCACAGCGAAGCCTTTCAAGATACTCGCTTTGTGGACTCCCATATCGCGGCCAGCGGCTTCGAGCCCAAGAGTGCGCTATGGGACGAGCTGGCTCTGCCGGGCACGTCACTGCTCGAGATCGGTCCAGGGACCGGTCACCTGCTAGCGGCTGCACACAAAGCAGGACGTTCAGTGACAGCGATCGAGTCAAGTGAGGTTCATCGGGCGTTTATCCGCGAAACGTGGGGTATCCGCTCGCTGTATCCGGACATCGCTACCGTTCCAAGTGGTGTCTCGTTCGATGCCGTCGTGGCGATCAACGTACTTGAGCACGTATACGACATCGCCAGCTTCCTCCGCTCAATTGCAGAGGTGCTAGCCCCAAACGGTGTTCTCTTCGTGTCGACCGTGAATGCGTCATCTCTGGAGGCGGTCCTCCTAAGGAGCTGGTGGTCGATGTGCAAGGAGCATGACCATGTTTCCTTTCCCTCCCCCGATGGCATGGCCCGAGCCGCCCAAGCGACCGGTCTGCGGGCGGAGCGAGTGTGGTCGACAGAACTCCCGTTTGAACTCCCGGTTTCGGCGCTTGTGGCCGCGCGCGATTGGGCTCGAGCGCGGCGAAGACCTTCGATCGCTGCGAGTGATGGCCACCTGGCCGAGAGTCCTGCGGAGTGTGTCGATACTGCTTCAAAGGCGCGGCTAGCTCGCTTCTACTCAATTAGCGGCCAACTCGATCCGACATCACGGCTGCTAGGGGCGCTGGGACGCGCCGCCACCGTCAAAGCTCGCTTGCGTCTGGATGAAACTGCGAGATTGGGCAGCTGACCTGTCCGCTACGGCGCATCCGCCGAATGGTGACACGGGATCGTGGCATTACCGACGAGGTGTACCTGCTGCTGGCGGCATCCCCCGGTCTGCAGGTTCGGCCAATCTATCGCTGTCACATTAGATATTACCCAGATACCTAGCGTGATATAAGCCGCCACTCCCGGCCCTGCGGCTGTGACGCGGACCGGGAGCGGGCCAGCGGCGGGCTGCCGGGCAGGGGCATCTGGAGGCCGGGACCGCCGAGCGCGCGGTCACCTGCCCGGCCTGCACCGCCTGGTCAGTTTCTGCTTCCGGCTCCCCACTCGAACGGCCCGGACATGGCGGTGACCTCGCTGGTGGCGCCTATCACGATGCGATCAGGCATCAGCGTGTCCTGGATAGCGCAGCCCTCACGCAGGAATTCGGGGTTCCAAACGAAATCAATACTGTGCCTGCAAATCTCGGTAGCGATTGCGCTGAGTGATGCCGTCGTCCAAGGGGGGACAGTCGTGGGACGGTCGACTTGCCGATGATCACACCAGGTCCCGTGACGTGCTGCGACAGCTCAGCGACCGCCGTCCTAAACTGCGAGAGGTCAGAGGTTCCGGCCGGCAGCCCAGGAGTCGCTACGCCAAGGAAATGAACGGGCGCGAACTTTGCGGCCTCGGCGAAGCTCGTAGTGAATCGCAGCCTGCCCTCGGCGACGTTGCGCGACAGCATCTCGTCAAGGCCCGGTTCGCGGAATCAGGCCTTGCCTGAGTTCAGCATTTCCGTCTTACCCTCGTCGATATCTACGCCGAGGACCTGCATGGCCTATATCGGCCATGCAGGCCGCGTGGACCGCACCCAAGTGACCGCAACCGATCACGGAAAGCCTCATCTGCGTGTCTCCCTCAATGCATTCTTGGGCTAGTCTGGCTGCCGGAAGCCGGTGTATTAACGACCATACTCGAATTTAGCCTTAGCTAGGGCCGGTAATAGCCGGATGTTTCGCCCCGTTATCAGACATTACAAATATCCTGGGCCGGCGGGCAAGAAACATCAACGTTTCATAATCCGCCGCTCACTATGGTCGTGGGGCCGAGACCGAGGCTGTGGGGGTGACCCGCTGCCACTCCCGGGCTAGGTTGATTGTAGCCTTCGGCCGGACCGGGATTCCGCTTCTCGTTCTCCAGGTCGGCAGCTACCATCATCTCGATCAGCTGCCGGAAGTCAACTGTCGGGCACCAGCCGAGCTTGGTGCGGGCCTTGGTAGCGTCGCCAACCAGGACAGCGACATCGGCAGGCCGGAAGAAACGCTCGTCCTGCACGACGTAGGGCTGCCAGTCATCTATTCCTACATGATGAAAGGCAATCTGAAGAAGGTCACGGACAGAATGGCTCTTTCCGGTAGCTATGACGTAGTCATCGGGTTCTTCTTGCTGAAGCATGAGCCACATCGCCTCGACGTAATCACCGGCGAAACCCCAGTCCCGGGATACATCCATGTTGCCCACGGCCAAAACCTTCTGGCGTCCTAGCGCGATCCGCGCGACAGCTCGCGTCACCTTACGCGTGAGGAACTCAAATCCCCGGCGAGGCGACTCGTGGTTGAAGAGAATACCGGAGCATGCCCACGCATCGTAGCATTCACGGTAATTTTGCGTTACGTAATGGCCGAGTACTTTCGCCACGCCATACGGCGAGCGCGGATGAAACTGCGTAGACTCGCCCTTTGGCGACTCGTGCGCTGTGCCGAACATTTCTGAACTCGACGCCTGGTAGAACCGAACGCCGTCCATTGATCCCTGCCGGTGAATGCGAATGGCCTCGAGCATGCGCAGGACGCCCATCCCTGTAATGTCACCGGTAAGCTCGGGCTGTTTAAAGGAAAGCCCGACGAAGCTGATGGCGCCTAGGTTATATATCTCGTCCGGCTGTGCCGTCTCGAGCACTCCGATCAGGCTGGAGAGGTCACGCAGGTCCCCTTCGAGCAACTGAATGGACGGAATGTACTCCTCGACCGTCGGGATTTTCGGATTAGACTGCCCCCGGACCATCCCGAACACTTCGTACCCCTTCGCTGTGAGAAATTCTCCTAGGTAGAGTCCGTCTTGCCCGGTTATTCCGGTAATCAGAGCACGTGGCACTGGCTGATTCCCCCTTCTCTCAGGTGATAATGCAACTCACTGGTTCCTGGCGTCGTATCCGGCGACTAGGGCCGCAGCGCTGGCGATCGCGGGCAGCGCATGGGAGATCCCGTGCGTCCCGGCGTACAGCACCACGCAGTCACCGGGCGCCGCGCTGAGGTGCTCCCGCACGGCCGGGTCGGGGCGGGCGCCCGGATCGAAACCCTCCAGCGAGACTCCGTTGCGGATCGTGTGGACCTTCGCGGGTGGCACCCCGCGGCCGATCAGGTTGTCCCGGAACCCATTGCTCACCACCACGACCTCGTCGGCAGCCGCGTACGCGGCAAGTTCCAGGCGTTCGAGCACACGGATGATGCGGCGGTTGGTGAGCACACCGAGCTCGGTGAAGATGGCCGGCCACAGGTCACGGATCTCCACGACCAGCCGGGCCCGCTTGATCCTGGCCAGCACCCAGGCGGCGCCGATGGAGAAGAACGTGGGCGAGGACACCACCACCACATCGGCGCGGCCGCTGGGCCGCGCGCCGAGCAGCACGCAGGTCGCCATGAAGCTGAGGTGGCCCAGGGTCTTGCGGGCCACACCCTCGTTCGGGGTGGCGTACAGCCAGGTCCGCAGCACCCGGTAGCCGTCGCGCAGTTCCCGCCGCCGGATCACGCGGCGGTATTCCGACGGGATCACGCCGGTGGGGTGGTTCGGCATGCCGGTGAGCACCGTCACCGTGTCGCCGTCTGCGGCCCAGGCCCGGACCAGCGCGGAGAGCCGGGCCTGCGGAGCCCCGGTCTCCGGCGGGAAATAGTGCGTGACCAGGAGAATGCGCACGTCAGCTAAGCCCTCCTGGCAGCGCGGAGTGTGATTGCTGGCCAGGCTGCGCCGGGCCGCCAGGCCGGTACGGTTCCGGCTTGCCGTACAGGCCGAGGCACCGGAACAAGGCCGGAGAGCACAGGTAAGCCGCCAGGACCGCGACACCGATGAGGTCAGCCGCGGCCCGGGCAGGCAGATCCCTGCTCAGGCTGACCGTCCCCAGCAGGGTGAGCAGGATGGTCACGGCCCCGGTCAGCAGGGTGACCTCCTGGTGCGACCAGCCAGCGTCGCACCACCGCTGATAGACGTGTGTCCGGTGGGCCTGCAGCCAGCGCTCGCCTGTCCGGATGCGCCGCTGCAGCGTCCACGCGGTGTCCGCCAGGTATAGAGCGAGCGGGCCGAGGACCGCCTCTACCGGCACCCCGCGCAGCACCGCGTCCGCGGCCAGCACAGCCAGTGCCGCACCGAGCGAGTAGCTGCCGGCATCACCCAGGAAAACCCGGGCCCGGCCGGCGTTCCACGGCAGGAACAGCAGGGCGCTGACGGCCACCGCGAGGCTGGCGGCCAGCAGGAACGGATGCCCTCCCCACTCCGCGTAGCAGGCGTAGGCTGCCCCGGCGATCAGTGCGTGAACGCCGGAGATGCCGTTTACCCCGTCCATGAAGTTGAACACGTTGACGAGCCCGGTGATCCATGCCGCTGCGGCCACGGCCAGCAGGGCGGCGCCCACTGCTGCCCTGTGCAGCGGCACGATGAGCAGCCCCGCGGCGATGGCACTTCCGGTGGCCTGGAGCGCCAGCCGGCGGAAAACGGGCAGCCCTCGCAGGTCGTCCAGGAAGCCGAGCACGGCGAAGAAACCGACCGCGGCCGCGAATGCGGCACTTGCCCCACTGCGGGTGATGGCCACGGCCGCCAGCAGTCCCACGGCGATAGGAAGGCCGCCGCCTCGCGGCGTCGGGACGCTGTGTGACGAACGTACGGAGGGGACATCGACGGCGTGCATGCGGCGCAGCAACGGGATCGTTGCTGGTACAGCCACGATGACGATCGCGCCGCTACAGGCCACCGCGTCGAAGGCCGCGTTGGCTGACACACGCGAATACTATCAGGTTTGTAGCAATGAGTAATCAACAGATTACATAGAGTCAAGGACGGTGTGGGGTTGCAGGACTTTACCGTCCTGACCGCCCAAGCGGTTCACTGGGTGTGGCGGCTGCGCCTGGTGGGGACCGATGGGGGTGTACTCGTGTGGCCGTTGGATTCGGCCGGGGTTGCCGCCTTAGCGTGATCGGGCTGGTACGAACCGTATCCGTATCCGTATCCGTATCCGTATCCGTATCCGTTTTCCTTGGTGACCTCGTTGAGGACGATCCCCACCACAGATGCCTTGCCTTGCGCGAACCGCTCGGCGGTACGCTGCAGCTGGTTTCGCCTGGTCTGGCCGGCCGCCGCAACCAGCAGCGTGCTGTCGGCATACGCCGACAGCACGAGGGCGTCGGTGACCGGTAGCACCGGGGGGCTGTCCACCAGCACCAGGTCGAAGTTCTCCCGCAGGGTGGCGAAGAGCTGCCGGGTCCCGGGCCCGGAGAGCAGTTCCGCCGGATTCGACGGGATCGCCCCCGCTCCCAGGACCCACAGGCCGTCGTACCCCTCGACCTGCTGCAGCGCCTGCTCCAGCGTCCGCTCCCCGCGCAGCACGCTGGTCAACCCCGGCTTCTCGTCTACACCGAAGAGTTCCCCGAGTTGCGGGCGGCGCAGGTCGCCGGAGACGAGCACGACCCGCTCACCCGACTGGGCGAACACGGCCCCGAGGTTGGCGAGCGTCGATGTCTTCCCTTCGGCGGAGGCCGGACTGGTCACCAGGAGGCACCGCAGCTCATGCGCTTGCCTGGCGAACTGCACGGACGTGCGCAGGGACCGGTAGGCCTCGGCGGCCGGTGAGGTCGGATCGGAGCTCACCGCGACCGCGGAGCGCTTCCGCTTTTTCCAGGAACTCACCATTGGGACCATGGCCAGCACCGGAGCCTTGCCGAGCCGTTCCGCCGAATCCTTGGACGTCAGCGCGTCATCCAGGCTGTCCCGCAGGAACGCCGCTCCCAGACCCAGCATCAGGCCCGCTGCCAGCGCCAGCAGCGCATTCTGTATCGGCTTGGGTGAGCTTGGCGAGGCGGGGGGCTGGGCCGGAGTAACGAACTCGACTCCGCTGGTAGACACCGCCCCGTTGACCTGAAGCTGTGCGACTTCTTCCTTAAGCACGGCTGCCTGGTTGACCAGAGCGGTCACCTGCGACACAGCGCTCGGCCTGCTCTCCAGATAATTGATTTGCTGGTTCAGCGAGTTGATCTGGGACTGCAACTGTGCCTGCGCCGCGGTCACATTGCTGATGGCGACGCTCCGCGTCTGGGTGACGAATGCCTTGGCGTACGTGTTTGCGATCAGCGCCGCTCGCGCCGGGCTTGAGCTGACGGCCGTCAGCGCGATCACGTTGGTCTGGGCGACTTCCGAGGGGGAGATCCCCGGGGCCTGCGCCGAGCTTGGCGCGCACAGCTCTCAGCACTGGAGCGCTCGTGGCGAGCTGCAGGTCTGTCTGTACATCCGTCGTGGTCACCGGCTGGGTCGTGCTGCCCAGGTTGACGCTCTGGCCCGAAGACTGCACGAGCAGCTGGGCGGTGGCCGAGTACTGCTTCGCCTCCGTGAGCGACAGGGCGAGACTGACGGCCAGCCCCAGCAGGACGAACACGGCCACCCACCACTTCCGGCGCCGCAGAGTCACCAGGTAGGAACGTAGGGTGGGTCCGCTGCCGGACTCGTTCATCGAGTGTGATCCCCTCGTCGATGCGGGCGGGCGGAGCTGTACCGGCGCTCTGTTGAACAATTAGCGTACACCTGATTACTTTCCGTGAGTAACATGCTGGCATCGGGCCGACAAGGGCGGTTTCATGCGGGTTGACAGTCGCCCGGCGCAGGGCGTGCTCGTGGTGTGCACCGCCAACCGGTGCCGGTCGGTCATGGCCGGAGCGCTGCTCGCCCGCAGGCTGGGTGCGGCCGGTGTGGCCGGGTGGGTGCGGTCGGCGGGCCTGCTGGCTGCGGGCCAGCCCGCGCCGCCCGAGGCGGTCTCCGTCATGGCCAGTTACGGGCTGGACGTGAGCCGGCACCGCAGCCGTCTGATGACCGCCGAGGAGCTCGGTGCCGCGAGCCTGGTTCTGGCCATGGCCCGGGAGCATGTCCGCCATGCCGTGGTCGCCGAGCCAGCCGCATGGCCCCGGGCCTTTACCCTGAAAGAGATCGTGCGGCGGGGGCAGCAGGCCGGGCCCAGGGCGTCCGGTGAGTCTCTGGCTGACTGGACGGCCCGGCTGCACGCCGGCCGGGAACGCTCCGCACTGCTGGGGGATTCTCCCGACGATGACGTCCCCGACCCCATGGGCTGTCCGCCGCAGGCGTACATGATGACCGCGGCCCTGCTAGACCAGCTCACCGGCCACCTGGTCGAATTCTGCTGGGCGTTCCCCGGGGACGGCCGGCCCGGCTGGCCCGAGGGCGGCCAGGCCTGAGTGCGCACGCCCGGCGCAGCGGGCCAGCGCCTGCCGCAGGCCGTTGGGATCGGCAGCCGGGTCGAGGATGGCGATCTGGTCCGGCGGCAACGCCGGCACCGATGCGTGCCAGATCGCGGGTTGGGTTACCCAGGCCGCGGCCAGCAGACCGCAGGCCCACGCGCGCGCGTCATAGCCGCATTCAATGACACTACTGAAACTCCGCCGCAAAAGGCGTCGCCAGGAATATTTAAGGGCCCTCACAGGGATGCCGCGGGGAGTGTGAAGGCGTACAGAATTGGTACCCATAAATCCCCTAAAGTATGTCATCTTCGAGGCAAAATAGGCACGTCAAGCGTCTTGTATTCCATTGCGGTTATACATTACTGTCAGGGAATAAACAATAGCGTTTTTTGGCAGAAACCGATGTGACCGGTTAAGTAATCGGGCAACGCGCAAGATATCCCTGGGATGACGTTACTGTGCATAGAAGCGACTGAAGCCGTTTGCTGATCGAATCGGGCCAGTAATGGTGCCTAAGGCTGTAAATGGGAAATGAATAATGTCCGAAATATCCGGTCAGAACGGTCTGGCTGACCCGGAACGCTTCGCGGGGCGGGGCTCAGCCGGGAGCCAGCCGCGGGGACGACGGCCTGCTCGCCCGCGGCGCGGATTGCGCATCGCCCTCGTCTCGCTGGCCTCTTTCGTGGTGCTCCTCGGCGCCGCGGCCGTTGGCGGCTACGCGTTCGTCAATTACCTGGCGGGCAATATCCAGCGGATTCCGGTGAAGTTCGCCAAGCTGGACGGGGTGAACGAGGCGGTCGGGGCCACGACGGTGCTCATTACCTCGGCGGCCGAACCGGGCAGTAGCGGCCTGATCATGCTGATGCATCTCGACGCCCACGACAAAAGAGGGGGCGTGGTGTCCATCCCGCCCCAGACCCTGGTCCAGGTGCCGGGTCATGGCCTGAAGCAGATCGACACCACACTGGGGTACGGTGGTCCGTCGCTGCTGGTGAAGACGGCGGAGCAGCTGACCCACGTACAGATCGACCATTATGCGAGGATCAAGTTCACCGGGGTCTCGAACTTGGTCAATGTCATCGGTGGGGTGAACGTCACCCTGCCGAAGAAGACCGTTACCGAGGGGTACACCTTCCACGCTGGGGTCAACCACCTGAATGGGATCACGGCCGTGTGCTACGTGCCGAACCCTTCGATTTCCCCGGACTCCCGGGTGGTGCTGCAGCAGTGCCTGTTCGGGGCGATCCTGGACAAGATAACCAGCATGCATTTGCTAACCAACCCGCTGACCGCCGTCCGCGTGGTTCATGCCATGGTCGCCATGCTGACCGTGGACAGCAACTTCACCAACTCCGAGGTGGAGGGTTTTGCCACCCGGCTCGACCGTGTGGGCGGTAGCGCGGGTACCTTCGTGACGGCGCCCACGTACACGGTTTCGGGTGATGTCTATCTCAACTCGTCCCTGAGCAATAAGCTCTGGACCGCGATCAGGCACGACTCGATAGCGGCCTTCGCAGCGAAGTATCCCGCCACGGTCACTCCGCGCGCGCCCGGGTGAGCCCGGCGGGACTTCCCGTTGCCGCGCTCCGGGAAGATGGCGGGGACAGGCCAGCTAAGGCCGGTGCCGGTCCGGATCACCGGCCTGGTCGGCTGGCTCAGGGTCGCCGGTGACTGACGGCGGCATCCGGGTCCCGACGACGGCATCCCCGCCGGCGACCCGGAGGGCGCGCAGGGTGGACGTCACCTCGGCGGCCTGGCGGGCGGTGAGGCCGGGCAGGCCGAACGAGGCCTGGTTGAGCGCCTCCGTCGCCTCACGCGCCAGCGCCTGGCCGTCCGGCGTGATCGTGGCCAGGACGACGCGGCGGTCATCGGGGGACAGTCGCCGTTCGACCAGGCCGCGGTGTTCCAGCCGGGTGATGGCGTTGGTCACTGAGGCGGGGTGGACCATGAGCCGCTCACCCATCTTGCCCATGGGCAGCGATCCCCGGCGGCTGAACGCCAGCAGGCGCAGCGCCTCGTAGGCGGCGAAGGTCAGGCCGTACGGCTTGAGCGTGTCCTCAACCCGGCTCAGCAGCAACTGCTGGACCCGCATCACCGAGGTGACGGCGGCCATGCGGTCGGCCTGTTCCGGCCAGCGCGCGCTCCACTGCCGGTGTGCCTCGGCGATTGGGTCAAAGGGCTCTGGATCAGGCACCTTGCCTACCGTAAATGATGAGAGCCCGAGCCGGCCATGACCAGTGCGGGGTGGCCCGGCCGGGGCGGGCCGGGGCGGCCCAGCGGGGACGGGCCGGCTGGGACGGCTCTTGACGGCAGGTGAATTTTATTTTAACGTCCAAATATTAGCCGTCCAAGAATTAGTCGGCCTGCGGGCTGGGCGTGGCCGCTCACCAGCGTAGGAGGAACGGTGGCAGTTTCGGAGCAGGGGCGGGAGTTGCACATCCCGGTGCACCCGGTGCGGTTCGTCACGGCGGCGGCGCTGTTCGACGGGCACGACGCCGCGATCAACATCATGCGCCGCATCCTGCAGGCGCAGGGCGCCGAAGTCGTGCACCTCGGGCACGACCGGTCGGTCCGCGCGGTGGTCGACGCCGTGCTGGAGGAGGACGCGCAGGGGGTTGCGGTCAGCTCCTATCAGGGCGGGCACGTCGAGTACTTCGAGTATCTGGCGCAGTTGCTGGCCGAGGCCGGGGCCGGGCACGTCCGGATCTACGGTGGCGGCGGCGGGGTCATCGTCCCGGATGAGATCGCGCGGCTGGCCGCGGCCGGGGTCCGGATCTTCTCCCCTGAAGACGGCCAGCGGCTGGGCCTGCCCGGAATGATCAACCAGCTCATCCGGGACTGCGACACCGATCTGGCGGACAGCCCGGCCCCGGTCGAGGCCGTGCTGGCCGGCGAACGGCGGGCCCTGGCCCGGGCGATCACGTGCCTGCAGGGCGGCCGTATGCCGGAGGCGGACCGTGCCTCGCTGGCCGCCGCCGCGGTGTCCCGGCGGGTGCCGGTGCTCGGGATCACCGGAACGGGCGGCTCTGGCAAGTCCTCGCTGACCGACGAACTGGTCCGCCTGCTGCGCACCGACCAGCAGGACAAACTGCGGGTGGCCGTGCTCGCGGTCGACCCGACCCGGCGGCGGGCCGGCGGCGCGCTGCTCGGTGACCGGATCCGGATGAACGCCCTCGACGGGGATCACCTGTTTTTCCGGTCGCTGGCCACC
This sequence comes from uncultured Actinomycetes bacterium, assembly GCA_963742875.1. GTDB lineage: Bacteria > Actinomycetota > Actinomycetes > Streptosporangiales > Streptosporangiaceae > Bog-532. The sequence goes on along the minus strand of CAVUNO010000027.1, from coordinate 38,694 downwards.
CGGGGGGCCCACGAGCTGCCGGAGAATATCGAGGCCATCATCGGCGCCTGCCAGGCGGCGGGATACGACCTGGTGATCCTGGAGACGCCCGGGATCGGGCAGGGCGACGCGGGGATCGTTCCGCTGGCTGACGTCTCGCTGTATGTGATGACCCCTGAGTTCGGCGCGCCGTCCCAGCTGGAAAAGATCGAGATGCTGGACTTCGCCGACGCCGTCGCGATCAACAAGTTCGATCGGCGCGGTGCCGCCGACGCCCTCCGGGACGTGTCCCGCCAGCTGATCCGCAACCGGGAGGCGTTCGGCGCGCGGCCGGAGGACATGCCCGTCTTCGGCACCAGCGCCGCCACCTTCAACGACAACGGCGTCACCGCGCTGTACCAGCACGTGGACGGGCTGCTGGCCGGGCATGGGCTGCACCTGTCCGAAGGAGTGCTGCCGGCCGCGGTGGGCCGCACGTCCACAGGCGCGGCGCCGATCATCCCCCCGGCCCGTATCACATATCTGGCCGAGATCGCCGCGACGGTCCGCGGCTACCACGCGGAGACCGCCCGGCAGGTCGCGGCGGCGCGGCGCCTGCAGCGGCTGACCGAAGTCGGCGCGGAGCTGGCCGCCGCCGGTGACCAGGCCGGGTCGCCGGCCGCGGCCGTGACCGCGCTGGCCCGCCACGCCCGGCAGGACCTCGGTGACACCGGCGCCGGGCTGCTCGAGGGCTGGCCGGCCGTGGTGAAGGCGTACTCGGGCGAGGAGCCGGTGGCCGGCGACGGCGAGCCGCGGACCCAGCTGACCCGCGAGACCCTGTCCGGGAACCGGATCCCGCGGGTGGCGCTGCCGCGGTACACCGACCACGGGGAACTGCTGCGGTTCCTGCGGGAGGAGAACCTGCCTGGTTACTTCCCGTTCACCGCCGGGGTGTTCCCCTTCAAGCGGGAGGAGGAGGACCCGGCGCGTATGTTCGCCGGGGAGGGCGACCCGTTCCGGACCAACCGCCGTTTCAAGCTGCTCGCCGAGCATGCCGTGGCGACCCGGCTGTCTACCGCGTTCGACTCCGTCACCCTCTATGGGCGCGATCCGGGGGAACGTCCCGATGTCTACGGCAAGGTCGGCACCTCGGGGGTCTCGATCGCGACGCTGGAGGACATGAAGGCTCTCTACGCCGGGTTCGACCTGTCCTCGCCGTCCACGTCGGTGTCGATGACGATCAACGGGCCGGCCCCGACGATCCTGGCCTTCTTCCTTCACACCGCCATCGACCAGGGCCTGGAGGTGTTCGCCAGCGCCGAGGGGCGCCCGCCCAGCCAGCAGGAGGCCGCCGCGATCCGGGCCGAGGTCCTGTCCAGCGTGCGCGGCACCGTGCAGGCTGACATCCTCAAGGAGGACCAGGGCCAGAACACGTGCATCTTCTCGACCGAGTTCAGCCTGCGGATGATGGCCGACATCCAGGAGTGGTTCATCGCCAACCAGGTCCGCAACTTCTACTCGGTGTCGATCTCCGGCTACCACATCGCCGAGGCCGGCGCCAACCCGATCAGCCAGCTCGCGTTCACCCTGGCCAACGGGTTCACCTACGTGGAGGCGTACCTGGCCCGCGGCATGGACATCGACGATTTCGCGCCCAACCTGTCGTTCTTCTTCTCCAACGGGATGGACGCCGAGTACTCGGTGATCGGCCGGGTCGCGCGGCGGATCTGGGCGGTCGCCATGCGGGAGCGGTACGGCGCGAACGAGCGGTCCCAGAAACTGAAGTACCACGTGCAGACCTCCGGGCGGTCGCTGCACGCCCAGGAGATGAGCTTCAACGACATCCGCACCACCCTGCAGGCCCTCACCGCCATCTACGACAACTGCAACAGCCTGCACACCAACGCCTACGACGAGGCGGTCACCACCCCCAGCGAGGAGTCGGTCCGGCGGGCCCTGGCCATCCAGCTGATCATCAACCGGGAATGGGGCCTCGCGGCGAACGAGAACCCGCTGCAGGGCTCGTTCATCATCGACGAGCTGACCGACCTGGTCGAGGAGGCGGTCCTGACCGAGTTCGACCGGATCAGCGAGCGCGGCGGGGTGCTCGGCGCGATGGAGACCGGCTACCAGCGCGGCCGGATCCAGGACGAGTCGATGCTCTACGAGCACCGCAAGCACGACGGCAGCCTGCCCGTCGTCGGCGTCAACACCTTCCGCAACCCGCACGGCACGGAGCCGCCCCCGGTCGAACTGGCCCGCGCCACCGACCAGGAAAAACGTTCCCAGCTGGAACGGGTCCGTGACTTCACCGACCGCAACCGGGAGGTGGCCCACGACGCGCTGGCCGCCCTGCAGCACGCGGCCCGCTCCGGTGACAACGTGTTCGCCGTCCTGATGGACGCCGCCCGCGTCTGCACCCTGCAGCAGATCACCGACGCGTTCTTCGAAGTGGGCGGCCAATACCGCCGCAACATCTGACCTTCACGTAGGCGGGCAGGACCGCCGCAGCATCTGACTGCCGCGTAGGCGGCCGAGGCGGGATCCGGCTCGGACGCGGCCGCGATAAAGACCCGGGCGGTGCGCGACGGGGACACCGGGGTGCTGAACGGCACCAGGGCGTGGATCACCAACGCGGGCGTATCGGAGTTCTACACCGTCATGCTGGTGACCGATCCGGGCCGGGTGCCCATGGCAGCGATGGACATCACCACCGATGCCGTCCAGCTGCTCGGCGGGTGCGGCTACGTCAAGGACTACCCGGTGGAGCGCATGATGCGCGACGCCAAGATCACCCAGATCTACGAGGGCACCAACCAGATCCATCAGAGCGTGACCATCGCCGGGCGTCCTGACCAATCGCGGTTGCCTGCGCGTTCGTGGCGGCGTGCCGGTCGGCTCGGGTCCATCGGAGGTCCAGGCCAGGTATACGGAAGGACCATCGGAGGCGCTGGGGCCACGGCCCAGCACGCCGTCCGGGTCGGTAGTGTCGCGTACGTGACTGACCCGCATAAGTGGGTGATCCACGGCGAGCGCTTGGTGGACGACGCCCCTCACATTCGCGTGAGCCTTGCCGACGTCGAGCTTCCGAACCAGGTGCGTTTCACGCAGTACGTCTTCCGGATGCGGCGCTGCGCGATGACGGTGGTCCTGGATGACGCGGGCGATCGGGTGCTGCTGATGCGGCGGCACCGGTTCATCGTGGACCGCTGGGTGTGGGAGCTGCCGGGCGGTTACGTGGATGACGGCGAGGATCCGGGCGCGGCGGCGGTACGCGAGGTTGAGGAGGAGACGGGCTGGCGCCCGCGCGGCATCGAGTTCGTGATGTCCTGCCAACCGGTCATCGGCAACGCCGATTATCCCCAGGACTTGTACCTGGCGCACGGGGCCGAGCGTGTCAGGGAGCCGGAGATTGACGAGACGGCCGAAGTGCGGTGGGTGCCGGTTGACGAGACGCCGGCGATGATCGCCAAGGGCGACATCTTGGGCGCGATCACCATCATCGGGGTGCAGCACGTCCTGCTGCGGCAGGCAGCCGCTCGCGTACCTCCGCGGTGAAGTCCCGGACAGCCGGGACGTCGGCTCGCAGGCGGAGGACGCGCACGACGTCGCGCACGTAGCGGACGCTGCGGGCTGAGGCGAGGCGAACGGTCAGGTCCAATGCCTGCCGCCCGACGGCCGACGCCTGCTCGGGCTCGTCTTGTTTTGCGTAGGCGGTGGCGAGCAGGGACAGGTTGAAGGCCCGGCCGCGTACGTAGCGGCCGTCCATGTCCAGTGAGCGGCGCGCATAGCGGGCGGCGTGGCCTGCCTCGCCGAGGTCGCGGAAGCACTGCGCCATCCGGGCCGCCAGGTATGCCTCATCGAAGTAGGAAAGCCACGCCGGGTCGTCTTCGCGGACTGCACGGTCAAATGTCTGCTCTGCTTTAACGAGAACGGCACCACAGGCGTGCGCGTCGTTGCGAGCGGCGTGCCCATGGGCTTCCATGACCAGGCATTCGGTAAGCAGGGTTGCTGACCCGTGGCGGACGGCTGCGGTCTGAGCGGCCCGTGCGAGGTCGATCGCCTCATCCGGCCGGGCCAGATAAAGCGCCTGATGCGCCTGGGCAGCGAGGATCTCAGCCGCAAGAGCTGGGTCGCCGGCGTGCCGTGCATAGGCCAGCGCCTGAGTGAGATACCGCTGGGCGAGGCCGTGCTCGTCGCTGTCGTAGGCAACCCATCCGGCCAGCTGAGACAGCTCACCGCACGCGGCGGCGAGCTGCCGGCCCGTCTCTTCCCGGTAGCTGCCGGTCGTGAGCAGGCGCGAGACGTGATCGTCCAGGTAGGACACGATCGTGCTTCGGAGCCTGCCCCCGCCGAGCCGGTTGTCCATCTCCCGGTAGGAGTGCGTCAGCTCGCGGATCGCGTCGATGTCCGCGCGTCCTACCTTCCGTGTCCCGCAGGCGGCGGGTGCGCTGGCGGGCGGGCTGGTGAGCCAGCGCAGCGCGGAGGCGGGCAGCGCGGCGGAGGTGAAGACCACGTTGGCCAGGAATCGCCTTCGCTGCACGTCGGCCCTCCACAGGGTGGTTGAGGTGGCTATGGTTTCCGCCCAGCCAGTTGGGAGCTGCAAGCCGATGTCGCTGGGTAGGTTGCTGGGCGTCATGCCCATCTCGGTCTCGGAGATCTTCCGGCCGAGGGCATTGCTTAGGACGATGGCGGCCAGTTCGGGGACCGGCGGGCGTGGCTGTTCGCCCGCTAGCCACCGGAGGACTGACGTGTGGTCGCACCGCACGCCGGCCAGTCCCTGGATCGCGGCGAGGTCAACGACTCTGCGTGCCAGGCCCTTGTTGGACATTGTCGCCTCATCCAGCAGGGACCGTAGCCGCAGGTTTTCCTCCTTCGGCTCTCGCGGCACGTGCCGTCCCTTCTACCGGTGCGGACACGATCAGTCTGACACTGTCATGCGCTGTTCGCGTCGTCCAGGCTGATTCACACACCCTCCGCACACATCCGTCCCCTCTTCAGGCCCTCCCGTGCCCGCTGTGGGCTGGGATTCCCTGATGGGCATGGCAAGCACGCAGGTAGCCCGTGCAGCGGCGCAGCTTCATGAAGCTGCTCAGGATGTGGCTCGTGTCGCCGCCCTCCGCGGTGCCCAGGCGCAAGAGCTGATGACCGAGCCGACGGTCTCGCAGCAGCCCGGTCTCGCAGAAGACCTGGACGACCAGGCATGACCAGCAGCACCGCAGCGAGAAGACCAATCATGCACCACCACCCCCATCCGCCGCATCCGCCGCCGGGTCGGCCGCCGCGTGCGGTCCTCGACTTGGGTGCGGTGCCCACCGCGCCGAGTTGCGCCCGCGCCTGGACCCGGCAGGTCCTGTGGGAATGGCGGTTGGCCGACCTGTCGGACACGGCCGAGCTCATCGTGTCGGAGCTGACCACCAACGCGATGCTCACTTCCCGCCGGGAGGGCCGATCCTTCATCCGGCTGACCCTCAACCTCGACCAGGTGAGCTGGCCATCCTCGTCCGCGACTTCTGCCACAGCACCCCACAGCCTGGCAACGCCGGAGCCGACGACGAGAACGGACGCGGCCTATTCCTGGTCCAGGCCATGAGCGATCGGTCCGGCTGGTACCCGACCGACGACGACCCCCCTGGCAAGGTCGTCTGGGCCGTTGCCCGCCCGGAATGAGAACTTCGCACCAGGAAGGAACCGAAAGCCGATGATCATCCGACAAGAGTCAGGGGACCGGTGGCTGCCGGTCCGGATCGATGACGTGGAGAAGTGGCAGGCAAGTCTGCTCGAAACCTCGGGGAAAAGATGTTCGCGGGCATGGACTGGCCCGGCCGGGAACGGCTCCTGCAGGTGATGGCTGATGCCGGGGTGCTGTGGCTTCAGCTCACCGGCGGCGAGCCGCTGATCGACCCGCTGTTCGCCGAGACCCACGCCGCCGCGTGGGACCTGGGCATGATGATCATGATTTCGTCCAACGGATCACGGCTGGACCAGCCCCGGACGCTCGGCCAAACGCCGGCCGTACCAGCTCGCGCTGAGCCTGTACGGGGCCACGGAGGAGTCCTACGACGGGATGACCCGGCGGAGGGGATCATTCCGCCGGTTCATGCGCGGGCTCGCCGCCGCCCACGAAGCCGGGCTGCCGATGCAGATCAACATCGTGGTCTCCAACCGCAATGCGCATGAGATACCGCAGATGAAGGCCATCGCCGACCGTTACGACATCCCGTCGTTCGAGTACACCGACATCAGCCCCACCATCTACGGCGGCGGCGAGGTGCTGCCCAGCCAGGCACGGGAAGTGCTCCGCACGCGCAAGCCCTACACCGGCTGCAACGCCGGGATCACCCACTTCCACGCCGACCCGCACGGCAGGGCGTCCATCTGCAAGGTCGGCCGCTCCCCCAGATCGACCTGATCGCCGAGGGCGCGCCCGGCCTGCGCAGGCTGGCGGCCGTCGCTGACGCGCTGGTCACCCGGCATGCAGGGTGCTCCGGCTGCACGCTCCAGAAAACGTGCAGGACCTGCATGCCGCTGGCCAGCCTTTACCGGCAGGCCAAGGCCCCGCCCGAAGTGTTCTGCCAGCACGGAGGGAGGTGAAACGCTCCGTCACTCATCCACGGAAGGAGGTGAAACGCTCATGACCGCAGTTGCCGTCGAACTGCTCACCCGCCCGCCCAAGCCGGCCGACGTGGTGAAGGCCGGCACGCTGCCCGCACTCGCACCGGATGCTGTTGAGTTCGTCGCCGACACCGATACCCTACTCACGATGTGCTCGTGCAGCGCGAGCAGCAGCCAGCCGTACTGAGGCTGAGCAACCTGCGTGGTCTGAGGGGGACCCGGCATCGGCCCGGTTCCCCCTTGGACACGAGGTGAGGAGCACAGTGGAACAGCGCATCGCATGGGACGATCTGCCCGGCCCGCTGAAGCAGGCGATCGAGGCCCGCACCGGACCCATCGCCGCCGTCCGCATCGCGACCGCGGGGCAGAACTCCTCGCTCGCCGCGATCATCGACTCCCGCGACGGCAAGGTCTTCGCCAAGGGCCTGCCATCAACCCACCGCCGAGTCATCACCCAGGCCCGCGAGGCTGCGGTCGCCCCGCTCGTCAAGGAGATCTCCCCGGCCCTGCTGTGGCACTTCGACGAGGCCGGGTGGAACGTCCTCGGCTACGAGCACGCGCCCGGCCGCCACGCAGACTACTCCCCGGGCTCACCGGACCTTGACCGGCTGGTACAGCTCATGGACGCGCTGAGCCAAATCAAAGTCAAGGATGATCCGGGGCCGTTCAAGCGGGCCGAAGACCGCTGGAAGCCATATCTCGATGACCCGGCGACGGCCGCAGTCTTCGCCGGACCGGTACTCACCCACTCGGACTGGACCCCGAGCCGCCCCACTCCTGAAGGTTGGCCAGCATCGCCAGCGCGACCCCGCTGCAGGTCCCGAACAGTGCGCTCCAGGCGAGATACGCCGGGTATGCCTGCGCGAGCGGCTGCGGCTCGTAGGCCCTCAGATCCTCCTCACCCCACCCGAGAGCGGCGAAATCGGACAGCAGCCGCAGCGCGTGCAGCTCACCCTGCGCAAGCGACAGGAACATCTCACCGGCCGGCGGTTGCGGGAAGCGGGCCGCGAGCAACGCGAAACTGCGCTGGTCGCTGCCGACGATGCGGAACTGCTCACCGGCGAGCCAGGTCAGCCGCTCCTGCGGAACACCAGCGGCCTCCAGCAAGTCAACAAACCGGTTCCGGCTCGTGCGTGCGGAGATCTCCTCTCGGGCACGCACGATGAGATCCGCAGCGGACTGGCCGGGCATGCGTCCCACGTCACCACCCGGACCCCGTTCCGTCAACCGCATGCGCCCACCTGTGAGCGCCGAACAGGTCATTCGCAACCGTGACCGCTGTGACTGCTCTGACGGGTTGAGCCGCCAGCTTCTCAGGCCGCCTCGGCGGCCTGACCAGAGCCCAGCCCGGCCCTGGTGCAGATGTTCTTAGCCCCGTTCACGTCGGCGTCAATCGAGCCGTGCTCGGGACAGATCACGGTGTCCTGCCGGGGGCGGGCGCATCTGGCCCCGCACAAGTGGCAGTTGATGCTGGTGTACTGGGGGTTCACGAACTCTATTCGCCGGTCAGCTTCTTCCGCTTTACCTGCGAGGATGTTCATGAACTGGCCCCAGCCAGCGTCGAGGATCGATTTATTCAGGCCGGCCTTCGCTGCCGCTCCGTTCGGCAGATAGGCGCCGGGCTGGTCCGGGTCCGGTTGGGTGCGGGACGCTTAGTCATCCCGGCCGTGTTCAGCTTCTCCAGTGCGATCACGTCGCATGCCTGGACGAGCGCCCATGCGGTCTTGTGGTGGAAGTCAGCGCGCCGGGCACGGGTACGGCGGTGCGCCCCGGCGACCTTCGCCCGTGCGCGGCGCCGGTTCGCAGATCCGCGTTTCTTCTGGGCGAGGGCCTGCTGCGCGGCGGTCAGTGGGGCCTTTGAACTGGTTCGCGACGAACGCCGGAGAGTCTTTCGGGGTGGTCTTGACGAACAAGTGCACGTGGTCGGGCATGATCTGGCACGTTACGATCCGCCAGCCGTGCTCAGCAGCCTTGGCGTCAATCAGTTCCCGCAGCCGTACCCCGACCGTGCCGGTCAGCACTTGCCTGCGGTACTTCGCGCACCAGACGACGTGCAGGCCAATGTCATACACGCCGCCAGCGGAGACCTGCACGTCACGAGCCACACGGCTATTATACCAGCAGCGTATATCTAACAGAAGGAGGGAGCGCGGATTCCCCTGCCGCCTGAAGACGGCAGTCCCCTCCGCGCGTTAACCGGCTCCCCGCTCCCCCGGGCCGACCGCCGCGGCGGTCGGCACCGGCTACGTTTCCAGGGCGCGGACCCGGTCGATGACGGCGGCGAAGGCGTCCATCAGAACGACCCGGGCAAGCTCGGGGTCGGTGAACATGACGTACGGCACCAAGCGCCGGGTGGTGGCCCGGCTGCGGCCCGTGAGGGCGTCGTACACCACGCGGAAGTCGTCGAAGGCCACGTGGGTGAACTGCGGGCTGCCCGCGCACTCTCCCATCGCCCACACGCCGGGCGCGCTGGTGGCGAGGTGCTCGTCGACCGCGATGTAACCCGTGCCGGTCAGCTTGACGCCCGCCCGTTCCAGGCCGATGCCAGCGGGGTACGGCCGTTGGCCGGAGTCTTGCTGATACCGCCGGGCCATGCCAGCAACGCGAGCTCACCGGGTGAACCCGCGTTGCCGGGCGTCGTCGCAGCGGCGTTGGATTGAGAGCGCAAGGATCCTGCGAACCGGCTGATGATGGGGACGAGATTGAATTACGACGTTGCGGTCATCGGGGGCGGCCCTGCGGGGTCGGTGGCGGCGATTCAGGCGGCGCAGTTGGGGGCCCGGACGCTGCTGGTGGAGAAGACCGGCATGCTGGGCGGGACAACCACCAGTGCCGGCATCAACGTTCCTGGCCTATTTCACGCGTGGGGCAGACAGGTGATCGCCGGCATCGGCTGGCAGCTGGTGAACCGCGCCGTGCAACTCGTGGGTGACCGCCTGCCCGAATTCACCCGGTACGACAGGGCCCCCAGCATGCTTCAGGTGCGCGTCAACGCCGCCGTCTACGCCGCGCTGCTTGACGAGGCCGTCCTCGGCTCAGCTGCCACGCTTGCGCTGCACACCATGCTTGCCGCGGTCGGCAGGCAGGACAGCGAATGGCGCGTGACGTTGTGCGGCAAAGAAGGGCTGCGCGACGAGCGCGCCCGCGTGCTGGTGGACTGCACGGGGGACGCTAATGCCGTCGCGCTGGCGGGTTTCGGGCTGGAGCGAAACACCGAACTCCAGCCCGGGACGCTCAATGTCAGCCTGAGCGGATACGACCCGGCCGGCCTGGACTACGCGCTCCTCGATCGCGCCTACCAAGACGCGGTGGCCGCGGGTTCGCTGCTGCCGGGCGATCTCGCCATGCACGGCGACGGGGTGCGTACTTTCTTGCGCCAGCGAGGTGAGAATTCCATGAACATCACCGGGATCGACGCCAGCACCAGCGCGGGCCGCACCGCGGCCGAGGTCACCGCGCGTGCGGTACTGATGCGGATCTACCGCTTCCTGCGCGGCCAGCCGGGCCTGGAGAACCTGACCATCGACTTCACCGCCGCGGAGTGCGGTATCCGTGAGAGCTGCACGATCCGGGGCAAAAAGCGGATCACCGTCCGGGACTACGCCAGCGGGCGATGGTGGGAAGACGCGGTTTGTTACAGCTTCTACCCGATCGACGTCCACCGCCCGGGCGGCCTCGGGATCGACCTGCAACCGCTGAGAGAGGGGACGTTCCCGACCATCCCCCGGGGAGCGATGCTTCCCAGCGGCAGTGCCTGGCTCCTGGCCGCTGGCCGCTGTATCGCAGGCGACCAGGAGGCCAGCTCGGCCTACCGCGTGCAAGCGTCATGCATGGCGACGGGTCAGGCGGCCGGCGCGATGGCGGCCCTGTCGGCGCGGTCGGGTGTCGAGCCCGGGGAGCTGGCCATCGGCGATATTCACAAGGCGCTGCGGGCACATGGTGCGATCGTGCCCGGTGACATTCGCTGAGAGACGACGGCCGCGGCAGCTCATCAGGGAATTGACGACCCCTGGCCGGGGCCGCGTCAAGGGCCATTAGGCGGCGGCGGACTCGCGGCAGATGTGGCAGTCCTGTTCGTATCCGGTCAGGCTGGCGGTCACCACGTTCCCGTGCTCTGCTGCGGCGAGATCGCCGTAGTACGCACGGGCCAGCGCGTCCGCGGTAGCGCGCCCACGTGCCGTATAGCCGGGAATAACGTGATCGAGATGGGCACGGTATTCTGACTGGTACTTCTCCAGCTTTTCGAACAGGGCGTAAACAGCAGCAGCGGACAGGTCCCGCGCCGGGAGCCCCCAGCCGTCGAGGCCCAGATCGCGCATGATCCCCCGTGTCTTGTGCTCGTACCCGATGGCGATGCAGGGGACACCGGCGGTCAGGGCGAAGATGACCGAGTGGAACCGGTTGCCCACGAGGTAGTCCAGGCCGGCGATAAACGAGGCCACGCCGCGGAAGTCAGCCTCGGTGTCCATCACGATCGGCCGGGTCTGCCCGCGGCACAGCCCCGCGACTGCTCGCGACGCGACGCGGTCATCGTCCCCTCGATCAGTGGCGGTGGCCATCGGGAAGATCACCACACGGTGACCGGGGAGATCATGGATCCGGTCCACGAACCCCGCAAGCTCTGCTTCGAGGGATGCCTGCTGCCCTGACGGCAGGCAGCGGCGTACCGTGACGCCGACCAGGACATCGGCCGCGCCGACGCGGTGTGATGCCCGCCATGCGTGCTGGTCGGCCCGGGACCGCCCGGGCGGGTCAAGGCTGAAGGCAGAATCCACCGCCCGGCGCGCGACACCAGCCGGCAGCCGCAGCTTCGCCAGTTCCGCCAGGCTGATGTCTTCGCGAGCCAGAACCAGGCGTGCCCGCCTGAGCGTCTTCGCTACGATCCACGGCACCAGCTTCCCGTCGAACGGGCCGTAGGACTGTGGCGCGCACACGACCGGCGTGCCGAGCCGCTCCGCCAGAATCAGCGGCAGCAACTGGTAAATGACCCGCGGGCCAAGCCCAGGCCGAGCGGCTCCTTGCAGGTACCCGCCCGCAACCACCAGCGAGACCAGCAGGTCGGCCCGCTCGATCGCCGCCAGTTCCGCGCTTACTTCCGTGGAAAGCCGGGCGGAAAGCCAGCGGTACCACCGGGCGGGTGCGACGAACCACGACATTCCGATGGCAAGGACCAGCGCCCTGCGGGCGGCACGGCGAAAACGCGAGATACATTCGTCATCTGCGTACCGGCGCATTGAGCCGAGGTTCCGCACGCCTTCGAAATCTCGGTGACGCCGCGGATCTTCCATCCCGGCTATTTCAACCCGGCACCCTGGGAACGCTCTTTCCACCTGCAGAATGATTGCGTGCAGCAGTGCGGCGTCGCCGGCATTCTGCCGCGCGTAGCCACCTACGATCAAGACATTGCGCTGAATAGCCATTTGCTAACCCCCGGTTCTTCTGTCAGGTAGCGTGCTACCTGGCAAGGAACTTATTGGGACGTCATCTCGTCTGATAATCATTGTTGAGATGCTCGTTAGGGACATTCGCTAGGTTCAGGAGATTCCCTGGGCTGCGGCGCATCCGCCCAGGATTCAGCTACGGCGGTCCTTCCATATCGCAAGGTATAGGCTGTTGGGCCTACCACGCTCGGCGGCCGCTACAGAAGAAACCAAACGTCGTGGCGGAAATTAAATTGATTCAATGTGCCTCTTCAGGTTTGCCTGCTCCAGCCAGGGGCAAACAGGAGGATGCTGTGACTCTCGTCACATGCCAGGCCGCGCCGACCAGCTTAGGTTGAGCGTCAAAACGATGGCAGCAGTGAACGCAGCAACCGCATCGCCCTCGGGTGCCCGCGATCGCACGGCATCATCCCTGTGACCAGCGCAGATGATCGCCATTGACCTTCTGCCGCTCGTTCGCGCCGAGGAGGTCCGCTCGCAGACCGAAGTTCCCGTCTACACCCTGACGGTAACCCAGTAGCGACTCTGCGTAAAGCGTCCCTCCGCACGGTGCCGAGCCGTTCCTGGAGCTGAGCAACGGGGCCACGCCGCCACCAGCCTGCGTCAATCCTTGCCGGGCTCTAGCAGGTAGCCGATGCCGTCTGCGTCAGGGACGACGTGGCGTATGTTCGCGATGGCGGAGAACCCCACGTCCGCGGATACCAGCGCTTCGGCCCCTGCGGCGTGCGCCGCCCCGGCCAGGACGGCATCGAATGCCCCGATGCCGGTGCTCTCCTCGAACAGGCGCAGCCCTTCGCGCAGGTCAGCTTCTTCGACGACGAGTAGCGGTGAGAGCAGCTCGATGTAGTCGCGGGCTAGTTGCGCGGCGTCCTTTCGGTCCCGACGGCGGGCCCGGACATGCGTGAACTCCTGGATGACCTCGATGGTCGTGGTCGCGAGCACCTCACCGGCGGCTATGGCGCGGACCAGCCGCTGGCACGGTGCACGCAGCGGATGATCCGCGCCGACGGCGTAGGCCAGCACAGTGGTGTCCAGGACGATCATCCGCGACGGCTCCGCAGCTCCTCCAGTTCGGCAGGCAGGTCGCTGACGTCCATGGGTTCGGCTGCGAGTATCCGGCGGGCCGCCGCCGCCCGGCGGCGTTGCGTCACGGGCAGCCCGCGGTCCAGGGCCTCCCGGATCACGGCGGCGACGGAGGTCCCGCGCTGGCGGGCGAGCGCATGCACACGCTGGTAACGCTCGTCGTCGAGCAGCAACTGCAGCCTGTGAGTCAGCATGCACATACATTAGCATGCGTATACATTCGGAACAAAGCGATGGGGCACGCTGAGGTTCTAGGCGGGGAGGGCAACGCCCACATCACCGCGTCAATCACCCGCGTTGAACCGGGCCGCGAAGGCGCGGCCCGTGGTCAGCTCGCTGCTGTGCATCTGTGTTAGCTTCCCTTACGTGTCGCCGGGGAGGTCACGGCTGGCCGTATCCGCCGGCTGCCTCGAACGCGGCCCAGATCTGCTCGCGGCCCGCACCGCCGGACAGCAGGACGTGCAGGAGCAGCCGGGCCTTAAGCGGGTCGAGGAACCCGGCGCTGATCAGGCCGCGCCCGAGCAGGTCTTGCTCGGAGCCCGGGAAGCCGTAGGTGGCGGCCAGCACTGCTCCGGCGCCTGTCCTGGATGCCAGGATCACCGGGATCTGCCCGGCGAGGGTCTCAAGGGCGGGAATCGTGACGGCGGGGACGTGCCCGGCGCCGAACGCGGCCACGACGAGGCCGTCGAACCGGCCCGTGGCTGCCCGCAGCAGTTCGCCGTCGTCGCCGAGGGTCATGGTGACCAGGCCGGTGCGTACGTGCCTGGACAGGTCAGGTGCGGGCGGCGTGAACCGCCCGGCAGGGCGGGCGAGGAGGCGGACCTGTCCTTCGACGATCCGGCCGAGCGGTCCAGCCGCTGGTGAGGTGAACGCGGTGATGCTGGTGGTATCGGTTTTGCGGACGAACCGGGCAGCGTGGATCTGGTCGGCGAAGACGACCACGCAGCCCAGGCCGCGCAGCAGTGGGCTGGCTGCCGCCTGCAGGGCGGCGAGGATGTTGGCGGGACCGTCGGGGCCGGCCATGGCCGGGTTGCGCATCGCTCCGGTCACCACGATCGGCTCCTCGCCGGCGTGCAGCAGGTCGAGCAGGTAGGCGGTCTCCTCGATGGTGTCCGTGCCCTGGATCACCACCGCGCCAGATGCGGCCTGCTTCGTGATCGCGGTGGCCAGCTCGGCGATGTCGCCGATCGCCAGGGACGCGCCGGGCACCTGCCGGAACTCATGCACCTCGACAGAGGCGCTGACGCCTGCCAGTCCTGGCACCGCCTCCAGGAGCTGCTGCCCGGTCAGCGCCGGGGCGACCCCGCCGGGATCGCCTGCCTTCCTGGCCATGGCGATGGTGCCCCCGAGGGAGAACACCGCGACGCGGCCGGGCGAAAAATGGGTCGCAGTCACTGGCTCTTTCTACCCGCTAGCCGAGGCCAGAACGGGGGACCAGCGTAGCCAGCCTTATCGTGCGGCTGCGTTGCGGCCCAGCGAGTTCGCCATGGGATTCGGCGGCACCTTCAGATGTTGGCGCAGAGCAGCGGCCTGAAGAAAATAGTCGGCTGGCCCCCCTTGGTCAGGATGTTGTTGCTGTTGCCCTGGTGCAGGTTGAAATACCAGCCGCCGTTGAGCATGACCGAGGTCACGCCCGTGACGACGCGGGCCTGGTTATGGATGTTGCCGTGGCTGTCAGCGGTGAAGTCGGTAAACATGTACGTCACCGGGCCCTGGCTCTGGCAGCTGCCGATGTGGATGTGCGCGGCGTGCGCCCCCGGGGTGAGCCCGCTGGCGGTCAGCGTGACGGTGATCGTCTTCGCGCTCGGGTCGTAGACGAGGGTCGCGTGCCCGCCCAGCGAACCCTGCGGGAAGCCGGCCTCGATGGCGTGCAGCTTGTAGCGGCCGTTGCGGTTCCCGAGCGGGCAGGCCTGCGCGATCACGGCCGTGCCCGGCCCGGCGTCAAGGATCCGCACCTTGCCGCCGCCCGGGATGGTTTTCGCGGTGAAGGAGGCCGAGGCCTGGCCGGTCGCGTTCGCGGTCAGCGTGCCGACCGGGTTGGCGTGCAACGTCACCGTGTGCACCGAACCCGGCGTGAGGCCGAACATCGTGATGCGAACGACGCTCTTGCCTATCGAGACCGTGCCGGCCGGCATCGGCATCAGGTTCAGGTGCAGCGTGGTCTTGCGCAGCAGGTATCCGTTGTTCTGGTGGCCCGAGGCGCCAGAACCGAGCTGGTTGGAGGTCAGGCCGCTGGCGTTGTCCAGCGTCTTGGAGCTGTAGCCGGTTTGCTGCGCGGCCGGCTTGGCGGGCGCGGCCTGGGCGATGGCCGCCCAGGACGTCGCGAGCGTGATGCCAGCCACGGCAAGTGCCCCCGCGGCCAGCTCTGCCGCAGTGATCCGCGACCTCATGCGATCGGCGTAACTCATTGGACTTTCCTCCCCTTCGTATTCACCGCCCGATCGGCCTGGTCAGGCACCGGCGGGAATCCGGTGCGCCAACGGCATCCGATCTGCCACCATGTCCCACATCCGGGATCATCCCACCAACCGTTAAATGGTAGCTATTCAGCCTGAGTCGGGCCCTTCATTGCGGACGCCGAGATTGCCCGCTGACGTGTCGTGGGTGCGCTCGTCGGCGGGTGCGCGTGGTGGGGGCGGCGGCCCGCCGCGGGGCTATGGGGGTGCGGTTGCGGGCGGGAGCCAGGGGCCGTCGGTGAATAGCCGGGTGAGGGCGTCGAGGGTGTCGATGCCGCATTTGGCGGCGGTGGACAGGTAGGACTGAACGATCGCGAAGTCGGCCAGGCCGAGCAGGGTGCGCCAGGTCCCGCCGGAGGTCCGCTGCTGGACCTTGACCGGGCGGATGTCGCGTTCGGCCTGGTTGGAGGTGAATCCGACGGTCAGGTCGGTGGCGAAGCGGAGGATCATGTCCTCGTGGTCGCGGAACCGGCGGGCCAGCCGCAGCCCGTCTTTGGCGATCTGGGTGCGCTTTGCCTGGTTATCGGCGATGCCCTTGGCGACGGCGCCGCGGTACCAGGACCGGATGCGGGCCAGGCCGGCGTTGCTGAGGCTGGCCTGGCCGGCGGTGCGGGCGGCGGTGGCGGCGGCGTTGGCGTCGATGAGCAGGTCGGCCATGGACCGGGCCCAGACCTGGCCGCCGGGGTCGAAGCGGTACAGCCCGGCCAGGTCGCGCAGCCCGTGCGCGCCGCACCAGGCGTGCAGCGCGTCGGTGAGGTGCTCATATCCCTTGTAGCCGTCGCGGACGATGGTGCCCGCGTAGCCGGGCAGGATGCCGCCGGCGTCGATCGCTTCGCTGGTCCGGTCACCGGTGTGCATCGCGGTGAGGAACTCGGTGCACGCGACGTGCACGTAGCGCAGCTTCCCCGCGGCGCGGGCGGGGGTCTCGTCGGCGTATAGCACCGGGGCGGCGTGCAGCAGCTCCCGGGCCCGGTCCATGAACGGCGCCAGCAGCCGGGCGGCCTTGCCCCGGATGCCTGCCACGAACCCGGCCGAGACGTTCACGCCGGCCAGCGCGGCGACCAGCCGGGCGGCGCGGGCGACGGGCAGGTAGTGCGCGCAGACCGCTAGCGCCGCCTTCGCGTGCACTCCCGGCCCGTACTGCACCCGCCCGGTCACCCCGGCCGGCGCCAGCCCGACCGAGATCTCCCCGCATTCCGGGCACTGCTTCGCGGCGACCTGGTACTCGGTCACCGCCGGCGGCGGGGCCGGGGATGCCTCGAACACCTGCCGTTTCTGCACCGTGCCCAGCACCGGCTCGCCGGTCAGGTCATGCCCGCAGCAGCCGCACGCGGCCGGCCCGCACAACACCGTGTCACCGGGATCAGGGGACTGCTTCAGCGTCGAGGACTGCGCGCCGGGCTGCTTGCCCGGCCTGCGCCCGGACCTGCCGCGCAGCGACCGGTCCCGCGGCTTCTTCTTGTACGGGCTGTCGGATGACGGCGGCTTGGATGACGTCGAGGAGTCCTTATCCAGCCGCCGCCGCAGTTCCTCTACCTGCGCGGCCAGCGCCGCGATCTGGGCGTCCCGCGCGGCCAGCTGCGCGGCGGCCAGCTCATCGCGGGCCGCGGCCGCCTCGCGCAGCCGCGCGTTTAGTTCCTCCAGCTCCGCGACCCGCGCCCGCAGCCCCGCCACCTCATCAGATGCGGGCACATGCGGCGTTCCGGGCACAAGCCGCACCCCACCACAGCCGGCGGACAGTTATCAAGACGACACCAGCGTAAGAAGAAGTTGTCAAGCGGTACGAGGCGAGTCTTGCGCTGATGGTGGTGACGGTTCGCGGCCTGGGGGTTCTTACTACGGGTGACGCTAGTGTCGCGTACGCGTGGTACGGGAGCGCGGGTGAGCGCATGACGAAGTCCGGCAGCGGCATGATGATCGCCGTGCCGCGGTTGCGGGGCCGCCCGTCACCTGGGTCTTCTCGCTCTACGTAGTGCAAGCGGGCTCGGCCTGCCCGCGGCAAGGCGGGCATGCCTGCTCCTACAGCGTTCAACCGGGCTGGTGAGAAGCTCCAGGCGACCGGGGGAGAGCTGCCCAGGGTGTCGGACGGGGCTGGTCCCCGACGCCGGGACGGGCTCGCTCTCCCCCTCGTCAGGAGGAAGGTCTTCAGGGCGCCGATGCTGGATCGAGGCGGTATCGCTGGTCAGGCAGCCTCCGCCGGGCGGGGGGCGTGCTGGGTGGCGGTCTGGCCGGCGGCGACGGCAGCATCCCAGCTGGTGCCGTGGACGACCATGGAGTAGATCCAGCGCAGCAGCGAGGCGGCGCAGGCGACGCGGGCCTTGGCGCGCCGCGCCCGGGCCGCGGCGGCCGCCGCGCTCGCCTGCCGGGTGCCGGCGGCGGCGTGCTCTGCGGGGTCGCCGGCGACCTGGGTCATCGCCTGGTACTTGGCGGCCATCACGGGGTTGAACTGGAGCATCGGCCAGACCATGCGCCACACAGCCAGCCGCAGTCCCGGCCGTCCCCGGCGGGAGATGTGCGCCTCGCCGAGGAAGGTGCCGGAGGCGTTGTCAGAGGGGGACAGCCCGGCGTGCTTGACCAGCGAGGATGAGCTGTCGTAGCGGCGCGGGTCACCGGTCTCGGCCAGGATCGCCGCCGCGCCGACGGCGGTCAGGGCGGGGATGCCCGCCAGGCGGGACAGGCCGAGCTCGTCCAGCACGGCCACCATGTCAGCCTCCACGGCGCGCAGCTGGGCGCGGGTGCGCTGCAGGTCGCCCAGCTCGTCAGCGACCCGGCGCAGCAGCCCGCGCCCGGACCAGGCGACGACCCCCTCGGTAGCGGTCAGCGCGGCGAAGATCCGGCGGCAGATCGGGCCCCAGGCCTTGCAGGCGCCCCAGTCGCCGGCCGCGCCGCGGACCAGGGCGGTGAACGCCTCCTCGCCCATCCCGGCCAGCCTGCCCGGCTGCCCGCCGCACCGCTGCGTCACCACCTGCACCGCCGCCAGCCAGGTCCGGGACAGCAGCGGCTGAGCGCACGTCTCCATCACGGTCGGCCACGCGACGGACAAGAAGTCCCCGATCCGGTGCGCCAACGCGGTCGCCGCGGTGACCAGCTGCGCGCGGCGCCGGCCCAGCTGCCGCAGGTGCGCCCACGTCTCATCGAGCTCTTCGGGGATATAACAGTGCAGCTCGACCGCCAGCCGGGCAATCATCACGCAATCAGACTCATCGGTCTTGTGTGTCGTATAGTCCTGTTGCTCCCGGGCGATATGGGACATCAGCGGCTGGACGCACACCAGCGGCAGGCCCCGCTCCGCGCACAGCCGCTGCACCTGCATCCAGCGCGGCCCGGTCGGCTCGCACGCCACCGTCACCTGCGCGAACCCCTTCGCCCGCGCCTGCCCAGCCACCCAGTCCAGTGCCTCACCAAGCCGGAACGCCTTCACCCGGACCGTCTTCCGCGCCAGCACCCGCACATCGTGATCGATCACCGCGAGCGCCTGCTTATCCTCGGCCAGATCGATCCCGATCACCGCGCCGTCACGCGGCAGCAGCCCCCGCAGCCGCTCCCGCCGCGCATTCCGCTTCCGGTCTCCCCGCGTCATGCCGCTGCCGCTACCCTTACCCACAGAACGTCCTCCTCGCTGCGTTTGGGACACCAAGCCCGTACCACCGCACCAGGAGGACGTTCCTGTCTCAACCACATCCCTGCTCGACAACGGCCTCTA
Organism: uncultured Actinomycetes bacterium; assembly: GCA_963742875.1. Taxonomy (GTDB): domain Bacteria; phylum Actinomycetota; class Actinomycetes; order Streptosporangiales; family Streptosporangiaceae; genus Bog-532. The sequence continues at coordinate 19,438 of CAVUNO010000027.1, read as the reverse complement.
GCGCGTTGTCCTATTACTACGCCGGGCCGGCTTCGCGTAACCATCCAGCCCCGCCCGCCAGCAACAACCGCACCCTCGACCACTCAGGCTGAATAGCTACGTTAAATGAGTGTGCCAGATATTTGCGCGCGAGACTTTTCCTGTCCGTCTCCGGATGTTTATCCGGTCTCTTTTATTCGCGCTATCTGATGCGCGGGTGCCCGGTTTGCGTCCCGCTCCCGCGGAACAGGACTTTCCGTGCTGTTCCGGGGCTGATGCTGCGTATCCCGGTTTTCCCGGTGTCTTGTGCCATTGCGGCTGCCTGCCGCCTGATCCTCTGGGGATCGCATGGCGGCCCGTTTCCGTCTGTCATCAGAAATATAGCTGACGGTAATGACGCGGGCGGGGTGACACGCGCGCGCCTTTTCCTCATTTGAGTTCTCCAGGTACGTGCGGGCGGTGCCGCAGGGCTCCGGCGTGTTCCGGAGTTGCCCCGGTTTGTGTGACATGTGACTAACAGGACGAAATCGCGCTGTTGATGGACGCGGGCACGCCACCCGATCATGTAGGTCTCTGAGGTCTGCATGAACGAGGTGTGGCATGCCCGCATTGGCATTGTCGCGCGTGGGTGCGCGCGTGGTCGAGTCCGGTCCCGGCGGGAAGGATCTGGCTGCCGGGGTGTGGCAGCGGCTGGAGGCGCTGCCGGACCCGCGCTCGCCGCAAGGGCGGATCTACCCGCTGGCCTGCCTGGTCGCGATCGCGGTCTGCGCGTTCACCGCGGCGGGGAATGACCAGTTCACCGCGGTCGGGCAGTGGATCAGCCGGGCTGGCCAGGCGGACCTGGCCCGCCTGCACGCCCCGTGGGATCCGCTGGCCGGCCGGTACCGGGCACCAGATGAGAAGACGATCCGGGTGGTCCTGGACCGCCTGGACCCCCGGGCCCTGGCCCGGGCCCTGCTCGGCGGCCGCCCGGACAGCCGCCGGGGCCGCGGCAGGCCGCCGGCGGGCAGCGTGCGCGGCTACCGTGCCCGGCGCGCGGCCGGGCAGGCAAAGACGCTGGCCCGCAGCCGGTTAAGGGCCGTGGCCGTGGACGGCAAGACGTCCCGCGGAGCCCGCCGCGCCGACGGCACCCGGGTCCACCTCCTCGGCGTCGCCGAGCACGGCGGCCGGCTGCTGGATCACCTGGAGGTGGACGTCAAGCACAACGAGACCAGCCACTTCACCGCACTGCTGGAACCGGTGGACCTCGATGGTGCCGTGGTGACCTTCGATGCCCTCCATACCGTGCGGGCGAACCTGGACTGGCTGGTCACGGACAGCAAAGCCCACTACATCGCCGTCGTCGAGCATGCTTCACACTGCTCCTATTGTCTGTCATGGCGTGTCAAACAGTCCAGCCTGGCCGCATCCGACCTGGATACGCAGGCCTTTGCGGCGTCCCTGGGTGAGGTAGACGGCGTTGAGCTCGCCGCGTTGGACCTTGTTCAACACGGTCTGGCGGGCGACGCCGAGGTGGCTGGCGGCCTGGCTGAGGGGCAGCCAGCCGTCGGGTGCCTGGGGCCGGACCATGTCGCGGAGCTGCTGGCCGACGCGGATCTGCCAGGGTGCTCCGGGGGTGAGCTGCTCGCCGGTGACGAAGCCATCGCGCAGCCACCGGTAGATGGTGGCGCTGGAGACGCCGAGCTGGCGTGCGGCTTCGCCGATGCTGACCACGGCTGCATCCTGGCAGCCGGGTGTGACATTGTCGGGCGGCGGCTGGTATCCCGGGATGCCGTGGTAGGCGCGTAGCTCCCTGACGTGGGCTTTCCTGAAGGGGAGCCCGGTGGCGGTGCGGCGGTTTTGCTGCCCGAGGATCTGGGCGATGGTGGTGTCGTCGTAGCGGGATGCCAGGCGCCGGATCAGGTCGATGGTTTCCTCGCTGGTGGTCCGGCCGTGCTTGCCGCTGGCCGGCATCGGCATCTGCACTTCGGTGCTGGCGCCGCCTTGCCAGATGATGCGGATCTGGCAGGTCCGCCCGCTGTCCTTGCCGTCGCCGGCGTTCCCGGCGGTGGCGACGATCTCGGTGATGACCGCGCGGATGAGTTCCTTGCGCTGGGCGTGGGTGGTGGCCGGGGCGTCGAAGATGGCCCGCAGGTCGGCGCCGGCGGTGGTGATCCAGGCGGTCTCTTCGCCGGTGAGGGTGACGGGCTGGCGGGCGCGCTGGGCGGCGAGCTGGTTTTCCGCGGTGCGCACGGCCGCGAGCTTGTCTTCCAGGACGGCCTCCAGGGTCCGTGCCACCAGCCGGTTTTCCGGCTCGACGTTGTCGTACTGGCGCAGCGCCCGGTCGGCCTCGTAACGGGCGCGTTCGGCGGCGCGTTCGAACACGGCCAGGTTCTGGCGGTGCTGGGCCTGGGCGTCGGCCAGGGCCTGAACGGTCGCGGCCAGGGAAGCCGGGGCGAGCACGGCCAGCAGCTCATCCAGCACCGTTTCGTGCAGCCGCCGGCCGCCGATCCACTGGCAGGACCTGGCGCCGTACATCTGGTGCGCCCGTCCGCACCGATAGGCGGGGCTGCCGCCGGAGGGGTAGGCGACCTGCATCAGCCGCCCGCACCGGCCGCAGCGCAGCAGGCCCTGCAGCCAGGCCGCGCCTTCCCGCGCGGCCCCGCCGGCGCCGCCAGCGGCCGGCGGGGAGTTGGCGGCCAGCCTGGCGATGTTGGCGTCGTAGGTTTCCGGGGAGATGTAGCCGGGGATGATGGCCGGGGATCATCACGGGCCACTGGTCGCGGGGCAGCCGCCGCTGCCGGGTGATCACGGTCCCGCTGGCGTCCAGGTGCTTTTCGGTCGTGCTGCGCCCGTAGGCGAACACCCCGGCATAGCCGGGATGGATCAAGATGTCGTGCACCGCCGGGTAGCCGGCCTGCGCCCAGGTGATCTTCCCGGTGCGGATGTCGCGCCGGGGCAGCCGCAGGCCGTCGGCGCGGAGGCTGACCACTACCTGCCGGGCCGAGCCGAGCTGGTCAAAGCGGCGGAACACGCACATGACCGCTTCCCGGACCGCCTCATCGGGAGTGATGATCACGTGGTCACCATCGTCGTAGTCCAGCCCGGCGGGCAGCGTCAGCCGCAGCTCGCCGCGGGCAGCCTTGGCCCGCAGTCCCTCGGTCATCCGTGACCGCAGCAGGTGCAATTCCGCCTCCGAAAGGGTCCCCTTGAGGCCCAGCACGAGGCGGTCGTTATAGCTGCCGGGGTGGTAGACGCCGTTGGCGTCGGCGATCAGCGTATCGGTCAGCGCGCACAAATCCAGAAGCCGGTACCAGTCGCTGTTGTTGCGGGCCAGCCGCGAGGATTCCAGCGACAGCACAATCCCGGCCTTGCCCAGCCCGACATCGGCGACCAGGTCGGAAAACCCTTTACGGCCCTGGGCAGAAGCGCCCGAACGGCCCAGGTCATCATCGACCACCACGATCTGGTGCTCCGCCCAGCCCAGCTGCCGGGCACGCCCAGCCAGATCGTATTGCCGGAGCAGGCTCTCGATGTTACGGACCGTCTGGGCCAGCGTCGACTGGCGGACGTAGATATAAGCGTCGCGCCGCAGGTGGGCGGCGGCCGGCTCAGCCATCGCCCCGCACCGCCCCGCCGTCCTGGCCTGCGTCGTCACCGGCCAGCACGCCAGCGGCGATCATGGCCGCGAGCAGGCGCAGCACCCGGGCCCGGGCCGCGTCGGGCATCTGGTTCCATACCCGCTCCCGGTCGCGGCCCTGGCCGCATCCTGGCCAGGGGATATCCAGCGTCAGCTGGCGGGCAGGCGCTATTGTCATGGCACGCACGTAGGTTCCCTCTTTCCTGATCATGAGCGTGACCTGGGACGAGGTGAACTTACGTGCGTGCCAGCCGCCGGGCAGGAGATTTTCCCGTCCCGGTATCAAAGCGGCGCAGCGGTGGCGGTAATGCGCTGGCCGGCCGCACCGGACGGCACGGCGATGCCGGTTTCCCCGCACCGCCCCGCATGCATCCTTCCCGGTGCTCATGACGTGTCCCCGGCCGTGCCGCGGGCACGGGCCCGCCGGGCCGCCGGCCCTGCGGGCCGGTCATCTTCGCCGCCGGGCCCGGTGAGGACTGCGAGTAGGCCGTCATGACGCTCGCGCTCGGCGTCCAGGCGCTGTTCGGCCCGCAGGGCGCGGTCACGCTCGGCTCCGGCGAGCTGCTCCGCCGCCTGCAGCCGGGCCTGGTACTGCCCGGCTAGCGCCTCCCGCTCCCGGGCCGCGTCATCGCGGGCCTGCCGGGCCTGCTCCCGGGCGCCGGCTTCACCCTGCCGGGCCCGGGCCAGCTCAGCCTCGGCAGCATGAACCGCTACCGCGGCCCGCTCACCAGCCTGATCGCGTTCCGTCCGCGCGGTCTCGGCGATCCCGGCGGCCTCGGCGGCCAGCCGGTCCGCGCGGCCGGCGGCGGCTTCGGCATCAGCGCGGGCACGGGCGACCTCCTCAGCCAGCTCGCGGCGGGCCCGGTCGGTCTCCTCACGAGCGCGGCGGGCCTCAGCTTCGGCGGCTTCCCGGCCGCGATGCGCGGCCTCCGCCGCTTCCAGTGCCGCGAGCATGTCCTCTCCGGCCTCGGCGGCACGTGCCTCGGCGGTGACCGCGCGCGCCTCGGCGCGGCGCCGGGCCGCTTCGGCCTCCGCTAGCTGCGCGGCTACCACTTCAGCATCCAGCGCCGCGACCTGCCCGCGCGCCAGCGTGACCACAGACCCTGCCTGCCTGATCAGCGCCTCCAGCGCGCCGAGCGGATCCGCGGCCTGCCCCGGTGACACCGCGCCCCCGTCACCGCCCGCTGACCGCGCGGCGTTGTGGAAACGACGCGAGCACGCATCCCCGCAGAACACGCGGGTCCGGCCGCGCCCGGACACCGGAACCAGGTTCCCGCAGCCAGGCCGCTTGCAACGACGCTGACCGGGCTCCCCGCCCGGGACAGTACCGCCATAGGACAGCACGGACTCCGTGACCACGTCCGTCACATCCGTCATGAAGCTTCCTTTCCTTTCCCATCAGCTCATTTCATCTCCCGGAAAATGAGCGGGAAAGGGAGGACCGCGAGCACGGCGATCGTGAAGCAGCAGGCCACGCGGGCATCCGTCATCCAGCGTCCTGGCAGGACAGCAGATAACCGCCGCCCGCCGTGAAAGCCCAGCAGCGGCAACCACACCGGGAAACGCCGCCGGCGGCCACTGCGCGGGATCCCGCACGCCGATCGCATCCAGCGCAGGTGACATGCCCGGAAACTGGCCGGAGCCGCCCCGGCAGGGCAAGCAGGAAATCCCGTCCCGGCCCGTTACCGGCCAGAACCAGACGCCTCCCCGTCCCGCAGCCGCATCACCACGGTACGCAGACGGCGCAGGCCATCGCCATCCAGGACCCGGCCAGCACCCGTACCACCCGGCTCCGCGCCGAGCGCATCGGTCGCCTCCGCAGCCACCAAGCCTGGCATCCCGTCCGGCAGCTCCACCTTCAGATGCGGCACCCCGTCCACGTGCCGCACCGCATACGCCCGCAGCCTGCACCCATACAGCGGATGCGTCACCGCCGTGACCACCACCTCGCACGGCAGCCGAACACGGAAACGTCGTAGTCTGTCGCCCTCTTGGTGAAACGGAACCAGCCGCTGCTGCACGCCCAGGTCAGGGCCCTGCCCTGGCGGCAGGTACCGGCCGGCAGCCTGACCCGCGGCACCGGGCACGGCCGCGCCGAGACCCGCACTCTGAAGGCCGCCCACGTCAGCCACCTGGACTTCCCGCATGCCCGCCAGGCCATCAAGATCACCCGCTGGCGGAAAGACACCGCCACCGGCAGGACCTCCCGCCAGACCGTCTACGCCATCACCAGCCTGACCAGCGTCCACGCCACCGCCCGCGACCTGGCCCGCCTGACCCGCGAGCACTGGTCCATCGAGGCGCACCATCACATCCGCGACGTGACGTTCGGCGAAGACGCCGCCACCAGCCGCACCGGCAGCGGGCCCGCCAACCTGGCCACCATCCGCGCCGCCGTCATCACCGCCGTCAAAGACGCCGGCTACCTGCACATCCCCGAAGGCCGGCGCGACCACACCACCCCTGCCGAAACCCTCCACCTCCACGGCCTCGATTAGGACAGATGCAGACATTCACGGAACACGCCGGAGCCCTGGGCGGTGCCGCGTCCCGGGCCGTGCCCGGGTCAGGGGCGCGGGCCTGGTGCCGGTCGCGGCGGGCTGGGGCTGCTGCCGCGTCCGGGCCGGGGTTTGTGCCGTTGTGCGGGTGGGGGGACAGTAGGGCAGGCTGCCCGTGACGTCGGTGCACTTTGGAATACGAACCCGTAAATTAGCCTGGCGCTGGGGTCTTGACCTGAGGGTCGCGCAGTGTTGCCTCGACCCCTGGCCGGTCATGGTTGCTGGCAGACTGGTGGCGTGGAGCCAGTCGCGGAGGTATCGGCCGCAGAACGCGGTGGTCACGCCGGGCAGCGGGGCAGGTACGGCATCGACGGCGGGTTCGCCGCGCTGGCGGTGTTCGGCGTGATTGAGGCGGGGCTGGCGGGCACCGTGGCCTGGTCGGCGCGCCATCGCAGGCCGGCCGTTGCCGCGCTGGCTGGCGTGGGCGGCGCGGTGGTGGCGGGGTCAGCGGCGAGTTATCTGTACTCCACTGGGCCGGGCAAGCGGGCGATCTGGGCGCAGCTGCTGAATGAGCTGGGCCTGCGGGGCGATGAGCACGTGCTGGACGTGGGATGCGGCCGCGGCGCGGTGCTGATGCTGGCGGCCCGGCGGCTGCCCGCCGGCTGGGCGGTGGGAGCGGACGTATGGCGCCGCCGCGACCAGAGCGGCAACAGCCGCGCCGCCGCTGAGCGCAACGCGGCGGCTGAGGGCGTGCGCGACCGGGTGGAGCTTGTCGACGCGGACGCGCGTGGCCTCCCGTTTGCGTCCGCGTCGTTCGACCTGGTGGTCAGCAGCCTGGCGCTCAGCAACATCCGGGAAGCCGGCGGGCGGGCACAGGCGCTGCGCGAGGCGGTGCGGGTCCTGCGGCCTGGCGGTCGGCTGCGCATCGTCGATGACGGCGCGGACCGCTACGCCGCCGTGCTGCGGGACGCCGGCTGCGCTGACGTGGCCGTGCGGCAGCTGGACTGGCGGACCTGGTACGGCGTACCGGGTCATCACCTCCCCCTGGTCGCAGCCGCCCGGCCACCCGGCGCGTACCCGCCGTGACCGCGCGATCTCCAGCCACGTCCGGGCCGCGGCGACGAGCCGGCGAGGCCACGCGATGACGCTGCCGGAGGGTCTGATCTACGTGCCCGGCTTCCTCACCGAGGCCGAGGAACGCGATGTGCTGGTGGTGCTGGCGACGTTCGAGCTGCAGCCGTACGTGTTGCACGACACGCCATCGCGGCGGCTGGTGCGAAGCTTCGGCCTCGCCCTGGTCGCCGGCGCATACGACGCCGGCCCGGCGGCGCCGATCCCCGCCGAGCTGAACTGGCTCCGGGAGCGCTGCGCCGGGCTGATGGGACGCGAACCCGGGGAGCTGGCGGACCTGCTCGTGACGCGCTACCCGCCCGGCGCGGGGATCGGCTGGCACCGCGATGCGCCGCAGTTCGGCGAGGTCGGCGGCATCTCGCTGCTGGCCGGGTGCCGGATGCGGTTCCGCCGGGGCCGGCCCCGCGCCTGGCAGACGGCCGAAGTCAGCCTCGAGCCCCGTTCCGCATACGTCCTTTCCGGTCCGGCGCGGGCACAATGGCAGCACCACATCCCGCCGGTCACGCAGGAGCGGTGGTCGATGACGTTTCGCACCCTGCGGCACGCTGCGGCCGGCACCCGGTGAGCGGGCGGACGCGGGTCACCGTGCGCGTCGACCCGTGGGCACCCACCGCGCGCCTGGAGTGGGACGGCTCGACGCTCCAGCTGTGGGTCCGCGAGAGCTGTGGGTCCGCGAGCCGCCTGCCGGCGGGCGGGCAAACACAGCCGTGATCCGTGCCGTGGCGCGGTGGGCCGACGTCGCGCCGTCGCAGGTGGCGATCGTCTCGGGCGCGGCCGCACGCCACAAGCTGGTCGAGATCGACCGCGCGGACGCGCTCCCTGCACCGGCTGTCTGGCCGGCTCAGCGGCGCGGCCGCGATCACGGCAAGCGCACGCCGGGATCGTGATTCGCAAGCCGGAGGCGGCACCAGCCGCCGGAACCCGGGGCGCTAGCCGACGGGCCGCTGGCTGGAGGGCTACCACCCTGCGGACGACGGCCCGCCCGTCACGGTGGTCATCGAGCGTCGCACGTGCCCATGCTGTTGTGGTGAGCGTCCTGACCCCAGCTGAGGTCTTGATCGCCGCGCGGCGGGCTCTGCGGCTCATCGGCAACGAACCCGCCGTCAATTGTCATCGTGGACTGGTGCCGCGCGGGCAGGGACTTCACGGTGACCGGAAATGCCGGGCGCATGCCCCGTCGTTCAGGGCGGGGTTAGCCCGGAAGCTGGGCTAGCCGGGGCTGTTTGCTGTTTGCTGTTCGTTGTACTGCTGGATGATGCTCGGCGGAGCGCCGCCGGGGGACGGGGCGAGGGAGGACGGCGACCGGGAAGTCCCCGTGGATGGTGTGCCGGTTCACCCGGCCGGTCGTGGCCGGTGACCTCCCGCAGTTCCGTGCCGGAATCACCGCACACCTTCCGCATCGCGTCCTGGCTGGCGCGGGGCATGTCCGCGTCGAGGACACCGCGCCGGTACGTCGTCACGAAGACCAGGTGAACATGGAGCGGGGAAAATTACGTGCATGCCCCGGCAGTGGTCGTGGTGAAGTGTCACAGGCCACTGGCACGCTTGGGTGTCGTGCAGGTCAGGTACCGGTATCGCCTCTATCCGTCGCCGGGTCAGCAGCAGGCCCTGGCGCGGGTGTTCGGCTGCGCGCGGGTGGTGTACAACGACTGCCTGCGGCTGCGGGAGGCGTGCCACGCGGCCGGGGAGAAGATCTCCGACACCGAAGTGCAGCGGCGGGTGATCACGCTGGCCAAGCTGACCCCGGGGCGGGTGTGGCTGGATGAGGTCGCGTCGGTGCCGCTGGTGCAGGCGTGCCAGGACGCGCGCCGCGCGTACCGGAACTGGTTCGGCTCGCTGTCCGGGCAGCGGAAGGGCCGCACGGTCGGCCACCCCCGGTTCCGGTCCCGGAAGGATCACCGGCAGTCGATCCGGCTGACCCGCAACGGGTTCACCTTGCACGGTGACCGGCTGTACGTGGCGAAGGTGGGAGATATCAAGGTTCGCTGGTCCCGGCCGCTGCCGTCGGTCCCGTCCAGTGTCACCGTGATCCGGGAGGCGGACGGCCGGTATTACGCCTCGTTCGTGGTCGAGGTGGCGGCCGCCCCGCTTCCGCCCAGCACCAGCGATGCCGGCCTGGACCTTGGGCTGAGTGTGCTGGCCGCGACGTCGGACGGTGAGCTGATCGCCAACCCGCGGCACCTGCGCCACCGGGAACGCAAGGTCGCCCGGGCGCAGCGGGCGCTGTGCCGAAAACAGAAGGGGTCCGCGAACCGGGCCAAGGCTCGCGTGACGGTGGCGGTGCAGCACCGGAAGGTCCGTGCGGCGCGGGCCGATCACCTGCACAAGACGGCGCTCCGGCTGGTCCGCGACAACCAAGCGGTCTACGTCGAAGACCTCGCCGTGTCCGGGCTGGCCCGCACCCGGCTGGCCAAGTCGGTGCACGACGCCGGGTGGGCGGCACTGGTCCGGCTGCTGGAGGACAAAGCCGAACGCTACGGCCGGGCGGTGGTGCGGGTCGGCCGCTGGTTCCCCTCCAGCCAGATCTGCTCGGCGTGCGGGGTGAAGGACGGCCCGAAACCGCTGCACGTCCGTGAATGGACGTGCGCGGCGTGCGGTGCGCGCCACGACCGGGACGTGAACGCGGCCCGGAACATCCGTCGTGAAGGACGCAAGGTCGCCGCCGGGCAGGCGGAGACCCTAAACGGCTGCGGAGGGACCGTAAGACCGGGGCCCGCCCCGGCAGGACCCAGTGAAACAGCAACCCACCGGAGCACGGCGTGAGCCGCGCAGGAGGAATCCCCGTCGTTCACGGCGGAGAGGATGTCAAGAGAACAGCCGCCCCGTCGAACAGGCCCGCCTTGAGGTCCTGCAGCGCCTGTTGTGCTTGTGACATCGGGTACACATGGGTGGTGGCCCGGACGTGGTGACGGAGGGCGAGTGCGAGGAACTCCCGGCCATTGTGACGGGTGTTAGAGGTGACGCTGCGTAGTTCCTTCTCATAGAACAGGTCGTGCTCATAGTTCAGCGGTGGTATGTCGGTCAGATGGATCCCCGCAACGGCGAGGACTCCGCCACGGTCAAGTGCCCGCATCGCGACTGGCACGAGATCCCCGACTGGCGCGAACAGGATCGCGCTGTCCAGGGGTTCCGGCGGGGAATCATACGCACCCCTCGCCGACGCGGCGCCCAGCTCCAGCGCCAGCCGCTGGGACGCCTCGCCCCGGGTCAGGGCATGGACAGTCGCACCTTGCGCCACCGCCACCTGGGCGACCAGATGGGCGCTGTCGCCGAATCCGTACAATCCGAGCCTGCCGTTCTCCGGCAGCGATGCGCGCAGCAGCGCCCGGTAGCCGATGATCCCGGCGCACAGCAGCGGCGCCAGCTCGACGTCAGCGACGTCGGCGGGCAGCCGGTAGGCGAACGCCGCCGGCACGGTCGTGTACTCTGCGTAGCCGCCGTCGGCATCCCAGCCGGTGTAGAGCGAGTTAGGGCACAGATTCTCGTTGCCGCGGCGGCAGTAGACGCAGGTCCCGTCGGTGTGCCGCAGCCACGCGACGCCGACCCGGTCCCCGACGACGTAATCGGTAACGCCGGCGCCCAATGCCGCTACCGGGCCCACGACCATGTGACCGGGCGTGACGTGCTCGCGGTGCACCGGCAGATCGCCCTCGCTGACATGCAGGTCAGTGCGGCAGACGGCGCAGGCTCGGACCTCAACCAGCAGTTCACCGGGAGCTGGAGCCGGCACAGGTTTCTCCACGTACCTCAGCGGGCTGGTCTCGATCGGTCCGGGCTGGCTGACCACCCACGCCCGCATCGTTTCCCGGCTGCCAACAGTCATCAGAAGTGCGGCGTGGAGACCCCGGACTTCAGGCCGGGGAGGAAACGCCGCTCCCCCCTTCCGCGTGTCGCGCTTATCCGAAACGGTGCAATCGGAGAAGCTTGGTTGCTATGCGGACGGCGTACAAGTGCCGGGCCTACCCGGCGCCGGGGCAGGCCAGCGTGCTCAACCGCACGTTCGGCTGCGTCCGCGTGGTGTGGAACCGGACGCTGGCGTGGCGGCACCAGCGGTACCACGCCGAGCAGGCCCCGACGGGCTTCACCCAGGCCAACGCCTATCTGACCGCGATGAAGGGCGACCCGGACCTGGCCTGGCTGAACGAGGTGTCCTCGGTGCCGCTGCAGCAGGCGATCCGGCACCAGCAGGTCGCCTACACCAGCTTCTTCGCCAACCGCGCCCGCTACCCGCGATTCAAGTCCCGCAACGGCCGCCAGTCCGCGGAGTACACCCGGTCGGGGTTCCGGTACCGGGACGGCGCGCTGTTCCTGGCGAAGATGGACACGCCGCTGGCGTTCACCTGGTCGTGGCCCGGCATTGACCCGGCGGCGATCGAGCCGACCACGGTGACGGTCTCCCGGGACCCGTGCGGGCGCTGGTACGTCTCCTTCGCCGTCGAGGTCGCCGAGCCGCAGCAGCTTCCCGCCGCGGGCGCTGTGGCCGGGATCGACCTGGGTATCAAGGATTTCGCCGCCACCTCCGGCGGGGTGAAGATCCCCAACCCGCGGAAGCTGGCCCGCCGGGAACAGGCCCTGGCCCGCTACCAGCGGCGGATGGCCCGCTGCCAGAAAGGCTCCACGAACCGGGTCAAGGCCAGGGCGAAGGTCGCCCGCGCGCACCGGAAGGTCCGCGCGTCCCGCGCCGATTTCCTGCACCGCACCTCGGCCCGGCTGGTCCGCGGCCACGACGTGATCGTGATCGAGGACCTGGCCGTAAAGAACATGGTCCGCAACCGGTCGCTGGCCAAGGCCATCAGCGATTGCGGGTGGGGCACCTTCCGCCAGATGCTGGACTACAAGACGGCCAAAGCGGGACGGCACCTGATCGTGATCGACCGCTGGTACCCCAGCTCGAAGACGTGCTCGGCGTGCGGACATCTGCTCGCGGCCCTCAGCCTGAACACCCGGACGTGGCAGTGCCCGTCCTGCCGCACCCGGCACGACCGGGACATCAACGCGGCACAGAACATCCTTGCGGCAGGTCTTGCCGTAGCCGGGGGCAACCCCGGCGATGCCTGCGGAGCTGATGTCAGACACTCCGGTTCCTCCCGAGTGCAATCGGCTGTGAAACAGGAACCCCCGGGCGTGAGCCCGAGAATCCCCGTCCTGCAGGGCAGGGAGTAGTCAACCTTTACCCCTATCACAATCGTCCGGGCGGGCATTGGGCTGTGGCCGCAACGGGCGAGTGCACGCTCACAGTCGGCAGGGAGGATGCCGAATTCGGATGGAGTCACGCTCGGTGACTGGGTTGGACGGCAGCCAAACGCGAGATCCGCCTGATATGGGCGCTCGCGGATTCTCGGTGCAAGGGGCGGTGGGCGCCCAGAACGGTATTCGGGGCAAACGTAAAGGTCAGGAGGATCGTCGCTCCCCGCCGGACTTTACCGATAAAGTAGTGGGGTGGGCGCGGAGATCCGGAGACGGCCGCTGGTGACGCTGGCTGAGGTGGCGGCCAGTTGCGGGGTGAGCCGGATGACGGTGTCCAATGCCTATAGCCGCCCGGACCAGCTGTCGGCGGAGCTGCGCCAGCGGGTGCTGGCGGCGGCGGAGCAGCTGGGTTACGGCGGCCCGAGCGCGGCCGGGCGGGCGCTGAAGAGGGGCCGCAGTGATGTGCTCGGGGTGCTGCTGACCGAGGCGCTGCCGTACGCGTTCGGGGATCCGGGTACCGTCTCGTTCCTGCACGGGGTGACCGCCGCGACGGCCGCTGCTGGCCTGGCGCTGCAGCTCATCCCCGCTGCCGCAGGGACCGCGGAGCGGCTAGTCCGCGACGCTGCGGTCGACGGGCTGATCGCTCACTCCCCGGCCGACGATGACCCGGCCCTGGCGGTGGCCCTGCGTCGCAGGCTGCCCACGGTGATTGCCGGCGGGCCGAGCACGGCGGGGGCGGAGTGCGTCACCGTCGACAATGAGGCGGCCGCCGCGAGCGCCGCCCGGTACCTGATCGAGCTCGGCCATCGCGAGCTCGGCGTCGTGACCTGGCGCCTGCGTCCCGATGGGTATACCGGGCCGGTCGGCCCGGCCCGGCAGGCCAGCGCGCGCTACGAGGTGTTCCGCTTGCGGCTTCTGGGCTACCAGCGGGCCGCGGCGGCGGCGGGTTTGCCGGCGGCGGCCGTGCGGGTGTGGGAACAGCCCGGCCATAGCGTCGCCGATGGCTGCGCGGCGGGACACGCCCTGCTCGGCTTGCCCGGCCGTGAGCGTCTCACCGCGGTGCTCGCCAGCACGGACGTGCTGGCGCTGGGAGTTTTGCAGGCGGCTCGCGAACTGGGCCTGAACGTCCCCCGCGATCTGTCGGTGGTCGGCTATGACGATATCGAGGAGTCCGCGAGGGCGCTCCCCCCGCTGACCACCGTGCACCAGTCCCTTTACCAGCAGGGGCAGGACTGCGCCCGCCGGCTGATCGCCCCCGGCAGGGCACCCGCCCTGCCGCACCCGACCCGGCTGATCGTCCGCGCCAGCACTGCCCCCAAGCCGGAGCGGCCGTGATTCTAGCGGTGGGGCTGCTGTCCGGCCTGCTGACCACCGGGGCGTGGCTCCCGCAGCTGCTGCGAACCTGGCGCCGCGGCCGCGCCGACGACATCTCCTATGGCTACCTGGCGGTCTTCGCCGCCGGTGTGCTGGGCTGGCTGGCCTACGGACTGCTCGCCGAGCAGCCCGCAGTCGTGGTCGCCAACCTTGTCACCGTCACCCTCATCACCGCCCTCGCGGTGCTCAAGACCCACCCGCGCCTGCCCACGACAGAACACCCCGATGAACGCCCTAGCCAGCGCAGTATCCGACGCCGGTCAGGCCGCGCCGAACATCCTGATCGGGGCGACGCCGGCAGCCGTGGCCCCAGTTCGTAGCCCGCACAAAATCGGCAGGGAGGCAGCGGGCTCGCGCCGCAACACCCGAGGAATCAGGTCACACTCTGCAATGGCCATCTCGCCTCGGCCGTACCGGCCGGCGGGCAGATCGCTGCCGTGCAGCCGCCTTTAGACGGCCCCGCTGAGTAAACGATCGGCACGCCCACCGAACTTAACCGTTACTCGGACTTCGGCGTGCGCTCCGAGTACGCTCCCGCGTCGAGGTCCTCGATGAGAGTCGGGCCTGCGGGTGCCCAGCCGAGAAGCTCCCGTGTCACGGTGCTCGTCGCCGCGAGATCCATGCCGAAGAAGGTGCCGATCCACCCGAAATGACCTTGGACGTCATCAGGGGCGATCGATGTGACGGGGAGGCCGAAGGCGCGGCCGATGGCCTCCGCGATGTCGCGGGTGGGTACGCCGTCTTCCGCGACGGCGTGCAGGCGAGCACCGGCCGGAGCCTTCGCGAGTCCAAGAGCGACGAGGCGCGCGGCATCGGACCGGTGCACGGCGGCCCACCGGTTGGTCCCGTCTCCCGGGTATCCGGAGACGCCCTTGTCGCGGGCCACCGCGGCGATCATCGCGGTGAACCCGTGGTCGCCAGCTCCGTGCACGGTCGGCGCAAAACGCAGGCTCACGGTGCGCACGCCGCGGTCGACGAACTCGAGCGCGAGATTTTCGCTGCCCCCGCGCGGCGAGTCCGGGCCATGGAACGGGGACGGATCGTCCTCCGTGGCAGGCCTGCCCGGGGTGAGGCCGGCGACGCCCGAGGCGAGCAGGAAGGGGCGGTCGGTGCCCTCGAGCGCATCGCCTATGGTCTGGACCGCGGCTCGCTCGGCTGCGTTCGAGGCGGCCGGGTTGGACCAGTCGTGCTTGTTCGCGAGATGGATGACGGCCTCGGCGGCCTCAGTGCCAGCACGGATGCCTGCGAGATCATCGAGGTCACCGCGGCGGACGCGGGCCCCCTTGGCCTGCAGGGCAGCGGCGGAGGCGTCGGACCGGGCGAGCCCGGTGACCTCATGTCCGGCGGCCAGAAGTTCGTCGACGGTGGCGGAACCGATCCATCCGGAGGCTCCGGTGACGAAAACGCGCATGGCAGTGTCTCCCTTCGGCTCCGTCACGGGCGGAGCGGCTGACGCAATGATGTCAGTGACTGATGTCAGCCACAGACGTCAGGATACACCTGTACGACAGTCACTGTCATCACTAGACTCGGCACTATGGCGCGTTGGGAGCCGGGTGCGAGAGAGCGCCTGCAGGCAGCGGCACTCGAGCTGTTCGCCACTCGCGGGTTCGAGCAGACGACCGCCGCGGAAATCGCCCAATCCGTCGGCTTGACCGAGCGCACCTTCTTCCGGCACTTCAGCGACAAGCGCGAGGTGCTGTTCTACGGGCAGCAGCAATTCCTCCAGGCGTTCGTCGACGGGGTGGACGCCGCACCGCCTGACGCATCCCCGCTCGAGGTCATCGCCTTCGCGCTTCGCGCGGCGGCATCGCTTTTCCCCGACGAGCGCCGCGCGCACTCCCGCACGAGACAGTTCGTGATCGACCAGAACCCCGCGCTCCAGGAGCGCGAACTGCACAAACTCGCAGGCCTTGCCACAACGGTCGCCGAGGCCCTGCGCGCGCGAGGCTTCGCCGAGCCGGCGGCCACCCTTGCGGCGGAGTCCGGCACCACCGTGTTCGGAATCGCGTTCGCACAGTGGATCCGGCAAGGCGAAACGCGGTCCCTCCCTGACATCGCATCGGACGTACTCCGCGAGCTGCTCAACCTAATGCCGAACCACCACTTGGACGACCCTGACGTACCGACGGCCGGTGGCGGGCGAGCAGATGGCGGTCGCGCATACGACGGCCGCGGACGGCCGCACCCTGGATTGTGACTACTGGCCGGCGGTGGACAGCATCCTCGGCCACGGGACCACGTTCAGCGTCTACCTGCCGGTGAACTGACCGGCGGCCGGCTGTCCTCATCGGCCCGCTAGCGTGGTGGGTGGCGAAACCGGCCAGTCTTCTGGTTCGTTTAGGCCCTGTACACAATCGATGAGGAGCCGACCGCCATGAGCCTCTTTCAGCGAGCCCACGAAATAGTCCAGGCCAAGGCCAACAAGGCGCTCGACGCCGCCGAGAAGCCCGACGAAATGCTCGATCTGTCCTACGAGCAGATGCTCGACCAGATCACCCAGGTCCGCCGGTCACTGGTGGCCATCGCCGCCTCGCGCAAGCAGATTGAACTGCAGGAGCAGCAGCTTCAGCATTCCGTGGCGCACCTGGACGACCAGGCCCGGGCGGCGCTGTCGCAGGGCCGCGAGGACCTGGCCCGGGAGGCGCTGTCCCGCAAGGCCGCCGCCCAGGCCCAGATCGACGGCATGGAACCCCAGCACCAGCAGCTCACCGAGCAGGAGGCCAGCCTCGAGCGGACCCTCGGTGCCCTGCAGTCGAAGGTGAACAACTTCCGGACCCAGAAGGAAGTACTCAAGGCCCAGTACACCGCGGCGAGCGCGATGAGTTCGGTCGACGAGAGCGCCGCGGGGATCTCCAGCACCATCGGCGATTCGGGAGCGGAGATGCAGCGGGCCCAGGACAAGATCGCCACGATGCAGGCCCGGGCGGGCGCGCTGGACGAGCTGCTCCAGTCGGGCGTGCTCGAAGATGTCGGCGGAGACACCGACGACATCCAGAAAGAGCTCGACGAAGCCGGGTCGGCCGCTGAGGTAGACAAGGAGCTCGCCGCGCTCAAGACCCAGATCGGCGCGGGCGGTCCAACGCCGCCCGAGCTGACCACCGGCTGACCGGCCGCTAGCCGGTCCTGCGTCGGTCCGCCCGCCGGGCAGCGCTGGACGGCCGGGAGGAAACCGTCCCGTGGAGCGCGACTACGCTGCCGACTCTATTCTCTACTTAGAGTCTGATATGCTTCACTTTCAGTGACGATCTGGCCCGGCGGTGCCGGTCCTCGGTGCGGGACGGCTGGGTTGCGTTCACACGCCCTGCCCGGGGTGCCCGGGGAAAGAGCCCGCCCTGTCCCGGGCGCCCCGTCGCGTGTTGACCGGCCGCCCCGGCGCGGCAGGCGCCTTCCAGCCACTCTGGAGGTAATTCACATGGCCCAGCCGACGGGGGATGAACACCTGCCCGCCCGGCGGGTGGCCGCGGTGTCGTGTGCGGCCTGCCCGCAACTGGGCACTGAGGAGACGGCTGAGGCAGGGATCGGCACCGGGCACCGTGATGCCCGGGAGTCGCTGGAGCAGTCCGAGATGACGGACGATGATGAGCGCCGCGATGCCCGGAAGTCCCTGGAGCGGAAGGAACGACTGCAGGCGCAGGCTCAGCGTCTGGAGAGCCTCGGCCAGCTCGCCGGGGGCGTCGCACACGACTTCAACAACCTGCTCGCCGTGATCCTCAACTACGTGACCTTCGTCTCCGAGGACATCGCCGCCGCGGCCGGGCCTGACCCAGCCGGGCACCTGGAGTCGGCCAGCGCTGACCTCGGGCAGATCAAGAAGGCCGCCGAACGGGCGGCCGGGCTCACCCACCAGCTGCTCGTCTTCGCCCGGGGCGGCGTGAACCGGCCGCAGGTCCTTGACCTTGACACCGTTGTCACCGAGGTGGAGGAACTGCTGCGCCGCACCATCGGCGAGCATGTCGAGCTAGTCACCTCGCTGGCCGGTGACCTTTGGCCGGTGCTGGCCGACCGTGGCCAGCTGGAGCAGGTGCTGGTGAATCTCACGGTCAACGCCCGCGACGCCATGTCAGAGGGCGGCACGCTAACCATCGACACCGGCAACATCACCGTCGATGCCGACGCCATCGCCGGGGGGTCCAGGGCGCGGAAGGGCCGGAACGTGCGGCTGCGGGTCAGCGACACCGGCACCGGAATGCCCGCCGACGTTGCGCAGCACGTATTCGAGCCGTTCTTCACCACCAAGGCAGACGGCCGCGGCACCGGGCTCGGCCTGGCCACCGCCTACGGGATCATCGTCCAGGCCGACGGGAACATCCAGATCTACTCCGAACCCGGCCACGGCACGACCTTCGTCGTCACGCTGCCTGTCACCGCGGAAGCAGCCATCCCGGTCGCAGAGCCCATGCCTTATCAGCGGGCACCCAAAGGAGAGACGGTCCTGCTCGTTGAGGACGAGGAAGCGCTGCGCGAGGTGACCAGGCGTATCTTCGCCCGTAATGGTTACCAGGTGATCACCGCCGCGCACGGCCCGGAGGCCCTTGCCATCGCCGCCAGCCACCCGGGCGAGATCCACCTGCTGGTCACCGATGTGGTTATGCCGCACATGCTCGGCAAGGAGGTCGCCGAGAAAATGCGGTTGATCAAGCCAGAGATCAGGGTGGTCTTCATGTCCGGCTACGCCCGGCCTGTGCTGGCCTCCCAGGACAGGCTCGACCCTGGCGTGGCCCTGGTGGGAAAGCCGTTCTCCGAGGCCGACCTGCTGGCCACGGCCGGGCAGGTACTCAACGGCCACTTCAAGGGGTTCACGACGATCCGGGGGACCCCCGCCTGACGTTGCCTGCCACCAGCAACCACTGGTTCCCGGCAGCGAGAAAGGGGCCATTAGGCTCGGCCTATGCTCATGCAAGGTTTCCCGCCGCCCGCGGATGCCCGGGTCACGCTCGCTAACTGGCAGCTTCCTCCCTACAACCGGTGGTCCTTCTCGCACATGCGTGAAGTCGTGCCCACGCAGCGCATTCCCCGCGGTCCAGGACCGGTAGCGTCGCTGCCCGGGGATCCCCAGCCGCTGGGCCGGGTCTCGCTGGTCCGCGCCAGCGCCGCCAGGGCGACCGTGGACGAAGTGCTCGACGGCACCTACACCGATGCCGCCGTCGTCGTCCACGACGGGCGGGTGGTCCTCGAGCGTTACGCGGGAGAGATGGCCTCAGACACACCCCATTTGCTGATGTCCATCTCCAAGTCCGTGGTGAGCTGCGTCGTCGGCAACCTTGTCGAGCGCGGCCTGCTGTCCCCCGAGCAGCTCATCACCGACCACGTACCAGAGCTCGCGTCCAGCGGCTACCGCGGGGCCACCCTGCGTAATGTGCTGGACATGCGGTCCGGAGTGGACTTCAGCGAGGACTACACGGACCTGAACGCCGAGGTGCGCCTCATGGAGGAGGCCATGGGCTGGCGCCCCCCGTCGGCGCGTAAGTTGCCCCCGTCGATGTATGCCTACCTGACCACACTCGGCGGCGCCGGTGAGCACGGCGGGGTCTTTGACTACCGGTCCTGCGAGACCGATGTCCTCGGCTGGGTGTGTGAGCGGGCCGCCAATACCAGGATGGCCGACCTGATCAGTGAGTTCGTGTGGTCGCCGATGGGGGCCGATCAT
>CAVUNO010000026.1:0-1215399 GCA_963742875.1 uncultured Actinomycetes bacterium | reverse complement strand
CCGAGGTCTTCACGTTTCAGTGAGGCCTATCTTCACGTTTGGGTCTGACATTCCAGACGCGCCTGTGGTTCCGGCGCGGGTGCCGGCGGTGCTGGGCACGGTGTGTGCCTGGCTGGTTGCTTTTTGTCTCAGATGCCTGTTTGCGGGCATGCTTGCGCTGCCTGCCTGGTGGTCGTGGTGCCGGGTCCCCGGGGTTCGTGTGCGGGGCGGGGTTATGGCGGTGCTGTGCTGAGGCTGGCGAGGGTTTTGCGGCGGCGCCTGCGGGTTTTCGGGGGGAGCCCGGCGGCGGCGCGGCGCTGGTTTTCTTCCTGCCGGGTGTTCCAGGCGTCAAGGATGCGCTGGTTGCGGACGATGAGCAGGGTGGTGGTGAACAGCATTAGCGGTGCCAGGCCCATGAGCCGGCACCAGCCGCGGCTGATGTCGGTGCTGGCGGGGTCTTTGGCGGTGGCGAAGCCGCGTTCGGCGCCGGTGCGGCGGGCGTAGGAGCGGCGGTGCGCGGCGGATGGGTAGTCGTGTTTCTGCGCGGTCTTGGCCAGCACGTCCGCCGGGACGGTGATCGTCTGCTGGGTGCAGCAGGCCTGGGGATGCTGCGGGGGCTGGAGGATCTCCGGGCGGTCCCGGTCCAGGGTCATCGATGGGGGGCGGAGAGGGCAGCGGATCTTGCCCGCGGCGGCAGGGCAGGCGACGCGGTGGTAGCCGTCGGCGTCGTCCCGGGTGAGGCGGCCGAGCTTGTACCGGGCCAGCTCAGCGGTGCGGGCGTCGTGCGCGGCGGCGTCTTCGGGGGTGCCGCTGCGGGGCAGCGGCGCAAGTTCCAGCAGCGCGCGCGGCGCCTTGGGGCAGTACAGGTTCCCGTTGCTGACGATGGCACCGTCGTAGGTGCCCTTGGGGCCGCGGTCGTGCGGGTGCAGGTCCTGGACGAGCTGCGCCCCGGCGGCGCGCAGCGGGATGGCCCAGGCTCCGGCGTCGCGGTGAGCGTAGCCGGAGTCGGCGAGGATGTCGCCGAGCGGGATGCCGTCTTCCGGCATCGCCGTCAGGACAGGGACCAGGGCACGGACGGGGTCGTGGCGGCAGGACGACAGGGTCATGCGGCGGGCGAGCTCGGGGACAGCCGGGCCGTTCTCCTCGCGCATCATGACGCATGCCGAGAGGTAGTAGCCGTAGAACAGCTCGTCTTCGCTGCGCAGCAGGTTGTTCTTGCGGTGGCCCCAGGACGCCTCGGGGTCGGCGCAGGGGCCGCCTTTGCCGGGCGGGGGCCGGGAGAAGGACTCCATGTCCGTCCAGTCCGCGGCCAGCGGCCTGCTGGCGTCCTTGAGCTCCTCCGGGATGCTGGCTTCCAGCAGGCTGCCGCAGACCGCCTGCAGCGCCGGCGATGGCTGCCCGCCGGGCTCGTCCCCGGCGAGCACGCCGGCGACCAGGCCGAAGGTGTACTCGGCCTGCCGGCAGGTCAGCCGGTGCGGGCCGTTCTTCCAGTCCGTGATGACGCCGAGCCGCCGCTGGTCATCCTCGGGCAGGCTGGTCAGCGCCTGGCGGACACGGGTCAGGTGGGCTGGCCGCCCGTCAGCCTGGGTCAGGCACATGCCGGCCAGCAGCGTGCGGACGCTCAGCTGCCTGCAGCGCACGCCGATGGGCAGCATGGCCTCGATCCGCGCCGCGGTGCCGGAGGCGTCGATGACGCCTTCCAGGGCCGCGAGCGTGATCATGGCCGGCGTGCCGCCCCGAGCAGCCGCACCGCCCCGGCCTCGCCGGCCGCTCCAGCCCGGCGACCAGGTCGCCGAGCCGCTGGGAGCAGCTGATCCCCGCGGCGTGCATGAACGTGGCCAGGCCGAGCAGCTCCGCGACCTCGGCCAGCCACGTCGCCCGTAGCCGGGACGTGTCAAGCCGCGGCAGGCCGGTGCCGCCGTCCAGCGCGGCGATCAGCGGGTTCGTCAGGTTCCGGCGGCCCGGATCAGCCCCGCCGCAGATCAGCCCGGTCCCGGCGGACCGCGCTGCGGCCAGCAGCGGGCGGTGGTAGCGGGCCAGCACCGGCACAGCACGCGGGCGGGTGCCGCGCACGGTGACCACGACCCCGCCGGACCGGCACGCCACGTCCGGACCGCGCACGCCGCGCAGATCAGACCGGATCAGCCCGGCGCCGGCGCCCAGGCAGACCAGCCCCGCCGCCCGCATCCGCCGTCCCATCGTGGGCTGCGCGTCCGCCAGCGCCAGGAAACCGGCGATCTCCGCCGGGCTGTACGGCTTCTTGGCCCGCTCCCGGGGCAGCGGCATATCCGCCGGATACAGCTGCGGCACCACGCGCCGGCCGATGAACCGCAGGTTCGTGCGCAGCGTCCGCCGCGCCGCCCCGGACAGGCCAGGCGCGCACCGGGTGAACCGCTCGGTCACCGACGGGTGCAGCAGCACCTCCGGCATCGGCTCAAGGCCCAGCCCAAGGCCGTAGTCAGCGAGCTTTCCCGCCGCCCACAGCAGGTTCTTCGCCCGCTCCGGCCCCTCCGGCCTGGTTCTCGTGATCACGTCCCGGGCGAACGCCGCCGCGCCGGGCGAAACCGACGACGGCCGCCACCGCCCGATATAAGCGGCAGCATCAGCATTCGTCATACAGCACTTATACTTAATGCGATGCGCGAGATGCGGGACCCCGGCTGCGACAATGACAACGTGTCGCCCACCCCGGCCCAGCAGGCCCAGGCCACTCGCATCGCCGCCGAGATCGCCGCCCTCGGCTTCACGCTGCCCGGCACCCTCGCCGACCGGATGACCCGCTGCGGGCACGCAACCTGCCACTGCCACGCCGACCCGCCCGCCCTGCACGGCCCCTACCACCAGTGGACCCGCAAGAAAAACGGGAAGACCGCCACCCGAATCCTGTCCGACGACCAGCTCGCCGACTACGGCCCCTGGTTCGACAGCCACCGCCGCCTGCGGCAACTAGTCGCCGAGCTCGAGGAACTCAGCCTCACCATCGCCGAAGCCGACCCCCGCTGGAACCGCTAGCCAAACCGCCCGGCGCGGGCATACCACGGCCAGCACGAAGAACCGGAACGGCCACCTCCAGATAGCGTGGCCACGCCGCGCTTAACCTGTGGGCCGGACCGAAAGAAGCCCGCATCCACGCAGGTCAGCCCCAAACGTGAAGACCTCACTCCAGCTCGCTGGCCGGTTCCGATCAAGGAACCGGCCGTTTTTGATCTTGGTGCAGCAGCAAAGTGCAGCAGCGAGGTTCATTCGCCCAGCCAGCGGCCAAGTTTACGGAGTGCCTCACGGGTCGCAGTGGAAGGGATCTCGGTGTAGATCTCCATGGTGACCGCGATCTTGCTGTGCCGCAGAATCTGCATGGCCACGCGCGGATGCACGTCCAGGGCGGCCAGCAGCGAGCCGCAGGTCTTCCGCGCACCGTGGACAGTGATCTTAGATACCCCGGCCTTGCGGATACGGCGGTCGAAGCTGCGGTTGAAGTTGCGTGGCTCGAGCGGAGTGCCGTACTGGGTGGTGAAGACCAGACCGGTATCACTCCATGCGTCGCCCGCCTGGTCACGGGCGGCCTCTTGTTGCTGCTTGCGGAGCTTCAGCGCGGCCGCGCACAGGTCGGGGAGCGGCAGCGGTGCTTCAGAGGTCTCCGTCTTGGGCTCCCGGCGCAGAAGCTGACCACCGACACGCTGCACCTGCTCACCGACGTACAGTTCGGCGGCGTCCAGATCGACCAGCTCCCAGATGAGCCCGAGCAGTTCACCTTTACGCAGGCCGAGGACCAGGACCAGGACGTACGCCGGGTACAGCGGGTCATCATCACGGCGAGCTGACACGAGGAACCGGCGAGCCTCGTCGACGGTCCAGGACCGGCGTTTGCGTTTTGGTTCACGGCGGCTGGACAGCCGGATGACGGCCGCTGGGTTGTGGGTAATGAGCTGATCTTCAATGGCGCAGCTCAATGCGGCTCGCAGCACGTTGCGGGCGTCCTTCCGGGTGCCAGCCGACAGAATCGCATCGCAGCATTTGCCGATAGCGCAGCACCGCTGCTTTTCCTGCGACCGTGCCGCGTCCTTTCCCTGGGCGCAGCACTGGCAGGTGCGGCTGAGCTTGTTCAGCCATTGCCGGAGATCCTTCACCTGAAGCCGGTCAAGCCGTTTCGTGCCCAGATACGGGATGATGTGAAGACGGCTGAACGTCTCGTATTTCTCGAAGGTTTTCGGTGCGAGATTAAGTTCAATAATTTCTTCGAGCCAGTAATGCAGAAACTGCCCGAGCGACGGGACGTCGGATGCGACGACTCCGCGACTAGCCTCTTCCCGAAGCTTCAGCCAAGCGGCTTGGGCCTCCTCGTGGGTCTTGCCCTTGACGTACTTGCGGTATCGCTCACCTGCGGGGTTGGTGCACCAGACGTAGCCCCGGTACCCGTCCTTGACCGGATAGATCGATCCTTCGCCGTTGTGGCGTCTGCTCATGCGGTCATATCCTCTACCTTATTGCGGATGTATTCGTCCACCCATTCCGGGAGAATACGCCGGTTCCTGCCGTCCTTAACGGAACGGATCTGGCCGGTCAGAACGAGATGCTTAGTTTTGGTGAGCCCATAGCCAAGCATGACGGCGACTTGCTCAGTGGTGTACCAGCGAGGCGTTATTACCTCAGTGGCGGAGCGTGCGGTACGGTCCAACGCTTTCTCCCTTGCGGTAAGGATATGTGCTGCTGCTTTGACGCTTAAGCGTCAATAAGTGGCGGGTGGGTTATGCGGCCTGGCGGTCAGCAGTGCTGTTGTATTGGTCGGTGAGCTCGTCGTTTCCGGTCTCGCGTCGTTTCCTGGCTTGGTCGGCCGCGGTGCTGGCCAGGAGGGCGTCTCCGCTGGTTTTCCAGCCGGTTCCGGCGTAGGACAGGTTGCCGACGATGAGGGTGGTTTCCTCGTCGGCGTGGTCGGCGGTGCGGATGGGCTGATGCTCAGGTCCGGGGTCCTGGGTGCGGCGGTAGGTGATGCGGGCGGCGCGCAGGTCAGCGAAGGTGACCGAGTAGTTGCGGGCCTTGGTGAGGAAGTGGCCGCCGAAGCCGAGCATGTGCGCCCACCGCTCCAGGCTCGTGTAGTCGGGGTGGTTGCCGAGCTTCCAGCAGGCGTGGACGAGCCGTTCCGCGTGCGTCCCGGCGGCGTGGGCGTACTGGTCGACGGTGGCGGGGGTGAGGCGTTTGGAGGCGTGCCCGGTGACCTCGGTGCCCTTGGTCGAATACTTGGCCAGGTAGCTGGCCACCATGAGGTCGGTGACCGTGCCGGTACCGCGCACCGTGATGGCCCGTACGTCCAGTTCGGGTCCCCAGCCGATCCGCCACCCGGCGGGCATGACGGGGTGCGGCGAGGTCAGATAGCTGATGATGGCGGCGGCGTGCCGGGTCGCGTCCTCCAGGTCGGCGACCGTGATGCCCGGGGGTGGGGGCAGCAGCCGTCCGGGGTCGTGTTCGTCGTGGCCGTCGAGGCGGAGCAGCACGTGGAAGTGAACCGCGCCGCGGGCCTGGTATTCGGCGGCTTTGCCGTGCGAGACCCGCACCCCGTAGGGGAGGTGCCGGTGGCGGGCGGCTTGGTTGAGGTGGCGTTCGATGGCTTGTTTGGTGCGCCGCCACAACTCGCCGGTGTGGTTGTTCCACACCACGTGGGCAGCGTGGTCGTAGCAGTCCGGGCACAGCGGCTGCCCGAGCCGGGGGTCATCGGCCCGGTGGCGGGTGAAGCAGGCGAGCTTGCGGCCGTGCGGGCACACCTCAACCTCACGCCGGGCGTGGCAGGGCTGCGCCTGGCAGCGGCAGTGGGCCTTGCCAGTGCAGGTGTGCTGACTGACCGGGCGTGAATGCACCGGGCCGAAGGAGGGGGCGGTGAAGGTGGCGAACACGGCCGGATGGCCCGCGACGTGTGCGGGAACGCCTTTGCCGCCGATCAGCCCGGCGCGAATCAGCTGGAAGGCGTCCCGCCGGTAGGTCTCCGCGCAGCTCGGGCAGGCCGAGACGCGGCGGTTGCCGCAGGCTTTGTAGATCACCCCGTCCGGCAGCGCCGAGGTCGGGGTGGTGGCGGTAATTTCGCCGGTGCGGGCGTCGACGCGGTGGATCTGCCCGCCCAGGCGGATGGGGTGGATGCATCCGGCGGCGGGCCAGATGTGATCGAGCCACCGGTCGTAGGCGCCGGGGCAGACGTCGCTGGCCGTGAAGTACTCCGGTGGGCCGGGGTCGTGGCGGATGGTGACCAGGTAGCCGTCGCGGGCGCGGATGAACGCGCTGTCGCGGGCCTGCACCCGCCAGGGGTCGAAGATGCCGGGGAAGCCGGGTGCGGTGTTCGCCCCCGTACCCGGGCCGTGGTGGGGTCCGGGTGCGGGAGCCAGCATCGGGCCGGTCGGGGTCACGGGCGGCTCCCGGTGGCGCCGGTGCCGTCAAAGGTCGTGACCGTGGAAGAGGTGTCGCCCCAGCGTTGCTGGGCGGCCTGGCGGGTGATGCCGAGCCGGTGGCCGACGTCGGCCCAGGAGTAGCCGTGCCGGGTCCGCAGGGCGGTGATGGCCTCGGTGATGGCGTGGTCGAGGTCGCGGGACAGGTTGGCCATGGCGGTGAGGGCGTCGATGTCGCCGGATGCGATGCGGCGGCTGTGGGCGCGGATGACGCGCTGGATGAACGCGGCGTAGTCGTCGTTCTCGACCACGCGCCGTCGCCGTTTTGATGTCAATGACCGCTTGACACTGGATCGGTGTTCAGCGGGCGGGGGCATCATCGGTAGCCCCCGTCCGTACAGTCGTTGCATTCGCCGGTCGAGCGCGGGATGTAGTAGTCCTTCTCGGTCCGGCAGGTGCGGCAGGTGCGGCGGGCGGCCAAAGCCCGGCCGATCGCCACCCACTGGGCGGGGGTGGCGTCCCTTTTCCGGAGGGCGAGATCGATGCGGTAGAGGTAGGCGACACGGCGCTTTCCCTTGTGCCGCCACAAGATCTGGGCGGCGATGTCCTGGCCGCCGGGCCGCAGGCCCTTGTCGCGCAATTGGCGGATGGTCAGCAGCCCGTCCGGCGCGCAGTGCCACGGGTAGGTGGGCAGGCCGTAGCGGTCGCCGTCGGGGTCGTAGAAGTCGATCCAGATGCCCCGGGCGATACACGCGTCGAGGTGACCGGCATGGGTGTGGGTAGGGTGCATAGTTGTCCACGTCCTTGTTGGGGTGGTGGACGGCCGGGGACCGAGCATGTCTGGGCAGGCAAGGACCGGTCCCCGTGCCGTGTACTGGGGAAGAAATCCGCGACGCGTCCCGGCAGAGGTCCGGGCAGAGGTGGCGTGCGGAAAGGGCCGTGAACGCCTCTTGACGGTTAAGCGTCAGCGTTCTTGGGCGTGAAGGGTTCGCCGCAGGCGGTGCACACGATGGGTGCCTCGGCCAGGGTGGAGGCGGCGGCGCGGATGCTGCGGCCACAGGGGCAGATGGCCGCGATCAGGTTGGAGTTTCGCCGCACGGTGGGGGCCAGTTCCTCATCGGTCCGCCACAAGGTCATGGCGGCTTGCAGGGCGTCGAGCTGGTTCGCGTAGTCCTCGGCGGTGTGGTCGGGGACGGTGGTGGGGGACCAGCCGATGGTGGGGTCGAAGGTGACGGTGATGCCGAATTCTTCGGCGAGCATCTTGTATTTGGTGTTGTGGTAGCGGTGCTGGCGGCTGGTGTCCTTGATGGCGCGTGCGGCGGCCAGGGCGTGGGCGGCCTCGTGCAGCAAGGTACCGAGGACCTCACGTGGGGTACGGCGCAGTCCTTCGCCGCTGATCATGATTTCGGCGCGCTGCTCGGTTCCGGCCTGCCAGCGGCCGGGGGCGTGATGGCCGAAGACGGGCTGTTTTCTTTCGGTGCCGCTGACGATGATGATCACCACGGCCGGGAGTTCCCCGTGCCGGGCCCGGATCGCGCGCCAGATCTCTTCCAGTACGCGGACGACGCCGCTGATGGCCGGGCCGTCCTGGTCCGGGGTGGTGATCGTAGTGGGGGTGACCGGCGGCCGGGTGGCGTCATAAGCCTGGCGGCGGGCCGGGTCGGTCAGGAACTCATAGGCCTCGGTGATGGCCTTGAACCGTTCGGCGGTGTCCTGGTCGCCGGGGTTGATGTCGGGGTGATGCTGGCGGGCCAGCTTCCGGTACGCCTTCTTGATCGCAGTCACGGTGGCGTCGGGTGGGATGCCGAGGATCGCGTAGTAGTCGGGGAGACGGGAGCGGGTGGTCATGGGGTGTCCGGGCTGACGCAGCCGTTGTAGGAGTTGAGGGCGTGAAAGGCGGCCAGGTGCGCTTCGGGGATGGAGACGACGCTGTAGGTGATCTGCCCGAAGGCGCGTTCGGCGCGGTAATGGCCGCCGCTGGCGGTGTCATCGGTGATGGTGGCGCCGAGCAGGCAGGCGACGTGGTTGACCTGATCACGTCCGCCGTCGTCGGTGCTGGCGGCGTGCAAAGACAAGTACCCGCCGTACAGGGGGACGGGGATGGCCGGGTGCCGGTCCAGGAAGTCGGCCAGGGCGCGCAAGTCGCCGATGAAGCTGGCCCGGGCGCTGGGATCGGTGCTGTAGGACATGAGGGTTTCCCTTCTGGTGGTTAGGCGACGTGGATGGTCGCCGGGGTGATGACCGGTGGAGTGACCGGGGTGGGGGTGCGGCGGGTCCAGGCGGCGTGGTCGGCCAGGGCGATGATGTGCTCGTCGGTCAGGTAGGCGGCTTTGATTTTCTGGGGGACGCCCCCTTCGGCGATCAGGTACGCCACGCCGGGGTTGGTGGGGGGAATGGTGGCGGCGTCGAAGCCTGCTTCGGACCAGCCGTCGCCGAGGATGATGTTGCTGCTGCCGGTGCTGGTGCAGCGGAAGGCGGCCCGGTAGCCGAACAGGTCCCGGACGGACTTGGGGATGATGTCCACCGAGGGCCGCTGGGTGGCGGCGATGACGGGCATGGCGGCGGCGCGGCCGCGGGCGACCAGGTCCCGGAACAGCGCCACGAATTCGCGTTGCTGGGTGTCGGTGCCCAGGACGGTGGAGTACAGGGCGATCTCGTCGAAGATCGAGGTGATGACGTTCACCTGGTCGGTGGGCTCGATTTTGCGGCGGCGGTGCGCGCGGAGCCAGGTGTAGCGGTTGTCCATCACCTTCTGCAGGCGGCGCAGGGTGATGATGGCATGGTCGAGGTCGGGGCCGACGAACTCGTCGGCGAGGTCGTCCCACATGCCGAGCTCGACTTGCTTGCCGTCGAACAGCACGTTGCGGTTCTTGATGGACAGGGCGGCGTGGGCGGCGAAGGTGTTGAGCAGCCCGGATTTGCCGCCGCCGGGTTCGCCTGCCGCGAGCAGGTTGCGGTAGATGATCCGGGTGTAGACGGGGGCACCGAATTCGTCGACGCCGATAAAGATCGGGTCGTACATGGAAAGCAGCGGCCCGACCGGAACCGTGCCGGGTGAAAGCGCGGGGCCGTTCATGGGTTCTCCTTCGGAGGGAGGGAACCTCAGCCCAGGCCGGTCAGGCTGCGGGCTGGGGTTCCGCCAGTGGATCCGCCGCTAACAGCGGCAGGTGAAGGCCCCGGATGACTGGGTTAGAGGTAGTCGGCGACGTCGGGGTCGACGCCGGTCGGGGCCGGGGCGCGGGCCGGTGTTTTCCTGTCCGCCCGGGTGAGCGCGGGCGTGGGCCGGGTGGGCCGGGGGGGTGGGGTGACGTCGGCGGCGCTGACGTCGGGCAGGTCCAGCGCGGTGGGCACGGGCAGGTCCTGGTCGTGATCCCGTGACGCGGTGCCGGGCTTGATGAGCCCGAGCAGGGGGGAGGCGACCGCGCCGGTGAGGGCGTCGCGGCGTTTGATGTCCAGCCGGATCAGGGCCGAGTTGGACGCCGAGGCCGATTCGGCGATCGCGGTATCGGCCCAGCAGGTCACGGCGATCAGGTCGAGCCGGTCCTGAATATCAGTGAGGGCGAGGCCGGGGCGCAGCCAGATCCAGATCCGTTCCCCGACCGAGGTGGGGATGGTTAGCAGGAGGAAGGGCAGGCTGCCGGTGCGGTTGGTGATGATGAACTCGGCGAAGCAGGTCCGGATCCGGTGCCGGGTGATCAGGCACCACAGCGTGGCCACGATGCGGCGGCGGACCTGCGGGATGGCGGCGGGGACGCCGGTGATGGAGACGACCGCTGCGAGGCGGATGGGCAGGGTGGTGTGGTCGGCCAGGTCGACCCAGCCGGTGACCAGGCCCAGCGTGAGGCCGATTTCGGGGGTCCACCACCACAGGGCGCGCAGGACCGGCCAGGCGATCACCAGCGCGGCGACGACGGCGGCCACAGCCAGGCCGATAGCAGCGCCCGCGAGCAGGGCGAGGATGGGGTGCCATTTGCTGGCCAGCACAGTGGCCGCGAGCAGGCCGATGGTGATCCAGCAGATCCAGAAGACGATCTTGGCTTTGCGGACCGCCGAGCGGCGGACCGGTTCTTCGATGACGGTGACGGTCCCACCGGAGCGTCGACCGGTAAGGCCGCCGCGATTAGACTTGGACATGGTGCAACCTCCTCCTTAGCAGGGGGTTTGTGCTGGGAAGACGGGACCAGGGCGATTGGTGCGCCTGATCGGTCCCGGTGTGCCGGGCCAGAGGGAATAGCGGCCTTCTGGCTCGGCCTTTATTGCGGCACCGGCGCTGGATGAGGCGCCGGGTAGTCCTGCCGGAGCGCCGCGAGCAGGGTGCTGACGGCTTCGATGTCGGCGGGGGTGTAGGCGGTGCGGATGCCGGAGATCGACATGCCCGCGGCCTTGGCCAGGTCGGCGAGCCGGTACGGGCGCGGGAACGCGAATTCGCGGGCATAGGCCAGCAGCAGCCGCATGTCCTGGGCGGCTTGTTGTTTACGCTGGCGGGCATCGGCCAGGGCGGTCAGCAGCACATCGGCGGCTGGGGCCGGGTTCGGGTGCGCGGGGCACATCAGGGGGCCTCCTGGAATGAGACGGCTTGCGAACAGGCGGGGCCGGGCGAGCAGTGCGCCCTTTTCTGGTCCCGCTGAGCCGGGCCAGAAGGAATAGCGGTGCTTCTGGCCCGGCGCATCGGCTAGTTGAGCGTGGTAACGACCGGCGTCGGTTCGTCCGCTGGCCGTTTGCACAGTTCCCGGACGTACAAGGCGATCGTGACGGCCGTTTCCATGAAGTCGGCGGTCGCGCTGATCTGTGCGATCACATCGGCTTCGGGGCGCAGCGCATGCAGGTCGCCGATCGCTGCGTCCAGGACGTCGAGGCCGACCTGGATATCGGACCTCAGATCTGGTGTGGGAATGTCAGCGGCTTCCCGCTGAATGACGGTGATAACCCGGTCGAGGTTTGTCATCTGGTTTCTCCTCGCATTGACGGGGGCGGGCATGCCAGCCCGTCACGGACCGGAAAAGGGATGAGTGCTTTTTGACGCTTAAGCGTCAAGGCACCGGAAGGGACACTCAGGTACACGGCGAAATGCGGGGATGCCGGTTACTGAGGCCGGGCCGAGGGCATCGATGCGGCCTTGATCTGCTCGGCGCGGAACGCCACGCCGTTACGCCCGTTGGTCGCCCAGGGCAGGGCCTCTAGCTTGACCAGGTGAACGAGCTGTCCCACCTTCACGTTCGGCTTCTCACCAGCCGTAGTAACGGTGATCACCTCGCCCCCGTCGTCGTCCAGGACAAACACCTGCGTCGACCACATCAGCCGACCCGTTCCGCGCTCTTGCTTCTGGCGGCCGTTCTGCTCGGTCTTCTCCACCGTCTCCCGCGAGACTGGACCGTACCCGCTTCGGTGGACACCCGGTTTAGCTGCCCGATTCGTCGGGAGAGCGAGAAATGGGTTCGACACGCCGCGCATTTACGCCGGAGTACAAGGCTCAGTCGGTAGCTTTCGTCATTGACGGCGGCCGTCCGGTTGCTGAGGTCGCCCGTAACATCGGCGTCCATGAGATGACTCTTGGCAAGTGGGTGAAGGTGGCACGAGATGCCGCGGAGTCCGGAAAGAATCCGGATGCGCCGCTGGGTGAGTCGGAGCGGGCCGAGCTGGCCCGGCTGCGGGCTGAGTCCAGGGATGATAAGTCCACGATCGCCGAGCTGCGGATGCAGGTGGAGTTCGCAAAAAAAGTAGCGACCTGGTTCGCGAAAGGCAGTCAGTAAGATTCGCTGCTATCGCGGGCTGGGCTGATGCGGATGCTTACCCGGTGTCATTCATGTGTGCCTGGCTGGGAGTTTCCCGTTCCGGCTATTACGCCTGGCGGGGCGCGGAGCCGTCCCAGCGGTCGCGGGACGACTGTGCGCTCATCGCGGTGATGAAGAAGGTTTATGAGGAGGCGCGGGGCAATCCTGGGGTGCGCCGGATGCGCGCGGGCCTGGCGGCGCTGGGCCACCTGGTGTCGCACAAGCGTGTCCATCGGCTGATGCAGGCCGCTGGCCTGCGCGGGCGGCATCCGCGAGCGTGGAAGCGGACCACCATCGGCGGGGACCGGCCGGTCCCGGCCCCGGACCTGATCGGCCGGGATTTCACCGCCGCCGCGCCCGATGCGAAGTGGTGCGGCGATGTCACCTACATAAAAACATGGGATGGGTGGGCTTATCTCGCGACCGTTATTGACCTTTATTCACGCAAGGTAATTGGCTGGGCTGTCGCCGCGCACATGCGGGCCAGCCTGGTCACCGCCGCGCTCGACATGGCTATCGCCGCCCGGAAGCCGCCAGCAGGTGTGATATTTCATTCTGACCGCGGCTGCCAGTATACGTCCTCGGTGTTCGATGCTTACTGCACGGAGAACAATATAAGGCGGTCCCTGGGGCGGACGGGAATCTGCTATGATAATGCTGTATCGGAATCGTTCTTCGCGACGTACAAGAAAGAGCTGATTCACACCCGCCCGTGGCCGACGCTGGCGAACCTGGAAAAGGAGACGTCCGACTGGATCGGCAACTATTATAATCTGGCCCGGAGGCATTCGACGCTCGGGTACTTGACACCCGGGGAATACGAACTAGGGTATAGGCAACTCAGTCAGTTGGCAGCCTAATTCGGTGTCCATAAAAGCGGGAACACTCCAGTTCGACTTCTACGCTATGGACTGCTACCGCATGCTCGCCGACGACAAGATGGCCGAAAACTTGGCCAGCGAAGTCATCCACGCCAGCACCGACTTTGACGGCCGGGAACGCGCACCCATGCGCCTGGCCGAAGCTCGGATTACCCTCGGCGTGGTCGCAGCACAGCAGGGAGATTTGGACGAGGCCGTAAGCCAGGGGGAGCATGCTCTCAGCGGCCAGCGCCGGTCACTACCATCGCTTCTCATGGCAAGCCGAGACCTCACCAAAGTCCTGAACGAGCGGTATCCCGGCGTGGCAGGTACCAGGCAATATCTCGACCAGCTCCACGCCCTCAGCGCGGCTCCCGAGCGTCCCAACTAGCCGAGCTAGCCGAGCTAGGGCCGGCGAAGCCGGCAAGATTGAGTCAAGTTTGACCCCGGCTGGTCAGGCGGCTATTCCTGCTCGCTGGGTGAGGTTGTCGATGGCGGCCTGGTAGATGGTGGCGGCTTTGCGCAGGGGTGCTGGGTCCGGTCCGGTGAGTTCGGCGAGTCCTGTTTGCAGGATCCGGTCGTGGACGCGGGTGAGGAACATGGCGTGGCGCAGGCCGGTGCTGGTGACCTGGTAGCGGTGGGTGTGCGGGATGCGCTCGATGAGGCCGTGCTCGCGGAGCAGGCGCAGGTCGTAGGTGGCCTGGCCGGGTGTGACCGATCCGGGGCCGTGGGGCGGGCGGCCGAGGTATTCGCCGAGCAGGCTGCGCAGGTCCTTGTTGAGGAACCCGCCGGGGTGCAGCCGGAAGATCAGCAGGATGTGCAGGAGTGCCTGGGCGCGCGGGTCGGTCAGGCGCAGCCCGGCCACGCGGGTGCCGTTGTCGTGGATGACGGGGTCGCAGGCGGAGCGCAGGACGCTGTCCCCGGTGATGGGGTCGTGGCTGAGTCGCTGGACGGCCAGCAGCCGTCGGTTGGCGGTGTAGCCGATCTCCCGCAGGGCGGGCAGATTAGTCAGCCGTTTGCCCAGGCCGAAATCCATGGCCTGGTTGATGGTGGTCTCCGTGCGCAGCGCCCGCCCGTGCTTGTGGTACTGCTTGATCTGGGTGTGCTTGTAAAGCACGTGCAGGCTGGGGGTGACCCCGTCGGTGACCACGCGGGTGGCGAAGATGCCCGGGGTGTGGTTCTTGCGGCCGCGGTAGATGGACCGGCCGAAGATCAGGCTGATCCGGTCGGGCAGGCCCAGATCGAGGTTGTCCCGGATGACCTGCTCGAAGAAGATCCGCCCGGACACCGGCTTATCGAGCATCTGGGTCAGCGAGAACTCTGCCTGCAAGATGGAGATGTCATACCGGTAGCCCGCGGCCCGGTCG
Source organism: uncultured Actinomycetes bacterium (assembly GCA_963742875.1). Taxonomy (GTDB): domain Bacteria; phylum Actinomycetota; class Actinomycetes; order Streptosporangiales; family Streptosporangiaceae; genus Bog-532. The sequence continues at coordinate 1,201,057 of CAVUNO010000026.1, read as the reverse complement.
GCGGGACTGAACGGGTGCGGCAGCCGCGCCAGCCACTTGCGCAGCAGCGCGTCGATCTGCGCCGGGCCCAGGCCATGGCAGATCGCCTGCACGGCGGCCACGTTATCGACGGCCGCGAAGGCGTTATCCATCGGGGTGAAGCCGATGCCGGCCCTGGCGGCCTGCCGCTTGGCCCACTCGTTGCCGTTGATGCACAGCTTGGCGTTGAACGGGAAGTAGCTGCAGAACTTGAGGAAGAACGGGCCGAAGTCCTCATCGACGCAGTAGCAGTAGTACTGGTTGACCACCCCGGTCTCCGCGGCGATCCACGGGTAGGAACTGCCGTCGGCCCGGCGGCGCTTGCGGGTCCGGAACAGCGGGACTTTCTCCTGCGCCCGGCCGATGAACAGCACCCCCTCGGTTCCGGTGAAGCCGGCCAGGTACTCCTGGGCCACGTCGTCCTTGCGCTGCCCCTTGGCGAAGTCCACCCAGGGGATCCGCAGCCGGCCGCAAACGACCGCACCGACCTGGTGAACGCCTCGCTGACCGGGGCCAGCGCCGCTGTCGAGGCCACCGGTTTGCCCAGCTGGTGGTGGATATGACTCACCAGGCCGGTCGCGTACTGCAACTGCGGGACGTAGACGTTCAGGTACATCCGGTCGATGCACTCCACCTCAAAACTCACGTGCTCGGATAGGACATCCGCAACGGTGCGCGGTAGCGTCATGACAGGCTCCGGTCGGACAGGCCGCAAGGCCACCCACCGCCAGCAGGCGGCCCACACCGGGGCACAGCGTGCCACCGCATCGATCCGGCCGGAGCCACTTTCACTCAGCTCAGCATGCGGACATGGCTCGCCGGGCTGGGGTGAAACCCCGCTGGGGCGTGTCCCGTGGATCATTGGACGGGATCTCGTAGCCAGATCCGGATCGATGCCAGGTCGACGGTGCCCTGGTAGATCATTTCCCGCTTGTCGTACCGGGTGGCGACGGCGCGGAACTGCTTCAGCTTGGCGAAGCAGCGTTCGACGGTGTTGCGCTCCTTGTAACGTCCGGAGTCGAAGACGGGCGGGCGGCCGCCCGCGCGGCCGCGGTTGCGGCGGTGTTTCTTCTGGTCTTCCTTCATCGGGATGGCGGCCGTGATCCCGCGCTTGCGCAGGTAGGCGCGGTTGGCGGCGGAGGAGTACGCCTTGTCGCCCATCGCGGCGCCGAGCCGGGTCCGGGGCCGCCCCAGGCCCCGGCGGCCGATGCGGATGGCCTGCATTAACGGGATGAACCGCGGGCAGTCGCCGTGCTGGCCGGGGCTGAGGATCCGGGCGACCGGGCGGCAGCGCCGGTCCGCGGCCAGGTGGATCTTGGTGCTCGGCCCGCCGCGGGAGCGGCCGATCGCCTCCCGGCCCGGCGGATTCTTGTCATTCGGGGCTGCCCCCCGTGACCAGCTCCGCGGGCAGCGCCCGGCGCGCGCCGACCGCGTGCTGGTGCGCGCGGACCACGGTGGAATCCGCGCTGACCGTCCAGTCCTTGCCCTCGGCCTGATCGCACCCAGCCCGCAGCCCGTCCAGGATCTGCTCCCAGGTCCCGTCCATCGACCAGCGGCGATGCCGGTTATAGACGGTCTTCCAGTTCCCGAACCCCCCGGCAGATCCCGTCACGGGCAGCCCGCCCGGGTCCGGAAGAAGATCCCGTTGATCACCATCCGGTGATCAAGCCACCGCCCGCCCCGCGGCGGATCAGCAGGCAGGAACACCCGCAGACGCTCCCATTCCTCATCAGTCAGATCATGACGATTCAGTCGATCGAGCACCATACCGATCTACACGATCCAGCCATCAAGATCCACGGGACACGCCCCAGCGGGGTTTCACCCCAGCCCGGCGAGCCATGTCCGCATGCTGAGCTGAGTGAAAGTGGCTCCGGCCGGATCGATGCGGTGGCACGCTGTGCCCCGGTGTGGGCCGCCTGCTGGCGGTGGGTGGCCTTGCGGCCTGTCCGACCGGAGCCTGTCATGACGCTACCGCGCACCGTTGCGGATGTCCTATCCGAGCACGTGAGTTTTGAGGTGGAGTGCATCGACCGGATGTACCTGAACGTCTACGTCCCGCAGTTGCAGTACGCGACCGGCCTGGTGAGTTATATCCACCACCAGCTGGGCAAACCGGTGGCCTCGACAGCGGCGCTGGCCCCGGTCAGCGAGGCGTTCACCAGGTCGGTGCGGTCGTTTGCGGCCGGCTGCGGGATCCCCTGGGTGGACTTCGCCAAGGGGCAGCGCAAGGACGACGTGGCCCAGGAGTACCTGGCCGGCTTCACCGGAACCGAGGGGGTGCTGTTCATCGGCCGGGCGCAGGAGAAAGTCCCGCTGTTCCGGACCCGCAAGCGCCGCCGGGCCGACGGCAGTTCCTACCCGTGGATCGCCGCGGAGACCGGGGTGGTCAACCAGTACTACTGCTACTGCGTCGATGAGGACTTCGGCCCGTTCTTCCTCAAGTTCTGCAGCTACTTCCCGTTCAACGCCAAGCTGTGCATCAACGGCAACGAGTGGGCCAAGCGGCAGGCCGCCAGGGCCGGCATCGGCTTCACCCCGATGGATAACGCCTTCGCGGCCGTCGATAACGTGGCCGCCGTGCAGGCGATCTGCCATGGCCTGGGCCCGGCGCAGATCGACGCGCTGCTGCGCAAGTGGCTGGCGCGGCTGCCGCACCCGTTCAGTCCCGCCGACCGGGCCGCGGGCTACCGGTATGACATCTCCATCTTGCAGGCAGAGTTCTCGCTGACCCAGATGCTCGATAAGCCGGTGTCCGGGCGGATCTTCTTCGAGCAGGTCATCCGGGACAACCTCGATCTGGGCCGGCCCGACCGGATCAGCCTGATCTTCGGCCGGTCCATCTACCGCGGCCGCAAGAACCACACCCCGGGCATCTTCGCCACCCGCGTGGTCACCGACGGGGTCACCCCCAGCCTGCACGTGCTTTACAAGCACACCCAGATCAAGCAGTACCACAAGCACGGGCGGGCGCTGCGCACGGAGACCACCATCAACCAGGCCATGGATTTCGGCCTGGGCAAACGGCTGACTAATCTGCCCGCCCTGCGGGAGATCGGCTACACCGCCAACCGACGGCTGCTGGCCGTCCAGCGACTCAGCCACGACCCCATCACCGGGGACAGCGTCCTGCGCTCCGCCTGCGACCCCGTCATCCACGACAACGGCACCCGCGTGGCCGGGCTGCGCCTGACCGACCCGCGCGCCCAGGCACTCCTGCACATCCTGCTGATCTTCCGGCTGCACCCCGGCGGGTTCCTCAACAAGGACCTGCGCAGCCTGCTCGGCGAATACCTCGGCCGCCCGCCCCACGGCCCCGGATCGGTCACACCCGGCCAGGCCACCTACGACCTGCGCCGGCTCCGCGAGCACGGCCTCATCGAGCGCATCCCGCACACCCACCGCTACCAGGTCACCAGCACCGGCCTGCGCCACGCCATGTTCCTCACCCGCGTCCACGACCGGATCCTGCAAACAGGACTCGCCGAACTCACCGGACCGGACCCAGCACCCCTGCGCAAAGCCGCCACCATCTACCAGGCCGCCATCGACAACCTCACCCAGCGAGCAGGAATAGCCGCCTGACCAGCCGGGGTCAAACTTGACTCAATCTTGCCGGCTTCGCGGCCCTAGCTCGGCTAGGACACGGTAGACGACCAGGTGCGGGCGGGCAGGCGGGCCAGCGGTGAGAGGACCGCGGCCCGCCTGCCCTGACCACGCGGGCAGCACACAAGTACCCGGTTCATTTGGGGTTTCCTGGCGGCATCGGCGCCTGCTGATGACGGGCCGCTCAGCAGCCGTCGTAGGGCGCCCAGTTGGACGCGCCGCCACGCGCCATCGCGTTGGCGAACACCCGGTTCTGCTCCGCCACGGACGCGTGCCCGAAGGACGACGGGGACCCGCCGTACTCCAGCCAGGTCGAGTAGCTGAACTGGTACAGACCGTAGTGGCCGGAGGCGTTCATCGCCTGCGGGTTGCCACCGGACTCACGTGCGATCACGCACTGCTGGAACGAGTTGCCGCCGCCGGTGTAGGTGGCGGCCGTGGCAAGCGCAGGCGCAAAGCTTGCATCGAGTGTTGCCTGCACCGGGGCGGGCGCGGGGTCGGCCGCCGCGAAAACGGGGACGCCGGAAATCTTGCCGGGCCCGGCCGGGATGCGCAGGGGCTGCCCGATCTTGAGGCTGTTCGTCCCGCGGACGTGCTGGTGGTTGGCCCAGTAGATCACGGGCCACGCGTCCGGGTTGCTGTACAACCGCGTGGCGGTCGTGCTGAGCGAATCCCCGGACTTGACGGCGTAGGTGGCCAGCAGGCCGGACTCCTGGTTGCTGGTGGTCGCAACCGCGGCTGGCTTGGCCGGCGTGGCGGCCATGGCCGGGGCTCCCGCCAGTGCCTGTGCAGACAGGCACGTCACCGCGGCCACGCCGAGCAGCGCGGGCACAAAAGCTTTCCGGCGCCGGTGCTTGGGACGGGACCGGGCTGGTTTACCGGAGCTGTTCATGATGCTCCTTCCCGAGTAGGGCGCGCTCACTAGGAAGGCCATCCGCGGCGTACCTTGGGGATGCGGGGCCTTCTGAACGCCTGACAGTCCGAAAGCATAAAAGTCTGGTAACAAATCAGTCAAAGTTGGGTAAAGGCGTTCGCGCTTCCGGGGGGACCGCCCCGCAGTGGGGCATCAGCCGCGGATCCGGGGATAAACGGGGACGACGAAATTCGTTTTTCGTGCCGCCCGGCGGCGGCCGGGCCCGGACCGAAATCCCCTGCCTCACCTGGCTTCCTTCACCCCCGGCGCGGCCGTAGCATTTTGCTCGGCCGGCCCGTAATTGCGCCCGCAAACGGCCTCGCCCGAACCGATCGGTTTAGGACCGCGAAACCCCGTCATTAGCGTGACGAAGGTCACGAATTTGCACACATACCTCTGTGCAAACAATGAGGCCAGTGTTACAAATGAGCCATGCTGCGCGTAATGCCCGGGCCCGCTCCGTCGCTGACTAGGGAAAACTCTCTGACCTGGGAGAATCCTTTCACGGGGACGGCCTTCACGACGTGATAGAGGATGTGGGTCTTGCAATACTCCGGCGATGTTCAGGTACGCGGGGCCACCCCGAATTGAACAAATCCATTACGCTCCAGCACCCGCTGTGACCCGGAGATTGTGACGCAGGGTGCCCGCCTCGACGCGGTGCGACCCGAGTTCGCCCGAAGGCCAGCCCGGCCAGTTCGCGTACGGCGCGGTGGCCAGGCCGCGGCCGGTGTACTCGGCTCCGGGCCAGCAGGCGAGCGTGCCGGACTGGAAGGCGCCGGGCACCATGTTTCCCATCCATCCATGTTCGCAGCCGCATTCCCGGCAGGCATCAGTTTTAACGCGGGTTCAGGTGCCGGGGATCCCGCCCATTGTTTGGCCGGCGAGGAGCGGGCAGAGTGGCGGCAGGACCCATCGCGGCATCGATGCGGATGCGGCGGAAGGGTGCGTCTTTTTGAGGGGCGTGATCTTGCGCTGATACTCTCCTTAACCTCTCGAAACGTGGAGTGTCTGCACATTTCTGAATGCACCGGGTGTCACCGCAGGTGATCTGTGCTGGTCAGTGGTAGTGAAGGCGGGTTGCCGGGGGCTGATCCGGGGTGGTATCCGGGTGCCGGGTCCCCCGGTTCCTGGGCCGGTTCCGGGATCGTGGGGGGAACATGACCCTCGGCAGGCAACGGAGGCCCGGCGGTGACGGTTTCGGTGACGGTGACGCAGATCGGCGAGGACGGGACCGCGGGCCCGGTGGACAGTGAGCTGGCGGCGGCGCTGGCCGGCCCGGTAGAGCAGTTCTCTGCGATGCTCACCTGGACTGCGCAGGACGCCGGCGCTCTCGATCACGGGGACCGGGAGAAAGCGATCACGGATTCGGGCCGGGAGCTGCAGCGGCAGCTGCTGGAAGCCACCTTCACCATCGACTCCGCGCGCGAGGAGCGCATCGAGCAGGTCACCAGCGCCGCAGGGATCCGGCACGGCAGCGTGGAAACTGGTCATGACCGGGGCGTGGTCAGCATCTTCGGGCCGGTCCGGGCCACCCGGCTGGCCTACCGCAACCGCCGCGAAGCGAACCTGTACCCGGCCGATGCCCGGTGGATGCTGCCCGATGACCCCTACTCCCTCGGGATGCGCGCCCTGGCCGCCTATCACCTGGCCGAAGGCGGCTACGGACAGGCCCAGGAAGTCATCCAGGCCCGCACCGGAGTGATGATCGGCCGGGCTCAGATGGCCGGCCTGGCCGAGGACCTGGCCGCCTGGGCAGACGACTTCTACGCCCAGCGGGCCCGCGACGCGGACACCGGCCCGCCTGCCGGCGACGTGCTCATGATGCAGGCCGACGGCAAGGGCATCGCGCTGCGGCCCGAGCACCGCACCAGCGCCGGCAAGGGGACCGATGCCGCTCATCCGGGGATCAAGAAGATGGCCGAGATCGTCGCGGTCGCCGGCTTCACCCCGGCCGTCCGCGCACCCGAAGACATCGCCGCCCCGCCAGCCCGCCGCAACGAGCACCCCGGCCCGGAAGCACGCAGCAAATGGGTCTCGGCGTCCATCACCGACGACATCCCCGCGATGATCGGGGCGGCGTTCGACGAAGCCGACCGCCGGGACCCGTACCGGGTGACCCAGCGGCTCTTCCTCGTCGACGGGAACAAGCAGCAGATCACCGCCATCACCGCCCATGCCAAGGACCGCGACCTCAAGGTCCCGGTCCTCATCGACTTCATCCACGTCAGCGGCTACCTCGGCAAAGCCGCCGCCGCCCTGCACCCCGGCGACCCGCGAGCCGCCCGCGAATGGGCCGACGGGCAGCGGCTGCGGGTACTGCACGGCCGCGGCAAGGCAGTCGCCGCCACGCTGGCATCCGTCGCCGCCAAGACCCGAGCCAAGGCCAGTACCCGCCACCTGGACCTCACCGACGTCGACAAGGCGGTCACATACCTCACCAACAACCACATGTACATGCGCTACGACAAGGCACTGGCCAGCGGCTGGCCGATCGCCACTGGCCTGATCGAGGGAGCCTGCCGCTTCGTCATCGAAGACCGCTTCGGAATCACCGGTGCAAGATGGTCCCCCGACGGCGCCGAAGTCATCCTCAAGCTCCGCGCCGTGGTCGTCAACGGCGACCTGGACGACTACATGAACTACTACAAGACGCGCTACCGCAAAGACATCCACCTGAACCGCTACGACCCGGCCAGCATCGCCGACCTCGGCTTTGCCGCATGACCGAAACACCCGGAAATGACACAACCCTCAGAAAGACGCACCCGCGGCGGAACCTCCCTTGAGCGGCGCCGGGGCGGCTGGAGCTACTGCGGGCCGATCCGGCGACCGTGCCGCACGGCAGCGGGGTGCTGATCATCGACGATTCGGGGACCGCAAGGACGGGACGAACCCCGCACATGGGCCCAACACCAGGGACTTTAGGTCTTTGTGATGTTCTGGTGTTTTACCGCTCTGGTGCTGGCAGGCCCTCAGCCCCAATGATTGGGAGATTCCCCCTCCAGATTCACCTATGTATTCAGCACGGCTTGCTCCTTGAGCGCTGCTTCGCCAAGCTCAAGCAGTTCCGGGCCGTCACCACCAGATTCAACAAGCGCGAGAAGATGTACCAGGGCACCGTCAATGCCGCCTCAATCCGGATCTGGCTCCGCCATCCCGTCACATGATCCACGGGACAGGCTCTAGCGTCCCAACTGGTGCCCGTATCGGCCGTATCGCTGCCGTATCGCGTCTGTGCAAAGTTTCTGTACGGTTTCAAGGCGGCCCGCCGGGCCGCTCGCGCCGCCAACACGGCGCGCTCGCCGCAGCTCCCGCTGGCGCTCCCGCTGCGGCGGCGCCTACCGCCGGTCGGCTGGCGCGAAAATAGCAAGGACTCCGCGGGGCCGCAGAACCCGTAGGTTGCAGGAGCCGCGGCGGATTTGACAAGGGAACCCTCGCGATGGCCCAAATCGGGCTAATGCGGGCAGACTGGAAGCCAGCCCGATCGCCAAGCCAGCGTACGGGCCATCGCCCCTTGTCAAATCCGCCGCTCTGTTGAGTCGAGACTGACGCACCGCCGCCTCTACTCTCACTGGCTGATGTTAGAAGACGTATCAGGTGGTTCGGCGTCAGTCTGAGCGGATTCACGCTCATGGTTTATTCGCTGAAATTCTCCGTCAAGTACGGCAAAGAATTCCTTTTCGCGTCGCGACGTGGCTCCGTCATTATATGTGTGCCCCATAGAGGCCCACCATCTACACGCAGCCTCGCCTTTAAATAGATTATCCGCCAAATTTTGAAGATGTGATTTAGATATGGCTCTATTTTCATAGCTCAATGAGAGATGAGTAACATACCAGTTCGTAAGTACGTCTTTAGTAAATTCTTTGTTGTCCTTAGCCCCTACCAATTCAGCCACCATGTCTGGATTGTCGAAGTAAAATTTCATTAGTTCAATCAGTGAGGCACGGGATACCTGAATCTGATTCGCTCGAAGCTGCCGAGCTTGAAAGAGCAAGCTTATAGCCACCCCAACTAGCGCTATCGACGATATAAGTGTTGACAGAACGGCAATTGACATTCCCGTATTTCCCTTCTCGTCCCGATCAATGACTGTAACCGATCTGCCTTTAGTCAAGACACCCCCTCAGGCCACTGCTACCGGGGCATTCCGCCTCCGTTTCGTCAGCTCCAAGGCACATCGCCGCAAGGTCCACGTCCCAGCGCCATCCAGTCCTATGTACTGACACTTAAGTGTCGGAGACCGTCTCTTGCCAACATGGCAATGGGTCGAGGGCTGAGTGACTAAATGAATGATGATCATGTGAACACCCACGGATACCTGCGCACTCACCGCACCTGCTGGGGCAGGTGGACGTAAGTTTACGCTGGTAATTTCGCCCGCAAAGATGACTGGAAGTCAAAGTCAAGCACCCATACCTGACGGCAACATCCTCGGGACCACGTGCGGACCACACGGCATGCAACCGGCTGAACAAACCACACGTCGGACACGGAGCACACGAACGGCATACACGCTCTGAGCAGCGATAACCTCTAGACCGCCGTTCTGGGGGTCAAGGAGTCGTCGGTGCAGCAGCAAAGGTCGGTGCAGCAGCAAAGGTCGGTGCAGCAGCAAAGGTCGGTGCAGCAGCAAAGGTCGGTGCAGCAGCAAAGGTCGGTGCAGCAGCAAAGTGCAGCAACCGGCCGTACGGCATCGACCTCATCTGACCGGTGTAAACCTCTGACCTGCACCAGTGACCCTGACCGACCGCTACGCGCCTCATTTGCAAGCAGGAGATCGAAGGACAGCGACTGTGCCAATGACCGGATTTCCCAATGGCCGTTGACACGGGAAGTAGCTGCCTCCAACCATCGCCCTGACACGAAGTGTCACGGGGCCACGCCACGCCAGCTGTCGCGAAATCCGACAAAGGGGGTTCCATGGTCCCTACTCTCTGACTTCATGAGCATTACGAAGATCCGGCTCACCCAGGCAGTCATGGACGTCCTCGACATCCTGACGAACTCGCCCCCAGACAATCCAGCTGAGGTCTGCGGCTGTACCAAGCGACCGGACACGGCACTGGCACGGTCTATCCCGTCCTCGATCGGCTGATGAAGGCTGGATGGATCAGCGACCGCTGGGAGGACCCGTTCTACGGATCCAGCTTCCCGCGAAGTGTTGCCAGTTAACCGTGGGTAGACCAGTAGCGGCGGTCGTCCGGAACAGATGACCGTGATCTTTGATGATCGTCTGGCCGACGTCGGGACCGGCAGTCCAGTCGAGTTCCGCGGTCCACGTGCAGTCGCAGTTGTGCGTACTGACGTCCAGGATAAGGATTTCTGGATCACTCTCCGATATGGTGTAAGGGAAGATCAACGGAGCAGCCCTCTGCCCGCCCGAGCTGGGGCCAATCGGGGATGTGTTTGCGATCGGTCTTATTATCGGCGGCGATGCGTCCAAATTGACGTCTCCAACTTGGGCAAAGGCCTTCTGGGCCGGATCACAGTTATCTATGCCATTGAAATTGACAAGGACACCGCGCTGCGCAGGCTCCCGATGGATCACCTGGAAGTTAATGCCATTTAGCACAATCGCACGCGAGCTGTAGCCTGAGGCTGTAATACTCAGTAGTACATCGCTAGCCTCGATCGCGCCAAAGGCAGCCGGGTCTCGATCCCAGGTCTTACCTCCGCGTTTGACCCCAGTGCCTGGTGCTGCTGATGTGATCGCGGCCGACGATGCCGGAAAGACCCAGCCTGGACCACTACCACCACAGCCGACCCTGAACCCTTCGGTGACTTGCAGAGCAAGTATTGGACCTTTGGCAGAATTGACCGTCTGGGAGCCTCCATTATCTGGGAATTGATAAGGTGTCTGTGGAGGGCCGGTTCCCAGTGGACCGAGCCCCTTCTGAGTCAAATCGACCATGACAGCGGTGATGCTGGCTGCTAGTCCGGCCAGAAGAGCGCCGATGATCCATTTTCGTGCAGCATAGAGCCGGGACAACCGAGGTGGTGGCGCCCGGCGCCGTTGTCCGCTTGTACGTCGCGACGATGGCCTCGACACGTTACCCAGCGGCTTCTTTTTCTTTGCTTTTACCAAAGCAATCACCCCCCTGGAGGCCGCAGCAGCGGAAACACCCCATCTCAAGTGTAGAGCGGATCTACAACCGGAGCCGGTGCAGAACCTCCCGAACTCGCGCACCTATCCGCTGATCGCGTTCAGCCGAGACGAGCGCGAGGTGACCGAGCTCGACACCGACCACGTGCGCGATAAAGTGTGCACCGCGCTAGATGAGATCCAGACGCTATTCGCGCCCCTTCTTCCAACGAGGCTCCGCCACTGACCGCCGAGGTTGACAGTTCTGCCTGCTCACCAGTGCTGCCTGGTTCAGGCTGGAACCCTAATGCCGGGCTGAGCATGGCGGTTGTCATGTCGCATGTGGTCACAGTCCCGGAGCTACTAGACGGTCACACGGTGCTGGACGTCGAGTGCCTGGATCACCACAGATCACCGCCAGTGAGCACGTACAAGAATGGCACCAGCGGGACAAGCCCGAAGATCCCTCACGCCAGTTTACCGCCCTACTTCAGGTCCGGCCGGTCGACGGCCAGGTCGAGCCACATGAGGACAAACGACGATGGGATGCAGGAAGCAGACGAGGAGCTCGAATAGCTTCTCCATGATCTGAATTTGCTCAGGCCGACGCACGCTCCCGGCCTTCCACGTCGCTGGCCATTTGCAGCGGGCTGATACGCGACATATCGTGTCAGAACCAGCTCCTGGGGACCCCAGGAACGGACGGGGAGGTTGTCGTGGCGAGGTACGGCAGCACGGCAGCAACGGACGCGGACCGGGACGCGGCGGCCGACCAGCTGCGCGAGCACTACGCGGCGGGTCGGCTTTCCCTAGATGAATTCCAGGACCGGCTGGACGCGGTGTACCGGGCGCTTGGCCGCCGACTGCCGGGCCCTGGGCGCGTACTTGGCCCAGGAGACCAGATGGCCAGCGGTGGGGAACCGGGCCATATCGGTTCCGATCTCGGCGATGAGTTCCTGCGCGCCGGTCTTGCCGACGCCGGGGATCTCATCCAGCTGGGCCACCTGGTGCGCGAAAGGGGCGATCGCCTCATCGATCCGCCCGGTCAGCGCCTCGATCTGGGCAGTCAGCGCGTCGGCCCGGTCGAGCATCATCTTCAGCAGGTAGCCGTGATGGTCACGGAAATGCCCGGTGAGCGCCTCCTGCAAGACACTCTTCTTGCCGCGCATCGAGCCGCGGGCCAGCTCCGCCAGCACATGCGGGTCACGCTGCCCGGCGATCAGCGCCTCCAGCATGTCCCGGCCAGACTTGCCGAAGATGTCGCTGATCACCGACGACAGCTTGATCTGGGTGTCTTCCAGCAGCTTTTCGGCCCGCTGCTTCTCCCGGGTCCGCTCCTGGACCAAGGTCCGCCGGTAGCGGCACAGGTCCCGCAGCTCCCGCTGCCAGGGCGGCGGGACGAACGACGGCCGCAGCATTCCCCGCTCGGCCAGCTTGGCTAGCCAGATCGCATCCAGCTTGTCGGTCTTGGGCAGGCCGGGGACGTTCTTGACGTCGCGGGCGTTGACCACCCAGCATTCGATGGCGTCCTCGAGCAGGTAGAACGGCGGCTTCCAGTACGCGGAGGTGGCCTCCATCACGCACAAGGTCACCCCCTGGCAGATCAGCCAGTCCCGCAGCTCCAGCAGCGACCGGGTGACCGTGGCGAACGCGCGGACCTCCTGCCGGCGCCGCCCCGGCTTGCTCTCGTGCGGCACCCGCACGCACGCCGTCAGCGTTGCCTTGCCGATATCCAGCGCGGCCACCCGCGCCACCAGCTCAGCCTCTTCTTCTTCCCCGAAGATCTCCTCCACCAGGCTCCTCCTTCACGTCCAGCCGTCAGATTCCGGTGGCTGCCCGCAGGAGCCAGCAGGGACAACAAGGCGGAATCGCGTGCTCTACGGCAACAATGCAGGACCCTGGAGACGGCTCCCAGCGATCAGACTCTTAAACGGGCTCAGGCACCAAGCAGGGACGACGTCGGCGGGCAACCACCCCCATTTTCACCCCCGCAGGACATCACCTACAGGGGGATACCAGGGACTCTTAACCCGCTACTGGGGTTACCTGGCCGTCGTTATTGCGGTCGCCGGGTTCTTCCTCCACAGCGTTGGGCTGGCTGTGGTCATTGCTCTAGCGCTGGCTGCGCTCGGGTACTTCCTGTTCCAGGCTCCCATCTGGTGTGGAGCGGAGACCCGCAAGAACGAGTGGTGCCGGAACAACTCGCACGGCTTGCTGCTCGGGTGCCACATACGAGAGCACAAGTGGCAACGGGTCAAGCAGACGTTCACCCCAGCCGGGGGACGAGCGATCCTTCGAACGAGCAAATCTGTCAGCGGCGGACTCAGCACGATTGGAGGCGTGGTCGCTGGGGTCCAGGTCCTCATCGCTGCCGGGGTGCTGATCTTTCATTGACCTGCCTTGACGCTTGAGCTTCGACGCAGCGAGGAACCAGATGGATAATGAGATGAGTGCGCCGCTATGGTCGCGGCTAGCGCACGAAGGGCTAGGCATGCCCATTCCTGCTGTATACCTTCCACAATGTAGTCTCCCAACGGATACGCGTGGTATGTGGGGGTTTGAGCCGATAGCGACCAGGGATGCGGCCAAGGACATACCGTTTGCTCACCGCGACGGTTTCACACTCGTCGCTGATATTCGGAGCCGGGACGGCATGGATTTGCTTATCGTAACTGCCGCTGGAGCAATGCTTGAGACCTGTGGATCGGCCGGGAAGAGAGGGTGTACCTTCCCGGTGACCGAGTGGAGTCTCAAGCAATGACCGGCGTTGGCGCGCCGGCCGGGAAGGTACAACCCGATGCTCACCGTAGTGCCTGGCGAGAGTTCAGGCGGGGAAGGTGCGATGGATGGCCCGGCGTCGCTGATCGATGAGATCGTGCGGGAGGGCGCCCGGCGGATGCTGGCCCAGGCGCTGCGGGCCGAGGTGGATGCCTATGTCGCGGCGCATGCCGGCGAGCGGGACGACAACGGCCGCCGGCTGGTGGTACGGAATGGCTCCCACCAGTCACGGGAGGTGCTGACCAGCGCGGGCGCGGTGGAGGTGACCGCGCCGCGGGTCAACGACAAGCGCACCGATCCTGTGACCGGGGAGCGGAAGCGGTTTTCCTCGGCGATCTTGCCGCCGTGGTGCCGGAAGACCCCGAAGATCACCGAGGTGCTGCCGCTGCTTTACCTGCATGGCCTGTCGTCCGGGGATTTCGTGCCCGCGCTCGGCCAGTTCCTGGGCTCATCGGCCGGCCTGTCGGCGGCGGTGATCACCCGGCTGACCGAGACCTGGAGGGGCGAGCAGCGCGCGTTCGCCGAGCGGGACCTATCCGGCGTGGACTACGTGTACGTGTGGGCGGACGGGATCCACGTGAACATCCGGCTGGAGGAGCACAAGCTGTGCCTGCTGGTGATGATCGGCGTGCGCGCCGATGGCCGTAAGGAGCTCATCGCCCTGGCCGATGGCTACCGGGAGTCGGCGGAGTCGTGGGCGGACCTGCTGCGCGACTGCGCCCGCCGCGGCATGCGCGCCCCGGTGCTGGCCGTCGGCGATGGTGCGCTGGGCTTCTGGAACGGGCTGCGGGAGGTGTTCCCGCAGGCCAGGGAGGGGCGCTGCTGGTTCCACAAGACCGCCAACGTGCTGGCCGCGCTGCCGAAGTCGGCGCACCCGGGGGCGAAGAAGGCCCTGGCCGAGATCTGGGGCGCCGAGGACAAGGACCACGCCCGGGCGGCGGTAAAGGCGTTCGGGGCCGCCTACGGCGCCAAGTTCCCCAAAGCCGCCGCGAAGATCACCGACGATGCAGAGGAGCTGCTGGCCTTCTACGACTACCCCGCCGAGCACTGGGTGCATCTGCGCACCACCAACCCGATCGAATCGACCTTCGCCACGGTCAGGCACCGCACGAAGGTCACCAAGGGCCCCGGCTCGCGGGCCGCAGGCCTAGCCATGGCCTTCAAGCTCATCGAGTCCGCGCAGGACCGCTGGCGTGCCGTCAACGCCCCGCATCTCGTCGCCCTGGTCCGCGCCGGCGCGACCTTCACCAATGGGAAACTCGTCGAACGGCCCGGTGAGAACACCCAGACCGAAGCCGCCTAAACGATCTTGATCCACAGGTCTTGACAATAGCTCTCGCAGACCCACACCCCCGAAAGTGGAAGCGAGCTGCCTATGCTGCGCAGTCCCTGTTCGCCGTTATAGGCCCTGACGACTTCCCTGCCTTGAATCCCGCGAAGCTTCGCGGCCTGGATCCGACAAAGCCTCGCGATCTCGGGCGCGGGCTGTCCACCTTGTGGATATTCAACGCGGCGATTGCTGCGCTACATCTTGTAAGGCCCTGAACTTCGGCGAGGCCGCAAGCGCTATACAGCGTCACCGCCTAGCGCTTACTCAGACGATCGAGCTGACCGAGTGACACTCAAACGTCAAAGAAGCGACGACGGGGCAAGCTGGTAATTTCACCTGAGAGGATGCCTGGGGGTCAAGGGTAGTGGACTGGACCCTATGAAGGTCGGTGCAGCAGCAAAGTGCAGCAACTGCACCGCACGACAGTGACCCTATGCGACCATCAAAGTCCTCTAACCTGCGTCAACGACCCCTACCGACCGCGTTGCCCCTAGATGGCATGGAGGAGGTCTGGGGTTCGAATCCCCATAGCTCCACCCAGAGGTCTTCACGTTTGACTGGTCTTATCTTCACGTTTGGGTCTGACATTCTGGTGCGCAGTCTGGCGTGGCTGCGGCCGCTGCCGTGTGGTGTGTTCGTGTCTGCCTGTTGGCTTTCCGTGTGCCCGGGACCGGTTTCCGGGCGTGCTGGCGCTGTCTGCGTGCGGTGTCCGGGTGCTGCCGGAGGTGCTGGCGGCGGGTGCTGTTCCGTGTGCGGGCGTACTCGCCTGGGCTAGGGCGGTCTGGTGGCGGCGAGCGCGGTGAGCGTTTTGCGGCGCCGGCGGCGGGTTTTCGGGGGCAGGCCCTTGGCGGCGCGGCGTTCGTTTTCTTCCTGCCGGGTGTTCCAGGCCTGCAGGATGCGCTGGTTGCGGACGATGAGCAGGGTGGTGGCGAACAGCGTCAGCGGCGCCAGGCCGATGAGGCGGCACCAGCCGCGGCTGATGGTGTTGGTGGCGGGGTCCTTGGCGGTGGCGAAGCCACGCTCGGCGCCGGTGCGCCGGGCGTCGGAGCGGCGGTGCGCCACGGAGGGGTAGTCGTGCTTCTGCGCCGTCTTGGCGGCGACCTCGGGCGGGACGGTGAGGGTCTGCCGGGTGCAGCAGGCCGGCGGGTTGCCGGGAGGCTGGAGGATTTCCGGCCGGTCCCGGTCCAGGCTCATGGAGACGGGCCGGAGCGGGCAGCGGATCTTGCCCATGGCTGCAGGGCACTGGACCCGGTGATAGCCGTCGGCGTCGTCGCGGGTGATCTTGCCGAGCTTGTAGCGGGCAGTCTCGGCGGTCTTGGCGTCGTGCACGGCGGCCTCCTCACGGGAGGCGCCGCGGGACAGCGGCCCGAGTTCCAGCAGGGAGCGGGGCGTGCACGGGCAGTACAGGTTGCCGTTGCTGATGATGGCTCCGTCATGCGTCCCTTTGGGGCCGCGGTCGTGCGGGTGCAGGTCCTGCACGAGGCTGGCTCCAGTGTCGCGCAGCGGGAGCGCCCAGGCGGCGGCGTCGCGGTGGGCGTAGCCGGAGTCGGCGAGGACGTCCCCGAGCGGGATCCCTGCGGAGGGCATCGCCGTCAGGACGGGCACGAACGCGCGGACCGGGTCATGCCGGCACGACGAGATGATGGCGCGGCGGGCAAGCTCGGGGACGGCGGGGCCGTTCTCGCCGGGCATCATGATCGCGGCGGACAGGTAGTAGCCGAAGAACAGCTCGTCTTCGCGGCGCAGCAGGTTGTTCTTGCGGTGCCCCCAGGAGGCTTCGGGGTCGGCGCAGGGGCCGCCCCTGGCCGGCGGGGGACGGGAGAAAGACTCCATGTCCGTCCAGTCCACGGCCAGCGAGGTGCTGGCGTCCTTGAACTCGCCGGGGACGGAAGCCTCGAGCAGGTCGTCGCAGACTGCCTGCAGCGCCTGCGGCGGCAGCCC
The DNA here is from genome assembly GCA_963742875.1 of uncultured Actinomycetes bacterium. Lineage (GTDB taxonomy): Bacteria > Actinomycetota > Actinomycetes > Streptosporangiales > Streptosporangiaceae > Bog-532. The sequence goes on along the minus strand of CAVUNO010000026.1, from coordinate 1,184,383 downwards.
GCCGGGCTCGTCCTTGCCGAGGGCCGCGGCGACCAGGCCGGACGTCTGCTCTGTCTGCCGGTAGGTCAGCACGTGAGGGCCGTGCTTCCAGTCCGCGACCACGCCGAGCCGCCGCTGGTCATCATCGCTGAGCCCGGTCAGTGCCTGGTGGACGCGGGTCAGGTGGGTCGGCCGGTGGTCAGCCTGGGCCAGGCACATGCCGGCCAGCGGGGTACGGACTTTCAGCTGACGCCCGCGCACCCCGATGGGCAGCAGCGCCTCGATCCGCGGCGCGACGCCGGAGGCATCGATGATCTGCTCCCAGACCGCCAGCGGGATCATCGCCGGACGGCCCCGGGCAACCGCACCGCGCCGGCTTCGCTGGCCGGCTCGAGTCCGGCGACGAGATCGCCGAGCCGCTGGGAGCAGCTGATCCCGGCCGCGTGCATGAAAGTGGCCAGCCCCAGCAGCTCCGCGGCATCGCGCAGCCAGGTGGCGCGCAGCCGGCTGGTATCCAGCCGGGGCAGCCCGCCCCCGCCGTCCAGCGCGGTGATCAGCGGGTTCGTGATGTTCCGGCGGCCCGGATCGGCCCCGCCGCAGATCAGGCCGTTCCCGGCGGCCCGGGCGGCCGGGAGCAGCGGCGCGTGGTACCCGGCGAGCACCGGCACGACGCGGGCATGCCGGCCCCTGACCCGGACGATGACGCCGCCGGAGCGGCAGGCGACGTCGGTGCCGCGCACGTCGCGCAGGTCGCCGCGGATCAGGCCGGCGCTGGCGCCCAGGCAGACCAGCCCGGCCGCCCGCATCCGGCGTTCCGCGGTGGGCTGAGCGGCCGCGAGCGCGAGATACCCGTCAATCTGCGCGGGACTGTACGGCTGCTTGGACCTTTCCCGGGTCAGCGGCACGCCGGCCGGATACAGCTGCGGCACGACACGTCGCCCGATGAACCGCAGGTTCGTGCGCAGCGTCCGCCGCGCCACGCCCGACAGCCCCGGCGCGCACCGGGTGAACCGCTCAGCCACCGACGGGTGCAGCACGACCCCCGGCGTCAGCTCCAGGCCCAGCCCGATCGCATAATCGGCGAGCTTGCCGGCCGCCCACAGCAGGTTCTTCGCCCGCTCCCGTCCCTCCGGGGCCACCGGCGCGATCACGTCCCGGGCGAACGCCGCCGCCCGCGCGGATACCGACGACGGCCGCCACCGCCCGATATAGGCGGCAACATCAGCATCCGCCGTATCCATACAGTACTTATACTCAATGAGATGCGCGGAGTGCGGGACCCTGGCTGCGACAATGACAACGTGTCGCCCACCCCGGCCCAGCAGGCCCGCGCCGCGGCCATCGCCGCTGAGATCACCGCCCGCCTCGCCGGCGTCACCTTCGCGCTCCCCGGCACCCTCGCCGACCGGATGACCCGCTGCGGATACCCCGGCTGCCGCTGCCACGCCGACCCGCCGCAGCTGCACGGCCCCTACCATCAGTGGACCCGCAAGAAAAACGGCAGGACCGCCACTCGCATCCTGTCCGACGACCAGCTCGCCGACTACGGCCCCTGGTTCGACAACCACCGCCGCCTGCGCCCCTGATCGCCGAGCTCGAAGCCCTCAGCCTCGCCATCGCCGAGGCCGACCCCCGCTGGAACCGCTAGCCACACCGCCCGGCGCGGGCACAGCCCGCCGAACCGGAAAAACGGCCTCCAGATAACGTGGGCAGCGCCCGCTTAACCTGTGGGCAGCACTCCAGCCGGACCCCGTTTGCCCAGGTCAGCCCTAAACGTGAAGACCTCACCCAGTTCGGCGAGGCTTTCCGGACCTCGGGTTTCATGATCGAGTGACTAACCAAGTGACTACGGCCGTAGCGGCCACGCCGGCCTCGTGCTCTGCCTCGTCGCCGAATACGGTGTCTATCACGCTGGCCCCGCCGCGGATTGCGGGCACGATCACGTGGCGGTACACGGTTTCGGTGACGTGGGTGGACTTGTGGCCCACGGTGTCGCTGGGTGACGGAAATGAACGCAATCTTACGGTCAAATTGATGCGGGCCGCGAGCGCGCGGTCCCGCGCGGTTGGGCGGGATGGCGGTGCGCGTGAAGCGTTTGCGAATCCGTCGGCCACGGTTCGGGCGCCGGACGCAGCCGTCGCCACGAGTAGGGAGGATGGCCGAGCTTCGGATGCCTGCGATCATAAACATTGGCCGCGGCCCACCCGAGTACACCGACTCCGATGACGGCCTTCCCGAGCAGCCGGACCGCCGGGTGGCCGAGCGGCGCGGCAAGCCCGCTCAGCATGCCGCAGCAACCGATCAGGCCCAGTAGCGGGTAGACACCCAGCTGGTGCCATATCTTGGTCGGCGCGAAAGCCTGATTGTGCGAATAGTAGCTGCTGCGCAACTCCGTACGCCATTGCCAGAGCCCGAAGCTGCCCCATCCGCACGCGATCAGCACCGCGCCAAGGCCGAAGACGACCGGCCGCACGCCCGCGTTGACGCCGTGCGGAGACAGGGCGACGCCGACGGCGATGGCCAGCGCGAGCAGCGGGTCTCCGACCGTTACGGCCATGAATTCGAGCCGGGGGCGCAGCACCCGTCGTTCCATAACAGCGGCGATAATTGCATGGGCGCCCGGGCTAATGGCGAGCGCGGCCAGCCCGGCCACGGCCGGTCCATGGCCGAGCGCCCAGGTGGTGCCCGCCGGCCAGCCAGCGCTCACCAGCGCCGACGCGACCGGCCGCGCTCGGGCGGCGGGCTCAGCCGGATGTCGCCTCGCTGCTTGATCAGCCTCTCCAGCTCGGGGTCCTGGAAGAAGTGATAGTTTTCCACGGCGAATGAGTGCAGCGGCGCCAGTCGGTGCGCGTAGGCCTGGCCCGCCCTGGTCCGGATCGGCTGTGCCGCTGCAGGCGCGGGCGGAGGCCGGTACAGGAACCGCTCCTTGATCTCCTCAACGACGTCATAGTGCTCCTTGAGGAAGTCGTCCACCTTGCTGGCGCTCACCGGCACCGTCTCGGCGATCGCGTTGCGGTCCGACTGGGTGGCGAGCGCTCTCCAGATCGGGAGGTCGCTGGCCCGGATGATCAGCCGGTCGATGATCGGCAGACCACGCCGCGGTCGCTGATAGTGCTGCGTCGCCGAAGAATCCGGCCTGGCTCCGGACTCGATGGCGATGACGACCTTGCGGATATCGGCGCTTGTCGCCACTTTGGAGACCAGCCCGATCGGCTCATAGAACTGGAACGCCGCCAGCAGCAGGAGAACGCGGTTGTCCTCGTCTGCGGCGGCATAGATCACGGTCGGCACGCCCGCCTGCTCGAGCAGGCGCAGCGCGGACAAACCGCTCTTGTCCGACTGCCGCCGGAAATCCAGGTCCACTAACGCGAGCCCGAACGTCCCGAGGTCATAGACGCACTCCAATTCCTCTGGCGTTCTGACCCCTCTCACGCTGTGGTGCTCCGTAGAGGGATCCGACCCGAGGGCGGCCCGCACCGCATCCTCGGCCAGGATCCGAGTCGTCCACGACGATGATCTTCATGACATCAGCCCGGCCGACTCGAGAACGCCGTCTGCTCGCCAGCGAGCGACGGCCGTGGTGCCGCCGGCTGCGTTAGGCGAATGCCAGAGGTCGCCCTGGCGTTCGCGCAGCCTCGCGCGGAGCATGCGCAGGCTGGTCTGAGGGTCACGTAGCTCGTCCTCACTCAGGCCCACGCCGTTGTCGGTGATCTCAATCTGGACTTTCGCAGGCTGTCCGCTGACCGCGCACCGGGCGCTGACTATGGACGCACCGGCCTTGAGCGCGTTGCTCAGCAGATCGGGTAGCACGCGCTGAGCGACCTGGTAGTCGGTCGAGGACAGGCGGACCTGCGCGGACTCGTCGTCGAGTACACAGCTCACGCGACGCGGGGTGCCTACGGCGCGCACTACCGAACGCCACAGGTTGCTGACCGCGCCGTCCGCAGGATCCCGTGCTTGGTTGCCGACAAGTTGACTCCGGAAATCGTCGACGACGATCAGCGCGTTCCTGGCCAGGCTGCGGATCTCGTCGAGGTCTGCATCGGGTTCCTGGACATACTGGTTCAGGAACACGAGCGTGTTCTTCACTGAGCCGTGCGCGTCGCCCCAGACATCCCAGCGCCAGAGGTGCTGCGCGTTCCGCAGTGAGGTCGCTGATGCCTTGAGCATGACATCGTACGACGCCCAGACGAGGTAGTAGGCCAGCGGTGAGGCGGAAAGCAGAATCCTCAGGATCAGCGGTACCTGGGCGGCAATGGCATTCCACGGCAACAGGACGAACGTGATGATGCCAGCGAAGATGACCGGGATCGCGTACCTGAAGGTGCGCATGGCGTGACCCGCAGGGGTAGCCAGGCTGTACCAGCCCGGGTCGATAACCGCCTGAAGCACGGCTTCCCACCCATAGGCGATGGCCATCGCCAGGCCCACAGAGCGGACGCTGACCGGTAGGCCGGTCAGCGGGAACCAGCCGACGTAAAGCGACGTGGCCAGGAACGTGCCCAGCCCTTCGCCAAGACCGGAGGCGTCGACGGTGGCGCGTCCGGAGGTCCGGGAGAGATGTTCGACGAGCCATGCCGTCCCAGGTACCGTCGCGAACTAGGTCGAGCCCGCCGGGTGTGGTGTGGGCAAATGCGACCAGCAGGGCCGCGGTGGCAACCAGGAGTTGACCGAAGGCCCGTGGCAGTTCCGTGACGGGTGTCCACGCCAGCGTGCCCCAGATCCCGGCGAGCAGGGCAGCGCGGGTCCAGCAGCCTGCGCGCCACAGCCGAGAACCCGCATTAAGCGCGGTACTGAACATCCCTTGCGGGTCATCGGCTGTTCGCACCCTTTACTCCATTTTGTCCCATCCGGGCAACCCATCCACAATGTCGCCCGAGCATCCCGAAAGACAAGCAAAGTTTTGCACCCAATCGTATGAATAATTGCTGGGTCCTCTCGGCGCAGGCTGCCTATCGTCGCTTACGGTGGCCCGGCCCGCGGGCTGCCGCCTTTCGACTCAGGGAGAAGGTCATGGCTAAGAATTACCCGACTCCGGGCGACGGCACCCCGCAGGAACCGGGTAGCGAAGTTCCTCGGAGCCTGCAGACCGCGACGCGTCGGCCAGGACCAGGCAATACCCGCGACGACCTGCTGCAGACGATCGTTCCCAATAACAGCGTCGCCTTCGTTTGCCCAGCTTGCGGGCTGCCTATGAGCCTGCGCAACCCGGGCACGTTCGAACTCAACCTGACACCGGACTACCGAAAGGAATGCAACGAGATCCTCGCGCACTACGCCGCGTACCTTGACCGGATTGAGCAAGAGCTCGCCGCGCGTAACCTCCCTGGATCGATGCGCGCCACCCGTGCGCCGTACGCCTATGCCGGGCAGGATGACCTGCCTGAAGGCCTGGTCAGCGAGGGACTGTATGACACCGAGACGGCCCGGAAGATTCGGGAGTACTGGTGGCAGAAATTCGACCGCTACGGCTTCGCCCGGGCAATACATCAGGAGTTGTCGCCGTTCGCCGACCTGCGGTCCCTGCTAGCCGGGGGGGAAACCAGCGTGGCAGGCCCGCAGGGGGAGGCGGGCCTGCCACGCCGCCCGGCGCCGCCTAGCACCCGGAAAGCCGAGTCGCCCTTCGACATCCTTATCCGGGTTCTTATTGCAGGCTTCGAGCCATGGAGGCTGGCCGGCCATCTGATGTCGCTGGTCTACGACCAGCCGCATGTCCGTCGGCTGCTCAACCACGTCGACCCGGATGCCGCCGGAGAGGAACCTGCCGCGCCTGACGGATACAAGAGGTTCCTCGAGCTGACCCATGAGCCGGCCATCGCGCCTACGTTCGCGGCGTACCTGGATCTGGCCGAGCTAGTCATCCAGGAGGACAAGCTGGCTGACAGGTTCCTTAACAGCGAGAACGCCGGACGGCGAGGCATCCTATCGCAAATGATTCATCGCGCCCGGCTGGCCCTGGTCCTGTTGCTCGGCCATCGCTCCGAAGCCGCGGCGCACGCGTACCCGGGGCTCTATAAAGTCGGTGTCCCGTTCACGCTCTCGCACCGCGTGGTGGTCACCCCCCGGTTCCTGCCGTTGCTGCTGAACGCGGTGGCCAGGGACGTCCGTTCGGGGGTCCGGCTCTCGGAACGCTACTGGGAGTTGCTGACCGGCGATGAACTGGCCGACGTGGTTCCAGAGGACGGACAGCCGCCGGCAGGGGACGTGGCCCCCATCGTGGCCAGGATGGTGAGCGAACTCGGCGAGGACACGCATGTTGTTCTGCGCTTCGTGTGCTGCGGGCCGTCAGGTCGCCCGCCCCGTGCGCTCTCGGCCGACTCGCCCGGCGGCAAGGAGTACGCGCCTGAAGACCCTGACTATTGCGGCTGGTATCCCAAGGCGGATCCGACGCACCCGGTCGTGTTCATCGGCAGCCCGGGCACCAGCAAATCGACCCTCATGCTCAGCGGCCTGGTGACCTTCTACAACAACATCCAGGCGTTGCGCGCCACCGTCCGCTTCCGCAGTGACCGGGACCAGCAGAGCTACATCCGTTACATCGACCGGTACTGGGAAGGCGGCCTTCCGGCGCCCACGGACCATGGCACCAGGGACAGCATCCACCTGCGGGTCGAGGCGACCGACGATCCGAGCCACGGGGCTGAGTTTGTCTTCACCGACATCCCCGGCGAGATGGTGTCCCGCAGCGTTCTCGGCGAGGGCGCGGACCCATACGTACTCGCGGTGCTGAAGTACGCGGAAACGATCGTCTTCCTCTTCGATCCGTCGATCGAGCCGGCCGTGCAGCAGATGCTGAAGTTCTCGCGAGCGCGCGATAGCTGGGAGACGCTGATCGGCAACTACGAAAAGGTCCTCGAAGACAGGAAGGAGAAGGCGAAGGCGGCGGTCCACGACGACCCTGATGAGGCCGACGGGTCATCGCCGGGCGATAAGGCAAGCGAGGAAGCGGAGCGGAACGTCCGCATACAGCAGATCGAACTGCTGGAGAAGATGATCGACGATCTCACCGAAATCCGCGGCACGCTCGGGCCGCCCGATGGACCCAACTTCTTGTGCATCATTCCCAAGGCCGACTTGTATGCCGTCGACGGTGGCGGCACGGACGCCGACCAGGGGGAGGCGAGATTCCTCACGGGGTTCTTCGATTACCTGCAGCAGAACGGGATGCTCTCGCTGGCGCCCAACGGTCCGGACCGTATCGATGAAACGAGCCTGGAGTGGTATCACTCGAACGCCGGGTACGGCGCTCACCTGGAAGGCGACGTTTCTGGGATGCCCAAGGACCGCGGCATGGGAAACGAGCTGATCAACTGGCAGCTGAGGCTGGTGGCGGAGATCTCGGCGGCAGCGAAGGACTACCTGACGAACATCGGCGACGCCCTCGGCGAGAACGCGTCAGAGGCGGAGCGGGAGTCACTGGCTGACATGATCCGGTGGCGCCTGATCGAGCGCCTTGAAAGCGTCTTCGGTGAAGATCGCGTGTACTTCCTGCCTGTGTCCGCGCAGGGCGCCGACCTGGCGGTCGATACGTCCGGGTCAAGCGAGAACGAAGGTCCACGGCTCGGCCACCCCCCCAACGCCAAGCTCGCTGAGTACGCTTTCATCCTGCCCATCCTGCTGGCCCTGCGGACGGGAACGGCCGTTCTGGGGGTCAAGCGAGTTGACGGTGATCACCATTAACGAGCGCCACCGAAGCCCGACAGGCCTCAACCTAGAAATCATCTCCTGGATCGCCCAGCGGATGGTGCCCCGCTGACGCCGCGACTTCGTGTCTGGGAGGTAGCTCGTCCGCCGCTGAGCGGCCGTTTCCCCGCTACTGCTGGTTTCGGGACTGTTCAGGCACGGACAGCCTGTTCATTATGCGGATCGGCGGTCTTCTGATGAAGAGATGCAAGGTGGCAAATCATGAGCTGGTGATGCCGTTTAAGGTGGATCTTGACCCTGCGCACGGCCCAAACCGCGCACAGAATCGATGCCGCGATGTTGGGCCAGACCGGATCGTAGAAATCTACGACTATCCAGTGATGAAACCATGCACTCATGCGTTTCCCCCAATCTCGTAGGCGCTGCCCGTTGGCCTATATGCGGGCCACTAAGCGCAGCAACGGTCGGATGCGGGGGAGGTGTCCTCCCCAAACTACAGAGCAGCCGCAGCCAATGCAGATACACCTGGCCTCGGTAACGAAAAGGCAGCCCGCCGGGTGGCTCTTTGCGCCGGCAGGACCTCGTGGCCTGCCGAGCGGGCCGAATATGCATGTACCACGCTGCAAGCGGCGTCCCCTGCCGACCTGGGGCAGTTCACATGCATAGCTTGGGTCTAGCCGAAAGTGAACGCGTAAGCCTGCGCGCCGGGGTCGAGGAAGGTGATCTCGAAGGTGCGGTCGGCGATGGGGCCGGGCTGGCGGATGAGCTGGTAGAGCCGCGCCTGGGTGACCGTGCCGTTGCCGTGGCCATCCACATCACTTCCGTGCGCGGTGCCGGGCGGTTGTCCGTCGAGGAGCACACGGAACCGCAGCGAAGTTCCTGGTGCTGCTGCCGTGACGAGATGGAGGTCGCGGGCGTGGAAGCGGCAGGTGACGCGCCCGCTAGAGGTGTTCAGCGTGGCGGCCTGTTCCTCCATCGTCCAGTCTCCCGACAGGGCCCAGTGGTTGAGTCTCAGCTCCGCTGGGGCCGTATAGCCGTGAGGCTTGCCCACTACCGCGCCACCGGGGGACGCGAAGTTCTGGGTGCGTTCATAGCCGGTGTAGTTTTCCGGTGATCTCAAGCTGGCCCAGTCGGCCGGGGCTTCCACGCCGCGGGCATCGACTGACACCAGCTCATGACCCGCGCCGGCGGATTCCGGCCTCGGCTAGGAGCTGCTGGATAACCATTTCTGACTGGCCGTATTCACCTTCGCCGAAGTGGTGATGCCGGATACGCCCTTGCGCGTCGGCGAAGTAGAGCGCGGGCCAGTAGTTGTTGTCGAAGGCACGCCATACCCCATAGTTGTTATCGGTTGCGACCGGGTAATCGATCCTCATCTCCTGGACAGCCCGGCGGACGCTATCGGCATTGTGCTCGAACGGGAACTCAGGTGTGTGCACGCCGACCACCACCAGCCCCTGGCCGGAGTATTTCCCGGCCCAGGCGCGCAGGTAGGGAAGCTGGCGCAGCCAGTTGATGCAGGTATAGGTCCAGAAGCCGGCCAAGACGACCTTCCCGCGCAGGCCATCAGCTGGTGTCAGCGGCGGCGAGTTGAGCCATCCGGTCGCGCCGCCGAAAGAAGGCAGCTCACGTTCGACCGGCAGCCGGGGCGAGGCCGTGTGCAGCCCAGCGGGGATGGGCCAGTGTGCTGTCATAACAATGCTCTCCCTATGGCTGGATGTCCCGGCCAGGGCCTGCCCCGGGCCGGTGCCGTCGCGGGTATGGGGGCGGCGCGCCGGTGGTGCCCTGCCCGTCATATCTGGCTGGCGCAGTGTCCGGAACGCCGCCCGGACCTCTTCTGAGAAGGGCCATGGCTGTTCCCGGGCCGCGAAGTAAGCCGTGCTCCCTCACGATCGCGCATCGGGCGGGCACGTCGCGCCCGTGGCATCCCCCGGTCTGTACCCTGGTCTGCGATAGGGCGCACCTGGAGGCTGCGTCCCGCCAACCTCGCGGGTTTCCCGCCGAGCGAGAGCATGCCAACAGGCCGGCTCGCCCGCCACCCACGTGGCTGACCTGCGGCGCAGGCCCGTCTGCGAATGAGCCCTGGGCAGGCCCGGATCCCTCTGGTTGGCGAGCTGGTTTGTGGCCCGCACCTTGCGAGGACCTGGAACACCACCGACTATCGAGATGCGATCCTGCGCGGCGCAATGGTTCGCATCGGGCCCACCAGCGCAGGGTTCGCGATAACCGTGTCGAGAACGAGGAAGCTGACTATGGCAGAGATAATGCTCGTGATCGGGAGCGAAGCTCGCACCACCGATAGTAAGGTCTCCGGCGATGTGAAGTCCGTTGTTGTCGAGCGCAGCACCCGGACGGTAACTCATCTCGTGGTCGAGCCGAAGGGCCGGGAGGGGCTGGCACGCCTTGTTCCACTGGACCACGTTGACGCCCCAGCAGGCAAGATCCGGCTCCGCTACACCGAGGCGGAGTTCAAGGATCTGATCGCCGCTGAAGAAACTCTGGCGCAAATCCTCAACGCCGGCCCACTGGAGCTGGTGACGGAGGGGTGGCGGCCAGCGGACGACGAGCCGGTCGTGGACGGCGGTCAGATCTCGCCGGTCCGGGCGGAGGTACTGACGGGAGAAAGGGACCTCGTTCCTATACTCCTGCCTACCGAGGACGAGGAGCGCCGCGGCGACCACGTCCGTGATGCCGATGACGGCGAGATCGGGCAGCTACGTGCGCTCTGCATCGACCCCCGCACACACCAGATGACCCACGTGCACGTACTTCTCAAAGAGGGGCATTTGTGGCGTCACAAGGAAGTGGCTATCCCCTCCGGGAATGTGTCCGGATTTACCGGCGGCATCCATCTCAACATCTCCAGGCAGCAAGTGCAGGACTTGGCGCAGGGGGACATCGATCACTCGAGCGAGTAGACCCGCCCAAATGCAGGAAGGCACACCACTGGCGCCGGATCCCGCAACCGCACGTAGACAGGCTGGGCAGGACCGCCAGCGTGGCCCTAACGGTCATGCACGACCGGATCTGTTTCTGGCTGCCGCGAGCGCTGCTGCCCATGGGTCTGGCTTTGGAGTTGCATAATCGCGTGGGGCGGCGCCGTCAAGCCCGATGGCGGGAGCTGTCCGGGGACCTGGCCTCCGGGAGGAGCTATGACGGACACCAGTATGGCGACCGCCAACCTGGTCGATGCATGCGGGCCGGAAGTGCGAGTCTGTGACGTCCAGTTCCGCCAGTTCGGTGGCCGGCGAATTTTCTGTGGATCGGTGCGTACGGTTTCCTGCCACGAGGACAACGGCCTGCTCCGCGATCTGCTGCGGACGCCCGGCCGGGGCGGCGTCCTGATCGTGGACGGCGGCGGCTCCCTGCGTACAGCACTCGTCGGCGACCTGATCGCCGGAGCAGCGCAGGCCAACGGCTGGGCGGGACTGGTCGTGCATGGGGCGGTCCGTGACAGCGCGGCGTTGCGCGGCCTCGATCTCGGCATAAAGGCTCTGGGCACCATCCCGCGCAAGAGCGGGAAGACCGGCACCGGTGCTGTCGACGTACCCGTGACGTTCGGCCACGTCACGTTTCAGCCGGGGGACATGCTGCACGCCGACGACGACGGGATAGTCCTGCTGCCGTCTGCCACCCGGGCTGCGGTTCGGTGAATATCAACGCGGACCCGCGATCTCCTGCCAGCTAGCTCGCGATCCTTTCCACCACATCGACGTGCTCGCCGGCTCGTCGCATATCCGCCTTGATCGCCCGGACCGAAGACGGCGCGGGCGCTGTGCTGCGGCAAGGGAACGGAACAGGTCGGGCCGGAATGGTAAGGGTGCGCCGCAGGCCGCGCAGGTCGGCGGGTAGGCGGCTGGTGGATTCCCGGATCCGGCCCGAAGACCGCTGGCGCCCGGGGTCGGGCCGGATGTGCTGCCGCGCTGTATCGTCCAGAATCGGACTCGTTGATCCGTCGCGGTACCTGTCTTGCCGGATGGTTCCCGGGCCATCGCAGCTGGGCAGATCGGAGCGAGCGCATGGCGGTCACGCCGACCTTCCCCAGCCGGGACGCGCGGGCGCGGTTCAGGTTCGGGCCCCTGGACGCCGTGGTCGGTGCGGGCGTGTTCCTGCTGCTGTACGTCATCGTCCGGGTGGGTGCGAGCGCCCATGTCCCGTTCAACCCCAGCCAGGCGACCACGATCGACACCTCGCCGTCACGGCTGCCCTATTATGCGGCCCGCAGCTTGCTGCGCATGTTCATCGCCTTGTTCTTCGCCTATGCGTTCAGCCTGGGCTACGCCTATGCGGCTGCGCGGAGCCGGCGTGCGCGGCGCGTTCTGATCCCGGCCCTGGACATCTTGCAGTCCGTGCCGGTGCTGGGCTTCCTCGCTGTGACGGTGACGTTCTTCCTGGCGCTGTTCCCCGGTTCCGAGCTCGGGCTGGAGGCGGCGTCGATCTTCGCCGTCTTCACCTCCCAGGCGTGGAACATCACCTTCTCCTTCTACCACTCGCTGATCACTCAGTCCGGTGAGCTGGACGAGGCAAGCCGGCTCATGGGGCTGTCGCGGTGGAAGCGTTTCTGGAGCGTCGACGTGCCCGGCGGGGCGATCGGGCTGGTGTGGAACGGGATGATGAGCTTCGGCGGCAGCTGGTTCTTCCTCACCGCATCGGAGCTCATCATCGTCGGCGGTCATCGCTACACCCTTCCTGGGGTGGGCTCGTACGTCGGCGTGGCCGTGGAGCAGGGCCGGCTCGGGCATGTTGTCTGGGGCATCATCACCATGATCATCATGATCCTGACGGTCAATTTCGTGTTCTGGCGGCCGCTGGTGGCTACTGCGGAGCGGTTCCGCCTCGAGCAGACGGAGGCGAGCCAGAAGCCCCGGTCCATCGTCCTCGGGGTCTTGCGGCGGTCCAGCTGGCCGGGCCTTGCCGGGCGGGGAAGACGCGCCATCGCGCGGCCGGTCAACCAGCTAATGGCCACAGCCACCGGTATCGATGACCGCAGCCTAGTCAGCCACGCCGCCAGGCGGCGCGCCGCCGACATCGCCTTTGCCGCAGTCGTCGCCGCCGTGCTCGGCTACGGCCTGTACAGCATGCTTGCCTACCTCGCCGCCGGACAGCAGGGCCTGGGCGTCTTCGGGCACGCGTTCGCGCTCGGCTTCCTGACGTTCCTGCGTGTAGCCGTGGTGGTGGCGGGTGCGTCGGTGATCTGGGTCCCAGTCGGCGTCTGGATCGGCTTCAATCCCAGAGTCGCCCAGTACCTGCAGCCGGTCGTGCAGGTATTCGCCAGCTTCCCCGCGAACTTCATCTTCCCGTTCGCGATCGTTCTCTTCCTGGATATAGGGCTCAGCCTCAACTATGGCAGCATCCTGCTGATGGCGCTGGGCACCCAGTGGTACATCCTGTTCAACGTGATCGCCGGCGCGAGCGCTGTGCCGTCGGACCTGAAGGACGCCATGGACAACCTCGGCGTGCACGGCTGGGTGCGCTGGCGGCGGATGATCCTGCCCGCCGTATTCCCCGCCTACGTCACCGGCGCGATCACCGCGGCGGGCGGCGCGTGGAATGCCTCCATCGTGGCCGAGATCGTGATCTACAACCGGCATGTCCTCGTGGCCAGCGGCCTGGGCAGCTACATCACCGAGGCGACCGCGCGCAATAACTTCCACGAGATCATCGCGGGCATCCTGGTCATGGCCGTCTACGTAACCGGGCTGAACGCGCTGCTGTGGCGGCGGCTGTACCGTATCGCCGAGTCGAAGTACGCGCTGGCATGACCGATCCGCTGATCAGCGTCCGGGCGCTGAGCAAGTCGTTCTCCGGGCCGGACGGCCGCCCGGTGCCCGTGCTCGACGGCATCACCCTTGATGTCGGTGAGGGCGAGTTCGTCGCACTGCTCGGCCGCAGCGGCAGCGGCAAGTCCACCTTGCTGCGGTGCATCGCCGGCCTGATCGCGCCGTCCGACGGCGAGGTGCTGTTCCGCGGGAAGCGCCTGGCCGGCTGCAACCGGGATACCAGCATGGTGTTCCAGACGTTCGCGCTGCTGCCCTGGCTCACGGTGCAGCAGAATGTCGAGATCGGGCTGGAGGCGCGGGGGGTGGCGCCAGCGCAGCGGACCGAGCGGGCCCTACGGGCGATCGACCTGGTGGGCCTGGACGGCTATGAGTCCGCCTATCCCAAGGAACTGTCCGGCGGCATGCGCCAGCGTGTCGGCTTCGCCCGGGCCCTCGTCGTAGGGCCGGCGGCGCTGCTGATGGACGAGCCGTTCAGCGCGCTGGACGTGCTCACCTCGGAAAACCTGCGCGGTGAGCTGCTGGAGCTCTGGGAGGGCAAGAGGTTCCCGACCAAGACCATGGTCATGGTCACGCACAACATCGAGGAAGCGGTGCTGCTCGCCGACCGGATCCTCGTTCTGGGCACGAATCCGGGCCGGATCCGGGCCGACATGTGCAACCCGCTCGGCCGGCCGCGCCGCAGGCGCACCCCTGAATTCGAGGCGCTCGTCGACCAGATCTACCGGATGATGACTCAGCGTGACGAAGTTTCCGCCGCGCCACCCGCTCCGCACGGGGGTGCGGGCATCGGCGCGGTCGGCGATTCCCCGCTGCCGCAGGCCACCGTCGACGGGCTGTCGGGTCTCGCGGAGATCCTGCTTGGCCGTCATGATGGCGCGGCCGACCTGGCAGACCTGGCGGACAGCCTCGGCCTCGAGGTGGACGCCCTGCTGCCGCTGGTTGACGCGCTGGTGCTGCTCGGCTTCGCCGAGCTCCGTGGCGACCGGCTGGCACTGTCGGGCGGCGGCCGGATCTTTGCCGGCGCGAGCATCCAGGACAGCAAGGAGATATTCGCCCGCACGTCGCTGGTGCGGGCGCCGCTGGTCCGCACCATCCACCAGGCTCTGCGGAGCAGCCTCGATGGCACCCTGCCCGTCGGCTTCTTCACCGACATCCTGCGTACCAGCTTCGGCGAGGACGAGGCCACCAGGCAGCTGGACATCGCCGTGAACTGGGGGCGTTATGCCGAGCTTTACGCCTATGACGCCACCCGGGGTCAGATCGCACAGGAGGATCACGGCATCGGCGCTGCGCTCGGCGACCTGCCGGAACCGGTCAGGCGCGGCGCCCTGCACCTGTACCTGGGCGCTGCGCCAGGGTCCGGCAAGACCTTCACCATGCTGCGGGAGGGCCGTGCGCTGCGGGGCAGAGGGGAGGACGTGGTGATCGGATTCGTGCAGACGCACGGGCGCCGCCGCACCCAGGAGGCCATCAGCGGCCTCGAGATTGTCCCCAGGCGCCAGGGAGGCGGCCATGACGACACGGCAGGGATGGACCTCGACGCCGTCCTGGCGCGTCGGCCCGCCGTGGTGCTCGTCGATGATTTCGGCCAGAACACCGCGGCGATCTCCTCGTTGCGGAACGCGGGGATCGACGTCATCAGCACGGTCGACGTCGGTGACCTGGACCGCGCCGCTGATACCGTGGCCGAGTTCACGGCACCGCCGCCCACGACGACGGTACCGGATGCGGCTCTCGCGGAGGCCGATGACATCAGGTTCGTGGACAACTCACCCGAGGCGCTGCGAAAGCGGCTAGGGCACGGGAACATCTACCCGGCCAACCGGGTCGGCGAGGCGCTGGCGGGCGTGTTCAGCACCGCGAGCCTCGCCGCGCTGCGCGAGACCGGGCTACAGGTTGTCGCGGAGACGCTCGCCGCTCCAGGCAGCGCCCGGCCGCCGCACCAGCGGCTTGACGTGCTGGTGGCTGTTGCGGACGGGGCCCAGGCCGATGTGCTGCTGGCCCGCGGCGTACGGCTGGCCAGGTGCGACGGTGCCACATGCACGGTGCTGGTTTTGGCCCGGCCCGGCCAGGCGCCCACCGGAGGCAAGGCCACCGCGGTCCGGTCAGCGGTGAACGACGCCGGCGCCGCCCTGATGGTTCGCGAGGGCAGGGACGCCGCGGCGACAATCGCCCAGGCCGTGCGCGACAGCGGCGCCCGGCACCTGGTCGTGGCGGGGACCGCGGTCAGGCTGCTGCAGCGCTGGCGCCCCAGCCTGGCCGAACGCCTGGCCGACCAGCTCCCCGATGTCCATCTGCACATCACGACAAGCCATGCTGGATCGGCAGGCAGAAACGCTGAAGGTCGGAACTCGCCCCCTGGCGTGCCTGGCTCGGGGCGGCCGCGCGGCGCCGTCCGCGTCTACCTGGGCTACGCGGCCGGCTGCGGTACCACGACCGCGATGCTCGAGGAGGCCGCGCGCCGGAGATCACGCGGGTCAGATGTGGTCATAGCCGCCGTGGACTGCCATGGCAGGGAAGCGGTGAGTGCAGCTCTCGAGGGCCTGGAGGTGACCGGCGGTGGCGCCACCCTCGACACCGATGCAGTCCTCGCCCGCCGACCCGAGGTGGCTTGCATCGACGACCTGGCGGCACTCGACGCCCGCGGCGAGACTCGCCTCGCCGCCGCCCGGCGGCTCGCTGACGCGGGCATCACGGTCGTCGCGACGGTACACATTGGGAGCATGCGAGGCGGCGATGCGGGTAGCGGGCCACTGGATGAGGAGGCGGTCCTGGCGTTCGCCGATGAGATCGAGCTGGTGGACGCCCCGCCTTCGGTACTCGCCGACCGCATTCGGCGAGGTGAGCTCGTGCCGGCCACCGACATCGAGCAGGCGCTGCGAACCGACTATGCGCCCGAGACGCTCGGGGTGCTGCGCGAGCAGGCGTTCACCATCGTGGCCGAGCATGCCGACCGTCGGCTGGCCGCCTACCGGCGCGGCTTCACCGCCAGCAGCTCGGAACGGCCTGTCATCCTGGCCTGCGCGGCACCGCTGGCCGGCATGGAGCCGCTCATCAGGCGGGCTGCGGCGCTCGCCGCCCACCTCGCGGGGGATTTCCTGGTGGCCGTCGTCCCGCCGTCGCCGTTGCCGCCTGCCCTGGAGCGGCTGCTGGCAAGCTAGGCGACACTGACAGCACAGCTGGGCGGCCAGTTTGCAGTACTTCACGGAGCCCCGGCTGCTGCGCTCACCACCTTCGCGCAGCAGCGCGGGGTCACCGAGATGCTGCTGGCACGCCACGCTGGGGGCCACGCTGGCCGCCACCCTGTCCTGCGCGAACTCGCCCGGAGGGCCTCCGGCGCCGAGGTGCACGTCCTGCCCATTTGACCCCAGGGGCGTCGGGCGCAGCATGATGATCGCCGTCGTGTATGCGGGGCCTGCTGTGCAACGGCGTTGTGGTATTCGAGGACACCGGCGAGCTGCTGCCCGACGGCCGGATCATCGCACCCCACCGGGCCACGTTTGACCTCGACCTCGTAGCTTTCTGCGGTGCCCGCTGCGGGCCGGCGGGTACATCCCGGTGACTCCGGGTCGGCTGCCACTCTGGGCGGACATCAGTTGAAGCTGCTCATGAGGCCGTTGGCCCGGATTGCGGCATTCCGTGTCGGTCCCGAGGCGGTCGCCGGGGGCCGGTCAGGTCATGGGCCAGCAGCCCGCTGAGGGTGTCGATCGCCTGGTTGTCGCCGAGGGCCCGGCCAATCGGCTCCCCGCCCTCCGCGATCCAGATGGCGTAGAACCCTTCGAGCAGGGCATTGAACGCCGAGACCAGCACGGCCGGATCCCCGGGTAGCTCGAAGCCGGCTCCGGGGCGCGCTCGAGGTGCTCGCGCATGGTTTGCAGCTCCGCGTGCCTGTGGCCATCCATCCTGGACGAGATCCGCGCCGTGGCCGCACGAACCGGGACACAGACAACCGCCGCGCAGCTTCCTAAATTCGCGATATATCTTGCCAATCGGGGAATGCGATGTAACTTCATATGTACCGGCGCCGCAGCAGCGGCGAGGCTGACAAGGGCGGAGCGGGGCATGTTCGAGCGGTTTACCGGACGGCCGCGGCGGGTCATGGTCCTGGATCAGGAAGAGGCCAGGATGCTCCGCCACGACTGCACCGCCGCCGGGCGCATCCTGCCCGGCCCCATTCGTGCGGGCGCCGGGCTGGCGCCGGGCGCTGGAGTCGCTGTGGAGCCGGGCGGCGCCAGGTTCTGCCTGGCCGGGCCGGCGAGGGGGAGCCATGTCTTCGGCCGCTGAACCCACCCCCCCGGAGGCAGGGCCCGGCACGCGGACGGTCGTGGTGGCCGGGACGCCGCTGCGGGTCGCGATCCGGCCCGGCACCGGGGCGGGGCCCCCGCTGCTGCTCGCCAGCGGCATCGGCGCCAGCCTGGAGGGCTTCCAGCCGTTCGTCGACGCGCTCGACCCGGCGATCGAGGTGATCCGCTTCGACGTCCCCGGCGTGGGCGGCTCCCCGCTGCCCGCCCGGCCCTACCGGTTCGCCACCCTGGCCTGGCTGCTGCGCGGGCTGCTCAATAAGCTCGGCTACCGGGCCGCCGACATCCTCGGCATCTCCTGGGGCGGCGGGCTGGCCCAGCAGTTCGCGCTGTCCAGCCCGGTCCGGTGCCGGCGGCTGATCCTGGTGGCGACAGCGACCGGGCCGCAGACGATGGTGCCGGGCAATCCGCTGGTGCTGGCGAAGATGCTCAGCCAGCGCCGGCACCTGGATGCGGATTACACCCGCCGGATCGCCGGCGCGCTGTACGGAGGAAGCGCGAGAACAGATCCGGACACGATCACCGGGATCCTCCGCCAGACACGCCCCGGCCCGCGCCGGGGTTACCTGTACCAGCACGCCGCCGGGCTGGGATGGACCTCGCTGCCGTTCCTGCCGCTCATCCGCCAGCCCAC
This sequence comes from uncultured Actinomycetes bacterium, assembly GCA_963742875.1. Lineage (GTDB taxonomy): Bacteria > Actinomycetota > Actinomycetes > Streptosporangiales > Streptosporangiaceae > Bog-532. The sequence goes on along the minus strand of CAVUNO010000026.1, from coordinate 1,166,045 downwards.
CCTGGTGCTCGCGGGAGACGACGACCCGATCATCCCGCTGGCCAACGCCAGGATCCTGGCCGCGCTGATCCCCCGCGCGCGGCTGCAGGTCTACCACGGCGGACACCTCGAGCTGGTGACCCGCCCTGACCTGCTCGCGCCCGTGGTCGTCGGCTTCCTGGCCCAGGGCAGCCCGCGCGAGGCCTCATCCGTACCCGGATAAAACCCCTGACCAGCCCGCCCGGGCCATTTCATCCCGTACAGATAAAAACCCCTGACCAGCCCGTCCGGGCCATCCATCCCGCACAGATAAGCCGCGGCGGTCTGCTGCCCGTATGGCCGAAAAGTCGACTGGACATTTCGGCGACGAGAAGGCCGGGGTCAGCCGGTAAGATTCCTCCGCACGCCAATGCCCGGGTGACCGAGAACCCCGGGTGGCGGCTCGCAAATGCCCGGAAGGGCAGGTGCGGGAGATGGCGAATCCCGGCCTCCTGGTGGCGACGGCTCGTGGCCAGGGCATACGATCACATAGCTCAGCAGGGCATTTCGAGTGCGGTTCCTCGAGGCAGCGCGAGTCCGAGGGTTCGCGAGATCGCGGAGAACTCCTGAAGCGCATGGGCTCGAGGAGGCGCCGGCCGGTGACGGACGAGCTGTTCCGGACGATTATTGAGCCGTTCCGGATTCATTCGGTCGAGCCGATGCGGCTGACCACCCGGGCGGAGCGGGCGGCGGCTCTGGCCGCCGCGGGATACAACCTGTTCGAGCTGCGGGCCGAGGACGTGCTGATCGACCTGCTCACCGACTCAGGGACGGGAGCGATGTCGGCCGAGCAGTGGGCCGGCATCCAGCGAGGCAGCGAAGCCTACGCGGGAGCCCCCTCGTTCTATCGGTTCCGCGATGCGGTGACCCACCTGTTCCCGTTCCGGCACGTCCTGCCCACCCATCAGGGCCGTGCGGCCGAGAAGATCCTGTTCACCGCAGCGGCCAGACCCGGCCAGGTCATCCCGAACAACACCCATTTCGATACCACCCGCGCCAACATCGAGTTCACCGGCGCGCAGGCCGTCGACCTGCCCATCCCGGAAGGGCTCCAGCCGTCAACGCGGCACCCGTTCAAGGGCAACATGGACGTCGGAGCGCTCGAGCGACTTCTCGCCGCGCAGCCCGACGCGGTCCCGCTGGTAATGCTGACGATCACGAATAACTCTGGCGGCGGCCAGCCGGTCAGCCTGGCCAATATCCGGGCGGTCCGCGAGGTCTGTGACCGCTTCGCGAAGCCGCTCTTCCTGGACGCCTGCCGTTTCGCGGAGAATGCGTGGTTCATAAAGACCAGGGAGCCGGAGTACGCCAACGTCTCAGTCACCGGCATTGTCCGGGAAATGGCGGCCCTGGCCGACGGGATGACGATGTCGGCGAAAAAGGACCCGCTCGCCAACATCGGCGGCTGGCTTGCACTCAACGACGACAGCCTGGCCGAAAGTTGCCGCAACCTGGAGATCCTCACCGAGGGCTTCCCCACCTATGGCGGCCTCGCCGGCCGTGATCTGGAGGCGATCGCCCAGGGACTGCGCGAGTGCGTTGACGACGACTACCTGTGCTACCGGGTACGCTCCGTCGCCTACCTCGGCGAGGCGCTGGAATCGGCGGGGATCCCGGTCGTTGTCCCCTTCGGGGGTCACGCGGTCTTCGTCGACGCGCGCGCCATGCTGGTTCGCCTCGACCCGCTGCACTATCCGGGCCAGGCACTGGCCTGCGCGCTCTACGAGGAAGGCGGGGTGCGGGCCTGCGAGATCGGAACCGTGATGTTCGGCCTGCACCCCGACGGCACAGAAACCCCGGCCGCCATGGACCTGGTACGCCTTGCCATTCCCCGCCGCACCTATACCCAGAGCCACATCGACTACGTGATCGAGGTCGTCATCCGGGTGGCCCGCCGGGCCGCCGGGCTTCCCGGCATGCGCATCGTGTCCCAGCCCCGGCAGCTCCGGCACTTCACCGCACGGTTCGCGCCGCTGCGCTGAGTGGCGTCGAGAACCCGGCACCCGGAAGGTCGCCGGCGTGGTGGCGGGCCCGGCCCGGGCCTCGGTTGCCCGCCGACGGCCGAACCGCACCGCAGTCCGGCCGCTGGCCCGCGCCATGGGCGCTACTTGTGCGGCTAACTAACGCGTGGGGGAGCGTGGTCAGGGTTGCCGGCGGTCATGGCGTCACCACTTGTCCCTTGCCGACCACGGTGATGCCGCCGCTGGACACTATGAAACCGCGGGCCCGGTCGTGCTTCTCCTCCACGCCGACCGTCGCGCCCTCCTGGACGACGACATTCTTGTCCAGAATGGCGTTCTGGACCACGGCCCGGCGGCCGACATGGGAATTGTGCAGTATGACGGCCCGGTCCACCCGCGAATAGCTGTCCACCCGGACCCCCGGCGACAGGACCGAGTTACGCACCAGCCCGCCGGAGATGACGACGCCGTTGCTGATCACGCTGTCGATCGCCCGCCCCGCCCGGCCGCCTTCGTCACGCACGAGCTTGGCCGGCGGCTGCGAAAGCACCTGGGTCAGGATCGGCCACCGGTTGTTGTTGAGGCTGAACACCGGATGCAACGCACACATGTCCATGTGCGCGTCGAAATAGGAATCGAGCGTCCCGACGTCCCGCCAGTAGTCCACGTCGCGCGCTTGGGCACCGGGAACTGTGTTGTGCCGGAAATCATAGACGTGCGCGGCGCCCTCTCGTACCAGCATCGGGATGATGTCACCGCCGATGCTGTGCCCGCTGCCGTCGTCGGCCGCGTCCTTCCTCAGCGCCTCCACCAGCACATCCCGGTCGAACACGTAGTTGCCCATAGACGCGAATGCCTCATCCGGCTGGCCAGGACCCCCCGGCGGGTCGGCAGGCTTTTCCAGGAACGCCTTGATGCGGTGGCCGTCCGGCGCGGTCTGCACCACGCCGAAGTCCGTCGCGTGAATCCTCGGTACCGGGATCGCCGCTACCGTGACTCCCGCGGCCCAGGCCGTGTGCTGGTGGATCATCTGCATCGGGTCCATCCGGTACACGTGATCGGCCCCGAAGACCGCCACGAGGTCGGGCCGGTCGTCATCAATGAGGTTCAGCGACTGGTAGACCGCATCCGCCGAGCCGGTCTGCCAGCGCGGGCCGAGCCGCTGCTGCGCCGGGACCGCCGTCACATAGTTGTCTAGCAGGCTGTTCAGCTGCCAGGTGGTGGTGATGTGCCGGTCCAGGCTGTGGCTCTTGTACTGGGTAAGCACGCAGATCCGGCGGATACCCCCATGGACCAGGTTGGACAACGCAAAATCCACCAGCCGGTACAGGCCGCCAAAGGGAACAGCTGCTTTGGCCCGGTCCGCGGTCAGAGGCGCGAGGCGCTCACCCGCTCCGCCTGCGAGAATCATTCCGAGGACTCGCTGTCCAGTCATCTCCACCTCCTGGCGCTCCGCCTGGGGTACTTCCGCGCCCTGCAACTCCGGGCGCGAGCCACTGCCTGCCGCGAGCAGCCGGTCTCCTGGCCAGCTCGTCCGCAAACTCCGTGCGCAATTCTCGACGGACTGTCTAGATGCCCAAATTTTCCGGCTTCGGGAGCTGTCCGGCAAGGGCCGCGCGCCGCGGCTAGGGCTGGTAGCCGGCGGGCCACTGCTGCAGAGCCCACAGGTTGCCGTCCGGATCGCTGAAATAGGAGTAGAGGACCCCGCCCATGTCGTCGACATCACTCAGCTCGATGCCGCGCGCCGTCAGAGCGGCCCGGGTCGCAGCCATGTCCGCCACGACAAGATGGATGCCCTTGACCGAACCGGGGGTCATGTCGGTGATCGGACCCATCCCCGTGCCGAAGACGATGGCGCAACTCGACCCCGGCGGGGTGAGCTGCACAACGCGCATCGTGTCCGTGACCTGGGTGTCGTGCAGATTCCCAAACCCAGCCTGCTGGTAAAACGCCTTCGCCCGGTCGACGTCGGACACCGGAATCGGTACGAGTTCCAGCCGCATGTCCGGCACGGCGGTGTTACCTGCCAATGATCCAGCCTCCCTGATGATCCGGCTCCGTCCTTCTCTTCCCAGATCCACTGCGCCCATACTGCCTCCATCATCGTGATGGCGGGAATCTTTACCAGCAAGTCCTGTTTGCTGGGGAAGCCTGACGGTAGGGGTGACGGTGGTCCCAATCCGCCATAGATCACCGAGCGAGCCCTCTGTTCGTTCAGGACTTCGGCAATCTCGACCGAGAGGTGCTGAAGATCGCCGAAGAAGGGCTCAGCAGGCTCGAGGAGGATTAAGAAATGGACTTCGGGCTATCGCCGAGGGCGGAGGAAGTGTGTGCGCGGATGTGGGAGTTCATGCGGGAGGAGGTATTCCCCGCAGAGACGGAGTATGAGCAGTGGCGGGCGAGCAACGATCCGCATGCGCATCCTCCGGTGCTGGAGCGGCTGAAGGCGTCGGCGAGGAGGCGGGATCTGTGGAACCTCTTCCTGCCCGAGATATCAGGATTGTCGAACCTGGAGTACGCGGCGGTCGCGGAGATCTCGGGATGGTCGCCGGTAATTGCACCGGAGGCCATCAACTGCCAGGCCCCGGACACCGGCAACATGGAAACGCTGCACCTGTTCGCGACGCCGGAGCAGAAGAGGCAATGGCTCGAACCGCTGCTCACCGGACAGATCCGGTCGGCGTTCGCGATGACCGAACCGGACGTGGCGTCCTCGGATGCGACGAACATCACCACCCAAATGGTCCGTGACGGTGACGACTATGTGATCAACGGCCGCAAGTGGTGGATCAGCGGAGCCGCCGACCCGCGGTGCCAGGTCTTCATCGTGATGGGCAAGACCGACCCGACAGCGGAGACGCACCGGCAACAGTCGATGATCCTGGTGCCCCGGGACGTTCCGGGCCTGACAATCGAGCGGCAGCTGCCCATCTTTGGTTACCAGGACCAGCACGGGCACTCTGAAATCGTGTTCCGTGACGTACGGGTGCCGGCGTCGAACATGCTGGCCGCCGAGGGGGATGGGTTCATGATCGCCCAAGCCCGCCTCGGTCCGGGCCGAGTTCACCATGCGATGCGTGCTATCGGGATGGCCGAGCGTGCCCTTGGCCTGATGGTGGACCGCGCGAAGTCGCGAGTGGCGTTCGGCAAGCACCTATCTGGCCAGGGTGTGGTGGGGGAGCTGATCGCCCAGTCGCGTATCGACATCGACCAGGCCCGGCTGCTGGTGTACAAGACGGCATGGCTGATCGACAGGTACAGCGCCAAGGGGGCGCGCACAGAGATCGCGGCGATCAAGGTAGCCGCGCCGGCGATGGCCACCGCGGTGATCGACCGGGCGATCGAGGTGTTCGGCGGCATGGGCGTCAGCGACGACACGCCGCTCGCGTATTTCTACGCCTGGGCCCGCAGCCTGCGCATTGCTGACGGGCCCGACGCCGTCCACCGCCGCTCGATCGCCCGCGAGGAGCTGAAGCGAGAACGCCCGTTTGTAGGTTGACCAAACGGTGCGGAAGCCGCTGACTGCACCGCGGGTTTACCGGTCCGGGTGCGCCATCTCGTCGATCACGCCGGTCGTGGCCAAGATCAGGATGTCGTTCTCGCCCGGCGCCACCTCGACCCCGTAGGTGTCCGCGACCCTGAACCACCGCTTGGAGACCTCGGCGACCTTGTCTCCGTCGCGCTCGATCGTGTACTCGTGGTCGACGATGTTGTCCTGGGCGTGCAGGTCCGGGCCGTCTTCGACCTTGACGACCCAGCGCTCGCGCACGGGTGTGATCATGGCCTTCTTGACCATCGCCATCCGGCGGCCACTGGGATCCTCGATCTCCATACTGTCCCTGACCCGGAGCATGCGTTCCTGGATCTTGCACAGTTCGTGCCCGTGCATGTCCTCGAACAACAGTGTCTTGCGGACCCGCAGAGCCTTGCCGTCCACCTTGAATGCGCGCTCACCGCGATCGTTCTCGATGACGTAGTCATCGCCGATTGAGATCACGCGCTGGCGCATTTGGTACCGTGTGGCGTCGCGGCCTTCGCGCCGCTCCTGCCGTCTGCGAAACATCTGCAGGACCCCCGGATCTGTGAGTGACAGCAAGCTCATGCCAACGGCACCGTACGCCGGGCATGCGCCGCTTCACCCCACCCGTAACGGGTGAGGGTGAGCAGGCCTGTCAGCTGGGGTGCCCCTCGACGTGCTTCATATATGCTTCTACGCCCGCCGCGATCGGGTACGGCCCGCGGATCCGCTGAAGCTCGCGCGGGACCTCGCGGTAGTCCCGCTCGGGATGGTCACCGCAGTCGCAGCAGATGAGCTCGAACATGCTGGTGTAGCCGCCTTCTGGCTGTCCGTCCACAATGCGGACCGGCTGGCGCCGGAGCACCACCGTCCAGTCCTGCGTGGGCTTATGAAGTGCTTTCACGTCTGCCCCCATGCGTTGTTCGCCGCAGGCTTGGGAGGATTCGCCGCCCGCGAAGCGGCCTCGAAGGGCCGCTGGTCCCTCGGCAAAGATCTTTTCATGGCGCAGACCAGCGTGGAAAGGGGCCAGATGTTCATGTTGGGCCCGTGGGCCGCGCACGAAGCGCCGAAGGTGGGACATTACTTAGTTCAGCGAGCCTTAAGTCAGCGGGCCTCAAGTCAGCGGGCGTCAGATCAGCGGGCCGGCCGTCCGAGCAGCTTGTCGATACTGCGGCGCTCGCGCTTGGTCGGACGGCCGGTACCCCGCTCGCGCGCCGCGACCGTGACCCTCTCCTCGCGCCGCGGCGGGGGCGGGCTGTGGTCGATGTAGCACTCGGCGGCCACGGGGGCGCCGACCCGCTTGGTGATGACCCGGGCGACGACCACGACGCGTTCGCGTCCTTCCTGGCGCAGCCGCACCTCATCACCGGCCTGGACCGGATGCGCGGGCTTGACCCGTGCCCCGTTGACCCGGACATGCCCGGCCCGGCAGGCACTGGATGCGGCCGAGCGGGTCTTGGCCAGCCGCACCGACCAGAGCCAGCTATCCAACCGCCCTGTCGTATCACCGCCCACCCCGGAAACTTTAGACCTTGAACTCCCGGATGAGCTGAGCGAGCCCGGCCGGCTGGACCAGGGGGATGAGCGGGTAGCTGTCGTCGACCTCGGTCAGCCGTCCCTGCGGCAAAAGCCCGGCGAGGCGCCGGCCATGCTCGGGTGGCATCACGCGGTCGCCGCTGGCCCGTGCTCACGCTCAGGGTGCCGGTCAGCCGATCAGTTGACCGAACGGACCTAGCGGGAGCCGTCGCCGCACCCCGCGCCCTTGCTCAATTGCTCAATTGCTCAATTGCTCAATCCAGCCAGCCCCGGCGGCGGAGGGCCTCGGTCCACCGGCGGTAGCCGTCCTCCAGGGCGTTTCGCGTGCCACTGTCCGGCGTCCCGGTCAACCGGCGGACTGGACGGCGCTGGCGGCGGTCTCGATGAGCTGGGCCACCTCGGCGGGGTGGGAGACCATGGCCACGTGGCTGGACGCGACCTCCGAGGTGGTGGCGCCCATCCGCGCGGCGAACTGGCGCTCGGCATCGGGCGGGATGGCCTCGTCGTTCGCGGCGACCAGGAACCAGGGGGGATGTGATTTCCAGGCCGGCACGCCCATCACATCCTGGAGCGTGGACGCCGCCAGCGCCTGCTGCACCGCGTACATGACCCGGGCCTGGGCCGGATCGACGTCCGCCGCGAAATGGGCCACGAAATCGTCTTCCGGCAGCCAGCGATGATTCCGGGAACTGGGGTGCGGTCACGTTGAAACTTTAATGGCCGGGATGGAGCAGCATCAATTGATCGCTCTTACCCTCGCACCGTCGCTGCGCAATGACAAGCTTCCGCCGGTCAGCAGCGTGCGGAACATTCCTCCTACCGGCGCCGGCCGTCGTCCCCGGGTGCCACTCACCTCGTCTCCTGGGCCACTCACCGTCGTTTCGGGGCAGCGCTTACCCTCGGAGCACAGGGAATTTCCGTTCGGGCCGGCCGTCTGGCTCCAGCTAGCTGTCGAGAGGACGTGCGTCGCGGTGTCCGGGACCGTTCTGGGCTCAGGGAACGCGTCATGGGTTTCGCCGCCTGGCCCGTCGCCCGATGACGTGCTGCGTACGCGAGCTGGAGCGTCGGTTATTGGCTAGCGCTCAGCACGGCAATGCACTCCGCGCTTCCGCAGGTCCGGCCGGAGCCGAGGCGGGGCCTGCCGCACCGGCAGGTGGGCCGTAGCCGCGCCAGCCAGGCATCATACGCGAGCAACTCGGTCGTGCCATCATCGGCCGGAACAGAGACCACGGGCCGGATCCGACCGCCGGGCATGGCCAGCCACTCCCGTGGCCTGCCCACCGCGGAGCCATCCGGCGCGAAATCCATAACCCCATTTTCCCTCGCTCCGCAACCCAAGCGGGTCATAGCCTGCGCGGACCGCTCGGACCAACCTCCGTCGCCCGTCAGATGGGGTAGGTGGTGGGTCCGGTGGTGTACTGGCGCCCGGATGGGGTGGTCCAGGTGTGAAGGCCGGGCTGGTGCTGGTCTAGCCGCCAGCCGGGGGCTTGTCGCCTACCTCTACACCGGCGTTGGCAACTTCATCGGCATGCGCTGGGCCGACTGGACCGGCAGCCAGGTGCCCGCCGACGTCCTGGAGGACCTGCTCAACGTCCTCGCCGACGGCCTGCCCCCCGTACCGGGCTAGTACTGCGGCGCCCACATGGCGGCGTCCACCGCCTGCTCGGCGTCGAGCCCGGGATCCATCCGCGCCAGGCCCGCCTGCTGAGCCTCCCGGGCGACCGCGATCGCGATCGTGCGGGAGATCTGCCGGAGCCCGGCCAGCGGCGGGTACAGGGCTCCCTCATCGAGCCGGGATCCGGGCACCAGGCCAGCCAGGGTGGTGGCGGCGGCCAGCAGCATCGGGTCGGTTACCGAGCGGGCCCGCGCGGCGATCGTGCCCAGGCCGATGCCGGGGAACGTGTACAGGTTGTTGGCCTGCGCGATTACCCGGGTCCGGCCGCCGGCCTCGACGGGACCGAACGGGCTGCCGGTGGCGACGAGCGCGCGGCCGTCGCTCCAGGCCAGGATGTCCGCCGGGACGGCCTCGGTGTGACTGGTCGGGTTGGACAGCGGGAAGATGATGGGTACCGGCGTGCGCGCCGCCATCTCGCGGATCGCGATCTCGCTGAAGGCCCCGGCCGTGGCGGTGGTGCCGATCAGAATGGTCGGCGCGATTTGCCGGATCACGGTCTCCAGGTCATAGCCCGGGGCGGCGGTGAAGCCGTACCGGGCCAGGGCATCCACTGGGAGCGCAAACCACTGCTTGTCCACGTCCAGGTGGTTGCGGTCTTCGAAGACCAGCCCGCGTGAGTCGGTCATCACGATGCGCGTGCGCACGTCCTCGGGCGACGCCCCGTCGGCCCGCATGGCCTGGCTGACGAGCCGGGCCATCCCGATTCCCGCGGCCCCGGCCCCGGCCAGTACCAGCCGCTGGTCGCGCAGGTTCCGGCCTAGCGAGCGCATCGCGGCCAAGATCCCGGCCAGCACCACCACCGCGGTTCCCTGGATGTCGTCGTTGAAGCTGGGCAGCGTGTGCCGGTAGGCGTCCAGCAGCCGGATCGCGTTGTGCTGCTTGAAGTCCTCCCACTGGAGCACGGCCCCGGGAAAGGTGCCGCGGACGGCGCTGACGAAGCTTTCGATGAACGCGTCGTAGTCGGGGCCCCGCAACCGTCGCTTGGGGTAGCCCAGGTAGAGCGGATCACCCAGCAGCTCGTCGTTGTCCGTGCCGCAGTCCAGGCAGATCGGCAGGGTCCGCGCCGGATCGATCCCGGCGCCCGCCGTGTAGAGCGAGAGCTTCCCGACAGGGATGCCCATCCCGCCGGCGCCCTGATCGCCGAGTCCGAGAATGCGCTCGCCGTCGGTCACCACGATCAGGGACACGTGCGGGCGGTCGGCCTGGCGCAGCATGTCCGGTATCCGGCCGATGTCCTCGGGCGTGAGCCACAGGCCGCGCGGCCGCCGCAGGATGTGGCTGAATCGCTGGCAGGCCTCGCCCACCGTCGGCGTGTACACGATCGGGGCCAATTCTTCCAGGTGGTCGCTCAGCAGCCGGTAAAAAAGGGTCTCGTTCCGGTCCTGCAGCGCCATCAGCCCGATGTACTTTTCCATGTCGCTCTGCTTGCCGCGCAGGTGCTCCAGTTCCAGTTCGACCTGCTCGTCCATCGTCGCCACCCGCCAGGGCAGCAGGCCGCGCAGCCCGAGCTCGTCCCGCTCCCGCGCGGTGAAGGCCGCGTCCTTGTTGAGCAGCGGGTGCCCGAAGATCTCCGCGCCGCGGGGCCCTCCCGGCGCCGTCGTTCCGTCACTGGTACTGAACTGCATAACAGCCTCCCCCGCCTCAGGGGCTACCGGACCGCCTCGTTGCGTTCCGAGCGGCCGGCTCATCCGCAGGTGGTGGGCTGGCCGGCCGTGTGCTGAGAATCAACCGCCCAACGTAGCCCGGCTAGGGTCCAATGGCCCTATCCCCAGTCAATTGGCCTGGCATCTACGCCCAGCGCGGATGAGAGTTCGGCCGCGAGCGCGGCGGCTTTCGCCCGCAGGGCCCCGACGCCGGGCCCGGCCGACGGCAGCGATCGCGAGGCAGCCCGCACACCGGCGGCCCGAACCGGGCGCGGACCGACGCGAACCGCGCCGCGAACGAATCTGCCATGCCCTCAGATTGCCAGGCCCCGGGTCAGAGCACGAGACCAGTGACGATAAGCGCGACGATTACGGCCAGCGTCGCAGTGAAGATGAAGATGAAGCGCCGTTGCGACCGATAGGACTCCTTCTCGACCGGACCGGTCACGATGCCTCCTCGGTCAATGTGCTGCTGTGACGGCCCAGCACCCAGCTCATCAGCGCCGGAATGGATTCGTGCATGACCTCGCCCGTCATGACCGAGGCGGTGAAGAAGAACCGGGCCTCCCTGAAGTTCAGCCGCGCCGACCGGACCAGGTTGCCCAGGCCCAGGACGTCACTCGCCCACTCGGCGATATCGCTGCCCGGGGCGTCGATCAGGTCGGCCCGGCTGAAGACGACGGCGAGCCGCACCTTCCGCAGCCGCACGCCCATCCCCTCGATCTCCTGGTACGCCTGCTGGTAGGCCAGGTCGGGTGACGGGGCGGTCGAGCGCATCTCGCCCAGCGCGGTCTGGCGGCCGGGCGGCAGCCGGTCCCAGAAGGCCGGCACCGACAGCGGGTCGATGACGAGAATGAACGTGCGCGCCTTGCTCAGGTACCGCAGTTCCTGGGTCCGTTCGGTGCTATAGAAAAGTTCGCCCGCCGCGTCGAACATGAGCAGGATGCGGGTTCCGTGCGCCGGGGTCAGCCGGATGATGTAGGCCCGGGGAAGCTGAACGGCGGTCTTGGTCGTGGCCGTCTGGGAGCGCAGGATCGAGCCGGCCATGCTGAGTTCGCGCGTGGTGGCGGCGTCGCCGAACTCGGCGCCGAGTTGCCCGCTCTCGTTCCACATCTGAAGCTGGACGACCATGCTGAACAGCAGGCGCGTCTTGCCCGCGCCGGCCGCGCCGAAGAAGGGCAGCACGATCTCCGGCGCCTGGCCCGGCCGGTGCTCCAGCACATGCCCGCAATACGGGCAGAACGCGCTCATCCGCGACGATCCGAACAGCAACAGGGTGTTCATCCGGGTGCCACAGCGGCAGCGGCGCCGCACGATGCCGAACCGTCCCGGCCGGACGTCGAGGTGACGGCGCGTACAGCCGGGGCACTCGTACCCGGGGTACGGCACCCGCTCGTAGCAGTCGGGGCAGACCATCCGGATGTTCTTGATCCGTAGCACCGCCGAATCGGCCCCGCGCAGGACCGTTCCGGCCGCCCGCACCGCCGCGGCCGAGACACCGACCGTGAGGAGATGAACGATGGCGCACCCGGCCGTGACGACGGCCCCGGCCGCCGTGCCGGCTGCCATTCCGATGGCCCCTCCGATTCCGAGGGGGCAGGTCAGCAGGACCGTGTCCGTGCTGAACGCCGCTAGGACGGCCCGGGCGCCTTGCTGCCAGAGCTTCCGGCAGTTGTCGTAGGCGACCCGGACGGCGTGATCCGCGTCGACGACGGCGGGGCCGTAGAAATACTGCGGCACGGCCGGGTCGGCGTCCGCGGGCAGTTTCAGCCGGCGGCCCGGGCTGGGCAGCCCGGCGGGCCGGACGACCAGAACCTGGGCCAGGCCCACGAGGTAGGCGACCGGCAGCCCGAGGCCGTAGCTGACGAAGGCGGATATTACGACGATCGGCAGCGCGCAGGCGAAGTAGGCCAGGTAGACCAGCGCGGCGACGATGAAGAGCACCGCGTAAATGACCGGCATCGGTCTGGCTTCCCTTCGTGCGGCTGGCGGTTATGACTGCTCTTCCGGTGTCCGGGAGCTTCCGCCCAGGAGCTTCCGGCTCAGGGCGCCACGGTGAGCGTCCCGCCAGGCCCGGAAGGACCGCGCCAGCTGTTCATCGCCCTCGAAGGTCTGGCCCAGGGCGGCCAGATCGCGGCGGCGCCACTTGGTGACCTGCTCGAAGGCACCCGACAACCGCTCCACCAGGACGGGCTGGGCGAGCACGTCCGGATGGGCGAGCGCCACGAAGGTCCGGCGGGCGAGCCTGACATCGGCCGGCAGCGGCGCCAGCCGTTCGCTCAGGCTCAGGCAGAGCACCGCCGCCACGTCTTTGGGACAGCCGCGCAGGGCCTCCTCCAGCGGGTCGGCTTCGGCCAGCAGCCTGGGCAGTTCCCGTTCCAGCAGGCGGCGGGTGTCCGGGTCAGCCGCTGCGTACTCGCCGAACAGGCGCGGGAAGACCGCCACGCTGCCCTGCGGGCCGCCCCGCTGCGCAAGATCTAGCAGCGGCAGGATGCGGACCGCGTTCCGCACCGGGCGGGCGGCCCCCTCCGGCAGCATCTCCAGGATCGGCTGCCCGGTGAGCGCCTGGGCGAGCCGCAGCCAGCCGTCCGTCGTGGTCCCGCGGGCCGGGACGGCTCCGATCTCCGCCCCCAGCCAGTCCAGGACATCGGGCGTCGCGGGATCGGGACCGGTGAGCGCGCCCAGCAGTGCCGTGATGTCGTCCGCCGGGCATCCCCCAGGCCACAGCAGGCGCAGCAGGGGCACGTCGACCCGGGGCGAGCGCCGGGCGCCGTCCCGGACGTCGACGATCTCGTCGAAGGCCCGGAGCGGCTCCCGGTCACCGCGCGCCACCGACTGGATGAGCCACAGTTCGGTCAGCTCCGGATGCCCGGCCAGGTCGTCGCGGTTGAGCAGGCCGCCGAGGGACCCGCGCAGTAGCACCCCGGTCACCTGCGGTGGCTCGGCGGCCAGCCGTTCGAGCAGCCCGCGCAGCACGGCCGGGTAGCACCGCAGCAGCCGGGGGGCCTGCGGGTCCGGCAGCGCCGGATCAAGGCGCGCCCGCCCGTACCGTTCGAGTTCTTCCTCCGGGAGCATGACCCCGGAGGCGGCCGCCCACTCCAGAACGGCCATCGCGGTCGCCGGCGTGGCCGTGCCCAGGAGCCCGATGGCCTGGTCGCCCGCGATCTCCGCGGCCGGGCTGCCGAGCGGGACCGGCGTGGCTGGCTCACCCGCGCGCAGATGCGCGACGGCCCGGCCGGTCAGCAGGCGTTCCAGGTGGTCGGCCCGGGCCGGGGCGGGCAGCCGCCGGGCCAGGTCCAGCAGGCCCATGAGCCGGCCGTCCGCCAGCGTGTCCGCGGGCTGGGCGAGCGCGACGCCGAGCCCGACGTCGGTGACCTGGGCCGGCAGCCACCCGGCCGCGGCGGGCAGCCACCCGGCCACGGCGTCGGCCTCGCCGGGGGACAGCGGCCGGCCGAGCACGCCCGCCGCCACCGCGACCGGCGCCAGCCAGCCGTCCAGGTCTTCCTCCGTCCCCGACGAGAAGACCGCCGCCTGCTGCCACAATCCCGCCGTCGCCATCACCCCAATGTCCGCGAGCAGGGCGGCCAGCGGATGGACGCCGCCGTCCGGTGCCTGCCCGGCGGCCAGGTCGAACAGCTGGAAACCGGTGCCCGCATCGGGCGGCACCATGCCTGGCAGGACCCCGATGAGGTGGTAGCGGGCGTAGCTGGGCCGGTGGCTGTAGGTGGTGAACGTCACCCGGCGGCCCAGGTGCTCACCCAGGAGGTAGCAGACGGCCGCGATCCACCAGGCGTTCTCGGTCGCGTCGTGGCCGGCCACGAGCACGGGTGACTCTCCGGCCATCGCCCGGCTCACGGCCGTGAGCAGCTCCGGCAGGACATCCCCGGCCGCATGCGCGTCCAGGAACGCCTGGCTGCCCGGCCGGTCGATGACGCCGCGCGGCGGCGGCCCGGGCAGCGGCGGCAGTTCGGTGCCGTCGGCCGGGCGGCTGTGCCACAGCCCCGACCCCCACAGCTCGGCCGGCAGCAGCGGGCCGAAATCCTGCTCCGGCGTCCCGGTGACGAGGGCGTGGACGAAGTAGTTGCCGGGGCGTCCTGAATAGTCGGCCCCGGTGAACACCACGTGCGTGGCGATGGCCGTGCCCGGCACCTCGCTCGTTCCGTACGAGAACGCGACCGGGTAGGCCTCCGGCTCATCGGGGTGCGGCTCGGCCAAGAGCCAGCGTGGTGGCTCGTAGACGGTCCGCTCTTCCACCTCGCGCAGCACGGCCGGCGCGACCCCGGGGGTGACCGCGTTGAATTGGTATCCGCCGTAGCCGCCGAGGCCGTGCTCGCAGGACGTGTAGTAGAGCTGCTGAAAGGCCATGCCCGCCTCATTTCACCGGGATGATGCCGAACTGCGCGAGGATCCACAAGATCGGGCTGGTCACCCGGTACGGGCGGATGCCTCGGGCCGAAACGCGATTGTCCGCCGTGGGTGATTCGCCGAGCGCGGATACCCCGAAATAGCGGTAGTGGCGATAGTTCAGCTGCGCGATCTGATCGATCCGGGAGCCGTTCCACCGGGCGAGCAGCCGTTGCATCTCGGTATGCACCTCCAGGCTGTCGCGATCGTCGAAGTACGGCGTCCGGGGCGGCGGGCGGAGCAGCGGGCTGGTGTCCTTCAGGTCGTGCAGCAGCGCGTCCATCTTGGTGAACACGATGGCGAGCGGTTTGCCGATCCGGCCGCGCGGTTTTTTCACCTGGGCGCCCAGGATGAGATCGGTGACGTTCTCCAGCACGTTGGCCGGTTCGTCGCCGGTGGTGCCCGGCGTGGGCAACCGGCTGCCCGCCGCGGCCAGTCCCCGCGCCCCCGGCATTTGCAGCGGGTCCAGCAGCAGCAAGATGCCGTCGGCCGCGCCCAGATAGCGGACGCATTGCTCCACGGACCGCTGCGTGCGCAGGTCCTCACCGGCGGTGTCCAAGAACGACAGCAGCGTGCGCTGCGGTGCACGGCGGCCACGGCCCTCGGTGGTGAACCGGAACAGCAGCGGTGCCCGGTGCGGCGTCCCGGCCGCCGTCGTCGTCGGGGCCAGGAGTTCCGAATCCCGGTACATCGGCCGCTCGTAGTCGCACGTGAACCGCTCGCGAGTGGAGTCATCGGCGCCGGTGAGTGCCGCGTTGAGCCGCTGCCCCGTCTGGTGCATCAGTTCGTGGACGAGGACCGTCATGAACACCGTCTTCCCGGCCTCCTTGGCGCCGATCGGCACGATCAGCCGGCTGGGTACCTTCCCGAACTGCACGGGAAGCCGGCTGTGGCAGACCGGGCAGATCCTGATCGTGGTCTCGTCCCCGCAGCCGGGGCAGGGCGCGGAGCTGCGCCGCCCGTCGCCGCCGAACGGCGGCGGCAGCGCCTCAGTGCGGCCGGTGCGGTCGCGCAGCACCGGGTCGACCTTCGGGGCGCAGCGCCGGCCGGACCGGCTGATCCGGCAGGCGCACCGGAACCAGATCTGCCGCGCGGAGGTTGCCTCGTAGCAGTACGGGCAGTACAGCCGCGGGCTGGACCCCAGCCTCACCGGATCCTCATCTCGGCCGCGGGCGGCGGGAAGAGCAGGACCTGCCCCGCCCCGTCCGCCCCGTCCGCCCCGGTGGTGGCGGGGTCGACGAAGCAGGCCAGCCAGATGGGCCGCTTCGTCACCTCCACGGCGATCGTCACCGGCTGGCCCGGCGCGATGGGCTGCGGTCCGGCCCGCTCCACCGTTTCCCCCTCGGCCGGGTCGTCCGGAGCGTACGGGCCGGTGGACTGCACGACGATCAGGGCGGGCAGCCGGGTTTCCCGCTCGGCGGACAGTTCGACGAGCCGCCGCTGCGGGTGCCAGCGGCTCGCCCGGCGGATACGGTAGTGGACCGCCATCCCCCGGGCGGGCACCCGGACCTGCGCGGCCGGTGCGGTGAGCCCGGCCGCTGGGCTGCGGGTAGAGCGCGCGGACCTCGATGGCCACCTCCGCGGGCCCGACCGTGACCACCACGCCGCCCTCGTCGTCGTAGACGCGGCGGGAGCAACGGTGCTCGCCGCCCGGCCACCGCACCAGCGCGTCGGTCGCGCCGCCGGGCCAGACCCAGCCCAGCCGCACCTCGTCGTGCATCCGGTGCGCGGTCAGCTCGCGGACCGGTTCGGCCAGCTGGACCTCGGTCGCCTGGCCGACCACCGAGACGTTGCGTCCTACGGTCAGCGCCAGCAGGTAGTGACGGCCCGGCCGCAGGCGGACCTCCAGCGTCTCGCGTCCGTCGCGGCCGCGGCGCGGCACCCCGGAGATGACCCGGAGCCGGGCCGTTTCCCCGGGCCGCAGCACGGTGCCGGGCGGCCACGGCGGCGGCTTGCTCCCCAGCGCGAGCCGCACCTGACCGTACGCCGGAGGCGTCCAGCTGGCCATCACCACGCGCGCGCCTTCGGCGGGCCCGGCGATGCCCAGGTCGGTGACGGCCTCAAGTTGGGGCTCGGGTACGGCCCGCTCGACGACCCCGGGCGAGAGATGGCGCTGGCCGCCAGGGGTCCGGTAGGCCGCCACGATCCGGTAGTAGTATTCGGTCCCCGTGCGCAGTCCGGTGTCGGTGAACCCGGTGAGTACCGTCTCGACCGGTGTCCCCTCGTCCAGGGCCCGGGGCGCGCGGTCCTCATCCCGGACGACCAGGATCCGTTCCGTCCCGGGATGCGGCCGCCAGGTAACGGCGGCCGAGGTCTCGGCGGCCATTACGGATATGTCTGTGACGTCCGGTATGAACATCACCGGCGGTGCCACGGCTGGCGGCGACCAGGCCTCGCCGCCGCGGCCGGCGAAGACGCTGTAGAAGAGCTCCGCCCCCGGCGGCGCCTCGGTGTCCTCGGCGCTGTGCGGTCCGGTTCGCGTGAGCACGGGCGTGCCTTCGGCGGGCGAGGCGGGGGCCAGGTCCTGGCCGCGCATGACCCGGTAATGAACGCGGCCGGCCAGCTCCGGGCTGGGGGTCCAGATGACCACCACGTGGTCCCCGTCCAGCCGGGCCGTCGCCGGGCGGGGCGCCGGCGGCGGCAGCGCGGCCAGTCGCCCGGACAGGCCGGCGTCGTCGCGGGCCAGGTTCACGGCCTGGGCCAGCAGGCTGGCCGCCCGTTCAGGCTGGTCCTGAGCCCGTTCGGCGTCGGCGCGCCGGCTGAGCTCGGCGACCTCGGCGTCCAGGGCCGCGAGCCGCTCGTGCAGCGGATCGGTGGCGGGCAGTCCAGCCCCCAGCCGCTGCGCGCTGCGGAGCCTGCCCCCGGCCAGCTCGTTCGTGACCTGCTGGCGCTGGCTCTCGAGAGTGTCGGGGGCGAGGACGGCGGCCGCGATCAGCCCGGCCTCGTTCTCGTCCAGGCCGAGCTCGGCGGCCTGGCTGGCGATGCCCCGCTGGAGGAACCCGGCGCGCGCCAGCTGCCGCAGCGGTTCGACGACCTCAGAAAGCAGCAGCGTGTCCAGCTCTCCGGGCTGGCGCGCCGCGGTGCGCAGGATGGCCAGGACGTTCTCGCTGGGCGCCCTGGCCGGATCCGTGTAGGGCCGGGCGTCCACCCGGCCCCGCGCCGCGGCGATCGCGCCGGTGTCCAGCGACCGCCCGTCGGCCAGCCGGAACCCGCCCAGGAGCCGGAAGCCGGCGGCCACGGCGTCACCGAAGACGACCTCGGCCGACAGTGACCGGCCGAGCGGCTTGAGGTACCGGGCCAGGTCGGCCTGCTTGGGGTGCGGAGCGGGGGGCAGGGACGGGAATTCCGTGACGACCCGGACACCCGCCGACCGGAGCGCCGCAGCGACGTCGGCGTCGCTGACCGTCCCGCCGGCGGCGTCGCGCAGCCGGGTCACCGTGGCCGGCCCGGCGTGCGTGGCCGCGCCCGCTTCGGTGTCGGCCAGGCGCGTCAGCCGTTCCAGGGACTCCTGGCGGGCGTGTGCCTGGCCCTCGGTGAAACGTCGCAGGGTGAGCCGCCCGTTCCGGTCCAGCGTGCCGTGCGCCGTGATCAGGGCCTGGGCGAGCGGGGCGTACGTCCGGCTGTTCGCCAGCTCGCGCCAGTAGCCGAGGACCGCCGCAATGTGCGCGGCGAACACCCCCGGGTCGCCGATGTCGCCCGGCAGGCCGTACCGCACGTACAGATCGGGGGGAGGCACGTTGCCGGACCGCCGCGCCGGGTCCAGTACGTCGCGGCGGTACCCCTCCCGATCCCAGTCCACCTATCCGTTCACCTCGTAGCGGGCCACCGCGCTGGTGGCCCGCCGCATCTCGGCCTCGTCGAGACCGCCGATCTGGATCTCGAAACGCACCTCGCGGCCGGAGTCGGCGTCGTGGCCGTGCACCTTCAGCAGCCCGGTCTCGGTGATGTGGAAGACGACCTGGAACGGTGCCCCGGCCGGGCGGGCCGGCAGCTCGCTGAGGACGCCCTCGCCGATGTGCGTGTTGTGCTCGATTTCCTCGGAGGCGACCGAACCGGCCTGTTCCCAGACCTCCAGGCTGACCTCGCGCTGATCGTCCTTGACCGTGCGGAACGTTTCCGGGCCGGTGTCGGCCGGCAGCGGGGTGTTCGCCGTGAGCAGGTGCACGATGTAATGCCGGGCGCGGTCCGGATCCGTGGCGAACACGGGGTCCTTAATGTCGACGACCTTGAGCCCGAAGGCGCGCGGCACGACGGTCGCCACCCGTTTGCGCGCGATGCTGCGGACCTGCTCCTCGCTGATCCCGAGCTGGTCCGCCACCTCCCGGGTGGTGCCCGCGTCCGTGCCCGCGTCCGTGCCGTGCTCCGCGGTGCCCGCCAGACCCTCCTTCACCTTCTGCATGAGGGCGAACAGGGCGGCGCCCTTGGCCACGGCCAGGTGCGGATCCTGCAGCCGGGCCGCCAGCCCGAACCGCTCCCGGAGCGCATGCGCGATGGCCGGCGCGATGGTCATGCCGCCGACCAGCAGGACGTCGTCGAAGTGCCCGACGCCCTTTTCCCGCGCGGTGGCGATCGTCCTCTCGGTGATCTCCATGGTGCGTTCGAGCAGTTCCGACGTGAGCTCTTCCAGGTGTTCCCGGGTCAGCTCGAGCGGCTCGACCTGACCGTCGAACCGCACGTTGTACCGGCGCGCCTGGGTGGCACTGAGCTGTTTCTTGAGCTGCTCCGCGGAGCTGGCAAGGTCCTGCATGAACTGCTCGTCGGCCGCCGGATCGAGCTGGGGGTGCTCTTCGGTGAAGCCGTTCAGCAGGAAATTGATGACCGCGGAATCCCAGTCGGCCCCGCCCAGGTGGTGGTTGCCGTCGGTGCACACGACCTGGATGTCGTCACCGTCGATGCGGATAACGGTGGTGTCCAACGTCCCGCCGCCGAGGTCGTAGATGAAGATGTGCCGCAGGTCGCTGCCGTGGTCGAGCGTCTCGTAGCTCAGCGCGGCGGCCACCGGCTCGGCGATGACGTCGAGCACGTTCAGCCCGGCGATCTGCCCGGCCTTACGGGTGGCCTCGCGCTCCAGGACGCCGAAATACGCCGGCACGGTGATGACCACGTCATGGACCTCCTCGCCGGTCTGTTCGCGGGCGGCCCGGGCCAGCTCACGCAGGATCAGCGCGGAGATCGACTCGGGTGTGTGGTCCTGCCCGTGGAACGGGTAGTGGGCGTCCTGTCCCATCTGCCGCTTGATCAGCTCCACGACCAGGTGCGGGGCGAGCAGGGCGGAATCCTTCGCCTGCTGGCCGACGACCACGTTCTCGGGCGACTCGAAGTACACCACGGACGGCGTGGTGTCTTCTCCCACCGCGCTCTTCAGCACGACCGGCCGTCCCGTCTCGTCCACGTACGCGATGCAGGAGTAGGTGGTGCCCAGGTCAATTCCGTAGGTAGCCATGTTGCCTCACTGTGAGTGCGCTTCGCCGGGGGCCTGCCCGGTCTCGCCGCTTCCGGGGGAGTACTGGTGAAAACGGGCGTGCAACGGGCGCCTGACCCGGCCCGTGTCGCGCTCGACGAACCCGGCCGCGACCACCTCGGCCACCGTGTTGTGCCCGGATTCGTCGTCGCAGGGCACCACGGCCAGCGGGCGGTGCCGCTCGCGCAGAAAGGGATCGCCGGGCTCCGCGGAGAAGACCTCGTATCCGCAGCGGTCCAGGATCTGCGCGACGTCCTCGGCGAACGACGACAGCAGCCGCCCGTGCTGTCCGCCGAGCCGGCGTGCTTCCCGGCTCAGCTGGTCATACAGTCGGATCAGGTCCGCGACCACGGGCTCCAGGACGACCCGCCCGATTCCGCCGCGGAGCCGCTGGTTCTCCTCGTGCAACCGGTCGATAAGCGATTCGCGATGTGCCGAGCGCCGGTGAAACTCCGACAGGTGCCCCTCTACCTTGTCGAAGCGGCCGGCCAGTTCGCCCAGCACCGCCAGGGCGTCGCCGACCGCTGGCGGCGGGGATTCCTCCGCCGGGCCCGGTTCCACCGCTGGGTGCGCCGGTGTCTCTTCCAGCGCGGTTCGATCCTCGTCTTTCTCGGTCACGGCGCCACCTGGGTGCTGAGGATATAACAGAAAAAGCATCGCTCACCTGCGGCAAAGTCACCAGACCCGGACGAGCCTTATCGCCTGGTGACAGACGCGCCGATCCGGGCTTTCCGGTTTATAGCAAAAGCTGTGTGCTGGGTTATAGCTGACCTAAATGACGAGCGGCCAGTCGTAATGGCGAAACAAGTATGTGCGCGCCCGCATTCTTATGTCCCGGAAAGGCCCAGACCCATCGGAGCGCAACGGTGTCTTAGTACGGGTCCAGCGTGAGAACATCCGCCTGCGCAGCACCTGATCCCTCCGGCCTCGCCGACCGGGACCCGCCCCGACCAGCGGAATCATCCGCTGGCCACTGAGCTGGGGCGGCCTGCCGGTCAGTGCCGGGAGCTGGGGGCCGGGAGGTCAGCCGGCGCTTTCCGGGACTTCGGTGGCGGCGCGTCCTTCGCGGCGCAGCAGCCGGAGCTCCCGCTCGTCGTAGCCGCCCCAGATGCCGAACTCCTGGCCCGTGGCCAGCGCGAAGTCCAGGCAGCGCGGCCGGACCGGGCAGCGGGCGCAGACCGCCTTGGCCTGCTGGGCTTCGACCGCACCCCGGCCGATCGAGCTGATCGGGAAGAACAGCTCGGGGTCGGCCTGGCGGCAGGCGGCCGATTCCCGCCACCAGGCCGGGTCTGGGTCGGCCGGGAGCGTGGGGTACACGCGCTGCACCGGAGGGTGGCGCCGGCCGGGAGGGTTCAGGTCACCGGGGACATGGTGGCGGGTGCGGCCGTCGATACGGGAGGCGATCGTCACTGCGTCCTCCTCACGCGCTATTATCTCGTCAACGTGACGAGCTTGGAGTCATCAACTTGATGAAGTCTACAACGGCGGAGGAACCGCCAGGCGACGACCCCGCCGTGCTGTCGATCGGCGAGGTCTCCCGGCGGACCGGTATTGCCGTCCCCGGGCTGCGGAACTGGGAACAGCGTTACGGGCTGCCCCGGCCGGAGCGGTTGCCGAACGGGCGGCGGCGCTACCGGGAGGCAGACTGTGCCCTGCTCGCCGAGGTGCTGCGCGGGCGGGCCCAGGGCCTGTCGCTGTCCGCGGCGGTGGCGCACGCTCTATCCGGGGCCGTGCCGTTCCGGGAGACATCGATCTTCGCCGGGCTGCGCCGCCGTCATCCCGATCTGCCCGTGCACGTCATGGCGAAGACCATGCTCCTGGCCGTGACCCACGCGATCGAGGACGAGTGCTGCGCCCGGGCCCAGCACCCGGTCCTGGTGGGCTGTTTCCAGCGGGTGCGCTTCTACCGCGCCGCCCGCCCGCGCTGGACGGACCTGGCCGGCACCGCGCAGCAGACGGTGGTCTTCGCCGATTTCGGCGAGCGCCGGGATCAGCCGGGGCCGATCGCGGAGATTCCGATTGCCGGGGACTCGCCACTGCGCCGCGAGTGGGCGCTGATCTGCGACGCCGAGGACAACCCCGCGTGCCTGGCGGCGTGGGAGCGCCCCGGGCAGGAATCGCGCCGGGACCCGGACCGGACCTTCGAGATGGTGTGGTCGGTGGACCCCCAGATGGTCCGCAGTGCCGCGCGGATCGGGGCCGGACTGGCCGCCGCGGCTGGCTTCGAGTCCCCCGCCCCGCTGCAGGCGCGGCTCGGTGAGGAGGCCGACGCCAGCTCAGCCGATCTGCGCCGGGCCGGTGGGCTGCTGGAGCGGACCTTCGATTACCTGAGCCGGGGCGGCGGCGGGAGCCCGCCTTAGCGGTCGTCCCGCGACGCGAGCCCGGCCGTCCAGGCCTGCATGCCCTCGTCGGTGAGCACCCGGTCGAAGCACAGCTCGGCCGCGCCCAGCAGCGGTCCGTCGCCGGACAGCCGCGCCGGGATCAGCGGCGGGGCCGGCAGCGAGCGGAACGCCATCAGCCCGTCCTGGTACGCGGCGAGGACGTGTCCCCCCGCAACGTCAAGGAACTCCGCACCCAGGCCGCCCACGGTGATGAGGTGCGGGTCGAGCGCGTTGACGAGGCCGGCCGCGCCCCGCCCGAGGGACCGTGCGGCGGCCTGCACCGCCCCCGTGGCGGCCGGCTCGCGGGCCCGGGTGGCGGCGAGTATCCGCCGGATGTAGCTGACCTCGTCCGCCGGCGGGGACTCGTGCTGCGCCCGGGCCAGGGCGTACCCGTCCACGCTGGTGTTCCAGCAGCCCATTGCCCCGCACCGGCATCGCTGCCCCGGATCCCCGAACGGCATGTGCCCGAACTCCCCGGCGGTTCCGGTGGCGCCGAGGACCACCCGATCACCCTCCACGATGGCCCCGCCGATGCCGGCCTCGATGTGCAGGTACACCATCGTGCCCGCGCCGGACCCGGCGCCGTGACGTGATTCGGCGATCGCGGCGAAGGTGGCGTCGTTCCCGGCGATGAGCGGGACATCCTGGTCGTAGCGGGGCCACAGCACGGACAGGTCGACATCGTGCCAGCCGAGGTTGGGGGCGTGCACGAGCCGGCTGCCGACCACCGTGCCCGGCCCGGACACGGCCGCGGCCCGGATCCGCGTGCCGAACCGGCCGGACAGGCCGGATAGTTGCGCGGCCACGGCCGCGAGCACCCGGTCCGGGTCGCGCTGGTGCGTTCCGGACCCCGACGCGATCTGTGTCCCGCCGAGCTGGACCGCGGCGACGTCCCAGGTTTCCTGCGCGATGGCGGCCACCGCCACCAGCGGGCCGTCCGGATGCGGCCGCAGCGAGGTGGTGGGCCGGCCCCGGCTGCCGGTGGGCGGCGCCGGTTCCTCGGCCAGCAACTCCATGGCCACCAGGCGGGCCACGGTCTCGGCCGCGAAGCCGCTCGGTATGCCGAGGTCGTGAGCGAGCGCCGCGCGCGTGCCGCCCGGCTGGTCGTGGACCGCGCGCAGCAGCGCTGTCTGCGCTGACGTCCGCAGGGCCGTCATGGATGTCATCATCGCAGCTCTTAATATAATCGCTACACGATTATTAAAATGGTGGCACGTGACGGAACCCGCCCCGAACCACCCCGCACGTGCACGCCGGCTTGCTGGCCGGGCGCTGCGTGACGGGGGCGGCGCTGGCCACGGCTGGCCACGGCTGGCCTGCTGGCCGTTCTGGCCGCGCGCCAGGCGGTCCCGCCCGGGACCCGCCCGGAGAGGCTCCGACGGGACTGCCCGCCGGGCGGCTAGGCTGTCGGCTGTGCGCAGCCGGGAACCCGTCATCGCGCCGGAAGCGGCCGCGCGCCGCTCACCCGGCCCGGTAAAGGCTCACCGCCCGGCCCGTGCCTTCAGCGTCCGGAACGCCCGGACCTCGGGGTGGGCCGTGCTGCGTGCCACGGCGGCGCAGGCGTGGGCCGATCGCGTCTTCGGGCTCGCCGCCGAGGCCGGATTCTGGGCCCTGCTGTCGCTGACGCCGCTGCTGCTCGTGCTGGTGGCCGCGGTCGGCTACCTCACCCCGCTGTTCGGCGCCCATCTTGTGGTCGAGCTGGAGACGGACATGCTGCGCGGCGCCGGTCACTTCATGGCTCCCGCCGCGGTGCAGCACGTGCTCACGCCCGTACTCACCGACGTGCTCCAGCACGGCCGGGGCGGCATCATCTCGCTGAGCTTCCCGCTCGCCCTGTGGACCGGGTCCGCGGCCATGAACACCTACGTCAACACCATCACCATCAGCTACGGGATGCGCCACGTGCGCTCCGCCGTCCGGGCCCGCCTCGTCGCCTTCGGGCTGTACCTCGGGGCCCTGGTCGCCGGCGTGGCCGCGCTGCCGCTGCTGGTCACCGCACCCCGGTGGATCGCCGACGTCGCTCCCGGCCCGGTGCTGTCGGTGCTGCGGCCGGCGGTGGCCATCGCCTACTGGCCCGTCCTCGTGATCGTGTGCACCGGGCTGCTGGCCACGCTGTACCACGTGGCGGTGCCGGTGCGCGGCCGGTGGCGGCGCGACCTGCCCGGGGCCGTCGCGGCGATGCTGATGTGGCTGGCCAGCAGCCTGCTGCTGCGTGCCTACCTGGCCTTCGCGATCGGGCACAGCCCGACCTATGGGGCCCTGTCCGCCCCGGTCGCCATTCTGCTGTTCCTGTACTTCAGTGCGCTAGCGGTGCTGCTCGGCGGCGAGCTGAACGCCCAGATCGCCAGCTGCCGCCCGGCCCCGCCCAGCCGGGACATGCTGTCCGTCCCGCCCGCCGCTTAGCCGAAGGCGGCCCGGTCAGGGTTTCGTCACACCGGCGGCGGGCTTCAGGCCCCGGGCTTCGGCGGCCGGCCCATGTTCAGCATCAGTCCCTCGAGCTCCGCCCAGCGGTCGCTCCAGTCGGCGAGCGGGCCGAGGATGCCCTCCAGGACCTCGAGCTGCTGAGCGAACGCGGTGAGCTGCGCCTGCAGGGCCTGGATGCTCTGCCGCTGCGCCTTGACGTTGGTGGCGATCGAGTTCAGTTCCTTAGCCGACAGGGCCCCGGGCATCGGCAGCCCCGGCATCATGGGCACGGTGGTCCGGGGCGGAAGCGGGCCCCCGAGACCAGTTAGGCTCTCCAGGTCCGCGGTCATCCGGCGCAGCTGATTCACGAACTGCTGCATGGGGCCCGGAATGCCGCCGGTCGCCTTCTCCTCGTCAGCCATCGATCTTTCCTCCTCCCGGCCGGTGCCGCCGCCCGGCCCGCACATATGGTGGCACTCACCGCCTTAGTCTGACCCATCACGCGACCGGCCAGGGGCGATGCTTCGCCGAAGCTGCCGGATCGTAACTAAGGCGTGAGGTCACGCGGCGCGCTTGCGGCGCCGGTGTGGTCGCTGGGCGTCCACGGTGGCACCATCGCGGACGAGGCCCTCCGCTCAAGCCCCGGCCGCCCACCCGTGTCGCCGACCGTCGGCCGCGGCCACCGCCGCCCGGGTGACGGTCCGGGCCGTCTGCACCCCGCTGGCGATGGCGTCCTCGGGCGGCAGACCGCATAGGTCCATCAGGGAGAACAGGGCCTCGGCGCTCATCACCACGGCCAGGTCCCGGCGGAGCTGCGCCAGCGCCCCAGGGTCGGTCTGCCCTAGGGTCCGGTCCAGCGGGGCGAGCGCGTGGTCGATCAGCCCGAACCGGTGGCCGGGCCGGGTGGCCGCCGTGGGCGGCTTCGTGATGGACGCCGAGATCATGGCCCGGACGGCGTTCTGGTAGCTCAGCACGCCGCGCAGCAGGTACTCCGCGGCGAAGGCGACCCGCTCGACCGGGTTGTCGCTGTCCGCGACCGGTTTCAGCGCCTCGGCCGGGCTGGGCCAGCGGCCGTCGTCGGCCTCACGCAGCAGCGTGGCCAGGTCGGGGAAGTAGCGGTAGGCGGTGGCCTCCGAGACGAGCGCCTCGCGGGCCACGGCCGGCATGCTGATCTCGGCGCCGCGCCGGGCCAGCTTCCGGGTGGCTTCGACGATCGCCATCCGCGTCCGCTGCTTCTGATTCACCCGGCCGCGTGACCCTCCAGCGCCCCTGCCCCGTGCCCCCGTAGCGGCCCCGCCCCCCGGGACCTGCCTGCTTGTCATACTCTCATGGTCGGATTCGTACTCGCATAAGTCAAGTTTGCTCTCTTTGTAAGAGTTTACTTGTTTTATGCGGCTTATGTCTTTATCCTGTTCGTAAGAGCCAATTCGGGATTCGGTGGCACCCCCGCCCGGATGGCCCGGACAGCATCGGGGCCCCTTTGTCACACGATCATGGAAGATCCCGGGCCGAGCCGGGACGATCGCGCAGCCGCAAAGCCCCCCGGATCGCCCCGGGCGCCCGTGCGACACTGGGGGAAATATTCCGATCCGCCCCTGGAGGGTGATGGACGTGAGTCGGATGGGATTCCCTAATACCGCGGGTGGCACGGACGTCCGTGACCACGTGAGCCGGGTGGGGCGAGCGTGGTGGTGGCCCGCCATCTTCGGCGTGATCTCGATCATCGCCGGGGTCCTCGCGCTGGCCTGGCCGGGACCGACGCTGATCGTGCTGGCCGTCCTGTTTGGCATCGAGCTGATCGTCTGGGGCCTGTTCCGGCTCGTGGGCGCGCTGACCTTCGGCGAGGCGGGCGGCGGAGCGCGCACGCTGTGGGCGATCCTCGGGATCCTGAGCCTGCTGATCGGCTTTTACGCGCTCCGGCACATCGTGATCACCGTGCTGTCGCTGGGCCTGCTGCTCGGGATCTTCTGGCTGGTCGACGGGATCGGCCTGCTCATCTCGGCGGTGGAGCACCGGGACATGCCCGGCCGTGGCTGGAGCATCTTCTCCGGCATCCTCGGCATCATCGCCGGCCTCGTCCTGCTGGTGTGGCCCGCGCTGTCGATCCTGACCCTCGCCATCCTGGCCGGGATCTGGCTGATCCTGGTCGGGGTCATGCAGATTAACGTCGCCGTCCAGCTCCGCCGCCTGGCCTGAACGCGTTCGTGGGGGCCGCCCACCGGGGCGGGCCCTACGAACCGTTGCGAACTACCCGACGGTGTAGGTGTACGGGATCGCGGCCAGCACGTCACCGCTGGTGTCCACCGCTCCCAGGCCGCTGATTGCCCCAACCAAGGTACTGTCTGCGTTGAACGGCGACGTGACCACGTAGAGCACGCCGTGTACCACGGTCCCGGCCTTGGCCGACGGGGTGATCGTCACCTTGACGCTCCCCGACTGGCCCGGGTTGACCACCACCGGTGTCCCGGTGGTCGCCGTGTCGGTGAAACGGGGCGCGTACGGGTCCCCGGCCGCGGACGTCACGGCCGTATCCAGCGGCTGGGTGACGGCGGTCGCGGTCAGCGTGCTCGTGCCCGTCGGCGCGCCCGCATCGGTGAACGGGCCGATCTGCTGAACGAAGGAGCCCCATAGCCCCCGGGCCAGCTGGTGCAGCCCCCCGGCTTCGGTCACCCGCGCCACCGAGGTGAGGTTGCCCTGCTGCGCGGCGTTCAGGTCGCCGAACACGTCCGGTTCACCCAGCGGCCCGTTCAGCTCCACCTGGGCCGGTGTGCCGGACGTCGCGGCCAGGGTGAGCTGGCTGGTGCCCGGCGGCACCTCGTAGACCGGGATGCTGGCCAGGTTGTTGATGTTCAGCGGCAGGCTCACCGTTGACGTTCCCGACAGCGACGGCAGGGTCACCTTGGCGCTGGACGCGAGCCGGGCGTCGACCTGGACGGGTTCGGCGACCGTGCCCTCGTTGCGGTAGGTGATCGTGTAGCTGGCGGCCTTCCGCGCGGCCAGCTTGCTGCTCGCGCTGGCGGGCAGGTTCGCCGCCACCTTGACCTCGTTGAAGCCGATGGTGCCGTGGAAAGTCTGCGCCACCTCTGCTCCGCTGACCGGGTCGACGACGATCAGGACGAGCCGCCACCGGCCCTTCTCCGGGGCGTTCTGGATCAGCTGCAGGTCCGGTCCGCTGCTCACCACGCCGGTCGTGCTGTTGACCGAGGTGGCGTTGGTCCCGACGTCGATGGCTTCGCCGTCCGGATCGATGAGCACCCCCTCGATCACGACGTTCGGGTCCTGGTTCAGGTGGACGGCTACGTCGAGATCGTCCTGTTTCCCGGGCACGTCGAACGAGTAGGTGCTCGTCTGGGTCGGGGCGTCCGCGCGGGCGTTACCGCCAGTGATCGTGCCGGTGAACGTGCCCCGGCCGCCCGTGACCGGGATGACCGGGCGCAGCACCACCGGCGCCGAAGCCTGCTGGTCCGGCGTGCTGAACGTGACGGATTCGGCGCTGTCGCCGGCGCTGCCGCTGATAGCTGTGCTCAGCCGGACGTCCGCGGTCTGGCCAGCGCCGAGCGTGAGCGACGACGGGCTGACCGAGCCTTCGGGCACGGTCTGCTGGGTGTAGGCGTCGAGGATGACGTTGCCCGTGAATGGCTGGGGCTGCCCGGGCACGGCCGCCGCCTCCGTCGGCGTGTAGAGCACCGCCGTCCAGGTGCCCCCCTCGGGATGGGTGACGTCCACGAACCCGTAGTTCGCGGAGACGGTGCCGCCCTGCGGCCGGGTGTTGGTGACGAACGCCCCGTCCGGGCCGATCAGCGTGAGCCGGACGACCGAGCCGCCGGGTACGCCCTCGGGATCGCCCGGCCAGTCGATGGACACGCCCAGCCGGGCCGCGCCGCCGGCGACGGGGAAGGTCACCTTCTTGTACGCCCACGGCAGTCCGTTGGTGGCGTACGGGAAGGTCGGGTCGGTCGCGGCGTCGAGCGCCACGTTGGCCTGGTAGTTGGCCGTCCGGGCGTAGCTGCGCGTCCCCACCGAGACCTTTTCCGCCTTGGTCCCGGCGTTGGTGACGGCCAGGGTGGTGCCCACGGGCGCGCCGGGCGCGCCGGTCAGCGTGGTCTGCTGCGGCGTGACCAGGACCTGATCGGGCTGGCCGGCGCCCGTGCTGCCGCGGTAGTTCTCGGCCGCCTTGACCGCCGCGTCCGCGTTGAGCAGGCCGGCCCCCTGCTCGGGAGCCGGCACCCCGAGGTCGCCGGCGGTGCTGGTGAGGAACTGCTTGACCAGGGCCGGGGACGGGGACACGCCGTGGTGGTATTCACGGAACGCCTGAATGACCAGGGCGGCGGCGCCGGCCGTGACCGGTGATGCCTCGCTGGTCCCGCCGAAGAGCAAGATCGGCGACGGCTTGCCTCGGTAACCGACGCATTCGGTGAAGATGGCGATGTTGGCCGAGCACAGGGCCCAGTCAGACTCGCCGGGCGCGACCAGGTCAGGCACCTGCCCGCCCTGGCTGATCCCGCCGGAGGACACCGCCGAGATATTGTCCGACACCCACTTGCCGCTGGAGAACGGCCGGGCGCCGGCGTAACCAGTCTCCTCATAACTCTGGAAGTCCGTCGAGGCTCCCGCGGAGATCACGTCCGGGTCGGTGGACGGGCTGTCCTGGGTGCCGGAGATCCCGGCGTCTCCGCTGGAGACGGTGACCGTGATGCCGTGCCGGACGGCCGCGTCGTCGAACAGCTGGATCGTATCGCGCGCGTTGTTGTCGGAGTAGACGTTCCCGCCGAACGATTCGTTGATGACGTTCGCGCCATGCCTGATCGCGTAGTCGATGGACTGCAGGATCGCCGAGTTGGCCAGCAACTGGCCGCCCGCCTTCAGGCCGATCAGCGACGCGCCGGGCGCCATGCCCTCGATCTTGATGTCACAGTTCTTGGGCAGCCGGTAGGCCGCGTTCACGTAGTTCGACAGGTCGTAGGTCTGGTTACCCTGGGCCGCGATCATGGACGCGTCGCCGAACGCCTCTTCGCCGCCGGTCCGCGTGGCGGGGCCGTTGCCGGAGAAGTCCACGTACGACTTGAAGATCGACTTGCCGCCGCGAATGAAGTCGGGGTTGTTCGGGTCGAGGCCATCGGCGATCCAGGCCACCGTCACGCCGGCCCCCGTGATGCCGAGAGCGTGCGCCTGGTCGGCGTGGGTCGTCGTGAGCTCTTCCGGCAGCAGCGGCTTCGACGGGGTGCCGCACACCCCGGGCGCGGCGCTGCCGCCCGGGCTGGCCGGGCTCCCCGGGGCGGCCGGGACCTGGCTGGCGGTGGGCGGGGCCACGTTGACCTTCTGGTCGGGGACGACCGACGCGACCGCGGGGTTGTTCGCGAGCGTGGCCGCCTCCGCCGGGGTGACCGTGGCCGCGAACGACGCCACCGCGCTGTACCCGATCACGCTGGTGCCGCCGGCCGCCTTCACCTGCGAGATCACCGGAGACTCGGCCGACGCCGGGCTCGCCGACTGGTTGTTCAGGACGACGATGACCGGCGACGCGCCCTGCGCCGCCGTGCCCGCCGTACCAGGCGGGGACGTGGCGGCGCTGGCGGTGGCCGCGCCGGCCAGGGCGCACAGGATCGATACACCGGCCGACAGGCCGATGACATGCTGAAGTCTTCTCATGGTTCCTTCCACCGGAGCCGGCGCGCCGAGAGCGCAATCAGGAAAATTCAACTGAAGGCACAGGAAAGATTCAAGAACCGACACTCATGCAAATTTGACAACAAGAATGCCACGTAGAGCGCGCCGACATCGCCAAATCCCCCCGATCTGCGGGCGCGAATCCCCCAATCCGCGTCCCTGAGGGTTCACCCTAGCCGGGACATCAAGATCAATTCTGCCGACCAGCGTGACGGGCCCCGTGTCCCGGGGTAGATCGCTAGGCGGACCTCACCGGAGGCCCCGGCGAAGACCGGCGACAGCCCGGCGGAAGGATGAGCCAATGGCGGACAACATCTATTCGATCACCGAGATCGTCGGCACCTCGACCAGCAGCGTCGACGACGCCGTCCGGGGCGCCGTCGAGCGCGCCTCGAAGACCCTGCACAACCTCGACTGGTTCGAGGTCACCGGGATCCGCGGGCACATCGATAACAACGAGCTCTGCCACTTCCAGGTCACGCTGAAGGTGGGTTTCCGGCTCGACGAGCCGCACGTCTGACCGGGCCCGGCCGCGGTGAACCTGCGGTTCGCGCCGAACCTGTCCATGCTGTGGGCCGGCCTGCTGCTCGCGGGCCGGTTCGAGCGCGAGGACTGGGCGTCCCAAGCCCGGCCGGCCCCTGCTCCGGCCGGGCCCAGGGCCCGCCTGTTCACTTGAGGATGATGGCTTTCCTGTCTTCGACAGCGTCAGCGTCGCCACATGCTGTACGCCAATCGCGCTTACTGGATGGTCCGCACCTCCGCCGCAATGGGACGCGACGTACCTGAACAGGTTGCGATCGTCAGGGCGGTCCGGAGGACTCCCCTCCACGCCATCCGGTCCACTGGCCACGGCTAACGCGGGCCTGTTCCTGGTCGATCAGCGGGCATGCAACGTGCTCTCGTCTGCGTCAGGGGATCAGCAGTTGTCACGCTGGCGCCCGGAGCCGGGCCTGCGGCGCGGGCGAACCCGGCTTCGAACGCCACCATCCAGTGTGCCGGACCCGTCGCTTGCTGTAATCGGGGAAAGCACCGGCATGAACGCGGGGTTTCCCTCTTGACACCGGCGCCGCTTTGCCGGCAGATCTCCCGGCCTGGCTGCGCTAACCGGGCTGATCAGGTGATAATGACGGCTGGATCCAGATGAGTGTCCCGCTGGGCGCGGACGAGGGGACGACATGGAGGGTGACATCGGCACCGTTGCCCTGCCCCGGGACCCTCACCAGGAGGACTTGGCCGTGCCGCCGGCGCCGGACGGGTCAAGGCAGCCACCGGGCGCAGGCCGCCGGCCGCGCCCGCTCCGCTTCTACCTGCTGGCCGGGGCCATCCTGGCCGCGCTCGGATGCCTGGCCACGCTGGCCGAGCTGCCCCTGTGGCGCGAGACTCCCGCGCTGGCCACGGTGAACCTGATCATGTCGCTGGCGTTCATCCTCACCGGGCTGCTGCTGCGGACCGAACCCGGCCAGCGCGGGGTGGCGTTGGCGCTGATCCTGGCCGGCGTGTTCCGCTCGCTCGACTTCATCGACGCCTGGAACACCGGCCCCTGGCCCGTCTACGCGGTCGTGTTCGGCGGGATCGACCGGGTGTTCGGGGCGTACGCGATCCTGCGCTACCCGCGGCCCGCGCTCGGCCGGCTCCAGCGGATCTACGTCCTCATCCTGGCCGGCTGGATGGTGGTGAGCCGGAGCCTGGTCGTCGTCACCACGACCGCGATGGCGACGGGCTACCCGGCGTCTTCCTGGTGGCCGACGATCACCGTGAACGAACGGCTCAGCGACCTCCTCGCGACGATCGAGAACATCGGCGACGGCGTTCTCGCGGTCGTCCTCGTCGTCCTCCTGGTCCGGCGGCTGCTGGAGACCCGGGGCCTGGACCGCATCGTCATCGCCCCGGTCATCGCGGCCGGCCTGGCCGCGGTGGCGGCCGCCTCGGTCACCGCGGTGGCGCAGGTCTTCGCCAACATCTCGGAGGGCCCGACCGGCGCCTTCGTCGCCGAAAGCGTCGTCGATGTCCTGCTGCCGGTGGCGTTCCTGGTCGCGGTGATCCAGCGCGGCCTGCTTGCCCGGAACCTCGCCGGGCTGAGCGCGCGGGTGGCCGCGGGCACCGACCTCCGCGGGGTCCGGCACGCGCTGCGGGAGACCCTGCACGACCCGACCCTGGAGGTGCTGCCCGGCACCGCCACGCCCAGGCCCCGCGCCGACAGCCGGCTCGTCGAGGTGATCCGGACCGACGCCGGAACCCCGATCGCCGTGGTCATCGCCGACGCGGCCCTGGCCCGATACCGGGGCCTGTTCGACGCGGCGGTGCGCACCAGCGGGCTGGCCCTGCGCAACGCCCAGCTTCGGGCCGAGGCCGCCCGGGCCGAACTGGATAGCGTCCGCGCGTCGCGTGCCCGGATTGTGACCGCTGCGCTGGCCGAACGGCGCCGCCTCGAACGTGATCTGCATGACGGAGCGCAGCAGCACCTGCTCGGCCTGGCCGCGCGCCTGACCGCGGCGATGTCCCGGACCAGCGATCCGGAGGCCACCGCCGCCTTCGCCGACGCACGCGCCGAACTGGGCGAGGTGCTAGCCGAACTGCGCGACCTGGCGCACGGCATTCACCCCGCCACGCTGGTCCAGGGCGGCCTGGCCGCGGCCCTGGAAGAGGTCGCCGAACGGCTCCCGCTGGCCATCCACCTGGACGTCGCTCCCGACCGGGCGCCGGCCACGGTGGAGGCGGCGGCTTACTTCGCCGCGTGCGAGGCGCTCACCAACGTGGTCAAGCACGCCCGCGCCAGCCAGGTCAGCGTGGTCGTCCGGGTCACCGCGACGCACCTGGAGATGGAGATCGCCGACGACGGTGCCGGCGGCGCGGATCCGGCCGGGAACGGGCTCGCCAACATCGCCGACCGGATCGGCGCGGTGGACGGTGCGGCCGTCATCGACAGCCCGCCCGACGACGGCACCCGCCTGCTGGTGAGGATTCCATGCGGATAGCCATCGCCGACGATTCCGCCTTGTTCCGCAATGGCCTGGTCCTCCTCCTGGAGGCGTCCGGGGCGCAGGTCACCGCGCAGGCGTCCTCCGGCGCGGAACTCATCGCCCGCATCTTTCCCGGGACCGCCCGTCCCGACGCGGTCATCGTGGATCTGCGCATGCCGCCGACCTTCACCGGTGAGGGGATCAGCGCCGCCACCGAGGTCCGCACCCGCGATGCCGGTATCGGGATCCTGGTACTGTCCACGTTCGCCGAGGCCAGCTACGCGAGCCAGCTGATGGACGCGGTCAGCCACGGGGTCGGCTACCTGCTCAAGGACAACGTCACCGACGCCGGTCACCTGCTCAGCCAGCTGGAAAGAATCGTGGCCGGGGAGACCGTCCTTGATCCCACCGTCGTCCGCCGGCTCCTGCAGCGCAAGCGCAGCGCCGGCACCATCGACGCCCTGAACCCCCGCGAGCGTGCCGTGCTCGCCCGGATGGCGGAGGGCCGGTCCAACGTCGGCATCGCCCAGGACCTGCACGTGAGCCCGCGGACGGTGGAGGCCCACGTGACCAGCGTCTTCGGCAAGCTGGGCCTGCAGCAGACCGACACCGACAACAACCGGATCCGCGCTGTCCTCGCGTTCCTGCGGTCCGCTGGGGCCCAGGGCTGATCCGGGAGCCCTACCGGCGATAGAAATCGGGCCGTTCCCGCAGCAGCACTGGGGTCCAGCCGCCCCTGCCCAGCGCGGTGACGCACCGGTCGGCGACGACGGCGGCCGCGTAGCCGTCCCACGAACTGGGGCCGCTGGGTTCATGGCCGGCCGCGATGTCGCCGATCCAGACGCGGAACTCCTCGTCGTACGCGCCGACGAACCGCTGGCGCCAGTCGGCCGGGACGGCGGAGGCGCGGCTCCCCTCGTTCGTCACCACGATGGGACCGCCGCCCGCCAGCCGCGCGTTACCGGATTCACCGACGACCTCGGCCTGGATGTCGTACCCGTACCCGACGTTCACGCTCAGCTCGTCGTCGACCAGGGCGCCGCTTTCGGTGCGGAACACCACGATCATCGGGTCCTGCAGCCCGTCGGCGGCCTTCCGGCTGCGCTTCGGTGACATGATCATCACCGCGGTGATCTCCTCGTCCAGCAGCCACCGGGTCACGTCGATCTCGTGCACCACCGAGTCGTTGATCGCCATCTCGCTGGTGACCGCGGGCGGGACGGCGGGGTTGCGGTGGGCCATGTGCGCGAGCAGCGGGGCGCCGATCGAGCCGTTGGTGGCCGCGACTTTCAGCGCCCGGTATCCCGCGTCGTAGCGGCGCATGAAGCCGACCTGGACGAACCGCCGGCCGGCCGCGGTCTCCGCGTCGATGATCCGTGCGCAGGCTTCCGGGGTCGTGGCCAGCGGCTTCTCGCAGAAGACGGGCTTGCCGGCTGCGATCGTGCCGAGCACATATTCCTCGTGCGTCGGTCCCCAGGACGCCACGACCACGGCGTCGACGCCCGCGTCGGCGATGACCTTCTCGCCACTCGCGTGCACGGCCGGGACGCCGAACCGCTCGGCCACCGCCGCAGCACGGTCCTTGTCGACGTCGGTGACCGCGGTGACGGCCGCCCCGGCCACCGCGGCGGTGAGCCGCCGGACGTGATCCTCCCCGATCATGCCGGTGCCGATGACACCGACCCGTACCGTCATGCCGCGCCTCCCTGCCCGAGTCCGTTGGCGTTCAGATAGGTGGTCTTCATGGTGTCCTTTCTAGAGGTAGCTGCGCTGGCGGGCCTTGGCCTGCTCGTAGGCCTCCCGGGCCCGGCGGGTACTGTCCAGGGCGGAGGTTTCCGCGACCGGCACGTCCCACCAGCTCTCCGAGGACGGCACCGGCGCCAGCGGGTCGGTCTCGATGTGGACGACGGTGGTCCGCGACGCCTCCCTGGCCTTGCCGAGCGCAACGCGAAATTCCTCGATCGTGTGGGTCCGCAGCACGTCCGCGCCCAGGCTCTCGGCGTTGGCGGCCAGGTCCACCGGCAGGTAGCCGCCGTCCAGCGCCCCGGACGCGGGGTCGCGGAACCGGTACTGCGTGCCGAAGCGCTGCGAACCGACGCTCTCCGACAGCGAGCCGATGCTGGCGAAGCCGCGGTTGTCGATCAGCACGATGACGAGCTTGAGGCCCTCCGAGACGGCCGTGACGATCTCCTGCGCCATCATCAGGTATGAGCCGTCGCCGACCATCGTGAACACTTCCCGGTCCGGGGCCGCCATCTTGATGCCGAGCGAGGCGGCGATCTCGTAGCCCATGCAGGAGTAGCCGTACTCGACGTGGTACTGCTTCGGGTCCCGGGAGCGGAACAGCATCTGCAGGTCGCCGGGCAGGCTCCCGGCCGCCTGGACCACCACGTCCCGTGGCCCGGCGATCTCGTTGACCGCCCCGATGACCTCGGTCTGCGCGGGCAGCGGCTGATGCCCCAGGCGATAGGCCCGCATCGTCACCGTGGCCCAGTCCGCGGCCAGGCGCTGGTAGTGCGCGGTGTAGTCCGCCTCGACGCGATAGCCGTCGAGCCCGGCCGCGAGGGCCTCCAGCCCGCGCCGCGCGTCGGCCACGACGGACGTGGCGGCCTGCTTGGCCGCGTCGAACGCGGTGACGTTCAGGTTCACGAAGCGCACCGCCGGGTTGCCGAACGCGGTCCGGGACGCGGTGGTGAAGTCGCTGTACCGGGTGCCGGCCCGAGGACGACGTTGGCCCCGGCGGCCAGGGCGTTGGCCGGCGCGGACCCGGTCGAGCCGACCCCGCCGACGGCCTGCGGGTGGTCCCACGGCAGCGCACCCTTGCCGGCCTGGGTGTCCGCGACCGGGATGGCGGTCTGCTCGGCCAGCCGCCGCAGCGCGTCCTGGGCCTCCGAGTACAGCACCCCGCCGCCCGCGATGATCAGCGGCCGGCGGGCGCCACGGATGACGTCGAGGGCGCGGGACACCGCTTCCGGCTCCGGAACGGGCCTGGCCAGGTGCCATATCCGGGTGCGGAACAGCTCCTCCGGCCAGTCGAAGGCCTGCGCCTGCACGTCCTGCGGGAACGCGAGCGTGACCGCCCCCGTCTCGGCCGGGTCGGTCAGCACGCGCATCGCGGCCAGCAGCGCCGACGGAAGCTGCTCGGGCCGCCAGAACGCGGTCGAAGAACCGTGACAGCGGCCGGAACGCGTCGTTGACCGACACGTCGTACGAACGGGGGTCCTCCAGTTCCTGCAGCACCGGGCTGGCCACCCGGGTGGCGAAGATGTCGCTCGGCAGCAGCAGCACCGGCATCCGGTTGATCGTGGCCAGGGCCGCCCCGGTGAGCATGTTGGTGGAGCCGGGCCCGATCGAGGCGGTGCACGCCAGCGCCTGGCGCCGGTTGCGCATCCGCGCGTAGCCGACCGCCGCGTGCACCATGGCCTGCTCGTTGCGCGCCAGATAGTAGGGCAGGTAGTCCGGCCGGTCCGGATGGCCGCGGCGCTGTTCCTCCAGCAGGGCCTGGCCGACCCCGGCGACGTTGCCGTGCCCGAAGATGCCGAAGCAGCCGGGGATCAGGCGCTCGCGCACCCCGCCCCGTTCGCTGTACTGCCGGGCCAGGAACCGGACGAGGGCCTGCGCGACCGTCAGCCGGATCGTGCTCATTGGGCGCCTCCAGCGCGAGTCATCGGTAGCCGCGGGTCCACGGGGAGGCCGGGCCAGATGGCCCGGATCCACGCGTGCGCGGGGTCGTCACAGAACCGCCAGAAGCGTTCCCCCGGGCCGCCCATCACGTTCAGGTAGTACAGGTCGTAGCCGGGCGCGGCCATCGATGGGCCGTGATACCCGTACGGGATGAGGACGACGTTGCCGGTGCCGACCTCGGCGCACACGTCGATGTCGCGGCCCGGCCCCGAGCTGTACACCCGCTGGTAGGCCAGGCCACCCCGGGCCACCTCGAAGTAGTAGATCTCCTCAAGCTGCGATTCGTCCGCGCTCTGCTCGTCGTGCTTGTGCGGCGGATAGGAGGACCAGTTCCCGCTGGGGGTCAGTACCTCCACGGCGATCAGCCGGTCGGCCAGGAAGGCCTCGGGGGCGCAGAAGTTGTTGACCTGCCGGCTCGCCGGCCCTGCGCCGCGCAGCTCGACCGGAACCTGGTCGGCGGCGACGTAACGGGGCGCCAGCCGCTCACTGGCCCGGGCGGACGGCAGCGCGAGCCGGCCGCCGTCGGCGGCGTGAATCACGGCCTCCGCGTCGCGGGGCAGGTAGGCGAAGTCGGTGACCCGGTCGAAGACGTCGCGCCGGCCGTGCAGCGTGAACCGCTGTCGGCCGCACTTCACGGTGGCCGAGCCGGACAGCGGCAGCACAATGACCTCATCCGGGCCGGTCCCCAGCTCGAACTGGCCGCCGGGGGGCAGTTCGAGCACGCGCAGCCCGCTGTAGGACCAGCCGGCCGCCTCCGGGGTGATGGACGTGATGTACGGGCCGGTCGCGGTGCTGCGGTGCCGGACCACGGGGGAGAGGGCAGCCGAGGTCATAGCATCTCCGCCATGGCGTCGGCGGCGGCGACGTTGTCGTCGGGCGGGAAGAGCAGTGAGCGTCCGATGACGAACCCCCTCACGGTCGGCATTTGCAGGATTTTGCGGCGCGCCGCAGCCTCGGCGTGCCTCTTCCCGGGACGGCCAGAACATCGCCCGGTAGTCCAGGTCAAACACGGTCGGGGCCGCCGGTCTGCTGCGGGCCCGCCTCTCAAGGGCCCGCAGTGTGGCGCTCCGGCTCGGGTCCAGCGCGCCGTGTCCAGGTCGTGGATCGGCCGTCGAAGTGCTCATCGCGTCTCCGTTTCCGGCCCGCAGCCTGCCCGGCCCGCCCGCGAGTCCGCCCTGGCCCGCCCGCGGTCCGCATGGCTGGACTGCTTCTTAAAGCGCTTTAATACGGTTAGTATCCGAGACCGGAGGCACCTGTCAAGAGGCCGGGAGGAGGCGAGTCACCCTGGATACGGGAAACACGGCCGGTCCTACCGGGGAGATGGACGCAACCGTCCCCGCCACAGGCCGCCGCCCCCGGCTCGCCGACGTGGCCGCCCGGGCCGGAGTTTCCTCGGGGCTGGTGTCGCTTGTGCTCCGGAACCAGCCCGGCCCGAGCGAGGCGACCCGGGCCCGGGTGCTCGAGGCCGCCCGGGAACTGGGCTACCGCGCCGACCGGACGGCCAGCCTGCTGGCCCGGCGGCGCAGTCATCATCTCGGCGTGCTGATGGACGTACGGAATACCTTCCACGCCGAGCTCGCCGCCGACATCGACGCGGTCGCCGCCAAGCTGGGTTACGACCTCGTGCTCAGTGCCGTGACGCCGGCCCGGGACGAGCGCAGGGCGGCCGAGATCCTGCTCGACTTCCGCTGCGAGGCGCTGATCCTGCTCGGGCCGGAGGACCAGGCCGACTGGATTGGTGCCCTCGGCCAGCAGTTTCCCGTCGTCGTGATCGGCCGCCGGATGCCTGGTGCGGCCGTCGATGTGGTCCGGGCCGCCGACGACCAGGGTGTGGCCCAGGCGGTGCAGCATCTCACCGGCCTGGGACATCGCGACATCGCGTTCGTGGACGGGGGCCGGGGGGCCATCGCGTCCGATCGCCGCCGGGGTTACCGCCAGGCCATGCGCCGGCCCGGTCTGGCCGCCCGCGCCCGGGTCATCCCCGGCGACCACACCGAGGAAGCGGGCATCCGCGCCGCCCAGACCCTGCGGGCCGAGCGCCTGCCCACCGCCGTGATCACGTCCAACGACCGGTGTGCCGTCGGACTCCTGGACGCGTTCGCCCGGCAGGGGGTGCAGGTTCCCGGTGCGGTCTCGGTCGTCGGCTACGACGACAGCATGCTGGCGCGGCTTGCCCACGTGGACCTCACTACGGTGAGCCAGGACGCCGCCCAGCAGGCCGAGCGTGCCGTCGCGCTCACAGTAGAACGGCTGGAAGGCCGCCGGACCGCACCCCGGGAGGTCGTGCTCACCCCGCACCTGGTCGTCCGCAGCACCACCGCCCCGCCCCGGGACGGCTGAGGTTCGGTCCATGTGTCGGCATCGAATTCGCGGGTAGCGTCCCGTCACGGCCGGGAGTTGAGCGGACGGGCGAAGGAGGACGGTCGTGAGGGAATCGCGCGTGCGGGAGCACGGCCGATGGCCTCCGTCCCCGTGCACCCCGGCCCCTCTCACGCCGCTGCCGTGTACAACTCCGACGAGGATCTCCGTGCGCGTGTCCTGACCTTCCTGCGCGCCGGTCTCGAAGACGGCGAAGCCGTCGTGGCGGTCGTATCCGAGCGCGCCGAGAAGATCGTCGGCACCGCGCTCGGTGACGGCGCGGAGTGCATTCGCTGGGGCCTGCCGGGCCGGAGCTACCAGCACCTCGGCCGGGCCTCCGAGGTCATCCGTGGTTACCTCACCGGCCGGCGGGCGGACACGCGGGGCCCGGCACTTCATGCGTCATCTGGTCGACGGGGACCTGGCCAGCAACCAGCATGGCTGGCAGTGGACCGCGGGCACCGGCACTGACGCGGCGCCGTACTTCCGGATTTTCAATCCGGTCACCCAGGGCAGAAAGTTCGATCCCGGCGGGTCCTACATCCGGCGCTACGTCCCCGAGCTGGCCGGCGCGCGCGGCCGGGAGATTCACGAGCCCTGGCGGCGCACCCGGGGGCTGCCGGACGGCTACCCGGAGCGAATCGTCGACCATGCGAAGGAGCGTTCGGAGTCGCTCGCCAACTACCAGGTGGTCCGCGACCGGTCATAGCCCGGACCGGAGAAGAATCGGGCCCTCAGCCGTCGGCTCAGCGGTCTTTCGTCGCGCCCGCGCCCGTCTCCGAGCCCGCCTGCCTGCTTAGCTTCGCGCCGCGCGAGGCGATGTCCGCCAGCTGTTCCGCCACCCACCGGTGCACGTCGTGCTTCTGGATGTGGGTGGCCATCTCGGCGATGGCCGTGCGGCGGATCTCGACCGGCAGGCAGAGACCGTTCTCGATCCGGTACGACAGCCCTTCCACGTCGAACGGGTTGCACAAGATGGCCTGCGGGAGCTCGCCCGTCGCGCCGGTGAACTCGCTGAGGACCAGGATCCCGTTCTCGTCGCGCGCCTGCTGGACGATGACGTACTCCTTGCAGACCAGGTTCATGCCGTCGATGAGCGGGGTGACGAGCAGCGCGTCGGCGACCGCGTAGTACGCGGCGAGCTGCTGCTGGGACAGGCCCCGGTAGAGGTAGTGCACGGGCACATCGTTACCGGGCTCGGTGAAGCGCCCATTGATCCGGCCGATGTGCTGCTCTACGGACGCGCGGAGCTGGCGATACTCCCGCACGTTGTCCCGGCTGGGCACGGCGACCTGCAGGAAGGCGAGGCTGGTGCGGTACTCGGGGTTGCGCTCCAGCAGCATTTCCACGGCCAGCAGCCGCTCCACGATGCCCTTGGTGTAGTCGAGGCGGTCGACCCCGAGCAGCAGCGTGCGCCCGGCGAACTGCTCGGTCAGCGCCTCGATGTCGGCGTCCGTCTCCGGCGCGGTGGCGTGCCGGGTGAACTCGGCCGCGTCGATCGAGATGGGCGAGGCCGTGGTTTCCACCACCCGGCCGTCGGGCAGCACGATCTCCGTGCCCCGGACCTCGATGCCCGAGCCGCCCAGCAGGCGCGCGCACGCCCGGACGAAGTTGCTGCGGTACCGCTCGGTGTGGAACGACACGACGTCGGCCCCGAGCAGCCCGACCAGGATCTGCTCCCGCCACGGCAGCCGGGCGAAGATGTCCGGCGACGGCCACGGCACATGCAGGAAGAACCCGATCGGCTGGTCGGGCCGTCGGCCGCGGATGAGCTGGGGGACCAGCATCAGGTGGTAGTCGTGCACCCATGTGATCGCGTCCGGCTCCTCCGCGAGCGCGGCGAGCGCCCGCTCGGCGAAGATCGCGTTCACGTTCCGGTAGCTGTGCCACCAGGATCGCTCGAACCGGGGCTTCTCGATCGCGTCGTGCAGCAGCGGCCACAGCGTGGCGTTGGCGAAACCGTGGTAGTAGTTGCGGATCTGGGTGGCCGACAGGCCGATCGGCACCAGCCCTACGTGCATGTCCGGCAGGGCCGACGGCATGCCCTTGGCGCCGCCGTCCCAGCCGACCCACGCGCCGGAATGGGTGGACATGACCGGCCGCAGCGCGGTGACCAGGCCGCCGGGCGACAGTTCCCAGCCGTCGTCGGTGTGCTGCACCGGGAGGCGGTTGGCCACGGCCACCACCGGGTGGGCGCCTGCCTGGAGATCGGTCATCGCGTCACGGTATCGCGTCCGGTTCCGCGCTAGCCGCGCCGCCCCAGGATGCTGTCGGGCAGCGACGCCACCAGGTCGGCCGCCCGCAGCAGCGGGGTGGCACCGCGCAGCGGCCGCTGGCGGGACCAGTACGTCGCGTAGAGCGCGCTGTGCGCGGCGCGCGCGCCACCCCGCCGACGGGACATTGCGCCTGCGGGATACTCGGCACGTGAACACCATGGAAGACGCGCCCCTCCGGTGGGGCATCCTCGGCCCGGGAAGCATCGCCCGGACCTTCACCGAAGACCTGCTACTGCTGGAGGACCACGTTGTCGTGGCGGTCGGTTCCCGTGACGCCGCCCGGGCCGCTGAATTCGCGGCGGACTACGGCATCGGCCGCTCCTACGGGTCGTACGAAGATCTCGCGGCCGACGACGGCCTCGACGTCATCTACGTGGCAACCCTGCATCCGGGGCATCACGGCGCGGCCCGGCTGTGCCTGCTGGCCGGGCGGGCGGTGCTGGTGGAGAAGCCGTTCACGGTGACCGCGGCGGAGGCGGAAGACCTGGTTGCGCTGGCCCGGGAACGGCATCTGTTCGCGATGGAGGCGATGTGGACCCGCTTCAGCCCGCTGGTCCGTGCGGCCGCGGGCCTGGTGCGGAACGGGGCGATCGGCCGGGTCACCGCGGTCCAGGCCGACTACGCCGGCTCTCCGCCGTACGACCCGGGCAGCCGCCTGTGGAACGCTGACCTGGCCGGGGGTGCCCTGCTCGATATCGGGGTGTACCCGATTTCGTTCGGCGCGATGCTGCTCGGCGAGCCCGACGCGGTCCGTGCGCTGGCCACCCCGGCGCCGAATGGTGTCGACGCGAACACCGCCGTCATCGCCCGGTATACCGGCGGCGCGGTCGGCCTCTACCACTTCGGATTCTGGGCCGACTCGCTGCGGGTCGCCATGATCACTGGGACCGGTGGCATCATCACGGTCGGGCCGCCGTTCCACCGCCCGGAGCGCCTCACCCTGCAGCGCGCGGGCCGGGAGCCGGAGACCCGTGCGATCACTTTGCCGGGGCACGGCTTCACCTACGAGGCCGAAGAGGTCGCCCGCTGCCTGCGCGCCGGCCTCACCGAATCCCCGGTGCTCACGCTGGACGACACGCTGGCCGTGATGCGCACCCTGGACGCCGTCCGCGCCGACTTCGGGCATTAGGTCCCACTGGTGGTGCGCGGGCGACCGGGGAGCCGGTCCTGTCCCGCGTGGTGCCGCACTGGCTGGGCCAGCCGCGGCGCCGGGGAGTCCCCCCGCTCCGGGGCACCCTGATACTGGGTCGCGAGCCCCCGGCGGGACGCCGATCGGGACGGACCGCCCCGCCTATGCCGCATCGGTGCACAGCATGGTGTTAAATAGCCGTGGTTGTCGTCGAAGTTCGTTGTCCGTATCACGGTGCCTGCGAATTTGACAGCGGGCGCCAAAGGACCTCCCGGGAGCCAATCCTTCGAGGCAGGCGGTCGCAGCAGCCCGGGGACACACAAGTGGACCCGAAGATCGCAGTAGGAGAGATTGGGAATGGCAGAGGGA
Organism: uncultured Actinomycetes bacterium; assembly: GCA_963742875.1. GTDB lineage: Bacteria > Actinomycetota > Actinomycetes > Streptosporangiales > Streptosporangiaceae > Bog-532. Next base: position 1,122,603 of record CAVUNO010000026.1, on the reverse strand, counting down.
ACCGTTAAGTGGTTCAACGCTGACAAGGGCTATGGCTTCATCGCACCGGACGACGGCTCGGCCGACGTCTTCGTGCACTTCTCCGCGATCCAGGCTGACGGCTACCGCAGCCTTCAGGAGAACCAGAGGGTCGAGTTCTCGGTCGGCCAGGGCACCCGGGGCCCACAGGCCGAGCAGGTTCGCCCCCTCTAAAGAGCCAACAGAGCTCTGCCCGCCGGCTGCGCCCACGCCTGACCGCCCTCACTGGTCAGCCTGCGTGGGCGCGGTCGGCAGCGCTGTCCCGCCGGGTTGTACCGGCGGTGTTATCCCCGTCCTTCAGGGCGGGGAGAGTCAACGGGGCTAGTTCGAGAAGTCCTGGGTGAGCCAGACCGTGCCCGGACTGCTCCGGTACACCCGATCCCGATGTGGGCGAACGAACTGCTCAGGATGTTCAGCCGGTGGCTGTCGTCCGGGGGGCTTCTCGTTGAGCATTCGCGCCGGCCCCGGCCGTGGTGCAGTGGCCTCCCCAGCGGCATGTCCCCACCTTGTATCGCCGTCCGATTCCGAGGATGCGTGGCCCTCCCGCGACGGCTGCGGAACAGCAGCCGCGCAGGCCACCTGGAAGCCCCGCGCTCACCGCGTATCGGGCGACCACACTAGATCATCGCGGGTATTTGCCGCGTTCCATCGGGCCAAATGCCCCGCCTCAGCCGACGCGGCCGCTGCCGGTGGGGCGGATCTCTTCGGACGCGGCGGTCCTTCGCGCCGCCGGGACCGCGGTGCCGTTGAGGAAGGCCCGAATGGGCAGCGTGGCCGCGCCCAGCGCGACCGCGTCCGGGCCGAGGCGGCCCGCGGTGATCGTGGTCTCGGCGAACGGGTGGCTCAGCGCGTGCTCGCGCGCCGACGCCCGGATCGCCGGCATCATGTGGTGGCCGAGCAGCAGGCCGGCCCAGCCGCCCAGGATGATCCGGTCGGGGCTGAACAAGTTAATCAGGTCGCCGATCCCGGCCCCCAGGTACAGCGCGGTCTCGTCGAGTACCTTCGCCGCCTCCGGCGACGTCTCGGCCAGGTCGATCAGCGCCGCCAGCGCCGACTCCTCGTCGTCGCCGGGCAGCGGCAGGCCGTAGCGTTCGAGGATCGCCTCGGCGCCTACGTAGGCCTCGAGGTGGCCGAGCGAGCCGCAGCGGCAGTCCCGCCCGCCGACCATGATCGTCGTATGGCCCCATTCGGTCCCGCTGGAGCCGCCGGCCCGCTCGGTGGCGCCGTTGCCGATGATGCTCGCGCCGACCCCAGAGCCGATCAGGCACACCACCGCGTACCGCGCCCCCTGGCCCGCGCCGAACCAGTGCTCGGCCAGGCCCATCGCGTTCGCGCCGTTGTCGATGTACAGGGGCAGGTCGGTGCCGGCGCGTAGCAGGCGCTCCAGCGGCACCGCGTCCCAGCCGTACGTCTGCCCGTACAGCACCACCTCGGCGCCGTGCTCGACCACGCCGGGAACGCCGACGCCGACCCCGAGGATGGCCTCGGGCGGAACGCCGCTGTCCGCGAGCACCGCCGACAAGCAGCGGAGAATCCGGTCGACCACGACGTCGACGCCGTGCTCCCGTGGCTCCAGCGGAATTTCGGCGCTGGCCCGGACCGCCATGGTCAGGTCGAACAGTTCGGCGCGGATGCGGGTCTGACCGACGTCAACCCCGACCACGTAGCCGTGGCCGGGGTTGATTCGCAGCAGCACCCGGGGGCGGCCCCCGTCGGAGTTCACCGAGCCCGCCTCGACCACGATGCCCTCGTGGATCAGCTCGCGGATCACGTTGCTGACCGAGGCCGAGCTCAGCCCGGTCGCCTCGCTGAGGTCCTGCCGGCTGCACGGCTGGTCGAAGTACAGCGACCACAGAAGCACCGACCGGTTGTCGCGGCGCAGGTCGCGAACCGTCCATCGCCTTCGTTCCGGCATAAGCCCCCCTTCGCTCAACTCTTACAATAAGTTTGAGCGAAAGCGCCTCCCGGTGTAGGTGAGGCAACTTGCCCTCAGCGTAGGTCATCGCCCTCACCGCCCGTCCCGGGCCACGCCGCCGCCCGTCCCGGTGGCCCCAGCCCGACCCCGGCGGCCCCCCGGCTGGCTCCCCGGTCGGTCTGCTTCGCGAACGTAGCCACGGCCCCGCCGGACGCCGACGTGGTCACCGACCTGTTCGACCTGATCTGCGTGAACCGCCACTACGGCTGGTACGCCCGCCCCGGTGATCTCAAGGCCGCGATGAGACCTTGAGGACGAGCTCCGCTCACTGTGGACGCCGACGACGTGCCGCCCATCAATCTCGATGGGCCTGAGCAATGCGGCCGACGGTCTGCTGATTCCAGGGGTAACCCCGGGCGGTCATCTCGGCTGCAAGCGCTGCCTGCGACATTACCTGGCGCTCGCGCGGTTGCCGAATGTTAGTGGCGGGCCGTTGATCGGCCGACGCGCGGCGTGATTGTTTACGAATCGGGCGCGGTGACGACTGGGGGCGACTGGCGTTCTATTTGTAACCTTCCGGGTGATCTGGGCACGGCACCGCGCCGAGAGATGCGTTATACGGTGGCCAGTGTGGCGCACCCCGAGGGCATGCACTGACGGAGGTCGATGCTCGATGTCAGACGGCGGAGTTCTGCCAGCAGGCGAGGGGAAGGAATTCCCTCTTCCCGGAGCCAGAATCGTTTTCAAGGTATGGGGCGAACACGAACCAGGCAACCATGATTTAGCGGAGTTCACAGCAGAGCCTGGATTCCGTGGTCCAAAGCCCCACATCCACCGAGTTCATGAAGAGCTGTTCTACGTCCTTGAAGGTGAGTTCGACTTCTTGGTGGGAGCTGAGGTCGCGCGGGTCGGTCCTGGTGGCTTGGTGAACGTACCGCCCGGAGTGATCCACGATTTTCGTAATGTGGGTTCGACCCCAGCCCGATGGCTGGGTATTCATTCTCCAGGTTTCCTCGACCGCTACTTCGAAGGAATCGGTGCTCTGGTCTCATCGGGCAACTTCAGTGAACCTGCGTTGCACGAACTGCGGCTCAAGTACGACATAGATGAGGTTGATCTGTCGTGGGGCGAAGCCTAAGGCAAACGATCAGCTCGCGCACGCATAACCTGGGGCCATGATCCAAGCCGAAGCGGAAGCGGACGCGCTTGCCGCCGAGTTGCGCGCTGCTGGCACCCCCGATCGGGCCATCAGCGAGAAGGCCTACCTCAAGAGCGATCTGGAGTTCTTCGGCGTCTCGGTCCCGGTCACCCGGGCCGCGGGATGCCGGGCCGCGCCGACCACGTTCTCTATGATCTTCTGATCGGGCCAGCCCGTGGGAAACTCCGTTTTGCCCGGGCGGCCGGTGCCATGGCGGTGGCCGCCGCCTACGACCGGGACGTGAACGCGGCGAAGGTCATACGTGGGGAGGGGCTCTCCGTTCAAGCCTGCGGAGATGGTGTCAGACCGCCCCGCACGTAGTGCTGGGAGGCGACCGTCGGTGAAACAGGAACCTTGGCATGTGAGGGCTGAGAATCCCCGTCCTTCAGGGCGGGGAGAAGTCAACAGGGCATAGTGTGCTATTCCCTCAGCCGGCATTGCCGTCGGCCGCCGTGACCGATCCAACCGGGCCGTGCCCGATCCCGAGTGGGAGGAAACGATCGTGCCAGCGGATACGCGTCCCGTCCTCTATCTCGTCGCGTGCGGCGCCCCGCCGGCCGGCGAGCTTACCGCGTTCGTCCGGGACGCCCAGGCTCAGGGATGGGACGTGTGCGTGATCGCCACGCCGGACGGCAGCAAGTTTCTCGACGCCGGGAACCTGGCCGGGCTGACCGGGCATCCGGTCCGCGTCCGCTACAAGCGCCCCGACGAACCCGACGTCCTTCCCCCGCCGAATGCCCTGATCGTGGCGCCCGCGACCTTCAACACGGTGAACAAATGGGCGCAGGGCATCAGCGATACTCTCGCGCTCGGCCTGCTGAACGAGGCCGTCGCCCTGCGCCTGCCCATCGTCGCGGTCCCCTGGCCGAACGCGGCGCTCGCTGCTCATCCGGTGTTCGCCCCGAGCGTCGCCGCGCTCCGCGAATGGGGCATCACGGTGATCCTCGACGCCGCCCGCCTGCCGCAGCCCGGGGCCCAGGAAGCCGCCGTGTTCCCGTGGGACGAACTGCGCGCCGTCCTGCCCGGCCTGCGCCCGGAACGGGCCGAACCGCAGGCCAGCTAGCCGCCCGCGGCCTACATCATCTCGCTGATCTGGCCGGGACGAAATCAATGGAAATCGTGATTAGAGTCATTTCTGCCTGCCGTGGTACTTCCGTCGGCCGCCAGCCCCCTGACCAGGCTTTCAAAGGAGGAAGCGAGGACATGAACGTCTCCCTCCAGGATGTACGCGAGGCTCTCGGTGAACTCGGGAAGTACCGGTTCGGGGAGATGCGGGTGGAAGACGCGCTGCACGAGATCGTGCACACCACGCACGCCATGTTCGGCGTGGACGGCGCCGGTCTGATGCTGTCCGACGCCGAACAGCAGCTGCGCAGCGTCGCCGCCTCCGACGACCGCCTGCAGCACCTGGAGGAGATTCAGATCCAGCACTCCGAGGGACCGTGTATCGCCGCGTTCGAGGACCAGGAACTGGTCGGCGTCGAGGACCTGAAACAGGACCAGCGCTGGCCGAAGTTCAGCGACGCGGCCGTTTCCCGCCGGGTGCGGGCGGTCCTGGCCACCCCGCTCCCGTACAACCAGGATGCCGTGGGCGTCGTGGCCGTGGTCTCCGAGCAGAGCCGGCCGTGGTCCGCCGAGGGCGAGCTGGCCCTGCTCGCCCTCACCGACCTGGCCGCACTGCTGATCGCCAGCATGATGCAGCGCCAGCAGCAGTCGGAGCTCGCCGTTCAGCTGCAGGGTGCGCTGGATTCCCGGCGGATTATCGAGCAGGCCAAGGGCGTGCTGATGGGACGCGACGGGATTCCGGCCCGGGTCGCGTTTGAGCAGCTCCGGGCGCAGGCGCGGGCCGAGCGCAGGAAGGTCTCCGCCGTCTGCGCCGAGGTCGTGGCGAACGCCGCGCCCCCCGCCTGACGAGCCCATCCGGTGGCATTCCCGGTCCGGTGGAACACGACGGTTCCCGCCCGGCGATTTGCATGCGCGCTGAGCTTGCGCATACTGGAAAGTGCCGTCGAGACGCCGCCCAGACTCCAGCGGTCATCCGTCAAAGCCGATTTTCGCCCCCGCGTTTCTCTTCGATTTCTGAGGGAAGACGCCCTCTGGCAGCAATCGGCCGAGATTGCACAAAGTTGCCAAAGGTGACACAGGAGTTCAAATGATCATTCTAGGCCTCGTCATTCTGATAGTGGGTTTCCTGCTGAAAATCGCGATCCTGTGGACGATCGGTATCGTCATCCTGGTGATCGGGCTCATCCTGCTCCTGCTCGGGGCGATCGGCCACGAGGTCGGTGGCCGCCGGCACTACTGGTAGCGGCCCGTGGGCGCGGGCCCGGCGACCGACGGCATGCTGGACCCGCATCGTACTGGTCGAATGACCCGATCGACGAGTTCTTACGGGCTTGCTGCTGTCTGCCCTTCGTGGCGGCAGATGGCAGCAGGCCCGGAGCCGTCTCTCGGCTGCCCAGGGCCCGGCTCAGATGACCTCACGTGTCGGCCCCGGGGATGTTGACGGCAGTTGGATCGTGAGTGTTATGGTGCTTTCCCTGAAGAAGCCTTATTTGCTTCATACTTGGGGGAAGTTGCCAATGCGCTTGGCGCGAAAAGTGACGGTGGCCACAGGGGCCTGTGCGCTCACCGCCGCCGCCGTGGTCTCGGCAGGGTCGGCGGTCCCGGCGGTCTCGGTGCCAGGTGCGAAGGCGCCCGCTCCCCAGGCCGGCGTGGTAATCCGGCCGGGCGTGCTGCACGCCGGGCACCCGAGCGGTGCCCCTGCGACCACCGCGTATTGCGAAGCGAACTACCAGATCGCCTGTTACGAGCCGGACCAGATCCAGCAGGCCTACAACCTGCCGGCCCTCTACCTGCGCGGGGTGAACGGACGGGGCTCGACCGTTGTCATCGTCGATTCGTTCGGCTCACCGACGATCCGGAACGACCTGAAGGTCTTCGACCAGACCTTCGACTACCCGGCGCCCCCGTCGCTGAACATCATTCAGCGCCGGCCAGGTTCCGCCCTACGACCCGAATAACACCGAGATGATCGGCTGGGCCGGGGAGACGACCCTCGACGTCGAGTACGCGCACACGATCGCGCCGGGTGCGAACATCCTGCTGGTCGAGACGCCGGTGTCGGAGACCGAGGGCGTGACCGGTTTCCCGCAGATCGTCACGGCCGAGAACTACGTGATCAACCACGGTCTCGGCGACGTGATCAGCCAGAGCTTCAGCGCGACCGAGCAGACCTTCCCGAACAAGGCCACCCTCGAGTCGCTGCGCGGCGCCTACGAGAGCGCATACGCGCACCACGTCACCGTGCTCGCCGCGTCCGGTGACAGCGGCGCCGCGGACGTTGGCCCGGACCAGTCGACGTACTACACCTTCCCGACCACCTCGTGGCCGGACAGCGACCCGCTGGTGACCGGCGTGGGCGGCACCCAGCTGCACCTCAACGCGAGCGGCCAGCACACCGCGCCGGACAACGCCTGGAACGACACCTACGGCAAGGCGACGCAGGAATACATCTTCGGCGACGCCGGCCCGAACCCGCTGGCGGGCGGCGGCGGCAAGTCCGTCTTCTTCGGCCGCCCCTGGTACCAGGACGGCGTGACCCACGCCGTGGGCAACAGCCGCGGGGTCCCGGACGTTTCGATGAGCGCGGCCTGCAACGGGGCGGTGGACACCTACCAGAGCTTCGGCGGGCAGACGGCCGGCTGGTACCCGGTCTGCGGCACCAGCGAGGCGACGCCGCTGTTCTCGGGCATCGTGGCGCTCTCCGACCAGGTGGCCCATCATCGGCTCGGCCTGATCAACCCCTACCTGTACGAACTGTCCGCGGCCCACGCCCCGGGCATCGTCGACATCACCGAGGGCAACAACACCGTGTCGTTCACCGAGAACAACCACCTGTACACGGTCAAGGGCTTCAGCGCCGCCCCCGGTTACGACCTCGCGTCGGGGGTGGGCACCGTCAACGCGGCCGCGTTCGTCCCCGAGCTCGCCTACCTCGGCCGGAACTAGGAGGAGCCCGCGCTCGCGCGGCGCCGCCGACGCCCGCGCGGCGCCCGCGCCGCTCGTCACGGACGGCGGGAACCGGGGCATCAGCCCGTGGTTCCCGCCGTCCGGGCCTACCGAACGATGCTCAGGGCGACCCTGCGGTTGCCGCCGTTCTGCTTGACCAGTGCGAACCACAGCGGGAGCAGGGCGTCCACGACGCCGGTGGCATCCGTGTCCCCGACGTAGGCCGGCTCCAGGCCCACGGCGCGGATGAGCTCCTCGGACGTCTCCCGCGCGCTCGGCTCGGCGGCGAAGAACAGTGCCGCGCCGGGCACCGGGTCGGCGAAGTTCTCCCAGCCCAGCGTGTTGAACGCGCGCACGTACCGGACGTCCGGCACGGCCGCGGTGATCGCGGCGCGGGCGTCGGGCACCGGCCCGCTCATGTTGTTCGTGGCGTCGACCACGATCCGGCCGGTCAGCACCGGACCGTGTGGCGTGATCGTCTCCCCGACCGCTCCGCCCGGAATGGCGAACACCACCACGCCGGCCCCGTCGATCGCGTCACCGATCGGCATCAGCGGCGCGCCGCCCGGTCCTTCTCCTTCGCCCTTGCGTGAGCCGTACACCACGTCGTGCCCGGCCGCCCGCCATTGACGGCCCAGTGTGCCGCCGATGTGGCCCGTCCCGATCACTGCGATCCTCATGCCGCCTCCCGCTCACCCGATGACGCCTGGCGCGCCCTTAGCGCCCTCCGCTGACCAAATCCTTCCAGGGTGCAAGCCTCGTCCTTCAGGGCGGGTTGGCCCGGCGTGGTGCCGCACATCGTGCAGGGAGGCGACCGTCAATGAAACAGGAACCTTGGCCAGCGAGGCTGAGAATCCCCATCCTTCAGGGTGGGCAGAAGTCAAGCTGCGCGTCAACGGGCGCGCGCTGAGTATCTTTGTTGAAACCGATCCATTTCGGCCGGGGCGCGCAGGAAGGCAAGCCGTGAGCAAGCAGCCCGAGCAGTTCCGCATGCTGATCGGCGGGAAGGCCGTCGACGCCATCTCCGGCCGGACGTTCGAGAAGGCCTCCGGGATGGGCCGGGAGAACGGCATCGACGCCGTGCACGCCTACACCGAGAGCAAGAGCGTCTGGGTGGAGCTGAGCGGCGATACCCGCGACCCCTTCACGCTCGGCTGACGCGGGGCATCGGCGCGCGGAATAGCGGAATATCTGACGCCCTGCAGTGCTGAACACATTAGCGAAGGAGGGGCAAGAATCCCGGATGTATGACGATTACTGTTTCAGCTGCGGCGTCTATACGGCCATCGACCGGCTGACCAAGACGTGCCGCCCTTGCCATGACCGCTGGTGCGCCGGCCCCCGGCGGCCTCCGGCCTAAGCCAGGGCGAAAAGTGAGCTAGACCCCGACGAGTACGGCGGGTGGCCAGACGATCTTCTGCACCTCGGCGAGGACGGTGCTCTCCTGCTTCTGCGCCCTTTCGGCGGTCTGCTTGGCCAGTTCGGACGCCAGCGCCCCGAGCTGGCGGACTCCGGCCCCGTCGACCAGGATGTGGCTCGCCGACAGCACGGTGATCCCCTCCACCTGCCGTTCCGGCTGGCCCGCCGAGGACGAGGACAGGGGCCGGGACAGGACGGTGCCGACCCGGGCCACGTCGTAAGGGTTCGCCGGATGCCGGGCGAGCTTGTTGCGCTCGTCGACGACCCAGTTGTGGAACTTCATCACCTGGCCCTCGAGCGGCAGGCTCCGGACGTCGTCGGCGGTGAGCCCGAACCGCTTGCCCTTGGTAAAGCAGCGGTCGTAGCCCATCAGCGCGGCCGACCAGAGCGCCTGCGGCACCACCGCATCCCGCTCTTCCTCCGGTTTGACGAGCTCGGTCAGCAGCCGCTTGCAGCACTCCATCACGAACTGCAGATCCTGGATGGTCGAGATCTGGTCCGCCAGCACCTGCGCCGACGGCAGATCCAGGGTGACGGTCAGCTTCTGCGCCTGCGATGAGGCAGCGTTTGTCCCGGCCATGGCGCTGATGCTCGCACCACGACCGTGCCGCACAGGTCTCAAAACGGCACAATGGGGGGCATGGTCCCAGCCGTGAACGGTCTCCCGGTGCGCCGCGCCGCCCGCGTCGTCCTGCTCGATCCAGACGACCGGGTGCTACTGATGCGCTACGACGACGGGCCGCCGAACGGAAGCCACTGGACGACCCCTGGCGGCGGGCTGAATGAGGGCGAGGACTTCCCGGCCGCCGCGCTCCGCGAGCTCGCCGAGGAGACCGGCTGGAGCGACATCCCGCTGGGTGCCGAGGTGCTCCGCCGCACATGGACCATGGAACATTCGGGCCGGTTGGTGCGGCAGCGGGAGCGGCTGTACCTGGCGCGGACCGGCCCGGCGTGCCGTGAGATCCGCGGGGTCGACGCGATGCACGCGACCGACGGCATCGCCGCCTGGCGCTGGTGGACACTGACGGAGCTGGACAGCACCACCGAGACCGTCTGGCCCACCGGGCTGGCCACGTTGATCCGGGACGTCCTGGCCTCGCCGGCCCCGCGCGGTCATTCCCCGACTGGGCCGCCGGCCAGCTCGCTGACGATGTCCAGCTGGCCGACGTGCCCCGCGTACTCCTGCAGCAGGTGGAACAGGACCCGTTCCAGGGATGGGGGATCGGCCCCGTCCCACCGTTCGCCGGGCTGGCCGGTGTCGGCCAGATCGTGCGCCCCGACGATCGCCCGGGTCCGTCCGGCCTGGGCGTACAGCGCCGCCACCAGGCCGGCCAGCGTCTCATCGGGGGCGACGTACCAGCGGTCGTCCTTGATATCGCCCCACACATCGGGCTGGTCGCGGCCCTCGAAGCCCCACTCCAGCCACCGCATCTCCACGTAGGCCAGGTGCTTGATCAGCTCGATCGGCGCCCAGCCGGACGGCAGCCGGCTGGCGCGCAGTTCCCCGCTGGGCAGCCCTTCGAGCTTGCCGACCAGCCGGGAGCGGAAGTAGTCCAGGTACCGCAGGAAGACCTCGGCCCGCGACGCCGCCGGCGTCGTCGGTTCAGGAAATAGCAAGCTCACCCGCCCAGCCTGCCAGCGTCACCCAGTCGGCGGCCAGCTCCTTTCGGCTGGCCCCCTAATATCGGCTGGCCCCCTAATAAGTGTTGGCCGCCGAACGGCTGGGCTACGCTGCCTCGCGCGGGCCCCGGTTCGGGTGGCCGCCCCGTGTCTGGCTACCCCGTGTCTGGCTACCCCGGCCGCCACGGCCTGGCGCGTGCGCCCGGTCGCCGGTCGGGTGAAAGGCACGCGGCCGCCGCCGCTTGGCGCCACCCCGCCCGGCCGGCACGGCCGAGGCGGGCGGCGGGGGCGGGACCGGTGTGCCGGTTGTCGCGATCTCCCGGACCAGGTGATGCCCCACGCCGACGTGGTGCCGCGGCGCGCTCACGCCCGCCGCGTCGTGCATCCGCTGCAGTTCCCGGACCTGGCCTTGCTCTGCCAGCGTCACGACCAGCCCGGACGCCCCCGCGCGGGCCGTACGGCCGGAGCGGTGCAGATAGTCCTTATGGTCGTTGGGCGGATCGAAGTGCACGACCAGCTCCACGTCGTCGACGTGGATGCCGCGCGCGGCGACGTCGGTGGCGACGAGGACCCGCGGGTCGCCGGCCGCGAACGCGTCCAGCGCGCGCTGCCGTTGGCTCTGGTTCCGGTTGCCGTGAATGGCCTCGGCGGCCACCCCGGCCTTGCTCAGCTGCCGGGCGAGCCGGTCCGCGCCGTGCTTGGTCCGGACGAAGAACAGGGTCCGCGCCGGCAGGCTGGCGATCTCCGCGGCTACCGGCAGTTTGTCCTCGGCGTGCAGCACCAGCACACTGTGCTCGGCCACGCTCGCCGTCTCGGCCTGCGGCGCCACCGCGTGCAGCGCGGGGTCGTTGAGGTAGCGGGTCACCAGCTGCCCGACCCGCCGGTCCAGCGTGGCGGAGAACAGCATCCGCTGGCCGCCCGCCGGGGTCTCGTCCAGGATGCGGGTCACCGCGGGCAGGAAGCCGAGGTCGGCCATGTGGTCGGCCTCGTCCAGAACCGTGATCTCGATGCCGCTGAGCGTGCAGGCCTCCCGGTCGAGGAGGTCGATCAGCCGGCCCGGGGTCGCGACGACGATGTCCACGCCGTTGCGCAGCTGGGTGATCTGGCGGCCATACGGCACGCCGCCGTAGACGGTCGTGACGGTCACGCCGACGCTGCGGCCGAGTGGCGTGAGCACGTCGGCGACCTGCTGGGCCAGCTCACGCGTGGGCACCAGGACCAGGCCGCGCGGGGCGCCCTTGGGGCCCGCGGTGCCGGTCAGCCGGGTCAGCATCGGCAGGCCGAAGGCGAGCGTCTTGCCCGAACCGGTCTGCGCCCGGCCGAGCACGTCGCGCCCGGCCATCGCGTCCGGCAGCGCCCGGGCCTGGATCGCGAACGGCTCGTGAATGTTCCGCGCGGCCAGCGCGCTGATCAGCCGCTCGGGCAGGCCAAGCTGGCCGAACGACGCTGATGCGGGCGCCGGCTGGGCGGCGGCGTCGGACAGGGCGCGGTCGAGCCCCGCGTAAGGGTCGGGCTGCGCGGGCCGGACCGGCCGGGACGGCCGCCCGCCCGCCCGCCCGGCGGGCTTGCCGCCGCGTCGCGCCGGGCGGCCAGGCAGGCTCACCCCCGCGGCGTGCGGGCTGGCTGCGGCGGCCGGGTTCCTGCTCGCGGGGACCGTGCGAGCGGGCAGGCGCGCGCCGTCGCCGTGCATTGTCAGACATGCATGAACTCCATCGCTGGTACGGGGCCGCGTCATGTCAGAGACGTCGACGACAGCGGCGAAAAGTGATTCGCCGACCAGCGGACTGCTCACACAAGCGACCACGCGGGCCGGGTGCCCGCGAGAGCGGCGGCAGCTGTGCCACCAAGGGTCGCAACGCTAGCAGCCCGGCCGATGTTCCCCGGCCGCCATGTTCGGAAAATTATTCCAGCGCGTGTCGATCTGGCGCCCGCGGCGTTCGACGTGTGGGCAAAGGGAACCGGCGGCGCCCCGCGCCGCTAACGGAAGCCGCCGCCACCAACAGAACAGGAGCTTGAGCATGCGGTATCTCTCTTACACCCTCGGCGACCCGTCCGCCCCGATTGCGCCCCCGACCCCGGAGCTCATGGCCAAGATGGGCGAGTTCATGGAGGAAGCCACCAAGGCCGGAGTCCTGCTGGCCGCGGGGGCTGCCGGCCCGCTGGACGAGGCGATCAAGGTGCGGTACCGCGACGGCGAGTTCACCGTGCTGGACGGCCCGTTCACCGAAGCCAAGGAGCTGATCGGCGGCTGGGCGCGTGGTCGAGCTGAACCGCGCCGTCGCGCTGTCGATGGCGTTCGGCCCCCAGGCCGGCCTGGACCTGGTGGATCAGCTCGTCGGCGAGCCCGCCCTGCGCGGCTACCACCTGCTGGCCAGCGTGCGCGGTGACCTGCTGGTGAAGCTGGGGCGGGCCGCCGAGGCGCAGGCCGAATTCGAGCGCGCGGCCGACTTGACCCGGAACGGGCCGGAACGGGAACTGACCGCCGCGCGAGCCGAGCAGGCCCGCCGTGGCGGCCAGCCCGGTTAAAGTGCGGAATACAGCGCCCGCTCGAAGTCCTGGTAGAGGGCGAACGCTTCCGGCGTGACGAACGGCAGGAAATTGCTGTAGATCGAGGCGCAGATCCCGGCGGTGCGGTCCACCCAGAAATGCGTGTTGCACAGCCCGGCCCACGCCCCGGACCAGGCCCGCCGCATCCCGGGCAGATCCTGGGTGTTGAGCACCAGCCCGTACCCCCACTTTAACCCGGGCCCCAAGGCCAGAGTGCCGCTGGCGGACGGGTCGAAGGTCGGGATCTCGGCGGGGAAGTCCAGGTCACCGATCTGGTTCCGGAACGCCTCGTCCACAGTCTCCTGCCGCAGGATCCGCGCGCCGTCCAGCTCGCCGCCGCGCAGCAGGGCGCGTTCGAACCTGATGTAGTCGCTCGGCGGCCCGTACATCCCATGCCCCCCGGCCCAGTACTCCGGTGCCTGGTTCAGGATCTCGCCGATGGACGCCCAGTTCCCATCCTCGCCCTTGACGTGCACAGGCGTGCAGTTCAGCCGCTCGTCGTCGTTCATCAGGAAGCTCGTGTGATCCATCCCGAGCGGTCCGGTGACGCCATGCTTGACTGCGACGGCGAGGCTCAGTCCGGTCACCGCCTCGATGACCTGGCCCAGCCAGTCGGTGTTGATGCCGTAGATGAACGCGGTGCCCGGGTCGGCGACCAGCGGCGCCCGGAGCGAGGCCTTCAGCCCGGCCACGACGTTCGGGATGCCGGAGATCTTCTCCCACCGCACCAGGTCGCCGTTCCAGAACCAGTAGCCAAGGCCGGAGGTGTGCGTGAGCAGCTGCCTGACTGTGGCCTGGCTGGCCGGCGGGCGCAGCCGCGGGGTGTCGCCGTCGAATCCGGTCAGCACCTGGACCTGGGCGAACTCGGGGCAGTAGTCGGCGACCGGCGCGTCCAGGTCCAGGTTGCCCTTCTCCATCTCCTGCAGCGCGACCACGGTGCACGGCATCTTGGTCATCGACATGATCCGGAACAGCGTGTCCGTGCCGACGGGGGCGCTCTCGCCCACCGCCCGCGGGCCGGCCGCCCCCTGATAGATCACCCGGTCGCGGTCGGCGGCGATCGCCACCACGTGCGGGACTGCGCCCGCTTCTACCGCGCCCTCCAAAACCTTGTCAATGCCCGCACCACCGATACCAGAAGTCACGTCACCCTCCCTCGCGCCGCGCCGGGTACCGTCGCCCGGCGGCGTCATTATCCCCCGGGCCCCCCCGCCCGCCTATCCCAGAACATGACATGCCTTCTACGATGGGCCCGTGTCACACAGGGCCAGCTCGACCCGGTGGCCGCGGCGCATCCCCGGCTGACCGTGGTGGCCGCGCATTTCGGCTGGCCCTGGCAGATGGACCTGATCGCTGTGGCGCTGCACAAGACCAACGTGTTCATCGACATCTCCGGCTGGTCCCCGCGCCGGATCCCGCCGGAGGTGATCGCCGAGCTCAGGGGCCGGCTGTCGGATCAGTTCGTGTGGGGCAGTGACTACCCGTTCATCGCCCCCGAACGGTGCCTGTCCGAGCTCGACGACCTCGGCCTCACTGGCGCCGTCCGGGACACGGTGCTCCGCGGCAACGCCGCCCGCATCCTGGGCCTGCCCGGCTAAGTCCCCCGCCCGCGCGTCCGGATGGGGGACGGGTGCCGCGGCTCGTAGATGGGGAATTCCTCGCCGTCGGGCAGCCGGATCGCCGCGACCAGCCCCCACCCCTGGTCGGAAACGTCGCCGGCTATCGGCACGCCCTTGCCCCTCAGTTCGGCCAGCGTGGCGTAAATGTCATCGCACATCAGGTACAGCTCGTGGCGGCTCTCCCCGTCGGTCGGGTGAACGGCGAGCTCGGCCGGGGGCAGGGCGAAGATGAGCCAGCCGTGCCCCGCGTCCACCGACGCCAGCCCCAGCACCTCGCCCAGGAACGCCCGGACCTTCTCCGCCTCCCGTGAGAAGACGATCGCATGCACCCCGTTGATCACTCCCCGATCATAGTCCCGCTCTCCGTCTCATAAATACGAAAACGTGGTTGATTTGTGCCGTGATAGCTGCGCAAACTGACCGCAAATGCGGCGCAGGGATCCTTCCGGCGGCGCAGAACCGTATTCTCGCTGAGCATGGACGCTCCTGCGCCCGCGTGGGTGGTGGCCGGGCCGCCCGGGGCGGGCAAGAGCACGGTCGCGGGCCTGCTGCTCGCCGCCCTGGACGGGACCCCGGCGCTGCTCGACAAGGACACCATGTACGGGTCGTTCGTGGCCGCGACGCTCGCCGCGGCCGGCCGCCCGCCGGGTGAGCGCGAGGGCCCCTGGTACGACGAGCACATCAAGGTGCACGAGTACGCGGGCATGACGTCCACCGCCCGGGAGATCCGTGCGCACGGCTGCCCCGTCCTGCTGTCCGGCCCGTTCACCCAGCAGATCCACCACGCGGACCGGTGGCGGTCCTGGGTGGATGACCTCGGCGGCGGGACCGTGCACCTAGTCTGGATCCGTTCGGACGCGGCCACCCTGCGCCAGCGCCTCGCCGCCCGCGGGTACGCCCGGGACGCGCCCAAGCTGGAGCGGTTCGCCGCGTACACCGCCAGCATGCGCCTCGGTACCGCCCCGGCAGCCCCGCACACGGTCATCGACAACCGCCTGACCGCGGCCGTGCCCCTGGCCGACCAGATCGCCGGTCTCGTCGCCCGCGTGGCCGCTGGCCCGCCGGTACGATGACCTGGCCGGCAACCGCCGGTAGCCAGCGGCCGGCGTAGGCGTCTTGTGCGGGTGAGACGGATCGGCATCGCGGCCGGGTTCACGCCGCACAACCTGCGGCACGCCTTCGCCTCGCAGGCTTGAGCGGGCCGGGTTAATCTCCCCGCTGCTCGCCTGCCCCAGCTTACCGGGCGGACCTTAATCCGTACTTTCGTACCCGACGCCAGCGCGGCGGCATAAAGCCGCGACACGGGGTACACCTCACACCTCGCGGCGAAATCAGTCACTCAGGTGCGAAGACGTACTCGGCCCCCCAGGGCTTTAGAAATATGCGTGATCGGATGATCGTCATCTTCGCCCTGGATAGACGCGTCGTCGTCGCATTCATCCTCAATCAGGCGGACGCAATCGGCGTCGCCGTCGCCTGCAATCTTTTGGGCACAAATATTTCCCGTGACGGCCGCGATTCCGGCCTATGAGGAATCGGCGGGCTATTCCCAGAAGTCCTGAGCCGCAGCCTGCGGGCCGTAGCCGTCCACGGCCCAGTGTTGAGGTCGTACCACCTGAGCCGCAGCCCGCTCACAGTAAGCCGCAGCCCGCTCACAGCCGAGCGCGGCGGCATAGGCTGACCGGCATGGATGTAGAAGATCGCGGGCGTGCAGACGGGCAAGTGGGGCAAGGTGTACTGGGTCTGGCCGCGGGGCCAGCAGCCGCCGCAATGACCACCACCTCCCCCACCCTTCACGGAATTCATGGGGGTGCCGGGGGAGCTGGTCAAAACCGGGCAAACCACCGGCCCAAAAGTCAGGTGAAAGTCAGGTCGGCAGGCTCGGTAAGCCCCGGTCAGCGTCGGTTCCACCCGGATGACATGGGGATGTTTTTCCAGTCCATCAAGCGTTTTAGCAGGTCAGAGCGATGTGCTCAGGATCACGGTCACTGATGGAGACGTTGCTGCCCGGCATCAGGGCGGAGCAGGTACCGACCGGCCGGCTGACGGTCGGGATGCTGTCGGTGCCGGAGCGGGCCGGCCCTGCGAGCCCGCCCGTGCTGTTCGTGCACGGGAACGTGTCGTCCTCGCTGTTCTGGCAGCCCACCATGCTGGCCCTGCCCGAGCCGTACCGCCCGCTGGCGATCGACCTGCGCGGGTTCGGCGGCACCGACCCGGAACCGGTGGACGCCACCCGCGGGCTGCGTGATTACGCCGATGATCTGGCCGTCACCATCGAGGCCCTCGGCCTGGCGGCCGTGCACCTGGTCGGCTGGAGCATGGGCGGCGGCGTGGTCCTGCAGTACCTGGCCGACCGGCCCGGCACGCACCGGGTCGCGTCGCTGACGCTGGTGGACCCGGTGTCGCCGTTCGGTTTCGGTGGCACCCGCGGCCTCGACGGCACACTGTGCGATCCGTCCGGTGCGGGGTCCGGCGGCGGCACCGCCAACGAGGACTTCATAGCCCGGCTCGCCGCCGGCGACCGCAGCGACGCCAGCGTGCTATCCCCGCGGCAGGTGCTGCTGGCCCACTACGTCAAGCCCCCGCACGTGCCGGAGCACCTGGACATCTTCGTGGAGTCCATGCTGTCCACCCGACTGGGTGACGACCATTACCCCGGGACCGCGCGCACCGTGCAGGCCTGGCCGGGCATCGCGCCCGGCGACCGCGGGGTGCTCAACGCGATCGCCCCCATCCACTTCCGGATCGGCGACCTGTCCGGGGTGCGCCCCAAGCCGCCGGTCCTGTGGCTGCGCGGCGCGGACGACGTGATCGTCTCCGACACCTCGCTGTACGACCTGGCCTACCTGGGCTCGATCGGAGCGGTGCCCGGCTGGCCGGGGGAGCAGGCCTGGCCGCCCCAGCCCATGGTCGCGCAGACCCGCGCCGTGCTCGACGGGTACGCCAGCGCCGGCGGCCGCTACCGCGAGGTCGTCATCGAGGATGCCGGCCACGGCCCGCACCTGGACCAGCCCGATCAGTTCCTGGCCGCGCTGACGAGCCACCTGGCTGACCGGGTGTGAGCGGCCCTCCCGGGGGGCAGATCACCCGTGTGACCAGCGTCAGGACGCACATCCCCGCCCCGGCTCTCCGGGATGCCGCCGCGTGGGCGGGTGCCGCCGCCGTCTACGGCGGGGCCCAGCAACTGTCCGCGTGGGCGGCCCAGCGGGCCCGCCCGCGTGGGACGCGGTCGCAGTACCAGCGGTTCGAGCGCCCCGCGTTCGCGCCTCCCGGGCCGGTCTTCCCGGTGGTGTGGTCGGTGCTGAACCTGGCCACGGCGACCTCCGCCTGGCGCCTCTGGCGTGCCCGCGACGCCGGGCCGGCCCGCCGCGCCCTGGCCTGGTGGGCCGCCGCGGTCGTCGTCCGCAGTGGATACGTTCCGCTGGAGTTCGGCGCGCGGCGGTTCTGGCTGGCCACCGCTGACTCAGCCCTGCTGTGCGCGATCATGGCGCGGTACGCGTCCCTGGCCCGTGAGGCCGATCCCGCCGCGGCCGCCCTGGCCGTTCCCGAGGTCGCGTGGACGGCGTTCGCCACCGTCCTCAGCACGGCCGTCGCCCGCCAGAACCGCTCCTGCTGAGCCCCGCCTGCTGCCGAGCCCCGCCTGCTGCTGCTGAGCCCCTCCTGTCACGTTCACCGCAGAGGATTCCGGCGCCCGGACCCTGATCACCTGGGAAGGCATCCTGGCCGAAGCGTGGTACCGGCCGGCCGAGATCGGCGGCCGCCGCTATGTCGACGGCGGGATCCGGTCGCTGACCTCGCTCAGCCTCATGGCCGACGCGGGCGTGGACGAGGTCTACGTGCTCGCGCCAATGGCCAGCACCGTGACCGACTCCCCGCGCAAACCGCGCGAGCGTCTGGAGCGGACCGTCCGCGGCCTGTTCACCCATGCGCTGCTGCGCGACTGAGACGCGGCCGGCCGCGCGGCGCGCCTATCGTTGGCGCATCAGCGCCCGGCGGGAGGTGGCCCATGCTCGACGGCCTCAGTTATGACGACAGCGAGCCGCCCTCGATCGGCCTCGTCCCGCCCGGGACGTCCTGGGCGGACGTGCACGACCACATCAAGATCGCGCACAACTTCCTGCTGGTCCAGCCCGTCGGCGGCGGCGAGTACGCCGGGGCGTACTGGACCGGGTCGGACATGGTCGTCCTGGACGAGCTCGGTACCGATCCGGACGAGGCGCTGGACGAGTTCCGGGAACTGCTGCGCCGGCGCGGCGAGTTGTGAGCCGTCTTCAGTCCACCAGCGCTTGGTAGACGGCGGGTCCGACCTCAAGGCCGTCACAGTCCCCGCCACCGAGCCGGTCCGGATCTGGCACCTGCTCACCCACACCTCGGGGCTTACCTACGGGTTCCACCGGGCGCACCCGGTGGACGCGTCGCGGAACGAGGGGATGAACGAGCTGACCGGGTCGGTGAGCTCGAAACCGCCCTCCTCATACAGCATCATCGCGGCGACCGAGGTGATCGGCTTGGTCATCGAGTAGATCCGCCACAGCGTGTCGGTCTCCACCGGGCGCCCGGCCTCAAGATCACGCGACCCGTGCGCGGCCACGTAGGCCCGGCGGCCGCGCCTGCTCACCGTGATCAGCCGGCCGGGCAGCCTGCCGTCGTCGACGTACGCGCGGAAGTGCCGGCCGATCCGTTCCAGCCGGTCCGCGCTCAGGCCCACCTCGGCCGGGCCCGCCTCGATCTTGAGCTCGCTCAATACGGCACCCTTCTCGGCGATCTGGTCTCCAGCGGCCTGGCCCTCAGCGGTCCCGCATGGCCCGCCAGCGGTAGGCGAGGCTCCCGGCGCCGACCAGCAGGGCCGCACCGCCGAGCCCGAACAGCAGGACGTCCTGGAGGCCGGCCGTGCCCCCGCCGCCGGTGGCCGGGGCGCCGACGGGCACCGGGGTGGGTGACGGGCTGGGCGAGGGGCTCGGCGAGCCGATCACCACCGGTGACGTGGCCGGCGTCGTGACCGACGTGGCCGGCGTCGTGACCGACGTGGCCGGCGTCGTGACCGACGTGGCCGGCGTCGTGACCGACGACGCCGTCGTCTCCGCGGCTGAGGTCCTGGAGCCCGGGCCCACCGCCGTAACGGCACTGCCGCTGGGGAGCGCCGTCGCGCCGCCCGCGGCCGTGCAGGCCGTTGTGGCGGCCAGAACGGTCAGGGCGCCGCAGCAGATCACCGCCAGCCTCGCGCGTCGGCCGGGCGCGCGATAAAGGTGTTGCGCAGGGAATGGCCTGTTCTCCATTGGAACATTAGGCTACGCGAGCAGAAGGGCATGCGGAAGACGGCGAGGGATGGCCGCATTGGCGGAACCGGAGTGGCGGCGCGTATACGGCTTCCGCGTGGTCCTTACGAGTTCGCCGGGCGGATTTGCTCCGCCGCCGCCCCGTCGCCGGGCGCGCCCAGCCGGGGTGGCCGGCGTCCTGTGCCTGCTGGCCGGGATCGTCGCGATCGGCGTCGCGGTGGCGTCCCAGGTGCACGCGCCGCAGCCGTCGGCGGCGGCGGCCGGTTCCACCGGAGCCGGTTACGGGCCATCGCTGGCGCGGTCGCTGCCGGTGTCGGTCGATATCCCGGCCATCGGCGTGAGCTCGGACCTGCTGCACCTCGGGCTGAACCGCGACGGCACGATCCAGGTGCCGTCGCTGTCCACCGCCACGGACGAGGCGGCCTGGTACAAGTACTCGGCGACGCCCGGCCAGCGGGGCGCGTCGGTGATCGAGGGCCACGTCGACACCACCCAGGGGCCGGCCGTGTTCTTCCGCTTGGGGGCCCTCCGCCCCGGGGAGCACATCGAGGTGCGACTGGCCAACGGGATCACCGCCGTTTTCCGCGTCACCGGCGTCCGGCAATACTCCAAAGGCAATTTCCCGGCGAAAATCATTTACGGCGCGTCCGGGTACGCGGCCCTGCACCTGATAACCTGCGGCGGCGCTTTTGACTACGCCAGCGGCCATTACCTGAGTACCACCGTCGTATTCGCGTCGCTCACCTCGTCGCGCGGCGCCAGTTAACGGCTTGAATCTGCCATCGCGCTGTTGGCCTGGCTCCGGCATACACCGGCGCCAACCGTTACCGCGGGCGGCCCGCCTGGCCGTCCGCGGCGGGGCCCGCCTCGGCCTCCGCCAGCCGCGCGTGCAGCCGCTCCCTGACCTCATCCGGCGTGTACGCGCGGCGGCGCCGTTCCGAACGGGCGATCACCACGCCGGTCGCGGCCACGCCGACGAACCCCGCCAGCCCAGCGATTTTCCACGCGCGTCCTGCCTGCACCTGCCTAGGCTACGTCCGTGCCGCCCATCACTTTCGAGGAAGCGGCCGACCTCACCCGGACCGGCGACGTCTGGCTGTTCCGCGGGCGTAAGCCGGCCGACCGCGCCATTCAGGTCGCGACCAACAGCCCGGTCAACCACGTCGGCATGTCGGTGGTTCTGGAGGACCTGCCGCCGCTGATGTGGCACGCCGAGCTGGGCCGGTCTCTGCCTGACCTGTGGTCCGGGACCCGCCAGCGTGGCGTGCAACTGCACGACCTGCGCGCCGCCGTGACCATCTGGGCGCGGCGGTACGGCCAGCGGGCCTGGCTTCGCCAGCTTGACCCGCCGGCCACCGCGGAGATGGAGGACGCGGTGCTGCGGACTGTCGCGCGGCTGGACGGCACGCCGTTCCCGTCCACCGCCGGGCTCGCGTCCCGCTGGCTGCTGGGCCGGGTGCCGCCGCTCCGCCGCCCGCGCGAGGCCAGCCTGGAGACCGCCTACTGTGCCGAGGTACTCGCCGCCACCTATCAGGCCATGGGCCTGCTGTCCGGCCGCCACCGCACGAGCTGGTACGACGCCGACCGCTTCTGGAGCGGCGACGACCTGCGGCTGTCGGGCGGCTACCGCCTGTCCGGCGAGCTCGCCGTCACGATCTAGCCGCCGTCCTCGTCCTCGTCCACGTCCTAGTCCTCGTCCTCGTCCGCGGCGGCCCCCCCGAGGGCCCGCCGCACGGCGTCCAGCTGTCCCCGGACCGAGCAGCAGGCCGGAACGGACCCGCACCCGCCAGCCGTGTCGCTGGCCTTGACGATGACCGGCAGTTCTGGGTGCCACCACCGGATGTCGGCCACCAGACCGGTCTCCGGGCCGAGCCCGTGCAGGACGACGTCGGCCTGGGCCAGGACCTCACAGTCGGCTCCGCACAGCACGGGGCAGGACTCCGGGGTGACGCCGGGTCCGGAGCAGAACGCGACGTCGAAGCCCGCATCCCGGAACGCGGTGAAGTCCGAGATCTCCAGCGCGGGGTGGTCGTCCTCGATGAGCAGGCGGGGACGCCGACGCTCCGATGATGAATACCAGGTCCTCGCGGGAACTCGCTGCTTCATGACTCCTCCTCCTTCTTTACTGGGCCTCCCCGGGACCGTGCCACGGCAGGGGCTTTGGTCCCGCCCGGAGTCATCGGCCCTGGTAACGTGACGGCGTGATCGGCCCCGTGGTCAGCCTGACCTGGTGGCAGCGGCACCGCGACCAGGTCGTACTCGCCGATGTCCGCTGGTACCTGGACGGCCGCTCGGGACGTGACGCGTACAACGCCCGCCACTTGCCCGGCGCCGTCTTCGTGGATCTCGACCGGTGGCTGGCCGCGGGGGCCAGCCCGGAGGCGGGCCGGCACCCGCTGCCCGACCCCGCCGTCTTCGCCGAGGGCATGACCCGGCTCGGCATCGCCGATAGCACCACGGTCGTGGCCTACGACGACGCCGGGGGAACCGTCGCGGCCCGCCTGGTCTGGATGCTGCGGGTGACGGGTCACGCGGCGGCGCTGCTCGACGGTGGTATCCCGGCCTACCGTGGCCCGCTGGAGCAGGCTCCGCTCGAACAGGCGCTGCCGGAACGCCCGGCCGCCTCGTTCACGCCGCGCCCGTGGCCCGCGGACCGCCTCGCCAGTCTCGGCGACGCCACCGATCCGGGCCTGGTCGTCCTTGATGCCCGTGACCGGGCGCGGTACCGCGGGGACAGCGAGCCGGTCGACCCCCGCCCCGGGCACATTCCCGGTGCCCGCAGCCTGCCCTGCCGGGAGAACCTCGCGGCGGACGGCACGTTCCTGCCCGCCGACCGGCTCCGGGAGCGGCTGGCCGGCGTGGGCGTCAACAACGCCGCCCAGGTCGTCAGCTACTGCGGCTCCGGCGTGACGGCGTGCCACAACCTGCTCGTGCTGGAGTACGCCGGCCTGGGGCAGGGACGCCTCTACCCGGGCTCGTGGTCCCAGTACAGCCACACCACCCGGCCCGCCGCCCTCGGGGACGACGTCTTCAGGCACTGACCGCCCACCCGGGTTTGGTCCGGTACGGGCCAGCCCTGCCCACCGCCCGCCGCCCCCCGCCCACCGCAAACGGCCGGGGTGGGTAGCGTCGGGACCACGGCGCCCGGCAGGCTAACTGCCGTGGCTTCTTACTACCCTTTCTTCGGCGGCGCCGCGACCGTGGCGGGCGCGCTCATCGGCCTGCTGTTCGTCGCCTTGTCCCTCTCGCCGGAACGGCTGCGCGACGCTGCGTCGCTCGAGCACCAGGCGATCGCCGCCACCGCGTTCACCGCGCTGGTGGACGCGCTGTTCATCTCGCTGATCGGCCTGCAGCCGGGCAGCGGCCTGCAGCAAGGAGCCGCCATCTTCGGCGCGCTTGGGCTCAGCAGCACCGTCGGCCTGACCCTGCGGCTGTGGCGGAACCGGCACCTGGCTCATCTCAGCAAACGCTGGCCGTTCTTCCTCGTCGTGATCATGGCGGTCTACGCCGCCCAGCTGGTCACCGGGCTCCTGCCGGAGACCCCGGCCGGTGCGGCCGACCGTACCGCCACGTTCGTCTACGTCATGTTCGGCGTCGGCATCGCCCGCGCGTGGCAGTTGCTGGGCCTGAAAGCCGGCGGGATCCTCGACGAGCTCGGCGTGACCATCACCCCGTCCATTCACATTGGCTCTCCGCAGTCTCCCCGCAATTCCGCACCGGCTTCCGGTGATTCCGCCCCGGCTTCGGGTGATTCCGCCCCGGCTTCGGGTGATTCCGCCCCGGCTTCGGGTGATTCCGCCCCGGCTTCGGGTGATCCCGCCCCGGCTTCGGGTGATCCCGCCCCGGCTTCGGGTGATCCCGCCCCGGCTTCCGGTGATTCCCCATCGGCCGCCTGACCCGGCTGTCGCTAAGTACGGGGGCGCGTTACGCGGGGAGCGGAAACCCGGCCCGGGCAATCCGGGCACGGGGAATCTACGATGGCTTCCGTATGCCCCGAACGGGCCAAGGAGCCCACGACCATACGGAGCGCTCATGCCGCCGACCCCCGCCGATCCGGCGCGGACCGCGATCCTTACCGTCGACGATGACCCGGACGTTTCCCGGGCAGTCGCCCGTGACCTGCGGAGACGCTACGGCAGCCAGTACCGGATCGTCCGTGCGGAATCCGGCCAGTCGGCGCTGGACGCGCTGCACGAGCTGAAGCTGCGCGGCGATCAGGTCGCGGTCATCCTGGCCGATTACCGGATGCCGCAGATGAACGGCGTCGAGTTCCTGGAACGCGCGATGGACGTGTACCCGGGCGCCCGCCGCATCCTGCTCACCGCCTACGCCGACACCAGCGCCGCGATCGACGCGATCAACGTCGTCGACCTCGACCATTACCTGCTCAAGCCCTGGGATCCGCCGGAGGAGAAGCTCTATCCGGTGGTGGACACCCTGCTGGAGACCTGGCGGGCCTCGGACCACCGCGTGGTGCCCGAGATCAAGGTGATCGGTCACCGCTGGTCCGCCCGGTCGTCGGAGGTGCGCGAGTTCCTGGCCCGCAACCAGGTGCCCTACCGCTGGTTCGCCTCCGACGAGCCGGAGGGCAAGCGGCTGCTGGAGGCGGCCAACGAGGACGGGCTCACGCTGCCCGTGGTGATCACGCTGGAGCACGATGTCCTGGTCGCGCCGTCCGACGCGGAACTGGCCGGCCGCGTGGGCCTGGCCACCACACCATCGGCCGACTTCTACGACCTCATCGTCATCGGCGGTGGTCCGGCCGGCCTCGGCGCGGCCGTCTACGGGGCGTCCGAGGGCCTGCGGACCGTGCTGGTGGAGCGCACCGCGACCGGCGGGCAGGCCGGCCAGAGCTCCCGGATCGAGAATTACCTGGGTTTCCCGGACGGGGTGTCCGGCGCGCAGCTCACCACGCGCGCCCGTCTCCAGGCCGCCAAGTTCGGCGCGGAGGTGCTCACCACCCGCGAGGTGACCGGCCTGGAGATCAACGGCTCGGCCCGGACCGTCCGTTTCTCCGACGGGTCCGCGCTGGACGCGCATAGCGTGATCCTGTCCACCGGTGTCGAGTACCGCCGGCTGACCGGGCCGGGTCTCCAGCCGCTGACCGGGTGCGGCGTCTACTACGGCTCCTCGCTGACCGAGGCGGCCGCCTGCATCGGCAGTGACGTCTACATCGTGGGCGGCGCCAACTCCGCCGGGCAGGCCGCGGTCTACCTGGCCCGCGGCGCCCGGTCGGTGACGATCCTGGTGCGCGGCCCGTCCCTGACCAAGTCCATGTCCCACTACCTCATCGAGCAGGTCAGGAACGTCCCGAACATCACCGTGCGCACCTGTACCGAGGTGGTCGGCGCCTACGGCGACGGCCACCTGGAGGGGCTTACGCTGCGCGACGCGAACACCGGCGCCGAAGAGGACGTCGACGCTCAGTGGCTGTTCGTCTTCATCGGCGCCGCCCCGCTGACCGGCTGGCTGGACGGCGTGGTGATACGGGACGACCGCGGTTTCGTGCTGGCCGGCCCCGACCTGGCCGAGAGCGGTGAGCAGCCGCCGGAATGGCCGCTGGACCGCCCGCCTTACCACCTGGAAACCAGCGTCCCCGGCGTGTTCGCGGCCGGTGACGTCCGCGCCGAGTCCGCCAAGCGTGTCGCCTCCGCCGTCGGCGAGGGCGCCATGGCCGTCATGCTCGTTCATCGCTACCTGGAGAAGTTGTGACCGCAGACCAGGCCCAGCCCGCCTCGGCGGGCCGCACGGCGAAGTGCAACCCGGCGGAGCTCCGCTCGCTGTTCCTGTTCGAGAAGCTGAACTCCGATCAGGTGGAGTGGCTATGCCAGGAGGGCCGCGTCGAGGTGTTCCCGCCGGGCCCCGTCTATACCGAGGGCGACCCGGCTAGCTGCTTCTACGTGCTGCTGGAAGGCACCCTGGTGCTGTCGCGCCGGGTGGGCTCGGACGACATTGAAGTGAACCGTACGTCCGACCCCGGCGTCTACGCGGGCGCCTTCCAGTCCTACCTGGGTGAGCGCGCCCCGCGGAACTACAACAGCTCGCTGCGGGTGACGGTCCCGTCCCGCTTCTTCGTGCTGGACGCCGGCTGCTTCGCGCAGATGATGACCGAATGGTTCCCGCTCGCGGTCCACCTGCTGGAGGGGGCGTTCTTCGGCAACAAGGCCGCCCAGCAGGCTGTCAGCCAGCGCGAACGGCTGCTGGCCCTGGGCTCGCTGTCGGCCGGTCTCACCCACGAGCTGAACAACCCCGCTGCGGCGGCCGTCCGCGCGACCGCGGCGCTGCGCGAGCGGGTCGCCGGGATGCGGCACAAGCTCGGCATCCTGACCAAGCACCCCTATCACCAGGCCACCCTGGAGAGCCTGACCGAAATGCAGGAACGGGCCGTGGAGCGGGTGTCCAAGGCCCCGGCGCTCGGCCCGATGGAGGCCTCCGACGCCGAGGACGCGGTGGCCGACTGGCTCGACGGCTACGGCATCGGGGGCAGCTGGGACCTCGCCCCGGTCCTGGTCCAGGCGGGCCTGGATACCGAGTGGCTCGACCAGGTGGCCGAGATCGTGGGGACGGAGCATCTGGACGGCGCGGTCCGGTGGCTGACCTACACGGTCGAGACCGAGCTGCTGATGAACGAGATCCAGGACTCCACCGGCCGGATCATGCACCTGGTCGGCGCGGCCAAGCAGTACTCCCAGCTGGACCGGGCGGCGTACCAGGACATCGACGTGCACGACCTGCTGGACAGCACGCTGCTGATGCTCATGGGCAAGATCGGCAAGGGGATCAAGGTCGTCAAGGACTACGATCGGACCCTGCCGAAGATCCCGGCCTACGCGGCCGAGCTCAACCAGGTCTGGACGAACCTGATCGACAACGCGGTCTCCGCCATGGGCGGCCACGGCACGCTCAGCGTGCGCACCGCGATGGACCGTGAGAAGCTGCTCATCGATTTCGGCGACACCGGCCCGGGTGTCCCGCCGGACATCCAGCCGCGTATCTTCGAACCGTTCTTCACCACCAAGCCGGTGGGGGAGGGCACCGGACTCGGGCTCGACATCTCCTGGCGGATCGTCATGAAACACCACGGGGAGATCAACGTCTTCTCGGCCCCCGGGGACACGCATTTCCGAGTCTGGCTGCCCGTGACCGCGCCCGATCCTGACCAGCCCGACCGGCCCGACCAGCAGGAGCCATAATGACCGAGGTACCAGGGGTAGACCCGTCCGTGCCGCCGAGCGGGAATGGCTGCGCCGAGTGCGACGCGACCGGCGGCTGGTGGTTCCATCTGCGGCGGTGCGCGCAGTGCGGGCACGTCGGCTGCTGTGACTCCTCGCCGGCCCAGCACGCGAGCGGGCACGCCAAGGAGACCGGCCACCCGGTCATCCAGAGCTTCGAGCCGGGGGAGGCGTGGTTCTGGAGTTACCCGGACGAGCAGCTCTACGAGCGCGGCCCGGAGCTGGCCGCGCCGGACCACCACCCGCTCGATCAGCCCACCCCCGGCCCCGCCGGGCGGGTGCCCGCCGACTGGCAGGCCCACCTGCATTACTAGCCGCCCGCCCACGTCCGGTATCACGTTCGAGCTGCTCGACGCGACGCAGGCCGCGGCGCACGCGGAAAAACTGCGGGCCCTGCACGCCGAGGTCGGCGCCGACCCGCCTTACCGGCAGGAGGAGGATGCGGCGCAGTTCGAGCGCCGCTTCCGGGTCCAGCGCCGCCAGCCGGGCTTTGCCCTGGCCGAAGCCCGTCACGGCGGCTATCTGGTCGCCGAAGACACAGGTCCGGTGGTCCGGACGAATCGCCTGCGTTCCTCGCGGTTCATGCGCTACGTGCTCCTCGCTGCCAGCTCGTTTCCGCCCCTGGTCTCCCGTGGGCCGGCTGACTCGGCCGTAGCCGGGGCCGTAACGTTAGGCGCATGCGCGCATGGGTTGTCGCCAAGGCCCGGCCGATGTCATCCGGGCCGCTGGAACTGACCGACCGGCCGGTGCCCGAGCCCGGTCCGGGCGAGCTCCTCGTCAAGGTCATCGTGTGCGGTGTCTGCCGCACCGACCTGTTCGCCCCGGTCGGCACCATCGTGCCGGCCGCGCTGGCCGCCCTGGACCGGAACGGGACGCTGGCCGTCGCCGGGATCTACCTGACCGACATCCCGTCCCTGAACTACGAGAAGCATCTGTTCCAGGAGCGGAACCTGCGCAGCGTCACGTCCAACACCCGCGGCGACGCCCAGGAATTCCTCACCCTGGCCGAACGCGTCAAGATCAAGGTGACGACCACCCCGTATCCGTTCAGCCAGGCTGACCAGGCCCTGGCCGACCTCGAAGCCGAACGCGTCAAGATCAAGGTGACGACCACCCCGTATCCGTTCAGCCAGGCTGACCAGGCCCTGGCCGACCTCGAAGCCGAACGCGTCCACGGCGCCGCCGTCCTCCAGATGTGACGCCGCCGTCGTGCCCACCATGACCACTTCTGCCGCTCCGCTCACTCCATGACCGCGCTGAACTTCCCGCTCGTCGCGCTCGGCACCGCCCTGACGGTGACCGTGTTCGCGTTTGGTGTCCGACGGCTGATGGGCCTGCCCCTGTCCGCGCTGCGGACGCTGCTGGCCGGCCTCATCGCGTTCTTCGTCGCGTCACCGATCATCGCGGCCATCGGCGGCCCCGCGGTCGCCAAGGGCCGCGGCGTCCTGCCGGGGTTGTGGTTCGTGATCCTCGGCGTGGTCATCGCGCTGCTGGTCGGGATGATCTTCCTGGTCATCTCCGAGGCCCTGGTGCCGAGCGGCTCGCTGCCCGGCCCGCTGTACGTGCTGCGCGGCCTGCGCCTGGCAAGTGGGCCGGACCCGCCGCTACTCGCAGATCAGCCGGATCCTGGTCCGCCGCGGGCTGCTGCCCTACCTGCGCGGCGGGCGGCGGTCGGAGCTGGCCACCACCGAGGGGCGGGCCCGGCTGGCCCGGTCGCTCCGGCTGGCCCTGGAGGACGGCGGGGTCACGTTCGTCAAACTGGGCCAGGTGCTCTCCACCCGCCGTGACCTGGTCCCGCCCGAGTTCATCGCCGAGCTGACCCGTCTGCAGGACGACGCCCCGCAGGTGCCCTGGCCGCAGGTCGCCAACGTCCTGCGGACCGAACTGGGCTCCGGCGACCTGTTCGCCACCTTCGACCGCGAGCCGATCGCCGCGGCCTCCATCGCCCAGGTGCACGCCGCCACGCTCTCGTCGGGAGACAGGGTGGTCGTCAAGGTGTGCCGGCCGGACGTGCGCGGCGTGGTAGACCGGGATCTGGACATCATCGTCCGGCTCGCGGTCCGGCTGCAGCGCGGCACGAACTGGGGCCGGGCCGTCGGCGCGGTGGAACTGTCGCACGGTTTCGCCGACGCGCTGCGCGAGGAACTCGACCTGCGGATCGAGGCCCGCAACATGATCGCGGTGGCCGCCGCGGCGGCCAAGCGCAGTCCCAACGTCCGGGTGCCGGTCCCGCACCTGCCGTTGTGCGGCGAAAAGGTCCTCGTCATGGAGTTCCTCGACGGGCGCCCGCTGGCCGCGGCGGCCATGCCCGCCGACGCGCGGGCCGCGCTCGCCCGCGGCCTGCTCGACACCCTGCTGTGCCAGGTCCTGCTGGACGGGACATTCCACGCCGATCCGCACCCGGGTAACGTGCTACTGCTCACCGACGGGACGCTCGGCCTGCTCGACTTCGGCTCGGTCGGCCGTATCGATGCCGGCCTGCGCGGCGCGCTGCAGCGCCTGCTGCTGGCCCTCGACCGGGGCGAACCCGCCGCGCTGGCCGACGCGCTGCTGGATGTCGTGGAGCGTCCCGAGGAACTCGACGAGCTGCGCCTGGAGCGGGCCCTGGGCCGGTTCGCGGCCCGGCATGTCGCGGCCGGGATCACCCCGGACGTGCGGATGTTCACCGACCTGTTCCGCATTATCGCCGACCACGGGCTGGCGGTACCGCCTGAGATCGCGGCCGTTTTCCGCTCGCTCGCCACCATGGAGGGCACGCTGACCCAGCTCGCGCCCGGGTTCGACATCGTGACCGAGGCGCGCCGGTTCGCCGCTGAGCAGCTTGCCGGGCAGTTCAGCCGGGACACCCTACGGCAGACGGCCATGGACGAACTGGCGTCGCTGCTGCCCATGCTGCGCCGGCTGCCGCGCCGCATCGACCGCATCGCTGGCGCGCTGGAGACGGGCCGGCTCAGCCACAACGTCCGTTTCCTGGCCGACGCGTCCGACCGCCGTTACGTCACCGGTCTGCTGCACCAGGTGCTGCTTGCCTTCCTGGCCGCCGCGGCCGGCATCATCGCCGTGATGATGATCGGCCTGCACGGTGGGCCGAACGTGACCCCGGCCGTCACCCTGTACGCCTTCTTCGGGTACTGCCTCCTGGTCGTTGCCGCGATCCTGGCCGTCCGCGTCCTGGTCCTCGTCTTCCGGCCCGACACCAGCTGACGGTTCCATCGGGATTGACGATGGAAACCGGAGCCGCGAGCCTGGTCGCGTGACCGACGAGCGGGGGGAGCGGTTCGCGGCCCTGTTCCGCGCCGCGTACCTGACCGCCCGGCGTGACCACCCCCGCATCGCCGCGTGGAGCGAGTATCGAATAGCTGCGACGGGTATGTACTACAGAAAGCCACAGATGTATCCGACCGTTGGATAGGCCTGGCGTCCCTGATCGGTGGCGACCGAGCGCAGGGACGGTCCGCGGCGTGTGCCCTACGCAGCGCGCCGTGTGCCCTGCGACCCGGCGGCGTGCAGGAACTTGGCGGCGATCGGCCCGCAGGTGGGACCGCCGTCGCCACCCGAGTCGACCACCAGCACCGCGAACGCGATGTTGCCCTTGAACCCGATCAGCCAGGCGTCGGTCTTCAGCGGCGTCCCGGTCCCGTACTCGGCCGTCCCCGTCTTGCCGAACGTCCCGGCCGGCAGGCCCTGCCCCGCCGCGGTGCCGGACGCGACGACCTGCGCCATCATCTGGTGCAGGTCGGTGACCACCGCGGCCGGCAGCCGGTGGGTGGCCGCGGTGTCGTCCGGTGCGCCCACCACCAGGCGCGGGGCGCGCACGGTGCCGGTGTCAACCGCGGCGGCGACCATCGCCATGTTCAGCGGGGAGGCCAGCACCCGGCCCTGCCCGATCGACGTGGCGGCCAGGTCGGCCTGGTCCGACGGCGTGGGCACCGATCCGGCGTAC
This sequence comes from uncultured Actinomycetes bacterium, assembly GCA_963742875.1. Lineage (GTDB taxonomy): Bacteria > Actinomycetota > Actinomycetes > Streptosporangiales > Streptosporangiaceae > Bog-532. The sequence continues at coordinate 1,091,805 of CAVUNO010000026.1, read as the reverse complement.
GCGGCCAGCCCCATCTGCGGCGCCTTGCCCAGCCCGAACAGCGCCGCGGTGGACGGGAAGTCCGGCGGCGTGAGGTGCGCCGTGGCCAGCCCGATGAAGGCGGTGTTGCACGACTCGGCGAACGCGTCCAGCAGGTCGCTGACCTGCCCTTCACCCTCGGCATTGTGGAACACCTCGCCGCCGGCCGTCGCCGTCGCCGGGCAGCTGGCCGCCGACGAGGGTGAGAGTCCGTGGTTGATCAGCGCGGTGGAGGTGAGCACCTTGAACGTGGAGCCCGGGGGATAGGCGCCGTCGAGGGCCCCGTCGAACTGACCGGAGTGGGCGTTGGCCGCGGCCAGCACCTCGCCGGTCTGCGCGTTGACGGCGACCAGCGCGGCGGTCTTCCGCTCACCGGACAGGGCCGACTCCGCCGCCCGCTGCACGTTCGGGTCGATCGTCGTCTGCACGGCCGTCCCGGCGTGCCCCGCCAGCGTGGCGAGTGTCGCCACGTGCGCGCCCTTGGCTGAGATCACCGCGACGGTCACGCCGGGCGAGCCGGCCAGCTGGCGCTCGTAGGCCGCCTCCAGCCCGCTCTGGCCGACGACGCTCTGCGCGCTGTAGGCGGCGCCGAGCGACCGAAGTTCCTGGGCGGTGATCGGCCCGACCGTGCCGACCACTCCTGCGGTGAGCCCCGGCGTGGTCGCCTGCGGCGTCGTGGATGACTCGAACACGGTGCCCGGGAGCGGGTAGAGGGTCGGCTTGAGCTGCTCGTAGCGCGCTTGCGGCACGGTGAAGACCGGCTCGAAGAACGTTGGGTGAGCCTTCGCTGCGGTAATCGCGGTGCTGGCCTCCTGCGCCGTCGCGCCCGCGGCGACCAGGGCCGACGTCAGCGAGGTAGCGTCCTTGACCAGGCTCCCCTCGACACCGATCGTGACCTGCTGGGCCTGGGTGGTCAGCGGCACGCCGCCCGCGCCCTCGATCGCCGCGCGCGCCGGCCAGGTCGTGATCACCGTGAGCTCGTCGCCGGCCCGCAGCGACGGGGCGATCGTGGCCGGGGACCAGTCGACCAGCCAGTGCCCGGAGCGCTGGACCAGGTGCAGCGTCGGCCTTATCGTGATGGTGCCGAGGCCGGCGAGGTCGAGCCGTTCGGTGACCGGTTCGGTGGCCGAAGCTCCGCTGGTCTTCAGCGTGCCCGCGCTGAAGCTGGCCCTGCTGACGTGCAGGTCGGTGAACGCCGCCGTGTTGACCGTCACGAAGTCGGCCGGCGGGCTGGCCACGAACTGCCGCATGGCCGTCCAGTCCTGCTTGCTCCACGCGGCCAGGTAGGCCGTAGCCGTCGTCTGCGGCACGGGCCCCGAACTGCACGCGCTGAGCAGCGCCCCGGCCAGAACCACAGCCACCCCGACAGCTGCGCGGGTGCCGGCGAACCGGCCTGGCCCCCTGAGACTGCCCATGCCCCGAGGGTACGCAACCGCCCGGGGCCCCGCTGGCTATACTCCTCGGCGTATACCACCCGGCTCCTCGTCGGCCGGGTTTCCTTGAATCCCCGCCCTTCAGGGCGGGAAGGGCGTCAAAGCTGGCCGACGTCGGTGATCCGCAGCACGGCCGTCCCGGCCTCGTCCGAGGCGGCCAGGTCGACCTCGGCGCTGATGCCCCAGTCGTGGTCCCCGGCCGGGTCGTCGAAGATCTGCCGGACGGTCCAGCGAGACGCGCCCTCGTCGAGGATCAGCAGCCCCGGCCCGCGCGCGTCCGGCCCGGTGCCGATCTCGTCGTGCTGGGCAAAGTAGGCGTCCAGCACGTCACCCCACGCGTCGGCGTCCCAGCCGGAATCCGCGTCCAGCTCGCCGAGCTCCTCGTACCGCCCCAGCGCCGCCAGCGTGACCCGGCGGAAGAGCGCGTTCCGTACCAGCACCCGGAAGGCCCGGATATTCCCGGTCACCGACAACGGCCGGGACGCGGCCGCGACCACCTCGGCGGGGTCCGGGTTGCGCAGCCGTTCCCATTCGTCGATGAGGCTGGAGTCGACCTGGCGGACCATTTCGCCGAGCCACTCGATCAGGTCGATGAGCTCCTCGGTTTTGCCATCCTCCGGCACTGTCTGCCGCAGTGCCTTGTACGCGTCGGCCAGGTACCGGAGCACCAGCCCTTCCGAGCGGGACAGCCCGTAGAACCCGATGTATTCGGTGAACGTCATCGACCGCTCGCAGGCGTCGCGGACCACCGACTTGGGCGCGAGCTCGTTGTCGGCGACCCACGGGTGGCCGCGCCGGTAGATCTCGTACGCGGCCTCGAGCAGATCCTCCAGCGGCTTCGGGTACGTCACCGAATCCAGCAGGTCCATCCGGGTCTCGTAGTCGACGCCGTCCGCCTTCATCTGCGCAACCGCCTCGCCGCGGGCCCGGAACTGCTGCGCGGACAGCACCTGGCGCGGGTTGTCCAGCGTCGACTCGATGACCGAGAGCACGTCCAGCGGGTACGCGGGGGACTCCCGGTCCAGCAGCTCCAGCGCCGCCAGTGCGAACGGCGACAGCGGCTGGTTGAGCGCGAAGTCGAACTGCAGATCCACGGTCAGCCGTGCCCGGCGGCCCCGCTCGTCGGGCTCGTCCAGCCGCTCGACCACGCCGCCGGCCAGCAGCGCCCGGTAGATCTGGATCGCCCGGTGGATGTGCGCGCGCTGCGCCGCGCGGTCCTCGTGGTTGTCGGTCAGCAGATGCTTCATCGCGTCGAACGCGTCGCCCGGCCTGCTCAGGACGTTCAGCAGCATGGCGTGGCTGACCGCGAACCGGGACTTCAGCGGCTCAGGCTCGGCCGCGACCAGCCGCTCGAAGGTGGGCTGGCCCCACGAGACGAACCCCTCGGGTGGCTTCTTCCGCACGACCTTGCGCCGCTTCTTGGCGTCGTCGCCCGCCTTGGCCAGGGCCTGGGTGTTCTCGACCATGTGCTCCGGGGCCTGCACCACGACCGTCCCGACCGTGTCGTACCCGGCCCGCCCGGCGCGCCCGGCGATCTGGTGGAACTCCCGCGCCTGCAGCAGACGCGTCTTCGACCCGTCGTACTTGGACAGCGCGGTGAACAGCACGGTCCGGATCGGCACGTTGATGCCCACCCCGAGCGTGTCGGTCCCGCAGATCACCTTGAGCTGGCCGGCCTGCGCCAGCGTCTCGACCAGCCGCCGGTACTTGGGCAGCATGCCGGCGTGGTGCACCCCGATGCCGTGCCGGACCAGCCGGGACAGCGTCTTCCCGAAGCCGGCCGTGAACCGGAAATGGCCGATCGTCTCGGCGATGGCGTCCTTTTCCGCGCGGGTGCAGACGTTTACGCTCATCAGCGCCTGGGCCTGCTCCAGCGCGGTGGCCTGGGTGAAGTGCACCACGTAGACGGGGGCCTCGTGTGTCTCGAGCAGTTCCCGGAGCGTCTCGTGCAGCGGCATCGTCACGTAGCGGAAGTTCAGCGGGACCGGCCGTGCGTCCGAACGGACCACCGCGGTGCTGCGGCCGGTCCGGCGGGTGAGGTCCTTCTCGAAGAAGCTGACGTCGCCCAGGGTCGCCGACATCAGCAGGAACTGGGCGTGCGGCAGCTCGATCAGCGGCACCTGCCACGCCCAGCCCCGTTCGGGGTCGGCGTAGAAGTGGAACTCATCCATCACGACCTGGCCAACGTCGGCGTCCGCCCCGTCCCGCAGCGCGATGTTGGCCAGGATCTCCGCGGTGCAGCAGATGATCGGTGCCGACGCGTTGACGCTCGCGTCCCCGGTCATCATGCCGACGCTGGCCGGCCCGAACGTCTCGCACAGCGCGAAGAACTTCTCCGACACCAGGGCCTTGATCGGGGCGGTGTAGAAGGTGCGCTGCCCGGCCGCGAGCGCCGCCAGGTGGGCCCCGGCGGCTACGAGGCTCTTACCGGACCCGGTCGGGGTACTCAGGATCACGTTCGACCCCGACACGATCTCGATGAGCGCCTCTTCCTGGTGCGGATACAGGCTCAGCCCCTGCCGCTTAGCCCAGTCCGCGAAGGCGCTGAACACGGCGTCCGGATCCGGGGACGCGGGCAGCGCGTCAAGCAGCGTCATCCCGCTCCTCCCTCCGTTCTGGTCCGCGTTTAAATCGTGGCGTACCCGGCGACCTTAGCGGCGGGTCACCGGGCCCAGCCTCATCGCAACGTCGGGAGCGGCCGCAGAATTCCTAAGCCCCGCTAAGCAAATCCGGCCCGTCGGCCGAGTGGGATGACCGGCGGCTCGCGGCTGTCCGCGCGGCCATTGAGTCCCTGTCTCTGCCCGGCCTTAACCCCGGCGCGCCCGTCTGCCTCGCCGGCCCCAGGGCCTGAAGGAACTGCGTCAGCGCCTGGTAGTAGGGCGCGATCGTGGTGATGTCGGCGTACTCATCGGCGCCGTGCTGGCCGTGCCCGCCCACGCCGAACGCCACCGCCGTCAGGCCGGCCTCCCCGTAGAAGCGCCCGTCGCCGGTGCCGTGCTTGCGCAGGAAGTCCGGCCGGTAGCCCTGGGCACGCGCCGCCTCCGCCAGCCGGGCGATCTCGGGCCGGGCGCCGTCGGCGTTCTGCGGTGCGTCCAGGTGGTCGACGACGGCCGTGACCCCTGGCTCGCAGAAGCTCTGCAGGTGCGCGGCGATCTCCGCTTCCGTCTTCCCGCCCAGGTCGGTGTCCTCGGGCGGGAAGCGGATGTCCAGCCACGCCTCGGCCTCCGCCGGGATCTGGTTGCGGGCCTGGTTCGGGGTGTGCACCCGTGCCACGTTCACCGTGGTCCGCCACGCCTCCTCGGTCGCGACGGGATAGCGGGCTAGCACGTTGTGCACGCTGCGGTTCAGCTTGACCAGGGCGTTGTCACCCAGCCACTGGTAGGCACTGTGCGCACCTCGGCCGCTGGCCCGCAGGGTGACGCCGAGCATTCCCTTGGACTCGGTGACGATCCGCAGGCCGCTTGTCTCACCGACGACGACGAACTCGCCGCGGACGCCGCGCTCGATCTGGTACCGCGTCCCGTTCCGCCCGCCCACCTCCTCGTCCGTGACGAGTTGCAGCGCGAGCGGGTATCCCACCGAGCCGGCCAGCTCACGGAAGGCCAGCGCCTCGGCCAGCGCCGACACCTTCATGTCCTGCGCGCCGCGCGCGTACAGCCGCATCCCGTCGCGGCGCGGCCGGAACTGCTCCGGCGGAGCCGGCACGACGTCCAGGTGCGCGTTGAGGATGACCCGGAAGCGGGGCCGTTCGGCAGCGCCATGCCCCCCGGGGTACACCAGCGCGCTCGGCTTGCCGCCCGAGGTGAATCGCTCCACCGTGAACCCGGTCCCGACGAAATCGAGCACGTAGCCGAGCGCCCGTTCCAGTTCCGCGGGCCGGTCCGCCGTCGACGGCACCGCGAGCAGCTCACCCGCCGCGGCCAGGAAATCCTCCACGTCCATGGCCCCATCCTGCCCGGTAGGGCGCCCGGTGGTTAGGGCAGTACAACAGTTAGGGCAACCGTCAGGGGAGTACAGCCTCGATGAGGTGCGGGCCCGGTTCGGCCAGGGCCTGCCGCAGCCCGGCGGCGAGCTCACCCGCGGTGGTGGCCCGGGTCGCAGGCACGCCCAGGCCGGCCGCCAGGGCGGTGAAGTCCAGCGCGGGCCGGGACAGGTCCAGCAGGCTCCGCGCGGCCTCCCCGGCCGAGCCCGCCGCACCGACGCGTTCCAGCTCCATGGCCTTCACGCCGCTCACTATGTACACCTTCGGCTCCCACCTCCGGGCGGACGGGCGACGGCGCCGCGCCAGCGGGCGCTGCGTTCCGTCCACCGCCGCGCCCGGCGGTCGGCGAGGACCTGGCGGACGACGTTGCGGCCCGGAATGCCGGTGACGCCGCCGCCACCGTGAGTGGCCGAGCCGGCCTGGTACAGCCCGCGGACCGGCGTGCGCAGGTCCGCGTAGCCGGCGGCGGGCCGGGCATGGAACATCTGGCCCAGGGATAGCTCGCCGTGGAAGATGTTCCCGCCGACCAGGCCGTACTCCTCCTGCATCTGATGCGGCCCGATCACCTGCCGGTGCAGCACCGAGCTGGTGAAGCCGGGGGCGACCGCCTCCACTCGCGCGATGACCCGGTCCGCGTGGGCGGCCAGCTCCGCCTCGTGCGGTGCGTCCGCAAAGCCAGACGGCACCCACTGGGTGAACAATGACATGACGTGCTGGCCCGGCGGCGACAGCGAGTCGTCGAAGACGCTGGGGATGCAGATGTCGGCGAACGGCCGCGCCGACGGCTCGCCCGCCACCGCCTGCTGGAAGGCCGTCTCCACGTCGTCCAGGCTCTCGGCCAGCACGATGGTCCCGCCGTGCACCTGCGGGTCGAACTCCGGGTGGCCCGAGAACACCGGCAGCCGGTCGAGCGCGAGGTTGATCTTCACCGTCCCGCTGCGGGTCTGCCAGCCCCGGATGTCCGCGACGAATCCCGCCGGCAGGTCGGCCGTATCCAGCAGGCGCAGGAACGAGATCTGCGGGTGCGCCGTGGTGATGACGACGTCGCGTCGATCTCCTCGCCGCTGGCCAGGGTCACCCCGCAGGCCCGGCCCTCAGCCGTGCGGATGCGGGCGACCTGCGCGCCGGTCCGGATCTCCGCGCCGAACGACCGGGCCGCGGACGCCATCGCCGCGGCGACCCCGCCCATCCCGCCGCGCGGGAACCCCCACGCGCCCGCCAGCCCGTCGGCCTCGCCGACGTGATGGTGCAGCATCACGTACGCGGTCCCGGCCGACCGCGGCCCCGCCCAGGTGCCGATGACGCCGGAGACCGAGAGCACGCCGCGCACCGCGTCGCTTTCGAAGTAGCGGTCGAGCAGGTCGGCGATGCTCCCGGTGAGCAGCCGGGTCACGTCCACCGAGCCGCGCTCGTCGACCCCCCGCAACTGCGCCAGCAGCCGGGCCTGCGCCCACAGGTCCGCGGGCCGCCGCGAACCGAGGTGCGGCGGGATCTGATGCAGCAGCGGCCCCAGCAATCGGCCGATCCGCTGCAGGTGCGCCTCGTAGCCGTCGTAGGCGTCCGCGTCCGCGGCGGAGTACCTGGCGATCTCGGCGTGCCGCGTGGCCGGGTCGTCGGGCAGCCGCAGGTACCTCCCGTCCAACCGCGGCGCGAAGTACGGCCCCTGCGGGTAGACGTGGTACCCGTGCTGTTCCAGCCGCAGGTCGCGGACGAGATCGGAGGGCAGCAGGGACACCACGTACGACAGCGAGGTGACCGTGTACCCGGGGCCGAACGGATGCTCGCTGACCGCGGCGCCGCCGGTTACGTCCCGGCGCTCGCACACCACGGTGTCCAGCCCGTTCCGGGCCAGGTAGGCCGCGGCGACCAGACCGTTGTGCCCACCGCCGACCACGACGGCATCCCTGCGCCTTTTGACTTCTCCCCGCCTTGAAGGACGGGGATTCTCAGCCCTCGCGGGCCAAGGTTCCTGTTTCACCGACGGTCGCCTCCCCGCACTATGTGAACCGCGCCCTGAAGAACGGGGCTGGCGCGCGGGAAGGATTTGGTCACCGCGTCTCCTCCTATGGTGGCTCCAATGATTCCGAACGGACCTCGCTGAGGGTGTGGCACGGTGCGGACGGCTCCGCAGCCAGGCCGACCCCGCGTCACGTCCGTTCGGCGGCCACCGGCGGTTAGATCAGGTCGGAGAGGCGGCGGAGCATCTCGGTGCTCTGCTCGGGCGGCAGCGCCTCGGTGGCCACGCTGTTCAGGATGTTCCAGTAGGGCACCGTGTCGGCGGGCTTTTTGAGGTAGATCGCGCTGTCCAGCTGCTCCTGGTAGACCAGGTCGGGGAGCAGGCCCTCGGGGAACCGCAGCAGGATCATCTGGCCGCCCACGCCCGCGTGCCCGCCCGCGCTGAACGGCATGACCTGGACCGTGATGTTGCGGCGGCGCGACATCCTGATCAGGTGGTCGACCTGAGCCAGCATGACCGCCCGGCCGCCGATCGGGCGGCGCAGGGCCGACTCATCGATCACCACCCACAGCTGCGGCGGGTTGTCACGGTGCAGCAGCTGCTGCCGGCGCATCCGCAGCGCGACCAGCTGCTGGACGTCGGGCTCTGAGATGCCGTCCGCGAGCCGGGCTACCGCCGCCGCGTAGTCGGGCGTCTGCAAGAGCCCGGGGATGAACTGCACGTCGTAACTGCGGATGATGCCCGCCGCCTGCTCCAGCCCGAGGTAGGGCTCGAACCACGGGGGCAGGACCTCGCTATAGGAGTGCCACCAGCCGGCCGTGTTGGCCTGCCGGGCCAGGCTGAGCAGCACCGCCCGTTCGGCCTCGTCGCCCACCCCGTACAGCGTCAGCAGGTCGGACACGTCGCGCTGCTTGAAACCGGTCCGGCCCAGCTCGAGGCGGCTGATCTTGGAGCCGGACGCCCGGATCGCGGTGCCCGCGCTGTCCCGGGTGATCCCCGCCGCCTGGCGGAGCCGGCGCAGCCGCGCACCAAGGAGCATGCGGACGACCGTCGGGCCGGCCGGGCCGGTGCCGACGACGCCAGAGTCTTCCGGTCCGGGTGTTCCCTGCGTCGTGTCCAATGCCCTCGCTCTCGGTGCGGTGCCGGTGCGGCTTCCTCCCATGGTAGTCCGGGCCGGCCCCCTGGGCTGGCCGGGTGCCGGCACGATCATCCGGGATCGTTACCCGACGCGGCACCAGACTTGAACTATTCGTTGTCTTGTACCGTTCGCGTTTATGAAGATAAGTTGGCGCTATGACCGCGCCCCAGGCTCAGACCACCGCCGAGGAACTGCGCGGTGTCGGCCTGCGGGTGACGGCCGCCCGCGTCGCACTGCTCGAGACCGTCCGGGACGGTGACCACCTCGGCGTCGAGGCGATCACCTCCGCGGTGCGCGATCGGGTAGGCCATGTCTCCCTGCAAGCCGTGTATGAGGCCCTGCATGCGCTCACCGCGGCGGGACTCGTACGCCGCATCGAGCCGGCCGGCAGCCCGGCCCGGTTCGAGGGACGCGTCGGGGACAACCACCACCACATCGTGTGCCGGTCGTGCGGTGTCGTCGCTGACGTCGACTGCGCGGTCGGCGAGGCGCCCTGCCTGACCGCGTCCGACGACCACGGCTTCTCGGTCGGCGAGGCCGAGGTCACCTACTGGGGCCTGTGCCCCGGCTGTTCCACCGCCCGCAGTTCCTGAGACCGCCAGGAAGGATTTCCATGTCCGAGCAAGAGAACCACGATCCGCTCGTCGTCGAACCGCCGATTCCGGAAGCCGGGAGCGAGGGTGGCTGCCCGGTCGCGCACGGCCGCGTCCACCCCACCCAGGGTGATGCCAACAGCGAGTGGTGGCCGAGCCGCCTCAACCTGAAGATCCTGGCCAAGAACCCCGTCGAGATCAACCCGCTGGGCGGGGAGTTCAACTACGCCGAGGCGTTCAAGACCCTCGACCTCGCGGCCGTGAAGCGCGACATCGCGGAAGTGCTGACGACCTCCCAGGACTGGTGGCCGGCCGACTTCGGTAACTACGGCCCGCTCATGATCCGGATGGCGTGGCACAGCGCGGGCACCTACCGCATCAGCGACGGCCGCGGCGGCGCCGGCGCCGGGCAGCAGCGCTTCGCCCCGCTCAACAGCTGGCCGGACAACGTCAGCCTGGACAAGGCCCGCCGGCTGCTCTGGCCGGTTAAGAAGAAGTACGGCCAGAAGATCTCCTGGGCGGACCTCATTGTCCTTACCGGCAACGTCGCCCTGGAGACGATGGGCTTCAAGACGTTCGGCTTTGGCGGCGGCCGGGTGGACACCTGGGAGCCCGAGGAAGACGTCTACTGGGGCCCGGAGACCGAGTGGCTCGACGACCAGCGCTACAGCGGGGACCGTGAGCTCGAGGAGCCGCTCGGCGCGGTTCAGATGGGCCTCATCTACGTCAACCCGGAGGGCCCGAACCGCAACCCGGACCCGCTCGCCGCGGCCCGCGATATCCGCGAGACGTTCCGCCGGATGGCGATGAACGACGAGGAGACCGTGGCCCTGATCGCGGGCGGCCACACGTTCGGCAAGACCCACGGCGCGGGCCCCGCGGACAGCGTCGGCCCCGACCCTGAGGCTGCCCCGATCGAGCAGCAGGGCCTCGGCTGGAAGAGCACGTACGGGTCCGGCAAGGGCCGCGACGCGATCACCAGCGGCCTCGAGGTCACCTGGACCGCCACGCCGACCCAGTGGAGCAACAGCTTCTTCGAGAACCTCTTCGGCTACGAGTGGGATCTGACCCAGAGCCCGGCCGGGGCGTACCAGTGGCAGCCCAAGGACGGTGCCGGGGCGGGCACCGTGCCCGACCCCCAGGACCCGTCGCTGAAGCGTTCGCCGACCACGCTGACCACGGACCTGGCGCTGCGGGTCGACCCGATCTACGAGCCGATCTCGCGGCGGTTCCTGGAGAACCCGGACCAGCTGGCGGACGCGTTTGCCCGGGCGTGGTTCAAGCTGACCCACCGCGACATGGGCCCGGTCCTACGCTACCTCGGGCCGGAGGTCCCGTCCGAGGTGCTGATCTGGCAGGACCCGGTCCCCGCGGTGACGCACGAGCTCATCGACGCGGCCGACGCCGCCGAGCTCAAGCGCCAGGTGCTCGCCTCCGGCCTGACGGTGCCGCAGTTGGTGTCCACCGCGTGGGCGGCGGCCTCGTCCTTCCGCGGCAGTGACAAGCGCGGCGGCGCCAACGGTGCGCGCATCCGCCTCGAGCCGCAGAACGGGTGGGAGGTCAACAACCCCGACCAGCTGGCGACGGTGCTGCGCACCCTGGAGGGGATCCAGCAGGCCTTCAACTCCGCCCGGACCGGCGGCAAGCAGATCTCGCTCGCCGACCTGATCGTGCTCGCGGGCGGTGCGGCGGTCGAGCAGGCCGCCAGGAACGCCGGCTTCGACGTCGAGGTCCCCTTCACGCCGGGCCGCACCGACGCGTCGCAGGAGCAGACCGACGTGGAGTCGTTCGTCAACCTCGAGCCGAAGGCGGACGGATTCCGCAACTACGTCGGGAAGGGCAACCGGCTGCCGACCGAGTACCTGCTGCTCGACAAGGCGAACCTGCTCACGCTGAGCGCTCCCGAGCTGACGGTCCTCGTCGGTGGCCTCCGCGTCCTGGGCGCGAACTATGACGGGTCGAAGCTCGGGGTCCTCACCACCGCCCCCGGGTCGCTGACGAGCGACTTCTTCGTCAACCTGCTCGACCTGGGCACGACGTGGCAGCCGACGTCCGAGGACGCGAATACGTTCGAGGGGCGCGACGCCGCCACGGGCGAGGTCAAGTGGACCGGCAGCCGCGCCGACCTCGTCTTCGGATCGAACTCCGAGCTGCGCGCGCTCGCGGAGGTCTACGCGAGCGATGACGCGAAGGAGAAGTTCGTGAACGACTTCGTCGCGGCGTGGGACAAGGTGATGAACCTCGACCGGTTCGACCGCGCCTGATCGTGACGTCCAGGCCGGCCCGCACCGGCAGGCCTGGCCGTCCTCGGGTACGCAGGTCGGATGCCCCGCGACGTTCGCAGTACCTGCACCCGGTCATCGTCGTACAGTGCTGACCGGCCCGGGGCTGACCGGCCCGGGGCTGACCGGCCCGGGGCTGACCGGCCCGGGGCTGACCGCCCCGGGACTGAGCGCAACACCGTCAGGAGACGTGCGTGCCGATCAGGTGGCCGACGCCGTAGGTGATCGCCGCGGCGATCGCGCCCGCGATCACCTGGCGCAGGCCGGAGCGGATCACGCCGCGCCCGTTCAGCGCGCCGATGCTCGCACCGACGACGAATAGGGCGGCGATGACCAGCACGATCGCGGCCAGCAAGGCGGCCGTGCCGCTCCCGGCCAGGTAGGGGATCACCACGACGAACGCGCCGATGGCGAAGGCGAACAGGCTGGAAAGCGCGGCGCCCCACGGTGAGCCGAGATCGTCGGGATCGAGTCCGAGTTCTTCCCGGGCCAGCGTGTCCAGCGCCACGTCGCGGTCGGACATGATCCGGTCGGCGAGCTTCTCGGCGTCCGCGCGGGACAGGCCCTTGGCCCGGTAGATGAGGACCAGTTCGGCGTGCTCCTCCTCCGGCTTCTCCTCCAGTTCGGCCTGTTCCAGCGAGATCTCCCGCTGGTACATCTCGCGCTGGCTCGACATGGACACGTACTCGCCGGCGGCCATCGAGAAAGATCCAGCCAGCAGGCCCGCGATGCCGGCCAGCAGCGTTACCATGCGCGAGGTGCCGGATCCGGCAAAGCCCATGACCAGGGCCGCGTTCGAGACCAGGCCGTCGCTGACGCCGAACACGCCGGCCCGGAGCGTGCCGGACCGGTCGCCGCGGTGCCACGATTCGCGCCGCCGGATCTGCGCCTGGGGGTCCGGGCGGCCGCCGTCCATCAGGTGCGCGAGGGTGCGGGCGTGCCCGCGCTCGTCCGCCGCCATCCCCGGGGCGGCGTCCGGGTCGTCGTCGTACATGCCGGCGTTGGCCTTTTCGGCCCGCTCGATCAGCGGCAGGACGGTCTTCACCGACAGCCTGCTCGCGGCCGTGCCGATCAGGCGGGTGCGCAGGCTGGGGCCCCCGTGGGCGGGAATCTCGGCGCCCGCCTCCCGCAGCTTGCCCTCCCAGTGCGCGGCGTGCTTCAGCTCGATCGACGCCAGCTCGTGAAAGATGTCGCGGCGCTCGCCGGTCTCCACGTCGGCCAGCCGTGAGTACAGCGCGGCCGCGTCCCGCTCGCTGGCCAGCATCTCCCGCCAGCGCTTGACGGACTTGGTGTCATGGTCAGAGCTCATCTCTTGCCGTAACCATCTCGCTCGCCCCCTTATGCCACCCTCGGCCCGCCGGGGCCGCCGGGCGGGCGAGTCCTGCCCCGTGGCCTGACCGGGCCGCGGTCAGTCGGCGATGGCCTGGTAAGTGGCGGTCCAGAAGTCCTGGAAGAGACGGGGCGGGATGGGGGAGGCCCACGCCTGCTGCGTCATCAGAATCATGGTCAGGTCCTCGCCGGGGTCGTTGTACCAGGACGTGCCCATGCCGCCGTCCCAGCCGTAGGTGCCGACCGACTTGGCCACCTCGGTACGCTCGGTGACCACCGCGACCCCGAACCCCCACCCGTGCACCCGGAAGAAACCGGGAACGAGCCCGGACGCGGCCTTCTGCTCGGGGGTGAGCTGGTCGCTCGTCATGAACTCCACCGATGGCCGGGACAGGATCCGCTCCCCGCGGCTGACCCCCTTGGCGCGCAGCATGTCGGCGAAGGCGAGGAAGTCATCGACGGTGGAGACCAGCCCCCCGCCACCCGACGGGAACGAGGGCAGGCGGCTCCACTGGCCCTGGCCCGGCTCGTCGTAGACGACCGCCGCGCCGTTGCCGGGGTCGATCAGGTAGGACGTCGCGAGCCGCCCGATGTGGTCCCACGGGACGTCGAACCCGGTGTCGGTCATCCCCAGCGGGCCGAAGATCCGCTCCTTGAGGAACGTCTCGAACGGCTGGCCCGCGGCGCGCTCGATCAGCACGCCGAGGACGTCGGAGCCCGTGTTGTACATCCAGCGCTCGCCCGGCTGGTGCATCAGCGGGAGGCTGCCGAGGCGGCGGATCCATTCGTCCGGCACGGGCGGTGTCTGCGGGCTCGGCATGCCCTGCCCGAGTTCCAGCTCGGACAGGGCATCGGCGATCGGGACCGTGCCCGGCGCGGCCGCGACGATGCCTATGCCCATGGTGAATGTGAGCAGGTCCCGGACGGTGATCGGCCGGTAGGCGGGCACGGTGTCGTCGAGGTCGGCGTCCGGCCGCCGGAGGACCCGGCGGTCGGCCAGTTCGGGCAGCAGCCGGTTCACCGGCTCATCCAGGCGGATAGCACATTCCTCGATGAGGATCATGGCCGCGGCCGCGGTCACCGGCTTGGTCATGGAGGAGATGCGGAAGATCGTGTCCCGGCGCATCGGCTCTTCCGCGCTCGCGGCCATCGCGCCGATCGCGTCGACGTGGCCCTCGCCCCGGCGCGCGACCAGCGTCACGAGGCCGGGCACCTCGCCCCGTTCGACGTAGCCCGTCATCACGTCGTGCAGCCGCTTGAGCCGCTCCGCCGATAGTCCGCCGTCCCGCATGTTCGTCCCTTCAGATGCCTGCCCGGCTTTCCCCGTATCCTTACCGGTGACGGACAGTCCGAATGACCGGGACGCGCCGCCCGTGGCCGACGTGTTAACTGCCCGGTCGGCGCCGGACATGCCCGGACGGTTTCCCGGCCGGGGAAGCGTACCGCGTGCCCACGGACTGTGCGCCTACGGAAGGTGAGCGGGCAGGCCGAACGACGGGAAGAGCGTGGCGGTGTCGAGGAACAGCGTCATCCGTGCGATCCGGCCGTCGGTGATCTCCAGTATCTGCAGGGCCCAGGGCGCGAGACCGCCCTCGGGATCTGGCTTGTACTGGCCGAACGCCGGGCTGCCGTTGGCGTGCACCGGGATCAGGCGCGAGCCGCGGCAGGCGCTGGGACCGGGCTGCACCATCCACGTGGTGATGTCCGCCGCGCCCTGGACCCACATCGCGTACGGCGGCATGGACTGCACGGCGTCCTCGTGCAGCAGCCCGACCAGCGCGGACATGTCGTACCGCTGGAAAGCGTCGACGTACCGGTTGAGCAGCTCGGCATGGTCAGCCTGCAGGTCATGCGGCCGTGAGTCGGCCGGGATGGCGGCGAGCGTGGTGCGGGCGCGCTGCAGCGCGCTGTTGACCGCGGGCACGGTCGTGCCGAGCAACTCGGCGACCTCGGTCGCCTGGAAGCGCAGCACCTCGCACAGCATCAGCACCGCGCGCTGCCGCGGCGGCAGATGCTGCAGGGCGGTGACGAACGCCAGCCGGATGGTGTCCTTCGCCTCGACGATCTCAGCCGGATCGGCGTCCACGGGCAGGATGCGCTCGTCCGCGATGGGCGAGACCCACATGTGCTCGGGCAGCATCTGGCCCAGCAGAGACTCGTCGGGGGCCGACGCCGGCCCGAGTTCCATCGGCCGGGCCCGGCGCTGGCGCCCCCGGAGCATGTCGAGGCACACGTTGGTGGCGATGCGGTACAGCCAGGACCTTACGGAGGACCGGCCCTCGAACTGCCCGGCCGACTTCCACGCCCGCAGCATCGTCTCCTGCACCGCGTCGTCGGCTTCGAATCCCGAGCCGAGCATCCGGTAGCAGTAGCCGGTGAGTTCCCGGCGGTAGTCCTCCAGTGCCTCCGGCTGGTTGGCCAGGGCTGTGCCGTCACTGCCTGATGCCATACCCCGGACTCTACCGGGGGGTACCGACAGTCCGCCGTCCGCAGGCCCGTCCGCCCGTCCCCGGGCCCGCCCGTCCCCGGGCCCGCCCGTCCCCGGGCCCGCCCGTCCCCGGGCCCGCCCGGATCGGTCCGCACCATTAGTCGTCGTCTTCCTCGGTGGGGCCACCGCCGGCGCCGCCCGGCCCGGACCGGGGCCGTCCGGCCGGCCGGTGCGGCCGCAGCGGTGACATCGCGGACGTACCATACGGGGCCCACGACGGCTGCGGCGGCCTCGGCTGCCGCCCGCGCAGGACGGCGGCCGCCTGCCGCATCGCGTCGAGAGAGCGTTCCCGCCGGATGTCGAACGCCTCCGGCTCCATCTGTCCGTGCTGCGCCCGGTCGTACGCCAGCGCCAGTTCGGTGGCGGTGAGCTGGTACCCGGCCATCGTCTGCGCGCCGCGCAGGCCGCAGTGCAGCCGCGCCCACTGCCGTGCGAGGCGGCGAGCACGCAGGCTGGCCAGCATCGTCAGGTCTTCCGCGGTCATCACGGCCGGGTCCTCGAAACGCGTGAGGCACTCCATCATCAGCCCGACGATGCGGCGGCGGTCACGGATCATCGCGGCCATCAGCACCCCGAACGCGGCCAGCAGAAGCACGTATACGACGGCCGTCCGGGTCGCGCCCGAGCGCAACGAATCATCCCACAGGGTGTGCAGCAGGACGGCCAGTACCCAGCCCGCCAGCACGGCCCAGCGGCCGCGCCGCCACGGCTGCATGGCCGCGTAGGCGACCCCCAGCCCGATCATCGAGGTGAACAGCGGATCCCACAACGGCGTCAGCAGCCCGCGCTGGAAGAACGCCGAGACGAGTGCGTTCAGCCCGCTGCGCTCGGCCTGCACGTAGGCGAACAGGTTCGACACCAGCGCGAAGCCGAGGCCGACCATGGCCCCGTAGACCACGCCGTCGCTGACCCCGTCGATTTCGGCCCGCTGGTAGCGCAGCAGTGCGACCAGGATGCCGCCCTTGAGGGTCTCGGCGACCAGCGCCCCGATGAACGCGGCGCCCAGCGACGTGGCCACCAGGCCCGACTTCGGGCCCAGTTCGGGCGTGGTGATCAGCTGATTGCCCAGGGTGTGCCCGATGAAGCCGAGCAGCGCGGCCAGGGCGGCGCCCGCGCCGAACGTGGCGGCCAGCAGGGCTGGCGGCTCGGGCTCCAGCCGGTCCAGGTACAGCACCCCCGCCATCACCACCGGAATGGGCAGAATGGCGAGCGCCAGTCCGGCCGCGGTCGGCGCCGGGCCACCGTGAATCGCGATGGCGAGCGCGATCACCGCCAGCAGGCAGCAGGCCGCCAGAGCGGCGAGAAGACCAGCCGGGACGCGGGCCGGTGGCCGGGCATCGAAAGCCGGGCGGGGATACGACGGCGCCATGGCAGGCAGCGTAACCGCCCGTGCCCGTCCGTGCGCAATCCCGCAGACCATGGGTGTGCACACGGATATGCGCGGTCGTTACTACCGGTGCGCCATGGGAGCGCTGTCCCGGGCGCGGAGCGCGGCCATCACCCGGCGAAGAATTCCGCCAGCACAGGCGCCTGAACCGCCGGGTCCACGTCGTGCGTCTGGCCCTCCAGCCCGCGGAGCCGGGCGTGCGGCATGGCCGCGCTCAACGTCCGCGCGGTCGCGGGCGTGAACGGGAGACTCGCGTCGCCGTACATGATCAGGGCGGGCACCGTGACCCGGGCGGCTTTGCCGACGGGGACCTCCAGGCTGTCGCCCATCAGGCCGGCGTGGTCGTAGGCGAGGGTCGGCGCGATCGCCTCCAGGGCCGGGAAGAACGGTGACTGGCGCATGCCCGCGATCTGCTCGGCGGGCATGCCCACGTGCGCCATGAACCGGGCCACGGCATCACCCCGGCGACCGGCGGCCAGCGCCGCGGCCAGGTCGTCGAGGTAAACCGTCCAGGGACCCTCGGCGGCGGGGTCGTCGTCGTACGGCGCCTCGTACAGGGCGATCTTCGGCACCATGGTTCCCCCGGTGTGCAGAACCGTGTCGATCACCAGGGCGCACCCCGACGAGTGGCCGTACAGGAAGGCCGTCCCGCCGGCGGCTCCGATGACTGCTTCGAGGTCCTCGATCTCCCGCTGCACGGCGTACGGCAGCGTGTCCCCGCTGTCCCCGCGGCCGCGCCGGTCGTACCGGAAAACCGTGAAATTGGGCTCCAGTGCGACCGCCAGGCCCTCCTTGCCGCCGCGGGCGCACAGGGCGCCGTCGACGAGAATCAGCGCCGGTCCCTTTCCCTGCTCTTCGTAGGCGATCGCCGTTCCGTCGGCGGAGGTGACGGTTTTCATCGGAATCGCGGCGTGGAAACCCCGGCCTTCAGGCCGGGGAGGAAACGCCGCTCCCCCCTCTCAAACTCTGGCTTACAAACGGACATGATAGTATGTGAGGCATGGCGAGGGTAGTGAAGCGGGCGTACAAATACCGCTTCTACCCGTCGCCTGAGCAGGCTGCGGAGCTGGCGCGGACGTTCGGCTGCGTCCGCAAGGTGTGGAACCTGGCCCTCGATGCGCGCACCACGGCGTGGTATCAGCGGCAGCAGCGCGTCGGCTACGCGCAGTCGTCCGCGATGCTGACTGAGTGGAAGCGTTCGGAGGACCTGGCGTTTCTCGGTGAGGTGTCCTCGGTGCCGCTGCAGCAGGCCCTGCGGCATTTGCAGGGCGCATTCGCGGCGTTCTGGGACAAGAGGGCACGCTACCCGCAGTTCAAGTCCCGCAAGAAGTCCCGCGCCTCGGCGGAATACACCCGCAGCGCGTTCAGGTGGCGGGACGGACAGTTGTTCCTGGCGAAGATGGATGCGCCGCTGGACATCCGCTGGTCCCGGCCGCTGCCCGAGGGCGCGGAACCGTCGACGGTCACCGTGAGCCGGGACGCGGCCGGGCGGTGGTTCGTTTCCGTGCTGTGCGAGTGCCCCATCGACCCGCTCCCGCCGTCCGGTACAACGGTCGGTATTGACGCGGGCCTCACATCCCTGGTCACCTTGTCGACCGGGGAGAAGATCACCAACCCCCGGCACGAGAAGCGGGACCGGGCCCGGCTCGCCCTGGCCCAGCGGCGCCTGTCCCGCACGACCAAAGGGTCCGCGAACCGGGCCAAGGCCCGGGTGAAGGTGGCCCGGGTACACGCCCGGATCACCGACCGGCGGCGCGACATGCTCCACAAGCTCACTACCCGGCTCGTCCGTGACAACCAAACGGTCGTGATCGAGGACCTGAACGTCGCCGGGATGCTCCGCAACCACACCCTCGCCCGCGCCATCTCCGGTGCGGCATGGAGTGACCTGCGGGCCATGCTGGAATACAAATGCGACTGGTACGGGCGTGACCTGATCATGGTCGACCGCTGGTACCCGTCGAGCAAGACGTGCGCCGATTGCGGGCATACCGTGGCGAGCCTGCCGCTGAACGTCCGCCAGTGGACCTGCGCCGCATGCGGCACCAAGCATGACCGGGACGTGAACGCGGCCCGGAACATACGCGCGGAAGGGCTTTCCGTGCTTGCCTGTGGAGGCGGTGTAAGACCCCAGCCGGGTAACCGGGGCGGGCAGTCGCCTAGGAAACAGGAACCCCGACCCGTGAGGGAAGGAATCCCCGTCCTTTAGGGCGGGGAGGAATGTCAACAGGCGTCGTGGACGCTTTTAGCCAGGCGCGCCGAGCCGCCGCACGAGGGCGGTGAGGGCCGGACCGAGCGGCGCGTCGATGGTGGCTACCGCCTGCGCGTCGCCCCGGGTCTGTCCCTGGTTGATGATCACCACCGGGATCTGCAGCCTCGCCGCCTGCCGGACGAACCGGTAGCCCGACATCACCGTCAGCGAGGAGCCCAGCACGACCAGCGCCCCGGCCCGTTCGACCTGCGCGTAACAGTCGTCCACCCGGGACCGAGGCACGTTCTCGCCGAAGAAAACCACGTCCGGCTTGAGCAGCCCGCCGCACTGCCGGCAGTCCGCCACCCGGAAGCGCTCGACCGACCCGTCGCCCAGTACCGCGTCGCCGTCCGGGTTGATCGCGGTGACCGCGCCGCCCGCGTGCCGGAGCCAGCCGGGGTTAGCCGCGCGCAGCCGCTCGTCCAGCTCGCCGCGGCCGGAGCGCTGCCCGCACGTCAGGCAGAGCACGCGGTCCAGGCTGCCGTGCAGCTCGATCACCTGCCGCGCGCCGGCCGCCTGATGCAGGCCGTCCACGTTCTGCGTGATGATGCCGGTCACCAGCCCGAGCCGCTCGAGCTCGGCGACCGCGCGGTGCCCGGCGTTCGGGGCGGCCCGCGCCACGTGCCGCCACCCGACATGGCTGCGTGCCCAGTACCGCTGCCGCGCCGCCGCGCCGCCCACGAACGTCTGGTGGGTCATCGGCTCGGCCCGCCGCGCTTGCCCAGTTGGCCCGCGGTAGTCGGGAATACCCGACTCCGTCGACAGCCCGGCGCCGGTCAGCAGCACGACGCCTCCGTCCCGGACGAGATCAATCAACATGCCGAACGGACCTGGGTACGCGTCCACCCCACCCGCCCGGCCCGGCTGCCCGAAGGGTCCCTGGTGCACACCGGCCCCGTACGGGCCGTCCGCCAGCTGTGTCACCCTCCCATGCTGCCTGACGCGCCCGTGTGCTGCGGACCCGCGTCACCCGGGCCGGGCTAACTTGCTGGGCTGTGGCACCTCGCACACGACCTTGGGGTTCACGCCGAAGTAGTTGAGCGGGCCGGCCAGGATCGTCACCACGATGGTGCTCGCCTTGGTGCAGCTGCCAATGGTCCCGTTAGCGCATCGACGGCGCCGTCGGCGAATGACCGGGGGTAACGTGATCGGGTGCCGCCCGCCCGGAGCACCTCCTACCGTGGTCTTGACCTGGAGGCGGCCCGGACCCGCACGGTCCCGGACGTGCTGCCCGCGTCCGGCCAGCCGTTCCGTGTCCTCTTCTGCGGCATCAACCCCGGCCTGTACTCGGCGGCGACCGGCCACCACTTCGCGCGCCCCGGCAACCGGTTCTGGCCCGCGCTGCACGCCGCGGGCTTCACCCCGCGCCTGCTGGCCCCGGGCGAGCAGCAGTTGCTGGCCGAATACGGGCTGGGCATCACCAACCTGGTCGCCCGGGCCACCGCGCAGGCCTCGGAACTCAGCCGGGAAGAGCTCCACGCCGGCGGCGCCCAGCTCGCGGACCTGGTGGCCCGGCATCAGCCGCGTATTGTCGCCGTGGCCGGGGTAACCGCATACCGGGCTGCGTTCGGCAAAAAAGCTGCCCAGGTCGGGCCGCAGGCCGAGACAACCGGCGCCACCCGCCTGTGGGTCGTGCCCAATCCGAGCGGCCTGAACGCCCACTGGCCGCTGGCCGACATCACCGCCGAGTTCGGCCGCCTCCGCGCCGCCGCCGACGCGACGTCACCGGAGCGTCGTCGGTGAACTCGGCCCTAAGTCAGGCCCAGTCCACGATTTCCGGGATCTCGAAGGTCAGCGGCTGAGGTTCCGCTGAAGCGGCCCGGGCCTGGCGAGGACCTCCGCCAGGCCCGGGCTCTTGCATGCTCGTCAGGCGGCGGGGTTCTCAGGCAGCACCGTGCCCGGGGGGCACGGCCTCCGCGGGTGGCGGCGGCGGGGGCGGTGTGCCGTCGCCGAACGGACGTCCACCGAGGCCTTCGCGGCCGTGCGGCGTCAGCCAGTTGGACAGGTCCGGGCCCACCGGAACGATCCCGGTCGGATTGATCGACCGGTGCACCCGGTAGTAGTGCTCCTTGATCTGGACGAAGTTGATCGTGTCGCCGAACCCCGGCGTCTGGAACAGATCGCGCGTGTAGGCCCACAGCACCGGCATCTCCGACAGCTTGGACCGGTTGCACTTGAAGTGGCCGTGGTAGACGGCGTCGAACCGGGCCAGCGTGGTGAACAGCCGGATGTCGGCCTCGGTGATCGTGTCCCCGACCAGGTAGCGCTGGTCGGCCAGCCGCTCGCTGAGCCAGTCCAGCCGCTTGAACAACCGCCGGTAGGCCGCCTCGTACGCGCGCTGTGAACTGGCGAAGCCGGCCTGGTAGACGCCGTTGTTGACGTCCTTGTAGACGAGCGCGGCCAGCTCATCGATCTCGTCCCGGTGCTTCTCCGGGTACAGGTCAGGAGCGCCGTCACGCGCCTGCGCCGTCCATTCGGTCTCCAGGTCCAGCGTGATCTGCGGGTAGTCGTTGGTCACCACGGCGCCGGTGGGGATGTCGACGATGGCCGGCACGGTGACACCGCGGTCGTAGCCCGGCACGGCTTTCTCGTACGCGTCCGCGAGCCGCTCGATCCCGAGCACCGGGTCCCGGCCGCCCGGATCAAGGTCGAAGATCCAGCTCCGCTCGTCATGCACGGGGCCCGCCATCGCCATCGAGATCGCGTTCTCCAGGCCCAGCAGCCGCCGGACGATGATCGCGCGATTGGCCCACGGGCACGCCCGTGCCACCGCCAGCCGGTACCGTCCGGGCTCGACCGGCCAGCCGTCCCGGCCGTCCGCCGTGATCCGCGCGTTCAGGTACCGGGTATCGCGTACGTACACGCCATCATCGCCCACACGATCGACAGTACCCGGCCACCTGCCAGGCCACCCTGCGTGCTGTTCGAGGCGCAGCACGGCTGGCGTGTCCTCGTCGGCGTCGTCCTGGACAGTTCACCTACCGAGCGCGCCGTGAGCTTCAGCGACGCCGAGCACCTGCTCACCTGGGGCTTCCGATGAGCTGGCAGGCGTTATGCGGATTGCCGATCATGGGCCGGCAAGGCTTGCCGATCATGGGCGGCCTCTGGTCGTATGTCCTGTAAAACCACTGTCCTGTAAAACCACGCAACCTACCCAGCGGAGGGCCAATGACTGGCGTACCCAGCGGAGGGCCAATGACCGGCCGTACCAAGATCACGCTCGATGAGTCGGAACTCCCCCGGCAGTGGTACAACGTCATCCCCGACCTTCCCTCGCCACCACCTCCTCCGCTGCACCCGGGCACGCTGCAGCCGGTCGGCCCGGAAGATCTGGCGCCGCTGTTCCCGATGGCGCTGATCGCCCAGGAAGTGACGGCGGATTCGTACGTGCCGATCCCCGAGGAGGTGCTGGACGTCTACCGGCTGTGGCGGCCGACTCCGCTCTACCGGGCCCATCGGCTGGAAAAGGCGCTGAACACCCCGGCCCGCATCTACTACAAGTACGAGGGAGTGTCCCCGGCCGGGTCCCACAAGCCGAACACCGCCGTGCCGCAGGCGTACTACAACGCGGCCGAGGGCACCCGGCGGATCACCACCGAGACCGGAGCGGGCCAGTGGGGAAGCGCGCTGGCCTTCTCGTGCGCGCAGTTCGGCCTGGCGTGCGAGATCTGGATGGTGCGCGCCTCCTACGACCAGAAGCCCTACCGCCGGACGCTGATGGAGACCTGGGGTGCCACCGTGCACGCCAGTCCGTCCCGGGAGACCACCGCCGGCGTCAAGGTGCTGGCCGACGACCCGGACTCACCCGGCAGTCTCGGCATCGCGATCAGTGAGGCCGTGGAGGTCGCCGGCGGCAGCGCGGAGACCCGTTACGCGCTGGGCAGCGTGCTCAACCACGTTCTGCTGCACCAGACCGTGATCGGCGAGGAGGCCGTCAAGCAGTTCCAGGCGGCCGGCGAGGCCGGGCCCGACCTGATCGTTGGCTGCACGGGCGGCGGGTCGAACTTCGCCGGCCTCGTCTTCCCGTTCCTCCGGGAGAAGCTGGCCGGGCGCATCAGTCCCGTCTTCCGGGCGGTCGAGCCTGCCGCGTCCCCGTCGTTCACCCGCGGCCATTACGGTTATGACTTCGGCGACGCGGCCGGGTTCACACCGCTGCTGAAGATGCATACGCTCGGCCACGACTTCGTCCCTGACCCGATCCACGCCGGCGGGCTCCGCTACCACGGCATGTCGCCGCTGCTGTCGCACGCCTACGAGCTGGGCCTTTTCGAGGCAGTCGCCAAGCCGCAGCGGGAATGCTTCGCCGCGGGCGTGACCTTCGCGCGGACCGAGGGCATCGTGCCCGCGCCGGAGCCGACACACGCGCTCGCCGCGGTCATCGAGGAAGCCAAGCGGTGCGCCGAGACCGGCGAGGAAAAGGTCATCCTGACCGCGCTATGCGGTCACGGCCACTTCGACATGTCCGCCTACCAGCACTATCTGTCCGGCGAGATGGACGACTTCGAGCTCTCGCAGGACCGGATCGACGCCGCGCTGACCAGGCTCCCGGCCCTGGCCAGGTAGCCGGCGCCCCGCTAGCCAGGTAGCCGCGCCGCGCTGACCGTGTGGCCGGCCCCGGTCTTGCCGCACCGGCCGGGGCCGACTCCGGTCACGTGGCCGCCCTCGCGGGAGTCTTTGCCGGGAGAATACCCATCGGATGATTACCCGTTGGCACTCGCCCCTCGCCCATTGCGGTCACAAAACCGTTTTTCGGTCTGGGCGTTAGGGTAAAAATCGAATCGAAGTTCGGTCCCTGGGGATCCTGCTGGAGGCGGCGTGAAGGGTGACCGGGTTGAGATCGTGATCGACGCGGGCGAGGGTGCGCGGACGTATGAGGTGACCGCGACCAAGGCCGGGCGGCGGGTCGACATCGCAAACCGGCGCGGCGTCGTGGAGGTGAGTGAGGTGACCCGCAGCGGTACGCCGGTGCGGACGGCCCGGTTCATGGCCAGCCGGATTCTGGCCCTGGTGGAACATCCCGCGGCCGACCAGGACGAGCCGCCGGCCGCCAAGGCCCCGGCCGCCAGCCCGCCGAGCGCCAAACCGCCCTCGGCCAGGCCGCCAGCCACCGAACCGCAGGAGTGATCGTGGACCCGTCGGACTTCGACGCGCTGAGCTTCGACTGCTACGGGACCCTGATCGACTGGGAGGCCGGGATCGCGGGTGTGCTCGGCCCGTGGGCACAGTCGCGGGATCTCGACCTCACCGATGAGGCCCTGCTGGCGGCCTATTCGGGCCACGAAGCCCGTGCCGAAGCCGAACATCCCGGCGATCTCTACCCGCTCATCATCGAGCGCAGCCTGCGCGACCTCGGCGCGGAGCTTGGAGTGGAGGTCACGCAGGAGGATGCGCGGCGGCTCGGCCGGTCCGTGCCGGACTGGCCGGCGTTCGGCGACTCCCACGACGCGCTCACCGCGCTGGGCGAGCGCTACCAGCTCATCATCTTGTCCAACGTGGACCGGGAGTCGTTCGCGGCCAGTAACCGCCGCCTCGGGGTGACGTTCACCAGCATCCTGACCGCCCAGGACATCGGCTCCTACAAACCCGCACCGCCTAACTTCGAGGCCCTGCTGGCCGAGGCGGAACGGCTCGGGGTGGGGAAGGGCCGGCTACTGCACGTCGCCCAGAGCCTGTTCCACGATCACGTTCCGGCGCGGCGAGCGGGCCTGCCCACCGTCTGGATCAATCGCCGCCACGACCGGCCCGGCTGGGGCGCCACCCCGGCTCCAGCCGCCGATGTCACCCCGGACTGGGAGTTCCCGTCCATGCGGGCCTTCACCGCGGCCGCCACCGGCACCTGACCGCCGCGCCCGCGACGGCCGCCGCGCTCGCTCGGGCCGGCCGGCCCCGGCCACCTGACGGCAGCCGGCCTCCTAGCTGACCGCGCTCACGATGTCGTCCAGTACCCGCGCGGCCTCGGCGCGGAAACCCGGGTCACTGACCAGGCCATCCGGTCCCACCGCCTGCCGGGGCAGCGTGATCCGCCGGCACGCCTTCTCGATGACGGCCGCCCCGACGTAGCCGAGCACGCTGGCCAGCGACTCTTCGGCACCCGCGCCCCGCCCAGGAGCGGCCACGTTGATCCACGCGGTCGGCTTGCCGTACATCTCGCCGCCGCCGACCGTCCAGTCGAGCAGGTTCTTGAAGCTCCCGGGCAGGGTGCCCGCGTATTCGGGCGTGCAGAACACCACGGCGTCGGCGGCCGCGATCTGCTGCCGGAGTTCGCCGGCGGCCGGAGGCAGCGGCTCTCGGTCGTCGTCGGGGTTGAACGCGGGCAGGCTGCTCAGCCCCTCGTAGAGCACCGCGGTCACCGGCCGGCCCGCGACGGCCTGCATGGTGCGCAGCGCCGACGTGTTCGCCGAGCCGCCGCGCGTGCTGCCCGTTACCAGCAGAATCCGCGTCCGAGCCGCCACCACCGCCGCGTCCTCCTTTTCTGGCTGTTCCGGTGCGCCTGTCCACTCGGGGAGATGCCCCGCACCGGCCAACTATGCCCGAAGCGGGGAAGTTCCGTGCCCGCCGCAGATAACCGCCGCCGATAACTCGCAACCCGCCGCCGGTCAGTGGCCGGCCAGCGGCTATCCCGCGAAAGGAATATCCGATACCGAACGGACCTGACCAGGACCGCTACCGGTGCGGGCCGCGGCCGTACCCGAACAGGGCCTGGCCACCGAACGGCCCAGCTATTAAGCCGCCGGCGAAGTCGGACGGATGGCGGCCGGCAAATGGGTACCAGACAGCGAAACTAACAGCAGGCCACACCGATCCGTACGGGGGCACAATATGACCGGTCATGACGAACCCGCTTCGACGCCCGCCGCTACGGGGGCCGCGCCCGCTCCCGAGTCGGCCGCGCCGCCCACCACCGAGCGCGGACGGCTGGCGCAAGTCATCGCCACCCGGGGCGGCCTGGCCCCGCCGGAGGCACCGTTCGTGATCGAGCATCGCGAGGCGCTGATCTACATGCTGTGCGAGGCCGCCGAACTGGAGCACGGCATCATGTGCCAGTACCTGTTCGCGGCCTTCACCCTCAGGCAGGACGAAGGCGAGGGCCTCACGCCCGAAGAACTGGCCGCCGCCCGGCGCTGGCGCAAGGTCATCTCGCACGTCGCCACGCAGGAAATGCTGCACCTGGCGCTGGTGCAGAACCTGCTGTCCGCGGTCGGTGCCGCGCCGCACCTGTCCCGGCCTAACTTCCCCCACCCGGCCAGCCACTATCCCGCCGGGGTTCACCTGGCGCTGCTGCCGTTCGGGGAGCAGGCGCTGCGGCACTTCATGTTCCTCGAGCGTCCCGAGGGCATGGACCTGAACGACGGCGACGGGCTCGCGGCGTTCGGCCGCGCGGTGCCGCACATGATGGCCAGCGACATCGTGCCGCGCGGGCAGGACTTCGCGACGGTCGGGCACATGTACCGGTCGATCGAGGCCGGTTTCGCGCACCTGTGCGCCAAGTACGGCGAGAAGTGGCTGTTCGTCGGGCCGCCGCGGGCTCAGGCGACGCAGCAGCACTTCCGCTGGCCCGAACTGGTCGCGGTGACCGACCTGGCATCGGCGCAGCGGGCCATCGACGAGATCCTGGAGCAGGGCGAGGGCCCGCGCGGACACTGGGAATCCGCTCACTTCGGCCAGTTCGTCACCATCCTGGACGAGTTCGAGCAGGCCCGCGAGGCGAACCGCGGCCTGGTGCCGGCCCGCCCAGTGCTGCCGGTCAACGTCCGGCCGTGCGACCGCGACGTCGAAGTGCCGCTGGCCGACGATCCGGTCACCGCCAAGGTCATGGACCTGTTCAATGTGGCCTACGAGATCCTGCTGCAGATCTTCGAGCGCTTCTTCGCGCACACCGATGAGACCGACGCCCAGCTCAAGGCGCTCGCGGACGCGACGATGGCACTGATGTTCCAGGTCATCAAGCCGCTCGGCGATCTGATCACCACCCTCCCGGCTGGGCCCAGCTACCCGGGCGTCAGCGCCGGCCCGAGCTTCGAGCTGTTCTACGAGAGCGACTACCTGCTGCCGCACCGGGAGGCCGCGTGGGCGCTGCTGACCGAACGCCTCGACGTGGCCGCCGAATTCTGCCAGCAGATCGTGGCGGACCAGGCGGGAAGCCAGCCCCACGCGGGCCAGCCCAGAGCAGGTCAGGCCCGGGACCTGTCCGCGCCGCTGCAGCCGGTCGGCATCGCGCTGGCCGACATCTCGCGGGCGCTGTCCGTGCACCTGCCCGCGTATTTGCCCGCCGCTGACCCGCGCTCCCGCTCCGCTGTCGGCCCTGCGGCCGCCCCGGCTGATGCGGGGGCGCTTCTGGCGCGCGCCGGCGAATTTGGCCGAACGAGGCTGAATGCGATGTTGAACACCGATGCGGCCGCCGGCGTCGCCGAAGTGTTCGACCGCACATACGCGATCGTCACCCAACTGGCCCGTTCGGCACCGTCGGAGTCGGCCCTTGCCGGGGCGCCCCCGCGGCTGGTCGACAGCGTGCTCCGGCCCCTGGCCGACGTCCTGCGCCGCGCCGCCCCCGCCGCCGGAAGCGATCCCGCCCCGGCAACCCCAGCCCCGGCAACCCCAGCCCCGGCAACCCCAGCCCCAGTCGCCCCAGTGGCCCTAACCCCAGCCGCCACAGCAGCCCCAGCGGCCACATCGGGCCCAACGGGCCCAACGGGCCCAACGGAGATCCCGGAAGTCTCCGCCGCCCCAGCGGACGTGTCCGCCGCCGAGCTCCTCTGGCAGGCGGCGGCGGCGGCGACGGAGCTGTGCGTCCGGCTGCACGGCACCGGCGGTGCGCCGCCCGAGCTGGCCGAAGCCGTCGCCGCGCTCCAGGACGTCGCGTGCGCGGCCGCCCCGGCCGCGGGCCATGCGGCCCAGCTGTGGGACCTGCAGGCCAGCCTGCCCGCCAGCATCCAGGCCGCGCGAGGTGGCCCCTACCTGGTCACCAACGTGCCGACCATGCTGACCGACCTCGGCCAGCAGCTGCCCACGCCGCCCCAGGTGGCCCTCTGCCGCTGCGGCAACTCGGCGCGCAAGCCGTTCTGCGACGGCTCGCACGCCGAGGGGTTCACCGACGCCAAGGACCCGAACCGGGTCCCGGACCGGCGCGACGCCTACCACGGCGAGCAGGTCACGATCTTCGACAACCGCGGCATCTGCCAGCACTCGGGCCTGTGCACCAACCGGCTGAGCACGGTCTTCCGGACCAGCCAGGAGCCGTTCGTCGCGCCGAGCGGCGGGCGGATGGACGAGATCATCCGGGCCGTGCGCGACTGCCCGTCCGGCGCGCTCAGTCTCGCCTTCGCCGAGCCCGTCGGCCCCGATTTGGCCGAGGAGCGCGATCTGGCCGACTGGCACGGCCGGCGCGAGCCTGCTATCGAGATCACCCGGGACGGGCCGTACCGGATCACCGGGCTTATCGCCCTCACCGGCCACGATGGCGGGGACGTCGCCCGGGCCGAAGGTTCCTCCCGCGAGCACTACGCGCTCTGCCGGTGCGGCCACTCCCAGAACAAGCCGTTCTGCAGCGGAATGCACTGGTACATCGGCTTCACCGATCCGGAGCGCGGGACCGGCGGTGAGCCGAGCGTGTTCGAGTGGGCGGGCGGGCTGCCCGCCCTGACCCGGATGACCCGGCTGCTGTACGAGAAGCTTGTGCCCGCCGACTCGCTGCTGGCGCCCCTGTTCGCGGACGTTCCGCCGGGTTATCCGCAGCGCGAGGCGGCGCGGATCAGTGTGGCGTTCGGCGGCCCGCCCGCCCTCATTCAGGTCGGTCCAGACCAGGCCAGCACAGACCACCGAGCGGCTCCTCAAGACGCTGCGACTTCCTTCACGGAGGAGCAGCGGGCGAGCTGGGTGGCACTGGCCGGCCGCGCTGCGGCGGCAGCCGGTCTGCCGGACGACGCCGCGTTCCGCGCCGCGCTGGGGGCGTTCTTCGAATGGGACGCGATGAACGCTCTGGCCCGCGGCGCCGGCGCAATCGCGGACGCTACCGTGCCGGGCTGGGGCTGGACCCCGGCCGGGCCGCCTGACATCACTCCGGCGGCCGCTGCTGCCGGCACCGAACCCGAATCGCCGGTCACCCTCCCCGGGCCGGGCGAGCCGGTCAGCTTCGCCGCGCATATCAAGCCGATGTTCCGGGCCAAGGACCGGCAGTCCATGCAATTCGCCTTCGATCTGTGGTCCTATGACGACGTGCGGGCGCACGGCGCTGGCATCCTCGGCCGACTCGATGACGGCACGATGCCCTGCGACGGGTCGTGGCCGGCCGCGCAGGTCGAGGTATTCCGGCGGTGGACCGAATCCGGCACGCCAGCGTGAGGAGCAACCCATGATGTTTCTGGTCATCTGCCGGAGAGCGCCGGACGGTGTCACCGACGCCTTCGCCCGCCTGGTCGCCGACGAGGGCGCCGTGCTGCGAAAGCTCCAGGCCGACGGCATCCTCACCGAAGCGTGGAGCCCCGGTGGCCCGGGCGCCGTGCTGATGCTTGACCTGCCCGATCAGGCCGCGGCCGAGCGCATCACGAGCGAATTCCCGCTCGCCGCGGCCGGCCTGATCACGACCGAGGTCATCCCGCTGCACCCGGTGAATTTCTGACCCGGCAGACTGAACCGGTGTCTACACAGACGTCGGGCGCCCAGGGCTCGCAGGGCACCGCAGGGACCTGCCCGTTCACCATCGACCGGCCGGTCATGCGGCAGCGGTGGGAGCGCCTGACGTTCGCGCACTGGCCGTTCGAACCCGCCGACGTGCAGCGCCTGCTGCCGGAGGGGCTCGCGGTCGAGACCTTCGACGGTGCCGCGTGGGCCGGGCTCGTGCCGTTCTTCATGCGGGTGGCCACGCCCGGCGGCCGCCGGGTGCCATGGGTGGCGAACTTCTGCGAGACGAATGTGCGCACCTACGTCCTGGACGGCGACGGGCGGTCCGGCATCTGGTTCTTCTCCCTCGACGCGGCCCGGCTGGGCGCGGTCGTCACCGCGCGGGCCACCCCCTACCGGCTTCCGTACTTCTGGTCCTCGATGCGGCTTGGCGTGCGCGGCTCTCGGGTCGCCTACCTGTCCCGGCGCCGCTGGCCCGGTCCGGGGGCGGTCACCAGCCGGGTCCGGATCGCCGTCGGGGACCCAATCGCCGCCGGCGCGGTCAGCGAGCGTGAGCACTTCCTGACCGCCCGCTGGATGCTGTTCAGCGTCGCCGGCGGCCGCCCGGTGCCCGCCCGGGCGTGCCACCAGCCGTGGCCGCTGCACCGGGCCACGGCCGAGGTGCTGGACGACGGCCTGGTGGCCGCCGCCGGCCTGCCCGCGCCGGAGGGTACACCGCTGGTGCACTACTCACCGGGCGTGGACGTCGCCATCGGCAGCCCTGGGCAGTGAGCCCTGAGCAGTGAGCCCTGAGCAGTGAGCCCTGAGCAGTGAGCTCTGAGCAGTGAACGTATTTCAGGCTCCGCCGGCCCTCGTGCCCCGCATCAGGCCCGTTCGGCGTCCAGAATCCGCACCGCCGTCCGCAGGAAAGTGCTCAGCGTGGATCTGCCCGCGGTACTGGATACGGTCCCGTGAGCTTCCTGAACGTGCGGATCAGCCGCGGCGCCTGCACCGGCGTCCAGACGTGCCGCTCCTCATAGGGCCAGGCGTAGACCGGACAGCCGTCCCGGACCATTTCCAGGAGCCGTGGCTCGTTCAGTTCCGACGCGACGTGGCCGTAGAGCGCAGGCGCCCGGGACAGGATCACACCGTAATCGACCAGTCGCCCCACGTAGTTCTCGGCGATGAGGATCTCCTGCACGGTGATCCCGTCGAGTGGATACCGCACAGGCAGGATGTTGCGGAGGGACAGGAAGGCGTCGGCACCGCGCCAGCGCGGATCGGCCAGCAGCTGCCCAGCGGGCGCGAAGCGGCCCAGAGCCAGACGCGGCGCTGTGAGCAGGCTATGGGCGTACAGGACCCGGATAAGGGCGACGTCCATGAAGAACCGCTCCAGCGGGAGTTCCTGCCGGGAGAGGTCGCGGTGAGCCAGGTACCCGGCGACGATACTGGCGTTGTGGGCCCGGTACCAGGCCCTGGCCGACGGCCGGCGCAGGAACTGGATCCAGCACGCGGCACTGGGCCGGGCTCGCCATCCCGGGCTGGCCGCTGAGCAGCAGGTCGGCCTGCCAGGCATCACGCAGCAGGCCCTCGTTGACCGCCCGCCACCACGGGCTGCCGGGCCGGTCCGCGTTCGGCGGGGCGAGCACTCCCCGGCTGATCTGCCAGCGCATAAAGGCCAGCTCCGCGCGACGATAGGATCGTACATCCGGTCGGGCGGCCCGACGGTCGTAGAAGCGGGCGGCGAGCTCCAGGCGCTGGGCGGGATCGTCCCGGACCGCCGCCAGCATCATGGCGGCCTGTTCCTCGGCGGTGGCCGTCATCCTGCCCGCCGCCGCGCGAGCAAGGTTCCCCTGGTGGCGTATCCTTCACTGTGCTCTCCTTGAGGGCGGTCACCAAACATGTTGCCAGGATGCCCCGTCGTTCGCGGCGGGGAGGAATAGCGTACGGCGTGTCACCCATCGTTTTTCCGTCAATGCGGGACTGCCGTACCCGGCACGACCGGGACATCAACGCGGCACAGAACATCTTGGCGGCAGGTCTTGCCGTAGCCGGGGGCAACCCCGGCGATGCCTGCGGAGCTGATGTCAGACACTCCGGGTCCTCCCGGGTGCGGTCGGCTGTGAAACAGGAACCCTTGGGCTTGGGCGTGAGCCCGGAAGTCCCCGTCCTTCAAGGGGCGGAGTAGTCAAGTAGATTTTCTGGCAGTCAGTCATTCCGGCGTAACCGAAGAGGGGCATCTGATGACGAGCGTTGATCTACTGACCGATGCGTTCAGCCGGATTCACGACGTGGTGCACAACGCCGTGGACAACCTGACGCCCGGTGAACTCGCATTCCGGGTGGACGGCTCGGCGAATTCGATCGCCTGGCTCGTCTGGCACCTGAGCCGCATCAGCGATGACCACCTTTCCAGCGCGGCGGGCAAGGAGCAGGTCTGGATCGCCGACGGCTGGGTGGACCGGTTCGGGCTGCCGTTCGACCCGCACGCCACCGGCTACGGTCACGGCGGCGACGAGGTGGCGGCGGTTCAGGTCAAATCCGGGGAACTGCTGACCGGCTACTTCGACGCGGTCTACGAGGAGGCCGTCCGCTACGTCAGGGACCTTGACGAGGATGACCTGTCCCGGGTCGTCGACACCTCGTGGACCCCGCCGGTGACCCTCGCCGTGCGGCTGGTCAGCGTGATCTCCGACGGTCTGCAGCACGCGGGACAGGCCTTTTTCGTCCGCGGCATCATCGAGCGCCAGCCGTGACCGTAGCCGTCTCATGACGGACGAGATGGCGGCGGAAGGCGCCCCGAGCACGGAACCCGCCGGCCCGCCCGTGAGCCCGCCCGTGGGGCCGCCGAATGCGCTGGCTGTGCCGCGCTACGCCGGCCCGGACACGTTCGCGCGGCTGCCGCGGCTGTCCGACGTCGGGTCCGCCGCGGTGGCCGTCGCGGGGATCCCGTTCGATTCGGGCGTGTCGTACCGGCCGGGCGCCCGCTTCGGGCCGGCGTCGGTGCGGGCTGGGTCGAAGCTGCTGCGCCCCTACCATCCCGGGCTGGATGTCGAGCCGTGGACCGGTCACCAGGTCGCCGACGCCGGCGACCTGGCCGCCAATCCGTTCGACCTCCAGCGGGCCATCGGCGAGGTGGAGGCTGGGGCACGCGGCCTGCTGGAGGCCGCCGATTACCTGATCGCGATCGGCGGCGACCACACCATCGCGCTGCCGCTGCTGCGCGCCACCGCGGCGCGGCACGGCCCCGTCGGGCTGGTCCACTTCGACGCGCACCTCGACACCTGGGACACCTACTTCGGCGCGCCGTACACGCACGGCACGCCGTTCCGCCGGGCCGTGGAGGAGGGCATCCTTGCCCTGGACTGCTCCGCTCACGTCGGCATCCGCGGCGGCCTCTACACCGGCAGTGACCTGACCGACGACCGGAAGCTCGGCTTCGCCACCGTGTCGACCACCGATGTCGCCCGGCGGGGCGTGGACGACGCCATCGGCCGGGTTCGCGAGCGGGTCGGCGACCGCCCGGTCTACGTGAGCGTCGACATCGACGTGCTCGACCCGGCGCACGCCCCGGGAACCGGCACGCCGGAGCCGGGCGGGCTCACCACCCGCGAGCTTCAGCTCATCCTGCGCGGGCTGGACGGCCTGCGCCTGGCCGGCGCCGACATCGTGGAGGTCGCCCCCGCCTACGACCACGCGGAGCTGACCTCGCTGGCCGCCGCGAACGTCGCCTACGAACTGCTCGGCCTCTTCGCGCTCCAGGCCGGTCACCCGCTCCAGGCCGGCCAGGCGCCCCGGGCCGGCTACCGGAAAGCCATCCCGTCATGACGGTCGTCGCCGTCGCCCAGCTCGCACCGGTCATCGGCGAGCCCGAGCGGAACCGGCGCACCGCCGCCGGCGCGGTCCGCGAGGCCGTCTCAGCCGGTGCCCAGCTGGTCGTGCTGCCGGAGCTGTGCGATTCCGGCTACGTGTTCGAGAACGAGCAGGAGGCGCGCGACCTGGCCACGCCCGCGGACGACAGCCCGACGCTGCGCCAGTGGCGGGACCTGGCCGCTGCCGGGCCGACCGTCATCGTCGGCGGGTTCTGCGAGCTGGGCGCCGACGGGCGGCTCTACAACAGCGCGGCCTTCGTCGACGCGTCCGGGATCCGCGCCCTCTACCGCAAGTCTCACCTGTGGGACCGGGAAAAGCTGGTGTTCACTCCCGGCGGCACCGCACCGCCGGTGGTGAGCCTGCCGTTTGGCCGCGTGGCCGTGGTCATCTGTTACGACCTGGAGTTCCCCGAGTGGGCCCGGCTGCCCGCCCTGGACGGCGCCGACCTGATCACCGCCCCGGTCAACTGGCCGGCCGCGCCCTGCCCACCGGGGGAGCGGCCCGCCGAAGTCGTCAAGGCCCAGGCCGACGCGTCGGTGAACGGCGTGTTCGTCGCGGTCGCGGACCGGTGCGGGACCGAGCGCGGGGTCGACTGGATAAGCGGCAGCGTCATTATCGGCCCGGACGGCTACCCGCTGGCCGGGCCCGTCCTAGCCGACCGGGCCGCCGTCCTGCTCGCCGACTGCGACCTGGCCCGGGCGCGGCACAAGCGCGTGAACGACCACAACGACTTGTTCGCCGACCGCCGCCCGGAGCTATACTCGCCGGTAACTTGGGGGGATGATGGGAACGCGGAGGGATCAGCCGCCGCGCGAGCTTGATCACCCCGGCCGTCCTGCCCGCGCCGCCCGCACCCGGACCCCAGCCGGCCCGCACCACGACGATGGAGGCGACGATGCCGCCGACGCATCAGGTCGTCAACCAGGTCCCGCCGCTGACCGGCTACGACGTAGCGGATGACCCGGCCATGTTCGACGCCCTGCGCCGTGAGGGCGCCGGCTGGGCCGAGGCGGAGGTGCGCGAGATCGGCCTCCTCGCCGGCACCGCCCGGGCCCAGGACTGGGGCCGGCTCGCGAACGAGAACCCGCCCGTGCTCCACACCCACGACCGGTTCGGCCCTCGCGCGGACGGAGGAATGTCTCGCGCCGCCAGCCCTTCTCCACCCTCTTTCACGGAGGGAAGCTAACCGGCCCCCAGAGCTTGAAATATGTGCGATCGGATGATCACCCTGAGGGCCTGTGACCAGGGTACCGGCAGGTCAGAGCACGCGGCGAGGTCCCAGCGGAAGTCATTGGTAATTTCCGCTGCAACCGGTCTGCAACTGGCTGCGATCTGCGCTGCTACGGCCGCGCACGAATCTGAAGCCATGAGAGCAATCGCGCCGCCGCCACATCCGGGATTGCCGGAACACCTTCGAGCGGGATTGCTTCGCTGCGCTCGGGGCGAACCTCGCCGCAGGCATGAACCACCTCCTCAACTGGCTGGGAAAGCAGGCCAGCGCGATGGAAGCGGCAACACCTACGCCTACCCGACGCCCACGCCCGCGCTCACGCCAACCCCGACTAACTCTTAGGAGAAGTACGATGATTGCAACTCTTGCTCTCGGTGTCATTATCGGCCTGATCGCCGGGCTGCTGATCCTGCTAATAGTTATTCGGCACATCGGCAATCTCGTGTAGCGCACAACTCAGACAGGGCCTCGCCATTCGGCTGGACTCTGTAATGGCATAGGGACGTGCGTCCAGGTCTTTCCAGTAATCGCGTTGCGCATTGGAGTTCTGCTAACACCGAACCGTGCCGCTAGCTTGGCATAACTTGTGTCACCTGCCGCATACAGCTCCCGGGCTTGGAGAACCGTTGCGGCCGTTAGCTTCGCATCACGATGCTGGCTACCCCGAGCGTTACTATTCGGCCGCAGTTCGGTAGAGATTCCTTCCGGCCAGGAGACGTGCCGCCACGTATTCCTATCGATGGAGGCGGCAGCACGCAGCCCCTGAGGACTGACACCGAACTTCCGGGCTAGCGCTCGGTAAGACTTGCCGCCCAGATAATGCCTGCGACGGCACTCAAACACGATGTCGTCATTCAGTTCGGCGCGAAAGTGATTGATGCCCTGCCTGCTCGCCCTATCGTAAAAACTGTGGCACGCCTTGCATAACGGAACATAGTTGTAGATGTCCAGCGGATCAGTGCCACGAATGTGCGCCCGCTCGAACCAGGGGTCCGCACATCCGATAGCGTTCCGGTGTATGCAGTGGTCAGCACTTCCCCTGACCCGGCGAATGCGATCATGCCGGGCGGTATAGCTGACATCATCGCCCGCCCAATGCGGATTATTCGCTCCGCGCTTTGAACAGGCTTTCGAGCAAAACCGGCCTCTCTGCGATGCTCACCTGGACTGCGCAGACGCCGGCGCTCTCGATCACGGGGACCGGGAGAAAGCGATCACGGATTCGGGCCGGGAGCTGCAGCGGCAGCTGCTGGAAGCCACCTTCACCATCGACTCCGCGCGCGAGGAGCGCATCGAGCAGGTCACCAGCGCCGCAGGGATCCGGCACGGCAGCGTGGAAACTGGTCATGACCGGGGCGTGGTCAGCATCTTCGGGCCGGTCCGGGCCACCCGGCTGGCCTACCGCAACCGCCGCGAAGCGAACCTGTACCCGGCCGATGCCCGGTGGATGCTGCCCGATGACCCCTACTCCCTCGGGATGCGCGCCCTGGCCGCCTATCACCTGGCCGAAGGCGGCTACGGACAGGCCCAGGAAGTCATCCAGGCCCGCACCGGAGTGATGATCGGCCGGGCTCAGATGGCCGGCCTGGCCGAGGACCTGGCCGCCTGGGCAGACGACTTCTACGCCCAGCGGGCCCGCGACGCGGACACCGGCCCGCCGGCCGGCGACGTGCTCATGATGCAGGCCGACGGCAAGGGCATCGCGCTGCGGCCCGAGCACCGCACCAGCGCCGGCAAGGGGACCGATGCCGCTCATCCGGGGATCAAGAAGATGGCCGAGATCGTCGCGGTCGCCGGCTTCGCCCCGGCCGTCCGCGCACCCGAAGACATCGCCGCCCCGCCAGCCCGCCGCAACGAGCACCCCGGCCCGGAAGCACGCAGCAAATGGGTCTCGGCGTCCATCACCGACGACATCCCCGCGATGATCGGGGCGGCGTTCGACGAAGCCGACCGCCGGGACCCGTACCGGGTGACCCAGCGGCTCTTCCTCGTCGACGGGAACAAGCAGCAGATCACCGCCATCACCGCCCATGCCAAGGACCGCGACCTCAAGGTCCCGGTCCTCATCGACTTCATCCACGTCAGCGGCTACCTCGGCAAAGCCGCCGCCGCCCTGCACCCCGGCGACCCGCGAGCCGCCCGCGAATGGGAAACCCACGCTTTCGGCCCTCTCGCAGCCAGGCAATTTCGCCGCAGCGCTCACAGGGCCGCTCACGATATGACACGTGGTGTTTTCGACGGACTAACGGGTCGTCGGTTAAGCGTAAGTCTTCAGCATTCATGGGCCCGCTAGCTCCCTGCCGAATTGTGAAACGCCTGGGTCCTCGACTCAGCCAGTAAGTCTGAGTAGTTGCGCGCACTACCGTCATCAACCGACTTGTGGACTCCGGGCGTCTGAGGGCCGAGAGGCTCATAACCATCTTGGGCTGCTGGCGTCTGGTGATCTTCTGGGAGCTGAAGACAAGTCCGGCAGAGCGATGCCGTGCCTCCCCGGGCCATCATCTGTACTCCTGGAACGCGCGGGAAGGATAAATCTCCAACGATCTCGTTAATGTAGTCGCCGCCCATCGCGGGGAACTGGTTGGTGGATCGTTGGGGTCCGGGGTCATACCCGGCAGGATGTCTACGCATAACTGGTCTCTCTTCTAAACGGTGGAAGTGGTGGCTCCCCGTGTCTAAACGGTGGAAGTGGTGGCTCCCCGTGGCAGGACACTGCGAGGAGCCACCACGCTTCTATGGGGTTACCGCCGCGCTGCCTTTTGCAGGCTCTGCAGTACTTCACGGGGGATGGGGTACCGGGCGCTGCGGCCGGGGACGGTGACCCATTCAAGCTGGGTGTCGAGATCGCGAAGCTCCAGGATGGCGCGGTCGACGGCCGGTGCCTTCTGCTCGGCCTCCTTCTTCGCGCGGAATGCCTGTCGGCCAGTGGTATCTCCGGGATGCACCTGGCGGGTGGCGCTTGCTCGCTGGAGCGATGCTGATGTCGTCATAGTCATGTTGTTCTCCTTTGGTTTAAGTGTTTGGTTAAGTGTTCTGAACAGTGCATACAGTGGTTGTCATAATGCGGCCTCGGCTGGTATGTTGAGCCAGTTAATAGCGCAGAAAGTCGCAACGATGGCGAGGGCACATACAGCACCCACCAGCCGGTTGCGCAAGACACGTGCCTTTTCCCGCGTCCAATACTGTTCTAGGACGACGCGCTGCTCGGGGGTGCAGCTACTCCAAAGCTGGCGGTTGTACGCCACCACCCGAGCCTTGTGCTCTCGTAGGCGTACGTTGCGACCATGACCGCAGCCGTGGCTACCAAGTCTTCCGCGACCATCTTGTCCTTGATGCGCTTCTGTTCGGCTACGCCGTCCAGGAAGTTGTTGATGCCCTCTTGCTGCCGGGCCCTGTGGTCGCCTGCGGTCGGGTAGCTCATAATGCCCCCCTGGTTACAATCCGTAGCTTACCACTGCCAAGGGCGCTGCTTCCCAGGTCGGAGGGGGGGTGGCCACTGCCCGCAGGTACCTCTACGCCGGGCCCACGGCCACTATGCGGGCTCGGGAGCACTGTCCCGGTGCCCCTTGCACCCTGCGGTGCCCAAGGCCACTGTTGACGGAGCGCCCAAGCCGAGCGCCTACCACTGTCCCCGCGCGGGGCCGTCCCCGAGATCATTAAGCGCGGCGACGGCACGCTGCTGTTCGTGGGGTGCACGGATGCCGAGGGCAACAACGTGGACAGCGACTGCAGGCCGATCGGGCCAGACAACTCAATCTTCTAAGAAGTGACTGGCCGCCCAGCACACGGCCCGCTGAAGGTCCGGGGGTACCAGGACGGGGGGCTGTGGCGGTGCATCATCCGGGACCGCAAAGGCAGGCGGAAAGGCAGCTTCGTGCGGGCGTGCCTTGCGGTCGGCCTGCCACCCGGAAGCTGCGCGGCCTGACGCGAAGAGGTCGGAGGCAGAGCGTGCCACTCCGCCCTCCGACCCTCCGTCCGGCATCACGCGAATTACCGTTACTTCGGCCGCCTGCAGTGGTGCGGCCGCCTGCCGTGGTGCGGCGGCCTGCGGCCGCCGCTGACCTCCGTCATTTCCGCAGGCGTCAGCGCCTGGAGCTGCTCCCTCGCCGGGACCAGCTTCTTCGCCTTGCGTGAAATCATGACATTCCTCCCCGTCTTTATCCCTAACTGCTTGACTCGTCCACGGTAGACTATTCAGTCGACGTTTCGCCATACCAATGCCGCTTTATTAAGCGGGACCGGAATTAGTGTCCAAATTTCCACAGGCCGACACGCCCGGCTCCTGTAGATACCCGCGCAAAATCGGCAGTGTTCTCTTATTGCCCGGTCTTATCCGTTATCTTCTGCGCTGTGAGTGCTGGTGCGCAGGTACCGACCGTCGTGCAGTCGGGGCGGGTGGCCGCCCACGCTCCTAGCCCCAGCGATTCGGGCTCTTCGAAGTTAACCGGGATGCTGCTTTCGCCCGATAACTCTGGGTGACTTCCTCTGTTGCTGAAGGTGCCCGGCAGATGCGGGGTCTTGCCAGTTCGCGCGGCCGGTACCAGCGTGTCACCCTGACCAAGGAGCCCGCGGCTCCTACGATCTTGGGTCTTCCGACAGACTTCAAGATCATCAGAAAGCCGCGGGCATCGTGTTCCACGATACGGCGTCTGTGCTATTCGGCGTGGAGGGCCTGCAGGTCACCGATGCGGAGTCCGGGCCGGGCGGCACGGTGGAGGTATGGGCGGTCACTGATCACGCAGCCGCTAGCGCGTGCCCGGACTGCGGCACTGTGGCGGGCCGGGTCCATGAGCAGGTGCTGACCCAGCCGCGGGATGTGGCCCGGGGCCTGGATGCGGTGCAGGTGTGGTGGGTGAAGCGGCGCTGGAAATGTGAAGCCGGGGAGTGTGAGCGGAAGACGTTCACCGAGTGGGTGCCGCAGGTGCCGCCGCGGTGCCGGCTGACCGGGCGGCTGCGGGAGCAGGCCGCGGCGGAGATCGCGGAGCGCGGCATCACCCCGGCGGAGGCGGCCCGGGGTAACGGCATGTCCTGGCCGGTCGCGCACGGGGCGTTCGCTGCCCGGGCGGACCCACTGCTGGAGCAGGCCCCGGCACCGGTGGCGCACCTGGGCATCGACGAGCACCGCCGCGGCCGGCCCCGGTGGCGGATCGATGAGGACACCGGGGAGTACGTGCTGCTCGCAGACCGGTGGCATACCTGCTTCTTCGACCTGTCCGGCGGCCAGGGGCTGCTGGGGCAGGTGGAAGGGCGCACTGCTGATGACGCCGCGTACTGGCTGGCGCTGGCCACCCCGGCGTGGCGGGACGCGGTCCGGGTCGTCGCGATCGACATGTGCACCATCTACGCCTCCGCGGTGCGCCGGATGCTGCCCGGCGCGCAGCTGGTGGCGGACTTGTTCCACGTCGTGCACCTGGCGGTCAAGATGACCGGGGACGTGCGGCGCCGGGTGGTGCGCGGCAAATACGGCCGCCGCGGCCGGACCGGCGACCCGGAGTATGGCATCAAGGGCCTGCTAGTGCAGAACCTGGAGCACCTGTCACCGGGCCAGTTCGCCAAGGTCATGGCCGCCCTGGGCAGTGATCCGGCCGGGCAGGAGATCGCTGCGGCCTGGATCGGCAAGGAGAAACTCCGCGACGTCCTGAACCTGCGGGCCCGCGTCACCGGCTCGGCCCCGTGCGAGCGCGACGTCCGCGGCCTGCT
This sequence comes from uncultured Actinomycetes bacterium, assembly GCA_963742875.1. Taxonomy (GTDB): domain Bacteria; phylum Actinomycetota; class Actinomycetes; order Streptosporangiales; family Streptosporangiaceae; genus Bog-532. Next base: position 1,051,547 of record CAVUNO010000026.1, on the reverse strand, counting down.
CTTTGCCTGCTGCGACTGGTGCGCCCAAAACGATGACATCCCCGAGCTGCTGTCCCTGGCCAGGACGGTATCCCGGTGGGAGGACGAGATCGTCGCGGCGGTCCTGACCGGGGTCACGAACGCCGTTTCCGAGAGCCTGAACCGGCTCGCCAAGCTCGAAGCCCGCATGGCATACGGGTTCCGCAACCCGGCCAGCCAGCGCCGGCGCGTCCGGACGGCCTGCACCAGGGGTTCACGACGGCGCTCACGACACGTAACCAGGAAGAGGACGCGGTCGGTAACCAGACGGCAACACGATCCCGATTAACTTCCAAGAGCCGCGATTCGCCGTCCCGCGTCCGTAACGCCAAGTGGCGCGGCGGGTTCACCCCGGCCAGGAATAGCAGCGTTGTATAACGCGGTGGCGATGCCCTGGTGACGATAGGCGGGGACAACGGATAACCCAGTGATCTCACCAGGTGCGTACTCGTCCGCAGATGCCCATTCGAGATGGCCGTGCGCTTCGCCGTCGACCCGCGCAGTGAGCCGGTTCCAGTGGCCGCTAGGGCTCGTGTACGTGTACTGGATCTCTACTACTCGCTGACGTCGGCTCGTGTGTCATATGTTTCTTGCAACTCAGTCAGAAGTGGCGGGGATGGATTGACCACCGGGCCATCTAGTGTCCTGAGTCGTTGATTCGTCGGCAGTAGGCGGCGAGGGTGTCCAGGATCTCGTCGGCGGTCTTGGTCCACACGAACGGCTTCGGGTTGCGGTTCCACTCGTTGATCCACGTGCGGATGTCCGCTTCGAGCTCGGTGACGCTGCGGTGCGCGGAGCGGCGGAGCTTGCGGTTGGTCAGCTCGGCGAACCACCGCTCGACCAGGTTCATCCAGCTGGAACTGGTGGGCGTGAAGTGCAGGTGAAAGCGGGATGGCGCAGCAGCCACTTCTTGACGTCCGGGGTCTTGTGCGTGGCGCATAAGTCGCAGACCAGGTGCAACTCCAGCCCATCCGGGACGGCAGCATCGATGAGCTTGAGGAAACGCAGGAACTCCTGGTGGCGGTGCCGGCGGTAGTGCTGGGCGATCACTGAACCGCTGGCAATATCCATGGCGGCGAACAGGCTGGTCGTGCCGTGCCGGACGTAATCGTGGGTCATCCGCGCCGGGGTGGTGGGCAGGATCGGCAGGCAGGGCGCCGTGCGGTCCAGGGCCAATGCCACTTACCGTAAATTGATCATGCTGCGGGCCGGTGTATGCGCAGGTTGACTAGGTTTATGGTTGGCGGTCCGGTGTGGCGGGTTCCTTTGTCGCTGGCTCGCTTGACGCGGTAGGAGTTGTGGCGCGCTCGCTTGATGGCCCTGGGGTAGGTCCGGTGCCTGCGCTGCGGGTTGAGGTTCTGCTTCCTGGTGATGTCGGCCTTGATCGCGGCGTGCAGATGTTCTTCCTGCTCAGGGGGGAAAGGCCGGGCCGATGGCCCGGCGGATGATGCGGACGGTGCGGGTGAAGCTGACCCGGTCGGGGTCGATGTCTGCCTCGGTGGCGGCCTGGCAGATCAGCGAGCTGATCGCATGGTGGGCCAGCAGGTAGCCGTAGATCTCCTGGCGGGCCATGTCCGGGCTGCGGGAGCGCAGCACCCGGCCCGGGCCGCGCAGGTGCGTCTTGAGCTGGCCGTTTCCGGTTTCATGTTCCCAGCGCTGGTGATACGTGCCCGCCAGCGCGTCCGCCGGGGCCTGCCGCAGATCGGTAATGGTAGTGACCAGCGCGATCAGCTCGCCCTTGCCGTCGCCGTCCCGGCCGGGCACCTCGTACTCGATCACCCGGACATGGCGGGCTCTGCCCGCGTCCAGGTCTTCCCCGGCACGGGCTGCCCCGATGAGCAGTTCCCGGGCCTTACCGGTGATCTTCGGGCTGATCAGCACCGAGCGGTAGGAGCCGTCCGGCAGCAGTTCCAGCACCGGCAGCGTGAGATCGGACTTGACCCGCCACAGCAGCGCCGCGCCGGAGTCCGCGGCCGTGCACCAGTCCGCCCAGTTATAGAAATTGCGGTCGGCTATCAGCAGCCAATCCTCCGCCAGCCGCGCATACAGCCTGCGGGCCAGCGACTGCTCTCCGGCGCCCTTCCCGGCGATGCCGCCGATCTCGGCATCCACCACGGCATGGGAGGCGCACTCGCTGACCGTAACGACCCGGACCTTCGGGAACGCTGAGCGGTCCGCCCCGGAACCGGCATACCCGAACGCGGCGGCGTTGCCGGGCGTGTCCGGGGCGTCCCACTCGAACCCGTCGATGCTCATCAGCCGCCACGGCCCCAGGAACGCACCGCGGGTCAGCTGATCTGCCACTGGCACTGCGACCTGGGCGAAGATGTCCCGCAGCGGCTCAAAGCCCAGCCGCTCGCGTGCCCGGGTGATCCCGCCCGACGTCGGCGGGCCCCAGCGGGCATCCCAGCACCCCCACGAGCTCAGCGTCCCGGCCAGCCGGGCCGCGACCTCCACATAGTCGTCTTCGGCGAACAGCGCCATCGCCATCGCGAAATACACCATGACGTGCGGTGGCAGCTTCCCGTCCGACCGCTTCGCGCTGCGGCCTGCCGCGCTGACCGCGTCATCGATGACGTCACGCGGTACCGACGAAGCGAGCACCCCGAGCGAAACCTCGTCCGTCCACCGGCCGCCAGCAGCCACCCCAGCATTCTGCGCCACAAGCCGGGATCATCCCAGCCGCCTGCCAGCGCCGACGGTAATACCGGCAAACAAGATCAACTCACGGTAAGTGGCATTGGGTCCAGGGCCTGGATCTGGCTCTTCTCATCGACCGCCAGGACCAGGGCCTTCTCCGGCGGGTCCAGGTACAGGCCGGCGACGTCGCGGACCTTCTCGATGAACTGCTGTCCCCGGCCTGCTACCCGCCGAACTTTACTGCTGCCGACCTTCGAACCACTTCTTGGACGCGTAGGTGCTTTCCGCCTGGCCGTTCTGCGTATTGAACATGCCGCCCATCGTCGCCTGGGACTGGTCTGCGGCCATACCGTTCATAGTGCCCGTGGGCCGAATCCCACGCGGCTGCGGCGCGGCCAGAAGGACCTGGATGTCGCTCACTGACGCCACTTCGAGATATTCCAGGTGGAAGGTACCGACCTATGCCTGAGCCGAACGTCCCGTTGAACGAGGCTTCGGCGTGGGCGTCGGACATCGCGTTAGTCATGTTTGGCGGCGTGAGGCCGAAGGGCCGCTTACCCAAGACAGCGCTGCCTTCTTCAAGGCGCACCCGGAGCTGCGCAGCCCCGGCTAATCTACGTCCATCAGCCCGCCAGCGTAACCAGCTCCGCCGCTGGCCCAGCTCCCCAGCGCAAAGGGGGCTGGACCTTTGCATGCCCCTCGGCCTAGTGCCGCCAGTAGTCCTGGAGCGCATCCAGACGCACGCTGACGCCCGGCTGGGCCCTTGGCCCGCGCCCCCCTCCCGCATGCCCACGCGCACGTGGCCGTCCTGGCCCGTCCTGGAGCGATGTATCCGAGACCACACCGGACGCCACCAGGGAGGTTGCCCGGCGGGGGGCCTCCCTGGTGGGCCTGGTGGGGACCGGCGAGGGCCACTGTCCGACCGCTGCATCGCCTGCCGCGCGCGGCCTGTCAACCGACCGGCCGGTCGCCGAACGTTGCTGCCTGGCGTTCAGGGCCCCTGATCTCTGCAACCGGCCTGCAACCAAAAGCAAACCGGGAGGCACAGGTCCAGGCCCCTCAATCAAAGAGTCATCACCGAAGCAAGCGCCGGGTCCAGGCGCACCCCAGCAGCCACATTCTTCACGGGGGTGCCCCTCGGGGGCGCTGCGGTGAGTCTAAAGGGGGACATCATGATCATCTGCGACCACGAGAACTGCCCGGCCAGCGCCACCCACCTTGTCTTCACCCCGGCAGGCGAGATCGTTCTCTGCTCGCACCACTTCAACGAGGTGATCGCGGACGTTCTCATCCTCGGCTACGAGGTGCACGCCCGCGTGCTGGAAGGGGCCTGAACATCATCGTGCTGGAAGGGGTCTGAACATCATGGGGACCGCAGTCAGCTTCATCGTCTACGCCTTTATCTCACTGTCCACCGTATTCGTCCCCGCCACGCATAGCGTGCAGGTCAGTCACCAGGGCCAGGCCGTCGTCACCGTCGTGCAGACTCCGCGCGAGATCGTCGTTTCGGCTCTCTGATGTGCACCTGCACCACAGAGGTGTGCGCGTGCTGGTGCGCTGAGTGCGATACCGAGTATCCGGCGCACTGCTGCTCCTGCTTCAAGCTCGGCACCGGCTGCTGCCACCGCCGCCACTCAGGCACCCGGAGCTCCGCAAACGCTGCTCACGTTCACCGGGCACGGCAACGAGTCCACGCCATCGTTTACCAGCACCGGGGACTTCACCGTGAGCTGGGTCTACAGCGGCAACGTGGACACCCGTGCCGACACCGCTAAGCCGGACAACTTCAGCGCGACCATGAACACGAAGACCTGCGGCACCGGCTCGACCGGGCATGGGACGAGCAGGATGGGGTCCTGGTGCGTTACGCCGACGATGCGACGGTCATGTGCTGGTCCCGCAGCCAGGCCGAGCGGGCGCTGGGGCGCCTGACTAGCCTGCTGGCCGATCTCGGCTTGGAGCCGAAGGCGGCCAAGACCCGGATAGTGCGCCTGGAGGTGGGAGGCGGGGGATTTGATTTCCTCGGCTTTCACCACCGTCTGGTGTGCTCACCGGGGCTGAACGGGAAACGGCCGGTGACGTTCCTGGCCCGCTGGCCTGCGGACAAGGCGATGCAGCAGGCCCGTGACCGGATCCGGGAACTGACCCGCCGGTCGAGGCTGCTGCGTCCGGTGAAGTGGATCGTGGAGGACCTGAACCGGTTCCTGGGCGGTTCTCCGGGGGCCGCCAGCCTGTTGCATGACGTTGCCTAGACGGGACGTGTGACGGGGTTCTGCGGCGCGTCTCCTGGGGTGCGGTGCTCGTGGCTGGTAGTTGTTCATGCAGCTCAGCGCGAGATCGGGGGATCAGGGATGCGGGCTTTCCCAGTGAGGTTGCCGTCCGGGGCGAGGTACTGGACGGTTCTGGATGAGGATCTGGCTGTCGTGGTGGTCGCGGACTCGTTTCTGCGGCAGGTGCGGTTCGGCCGGGATGGCGCGGAGTCGACGACGAAGGCGTACGCGGGCTCGAGCGCGTTGTTCCTGCGGTGGTGCGCCCGGTCGGGCCGGGAGTGGCAGGCGGGGATCGAGCAGCTCGGGTTGTTCATGACGTGGCTGGCGCATGCTGGCCCGTCGGTCTCATGCGCCGGCGCGTCTGCGGCGGCGGGGACGGTGCTCGCGGGGCCGGGGACGGGGCCGGTTCGCAGCGCCCGGCGGATCAACGCGGTGCTGACCGCGGTGCGCGCGATGGTAGTCCACGCGGTCGCGGCGGGGCAGGCGGGCGGGCATCTGGTGCCGCTGCTTTATGAGCTGGCTGACGACCGGGATCTGCCGGAGGCAGCCCGGGGCGAGAACGCGGGGATGTCGTGGCGGATGCGGGCCCGGCAGCGGCTGCACGAGCCGGAACGGCCGGTGGGCCGGGCCGCTGATGCTGACATCGTCGCGGTGCTCGGGGCGTGCTGTTCGGCGCGGGACCGGCTGATCGTGCTGCTGATGGCGCGGGCCGGGCTGCGCCGGGCCGAGGTGCTGGGGCTGCGCCGCAGCGACGTGCACCTGCTGGCCGACTCCCGGGTGCTGGGGTGTGGGGTGGCGCGGGCGCATCTGCATGTGGTGCGCCGGGAGGACAATCCCAACGGGGCGGTCGCGAAGTCCCGCCGCCAGCGGGTCGTCCCGCTGGACTTTGTCACGGTGCAGGCGTTCGACACCTACGAGTTCGAGCGCATGCGGGTGCCGCAGGCAGCTCGCAGCGACTTCGTCCCGGTGAACTTGTTCCGCGGGTCCCTCGGCGCGCCGATGCGGCTGGAACGCGGTCAATGACCTGGTCGCCGCTGCAGCCCGGCGGGCTGGGTTGGGCCGGCCTCCGACGCCGCATCAGATGCGGCACGCTTTCGCCTCGAATGTCCTTGATGCCGGCGGGGCGATCGATGAGGCTCAGGAGCTGCTGGGGCACGCCTCGGTCTCCTCCACGCAGGTTTACACGCACCCGGACCCGGCTCGGCTGCGGGCCGCTGTTGACGCGGTCCCGTCTCCTCGTGAGCTTGCCGGGGTGACCCGGTGAGCGCCGAGAGTGCCGTCGGCGTCCTGGCAGCCGCAGCGCATAGCCCAGCCCGGACCGCCCTGGCGGCGGTGCTGGGTGAGTGCGGTGCCGCGGGCGATCCTGCCGTCGCGAGGCTCGCCGGCCTGCTGGATCCAGGGTTCCTGGCTGATGCCGGCTGGAACCCGCAGACCTGGGTGCTGGCGCCCCCGGCTGGGCACCGGCTCATCCGGTGGGACGGCGGCAAGTTCGATACCAGGCCCGGTAAGACCCGCCCAGCCCGGCGGGAGGCGCCGCCGCTGGTGCTGGGCGGCGACAAGTGCGCGGTACTTGCGTGCCTGCGGTCACGGCAGGTGCGCCACCAGCGCCAGGAAGCCCGGTGCGCGGTGCACGCGGCCCGGTGGGAGACGGCTCGCCAGGCCGGCCTGGCATCTGATGAGCGCAGGTGGAACCAGATTGCCGAGCCGGTCCCGGTCACCGGTCAGGTCAACCTTCGCGGGCTCGCCCCGCTGGCCGTGGCCGAGTTGCTCTACGGGCTGCAGCAGCGGGTCGCGGCTGAGGTCACGAGCTACTGCCGGTTCTTGCGCCGCCTGGCTCAGGAACTGCGTCAGACGCAGGTGCCTTCGCTGGCGGGGTTGCCCGCCCAGGACGAGCCGGCCCGGCGGTCGCTGGTCAATTCGCTGGTGGCCCACCTCGGGCGGGCGTTCGCTGACCCGCGCACCGAGATCGCCAAGGACCGGTGGGACCTGACCGTCCTGGGGCATCACGGCTGGCTCACCTTCACTGGCATCAGCCAGGGCTGGCTGCGTGAGGCCGCCAAAGGCTGGGCTGCTCATGATCTGCCGCGCCGGCGCGGCAAGCAGGCGGGCGCCCGGCTCAACGAGGTCATCGGCGCGCTGGTGCGCCTGTCGGCGACCTTGCGGGCCGGCCGGCCCGATCAGGGCGAGAATCCGGCCGGGCTCGGCCGCGCCGACATCGAGGCGTTCCTGCACCGCATGGCGTTCCTGTCCGCCGCCGGGCAGTTGTCGGCCTACTCCCGGGTGAAGACCTGCCAGGACACCGGCCGGGTACTGACCGAGATCCGCTCGCTGGGGCTGACCCGCGGCGGCGGCCCAGCCGCGGGACTGCCGGACGACTTCACCCTGACCGCCGGGGACGTCCCGGCTAAGGCCGACCCGGGTGAGCCCGGGCGTGATGTCCCCGCTGCGGTCATGCGCCAGATCTGCGGTCATCTTCCCGAGCTGGAAGAGTCCGTCTCCAGCCGGGAGACCCGGATCGCGGTCGAGCTGCTCATGGACACCGGCCGCCGGCCCGCTGAGATCTGCGCACTGGAGTGGGACTGCCTGGCCCGCGACGCTGACGGCATGCCGGTACTGGTCTATGACAACTCCAAGGCCCACCGGCTGCGCCGCCGCCTGCCGGTCAGCGAGCACACCGCCACATTGATCACGGAGCAGAAACTCGCTGTCCGCGAGCGGTTCCCGGCCACGCCGCCCGGCCAGCTGAAACTCCTGCCCTCCCGGCGCCTCAACCCGATCGGGTCCCGTCCGATCACCGAGGACAACCTCATCGGGCGGCACCGGATCTGGGTGGACTCGATGGGGCCGCTGCTGCGGGCCGACGGCACCGAGTGCGACAGATCCCTCATCACTCCGTACTCCTACCGGCACTCCTACGCGCAAAGGCATGCTGACGCCGGGGTCGGCATCGACGTGCTCCGCGAATTGATGGACCACACGTCCATGGACGCCGCGAAACGGTACTTCCGGGTGGGCGAAACCCGCCGCCGCGAAGCCGTCGACAAGGTGACCGCGATGCAGTTCGACCGGCACGGCAACCGGATCTGGCGAGACGCCCGCGCCCTGCTGGACAGCGAGCACGCTCGTTACGCCGTCAGCGCGGTCGCCGTCCCCTACGGGACCTGCACCCAGCCGGCTAACGTCCAGGCCGGCGGAGGCGCCTGCCCGGTCCGGTTCCGCTGCGCCGGCTGCGACCATTTCCGCACCGACGTGTCCTGCCTGCCCGACCTGACCGGCTACCTCGACGACCTGCTGCGCACTCGCGAGCGCCTGGCCGCTGCCATCGACGGAGTCGATGAATCGGCCCGCGCTGACGCGACACCCGCAGAAGAGGAAATCCGCCGGGTCCGGCACCTGGTCAACCGGATCAAGGGCGACATCACCCGTCTGGACGCCAGCCAGCGCGCCCAGGTCGACGACGCGGTGACCGCCGTCCGCCGCCACGCGCCGTCCACCTCGCCATGCCAGCCGTCCGCACCGTGCTGCCCTCACCCCGGACGGAGATCCCCGCATGACAGCACCCACCCGGTCAGCGCCGGACGGCTCCAGGACCGAGGCCATGATGAAGGGCCGCCAAGCCGACTCCGCGCGCCGCCGCCAGCGTGTCATCGCCGTGCTCAACCAGGCCCTCGCCGACGGCACCGAGATCAGCGTGTCCGGCATCGCCCGCGCTGCCGCGGTGGACCGCACCTTCCTCTACCGGCACCATGACCTCCTCGAAAAGATCCACGCCCTCGAGACCGCCCCGCCGGCCGCCGGTGACAGCGCAGGCATCACCGTCACCCGGGCATCCCTGCAAGCCGACCTGCTCGCCGCCCACGAACGCACTGCCCGGCTCCACAGCCGAGTCCAGCAGCTTGAGAAACGTCTCTCTGAAGCTCTTGGCGAGCAAGCCTGGCACGAATCCGGACTCGGCACGCCCGCCGACATCGACACCCTCAACCAGAAGATCACCCACCTGGAACAGCAGGCCATCGACCTGCGCCTGCAACTCGAGGAACAAGGCGAAGACCTCGCCGCCGCCCGGGCCTCCAACCGCGAGCTCATGGCCCAGCTCAACACCACGGCCAAACACCAGTGACACGCCGCGCCAGGACCTTGCACCACACCTGTCGCAGGCGCTAACGTTCTCTCTATCAGCCTCTGAGCTGCGCAAACGCGAGGATTCGACCTTCGCCGCAGCGGCCGACCCCCAGAGAACAGAGGCTGGGCTGCCTTCTTCCGGTTCGGCAACTCGGCGGCCCGCTTCGAGAAGATCAGGAGTTATGCGCGGATGCGGCTGGCGCTGTTCCTCAGCAAACGCCACCGCCGTTCCCGCGCATTCGGCTGGTCGGTGGTTACCTACCAGTCCCCGGACCAGCTCGGGCTGATCACCTTGTCGGGAATCGTCGTTGACCCCAGGCCCTTCCGGGACTGGCGGGGGAGACCGAATGCCGGCGGTGAACGGCGTCGGTAAGCCGTGTGCGGGAAAACCGCATGCACGGTTTGACGGGCGGGGGCTGGAACTGGAAACGGAGCAACCTGACAATGGTCACCGCAGTGAAGCGGCCCGCAGGGGAAACCCGGGGAAAATTGGCTGCCGGACCTGACGTCAGGCAACGCCACCGCGCCAGCCCTCGACCCTACGTGGTCTCAGCCGTTGCCTGCTCGTAAAGCTGCTGGATGCCGGCGCCGAAGCGGACGCTGTAGGAGACGGAGGGAGTGTCGCCGCCCTCCTGGTACCCGCCGATCACGCCCACGATGGTCCCGGTCCGCGACCGGGTATTGAACCGGGTCACCCACGGGCTGCCGCTGGTCCCGCCGGTGTATCCCTCGCACGCGAACCTCAGCTGGGTGGCGCTCTGCCGGGAGGTCCAGTTCACGCAGGCGATGGGGGAGTTCGCGCTGTCCGGGTAACCGGTGACGTGCACCAGGTACCGGTACCCGGCGTCGGTCTGGAGCTGGCTGGCGCCGAGCACCTGCTCGATGTTCTCCCCGTTGTGCGGCTGGAGCACGACGAAGCCCACGTCGAAGTCGGGGTCGGAGGAGTTCGCCCACTGTGGGGCGACGAGCAGGTGGGCGGGCGTCCACACGCCGTATGGCTCCTGCCCGTCCCGGTAGCTGGGGATGAAGACGATATCGCTCTTGTACCCGCTGCCCTGGCCACCGTTGATGCAGTGCGCCGCGGTGATCAGCAGGTCCTTCCCCGGGCTGGACACCACGCTCGCCGTGCAGAAATGGTTGCCGCTCGCGTCATGCTCGAACAGCGCCCCGACCCGCAGCGCGCCGCGCGGCCCGGCCGTGTGCGAGCTGGCCGTCTGCCCCGGCCGCGGCACCCGGCCGGGCGCGATCCCGAACGGCAGCGCCCCGAGCAGGTGGGCCCGGTCCCAGAAGGCGGGCCCGACGGCGGGGCCATGACGGTGCCCGGCCGGCCCGGAGTGCGAGCCTGCCGAGCACCCGGCCATCAGGGCCAGCGCCACCACGACGGCGCAGGCGCCGAGTGTCCTTCGCACCGCATTCACTCCCGGAGGTTCGTCATCACCCCAGGTCGCCAGCCTACTGACCGCCAGATCTTGGCCGCCGAACGGGCCTAGCGGGAGTGTCCCAGCGTCTGGCCGAGTCAGGCTCGCTGGAGCTCGGCCTGGACGAACAGCCGCAGGATCGGCCAGCTGTAGTAGGGGCTGTAGGACGCCCACGGATAGTCGCCGCCCTGCTCGTACCCGCCGATTTCGCCGACCACGGTCCCGCTGCCGGTCACCGGGTCCAGGTGCAGGATCCACGGGCCGCCGCTGGTCCCGTCCCAGAAGCTGTTGCAGTAGAACTCCATCTGGCCGGTCTCCAACTCGAAGCCGGTGGTGGCGCACCCGATCGGCTGATCGGCGGTGTCGTTGTAGCCGATGACGGTGACGGGATGGGCGTACCCGGTGCCGGCGCCGAGCCGGAGGCCGCCCGTGACGGACTGGATCGGCCGCCGGGTACCGGGCGGTGGCGTGACCGCGAGGAAGGCGAAGTCGAGGTTCGGGTCCTGCGACCGCTTCCAGCCCGCCGCGGTCGTGATGCTCTGGACGGCCCACGATCCGTACGGGCTGACCCCCTGGTGCCACCCGGGCACATACGCGACATTGGTGGCGTAACCAGTGCCGTGCACGCAGTGCGCCGCGGTGAGGACGAGATCACGCGTGGCGCTGTTTACCACGCTGGCGGTACAGAAATGCGCCTGGGTGCCGGTCGTGAAAAAGAGCGCGCCGACGGTGGGAACCCCGTTGAAAAATGTTGGGTTCGGGATCCCCGGTGGCGCCCCGGCCAGACTGGTACTGGCCCCTTCCGGGCTAGCGCTGGCCCCCTCCGGGCTAGCGCTGGCGGGTTCCGGCCTGGCCTGCCCGGCCGGTGTCGCGCTGGCCATGCGCGTGGCCGTCCAGAACTCGCGGGCCGCCGCCTGTGCCGCTGTCCCGATCGTGTGGAGGACGGCCTGGGTGGCCGGTCTGCCGCCGGTTACGGTGCCGGTCACCGGGCTGGTCTGACGAAGCCCGCGCACAGCGCGGGCTTCGTCACAATATGAGCGCGGGGAAAGCCTTAACCTGCGCTAAGAGTCCTGGTTGTCCCCTGCGGTGACATCCTGGGGGGGCGCACGATTTTCGATTCAGCCGGATCGCGGGGGCTACGCTGGCGGGGGAGCAGGCGGTGGGTAATCCTCTGGCGGTGGCGGGTAGCCGGCGGACGTGGGATAGCCAGGCGGAGGGTACCCGGGCGGCGGGGCCTGGCTCATGTGCGCCGCGGTCAGCCGGTAGTAGACCAGGGTGACGACGATCGCGATGAACGGCGCGATCAGCGTGCCGGGAGACGATGTCGCCGATAAAGCTCCGCGCCGCGAGCGGCAGCACCGCGAAGATGATCGACAGCACGATCCGCACGGCGATCAGGATCAGGAACACCACGACGTAGGTGCCGAACACGTTCCAGGCGAATCCCCGGACGGTGCGCCAGCTCTGGCCGAACGAGGCCAGCGCGCGCGATTCACCGATGACGATGGACGGCACGATCAGCGACCAGTACGTCAGCAGGATCAGGCCCGGCACGATGAGGAGCGCGAACCCGATAACGATTCCGATCGTGGCCAGGATCGACGCGGCCGCCACGGGCAGCACGTACGGCAGCGCCGCCGACAAGGTGCCGCGCAGGTCGAGGTCGACCCGGCCGTCGCGGACGTCCTGCACCGCCTTCACCAGCGCGGCCTGCAGCAGGAACATGCAGAACAGGTCGATGACCGAAGCGGCCGCGCTGCCCGCTAGGCCGAAGGCCGCCGACAGCAGCGCGGCGATCGCCGCCGCGACCAGGTAGATGACGAACGCGATCACCAGGAAGTGCGCGGCGTAGGTCTTGTACGTCGCCCACGCCTCGCGCAGCACCCCCGTCAGCGGGCTCATCAGATCCCGCCCGGGAAACCGCTGGCTTCAGCCATGGGGAGGTAAGGGCGATTCTGGTTAGGCTTTCCGCTGGTTCTCGACATAGCGCTTGATGACCTCCAGGATCGCGCCACCGCAAGTGGCGACGAAGTAGCTGTTAGTCCAGAGGGTCGGGAGGCGGGACCGCAGGTGCGGGAACTCCTCGCGGAGCAGCCGCGATGAGCGGCCCTTGATCTGCTTGGCGAGCCGGTGGATGCCGAACTGGGGGTCGCAGACGACGAGCAGGCGCACGTGGTCGGGCATCGTCTCCAGTTCCACGATGAGCGCGTCCCGCCGCCGACCGGGACCGGAACGCCGCCAGGACGATCCTGGCCATGGCAGAACGCGGCGATGCTGGCGCCGACGACATAAGACATGCTTCTCGCCTCCTTCCGGTCGCGGGCAGTGTGCGGTCCGAGCCAGAAATCCTCCCGCCTTCAGCCATGGGGAAGCGTTAAGTGAGCATGCTAAGGGAGCGGGGCCGGGTGGCGCCAGGAGGCACTCAGTATGCGGACCAGGCCGGCCGGGACGTGGTCGATCGCCCCGGCCAGCTGCGCCCGGACCAGTTTCAGCCGTGCGGTCAGCGCCGACGTCGGGTCATCATAGGCTTTGTGTCACGCCACCCAGTCGTTCACGTTGCCTATCGTGCCCGGTGAAGCCCTCCGAGGAACGCGATGCGGCCGCGATCCGGGCCGCGCTCGCGCGGCTGGCCCGTTACGACGACGAGTCGATCGTGCATGACCGGTGGATCCGGCAGCGTTACGAGGGCCGGTACTCGGCCAGCTACGTGCCCGCCCGCGGGGAGGCCGTGTCCACGGCATGGCACGAAGCCGGTCATGCCGTCGCCGCGCTGGCCATCGGGGCCCGCTTCAGCTCGGCCAGCATTCTGTGCGGGCGTGACAGCGCGGGCCGGGTGCACGGGATCAGCGGAAGGAGCGGCCTGACGTTCGTGATCCACGCGGCCGGCCAGATCGCCGAACAACTCCGGGACTGGAGCCTGCCCGAGCGCGACGACGAACTCCGCGCCTGGCTCGCGGGCTGGAAGAGCGACGGCGGTGACGCCCGGCGCTTCCGCCGGGCGATCGTGGCGCGGTCCGGCCCAGCTGAAGGCCCAGCTGAACGCCCAGCTGAAGGCGCCGCCGAATGCGCCGCGTGGCGCTACAGCGAGCGCATCCTGACGCCGCTCCGCCCGGCTATCCGCCAGGTGGCCCGGGCGCTGCTCGTGCATCCCCGGCCGCTGCCCTACCAGGTCACGTCGGCGATCGCCGGCCCCTGCCGCGTCCCCGGCGGAATGTCAGACCCCCCGGCGACCATGGGATCGGGCCGGTAAACCGAGGGCGGGAGCCGTCATGTCCGTGGAATCGTTCACCATCTCCCCGCGGGGGCCGTTCTCACTGGCCGAGGCGGCGTCCTTCGGGTTCGGCCAGCGGGAGGGCCAGGACACTGGCGCCGCGAAGACAACGCTGATGCGCCTGGCGTTCTGCGTCGATGGCTACGCCGGGCAGGCGGGGGTCGAGGTTCGCCAGGACGCCGCCGGGGACGTGCGCGGCACCGGCTACCTGCCGCCGGGCACCGACCCGACGGCCGTGCGCAACCAGGTCGCCCGGGTGCTGTCGCTCGACCACGACGCCACGGAGTTCGTCCGGGCCGGCGAACGGGACCGGTGATCGGCCGGCTGCAGGCCGCCGCGCCGGGCCTGCGTCCCCCGCTCTTCTACTCCCCGTATGAGGCGGCGGCCTGGGCTGTGCTGAGCGCCCGCCGCCCGGCCCGGCAGATGATGCAGGTCCGGGCGCTGCTGAGCGAGACCCACGGCCGCGTCTTCGACCTGGCCGGCCAGCGGCTGGCCGCGTTCCCGACGCCCAGCCGGCTGCTCCGCGTGGAGTCCTTTCCCGGTCTCGGCACGGACAAGATCCAGCGCCTGCACGGAGTCGCGCGGGCGGCCCTGGAAGGCCGGCTCGACGTCAGCACGCTCAAGGGCCTGGGCCCCGCGGCGGCGATGACCGAGCTTCAGTCGATCAACGGAATCGGCCCCTTCTACAGCGCGCTGATCGTGATCCGCGGGACCGGGTTCACCGACGTACTGCCGGTCAGTGAACCGCGGGCGCTGGCGCTGACCGCCCAGCTCTACGGCCTGGATAAGCCGCCGTCCGAGCCGCAGTTCCGGGCCATGGCCGAGCCGTGGCGGCCGTTCCGCACCTGGGCCGTGGTGCTCATCCGCGCCGCCGCGAACCGGATCCTGGGCCGCGCCCCGCCAGCTCCCGCTGGCTAGCCTGGGACGATGGGCGGGTTTCAGCGTGCTCGCGAATTCGCGCTCTCCCTGCCGGGGGCCACCGAGGAACCGCACTTCGACATGTCGTCGTTCCGTGTGAAGGGCAAGATCTTCGCCACCGTGCCGCCGGGGGAGGAGTTCCTGCACGTGTTCGTGGATGAGGCCGAAGCGGAGACCTATGTCGCCGAGGACCCGGCCGCGTTCGCCCGGCTGCTGTGGGGTCAGCGGGTCCGCGGATTGCGTGTTAACCTCGCCGCCGCGGACGATGCGCGCCTGGAGGAGCTCATCGAGGAATCCTGGCGCCGCAAGGCCCCGAAGCGGCTCCTCGCCGGCCGCGACACCGGAGGTGACCGGGGATCCGCGCCCGCCGGGCCGCCGCCGGTCGCCGATTAGTTCCGGTCATCCGCCGGTACAGGTGCGGGCGGCCCAGTGCGAAGGCCCGGTAAGCGCCGCCGAGCTCGGCGCGCTGGCCGCCGCTATCGTTGAGCCGGTGACAGACACGCGGCCGGATGAAGACGTGCGTTTCGTGATACAGCGCGAACTGAGCTTGGCGCAACCGGGAGCGACGGCGCAGGTGGAGGCGCTGCTGCACCCGGACTTCTGTGAGGTCGCTCCCTCGGGCCGCCGCATCAGTCGCCGCGAAGCCATCGTGGCCTTCGCCACCCATCAGGTGCCGCCAGCGCCGGGCAACGGGAAACGGCCCGCAGCGGGGCCGGGCGCGGCCTCGGGGCTGACCGGGATCCGGCTGTCCGGGACGGTCATCCTCGTCAGCTACGTCAGCGAGCAGGACGGGCAACGTTCCCACCGCAGCTCGCTCTGGCTGAAGACCGGCCCGAGCTGGCGCCGGTACTTCCATCAGGCCACCCCGATAACCGCTGGCTAGCGCCATGCCATTTACTCATGTAAATGGTATTGGGGCGGGGCCCGCTCTGGCGCAGGCGACGCACCTGGTCGCCGTCGGGCGGGCGGCCAGGCGCTCGGGCGCGATGGGCTGACCACAGATCTCGCACCACCCGTACGTGCCGTCCGCCACCCGCTGCAGGGCCGCGTCGATCGCGGCGAGGTGGTCACGCGACTGCTCGATCAGCGCCACGAGGTGCTGGCGCTCGAAGGCGATCGTCGCGCCCTCCGGATCGTGCTCGTCATCGGCGTTGGCCGAGGCGGACGACTCGACGATGCCGGCGAAATCCCGCTCCAGGCCCGTAAGCCGCTTCTGCGCGCTGGCCTGCTCGGCGGCCAGCGCCTCCCGCGCTTCGCGAGAGTCGGTACCCGCGTTCATATCTCCTGCTTACCACCGGGTAGGTTGAGGTTGTGACCCTGGTGTTACGTGCGGAGGTGCAAGTGGTGGCGGCTGATTCGAACGCCGGCGATCCCCGGCTCTGGTCCGGGCTGGTAGAGCGTTCGGCGGCCGGGTACGCGTCCAGCGTGCCGGAGCATCCGGCTGACGACGGCTTTTTCGGCCCGGGCAGCGTCACCTGGCGGCTCAGCATCGACCTGTCCGGTCCCGTCGCGGGCCTTCGGTCGCTGATGATCCAGGCGCTGCACCCGCTGGCCATGGCCGGGGTCGACCAGCACAGCGACTGGCGCAGCGATCCGGTCGGCCGCCTCGCTGCGACGTCCTCCTACGTGACCACGGTCAGTGTGGGCGACAAATCCACCGCCGAACGGGTCTCGGCGCGGGTCCGCCGCATCCACGAGCACGTCCGCGGCGTGGACCCCGTGACTGGCCAGCCCTACGCGGCCGGGGATCCCGCCCTGCTGCTGTGGGTGCACGCCGCCCTCGTCGATTCCGCAATCGCGGCCGCTCAGCTGTTCGGCACGCCGCTGTCCGGCGCCGACGCCGACCGCTACGTCGCGGAAATGGTGGCGGCCGCCGAGCTCGTCGGCGTGCCGGCCGCCATGGTCCCGGCCAGCGTGGCCGCCCTCGACCGCTACCTCGATTCGGTCCGCCCGGAGCTGCGCTGCACGCCAGCCGCCCGCGAATCGGTGGGCTATCTGCTCGATCCGCCCGGCCTGGACCCCGACGTCGCCGAGATCTGGCAGGACGTCCGGGAGGGCACGATCGCGGCGCTGCCCGGCTGGGCCCGCGACATGTACGGCTACGAGATGCCGGAGCCGCTGACCGACGGGCGCCGGACGGAGATCCGCCAGGCTCTCGGCGTGCTCGACACCGTATTCCTCGGCGAACCGGGTGTGCTGGAGGCCCGGCAGCGACTGGCCCTGCGGACGCGCGCGGCGCGGATCGCGTGAAGAAGGCCCTGTTGGCCGCGCTGACCATTGGCGCGGCGGCTACCGCCACGGTCGTAGCCCGGCGGGCCCGGCGTGTCGGCGGCCTCCGCCTGAACCGTGGCCTGGCCGCCCTTCAGCTGGCCCTGCGCGGCGGCGCGCGTTACGCGGGCAGCGCGCCGCGCCTGTTCATGCTGGCGGGTGAGAACCGGCAGCAGCTCCGCAACGATCTGGCCCTGCAGACCGCCGAGGACGTGGCCAGCACCCTGGGGGCGATGAAGGGCGTGCTGATGAAGCTGGGCCAGATGGCCAGCTACGTCGATGACAGCCTGCCGCCGGAGGCGCGCCGTACGCTTGGCCGGCTTCAGGACAGCGTGCCCCCGATGAGCGCCGAACTGGCCGCCGGCGTTATCATCGAAGAGCTGGGAATGCCGCCTGAGCAGGTCTTCGCCGAGTGGGACCCCGAGCCCATCGCGGCCGCGTCGATCGGGCAGGTGCATCGCGCCATCACCCGCGACGGCCGGGCCGTCGCAGTCAAGGTGCAGTACCCCGGGATCGCCGAGACCATCGCGGCCGATCTGGGCAACGTGTCCCTGCTGCGCCGGATGCTCCGTATCATCGCGCCCGGCCAGGACGTGGACTCCCTCGTCACCGAGCTGCGGGAACGGATCGTCGAGGAGCTGGACTACCGCCGAGAAGCGGACAACCAGCAGCTGTTCGCCGACTACTACGACGGCCATCCCACCATCGGAGTGCCGAAGATCGTCCGCGAGCTGTCCACCCGCCGGGTGGTCACCAGCGACCTGGCCACCGGCGCGCGTTTCTCCGAGCTGGCCGGCTGGTCCCGGGAGGAGCGCAACCTGGCCGCCGAGACGATCTACCGGTTCGTCTTCCGCAGCCTGTACGACATGCGCGCGTTCAACGGCGACCCGCACCCCGGCAACTACCTGTTCCACGGCGGCGGGAAGGTGACCTTCCTCGACTTCGGGCTGGTAAAGCACTTCACCGCGGCCGAACTGCGCCCGCTCATGGACATGGCCCGCGACCTGTGCGTCGAGAACGACCCGGAGGCCTTCCGGCGGAGCCTGGAAGAGGCGGGTTTCGTCCAGCCCGGCGCGCCGCTGAGCACCGATGTGATCGTGGAGCACCTGGCCGTGTTCTACGACACGATCCGCAAGCCCGGCGAGCTGACCATCACCGGGGATTACTCCTCCGCCGTGGTGCGCCGGTTCTTCGACGTCCGCAGCCCGATCGCTCCGTACGCGCAGGTGCCCCGGTCCTACGTGATCCTGCAGCGGATCAACCTGGGGGTGTTCGCCCTGCTCGGCGAGCTGACCGCGACAGCCGACTGGCGCGGGATCGCCGAGGAGATCTGGCCGTTCGTGCAGGCGCCGCCGTCCACGCCGATGGGCGCGGCCGAGGCCGCCTGGCGCGCCGGGCGAGGAAGCCGCGGTGGCTCTCGGCCCGGCACCGCCAGTCGGCTGCGGTGAACACCGCTTCCCGGCCGGACCCCGCACCGGCGATGGACGCCCAGCGCCGTTCGTTCTGCTGAAATAGGACCATGTGCACCGCGATTCTCGGCCTCGGGCCGGACGGAACGGTCCTGCTGGCCGGGGTCCGCGACGAGTTCATCAGCCGCGCCTGGCAGCCGCCGGGCCGGTACTGGCCCGACCGTCCGGGTCTGGTCGGCGGGCGGGATCTGCTGGCGGGGGGAACCTGGCTCGCGGTCGCCCCGGGCGCGCGCCGGGTGGCGTGTGTGCTGAACGGGCGCGGGCGGATGGCGTCCCCTGCGGGCCGGCGCTCCCGGGGCGCGCTGCCACTCGGCGCGGCGGCGGACGGCAAGCTGACCGTCACGGACCTCGCGGCCTTCGACCCGTTCCGGCTGCTGGCTGCGGAACCGGGCCGGGCCGTGCTGTACAGCTGGGACGGCGACCAGTTCGACGAGCGCGAGCTCGCCCCGGGCCTGTACGTGGTGGTCAACAGCGGCCTGGCCAGCGACCTGTGGCCGGTCCCGGCGGGAGGCGAGCCCGCCGGGGCGGCGCCCGATGCTGGGCCGGGTGGCCTGACCGCCGAACAGGCCGCGGCGGCACGGGCGCACGAACTGGGCCGCATCGGCCATTTCCTGCCCCGGCTCAAGGCGGCCCAGACGCCGGACCCGGAGCCCGGGGCCCCCGTCGCGGCCGCGTGGGGTGACTGGCTGCCCCTGATCGACGGCGACGGCATCCGCCCGGACGATCAGCGTGCCCTCATCGTCCGGCGCGACCTCGGCGGCGGCCGGATCTGGGGCACCACGTCGATCTCGCTGGTCGCTGCCACCACGGCCGGTTTGCGCTACGACTTCACCGCGGCTCCCGGCGACCCGGCGGCCTGGTCGCCGGTCCCGCTGGACACGCGGTAGGTTTCAGGTACCGGAAAGAGGTCCGGAGGCGGCGAAGGGGGCGGCATGGTCATGGCGCTGGCAGTTGGCGGGGTGGAAATGATCGCCATAATCCTGCTATCCGTCTACGGCGCCATGAGGCTGCCGCCGGACGCCCGTGTGCCGGTGCATTGGGCTGGCCGATGGGGCAACTTCCAGAGCAAGCAGGCCGGCCTCGCCGCCTACCCGGTCATCGGTGCGTCCCTTTTCGTCCTGCTGGCGGTCGTCGGACTGACGTTGTCGACGAATAGCAAATCGGCCTTCTCGCCCGCCATCTTCCTGCCCATCGTGCTGTGCCTGGTCCTGCTGACCCAGGTCAGGGCGATCGACCAGGCCCGCCGCGCGTACGCCGAGGCCGGGAGCGAGGCTGGTGCCGGGACCGAGACGGGGGCCGAGGCTGGAACCGGGGCCGGGACCGGGACCGAGGCGGGGGCCGAGGCTGGAACCGGCGCCGGGACCGGGACCGAGGCGGGGCCCGCCCGGTGATCTGGCATTTGCTGCCGCTGCCGCGCTGGCAGTCGGCTGGTTCTGGCGTGTTTGTGCCCGGCACGGCGGACGCCGCGCCGTTCGTGCACGCGTCGCCGGACGAGCCGGGCACGCTCGCGGTCGCCAACGACCGGTTCACTGGTTCCCCGGAGCCGCTGGTCGCCTTGGCGCTCGACGAGTCCCGGCTGGCCGCCCCGGTACGCCGCGAGCCAGCGGACCCGGCCCCGCCGCCCGGCGTCGGCCCTGGGACGCTGTTCCCGCACGTGTACGGGCCGCTCGAGATGAGCGCGGTCACCGAGGTCCGGTACGCCCGGCGGGACGCGTCGGGGCGGTACGTCTCCCTCGACCCGCGCCCGCCCACGGCGGAAGCCCTCGGCCTGATCCCGCACCCCGAGGGCGGCTGGTTCCGCGAGACGTGGCGGGCCGAGCCATCCTGCACCCCGGCCGGTTACCCCGGGCGCCGGGCCGCCGCCACCGCCATCTACTTCCTGCTGCCGCCCGGCACGGAGTCATGCTGGCACACGGTGCGTTCCGATGAGGTGTGGCTCTGGCACGCCGGTGACCCGCTCACCCTGTTCCTCGGCGGGGCCGGCCCGCGCCCAGCGGCCGAGCCAGCCGTCATCACCCTCGGACCAGATCTGGCCGGCGGCCAGCGGCCTCAGCACGTCGTGCGGGGCGGTGGCTGGCAGTCGGCCCGCCCGGCCGGTGACCGGGAAGTCCTGGTCAGCTGCGTCGTCGCACCCGGCTTCGACTTCGCCGACTTCACCGCCCTGCCCGCCTGACGTGCCTGGCCGGCGATGGCCCGGGGACGCCGGCTGAGTAGTTAACCTGCCGGTATGGCCACACGAGCCTTCCCCGTGGTGTACGCGGCCGACGTGTCCCGGACCGCCCGGGTTCTGGGAGCGGCCCGCCGGGTTCGTGGTCACGGACGCCCAGTCGGCGCGGACGGCCCCCTGATCGCTCGTGCGGGGAGCCGGTCGAAGAATCGGCCGAGCAGGTAGCTCGGCACCGCCGCGATCGCCATCATTAGCAGCGCGAACGGCGCGGCCTGGCCGTAGGCCAGGTTCTGCTCGTAGCTCCAGAACTGCGTGGCGAGGGTCTGCACGCCGGTCGGTACCAGGATCAAGGTGGCCGTGAGCTCGGTGACCGCGGAGAGGAAGACCAGGCAGAAGGCTGCGGCCAGGCCGGGGCTGACGAGAGGCCTGGTGACCCGCCAGAATACGGCCAGACGGTGCTGGCCCAGAGAGCGGGCGATGTCCTCGATTCCGGCCGGAGCCTGAGCCAGGGATGCCCGGACCCCGACGAGGGCGAGCGGGAAGAACATGATGGTTTGTTCTGGCTGGGCAGGGGCTGTCGAGGGTCAGCCAGCCGTTGGGTTGGGTCAGCGAGACGTTCGCGGCGAACGGGCTCGCGCCTGAGCCCGGGCTCGCGGCTGGTCCTGGACCTAGTAGCGGATCGCTATGTCCCGGCCGGTGGGGTCGGCTTGCGGGGGGTCGGGCAGGACGCGCGCGTGGCCTGCGGCGATGCGCCGGGCGGACCATGCCGCAGCCGCCGCGTCCAGCACGTCGACCGCGATCCGCCCTAGGGCCTCGTCGCCCGGCATCAGGATGCCTTCCCCGGCGAGCAGGGCGCGCCGCTGCGCGTGACCGGCCGCCGCGTGCTTCGGGTGCGCCAGGGGCGCTCCAGCCATCATCCGGAACGAAAGTTCCGGATGTACCTCGCACAGTGGATGCGGGCAGCGCAGCCGGTATTCGGCCGTCTCGAGAAGCTTGTGGCGCAGCCCCCACGCCTGGGCGCTAAATCCGTTCCCGGTCAGGTCGCGGCACAGCTGATTCGCGGCCCGGTAGGTCGGCGCCAGCCAGACCGGTGCCGGCGGGATCGCGAAGATCGAGCTCCGGCGCGGGCCGAGCAGCGCCCGCGCTTCCCGGTCGGCCGCGCGCCAGCCGCTGGCCGGCAGGCCGAGCGGCATGTCGATCCCCACGACCTGCTGAGCGGCCGTGCCGGCCAGCAGCTCGTCGAGCGAGGCGGCGGCGCGCACAGTCACGGAGCCGCCGTCGTCGAGATCGACACCGACCCAGCCGCCCCGGCAGCCGTCCGCGCCGGTGACGCGTGTCGCGCGGAAAAATGCCCCGGCCGTGTTCATTACGGCCCCTACCGGGCTGTATGGATGCACAACGGAGAAGCGGATCCCGGCGCAATTGCGCTAAGGTGAGCCATAGGTTGGGGGGTCGATTTCTGAACGTTGTGGAGGCCTCTGTGGCCAGAGAGGATCGTTCCCGCCGCGAAACCAAGTATCCGCCACCGGGCGTAGACGCCAAGGCACCCAACGTCGCCCGGGTTTATGACGCCTTCCTCGGCGGCAAGGATAATTTCGCCGCCGACCGGCAGGTCGTCGAGTTTGCGCTGCGCGTAACACCCAACGCACCGGCCGCCGCGCGGGCCAACCGGGCCTTCCTGCGAAGGACGGTCCGGTACCTCGTGGCCGAGGCGGGGATCACCCAGATCCTCGACATCGGCTCGGGCCTGCCCGCTCCCGGCAACGTGCACGAGGTGGCGCGCGAGATCAACCCGTTGGTGCGCACCGTATACGTAGACAATGACCCGGTCGTCTACGCCCACGGGCAGGCCCTGCTGGCCGATGCCCGCACCACCGAGGTCATCGCCGGCGACGTGCGCCGGCCGACGGAGATCGTGGATCATCCCATCGTCCGGCAGTTCATCGATTTCCGGCAGCCGGTCGGGCTCCTGCTGCTGGCGGTCCTGCACCACGTCAGTGACGACGAGGACCCGTCCGGTGCCGTGGCTGCGCTCCGCGACGCCATGTCGGCCGGCAGTCATCTCGTCATCTCCAGTTTCCGGATGCCAGGAACAGACCTGGCCGAGCAGCGCGCCAAGGCCATCGAGATGGAGAGGTTGTTCCACGACCGTCTCGGGTCAGGGCACTGGCGGCCGGAGGAGACCATCCGCGGCTGGTTCGGTGACTGGGACATGCTCCCGCCGGACCTGGTTCCGCTGCCGTCCTGGCGCCCCGATGAACCCAGTGAGGTCGCGCGGGATATGACCTATCACAGCTTCGTCGGCGGCGTAGCCAGGAAGAACTGACCGTCCCTGCCGACTGCCTCGCCCGTGTCCGCCCGGTCTGACCCGGTACCGCCCGCGCCGGCCTTGTCCGAGCCGTCCCTTTCCGGTGCGCCGGCCTCGTCCGAGCTGTCCGTGCTGTCGGCCAGGGAGCACCAGAACCGGAGGGCCGCGTGCTCCATCTCCAGCCCGAGCCGGAGCGTCACCATCCCCCGCGCGAGCGCGGGCAGCTCACCGAAGCGCGCCTGCATTTCCTCGTACACGGCGATCCGCTGCTGATGCTGGCTGACCTGTTCCCGGGCCAGCCGGGCCACGTTGCCCGGATCGCCCAGCTCATTGAAGAACAGCTTCAGCTCGGCGATGTCACGCATCTGAAAATGCTCGTTGGTGGGGGCGGCCAGCCACTCCCGCAGCGCGTTCCGGCCCGCCTCGGTGAGGCGGTAGGTCTTGCGCCGCCTGCCACTGTCCTCGGGCTGGACGGCCAGCAGCCCCATCCGTTCAAGCCGCTCGGGCTCCGCGTACAGCTGCGCGTGCGGGACGGGCCAGAAGTAGCCGACCGAGCGGCCGATCCCGCGCTTTAGGTCATACGGAGTGGACGGCCCGCTCAGGCCGATCATGCCCAGCACGACGTAGGAGGTGGTGGAGAGCCGGCCGGTTGACACCGCGCGCATCCTCCTCGTACGGTCGTAAATAATCCGTTTCGGATGATCCTGTTCGTATCATAGGCGACTGGACGGGGATCGCAACGGACGTGGCGCGGATGGGTGGGCCGGCACGCCGGCGGCGGCCAGGCGCAGGCCGACATCCGGGTCACGGCCGCGCCGTCTCCCGTCAGCTACTGGAGCCCGGCGCGGACGGACGTGATGCGCTGCGTGTTGAAGCCGAGCCAGTGCATCCGGCCTACGTAACGCGCGTGCTCAACCTTGAGACAGCGGTCCATGATCACCGTCACGCCTCCGTCCTCGGCGATCCGCGCGCCCTCGCCGTTGATCACGCCGAACTGGCACCAGAGGGCGCCGGCGTGGATCGCCACCGCCTCCGCCGCGATCCCCGGCAGGGCATCCGGCGCGCGGAAGACGTTCACTATGTCCACCGGCACGGGTACGTCCAGCAGGCTCGCGTAGCTTGTCTCGCCGAGGATCTCTGTCTCGCGAGGATTCACCGGGATCACGCGGTAGCCGTGCCGCTTGAGGTAGTAGCCAACGAAGTAGCTGGCCCGCAGTTCGTTGTTCGACAGGCCCACGATCGCGATCGTCTTGGCGGTCTGGAGCACGCGCTGGATCGTCAACGGGTCCTGGTACCGCCCGAGATCGAGATCGGTCATGCCGTCGCCACCTTCTTGTCCGCCTTTTCCGCTGTCGCGGCGACGAATGCGAAGCCCTGTCCCAGATCCCAGATCAGATCCTCGACGGACTCGGTGCCGACCGACAGCCGCACCGTCCCCGGCCGGACGCCGGCCGCCCGCAGCTCGTCGTCGCTCAGCTGGCGGTGCGTCGTGCTGGCGGGGTGGATGATCAGGCTCTTGGCGTCACCGACGTTCGCCAGGTGGGACCAGAGCGTCACGCCGCGGATGAGGTCCTGCCCGCCGGTCCGGCCGCCGGCGCAGTCGAACGAGAACACCGCGCCGGCCCCGCGCGGCAGGTACTTCTCCACGAGCGGCCGGTACCCGCTCGCCGGCAGGCCGGGGTAGGTCACGTTCGACGCCAGCTCATGCGCTTGGAGAAACTCCGCGACCGCCAGCGCGTTGCCGACGTGGCGTTCCATCCGCAGCGACAGGGTCTCCAGTCCCTGCAGGAACAGGAAGGCGTTGAACGGCGAGAGCGTCCCGCCGAGATCGCGCAGGGTCTCGGCCCGGAGCTTCATCAGGTAGCCGTAGGTCCCGAACGTCTCGTGGAACTGCAGGCCGTGGTAGGCCGGCGACGGATCCGCGACCACGGGAAACCGCCCGTTGGACCAGTTGAACGTGCCCGCCTCGACGACGACGCCGCCGATGCTCGTGCCGTGGCCGCCGAGGAACTTGGTCGCCGAGTGGATCACGATGTCGGCGCCCCATTCGATCGGGCGGCACAGGTAGGGCGTCGCGAACGTGTTGTCCACGATCAGCGGCAGCTCGCAGGAGTGCGCGATGGACCCCACAGTCTCGATGTCCAGCACGTTCCCGGCAGGGTTGCCGATCGTCTCGGCGAAGAACGCCTTCGTGTTTGCCCGGACCGCTGTCCGCCACGCGTCCGGATCGTCGGGATCGACCCACGTCAGCTCCACGCTCATCTTGCGCAGCAGGTGCTTGAGCTGGTTCACCGTCCCGCCGTAGAGCGCCGAGGACGAGACGACGTGGTCGCCCGGCTGCAGCAGCGTGAAGAGCGCGGCCGCCTGCGCGGCGATCCCGCTGGCGAACGCCACCGCGCCGGCGCCGCCCTCGAGGTTCGCCACCCGCTCCTCGAAAACCGCGACGGTCGGGTTCATGATCCGCGAGTACGTGTTCCCGTACTCCTGCAGGTTGAAGTACGCCGCCGCCGATTCCGGGTCCTCGAACACGTAGCTGGTCGTCTGGAAGATCGGCACCGCACGTGCGCCCGTGTTCGGGTCGGGCCGTTGCCCGGCATGCAATTGCCGGGTCTCGAATCCAAACGCGCGGCCCGCCTCGGCAGGCACAGTCTCGGCACGCAAGGGACTGTCGGTCACGAAGGCATCACTTTCCTCGATGTCACCCGCCGGCCCCGCCTTCGGCCAGGCTGTGCTTGCTCAGAAACCGGCGGATAATGGGCGTCTGCCTCGCTTCCTCAAGCAGGAAGCAGTCATGCCCGTACGGCGCCTCGATCACGTGGAACTCTACCGGTTTGCCGAGAGCGCGAAGCGCCCCCTCGACGTTCCCCGACGCAGACGGCGGGTACAGCCAGTCGGAACTGAACGCGATCAGCAGCGTCCGCGCCGAAACCTCTTCGAGCGCGCGGGCGAGCGATCCGCGGCCGTGCTGCCGCGAGAGATCGAAATACGTCAGCGCGCGCGACGTGTAGAGATAGGTGTTGGCGTCGAAGCGCCTGACGAACGAGTCGGCCTGGTGGCGCAGGTAGCTCTCGACCTCGAACTCCGGCTCGGTGATCGTGTAGCGGATGTCATCCGCGAACTGCAGCCGTCGGCCGAACTTGTCGCTCAGTGCCAGTGCGGACAGGTACGTGACGTGGCCGACCATCCGCGCCACCCCCATACCGGCCTCGGGCGTACGGCCTGTGCCGTAGTAGTGACCGCCCTGCCAGGCCGGGTCGCGCATGATCGCGTCGCGCGCGATTGAGTTCCAGGCCACGCCCTGGGGGTGGAGGGCGTGCGTGCTGGCGATCGCCACGACGGCATCGACCTGATCAGGAAACAGGATCGCCCACTCGAACGCCTGCATCCCGCCGAGCGAGCCCCCGGCGACCGCCGCAAGCCGCTCGATACCGAGTGCGCTCAGGAACGCGCGCTCGGTCCGCACCATGTCCGCGACCGTGATCACCGGGAAGTCCGGCCCGTACGGCCTGCCTGTCGCCGGGTCGATCGACGACGGCCCCGTCGTCCCGCGGCAGCCGCCTAGCAGGTTCGTGGACACGACGAAAAAACGGTCAGTGTCGAACGCCTTGCCCGGGCCGATCATCCCGTCCCACCAGCCGAGCCCCCTGCGGGCGGCGCCGTCGCGATCCTCGGCCCCGAACCCGTCGCGCGTGCTCTCGGCGGGCGGCGTCTTCGCGAAGCCCGCTGCGTGGGCGTCGCCGCTGAGCGCATGGCACACCAGGATCACGTTGTCGCGCCGGGGTGAGAGGGCACCGTAGGTCTCGTACGCGACGCGAACCGGGTGCAGCTCCCGCCCGCAGTCGAGCCGTACCGGCTCCGGCAGGTCGAGGTACTGCGTTTCGACCGTTCCGGCCGTGCCGGCCGCGAGCGTTGAGGCTGGCTCCGCCATGGGGCTATGGTAATCCGGCCTGGTCGGTGTATTGTCAACCATCTCTATAGGAAATAAATGAGGGAAAAGTGGGGTATCGCGGCATGACGACAGTCACCAACGGAGTGAACGTGCAGGCGCTGCTCGATGCGCGCGAAGTGCTGAAGGGCGCGCCTGAGGCCGCACAGTTCACCTGGCGCGCGTCCGCCAAGTGGCAGAGCGGCGTGCACAGCACGATCAAGGTCCAGAGCTTCTTCGGCCTCGGGCAGGAGCAGAGCCACAAGGAAGAGTGGTCGTTCGAAGCCGACCACCCCGCGGTCTTCGCGGCGGAGGACAACGGCATCACGCCGATCGAGTACCTCCTCGTCGGCCTGGCGAGCTGCCTGACGGGGGGGATTGCGTCCGTGGCGGAGAACCGCGGCATCCAGCTGCGCTCGGTCGAGTCCACGGTCGAGGGCGGGCACGACATCCGTGGGATCCTCGGTGCCGACAGCGACGTCCGCAACGGCTACAACGACATCAAGGTGACGTTCACCATCGACGCGGACGCGTCCAGGCAGGAGATCGAGGCGCTGGTGGCCCAGTCCCAGAAGCGCTCCGCCGTGTTCGACGCTCTCACGAACCCGACGAACGTCACCGTCGAAGTCGCTTGAGCGGCCGCGCGGCGGCTTGTCCGACGCGCGCGCTCCGGCAAGCACCGAGGGGCCAAGCCATCGAGCGCACCACCACGGTCGTCATCGGCGGGGGGCACGCGGGCCTCGCCGCGAGCTACTTCCTCAGCGACCGGTCGATCGACCACGTCGTTCTTGAGCGCGGAGAGGTGGCCAACTCCTGGCGGCAGGAACGCTGGGACTCCCTGCGGCTGCTCACTCCCAACTGGCAGAGCCGCCTGCCGGGCCTTCGCTATGAAGGCCCGGATCCAGACGGCTACATGACGGTGAGCGAAGTGATCGAGTTCATCGAGCACTTCGCCAAGGTTTCGCGCGCTCCCGTCCGGACCGGCGTGAACGTCACGTCGGTACGACGCACCGACGACGGGTACCACGTGACGACGAGCCGCGGCGAGATTCGCTGCCGGGCGGTGGTCATCGCGAGCGGCGCCTGCAATCAGCCGACGGTGCCGCCGTTCAACGACGCGCTGCCGGCGTCCGTCGAGCAACTAACGCCGTCCGGCTACCGCCACCCCGGCCAGCTACCCGACGGCAGCGTGCTTGTCGTGGGAGCCTCGGCGAGCGGCGTGCAGCTGGCTGCCGAGCTGAGGCGGTCGGGCCGCCCGGTGGCTCTCTCGGTGGGGGAGCACGTGCGGTTGCCGCGCACGTACCGCGGACGCGATGTGCTGTGGTGGATGGACGCGTCGGGCGTGTGGGATCAGCGGTACGACGAGGTTGAGGATCTCACCCGGGCCCGGCGGCTGCCGTCGCCCCAGCTCGTCGGGACCCCTGACCGGGCGACGCTGGATCTGAACGCGCTCGCCTCGATGGGCGTCGAGATGGTGGGCCGCTGGGCGGCGGTGCGTGACGGCCGCGCGCTGTTCTCCGGTGGCCTGCGCAACGTGTTCTCGCTCGCGGACCTCAAGATGGAGCGCGTGCTGGACACGTTCGACGAGTGGGCCAAGACGGAGGGGTATGACGCTGAGGTCGGCCCTCCCGAGCGCTTCGCAGCGACACGCGTGCCCGAGTCGACGCGGCTGCAGCTTGACCTCAGACGTGGCGAGATCCGCACGATCGTGTGGGCAACGGGTTTCCGGCCTGACTACGGGTGGCTCGACGTGCCGGTGGTCGACGCGAAGGGCCAGCTGTGCCACGAGGGCGGTGTGGTCGACAGCCCGGGACTGTACGCGCTGGGGCTGCCCGTGCTGCGGCGGCGCAAGTCCACGTTCATTTACGGTACCGAGGACGACGCGCGTGAGGTGATCGATCACCTCGCGCGGTACCTGGCCGGCGCTCCGGGCTCCTGACCGCCGGGTCGTCAGGGACTTGAAATCCGGACTCGCAGATTAAGAGTCTGCTGCTCTGCCATTTTTGCCGGGTCAGATAGTGCCGGAAATGCTGTGACCTGCCAGGCTGTATGGCGGAACCGGGAGACCGGGTGCCGCGTGGTACCGCCCGTTTCCGGGCCGTACCGGGACATCCGAGCAAACATGGAGCCGCATGGCGTCGGATCCGCCGGCGGGCTCCATGCCCGGATCATCGCATGAGGCCAACATGATGCCTCAAGGGCTGCCGCCCATCCTGCTGATCCCTGCTGGCCTGACACCGCCGTCTGATCACGCGCAAGTGGACCTACCCGGGACGACCGGGCCGCCCGGCGGCCGGCCAGGAGAATCCAGGAGAATGAGGTCGACCAGTCGGCGATGCGGGATTGCCGGTTGTTCAACAATTGTTGTACATTCGGTTCATGAGCGTTGGATTCCGTCCTACCGAAGAAGACCTCCGTGTCATCGAAGCGAACCGCCGTGAGGATGAGAAGACCAGCGACGTCATTCGCCGCGCGCTGCGCTTGCTGGACCGCGAGGCGTGGGAGGAGCGCGCCCGCGCCGACATGCACCGGCTGCGGACCGAGGATCTTTCCGTCGAAGCTGACGCATGGGAGTACGACGCTGACGGCAACATTCGGATCGTGGGCGCGAACCTCACGGTTCCGGCGAGGTCGCAGGATCGCCCGTGATCCGCGGCGCGGTCTACCCGGTAGACCTTGGCGATGCCGAGCGCGGGCATGAACAGCGGGGCCGGCACCTTGGGCTCGTTATCAGCATCGAGCAGAACGCCTGGTCAGTGGTGACCATCATCCCGACCTCGACCAGCGCTCAGGCGTCCGTCTTCCGGCCGGAGGTTGTCATCGCCGGGCAGCAGACCAAGATCTTGATCGATCAAGTCCGCACTATCGACGTCTCGTACGTCACCGGCGAGCTCATCGACTACCTGTCGCGGGATGACATGGTGCAGGTCGAGCACAGCGTGTCGCGTTACCTTGGCCTGCTGCGCTGACCCTGCGCGTGACGGCATCCAGAGCTCGGAGATCGGCGACACTGCTGGGTGATCCATGCGGTGTCCGGTCATCGTCCGGACTGTCCGCAGGTGAGGTCGTAGGCCTGCGGTCCGGGGCTGAGGGTGATGGTCAGCGTGATGTCGTCACAGACACAGGTGAGGCAGGTGGTGACCGGGTTCTACGTTGGACCTTGATCGGGATGACAGGTTCCGCGGCGATGGGCGGCGAGTTGCGCACATTCTGTCGGTGGCGTGCGGCAGTATGCTGTGGTGGTTACCGGAGCCCCTCAGCCGGTGCGTGGCCACGGCGAGCCACAACCGTTCACGCACCTGAGCGTCCCGAACGCCGATGTTTACCGGAGCCTGCTGCGTACCTTCGCGCGGGCGAAGGAGCGCTTCATCGTGCACCTGCGGCCGGAGGACGTCGCAGCCGAGCTCCTGATCAACCCTGACGACCAGCTGACTCAGGCCCTGGAGCAGCTCGTGGTGTGGGGGAACCTGCGTGCCGACGCCGACACCAGCCGCGTCACCACCGTCGAGGACTTTCACCGTAAGCGGTCTCTGTACCAGCTGACCGCTGCCGGGCAGGCAGCCGAGCAGGCGATCGCGTTCTACGAGGAGGCGATCGGGCGCCGTGGCCAGCTCCAGTCGGTGGCTCTGGCCGACATCGCCGACCTGCTGCGGTCGCTGCAGCTCCTCGCCGCGGACCACGATCCTGACCCGGCCAAGGCCCATCTGCTCCTGCTGTCCCTGGCGGAGCGGTTCTCCTCCCTGGCTGATAACGCGCAAGCGTTCATGTCCGCGTTGCGGCGCGCGATCGACTTCTCCGACGGGGACATCGACGGCTTCCTCGCGTACAAGGAACGGCTGATCGACTACATCAACAGGTTCATCGCCGACCTGGCCAACTCCGGCGCCCAGATCGCGGTGCTGCTGGGAGAGCTCGAAGCCGTTGGCCACGAGCGGCTGCTGGAACTCGCCGCGCGCCGGGAGGCGGCCGACGCGGTGCCTGAGGGCGCGGACGCCGCCGAATCCCTGGCCAGGGCGGAAAAACGGGCGCTCGACGGGTGGCGGAACCGGTGGCGCGGGCTGGATGACTGGTTCACGTCGCGGGACGCGGGGCACCCGTCGCAGGCCCGGTTGCTGCGGCAGGCGGCCGTGACCGCGATCAAGCAGCTCATCGACGCGGTGGGCCTGCTCAACGAGCGGCGCTCGGGGCGGTCGGATCGCTCGGCGGACTTCCGCGTGCTCGCCCGATGGTTCGCCGAGGTGCCGGGCGACGAGGCCGCCCACCGCCTCTGGCGGGCGGCGTTCGGTCTATGCCCCGCCCGGCACTTGTCCGTGACCACCGAAACCGCCGACGCGTGGCGCGACCTTCCACCCGGAACGGCGTGGCAAGACGCACCGCCCATCCGCATCTCGCCGCAGCTGCGGAAGACCGGGACCTACGAGCGCCGCGGCAAGCCCAGCCGGGTCCGGGACAGGTCGGCGGATCGGGAGTTCCTGCGCAGGCAGGTGGAACGCGAGGCAGCCGAGACCGCCGCAGCCCGGCGGCGCCTCCGCACCGCCGGGCCGACGCTCCTGTCCGACCTCGATGTGCTGGACCCGCGGGCGTTCCGGCTGTTCCTGGCTCTGCTCGGCGACGCGCTGGCGGCCCGCAAGCCGGGTGAGGTCGAAGTGAAGACCATCACGAGCGACGGCACGTTGGAGGTGCGGCTGTCGCTGGTCCCGGACGGCGGAACGGCGACGATCCGCACCGCCGACGGCTTGCTCACCGGTCCGGAGCACGTCATCGAGATCACGGACCTGACGCCGGCATGAGGGCAGCGGCATGATCCCGGCCGAGGAACAGGCGCAGCGCAAGGCCGCGCTGCGCGCTCTGCTCGCTAGGCCGCTGCTGGTCGCCGACACCGACGGCGAGACGCTGGTCCTGGTCCGGCGGCATCTGCCGGAGCTGCGCGAGTGGCTGAATCGCGAGACCGGGTGGCGTCTCGTCGCGGATTCCGGGACGGCGCGGCTGTTCAAGACCGCACCGGAACTGTCCGACGCGTCCCATCCGGCACGCGGGCACAACAAGGAATCGTTCGGCCGCCGCCGGTACGTCACCCTGTGCCTCGCCCTGTCGGCACTCGCCCGCGCCGACGCGCAGACCACGCTCGGCAGCCTCGCCGACGACGTGCTGACCGCCGCTGCTGAACCGGAGCTGGCCGCGACCGGGTTCACCTTGACCCTGGACAACCGCTCGGATCGGTCCGACCTGGTCGCGGTGGTCCGGCTGTTGCTCGGCTGGGGAGTGCTGAGCCGGGTGGCCGGGGACGAGGACGCCTACCTGTCGGCCGGGGCGGACGTGCTGTACGACGTGCGCAGGCCGGTACTGGGCGTGCTGCTGTCGGGCGCCCGCGGACCCTCCGTCGTCACCGCCCCGACGTTCGAGGGGCGGCTCGCTGAGCTGACCGCGGAACCGGTCGCCGAGAGCGACGAACTCCGCAACCAGGCGCTGCGCAGGCGACTCACGCGGCGGCTCCTGGAGAACCCGGTCGTGTACTACGACGAGCTTGACGAGGACGAACGCGCATACCTGCTGTCCCAGCGGCATGCGATCACCCGGCGGATAGAGGAGGCCGCCGGGCTGATATCCGAGATGCGCGCCGAAGGGATCGCCATGGTGGACCCCGAGGACGAGCTGACCGACGTGCGGATGCCCGAGCAGCGTACCGACGGCCATGTCACGCTGCTGGTCGCGGAGTACCTCGCCCGCCGTGATCAGGCCACGCTCGACGAACTGCGCGCCTTCGCGCGGCGGGCGGCCGCCGAGCACCAGGCCTACTGGCGCAAAGGCGTGACCGAGCCGGGCGCGGAAACCGAACTGCTCGCCGCCGCGCTGGAGAAGCTATCCGCGCTCCGCCTGGTCGCGGTCGACGGGCAGGTAGTCCGGAGCCGCCCGGCGATCGCGCGTTTTGCCCTGGACCAGCCCACCATCCGCCAGACGAGACCAGCAGAGACGAGAAAGGCGACAGCCGATGCTGCCAGCGCCCTGTTCTGAACGGTGGAAGCCGCTGCGTGCCGGCCTGGTCGACATGTTCTACTACGACACCGAGGAGTTCTGGTTCCACGACGGCCGGCTGCTGCTACGCGGCAACAACGGAACTGGCAAGTCCAAGGTGCTGGCCCTGACGCTGCCGTTCCTGCTGGACGGGGAACTCGCGCCGCACCGGGTGGAGCCGGACGGCGACCGGCAGAAGAAGATGGAGTGGAACCTGCTGCTCGGCGGCAAGCATCCCAATCCCGAACGCCTCGGGTACACGTGGCTCGAGTTCGGCCGCCGCGCCGCCGACGGGACCACCGAGTTCCGCACCATAGGCTGCGGGCTGAAAGCCGTCGCCGGCCGGGGCATCGCGCGCCACTGGTTCTTCGTCACGACCCGGCGGGTCGGTGATGACCTGCACTTGCTGCCCTCAAGCCGGGTTCCGCTCACCAGGGAGAAGCTGCGCGAGGAGATCGACGGGCACGGGCTGGTGTACGACCGGGCCGCCGACTACCGCCGGGCGGTCGACGAAGCCCTGTTCGGGCTCGGTGAGCACCGCTACGAGGTGCTGGTCAATCTGCTGATCCAGCTCCGCCAGCCGCAACTTTCCAAGAAGCCCGACGAGAAGCTGCTGTCCCGCGCGCTGACCGAAGCGCTGCCCCCGCTCAGCCCGGGCTTGGTGACGACGGTCGCCGAAGCGTTCCGAGGCCTGGACGAGGAACGCGACGCGCTGCGAGCCCTGGCGGAGGCCCGCCAGTCCGCGCACGACTTCCTGCGGTATTACAGCCGGTACGCGATGATCGCGGCCAAGCGCAAGGCGGCGGGGCCGCGGCAGACACAGAGCCGGTATGAGCAGCTCGGCCGGGATCTGACCGCGGCCGAGGAGGCGTTCGCCGCTGCGGACTCGCAGCTGCGGACGGCACGGCGCGAATTGGACGAGCTGGAGCAGCGGCGGACCCAGCTCGAGGCGCGTCGCGAGGCGCTGCAGCAGGACCCGGCGATGCGGGATGCGGAGCGGCTTACGCAGATGCGCGACGAGGCGCGACGCCGGGACGAGACGGCACGCATCAGGGAGCGGGATCGTGACCGGCTGGCGGCCGAGGTGCAGAAACGGTCCGTGCGGGCCGACGAGGCCCTGGGGCGAGCCGAAACGGCACGCAAGGTGCTGGACGCGGCGCAGCGCCAGGCTGAGGAGACGGCGGCCACAGCCCGCTGCGCGCCGGGTCACCGCACGGCTGCCGGCGGCTGGGAGCAGGATCCCCCGCGTGCCCGGCGGGAGACCCAGGTTGTCGCCGACCGTCAGTCTCAGGCCGTCGGGCGGCTGGAGCGACTGCTCGCCGAGGCCGAGGACCGGCGGCGGGTGCTGCAAGCCGCGCGCGCCGAGGAGGACCGGCTCACCGCCGAGCTACAGGCCGCAGCCGGACGACTCGCCGCTGCCGAGCAGGAATCTACCCAACGAGCCGGGGAACTTGCCCGCGCCTACCGGTTCTACCTTCACCGGCTGAGCGAGCTCAGGATCGCTGATCCGGACGAGCTGATCGGCGTCCTGGAAGCGTGGGCGGCGACCGGGGACGGCGCCAATCCGGCGGTCGCCGCCATCGACGACGCGGCCCGGGCGGCAGGCGCCGAGCTCGGCCGTCTCTACGCCGAACTGTCCGCTCAGCGTCTCGCTCACGCGGAGCGTGCTGACGGACTCGGGGGAGAGATCGAGCGGCTCCGAGCGGGCGGCCACGACGCTCCGCCGTTTCCGCATACGAGGCAGCCCGGTATCCGGGCCGATCGTCCGGGTGCCCCGTTGTGGAAGGTGACCGATTTCGCGCCGGACGTGCCGGAGGAGCATCGCGCCGGGCTTGAGGCCGCGCTGGAGGCGGCCGGGATACTCGACGCCTGGGTCACGCCCGACGGGAACCTGGTCGACGGCGATGTGACCGTGATGTCCGGGCTCGCCCCCACACCCGGCCCGTCGTGCGCGAGTGTCCTGGTCCCGGCGATCGACTCTGACGACGCCCGGGCGGGGTTGCTGTCGGCTGAGACGGTCCGTGCCGTTCTTTCTGCCATCGGGCTTGGCGGGGCAGAGGGGACGCGGATATCAACCGACGGCCGCTGGGCCAACGGCATGCTGGGCGGTGCCTGGCGGAAGGACAGCGCCGGCTACATCGGCGAGGGGGCGCGTGAGGCCGCACGGCGGGCCAGGATCGCGCGGCTCGCCGAGGAGTTGCGGCAGGAGCGCACGGCGATCGGCGAGGTCGACGCGGCCCTGGCCGACGTGGATGGGCGCCGGGAGAGGCTCGCGGACGAGCATCGCACGGTGCCGCCCGAAGCCGCGGTACGCGAGGCCCACACCGTTGCCGCTGCCGAACGCCGGCGGCGCGGCGAACTGCGCGAGCAGCATGCCCACGCCGTCACGGTGTGCGGGCAACGGCAGGAGGATCTGAACGCCGCCGTCGTGTGCGCCGAAGAGTTCGCTCACGACGTCGGCCTGCCGGCCGGCCCTGGCGAGCTCGCCGAGGTCAAGGCCGGGGTGGACGCGTACCGGCTGGCGCTCGCCGGGCTATGGCCGGCCGCCGAGGCGTCGCAGGGGGCGGCCCGGGCCGCGGGCGAGGCCTTGGCGGAGGTGGCCGAAAGCCGGGCGCACCTGGACGACGCGACAGAAGCCGCAGCGACGGCACGGGTGGAGTCGTCGGCCGCCCAGGTGAGCTACGAGGCGCTGCGCGAGACGGCGGGCGCGGCGGTCGACGAGCTGTATCGGCAGCTTGAGGGAGTCCGGCGCGACCTGGAACAGCGGGGCACCGCCGAGAAAGCGGCGCGCCGCTGGGAGCAGCAAGCCATCGCGGATCGTGGCAAGGCGGAGGGGAAACGGGACACGCTCGGGACGGAGATCGAGGAGGCGGTGCGGGTACGGGACACCGCGGTCGCGGAGTTCCGGTCGTTCGCCGCCACCGGGCTGCTGCGCGTCGCGCTACCTTCGCTGGACATTCCCGACGTCATGCAGCCGTGGGCGGCGACACCAGCCGTGCTGCTGGCTCGCGCCGTGAACGCCGGGCTGGAGGCCGTCGACGACGCGGACGGCCCGTGGGACCGGATCCAGAAGCGGGTCACGGAGGAACACAAGCTGCTCTCCGACGCCATGGCCCGGCACGGGCATTCGGCCGGGCTGACGTTGAACGAGGGCGTCATCGTGGTCGACGTGGTCTTCCAGGGCCGCAGTCACGACATCCCCGGGCTCGCCGCGGCGCTCACCGGGGAAGCCGAGCAGCGGGCGCGGCTGCTGTCCGCCAGGGAACGGGAGATCCTGGAGAACCACCTGCTGAACGAGGTGGCAGGGACGCTGCACGAGCTGATCGCCGCGGCGGAGGCCGAGGTCAGGGTCATGAACGACGAGCTGGCGTCCCGGCCGACGTCGACCGGCATGAAGCTGCGGCTGATCTGGCAGCAGGCACGGGACGCGCCGGACGGGCTGGACCAGGTCCGGCGCAAGCTCCGGCAGACGATTGATGCGTGGTCCTCCGACGACCGCGCCGCTGTGGGGGCGTTCCTGCAGCAGCGCATCGCCGCCGAGCACGCGGACAACCCGGCCGCCGGGTGGACCGAGGCGCTGACGGCGGCGCTGGACTACCGCAGATGGCACGAGTTCATCATCCAGCGATATCAGGATGGGCAGTGGCACCCGGCCAACGGCCCGGCGTCGGGCGGCGAGCGGGCCCTGGCCGCCTCCGTCCCGCTGTTCGCCGCGGCGTCGGCGTACTACAAGTCGGCGGGCAACCCCTGTGCGCCGCGGCTGATCGCGCTGGACGAGGCCTTCGCCGGAGTCGACGACGATTCCCGCGCGAAGTGCC
This sequence comes from uncultured Actinomycetes bacterium, assembly GCA_963742875.1. Lineage (GTDB taxonomy): Bacteria > Actinomycetota > Actinomycetes > Streptosporangiales > Streptosporangiaceae > Bog-532. Next base: position 1,014,923 of record CAVUNO010000026.1, on the reverse strand, counting down.
TCGGGCTGCTCGCCACGTTCGACATGGACGTGGTCATGACCAGCGAACGGGAGTGGGGATGCTACCCCCAGGTCCCCGGGCTCGCCATCTGCCAGCTTGCCCGGCAGGATGGGCTCGATGCGGTGCTCGTTACGCCGTGGCGGTGGGACGGGCGGGAACGCCGTCCAGCCGAACGGGTGCCGGTGTGACCGAGACCGACGCCAGGCTGCACCGCCTGCTCGGCGGCGAGCCAGTCGCGTGGCTGGTGCGGCGGGCACGGGACAGACTGGAGGCCGGACGTCCGCTGGCCGGTACGGTCACCTTGCCGGCCGCCACCCCGGAGCAGCGGCGCGCGGTTGAGCGGCTGACCGGGAGAGCAGCCCATTCCGGAGCGTCGCTGTCGGTGTCGCTGACAGAGGTCGACCGCATCCTGCGAGACAGCGGCGCCGCGCCGGGCGGGCTGGCCGAGGCGGTGACCCGGCTGACCGGTCCCCCCCGGGATCGCAACCGCGAACGGGCAGAGCTGGCGGCCGCCTGGGGTGCCGCGTTCGCGTCACTGGACGCCGCCGTGGAGGGCCGTAACGAGCTGGCGCGGTGGCGGGGATGGCTCGACGCGACCGGCGTGGTGCGCCGTCTCGCCCCCGAACCTGAGCATGCGCGGCTGCTTCTCGCCCACGTCGCGGCGGCGCTCCGGCGGCTACCCTCGCGCGGCGTCCCCATCGGCCGGCTCGCCGCCGAATGCTGCGGCGACGCTCACGCCCTGGACGACGGGCGCCCGGTCGGCACGCTGGTGCTGTCGGCGGTCCGTGCGCTGGCGGGCCTGCCGTTCGCGGCGGAGGGAACGGCCGGCTCCCGCCGCACCGCGTGGGCCGCCGCGGGAGTTCACCTCGACGAGCTATCGTCGCTGGCGCTCTGCCTCGGCCTGCCCGGCGACACACGCACGGCGCTGGGCAGGACGCTGGCGTCGTGCCGCGAGGCGGGACAGCCGACGGTGCTCACGCTCCGTCAACTCCGCTGCCACACGGAGCCTCTGAACACGGGGCCGCAGGGCGCTGCCCTGGTGCGGATATGCGAGAATCCGGTGGTGGTCGCGGCCGCCGCCGAGGAACTGGGCGCCCGGTGCCAGCCGCTGGTTTGCGTCGGCGGCCAGCCTTCCGCCGCCGGGTGGCGGCTGCTGGGACTACTCGCGGCCGGCGGCGCGGAGTTCGGTTACCACGGCGACTTCGACTGGGGCGGCGTCCGGATCGCCAGCGCCGTGCATCACCGGGTGACCTGGCGGCCGTGGCGGTATGACCACGTCGCCTACCAAGCCGCGGTGTCGGCGGTGCATCCGCTCGCGGCGCTCGGCGCCCTCGTCGGCGAGCCCGCCGCGACGCTGTGGGACCTGGAGCTCGCCACCGCCATGCGGCACCTCAACCTCCGCATCGAGGAGGAACTCACCCTCGACGCCCTGCTCCAGGACCTCAGCGCTTAGTGACGCACCGGTACACTGCGCTGACACCCGGGGTGGCCGGCGTGGGCGCCTGCCCATGGGCCGTCCGAGTGCCGGGCTACCCGACCCGGGGCCACCCGACCCCCCGCCAGGCATGCGTGCCGCCGAGGGGAGCAGGCGCAAACCGTGCAGTGCTTCATCCCCGCCTGCTCGGGTCGGCGAGCAGCAGCAGGCCGCGGATGCACGCATCGAGGGTTAGTGCTATCAGCGCGATGCAGATGATCCCGGAGAGCACGAGGGCAACATTGAGGTAGTCGCCCGCCTGCTGGATCAGGTAGCCAAGGCCGGTGGTGGCCGCGATGAGCTCGGCGGCAACGATGCTGGTCCAGGCGGCGGCCATGGAGATGCGCATCCCGGTCAGGATGCCGGGCAGCGCGGACCGGAGCTGCACGTGCAGCAGGGTGTAGAAGCGGGACGCGCCGAGCGTCCGGGCGCACAGCCGCAGGTCCTCCGGCACCTCGTCGAGCGCGGCGACGCTGGTGACCGCCATGATCGGGGTGACCCCGATGACGATCAGGACAACCTTGGGCAGCTCGCCGATCCCGAACCAGATGATGAACAGCGGGATGAAGGCGAGCGGCGGCAGCGGGCGGAGCACCTCGATGACCGGGTCGATCAGGTGCCGCACCACGCGGGTGGCAGACATGGCCGAGCCCAGGGTCACCCCGGCGACGACGCCGATGGCGAAGCCGATCAGGATGCGGCGCAGGCTGGTGAGTGCGTCGTACCAGAGCGGCGAGCCCTGCGACGGGTACGGCCGGCCAAGATAGTGCCAGAACGTCGAGACGGTCTGGGTGACCGACGGCAGGAAGACCGGGTCTCTGATGAACGTTGCGACGATCTGCCACACCACGGCGAGGCCGATGAGGCCGGCCGCGCCGGTGGCCAGCCGGCGGGCCCGCGCCCGGCGCCTGGCCCGCCGGTACGCGGCAAGGTCGTCGCGGTCAGCGCGCTCGTCCAGTCCGTCCTGGTCCTCCCGGTCCAGCAGGGCCGCGACCGTCTCCTCGTCGACGGCGACGGGACGCTCGCCAAGCGGCGGCAGGGAGCGCCAGACTGACATGATTCACACTCCACAGCAAGATTCGGGGCCGGCCAGCTGGCCTGCCGGCGTCTGGCGGCCATGGCAGGCCGGTGCGGCTCATACGGTCAAAGACGCCCGGATCTTCCGCTTGGCGGTGAGGAAGGACTCGGTATCGGCATCGATGGCATGCCGGGGCCGGCCGATCGGGATGTCGATGACCTCCTGGATGCCCGGCGGCCGGCCGCCCATCACGGCTACCCGGTCGCCGAGTAGCACGGCCTCCTCGATGTCGTGCGTCACGAAGATGATGGTGGTCCGGTACTGCTCCCACATGCCCAGCAGGAAGTCGTGCATGCGCAGCCGGGTGATGGCGTCGAGGGCGCCAAACGGCTCGTCCATGAGCAGCAGCGACGGCCGGGTGATGATGGCGCGGGCGAATGCCGCCCGGTGCTGCATCCCGCCGGAGAGCTCGTGCGGGAACGCGTCGCCGAACTTGGCCAGGCCGACCGTGCCGAGGATGGCGTCCGCCTCGGCGTCCAGCTCCGGGTCGTCCCGCTCATTGAGCCGGGCTGATCGCTGCGCCTTCGGGCCGAACAGGATGTTCTTCCTGGTGGTCAGCCACGGGAACAGCATCGGGGTCTGGAACAGCAAGCGACGGCTGGCTCAAGATGATGCTGTCGGGGCTGGCGACAGTCCCCTGGCTGACCGAGATGGTGAAGTTCGGCAGCGTCGCCGGCCCGGAGCTGCCGCTGCCCTGGGTGACCGCCCAGATGATGAGGGCGACGGCGACGATGACGGCCACGGCGATGGCCCCGTAGATCCGGCGTCTCTTGCGCTTGTAGACGGGCAGCGGCTTGCCTGCCGTCGTGTTGGTATCCGCTGAACTGCTCATGGGCCTGTCTTCCGTTGGGATTGTTCGAGAGTGCGTCAGTCCGTCGCGCCGCTGCGGTAGTAGGCCGTCGCGTCGCCCTTCAGCGACACGCTCGGCCGGCCGTCGACGCCGACCGGCACCGGGCCCGCGACCGTGACCCGCTCGCCGCGCCGGTGCGCGGAGCCGTAGTCGAAGATCGCGTAGTGCTGGGTCGCCCGGTTGTCCCAGATCGCGAGGTCCCCCTCGCGCCAGTGCCAGCGGACCGTCTGCTCGGGACGGGTGACGTACTCCTGCAGGATCCGGATCAGGTCGCGTGATGCCTGCGGCGAGAAGCCGAGCACGGTCCGCGCGAAGCCGCCGAGCACGAGCGAGTGCTCACCGGTCTCCGGGTGTACCCGCACGGCCGGATGCTCGGTCTCGTAGACGGTGGACAGGAATTCCTGCTGCGCCGCCTCGACCGCAGGGTCAACGCGCTCGCCCCGGCCGTAGACCGCTGCGTAGTCGTGGTCGTTGGTGTGCACGATCCGCAGCCGGTCGGCCAGGTCCCGCAAGTCGGCCGGCAGGCTCTCGTAGGCGGTCACCGTGTTGGCCCAGATCGTGTCCCCGCCCACCGGCGGGATGACGACGGCGTGCAGCAGCGTGAAAGCCGGCGGCCGGTCGACGAAGGTCACGTCCGTGTGCCAGTGGTTGGCCCGGCCGCCCTTGCTGGAGTCGATCTCTTCGAGCAGAGGCTGGTCCGGCGGCGACGCGAGGGTCGGATGGCCGAGCGTCAGCGGGCCGAGCCGCTCCGCGAAGGCCACCTGCCGGGCGTAATCGAGGCGCTGGTCGCGTAGGAAGACCACCTTGTGGTCGAGCAGCGCGTGGCGTACCTGGGCTACCGCATCGTCGCTGGGCACATCGCCGGTGTCGATGCCGGTGATCTCGGCGCCGATGTTGCCGGCCAGCCTGATGACGCCGGCATGTGCCTTGGTGCTGATGGTTTCGGTCATGGGGGGTACCTCTTCGATCGGGGGGACGATTCGATCAGGGGACGAGCGAGCGGCCGCAGCTGCGCGCGGAGCGGCAGCGCGGCTGGCCGGGTGTGGCCGCGGAAGGGGCCGGCGGTCAACCGGCACGGGCCGAATGGGGGTGGGCGTTGACCCGGATGCAGCGCATCTGCTGCGTGCCTGAACGCTGCGGCGGAGGTGTTCGGCAGCGGCGGCGAGACGCCCGGCGCGCCGCCGTAAGACCGGGCGGGAGCAGGTCGCGCTGGCCACGCGGAGCCGGTCCGCGTAACAGCGCCCAGTACCGTCGTGAGTCGCCATGAACAGAACATGTCAGGCCGCCGCGACTTTGTCAATATTTCCGACTGATATAATGGGAATAAGTTGGCAGTGGCCGTGGCGGTGGCCATTGGCGGGCGGCGCTGGGGCTGCGCGGGCCAGAAACCTCGTCCACGTCATGCGGCCAGGCGGCGATGAGCCCCCCGGCCCCACCGTCCGCGGTCCTAGGGAGTGCCGCCGCCGACGTGGCGAGCGTCGTGGTCCGCGTTGCGAGCAGCGGTGCCCGGCAGGCCGTCGCGCATCTCCCGTACCAGGCTGTCCACCACCGCCCACAGGTCGCCGCCCGCCCGGGCGGCGACCGCCCGCTGCCGCTGGTAGCTCGCCCCGGCGGTCATGAGACCGGACACCGACGCGAGTTCGGCCGGGCAGCCCAGCCGCGCCGCCACCGGCTCAAGACGGTTGAGCAGGTCGTGCAGGTCGTCGGTGACGAGCCGCTCGCGGTTCTGCGCGTCGAGGATGACCTCCGCGTCCAGCCCGTACCGGGCCGCACGCCACTTGTTCTCCTGCACGTGCCATGGCGGCAGGGCGGGCAGCGTCTCGCCGGCTTCCAGCTGGCGGTCGAGGTCGACGACCAGGCAGTGCGTCAGCGCGGCGACGGCGGCCACCTCCTCCAGCGTCGGCAGCCCGTCAAAGACGCGGACCTCGATGGTGCCCAGCGAGGGAGAGGGGCGGATGTCCCAGCGGATCTCCTTGAACTCGCTGATCACGCCAGTAGCGAGCATGTCGCCCACGTACGCCTCGAATTGCGCCCAGTTGCCGAACTGGAACGGCAGCCCGGCGGTCGGCAGCTGCTGGAACATCAGGGCCCGGTTGCTGGCGTACCCGGTATCGGCCCCGCCCCAGAACGGCGAGGAGGCCGACAGCGCCTGCAGATGCGGGAACCAGCGCAGCAGCCCGTTAAGGATCGGCAGCACCTTGCCGACCGAGTCCACGCCCACATGCACGTGCACGCCGAAGATGAGCATGTGCCGGCCCCACCACTGGGTGCGCTCGATAAGCGCAGCGTACCGCTCGCCCTCGCTGATCTCCTGGTCATACCAGCGGGCGAACGGGTGCGTGCCGGCGCTGAAGATGTCCAGCCCGCGCTGCCGGGCGACCCGCCGGACGACGTCACGGCTTTCGCGCAGGTCGCCAGCCGCCTCCGGCACGGACTCGCATATCCCGGTGACCAGCTCGACGGTGTTGCGCAGCAGCTCCCGGTGCACCCGCGACTCGCCCGCCGGTATCCGGCCCCGAGCCTCCGCGACGACCTCCGCCGCGGCGGAGACGAGGTCACCGGTGCGGGCATCGACGAGGCCGAGCTCCCATTCGACTCCGAGCGTAGGCCGGCGCGAAGGCCGGAAGTCCACCACCACGCCGGTCAGACGACCTGGCTGAGGTTGCGGGCCGCGACGCCGAACATGAAACCGCGCACAGCGCCGGTATGCGAGAACGCCTTGGCTGCTGCCCGCATCGCTGGGGCGAACGTTTCAGACCGGTCGGCGGCAGCGAAGGTCGTAACGATCCCCATCTGCGCCGTCCCTCCTGGGGGATTCCCGGGCGGGATCTGGCAAGAGTTACGCCTCTCCTCCGTTCGCGCCCCTGGCCGAACGCTACCCGTTATCGGCTGTGACGCCGAGGGCGGTCTTGGCGATGACATCGTGCACGAGGTAGGCGCTGGGCGGGTGGAAGGCGCTCGCCCGCACGTCCCGGTACAGCCGTTCGAGCTCGTTGTTCTTGAAGAAAGCCGCGCCGCCGGTGGCGCGCAATGCGAGGTCGACGACCTCTTTGGCGCCCTCGACGGCGTTGTACTTGGCTGCGAACAGCTTGCTGGCCCACAGTTCGCCATGGTCGGCACCCAACGACCAGTCGCTGGTCACCCGCTCAAGCTGCGCGGAGATCGCCTCCAGTTTGAGCAGCGCTTCGGCGACGGTCCACTGAAGGTGCGGGTGATGGGCAAAGGTGCGCCCGCCGAGTTCCTTGGACGTGCGCCGCCTGGCATTCTCAATGGCCAGGTCGGCGCCGCGGCGGGCGATCGAGTAGTAGATCGTGCCGAAGAGGGGGAGCACCCAGCCGAAGATGGCGAAGATGAATGGATCGTCCGGTGACCCGGCCGGGAGCACCCGTGCGACGTGCTCAGGTTCTGCGCGTACTTCCTCGAGCAGGGTGTCGTCGCTGCGGGTCGGGCGCATGCCGAGGGTGTCCCAGGTCTCGACGACCCGTGTCCTGCGGCGAAGACAGCACCGGCGGCGGCCTCCCGCAACAGCCAGTCCACTGAGGTGTCACCTGAGCGGTGGACGTCGGCGGCGGCACCGGTCCAGTGCAGGTGCTTGTTCACTGCCAGCGCCGTGGCCGGCGACCGGTAGGCGAGCCGTTGCTGCTCCCTCGCCACTTCGGGCAGGCTGAACCCGCCACCGCCAAGATTTTCTGGAACGGCGATGGTCAGGTAGCCGATGTCACGCAGCTCGGCAAAGTCCTCCGTGAAGAAGGCGTTGTCACGGTCGTAGCCCGCGACACGCTTGGCGAACTGGTCAAGGGTTCCGTCGGTGAGCAGGCTGCGGTGGCTAGTGGCCGGCATGGGCGGCACCGTCCTCGGTCAGCGTGGCTTCCGGCATCGTGACTCCCGAATCGGCGGGGATGAGTGGTGTGCGCCCGTGTTGCCGGCCACGGGAGACCATGCAGCGAGCAGAACACGCCTGGGATGGGTTGTCAATAAACCAGATAGGAATACTCTAATTTCTCGTCGGTGCCGGTATTCTGCGGATGTGGCGGGACACCTTCGATCTGGAGCATCTGCGGAGAGGCTCCGTCACCAGATGACGGCTCGGAGGTGAGTGCCCGGGCCAGGGACGGCTTCGGCAAGGAGTACACGCTGGGCCTGACCCTGGCGCACGTCGTCAGCTGATCCGCACGGGCAGGTGCTTCAGGCCGTTGGTGAAGTTGGACCGGATGCGGGCCGGCTCGCCATCGGGTTTCAGCCGGGGCAGCACCGGCAGCAGTTCCTGCAGCAGCACGCGCAGTTCCAGCCGGGCGAGATGCTCGCCCAGGCAGCGGTGCGGGCCGCCGCGCCCGAAGGTGGTATGCGGGTTCGGTGAGCGGCGCAGATCCAGCCGGTATGGATCTTGGAAGACGTTCTCGTCCCGGTTAGCCGATGTGTACCAGACCACGACCTTGTCGCCGGCGGCGATCTTTGGTCGCCCGAGCTGGACGTCGCGGGTGGCAGTGCGGCGGAAATGATGCAGCGGGGTCGTCCAGCGGAGCAGTTCCTCCACCGCGGCGCGCCAGCCGCGGTCGTCGGCGCCGTGCAGGACGGCGATCTGGTCAGGGCGCTCGAGCAGTGCCTGCACGCCCAGGGCGATGGCCTGCCGGGTGGTCTCGTTGCCTGCCACGACCAACAGCAGGAACATGGCGTCGATCTCGCGGCGCGGCAGCGGGCGGCCGCCGATGGTCCCTTGCACCAGGGCGGTGACCAGGTTGGGCCGGGGCTGTTGCTGCCGTGCCTCGCAGAGCCGCCGGCTGTAGGCGAACATCGCCACGGCGGCGGGGCTGCGGAAATGCCGGTGGTGCTGGAGCCGGTGGCTTTGAACTGGCTGGTGTCGAAGCGGGCCCCGTAGTGGACGAACAGGGCGATCAGCAGCACGCTGATGGCCACCAGCGAAATGATCTCCAGCGTCACCGCCACCCGCGTCGAGATCCGGACCCCGCGGATGAGAATCGCCACGGTGGGAACCAGGAAGACCACCAGCAAAGGTAGCTGCCATGGCCGGCTCTCGCCGCTGAGCCCCAGCTTGACCAGGAAGGCGCCGAAGTAAAGCGCCGCGCCGGCCAGGCAGGCGGCGGCCATGAGGACGTAGCCGAAGATCCGAAGATAAGGCCCCATCCGCCGGCGAACGCTGTGCTACGTGCGAGGCCCGACGCCATGTAGGTGTACAGGGAACCGGCCGCCGCGGTGCGGCGGGCGAACTGGGCGATGCTGTAGCCCACCAGCACGGCAACGACGGTCGCCAGAATGTAGGACCACATCGTGCCCTGGCCGGCGATCAGGTAGACCACGGCCAAGGTCCCGATCGAGATAGTCGGCCCAGTTGCGGCCAGCGACTGGCCGAACACCTCGAAGCCGGTCACTGACCGGCGCGCCAGCTGATTTTTCTCTACTGGCGGAGCGGCACCATCTCCTCCTGGCGGGGTGGCACCATCTCCTACTGGCGGAGTGGCGCCGCCTCCTACTGGCGGAGTGGCACCATCTCCGGCAGATGGCCCGGCCCGTGGATCGATCGGCGTCTGGCTGCCGATGTCGTGGCTGGCGGTCATCTCATGCTCCTCATGCTCGTTGTCCGGTACTCATCGGTGCCGGTCACCTGAACCGGCCGCGGCGACGGCGGGGGCAGACCCGTCGGGCGCCGCCGCCCGGATGTGACGTTCGCCGACCGGACGGCTGTCTGCCGGCCCGGCTGCCGGCCGGAAGAAAGGGCCGCGGTGTCGTGCTGAAGGCAAGCGCTACCAGTCCACTGAGCCCGGTGCCCACCACCGGGCGGGCGCACGGCGCCGACGAGAGGACGGCGACGGCGGTGACGGCGGCGGCGACCTGACGCGGCTCGTAACGCCCATCGCTGCGCCAGTGGAGCGGCCATGCCCGGGCAGGTCGGTCGCCGCCGCCTGGGCGGTCGAGGGCGAGGCCAACCTCATCCCACGCCTGGGTGCTGCGTCCCGCCTTGTTGGCACTGCACCACCTTGGTCGTGCCTCAAAGAAAAAGCCTTGCGCAGCGGTTCGATGCGCCGCCGGGCTACCAGGTGGTTTCGCGCCTGCGGGCGGAGGTAAGGGCGTGCGGTGCAGCGTCAACGCTGCGCTGGGCACCCACCCACAGAGCAGCCGACCTGACAGAGCCCGCTCTTCATCCGGCCCAGGTCAACGTGGCGCCGGGTGGTGAGGGGCGAGGCACTGGCATTCACTTCTTCAGTGTCACACCGGGATTGGGAAAAATCAATATTTCCGACCAATTTAATCGGTTTTTCGGGCTCTGAGCGGAATCGCCCGTTGACATGGTCTGTCGCTATCAATACGGTTTAGCCGTTCTGACCTGCGAGAACGCAGGTCCCGGATCACAAAGCGCCGGCATAGAAGGCCTGCCATTGTCGAGCTTGCAGGGTCGGCTGAAGCCTGCCCGTGGCGGTCGTTGTCGCTGAGATCGATGGACAACTCTTGGGTGCTCATTGGTGCCACCGGTCCAGATGAGTGCGGACGTTTTCCGGTAGCGCCTCGGCTGGGTAGTACCGGTCGTAGAAGTCGGTGTCCAGATGATGAGCCTGGTACCAGACGGTGGTCAGGAACGGGTCAATAGTGGCGGGGAACCGTCCGTAGGCGTCCCAGACATAGCGAACCCAGGTCTTGGTCGCCTCGATCGCATCTGGCGATGGCCGCGGTATGCGACGGACAATGCTGCCGTCGGTCCATGGAGTGGCGACATCAGACGTGAAGATTCCCTCAGCTCCCCAGCGCAGGCCCACCACGAAGTCGACCGCGTCCTCGACCGTGTTGTGGTAGGGGGGGATGGCCGCCTCGAACAGTCCGTCCAGTCCCACCGGGATTTCCTCGCCAGCGCCGATCGGGGCCCACTCCGGCACCTTGTGGAAACGGAACCCGAGCCCGCCGGCGCTACCCTGGCCGCCGATCGCGTGCCAAGGAATCTCGCCCCCCATCACGACCCTGCCCTTGCCGCCGGAGGCTGCTGATCTGGCTGGGATGCACGCCGACGGTATCGAACGAGGCCCGATAATAAGGCGACCCGTTGTAAGCGTGCTGCAGATGCGCCTTCAGCAACTCCAGTTTCATGGCGTCCCAGTCCGCGCGGGTCTGGGTTTCGAGGGTTGCGTCCCAATAGGGTGCGTCGTCGGCAGGTGTGTTCGTCGGCTGCGCTGTCATCGGCGATTTCCCCTCAAGGCGAACGATCGCGGGCCACGCCGACGCCTCGGGCCAGGTCCGGGGCATTTCACAACAGCGCCGCACGCTGCTTACGTCAGTACAGCTGACAGCCCGCATATAGCGCCCTGCCGGGCACCGCCCGTTATGCCCCTAAGCGTGGCAGTGGATCCGCTGTATAGTCAACTAAACCTACCGATTTAGTAGTTGCCTCTGGGCCTCCGGCGCCGGCGCAAAGGCCATGCGGCTATGGCCTCCGCGGCACGTGGATCAGGGCGTAAGGCCCGCCGTTGCGGTGCGCGCATTCTCGGTCAGTAGTTGGTGGGCCGCGGCACCGGCGGAGGGTTTGCGAGCCAGTCGTTCGGCGACGAGCGCCTGGGCCAGGCTATGCTGGCCGGCGCGGGCCGCGGCGGCGATCAGCGTCAGGTCGATGATGTCGCGTTGTGCGTGGCTGCCACCTACGGCGCTGGCCCGCGCCCGGATGTCGATCATCAGGTCGATCGCCCGGCCGGGACGGCCGGCGGCGAACGCGCTGAACCTTTCCAGCAGGCGCGGTGCCACCAGTTGTGGACGGCGAAGTAACTGGCCGACCAATCGCGAGCGGACGCCGAGAGGAACGCAACGCCCGCCTGCTGGCGGCCTTCCATCTCAAACACGTGAGCCAGGGCGTGCACGGCCCACACATCGCGGGGGTTGTGGTGCAGCGCCGCCCGGGCGCGGGACTCAGCCTGCCGGTAGTCCGCATTCTCCTCCAGGCCGAAGGCGTATATGCCCTGCACGTATCCCCAGCCCGGCGCTCGGGCGGCCACGCCGGGAGGACCCTGGCGGCCACGTCGCGCAGGTCCAGCCGGTTGCCCAGGAAGAAGTAGAGATCCTGAGCGACCTTCAGGGCCAGCAGGTCGCAGGGGTTGCGCAGCAGGGCGCGCTCGAGGGCGCGCGCCGCGGCCTCCCATTCGCCGCTGGCCCAGGACCGGGCCGCCTGGAGGTGCAGGGCCTCACGCTCGCCCGCCCGCTCACCGGCCCCCTCCAGCCGCTTCAGGATCCCGTCGGCGGCGGCAACACCCTGGGCTGATGTGCCATACAGCGGCAGATAGGCGCGGTAGATGTGCGCAAGCACCAGCTCATCATCCGCGGCCACCGCCTCCTCCGCGCCCGCGACGGGGTCGCCGGCGAGCGCCGCCAGCGCCTCGATGGCTTCGTCGAGCAGGACGACGCCCCGTTCGCTGGCGGCCTGTACGGGGGCGCCCCAACGATCCCTGAATGATCTGCCCATGCCCGCCTGCCTCCTGTTCGTCGTGCTGGTCGGCTACCGCATCGCCCAGTTCGCGCGCCGTATTGCGGTGGTCGGCTCGCTGCAGCCAGACGGCGCGGCGATTATACGGCCCAGTTGACTACGCGCCCGCCGATGCTGGGGTTGCCTATCCGCCGCGGATTCAGCGGCGCTCGTAAGGGATCTTCTCGCCGGCCTCGATCGCGACTGGCAGCTGGTTCTCCGCTGGCGGCAGCGGGCAGGTGGCCAGATCGGTGTAGGCGCACGGCAGGTTCACCGCCCGGTTGAAGTCCAGCACCACGGTCCCGTCCGCGGCCCGCGGGGGCAGCTGAAGAAGCCAGGCTGGCCGCATAGGTGGTGACGCCCGAGGTGCCATCGGTAAACAGCACGATCAGGCTGCCCGGGGCCTGCCCGGCGAACGCGGTCAGGCTCAGGAAATGCCCGTGGAGCGTGAACTCGATGCGCCCCGGTGCGTCGTAGACGTGCTCCAGCCCCTCGACGGCGGCACCGACCGTGGTCGGACGCGGCTCGGCGAACGGCACGTACCGGCCGGTGACGACCCAGCGCGGGCGTGGCGGGTACGCCGGGGTTCTGGTGAACGCGGCGCGCAACGGTGTGTCCGGATGCCGCGGCCGGACGATGTCGTGCCCGCCTCGCTTGGCGACCTCGATGACCGCGTTCCCCCAGACGGCATTGGCCCCGCCCCGCTCCGGGATCACCCCGAACGCATGCCGGCCCCGCGCGGTGACGCCGTCGACGAGTAGTTCCTCGCCGTCATCGAGGTCGACGGTCACGCCGTCGGAGCCGGTTGACCAGGAGCCCGGAGCATCCGGGAAGCGTCGCGGCTGCTCGCTGAGCCAGTGCAGATTCGTGATCGCGAGAAACCCGTGCGGATCGGCAAGGCGGGCCTCGTGCTGCTGGTGCCAGCTGTGCCAGTCGCTGGTGAACTCGTCGATGTCGACCGTGGATTGCTGAACGGACATGGCTGCCTCTCCTCGGGGTGCGGGAGCTCAGAAGCTGGTGGGCAGGTTAAGGGCGGACTTGGTGATCTCGATGCCGCCGACGCCCCACTTGTCGAAGATCTTGGCGTGGTCGCCGTTGGCGATGAGCTCGTCGGTCGCGTCCGACGGGGCCTTGGCCATCGGAGATCCCTTCGCGGTGACGAACCCGGCCGGGGTGATGCTGACCTGGCCGAGGAACTTCGTGTTCGCGACGTGGGTGGCGTCGTACTTCAGGCTCAGCGTCGGGCCGGAGTGGAGGTCGATCTTGCCGTTGGCCAGGCCGAGGAAGATCGGGGCGGAGTCGGAGAAGTGCTGGACTGTCCAGGGGCTCTGGCCAGCGGCGGCGCGCCTGGAGGCGATGCGCAGGAGGACCGTGCGGGCGTCGTCGACGCCGCGAGACCGGCCGGAATACGTCAGTGGCTGCTTGATGCCTGACACAGTGCGCTGCTGACCCGCACCAGGTCCACGTGACGGCGCATCACCTGAGTCGAGAACTCACCGACAGGGCGCATCACCGAACCCGCATCCTGCTGCGGCTCAGCTCGCATGTCACTCACCTCGATGATCCCGGCCTGCCGGTCTCGCGCTTACCCGAACACTCGCATGTCCTGTCCGGTTGTCAACCGGAGCACCCACCGCAACGGAGGGCTGCCGATCAGCAAGCCAGGGCTTCACGTTGACGCTCGTAACCCAACTACGATAACCGCCCGACGCTTATCCGACAATCCCTATAGGTTTGATCGGCATATCGTTGCCACCGGGACGCGGTCACGACCTGGACGAACGTGGCCCGACCTCGGCTGCGGCTACGCCGGCTGCGCTACATCGCCCCGATTCGGCAGCTGCAGACTGAGGTTGTCGCGCGGTGGGTCGCCCCCGATGGTGTCCTGTTCTTTCCATCACGATCGGGCGCGATACCCGCGGCGAACTACTAACTCGGGTAACGGCCACGCTCGGAATATCCCGTACTGCAACGGCAGGGCAGGGTGTTACATGCCCCCGTACCGGCCGCGCCGCGACCGCCGCTCCGCGCGCCGGTCGGCCAGCCGTTCGTGCCGCTCGGCCCGCCGGTCGAGCAGCTCGGCCCGCCGGTCCGCGCCCCGGTCGAGCCGTTCGGCCGCCGACCGGCGGCCTGGCCCGTCGCGCCGGATCCGGATCCCGCCGACCAGCGAGTACGCGCGGATATGGATGGTAGGTGCGCCCGGGCCGGGATCCGGGGCACCCTCGACCCGGGTGCCGCCGACCAGGGTCAGGCCGGACGCCTCGACCCGGATCCCGCTCGGCACCCGGACGCGGACCCCGCCCACCAGCGACACCTTGGTCAAGGTGACCTCGGGGCCGGCCAGTTCCGCCTGGCTCAGATCAAGCCGCGCGCCACCCACCAGGGTGGCCACGATGACGTGCCGGCCCATCCGCCACGGCCCGAAGACGTTCAGCCCGCCGACCGGAGAGATGTGCCAGGACGGCCCCGCCTGGGCGCCGACGGCGACGGGCGCGCCGGCGGCGCCGCTGACCGGGAGATCGGTCACGAGACGGTCCAGTTCGGCCCGCGTCTTGGCCGTGGTGGCGCGGTCCATCCGCTGGCTGAACTCCTCCAGCGTCAGCCGTCCCTCGCCGGTGGCCTGGCTCAGCCGTTCGACCGTCGCGTCCCGCTCGGCGTCCGACGCCCGGACACCCTCGGCTGGCTCGCCGTTTGTGGTCTCACCCAATGCCGTTCCCGCCTCCGCAGCCCTGCCCCCCGCGACCACAATAGCGGCCGCCCTTTCCGCACGGTCCCGCTCATGACATGCCGATGGTCCCGGAATCGGCCCCGGGATCGGCGTGCTGGCCGGCCCGTTCGGCATCGCCGCGCAGGTCCCAGCGCGCCCGGTTCGCGAACAGGAAGATCAGACTCGCGAGGCAGGCCGCGGCGAGCAGTGAATACGGCACGATGTCCGACGTTGCCTGGGCCAGGGCGCCGCTGCCGGCCGCGGCGACGGCCTGGCCGGCCGCCCAGGCCAGGTTCGTCATCCCGAAGACCAGTCCCTGATTGAGCTCGAGCCGGTGCGCGCCGGCGCTGACCAGGGCCGCGGCCGGAGCATAGAGCGAGCCGTAGGCCGGCATGCCCACGATGAGCAGGGCCACCAGCCACCCGGCGGGACTGAGCACGGGCGCGAGCAGGCTGACAACCACGCCCGCGGCCAGCGAGAGCCGGACCGGGACCAGCGGGTCGCGCCGGTCGGACAGTCGGCCGGCCAGCGGGGACAGCCCCGCCTCGATGGCCGCCGCGGCCAGGAAGGTCGCGCCGATGACGAACGTCCCGGCTCCCAGCTGGCTCAGCCGCAACGGCGCCAGCACATCCAGGACCCCGAAGGCCAGCCCGGCGAGCATAGTGAGCCACATTCCCGTGCCGACCTGGCGGTCCCGGA
Organism: uncultured Actinomycetes bacterium; assembly: GCA_963742875.1. Taxonomy (GTDB): domain Bacteria; phylum Actinomycetota; class Actinomycetes; order Streptosporangiales; family Streptosporangiaceae; genus Bog-532. Next base: position 999,663 of record CAVUNO010000026.1, on the reverse strand, counting down.
TCGCGGGCCATGCCTCCCGCAACCGCTGCGGCTCGGCCGGTTGCGGGCTGGGAACCGCGAACGCCACCGCCATCAGGCCCACGCCCACCACCGCGGCGCCGGTAAAGGCCGGCCCGGTTCCGGCCCGGGCCGCGATCGTGCCCACCAGCGGCCCGAACAGCGCGCCGACCACGGCGGCGCCCAGCGCGACGCCGAGCATCTCGCCGCGCCGTCCGGCCGGGGCGGTCCGCGACAGCCAGGCCAGGGCGGCCGCCCAGGTGCACGCGCCGGCCACGCCCTGGACGAAACGCGCGGTGTCCAGCACGACCGGCGCCGGCGACCACCCGAAGATCAGCGTGGCCACGCTCATCAGCACCAGGCCGAGCAGGACCACGGGCCGGTCGCCCAGGCGGGCTGCGAGCACCCCGCCGGGCAGGGCGCCGACCAGGGTGCCGATGGGGTAGGCGGCGACGAGCAGGCCCGCGCCGGCCTTGGTCAGCCCGGCCGTGCTGGCGTAGTGCGGCAGCAGCGGCGTCAGGGCGGTGAAGAACACCGTGTCGACCAGGACCAGGGCGCACACGAACCCGAGCAGGACACGCATCGGATTCGTCAGCCGCAAACGAGCCCGCGCCACGCCCCACTCCATCCAGATGCCCACTCCAGCACCCATTCGCCAATGGCCGGTGGCCCTGATGGGTCACCCGGGGCCGGCCCGGCAGGGTCTGCCACCCCCCATCATGACCCGGCGTCCCCGGATGCCCGTATAGACGGTGCGTATCGCAGCCGGTGCCAGTCAGTGCGTGCCTTTCTGGCTAGGGTCTGGCCCCTGCCGGTCAGCCACAGACGCGGCTGACCGGCAGGGGAGTATCCACCGAGAGCTATGCGTGGCAGGACAAGGGCTGGCCCCCGTTGTAGGCGACCATGTCGGTCAGCGCCGCGATCACATCGACCCCGCCGGGCGCGCCGGGCGCGCCGAGGTCCGCGTAGGCGCGGTGCAGGTTGCCGACGATGCGCTCGCGGTCCAGCCAGCCGCCGTACTCGCCCAGGTCCGTCTGGCGGGCCAGTTCCAGCGGCGGCAGGCCCGCGTCGATCCCCTCCTGCGCCATGGCCAGGACGAATTCCAGGTAGCCGACGATGGTGCCGATCAGCTGGTGGTCGCACGGCGCGCCGTGCCCCGGCACGATGACCCGGGCCGGGATGGGCGCGACCACCTTGGTCAGGACGTCGATCGCGCCCCGCACCGAGCCCATGAGCAGGAACGGGGTGCCGCCGTTGAACAGCAGGTCGCCGCAGAATAGCACCTCCTGCTCCGGCAGCCACACCAGGCTGTCGTTGCTGGTGTGCGCCGCCTGCCCGACGTAGCTCACGTCCAGCGGGCGCTCGCCGGACCAGAGCCGCACCCGGTCGGCGAACGTCAGCGTGGGCGGCGCCAGCGTCAGCCCGCCCCAGTCCACCGGCTCCCAGATGCCGGTGTTGCCCGGCATGCCGAACGCGATCATCTCGGCCCGGCACTTCTCCTGGGCGATGACCGTGGCCGCGCCGAACAGCGAGTTGCCGTAGGTGTGGTCGCCGTGGTGGTGCGTGTTGACCAGCATGGTGACCGGGGCCTTGCTGACCGAGGCGATCCGGTCGAGGTAGGCGCGGGTGCGGCGCTCGGTTGCGCAGCCGTCGATGCTGATCACCGACGAGGGGCCGACGACGAAGCCGGTGTTGTTGATGTACCACGATCCGTCGGGCTGGACGTAGGCGAAGACGCCGTCCGCCACCTCGATTAGCTCGGGCGGCCCCAGTTCCGCATGGTCATGACCGCTCGCGCTCATATTTGAAGCCTTCCCTTTTCGCCCACCGGGCGAATAAAAATCGACCGCGTTGATGAGTCTCACCCACGAGACGACGTTCCCCCGCCCCGGCCCTCTCCCTAGGATCGGTACCGGCAGCGAAACGATCAATAACGACGAGGTTGCGAATGCCGGCCGGCCTATCCCCGGACAGCACTGTGTCCCCCCGGGCCAGCACGGTAGACGTCCACGCGCACATCGACGCGCCGGCCGTCTACGGCCTGGTCCAGGACCAGGCCGGCCTGGCCGCCGAGCAGGCCGCACAGTTCGCGACCTTCGGCGCCGAGTCGATCCAGCGCAACATCGAGCTGATGACGACGAGCTACCGCCCGCTGCTCGACGACCTCAGCGCCCGGCTGGCCCAGATGGACGCCTCCGCCGTGGACATCCAAGCGATCAGCGTCGTCCCCACGCTGTACCACTACTGGGCCGACGCCCCGCTGGCCAACGACATCGTCGCCGTGGCCAACGAGCACATCGCCGCGGCCGTCGCGGAAAAGCCGGACCGCCTGGTCGGCCTGGCCACGGTGGCCCTGCAGCACCCCGAGCTCGCCGCCGACCAGCTAAGGATGGCCCACTCCCAGCTGGGCATGCGCGGCGCCGAGATCTCCACCGGCGTACCGGGCCGCGACCTGTCCGATCCGGCGCTGGACCCGTTCTGGGCGGCAGCCGAGCAGCTGGGCTCGTTCCTGTTCATCCACCCCTGGGGCTGCAGTTTGGGCTCCCGGCTGGCCCTCGGCTATCTCGGCAACGTCATCGGCCAGCCGGCCGAGACCACGATCGCGCTGCACCACCTGGTTTTCGGCGGCGTGCTCGACCGCTTCCCCTCCCTGCGGATCTGCGCCGCGCACGGCGGCGGCTACTTCCCGCACTACCTCTGCCGCGCCGACCACGCCTACCGGGTCCGCCCCGAAAGCCGCCTCATGGCGCGCCCGCCCAGCGCCTACCTCGACTCGCTGTATTTCGACTCGCTCGTCCACACCGGCGACGCCCTGTCCCGCTTGGTGTCCATCGCCGGGGCGGACCACGTCCTCCTCGGCACCGACTACCCCTTCGACATGGGCGTCACCGACCCGGTCGAGCGCATCAGCGCCATCGGCCTGCCCCCGGCCGGCCGGGACGCCATCACTGGCGGCAACGCCGCCCGTCTCCTCTCGCGGCCGGCCCCAGCCTAGAAGCGTCCGCCGGAAGGCACCTGCCCGACCCCGGCTGACCGAGCCCGCACACCATACGGGCGTCGTCGCCCAGGACTGAGCATCAGGCGGCGGGCGGCTCGGCGGGCATGCTAGACTCTTCCCCGGCTGCCCGCGACGCTATCCTCGGGCGGCACCCGCACCCGCCTGCCCGGCTTCCGCTTGATGTTCCGGAGCCAGCCGGTTATCTCCCGCCGCCGCGATGAACCCGTCGGGATCGACCACGCTGAGCGTCAGCAGATCCACCTTCCCCCGGCGGAACAAGGAAAAGCCACCGCGCACGCCGCCCCACCTCGCCCGGCACCCGACCCGTCCCTGGTCCTCCCGTCCGGGGCGGCCCACCGCACAGGAGACGACCACCGGCCTGACCCGCGCGAGCACCACCTAGCAGCTCAAGGCCGACTCAGATACACTCGGCTGCAGCGATGAATGACTTCGTGCTCAGCTACGAAAGTTTCGATCCGGCCGATGAGGGGCTGCGGGAGGCGCTGACCTCAACCGGCAACGGCTACCTGTGCAGCCGCGGCAGCGCAGAGTGGGAAGACGCCGACGGTGTGCATTACCCCGGCACTTACGTGCACGGGGTTTACAATCGCGAGACGACGATCCTCGGCGGGCTGCCGGTGCTCAATGAGGATCTCGTCAAGGTTCCCAACTGGCTGGTGCTCAAGCTGCGGATCGAGGGCGCGGAAGCAATCCGGCTGGCGGACGTTGAGCTGCTTGAATACCGCCACGAGCTCGACATTTACCGGGCGGTCGTGACCCGCGAGCTTCGCTTCCGGGACGCCGCTGGGCGTGAGATGGCGCTGCGCAGCCGGCGTTTCGCGAGCATGGCCGATCCGCACCTGGCCGGTATCGAGTGGACGCTGACGCCGCAGAACTGGTCGGGCCGGGTGGAGGTGATCTCGGCGATCGACGGACGCGTGACTAACCACGGCGTCGCCCGTTACCGGGAGCTCGAGGGCCGGCATCTTGATCCCGTCTCGCCGCGGACGTTTGGCGCGGAGGTCATCGCGCTGAAGGCCGAGACGCGGCAGTCGAACATCTACATCAGCCAGGCGGCGCGCACACGCGTCTTCCGGGGAAGCGAGCTGCTCGACGTGGAACGCAGCCTGGTCCAGATGGAGGACTACATCCAGCAGGTGCTGGTGTTCGACGTCCGGCAGGGCGTGCCGACCAGTATCGAAAAGATGCTGACGCTCTCGACCTCCCGCGACACCGCGACCAGCGACACGCTCGCAAAGGCGGGGACATCCGCGCTTCGGCGGCCTGACTTCGAGGAGGCGCTGGAGCGCCATGCCTCTGCCTGGGACGAGTTGTGGCGCGTGTGTGATGTGCGCGTGCGCGGGGACGAGCGGGTCCAGATGCTGTTGCGGCTTCACGTCAACCACATCCTCCAGGTGTGCTCCCGGCACACGGCCGACCTGGACGCCGGAGTGCCCGCGCGCGGTCTTAATGGTGAGGCGTACCGCGGGCACGTTTTCTGGGACGAGCTGTATGTGTTTCCGTTCCTCAGCTTCCGTATGCCCGAGGTCACGCGTGAGCTGCTGATGTACCGTTACCGGCGCCTCGACGAGGCGCGGGCGGCGGCCCGTGAGGCCGGCTTCCGCGGGGCGATGTTCCCGTGGCAGAGCGGCAGCGAGGGCAAGGAGGAGACGCAGCGGGTGCACCTCAACCCGCTGTCCGGGAGCTGGGAGCCGGACCTCAGTCGCAACCAGCGCCACGTGAACGCGGCGATCTTCTACAACATCTGGCAGTACTTCCAGGCCACGCGGGATCTGGCTTTCTTGCGGGATTACGGCGCGGAGATGATGGTGGAGATCGCGCGCTTCTGGGCGTCCATCGCCCAGTTCAACCCGGAGCGCGCGCGTTACGAGATCCACGGGGTGATGGGCCCGGACGAGTTCCACGAGAAGTACCCGGGCGAGGAGGAGGGTGGCCTGCGCAATAACGCCTACACGAACGTGATGGTGGCGTGGCTGTGCGAGCTTGCCGGCGAGGTGCTTTCGCTGCTGCCGGCGAGCAGGGCGGATGCGCTCCGTGCCAGGCTGGAGATCTCTGAGCAAGAGCTGAGGCTGTGGCAGGACATGAGCCGGCGCATGTTCGTTCCCTTCCACGGCGACGACCTCATCAGCCAGTTCGAGGGCTACGAGGCGCTCGAGGAACTCGACTGGGACGGCTACCGCGCGAAGTACGGGAACATCCAGCGGCTCGACCGGATCCTGCGCGCCGAAGGCGACGACCCGAACCGCTACAAGATCGCCAAGCAGGCCGACACGGTGATGCTGTTTTTTCTCTTTTCCCCCAGCGCGCTCCGGCAACTGTTCGAGCGCTTGGGCTATGAGTATCGCGCGGACACCGCCGCCCGGAACATCGCTTACTACGACCAGCGCACGTCGCACGGTTCCACGCTGAGCTTCATCACGCACGCGGGTGTCCTGGCCAAACTCGATCCGGAGAGTTCCTGGGACCGCTTCTTGGTGGCGCTGAACAGCGACGTGGAGGACATCCAGGGGGGGACGACCAGGGAGGGTATTCACATGGGTGTCATGGCCGGGACGCTTGACCTCATGCAGCGCGCCTACCTCGGCACGGAGATTCGCGACAATGTTCTTTACTTCGAGCCGAGGCTTCCCGGTCCGATCGAGGAACTGTCGTTCGCGGTACAGTTCCGGCGGACGCCGCTCCTGGTGACGTTCAACAACGATTGGCTCACGCTCGCGCTCCATCCGGAGGGCGCGAGCGGGCCGATAAGGGTCGGGGTCGGCGGCGAAATCCGCGAGCTCTGCCCCGGGGACCGGTGCACGTTCCGGCTTTCCCCGGCTATGCCGGCCGAGTAGCGCCGCGACAGCGGCTGAGGGGGAGGACGGGTGCCGAAGTTCCAGGGAGCGATTTTCGACGTCGACGGAGTGCTCGTCGACTCGCCGCACGAGAAGGCGTGGCGTGAGTCGCTGCGCCAGCTGATGGAGTCGGACTGGAGCGGCATCCGCAACCAGACGAGCTGGTCGCCGGAGGCGTTCACGTCCCGCGTCTACGAGCAGCAGATGTCCGGCAAGCCTCGGATGAGCGGCGCGCGCGCGGCACTGGCGTACTTCCACGTCCCCGATGACGACGGCAGGCGCCTGGCCGAGTACGCCGATCGAAAGCAAGCGATGGTGATCCGGCTGATCGAAGCCGGCGACTTCACCGCATACCCGGACGCGCTGCGCTTCATCATCGCCGTCAAAGACGCCGGGATCAGGGTCGCGGCCGCTTCGTCCTCCAAGAACGCCGACCTGTTCCTGCGGCAGATAAGGCTCGACAGCTTCGCGCAGGAGCACGCGATCGTGTCCGCGTCAGTGCGGCCCGGGCTGACGCTGCTCGAGTTCTTCGACGCCGACGTGTCAGGCCGGGACTTCGCGCACGGAAAACCACATCCGGAGATGTTCCTCACCGCAGCGCATGAGCTCGGGACCGCACCCGAGGAATCGATCGTGATGGAGGACGCCGCGGCGGGCGTCCAGGCCGCCAAGGCCGGCGACATGGCGGCGATCGGAATCGCACGCGCCGAGGACGCCGAGCTCCTGGCCGCGGCGCACGCCGACATCGTGGTCAACACACTCGACGAGGTTGACCTCAGCGCGCTGGCCAACGGCCGACTGGCCACAAAGAAGGCCTAGCTCGTACCGGTTGAAGCTTGCCCGAGCCCGATAACCAGCCATCGCGGTCGGTGCCGGCTATCAGCTCCCTCCCTGTACGCCGGTCATGAGGCAGGCCAGGTCCCCGGGGACCAGGAACGACGGCGGTGGTGTGTGTGGGGGCCGGGGGCCACTACTGATTGGGGCACTGTGCGATTCATCAAGGCACGAACAGAGCATGGAGCACGGCTGGGCGTCCTCCGGCCCGACGGCGTGGCCGAGCTCGCCCGCGAGCAGGACCGGCTGGAGCCTTACTTCGGCGACGATGGCGAGGCCCTCCGCGCGCTGGCCGACGCGATTCACGCCGACCCGGCGGGGGAGACCGATATGGATCACCTTGCCCTGCTGAAGCCCGTCGACCCGGTTTCCATGCGCGACTTCATGGTCTTCGAGGAGCACATCCTGCCGTCCTGGCGCCGGTCCGGGATGAGCCGCGGCCCGGACGTCTGGTATGAGCAGCCCATCGGCTACTTCAGCAACGCCGCAACGATCCGCGGGCCGCGCGACCCGATCGAGATCCCGGGCGGCTCGGAGCGGCTCGACTTCGAGCTGGAGGTCGGTGCGGTCATCGGCCGCGATGCCGTCTCGGTCGCCCCCGCCGACGCGGCGGACCGCATCGCGGGCTTCTGCATCCTGTGCGATTGGTCCGCCCGCGACCTGCAGTTCCGCGAGATGGACGGGCGCCTCGGCCCGTTCAAGGGCAAGGACTTCGGCTCGTCCCTGGGCCCGGTCTTCGTCACCCCCGACGAGCTGGCCTCCCGCCGCACCGGCAACGGCTACGACCTGCTCATGACGTCCATGGTCAACGGGCGGCAGTACGGTAGGGACCGCTGGTCCTCGGCGTACTGGTCCTTCGAGGAGCTGATCTCCTACGCCTCATGGAACTCCCGGGTGGAGGCCGGCTCGATCATCGGCAGCGGCACCTGCCAGGGCGGCTGCATCCTGGAGCTTTCCGTCCGGCACAGCCCGGATCAGTACCCCTGGCTCGCCCCGGGCGACGAGGTCACCCTCAGCATCGAGCTGATGGGCGAGATCAGGGCCGCGGTGAAGCCCCCGGCCCGCGGCCCCTGGCTCGGCCGCAGAACCATCACCCACCCCGGCTCCAGCAAGGCCCCCGCTTAGGGCCTGTCCTGCCGATCAGGGTTGGTTGTGCGGATGGGACGGAAACCAGCTGCGCAAACTCGCGAGGCAATTCGCAGCTGGGCTGCTGGAGATTCCCGGCGCCTCCAGCTACCCTCTCGCCGATGCCGCCCAGGCGTTCGCCCAGGCCACCGGCGGCGGCGCCGCCGGGGCCATCGTCCTCACGCTCTGACCAACCGTGCAAGGCCCCGGGTCCACCACCCCCGGGGAGCGCGTCGCACGGTGCTCGGGGCCAATGGCACAGTGGAGCAATGAGCGATCCCCAGCACAAGCCGGTCCAGACCGTAGAAGAGCGGCTGCGTCTCGGCGCCGGTTTCAGCGCCAAGGACCAGGACCATGTCGTGGAGCTTCTTTCCGCTCTCGACCGGCACCTGACCCGCTGGCGTCCCGAGGACGTGGATCTCGAGGTCTCGGTCAAGAACCGCAACGGCCCCGAGCAGAAGGTGACGCTCGAGGCCTGGATACCCGGATGGCCGTCGCTCGTGGCCACCTCGACCGACCGCGACCTTGATCACGTCCTGGTCACCGTCCGCAAGGATATGATCCGCCGGATCGAAGACGAGAAGGCCAAACGCGAACTGCCCAAGTCCCGGGCTCATCGGGACCTGGGCTGACGGCGGCATGCCTGCGCTAATCCGTGAGTATCGGCCTGAAGACGAGGAACCCGTTGTCCGGTTGTCACTCCGGCCATGGGCTCCGGTCTTCGCCTCGTTGCGGCATATCCTGGGCCGCGAGATGTTCGCCCGCCGGGCGGGCGAAATGGCAAGGCGCTCTTACCGTCATCCGGCCACGACGACCGAATCGACCCCGCCGTAAGGGGTCGGCTCCTAGCGGCGGCCTGCTGGCCGTTTTCCCGGCGTCTGCGGCATCACCCCCAAAGGGTGATGCCGGCCGCTTCTCCTTAGCGCAGATTTGCAGGAGGAACGCAGCAACGGCCGGGAAATCGTCCGCGCGAGATGGATTGACGACCCACGAACGCGAGTGTGATGGGTCAGCCTGCCGGGAGACCGTCAGCCTGCGCGGTCGTTCTTGCTTGGGACCAGCACGTCGGCAGCGGCCCGCGGTGGGCACTGGCCGACGGTTATGGCGCCGTTGCGCAAAGGGAGTGGTCATGACTACGACGGCTGATCGTGTCGCGAGCAGAGGGTCTGGTGCGCGAGCATCTGACCGGGGCCGGGCGCGGGCTGCGGCGGCGGAGCCGCTGAGTCGCGCGGACCGGGCGGCGCGAGGCAAGGACGCCAGGACGGCGGCCCCACTGGAGTCGCATGCGGAGTTCCGGCCGAGCGGATCCCGCGATCCGGTCGGCCTGCTGCTGGGGCAAGCAGAATCGCGGGTGCCGGAGCTGGTGCCGGTCCGGCACGGCCGGATGCTGGTGTCGCCGTTCACGTTCTACCGGGGAGCGGCCCTGCCGATGGCGGCGGATCTGGCCACAACTCCCACGTCGGGGCTGCGGGTGCAGTTGTGCGGGGACGCGCACCTGTCCAATTTCGGCGCGTTCGCCTCGCCGGAACGCCGGCTGGTCTTCGATGTCAACGACTTCGACGAGACGCTGCCCGGCCCGTTCGAGTGGGATGTCAAGCGGCTGGCCGCCAGCCTGGCCGTGGCCGGGCGGGACAACGGGTTCCCCGCCAAGGCCCGCCGCAAGATCGCCCTCGCGGCGGCCGAGGGCTACCGCACGGCGATGCGCGCCTTCGCGGAACAGCCCTTCCTGGATGTCTGGTATGCGCACCTGGACATCGAGCCGGCTCTGCGCGAGTTCAGGTCCGAGGTCAAGGCCAACCGGTCCCAGGTCAAGGCCAAAAGGCTCAAGGCCGCCGAGGCGCTGCTGGCCAAGGCCCACACCCGCGACAGCACGCAGGCGCTGGATAAGCTCACCACCCTGGTCGACGGGCGGCGGCGGATCATCAGCGACCCCCCGATGATCGTCCCCGCCGAAGAGGTGTTTGCCGACGTGCAGGCCGACGCGCTGTACGAGCAGCTGAGCGGCGTTCTGGGCAAGTACCGCCGCACCCTGCAATCGGACCGGCGGCACCTGCTCGAGCAGTTCACGATGATCCAGGTGGCCCGCAAGGTCGTCGGGGTCGGCAGCGTCGGCACCCGCGCCTGGATCGTGCTGATGGACGCCCTAGAACGGCGTCGAACCGCTGTTCCTGCAGGCCAAGGAGGCCCAGCCCTCCGTCCTGGCCGCGTATGCCGGGCGCAGCCAGTACAACAACCAGGGCGAGCGCGTCGTCGCCGGGCAGCACCTGCAACAGGCCCAGAGCGACATCTTCCTGGGCTGGGCCCGCGTCACCGGCGCCGACAAGGTTGACCGCGACTTCTACGTCCGCCAGTTGCGGGACTGGAAATTCTCCGTGCCAATCGAGGTGATGATTCCCGCGGGCATGACCGTGTACGCCCGGCTGTGCGGGTGGACGCTGGCCCGGGCGCACGCCCGCTCCGGTGACCGCATCGCCTTGGCCGCCTACCTTGGCGGCTCCGCGAAATTCGACCAGGCGATCGCCGACTTCGCCGAAACCTACGCCGACCAGAACGAACGCGACTACGCCGCGCTCCAGGCCGCCGTCAAGGAAGGCAAAGCCGAAGCCACCACCGACATCTAAGACGGCTGACCGGATGAGCCAGCCACCGGCGGGATCTTCCGCCAGGAAGCCCGCCGTTCTGTTCGTGTACTACACATACACCCAGCAGACCCCGAAGGTGGCCGAGGAGATGGCCGGCGTGCTCCGCCGCCGCGGGTGTGACGTGCATCTGGCCGCGATCGAGTTCACCGATCCTCGTTACGCCGGCCGGTTCAGCCAGTTCCCCATGCCTCACCCGTTCCGGGAGGTCCTGGGGATGATCCCGGCAGAACTGCGCCGCCGTCCGGCGGAGATCCAGATCCCCGACGTCGTGACCGAACGGGCCTACGACCTGGTATGCGTCGGCTCACCCACCTGGTGGCTATCGACGGACGTCCCGATCCGCTCCTTCCTGGAGTCGGGCACCGCCAGCCGCGTCCTGACGGGGAAGCTCTTCGCCGCTGTCATCCCCTGCCGCCGGTACTGGCGGCACAACCTGAAGACAGTTCGCCGACTCGGGGCCAAGCGTGGTGGCGAATTCGCCGGCGGCATCCACTTCCGTTACCAAGGAGGCCAGGTGCGGTCGCTGCTAGCGCTGATAAGTTACCTCGGGTCCGGTGACTACCGCGAGCGCTATCTCGGACTGAAGATTCCGCCCACCAACATCCAGGACTACCACCTGGAGGCGGCCCGGAAATTCGCGGACGGCCTGGCTGACCGGCTGGCGAGCGTCGTTAGCGGAAACACGAACGACCAGGGGTCCGGTGACTGCGCAGACCGGCGCATCGGAGCCGATGCCTGCGTGGCTGAGCGCTGACCGGCGATGAACGCCGAGTTCTTCGCGTTGGCCTTTACCGCGGCGCTGAACCCGAAGCTGCTGGCCATCGACCTGCTGCTGATCGAGAACCGGCGGCCGCGGGCGATGTTCCTGTGCCTGCTCTTGGGGGGCATGACCGTGGCCCTGACGGTCGGCCTGCTGGACGTGCTCGTCTTCCGCGCCGATGCCGTCAAGGCCCAGGTCTCAGTGAGCGCGGGCATCGACTTGGGCCTCGGCCTGTTCCTGCTCGTCGTCGGCGGCCTGCTCGTCACGGGCCGCCTGCACGGTCGGCGGAAGGTGCCCATCCCGGCCGGGGACGGGCTGCCGGAAAAGCCGGAGAAGAAGGACGGCTGGGCGCAGCGAATGCTCGCGGAGCCTCGGCTCGGGCTCGCCATGCTCATCGGCGCACTGGTCGGGATCCCAGGCGCCAGCTACCTCACCGCGCTGCACAACCTCATCAAGGGGAAATACTCCACCGCCACCCAGGTCCTCGCCGTGGTGGTCTTCGTCATCATCGACTTCATACTGATCATCATTCCGTTCGCGTTCCTGGAGCTCAGACCCGAGGGCACCAAGGTGGCGCTCAAGCGCACCCAGGACTGGCTGCTGGGCCACGCCTTGCAGCTCATGGCCGCCATCGCGCTGCTGCTGGGCGCCTACCTGACCGTCAGCGGCCTGATACGCCTGAGCTGACCTGGCTCCTGTGCGTGCCGGTCGCTCGGCTGCATGCCGGTCACTCGGCTGCATGCCGGTCACTCGGCTGCGTGCCGGTCACTCGACCACGATGACCGAATCGACGCCCCCGTAGGGATTCGGCTCATAGCGGTCGGCCTGCCCGTTTTCCCAGCGCTCGCCGTCGAGCAGGTACCGGTAGCGGTAGCTGCGCCCTGGCTCGAGCGGAATGGAAACCTGCCAGCTGCCGTCGTCGCCGCGTTCCAGCGTGGTGGCCTCCGCCGACCAGTCGTTGAAGTCTCCGCACAGAGCCACGGTGTTGGCGTCCACGTCCGTCGGAAAAGAAAAGGCGACGTCGACGGTGCTCGCCGCCGTGGCTGATGTGTCCTCCCGAGCCTGGTCCGCGCTGTCCTCCCGAGCCTGGTCCGCGCTGTCCTCCCGAGCCTGGTCCGTGGTGTCCTCCCGAGCCTGGTCCGTGGTGTCCTCCCGAGCCTGGTCCGTGGTGTCCTCCCGAGCCTGGTCCGTGGTGTCCTCCCGAGCCTGGTCCGCGGTGTCCTCCCGAGCCTGGTCCGCGGTGTCCTCCCGAGCCTGGTCCGCGGTGTCCTCCCGAGCCTGGTCCGCGGTGTCCTCCCGAGCCTGGTCCGCGGTGTCCTCCCGAGCCTGGTCTGCGCTGTCCTCCCGAGCCTGGTCTGCGCTGTCCTCCCGAGCCTGGTCAGGGGCACCGGGGCCAGCGGCAGCGGTCGTGGCGTCCGTCGCCTCTCCCGTCGACCAGGCCTCTGGGGGTGCCGCCCGCGGCGGCTTGCCTGCCGGGGGCTCGCCCGCCGGGGATGTGCCTGCCTGGGGTGTGCCTGTCGGCGGTGTACCCGCTCCGGGCGCGCCGGACGGTCCCGGGGCCCTGGTCCGCCGCAGCAGCGTCTCGCCGCGCCGGGCGATCTCGTCGTCGGCCAGCAGCCATCCGGCGACCTCGTCGAGGGATCCGAGGAAATACCGCACGTCACTGCGCGGGGGTGCGTCCTCGTCCCAGTAGTGGGCCAGGACGCATTCCTCGAGGCAGGCAATTGGCAGCCGAACGGCCGAGTACTCCAGCTTGGCCAGGATGCGCGGCACGGTGGTGAGATCCATCATGGTCTGCTTTCTGTGGCCGTTTTCTCGGGCCGCAAGGACGGCATTATGGCCCGATTTACCCGATTTAGCAGACCGTGCCCGGGCCCCGAAGAGGCAAACGTCCCGCCGGCTGGGTGTACAGGCATTCCTGGTCAACCCTTCAGGGAAGGGCGCTAATTTTAGCGGCATGGACGAATTCCGGGCCCGGCGGGTGGTCGATGCCCTCCGCGATCGTGGCATCAACGCCCACCTGGCCAGGGGCGGCGTGGGTCAGTTCGGCGTGCGCGTATCCCTGCCCGGCGGCCGGGAGGCCGAGTGGGACACCGACGGCACGGCTGGCCTGGAAGCGCAGGTCATGCGGGACGGGATGCTGGTCGGGTACGTGCCCCAGATCGAGGGGTCCGAGGACTTCGACGAGGCCCAGGTCATCGACGCCATTGCGCGCACCGACTACGACCAGCCCATCGCGCGGCAGCGCACGCATCTGCCGCCGCCCGCCCCGCCGCTGACCCGCGAGGGCGGGGTCTTCCGCCGGTTCCTGGACGGCTTCCGCTACCGCTAGCCGGGTTCTCCGGGATTGACCAGCTAGCCGGGTTCTCCGGGATTGACCAGCTGGTCCGCCGAGCGGTTCGCCGAGCAGGTGATCGCCGTTCCCGGCTCATCCTGAGGTAGCGCTGGCCGGCCCAGCCGACCTGGATGCGGGCCAGGCCGGAATCGCGCTAGGCCCGGTTCGGCTGGGGCACTCCGGCCCGTTTGCCTCCCGGCCGGGCGGCCAGCACCCCGGCGATCCGCCGGGCGCCGCCACCGGGTCTCCGGCGGGCCATCCTGGGCCAGCAGGTGCACCACCAGCACCTCCGTCGGGGCCGTGGGCCGCGAGCTGGTGACCGCGTGCCACGGCCGCCGCATTGGGGTCCCCGGCACCGGGATCTCCTCCAGTTGCCCGGCCGCGAGCAGCCTGCGGACCGCGTCCCGCGACACCAAGGTCGCGCCCAGTCCGGCCGCCGCGCCGGCCACGACCGCGCCGTTGGAGCCCAGCGTCAGGGTGGGCGGCGCAACCTCGAGGGAGGCCAGCAGCGCCTCACACGTCTCCCGGGTGCCCGAACCGGCCTCGCGCATCAGCCAGGTGGTCCGGTCCAGATCGAAGTCGCCCGCCACCGCGGGCGAACCGACCACCACCAGGGCGTTGGGCCGGACGGCGCGGACGATGACCCCCAGCGAGGCCGGCGCCCGCCCGGCGATCACGAGATCGGCCTCGTGCGCGGCCAGCAGCCCCCACACGTGCTCCCGGGTCCCCACTTCCAGGGCCAGCTGGATGCCGGGATGCTCCATGCGGAACGACGCCAGCACCACGGGTAGTACGTGCTCGCCGGCGGTCGTGACCGCCGCGAGCCGCACCTGCCCCTTGGTGGGATCGGCGTCACCGCGCGCGGCCGCGAGCGCCTCTTCGTGCAGGCCGAGGATCGTGCGCGCGTACCCCGCGTAGGTGAGCCCGGACGGCGTCAGGCGCAGCCCGCGTCCCTGGCGCTCCAGCAGCGGCGCCCCGACGTCCCGGGTCAGCGCCGAGACGGCGGCCGACACCGCCGACTCGGTCACGACCAGGCGCTGCGCGGCCGCCCGGACCGACCCGGTCTCCGCCACCGCCACGAACGCCCGGAGCCGCGCCTCGGTCGTCATCGCCGGCTCCTTCGCTTAACCGATCCCTCGGGTATTCCCGACGATACTTGAGGGACGGGGCGGGGCTCCGGAGCGCGGCCTGGCGGGAACGAGCCTGGAACGGCTTCGCGGTTCCCGTGGTGCAGAACAATCGCAGGCTTTCAGGTGAGGAACATCCAACCATTGACCTCCTCCCCGTCCTGAAGGACGGGGCTTGCGCCCGGCTCATGGTCAATCCGTCTTCTGGCGCCCCGAAGGCCCCCACTTTAGCGATCACTCAAGTGTCCTCGGCAAGACTTGATAGACATTGCAACCAAACGCCCGCAGGCTAGGTACTGACGCGGAAACCGGCCGCCCCACAGCGACGCGGACCGGCCGCCGAAGGCCAGGAGGAAACGTGAGCGAGCGCTGGAACGCCGGGGTCATCCCCTACGCGGAGATGGGCTTTTGGCAGCCGGACTACGAGCCGAAGGACACCGACGTGCTCGCCGCGTTCCGGCTCGTCCCGCAGCCGGGGGTACCGCCGGAGGAGGCGGGCGCCGCGGTGGCCGGCGAGTCCTCCACGGCCACCTGGACGGTGGTGTGGACCGACCGGCTGACCGACTACGAGAGCTACCAGGCCAAGTGCTACGCGGTGGAGCCGGTGCCCGGCACGGGGGCCGATGGGCAGCCGCCGCAGTTCATCGCCAAGATCGCGTATGACCTCGACCTGTTCGAGGAGGGCTCGATCGCCAACCTCACCTCCTCGATCATCGGCAACGTCTTCGGCTTCAAGGCGCTGAAGTCGCTGCGGCTGGAGGACATGCGGATCCCGACGCACTACGTCAAGACGTTCCAGGGCCCGGCGCACGGCATCGTCATGGAGCGCGAGTACCTGAACAAGTACGGGCGGCCGCTGCTCGGGGCCACCACCAAGCCCAAGCTCGGGCTCTCCGCGCGCAACTACGGCCGGGTCGTCTACGAGGCGCTGCGCGGCGGCCTCGACTTCACCAAGGACGACGAGAACATCAACTCGCAGCCGTTCATGCGCTGGCGGGACCGCTTCCTGTTCTCGATGGAGGGGGTCAACCGGGCGCAGGCCGAGACGGGTGAGATCAAGGGGCACTACCTGAACGTCACCGGGGCGACGATGGAGGACATGTACGAGCGCGCCGACTTCGCCCGGGATCTCGGCAGCATCGTTGTCATGGTCGACCTGACCGTCGGCTACACCGCGATTCAGTCGATGGCCAACTGGGCCCGCAAGAACGGCGTCCTGCTGCACCTGCACCGCGCTGGGCATGGCACCTACACCCGGCAGAAGAACCACGGCGTGAACTTCCGGGTGATCGCCAAATGGATGCGGCTGGCGGGCGTGGACCACATCCATGCCGGCACCGTGGTCGGCAAGCTGGAGGGTGACCCGAACGCGGTGGCCGGCTACTACGACACGCTGCGCCTGAACCACGTTCCGGCAGATCCGGTGAAGGGCCTCTACTTCGATCAGGACTGGGCCTCCCTGCCCGGCTGCATGCCGGTGGCCTCCGGCGGCATCCACGCCGGCCAGATGCACCAGCTCCTGGACCATCTCGGCGAGGACGTCATCCTCCAGTTCGGCGGCGGCACGATCGGGCACCCGATGGGCATCGCGGCGGGCGCCACCGCGAACCGGGTCGCGCTGGAGGCGATGATCAAGGCGCGTAACGAGGGCCGCGATTACCTGCACGAAGGCAGGGACATTCTCCAGGCCGCGGCCAAGCACTGCCGGGAGCTCGACGTGGCCCTGTCCACCTGGGGCGACATCACGTTCAACTACGAATCCACCGATACCCCGGACGTGCTGGCCACGCCCACGGGCCGGTGAGGGGGGACCATGCGGATCACCCAGGGCACCTTTTCCTACCTGCCTGACCTGACCGACGAGGAGATCACGGCCCAGGTGCAGTACGCCCTGGACCAGGGCTGGCCGCTGTCGGTGGAGTTCACCGACGACCCGCACCCGCGCAACACGTACTGGGACATGTGGGGCCTGCCCATGTTCGACGCCCATGACGCGGCCGGGGTCATGCAGGAGATCTACGAATGCCGGAAGGCGTACCCGGACCGCTACATCCGCGTCAACGCCTACGACGCGTCCAAGGGCCGCCAGACGACCGCGCTGTCGTTCATTATCAGCCGCCCGCCCACCGAGCCCGGTTTCCGGCTGGACCGCCAGGAGATCTCCGACCGCCGTATCCGCTACACGACGCACGCCTACGCGACCGACCGGCCGGCCGGAACGCGCTACTCCCCGTCGTGACCACGCCGACCGGCCAGGATGCGAGCACCAGGCCGTCGTTCGGCATGCCCGGGCCGGCCGCCGGCCGCGCACCGGTGGCGGGCGGCAGGCCGCCTTCCGGTTCGCCGCCAGTAGATATTCCGCCGAACGGACCTGCTGCGGACATGCCCCCCGATGGCACGGTCGACCTGGTCGACGCCCGTCAGCTTTCCGGTGTGGACGACATCCTGGATGCCCTGGACCGCGAGCTGGTCGGGCTGGCGCCGGTCAAGACCAGGATCCGGGAGATCGCCGCACTGTTGCTGGTGGACGCGCAGCGGGCGCGGTTCGGCCTCGTGTCGGCCCGGCCGAACCTGCACATGTGCTTCACCGGCGGGCCGGGCACGGGCAAGACCACGGTGGCGCTGCGGATGGCCGAGCTGCTCAAGCGGCTCGGCTACTCCCGGCGCGGGCACCTGGTCGCCGTCACCCGCGAGGAACTCGTCGGCCAGTACGTCGGGCACACCGCGCCGAAGACCAAGGAGGTCCTCAAGCGGGCCATGGGCGGGGTGCTGTTCATCGACGAGGCCTATTACCTGTACCGGGCGGAGAACGAGCGCGACTACGGGCAGGAGGCCATCGAGATCCTGCTCCAGGTCATGGAGAACCAGCGTGAGGACCTGGTGGTGATCCTGGCCGGCTACAAGGACCGGATGGACACGTTCTTCCAGTCCAATCCCGGCATGAGCTCACGGATCGCGCACCACATCGATTTCCCCGACTACTCACTCGATGAGCTGGTGTCGATCGGGGATCTCATGGTGGCCGAGGCCGGGTACCGGCTGTCCCCGGCGGCCGAGGCCACCTTCCGCGACTACCTGGCCCGGCGCCGCGCGCAGCCGAGGTTCTCGAACGCCCGAAGCGTCCGCAACGCGCTGGAGCGGGCCCGCCTGCGGCACGCCGGCCGCGTCCTGGCCGGCGAACCGACCGCGGTCACCAAGGACGACCTGATGCGCCTGGAACCCGAAGACTTCCTCCTCAGCCGCGTCTTCACCGACTCGCCCGGCTAGCCTGACTCGCCCGGCTAGCCCTCGCGCCGCTCGTTCGGCAATTGTTTCAGCCCCACCAACCACACAAGCCCCAGCGGTCTCCGGAGCATCACGATTATCCGGCCGGGGCCCGTTCCGCCGCGACCGGAACCGGCGCCGGTCCTTCGGCCAGGTGCCGGGCCAGGCGGGTGAGCATGGCCGCGAGTTCGGCGTGGTGTTCCGGGTCCCAGTCCTGGACCAGATCGGACAGTGCGTCGCGCCGGGCCGTGACCAGCTGGCTCGCCGCCGCCTCGCCCTCATCGGTGAGGTTGACATGGCCGTCCCCTCCGATGGCTGGTCCGCCCGGGACACCGGTGGCGTCGGGAACACCGGCCCCGGGTCGGAGCGCACCGTTGGCCGACGTCACCAGCCCTCGGCCCACCAGGTTGCTCAGCAGCAGCCGCACCGTGTCCTCGGGCAGGCCGAGCCGCTCGCTGCGCGCCGCGACATCGTCCTCGGGGTGCTCGTGGATCCGGAGCAGCATCCAGCATCCGGCGGCGTCGAGGGTGACGCCGGCCCGGTCGGCGAGCCTTTCGTAGATACGCTCCCGATTCTGGCCGCTGGCCAGGACGCTGAGCGCCCGCCCCATCTCGTCCAGCGAGGTGCATGCGGCCGGTGCGGCGGTCGGGGCCAGGCTCTGCCCTGGGTTGGGTGCGGTGCTGGTCTGGCGCAGCGGAACCTCTTTGAGCAGCCAGCTCAGGCCGAACGCGACCGCGGAGATGGGCACGGCCACCAGGAACACGGTGTGCAGCGAGGTCGCGAAGGCCTCCTGGTACCCCAGGTGCACCGCCGGGGGCAGCTTGGCCAGCGCGGCCGGGCTGCTGCCCGCCGCCGGGTTGAAGCCGGGCGGGACGGGCTTGCCGGCCAGGTAGTGCCTCAGGTTCCCGCCGAGCTGGGCGGAGAAGATGGCCCCGAACACCGCTGTCCCGAACGACCCGCCGATCGAGCGGAAGAACGTGGCCCCGGAGGTGGCGGCGCCGAGATCCTCGTACGGGACGACGTTCTGCACCGCGATGATCAGCACCTGCATCACCAGCCCGATGCCGGCGCCGAGCAGGAACATGTAGACGGAGCTGGCCAGCGTCCCGGTGGACACGCCCAGCGTGGACAGCAGGTACATGCCTACCGTCATGAGCGCGGTGCCCAGGATGGGGAAGACCTTGTAGCGTCCCCACCTGCTGATCAGGATGCCGGATGTGATGGAGGTCAGCAGCAGGCCCGCCATCAGCGGCACCAGCCGGAGCCCGGAGATGGTGGGGCTGACGCCCTTGACGATCTGCATGTACTGCGGCAGGTACGTGATCGCGCCGAACATCGAGAACCCGACCACGAAGCCGATGGCGCTGCTGACCGAGAAGACCCGGTAGCGGAACAGCCGCAGCGGGAGCACCGGCTCGGCCGCCCGGCGTTCAGCGAAGACGAAGGCGACCAGTAGCACCACGCCCGCGACACCGAGGATGATGATCGGGGCCGAGCCCCAGCGGTAGGTGTTACCACCCAGCGTGGTGAGCAGGACCAGGCTGGTGGCCGCCGCGGCCAGCAGGGCGGTGCCCAGGTAGTCGATCTTGTGCCGTACCCGGGTGGTGACGGAGGACGGCAGCACGGCCGCGGTCACGGCCAGGGCGATGATCCCGATGGGCAGGTTGATGTAGAAGACCCACCGCCAGGACAGGTTGTCGACGAAGAAGCCGCCGATCAGCGGTCCGATCACGCTGGTCACGCCGAACACTGAGCCGAAGATGCCCTGGTACTTGCCGCGTTCCCGGGGCGAGACCACGTTGCCGATGATCGTCTGCGCGCCGATAATGAGGCCGCCGCCGCCGATGCCCTGCAGGGCCCGGAAGGCGATCAGCATGATCATCGAGTTGCTCAGCCCGGCCAGTGCGGAGCCGATCAGGAAGATGACGATCGCGGCCTGGAAGAAGATCTTGCGGCCGTACTGGTCGCCGAGCTTGCCCCACAGCGGCGTGGACGCGGTGGAGGCCAGGATGTACGCGGTCACCACCCAGGAAATGTGCGACAGGCCGTGCAGGTCACCGGCGATCGTCGGCAGCGCCGTGGCCACGATGGTCTGATCCAGCGCAGCCAGCAGCAGGCCCAGTAGCAGCGCCCCGATGATTACCAGCAGCCGGCGCTGGCCGATCGTGGGCGTGCCGGATGCGGCCGGGGCGGCGGGCTCAGCCTGGGCAGTGGTCACGGCGGTCCCCTCAGCGCTCTCGCTCGACCTGGTATCCGCCATTTTGACCTGCGGCTGCCCGGCGTCATCAGCCGGGCACCCGACCGGCAGACTGAGTCCGATGCGGGCACGGGACCGGATGGAGGCGCGGGTACCGCGTGGCTCCCGGTGCGCACGCGGGTCCCCGGGGCCGTTTCGCCGCCGTGCTCGAAGCGCCCGTCCGGCCTCAGGGGACGATCGTCACCGGGCAGGGCCTCCGGCGCAGCAGCCGGTTCCCCAGCGAGCCGAACAGCCGGTGCCCCAGGCCCGTCGACGCCCCGACGATGATCGTGTCGGCGCCGGACTGTTCGGCCACCTTCCTGAGCTCGTGCAGCGGGTTGCCGTTCCGGACCACGATGCGGGCGCCGGTGCCCCACGCGTCCGCATCGTCGGCGATCTGGGCCCAGACCTCCGCTTCCGCGTCGTGCTGCGCCTGTGCCTCGGCCGCCACGATGCCCGCGTCGACCCAGCCGGACAGTGCCACGGGAGTGCGCATCGGCGACCGGACGTAGACCGCGATCAGCTCGGCACGCTGCCGCCGGGCCAGCCCGGCCGCGTACGCGAGGGCGCGCAGCGAGGTGGGCGTGCCGTCGACGCCTACCACGATCGCGCCAGGACCGTCGGTACCGAGTTCCGCCTCGCCCCGCGGCGTACGGCGCCGTTCCGGGGCCAGGCCGCTATCCGGCTGAGCCCTCCGGGCGGGCCGGTCCTCGTCCTCCGGCCGCTGTGGCTGCATGCTGTTCACCACGCCACCGCCTCGTCCGGGTCCTGGTCCGGGTCCTTGCCCGCGTCCCGGTCCTGGTCCGCGTCCTTGCTCTGCTGCTCGTGCGCGATGATCCCGCGCAGTGCCGGGAGCGCCGCCACCAGGGCGGCCCGGTCCCGCGGGGTCAGGGCCTCCAGGTCCGCGAGGAGCGCGCGGGACCGCGACGCCTCAAGTTCGCAAACTACCTGAGCGCCGCTGTCGGTGAGGCACACAGCCACGGCGCGCCGGTCGGTGCTGTTCGCGCCGCGGCGCACCCAGCCCAGCCGTTCCATGCCAATGACGAGCGCCGACATCGTGGGCTGGGTGACCTGTGCGGCCTCCGCGAGGCTGGTCACCCGCTGCGGCCCTTCGTCGCGCAGGATCAGCAGCGTGGAGGCCTGGGTCAGGCTGATCTGCGGCGGCAGGATAGCGCGGCGCAGCACCATGGATAGCTGCACCAGCGCCGCGCCCAGTTCGTCGGCCAGGTACGCCTGGCCGATATGCTCGCCGCCCGTCCCCAGGCTCTCCGCGTCCGCCCCGGCCGGGCCCGTACCGATGGCGCCTGCTCTCGCGGTGCCGGCGCTCCTAGTGGCCGCCGTAGCGGCGCCCTGGCCCATGACCTACTCCATCGTGTCGCGGACGATCACCACCGGGCACGGGGCATGGTGCACGACGTGCTGGCTGACGGAGCCGAGCAGCACCTCGCTGAAGCCTCCGTGCCCGCGGAATCCAACCACCAGCAAGGCTGCGCCCTTGGCCTGCTCCAGCAGAGCCTGGGCGGGCCGGGCCTTGACGGCGACCGGGCGGACCGGCACGGCGCCGTATGCCTGGTCCGCGTTCCGCGCTTCGGCGATCGCCTTGCTCACTGTCTCCTCGGCCAGCGCGTGGTAATTCGCGCCGTCTGGGACGGCGAAACCGTAAGTGTTGGGATAGTGCCAGGCGCACACGGCGTCGATTGCGCCGCCGGTCAGTACGGCCTGGCCGAATGCCCACTTCAGGGCCTGAATGGAGGACGGCGAGCCGTCGACTCCGATCACGATGCGCGTGCTCTGTGATGCCGACATGGTTTCCTCCTCGAAACCAGATCCGGCAGGCAAGGGGCTGGGTCGGCCCGGGCGCGGGCCCGGGGGCCCGGCTCCTTTCCGCGATGCCCCTGCACGGGACATCACCGGCTCACACCTCCAATCTATATAGGTCCCCTATGCATGTCAACCGGTCCTTTGACCCTAACTTTGCCATCTCTTTAGACTTACTCCAGTTTTCCGGCGCCCCGCCATTCGCCTGCCCTGCCGCCCCCGCACCCCGCCCCCACCCGCCACACCGGCACCAAGCCGCGCCCACCGTGCAGCACCTCGACGCGCTCCACGGGCTGCCCGGTGTGCTGGGCGATCAGCCTGACCATGGCGTGCCCGGTCCGTTCGAGCTGCCCGGCGTAGATCTCGATGTCCCCGGCGGCGCCCGGCGCGGCCGGTGAGCACGCCGGTATGCTGCACGTGGCAAGCTGGCGTCATGCCCGAGATGCCGCCCAGCGCCAAGGCGACCCTCACCAGCCTGCCCTACCGGCTCTTCGCGCGGCGGATCATCCTTCCCTGGATCTTGCAGGGCGTCCGGCCGACCGGGGAGGGCCTGGAGATCGGCGCCGGGGTGGGTGCCATGAGCGCGCAGCTGCTGACTCTGTTCCCGAAGTTCCGGATGGTCGCGACCGACTACGACACCGAACTGGTGGGCATGGCCGAGCAGGTCCTGTCCGGCTTCGGGCGCCGGGCGAGCGTGCAGCGCGCCGACGCCGCCCGGCTGCCGTTCCAGGACGGCCGGTTCGACCTGGTGCTGTCCGCCGCCATGCTGCACCACGTCGTCGATTGGGACCAGGCGCTGGCCGAGGCGGTCCGGGTGCTCCGGCCCGGCGGCCGCCTTGTTGGCTACGATATGCTCGACACGGTACCCATCCGGCTCATCCACCTCGGGGAACGGGACACGACCAGCCTGCTCCGGGCCGCGCAGCTCAAGGCGGCCCTGGGACGCCTCGGCCTGACCGGCCTGCAGATGAGGACCGCCGTCGGCGGGACGGTTATGCGCTTCAGTGCCAGCAAACCGCGGCCGGAAGTGGCAGGCTCGGCGTATGGACCGTCTGACGCTGACCCCTCAGGAGCTTGACTATCTCCGCAGCCAGCGGCTCGGCCGTCTCGCCACCGTGGACGGCCGAGGCGCACCGCAGAACAACCCGGTTGGCTTCTTCATCGATGAGGTCACCGGCCAGGTGCTCATCGGCGGATTTAACCTGGCCCTGAGCCGGAAGTTCCGTAACCTGGGCGCCAACCCGAACGTCGCGTTCGTCGTCGACGACCTCGCGTCGGTGGATCCCTGGACCCCCCGCGGGGTCGAGATGCGCGGGCGGGCCGAAGCCCTCACCGACGCCGACCCGCCGGTGCCGGGCTTCAACCGGGAGCTCATCCGCATCACCCCGGACTGGATCGCCAGCTGGGGCCTCGAGCCCGGAACGTCGTACCACATGACGATACGGCGGGCCCAAAACTGACCCGAGCCCCCTGACCCGAAGTGTTCCCGCTGGGCCGAAGGCGATCGCGTACACGCGCCGATTCCTCTGGGCCGCCCGATACCCCCCGGAACATGACGCGGCGTCCCCGGGGATCATCCCGGGGACGCCGCGTCATAACGGTGGTCCGCTGACCGGACCGGTTACCTCGCGGTCGGGAGAGACCGCTCCGCTCAGGTGGCTACATTCCTGACGGGTTCATGAGGGTGTGGTGGTGGCGGCCCATCCGCTGGCCCGGCGCGGGTGCCGTACCGGCCGCTCCGCCCGCCGCTCCGGCCGCTCCGCCCGCTCCGCCCGCCGCCGCGGCGGTGGCCCGCTGCGCGGTGGTGCTGAACGTGGCCGCGATGGCCGCGCCGTTACCGTCCAGGGTCACCGTGACCGGGTTCTTCAGGCCAAAGTTCTGGCAGTTGAGGTTGGTGAAGGACATGTTCAGCCGGTTGGCCATGAAGGTGAGCAGGTTGTTGCCGGTCCCGGGCACCGGGGAAGTGTCCTTGGCCAGCACGGTCTGGTTATTGGCCAGGAACGGGGTCTGGAAGTTGACCATGTTCTGGCAGAAGTTCGCCGGGCTGTCGGCCTGGTTGTTGGTGTTGTTAATGGCCGGCTGACCGACGTTGCTGCGGTAGAGGTTGGTCTTGGTCGCGCTGAAGGCGTTGTTGACCAGGACCATCTCGTCGTTCTCCGGCACCAGGGCGATCGGGGCCGCCTGGCTCTTCGCCGCGGACAGCTCGTCCAGAGCCTGCGAGGTGCCCATCGTGCCGGGCTGGGACAGGTCCGGCGCCTCCATCGGCGTGCAGCCGAGAGTGGGGTCGACGAACGCGTCCAGCAGCAGGTTGTCGCTGCCGTTGTTGATCTTCTGCGCCCCGGCCAGCGCGGCCGCGTTGGCCGCGTTGAACTGAGCGGTCTGGCCGTTGCCGGTGAGCAGGTACGTGGTGGTCACGTTGTCGCTCGGGTCCTGGTCGATGAGCTGGAAGGACCGGGTGGACGGGCACGCCATCCCGCCCTCGGGCGAGGTGCCAAGCGCCGGGATGGTCAGCTTGCCCTGGGCCTCGGCCCGCGCGGCAGCCTGGAAGAACTGCGTGCCATTGCAGAACGAGACCTGGCCGAAGATCGAGCCGTTCGTGCCGTTGACGCAGCGACCCTGCTGGAGGGCGTTCGGCGTGGCGCCAACCTGGGTCAGGTTGGTGCCGTTGAACCCGAAGTCGACGGTGACGACCGCGCCCGCGGGAAGCGTCGGCACGACCGGGGCCGCCGCGGGCCGCGTGCCCCGGGTGATGACCAGCGGCTCATACACCGACAGCGCGCCGGTGGCCGGGTTGAGGATCGTCGCCTGGACGAACGCGCCCAGGTTGGCGAAGTTCGCCATCGTGCAGCCGGACGCGGCCGGGGTCATTCCGTCCGGCCCGGTGAGCTGGAACGGGGTCGCGAGGCCCCGCGCCGTCAGCGGGTTCGCCGGGACGATGATGTCACAGCTCACGTTGGCGGCGGCCGCTGCTGCGGCGGCGGGTGCCGTCGCGGTTGCCGCCGGGCTCGCGGTAGCCGCCGGGCTCGCGGCCGCATCGCTGGCAACGGCACTGGCGGCGGGCGATGCACTGGCGGCCTGCGATGCACTGGTGCTCGGAGCGGCGCTCGCGCCCGCGTTCGCCGATTGCTGAATCGTCGTGCTCGAAGGCCCGCCGGTGAACGCCAGGACGGCGCCCAGCGTCAGGCCCAGCGCCATCGGGATGGCGAGGGGCACCGCAATACGCGCCGCACGGCTCTGTGGGCGGCGGCGCCATGCGGGCCTATACCCGGTGCGCATTCAATCCACCTCCATAAGGATGTCTGGTTGAGCTCCCGAGCGATCACGCTAGACCTGTCGGGTGCGCAAAAAAGCCGAAATCAAAACGGTAATATCTCTGTCCACTTCATACCGTTCTCGCGATGGAAGATGAGAACGTAATTACCAAGTTCTAACGTCGCACGTCCGTGCGGCCTTATGGCTGATATCGGTCTGTGATAAGCGTCGCGGAAGCGGCCCGGCCCGAGGCGATCCACCGGGTCATACGGATCGTGATCGATTTGGTGACAATGCGTGCGCAGATCTTTCCGGCTGATCACGCGCCGCGCGTTATACGCGTGGCCCACCGGTTTCACTGTGCGGTGGCGGCCGTCCACCGGGGTGATCCCGGGCACCCTAGTGCTTCAGTTGCCGGGCGGCGGCGAGGGCCTCGTTGATCGGGATCGCGTAGCTGGTGATGCTGGTGCCGCGCGCCGATCCGACCAGGTCGATGCCGATCACCTGGCCGGACAGGTTGACCAGCGGACCGCCCGCGCTCTGCCCGGGGACGAGCTGGGCCGTGGTCTGCATCAGCCCGGCCAGGCGGTGGCCACCAATGGTCGTGGCCGTGCTAATGGCGGTGACATTGCCGATAGCCAGCGTGAAAGCCTTCCCGGTGGCACTGGTGCCGACCGAGATGGCGGCCGCGCCGGCCGCGAAGTCGCGGGAGTTCCCGATCGCGACGGGCTTGACGACCGGCCCGCCTTCGAGCTGGAGCAACGTGAGGTCGTCGGCGGCGTTGGTCTCGACGACCTTGGCGGTATAGGAGCGGCCGGACGGCAAGACCTTGGCGGCGACCGCCCCTTTGCCGTCGGCGACCTGTGCGCTGGTCAGCACCAGGCCGGAGGGGGTGAGCGCCACGCCCGTCCCGGCGCCGCGCGGCGACGCGATGCGCACCAGACCGGGAACGGTGGACTGAAGGATGTTCTCCTGGCTGTCCGCGCCGGTGCCGTCGTTGTCTTCGACGAACATCTGATTCGCCGCGGGCGGGGTCGGGATAGCCGAGGACGCCGACGCGGTTCCGATCTGGTCCCGGATCACAGTGGTGGCGCTGAAACCTACCGCGGTGAAAGCCACCGCCGCGGCCACGAAAGCCGCGATCACCAATGGCCTCCGCGGTCTCGCCGTTTCTGGCTCCCGCTGGGAAGGCGAGCCGGTATTGCGGTTTGCGCCGCCCGGCCCGTCATTCCCGTCAGGCCCGGCGTTCTCCAGCTGTTCGCCACCGCTCACGTCGTCGTGCATATCTACCGTCCTCGACCGGATGCTGCGGTGACCGCGCCGCGGTGCCGCCCCGGAATGATCGGGCCAGTTTCTGCTTCGCGGCTATATCATCCACAAGTTCCCGGGCAGATGGGGCTGCTTTTACAAATTCACTTACCGTGATCGGCTATCACGGAGCGATAACTTTCCGCATTTTCGCATGGCGCATTTGCAGGCCGGCGGGGCCGGGCCTGTACTACCAGATACGGTTCCGGCGGCCGACCGGTTCACCGGGCCGCGGGTGTGCGATGACCGGTGTGGCCCCCGGGTCCTGAACCCCGTCGGCCTGAACGTCACGCCGCGTGCCCCTGGGTGCCGCAATTGCGGACGAACGCCCCCACCTGTCGCTACGACCGCATCTAGTGTCACCCCCAGTGATAAAGGTATTTACGCTCCGTGCATGATGGACTCTGTGGCGTCCGCGTGTTGTGCTGTACATGCGCGGATCAGCGTCGAGACGCGGCCATCAGCGGATATCTCGAGAAAGGTGGGAACATGCCAACCCAGATTTCGCCCACCGGACGAATCCTGGTGGGTACCGACGGCTCGCCAGCTTCGGTCGCCGCTCTACGGTGGGCGGCCAGAGAAGCGCAACTGCGCGGCATGCAGGTACACGTGGTCTTCGTCCGGGACAGGCGCCTGCCGACGCCGCATTATGCACCGCAGCCGCGGTCCAGTGAGGGTGCCGAGGGCGGCCTCGGACCGGCCGCGGGCGAATCCACCCTGCAGGCGGTGGTGCGCGAGGCCCTCGGCACGCAGCCGGCTGGGGTCCAGATGGAGCTGGCCGACGGGCCGCCGGCCCGTGTCCTGCTCGAACGTTCCGTCGGGGCGGAGATGCTCGTGCTCGGCAGCACCCGCCCGGGCCGCGGCCCGGCGGGCCCGGCGCCCCAGGCCGGGACCCCGCTCGGCCCCGTGGCCCGGGACTGCCTGCACGCCGCGCCGTGCCCGGTCGTGGTCGTGCGCTCCAGCGACGCGACCACGAGAGCCGAGCCCGTGCACGCCTGACGGCGCCCGCCGCACAGTCCGTCCGGCGTCCCGGGAGCATTTCGGGACGTCGGACGTGGGGTCCATCCCGCCGGAACCGCAGTCAGCATCAGGACGGCACCCAGCAGCCAGGTGGCGGTCTCCGCCCGGTCCGTACCCCGGCGCAGCGGGTTGCCGTCACATCCGAGCCGGCGCGCACAGCGGACCGCGCGGGACTGCCCGTCGATCTCGCACGGGCAGGACTGTAGGCGGGATCGCGGCCGCGCCCAGTAAAAGGCCGAACCGCAACGAGGGTGCCATTCAGGGCTGGGTGACGTGTGAGCCCGGCTGGCACAGCTCCGGGAAGTTCGCGTCCACCCCAGTGATACGCAAGATCTTGACAATGGCGGGGCGGGGTGCGACCAGGCTGAGCTTGCGGCCCGTCTTCCTTGCGTGCGCGGCCACCAGCACCAGCGTGCGCAGCCCCCGGGCGTCGCAAAACGTCAGACTGGCCACGTCGAGGCTGACCGGCCCGCGGCTGCGGTCGATGACCTGGCGGATGTACTCGCACGCCTGATCGGCCGTGGCCGCGTCCAGTTCCCCGTGGATGACGGCGACCGCGTGGCCATCCGGGTAGATCCGGTGGGTAAGCCCCAGCGCAACCGCTGGCGCCGCTCCCGCCTCAGCCGGGTCCGCGGCTCTCGCGGCGGTTCCGTTCCACGTTCCGTTCCATCCCACGCTGCTCAATCTGGCCCCGTTCCCTCCGACCCCGTACAGCCCGGTCCCGTTCCCTCCGGCGCTGTTTCCTGCGGCCCCATTAAACCCGGCCCCGTTGAACCCTGCCCCGCTAAATCCTGCCCTGTTCCGCCCGGTACCGAAGCTGGGCGCAGCCGGTCGAGAGTCCCGTCCCCGTGCACGATCAAACACCGTGAATCCCCTCCCATGTATGGCATAACGCCAGTCACGGTTCACACCCTCCTCCTGGCTCCCGGATCGGGGCCAGTGGCCGATGCCCCTTGCGGCGAGGCGATAGTCCTGATCTGCGTACTAAAACCTAAACCAGTACTAATAGCAAAGATGTCAGAACTTAGGCCGAAGTGCTGGCTTCCTGAATGATTGATCAACGAAGGGGCACTTGTCCATCCCCCCGCGCCTGACGCGCCGGCGGAGTCTACCGGGGCGGGCCGGGCGCGCGAGAACGCTGACCAGAACGCAGGCAAGGACGCGGACGGGAAACGGTGCCCGCCCATGCTCATTGGATCTGAGGGCCGGCCCGCGCGGGCGTAGGGCTGCGATCACAGGGCGCCGGCCTGCCGGTGGTCTCCGCGGCGCCGATCTCACCGGCCACGTACCGGCGCGCCAGCGCCTGCCCGGGACCGCCGCCGTCGTCCCCGGGGCCGCCGGTGTCCCGCGGGCCGTCCGGGCCGCCCGGGCTCGCGGGCCCGTTCCCGCCGGACCGGGCCCAGCGCGCGAGCACCACGATCGCCCAGACGACCAGGGCCCAGAAGACGGCCGTCGCGACGATACCGGGCACCCAGCCCCACCAGCGGACTCCGGTTCCCCAGTCTGCGATCATCGCTGCTGGCCTCCTCGTCTCCATCACCAGCCACGGTGCCGCCCCCAGCTGAGGATCGCCTGAGCCAGCGCTGCAAAGTCGCCGGCGGCGGGCTATGCTCTCAGCGGCCCGGGGTGCGGATAGCCAGCGCGCCGGGGCGCACGGTGACGGTCAGTGACCGGCCCGGGGTGATGATCTCCCCGTCGGTCTCGCGCGGCAGATCCGCGTCGGCGGTGATCTCCACCCGCCGTGCCCGGAAGCGTTCCAGGCAGCGGTCGTCGCGGCGGCTGCGGGCCAGCACGCGGTACCCGACCCGGGCCCAGTCGGCCAGGCCCGACGGAGCGAGAATCCCGACGTCGAGCAGGCCATCGTCGGGCCGCGCGTCCGGCAGCAACGGGAAACCGCCAGGCAGTAGCCCCGCGTTCCCGACCACGACCGACCGTGCCCGCCGGTGCAGGGCCTGTGCACCGTCGAGCCGGACGGTGAAGTGGTTCGGCGCACCGTGCAGATGCCCGAGGCCGGCCTGGGCGTACGCGAGCCAGCCCCACCGCAGCTTGCGCAGCCGATGGGTCGCGTCGACGACCGTGGCGTCCAGCCCGATGCCGGCCATCGCGGTGAACCACGTGCCGTCGGCCACCCCCAGGTCCAGCACCGTTTCGTGGCCGCCGAAACCGACGGCCAGGGCCGCGCCGAGCCGGTGCGGGATCTCCAGGGCGTGCGCGGCGAGGTTCGCGGTACCCCGCGGGATGATCGCCAGCCGGACGTCCGTGCCGGCCAGGGCGCTGGCGCACGCGCGGACGGTCCCGTCGCCACCCACCGCGAAGACGAGCTCCGCTCCGGCGGCGGCCGCATGCCGGGCCAGCCCCTCGCCGTGATCTTCCCGGGTGGTCGGCAGGAACAGCGGCGCCCAGCCGCGGGCTACGGCCGCGGTCCGGCACCCCCGGGCGAATCTATCGGGGTCGCGCACCAGCGTCCGGTTGATGACGAACGCGACTGAGCGGGCGGCGCCCGGACCTCCCGGCGCGGACGGCCCTGCGGCTCCGCCGGGCGCCGCAGTGGTCTCGTCCGGCACCTTTTCGCTACTCCGCAGCATCCGGCGGCGGCGCGGACCGTGCGGCCACCAGCCCCTCGATCCCGTCCAGGATGCGGTCCAGCCCGAAGATGAACTCCTGATCCGGCGGGTCGAACGTCTCGAAGACCCCGGAGGCGATGAACCGGGTGATCGCCGGAAAGCGCTGCGGATCGGTCAGCTTGGCCAGCAGGCGGCCGTAGGCCGACATCCACTCATCGGGAGCTGCCCCGGAGGCGCGGATCGCGGCGTAGATGTCGGCGTTCGTGCTGGCATCGTTACGGACATACCCGCTGACCAGCATGATCACCGATCCTTTCTCGGCCTCGGTGAGCCCGGTGTCGCGGAGGCAGCCGAGGGCCTGCTCGAACCAGGCCACCTCGTTGGGGTGGACGGGCAGCCCGCTGATGGGCACCCGCAGGGTCCACGGGTGCCGGTACATGGCGGCGCGCATGACCCAGGCCGAACGGGACAGGCCGGCCCGCCATCCCTCGTCGGGCGGTATCGGCACGAGAAACTGCCCGTAGACCGCATCCACCATCATGGCGACCAGCTCGTCCTTGGACGACACGTGGCGGTACAGGGACATCGGGGCAGCGCCCAGTTCGGCGGCCACCCGGCTCATCGACACCCCGGCCAGCCCCTCGGCCTCGGCGACCTTCACCCCGGCCTCGACGATCCGCGGCAGGCTCAGGCCCGGCTTGGGGCCCCGGTGCGCCGGCTCGTGCAGCCCCCACGCCGCCTCGATACTCGCCGGCAGGTCCATCATTCCCGCTTCCTGTACTGGGCCCGGCCGTAGGCGGCTTACCCGGTTGACTCCATTCTAGAACTGCGTATACCTTACGCAAATAAGCGTACGACATACGCAGAAGTTAACGCACCGGCCCATGCGGCGCGCACACCGACCCGAGGAGCACACGGCATGACTGACCGTCCGGCCATCGAGGCCACCGGCCTGGCCAAGACATACGGCTCGACCACTGTTCTCGGCGGCGTCGACCTGCGGGTCGCGCCCGGCAGCGTGTTCTCGTTCCCGGCTGTCCGGCCTGCGCGGCGCGGACGTCGCGCTGGGGGTCGTCCGGCGGGGGAGGACGGCCGTCAGCGGGTCACCGTCCCGGCGGGGGAGGACGGCCGGAACCGGCTCACCAGGTAGGCAGCCAGCCGCCAGCCCACCAGGAACAGGCCCAGGAACACGAGCGCCACCAGGATGAAGGCGAACGCCGTGCCCTGCCCCCCGACCACGCGCAGCGCCATGCCCAACGCCACCGCGCCGAGCCAGGCCGCGACCCCGGCCGGCGCGACCGCGAGGGGATGCCGCCAGGCGCGCCCAGCCAGCCAGCCGACCGCGAGCCCAGCCAGAAACGGCCACGACGTGCTGGCCAGGCCGGCGGGTGTTTCGCCCTTGCTGTGGCTGGCCCGGCCGATCACCACGAACAGCAGAACACAGCCCACGTCGGTCACCGCCGCCCACGCCGCAGAACGCATGAGGGCCAGGCTAGCGGCCGCCCTGGGCCTCGCTTCCCCGAACCCCACTCGGGGACCCTCACCAACCCCTTGGGTCCGTCCCTTCACGAAAGCCGCGGAGGGAACGCGCATGATTCGAAAAAGTTGTCGATTACTGTTGTCAGCACAGCACAAATCGCCCACTTTTCGGCGCGGCCAGGCATCGGCGGGGCGGCCGCCCGCGCCTGGGTTGACCTCGCCTGGGCGTGCGTTCAAGCGTTGGCGCGGGTCAGGCCGGCCCGAGGTTCAGCGGGTCCTGGCCCGCTACGTAGGCGGTGACCTGGCGCGCAGCCACCTTCCAGGCCCGGTCCATGGCGCCGGTCGTGTTGCCGCCGACGTGCGGTGTGATCAGCACACCGGGTGCGTCCCACAACGGATGGTCCGGCGGCAGCGGCTCCGGGTCGGTGACGTCGAGCGCGGCCCGCAGCCGCTTCCTGTTCAACTCGCCCAGCAACGCGCCCGTGTCCACGACCGGCCCCCGCGCGGCGTTCACGAGGACCGCGCCGTCCGGCATCCGGGCCAGGAACTCCGCGTCCACCAGGTAGCGGGTCTCGTCGTTGTACGGGACCATGATCACCACGGCGTCGTGGCCACCGAGCAGGTCGGGCACCTCGCGCAGACCGCGCGCGCCGTCGTGCGCGGTCTGCGCCACCATCGTCGCCGATGCGCCGAACGGTTCCAGCCGGGCACGCAGATTCATCCCGAGGTCACCCGCCCCGAGGATCAGGACGCGCTTGCCGTCCAGGGTCTCCGTGACCGTCTGGCGCCACTCGTGGGCCGCCTGATCGGCGGCGAACCGCGGAAAGTCCCGGAAGATGACGAGCAGCGCGGTGATCGCCCATTCCGCGGTCGAGCCGCCGTGCGCGCCGCGCGCATTGGACAGGCGGACCCCTTCGGGAAGCTTGCCCTCCCACTGGTCGATGCCCGCACTGAGCGTCTGCACCAGGCGCAACTTCGGCATGTCCCGCATCGCGGACAGCAACTGCCCGGCGCGCCGCGGCGGAACGACCAGCACCTCGGCATCCACGGCCTCGTGCGGCATCGCCTCGTCCGGGTCGTAGACCATGAGGCTGACGTTATCGAGATCGGCAAGCGCCGCACGGCCTTCGTCGCTGGGCACGTCGCTCGGCACTAGGACCGTCACCGTCATGCGTTCTTTCCTCCGGTTGCTGGTCAGGTCTACGGCTGCTCCGGGGTCGGCCCGACGATGACCTTCAGGCCGGTCCGCCGGTTTGCCACATCGAACGCGCCGGCCACGTCAGTCAGCGGGAAGTGGTGCGTGACCACCGGGCCGAGATCGACCTGCCCGCGCGCGGCCATGCTGATCGCCCGCGGGTAGGCCTCGTTCATCCGCCGCACCAGCGCGATCGTCACTCCCTTGCGCCGGGCGACTGACGCGCTGAATGTCGTGAGGTCGTCATCGGGAATTCCGGCCAGCACGACCCGGCCCCCCGGCCGCACCGCGTCCATCGCCAGGCGGACGCCTTTGTCCGTGCCGGCGATCTCGAACGCGACGTTCACCCCGCCCGTGTCCCGGTCCGCGTTCCCGTCCCCGGCCCCGGCCGGTTCCCCGAAGCCGTCCAACTCGCCGGCCATTCCCTCGCCGGTTCCTGGGTCGATAACCAGGTCCGCGCCGAACTTGGTGGCCGCCTCGCGCCGGTGCGGCAGCGGGTCGGCCGCGACCACGGAGCGCGCCCCGGCCGCGCGGAGCACCTGGATGAGGAGCAGGCCGATCGGTCCGCAGCCGATCACCGCGGCCGCGCCGCCCAGCGGCAGGTGCCCCAGGTCGTAGGAGTGCAAGGCGACCCCGAGCGGTTCCAGGACCGCGCCGTCAGCGTCGGACAGCTCGTCGGGCAGCGGGTACAGCAGTTCCTCCGGCCAGGTCATGAACTCGCGCATCGCGCCGTCGGTGCCGCCGTGCCCGGCGAACCGCACCCGGGGGCACAGGTTCCGGTAGCCGTCCCGGCACGGCCGGCAAAGGCCGCACGGGATCGCCGGGTCGATCGCCACCCGCTCACCGCGCCGCGGGCCGTCTGCGATGACGCCGGCGCCTTCATGCCCGAGCACCAGCGGATGGGAGATCTGCGCGTCGCCGATGCCGCCCTGGCCCCACCAGTGCAGGTCGGACCCGCAGATCCCGACGGCCTTCACCTGGACGAGGCGCTCACCTGGCCCAGGCTCGGGGACCGGCTCGTCGCTGACCCGGATGTCCCCGGCCCCGTACAACCTCGCGACCCGCATCGGCCTCTCCTCCGCATTCATTCTCCCTGCCGCCGGCCACCTTCCGCCCGGGGTTTGCGCGCGATGCCGGCGTAGAGCGGAACGATGGGCGCGAACTCACCCCGGCGGGCCTGATCCGGCCGCCACTGCCCCGGCAGGCGGGCAGCAGCGGGCAGCCGCTAGGCGGGCAGCGGTCCCGGTTCCGGCGGCAGCGGCGGAAGGGACGGGTCGGGGATGGGGCTGGGTGGCGCCGGCGCTGGCCCGGGCTGCGGCGGCGACGGCACCGGCCCCGGCTGTGGCGGCACCGGGGACGGTTCCGGCATCGGCCCCGGCTGCGGCGGCACCGGGGACGGTTCCGGCATCGGCCCCGGCTGCGGCGGCACGGGGGAGGGCTCGGGTACCGACTCCATCGTCTTCATCGCGGACCCCTTCCGTCACTTCTGAAGCATTCCGTCTGTCTGTGCCAAAGCTCTCCTTCCCGGGAAAGCCCGCCTTAACAGGCCCGCTCTAACATGTCCCGTTAGCCGGGCCGCCACAAGCAGGGCGCGCTCGACGCGCGGACCACCAGGCGGCAGAGCACGGTCCGCACGCCCCGGGCGGGCTCACCGCCGATGGCCGCCATCAGCTCCTCCGCGGCGGCGCGGCCGACGTCCTCCAGGCACATGTCCACGCTGGACAGCGGCGGATCGGCGCCGAGTACCATCGGTTCCCAGTTGTCGAAGCCGACGATGGCGATGTCGTCCGGCACCCGCCTGCCGGCGCCGCGCAGCCCGTCCCCCACCCCCCGTGCGATCTGATCGCTGCCGCAGAAGATCGCGTCGGTCGCGGGGGCGCGGCGCAGCAGCAGGCCTGCCGCCTCCCGGCCCCATCGCTCGCTCCACTCCCCGTTCAGAACGTCCACGGCCGCGAGCGGCACGCCCGCCGCGTCCAGGACGCCCCGCAGCCCCCGGGCCCGCCGGCGGGCGGCCAGGAACCGCTGGGGGCCGGTGATGTGCGCGATGTGCCGCCGCCCGGTCTCCAGCAGATGGGCGCCCGCCGCGGCGCCGCCGCCCACGTCGTCGGGCAGCACGGCCGGCCCGCCGGGCCCGTCGCTGCCGTCGGGCTGAGTCATCGCGTACACGACGGGGATACCGGGCCCGGCATCAATCGGGGGACGCGGCTCGATCCGCCGCCCCGTTACGATCAGCCCGTCGACCCGCCGCCCGGCCAGCACCTCGAGATAGCGGTGCTCCCGCTCCGGGTCGTCCCGGGTGTCGCACATGAACACCGAGAACCGCCCGGCAACCAGCGCGTCCTCGGCGCCCAGCATGACGGGGATGCTGAACCGCCCGAAACTATCCGTCGTGATCATCCCGACGGTGTTGGTGCGCCCCGCCAGCAGCGCCTGGGCCAGCGGGTTGGGGGCGAAGCCGAGACGGCGCGCGGCCTCGGCCACCCGCTCGCGGGTCTCCGGGCGAGCAGGCCCTGGCCGTTCAGTGCCTTGGAGGCCGTGCCGATGGACACGCCGGCGTCCGCCGCCACGTCCCTGATCGTCGAGCGCCGCATATCCCGGTTCCCTGGGTAGGCCAACGGGGCCGGAACGGAAATTACTCCGTCCCGGCCCCCATGTTTAGTGGAAGCTGTCAGCGGATGCCGTAAAGGTGCTCCAGCGCGAGCTGGTCCAGCCGTTCGTATCCCATCCCGCGGCCGGCGAAGGCGGGGATGTCGATCGCCGCGTCCCGCACGTCACGCCAGGTCTCGCCCTCGGCCAGCGTGGGCTCGCGGAGCTGCTCGACCCGCGAGGCGGCCAGCGCCTCGATTACTTCCGGATCGGTGCGGAACTTCCGCACCTTGTCCCGCAGGATCAGGTAGTTCCGCATGCAGGCCGCCGCGGAGACCCAGACCCCCTCGTCGTCCTCGGTGCGGGGCGGCTTGTAGTCGAAGTGCACCGGCCCGTCGTAGCCGCCCTGCTCCAGCGTGTCCACGACCCAGAACGCCCCGCGCGCATTGCCCGCGCCGAACCGCAGGTCCTGGTCGAAGCGCGGCCCGTGCTGGCCGTTGAGGTCGATGTGGAAGAGCTTGCCGTGCCACATCGCCTGGGCGATGCCGTGCGCGTAGTTCAGCGAGGCCATCTCCTCGTGCCCGATCTCCGGGTTGATGCCCACCATGTCCGGATAGGCCAGTCCGTTGATGAACGCGATCGCGTGCCCGGCCGTCGGCAGGAGAATGTCCCCGCGGGGCTCGTTCGGCTTGGGCTCGATCGCGAACCGGATGCCGTAGCCCTGCTCGGTGACGTACTGGCAGAGGATGTTCAGGCCCTCGGCGTACCGGCTGAGCGCGGTGCGGATGTCCTTGGCCGCGCCCGACTCGGCGCCCTCCCGGCCGCCCCAGAAGATGTAGGTCTTCGCGCCGAGCTCGGCGGCCAGGTCCAGGTTGCGCATCACCTTGGCCAGCGCGAACCGGCGGATCTCCCGCTCGTTCGCGGTGAACGCGCCGTCCTTGAAGGCGGGGTGGCCGAACAGGTTCGTGGTGGCCGTGGTCACCACGACCCCGGTGTCGTCGAGGGCCTTGCGGAACGTGGCGATCAGCTCATCCCGCTCGCTGGGTGCCGCCTCGAAGGGGAACACGTCGTTGTCGTGGAAGTTCACGCCGTAGGCGCCCAGCTCGGCGAGCTTGCGCACGGCCCGGTCGGCGGGCATCGGCGGCCGCACCGGGCCGCCGAAAACGTCGACCCCCTGCCAGCCGACGGTCCATATACCGAACGAGAATTTGTCTTCCGGGCGCGGCACGTACGGGTCATTCGTCTCGGGGCTCATCAACGGCTCCTTTCGTGCCACCCCGCGGTGTCATCCCGCAGCGTGGCGTATCGGTCGCGTATGTCCGGGCGCGGTTCGGCAGTGAAGATGGCCGCCGCCGATCCCGGCCAGTCCGGCGGCTCGGCGGCCCCGGACAGCGCCCAGGCGGCCTGCCGGGCGGCGCCGATGGCCACGTATTCGGCGGGGTCGGGCACGGTGACCGGCACGCCGAATACGGCGGGCGCGATGGACCGCACGGCCGGCGACCGGGCCGCTCCGCCGATGAGCACCACCCGCTCGGGGGTGATTCTGCACGCGCCGAGGTGGTCGATCCCGTCGGCGAGGGAGCACAGCACGGCCTCCACCGCCGCCCGGGCCATGTTCTCGCGTGTCAGGGACGTACCGGTGATGCCGTTCAGCACGCCGGTGGCGCCCGGCCGGTTGGGCGAGCGCTCACCGTCGAAGTAGGGCAGCAGGGTCAGGCCGCCCGCCCCGGGCGGCGCGGCCAGCGCCAGTTCGGACAGGCCTTCCGCGTCGGTGCCGAGCAGCCGGGCGGTGAGCGTGAGCACGCGCCCGGCGTTGACCGTGGCCACCAGCGGCAGGAACCGCCCGGTCGCGTCGGCGAACCCGGCGACCGCGCCGGTGGTGTCGGCCGCGGGCACCTCGGTCACCGCGTACGCCGTGCCCGACGTGCCGATCGAGACCACCACGTCGCCTTCCCCGACCCCTAGCCCCAGCGCCGCGCCCATGTTGTCGCCCGTGCCGGGGGACAGCACCGCCCCGCCGGTGGTGTGCCCCACCACCTCGGCCGGGGCGGCCAGCCGCGGTGTCGCCACCGGCCGCCTGAGCGCCCTTTCGGCGATGTCGGGCAGCCATTGCCCCTCGGCGGGGGAGAAGTAGCCCGTGCCCGAGGCGTCCCCCCGGTCGGTGACCGGTTCGTCCGCGCCCAGCCGCCAGGTGAGCCAGTCGTGCGGCAGCACCACGCAGCTCAGCCGCCGCGCCGATTCCGGTTCCCGTTCGGCCATCCAGCGCAGCTTGGTCACCGTGAAGGACACGGCCGGGACGCTGCCGGTGCGGCGGGCCCACTCGGCCGGCCCGCCGAGCTCGGCGATGAGCTCACGGCTCTGCGGTGCGGCCCGCATGTCGTTCCAGAGGATGGCGGGCCGGATGACCTCGCCCGCGTCGTCGAGCGCGACCATCCCGTGCTGCTGGGCGGCCACGCCGATGGCGCTGGCGCGGTCGAGCAGGCCGCCGCCCGCCTGGCACAGGGCCTCCCACCAGTACGCAGGATCGCACTCGGTACCGTCCGGGTGCGGCGCCGACCCGGTGGCCACGATGGCACCGTCCTCGGCCTGGCAGAGTACGACCTTTGTGGACTGAGTGGAACTGTCCACCCCAGCCACGAGCATGAGCGACTCCCGAAAAGTTTCCCGAAAAGCAGGCCGCAACATGCGCCCGGCGCAACCGCAAGCCGTCCGCCCCAGCCCGCGCCATTCGGCCCGGGGCCTGAGCATGCGTTAAAGAACTCTAACCGTTGATACCGATCTATTAGGGCATCCAAGCTGGTTACGCCGCTGGTTACGCTGAACTGCCCGCTCGTCTGCACGTGTCAAATGAACGTGCATTTGGCCTTGCATCTGCATGAGAGGTCCGGCAAGATGGGCCCTGCGCCGATCAAAAGATGGGCGGAAACCAGTGCTCCCCGGGGTCGCGATGAGGTCGGAACGTTTGAACCCGGTCGTTAGCGCCCACAACCGGGACAGATACAAGGCCCCGCTGCCGACCAGGACGAGGGTCCGCCCCATGACGCGGGCGGCGATCGCTGAGGCCGCGCCCAAGCGCCCGCTGCCGGACCGGCCGCGCGTCGTGCGGATGCCGTCGGACTGGTGGGACGCCCCTTCCGTGGTGGCCCTGGCCCTGGCCCCCGGGACCCAGCCGGCCAAGACCGCACGCCGCTTCACCCGGGCCACGCTCCAGCGCTGGGGACTGAACCCGCTGGCCGACGACGCCGAGGTCATCGTGGCCGAACTGGTCGCCAACGCCATCTGCCACACCGATGCGGGCGCCGCCGTAGACGACCGGAGCCCCGGTCGCGCCGACACCCGGATCGGCCTGCGGCTCTTCCGCCGCGCCGGCGAGGTGATGTGCGCGGTCCTCGACCCCAGCGACGCCGCGCCCGTGCTGAGGGCGCCCAGCTTCGAGAGCGAATGCGGACGTGGCCTGCAGCTGGTGGACGCGCTGTGCGACGTATGGGGATGGAGCCCCGTCGTCGGCCGGGGCAAGGCCGTCTGGGCCATTCTTTTCTGCGTCTGACGCGCTCCGCTGCGCCGGGCGCCTTTTTCTTGTCCGTGGTCTCTTGTCGCCGAAGTTCTTGTCGCCGGGGTCTCCTGTCCCCAGCGATTCCCTTTCCGGGCCGATGACCGCATTTCCCGGCCCTTGATCCAGCGGTTTTATCGCGCCGGTGTGCCCGCGCCCCGGCTCCGTTCGGTAATGTCGCTAGCCGCACAACCTAGAGCTTTGAGGAGGCGACACGGGATGCCGTGGACCTGGCGTTATGAAAAGACGGACGGCGCGGTGGTCTCGTCGGGCGACCTTGCGGAGGCCATCTTCGCCAGCCAGGGCGACGCCGAAAGCTGGCTCGGGGAGAACTGGCGCGGCTTGCTGGAGGCGGGCGTGGACCAGGTGACGCTGCTCGAGGACGACCGCAAGGAATACGGCCCGATGAGCCTGCACCCGGCGAGCTGAGCCAAAGCTCCACCCGCCGGGCGGGACGTTAGACCTTGGAACTGGGGCCGACCCGCGGCGGCGGCACCCGGAACCGGCGGATCTGCAGCGCGCGGAACACCGCGTAGATGGTCACGCCACGCGTGCTCTCGCCCGGCAGCCGCTGGGCGATCAGCTTCCGCAGGCTGTTCCTCAGGAAGAACGCGTCGACGATCACGAAGACGATCAGCAGCAGCGCGACCGGTTCGGCATACCGCTGTATCGAGGCCGTGCGGACGAATAGGACAATTATGATGGCGACCATCACGTACATGTAGAACTCGCTCAGCCGCCGGCGCGAGTCAACGTAATCCCGGGCCAGCGCCTTCACCGGGCCCCGGTCCCGGGCCGGCAGCGCCCAGTCCTCGCCGCGGCGCATGGCCTCGTTGCGCCGGATCCGGTCCTCTTTGCCCTCGCGTCCCGATCCGCCCCGCGCGGATCCGCCCCGGCCCGGTCCCGGGCGCCCCGGGGTGCCGGTGATGCCCTGCCGGCGTCCCCGTTCGGCCTCGCTGCGCTTGGGCGTGGGGTGGCCCTTGGCCGCCTCGGCGGTCGGCCGGGCCCGTCCGGGTTCGGCCGTCTTTGTCGTCTGCGCGGCGCCCGGGCTCTGCTCGCCCTGGTCGTCCTGGGCGGTGCGGCCGTGCGGCCGGGCGCTACCTCGTCGGAACACGCGATCAGCCTATTAGAACGGACCGCCTTGTGGGGACGGCCGGGATGGGCCATTAAACCGGCTGGCGGTCATGGTCGCCCGTGCGCGGGGCACCGCGTAGGGTGGATGCGAATTGATAATTGGGCGGCAGTGTCTGCCCTGCACGCCGCGACGACGGCAGCCGCGGCATGGAGGCGGGCACAGGCACGAAGGGGACGGCCGCGTCTATGAGCGTGATGAAGCGGGTCACATTGATCTTCCGCTCCAAGGCCAACAAGGCCCTGGACCGGATGGAGGATCCCCGTGAGACCCTCGACTACTCCTACCAGCGGCAACTCGAGATGCTGCAGAAGGTCCGGCGTGGTGTCGCGGATGTCGCCACGTCGCGAAAGCGCGTCGAGCTGCAGATGAACCAGATCCAGCAGCAGTCGAACAAGCTGGAGAAGCAGGCTCGTGACGCTCTCGGGGCCGGCCGCGAGGACCTGGCCCGCGAGGCTCTGACCCGCCGCTCGTCGGCGCAGAGCCAGCTCAGCGACCTGCAGGCGCAGTATGCGTCGCTGCAGGCCGAGGAGGAAAAGCTCACGGTTGCGTCGCAGCGGCTGCAGTCCAAGGTGGACGCCTTCCGCACGCGGAAGGAGACCATCAAGGCCACCTACACCGCCGCCGAGGCGCAGACCCGGATCAACGAGGCCTTCTCCGGCATCTCCGAGGAGATGGGCGACGTCGGGATGGCCATCCAGCGCGCCGAGGACAAGACCGCGCAGATGCAGGCCCGTGCGGGTGCCATCGACGAGCTGCTGGCCTCCGGTGCGCTGGAAGACGTCTCGGGCGCCCCGCGCGACGACATCCAGGCCGAGCTCGACCGGATGGGCGCCGGGAACGACGTCGAGCTTGAGCTGCAGAAGCTGCGGGGTGAGATCGGCACCGGGTCCACGCCGGAGCTGGAGGCGGGCACCCACGGGAACGGTGCGCAGAACAGCGCGCAGGCCGGCCAGGCGACCCGGCCCGCCGCCCCGGCGGCCGATGGGGCCGGGCCCGCCCAGCCAGCCCAGCCGGCCCAGACGGCCATCCCCGCCTCCGACGTGGGCGAGTCGGCGATTCCCTCGGCCGATCCGCCGCGGACCGGTGACGGCACATGATCGTCCGGATTCTCGGCGAGGGCCAGCTCCGCGTCGACGACGCGGCCGCGGCCGGGCTGAACGAGCTGGATGCGAAGCTGTCCGACGCCATCGAGCGCGGCGACGAGGCCGAATTCCGCCGTGCGCTGAAAGCTCTGGCGGCGGGGGTTCGCGCGGCCGGGACACCCGTTCCGCCGGATAGCCTTCAGCCATCGGAACTGATCCTGCCCTACGAAGATGCGGACCTGGCCGAGGTGCGCAAGATGATGACGGGCGAAGGGCTCATCCCCGGCTGAGCCGGCTGAGCCAGAGCACGCACCACCGGTACACCCCTCAGCGTACGGATAGGGAACGTTCAGAGCCTTTCCAGCGTCACCTGGATACATTGGTAGTAGTGACACCAGGATTGGCTTCGCCCGTCCTGGCCCTTGAACTGGAGGTGACGTGGTGGCGCGCACTAGGTATGCGCCCGACCGGGGACTGACGGTCCGCATGGGCCTGACCATGTTCCTGCTCGGGCTCGTATTCGTGGCGTTTGTCGCCGCAATCATCGGGATCTCGGTCGTGCTCAAGGCGTCCGAGGGTGCGGTCGTCTTTTTCGCGGTCGTGCTGGGTGGCGGGATAGCCATCGGATCCCTTTTCTATTCAGATAAGATCGCTCTCTCCACGGCGGGGGCACGGCTCGTTACCCCGGAGCAGGCGCCGGAATTGCACGGGATCGTCGACCGGGTCTGCGCGCTCGCGGACATGCCCAAGCCCCGCGTGGCGATCTCCCCGACCGACCTGCCGAACGCCTTCGCCACCGGCCGGAACACCAAGAACTCCGTCCTCTGCGTGACCGATGGCCTGCAGCGGCGGCTCACGAACGAAGAGCTCGAGGGCGTCATAGCGCACGAGCTGTCGCACGTGGCGCACAAGGACGTCATGGTGATGACGATCGCCTCGTTCCTCGCCATCATCGCCGGCCTGATGATCAGGTTCGCGTTCTACGGCGAGTTGTTCGGCGGCGGTGGCCGCCGGGGCGGCAACAACAACAACGGGAACCAGGGCGCGCTGCCCGTCCTGCTGATCATCATGGGCGTCAGCATCGTGGTGTACGCGATCAGCTTCCTGCTCATCCGGCTGCTGTCGCGCTACCGTGAGCTGGCTGCTGACCGGTCCGGCGCCCTGCTCACCGGGCAGCCGTCCGCGCTGGCCAGCGCGCTGCAGAAGGTAAGCGGCAGCATCGCGCGGATCCCGACCAAGGACCTGCGCGCGGCCGAGCCGCTGAACGCCTTCTTCTTCGTCCCCGCGCTCAGCCCCCAGCGCCAGGCTCAGCGGTCGCTGTCGAACCTGCTCTCCACGCATCCCCCGCTGGAGAAGCGGCTGGCGGAGCTCGCGAAGATCTCCCAGCAGCTGGGGCAGCGGTAACCATGGGCTTCCTGGACACGCTGCTCGGCCGGACGAAGCCGGTCCAGCCCAACCTGGACGTGCTGTTCCAGCTGCCGTCCGCGGCGGTGACGCTCGAGGCGGCAACCGGTTTTACCCCGACCGGGACCGGATCGGTGTGCTTCCGGCCCGTCGAGGGCCGGGCATTCGCGGACGTCGAGCAGGACGTCCGCGAACTGCTCGACCTCAGCGGGGCGAAGAGCGGCTCGCTGCCGGTCGAGGTGACCAGGGATTCCTACGGGTTCACCTGGCTCGTCAGCTCGCACCTGTCCACCGAGCTCGAGGACCTGGTCACCGACCTGCACGCGGTGAACTCCGCGCTGGTGGACAACGGCTTCGGCCCCCAGCTGCTCTGCACGCTCGTCGCCTTCCGGGACGACGCGCAACGACGGCTGTCGCTGGTGTACCTGTTCAAGCGGGGCACGTTCTACCCGTTCGCCCCGCTGCCGGGGGAACGGCGCGACAGCGCGCTGGAGCTGCAGGTCAAGGGGGTCCTGGAGGGCGACCTGAAGATCGAGCAGGACCTATCCCGGTGGTTCCCCGTGTGGGGTGCGCCCGGGCTGTGACGCCGCCCGGGCGGTGACCAGGCCCCCGGGCGAAATCGTCCTTGCGGATGAAACCTCACACCACGGGGCGCGGAATGTCCGTGCCGGGC
This sequence comes from uncultured Actinomycetes bacterium, assembly GCA_963742875.1. Taxonomy (GTDB): domain Bacteria; phylum Actinomycetota; class Actinomycetes; order Streptosporangiales; family Streptosporangiaceae; genus Bog-532. Next base: position 956,424 of record CAVUNO010000026.1, on the reverse strand, counting down.
TTATCGTTGTGGCTGACAGTCGGGCACACTGAAGGTAAGAAACAGCACGTCCCATCACGCCGGAACCACACCCGAGGCGGGAGCTAGAACATATGAGCGTTCAGCAAGAGACCACCCAGCAGGGCGTTATCCTCACCGAGGGTGCGGCCGCTAAGGTCAGCAGCCTGCTCGCCGGCGAAGGCCGCGACGATCTCAAGCTGCGCATTGCCGTGCAGCCCGGTGGCTGCTCGGGTCTCCGCTACCAGCTCTACTTCGACGACCGCGCGATTGACGGCGACATCGTGGCCGACTTCGGCGGCGTCGAGGTGGTCACGGACAAGATGAGCGCGCCGTACCTGATGGGGGCGACCATCGATTTCGTGGACACGATCGAGAAGCAGGGCTTCACGATCGACAACCCCAACGCGTCAGGCTCCTGCGCCTGCGGCGACTCTTTCCACTGACCGGTGCGGGTCGCCGTCACGGGGTCGGTCGCCACCGACCACCTGATGACTTTCCCTGGAAAGTTCACCGAGCACCTTATAGCGGACAAGCTTGACCGGGTCTCCCTGTCGTTCCTCGTGGACGGCCTGGAGATCCGGCAGGGTGGCGTGGCCGCGAACATCGCCTTCGGCATGGGCTGCCTCGGTCTGCGGCCGCTCCTGGTCGGCGCGGTCGGCCAGGACTTCGCAAGCTACCGGGCCTGGCTCGAAGCGCACGGCGTGGACACTACCGGCGTCCTGGAGTCGAAGCGCTCGCATACGGCGCGCTTCGTCTGCACGACCGACGCGGCCGGCAACCAGATCGCGTCGTTCTACCCAGGCGCGATGGCCGAGGCGCGGGACATCTCCATCATCGACGTGACCGGGCGGGCTGGGGGCGTCAACCTCGTCCTGATCGGCGCCGACGACCCGGAGGCGATGTTCCGGCACACGTCGGGCTGTGCGGGAGCCGGGATACCGTTCGCCGCGGACCCCTCCCAGCAGCTGCCGCGGATGGACGGCGAGCAGAGCCGGGCGCTGGTGGACGGGGCTGCCTACCTGTTCTCCAACGAGTACGAGCTGGCCCTGATCGAGCAGAAGACCGGCTGGGACGCCGACGAGATCGGCAGGCATGTCGACGTCCAGGTCACCACGCTCGGCCCGGACGGCGCCCGGGTCACCCAGGCCGGTCAGCACCCGGTGACGGTGCACGCCGTGCCCGGCGTGCAGGCCGTCGACCCGACCGGCGCCGGTGACGCGTTCCGGGCCGGGTTCCTGGCCGCCATCGCCTGGGAGCTTTCGCTGGAGCGGGCCGGCCAGCTCGGCTGCCTGGTCGCGGCGTCCGCCCTGGAAACAGTCGGTACCCAGGAATACCAGCTGACCAGCGCCACCCTGACCGAGCGCTTCGCCGGCGCCTACGGCCAGGACGCCGCCAAAGAAATAGCCCAGCACCTGGGGTAAGAAGTACACGAAAAAGCGGGGCGGCCCACCGGGCCGCCCCGCTTTTTTTCTCTCCGTCAGCGCTGGAAGTAGGACTGGATGTAGTACTTCGGCGATCCGACACCGGTCGAGTCGTCGTACCCCTCGACTGCGGGGAGCGCCGCAGCACCTTCGCCGTCGATGCCGAGCGTGCGCAGGTAGGTTACGAGCGGGCCGGTCTTGGTGTAGGGATCGGTGTAGTTGTTGCGGACCTCGGCCAGGTAGCCCGGGCCCAGCGGATGGTCGGTCACGTCGTTGTACGCGGCCGTGCCGTACCGCTGGTAGATCGCCGGGTTAGCGAAGCCCAGGTCGTGTCCCGCGGCCTGCTGGGCGTCCGCCTCGATGCCCGCGAACGTCGGGCAGGCGACGCTGGTGCCGCCGATCCGGCTGAGCGAGAAGGCGTAGGTCGTGCCGTCCGGCTGCAGGGTGGTCTGCCCGACCAGGATCCCTGTGCTCGAGTCGGCCAGCGCCGACACGTCCGGCACCACGCGCATCGGGGTCGTGGTCGTCCCCTCGGGCACGCTGGTGGCCAGGCTGTCGGGCACCACGCCCTGCTGGTAGGACGGCTGCGTGTATATCGTGCTAACGCCGCCGCCGCTGGAGCCGTCGTAGTACTCCGGGTACTCACCCGGCGGCGTGAACTGCCACGACTTGCCGTCCGGGGCCAGCGGGTCGAGCAGGGTGCCCCAGGATGTCTCGAACTCGTAGTTCTGCTTCGGGCCGATGGCGAGGCTGGTGCCGCCGACCGAGGTCACCCAGGGGCTGGACGTTGGGTATTCCACCTGGATCTGGTCGGAGACCGGGTTCTCGGCCGGGTCCTCGTAGCCGCTGTCACCGGAGGAGAAGAAGAACCCGATCCCCTCGATCGCGCCGACCTCGAACACCTGATCGTACTCGCTGATCAGCGTGGCGTCGTCGGCGGGCTCACCCCACGAGTCGCTCACGATGCTGGCCAGATGGTTGTCCACGATGTACGCCAGCGCGCTGAGCAGGTCCGGGTCGTTGCAGCTGGCGGCCGCGACGTAATGAACGTTCGCGTCCGGCGCCTGGCCGTGCACCGACTCCACGTCAAGCGTTTCCTCGCCGTACCAGCCTGGCGCGTCACACTCATCGGCCGCGGTATCGGTGAACGTGCTCGGCAGGTACTGCTGGTACTGCCCGGGGCGGAACGGCTTGTCCCCGACGACGTTCGCGAACTGGTTGGCGTCACTCTGCATGGTGGGCGAGGCGTACGCGTCCACGATGGCGACGGTCTGGCCCTTGCCGGTCATCCCCGAGGTGCTCACGCCGTAGGCGCCGCGGACCTGGCTGGGGGTGTACCCGCAGTTGTTCCAGGGCTGCTTCTTGCCGTACGCGGACGGTTCGCTGGTGGTGATCTTCTGCGCGTAGTACTGTGAGCACGGCCCGGCGACCCAGTAGTTCGGTCCCGGCGGCGGCAGCGTGTCGCCCGGCTTCATCTGGTGGGTCGCGGTGTCCAGGCCGGTCACGGTGAGCACGGCGCTGGCCACCGAGGCCGGGGCGCTGGCCGGCTGCGCCGGGGCCCGGTCGGTCCGCTTGTCCGGGCCCTTGAAGTTCTGGAAGGTCACACCGAACGCCTTGGCGGCGTCACTGACCGAGCCGGTCACCGCGACGTACCCGTCGACGCTGTCGTTGACCGAGGTCACCGTCAGTCCCTCGCCGGTGAGCCACGACTTCACGGCGGCGACCTGCGCGCTGGCGGGCCCGAACTCCGCCGTCACCTGCGCCGGGCTCAGGAAGTGGCCGTAGTCGGCATTACCGGGCCGGGAGACGTCCTGCGCGTAGGCGGCCAGGCCGGAGGGGTCCTGGCCGGCCAGGTAGACGCGGGCGCTCACCGTGCCGGTGGTGACCGGCTGCGCCGAGACCCGCGCGGACGAGCTGGCCCACGACGGATGCGTGCCAGCGATCGCCGAGCGGGGCGTGGCCGCCTGGCTCGGTGCGGCGGCGGCGATCGCGCCCGCGCAGAGCGCGGCGGCCGCGGTGGCCGTCCCGGCCGCTTTGAGCCGTTTGCTGACCAGTGGCATGGTACGGACCCATCCTCTGAGGGGGTGTGAGGTCTTGGTGCTATGTGTACCTTGGGGGCCGCTGACGGGGCTGCGCAAGGGGGCACCTGCACTTTTATACGGAGTATGTTGTTCCGTTACTTTCATTCGGCGGCGCAGAATATGGCCGGAACGTCCGCATCGGTTCCGTTCGGCGCTCGCTAAGAACCAAAAGGACAGGCCGGGCCCGGTGCGGCCGCAGGCGGCGATAGCGTGGCAGTCATGGCACATGCGCTGGCTGGCGGCTACCACGGGCCGCCGGAACTGACGGCGGTGCGCGCGCTGACGGAGTGGACCCTGGACGCGTGGATGCTCGCGCTCGTGGTGCTGCTCGGCGGGTGCTACCTGGCCGGCCTGCGGCAGCTGCGCCGCCAGGGGCAGCCGTGGTCGAGGTGGCGGACGGTGAACTTTGTCGGCCTCGGCCTCGGCATCGTGGTCATCGCGACCATGTTGTCGTTCGGGACCTATTTCGGGGTCCTGTTCTACATGCGGGCGTTCCAGACCATCCTGCTGCTCCTGCTGGCGCCGCTGTTCCTGGCCCTCGGGCGGCCGCTGACCCTGGCCATGGCCGTGTTCCCGGGGGCGGGCCAGCGGATCGACCGCGCGATCCATAGCCGCGCGGCGAGGGTGGTGACGTTCCCGGCCATCACCACGCTGGCGCTGGTCGCCGTGCCCTTCGTCATGTACTTCACCACCTGGTACACGGCGGCGTTCCACAGCGACGCCGTGCGCGAGCTGACGCACATGGCCCTGATGGTGCCGGGATTCGTCTTCTTCTGGACCCTGCTGCGCGTTGACCCGGTGCCGAAGACGTACTCCTACGGGGTGTCCCTGTGGATCACCGCGGTCGAGGTGATCGGCGATGCCTTCCTCGGCCTGGCCGTGATCGCCTACACCAGCCTGATCGGCGCCGGGTACTATCACGCGCTGGCCCGGCCCTGGGGCCCCAGCCTGCAAACCGACCAGATCCTGGGCGGGGGGACGCTGTGGATCTTCGGCGACCTGGTTGGCCTGCCGTTCCTGGTGGCCCAGCTCATCCAGTTCATGCGGGAGGACGAGGCCGAGGCGGCCGTGATCGACGCCGAACTGGACGCCCGCGACGCCGCGCGGACGGCGCCGGGGAACAGAGCTTCGGCCGGCCCGAAGGGTCAGCGGGGCCAGCGCTCGCGGGGCCAGCGCTCGCGGAGCCAGCGCTCGCGGGGCCAGCACCCGCGGAGCCCGCCCGCTCAGACGATCAGGGCCGCCCGGACGAGCGGGCGCACCCAGACGAGCAGGGCCGCGCGGCCGATCCGGCCCGCCCATGGTGGGAGAACGACCCGCGCTTCAACGACCGGTTCCGGCAGGTCTGACGGCCTCCGCGCCGCACGTGGGCGCTTTGCCCCATGGATCCGGGAATGGCGGCGTCCCGTCGGACGGAAATGGCAGCGTCTCGAATTAATTCTGCGGGGTGTTTCATTGCGGTCGCGGCGTGGGAAATTGGATTCGTGGCACAGATCAACGCCGCGGTCGACGCCCTTGTGGGGGACTGGCTCCCGATTCCAGATGTCGCCGCCCGTCTCAGCATCCCCGCCGGCCGTGTGAAGCAACTGCTCCGTGACAGGAAACTCCTCGCTGTCGCGCGTCCCGATGGCTCGGTCGCGGTTCCCGCCGCGTTCCTGGATGGTCCCCAGATCGTCAAGGGCCTGCAGGGGACGCTGACGCTGCTCCGCGACTGCGGCTTCGGCGAGGTCGACGCCCTGCGCTGGCTGTTCACCGCGGACGAAACGCTCCCCGGCACACCCATCGAGGCGATCTGCCGGCGCCGGGGCACCGAGGTAAACCGCCGGGCCCAGGCGCTCGCGTTCTAGCGCGGGAAAGGACCCCGCGTTCTGGACCGGTGCGAGGGCGCGCCCCTGGACCGGTGCGAGGGCGCGCCCCTGGACCGGTGCGAGGGCGCGCGCCCCTGGACCGATGCGAGGGCGCTCGCGGTCCAGGCCGGAGCCAGCACCGCTCCCGTTCTGGTAGGACGGGAGCGTGACGCAGACCAGCCCGGGCCCAGGTGACCCGGTCCCGGCTGGTAACGGACCGGCCCGGCCAGCTACGAACGGCTCGGGCAAGGGCGGCAAGCGGGCCCCCGCCCGGGACTCCGTTCGTCCCCGCTCCCGGGCACGCGACAACGCGCCCGCCCAGCAGCAGCCGGTGGCCCGGGTAACGGTGGACATTCCGCTCGCGCACCTGGACCGTCCGTTCGACTACCTCGTGCCCGAACGGCTGGCGGATTCCGCCGTCCCCGGCTGCCGCGTCCGGGTCCGCTTCGCGGGCCAGCTCGTCGACGGGTTCGTGCTGGGCCGCGCCGACGCCAGTGACCACCCGGGCCGGCTGTCCTACCTGGATCGCGTGCTGTCCCCGGAACCGGTGCTGACCCCCGAGATCGCCGGGCTCGCCCGCGCGATCGCCGACCGGTACGCCGGGACCCTCGCCGACGTGCTTCGGCTGGCCATCCCGCCCCGGCACGCGGGCACCGAGGCCAAACCGTCGCCGCCCGCCGGGGGCCTCCCGCCCCGGCCCGAACTGGGCTCCTGGGCGCGGTACCCGGCCGGGGACGCCTTCCTGGCCGCTCTGGCCGACGGCCGTGGGGCCCGCGCCGCCTGGTCGGCGCTGCCCGGGCCGGAATGGCCCGACGAGATCGCCATCGCCACGGCGGCGGCCGCGGCGGCCGGCCGGGGCGTCGTCATCGTGGTCCCCGACGTCAAGGACCTGGCGCGGGTGGACGCGGCCCTGACCGCCCGGCTCGGTTCCGCATCGCACGTCTGCCTCACCGCCGACCTCGGGCCAGCCGAACGGTACCGGCGCTGGCTGTCCATTCTGCGGGGCTCGGCCCGGATCTCGGCGGGCACCCGGGCGGCCATGTTCGCGCCGGTCCGCGACCTCGGCCTGGTGGTGCTCTGGGACGACGGCGACGACCTGCTGGCCGAACGGCGCGCGCCGTACCCGCACGCCCGCGAGGTGCTTGCCCTGCGCGCGCACCGGCAGGGCGCCGCCGCCCTGATCGGCGGTTTCGCGCGCAGCACCGAGCTCACGCAGCTGGTCGCGGCCGGCTGGGCCCGCGCGCTGGCGGGGGACCGGGGGGCCCTGCGCGCCGCTGCCCCCCGGGTCCGGCCCGCGGCCGATGAGGACGAACTGGCCCGGGACGGGGCGGCGCTGAGCGCGCGGCTGCCCAGCCTGGCCATCCGCACCGCGCGGGCTGCCCTGGCGCATGGCCCCGTGCTGGTCCAGGTGCCACGGCGCGGCTACCTCGCGGCCATCGCCTGCGGTCGCTGCCGCGCGCAGGCCCGCTGCACGGTGTGCGCCGGGCCGCTGGAGATCGCGGCCGCCCGGCAGACCCCGCAGTGCCGCTGGTGCGGCGCGGTCGCGGCCAGCTGGAGCTGCCCTCGCTGCGGCTTCACCCAGGTCCGGGCGATCGTCACCGGGGCTGCCCGTACCGCGGAAGAACTCGGGCGCGCCTTTCCGTCCGTCCCGGTCCGGTTCTCCGGCGGCCAGAACGTGCTCGCCACCGTGCCCGCCGATCCGGCCGTGGTGGTGGCCACGCCGGGCGCCGAGCCGGTCGCCGCGGACGGGTACGCGGCCGCGCTGCTCCTGGACGGGTGGGCCCTGCTGGGGCGGCCGAGCCTGCGGGCGGGGGAGGAGACGCTGCGCAAGTGGCTGACCGCGGCCGCTCTCGTTCGCCCGGCGGGCCAGGAGGGAAACGTCATCGTGCACGCCGATGCCGGCCTGGCGGCGGTTCAGGCGCTGATCCGCTGGGACCCGGCCGGCTTCGCCGAGCGTGAACTGGCCGAACGCGACCAGCTGTCGTTCCCGCCGGCGGTCCGGATGGCCGCCGTCTCCGGGCCCGCCGGCGCGGTCGGGGAACTGCTCGGCGTGATCGGTCTCCCGGAGGCGGCCGAGGTGCTCGGTCCCGTGCCCGAAGAGGGGGACCACCCCGAAGAGGAGGATAACCCCGAGGACGCGGACAGCATCCCGGTGCGCGCGCTGATCCGGGTCCCGCGGGCCGAGGGCCCGGCGCTGGCCCGCGCGCTGCAGTCCGCGCAGGCCACCCGGAGCCCTCGTAAGGACCACGCCGTACGGGTCCAGCTCGATCCCGGGGAGGTCCTGTGAACGGCGCGATGGCCCCAAGCACGCTGACCCACGTCGTAAGGTGCTTGCGTGGCAACCTCGCATCAGAGCCTGCCGCCACGGTCGCGGAGCTCCGGCAGCATCACCCGGCTGCCCCCTGTCCGCCTGGCGTCCCGCGAGGAACTGACGGCCGCGGCGCGGGTGGCGCCGCTGTTGCGGGTCGCGCGCGACCTGGCCGCCTGGACAGGCCCGGACCGGCCCGTCACGGCGGGCGGTTACCTCACCCCCGCCGACGCCGCCGCGGCGGCGGGTGCCCTCGACGTGTCCGCCGAGGAGCTCCGCGCCGCGTGGGCCATCGCCACCAAGACGGGCATAATGGCGGTGTCCGGCCACCGCGCCGGCCCGGCAAACGGTTCGGCGTGCTCGAGTCCGGCCGTCCCGACGAGGCTCTGGCCACGTGGTGTGAGGCCGCGGCTGCCGTGCTCAGCCAGGAGAACCTGGACGGCCTGGCCACCGCGCTCTACACGGCCGGGCGTCCGGTTCGGCTCGACGCCCTCTTCGAGGCGTACGCGGCCGCGGTCGGTGCGCTGACCGTCAATGCCCCCGACGGGCCCGGTGGGGCCGAGGACGGGAAAATTATCCCGAACGGGCCCGATGCGGGCCGCGCGGCGGGCACGGGCTCTGCGGCGGGCACGGGCTCTGCGGCGGGCACGGGCTCAGCGGCGGGCACGGGCCCCGCGGGGCGAACAACGGAAGCGGAGATCGCGCCCGCGTTTTCCCCGGCGTTCTCTCCCGGGCTGGCGCCGGGCCTGGAGCTGCTCGCCGACCTCGGCGTCGTCGAGCTGGGTGCCGACGAGGACGAAGATGACGAGGCCGGGCTCACCGTCACCTTGTCGCCGATCGGGCTGTGGGCGGTCCGGGAACGGCTCAGTGCGCGGGGCTGGCGTGTGCCGGTCGTGGGCGGTAGCGCCGACGGCGGGGCCGCCGCGGTGCTCGCGGTGCTGGCCGACTACGACGCCGACGACGGCGAGGCCGAGATCGCGGCGTGGCTCGGGCGGCGCGCCCCCGAACAGGCCGCCGAGGAGCTGACCGAGGCCGCGAGCCAGGGATCACCGGGACTGCGCGGCGCCGCCTTCGCGGTCATGGACCGGGTCGGCGCTGCGGCCGTGCCCGCCGTACGCCGGGCCCTGGCCAATCCCGTGCTGCGGCCGCACGCCGCGGTCTGGCTGCGCGAGCACGGGGAAGAGGCCGGCCTCAGCCGCGAGGACAGCGCCTGGCTGCTCGTCGACCTCGGCGCGGGCCTGCTGGAAGAGGCCGCGCCGGAGGATGTGGTGGCGGAGCTGCTGCCCGATCTCCCGCCGCAGGCGCAGGCGGAGCTGGTGGCCGGGTTGTGGCGGGTGGAGCACCCGGGGGTGACCGAGCTGCTCACCACGCTCAGCAACCACCATCCGGAACCGGGCGTGGCCAAGGCGGCCCGCAAGGCCGCGTTCAAGGCCCGATCCCGGCTCTGAGGTGCACACGTCCCCCATACACTGAGATCAAGGTAAAACGAGGCCGGTCGCGGCCGGGGAGGATCTTTTTTCGTGAGCGTGAAGCCGATCCGCCTTTTCGGCGACCCGGTGCTGCGTACCGAGGCCGACCCCGTCCGTGACTTCGACGCCGAGCTGCGCAAGCTGGTCAAGGACCTGACCGACACCATGATGGACGCGCCGGGGGCGGGGCTGGCCGCGCCGCAGATCGGTGTCGGCCTGCGCGTGTTCACCTACTTCGTCGACGACGAGCTGGGGCACCTGATCAACCCCACGCTCGACCTGTCCGAGCAGGAGGACACGGACGAGGAAGGCTGCCTGTCCTTCCCCGGCCTGGCCTTCCCCACCAAGCGCGCGTGGGGCACCGTGGCCAAGGGCTTCAACATGTACGGGGACCCGGTGACGCTCGAGGGCACCGAGCGGATGGCGCGGTGCTTCCAGCACGAGACCGACCACCTGGACGGCATCCTGTTCATCGACAGGCTCGACCCGGAGCAGAAGAAGCTGGCCATGCGGGCGATCCGCGAGGCGGAGTGGTCCGGTGTCACCGTCCCCGAGGTGAAGGCTTCGCCGCACCCCACATTCGGTAAGGCGTTCTGAGTCAGAACTCGGTGCGCTATCGGGAAGATCGGTGAGCTGATGCGGCTTGTTTTCGCCGGGACGCCGGAGCCGGCCGTCCCGGCCCTGCAGGTTCTCCTGGAGTCCCGGCACGAGGTCGCCGCGGTCGTGACCCGGCCGGATGCCCCCGCCGGGCGGGGCCGCCACGTGGCGGCCAGCCCGGTGGCCCGGGTGGCCCGTGCGGCGGGGATCGAGGTGCTGACGCCGCCCAAGGTCCGCGACCCGGGGTTCCTCGACCGGCTCCGGGCGATCGGCCCCGACTGCTGCCCGGTCACCGCGTACGGGGCGCTGCTCCCGCAGTCCGCCCTGGACATCCCGCCGGACGGCTGGGTCAACCTGCACTTCTCGGTGCTGCCCGCGTGGCGCGGCGCCGCCCCGGTCCAGCACGCGCTGCGGCACGGGGACGACGTGACCGGCGCCACCACATTCCGCATCGTCAGGGAGCTGGACGCGGGCCCGGTGTACGGGGTCGTCACCGAGCCGGTGGGCCCCCGGGACACCTCCGGTGATGTGCTGGCCCGGCTGTCCCTGTCCGGCGCGACGCTGCTCGCCGACACCCTGGACGGGATCGAGTCCGGGCTGCTCCGGCCGGTGCCGCAGCCGGACGAGGGTGTCAGCTTCGCCCCCAAGCTCACCTCCGCCGACGCGCACGTCGATTGGGGCCTGCCCGCGGTGGCCATCGACCGGCTGATCCGCGCCTGCACCCCCGAGCCCGGCGCGTGGACCGAGTTCGCCGGCGACCGGCTGAAGCTGGGACCGGTCGAGCCACAGCCACCGGACCGTGTCCCCGCCCGCCTCCCGGCCGGCGTCCCGGCCCTGGCGCCGGGCGAGCTGTTCGTCACCCGCAAGTCCGTGCTGGCCGGGACGGCTACCGAGCCGGTCCGGCTCGGGACGGTGCAGCCGCCGGGCAAGCGGGCCATGCCAGCCGCCGACTGGGCCCGCGGCCTGCACCAGGCCAACCCGAAGCTCGGCTGAGATGCCACACCCTCCGCGTTCACGTCCCCGTTCACGCGGACCGCGGACCCGCCCCGATCCCGTCCGGCGGGTGGCCTACGACGTGCTGTGGGCCGTCGACCAGCGGGACGCTTATGCCAACCTGCTGCTGCCCGCGCTGCTCCGGGAGCGCGGCATCGAGGGCCGGGACGCCGCCCTCGCCACTGAACTGACCTACGGTACGCTGCGTGGCCTGCAGACCTACGACGCCATCCTGAACCTGTGCAGCGACCGTTCGCCCGCCGATATCGACCCGCCGGTCCGCGAGGTACTGCGGCTGGGCACTCACCAGCTGCTCGCCACCCGCGTGGCCAGCCACGCCGCGGTCGCCACCTCCGTGGATCTCGCCAAGGACGTGGTCGGCATGCGGCCCGCGGGCTTCGTCAACGCGGTGCTCCGCCGGGTCAGCACGCGGGAGCAGGCCGAATGGCTCCAGATCATCGCCCCGGACCGGACGGCGGACCCGATCGGCCACCTGGCCGCCACCCGCGGCTACCCGCGGTGGATCATCGAGGCCTTCCGGGACGCGCTCGGTGAGGACTCCAAGAGCGGCCTGCCCGAGACGGAGAAAGCCCTCGCGGCCGGCAATGCCCGCCCCCTGATCACCCTGGCCGCGCTGCCGGGACTGGCCAGCCCCGCGGAACTGACCGGCCCCCCGGGGTTGACCGGCCATGCGGGGGAACCCGCTCGCTGGTCCCCGTTCGGCGTCGTCCTGCCCGGCGGCGATCCCGCCGCGATCCCGGCCGTCGCCGGGGGCCGGGCGTTCGCCCAGGACGAGGCGAGCCAACTGGCCGCCCTGGCCCTGGCCCGCGCGCCCGTGGTCCCCGCTCCCGTGGCCAACGGCCCAGCGCACACCACCGCGGAACCCGCCACCGGGGCCTGGCTCGACCTGTGCGCTGGTCCCGGCGGCAAGTCCGCTGTGCTCGCCGCGCTCACCGCCCCGCTCGGAACGCACCTGCTCGCCTCCGACGTCCGGCCGCACCGCGCCGAACTGACCCGCGCGCACCTGCGCCGCCTGCCCGGTACGGCCGTGGTGGCCGCCGACGGCCGGGCCGGCGCCTGGCGGCCCGGCACGTTCGGCCGCGTGCTCGCCGACGTGCCATGTTCCGGCCTGGGGGCGCTGCGCCGCCGTCCGGACGCCCGCTGGCGCAAGTCACCGGAGGACGTCGAGAACCTCGGCCGCCTCCAGCGTGACCTGCTGAACGCGGCCATCGACGCGGCCCGCCCCGGTGGTGCGGTCGCCTACGTCACCTGCTCCCCGCACCGCGCCGAGACCCACGATGTGGTCCGCGACGTGCTGAGCCGCCGCACCGACGTCACCGTCCTGGATGCGCCCGCCATCCTGGCTGACGCCCTCCGCGAGGTCGCCCCGGTTCCGGACCGCGAGGGCGCCCCCGATGCTGACCGCGAGGGCGCCCCCGATTCAGACCGCGAGGGCGCCCCGGACACCGAGATCCCCGGCCTGCGCAGCCCGGCCCCCGACGGCCGCTACGCTCAGTTCTGGCCGCATCGGCACGGCACCGACGCGATCTTCCTCGCCCTGCTCCGCCGCGAGCCTGGAGCTCAGGACGCGGGCGTCAGCGGCTGAGCGCCCGGTTGCCGGGACGCAGGCGTTTGCTGCCGATGTCGGCACGCTCGCCCTCCGCGTAGCCGGAGCGGTAGCCGTTCCCGGAATAGGTGATCCGCAGCTTGCGGGTGACCGGGTAGGCCTCCTCGCAGTGCCGGCGGACGACCAGCGACCGGTCGGCCAGGACCAGCGCGGTGGAGGGCCCCTCGCCGTCCCGCGCCGAGTCCGCGTCGCCGGCCGCGCGCTCCTCGGCCGCGCGGACCCGCGTGATCACGGCGGACGTGTAACCCAGCAGCCAGCTCCGCCGCCAGGCCCGAACGCTCCGCGCCGCCGGCGGGACCGCCGCCGCGGCCAGCCCGTGCGCCATCTGGACCAGCAGCGACGTGTACAGCATCTCGGCGCGTTCCAGGTCCGACTGGTACCCGAACACGTGCACCCGCCTGCCGCTGCGGGCGGGCAGCAGCACGCACTGGCAGCGCATCGCGGTCACCAGCCCGGCCAGCAGGTGCGCGCGGACGTCCGCCCACGGATTCGGCACGTCGATGAGCCGGTTGCCCGGCTTGTCGGTGTCCGGCCGCGCCGCGGCCAGCAGCGCCCGGTCGATGCCGTATTTGGCCATCAGCGTGGCGGCCTTCTCGGTCAGCGCCTCGGCCTCCGCCGGTGTCACCCCGTCGCCCTCGGCCTTGGCCAGCAGCTTCCGGACGCGCTCCAGCAGCGTGCCGGACGGTTCAGCGGTACTCACCCTCCGAACGCTACCCATAGGGGATGACAGTCCGGGCTGTCCGACACAATGACTCCTATGGCCGTTCAGATTTCGCCCAGCATCCTGTCCGCTGATTTCGCCCGGCTCGCCGACGAGGCGGAGGCGGTCGCGCCCGCCGCGGACTGGCTGCACGTGGACGTCATGGATAACCACTTCGTGCCGAACCTGACCCTCGGCCTCCCCGTGGTGCAGTCGCTGCTCAAGCACGCCACCCTGCCGGTCGACTGCCACCTGATGATCGAGGATCCTGATCGGTGGGCTCCCGCCTACGCCGAAGCGGGAGCGCGGAACGTCACGATCCACGCCGAAGCGGTGAAGGCCCCAGTCCGGACGTTGCGGGAGATCCGGTCCGCCGGCGCCCGCGCCGGGCTGGCGGTCAACCCGGGCACGCCGGTGGAGCCCTACGCCGACCTACTGCCCGAGGTCGACATGCTGCTGCTGATGACGGTCGAGCCCGGTTTCGGCGGCCAGCGGTTCCTTGACCTGGTCCTGCCCAAACTGCGCCGCGCCCGTGCCCTAGTTGCCGCGCACGGCGGCTCGGTGTGGCTGCAGGTGGACGGGGGAGTGAGCGAGGAGACCATCGAACGGTGCGCCGATGCGGGCGCGGACGTGTTCGTGGCCGGTGCGGCCGTCTACTCCGCCGACGACCCGGCGCGGGCCGTACAGGCCCTGCGCGCCCAGGCCGAACGAGCCACCGCCCACGCCGCCTGGGGCAAGACCCAGTCACGGTAAACAGTCGCGGCCCGCCCAGCCCCGGTCACCGTCAGCACAGCCGCGCTCACCGCCGCCCCAGACGGTCCCGAGTGGGCGGCTTGGCCGGGTGACCCTGGGGCTGCTGCCGTTTGATGAAGTAGCGTCGTCTGTGTGCTGGCCTCTGCAGACGGCGCCGTGCTGCTCCTGGTCGACCTGCAGGAGCGGCTGATGCCCGTCATCCATGACGCTGCGGCTGTGGTGGCCCGGGCTGCGCGGCTCGCGGAGGCGGCGCAGCTTCTCGATGTGCCGGTTAACGCAACCGAGCAAAACCCGGCTGGTCTGGGCCATACGGTTGCGCCGCTCGCCGCCTACCCACGGCTTGTGGTGTCCAAGACGGCATTTTCGGCAGTTGCCGATCCGGGCTTTCCCGCGCTGCTGCCCGGCGGGGCGGGCCAGATTGTGGTGGCGGGATGCGAAGCACACGTCTGCGTCCTGCAGACGGTTCTCGGTCTGCTGGCTTCGGGGCATGGTGTGCTGCTGGTGGCTGACGCGATCGGCTCACGCGATCCGGCTGACCGGGCGACCGCGATCGACCGGGCGAGGCAGCACGGGGCGGAGGTCGTAACTTCGGAGATGGTGCTGTTCGAATGGCTGCGCGATTCACAGCATCCGAAGTTTCGTGAGGTGCAGAAGCTGCTCAGGTGAGCTCACCGGTCAGCGGCCAGGCTCTCAGTAGCGGGGCGTTACGGCCCTGGTAAGGCCGCGGGCCCTGGTGACCCAGCTTCGCCGGCCCGGGGCAAAGGAGCCGTTCGGCCCCCCGCACAGGGAGGAAGTGCCCTGCCCGCCGTCTCGCGGTGCGAGGAACATCGAGACCATGGCCAGGGGACAGCTCCGTGTTTATCTCGGCGCGGCGCCCGGTGTCGGGAAGACCTACGCGATGCTGGCCGAAGGGCAGCGGCGCAGGTCACGGGGCACGGACGTGGTCGTCGCGCTCCTTGAGCCGCACGGCCGCCGGCTGACTGCGGCGATGGCCGAGGGACTGGAGCTGGTGCCGCGGCGCTCGATGAGCTACCGTGGCGCGGCCTTCACCGAGATGGACGTGGACGCGGTCCTCGCTCGCCACCCCCAGATCGCGCTGGTCGACGAGCTCGCCCACACCAACGTGCCCGGCTGCAGGAACCGCAAGCGGTGGCAGGACGTCGATGAATTGCTCGACGCGGGCATCGACGTCATCACTACCCTGAACATCCAGCACCTCGAGTCGCTCAGCGACGTGGCGAAACAGGTCACCGGGGTGGAACAGCACGAGACCCTGCCCGATGAAATAGCACGCCGCGCTGACCAGATCGAACTGGTCGACATGACCCCCGAGGCGCTGCGGCGGCGAATGGTGCATGGCAATGTGTACCCGGCGGACCGGATCGAGGCCGCGCTCTCTCATTTCTTCCGCCCCGGGAACCTCACCGCACTGCGTGAGCTGGCTCTGCTCTGGCTGGCTGACCGGGTGGAGGAGGGCCTGCAGCGGTACCGCGCCGAGCACGGCATCGCCGCACCGTGGGAGACCAGGGAGCGAATTGTCGTTGGCATCGTCGGTGAGCGCGACGATGAGGCCGTCATCCGGCGCGCCGCCAGGATCGCCGCTCGCACCCCCGGTAGTGACCTGCTCGCCGTGCATGTGTACTGTGACGACGGCTTGACGGCCGGCCATGCCCCGACGCTGGATGCCCAGCGGGCGCTGGTGGCGTTGCTCGGCGGCAGCTTTCAGCAGG
Organism: uncultured Actinomycetes bacterium; assembly: GCA_963742875.1. Lineage (GTDB taxonomy): Bacteria > Actinomycetota > Actinomycetes > Streptosporangiales > Streptosporangiaceae > Bog-532. The sequence goes on along the minus strand of CAVUNO010000026.1, from coordinate 940,901 downwards.
TGCCCGGGGACGACGTGGCCGGCGCACTGCTGCGGTTCGCCTACGCCGAGAATGCCACCCAGATGGTTCTCGGTGCGAGCCGCCGTGGCCGGCTCCTTACGCTGCTCACGGGTAGGAGCACCCCGACGAGGCTCGCGCGCCGGGCTGAGCACATCGACGTGCACTTGGTCAGCCGCGACGGTTCAAGCCGGCGCGAACCGGCGCTCGGCTGGCTCCTGGCCGCGCTTGGCTCGCGCCGTGGGCGGGCCGCGCGCGCGAGCGCGGAGGCGGCCGCGCTCAGCCGGCTCGCGGCCAGCGTGCTGCGCGGGCGCGGCGACCTGCCCGCCCTGCTGGAGGAGATACGCGAGATGTTTGGCCTGGCCGCGGTAAGCCTACTGGAACGGCGGCCGGATGACGCAGGCCCATGCGTCGTGGCCAGCGCGGGCGAACGGCCGCCGGAAGGGCCCGGAGCCGATGTGGAACTCCCGGTCAGCGAGATCTTCACGCTGGCGGGGCGGGGACGCGTGCTCGGCGCAGATGACACGAGGGTTCTGTCCGCTTGCGCGGTCCAGGTGGTGGCCGGCATTACCTGCCGCCGCCAGGACGAGCAAAACGCCCACGCCGCCCAGCACGAGGCTGACCTCCGTTCCCGCTCTGCCCTGTTCGCCGCCACCAGTCAGCAGGCACGCGAACAGCTCGCCGCGGCCCAGGCGGCCCTGGCCGGTCTGGCCAATAACGGAGCCGCTGCCACACCGGACGATCGCGCCGCTCTGGTCGCCGCCGCGCGCCGCGCGGTGGACCGCATCGCCAGGCTCGTCACCGACCTCAGCGATCTCAGTCGGCTGCACGCCGGGGCGCTGGAGACTTATATCCGGCCAGTTGATCTTGACGACGTTGTCGCCGCGGCCCTCGACGACCTGGGTCCGGGTGGCCAGCACATCACCCTCAGCACCCCCGAGGACCTGCCCGATGTGATCGCCGACGCGCAGTTCCTCTCCCGCATCCTGGCCAGCCTGATGGCCGACGCCCTGCATCGCAGCCCCGCTGACGCCGCGCCCGTCCTCACCGCCGTCGGCCTGGCCCGCCAGGTGGAGATCCGCATCGCCGACCAGGGGCCTGTCCCGCAACAGGGCAATGGCACCAACAGCCTGGCGCTCAGGCTGGCCCGCGACCTCACCGAAGCGATGGGCGACGCACTCCGGTGCGAGGAGACGCGCGGCGGGGGCCGCACCGTGATCCTCACGCTCCCCACTGCCGCGCGCCGCCCGGTGCTGGCCGCCGCGCCGTCGTCGTGACCCCCAGCACGCCCCGCCGTTAGGAGCCGATCTTGCTCAGCGGCCAGGTTAGCGGACCGTGTAGACGCCGGTTGGCTCGGCGTGGTAGCCCTTGGTGCCGACGGCCCGGGCCAGCGGGCTGCGCGGATCGTCGCCGGCCTTCAGCCGGTCCAGTACGGAACCGAAGTCGTAGCGCGGGGCCCAGGCGCAGGACGCGGGTCAGCGCTTCCCCGAGATGCCCGGCGCTCCCGGTGACCATTACCCGTTTCATGGCGGCCACGATAAGCGCCGAGCGCGGCGCCGGCTCGACCCCGGCGCGCTCCAGGGGGTCAGCGTTCCGCCCATGTCGAAAATGACCGCCCGCACCACCACATTTAACATTCTAAAAGTCCATCGGTGCCGGTCGCGCCTTCTCTTTCCTCCCGCGGGTCGTCACACTGGTAAATGTGCATGATTTCGACCTTTTGGTGATCGGTTCGGGTCCCAGCGGGCAGAAAGCCGCTATCGCCGCGGCCAAACTCGATCGCCGGGTCGCGCTCGTGGAGCGGCCGGAAATGATCGGCGGGGTGTGCCTCAACACGGGCACGATCCCCTCCAAGACGATGCGCGAGGCGATCCTCTACCTGACCGGGCTGGACCAGCGCGAGATGTACGGCCAGAGCTACCGGGTCAAGGAAGAGATCACCATCGGCGACCTGATGGCGCGCACCCAGCACGTGGTGAGCCGGGAAAACGACGTGGTGCGCAGTCAGCTCACCCGGAACCGGGTCACGATCCTGCCGGGCCTGGCGCGTTTCACCGAGCCGCACGTGCTCGAAATCGACCGCAAGGAGGGCCTGGACCGCCGGGTCAGCGCGGCCAACATCGTGATCGCGACGGGCACCAGCCCGGCCCGCCCGGTCAGCGTCGCCTTCGATGAGCGGACCGTCCTCGACTCCGACGGGATCATCCACCTGCGGCGGGTCCCGCGGTCCATGGTCGTGGCCGGCGCCGGGGTGATCGGGATCGAGTACGCCTCCATGTTCGCCGCTCTGGGCACCAAGGTCACCGTGGTCGAGCAGCGCGAGCGGATGCTGGAGTTCTGCGACCTGGAAGTCGTCGAGGCGCTGAAGTACCACCTGCGCGACCTCGCCGTGACGTTCCGCTTCGGCGAGACGGTGTCCGCGGTCGAGGCCCACCCCGAGGGCACCATCGCGTACCTGGCCAGCGGGAAGAAGATCCCCGCCGAGACCGTGCTGTACTCGGCGGGCCGGCAGGGCATGACCGACATGCTCAACCTGGACGGGGCCGGCCTGTCCGCGGACAAGCGCGGCCGGATCAAGGTCAACGATTTCTTCCAGACCGAGGTGCCGCACATCTACGCCGTCGGTGACGTCATCGGCTTCCCGGCGCTGGCCGCCACCTCGATGGAGCAGGGCCGGCTGGCCGCGCACCACGCCTGCGGCGAGCCCGTGCCCACGGCGCACACCATCCAGCCGATCGGGATCTACAGCATCCCGGAGATCAGCTTCGTCGGGCAGACCGAGGACCAACTCACCGAGGAGTGTGTGCCCTTCGAGGTGGGCGTGTCCCGCTACCGCGAGCTGGCCCGCGGGCAGATCATCGGCGATTCCTACGGCATGCTGAAACTGCTCGTCTCACCGGAGAGCCGCAAGCTGCTCGGCGTGCACGTGTTCGGTACGGGTGCCACCGAGCTGGTGCACATCGGCCAGACGGTGATGGGCTGCGGCGGGACGATCGACTACCTGGTCGACGCCGTGTTCAACTACCCGACGCTGGCCGAGTCCTACAAGGTCGCCGCGCTGGACGCGACCAACAAGATGCGCGAGATCACCCGGCTGTCCAGAGATGAACCAATCCATGCACGGCCCACAGTGTGACGACGCCCCAATCGCGGCGGAATAGCTCGTGTGGCACACTGTTACTTAGTACAAAGCGTGCTCCGGGGTCGGTGAAAGTCCGAACCGGCGGTGACAGTCCGCGACCCAAGGCTCCCGGCCAGACCGGCAGAGCGCCTTGGTTGATCCGGTGAAACTCCGGAACCGACGGTTAAAGTCCGGATGGGAGGCAGCACGCGCGCGTCAGGCGTCCCCGTCTGCCGCGCCTCAAACGCGCGCTACCGCCCGCGTCCCCCGGAGCCACCGGCTGGTTCCGAGGAGGGAAACGCGGGATGTTCACCGGAATCGTGGAAGAACTCGGCGAGGTCGTCGCCGTCGATGACCTGGGCGACGCGGCGCGCCTGACCGTTCGCGGCCCCCAGCTGACCGGTGGTGTGGCCAACGGTGACTCCATTTCGGTCAACGGCGTCTGTCTCACCGTTTCCAGCCACACCGGCGGCGCGTTCACCGCCGACGTGATGCGCGAGACCCTGACCCGGTCCAGCCTCGGCACGCTCACGCCCGGGGCGGCGGTCAACCTGGAGCGTTCCGTCCGCCTCGCCGACCGTCTCGGCGGCCATCTCGTCCAGGGGCACGTCGACGGGACGGGCACCATCGCCTCGCGCACCCCCGCTGACCACTGGGACCTGGTCCGGATCGCGATGCCCCCGGGCCTGGCCCGCTATGTCGTGGAAAAAGGCTCCGTCGCCGTGGACGGGATCAGCCTGACCATCGTCTCCGTCGCGGACACCGGGGAGTGGTTTGAGGTGAGCCTCATACCGGAGACGCTCAAGCGCACCACGCTGGGCGTCAAGCAGCCGGGGGAAACGGTCAACCTAGAGGTCGACGTGATCGCCAAGTACGTAGAGAAGCTACTCGGCGGGGCGGTGCGACCGTGACCAGTAAAAGCTCCAGCCCCACCGTGCTCCGGGCCGCCAAACTGGACGGCGTTGAGCAGGCCATCGCCGACATCGCCGCGGGCCGGCCCATTATCGTCGTGGACGACGCGGACCGGGAGAACGAGGGCAACCTCGTCTTCGCGGCCAGTAAGGCCACTCCCGGCCTGCTCGCCTTCACCATCCGGCACGCGCGCGGGCTGATCTGCGTGCCCATGCTCGGCGAGAACCTCGACCGGCTCCAGCTCCCCCAGATGACCAGCGACAATCAGGAGCACATGGGCACCGCGTTCACGATCAGCGTTGACGCGCGCGCGGGCATCACGACCGGCATCTCGGCCGCCGATCGGGCCCGGACCATCCAGCTCCTGGCCAATCCAAAGACACAGCCAACGGACCTCGTCCGGCCCGGGCACTTGTTCCCGCTCCGCTACACCGAGGGTGGCGTGCTGCGCCGGCGTGGTCACACCGAAGCCGCGGTCGACCTGGCCCGGCTGGCCGGCCTGCCGCCCGCGGGTGTGGTCACCGAGATCGTCAACGAAGACGGGACGATGGCCCGGCTGCCCCGGCTCCGCGCGTTCGCCGACGAGCACGGCCTCAGCCTTATCTCCATCGAGCAGCTCATCGACTACCGGCGCCGCACCGAGCGCGTGGTGACCCAGATGGCCCGGACCCGGCTGCCGAACGCCTACGGCGAGTGGCAGGCCTACGGCTACGTGAGCACCGTTGACGGCACCGAGCACATGGCCCTGGTGCTGGGCGACCTCGGCGACGGCGAGGGGGTGCTCGTCCGCGTGCATTCCGAATGCCTGACCGGCGACGTTTTTCACTCGCTGCGCTGTGACTGCGGGGCCCAGCTGGAAGCCGCGATGTCGCTGATCGCGGCGGAGGGCCGCGGCGTGGTGCTCTACCTTCGCGGGCACGAGGGCCGGGGAATCGGCCTGATCAGCAAGCTGCGTGCCTACCAGCTTCAGGACCAGGGCTCGGACACGGTCGACGCGAACCTGGAGCTCGGCCTCCCGGTCGACGCACGCGACTACTCCACCGGCGCGCAGATCCTCAGCGATCTCGACGTCCGCTCGGTCCGGCTGCTGACCAACAACCCGGCGAAGGTCGAGGGCCTCGTCCGGCACGGCGTCGGCGTCACGCCGGTCTCGCTGCCGGTGCCGGTCACCGTGCACAACCTGCGCTATCTGGCCGCCAAACGTGACCGGCTCGGACACACGATCGAAAATCTGCCGGTGCCGAACGGGCCCGCTGCGGGGCCGAACAAATCGTCCGGGGCCGACCCGATCATGGAGTCCGCGTGAGCGGCGAGGGGCGCCCCGTGCTGGATACGGTCGACGCCACCGAACTCACCCTGGCCATCCTCGGCACCCGCTGGCACGCCGACATCACCGATGCCCTGGTCGAACGGGCCGCCGCCGCCGCGGTCGCCTGCGGGATCGACGATCCGGTCGTGCTCAGGGTGGCCGGAGCCATCGAGCTGCCCGTCGTCGCGGCTGATCTAGCCCGCTACAACGACGCGGTGGTCTGCGTCGGCGCGGTGATCCGCGGCGGCACCCCGCACTTTGAGTATGTCTGCGACGCGGTGACCGCCGGGCTCACCCGGGTGGCCCTCGATTCCGGCACCCCGGTGGGCAACGGCGTCCTGACCTGTGACACCGTCGAGGACGCCCGCGACCGGTGCGGTCTGCCCGGCAGCCGCGAGGACAAGGGATGGGAGGCGGTCGTGGCCGCGCTGGACGCCGCGCTGCTGCTGCGCTCCATCCGCTGCTCCGGGCCGGACCGTCGCCCTCGCCAGCCGCGGCTGCGCGGGCTCGCGGCGCGGAGTTCGCCCCGTCTCTGACGGACACCCCCACCACAGACTCGTTCGGCCAAACTGAGCGCGACCGTCGCGGGACGTAAGGTTGGCGGCGAGACGCCGATCGCGTTCTGCCCTCTATCGCCCGCGTGCCCACCGATCGGCCCACGTGCCCGCGTACGTGCCCGAGTACGTTGCCCGCCCGGCCCACGAAAGGTTTGCCCGTGCTCTCCCTCGTCCTGCCGAAGGGCTCGCTGGAGCGAGCCACCCTCGAGCTGTTCGACGCCGCCGACCTGACCGTCCGGCGCTCTTCCGACCGCGACTACCACGCCTCCATCGACGACCCGCGGATCGACCGGGTCCGGTTCCTGCGTCCCCAGGAGATCCCGTCCTACCTGGAGCGCGGCCTGTTCGATCTCGGTATCACCGGACGCGACTGGATCTCCGAGACCGAGGCCGACGTGGTGTCGCTGGGCGAGCTGCAATACTCCAAGGCCACATCGCAGCCGGTCCGGGTGGTGCTCGCGGTGCCGGAGAACGCCCCCTGGCAGACCGCGGCCGACCTCCCGGAGGGGGTCCGGATCTCGACCGAATTCCCCTCGCTGACCAGGCGGTTCCTGGAGGCCCACGGGGTCAAGGCCATGGTGGTTCCCTCCTACGGCGCCACCGAGGCCAAGGTCCCCGACATTGTGGACGCGATCGTGGACCTCACCGAGACCGGCTCCTCGCTGCGCAAGAACGGCCTGCGCATCCTCGACACGCTGCTGACCAGCTACACCGAGCTGGTGGCCAGCGCCGCGGCGCACGCGGACGAAACGAAGCACGCGGCCATGCAGGACATCGCGCTGCTGCTCAGCGGGGCGATCCAGGCCCGCGGCAACGTGCTGCTCAAGCTGAACGTCCCCGCGGACAAGCTCACGGCGGTGACCGCCATGCTGCCCGCCCTGTCGTCCCCGACGATCCTTTCGCTCGCGCGCGGCAACATGAACGCCATCGAGACCGTGGTGCCCAAGCGCGGCGTCAACACGCTCATCCCGGCCCTCAAGGCGGCCGGCGCGCAGGACATCCTGGAGATCCCCATCTCAAAGATCGTCGAATAATAAGACCCGGCAAATAATAAAGGCGCAGGTAGCGTTGGAGGAGCGGCAGCGGAGAGCCTGAGGTGGTCACGTGCGGGACGTCCTGAACGACATCATGAAGTGGTGGGACGCGGGCGAGACGTTCGGATTGGCCACGGTGGTCCGCACGTTCCGCAGCGCACCGCGTGAGCCCGGGGCCGCCCTGGCCGTCTCCGCCGACGGCGAAGTGGTCGGCAGCGTGTCGGGCGGCTGTGTCGAGGGCGCCGCGTACGAACTGTGCGGCGAGGTCGTCGCGAGCGGGCAGCCGGTTCTGCGGACCTACGGCGTCAGCGACGACGACGCCTTCGCCGTCGGCCTGACCTGTGGCGGCATCCTGGACGTGTTCGTCGAGCCGGTCAGCCGCGAGCTCTTCCCCGAACTGGGTGACCTGGCCGCCGCGGTCCAGCGCGAGGAGCCCGTCGCGGTAGCCACCGTGATCAGCGGGCCCGGTGCGATCGGGGCGCGGCGCATCATCCACGCCGACGGCACGACCGCGGGCAGCCTCGGCGCGGGCGACCGGCTGGACAACGCCGTCGACGACGACGCGCGCGGCATGCTGGCCCAGGGCCAGACGGCCATACGCCGCTACGGGACGCAGGGCGAGCGCCGTCACGACGAGCTGGGCGTGTTCGTGAACTCGTTCGCGCCGCCCCCGCGGATGCTGGTCTTCGGCGCGATCGACTTCGCCGCCGCGGTGGCCCGGGTCGGGAAGTTCCTCGGTTACCGCGTGACCGTGTGCGACGCGCGCGGCGTTTTCGCCACCCCGGCCCGGTTCCGTGACGCGGACGAGGTCATCGTCGAATGGCCGCACCGCTACCTGGAGAACGCGACCGTCGACGAGCGCACCGTCATCTGCGTGCTGACCCACGACCCCAAGTTCGACGTTCCGCTGCTCGAGGTGGCGCTGCGCACCCCCGCGGGCTACATCGGCGCAATGGGCAGCCGCCGCACGCACGAGGACCGGCTCGCCCGCCTGCGCGAGGCCGGCCTCACCGAATCCGAACTGGCCCGGCTCCGCTCACCGATCGGCCTCGACCTCGGCGCTCGCACTCCGGAGGAGACCGCGGTCTCCGTCGCCGCCGAACTGATCCAGCTCCGCTGGGGAGGTTCGGGCCGCCCGCTCACCGCCACCGACGGCCGTATCCACCCCGTCACCGCCGCCCGCGAGTTAATCAGGGCGCCCCAGGGTTCAGTCCTTGCGCCCGGAGACGGCGAGAGTCGCGCCGATACCGATCATCATCAGGCCGCCCGTGCCGCCGACGAGTTCCAGACGCCGCGGCGACCGGCCGAACCACGCGCGTGCGGTCCCGGCGGCCAGCGCCCACGCGCTGTCGGACAGCAGCGCGATCCCGGCGAACACGGCGCCCAGCAGCAGCAGTTGCCGCGGGAGATGGCCTGCCTGCCGGTCAACGAACTGCGGCAGCACGGCCGCGAAGAAGACGATCGCCTTAGGATTGCCGATACCGACGGCGAACCCATCCGCCATGACCCGCGCGACGCTCTTGTGTTCCATCCGTGCCCCCAGCGCCTCAGCCAGCCGCCGCCCGTGCCGGATCGCCTGGACCCCGAGATAGACGAGGTAGGCCACTCCACCCAGCTTGATGATCGTGAACATCATCACCGAACGCTCGACCAGTGCTCCGATCCCGAACGCGACCGCCATCACCTGGACGTACACCCCTACGGTGTTCCCGGCCACGGTCGCTACGCCGGCCATCCGCCCCAGCGCGAGTGCCCGGCTCACCGTGAACAGTACGCTCGGCCCCGGCACCACGATCAGTGCGAAGGCAGCCAGCGAGAACGCGAGCAGATGCGGTCGGAAGCATACCGCGAGCCTAAGCCGCCGCGAACTGCGCCGCCATCGAATACCGCCGCCATCGAATTCCGCCGCCAGAGCCGGACACCGGAACGGGCCCGGCCCTGGCGGCGAGCCGAAGACCGGAACGGGCCCGAAGCCGACCCGCCGCCTGCCCAAGAACCCCTGCCAGGGCCGTTGGCTGCCGAACCACCGATGGTCGGGACGCTCACCCAGTCCGTCGGTAGCCTTGGCCCCATGCAGCCGCGCGTCGCCGGAATCCTCCTGGCCGCGGGCGAGGGCAGCCGTCTCGGCCAGCCAAAGGCCCTGGTCGAGATCGTCGGCCAGCGACTCGTCGACCGCGGTCTCCGCATGCTGCGCGCCGGGGGAGCCGATCCCGTCGTCGTGGTCACCGGGGCCGCTCCGGTCGCTGTGCCCGGAGCGCTGGTCGTGCACAACCCCGCCTGGCCCACCGGCATGGGGTCATCGCTGACGGCAGGTCTTTCGGCTCTGCGCGCACTGCCCCCGGATGAATGCAGCGCCGCCGTGATCGCCCTGGCCGACCAGCCCCTCGTCAGCCCCGCGTGCGTAAAGCGCCTGATCGCCTCCCACCGAGGCGACGCCAACCTGGCCGGGGGCCCAATCGAGGATAGGCGCCGTCCAAGCGAAGCCGGAGCCCCAGTTACCGGGGACCGGCGAAACCCAGCCGTAGAAGGCCGCCCAGGTGCAGCCGGAGGCTCAGGTGCAGGTGGCGGTCGGGGCACGGCCGGAGGCGCCAATGCGGCTGACGGCGTGGGGGTGGCGGCTGATGGCCCGGAGGTGGCGGCTGACGGCCCGGGGGTGATTGCCCGCTCGGGCCCGGGAAGCGCCAGCATCGCGGTTGCTACCTACGGCGGCCGACCGCGCAATCCAGTCCTGATCGCCCGCGAGCACTGGGCCGAAGTCCTCACCATGGCGCACGGGGACGCCGGGGCCCGCCCCTTCCTTCGCGCGCATCCCGATCTCATCACGCTCGTTGAATGCGGCGACATCGGCCGTCCCGACGACATCGACACTCCCGAAGACCTCGTGCGCGTCGCGAAAATCGCGGCGCGGTGGGATCTGGCCGGACCTTCCTGACCGGCCGGAAGCTGCAGAACCTGATCCGGGCGCGCACGGCCACATGCTCCGCTCCCGGCTGCCGGAGACCGGCAGCACCGAGTACGTGGCCCGGCCAAGCTGGTCCGGCGGATCGCCAGCAGGCGCGCTCCCAGTTCGCCAGGATCTCACCACGCCGTAGGGCAGCCCATTCCCGCACGAACTGGAGAGCCCTGGGCTCTAGGCTGCCGGCCAGCATCTCCCCATCCCGCCGAGACTGAGGCACGGCGGCCCGCATGATAGGCGTGGAAATGGGCTACCGGGTGATCACGCTCGTTGCAGTAATGGCGGCGATCATCAGGTCGGCGGACCGGTCTCGTAGTTACGGCCTGAGGCGATGACGGCTGCGGTCAGGCGGCCGTAGATGCGGGCTGCGTCTTGCGGCCTTCCGGGAGCGACCTCCAGGTGCTCGCGTCTAGCGGTGACGAACTCTTCTATGTGACTATAAGTGACAACATGGCCACTCTCTTACCGTCCCTCTCCTAGCGATGCCCGGGATACCCCCGATGACTACCGATTCCCCTGGCCAGCCGCCGGCGATCGAAGGCGAGCGCGTCGCCAGGACGGGCGCCCGGTGGACACGGGAGGAGGAGGAACAGCTGGTCGTTGAGGTCCGCGCGGGGACTGACCTGGCGGAGATCGCCGGGCGGCACGGCCGGACCCGGGGCGGGATCAAGTCGCGGCTGGTCAGGATGATCCCTGACGGTGAGGATGTGCCCGACAGCGAGCAGCTGGCATGGATCACGGCAAGACTCCGGGGTGATCCCGGGTTCGACTGGCGTGCGCAGCTTGAGCGGGTATCGGATGACAGCCTGGCAGCCAGCGAGGCTGCCCGGAGCGCGCCGCGCGTCCGGCGTGTGACCGGCCCTGATGTCGTACTGGCTGTCTGGCAGCAGGTAAACGGCCGCGAGCTCAGCGATCAGCGGAAGGCTGAGTTCCTGGCGCACCCGGCCCTCGATGATCTGACGGCATTCTCCGCGGAGATCCTCGCGGAGACCGGCAGGCGCCTTCAGGACGAGCACGGCGAGCTGCGGCTGACCGCCTGGGCGGCCGAGTGCGCCGAGCCCGGGCTCACCGGGCTGCCGCCTTCCGGGGAGCTCGGCCTGTCGCTGGCGAGAACCGCAGGGGTGATCCGTGCCCTGGTCGCGGCGCTGGCGGGCGCGGTTCGCTCGGACTGGGACCGGGCTGTCTTGCAGCGCCGCCTAGGCATGCAGGGCGGCGCGCCGGAGACCCTGCGGCAGATAGGCGATGACCTGGGCCTGTCGCGTGAGCGGGTTCGGCAGCGTCAGGAAAGGGCCATCGGGCAGATGCGGTCTGCCGCCGTACTGCCAGGGCATAGGTCCGCTCGTGACCAGGCACGGGACCGGCTGACCGCGCTGGTTACCGGTGAAGACGGGACGCTGGATGGCGGCCTGGTCCGCGCGGTCGCGGCGCTGGGGTTGCCTCAGGCAGACCGCGCGTTGGCCGTGCAGGTCATCGCCAGAGCCACCGGGGCCAGGCTCCATGAGCGTGACGCCGGGCGCGGCGCGGGGGAGGCCGGCTGACCGGCGGCCGACGCGCCCGGACGGTCTTGGTCAGCTCGGCAGGGTACCCCGCACGCCGAGGTCCCCGGCGCACTGTACGACCACCGGTCAGACAAACTTGGCCGTTACGACCGGCACACCCTCGCTTGAGGCTAAGAACTCCTCTTGATACTCAATGCCATGGAAGAAGTATAGAAACATAGCAGACTTCCACCATGACGTGGCTGGATGAGGCCGGCCGCCCGGCTATGCCGGTTGCGCCTGGATACCCCAGCGATGCGTGACGGTCTGACCAGGCGACAGGACGATCAGGCTGTCACCGGTGATGAAGGCGTTGGGCGGACAGCTCATCGGCTCGATGCCGACCGCCTTGCGGTGGCGGTCACCGTGCAGGGTGTCGCTGGTGAACACCTGGAGCCACGGGCAGTCCTCGCCGGCCCAGAGCGAGACCTGGGCGCCGGCCGAGCGGAGGTGCGCCCACGCCCGGCCGTCGCTCTCCCGCGTCAGGCCGGTGAGGGCATGATCAAGATGGGCGCCGCCGATCGCCCGCGGCCGGCGGAAATCACACACGGCGCCGTCGATGTCCTCTGCCGGGCCCGAGGGGATACCGCGATGATCGACCGGCAGCCAGCGCGTGGCGGGCAGAGTCAGCTCCCATTCATCCAGCGCCGATGCGCCGACCGTGAGATAAGGGTGCTGCCCGAAGCCGTACGGGGCGGGCCGCGTGCCGCGGTTCGTGGCGGAGATCGTAACGTCTAGGCCGGCGTTGGGAGTGAGCCGGTACTCAGTGTCGATCTCCAGGCAGAACGGGTACCCGGCGTACCCGTGCGGACGGTGCTTCAGCACGACACTGTCCCGCTCGTGCCGCACCGGCACCCATGGGGCGAACTGGGTGAGCCCGTGGATCGCGTTGCCGTTCCCCGTTTCGCTGAGGTCCAGCTGGTAGTCGTTGCCACCGAAGTGATAGCGCCCGTGATCGACGCGGTTGGGCCATGGCGTGAGGAGCTGGCCGGCGGCGCCCGGGGGCAGCTCATCCGGCTGGTAACCGAAGATGACGGGGGTATCGCGCAGGCTGAGTTCGCGCAGGCCGGCGCCCAGCTCGGTTGCCACGGCGCGGTAATCCCCGGCGGAAAGCTCATACTGCTCACCGGTGACCGGGACACCCACCCCCTTACTTACGGCGCTCGCCGCGGGGCCGGGAATCGGGGGGGCCGGAGAAGGAGTGTGAGGCGTCATGGTTGTCATCCTGGCAGCGGACGGTTCGCTGATATGCGGCGGGAGGCAGAACGGTGCGTCAGGGAACAGAAAGGGCGAGTGCCCGCTCCGCACCCGGCCACGAGTCCCCAGGTCTCTTGTTCCGCCCGCGGTCGCGCCGCCCAGCAGGCGAAGGGCCAGCAGCGAGCCGCTGATCATGCTGTCCCCGCTCGGCGTCAGGCCGGGACCAAGGCCCACCAGGCTTTCGGCCACTTCGACGGCCCCGGCGAGGTCACCGGTCGCGCAGCACGCGGCCAGGGCAGCCGGCCCGTCATGGCCCTCCAGCCCCGGCCGGCCGTCGGCGGTCGAATACACCCGGGTCAAGGTTGCTGCGCGCCACGGCTGCCACCGTACCGGCCGTGAATCCTGGGCAGCAGGTAGCAGCGGCCACGAGGAAGCATTAATTCGACGGTGCTATTCGGCAAAAGTATAGTGAAAGCCCGGTACGTGCATAAATCCCGGAGAATGTAGGCTGCATTATTCGCGGCAACCGGGGAGAGTTAATAAATACTCTGCTGCGCATCTCGTGCGCCGCGCGGTGCCGCGGCCGGCCGCGCCCGATAAATGGCCGATCCGTCCAGTGGCCTACTGAGATGCGGGCCGACGGGGCTGCTTGGGGAGCGGGGGACCGTCAGCCCCGTCGGCTGTTGAAGCCTAGTCCTCCCGGCCGTCAAAATGCAGCCCATCCGTAATGGACGTAAGGTTTCTGAAATGGTTGCGTTCAGTGATCGTGCTGGGTATTTTTTCGGTCACTGTATCAGCCTTGCCGAAGCGGAAGGCAGTGATTGCGTCAAGGTGCGGTCACCAGCCTGCCGACCAGACAAGCACCGTACCGGCGCAAGAGGTTATCGCAAGCCCGGCGGATAGCCGGGCTCCGCTGACGTGCTGCGGTGCCCGGGCGGAGCCGTCAGCGGTCCGAGGTGACCGCTCCGTACGGCCTCGGCGGCGAGGATGCCGAAGAGGTAGAAATAGGCCGCTTCCTCGTCCTCGAAGAAACGGACCTCGTGCCGCGTTCGATCGGCGGAACTGAATACCTCATAGCCGCCCCGGGCCCGGATCAGGCACATCGCCCCGTCGACCTCAGCGTCCACCGCGTAGGCCGACTGCGGGATTGACGCCAGCTCCATTAGCTGAGAAAACACCGTCTGCGCGGTCACCCGCGTTTTACCGGACGACCTCCGGCTGACGTGACGGCCAACGGCCGCCCCGTTCGCCCCGGCCACGGCTGCTGTTTCGCGCGCCAGCAACGGCTGGTGGTAAGCCGACTCCGTGCTGGCTGGCTCCAGGCCGTAGGCGGCACCCGGGTCCACCGCGGTTGCGGGGGCCGCGGCCGAAGGCCCGCTGGCGATAGCGAGTCGCGGCGGGTTTCCCCGGCCATCCATCGGCGCCGGGGGGCCCCAGCGCCCCGTGTCCTCGGGAGTGGGGGAGCCATGCCAGACCACCGGCGCGTCCGGGGTCCGCTGGTGCTTCGACGGGCGTACCACCGCGTGCTGGTAGTCCGACGGGCGCACTACTTTGTTCGGTTCCCATTCGGCCACCGCGCGCGTATCGCGTTCGGCGGGCGGCCGCGCGTGAGCCGGGCTCACGGAACGGGAACTCCACTGCGTCGCCGAGGGGGGATCCCATTCGCCGGAGTTCACCGGGCTCCAGGCCACCGTGTCCTGTGGATCCCAGCGGTCCGCCTCCTGCTGGCCCGCCGTCGCCGCCTCGCGGGTGTCCCAGCCGCCGGCATCCTCGCGTGTGCCCCAGCCGCCGTTGCTTTGGGCGGGGATGCCCCAGCCGCCGTTGCCCCGGGCGTCCCAGCCGGGATCTTCGCGTGTGCCCCAGCGGTCATTCTCCCGGCCATCCCGCCCAGCTGCGCTGGCGACGTCAGGCGCGCTCCAGCCGTCGGTGTTCCGCGGGGCCAGGGCCGCCGCGGTTGCACGGCCGGCTGCGGCTTCCCGGGCCGCTGCGCCGGCGATCTCGCGGGCGCTCCAGCCTCCGGTACTCCGCGGGGCTGGCACGGTCCGGCGGTCGGCGGCCTCCCGGGCGGCCCGTTCGGCTACCTCACGGGCATCCCACGCGCCGGTGTCCGGCGCTTCCCACCCGCCAGTATCGCGGGCGCGCCAGCCACCCCGGCCGCGCGGGAACGGGTCGCCGGACTCCGGCGCGTCCCGCAGATCGAGATCGCCTGCGGCGGCCCAGGTGCCCGTGTCCCGCGGATCCTGGCCCTGGTCGTCGCGCATGTCCCACTCGCCGTCGTCCCATCCGCCGGGACCTTGCGGCCCGCGCGCGTCAGTGGCCCACGGCGGCCCGGTGTCCACCAGGCCGCGCGGGGGGCCCGCGACCGGCGAGCGGAGAGGGCCGGTGTCGGGTGCGGAGCCGTAGTCGCGCGGATTGGACGCCCAGGTCTCGCGGTGGCCCCCGTCCCAGGAGCCGGGCAGGCTGCGGCCGGCCGGATCGAGGACGGCCAGCTCGTATTCGCCCCGCTCTTCCCTCAGGTCAGTGATGTCCTGGCGGGGCACCACGACCTCGAACACGCCGCGGTCCACTTCCCAGAAACCGAGCCGCCGCGCCATGTACAGGTCCCGGCCGAGGTAGGCGATGTGCATCCGGTCACCGAGATCATCGAGCACCATGCAGCGCTCGCCGTGGTATCGCCCGATGGGCCGCGATTCCCACAGGGCGTCGATTTCCTCGACGCCGACCCGCTTGCGCCAATGGCCCGACGAGGAGCGGAACCCCAGTTCCTCCGGCGGCGGGCAGGCCGCGAACAGGGTCACCTCTTCGTCAGACGGGCCGATGCCCGCCTGGTACGGCGCACCCTGGAAGCTCGCCATGAGCCGGTATCGCATGCTCGCTCATACCTCCCTCGTCGGCCGCCGCCACGCCAGTCCGTCGTACCTGGCAATGAGGTCATCGCCGCGCGCGGTGAGCCGGGAAATGGAGGCGCCCACCGGGATCGGCATGGGATCGGTGTAGAACTCGGGGATAACGCGGACGTGGGAGGTGGCCATCGTGGCGCGCGCGGACGGGGACAGTTCCTGCCAGCCGCCGCCGGGCTCACCCGGTCTAGAAGCCGCCACGTACATGTCCATCTCCCTTGCCAGCCAGGAGAGGAAGTAGACCTCCGGCATGTCGGCCGTGAATTCGGAGCCCTCATAGCCGAGGCCGAGAGCGACAAAGCATTCCGCCGGATCACGGAAAGCGACGTCGCGCCCACGGTAGACGAAACCGGCGATGATGGAACGCTGGCCGTTCAGATACGGCCCGACCAGACGCGGCGGAATGACCTTTCGCATTGGCGTACCCGGCTCGAT
Organism: uncultured Actinomycetes bacterium; assembly: GCA_963742875.1. Lineage (GTDB taxonomy): Bacteria > Actinomycetota > Actinomycetes > Streptosporangiales > Streptosporangiaceae > Bog-532. The sequence continues at coordinate 924,945 of CAVUNO010000026.1, read as the reverse complement.
GCTCATGATCTGCTGCCCGGGCCGGGTCACCGTGCCGCCGACGCTGGAGCCGGCCGGTGGTCCCCGAAGCCGTGCGCGCGGCACACGAAGCCGGACTGGTCGCGTCCGCTCCGCGCGACTGCGCGGGGAGAGCACGCAGCGGCCCGCCAGCCAACCGCGAACCTCACCTCTGGCTCCTCTCCGCGTACCCCGGGCCGGAATCCCCATGTCCGCACAAGGAAAGAGCCCGACCTCTTCCCCGGCTGAAGTGCTGTGCCGTTCATGAGAGTCCCATATCCACAATGCGCTCTCAACTGATTCGGCCAATCACGTGGTCCTCATCCTGGCCAGGACCGTAATAACAACCGCACTATTACTTAACGGAGTTGCTTGGTTACGAAAAGTTCTTTGCTGCCTGAACGAAATGTGCTGTATCCCGTTCCCTTCCGGCGGCGTGTTAACGGTGATCTTGTGATATGGCTCAACGGCGCGCGCAATTTCCGGAGTGCGGAGCGTTCGCTGAGGAAATAGCCCGTGAGCGGTCTGCCGCTTTGGGACCGACCGGCAGACTCGGGGCCCAGCTGTGGCGGCCGGATCAAGGGGGCGGCGCGGTACCACGCGAGAGCCCCCGCGCAGGGCCGCCCGGGCCACCCGCGCAGCGTAAGGTCAGAGCCGTGGCTGGGCACACTACCGGCGGCCAGCGCTTCGCCGGCGATGACGGGAAGGCGGATCCGCGCGTCGCCGCGATCCTGGCGGGCTACGCCGCGGGTCGGGAACCGGAGCAGACGGCGCTCATCGCACTGGCGGGGACACGGCTGCTGATTCCCCTGGTCGAACGCGACGCCGGGCCCGAAGCCGACCAGGCGGACGCAGCGGCCGTGGACCCGGCGGACCCGCGCCCCGGGGACGACCGGCCCGCGGACGCTGCCCTCGCCGACGCCTGCCACGCAGACTCCCACCCCGCGGGCACCTGCGGCTCCTCCGGATCTTCCCCCGGCCGGGAAATGGCGTTTCCCACCCTTATCGGCCGGGATGGCCGTCCGGCGCTGCTGGCCTTTACCTCCCTGGACGCCCTGAGCCGGTGGCGAGCCGATGCGCGTCCCGTTCCGGCGCTGGCCACTCAGGTGTGGGAGACGGCCGTGGCCGATTCGTGCGCGGTGGTGATCGACGTGGCGGGGCCGGTCCCGATCGCCGTCGACGGGGCCCGGCTCGGCGCGCTCGCCACGGGTGAACCGCCGCCCGCCCCGCAGGACGATCCCGACGTGCACGCCCAGGTCGCCGAGGCCCTGACCGGCGAGCCCGCGATCGCCGGGGCGGAACTTGCCGGGGGAGGAGAGGGTACCGACCTCGCGATCCGCCTGATGGTCCGGCCCGGGACCGCGCCGCTCCCGCACGTTCAGCGCGCGGACGTTCAGCGCGCGGCCGAGACGATCGCGGCCCGGCTTGCCGGGCGGCTACGCCGCGGGATCGAGGTCCGTGCGGAGTCCGCTCCCCGTGCGGAGCCCGCTCCCCGCGTCCGGTGAGACCCTGGGCGGCGGCCCTGGTCTGTGCGGCGGCCGGCTTGCTCATCGGCGGCTACGTCACCGTCCTCATCGAGCGGGTTCCCGCGTCGCGGACGATCTCCGGTTCATTCGGCGAGCTGACCAGGCACCCGCTGGGGAAGTGCCCGCGCTGCCCGGCCGGGCTGCGCGCCGCCGACATCGTTCCGCTGCTCGGCTGGGCCCGGACTGGCGGCCTCTGCCGGGACTGCGGCGAGCCCTTCGATGCCCGGCACCCGGCCGCCGAACTGCTCACCGCGATCGTCTTCGCCCTGATGGGGCTGCGCTTCGGCCTGCGCCCGGTGCTGCCCGCTTATCTCTACCTGGCCGCGGTCACCGTGCCGCTGGCCTTCATTGACCTCGCCCACCGGCGGCTGCCGGACCTGCTCACGCTGGGGTCCTACCCGGTGGCGTTCGCCGCGCTGGGCGCGGCCACCCCGGTCGCCCGGGACGGCACCAGCCACCTCATCCACGCCTTCATCGGGCTGGCCTGCGCGACGGCCTTCTACCTGATCCTCGCGCTGATCTACCCGGCCGGCATCGGATGGGGCGACGTCAAGCTGTCCGGGCTGCTCGGCCTGTACCTCGGGTGGATCAGCCCCGCCGCACTGTTCATCGGCCTGGCCGCGGGGTTCGTGCTGGCCGCCGTGGTGGGCGCCGGCCTGATCGTCGCGGGAAAGGCGACCCGCAGGTCCCAGCTCGCGTTCGGCCCGTTCATGCTGGCCGGCGCGATCGCGGTCATCACCGCCAGCGGCCTCCGGTAGCCGCTCCCAACCGAATGCCCGTCCATCGCCCCATAGGATCAGGGGCATGCTTCGCTGGCTTACCGCGGGTGAATCGCACGGGCGCGCGCTCGTGGCCATCTGCGAGGGGGTCCCCGCAGGAGTGCGGGTGAGCACCGACGACATCGGCGCCGCGCTGGCGCGCCGCCGGGCCGGTTACGGCCGCGGTGCCCGGATGAAGTTCGAGCAGGACGAGGTCGAGCTCACCGGGGGGATACGGCACGGGGTCACGCTCGGCGGCCCCGTCGCGATCCGGATCGCCAACACCGAGTGGCCCAAGTGGGAGACGGTGATGTCCCCGGACCCGGTGGACGCCGCCGAGCTCGCGGACCTGGCCCGCAACTCCCCGCTGACCCGGCCGCGCCCCGGGCACGCGGACCTGGCCGGCATGCAGAAGTACGGCCATAGGGACGCCCGCCCCGTGCTCGAGCGCGCGAGCGCACGGGAAACCGCGTCCCGGGTCGCGCTCGGCGAGGTCGCGCGGCGGTTCCTGCGCCAGGCGCTCGGCGTGGAGATCATCAGTCACGTGGTGGCCCTGGGCGCGGTCGCCGCGCCGGACGGGCTGCTGCCCGGCCCGGAGGACGCGGCGCGGATCGACGCGGACCCCGTGCGCTGCGCCGACCCGAAGACCAGCGCCGTGATGGTGGAGGCGATCGACGCGGCCCGCAAGGAGGGTGACACCCTCGGCGGCGTCATCGAGGTCCTGGCCTTTGGCCTGCCGCCCGGCCTGGGCAGCTTCACGCACTGGGACCGACGCCTCGACGCGCGGCTGGCCGCCGCCGTCATGAGCATCCAGGCCATGAAGGGTGTCGAGATCGGTGACGGGTTCACCACCGCCCGCCGCCGCGGAACGCAGGCTCACGACGAGATCGAGACCGGCCCGGACGGGGTGCGCCGGCGGACCAACCGGGCGGGCGGCGTCGAGGGCGGCATGAGCAACGGTGAGGTGCTCCGCGTCCGCGCCGCGATGAAGCCCATCTCCACCGTGCCGCGCGCCCTCGATACCGTTGACGTGCAGACCGGCGAGTCGGCCAAGGCGATCAACCAGCGCAGCGACGCGACCGCGGTGCCCGCGTCCGGGGTGGTGGCCGAGGCGATGGTCGCTCTGGTCCTGGCCGACGCTGTGACCGAGAAGTTCGGCGGGGACTCGGTGGACGAGATCCGCCGCAACGCGCGCGCCTACGTCGACGCCCTGGTGATCACGTGACGGTGGAGACGCCCGCCACCGGCCGGCCCCTGGTGGTTCTGGTGGGGCCGCCCGCTGCGGGCAAGTCAGTGGTGGGAACCATGCTGGCCGGGCAGTTCGGTGCCCCCTTCGTTGACACCGACGCCGAGGTCGAGACGGTAGCGGGTAAGCCGGTCGGTGACATTTTCGTCGATGACGGCGAGCCGGCGTTCCGTGATCTGGAGCGCGCCGCGGCGGAGCGGGCGCTCGCCGCCGGTGGCGCGGTGGTCGCGCTGGGCAGCGGCGCCGTGCTCGATCCGGGCATCCAGCGGTTGCTCACCGGCCAGCCCGTGGCATATCTCGCGGCCGGCTTCACCGCGATCGCGCGCCGCCTCGGCCTGGACCGGCCGCGGGTCATCATCCCCGGCAACCCGCGCGGCCGGCTCCGCAGCATGCTCGAGGAACGGCGCCCCGTCTACGAGCGGCTGGCCGCGTTCACCGTGCCGTCCGACGATCTTGCGCCCGAAGAGATCACCGATGAGATCGCCGCCTGGCTGGGGCACGAAGCGATGGAGCGATGACCGCCACCAGGATCACCGTCGGCGGCGAGCGTCCCTACGAGGTAGTCGTCGGCACCGGCGTGCTCGGCGAACTGCCCGGCCTGGTCGGGGACAAAGCCGGCACGGCCTTCGTGATCCACGCGGGCAGTGTCGCGCACATCGCGCATCCCACCCGCCGCGCGCTCGAAGAGGCCGGCTACCGGGTGGTGGCCGAGCAGGTGCCGGACGGCGAGGAGGCCAAGCAGGTCCCGGTCGCGGCGGGGCTCTGGTCCCGGCTGGCCGCCGAGCGCGTCGGGCGGACCGACTGCGTCGTCGGCGTCGGGGGAGGCGCGGTGACCGATCTGGCCGGCTTCGTCGCGTCAACGTGGCTGCGCGGGGTCCGGGTCGTCCTAGTCCCGACCACGCTGCTCGGTATGGTCGACGCCGCGGTCGGCGGCAAGACCGCGGTTGACATCCCCGCGGGCAAGAACTTGGTCGGCGCGTTCTACGCCCCGGCCGGGGTGCTGGCCGACCTGGCGACGCTGGAGACGGTGCCGCGGGCCGACTACGTCGCCGGGCTGGCCGAAGTCATCAAGGCGGGCTTCGTCGCCGATCCGGTCATCCTGGACCTGGTCGAGGACGACCCGGAGGGCGCCACCGTTCCGCACGGGCGGCACACCCGGGAGCTGATCGAGCGGGCCATCCGGTTCAAGGGGCACGTGGTGGCCGCGGATTTCCGCGAGGCCGGCCTGCGCGAGACGCTGAACTACGGCCACACCCTCGGTCACGCGATCGAGCGCGCCGAGGAGTACCGGTTCCGGCACGGCGACGCGGTGGCGATCGGGATGGTCTACGCCGCCGAACTGAGCCGGCTGGCGGCTCGCCTGGATAGCAAGACCGCGGCCCGGCACCGGAGCGTGCTCACCTCCGTCGGGCTTCCCACCGCGTACCGGCCCGACGTGTGGCCGGAACTGCGCGCCGCGATGGCGGTCGATAAGAAAGTGCGGGACGCCCGGCTGCGTTTCGTCGTCCTGGACGGCCCAGGCCAGCCGGCCATCCTCGAGGGTCCGTCCGAGGAACTGCTCGAGCAGGCGTATCTGGAGGTGTGCGGGTGACCACGCAGGTGCTCGTGCTCGACGGCCCGAACCTCGGCCGCCCCGGCATCCGCGAGCCGGAACAATGGGCCGCGCCGTGATCGTCCTGGTCGGGTTCATGGGGGCCGGCAAGACCACCGTGGGCCGTCTGCTGTCTGGCCAGCTCGGGCTGCCCTTCATCGACGCCGATGTGGCGATCGGGGAACGCGCGGGACGCTCGGTGCCGCAGATCTTCGAAGACCACGGCGAGCAGGCGTTCCGCGTGATCGAGCACGAGACCATCGCCGGGCTGCTCGACGGCCCTCCCGTGGTGCTGGCCCTCGGCGGCGGCGCCGTGCAGCAGCCGGCCACCCGTCGGCTGCTGCTCGCCGTGGATGTGGTGTACCTGCACGTCAGTTACGCTGGTGCGCTGGCGCGGGTCAGCGACGACGACGGGCGCCCGATGCTGGGCCGGCCCGACCTGGCCGCCATCTACGCCGACCGGCTGGCCGCCTACGAGGCGGTCGCCACGCACACCGTCCGCACCGACGGCCGGGAACCCGCCGACGTCTGCCGTGAGATTGTTCGATGCTTTGGCTCGGCGGTGCCACCCCGGACCGGTTAACGTTCAATCATTGGCCGAACGGGACCCGGTGAGAGCGGAGCGGAAGGCTGGAGCATGCGCGTCGGGATGTCGATCAACTACGCCGGCGGATTCGCGGAGACGGTTACGGAGCTCGCCGACTACGAGAAGGCCGGTCTCGGCATCGTGTTCGTGCCGGAGGCCTACAGCTTCGACGCGGTAAGCCAGCTGGGCTATATCGCGGCCCGGACCGAGCAGCTGCAGATCGCCTCTGGCATCCTCCAGCTGTACTCACGGACCCCTGCGCTGACCGCGATGACCGCGGCCGGGCTGGACTACGTCTCGGGCGGCCGGTTCACCCTGGGCATCGGCGCGTCCGGCCCGCAGGTCATCGAGGGCTGGCACGGCGTGCCGTACGACGCCCCGGTCGGCCGCAGTCGCGAGCTGATCGGGATCTGCCGGATGGTGTGGCGCCGGGAACGGCTCAGCTACCAGGGGAAGCACTACCAGATCCCGCTACCGCCGGGCGAAGGCACCGGGCTCGGCAAGCCGCTCAAGCTGATCAACCACCCGGTGCGCGAGCGCATCCCGATCGTGCTCGCCGCCGTCGGGCCGAAGAACGTCGCGCTCGCCGCCGAGCTGGCGGAGGGCTGGCAGCCGTTCTTCTATTTCCCGGAGAAGGCGAGCGAGGTCTGGGGCGGCCCGGTCGCCGAGGGCCAGGCCAAGCGGGATCCGTCCCTGGGCCCGCTGGACGTGATCGCCCAGGCGCCGGTGATGATCGGCGACGACGTGGCCAGCTACCGCGACCTGGCCCGCCCGTTCTTCGCCCTGTACATCGGCGGCATGGGGGCGCGCGGCCGCAACTTCTACAACACGCTGGCCCGGCGCCTCGGCTACGAAGCCGAGGCGATGCGGATCCAGGACGCCTACCTGGACGGCCGCAAGGACGAGGCGGCGTCCCTGGTCCCCGCCGAGCTGCTGGAGAAGACCTCACTGATCGGCCCGGAGGGCTACGTGCGGGAGCGGCTGGCCGCGTGGCGCGAGGCCGGGGTGACGACGCTGACGGTCACCCCGCTGGCCGGCACGCACCCCGACCGCGTCCGCCTGATCGAGCGCGCCGCCGACCTCGCCGCCTCGGCCTAGCTGCGCGGGCCACGGCGGCCCGGTCGTCGCTTTGGCCCGCCGCGCCGGGTTACTGGGCCGGGTCGCGCGGGACGGCCGCTCCCTTACGGGCCCGGCCGCTCCTTTACAGTCGGCACATGCCGGAAATCCACGCCGCGCGGCGGGCCCGCGCCCAGGCCAAGGTCGCCAACATGGACGCCGACGCCATCCTCGTCACCTCGCCGCCGAACGTGCGCTATCTCACCGGGCTGGCCAGTTCCAACGCGGCGCTGCTGCTGCCGGCCGAGGGTGGCGGCCTGCTCGCCACCGATTCCCGGTATGCGCTGGCCGCCCGCCGGGACAGCCCCGACCTCGAGCTGATCGTCGAGCGCTTCACCGAGCATGCGCTTGCCGGGGCGATGACCCGCCGCGGCCTGCGCCGGGTCGCGTTCGAGGCGCACGAGATGACCGTCGAACGCCACGGGACTCTGCTAGCCGGCGCGGACGGGGTCACCATGGTCCCGTTCGGCCGGGGGATCGAAGACCTGCGGATGGTCAAGGACGCCGGTGAGATCGGGCTGCTCGCCACCGCCTGCCGGATCAGCGGCCAGGCCCTCGCCGGCGTGCTGCCCCAGATCCGGCCCGGCCTGACCGAACAGGCGCTGGCCAGGGAGCTGGACCAGCGGATGGCTGAGCTGGGCGCTGAACGGCCCGCCTTCGACACGATCGTCGCCAGCGGGCCGAACGGGGCGATCCCGCATCACGCCCCGTCCGGCCGGCCGCTGCGCCGCGGGGACCTGATCACGATGGATTTCGGCGCCTGTTACGCGGGCTATCACGCGGACATGACCCGGACCGTCGCGCTCGGCGAGCCCGCCGGGTGGCAGCGGGACATCTACGAACTGGTCGCGGCGGCCCAGCAGGCCGGCTGTGCTGCGGCCCGGCCGGGCGCGGGACTCCGCGACGTCGACGCGGCCGCCCGCGATCTGATCTCGGCGGCCGGCCACGGCGAGCATTTCCAGCACGGGCTCGGCCACGGCGTCGGGCTGGAAGTCCACGAGGCGCCGCTGATCGGGTACGGGAGTACGGGTAAACTACAGGACTGTGTTCCGGTCACCGTCGAACCCGGTGTCTACCTACCCGGTCAAGGCGGCGTCCGGATCGAGGATGTCCTTATCGTGGGGGCCGGTGCGGCCGATGTTGGGCCAGCGGCGTCGGCCGTCCAGATTCTTACGACCAGCACTAGGGAACTGCTCGCCCTCTAACGAGCGGGTACGCGTGCCCAGGAGAGAAGACGGCAAACGTGGCGACCACGAACGACCTGAAGAACGGCATAACCCTGAACATCGACGGCAACCTGTGGACCGTCGTCGAATTCCAGCACGTAAAGCCCGGCAAGGGCGGTGCTTTCGTCCGCACCAAGCTGAAGAACGTGATGACCGGCAAGGTGGTCGACCGGACCTTCAACGCCGGCGTGAAGGTGGACGTCGCCAACGTCGACAAGCGCGAGATGCAGTACCTCTACCGCGAGGGCGAGGACTTCGTCTTCATGGACACCCAGGACTACGACCAGCCCCGGGTCCCGGCCGCCGCCGTCGGCGACGCCGCCAACTACCTGCTCGAGGAGCAGATGGTGACGGTCGCGTTCAACGCCGGCGTTCCGCTGTACGTCGACCTGCCGGCCGCCGTGGAGCTGACCGTCAGTGCCACCGACCCCGGCCTGCAGGGCGACCGCTCGACCGGTGGCACCAAGCCCGCCAAGCTGGAGACGGGCGCGGAGATCCAGGTCCCGCTGTTCATCGTCACCGGCGAGAAGATCAAGGTCGACACGCGGACCGGCCAGTACCTCGGCCGCGCCTGAGGTGTCCGCTCGTAGCAAGGCACGCAAGCGCGCGCTGGACCTGCTGTTCGAGGCCGAACTGCGTGGCGAGCCGGTGATCGCCCTGATGGAGGAACGCTCCTCCCTCGGCCCGGAAGGCGGCCCGCCGGTGCCGGAGTACGCCGTGGAGCTGGTCCGCGGCGTACAGGCGCACCGGGAGCGGATCGACGACCTGCTCGCCTGCTATGCCGAAGGCTGGACGCTGGACCGCATGCCGGCGGTGGACCGAAATGTGCTCCGGATCGGCGCCTACGAGCTGTTCTGGGGGGACGACGTGCCCGACGGGGTGGCGATCAGCGAGGCGGTGCGGCTCGCCCGGGACCTGTCCACCGACTCGTCTCCGTCGTTCGTCAACGGGCTGCTCGCGCGGCTGCTCGGCCTGAAGCCGGAGCTCACGCTCTGACCGCGGCGTCGCGCCCGACCGCGGCGTCACGCCGCGGCGAAGCGGACGCGCAGGCCGGACTTACGGATCACCGAGTAGAACCACAGGGCCGACAGGCACGCGCCGAACACCACGATGCCCGTGGTGACGGCCGTTGTGAGCAGCAGGAACAGGGTTAGCGGCTCGGTGACCATCATCACCGAGAACCCGATCGTCATCAGGAAGAACAGGCCGGCCCACAACCACGTGGCGTGCTGGAAGAAGCGGTGCAGGGCCGGGTGGTGCGTGGACGGCTGGCGGAGCGCGACGACCTCCGCGGCCAGCCGCGCGATCAGCGGCTTGCGGGTCGGGGCCGTCCGGGCGAACAGCAGGGCCATGGCCAGGTTGGCCAGCGGGAACTGCAGCAGGAAGAAGAACACGTTGCCGGTGCTGACCACCACGGCGGCCTGTACCGTCATGACCAGGGCCGAGATCGTGACGAGCCCGGGGACACTGCCGGTGGCTACCTTGCGCACCAACGCGGTCAGCCACAGCACGGCCGCCGCCGCGATCATGGCTGCGTTCCGGCCGGCCAGTTCCTGGCCGACGACGTAACCGACGCCCGGTAGCCCAACCGATTCGGTCAGGTTCCAGACCACCGTTCGCAGGAGTCGGCAGGGGCGCGGCAGCTCGAGGTGCTCAGCCATGGCGAAGAGAATACGGCCTCAGGCTGAAGACAACCCCCCTATCCCGTCAAGGTGTCCGGAGTCCGTTAGAAACCGTCCTCCGACCTCGGAAGACCCTGCCAGAAAAGGTTTCCGGCGCGCCTCGGGCTGGCCCGCCGCAGGGAGTTTCCGGGCCTCGCCGCGCTCCCGCGCGGCGGTCTCCGGGCGTGTCGCCCGGCACCGGACCTGCTGAGCTCCCTAATTTGTCGCTGGGCGGCACTACATTGAAGCCATGTCGCGAGGAGGCGGGGCGTTGGGCGGCGAGGCCCTGGGGGCGCGCGCGTCCGTCGTGTGGGACGTGCTGCGCGGCGTGCTCGCGGCCCGGGCCGCGGACACCGGTCGGGGCCGGCTGGACGTCATTGACGCGGGTGGCGGGACCGGTGGCTTCGCCGTGCCGCTGGCCGCGCTGGGCCATTCCGTCACGGTGGTGGACCCGAGCCCCGACTCGCTGGCGGCCGCGCAGCGCCGTGCGGCCGAGATGGACGTGCGGATTAGCGCGATCCAGGGTGAGGCGGCGGGCCTGGACAGCGTGCTGGGGGAGGCGGCCGCGGACCTCGTGATCTGCCACAGCGTCCTCGAATACGTCGACTCGCCAGCCGACGCGCTGGCCGCCGTGGCCCGCGTGCTCCGGCCCGGCGGCACCGTGAGCGTGCTGGCCGCCAGCGTCGCCGCCGCCATCCTGCACCGGGCGGTCGCGGGCCGGCTCGCCGATGCCCGCGCACTGCTGGACCGCGAAGTCGGCCAGCCCGGGACAGGACGCGGGCCAGGACGCCCGCCCGCCGTCCCCCGCTACTTCACGCTGCCCGGTCTGGGCGCGCTGATCGAGGGGGCCGGGCTCGTCCCCGGCGCCGCCCACGGCGTGCAGATCTTCGCGGACCTCGTGCCCAGCGTCCTGGTGGACGCCGATCCGGGTGCTGCCGAGGCGCTGCGCTCTCTGGACGCGGCGGCCGCGACGTACCCGCCGTTGCGTGACATCGCCGCCCGGCTCCACATCCTGGGACGCCGTTAAGACCATGGACAGCCCCGCACTCCCCAGTGAACTGCCGGCCGAAGATGGCGACCGGGTCCCGGACGACACGGGCTGTCACATCCTGCACGTCGACATGGACGCCTTCTACGCTGGCGTGGAGATACGGGAACGCCCGGACCTGGCCGGGAAGCCAGTGATCGTGGGCTCGCCGAGCGGGCGCAGCGTCGTGCTGTCGGCGTCCTACGAGGCGCGCCGGTTCGGGGTCCGTTCCGCGATGCCTCGTGCTCTGGCCCGGCGGCTGTGTCCGCAGGCGGTGTTCATCCCGCCCCGGCATTCGGTCTACAGTGCGGTGTCCAAGCAGGTCATGGCGGTCTTCCGGTCGGTCACGCCGCTGGTCGAGCCGCTGGCGCTGGACGAGGCGTTCCTCGATGTCTCCGGCGCGCAGCGGCGGCTTGGCTCGCCGGCCTGGATCGGCGCGGCGATCCGCAGGCAGGTCGAGGCCGAGCAGGGACTGACCTGTTCGGTCGGCGTGGCGCCGAGCAAGTTCGTGGCCAAGATCGCCTCAGTGCGCTGCAAGCCGGACGGCCTGCTGGTCGTGCCGCGCGATGAGGTGCTCGGCTTCCTGCACCCGCTCCCCACCTCGGCACTGTGGGGCGTGGGTGAGCGCACCGGGGAGATCCTCGCCCGGCTCGGGCTGCACACCGTCGGTGACATCGCGCGCGCGCCGGTGGCCACACTGCAGCGGGGCCTCGGTGAGGCCGTCGGCTCACATCTGGCCGCGCTCGCCTGGGGCCAGGATCACCGCGCCGTCACCCCGCACGCTCCCGATAAGAGCATCGGCGCTGAGGAGACCTTTCCTGCTGACGTCAGCGACCCGGAAGTGATCCGCCGGGAACTGCTGCGGCTGTCCGAGCGGACCGCCAGCGCGCTGCGTAAGGCCGGCTGCGTGGCCCGGACGGTGACGGTCAAGCTCCGGCTGGCCAATTTCACGACGATGACGCGATCCCGGACCCTGGCCGAGCCGACCGACGTCGCCCGTAAGATCTACGCCACCGCGTGCGCGCTGTACGGGGGCTCGGGACTGGGCCGGCAGGCCCGGCTGCGCCTGGTCGGCGTCCGGGCGACCGGCCTGGCGCCCACGTCGGCGGCGACCACCCAGCTGGCCTTCGGCGACCGGCCTGCCGGCTGGCGGGAGGCGGAGCGGGCGATGGACCGGATCGCTGAGCGGTTTGGCACCGGTACGGTCCGTCCAGGGGAGCTTTGGAGGAAGGCATGAACCGCACAGGCAGCCACCTGAATGAGCGCTGCGCCGGGCACCCTTTTACGCGGCCCATTCCGGCTCGTATTCTGGAGGTGGGCCGGAGAAGACTGGTGGACGTCACCGAACCTCCGGTCCCGCGTGCAAGGTTTCATGGGAGGCGTCGTGCCGCTGTCTGAGCATGAGCAGCGTCAGCTCGAGCAGATCGAGCAGGCGCTCTACAGCGAGGATCCGAAGTTTGTGCACGCGGTTCGCTCCAGCGATCCGCGGGTGCACTATAAGCGCCGGGCCTACCAGGCCGTGGCCGGATTCGTGCTGGGCGTCGGACTGCTGCTGGGCGGGGTCATAGCACAGTACCTGTGGGTCGGCGTCGCCGGTTTCGTCGTCATGCTCGTCTGCAGCATGTGGGCGCTGACCAGCTGGCGGCACATCAGCGGGATGTCGGCGGCGGCGTTGGGGACAGCCCGGCCGAAGGTCACCTCGCGGCGACGGCGGCGCCAGCAGCGCCGCGCGGGCGGACGCGGGGCCGGCGTGCCGGGGCCGGGCATGATGGAACGGCTCGAGGAGCGGTGGCGGCGCCGGCAGGAGGGCGGCTGACCGGAGTCGCGGGCGCCTCACCGGATCTGACCCGGCTGCGGCAGGCCCGTGACCGGATGGACCGTGAGTATGCCGAGCCGCTCGACGTCCCGGCCTTGGCGCACGGCCCTCATGTCGCCGGGACATTTTTCCCGGAGCTTCCGCGTTCCGCGACCCGGTTGGCAACATGTTGCGGTTCAGCCAGCAGAAGTAGGGCCCGGGGCCGGGCCCCGCCGCCACCCGCCGGGCCCCCGTCGGCCGCTGAGCCGCCCCACCCCGGACTGGAACCGCGCGGCCGCCTCGGCCAGCCGGGCGGCCCCGGTTCGGGCGGGCGTGAACGCGGACGCGGGAAAGAGGCGGGCGCTCCAGCGGGTCCGGCGGTCCACCGACGCCGCCAGCCCGCGCCGGATCCGGTCGAGGTCGGCGTGACCAGGCGGAACCGGGTCCGGGGCACCGGCGTAGCTGGCGCGCTCTGCCGCGAGCGCCACCCGCCTGAGGGCCTCGGCCGCGGGCGGCGGCAGGCTGGACTCGCCGGCCACCCGGCGGGCGGTGGCACGCGGCGACTCACTCGGCCGCCGCGGGACGCGGTAGTCGGCGAGGTCGTCGAGCACCTCACGCCATGCGGCGTGCGCCCGCTCCGCGTCGCCCGTCCGGCGGAACCGGTGCCGCCGCCGCAGGGACCGCGCCGTGCGCGGTGCGGCGGCCGCGACGGCCAGCAGCGCGAGCACGGCGAGACCGGCCGGTTCCGCCGGGAATCGGCTGCCCACGGTGACCGTGCCCGGATGGGCCCCGTTCCCCGTCAGCCCGCGGGCGTGCGGGTTGAGGCCTGAACTGCCCCCGCGGGCGCCGGTGGAGCCAAGGTTCTGCTGGTCGGGCAGCGGGGTGGACTGGCTGGGGCTGCCGCCGGTCGTCTGCGGGACCGTGTAGGACGGCGGGATCGCGGTGCCCTGGCCCCCGCTCCCGGACGGCGTGGGCTCGAACCGCAGCCAGCCTGCCCCCTGGAAGTAGAGCTCCGGCCACGCGTGCGCGTCGCTCGTCTTGACCGACCAGGTGCCGATCCCCGTCGGCGAGCCGGAGGTGAACCCCACCGCGACCCGGGACGGGATGCCCAGCAGACGGGCCAGCACGGCCATCGCGAACGCGAACTGCTGGCAGTAACCGCGCTTGCTGACGGTAAGGAAGTGACTGAGGCCGGTCGCATCCGGCGGTTCGGTGGCACTCAGGCTGTAGCTGAACCCGCCCGACTGGGTGAACCACCGCTGCAGGGCGATCGCCTTGCCGTAGGGGGTCGCCGGGCGGCTGGTGACCCTCTTCGCGAGCGCGGTCAGCGGCCGGAACGCCCCAGGGACGTTCAGGTACCCGTCGGCGACCGCGGCCGGCGGCGCCGGCGCCTTGTTCAGCTGCTCCGTGCTCGGCGAGACGTCGTCGCTCGTCACGGTGTATGTCAGGCCGGATAGCGGGGTTCCGTAGCCGAGCACCATCGACGTGCCGACGTCCATCACCCAGTGCCCGGGCACGCTGATCCGGGTGGCCGGGTACGGCACCGGCAGGAAGCTGATCCCGGCGGTCGCGCCGATCGTCCCGCGGCTGACGTGGATGCGGGTCGTCACGCTGGTGCGGTCTGCCCCGGCCAGGCCCTGCGGGGAGGGCAGTGCGCCGTTCGCCGTGGCCGTCGGGCCCGGGCCCATCGTCCAGGCCGTGGTGGACAGGTTGCCCAGGATGTACATCTGCAGGTACTGCGGCTCCGGGTCGGTGGTCCGGTAGGTGAGGATCGTCGACGACTGGCTCTCCCGCAGGTCCTGTGTCATCTGCGCGAGCGGGTTCGGCACCGCCGAGCCGTCACCCGCGCCCAGCGCCGCCCCGGCCGGACCGAAGATGTTGACGTGCGCCGGGAACATGTGGTTGACGCGGAGACCCGGCACGAACAGCGGCACGCACAGTGCGACCAGGATCGAGGCCGCCCCGATCCGGCGCCCGGCCGCCGCCAGCGTGCGGGCATCGGACACCCGTACGGCCACAGGCCCGCCCGCGTACCTGCCCGTGTACCTGCCCGCGTTCTGGCCCGCGTGCTGGCCCGCGTTCTGGCCCGCGTACCCGCGGCGGCTGGAAATGCCTGGTCCCCACAGGCCGACCGGGCGTCCCCACGCATGGATCCGCTCCCGGCCGTCCGCGTTCAGGATGAGCAGGTACCCGGCCGTGGCCAGGCAGAATACGAGCGTGGTGCCGAAACCGCCGCGTGCGGCGGGCGTTGTCGTCGGCACGATGAACAGGGCCAGCAGCGGCAGGCCGGCCACCGCGGAGCTGCGCAGCCGGACCGCCAGAGCATCCGTGGCCAGCGCGGTCAGCCCGATTCCGGCCGTCCCGAGCAGCAGCAGGCCCGGCGTCAGGGGCACCGGCGGGGAGAACCGGTCCGCGTCCGTCATCCCCTGCATGGCCAGCTGCCAAAGGTAGCTGAGCGACGAGCGGTCCGGCACCACCAGCAGCCAGGAGCGCCCGGCCGCGAAGACGACGTTGAGGTAGAGCAGCAAGCCGGCCAGGCCCGCGGCCAGGCCCACGATGACCGGCAGCGGCCGCCGTCGGGTCAGGGTCCCGAGGGCAGCGACCGCGGTGATGGCGCCCAGCCCGGTCCAGAACCATTCCCAGCCGTCGAACAGCACGTACAGGGCGGTCGAGGCCAGAGCCGTCCCGGCCGCCGCGGCCAGTGTCAGCCGATGGCTCATCCGACCCCCTCAGGGGGTACTGCGGTCACCGGGGGTACTGCGGTCACCGGGGGTACTGCGGACGGCATCGCGGGCGCCTCGGTGCTGACCGGCCGGTGCAGGAAGCTGGCCGTGGCCGGGCTGTGCAGTTCCCGCCAGGCGTCGCTGAGGGGGGTGCCGGCCGTGACGATCGCGACGCGCCATCCCGCGGCGACGAGGATGTCCCTCGCCGCCCTGGCCTCGGAGCGCTCGCCTGCCGGGCCGCTGCCCCGTGCGGTCCGCCGCGCATCCCAGTGCAACCCGTCGAGCATTACCGCCATGGCCGGAGCCGTGCCCCGGTGACTGGCGGCCAGCTGCCGGGCCTGGCTGGGCGATAGCATCCCGGTCACCGCGATGACGTGCCCGCGGCTGCTGGCGCGCAATGTGGCCAGGCCCCGGCCGAGATCGATGTTCCGGGTCGGCTGGAGCACCGACAGCCGTTCCAGCAGCGATTCCGCGGCCGGCCCGGCGGGCGTGACCTCGCCGGAGTCGGTGACCAGCCGCGTCTCCATTCCCTGGGCGGCCAGATGGACGCCGATGGACGCCGCGGCACCGACCGCGTACTCGAAGGGCGATCCCGGGCCGCTGCCGGTGTAGGCGCGTCGCCGGGCGTCGATCAGCAGCAGCGCGCGGTTGTGCCACTGCTGCTCCTCGCGGCGGACCATCAGCTCGCCGTACCGTGCGGTGGATCGCCAGTGCACCCGGCGCAGCTCGTCACCGTCCCGATAGGCGCGCGGGGCGATGTCGTCCTCCCCCGCCGCCGCGACCGTCCGCATGCCGCTTTCGCCATCGCCGAGACGGCTGCCCGGGATCGCGACGCGGGGGAGCGGCGTGATCGTCGGCGTGACCACCAGTGTGCTCTTGGTCGCGAACGACCGCCCGATCGACACTAGGCCGAAGACGTCGGCCACCCGGATCTGCAACGGGCCGATCGTGTATGTGCCCCGCTGGTCCAGCCGGCACTGGTAACTCAGCTCGCGGTGGCCGGCCGCCTCGATCGACTCGAGCACGAAGCGCTGCCGGTTCCCGGCCACGAGGGGGGTCGCGTCCTCGGCGAGCAGCAGCCCGGTGCGCAGCCGGGAGATGTTGGACAACCGGATGCGCACCTCGGCCGGGTGCCCGGCCGGGACCCGGCGCGGGACCAGCTGCCGGTTGCAGGACAGCCGGTAGCGGGCCCGGGTGGCCCCGATCGCGGACAGCAGCGGGAGCATCATCAGCAGGACGCCGATGCGCAGCAGGTCGGCCTCGTCCAGGGCGAAGCCGGCGACGACCGCCGCGCCCCCTATGGCCAGGAACGTCTTGCCCCTGGCGGTCAGCGCGTCGATCAGTGCCCGCATGAAAGCACGGACCAGCCCGTCACCGGCGGGCCGGCAGCGGCAGCCGGGCGACGATGCCGGCCAGCACCTGCTCGGGCAACTGTCCCGCGACGAGAGCCTCCGGGGTGGGCAGCAGCCGGTGCGCGAGCACCGGCACGGCCAGGGCCTGCACGTCGTCCGGGATGACGTAGTCCCGGCCGTCGAGCGCCGCCCAGGCCCGGCTGGCTCGCAGCAGATGAAGCGTCGCCCGCGGGGAGGCACCGAGCCGCAGGTCCGCGTGCGAACGGGTCGCGTTGACCAGGTTGATCACGTACGGCTTGAGCAGGTCAGAGACCATCACGCCGCGCACCGCCGCCGCCAGGTGCCGGATGTCGGTGGCGTGGGCGACGGGCTTCACGTCGTCCAGCGGCGACGCCGAGCCGTGCGTGTCGATCATCTCCAGCTCCGCGGCCGCCGTCGGGTAGCCGATGGAGATGCGAGCGGTGAACCGGTCCCGCTGGGCTTCGGGGAGCGGGTAGGTCCCCTCCATCTCCACCGGGTTCTGCGTGGCGATCACCATGAACGGCGATTCCAGCGGGAAGGTGGTCCCGTCGACGGTGACCTGCCCCTCCTCCATGCTTTCCAGCAGCGCGGACTGCGTTTTCGGGGAGGCGCGGTTGATCTCGTCACCGACGACGATGTTGGCGAACACCGGCCCCGGCTTGAACTCGAACTCGCGCCGTTCCTGGTTGAAGGCGCTCACACCGGTGACGTCGCTGGGCAGCAGGTCCGGGGTGAACTGGATCCGGCGCACCGAGCAGTCGATTGATCTCGCCAGCGCCTTGGCCAGCATGGTCTTGCCGACCCCCGGGACGTCCTCGATGAGCAGGTGGCCCTCGGCCAGCAGCACGGTGAGCGTGAGGCGGACCGCGTTGGCCTTCCCGTCGATCACCGATTCGACGGCCCCGCCGATGCGGCCGGCCACCGTCACGAGGTCGTCGAGCGCGCTGCCTGGGTCGCGCCCCATCTGCACTACCACCTGGCCTCCTCGACGGGCCTCAAGCCACACCGGCGGCCGGCGGGCAGGCCACGCCCCCGCCTGCTGGCTGCCTCCTACCGACAGTACGTCTTACCTCGCCTGATGCGCGACGCTTCGTCCGCGACCGGAACAGGGAGGTTCTTGTTCTGCTACGCCATACAATGCCCGGCCCATACCACTTTTATTACGTTTCACAGCGGTCAACGGCCTGGACATCCGGTTCATCCCTGCGGGCGGACCCCAGGCCCGGGCGTCCCCACTTTGCCCCACCAGCGGCTGTTCGGGCGTTATCCGGGCGCCATCTAGGTGCTGTCCGGGCGGTTTCCCGGCACCTCGCCGCCAGTTCCCGGCGCCGCGCGGCCACGGGCCCGCCGGTCAACGGGCAGCCGGTCACCCCGATCACGGCTGCCCCCACTTCGCCCCACCGCTTCTGAACTGCGGCTTTACCGATTTGGCGAGGCCGGGACACGCCCCGTTCGAGCGTTGACCGTGGAGGAATGTGGAGTACAGTGGAGCGCCATGGGGTAGTAAGGGGCCATGCGGTAGTAGCTCAGCCGTGCTACTGGCGGGACTGGGGAGGTGAGTGCCGTGTTCCTCGGCACCCATACGCCCCGGCTCGACGAGAAGGGCCGGCTGATCCTGCCCGCCAAGTACCGCGACGAACTCGCCGGGGGTGTGGTGATCACGAAAGGCCAGGAGCGCTGCCTCTACGTCTTCCCGCTCGCGGAGTTCGGCCGGATGACCGAGGCCATGAGCACCGCGCCGGTCACCCGCAAAGATCTCCGGGACTACAGCCGCGTGCTGTTCGCCAGCGCCTTCGACCAGGTCCCGGACAAGCAGGGCCGTATTACCGTCCCGCCCTCGCTGCGGACCTACGCCGGCCTGGAGCGGGACTGCGTCGTGATCGGCGCCAACACCCGCATGGAGATCTGGGACGCCGGTGCCTGGGAGACCTACCTGGCCAGCCAGGAGGAAGCCTTCTCGGAGGCGTCGCAGGAGGTGCTGCCCGGGATCTTGTGACGGGGGACCGGGCCTGGCGCCCGGTCCTGCGGTCCCCGGCGGGGTCTCCACCCGCGCTGGGCCGCCGGCTGGCTGGCATCACTTCCCCGGTGCCAGGCGGCTGGCGGCCCGCGCGGCGCGGATGGGGTCCCGGCCGGGGGCGCGGAAGGCGGCGGCAAGCGAGGACGTTGGGGGTCTGATGGGCGAGTCATCCGCCGGCCACGTGCCGGTCATGGCCGGCACCGTCACGGCCTTGCTCGGGCCGGCCCTGGAGCGGGCCGGTGCCGTGCTCCTCGACGCGACGCTCGGCCGGGCCGGTCACGCCCGGGCCCTGCTCGCGGCCTATCCCGGGCTCATCCTGATCGGTGTCGACGCCGACCTGACCGCGATCGAGCGGTCCCGCGAGCTGCTGTCCGCCTACGCGGACCGGGTCACGC
The DNA here is from genome assembly GCA_963742875.1 of uncultured Actinomycetes bacterium. GTDB lineage: Bacteria > Actinomycetota > Actinomycetes > Streptosporangiales > Streptosporangiaceae > Bog-532. The sequence continues at coordinate 905,908 of CAVUNO010000026.1, read as the reverse complement.
TCGTGCACGCCTTCTACGACGAAATCCCGGCCATCATCGCCGCCGCGGGCCTGGACAGCGTGCAGGGCGTCCTGTTCGACCTCGGTGTCTCGTCCCCCCAACTCGACGACCCCGAGCGCGGCTTCGCGTACTCCTACGACGCGCCGCTGGACATGCGCATGGATCGCACCCGCGAGCCCAGCGCGGCCGAGGTCGTGAACCGCTACCCGGCCGGGGAACTGGCCCGCGTGCTGCGCGAGTACGGCGAGGAGCGGTTCGCCCGGCGGATCGCCGACGCGGTGGTGCGGGAGCGGTCCCAGTCCCCGATCACCTCCACGAGCCGGCTGAGCGACATCGTCCGGGAAGCGATACCCGCCGCCGCGCGGCGGACCGGCGGTCACCCCGCCAAGCGGACGTTCCAGGCGCTCCGGATCGAGGTGAACCGCGAACTGGCCCTGCTCGGGCGCGCGCTGCCCGATGCCCTCGACCTTCTCTCGCTGGGGGGCCGGATCGTCGTCCTCGCCTACCACTCGCTCGAAGACCGCGCGGTCAAGCGTGTGCTCGCCGCGGCCGCGGCCGACACCACCCCGCCCGGCCTGCCGGTGCCGCTGTCCGTGAGCGGGCCGCGGTTCCGCCTGCTGACCAGGGGAGCGCTGCGGCCATCAGCAGAAGAACTCGCCGCTAACCCTCGTGCGGCATCAGCGCGGCTCCGGGCCGCCGAACGTATCAAGAAGGCGGCGTGATCGGCATGAAGGGGCGGATGACATGGCCACCCGAATTAGCGACTCAGCCCCCCCGCGAACCCGCGGCAACCGCGCCCCCGGGCAGTCCCGCGCAACCCGGGTGACCGCTCCGCCCCAGCCTGCCCGCGCACCCCGCCCCCCGCGCCCAGCCCGCCCGGAGAGCCCACCGAGTCCAGCGAGGCCCGCTCGTCCAGCGCGCGCACCGCAACCGCCGCGTGCCGCCACCGTGTCCGCACGCGTGTCGGCATCCCCGCGTCCGGCCAGCCCGCCGCGTCCCGGGGCGGCGGCGTCCCCGCGTCCGGCCAGCCCGCCGCGTCCCGGGGCGGCGGCGTCCCCGCGTCCGGCCAGCCCGCCGCGTCCCGGGGCGGCGGCGTCCCCGCGTCCGGCCAGCCCGCCGCGTCCCGGGGCGGCGGCGTCCCCGCGTCCGGCCACCGGCGCGAGCGCCGGTGGCCGCCGCCGAATGCCGTTCGTCCTGCTGATCGTGGGCATGCTCTGCGGCGCGCTGGTATGCCTGCTCGTGATCAGTACGACGCTCGCCGCCGGTTCGTTCCGCATCACGAACCTGCAGCAGCAGGGTCAGGCCCTGGTCAAGCAGCAGCAGCAACTCCAGCAGCAGGTGGCCCAGGACCAGGCGCCGAGCGTGATCGCCCAGCGGGCCGAGCAGCTCGGCATGCGGCCGGTCGGCCAGCTGCAGTTCCTCAACGTAAAGACCGGCAAGATCTCCAGCGACGCTGCCTCCGGCGCCGCGGCGAACATTCAGGTCCCTGGTTACACCCCATGACCATGCGGGGCGGGGGACGTGAACCGCGCGATGGCGGGCGCGGCTCGCGCGGGGCCGTCGGCCGGGGCGGCCCGGGACCGGGACGGCCGGGCCCGGCGCGCGGGACGAGGCGCCCCAGTGCATCCAGCCCGCCCCGGCCGGGGGCCAGGCCTGCGGCAGGCCAATCCAAGAGCGCCAGGCCTTCCGGACCGATACCCCCGGGGCGGAAGCCCCCGGCCTCGAAGCCCACCGGTCCCCGGCCCGGCCACCGGCCCGCCCGGCCGGAACTCGCGCGTAACGGCCGTCCCCCGCGCCCGCATCCTCGCCCGCGCGCCGTGGTGCACCGGGTACTGCGGCCGCGGGCCGACCCGGGACGGCGGCTGGGGGCGACGCTGCTGGCCATCGCCTTCGTGCTGTCCCTGTTCGCCGGGCGCCTGATTCAGCTCCAGGGCTTTGAATCGCGCACCTACCTGCAGCTGGCGCAGGACCAGCGGCTGCAGGGCGAAAGCATTCCGGCGGTGCGCGGCACGATCACGGCCGCGAACGGCCAGCCGCTGGCCCTCACCGTGCAGACCTACCTGGTCTACGCGGACCCGGTGATGATGAGCGCGGCCCAGATGCCGCAGATCGCCGCCGACCTGGCCGGGCCGCTCGGCATGACCGAGACCGACATCCTGAGCCTGCTCCAGAATCCGACCTCGAGCCAGTACGTGGTGCTCAAGAAGGGGGTCACCCAGCAGGTCGCCGATCAGATCAAGGGGCTGACGCTGCCCGGCGCCACCGGAACCAGCACCAGCAGCGAGCCGACCGTCGGCACCGGGCTGCCCGGCGTCGCCATGCAGGCCAGCTACAGCCGGATCTACCCCGACGGCGAAGTGACCTCCAACCTGCTCGGCTTCACCCACACGACCGGGACCGGCAACCTGACCGGTGCGGCCGGGCTAGAGTACTCCGACGACGCGCTGCTAGCGGGCAAGCCCGGCAGCGAGCAGTTCCAGGTCGGCACCGACGGTGAGCAGATCCCGCTGGCCGCGGGCAAGAACACGCCCGCCGTCAACGGCAGCGGGCTGCGCCTGACGATCATCCCCGCGCTGCAGTGGGAGGCGCAGCAGGCCTGCCAGCAGCAGGTGAGCAAGAGCGACGCGGACGACTGCACGGTCGTGATCATGCAGCCCAGCACGGGCAAGATCCTGGCCATGGCGCAGTGGCCGGCCTACGAACCGGGCGCGTCGGCCAATCCCGAAGCATCCTCCAACCTGGCGATCCAGGACATCTTCGAGCCGGGCAGCACGGCCAAGGTAGTCACGGCCTCTGCGGCGATGCAGAAGGGCGGCCAGTCGATCACGAGTACCTACACCGTCCCCGACGTGATCGACGAGGGCGGCTACACCTTCCACGACGCCGAGTACCACCCCGTCGAGCGCTGGACGATCGCCGGCATCCTGGCCAACTCCAGCAACGACGGCATGGTCCAGGTCGTCCGGCACGTGCCGCCGCAGACCCAGTACGACTACCTGCGGGCGTTCGGTATCGACTCACCCACCGGCCTGAACCTCCCCGGCGAATCGCCCGGCCTGCTGCCCGCGCCCTCGGGGTGGTGGGGCGACGAGCGTTACACGTTGTCGTTCGGCCAGGGCGTCGATGTCAACGCGGTCCAGATGGCCAGCGTGTACGCCACGATCGCGAACGGCGGCGTGCGCGTCCAGCCGACCCTAATCCAGGGCACCACCAGCAGCACGGGTACCTACAGCCCCGCCCCCGCGTCCCCGTCCCGCCGGGTCATCCGGGCCAGCACGGCCCTAAGCCTGATCGGGGCCCTGCAGCAGGTCCCAGCGGTCGACGAGGAGGCCAGCGAGCCGTGGGGGATCATCCCCGGCTACGCGGTCGCCGCCAAGACCGGCACGTCCCAGGAGTGGGACGCCGCCAAGAAGTGCCTGTGCAAGTACGGGGCCAGCTACATCGGCATGGCCCCCGGCAACAACCCGCAGATTGTCGTGGCGGTCAACGTGCAGAACCCGAGGAAGGGCGGGTACTTCGGCGACGTCGCGGCCGGCCCGGTCTTCTATCAGGTCATGAAGTTCGCACTGCAGACCATGAAGATTCCGCCGGACGGGGCCAAGCCTGCATACGTGCCGCTCACCGGCCCCTGATAGGAGGTAACCTCTCCGCGTGCCCGTGGCCATCCGTCCCACCCGATCTTTGAGCCGTCCGCTTTCCGGCCTCGGCGAGCTGCTCGGCGTGAAACTCCCCGCCGACCGCGAGGTTCGCCCCGTCCCGCCCGGAACCATGATGCCGAACGGACCCGCGCCGGAGGGTGCCGTGTGCGGGGTCACGCACGACTCGCGGATGGTGCGGCCGGGCGACCTGTACGCCGCGCTGACCGGCACCCGAGTCCACGGCGCCGAGTTCAGTGCGGCCGCGGTGGCGGCCGGGGCCGTGGCCATCTTCACCGATCCGGCCGGGCGGGACCGCGCCGCCGCGGCCGGAGTGCCCGTCTACGTGGTCGCCGACCCGCGGTCCCGCCTCGGCGAGGTCGCCTGCTGGGTGTACGGCGACCCGAGCCGGAAGCTGCGGCTGATCGGGGTGACCGGGACCAGCGGCAAGACCACCACAAGCTACCTGGCCGAGGCCGGGCTGCGGATGGCCGGGCACGTCACCGGCCTGATCGGCGGGGTGGAAACGCGGATCGGGACCGACGTGCAGCCCAGCGAGCTCACCACCCCCGAAGCCACCGACCTGCAGGCCCTGCTGGCCACCATGGCCGAGCGCGACGTCACCGCCGCGGCGATGGAGGTCTCCAGCCACGCCCTCGCGCTCGGCCGGGTCGCGGGTACCCACTACGACGTCGCCGTCTTCACCAACCTCTCCCAGGACCACCTGGACTTCCACGCCGATCTCGAGGACTACTTCGCGGCCAAGGCCGAGCTGTTCACCCCCCGCTACGCCAGGGCGGGGGTGGTGAACCTGGACGACACCTACGGGCAGCGCCTCGCGGCCGGCGCGCCCATCCCCATCACCACCTTCTCCGTGGCCGGGAATCCAGCCGCGGACTGGCGGGCCAACAACGTCCGGGTCGGCGCGGACGGCAGTGCGTTCCGGGTCATTGGGCCTGGCGGCGTCGAGGCCGACGCGTCAGTGGCCCTTGTCGGCCCGTTCAACGTGGCCAACGCCCTGGGGGCGATCGTAGCCCTGGTCGAGGCGGGGATCGGGCTGGACGACGCGGTGGCCGGCGTGGGGTCCTGCCCCGGCGTGCCCGGCCGGCTGGAACGGGTCGGCGCCGGCGGCACCGCGCCGGACCTGCCCGCGTACTTGCCCGACTTGACCGTGCTGGTGGACTACTCACATAAGCCCGGCGCGGTCGAGGCGGTGCTGGGGGCGCTGCGCCCGGTCACCCAGGGCAACCTGATCATCGTGCTCGGCTGCGGCGGTGACCGGGACCGGGCCAAACGCCCGCTGATGGGCGCCGCGGCGGCCGCGCTCGCCGACGTGGCCATCTTCACCAGCGACAATCCCCGTTCCGAAGATCCGCTGGCTATCCTGGCGGCGATGCTGGACGGCGCGACCGGGGTACCGCCATCGCGCCGGGCGCACGTGATCGTGGAACCGGACCGGACCGCCGCAATCGGCCTGGCCGTGTCCTCGGCCGCCAAGGGCGACGTGATCCTGGTGGCCGGCAAGGGCCATGAGCGCGGCCAGTACGTGGCGGGCCGCGTCCTGCCGTTCGATGACCGCGAGGTCACCGCCGAGGCGCTGCGGCACCGGGCCGCGGCCTACCGGGCGGCTCACCCAAGGGGGGAACTGTGATCCCGCTGCCGCTGGCGGAGATCGCCCGGATCACCGGGGCCCGGCTGGACGGGGCAGCGGACCCGTCCGCCGTGGTCGTTGGGCCGGTTGTCATCGACTCCCGCCGCGCCGCGCCGGGGGGCCTGTTCGCCGCGGTCGAGGGGGAGCGGGCCGACGGGCACGACTTCGCCGGGGCCGCCATCGCGGCCGGGGCGGTCGCCGTGCTCGGCACCCGCCCATGCGGCGCGCCCGCGCTCATCGCCGGCAACGTGCCCATGGCGCTGGCCCGGCTGGCCCAGGAGGTCCTGGCCCGGCTGCCGCAGGTCACCATCGCCGGGATCACCGGCTCCTCGGGCAAGACCTCGACCAAGGACCTGACCGCCCAGCTGGTCGAGCGCCTCGGGCCGACGGTCGCGCCGGAAGGTTCCTACAACAACGAGTTCGGCTTCCCGCTGACCGCGCTGCGCGCGGACGAGCGCACCCGGTACATGGTGCTGGAACTGGCGGCCCGCGGCGTGGGCCACATCGCCAGCCTGTGCGAGATCGCACCGCCCCGGATCGGTGCCGTGCTGAACGTAGGGCACGCGCACACCGGGGAGTTCGGCGGCATCGAGCAGGTCGCGCGGGCCAAGGGGGAACTGCCCGCGGCGCTGCCCGCCGCGGGCGCCGGCGGCGTGGCCATCCTGAACGAGGGCGACCCCCGGGTCATGGCCATGGCGGGGCGCACCGAGGCTCGCGTCGTGACGTTCGGGCTCGGGGGTACTCCCGACTTCACCGCCGCCGACGTCCGCCTGGACGACCTGGGCCGCGCGAGCTTCACCCTGGTGACCCCGGCCGGGGCGGCCCCGGTCCGGCTGGCCCTGCACGGCGCGCATCACGTGCCGAACGCCCTGGCCGCCGCGGCCATCGCCGCCGAGATGGGCCTCGGCCTGGCGGACATCGCCGGTGGTCTGTCCGCGGCGACCGCCCGCAGCAAGTGGCGGATGGAGGTCCGCCAGACCCCGGGCGGCGTCACCGTGGTCAATGACGCCTACAACGCCAACCCCGAATCGGTCCGGGCGGCGCTGGAAGCGCTGCGCCACATGGCCCGGGCCAGGCGCTCCTTCGCCGTACTCGGCCAGATGGCCGAGCTGGGCGATGAGTCCCAGGCCAGCCACGAGGAGGTCGGTGCGCTGGCGGCCGGAACCGGAGTGACCGGTCTGATCGTTGTGGGGAAAGAGGCAGCACCGATCCTCAACGGCGCCCTGGCCACGAGCGGATGGCACGGTGAGGCGATCGGTGTTCCAGACGCCCCGGGCGCTGCCGCCGCGCTCCGCGGCCGCGTGGCCGACGGTGACGTCGTTCTCGTCAAGGCCTCTCGCGCCGCCGGGCTGGAAAGCGTGGCAGCCGAATTGCTGGTCCCGCCGGAACCCGTGAAGGAGAAGGCCCAGTGAAGGCGCTTCTCATCTCCGCCGCGGTCTCGCTGGTGGTCGCGCTGCTCGGCACGCCGGTAGCTATCCGGGTGTTCTCCCGGCACGGGTACGGCCAGCCCATCCGGGAGGAGGGCCGGCCGGTCACGCCGACAAGCGGGGGACGCCCACGATGGGCGGCACCGTGATGATCATCGCGACGCTCGTCGGGTACTTCGCCGGGCACCTCGCCACCGGCGAGTCGGTCTCGGTGTCCGGGCTGCTCGTCCTGTTCCTGATGACCGGCCTCGGCGCGGTCGGCTTCGCCGACGACTTCATCAAGCTGTACAAGCAGCGCAGCCTCGGCCTGCGCAGCGGGGCCAAACTCACCGGGCAGGTGGTGGTCGGCGCCGTGTTCGCCGTGCTGGCCCTGCACTTCCCCGACGGGTACGACCTCACCCCCGCCTCCACGCACCTGTCGTTCCTGGCCGACTTCGGCATCTCGATCGGGCCCATCTTCTTCGTGGTCCTGGTCGTGGCCATGGTGGCCGGGACCTCCAACGCGGTGAACCTCACCGACGGGCTGGACGGCCTGGCCACCGGCACGGCGATCCTGGTGCTGGCCGCGTACGTCATCATCGGCAACTGGCAGCTGCGCAACGACTGTACGATCGGGCTGGCCCCGAACTGCTACGACGTGCGGGACCCGCTGGATCTGGCCGTCGTCGCCGCCGCACTGATGGCGGCCTGCGTCGGCTTTCTGTGGTGGAACGCGCCGCCTGCCCGCATCTTCATGGGCGATACCGGCTCGCTCGCGCTCGGCGGCGCGCTGGCCGGCCTGGCCATCACCACCCGGACCGAGTTGCTGCTGGGCCTGCTGGGCGGCCTGTTCGTGATCGTCACGCTGTCGGTAATCATCCAGGTCGGGTCGTTCAAGCTAACCGGTAAACGGGTGTTCCGGATGGCCCCGCTGCAGCATCATTTCGAGTTGCTCGGCTGGGCCGAGACCACGATCGTGGTCAGATTCTGGGTCATCTCCGGCATGTTCATCGCGCTCGGCCTGGGCGTCTTCTACGTCGGCTGGTTCCCGAAGTAAGCACCTCTTCGGCGACACGCGGTGGATCTCCCCGGTATCGGCGGCGCCCCCGCCGAAACTGGGATGCATGACGCACGCGGTGGGCACCCAGGCTGAGGAGACCGCCGATAAGCGCGGCCTGGCCGCGGCCATCGATACGGCCCCGGCCGTCGATACGGCCCCGGCCGTCTCCGCCTGGGGACGGGTCGCATCCTGGTTCGCGCTGCTCGACCGCCCGCTCACGTCGTACTACCTGATCATCGGCATCACCGCGCTACTGCTGGGGCTCGGGCTGGTGATGGTGCTGTCCACCTCCTCGGTGCAGGACCTGAGCGAGGGCCTGCCCGCGTACTCCGACTTCAAGAAGCAGTTGCTCGGCGCCGCGATCGGGCTGCCGATCATGTACATCGCGGCCCGGTCCGCACCGCGCGTGTTCCGCGCCGCGGCGTACCCGCTGCTCGGCGCGTCGGTCCTCGGCCTCGGGCTCACCCTCATCCCCGGGGTCGGGGTGGCCCAGAACGGCGCCGCCCGCTGGATCCAGCTCGGCCCATTCCCGGCCCAGCCGTCCGAGCTGGCCAAGGTCGCCCTGGTGCTGTGGGGCGCCGACCTGCTCGCCCGCAAGGAGCGGCTCCGCCACCTGGAGGACTGGCGGCACCTGCTGGTCCCGCTGCTGCCGGGGGTGGGGCTGCTCAGCATGCTGGTCATGGCCGGCGACGACCTGGGCACGACATTCGTGCTGCTGGTCATCTTCATCACGCTGCTGTGGGTCATCGGCACCCCCGGGCGCATCTTCGCCGGGATGATGGCGCTGATATGCCTTGTCATGGTGCTGCTCGCCGTGACATCCGCGTACCGGCTGAAGCGCCTGACCGGTTTCATGCACCCCCTGGGCGGCCCGATGGGCCCCAACCAGCAGGGCATCCAGGGCAAGTACGCGGTTGGCTCGGGTGGCCTGTTCGGCGTGGGGCTCGGGGCCAGCCGGGAGAAATGGGGATACGTCCCGGAGTCGACCAGTGACTTCATCTTCGCCATCATCGGCGAGGAACTCGGGCTGGTCGGCACCTTGTGCGTGTGTTTCCTGTACGGCGGTCTGGCCTTCGCCGGGCTGCGGGTGGCCCGGCGCGTCCAGGACACCTTCAGCCAGCTGGCCGCGGCCACGATCACCGCGTGGATCGTCATGCAGGCGGTGGTCAACATCGGCGCGGTGATCGGCGTGCTGCCGATCACCGGCGTGCCCCTGCCACTGGTGTCCGCGGGCCTGTCCTCCCTTCTCGCCACGATGCTGGCGCTCGGCATGCTCATGTCGTTCGCCCGGCGCGAGCCCGGTGCGCAGGAGGCTCTCGCCGCTCGCGGCCCCGCGCTGCCGCTGCGCGTTCTAAGCTGGCTTGGCCTGACGCAGCGAAGCGAGTGAGGCTCATGCCGCCGCCTCGCGGCCCGGGAATGCCCGGTGGTGCGGAGCCGGACCGGCATACGTGGCGAAAGAGGAAGGCCCCGCGATGAGGGTTGTGCTCGCCGGCGGCGGGACCGCCGGACATATCGAACCTGCGCTTGCGCTCGCCGACGCGCTGCGGCAGGCTGACCCGCACGCTGTGATCGTCTGCCTGGGTACCGAACGGGGCCTGGAGACCAGGCTCGTCCCCATGCGGGGCTACGAACTCGCACTGATCCCGGCCGTACCGATGCCGCGTTCGGTCAGCCCGGCCCTGATCGCCGTGCCCGGGCGGCTGGCCGGCGCGATCGCCGCCGCCGCGGGGGTGCTCGACCGGGTGCAGGCGGACGTGCTGGTCGGCTTCGGCGGGTACGTGGCCACCCCGGGTTATCTCGCGGCGCGCCGACGGCACGTCCCGATCGTGGTCCACGAGGCGAACCCGCGGCCCGGGCTGGCCAACAAGCTCGGCGCCCGGCTGACCGAGCACGTGTTCACCGGTAACCCCAGCACCCATCTGGCCAACGCCACCTACCTGGGGATCCCGATCCGCCGCGAAATCGCCGAGCTGGACCGGCTCGCGCTCGGCGACAAGGCCCGCACCCACTTCGGGTTGCGGCCCGACCTGCCTGTGCTGCTCGTGACCGGCGGATCGCAGGGCGCCCAGTCGCTGAACCGCGCGCTGTACGGGGCGATCGACTGGCTGCATTCGGCCGGGGTGCAGGTGCTGCACGTGACGGGCCCGCGCAACGCGGCGGAGGCCCCGGCCAGCTCCGGCGGGACGCCGTATGTCGCGGTGCCGTTTCTGGACCGGATGGACCTGGCCTACGCCGCCGCCGACTTCGCGCTCTGTCGGTCCGGCGCCCTCACGTGCGCCGAGCTGACCGCCGTTGGGCTGCCCGGTGCCTTCGTGCCGCTCCCGCACGGAAACGGCGAACAGCGGCTCAACGCCAAGCCGATCGTCGCCGGCGGCGGCGGCCTCCTCGTCGAGGACGCCGACCTATCGCCGGAATGGATCCGGGACACCCTGCTGCCCGTCCTGCTCGACATCGACCGGGTGGCGAACATGTCCGACGCCGCCGCCGCTCTGGGCCGCGCCGACGCCGACCGCGAGCTCGCCCGCGCCGTCATCGAGATCGTCCAGGCCGGGGAAGAGGCCGTTCCCGGCCGACGGCCCGCGTCCGCCACCCCGCCCGGAACTCCGACCACCGGCGCCTCGTCCGGCACGGACCCCGGGCACTGGTTCGACCCCGGCCAGGGGAACGCCCCCGTGCCCCCCGGGTACGGTAGTCACCCAGTTCCCTCCGGCCAGGCAGACAATGCCGCGCCAGGCCGCCACGGGCCTCCCTGGCCGGAAGCCGAGCCCCAGCCCGAGCCCGCTCCCCGCCGTGGGCGGCCGCGCCGGGGGCAGCCCCGGCACGGCCGCCCGCGGCGGGGCGCCTCAGCGCCGCCAGCACACCGGATAAAAACCCAGAACAGCACTGGCCGGGCCGCAATCCCGGCCGCGGAACACGTGCGAAAGGACACCCGATGGCCCTGGTGACCCCGGTGGACACCGTGCCGCTGGACGAGCTCGGCCGCGTGCACTTCGTGGGCATCGGCGGGGCCGGAATGTCCGGCATCGCACGCGTCATGCTGGCGCGGGGCGTGGCCGTATCCGGCAGCGACTCGGCCTCAGCGGGCGTGCTCAGCGAGCTGGCCGCGCTCGGCGCCGTCGTGCACACCGGTCACGCCGCGGACCATCTCGGGGCCGCGGACACGGTTGTGATCTCCAGCGCGATCAGGCCGGGCAACCCAGAGCTGGCCGAGGCGCGCCGCCGCAGCCTCCGCGTGCTGCCCCGCGCGGCGGCCCTGGCCTCGATCATGACGGGACGACGGGCGACGGCGGTCGCCGGCACACACGGCAAGACCACCACAACGTCGATGATCACCACCATCCTGCGCGAGTGCGGCGCCGAACCGGGCTACGTGATCGGCGGCGTGCTCGCCGAGACCGGCCTGGGCGCCGAGGACGGTGCGGGCCAGGACCTCGTGGTCGAGGCCGACGAGAGCGACGGCTCCTTCCTGATGCTGTGCCCGCAGGTCGCGGTGATCACCAACGTCGAAGCCGATCACCTCGACAACTACTCCAGCCTCGCCGAGATCCAGGCCGCGTTCGAGGCCTTCGCCCGCCGGATCGCCCCCGGCGGGGCCCTCATCACCTGCGCCGACGACGCCGGGGCGCGCGCCGTGGCCGAAGCCTCGCGGGATCTGCCCATCCGCGTCCGGAGCTACGGGACGTCGCCGTCCGCCGACTACCGGGTGTCCGGGATTACCGCGCGCGGCATGGGCAGCACGTTCACGATGACGGCCGCTCCCGGGCGGGACGCCCCAGACCCCCTGGGCACTTCCGGCCCACGTTCGTTCGGTGAATTCATCGGCCCCATCACCATCTCCGTCCCCGGCCGGCACAATGTGCTCAATGCCGCGGCCGCCTTCACCGCCGCGGCCGAGCTGGGGCTCGCCGGGCCGCCGGCCGCGGCGGCGCTGCGGGCCTACCGCGGTGCCCAGCGCCGGATGGAGCCCAAGGGGGACGAGGACGGGGTCCGGGTGCTCGACAGCTACGCGCATCACCCGACCGAGGTCGCGGCCGACCTTGCGGCGGCGCGTGATCTCGCCGACGGCGGCCGCGTGATCGCGGTCTTCCAGCCGCACCTGTTCAGCCGGACCCGGATCTTCGGCGAACAGTTCGGCGCCGCGCTCGGTCTCGCCGACGAGGCGGTCGTCATGGACATCTACGCGGCCCGGGAGGACCCCGAGGCGGGCGTCACCGGGCGGCTCGTGGCGGACGCCGTTCCGGCCGGGCGGGCCCGCTACTTCCCCGACGCGGCCCAGGTCCCGGCCGTGGTCACGGAAGTCGCCAAGCCAGGGGACATCGTGCTGACGATGGGAGCCGGGGACGTGACGAAGCTCGGCCCGGCGATCCTCGCCGCGCTGCGGGCGCGGGGGACCGCCGGATGAACCGGCCCGGCCCCGGTCCTTGCCCCGGACCCTATCCCGGTGACGGCGGCCCGGCGGTCACCAGGCCCCGCCCAGGCGGCGACGGCGCGGACGAGACCGGCCCGCGCACCCCGCCACCTGGTCGGCCGGCCCCGGCCCGTGGCCGCAGCCCGTGGCGGACGGCGTTCTTCGGCGTCGCCGCCGCCGCTCTCGTCGCCGGCATCGCCTGGGCGCTGCTCGGATCGAAGCTGCTCGTGGTCCGGTCGGTCGTGGTCAACGGAACGGACGTAGTACCGGCCAGCCAGGTGCGGGCGGTCGCGGCTATCCCGGTGGGCGTGCCGATGATCCGGGTGGACACCGGCGCCGCGGCCAGTCGTGTCGAAGCCATCACGCAGGTGCAATCGGCGCAGGTCAGTAAGTCCTGGCCGGACCGGGTCGTCATCACGGTGCGGGAGCGCACCCCCGTTCTCGCCGTCGCGGTGCCGGCCTCGGCATCCGGACCGGGCTCAGCGGGCGGGTTCAGCCTCATCGACGCGTCTGGCATCGCGGTCCGGTCGGTGCGGGTCAAGCCCGCCGGAATGCCCGTCTACGGGACGCCCATCCCGCCCGGCACGCTGCGCGGCAGCCCGTCCATGGCGGCGGCGGTCGCGGTGCTGCACGAGGTGCCCGCGCCGATTGCCCGGTCCGTGGCGGCGGTCACCGCGTCCAGCCCCGAGAACGTGACGCTGGAACTGTCCGACGGCGTGACGATCGTCTGGGGGAGCACAGCCCGCGCGTCGGCCAAGGCCGCCGAGCTGTCGGCTCTGATGCGCACCCACGCGCGCTACTACGACATCAGCGCGTTCGGAACCGCAGTGACCAGGTGAAGATGACATGGCGAAATCCGCCGCGACACGCCGCACCGGTTCGCGCGTGGCTAGTTGACCCCGGTGACCGGCCACCCTACTGTCCCTAGCAATTGCCAGGCTGACAAAACTCTAAATCTCTACCTGAAGGTGAAACCTGATGGTGAGGCCGGGGGCACGCCGCTCGTTTCCCGCTGTGCCCCGCTGATTAGCCGGCTCATTCGCCGGGTCGTCAGCGGCCAACGCCAATGGCGGCGAATTCCGCTTCGCGGCCAGGGTTTCCCGAGCCCAGCGCCCTGATCGGCCGGAATTAGCGGCTCGGCCGGAATTGGCGAGCTGGAACATAGACGAGTTAAAACGAGCGGAAAGGTACCCTCCTCGTGGCAGCACCGCAGAACTACCTGGCGGTCATCAAGGTCGTCGGAATCGGCGGCGGTGGCGTTAATGCCGTTAATCGAATGATCGAAGAGGGCCTCAAGGGCGTCGAGTTCATCGCGATCAATACCGACGCGCAGGCGCTGCTGATGAGCGACGCCGACGTCAAGCTCGACGTCGGCCGCGAGCTCACCCGCGGGCTCGGCGCCGGGGCCAACCCCGATGTCGGCGCCCGGGCCGCCGAGGACCACCGCGAGGAGATCGAAGAGGTGCTCAAGGGCGCCAACATGGTCTTCGTCACGGCGGGTGAGGGCGGCGGGACCGGCACCGGCGGTGCTCCCGTGGTGGCGAATGTCGCCCGGTCCCTGGGAGCGCTGACCATTGGCGTGGTGACGCGCCCGTTCGGTTTCGAGGGCAAGCGCCGGGCTATCCAGGCCGAGGCCGGGATAGAGCGGCTGCGCAGCGAGGTGGACACCCTCATCGTCATCCCGAACGATCGGCTGCTGTCCATCTCCGACCGGCACGTCAGCGTGCTCGACGCCTTCAAGGCCGCCGACCAGGTCCTCCTTTCCGGTGTTCAGGGCATCACGGACCTGATCACCACGCCGGGCCTGATCAACCTGGACTTCGCCGACGTGAAATCGGTCATGTCCGGCGCGGGCTCCGCGCTGATGGGCATCGGCTCCTCGCGCGGCGAGGACCGCGCGGTCGCCGCGGCGGAAATGGCGATCTCGAGCCCGCTGCTGGAGGCCAGCATCGACGGGGCCCACGGCGTGCTGCTGTCTATTCAGGGCGGTTCCGATCTGGGGCTGTTCGAGATCAACGAGGCCGCCCAGTTGGTGGCCAATTCGGCGGCCGCAGACGCCAATATCATCTTCGGCGCGGTCATTGACGACGCTCTGGGAGACGAGGTTCGCGTCACGGTGATCGCCGCCGGATTCGACGAGAACCTGATGGGCCGGACCGCCCCCGGAGCCGACGGCCTCCGCGCCACGGCCCTCGGCCCGCCCAGCTCGTCCAGCGCGCCGGTCTCCAATGACGTTTCCGCTCCGCGCACCGGTCCGGGGGCAACTGGCCTCGCCGCAAGCACGCCGGCGGCTGCAACGGCGAGCCAGCTCCCGTGGTACGCCGAGGATGCGTCCCACGGTGCGGTCAATAGCCCGGGCGGGACCGGCGATCCGGTGTCGGCAGCATCTGGGCCAGGCCGGCCGGGGAGACGCCAGCGCTGACGTCGCCGCTAGGGTGGCGGCCGAGGTTCCCGCCGGTGAGAACATCGTCGGCGGGACCACAACCGGGAACGACGGGACTGCCGAGCCCGTTGAGGGCGCGAGCGGTTCCCCGGCCGGTGGCGCGGCCGGGGACGCCTCCGGTGCCCATGGCGGCGAGCAGGATCCGGCTGGCCCGGGCGCCCGCACCGGCGGCTCCGGCGGCGACTCCGGTACGGCCGCCGGCCCCGGCCAGACGGCCCCCTGGGACCCCTCCGCGGCCGACGCAAGCGAGCCGTCCGGATCCGGCGGGAGCGGCAGCGGCGACAGCGCGATGGCGGGCGCGGCGCGGGTGTTCGACGTCGCCACCACCCGGCGGCGTCCCGTCATCTTTGAGGAAGACGACGACCTGGACATTCCCGATTTCCTGAAGTGAGGAAGACACCCACAGCAAGTGAGCCCGGGGAACCGGGCTCAGCGAGTACGGCGGGCTCAGCGAGGACGGTGCGGCGCGCCGAGCTGGCCGAACGGCTGCACCGGGTCCAGGAGCGCATCGCGACCGCGTGCGCCGCGGCGGGGCGTGACCCCGCGGAGATCACGCTCGTCGCCATCACCAAGACCAGGCCCGCTGCGGATGTGCGGCTGCTCTACGAGCTGGGCCAGCGGCACTTCGGCGAAAACCGTGACCAGGAGGCCGCCCCCAAGGCTGCACAGTGCGCCGACCTGCTGGTCACGTGGCATTTCGTCGGGCAGCTGCAAACCAACAAGGCCGCCAGCGTCGCGCGCTACGCGGACGTCATCCACTCGGTGGACCGGCTCCGGCTGATCCGTGCCCTGGGGAACGCCGCGCGCCGCCAGGAGCGCACCCTCACCTGCCTCGTCCAGGTCAGCCTGGACGGGCCTGAGGCCGACGCGAGCCGCGGCGGCGCCCCGCCGGCCCAGGTTCCCGCCCTCGCCGACGCGATCGCGGGCGAAGCGGGCCTCATCCTCGGCGGGGTGATGGCGGTCGCGCCGCTGGCCGGGCCGGCTGCGGAGGCGTTCGCCAGGCTCGCCCCCGCGGCCGCCGCTGCCCGCGCGGTGCGGCCGGCGGCGACGATCATTTCGGCCGGCATGAGCGGTGATCTTGAAGAGGCAGTCGCGGCGGGCGCGACACACCTGCGAATCGGTACGGCGTTGCTCGGCGATCGGAGGCCCCCTGTCATGTAATGTCCCTCGCGTGGGCCCCAAATGGGCTCGCTGCAGCGTGGATGTGGGTTCGCAGTCGAAGTTGCGGGGGGTTCCGGGGGGTCAACTTCCGGGCTAGCACCGGGGGGCTGCCAGATAGGCACGACGGAGGACTGACGGATGGCCAGCGCAATGCGCAAGATGGCGGTCTACCTCGGCCTCGTGGAGGACGACCACCGCTACCAGGACGGGTACGACTCCTACGACGAGTACGAGGAGAACGACGAGCAGGCGGACCACTTCGATGGCCCGGAGGATTTGGACGGGCAGGCGAGCGACGCTGCCTACCTTTCGGCGTCCGTGCGCCAGGACGGGGCCCGCCAGACGACTGACCTCGCACGGATCACGACGCTGCACCCTCGCACCTACAATGAAGCACGTACCATTGGGGAGCACTTCCGCGAGGGGATCCCCGTCATCATGAACCTGACCGAGATGGTCGACAGTGACGCCAAGCGCCTCGTCGACTTCGCGGCAGGCCTGATCTTCGGCCTGCACGGGAGCATCGAGCGGGTGACCAACAAGGTCTTCCTGCTTTCTCCCGCGAACGTCGAGGTGACGGCAGAGGACAAGGCTCGCATCGCGGAGAGAGGCTTCTTCAACCAGAGCTAGCGGACAAACCAGTGACGGTGTGATGCGGACCAGCCAAGCTACTGCGTGCGAGGCCACAGACCGACGAGGGTGCGGCAGGCCAGGACCCGACGGGCGAGGACGCGGTCATGGGCATCCTTAAGGTTGTCCTGACCTACATCCTGACGATCTATCTGATCATCCTCGTCGGACGGATGATCTTCTCCTGGATCCAGATGTTCGCCCGACAGTGGGTGCCCACGGGGATACTCCTGGTCATCGCCGAGAGCATCTTCACGGTCACTGATCCTCCACTAAAATTTCTACGTCGCTACATACGTCCCCTCCGCATAGGTACAGTAGCCATGGATCTCAGCTTCATGGTTCTGTTCATTGTGATCTTGATTCTGCTCGACGTAGTCGTGCCACGGATCTGATCGGGTACCAACTGAGGATCGCAGCCAAGCGCGCCGAGGAGACCAAATGCCGTTGACGCCCGCGGATGTGCGGAATAAGCAGTTCAGTACGACCAGGCTCCGGCCCGGCTACGACGAGGAAGAGGTTGATGCCTTCCTCGACGAGGTCGAGTCCGAGCTCGACCGGCTGATCCAGGAGAACGAAGAGCTCCGGGCGAAGCTGGCCGAGAGCCTGCGAGGGGGCAAGTCGTCGGTTCCCGCACTTAGTTCGCCGCTGGCTGAGTCCAAGGTGGACATGATGCAGCCAGAGCCGCCGCGCGAGCCCGAGCGCAGGCAGCCCGAGCCGGTCATGATGGGCTCGATGGCGCCGCACGAGGACAACATGGACACCGCGGCGCGCGTCCTGTCCCTCGCCCAGCAGACCGCCGACCAGGCCATCGCCGACGCCCGCCGCGAGGCGGACGAGACGCTGGGACGCGCCCGTCGTGAGGCTGACGAGGTGCTGACCAAGGCCCGCCGCCAGGCTGAGCAGATCACCGGCGACGCGCGCGCCCGGGCTGAGAGCCTTGAGCGCGACGCCCAGGAGCGTCACCGCCAGGCCATGGGTTCGCTGGTCCAGCAGCGCGAGGAACTTGAGCGCCGCGTGGATGACCTGCGTGCCTTTGAGCGTGAATACCGCAGCAGGCTGAAGGCGTACCTCGAGGGCCAGCTCCGGGACCTGGAGGCGGGTGTGACCGACAGCGGGGCCTTCCCGACCATGGGGTCCGCACCGCAGCCGCTCGTCCCGACAGGCCTGGGCCAGGGCAGCCCGCGTAACGGCGGCGCCCCCGCGACGACCGGACAGTACCCGGTGCCTGAGGTCGTTCAGCACGCGGGAAGCTTCCACGGAGGCGAGGGCGCGCCCGCGCACGAACGGCGATAACGGTACGATCCCCGCGGCCTGGGAGCGCCAGCACCAGGCCGCGGGGTGTTTTTTGCTCGAGCGGGGCGGCGTCGCCCGCGGGGCGGTCCCCCGGCAGGGCGGCACCCAGCGGGAGCGCCGCGAAGGTCGGCGGCCGGGGTGGCCGCGCGTTCTGGGAGAACGCTTGTGATCAGGTTCAGCGCTTCCCTGGTCGTCGTCGCGTTGGGGCTACTCGTCGCGGGAGGCGTCACCAGCAAGCTGCTGCTCGTTTACGTCGCGATCGCGGTGAGCGCGATCGCGCTTGTCTTCCTCATCATCGGGGCCATCCTCAACCGGGGAGAACTGCGCGCCTCATCGCCCGCGGAAGCCCCGGGCGACCGGCTGGATGAGGCGTCCGCCGGGAGGCTGGACCGGGTTCCTGCCGATCACCATGAAGAGGCGGCCCCCGGGAGGCCGGACAAGGACACCGGAGGCGCCGGCGGCGTCGAGAACCTCGCAGACACCCAGTCGGCGGATCAGCCCGTTACGGTGGTCCCGGGGGTGCCGCGGTACCACCGGAGCGACTGCATTCTGATCCGGTTCATGGGCGACAGCGACCTGCAGAAGATGCCGGTCGAGGCAGCCAAAAAGAACGGGTGCACCCCCTGCCGTGCCTGCCACACGGACGGCGAGGAGACGGGCTGACCGTCCCAGGCCCCGTGAACCCCTACGCCCGCCGGAGCCAGAACCGCAGACCGAGCAGGTCGTCGGTGTGTTCGGCGAACCCGGCGTTGCCGGTCTCTTCCGACGGCTGGCCGGCCTGGTAGCTGGTGGCGAGGACCTCGTTCGCGATCACCGGCCCGTGCTCCGTCAGCGCGGCGGAAAGCTCCGGGTCGCTCGCCTCCCACCAGAGCGAGATCCGGTCGGTGACGTCGAGGCCGTCGCTCTTCCGCGCCTCCTGGATGAGCCGGATCGCTTCCCGGGCCAGGCCCTCACGGCGCAGTTCGGGGGTGAGCGTGACTTCCAGCGCCACCGTCTCGCCGCCGTCGGTGGCGACCGCCCAGCCCGCCTTCGGCGTCTGGGTCACGATCACCTCGTCCGGGCTGAGCGGCACGGACTGGCCGTCCGCTGTGACCACCTCGATCCCCGCCGTGCGCAGGTCCGCGGCCAGGGCTGCCGCGTCCGCGCTGGTGATCGCCCTCGCGACCGCTGGGGTCTGGTTGCCGAACCGGCGGCCCAGCGCCTTGAAGTTCGGCTTCACGGAATAGTCGACTAGCTCGACGTCGACCGCGGACATGGTCTCCAGCGCGTGCACGTTCAGCTCTTCGGCGACCTGAGCGCGCAGTTCGGGCGGCAGCGACGCGAAACCCGGCGCGCCGGCCAGCGCCCGCGCCAGCGGCTGCCGGGTTTTGACGTTCGCGGCGGCCCGGGCCGAACGCCCCAGCTCGACCAGCCGGCGCGTCAGGGCCATGTCCGCGGACAGGTCCTCGTCGATCAGCGCCTGATCGGCTACCGGCCAGCCGGCCAGGTGCACCGACTCGGGAGCGTGGGCACTGCGTAGCGCGCTCCATACGTAGTCGGTCAGGAACGGCGTGATCGGCGCCATCAGCCGGGTCACCGTCTCCAGGCACTCGTACAGCGTGGCGAACGCCGACGCGGACTCCGGGTTCCGTGGGCCTTCCCAGAACCTACGGCGTGACCTGCGCACATACCAGTTGGAGAGGTCATCGGTGAAGCCCGCGATGCGCCGGCCCGCGCCGGCCGTGTCGAAGCCCTCGAGGGCCACGGTGACGTCCCGGACGAGCGTGTGCAGTTCGCTCAGGACCCACCGGTCCAGGACTGGCCGGTCCACGGGCGCCGGCGCCTCGCTGAGCCGCTCCGGGCCCCAGGCGTTCCCGCCGGCCGCGGCCGCGTTCGCGTAAAGGGCCAGGAACGAGACCGTGTTCCAGTAGGTGAGCAGGACCTTGCGGACGATCTCCTCCAGCGCCGCGTGCCCCACCCGCCGCGTCGCCCACGGGGAACCGGACGCCGCGAAGAACCAGCGCAGCGCGTCCGCGCCGTGCGCCTCCATCAGCGGCAGCGGCTCCAGCACGTTGCCAAGGTGCTTGCTCATCTTCCGGCCGCCGGAGTCGACGACGAGCCCGAGGCAGACCACGTTCTCGTACGACGACTGGCCGAACACGATCGTGCTGACCGCCATCAGCGAGTAGAACCAGCCGCGGGTCTGGTCGATCGCCTCGCAGATGAACTGCGCGGGGAAGGCCTGTTCGAACTCAGCCTCGCATCGCCATGGCGCCGCCAGCCGCGCGAACGGCATCGAGCCGGAGTCGTACCAGGCGTCGATGACGTCGGGGACCCGGCGCGCCCGCGCCTCGCAGACCGGGCAGCCGAACGTCACCTCATCGACGAAGGGCCGGTGCGGGTCGAGCCCGGACATGTCCCGGCCCGCCAGTTCGGAAAGCTCCGCGCGCGAGCCGACGCACGTGGTGTGCCCGTTCTCGCACTCCCACAGCGGCAGCGGCGTGCCCCAGTACCGGGTCCGCGACAGCGCCCAGTCCACGTTGTTGCGCAGCCACTCGCCGTACCGGCCGTGCTTGATGTTCGGCGGGAACCAGTTCGTCCGCTCGTTCTCGGCGAGCAACTGCTCCTTGACCGCCGTGGTGCGGATGTACCAGGACGGCAGGGCGTAGTAGATGAGCAGCGTGTGGCACCGCCAGCAGTGCGGGTAGCTGTGCTGATACGGCTCGACCCGGAACAGCAGCCCGCGGTCGTCGAGGTCCTGGATCAGCCGCGGGTCGGCGTCCTTGAAGAACATGCCGCCCACCATGGGCACGCTGTCCTCGAACCGGCCGTCGGGCCGGATCGGGTTGACCACCGGCAGCCCGTGGGCGCGCGACGCCTGCATGTCGTCCGCGCCGAACGCAGGCGCCACGTGCACCAGGCCCGTGCCGTCTTCGGTCGTCACGAACGTCCCGGGTACCACGATGTGCGCGTCGGGGATGTCGACCAGGTGGAACGGCTGGTCATAGGTGGCACCGAGCAGCTCGCTGCCGGGGAAACGCGCCACGACGTCCCAGCCCGCGCCAAGTACGTTCGGCATCAGGGCCTCGGCCACCACCACGCGCTCGCTGTCATCTGACTGGCGCGCCATGACGTATGTGACGTCGGGGTGCACGGCTACGGCGGTGTTGGACACGAGCGTCCACGGCGTGGTCGTCCAGACCAGCAGGTTGGCGCCGATCAGCTCCGGGCTCGCGCCCTCGGATACCTGGGTCAGCGGGAAGCGCACCGTCACGGACGGGTCGGTGACCGTCTGGTAGACGCCGGGCTGACCCATCTCGTGGTCGGACAGCGGGGTGCCGCAGCGCGGGCAGTACGGGCTGATCCGGAAGTCACGGACCAGCAGGCCCTTCTCGTAGATGTCCTTGAGCGACCACCAGACCGACTCGATGTAGGACGGGTCCATCGTCCGGTACGCCTTGGACAGGTCGATCCAGTAACCCATCCGCTCGGTCAGCTCGGTGAACGCGTCCACGTGCCGGAGCACCGACTCACGGCACCGCTCGTTGAACTCGGTGATGCCGTACGCCTCGATGTCCTTCTTGCCGGAGATGCCCAGCTCGCGCTCGACCGCCACCTCGACCGGCAGCCCGTGGCAGTCCCAGCCGGCCTGGCGCGGTACGTGGAAACCCTGCATCGTCTTGAACCGCGGGAACACGTCCTTGAAGACCCGCGCCTCCACATGGTGGACGCCCGGCATTCCGTTGGCGGTCGGCGGTCCCTCGTAGAACGTCCAGGGCAGGCCGCCTTCGGTCTGCTTCAGCGAGCGCGTGAAGACGTCCGCGTCCTGCCAGCGGACCAGCATCTCGCGCTCGATTGCGGGCAGATCGATCTGGGCGGGCAGCGCGGGGAAGCGCGGCGTGTGACCGTCTGCGCGCGGTGCGCCGCCCTTCGGCCGCGGCATTCTGACGTCCGCCTGTGGTGCGGTATCGGGTGCCTGCGACATGGTGGTTTGGCCTCCAGCAATTCCGAACGGATCTTGCTGGAGGGACGAGGCGCCCGTGCGGCGTTCCCGCGGTACCACCCTCCTTGGTCGTGGCCATGGTTCCGGTGCTCTCGTGAGCTCCGGATGGCGTACGACCCTCTCGAGGTTCCCTGCGGCCGGTTCTACTGGGCTCGTACTGCGTCCGGGGAGATAAGAGTGGACGCGGGGCCGTTCTTCCGGCGGCTCCGGGGTGATCTGGTCCACTGGGCCTGCCTCCGGGCTCGCACCATCCCCGGATCGCTCCTGGCCGACTGTCAGCGGCAGCTGTCCCCATCGATGCCGTGCAGGATTTCAGGATATCTGACACGGCCAGCAGACCGAACTTATTCCCCCGGGATGAACTGCGTCCGCGGAGCCGGGGCCGCCGCAGCACGCGCCCACCAGCATCAGTGAACCCAAAAGTCTCAGCAGTCCCATGGCGAGTCGGAGCGAGATTCACAGGCAGCCCAGCGTGAGCGGGCCGAATCCGCCGGCCGTGAGCGAACCGAAATCTTATTTGCGGAGAAACGCGATGTGACTTATTCTCCGTTGACCGTTCACATTCATGATCGTCTATAACCCGTCGTGGGAGGCGCGAGATGGCCACTGCCCCGCGGTCCGAAGCCACACCTCTTCCGGTGCGGCCCGGGGAGGAGCCGTGGACCGGCTCCGAACTCGCCGAAGTGCGGGAGACACTCGAGACGGACGCTGCCGGCCTGCGCCGCGACATTGAGCAGGCCGAGTCCCAGATCGCCAACCGGCTTGAGGACGGGATCCGTGACGCGGGGGACGACGAGGCCGACACGGGGGCCAAGACGTTCGAGCGCGAGCACGAGCTCGCGATGACGAGCAACGCCCGTCATCTTCTCGAGCAGACCGAGCGAGCCGTAGCCCGGATCGATGCGGGAACATATGGAGCGTGCGAATCCTGCGGCCAGCCAATAGGCAAGGCGCGACTGATGGCCTTCCCGCGCGCGGTACTGTGCGTGACGTGCAAGCAGCGCGAAGAACGCCGCTGACCGCGGAGGAAGCCGCGCGTTCAGCCCAGCAGCCGGTGCCGGGGCAGCCCCAGGTGCAGAGGGATGCCCAGGTGCCGGGGGACGCCCCGGTTCCGGCGGACACCCCGGTGCCTGCCGGGCGGCAGCTTCCCGTCGTGTTCGGGGTGGCGCTTACCGTACTGGCCCTGGACGTGGTCACCAAGCTCATCGTCGTCCGCACGCTGTCGGGCCACCCCCCGATCCGGCTGCTGGACGGGTTCCTGACGTTGCTGCTGCTGCGCAACAGCGGGGCCGCGTTCAGCATCGGGACCTCGATGACGATCGTGTTCACGGCAATCGCGGCCGCGGTGATCGTCTACATCCTCCGGGCGGCCCGCAAGCTGCACAGCCTGCCGTGGGCGATCACGCTCGGGCTGCTGCTCGGTGGGGCGACCGGGAACCTCGCGGACCGGATCTTCCGCTCGCCCGGGCTGTTCCGCGGCGACGTCGTCGACTGGATCGAATTGCCGCACTGGCCAGTGTTCAACCTGGCCGACTCCGCCATCGTGTGCGGCGGAGTGCTGGCCGTCCTGCTGGCTCTCCGCGGCGTGCGCCTCGACGGCAGCCGGGGGGGCGACGGCGAGCAAGCCGATGCGGGAGATGAGCCTACCCAGGCCACGCACCCCCCTTCCGCCGCGCGCCCCACTCCCACGACACCGGCCACGCCGACCACACCAGCCACGCCAGCCACATCGGCCACACCCGCCACACCGGTCACGCCGGCCACGCCCGCCACGC
This sequence comes from uncultured Actinomycetes bacterium, assembly GCA_963742875.1. GTDB lineage: Bacteria > Actinomycetota > Actinomycetes > Streptosporangiales > Streptosporangiaceae > Bog-532. The sequence goes on along the minus strand of CAVUNO010000026.1, from coordinate 882,461 downwards.
GGGCAACGGAGGATGAGGATGACGGTGCCCGGCCAGCGTTATCTGCCGGTGCCTGAGGGGCTCGACGGTGAGCGGCTCGATGCGGCCCTCGCCCGCATGTTCGGCCTGTCCCGGTCCCGGGCCGCCGAACTGATCAGTGACGGCCTGGTAATGGTCGGCGGGCAGCCTGCGGCCAAGTCGGACCGGGTGACGGCGGGTGAGACGCTCGACGTGACGCTGCCCGCCTCGCGTCCGGTGACGCCGCCGCGCACAGTGGACGGCCTGAACGTCGTCTACGAGGACGACGACATCCTGGTCGTGGACAAGCCGATCGGCGTGGCCGCGCACCCCGCGCCGGGTTGGGACGGCCCGACCGTGATCGGTGGCCTGGCGGCCAGCGGTCACGCGATCGCCACCAGCGGCGCGGCCGAACGGCAGGGCATCGTGCACCGGCTGGATGCGAACACCACCGGCCTGATGGTCGTGGCCAAGAGCGAGCCTGCCTACAGCGGCCTCAAACGGGCATTCCGCGAGCGCACGGTGGAAAAGCGCTACCACGCCCTCGTGCAGGGCCACCCGGATCCGCTGCGCGGCACCATCGACGCGCCGATCGGCCGGCACCCATCGGGCGACGGCCGGTTCGCCGTAGTGGCCGAGGGACGCCCCAGCCTCACCCACTACGACACGATCGAGGCCTTCCGCGGTGCCAGCCTGGTCGATGTCGGCCTGGAGACTGGCCGGACCCATCAGATCCGCGTGCACATGGCCGCGATCAGGCACCCGTGCGCGGGTGACCTGCTTTACGGCGCGGACCCGGTCCTGGCCGGGCGGCTGGGACTGCACCGCCAGTGGCTGCACGCCGTCAGCCTCGCCTTCCAGCATCCGGCTGACGGCCGGTGGGTCGAATTCCGCAGCGACTACCCACCCGACCTGGCCCACGCCCTAAACATCCTCCGCGCCGAGAGCTAGCCGCTAGCCTGGGGTCACCCATCACCCCAGGAGGCAACAGGCCAGCCGCCAGCACCGGGCCAGCCCTCAGGCCACCCGGAGCTCAGAGGAGCCTCGTCCGTCAGACCGGGTACCGCGATCCGCTACGAACTGCTCGGCCGCGGCGACACCCTCGGCGTCTTCCAGTTCGACGGCGGCCCCATGCGAACGCTGCTGCGGACGATGAAGCCGGACAACTTCGAGGACATCTCCGCCGTCGGCGCGCTGTACCGGCCCGGCCCGATAGGCGTGAACTGGCACACCAACTACGTGCTCCGCAAGAACGGACTGCAGCAGATCACGCCGATCCATTCCGAGCTCGAAGAGCCGCTGCGGGAGGTGCTCGAGCCGACCTATGGCCTGATCGTCTACCAGGAGCAGGTGCAGAAGGCGGCGCAGATCCTGGCCGGGTACACGCTCGGGCAGGCCGACCTGCTCCGCCGGGCCATGGGCAAGAAGAAGAAGGAGATCCTGGACAAGGAGTTCGTCCCGTTCCGGCAGGGCTGCCGGGAAGAGCTGAGCCTGCCTGCCTCAATCCGATCATGAGCTGTGCGGCTCGTTGACATGGCGTGGCGGTGGCAGTGTACTGCCCTGCATGACGGATACCACGAGCACGGCAGGCACTGCGGAGTCCACGGCGGCCGCCTTTCCGGTCACCACCGCGTTCGAGCTGCCAGGCATGGTGGTGGAACGGAACCTGGGTATCGCGTTCGGGCTAGTGGTCCGGGCCATGGGCTTCAGCAAGACCGTCGCCGGCGGGATCTCGTCGCTGCGCCAGGGCGAGGTTTCGCAATTCACGGTGGTCCTCGAAGACGCCCGCAGGCACGCGGTCGACCGGATGATCGAGAACGCGAAATTGCTCGGCGCCAACGCAGTGATCGCGATGCGTTTCGACTCTTCCGAGATCGGCAAGGCACGCGCCGAAGTCGTCGCCTACGGCAGCGCGGTGATCGTCGCCCCGGCGGCGTGAGCGAGCCTCCGGGCAGATCCCCGGCCGAACGGCGCTCGCTGATCGGGGACGCCGACCGGGAGCGCTTCGTCACGGTCCTGCGCGAGCATTACGCGGTCGGCCGGATGGATCTGGAGGAGTTGCGGCGGCGAGTCGGCGTCGTCCTCGCCGCCGCCTACGCGGACGAAGCCGCAACAGCCCTGGTTGACCTGCCGCCCATCGCATCCGCCGGCGCGGGCAGCGGACGCGAGCCCGGCGGGAGGACGGCCGGGGGCGCGGGACGGTCGCGGTCGCGCCGTCGGCATGCCGAGGTGACCGAGCCGCAACCCGGCTGGGTTCCCACCTCCGAGCGGTTCCGCGATCCGTCCAGCGGCACGATCATGCGAGTCTGGACCGACCCGGCCGATGGCAGCCGGCACTACGTGCCCGACAACAGCCCGGCCTGACCGGGGCCGGGCCACCGCGGCCGTGCCCCAGAATTGAGCCATGGCGGCGTACGCGATCTCCGAAGTCGAGATCCTCGATCCAGACCAGACCCGGCGGTACGAGCAGCTGGCCGCAGCGTCGATCGCCCACTACGGCGGCCGTTACCTCGTCCGCGGTGCCCGGCCGCAGGTTCCGGAGGGCGACCGGCCCATCGACGAGCGCGTGGTCCTCGTAGAGTTTCCCAGCATGAAACGGCTGCGCGAGTGGTACGCCTCGCCCGAGTACGCCGAGGCATTGCAGATCAGGCAGACGGCCCTGGCCCGTCGGCTGATGTTCGTGGAGGGCGTGGACGACGCCGGGGACGAGGGCGCAGCCGGGGGAGAGGGCGAGCCGGGGGATCTGAGTGACGCCGGAGGGGAGGACGAAGCAGATGCTCTCTAGGCCGCCTAGGCCGACGGAGCCCCAAGATGCCGCCGCCCCGCGGTCCGGGCCGTCCCTGCGCGCCGCCGCCGGCGTGTTCGGCGCCAGCGCGGCGGCGACCGCCGTCTGGGGGATCCCCGCTGGGTTCCTGTGGGGCGCGCTGGCCCCCCGCGTGCTCGTGCAGGTCGTGAGCAAGGGCACCGCTGAGATCGTGCAGCCTGAGACCAGCGCGTTTTTTGTGGCCGACCTCTGGTTCTGCCTGATCAGCGTGGTCGGCGGCCTGGTCACCGGGGTGCTGGGCTACCTGCTCGCGGTCCGGCGGCACGGACCGGCCACGGCGGCGGGCCTGATCGTCGGCGCCTTGGGCGCCGCGGCGGTTGCGCTCGGGATCGGCGACAACTACGGCCTGGCTGGCTTCCGGCACCAACTGGCGCACAGCCCGCCCGGGACCCAGCTGCACGCATCGCTCGCGCTCGGCGCCACCAGCGGCCTCGTGTTCTGGCCGCTGGCCGCCGCCTTCGTCATCGCCGTCAGCGAGCTCGCCGTCCTGTCCCGCGCCCGGGCCCGGTCCCGGGCTAACTCCCCAGGACGTTAACCCCGGGCGGCCACTGGGCACGCTCCGTAGACTGTGCGGGTGATCTCCCGTATCGATCTGCGTGACCGCGATGCCGCCACGCTCACCCGCGCCAGCCTGTCCGGTGTATTGCCGCGCGCCACCCTCGACGTCGCGGCCGCGGCCGAGCAGATCCGGCCGGTGTGCGAGGACGTCCGCCACCGGGGCGCCGCCGCCGTCCGTGAGTACACCGCCCGATTCGACGGCGTCGACCTGGCCAGCACGCGCGTGCCGGGCGAGGCGCTGGACCGGGCCGCGCGCGACCTCGACCCGGCCGTGGCCGCCGCGCTGCAGGAGGCCGCCCGCCGGACCCGGCTCGTGCATCAAGCCCAGATGCCGCCCGCCGACACCGTGGTCACGCCGGCCGAGGGTCTCACCGTGGCCGGCCGGTACGTCCCGGTCAGCCGGGCCGGGGTCTATGTGCCCGGCGGCCTGGTCGCCTATCCCTCCTCCGTGGTGATGAACGTGGTGCCCGCACAGGTCGCGGGGGTCGCCTCGGTTGCGGTGGCCTCCCCGCCACAAGCCGACAACGGCGGCCTGCCGCACCCGGCCGTGCTCGCCGCGTGCGCGCTGCTCGGCGTGGACGAGGTGCACGCGGTCGGCGGCGCTCAGGCCCTGGCCATGTTCGCGTACGGCACCGAGGACTGCGCCCCGGCCGACGTACTCACCGGGCCGGGCAACGTCTACGTGGCCGCGGCCAAGCGGCTGCTCGGCGGGATCGTGGGCACCGACGGCGAGAACGGCCCGACCGAGATCGCGATCATCGCCGACCACACGGCCGACCCCTCCTACGTGGCCGCCGACCTCGTCGCGCAGGCGGAGCACGACCCGCTGGCCGCGTGCCTGCTGATCACCTCCGACCCCGACCTGCCCGCCCGGACCGACGCGGAACTGGCCGTTCAGCTGCCCCCGGCGCTGAACCGCGACCGCATCGAGCAAGCCCTCAGCGGCCAGTCCGGCTACGTGCTCGTGGCGGACGTCGACGCCGCGCTGGCCGTTTCCGACGCCTGGGCCCCGGAGCACCTGGAGATCCAGACCGAGGACGCGGCCAAGGTCGCGGCGCGGGTCCGGAACGCGGGTGCGGTCTTCTCCGGGCCGTACTCCCCGGTCTCGCTCGGCGACTACCTGGCGGGCTCCAACCACGTGCTGCCCACGGGCGGCACGGCCCGGTACGCCGCCGGGCTGACCGTGCTGCCGTTCCTGCGGCTCATCAACGTGGTGGAATGCTCCCGCGAGGCGCTGGCCGACGCGGCCCCGCACATCGACGCGCTCGGCGGCGCCGAACAGCTCGCCGCGCACGTCGCCGCCGTCCGCGTCCGGGTCCCCAGATGACCGGCCACCGTCCGGTTCCCCCAGTGACTGGCCGCCGTGCGGGTCCCCAGATGACCGGCGCGGGTGCCCTGATCCCCCCCGGCGCCGGCCCGCAGGCGGACCCGGACGAGCTTCCGCTGCGCGAGGACCTGGCCGGCCTCGAGCCGTACGGCGCCCCGCAGCTCGACGTACCCGTCCGGCTGAACACCAATGAGAACCCCTACCCGCCCCCGAAGCGGCTGGCCGACGCGGTGACCAGCGCCGTGGCGGCCGTGGCAGGCGGGCTGAACCGGTACCCGGACCGCGACGCCACCGCGCTGCGCGAGGACCTGGCCGGCTACCTGGGACACGGGCTGACCTGGGCGCAGGTGTGGGCGGCCAACGGCTCCAACGAGATCATCCAGCAGGTGCTGCAGGCCTTCGGCGGCCCCGGCCGGTCGGCGCTCGGGTTCGAGCCGTCCTACTCGATGCACCCCCTCATCGCGCGGGTCACGTGCACCGGCTGGCTGGCCGCGCGCCGTGAGAAGGACTTCAGCATCGACCCGGACCGCGCCGCCTCGATCATCCAGGACGCCCGGCCCGCTGTGGTCTTCCTCACCTCGCCGAACAATCCCACCGGGACGGCGCTGCCGCTCGGCGTCATCGAGGCGGTATGCGACGCGGCCCCCGGCGTCGTCGTGGTCGACGAGGCCTACGCGGAATTCGCCCGCGACGGCACGCCGAGCGCGCTGACGCTGGTACCGCGCTACCCCCGGCTGGCGGTGACGCGCACGATGTCCAAGGCCTTCGCCATGGCCGGCGCCCGGGTCGGTTACCTGGCCGCCAGCCCCGAGCTGATCAGCAAGCTGCTGATCGTCCGGCTGCCCTACCACCTGTCCGCGGTCACCCAGGCCGTCGCGTGCGCCGCGCTGGCCTGCGCCGCCGACCCGCTGGCCAGCGTGGCCGCGCTGCGCGCCGAGCGCGACGGGTGCGTTTCGTGGCTGCGGGCGCGGGGGTACACGGTGGCCGACTCCGACGCCAACTTCGTGCTGTTCGGCCAGTTCGCCGACCGGCACGCGGTCTGGCAGGCCGTGCTGGACCGGGGCGTCCTGATCCGCGAGACGGGGCCGGACGGGTGGCTGCGGGTCACCATCGGCACCCCGGAGGAGATGGCCGCGTTCCGGACAGCCCTGGCCCTTGTCCCCCATGCCCTCACCCCCGATGCCCTCAGCCCAGAGGTGGCGAACACGTGAACCGGGAACGCAAAGCGCGCGTCGAGCGCAACACGCACGAGACCCAGATCCTGGTCGAGCTCGACGTCGACGGCATCGGCGTGGTCGAGGTGTCCACCGGCGTCGCGTTCTTCGACCACATGCTGGCCCAGCTCGGCAAGCACGGCGGCCTCGACCTGACCGTCCGGGCCAAGGGCGATGTGGAGATCGACGCGCATCACACGGTGGAGGACACGGCCATCGCGCTCGGCCAGGCACTGCGCGAGGCGCTCGGCGACAAGTCCGGGATCACCCGCTTCGGCGACGCGCTCGTGCCGCTCGACGAGACCCTCGTCATGGCCGCAATCGATCTGTCCGGGCGCCCGTACGTGGTGCACGAGGAACCCGCCGCCATGGCCCCGCTGATCGGCAGCTACGACACCACGCTGACCCGGCACATCTTCGAGTCGCTGGCGCAGAGTGCCAAAATCTGCCTGCACGTGCGGGTGCTGGCCGGCCGCAACCCGCACCACATCGTGGAAGCCCAGTTCAAGGCCGTCGCGCGGGCGCTGCGCGGCGCCGTCGCGCCGGACCCGCGGGCGGGCGGCATACCGAGCACCAAGGGCGTGCTGTGAGCGCTGTGAAGCCATCCGTGGTCGTGCTGGATTATGGTTCGGGAAATCTTCGCTCCGCCGAACGGGCCCTGGCGCGAGTCGGCGCGGATGTCAGGGTCACGGCCGATCCGGACGCGGCGCTGGACGCCGACGGCCTGGCGGTCCCGGGAGTGGGCGCCTTCGCGGCGTGCATGGCGGGCCTGCGCGGGGTGGGCGGGGACAAGCTGATCGCCCAGCGGCTCGCCGCCGGGCGGCCGGTCCTCGGCATCTGCGTCGGGATGCAGGTGCTGTTCCAGTCCGGCGTCGAGCACGGCTTGCTCACCGAGGGGTGCGGGCTGCTGCCCGGCACGGTGGAGCGACTGGAGGCCCCGGTGCTCCCGCACATGGGCTGGAACACGGTCTCCCTACCCGAAAGTACGTTGCTGTTCGCCGGGATCGGGCCGGATACGCGGTTCTACTTCGTGCACTCCTTCGCGCTGCGCTACGCGCATGCGGGACTGCTGCGCGAATCCGGCGCGCTGATCACGTGGACCACCCACGGCGAGCCGTTCGCGGCCGCGGTGGAGGACGGGGCACTGGCCGCGACGCAGTTCCACCCGGAGAAATCCGGCGACGCGGGCGCGACCGTGCTGTCGAACTGGCTGGAGAGGATCCGATGACGGACCACAGGCTGACCCTGCTGCCCGCCGTGGACGTCGCCGGGGGGCAGGCGGTGCGGCTGGTCCAGGGCGCGGCCGGCACGGAGACGGGGTACGGCGACCCGATGGAGGCCGCGCTCGCCTGGCAGCGTTCCGGCGCGGACTGGATCCACCTGGTGGACCTGGACGCCGCGTTCGGGCGGGGCTCCAACGCCGCGCTGCTCGCCAAGGTGGTCGGCCGTCTCGACGTCAACGTGGAGCTGTCCGGCGGCATCCGTGACGACGCCTCGCTGGCGGCCGCGCTCGCGACCGGCTGCACCCGGGTGAACATCGGCACCGCGGCCCTGGAGAACCCGGACTGGGTGCGTTCGGTGATCGCCCGGAACGGTGACCGGATCGCGGTCGGACTCGACGTGCGCGGGACCCGGCTGGCCGCGCGCGGCTGGACGTCCGAAGGCGGCGACCTGTACGAGACGCTGGGCCGCTTCGACGCCGACGGCTGCGCCCGGTACGTGATCACCGACGTGACCAAGGACGGCACGCTGCGCGGCCCGAACCTGGACCTGCTGCGCGCGGTATGCGCGCGCACCACCCGCCCGGTGGTGGCCAGCGGGGGAGTATCCAGCCTGGCCGACCTGCGCGCGATCGCCGCGCTCGTGACGCTCGGCGTCGAGGGCGCGATCGTCGGCAAGGCCCTCTACGCGGGCGCGTTCAGCCTGGAAGAGGCGCTGGAAACGGTGGCCCCGTGAGCGTCGCCGCCAACCGGCTAGCGGACGGGGCCCCTGGGGCCCCGCGAGCGGCCAGCGGCTTTCCTGCCTGGCGGCGGCGCGAACGTCTGGAGGCAGCACAGTGACGGTCGCGGTCCGGGTCATTCCCTGCCTGGACGTGGACGCGGGCCGGGTCGTCAAAGGGATTAACTTCCGTGACCTGCGGGATGCGGGCGATCCCGTCGAACTGGCCGCCGCCTACGACGCCGAAGGCGCCGATGAGCTGACGTTCCTGGACATCACCGCGTCCAGCGGCGGCCGGGAGACCACCTACGACGTCGTGCGCCGGACCGCCGAGCAGGTGTTCATCCCGCTGACCGTGGGCGGCGGGGTGCGCAGCGAGGACGACATCGACCGGCTGCTCCGCGCCGGTGCGGACAAGGTCTCGCTGAACACCGCCGCCATCGCCCGGCCGGACCTGCTCGCCGAGGCGGCCCGCCGGTTCGGCTCGCAGTGCGTCGTGCTGTCCGTCGACGCACGCCGCTTCACCGCCGAACCCACGGCCGGGACCGCCCCGCCGCCCAGCGGATTCGAGGTCACCACGCACGGCGGCCGCCGGGGCACGGGCATCGACGCGGTGGAGTGGGCGCACCGCGGCGCCGAGCTGGGCGCGGGGGAGATCCTGCTCAACTCGATGGACGCCGACGGCACCAAGGCGGGCTTCGACCTGGAGCTGATCGGCGCGGTGCGACGGGCGGTCACCATCCCGGTGATCGCCAGCGGCGGCGCGGGCGAGGTCGCCCACTTTGCCCCGGCCGTGGACGCCGGCGCGGACGCGGTGCTCGCGGCGAGCGTGTTCCACTTCGGGACACTCCGCATCGCCGAGGTGAAGAACGCGCTCCGCGCGGCCGGTCGCCCGGTCCGCTGACGGGACGCCCGGTCCGCTGGCGGGACGCCCGGTCCGCTGGCGGGACGCCCGGTCCGCTGGCGGGACGCCCGGTCCGCTGGCGGGACGCCCGGTCCGCTGGCGGGACGCCCGGTCCGCTGGCGGGACGCCCGGTCCGCTGGCGGGACGCCCGGTCCGCTGGCGGGACGCCCGGTCCGCTGGCGGGACGCTCGTCCGCTGACCGGAGGCCGGGCCGGTGCCGTACCGCCCCGCCAGCAGCGTCCCCGGTTCCGCTCGTTGCCCCCGGGCGCCGCTTACTCGGACAGTCCCGGACTGAGGAATCCTGGCAGGCCCCGGTCGCCGTAGGTGCCGGCGGTGCCCGTGGCCCCGAGCGTTCGCCTCAGGCCCGGGTTCACGTTGGCGGCCGCGCCCGCCCGGGACGGGGCGGCCGAAACGGGGTGGGCCGCCATCGCGGCCCCCGTGATGCCCGCGTCGTTGTGCATCGCGGCCGGGACGACACGAGCGTTCAAGCCGGTGAACAACGGGATGAACTTGTCCGACTGCCTGCTGATCCCGCCGCCGATAATGATGAGCTGCGGCGAAAGCAGTGCCTCGACGTGCTCGAGGTACTCGTTCACGTTCTTCGCCCACTGCTTCCAGCCCAGCTCGTGGACGGTCTTGGCGTGCTCGGAGGCCCGCCGCTCCGCGTCCTTGCCGCGGATCTCCAGGTGACCGAATTCGGTGTTAGGGACCAGGATGCCGTTGACGAACAGGGCGCTGCCGATCCCGGTGCCGAGCGTCACCATCAGGACCGTCCCGCACTCGCCGCTTCCCGCGCCGAACGTCATTTCCGCGATGCCCGCCGCGTCGGCGTCGTTCAGCAGCCGGAGCTCCTGCCCGGCCGCCTTGGCCAGCAAGGACCGGGCGTCCAGGTCGATCCACCTCTTGTCCAAGTTGGCCGCCGTCCGCGTAACCCCGCTCATCACCACCCCGGGGAAGGTGACGCCGATAGGCCCGGACCAGGAGAAGGCGTGCACGAGTTTGCTGACGACCTCGGCCACGGGGTGCGGAGCGGACGGCTGCGGCGTCGCGATCTTTACCCGGTCGGCCAGGAACTTGCCCGTTTCCAGATCAACGGGCGCCGCCTTAATCCCCGTGCCGCCGATATCGATGCCCAGCGCGTGCATGCTCACTCCTTCTCCCTCCCGGCCGGCCCCGAGCCGGGAGGCTGGCCGCCGCTGCCCAGTATTACGCACTCCCAGGTAAGCTCTTTATGAGTACATGCCCCATCAGGGCGTGCCTAGCCGCGGAAAGGGGGCGGCTGATGCGCTGGGCCAAGGTCGTCTTGATCGCCATCGGTGCCCTGATCGCTTTCATCGTCGTCGAATCGGTCTTCCACCTGTTGAAGCTGGCCTTCATCGTCCTGGTCATTGGTGCGATCATCGCGGTCGCGGTCAAGGCACACAGTCAGTACCGCCTCGCCCGGGAACGCCGGGCCCAGGTCCGGGAGCAGAAGGCGGAGCGCAAAGCCCGCGTCACCGAACGGCCCGCCGGCCAGGTACTGGCGGCGCCGGAGTGGCAGCAGGTCGAGAACGTCCCGTCGTCGCGGCACGGCGACGTGGAGGACGATCTGGCCCGCCTGAAGCGGGAACTGGGCGCCCAGTAACGCCGGGACCGGGGTCACCGGGCCCGCTCGGCTCGTCAGGCACGCGCCGTGCTCAGACGTGCCCGTGCTCAGACGTGCCCGTGCTCAGACGTGCCCGTGCTCAGACGTGCCCGTGCTCAGACGTGCCCGTGCTCAGACGTGCCCGTGCTCAGACGCGCCCGTGCTCAGACGCGCGGGGCGCACACAGCCGTGCTCAAACGTGTGTCGGGGCTCAGAGACGCCAGCTGGCCTGGGCCAGCGTCGCCGTGGCGGCCTTGGTGCCGTCCAGCCTGACCTTCGCCGCCGTGGTCCGTCCGGTGGCCCACAGGGTCAGTTCCGCCGGCGGACCGGTCACGGTCACCACCGGTGTCCCGCGCCGCACCGTCATCCTGAACTCTGGCGCGCCCCCCGTACTTGCCCGCGTACCAGCCGGTTCGGCGCCGCGCGCGTCGTCGGTGGTGCCCGCAGCGTCATCGTTCCGGGCGAATTCGACCCCGACCGGTACCCGCCGCATCGTCAGCTTGGCCACCCGCAGCCGCGCCCACAGCGCGTCCGATAGCCCCGGGCTGATCTCGCGCGGCTTCCAGTCCGGCGCGGCACGGCGGATGTCCTCGTGATGCACGAAGAACTCGACGGTGTTGGTCCGCTCGTCGAGGGCGGGAATCGCCCACGGCGACAGCCTGGGCGGCCCGTTGCGGATCGTGTCGACCAGTTCCGGGAAGGACTTCCGCGACGCGAGCCGCTGCTGCACCCGCGCGGTGTACCCCGCCAGCGGGCCGCCGGGGATGCCCGCGCTGGCGTCCAGCCGGCGCTCGCGCAGCACCAGGTGCGCGGCCAGGTCCCGGGCGGTCCAGCCCGCGCACAGCGTCGGCGCGTCCGGGCCGGCCTCGTCCAGAGCCGCGCACAGGGCGAGGCGTTCATCCCGCGAATATCCCATCAGCGAATCGTAGAGGTGATCTCGGCCCGGCCGGTAGCGCGGTCCCGGCTACGCTGGTCACGGCGCCCGGCCCCGGGGCGTCACGCACGAGAATGGCCCGGGGCGCACGCACAGGAATGAGGGGACAATGAGCAGTGCCGCCCGCCCTTCGCGGCTGGAGCCGGACATCGCGCAGCGGCTGAAGCGGGACGCCGCGGGCCTTTTCGTGGCGGTCGCCCAGCAGCATGACACCGGTGAGGTGCTGATGGTCGGCTGGATGGACGACGAGGCGCTGCACCGGACGCTTACCACCGGGCGCTGCACGTACTGGTCGCGCAGCCGCCAGGAGTACTGGGTCAAGGGCGATACGTCTGGCCACCAGCAGTGGGTCAAGTCGGTGGCACTCGACTGCGACGGCGACACTGTCCTGGTGCGGGTGGACCAGGTCGGTGCGGCGTGCCACACCGGCGACCGAACCTGTTTCGACGCGGGCCGGCTTGAGTCCGTCACCGGAGAGCGGCCGGAGCCGGTCGCCGCGGGGCGTCCCGAGGAGGCCTGACCGGGTGACCGCTCCCGTCAGCCCCGCGAACCCCACGAGCTCTGTGAGCGCCACGAACCCAGTGAGCCCACCGAGCCCTCGTCGGCAATATGCGCTCACCCTGCTGCTCGGCGCGGCCGGGCCGGCCTGGCGCTGCTGACCGTCCGGCAGGGCTGGGCCCGCGCCGTCTACGTGGCCCCGCGCCCGCTGCCCTCGCAGGCCATCACCGTCACCGGCCAGGATCTGGCCCCGGCTGCGGGCGCGCTCGCGCTGGCCGGGCTCGCCTGCCTGGCCGCCGTTATCGCGACCCGCGGCCTGGTACGCCGCGCCGCCGGCCTGGTCCTCGCCCTATGCGGCGCGGGGACCGCGATCGCGGTGAGCGGGTCGCTCGGCGCCTCGCGCGTGATCGCGGCCGCGGCCACCAAGGTGAGCTCGTCGGCCTCCGTGGCGTCCGGCGGGGCGGGCTCGACCACGGGCGGCGGCAGCTCCTCGCCGAGCGGCGCGATCGTGACGGGCGGTTCCTCCGTGCACGCCGTGATGCTCGGGGTTCCGTGGCGGGTCGCGGTGTTCGCCGGGGCGGCCGCGATCATCGCGGCGGGGCTGCTCACCGCCTGGCGTGGCGCGCGCTGGCCGGTCATGTCGGGCCGGTACGAGCGCACGGCTGAGCGCCCGGGCAAACGCCCGGACCAGGCGGCGCACCCGTCCCAGAGCAGGCCGCCCGCGTCCTCGTCCTCGTCCGCGTTCCCCGATCCGGCCAGCCTGTGGGACTCGATCAGCCGTGGTGACGATCCCACCGCAACCGGTGATGATCCTGCCGCGACCGGTTTCACCGCAACGGGCAACGGTCCCACCACAGAGTCCGTGCGTGGGCCCGGCGCCGGCTGAACGGACCCGCGGGGTCAACGGGGCGCACGGGGTCAACGGGGCCCGCAGGGTCAACGGGGCGCACGGCGTCAACGGGGCCGCACGGCGTCAACGGGGCCCGCGGGGTCAACGGGGCGCACGGAGCCAACGGGGCGCACGGGGTCCGCAGTGCTCCCACCGTGCCGCTGGCCGTCCTGCTCGCCGGGCACGAGCCCGAGGTCGCGCGGCGTTACCTGGCCCGGGCCGGCCTGCGGGTGATCGTGGCCGCCAGCGCGGACGACACCATCGCCGCGCTCCGGCTGCAGGCCGCGATGGGCCCGGCGTACCGGCCCGGCTCGGGCCGGGCGGTGGACGTGCAGATCGCCCAGCTCCGCGCCAAGCTCGCCACATCCGCCGTGGCCGCCGCGATCCGTACCGTGCGCGGCGCCGGCTACATCCTCGACGACCCGATGGACGGCGCGCATGCGGCGTCTAACTGTGGGGTGCCTGCCGCGCCACTCACTGCGCCCCGCTACCATCGGTGGCGCACCATTAACCGATCCTGAGGGGCTGCGGACCGCGTGACAGTGCTCGACGAGATCCTGGACGGCGTACGCGCCGATCTCGCCGACCGGCAGCGGCGGGTGTCCCTTGACCAGCTCAAGGACATGGCCAGCTGCGCCCCGTCGTCACGGGACGCGGCCGCCGCGCTCAAGGCGGACGGCGTCAGCGTCATCGCCGAAGTCAAGCGGGCCAGCCCGTCCCGGGGCGCGATGGCGGAGATCGCGGACCCGGCCGCGCTGGCCGCCGCGTACGAGGCCGGCGGCGCCCGGATCATCAGCGTGCTCACCGAGAAGCGGCGGTTCGGCGGCACCCTGGACGACCTGATCGCCGTGCGCAAGGCCGTGCGGATCCCGGTGCTGCGCAAGGACTTCGTGGTCAGCTCCTACCAGCTCTGGGAGGCGCGTGCCCACGGGGCCGATCTGGTTCTGCTCATCGTGGCCGCGCTGGAGCAGAGCGCGCTGGTGTCCCTGGTGGAGCGCGCGTCCTCCATCGGCCTGGTGCCGCTGGTGGAGATCCACGCCGAGGCCGAGCTCGAGCGGGCGGTGGACGCCGACGCCAAGGTGATCGGCGTCAACGCCCGCGACCTGACCACACTGCGGCTCGACCGCCGCATCGTCTCCTCGATGCTGCCGCGGATCCCGGACGGGATCGTCAAGATCGCCGAGTCCGGTGTGCGCGGGCCGCACGATCTGCTCGCCTACGCCGCCGCCGGCGCGGACGCCGTGCTGGTCGGGGAGAGCCTGGTGACCGGGAAGGACCCGCGGGCCGCGGTGGCGGACCTGGTCACGGCGGCCTCCCATCCCGCGCTGCGCGGTGACCGCTGATGACCAGTGACATCGGCGCCCGCCCGGAAGGCCGCGGCGCGCCGCCCAGCCCGGGCCCTCCCCCCGCCTCCGCTCCGGTCCTGGCCGGCGGGGCCGTGCCCGACGCGACCGGCCACTTCGGGATCTACGGCGGGAGCTTCGCCCCCGAGGCGCTGACCGCGGCCCTGGACGAGCTGACCGCGCAGTACGCCGCGGCCCAGGCGGACCCGGAGTTCCAGACCGAGCTGGCCCGGCTGCTACGTGACTACGCGGGCCGGCCGACGCTGCTCACCGCTGTCCCCCGGTTCGGCGCCCAGGCCGGCTGCCGGGTCCTGCTCAAGCGCGAGGACCTGACGCACACCGGGTCGCACAAGATCAACAATGTTCTCGGCCAGGCCCTGCTGACCAAGCGGATGGGCAAGACCCGGGTCATCGCCGAGACCGGGGCCGGCCAGCACGGGGTGGCGACCGCGACCGCGTGCGCCCTGTTCGGCCTGGACTGCGTGGTCTACATGGGCGAGGAAGACACCCGGCGCCAGGCGCTGAACGTCGCCCGGATGCGCATGCTCGGGGCGCAGGTCATCTCGGTCACCTCGGGGAGCCGCACGCTCAAGGACGCGATGAACGAGGCATTCCGGGACTGGGTCGCCAGCGTGGAGACCACCCACTACTGCATCGGCTCGGTCGGCGGCCCGCACCCGTTCCCGATGATGGTCCGGGACTTCCAGCGCGTCATCGGCGTGGAAGCGCGCGAGCAGGTGCTGGCCATGACCGGCCGGCTGCCGGACGCCGTGGTCGCCTGCGTGGGCGGCGGTTCCAACGCCATCGGCATCTTCTACGCCTTCATCCCTGACACGTCGGTTCGGCTCATCGGCTGCGAGGCCGGCGGCGAGGGGCCCGAACCGGGCCGCAACGCCGCTACGCTCACCGCCGGGTCGGCGGGCGTGCTGCACGGCATGCGCACCTACCTGCTGCAGGACGACGAGGGCCAGACGCTGCCGACGCATTCGATCTCGGCCGGCCTGGACTATCCGGGCGTGGGCCCGGAGCACGTCTGGCTGCGCGAGGGCGGCCGCGCCTCCTACCGCGCCGTCACCGACGAGCAGGCCCTGGACGCCTTCGGCGTGCTGTGCCGCACCGAGGGGATCATACCCGCGCTGGAATCGGCGCACGCGCTGGCCGGCGCCCTGCAGATCGGCCCGAAACTTGGCCCGGACGGCCTGATCCTGGTCAACCTGTCCGGCCGTGGCGACAAGGACGTGGCCACCGTCTCGCAGCGGCTGGGCCTGTGCGTAGGGCCGGGCCAGTGAGTGAGGTGGCGCGGGCCTTCGAGAAGGCCTCCGCCGAGAACCGGGCCGCTCTGATCGGCTACCTGCCGGCGGGCTTCCCCAGCGTGGACGGCGCGATCACCGCGGCCGTGGCCATGGCCGAGGCGGGCGCCGACATCATCGAGGTGGGCCTGCCGTACTCCGATCCGCTGATGGACGGGCCGGTTATCCAGGAGGCCGTGCAGGCCGCGCTGACCGCGGGTACCAAGGTCGCCGACACGCTGCGCACGGTCGAGGCCATCGCCGGGCCGGCGTGCCCGTGCTCGTCATGACGTACTGGAATCCCATCGACCACTACGGCGTGTCCGCGTTCGCACGTGATCTCGCCGCGGCCGGCGGCTCGGGCCTGATCACCCCGGACCTTCCCCCCGAGGAGGCCGGCTCCTGGCTGGAGGCGTCCGACGCCTACGGGCTGGACCGGGTCTTCCTGGTCGCGCCGAGCTCGTCGGAGGCGCGGATCGCCACCGTGACCGCGCGGTGCCGGGGTTTCGTCTACGCGGCCTCTCTCATGGGCATCACCGGGGCGCGGGACGCGGTCAGCGGGCTGGCCGCCGGGCTGGTCGGCAACGTCCGCGCGCACACCAGCCTGCCGGTCGCAGTCGGGCTCGGCGTGCGGGACGGCACCCAGGCCGCCGAGGTGGCGAAGTTCGCGGACGGGGTGATCGTCGGTTCCGCGTTCGTTCAGCGCCTGCTGGCCGCGCCCGAGCTGACCGCCGGTGTGGCCGCGGTCCGTGACCTGGCCACCGAACTGGCCGCCGGCGTCCGGGGTGCCCGGGTCATGGTCCCGGTTACCGTCCGGGTCCTTGCCCCGGTTACTGAGCCGGTCACGTCGGCGGGCACTCACCCCGGTACTCGCCCCGGTCCATCCTCCGGTACTCGCCCCGGTCCATCCTCCGGTACTCGCCCCGGTCCTTCCTCCGGTACTCGCCCCGGTCCTTCCTCCGGTACTCGCCCCGGTCCTTCCTCCGGTACTCGCCCCGGTCCTTCCTCCGGGAGCTGACGCTGCTGAACTGGCCGGTCGCGTATCTCCCCAGCCCGGCCCGGAGCGCATGGCACCCTGGGCCGCTGCCGGTGCGGGGGTACGCGCTATGCATCGCGCTCGGCATCATCGTCGCGGTCTGGCTGACCGTCCGCCGGTACGCCCGGGCCGGCGGCGTCGGCGACACGATCCTGGACGTAGCGGCCTGGGCGGTTCCGTTCGGACTGATCGGTGCCGCGGCCGGTGCGGTGGCGGGTGCGGGCACGCGCCTCATCCCGTCGCATCCCGGTCTGTGGTCAGCGGCGAGGGCCTGGGACGGTGCCATCGGTGTGCCCGGTGCCGTAGGGCTCGGCGCCCTCGGCGCCTGGATCGCCTGCCGACGGGCCGGAGTGCGGCTCGGGCCCGTCGCCGGCGCCGCCGCGCCGGGCCTGGCGTTCGGCGCGGCCATCGCGAGCCTGGGCAGCTGGTTCACCCAGCAGACGTACGGCCGGCCGTCGGCGCTGCCGTGGGCGGTGGAGATCGCGCCGGTGCACCGGGTCCCGGGGTATGAGAACTTTGCCACGTTTGAGCCCGTCTTTGGCTACGAAGCGGTGTGGTGCGCGGTCGCGGGCGGCCTCGTGCTGTGGGCCACGCGACGGTTCGCACTGCTCGGCGAGCGGGCCTTCGCCCTGCAACTGGCGCTGACCTTCGGCGGCCTGTGCGTCGCGGAGTGGCTGCTCATAGCCCCTGCCCCGCACCTGGCGGGGCTGCGCGTGGACCAGTGGGCCGAGCTCGTCACGGTGGCCGGGGCGGTCGCCTACCTCTACCGGACCAGGCACCGGCACGGGCCGGACGTCATCGCTCCCGGGCAGGCCAGACGCCAGCCGGGACCGGCCGTAATCGGTGCCTCCTAGATCTTGGGCACGATTCGTCCGGTGATGTAATGTGGGCGTAACTTTTACGTAGCCAGCGAGCCGTTCCACGGCGTTCGCGGCAGGGCCAGCGCCGTCCCGACCGCATCAGCAGAAGCAGACGAGACGACGACAGGAGTTTTGATGGCGCCTGCCGGCAGAGCACAGGGACGGGACCACGGCATCAGTGGGCCCCAGGGACTGTATGACAGCCACTTCGAGCACGACGCCTGTGGCGTTGCTTTCATTGCCGATCTGACTGGCCAGCCCGGGCACGACGTCGTGTCCAAAGCACTCACCGCCCTCTGCAACCTCCAGCACCGGGGCGCCGAGGGCGGCGACCCCGGGACCGGGGACGGCGCGGGCATCCTGACCCAGATCCCGGACGCCTTCTTCCGCGAGGTCTGCGACTTCGATCTGCCGCCGGCCTGGCTCCTACGCCGCCGGCCTGGTGTTCCTGGACAAAGAGACCGCCGGACGAAAAGAGGCCAAGGCGGCCATCGCCCGGCTCGCCGAGGCCGAGAACCTGGTCGTCCTCGGCTGGCGCGACGTCCCGCACAACCCGGAGGTCTGCGGCCGCGGCGCACGCGCCGTACAGCCCCACCTCGCGCAGCTCTTCCTGGCAGGCACCGGCCGGCAGCGCGGGATCGAGCTGGAGCGGATGGCGTTCTGCCTGCGCAAGCGGGCCCGGCGGCAAAGCGGCATGTACTTCGCGAGCCTGTCGTCGCGGACCATCGTGTACAAGGGGATGCTGTCGCCGCCCCAGGTCCAGCCGTTCTTCCCGGACCTGTCCGACGAGCGGTACCGGTCCGCGCTGGCCCTGGTCCACTCGCGTTTCTCCACCAACACGTTCCCGTCCTGGCAGCTCGCGCACCCATACCGGTACATCGCGCACAACGGCGAGATCAACACCGTGCGGGGCAACCGGAACTGGATGCGGGCCCGCGAGGCGATGCTGGCCAGCAGCCTGATCCCGGACTCCGCCGACGGGCGCGGCATCGACCGGGTCTTCCCGGCGCTGGACCCCGCCGGCAGCGACTCCGCCAGCTTCGACGAATGCCTGGAACTGCTGCATATGGGCGGCCGATCGCTGCCGCATGCGATACTCATGATGATCCCCGAGCCGTGGGAGAACCACGAGGAGATGGACCCGGCACGCCGGGCCTTCTACGAGTTCCACGCGGCCATGATGGAGCCGTGGGACGGTCCTGCCCTGATCGCGTTTACCGACGGGACCGTGATCGGCGCGGTGCTGGACCGCAACGGCCTGCGCCCCGGCCGGTACTGGATCACCCGCGACGGCCTGGTCATCCTGGCCAGTGAGGTCGGCGTGCTGGACATCGACCCGGCCACCGTCGTCCGCAAGGGCCGGCTCCAGCCCGGCCGCATCTTCCTCGCCGACACCGGCACCGGCCGGATCGTGGAAGACGAGGAGGTCAAGGCGGCGCTGGCCGAGGAGCATCCCTACGAGGAGCTGCTGCACGCCGGCCAGGTCCACCTGAACGACCTGCCGCCCCGGGAGCGGCCACTGCCTGCCGCGGGCGAGCTGGTCACCCGGCAGCAGGTATTCGGCTACACGGAAGAGGAACTGCGGATCATCCTCGGCCCGATGGCGCGCACCGGCGCCGAGCCGATCGGGTCGATGGGCACCGACACCCCGATCGCGGTGCTGTCCGACCGGCCGCGGCTCGTCTTCGACTACTTCTCCCAGATGTTCGCGCAGGTCACCAACCCGCCGCTGGACGCCATCCGGGAAGAGCTGATCACCTCGCTGGGCGGCACGACCGGCCCCGAACGGAACCTGTTCGAGCCGTCCCCGGCGTCCTGCCGCCAGGTGGTGCTGCCGTTCCCGGTGATCAGCGACAGCGACCTGGCCAAGATCGTGCACATCAACTCCGACGGCGACCTGCCCGGCTTCGCGGCGTACGTGGTCGACGGGCGGTACGACGCGGCCGCCGGCGAAGGGGGCGAGGCCCTGCGCCAGCGCCTGGAAGAGATCTGCTGGGAAGTTTCCGAGGCGATCAACGACGGCGCGCGGATCATCGTGCTGTCCGACCGCGGGGTGCGGGACTATCCCGCGGTCCCGGCCCCCGCCGGAGCCCTGCTCGCCCCGATCCCGTCACTGCTGCTCACCGGCGCGGTGCACCACCACCTGATCCGGGAGAAGACCCGCACCATGGTGGGCCTGGTCGTAGAGGCGGGGGACGCCCGCGAGTGCCATCACGTAGCCCTGCTGGTCGGCTACGGCGCCTCCGCGGTCGCCCCGTACCTGGCCATCGAGACGGTCCGCGACATGGCGCGCCGCGGCGTGCTGGAGGGCGTGTCCGAGGACAAGGCCGCCGCCAGCCTGATCAAGGCGTTCGGCAAGGGCGTGCTGAAGATCATGTCCAAGATGGGCGTGTCCACCCTCGCCTCCTACACCGGCGCGCAGATCTTCGAGGCGACCGGCCTGGGCGAAGAGGTCATCAGCACCTGCTTCGAGGGGACCACCTCGCGGCTCGGCGGCGTCGGCTTCGACGTGCTGGCCGAGGAGACCCGCCGCCGGGTGGCCCGCGCCTTCCCGCGCGGCGGCGTGCAGCCCGCGCACCGGCGGCTGGAGATCGGCGGCGAATACCAGTGGCGCCGGGAGGGCGAGGCGCACCTGTTCGACCCGCAGACGGTCTTCAAGCTGCAGCACGCCACGCGCACCCGCCGGTACGAGATCTTCAAGGAGTACACGTCCCTGGTTGACGACCAGGCGGCGCGGCTGATGACGCTGCGCGGTCTGATGCGGATCAGGGGCGTGGACGCACCCGGTGCGCGCCCGCCCATTCCGATCGAGGAAGTCGAACCGGCGTCCAGCATCGTCCGGCGGTTCTCCACCGGCGCCATGTCGTACGGGTCGATCTCCGCCGAGGCGCACGAGACGCTCGCCATCGCGATGAACCGCATCGGCGGCCGGTCCAACACCGGCGAGGGCGGCGAGGACGCGGAGCGCTTCACCCGCGACGCGAACGGTGACCTGCGCCGCTCCGCGGTCAAGCAGGTGGCCAGCGGACGGTTCGGCGTCACCAGCCACTACCTGGCCAACGCCGACGACCTGCAGATCAAGATCGCGCAGGGCGCCAAGCCCGGCGAGGGCGGCCAGTTGCCCGGCGGCAAGGTGTACCCGTGGATCGCGAAGACCCGGCACTCCACCCCCGGCGTCGGCCTGATCTCCCCGCCGCCGCACCACGACATCTACTCCATCGAGGACCTGGCCCAGCTCATCCACGACCTCAAGAACGCCAACCCGGCCGCGCGCGTGCACGTCAAGCTGGTCTCCGAGGTTGGGGTGGGCACGGTCGCGGCGGGCGTGTCCAAGGCACACGCCGACGTGGTGCTCATCTCCGGCCACGACGGCGGCACCGGGGCGGCCCCGCTATCCAGCCTCAAGCACGCCGGGACGCCGTGGGAACTGGGCCTGGCCGAGACCCAGCAGACGCTGCTGCGCAACAAGCTCCGCGACCGGATCGTGGTCCAGGCCGACGGGCAGCTCAAGACCGGCCGCGACGTGGTCGTCGCCGCGCTGCTCGGCGCGGAGGAGTTCGGCTTCGCCAGCGCCCCGCTGGTCGTGTCGGGCTGCATCATGATGCGCGTCTGTCACCTGGACACCTGCCCGGTCGGGATCGCCACCCAGAACCCGGAGCTGCGCAGGCGGTTCAACGGCAAGCCGGAGTTCGTGGTCAGCTTCTTCGAGTTCATCGCCGAAGAGGTACGCGAATACCTGGCGCGGATGGGCTTCCGCACGCTGGCCGAGGCGGTTGGCCAGGCCAGCATGCTCCAGGCCGAACCCGCCGTGGAACACTGGAAGGCGCACGGCCTCGACCTGGCCCCCGTGCTGTACACGCCGGAGCTGCCCGAGGGCGCCGCGCGCCGCAACATCACCACCCAGGACCACGGGATCGAGCGCGCACTCGACAACACGCTGATCCAGCTGGCCGAGGGCGCCCTGCAGGACGGCACCCCGCTGCGGCTCGAGCTGCCGGTGCGGAACGTCAACCGGACCGTCGGCACCATGCTCGGCTACGAGGTGACGAAGCGGTGGGGCGCCGACGGGCTCCCGGACAACACGATCGACATCTCGTTCCGTGGCTCGGCCGGCCAGTCGTTCGGCGCGTTCCTGCCCCGCGGCATCACGCTGCGGCTCGCCGGGGACGCCAACGACTACGTGGGCAAGGGCCTGTCCGGCGGCCGGATCATCGTGGCCCCCGATCCCGAAGCGAACTTCGCGGCCGACGAGCAGATCATCGCCGGGAACGTGATCGGCTATGGTGCCACCGCGGGCGAGATCTTCCTGCGCGGCATCGTCGGTGAGCGGTTCTGCGTGCGCAACTCCGGCGCGCTAGCCGTGGCCGAGGGCGTCGGCGACCACGGCTGCGAGTACATGACCGGCGGCCGGGTGGTCGTCCTCGGGCCCATCGGCCGCAACTTCGCGGCCGGCATGTCCGGGGGCATCGCGTACGTGCTCGACCTGCCCGCGCACCGGGTCAACGCCGAGATGGTCGACCTGGACCCCATGGACGGCGACGACGCGGCCTTCCTCCGCGACCTGGTGGAGTCCTACGCGGCGGAAACCGGCTCGCCGGTCGCGGCCCGCCTGCTGGACGACTGGGACGCCGCGCTGGCCCGCTTCGGCAAGATCATGCCGAAGGACTACAAGCGGGTGCTGAGCGCGACCCAGATGGCCGAGCGCGAGGGCCGCGACGTGAACGAGGCCGTCATGGCCGCGTCGCACGGCTGACCGATATCCCCAGCTTGGGTAGCGGCCCCCGGGTGGGCTGCCGCCCAGGTGGCGGGACCCGCCAACGGCGTCGGGTCCCCCACGTCCCACCCGCAGTACCGACCCCCAGTACGACCGACGCAGAGAAGGACGACCGCCCGATGGCCGATCCCAAGGGATTCATGACCACCCCGCGTGAGACGCCGGCCGCCGGCCGGTGGACGTGCGCATCCGGGACTGGCGTGAGGTCTACACCGATTTCCCCGCCGGGCGCCTGGAACGGCAGGCCGGGCGCTGCATGGACTGCGGCATCCCGTTCTGCCACACCGGCTGCCCGCTAGGGAACCTCATCCCGGAGTGGAACGACCTGGTTCTGGCGGCACGACTGGCACGAGGCGTCGGAACGGCTGCACGCGACCAACAACTTCCCCGAGTTCACCGGGCGGCTCTGCCCGGCCCCGTGTGAGACCGCCTGCGTGCTCGGGATCAACTCCGACCCGGTGACCATCAAGCAGGTCGAGGTGGAGATCATCGACCGCGCGTGGGCCGAGGGCTGGGTGCAGCCCGCCCCTGCGCCGGTGAAGACCGGCAAGAAGGTCGCGGTGATCGGGTCCGGGCCGTCCGGCCTGGCCGCCGCGCAGCAGCTGACCCGCGCCGGCCATAGCGTCACGGTGTTCGAGCGCGCCGACGCTCCCGGCGGCCTGCTCCGCTACGGCATCCCCGAGTTCAAGATGGAAAAGCGTCACCTGGATCGCAGGCTGGCGCAGATGCGCGCTGAGGGCACCGTGTTCCGCTGCAACGTGACCGTCGGCACCGACATCACCGCGGATGAGCTGCGGGCCGGATACGAAGCGATCATGCTCGCCGGGGGCGCGACCGTGGCCCGCGGCCTGCCGGTCCCCGGCACCGGCGCCGACGGCATCCACCAGGCCATGGACTACCTGCCGCTGTCTAACCACGTCGTGGCCGCGGCCGGGGGAGCGGCCGCACCGGGCCCGGTCGCCGAGCCCGCGATCAGCGCGCGCGGGAAGCATGTGGTGATCATCGGCGGCGGCGACACCGGCGCAGACTGCCTCGGCACGGCTCACCGCCAGGGGGCGGCGTCGGTGACCCAGCTGGAGATCATGGCCCGGCCGCCGGAGCTCCGCCCGGACCACCAGCCGTGGCCCACGTACCCGATGATCTTCCGCACCTCCAGCGCCCACGAAGAGGGCGGCGACCGCGTGTACGCCGTCTCGACCCAGGAGTTCGTGACCGACGAGGCCGGGCACGTGCGTGCCCTGCGCCTGGTTGAGGTGGAGTTCACCGGTGGCCGATTCGAGCCGGTAGCGGGCACCGAACGGGATCTGCCCGCTGATCTGGTACTGCTCGCGATGGGATTTACTGGTGCCGAACGTTCTGCGCTCATGGCCGACCTCGGTGTGGAGTTCGACGCCCGGGGGAACGTGGCGCGGGACGGCACCTACGCCACCTCCGTGCCGGGTGTGTTCGTGGCCGGGGACATGGGCCGCGGCCAGTCCCTGATCGTCTGGGCCATCGCGGAAGGCCGCAGCGCCGCCGCCGGCCTGGACGCCTACCTGAGCGGCGACACGGTCCTCCCGGTAGCCATTCCGCCCACCGCCCGCCCCATGGTCTGACGCCCAGGCCCTGGTATTGTCGCACCGGGCCGTAACTGGCGCTGAGGTGGAGTACCACCGGGGAGCGGTCCGCCGTCCGCCGGCCAGCCGCGCGCCTGGGCACCTGCCATATCCGTCTGCCCGGGAGAAGAAGCCATGGCCGAGGCCAACACCGTCCAGGTCAGCACCGCACCTGCCGCCGCTGCGCACGGCGCGGACGCGACATCCGCGGTCTCCGCCGGCTACCACGCCATGCTGGAGGTGATCGCGGGATCCGAGCCCGCCGTGGCCGGTGCCATCGCCGATGAACTGGCCTCGCAGCGCCGCCAGCTCAAACTCATCGCCTCGGAGAACTACGCGTCGCCCGCGGTCCTGATGGCCATGGGCACGTGGCTGTCGGACAAGTACGCCGAAGGGACGATCGGCCACCGCTTCTACGCCGGCTGCGAGGTCGTGGACCAGGTCGAGGCGCTGGCCGCCGGCCACGCCGCCGAGCTGTTCGGCGCGGACCACGCCTACGTCCAGCCGCACTCCGGCATCGACGCCAACCTGGTCGCCTACTGGGCCATCCTCGCCCGCAGGGTCGAGCGCCCCTTCCTGGACCGCCACGGCGCGAAGAACGTCGACGCCCTGGAACCGGCCGCATGGCAGCAACTGCGCGGCGACTTCGGCGCGCAGCGGATGATGGGCATGGCGCTGGACGCGGGTGGCCACCTGACCCACGGGTTCCGCGCCAACATCTCCGGCAAGATGTTCGACCAGGCCAACTACGGCACCCACCCGGCCACCGGGCTGCTCGACTACGACGCCATCGCCGCCCAGGCCCGCGCGTTTAAGCCCCTGATCCTGGTCGCCGGGTATTCGGCCTACCCGCGCAACCCCAACTTCCGGGTGCTCCGCGAGATCGCCGACGAGGTGGGCGCGACCTTCATGGTCGACATGGCGCACTTCGCCGGGCTGGTCGCCGGGGGCGTGCTGACCGGCGACCTCAACCCGGTTCCGCACGCCGAGATCGTGACCAGCACGACGCACAAGTCCCTGCGCGGTCCGCGCGGTGGCCTCGTGCTGTGCACGCCGGAGTATGCGCCCTACGTCGACCGGGGCTGCCCGCTGGTCCTCGGCGGCCCGCTGCCGCATGTGATCGCGGCCAAGGCCGTCGCGCTGGCCGAGGCGCGCCAGCCCGCCTTCGCCGACTACGCGGCGCGTATCGTGGCCAACGCCCGCGCCCTGGCCGACGGGCTGCTGCGGCGGGACACCCGCCTGATCACCGGCGGGACCGACAACCACCTGGTGCTGGCCGACGTGGCGGCCAGCTTCGGGCTGACCGGCCGCCAGGCCGAGGCGGCGCTGCTGGAGGCCGGTGTCGTCACCAACCGTAATTCGGTTCCGCGCGACCCGAACGGCGCCTGGTATACCTCCGGCATCCGGCTCGGCACGCCCGCCCTGACCACGCTCGGCATGGGAACCAGCGAAATGGACGAAGTCACGGATATCATGACCACCGCGCTGAAGGCGACCACCCCGCAGGCCGGCTCCAAGGCCAAGCACATGATCGACGCAGGCGTGGCCGAGGCGTGCCGCGCCCGCTGCGCCGACCTCCTGGCCCGCTACCCCCTGTACCCCCAGATCCAGCTCTAGGGTCGGTGCCGTGGCCTCAGAACTTCGGCCCGACGAACTCATCCAGCAGCGCCACCGCCTCCCGCCGCGCGACCGAGATGGTGTTGCGGCGGGAGAACCGCCAGCTGACCCCGAGTTGATCAAGGGTCTGTCCGCACAGCCCAAGAATGTCCCGTGATTCGTTGGTGAACATGTACCGCGGGTACTCGTACCACCGGTCACCGCCCGGCAGCGGTCGGCGGACCCGCGATACGAAACGGCAACCATCAGAGTGGAACAGCCCCCGGGCGAAGTCACCTGGCCGCTGATTGACAATATCTTGCTGCCAGACTGTGAGTTCAATGGTCCGATGGTGCTTCTTGCCCGAACCGTGCTGCGGAACAGGCACGGCCAGTGCCGTGAAGAGGTGATTACTTCTGTGCAGCCAACGCACTGCCGCGCGCCCACTTTGTTACCGGGACGTGTCGCGCCCATTGCCTTTTTTGCATTCCTCGATCAGTCCTGGCCACGCATCAGCGCAGGCGATCCGAAGCACCCACACCCCTTTCGCCGGGTCGCCGCTAACGCTTATGCAGCCGTCGCCCAGATGGAGCCCGAGCAAATAGGCGTAGTCGCGGACCGGCTCCGGAAGCCGTGGCGGCACTGCACATCGTGGGCAGGATGCGCGCTGGCCAGTCTTCTCCGGATGGTCCAGCCAGTCGCGTAAAATGGCGCGAGAAACGCCGATGGACTTATGTACCGCACGCAGGCTCATGCCCCGATCAATAAGTGCGAGTGCCTGCCGGTGGACATCACGGTCGTGCATACCGGAATCGTCTCACTTGGCACCGACAAAATGCCGCCGGTGATCGCGAGATACATCGGGGATGACGCCCGTGAGTGCCCCGAGTGGGATTCGAACCCACACTGCACGGATTTTGAATCCGCGGACTCTGCCGATTGGTCTATCGGGGCAGCGGCCTGTTCTGGGGACCGACCGGGTCATAATCTACCCGGTTGCCTGTACGCTCGTCAGCGTGAGCCAGAAGCAACTGCGAGTCGTTATCGCCGAGGATGAGGCGCTGATCCGCCTGGACCTCAAGGAGATGCTGGAAGAAGAGGGCTACGCCGTCGTGGCCGAGGTCGGGGATGGTGCGGCGGCGGTCGAGCGCGTGACCGCCCTCCGGCCCGAGCTCGCCATCCTCGACGTCAAGATGCCAGTGCTGGACGGCATCTCGGCCGCGGAGCGGATCGCGGCTGAGCGGCTGGCGCCGGTGGTCATCCTGACCGCCTTCTCCCAGCGCGAACTCGTCGAGCGCGCCCGCGACGCGGGTGCCATGGCCTACCTGGTCAAGCCGTTCACCAAGGCCGACCTCGTGCCCGCCATCGAGATGGCGGTCAGCCGCTTCCAGGAGATCACCTCGCTCGAATCCGAGGTGGGCAGCCTGCGCGAGCGGCTCGAGGTGCGCAAGGTCCTGGACCGCGCCAAGGGTCTTCTGCAGGCCGAGCACGGGATGACCGAGCCGGAGGCGTTCCGCTGGATTCAGAAGACCTCGATGGACCGTCGGCTTACGATGCGTAAGGTCGCCGAAGCGGTGGTCGAGGGCTCGATGTCGGCTTCGCAGTCGACGGATTCGCCCTCGCCCTGACCGGCTCCCGGGACAATTGGGACACAATCGCGGCATGGGGGAGCCCGGGGCGCCTTTGGTGCCGTATCCGCCTTCCCCGGTCGGACACGTTCTCTACTGAGCTCCCCGGGCTCTCTAACCTACGTTAGCGAGCTTTTACCACGTAGCGCAAAGTCGAGTTACCCCGCCGACGGTAACAGGGCGCCAGGTCGTTGCCCAGTGTTCACTGTGCCGGTTCCCTGGCCGTTCACTGTGCCGGTTCCCTGGCCGCGAGCGCCCCGAGTCGGCTGCGCCGTGCCTATACAGGGCCGGTCTTGGGTGATCCCAGCGCGGGACACGCCGCGCTCACGGTTACGCAGCGTGATGAACGGCGCCCGGCGCATCCGGCCCGATATGCCCACACGCGGTTCCGGCCCCCCGGCTGCCGTCGTTCCCGCAGCCTGGGCCGCCTGCGTTTCCGTCGCGTACCGTGGGCGGATGATCGCGCAGCGAACCGGTTCGCCCGCGCCGCGATGACCCGGCGAAGATAACAATCTCATTGCTGACGCACGGCTTGGCCGCGCTCATGGCCGACGTGGAGGAGGATCGCCCTGGGCCGGGCTTCCCCAACTCGCCCAACCAGCCGAACTTCCCGTCCACTGAAATCAAGACCGGGCAGATCATCGACTCGACGACGATCTTCGCGTTCTCGTCCTGACGTAGTGATTTCGTGCGGCCCGGCGGCAGGTGCCGCCGGGCCGCATCACTTTGACCATAGGATTTGAGCCGTGGCGACGAAGAGCACGGCCGCGCCGGGCGGCCAGGAAGCCAAGGCCCAGGACGGGGCCGGTACACGCGGCCGGCTACTGCTCCTTGACGGGCACTCGTTGGCCTACCGGGCGTTCTTCGCGCTGCCGGCCGAGAACTTCTCCACGACCACCGGCCAGCCCACCAACGCCGTGTACGGGTTCACGGCCATGCTCATCAACGTGCTGCGCGACGAGCAGCCCACGCACGTCGCGGTGGCGTTCGACCGCAGCGAGCCAACCTTCCGGCACGAGCAGTACGTCGAGTACAAAGCGAACCGCCGGGAGACGCCGGAGGACTTCCGCAGCCAGCTCAGCCTCATCTTCGAGGTCCTGGACGCGCTCGGTATCGCCCGGCTGTCGGTGCCCGGCTACGAGGCCAACGACGTCATCGCCACCCTGGCCACCCGGGCCGAGAACGACGGCATGGACGTGCTGATCGTCACCGGCGACCGTGACGTGCTCCAGCTCGTCGACGACCACGTGACGGTGCTGATGACGCGCCGGGGCATCAGCGACATGTCCCGCTTCACCCCGGAGACCGTCGAGGAGAAGTACGGCCTCACCCCTCAGCAGTACCCCGATTTCGCCGCCATCCGGGGCGACCCCAGCGACAACCTGCCGGGCATTGCGGGGGTGGGGGAGAAGACCGCGACCAAGTGGGTCAGGGAGTTCGGCTCACTGGAGGACCTCGTCAACCGGGTCGACGAGGTCAAGGGCAAGGCCGGCGACGCGCTGCGGGAGCACCTCGGCGATGTGCTGCGCAACCGGCAGATGACCGCGCTGGTGCGGGACGTTCCGCTGGACGGCATTGGCACCGGCCCCGGCGAGCTGGTGCCGCGCGTCTGGGACCGGGAGCAGATCCACCAGCTCTTCGACACCCTGCAGTTCCGCGTGCTGCGTGAGCGGCTCTACGCCACGCTGCCCGACGGCATCTGCGGCGTCGCGGCCGGTGAAGAGGCAGCCGCCGAACCGGCCGGCGGGTTCGAGGTCGCGGTGGAGCTGCCCGGGCCCGACGAGCTGGCGCTGTGGATCGCCGACCACGCCGCCGGCGCCGCTGAGGCCACCGCCGGCGACGGCCAGGACACCCCGGATGGCCAGACCACCCGCTCCGGGGTCGCGGTCACCGGCACCTGGGGGCGTGGCACCGGAACGCTGACCGGGATCGCCATCGCCGCGCCGGACGGCCACGGCGCCTTCATCGACCCGACCACGCTGACTGAGGATGACTCCAACGCCCTCGCGGGCTGGCTCGAAGCGGACTCGCTGCCGAAGGCCCTGCACGACGCCAAGGGCCCGATGCACGCGTTCGCCGCGCACGGCTTCGAGGTCGCCGGGCTGACCAGCGACACCGCGCTGGCCGCGTACCTGGCCCTGCCCGGGCAGCGCTCCTTCGATCTGGGTGACCTGACCCTCCGCTACCTGGGCAAGGAGCTCCGCGACGACGCTGGGGTGCCGGAGCAGCTCACTCTCGACGGTTCCGGGGAGGAAGACGCCGCCGTCAACCTGGTGCTGCGCGCCCGGGCGACCGCGGAGCTGGCCGGCGCGCTCGACGCCGATCTTGAGCGGCGCGGCGCGGCCGGACTGCTCCAGGACGTCGAGCTGCCGCTGGTCGACGTGCTGGCCCGGATGGAGCGCACCGGGATCGCCGCCGACATCGACCACCTGGCCGAGATGTCGGCGACCCTGCACGGCGAGGTGAAGGCGGCCGAGCAGGCCGCGTTCGCGGTCACCGGGCACGAGTTCAACCTCGGCTCGCCCAAGCAGCTGCAGGAAGTGCTGTTCAACGAGCTGGGGCTACCCAAGACCAAGCGCATCAAGACCGGCTACACCACCGACTCCGACGCCCTGACCGGCCTGCTCGCCCAGACCGGGCACCCGGTGCTGGAGCACCTGCTCCGGTACCGGGACGTGGCCAAGCTGAAGAGCATCGTCGACTCGCTGATCCCGATGGCCGGCGAGGACGGCCGGATCCACACGACGTTCAACCAGATGATCGCCGCCACCGGCCGGCTGTCCTCCACCGACCCGAACCTGCAGAACATTCCGATCCGCACCGAGGAGGGCCGCGGCATCCGGCGCGCGTTCGTGGTCGGCACGGGATACGAGACGCTGCTCACCGCGGACTACAGCCAGATCGAGCTGCGGATCATGGCCCACTTGTCCGGGGACGAGGCGCTGATCGCTGCCTTTGAGTCTGGGCACGACTTCCACGCGGCGACCGCCGCACGGGTCTTCGGCCTCCCGCCGGACCAGATCAACGGGGAACTGCGGAACCGGATCAAGGTGATGAACTACGGGCTGGCCTACGGGCTGTCCGCCTTCGGGCTGTCGTCGCAGCTGCACATCCCGGCCGAGGAGGCGCGGGCGCTGATGGAGGAGTACTTCAGGGAGTTCGGCGGGGTCCGGGGCTACCTGCGGGACGTCGTGGCCCGGGCCCGTCAGGAGGGCTACACGGAGACCATGTTCGGCCGGCGCCGCTACCTGCCCGACCTCACGTCGGACAACCGGCAGCGCCGGGAGATGGCCGAGCGGATGGCACTGAACGCCCCCATCCAGGGATCGGCGGCCGACATCATCAAGATGGCGATGCTGGCCGTGGACCGGGCGATCCGCGACCAGGGCCTGAAGTCACGGATGCTGCTCCAGGTGCACGACGAGCTGATCTTCGAGGTGGCACCCGGCGAGTTCGAAGCGCTGCGTGACCTCGTCAGCACGGAGATGGCGAACGCGGCTCGCCTGGGGGTACCGCTCGAGGTTTCGATCGGATCCGGATCCAGCTGGTGGGACGCCGCGCACTGACGCGCGGGGTGCCCTCCGGCGCGCCGGAGGCGGCCCCTCAGATTGACCCAGGGCCCCCGCTCTCATATTCTGAACGCTGCGTTGTGTCTCGTGTGGTCCGTCTGTCACTTGACCTCACCGGCGGCCGTCGGCCGCTCCGAGAACCGGTCTAGGCCGGTTCCGGCAGGTTTCGCGATTCTGGTCCTTCCGGCGGGTGCACCAGATTCAGCGCGCCCTCATATTCCTGTCCGCATCCGGAGCCAACCCACACATGACGAGCAGTACAGAAGCCAACTCGACCCCCAAGGTAGCGGTCAACGACATCGGGTCCGAGGAGGCATTCCTCGCCGCGATCGATGAGACCATCAAGTATTTCAATGACGGTGACATTGTCGAAGGCACCGTTGTCAAGGTCGATCGAGACGAGGTCTTGCTCGACATCGGCTACAAGACAGAGGGCGTGATCCCCTCTCGCGAGCTGTCGATCAAGCACGATGTTGATCCGCACGATGTGGTCAAGACTGGCGAGCACATCGAGGCCCTTGTCCTGCAGAAGGAGGACAAGGAGGGACGCCTGATCCTGTCCAAGAAGCGCGCGCAGTACGAGCGCGCCTGGGGCACGATCGAGAAGATCAAGGAAGAGGACGGCGTCGTCACCGGCACCGTCATCGAGGTGGTCAAGGGCGGCCTCATCCTCGACATCGGACTGCGCGGCTTCCTGCCCGCCTCGCTGGTGGAGATGCGCCGCGTGCGCGACCTGCAGCCGTATGTCGGCCGCGAGCTCGAGGCGAAGATCATCGAGCTTGACAAGAACCGCAACAACGTGGTGCTGTCCCGGCGGGCCTGGCTGGAGCAGAACCCAGTCCGAGGTCCGGCACACCTTCCTCAACACCCTGCAGAAGGGCCAGATCCGCAAGGGCGTCGTGTCGTCTATCGTCAACTTCGGCGCGTTCGTCGACCTCGGCGGCGTGGACGGCCTGGTGCACGTGTCGGAGCTGTCCTGGAAGCACATCGACCACCCCGGCGAGGTCGTCGAGGTCGGCCAGGAGGTCACGGTCGAGGTGCTGGACGTGGACATGGACCGCGAGCGGGTCTCGCTGTCGCTGAAGTCCACCCAGGAAGACCCGTGGCAGCAGTTCGCCCGCACGCACCAGATCGGCCAGGTCGTTCCCGGCCGGGTCACCAAGCTGGTGCCGTTCGGCGCGTTCGTGCGGGTCGAGGAGGGCATCGAGGGCCTGGTGCACATCTCCGAGCTGGCCGACCGGCACGTGGAGATCCCAGAGCAGGTCGTGCAGGTTGGCGACGAGATCTTCGTCAAGATCATCGACATCGACCTGGACCGGCGCCGGATCTCGCTGTCGCTCAAGCAGGCCAACGAGGGCACCATCGGCGAGGCGGTCGGCGACGACTTCGACCCGACGCTCTACGGCATGCCCGCCACCTACGACGAGCAGGGCAACTACGAGTACCCCGAGGGCTTCGACGCCGAGACCGGCGAGTGGCTCGAGGGCTACGATTCCCAGCGCGAAGAGTGGGAGCGCCAGTACGCCGAGGCACGGACGCGTTTCGAGGCCCACCGGCGGCAGGTCGAGGAGGCCCGCAAGGCCGACAGCGACGCTGCCGAGGGCGGCGAGGACGGGGCGGCGGTCACGTCGTCGTCCACCACCAGTCCCAGCGCGTCCTCTAGCGCACCTGGCGGTCAGCGGGGCGGCTCCCGTCCCAGCAGCGGCGGTTCGGGCGGCGGCGGTGCGCTAGCCTCAGATGAGGCCCTCGCGGCGCTGCGCGACAAGCTGTCCGGCAACCAGGGCTGAGCCCGGGCTCAGCCGCCAGTCCCCTAGGACGATGAGCGGGCGGAGTTCCCTGTGGGAACTCCGCCCGCTCGCTTTCTGACCAATTCCGTACAGGGCGCAGGCCCCGTCCTTCAGGGCGGGGTTAGCCCGGAACGGCCCGGCGCGTCTTGTGCGAGGGGCTAAAACGTGAGCATGATAGTGTTTCAGCATGAGCATTCGGGTGGTGAAGCGGGCATACAAGTACCGCTTCTACCCGACCCCACAGCAGGCCGAGCTGCTCAACCGCACGTTCGGGTCAGTCCGGTACGTGTACAACCGGGCGCTCGCGGAACGGTCCCGCGCGTGGACGCAGGAACAGAAGCGGGTCACGTTCGCGGAGACGTGCCGGATGCTCACCCGGTGGAAAGCCGACCCGGACACGGCGTGGCTGTACGAGGTGTCCAACGTCGCCCTCCAGCAGGGCCTTCAGCATCTGCAGAACGCCTACGTGAACTTCTGGGCCAAGCGCGCCAACTACCCCGGATTCAAGTCGAAGCGCAAGTCGCGGGCGTCGGCGACGTTCACCACGTCCGGGTTCCGCTACCGGGACGGGCAGATCTGGCTCGCGAAGACGTTCGCGCCGCTGGCGATCGTGTGGTCGCGGCCGCTGCCCGAGGGTGCGGGGCCGTCCACGGTCACCGTGTCGCGGGACGCTGCGGGCCGTTGGCATATCTCGATCCTGGCCGACTGCCCGGTCGAGACGCTGCCGCCGTCGACTTCGGCGGTGGGGGTCGACGCGGGGATCACCTCGCTGGTCACGCTGTCCACCGGGGAGAAGATCACCAGCCCCGGGCACGAGCGCCGCGACCGGGCCCGGCTCGCGAAGGCGCAGCGGGCACTGTCCCGCACGGCGAAGGGTTCCGCGAACCGCGGCAAAGCCCGGGTGAAGGTGGCCCGGGTGCACGCCCGGATCACCGACCGGCGCCGCGACCACCTGCACAAGCTGTCCACCAGGATCATCCGCGAGAACCAAACGGTGATCATCGAGGACCTGCCGGTACGGAACATGGTCCGCAACCATTCCCTGGCCCGCGCGATCTCCGATGCGAGCTGGGCGGAGCTGCGGCGGCAGCTGGAGTACAAGGCGGACTGGTACGGGCGGACCGTGATCGCGGTCGACCGGTTCTACCCGAGCAGCAAGACGTGCTCGGCGTGCGGTGTGATCACCGCGACGATGCCGCTGACCGTCCGGGAGTGGGTGTGCGCCGCCTGCGGTGTGCGCCACGACCGGGACGTGAACGCGGCGAAGGTCATACGTGCGGAGGGGCTCTCCGTTCAAGCCTGCGGAGATGGTGTGAGACCGCCCCGCACGTAGTGCTGGGAGGCGACCGTCGGTGAAACAGGAACCTTGGCCCGCGAGGGCTGAGAATCCCCGTCCTTCAGGGCGGGGAGAAGTCAAGAAGGAGTTGGCTCGCGTGCTTCGGGTCGGGCTTACCGGGGGGATCGGTTCCGGGAAGAGCGAGGTGTCGCGGCGGCTCGCCGATCGCGGCGCCGCGATCGTGGACGCGGACGTGGCCGCCCGGAAGGTGGTCGAGCCCGGCACCCCGGGACTCGGGCAGATCGCCGCCGCGTTCGGCCCGGAGGTGCTCCAGCCGAACGGCCACCTGGACCGGGAACGGCTCGGCCAGATCGTCTTCGCCCAGCCCGACCTGCGCGCCAAGCTCAACGCCATCGTCCACCCGCTGGTCCACGAGCGGATGCACCAGATGGAGCAGGAGGCGATTGCCGCCGCCGGGACGCCGGGCTCGTCGGGCCCGGCGGCCATCGTCGTGCACGACGTCCCGCTGCTGGCCGAGAACGGGCTGGCCCGCGGGTTCGACGCCGTGATCGTCGTCGACGCGCCCGAGGACCAACAGGCCCAGCGGCTGATCACCGCACGCGGGATGACCCCCGGGCACGCCCGGGACCGGATGGCGGCCCAGGCCAGCCGTGAGCAGCGCCTCGCGATCGCCGACATCGTGATCGACAATTCGGGCGCGCTCAAGGACCTCGATCACCGGGTGGACGAGGTGTGGGCCATGCTGCGCGACCGCGCCGCCGCACGGTCCCGCGGTTAGCTCCGGCCGGGCCGCGCCCAGGAATGTCAGACCCCCCTCCTACAGTTGAACCATGCGGCGGGAGACTGAGCCCAAAGGGCGGCTTAGCCCAGTGGGCCGGCGGCTGAGCCATAGAGCCGGCCGCAGGGCAGACCGGCGACCCCGGATCCTTAGGAGGTGGCATCGTGCGTCCCGTGACCGATCTGAAGCGTAAGGTCGCGCCCTTCCACGTAGTCACCGACATGAACCCGTCCGGTGACCAGCCGTCCGCCATCGCGGAGATCGAACGGCGAGTCAAAGCCGGCGAGCAGGACACGGTGCTGCTCGGCGCGACGGGTACCGGCAAGACCGCCACGGTCGCCTGGCTGACCGAGCGGCTGCAGCGGCCGACCCTGGTCATGCTGCCGAACAAGACGCTCGCCGCCCAGTTCGCCAACGAGCTGCGGGAGATGCTGCCGGACAACGCGGTGGAGTATTTCGTCTCCTACTACGACTACTACCAGCCCGAGGCGTACATCCCGCAGACCGACACCTACATCGAGAAGGACTCTTCGATCAACGACGAGGTGGAGCGGCTGCGGCATTCGGCCACCAACTCGCTGCTGACCCGGCGGGACACGATCGTGGTCGCGTCCGTGTCGTGTATCTACGGCCTGGGCACCCCCCAGGAGTACGTGGACAGGATGCTGACCCTCAAGGTGGGGGACACGATCGACCGGGACACGATGCTGCGGCAGCTGGTCGGCATGCAGTACGCCCGCAATGACCTGGCCTTCACCCGCGGGACCTTCCGGGTGCGCGGGGACACCATCGAGGTCATCCCGCAATATGAGGAGCTCGCGGTCCGGATCGAGATGTTCGGTGACGAGATCGAGCGGCTGATGACGCTGCACCCGCTGACCGGCGAGGTGATCAGCGAGGACGAGGAGCTGTACATCTTCCCGGCCTCGCATTATGTGGCGGGCGCCGAACGGATGGAGCGGGCCATCGCCGGTATCGAGGCCGAACTGGCCGAGCGGCTCGCCGAGCTGGAGCGTAACGGCAAGCTGCTCGAAGCCCAGCGGCTGCGCATGCGGACCACCTACGACATCGAGATGATGCGCCAGGTCGGCAGCTGCGCGGGCATCGAGAACTACTCCCGGCACATCGACGGGCGTGCGGCGGGCAGCCCGCCCAACACGCTGCTCGACTACTTCCCCGAGGATTTCCTCCTGGTCATCGACGAGTCGCACGCCACCGTGCCCCAGATCGGCGCGATGTACGAGGGCGACGTGTCCCGCAAGCGGAACCTGGTCGAGCACGGGTTCCGGTTGCCGAGCGCCGTCGATAACCGCCCGCTGACCTGGGACGAGTTCACCGAGCGGATCGGCCAGACCATCTACCTGTCGGCTACCCCCGGGCCGTACGAGCTGCAGCGCGCCGGCGGCGACGTGGTGGAGCAGGTGATCCGGCCGACCGGCCTGGTCGACCCGGAGGTCCTGATCAAGCCGACCAAGGGCCAGATCGACGATCTGCTGCACGAGATCAAGCTGCGTGCGGAGCGGGACGAGCGTGTCCTGGTCACCACGCTGACCAAGAAGATGGCCGAGGACCTGACCGACTACCTGCTGGAGAACGGCGTGCGGGGACGCTACCTGCACAGCGAGGTGGACACGCTGCGGCGGGTGGAGCTGCTGCGCGAGCTGCGGCTCGGCGAGTTCGACGTGCTGGTCGGCATCAACCTGCTCCGGGAGGGCCTGGACCTGCCGGAGGTCTCTCTGGTTGCGATCCTGGACGCCGACAAGGAGGGGTTCCTCCGGTCGGGCACGTCGCTGATCCAGACCATTGGCCGGGCCGCGCGGAACGTCTCCGGCCAGGTGCATATGTACGCGGACCAGGTCACGCCATCCATGCAGCGGGCCATCGATGAGACCAACCGGCGGCGGGACAAGCAGATCGCCTACAACCAGGCCCACGGCATCGACCCGCAGCCGCTGCGCAAGCGGATCGCCGACATCCTGGACCAGCTGGTCCGGGAGGACGCCGACACCGACGAGCTCATCGGGGGCGCCGGGCGCCAGCAGAGCCGCGGCAAGTCGCCGGTGCCCGGCCTGTCGTCCCGGGCCCGCGCCGCGGCGCGAGCGGCCGGGGCGGCGGCCGGCGTCGAGGACCTGGCCGGCGACGGCAGCGGCGGCCCCGCGCGCGACGACCTGATCGAGCTGATCAAGCAGCTCACCGAGCAGATGCACGCTGCTGCGGCGGAGCTGCAGTTCGAGGTGGCCGCGCGGCTGCGGGACGAAATCCGGGAGCTGAAGCACGAACTGAGGGGCATGCAGGCGGCCGGGGTGTAATCCCGCCGGGCCCCGGGCCTGCCGGCCCCCCCGGGCCTGCCGGCCCCCCGGGCCCCGGGCCTGCCGGGCCGCGGGCCCGCAGAGCCTGCCGGGGATCTGGAACCCCCGGAATGCTCAGCAACAGCTGAATGTTCGCTCAGGTAGGACCGCTAAATGAGTTCGGAGAGCCGGCACCCAAGGCGTAAGGTCGTGAGTTATGGTAGCTAGCCTGGTGGCTGCCGTGTTCGCGGCCGTCTGCTACGGTGTCGCCTCCGTGATGCAGGCCATCGCCGCCCGCGCGGCCAGCCGCCGCCCGGCGCCGGGGGCAGAGGGCGAAGCGGGGGCCGGGCCCGCGGGCGTGGATCCCGGCCTGCTGGTGCGGATGCTCCACAGTTGGCGGTTCGTGGCCAGCCTGGGCCTGGACACGCTCGGCTTTGTCGCCCAACTGATCGCATTGCACCGGCTGCCGCTGTTCGCGGTCCAGGCGATGATCGCGGCGAACCTGGCCGTGACCGCGGTCTGCGCCACCTGGCTGATTGGCGCCGTCCTGCGCTGGCAGGAATGGGTCGCCGTCGGCGGGGTCGTGACCGGCGTGGGCCTGCTCGGCTCCTCGGCCGGCGCAGAAGGTGCGACGCAGGCGGGCGTCGTGTTCAAGTTGGCCCTGATCGTGGCGGTCGCCGGTCTCGCCCTGGTCGGCGTGGCCGCCGGGCGGCTGCCGGACCGGCTGCGGACCCCGGTCCTCGGCGTCATCGCCGGAACCGGGTACGGCGTGCTCGGCGTGGCCGCCCGCGTGCTCAACGGCTTCGCTCCGGTGACCCTCATCCGGGATCCGGCCACCTACGCGCTGATCGCCGCGGGCATCGTGTCGTTCCTCTTCTACGCGTCCGCGCTGGAGGGCGGCAGCGTCACCGTGGCTACGGCCGGGGTTGTGCTGGCTGAGACGCTGCCGCCCGCCGCGGTCGGCGTCATCTTCCTCGGTGACCGCACCCGGCCCGGCCTGGGCGGCGTGGCCATCGCGGGCTTCGTGCTGGCCGTCTGCTGCGCGGTCGCGCTGGCCCGGTTCGGTGAGGCGCACGAGAACGGCCGCCCTAACGGCCCGGACGGCGAAGCGGTCGCCCAGATGGCCGGGAACACCAACGTGTAACACGGGCCCACGCGTCGCACCGGCTCAGGGCCGGCGGCAGGTGGGCGGGGCGCGCGGCGATGAGCCAATGCAGTCTCCACGACCTGCCGCCTGTTATCCTGATGGCCCGTGGACAGGCGGAGTTACCGCCTTATCGACGACCACGGGAGCCCTATTTTGGCTGCATCACCGCACCGGACTCGGCCGGCTTCTACTCGGCATCTTTTCGTCACCGGAGGAGTCGCGTCCAGTCTGGGCAAAGGGCTCACCGCATCCAGTCTCGGGCGGCTGCTCAAGCTCCGCGGGCTGAACGTCACGATGCAGAAGCTCGACCCCTACCTCAACGTTGACCCCGGCACGATGAACCCCTTCCAGCACGGCGAGGTGTTCGTCACCGACGACGGGACCGAGACCGACCTGGACGTCGGGCACTACGAGCGGTTCCTCGGCACCGAACTGCAAGGCTCGGCCAACGTCACCACCGGGCAGATCTACTCGGAGGTGATCGCGAAGGAACGCCGCGGCGATTACCTGGGCGACACCGTGCAGGTCATCCCGCATATTACCAACGAGATCAAGTCGCGGATCCTGGAGATGGGCGGCTCCGACGTCGACGTGGTCATCACCGAGGTCGGCGGCACGGTCGGCGACATCGAGTCGCTGCCCTTCCTGGAGGCCATCCGCCAGATCCGGCACGAGATCGGCCGGGACCGCTGCTTCTTCCTGCACGTCTCGCTGCTGCCCTATATCGGGCCGTCGGGGGAGCTGAAGACCAAGCCGACGCAGCATTCCGTCGCCGCCCTGCGCAGCATCGGTATCCAGCCCGACGCGATCGTGTGCCGGTCCGACCGGCCGATCAGCGACGGGATCAAGCGCAAGGTCAGCCTCATGTGCGACGTGGACGAGGAGGCGGTCGTCTCCGCGCCGGACGCCGCGTCCATCTACGACATCCCCAAGGTGCTGCACGCCGAGGGCCTCGACGCCTACGTGGTGCGCCGGCTCGGCCTGCCGTTCCGCGACGTGGACTGGGCCGAGTGGGATGACCTGCTGCGGCGGGTGCACCGGCCGGCCCACAGCATCACGATCGCCCTGGTTGGCAAGTACGTCGACCTGCCCGACGCCTACCTCTCGCCGGCCGAGGCGCTGCGCGCGGGCGGTTTCGCCAACGACGCCCAGGTCAACATCCGCTGGGTGCCCAGCGACCACTGCCAGACCCCCGAAGGCGCGATGAGGGAACTCGAAGGCGCCGACGGCGTGCTGATCCCCGGCGGGTTCGGGGTCCGCGGGATCGAGGGCAAGATCGGCGCGATCGAGTACGCCCGGACCCACGGCATTCCGCTGCTCGGCCTCTGCCTCGGCCTGCAGTGCCTGGTCATCGAGGCCGCGCGGCACCTGGCCGGGCTGGACGGCGCGGACAGCACCGAGTTCGACCCCGCCACCCCCTTCCCGGTGATCGCCACGATGGCGGACCAGGAGGACGTGGTGGCGGGGGAGCGGGACATGGGCGGCACGATGCGTCTCGGCCTGTACCGGGCCGTGCTCGCCGAGGGAAGCCTGGTCCGCGACCTGTACGGGGAGAGCAGCGTGGAGGAACGGCACCGGCACCGGTACGAGGTCAACAACGGCTACCGGGAGCACCTGGAGCGGGCCGGGGTCGTCTTCTCCGGCCTGTCACCCGACGGGCGCCTGGTGGAGTTCGCCGAACTGCGCCGGGACCTGCATCCGTTCTTCGTAGGCACGCAGGCCCACCCCGAGTTCCTGTCCCGGCCGACCCGGCCGCACCCGCTGTTCACCGGGCTCATCGCCGCCGCCCTGCGGCGGTCCCGCGCCCATGCCCCGGCCGCCGAGGCCCGCGCGGCGGCCAGCGCATGACGCCTCCGACCGCCGATACGGTCGAGGAGTGGCCCGTCGTCTCCTCGGCCGAGCGGTACCGGGGCAAGATCATCAACGTGCGGAGCGACACCATCCGCTCGCCCGACGGAAATACTGCCGAACGGGAAGTGGTGGAACATCCCGGCGCGGTGGGGGTCCTGGCGCTCGATGAGTCCCGCCGGGTCCTCATGATCCGGCAGTACCGCCACCCCGTCGGGCGGCTGCTGTGGGAACTGCCCGCGGGCCTGCGCGACGTCGCCGGTGAGCCGGTGCTGCAGACCGCGCGGCGCGAACTGCTGGAGGAGACCGGCTACCGGGCGGCTCGCTGGGACGTGCTGGTGGACTACTTCAGCTCGCCGGGCATCATCACCGAGCGGCTGCGGGTCTTCCTCGCCCGCGGCCTGGAGCTCGTTCCGGAAGCCGAGCGCGACTTCGTGCCCGAGAACGAGGAAGCCCACCTGCTGGTCGACTGGGTGCCGCTGGAGGAAGCTGTGTCCCTGGTTCTCGCCGGTGAGCTGCATAATAGCGTTGCCGTCATGGGAATCTTGGCCGCGCACACTGCGAGCGCGGACGGGTTCGGGAGCCTGCGGGCGGCGGATGCGCCGGAGAAGTGACCCGGGAAAAGGGACCTGGGAAACATGGCACTGCGCAACGGCGCACGGTGCCAGGAAGGGCAGAATCATGAAAGTTGGCGTCCCGCGGGAGGTCAAGAACCACGAGTACCGCGTGGCGATCACCCCGGCCGGAGTGCACGAGCTCGTCCGTAACGGTCACGAGGTGGTGATCGAGGCGGGGGCCGGGGCCGGATCGTCCATCCCCGATGGGGACTTCACTGCGGCCGGGGCGAAGATCCTCGCCACGGCGGACGAGGTATGGCAGACCGCCGAACTGGTGCTCAAGGTCAAGGAGCCGGTGCCGGAGGAGTACCACCGGATGCGCCAGGACCAGGTGCTCTTCACCTACCTTCATCTGGCCGCGTCGCGGCCATGCACGGATGCGCTGCTGAAGGCGGGCGTCACCTCCATCGCGTACGAGACCGTGCAGCTTCCCGACCGGTCGCTGCCGCTGCTCGCGCCCATGTCGGAGGTGGCGGGACGGATGGCGCCGCAGGTCGGCGCGCACCACCTGCAGCGCGACGGCGGCGGCCGAGGCGTGCTCATGGGCGGCGTGTCCGGCGTGTACGCGGCCAAGGTGGTCGTGCTCGGCGCCGGGGTTTCCGGGATGAACGCGGCCGCGATCGCGCTGGGCATGCAGGCCGAAGTGCTGCTCCTCGATCTGGACGTCGCCCGGCTCCGCTCCGCGGACGCGATCTATCAGGGGCACTGCCAGACGGTGGCGTCCAACGCCTACGAGATCGAGCGCGCCGTCATCGACGCCGACCTGGTCATCGGGGCCGTCCTCGTGCCGGGCGCCCGGGCGCCCGAGCTCGTCTCCAACGATCTGGTGGCCCGGATGAAGCCCGGCTCGGTGCTGGTGGACATCGCCATCGACCAGGGCGGCTGCTTCGAGGACTCACGCCCCACCACGCACGACGAGCCGACGTACCGGGTGCACAACTCGGTGTTCTACTGCGTCGCCAACATGCCGGGCGCTGTGCCGCACACGTCGACCTACGCGCTCACCAACGTGACGCTGCCCTACATCGTGCAGATCGCGAACCACGGCTGGCGCGACGCCCTGCGGGCCGACCCCGCGCTCGGCCTGGGGCTATCCACTCACGACGGCGCCGTCGCCTGCGGTCCGGTCGCGGATGCGCACGGTCTGCCGTTCACCACCGCGGCGGAGGTTCTCGGCTGACCAGCACGGCCGAAGCAGTCCGTGGTTACCTCGACCACCTGCTGGTGGAACGCGGCCTGGCCGCCAACACGCTGGAGTCCTACCGCCGGGATCTGTCCCGCTACCAGCAGAACCTGGCCGCGGCTGGCCGCACCGAGATCGGCGAGGTGACCAGCACCGACATCGCGTCGTACGTGGCCAGCCTGCGGGAGGGCGACGCGGATCACCCGTCCCTGGCGGCCAGCTCGGCGGGCCGGGCCGTGGCCGCCGTGCGCGGCTTGCACGCCTTCGCCTGCCGGCAGGGCATGACGGCGGCGGACCCGGCCCGGCCGGTGCCGCCGCCCGTGCCACCCCGCCGCCTGCCCAAGGCCATCCCGGTGGACGAGGTTGAACGACTGCTGGACGCGGCGGGGCGAGCTGCTGGGAAAGATGACCCCCGGTCGATCCGCGACCGCGCGCTGCTGGAGTTCCTCTACGCCACTGGCGCGCGGATCTCCGAGGCGACCGGCCTGGACGTGGACGACCTCACGCTGGACGGTGAGCCCGCCGTCCTGCTCGACGGCAAGGGCGGCAAACAGCGCATTGTGCCGCTCGGCCGCTACGCGGCCGCGGCGCTGAGCGCCTACCTGGTCCGGGGGCGGCCGGCCCTGGCCGCGGGCGCGGCGCGCGGCCGCGCCCGGGCGGGGCGTCCCGGGGGCTCCGTGTCACCGGCGCTGTTCCTCAACGCCCGCGGCGGC
Organism: uncultured Actinomycetes bacterium; assembly: GCA_963742875.1. Taxonomy (GTDB): domain Bacteria; phylum Actinomycetota; class Actinomycetes; order Streptosporangiales; family Streptosporangiaceae; genus Bog-532. Next base: position 840,406 of record CAVUNO010000026.1, on the reverse strand, counting down.
CGGCTCACCCGCCAGGGTGCCTGGGCGGTCCTGCGGGCCGCGGCGGAGCGGGCCAATCTTTCCCAGGTGTCCCCCCATACCCTCCGCCATTCCTTTGCGACGCATATGCTCGATGGCGGCGCCGATATCCGGGTGGTGCAGGAGCTGCTCGGGCACGCGTCGGTCACGACGACTCAGATCTATACGCTGGTCACGGTCGAGAAACTGCGCGAGGTGTACGCGGCCTCCCACCCCAGGGCTCTCGGCTGAACAGGCGACGCTGCCCCGGACGGCCCCTTTTTCACTTCCGGTGCTTAGCGGCGCGTCAGCTTGAACGGGCCAAGCCCAGGCCCTAGATTCGGGAAAACATCCCACCGGGAGGTTCGCAACTTGTGGCAACCCGAACGGTACAGGCCGATGCCGCAGTGCTAGGGCACACCGGGCGACCCATGCCGGTTTTCGCCGACCCCGGGCCGCTTGAGGTGCACGGTCCGGCCCGGATCGTGGCCGTCTGCAATCAGAAGGGTGGCGTCGGCAAGACGACGACCACCATCAACCTCGGAGCGGCCCTGGCCGAGCAGGGGCGGCGTGTCCTGCTGGTGGACTTCGACCCGCAGGGCGCCCTGTCGGTGGGGCTTGGCATCCGGTCGCACGACATCGACGCCACCGTCTATAACCTGCTCATGGAGCGGGGCACCACGGCGCACGACGTCCTGACCAAGACGCAGGTCCACGGCATGGATCTGATGCCGAGCAACATCGACCTCTCCGGCGCGGAGGTCCAGCTCGTGCACGAGGTCGGCCGCGAGTACGTCCTCGGCAGCGCCCTGGAGCCGGTGGTCGCGGACTACGACGTCATCATGATCGACTGCCAGCCATCTCTGGGGCTGCTGACGATCAACGCGCTGGCGTGCGCGCAGGGCGTGGTCATCCCGCTGGAATGCGAGTATTTCGCCATGCGCGGCGTTGCTCTCCTGATGGAGACGATCGACAAGGTTTCGCGTCGGCTTAACCCGAAGCTGGAGATCGACGGCCTTCTCGCCACGATGTACGATTCGCGGACACTGCACACCCGTGAAGTGCTGGCAAATATCGTCAACGGCTTCGGCGACAAGGTCTTTCACACCGTGATCAACCGCACCGTACGGTTCCCAGACGCTACCGTGGCAGGGGAGCCCATCACCAGGTTCGACTCCGGGTCGATGGGGGCGAGTTCCTACCGTGAACTTGCCAAGGAGGTACTGGAGCGGTGGCGGCAAGCAGGGGACGGTCACGAAGGGTAAGCCTTCCGGGCGTAGCGGAGCTGCTTCGTCCCAGTGCGCCCGGTCCCGACGTGGCCGCGGACCGTCCCGCGAGCGGCCGGGAGCAGCATACGCATAAGATCACCGTTTACCTGTCCGCCGACGAGCTGTTCGATCTGGAGCACGCCCGGCTCACCTTGCGCCGCTACGGCATCACCACGGATCGCGGTCGGCTCGTCCGTGAGGCCATCGCCGTGGTACTGGCCGACCTCGACGCCCGCGGCGAGACGAGCGTGCTCGCCCGCCGCATCGCGGACCCCCCGCACGTGGACGGCGCCGGATCCGCCCCGGGGCCCCGCACCGGCCATGGCCCGGCTCCCCGCGGCGGGTTCGGTGGTGGCGACGGCGGTGGCGGTGGGCACGACGGCTGACGACCTGACCGATGGTGGCGGCCCTGGGCCGGCCACCGGCGTGTTCGGCCACGGCGACGGCGACGTCCGGCCCTCGGGCTTCGAGGTCCACCTTGACGTGTTCGAGGGTCCGTTCGACCTGTTGCTGGCCCTCATCTCCAAGCACAAGCTCGACATCACCGAGGTCGCCCTTTCGCAGGTTACCGACGAGTTCATCGGTTACATCCGGGAGCGTTCGGGCGGCTGGGATCTCGACCAGGTCAGCTACTTCCTCGTGGTCGCCGCGACCCTGCTGGACCTCAAGGCCGCGCGGCTGCTCCCCTCGGGTGAGGTTGAGGACGAGGAGGACCTCGCGCTGCTGGAGGCCCGGGACCTGCTGTTTGCCCGGCTGCTGCAGTACCGCGCCTACAAGGAAGCCGCCGCCGTCTTCGCGGGCCGGATGGCCGTGGCCGCCCGCCGTTTCCCGCGCCGTGTCCCGCTGGAGTCACGGTTCGCGAAGCTGTTCCCCGAAGTTCTGCTCGGGCTCGGCCCGATAGAATTTGCTCGGATCGCGGCGCGCGTGCTCACCCCGCGGCAGGCGCCGACGGTCTCCACCGACCACATCCACGCCCCGTTCGTGAGCGTCCGCGAGCAGGCGCGGCGGCTGGCTGTCAGGCTGCGCGAGCTCCGCCGGGCTAGTTTCCGGCAGCTCACCGCCGATTGCCCGGCGACGTATGAGATCGTGGCGAGCTTCCTCGCGGTGCTCGAGCTCTACCGGGAGGACCGTATCTCCCTGGAGCAGCTCACGCCGCTGGGAGACATCTACGTGACCTGGAACGCGGCCGGTGACGACGATAACGATGTGGCCATCGACATGGACGAAGGCGACTCGCGCGACGCGGACGAGGACGACGCATCGATATGAAGGACATGAACGGAAGGCGGAGTCCCGGGACTCCTGGCCCCCCCGCCGACCCCGGCATCCCTGGTGACCCCGGCATCCCTGGTGACCCCGGCATCCCTGGTGACCCCGGCATCCCTGGTGACCCCGGCATCCCTGGTGACCCCGGCATCCCTGGTGACCCCGGCATCCCTGGTGACCCCGGCATCCCTGGTGACCCCGGCATCCCTGGTGACCCCGGCATCCCTGGTGACCCCGGCATCCCTGGTGACCCCGGCATCCCTGGTGACCCCGGCATCCCTGGTGACCCCGGCATCCCTGGTGACCCCGGCATCCCTGGTGACCCCGGCATCCCTGGTGACCCCGGCATCCCTGACAGCCCCTCGCTGCGCGCCAGCCTCGAGGCGATCCTGCTGGTCGCGGACGAGCCTGTGGCGGCCGTGGTGCTCGCCCAGGTGCTGGAACGGCCGACCGGGGAGGTGGTCGGCCTGCTCCGCGACGTCGCGGCCGAATACGCGGCCGAGGAACGGGGATTCGACCTGCGCGAGATCGCCGGCGGCTGGCGGTTCTACACCCGGGAGGAGTGCGCGCCCGTCGTCGAGCGGTTCGTCAGCGAGGGCCAGGAAGTCCGGCTCACTCAGGCGGCGCTGGAGACCCTGGCCGTCGTCGCGTACCGCCAGCCGGTCAGCCGGGCGCGGGTGTCCGCGGTGCGCGGCGTCAATTGCGATGGCGTGATGCGGACGCTGACGCTGCGCGGGCTGGTGGAAGATTCCGGGACCGACCCGGAGACCGGCGCGATCCTGTACCGGACCACCGGTTACTTCCTGGAGCGACTCGGTCTCGGCCGGCCTGGAGGAATTGCCTGACCTGGCGCCGTTCCTGCCGGACAGCATCGAGGATGTCGACGATGCCACGGATCTGGGCCACGACCGTGCCCGGCCGTAACCCGCGCGGCCGCGGTGCCGGCCACCCGGCCGGCCACTCCACCGGAGGCGCCCCCAGGGCAGGTGCCCCCGCCCGCGGGCGCCCGTCCGCTCCCCAGCCAGTTGACACCGACGATGACGACTTCGGTGCGGATTTCGGCGAAGAGCGTGACAGCCTCATCGACGTTCCGGGTGGCGTGCGGCTGCAGAAGGTCCTGGCCGCGGCGGGCGTAGGCAGCCGACGGCACTGCGAGGAGCTGATCGGGGCCGGCCGGGTCGAGGTCGACGGCGAGACGGTGCGCCGTTTCGGCGCCCGGGTCGACCCCGAGCATCAGCTCATCCGGGTGGACGGCAAGCGCATCCCGTCCCGCCAGGACCTCGTCTACCTGGCCTTCAACAAGCCGCCCGGCGTGCTGACCGCGATGTCCGATCCGCGCGGGCGGGCCACCGTCACCGACTTCCTCGGCGACCGGGCCGAGCGGCTGTTTCACGTGGGCCGGCTCGACTTCGACAGCGAGGGCCTGATGCTGCTGATGAACGACGGTGAGCTCGCGCACCGCCTCGCGCATCCCGGCTTCGGCGTACTCAAGACCTACCTGGCCGAGATCCATGGTCCGGTGCCGAAGGATCTCGGCCGGACGCTGATGACCGGGATCGAACTCGACGACGGGGTGGCCGCGGCGGACCGGTTCCGGGTGGTGGAACGCTCCGGGCTGCGCGTGCTCGTCGAGGTGACCCTGCATGAGGGGCGCAAGCGCATCGTGCGCCGGATGCTCGCCGAGGCCGGCCACCCGGTGCTCCGCCTGGTACGGACCGATGTCGGCCCGATCCGGCTGGGTGGCCTGAAGCCGGGCGGTGTCCGAGAGCTCACGACGCGCGAAATCGGTGAGCTGTACGCCTCGGTAGGCCTATAGCCTGGGGGTATCAGCCTGGGACGGCGCGGCAGTCGATACTGAGGAGGTGGGAACGTGTCGGTCAGAGCGATCCGGGGCGCGGTGCAGGTCGAAGCCGATGAGCGTGAGGCGATCCTCGAGGGAACGGCCGAATTGGTCAGCGAGGTCATGACGCGCAACGACCTGGTCCCCGACGACGTGATCAGCGTCCTATTCACGGTCACCCCGGACCTGACCACGGAGTTCCCGGCGCTGGCCGCGCGCAAGATCGGTTTTCACGACGTGCCGCTGCTGTGCGCGACCGAGATTCCGGTGCCGGGTGCGCTCCCGCGCGTGATCCGGCTCATGATGCACGTGGAGACCAGCCGCTCCCGCGGTGAGATCCAGCACGTGTACCTGCGCGGCGCGGCGGCCCTCCGGCTGGACATCGCGCAGTGACCCAGGCGCCGGTCCCGCGGCAGGTCGTTGTCATCGGCACCGGCTTGATCGGAACGTCTGCGGCGCTCGCCCTACGGCGCCACGGCGTCGACGTCTGGCTCTGGGATCGTGACCCGGCCGCCTCGGCGCTCGCGGCCGACCTGGGCGCGGGACGGGTTCTGGCCAGTCTGGGAAACAGCCCCGGCCCCCCGGCCAGCCCCGCCGACGTGGCGCTGATCGCGGTGCCGCCCGCCGAGGTGGCCGCAGTCCTGACGACGGCGCAGCGCGCGGACCTGGCGCACTGCTACACGGACGTCGCCAGTGTGAAGGCGCTGCCCCTGGCCCGGGCCCGGGAGGCGGGCTGCGACATCTCCCGCTACGTGCCCGGGCATCCGCTGGCCGGCCGGGAACGGTCCGGCCCGGCCGCAGCCCGCGCGGATCTCTTCCTCGGCCGGACCTGGGCGCTGTGCCCGGCTCCCGAGACCTCTGGCGTAACGGTGGCCACGGTGACCGCGCTGGTGACGGCGTGCGGAGCCGAACCGGTCGTGACGGACGCGGAGACCCACGACCGCTGGGTCGCACTGATCTCACAGGCCCCGCACGTCGTCGCCGCGGCCATGGCGGCGCAACTGGCCCCGGAGTCGGTGCCGCCGGAGGCCCTCAGCATGGCCGGGCCAGGCCTGCGCGACGCCACCCGGATCGCCGTCGGCGACGCCGGCCTGTGGACGCAGATCCTGACCGGGAACGCCGCCCCGGTCGCGGCCGTCCTCGCTGCGGTGGCCGGCGACATCGCGGAGGCCGCGCAGATCCTGGAAACCGGGCCGGACGGCTCCCCGGAGGACAGCAAGGGCCTGACCGTGCTGCTGGAGCACGGCCGCGCGGGCGTGGCCCGCATCCCCGGCAAGCGCGGCGGCCCGGCCCGCGCGTTTACCGCCGTGCAGGTGGTCATCAGCGACCGCCCCGGTGAGCTCGCGCGGTTGTTCGCCGCGGCCGCCGAGGCCTGCGTCAACGTGGAGGACGTCGGCATCGAGCACTCACCCGGGGCGCCGGTGGGCGTGGCCGAGCTTTCGGTCCGGCCGGAGTCCGCCGGGCCGCTGATTAACGCCCTCACGGCCGGCGGATGGCCCGTCCGCCGGTAGCCTTGCGGGTGTGAGCATTTCTGCGGACAGCCACGGCGGATCATCGGGCAGCGGAATCGTCATCGCTGTCGACGGTCCGTCAGCGTCGGGAAAATCGAGCACCTCGCGCGGGGCGGCCCGTGCCCTCGGCCTCCGCTACCTCGACACCGGCGCCATGTACCGGGCCCTGACCTGGTGGCTGCTGGCCCATGGCATCCCGGCCGACGACGCTGAGGCGGTGGCCCAGCACGTCGGCGATCCCGTCATCGAGGTGGGGACCGACCCCGACGGCCCGTGGGTGACAGTCGACGGCCGGGACGTGTCGGCGGCGATCCGGACCCGTGAGGTGTCCGGCGCGGTGTCCGCGGTGGCCCGGATCCCGCAGGTCCGCGCGCGGCTGATCGCCATGCAGCGCGAGATCATCGCCCGCGCCCGGGCCGAGGGGCGCGGCATCGTCGCGGAGGGGCGTGACATCGGCACGGTGGTCGCGCCCGACGCGGTGGTCAAGGTCTTCCTCACCGCCAGCGAGGTGGCCCGGGCCACCCGCCGCAGCGCCGACCTGGCCGGCGACCCCACGGCGACCGTCGCCGCGACCCAGGCCGAGCAGGCCCGCCGGGACCGGATGGACGCGACGCAGATGGCGAAGGCCCCGGACGCGGTGGACGTCGACTCGACGCTGTTCTCGCTCGAGGACGTGGTGGAAATGATCGCGGGCCTGGCGATTCAGCGGGCCAACCTCCCCGATACCGCGAGGACGACCCGGTGAGCCCGGATGACGACGCCGCCGCCTTCAGCACCGACGACGAATTCGTCCCTGGGGTGCCGGAGGTAAACGGCCACTCCCCCGACGACGCCGCAGACCGCGAGTACCCCCTGGACGACGGGTACCCCGCAGACGGCCCGTTCGGCGGAACAGCCGACGATAAGATGGCCGAACGGCCCGTGGTGGCGGTGGTCGGCAGGCCGAACGTCGGTAAGTCCGCGCTGGTCAACCGGATCATCGGCAGCCGGCTGGCCGTCGTGGAGGACACCCCGGGCGTCACCCGCGACCGGGTCGCCTACGACGCGAACTGGCGTGGGCGGCAGTTCACCCTGGTCGACACCGGCGGCTGGGAGCCGTCGGCGGAGAAGACGGGATCGCTGGCGGCGCGGATCGCCGGGCAAGCCCGGATCGCCGCGAAGACGGCCGACGCCGTGCTGTTCGTCGTGGACGCCACGGTCGGGGCCACCGACACCGACGACGCCGTCGCGGACGTGCTGCGCCGCTCCGGCGTGCCCGTTGTGGTCGCGGCCAACAAGGTCGACAACGCCGCCACCGAGCTGACCGCCTCGTCGCTGTGGTCGCTCGGGCTCGGCCAGCCCTACCCGGTTAGCGCGCTGCACGGGCGCGCCAGCGGTGACCTGCTCGACGCCGTTCTCGAGGCGCTGCCCGAACCGCCGCCGCAGCCCCGCACCCGGCCGTCCGGGCCGCGCCGGGTGGCCCTGATCGGCCGGCCCAACGTCGGCAAGTCCAGCCTGCTGAACAAGCTGGCGGGGGAGCAGCGGGTGCTGGTCGACGCCGAGGCCGGCACGACCCGGGACCCAGTGGATGAGCTGATCGAGCTCGGCGGCAAGACCTGGCGGTTCGTGGATACGGCCGGCATCAGGCGGCGGTTCCGGGAGAGCCAGGGCGCCGACTACTACGCGGCGCTGCGGACCGCGGGCGCCCTGGAGGTCGCCGAGGTCGCCGTGGTGCTGGTCGATGCCAGCCAGCCGCTGACCGAGCAGGACCTGCGGATCATCTCGATGGTCATCGAGGCCGGGCGCGCCCTTGTCATCGCGTTCAACAAGTGGGACATGGTCGACGAGGAACGGCGGCACTACCTGGAACGCGAGATCGACCGGCAGCTGCACAACGCGCGCTGGGCGCCGCGGGTCAATATCTCCGCCACCAGCGGGCGGCACGTCGACCGGCTGGTCCCCGCGATCGAGACGGCCCTGGCGGGCTGGGAGACCCGGGTCCCGACCGGGCGGCTGAACAGCTGGCTGACCGGCCTGATCGCGGCGACCCCGCCGCCGGTGCGCGGCGGGCGCCAGCCGAAGGTCCTATTCGCCACGCAGGCCGGGATCCGGCCCCCGCACGTCGTGCTGTTCACCACGGGGTTCCTGGAGGCCGCCTACCGCCGGTTCGTGGAGCGGAAACTGCGCGAGGAGTTCGGCTTCGAGGGCAGCCCGCTGAAGGTATCGATGCGGATGCGGGAAAAGCGGGGGCGTGGCTCATCGTCGCGGGGCCGCAGCACCAGCCGCCGATAGTGCTGTGCTGGCCCGTGGGGCGACCCCCCGGAACCCCCCGCTGCGCTTCGCGCCCCGCGGTGGTACTTCGCCGACACACCGGCCACTCGCCCGGGCTGAAGCCCAGGACTCGCTGGGCCGGTAACGATCGCCTGTCCGTGGCCTGCGGGTGGTTCCCGCCGACACACCGGCCACTCGCCCGGGCTGAAGCCCAGGACTCGCTGGGCCGGTAACGATCGCCTGTCCGTGGCCTGCGGGTGGTTCCCGCCGGCACACCAACCACTCACCGGGCCCAAGGCCCGGTTCGCTGGGCCGGTAACGAGCGCCTCGCCGTAGCCTGGCCGGATGCGGACCACTCAGCTCCTTGAGACCGATCGGATGCGCGTCTGGCACCCGTACGCGCCCATGCCGGGCACGCATCCCCCGCTGCCGGTGGAATCCGCGTCCGGGGTCCGGCTCCGGCTGGCCGGCCCGGACGCCCCCGAACTGGTGGACGGAATGTCGTCGTGGTGGGCGGCCATCCACGGATACCGGCACCCGGTCCTGGACGCCGCGGCCCGGTCGCAGCTGGACCGGATGAGCCATGTGATGTTCGGCGGCCTGACCCACGAGGCAGCGGTGCGGCTGTGTGACCGGCTGGCCGCGCTGACCCCGGACGGCCTGGAGCACGTCTTCCTGTGCGATTCCGGTTCGGTCGCGGTCGAGGTCGGGATCAAGATGTGCCTGCAGTACTGGCGCTCGCGCGGCCAGCCGGCCAAGCGGAAGCTGCTCACCTGGCGCGGCGGGTACCACGGCGACACGTTCTGGGCGATGTCCGTTTGCGACCCCGACGGCGGCATGCACCGGATGTGGGAAGGGGTGCTGCCCCAGCAGGTCTTCGCCGGCCTGCCGCTGGCCGGTTTCGCGGCCGGCCTGGACCCCGGCTACGCCGCCGAGCTGACCGGACTGATCGCCCGGCACGCGGACGAACTAGCCGCGGTGATCGTCGAGCCGGTGGTGCAGGGCGCCGGCGGGATGCGCTTCCACGACCCCGGCTACCTGCGCGTGCTGCGGTCCGCCTGCGACGAGCACGGCGTGCTGCTGATCTTCGACGAGATCGCCACCGGCTTCGGCCGCAGCGGGATGCTGTTCGCGGCCGGCCACGCCGGGGTGAGCCCGGACGTGATGTGCCTGGGCAAGGCGCTGACCGGCGGCTATCTCACGCTGGCCGCCGCGCTGTGCACGCCGGAGGTCGCGGCGGGCATCTCCGGCGGGGAGGTGCCGGTGCTCGCGCACGGGCCGACGTTCATGGGCAACCCGCTGGCCTGCGCGGTCGCGATCGCATCGCTGGAGGTGCTGCTCACCGGGTACCCCGGCGGCTGGCAGGCGCAGGTCCGCCGGATCGAGGCGGGGCTGCGCGCCGGGCTCGCCCCGGCCCGGGCGCTGCCCGGGGTCACCGACGTCCGCGTGCTCGGCGCGATCGGAGTGGTCCAGCTCGACCACGACGTGGACATGGCCGCGGCGACGAAGGCGGCTGTCGCGGAGGGCGTCTGGCTGCGCCCGTTCCGCGATCTCGTTTACACCATGCCGCCGTACGTCACCGGCGACGATGACCTGGCCCGCATCTGCGCCGGCGTGCTCGCGGCCGTGGCCGCGGCCTAACCCCCGGGGAATTCGGCTACCTATAGTTAACAAAACTGTGACTCTTAGTAAATGAGATTGGTTTCTGCTGGTCAGATGAGGGCAAGATCTGATCAGGGCCCGGGATCCGGGCAGGCCCGGGCAGGCCGTGATCCGGCAGGCCTGGGTTCCGCCGGCCCTGGACACGGGATGGAGCCGGACGCCATGACCATGACCGCCCGGTGGGCGCCTGCCTCGTCACCGGAACGGCTGCCCGTCATCCTCGACACCGACGTCGGTGGCGAGCCCGACGACGCGATGTCGCTGGTCATCGCCGCCCGTGAGCTGCCGGAGCTGGCGCTGGTGGTCACATCCGACGAGCTGTCCGGACAGCGGGCCCGGTTCGCGCGGTTCCTGCTCGACACCGTGGGGCGGCCGGACGTGCCAGTGGTCGCCGGGCGGCAACTCAGCGCGACGCCGTGTTTTCTCGCCGCCGGGCTGACGCCCGAATGGGTCGGCCGCCAGCTGGATGACGTTCCGGGCGCGGTCGCGGCGGCCTGCGGCCGGGCCGGCGGCGTCGCCCGCTGGATCGGCCTGGGGCCGTTGTCGAACCTGGCGGCGGTCCTCGGGCCCGAACCGGCCCTGGCGCGGAAACTGTTCATCACCCAGCTGGCCGGGACGCTGAATCGAGGGGAAGGCCGCGCCGCATTGCCGCCCCGCAATTTCCGCCTCGATCCGTCCGCGGGCCGCCTGGTGCTGGCTTCGGCGTATCATCTGCGCCTGGTGAGCGTCGATGCCGCATTCCGCCGGGCCGCCGAGATCACCGTGGCCTCCCCGGTGTTCACCGCACTGGCCGGCGGTGCGGCACCGCCGTGGGCGGCCGTGCTGGCGGCCCACTGCCGTCAGTTCTTCGCGCGCTACCACCCGGCCGTCATCCCGGCCAGCCCGCTCGCGCTGTCCGCGGCGCTCGGGCTCCCGTTTACCTCGTTCGCCCCGGCCCCGGTGACCGTGGACGGGGCCGGGCATGTCGCCGAACGCTACAGCGGGGACGATGTCCTGTTCGGCCGGGACCACGATGATGTCGCGTTCGCCCGCTGGCTTCGGGCGCGGCTGCGCCCGGTCACGTGGGCGGCGCGCCGGCCGCCCGGCCAGGCCCTGGGTGGCCATCCCGGGCTGACGGGCCCGGGAATCCGTCCCGGGCTAACACGCCCCGCTTTCCGTCCCGGGTTGACGGGCCCAGTTATCCGTCCGGGCTAACCGGCCCAGTTGTCCATCCCGGGCCGGATCGCTCCCGGCCTCGACCTGGAACCAGACGGTCGTCCCCGCGCCGTCCTGAGCGAAGCCCCACCGCGCCGCGAGCTGTTCGACCAGGAAAAGCCCGTGGCCTCTGGTGGCGTACCGGTCCCCGCTGACCTCGGGGCCGCCGCCCGGCGACCCGTCGTCGACGACCTCCACGAGCAGGCCGTCGGGTACGTCGCTGACCACGACCGTCACGGTGCCGCCGTCGTGGCCCGAACTCGTGTGCAGCACCGCGTTGGCCACCAGTTCCGAGGTCAGCAAGGCGGCCGTCTCCGCGGCCGGCCCGGCCAGCGCCGTGACGAACGCTCTGGCCCTCGACACCTGCTCGGGACGTCCCCGGATGGTCAGGCTACCGAGGACGACCGCTGCGGGCGTCATGGCTGACTGGGCCGATCATCGCCCGCTGGCGTCTGCTCCATGCCTTATTCCTCCCCCTATGACAATGGATGCCCTGTTCGCAGTCCGGGACCGCATTGGGTAATAATGCCATCACCGTACGTTAGAAACGATGATGGTACGCATGGCGGCGCGGCGCAAGTGCATGAAACAAATTTCTCGGATGAAATCCCGAATGGGATTTCATCCCGAGCGCTGGTGTTGTATCGTCATCCTTGTCAGCGAACGGTACGAAGTGATCTCGTTACCGTGTGCCATCTAAATGGCCGGCGATCCGCGCGCACGTGCTTCGGCTCCCAAAACCGAGTATCGTGCGGCCGGATGCCTTGAGGGGGTGAGTCGCTCATGACGATGGGTCCGACCGTGCGTCGCCGGCGGCTCGGTTCTGAGCTACGCCGGCTGCGGGAGTCTCACTCCATCAAGCTGGAAGAGGTCGCCGAGCACCTCGGTGTGGCCGCGTCCACGCTGTCGCGCATCGAGACGGGCAAGGCGCCGACCAAGTCGGTCTACCTCAGCGCGATGCTCGAGATGTACGGAGTCACCGATCCGGCTCAGCGCCAGGTCCTGATCGACATGGCCCGCGAAGGTCACCGCAAGGGCTGGTGGTCGGTCTACGACGACGTGCTGCCGACCGGGTTCGGGATTTACGTCGGGCTGGAGGCCGAAGCCGCCGGACTGCGCAGCTTCGAGGCCGAGGTCGTGCACGGGCTGTTCCAGACGCCGGAATACGCCCAGGCCGTGCTGCGGGAAGTGAACAACCGGGATACCGACGAGCAGATCGAGCGGCTCGTCGATCTGCGGATGAAGCGCCAGGAGATGCTGGACCGGAATCCGCCGCTCGACGTATGGGTGATCATGGACGAGGCCGTGATCCGGCGCACCATCGGCGGGCCCACGGTCATGAGCGGTCAGCTCGCGCGGCTGACCGAGGCGAGCAAGATGCCGAACGTCACGCTCCAGGTGCTGCCGTTCGACAGCGGGTCGCACGCGGGTCTGAGAGGGCCTTTTTCCATCCTCGAGTTTCCCGAGCGGGCCGACGCCGATGTGGCGTACGTCGAGTCCCTGGCCGGGATCATCTACCTGGAGAAAGATCGGGAAGTGCGCACCTGCGCGGAGGCGTTCGACCGTCTCCGGGCGGCAGCCCTGTCGCCGGGTGCGTCTGCTGACCTGATCTCCGGGACGGCGGAAGATCTCGTATGACCAATGCCGGGGGCCGGACGGGCGACGCATCGTCCCGGCGGGCCTGGGTTGCCCGACAGCAGGGCCAGGTTGCCCAACAGCAGGTCCAGATAGAACCGCGATAGTACATCGAAAGGAGAGGCGGATGGAAACCGACCTCACGGGAGTGCGCTGGTTCAAGAGCAGCGCGAGCAGCACCGGCGGGTGCGTGGAGATAGGCCACCTGCCTGAGGGTGGCGTGGCGGTCCGTGACACGAAGGACCGCGCTAAGACGCCGCACGTGTTCAATCGGCACGAGTGGGAGTGCTTCCTCATTGGTGCCAAGAACGGCGAGTTCGACCTCCCTAGCTAAAGATCGTCTTCGACCTTCCTAGCTAAAGATCGTCCGGGGCCTTTACTCCGGCCGTTTGGGGGGGTGACGGGTCCCGCTGAGGGGTAGCGGGACCCGTCACATCTATCCGGTTAGGTCCCCGGGCGCGCGCCCCTGATAACGCCGTGGATGAACGCGTTCCACTCCGCGCCGGTGAAGATGAGGGCCGGGCCCTCGGGATGCCGGGAGTTCCGCACCGCGATCCCGCCGCCCGGCAGGACGGCCATCTGGACGCAGTTGCCCCCGGTGGGACCGCTCCGGTTGCTCTTAACCCATGTCGTGCCCTGCAGCTCACTGGCGCGCATACCGTTGCGGATGCGGCTCATCGCTGCCCGTCCAGTTCGCCGATGATCGACCGCAGGAGGTCCGGAGTCGCGGACGGCTGCGCGCTGACGATGCTCAGCCGCTCCATCGCCAGCATGTACTGGTCGACATCGGCCTGCTTGTCCAGGTAGAGGGCGCTCGTCAGGTGCTCGACGTAGACGATGTTGGGCAGCTCCCGGTCACCGAACCGCAGCACGCTGAACCCGCTCGGCACCGCGTGCCCCCCGACGCCGTACGGCACCACCTGAAGCGTGAGGTTGGAGCGTTCGCTCGCCTCCAGCAGGTACCTGATCTGGTCCCGCTGCGTGCGCGCATCGCTGACCGGGCGCCGCAGCGCGGGCTCCTCGATGATCACCCACAGCTTCAGCTCGCCGCTGGCGAAGCGCCGCTGCCGTTCCTTACGGACCAGCACGTGGCGTTCCGCCTCCTCGGGGGAGAAGTCGCCCAGGGCCAGGACGGCCGTGGCGTAGCCCTCGGTCTGCAGCAGACCGGGAACGAACTGCGGCTCGTAGATGCGGATGGATGCCGCGGACTCCTCCATCCCGACGTAGGACTGGAACCACTCGGGCAGGATGTCGGTGTGGCGGTGCCACCAGCCCGGGCGGTTCGCCTGCTCGGCCAGGGTCAGCAACTGCTCGCGCTCGTCGCGGTCCACGCCGTAGTAGGTCAGCAGGTCCAGGATGTCGATTTCCCTGATCGCATTCCTGCCCAGCTCGATCCGGCTGATCTTGGATTCCGACCCGCGGATGACCTTCGCCGCCTGCTGGGCCGAGATCCGCCTGCTTTCGCGCAGACGCCGCAAGTGCGTGCCGAGAAGGATGCGAAGGACGGTCGGTCCGTGTGCCGCCTCCGTCATCAGACTCACCTGTCCTCTCCACGATCGCCCCAGAGCGATCCGTCCGGGCCAACGCCACTTCCCGGGACCGGATGCCGTCACCGCTGGGACAGTTCTGTCACAACCGGCTATACTGGGTCCGGACAAACGTGTCGCGAATAGTCAAGACAAAACTGTCACCCAGAAGCGTCCTATCTATGCACATCATTGGCGCAATTGCGTTCCGCCGTACAGCACTTCGCGGTGCCAAAGCAATCATAACGCATATGGGATTTCACGCCATGCTCTCGCGTGCCCGGCCAGCAGATTGCGCCGCGCAAGTTGTGAATCCATTAAATGCGTTTTCGCCCGGTTGCCGCTCCGGCGCCCCGCTCGGCCAGCCCGGCCGGCACCCCTGCGGGCGGCCGGGCGGACCGCGCCGCGGGGCCATCGAAGTGCGTATACCAGGCAATCGGTGTCGTACGCAGCGTGATCATGCGGCCACCGAACGGTCCCGGTCGGCCGGTGCGCTGACGTCTGGGCCGTCCCCGGCCCGGTCGGCGCGCCCGACGCCCCCGGCCAGCCGCGCGTGGCCGGCTAACATCGTAGGTGAGATAGCTGGATTCTGTCCGATAAGTCGGATATGTACCGTTCGGCTGAATGCGGCGCCGCAACCCCTCGGCGCGCCGTGATAACTGATCCATTTAGGTGCGGCCACCTGCGCCGTAATGCAAGTGTTCAGCGCACTTTCCTTATCACGGCTTTCGGGGAGTAATGCGGTGACCGAAGATGAGGGCTGGAGAAAAAGGTTCAGACCGGACATTCCGAGTACGGCACGGATATATGATTACCTGCTCGGCGGGAAGGACAATTACCCCGCCGACCGGGCGGCCGCTGAGCAGATCGCCCAGATACTGCCGAACGTCCGCACCGCCTGCCAGTGGAACCGCGCCTTCATCGGCCGGGCGATCCGCTACCTGGCGGTCAGCCGGGGCATCCGGCAGTTCATCGACGGCGGCGCCGGTCTCCCGACCGTGCGCAACGTGCACGAGGTCGCGCAGGAGGCGGCACCGGGCAGCCACGTGGTCTACGTGGACAACGACCCCGTGGTGCTGGCGCACGGCCGGTACCTGCTGCACGGCGTGGCCGGTACCACGATCGTGGCGCACGACCTGCGCCAGCCGGACGAGATTCTGGCCGACCCGGAACTGCGGGCGCTGATCGACTTCGAGCAACCGGTCGCCCTGCTGCTCGTCGCCATCCTGCACTTCATCCCCGCTGACGACGACCCGGGCGGGCTCATCAGGAAGCTCCTCGAGCCGTTCCCATCCGGAAGCTACCTGGTCATGTCGCACGGTACCGCCGATGCGACGCCGGAGGTCAACGAGGCCGCCGAGGTCTACGACCAGGCCACCGCGTCGGCGCACGTGCGCAGCCGGGACCACATCCTGCGGCTGACCGAGGGCTTCGGGCTGGAAGAGCCCGGGATCGTGTGGCTCCCTGAGTGGCGCCCCGATCCCGGCCGCCCAGGACCGCCGAACCCCGCCGAGGCCTATTGCTACGCCCTGGTCGCCCGCAAGCCCTGACGCCCGCACCCTGATCACCCGCAGGCCCTGATTGGAGTGCCCGGGGCAGGCGGATAGGATCGCCCGGGTAACTTCGGCGGGGCGGGAGAGCATGCGCTTCAGGTCGCTTGGATCGTCGGGACTGGTCGTATCCGTGGTTGGGCTCGGCTGTAACAACTTCGGCCGGAGGCTCGACGTCCACGGCACCCGGGCGGTGGTGGACGCGGCCATCGAGGCGGGTATCACGCTGTTCGACACCGCCGACATCTACGGCGGGAACGGCGCGTCGGAGACCCTCCTGGGCGAGGTCCTGGGCGCCCGCCGCGCAGGCATCGTGCTCGCCACCAAATTCGGGCACCGCAAAGTCGACATGGGATATGGGCCGGCGGCCGGCGCGAAAGGCGGCCGCGCGTATATTAAGCGCGCCGTAACGGAATCACCTGGGCGCAGGCCCAGGGGATCAGCCTCCTGGACGTGGCGATAGGCGGCCTGGCCGCCATCGACGGATGCTCCTCGGTGATCGCCGGGGCGATGAGCCCGGAGCAGGTGAAGGCGAACGCGGCGGCGGGCGACTGGGTTCCCACCGCCGAGCAGCGGGCCGAACTGGACAGGATTGTCCCGCCGCCGGGAGAGGACTACTGACCGGTGGACCCCTCCAGGGCCCGGCTCCCGTCCCTGCCGGCGCCTGAACCTTAGCTGTCGGCCTCGGCCGTCTTGTACAACGCGGCGACGTTCTGGCCGAATACCGCCGAGTAGGACACGTCTGGGTCGTCGCCGCCTTGCTCGTAGCCGCCGATGACCCCCATCACGGTGCCCTGCCCGGTGGCCTTGTCCAGCCGCACGAGGAACGGGCCGCCGCTCGTCCCGTTCGGATAACCGCCGCAGTCGAACTCCAGCTGCGCATTGCTGAACGCCTTGGTCCAGTTCTGGCAGACCATCGGCTCGCCCGCGCCGTTCGGGTAGCCGACCACCTGCGCCAGTTCGACCTCGGGCAGGTCGATGCCGAGCTGTTCCGCGCCGGTGACGTCCTCGATCGGGGTACTGGCGTTGTTCTGCCGCACCTGCAGGAAGGCGACGTCATCGTCCTGGCTGGTCGAGTTGTTCCAGGCCTGGTCGGTGAACACCCGCCAGACGTCCCAGACGCCGTAGGGAGCGTTGCCGCCCGCGTATCCCGGCACGAACGCGATCGTGCCCTGCGTGCCGGTGACACAGTGCGCCGCGGTGACGAGCAGGTCCCCGTGCGGGCTGTTCACCACGCTGGCCGTGCAGAAATGCGTCCCGAGCTGGCCGTTGCTGGTAGTGAACAGTGCGCCGATGGCCGGCGGGCCGCCGGACGGCTTCCCGGTGCGCGCCGGGGACGGCGCGAGCCCGACGATCTTAGCGATGCGCGCGGTCAGGACGCCGGTACCCCCGTCGGCGGGGGTGGCGAAAATGATGGCCAGCGTCGCGAGCATCGAGGTGCTGATGAAGCGAGCGGACGGCTTGGCCAGCCACCGGAACCAGCGTGATCCCCGCGGCCGGCCCGAAGACCCTGGCTCGTGCGCCCCCTCGGTCTCCCCGCTCTGCGGACCCATGACCTCCCTCTCCGGGCGCTTGGTTATTACGTTTGGTTCCCATTCGCCCGATATTGATGCTGAATCGTGATGATCTTTATCATCCAGCAAAAAGCCAGGGCTGGCCAGGTAAAACGCCTGTGAGATTGCTCAAAGGTTTCTGGGAACTTGCATGCTCCGCTGGGAGGGTTCCGCGGGCGACCCGCTCACGGCGTGACGGGCCGGTCGCCTCGCCGCGGGTCGGGCCGGCCGATGTTCCACTGCCGCGTGACGGTCAGCATCCCGACGGGGTGATCCTCGCTCGAAGCCAACCGCGGCTCAGCGGCGGTCCCTCCCGCAGACAGCCCGGCGTAAGGAGCGGCCGAAGGGGTGGTCAGCAGCGAGAGCTCAGCCGCCCGCGCCGTCCGGTTGCCCAAACGGACCGCGGAGAAGGTCGCCACGGCCAGCACGAGGGTCCTGAGCGCGGTGGCGAGACTAGCGGCTGTGGCCCAATCGGCGGCCGTCACCAGCGCGCGTGGACCTCGGCCCGGAAGTACTTGTCGTACAGGTTCTCGACCGCGCCGAGGGTCGCGCCGTCCAGCGCGGGCAGGTCAGCGGCCGCGGAGTTCTGCCGCGCCTGGCCGGCGTTGCGTGCCCCCGGGATGACGGTCGTGACCCCGGGTTGCTGGATCACCCAGCGCAGCGCGGTCTGCGCGGGCGTCGCGCCGGGCTGCGCCAGCGCGGCGAATTCCCGCGCCGCGTCCACACCGGCCTCGAAGTCAACCCCGGAGAACGTCTCCCCGACGTCGAACGCCTCACCGTGCCGGTTGTACGAACGATGATCGTCGGCGGCGAAGGTGGAGTCCCGTGTGTACCGGCCGGACAGCAGGCCGGAGGCGAGCGGCACCCGGGCGATGATGCCGACTCCCGCCGCGGCGGCGGCCGGGAGGACCGCGTCCAGCGGCTTGCGCCGGAACGCGTTCAGGATGATCTGCACGGTCGCCATGCCCGGGCGCGTGATGGCGGTGAGTGCCTCCGCGCACGTCTCGACGCTCACGCCGTAGGACGCGATGCGTTCCTCGCCGACCAGGGTGTCGAGGGCGTCGAAGACGGCGTTGGTGGCGTACACCGCGGTCGGCGGGCAGTGCAGCTGCACCAGATCGAGGGTGTCCACGCCGAGGTTGACCCGGGAGCGGTCCGTCCAGGCGCGGAAGTTCTCCAGCGTGTAGTTGCCCGGCACCTGACCGGCCCGGCGGCCCATCTTGGTGGCGACGGTCACGCCCTGCCCGGCGTTGCCGGCGATGAACCGGCCGATGACGCGCTCGCTGCGGCCGTCACCGTACACGTCGGCCGTGTCGAGGAACGTGACGCCGGACTCGACCGCCGCGTACAGCACGTCGAGCGCCTCGGAGTCGCTTACGTTGCCCCAGTCCGCGCCGAGCTGCCACGTTCCGAGCCCGATGACCGAGACCGGCCTGCCTGTCCTGCCGAGCACCCGCTGTTCCACGATTGGCGATCCTATCCAACTGGCCCCGGGTGCGAGGATGGCAGTGTGCAGCGGACAGCTCATCGCCGAGGAGGACACAAATGAAGGCGGCTCTCTACGAGGCCACCGGGCCTGCCCGGGACGTGCTGAAGGTCACCGAGATCGAGCGGCCCGAGCCCGGCCCGGGCGAGGTACGGGTCCGCGTCGTGGTGTCGGGGATCAACCCGACCGACGTCAAGGCCCGGAGCGGGGCGGTCCCCCGCCCGATCGACGGATTCCAGATCCCGGACCAGGACGGCGCCGGGGTGATCGACGCCGTGGGCCCGGGGGTCGATCCGGCCCGCGTCGGGCAGCGGGTCTGGCTGTTCCTGGCCGCCGGGCGGAAGTGGGGGACGGCCGCCGAGTGGACCGTGGTGCCCGAACGCCATGCGGTCCGGCTCCCGGACAACGCCGACATGGAGCTGGGCGCGATGCTGGGCGTCCCGGCCATCACCGCGCACCGCTGCGTGTTCGCGGACGGCGCGGTGGCCGGCAAGACCGTGCTGGTCGCGGGCGGCGCAGGGGCCGTTGGTCATTTCTCCATTGACCTTGCCAAACGGGACGGTGCTCGGGTCATCGCCACGGTGAGCAGTCCGGAGAAGGGTGAACTCGCCCGGGCCGCCGGTGCCGACCTGGTGCTGAACTACCGCCAGCAGAACGTGGCCGAGGAGGTGCGTGCCTACGCCGGCCGGGCCGATCGCGTCGTCGAGGTGGCCCTGGCGGCGAACCTGGACACGGACCTGGCCGTTTCCGGCCCCGAGACCGTGGTCGTCACGTACGCGGCCACGCCCCCGGATCCGGTGCTGCCGGTGCGCGCCTGCATGAGCGCCAACGTCACGCTGCGCTTCGTTCTGCTGTACACGGTCCCGGACATGGCGGTGGATCAGGCGGTCGCGGACATCACCGACGCCTTGCGCGCGGGGGCCCTGACGCCATTGCCGGTCCATCGTTTCCGGCTGGACGATATCGCCGCGGCGCATGAGGCCGTCGAGAAGGGCGTCACCGGCAAGGTATTGATCATGATCGGCGATTCACCGGACCGGTGAATTAGCTCCCCTCTCCTTCGCACTCGGTGCACCGGGTCACCTGCGGCGTCAGCTGAAGGTGCTCCTCAACACGCGGCCGATACCCGCCAAATCGCCCCGTACCCGGTACGCCCCGGTATTGTTGATGTAGACAGGGTAGACCTATGCAATCCCAGATGTGAGTGATTTTAATTGGATAAGGCCCGGGCGATTGTCTCAAATGACGCATTTGCCTCCGGCGTTACCCGCGATGGCCTAGCGAAGGCCTAACGGTAGGCGTCGAACGCGAGCTTGATCGCGAGGGCCAGGCCGGCCAGGGCCACGACAATCCGCAATCCCGGAGCTGGCATCCGGCGGACGATTTTCGGCCCGGTCCAGCCGCCAATCAGGAAACCCGCCGCCAGCGGGACCACGAATGACCATCGCACCGGCGCAAAGATGGCGAAGGCCGCCGCGGCGACGAAATTGGCCAGCCCGCTGATCACGTTTTTGACCGCGTTGAGCCGGGCCAGGGTCTCTTCCACCATGACGCCGAGCACGGCGAGCAGCAGCACCCCGCCGCCCGCGCCGAAGTACCCCACGTAGACCGCCGCCCCGAACAGGGCCGCGTTGAGCGCGATGCTGCGCTCGCCCTCTGGCCGCGCCGAGAGTCTCTTGATCCTCGGCTGGATGGCCAGTAGCACGGACGCGCCTGCGATCAGGAACGGCACCACCAGCTGGAACGTCTGGGCCGGGGCCAGCAGGAGGGTCGCCGCGCCCGCCGCACCGCCCAGCGCCGTCACCGCGCCGAACCGGCGGACGCGGCCGCCCTGGCCGGCCAGTTCCGGCCGCGAGCCGGCCGCCGAGCCCGCGCCGGTCAGCACCAGCGACACCGTATTGGTCACGTTCGCCACCAGCGGCGGCAGGCCGAGCGCGAGCAGGACCGGATAGGACACGAGCGACGCGAGGCTCAGCACGGTGCTCATGATGCCGGCCGCGATGCCGGCGGCCAGCAGCAGCAGCGCGTCTGTGATGGTCATATCGAACCGCTCACCGTGGCCGTCCTCCCCTACGCCTGGCGGATGGCGGCGAAGTCGGCGCCCCGTCTCAATATGTGCCGTACCCGCTCCTCGCTTAACATCCGCCGCCACCCTGCGCGATCATGGTGCCGCCAGCCCTCGAGAAGGAGGCCCAATGATCTTCATCACCGCCAAGTTCCTGGTGCGTCCCGAGGACGCCGGCCGCTGGCCTGAGATCTCCCGTGATTTCACTGCCGCGGCACGGAGCGAACCTGGCTGTATGTGGTTCGACTGGTCCAGGAGCCTGGACAACCCGGCCGAATATGTCCTGGTCGAGGCGTTCCGGGATCAGGGCGCCGGGGTGGCGCACGTGTCGTCCGCGCACTTCAAGGAGGCGCAGAAGACGTTGCCGCCGCACCTCGCCGAGACACCCAAGATCGTCAGTGTGACGGTCGAGCAGGATGGCTGGTCCGAGCTCGGTGAGATGGCCGTCAACTAGCCCTCGGCCCCCGTACGCCGCTGCCGGGCCGCCTCGTCCAGCAGCACGGTCGTGGCGCTGGCCGCGTTGAGCGAGCTGGCCGAGCCGATGATCGTGATCCGGGCGATCCGGTCGCTGGCCGCCCGCCAGGCCTCGCTGAGCCCGCTCGCCTCATTCCCGACCACGATGAGCGTGGGCCCGGTGAGGTCGTAGTCGGCCACGTCCACGTCGCCGTTCTCGTCGGTGCCGAGGATCGTCACCGGCACGCCGGACCGGCGCTGGGCGCGGACCCAGGCGAGCGCGTCGGCGGCGGAGCCGTCAGCGCGCGTTCCGTGTCGTGATCCGGAGAATTTTGGGGTTCACTCACTCTCCCGGGAGCGCAATCCCTGGGAGCCTATCGGCACCGGGTTGGCGGATGCCGCCCGAGATCGCCCGGAACGGCCTAGCGTAAAGGGAGAAGTCAGACATCCGCGTCCGATGAATACCGTTCTTGCCCAGTTCTCGTTCGGGACCAGAAGTAGCTTTTCGGCACCAGAAGTATTATTTCGGTCGCAATTAGTGACCATCCGCATGCGATCCGGCCGAACGGTTATCCCGGACGGTGAGCTGGCCGAGGGGAAGCGCGCGACCTGGGTGCGGCAGGAGCGGACATGAACCAGCAGAACCCGGACGGCGGCCGGCGGGGTCAGTCCACCGCGGCGCCGTGGCCGGATCCGTGCGACGTGCTCACCGGCGAGTGGGTATCGGCGCTGGCCGTCAGCCGCGATGGGTCCATCAGCTCAGCCGGGACAGCGGCGGCCGCAGGCGGGACAACGGGCTCAGGAGGGACTGCGGGCTCAGCCGGGCTGGCGGGCTCAGGAGGGACAGCGGGCTCAGCCGGGACAGCGGCGGCCGCAGAGGGGACGGCGGGCTCAGCCGGGCTGGCGGAAATCCTGCGCCCGCTGGCCGAGGGCGTGCTGGCGATCGCCCGCGACGTCCCGTTCCAGCCGGAGCGCGCGGCCGAGATCGGCGCCGGCCTGGTCGGCGCGAACCTGGTCGGCCCGGATGCCCTGGGCCGCAGCCTCACCGTCATCGGCCGCTCCCTAGCGTCCGCGTATTCCCGGGCCTGCACTTGGCCCGGCGGCACTCCGGTAAGCGACGCCTCGGTGAGCGCCATCCAGGAGGCGGTGGCCGCAGGGTACGTCCGGGCCCTGGTGACCTATCACTCCCGGCACGATCCGCTGACCGGGCTGGCCAACCGCGCGCAGTTCCTGGACCGGCTGGCCGCGGCGGTGGCGCGCCCCACCGGGCGGATCGGCCTCTGCTACGTCGACCTCGACGGGTTCAAGCCGGTCAACGACACCCTGGGCCAGGACGTCGGCGACGGGCTCCTCGTCGCCGTCGCGCGGCGGCTCACCTATCCGTTCGCGGGACTGGCCGTGACCGTCGCCCGGATGGGCGGAGATACGTTCGCGCTGCTCGTCGAGGATCCCGGCGGCGCCGACGTCATGGTGGCGCTGGCCGGCGAGGCCCTGACCCGGATCGAACAGCCGTTCACCATCGGCGGCCATCGCGTCGGCATCACCGCCAGCATCGGGGTCGTCGAGCGGCCCGCGGCCGGGACCCGGACGCCAGAGGTGGTCAAGGACGCCGAAAGTGCCCTTCACTGGGCCCGCGCCGCCGGACCGGGGCGCTGGGCCGTCTACGACCCGGCCCGGCAGGCCGACGACAACACGCGGATGACGCTGATCGCCTCGATGCGCTCCGCCCTGGAAGCGGGCCAGTTCAGCGTCGTGTACCAGCCAATCGTGGGCCTGCCCGGCGGTGAGTTGCGCGGCGTCGAGGCGCTGTTGCGCTGGAACCACCCGGCCCTGGGAATGCTCTCGCCCGAGACCTTCATCACCCTGGCCGAGGAAAGCGGCGTCATCACCCCCATCGGCCGCTGGGTGATCGACACCGCCTGCCGCCAGGCAGCGCAGTGGCAGCTGATCCGCCCCGGCTCCGCGCCCTTCATCAGCGTCAACCTCTCCCCGCTGCAGGCCCAGGACCCGGGTTTCGTCGGTGACGTGGCCCGGACGCTGACCGATACCGAGCTGCCGCCCGAGTTGCTGCAGCTGGAACTGACCGAGAGCGCCCTCGTCGAGGCCGACAGCCGGCCTCTCGAGACCCTGCAGAAGCTGTCGGCAATGGGGGTGCGGATCGCGGCCGACGACTTCGGTTCGGGCTATTCCAACCTCGCCTACCTGCGCCGCCTGCCCGTCGACGCGCTCAAGCTGTCGGCGTCCTTCATCCAGGAAGTGTGGCGGGACGGGCCGGCCGACGAACCGATCATCTCGGCCCTGGCCGGGCTGGCCCACACCCTTGGGCTGAACCTGACCGTGGAAGGCGTCGAGACCAGCGAGCAGGCCAGCCGCCTGGCCGCGCTTGGCTGCGACACCGCCCAGGGCTGGTATTTCGCCCCGGCCGTCCCTGGTAATCAGCTCACGGCCCTGCTCCGGGACAACCTCACCCCCCGATTCCCATCGCGAAGACCTGCAGGTTGCTGAAGCTGTCACCGACGCCGTGGCTGACGCTGGCGCCGGGCAGCACCGTGACGGAACGCGCGCCGGGGGTTCACCGTGATCGTCGTGCCGACGGACAGCACGCCGCTGACCGTCACAACCTGCGTGCTCTGGCCGACTCCGATAGATCCGGAGCCGGGTGAGACCGAGAGCTTGCCCACCAGGCTCGAGGAATCCAGATGTCGGCCCTCGCAGCACCCGTATGCGGGCTCCCCGGCTCGTCCGCGGCTCCATTTGGCGCATCGGCCGGATCGTCGGCCGGGCCCTGACCTTCGGTCTCGGCCGGGTCCGCACCTTCGGTGCTCTGCCGAGCAGGGGAATCCTGGTCGGCCAGGACCGGGGAAGAATCCTGGCCAAGCAGGACATCGAGGTAGGCGCGGACCCGGAGCTGGTCCATGGTCCCGGCCATCCCGGCCGCTTTGAGCTCCAGAGCACGGCTGCTGATCATCTGATCGGCGGCCAGCGGCTGATTTGTCCCAGTTCAGAGTCGAAGGCGGCCATCAGCTCATCGAGTACCGCTTCCTGGCCCCAGTCCTCGCCCTCGCGATGCGAGACGCCTTCGCTTCGCTCTCCGGGACCAGGGGATGGTCGCTCGACATGGACCGTCCTGTTCGATAGTTTGTGCAGTACGTCGATTCTATCGAATAAAATATCGATAACACAAGCATTCTAGCGACATAATGAGACTGTCGCGGGTCGATCACGTGGCCGGTGGCCGGTGGCGGCGTCCGCACCGCTGGATCGCCGTGGGAGACTCGCTGTACGTGTATCTCGGCAACGGGTTCACGCTGATTCGCTGCGGCGGCGCGGAGGGCCCGTCCGATGACGGCGGCCTGATCGCAGCCGTGAGAGATGCCGGCGTCCCGCTGACCGTACTCGACCTGACGGCCCCGGCTGGCCGGAGCACTTCGGCGCCGCGTTCGTCCCCGTCCGTCCGGACCAGCACGTGACCCGGGCCGGCGCTGCCCCGGGCGACCCGCGCGAGCTGATCGGAACCGCGATCGGCCACGGAATCAGCTCCGGGCAGTAACGCCCGCTGCGACTGACCCGGGTTCGCCAGGGCCGGGCTTTCGAGCCCGCCGCCGGGCTCGCCGTTGTCCGGGCCGGGAGACGTCGTCCGTCTTGCCGGACACGATCCGGCTGGCTGCGCCTCACCCTGTCAGGGCGATTCCGTCACCGGAAGACCGATGAACGATGGTGGCCTGCCTCGTTACACGGGGCATGACCGTCACCGACGTGTGCCCAGAGACCGGAATGTCCACCACGCAGTCAGTGCACGGGGAGGGAGCGCCGATGGCAGAGCCGGGCTTCGACCAGATGCTCGAACGCCACCGCCGTGAACTGCATGTGCACTGTTACCGGATGCTCGGCTCGTTCACCGACGCCGAAGACCTCGTGCAGGAGACCTTCCTGCGCGCCTGGCGGAACCGGAACCGCCGTCAGCCCGGGACCAACCTGAGGGCGTGGCTGTACCGCCCCCGGGCCTGCTCCGCTCAGCGGCCGCGGCGCCAGCGGGGCTTGCGCTTCTCCAGGAATGCCTTGATGCCCTCACGCGCGTCGGGTAGCTGGCTGGTCGCGGCCATGACCTCGACGGCGTAGGCGTAGGCCTTCGGCTGGTCCAGGTCGATCTGCGCGTAGAGGGCCTGCTTGCCGATGCCCTTGCTCTCCGCGGATCCCCGGGTCACCCGGTCGAGGAGGTCCTGGACAGCGGTGTCGAGCTGCGCGGCCGGCACCACCTGGTTGACCAGCCCCCAGTCCAGCGCGGTCGGGGCGTCGATGACGTCCCCCGACAGCGCCATCTCGGCGGCGCGCTTGCGGCCGACGTTCCTGGCCACCGCCACCATCGGCGTGTGGCAGAACCAGCCGCCCTTGCCGCCAGGCGCGGCGAAGCCGGCGTTTTCGCTCGCGACGGCGAGATCGGCGCTGGCCACCAGCTGGCAGCCGGCCGCCGTGGCTAGCCCGTGCACCCGCGCCACCACCGGCTGCGGCACCTGCTGGATCAGCGTCATCAGCTCGGTGCACGTCATGAGCAGGGAGCGGACGGCCGGCAGGTCAGCGTCGGCGACGTCGGCGAAGTCGTGCCCGGCGCAGAACGCCGGCCCGTTACCGGCCAGGACGATCCCCAGGGGATCACTGTCGCCGAGGTCGCGGAATGCGGTGATCAGCTCGCGCATGTGCGCCAGGGACAAGGCGTTGCGGCGCAGCGGCCGGTTCATGGTGACGGTCGCGAAATCGCCCGAACGCTCGACCAGGATGTGCTCAAACTCCATGGCAGCCTCCCGCCCGCAGCCTACGCCTTGCGCGGGGGCTGGCCCAGGCCGCCGGCCCTACGCCTTGGGGGGCGCCGGCGACCTACGCCAGCTCGCCCGGCGCGAACGGCTCCCCGTGCCCGGGCGCGATCAGCGCCGGGTGGCGGCCGCAGCTTGGCCCGGGACCGCTCCAGCAGGCTCTGATCCTCGGCAAGCGGGTCCTGCTCGGGTCCGTCCTTGGACCGCCACAGGTGCGTGCAGGCCACGAGACCGCCTCGATGGCGGCCAGCGTCGTGAAGTCCTGGGCGGTGTGGCCCGGCCTGGCCATCGTGCTCCAGCCCAGTTTGGCCGAACGGACCTGGCGCGCGTCTACCGCGGTGCGGCGCTCTAGCCCATCGGGTACCGGCGGAAGCCGACCGCGTACTCACAGCCGGCCGCCAGGCCGACGAAGCCGGCCATGTTCTTCAGGAATTCGTCCGGGTCGAACTGCCGGCCCAGGCCCTTGAGGTAGGCCCGGTGCTCGCGCAGCGACGCGACCCCCGCGTCGATGGTCGCGGTGACGTCCGCGAAGTACGTGGGATTCCCCGACGAGGCTACGTACGCGTCCCGGATGCCGGTCCAGGCCGGGCCGTCCTCGCTGAACACCCAGCCGTTGGCCGCGTCCCGGCAGGCGTCCAGCACGGCCAATCCCACGGCGCGGTGGTCGGCGTGGTTGACCGGCCCCTCCTCGCCCCAGGTGAGATCGAAGCTCATCGTGATGATCACTTCGGGCCGCAGCCGCCGGAACGCGGCGGCCAGGTCGCGCCGCAGCGGCAGCCCATACTCCACCACCCCGTCCCGGTGGTCGAGGAAATCGACCTCGCTGACGCCCACGACCGCCGCGCTGCGTTTTTCCTCTTCCACCCGCAGCGGGCCGACCTGGTCGGGCGGCACGCCCGCGATGCCGGCCTCGCCCCGCGTCGCCAGCAGGTAGCACACGGTCTTGCCCTGGCCGGTCCAGCGGGCGACGGCCGAAGCCACCCCGTACTCCAGATCGTCCGGATGGGCCACCACAGCCACGGCGCGGTCCCAGTCTTCTGGCAGCGGCTTCACCGGCCCGCCTTCCTCATCGTCCTGCCCTGCCGCAACTTTCTCACGCCCGCGGACAGGGGGGCGGCCGCGGGGGACTGGGGAAGCGGCGTCGGCGTCTTAGCCGCGGTCGGCCGCTTCGCAGGCGGAGCTGTCCGTGTCGTGGGCGGCTTCGGCTGCTTCGCAGGCGGCAATTTCGGGGTCGCCCGCGCTGGGAGCGTCCGCCGCGTCCTGCGCGTGCCTGCCGTCGTAGGCCGTCTGCGCCGCGTGGATGTCGGCGACGTGGCTGTCGGCCCAGTCGATGAGCTGCTCGATGGTCTGCAGGAGGGTCCGGCCCATCGGGGTGAGCTCATAGTCGACCCGTGGCGGGATAACCGGGTGAACGGTCCGCGAGACCAGGCCGTCGCGTTCCAGCCCCCGCAAGGTCACGGTGAGCATCCGGCTGGTGATCCCGTCGATCCCCCGGCGCAGCTCACTGAACCGCATGCTCCCCTGGCCGAGCCGGTCGATCACGAAGACGGACCACTTATCGCCGACCCGGTGCAGGACCTCCCGCGCCCGGCACCCCGACAGCAGCGGCCGCCGGGGACTGGTTTCCGCGGGCCCGGGCAGGGACCCCGGCAGGGACCCGGGCATTGTCGCGCCCGCAACCAGGCGCGACGCGTCGCCGTCCGCCCGCATTGCCCCACCGGTATCGGTTACTGCCATGTAACCAGGATACAGGCCTAACGGGAAAACTTTAAGCTTCAAACAGAAGAATTTGACGCTTCAAATAATTTATGGTTACTATTGGGAACCTAAGCACGGTTAAGAACTACACAAGTACAGCACCATAGGAGAGGCCATGAGCACTGCTGCTATCGAGATCCCCGGCTACATCGCGGGTAAGTGGGCGATCGACCCCATCCACTCCGAGGTCGGCTTCAGCGTCCGGCACATGATGGTGAGCAAGGTCCGGGGCAAGTTCGAGAAGGTGGACGGCACGTTTACCACCGGCGCCGACCCGCTGCAGTCCACTGTCCACGCCGTCATTGACGCCTCGTCAATCAGCACCAGCCAGAACGACCGTGACAACCACGTTCGCAGTGAGGACTTCCTGCACGTGGAGAAGCACCCCACCATCACGTTCGACTCCACGGGTATCCGCCAGGACGGCGGCGACTTCCGGGTCGACGGGAACCTCACGATCAAGGAAGTCACCCGGCCGGTCACCCTCACACTGGAGATCAACGGCTTCGGCCCGGACGCCTACGGCGGCACGCGGGCAGGCTTCTCCGCCAAGGGCGAGATCAGCCGGAAGGACTTCGGCGTGAGCTTCAACGGCGTCATTCCCGGCACCAACGGTGCGGTCGTCAGCGACAAGGTGTCCCTCGACCTCGAGATCGAGGGCGTCCTCCAGCCGTAACTCCCGAAACTTCACCCCACGGTGGCGTCATTGTGGTCGCGCGAGCGTCCATGGAGGCGCCACCGTGGCCGCTTGCGGGGGTCCGGGCGTTCATGCCCGAGGCCGCGGGGCAGGCCGTCCTAAGGCGGCGCAGGCCGTCCTAAGATGGCGCTACCAGGCGATCCCGAGCATGCGGAGGCGAGCGCGATGCCCACAGGACCCACCTTCGTGATCGTCGGCGCCTCGCTGGGCGGAGCCCGGGCGGCGGAGGCGCTCCGGGACGAGGACTTCGGCGGGCAGATCGTCCTCGTCGGTGCGGAGCCGCACCACCCGTACGAGCGGCCGCCGCTGTCCAAGGGCTACCTCCAGGGCGCCGAGGAACGGCAGTCGATCTTCGTCCATGACGACGGCTGGTACGCCGAGCACGCCATTGACCTGCGACTCGGCTCCACGGTCACGGCCATCGACCGGAACCTGCGCCAGGTTGCACTGGCCAGCGGGGAAACGGTCGGCTACGACAGGCTGCTGCTGACCACCGGAGCGGTGCCGGTCCGGCTGCCGGTGCCGGGAGCGGACGCCAATGGGGTCCTCACCCTGAGGACGGTGGATGACAGCGAGCGGCTGCGCGAGACTCTGGCGTCCGTATCGCGGGTCGCCATCGTCGGGGCCGGCTGGATCGGGCTGGAGGTGGCCGCCGCGGCCCGGGCCGCCGGGGTCGCGGTGACGGTCATCGAAGCGGCGGGGCTTCCGCTCCTGGGCGTGCTGGGCCCAGAGGCGGCCCAGGTGTTCCTGGACCTGCACCGCGAGCACGACGTCGACTTCCGGCTCGGCGCCCAGGTGGCCGAGATACTGGTCGGCGCGGACGCGGCCACCGGCGTCCGGCTGGCCGACAGATCCGAGGTCAGCGCGGACGTGGTGGTGACCGGGATCGGTGTGGCCCCCGCCACCGGCCTGGCCGAGGCCGCGGGCCTGGACGTCGACGGCGGCGTCCGCACCGACGCGTCCCTACGGACCTCCGACCCGGTCATCTACGCCGCCGGGGACGCCGCGCGCGCCTACCATCCACTGCTCGGCACGTACCTGCGCGTCGAGCACTGGTCCAACGCGCGCCACCAGCCGGTCGCGGCGGCCCGGGCGATGCTGGGCCAGGACGTGGCCTACGATCGGCTGCCGTACTTCTTCAGCGACCAGTACGACCTCGGCATGGAGTACTCCGGGTACGTGCCCCCGGGTGGCTACGACCAGGTGGTGTTCCGCGGGGACGTGGGCAAGCGGGAGTTCATCGCGTTCTGGCTGTCTGGCGGGCGGGTGCTGGCCGGAATGAACGTCAACATCTGGGACGTCAACGACCAGATCCAGGAACTCGTCCGGGGGGGCCGCCCGGTCGACCCCGGCCGGCTGGCCGACCCGGACGTGCCCCTGGCCGAGACGGCCTGAATCCCAGGCTCAGCGACCCAGGCGGTGTACCGTGCGGTCCAGGTGCTCGCGCATGATTGTCGATGCGCGGTCCGGATCGCGGCAGCGCACAGCCTCAATGAACTGCCTGTGCTCCCGGGTGCCGAGGTTGCCCATCTCCGGGGCCGCCTCCCGCGCCTGCTGCAGTGACATGAGCAGGGGCCCGCGGAACGACTCGATCAGCATGACCACGGCCGGGTTGTGCGTCGCCTGCGCCACCCGGATGTGAAACTCCAGTGACAGGTCCATGGAGTAGTCGCCGGCCTTGAGCGCCTTCTCCGATCGTTCGCAGATGCGCTCCAGGTCAGCCAGGTCTTCCTCGGTGGCCCGTGCACAGACGAGAGGGACGATGCCAGCTTCCAGGATCATCCGGACCTCGGTCACATCGGCCGCACTGATCACCGAGAGCGTGAGCAGGTCGGCCAGGCCCTCGCCAACCCGGTCGCTGGAGGGCACGGTGACGTACGCACCGCCGCGCGCGCCGACCCGGATCTCGACCAGTCCGCTCGACTCCAGCGTCCGCAGGGCCTCCCGGACGGTGACCCGGCTGACGCCGAAGCGCTCGCACAGGTCCCGTTCTGGTGGCAACCGGTCTCCGGGCTTGAGCTGCCCCTGCCGCATCAGGAGCCGGATCTGCTCGACGATGATCTCGGAGATCCGGCCCACGCTGACCCGGCTAAACAGATTCGGCTCGGCGGGGGAGGACACAGGAACTGGGGAGGGGGGAGTGGCCTCCCTGGCCTGCACGGTTTCGCGCGACCCGGCCATCCGCGTTCCTCCTTCGCGTGGTACTGCGGTCGCCGCGTACGACGCGGCTTCACGGACGCAGGTAAAAGGCTCACTTTATGTTAGGGATTTATGGTTCAGCCAATCAATCTAGGTCTAGGGTTCCGCTGATCGCTTCCCGTGTTCTTTCGCACGCCTTGTTGGCGGGAGCCTGAATACCCCGGTCAGGACGCCTCGCACGGCACGTCGGCTGCGCGCTGCCAGAATGCCTGCCCCAGGCCGAGTCCTGGGATGTCCCGGTCAGCAGGCAGACGGAGCAGACGGCGCCCGCCCGGATCCTCCAGTTCCCCGACCCGGCCCGCTCAGCCCGAGCCTGCCCGGACTTGGGCGGCTGGCCGGGCCATGCCCGCTCAGCGGCCGCCCCTGCTCCAGGCGGCCGTGTCATGGCTGCAAGCGGCGTACCGCTGCGCGGCGCTGACCACGGCCTGGTCCGACGGAAGGCCCGGGCAGGCGTTACCCGTGGCGACGACGGTGACTATTAGCCAGAGCGCGCCCAGCAGGCTGAGCGCCACGATGGAGATCATCATCGCCCGCCGGCCGGTGCTGGCCTCGGTCGCCGGCGTCGCCGCCGGCGACGCCAGCTTGGCGAAGCCCGCGAACATCGATCTCAGCCCCGGATCACTCTGGTGGAGACTCTGCTCGATCTGGTCCAGGATCTCTTGCTGGCGCTCGGGCAGGCTCATCTGTTTTCTCCGGTGCATCTTTGACTCCCGCTGCCGTGCCGCCTGGGCACTTGTCCGGGCATCTGTCCCTGCTGAGGCCTGCTTTGACGGGAACCGGCAACTGTAACCAATTATGACATGCCGCCCGGAAGCCAGATCATCCCGCCTGGTCACGTAGCACGCGGTGAACCCTGCAGCCCAGCCAGTGCCACTGGGCGCTGACGGCCGTGTCTGCCGCTTGGGTCGGGGTCTGGCGTCTCACCAAGGCCGAGCGCGCGGCCAGCGCGCCAACTACTACCGCGAACTGGGCCGGCACATGGGAATCAAGGACGTCCCACAAACTCACCAGCAGTTCGGTGCCTTCCTCGACCGGTTCGAACGAGAGCATTTCGCCTTCGACGACGGTGGCCTGGCGGCCGTCAGCTGTCCAGCATCCGCAGCCACCCGCAGGGCTACGACGTGGCCCGGCTGGGAACCTTTCCCCCTGGATACCCCGTACCGCGTGCGGCCTCCGCGCAAGCCCAGACAGACACGCCATAACCAGCGACAACGGCGACCGAGGCGGATCGCGAGCTTGGCCGGGACGCGCCCGGGCGCCCGCCACCGCGCCGCGCTTAGGCTGCTGTTATGGCTGATATCCGGGTGGGCACGGCGTCGTGGACGGACAAGACCCTGATCGAGTCCGGGTGGTACCCGCCGGAAGCGAACAACCCCGAAAAGCGCCTCCGCTACTACACCCGCCAGTTCCCGATCGTGGAGGTGGACTCCTCCTACTACGCGCTGCCCGCCGAGCAGACCGCGGCCGCGTGGGCGCACCGGTCCCCAAAAGGTTTCACCTTCAACATCAAGGCGTTCAGCCTGTTCACCCAGCACCCCACGCGGGTGGCCGCATTGCCCAAGGACCTGCGGCCGGCGGTGGAGAAGGCGGCCGGCGGCAAGCCCAACGTCTACCTCAAGGACGTCGACCCAGCGGTCACCAACGAGGCCTGGCAGCGTTTCCTGACCGCGCTGGAGCCGCTGCGGCAGACCGGGCGGCTCGGCGCGATCCTGTTCCAGTTCCCGCAGTGGTTCGTGATCGGGCGCGCCCGCAGGGAGTACCTCCTCCTCGTCGCCGAGCGGGTCGCGCCGCGCCAGGTCTGCATCGAGTTCCGCAACAAGACCTGGATGAGCGATGACAACCGCGGGGAGACGCTGAAATTCCTGTCCGATCATCAGCTGCCCTACGTGTGCGTGGACGAGCCGCAGGGCTACCCCAGCTCCGTCCCGCCCGTGCTGGCCGCCACCGCGCCGCTGGCCGTCGTCCGCATGCACGGGCATTCGGACAAGTGGGACAGCCGCAACATCCAGGAGAAGTTCCGCTACCGGTACCCGGAGAAGGAACTGAAGGAATGGGCGCCGAAGGTCCGCGCGCTCGCCGCCGACGCCGACAGCACGCAGGTCCTGTTCAACAACTGCTACAGCGACGACGCCCAGGTCAACGCGCGCCAGCTCGCCGACCTCCTCGCGACCGAGTAGCACCTGGACCGCTAGATCCCGGGTGCGGTCGTGCCGTCCAGGCCCTGCTCGGGGAACTCCATCGCCGCGGTGTCAAAGCCGGCCGACAGCGCCGACAGCGCCGCGTCGAGGTAGACGGTCAGGTCGCCGTCGGCCCGCGCGCTCCACCTCTCGTAGGCGGCCCGGCAGGCGGCCAGCGTCGAGCGGCCGACGGTCAGCGGGTAGAGCGACCAGGGCGGATGCCCGGTGCGGCTGGCGACGAACTGGCTGACCACGCGTTCCCAGGCGGCGTAGCGGACGGCGGCGCTGGACTGCAGGGAGGGCGCCGACCCGATCAGGTTCATCCGGGCCCGCAGTTCGGGGACGTCCTCGGCCCGGTAGTGGTTCGCGGCCACGACCGCCTGCCGGATCGCGTCCATCATCGGGACCGAGTCTGGCACCTTGGCCAGGGCCTCCCTGATGACGGTGATCTCGGAGTCGAATTCACCCCACAGCACGCTGGCCTTGGAGTCGAAATAGCGGAAGAACGTGCGCCTGCTCACCCCGGCCTCGGCGGCGATCTGCTCGATCGGGGTCTCGTCGAAGCCCTGCTCCGTGAACAGCCGCAGCGCGATCAGTTCCAGCGTCCGCCGGCTGGTGCCCGGAGGCCTGCCCCGGCGCGCTGCGGGCCCGGCCTGCCCGGTGTGCGCTGCGGGCCCTGGGTGCGCTGCGGGCTGAAGATCGTCCATGAATTCTCTTTGATAGTAGTCCGGGCTCTTGATCGCGGCACCGTGTGACGTTAACGTAAAAAAATATTCGTCACGCCGTGTCGAAATCCGTATGGCGCCCGTCTCCGCACGTGCAGGAGCTGGTATGAGCGAGCAGCCCCCGACCGCCGATCCCCGTACCGATGGCCCGGGGCCCGCCGCTCCCGATGCCGAGACCGACACCGGGGAACTGCTGATCGAGGAAATCTCGATCGACGGCATGTGCGGTGTGTACTGACGCCAGCGGCTGCCCCCAGGGGCAGCCGAAGTGAGCGGGGCACCCCTGCCCCTGGTTGAGCAGTTCCAGTTTGGCCTGGCCGCCCCGATCTGCCTGACCTGGGAACTCACCTACGCCTGTAACCTGGCCTGCCGGCATTGCCTGTCCAGTTCCGGGCGGCGGGATCCGCGCGAGCTGTCGACCGCCGAGTGCGAGGCGGTGATCGGCGAGCTGGAACGCATGCAGGTGTTCTACGTCAACATCGGCGGCGGCGAGCCGACCGTCCGGCCCGATTTCTGGGAGCTCGTCGACTACGCCACCGAGCATCACGTCGGCGTCAAGTTCTCGACCAACGGCGTCAAGATCACCCCGGAGGTGGCCCGGCGGCTCGCGGCCAGCGACTACGTTGACGTGCAGATCTCCCTCGACGGCGCGACCGCGGAGGTCAACGACGCGGTCCGCGGGGTCGGCTCATACGCCACGGCGCTGGCCGCGATGCGCAACCTCGACGCCGCTGGTTTCGCCGGGTTCAAGATCTCGGTCGTCGTCACGCGGCACAACGCCGGTCAGCTCGACGCCTTCAAGGCGCTCGCCGACCGGTTCGGCGCCCAGCTGCGGCTGACCCGGCTGCGCCCGTCCGGGCGCGGCGCGGACGTGTGGGACGAGCTGCATCCTACCGCGCAGCAGCAACGTGACCTGTACGACTGGCTCGCCGCGCGCGGCGAGCAGGTCCTGACCGGGGACTCCTTTTTCCACCTGGCCGCGTTCGGCGAGTCGCTGCCCGGCCTCAATCTGTGCGGCGCCGGGCGGGTGGTGTGCCTGATCGACCCCGTCGGCGACGTATACGCCTGCCCGTTCGCCATCCACGACAACTTCCTGGCCGGCAACGTCCGCGGCCCCGGCGGGTTCGCCGCGGTGTGGCAGCAGGCGCCGCTGTTCGCTGAGCTGCGCCAGCCCCAGGGCGGCGGCGCGTGCACGTCCTGCTCGGCGTATGACGCCTGCCGCGGCGGCTGCATGGCGGCTAAGTTCTTCACCGGCCTGCCGCTCGACGGCCCCGACCCCGAGTGCGTGAAGGGCCACGGCGAGCGGGCCCTGCTGGCGCACCCCGGCGCGCCCGCGCCGCGCCCGTCCGGCGACCACTCGCACCGAACCGGGCGCGCCCCCCGTCCCGCAGCGCCCGGCCGTCCCGGCTGGTCCAGCCGCCCGCCGCCGGTGCCCGTGTCCATCGGCCTGCGCCCACCGCCATCCGCACTTCGCGCGGTGCGGCCGCCGGATCGCGCGTGTGACGAGAACCCGCTGGCCGGCTTCATGCCGGGCGCTCCATTA
The DNA here is from genome assembly GCA_963742875.1 of uncultured Actinomycetes bacterium. Classification (GTDB taxonomy): domain Bacteria; phylum Actinomycetota; class Actinomycetes; order Streptosporangiales; family Streptosporangiaceae; genus Bog-532. The sequence continues at coordinate 805,243 of CAVUNO010000026.1, read as the reverse complement.
GGCGCTCCTCCGGCCGCCTAGCCAGGCGGCTCCCAGCACGCCCCGCCCTGCCGCGGGCCGGGCCGCGGGTTCCGGTGCCTGGCCCGTGGCCCGGCCCCGTCTTACTCACCGGTGCCTGGCCCGTGCCTGGCCCCCTTCAGTCACCGGTGCCCGTGCACCGGCGCCGGTGCCCAGGTACGAAATTTTCAGAACAGATTTCTTCAGAGAGGAATTTAACGATGGGGAAGCTGGAAGGCAAGGTCGCCTTCATCACCGGCGCGGCGCGCGGCCAGGGCCGCAGCCACGCGGTCCGGCTGGCTCAGGAGGGAGCCGACATCATCGCCGTGGACCTGTGCGCGCAGGTCGCCAGCGTGCCATACGCGATGGCGACCCCGGCCGACCTGGCCGAGACGGTCAAGGAGGTCGAGGCCCTCGATCACCGGATCGTGGCCACCCAGGCCGACGTGCGGGACTACGGCGCGCTGAAAAAGGCACTGGACGACGGCGTCGCTCAGCTCGGGAAGCTGGACATCGTGTCGGCCAACGCGGGGATCTTCAGCTACGGCACGCTGGATCAGCTCAGCGAGACCGCCTGGCAGGACATGATCGACACCAACCTGACCGGGGTCTGGCACGCGGCCAAGGCCGCCATCCCGCACCTGCGCGCCGCGGGCGGCGGGGCGATCATCATCACCAGCTCCGCGCTCGGCCTGGAGGGCATGCCGAATGTGGGGCACTACGTGTCGGCCAAGCACGGCCTGGTCGGGCTGATGCGCACGCTGGCGCTGGAGCTGGCCCCGGACATGATCCGGGTCAACAGCCTGCACCCGACCACGGTGAACACCGACATGATCCAGAACGCCACGACCTACGAGCTGTTCGCGTCCGACCTGCCCGTGGCCGCGCGGACCCCGGAGGTGGTGGCGGCGCGCTTCCAGGCGCTCAACGCGCTGCCGATCCCGTATGTCGAGCCCATCGACATCTCCAACGCGCTGCTCTGGCTGGCCTCCGACGAGGCGCGCTACGTCACCGGGGTGCCGCTGCCCATCGACGCCGGCGAGCTCGTCAAGTAACCGTCCGCCGCGCCTGCAAACCGACACGGCGCAACGAAAGGAGCACGGATGCCCGGCAGAGTAGAGGGCAAGGTCGCCTTTGTCACCGGCGCGGCCCGCGGCCAAGGTCGCAGTCATGCGATCCGGCTGGCTGAGGAGGGCGCCGACATCATCGCGGTCGACATCGCGGCGCGCGACATCTCCAACGCGGTGCTGTTCCTGGCCTCGGACGAGGCGCGCTACATCACCGGTGCGACGCTGCCCGTCGACGCCGGATCGGTGACCAAGTGACCGGCGGGGTATAACGAAAGTCCATTCATCCCACCAGGGGAGGACAGGTGACGGCAGCGCTCGGTGCGATGCAAATCGCGGCGGTGCGGGACCGGGTCCGGACGCGCCTGGTCGGCCGCGAGCACGAGCTCGATCTCGTGCTCGCGGCCGTGGCCGCCGGGCCCCGATCCGCGCCCGTTCGCGGCAAGGCTGCCGCGGCTCGACGTGCTGCTGGATACCTCCGGCGAACACGACGCCGACCTGGCCCGGGACCTGGCCCGGCTCGGGCACGGCCGCATGCTGCTGGCGGGCGGCTACCGGGACATCGCCCCCGCGCTGGCCTCACTGTTCACCGGCTAGCCCGCGTACCTGCCCGGTGGTCCGGGCCCGGACCACCGGGCAGGTAAACAAACCCATCCACTCGAGGAGGAGCAATGCCCATCATCGTCGTCGCCACCATCAGGCCGCTGCCCCAGCACCGGGACGAGGTGACAGCCGCGATGCTGGCCGCCGTCGAGCAGGTGCACGGCGAGGACGGCTGCGAGCTGTACGCGCTGCATCGCGACGACGACCGGCTCGTCATGATCGAACGGCGGGCCAGCCCCGCGGCGCTGCAGACGCACAGCACGGCGTCGGCTGCGCTGCTCAACGCGGACCTGGACGGCAAGCTCGCGGCGCCACTCGATGCCGTGGTCCTGGAGCCGGTGCTGGGCGGCGATCCGGCCAAAGGCCGCTTTGACCGACCTGGCCGCGCTGTCCTCTCCCGAAGCGGCGCACCTCGCCGACGAGGGCGCGCTGCTCGCGGTGCCCGTGGCGTCCACCGAGCAGCACGGCGCGCATCTGCCGCTGTCCACCGACACCGACCTCGCGGTGGCCCTGTGCGCGCGGCTGGCCGAGTCCCGGCCCGGCGTCGTCGTCGCGCCGCCTCTGGCCTACGGGTCGAGCGGGGAGCACGAGGGCTTCGCCGGGACGATCTCGATCGGCCAGGAGGCAGTCGAGCTGGTGCTCGTCGAGCTGTGCCGGTCGGCCACGCTAAGCTTCCCGCGGGTCCTGCTGGTCTCTACCCACGGGGGCAATACCGAGGCGGTGCGGCGCGCCGAGGAACGGCTGCGCGGTGAGTCCCGCGACGTCTACGCCTGGCTGCCGCACTGGCGGGGTGACGCCCACGCCGGGCACACCGAGACGTCGCTGCAGCTGGCCCTGGCCCCGCAGTCGGTGCGGATTAACCGCGCCCGGGCGGGCAATACAACGCCGATCGCCGACCTGATGCCCGCGCTGCGCGCGTCATCCGTCAAGGCCGTCAGCCCTAACGGCGTGCTCGGCGACCCGGCCGGGGCGTCCGCCGCCGACGGGGCGGCCGTGTTCGCCGCCCTGCTGGCAGACCTGCTCGCGTGCGTGCGGAAGTGGTGGGGTGACTGACGGGGCCAGCCGCATGACCGGCGCGATCGTCCCCGTCGACGGCGGCCTGGCCCTGTGAGACAGGGTGGTCGATGTGAACGACTCCCATGACCCGGTCGAGGAACACCTGGACCAGCTCTACGCCAGCCTGCGGACCACGCCGCGGGAGGCCCGCCGGATCATCGCAGCCTGGCCCTCCTCAGAGCGGAGCCTGAGCTTGACATCGGACCGGAACTAATCTACAACTGAAGTTGTAGGTTTTTTGTAAACAAAAAGTGCTCTACGAGTATTCGGAGGTGGGCGATCATGGTGCTGACATCGATTGACCCGTTCGTCCAGGAAATTGAGCGGCAGTTCGACCGGCTGGCCCAGCGGCCGTTCGGTCAGGGCACCGGGGCCGGAATGCCGATGGACGGTATCCGGCGCGCGGGTGAGGTCGTGCTCCGGTTCGACCTGCCGGGCATCGACCCGGATTCCATCGAGGTCACGGTGGACCGCGGCGTGCTCTCGGTGACCGCGACCCGCGATGAGAAGCACGGCGAGGACGAGCACCTGTTCATCCGCGAACGGACCATGGGTACCTACACCCGCCGGGTGTACCTGTCGGACCACCTGGACACTGGCGCGATCGAGGCCGCGTACAGCAACGGCGTCCTGGCGGTACGCATCCCCGTGGTGGAGAAGGCCAAGCCCCGCAAGATCGAGGTCCAGCGGGCGAACGGCGCGGCCCACGCGGACCGGGATGAGCACGCGCTCGGCAGCTGATCCGGCTGAGCAGCTATCCGGCTGATTTGGGACACGGCCTGGCCGGTGAGCGACCGTTCACCGGCCAGGTTTTATCGTCTGCTCAGGGAAGGGAGTGACCGGGATGCGGCTGCCCATGCTGGATGACGAGCACGCGCCCTTCTACACGGTGGGCCAGGTCGCGGCGATGCTGGCGGTTCAGCACGCGTTCCTGCGCCGCATCGACGACCAGCAGGTGGTGACCCCGCAACGTTCACCGGGCGGCCAGCGCCGGTACAGCCGCCACGACATCGGGCGCGTCCAGCGGGTGGTCGTGATGATGGGGGAGGGAATGACGCTGCCCGCGATCCGCCGCATCATCGAACTGGAGCGGCAGCTCGCGGAGGTCACCCGGGAACGGGACGAGTTTGCCCGGCGGCTGGCCGCGTTGCGCCAGGCTGGCCGCTCCTGACGAAAGGGGCACCTGTGCCGCCGACCGACGGGCCCGCTGGGCCCGGCGCGCCGCCGGGCCTGCACTGCGGACCGCGGACCGCAGAACTTCACGTCCGCATCGAGGGCACCCTCGAACCGGAAATGCTGGTGCTGGCCGCCCTCGAGCGCGCGGCGGCCGAACGGCTCCGCCTGGTCGCTCGCGCCGGCGAAGAGGGCGGCCCGGCTAGATAAAGCTGCCGGGGCCGGTGACGGCCGCACCGCGAAACACCCCCGATACATCCGGGGAACCACACCGCGAAACACCCCCGATGCATCCGGGGAATATGCAACACGATGCCTTATTTACAGACGGCTGATCACCGTAGACAATTGCGCTGAGTGCCTCTGTACTGGCGGGTGGTCACCTTGGGTGATGGTAGCGGTAGATCGGCAACATGGCTCCCGGCGCGCTGGCCTGCCCAGCCGCCTGACATGCTGGCCGTCCGGTTACCGGCGTTCCCCCCGGGCTCTCTGAATTCTCCTGCCTGGCGCCGGATTGACGGCGCCGCCAACTTCCGCGCGGCTGCGCACCAGCAGGAAGCGAGCAATTCATGGTCTGCTACCTCCCCGGAACCGGCACGCTCGCCGTCGTCGGCTTTGCTGTCTATCTCATCTGGCATCAGGCGATCATGCATCTTCTCGGCCTGGTCGGGACCGCGACAGAAATCGCGCTGCTCCTCGGCGCGGCGGCAGCCGTCGTAATCGCCCTGATCTGGACCGCGCGCATGATCCGGCGCCGCCGGGCTCAGGCTGGCGCCTGCACGACCTGCCGGTTCCGCTGCCAGCAGGCCCTGCAGGGCCGCCCGAACCTGCTCGTCAACCGCGTCGACCGGCGCGCACTTGCGCCCGCGCCCAACCGCCCGGTTACCCGGACCTGCCACCCGGCGGCCCCCGTCCCCGGAGTGCTCCGGCCATCGGGCCGCCCGGGGTTCAGCTCCAGTCGGTCAGCTCCGCCGGCCCCGTCCCATCTGCGGCGTCGCGTCCCGCGCCGGCCTCGCCCGGCCCCGGCTCCCCGCCCGGCCATACACACTGGTGAACGCTGGCCGTTCGCTCCCCGCCATACGGTGCGCGAACCAGCACCGCCGCCGGCCGCGCCGGTCGAAACCGTCGCCTTCGACGGCTACGTACTCACCCCCGACGGCGTGGACGGCCAGCCGGCCCCGCCATCGAGCATTAATCGGCGTCGGTTCTCCGCCGCTTCAGGCGGCGTGGAACCAGTCGAGTTGATCGGGTCATTGGGCCGCCACGATCTCATCGAGCCGGTTGAGCAGCTCCCTGAGCGATAGGGCCGCGACGACGTGGCAATCGGGGCTGTCGCCCTTCTCTGCGATGAAGCGCGTGGCCCCGTCCTGGCAGTGGATGGACCATTCGGGATGCTCGCGGATGAAGCGCTGCTGCCTAACGACTTGATCAATCGGCAATGACACGACCTACGATCCTTGCCCGACCCGTGAGACCCATTGGCGACCGTGCCCGGTCACGGGTCGGTTACCGGACACGGTTGATTCCAGGATAGCACAGAGCATATAATAGCTTACATAGCTCTGTAAGCTACCTGACGTATCATCAGCTCAGAGAGCATCTATGTTGATCTTGTGCCTGCGCATCCGGTTGACCCCATGGCCGAGAAACACGCGTACCTGCAGGTTGCTGATGACGTTGAGCGCCGGGTAAGCGACGGGGAGATCACCGTGAAGCTTCCGGGCGAACGTGAGCTGGCCGAGCAGTACGGCGTTGCGTATACGACCGTCCGCCGTGCCATGGAGATCCTGAGAGACCGTGACGTGATCATTACCCGGCAAGGGCGCGGAACGTTCGTCAATCCCGAGAGATAAATTCGAAGATCGAAGGAGGGCCGATGACCGACATGATCCTGGTTCCGGGCCTCTGGCTCGATGGCTCGTCCTGGGTGCAGGTCGTCCCGGGACTTCAACAGGCGGGCCACCGGACGCATGCGCCGGGCATCCTTCCGCGAGCGCGCCATCCCGTCGCCCGAGCACGTCACCACTGACCCGCAGCGGCTGTCCGACGAGCGGCGCTACGACGTGCCGGTGACGGTCATCTGCCCCGAGTTCACCAGCCAGATGCTCAAGGAGTGGATCGAGAAGGACATGGCGCCGGTGCGGGAACTTGCGAAGATACGCGACGTCACGTACGCCGACTTGGCCACCGGTCACTGGCCGCAGTTCACCCGGCCCGCTGACCTCGCGCGCGCCATTCTCCAGACCGGCCCATCTTCCTGAACAACACCAGGAGGCCTACACGAGGCGGCCGCGCAGGACGGCGGCGCCGTCGCCGGACAGGTCCGTTAGGGCGACTACGCGGCCGGTCATGGCCAGCGCGAGCGCCTCGCCGCGGCCGGTTACCTCCGGGCCCTCGCCGGCCGACCAGTCCAGGTCGGTGGCCCGCAGGTGCAGGCCTTCGAGCCGTCCCCGGCGCACGAAGCCGCGGCTCGCCCGCGCCGAGACCAGGAAGTCCAGAACCGCCCGCCAGGCGCTAGCCGACGCGGTGGTAGCCGGGCCGAGCGGGCGCGCCACGTCCCGGGTATGTACAGCCAGGTCGGTGAGGGGAGCCGCCGGACCCGTACCGGGGGGCACAAAGGTCCGTTCGGCATTGGCGCGAAGGACCGCAACAATCTCAGCCGTCGGCCGCTGAGCGAGCCGGCGCGTCGCCTTCACGAGCGCACCCGCGCGATGGTTTCCCGCGCGTCCGCGGTCCGGCCGAAGGTGGTGACGGCCAGGAAGTAGCTGGTCCGCTGGAGCCGCCCCCACGGGTCACCCTGGTACCCTGAGCGGCCAGCCACGGCGGCCATCGCCAGCGGATGCAGCGACTGCAGCAGCAGGGCGCTGATCCCGCCGACGAACATCGACGAATCGCCGTGCACCCGGCGGATCGGCCGGTCCTCGGCGAACCACCGTTCGCCGCCTTCCGCAAAGATCACCTGATGATGCGCGGGGTCCTGCGGCCCGGCGACCCGCTCAAAAATTGATGCGCCCACGCGCCCGCGAATCCGGCTCGCCGCGTCCTGCCATGCCATATGCCCATTATCGGGCGGCCCGCTCTGGCGCCTGCCAGCGGGCTCTCTCCCCGTGCAATCCTGCGCCCGTGGTATGAAGGTGGCCATGGCGGCAGTGGTGCAACACGCAATCGGGGCCGGAGCCACCAGCACTGACGGCTCCTGCGGCCCGGTATCCCGCGTGCCCGCCGGCCGGTAGCCCGGGATGCCGCGTAACTACGTGGTGGTCGGGGCCGGAATCCTCGGGGTATGCGTGGCGGCCTGCCTGGCCGAGGCGGGCGCCGACGTGACGCTGCTGGAGCAGGCCCAGCCCGGCCACGCCGCCACCCGATCGAGTTTTGCCTGGCTGAACTCCAACAACAAGACGCCTCGTGCCTACCACGACCTCAATTACGCGGGGATGCGGGCGTGGGCGGAGCTCGCCCGGTCGGCCGGGAGGCCCGGCTCCGGCGCCTCGCCGTCCGCCGATGGCTCCCCTTCCGCCGGGGCCCCCCTCTCCGCCGGGGCCTCCCCGTCCGCCGATGGCTCCTCCCACGCCGACGGCTCCGGTCATCCGGCCTGGTACCGGCCGAACGGCAATCTCGAATGGGCGGACAGCGCCGAGGGGTACGCGGAACTCACCGCGCGGGTCCGCCGCCTCACCGAATGGGGATATCCGGCCACCCTGGTCGATGCGGCCGCGGCCGCCGAGCTGGAACCATCCCTGCGGCTGCCCCCGTCGGTCACCGAGGTCGCGTGGTTCCCCGAAGAGGGCTATCTCCTGACCGGGCCCCTGATCGCGCAGCTGGCCAGGCTGGCCGCCGCGCGGGGCGCCACGGTCCTGACCGGCGCGGCGGCGCGCGTGGTGGGCATCGACGCTGACGGCGGCTCGGTGCACGCGGTGCGGACGGCCACCGGCCAGGTCATACCGGCCGACGTGGTGGTGTGCTGCGCGGGACGCTGGGCGCCCCAGGTGGCGGCGCTGGCCGGATCGGCCTGCCCGGTGCCGCTGGTCCCGTGGTCGTCACCGGGTGCGGAAGCCCCGGGGCTCGTCGTGCGGGCCGGTCCCGTCTCCGGCCTGGCGCGCATGGTGCACGCGCCGGAGGTCTACTTGCGGGCCCATTCCGATGGGCTCGTGCACCTGGAGGCGCCGGACGTGGCCGTGGACCTGCACACGCCGGACGCGAAGCTGCGGGCGGGTGCGGCGGAACTGCTGCGCCGCGCCCGCCTGGTCATCCGCGGGCTGGACGACGCCGAGGTAGCCGGGTACCGCGTGTGCGTGCGCCCGATGCCGGCCGACGGCCAGTCCGTCGTCGGCTGGCTTCCCGGCGCCAACGGCGTGTACCTCGCGGTGACGCACAGCGGCGTCACCCTCGGCGCGCACCTGGCCCACCTGATCACGGCCGAGGTGACCAGCGGCGCTCCGGCCGCCCAGCTCGCACCGTACCGGCCCGCCCGATTCGCCCCCTCCGCCAGCCGGCGCTTATCGGGATCGCCGCCGGTGGCCCGGGCCCGCGACTCTCAGGTCTCCAGGGCGGCCCGCACCAGGTCCAGGAGTTCGTCGTCGGTGATGTCCGCCGCGTCGCTGGGCCGCAGCTGGATGGTTCCCTTGCTGGTCTTCAGCGTGGGATGGCGGGACGTGAAGTCCGTCTCGCGGCCCTGCCGCCAGCCGTAGACCGAGACGCCGTGCTTCCACGCGCCGACGTAGAGGCGGCGGCGGCCGACCTTGTAGGCCGGGATCTGATACGACAGCACGACGGTGGCGTCCGGGTACGCGGTGAGGATCAGCCCGTGCAGCCGGTCGAACAGGGGCCGGTTCTCGGCAGCCATCCCGTCGATGTACGCCCGCACCGCCTCATCCACCGTCCCATTGTGGCCTCTTTTCGGCGGGCCCGGAATGGTGAGCAGTTGGTGGCATGGCCGCCTCCTGTCGCCGCTGTCCACCCTGTGCCGGTACCGACGGCCGGGCCGGGCGGAAATCATCGCCCCGCCCCTGTTCGCCCCGGCCGCTTCCGGCCCGTCCCCAGGCCCGGCTGGGGAATTCGGAGCCGGGACCGGCCGGTTGGTGCAGTGGAACCAGGGAAGGCGGGCCACGGATGAGAACGCATCGGGATGACAGAGCGTAAGCCGCCAGCGATGAGCTACACCTCGTGGATTGATCAGCAGATCATGGAGGCGGAAAGACGAGGTGTGTTCGATAATCTGCCCGGGACCGGTAAGCCGCTCCCGGACCGGGGCGAAGCGGATTCCGGTCAGGCCTGGTTGCGGGACTACCTGCGCCGGGAGGGCGTGCCGACCGAGGGACTCCTGCCCACCCCGCTTAGACTTCGCAAGGAAGCCGAACGGCTGGCCGCGGAGGTACAGAGCCTGCGCTCCGAGCAGGCCGTGCGGGACGCCGTCCAGGATCTCAACCGGCGGATCATGAATTGGCGCCAGGCCCCGACCGGGCCGCCGATATTCGTGCCCTTGGTCAAACAAGAGGAAATGGCCGCCCTATGGAGAGCCGCGCGCTCGGTAAAGGCGCAGGCTTCACCTCCGGCTTCACCCTCGGCCGCCGCTTATCCCGGAACGGGAGACACAGCACCTCCCCGGCCGGGATGGTGGCGTCGCCTCGCCCGCCTCGGGCGGCTGGGCGGGGCCGTGAGATAACTGGTGGGCAGGACTTATCCAGAGCGGGGGGTGCCATGTTCCACGTGGATTCCGAGGTCGGCCGCCTGCGGCAGGTGGTATTGCACCGCCCTGACCTGGAACTTAAGCGCCTCACCCCGGACAATGCCGCCGACCTGCTCTTCGACGACGTGCTCTGGGTGAGCAGGGCCCAGGCTGAGCACGACGCGTTCGCCGATGTCCTGCGCTCGCGGGGCGTGATGGTCCACTACTACCGCGATCTGCTGGCCCAGACGCTGGAAATCCCGGAAGCGCGCGCGTACATCCTGGACCAGGTGTTCGACCCGCGCTGGCATGGCCCACTCGCCGCCACCACCCTGCGCGCCGCGATGGACGGCCTCGACTCGCCTGGCCTGGCCCGCTTTCTGGCCGGCGGGATCACTAAACGCGAGATCGCCGAATACGGCCCGGAGCCGAAGAGCATCGCCTTCCATTCCCTCGATCCCGACGGCTTCGTGCTGGCGCCGCTGCCGAACTTGCTTTATCAGCGCGACACGTCGTGCTGGATCTACGGCGGCGTGTCCATCAATGCGATGCGCCTGCCGGCAAGGATCCCGGAGACCGTCAACGACGAAGCCATCTACCGCTGGCACCCGATGTTTGCGCAGGAGGACTTCGATGTCTGGTATCACGGCGCCGACGCCGCTCCGGCCACCATCGAGGGCGGCGACATCCTGGTCATCGGCAACGGGGCGGTGCTGGTCGGGATGAGCGAGCGGACTACGCCGCAGGCTGTCGAGGTGCTCGCCCACCGGCTGTTCGCCGCCGGGGCGGCCCGCTGCCTGGTCGCCATCGACATGCCGAAGACCCGCGCGTTCATGCACCTGGACACGCTGTTCACGATGGCCGACTACGGGGTGTTCGCCAAATACGCGGGGATGGGCATGCTGCCCTCGTACACGGTCGAGCCGGGTGCGACGGCCACTGAGCTCAAGGTCACCGATCACCCGCCGGAGGATATGCACCGTGCCATAGCCGCCGCGCTCGACCTGCCGTTCATCAGGGTGCTGACCGCTGTCCAGGACGTTCATTCCGCGCTGCGGGAGCAGTGGGACGATGGCTGTAACGTGCTGGCGGTCGAGCCAGGAGTAGTCGTGGCCTACGAGCGGAACGTCACCACCAACACCTACCTGCAGGACAACGGCATCGAGGTGATCGTGGTGCCGGGCGGGGAACTCGGCCGGGGCCGGGGCGGCCCGCGCTGTATGAGCTGCCCGATCGAGCGCGACGCCTGAGCCGGGACCACCCGGATCGAGTAACGCCCCGGCCGGCCAGTACGAAGCTGGCGGCCGCAACCTCATCCGCTTGGCCCTGAGAACTTCTGTGATGCGATTCTCGTCCATCCACGCTCACTCGGCTCATCCGGGTACCTCCTCGGTATTGACATGACTCCACCCTCTCGTGAGTTCGGAGTCGCTACCAAACACGAGCGATTCAATGGCCAAAATAAGCGCTTTTGAATATCTTCATAATGATTTTGCCGTGTGACGTTTGTCGGGACTCAATGTTTAGCGCCGCGCATGAGGGCGCATACTTTTTGGAGTCCGGGGATATATTCGGGGCCAATCGCGGGGGATCGTGGGCGGGCCGGTGTGTGATTATGCGCCCGCATTCCCGTCGACGTAGCAGCAAGCCCGCTGTGCCCGTCGGGCTGCAGTCTCATCTCCGGCGACTACCAGCACCAACGTGACGAACCGTGCTTCAGCTGGACGATTTCGGCGCGACTGCGAGGTAGGTATTGGCCTTGGTCGAGCCGGTCGGAATGTAGAGTCCCATCACGAGGTCGTCGTAGACGGTAACGATCGCGGGTCGCGGCGCAGCGGGTGATCGACCGGAATCTCGACCAGAACGATGCGGATACCGTCCGGATCCTCGATCCACATCTCGATCAATCCCCAGGGCTCAGTTATGGGCTCTCGGAGAATACGCACGCCGGCCGCGGCCAGCCGTTCGTGCTCAGCATGAACGTCTCGCACCTGGAGCCAGATCATCAGCCAGCCCCCGGCGGGGCCCGCAGCCCGCCCGGACACTTCCAGCAATCCCGGGCCGAGGAAGAACACCACTCCAGGGTCGTCCGGAGAGCCGAACTCCCGGTAGATCGCCAGACCCAGCACGTCCCGGTAGAAACGGCGGCTTCGGTCCAGGTCCGCTGGCCGCAGCAGAATCCGGCTGCTCAGTACCTCCACATCACTATCCTGGCAGCCCCCCAGTGGTCGCTGACCGGAACGCCGCCGCCGCAGCCACGGAGCGATGCGGCGCGCTGGACAATGGGCTGGTGATCGAGGTAGACCCTGGCTGTTTCGAGGAGATGGTCGTAGCGGCGCTGGACGGGCTGCCCGAGGAACTCGGCCAGCTCATGCGCAACGTCGCGGTGACGGTCGAGCATGGCGCGGGACCGCCCGGCCTGCTCGGGCTGTATGAGGGCATCCCGCTCACCAGCCGCACGTCCCAGTACGCCGGGGTGCTGCCCGACCGCATCACCATCTACCGCCAGGCGATCTGCGCGATCTGCCGCACCGAGCAGGAGGTCGCCGACCAGGTCCGCCGGACCGTCATCCACGAAGTCGCCCACCATTTTGGCATCGACGACGACCGGCTCAGCGAACTCGGCTGGTAGGACTCCCCGACGTCGAAGGCCTATGGCATACGTTCCGCGGCCGGTGCTGAAGCCGCGGCTTGCCGGGCGTATGTGCTGATGCGGGATACTTCCCGTATGACCGATCGCAATGTGCTGGGTGGCGAGCTCGAAGCGTGCGGCTCCGACCCGGTCACCGGCTTCTACCGGGACGGGTGCTGCACCACCGGGCCGGAAGATCTGGGCAGTCATACCATTTGCGCCGTGGTCACTGCCGAGTTCCTTGCCCACCAGCGCCAGATCGGCAACGACCTGACGACACCGATGCCCGAGTTCCGGTTCCCCGGGCTCGTGCCGGGAGACCGCTGGTGCGTCACGGCGAGGAACTGGCTGCGCGCCCATCACGACGGCGCCGCCGCGCATGTGGTGCTGGCCTCCACTCATGAGCGGGCGCTGGAAATCGTGCCCCTCGCGACGCTGCGGGAGCACGCCGTCGACGTCCCGACTGATCCGGGCGCCCTCGAGACCTGAGGCCGCGTGCGCGCTCCCACCAGTGGACCACGCGAGTCAAGACAGCCGCGTTGACGGTGGTGTCCTCCTAAGCCGCCACCCCATGCGAGGTATGCGCGTAATGTCACAGTCTCCGGCCGGACCCGCCCGCCCGACCAGGCAACCCGAGACCGTTCGGGGCCGCCGGCTAGCCAGGACCATCTTCTGCTAGCTCGGTAGGAACGGTAGCGTGGCCATTGTGAAAGCCCGGCAGGCGAAGTGACCGGCGCTGTGGCCCGAACGCACACCTATGAGGTCTCGGTGGCCTGGACCGGCAGCCGCGGTACGGGCACCCGTCACCACAGCCACCGGAGTGATCCATGACGAGCGTCCCGCCCGTCCGCACGGAAGTTCTCGTCGGCGCCGATCAGCAGAACGCGTTCGAGGTGTTTATCGGCGACATCGGGCGCTGGTGGCCGGTGGCGCAGCTGAGCGTCTACGGAGCGGGCGCGACGGTGACAATGGCCAACGGCGAGATCGTGGAACGATCACCTGACGGGCACAGTGCCCTGTGGGGCACGATCACGCGGTGGGACCCACCGTCGGCCGTCGCGTTCGTCTGGCATCCTGGCCAGACCCCGGACCAGGCCAGCCATGTCGATGTCACCTTCACCGCCACCGGGACCCAGACCCTGGTCGTCCTGACGCACACCGGCTGGGATGTCTTCGACGACCCGAGCGCCGCCCGCGCGGAATATGAGCAGGGCTGGCCCCTGGTCCTCGGCCGTTATCAGGAGCACCTGGCGGCAGCCAGGTCCCCCGGTGACGGCCACGAGGCCGCTCATGCGGCGGACGCCGCGGACGCCGGCGACGGCCAGGAAACCAGCCGCCGAGAGGACAACGGGAACGCGGCCCGGCCGGACGGCGAGACCTGGGTGGCGCTGCTGCACCGACCGGGCCCGGCCGCACCCCGCGAGGGAAGCGTGTTCAAGGATCCGCGGTTCACCGAGCACATCGCGTTCCTCGCCCGGATGCGGGAGGCCGGCTACCTGGTCGCCGCTGGGCCGCTGACCGACGAGGCCGGAGCGGGCATGACGATCCTGCGCCTGCCGGGAGAGGGCCAGTTCGGGGAAGCCACCCGACTGGCGACCGAGGACGACACCAGCGTCGCCGGAGGTTTCTTCACGGTCGCCGTCCGGCCCTGGCATGTCGTCATGCAAGCCGGGCCTGCGCGCCCGGACGGTCCGTAACCGCGGGCTCAGCCGGCCGTCATGGCTGGTAGGAGCCGGGGATCCAGGCCCTCTGTGCCGCGCGCCGCGAGCCGTTCTCCGGCAGATCCCCCGTGCCACCCAGCCGCCGTTACCCCTCGCCCGGCGCGACCTGAGCCGCATCGCCCGTCTCAGCGCGGGCGGAAAACAGATAGCTGGTGGCCAGGCTGCGGTAGGGCCGCCACGCCTCCGCGATCGCGGTCACCTCGGCGGGGAGCGGCAGATGATCGAGGTGATACGCGGACCGGACCGCCTTGCGCAGGGCCAGGTCACCGGGCAGCACGACGTCCTCCCGGCCCAGGGCCAGGATCAGCGCGCCTTGCACGGTCCACGGCCCGATCCCCGGGATGGCCGTCAGCTGGGCCATGATCTCCTCATCCGGCAGGCCACTCAGCACGGCGAGGTTCAGCCGGCCGTCGGACGCCCGTTCCGCGAGGTCGCGCAGCGTGACGACCTTCCGGCCGGACAGTCCCGCGCGGCGGACTTCAGCGGGATAGGCCCGCAGCAGCTCTTCCGGCGAGGGCAGCTGGCCGCCGAACAGCGCCCGGATCCGCGCCAGGATGCGCCGGGTGGACGCCACCGACAGCTGCTGGCCGGTGACCTGGAACACCAGCGCACCGAACAGGTCCATGGCTGCCAGCTCGGCCATCCACCCGCGCGGGTCGAAGTCCGGCCGCTCGTCGATGAGCCGGGCCAGCACCGGGTCGGCCTGGCGCAGGTGGGAACGAGCGTCCCGCAGCCGGGCGGCCTGGACGCGGCGATCTTGGGTCAGCGGCCCCATGCTGGCCTGTTCCGGTTCCATGGCACCCTATCTTCATATATCGCGTCCGATGCCCGAGCGCGGGGCAGGCCAGGTGGATGGGCCAGATCCGGCGCCGGAACGAACCTATGAGGAGAAGAACCCGTGGCGGTGCCGCTCTTTGGCCGGGTGATCGCGGCAGTAATCGGCGGCGTGCTGGTCCTGATGGTATGGGGAAGCGTCATCGGCGCACTCATCGTGTCACGGCCGGTGGCCAGCCGGCTGACCCGAGCAGCGGACAAGTTCGTCAACGTGCTGTTCCGGATGATCAACGAGCGCCTGGCCGACTACCGTCGGCGGGACCGCGTGCTCGCCGCGCAGGCCGCGGCGATCCTGCTCGCGCAGCTGCTCGTCTGGCTGGGAACCGCCTTTATCGGGTTCGCACTGCTGCTCTGGCCGTTCGAACAGGGCGGCCTGGCGGGTGCCTTCACCTCGGCCGGGTCCGCGATGTTCACGCTGGGCTTCGAAGTCCCGCCCGGCACAACGCCAGCGTTTATGGTCTTCGTCGGCGCCGCGACCGGCCTGGTCATCCTCACGCTGCAGATCGCCTACCTGCCCACCCTGTACGCGGCGTTCAACCGGAGGGAAACCGAGGTGGCGCTGCTGAACGCGCGGGCCGGGGTCCCGTCATGGGGCCCGGAGTTGCTGGCGCGCACGCACTACGCGCTCGGTTCGGGGGTGTCGACCATCGACACCATGCCGGGCCTGTACGCCCAGTGGGAGCGCTGGGCCGCGGACGTCGCGGAAAGTCACACCACCTACCTGCCGCTGGTCCGGTTCCGCTCCCCCCAGCCGTTCTCGTCCTGGGTCACCGCGCTGCTGGCCGTGCTGGATTCGGCCGCCTTGTTCCTATCCCTCTCCCCGAAGTCCGCCCCGGTCGTGCCCGCCCGGCTGTGCCTGCGCGGCGGATTTCAGTGCTTCACCCGAATCGCCCGGGCGATGGGCATCGACGTTCCCACTGAGCCTGACCCGAACGCCGGAATCACCCTCACCTACGAGGAGTTCCTCGACGCGGTCGCCCGGATGAAGAAGGTCGACTTCCCGATCGAACGCGACCCGGCCGACGCGTGGCCGGATTTCGTCGGCTGGCGGCTCCTCTATGAGCGGCCCGCCTACGCGGTCGCCTTCGCGCTCGACGCGGTGCCGGCCAAGTGGTCGGGCCCGCGCATGCACCCTGTCGAGCACATCGAGCCGTTCCGGCCGCCGCCCGGGCGGACGGCGAAATCAGCCGAACCGGTCGGTCCCGCCCGCCCCGCCGGGGAGCCGGACAGCCGCCCCGCCGCCGGGACCGACGGGACCGCCGAGGACGCCCGCCGGCTTTAGCGCCGCGTCCATCCCGAGGTACAACGCACCAGATCAGCATCCGCTCCACCGCGGCGCACCAGGGAATCCCCGCGACGCTCGCCGCGATCAAGAAAGCCGCCGAGTCCGCCTGACCGTCCCGGGCCAGCGGGCCTGGCGGGCCGGGCGGCTGCCCTCATCCGGCAGGACGGATATCCAGCCGGAACTGTGGATCTTCAGAATGCCCCGCGCCGATCGTCCCTGGTCAACGTGCTCCGGAGACCGGGTTGGGCGCGGCGGGCCGGGCCGCCTCTTCGGCAGCCGCGGTGATGTTGCGGAGCATCCCGCCGAACACGATGCCGTGGAACGGCGAGATCGACCGCCAGTAGGCGTGGCCAGCCAGCCCGCGTGGCTGGAAGATGGCCCGCTGGCGGTAGGTGGTCTCGCCGTCTTCGTTCTGCCCGACGGACAGCTCCAGCCAGGCCAGCCCGGGCAGCTTCATCTCCGCGCGCAGCCGCAGCAACTGCCCCGGTGTGATCGCCTCGACCCGCCAGAAGTCCAGCGCGTCCCCGACCCGCAGGTGCCGCGGATCACGCCGCCCGCGCCGCAGCCCCACGCCGCCGGACATACGGTCGAGCAGCCCGCGGGCGGCCCACGCGGCGCGGAAGGAATACCACCCGGACGGCCCGCCGATGCCCTCGATGATCTGCCACAGCGCCTCGGCCGGGGCGCGCACCACGCTGGTGCGCTCGTCGACGTACAGCGAGCCGCCGGCCCACGACGGATCGCTCGGCAGCGGATCGCTGGGTGCGCCCGGCGTGCCCGCGGACGACCAGCTGGTGGAGACGTCCCCCTCGCGGGTGTGCCGCAGAGCCAGGGCGATGGCCTCGTCCAGCGGCAGCAGGCCGCCCGGCGGGTCCGGGATGTAGTCCGCGATGTCGTGCTCGGAGGCCACGACTTCGTTCCGCAGCGACTCGACCAGTGGCTTGGCCAGTCCGCTCGGCACCGGCGTCACCAGGCCGACCCAGTGTGACGACAGCCGGGGCGTGAGCACCGGGACCCGCACCAGGATCCGGGGTGTCAGGCCGGCCACGGCGGCGTAGCGGCGCATCATGTCCGCGTAGGTGACGATGTCCGGGCCGCCGATGTCGAAGCGCCGGTTGACGTCGGCGGGCAGCGACGCCGCACCGACGAGGTAGCGGAGCACGTCGCGGACGGCGATCGGCTGAATGCGGGTATCTACCCACATGGGGGTGACCATCGCCGGCAGCCGTTCGGTGAGATAGCGGAGCATCTCGAACGATGCCGAGCCGCTCCCGATGATCACGGCGGCCTGGAGCGCGACGGCCGGAACGCCGCTGCCCAGCAGGATGTCCCCGACCTCGCTCCGCGAGCGCAGGTGCGGTGAGAGGGCGCCCTCCTGGCCGGAGATCATCCCGCCCAGGTAGACGATGCGCCCGACCCCGGCGTCCCGCGCGGCGTCGGCGAAGATCCGCGCCGCCTCGCGGTCGCGATCCTCGAAGGAGGAGCCGGTGCCCAGCGCATGGATAAGGTAGTAGGCCACGCCGACACCCTCCAGGGCGCGCCGCACCGCGGCCGGGTCCCGCGCGTCCGCCCGTGCGACCTTGCTATCGCCCGACCAGGACCGGTCGCTGAGCTTGGCGGGGTCGCGGGCCATGCACCGGACCGGGTACCCGGCGGCGAGGAGTTCGGGCACCAGCCGCCCGCCGATGTATCCAGAAGCGCCGGTCACGAGGCAGAGCGGTGCGGAGCACATGCCTTCAGTGTCGCATTGATCTCCCCCGACGGACCCGGGCGGCCCTCACGAACGCCCAGGTCACCGGCCATCCGGCCCGGCCCGCGGCGTCCTGCCCGGGCCGGCGGACGGCTGGGTCGGGCCATTCCTGCTGCTGTCCGGTGCGTCGCGAGCCCGACGCAGCGGGTGATCGTCGGAACCCGCGTTGCCCTATTGTGCGGTCATGGCCGGGTTGAGCCGTACGAGCCGCACCGGGTTCGTCTCATCAAGTTCGGCGACGGCTTGCCGTGACTTCACGAAGTCTGAGAATGAGCGATAGCCCAGCGCCTTCTCGCTAAATGACGGGTCCATGCGCCTCATCTGGCTCTTCACCGCGGAGCTATGCAGCCAGTCCGCGTCGTCCTTTTCCTGGCCGAGTCGCAGCGCCCGTTCAAGGAGCCTGGTGGCCAGCTGTTGCGGGTCTTCGGAATCGGGCTCCGTCTCGTCGGTCACCGCAGCCGCCGGCCGCCTGGTGCGCCGCGAGCCCCGCGCGGGCGGCGCGCTGGCGGCATCCCCTTGTTCGGCCTGTTCGCCGGTCGTGGGTGCGGCGGGCAGGGAGGAGGTGCCGGTGGTTGTGATGCCGGGCAGCGCGTCGTAGGTCACGAGTTCATCGCACGCCGCGGCGAGCGATCTGCTCGTTGATCCTGAGACTCCGACTCCCACCACGTAACGGCCCAGACGCCGGCAGCGCTGGGCGAGGGCGATGTAATCCGAGTCCCCGGCCACAATCACCACGTGGGTCAGGTCGGGAAGGCGGAACATGTCCTCCACCGCATCCACGGCCAGCCTGATGTCGGCACCATTCTTGGCGTAGGCGGCGGCGGGAAAGAGCTGCACCAAGTCCACTGCGCGGCTGACGAGTTGCCCACGGTAGTCGGCGTTCACGGGGGCTGACCAGTCCGCATAGGCGCGGGTCAGCACGAGAGTGCCGAACGATGAGGCGAAGTCGATCACCGCGCCGACGTCCACGGTGGCGCGCCGGAGCTTCTCCGCGATGTCGGGATCGGCCGATCTGTCGGCCGCGACGAACCCGCGCGCCTTGTCACGCTGGAACTGGCCCCGGCCATGAACCTGGTCATAACGTGAGATCACGATGTTGTCGAAGTCGATATAGACGGCGACACGGGTGACGCCAGGGTCGTTCATAGCCCTCTTCTCGCCGGACGCCTTCGTGAGGCCAGCCTGCCGGGAAACTCGAAGGTGACCGTCCCTCAACATCAGGCAGTCACCAGACCGTCGGCCTTACGAAGATTACTATCGCGATGCCGGAGCGGACTGATGATCTCCAATGTCGCGCAACAGCCGCCCGCGCCCAGACAACCTGCATGAAGGGCCGAATCCCAGTTGGCCCGGTTTCTGCCGCTGCCCGGGTCCATGGGTTTCTTTGCCGCCTTGGGGCTGGCGTCATGGCCGCCCGGCGTGTAACCATCTAGCTGGATGGTGAGGGGATGGTCGTGGGTGAAGCTGACAAGACCGAGAAGATCACCATCAACCTCGGGCTCGTGGATCTTGGCCAGATCGATCTGCTGGTCCAGGAAGGCTTTTACGCCAACCGTACCGACTTCATCCGCACGGCGATCCGCAGCCAGCTGGCCACCCGGGCGGCGGCGGTCGACCAGACGGTCGCCCGCCGGACGCTCGTGCTGGGCGCCCAGCACTACACCCGCCACGACCTGGAGGAGATCCGCGACGCCGGCCAGATGGTGCACATCCGTGTCCTCGGTCTGGCCAGCATCGCTGCGGATGTCTCGCCGCAACTCGCGGTGGCGACGATCGCCTCCGTCGAGGTGCTCGGTGCCTTCCGGGCGAGCACGGCCGTCAAGGCGGCGCTGGGGGGGCGGATCACGTGAGCCGCCGAGTAGGGAGCTTCACCGCAGACTGCGGCCCGGGACAGCACGCGCTCCCGGACCAGGACCGGATCCGGCCAGAATGTTACGAGAGGGGCTACTGCGATGGACCAACAATGGATGGACGCGATGGCCGAAGCCACCCGGCTCACCCGCCAGGGCCGGCTGGCCGAGGCGACGGCCCTCATTCAGCGGACACTGCGAAACCCGCCGCGCGGTGAGCAGCGGCCGCAACCAACGGATCACGATGCGGCCGGCCCTGGCGTAGAACCGTCCCAGCTCACGGACCCTGAATCAGGCCGGCCGCCCCGGCCCGCGGGCGCGGTCTGCCGCGCCCGCCCGCGGCCAGCGTGCCGTCCTCGCGCTCTCCGCAGGGCGGCCAGTGCACGTCCATGTCCCGCGGAGCGGGCTCCCGGCGCCGATCAGCAGCGGGCCCGGTTCGCCGATCTCTCATACACCAACGCGGCCGGCACGCGCGGGTACAAGCTGTACGTCCCCACCGGCTATACGGGGCAGGCCGTGCCGCTGATCGTCATGCTGCACGGCGGTACGCAAAGCGCTGGTGACTTCGCCGCCGGCACGCGCATGAACGAGCTGGCCGAGCGCGACACCCTCATCGTCGCCTATCCCGAACAGCCGGCCTCCGCCAACACCTTGAAGTGCTGGAACTGGTTCCGGCCTGGCGATCAGCTCGCCGGTGCCGGCGAGCCGTCCCTCATCGCCGGGATCACCGGCCAGATCAGGCGCGCTTGCGCCATCGATGCCAGCCGGGTCTACGTGGCCGGTTTCTCCGCCGGGGGCGCCATGGCCGCGGTGATGGCCGCGGCTTACCCCGACCTGTACGTCGCCGCCGGCGTGCATTCCGGCCTCCCGGACCGCGCAGCTCACGACCTCCCGTCCGCTCTGGCCGCGATGAGACGGGGTACCTCGCCGCACTCCCGGCCATCCACCGCAGGCATCCCGATGATCGTCTTTCACGGTGACCAGGACCCGACGGTGAACCACGTCAACGCCGACCGCCTCGTCGGCCAGGGCATTCGCGCGTTCAGCACGGCGGCTGAACACGGCGATGCCCCCCGCCATGGGGTCACGACCAGCACGGGCAAGGTACCCGGCGGCCATTCCTACACCCGCGCCGTTTACCAGGACGCTGACGGGAACACCCTCATCGAGCACTGGACCATCCACGGCGGCGGCCATGCCTGGTCCGGGGGAAGCCGGCAAGGTTCGTATACCGACCCGCAGGGACCGGACGCGTCCGCAGAACTGCTGCGCTTCTTCGCCGAGCACGCCCGAGGTCCGCGCTAAGCGCCGTGTCCCGGGGAGTGCGGCCTAGGGCCCCAGGCTCGTAAGGTTTCCCTATGGCAGATGACGCCTCGCGTTCGGCCCCGGGTAACGCGGCCCCTCCGCCCCGCCCCGCAGACGTCGTGCCGGAGGCGCGCCCCGGATACCTGCAGCCGGATGTGCGCGCCCGGGACGTAGATCCCCGGAACGACCTGCGTGCCTCGCACGAGGACCGGGACCGGATCGTTGAACTGCTGCGGGTGTCCGCGGGCGATGGGCGTCTCAGCATTCACGAGCTCGACGAGCGGGTCGAGGCGGCCCTGACCGCGCGCACCTACGGGGAGCTGGAGGGCCTGGTCGCGGACCTCCCGGCCACGCCGGGAACGGCGGCCGGGGCACCCACGGCTAAGCCGAAGGAAATGGTTCGCATCGAATGCGGCAGCGCCAGCGCCAAGCGCGACGGCCGCTGGGCCGTTCCGCAGCGGATGGAGGTACGGGTCCACAGCGGGTCCGTGACCCTGGACTTCACCCAGGCGCAGGTGAGCTGGCCGACGTTGCAGATCGACGCCGAGGTGCGCAGCGGGTCGCTCACGCTGATCACGAAGCCGGGCATCGTGCTGGACACCGACGACGTGGCCGTGCGCAGCGGGGCCATCAAGGTCAAGGCACCCTGGGGGGACGACGTGCCCGCCACGCTCCGGATCAACGTGGTCGGCAAGGTCGGCAGCGGGTCCATCACGGCCCGTCCGCCGCGCGCGCCGCGCCGGTCGTTCTGGGACTGGCTGCGCCGCCGCCCGCGTCCCCCTGCGCCATGGGAACTCTCGGCTGGCCGGTCACCCTACGAGCTTCCGCCCGGCCGTCTCTGAGCCGGCCAGTCCTTTACCCGGGCCGGCCGCGCGCGGTCCCGTCCCGCGCCCCGTGCCGGGCCAGCCACGCCCGCAGGCCCTCCGGGCCGCCGGAACCCGGCCCCCACAATTGCCGGCCCGCGGCGCCGACCATGATCCCGGCCGGTGCCGGTGCCAGAATGCTTTCATGGGCAACGTCAGCTCCTCAGGTGCCGGTAACGCGGGCGGCTCCACGCTCAGCATCGGCTCATCCGGGTCGATCCTGTCGATCGGCTCCAACGGGTCGATTCTTTCCATAGGTTCGACGGGCTCGGTGCTGTCGATCGGCTCGGCGGGATCGTTCGCCTCCATCGGCTCGGTCGCCTCGCTGGGCAGCTTCGCCTCCGCGCTGTCCATCGGCTCGCTCTTCAGCTTCGCGTCGGTCGCGTCCGGGTTCTCCGCTTGCGCGCTGAAAGGGTGGGGCGAAGGCAACCACAGGCGCATACCGCGTTGGCCGGGAAGAGGCGCGCGCCGGCGGATTCGGCCGGCACGACCGGATACCCCGCCGCCGGGCGGACCTCCCGGGGACCCGGTGCCTGCGTAGTGCTCCCACCCACGTCCGTTCGGCTAAATAACCGGAGCCATCGGCGGTGATCCGCGCGGCTGGTCCCTGTCCCGGCCCGGCGAAGCGGGAGATACTCGAAGCGCTGTCCGTCGATCGCCGTGGGGGTTGAGCGTGGCTGAACTGGCTGTGGGACCCGAGGCCGCGGGCCCCGAGGCTCCGGGACCCGAGGCTGCCGTGACCGCGAGCACCGCCGTTGACCTGGAGGTCCTGGACGAGGTCCAGCGCCGGGTGCTGTGGCTCGCGGTGCGCATGGTGGACGCGGCCAACCACGAGCGCAGCACCGGGGACGGGGTCAAGGTGGGCGGCCACCAGGCCTCAAGCGCCTCCCTGGTCACGGCGATGACCGCCCTTTGGTTCGCCTACCTGTCCGCCGAGGACCGGGTGAGTGTCAAGCCGCACGCCTCGCCCGTGTTTCACGCCATCCAGTACCTGCTCGGCAACCTCGACCGGAAGTACCTGACCACGCTGCGCGCCCGCGGCGGCCTGCAGGCGTACCCGTCGCGGACCAAGGACCCCGACGATGTCGACTTCTCGACCGGATCAGTGGGGCTCGGTGCGGTCGCCCCGCTGTTCGCAGCCGTGGCCCGGCGCTACGTCGACGCGCACTTCGGTGAGCGCCCGCCGTCCCGGTTCATCGCGCTGCTCGGCGACGCCGAGCTGGACGAGGGCAACGTGTGGGAAGCGGTCTTCGACCCGGTCACCCACGGGCTCGGCAACGTCATGTGGGTGATCGACTTCAACCGTCAGTCCCTGGACCGCGTCGTCCCCGGCGTCCGCATCGCGCACTGGAAGGGCCAGTTCGAGGCGGCGGGCTGGCACGTCGTCGAGGTCAAGTATGGCCGCCAGCTGCAGGCCAGGTTCGCCGGGCCCGACGGAGCCGCGCTGCGGGCCTGGATCAACAACATGCCGAACGAGCACTATCAGTCGCTGTTCGGCCTGTCCGGCGAGCAACTGCGGGAGCGGTTCACCGACGGTGCGCCGCCCGGTGTGGACCGTGCCCTCACCGACGTCCGCGACGAGGAACTGGCGCCGCTGCTCACCGACCTCGGCGGCCACGACATGGCCAGCATGCTCGCCGCCTACGCGGCCTGCGACGAGGTCCGCGACCGGCCCAGCGTGATCTTCGCCTACACGGTCAAGGGGTGGGGCCTGCCGATCGCGGGCGACCCGCGCAACCATTCGGCGCTGCTGGTGCCCAAGCAGATCGACGAGATGCGGGCCGGCCTCGGCCTGACGCCGCAGACCGAATGGGATCGGTTCGACGGCTCGACCGCGGCCGGCATCCTGTGCAGCCAGCGCCGGGAGGCCCTGCGCCGGGAGCCGCGCACCCCCGCCGCGCCGGTCAGCGTGCCCGCGGCCACGGGTACGTCCGGTACCCGGCCGGTGTCGACGCAGGAGACGTTCGGCCGGACCCTGGTCAGCCTGTCCCGCGACCAGCCCCTGGCGCCCTACCTGGTGATGTCGGCGCCGGACGTGGCCACCTCGACCAACCTGGCCGGGTTCATCAACCGGGTCGGCGTGTTCGCCCCGGTCGAACGGCGGTCATGGCGCGACGACTCCGTGCTGCGGTGGTCGGAGGGACCGAAGGGCCAGCACATCGAGCTCGGCATCTCCGAGATGAACCTGTTCCTGCTGCTCGGCCAGCTCGGCCTGGCCTGGGACCTGTCCGGGCAGCCGCTCCTGCCGGTCGGCACGGTCTACGACCCGTTCGTCTGCCGCGGCCTGGACGCCTTCATCTACTCCGTCTACTCCGGATCCCGGTTCCTCATCGCCGGCACGCCCTCCGGCGTCACACTCGCGCCCGAGGGCGGCGCGCATCAGTCGACCATCACCCCTTCGATCGGCCTTGAGCTTCCGAACGTGACTTTCCTCGAGCCGGCCTACGCTGCGGCGCTCGACTGGCTGGTCTGTGACGCCCTCGGGCCGGATCGCATCCGGGCCGGCCGAGACCACCACCGCGGTCCCCGCCGAGAACGGCGCCTACTACTTCCGGCTGAGCACCCGGCCGCTGGACCAGGCGCCGTTCGCCGCCGCCACCGACCGGATCGGCGAGGCGGTGCTCCGCCGCCAGGTGCTGGCCGGCGCCTACCGCCTGGTCGACGCGTCATCACGGGCGGAAGGCGGCGCGCCGCAGGTCCACCTGGCCGCCTGCGGCGCCGTCCTGCCCGAGGTGCTGGCGGCCGCCGCTGAGCTCGCCGACGAGGGTATCGCCGCGCACGTCGTCGACGTCACGTCCCTGGACCGCCTGCACACCGCGTGGCAGCGCACCCTGCGGCACGGCATCCGCACGGCGGCCACCCCGTCGATCCCCGGTGCGCTGCGCGCGGCGTTCCCGCAAGGGGCGCCGCTGGTCACCGTGCACGACGCCGCCTCGCACGCGATGGCCTGGCTCGGCTCGGCGCTCGGCGTCCCGGCCGTGCCGCTCGGCGTGGACCAGTTCGGCCAGTCCGGCAGCGTCCGTGAGCTGTACGAGCTGCACGACCTGCTGCCCGGCTCCATCGTTAACGCCGCGCTGGCCGCTCTCTCCCTGGCGTAGCGCGCGGCCCAGGCGCAAAGTACCTCCCCAGCGGCGCCGGCCATCCGTGCCGACTTTTCCGCTGAACCCGCGCGGAAAATCGGCACGGATCCGCACTCGCCGTTGAGGCCGACGTCCCGGGGCTGCGCCGCTACGGAAGCTCGCGCGCCGGGGCCAGGTGGCTATCGCCGAAGAGGCGGACCGGATTGTCCCAGCAGACCGTGCGGAGCCAGTCCGGGCCCAGGTCCAGGCGAGTGAGCGCGGCGATCTGCTCGGCGTAGGGATAGGGATGTTCGGGAAGTCCGTGCCGAGCAGCACCTTCCCGGTCAGGCCGAGGTCGCGCACGCGGGGGAGCAGGCCGGGCGGAAAGGGAGCGAGCTCGTCGAAGAAACTGGTGAACGCCATCGTCGTGTCCAGCGCGACGTGCTCGTGATCCTCGGCGAGCCGGACGAAATCCTCATAGTCCGGGGCGCCCATGTGCGCGATGATCGAGTTCACTCTCGTACGGTATCGGCCGCGCCCGCTCGCACCCGGAGGGCGCCCGGCAGCATCGCCCAGCGAGTGCCCGTGCCCACGTTCATGAACCCGCGCCGGCGCATCCTGCCGGTCGCCGATATCCTCATGAAACGCGGTGAGCTACCCCGCATGCCCGACTACGCCGCCGGCCGCCTGGTCCTGCGCCCGGACAGCCGGCCGGAAAACGCCGGAGAGGAACCATGATCGAAGCGCCCGCCGGAACACATCCGATCGACGGGATCGTCAGTACGCGCAGCCCGCTGTCCGTCGCGGCTACAGCCGAGCGGCTGGCCACGCTGATCGGCGCGGCTGGGGCCACGCTGTTCGGGGTCATCGACCAGAGTGCCGAGGCCGAGCAGGCCGAGCTGTCGCTGCGCGCGACGAAGCTGGTGATTTTCGGCAGCCCGGCGGCGGGCACGCCGGTCATGGTGGCGGCTCCGCTGGCCGCCCTCGACCTCCCGCTGAAGATCCTGGTCTGGGAGGACGACGAGAGTGCGGTGTGGATGAGCTACCTCGACCCGGCGTGGCTCGCCGCCCGCCACGGCCTGACCGGGCCGCTGGCCGCGCCGCTGTCGGCGCCCGTGAAGCTGGCGTCCGGGGTGATGGATTGACGCCTGAGCCTGCGGGCTGACTGCGCGAGCTGCGCCGCGCTGTGCTGCGTGGCGCCCGGATTTTCCGCGTCCGCCGACTTCGCCGTCGACAAGGCTCCCGGGCAGCCGTGCCCGCACCTGGACGCCGGGTTCCGCTGCTCCATCCACGCGCGGCTGCGGCCGCGGGGGTTCGGCCGATCTAAGGACGGCGTGGCGGCGGCTGGGCTGTCCGGCTCCGCGGTGCCCGGCGCGTCGGTCGGCCGGTGCTCGGTGATCCAGGCGTCGATCCGCTGCCACCAGTCGTACAGCCATTTGACCTGGGCCTCATGGCCCGCCGACCGTGGCACCTGGTCGAACGGGACGCGCCACCACTGGGCGCGCACGGTCTGGTCGATCGGCAGGTCCCGCCACATGTCGCCCAGGGTGACCAGCCCGTCCAGGCCGGCGTGCGCGACGAAGATGACGTCCGCCTCGGGGCAGGCGCCGATCGCGGCGAGCACCCCGCCCGGCTGCGGCGGCAGCAGGTTCGGCATCTGCCGCGCCGCGGCCGCCAGGTCCCGCCGGCCGCGCCGCTCCAGTCGCTGGATGCCGCGCCGCCAGCGCCCGGGCGTCCAGTTGCCGCCCTCGGGGAAGATCACCAGGGCCCCGTCCTGGTCCAGGCCGCGGGCCAGCCGCTCGATCTCCTCGGTGTAGAGGTGCCGCCCTCCCTCGCGGCGGCCGATGAACACGTTGGGCACGCGATTGGCCATGACATCCAGGATGGGGTCGAGCTGCAGCGCCGCCTTCATGACCACCCGCGGCCGCCGGTCGTACATGCTGAGCAGGTGGTGTACGAGCAGGATTGAATCGCCCGGCCCCGCGTGCCGGCTGAGCACGATCACCGGGCGCGCCAGGCGCGCCAGGCGTTCTTCCGCCGTCAACGGCGGTTCCTCGATCTCGATCCGCAGCCCGAACGTGTAGATGGCGGAGCGGTATACCTGGGCCAAGAACCAGCGCATGGTCGCGTAGTTGCGGTTCTGGAAGGGCTCGGTCCGCAGCCGGCCGCCGAACCCGCTGGCGATCCACAGACCGAGGGACACGAACAGCGCCGCGGTCTCGGCGGCGAGCCAGACGACCGCGAACCACAGCAGCCGCAGGCTCCGCATGCGGCCGCGTCTGGAGAGCCGTGCGAGGCGTCCCACCAGCGCGAACACCATGGTTACGACGGCCAGTACCGGGAAGAGCACGATCAGCGCGACGGCGATGACGACGACCAGGGGCGCCAGGATCAGGCGCCGGATCAGACGGGGCGGGAGCATCGTCGGTCCTCCGTCGGGGTCAGGCCCGCGCCGCGAGGTATTTCGCGGACGCGACGTAGGCCCGCTCAATGTTCGCATCCACGTCGCTCTTCTTGCGATAACGGAGCTGGGCCAGGTTTGGCGGCCGCTGAGTTCCCCCGGACGGCAGGACATGCACCGTCACGTCGTCCGGCAGCGCCGACATCTCCTCGTGGAAATCGTGCCGGCGGGCGATCTCGAAGGCCACCAGCCCCACTTCCCACAGCCGGCTGGGCGGGGCCAGGGGGCGCTCGATCCGTCCGACGTGCAGCACGTAGACCGTCCGGGCGCCCAGATCAATGGCACGGCCGATGGGGATGGAATGGACCAGGCCGCCGTCGAAGTAGTGCTCGCCGTCGATCTCCACTGGCGGCAGCAGGGCGGGCACCGCGCACGAGGCCAGCACGGCGGGGACGAGCGGGCCGCTGGTGAACCACTGGGCGCTGGCCCGTTCGATGCTCGCCGCGACGCAGTTGAAAGGCAGTTTGAGGTCGGCGAAGTCCGCCGCGGGCAGCGCGGCCTCGAGCATCTGGCGCAGCGGCTCGATTGAGTGCAGGTGGTTGCCCGACCGGGCCAGCCGCGCGGCCCGGCTCAAGAGGGTCCCGCTGAAGGCGCGCTGCAGGTGCGAGCCCCGCCAGAGCTCGCCGAGCCGTTCCGCGGCGCCCGCCGGGTCCGCCGCGACGAAGGCGCCGTTGATGGCGCCCACGGACGTGCCGGCCACGATGTCCGGCCGCACCTCGGCTTCGGCCAGCGCCCGGAGCATGCCCACCTCATGGGCTCCCAGGACCCCCCCGCCGCCGAGCACGAATGCTGTTGTCACCAGCCAACCTCCTGACATCCGGCAAAGCAGAGTGGCCCGAGCCGTACGATCCCCGGCCAACCGGGCCAACCTGACTGAGCGGTACTGACCGAGTGGTTTTACCCGAGCGGTATTGGCTGCGCGCTACTGGGGCTCTGGCTTCTCCCCGGCTGCGGGGAATGGCGGCTTGGTGCCCGGGCCTTCGCCCATGGCCATGTGCCCGAGTTGCAGGGCCGCGTCGTGGCACACGTAATGCAGCAGCCGGTGCGTCTCCTGGGCCAGCCGCATCCGTTCGGCTTCCACCCGGCTGCGCTTGCGGTTCTGGCTGATCAGGTGCAGCGTGCCGCCGGCCGCGATGCAGGCGCCGATGTCGCTGGTGACGTTGGTGTAATTGCCCCCGATGAGCTCGGACTTCGCGCTCACGTTGACTCCCACCAGGGGCAGAACGATCAGGTAGACACCCAGTCCTATCAGCACGATCACGTGCGGCTTGCTGGACAGGACGCGCGGTACCCAGCTCAGTATCCGGTCCAGCACGGACTTCGGCTCGTCGGTCGCGAGGTCGACGGTCGAGCCGGTCAGGCTCGAGCCCGGTAGATCGGCGGGCATCTCCGGCATTTCCGGGCTCAGGGTTGCGTCGCTGGATGGCACGTCTTCACGCTCCCTTATGTAGTGGGCGAGCCAGACCTTGCGACGAAACCTACCGTCGTTGCCGCGGTCTCAAGGGGCTATGGGCACGGACGTGCGCGCGTCGCAAGAGACCGCAAGGTCCCAAGGGGTTGCGTGCCAAGTAATCGATCACACATCCAAAATGTCAGTGCCTCATGGGATGATTCGGTCATGTGTTCCCCTGGAGTGACCGCGCGGGACGAGGTGATGGCCGGCTGGCCGTCCCTGGGCCCGGATCGATTGATGCGGTCACCCGTCATGAAAACGTCCACGAGCGGGACTATCTGAGCGTCGTCGTCCGCCACGGCGGGTGATCGTCAGCGACGGAACGGAGTGATTCTTACCAGCGGAGCTGGGCGATGCCGTCGTAGTCCGCCGCGGAGTACCCGACCAGCCCGTCGGAAAGCGCGAAGATCCATTCCGCGATCCCCAGGGACAGCGCCAGGCGGCTGCAGCGAGCGCAGAAGTGCGGGTCCTGCAGCCGGACGGAGTTGTCGGCTTCGAGCCGGACGTAGATGAGTTTCGAGCCCTGCAGCATCTTCCAGCCGTCGCCCTCCCGGGCGAGGTTGATGGCCCGCTGCTCGGCGTGCGTCCGGCAGTTGTCGTGTACGCCGAACTCCGCGTACTTGCAGTAGCAGTGGTCTTCGCCGGGGAAGGGCACGCCGTTGGTGCCCCAGGCGACCATGCTGCCGTCCTTGACCAGGACGGCAGCGTGCCGGGTCCGGGCATGGGAATCCTTGGCGAGCCCAGCGGCCCGCTCGACCATTTCTTCTGCCTCATGGCTCTCGTGCCGCTTCAGCGGCCGCCATTCGGGCCCACGCCCTGGTTCCACCGTGATCACCCCTTCGCGCGAAGACTACTAGGAGGGGCTGGCCCGCTAGGTGGCCGAGGTGCGGAGTCACCCAGGCCCCCGCAGCAACCGGGCTATGGGCGCGGCGCTACGGGGCGCCGCCTCCCGCGCGCGGGGGCCCGAACCTGGAGCGGCCGGCCCGGCTGGCGGGCCTCAGCCGCCGGAGCCGCCCGCGATCTCGTACGACCACAGCTCGCTGTCCGTCCCGACCGGGGGCGGAGCCTCGCCGCCGCTCCGTTCGGCTGCGGACCGGTGCCCGTGCCCGAAGGCGGGCGAATGCAGCCAGGCCCGGAACGAGGCCTCGTCGCGCCACCGCGTGACCACCAGCCAGGTCAGGCGATCGTCGGTCGGCTTGAGCAGTTCGAAACCCTCGAAGCCCTCCTGGTCATCGACGGCGCCCGCGCGGGCCGCGAACCGGTGGGCCAGTTCGTCCCCGCTGTCCGCCGGGACGGTAATCGCGTTGATCTTTACGACGGTCATCAGGATTGCGGCGTGGAAGCCCCGGCCTTCGGGCCCGGGAGGAAACGCCGCCTCACCTCCTCCGGAATGTCAGTGATAGTCGATAGAGTGTTCGAATGTCGCGTTACCGGCTGGCGCCGACGGCCGCCCAGCAAGCAGCGCTTCGAGGTCACTGCGCGGACGCCCGGTACGTGTGGAACCTCGCCGCCGAGCAGCAGTCCTGGTGGCGTCCCGGCCGCACGGGTGCGCCGGGCTACCTGGAGCAATGCAGGCAGCTTACCCAAGCTCGGGCGCACCACCGGTGGCTGCGGGCGGGAAGCCAGATGGTGCAGCAGCAAGCGCTGCGGGACTTCTCCCAGACGATGGCCGGCTTCTCGGCCGGCACCCACCGCCGCCCGGGCTGGCGCAAAGCCGGACGCGACGAGGGCTTCCGTGTTGTCGCGGTCAAGGCCGGGCCGCAAGAGCCAAGCCCTGTTCTGCTGCGTGGCCTGCGGGTACGCCGACAACGCCGACCTGAACGCGGCCCACAACATCGCGGCGGGGCACGCCGTGACTGCGCGGGGAGGCGTCCGGGATGCCGGGCCTGTGAACCGCGAACCTCAACCGCATGCCTCCTGACCGGGAGATAAGCGGCTGGAATCCCCCGCCCCTAGGCGGGGGAGGATGTCAAGTCATCGATCATGCCAGCCCGGCCCTGTAAGCACCACGATGATGACGAGCCAGCTGATCAGGAATAGCTTCTGGACGGCTACCGTCGCGGCCAGGGTGATGCCGAACTAGCCGTGCGCCGGGCACCGGCGGCCGTCGCCCGGGCGCCAGCCCGGTAATTACCGGCAGTTTCGCTCGGTGATCATGATTAGCCCCCGAGTGGGGAACGATATAGAAGTGGCCGCCGATGACGCCGCCAGTGGGGCTGGCACTGGGCTGGTGCGCGAGGCCGCGGCGGAGCTGTACGCCGGCGATCCCGCCGGTTTTATCCAGCGCCGCGGCGACCTCGCGGCGCAGGCGCGCGCGTCCGGGGAGCGCGCGGCCGCGAAAGCGATCACGGGCCTGCGCAAGCCGACCCGGTCGGCGTGGGTCGTCAACCGCCTGGTGCACAGTGATCCGGGCGTCCCGTCCCGGCTGACCGCGCTCGGCGACGACCTGCGTGACGCGGGCCGCTCGCTGGACGGCCGGAGGCTGCGGGAACTGTCGCAGGCGCGCCGTGACCTGATCGCCGCGCTGACCCGGCGGGCGCTGGCCGACGCCGGCCAGCGCGACGCGCCAGTCGCTGTGCAGGAGGAAGTGGCCGCCACCCTCACCGCCGCGGTGGCCGATCCAAAGGTCGCGGCGGAACTGGCGGCGGGCACCCTGGTCCGCCCGGTCGAACGGTCCGGCTTCGGCTTCGGTCCCGCCGAGAACGCGGGCCAGGACACCCGCCGGG
The DNA here is from genome assembly GCA_963742875.1 of uncultured Actinomycetes bacterium. Taxonomy (GTDB): domain Bacteria; phylum Actinomycetota; class Actinomycetes; order Streptosporangiales; family Streptosporangiaceae; genus Bog-532. The sequence continues at coordinate 773,743 of CAVUNO010000026.1, read as the reverse complement.
ACGCGGGCCGGGACGGCGACGCGCCGCGCTATGTCGCCCGGCCGGCCCGGAAGCGGGCCGGACCGGAGCGGGCGGGAGATCAGCGGGCCAAACAGGCCTGCCCGGACCGGGCGGTACGCGAACAGGCCGAACGCGAGCGGGCGGAACGGGAGGCCGAACGGGCCCGGGCCGAGCGCGAGCAGGCCGAGCGCGAACGGCGCGATGCGATCACCGCCGCGGAGCAGGCGGTACAGCAGGCTGTTCAGGCTGCCGGTGCCGCGCAATCTGCCGAACGGGCCCGGGCGGAGGCCGTCGGCGAGCTCGAGCAGCAGCTGGAAGACGCCGAGGACCTGCTGGCCGGTGCGAAGCGCAGATCCCGGGCGGCCGCCGCGGCGATCCGGGACGCTCGCCGCGCCCTCGACCGGCTCCGCAAGAGCAGGCCCGCCTAGTCAGCGTCGCCCGGCGAAACGCGCGCCGGTTTCACGTTGAGCAGGTTTTCGGGCAATCTGGGGTTCATGGCAGAAACCCTGACCCTGATGGCCGTGCACGCGCATCCCGATGACGAAGCGTCGGGCACCGGCGGAGTGCTGGCCACGTACTCCGCGGAGGGCATCCGCACCGTCGTCGTCACGTGCACAAATGGCGAGTTCGGCGACGCCCCGGGCGGCGTCAAGCCGGGTCAGGACGGGCACGTCACCGACGCGGTGGCCGGGCTCAGGCTGTCCGAACTGCGGCAGTCGGCCAAGATTCTCGGCGTCGGCCACCTGGAACTGCTGGGCTATCACGACTCGGGCATGCCGGAGTGGGACTACAAGACCCGGCCGGACGCCTTCTGCAACGTCCCCTTCGCCGAGGTGACCGGGCGGATCGCCGCCCTGATCGAGCAGTACCGCCCGCAGGTCGTCATCAGCTACGACGACAAGGGCCTCTACCAGCACCCCGACCACGTCTACGCCAGTCAGACGGCGCAGGCCGCGGTGGCGCAGACCGGGATCCCGGCCAAGCTGTACCTGACGGCCATGCGCGGCAGCGACTGGCAGAAGCTGCGGGACGCGCTGCGCGAAGCCGGCGTGGACATGCCGGTGATGACGCTGACCGACGAGCAGCGCCGGCAGGCGGCCGCGGAGGAGGCCCGCATCACCACCACGGTCGACATCCGCCCGGTGCTCGCCCGGAAGCGGGACGCGCTGTTCGCGCACGCGAGCCAGATCCAGGAATCCTGGTTCAGCCAGATCCCGCCGGAGCTCGCCGCGAACACGTTCGGGTTCGAGCACTTCATCAAGGTCCGCGACACCACCGGCGCTCCCGTCCCCGAAACCGACCTGCTCGCCGGCCTGCGCCCCTGACGCGGGCCGGCGATGAATGCCCCGATTCCTCGCTGACCGCGGCCGGGGCGGCCCGGCGGCCGCTCGCCGCCGAACATGAAGGAAACGCGAAGAGAAGACGGTATTGGTACCGCCACGTCACCGGAAAGTTATAACTTTTTTGGTCGTGCCGGTGACCGGCCCGGTGGCAACCGCCAAAACGGGCGCGCCGGACCGGCGGCGCCGTCAGGTAAATGGTGTGCCGTTTATTCCTGCTGGTCAGAATGCTGCCGATGCCAGCTGCGCTTGAACTGGTGCCCCGGGCGCCTGGATCGCCTGGCTGTAGCGGCCTGCCGCGCCCACGGTTCCGGAGTCCGCAACAGGTACGTACACGCGGATGCATTCCAATTCACAATCTCGGAATCAGACACGAAATTCGCTACATTCGGCATCATGGTGCTTAGTCGCCGGGGCCACGGGAGGCCAATGATAGTGTCGCAGCCCACGCTGGAGCCCCTGCGCCGATGGGACCCCGACCAGATTGGGCCGTACGCGCTGATCGGCCGCCTGGGCGCCGGGGCCATGGGACAGGTGTACCTGGGCCGGTCGACGGCCGGGCGGCTGGTCGCGGTCAAGACGATCAAAATCGACCTGGCCGAGGAGCCCGGTTTCCGCATCCGCTTCGCCCGGGAGGTCGCCGCCGCGCGCCGGGTGAGCGGGGTCTTCACCGCGGCCGTGGTCGCGGCCAACCCCGAGGCCGAGATGCCCTGGCTGGCGACCGCCTACGTCCCGGCCCCGTCATTGAGTCGGCTGGTGCGGGTCTGCGGCCCGCTGCCGGTGCCGACGGTGCGGTGGCTCGCCGCCGGCTGCGCGGAGGCGCTGGAATCGATTCACCTCGCCGGCCTGGTGCATCGTGACCTCAAGCCGTCCAACGTGCTCGTGGCCCCGGATGGCCCCCGGGTGATCGACTTCGGCGTGGCCCGCGCCGCCGAGCGTATCCAGCTCACGGTCACCCGGGGTGCGGTCGGCACGCCCGCTTACATGGCGCCGGAGCAGGCCCGGGACTCCCAGCACGCGTCGCTGGCCAGTGACGTGTACTCGCTGGGCGCCACCTTGCTGTTCGCCGCGACTGGCCACGGGCCCTATCAGGGCGAGACGGTCATGGACGTGCTGGTCAAGCTGGCCACCGAGCCGCCCGATCTGGCCTGCCTCCCGGCGGACCTGGCCAGCCTGGTCATGGCGTGCCTGGAACGCAGCCCGCGGATGCGGCCGACGTCGGCGGCTCTGCTGGCCGGGCTGGGCTCCTTCGTGGAGGCCTCCGCCGACCCCGCCGAAGCCCATTCCTACCTGCCGGATTCGGCGATGGCGCTGATCGGGGAGTACCAGCGCAGCCCGCAGCCCGCCCTGCGCGCCGGGCCGGAACCCGCCAGCGAGGACCCGACCTCGGCGTCCCACACGGCCCTCCCGGCGTCGATCACCCCGCCCGCGAGCCACCGGCGGCGCACGCAGACCCCGCCAAAAGAGGGGGCCAACGGCACGGTGGCGGCCTTTTCCAGCAACCCGCCCAGCAACCCGCCCACTAACCCGCGAGGATCCCCGCGGTCACGTACCCGCACCGCCCTGGTCGCGTCCGGGGTGCTGGTCGGGGCCGCCGCGCTGGTGATCGGGGGCGCGGTCGTCGGGCCCAGACTGGTCCCGTCGCAGAGCGGGGCCAGCCAGCTCGGGCCGCCGCCCGGTGCCGATCCGCCGCCCTCACCGGCCGACGGCACGAGCGACACGCCGAAATTGACCATGGGGCAGCCGCAGGGTGACCCGTACACCGGTTTCCAGATTCACGGCAGCGGATTCGTCCCGTCGACTCACGTGTCGATAGCGCTGGTCGGCTTCGGGACGGCGAAGTTCGAGCCACAGGCCGACCCCAAGGGAACCTTCAACTTCACGATCGACCAGGACCACGACTTCTTCAGGAAAGGCATCCCGGTCGGCACCTACCACGTCCTGGCCAAGGACTCGAACGGAGTGCAGTCGGCCAGTACCGAGTTCAGGGTGACTCCGGCGCCCACCGGAAAACCCCCGCACGACCGGCCTCCGTCGGGGCCGCCTCCCACCGTCCCGCCCCCGCAGGCGCTGGGCCTGTCGCCCGGTCACGGCGCCGCGCTCAGCGCAGGGCGCTGACCGTCTAGGGCACCTGGGTCCACCACAGGTCCTCCTGCCGGGAGCACCAGACCGGGTTGTTCAGCCGGCCGAGATCGCCCCGGGTGATGATGCCGTGCTCGATCAGGATGCGCACCACCACCTCGTCGGATAGGCGCTTGCCCGGCCCGATCAGGCCGCGCTCGGTGATCTTGCGCCGCAGGACCTTGATGTGCTCGCCGACCCGCGCCGACAGCCGGTCGCGGAATTCCTGCTCGCGGTCGAATCGCTCCAGCTCGTGGTACGCGCCGGTCGCCTCCAGCGCCGCCCGGGCGATCTCCGGCGTCCGGGGCAGCGGGGTGGTGGCGGCCGGGTCCAGCAGCCAGGGCCGGCACCACATCAGCGCGACCAGGAAGATCTTCGTCATCGGATCCAGGTACAGCGGAAGCAGGGTCGAGTCCACGTCCGTTCGGACGCGGCTGTCGTCGGCACCCAGTGCGCTCGGCGTGTCCCAGCTGCGGCCGTTCCCGCTGACCGTCACGGCGAGCGGCTGTCCCTCGTCCAGCATCGCGCGCGAGCCGACCAGCGTGGTCCCGCTGCGCACGAACCAGCCACCGGTGGGCTCGCCCTCTTCCTCCATCCGGGGCAGCCTGATCCGGTACCCCTCGCCCTCGGTGTAGAGCGCGTGCGTACGGCTTATGTTGGCGATCCACGCGCCGTCCGGCAGCACGCTGATCACTCCAGCCCGGCGCGACAGGCCCCGCCCCACGGCGATCGTCAGGTCCGCGTCGGCGCCGCGGCCGAAAACCAGCCGGCTCCCTTCACCGATCTTGACGACCAGCCCGGACGGCGCGGCGACGTGCGCCATCAGTGAGGTGGCGGGCTGGAGCGTCATCGGTGTCCTCGGTCTGCGGTTCGGTCGGTCTGAGCGGGCGTTCTGAGCGGGCGGGCCGGATGGCAGGCAAACGCCCTGCCGTATGGAGTGTAGGCCCGGCCGCTGTACCCGGCTCATCCCCGAACTCGGGGATGGCCCGCTACGCAATTTCCTAGTTAGCTGGGCGCAGTGGGGGGGACAGAGGCTGGGCCCCCCTCCCTGCAGGGAGGGGGGCCCAGCCTCTTCACCGGCGCCAGTGCCGGGGCAGGCGGAGGGGGCCCGCCCCGGCGGTGTCGCCGGCTGCGGGGTACTCGCCCCCGCCCCGGCCCGCCGCTAGCGCAGCACGCTACCGGGATGTAATTTGACGGGTCTGGAACTGTCCCGATCCGGGAGGCGCCGATGCCGCACAGCGAGCCGGTCGACGGGTTCCGGCTCGCCTTCGACCGTTCTGGGGTCGGCCAGCCAGTGGTCCTGCTGCACGGCTGGCCGGGAGACCGCACCGATTACCGCGTGCTCGCCGCCGACCTCGCCCGGGACAGCGACGTCGTCGTCCCGGACCTGCGGGGGTTCGGCGAATCGGACAAGCACCCGGCCGACCCCGCCGAGCAGTACAGCGCCGCGGCCCAGGCCCGCAGCGTGCTGGGGCTGATCCGCGAGCTGGCCCTGAACCGCCCGGTGCTGGTCGGCTACGACATCGGCAGCCGGATCGCGCAGACCGTCGCGCAGGAGAATCCGGACCTGATCCGGGCGCTGATCATCGCCCCACCGCTGCCGGGCATCGGCCACCGGGTGCTCGACCCGCAGCCGCAGCGGGAGTTCTGGTATCAGTCCTTCCACCAGCTTCCGCTGGCCGCGGAACTGATCGACGGGGCGCCGGCCGCGGTACGCGCCTACCTGTCGCACTTCTGGTCGCACTGGTCCGGTCCCTCCTTCATCGTCAGCGAGAGTGACCTCGACCACCTGGTCGCCGTGTACGGCATGCCCGGCGCGTTCACCGCGTCGATCGGCTGGTACCGGTCGGGCGCGGGTGCGGTGGCCCGGTCCCTGGCCGAAAAGGCGCCGGACCCGGACGACCGGATCGCGGTTCCGGCCACCGTGCTGTGGCCGGAGTACGATCCGCTGTTCCCGCGCGCCTGGGCGGACCAGGTGGGGGAGTTCTTCAGCGACATCGCCGTCCGCTTTGTGGACGGGGCCGGCCATTTCGCCCCGCTGGAGTGTCCCGGCGAGTTCGCCGCCGCGATCCGGGCTGCGCTGGCCGAATCTGCGGACGGCTAGCATCGGCTGCGACGGCGTGCGAGGGTGGAGAAAAGACGTGCGGAGTATTCTCTGGTCTCCCCCGTAAGTGAGCGGAGGCCTCATGGGCCGCGACATTGACGCAATCAAGATCACCGGCGAGGACCGCCGCAGGTACCGCGACAAGGTGCGGCGCTCGCTGGACGTGTTCGCCCGCATGCTGCGCGAGCACCGGTTCGAGGGCGACCCGGCGCTGGTCGGCGTCGAGATCGAGATGAACCTCGTGGACTCCCGGGGCGAGCCGTCCATGCGCAACGGTGACGTGCTGGCCGCCATTGCGGACCCGGCGTGGGCCACCGAGCTCGGCCAGTTCAACCTCGAGATCAACGTGCCGCCGCGTGAGCTCAGCGGGGACGCCCTGGCGGACCTGGAGAAGGAGATCCGGGCCAGCCTCAACTGCGCCGACGAGAAGGCCCGCAGCACCGGCAGCCGGCTTGTCATGGTCGGCATCCTGCCCACGCTGCGCGAAGAGCACATGAACGAGGACACCATCTCGGCCAATGCGCGGTACCGGGTGCTGAACGAGCAGATCTTCGCGGCCCGGGGTGAGGACATGCGGATCGCGATCGACGGGCCGGAACGGCTGCTGACCCACGCCGGCAGCATCACCCCGGAGGCCGCCTGCACGAGTGTCCAGTTGCACCTGCAGGTCTGCCCGGAAGAGTTCGCGAACTACTGGAACGCGGCCCAGGCCATCGCGGGTGTCCAGGTCGCCGTGGCGGCCAACTCCCCGTTCCTGTTCGGTCGGCGGCTCTGGGACGAGACCCGGATCACGCTGTTCGAGCAGGCCACCGACACCCGGCCCGACGAGCTCAAGCATCAGGGCGTGCGCCCGCGGGTGTGGTTCGGCGAGCGCTGGATCACCTCGGTGTTCGACCTGTTCGAGGAGAACATCCGGTACTTCCCGGCGCTGCTGCCGCTGTGCGATGAGGAAGATCCCGTGGTCACGCTTGATCGGGGCGGCTGCCCGCAGCTGTCCGAGATGAGCCTGCACAACGGGACCGTCTACCGCTGGAACCGCCCGGTCTACGCGGTGTCGGACGGCGTGCCGCACCTGCGGGTGGAGAACCGGGTTCTGCCGGCCGGCCCGACCGTCGCCGACGTCATCGCGAACGCCGCCTTCTACTACGGGCTGCTGCGTGCCCTGGCCGAGGCGCAGCGCCCGATCTGGTCGCAGCTGTCGTTCGCCACGGCGGCGGAGAACCTGCACGAGGCGGCGCGGCGCGGCATGGACGCGCGGCTCTACTGGCCCGGCCTCGGCGAGGCGCCCGCCGCCGAGCTCGTCCTGCGCCGGCTCCTGCCGCTGGCCCGCGACGGCCTGGCCCGCTGGGGTGTCGCCACCGAGCACGCCGACCGCCTGCTGGACATCATCGAGCAGCGCTGCCTCGGCGGCCAGACCGGCGCCGCCTGGCAGACTGCCACCGTCGCGGCCCTCAGCAACCACGGCGCGGCCGACCGCCCGGAAGCGCTCCGGCTGATGACCCAGCGCTACATCGAGCACATGCACACCAACGACCCCGTTCACGCCTGGCGCTGACTTTCTCGCCGGCCCACCATCCCCACGCGTTCATGGAACGGGTGGAGCGGCGCTGTGAGTCGGCCACCCGCGAACGCGACATCATGATCATGTACACGGTCGACGGGCGCGAGGACACTTCAGCAGACGTAGCCAGGAACCTCGGTCCTTCAGGGCCGGGAGGAATGGCTACGCGGGCCGGCGCTGATTTTCGATGTACTCTCGTGCGATGCTCAGCGGAGCGCCACCGCATGAGTCGGCAAAGTACGGCGGCGACCAGAATCGTCCGTGTATAACCGCACGATTGACCTGTGCTGGGAACTCTTCTGGCAGTCGCCGGGAGGACACGCCTTTGAGGCTGTTAACCAAGCGGGACAAGGCGACTATGGCATGTGGCTGCTGATTGTCACCGTGGATGTTCCCGGAGCCGCGCTGAACGATCACCCCGCAGGATGGCTGGGCGTCGACCTGGGCATCGTCAGCATCGCCACCACCAGCGACGGTGAGCGCATGGCAGGCCGGAGCATCAACCGGTACCGGCGTCGCCAGCTTGCGCTGCGCAGGAAGCTCCAGGCGAAGCAGACCAGGCCGGCGAAACGAGTACTGAAACGGCAGCGGCGCAAAGAACAGCGGCGCGGCCGGGATATCAATCACCGCATTTCTAAGCACATCGTGACCGAGGCTGAACGCACCGGACGCGGCATCGCCCTGGAAGACCTCACGGGCATCCGCGCACGGGTACGGCACCGTAAGCCCCAGCGGGTCATGATGAGTTCCTGGTCGTTCGCTCAGCTCGGTTCCTTCATCGAGTACAAGGCACAGCGTGCCGGGGTGCCGGTGGTCTGCGTTGATCCGGCGTACACCTCGAAGGAATGCGCGGACTGCCACCACATAGAAAAAGCTAGCGGACTGCCACCACATAGAAAAAGCTAATCGCGTTAACCAAGCGCTTTTCATCTGCCGGGACTGCGGCGTCGTTGCGCACGCAGACCGGAATGCTTCCCGCAACATCGCTGCTCGCGCAGCGGGTGTGCGGGACGCGGGGCGGCAGTCATCCGTCCCGGCCGCGGGAAAACTGCGGTCAAGACGTGACAGGCAGACCGGCAGCCAGCCGAAGCCTAGTTACAAGCTTGGCCCTTTAGGGCCGAGAAGTTGACAGACCATCCTCGACCACCAGGCTACCGGGGGTCACGGCCGGTGCGCATCGGCAACGACGCTGGGACCCCGGGCTGCGCACGTACGTCATGCACCCCCGCAGCAAGCTGCTCGACGCCTCGGTCCTGGTGATGCCGCTGGTGAAGTTCGCCGGGCCGACCGATCCGCGCTTCTTGTCGACGCTGGACCGGATCGGCGCCGAGCTCACCTCCGACAGCCTGGTCTCCCGGTACGCGATCACCGGCCACGACGGTATCGCCGACGGTGAGGGCACCTTCAACCTCTGCTCGTTCTGGTATGTCGAGGCACTCACCCGGGCCGGGCGGCTCAAGGAAGCCCGGACCATCTTCGAGAAGATGCTCACCTACGCCAACCATCTCGGCCTTTACGCCGAGCAGATCGGCGCCTCGGGGGAGGCGCTGGGCAACTTCCCGCAGGCGCTGACCCATCTGGCCCTGATCAGCGCGGCCGTCAACCTGGACCGCGCGCTGGACCGGCGCTGATCGCCGAGCCCGCCGGGGGGCTGACGGTAAGGCTCCGGCCGCCGGCACCCGTGGGCCGCACGGAACCTGCCAGGCCACCCGGACACCGTCCGGGATGGCTTTGACGTCCACGTGGATCCCGGCCTCGGCACCCCGGTCCTGGAAGCGGGTGAAATCCTCCCCCCGCAGGCCGGTGAGCTCTTCGCTCGGTATGCCGGGTACCGGGCCGGCCTCGATGACGGTGCGACAGGACCCGTCGCCTGCGGCGATGCCGATCCGCGCGGCCACGGCGTTCCGCCGGACCGGGCCGAGCGCTTCCGTCAGCATCGCGACCAGCTGCCCCCGTGTGTCCGCCGCCACGGTGTCCACCGGGCCGGTGAAGCTGATCTCGGGTGTGGGCGACAACTGCGCGCAGAGCTCCATGATCTCCTGGCGCAGACCACGTTCCCTGGGCCGCTGCTCCAGCGCGAAGATGGCATCGCGGAGCATCCGGACCGTCTGATCGAGTTCATTCACGGACGCGCCGATCTTGTCGCGCACCTCGCCGCGGGGCACCCGGGACGCGGTGCTCTGCAGCGTGAGCCCCACCGCGAAGATCCGCTGGATGACGGTATCCCGCAGGTCGGCGGCGATACGGTCCCGGTCAGCCAGGACGGTGAGCTCGCGCAGGCGGCTCTGCAGTTTCTCGCTCCGCTCCCGTGAGCGCTGGATCCGGTCGCGCAGGCCGTGCGTCGCGAGGGAGATCAGGGCCGCCAGCGCGGTCCAGAAGATCACCCTGCGCGCGATGACGGCGTCCGGGACCGTCACCGGCGTCAGCGAGACGATCACCTCGGTGACGACGATCGCGGCCACCACGCACACCGATTCCCACGGGCGGTGGAAGAGCGCCGTCCATACCAGGGGGATCAGGATCACGATGCCGACCCCCGAGGTGGAACCGGCCGCCAGGTCGAGGGCCAGCACCGATCCGGTGTAGGTCAGCGGGACGAGCACCGTCATCCAGCGGGGCAGCCGGGCCCACGGCAGCAGGAAACCCGCCGCGGCCAGGAGCAGCAGCAGCAGGCTGGCCAGCGCGGCCGGCCCCGACTCGGTGCCCGAGGGCAGCAACAGGCTGGCTTCGGCCAGGACCGCGACCACGGCGAACGGGGCCACCCTGGCCCACAGCCCCGGCCCCCGGAACGGTGAACGGGCCGTCTCACCGGGAGCGACCGATGACGCGGACAGCATCCCGGATTCGGCTCTGGATTCCATTTGCGACAATCTCCGGCGTCCCGTCGGCGCCCGGGCATACCCGGTGGCCGAGAGTACTGAGCGGCCAGTACACGTGACGGAGCTGGATCAATGCAGCTCGCGGGCCGAACTGTGACCGTCTCAGGCTGGCGTGGTTTGTTAACCCAGCCGGAATCTTACGCTGTGGCCGCCGTTTCTGCCTAGATGAGGTCACTTAGAGTAATGGCATTGATGGTCGCGTGACCGGTTCAGCTCCGAGCGGGAAGGCCGTTTGACGCCTAGCTGCCGGGGCACGGCTGTTACCAGGGTCTGCGGCAGCGCGGGTGCTGTTCGCATCAGGCCAGTACCCGACCGGGCACTTTTCAGGAAGGAATCTCATGACCGATCCTGGCCTGCACCATCACCTCGAAATCAAGGACGGCGACGAGACCGTGGCCGCCGCCGACGTCACAACCCCGCCCGAAGCCGAAGGCACCGCGCAGGCGTCCCTGCGCGCGGCGCCGGGGCATATCCCTCCGGGCCGCCGCGCCACCCTCGTGGACGCGGTGATGGACCTGCCAGCGGTGCAGGAAAGTTCGCGGCTGGAGGCTGCGCTTCCCCTCGGCGACAGCGAGACGCTCGGCCGGCTCCGGGAGCGCAGCGAGAATTCGACCACCCGGCCCGCCGGAGTAAGCGCGCTGCTCGACGCGGACATCCCGCCCGGCACGCCCGACCAGGACACGGGCCAGGACGCGGGCCAGGAATGACCGCGGCGGCGCGGAAGTTCCGGCTGGTATGACGACTGCGGGATTCATCGGCAGCGGAATGATCGGCGGCACCGTAGCGAAGCTTGCCGTGGCGGCCGGGCACGATGTGGTGCTGAGTAATTCACAAGGCCCGGACACCCTCAAGGATCTGGCCAGCGAACTCGGGCCCACGGCCCGGGCCGCGATGGCGGAGGGCGCCGCCGACGCGGGCGACATCGTGGTGGTCGCGATCCCACTGAAGGCTTATCGCAGCGTCCCCGTCCGCCCGCTGGTCAACAAGGTCGTCATCGACGCCAACAACTACTACCCGCCGCGGGACGGGCAGCTCGCCGACCTCGACGCCCGGCGGCTGACCAGCAGCGAACTGCTGCAGCAGCACCTGCGGTGGTCGTCGGTGGTGAAGGCGTTCAACAACATCTATTACAAGCACCTGCGGTCGCTGGCCCGGCCGCCCGCCGCGCCCGACCGCAGCTACCTGCCCATCGCGGGCGATGACCCGATGGCCAAGGCGGCGGTGACCGCGTTCCTCGATTCGATCGGCTACGGTGCCGTTGACACCGGCCCGCTAGGTGAAGGCTGGCGCCAGCAGCCGGGTGAGCCCGTCTACGGCGCCCCGTACGGCCCGTACGAAGAGGAACGCGGCCGCCCGGCCAGCGCGGCTACGATCCGCGCCGCCCTGGCCGCCGCCACCCGGTAACGGTTCGCGGCCCACCGGATGCGCCCGGCCGGGAGCGGGTATGGCCCGGCCATGACCGAACCTGCCCGTCAGGGCATGACGGCGCTCGTTGCCGCCCTGGACCAGGTACCCGTCGCTGAGCTGCGCCGCCGCGGCGGCCTGAAATGGACCTACGCCGGGCCGGACGTGCTCGGTGCCTTCGTCGCCGAGATGGACTTCGGGACGTCGCCGGCCGTCGAGGCGGCCCTGCGTGACGTGATCGCGCGGCGTGACTTCGGCTACCTGGGCCCGGCCGCGGTGCAGGAGATGGCCGAAGTGGTCGCCGCGTGGCTGGCCCGCGAGCATGACTGGGTGGTCGATCCAGCCCGGATCCGCCCGCTGCCCGACGTCATCAAGGGCCTGGAGGCGGCGATCACGGTCTTCTCCCGGCCCGCCAGCCCGGTGATCCTGCCGACCCCCGCCTACATGCCCTTCCTCACCGTGCCGCCGCTGCTGGGCCGGCAGATCATCCAGGTACCGATGATCACCAGCGGCGGGCGGCTGGCGCTGGACCTGGACGGGATCGGGGCGGCCTTCCGCGCGGGCGGTCACCTGCTGATCCTGTGCAATCCGGGCAACCCGGCGGGCCGGGTGTACACGCCGGCCGAACTGGCGGCGGTGACGGACGTGGTGGAACAGCACGGCGGCCGGGTGTTCGCCGACGAGGTCCACGCCCCGCTCGTCTACCCCGGCCACCGGCACACCCCGTACGCGAGCACGTCCGGTGCGGCCGCCGGGCATTCGATCACGTCGCTCTCGGCGTCCAAGGGCTGGAACCTCCCCGGCCTCAAGTGCGCCCAGCTGATCCTGACCAGCGACGCCGACGCCGGGACCTGGGCCGCGGCCGGCGGGCTGGCCGAGCACGGGGCGAGCACGCCCGGGGTCCGCGCCAACATCGCGGCGTTCCGGGACGGCGGCGACTGGCTCGGGGAGGTGCTGGGCTACCTGGACGGCAGCCGCATGCTGCTGTCCGACCTGCTCGCCGAGCACCTGCCCGAGGTGCGCTACCAGCCCCCGGAGGGCACCTACCTGGCCTGGCTGGATTGCCGCGGGCTGGGCCTGGGCGGCAGCCCGGGGGGGTTCTTTCTGGACAAGGCGCGGGTACTGGTCAACGACGGCCCGGCCTTTGGGGAGGCGGGGAAGGGGCACGTGCGGCTCAACTTCGCGACCCCGCGCCCGATCCTGACCCAGATCATCCGCCAGATGGGCCGCGCCGCAGCTAACCGCTGACGGGCCCCGGCCCGTCCGTCCCGCCGCTGGTCACAATGTGACTACAAGATGGTATTTATTGCCCGCCGCAAATAGCGATGGCTATTGTCGGCAGGGTGGCCGATCATTCTTCAAGACGACGCGTGCGTATCGCCGCGCTTCTCGCAGGCATCGCGTGCCTCGCCGCGGCCGGCTGCAGCAGTTCCTCCTCGTCGGGGGGGAGTTCCGCGAGCGCGTCCGCGTCGGCCAAGCCGGCCGGCACCGCCAGTGTCGCCTACGCGTCGTCGCTGCAGTACCTCAACGAGAAGGTCGTCTCGCCCGCCTTCACGAAGGCCGAGGGGTACAAGTTCTCCGGCCGCGGCGCCTCCTCCGGCGACCTGGAGACGGATATCGCCTCCGGCGAGATCAGCCCGAACGTTTTCCAGAGCGTCGGCGGGGACAACATCACGCCGCTCATGCCCAAGTTCACCAAGTGGTACGTGCAGTACGCGGGCACGTCGATCGTGGTCGCCTACAACCCGAAGAGCAAGTACGCGAGCCAGTTCGCGGTCATCGCCAGCGGCAAGGAGCCGGTCTGCAGCCTGTTCCCCCTGCTGCAGACGCCCGGCCTGAAGCTCGGCCGCACCGACCCGAACGTCGACCCGCAGGGCCGGGACTTCATCTACATGCTGCAGCTGGCCCAGTCCTACTGTCACCTGCCGTCGGACACGGTGGCCAAGATCCTCGGCACGTCGGACTTCGGTACCGCCTCCTCATCGCAGATCTACGCCGAGTCCTCCCTCGACGCGACGCTGCAGTCGGGCCAGCTGGACGCCGCCAGCGCGTTTATCACCCAGGCCATCGAGCTGCACCTGCCCTACATCAAGCTCCCGGACGCCATCAGCCTGGCCAGTGCCGCGGACGCCGCGGCGTACAAGAAGGCCACCGTTAAGCTCGAAAACGGCACGGTCAAGTCGGGCAGCCCGCAGGTCATCGACATCACCACGATCGGCACGCCCACGGCAGCCGGGACCGCATTCGTGAAGTACACACTGTCCCCCACGGGGCTGGCCCAGTACAAGGCGGGCGGCTTCACGGTGCTCACGCCGACGGTGTTCGGCGACAGCAGCGCCGTCCCCGCCGCGATCAAGAGTGAGCTCGGCGGCTAGAGCCGCGGTCGCCGCGGGCGCGACGGTCCCGGGAGACGGATCTCCGGGACCGACGGGCCCCGCTCGGCGGGCCGCCCCGCAGCGGGTCCGTTCGGTATCGGGTTTCGTTTCTGTCATCGGGGCGGCGGTCATCTGGATCGCGCTGCTCGGCCCGGTGATCGCCCTGCTCACCCATTTTTCCTGGGCCGCTATCCGAAGTTCGCTGACCGCGCCGGGTGCGCTGGACCCGCTGGTGGTCTCGGTCGAGTCCGGGGCCGTCACCCTCGGGGTGCTGCTCCTGCTCGGCACGCCGCTGGCCTGGCTGATGGCGCGCGGCCGGCTGCCGTTCCCGCGGGTCTGGGAGGCGGGCGTGCTGTGCAGCCTGCTGCTGCCGCCGCTGGTCATCGGCCTGCTGCTGATCTTCATGGTTGGCCCGTACACGCCGATCGGCGAACTGCTCGGTCATCTGAACCTGTCGGCGACCAACACGTTCCTGGCTCTGTGCATCGCCGAGGTGTACGAGTCCGCGCCGTACTACGTGCTGAGCGCGCAGGCCGCGTTCACCGGCGTGGACCCGCGGCTGGAGCAGCAGGCTCAGCTGCTGGGCGACCGGCCGTTCCGCGCCTTCCGCCGGGTCACCCTCCCGCTGGCCACGCCGGGCCTGGCCATGGGCCTGTCGGTGGCGTGGGCGCGGGCCATGGGCGCGTTCGGTGCCGTGATCATCATCGCCTACCATCCGTTCGGCATACCGTTGCAGATCTATACGACGCTGCAGGAGACCGGTCTCGCCTCGGCACTGCCGTTCGCCCTGGTCCTGCTGGTGGTCGCGCTGCCGCTGCCGCTGGCCGCCTACATCTGGAGCGCCCGTGCTGAACGCCGACGTCGAGGTTGACCGCCGCGACTTCACCGTGCGCGCCGCGGTCCGGGTCGCGCCCGGTAAGCGGCTCGCGTTGTTCGGGCCGTCCGGCGCGGGCAAGACGACGGTGCTGGAGGCCATCGCCGGCCTGGTCACGCCGCGCCGGGCCCGCATCACGCTCGGCGGCCGGGTCCTGACCTCGACGGAGCCGCGCCAGGCCGTGCCGCCCTGGGAACGCCGGGTCGGCCTGCTGCGCCAGGATCCCGGGCTGTTCCCGCACCTGTCCGTGCGCGCCAACCTGGCCTACGGGCGCCCGGTTCCCGAGCCCGAGCTGGCCGAACTGGCCGGGCTGCTCGGCGTCGGTGACCTGCTGCCCGTCATGCCGGCCCGGCTGTCCGGCGGCCAGGCCCACCGGGTCGCGCTCGGCCGCCTGCTGCTCGCGCACTGCGACGCGCTGCTGCTGGACGAGCCGTACACCGGCCTGGACGCGAGCCTGCGCCGGGCCCTCACCGATCTGGTCGTCTCGCTCGTGGTCGCGCGCGACGTGCCCGCCGTCCTGGTCACCCACGAGCTCGCGGACGCGCAGGCCTTCGCCGGCCAGCTCGCCATCCTGGACCGCGGTCAGCTGCTGCAGCTCGGCGCGCCCGACGAGGTGGTCCTGCGCCCCGCGTCGCGGCGGGTCGCCGAGCTCGTCGGCTACCTTGGCTTCGTGCCGGTCACCCCCGTTACGCTGGCCGGAATTCATCCCGAACGGACGTTGGCCGGGGCCCATCCCGGCCGCGGGGTGGTCCTGACCGGGGCCGTAGCGGGGTGCCGCCCGGCCGGGGCCGGATGGGAGGCGGACATGCGCGTGGCCGATACGGTGATCATCTGCCGTCTGCCGGACAAGCCGCCGGCGGGCGGCCAGTTCGCCGTGACCGTGCTCGACCCGCCGTACTTCGGCCCGGACGGTGCGGCGGTCCCGGCCGCCCGCCCGGAGCAGGTGTGCGGCTAATGGAGCCGAGCGGGATCCGGCTGCGGCTCGCCCGGCAGGCCCGCGGGTTCTCGCAGCAGCAGCTGGCCAGGATGGCCGGGGTGTCCCGCCAGGCGGTCTCGGCGGTCGAGTCGGGCCTGTCCGACCCGTCGCTTCGGGTGGCGCTGGCCCTGGCCCGCGCGCTGGGACTGACCGTGGAAGAGATGTTCGGCGCGCGCACGCCCGCGCCGCAGGTCGACGCGCAGCCGCTGTCGCCGCTCGGTGACGGCGGGGGCCGGGTCACGCTGGCCGCGGTCGGTGACATGTTCGTCGCGCTGCCGCTGTCCGGTGCCGCGGTCAGCAGGGCCGGCTTCGTCCCAGCCGACGGCCTGGCCGGCCCCGCCTCCGCCGGGCCAGGCCGCTCGATCCGCCCGCTCAGCCCGCCGCGCCCGACGCTGGTCGTGGCCGGCTGCGATCCGGCCATCCCGTTGCTGGAAGCCCCGCTCGGGCTGCTCGATCCGCCGGTGTCGTTCGCGTGGTGGCAGTGCGCCAGCGGTGCGGCGCTCGATCTGGCCGCCCGGGGCCTGGTGCACGCGGCCGGGGCCCATCTGCGCGGCCACGAAGGTGACTACAACGTCGGGTCAGCCCGGACGACGTTGCGGCAGGGCGCCCAGGTCATCGGGTTCTGCTCGTGGCGTGAGGGCCTCGTGCTGCGGCCCGGCCTGGCCGGCCGGACCTCCAGCGTCGCCGACGTGGTCCGCGCGGGGCTGCGCCTGGTCAACCGGGAGCCCGGCGCGGAGGCGCGGCTGCTGCTGGATCGGGAGCTGGCCGCACTCGGCGTTGACCCCGGAGAGCTGCCCGGCTACCAGAGCCAGGCCACGGGGCACCTGCACGTCGCGTCGGCCATCGCCGCCGGGCTGGCCGACGCGGGCGTGGCCAGTGAGCCGGCCGCCCTCGCGTACGGCCTGGACTTCATCCCGCTGGCCGCCGAACGGTTCGATCTGGTCATCCCGGCCGACCGGTCCCGGGAAGCGCAGGCCCTGCTCAGGGTGCTGTCCTCGCGCTGGCTGCTCGATCAGCTGGCCAGCCTGCCCGGTTACGACCCGGCTCACTGCGGGGAGCTCATCGCCACCCTGCCGCCGCCCCGCCCGCCACTGAGTCCATCGCTGGAACCGGTGCCGTAGCGCTGGACGAACTGGGTCAGGATGGCCGGTGGGTGGACGACGTCGCAGTCCGCGGCGCGCGCCTTGAGGTCGTCGGCCTCGTGCGGTTCGAAGTACCCGGCGTGCTTGTAGACCTCGATCCGGGTGCACAGCCCGGCCACGTCCAGTTCGGGGTGGAACTGGGTCGCGTAGACGTTGGATTCCGACCCGGAACGCCTGCACCGGGCAGGTGCGGGAGCGGGCCAGCAGCGTGGCGTGGCCCGGCAGTTCGCTGATCGCTTCCTTGTGCCCGGTGAAGGCGCCGAACGTGCCCGGCAGCTCGCCCAGCAGCGGATCGTTCCGGCCGTCCGGCGTGAGGGTGATCTGGACGTACCCGACCGGCTCGGAGTAGCGCCGGTCGACCACGGCGCCCTGATGAAAGCCGAGCGCGCCGATGCCGTAGCACGCGCCGAGGAACGGGAAGTCGGCGTCCACCACGGCGTCGAGCATCTCGCTGATGTCTGTCTCGACTCGCCGCTGTACCGGTGACTTCAGCTCATCCGGCTGACTGTAGTTGAACGGCCCGCCGCCGAGCAGGATCCCCGACCAGTCCCGCAGATCGATCCGTCCCAGCGCCCGCTGGTCCAGCCGCATCCGGCGCAGCTCGCCGGCCCCGAGACCGGAAAAGCCCAGGAAGGCCTCGTACTCATTGTCCGCCGCGGCATCATCGGCGCGGATGCTCAGCAGCAGGAACGGTTTCACCACCTCAGCCTAGTGAGCCCGGGTGACCAGCGCAGCCGGCCGGCGCTGGAGTACGTGCCCGCCGAGCGCCTCGTGCTGGCCCCGGACTGTGGGATGAAGTACCTGCCCCGCGATTCGGCCTTCGGCAAGCTGTCCGCGTTTGCCGTCACAGGCTCTGTGCCGTCGTAGCCTTGGGGCATGCCGCCGTCCGCCGAGCCCTCGCTGTCACTCTCCGAATGGCTGGTGCTGTGCCTGGTGGCCGAGGCGCCGCGGCACGGATTCGCCATCGCCCGGCTGCTGGGCGCGGGCGGCAGTCTGGGCCAGGTGTGGCGCGTGCCCAAGCCGGTCGTCTACCGCGCCCTGCAGCGCCTGGAGCACCTCGGTTTCGTCCAGACGACCGGTCTGGAGGCCTCGAGTGAGGGGCCGGTCCGGTCGCTCGTGGACGTGACTCCGGCCGGCCGGGCCGCCGCTTCGGCGTGGCTGGCCAGGCCGGCCAGCCACAACCGTGATGTCCGCTCCGAACTGCTGGCCAAACTGGCTCTGCTCGACCGCGCGGGCACTGACCTGCGCCCGCTGCTGGACGCTCAGCGCGAGCAACTTCAGCCGGTGGCCGCCGCGCTGCGGGTACGCCTGGCCAGCGCCACCGGCTTCGACCGCACCATCGCCGTGTGGCGCTGGGAAACCCTGTCGGCCACGCTCCGGTTCCTGGACGTTCTGAGCGGCCAGCCGGTCGGGTAAGGCGGCCCTCCCGGCCGGTGGAGTGAGCCGGCCCTCCAGGCCGCCGGCCCGGAACCCAACCGCGTCGATCTGCCCCACCCGACCATGCCCATGCCCTCGAGGTCCTCGAGGCCTACACCGAAGTCAAGGCCGTCACGACCCAGCTCTGACCATCCGCCAGGCCTTTCGGCATCCACCCGTGCTGGTGTGATGCTCGCCCACCCCGAAGAAGTCCAGCCCGACCGCTTCGGCCAGCCGGATCGCTTCGATCAGGTTCCGGATCGCCTCGCCGGTGCTGCCGGGAGAGCCGCCAGGACGAAGAGGCGTGTTACCGAAGCTGTAGACACCAAGCCGGAAGGGCATGCCTCCAGCCTACCGATAACCGGGGAGCATCCCCCGATTCGCTGGGCGCCGAACGGGCCCGGCCGGGCTGTGCTGCAGCCACGGCCGCTCCGCCCAGCGGTTTGACCGGCGTCTTCCTGGAAACTTGGTCTATTTTCCTTTCCATGACGCATCCTCCTGTCCCGCGCACCAGGCCCCTACCTGGCAGGACGTCACCATGGGCCGGGACTCATCGCTGCGGTCAGGCCAGGGGCATCGCGCCAGCGGTCACGGGCTGTCTTGCGGCGGCTGGACTTCGCGGTGGAGGATCTTGCCGGTGGCGCCCTTGGGCAGCTCGCCGACGAGCCAGATGTGCCGTGGGTACTTGTAGGCCGCCACCCGTTCCCGGGCGAACGCGCGCAGCTCCGCCGGGGTGGCGGTGGTCCCCGGCTTGAGCTGCACGGCGGCGCCGACTTCCTCACCCAGCTCGGCGTGCGGGATGCCGATGACGGCGACCTCGGCGACCGCCTGATGCTCGTGCAGGGCCTCCTCGATCTCCCGCGGGTACACGTTGTACCCGCCGCGGATGATCAGCTCCTTCTGGCGGCCCACGATGAAGAAATAACCGTCATCGTCGACCCTGGCCAGGTCACCGGTGCGGAACCAGCCGTCCAGGATCGCCTCGGCGGTGGCGTCCGGCTTGCCCCAGTAGCCCTTCATCACGTTGTGCCCCCGGATGGCGATCTCCCCGACCTCGCCGGCGGGCACCTCGCGGCCGTCCCCGTCCACGGCGCGCATCTCGACTCCTTCCAGCGGGGTGCCGATCGACCCGGGCTTGCGCTCCCGGTCCGGGTGGTTGAAGGAGGCGACCGGGGAGGTCTCCGACAGCCCGTAGGCTTCCAGGATCATGCAGCCGAAGGTCTGCTCGAATCCGCGCATGATCTCCAGCGGCATCGACGCGCCGCCGGAGATGCAGGTCCGCAGGGACGAGGTGTCGGCGCTGGCGTGGGACCGGTGGTGCAGCATCGCGGCGTACATCGTCGGCACCCCCTCGAAGATGGTCACCTTGTCCCGCCCGATGATCTCCAGGGCCCTGCCGGGGTCGAACCGGGGCAGCAGCGTGAGGCTGCCGCCGGCGAAGATGGTCGCGTTCAGGGCGCAGGTCAGGCCGAAGACGTGGAACAGCGGCAGGCAGCCCATGGTCACATCGCCGGGGCCGGCGTTCAGCATGGTGGCGACCGTGAGCTCGGCGTTACGGGTCAGGCCCGCATGGGTGAGCTCGGCGCCCTTGGGCCGGCCGGTGGTGCCCGAGGTGTACAGGATCACGGCGTCGTCGCCGCCGGCCCGCTCCGCCGCCGAGGCTGCCGGGGGCAGCGCGGCGAGCAGCGCGCCCATGCCGGGCTGATCGACCTCCAGGATCTGCGTGCCCGTCCCGGCGGCGCCCTTGGCTGCTTCCACCGCCGCCTCGTGCCAGGCGAACAGGACTTTCGCCCCGGAATCGCCGAGGTGGTAAGCGACCTCGTGGTTTTTCAGCATCGGGTTCATCGGCACCACCGTGGCGCCGGCGGCGAGCGCGCCGTAGAAGGCGATCGGGAAGGCGGCCACGTTCGGCAGCATGACGGCGACCCGGTCACCGGGTGTTACCCCCAAGGACGCCAGCAGCGACGCCGCGCGGCCGGCGGCGTCCCGCAGCTGCGCGTAGGTCAGCACCAGGTCGTCCTGGCGGATCGCCGGGCGATCGCCATGGTCGGCCGCCGCTCGTGCCAGCATGGAATTCAGATTCGCCATCACGCCTCCAGCAGCCATCACGCCTCCAGCAGGGGCACCGGGCCATATGCCATATCCCTCGCATCATCCCCCAGGGCGGCGGAAATGGAGCCGCCACATGTCCCCCCATATCGGGACGTTCGCCCCGTCGCCGAGCGTTACGTCGCCCCGCTGGCCGCGCTGTGGCGCCACCGCGGCTGGACCGAGGATCTAGCCCGCGAGCACCCCACCGACCCCATCATGGTGGTGGCGGCATTACCGACCCCATCATGGCGCTGGCGGCCTAACCGACCCCATCACGGTGCTGGCAGCCTTCGGCCCGGTCTAGGTGGCGTCATGCCGGGGCGGGCGAAGCTGGCGCAGGAACGGATCGGCCAGGCGGTTGCTGGTCACTCGGACACGCGCGTCCACCGCGATGACACCGTCCGGACGGGCGATCACGGGGTTGAGGTCAAGCTCGGCGACCTGCGGCAGGTCGTCGGCGAGACGCGACACCCGGAGCAGGGTGTCGCGCAGTGCCCCGATGTCCGCTGCGGGCTGGCCGCGGTGACCGAGCAGCAACGGTGCCGCGCGGATGGAGTGGATCAGGTCGTCGGCGTCGGCGCCGGTGAGGGGGGCGAGGCGGGCCACGTGGTCGCCGAGCACGTCTGTGGCCACCCCGCCGAGCCCGAACACCACAACGGGGCCGAACACCGGTTCCTGCACGACGCCGATGATGATCTCGGTACCGCCTGTGATCATGGGCTCGACGAGCACGCCGGCCATCCGTCCGGCGAACCGGTCCTGGAGGAGGCGCATCGCCCCGCGCACCTCGTGGGCCCCGTGCAGATCCAGTTCGACTGCGCCCGCGTCGGTCTTGTGCAGCAGGCCGGGTACATCAGCCTTGATCACCACGTGGCCACCGAGGCCAGCCGCCGCGTCGACCGCGGCGTCGGCGCTTTCCGCCCGGCGGAACTCGACCATTGGGATGCCGTAGCAGCACAGCAGGTCGTTGGCCTCGCGAGCGGACAGCCAGCCGCCGCCCGGCATCCGGGCGAGGAAGGAACCGATGATCGAGCGTGCGTCCGTCACCCGGAGGTCACTGATTTCCGGCACCGTGCCAGCCGGCCGGGATCGCCATGAACCATAACGGGCGGCCCGGGCCAGCGCCCGGGCCGCCGCTTCCGGCGAAGCGTAGGCCGGTACGGCCTGGCCGGCGCCGGTGCCCTGCAGCAGCCGGACCGACTCGGGCTGGTCCAGCACGACCGCCGCGATCGGGACCGGCAGCCGCTCGGCGGTCAGGGCGGGAATCAGGTCGGCAGGGCCGTTCCGGACCACGAGCGCGATCACGGCGTGCACGCCGTCCTCGCCGGCGGCGATGTGCAGGGCCGTGCGGAAGGCCTCCGCGCTGACGGCCGCGGTGGTGTCAACCGGCCCGCCGAGAGCCGACCCGACGGGCAGCACATCCCGCAGGCGGCGGCGGGCCTCCCGGCCCGGCGCGGCAATGGCCAGGCCGGCTTCTGCGCACGCGTCGGCCGCCAGCACGCCCGCGCCGCCGCCGCTGGACACGATCGAGACACGGCTGCCCGCCGGGACCGGCTGGCACGCGATCAGCGCGGCCGCGTCGAGCAGTTCGCTGAAGCTGGCGGTGGCGATAATGCCCGCCTGATCGAACAGGCCCTGCCGGGTGATGAGCGGCGCCGCTGCCGCGGCCGTGTGCGAGGCGGCCGCACGCTGGCCCGGGGCCGATCGCCCGGCGTGCACGGTGAGGACCGGGACCTTGGCGCTCACCCGGCGCGCGGTCCGCGCGAACCGGCGCGGGCGGCCGAAGGATTCCAGGTAGAGCACGGCGAGTTCAGTGGTGTTATCCGCCTCCCACCACAACAGCATGTCGGTACCGGAGACATCCAGCATGTCGCCGACCGAGGCGAACGAGGAGATCCCGATGCCCAGCCGGGAGAAGTGCTCCACCATCGCCGCGCCGAGCCCTCCGGACTGGACGACGAGGCCGGCCTTGCCGGGCGACGGGTGGTGCGCGGCGAATGTGGCGTCCAGCCCGATCCCTGGCACCGCGACGCCGAAACAGTTCGGGCCGACCAGGCGCATGCCGCCGCGCCGGCTGGCCTCAAGCAGGCTAGATTCTTGCGCCGGCGTAAGGCCCGGGGTAATAACGACCAGCGATCTGGCTCCGCGCTTCCCGCACTCCTGGGCCATGTCCAGGACGCGCGCCGCTGGTACCGCCAGCACCACGAGGTCGGGGGCCTCGGGCAGCGCGGCGACCGATGCGACGCAACCGATGCCCTCGATGTCGCCGGCCTGCGGGTCAATGGCATACAGGGCACCGGCGAAACCGGCGTCGCGGATGTTGAGCAGAATCCTGCGGCCCACCGATCCGGGGTGGCTGACCTCGCCGGCCACCACGGCCGACCGGGGAGCCAGCAGAGGCTTCAGGCTTGCCGCATCGGCACGTTCGTCCCGGCCGGCCACCGCGTCCAGATAGGCGCTGGCCTCGCCGAGGGCCGTGCTTTGCGGCACCGGCATGGACAGCTCAATCACGCCGTTGCCAGACCTGCGCCGCACGCTCAGGCCCGCGTCGCCAAGCACCTGCAGCACGGCGCTGTTCCCGGGCAGCACCTCAGCGGTCAGAACCCGCACGCCGCGGGCCCGGGCCAGCGAGACAGTGTGCTCGAGCAGCAACGTGGCGATACCACGCCCGTGCATACCATCGGCCACCGCCAACGCCACCTCAGCGGCCCCCGTGCCGGGGACGGACTCATAGCTGGCGACCCCGGCCAGCTCATCGCCCAGCAGGCCAAGCAGCGCCCCGTGGTCCGGGTCGGCCGCGCGGCACACCCGGCTGGCCTCCTGCTCCGCAGCCGCCCGGTTCAGGCCGAAGAAACGGAAATAGAGGTTGTCCGGCGACATGGCCTCGTGCAGTCCCTTGACAAGCCCGTAATCTCCGGGGCCCGCCGGCCGGATGGTCATGATGGTTCCGTCGGCCAAAAGCGCATGAGACCGCCCGGTCTCCGCGAGCGCGGAAATACCCGATTGGTTCATGACCGCTCGCCCCGTGTCGATGGAGCGGCACCTCCTGACGTGTTCCCGGCGCCATTCGTAGCAAGACCCAAAGTATCCAGGACTTCCGGTTGTCGGCGTCAATAGCATGTGAACGTTGACCCAAGCATCACGATCATCACCTCTGACGCAGCAGTGCCGACGGCCAGAAGCGGACGCTGGGCATCAAGGTCAGCCCGGCGACGTCTGTGAGCGCGGCGCCGGCGCTCCCGCCGCCCTCGGGCGATAACTGGGCAACTGCCCGGGCCAGGGCTCTTGCGGCCGATTCGCGGAATGCCGTTAGCATGCCTTAGCTAGATATGCGGTCTGGCCGGCCCGGACCCTGCATGCTTGCCGATCGCCAGCACAGTGACTTCGAGGGAGCTTATGAGCGAGCGAATCGACGTCCGGGCGGACCTCACCTTCGCCGGCGCAGCCGGTGATGCGGTCCGCGGCGGGCGGCCTGCCCGGACCCGGCGGTGGCGGCCGGGCCGGCCATGACGGCAGCCGGGCAGGCCGCGGGCTCACTCCCCGGCAGCCGGTTCCCGCTGGGCGCCACGGTCCGTGACGGCGGCGCGAATTTCGCGGTAGCCTCCAGCGTCGCCGACGGGATGATGCTGTGCCTGTTCGACGAGAACGGCGCGGAGACGCAGATTCCGCTGCGGGACCACGACGCCGGCGTCTGGCACGCCTTCGTACCCGGGATAGCGGCGGGCCAGGCGTACGGGTACCGGGCCACCGGGCCCTACGATCCGGCCCGCGGACTGCGCTGCAATCCGGCGAAGCTTCTGCTGGATCCCTATGCGCGGGCGTTCAGCGGAACCACCACGTTCGGGCCGGAGGTGTTCGGGTACTCGGCCCGCGACCCGGATGCGCCGAGCGACGCGGACTCCGCCGCCAGCGTGCCGCGGAGCCTCGTGCTAGCCGACGAGGCATTCGGCTGGCGGGACGATGCCCGGCCCCGTTACCGGCTCTCCGACACGATCATTTACGAGCTGCACGTCAAGGGTTTCACCATGCGCCATCCGGACATCCCGCCGGAGCTGCGCGGAACCTATGCCGGCCTGGGCCACGAAGCGGCCATCGCGCACCTGACCGGTCTCGGCGTGACCGCCGTCGAGCTGCTGCCGGTGCACGAAAGCGTCTCCGGGGCGTCCCAGGTGGCGCAAGGACTGACGAACTACTGGGGTTACAACACGATTGGCTATTTCGCGCCCCACCAGCGCTACTCGGCGGCGGTTCGGGCGGGGCAGCGCGGCGGCCAGGTCGGCGAGTTCAAGGCCATGGTGAACGCGCTGCACGCGGCCGGGCTCGAAGTGCTGCTCGACGTCTCGTTCAGCCACACCGGCGAGGGCAATGACCTCGGCCCGACATTGTGCTACCGCGGCCTGGACAACCCCGCGTATTACCGCCTGGACGGCGACGACCCGCGCTACTACGTCGATATGACGGGCACCGGAAACTCTCTGAACGCGGACAATAAAGTGACGCTGCAGCTGATGATGGATTCGCTGCGTTACTGGCTGACGGAGATGCACGTCGACGGCTTCCGTTTCGATATCGCCAGCACGCTAGGCCGCCAGGATGACAGCCCAGCATCAGCGTTCTTCGATCTGCTCTCCCAGGATCCGGTGGTGTCCAGGGCCAAGCTGGTCGCCGAGGCGTCGCAGGCCGGCCAGATCGACAGCCACGACCCTGGCCGGTTCCCGTTGCCATGGTGCGAGCGGAACGGCCTATACCGCGACACGATGCGCGATTTCTGGCGCGGTCATTCCGTCGCCCTCGGTGAGTTCGCCACCCGCTTCTGCGGGTCGCCGGATCTTCACCCGGGCTCCCGGCCCCGGCCCACCGCGTCAGTGAACCTGATGACCGTCCACGATGGCTTCACCCTGCGGGACCTTGTCTCCTACAACGACAAGCACAACGAGGCCAACGGGGAAGCGAACAATGACGGGACCAGCGACAACCGGTCCTGGAACTGCGGCGCGGAGGGCGCGACCGCTGACCCCGCCATCCTCGAGCTGAGGGCGCGCCAGTCCCGGGCGATGCTGGCCACCCTGATGCTGTCATCCGGGGTCCCGCTGCTGCTGGGCGGGGACGAGATGGGCCGGACCCAGCAAGGCAATAACAACGCATACTGCCAGGACAACGAGATCTCCTGGGTTGACTGGTCCCGGGCCGACACGCAGCTGCTGGACTTCACCAGACAGCTTGTCGCCATCCGCAAGGCACATCCGGTGTTCCGCCGCCGTTTCCCGGGGGAAGCCGGAGCGTCCGAATTGCGCTGGTTCACCCCCGGCGGCACGGAAATGACGGCCCCCGACCGGTCGGACGCG
Organism: uncultured Actinomycetes bacterium; assembly: GCA_963742875.1. GTDB lineage: Bacteria > Actinomycetota > Actinomycetes > Streptosporangiales > Streptosporangiaceae > Bog-532. Next base: position 748,115 of record CAVUNO010000026.1, on the reverse strand, counting down.
AGCGCCCCGGCCATCGCGCTCTACCTGGACGGATCCGGCGACCCCGACCAGGCCGCCGACGGCACGCCGCTGCTCGATGACGACTTCCTGGTCCTGGTGAATGCCCGGTTGGAGCGCCTCGAATTCGTCCTCCCCGCCACCCGGGACCAGGCCGCGTGGCGCATCGAGCTCGACACCTGCGACCCGGCGGTCCCCGGCAGTACCGCGGCGGCGGGACGGGCAGCCGGTGATCACGTTACCGTCAGTCCCCGCTCCATCGTCCTGCTGTCCGACCGCGCCTAAACTGACCTGTGAGGTACCAGCACTCGCCTGGGCCGGCGCGGCCGGTGCGGGACCGGGAAGAGCGGAGTGGCAAGGACTTCTGGCCCTTGCCCGCAGCACCTGGAAAGCCGGACTGTATGAACCGACATTTGGGAGAAATATGGCATCCGGCCAGGGCAAAGCCGATCTGACGTCGGTCCTGGGCGGGGCCGATACCGATAGGGGTCTCGCGCTGCCGAAGGCCCCGACGGGGATCCGGGGACTGGACGAGATCACCGGGGGCGGGCTGCCGCGGGGCAGGTCGACGCTGGTGACCGGCGGCACCGGATCGGGTAAGACGCTGCTGGGGTTGCAGTTCCTCGTCGCGGGTGCCCGGGAGTACGGCGAGCCGGGCGTGCTGGTCACCTTCGAGGAGTCGGCCGGTAAGGTGAGCGCCAACGTCGCCTCACTCGGATTCGACCTCGACGGGCTGCAGCGGGACGGGCTGCTGGTGGTGCACGCCTTCCAGGTGGATCCCGCGGAGATCGTCGAGGCGGGGGAGTTCGACTTTGAGCCGCTGTTCGCCCTGCTCGACGACAGCATCGAGCGTATCGGGGCCAAGCGCGTCATGCTCGACACCATTGAGCTGCTGTTCGGCGCGTTCCCGAACCAGGCCATCGTGCGGGCGGAGCTCGGCCGGCTGTTCCGGCGACTGGAGGACCGCGCCGTCACCGCCATCGTGACCGGCGAGCGGGGCGACAGCAACTCGCTCACCCGCTACGGGATCGAGGAGTACGTGTCGGACTGCGTGCTCGTTCTCGACCACCGGATGCACGAGGAGATCTCCACCCGCCGTCTGCGGGTGGTCAAGTACCGCGGGTCGGCGCATGGAACCAACGAGTACCCGTTCCTGATCTCGGGCCATGGCTTCGTCGTGCTGCCGATCACGTCGGTCGCCCTCGACTACGCCGCGCCCGAGGACCGGATCTCGACCGGCGTGGCCCGCCTTGATCACATGCTGGCCGGCGGCCTGTTCCGCGGATCGACCGTGCTGGTCAGCGGGACGGCGGGGACGGGTAAGAGCACGCTCGGAGCGCACCTCATGGACGCGGCCTGCGCACGGGGTGAACGGGCGCTGCTGGTTCTGTTCGAGGAGTCACCCGCCCAGGTCATCCGCAACATGCGATCGGTGGGGCTGGACCTGGGGCGCTGGGCCGAGGCGGGCCTGCTGCGGATGTGGGCGGCCCGGCCGACCGTCTTCGGGCTGGAGACCCACCTGGCGATCCTGGCCCGGCTGCTCGACGAGTTCGGGCCGGCCGTCGTCGTCCTCGACGGGATCGCCAGCCTCACCCACGGGCCCGCCGGTGCCGAGGTGACCTCGATGCTGGCCCGTCAGATCGACCTGCTCAAGGCGGCGGGGATCACCGCGATGGCGACCACGCTGTCGCACGAGGACGTGGAGACGAGCACGGTGGGCATATCCTCGCTGGTGGACACCTGGCTGTTGCTGCGCAACGTCGAGTCGGACGGTGAGCGCAACCGGCTGCTGTCCGTACTGAAGTCGCGGGGCAGCGCCCATTCCAACCAGGTCCGCGAGTTCCGGCTCACCGGCCACGGCGCTGAGCTCGTCGACGTGTACGTGGGCCCGGCGGGCGTCGTGACCGGCTCCGCCCGCCTCGTGCAGGAAGCCCAGGAGCGCGACGCGGAACTGCGGCGGGACGAGGACCTCATGCGCCGCCGGCGCGAGCTGCGCCGGGGCATCGTGGAGGCCGAGGCCCAGTTCGCCGTGCTGCAGGACGACCTGGCCGCGGCAAGGGCCGAGCTCGAGCGGATCGAGGCGCGCGAACAGCGTCAGGCGGCGGACGCCGAGGCGTCCCGGTCGGTCCTGGCCGCGCAGCGCTGGGCCGATCCGGCCTCGTACGGCGAAGGAGGGCCGTAATGACCGGACCCCGCGGCGCCGATACCGGAGCCGGGGCACCGGCACGCCCCGCGGAAACCTGGGAGCTGCGGCTCTACGTGACCGGACGCTCACCAAAGTCCGTCCGCGCGATCGAGAACCTGGAGCTGGCCTGCGAGCAGCACCTGGCGGGGCAGTATCACATCGAGATCGTGGACCTGCTGGAGAACCCGCGCCTGGCGGCCGACGATCAGATCCTGGCCGTGCCCACCCTGGTCCGTAAGCTCCCAGAACCGATCAGGAAGATTGTCGGCGACCTCTCCGACACCGACCGGCTCCTGGTCGGATTGCAGCTCCGGCCGCGAAAGGGCGCGTCGGCGTGACCGGTACCGGGGGACGTTCCAAGGTGACGGGCACGCCGCGTTCGGGCTACGCCGGTGCTGCGGGGCGGGGTTCCCCGTGACGGCGGATGAAGCCCCGGAGGCGATGCCCGAAAACCCCCGGGAGGAATTGCGCCTGGAGCTCGGCGAGGCACGAAAGACATTGCACGCCGTCCCGGCCGGCGGATTCGGCGCCCTCGGCGTCGACAGTGGCAGTGGTGAGGAGCTGTTCAGTGGTGCCGCCCGCGCCATGAGGGAATTGCGCCTGGAGCTGGATGAGGCACGAGAGGCATTGCACGCCATCCGGACCGGCGGATTCGACGCCCTCGTCATCGACGCCGGCCACGGCGAGGAGGTGTTCGCGCTCGGCGGCACCGGGCGGCGGGATCGGCTACTGGTCGGGGCCATCACGGATGGCGGGATCGGCTACTTCCGGGCGGTGGCCCTCGACTTCGACGGCACCCTGGCCGATGGCCAGGTCGCGCCCGCCACGCTGGCCGCGCTCACCGAGGCGCGGGCCCGCCGGATCCGGGTGATCCTGGTCACCGGGCGGATCATGAGCGAGCTGCGCGCCGCATTCCCGGAGGTCGACGAGCACGTTGATGCGGTCGTCGCCGAGAACGGCGCCGTGCTGGTCACCCACGGCGGCGTCCGCATGCTCGCTGACCCGGTCGGCCGCGCGGTGAGCGCTGCGCTGACCGGCCGCGGGGTCGCCCACCGCAGCGGGCAGGTGATAGTCGCCGGCGCCGCCGCCGACGAGCCGGCCGCGCTTGCGGTGGTCCGCGAACTGGGCCTGGACTGCCAGCTCATCCGCAACCGGGGCGAGCTGATGATCCTGCCGGCCGGGGTGACCAAGGGCAGCGGCCTGCTTGAGGCGCTCGGCGATCTGGGCCTGTCGCTGCACAACACGATCGGCGTCGTTGACGCCGAGAACGACCACAGCCTGCTGGATGCCTGCGAGGTCGGGGTGGCCGTCGCCAACGCGGTCGAGGCCATCCGCGCGCACGCCGACATGACGCTGGCGCTGCCGGACGGCCCGGGGGTGGCCGACCTGCTGCTGGGACCGCTGCTGGCCGGCCGGGCGCACCTGCATCCCCGCCGCTGGCAGGTCACGCTGGGCACCGACGACGACGGCGATCCGGTCACGGTGCCCGGCTCGCAGCTCAACATCGCCGTCTGCGGCGGCACCGGGGAGGGCAAGTCCTACCTGGCCGGGCTGATCTGCGAGCAGCTGATCCGCCTCGGCTACTGCCTGGTCGTCGTCGACCCCGAAGGCGACCATCATGGGCTCGGCGAGCTACGTGACGTGATCATCACGGGGGGCGACGAGGCCCGCCTCGCCGAGCCCGGCGAGGTCGTGCGCCTGCTCCGGCACGGCCACGCCAGCGTGGTCACCGACCTGTCCCGCCTCGGCGCCGCGGCCCGCGCTGCCTACGCGGCGGACCTGGCCAGCGCCGTCGAAGCCCACCGGGCCGCCACCGGCATTCCGCAGTGGGTGGTCGTCGACGAAGCCCATGGGCCCATCGGGCGGGAGGTGACCGCGCACCGCATGCTCAACCCCCCCGCCAAGGGCTACCTGCTCGTCACCTGGCAGCCCGAGGAGCTGTCGGCCGACGCCCTGCTCGCCCTCGACGCCGTCATCACCCTCGGCTCCGGTCGGCCCGAAAGCCGGCTCATCGACATCACCGCGGCGGTGGCCGACATGCCCCGCGCCGAGGTCGCCCGCCTGCTCACCGGGCCGGGCGGCCGCGCGGTGCTGGCCTGGCGGCAGCGCCCCGGCCGGGCGGTGGCGTTCACCCTCGGGCCCCGGATTACGCCCCATCTGCGCCACGCGCACAAGTACGGCCACTCCGGCGTCGAGCCCGCCCGCCGGTTCTACTTCAAGACCGGGCCCGATACCGCCACCGGGGCGGTCGCGGCCAACCTGGACGAACTGGAGGCCGAGCTCGGCCGCTGCGACCCGGGCGTGCTGCGCCACCACTGCCCCCGCCATGAGTTCTCCAGCTGGGTGGCGGGCGTCTTCCGCGACGAGGCGCTCGCGGCCGACCTGGCCGAGCTGGAAGCCGCCCTCCCGGCCGACAGCCACGCCGCGGTCGTCGAACAGGTACGCCTGGCACTCATCGCCGCACTCCAAGCCCGGGCTAGCTAAGCTTCGCCGTCCCGGACTGTGCCGCTGGCGTCGCGGTTGGAAGCGCAACGTACTCAGAGCAGCCGTCGCAGGAAGGGATCCCTGGGCTCGGCCGGGCTGATCCGCACCCGCACGTCCACGCACCAGGCGCCGTCCGCCCTGACGACGATCGGGTTGAGATCCAGTTGGCTGACCTCAGGCAGATCATCGGCCAGCCTGGAGACCCGCAGCAGCGCGTCAGCGAGCGCGGCCGTGTCCACCGGCGGCGTGTCTCCGTGGCCGAACAGCAGCGGCGCAGCGCGCACCGCGCGGATCATCGCGTCGGCGTCGGCGTCGGTCAGCGGGGTCAGCCGGGTCACATGGTCGCCGTGCACCTCGGTGGTCACCCCACCGGACCCGAACACCACCAGCGGCCCGAACACGGGCTCCTGCACCACGCCGATCATCACCTCGACGCCGCCGGCCAGCATCGGCTGGACGAGCACCCGCCGCAGGCTTGACCCGAAGTCGGCCGCCAGCGCGCGGTAGCCCTCGGCCACTTCCTGCGGGGTGCGCAGATCGAGCCGGACGCGCCCGGCGGTCCGGTGCCCCAGCCCCTCGGCCTCCGCCTTGAGCACGACGCGGCCGCCGAGCTGCCCGGCGGCGGTGGCCGCTTCCTGCTCGCTGGCCGCCGGAATGGTGGCTGCCAGCGGGACGCCATAGCAGGACACCAGCTCGGCTGCGCTGGCTTCGGGCAGCCAGCCGCCGCCGGCGAGCTGGCGAGGAAACCAGTGACCAGGGCGCGCGCGTCCGCCGTGCGCAGCCCGCTCAGCTCGGGGACCGTGCCGCGCTGGCGCACGCGCCAGGCCCGATAGCGGGCCGCGTGGCCGAGCGCACGGGCCGCGCTCTCCGGGTCGGCGTAACACGGCACTCCGGTGATAGCCGCCGCCGCCACGTCGATGATGGCCGCCGCCTGACCGGGCGGGTCGGCGGCTGAGGGACCGCCCGCTGGGCCGGTGTCCGCGTGCGGGCCGGTCGGCGGCTGGGCGACGGGCAGGCGCTTGAGCCGTTGCACGGATTCGGCCCGGTCGGGCAGGGCGACCGCGAGCGGCTTGCTGACGACCGCCTCGGCCACTGCGGCGCTCAGGTCGGAAAAAGCCGTGGGCACCGCCACCGCGAGCACCGCGTCGACGCGGTCGTCGGCGGCCACCTCCTGCACGCAGGCACGGAAGGTGTCGGTCGTCACCACCAGGCTGGTGTCCACCGGCCCGGTCACCACCGCACCGGCCGGCAGCAGCCCGCGCAGCGCGCGCCGGGTGGCCGCGCCGAGCGTGACGACCTGCAGGCCGTGGTCGGCGCAGGCGTCGGCGGCCAGCGCGCCGGCGCCGCCCGCATTGGACACGATCGCGACCCGGTTGCCCGCCGGCAGCGGCTGGCAGGCCAGCAGCGCCGCGGTATCGACAAGCTCGCCGAGGCTCCTCGTGGTGATGACACCGGCCTGGTCGAACATGGCCTCCTGGCTGATCAGCGGTGTCGCTGCCGCCGCGGTGTGCGAGGCCGCACGGTGGCCCGCCGGGGACCGGCCGCCGACGACCGTCAGCACCGGCATCCGCTGCGCGACCCGGCGGGCGGTGCCGGCGAACTTGCGCGGGTTACCGAAAGACTCCACGTACAGGACCGCTAGCTGAGTCACCTCATCCTGCGCCCACCAGGTCAGCATGTCAGTAGGGGACACGTCGTACTTGTCGCCGGCCGACAAGAAGGAGGACACGCCGATACCCAGCCTGGACATCTGCTCGACCAGCGCGGCCGCCACGCCGCCGGACTGCACGACCAGGCCTGCCGACACCGGGGGCGGGGTGGTTAGCGGTGAACGTCGCGTCGAGGCCGATCCAGGGCACGATCACGCCGAAACATTTAGGCCCGACCAGCCGCATGCCATACCGGCGGCAGACGGCCAGCAGTTCCGCGCCCGCCGCGCCCAGGCCGGAAGTTATCACGATGAGGGCCCCGACCCCGTGGCGGCCGCATTGGGCCGCCACCCCGGGCACCGCAGACGGCGGCACTGCGATCACCGCCAGGTCCACCGGCCCGGGCAGGTCGTCAACGGACGCCACGCAGGGCACGCCCTCCATGGTCCGGGCGTGCGGATTGACCGCGTACACGGGCCCGGTGAAGCCGCCGGTCACGATGTTGCGCAGGATGGCCCGGCCGAATGTGCCGTCGCGCCGGCTCGGGCCCACCACGGCGACCGATCGTGGCCGCAACAGCGGGCGCAGGCTCGCCACGTCCGCCCCGCTTTCCCTGCTGGCCACCGTCTCCAGGTAATTGCCCAGCCGGTAATTGTCGTCGCGGTCGGGCAGGGGGAACGTCAACTCGACCACGCCGCCAGATATCCGCCGCTTCGCGGGCAGGCCGGCATCGGCGAATACCCGCAGCATCGCCGAGTTCTCCGCCAGCGTCTCGGCGGTGAACGCCCGCAGGTCGCGCTGCCGCGCCAGCCAGACCAGGTGCTCGAGCAGCAGGCTGGCGACGCCGCGGCCGTGCATGTCATCAGGCACGGCGAACGCGACCTCCGCGATGCCGGGCTTCCCGGCCAGCTCGTAGGCGGCGACGCCGACCAGCCGGTCGCCCTGCCAGGCCAGCAGCGCCGCATGGTCGGAATCCGGTTCGCGGCAGACCCGCTTGGCTTCCCACTCGGCTGCGGCCGGGCTCATGCTGAAAAACCGCAGGTACATGTTTTCCGGTGACATGGCCGCGTGCATCGCGCGCACCGCCTCATGGTCCTGCCGCCGGGCCGGCCTGACATCCACCGTACTGCCGTCGGTCAGCAGCGCGTACGTGTCCGTAGGCGGGGTAGTCACCGGCCCGCTCCGTTGGCTGGCGGCACAGCGAGTACCGGGCACTGCGCGTGCCCGCGGCAGCCCGCCGGTCGCCGGCCAGAAGGCCTTGCGCGCGATCTGGTCGCATTCACGGCACTCCTCAGCTCAACTGAAATACTCCAGATCCGACCAGGCCAGGTGATAAGCCGGACAGGGGCTTAAGTCCTCACCCACACCCTGGGTACTTTAAGGAGCAGCGCTCGGTGGGAGCCCTCCGCGGCGACGCCGTGGCGGACGATTGACTGCGCGGTCGCGACGACCTCGTCGATGGTGCTCCGCTTGGGCGACCACCACTCGGCGGCCCAGTTCAGGATGCCAATGATCAGTGGCTGCGCGAGATCGGGGTCGGGGCCGGGGCGCAGCTCACCCGAGGCCACCGCGTCGGTGGACAGCTTGCGCCAGATCACTGCGTAGGTGCGTTCCTGTCAGGATTCTCCCGCTTCGGGCAGCGGCCACCACCGGGCGGCCGGCTCTTCGTCGGGCTTCAGTCCCGACGCCGGGTCGGCGACCGCGTCCGCCACGCTTTCCACCAGCGATTGGATGGTGGCCGCCGCGAGCCGTCCCAGCACGGCCCGGTCCAGCGCCGCCCCGGCCCGCCCGAGGGGCGGCCGGTACGAGCCGTCGAGGCGGATCCGCGTCTGGCCCCCGCCGTCGCCGGCCAGGGTCAGGTCCGCGTCCAGTACCGGGAACAGGTCACCGGTCGTCCCCGTTGCCTCCCACCGCAGCGGCATCGTGGCCAGGTCATCCCGCCGGACCGGCTCAGTGAACTGCACGCGGACGAGCTTCGACAATCCGCGCACCCCGCCCAACGGCCCGACCCGCAGCCCGGCCACCTGGCCGCCCAGGTAGGCGGTCTCGGACGCGGACCGCAGCGCACCGCGGTTGACGAAGTGGGTCAGCCGCGCGGCCGCGACCTCGAACCGCACCGCAACGGTGACCTCATGGACAGCGAACACGGACCAACAATGCCCGCTGGGGCCCCAATCCCTCAGGGACCAACGTCCTGCCCACTACCGACAAAGGGCCGTCGGCGCCCGCGAAGCCCCCATCGCAGCACCCCGCCCCGTCAGCACTACGAGGAACATCCTCAACAGAGTCTTCATTTCGGTCGACGCCATCATTTCCGCCGGACCCCGCCGGTTTCCCCGCCGGTGTTGGCCGGCCAGGAGAGACCTTCCGCGGCTGAGCGGCAGGGGCAGGAGCCGTCCCCCCTCGCGGCTCCTGCCCCTCCCTGGTCCCCGGATGGGGCAGGAGCCGTCCCCCATGCGGCTCCTGCCCCTCCCTGCCCCTCCCCGGTCCCCCGATGCTGGTATCCAGGGGTTGTTCTGCCTTCCTGGAGGTAGGAGGACGCGCCCGGCGACCTGATACACCCGCCGGGCGCGATTTCGCGGCCTGCCCAGCGCCCGGATTCTAGACACAGCCCTGGCGACCTGCGTCAAGGACATTTCTCCGGGCGCCTGCGTATCAACCGGCCGGGGGGCTCCTCTGTAGGGCTAGGAATGTCCTCAGCCGGCCACACTCCGCGGAACGAAACATGACCCGCAAGCATGGCTGGGTAGAAAGGCATCATGGTGACCAGCTCATTGTCGGGCCGGCGCCATACCCGGCCGGCGAACCGCGCGCGACGTCCTGCACCACCCGCTTGCCTGATGATCCCGGGAGTTGAATGATGCGAGCATGGCCAGCACCACCGGGTCCGCCGCCACCGCGTACGCAAAGGACGGTTATGCGTGACGATCCGGCCGTCATAGATCTCGTCGCCCGCGCCCGCGACGGGGACCAGCACGCCTGGGACGAGATCGTCGACCGGTATGCCCCGCTCGTCTGGTTCATCTGCAAGCGCTACCAGCTGAGCCGGGCCGACGTCGACGACGTTGGGCAGACCGTGTGGCTCCTGCTGGTCGAGAAGCTCGGGGATCTCAGGCAGCCGGCCGCCCTGCCCGGATGGCTGTCCACCACCACTCAGCGTGAATGCCTGCGCGTGCTGCGGGCGGCGAGCAGATACGACCACTCCGAGTTGCCGGAAGCCAGCCAGATGTCCCGAGACGAACCCGCCGAGATGATCGAAGAGGAGATCATCGCGGCGGAGATGAGCGCCGCGCTGCGGGTGGCATTTGCCGAGCTTCCCGAGCACTGCCGGCGGCTGCTGTCGATGATGATCAGCGACCCCCCGCTGCCCTACGCGAAGATCAGCTCCGCCTTGTCGATCTCCGTCGGGAGCATCGGCCCGCAGCGGGCGCGCTGCCTGGGCCGGTTGCGGCGTTCTCCGGCCCTGGCCGCCTTCAGCGACACGTTGCTGGAAGACGCGGGAGGCCACGGCCGCGCGGCTGCGAATGAGATGGGAGGCGGGCGGGATGCCTGACGTCTGGACCGACGATCAGCTGCTGGCCGTGCTGAGGGAGTCGCTGCGGATCCAGCGCGACGTCCCAGCAGAATTTACCGAGGCTGGCCACAGCGCGTACGCATGGCACAACATCGATGCGGAGCTGGCCCAGCTCACCTACGACTCGCTGGAGGACCGCGCTGCCGCGCTCAGCGTGCGGTCGGAGACCGCGTTCGATCCGCGCGCTCACCTTCACCTCGGACCATCTGACCATCGAGATGGAGGTCAATGCGGACGCGCTGCTCTGCCAGCTGTTCCCGACCGGCGAGGCCACGATCGAGCTGCAGACGCGCGCGGGGATCATCGCCTCCATCCAGGCCGACGAGGTGGGGTGCTTTGCCATCCGCCCGATCCCGGCCAGTCCCTTCCGGTTGCGCTGCGATACCACTGATGGCACCAACGTAGTGACGGGGTGGATCACGCTGTGACCGGGACCTGCCGTACCAGTTCCGTTAGAACGAAAGACAGCTCAAGTCCGGTCATGCGGCGCCGAAGGCCACATAGGCGCGTGCTGCCACGTACAAGCACAGGTCATCCAGACTGCTCAGCCGTGCGTCTCGCAGTGCCTGCGACCCTGTCGCTCCGCTGGCGAGTCGCTCATGCAGCGCGAGGGAGAGCCGCACGGTGGCCGCGTCGTTCACCGTGACCACCGGGGCGAGCACTCCGGCGGTGCCGAGCGGCCCGAGTGCGGCGATCAAGCCGAGCAGCTCGTCGGCTCCGGCCGGGGCCGTCACTCCCGAGTCGCAGCACGAAAGCACAAGCCGGTAGGGTGCGCGCCCGAGCCGCTGCAGGTCGTGCACGGTCAATGGCCCATCCTCCATAAGGAGCGAGGAGAAGAGCGGATTATCCGCACGGAAGGTCCCGTGCGCCGCAATGTGCGCCAGCCAGCGGCCCTCCAGCGTAGCAAGCACCTTTTCCGCCGTGGCCATCCCGGCGCTGAGGACTTCCCCGTTCGCGTAGCGATCAGCCAGCGCTGCCGCTTCGGCCTGGGCTCCCTCCAGACCGGGACCCGCCACCACAGTGACCGTGCGGTCGGCCGGTGGCTCGATCCGTTGCCCGTGCAGCCATGCCATCGCTGAGGGAGCGACGGTGACAGCCCGACCGGCCAGGGCTGGCAGCAGCCCCCACGGAACGGGATGCAGTGCGGCCGGCGGCACTATCACGACCGGGCCATCACCGAGGTCGTCCGCGGCCGCAGCCAAGAGCTGCTCCTGCAATCGGATGCCGAATTTATCCAGCATGGCCAAAACAGCCTGCGCCGGCTCTGAACTGATGCCCCGCCTTGTGTCGTTCGTCGGTTCCGGCCTCGTGCGGCGGGCGAGCCGCCGCAGTGCGAAGCGGCTGAACTCGGCGTCACGTACGGCGGCCTCCCAGGTCCCGGCGACGTGCCGGCGAACACCGGCTGACGTGGCGACGAGGACATGCAGGCGGCCGTCAAACTGGATGATTTCGACGAGCTGGGTTTCCCCGAGGGCCGCCAGAATCCCGTCGATGTCAAGGTGCTGGGCGTGGGTTTCCGCCGCAGTGCCGGAGGTTCGCAGCACGTGGCGCCGTACCTGGTCTTCGACGCGCCGCCGTTCCCGCTCCAGCGAGCCGACCGGGTGCCCCTCAATCGTGGCCTGGTTGAGATGGCGCGTGATCTGGCGCAGAATCGCAAGCTCGGCAGCAAACCCGGCGTCATCTGGGGGGCGTACCGGGGGAATCGCGAAGGTCCTCGCGCGCCAGCGTTCGGTCCACCGCAGCAGCATGCGGGGGTCATCGGCGGCCAGTGCCTCCCGGACAGCGATCTTGGTCAGCGCGGCGCCGTGTGAAGTCGCAGCCGCCCGCATCTCGGCCGCTCCCAATGTGAGCTGGTATGCGTCGAGGACCCGCAGGCCACGCTCGCAGGCTTCGAATACTGCTCTTCGGCTCCCGGCCGCTTCGGCGCGCAGAGCCAGCGCGTGCCAGCCGATTACCCGGTTCAGCGCTGATCCACGAGACCGGGCCCGGGCCGTCCTCAGCAGGTGCGGCTCGGCGGCTGCCGCGTCCCCGAGGGCGAGCGCGACCTGTGCGGTGAGCAGGTGTGCCTCGACCGCCTCGGCCACGCGGTGCCGGTCGGCCGCACCGGCCAGAACGGCGGCGTCGCCCAGGAGACGGCGGCTCCGTTCACCGGAGGTGTAACGTGCGCGGACAATCGTGAGCCGCGCGAGCGTCTCCCCGCGTCCGCGCCCCTGCCGCCGGAAAAGCCGAACCGCCTCAGTGGCGTACGCTCTGGCGAGTTCGGGATCGCCGGCGGCCAGAGCGGCCTCCGCCGCGCGCACCAGAGCGTCGGCCCGGTGGGCCGCCGCGGCGCCCTCGGCCCGCAGCAGGCCGACCGCCTCCTGCCCGTGGCGAAGGGCATCGTCGTGCAGACCCACGGCAAGCAATGCCGAGCAGCGCACTTCCGGCAGTTCCGCCGGCCGCACCCCGGCGTCGGCGTACATCTTTTCCGCCGCGTCGTAGTGCGCGAGCGCCTCGGGAACCTTCCCGTAGAGCGACGCCACCAGGCCGCGGTTGCTGCGCACGTTGGCCGCGTCGAACGTCCGGCCAGCATCGGTCAGCAAGGCTTCTGCCCGGGTGAGAGCATCGTCGGCGCGGGGAGCGTCGCCGCGATCGATGAGCGCGAGGCCGAGATTGTTCAGTGCCCGGGCCTCCCAAACGCTGTCACCCGCAGCACGGAGCGTCCGCGCCGCGCGCCGGTGCTCCGCGATGCCCTCACTGGTGCGGCCGAGGATCATCAAGAGGACTGCGCGGCGCACCCTGACCCGCGCCGCCGTGACGCCCGATGCCTTGCCGAGCGCCGCATCCAGGTGGCGGAGCGCCTCCTTGCTGCGGCCCGCGTAGCCCAAGGTGATGCCGAGACTCGCCTCGACGTCGGCCCTTCGCTCGTCTCCGCACGAGGCGGCCGCGGTCAGTGCCGCGCGGAGGTAGCGGATGGCCTGGGCGACATCACCCATCTCCCGGGTCGCGATGCCGAGGGCTTGCCCAGCATAGGAGCGGACGTACGGGCCGCGGTTGGACGCCAGCACGCGCTGCGCCACCCGCGCAGTGTCCCGGGGACGAGATAGCGCACGCAGCGGCAGATCCTCGACCGGGCCTTCCCGGGCCATTTCGGCGGAGGACACGTCATGCTTTTTCCCCTCCGGTGGCATCCACCAAGGGTAAAGAATGTAAAACGATAGAGATAGGGACTATTGGTCCAGTGAAGGTGGAGAATGAGCTGGAATCGGTGCGTCTTGGGGCATTCGCTAGGGGAGGGTCATGTCTGAGAACAGGGACGGATTCGGGACATCCGCTGCGGGTGAGCGTGCCCGCGAGGCAGCCTTCCGACGGCTGGTTCCCGAAGTGCGGACGGCGCTGAACAACGCTCCTGACGTGCGCGTCTGGCCGCCGAGCTGGCACGACGACGAGTGGGTCGACTACTTCTACCACAGCAGCTCCGTGCTGACCCGCGACCGCGACCTCTCGCGTGTGCGGGACGTACTCCGCGATCTGGGCGCATTGCGCGACGACGGCGGGGACGCTCTGATCGGAGGCGTAACCAGGTTCGGCGTAAACGTCCGGGAGTCGCAGCACACGCCGGACGTCGTCGAGGACCTGGACCGCCGTCTCGGCGCCGGCGTGGCCACGCTCGATCATGCGTTTATCGTCACCGGTTACCTGTCATGCCCGGCCACCGAACCCGAACCGGTCATCACTCCCGCCGCGGCGGTGGATCCGGTCGTCGTTCGCGATGCGCTCTGGCCTAGCGTGGGCGACCCGTCAGCCGGGCGTGACGTCGGGGTGTCGGTTGTGGACACCGGCCTGCTGTCCGGGGCGAGCGCCTGGGCACCCTGGATCGAGGGTGTACGACCGGACACGAGCGCCGACATCGAGGACCCGGACCAGATCAAAATCAACGCCATGGAACACGAAATAGTCGGTTTCGCCGATCCGTACGCCGGCCACGGCACCTTCATATCGGGTGTGATCCGCTGTATGGCCCCGGCCTCCGACATCGTGGTGGAGCGCATCCTGGGAGTCGCGGGCTTCGCCCGGGAATCCCGCCTCACCCAGCAGATTCACGATGCGCTGGCACGCTCACCCGACATCATCAGCATGTCCGCCGGTTGCTACACCCGGAAGAACGTACCCTCCCTCGCCTTCCAGGCCCTCTGGGAAGAGCGCCTGAGCCAGGTTGGCGGCGTCGTCCTCGTGGCCGCCGCGGGCAATCAATCGGCGACCACTCCCTTCTGGCCAGCCGCGTTCCCCTGGTGCGTCGGCGTCGGCTCGATGGCTCGCGACGGGCAGCGCCGCTCTTGGTTCAGCAACCACGGGGCGTGGGTCGACGTTTACGCGCCGGGTGAAGAAATCGTCAACGCCTACGCCCACATGAAGTACAAGACGATCGTGGACGGCGACGTGCGGGACACCTCCGCGGGCATCGTCAAGTGGAGTGGCACCTCATTTTCCACGCCGATCGTCACCGGGCTCATCGCGGCCCGGATGTCGCGTACCGGTGAGAACGCACGACAAGCTGCGGACGTGCTGCTGGCAGCCGCCCGTGGCCAATTCCGCCCGGGCATCGGGCCTCGCCTCTTCCCCTGACCGCCTCCCGCCTCTGCACCCGAGTGCCGCCCCTCGTCGGCTCCTGCCGGTGGTCAGCAGGCCGGCGGCATTGCCGCACCCGTCGCATTTGAGCGCGACCACAAAGGCACGGTTCCCGGCCGCAGATACAGGGGTCACGCGGACCGGGTGGCGGTGTTCTGGAGGTAGCGCAGGACAGCCAGCACGCGCCGGTTGTCGTCGTGGTCCATCGGCAGGTCTAGCTTCCCGAAGATGTTGTTGATGTGCTTGTCGATGGCCTTGTCGGTCACGAAGAGCTTCGCCGCGATGGCGGCGTTGGACCGGCCCTCCGCCATCAGCGCCAGGACCTCGCGTTCCCGCGCCGTCAGCCGCGCGATCGGCTCGCGCCGCTCGGGCCGGGACAGCAGCGCGGCCACCACCTTCGGGTCGAGCACGGTCCCGCCGGCCGCCACCCGCCGGACCGCGTCCACGAAGGTCTGCACGTCCGCGACCCGGTCCTTGAGCAGGTAGCCGATCCCCTCGGAGCCCGACAGCATCAGCTCGCGTGCGTAGAGCTGCTCCACGTACTGGCTGAGCACCACGACGGGCATTCCCGGGTGCCGGGACCGGGCCTCGATCGCGGCCACCAGCCCCTCGTTGGTGAACGTGGGCGGCATGCGGACATCAACGATGGCCACGTCGACCGGCTGCCCGGCCAGGACGGCGGCCAGCGCGACCGGGTCGGCGACCTCCGCCACGACGTCGAACCCGTGCGCCCGCAGCAGCCGGCTCAGGCCGTCCCGCAGCAGCGCTAGGTCTTCGGCGATGACAACTCGCACGGCACCTCCATCGTGACTGTGGTGGGACCGCCGGCGGGGCTGCTGACCGTCACCGTGCCATCGAAGGACTCCAGCCGCCGAGCCACCCCGCGCAGGCCGGTACCGCCGTCGATGCTGGCTCCGCCCGCGCCGTTGTCGCCGACCACGACCGACAGCACGCCGGTCTGGTGCCGCAGGTCCACCCAGGCCGCCGTGGCGTTGCTGTGCTTGATCACGTTGGCCAGGCACTCGGCGGCGGTGAAGTAGGCGGCCGACTCCACCGGCGCCGGGGCGCGCCCGGCCAGGCCGCCCGCGACGGTCACCGGCACGGCGATATCGAGGGCTAGCGCGCGGACCGCCCCCTCCAGGCCCCGGTCAGCGAGCACGGGCGGCTGGATCCCCTGCATCACCGTCCGCAGGTCGTCGAGGGCGGCCAGCAGCGTGGACCGGGCCTCGGTCAGCAGTTCGGCCAGCAGATCCGGATCGGTCGTCCGCAGCGTCTCGGCCAGCCCGAGGCTCATCGCCACCGACACCAGCCGGGCCTGCGCGCCGTCGTGCAGGTCGCGCTCGATCCGCTGCAGCTCGGCGGCCTGGACGTCGAGAGCGCCGCGGCGGGTGCGGGTCAGCACATCCACCCGCTCGGCCAGCGCCTGTTCCCGCGCGTTCGGGCGGTACCGCACGAAATAGGCGTGCACGCTGAGCGCGAGCGCCAGGCCCAGGATCGGCCACGCCGGCCAGAAATACCCCAAGCCGGACAGCAGCCAGATGGCCAGGAGCAGGGCCCCGAGCGTAAACGAGACCGACGCGTGGACCGACAGGAAGCGCCGTCCCTCCGGCGCGCGCAGGCCCCAGCGGACCGCGCCCTGCAGGGCCAGCGGGACCGCCAGCGCGAACCACAACCATCCGGGCCAGAAATAACCGAAGCCGGTGGCCGCCCAGCCCAGGCCGGCCGAGAGCCCGATGGCCGCGGACAGGAAGACCTCGAACCTGTAGATGGCGTGCCAGCGCGCGTACCGCGGCCGTCCGGTGACCGCGTGGGTGTCGGCGCTCACCCATCCGACGATAAACGACCACCGGGGCGCGAGCGATATGACCTTCAGCGCTCGACGGCGCGGACGGGGGTGGAGAAGGGATGGAGGCCGCGGGTCACTGTCCACCCGGCTCAACCCGATCACCCACCCGGTGGCCGAGGGGGGCCGGGCCCGGATGCCGAGCCTGAAAGACGTCTCAGTTCTCCCCGCTCGTTCCTGCTCACGCAGACCGCACGTGCCACTAGATAGCCGAACGGCCCCGGACGGCCCCGGACGGGCCCGGCTGGGAGCATGCCCGCGGCCCGGGCCGCGACCTCCCGAACCCGGTCCCAGCCGGGGCCGTACCGCCGGTTCAGGCGGCTCAGTTATGGTTCACGGTCTCGCCGGCCCGCGCCGTGGGGTGGGAGTGGTCCGGCAGGCCGTACCATGGGTCCCCGTTGCGCGGGCGGTGCGGCGTCCGGCCCCGGCCGGAACGGCCTGGCGGGTCGACCACACCAAGTACGACGGCGGCCATGCCGAGCATGGCGACCAGCGGGACGGCCACCGCGATGAAGTCGGCCGATGCGAAGCTGCCCAGAGTGACCAGGGCGGCGGCCAACCCGATGACCAGGACCGCGACGACGACCAGTGGCCATCCCTGCAGGAACAGCTGCAGGGTGAAGGGCGGCGCCGGGACGGTCACGCCCTCCTCCGCGGTGACAACCTTGGTGGCCCGGCGCTCGGCCAGTCCCTTGCGGACCCGTACGATCACCGTCAGGTTGCCCGGCTGGTCCGCGGTCAGCAGCAGTTCGTCGGGATGGGCCGGGTCGGGAGCCTGCGACACCGAGCCGCCGCCCACCGCCCAGGACACTACCGTGCCGCCGCCCGAGAGCCGCGCGCGGTAGCGGGCCTGCTCACCGATGAGCACCGTGTCCGGCCCGTCGATCACCACCGGTGACGCCGGTCCGGGTCCGGCGGGCCCCGCAACCCCGCCGGGCCCGGCGCCTCCCGCGGGGCCCACAACCTCGTCCGGGTCGACCTCGAGATGGCCCGTCCCGTTCACCACGTAATCCGGCGCGCCCGCGCCCGCGGTCGTGTCGGGGTCCGCCGTCATGGCGGCCTGGCGGCGGGCGAGCAGCTCGGCCAGCCGGAACTGGCGCACGTGCACGTTCCAGGCCATGGCGACCACCATGCCCGCGAGGCCCGCGGCCGCCAGCCCGAGCAGGGCGGCGACCACCGGGTGCCCCGCACCGGCGGTTACGGCTCCAACCATGGCGTCTCCTGACGGGGTAGTGCTCAATCCCAGTGTATACGCTGCTGTTAGCGTATATTCAAACACATAATCGATGGAGCCGAAACCCGCCTCCGTCCTTCGATAAAACACATACTGGTCGGCCGCCGGTACGGCCGCGCCAGTCGGGCCGTTGGTCCCTGGAAGCCTCCCTCGTTAGCCGCCCGCGTACTTGGTCTCGCCGCTCAGCCCGTAGCCTGGCCTCTCACCTCAACCGAGGATCCCGCGCGGAGGCAGGTGGCGTCGGGTGTCGCTGTGGCGATGAGGACCGGACGCAGCCTGGACGTGCTGAGCCTGGGCAGCTTCGTCGTGCTGGGCCTGCCCGATGGGATGCTCGGCACCGCCTGGCCGTCCATGCGCCAGAGCTTCGGGGCGCCGATCGCCGACCTGGGGCTGATCCTCCTGGTCATCACGGTCGGCTCGGTCGCAGTCAGCGCCTTTGTCGGCGCCCTGATCCGCCGGTTCGGCGTGCCCGTGCTGCTCGCCTTGTCCGGCGCCTGCGCCGCGCTGGGTGCGACAGGGTTCGCGCTGGCACCGGGCATGTGGCTGGTGTTCGGAGTCTCGATCCTGCTCGGTGCGGCCGCCGGGATGATGGATGGGGGACTGAATACCGCCATCGGCCTGTCCGGGCGGCCTCGGCTGCTGAACCTCCTGCACGCCGCGTACGGGGTGGGGACGACGATCGGGCCGCTGCTCGTCACCGCGGCCATCGTGCTGTCGTCCTGGCGCCCCGCCTACCTTGCCCTGGTCCTCCTGGACCTGGTGATCGCGGTCTCGTGGCTGGTGCAGCGGCGGCACGAGCGGGCGCGGCCCGCGCCGGGTCCGGGCCCGTCCGTGGCCGCGGGCGGCCCGGACCCGGCCGCGGTACCCCCGCACCGGAGCGACGGGTGGTCCCGGCGCCGGTCGTCGTTCGTGGTCACGGCCGGGATGGCGATCTTCTTCATCTACACGGGCGTCGAGGTGGGAGCCGGCCAGTGGGAGGCGAGTTTCTGCCGCGGGCATCTGGGCCTGTCCGCCTCGGCCGCCGGGATCGCCACGTTCGGTTTCTGGGGCGCCCTGACCGGCGCCCGGATCGTGCTGGCGCTGCTGCCCCGGCCGCTGCCGCCGTCCACGGTCGTCTGGTGGGGGAGCGGGGGTGCCGTCGTGGCCACGGCGGTGATCTGGTGGCAGCCGGGTACGCCCGCAACATTGGCCGCTTTCTCGGTGCTCGGAGGCGCGCTGGCCGGGGTGTTCCCGGCCCTGATCGCGCTGACCCCGGGCCGGATCGGCCGGAGCCGCGCCCAGCACGTCATCGCCTGGCAGGTCGGCGCGGCGGCGGCCGGCGGATCTGGCCTTTCGGCGCTCATCGGGCTGCTGATCGGCCTCGCCGGGCTGAACGTCCTCGGCCCGTCCCTGACCGTCCTGGCGGTCCTGCTGGCCGGCGGCATTATCGTCCTCGAACGCGTCGCTCCCATGCCGGTGACCGCACCGGTGCCGGAGGATGCTAGTTCGCCTCACCGGGCCCGGTCAGGTCGATGCAGGCGACAGCGACGTCGTCGGCAAGGGGCTCCCCGCCGGTCATTACGCTCAGCAGACGGTCACACGAGGCACGGGGATCACCGGCCGGGAGTTCACCGACAGCCCGGGCGAGCTGCTCGAAGCCAGTGTCGATCGGCTCTCTCCGCCGCTCGATCAGCCCGTCCGTATACAGAATGAGCCGGGACGGGAGCGGCACCGTGATCCGAGCCTGCGTCCGGGGACCACGGAACCCCAGCGCCCGTGACCGGCCGCCGTCCAGGAACCGGACGATGCTACCGCCGGCCAGCACCGGCGGCGGGTGCCCGGCACATGCGTACGTCAGGGTCGGCCCGTCCGGCCCGGTCGGATCGTACTCCGCGCAGGCGACCGTGGCCAAGTCCGTCCCGGTTAGATCCGGGCACGCCTGGTCCAGGGCGTTCAGGACACTCGCGGGCCCCGCGCCGCTGAGAGCGGTATAGCGCAGCAGCAGCTGCAGGCGCCCCATCGCGGCCGCCGCGGCCAGGTCGTGGCCGACCACATCGCCAACCGCGCACCCGATCCTGCCGCCCGGCAGCTCGAACACATCACACCAGTCGCCGCCGACGTCGTGATCCTCCTCGGCCGGGCGGTACAGCGCGCGATCGGCCCCGGTATCTCCTCAACCAGCACCGGATGCATCGACTGGCCCGTCAGGTCCACCTGCATGATGGTCGCGCCCAGCGCGCCCATCGCCTGGCGGACGTGCCGGGTGAGAGTCCGGGCCACGTCGGTGACGGCCGCGTCCCGGGCCAGCTCGGCGGCCAGCGCGGCCAGGCGCTCGGCACTGACGGCCAGCGTCTCACCCGGCGGCTGCGCCGCAGGATCCCGGACGAAGGTCACCCAGCTGAGCGGCTCGTGACTGACGAGGACGCCGGTGACCTCGACTGTCAGGCGCGTTCCGTCGCGGCGGCGGTATTCCTTCAGGTGCGGTCCGTAGCTGCCGGTCTCCCTCAGCTCCGCTACGGCGCTGTCGTCCAGGCTCGTCCACTCGGGTGCGGTGAGCACCCTCCAGTGGACCCGCCCGGCCTCCAGGTCCGCCCGGGTGTTTCCGGTAAGGCGCAAGAACGCATCGTTGGCGTCCCGCACGCCGTCCGGCGTTGAGATCACCATGGCGATCTCGTTCGCGGCGGCCATCCGGCCGAGCGCGGCCAGAGCCGTCAGCAGGTGACCTGTTGCGGGACTCATGATACGGATACGTCAGTACTCAGCGGATCTCCAGCGCAGCCAGAACGGTTACCTGACCGTTCAAACGATTCTGAGATTTGGGGCATCCCAAGTAGGGACGTTAGTCCCGCAGTCCTGGGATACTTGGCCACGACCGCGTCGCTCGTACGCCAGCCGAGCCTGCCAGGCAACCCGAGCCCCGAGGTGATTGCGATGCTCATCATGGTCGTGGCCGGGCTTCGGTCAGGAGGGCATCAGGGAACGGCTCGGCCTCCCCTATCCGCGCTGACCGGGGGCGGGAGCTGCGGCCAGATCCTCGATCCGCTCGGCGAGTTCCAGGGCGGTCGCTGGCCGCTCGGCCGGATCGGCGGCGATGGCCCAGGCGATGATCTCTCGGTCACCGGGGTCGAGTCCGGCGGCAATTACCGGTGGGCGGGACGCGACACGGCGCATGGCCATGATCGGGTCGTCCGCGGGGAGCGGCCCGTAAAGTCCTTCACCGGTCAGGGCATAATGCAAGGTCGCACCCAGTGAGAACACGTCGCTGGCCCGCGACGGGTGATCGCCGCGGAGGACACATGGATCGACGTATCCGATATCGCGCGCTGGTCCCATCCTGGTGATGCTGATACCTGGTGTGAGCATATGGCTGAGCCCCAGGTCAGCCAGTTTGGCTCCGCCCGTATGCAGCAGGACATTCCCGGGCTTGATGTCGCGGTGGGCAATTCCGGCTTCGTGCAGTGCGTGGGCCGCCCGGGCCGCGTGCACCATCGCGGTCAGGGCCGTGCCGCGGTCAGGTGCCTGAGTGGGCATGGCCAGCGAGCCGGCAGGCAGATACTCCATCGAGTAGTAAAGCTCCTCGCGATGCTGGCCGGCGTCATACAGACTGACCAGGTAGGGCGAGCTGACCGCGGCGAATGCCGCAAGCTCGCGAGCCGCCCACCGGAAGACATCCTGGCTGCTGCCGCCCGACAGCACCTTCACGGCCACGAACTCGGCAGCCACCGGCAGCCGTTCCGGGCGGCGCGCGAGGTAGAACACTCCGTGGCCGCCGGATCCAAGCCGCCGGATGAACCTATAGTCGGCGATGCCGTCGCGTTCATCAGTCATGATCATCGCTGCCTTCCTGGTTCCAGAACGGAAACCGGGGTGCCAGCTTCCTCATCGAGATCCCCGCTACTGGCTTCCCGCACGGTCAGGTGCACTCCCGCGGCGAGAACAGCGGCATCGTCCTCGCCGGCGATACGCAAAGAGCCCTCTGGCGGCAGACCGCTGCTGGCCGAAATGCCTTTGCGGCTCAGCTCTGCCACGGCAGCCCGGACACGACGGCCGTCGGCTCCGACCAGCACGAGCTCCAGCTGACTGGCCCGCGCGAGCCGGGCGCTGACGTCCAGGGCCGCCACAGCGTGCGGGCCGTGCCCGGAGTAGACGGCCACCGCGCTCGGCTGCTGCGGCCAGGACGTGCGTGCGGTAACTAGACGGGTCGTTTCGTCGGCCCGGAGAGCCTCGTCCGCGACGTCGCCGGAGCCGAAAACGACGGTGTCGGGCTCGGCGGCGGCCACGTATCCCGGCAGCTCGCCGGGTACATCGTCGCTGAAGCGGGAGAACACGAGGGCTGGGGCACCGCGTGCCGATGCTCGCTCGGCAAGGTCGTGCAGCTGGCCCATGACGACGGTCATCTGCGCCAGTTCGGCGCCAAAACCCGTTCCAACCCCTGACCGGCTCTCGGGACGGAGCGACGTGAGGTGGACCAGCGCCAGTTCACTGCCGGGTCGCGTCGCGGCCAGGTCAGCCCCGATGTCCAGGAGCGGTCCTGCGGTCTCCGGCTGATCGACGACGACGAGGATCCGGTGTGACGGACCGTCGGCAAACTGCCTCCTGTCCGCAGCGGCGATGTCATGCTCCATTACCCGGTCGGGGTAGATGAGCTTCAGCAGCGGCCCGCTCATCGCGGTGGTGACCAGGGCCATGACGACCATCAGGGAGTACAGCGAGTTGTTCAGGATGTGCAGCTGGAGTCCGACACCGAGGATGACCAGCTCGGTCAGGCCCCGGGTGTTCATCAGCGTGGCCATCACGCCGGCGTTGCGGCCGTGGATTCCGGCGAGCTGGGCGCCACCGTAGGCGCCGGCCAGCTTCCCGGCGATGGCGACCACCAGGATCGCGCCGAGTTCCTCCAGCCCCGAGTGCCCGATGGTGGACAGGTTGATGCTCAGCCCGGACACCACAAAATACAGCGGGAGCAGCACCAGGACGCTGATCTGCTCAAGGCGCGCGAGGATGTCCTCGCGCAGCCCCAGGACGGCCTCCCGGGGCATGACGATGCCGAACAGGAACGCGCCGAAGATAAAGTGCAGGCCCATCCAGTTGGTGGCGCAGGAGGACAGCAGCAGCCCGGCCAGCACGGTGGCCAGGATGTTCGGGGTGAGCCGCCCCGCCTGCCGGTAGGCACCGGCAAGCCGCCGCAGCAACGGCCGGACGATCAAGAACATGGCGGCCGCGTAGGGGATGGCGAGCACTATCCGCCACTGCGGGCTGCTCCCGGCCAGCGCGACCACCACGGCCAGCAGCGCCCAGGCGAGCACGTCCGCTATTGCGGCGCTGGCCAGCGCGAGCCCGCCGATGCGGGTGCGGTGCAGGCCACGGTCGGTGAGGATGCGCGCCAGGACGGGGAACGCGGTGGCCGCCATCGCGGTGCCGATGAACAGCGCGAAGGTGGAAACGTGCTGCACGTGGTTGCGATGGGCCAGCCACACGCCCAGGCCCGAGCCGAGCACCAGGGGCAGGGCGACCGAGCCGATGGACACGCTGAGGGCGGCGTGCTCGCGGCCCCGGATAAGGCGCAGGTCCACCTCGTAGCCGACGACGAACATGAACAGGACCAGGCCGATGTCGGCCAGCGCGGTCAGCGGGGAGATCAGGGCCGGCGGGAACAGCGCCTTGGTGATGGTGCCGTGAAAGAACGTAGGACCCAGCAAGATCCCGACAAGGATCTCGCCCAGCACCGGCGGCTGCCCGACGCGCTTTGCGGCAGCACCCAGCAGCCTGGCGAGGATGATGACGATCGCCACGTCCGCCAGCAGCAGCTGGACATCGTTAAGGCTCACCTGGCCCCCCCTACGGCCGCGTGATTCATCGGTGACGATGTGAGTCGTATCGGAACCCGTGATCGCGTCCCAGGCGAACCTCGGTGCCCGCGAGGATGGGTGTCCGGACTCCGGGGGCCAGGAGCGTGGCGTCTGTTTCGCCGGGCAGGAGGATCTGCGTGCCATTCGCCGAATTGAGGTCGGAAACATAGACCTGCCAGCCGTCCAGCTCCACGTGGAGGTGAACCCGGGACACCATTCCTTGGCTGTCGGCGAGCCGCAGCGGCCTGGCGCTGCCGTTGGCCACCGAGGTGTGAAGGGACGGCTCCCGGCCTATCACATAGTCGGTGTCAAGCTCGAACACAGAGCCGTCGTTGAGGATGAGCACACCGAGCGGCGGGCGCTCGCCTTTCCGCCGCTCCTTGGTCAGCTGCGCCATCCCGATACCGCACACGGCGCAGTAGCGCGCCTCTGGGTCGTCGAAGTGCCCGTTCTTGCAGTACACGCCGGTTACGCGCGGATGCTCCGTTTCCGCGATGCCTAGGTGCTTCTCGTCCGGCGGTTGTGGGCCGGGCGGCAGCGGCTCACGCCGAGGCACGTCGTCTGCCTGGCCCGCGCCGAGCGGTACCGAGATGAAGTCGCTCGCCAACGGAGTGTACGAGGGGCGTCTGCCAGTGCCGGCAGCTGCCGGCACTGGCAGAATGGCCGTTTCCGCCGCGGCCGCATGGCCGGGAGCTGCCTGCTCGTCCTGACCCGCATCCGCCGCGGCGCTGTCGGGAGCTGCCGGCTCGTCCCGTTCGGCCGCCTTTGCTCCGACTGCGTCCTCGGGAGAGTAGACCAGAGCGACCGCCCGGACGATACCGTCAGCTAGGCGCAGGTAGGGGTCGGTACCGGCATCGGCGTCACCCAGGTGTGCGCCCGCCCGGATGGTGATCACTTTGGACGGCAGGACGCACCGCAGCCGGCCGTAAGGCTCCCCGGCCGTCAGCCGCTGCACTCCATAGGCGGTAGTGACTTCCGCCCATGCGGTGCCGTAGAGGGCGATGGCCGTCCCTGCACCATCTGGCCCGAATGCGACGGCGGCAGGACCAGGTCCGTTAGGTGCCGCATTCGCATCGGCCGCGTCAGAATCAAACACCGCCGAGACCAGGTCAGCGAAACGGCGGCCACCGTCGCCGGCGCGGGCCGCGTCAGCGAGCAGGCCCAGCAGCCTGTCCGCAAGGGGCCCCCCGACGGGATGCATCAGCAGCACCAGATCTCGTTGCCGGGCCAGCACTCCGTCCCCCTGGATCGGCCAGAGGCCGGGCAGGACGCCGTGGTCACTCACCACAGCCTCCCGCCCTGGAACCGCCACCGGATGAACGGGACCCGCATCGGCCCGTTGGCCACCAGCCATACCGCCAGCCAGATCAAGGCGAACTGGATGGTGAACGCGGCCCCGCCAACGGTGCCCACGATGCCTGGTACGGCGCCGACGATCAGCAAGAGCCAGATCAGCAGACCTTCTGGGACCGATGTCACCAACCCGAACAACGTGGGCCAGTCTTTCTCCCAGCGCCATTGCATCAGGAAATGGTAGAGAAGCTCCCACAGCACGCCCAGTACGGCGACGGTGGCGAGGATTAAAAAGCCGTTCCGGTACTTGTCGCCGAGCGGCGCGCTGCCCGGCAAGGCCGGGACGATTACCAGGGTAACCAGGCCGCCGATTACCGCTAGCAGAAAGAGCCGGGTTTGTATCCGGCCATTCAAGGTGGGAACCATGCCACCACCTGTTCCTATCGATTTACCGGCATTTCGGGTGAGCAGTTACGGTTGCCGGCCCTTGGCCCAGCGCAGCCACTGCTGAACGGAACGGCCCGGTCCGATTTTCCGGCAGAATCCGCGGCGGGCCAGGTCATCGGTGATCTCCTGCGCGGCTATCTGCAAGCCGAGGAACGTGTCCACGCCGGGGAAGTAGCCGCCGAGGGTGCTGGCTCCCGATGCGTAGATAGTTCCAGTTCCACTGCCCGTACCCCGCAGTTCGAAGGTGCGCTCGACATCAAGGCGACCGAGCGGGTTGCGCCCGGCACCGGAATGCTCGATGAGGTCCGCCAGCAACCTGTGCTCGGAGATGTCAGCTTCAAGGCCGGTGCAGTCGATGACGAAGTCAGCCGCGATCTCAGCGGGGCCTTGCGCCGTCTTGACCTGGCTGACGACCATCCCGTCTTCGCGCACTTTCATCTGCTCGACGGTGCCGGCGAGCACGCGGTACCAGCCGGCGGCCCTGCCTTCGTTCATCTGCTGCTGCCAGCGCCGCCGGAACGGGGTGTTGGTCCCGCCCATCAGCTTGTACTCTGTGGCCCGCTGCTCACCCTCAAGGCGGCGCATCTTCGCTTTCAGCTGCCCGCCCCACACCGACTTCGGGTAATTGAATCCCTGGTAGGCGAACCCGTTACCGCCCTTGCGCCGCATCCACGGCCCCGGCCCGTGCGAGCCCGACACATAAGTGCGGAACAGGTGCACGATCTCGGTGGACAACTGGTAGTTGGCGCGGTCGTCCATCAAGCGCTGCAGCACCCGCGAGGCAACGATGCCGCCGCCGCGAATCAGCACGACCCCATGCTTCGCGCGCAGCCGGTCGTAGACGTGTTCGTGATCTTCATAGGCGCTGACCACGTGGTAGAAGTCCTGATTCTCGGTCCGGAAGCTCTGCAGGTCCGGAAGGAACTTCAATCCCGGGTACCCGACCGCCACGTGCACGAACTGCGAACGGTAAGCGACGCGGCGGGCCGGCTTCGCGTCCGGAGGCGTCAGAATAGTGAAGTAGCCGCCACCCAAGCGGCGCCGTACCATCCGGACCTGGCCCTTAACCAGCATGTCCAGATAGCTGATTCGTTTTGCCTCACGCTCCAGCCCCGCGAATACCTGGCCGGCCCGCGGGGTGTAGTAATCGTCCCAGATCGGTTCGACCAGCACCTGCCGCAGGGGCTTGAGGGTCCGGCCGCGAAACGCCTCCGCCAGCGCGTAAGAGGGAAAGCCCCAGATGTTGTCCGGCCGCGACGCGGAGTCGGAGCGGATGCGTTCCGGCCGCGGAATCTGCGAAACACGGGTCAGGTACTCATATGTCTGCCACGGCAGGTCTATGTCCGACAGGATCCTGATCTGGCCGGTCGTGGCCCCGGCGATCCGCAGATAGTCGACGGTGACGAAGCTCCCTATGCCGCCGCCCACCGTCACCAGGGGAACTTCGACCACGGGAATCCCAGCCGCCCGGACCATAGCGTCTGTCCACGAGTCAGACGCCACAAGCTCCTCGGTCAGGTCACCGTCGCCAGTCCGCTGTAATGGATTCTGGCCGAAGACCACGGTCGCCTTGCGTGCCTCATCTGCAGAGGCGTCTGGCGCCATAACTTGCTCCCCCCTGTGCACATCGCGGGAACTTGCTCCCCCTGCGGTACATCGCAGGCCATGCTCTAATCCAGAGAGTAGTACCTTGATCCCGGTCCGAAAAGTGGTTTGATGCGGACTTACCGTGAAGTGGGATTCGTGCTGACAGCGTCGGTCGCGGAGCAGCAGAAGACGGCCGGTGGACCGGATGATGATGGCACGGGTGGTTTCGGACAAAGATTTCATGCGGGAAGCTGCCGGGCGGCGGTCATTAAGTCTGCGGAAGATATCGCGCCCATAGTCATGCCCAGAGGAACCCGCATCCCCGGACTGCGGTTCGGCTACCCCGCGTCCGCGCGTTGTGACGCCCCGCTCATCCACCGGCCGCTGCCCCACGCGCACCCCGCAGCAAGTCCACGACGAGCATCTAGTATCCGGAACAGCAGATCGCAGCGTGAATTAGCCGTAAATAACGGTTTGCGCTTAACCGGCTCGTACCGCGTGAAACACCGTATAATTGTTGTGCAGGTGGCATTGGTCCCTGGAGATACGGCTGCTGGTGGGGGTGGCTGCAGGGGGTGTCGGTGGCTGGTGCGGACGACCCGCTGGCCATCACGGACGCCGACTTGGTGGCCCGGATTGCCGTCGGCGATATTGATGCGCCTATGGCTGAGCTGTGCCGGCGGTACGAAACCTGGCTGTACCGGTGCGGGTTGCAGGCCCTGGGCGATACCGGGCTGGCCGAGGATATGGTGCAGGAATGTTTTCTGCGGCTGTGGCGGAATGCCGTGCAATTCGATCCGGCCCGTGGCAGCGTCGTCACGTACCTGCTTGTCATTGGCCGCAGTGTCGCCGCGGATATCCGCAAGCGGCCGTCGTCCCGGCCGCTCGAGCAACTGAAAGAAGGCCATCTGCCGCCGCAGATGGACAGCGTCGACCAGATCCTGTCGGGGCTGATGGTCCGGGACGCGCTGGATTCGCTCAGCCCGGCACACCGGCAGGTGCTCGCGCTCAACGCAGAAGGCCTGACCCAATCGCAGATCGCTTCCCGGCTGGAGCTTCCGCTGGGGACGGTGAAGACGCGCGCGTTCCATGCGATGCGGGCGCTGCGCGCCGCGCTGGCCCGGCAGGGTTTCGACCCCACCGCGTAGCGGGCCGGGGTCAGTCGTTGTTGATGGTGCCGGACAGGACGGCCCGCCCGGGCTGGCCGGGCCGGGCGGCGCTGTCCAGGGTGATCTCGATGGCCGGGAAGTCGTCCGGATCGGCCGCGGTCCACAGCTGTACGGTCGCGGTCCCGGACGGGCCGACGGTGAAGGTGCCCGCGCTGATCAGCCGGGGATGACCGGGCCGGTTTCCCGGCCCGGCCCACCAGCACTGGTAGAACCGGCCCGGCCCCGGCTCGGCCAGGCGGACCGCGGTGAGCTGGACCGACCAGCCGTTGTTGGCCTGCCGCAGGGTCCCGCTGGCCGATGCGGACAGCCCGGTCCCCGGATGCAGCGTGAACGCATAGGTTTCCGCGGCCGTCCCGCTGCCCAGCAGCAGCCCGATGCTGGTGCCCGCGGCGATGGTCACCGCCGCGGCCAGCGCCAGCATCCGGATCGGCCAGCCCCGCCATCGGCGGTTCCGCCGGGCTGCCGTGGCCGCCTGGGCCACTCCGGCCAGGGTCCGGGTCCGCAGCCCCGGCGGCGCCAGGCCGGCAGGCGCGGCCGTGGGCAGCAGCCGCGCCGTGGGGCCGAACTCGGCCACGGCCGCGCGGCAGTCCGGGCACGACGGCAGGTGCCCGGCGAACCACTCGGCGTCGCCGGGGTCCAGGGTGCCCAGCGCCCAGCCCGCCGCCTCCGGGTGGGCCAGTTCCGGATCTGGGTCAGGCACGACTGGGCACCTCCTTCGCCGCCGCGGCATCGGCACCTGCGCACAGCCCCAGCGTTACGATTACGACGCCGCAGGCAAGAACGGTTCACTCGCCAGGTAAAAAATATTTCCTGAATTTTCTGGCGGCTGGCCTGAACCGTAATCTGGACGTCGCCGGACGGCGTGACCTGGCAGCGGATGATGGCCGCGCCGCTCGGGCTGACGGCGCAGGGCCGGACCCTGGCCAGCGTGTCCTGGGCCGCCTCCTACGGGAAGGCCACGGTGATCTCCGGGCAGTACGCCGACGGCCAGTACGGGACGTGGCTGAGCACCGACGGCGGGTCGGGCTGGACGCCGGTGACGGTCCCGGTCACGGGCGGTGCCGAGGGCACCGTCGGCGGCCTGGCCGCCGACAGCTCCGGGCTGATCGCCGTGCGGCCGGGCCGCGCCGACGACGCCATCGCCTATTTTTCCCCGAACGGAGTGACCTGGCAGTACGCGGCGACCCTCGGCGCGGCCGGCGGCTTCCGCCCCGGCACGGTGCGAGGCAGGCTTTGTGTCCGTCGGCTCCCATAACGACCAGCCCGCGCTCTGGACCACGACCAACGGGACCAGCTGGACAACGATCGTCCTTCCGTTGCCGGCCGGCGCCACCGGCGTGCTGCAGCAGATCGCGGTCAGCGGCGGCCGGGTGATCGCGGCGGGCACGCAGACCAGCGCCGACGCGATCAGCCCGCTGGCCGCAGTGTCCGCCGACGGCGGCGTGATGTTCGCTCGGGTCTCGTTCGGGGCGGCGGACCGGGATCTGGCCGTCACCGCGCTAACTGCGGGGTCCGGCGGGTTCACCGCTGCGGTCCAGTCCGGCGCGCCGGGCCAGCAGGCCGTCACGGCCTGGACCTCCGCCGCAGGGACGAGCTGGACGCCCGGCCCGGTCAGCGGCCTGCCGGCCGACGGATCTGACCAGCTCACCGCCCTGGTGCCGGCCGGGGCGCGGGTGACCGCCATCGCCTCGGCCGCCACCTTGCTAAGCCAGCGGCTCGCCGTTCTGACCCTGCCCGCTCGCTAGCGCCCAACGCCGCCCACGCCCGGTAACCGTTCGCCGGTCACCGGGCGCGGCGCTGTCACCAGCCGAACGCTCCCGCCCGCCGGGGCGCCCCCAGCCCCGCTAAGCTCGATTCCCGGGAGACGCGGCCCTCGCGCTGCAACGGTGCCATCTGGTGGATGGCACCGTGCCTCCGCATTGGCCGCTGCGGCTTACCACGGTGGCGGGGAGCCTTTGAGCTGTTGCCAGTAGCGCCGGTGCGCGTGCCGGGCCTGGTCGCTCGTCATGCCGTCGGGGAGCTCGCGATCGAGCGGGTCGGCGAGCTCGGCGATGTCGCGCAGGGCGGCGGCCTGGCAGGCCCGCTTGGTGAACGCGTACTGGCCGAGGCAGTCCGCGGGTGTCCGCCCGGCGACCGCGACGGCCCGGTCCAGCAACTCCCCGGCCGGCACCAGGTCGTGCACCATGCCCAGCGCGTGCGCCTGCGCCGGGGTGAAAACCTCGCCGAGCAGGCACGTCCGGGCGGCGACCGGCTCGCCCCAGGCGTAGGCGAGCATGCGGACGTATACCGCGGGCATCGGGATTCCGATCGGCACCTCGTTGAGCCCGAAACGCGCCCGTCGGCGACGGCGACCCGGTGGTCACACACGGCGGCGGTGATGAGGCCACCAGCGAAGGCGTGCCCGTTCACCGCGGCCACCGTCGGGCGCGGGTAGGTGAACAGCCGCATGTTCGTGGCCCGGTAGTCGCGGAACCACGACCCGACGGCCGCCGGTTCGCCGGCGAAGAGGGGGAAATGCTCGCCGAGGTCGAGGCCGGCGGAGAACCGTGCGCCGATGCCGGTCAGCACGACGGGGGATTCCGCGTGATCGCGTTCGAGCCGGTCGAACGCCTCGTGCAGGTCGGCGAAGAAGGCGCGGTTCTGCGCGTTGACCGGGTTGGTCGTCATCGTCACGACGGCGACGCGACCCCGCCGCTCGATCGTCCAGTTCATGCTCGTTCGTCCTCGTTCCTCGGTTCGGGCTGGGGCGAGAGCACCGACGGCCGGTCGCCCCGGCCGGCCCGGAGCCTGTGCACGATGCCCGCGAGCCGCTCGCGGATCCCCTCGTCTCTCACCTGCTCCAGATCGGCTCCAGGTCGCGGGACGGGCGATCTCCTCGACGCCCATCCGTCCGTAAGAGGGCCAGCTGAGCGGACTACGCAGCGCCGGTGAGGAAGGCGGCGATCGCCTTGCCCAGGTCGGGCTGGGCGACGGCGCTCATGTGGTTGCCGGGCACCCGGGCGGCCTGGCCGCGGGGGAGGGCGGCGGCCAGGGCCTCGGCCGGGCCGTTGTCGTCGTCCTCGGTTCCGGCCAGCACCAGGACCGGCACGTCAATCTTGGCGAGCTTCTCGCGGGGTATGTCGACGTTGGCGTCCAGCAGGTGCAGGACCGCGTACGGGTCGGTGCCAGTGCTCCTCAGGAAGGCCTCGGCTTTCCCCTCGGGGGAGCGGCGCTCGAACGTGCCGAGATTCTCCAGGATGTGGCGGAAATGGTCGTTCCGGCCGGTCGCGTGCAGCACCCCGTCCAATCCCATCCCCGCCACCACGGCCCGGTCCGGCGTCGCGTCGCGAGCCAGCATCCGCAGCACGGTCCGGCCGCCCAGCGAGTAGCCGCCCAGGTCATAGTCGGTGAGCCCGAGCTCAGCGAGAAGTGCGAACCCGTCGTCGGCCAGAACGTCCGGTGGATAGGCGGCCGGGTCGTGCGGCCTGGCGCTCCCACCGTGGCCACGCAGGTCCGGCATGATGACGCGGAACCCGCGGTCCGCGATCGCCGCGGCGTGACCGTACTTGACCCAGTTGACGGATCCGTTGGAGAAGTAACCGTGGATCAGCACCACCGGCCGCCCCTGGCCGGTCTCGCGGTAGGCGAGCTGAGCGCCGTCACGGCCGCGGAAGTACCGCACGGGAAGGTCAGTCATGCTCCCAGTCTCCCGGACCGCGCGCGCGTGGCCGAAGCCGGCCACCCCGCGCTATTCCTTCAGAGCGGCCTTCTTCTTGGGTAGGTACAGGTCGGTGATGGTGCCCTCGAACGCCTCGGCCGAGAACCCGACCGTCTCCGACAGCGTGGGGTGCGGGTGGATGGTGAGCGCGATGTCGGCGGCGTCCGCGCCCATCTCGATCGCGTGCGCGACCTCGGCGATGAGCTCGCCGGCGTTGGGCCCCACCAGGCCGGCGCCGATCAGCCGCTCACTGGCCGGGTCGAACAGCAGCTTGGTCACGCCCTCGCCCCGGCCTAGCGACAGGGCCCGGCCGCTGGCCGCCCACGGGAACACGCCCTTGCCGTACGGCACCCCCGCCGCCCTGGCCTCCGTTTCGGTCACCCCGGCCCAGGCCACCTCAGGATCGGTGTAAGCCACCGACGGAATCACCTTCGCGTCGAAGTAACTCGGCTGCCCCGCGGCCACCTCCGCGGCGACCCGGCCCTCGTGAGTGGCCTTGTGCGCGAGCATCGGCGGCCCGACGACGTCCCCGATCGCGAAAATGTGCGGCACATTGGTCCGCTGCTGCTTGTCGACGGGGATGTGTCCCCGGCCGTCGACGAGGACGCCGGCGTTCTCCGCGCCGACGAGCCGCCCGTTCGGGACGCGCCCGACAGCCACGAGGACCTGGTTGAATACATCGTGATCCGGGGCGTCCGGGCCGTCGAAGCTGACCTGAACCCCGTTCGCGTCCGTGCCCGCGCGCACTTCGGCCCCGGTCACCCTGGTCGACAGGTAGATGTTGTCGTACCGGCCCCGGATGTGCTTGGCGAGCGGGGCGACGATGTCCCGGTCGGCGCCCGGAATGAGCTGGTCCATCAGCTCGACCACGGTGACCCGCGCCCCGAGCTCGTGGTAGACGCATGCCATCTCCAGCCCGATGATCCCGCCCCCGATCACCAGCAGGCGACGGGGAACCGACGCCAGGTCGAGCGCCCCCGTCGAGTCAAGCACCCGGCGGTCGTCGTTCGGCATAAACGGCAGCCGGACCGCGGACGAGCCGGCCGCGATGATGGCGCGGTCGAAGCTGACCGTGGTGACGCTGCCGTCGTCGGCGGTGACCTCGGCCAGGTTCGGCGAGACGAACCGGCCGGTGCCGCGCAGGGTGGTGACCTTGCGCTGCCGCGCCAGCCCGGCCAGGCCGCCGGTCAGGCGCGAGACGACCCCGTCCTTCCAGCCGCGCAGTGCGTCCAGGTCGATGTCCGGATCTCCGAAACGGACCCCGTGCGCAGCCATCTCCCGCGTTTCCGCGATCACCCGCGCGGCGTGCAGCAGCGCCTTGGACGGGATGCAGCCCACGTTGAGGCAGACGCCGCCCAGGGCCGGCCGCTGGTCGGCCAGGACCACCGACTGGCCCAGGTCGGCGGCGCGGAACGCGGCCGTGTACCCGCCGGGCCCGGCGCCGAGCACGAGCACCTCGGCGTGCACGTCGCCGGGCGCCCCGCGAGTGGCGGCCCCCGGCCGTTCGGCCGGAGCGGCGGTGGGCGGGGGCGGTTCGGTGAGCTTCTGCCCGGTCTCCAGATCGGCGATGGGGTGACCGGCGGAGACCGTGTCGCCCACGGCCACCCGGACCGCGATGATCGTCCCGGCGGCGGGGGCGGGGATGTCCATGGTGGCCTTGTCGGACTCCAGCGTGATCATCGGGTCCTCGGCGGCCACCGTGTCACCTGCGGCGATGTGCACCTCGATGACCGGGACGCCGGCGAAGTCGCCGATATCGGGAACGGTGACCTCGATCCGCTCGTACACGCCGCTCGGCGAGCCGTATCCGGCCGGCTCACCGGGGGTGCGGCGGGCGTCCTCCCGCACGCGTTCCCGGCCCGGCGCCGCCGCCTGCCCCGAACCCTGCAGCACCAGGATGGGGGTGCCCTCGGAGACCTGGTCGCCCACGCTGACCAGGAGCGCGCTGACCGTTCCGGCCGCCGGAGCGGGGACGTCCAGGGTGGCCTTATCCGATTCCAGCGTGACCAGCGGGTCTTCGGGTGCCACGGTGTCGCCGGGGGTGACGTGGATCTCGATGACGGGGACGTCGGCGAAGTTCCCGATGTCGGGGATACGGACCTCGATGTCAGCCATGACGTTCCTAAAGGAGAAGCCGGCGCGGGTCTTCGAGAACGTGGCACAGGTGCCGGACGAATCTGGCCGCGAGCGCGCCGTCGATGACGCGGTGGTCGTAGGAGAGGGACAGCGGCAGCATCAGCCGCGGGGTGAACTGCTCGCCGTTCCACACCGGTTTGGTGGCCGAACGGACCACGCCGAGGATCGCCACCTCCGGGGCGTTCACGATCGGGGTGAAGGCGACGCCGCCGATGCCGCCCAGGCTGGAGATCGTGAACGTGCCGCCCTGCAGGTCAGCCACCGCCAGCTTGCCATCGCGGGCCCGGGCCGAGACCGCGCCCAGTTCCTGGCTCAGTTCGACGATGCCCTTGCGGTCCACCTCCCTGATCACCGGGACGACCAGGCCGTCGGGGGTGTCCACGGCCACTCCGAGGTGGTAGTAGCCCTTCACGATCAGGCTGTCCTTCTCCGGCGACAGCGAACTGTTGAACTCCGGGAACTTCTTGAGCCCGGAGACCGACGCCTTCAGCAGGAAGGCGAGCAGGGTCACCCGGTAGCCGTCGGGCCGCGCGGCGGCATCGAGTTCCCGGCGGTAGGCGTCCAGGACCGTGATGTCCGCCTCGTCGTGGTGCGTCACGTGCGGCACGTTCAGCCACGACCGATGCAGGTGCGGCCCGGCTAGTTTCTTGATGCGGGACAGGGGGCGCGTCTCAACCGGCCCGAACTGGGCGAAGTCCTGCGCGGGGATCTCCGGGATACCGGTCCCGGCCGGCGCCGGGGCGGACGGGGTCGCCGGGCCCGGCCCGCGCAGGTACGCGAGCAGGTCGTCCTTGGTGATCCGTCCCTTGGGCCCGCTGCCGGTCACCGCGGTCAGGTCCACGCCGAGCTCGCGCGCGGTCCGGCGCACGCTGGGGCTGGCGTGCACCCCGGCGAAGTCAGCGGCCTGGCTGGGCTGTTCCCCGGCATGAGCCGGAGCCGCCGCCTGCACCTCGGGACGCGGCGTCACGGCGGTCTCCGGCGCCCGGGCCGGAGGCGGAGCGGACCCGGCCACGTCGGGCTCCTGCTGCTCTACCAGCGTCGGCGGGGGCGTGACCGCTCCGTCCCCGGCGTCGATGGTCAGGATCATCGATCCCGTGCTGACCTCGTCGCCGATCTTGATCGGGATCTCCACCACCTGGCCGGCCAGCGGGGCCGGTATGTCCATCGTGGCCTTGTCGGACTCCAGCGTGACCAGCGGGTCTTCCTCGTTGACCTGATCACCCACCTGCACGTGCAGCTCGATGATCGGCACGTTCTCGAATGCGCCAATGTCGGGCACGCGAACCTCGGTCGCTGTTGCCATCGTGGACCCCTTCGCTAGACCTCAGGCGGATTCGGCTTGTCGGCATCGATCTCGTACCGCGCGATGGCGTCGGCGACGGTGGCGGCCGGCACCGTCCCGTCGGCGGCCAGGCTGTGCAGCGCGGCGACGGCGATGTAATAGCGGTCCACCTCGAAGAAGGAACGGAGCTTGCGCCGGTAGTCCGACCGGCCGAAGCCGTCGGTGCCGAGCACATGGTACCGGCGCGACACGAACGGCCGGATCTGGTCGGCGAAGGCCTTCATGTAGTCGGTCGAGGCGACCACCGGGCCGTCGGGGCGGCCGTTCAGGCAGGTCTCGACCCAGCTCTGCCGGGGCGGCTCGGTGGGGTGCAGCATGTTCCAGCGCTGCGTGGCCAGTCCGTCGCGGCGCAGTTCGGTGAAGCTGGGCGCGCTCCATACGTCCGCCGTCACCCCGTAGTCGGCGTCCAGCAGTTCCGCGGCGGCGATCACCTCGCGCAGGATGGTCCCGCTGCCCAATAGCTGCACCCGGGGTCTGCCCTTGCCCTGCTGGCCTTCGGCGAGCAGGTACATGCCACGGAGAATGCCCTTTTCGGCGCCGTCCGGCATCGGCGGGTGCCGGTAGTTCTCGTTCATCACGGTCAGGTAGTAGTAGACGTCCTCCTGCTCGGCGTACATCCGCCGCATTCCCTCGTGCACGATGACGGCGACCTCGTAGCCGAACGTCGGATCGTAGGACACGCAGTTGGGGATCGTCGCCGAGATGATGTGGCTGTGCCCGTCCTCGTGCTGCAGCCCCTCCCCGTTGAGGGTGGTACGCCCGGCGGTGCCGCCGATGAGGAACCCGCGCGCCCGGCTGTCCCCGGCCGCCCAGGCCAGGTCACCGATGCGCTGGAAACCGAACATCGAGTAATAGATGTAGAACGGGATCATCGGTGTATCCGACGTGCTGTAGGAGGTCGCCGCGGCGATCCAGGACGACATCGCGCCCGGCTCGGTGATGCCCTCCTGCAGCATCTGGCCGGTCCGGTCTTCCCGGTAGAACATCAGCTGGTTGGCGTCCTCCGGCTGGTACAGCTGCCCGCTCTGGGAGAAGATGCCGAACTGCCGGAACATGCCCTCCATGCCGAAGGTCCGCGATTCGTCCGGCACGATCGGCACCACCCGCCGGCCGATCTTCTTGTCCCGCAGCAGGGTGTTCAGCACCCGGACGAACGCCATGGTCGTAGAGATCTGCCGTTCCCCGGTCCCCTTGAGCTGGCTGTCGAACGCCGACAGCGGCGGCACCTCCAGCGGCTGGGACTTCGTGCGCCGGGCCGGCAGGTAGCCGCCCAGGGCCTCCCGCCGCTGCCGCAGGTAGCGCATCTCCGGGCTGTCCTCGGCCGGCCGCAGGTAGGGCAGCTCGGCGATCCTGTCGTCGGGCACGTCGATGCCGAACCGGTCGCGGAACGCGCGCAGCGTGTTCTCGGCCATCTTCTTCTGCTGGTGGGTGATGTTCTGGCCTTCGCCGGCCTCACCCATCCCGTACCCCTTGACCGTCTTGGCCAGGATGACCGTGGGCTGGCCGGTGTGCTCGACGGCTGCCGCGTAAGCGGCGTACACCTTGGCCGGGTCGTGGCCGCCGCGGGCCAGCGCCCACACCTCGTCGTCGGACATGTCCGCCACCATGTCCAGCAGTTCGGGGTACTTGCCGAAGAAGTGCTGCCGGACGTAGGCGCCGTTCTTGGACTTGAAGTCCTGGTACTCCCCGTCGACGGCCTCCTCCATCCGCTTGAGCAGGATGCCGCTGGTGTCGCGCGCGATGAGCGGGTCCCAGCCGCTGCCCCAGATCACCTTGAGCACGTTCCACCCGGCCCCGCGGAACAGCGCCTCCAGCTCCTGAATGATCTTGCCGTTGCCGCGCACCGGGCCGTCCAGCCGTTGCAGGTTGCAGTTGATCACGAAGATCAGGTTGTCCAGCCGCTCCCGGCCGGCCAGCGAGATGGCGCCCAGCGATTCGGGCTCGTCCATCTCCCCGTCCCCCAGGAACGCCCACACGTGCCGGTTGCCGGTGTCCGCCAGGTCCCGGTTGGACAGGTACTTCTGGAACCGGGCCTGGTAGATGGCCATCAGCGGCCCGAGCCCCATCGAGACCGTCGGAAACTGCCAGAACTGCGGCATCAGCCACGGATGCGGATAGGAGGACAGCCCGCGGCCGCCGGTCTCCTGCCGGAAGTGGTCGAGCTGGTCCTCCGTCAGCCGCCCTTCCGCAAACGCCCGCGCGTAGAGCCCGGGCGCCGAGTGGCCCTGCATATAGACGAGGTCCCCGCCGTGCCCCGCCGAGGGCGCGTGCCAGAAATGGTTGAAGCCCACGTCGTACAGCGTGGCGGCGGACTGGAAGCTCGCGATGTGCCCGCCCAGCTCCGACGACTCCTTGTTGGCCCGCAGCACGATCGCCACCGCGTTCCACCGGATCATGGAGCGGATGGCGTGCTCGATCGCCTGGTCGCCGGGGCTACGCTGCTCGCGCTGCGGCGGGATCGTGTTCAGGTACGGGGTGTTGGCCGAGTAGGGCACCGGCGCGCCGTTCCGGCGGGCCTCCTCGATCAGCTCATCGAGCAGGAAATACGCCCGGTCCGGGCCGTCGAACTCCAGCACCGCGTCGAGGGACTCGAGCCATTCCCGCGTCTCGGCCGGATCCAGGTCGCTGGGCATCTGCCCCTCCTATGCCGTCTTGGCCAGCTGGCGGGCGTCGTCGCCGAGGGCTGCGGTGCAGCCGGCGACGGGCTGGCTACCTTGCGAAGCTCCGCCACTGACCAGTGGCGAACGTCACCGGGTGACTTCCCCCTGGATGCTGTCCCGAAGCCTGATCGGCCAGGGGATTTTGCCGCCCGGCGGCTGAGGGGTGTGAGCCGTCGCGCCGTCGTACGGGCGCTTGGCCTCGGTGCGTTCACGTCAGTGACGTGCCGCCGGAGTAATCGGCAAGGTGCGCGTGCGCCATACCAGGCGCGCCGGGCGCTGGCGGGGCGGCGGCCGGCAGGCCGGCCCTGTCCGCCACGATCTGCAGCGCGACGATGACGGCTACCGCGGCCAGACCGAGCGCCAGTAGCTCCAGCATGGGACCTAGTGTCCCGCAGGCGGGAGAATGTGCGTTATGGCTGAATCGCACCAGCGCACGCCCGCCGGGCTGCCCCGCGCCCGGTCGATCGGCGTCCCGCACGACGGCCGTCCCGGTGTCCACAACGCCATCACCGACGTCGAGGGTGTGGAGGTCGGCTACGTCACCCTGATCGAGGGTTCCGGGGCCATGCGGGTGGGCCATGGCCCGGTGCGGACCGGCGTCACCGCAATCCTGCCCCCCGGGAAACGGGGCTGGGGCGCGTGCGCGGCGGGCTTTCACTCCTTCAACGGCAACGGTGAGCTGACCGGCCGCGAACGAGGTGCCCATGCGTCCAACAACTAAAACGCACCCGATACATGACTGGCAGTCATGTATCAGCCCTGGTGCCGGCCCATAACGATCGGTACCGCCCAATGAGGCCTACCGAAACCGGGGCTCAAGCGTCATGCTGGTGCCGTTAAGACGGGTCATGGCTGCGCGGCCGGGAGTCTGTTCTGGCCGCACGGTCAGGGGGGAACGTAAGTGAAGAGAATCTTTGGCGTGCTCTGCCTGGGCAGCGGGGTCTTGGTCGCCGCCTGCGGTAGCTCGGGAACCGCCCACAGTAGCGCCAGTCCCAGTCCGCACAAAGCGGCTACCCCTGCTGCCGCAGAGGCGATCTCCGGTTCGCTGGCGAGCCCTACGGGCGCCGCGCCCGTGGTGCAGGTCAAGGCCACCGGTGCCGTCACGGTCAGCGGCACGGTCACTCTCAAGCGCTGCGCCCTGACCAACCATTACCGCTGCACAGATGGCACGGACATCACTCTTACCGATGGCAGCCTGCACATTCAGTACGGCAAAAGCACCTTTACGCAATACCAGGATGCCAGTACATGTGGCGGGTCCTACGCCAACGTGATGCCGTACACCATCACCGGCGGCAGTGGCGCATACGCTGGCGCATCCGGTCACGGCACCGCGGAGATCGAGTTCACGGCTACCTTCTCGAAGGTGAATGGCGCGTGTGATTTCGCCGGCGCAGCCAAGCCGGAAGTAGGCACCGCTCACCTCAGCTTCACCGCCAACGGCCCGGTCGCCGTGAGCAGCGCCAGCTCTGGGGCATTGGCGCACGGGTGACCCGGAAGTGAGCGGGGGAGACCAGGGCCGGCCCGACCTCCCGGCCGGGGCCGAGGTAGCGGGATACCGCATTGAGGAGCAGATCGGCCGGGGCGGGATGGCGGTCATCTACCGTGCCCTGGATATCGTCCTGGACCGCCACGTCGCGCTGAAGGTCCTCGCACCCGGGCTCGCGCTCGACGACGCGTTCCGGCAGCGCTTCATCCGTGAGTCCCGGGCCGCGGCCGCTGTTGACCACCCGCACATCGTCCCCATCTTCGAGGCGGGCGAGGCCGACGGCGTCCTGTTCATCGCGATGCGCTACGTGCCGGGCGGCGACGTGCGCAAACTGCTCGATGCCGGTGGCCCCCTGCCGCCCGCCCAGGCCGGCGACATCATCACCCAGGTGGCCTCGGCGCTGGATGCGGCGCATCGGCACGGACTTGTTCACCGCGACGTCAAGCCCAGCAACATACTGCTCGACTCAGCCTCAGGCCGGGGTCACCGTGTGCACGTGTACCTGGCTGATTTCGGGCTCAGTAAGCGATCGCTGTCGATGACCGGGATAACCTCCGTCGGCCACTTTCTCGGTACCCCGGCGTACGTGGCGCCGGAACAGATTCAGGGCCGCCCGGTGGACGGGCAAGCCGACCAGTACGCGCTGGCGTGCGCCTCGTTCGAGATGCTGTGCGGCGCTCCGCCGTTCGCGCGTGACGACGACATGGCCATCGTCTGGGCCCACGTGTCGGCCTCCCCGCCGTCGTTGTCCGCCCGGCGTTCCGATCAGCCGGAAGCGGTTGACGGGGTGATAGCCCGGGCGCTGGCTAAGTCGCCCGCCGATCGCTTCCCGACCTGCGCCGCCTTCGCCGCGGCCCTGTGTGCTGCCCTGGGCCTGCGGCAGGAGGACCCGGCGGCGGCCGCCGAAACCATTACCGCGATCGCCATACCGCGCCCTGACGGGCCAGCGTCCGGACCGGCCGCACCTCCACCTCCCGCCGGGGAAGGTCCGCCCGCCGGGGAAGGTCCGCCCGCCGGGGAAGGTCCGCCCGCCGGGGAAGGTCCGCCCGCCGGGGAAGGTCCGCCCGCCGGGGAAGGTCCGCCCGCCGGGGCACCCCCCGCCGGCCAGCCACGGCACCGGCCCTGGTGGCGGTCACGGCCGGCTGTGGCCGCTGCCGCCTGCATCGTGGTCATCGGGGTCGCAGGGGGCTTGTTCGCCATCCTGCACAGCGGCACGAAGAACGGCGGCCTGCACGGCGGGACCAGGCCAGTTCTTCTCTCTGCGCCCGGCTGCAACACCGCGGTCGCCCCGGCGCCCGCGCTGCCCGGAGTGCGCGCGGCCCTGACCACAACCGGCGGGGAGCCCTTCGGGGTGGTCAGCACGGCCGACGGCAGGTTCTCGTTCGTCACGCTCGGAAACTCGATCGCGGTCCTCACGGACGGCTCCGCGCTGGCGCCGGCGGTCGCCCACGTATTTTCTGTCCCCGGTGCCCAGCGCGGGATGGCGCTCACGCATGACGGGCTGTTCCTGCTCGCGGCGGTTAACAGTGGCGCGAGCGTGATCAACGTGGCTGCCGCCGAGCAAGGCAGCAAGAACCCGGTGGTCGGCACGCTCACGAGCTCGTTCGGCAACGAGGCCGTGGAGGTGGCGATCTCACCGGATGACAGGTTCGCGTTCGTGACACTGCAGGGCGGCGCCAGCATGGTGGTGTTCAACCTGCAGCGGGCGCTGAGCCAGGGCTTCGGGCCCGCCGATGTCGTAGGCAAGGTCAGCCTCGGTCAGCAGCCGGTCGGGATGGCCATCTCACCCGATGGCCGCTGGCTTTACGTGACCAGCATGACCCGGGCCAGGACGCAGAACGCCGCCCCGGGCACGATCAGCGTGGTCGACCTCCAGCGCGCCGAAACCACGCCCACCTCGGCGCTGGTCGGGGCGGCCGCGGCTGGGTGCAACCCGGCGCGGGTGGTGACCTCAGCGGACGGTAGCCAGGTGTGGGTGACCAGCCGGGAAAGCGACACGCTGCTCGGGTTCTCCGCGGCCGCCCTCCGGACCAGGCCCAGCCATGCCCTGATCGCCAAGGTGAATGTGGGTGCGGCCCCGATCGCCCTGGTCATGGTCCGCGGCGGCAGCCGCATGCTGGTCGCCGACACCAA
Source organism: uncultured Actinomycetes bacterium (assembly GCA_963742875.1). Classification (GTDB taxonomy): domain Bacteria; phylum Actinomycetota; class Actinomycetes; order Streptosporangiales; family Streptosporangiaceae; genus Bog-532. The sequence continues at coordinate 706,763 of CAVUNO010000026.1, read as the reverse complement.
CCTGCACGGTGAGCATGGTGCTGCCGCCAACGTGGCTGTCATCAGCACCCCGGCCGCCCTCACCGGCGGTCACGCCCTCCTCGGCGTGTTCAGCGCCGGCCTCGGCCGCGAATTCGCCCTGGCACCCGACGGCAAGACGGTGCTGCTGACCGACAACAACGCCGGCCGTCTCCAGGCCATTGATGTCACCAGCCTGCCCTGACCGGCTGTTGCAGAACGCGGGCCTGGGCCTGCGGGACGCGGGCGAGCCACAGGACGAGGGTGAGCCCGGCGATCATCAGGAGCCACCAGCTCCACGGATCCCGCCACGGAAGCTGAGCGGCGAACGTCAGCGCCGCCGCCGCGCCGGCGGCCGCGACCAGGCGCGGCCAGCTCCGCGAGGCCGGCATCAGAGCCATCGCGAGCGCGGGCCACACGTAGTAGGCCACCATCACGGGCTCGAACACCGAGCGGAGCGCAAGCGCCACGGCGACCCACCACAGCAGCCGGGCGAGTGTTTCCGGGCTCCACTCGCCCCCCTGCACCGCCGTCCCCCAGCGGCGCCCGGCGGCGACCGCGCACCCGCACGCCGCCAGGACGGCGAGGGCCCGCGCCGGGCCGGCCGCCACCATTCCGCCGCCCACGTGCGCGGACAGCGCGGTCCACGGCGTGGGATGGTTCACCGTCGGTGAATTGGGCTGACTGGTGACCGCGCGGACGGTGGCGCGCCAGTTCGCCGCGGCCGCGATACCCAGCACCAGGGCGCCGGGAGCAGCCGCCCGGGCCAGGAAGCCGGCCCACTGCCGCCGTTCGATGACCACCAGCACCAGGGGCAGCGCGAGCAGGACAAGGGGCTGTACCGCCACCGCCGCCCCGATGAGCCAGGCGGCCCGCAGGGCCCCGGTTCGTGCCCCCGTTCGGGTCCGCGTTCTTGCCCGGGACCGGGCCAGCGCGAGGAGGCCGTACAGGAGCAACCCGACCGCCACCGCGTCCTCGGGATGACCGAACCGCAAGGTGACGCCCCACAGGGCGACGGCGCCCGCGGCCGCGAGCAACGCCCGCTTCGGCCAGGACGCGTCCAGGTGCTCAGCGATCGCGTCCGCGGCGAACAGGGCCAGAGCCGCAATCGCGATCTCGTACGGCCCGGCCAGCAGCCACTCGCCGGGATGGCCGTTCTGCGGGCCCGGCAGCTGCAGGGAAAGGCCCGCCGCGTCGGTGACGGCCACGAGCGGGACGAGGATGACGGCCGCGCCGGGGAAGCTGACCAGCTCGGTCGGCGCCGTGTACAAGCCAGTCAGGTTCCCGTGCAACAGCCGCTGGGCGGCGACCAGGGTCCGCCACAGGTCATCAGGAAGGGCCCAGTCCGCTCTCCCGAACAACCCGACGCCCCAGGTCGAGGTCACCAGCCCGGCCACGATGAGACCCGCCGTGGCGGCCAGCGGCCACCGCCGCCGGGCCACCGGCCGCGAGGTCATCAAAGACCTCCGAGCTGTTCGGCTGCCCGGACGGATCGCGTCATGGTGGTTACGGCCGGTGAAACGAGCACCGGTGCGGGGTCCTCCTCCCCTGTCGATCCATTCCGCGGCGACCAGCTCGGTGGAAAAGCGGGCCGGCAGCGTCGGGCCGGCAGCGTTATGTCACTGACCAGCGGCCACACCACGGCGGGCGGAGCGGAAACGTGCGTCTCGACCTGAACGGCTGGATCCTCGGAGTACCGGACCATTTCCGCCCTCGGTCTTTCTGCGCCAAGCGCCGCGTCGCCCCGGCCGGCGGGCTAGGCCGGGGTCAGGAAGGCCTTCATCGCCGCCACCATCATCGCGCCGTCCGCCGTCCCGGTCAGCTCCCGCGCCGAATGCATGGCCAGCGTGGGGTTGCCGATATCGACGGTCGGCATCGCCAGGCCCGCGGCCACGATGGGGCCGATCGTCGAACCGCTGCGCACGCCGCTGCGGTTGACGAAGTACTGGATGGGCACCCCGGCCTGCTCCGCCGCGAGCAGGAAAGCCGCGTGCGTCGGGGCCGTCGTGCTGTAGAAGACGTTGGCGCTCACTTTCACCACCGGCCCGCCGCCGAGCGCGACCCAGTGCCCGGGCTCGTGCCGGTCGGTGTAGTTGGGGTGCGTGGCGTGGGTCATGTCGGCGGAGACGTGCAGCGATTCCGCCACGGCCCGCAGGAAGTCATCGCGGCCGCCACCGCGGGCGAGCACACTGCGCTCCATCTGCCGGCCCAGCCAGGCCCCGCGTGCGCCGGTGGCCGACTGGCTGCCGATCTCCTCGTTGTCGAACAGCACGATCGCGCTGACGTGCCGCGCCGCGGGCTCTTCGGCCACGTCGCACAGCGCGGTCACGCTCGCGTGCGAGCAGGCCAGGTCATCCTGGCGGCCCGAGCTCACGAGCTCCTCATCGGCTCCGGCTAGGGTGCCGCCGGTCAGGTCGTAGGTCACCACGTCGTGGCTCATCACGTCCTCCGGCGATACCGCCAGCTCCTTCGCGAGGAAGCGCGCGAACCCGCCCGGGTCCGGGTCGCCGAGCGCCCAGATCGGCACGACGTGCTGCTGGGCATCGAGCTTCAGGCCGTCCCGTACGCCGGGGTCCAGGTGAATCGCGAGCTGCGGGACCCGCAGCAGGGGCCGGTGAACCCGCACCAGCCGCACCTGGGGACCTTCGGGCGCGCGCACCACCACCCGGCCGGCCAGCCCCAGATCGCGATCGAGCCACGAATTGAGCAGCGGGCCGCCGTAGACCTCGACGCCGAGCTGCCGGACGCCGGCGCGGCCGGTATCCGGCCGGGGCTTGACCCGGAGCGCCGGGCTGTCAGTATGCGCGCCGAGCAGCCGGAACCCGGTGCGGGGGGCCGCGCCCGCCGGGACGATCCAGGCGAACAGCGACCCGCCCTCGGCCACAACGTAACGGCCGGGACCGGACGGCCACGCCCCCGCCTGGGCCACTTCGGTGAACCCGGCCCCGGTCAGCCGGCGCAGGGCCTCGGCGGCGGCGTGATACGGCGACGGCGAGGCGTCGATGAACTGGATGAGGTCGAGGGCGATTTCCCGGGTGCTGCTCATCGCTCCATCCTCGCCGGCCGGGCACTAATCATGGGGTGCGGCGTCAACTCGCCAGGCCGGCTCGCCCCGGGGCCTGATCGGGTGGGACCGCGCCGGCCTGCACGGGCCGGCCTACGGAGGTACGCCGAGGTGCCGGAAGCGGCGGGCGCGCGCGGCCAGCCGCGCTTCCTCGTCCTGCGCCGTCACGCCCGCCAGTTCCTGACGCAGCGCGTCACCAAGGTCCCTGCGCAGCGCCTGCCCGAGGTCGCCGCCGGGCGCCTCAGGGATCACACGGTCTACGATGCCGAGGGCGGCAAGGTCCGTGGAGCGGATGCCCTGCTGGGCGGCGAGTTCCGCGGCGTGGCTGCTGTCGCGGTAGACGATGGCGCTGGCCCCTTCCGGGGCCAGCGGGGCGAGCCAGGCGTGCTGGGCGGCGAGGGTGCGGTCGGCGGGCAGGAGGGCCAGGGCCGCGCCGCCGCTTCCCTGCCCGAGCAGCAGCGAGATGGTGGGACCCCGGTGCGTGACGAGGTCGGCCAGGCAGAAGGCGATTTCGGGGGCCAGACCGCCTTGCTCCGCAGCGGGAGACAGCTCAGCGCCCGGCGTGTCGATCACGGTGATCAGCGGCAGCCGCAGTTCGGCCGCCAGCCGGATACCGCGTCTGGCCAGGCGCAGCCCGGCGGGACCGAGCGCCAGTCCGTGCCGCTGGCCGATGACCACGGACGGGTAACCGCCGATCCGCGCCAGGGCGAGAATGAGCCCGTCCTGCGCCAGCGGCCCCGTTTGCAGCGGCACCGTATCGGTGGCGGCCGCGCGGATCAGGTCGGCGGCCCCCGGCCGGCCAGCCTCGCGGGTGCGCAGGACCGATGCCCACGCCGGTCCGCCGGCCATGTCGGCGGACTCCGGTAGCGCGGGGGCCTGGCGCGGCGCGGGGGTCTGGCGCGGCGCGGGGGTAAGTGCGGTGAGCACTCGGTGCAGGAACGCGGCGAGCTCGCCCGGCGGGACGACGGCATCGACCAGCCCGTGGGCGTGCAGATTCTCGGCGGTCTGCACGCCTTCCGGGAACGGGGCGCCGTTCAGCGCCTGATAGACGCGCGGCCCGAGGAAGCCGATCAGGGCCCCGGGCTCGGCGATCGTCAGATGCCCCAGAGAGGCCCAGGAGGCGAACACCCCGCCCGTGGTGGGATTCCGCAGATAGGCGACGTAAGGGAGGTGGGCGGCCTTGTGCGCGGTGACCGCCGCCGTGATCTTCACCATCTGCACGAAGGCGACGGTGCCCTCCTGCATGCGGGTGCCACCCGAGGCGGGCAGGGAGATCATCGGCAGACGCTCGGCGGTCGCGCGCTCGACGGCCCGCGCCAGGAGCTCCCCGGCGACGACGCCGATCGATCCGCCCAGGAAGGCGAACTCGGACGCCGCCACCGCCACGCGGCGCCCGCCGATCAGGCCCGTCCCGGTGATCACCGACTCGTCCAGCCCGGTCTTCTTGCGCGCTGCGGCCAGGTCGGCGGCGTAGGCCGGTCCCGGCCGCACGTCGGCCGGACCGGTATCCCACGAGCGGAACGTCCCGGGATCCAGCAGTGCATCGAGCAGATCACGTGCGTTCATGCCCCAGGATTACCCCACAACGGCCAGGGCGCGCGATTCTGATGTCGTGGGTCACATGCTGACGCCGCAGCGGTAGCGGCCGACGTCGACGGCGGGAGCGCAGGCCGTCCGCGGCGGAGGCCGTACAGCGTGCCGTCACGAAGGTCGAGAACGGGCTGCGCGACGCCCTGGCCCGGAGGGAGTACGCTGCGCGAAGCCCGCGAAGCCCACGGCCGGTTCGGTGTCTTTTCAGGCCGGGCCGTGCCAGGCGGAAAAGCGGCCGCGGAGGCAGCACAGCAGCCCCCGCGGCCTGCCCGCCTGTTACTTCTTGAAGGCGTCCTTGACCTTGTCCCCGGCCTGCTTGAGGTTTCCCTTGGCCTGATCGCCCTTGCCCTCGGCTTCCATCTCCCGGTCGCCGGTGACCTTGCCCAGGTTCTCCTTGACGTCGCCCTTGACCTCCGTGGCCTTGTGCGCCGCCCTGTCCTCAGTAGCCATAACGCTTGTCCTTCCTGATTGTGTCGCCTGCCAACTGTCCACACCGAGGGCCGGCAAACACGGTCAGCCGAAGTCCACGTTGCGCTCGAAGGCCTCCGGCAGGCCGAAGACGTCGGCGATGACCGAAAATGATCGGACCGAAATTTTCAATGGTCTGACCGGAGTACGGAGAGGCCCCGGATGGCGAACCCGACGACGAGGTCGGCCAGGCCGGGCAGTTCGGCGCTCTGCGGCGGCCAGTACGCGATCGAGAAGATGAGGCCCAGGATGGACTGGGTCACCGCGGCGACCTCCGGGGCAGCGGCCCCGGGCACGCACCGGGCGATGACCGCCTCCCACCGGGCCACGTACTGGTTGCGCCGGCGGCTGAAGTGGCGCTTCCACGCCCCGGTCAGTGACCGGTCCTCGCGCTGGTACACGTTGACCAGCTGGCGCTGGCTCACCGCATAGCCGACGTGATGCCGGATCAGCCGGCTCAGATCCGCCAGCGGGTCTTCGTAGACCATCGCGGTCACGCTGACGAGCTCGTCCATCGCCTCGTTGAAGAGCGCGGCGAGGATCTCGTCCTTGCTGGAGAAGTAGCGGTACAGCGTCGGCCCGCTCAGCCCGGCCCGTTTTCCAAGCTCGTCGACGCCGACACCGTGAAAGCCCTGCTCGTAGAAGGCGGCCGCGGCCGTGTCCAAGATCCTTCGTTCCCGGTCCACCAGACGATCATAGCGTCCGCTTGTAAACGGTCGTTATCCCCGTAATGCTATGTCTGTTGTCCGTCTGGCATCATCCGGCGATCGCCTGGTGTAAACGATCGATTCGGTAGAAGAGGCGGCGGATGGCCGGCCCCGATTTTGGTCCGGCCTATAGTCCCGTTTTGCGTTTAGTCCCGTTTTGCGTTCGGATGAAAGGTCAGTTGCCCCGGTAGGCGGAGAAGTCCGGGGCACGCTTCTCGTTGAAGGCCGTGATGCCCTCCTTGGCCTCGGCGGAGTCCTCGAACAGCTTGAGGCTGGAAAAGGCCATCTGCCCGATCGCCGCGAAGTGCTCGGTGTCGGTGTTCATCGACTGCTTCAGCACCTTGAGCGCGGTGGGGGAGAGGCGGAGGATCTCGTCCGCCCACGACCGGACCTCGGCCCTGAGCTGGTCGGCGGGAACGACCTTGTTGACCAGGCCCCACGCCTCGGCTTGCTCGGCGCTGTACTGACGGCAGAGGAACCAGATCTCGCGGGCGCGCTTCTCGCCGACCACACGGGCCAGGTAACCGGTGCCGAACCCGGCGTCGTACGAACCAACTCGCGGCCCGTTCTGGCCGAACCGGGCGGTGTCGGCGGCGATCGTGAGGTCGCACAGAACGTGCAGCACGTGCCCGCCGCCGATAGCGAAGCCGTTGACCGCCGCGATGACCGGCTTCGGCACGTCCCTGATGACCCGGTGCAGCGTGTCGAGCTCGAACAGCCCGCTGTCCGACGGCCCGTAGTCGCCGGTTTCCATGCGCTGCTTCTGGTCGCCGCCGGTGCAGAACGCCTTCTCGCCGGTTCCGGTCAGGCAGATGACGCCGACTTCGTCGCTGCTCCACGCGCGCTTGAAGCACCTGACCAGCTCATCGACCGTGCGGGCGCGGAAGGAGTTGTACCGCTCCGGCCGGTTGATCGTGATCCAGGCGAGGCCGTGGTCGACTTCGTACGTCACGTCAGTGAGCTGGTCCATGGAGATGCCGTCCTTCGTTGGCCGGGGCCGTCTCGTCCGTGAGGCTACTGGAACGGAAACTACTCCTGTAAACGATCGTTTTCAAGGCAGCGGGAGATGATGAAAATGCTCCTGCCGGAATGGCAGGTACAGCCAGAGGAACGACTTCTCGGCTGCTAACGATGGTTATCGGGGAACTGCTCATCAGAATCGCTGCCAGGTCCGGGCTCACCGCTGGTAGCTCGCGTGCAGAATGGACAGCATGACTGAGCCCACGAGCCGCCCGGCGGAGATTGCCTGGCACGAGTCCGGCAAATACGAGGACATCCGGTACGAGACCACCGGCGACGGCATCGCGAAGATCACCATTTGCCGCCCCGAGGTGCACAACGCGTTCCGGCCGCAGACCCTCATCGAGGTATCGCACGCCCTGAACGAGGCGCGTGAGGACGAGTCAACCGGCGTCATCATCCTGACCGGTGACGGCGAAAAGGCCTTCTGCTCCGGGGGTGACCAGCGCGTGCGCGGCGACAGCGGTTACCAGGCCGACGCGACCAGCACGGGCCGCTTCCACGTCACCGACTTGCATGTGCAGATGAGGCGTACGCCCAAGCCGGTTGTGGCCATGGTGGCCGGCTGGGCGATCGGCGGCGGCCAGGTGCTGCAGCTGGTGTGCGACCTGGCCATCGCCGCCGACAACGCGAGGTTCGGCCAGGTGGGGCCGAGGGTTGGTTCGTTCGACGGTGGTTTCGGCGCCTCCTTGCTCACTCAGGTCGTGGGCGCGCGCAAGGCCAAGGAAATATGGTTCCTGTGCCGGCAGTACGACGCCCAGCAGGCCCTGCAGATGGGCCTGGTCAACACGGTGGTCCCGCTGGCCGACCTGGAGCAGGAGACGGTGAAGTGGTGCCGCGAGATGCTGGCGCTCTCGCCCTTCGCGCTGCGGCTGATGAAGGCAAGCTTTCACGCCGCCGAGGACGGCTACGCGGGCATTCAGCAGCTCGCCCACGACGCCAACCTGCTGTTCTACGGATCCGAGGAGGCCAAGGAGGGCCGCGAAGCCTTCAAGGCCAAGCGCGCTCCCGATTTCGGCCAGTTCCCCCGCCGGGCTTAGCGCCCGGCTGGTCCCGGGGCCGTTCCTCCCGGCCCTGGCGGATTCACGAGCTCACCCGGGATTTCCGGCTGGAGGACGTGTGGGCGCTGCCGACGCCCGGCGGCCCGGCGACTTCGCCCGGCTCACGGTAGCGCGGGCCTTTCCACAGCCGCGCGACGGACAGCGTTCCGTCCAATCTTCCTTCCCTGCCGTCCGCCCACACCCCGGCAGCGACACCGGGAATGCCGAACTTCGCGGCCGTCGCCTCGACGTAGCCGGACAGCGCCTCAGGTGACATCTCCTTTCCCTTTCCGCTTTCTTCGCGCCGGACGGCGGGTGGCCGTGGCGGCCCCGCAGCGACTTGCACTGTGTCCAAGCGGAACGGTACATCCCGTAATTGCGCCAATTCGCTGGCTGCTTTCGGCGACCCTCGTCGGACTGGTGGCGCTGATGGTCCTGAGCAGTGACACTGGGATGATGGACGGCGACGTTGTCCGGGGTGGCTTTGGCTCGCCGGCTGGGCCGTCCCCGGCGTGATTACCTAAGGAGGCAGGCTCATATGATGCGTACACTTTGCCTGCACCCTCCCTCCTATGAGGGGTTCGACGGCGGGGCAGGCTCGCGCTATCAGGCGAAGCGGGAAATCCGGTCCTTCTGGTACCCGACGTGGCTGGCCCAGGTCGCGGCCATCGTGCCCGGCAGCAAACTGGTCGACGCACCCGCGGCGGGCCTCAGTCTGGACGACGTGCTACCGCTGGCACGCCAGTACGAGCTGGCGGTGCTGCATACGAGTTCACCGTCCTTCACCGGGGACGTCCGGGTTGTTGAGGCACTCAAACGGGCGAACCCGGCGCTGACGGTCGGGTTCGTCGGCGCGAAGGTCGCGGTCGAACCAGAGGACTCCCTGCTCGCGTCGGATGCGATCGACTTCGTCGCCCGCGAGGAGTTCGACTTCACCATCGCTGAGATTGCCGAAGGGCGCCCCCTGGCCGACGTGAAGGGCCTGACGTTCCGGGATCCCGGCGGCACGGTCGCGCACACCGCGGACCGGCCGATCCTGGAAGACATGGACCGCCTGCCGTATGTCACCGACGTGTACCACCGCGACCTGAACGTCGACGACTACTTCATCGGCTACCTCAAGCACCCGTACGTGTCGCTGTACACGGGGCGCGGCTGCCGCTCGCGGTGCACCTTCTGCCTGTGGCCGCAAACGGTCGGCGGCCACCGCTACCGCACGCGGAGCGCCGAGCACGTCCTGGGCGAGATGGCCCGCATCGCCGAGCTGTTCCCCACGGTCAAGGAGGTGTTCTTTGACGACGACACCTTCACCGACGACCGGCGGCGCGCCGAGGAGATCGCCCGCGGCATGGGCAAGCTCGGCCTGAGCTGGTCCTGCAACGCGAAGGCGAACGTGCCGTACGAGACGCTCAAGGTACTGCGGGAGAATGGCCTGCGCCTGCTGCTCGTGGGATATGAGTCGGGGGACCAGCAGATCCTCATCAACATCAAGAAGGGCGTCCGGGTTGAGCGGGCGCGCCAGTTCACCAAGGACTGCCGCGACCTCGGCATCACCATCCACGGCACCTTCATCCTCGGCCTTCCCGGGGAGACCACGCAGACCATCAAGGACACCATCCGGTTCGCCAAGGAGATCAACCCGCATTCGCTGCAGGTCTCAATCGCCGCTCCCTACCCGGGTACTGCCCTGTACCGGCAGGCGCGGGAGAACGGCTGGCTGCCCGAGGACGACACCAAGCTGACCGACGAGCGCGGCATCCAAACCGCCGCGCTCAATTACCCCAACCTCAACCGGACTGAGATTTATGACTCCGTGGAGGACTTCTACAAGCAGTTCTATTTCCGCGCGGGCAAAATCGGGGAAATGTCCGCAGAAATGCTGCGCAGCCCGGAGATGATGAAGCGGCGGCTGCGGGAGGGCGTCGAGTTCATCCGCTTCCTGCGGCACCGGGGCAGCGAGGAGTCTGCTTAACCGAAACGGGCGGCGAGCGCCCGGAACGTCCCGGGCGCGGTGCCGTGCAGCCATGCTGGGAAGCCAAACCAGCGCGGGACAAAAGTCATCGCCTGATCGCGCTCGATAGCGGTCAGCACGGCCCGGGCCACCCGTTGCGCGGATACCGGGATGGGCCTTCTGCGGCCGTACGGACTTCCCCGCCGGGCGAAGAACGGCGTGTCGACGACACCAGGGACGACCACCGACACGCCAACGTCCGTGCCCGCCAGCTCGTACCTGAGGCTCTCGGCGAAGCATCCGAGTCCCGCCTTGGTCGCCGCGTAGACCGCCTCCTGCGTCACTCCGGTAGTGCCGGCGATAGAGGAGACGAAGACCACCCGGCCCCGGCCGCCGGCGCCGAGCACGGGTGTCAGCAGCCTCGTCAGCTCGATAGGCGCCGTCAGGTTCACGGCCACCACGTGGGCGACCTTCGCGGCGCTCATTTCCGTGAGCGGGCCGGCCCAGCCAACGCCTGCGTTGTTGATCAGGATGTCGATGCCGCTCGTTGCCCGTAGCGGTCCCGTGGGCAGATGCCCGGCAGGCTCAGCGTGATTCAGTCTGGGCACGGTGGCGATCACCATCCCGTCGGCCGCGGGCCCAGGCCCGGGCGGACCAGCCAGACCAGCCAGACCAGCCAGACCAGGCAGACCAGGCAGACCAGCCAGACCAGCCAGACCAGCCAGCGGCACGGTCCAGCTCATCGGCTCCGGCCCCGGCGCCTGGAGCGGGACCGCGTTGGCTGCGGCCTCATATCCGTCGGACTCCCAGACGGCGGCGGCTCGCATCGCCGCCTCGGCGAGCGCGGCGGGGCCGTCCGGCGCCGCAAGATCGGCCGCGAGCGCGATTCCGCCCGTCTCCGCGGCGACGGCCCGCAGCCGCGCCGCGTTCCTTCCCGCCACGAGGATTCTTGCGCCTGCGGCCGCCAGCGTCCTCGCCGTCGCTGCGCCAATCCCGGAGGATCCACCCGTCAGAAGCACCGTCGCGCCCGAGAGCCCCACGGCTTCCTCATTTCCGTTATTCGGCTGCGCCAACCCAGCCGGGATAGCTCTCTTGATCCAGCCTTGCCGGGCAACAGGTCGGGGTGGAAGTCAAAGGGGGGCCCGAATCGATCATTATGCGGCAATATGCCCGAGGGACTCGCGAGTTACCGGCATCCCGCACAACGGATTCCTGCGTCATGTCCGTTGTGTCGCGGGCGGGCTGGCCAGGGAGCCAAGTAGAGCCAGCTTTTCGGCGCTGCTGGTGCCGGGCTGGGCGAGCGCGCGGCGGGCCCCGCAAGTAGTCTCCAAGCATATTGTTCTCGCTCACATCGATCACGGTTCGTGGACCAGCGGCAACGAGAGGAATTTTCTTGACCACGAAGACACTTCCCGGCGGGACGTTCACCATGGCCGAGGATCTGACGGTCACTCGCATGGGGTACGGCGCGATGCAGCTGGCTGGCCCGCACGTGTTCGGCCCGCCGGCCGACCGCGACGCGGCCGTGGCCGTGCTGCGCGAGGCGATGGAGCTGGGTATCACGCACATCGACACCAGCGATTACTACGGCCCGCACGTCACCAACCAGATCATCAGGGAAGCCCTGCACCCCTACCCCGGCGCGTTGCACATCGTGACCAAGGTCGGATCGTTGCGGGACGCCGAGGGCGGCTGGAACCCGGCGCTGGCTCCCGGGCAGCTGCGCCAGGCCGTGCACGACAATCTGGACAACCTCGCACTCGACGCACTCGACGTCGTTAACCTTCGCGTCGGCGGGTTCGACAGCCCTGCTCCTGGCTCGATCGCCGAACCCTTCACCGTGCTCGCGCAGCTGCGGCAGGAAGGACTGATCAAGCATCTGGGTCTCAGCACCGTCAGCGCCGAGCAGGTCGCCGAGGCACAGTCCATCGCGCCGGTCGTGTGCGTGCAGAACTTCTATAACCTCTCCCACCGGGTCGACGATGACCTGATTGACTCCCTCGCCGCCCGGGGCATCGCTTACGTGCCCTACTTCCCGCTCGGCGGCTTCTCCCCGCTGCAGTCCGGCGAGCTGGGATCGGTCGCCGGACGTCTCGGCGCCACACCGATGGCCGTCGCGCTGGCGTGGCTGCTGCAGCGCTCCCCGAACATCCTGCTCATCCCGGGTACCTCGTCCGTCGCGCATCTGCGCGACAACGTCTCCGGTGCCGCGCTGGCCCTTTCCGGGGACGATCTGGCCGAGCTGGACGGCATTGCCACATGAGCCCCGTCCGGCACCAGGTCAGCCCGCGCACGGCCAGGAACACCGCGTCATGCGGCGCCTCTGTGGGTTCCTGTTTCACTGGGTCCCGCCAGGGCGAGCCCTGGACTTCCGGTCCCTCCGCAGGCGTTTGGCCTCTCCCTGCGTCCCAGGGCGAGGATGGTCCTAGTCGGCGCCTTTTCGATCATAGAGGTGCGGCAGCATTCCTGTGTGCAGGGGGCCGGGCGCCAGGTGATATTGAGAGTCACTGATTTGCTACGGAGGGCAAGATAGACGATCCGGTGCTGTGGGCCGTGCCCAAGGGCGCCGCCGCCACCCGACGGGCCGCCACCGATACGTCTTGTGGGCGGATATGACCTGCTCAACGGGACCGGCTGCCTGTTAGCGTGCAAGAGGAGGCACGCGGACCGTTTCGCGGCCCAGAGCGACGGCGGCATCTGACCGTTACTGAAGGTGGTGCAGCACAGTTGGCCCAGCAGACCCTCGGCACGAGCGGGCTTCTTCCCGGCACGGTGATCCGCGACCGATATGTGCTCGGCGACGGCACAGTACCGATGACCGGTGTGCAGGCGCTGGTCCGGCTCGTGTTCGATCTGCGCCGGGCCGACCAGCGGTCGGGCTGCCGGACGGCTGGGTTCATCTCCGGTTACGAAGGATCTCCGCTCGGCGGTTACGACCTTGAACTGCACCGGCAGCAGGCGCTCCTCGACGAGCTGGACATCGTGTTCCGCCCGGGCGTCAACGAGGAACTCGCCGCCACCGCTGTGCAGGGCACGCAACTCGCGGCGTCATCACCGGACGCCCGGGTCAGCGGGGTCTTCGGCTTGTGGTACGGCAAATCTCCCGGGCTGGACCGGGCCACCGATGCGCTGCGGCACGCCAACCTGATGGGCACCCATCCACGGGGCGGGGCGATTGCCGCCGTCGGGGATGACCCCGGTGCCAAGTCATCCACCGTGCCGGGAGCCTCCGAATTCCTGCTCGCGGATCTCGGCATGCCGGTGCTGTACCCGGCGGATCCGCAGGACGTCCTGGATCTCGGCGTGCATGCTCTCACCATGTCGCGGGCCAGCGGCCTGTGGACGTCGCTGAAGATCGTGACCGGTGTCGCCGACGGCACCGCCAACGTGCAGGTCTCCCCGGACCGGCTGTTCCCGGCCAGCATCACTGGACCGGATGGCCGGCCATACGCCCACACGGTCACCGCGGTCATGCTGCAGCCGGCCCTGAGCCAGCTCGAGCGGAGCCGCGAAGGAATCCGGCGCGAGATGGCGATCCGGTATGCCGAAGCCAGCCAGCTGAACCAGATACAGCAGTTCACCGCCCACGGCACCGCACGGCTGGGCATCGTGGCGGCGGGCAAGACGTATCTGGACGTGCGTCATGCTCTGGCGACACTGGGGCTGGACGACGCCGAGCTCGGGCGCCGCGGCGTCCGGGTGCTGAAGCTGTCGATGATCCATCCGCTGATCCCGGCGGAAGTTACGGCCTTCGCCGAGGGCCTCGACGAAATCATCGTGGTCGAGGAAAAACGGCCATTCATCGAGTCCGCGCTGCGCAATGAGCTGTACGGGCGAGCCGGTGTACCGCGGATCACCGGCAAGCGCGACCCGGGCGGACGGCCGCTGTTCAGCGGTGACGGGGTGCTTACCGTCGACGCGATCGCCGACGGCCTGGCCGCGCGGCTGTCGGACATCGGCGGGTTCCCCTCGATCGAGGCCCGGCGCCAGCGCCCGCGCGGGCCCCGCCCCGAACTGCCGATCACGGCTGTCACCTCCCGCACGCCCTACTTCTGCTCCGGCTGCCCGCACAACAGCTCCACCAAGGTGCCCGACGGGTCCCTGGTCGGTGCCGGGATCGGCTGCCACGCCCTGGTGCTGCTGGTCGGGTCCGAGGACGTGGGAGAGGTAACCGGGCTTACTCAGATGGGCGGTGAGGGTGCCCAGTGGAACGGTATGGCCCCGTTCCTGGCCCGAACGCACCTGCTGCAGAACCTCGGCGACGGGACCTTCCACCACTCGGGCAGCCTGGCCATCCGGGCTGCGGTGGCCAGCGGCGTCAACATCACCTACAAGATCCTCTACAACTCAGCCGTGGCTATGACCGGCGGGCAGGAACCGGCGGGCGGCATGCCCGTCGGGTCGATGGCCCGCCAGCTGCTCGCCGAAGGGGTGGCGCGGGTCATCGTCACCACCGAGGACCCGCGTCGGTACCACGCTCGTGACCTGCCGCGAGGCGTGCAGGTCTGGCCCCGTGAACGTTTGGTGGCGGCCCAGGAGACTCTCGCCGCGATCAAGGGCGTGACCGTGCTGATTCACGATCAGATGTGCGCGACGGAACTGCGGCGCAAGCGCAAGCGCGGCCTGGCCACCGTGCCCCGCGAGCGCGTCATGATCAACGAGCGCATCTGCGAGGGCTGCGGTGATTGCGGCCATAAGTCGAACTGCCTGTCGGTCCAGCCCGTCGAGACCGAGTTCGGGCGCAAGACGAGAATTGACCAGTCTTCGTGCAACGTCGACCTGTCGTGCCTGGCCGGAGACTGCCCGTCGTTCGTCACGGTCAAGGTGCCCAAGACGCCGGCCCGCCGCGGGCAAGTACGCGGGCAAGTGGCCGCCGTCAGCGAGGACCTGCCGGACCCGGTGATGCGGGCCGATCCCGCGACCAGCGGGCACGTGACCCGGGTCGCCGGCATTGGCGGCACGGGCGTGGTCACGATCTCCCAGATGCTCAGTGCCGCGGCGACGTTTGCCGGGTACGACGTGGCCGCCCTGGACCAGACCGGCCTGGCGCAGAAGGGCGGCGCGGTCATCGCCGACGTGATCATCGGCGGTCCTCCCCGCCGCGGCAACGGGCTGGCTGCGGGCGAATGCGACCTGTATCTCGGGTGTGACCTGCTGGTGGCGGCCGAGGACGCCAACCTGACGGTGACGGACCCGGACCGTACGGTGGCGGTGGTGTCTACGGATGTGGTCCCGACGGGCGCGATGGTCACCGACGTTCAGGCGGCCTTCCCTGACGTCGGCGCGCTGACCCAGCGGATCCGCATGTCGACCAGATCCGCCGACGCGGTGTTCGCCGAAGCCAGGCGCACCTGCAGGGCGCTGTTCGGATCGGACCATTTCGCCAACGTCTTCCTGCTCGGCTGTGCCTTCCAGAGCGGCAACCTGCCGCTGCAGGCATCCGCGATCGAGGCGGCCATCACCGCGAACGGCGTGGCCGTGCCGGCCAACCTGGAGGCGTTCCGCCGCGGCCGGCAGGCCGTCTGCGACCCCGGTGGCCTGTCCCGCGTTCTTGCCGCGGCGCCGCGCGGGCGCGGCCAGAACGCGGGCCGCCGGCGTCCTGCGAGCCCGGCGCCGGACCCGGCCGTGCCGGACGTAATCGGGCTGGTCGGTACCGCACCCGGGTCGGACCTGGAACGGCTGACGGCTAAGCGGGTCCGGGACCTCGTGGCCTATCAGGACCTCGGCTACGCCAGGCGTTACGCGCAGGCCGTGGCCCGGGTCCACCAGCGCGAGCAAGCCGTGTGCCCGGGCCAGACCGAGCTCACCGAGGCGGTGGCGCGCTACCTGTACAAGCTGATGGCCTATAAGGACGAATATGAGGTGGCCAGGCTCGCCCTGTCCGCCGAAGCTAACGCTGCGGTGGAGGAGGAGTTCGGGCCCGGCGCCCGTGTCTTTTACCGGCTGCATCCGCCGGTTTTCCGGTCCCTGGGACTGAAGCGGAAGCTGAGCCTCGGTCCCTGGTTCCGCCCGGCGTTCACCGCGCTGCGCTCGATGCGGCGGCTGCGCGGCACGGCCCTTGACCCGTTCGGGCACACCGAGGTCCGCCGGACCGAACGTGCCCTCATCGGCGAGTACCTGGACTCCGTCGGCCTCATTCTGGACGCGCTGAGCGAGGGTACGCACGAGCGCTGTGTCGAGCTTGCGGCGCTTCCGGATGAGATCCGCGGCTACGAACAGATCAAGCTGAACACGGTCACCCGCTACCGGGAGAGCCAGGCCGAGCTGAGGAGGTCCCTGGCCACCACCACAGCCGCGGCGACGTAGCGGGCCGGATCGGAAGGAGGCTCACGCGGTGGCCGAACTGCGCATCCGGCCGTTCCGCGCCGGGGACGCGGAGCTGCTCGCCGGGATCGTCCGGCGCTGTCTGCTCGACGTCAACAGCCGCGACTACCCGCCGCAGATCATCGCCCGGCTGTGCGCGTACTACACCGCCGGGCGGTTCACCGAGCTCGCCGCGTGCCGTCACATCTACGTTGCCGAATCCGGCACCGTATGCGGGACCGTCTCACGCGACCGCAACACGGTGCATGCGATGTTCGTCAGCCCGGGCCAGATTGGCCAGGGTATTGGGCGCCGGCTCCTGCAGTACGCCGAAGGTCAGGCGGCCGCCGACGGTCACGGTCACATGGAGGCCGACGGTCACGGTCACATGGAGACCGCCGCCACGATCACCGCCCATGGTTTCTACCTGGCCCAGGGCTACACCGATCTGCGCACGGACGATATCGGCTTCGGCCCGACCTACCTGATGCGCAAACCGCTGCGTTAGCTGGCGCTTTCGGATGGGGCGCAGGTTTGGGATGATGGCCGCCAGCGGTGCGGGAACCACGCGGGGGACTGATTCGTGATAATGCCCTTTCGCCAGAAGCAGTCCATCTGGGCCTGGGTAACCGTCAGGCCACGAGCTCGGCGTCCCCGGCGAACGCGGCCCACAGAGCCGCGTAGCTGCCGCCGCGCTGCAGCAGCTCATCGTGGCGGCCGGTCTCGGCGATCCGGCCCGACTCCATCACCACGATGCGGTCGGCCCGTGCGGCGGTCGTCAGCCGGTGCGCGACCACAAGGGTGGTGCGCTTGTCCGTCAGCCGCTCCGTCGCGCTGTTCACCGCCGCCTCCGACGCCAGGTCAAGTGCCGCGGTGGCCTCGTCGAGCAGCAGAATGGCCGGATCCACCAGGTAGGCGCGGGCCAGGGCGATCAGCTGACGCTGGCCCGCGGCCAGGTTGCGTCCCCGCTCTGCGACCTCGTGCCGGAAGCCGCCGGGCAGCCGGGCGATCATCTCGATCGCCCCCACGCCGCGCGCCGCCGCCTCTACGTCGGCGTCGGTGGCATCCGGGCGGCCGTAGGCGATCGCGTCCCGGACCGTCCCGGGGAACAGGTAGGGCTCCTGCGGCACCACGCCCAGCTGCTGCCGGTACCCGGACAGGTCGAGTTCCCGGATGTCGGTCCCATCGATGAGCAGACGGCCCGACGTGACGTCGTAGTACCGCGCGACCAGCTTGACCATTGTGGACTTGCCCGCGCCGGTCTGGCCGACCAGGGCCACGGTCTCGCCCGGCCGGACGACCAGATTCACCCCGGACAGCGCTTCCTGCGGCTGCCCGGAGTACCTGAACCGCACATCACGGAACTCGATCTGGCCGCGAGGGCGGCCGGCGGTCTGCGGCTGCGCGGCCTCCGGCGTGCTGGTCGTCCGCCGCAGCAGATCCTTGATCCGCCGCAAGCCCACCGCGGCCTGGTTGTAGCCGTCGAAGACCTGGGACAGCTGCTGCACGGGGGAGAAGAGCAGGTCGATGTAGAGCAGATAGGCGATCAGGCCGCCAGCCGTCAGCGTCTTGCTGTGCACCTCGCCCGCTGCCACGAACAGGACGAGGGCCCCGGCGACGGTCGACAGCAGCTGCACGAACGGGAAGTACAGGGCGATGTAGCGCTGCGCACGCAGCCGGGAACGGCGGTAGCGGTCGCTCAGGGCGGCAAAATGCTCCTGGTTGCGCGCTTCGCGCCGGTACGCCTGCGCGGTCCGCAGCCCGGCGACGTTCTCTTGCAGATCGGCGTTGACCATGCTGACCTTCTCGCGGGCATCGGCGTAGGCCCGCGAGGACTTCGCGCGGAACACCAGCGTGGCCGCCAGCAGGACCGGGATGATCGCCAGCAGCGTAACACCCAGCCGGAAGTTGATGAGCAGCAGCGCGACCAGCACGCCGGCGAACGTCAGGACCGCGTTGACCATGGTGATCAGCCCGGTCTGGAGGAACGTGTCCAGCGCGTCCACGTCCGTTGTCATCCGGGTCATGATCCGGCCGGACATTTCGTGCTCGTAGAAGTCGAGGCCGAGCCGCTGCAGGTGGGCGAAGATCTTGACGCGCAGCGTGTACAGCATCCGCTCGCCGTTGCGTCCCACCACGTTCGTTTGGATGAAGTTGATGCCCCAGTCGGCGCAGACGATCGCCAGCCCAACCAGCGAGACCACGATGATGGGATGAAATTCCCCGGCCAGGACGCCCTGGTCGACGCCGCCGCGGACCAGCGCGGGCATCGCGACGCTGGCTATGGCGTCCAGGCCGTCGAGGACCAGCCCGGCGAAGAGCGCCAGGGCGATCGGCCGCAGCAGCCGGCGCAGGGTGAAGTGCGGGTCGGCCGCGCGGGCTGCCGCTCGGCTGACCCCGGGCAGTTCGCTGGCCGGCGGCAGCGCGTCCACCTTGGCGAGCAGCTCCGGCGTCGGTGGTATCCCCGCCAGCATGCCGCCGCCCGCGCCACTGCGGCCCCGGCCCCCGCGTGCGGCGGCGCCCATGCCGCGGCCGATCGCCGTGCCTGCCACGCGGGCCAGCTGGCTGCCGCTCACGCCCGCCGCGGCGCCGGATCCGCCCGCGTATTCGCCCGCGTATGTGGCCGGGTCCCGGTCCGCCTGCCCGGGCGTTTCCCACAGGGCGGCCTGCACGGTGCCGGCGTCAGGGTCCCGTCGGGCGGCGCGATCGCCCCGGCCGGCGTTCTTGTGGGCGGCGAGCTCACCGGCGTCGACGCCCTCGGCGTCCTCGCCCCGGCCGGCCAGCAGCAGCCGGTACAGGGGGCAGCGTGCGGTGAGTTCCTCGTGCGTGCCCTCGTCTACCAGCCGTCCCTCATCCAGGACGGCGATCCGGTCGGCCAGCTGGAGCGTCGAGCGGCGGTGCGCGATCAGCAGCGTGGTGCGCCCGGCCATCACCTTGCGCAGGGTCGCGTGGATCTGCGCCTCGATCCCCGCATCGATGGCGGAGGTGGCGTCGTCCAGCACGAGGATCGCCGGGTTGGTGATCAGCGCCCTGGCCAGCGACACCCGCTGGCGCTGGCCGCCGGACAGGGTGAGGCCCTGCTCGCCGATGACGGTGCCGTAGCCGTCCGGCAGGCTGGTGATGAACTCCTCGGCTTCTGCCGCCCTGGCCGCCGCGATGATCTGCTCCGGCGTCGCATCGGGCCGGCCGTAGCAGATGTTGGCGCGGATCGTGTCGGAGAACAGGAAGCTGTCCTCCATCACCAGGCCGATCGAGGCGCGCAGCGACTCCAGGGTCAGGTCGCGGACGTCCCGGCCGCCGATCCGGATCACGCCGCCCCGGACGTCGTAGAAGCGCGGCAGCAGCAGGGAGATCGTCGACTTGCCCGATCCGGACGTGCCGACCACCGCGACCGTCTCGCCCGGCCGCACGTGCAGGGACAAGCCCCGCAGTACCGGCGCAGACGCCAGATAGCCGAAGGCGACGCCGTCCAGCTGCACGTCGGGCGTCCCCGCCGGCAAGTCCACCGCACCGGGCTTCTCGGCGACCACCGGCTTTGCGTCGATCACCTCGTAGACCCGGATCACGCTGGCCCGCGCCTCCTGGCCGATCGTGATCAGGGTGGTCAGCGCGCGCACGGGCGAGACCATCTGCCCGATGTAGAGGGAGAAGGCGAGGAAGACCCCGATCTTGATCGAGCCGTGCAGGGCCAGCCAGCCGCCCAGCACGAGGACCCCGACCTGGCCGAACATGGGGACGGCCGCCAGCGCGGGATTGTAGCGGGCGGTCAGCCGGACGACGCGGACGCGGGCCGAGTACAGCCGCTGGGCCACACCCTCCAGCCGGTCGATCTCCTGCTCCTCCTGACCGAAGCCCTTGACCACGCGCACACCGGTCACCGCGCCGTCGACGACGCCCGCGACCTCCGCCTCCTTCTGCTGCGCGTCCCAGCTGGCGGGGAAGAGCCTGCGCCGCGACGCGATCGCTATCAGCCAGAGTGCGGGAGCGATCGCCAGTGCCACCAAGGTGAGCAGCGGTGACAGGTAGGCCATGATGGCGATCGACAGCACGAAGAGCAGGGCGTTGCCGAGCAGCATGGGCACCTGGGCGAGCAGGCTCTGGACCATGTTCAGGTCGGAGATGGAGCGGCTGACGATCTGGCCCGTGTGCAGTTGGTCCTGGCGGGCCCCGTCCAGCCGCTCCAGCGACTCGAAGAGCTCCGTGCGCATGTCGTGCTGGACATCGAGCGACAGCTGGCCGCCCCGGTACCGCCGGGTGTAGACGCCGCCGAAGCTGAGCAGCCCGGCCACGATGAGCACCGTGGCCCCCAGCCAGATCGGCTGGTGGTGCTCGAGGATCGCGCTGTCGACGATCCACGCCATGATCAGCGGGATGCCCGCCTGGACGAGGGTGGCCACCAGCGAGCCGCCCAGGGCCATCACCGCCAGGTGACGGTGCCGGGCGCAATAGCCGGCCAGCCGCCGCAGCCAGGCGTTCTGCGCCCCCGGGCGGGCACCTGCCCCCGCCGTCGTCGCAGGTCCCGTGGCCGTCCCAGGCCGCCCGCGTCCTTCGCCTGCGCTGCGTGCCCTCATGCCAGCTCCCGCCGGGCGCGGCGCCGCTCATCCATCGCCGTGTCCAGGTCGCGGAGGGCCTTGAGCACCCCGGCCGGGTCACTGGTCTCGCCGAGCAGCGCGCCGAGCCAGCCGGCGTAGGCGGCGTCGGCCCGCTCGAGGGCGGCGCGGCCGGTGGCCGTCAGGCGCAGCCGGACGACCCGCCGGTCGCCGGCCTTGGTCTCGCGCCGGGCGTAGCCCGCGGCGACCAGGCTGTCGGCGATGGCGGTCAGCGTGGGCTTGGCCACCGCCAGCCGCTCGGCGAGCCGGGCCGAACGCTCCCCGCCGACACCGGCCAGCTTCAGGATGCGGTACTGCTGGGGAGTCATGCCGGTATCGACCCGCTCCATCGCGCGGAACAGGCGCATCACGGTGAGCACGGCCGCCTGCGCGGTCGGCACGTCCAGCGCCTCAGCGCCCGGGCCAGGGTCGTTCACGTCGCCGCCCCCAGGTTGGTACGAAGGGCTAACAGTTCGTATGCCTAACGAACCTGTGCGATCGCATGTTCCCGGGCCGGGACTTCCGTCAGCCGACGGTCGTCCCGCTCAGCAGGCTCGCCGGCACCTGCTGGTTGTTCTTCAGCGCACTGAAGAGCTGCAGCGCCTCGGTCTGGTCCCAGAGCACCGCGTCGCCCGCGTTGGCCGTGGGGTAAGTGGCGTTGGCGATCGGGACCGTCCCGGTCTGCGGGTTACGCAGCGCCATCGCCACCGAGATGAGGTTGTACAGGTGCGTGCCCTGGTCGACCGAGATCGAGCTGGCGGCGGCGGAGCCGAACGGCAAGGCGGTGAACGGGTTGAGGTATACGCCCGGGCTGGTGGCCTTGGCCAGCAGGGCCCTGAGGAACGCCCGCTGATCCTGTTCACGCTGCAGGTCCTCGTCGGCGAACGAATGACGGTCCCGGACGAAAGCCAGCGCCTGCGCGCCGTCGAGGGTGTGGCAGCCCGCGGGAAGGTTGGCGCCGGAGTCGTAGTCGTGCAGCGCGGTCGGGAGGCACATGTTCACCCCGCCCACCCCGTTCACCACGCTGACCAGCCCGCCGAACCCGATCCCCAGGTAATGGTTGATGTTCAGCCCGGTGACGTTCTCTACGGTCTGGATGAGCAGGGTCGGGCCGCCGAACCCGAGGGCCGCGTTGATCTTGTTGGTGCCGTGGCCCGGGATCGGTACGTAGGAGTCGCGCGGGATGCTGATCAGTACCGGCTTGCCCCCGCCGAGGTGCAGCAGCATGAGGGAGTCGGAGTTCTCGGTCCCGGAGTCGTCCCCGACGTGCAGGGTGTCTATCTGCTGCTGGGAGAGGCCCTGTCGGCTGTCCGAGCCGGCGATCAGCCAGTTCTGCCCCGCGGACTGGGCCGAGGAGGCCGGGAGTGCGACTGACCGGTTCAGCTTGGAGTCCAGGTAGAAGTACGAGGTGACCACGGTCAGGATCAGGATCACCACGACCGCGCCAGCGATCAGGGCGATCCGCCGTCCGCGGCGTCCCGGCTGGCCCCAGAACCTCCGCCGCCGGCCGATTCCCGGTCCGCCCCGTCCCGGGCGCCTCGTCGGGGGCGGAGCAGGGGCCCGCCCCGTGGGCGGCTGCTGGGGCCATGCGCCGCGGCCGCCGCCCGCTCCGGCGGACGGCACCTGACGTGCTCCACGCTCCCCGGGTTCATCCCGGTACCAGCCGTTGGGCCAATCGTTCATGATCGGGCACCCTAAATGCGCCTGTAGCTGAGGTGGTCGTCATTACGTTAGATCAGATGATGCACCACTCGGGCCGCGGGTGACGCGGGCCCGCGCTGACCGCGCACCGCGCCGCAGGACCAATCAGTCAATACAACGGACGATCAAGCGGCCGAGATCCCCTCGGTGTGAACTGCGCGGACGCCACCACCGGCGAACCGCCCGCCGCCTTCACCCGCTCGTTCACCCGCCCGTCCACGGAGGGCTCGCCGAACTATCGTCCTAGAGCAGCCTGGCCGCCGCTGGAAAGGCACAGGGCGAGGAAGACAGTGACAATCGCCAGCCATCGGGTCATCCGGTTGCGCGGAAGTTGGGTGAGCGCGGCCCATGCGGCCGCTGTATACCACGCAAATACCCACGGGGCGACGAGGACCCAGGCAAAGGTCAGCGCGAATGGCATCACAACTTCCTGCGGCTGGTCTGAAGAGATCCGCCGGTAAATGAGCCATGCGACGACGATCAATGCGACCGGCCAAAGGCAGCTGATGGCCATGGTCATGGTGGTGTCGCTAACGCCTAGCGCCAGCCCGATCTTATCGAAAGACCACCACGGCGATGGCAGTGTAACGAGCTTCAGCCCGCCGAAGAGCGGTTTCAGCGCGGCAAGCCCGTAGAAACTGTATTCCACCGCGAGCGTCGCCAGTGATACCACCGCGACCCGGCCCGCACGCATCCATTCGTGCCGGCGAAGCAGCGGCCATGCGAGTCCGATCGCGATGAGCACCGCGTAGATCTTCACCCCGCAGGCAAGGCCGATCAATACGCCGATCAGTACGTCGCCGCGGACACCCGGGACGCGACGCGCCACCTGGATCGAGCAGATCGTCGCCGCCGCCACGAACGTATCGAGATGACCGCCACTGACCAGCTGCTGGATGAGGACGGGGTTCGCGGTCCAGAACAGCGTGGCCCGGACTGGATCGTCAGAGGTCTTCAGAAGCAGCAATCCGACGCCGATAAACACGGCGCCATTGAGGATCATCAAGACCCAGACGGTGGTGGCGACATTCGCGCCGCCGATCGACGCCGCGAATCTCTGGACGACGGTGGCGATCGGGCCGTATACGGACGGTTGCTTTTTCCAGAGGCTACCGACCGCAAAACTGTACGCGTAGTCGCCCCATGCCTGCGGGTTGGTCGTGTAGGGATTCCCGCCCTGTGCCGCTATGCGGCCATATGCCGCATAGCTCGCGGTATCCGATGAGCCAACCGGGGTGAGGCTGACCATCACCGCGACGATGGCCGCACTTCCCAATAGCAGGTAACGCGGATTGGGGCGCCACCCTCGGCTATGCGCCCAGAGCATCCCGGCGAGGCCCAGGCAGGCGAGGATGACTCCCGCGTAGAGCATCGCTGTCGCGATGATGATGGTGTGGCTCAGCGACGGCAAGAACGACGACAGTGGCAGCGTGATGGGCAGCGTCTCGGCGTTCGGCGCCGTTGCCCCGACGAGCATGCCAAGCAGCAGACCGATTCCGGACACGGTGATGGCGACCCTGGGCTCGGAGAGCCTGCTCCAAGCGAGGGTACGGATCACCGTGCTCATGAGCCGCTCGACCGGACCGGCCGGACCGCGCTCCTGGTCGCGACTGTCCGGGCCAGTCAGGTCGACCGACCGTACCGATCCACGCGGACCGGCCGGATCTACGGACGCCTGTGTCACCTGGGGGATGCCTCCATCGGCGGGACTTGCGCATCTACTGTCGGCGCAGGTCTAGCCGCGCCACCCGTTCGCGGGCCCCGGACGCCTTATTGCTTCTCGACGACTGGAGTGCCCTGCAGGCCCCCCGGCCCAGTGTAGGGCGCTAGCCCGAAGGCGCGTAATACCGCCCCTTCCGACACACGAACGTGACGCAGCGTGACAGAATCTGTTAGGCGCCAGCGCGCTCGCGCAGGCGGCTGACCGCCCGCCGGTTCGGCCGGGTGTTCCACTGGGATACCAGAGATTAGCCTGGTGGGCGTGCGTTAGCCAGGCCCGGCTACCAGCGCCCTGAACCGGCTGCCGGGCACCGTGGAGCAGGCCTCGTGGCGGGAGTAGCAGCATGACTGAGCCCGACTACCGTGCCTGCGCCGCCGCCGGAATCAGCGCGCTGCAGCGGTGGTACGTTCCGCGTACCGGCCTTTGGAAGGGGACCGGCTGGTGGAACGCGGCCAACGCGCTGTCCGCAGTGATCGGGTACACACGGCGGACCGGTGACCGCAGCTATGCGGGGGTCGTCGAGACGACGTTCCGCGGCGCGCGGCGGCGGCATCGTCATTTCATCAACAGGTTCTACGACGACAACGCGTGGTGGGCGCTGGCGTGGGTCGCGGCGTATGACCTCACTGGTGAGCGCCGTTACCTCGACGCCGCCGAGAGGATCTTCGCCTACAACCAGGGTGGCTGGGATGATACGTGCCGCGGCGGCCTGTGGTGGAACACGGACAGGAAATACAAGAACGCGATCACCAATGAGCAGTTCTTCACGCTGGCGGCCCTGCTGTGTCAGCGCAGGCCGGGTGACCACGAGCGCTACCGGTCATGGGCGCTGCGGGCATGGGAGTGGCTGCGCGCGAGCGGCATGATCGGCGCCCGCGGCCTGGTCAATGATGGGCTCACGCCGGCCTGCGAAAACAATCGCGGCACGACATGGACCTACAACCAGGGCGTGATCCTCGGCGGCCTGGCCGCCATCTACGAGATCACCAGTGACCGCGCCTACCTGGAGCAGGGAGAGCTCATCGCCGACGCCGTGCTGAGCGAGCTGACCACCCCGCCGTCGGCGAGCCCGCCGGGCATTCTCACCGAGCCCTGCGAGGCGTCCGCCGGAGGCTGCAACGCGGACCATGTTCAGTTCAAAGGGATCTTCGTCCGCTACCTCCACGATTTCTACCTGCATAGCCCCCGCCCCCCCTACAGTGCGTTCATCCTTGCTAACGCCCGCTCCATCTGGGAGAACGACAAGAACGCGGACAACGAATTCGGGCTGCGCTGGACCGGGCCCTTCGACCACGCCGATGCTGGGCGGCAAAGTTCGGCCCTCGACGCCCTCAACGCCGCGATCACCCTCGCGGGGAGCTAGAGCCCGATTTGGCGGTCCGGGTTGCGGAGGATGCGCCAGACTCGCGTTGACGATCGCCTCCCGGCAGGCAGCCCTCCGGGGAGCGCTGTCATGGGCCCATCGGCCCTAATGTCCGCGCACAGGCCATCGTAATGTTCCCCTAGAGACACGGGACCGGGCCGGCCGATGGCCAGAGCGGGGGTCGGCAGGTGGACCAGCGGAGCTCTAGCGATCAACGCGGGGTGGTACGTGATGTATGTCGTGATGGTGGCGTCCGAGTGTGCGCCCGCGGCCAAGGCTGGCGGGCTCGGTGATGCGGTGTCCGGTCTCAGCCGGGAACTGGAGCTCAGGGGCCACGCGGTCGAGATCATCCTGCCGAAGTATGCCGGCCTGCAGTACTCCGATATCTGGGGCCTGCAGCCCACGTATCACGACTTGTGGGTGCCGTGGTACGGACAAGCAGTCCGCTGCACGGTGTGGTTCGGCTACGCAAACGGGCGGAAATGTTTTTTTATCGAGCCGCATTCGGCAGCTGACTTCTTCGGCCGGGACCGGCTGTACGGGTACGGAGACGACGCGGAGCGGTTCGCGTTCTTTTCCAAGGCGGCGCTCGAGTTCATGCTCCGGGCCAATAAGCGGCCCGATATCATTCATTGTCACGACTGGCAGACTGGGCTGGTCCCAGTCCTGCTGTATGAGCAATACAGCGAGGTAATGCCGGACCAGAGAGTGTGCTACACCATACATAATTTCCGTCATCAGGGCACCAGTGATGAGCGGGTTCTCTGGGCTACTCAGCTTGGCCGGCGCGAGCATTTCATGGATGCCGACCGGCTGGGCGATGACTTCCGCTACCGGGGCCTGAATCCGATGAAGGGCGGGGTGGTGTATTCGAATTTTGTCACCACGGTATCCCCGAATCACGCCGATGAGACGCTGTACGGTGACGCCAGTTCTGGGATCGGCCGCACCCTGAAGGAGCATCAGGACAAGTTCCGCGGAGTACTTAACGGTATCGATTACGACGTATGGAACCCCGCGACAGACCCGCTCCTGCCGGCCCGTTATTCGATCGACAGCATCGAGCGCAAATGCCAGTGCGCAGCGGCGCTCAGAGACCGGTTCTGGCTGCGCAAGGCCCGCCGCCCCGTTGTCGCGTACATAGGAAGGCTGGACGAGCAGAAGGGCATGCACCTGGTCCATCATGCCCTCTTCTACACGCTGGCCCATGGCGGTCAGTTCGTGCTCATCGGTGACGCCCACCACCAGGACAGCATCAATGACCATTTCTGGCACCTCAAGGACTACCTCAACGAAAACGAGGATTGTCACCTCGAAATCGGATACCGGGAGGAATCGGCTCATCTCATCTATGCGGGCGCGGATCTGCTGGTAGTGCCGAGCATGTTCGAGCCGTGCGGGCTGGCTCCGCTGATCGCGATGCGGTATGGAACGGTGCCCGTGGTGCGGGCGACCGGCGGCATGATCGACACCGTGTTCGACCGCGACCACTCGGGGCGCCCGCTGGCCGAGCGCAACGGGTACGTCTTTCACCATACGGACAACCAGGCCGTCGAGTCCGCGCTCAGCCGCGCCCTCCGGCTGTGGTCCATCCGCCGGGGCGAGTTCCGCAAGCTCGTGGCCAACTGCATGCGCGCCGATTACTCGTGGGCCCGGCCCGGCCAGGAATACCTGGATATTTACGAGCACATCCGGCACAAGTGAGCCCGGCGAAGGTGAGCCCGTGGAGCTGCTCGCCGAGTATGCGACGGCCTGCCGAAGCGGACTTCCGGCCAGGCGGCCGGGACCTATGCCCTATGGCCTGGCGGGGACCGGTGCGGTCTACTGCTGGGATGTTCGTCAGCGACGACGCCCTGCTGGATGTCAGCTTCACTGCGGCTCAGGCCCGGCTGGCGACGTCGTGCTGGTCCACCAACGGCTGCTGCGCCTGCGCTGGCATCGGACTGAGCCCTGGGCGTAGCGAATGGAGAGACGCCGGATGCTTGAGGAAGCAGCGATGCCGTTGACGCGGCTGGTTGATCTGCCCGGCCGCGGGACGACACAGGTGTGGGAGTGTACCGGTCCGCCCGGCGCTGACACGGTCGTGCTTATCCACGGGGTGGCGTGCACGGCCGAGTTGAACTGGGCGAAGGTTTTCGCGCCGCTCGGACGTCAGTTCCGGGTCGTCGCTGCCGACCTGCGTGGCCATGGCGACGGGATCCGCCTGCGTTCGCGGTTCCGGCTTGAGGACTGCGCTGACG
This sequence comes from uncultured Actinomycetes bacterium, assembly GCA_963742875.1. Taxonomy (GTDB): domain Bacteria; phylum Actinomycetota; class Actinomycetes; order Streptosporangiales; family Streptosporangiaceae; genus Bog-532. Next base: position 679,010 of record CAVUNO010000026.1, on the reverse strand, counting down.
ATATCGCCGTGCTGGCCGGTGTCCTTGGCATCCGCAGGTTTGCCGCCGTGGGTTATTCGATGGGCGGCATGGTGGCCCAGCTGCTGTACCGGCGGCACGCCGCGCTGCTGTCCGGTCTGGTGCTGTGCTCCACCGCGGCCAACGTTCGCGGATCTCCGGCGGAGCGGCTGGCCGCTAGCGCGATGCCGGCGATGGCCGCCGTGCTGGGCTGGAACCCGATGCTGAACCTGATGAGCGCCGAGGCTTTCGGCACGGCGCTGCTGGGCCGCGTTGACGACCCGGCAACGGGCAGGTGGGTCCGCGCCCAGCTGCGCCGGACCACTCTGGCTACCGTCGTCTCAGCCATGGACGCCGTCGCGGAGTTCACCTCGGACCGCTGGATCAGCCAGGTCGATGTGCCCACCGCGGTGATCATCACGGACCGTGACCAAATCGTGCCGCCAGGCCGCCAGCTTGAGCTGGCCCGGGCGATCCCGGGCGCATCAGTCGACCACCTGGACGCCGATCACGGGGCCTGCGTCAACGCGCCGCAGTTGTTCGCCCCCGCGCTGCTCGAGGCCTGCTGGTCGGTGGCGCCTGGCCGCGGCAGCACGCTGCGCACGCCGGCCTGACGCCGCCGGTCCGCGCGACCAGCGCACCCTGACCATCTGGGAGCCGGTCCGCCCCGGACCGGGTCCTTCGCTAGGACGGGGCCTGGGGCGCCTGGCCGGTCACGATATACCCGCTGCCGAGCGCCAGCTCACGAACGTGGACGTCTTCGATCATCTGCTCCAGATGACTCCACGGCCGGTCGAAACCCTCGAAGCTCCGCACAAAGGGAGCGTGCAGCATCCTGGCTTGCAGGTTCACGCCTACCATCCACCGTGCGGCCCACTTGCCGCCGCCCGCGGCCACCCATGCCCCCGGACGGAGCTTGGTCATGACGTTCCGCAGCGCGTCCGGGGACTGCAGGATGTCGTGGACGGCGCAGAAAAGAGCCGCATCCGCGGTCACCGGGATCTCCGCGTCCTCGGCGGGTGACTCCACGACCGTGACGTTACGCCAGCCCTCGCCGGCGATGCGTTCGCGCGCCACCGTCGCCATCTCGGATGACTCCTCAATGCCGACGACACCGCCCTGCGCGCCCACCTTCTCCCGGAGCAAGCCGGAGCACAGCCCCGTCCCGGACCCCACGTCCAGGACGACCTGCCCCTGGCAGACCGGGAGCGCCTCGACAATCGCCCGGCGGTAGGACTGGAACGCGCCGGTCCTCTGATCGTAGGAGCAGGCCTGCTCGCGATAGGCCGGCCGCCGCGCGGCCCGCCGGTCCAGCCGATGCGCCGCTGGCGCGGAAGTACTCGTTTTGCTCATGATCCTCGCCCACTTCTGTCCCTGGGAGCGACACCTCCGGCGGGTTCCCGGGCCCGCCCATCCCAAACGGAAGCCAACGTATCTGATGACTCGCGATTTATCCGTGCGCAGCTGCCAGCCCGGACCTGACGTCTGCGATCGCCGGAAGATAATACCCTTGCCGGTGGCGGCTTGGGGGTCTCCAGGCGGGTTGACGAACGTCCCCGGCCCGTGCGTCCAGCGCTGATCTCTGTCCGCGCGCGTACGTCGGCCTGCCTAGCGCGATGAGTTCAAGGCAGCGAGCTGAGCGCGGGCCTTATCGGAGCGCGCGGGCATGCTACTGCGCTGGGCTGCCGCTGGCTTGTTTGCCCCGCCGCCGGTAGCGGCCAGTTCGCGGTATTCGGCTCTAAGCCGTCTGGCCTCGGCGGACAGCGGTGAGCTGGCGAGCTGGCGGAGTTCCCAGCCGACGAGCTCCGCAGTCACGGACGACGCGGCCGCGCCGACCAGGACGGGGGCTGCGGCGATCCGGACGGTATAAACGGCGGCACGCGTGACGGTGCTCATAATTTTTCGCTCCGCAAAGTCTGGACGGTAGCTGTACGCCTGCCACAGTGGCCGGCGTGTGACAGTCCGTCAAGGGGGTCGCGAGCGCGGTGACAGCGCCCCGGCGCGACCCTGGGCGATGACTAGGCAAACTGCGCGCGCCGGTACTCTTGCCCCAGCCCGGGCACCACCAGCCAAAAGCCAGCCCAGTAGCGTCCGGAGACGTCGGTGAGGCGGTCACCTCTGTCCTGCGGTACTTGCCGTACAGCGGTCAAAAATGGAATGCGCCGCCGACGCCGCCGCCCTGCGGCAGTCGGCGACATCGTCCCCGACTGTCGGCTCAGCCCTGCCGGGCCGCCACCGCGGCGACTAGGGCGGTCCGCATCGCCTGCACTGGGCCGGGATGACCCGTCATCAGCTCCACCTGCGCAACCGCCTGGTACAGCAGTACGGTCAGGCCACTGACCACCGGGCAGCCGACGGCCCGGGCTGACCTGGCGAAAGGGGTCGGCCACGGCGCGTACACCACATCAAGCACCGTGGTGCCCGGTCTCCAGCGAGTAGAACTCAGCAGATCGGCTGCGCTGCCCGGCAGCGTGGAGATGACCAGGTCGGCGGCGGGGAGCGGTTCGGTGAACAGGCCGTCGGAGATCGTCGGCCTCATCTGGAGTCGCTCGGCGGTGTCGCGCAGCTCGCCGGTACGGGCCAGGTTACGTACCAGCACAATCGGCGACTGATGGCCCAGTTCGCGCACCGCAGCGAGGGCACTTTGCGCCGTGCCGCCCGCACCGAGAATGACCGCCTGCTCGATCCGCGTCAGCCCGGCTTCCTGCAAAGCCGCAACCATGCCGGCGACATCAGTGTTGTGCGCCTGCCTGCCGCCGGCCGGCCCGGCTGCCGGGAACACCAGTGTGTTCGCGGCCCCGACGGCCCGGGCCAGCGGCGATACCTCGTCGGCGACGGTCAGCGCCACCCGCTTGACCGGCATCGTCAGCGACAGGCCGACCCATTCGGGTCCCATGCCGTCGACCAGGCGCGCCAGGCCCGGCTCGTCACACTCGATCTTTTCGTAGTGCCAGCTATGCAGGTCAAGCGCCTGGTAGGCCGCTCCGTGCAGCACGGGAGAGAGCGAGTGCTTGATCGGGGACCCGAGCACGGCCGCCCGCCGCACCGTCTGGCCTACCGCGGTGGTGGTAACGTCCACGTTCATTCACCTGTCTCAAGGTCTGCCTGCCCGCCCCGGGAGCGGGTATGCCCGGGCCTGCTGGTCGGCCAGGGGCCCGCCCCGCGCCCTGGCATGAGTCTGTAGGAGGGTAGTGCCGCCGGCGGCAAAGATGCCATCCGCCGCCGTTTGCGTCTCGCTACCTCGCATTTGCCTGATCGTCAGCCTCGTTCGCCTCGGCCAGCAACCCTTGGCCGGCACCGGCCGACCAGGGTCGGCGGGCGCGCCAGGCCGGGCCGCCCTCTAGGTCATCAGCAAGGGACGGCTGCTGTGGAGAGAAGGTGCAGGCCGTGAATGGCAACGGCGTAGCCGTCCACGCCGAACCCCACTACTATCCCGGCGGCCGCGGGGGAGATGAACGAGTGGCCCCGGACCACCTCGCGCGTGTGCACGTTGGAGATGTGGCACTCGATCAGCCGGAGCTTGGCTCCCTTAATGGCATCGTGCAGTGCGAGGGAGGTGTGGGTGTAAGCACCTGGGTTGAAAACAGCACCGATCAGGTCCCCGGCCGCCTGCCGGCTTCCGGCCTCCTGGATCCAGTCGATGAGCACGCCCTCGTGGTTCGACTGCCGGCATTCGGTCTCGAGCTCGTACTTCGCGGCCTCGGCGCGGCAGAGCGCCTCGACGTCAGCGAGCGTCTTAACGCCGTAGATGCCTGGTTCACGCGTCCCGAGCAGGTTGAGGTTCGGTCCGTTCAGCACGAGAACTGTCTTCATGATGCCTCACCTGATAGTTAGCTTCCGGCGGCGCTGCCAGCTTGATGTTAGGGCCGGGGTAGCAGGGTTTCACGCACCGTTTCCGCCAGCCCGGGAATATCCCTGACCGGCCCCGGCTCGTTATGCGTCGCCGCCGCCCACGTGGCCGAGGCGGCCGCCATCCGCGCCGGGCATGCGTCCTGATGCACCACCCGGAAACCGGCGCGCCGCCCCGTTAACCGGAAATGGGCTCAGCGGAAATGGGCCTGGCGCATCCAGGCTTTCCTGCTTGTGCACTCGTTCGTCGTGGCCGATCTGCCTGAACAAGTCGGCCAGCGACTCGAAGCTGCCGTAGTCGGCCTCGAACGCCGAGATGAACGGCTGGTTCTCCCACTCCGGGTGCTCGGTGACAAGCGTCATGTACTCGTGCTCGGCATGATCTTCGAAGTCGGCGTTGAGCTCATAGGACCAGGCCGGGCGGACCACGTACATCAGGGTCCGCTTGCGCCCGTAAAGGACGTCGAGCAGCCTGAACAGCGCCCTGGCGGGCGGCCCGTACGGCCGTCGCGGGGTGTTCAGCGTTTCCCGTTGGGCTAGGGCTAGTGCCTCGTGATCGAGATGCGGCGGCACGGTTACCAGCTGGACCTTGGCGTCGGTCATTTACTCTCCTACCGGCAGTAGACCTCTACGGAGCCTGGGCCATCGAACTCGGCGGCGATGGCGGCATCAGGCTCGAGCGGAACCGCCGATCATGCGGTGGACCGCTCCCGGCAGGATAACGTCACCCGCGCGGAGGGACGCGCCGAAGGACGCGAGCTTGTTGGTCAGCCAGGCGACGCACCGGGCGGGGTTCCCGAGTACGGCCGCACCCGCGTCGGTATCGACCAGTTCGCCGTGCCCGGTCACCATCACCCCGACGAGCCGCAGGTCAATGTCGTTACCTCAGGTCTTACAGGCGACGCCGCCCCACAGAACCGCGGGGCTGGCCGCTTCGAGGTCGGTGTCCGGCCGCCACTTGGCTGCCCGGACCATGCCGGGTTCGACCAGATCAAACCCGTCGAACAAGCGGGCAACGCCGGCCCGATCGCGCAGCGTCGCCTTCTCCGCCACGTCCTGGTTAAGCCGCCGGACCATCTCGGTATGTTGCTCGGCGTCAATATCGCTGGCCGGGTGCGAGATCGTAACGAAGCTGCCGGGTACGCATGCGTCCATCAGCCGGTTCACAATTCCGCTGGCTTCGGCGTCGTCGCCGACAAACTGCAAGACCGCGATGAGCATCACCGCGACCGGCTTGGTGAAGTCCAGCGTGTCCGCCGCTTCGGCCAGGATCTTCTCCGGGTCCCGCAAGTCGGCGTCGATGTAGGCGCACGCGCCCTCCGGGCTGCTGGTCAGCAGCGCCCTGGCGTGCGAAAGCACGATGGGGTCATTGTCGACGTAAACAATCCGGCAGTCGGGCGCCACGCGCTGCGCGACCTGATGGGTGTTGTTGGCGGTCGGGATCCCGGTGCCGATGTCGACGAACTGCCTGATCCCCATGTCGGTAGTGAGAAAGCGCACCGTCCGGGCGAGGAAAGCGCGGTTGGCGCGCACCGAGAACACCAGGTTCGGGTAAGCCTGCAAGGTCCGCTCACCGAGTTCCCTGTCCGCGGCGAAGTTGTCTTTCCCGCCCAGCCAGTAGTCGTAGACGCGGGCTATATGGGGGACGCTAGAGTCAAACTCTGACACGAGGGCTCCTATGCAACGGCACGCTAAAGCCTATCGGGCAGATAGTGACGGCGGAAACGGATGAGGTTTCACCTATGCAGGTCGCCCGTGCCCGGAAGTTCCCCGCCGTCCTGGAGGCCGTGCTCCCGGCGCTCCCCGCGGGTCCCAGGCGACGACGGGGCAACAGCCCGCCCAAGGACTCTTGCGCCCGATTCGCGGAATGCCGTTAGCTAGCGGGGCGGTTCGCTCGGATCCGCTTTAGGAGGAACATCAATGCGTATCCCCGCGGAAGCCTTGTCCGGCAGTTCGGTGCGGGACAAGATCGTCACCGCCGCCGAGGCGGTACGGCTTATTCATGACGGCGATTCGGTCGTGGTCGATGGGTTTATGGGGCAGTGCTTCGCCGAGGAGCTGACGCTGGCGCTGGAGCAGCGGTTCCTGCTGACGGGCACTCCCCGCGACCTCGGGCTGGTGTTTACCATGGCCGCGGGGAACCGGCTCGGCCGGGGGCTGGACCGGCTGGCCCATAAGGGCTTGCTGAAGCGGGCCGTGGGCGGTCATTGGGCCATGGCGCCCGAGCTGGGGAAGATGGCGGTGGGCAACGACTATCGAGGCGCATAATTTGCCGCAGGGTGTTATTTCGCAGCTGTTCCGGGACACTGCGGCCGGCAAGCCCGGCCTGCTGACCCGGGTGGGACTCGGTACTTTCGTTGACCCGCGACAGGGCGGCGGGAAGATCAATGAGCGGACGACCGAGGACCGCGTCGAGTTGATCACCCTCGGTGGCGAGGAGTACCTGTTCTATAAGGCGTTGCCGCTCGATGTGGCGTTCCTGCGCGGTACCACCGCCGATCCCGGGGGGAACATCACCATGGAGCGCGAGGCGCTGATCATGGAGGCGCTCGCCGTGGCCACCGCGGTGCACAATGCCGGCGGCCTGGTGATCGTGCAGGTGGAGCGGGTTGCCGAAAACGGCAGCCTGGGCCCGCGCGAGGTGAAGATCCCGGGCATTCTGGTCGACTGCGTCGTCGTTTCGGAGCCCGAGCACCACTGGCAGACTTTCGGCACGCCTTACTCCGCGGCGCTGAGCGGAGAGCTGCGGCGGGTCCGCAACTCGGTCCCGTCGCTGGACCTAACTGAGCGGAAGGTTATCGCCCGCCGGGCGGCGATGGAGCTTCAGCCAGGCAGCGTGGTGAATCTCGGCATCGGCATACCGGAAGGCGTGGCTAATGTGGCGGCCGAAGAGCACATCCTGGACTACCTCACGCTGACCGCCGAACCCGGCGCGATGGGCGGTATGCCGACTGGAGGGCTGGATTTCGGCTCGGCGGTGAACGCGCAAGCCATCCTGGACCAGCCGTCCCAGTTCGACTTCTATGACGGCGGCGGTCTCGACGCCGCAGTCCTGGGCATGGCCCAGGCGGACCGTCTGGGCAATGTTAATGTCAGCCGGTTCGGGCCGAAGCTGGCGGGCTCGGGGGGATTCATCAACATCAGCCAGAACGCCAAACGGCTGGTGTTCGTCGGGACCTTCGTCGTGTCGAGCCGCTGCCGGGTGCAGGATGGCCGGCTGGTCATCGCCGATGGGGCCGTGGCGCCCAAGTTTCTCGCTGACGTGGAGCAGCGGACGTTCAGCGGCAACTACGCGGCCGTCGCCGGCCAGCCGGTGCTGTATGTGACCGAGCGGTGCGTCTTCCAGCTCACCCCCGGCGGCCTGGAGCTCATCGAGATCGCCCCCGGGGTGGATCTCGAGAAGGACGTACTTGCCCACATGGGATTCGATCCCATCATCCGCGGCGAGCCGAAGCTGATGGACGCGCGGATCTTCGCCGCCGGGCCCATGGGCCTGAAAGATGATCTGCTGGCCATGCCACTCGAGGCGCGGTTCGCCTACGACGCCGAACGGAACATGTTCTTCCTGAACATGGAGGGTATGTCGCTGGTCAGCGCGGACGACGTGCAGGCAATCGGGACCGCGGTCCGCAACCGCCTGGCCGCCATCGGCAAGAAGGTGCAGATGGTCGTCAACTATGACAACTTCTACCTGGACCCGGCCCTGACCGACGACTACGTCTCCGGGGTCCGCAGGCTGGCCGAGCGCTACTACGCCAGTGTGACCAGGTATACGACCAGCTCCTTCATGCGGCTCAAGCTCACCAGGCAGCTGCACCGCCGGGACCTGGCGCCGCACATCTATGAAAGCCGTGAAGAAGCCATGAACTGGCTCGAGAACCGGGTAACGAGATCGTCAGTCCAGAATCGACGGGAAGACCCGGCAGCAGCGAGCGAATGAGTGCGCGGAGCTTCGGTTCCCGGATGCGCCGGTTCCCGCCGCGCGGAGACGCCTGGTTACGCTGTGCTGTGAGCGGAACGGAGCCTTCCGACGGTTAAGGCCGGGCAGGCCGCCCCAGGGCCACCCAAAGGCCCCGCCCGTCGCCGGCGGCGCTCCGGGGGAAGCTGACCCGCGAGCAACTACGTGTGCCGCCCGAATCATAAATTGAGCGGCTGACCTGCGCCATTTCAGCCGGGAACGCGTCCGTGATAAGGCCAAACGCGAGCCTGCCTGGTTCAGAAAGTTGGTGGCCTGGTTGAGGTCGTCGTGGCAGCGCTGCAGCCAGGCTTCGCCCCAGAAGAAGTTGCAGCTGGTCTCGGCCCGGAGCACCCGCCAGTGGGCTTCCTCGAGCAGCCGGTACACGTCGGGGTCGCGGACGGAGGTGCCGATGGCCTCGCGGCGGGCGGCGTGGATGGCCTGGCTCATCTCGTCGACCCGGGTCAGGGCCTGCTGCTGGGCCGGCGAGCTGACCCACTGGGTGAAGCCGGAGCCGTCATGCCAGCCGGTGTTCCACGCGCCCGGGCGCACGGTGACCTCGCCGTAGGTGCCGTTGTGGTCGAGGTAGTCGTCGATGAAGCAGGGACGGATGCCGCCGCTCTGGTTGTCCCGTACCCGCTGCAGCAGGTCCCGGTAGAAGACGTGCCAGAAGTTGGCCTCCGCCGAGGTGTTGCGGAACCAGCCGCCGTTCTCGCCATCGGTGCAGGTCGTCACCAGCGGCGGGAAGCCGCAGTGTTTGGTCCGCTCGGACACCTCGTTAATGAACCAGCCAGCATCCATCCCCGACTCCTGGGCGTCGGAGAGCTCCCGGTCCCGTACCACGACGATGATCTCGTCGTCCCCGAACCGTGCGACGTGCGGGCGGTAGCGAAGCTCGTCCCACCCCATCGGGGTGACCGGTTCGACGTGTTCGCTATCGATAAGCACGTAGCGGTAGCCGTGGCGTTTGAGCGCCGGGATAAGCTCCATGCAGAAGCCCATCTCCGGTGGCCAGAACCCGGGGAAGCTGGTTCGGGCGAACAACTGCCGGGCGATCCCCTGCCAGCGCCCGAGTTGCTCGTCACAGTCGTCCCGCGGGGTAAGGGGAAGCACCGGGTGGTAGTAGCCGGTGCCCAGAATCCGGATGATCTTGGTGTTCTGCAGGTACCACAGCAGCGATCCGCAGTCGGCAATGCCGTAGACCCGGTCCTGGAAGCCGGGACTGGACAGGGTTTCGAGCAGGGTGCCGGAAACGGACAGGTGCACCCGGCCGACATCCTCATAGGCCCACAGCGACCGGGGGATACGGTCCATGGCCCAGAGGATCTCTTTGGCCTCCCACTCGTGATGCTCCAGGAGGTCCTCGAGGTTGTAAGCGGGCTGGTGCAGGTTGAGGACCAGGGCGAAGGCCACGTCGGCCATCGGGACTCCTTGGCGGTTACAGGTCGTGGGTCACGATGTCGATGGTACGCCGGGCCAGTTCCGCGCCGTAGTCGGTCCAGATGCCCTCGCCCCAGTAGCGGTAGCAGCTGGTCTCGGCGGTGAGCAGGTGGAACAGGGCATTGCGGTAGCGGGAGTCGCCGGCGGGGATGGCCTTGGCCAGGACCCGCTCGTGGAACAGCGAACTCGCTTCGTCCATCGGGGCCAGGTCGTAGCCGCGCACCCAGGAGATGTCGCTGGTCCAGCTGCCGCCCTCCATGTGGAAGCGGTCATCCTCGGCGCGAAGCTGCTCGATCACCTCGGCCAGCCGATCCGGGCCGTCGCCGGGGGCCATCCGGCCCCAGATCCTGGACTGGAACAGCGGCTGGACCACGGGCAGGTCGTCGGGCCCGACGCCGGCCGAGCGGAGCCGTTCCAGGTACTCGGTGACGTTCATGGCCGGGGTGCGGGTGCCCGAGTACTCGCGGACCGCATCGAAGTACTTGGGCGGGAACTCGTTCATCATCACCCCGCCGTTCTCCCCGTCGGCGATCTGGGTGACCAGCGGCGGCACGCTGCGGCCGCCGAATTCCCACCGCGACAGGCCCTTGGCCTCGTAGTACGGCTGCATCTGGGCGACCAGCTTGGTGTCGCTGCCCTGGGTCTTGACCACCGCGGTGATGCTGGCGACGTCGCCGCGGGAGTTGGCGCAGACCAGGCGGCGCGGCAGGTGCTGCTGCTGGAGGCCACCGCCCTCGGGGTCCTCGACCGTGTGCTCCTGGACCAGGACCCACTCGTAGCCGCAGTCGGTGAGGGTCTTGACGAACTCGTAGGCGACATCGGGGTGGTTGGGCAGGGCCATCTCGGAGGGAGAGAAACCGCGGACCCGGCCGAGGGCCTCCAGGCCGAAGAGGGCGGCGAAATAATGCTGCCAGGCCCGCACGTGCAGCCGGAAGTCCTGGACCGGAGTGGAGGGCGCCACTGCATGCCCCCACGGGCAGCCCAGCCACTCCGCCGCCTGCCGGTTGCGCGGGTCGGTCGTGATCCCGGCCAGGGTGTCGAGCACGTCGTGGCGGCCCATCTGGCTCAGCCCGTACAGCAGCGTGCCGGAGTATTCGAGCATGACCCGGGGTGCCAGCCCCTCGTCGAGCAGCCGGGGGACGAACTCGCCCATCCGCCGGTAGCAGTCGATGAACACCGGGGCATTGTGGTTGTCGCCGACGCCCGGGTTGTTCAGCATCGCCTGCAGGTTGCCGATGATCGGCGCGGTGCGCAGATCAGGCCCGCCCGCCGGGATGAGCGGCTGGTGCATGTGCAGGGCGATGGCGAAGGAACTGTCTACGTCACCGAACCCGGTGGCCCCCGGCGGCAGGAAGACGGGATCATTCCCGCGGGCCCGGATCGCCTCCTCGATGCGCTGCTCAGAGCCACAGATGTTGGGAAGGCCGTCGACGTATTCAGGAAGCTCGCCCATTGTTCAGGCTCCTATTTCTGGCATGAATGCGGGTTCTTACTTGCAGCGGATATGGTCATAGATGTTTACGTAGTCCTGGCCGGGCCGGGCCCAGGAGTGATCCCGGTACATTCCGTTCAGGATGAGTTGCCGGAATTCCTCCGGGTAAAAGAACCACAGCCCAATGGCCCGCAGCATCGCGGATTCCAGCCCCGGGTAGTCGAGCTGATGGAATACGTAGCCGTCTCGTTCGTACGGGTGACGCGCAGAGTAATCGCGATCGAAGACGGTGTCCACCAGGCCGCCGACGGCCCGCACGATGGGGACGGTGCCGTACTTCAGGGCGATCATCTGGCTCAGGCCGCACGGCTCGAACAGGCTGGGCATCACCAGCATGTCGGCACCGGCGTAGATCAGGTGGGCCAGGCCCTCGTCGAAGCCGATTTCCAGGTGACAGTCGGGGTTGTCGTTCAGGTAATGCTTCAAATGCCAGAAGTGCGCATTGACCGAAGGCTCGGGGCACGCACCCAGCAAGACGAACTGCGCACCTTTCTCCAGGGCGTAGAAAATGGCGTGCTCAATGAGCTGGACACCCTTCTGGCGGTCGATGCGGCCGACGTAGGCGATGATCGGCTTGTATTCCTTCCGCAGCAGCAGCCGCTCCCGCAGCGCGTCCTTGTTCCCGTATTTCTTGTCCACCGTATCGGGGCCGTAGTTCGACGGGATCAGGACATCGATCTCCGGGTTCCACACGTTGTAGTCGACGCCGTTGAGAACGCCGCCGAACTTCTCCCGGTGGACGTGCAGCGTGTGCCCCAGCCCCATCCCCTGATCGGTATGGGTCGCCTCCAGGGCATGCTGCGGTGACACCGTGGTGATGAAGTTCGAGTAGACGATGCCGCCCTTCATCAGGTTAATCGCACTGTGGTTGAAGTCGTCGCGGAGCCGGTCACCATTGAAGAAGTGCGCCGGGCGGGCGAGGCCCGTCGCCCACAGGATCTGCTCATTGCAGATGCCCTGGTGGGCGAAGTTGTGGATCGTATAGCAGACACGCTGATTGTTCAGGCCGGCGAGCTGGTACATCTCGTAGAGCAGCACCGGCACGATGGCCGACTGCCAGTCGTGGCAGTGGATCACGTCCGGCCGCTTGCCGGACTTCAGCATGAACTCCAGGGCGGCCTTCGAGAAGAACGTGAACCTGGTCGTGTCGTCAGGCGAACCGTACAAGTGGCCCCGGTTGAAGAAGTTGTCCGGTGAGTGCGGCTCGATGAAGAAGCACCGCCTGCCGTGCACGAACCCGAACCAGACCGTGCAGTGCACGTAGATGTCGTACCAGGGCACCCACAGGTCGTCATGGGTGACCGAGAGCCCGAAGATCTGGTCGTAGCGCATACAGTCGTATTTCGGCATGACGATCTCGACGGCGTGGCCCCGTTGCTCCAGCTCCCGGCTGAGCCCGAAAATGACCTCTCCCAGCCCGCCCGCCTGTGCCACCGGCGCACACTCCGACGCAACCATCACCACGAACACGCCTGTCCCACCGCTCCTGTCGAGTGTAGCGCTGCTCTCCAGCACCTGGGTACCGAGTCCGGCGGGATCACGGCAAACAGCTCAGCGGGAGGGTGCGCCAAAGACCAGAAAGTCTCAAAGACCAGAAAGTCTTCTGGCCAAGGATGCCGGTCCTCCGCTTGGTCAAATCACAAACGGGGCAAACAGTATCAGCGAAGACCCCCGGAGAGAAGATGGCCTGGGTCCGCTTTCAGCCCGATTGACCGCAGTGATGAGCCGCCAGCGGTCGACCGAGGATGTCCCGGTCCTCCGACCAGGTATCGGTGCCCGGTGGACACCCGGGACCCGGATTGGAAGACCAGCGTCAGACAGCCCGAGGAAGATCAAGGCGGTCAACAGGTGCGGCGAATCCAGGGGTAAGACACTCAGCCGGGGTGTCCTAAATGCCGCTCCGGTGGTGGCCCATCCGGAGGACAAACGCGGTCCTGCAGACGCGGGACTGTTGTCGCCGGGCGTCGTGGCCTAGATTCGGCGCATGTCCATCAGACACGGATCGCAGGACCGGTGGGTGGGTAACACACTGGCCGATTTCGAACGGGGCCTCGCCGACAACCTCTGTTACGAGAGGGGGACGACGGCGGAGTCGGCGAGCACCCAAGACGCCTATTGGACGGTGGCCGTCACCATCCGTGACCGGCTGGCTGACCGCCGGACCCGGACAGCCCAGGCGAACTACGAGGCCAACCCCAAGTTCGTCTACTACCTGTCGGCGGAGTACATGCTGGGACGCCAGCTCCCCCAGAACGCCGCCTACACCGGCACCGCCGACCTCGTCCGCCAGGCCGTGGCCGTCTCCGGCGTCTCCGCCGGAGACATCGAGGCCCTCGACGTTGAGCCTGGACTGGGCAACGGCGGGCTCGGCCGGCTGGCCGCCTGCCTGCTGGACTCGCTGGCCACCCTCGACATGCCGGCGGTGGGCTACGGCATCCGCTACGAGTACGGGATCTTCAAGCAGGCCTTCGAGAATGGTTATCAGGTCGAGCGCCCCGACGACTGGGCCTTCTACGGCAACCCGTGGGAATTTCCCGCCCCCGACGACCGCCAGGTGGTCGGGTTCTACGGCCATACCGAGGCGGTGGACGACGATCAGGGCGGGCTGCGGGCCCGCTGGGTGCCGGGGGAGACAGTGCTCGGCGAACCCAGCCACATGCTGGTCCCCGGCTACGGCACCGACACGGTCAACATCATCCGGCTGTGGCAGGCCCGGGCCGGCCGGGAGTCGCTCGACCTGGCCCTGTTCAACGAGGGTCACTACGCGGAGGCCGTCGAGGCACGGATGCACTCGGAGAACCTCAGCAAGGTGCTGTACCCCAGCGACAGCACGCCGGCCGGCCGCGAGCTGCGGCTCAAGCAGCAGTACTTCCTGGTCTCCTGCTCGCTGCGCGACATCATCCGCCGGTTCCGGTTCCGCAACCAGGACTGGGAGGCTTTCCCCGACCAGGTCGTCATCCAGCTCAACGATACCCACCCGGTGCTGGCCATACCCGAGCTCATGCACCTGCTTGTCGACGAAAACGGGGTCGACTGGGAGCAGGCGTGGTCCATCACGCGCCGAACCTTCGCCTACACCTGTCACACGCTGCTGCCCGAGGCTCTCGAGACGTGGCCGGTCGAGATGTTCGAGCGGCTGCTGCCGCGCCACCTGGAGATCATCTACGCCCTCAATCAGTTCTTTCTCGAAGACGTGCGTGCCCGGTACCCGGGCGACGATGAGCGCATTGCCCGGATGTCCCTGATTCAGGAGGAGCCGGAGCGCCGGGTACGGATGGCCAACCTGGCCGTCGTCGGCACCTTCGCCGTCAACGGCGTGGCCGGGCTGCAGTCGCGGCTGCTGGCCCAGACGACGTTGCGGGACTTTGCGGGCCTGTGGCCGGAAAAGTTCCTGAATCAGACGAACGGTGTCAGTCCCCGCCGGTTCCTCCTCCTGGCCAACCCGCGCCTGACCGGCCTGATCACCGCGCGGCTAGGCGACGAACGGTGGCTGACCGACCTGGACCGGCTGTCCGAGCTTGAGGCCGCTGCCGACGATGCGAAGTTCCGGGCGGAGTGGCGCGAGGTGAAGCGGCTGAACAAGCTCGACCTCGCCGCCCACGCGCTCGCTACGACCGGCATTACCATCGATCCCGGCTCGATTTTCGACGTGATGGTCAAGCGGCTGCACGAGTACAAGCGCCAGGTTCTCAAACTGCTGCACATCGTCACCCTGTACAACCGGATCAAGGCGGATCCGGCCGCCGTCGCGGTGCCTTACACGGTGATCTTCGGCGCGAAGGCGGCACCGAACTATCAGCAGGCCAAACGCGTCATCAAGCTGATCAACTCGGTCGCAGCCGTGATCAACGCCGACCCCGACGTCGCCGGCCGGATCAAGGTCGTCTTCCTCCCCAACTACAATGTCACGATCAGCGAACTCGTGGTGCCCGCCGGCGATATCTCGGAGCAGATCTCGCTCGCCGGCAAGGAGGCATCCGGCACCGGCAACATGAAACTGGCCCTCAACGGGGCCGTCACCGTCGGCACCCTCGACGGCGCCAACATCGAGATCCGGGACCGGGTCGGAGCCGACAACTTCTTCCTGTTCGGCCTCACGGCCAACGAGGCCACCGCCCTCAGGCAACGCGGCTACAACCCCTACGCCTATTACCGTGATGACGCCGAGCTCAAGGCAGCCGTCGACGCCCTCGCCTCGGGTGCCTTCTCCGGCTGGGATCGCGACGCCGTCGAGCCGGTCATCGACTCGCTGCTCAAATCGGATGAGTATATGGTCATGGCCGACTACCGGTCTTACATCGACTGCCACGACCAGGCCGTCGGTCCGGCCTGGGCGGACCAGGATCGGTGGACCGGGATGTCGATCCTGAACACCGCGCGCTCGGGTTTTTTCTCCTCCGACCGGACAGTCCGCGGCTACTGCCGCGACATCTGGCACATCGGGCCGGTACCCGTAACTCCGGCCGACTCACAAGTTCCCCGCCTCGCTGAGTGAGGCTCCTCGGTCGCCTACCCGCTCGCGCGCAGTCTGCCCGACCGGCCCGGAGGTACCGGTCGGGCAGCGAGAACAGCGCCATGCTCTCCGTCGCCTCGGCGGCCTCATCAGCCCATCCCGGCAAGCCTCCTAAACGAATAGTTCAGAGGGCATGACCGAGCCCCGGAACCCGCCGACATTGGAACCGTGCGCGTCCGGGGCTCAGTCCCGACCCTGGTACTTTCCGCGCCAATTGGGCCGCCCTCACCGCTTCATTTCGTCGTCTTCCTGGCTGGCTTCGCCGTGGCCGCGGCGGCTTTCCTGGTGGTCTTCGTCGGCACTTTCGCCGTCGACGCCTTCTTCGCGGTCGGCGGGGCGGCCTGGACCAGCGCGGTCAGGTCAACGACCGAGTTGTCCCCGCCGAAGCTGTTGGGCAGGTAGGCGTCGGCGGCCCAGTCGTTTTCCCAGCGCTGGTCATCGAGCAGGTACCGGAACCTGTAAGCCCGTCCCGCGTCGAGGGCAACAGTCAGGCTGAACCCGCCCTCGGCGTCGCGGTGCATCACATCGGCGCCGGCCGACCAGCCGTTCCATTCCCCGCACACCGCCGCGGTCTGGGCGGCCACGCCGGGATCGAGCGTAAACGTGACGCTGGCCCTGCCTTTCCCTTTCCGTGTCTTGATCATCTTTGCCTCCGCTCTGCCGAAGTGAGCATGATGTACCTGCCCGGCCGGGCAGGAACCCGGATTTTGACAGGCCGGGCAGCTGTCTGCAGGGTTCCGTCCGCGGCGGGAGCGGGGCAGGCGCCTTGGTCCTGTGGACAGGGGCCATTCCGCCCGAAACGCGCCGCTGGCGCGATCACCGGGGTGGACGAGGTGCTCGCCGGGCTCACCCCGGCCGGCCGGCTCGACGTGCTCCGCCGCGAACAGCACAGGGACCGGTCATCATGACCGGAGACGGGATCAATGCCGCGGCCGCGCTCGCCCGCCCGACCCGGCGGATCGCCCGGCAGAGCGTACTGGCCGGGATGGGGATGTCCCTCGCGGCCATAGGCGTGGCAGCAGTCGGGCTGCTGTCGGCCCGAATGGGGCGCGCTGCTGCAAGGAGCCATTGAGGTGGCATGATCCTCAACGTATTGCGGCCGGTGGCGGCTCGGCCGGCCTCTGGACGACATCGGCGACAAGGGCCCGATGAGGCGGACATCGCCGACCTGCAGCGTAGTCTACGGGCTGAATGCCATCCTGCGGGCGGTACACCCCGCAGGAAGAGGGGCTTACCTGTCCCCCCGGGGACACAACCGGCTCGCCTTCCCCAGTTACTTAAAGTGAGTATACCGCCCGAAGGACTGCTCGGTTTCAACGGTGTGGATGACCCCGGCCGGTGACCGCAGGTTGAATGCCGTGATCCGCTTGGTCACCGGGGCGAACGAACCTTGCTGGCTTCGGCGGGCGGCCAACGGCCTGAAATCAGGCCACGTAATGTCCGGACACGCCGCGTGCATGCGTGACAGCGGGAATTTGGCGTATTAACGTCCGCAAACGGCCCTGGTGTGTGACCGTCTTATTTCCGCTGGTCAGCTCTGTGGCCCGTCGGCGAGCGCCTGTAGGGGCAGGCGGCAGGGGGAAATAGTTGCCTAAGCCAATTCATAGCGGTCAGCGATACCTGCCTGGACTTGATGGGCTGCGGGCCCTTGCCGTCCTGGCCGTCATCGCATATCACTTGGGCCTGGCCTGGGCTCCGGGCGGGATGCTGGGGGTAGGCGTGTTTTTTACCCTGAGCGGCTACCTCATCACCGACCTGCTCCTAAGCCAGCACGAGGCAACGGGGAGACTTCAGCTGGCGGACTTCTGGCGCCGCCGGGCTCGGCGGCTACTGCCCGCGCTGGCCGTCCTGCTGGTGGTCATCGCGGCCTGGGTGACGCTGCTGGACAGGCCAGAGCTTTCAGCGCTGCGCGGGGTCGTCTTCGCCGCCGCGGGCAATGTCACCAACTGGTGGCTGATCGCCCAGCACAGTTCCTATTTCGCCCAGTTCGGGCCGCCGTCACCGCTCGGTCATCTGTGGTCTCTGGCGGTGGAGGAGCAGTTTTACCTGGTCTGGCCTTGGCTGCTGTGGCTCGGGCTGCGCTGGGCCCATGGCCGGCGCGGGACCCGCATGAGGCTCGCGGCGGCGACCTTGCTGCTGGCGAGCCTTTCCGCGATCGAGATGGCGACGCTCTACCGGCCCGGCTATGATCCAACCCGAATTTACGACGGCAGCGATACCCGAGCCTTCGCGCTGCTGATCGGAGCCGCGCTGGCGTTCGTATGGCCCAGCCGTCACCTCCGTGGTGGCATCACGAGCGGGGCGCGCCGGATTCTGGACGGCGCCGGGGTCACCGGCCTTGCGGTCATCGTGGTGCTGGTCTGCTGCACCAATGACTATTCGGCGTTTCTCTACCGGGGCGGAATGGTCCTGCTTTCCGTGGCCACGGCCCTGGTGGTGGGAACGGCGGCGTCTCCGGCGAGCAGAATCGGCCGGGCCCTGGGCTGGCGCCCGCTGCGCTGGCTCGGAGTCCGCTCATATGGCATCTACCTGTGGCACTACCCCATCATCGTGCTGACAACGCCAGTCGGCGGCCGGGACACGGTGGCGCGCGGCGCCTTTCAGGTAGCGGCCAGCATCGGTGTGGCGGAACTGTCATGGCGGTACATCGAGGAACCTGTCCGCCAGGGAGCCATCGGCCGGTGCCTGGCCCGGGCCCGCTCCGCGCACTGGGACCTGCAGGCGGCGGGACGGCGAGTGTGGATTCCAGCTGCAGGCGCCGCGGTGGTGTGCGTCCTGGCCGGTGCGGGCCTGACCGGAGCTGTGCCGCTGAAACTGGCTGCGGCCAGCAGTTCACCGCACTCTGTCCCGAGCACCACGCGGGCTGCACCTGACTGGACCTCCGCGCCGGCGGCAGCCCGCGGCCCGGCCCGCTCGTCGTGCCGGAGCATCGTGCACATCGGGGACTCCACCTCCGACGGCCTCATCTCACCGGACTACCTGCCCGACCCGCGGCAGCGTATCGCTGCGCAGTACGCACAGGTCGGCGCGACCAGGCTGATCACGGAGATTTCCGGTGGCCGGTCGATCGTCGAGACCATCGACGGGCAGCCGAACGCGTACACCGTCGCGCGGCAGCTCGTGAGGGACGGCTACCGGGGCTGCTGGGTGCTCGCCCTCGGGACCAACGACACCGCCGACGTCTACGTAGGCTCGAAGGTCAGCCAGGTGACCCGGATCCAGCGGATGATGTCGTTGCTCGGCAACCAGCCGGTCATGTGGGTCAACGTCAAGTCGCTGCTGACCAGCGGGCCATACGCAGAAAGCCAGATGCAGCTTTGGAACAGCGCCCTGATGCAGGCCTGCGCGCGGTATCCGGACATGCGGGTCTACGACTGGGCTGCGGATGCGCAGAGCAGCTGGTTCATCGCCGACGGCATTCACTACACCTCAGCCGGCTACGCGGCCCGTGCGCATCTGATCGCCCAGGCGCTCGCGGCTGCCTTCCCAGCCAGCGGCCACCGCGCTCCGCACCGTCCAGGATGCCTCGTCTCCTAGGTATGCATTGACCAGCGATCGTGGGCTTACGCCTTGTGGCGACTTCCGGCAACGCTGATACCGGGAGATTTTCGTTACGGGGACCCTCAAAATGCCTGCAAACTCCGGAAGTCGGGTCCGATAGCGCCCGAGGCCGATTCGCCGCGGGTATGGCGCCTATCCGCCGTGATGCTGATCCCTATCGGCAGTGGTAGAGCGTCTCCGTGACGGTGGCGGCGACCGCCCTGGCAGTCGTGCTGGCGCTGGCCGAGGTCGCGGAACCGCCGTAGGCCGACGCGGGCACCGCGGTGCAGCTGCGCTCAACCCACGAGGTGACGGACGCGACGGTGCCGCCGCTTCCGCCGAAGCCGCCCCGGCCGCCGGTCATTATGTAGTGCAGCTTGCCCTGCTTGACGTACTGCTGGAGCTGGGCGACGGTCGGCGCGGGATCGTTGCCGGTGAACCCGCCCATGGCCATCACCGGTATGCCGCCGGTCTGCAGGATGACGGCCGCGGCCGGCGAGGACCCCTGCACGGCGACCAGCCAGGTCGCGCCGTCGCGATGAGCTTCCAGGTAAGCGATCAGCTGCTTGCTGACCGGCCCGCCAAGCCCGCCGCCGATGCGGACCGCACTCCCACCCAGGCCGGCTGCGTCACGGCCGGCTCCGTCCTGCCCGAAGGCTGTTGGCCGGGAGCCTGTCCGCCCGGAGCCGGCCCCGAGCCCGCCGCCGTAGCCGGTGCGCGCGCGGCCGAGGTCGGCGAAGTGCCCGAGGTCACCCGCGAAGCCCCCGAGACCACCGGAAGCGCCGTCTGCGGTCGGGCCTGCTACCGGGTTGGTGCCCTCGATCGTGCGCGAAAGCGGCGTCGCCGCGTACGCGGCAGGTCCCGCCAGGACCGCGATCAGACCGGCCACCCCGGCGAGCGCCAGCAGGCGGCTATGCCGGCCCGCGGCGACGCGGCGGCCACGCCCGTCTGCCTGGCCCGCGCTCTGTTGCCCGCGCAGGTTGCGACCAGAGCTCAGGCCGTCAGCGGAGCGCCGGGCGTGCCGCCAGCCGAACGCCAGGGCGAGCACCGCCACGACCGTCGCTCCCGCGACGGTCCAGGGCAGCCAAGGGTTCCAGCCCGGTGTGCGGCGCAGCAGGACGAAGGCCCACGCGCCCGTTACTGCTATCGCCAGCGGAGGCACCAGGCTCCAGCGGCCGGAGCGCCGATACGCCTGGTAGAAGACCACCGCGCCGATGCCGGTCAGCGCGGCGGTCGGCGGCGCCATGGCGCTGGTGTAGTACGAGTGCTGGATGCCCTGCTGGAAGCTGAGCACAAGGAACTCCAGCAGCAGCCAGCCGCCCCACAGCATGACGCTGGCGCGCGCGAGGTCCGTCCGCGGCCGCCGCCCGATAAGGATGAGCGTGCCGACCAGCGCGATGGCGGCGAACGGGAGGAGCCAGGAGATCTGGCCGCCGAGCGTCGAGGCGAACATCCGCCCGATGCCCGCCTGGCCGCCGAAACCGCCGAAACCGCCGCTCCGGTGGGCGAGTTCGCTGAGGTCGCCCCCGTGGCCCCCGCCGAAAGTCCCGCTGGTCCCGGCGTCGGCCCCAGCGCCGAGGTCCGTCCCGGTCCCCGGCCCGGCGCCGCCAAAGCCGCCACGGCGCCCCAAGCCCTGGCTGCCACTGATGCGGCCGAAACCGTTGTAGCCGACGGCGAGATTCCAGAACGGTGTCGTCTGCGCTGCTGCCGACGTAAGGACGGCTCGACTTGGGGATGAGGTCGACGATGGTCATCCAGGACAGAGTGATCACGGCCAGCACGCCGCCGGCGGCGAGCAGCCGCCCGATTCGGGCGCGCAGCCTGCCGTTCGCCGCGATCAGGTACACGATCGCCAGCGCGGGCAGCGCGATGAACCCCTCAAGCATCTTCGTGTTGAACGCGAGCCCGAAGGCGACCGCGCTCAGCATCAGCCAGAGCAGCGGGTGCCCCTTGCCCTCCAGGCCAGGATCCCGGTCGGGCCGGGCTGGCCCGCAACGACTCAAGCAGCCCCCATGCGCCGAGCGCCAGCAGCAGCGTCAGCATCGTGTCGGGGTTGTTGTCCCGGTCGATCGCCACGACCACCGGGGTCAGGGTCAAGGCGAGCGCCGCGATCAGCCCGGCCGCGTGCGCGCCGCGCTCTCCGGTCAGGCCGGCCACGCTGCGCCGTACGGCCGCGTAGATGACAGCGACCGCGGCGACGCCTTCGGCCGCCTGGGGCAGCAGCAGGCTCCAGCTGCTGAATCCGAAGATACGCGCGGAGATCCCCATGACCCAGAACGCGAACGGCGGCTTGTCGACCGTGATGAACGACGCCGAGTCCAGCGAACCGTAGAAGAACGCCTTCCAGCTCTCGGTCCCGCTGAGCACCGCGGCCGCGTAGAACGTGTTCGCGTCCCCGTTGCGGGACAGGTCCCACGAGTACAGGAGCGCGGCCAGGACCAGCACGGCCCACAGCGCGGGCCGTGCCCAGACCGGATCGGACGGGCGGCCGAGCACGAGCCGCTTGAGTCGTCCGCGCGGCGGCCCGGCCGGCTCGGCGGCCGGGCTAGTCTCTCTCAGCTCAGCGGTCATCGATGCTGCTCCGGGCAGTTAGTTCGGTATCTGTCGAACGGCACTGGGTGCCGGTATCGCGGCTGCTCAGGAGCGGGCGCTGCTTGCCCGGGCGAAAGCGGAGCCGCGCTATGCCCCGCAGGTCGGCCAGTGCGGTGCGGACGATGTCGACTTTACTGTCTTGGCGCTCGACCCAGGTGACAGGAAGCTCGGCGATGCGAAGCCCGCTGCGCTGAGCGAGCATCAGGAGTTCGGTGTCGAAAAACCAGGCGTCGTCTTCGACGGCCGGAAGCAGTGCCCTGACGACCTCGGTTCGGCCGGCCTTGAACCCGCATTGCGCGTCCGAGAAGCGGGCCGAAAGGACGGCACGCAGCAGCAGGTTATAGCCGCGCGAGATGATCTCGCGCTTGAGGCTGCGTAGCACTTTGGCCCTGCGTGACAGGCGGCTGCCGGTGGCCAGGTCGCTGTGACCGGACAGCAGCGGGGCGACCAGCGGAAGGAACGCGTCCAGGCCGGTGGACAGGTCGGCGTCCATATAGGCGACAACGTCGGCGTGGCTGCTGCCCCAGACGTGGCGAAGCGCGAACCCACGGCCCTTGTGGTCGAGATGAATGGCCCTGACCCCGGGTAGTTCCGCGGGCATCCGCTGAGCTACAGCGAAGGTGCCGTCCGTGCTGCCATTGTCCGCGATGGTGATGAGAAAGCGAAAAGGAAAGCTAGCGATCAGGTACGCGTGGAGTCGGCGGACGCTCTCCGCGAGGACTGTCTCCTCGTTATATACGGGGATGGTCACCTCGACGAGACATTCACGCGCCGCTGCGGGCGGGGCTGACGGCTGGCCCTCGTGGCTCAGCAACACCGAACTCGCAGGGCTTCCGCTCAGATCACCCGTCATGTGCGGATTCCCGCAGCGCGGCAATCTTCTTCATGCCCGCTAAGATGAGCCGCCCGGATCAGAGCATGTTGAAGCCAACGTCAGAGAAAGCTGAAAGCCGGAGCACTTTTGATCATATGCCCGGAATGTGAGATATGCCGTTTAAGCGCTTGCTCTCCAGCGCCCATAGAGCGGATGCAACAGGAAGCGGAGCAGTGCGGTCCTGTACCTCCGCAGGTGGCATAGGTACGACCAGTTCGTCGAGTTAGCGGAGCAGTGACCAGAGGTCTGTCTGGACAGTCGGAATCACGGTTCCCGAACTCCCCACCTCGTGGGCGTGACGGCGACTATCACGCCCGTGAGGGCCGTTGAGTCATTCCGCGAGTAAGTCCGTTGAGATGAGATCGGGAATATGTGAAGGTGAAGTAGCCTGTCGCCTTTTGGCGCTACCGACGGTACTTTGGTCGGGTATTCATCTGCGCGCCTGAGCAGGGCGCGCACGTCGGTTTAGCATCGGAGAGGTTCATAGATTTCGGATCATATCTATGCTTGGCGATTCTTCCGGATCCTCACCCGTTACCTCAAGAAATGCCCTGACGCACTCGACAGCGACGTCTGGAGCTAGCCGCTTGAGGCTCAGGGCGAGGACGTTGGCGTCATTCCAAAGGCGTGCATTCTTTGCGATCCAGGGCTCCCAAGCCAGCGCGGCTCTTACACCCTGAACCTTATTCGCGGCGATAGAAGTTCCGGTGCCAGTCCAGCACATCACCACGCCATAGTCAACGTCCCCCTTAACGACCGCCCGGCCGACCTCTTGCGCGAACTCCGGCCAGGCGCCATCGACTACTCGGATTTCAGAGACATTGCGGAGGTGCTCTACGACCGCTCGCGTGCACTCGTTCTGATCATCGGCACCAAAAGCGATCTTCACGCCCTTCTCCTATCAGTCAGGATATCGTATCAGTACCAGCGTACACGGGTAATGATGACTTCGCAGTATTCTTCGGTCATGCTGCCGTTAAGTTTCCTTTCTCCTCGAGCTGATTCATTAGGTAAAGCACCTCGCCCCGAGATTTGGGCGATGGCTGCCCACGCGGTGATGATTGGGCCGTCATAGCTCAGGCCTGCCCATCGACCGCTCATGTTTATGCCCTGTTGATGGATGACGAAACACATTCCGATGTACCCATCTATTACCCACGCATCAATTGTCCAACGGGTTTTTGTTTTATGGTAATGTGAGAGCTCTTCGAGGTGGTGGTCCCCTGTGCCGGGAGGTGCCGGGGCCTCTTGCGTCTTCTGTGATAGAGGGAGACCATCATGAACCTGGTAACGGGCTTCGACCGCAGGCATCCGCGTAGCGTGATACTCATCCGTGTGCTGGTCGCGGCCTGGCTGTTCGCGCTGACCGGCATCCTGCTGGCCTACGGCTACTGGGGCTGGGCGCTGCTGACGCTCGCTGGCGCGGTGGCGAATATCGTGATGGCCTATCTCGTCTCCCGGGCGACAATGCGCTAGATCCGCACCCGGCCGTCCTGGAGCAGCCTAAGGCCAGGTCAGGGGCCTTGTGCGAGCCGAGGCCAGGTGCCTGGGTGCAGACGGGCCGCCGGGCCGGGCCTCTCCCATAGCGAGCAATTGTTCAGCCGAATGCATGCCGTGTAGTCCCTAAGTGGTCCCCGGCTCACTGTCCGCTGTCTGCCGGGAGGGCCGATCATGGGAGTGTGGTCGATCACCCGGAGCGCTGGCTCGTCCCGTTCACCCAGGTCGAGATGCGCCGGATGTGGACGTACAGTGATGGCGTCCTCACGGCCAAGGGGTGCCGGTTGCCGAGTGGCACCGCCAGGGCCGGGAGTTGGGCATTGGTCGACCAGGCGACCGGTAACGTCCAGGGCCTGGTTCCGCCGGGGGAATTCTCACGTCGATTCCGTCCGGTGGACGTGTTCGCCGACGTGTCCGGCTTTCCCACATATCTGGGGACGGTTACCGCGTCTGACGGTACGGCGCTGGTGGATCTGGCACTCGATCGCAACCCCTTCATGCTGGCTAACGGACCCTGTGGGGTGCCAGAAGCATGCCCGGCCCGTGAGCTGCAGCGATGCGCCACGGGTCAGCGGTAGGCCATGACGATCGCTCGTGTCCCTCCGCCTGCTCTATCTGATCTTCATCCGGGTCTGCGGCTGGCTGGTCCTGCTCGGCGGGTCACCCGCCTCCAGGAACGCGGAGCTGCTGGTGCTGCCGCATGAGATCACCGTGCTGCGCCGCACCCATCCGCGGCCCCGGCCCACCCGACCAGGCAGCTCCAGCTTCAAGGGCGGTTCGTGTCGCTGCGCGATGGCAGTGGCTCGATCTCTTCCTCGCGATACCTATGAATCCATCCGATTCGCCGCGGCAGCGATGACCAGCCTGCGTCTCGTCTTGTTGCCGCGTCGCCGACGAATTTGATTGCCCGCCCGGAGGCTCGTGAATAGGCCTGGACCATCCAGCTCCGCCGCCTGCGAAGGTTCTCGAAGGCCTCGAAAGCCGAGCTGTAATCCGTCAACCCGCCTTTAACGAGAAGCGCGCCCAGGGCGTATGCATCTTCTATCGCCAAACCCGCGCCTTGTCCCTGGTGCGGCAGGGGCGCGTGAGCGGCATCGCCGAGAAGCACCACCCGGCCGCGGTTCCATCGAGGCAGGCGCGGCAGCTCGACAAGAGCCCAGAAACTCATGTCTCCCTCAACGTTACGCACCAGGTCGAGAATGCGGCGATCCCAAGAGTATGCCTCAAAGATACTAAGAGCCTGATCTCTTGTGGCCGGCACGCGATCTGAAAACCTAGTCCACTCCGGGAGACGATCCGGCTTGTACACGGCTATCAGATTCACCAGCTCGCCCCTGTCCAGCCCATAATGAACCACATGCGTTCCGGGTCCGCACCAGATATGGAGTGAAGTCGGATTCGGCAAGTCCTGCGACTTCGCGACCGGGATGAGGCCACGGAACCCGATCTCACCGGAATGGGTCGGCGCCACGTCTCCGCAGACGTAGCGCCGCGCCGTGGAATGTACGCCGTCAACACCAGCGGCGACGCTCGCAACGACGTCATCGCCTTCCTCGAAGTGCAAGCGCACGCCAGCGGGCTCGTCGGACAGGCCGACCAGGCGGTGATTCAGCTGGATACACTCCGGCGGCACCGCGGCGGCAAGGAGACGCTGAAGAGTCCCGCGATGAAGTGTCAGGAATGCCGCGCCCACCTCCTGCCGGTACCACTCTCCTATTGGATGGGACCAGAGGAGCCTCCCATCCTTCCAGCGGCGAACCTCAAAAGCCGGCGGCATATTCGCGACCTGTGCCAGATCGACACCAAGAATCTGCAGCAGACGAGTCGCATTACCGCCAATCGCGACCCCGGCCCCAATTTCCCGAAGCTCAGTGTCTTGCTCAAAAATCTGCACCGATATCGACTGCTGCAACAGGGTCGCCGCAAGCGTAAGGCCACCTATGCCCCCACCAACAATGGCAACGTCACACTTGCGGATCATATCTGCTCACCTCGATATAGGCTCGGGCACCGGCCCGGCACTCGGCCCCGTCCAATCGTATGCCCGTGGTTGACCGCCGGCCTCGGCGGCCGCGGGCCCGGAGGCCGGCGATATGCCCCGCAACCGGCAGCCCCGCGCTCGGCCACCCGTCATCGGGCACGCAACCCCGTAGGCTGCCACCCGGCGCTCTGTTCCACACCCGCACAGAGGGGTTACCCGCTACACCTGATACATCGCATCGCGCGCCGTCCCGCGGCACGCAACCCGCTAAGCTGGCGGTGCGCGACGTGGATGCAGGCCAGCATGCGGGCGGAAATGTGGGTGTCTTCCCCCGAACCTGCCGTGGGAGTATCTGTGACTCCCGGAACCGGTCAAGCCCATCCGCGACCGTAGGGCAACCGCTTCCGATAACTGCATGGTTCATGAGCACGCCAAGACGGCCTTGACTGAACCCGTCCGTCACGAGGTCCGGCAGCAGTCGGGTTCGGGGGAGGGGCCTGGGCAGGACAACCCGAGGTCATGTCACCGGAAACGGCCCGCTCGTGTTGACGAGCACCAGGGCGTCACGGCCCAACCGTCGTCCGCGGTTGGGAGCCACGCTGGGAGCCACAGGGACGAACGACCTTGCGATGCTCCGGACTGACATGAACAGCAGGCAGGGACAAGCCCGACGTCACGGACTGTTCTGAACGGATGCGGACGCCCACCCGGGTATCTACGGATCTGAAGGTCTCGGCGTGGCCGACTCAATGGCAACCGCGTTACGCTTTGCGTGGATCGTGCTCGGGGGAGGTGCCAGTGATGGCAGGGCCGGGAGACGAGATAGCAGCAGAGGCAGGAGGCCGCGGTCGCCTGCGGGCCTCGCATGCCGACCGCGAGCAGGTGATCGGCACCCTCAAGGCCGCATTTGTGCAGGGCATGCTGGCCAAGGACGAGTTCGACCTGCGGGTGGACCAGGCGCTGGCGTCGCGGACCGGCGCGGAGCTGGCTGCCCTCACCGCCGACATCCCCGCCGGGCTGATCACAGCAAAGCCGCCCACACCCGTCCGGGCACGGGGCGAGCAGCCAGTTCTGCGGCCCGGTCCCGTGATCACAGGGGCAACCGCGGTGTATGCGGGCGTATGGGCCTATGTGTTGTTCCTGTCCCCTCACGGGGGTGATAACCACTCGACACCTCCGCTGATCTTCGGCGGTTTTTTCGTCTACTTGATCGTTTTGGCCATATGCGTAGGGCGTATGGTCGCCTTGCGGCGTGAGAAGCGCTCCAGCGGGTAGTCACCGCGGCGGCCAGCAGCTGGCGCGGGCGGTCAGGCATCCCCGCGCGGGCGGTCAGGCATCCCCGCGCGTGCCATCGGTCGGCCCGGGTGGGCAGCTTCCGCCGGCCGGTCACGGCCACCAGCACACAGCCGAAGCAGTACGAAGGCGCCGTCCTCGCCCGCCATTGCCGGTTCGCGGTCACGGCGCCGGTGGCGCCCTCGCGGCGGGGACGGCTCCGGCAAACTGGTGACCGCAACCTGGAGCCGGCCGACGGCAGCAGAGCCGGGGATCTGAGTCAGCTTGGGCTGACAGCAACCCTAGCAGCCAACGGCAAGCTCCAGCGGTCGCCAGTACCCAAGGACGCTCGCACGTTATGCAGCAACTGGGGGTATGTCTGGCCTGAAAGCGGAAGGTCGGCGTTCGACGTGACCCCACGGAACTGTTCGCGAGTTCCCAGACACATACGGCAAACGCGGGAATGTCTACCGCGGCTACATCGGCTGGGTGTCCGGTCACCCGCGCGTAACGCGCCGGATGCACGCCCGGTACCGGAACCGGGTCTACTACCGGTGCGACGAGTGCGGCGCAACCTACCATCGCTCCGCTCCTCGCAGGGACCAGACAGTGATTGATCCGCCTCGGCGACCGTTCTCAGTGTGAACTGCCCGGCCCGCCGGGGCAGACTCCCATCAGGCAGACGAGAGGACACCATCATGACGGACAACGGCGAGGACCAGGGCGCCCGCCCGGATGGCCCGTGGGAGGAACGGCTCCGGTTGGGCCAGCTGCTCCTGCGGCACCCGGAGGCATTAGGCCGGCCGTTCCTGCCGCCTGGCCAGCCGCCCGTCACCGCGGCGGGCTACCTGGAGATGCTGGCGCTCGGCGAAATGCTCGCCGGGTGCGGTCACAGCTGGGCAGCGGACCCGGGCTCCTACCGGGACCCGGCCTACCTGCACGGCGCCCTGACAGCCGGGGCGATGTGGGACGAGATCGCCACGGCGATCGGTGCGGACCAAGCCGGCACCCGGCACCGGTGCCGGCAATGGGCTGACGGTCAGTACCAGCGGGTCGGCGTGAGCGGCGGCCCGGACGGTGACCAGTACGCGGCCGCGATCAAGCGGCCGAAGGTGAGGGATGATGGCGACCGGACCTGACCATTTCCGTCACGCCGAGGAACTGGCGGACGAAGCGGGCAGACGCTTGGAACAAATGGACTGGAATGCGGCGGTGGCGTGGGCCGCCGCCGCGCAGGTCCACGCGACCCTCGCCCAAGTGGCCGCCACCGCGCTGCACGGCGACAGCCTCATCGACACGCAGGCATGGCGCGAAGCCGCCGCCGGGACAAGGCCGGAAGACACATAGCCGAGCGATCGGCAGCCAGCCAGAAGGCACTCCCGGGGCCAAATGAGACCTTTGAGGTCCGCGTGCCAGAAACCCGCGCGAGGGACGCTGGCCGCGTTGTGGTCAATCTTTCTATCCTGCGGCTTGAACATCGGGCCGTGTCGATCGCTCACGCTCCGCGCCGTCCGCCCCTTGCGAGGGCCATTGCTCACGTGAGTGGTGCGAGCGCGGCGGCGGGTTGGGCAGCGGCTCCTGCGCGACGATCCAGCCGCCGGGGCGAAGCAGTCAGCGTCGTGCGGCGTCGTCCACGGAGGACCGATCAACCAGGTTGGTCCAGAGCTCCTCGACTAGGGCGCAGGTCCCCTGGCCGTCTCCGCCGTTCCGTGGGTGACGCCCTGTCTCGCCCAGTCTCATTAGCAGACCCGTTAGCACGACCCTTGGCGATCATCCCGGAGTCGGAGAGCCCCGCCGGAGGCACGGTTTTACCGGCCGCGACCGCTTTGGCCGGTGCGTCCTGCATACGTCAGGTAATTCCCAGCGCCGCTCGAAACGCTCGATGAACCACGACCCGAGTATCGCCGGTGGTCCGGGGATAAAGCAGCCGACGCATGTTTCCTTGCATGTCGAATGAGTATCTTTCTTTAGCTTGGGGAGATGAAGATACTCCCAAGAATCCAAACCATATCAGCAATTCGAGAACACGATCGACTTGATCCTGTGGCACATTACCTAGCAACTTCAGTCGATCCCGCGCATCTTGAACAGGCATTGCAGCAAGCGAATTCTCGAAGGCGTACAAAAGGTCAGAGTATTCTGGATGCCAGGAGTAGGCATGTATCCCGCCGCGCATCAGGTCCCAGATATGAGCGCCAGTGCCTTGCGCGAAGCCAATCAGGTACACCGCCAGGACCCATCTCGCCCACCCCGGCAAACCAGCCCACGCTCTTCGCAGACGGGCGGCCACGCGCGCAGCCTACTCCGGCTGCTGGGCCAGCCGCCGCTGGCCTTCGTAGCCGATGCGGAGTTTGCGGGCGATCCCGCCGTCCGGGTCCGGGATGTGCTCGGCGACCCCCCGCCCGGACCATGACCGCGGTCTGCCGGTTTGCCTGGCTGTCCCCTGGCCGTAGCAGCGCGGCGGATCGACCGGAATGCGCTGCTGCGGCCAGGCGGGTAACCGTGGATCAGTCGGCGGGCTTATCTGTCGCTCGCCGGGGCGCTGGCGGGCGGCTGCCGTCGTTGTCAGGCACGCTGGCGGCGGGGTTGCCCTGCCAGCGTGACCGCGGCGGGATGTGCTCGCCTTTCATGACGAAGGAATCCGTGTCGATGATTGCTGCGTTGCCGATGGTGACGCCGTAGTGCACGAAGGCGCCAGGGTCGATGGTGCAATCGGCGCCGACGGTGATGTGGTCGGATTTGAAGGTGCCGTCTTCGAGGGAGTGGCCCTGCAGGACGCTGGCCACGTTGAGCGTGCAGTCGCTGCCCACGCTGGCCAGGGTCCGTTCCACGATGTGGCAGCCGTCGTCGAACACCCGGCGGCCGATCCGGACCCCGAGCAGCCGCCAGACCAGGGTCTTGTAGGGCGTGCCGTTGAACATCTGGATGAAGGCGAGGGCGGGCACCTTCCAGAAGCGCTCATGGTGCCAGAACGCGGGCTGGTAGATCGAGCAGTACTGCGGCTGCAAGCGCCGGAACCTGGTGACGGCGCGATCCACGAGCACGAAGTAGCCCACGGTGAACGCGACGCTCAGGGGAATCATCCCGGTTGTGCTGAGCACGGTCGCCCGGCCGTCGCTTCCGGCCAGGAGCAGCGCGATCAGCGACAAGCCGAAGACATAGAACCACCGCACCAGCAGGTACCACCCCGCAGTGACCGCGTTGTACCGGTTCTTGGCCGCCAGCCGACGCTGCCGCTCGGGCCCGGTGGCGAGATGGTCGAAGCGGTGGTCCCGGGTGACTGTGCGCGGGATCTCGAAGCACGGCGAGCCCAGCAGCCCGACCCCTTCCCGGACCGGCCCGGCGATCGGGACCATGACCTTGGTCGCGAGCAGGCAGTTGTCCCCGACGCGGGCACCGGCTGGGTAGGCGATGTTGTTGCCGAGGAAGTTCCGCTTCCCGACGACGCCGGGCATGACGCGGAACGAGGTGCTGGAGAACTCCGCGTTGATGAACGACAGCCCGTCGGAGACCAGCGTGCCGGTCCCGACGCCGGCCAGCGTGGGCACCTCGTGCTTGACCTCCATGCCGAAGTTGGAGCCCGTCTGCTCCAGCGGTGTCAGCCGGTACCCCAGCGCCCGCAGGTAATGCACGACCGCTGAGCTGTCCCCGAACAGGTAGTTGAAGAAGTTGACGTTGGTCATCCGGTGGATGGCCCGCTGGAGCGCGTAGTGCGCGCCGTACAGCGGGTACACCTTCCCCGGCCGCAGGGCGGCGGCGAGAAGCCGGGGGATGGTGGTGACGAACAGCAGCCCGGCCAGGACGAGGCCGAAGAACACGATCGCCGAGATCTCCGCCGCGTCCTGCTCGTACACCCAGCCCGTCACCGGGCGCGAGCCGGAGAGCAGGTGGGTGAGCAGTCCTGGGCGGCTCAGCAGCAAGGCCGCCACGGCCGTCTCCAGCGGCCCGATGACCGCCAGCGCCAACAGCAGCCGGCCGGCCGAGGTGACGGCCCGGCGCAGGGTGCCACACCGGGCCGGCGCGACGGCCTGGTAGTCGTAGTCATCGCCGGCGGGCTGGGCCGGGGAGCCGTGCCAGACCTGCCCGGCCGGGACCACCTGCCCGGGGTGCAGCGCGGACGCGTGCCCGAGCTGGGCCCCGTCGCCGAGGACGGTGTCGATGTCGAGGAATGTCATTTCACCGACGAAGGCGCCTGCGCCGACGGTGACGGCACCGGTCTCGATGACACCGGCCCGCGCCCGGTAGCCGTTGAGGAAAGAGTCCTTACGAATCACCGCGCCGGGCCCGATGCTGAGCAGGTCGGTGCAGACCGGCAGGTGCGTGGTGAAGATGACCGCGCCCCGGCCGACTTTCGCCCCCAGCGCCCGCAGGTACAGGCCGTACAGCGGGGTGCCGACGAACATCCGTGCCATGGGGTTGGCGATGACCAGCGTCTTGACCACCCAGAAGCGGACGTACGCCAGGCTCCACACCCGGATCCGCTGCGGCTTCCAGCGCCCGATCAGGGCCCACTTGGCGGCCACCGGGAGCGTAGCCATGACCAGCAGCCCGCCGCCGCCGATCACGGCCGCGCGGGCATAGACCCCCAATATCCCGCTGCCTGCGGAGATCCAGGCCAGGCCGTCGTTCAGCCACAGGGCGGCCAGGAACGCATACCCCACGAAGGCCAGCAGCTGCAGTGCGCCGCACAGCAGGTACCGGGGGGTACCGGCCGGGGCGGCGTCGCGGTCGGGCGGCCGGGCCAGGTTCCCGGCCGGCTGGGCCAGGCTCGGCGGCGGCCCGTCAGCGAGCTGCGCCAGGCCCCCAGCAGCGCCGGGCGCTGGCCCGGCGGGCAGCACCGCGGCCAGGCGGCGGATGGTCGGATGCAGGTAGACATCCTTCATGGAGACGGCCGGGAGGTCGCCGCGGTCGCGGATCGCGGCGTTGAAGCGTGCCATCAGCAGCGAGTCGGCGCCCAGATCATCGAAGAAATGGCTGTCGGCCGATACCCGCTCCACCCGCAGCACGCTGGCCAGCAGTTCGGCCAGGTCCCGTTCGATGCCCTCGGCGGGTGCCACGTACTTGCTGTGCGTGGCCAGCCGGCGCTCCCCGCGCGGCGGGGGCAGCTGCCGACGGTCGGTTTTGCCGCTGGGCAGCATGGGCAGGACCGCCAGTTGCTCCAGGTACGCGGGCACCATGTAGGAGGGCAGTCGGCCGCGCAGGTGCGCATAGATCTCCTCAGCGTCCGGCGGCGGGGTGTCCCGGCTGGGGCTGTAGTAGGCGGCCAGCTCGACGGAGTCGGGGCCGGGGCGGTAGGCCTCGACGGCGGCCTGGGCGATGCCCGGCACGGCCAGCAGCACCGATTCGATCTCGGCTAGTTCCACCCGGTAACCGCGGATCTTGACCTGGGTGTCGATTCGGCCGTGGTGCTCGATTTCGCCGCCGGCGTTGATCTGGCCCAGATCGCCGGTCCGGTAGATCCGGCCGTCCGGGTTGCCCGGGATGCCCAGGAAGTCGCCGATGAAGGCGCGTTCGGTCAGGTCCGGGCGGTTGAGGTAGCCGCGGGCCAGACCGATCCCGGCGATGCCGATCTCGCCCATCTGGCCGGGCGGCAGCGCGCGGCTGGTGTCCGGATCGAGGATGACCACGGAATAGGTGGGCAGCGGCACCCCGATCGTCACGGGCCGGTCCGGGTCCAGCAGCGTCCACGTCGCGGTCACGGTGGCCTCGGTGGGGCCGTAGACGTTGAGGAACCGCCGACCCGGCCGGTGCCAGCGGCTGATCAGGTCCTGGGGGCAGGATTCCCCCGAGACCAGCAGGAACCGCAGCCCGGGATGGTCGTCTTCCAGCGTGGCCAGCAGGGTCGGCACGCAGCACAGCGCCGATATCTGGCGGTCCCGCAGGAACGTGTCCAGGTCGTGGCCCAGCAGGTGCGGGCCGGGCGGCTTCGGCACCAGGGTGGCCCCGGCGGCCCACGGCACCCAGATCTCCTCGACGGAGAAGTCGAACGCGATCGTCATGCCCTGGTACACCCGGTCGTCTTCGGTCATGCCGTAGACCTCGGCCGCTACCCGCACGAAGTTGCAGATGCTCGCGTGGGTGATCGCCACGCCCTTCGGGCGGCCGGTCGTGCCCGAGGTGTAGATGACGTAGCAGAGGTCGTCCGCCGCGGCCGCCACCTCGTCCGGCCCCAGCCGGTCCGTGGTCTCGGCCAATACCCCGGCCCGTACCTGATCCACCGGCAGCACCTCGGTCGCGGCGGCCAGCGATTCGGCCTGATGAGCCAGCCGGGAATGGGTCAGCACCAGGCGCAGGCTTGCGTCGGCGGCGATGAACGCCAGCCGGTCGCCGGGAAAGGCCGCATCGAGCGGAACGTACGCCGCATGGGCCTTCAGTACCGCCAGCATGCCGGCGTAGCTGTCGATCGCCTCGTCGAATAGCAGGCCGATCCGGTCCCCCGGCCGCACCCCGTGGCGGACCAGGAACCGGGCCAGCCGGTTGGCGCGGGCATCCAGATCTGCGTATGTCAGCGTCACATCCCCGGCATCGACGGCGAGGCGATCAGCCTGGCCCTGCTCCCGCAGCTCGTCGCAGCGATCCTCAAACACGTGCTCCAGCCGGTCACCCTCGCGCCGCCGGACACCATCCTCATATCCGGCCGCAGCCAGGACCCGGCCATCCAGGCATTCGCGTGACCTCGGGTGGGGCTGCGCAGCATCGCGCGCCCGTGTCAGCGTTTGCATCAATTTAACTTCCTCCCCTAAAGGCTCGCCGGGGCCTCCCCGACGGCCGCTTTTGCCTACGTCGTGGCATGCGGCTTAATACGTGATGGCGCGCACCTGGGCCTAGCGGCTAAAGGCCAGCTCGCATTGTCAGACGCGGGCGCCAAGCTACTTCTAGCGAACTGCTATCAGGCTGGTACGCGACATTTCCGTCGCCGAGCCGTCCGAAATGCTTTCCTCGTCGGCATGCAGCTGGAAGGCGTCGTGCAGGATTTGCGCGGCCCGGCCGACATCGCCGGCCAGGACGTGGCATGAGACCCGGTTGGGCGTGCAGGTGATCAGGTGCGCGTGGATGTCGCTGGTTTCCAGGGCGGACAGGATGGTGGCGGTGATGTCGGACCGGTTGACGACCATGGCACTGACTACGCTGACGCTGCCGAGGTCGTCGCGGACGGACACGTCCAGGTCCATCGCGGCCATCGCCGCGGTCACCTGGGCGCAGCCGACGCCCGGAGCGGTGAACCGCACGTTCTGCTCGTCGTGCAGGATCAGGCCGATGGCGAGTCCGCGCTGGGCCATGGCCGCCGAGACGGTGGCCGGGGACGGGCACGAGACGGTGTACAGCGGGTCGTGCCCGGTGTGCGCGATCCCGGAAATCCGCTCGCCCTCAAATGAAGAGGTCTGCCGGCGAATCCAGGTTCCCGGCTCGGAAGTAAAACTGGACCGCACGTGAATGTCGATGTCATGGGCGGCCGCGAGCTCGACGGCTCGGGTTTGCAATACTCGCGCGCCGGCGTCGGCAAGCTGGAGCATTTCTTCGTGGCTGACCGTGGTGAGCTTGCGCGCATTGGTCACCACCCGGGGATCTGCGGTGAACACCCCGGGCACATCGGTGAAGATGTCGCATTCATGCGCGCCGAGCGCCGATGCGATGGCGATCGCGGTGGCGTCTGAGCCGCCCCGGCCCAGCGTCGTGACGTCACCGTTGCCGGACACGCCCTGGAATCCGGCGACGAGCACGATCGCGCCTTCGTCCAGCGCTTCGATGATCCGCTGGGGGGAGATCTGCTGCAGCCGCGCGTTGCCGTGGGCGTCGTCGGTGACGATCCCGGCCTGCGAGCCGGTCAGCGAGACCGCGCGTTCACCGAGTTCGTGTACGGCCATCGCGGCCAGCGCGCAGGACGTCATCTCGCCGACGGACAGCAGCGCGTCCAGCTCCCGCGGCTGCGGCTCGGTGGACAGGCCGTAGGCCTGCCGGACCAGCTCATCGGTGGTCCCGCCCATCGCGGACAGGACCGCGACTACCTGGCTGCCCTGGCGGCGGGCGGCTACCAGCCGCTCGGCGACCGCGCGGAGTCGGCCGGTGTCGCCGACCGAAGTGCCGCCGAATTTGCACACCACCCGGTTGCCGCCGGGCATGCCGGCACCCTGGTCACCGGGCCGGGACGGCTCGGTCAGGCCAGCCAGGGTCGTTTCCCACTCGGTTACTGTCATGATCGTCTACCGCCTTCCGGCTTCTAGTTCTGCCTGGACCGCCGTGACCGCGGACGCGATGATCGCGAGCGCGTCGTTGGTGGTACGCCGGGTCACATTCAGCGGCGGGAGTATCCGTACCACGCTGTCGTCTCGGCCGCCGATCTCGAGGATCAGGCC
Source organism: uncultured Actinomycetes bacterium (assembly GCA_963742875.1). Classification (GTDB taxonomy): domain Bacteria; phylum Actinomycetota; class Actinomycetes; order Streptosporangiales; family Streptosporangiaceae; genus Bog-532. The sequence goes on along the minus strand of CAVUNO010000026.1, from coordinate 643,654 downwards.
GCGCCGGAGCGCGGCGCGCTGCACGCGCGCGGCGACCTGACCCGCGGTCACCGACGCGGCCGGATATGCCGCCATCTCCATGCCGAGGATCAGCCCGAGTCCGCGTACGTCGCTGATCAGGCTGGTAGACCGGTGCAGGTCGGCCAGCGCGGTGAGCAGGTGCCAGCCCTGGGCCCGTACGTTCTCCAGCAGGTTCTCCCGCCGCAGCACCTCAAGGTAGGCGTTGCTGCTGGCGAACGCCAGGTTGTTGCCGCGGAACGTGCCGATGTGACTGCCTGGCCCCCAGCGGTCCAGCCGGCTGCGGTAAAGGATGACCGACACCGGCAGGCCGAGCCCGGACAGGCCCTTGGACGCGATGATCACGTCCGGCTCGATACCGTACTGCTCGAACGCGTACCACGTGCCGGTGCGCCCGCACCCGGTCTGCACCTCATCGACGATGAGCGGGATGTCCAGCTCCCGGGCGACCGCGGCGACCCGCTGAACGAAATCGACCGGTGCCGGAATTGACCCGCCCTCACCCTGAACGAGCTCCATGATGATAGCTGCGGGCTTTGGCACGCCGCCGTGGGTGTCGTGCAGGGTATTGGCCAGCAACTGCGCGCAATTGGTCGCGCAGGTATCTGGCCTGAGCCCGAGCGGGCAGCGGTGACAGTACGCGTAGGGTGCGAAATGTATCCCGGGCAGCAGGTTCTGCAGGCCATCCTTGGGATGAGTCTCCGAGGTGAGCGACATCGCGCCCTGGGTCGAGCCATGGTAGGAGCCCTGGAACGCGACGACACCGCCGCGGCCGGTTGCTTTCTTGCACAGCTTGATGGCTGCCTCGACGGCATCGCTTCCCGTCGGCCCGCAAAAATGAATCTTCATATCGCCGCGCATGCTGGCCGGCAGCATGCCAAGCTGGTTCCGCTTGAATTCCTCCCGCACCGGGGTGGGGAAGTCCAGACCATGCGTCAGGCGCGTCAGCTGGTCCTGCACCGCAGCGACCAGTGCCGGGTGATTGTGCCCCAGCGCGAGTACGCCGGCGCCCGTCAGGAAGTCGATGTAGGTACGGCCGTCCACGTCGGTGATATAGGAGCCTGACGCTTCCGCGATCGCCACCGGGAGCCGGCGGGGATACGTCCTCGCGCTCGACTCGTTGGCCTCCTGGCTGGCCAGCAGTGCTTGCCCAATCGGCCCGGGAACCGAAAGATCCAGTTCCACCGGACGTACGGGCGCTTCTATTACCGTCATGACTGGTATCCTCAGCTTTCCGAGCCGTACACGACCAGAATGTCGCCACCGGCGGCAGGCATGCTCGTCACGATGGATCTCCTGTAGGCGTACGGCAACCGATGCGGTCCGCCGCCGTTTGGTAGGTCCCAACAGCTGAGCGGTGCCGCCTCCCCGTGTGGCCCACTGACGCGGGCCTGATGTCTGCTCAGAGGCGAACAGGCGGTGTCTGATACATCCCCGGCCGCTTCGGGCCAGATGAATGAGATACGAAAGTCGGCGGCGGAAAGGTTCTGTGCTGCGGGCAAATAATCTGGGGAAATTTTTCCGGCGCGGGTGTGAACCGTTCAGCGGCCTGGTGTCGTAGGGCAGCCATCAGGACTGGCTGAAGGTGCCGGTGATCGCTGGGCAGCTTTAGTGAGCTTGGGCATGAAGGGGATCGCGATCGCGGGAGCGGCAGGGGAGAGGACCCGCAAGCCGATGAAGACTGCGCCAGTCACGACCGTTGCTAGCGACAGCAGGCGTCCCCTGGCTGGCTGGCCGTCATCGCTGCGTACTGCACGGCAACGATCGTGCGTGCCTCGAGGTCAGACTGCGGCTCGGCGTCGGGGACCTGATACGCGAGCGCCCGGGCCACCGACTCGAACTCCGCTGCTGATGCCTGGCACTCAGAGCAGGAGGCCAGATGCTCCCCGAAGGCCTCGGCGTCGGGCTGGTCCAAGGCACCCAGCGCCCAGGCAGCCACTTCGGGATGGCCGAGGACAGGATGGATGTCAAGCGGCGGCATTGATACCTCGCTCGGCTAGAGCGGAACGCAGCGCTGCCGTTCCGTTGAACATGCGGGTCTTCACCGTACCCAGCGGCATGCCGAGCCGTCCGGCGATTTCAGATTGCGTGAGGCCTTCGTCTTAGGCCAGGTGCAGCACCTCGGCGTGCGCGGGCTCAGAGCATCGAAGGCCTCATGGACAATCAGGGCATCGATCCCGCCGGAAAATCTACCACTACCGGTGCATACTGGATAAGTCGGCGACCGTAAATGCCTTACGCAAGCGAGGCGGGCGCCGCTTCAACCAGGGCTGGTCTCGGATTCGAAAAGATCCGGGATCGGCGTGAACCGTTCGGCAGATAAGCGTCGTAACAACCTGGTGAAGGGAACTGACGGTGTTGGTAACCGAGGCTGCAGAACGGCTCGCGGCCGAGGAGGCAGACCTTGTTGCCCGGATTGCCGCTGGTGATGTCGGGTCCCCGGTAGCCGAGCTTTACCGGAGGTACGGCAAGCGTCTCTATCGGTTCGGCGTGCAGAACCTCGGCAACGAAGGCTTGGCCGAGGAGATGGTTCAGGAGACTTTTGTGAGGCTATGGCGAACGGCAAGCAGGTTCGACGCCGACAAGGCCAGCGTCGGCACCTATCTGTACGTTGTCGCCCGCAGCGTCGCCGCCGACATCCGCAAGCGCCCGTCGTCGCGCCCACTGCTTGTGGCCGAGGACCGTGATGTCCCTTCGCAGCCTGACAACGTTGATCAGATACTTGACAGCATGATCGTCCGGGAGGCTTTCGAAACTTTGAGGCCAGGCCACGCCGAAGTGATACGGCTCGCCCAAGAGGAAGGGCTCACACAGTCACAGATCGCCGAGCGGCTCGGCCTGCCGCTGGGCACGGTCAAGACACGCACTTTTCATGGGATGCGGGCCCTGCGAACTGCTCTGATTGAGCGAGGTTTCCATGCCGTATGACGCCCAGCACGCCCTCGAACACCCCGAGGTCGCGGCATGGGTTCTCGGAGCCCTAGACCCCGACGACCTCGCGGCCTTCGAGGAACACCTTCAGTATTGCGAACAGTGCCAAGCAGAAGCTGCCGAGTTCGCCCCGGTAGGCGAAGGCCTCAAATTCGCCGCTCCGGCGGTCAAGCCTCCCGCCGACCTCGAACTCAAGACGGTCTCCGCTGTCCAGTACGCAGCCATGGCCCAGGGGCGGACCGAACCCGAACCTGAGCCGGAGCCCAGGTCACGGCCTGAACTCGTCCCGAAGCCGAGCTCGACGGGCAAAGCGAGCCGCTGGTGGCACGTCCACTGGACCAATCCCCTGCTGTCCGTCGTCACCGCCCTGGGCGCCGCAGCGCTGACCGCGGCCGCATTCATCGGCGTTCAGCTCAGCCAGATCGCCGCTCCGGCGGTGGTGGCATCGTTCGACCTCAAGGCCCAGCCCGGCCAGCACGGATCAGCAATGGCAGCCGCCCGCGACGTTACCGGCGGCTACGCAATTCAGCTCACCGTGAAGAACCTGCCCAAGCTCCGCAACGGTCAGTTCTACGAGTGCTGGTATGCGGGCCAGAACAACCGGCCCAGGAATCCGGAGCTCATCACGGCGGGCACGTTCGACGCCAGCAACGGCACGTTCAACATGTGGAGCGCCGCCGACCCAGCCAAGTTCAAGACCATGCAGATCACGGCCGAGCAGGTCGGCAACGCCAGCCAGCACGGCAAGATCATACTCAGCGGCGTCGCCCAGGCCAGCACCTAAGGACCGGGTACATTCGCAGGAGCACACGTCGCCAAACGGCCGTTTTCGGAACTGTCCGATCCCGGCCCTGCGTCGCGCGACGTCTTGCCCTAGGAAGATGCCCGGCCGTGGCCCTAGACCCGGTCTTCGCACATGGGGTTTGATGCTACGGCCGGATGATGGCTGGCTCCTGGGTCCTTACGGACTTGTGTGACGTGCGGGGAATGGCTGGCCTGGTTGCTGGTTGGTGTCTGGCATGAGCGGGATGTCAGGGACTGGCCGGGGGCGAGGGCGGGCGCGGGCGGAGATCGCGGTGGTCCGCCTGCTGGAAAAACGGCTGGGGGCGCTGCCGGTGGTGGCGGAGTTCGGGCGCCGGCTCCGGATCGCGGAGATCATCGATGAGCTGTGCCCGGTCCGGTCAGTGGCGCTGATCACTCACGGGGAGGTGATCGAGGCACTGGTAGCTAACCGGCTGACCGCGCCAGCGCCGATGCTGCGGGTACACGAGTGGGCCGCGTCGATGGCCGTGGATGAGGCGTATGGCATCACCCCGGAGCTGCTCAACGATGACCGGATCGCCCGCGCGCTGGATGCGGTCGCCCCGTACCTGGATGAGATCACCGGCAGTGTGGGGGCAGCGGCGATCACTGAGTTCGGGGTGGATGTGTCCCGGCTGCACTGGGATCTGACCTCGATTTCGCTGTATGGCGCCTATCCGGAGGTGGATGAGCAGTACCCGGTGCCGGGGTGGGGGCATCCCAAGGACCGCAGGCCGGATCTGAAGCAGATCCAGACGGGTCTGGCGGTCAGCGGGGACGGCGGGATCCCGGTGTTCCATCACGCTTATGCGGGCGGGGCCGCGGAGGTGGCCCAGGTCGTGGGGGCGATGATCGCGCTGCGGCGGATCGCGGGACCGCGGCCGTTCCTGCTGGTGGGTGATTCGAAGCTGATCTCCTGCACGAACGCGGCGGCGATGGGTGCCCAGAAGGTGGGGTTTATCGCGCCGCTGGCCGCAGCCCGGGTCCCGGCTGGTTTATTCGCCGCGCTGCCGCAGGGGGCGGGCACGCCGGTGGACTATATCGCCGGGCGTGACGCCGGGAAGCCCGCTGCTGACCGGGGCGTTTACCGGGTCCTGGAAGACGGCGGGATGGACCTGGCCGGACCGCGCAAGGCTGACCCGCCGGTGCATCTGCGCCGGATTCTGGTGTATTCCTCAGCCAGCGCCGCTGGCGCGGCCAAAGCCCGCGCGCGCAAGCTCGCCAAAGCCACCGAAGACCTTGACCGGCTGGTGCGCACGGCCGGGACCCGGTTTCACCCCACGACCGACGCTGTCGCCGCCCGCGTTACCGCGATCGCCACCAGACGGCGCGTCAAGGCGTATCTGCGTACCGTGATCACCCGGGACGCCCCCGGCAGACCCGCGCTGTCCTGGCATTTCGATCAGGCTGCGATCGACGCCGAAGCCGCCACTGACGGCTGGTACGCCCTGCTGGCCAACCTGGACCCTGACCAGGCCGGACCGGCGGAGATTTTCCGCCGGTACAAGGGCCAGCACATCGTCGAGCGCCGCTACGGCGAGTTCAAAGGCCCGCTCGCGGTCGCCCCCCTGTTCCTGAAGACCAACCGCCGGATCGCCGCCCTGATCACCGTGATCTGCCTGGCCCTGCTGATCTTCTGCCTGATCGAACGTCAGGTCCGCAACGCCCTGCGCCCTCATGGCGGGATGATGACCGGCCTGCCGGGCTACAGGACCATCGCCGCCCGGCCCACCGGCCGTACCATCTTCCAGGCCCTCTCCGACCTCCGCCTGATCCCCGCCCACGACGGCAACCCCGCCACCATCCCCAAACCCACCGGCGTCCAGGCCCGGCTGCTAGACCTCCTCGGCATCGACATCAGCCGACCCCGCTGGCCGACCAAGTGAAATCCAATGTGCGAAGGACCAGCCTAGATAGCGGTGGCAACCCGAATAGCTAGTCCGATCGGATGTGAACCGTTACGCCATTGTCCGTCGTATCTCATTCATCTGGCCCGCAGCGGCCGGGGATGTATCACACACCGTCTGTTCGCCTCTGAGTAGACATCAGGCCCGCGCCAGCGGGCCACACGGGGAATGCGGCACTGCGCAAACTGGCGGTGCCGCACGCCTAAAAGCAGACCCATTGTGGCGGGCCTGCTTCGAGGAGGCGGTGTCGCCCACGCCAGCACCGCGGTCGCGGTGGCGCGGGCGGCACTAGATGCCGATCACCGCAGGAACAGTTAAGCGCAGAAAGCGAGATGGGACCGATGAGCTGGCTTGACGATATGGAAGCGGCCGACTCAGCCTACCCCGGCGATGTTTCATACCCGGCGGCCGGGACCCGCGCCGGACGGGGTCTGTACCAACTGCACGCCGGGCTGGATGACGGGCACCTGAACGCGGCCAGGGACCTCATCGCCGACTGGTACGCCCGCCAGGCCAACCACGTCAAAGAGGCCAGACCCGGCCGTTCCGGCCGGGACCGGCGGCCGGTCCGCGACCCCGAAGCCAGCGCTCGGCAGATCGGTCTCCCTGCCAGCATGCCCCAGCCGCACGAGCACGAGTCATCGGAGTATCAGGCAGACGCCGCGGCGTCGAGCCGGTGATCTCCGGCCATGACAAGCTCGCCTCCCGAGTAAGTATCCCGTAACTCGCGGGCCCGCATCATTGCCTACTGCCAGTATCGGCCCCGCGACCAGAACCGCGCAGGGGAGCGGGCTGGGTGTCCACGCTGGCGATGATGGCGGCGGCCATGCGGGCCGGGTCGCCGGGGGCGAGTCCGTTGGCGGGGTCGAGGATGGCCAGGAAGCCGTGCGCCGCGGTGCCGTCATAGGCGGGCCGCAGGTCGGCGACCTGGGCGCTGATCGGGGGCCGGACCGGCACCGCGCCGGTACCGATGAGGAGCTTGTCGTAGCTGAGCAGTTCCTCACCACCGCCGGGGGAGGTGACCAGGAGCTTGCGGCCGGGCACGTCGATGCGCCGGGCAGTGGTGTCGAGCCGCAGCCGCATTCCCGCGGCTTCCAGGTCGGCGACGGTGCGGTGGGCCAGCTTGCGCCAGTGGGCGACCTCACCCGAGAGGTAGTAGGGGATGCCGCAGATGGAGAAGTTCGGGTAGGCGTCCTCCAGGACCACCGTGACGTCGGCGGACGGGTCCAGCTCGCGGGCCCTCAGGGCCGCACTGATCCCGGCGTCGCTGCCGCCGATCATGACCAGGTGCATGGGAGGCTCCCGTCTAATTGCCGGTCAGTGACGCCGGGCCGGGCGGCCGCCCGTCCGCGGACAGCGAGGCGCTGTGGCCGTGCCGCGCTGGCCGGTGCCCGTCCGGCTTCGCCGTGGTGAGGAACGATGATGTCGGCGGCGTCGGCTGGCGTGATCGCGGGGTACAGCGCCTTCATGATCCCGGCAGCCGGGATGCCGCCGAGGATCTGCGCGGCGATGAAGGGCGGTACCGAGGACGGGGCAATGTCGGCGAAGGTGTCGGAGAACATGCGGCCGATGGTGATGGCCGGGTTGGCGAAGCCCGTCGAGGAGGTGAACCAGGGATGTGGCAGGAGGGAGAGCTCTCGAAGGTTTTCTGTGACAAGACGTGCAGATGCCACGATCAGCCTTCCCCGCCCGCATCCGTATGACGTCGCCTACTGGCCGGTAAATCGGAATTCTGCCTGCCATGGACCGTCCACGTGGACAACCTCCCAGTAGCGTTCGGCGATGCGCTCCGGGTCAAAGGAAGTACCTGCAACTATCTGCCCTGCGATCGTCAGTGTGGCCACACGGATGCCGTCCGGTTCCAGGTCAGCGCCGAGCATTGTCGCGGCCGACCGGAGAGCCGCCTTGCCGAGGGAAACGGTCGCAAGGGCCGGGATCGGGTGGTCGGCGAACCCGCCCCCGGTGACGAGGATGGTCCCGAAGCCGGCGGCCCGCATGGCCGGGGCGGCCACCTGCGTGACGACGATGGCGCCGATGACATCTACTGAATACGCCGCCTGCAGGTGGGCGGCACTTGAGCTCAGCAGCCGGTCTGGAGCTCCCATGACGGCGTTATAGACGATGACGCCCGGTGCGCCATTTCCGAGATAGAGCTCCCGCATCCGGGCGCCCAGGCCATCGGGATCGCTGGCATCGGCCGCGATGGTGCTGATCTTGGCACCGGTATCGGCCAAGGTGCCCGCGAGGTCGCCGAGGCCGTCCGTGCTACGCGCCACCAGGGTTACCCGGTAGCCGCCGACGGCGAAGCGGCGTGCCACGGCCATTCCAAGGCCAGGCCCCGCGCCGACCAGTAGAAGGTGGCGGTCATTGACCGAGCCGGGACCTGCGGCCTCGGCGAGGTCAGCGATCGTGCTTGCCCGGTTGCCACGGTCGCCTACTCGCTCGTTAGGCATGGGTGCCGTTCCTTTCGCGTCGACCGCCTCGGAGAGCGGCCCGGGCTGGTGGCACTGTCGAGCCCCTGACCTCGCAAAATCATTCGGGTTGGCAGACAAGGCTGTGGCCGGGCAGGCACACGGGTGATTTTAGGCCACGGCCACGCCGGTCAACTACCGGCAGCCAGTGGAGCTCCGTTGGCCGACGGTCACGGCTCCTTGGCCGTCGGCGGGCGGGAACTGGGCGGGGAATTCAGGGACGCGGCAAGCGGGGTGCCGGCCACCGGGCAGTGTCGCTTGAGGGACGGCGGGAGTTCCTTTGGCACTTGCTGGGTGTCCGTACCGGATCGGCTCAGGACGTCGTTGCTGATCGTGGTCCAGGCGAGCAGCGCGGCTGCGAAAGACGCCCCGGCGGCAACGGTCATGGCGACCGGGAAGCCAGCTGCCATTTTGGCAGGGTCCTCGAAAGCGGAGCCGGAAAGCCCCGCGGCAAGGGGAAGGGCGGCAACCGCGATCATCTGGCCGAGGCGCGAGAGCGCGTTGTTAACGGCGGACGCGATCCCGGAGTGCCGTGAATCGACGCTCGCCAGGACCGTCGCGGTGATCGGGGTGATCAGCGCGGCCAGACCGACCCCGAATACGATCAGCGAGGGCAACACCGCGGGGAGGTACCTGTCGCCGGGGTGGATCCGTGCCATCAGCAGCAGCCCCGCACCGGCCAGGACAGAGAGGGGCTCCGATCGTCAGCGGGATCCGCGGGCCGATTCGCTGGGCGATCGCCCCCGATGGGGTGGAGAGGGTCAGTAGCAGCACGGTGATCGGCAGTGTGGCGGCACCGGCTTGAAGTGCGGTGTAGCCGAGTGTGATCTGCAGGAACGCGACGAACAGGAAGATCACGCCGCCGAGCGCCGCGTAGGTGACCAGCGCGAGCAGGTTGGCGCTGGCGAACTGGCGGGAGCGGAACAACTCCAGTGGAAGCATAGGGTGCCTGGCCCGCCGCTCAACGGCGACAAAGGAAGCTGCGGCGGCCAGGCCGGCGGCCGAGGCGGCAGCCTCAGTGTGTCTCCACGACAGCTCAGCGAGCGCCGCGGCCCAGATTATGGCTGCGCCATTACCTCCCCTGGTTGTTACCTCCCCTGGTTGTCCCCGTTCCGCGGCCGGGACTACTTGCGGACGCGGAACCGCAGGATCGTGACGGTTCCCGACCGTGTGCTGTCGAGCGGTTCCAGGTCTATCCGGGCAAGGCCCGGGGGCGAGAAGAAGCGAATGCCGTCGCCGAGCAGGACCGGCAGGACATACACCAGGATCTCGTCCACGAGTCCCCGCCGCAGGCACTGACCGGCCACGTCGGCGCCGAGGATTTCGAGGTTCTTGCCGCCCGCGGCGCGCAGTGCCGTAGCGACGGCTTCCCCGATATCACCGGTGAGGAACGTGACCGCCGGGTCCGGAGGGTCCGGCGGGTGGTGGGTGAGGACGAACTCAGCTCCCCCGTCGTAGGCAGGGGGGTGCGGGCCGTCGGCCATACGCTTACCCACCTCGTAGGTCCGACGGCCGATGAGCATGGCGCCGGTGGCCGCCATGATCTCCGGGAACGCGCTCTCGATCGGCGCCATGAAGTCGAAGACCCAGTCCATCGCGTCGCCGGGACCAGCGGTGAACCCGTCGAGTGACATGCACCTGTTTACGACCACTTTGCCGTTTCCCGTGCTCATGTCGCACACCATGCACCTCCGAAGGACCTTCCCGGGCTGTCATCCCAGGCTGCGAATGATGACGTTACGCGCGCCCGGATCTCGTCGGCCGCAAGCGAAAAGGGATCAGACGCTTGTCGCCCTAGGGGCGCCCCTATCCGGATCCGGTACGCCGACAGCGGTAGCTCGCAAAAACCGGCGGTCGTGCTTACCAGTCCGTGGCCGGAGAGCGTGTACGCGTTCGCGCCGATGTGGGCCTCGCTTTCCGGGCACGCCCGCCTGTTCGCCGTTGACCTGCCGGGCTTCGGCGGATCCGAACGCCGGGAGGACCTGCTGTCCCCGCGAGCGATGGGTGCGTTCCTGGCCCAGCTCATCGCCGAGGCCGATCTGGGCACGGCGCACCTCGTCGCGCCGGACGTCGGAACCTCGGCCGCCCTGTTAGGAGACGCCGGCGCAGTACGCCTCCATCATCCTCGACTCGATCACGGGCAACTGGCCATAACGCAGCGCAAGCCCGGTGCCCCGCGATACGGCTGGCTGATCTGGAACTGTCGGGACCTGTGAGCATGTTACGACAGCAAGGAAGGACGGGCGCTCGCCGGCGACCTAATTGCCTTCGTCAACTACGCCAGCAAGCTCGCCTCAACCAACCTCGCAGCCAGCCGGGGACCGTGCCACGCCGTCGGTGGCGGGCAGTCCTGGTATGCCGACCCCGCGTTCCTCGCGAGGTTCGCCGGGCTCGGCACCCGCACTGATCAGACGGACAGACCCCGGACTTTCAAAACCTGCAACCTTCGCAACCGTACTTATCCGCACTGGGCAGCTAGCGTGGCCGCTTCTTGAGCAACCTGATCTGCCGTCCCCTTAAGGTCGCTGGCCTGCTGCTGAGTCCTGGCGATTGCGGTACGACTGTTACTGACTGCTTTGTTCGCTGCTGCGAGCGCTTTTGTCGGATTCGCTGCTGGCGATGCCCCAAGATTCCGCAATTCGCTCACAACCTGCCGGACGGCGTTGAGGTCGCCGCTGACGGGATTGGCGTATAGCGAGTTAATGTCGCTCTGCAGTGTGTCAGCATCACTGTTAACAATGTCTGAATCACCCTGGGTGATGTACGCATCCCCTGCCCGCACAGCGCAGGAATCATGCTGCACTGTGACGTATTCGCCTTGTTCGTAGGCAAGCTCGCCTTGCATTTTTAGAATATCCGCGGCAAGTGATGTGTTATTCTCCAAGGCGGCCCGGTCCTGGGTCAGCTTGGAGATGTCACTCCGCAGCGTCTGCTGAAGCCCGGAGATCTGCTGGTTCCGCTTCTGTGCTGCTTGCTGGGATGCCTGAGCCTTTATTACGGCCTGCTGCTGTTTCGCAAGCTCGTCCGCGAGCGGACCTGGCTGCTGCTGCCCCGTCCAGCCCTCCGCGGTAAGCATCTGGCACACGTCCCGGCCGGTCAGTTGTTCCCCGGTATCCTGCACGACCGCCTCGTACTGGTTCTTGAACAGGTCGCAGGTGATGCTCAGCGTGCCAGCCTGCGGGACCGCAGTCGTGTAGCGCCACGCCGCACCGTTAAGAGACAGATTTTGGATCAGCGCAGGGTCACATGCACCATTGTCCGCGGGCGCGACCGTGATCCTGGCGTCCTGGGAGTAGATCCTGCAATCGTTCGGGGATCGTTGACCTGGCTGTCCCGAATGAGTGGTGCCACAGCCGACAACGGCAAGAGTAAAGGCGCATGCCGTAACGGCCGTAATGATCGTGAGTCTCACTGGATCAACACTATACCCGGGGCTCCTCATGCAGAGAGATCGTTATTGCGGGTCCGGGCGGGTTTTACCCCGTAGCGAGGCATGAAGCCGGTGCTGGGGCAGCGGATCGGTGGCGGCTAAACCGGCGAGGACTATGACGACAGCTGCGCCTGTAGCGTCCAAAGTGATGATTGATGCCAAGTACGAAAGGGGGCTACATGGGCCCGAAAGACAGCTGCGGAATTGCTTGGGCACGGGACTCCTCATATATTTCGCTGTCGGCGTCCGCGACGAGGCCTCCGGTGAGTAAACGTCAGCGAAGCACTATTCCTGACCGGCAACGTGTGACGGGCCATAACTGAGCACGCGGCCGTTGCCGGCGCCTTTGGCGATACGCAGCCAGAGCCAGCGCGCGCCCCAAGCCCGGGCCGCGTAACCCGATACCAGCAGGGGGCCTGCGATGACCATCTCCGGCTCTAAGACCGGCCGGCGAACGGGCAAGCCGCGCTGCGGGACGATACCGCCGGCCCGTAACCGGGGCTGCCCGGGAGCAATCGCAGCCAACGGCGTCGCCGCGGGCGGCGGCGTTCTGGCTGGTGGCCGGGGTTTTGTTCCGACTCAGACCCGCCGAGATGACCGACACCCATGGTGTCCCACACCCTAAACCACCTGTCAATGGCCAGGTTGTGGTGGCTCTGACTCAATTTTCGTGATCGGGGGTCAGTCAACAAGTAGCAGGTCGCACGGTACCGGCAGATGATCTCCACGCCCGGGCGGGCATCCAGCCAGCCGCGGAAGGAGTCCCGCCGACCGCTCGGGGAGCATGTCGACCGCCGGCGAGTCTGGATATCGATCAGGATGGTGCCGTCGCGACCTGGGCCGCCACCCTCGATCGGGCAACCGCGTGTACGGAGCCAGGGGAACCGGCCGCGGAAGTTGCAGCTAAATCCTCAACGGGACGACGCGCCTCGGCTGGGGACTCGCTTCAGTGCAAATCCGACAAGTTCCGCACACCGTTCCACCCGACGGACGCTGTCCGCGATATGCCCCTGCGTGCCGCCCGTGCTGGCACGTAGCAAGACCGCATGGCAGTCCCGCTGCTTCCCCAGCCGGGGAGAGCAGCGGGACTGATCCTCACCGGCGCACCAACTTCCCGGCCCTCCTGCCCAGGCGCTCAGCTGTTGGCGGCCATGGGAAAGTCCCGTGTTCGACATCGGAGCGCGCCGTGACGGACCGCGCGCCGTGACTTAGGAGTTCTCGGCGTTGCGCCAGGCGATCCAGTCGCGGAGCCTGGACAGGTCGTAGCCGGGGCCGCCGACGCCGACCGTGAACAGCGAGACGCCGAGGGAACGCAGCGTCGGGCCGAGCTCGTCCGGGCTGCCGTTCACGCCCACGGAGATCTCGATCTCCGCCGGGTCGCGGCCGACATCGGCGCTGTGCTGCCGCAGGATGGTGACCTTGCGCTCGACGGCTTCGGGGTCGCCGAAGCTGTGCCAGATGTCGGCGTGCTCGGCGGCGAGCCGCAGCGTCTTCTTCTCGCCACCGCCGCCGATGAGCACCGGGATCTTGCGGGTGGGCGGCGGGTTCAGCTTGCTCAGCCGCGACTCGATCCGCGGCAGTGCCTCGGCCAGGTCGTTCAGCCGGCCGCCCGCGGTGCCGAACTCGTAGCCGTACTCGGCATAATCCTTCTCGAACCAGCCAGAGCCGATACCGAGGATGAGCCGGCCGTTGCTGATGTGGTCGACGGTGCGCGCCATGTCGGCGAGCAGTTCCGGGTTGCGGTAGCTGTTGCACGTCACGAGCGCGCCGATCTCGACCCGCGAGGTCGACTCCGCCCACGCGCCGAGCATCGTCCAGCACTCGAAGTGCTGACCGTCCAGATCACCGTACAGGGGATAGAAGTGATCCCAGTTGAAGACGATGTCGGCGCCGAGCTCCTCCGCTTCAGCGGCGGTGCCGCGGATCTTCTTGTAGGCGGCGTGCTGCGGTTGCAGTTGCAGGCCCACCCGGACGGGCCGGCTTACGGAAGCTGTCACGGTCCTCCAGCCTAACCCGTGGGATTTAGGACAAGGCATCGAATCTCCAGGCGGTCTTCAGCATCGCCGTCGACCGTCAGGGTCTAGCCGTGCCGCGCAGAGGGACGACCACCTGAGTGCGTCGCAGTAGGTTCCCAGCCACCCCGCTCGTCGCCAAAGCTCAGGTCCGGATTGCGACCATGGCGACCAGATAGCGGTGGTCGCTGCCGAACCCTGGCTTGACGGCGATCTCGGTGACGGCCAGGCGCGCTCCCGTCAGCACGTGATCGATCCGGACGAAGGGCGGCACAACAGCCCCATTCGGCCACGTCATGTCGGTCGCCTTCCCCCGCGCCGCGGCCCCATCGGTCAGCCCGTCGTGCAGGAGCTCGGCGAAACCGCTGTTGCCCCACGTGGCGTTGAAGTCCCCCGCCATCAGCATGCGACTGTCGCCGCTGCCGCGCACGGACTGGCCGACAGCGGCCAGCGCCGCCGACCACTCCCGCCAGTACGCGGGGAACGGCCCCAGGGTATGCACCACGCGCAGGGCAACCGGCCCACCTGGCGACCACAGGGTGGCCTCCACCATGTACGGCATCCACTGACCGTCCCACAGCACGGTCCGTACCCGGCAACCGGTCAAACGCAGCCTGGAGGCGATCAGGAAGCCGGTCGCGCCGTAGGTCGGCGCCACGCAACGGTAGGGCAAGCTCGCCAGCACGCCCGAGGCCACCATGGCCTGCAGCGCCGGTGGCGTGAACTCTTCGAGCGTTACGAGGCCGGGGCGGTCCTGCTCGATGGCTCGCACGTAACCGGCCTCGAAGTGAAGGCTCTGGTCAATGTTCGCGTCGAACACCCGCACCACCGGGGCATGCCTGGCCCAAGTAGGCACGGGAGCCGCAGCGAGTAGCTCCGGCACGACGAACGCCAGTTGGGCGGCGACGATGACGGCAGCTGCCGCGGCGAGCCACCAGCGCCGCGCTATGAGCGCCCCGACGGCTACGACCCAGGCCGGAAGGTAGACGATCAGAGTAAGGGCGTCAAGCACGATCAGCGGCTCGACCGAATCCCAGGCCACGAGCCGCAGCAGCGCGACCAGCCCGAGCACAGCGACGATCAGCCAGCCGACGACGAGAAGGCCGACCCGCATAACAGCCGGTGCGCGGCGGCGGCCGCGCGGCGGGTAGGTTTCTCCTGCCTCGATGGTGCCAGGGCCTTTCGGCATGACCGTCAACGTACCGTGGGAATGCGAGCTTCGGCGCAGATGCGCGACGCCGAGCGGGCGATCCGCCCAGTCCGCCTTACCATCGCCAGCGCGGCCCGGAAGGTGCCAGGCGGTGATCAGCGCGAGGTGGCTGGGCCGGATGCCCGCCACCCGGCAATCCGGGCAGGACTCCTGGTGGGCCGCGAACCGGTTGGCGTCACCGGGATCAAGGACCCCGAGCACCCGCGAGCGACGAGGACCTGAAGCCTGGTGCCAGGCCGCCTCCATCGCCTGTGACCTGCTGGCCTGGCTACGGCTCCTCGCCCTCGACGGCGACCTGGCCAAAGCAGAACCAAAGACCTTGCGCTACAAGATCCTGCACACCGCCGGCCGGATCGTCAAAGGCCAGCGCCGCCAGTACCTGAAAATCCCGCCGTCCTGGCCCCGGGCACACGACATCGCCGGCGCGTTCACCCGCATCCTCGCCCTGCCGCCACCCTGACCAGCACGTCCCGTCCCCGCGACACGAAAGCACCACCAGCCGGCAGCGGAACCGGCCCCCGCCCGGCGCGACAGCCCGGGCGGTATCCCACGCCAGGCTACGAAAACTCAAGATCAAAAACCATCCCACCGAACCGTCAGGCGAGGACGTCACACCGGTGAATCATCGAGGTAAGTCGGGACGGCGGGATTGAACCTCGCGACCCCTTGACCCCAGAACGGCGGGGTAGAGGTTACCGCTGCTCAGATCGTGTATGCCGTTCGCGTGCTCCGTGCTCGACGTGCGGATTGTTCAGCCGGTTGCATGCCGTATGGTCCCCACGTGGTCCCCAAGATGTGTTGTCAGGTGGGAGCTGTTGATCCCTGACCCCAGGCGCCCCATCGTCGAAATTAGCAGCGAGAGCTTGGCAATGACCTGCACTTGAAGGTACGCGGGTAAACACGGAAGTCCGTCAGTGTTCGCGCCGGTTGTCACTTCGTTTCCCAACTGCCGAGACTTTCTGGGGCAATTGTGGCCGACGGTGCACTTGGATGCGAACCAGTCATTGTCCGGTTCGGGAGGACAGTGGCAAGCTGGGCGGATGGCAGCGTTATTTGTGGTGTGCGGTATTCTCGCCGGGGTGGCCGCGTACCGCTACGGGGAAGCTCGCGCCACGTGGGGACGGGTCAAGGATGGCAAGGCAGCGGTGCGTAACAACCGAACGACTGCCTGGCGGCACACCGGCGGCGCCACTTTGTGCATTGTCGGAGCGATACTCCTCTTGCTCTTCGTCCTGAACGTTTTCAAGTAGAGCCCGAGCCGTTCAAGCACGGTTTCAATTTCGCAACGCTCGCCCACGCGCGGCTCAGTCGGTGCCCCCTCGATGCGAATCAGTTGCACATTGGTCTATGAAGGGCGTTGACGCAGGCCAGAAGGCGACGGCGGCCGGATGGAGTCGCTGCTAGTCGATGTGATTGCTGCACTTTGCTGCTGCGCCATTCCGCTGTGGCTCTGAGTCAAGTCCGTTGTGAGATGCCGGTATGTTTTCCGGCCGGGACGCGAGTCGGTGTTGTAGTTCAATGTGTCGGAATTGGTACGCTGCGCCCGCCTGTCGGAGTACCCCGCGCTTGTGGGCATCTGCGAGGAAACCCATAAGGGGGCCTGCATATCCGTGGCATGAACCGCGACACGGTTGTCGTTGACGGCACCAAGCCCGGCTCCCCAGAATGCAGCCACAAAGCGGCGGACCAGAACCTAGGCCCCGCCGGTGGCGGGGGCAACCTCGGTCTGAACGGGATCATGGTCTGGAAGGCCGCCAATGTCAGCATCCAGAACCTGACGGTCTGCAACTTCCTTGCCGGCAATGGCGATACCGGAAGCCGCCAGTTCCCGGCGGCGGTCCCGGTCTGATCCGCGAGCGCGGTGCCGGGTTCCTGTTTCAGCGGCGATCGCCCGGCCGGGCCGGGTCTTAACATCGCCTCCGCAGGCGTTTATGCTCTCCGCCCCACTGGCGGCGAGTTTGAGCAGGTTCACTGCGGCGTTCACGTCCCGGTCAAGGACCAGGCCACAGGCGGTGCAGGCATACGTGCGCTCGGACAGGGCCAGCTTGGCTTTCACCGCGCCGCAGCCTGAGCACGTTTTCGAGGACGGATAGAAACGGGCCGCCCGGACGAGCTGACCGCCGTTCCAGGCGGTCTTGTAGCCGAGCATCCGTACCGCCTGCCCGAAACCAGCGTCAGCGGTAGCCCGCGCCAGCCGCCGGTTCCGCAGCATCCCGGCCACGTTCAGATCCTCCGCGACGATGGTTTCGTGCTGCCGTGCGAGGTCCGTTGTGGCCTTGTGGATCGCATCGGCACGGACGCTGGCTACCCGGGCATGTACACGCGCCAGCCGGGCTGCGGATTTCCGCCGGTTCGCCGAACCTTTTGCCTTACGGGAGTGGGCCCGGCTCGCGTGGCGCAGCCGCCGCATGGATACCCGCAGTGCTTCCGGGCCGTCAATGGCCAGCACGTTACCGGTGTTATCGGCCCCGGTCAGCAGGGTCTTTATGCCCAAGTCAACCCCGATGACCGATCCGGGCCGGGCGTGGTGTCCCGGTACAGCGCGCTCAATCTCCACCGCGAACGACACGAACCAGCGCTGAGCCGTCCGCGACACGGTGGCGGACAGGATGCGCGCCGTCCCATTCTCAAGCCTGCGGGACAGCTTACGGGTGGACTCGTGAGTACGGATTGTGCCGAGCTTCGGCAGCGTGACCGCAGTCCCAGCGCAGCGCAGGGCACCCGTACTGAACCGGAACGAGTCCCGGCACTTGCCGCGCTTTTTGAACCGGGGAAAGCCGGGCCTCCTGCCCTTCCGCTCACCTTTCCGGGATCTGCGAAAATCCCTGAGCGCCCGGTCCAGGTCGCGGAATGCCTCCTGGTAGGCGCACTTACTATTCTCACCCCACCAGGTGAGGCCCAGATCAGCCTTTTTCACCCGATGTAGGGTCGGGAGCTGGCGCGGTGGCGTTGTCCGGGGTTAGGTCCCGCAGCCACTTTTCCCCGGGTTTCCCCTGCGGGCCGCTTCACTGCGGTGACCATGTCCGGGCGCTTCCGTTTCCAGCTCCCGCCACATCGATCCGTGCATGCGGTTCTCCCGCACACGGCTCACCGACGTTCTTCACCACCGGCATTCGGCGTGTCCCGCCAGGGCTTGTCATGCCTGGGGGCGACGATGATCCCATCGAGGCAGAGCAGTCCCAGCCTGTCGGGTGAGGCGATGCCGACCACCCAGCGCCCGAACGCCCACGACCGTTTGTGCCGTTCGGCGACGAACTTCGCCAGGCGCTCGAACGCATACCACTGGAGCTTCTCAAGCGAACGCGCGGAGTTGCCAAACCGGAAGTATCCGGCGAAGCCACGCAGGAATGCGTTCATCTCCGTCACGATCTGCCCGATCGGCAGCCGCAGCCGGGGCCGGGACGTGATCTCCCGGATCCGGTCACGGGCATACTGCATCTTCTCGTTCCTGGGCCAGCGGGCCAGGAAGGCGAACCTCCGCCCGGTCCTCCGCGATGTGACGGTGACCAGGCGGTGGTGGAAGCCGAGGAAGTCAGCCCCGTCTTCCGGGCCCGCCGTCAGGTGCACTATCCGCGTCTTGGCCGCCTTGGGTTCCAGCCCCAGCCCGGCCAGCAGCGCCACGTACCGCGCAAGCGCGGCCTCGGCCTGCGCGCGGTCCTTGCACATGATCGCCGCGTCGTCCGCGAACCTCACCAGCACCCCGTGCGCCCGGGCCGACCACGCGCGGTCGATCCGGTGCAGGTAGATGTTGCAGAGCAACGGTGAGATCACCGAACCCTGCGCGGTGCCGGTCAGCGGGTGCTCAACCCGCCCGTCTTCCATCACCCCTGCGCCCAGCATGGCGCGCAGCAGCTTCAAGACGCGCCGGTCGCTGACGCGTTCCTCAACCGCCTGCATCAACGCGTCCGCCGGGATCTGCCCGAAACAGTCCTTGATGTCCGTCTCAACCACCCAGCGCCTGCCCCGCCAGGACTCATCGATGAGCACCTGCAAGGCATCACGCGGGTCCAGCCCGGGCCGGAACCCGAAGCTGCACGGCAGGAAACCGGCCTCGAACACCGGCTCAAGGACGATCCGCGCCGCGGCCTGCACGATCCGGTCAGACACCGCCGGAACCGACAACGGCCTCCGCTCCCCCGCACTGCCCGGCTTGGGAATATAAACCCGCCGGGCCGGGAGGGGACGGTAACTGCCATCAGCCAGCGCGGCAGCCAGCTCACCCAGGAGCCGGCCGACGCCGTACTCCTCCACATCGGCGATACTGACCCCGTCGATGCCAGGCGCGCCCTTGTTCCTGCGCACCTGAACCCACGCGCGCTGCAACACGTCTGTGCGGCAGATCTTGTCGAACAGCGCATGGAACCGCCGCCCGGGATCAGCCTTGGCCGCCCGGTAAAGCACGTGCTGCAAAGCGCGGACCCTGTCACCATCAACAGCACCCAGGGTGGACCTAACCGTGTTACCGGTACTCACCGGCCGCATCCTTCCAGATCGTGCATGAACGAAGCAGCGGCCCTTCCCTCACCGCCGGTTCTGCTGTCCGGCCGGCTCAAGCAGTACTACGGCCGCCTCCGACTCCCTCCCGGCCAGCAGCCCATTTCCCGTTTTGCCGGTTATAAGGCGCCACGCTCCGGCGGCACCGCGCACAAGGCACGGCCGCACGCCACCGGGCCGGGGAGGGTCTCCCAAGTTCCCGCCGCCACCATCGACGCGTTCCGCGCCCCATACGCCGGGGAGTCCTTCGCGGCTGCGCTTCCAGGCTCTACACCGCTTCCATGGCCTTCGCCCCGATGGAGCGGGCTCGGCACTCCCTCGTCCCCACCCGAAGGCGGGCTACATTAACGACGCCGCAGGCTTCGCTTGATGCTACGGACCGCATCGTCGCTCCCCCCAACGGGGCTTTTGACGCTGGGCTCCGGCCCGGCCCGTTTCCAGGCCAGACCGCCAGCCTGCTACCGGGCCTCCTGGCAGCTACCCGGACCGGACTTCCACCGGCAGGCGACGACGAGCTGACGAACGAAAAGTACGGCTGCCTACCTCACAGCCCACCTCCCGCTCTGCTTGGCGCACTCCACAGTTTGTGCAGGTCAATCGCGCTGTACCAGTTACCCTCGGCCTCGTACCGCGCCTTGCATTTCGCCAGCCCCCAGTTCCACGCGAACCGGGCCGCACCAGCATGTGAGCGCAGCGCCGCCTCTTGGCCCGGGGTGGGGTCGAGGGCGAACGGGTACGCCTGGTTTAATTTCACGCCGGGTCCCCCGTGACAGCCTCAACCGCCCGGCGTGCCCGATTCGCCGCCGCGCGCTGGCCGTACAGCCGGGCACACAGCGAGGTGAGGATCTCGGTCACGTCCCGCACAAGATCATCGTCTATTTCAGCCGGGTCCACGACCAGCAGCCTGCGGCCCTGCGCCGACAGCGCGGCTTCCACGTATTCGGCACCGAACCGGGCGAACCGGTCCCGGTGCTCCACCACGATCACGCTCACCGACCGATCACCGAGCAGCGCCAGGAATTCCCGGCGCTTCCCGTTCAGCGCGGAGCCGATCTCGGTCACCACACGCCCGATTGACAGCCCTTCGCCCGCCGCCCAGGCAGTGACCCGCGCGACCTGCCGATCAAGGTCGGCACGCTGGTCAGTGGACGAAACACGGGCATACACGGCCACCACCCCAGCCGGGGCAGTGGCAGCGGTATCCACCAGAATCAGCCGCCCGGCACGCCTCGCCGGAACCGGCAGCTTGCCTTCCCTGAACCAGCGGTACGCGGTAACGGGATGCACGCCTTGCTGCCGCGCCCACTCTTTCAAGTTCACCCATACATACTACCGCATACTCACGAGTCAGCTATTGATACCCTGTGCCCAGAGCGCGGCGCCAGACAGGCGGCGGTGCATGGTAGCCGGGCGAGGTGCAGTCGTGTCTCGGCTAGCCGGGACCGACGGCCCGAGCCCGCGTGTTATCGGCGGGCAGGGCGACTAGGGTTTGGAGCTATGCCAGACGATGAAGCCGATTTCGGTTCTCCCAGCGGTTCTGCTTCGTCCGGCCCCAGAATGAGTGCCCGGCGTGTGCTGGAGCCCTTGAGTGAGGCCGAATGCATGCAGTTGCTCGCCAACGGCGGTCTGGGGCGTCTGGTCTACAACAGCCGATATGGGCCCACGGCGCTGCCGACCGTGTACAGGATCGACGGCGAGTCGATTGTCCTGGGCACGTGGGATCCCGCCCTGTTTGACGAAGACTTGCGTACGGGTATTGCGCACGCCGAGTACCAGGTCGCCGTGGAAGCCGACCAGATCGATCTGGAGGCGCGCGAGGGGTGGATCGTGCTGGTGCGGGGAGCGGCGCATCATCTGGATACCGAGGCCGAGCGCGCGCCGATCATCGGCGCCGGGCTTGAGCCGTGGATCGAGGGGGTGCCTGCGCACTTCATCCGGGTGAGCCCCACCAGTATGTGGGGCAACCGCGTCCTCCGGGCATGATGCCAGCCGCAGTGTGAGTCGTAGGAGCAAAGCTGAGCATCTAGGTGCAAAATACGCCCAGGTTGTCGGGGACAGTCGCTCACCTGGAGCTGTGCCACGGACGCCTCGGCCGGGATCGGTCCGCGTCGGATCCCTTTGTGATCAGCCTTGGTGGTCAGTACCCGCTGCGTGGGCTCACGGCTCCGGAGAGGATTCTCCTGCAACCCGTCAACCTGTACAAACAGTGTCGCGGGGGAGCCAGCTGGGGCGGCCACCGGGCGCGTCCCGTGCCGTCAAACCGTGAGCGATGCCTGCCTGGGCCTCAGCATACGACCGATGTCGGCCCGGGTCCGCAAGCATCTCGTCCCATGCCCCGGTCATCCCGATCTGGGACAACCTCAGCACCCTGTACCGCTTCAGAACTCGGTGCAGGATCTCTGAGCTGCGATTTGGCGCGGTCGGCGGGTTGGGGCATGATCGCGGTTCGTGTCTTTCCCTCTGCTGTACTTGGTCACGGTCCGGGTGTTCGGCTGGCTACTCTTGGTGGGCCGCAGCCAGGCGTCCAAGAATGCGGAGATCATGGTGCTGATTTCAGGGACGTGGCACCGATGAACGCGTCGGACGGCTGCTGCTCGCCAAGTTCGCCGGTCCAGAATGCCCAGTAGTTCAGGTCGGCTGCTTGTCCGGCTTCGTCCGCCTGGTCCGCGACGGCGCCCAGCAGCCGACCGGCATCGGCGATCTGGCGGCACTGCTGGCTGCGTGGATCAGCAGCCTAGCCGACCGGTCCCGGCCGCTCGCCGGGATCGATGAACGCCTGGTCCAGGCGCTGGATGCCTCACAGGCCGATGCTGGCCTTGGCGCCCATGTAGCTTCCGGCGCCGGGGGAACCCGGCCATGGCTAGTTCACCGAACCGGTCATTGAACCCGAGCGCCGGCAGATCAGCGAGCTTGACGAACTCCACGCCCCGGATCGGGCGGGTATCCGCTCCGCGGCCACGTCACCAACTGCCCCGCCAGTACGGCGGGCCTCAAAGGTCAGGTGAACCACATGGGTGCCGTTGCCGGGCAGGTGGTCGCAGACATACAGCAGCCGACCGGCCTCGACGTCCAGGCCGGTTTCCTCCCGCATCTCCCGGACCAGGGCGTCAGCCAGGGCCTCGCCCTCCTCAACCTTGCCGCCGGGCAGGCTCCACGGCCGCCCGGTATCGGTGCTGGTTCAGCAGCAAGATGCGGTCGTCTTCGATGACGACGCCGCTCACTCGCACATGCACCCGGCAAACCTACCTCACCAGGACCCGCCATGACCGGCGGCGGCGCGGCCCACGTCGTGGTCGCCGCCGGTGGCCTGGGCACCCGGGTCGCCTGCTGGGCACGCTTCATCCCGAACTGGAGTTCGTATCCGCTGGTCGCCGAGAGGGACACGGGGCGCATCACCGGGCAGACCCCTGCACGTCAAAGGGGGCGCCGGCGCCACCAGGTGAAGATGGCCGCGGGCGCTCCCGAGATGACGGGTTTCTATCGGGCGAAGTTGTAGCGGTTTGGTCGCCAGCCTCGACTCTCTCCGGCAGCTCATCGCCAAGCGGGGAAAGGCCGAGGCCGGCGACGTGCTGGGCCGGGCCGCCACCGGCCTGGCCCGCGACGACGCCCTGGCCGCGATGGCTCACGCCTGGCGCGCCTGGGCGCGGGACCATCCGGGCCGCTACCAGATCGCCGAGCGCGCTCCGGCCCCCGGCGACGCCGACCACCAGGCGGTCTCTGACCAGTTCGTCGCGGTGATAGCGGCGGTGATGGCCGGCTACGGCCTCCACGGTGACGACGCCATCGACGCCATCCGGGTCTTCCGGTCCGCCGTGCACGGATTCGTCTCGCTGGAGGCCGACGGCGGCTTCGGCATGCCCGTCAGCGTCGACCGCAGCTTCGACCGCCTCGTCCACGCCCTAGTGAGGGCTATGTCGAGCTGGAGCGACGCGCCCGAGCCCGGCCGCGAGGCGCGGGCTCGATGACTGCGTCACCCCCGGGGAAGGGGCCGTCTCCTGAGGCGGGGGTGTCGTCACCGGGGCACCCCGCCGGTGGCTCGGCCTGGAAGGCCTCGTCCCGCTGGCCGGACCGGCCGCCCGCATGGTCCGGGCGGATGCCTTGTTGAGCGGGCTGCGCGCACCCCAGATCCGGAGCAGGCCGAGTCCGGTGAAGCCGAGGCGCTGAAGCAGGCGGACGGTTTCCAGTCCCTTGCCCTGGCCCCATTGGTCAGGGCGGAACCTGCGCAACATGATCGGAAAGGGCCTGGCCCGCCGCAACGGCGTGTGGGGACTGGCCACCTGACCAGGCGGCCAGTCCCATCCGGCAGACTCACTGCCAGCCCGGCCGGAGGCTGCCAGCCCGCGCCCGGCACAAGAACGACCACAACAGCCAGCGCAGACAGCATCCCACCACCAGCAGCCGCGATCCCGGCCACTAACGGGGAACCCGCGAACCGGCCCAATTCAGCAGGCTCCTAGTGAGCCGGTCTTGAGTTTCCCAGTCACCACGTGAGTTGATTTGTCTCCCAGTCTGGCGCTGACGGCTATCGCCTGGCTGGCGGGTGCGGTCTGCTGGGGATATGGCAGATCCCAGGTTAGAGCCGCTGGTGCTCTCGGAAGACGAGCGACGCACGCTGGAGAGCTGGGCCAGGCGCCGCAGCACCGCGCAGGGCCTTGCGTTGCGGGCGCGGATCGTGCTGGCTTGCGCAGAAGGCGCACCCAACATCGCGGTGGCCGCCCGGCTGGGCGCCAGCCGGGGCACCGTGACCAAGTGGCGGGAGCGGTTCTTGCGCCGGCGGCTGGATGGGCTGTGCGACGAACCGCGGCCGGGGGTGCCGCGCACCATCACTGACGCCCAGGTGGAGGAGGTGGTGGTGCGCACCCTGGAGGAGGTGCCGGCGGGTGCCACGCACTGGTCCAAGCGGGAGCTGGCCCGGAAGGCGGGCATCTCGCCGACCAGCGTGCACCGTATCTGGCGGGCCTTTGGCTTGCAGCCGCACCGGGTGGAGGAGTTCAAGATCTCCCCAGACCCACTGCTCATCGACAAGATCCGCGATGTGGTGGGGCTCTACCTGGCCCCGCCCGCCACGGCGGCGGTCTTCTGCGTTGATGAGAAGCCGCAGATCCAAGCGCTGGAGCGGACCGCCCCGGTGCTACCGATGATCCCCGGCATTCCCGAGCGGCGCAGCTTCGATTACACCCGGCACGGCACCGTGGACCTGTTCGCCGCGCTCAACACCGCCACCGGCAAGGTGATCGGCAAGCTGGCCGCACAGCACACGGCGGAGGACTTCCGCGATTTCCTCAACGACATCGACCGGCAGGTCGAGCCCGGCCTGGCCGTCCACGTCATCTGCGACAACCTCTCCGCGCATAAAGCGCCGGCGGTGCACAAGTGGCTACTGGCGCACCCGCGGTTCGAGCTGCACTTCACGCCGACATACTCGTCGTGGATCAGCCAGGTCGAGCGGTGGTTCGCCGAACTGGAACGGCGCTGCCTCGAGCGCGGCACCTTCTGCTCGCTGGACGCGCTCAAGACCGCGCTGGAGGAGTGGATCAGCACCTGGAACGAAACGGCACGGCCATTCAAGTGGACCAAGACCGCCGACCAGATCATCGACCGCATCTGCCGTTACTGCTCACGTATCTCAGGACCGGGACACTAGGTACCCTTGGCGACCAGGGCGGCGGGGTCGCGGGCCTCCAGGGTCAGCGTCACCGCCCCGGCCGGGGCGTCGTCAGTAGCGGTCATGCGTTGTCCTTTCATTCGGTTCGTGCTCCCAGGGTGGCGCGCCCGCCGACATTTCCGGCCGCCGGGAGGCGTCACTCCGGCCAGGCTCATGCCTGGGTCGGGACGACGGCGACGGCCATGTCCTCGGCCACCTCGTCGGGGTTGACGACGCCCTCGAAGTAGTATGGGTGGATCCACGGGTGGTCCTTGGCCAGGCTGGCGTACTGGTCGTAGGCATCCTTGCCGCCGCCGGGCTCGCCGATGATCGCGACCGCCCACACCTCGTCCCACTCGCCGTGCGAGCCGAAGCCTTCCGGGCTGGGCGTGGCCTGCGCCAGGTAGCGGCGGAAGGCGTCGGCGTCGTTGAGCATGCCGTCGGTCCATACCACCCGGGCGCGGACCGGCCGCTGGTCACGCGGCCTCTCGTTGTCGCCGCCGGGGCCGAACTCGCCTATGAAGTGCCGGTCGCCGGCTGCGATGGCGGTCATGATCTCGGTACCGCCCCGCGGCTGGCCGTCCGGGCCGAAGTACTTGCGGGCGAACGCGGTCATCTTCCGGTCGATGTTCGCCGTGTTCAGATCGCCGTCGTCCGGGCCGTTGCCGAGCATCAGGTACAGGTTGGAGAAGGGGTAGGCGAACACGCCGCCCGCCTCGTCGCTGCCGCCGGCCTGCTCGCCGGCCGCCTGGGAGTCCAGTTCCTCGAACGGGACAATGAAACCCCGTACGGCGGCGACCTGGATGCCCCAGGTGTTGAGGTCCGGCCTGGTCTGCCAGGCCCAGCCCTCGGACTCTGAGCAGTCCAGGTACATTTCCGGCTCGACCTCGCGGGTGCCGGTGAACAGCGGCACGATCGTCTCGCGCCGGGTCCGGTTCGGCCCGCCGGTCGGGGTCTCAGTGCGGGTGATCTGCATGGTTCGCGGTTCCCTTCTCGGATGGTTCCCGGCCGCCCTACGCGGCCGGGGGTGGTGGAGTGCCCGGTGGCGGTTGCACCAGGCCACGCCTGGCTGCGCCGGCCAGCCCGGCAGAGCCGGGTCGGCGGCGGCGGCCAGCACGGATACAAGCATGGGTGTCTCTTTCAGTCAGCCGGGGGGAGCCCGGCCGGGCGGTCTAGCGGGGCACGGCGGCGGTGGCGGTGGGAAGCCCGGGCGGCGAGCAGTTGCTTCTCCCTGTCCTGCAGCGCGGCGCTGGCGCCGAAATCCTGACGGTCGATCGCGGCTTTCTTCTCACGGCGCACCTGCGCGATCTCCTGGTCCAGGGCGTCCAGGTCAGGCCGTATCCTCACCCAGCGCCCGATTGCTGCCAGCCGACGCTCCAGCGCGTCGACTCGCGCGAGCGGATCATCACGCAGCCGGGCGCGCGCCTGCTCACCCAGGCGGGAATCCTCATCGGTCACCTCCTGGCCCCGAGACCCGGGCAGCAGCTGGATCACCTGCTGGCGGATCTGGTTCATGTCGGCGCCCAGCTTCACTTCACCAGCACTTGCGCGGCCACGCCGTCGCCCTCCCGGATCAGGCCGAGCAGGATGTGCTCGGTGCCGATGTAGTCCTGGCCGAGAGCGTCGGCTTCCCGAAACGCCAGCTCCAGCACCTTCTTCGTCCGCGGCGTGAACGGCATGTGCCCGGACGGCGCCTGCTCGCCCCGGCCGATGATCTCCTCGACCTGCTGCCGGACCGCTTCCAGGCCGGTCCCCATCAACTGCAGCGTCCTGGCCGCCACGCCGTCGCCCTCACAAATCAGCCTCAGCAAGAGATGCTCGGTGCCGATCCAGTTGGGGTTCAGCATCCTGGCTTCTTCTCGGGCCAGTACCACAGCCCGGTGTGCCTGGTCGGTAAACCGCTCGAACATGCTCCGCGCCGCCCTTCGCACCCTCATCCGGCCATGCCCGACGCAAATACGATAAGTCGTGCTGGGTAGGGATCAGCGGAGCTGCAGGCCGGGAAGTCCTTAACCCGCGGGGACACGCGGCACCCGGTTCAGGTATGGCCTAATCTGCGACGGCGGTAGCTGCCGTTGTCCGGCCACTAAAGTGCAGGGCGGCCGCCGCGCTGGGCCGCTACCGGAACTGCGCTCCTTTTCTGCAGCCTGGCATGGTCTGCTGCCGGCCTGCGCGTGGGTCGTCGCGGCCGCCGGAGGCGCCGGGGCCGGCCGGGGTTGGTTGTCAGGCTGTGACGAGTTGCAGGGGTTGGTCACCGTGCTCGCCAATGGGCTCGATCAGCTCGGGCCCTCGGGAGCCGCCGCGCCCGGTTTTGTTGACCGTGGTGGAGACGGCCCGGACCTGCAGCGGCTCGTACTCTATCCCGCTGATGAGTTTGAGTGCGGCGATCTTGTCGGTGAGTTCCGGGTCGAGCCAGGCGTCGATCCGGTCCGGGGGCAGGATAACGGGGTGCGGTCGTTCATCACCCCGGCGAGCCAGGTGGCGTGGTGGGTGATGATCGTGGCCGACCACAGCCATCGGTCCGGGTTGTCCTCCTCCTTGGCCGGGTCGGGCCACAGCTCGTACAGCCCGGCGAACGACAGCAGCCCGCCGGCTGGGTGGATGTAGTACGGCTGCTTGAAGGGCTTCCCGTCGGCGTTCTGGGTGGGCAGCCATTCGTAGTAGCCGGCGGCGGGGATGACCGCCCGGCGTTTGGCGAACGGGCCGCGCCACGACGGAGCGGTCGCCACCTTGTCGGCCCGGGCGTTGTGCAGCGATGGCATGGTCTTCTGCTTGCTGGTCTTGGGGTCGATGCCCGGTTTCCACCACGCTGGCACCAGACCCCACCGCACGGCGGACCTTGCCCAGCTCACCGTCCAGGATGTAGAACAGCTCGGAGGAGTTGTCGTGCCGGTGCGGCACGGCGCCATCTGCGCCGCGGCCGAGCGCGACGCGGTGGCTGCTGAGCGCGCCTGCGGTGGCGCTGCTATCGGCCAGCAGCACGTGCCCGATGAGGTCGAGATGTTCGGCTTCGTTAGCACGCACTAGCACCGGCGGGTACGGGACGGCTGATGTCGGGGACATGGTTCAGGTGCTCCTTTGCGTATCGCGGGAGGCTGTGTGCCCAGCATCGGCGGGAACCCGGCCATCGGTCCAATCGACCTGCCGGCCTTGCTGGCCGGCTTGTGCCGCGCCCACCCCGGCGTCACCATCCGGCTCGGCCACGACGCCGCCTCGGTACTCGCCAGCGCGACCGCCGACGCCCAGTTGGACATCGCCTTCATCGATGGCCCCACCGACCCAGCTCGGCTGACCCGCGTCGAGATCGGCCACGACGACCTGGTCCTCGCCGTCCCGCATCGCGACCCACTGGCCAGACGGGCCAGCATCGGGCTCGGCGACCCAGCCTTGCGCGACCGCGACTTCGTCGACTACCGAGCCGACTCCGCGTATCAGAACCAGCTTGCTCGTCGCACAAAGGGCTTCCGTCATCGCCGGGGTGCTGGATACGTTGGCCCGAAGGCGTGCGAGATATGCCAGAGCAAGAAGACGTCTGTCATCGGTAGATCCTCCCATTGCACCGTCCATCCGGAAATCATGAGAAGAAGGATCATCATGAACGCAAACCCAGCGGCGAACATCGTTCTGGTGCACGGCGGCTTCGTGGACGGGTCCGGCTGGCGGCCGGTCTACGACCTGCTCACACGGGACGGCTATCACGTGGCCGTGGTGCAGAACCCAACCTTGTCGCTGCAGGGCGACGCCGCTGCCACGCGGCTGATCATTGACGCGCAAGACGGCCCGGTGGTGCTTGTTGGCCACTCTTACGGCGGCGCCGTGATCACCGAAGCGGGAACCGACCAGAAGGTGGCGGCCCTGGTCTACATCTGTGCGTTCGCGCCGGACAAGGACGAGTCGGTCAACACGCTCCTCGCCGGTTTCCCGGCCGACGCGCCGCAGCCGCCGATCCTGCCGCCCAGGGACGGCTTCCTGTTCCTGGACCGGAATAAATTCCACGCTTCGTTCGCCGCCGACGTGCCTGCCGACCTGGCCGCGTTCATGGCCGACTCGCAGGTCCCGTGGGGCGTGGATGCCCTCGGCGGGCAGGTCACCGACCCCGCCTGGCGGGCCAAGCCGAGCTGGTACCTGGTCACGACCGAGGACCGGATGATCTTCCCGGCGGCCCAGCGCACCATGTCCCAGCGGGCCGGGTCGACCGTAGTCGAGGTGGCGGCCAGTCACTCCGTCTATGTGTCGCAACCGGCCCCCGTGGCGGACCTCATCAAACAGGCCGTGTCCGCGGTCGCCGCGCAGCAGTAATTGCGGCACCTGTCTCTACGGCACAGATAACGACCAGATACCACGACCCCGTTTCCCGGGGATCCGGAGCCCGGCGTGATGGTGACCATCTGGTCGCGGATGACCGCGGAAGCGGCGAAGGCCCCCAACCAGACTGCCCCCGGATTGTGACGCCTCCGGTACGGCATCAAGGGCCGATGTGACCGCAGGACGACGAGCACAGGTAAAAGTGCCTGGTCAACGTTTACGCGAACCGGCCCTCGACACCTCCCTCCGGCGAATTGGATCGGCAGCAGTCAGCCCGATGGGGAAGGGGCGGTCGCCCACGAGTGGATGAACCTGGTCGAAGCCGCCTGCGACCCGCCCGCCTCTGCGGCCTGAACAGCCCAGACCCGGCCACCGCACCCCAATGGCCCACAGCCCGGCAGACCGCCAGCCCCTGTCCCGGCAAGCCCCCCGGACAAGCCACATACCAGTGAGCGGCAGGGAAACCACGCCCGCCTCCGACCTCAAGATCAGCTTTCCCGCGTCGGCAGCCGGAAAGCGATCACCGACTTCGCGCGGTAGATCGAGGCTAAGTTAGCATCGGCTCTATAGCACATAAGATCGAACACGGAGGTGGGGGATGACTGCGCGTGATACTCCATGGCCGGACGGCACGCCGTGCTGGGCGGACCTGGGCGCGCCGGACATAGCGAAGGCGAGAGAGTTCTACAGCGACGTTTTCAGCTGGACGGTCCAGCCCGGGGGGCCGGAGACCGGCGGGTATTCGGTAGCTGAGCTTAACGGCCGGGGCGTCGCCGGAATCGGCCCGAAGATGAGCCCGCCGGAGGCGCCCATCATGTGGATGACCTACCTGGCGACGTCGGACGCCGACGCGACCGCCGCGAAGATCAAGGGCGCCGGTGGCCAGCTGGTCATGGAGCCGATGGATGTCATGGACGTCGGCCGGATGGCGGTCGCCGTGGATCCGGCCGGTGCCGTGTTCGGCGTGTGGCAGGCCCGCGCGTTCCCCGGCGCGCAAATCGTGAACGAGCCCGGGGCGATGTGCTGGAACGAGCAGCTGAGCCGCGACTTCGAGGGCAGCAAAGCGTTCTACGCGGCCGTCTTCGGCTACGAGTACGGCGACATGAGCGGCGACGGTTTCAGCTACGCGACCTTCAAGGTCGACGGCAAGGACGTCGGCGGCATCGGCGACCTTCACGCCGGGGTGCCAGCCGGTACCCCAGCCGGCTGGAGGTTGTACTTCAGCGCGGCGGACACCGACGCCTCGGTCGCCCGGGTGCAGGCCAACGGCGGCTCGGTCACCCGCGAGCCGATAGACCATCCGTACGGCCGGATGGCGACCGTCGCCGACGACCAGGGCGCTCTCTTCTCGCTACTCGGCGTCACGCCCGGGTAAAACGACGCGGGCCGACGGATGGCCGGGGCTGGTACCCGGGAGATCCGGCCGCCCAGGGAGAACTGCGGGCACTGGCCTTTACATCCTGGACCGGCGCGCGAAGGGCGAGAGGAGTAATCAGGCGATCGCCCCCGTACTCGAGGCTGTTACTCCCACCACGGTCACTTCGTTGTTGCTGCTGGCTGCAGGCACCGTCCTGGTTGATCGTCATCCACATCCGTGCCGAGCAGGCCGCGGAATACGATCGGCTGTTCGCCGAGCGGGAGCTGCCGCGCTGGCGCGAGTACAAGGAGCGGGGCGCCTTCATCAGCGCCCGGATATTCCGTGCTGCCTTCGGCACCGATCCGCGTCAGGACATCGCCAAGTACGTCATCGCCGTCGAGGTCCCCAGCCACGCCCAGCACAGCCAGCACGGCGCTGATCCCGGGTTCCAGGAGTTCAACCGGCTCGCCGACGCATATCAGCCGGAGGCTCCGCTGGTGTACGGCGGACAGGTGCTGCACGCGCCCGGATCTTGAGTGATGCCCCTTAACGCGGCCCGAGCCGCACAGACTAGCCTGATTCGGGCCAGGCGTGAAGGCGGCCGTGGAGGCGACGTTCAAGATCGCCCCGCGGCGCCGTTCCAGCATCCCCGGCAGACAAGCTCCGCGCCGTCGCCGGCGAACAGCCTGGCCAGTTCCCGCCGATCCCAGACGAGGCGCCGGTAATCAGCACCGTTTCACCCTGGCGCCGCTGCAGGTCCCGGCCCCGGCCACCGTCGGTCCCATGCTTCCCGTACCGGTCATGCCGCACTTCTCCCGCTCCCGTTTCCCGCCACGCTACCCACCGGCGCCGGGAAGGGGTCCGGGGACGTAGGACCCGGTGCGCGGAGGCGATATCAGCCTGTGCCGTGCCAATACCCGACGCATGGTCTGACCTGCTGCTTTACGCTCGGCGCTTGTGCTGATCCGTATCGTTTGCCTGTTCATGGTCCGGGTGCTCGGCTGGCTGGTGCTCCTGGCGCGCAGTGACGCGGCCAAGGACGCGGAGATCCTCGTGCTGCGGCATGAGGTCGCGGTGATGCGGCGTCAGGTCGCCCGCCCGAGGCCGGACTGATCCTGCGGCTTCAGGTCGCCGTGCTCCAGCGGCATGTCAAGGTCCCGCAACTGTCCTGGGCCGACCGGGCGGTGCTGGCCGCGCTGGCCAGGCTGCTGCCCGGCAGCCAGGTCCGCCAGCTGCGCCTGATCATCTCCCGGCGGACCATGCTGCGCTGGCACGCCGACCTCGTCCGGCGGCACTGGACCTGCCCGCGCCGCGCTCCCAGGAGGCCCCGCACGGCCCCCACCGTGCGGACGTTGATCCTGGCGATGGCCCGGGACAACCTCGGCTGGGGATACCGGCGCATCCATGGGCGAGCCGGTCGGGCCTGGGGCACAAGCTCGCCCCGTCGACCGTGTGGCAGGTCCTCGTGCCTCCGCTACGGCTGCGCCGCCGGGACGAGAACGGTGATGAAGTCCCGGGTCCAGCCGGTGAGGTACTGGCTGGCCGGGCGAATCTGGCCGGGTATCGCGGCGGTGAGCCGGCCACCCTGGGTGCGGGCGGTGTCGAGCTGCACCCATTCGGGGTTGATGTCAAGCTCCATCGCGCTCAGTGCCCCACGGCGGGCCAGCGCGCCGGCCAGGTCGGCGGGGATCGTCGACATGCTCGCGGCGTACAGGAGGTCGCCGGCGGCGTCCTGGCCGACGGCGCTGCGGGCGACGTACTCGGCGTGGGCCATGGTGCCGCCCCACTGGTGCCACAGGGTCACATTCGCGGCCAGGTGCCCGTTGATGAGCAGCGGTGTCAGGTTCTGCCGGACGCTGTAGACGGGTTCGCCGGGTACGGGCACGCCTGCGCGCCAGGCCCCGACGCGGGCGTGGCCGGAACGGTCGATCACCAGGCTGCCCAGGCCCATGCGCAGCCCACGGATCACGTGCCCTTCCTGCTGGTAACCCCCGGAATGTGAGCTCAGCAGGAAGCCGCCGTTGAAGGCGGCCAGCAGGCGTCGCCGTTCGGCCCCGGTGATGACGGGCCCGGCGTGCAGCAGCCCCGCGTACCGGGGGCCGGGATCCCGGCTGCCGTTGTGCAGGACGTACTGCACGGGACCCTGGAAGACCGCCACGGTCACGACTGATCCGTCCGCGGTCCGCACCCGGGAAACGACCACGCGCGGAACGGTCGGCCCGGTGGCACCCGGACCAGGCCGGGCCCGCGAACTAGCGAGGCCCGCGGAAGCGGCGGGCCGCCCGCCCTGGGCCCCAGGCGCTGCGATCACCTGGGAACAACCGCAGGCGGCTGCCACGCTCATAATGCCCACGACCGCCGCGGCGCGGACCGTACGCGGCCTGTGCTTAGTTCTGAGCACCTGCCCAGCATGCAGCATGACGGTGAAGGGATGGTGAAACGCCTGGCCGGCCGGCGGCGCCACCGCGGCCACCAGCACGGAATCGCCAGCCCCCCGCCCTCGACCGGGAGAGCCGCCCACGCCCAGGTCGGCGCCATCGAGTAGGTGAGCGTGATCGAGGCGCCCGCCCGGACGTACACCGCGCCCGAGGTGCTGCCGTGGGAGCGGCAGGCAGTCATCCAGGCGCCCCAGGGCCACACCCATCACCGCGCGGCCAGCGCAGGCGCTCCTGGCGCCGCAGCAGATCCACATCCACTTCCACGGCTTGACCGTCGGCGAGGCGGCCGAGGTCGTCGCCGAGCAGCAGCGCCGTGCCATCATCGACAGGAGCAACCCTTGATCACAACCATCGTCATCATCGGCACCGTCTAACTGGCGTTTCACGCCGGCCACTGGCCTATCTGATCGGGCAGTAGCGAATCCGCCTCCGAATGCCATGGCGACGGCCGCCGCGAGAGAAATCCAATAGCTTGATCCGTAATCGCTGAGGCTATCTCCGCCGATTGAGGGCAGGTATGACGTATACCCGATAAGGGCGAGCGCAGCTACGACCACGACGATCATCGGGAGCCGCCTGTACACGCCAATACTTATGATCGTGACCAGGAAAACGAGGGCCACAAGACCGATCAAGATGTTGAAACTCATAGAGCGCAGTGGTGATGCAGGATCGCCATGCGTCGCCTGCAAGAGACTCTTCCATCCGGTACCGTTGTTCGTGTAGCGGGTTAGCAGCGTCGCTGATGCAATGAAGACAACGCTGCTTACCATAACGATGAGCTGACCTACCCGGTCAGCTCTGTGCGGGCGCGCGCGGGCAGCTGCCGGAGGTGGGCGCGTGCCCCCGTGGACGGTTCCCTGAGGTGCCATTGCGCCTGGAGTGCTGTCGGCCGTGCGCGCTGCTGGCGCGGTTGGCCCCGGCACGGCCGGCCATATTGTCGGCTCCGGCCCATTGGACGAGCGAAAGCCAGCCGCTGGGGTGGATACCGGCGCCGGCTGGGAGGGCGGCCGAAAGCTCACTTGGGTCGGGGTGGCAGGCATCTGCGTCTCGGTGTCGAGCTGCCTGACATGGGCGGTCCGCAGGGCCGCCGCGAACTCACGGGCCGACTGAAAACGATCATGGGGATCGACCGCGAGCGCGCGTGCGAGGAAGGCGTCGTAGCTGGGTCCGAGAGCCGGACAGATAGCAGAGGCTACCGGCCGCGGGCTGTTGGCGTGGGCCCACTGCACCGCCAGGTCGTTCTCCTTGCTGAACGGGCGCTGGCCTGTGAGAGCCTCGAAAACAACGCAGCCAAGCCCGTAGAGGTCACTCCTGGGGTCGGGTTGCTGCCCCCGGATCTGTTCTGGTGACATGTAGCCGGCCGTGCCTATCATCCAGCCCGTGCGGGTGAGGTGATCTTGAGCGTCAGGCATCTTAGCGATACCGAAGTCCGTTAGATAGGAATGATCCTGCCCGCCAAGATCGCGGACGAGTACGTTAGCCGGCTTCACGTCTCTGTGAATGAGGCCCGCATCATGGACTGCCTGGAGCGCGGACGCGATCTGGCTCCCAATGTGCACCACGCGGTCCGGGGCCAGCCGTTGCTGGAGATCAATGAGGGCCCGCAGCTCTATGCCGTCGATCCATTGCATGGTCAAGTAGAGCCGACCGTCGTACTCGCCGACATCAAAGACCGAAACGATGTGGGGGTGGTTGACTGAAGCAGCAAGTCGCGCCTCCCGCAAGAAACGCGAGCGGTAGTCGCCGGATTCAGCAGTTTCGGGGCGAATCACTTTCAGAGCCACGGTGCGCCCAAGGGATCGCTGCTCGGCGCGATAGACGACGCCCATGCCGCCGGAGCCCGCGATCCCGACAATGTGGTAACAGCCGAAGGTCTGGCCCTCGCTCAGATCCGTACTCACAGCACCGCCCCCACACGTCCCCACTCCGGCTTGTACGCGGAGCGTCATCCTCCACGCCGCCCACTAAGGTCATGTGCCGTCGCGCGCACCGTACGTCATCAGTAACAGGCATGCAACCTTCCACCCCCGAGGACGATACCGGCACCGGCGTAGTGGAAGGCCTCCGATGAGCCGCTGAGAAGCGCGCCCAGCACCGGGGCGCCGTCATCTCATAGTCCGGAGTTGGGACGTTCACGGCTCTGCCTTGTCCTGGTAGGTGCCACGTTCGCTGCGGAGGTTTCGCCAAACGATGAAGACGCGATTGCGCGTAGGGATACGGTCCTGCGGACCGTTGCCCTCGCCGTGGTCTGACCTGCGGCGGGGTTTAGGCCAGTAGCCAGCCGGGCGTTCGTGGGGAATGAGGTTGGCCGCCTGGTTCTGAAGGTGCAGGTCAGAAAGGTGCGCCGAGGTCCGGGCGTTCTTGAGCTTTGTTCGAAAAAGCGTCCCCAGCAGGATTCGAACCTGCGCACACGGCTCCGGAGAGGATTCCTTCGTAGCGCCCCGACCTGCTCAGACAGCGTTACGGCAGGGATCACCGGGCGCCCGCCGGGCACACAGCGTCGCCAGTGATGGGACTGTAAATCAGTTCTCCTCGAGATCCGATTAGCCTCATAGATAGCGCTTCCCTCAGCTCGCGCTGCAGAGGCTGCTTACCCGCGGCGCCTTGTTTCCGGAATCCGCCGGTCTCTTCCGTGTCAGGGTGCCGATCCAGTGCTTTCGGGTGGCGCTGCTGAGCCTCTGACCTGCTGGTTCACCTGGCTCGGCCCTAGTGATTCCTCTGCATTTACCCCACTAGTCCTGGCCACTGGAGTGATCACCGATATGGCGCTAGCCTTAGCAGGGGTTTTGGGGGGTTTCCATGACCGACTCCGGACGTGTGCAGGCGGGGATCGTTGCGGCTGCGCCAAGCCCGCCTCGTTCCCAGATCCAGGTGGTCCCTCTTAAGGGGCTGCCGATCGTGGCCGCGGTCGTCGTGTTCGTCATCGTTTCCATCGCGGGCAACTGGTTGTGGGCCCTTACCTTCTGTCATGTCGTAGGCGGCGCGCTGTGGACGGCGATCGATCTCTTCGTCGGGCTCATCATCGGGCCGATCCTGGGCCGGTTGTCCATCCCGGCACGAGCGGAGTTCGCGGCTCGGTTCATGCCCAAGATGGTCCTCCTCATGCCCACCTTGGTCCTGATGACGCTCGCGGCCGGGTTCCAGCTGGCGCTGAAAGAGGGGAACCTCGCGCCCTCCAACCCGAACCACGCCTGGCTGATCGTCTCCTATTGCGTCGTCGGGGTGATGGCAGTGATTGCGCTCGGCGTGCTTGAACCAGCCAACATCACCGTCCTCGTGGAGATGCGCAAGTCGACGCCGGACGGGGCGGTCATCGCCCTGTTGATGAAGCGATTCCTCTATACCGCCGGGATTACCGGCTTGATGCAAGTCGCAACCCTCATCATCATGACCAGGGTGGCGACCCAATGAGCGGCGAGCTGGCGGCGGCGCCGACGATCCACCGGCGCTTTCCTCCGGTAGCCGAACTGACCATCGGCTCCCTGGCCTTGGTGGTCATCGGTGGGATCCTCTTGGCGTCGTATGTCCCTCGCCGACCGCCTCTCGATGTGCCGACTGCTCTGGCGGTCATCAGCGCAGCGCTGCTCCTCACGACCGCCTTCCTCCTGTCCAGGCTGCAAATGTTCGCGTGGGAACGGTTTTTCTTTGTCTTCCGGTGGGCGCTGCTGGCCTACGTCATCTCGGCCGGGATGATCGGCTTCGCGTTCATCCATGATCACACCCGGGGCGCTCCGCTGGTTCTGCTGGTGGTGATGCTCGTGATCTTCGCGCTCGACGTGCCGCTCATCATCGCTTTTACGGTGGCGCGCTACTCCTCGCCCCCACACTCTGCGAGCTGACGATCCGCTCACAAGTCTTTCTAGTGGCGCATCAGTTTGACGATCGCGGTGGCACGAGCGATGGCTCCGGGTTCCGGCAGCGGGAATGTGCACAGAGCGCACGCCCAGCTCCAGGGATCCTGGACCGCCTGGATCCAAGCCTTGCGGCGGCTACTGCTTGAGCGTCAGCTTCCCCGTTGCCGAGAACGTGCCGATTGCCGTCTTCGCGGGCGGCACGGCGTTCTGGTTGCACTGGCCGTTGCTGAGCTTCGGCAGGTCCCCGGAGAACAGCCGCCGACCAGGAAGAAGACCGGCATGACCTGGAACAGCAAGGTGACCCAGCGTCCCCAGGACACATAGTCCGGCGCGTCCAGCCCGGACAGGTGACCGCCCTGGCAGGTGATGCCGGTCAGCAGCCGGTGGCCCAGCACCACCATGACAATCGCGGTCACCCGTAGCGGTGTTGCGGTCGCCGGGCAACCAGGGCGCGCTCCCCTGTCATCGCAGCCGGCGCAGGTAGGCGTCGGCGGGCTCGGCCGCCTGGATGCGGATCTGGCCGTCGACGGCCCGGGCCCGGTCAGGGCGGGCGATGACAGGCAGGTCGAGTTCGGCGATTTGCGGCAGGTCGTCGGCCAGCTGGGAGATCCGCAGCAGCAGGTCCCGCAGCGCGGCGAGGTCGGCGGCGGGGGTGCCGGGGCGCCCGAGCAGGAGCGGGGCGGCGCGTATCGAGCGGATAAGGTCGTCGGCGTCGGAATCGGTGAGCGGAGCGAGCCGGGCGGCGCGGTCGGCCAGCACGTAGGCGGCCGGGCCACCGAGCCCGAACAGCACCAGCGGGCCGAACATTTGCTCCTGCAGCACGCTGATCATCACCTCGACACCGCCGGTGATCATCGGCTGGACAATGACGGCGGCCAGCCGGTCGCCGAAGGTTTCCCGCAGCGAGCGGAACCCGCGCCGGACCTCATCCGCTCCCTGGAGGTTAAGCAGGACGGCACTGGCATCTCTCCGGCGCACCAGGCCGGGCACGTCTGCCTTGAGCGCAACGGGGGCGGCGAATCGCGCCGCCGCCGCGACCGCGGCGTCCTGGGTGGTGACCGCGACGCGGTCGGCCAGCGGCACCCCATAACAGCCGAGCAGCTCCGCGGTAGTGTCCAGCGGCAGCCAGCCGCCCTTCGGGGCGTCGGTGAGAAGGCCGGTGACCAGTTCCCTGGCCCCGTCCTGGCGCAGGCCGTCGAGGTCGGGTACGCGACCCGGCGGAGAAGCCCGCCACATGCCGTAGCGCGCGGCGTGACCGAGGGCGCGGGCGGCGGACTCGGGGTAGGCATAGGCCGGGACGGCGGGATCGTCCTCGCCCGGGCCTGGCAGTATGCGGACCGCCTCCACCTGGTCCATCACCGTCGCGGCGATCGGCACCGGCGGCCGCGCCGCCTGCACCTCCGGAACCAGGTCGCTGGCCGCGGTCGTGGCTGTCAGTGCCAGGACAGCGTCGACGCCCGGGTCGGCGCCGGTGAGTTCCAGGCACCGGCGGAAGAGGCCAGGGGCGATCGCCGCCGTGGTATTGACCGGCCCGGCCACCTCGGCACCCGGGGGGAGCAGGTCCCGGAGCGCCCGCCGGGTGTCCCGGGCAAGGCGGGCGACCCGCAGGCCCGCGTCGCCGCACGCGTCGGCGGCGAGCACCCCGCCGCCGCGGGTATTGGACACCACGGCGACCCTGTGTCCTTGAGGTACCGGCTGCGAGGCCAGCAGGGCTACGGTGTCGAGTAGCTCGCCGAGGTTGGCGGCGGCGATCACGCCGGCCTGCTCGAGCAGGGCCTGCCTGGTGAGGGGGGGTGCCACCGCCGCGGCGGCGCGGGCTGCGGCGAGGCGCCGGCCCGCCGCGGACCGGCCCAGGTTCACGGTCAGGACCGGCTTGGCGCGGCCGAGGCGGCGGGCGGTGCGGGCGAACTTGCGGGGGTTCCCGAACGACTCCAGGTACAGCACGGCCAGCTTGGTCGCCGTGTCAGACTCCCACCACAGCAGCATGTCGTTGCCGGAGACGTCGTCTTTGTCGCCGAGGGAGACGAACGAGGAGATCCCGACGCCCAGCCGGGACAGGTGCTCCAGCAGCACGACGCCGACGCCGCCGGACTGCAGCGCCAGGCCGGCCTTACCCGGCTCGGGATGGCGGGCGGCGAACGTCGCGTCCAGGGCGATGCTGGTGTTGGCGACGCCGAAGGAGGCGGGCCCGACCAGCCGCATGCCGTGGCGGCGGCAGATGCCCAGCAACTCCGCGCGGGCCGCACCGCTGAGTCCCGCCGTGATAACGGCCAGGGCCCTGACGCCCCGTTGCCCGCATTGCTCGGCGATACCGGGCACGGCCGCCGCCGGCGCGGCGACGACCGCCAGGTCGACTTCCTCAGGCAGCGCAGCCGCCGATGGCACGCACCGGACACCGTTCAGCTCGGCCACGCCCGGGTTGACCGCGTAGACCGCCCCAGGGAAGTTGCCGGTGGTGATGTTCTGCAGGATGGCCCAGCCGATCGACGCGGGGCGTCGGCTCGCGCCGATGACCGCGACTGAGGCTGGAGTGAGGATGTGCCGCAGGCTGGCCACGTCGGCGGATCGCTCTCGTTCGGCGACCGCGTCCCGGTAGGTGCCGAGGGCGGCGTTGGACTCATCGGCGGGCAGCGGGAAGGTGAAGTCGTACACGCCGTCGGACAGGGTACGGTGCACGGGCAGCCCGGCGTCGGCGAACACCTGCAGCATCAGCGCGTTCTCGACCAGGGTCTCCGCGGTGAAAGCGTGGACTGCCCGGCTGCGGGCCAGTGAGATCAGGTGCTCCAGCAGCAGGGTGCCGACGCCTCGGCTGTGCATCTCATCGGCGACCGCCATGGCGACCTCGGCGGATCGGGAGCCGTCGTCAGCACACTCGTAGCTGCTGCAGCCGACCACTTCCCCGTCCAGCACGGCCAGCAGCGCGGCGTGGTCCGGTGCGGGCTCGCGGCAGATCCGGCGAGCCTCCCGCTCGGCCGCGATCGAGCTGAAGCTGAAAAAGCGCAGATAAAGGTTGTCCGGGGACATTTTGATGTGCATGTCCCGCACCGCGTCGAAGTCGCCGGGCCGTGCGGCCCGGATCTCGATCGTGGTGCCGTCGGCCAGCAGAGCGTAGGCACTGGCCTCGGTCCCTGTGCTCACGTGGCTCTCCCCGGGATCTCTGCGCTGCCGCAGGGTTTGTTTTCGCGATCGCTCATATGCACGTGGTCAGCAAACGGGTCCACGATGCGGCGTCTCCTGCACCAGATCCTCGGCGTCCGCAGCGTTGCGGGTCAGCCGCAGTGCGCTCGAATACGGTTCTACGGCAAATGACACGGCAGCTCGCCCGCGCCGCATCGGCTGCCTCGATCGGTATCGTCATCGCCCTTGGCCGCCTGGAAGCAGTGATGCACTGCACTTCCAACCTTCGCTCAGGGCAGTCGGCCAGCCAGGGCCTAAGGGCCCACATCTCCCAGCGCGCGGCTCAGCCGAGATCGACTCCCTGAGGGAACGCATCGGATTCCTCGTAGACGGTTCTGGCATTCTCAGGTGCCCGTCCGGCCGGGCAGGCGTCTACCTTGCGGTACTGAATGCGGACGCGGAACCGCCGTGCGCCCGCTCGCGGTGCGGCGCGAACAGAGATGTCGGTGCCTGGCAGGAGGATCCCGGGGACCGTCGCAGCTACGCCCGTCTGCTGCGAGGTGGCTAGAGAGCCGGGCTGCCGGGCATGAAGACCGCGTGCGCCGGTCCCTGCCCTGTTGTCCGAGGCGATCAGAAAGGCCCTGAGAGCACGCCGAGCGCGTCGGTGAGCCGGAGGTTCTCGGAATAGTCGACCGGGCAGGCGATCACCGACACGCTGTCTGCGGCGAGGGCCTCGGTGAGGGCGGGCAGTAGGTCACCAGCGGAATTGACCCGGTAGCCCCGGGCCCCGAAGCTCTCGGCATAGGCCACGAAGTCCGGGTTGGAGAAGCCGGTGGCCACGTCATGGCCGAGTTCCAGGTCCATCTTCCACTTGATCAATCCGTAGGCGTCGTCTTGCCAGATCAGCACGGCCAGCGGGATGCGTTCCCGCAGGGCGGTCTCGATCTCCTGAGAGTTCATCAGGAACGCACCGTCGCCCACAGCGGCCAGCACCCGCCGGCCCGGCTCGGCCAGCTTGGCGCCGATGGCCCCGGGCAGAGCGAAAGACATGGCGGATAGGCCGTTGGAGGTCAGGCAGGTGCTGGGCTCGAAGGTGGGATACAGCCGGGCCATCCACATCTTCACCGCCCCGGTGTCGGCCAGGACGATGTCCGAGCGTCCCAGGGCGGCCCGGATGTCGGACACAATCCGCTGGGGCTTGAGCGGGAAGCTGTCATCGGCAGCGCCGCGCGCCAGCTCGCCGGCCAGCAGCGCGCGGATCTTCTCGCCGCCGGCCCCGGGCTGCCACCGGCGAGTGGTGGCGGCGGCCAGAGCGTCCAGGGTCGCGCTGATGTCGGCCTGGACACCGACCTCGACATCGTAGCTGGCATCAACCTCGGCCGGGAACCGGCTCAGATGCAAGATCCGCTTGTCCCGGCCCGGGTTGACCCGCGCCGGGTCGAACTCCTGCAGCTCATAGCCGACGCTGACGATTACATCCGCCGCATCGAATCCAAAGTTGACGTAGTCATGCCTCATGAACCCCACCGCGCCCAGGGCGTGCGGGTGGTCGTCGGGGAACACGCCCTTGCCGTGGAAGGTGGTTGCCACCGGCAGGCCTAGCTGCTCGGAGAAGCGCCGCAGAGCGCCCGCCGCCCCGGCCCGGGCGGCCCCATGACCAGCCAGCACGACCGGTTGCCGGGCGCCGCCCAGCACCGCCGCCGCCCGTTCGATCTGCGATGCCGACGGCTCGTCAGGCCGGGGGACATTGATGTTGAGGGGAGCAAGCCCCTCCGGCACGCCCATGGCCTCGACGTCTTCGGGAACGGCCAGATAGACCGCGCCGGGACGTTCGGTCTGCGCCAGCTTGAACGCCTTGCGGACCATCTCAGGGACCGCGCCCGGGGTCAGCACCATGTCCGCCCACTTGGTCACCGGCGAGAACATCGACACCAAATTGACGCTCTGGTGGGACTCCTTGTAGATCCGGTTCAGGCCGACCTGTGCCGACAAAGCCACGACCGGCGAACTGTTCGTCGTAGCATCTGCCGCGCCCAGGAGCAGGTTGATCGCGCCCGGTCCCAGGGTCGCCGAGCACACCCCGGCGCGCCCGCTCAAGCGACCGTAGATCTCGGCCATGAACGACGCCGCCTGCTCGTGGCGCACCAGCACATACCGGATCGGCGACCGGGCCAAGGCGTCAGTGAAACCGATGTTCTCTTCGCCCGGGATACCGAACACGACGGTGACGCCCTCACGCTCCAGGCAGCGCACAAGCAGGTCCGCGACACCAAGCTGCTGGGCCATCACCAGAGCCTACCGCCGGACTCGTTCGGCCTGGCAGGGTCTGTCGCGCGCTACTGGTGCCAGGGCGGTCACCAGTCCTTCAGGCTCTGCCGGGGCGCATCGCGCAACGGGATGCCGGCGCCGGGGCAGGGCGGATCGGGGGAAGGTGCCAGGCCGGCTGGCGTGATCGCGGGCGAGCGGATCCAGGCGCTGGCAGGAGACGGTGTGCCGGGCGTGGTGTGCTGGTGGCCGGGCCGGAGGGCGTGCGGGCTGCCGGGGCGGTCAGGCTTGCCGATGTGCCCGGCGCGCGGATCTTTGCCAGCGGAGGCCTCGACCACGCGCTGAACAGGTTCAGGTTGGTCAGCCAGGCCGAGCGCCACCAGCGCGAATGCCCATGCCCCGGGCACGAGCCGCAGATAGCGGTTCCCGATCTTGGCCACAACGACGACTGCCAGCCCCAGCAGCGCCATTATGGCGAAAGTGTACATGATGCCCTTCTTGCATTGGCCTTGCTGGTTTCAGGCTCGCGCTGGCCGCCGATTGCGGCAGGGTCCAAGGTCCGAATACGGCAGGAATGGACGGCCCTTTCCAATTGTGCCATCCGGACGAATTCGCATAAGTGACGCGCGGGGGCGGTACCGCACTTATGGTTCGCTATATGGCTGATCGCGAGCAGGCACTGACATTGCCGTATCACACGCAGCAATATGCCGGTAATAATATGCGCGGCCCTGACCAGGGAGAACGCTGGGATGATTACAAACCGGAACTGTAGTACCGGGCGAGCGATCGCCGGGCTGGCCAGTCTGTGGTTGCTGCGTTTACGCGCGCCTGGGTACGTTGCCGGTCAGGGTGAACACGAACCGCATCGCCTTGTGACCGGGATCGGCGGTGGGGCCGAACATGCACGGGCACCCGCCCTCGATGACGGTGATGCCATGGTGGCGGCCATACTCCGCAGCTGCTTTCGACACGCTTCCCGGGCCGGGCCCGCGGTGCATCCAGACACGCTTGATGCCCAGGTCGGCGCATTCGCGCATGGTGGCCTCGGCTGTCTCGGGCCTGGTTCCGATCACTACCCAGTCAATGCCGCCGGGGACCGACGCCAGGTCGTGGTAGCAGGGGTCGCCTTCGACGTGGTCGGCGTTGGGGTTCACCGCGACGACCTGGTAGCCGCGCTGCCGCAGCCGCTGGTACACCGCGTTGCTGCCGTGTCCCTGCGGTTTGCGCGAGACCCCGGTGACCGCGACCCGCTTGCCGGCCAGGAACTCGGCTGCGGCTTGCTTCATGGCCTGCATGTCGCGTCCTCCTCCTACCGCTTGGGCTCGGTGTTTCTTATCTTCGTGCTACGCCAAGGGGGCAGGGCTGGTGAAGTGGCCAACGCCCCGTCCGCGGGGGCAGAGGTCCTCCGTCCGCACGGTCCCGTGTTCGCCGCCAGCTCGCACGGCTGGTGGCGACCGCACGAGTGAGGGGCAGGGCAAGGATTGCTCCACGGCCGTCGTCAAGCCCTCCGGCCAGCGGGCGAACTCGCTCTCGCTGTGGGGACTAATGGCTCTTCCCTGGGCCGGGGCGGCAGGCGCACGTTGGCAGTGAAATAGGCGATCCCGGTGACGGGTGAGGTCGCCCGCCTGAGTTCCATCGGAGGGCACCGTGCCGCTCTCTGAGCATGAGCGGCGCCAGCTCGACCAGATCGAGCAGGCGCTCCGC
Source organism: uncultured Actinomycetes bacterium (assembly GCA_963742875.1). Taxonomy (GTDB): domain Bacteria; phylum Actinomycetota; class Actinomycetes; order Streptosporangiales; family Streptosporangiaceae; genus Bog-532. The sequence goes on along the minus strand of CAVUNO010000026.1, from coordinate 599,690 downwards.
GCCGATGACCCGCAGTTTGCTGACGCCGTAGCTGCGTCGGACCCGCGGGTGCACTACAAGCGCCGGGTCATCGCGGCGGCGCTGGGGTTCTTGATCGGCGGCGGGCTGCTGCTCACCGGGGTCGTGCTCAGTGTCATCCCGATCGCAGTGGCGGGCTTTGTGGTCATGCTCGCCTGCAGCCTGTGGGCGGTAACCAGCTACCGGCGGATGACCGGCATCAGTACCGGAGGCGTCGCCGCCAAGGACAGGGCTTTTGGCAAGAAGCGGCGCGCGGCCAAGGGCCGGCGGGCGGGTTGAGGCCGAGCACGGCATCGTCGTGCCCGCCGACGATCAGCAAAGTGGGAGCCCTGACCGATCCGAGGCGCGGGCTGACCAGGTTGGGCCGGCCGCCGCGGGACACCACGGCGGCGATGCCGGAGCCGGGTTCAGCGGCGGCCCACAGCGCCGCGGCGGCGCCGGTGCTGGCACCGAAGTAACCGACGGGCAGGCCCGCGGTGGCAGGCCGGGCACGCAGCCACCTGGTGACGCCGGTGAGCCGGCGGGCCAGAAGCCCGATATCGAACACGTTGGCCCGGTACGCCTCCTCATCGGGGGTGAGCAGGTCAAACAGCAGCGTGCCCAGGGCTGCCTGGTTCCGCGGCCAGCTCATCCGTGGAGATCCCGCCCCCCTGGATGATCTTCTGGTTCAGGACACGCACCCCGTCCTCACCGATGGCCCCCATGCCCAGCTCAGGGCGGAACGGCACCCCGAGCTTGCGCACCACGATCACATCCATCGGCGCGCCGAGCGCCCGGGCCACCTCAACAGCCACCGGGACGCCGCCCCGCGGCAGGCCAAGCACCACCACCCGCTGCCCGCGCAGATGCTGCAGCCTCGCCGCCAGCTGCCGTCCCGCATCGCCGCGATCAGCGAAACGCACCGCGCCCCTCCTCCCCGCAAGCCCCCTCCGGTAACCGAGGCTTCTCTCAGCCGGGGCAGCGCACCAGGGACCATCGTCACCTCCAGCAGGCTGCCCGCTGCAGCCACGCGAGGCGGACAGCCCCCGTCCCGGGCCCAGGACGCCGTGCTCAACGTTCCGCACAGCAGGTACCTGCGGTCATCATCCGGCAGCTCCACTCAGCTTGCGATTTAAGGACGCGGAGATCGTTTAGGTCTGGGTTCTGCTGTTCCCTGGACATAGGAACGGCCTTCGGGTGACGCTGAGTTCTCGCCAAGAGATCCAGCTGCACCAGAAGGCCGTGATGAACCGTCTGCAAGACACCCCTGCTCGCGTCGAGGCGTTGTCCGGGTTATCCAGGTTCCGTGCGGGTCTCCATGCCTGCTTCACCCGCCGCGGTGATGCCCTGTTCGAGCTGGCGGACGCGATGCTGTGCGCGCAGGGCCCGGTGCGATCGCCGGTGGAGCTGTCCTTGGAGCCGGAGTTCCGCCGCCGGCACGGCTCTGTCTACGACGCCCTGGCTAAGGGCCGGATCAGCGGTAGCTGCCTGCGGCACCTGCTGGTCGGCCTGTCAGCACCGGCCAGGGCGGGCGAGCCGCTGATGTTCGCGATCGACGTCACTCCGCACCCGCGCGGCATATCCGGCAGACGACGGGGGTGGACCTGTCGCATGACACGATCTCGCGGGTCACCGATGGCGCGCTGGATCAGATGCGGGAGTGGCAGACCCGGCCGCTGGAGGCGTTCTACCCGGTGGTCTACGTCGACGCGCTGGTCGCGAAGGTGCGGGACGGGTCGGCCGTGCGGAACAAGGCGGTCAACATCGCGGTGGGGATCGACACCGGGGGCGCCAAGCACGTGCTGGGCATCTGGGTCGCCTCATCGGAGGGGGCCAAGGCGTGGGCGCAGGCGCTGGCCCAGCTGCGGAACAGGGGCCTGGAGGAGGTGCTGTTCTGCTGCTGCGACGGGCTGACCGGGCTGGGTGAGGAGATCACCGCGACCTGGCCGGCCGCCACGGTACAGACCTGCACGGTGCATTACCCCGACACCGTCGTTATGCCGATACCGGGTGGCCCGGCGCTGGCGGGCGGGGGTGAGCGGGTCTTGGGTATCGGCATAATCGAGCGCGCCGCGGCGTGACGCTGTCCTCTCCGACTCTCGGAGAGGACAGCGAGCATGGATGTTCTGTACGGGGTCCGCATGACGGGCCCGCTGGTGCCGCACGCAACAGGGCTGGCTGGTGAACTGGCCCGGCTGGGCTTCACGGAGATGTCGGCGCGGGCCCAGCTGGGGCTGGCCGCCCACCTGAGCCGGTGGCTTGATGCTGCCGGGCTGGGCACGATGGCGCTGACCGCGCCGGTGGCAGAGGAGTATCTGGCGGCGCGCCGGGCGGCCGGGTATACCGCCTACCTGACGCCAAAGGCGCTGGCGCCGCTGCTGGGTTACCTGCGAGAACTGGGCGTGGCTCCTGAAGCGGAGATCGCCGTGCCGGCGACGCGGGCGGAGGCCTTGATCGAGCGGTACCGGTGCTATCTGCTGGCCGAGCGCGGCCTGCGGGAGAAGGTTGTCCGCGGCTATGCGGACTCGGTCCGGCCGTTCGTCGCCAGCCACGCCGCGGCTGACGCGGATCTGAGGTGGCTGACGGCGGGCGATGTCACGGCGTTCCTGACCGGCGAGTCGCGGCGGCTGGCCCCGAAGACCGCTCAGCGGCTGGCGACGGCACTGCGCTCGCTGCTGCGGTTCTGGCACGTGGAGGGCCTGATCAGCGGACCGCTCGACCGGGCGGTTCCCAAGGTGGCCAACCGGCGGCCGGGGCTTCCGCGGCCGCTGAACCCGGCGCAGGTGCGGGCCCTGCTGGCCTCGTGTGACCGCAGGACCGCAGGCGGGCGCCGTGATCTGGCGATGATGACGCTGCTGGCGCGGATGGGGCTGCGCGCGGGTGAGGTCGCCGGGCTGCGCCTAGACGACATCAACTGGCGGCGCGGCGAGATCACCATCGCCGGCAAGGGGAACCGCCGCGACCAGCTCCCGTTGCCTGCCGATGCAGGCGAGGCAGTCGCGGACTGGCTGCGGCATGGCCGGCCGCCCACGGCCCTGGACCGCAGTGTGTTCATCCGGATCAAGGCTCCGCACCGGGGCCTGACGTCCGGCGGGGTCACGATGGCTGTGTTCGCGGCCGGGCAGCGGGCCGGGCTGGGCACGATCTATGCGCACCGGCTGCGGCACAGCGCCGCCACCGCCATGCTCGCCGAGGGCGGGTCGCTGGCTGAGATCGGCCAGGTGCTGCGACATCGGCGGCCCGCGACCACGGCGGCATATACCAAGGTCAACATCGAGGCGCTGCGCGCGCTCGCCCGCCCATGGCCGGGAGCCTCGTTGTGACCGGGCTGCGCCCGGCGCTGGCCGGCTATCTGGACCTGCGCCGCGGACTGGGGTTCAAGCTGGACCGCGACGCCAAGCTGCTGGACCAGTTCATCGCCTACCTGGAACAGCGCGGGACCGGCACGGTCACCGTGACCGACGCGCTGGCCTGGGCCACGCTGCCCCCGAACGCCAGCCCGGGCTGGCTGCGGATGCGGATGACCGTGGTCCGCGGCTTCGCCGCCTACCTTGCCACCCTCGATCCGTCTGCCGAAGTGCCCCCGGCCAGCCTGCTGCCGGGCGGAACCCGCCGTGCCGTTCCCTACCTGTACTCCGCCGCCGACATCGCGGCGCTGCTCACCCAGGCGGGCCGGCAAGACGCCACTGCGCCAGGAGACGATCAGGACGCTGATCGGCTTGATGGCAGTCACCGGCATGCGGGGCGGCGAGGTCGTCGCGCTCGATGATGAGGACTTCGATCCCGGCTGTGGCGTGCTGCTGGTGCGGCACGCCAAGCTCGGCAAGCACCGGCTGCTGCCGCTGCACGCCACCACCGTCATGGCGCTGCAGGCCTACCGGCAGCTACGTGACCGGCGGTTCCCCCGCCCGGCCAGCCCGGCGCTGCTGGTATCCAGCGCCGGGACCCGGCTGTTTTACTACAACGTCGGCCAGACGTTCGCCAGGCTGGCCCGGCAGGCACGCCTGCCCAGCCGATCAGGCAACTGCCGCCCCCGGCCGCATGATCTGAGGCACTCGTTCGCGGTCGCTACCTTGCTGGACTGGTGCTGCGACGGCGGTGACGTCGCCTCCCGGATGCCGCTACTATCGGCGTACCTGGGCCATGCATCGCCGGAGCACACGTACTGGTACCTGAGCGCCTCCCCGGAGCTCCTCGCCGAAGCCGCCCGCAGGCTCGCCGCGCCGGGAGCACCCCGGTGACGGCAGTCGCCGGCACCGTACAGGCGTTCTTCACCGAGCGGCTGATCGGCCAGCGGCGGGCCAGCCCGCACACGGTCGCCGCCTACCGCGACGCCATCCGGCTGCTCCTTAACTTCTCCGCAGAGCGCACCGGCGCCGTGCCATGCCGGCTTGACTTCACCGACCTGGACGCGCCAGTGATCAGCGCGTTCCTCGACCACATCGAGCGCGAGCGGGGCAACACCATCCGCAGCCGCAACGCCCGGCTGGCCGCGATCCACTCCCTGTTCAGCTTCGCGGCCCTGCACCACCCCGAGCACGCCGCCGACATCGAACGTGTCCTGACCATCCCTCCCAAGCGGGCCGACCAGACGATCGTCACGTTCCTCACCGTCACCGAGACCGAAGCCCTTCTTGCCGCCCCAGACCGGTCAACCCGGACAGGCCGCCGTGACCATGCCTGGATGCTGCTCGCAGTCCAGACCGGGCTGCGGGCCTCCGAGCTCACCACCCTGACCTGCCGGGATATCCACCTCGGCGGCGGCGCCTACGTCGCCTGCCACGGCAAAGGCCGGAAAGACCGGATCACGCCGCTTAGCCCGGGCACTGTCGCCACCTTGCGGGCCTGGCTCGCCGAGCACGCCGGGACACCAGACGACCCGTTGTTCACCACCATTCGCGGCGGGCCCATGAGCCGGGACGCCCTCCAGCAGCGGCTCACCCTTTACGCCGCCGGGGCCGGGAAATGCTGCCCCTCCCTGGCCAGCAAAAACGTCACCCCGCACGTCCTGCGGCATTCAGCGGCCATGGCCTTGCTGCACGCCGGGAACGACATCACCGTAATCGCGCTCTGGCTGGGCCACGAATCGGTCACTACCACACAGATCTACCTGCAAGCCGACATGGCCCTCAAGCAGCAAGCCCTCGACCGGACCACCCCGCCAGCAGCACAGCCCGGCCGCTACCAGCCGCCCGACCAGCTGCTGGCCTTCCTCGAAGCCCTGTGATTATGCCGATACCCAAGACCCGCTCACCCCCGCCCGCCAGCGCCGGGCCACCCGGTATCGGCATAACGACGGTGTCGGGGTAATGCACGTTATGCCGATATCGGCATAACGTCCACCTGATCCGCCGCAGCGTGAATTACGCCTCCTATAACGACCGCAAGGCGATGGCGGCGGCGCTGAAGGACATCTATACCGCGTGTGATGCCGACGCCGCCCAGCTGGCGCTGCTGGCGTTCGCCGAATCCCCGCTGGGCCGGAAATACCCGGCCGCGGCGGCGGTATGGGAACGGGCCTGGGACCGGTTCATCCCGTTCCTGGAATTCCCGCCCGCGCTGCGGAAGGTGCTGTATACGACAAATGCCATCGAAAGCTTCAACCGGGAAATGCGCAAGGTCCTCAAGACACGCACCCAGTTCCCCAATGATGACGCGGTGATCAGGACGCTGTGGCTGGCTATCCTCGATATCGAGGATAAGCGGGCCGAGCAGCGCGCGAAGCAGGCCGGCAAGCCGGCCCATGAGCGGAACGGGGCGCCGCGGCTGATCGAGGGCCACGTCACCCAGGGCTGGCACGAGGCCTGGGGGGAGCTGGCGGCCCGCTGGCCGGACCGGTTCGCCGGCCACATGTGAGGTTCACGGGGGGGTGCACGATGCCGGTGCCGGGCAACGGCGTGCGTGCCGGGAGCGTCCCGCTGGACGCCCTGGACGCCGAGGAGATCGCTGACCTGCTCGGCCACGCCGCCCTGGTGGCCGGTGCCCTGGCCGGCGAGCCCGGCGCCGAGGCCCTGAACGCCGGGCTCGCCCCGGACGGCCGCAGCCTGGCCGACCTGCACATCGGGCTGGCCATCGCCGCCGCCGACCTGGACCAGGCCATCGAGGAGCACACCGCCATCTTGCACCCGTAAGCGGCGCTGCCCGCACGCACCTTGATAAATAAAAAGAGGAAAAGACACGACCGTGTCACCCGGCCCCGGTCATTACCGCCTGCTATATTTAATGATAGACGGGAACGGCCGCCATGCGATCCCCGGAGGATCAGGCAGCGGGCGCCCGGGACAACAGCAAACGCCGCGAAAACCGGGACACGCAGCATCTGCCCGCGGAAGCAACGGTAAGTCCGATTCCGCGAGGCCGCTGGATAAACCGGACACCAGGGCATCAGATAGCGCGAACAAAGGACACCGGATAAACATCCGGTTCCGGACAGCGAAAAGCCCCGCGCACAAAAAATCTGACACACTCTGCCCGGCTGGCCCTACAGCCTGCTCGTTGGCATCCAGTGGGGTTCTTCCTCCTGGGTCGATCCCGTCGAGGCACGCCGGCTGCGGCCCGGCGAGGAGCACACCGACGGGGGAACGGTGCGGCTGCCGCCGGGGGGCGGCAGCTTAACCCGGGAGCATGTAAGGGCGGGAAGGCCGCCCGAGGTACACGGGCTCGTGCGGGCGGATCGCGTTGACTGCCCGCCGGACGGGGTCCGCTGAACCGGTGGCCGGCCCGGGCGGGTTGCCGCTGCTGGTGTCGATCAGGTCGGGCTCGTGGTTTGGCGAGGATAACCGGGTGTTTGCTTGGGCTTCGGCCATGTTGACGCATGGGGTTTCACCGAGATGCTGGCCGGGCTCGGCAACGCACTCCGCTGACGGTGGCGGTAGGTGCGCCGCGGTGTTCAGCGGCCGAGGATGTAGGTTCCTGGTGCGGGATCCAGCGGCAAGAATTCCGGGCTGCCCAGTGTGCGCGGGGCGTCCTTCATTTCACCGCTGCGGTCGGTCAGCCAGCAGGTGTAGTCGGGCCACCAGCTGCCCTGGACCGTCTCGGCCTGGGCCAGCCAGTCGCGGTGATCGGGCGGGTTGCCGGGCGCGAGCCGGTAGGTCGCCTTCGGGTTCGATGGCGGGTTGACCATGGAAGCAACGTGCCCGCTCGTGGATAGCACGAACCGGATGTTGCCGCCGAGCAGCTGGGTGCGCCGATACGCCGATGGCCAGGGCACGATATGGTCGTCGATGCCGGCCACGACGTAGCCGTCGACGTCGATCTTGGACAGATCGACGGGGGAGCCGAGCATGCTGGTGGCACCCGGCTTGGTCAGCGCGTTGGCCATGGCGATCTCGATGAAATTGCGGTGCAGGGCGGCGGGCATCCTGGTGGTGTCGGCGTTCCAGTAGAGGATGTCGAACGGTGGCGGGGTCTTGCCCTGCAGGTAGTTGTTCACCCAGTAGTTCCAGATCAGGTCATCGGGCCGGAGCCAGGCGAACACCTCGGCGAGCGTGCGTCCGTCCATGTAGCCGCGGGCGCGGGAGGCGAGGGTAGATACCGCGGCGGTGCTCGGGTCCATCAGTGCGACTGTCGTGCCCGCTTGTGACTGGTCGAGGACGGTCACGCCCAGGCAGAGGCTGGCGACCTGATCCATCTGCCCGGTGGCGCTCAGGTGCGCAGCGACCATCGAGGAGAGGATGCCGCCGGCGCACAGGCCACAGATGTTGACCTTGGCGGCCCCGGTGATGCTGCGTATCGCGCTGAGTGCGTCCGCGACGGCACCGCCGTAGGTGTTCAGATCCCAGTGCCTGGCCCGTCTGCCGGGGTTCCGCCAGGACACCACGAATACCTGATATCCCTGGGAGATGAAGAACTCGAGCATGCTGCGGCCGGGCGCCAGATCGGTGATGTAGTACTTGTTGATCATCGGCGGGACCATGAGCAGCGGGAACTGGTGCACGCCCGGCGTGGTCGGCTGGTACTGGATGAGCTCGTAGACGTCGGTGCGGGCCACCACCGCTCCCGGCGTCACGGCGAGATCCTTGCCGATCGTGAACGCGTCCGGCTCCACCATGGTGGGGATGTGCGGGGCGGAGGCCATATCGGAGATCAGGGCACGGGCCCCCCGGGCCAGGCTCAGGCCGCCGGTGTCGATGAACGCCTTCCATGCGACCGGGCTGAGCAGCGGGTAGTTGCTCGGCGCGGATGCGGCGATGAGATTGGTCAGCACGAAGTTCAGGCGCTCGTTGTCCCGCCAGTCCAGTCCGGCGTCGGCGAGCAGTTCCCCGGCGGTCTGGCTGAGGGCCAGGTAGGCCTGAACCGTGCGCCTGAGCATGGGGTTCTGCATCCAGGCGGGGTCGGCGAACCGGCGGTCGCGGCGCGCCGGGGCGACCGCCGAACTGCCTGCCGCGATCCTGGCGAGCTCGGCAGCCAGCGCCCCGGCGTGCCGGGCCAGGGTCCCTGGACGGCCGGCCAGGCTGGCCAGGTAGCGCACGGCGCTGGAATCCGGCCGGAACCGGTGCAGCGTGCCGAGCGCAGCGTCGGGTGCGAACGGATCCAGCGCGCCGGGCGCATCCAGCTCGCCGACCGCGTCGATGGCGCCGGACACTGCTGCCTCATCCACCGGGCGGGCGGCGTTTTCATCCGGCGGGCGGACGGGCTGTGCGGTCATCAGAACTCCTCCGGAGGGTGTACTTCGCGGCGCAAGATCTTGCCGGTGGGGCCCTTCGGCAGGCCCGGCACGAGCCAGACATACCGTGGGTACTTGTACGGCGCCATCTGCTCCCTGGCAAACGCGCGCAGTTCCGCCGCCGTGGCGGTCGCGCCCGGCTTGACCGCCACGGCGGCACCGACCTCCTCGCCGAGCTCGTCGTGCGGGACGCCGATCACAGCGACTTCTGCGACCGCCGGGTGCTCGTACAGCACCTCCTCAACCTCGCGCGGATAGACGTTGAACCCGGCACGGATGATCATGTCCTTCTTCCGATCGACGATGTAGAAGTAGCCATCCTCGTCGACTCTGCCGAGGTCACCGGTACGGAACCAGCCGTCCGTGATCGCCGCGGCCGTCGCCTCCGGCCTGCCCCAGTACCCCTTCATGATGTTGTGACCGGCGATCATGATCTCGCCGACCTCGCCGGGCGGCAGTTCGGTGCCATCGGCGCTGGCCACGCGCATCTGCACGCCGGCGATCGGTGTACCGATCGAGCCGGGCTTGCGCACCTTGCCCGGGTGGTTGAACGACGCGACCGGGGAGGTCTCCGACAGCCCGTAGCCCTCCAGAATCACGCACCCGAACACCTGCTCGAACCCGCGCATGATCTCCACCGGCATGGCCGCACCACCGGATACGCACACTCTCAGCGACGAGGTGTCTGTCCCCGCGCTGGCCGGATCGTGCAGCATCGCGGCGTACATCGTCGGCACGCCCTCAAAGATCGTCACCTTGTCCCGCCCGATGACCTCCAGTGCCTTGGCTGGGTCGAACCTGGGCAACAGGGTCAGGGTGCTGCCGCTGATGATCGTGACGTTCAGGGCGCAGGTCAGCCCGAAGCTGTGGAACAGCGGCAGGCAGCCCATGATCACGTCGTCGGGGCCCGCGTTGAGCAGGGTCGTGGCCGTGAGTTCGGCGTTGCGGGTCAGGCCCGCATGCGTAAGCTCGGCGCCCTTGGCCCTGCCGGTGGTTCCCGAGGTGTAGAGAATCACCGCGCCGTCGCCGGGCCGCTCCACGCCCCCGGAAACCGGGGCGACGCCGGCGAGCAACCCGGAGAGGTCGGGCCCGGCAACCTCGATGACCCGTGTGCCCGTCTCCGCAGCGCCCTTGGCCGCTTCGCCCGCCACGCTGTGCCACGCGAACAGGACCCTTACGCCGGAATCACCGAGACAGTAGGCGACCTCGCGGCTCTTCAGCAATGGGTTCACCGGCACGACCACGGCCCCGGCGCCGAGCGCACCATAGAAGGCGATCGGGAAAGCTGGCACGTTGGGCAGCATGAGCGCGACCCGGTCACCTGGCACTATCCCGAGAGAGGCCAGCAAGGACGTCAGGCGGCGTGCCGCGTCCCACAGCTGGAAGTAACTAAGCACGAGGCCATCCATGCGGACAGCCGGGCGCTTGCCGTGATCTGCCGCTGCTTGCTGGAGTACGGAACTCAGGTTCGCCATCACACCCTCCATCAGCGCGCCGTCGATTCCGCCCATGTGCATCCCCTCAGACCGGCGCAGCCGACACCCGGTGAAGCACGCTGACCTGGCGTGAGATCACGCGATGTCGTCGTCGCCGGCGGCCACTTGCGCGGCCGGGGGTAGCAAGGCGAGTATGCACAGCTCGTGGCCCCGGCTGCACTGTTCGCAGTGACAGAAATCGCGAGGTCACGTTATGCACCTGGCGGCCGGGTGCAGCCCGGCAGGCACGCGACCTGGTGCTGTCTTGCCTGCCGGTACTGTTCAGGTCATGCGCCGTACTAGCACAGGGCCGACAGGCCACCCCGTGGTGGCCCGGCTCGCCGCCGAACTGATCGACCAGCTCGATACTCTCACCGAGCAGCTTGTGACCATGCTGCGGCAGGCCGACGAGTCTTACCTTGCCGTCGATATCGAGGACCTGCGGCGCAACGTTGGGGAAAATCTGGCTAGCTTCGTCGGTGATCTTGCCAGCCAGCGATCGCCGAGCACTTTCTCCTCCCGGGGCACCGCCCGGCGCCGGGCTGACCAGGGTGTGCCGCTCGGGTCGGTGCTGCACGCCTACCGGCTGGGTTTTCAGGTCATCTGGGGCGCGCTCGCCGACAAGGCGCTGCAAAAGGGCCCCGAATGGCTAGACGGCTTAGTGCGCGGGTCAGCCATGGTCTGGGCCTGGGTGGACATTAGCTCTGAGGCCGTCAACGCCGAGTACCGCGACGCTTTGATCGAGTCCGCCCGGCAGGATGAACAGCAGAGGATGCTGCTGCTTGACGCCCTGTTTGCCGGGCGGCTGGGTGATTGGAAGATGCTCGGTGGCAGCCTGCCCGCCATTGGCCTGCCGGAACGCGGTTCCTACCGGGCGGTGTCGGCGGAAACACCGGGAGCGGGAATCGAGAACCTGCCCGGGGTGGGCCCGTTCCTCCGGCGCCGGGGCGTGTCGTCCGTCTGGCGCCTTCGCGCGGACGAGCAGGTGGGCCTGGTCGCTGTCAGCCGGGACCGGAACGTACCTGTCATCAGGGACCTGCTCGCCCAGCTGGCGACCGGCCCGGTCGGAATCAGCCCCGACTTCGACGACGCCCTCGACACCAGCCGGGCCCTGGAGACCGCAGCCGTCGCCAGAAGGTGCCTGCCGCCCGGCAGCACCGGCGTGGCCAGCATCGACGACGACTGGGCGGCGGCCCTCCTAGCCTGTGCGCCGGAGATCTCAGGCAGGGTGGTGCACCGGCTGCTGGGCCGGGTCGCCGATCTGGCCCCTGCGGAGCGGGACATCCTGCTGACCACGCTGCGGACCTGGATTGACTGCGGCGGGAACGGCTCCGCCGCCGCGCGGCAGCTCTACTGCCACCGCAACACCGTACGCAACCGACTGCACCGCCTCGAAGCGCTAAGCGGTCAGTCACTCAGCGATCCCCGGGGCGTGGCAGGCCTGTCCATCGCTGCTCACGGAGCCAGGCTGCTCGAGCAGGACCCGATGCGCCCTCAGCAGGCACCACCACAGCCGCCCAGCCGGACCCCGGTCCCCCGCACCGATGCGAGACCAAAGATCCCGCCGAACAGGGAACCCAGCCAGCGCCCGCTGCGAGCACCCCGCTGATCAACTGGAATACCGTGCCATCCGCGGCTGCGCCGCTGTGCACCTGCCGGCCGGCGCAAAGACGGGCCCGTCGGCCAGGATCGCGTCGTGGTCAGTCCAGGCCGGGACAGTGGCCCCGGCATAGCAAGGCCAGCAAAGAGCCCGGATGGCACTTGCCGCAGCTATGCGGCGTGCTCTAGCTTCTCCGCTCGCCGGGCCGGACGGCGGTGCGCGCAGGGGCACGTTCCTGCGGTAGGGGACCACGCTGGCCTGGCCGCAATCGTAGCGCCCAGCCCGCGCGTGGGGCCTGGTGCCGGAGCGGCGCCGGCTGGAGTCGGGTGGTTAGGCTGGCTGGGCCGTGGCCGGGCCTGGGCTTGACAGCGCCGGCTCGCCGGCTGCGGGTGTCAGGCCGGCCAGCAGGCTGGCCGCCGCGGTCTGGAATCGCGCGATGTCGCCGTAGGGGCGGGCGACGAGCATCGCCCCTTCCAGGCCCCCCACGATCATGCGGGCAGTATCCCGCGCGGAGCCGGCGACGTGCAGGCTGCCGTCGGCCCGGCCCTGCTCCAGGACGCTCTCCAGCCAGCTCTCGTTCTGGTCGAAGAACCTGATGACCGCGTCTTGCATCGGCTGCGGGAGGGTCTGGTACTCCGCGGCGAGCATGCCGCACAGGCACATCTTGCGGTTGCGCAGCACCTGCAGGTACAGGCCCGCGTAGGCGTCCAGCTTCGCGCTGGCAGTGCCGTCCCCGGTGTCGAGACTCGCGAGAGCTCCCATGAAGCGGTCGGCATAACGGGCGATGAGCGCCTCGCCAAGGGCGGCCTTGCTGGCGAAGTGGTAGTGCAGGGCGGCCTTGGTGATCTGCAGCTCGGCTGCGATATCGGCGTAGCTGAAGCCGTTGAACCCGCGGACCTGCACCAGCCGCTCGGCCACGTCCAGGATCCGTGCGGCCGTGCCGGCATCATCGCGCCCGCGCCCAGCCATAAAACCCTCCGCAGTCCTTGACGCCTGACCTACTAATAGGTCAGAATCTGACCTATCGATAGGTCAGAATACCGGAGCCACCGCGCAGCAGCACCGGGGGACGACATGGACAAACAGAGCACAAGAGCTTCCAGACACCCGACGAGACCCGCGAGTTCCCGCGCGGCCGCTCCGAGATCCTCAACATCGGCGGGGGCAGATCGGCCGGCTGGCCTTCCAGCCCGGCTGGCGCTGGCCGAATGACGTGAAGCCGATCGCCAACACCGCGAGCTGCGACGCGCCGCACTTCCAGTACCACGTCAGCGGGCGGCTGGCGATCCGGATGGACGACGGCGCCGAGTTTATGTTTATCGCCGTCCACGGAGACATAACCGCGCTGCCCGGCAGCCACGACGCTTGGGGCGTCGCGACAAGCCGGTCGTGACCATCGACTGGTCCGGCGCGGGCAACCTACCCCAGGTAGCCAGACACAAGAAAGTCAGCAACAGAAAGTCAGCAACACAGCCGGGATCGGTCCCGGCTCAACGGAGGGGAGACCGCCATGTCCCGAAAGATGATCGACTGCCGCCAGGTCCCCAACGAGATCGGCTGCACGCTCACCATCGCCGGCGGCGAGGAAGAGGTCCTCGACGCCGCGGCCGCGCACGCCGTCGCCAAGCACGGCCACCAGGACACCCCCGAGCTTCGGGAGATGCTCCGCGGCGGGCTGCAAGACGCCGAGCCCGCACTGGCATGAGGACCGCCAGCCAGTCCAGGCTCGACGATGCAGCCACCGTCGTCCGCAGTTCAACGCGGCCTGGCACGACCACTATCTCGCTGCGGCGCTGGCCCTGACTAGTGACGATTGCGTGTTCGAGGCGACGTCGCCGGCGCCGGACGGCCAGACCTGCGTCGGCCATGCGGCCATCACCGCGGCCTGGAAGCCGATCTTCGAGGATGTGACGAGCCGGTTCACCGTTGAGGATTCGTTCACCGCGGGCGATCACGTGGTGCAGCGCTGGCGATACGACTGGGGCGACGGCCACGTGCGCGGCATCGACGTCTTCACGGGCGTAAGATCATAGCCGGGGAGCTCAGCCCGGGAGGTCCTCCGGCCGCTTTTTGGCGAGATGGCCGTGCAGCGCGCCCGTGGCCTGGCCGACTTCGATCATGTAGCCGTCCGGGTCTCGCATGTAGCAGCGGATCTCCGCCTCGCGGTCGATTGGCGGCGTGACGAACTCCGCGCCCTTCGACTTCCATTCCTCGTAGCAGGCCTGGATGTCAGCGACCCGCAAGTTCAGGAAGATCGAGGTGGTGTCGTCTGGCTCGTAATTGACCACCGAGATGCCTGGCTTGTCGGGGGTGGGCGGCCCGCCGGGATTCATCAGAATCCACGAGTTGGACAGTTTGACGATGCACGGGTTCTCCTCAAGGACCACGGTGCCGCCCAAGACGCGCGAGTAGAAGTCCCGGGACCGCGCCACGCTGCGGACGGTGATAAACACGGTCACGACGATGCCCTCGGCGGGCGCCGGCAGGTTGGCGACGTCCATGTAAGGCGAAGGTTCTGTCATGCGCTAACCGTTCCCCGGGTCGGGACGGCGCACACGCGCCGGAACTCGGCCCGCCCGCGTGCTCGGTCCGGCTGCGGTTCCTCGTCCCTTTATCCCGAACGGACCGTGGCGGCTCTCGATGTGTTCGCGCGGCCGATCGCCGGGTTCGACAAGGCGGCGGTCGAGGGCACGAAGGCGCTGCTTGACTGGGCCTCGCTGCCGCCGGATGAGGAGTTCGGCCCGGGGCTGGCGGCCTTGTTCCAGACCTCCGGCCGCCCCGAGAACGCGGCCCCGGGTCATGTACCAGTTCGAGAATGGCCTGCAGACCCCGGTCGGCGTGGAACTGGGCCTGGGACGCGCTGTGGGCGAATTTGCGAGCTCGCTGGACACCTGGCTCCGTTAGGGCCCAGCCTGAACACCCAGTTAACTGGACATCGCCGATCTTGCCGGGTGCAAATGCCCGTGTAAGACTGACGGAACGTTGACCTCGCCGCCCGCAGGCGTACGCCACCTGGAGGCCTGGTCGGGCGTCCGGGCGGTGAGGCATCTATGTCCAGTAGCGGGTTCTGGCCGGGGCTGCGCGGGCGGCAAGACGAATGCGACACTCTGAGCCGCCTCGTGGCATCTGCGCAGGCGGGCCGTAGCCAGGTTCTGGTCCTGCGCGGAGCAATGCTTGAGACCTGTGGATCGGCCGGGAAGAGGGTGTACCTTCCCGGTGACCGAGTGGAGTCTCAAGCAATGACCGGCGTTGGCGCGCCGGCCGGGAAGGTACAACCCGATGCTCACCGTAGTGCCTGGCGAGAGTTCAGGCGGGGAAGGTGCGATGGATGGCCCGGCGTCGCTGATCGATGAGATCGTGCGGGAGGGCGCCCGGCGGATGCTGGCCCAGGCGCTGCGGGCCGAGGTGGATGCCTATGTCGCGGCGCATGCCGGCGAGCGGGACGACAACGGCCGCCGGCTGGTGGTACGGAATGGCTCCCACCAGTCACGGGAGGTGCTGACCAGCGCGGGCGCGGTGGAGGTGACCGCGCCGCGGGTCAACGACAAGCGCACCGATCCTGTGACCGGGGAGCGGAAGCGGTTTTCCTCGGCGATCTTGCCGCCGTGGTGCCGGAAGACCCCGAAGATCACCGAGGTGCTGCCGCTGCTTTACCTGCATGGCCTGTCGTCCGGGGATTTCGTGCCCGCGCTCGGCCAGTTCCTGGGCTCATCGGCCGGCCTGTCGGCGGCGGTGATCACCCGGCTGACCGAGACCTGGAGGGGCGAGCAGCGCGCGTTCGCCGAGCGGGACCTATCCGGCGTGGACTACGTGTACGTGTGGGCGGACGGGATCCACGTGAACATCCGGCTGGAGGAGCACAAGCTGTGCCTGCTGGTGATGATCGGCGTGCGCGCCGATGGCCGTAAGGAGCTCATCGCCCTGGCCGATGGCTACCGGGAGTCGGCGGAGTCGTGGGCGGACCTGCTGCGCGACTGCGCCCGCCGCGGCATGCGCGCCCCGGTGCTGGCCGTCGGCGATGGTGCGCTGGGCTTCTGGAACGGGCTGCGGGAGGTGTTCCCGCAGGCCAGGGAGGGGCGCTGCTGGTTCCACAAGACCGCCAACGTGCTGGCCGCGCTGCCGAAGTCGGCGCACCCGGGGGCGAAGAAGGCCCTGGCCGAGATCTGGGGCGCCGAGGACAAGGACCACGCCCGGGCGGCGGTAAAGGCGTTCGGGGCCGCCTACGGCGCCAAGTTCCCCAAAGCCGCCGCGAAGATCACCGACGATGCAGAGGAGCTGCTGGCCTTCTACGACTACCCCGCCGAGCACTGGGTGCATCTGCGCACCACCAACCCGATCGAATCGACCTTCGCCACGGTCAGGCACCGCACGAAGGTCACCAAGGGCCCCGGCTCGCGGGCCGCAGGCCTAGCCATGGCCTTCAAGCTCATCGAGTCCGCGCAGGACCGCTGGCGTGCCGTCAACGCCCCGCATCTCGTCGCCCTGGTCCGCGCCGGCGCGACCTTCACCAATGGGAAACTCGTCGAACGGCCCGGTGAGAACACCCAGACCGAAGCCGCCTAAACGATCTTGATCCACAGGTCTTGACAATAGCTCCCTGCGCGGCGAGGCCGGGATAGGCAAGACCGCCTTGCTCGAGTTCCTGGCTGACAGCGCTAGAGCCTGCCAGGTTGGCCGCGCGGCGGGAGGCGGCGCCTTACCCCACGCTGTTACGGAAAAGCAGGTCACCCGTCCGAATCGTATTTCCGAGCCCCACAGGTACCTGCTAGACGTCCCCGATGAGAATATTGACGTGTGCGGCTTCGAGCAGCTTTCGTCCCAGGGTCGACTGGCGGTGGAGCGCGGTGACCCGATGCGTGCTGCCGAGCTATTGTCGGAGGCCTTGAGCGTATGGCGCGGCAAGGCGCTCGTGGGCCTCAGCACTGGCGAGATTTTGTCGGCCTATGTGACCCGGCTGGAAGAGGACAGGCTGCAGGCGCTGGAAATGCGCATAGAAGCGGACATGCAGCTTGGCCGTCATCAGGAACTCGTTAGTGAGCTTAAGGTGCTGGTGTTCACCAACCCCCTCCATGAGCGCTTTCATGCGGATCTCATGACGGCGCTCAGCTGCTCCGGGCGCCGATGTGAGGCGCTAGAGGTGTACCGTCGGCTGCGCGCCGTGCTGATCGAGGACCTGGGGCTCGAGCCGTCTGCACCGCTGCAGCACCTTCACCAGTCGCTGCTCGACGCCGACTCTAGTGACCCAGGAAACGATGCGCAAACCCTTCCGGTGGTCGCTGCGGGATATCCGGCGGCGGTCGCGGCAGTACGTTCGGGCAATCTGACCGTGCCGGCCCAACTGCCACCGGACGTTCCTGACTTTACCGGGCGGGCCTTGCCCTTAAGTAAGGTGCGCCAGGAACTCGCCGTGCGCGGGGATGGTGCAACGACGGCCCGTACAGTGTTGATCTGCGGCACTCCCGGCGTAGGAAAGACGACTCTGGCGTTGCGTGCGGCCCACATCGATCGCGCGGACTATCCCGACGGGCAGCTCTTTGCGGACCTGCGCGGTACCTCCGTGACCCCGGCCGACCCGGCCGATATCCTGGTCGACTCCCTGCGGGCGGTGGGCGTGCCCGAACATCAGGTTCCAGCGAGACTGGAGGAACGAGCCAAGCTCTTCCGGACCTGGAGCAACGACCGGCGGGTCCTGATCGTCCTGGATGACGCGTATTCGACTTCCCAGGTAACCCCCCTGCTCCCGGCCACGCCCGAATGCGCGGTAATCATCACCGGCCGCTGGCGCCTGCATGCCCTTCCCGGCGCTCAAACAGTTGAACTCGGTGTGATGGATGTCACCGAGGGACTGGAGTTGCTCAGCCAAATCGTCGGTGTGAGCAAAGTGGCAGCAGCGCAGAAGCAGGTGGAGCGGATTGTGGATTTGTGCGGCTGCCTTCCGCTTGCATTGCGGAGCATAGGGGCCCGGCTGGCGGCCATGCCGAGCTGGCAACCGCGGAAAATGGTGGCGCTGCTCGAGTCGGGCACGGCCTGCCTCGATCAGCTGAGCTTTGCGGAACTGGACGTCCGGGCGGGCTACGACAGCAGTTACTACAGGCTCGACCCATGCGATCGCAGCGCTTTCCGCCTCCTTGGCCTTCTCCCACGGGATTTCTCCGCGGCAACGGCGGCCAATCTGCTCGGTGGTAGTGCTGACACGGTGGAGGCGCAGCTCACCCGGCTTGTTGGGTGCCACCTGCTCGAAGTCAAAGTAGAGGATGTTGCCGAAGGTGCCCGCTACTGGCTGCATAAGCTTATCCGGCTCTATGCGCAGGAGCGGCTGAATCGAGAGTTCATCCAGCCCGAAGCCGACAGCATATGCTAAGGCACCCATTCGCCGCGCGGACGGTCAACGACCGGATCATTGCGCTGAACGCGTGGGAATTATCCCGTGTCTGGACCTCGTCTGCCGCGTGGTCCTCACGCCTCACGTAAGCTTCGACCTCTTCCACTAGCCGACGCTCATCTGACCGGCGCGGCAGTTCATGCGGTTCTCGCGGTCTGGACGGTTGGCGGCGCCACTCGGGGTGCGTGTCATCCTAGATCTCCGGAAGGCATGCCTGTGAGCTGCGGTTACTGTCCGCATTTCTTTGCATAATATGTTAGATCAGGATAAAATGCGGGCATGTCCGCCGCTGCTGCCGCCATCCTGGAGGGCATGCCCTGCCCGCGTGATCTGCACCGCTTGAACGCCGGCGGGGAGACGGTGATCTTCGCCGGGTCAGTGGAGCTGTCCCGGTTCAGCGAGGACGACGCGGCGATGCGCCACGTGGCGGCGGTGACGCTGCGGCAGCTGGGGTTCAGCGGGAAGGACGTGGCCGCGGTGCTGGGGCTGACCCCGAGTTACGTGGCCACGCTGCGGCAGCGGGCGCTGCGGGAAGGGACGGCCGCGCTGGTCCGCCCGGCGGGACGGCCCGGGGAGACAGATGATGCGTCGTGGGAGCAAGCACGGGCGTGGCGGGCCGTAGGGGTTCGGGACGCGGAGATCGCCCGGCGGCTCGGGGTGAACCAGTCCACGGTGCTGCGGCGGCTGGGCCGTGCGCACGTGCAGGACCCGCTGCCGCAGGCGCCGCGACCGGAACCGGAGGCCGCTCACACGCAGGCCGCGGAGCCGGAGCCGGAGGAGCAGCCCGGTCCCGGAGAGCCCGTGCCGCCGCGGCCAGCGGCGGATGCGGAGCGGCCCGCGGGGCCGGTGACGGTCTCGTCCCGGTACGCAGGGGCGATGCTGCTGCACACGTTCGGGACGCGGGCCGGGGCCGGGGAGATCCTGCAGGCCGCCGCGGGCGAGGACGCCCGGCCCGGTGACGTGGCGCTGCTGTCGGCGGTGAGCCTGTGCTTCGCGCTGGGCGCGGCGACGGCCGAGCAGTTCAAGCACCTGCCTGGCGCCGAGGCCGGGCCGCTGGCCGGGCTGTCCCGGCTCCCGGGCCTGCGGACGCTGCGCCCGCGGCTGGCCGCGATCGCGGATCGCACCGATCCGCTGCAGGTGCAGCGGATGTTCGCCTCGGCGATGCTGGCCGCCAACCCGGTCCTGTCCGGGGTGTATTACGTCGATGACCACTTCGTCCCCTATACCGGCGCCAAGCCGGCGCCGAAGGGGTGGAACAACAAGCGGGGCCGGGCGGAAAGGGGCCGCGCGGACACCCACGTCACCGCCCACGACGGGCGGGCGGTGTGCTTCGTGTCCGGGGAACCGTCCGGGCTGACCGTCACCTTGCCGAAGGCGCTGTCCGAGCTGAAGAAAGCCGCCGGCCGCGGTGCGACGATCATGGTCGGGTTCGACCGCGGCGGCGCCTACCCGCAGGTCTTCACGCACTGCCGCGAGCAGGACGTGCACTGGGTCACCTACCGCCGCGCGCCGCTCGCGGTCCCCGCCGCGCTGCCGGTCATCACCCCGGTGACCGTCGGCGGCAAGAAGCGGCAGGTCGCCTGGGCCGAGGAGAAAGCCCAGCTCAAGGACTACGGCGAGGCCCGGCAGCTCACCCTGTTCGAACACGGCAAGGTCGTGCTGCAGATCCTGACCTCCGACTTCGATTCGTGCCCGGCGGACATCCTGGGCTGGCTGAAGTCCCGGTGGCGGGAGGAGAACTTCCTCAAGTACGCGGCGGAGAACTACGGCATCGACAAGATCTGCGATTACGCCGCCGAAATCACGGTGAACACCAAGATAACCGCGAACCCGGCACGCAAGGCCGCGAACGCCGCCGTCCGCGACGCGGACAAGAACCTGGCCGCCGCCGAGCGCGCCCTGGCCGCGCTGCTCGCCGACCCCGGCACCACCGCCGCAGCCAAGAACAAGGCGATCCCGGACGTGAACCACGCGATCACCGCCGCGCGGAAGAAACTGCAGGCAGCGACCGCCGCCCGGGACCAGGTTCCCGCGAAACTGCCCGCAGACCAGATCGACCCCGAGGCCCGGATCGCGGTGCTGCGCGCGGGACGGCGGGGCCTGCAGATGGTGCTCCGGCTGCTCGCCCACAACGCTGAGCACTGGCTGTCCAGCCAGCTCAACGCCTACCTGCGCGACGACGACGAATACCGGGCCGTCACCCGCGAGACCATCATCCGCGGCCTGGCCGGGACCATCACCTTCGCCCCCGCCGCGATCACGGTCACCCTCCAGGCACCCGCCGCACCCCGCGTCGCGCGAGCCCTTGCCCTGCTCACCGGCCAGATCAACGCCGAGCCGCCGTCCATCCCGGGCGACAACCGGCCCATCACCTACCAGATCATCCCGCAGCCAGTCATTTAACTCCCGGCGCCACAGGTCTTCCGGAGATCTGATCCTTCGCTTCCAAATACAACCAAGCCGCATGCGGCGCGTAAGCAATCCCGGAGTAAGCCAGCCCGTTAAAGAGCTCGCGGGCAATAAAAGCCAGTCCGCGATAGAGGGTGCGCCCAATCGTGCAAAGCCTACCACGCAGTGAATCCGGCATGGAAATCTCTCCGAATCAAGGCTTCTAATGGGTCACAGCAGCACATCATTGTGGCCGCGTTAGCCCGTCGCTAGGAGAATACTTACCTATTCGATTGCATCATCTTAAGCATCCCGCGACTCACTCGAGCGCCGATCAACGCCTGCTCGCGGGATCGGCCACCAAGCCCGGCGAGATTCAGGCCGCGTCCTGTCCTGCCATCACTGACCTGTCATCCCTGAAGGAGCGGGGCCGTGTCAATGGGGGTTTTGACGGGGTTCTGGCTGTCGGCGGGCGTGCGTGACTGGCGTGTCCTGTTTCCCTGATCGCTGCCATGTCCGTGGCGAGCGGCCGGGCAGGTCAAGGACCGGGCGGAGCCCGGCCGCCGGGGCGGCGCCGGAGGCGTCCTTGAGGTGACCGGGCGGGAATCCGATGATGGGGCGGCGGGAAACGTGTGGGGTGCCAGAAGCCTGCCTGGCCTGTGAGCTGCGGCGATGTCCAGGGTCCAGTCGTACGGCATCATGATCATCCGTGTCCTTGCGCCTGCGGAGGCCGGCAGCCGTTACGTGCACATCCTCGGTGTCACCGCGAACCCGGACGGCCCGTGGACTGTACAGCAGATCCGCGCAACCTGCTGGTGGATCTGGGTGATCGCGCCGCCGGTTTCCGGTTCCTGGTCCGTGACCGGGTCGGGCAGTTCACCGTGTCGTTTGACGCGGTCCTGGGCGATGCCGGCATCGAGGTCGTGAAGATCCCGCCCCGCAGCCCGCGCGCGAACGCTTACGCGGAACGGTTCGTGCTCACCGCCCGGACCGAGGTCACCGACCGGATGCTGATCTTCGGCGAACGGCATCTGCGGACGATCCTGGCCCAGTACGAGAGCCATTACAACGGACGGCGCTCTCATCGCAGCCGCCAGCTCTGCCCGCCCCAGCCCGATCACCCGATCACCCGATCACCCGATCACCCGGTCGCGGACCTCTCCAAGGAGCGGAATCCAGCACCGGCCCGTCCTCGGCGGCCTCATCAACGAATATGAACGGGCCGCATAAGAGCCCAGGTCAGAACCAGTGGCCAAGTTCTGAAATCCCGCTGCTTTCTCGGGAACAGAGACTGTTTCGTCGACATACACGCCCGCCTCGGCCTGATGGAAAACAAGTGGCTCTTCCTGGATTCGCTGCGGATTTTCTTGATCAGTACAAAAACTTGAGCCTGCGGACACGACGGGAGATGAAAGCCTGCCAGCAGGCTGCTAACTAACCCATCAATTTCAGGCGCGACACACTAGCAAGCAGCTGCTACCAATCTCTTCGCCATACCGGAGCAAGGGATGAAGTACGGCGGTGGATTCGACTCCATATACTCTATATACTGCGGCAAGAAATTAAGAAAATCCTTGGTCAGCGTTGTTGACTGCATGGCCGCATATAGATGCTCGACTGTCCAAAACCGATACTCTCCATTGCGTACGTTACCTGGCGTGGGTTCGACATTGCCGATGCTGAGCACAGAAACCTGTTGATAGGCGCCGACGTTAGCTTGAAGCAATTCTGCATAGCCGATCGCGTTCGGTGTTCCATTCACAAATTTGAGCAGATCTTGAGTGCTATCTTCGCTGCAGTTTGTAAAATTAACGTTACTTTCGGTCGGTTTTGGACAGTTGTTACCCTTGTCTGGCATTATGTCTTGTGAATTCGGATTGAGATTAAGGACCTTGGTGATGAAAGTCAGGCGACTTCCGGAACCTGCTCGACGCCCGACCGCAACATAACCCTTATAGCCTTTCTTGCCGTTGGCGAAGATCTCGCGCAGCGTACTGACGGTGATGTTAAAGTTAGGAGGGAGACCGGTGTGCTCAACTAGCGCGTAAATGACTACGCCCATTGGATATGGCCTCAACCCAGCGCTGTCCGAAGAAAGTCCGTCGTACATGGCGATCATCGACCCGGCTGACGAAGAATGATGGGTTACCGCATACTCCACCTGCGACAAGCCATAGGCGCTGTCTCCACCGGTGACAGTAATATTAATTTTGATGCCTGGGCAATCCTGCTTATACGCGTTAGCCGCGTCTTGTGCAATCGGCATGAAAGCAGTGGAGCCGATGAGCTGGAGCGAGCCAGCGGCGCATACCGGTGATTCACTAGCAATCGGCGGTATAATTGAAGGATTTGGCGACTTCGGCGCAGGAGTCGAACTAGAACTTGCCAGGGTGAGAACCCCCACCAAGGCGAGGACTACAGTAGCGATTGCAGTGGTCAACGCGGCCCAAGACTCCCACCATCTCCGGTCAGGTGGTTTGGGGGGGTCATCTGGTTTGGGGCGGTCTTCTGGTTCGCGGCTGCGGTCAGCCATCCTAATCCCCTGATAGGCTTGTAGTAGTTGAATGAATGGCTTCGAAAGCATATTATAGGCTGCTGCCGCAACTGTTTTCTGCGTTAGCCATCTGCGCCTGGCGGAACACCGGGAATCCCATCTCTATATTCCTGTTCGAATACCGCGTAAGAGGCGTGCTGCTCGAAATAGGGCAATTCGCATTGGCAAAACGACACCGTAGTGCCATTACGCTGCTCGCAAGCATTTAGCCAATCCTGTTGAGCCTGGGCGGGTATGCATTCCCTGTACCGCTCCCACCACTCGTGGTCGTTGCCGAGGTTGGCGATGGGTTTGGACCGGGGCTTGGAGTGATCTAAGTGAAAATGTACGTCACAATGGCGGCCACCGATGCGGCAATCCCTAGGATCCCAATACGTGTTAACGTTTTCTCCTCATTGCCGGATTTCCGCTACTCTGTAACTATCTTCCCGATTCCGGCGGACTGTTCCCCCTGCTGCTACCGAGAGGCATACTAGCCCTAACCTTGTTAGGTTGGGCTGGTATCGCTCATCTTGTCGTGACTGTAATAAGGGCCGCACCGCACGTCACAGAGGGAACGCGAACCTTAGCCGCACCGGCAGCGGGCCCGCCAACCTGGCCACCATCCGCGCCGCCATCCTCGCGGCCATCAAAGACGCCGGCTACCTGCACATCCTCGAAGGCCGCCGCGACCACACCACCCCCGCCGAAACCCTCCACCTGCACGGCCTCGATCAGGACAGAAACCGACATTGACGGAACACGCCGGAGCCCTGGCTGACCCCCTCGATGTGAACTAGTCGCACCCCGGTCGATGGCGGTCATTGATGCAGCTCAATAGCCGACGACGGTCGGATGGGGTCGTTGCGGGACGGCCTAGTTGCTGCACTTTGGTGCTGCATCACATTGCCGCCAGGCCGACCGTGACCCCTTGACCCCCAGGCAACTTTATGGGCGAAATTACCTGCGAAAACTCGACGCTGAGCTGCATTTGAACGCACGCGTCGATACGCTGAAGTCCGCCCGTGTTCGCGTCGGTTGTCACTCAGTTGGTCACTCAGCCGCGGAACCCCTTGCCACCTGACACAAGCATGGTGAGGGAGAGGGGCGGATTTGCTCAGGGGCCTTTCAGCCCGGCAATACCGGTTAGGCTCAAACTCAGAGTAGTTATCGGTGCAGCTCTCTGACCGGGGCACCGGGCCCGTGATCGTCTCCTGTATCCCGGCCCGTCTCTCCCCGTCTCGTTAGCAGATCCGTTAGCGCAACCGGCCCCATGGCCCGATTCCTTGAGCACCGTCCATCAGGCCTGGCCCTGCTCACGGCTCCCGAGGCCGTAGATCATTTTGCGGACAGGGTGAGACCTCTCACAGTTAGTTGGGACGGTCGCGCTAGGCATTGCGGCCGCACCAAAGGGGCAGCCGACAAAGGGGCAGGCACAAGATCGCATCGGGCGGGCATCCGGCAACGACGTCCGGCAACGAGCCCATGACCGGGGTTCCCCGGGCCAGCCGAGACTGCGCCAGGCCTTGCGGGCCTCACGACGTTGGTTCTCGCGCTGGCGCGCTACGGGCGCTGCACGTTGACCCCCGCCGCAGCCCGGCATTAAGTGGCACCTTCCCGGGAACCCTGCCGTTGTCCGCCAATGCCGCCGGAGAGGAACAACCATGACAGAATCTCAGCCTCGCAACGATTTCGCCAGCTTCCCGGCGCCCGCCGAGGGCGTTCTGGTGGCGTTGTTCATCACCGTCCGCAAGGTCGCGCGATCGCGGGACTTCTATTCGCGCGTTCTGGGTGGCACCGTCATCCTGGACGAGAACCCGTGCACTGTCAGGCTGTCCAACTCGTGGATCATCATGAACCCCGGCGGGCCGCCCACCCCCGACAAGCCGGGCATCTCGGTGGTCGACTACCAGCCCGGCGACACCACGTCGATCTTCTTGAACTTGCGGGTCGCCGACATCCAGGCCTGTTACCAGGAGTGGAAGGCGAAGGGGGCAGAGTTCGTGACGCCGCCGATTGACCGCGGAGCGGAGATCCGCTGCTACATGCGGGACCCGGACGGATACCTTATCGAGGTCGGCCAGTCCACCGGCCTGCTGCATGGCCATCTCGCCGCAAAGCGCCCGGAGGACCTCCCCGGCTGAGCTCTGTCACTGGCCTGGAACTCCGGCCAACAAGCCACCATCCGCCAACCTCGGGTGGCGCCGCGGGTCTGTCATCAGCAGACAGACCCGCTGGGATCATCATTTCGTCAACTGAATGCACTCGGCTGGGAGCGTCCACCCTCAGTGGCCCGAGGACGGCGAAGATGGTCCCTCTGGCACATGCAGGTTGATGCCGTCGAGCACGACCTTGTCGCCGAAGGACTTGCGCAGCCCGGTGGCCGTGATCGCTGGTGGGGATTGGGTTTTCCTTGTTCCTCGTCTGTGGTGTCGCGTTCAGGCGAACAGCTCGCCGAGCAACTCGGGGTCGATGGCGATGGGGGCGGGGCGCGGGTGGCTGCGTGCCCATCAGCTCGCGTACCAGGAAGTCCAGCAGCGCTTGCGGACGTAGGCCAGGCAGTCGATCGCGCCGTGCCTCAGCAGGTCCAACCATCACCGGGACCAGGCCCGCCCGCGACACGAGATTCGGGTTATCAAACGCCGCATAAATCTTCGCCAGGCCATGCAACAATCGCACCTGCGAGGTGTCCTCTCCAGCTCGACGACGGTAGCTTCAGCAACTCCCATCGTCCCAGTTCAGAGGGCACCTTTCGCATTGACACGCCCGAGTGAACCCTCTTAACGCGGTGGATCGAGGCTAAGTCCTGGTGTGGTCAGGCCGGGCTCCTGCCCTGCGATTGCCCGCTCGTTCCGCCGGCAAGCGAGGGCACCGCTGGACGCGGTGCCTTGCCCGCGGCGGCATCAGCGGCGGACTTCCGGCCCAGCGGCGGGGACCTAGGTCCATGGGTTGGCGGGGATCTGTGCGGTCTACTGCGGGGATGTTCGTCAGCGATGAGGCGCTGCTGCCCGACGTGCCGGGTCTGCGAGGCTCGCCGGCGGTGGTGGTCGGCGTCGTCGCACGCGCTGTGGTGGCCGGGCCAGGTCGCCTCTCGCGATCCCGCAAGCTTGACTCAGGCCGTCCATGCGTCGTCGGCGGCCGGTCTGCCTGGGCGTGGGCTGAGCCCGGGCCACCAGTCAAAGGAGAAAGCCGGATGCTCAGGGAAGCAACGATGCCGCGTACGCGGCTGGTGGATCTGCCCGGCCGCGGGACGACGCGGGTATGGGAGTGCGCCGGCCCGCCCGGTGCGGAGACGGTCATGCTGATCCACGGGGTGGCGTGCACGGCCGAGCTTAATTGGGGACAGGTCCTCGTGCCGCTCGGACGTGATTTCCGGGTGGTCGCTGCCGACCTGCGTGGCCATGGCGACGGGATCCGTCTGCGTTCGCGGTTCCGGCTGGAGGATTGCGCGGACGACATCGCCGCGCTGGCAGCTGTCCTTGATATCCGCGGCTTTGCCGCGGTGGGTTATTCCATGGGCGGCCTGGTGGCCCAGCTGCTGTACCGGCGGCACGCTGGGCTGGTGTCCGGCCTGGTGCTGTGCTCCACCGCGGGCAATGGCCGCGGGTCACCGGTGGAGCAGCTGGCCGCTCTGGCGATGCCGACGGTCGCCGCGGCCCTGCGCTGGAACCCGCTGCTGCATGTGATGGGCGCCGAGTTCGTCGGCATGGCGCTGCTGGGCCGCATTGACGACCCGGCGACGAGCCGGTGGGCCCGCGCCCAGCTGCGCCGGACCACTCTGGCCACCGTCGTCTCGGCCACGGAAGCCGTCTGCGAGTTCACCTCGGGCAGCTGGCTCGGCCAGGTCGATGTGCCCACCGCGGTGGTCATCACGGCCCGGGACCGTGTCGTGCCGCCAGGCCGCCAGGCCGCGCTGGCCCGGGCGGTCCCCGGCGCGTCGGTTCACTATGTGGACGCCGGTCACGGGGCCTGTGTCAGCGCGCCGCAGTTGTTCGCCCCCGCGCTGCTGGAGGCCTGCTGGTCGGCAGCGCCTGGCCGCGGCAGCGCACTGCGCATATCAGCCTGACCCGGCCGGCCCGCATTACGGCCGGTACCCTGAACCGCCGCCCGCGGCCACCCATGACCCCGGACGGAGCTTGCGCTAGCAGCTCGTCGCAGGTCCGGCCTTCAGCCTGATCAGTACTGGCGGGGCAGGACGCTGACGTGCCGATTCGAATTCCGGCGCACTGGCCGGACACTCTCCATTGATCTACGGATCAAAAGGGCGTTGACAAAGGTCGGGTTTCTGGCAGATGGTATGTCGGTGTCCTCCCCAAACACTCCTTAGGAGGAGCAATTGTCAAGACCTGTGGATCAACATCACGCCCGGGCACTCTTCTTGAGTGCGGTCATGGTGCGTCCCACGTTCTCTTCATCAGTCAGCGGCGGCTTGCACCAGCACTCGATCAGGTTATATGGCTTGAATTCCTTGGGAATTTGATTCCCCGTCCGCTTTCCCTGATGCATCACCAGCACTTCGGGTTGAAGTGCTGGTGGTTGCATTTGTGATATCCCCTGGTCGTGAGAGGCCGCGGACCTGAGCCAGGATCGGCGTCCAGTACTCAGCCTGCGACCGGTGGCCGATGAACAGGCCAAGGTGCCCACCCGGTGCGAGGTACCAGCGGACCGGCAAAGAGCCAACCGCGTACCGCATGTTGTGGACCTGCTGCCACGGCGTGATGTCATCCTGTTCGGCACCGAGCAGAAACACCGGGCAGGTAATGCTGCGCAGGTTCACGGTCTTGCCCGCGACCTTCAGCTCGCCCTTGAACATCTCGTTCTTGACGAACAGGTGCTCCACGGCCCACAGGTACGGCTTGCCCGGCAGGTTGACCGGGTGGAGGTACCAGTCGTAGAAGTCACTGAAGTGGTCGAGGTACTCGCGGTCGTGCACGTGCCAGAAGAGCCTGAGGTGCGCGGCCACGTGGGTGGCCGGGTCCATCGCGATGGACCCCATGACGTTGTTGATGCCGGGCACGATGCCGCCGTAGGCCTTGACCATGGCCTGGTACAGCGCCATGTTGCCGTGCGGGATCAGGATGGGCATCAGCTTCTTGGCCGGACCATTCCCGGCGCTGGTGTCGATCGGCGCACCGGCCACGATGAGCGTGTTGACGCGCTCGGGGTGCATGGCCGCCCACAGGGTGGCTTCCCAGCCACCCTGGCAGTCGCCGACGATGTTGGTCTTGCCCTCGTTCCCGGCGATGAGATCCACCGCGCGGGTGATGAAGTCGAGGCGGTCAGCCTCGGTGGTGTCCTTGGTGGCGGCGGTGCAGCTCAGCCAGTCGAATGAGTAGAGCTTGGTCAGGCCCATCTTGATGCAGAGCTGGACCTGGCTCTGGCCCTTCTTGTCGATGATGCACGAGGCGTGCCCGGCCAACGGCGGGAACAGCAGCGTGGGAACGACCTCATCGTCACCGGCGCTGAAGTCACGTAGCAGCGCGACCGGCGAGGCGAGCACGACCGTATTGCGGCTGTGCCACTGCGGGGGCTTACGGTTGGTGGTCTCGTGGCCCCACAGCGCCGTGTCCACCGGCACTGCTATGGCCTTGGCCATGACACGCACACTGAGCGTGGTCGCGCCGAGCATCGCCTGGGTCAACTGCCTTAACATCTACTTCATCTCCGAATCGTTGGTAACCACTTGCTGATGCTTCCTCAGGGCCACCATCGTCTGCGCGTACCCGTCGCTCACGCTTAGGTCATGGCCGGCCAGCGCGACCGCGCTCGGAGGGATCAGGATCGTGCCGGGCATCATCGCCACAAGCCCCCAGACCCACCGCCTGATGATTGCTCGTTTGGTCATCGTGACCACCTTCTTCACCTGACTGTCCGGTTCGGACCGGACTTCGGCGGTCAGTACATCAAGCAGCGCTCGCTGACGTTGCTGCGACCCTGCCCATTGCGAACGGGGCTTGGCAGGGCTGATGGGCCTGCAGGCAAGAGGCCAACGGCCTTAGACAAAGTGACAACCGGCCCGGCTCTCAGCGGCCCAGCAACGGAGCAAGATCACCATGAAATTAACCTGTGGGTGCCGAAAACCTGCGCCACCTGGGCAGATGCTTTTAACGTCGAGCACGGTACCCGCCGGATGCATCTGGGCGGCGTCACCGCGCACCCCACCGTGACTGGACAGTGCGGCAGAGCGACTGGCCCGGTCGTTTAGAAAACGGCAGAGTCTCCGACAGCATGGCCTATGCTGACGCCGGGCGCCGGCTTCCCGGACGGTCTCAAGTGGCTGGAGCAGGTCGGGCTCGTGGTTTGGCGAGGATAACCGGGTGTTTGCTTGGGCTTCGGCCATGTTGACGCATGGGTTTCACCGAGATGCTGGCCCGGCTCGGCAACGCACTCCGCCGACAGTGGCGGTTCAGGTACCTTTCCAGGAGCCGCACCCAACTTAAAAGATAGCTATAATTTACGGAGCAATTCGTGCTCGCTGCGTTTAAGAAATCTTGAGTGGCCGTGGGACTACAGCCGAATTGCAGAATATGCTGACCGGAGCTACGGTGGAAATGTAGGAACCTCAGACCGGAAATTCTGGCTGAGCCGGTCAGCGATCTCGTAGGTCCGGCTGCGTGACCTGGAGATGGGGACCTATTACCAGGCCCGTCACCAAGGAAGGAAGATCAATAATGGCCGAGATATTGGGCTGAGGACGGTCGGATAACCGGGCTCGGCCCGGAGATCGGCGGCAAGATAATTTTCGGCTTGCAGCCTGCTTACGCAAAGCAGGCTGGCCAAAAGCCAGATGGTTTCGTTAGAAGGCTCGTTTCTCATGGGGAATATGCTGGCGTTCCTCGGCCGTGACATGGCGGTCGACCTCGGTACCGCGAACACGCTGGTGTACGTGCGCAGGCGGGGGATCGTGCTCAACGAGCCGTCGGTGGTGGCACTCAGCACCAATACCGGCCAGATCGTCGCGGTCGGCGTCCAGGCCAAACGGATGATCGGCCGGACGCCGGGGAACATCGTGGCGGTCCGGCCGCTGAAGGACGGTGTCATCGCCGACTTCGATGTCACTGAGCGGATGCTGCGGTACTTCATCCAGAAGGTCCACCGCCGCCACCGCCTGGCCAAGCCGCGGCTGGTGGTGGCCGTGCCCAGCGGGATCACCGGGGTGGAGCAAAGCGCGGTGAAAGAAGCCGGGCGCCAGGCCGGTGCCCGGCGCGTTTACATCATCGAAGAGCCGATGGCGGCCGCGATCGGCGCCGGGCTGCCGGTGGACGAGCCCACCGGGAACATGGTCGTCGACGTCGGCGGGGGGACCACCGAGGTGGCGGTGATCTCGCTCGGCGGCATCGTGACCTCCCAGTCGATCCGGGTCGGCGGCGACGAAATGGACCAGGCGATCATCACGTTCGTCAAGAAGGAGTACTCGCTCATGCTGGGCGAGCGGACCGCCGAGCAGATCAAGATGGCGATCGGTTCGGCCTACCCGTGGCCGGATGAACCGCACACCGAGATCCGCGGCCGCAACCTGGTCGGCGGCCTGCCGAAGACCATCGTGATCGGTGCCGGGGAGGTTCGGCACGCGATCGCCGGACCCGTCAGCACCGTCGTGGACATCGTCAAGACCACACTGGACACCTGCCCGGCCGAGCTGGCCGGCGACGTCATGGACCGCGGTATCGCGCTCACCGGCGGTGGCGCGCTGTTGCGCGGCCTCGATGAGCGGCTGCGCGAAGAGACAGGGATGCCGGTCCAGCTGGCCGACAATCCGCTGGAATCAGTCGTGCTCGGCACCGGCAAATGCGTCGAGGACTTCGACGCCCTCCAGCAGGTACTGGTACCGGAAAGGCGCCGGTAGCGGTTGAGCGAGGGGACCGGGGCGCTGGTAACAACGGACCCGTCAGCACACCGCTACAGCGTCCACTTTCCTGAACCGCCCTGGTGTGCGCGGTGCACCGGGTGGTCGTTAGCGTGGTCGGAACGGGTTGCCGGTGCAGCCGGGTCGTTGGTCAATTTCGCCGCGCTGGTATCGCTCGCCTGCCAGGCGTCCCAGGCCCGCGCCAGTTGCGGGGTCGAGGAAGCGGGCAGCCGCCGGCGGGTACACAAGGCCCCTGCCTGGTGCTGATCGATCCGTAGGTCGGCTGACCGGCGATTACGAACGTTGAGTCCCACGGTTGAGATCACCGTGATCCTCTCGGCCTGCATAGCCTGATCAGGTGGACGACGACAGCCTTGCCCAGGGGCCCAGTTTCGTCCAGCGCACTCTGTCGTCCCTCCGCTGGCGGAACTTCCGCCTGTTCTTCATCGGCCAAACCATCTCCCAGACCGGCAACTGGCTGACCAATATTGCTCTGACCCTCCTCATCCTGCACCGCACCGGAAGCGGCGTGGCTCTTGGCTTGCTGGTGGCGTGCCAGTACGGCCCGATCCTGCTGCTGTCTGCCTGGGCAGGTGTGATCGTCGATCGATCAAGTAAGCGCAACCTCCTCTATGTCACGCAGGCGCTCGAGATGTGCGAATCGTTGGCGCTCGCGGCGCTGGCATTCATGCACAACGCACCGCTCGCCGCTTTCTACGGCATCGCCGTGGCAGGAGGTACTTTGCTGGCGTTGGACAACCCGGTCCGGCGGTCGTTCGTCAACGAGATGGTGCCGACCGACGAGATACCCAACGCCGTGACGCTCTACAGCGCCATGAACAGCATGGCTCGCATTGCGGGACCCGCCTTCGCCGGCCTGCTCATCGTGACGGTCGGCTACGGCTGGTGCTTCGCGGCTGACGCCATATCCTACGCGGCGGTCCTCACCGCACTCGCCATGATGCGCTCGGCGGAGCTGCACCGGCTGCCGGTGACGCCCCGTGGGGCCGGACAGGTCCGGGCCGGACTCAAGTACATCTTCGGCGTGCCAGACCTCTGGATCACCTTTGTCATGCTCCTGCTCATCGGAATATTGAGCTACAACTTCGCAGTCGTATTCCCCCTCTTCGTCGAGAAGGGACTCCACGGCGGCAATGGCACCTACACCCTCGTCTACTCGGCCTTCAGTGCAGGCGGCCTAGTCGGGGCGCTGCTCGTCGCCAGGCGTTCCACCGTCACCATCCGGACGGTGGCGGTCGGTGCCGCGGGGCTCGGGGCGGCCATGCTTGTCCTCTCAGCCGTCCCCAGCGTCGCCCTCGCCTTCTTGGTGGTGACCCTGGTTGGCGCCGCCAGCGTCGCCTACATGACGGCGACGACGTCCATTGCCCAACTCCGAACGGAGCCGCACATGATCGGGCGGGTCCTCGCTCTACAAACCGTTCTCCTTGTCGGCACCGCACCGATCGGCGGACCAATCCTCGGGGCGATCGCCGACGCGGTCGGCGTCCGCGCCCCAGTCCTCATCGGCGGGGTCGCCGCTCTGGCCGCGGCAGCCTTCGGCGTGCTCGCCGCCCGTCGTGTGGACGCGCGCCGGGGTCACGCCATGGAGCAAGACTGACGCTCCGTTGCCGACTCGCACAATGCTCAGAGGCGGCCTGATCGCCAGACCTTCCCGGACCGCCCCTAGCGGCGCCAGTTTCCCGACGCCTGCGTACGCGCCATACTTGATTAATCGATGTTGAGTAATTAGAGGCAAGGTTATGTTCAAGTTCTCTAATTGATTTAGCTATGTCCGGATAAGGGGCGGCAATCGCTGATCCTATGTCAATATGCACTTCAGTCACGTTTGATTTACTCGAATCCGCAACCATCAGGTAGCTCGCATCCAGCTGAGGGCCGAGAAGCACGAATGCGGCGAGCCGAAGCGCCATGACGGCGAGCGGGCGATAACGGAGAACGCGCGCTTCGTCGATTGTGACGCTGTAGCCGAGGGCGCGCTTGCCTCGGTAGCTCAGCCATCTACGCAGGACCGGCTGCCCGTCGATCCAGCCGGTGAGAGGCGGACCTCGTGACTGGCATCCCCGGGGTTGGCGGTTATGAGACACCGAAGCCGCGCGCGGGCTAGGAGCGCAGGTTCCAGCCGGTCCAGGTGGCCGAGCCGACGATCGCGCACGCGATCGAGATCCTCAGGGGCCTGCGGGACCGCTATGAGGCGCACCACCGGGTGTCGATCACCGACGGCGCCCTGGTCGCCGCCGCGCAGCTGGCGGACCGCTACGTCAGCGACCGGTTCCTGCCGGACAAGGCGATCGACCTGATCGACGAGGCCGGGTCGCGGATGCGGATCCGCCGGATGACCGCGCCGCCGGGCCTGCGCGACTTCGACGAGAAGATTGCCCGGGTTCGCCGGGAGAAGGAGTCGGCCATCGACTCCCAGGACTTCGAGAAGGCCGCGGCGCTGCGTGACACGGAGAAGCAGCTGCGGGCCAAGAAGGCGACCCGGGAGAAGGAGCGGAAGGCCGGCGACATGGACGCCGTCGCGGAGGTGACCGCGGAGCTGATCGCGGAGGTGCTGGCCACGGCCACGGGCATTCCGGTGTTCAAGCTCACCGCGCCCGGGCGCCGCTGGATGAGCATCGTACCCCCGGCGCGGGCCTGGGACGCATCGCAGGCCGGGCGATGCCAGCGCGGCGAGGCCGGGCCAGCGGCGGGGCTACACCGGCAACCCGTTCCGGGCACGCTGGCCACCTGCCCGCCGTGCCCGCGTTCGGGAAACTGGACGCCGTAGCGGTGCTCACGGCTTGATTGTTACCGGCACCTCGATCAGCCGGACTGCTCGCCTCAGGGTTCCGGCTAACGGATGCCGGTCCGTTCTGATGCCAGCCAGCCTACGCGGGCGCGCTACTGGCTGGGCGTCCACGGCACCTACAGCTTCGTGCTCCCCGGCCTGGCCCCAGGGGCCATCCGCCGTCTGCGCAACCCCGACGCCACCGACGAGGACGATGAGCGGACGGCGGGGACGGCACGGTCAGCTGCCCGCCGTGACAGCCACTTCGGCGGTCCTCTCGTCGTGCTCGCGCAGCATGCGCATGACGGTCGCCGGGGACGGGTGCTGGCCCTTCTTCTTTCCCGTGGCGATGACGAGGCGGACGGCGATGTCACGCAGGCTCAGCTCCTGGCCGCGCAGGTGCAGTGCCACGACGAGCATGGCGTCGTCGGTGACGGCGGCGCCGCCGACGGCCTTGCCCCGGGTGCGGGCCGACTCGTGGCCCTCTATGGGCCCATACGGCAGCTACATCACGCGGTGCCGGGTGCGATCGGGGAGACCGCAAATAAACAGGCGGAAATTAGTATTAGTTTACCTCTGCTGGCCCGCAGTCAGTGCCCGCCGCCGCCAGCCGTCCAGTGCCGGTGTCCACCTTCCAGGCCCCCGGAACTGCGGCATGCTCTGGCCAGCGCGCATCCTTGAAGTCTGCGCCAGTCAGGTCCGCACGGCCGAGGTTCGCACCGGTCAGGTCCGCGCCATGGAGGTTCGCGCCGGTGAGGTCCGCGCCGCCGAGGTCCGCGCGGGTGAGGCGTGCATAGATAAGACGCGCGCAGAAAAGGCGCGCGAAGAAGAGGCGCGCGCGGGTGAGGTCCGCACGGCCGAGGTTCGCACCGGTCAGGTCCGCACGGCCGAGGTTCGCACCGGTCAGGTTCGCGCCATGGAGGTTCGCGCCGGTGAGGTCCGCGCCGCCGAGGTCCGCGCGGGTGAAGTTCGCGTCATGGAGGTCCGCGCGGGCCAGGTCAGTGCCGGTGAGGTTCATGGGTTGGATGTCGCGCTTTGCATCCCGGCGTCCTACCACAGTGAGGGCGGCCTGGACGTCGGGCCGGGTCGATCGTTCCGGTTCCCGGCCACCGGAATCTGGCGGCGGCCATGCCTCGCGTGAGTGCTCGCGGATGAATGCGGTGAGCACCTCCATCATGGCCGGGTGATGTCTGGCCGATTCGCGGGCTACGCACTCCAGGGCGTAGATGCCGCCGATGCGCACGTCGAGCTTGTCAGAGCCGAGTTGCTCGATGGCCTCGGTGTGACGGCGGGTCACCTGTCCCTGCTCTGTTAGCTTCAACGTGCGCTGCGACAAAGTGAAGTCCGCGACGGCCAGGAGCGCGCCTGCGGCAAACAGGCCCGCGCCAAGTGTCAGCAGCTGACCCTGCGCAGCCACCCGTGCCGCCTGCAGAAGCGGTCCCCTGGCGGAGCCAATGTTATGGTGCGCGAGCCAGTGCGCTGCCGGCACCAAGAGCACCAACGCGATCGCCAGTACCAGCACGACAGCGGCGAATCCGCCGAACAGCCGGACCAGCCGGTCACACGGAGCCGCGCTGACCGGGGCAGGCTCGCGGGCCTCGCGCTCCAAGCGGCCAGGAACCCGTGCAGTGTTGTCCGTCTCCTCCACCATTGCGAGTATGACCCGTCTTGTGCGAGTATGACCCGTCTTGGCCGACGCGGCTGGCCCCTGCTGCTGGTCCAGGTCGAACCGCCCGGCCCGCCGCCCCGAGGTGGGCAGCACCCGGGTGGCCAGGGCCACGACCACCAGCCCGATCGGCACGTTCACGAAGAACACCCACCGCCAGCTCGCGTAGGTGACCAGCAGGCCCCGGCGAAAAGAACTATCCCGAACGGACCCATCGTGGCCCGGCACCCGCAGCCATTCCCCGCCGCCGCCGGGCTCGGTCCGGCGCCGCGGCGAGCGTCGCTGACGTGGCGGCAGTTCCTGACGGCCCAGGCCTCCGGCATTCTGGCCTGAGATTTCCTGCACGTCGATACCGTGCTGCTGCAGCGTCTGTATGTCTTGTTCGTGATGGAGATCCAGACCCGGGCCGTGCACATCCTGGGCGTGACCGCCCATCCGACGGGCTCGTGGACGGCGCAGCAGGCCCGCAACCTCCTGATGGACCTCGGCGATCGGGCCGGGCAGTTCACGTTCGTCATCCGTGACCGGGACGGCAAGTTCACCGCCGCATTCGATGAGGTATTCGCCGGGAACGGCACGCGGGTGATCCGGACGCCGGTCCGGTCGCCGCGGGCGAATTCCTTTGCGGAGCGGTTCGTGGGGACACTGCGCCGCGAGTGCCTGGATCACGTGCTGGTCCTCGGCACGCCGCATCTCCGCAAGGTCCTGGCCGAGTACGCCCGCCACTATGACGGCCACCGTCCGCACCAGAGCCTGCAGCAGGAACCTCCCCTTCGCCAGCCCCGGCCGCACGGTCGATATCACCGCCCGGATCGAACGCAGGCAGGTCCTTGGCGGCTTGATCAGCGAATACCGCAGAGCAGCCTAGCCGTGGGAAACAGGCCAAGTCAGCGGCTATGAATGAGTTTTGGCGCGGCAGTGCGCCACGAGCGCGGAGAGCGAGGTCGTTAGGTAGGAGATCTTGTTCGATGCGGTGCTGCGTGGAAGATGAAGGTTTTGTGGCCCTTCGGCGTCGCCCTGCGGGGGGAGGCGCCAAACCACCTCATGCTGCGTTGGCTGAAGACCGTCGTGGTGAGCGATGAGGAAAGGCGCACTGGATGCGTCAGGTGGGCACCGGGAAGGCGAGCGAGAGCGAATCGCTGTCGAGGTGTCGAAAGCAAATCAGATGGCATCAGAACCGGGGTGTTTGCCGTTATTGGTTTGTTCGCACGAACAACCGGGCCGCTGGCCTGGGAGGAGACGCGTGAGCAGGTCAGGTCCGGAAGGCAAGCCGTTTCAGATACCGAAGCAGCTGGTATGGGAGGCGTACAGGCTTGTTAGGGCTAATAAGGGTGCCGCCGGGGTGGACGGGGAGTCCATTGCCGACTTCGAGTCCGGTCTGAGGGACAACCTCTACAAGATCTGGAGTGCGCCAAGCAGAGCGGGTTAGGTCCACCCTGGGTGCTGTTGATGGTGACAGGGTCCGCGCTTTGCAGCACGTGCTTTACCGGGCGGCCAAGGCTGATCCCGGGCGGCGGTTCCATGCGCTGTTCGACAAGATCTGCCGCACAGACGTGTTGCAGCGCGCGTGGGTTCAGGTGCGCAGGAACAAGGGCGCGCCTGGCATCGACGGGGTCAGCATCGCCGATGTGGAGGAGTACGGCGTCGGCCGGCTCCTGGGTGAGCTGGCTGCCGCGCTGGCTGATGGCAGTTACCGTCCCCTCCCGGCCCGGCGGGTTTATATTCCCAAGCCGGGCAGTGCGGGGGAGCGGAGGCCGTTGTCGGTTCCGGCGGTGTCTGACCGGATCGTGCAGGCCGCGGCGCGGATCGTCCTTGAGCCGGTGTTCGAGGCCGGTTTCCTGCCGTGCAGCTTCGGGTTCCGGCCCGGGCTGGACCCGCGTGATGCCTTGCAGGTGCTCATCGATGAGTCCTGGCGGGGCAGGCGCTGGGTGGTTGAGACGGACATCAAGGACTGTTTCGGGCAGATCCCGGCGGACGCGTTGATGCAGGCGGTTGAGGAACGCGTCAGCGACCGGCGCGTCTTGAAGCTGCTGCGCGCCATGCTGGGCGCAGGGGTGATGGAAGACGGGCGGGTTGAGCACCCGCTGACCGGCACCGCGCAGGGTTCGGTGATCTCACCGTTGCTCTGCAACATCTACCTGCACCGGATCGACCGCGCGTGGTCGGCCCGGGCGCACGGGGTGCTGGTGAGGTTCGCGGACGACGCGGCGATCATGTGCAAGGACCGCGCGCAGGCCGAGGCCGCGCTTGCGCGGTACGTGGCGCTGCTGGCCGGGCTGGGGCTGGAACCCAAGGCGGCCAAGACGCGGATAGTGCACCTGACGGCGGGCGCGGAAGACGGGGCTGACTTCCTCGGCTTCCACCACCGCCTGGTCACCGTCACGTCGCGGAGGACCGGGCGGAGGTTCGCCTTCCTGGCCCGCTGGCCCAGGAACGAGAAGATGCAGTATGCCCGTGACCGGATCCGGGAGATCACGTCCCGGCCCCGGCTGCGGCTGCCGATCGGGCAGATCGTGACGGAGATGAACGCATTCCTGCGTGGCTTCGCCGGATACTTCCGGTTTGGCAACTCCGCGCGTTCGCTTGAGAAGCTCCAGTGGTATGCGTTCGAGCGCCTGGCGAAGTTCGTCGCCGAACGGCACAAACGGTCGTGGGCGTTCGGGCGCTGGGTGGTCGGCATCGCCTCACCCGACAGGCTGGGACTGCTCTGCCTCGATGGGATCATCGTCGCCCCCAGGCATGACAAGCCCTGGCGGGACACGCCGAATGCCGGTGGTGAAGAACGTCGGTGAGCCGTGTGCGGGAGAACCGCATGCACGGATCGATGTGGCGGGAGCTGGAAACGGAAGCGCCCGGAACATGGTCACCGCAGTGAAGCGGCCCGCAGGGGAAACCCGGGGAAAAGTGGCTGCGGGACCTAACCCCGGACAACGCCACCGCGCCAGCTCCCGACCCTACACCGGATGTCGTCGGGGACTTACTTCCCGCCTCCGGTGATGGCGGTGGAGATACCCAAGGCTGACCCGCGCGTGATCGTCGACTTCACCGGCCTGGCCGGGCAGACGCTGCAACTGACCAACAGCACGCCGGGGGCTCCGGTCTCCACCCCCGCGCCGCCGCTCGCGCCGGTACTGCAGATCCGGGTCGGGCGGAAGGTAACCGAGCGGGGTCCCACCCGCGTCCCGGCCCGCCTGCGCGGCGGGCGCGCGGCGCACCTGCGCGCTCCCGGCCACACCCGCTACATCACGCTCAACGAGATCGACCCGGACAAACCCGCCTGGTTCCTGAACCTCAACGCGGCGCACTTCGGGAAGTCGGTCGAGACGCCGCGCGCCGGGACCGTGGAGGACTGGGTCTTCGTCAACCTCACCACCGACACCCACCCGATGCATACCCATCTGTTCAACCATCAGGTGATCGGCCGGACGCCGTTCGATGCCCAAGCCTACCAGAAGGCACACACGGGCCCTAGCGGCGTGCCCGGCGGGATCGACCCGGCACCGTTCGCTACCGGCCCGATGCAAGCCTGGCTGCGCCACCTGTCCTGCGTGCAGTGGTCAGCAAAGCGGACACGCTGGCGGTGTTCATGGCGCGGTTCTTACCGGTGCCCCAGCTCCCGCAACGGCTACCGGCGCCGGGAGCGGGACACCCGGGCCGGGACGATCGAGCTGGCGATCCCGAAGCTGCGGGCCGCGTCGTACTTCCCGTCGTTCGCGAGCACCGCCGCCGGGCCGAGCGGGCGCTGGCCTCGGTCGTGGCGGCCCGCTACCTGCTGGGCGTCTTGACCCGCCGGGTGGGCAAGCTCGCCGTCTACCTCGGGGAGCCGCCCGTGCCCATCACGTCGGACGTGCCGCAGTCACGGCCCATTGTCGAGAAGTCTGAGGGGGGGCACGGGAGGCCGCCCGGGCCCGTCACGGCGGACGTGCCGCGGTCACGGCCCATTGTCGAGAAGTCCGAGGGGGGGCACGGGAGGCCACCCGGGCCCATCACGTCGGACGTGCCGCGGTCACGGCCCATTGTCGAGAAGTCGTTCTCGGCGGGCCAGATGATCCAGGAACCATCCCCGGCCAGCGGGTCGCTGACTGCCGTTTGAGCGAGGTCCTGCTGGATACCTGTGTCCATTGCCGGTGCCTTTCGCGTGTCCATTGCCGGTGCCTTTCTCGTGTAAGTATTCGGAAAATCGTGTGACTGCGTCCGGCCCCGATCGCGTCTACCAGGCGCGATGCGATGGTGACACGGGACTTCCGAATACGGACTTTCTCGTAGCTGAGACCTCACTCGATGAACGCCGGGCCAGCATCTGCCGCGCCCGCAGGAGCGCGGAGAAGAACGAGCATAACTATCCGGAAGTGCTGTGAATGCGCGGACATGCCTCCTGCGTCGTGCCTGCTAGCAGCCCCGTCACGTGGCAAGGCGGGTCTGCCGACCACAAGGTTTCCGGATACTTACGAATGGGCGCTATGCAAACCGCCCTCCCCTTAAGCTTCTGACCAGCAACGATGCCCGCGTGACATCGAGTTTTGCATACGCCTCAATTAGTCCTACCGCAGGCGGCCAGCCTATACACGGGATGGCCGAAGTGACAAGGCTTTGGGTCGCCTGGTAAGGAACGTGTCACCCGCGAGCTAGCCGAGCGCTTTGGGGAGTTCCGAACTGCGGGAACGCGACTCGGAGATTTTTATTCTTATCGTTTCCGGCCTTGGGGCTGACGTTTTCCCTGATTCAGGCGGCAACACGGCGGGATTATGCTATCCGGGATACTACTGGCACCTTGATGGCAGATAGCGCGCCGCGAATTGACCGATCTTGCACCCGATACGCAAGCGATTATCTACCGGGACTGCCCTGGCCTAAACCAACGCGCGGCTTTACGTCGGGGAACGAGCGAAGGCACCCATCCCTGGCTCAGGGCACCACGGTGACCGGCCATCGAGCCGCCTTAACCAGCCGCACCGCCAGCGAACCGACCAGCCGGTGACCGGCGCGGGCAGACGCCCCCACCACCACGGCATCGGTACCGATGCCCTCAGCCACGCGGCACAACTCAGTGAAGGGGTCGCCGCTGGCGGCGATGAAGGTGATGGGAACGCCCCGCTCCCGGAAGATCTCCTCAACCCCGCGGCGCGCGTCCTCAGCCGCCTCCCAGGGGAAGCCCCCGGGGGCAGCGCGGCCATCTGCCGCCGGCCCCGCCGACCGCCGGGCAACGAAAACAGCGGTCACCCTGGCCCCTTGCCGGTGCGCCAGGCCAGCCGCATACCAGCCAGCCCGCGCCGCGGTCGCCGATCCATCGATGCCGACGAGAATCGACCTGGGGCCGTCGGTTCCCAGTTCAAACGGGGCGTCTTTACCTGACGGCACAACAGGAGTGTAGAAATCAGGCGGCACCCAGGCAATGTCCCAGCACGCGGCGGTGGCCGCGTAGCGGGCTAGCCGACCGCGGACGCGAAGCCCCGGCGGGTAGAGCCCGGGGTGCCAGTGGTCGCAGCTCCATCCTGACGTAACCGATCCTGACGATTACCGCGGCCTCTCACCGGGCGGCGATCACCAGGCGGATTGCCCGCCGCCAGGCTGTTCGCTGGCCTCCGCCAGGCTGCCGGGCGGTCGCAACGCAGGACCGCGACGTGTCCTGGGTTATCAGGAAAGCCATTGAGGAGTACCTCGACCGACACGAAGAAGAAACGGGATGAACCGAGCACGAGCCCTGGCCACCGCGCACCACGGTGGTACGCCTCGAACGCCGGCCAGGGCACGCCAGCCAGGTCCCAGCCAACCGCCTGGCCGGTAGGAGGGAGCCAATGTCCAGAATCATGATCGGCAAGTTCGA
Organism: uncultured Actinomycetes bacterium; assembly: GCA_963742875.1. Classification (GTDB taxonomy): domain Bacteria; phylum Actinomycetota; class Actinomycetes; order Streptosporangiales; family Streptosporangiaceae; genus Bog-532. The sequence goes on along the minus strand of CAVUNO010000026.1, from coordinate 558,526 downwards.
CGCCACCATCTATCCCGAGGGAGACGGCTACACCGGGGCCATTGACCTTGGCGCGAACGCGAAAGGCCAGCGCCACCGCGTCAAGCGCAAGGGCAAGACCAAGGCCCAGGTCGAGGACAAGCTCCGTGAGGCCGTCGCCGACCTGGAGGCAGGCGTCACCACCGACGCGGGCTACACCGTGCAAGACGCAGTGACCGACTTCCCCGCTGCTGAGGGTGTACCCGGTCGTGGACCTCGCCAGGGCGCGGAGCATGGTCGAGGACCGTACTGCTTACGGGGCGCTGGTGCTTCCCCGGACCGGCCCGGCCACCTTGCTGGTGGCCAACGGCGGCGGCCACGCGGTGGCGACCATGCTCATGCAGCTGGGGCAACAGGCGGCACGCGCTCGCGGGACCACCCTGACCACCGTGGACCTGCTCAACGGCTTCTATTCCGGCCTGAACCCGGTGACGCCACAGGGGGCGGCGCTGTCGGCGCTGCGCGGCGTCCAGTACTTCGGCGACAGCGGGATCGATCTGGGACTGCTGTGCCTGCTGATCTGGGCCCTGGCTGGCCTGGCGTTGCTGGGCGCCGCGGTATTCCGGGATGCCCTCAGAACCGAGGGCGTTGCCCGGTACCGGCCGCACTGTCGTTGATGCGCTAGTGGCCGGTCATAGCGGGCTGGTGCGCTGGCCGGGGGCGCGTATAGCGTCAGTATTGTGCAGGGGTCGGCAGGATTCCCGGTGCGGGTGCACGGGCGGCTGGCGGACCGGCGGGCGGAGTGCGCCGCGCTGGACGGGTGCTGGATGCGGTCCGGGCGGGTGAGAGCCGGGCGCTGGTAATAGGACCGTTTGAAATAGGAGATGTGCGCCTTGATCTCCTTCAGGTAGAGCATCTGCTCCTCCTCGGTGAGGTGCTTCTCGATGCGTCGTGAGTCGATGTCGTAGAAGGTGATCCGTTCCAGGATGTTCTCCGGCGTGTCGTGGACGGCCACGGTCATGCCGGGCACGCGCCGGACGACCCGGAGGAAGGCGTCGCGCAGGCCGCTGGGCGGCAGTGCGATCACGCAGTCGGGGTTGGCGGTCGCGATACGCTCCAGCACCATGGCGCATTCCTTCCGGTAGTCGTCCACGGCCTGCTGCCGGGCCCTGAGCACCGGCAGCAGGTGCTGGCTGGATGATACGGTCGCCGCCTGCTGCTCCGCGTGCTCCGTGGCCTGTGAAAACCGTTCCCCGATGCGGGTCGCGTGTGCGATAAGGAATGCCTGACGGAACGCCCTGGTTCGCGACCGCCCGTAGGCATCCCGTTTCGCGCCTGCCCGCAGCATCGCCGCGTTCGCCTGCACCAGCAGCGAAGTGAACAGCAACTCGACCGCGTCCAGGTCGGCCTGGAAGCCGACCACCGTGCGCATGCCGAGTTCCTTGTGCCAGATGGTGCGGCAGCGGTTGGCCTTCGCGACCGTCTGCAGCAGCGATGCCTTCGGTGACTCGGACGGGTTGTCCACCGGCAGCCGCCGCCCGGCCGGTGAGTCGCGGCGCCCGTTCTGCGCCGCGAGCACGGCCTGGTCGATGCTGTACTTGGCCATAAGTTCCTGGGCACGAGCGGACAGCGCCTCGGCCTCCTCGGGAAACTACGTGGACTCCGCCTTCGCGAGCAGCGCGCGGATCTTGCCGAGGATCCGCTCGTCCGCGTCGCCATGCGCCGGCGACGATCCGGCGTGCGCCGCCCCGGCGGCGTGCACAGCTGCTCCAGTACGGGCAGGTGCTGGAGCGGTGCAGGAGCTCGATCGCGGTGGCGACCGCCGCCGTTGCGGCCGTGCCCTGGCGTGCCTGCCAGGCGCCCAGGTACTCGGCGTCGCTGCCCCACCAGACGACGGAGCCCAGGGACGCCACCTGGCCAGCCCAGCGGCCATCGACGGTGCCTGCCGCGCATCTCGTCCGCGATCAGGTCGGCGGCCATCGACGCATGCCCATCACCCAGCTCCCGGCCAACATGCCGGATGAGCTGCGCGGATGAGATTTTCGGCAGGGACAGCGCTGGCTGGCGAGCGTGTTGAGGGGACACTTCAACTACTACGCCGTGTCCGGCAACATCGATTCGATGTCGCCTTTTCGTGACCAGGCGAGATGGCTATGGCGGGAGTCGCTGCGGCGTCGAAGCCAGCGCCACCGCATGACTCTGGCTTGTTACAGCCGAATCGCTGTTCGGTGGCTATCCTCTGCCCGCATCGTGCATCCCTACCCCCGCGTGCGCTTCGCCGCTAGGACCCAAGGCAGGAGCCCGGTGCGCTAATTCCGCACGCCGGGATCTGTCCGGGGGGCCGCCCGCAAGGGCGGTTCCTACCGGGAATACCTGCGAACCGATCCGGAACGACGTGTGGTGCCTGTATTACTTCCGCGGAATCGCGGGGTCGCGGTCCAGGTACAGGCTGATAATAACGTGGTTGCTGGTCTCGATCACCGAGGCGGCGTCCGTGTGATAGTACTGTCGCGCGGCTTCGCGGTCGTTTGCCAGCTACTCGAATCGGTGGGCGGCGACTTATACCCGGTCTATCCGCACGATCGTGATCAGGTCCCCTTCGACCTCGTGCAGCACCCGGTAAGGGCCGACGCGCAGCCTGCGTTAGGCGCCGCGGACGAACGCACCCGGAGGCGCCGGGTCGTCAGCTAAGGCTTCCACGGCGCGGTTGACGGCCATCATCTCGGCCTGGTCGGCCATGAAGCGGACGAAGGTCGCCTGCGCGATCTCCGACCAGATGATCCTCACCGGGAGCCGCCGAACACCTCAGCCATGAACTCCTCGTGCGACTTGAGGCCCGGCCGCCCGGCCGCCTTCCACGCCTCGTGTTCGGCGATGGCGGCGTCGATCTCGGCTTCCTCGACCTGCTCGGCAGATGCGCGGTCCCGCAGGGCCTTCAGCGTGTGGTACTCGTGCATCGGAACCACTACGGCGGTTTCGCCGCCGAGGCGGATGACATCGTGACTGTCGTGTTCTGAAGGCTGCGCGGTCATGCCACGATGCTAACTCGCCGCGCGGCCAACCCGGCCGTCTCGACGACGCGGCCGCAGCCCGGAGCCAGGCCGAATGCGATCCCGGAAATCAGGAACCGTGGGGTTCGGCACTGCGGGAACTCCTGATCCCGGGCGGCCGGGAATGGTGGTCCCCGGGGCTGCTCTTCTTCGTCTGCGGACGTGGCGGGATTGTGTGAAGTGTGTTATCGCGCAAAGGCAGCTGCATTCCAGGTCGGATGATCGCCGGATTGCACGCGCCGCCGTGGGCAAAACATCTTGTGGACAGTGATCTCATGCCGTGCCAGCGTGTGCTGGCTGCGGTGACCGGAGCTGGGCCCGCCACAGGCCGCTGAGACCGCCGCCGCACAGGTCTCTCCCGGCTGGAGCCGGCGGCGACGAGGTCCCTGTCGCCATGTGAGGGGCCTGCCCTTACATGCCGTTACGTGCGGTCTTAAGCTCCTTCCGCTTGCCGTGCCTGTGACCTTGAGAGCTTGATGGCGTATAAGGTCCAGTGCTATCTGTCGCTGGTCAGAGCGTGCCGATGACTAGCGATTCTCGCGCGGTCTCGACGCAGCCCGGGTATCCGCAGCGGGTCATCCGGTCGGCGAGGGTGCCGGGCAGCGCGAAGGCGGTGCCGGTGAGGCGGGTGGTGATCTCGGCGGCGATGGCCGCGGCGCGGGCCTGCTGGGCCGGGGTGGGCGACACGCTGTCATTGTCGCAGCCCTGCTGGAACGTCTGATACGAGACCCGCTGTTCAAAATACGATAGCTCACATTGACAAGTTGGCTGTGAATGTCCGCCATTTTCGCAGTCGTTCATCCAACTCTGTTGGGCTGAAGTGGGATAAGGATTAGGCACTAAGGCCGCACTAGATGATGATGTTGCAGGATCGGACGAAGAACTATGGCCCAACACGCCAATCACCGCCGCAGCAATAATTGCAGCGATCGCTCCGCCGATGATGGTGACCATCCATGGATTCTCCCGAAGAGGGCGCCGTCGTTCATTCACCGCTCTTCTCCTTGTCAAAATAGTAAATTGGCATAATTATCTAATGAGTGCCAAATCATGGATTTCTGGGCACTCTGCTTCACCCGACATCGATGGCAGCGGTCTGATTTAACACCCTCGCGCTAGTGCGAAAGTCATGGTGTCCCTTTCGTGGGGTTCTGGGTACGTATGAGGTTTGTCGCGCAGTACATGTCACCTAGCCACAGTCAAGAAGGTGCAGGGCACAGCCCGACCTGTATCAACTGAAATTTCAACATATTCGTTGGTACGTTTCTCATTAGACGTGCCACCCTGCCGCCTGGGTTACCGGATCGGCGTTCCCTCCAGATCACTTGTGACACTCCCCGTCGTCCTCGCTGCGAGATGATCGGCCACGACCCGAGGGGTGGTGCCACGACGAGGACGGGGCGGAACACGGACAGGAAGACCCAGGTCAGGCAGATCAGCAAGCGCGAATGCAGCTAGTGGACGTGCCCGCAGATCACTACGGATCAGGAGGGCCTTCTAGCATTCCCTGCTTCCGCCTAGTCTGTTCTAGCCGATAGAAAACACGCGTTGAGGGAACAGATGGCAGTCTTGAAGGCCGACTCGATCGTCACTTATCACGGGTACTGGCCTCGACCTCGATGATTCAGGGTGCGAGCGGGACTGGTTACTGATCGTGTTGTGCTGGGTTTTGGCCGTGGTGTCTGGTTCGCGGATTTCCGGCGTGTGACGGTTGCGCTCGGGGCGGCACCGGCTCCGACCGCGCCAGGGCGGGCTCTCTTTCCGGGGTCGCAGGGACGAGGTCGCTGGTGAGGCCGGTGCGGCCAGGGCGCACAGCCGCTGCCAGCAGGCCAGGAACGCGTCCTTCCAGGGCCAGGTCCGGCTGATCTTCAGTACGCGGGCGCGAGCATGGCGCACCAGGCGGGCGGGTAGTGCCCACAACCGGTAGCGCAGCGTGTCCGGCTCGGCGTCCTTGAGGTCGTCGCAGTCGTACAGGCCGAGCAGCCGGTACCAGGCTCGACGGACACGCCTGCAGCGCGGTCGCACCCGGCCGGATCGGGCCCTGCCCGCTATGCCCTGCAGGATGCGGTGATTTCCTACGCATCGTCCGAGCGATCAGGGACTGCTGCTACCCCACCGCGCGATACTTCGGCCCGGCGCCGCCGGGATGGGATAGAGCGGCGGACGGATCCGGCGTCCCCGGCGAAGTGCTGGGTCAGCTGCCCGCCGCACAGCACGCTGGCGCCTCGATGCTTCACCTCGGCTGCCGCGGAGTCGTCAGCGCGTTGCCCGGCCGATCTCATCTGGTGCTGGACGGTTACCGGGAACTCGAGGTCGACGCGATCTTGCGGTAGGCGCGCGGCCGCCCATGGGACGCTCCCGGCGACCTGGTCACGTTGGCTGCCTGCAGCAGCGACATGCCCGCGCAGCTGGCTCGGCAGGTTAGACGCCCAGAGCTGGAGGATGTGACCGTATGGGGAGGGTTTGTCCATCAAGGTCGGTAACCAGCATTTATGTCAAAATATATGTATACAGTTCGCGCGCATAAGCTCGGCGATTCGCCCATTTCGTGGCTATTTGACCGTTTGGCGTAGGCGGTATGAAGGCGGTATGCCCGCCCAGCGCGGGGGTGACCGCATCCGGGGCCGTAGCCGTCGGCAGCCCGAAATAGTTATATTTGATGCGCCATGTAATCCTTGGCTAATAGTCAGGCGTCTCAATTGTCGTCTGGCCGGCGACGGCGAGATGCCCATTTTGATCATGAAATGAAGTATTCGCAGAAGCGCCGGGGGAGGCGCGGGGGATGGATCGTTTTGCGCCAGCGCCGGATGTCCCTGGTGCCAGCACAACTCGGTGCCTCGCGTGCCATCCGACGCGCCCGCGCCCGCCGCTAACAAGGAAGGCAATAACGAATGATGGAATTTTCCCCCCGCGTCAACGAGGACAATCCGGACCCGCGGATCGCCTGCACGCTTCTTCTCGACACGTCGAGTTCCATGTCGGGGCCGCCGATTGACCAGCTCAACCGCGGGTTCGAGCTGTTCTGTGATGAGATCAAGAAGGACGAACTGGCCAAGAAGCGCGCCGAGATCGCCGTCATCACCTTCGGCAGCACGGCCCGGATTGAGATTCCCTTCACCGAAGGACGGGACATTCAGCCACGGCAGCTGGCCGCCAGCGGCAGTACGCCAATGGGCGCCGCCCTCAACCTAGCCCTGGACCAGTTGCGGCAGCAGAAGGAGGCGTACAAGCAAGCCGGGCTGGAGTACTACCGCCCTTGTACGGCAGCCGCCAATCGCTAGTTGACCAGTGCATAGTTGCGTGCCAGGCGTGCACGTTTGTGGAACCAGCGGGATCGTGCCTGGTGGCGGCGTCGCCATTGGAGCCAGTGGGCGGCGTGGCCGGGCGGCTGCGGATGCCGGAGTGCGGCGGCGAGCAGTCGCTTGATCTCGCGGACGGTGAGCGGGATGAGGCCGGGATCGGCGGGTGGTGCCTGGCCCGGGCCGGCTGGGGGCGGGGCCTGGGCGCCGGTGCGGTCCATGAGCCGGGCGGCGGTGATCGCGCAGATCGCGAGGGCGGCCATGACCAGCACGATGTGCCGCAGGATCGCGGTGTAGAGCCTGGCCTGGCACTGGTCCAGGCCGAAGCAGCCCTTCCCGAGCTCGAAGCTCTCCTCCACTGGCCAGCGCAAGCCCGCTGCCCTGATCAGCCGGGCCTTGGATGCGGCCTGCCCGGCGGGCACGTAGCAGTGGTGAAAGGCCAGCTCGCCGGTCCTGAGGTGGCGGCGGATCAGCAGGCTGTGCCGCGGGGATGCGGTGCCGAGCCAGGCCCAGGCATACCAGCGCTCGCCCTTGGAGCCCTTGCCGGCGGAGCGGACCTCCCAGCCCCGCTTGCTCTTCAGCAGCTTCTTTACCGCGTCCGCGCAGCTCATCGTGGTCCCGGCGGCGAGCGTGATCCTGAAGCTCGAGGCGACGCGCAGCACGTACGCCTGCCCGCGGTCCTCCAGGAACTCCCGCAGTTCGGTGCAACTGCCGTAGACCTCGTCGCCGCAGGCGAAGTCGAATGACAGCCCATCGGCGTACGCGCCGCCCAAGATGTCGATGGCCAGCTGCCCCTTGGTGCGGAACCGCAGGTCCGGGGGCAGGCCCGCGACCACGGACTTCACCGGATCAGCGATGTCCCCGGCCGGGACCCACTGCCGCGCCCCGGCCAGCGCGTGGCCGGTCTTCTCCCGCACGTACGACAGGTGGACCGTGTTGATGCCGTTCGCGACCCGCCCGGCGCACCCCATGTACTGCCGCTTGACGCCCGCCGTGGCGGATCCCTGCTTTTCCTGGCCTGTCTCGTCAAGCGCCCCGACCGTCATCCGCCTGCGCCGGGAGCGGCGCGCCGCGTCGTCCAGGCCGGCCGCCGCGTACTTCCTGACCTGGCTCATCGCCGCCGTCTCGTCCCACGAGGCCCGGCTGAGCAGCCGCTGCGACTTGTCAGGCGCCCGGTCGCCCGCGTGCTCGGCGACCGACCAGCCGTTCCGCGACGGCAGATCGCTGGCCAGCGCGGAAACGTACTTCCCCGCCTGCAGCCACGTCTGCGTCCGCACGAAGCAGGACCGCAGCAGTCCCATCAGGGCAGACCTCTCCCGCACCGCCCGCCCTGCCCCTATCCTGGCGGCAGCGGCCGCCTTAGATTCATTTGTCCTCACAAGCAACATGATTCCGAGGCGGCTGCGCTCACGTCACAGGAATCTCACCGGCCCGCGTCCCCGCAGCTCACGACCCGATTGGCTGCTGCCGTACTTGGCTGTTCGTCCTTACCGACGGCGGACCCACGGACGGCGCGGTCTTCACGGCCGCCGCGTCCCGGGTCCGGGACACCGAGCAGGCGCGTGGCGTCTCGGTGTTCGCGGTCGGGGTCGGCCAGCACGCCAATATGGAGCGGCTCAAGGAGCTGTCCGCCAGCCGGGTTCCGGTCAGGCTCGACGGGCTCAGCTTCATGGAGTTCTTCTCCTGGCTTTCGGCGTCCCTGAGCGCGGCATCGGCATCCAACGCGTTCGCCACCAGCGACGCGGGCGTCGCACAGGCGGAGAGTACCGAGCAGATTCCCCTGCCGCCCGCCGGCTGGGCTACGGTCTGACCGCCTTCATGTGGAAAGTCATCGGCGCCTCGGTCACTGGCACCAGCCACGAGGCAGTGGGAACCGGCTGTGAAGATGCGTCCAGCTGGCAGGTCGGGCCGGAGGTGACGTGCCTGGCCGTCGCCGACGGCGCGGGCTCCCGGCCGCTCTCGGGACGTGGCGCGGCACTGGCGGTGGAACACGCGCTGCTCATCGCGCACGCCTGTGCCGGGCGCACGGAGCCCGACGCCCCGCAAACGTGGCTGCGGCTGATCGTCAAAGACGTCCGGGAGCAGATCGCGATGCTCGCGGACGCCGAGGGCAGGAAGCCTGGCGACTTCGCGACCACGCTGGGCGTCGCGATTCTCACCAGCACAGTGGCGTGCGTCGGCCAGATCGGGGACACGATCGCGGTGCTGGGCCAGGCAGGGCAGTACCGTACGGTCGCCCCTGCCCCTCGTGCCGAGTACGTCAACGAGACATCCTTTGTCACCGACAACTCTGCGATGGAACAGCTCCGGGTCACGATCGAGCCGATAGCCGACATCGATTCCGTGTTCCTGTCGACGGACGGATTGCGGTTCAAGGTCCTGGACAACCTGATGACCGCGGCCCCGTTCCCGCCGTTCTTTGAAGATCTGGCCGCGTACGCGCGGTCTGCCGAAGCCAGCGCGGACGAGATACGACGGTTCCTGGCCGGCCTGGACGACCAGAGCGGTGACGACAAGACCCTGGTGGCCGCCGTGCGCACGGCAGCTGAGCCGTTGGCGGCCCCCACGGCGCACGAGCAGTACATCGAGCCGGTCGTTGATGGCGATCCCGTTGCTCGTGCGGCGCTCGACATCCAGGAGAACCAGAAGTAACCCAGCACGGCTGGAACGTGATGAATGGCGTGGCGTTAATTGGAGGGGCGGCGTGAGCTACAGGACGAGATCGGGCCAGCCGGTGACGGTCGGGCGGTTGCTGGCCAGGGGCGGGGAGGGTGAGGTCTTCGCGGTCACCTCACCGCGCGGGACTGTGTTCAAGAAGTACCTGCCAGCTGCTTTTGCCCGGGATCCGGCGCTGGAAAATCGGCTGCGTGCCATGGTCGCCAATCCTCCGGCGCAATGGCGGGAACCCCAGTCCCACCATGTAACCCTGGCCTGGCCGACCGACCTGATCCTGGAGAACGGGAGGTTCGCGGGTTTCCTGATGGCCGCCGTGGAAATGGCGGAGACGGTCGAACCGCACCGGGTTACCAATCCAGATGACCGCAGGAAAGCCAGCGGCAGCACGTCGTGGGCACAGGGGTTCAGCTGGAAGTACCTGATCCACGCGGCGGTCAATCTGGCGCAGGCGACCCAGATGCTGCACGAGTGCGGCGTGGTGATCGGTGACTTCAACGAGCGGAACTCCAGGGTCACCCGGGACGCCCGCATCACGCTGCTGGACTGTGACTCGATGCAGATCAGTGACCCGGTTGGGGGTGGCTGGTTCTTCTGCCGGGTGGGTCGGCCGGAGTACACACCGCCCGAACTGATGCATGCCGACTGGAGTAAGACCGTCCGGCACGCCTCCAGTGACCTGTTCGCCCTGGCGATCCACATCTACCAGTTCCTGCTGGAAGGCGAGCATCCGTTCCGCGGGATGTGGAATGGGCCGGGTGACAAGCCCTCGGTGACCGAACTGGCTTCGCAGGGCGTGTGGGCGTACAAGAAGGGCGGCATGCTCCGGCCCCGGCGATCGGCGATCCCCGCGGACATGCTGCCCGACTCCATCATGGGCATGTTCCGCCCGTGGTGCCAGCACGAGGCGAGCCGGACCAGCACGCAGCAGGCGCTGCCGCCCGTGGCGATGCCGACGGCGACGCAGGTGGCCCTGGCGCCCGTGCCTCAGCCGACGACGACCTATGTCCCGCCCGCGATTGTCCCCGCCCCCCGGCCGGCGCCGAACGTGCCGATTCCCGTCACTCCGGTCGTCGTCGCGACCCCGAAGCGATCGGGCGCGGCGCAGAAAGGGGTGCGGGCGATCCTGATCGGGGCCGGTCTCTGCCTGGTTGCCGCGATCGCCATCCCGGTGGCGTTGTCCGGTGTGGGGGCGCATACGAGCGCGCCGGGAACAGTGACCTCCAATTCGAACTCCGGGACGTCTGGGAGCAACGGTTCGGAGAGTGATCAGGCGACTGCGATGAATTCGCTGCTGCAGGACAGCTCAAACTCTCGGACCAGCGTGGAGAGCAGCGTGCAGGAAGTCCAGAATTGCTCGGACATAGCCGACGGCACGTCGGGCCTTCAGCAGGTGGTCAGCGAGCGCAGTACCGAGCTCAGCGAGGCGGACAACCTGTCCACAGGTGCGATGCCGAACGGCGCTACCCTGAAATCCGACCTTATCGGGGCGATTAAGAACTCACTGGACGCGGACAACGACTTCCTGTCCTGGGCTCAGGGGGTCGGCGGCTGCAGCGGCTCGGCCCCGGAAGACAGCAACTACCAGGCCGCCATGAACGCATCGAGCACGGCCGTTTCGTACAAGAACGACTTTGTCACTCTCTGGAATCCGATTGCCCAGAGTCAAGGATTCTCCACCCTGACCCAGGCCGACATCTGACGAAGGATACGTAGACATGAAGCAAGCCTGGGTACTCATGAAATGCGGTCAATCGTCACAGACAATGACGGCCTGCTTCGAACTTCCGGTCATTGCTGGTATCTGACCAGCGTTACAGCGGCTCCCGCGGGACAGGTCCGAGCGCACACCACGACCCCGATGGCGGGGGAGTTCGGTCAGCGGCATCTGATGATCGTGCTGCGCGAGTACGAGTACTTCTATAACAGGCACCGGCCGCACCGAACCCTGAACCAGGCCGCGCCGCTGCGCCCGCTGCCCAATGGCGTCACCGACCCGGATCAGTTCCGGGTCCAGCGCCGTGACCGTGCCGGAGGCGTGATTCATGAGTATCGCCTGGTGGCATAGGTTTCGGTACCCACAGTCGTGCCAGCTGTCGAAAGTTACGACCGCCTTGGCCACGATGTCGCCGACCGCGGCTTGCTCAGCGGCCTGACCAACTGCGGCTACACGCCCGATGACGCGGCGTCGCTGGCGCCGGTCTGAGCGCCTCTCCTCAACGAATGGCACCTGCTCGACAATCCCGAACACGCGACGGCGTTCGTTTCTGTCACGGCGAAACGAGTGCCTGAGCATGCGCCGTTTTTCAGCTACGGGATCTATCAGCTGGGCTGCCGCTTTCCTGATTCCCTGACAGGTTTCGAGTGAGGTAGTTATTCATGCGGCACTGCTGATCCAGGTTAGATGGGGCTACGACGGGGCTGGAGGCGCGGAAGTGTTTATCTTCGTGCTGTTGCGGTGGTACGGACGGGTTCCAGCTACGCGGCGGCTGATGTCCCCCGGGCTGGGTGGGAAGTGGTGGTGGTCGTGCTGTCGGCGCCGGTGCGGATGAAATCAGCGATCCGTTCGCCGACCATGATCGCGGTGGCGGCGGGGCCACGGCTCGGGGCGAGAGGGAAGATCGAGGTGTCCGCGACGCGCAGCCCGGTGATGCCGTGCACGCGGCCGTACTGGTCGACCACGTCCCCGCCGGCGGGGGAGGGGCCCATCTTGCAGGTTCCGCAGGCGTGGATCGCGGTGGCGAGGTGGGATCGCATCCACTCGTTCAGTGCCTGGTCGTCATCGAGGGTCTGCTGGCTGATCTCGGCGAACCGTTTGAACCACGGCTTCATCGCCCGCGTCTGCAGGACCTGCGCGCCGGTGCGGATGACCTCCCGCATCCGCCGCAGATCGTTGTCGGTGGACAGGTAGTAGTAGTCGATCTTGACCTGAGTCTTGGGGTTGCTGGATACGAGCGTGACCTGACCGCGCGAGTCTTCCTGCTGCATCGAGGCCGCGAAGAACAGCGCGCTGTGGGTCTCCAGCTGCTTGAAAAGACGGCGGAGGGAAATCCCTTTGATTGACTCTAGGAACGTAACCGGGTGGAGGGCCGGCCCGAGGATCGTGGCGATGGGGGAGCCGCCCCCAATCAGCAGCAATGTGCCGAACGACTCCAGGAAGGGCAGGATCTCCAGGTCACCCGCCGGGTAGGGCGAGTCTTTCGCGGTCCAGTTCAGCACGTTCTCGAACTGGGTGTTCAGACGGTGTGGATTGGGCTTGTGCCGGGCGACCCAGGTGAGGAAGATGTCGGGATGATCGGAGAAGTCCTTGCCCACCCCAGGCAGATCCTCGATCACTGGCACGCCGGCTGCGGTCAGTTCGGCGGCCGGGCCAATGCCGGACAGCAGGAGCAGGTGCGGGGAGTTGAAGGCCCCGGCCGACAACACGATCTGCCCGGCCCCGATCGTCTCGACCTGGCCGTCGGTCTCCACCTCCAGCCCGGTGGCCCGGGTGCCGTCGAACACGACCTTCCGGGCCAAAGTGTTCCCGCGGATCGTGAGGTTGGGGCGCTGCCGGTTTGGGTTGATGTAGGCAATGCCGGTGTTGATCCGGACGCCGTTGACGGCGTTGCGGGGAACCGGGCCATGGCCGGGCGGCTGCTGGTCGTTCTTGTCCGGCTCCTCGCGGAATCCGAGTTCGGCAAACGCCGCGGCGTACGCCCGCGCCAGCGGCTGGTAGTCCTCCGGCTGGGTCCGGGTGATCGGCATCGGGCCGGAGCCGCCGTGCACCGCCGTCTCGCCGTAGAAAAGGTCCTTTTCTGCCTTCTTGTAGAAGGGCAGCACCTTCTCATACGACCATTCTGGGTTGCCGCCGGCGACCCAGCTCCCGAAATCTTCCTTCCGGGCCCGGACGTAGTAGGTGCCGTTCAGGGCGGTCGAGCCGCCCAGGATCTTTCCCCGCGCCACCGAGTACGGCAGCTCCGGGGTCAGGTTTGCTACGAACGCCCAGTTGTCCGGGTGCGACGGCAGCCCGCCGGTCAGCGCCGCCGCGTTCAGCATGTCCGGCGGGAACGATTCAGTGGTCGGCTCGTCCGGCCCTGCCTCGACCAGCAGCACCCTCCGGGCGGGGTCCTCACTGAGCCGCGTGGCCAGCGGCGCCCCTGAGGCGCCCGCACCGACCACGATCACGTCATACACCGGGCTGGGCGTGTCCGCGTGTCTCGTCATGCCGTCTCACCGTCCTCGTCGTCGTCGATCGCCGTGGCCGGACCGCTCGGGACTCTAAGCCTCCCAAGGCTGCATCTGTACCCTGTTCAGATACTCATACGCTGCCAGGTAAGCAGCGTCGTCTCGCCGAAGCCAGCGGGCGCGGAGACGAGCATCAACTTCGGGCACGGCCCCGCGGTCCAAACCGCTCGCGGCGGCAAATGGCCGTCACCTGTTTGGGGTGGTGCCGCCGTTGCCGTCGGCCGTGATGTCGTGACCCGGGTGGATCGCAGGCCGGAGCCTGCTCAACGACGAAGCGCTGAACCCATGCCGGAGCCCACCGCGGCGCGGAGTCCCGCCCGCCGCCATAAGGGCCAGGCCGTCTACTTCGGCACGTCCGCGCTGAGCACGATCGCGCTGACCGCGACGACCAGCCACCTGGCCGCGCACCACATGGGCATTTTGGCCCCCGCGGTTGCCGCCGTAATCATCTCCTATCAGCATGGTTATGAACTCGTGCGCACCCATGGCGAGTCCGGGCTGACCGCTCGTTTGCAGGGCGTTGAAGAGTGGCAGTGCCTCGCTGCGATTCCACAGCAGCGGGTCTCATCGTCGTCCGCTGTCGCCGGGAGCAAAATAGCCGTGGCGGCGCAGGAAGCCGAGCAGTTCGTCAGCGGCTTGCTCCGGGGAGAGCGGGCCGACCACGGTGGGCGGGGTACGCTCCACGAGCGCTCCGGTCAGCTCCAGGGTGCGGTGCAGCGCCGTGCCGGACGGGACGGGGAGCTCGCGCGGCCTGGGCCGGTACGGGTGGGCGCCCAGGACCGGAACCCGGTGTCCGGCCGCTGCCGGCGCGTCGACCACCGGGATGACGGCGCGCCTGCTGGCCAGCGTCTCGGGCAGCCCGGCCCGCCGCAGCCGCACCCCGGCCGCCTCGACGGACACGACGGCGGGGCGCCGCACCCGCAGTACCTCGCGGCGGCCGCCGTCCAGGCGGCGGTGCACCCGCAGCTCGCCGTCGCCCTCCGGTTCCAGCCGCACGACGCCCAGGGCCTGCGCCGCGTTGAGCGCGGCGGCGAGGAAGGCGGGAAACGAGCCGGTACCCCGGTCGGCCGAGCGGTCGCCGCACAGCACCAGGTCCGGCACTTCGTAGCGGTCTCGTAGGGCGGCGGCGAGCGCGGCGGGACGATTCTGCCCGCCACCGACCAGCTCGGCCGGGCGCGGACGCGAACTCCGGTGGGCCGGCTCGACGCGGAGGGCCCCGGTCGCCCCGGCAGCCAGTGCGTCTTTCAGCATCTCGTCGGCTTCGGCGGGCCCGACGGTGGCCGCGATCACCTGGGCGTCCCACTTCTCGGCCAGGCTCAGCGCATGCTCCAGGGCGGCGAAGTCGGCCCTGTCCGGCCCGCGGTCGTGCGGGCTGGCACTGATCGCCCCGGTGAGCGGATCAACGTCGGCCTCCTGCCAGGACCAGCCCATCGCCGCCACGATCACGGTCATGTCCGCTCACCCCTTCCGGAACACGACGCCGTCGCCGCCAGCCGGGTAGGTCCAGGTAATGGCCCCCTCGGCGTTGCAGACCTGATAGCACGTCCCGCACTCGAAGCACTGTTCGTAGTTGAACAGGATGCCGCCGTCGGTGGTGGGCACGAACAGGCCGGCCGGGCAGGCGTCCACGCAGTCCTTGGTCGTGCAGGAGCGGCATACGTCGGAGTCGACCGTGATGTGCGCCCGTTCCCCGACCCGGAACTCCACGGTCGCCATGCGCTCATCGAAGGACACTTCGGGGTAGTGCATCTCACTTCTCCCTCATCGAAATGCCCGCAGCGCCTGCCATCCGTCCCGCGCCAGTGACCGCAGCTGGACGTGGTTGCGACGGACCGCGCGAAAGAACTCCCTGGACATGCCGATCTTGGGTGTCGGGTTGGTGACGGTGAACACCTGCTCGACGAAATCGCAGATCAGACCCGGGTATTCGCGCTGCATCCGGTCGGCGAGCACGATATCTGCCGCGTTGCGATACCGCTTGTGGTCGGCGAGCACAAACGACGCCTCCATCCGGCGCCGGTACCCGGCCAGCCCGCGAGCGGATGTGTCGCCTGCCGCGACCGCCTCCGCGGCCGTCTGGCCAGCCGCCAGCCCGGCGCCGATCGCGAAGTTGACCCCCTCCAGCCACAGCCCGGCAGCCAGGCACATGGACGCGGCATCCCCGGCCACGAGCATGCCGTCAATGGCCAGCCGTGGCATGGCACGGTAGCCGCCCTCGGGGATCAGGTGGGCCGAGTACTCCTTCAGCTCCGCGCCCCGCAGGTACGGCGCGACGCCCGGATGCGCCTTGACGCGCGCGATCAGTTCCTCCGGCCGTGTCTTCGCGGCGGCCAGCCCGGTGAGCCCGACGACGACGCCCACGCTGACCGTGTCGAGGTTCGTGTAGAGGAAACCCCCGCCGGGAATCCCGCTGGTACAGCCGAGCATCTCGATGTCCAGACCCTGGTCGCCGACCAGCCCGAACCGCTCGTCCATAACCTCGCGCGGCAGCGCCAGGATTTCCTTGACGCCCAGGGTGGTGTGCTCCGGGCTGGCACGCGGCAGCAGCCCGGCCTCCTTGGCCAGGAAGGAGTTCACGCCGTCGCAGGCGATCACGACCTTGGCGTGGATGTCGCCGCCCGGCCGGTCGGTACGCACCCCGGTGATCCGGCCGGAGGCATCCCGCAGCAGGCCCGTGACCACCGTCGAGGTGACCAGGTGGGCGCCGGCCGCGACCGCCTTGCCGGCCAGCCAGGTGTCGAAGTCGCCGCGGTAGATGGTCATCCCGTTATACGGCGGGTGATCCCAGGCACTGGTGCGGTAGTCGACCGTCAGCGCCTGGGTCGGTGTCATCACCATGGTGGAGCGGCGGGTCACCCACCGCTGCACCGGAACCTCCGTCCACCACTGCGGCACGACCTCGTCGAGGATCCGCCCGTACACCACGCCGCCGTACACGTTCTTGGCGCCGGGGTAGGCCCCGCGCTCCACCAGTACCACGTTGCGGCCCGCCCGGGCCAGTTCGAGGGCCGCGGCGGCGCCCGCTGGGCCGGCCCCGACGACCACGGCGTCGGCGGTAATCGTGTCATCCGGCATGGCTCGCCTCCTCGGGCTGGTCCGCTGCTGCCCCGGTCACGCCGAGCCGGTCGGCCAGCACCGCGAGGACCGCCGGCGCGTCGGCGACAATCCCGAGGTCGGCCATCAGCGTCATCGGGCAGAACGGGTCGGTATTTACGCTCACCACGTGGGCCGGCTCGCCCAGCCCGCCGACATGCTGCGCCGCGCCGGAGATACCGAACGCCACGTACAGCTCGGGGCTGACGGCGACGCCGGTCGTCCCGATCTGCCGGTCGTAGCCCATCCAGCCCGCGTCGGTCACCACCCGGGTGGCCCCCGCGCTCGCCCCCAGCGCGCCCGCCACGTCGGCCAGCAGCCGCATCACGGCCTCCCCGTCCGTTCCGGCGGGAACGAGTCCCGCGCCGCCGCCCACGATCCGGCGCGCCTCGGCCAGGTCCACCGTGCTGGGCTCGGGCTGCAGCACCTCGACGCTCTCGGCGTCCCAGTCGGTGCCTCGTTCGGCCGCCGGCGTGCCCGGTTCGGCCGCCGGCAGCTCGGTCACCACGGTCGGCCCCGCCGGGCCGGCCCCGCCGGGCCGTCCCGGCCGCAATGTCACCACCGCCGGCCGTTCCACGGCGACCCGCAGCAACAGGCGATCATCGAGCCTGGTCAGCTCGACCTCATGGGGCGCGCACCGGACCGCTCCCGCGAGCAGCGCGCGGCCCATGGCCACGGCCAGTCTGGGGGCGAGATCACGGCCGTCCGGTGACGCGGGCAGCACCACCATGCGCACGCCCGACAGGACGGGCGTCAGCGCAGCGGCCAGGGCGCTCGGCGCGACCGAGGACCGTTCGAGCAGCCAGACCCGGCGGCCCGAGTCCAGCTCTCGGGCCGCCGCGCGCGTCCCCGAGCCCACCACGAGCACGGCCCCGCCGGCCTCGGTCACCGTCTCGTCGGCGCCCAAGGGCAGCTGCCCGTCCCGGACCGCCACCACGGCCAGGACCGCGAGATCAGCGGGCACGGTCATAGCGCCACCGCCACCCGGTGCCCCTCGATCACGGCGGCATGGGCCCGGCGCGGGGTGACGCAGTCGCCGACCCGGTGCACCTCGAACGGCGCTCCGCGCAGCTGCTGCCACAGTGAGTCTTCCGGTGCCTGGTGCACCGCGCACACCACCCAGTCGCAGCGCCGGCGCGCGGGCTCGCCGGTGGGGTGGTGGAGCAGGGCCAGCTCCACCCCGGAGCCGCCCCCGGAGCCGCCCCCGGAGCCGCCGGCCTCCTCGTCACCGCCGCCCTCGCCGCCAGCGGCGGCCGCGCCGATCACCACCAGATCGGTCGCCTGCCGGATGCCCTTGGCGTGCGCGCGCACGTTGAAGGTCTCCATGTCCAGCGTGATGCCGAGATCCTGGCCCACGACCATGCCGGCCGTGATGATCTCCACCTCGCAGCCGCGGTCGGCCAGCAGCTCGGCGACGCTGGTCGCCTGGTGGAAGCCGAGGTCATCGACCACCACGACCCGCCCGGCCGGTTCGGCGCGGCCTTCGAGCACATCGCGGACGTCCACCACGCGCGGATGACCGCCGGCCCAGTACGGCGGCTGCGGCCGGGCCCCGGTGGCCAGCACCACGGCGTCGGGTGACTCGGCGTGCAGCGAGGCGGCCGTGGCCTCCGCGCCGGTGGTGATCTCGACGCCGTAACGCTGGCATTCGGCGGCCAGGTTGCGCACCACGTCGAGGAACTCGGCGCGGGACGGCACCGACGCCGCCGCGGCGACCTGGCCGCCGGTCCGCGGCTGGCGTTCCTGCAGGGTGACCCGGTGGCCGCGCTGGGCCGCCGTGGACGCGGCCTGGAGGCCGGCCGGGCCACCGCCGACCACGATCACCCGCCGGCCCGGCCGGCGGGGCGGCGGCACCGCGATGGCCTCCCGGCCGGTGCGCGGGTTCTCGATGCAGCCCAGCCACCGGTTCAGGCCCATCCGCCCGACGCACTCCTGGTTGCAGGACAGGCAGGTGCGGATCTGGGTGGCAAACCCCGCACGGGCCTTGGCGGCGAAATCCGGGTCGGCGATCTGCCCCCGCACCACACCCACCAGGTCGCAGTGACCGTCGGCCAGCGCCCGCTCGGCTTGGACCGGGTCCTTGATCCGCCCCACCCCGATCACCGGCAGCCTGATCGCCTGCCGGAGAGCGCTGGCGATGAACAGGGCGTACCCGGGCGGGATGCTCATGGACGCCTCGATCATGAACAGCGTGGCCGTGGCCACCCCGATGGAGGTGTTGATGTAGTCGACCTGGCCGGTCGCCTCCACCATCCGGGCCACCTCGACGGCCTCCGCCAGCGTGCTGCCGCCCTCGATCAGCTCGTCGCCGCAGATCCGCACGCCCAGCGCACGCTCCGGCCCGATCGCGTCGCGCACGGAATCGATGATCTCCAGCAGGATCCGCGCCCGGCCGGCAGCGACCCGCCGTAGGCGTCGGTGCGCTTGTTCGTCGCGGGCGAGAGGAATCCGCGCACGATGGAGGAGTGTGAGCACTGCAATTCGATGCCGTCGAACCCGCCCTCCGCGCAGTACCCGGCGACGGTACCGTAGCCCGCGACGATCTGGGCGATCTCGTGCCGCTCCACCGCCTTGGGCACCTCACGGAACATCGGGTCCGGCACCGGACTGGGCGCCCAGACGGGCAGCCGGGAGAACATCGACGAGGCCTGGCCCCCGTTGTGGTTCAGCTGCGCGAAGATCGGCACCTCGTGCGCGTGCGCCGCCGCGGTGATCTTCCGGTAGCCGGGGATGACCGTCCGGTGGAAGCCGTGGATCAGCTTCTCGTAGGGCCAGTCGGTGGGATGAGTGGAGTGCTCCTCGGTGATGATGAGCCCGACGCCGCCCGCCGCCCGGGCCGCGTAGTAGTCGGCGTGCTGCTGGCTGGGCAGGCCGTCCTCGGCGAAGTTGGTCAGGTGCGCGGAGAACACGATCCGGTTCCGGACCACCACCGGGCCGATCCGCAGCGGCGAGAACAGGTACCGGTACCGGCTGGTCGCGCTCATCGGCCGCCTCCGGTCATGGTCGCGGTCAGAGCCCGGCCTGCGAACGAGGCGGCCTGCTCGTCGGCCACGCCGATCGCCAGCGCGACCCGGCGCGCCTCCAGCACTGCCTCCAGCACCGTCCGGGGTGCCACGCAGTCGCCGGCCCGGCGGGTGCCCGGCCGGTGCAGGTACAAGGTCTCCTCCGGCAGCCGGTGCCCACAGTGCACCAGCAGCGCGCACTCCACCGTGCGCTGCTCTCCAGTCCACCGGTCCTCCAGCAGCACGTGGTCATCGGCGACCGCGCGGAGCAGGCTGCGCAGCTCACGGGCCACGCCCGCTCGCTGCAGCCGGGAGTTGGCCTCGGCGAGGTCGCCGGTGAGGGCCAGCTCGGTGCCGGCGATCTGGTCCTGGGTGACGATCGACGCGGCCCGGCCGTTCGCGGCGAGCAGCTCAGCAACGCCGACCCCGACCGGCCCGCCGACCGGGTCGAACACCACCACCCGTCCGGCCGGCAGCTGGCCGAGCGTACCGGAGCTCACCCGGGTGAGCAGGTCGGCGGCCTCCAGCACGTACGCGCCCGCGGCGATGCGGTAGTCGCGCGGGCCGGGCACCGAGCCGGTGGCCAGCACCACGCGCACGCCCTGGCCCAGCGCCTCGTCCACCTCGGGCGCAGTCACCCTGTGCTGCAGTGTTACCGTCACGCCCAGCCGCCGCAGCTCCCGGCGCCACCAGTCCACTGCCACGCCGAGCCGCTGCCGTCCGTGCACCAGGGCCGCCGTCGCCAGCATGCCGCCCAGCTCCGGTCCGCGCTCGGCCAGCCGCACGTGGTGCCCCCGCTCGGCCAGCACGCGGGCGGCTTCCATCCCGGCCGGCCCGCCGCCGACGATCAGCACCGGGCTGGGGGCCTGATCGGGGACGGCCGTGTCGCCGTCGTCGAGCTCGTGGCCGCTGCTCGGCTCGATGACGCAGGTGATGACCGGATTCCGGTTGTCCCGTACCATGCAGGCCTGGTTGCACAGCAGGCAGGGGCGGATTCGTTCCGCCTCGCCGCTGCGCAGCCGCGCGACCAGGTCGGGATCGGTGATCTGCGCCCTGGTCATCTCCGCCAGGTCGGCGGCCCCGTCGTCCAGCGCCCACTGCGCCTGCCCCGGGTCAACCACGCTGCCCTGCAGGGCCACGGGGACGGCTCCGCCTATCGCGGCCCGGACCTGCCGGCACAGCTCCACGCCCGGGCCCGGCTCGGTATGCAGGTCGGGCCGGGTCGTCGGCACCGAGTAGATCGACCCTCGCACCACCACGAGATAGTCCGCCTGGCCGGCTAGCCGCGCGGCCTGCTCGGCGGCCATCTCCGGGGTCACCCCGGCCCAGGGGGCCAGCTCGTCGCAGCACAGTCGCAGCCCGAGCACCCGCCCGGGACCGAGGGCATCCCGGACGGCGCGCAGCACGCGCTCGGTGAGCAGCAGCCGGTCCTGGCCGTAGCCGTCGCCGCGCTGGTTGGTCAGCCCGGACTGGAACTGGCGCAGCAGCGAGTGCTGGCCGGCGTTGATCTCGACACCATCGAGCCCGGATCCGGCGGCCAGCGCGGCGGCGGCGGCGAATCCGTCCACCAGCGCGTCGATCTGCGCGTCCTCCATCTCCATGGGCAGCTCGCGCGAAACCGCGTCCGGCACCCGCGACGGCGCCCAGAGCGCGGACTGGGAAAACGCCGAGGAGCCCTGCATCCCGGCGTGCCCGAGCCCGGCCAGCAGCAGCGCGTCATGCCGCCGGCAGGCCGCGGCGGCCTGGGCCCAGCCCGGGCCGCACTCCGCGGCCAGCGGTGCGCGCTCGTATGGCCAGTCCGAGGGGTGCACGCTCGCAGTCTCGGTCACGATGACACCGCAGCCTCCAGCGGCCCGCCGCGCGTAATAGGCGATGTGCCGCGCCGAGAGCCCCCGGTCCCGGCTGAGATTGGTTTCATGCGGCCCGAACATGACCCGGCAGGGCGCGCGGCGCGGCCCGAGGTCGACGGAATCGGTCAGGGACGTGCTCACGACATGCCCGCCAGCGGGCTCAAGTCGCACAGCTTCGCCGGGATGCGCACCGACGGCATGCCCAGCGGCACTTCCCGGCTGCGGTGGGAGTGATCCGTCCCCGCCCGGGGCAGTCCGCCGCCGACGGCGGCCAGCGCGGCCGCGCCATGTCCCTTGACGCATTCAGGATCGGGCCCGTCCAGCGGCAGGCCGGTGAAGAACTTCGCCGCCATGCAGCCGCCCTGGCAGGCGCTGTACTCGGAGCAGGAGCGGCACGCTCCGCCCGAGGTCTCGGTGCGCAGCTCGGCGAACAGCGGCGCCGAGCGCCAGACCTGCGCGAAACCGCCCGGCGCGCGCACCGTGCCCGCCTTGAACGCATCGTGGATGGCGAACGGGCAGGCGTAGACATCCCCGACCGGATCGATAAGGCAGACCACCCGGCCGGCCCCGCAGAGGTTCAGCCCGGGCAGCGGGCTGCCGCCCAGCGCGTTGAGGTGGAAGAACGAATCACCGGTCAATACCCGGTCGCCGTGGTCGGTCAGCCATGAGTAGATCTCTCGCTGCTGCTGGTCAGTGGGGTGCAGCTCGGGCCAGATGTCAGCTCCACGACCGGACGGGCGAAGCCGGGTGATCCGCAGCTGAGCGCCGAACCGGTCGGCTAGGGCCGCGAAGTCGTCTAGCTGTGGCACGTTGTGCCGGGTCATCACAACGGAAATCTTGAAGTTCGCGAAGCCCGCCCCGGCCAGATTCTCCATCGCGCGCAGCGCCATGGAATAGGAGCCGTCGCCGCGGACCGCGTCATTGACCTCCCGGCTCGCACCGTCCAGCGAGACCTGCACGTCCACGTAGTCCGTAGCGGCGAGCCGCTGCGCGCGGTCGGCGTCGAGCCGCAGCCCGTTGGTAGAGAACTTCACGCCCAGCTGGTTCGCGACCGCGTAGTCCAGCAGCTCCCAGAAGTCCGGCCGCACGGTCGGCTCGCCGCCGCCGACGTTGACGTAGAACACCTGCATGGCCCGGAGCTCGTCGATCACCGATCGCATCTCTGAGGTGGTGAGCTCGCCGGGATCGCGGCGGCCCGAGGACGACAGGCAGTGCGTGCACGACAGGTTGCATGCGTATGTCCATTCCCAGGTCAGGCAGATCGGCGCGGCCAGGCCGCCCTTGAACTGCTCCACCAGGGCGGGAACCCGCTCGCCGGGGGCGGGCTCGAATGGCGCGGTCATCGTGACGGTCCCGGCGCTAGTAGACGCCGCACATTCCATCGATCGAGACTTCCTCGATCAGCAGATCCTCGCTGATCCCCGGGTCGTCGCCGATGTCGGGACCGTCGGTGACGCCGCCGCTACGCGACGGCGTGTCGGCCGGGGACCCGTCGGCTCGGGTGTCCTTCTGCATGGGAATCCTCCTATGGCCGGCTATGACGAGACCTGGGCGGCGGCTCGGCCGGTGGCGCCCGATGTTGGCGACGGTATGGGGCGGCGCCCGCCCTGTCACCATGCTTCCGGCCGCCATTGCCCCCTCCGGTTGGGCAGGTACCCGCGCGGGCGGCGGCGCGGCCCGTTCGATCGGGCAGGTGCCGTCCTGCCCGTCCGGGCCGAATAGACGCGCTGTCGATCGGAATCGGCGCGCGCGGCTTCCGGATCGGAGCGCCGCTGCTTAGCCTCCGGGACTACGACCCATATGGAAGGGAGCCCGTGCGTTATGCAGGTTGACGAACTGCTCAAGCCATTCCCGATCAAGGAGTTCCACCCCTTCCCCAGGGCGATGTTGGGCCCGGGTGCGCACGAGATGATCGGGCCGGAAGCGAAGAAGCTGGGTTTCAGGAAGATCCTGGTGATGACCACCGGCCTGCGGGGCAGCGACACCGTCCACAAGATCGTCGAGTCGCTGAAGTACCACGGCCTAGAGACGGTGCTCTTCGACAAGGTTGAGTCCAATCCCAAGGACTACAACGTGATGGACGCCGTAGCGCTGTACCAGGAAACCAAGTGCGACTCGTTCGTCTCGATCGGCGGCGGCTCGGCGCACGATGCCTGCAAGGGAGCCCGGATCTCGGTGGCGCACGACGGCCGCAGCGTCAACGAGTTCGAGGGTTTCAACAAGTCAGAGAACCCGAAGAATCCGCCGCATATCGCCGTCTCCACGACAGCGGGCACCGGTTCAGAGACCTCCTGGGCCTACGTCATCACCGACACCACCACTGACCCTGATCAGCCGCACAAGTACGTGGCGTTCGACGATGCCTGCGTGACCAGCCTGGCCATCGACGACCCCGTGTTGTACTACGACTGCCCGCTTGACTACACCGCTCAGTGCGGCTTCGACGTGCTCGCGCATGCCTCGGAGCCGTACGTGTCCCGGCTGAACTTCCCGCCGTCGCTGGGCAACGCGCTGTACGCCATCAAGCTGACCTCGGAGAACCTCCGCGCGGCGGTGTGGAATGGCCAGGACCTGCCCGGCCGCGAGGGCATGATGTACGCCCAGTACATTGCCGCGCAGGCGTTCAACTCCGGCGGCCTCGGCATCATCCACTCGATCTCGCATGCGGTCAGTGCCTTCTACGACCTCCACCATGGCCTGAACAACGCGATCGCGCTGCCGCGGGTGTGGGCGTTCAACATGCCAGTGGCCTACCAGCGGTTCGCCGACATCGCCGATCAGATGGGTGTGGACACACACGGCATGACCGCCGTGCAGGCCGCCGCGGCGGCACTGGACGCGGCCATCCGGCTACTGCGGGACGTGGGTATCCCGGAGAAATTCACCGATGTGACCCAGGACAGCTACTCCAAGAACCGGCTCGGCAAGGGACCGACAAAGTACTACGAGAACGCCACGACGGTCACCGGTGACGCGGCCGACGTCGACCGGATCACCCGTCACGTACTCGGCGACGCCTGCACCCCCGGCAACGCCAAGGAATGCACCTTCGAGACGGTCCGTCCGGTCGTCGAGCACTGCATGAATGGCGACCTCGACGACCTGCTCAGCTGACCGTACGCGGCGGTCGAATTCCCCGTGCCGGACGAACTGGAGGACATGTGCCCACGTCGGCAGGCGACCTCGGTCCCTTTCTGTCGATCGACGACGTCGTCAGCCGGTTCGCCGCAGCCGGATACATCACCGACCGGCGGCTGGCCACCACCATCTACCTAGTGACCCGGCTGAACAAGCCGGTCCTGCTGGAAGGGCCGGCCGGCGTCGGCAAGACCGAGCTCGCCAAGACGCTGGCCACGGTGACCGGCCGCCGGCTGCTCCGGCTGCAGTGCTACGAGGGGCAGGACGAGACCCGGGCGTTGTATGAGTGGGATTACGGCAAGCAGTTGCTGTACACCCAGATGCTGCGCGAGAAGATCAACGACATCATCACCGATGCTCCGGATATCCCCGCGGCGGTCGCGCGGATCGAGGCCCATGACGGGGTGTTCTTCTCCGACCACTTCCTGGTCGCCCGCCCGCTGCTGGACGCGATCCGCGGCGAGCAGCCGGCCGTGCTGCTGATCGACGAGGTGGACCGGGCCGACGAGGCCTTGGAGGCGGTGTTCCTGGAATGCCTCGGCGAGTTTCAGGTCTCCGTGCCCGAGATCGGCACCTATACGGCGAAGACGCCGCCGTACGTGGTGCTCACCTCGAACAACACGCGGGACCTCTCGGCCGCGCTGAAGCGCCGCTGCCTGCACCTGTTTCTCGACTACCCGGACGCGGAGCGGGAGCTTGAGATCGTGCGATCCAAGCGGACCGGGCTGCCCGAGGCTGCCGCCCGGCAGCTGGTGCAGGTGGTGCGCGGGCTGCGGCAACTGCCGTTGCGCAAGAGCCCCAGCATCTCCGAGACGATCGACTGGGCGCGCACGCTGACCGTCCTCGGTGTCGACGAGCTCGACGCTGGCGTGCTGGCCGACACAGCCAACATCGTGCTGAAGCATGAGCGGGACATGCAGTGTGCGGTGGAGGCGATGCCCCGCTTGGTCGACCCGAACCGCGTGCTGCCCGACGCCGGCCATGCCCACGGGGAGGGCGAAGGTCACGGGCACGAGCATGGTCAGGGCAGGGATCGGGGGGCCGATCGCGGGCACGCCGACGGCAACGGGCACAGCGAGGGCCCGAGCCGTGCTGACGGAAACCGCCTGGACGACCAGGCCGACGGCAGGAACGTCCGAGCGGGCATGGACCGGCCGGGCCGGCACGATAAGGGGTATTACGGCGCTCCGGGCCCCGGTCCGACCCGCCGAACCTCGCCCGGACAGGGCCAGGGCAGCCGGTCGTTCGCAGCGATCACGCGCCGACGGCACGACTGACAGGAGCTGGGTGTGGAAGGCAGCCTGCACCGGTTCGTACGCTTGCTGAGGCTGTTCGGCGTGCGCGTGTCGGTCGCCGAGGCTGCGGACGCCATGCTGGCCGCCGCGCAGCCTGGCGTGCTCGCTGACCGGCAGACGCTGCGCGCGGCGCTGCGGGTGACGCTGATCAAGGACCGGCGCGACGACGAGCTGTTCGATGAGCTGTTCACCGCGTTCTTCTCGCTGCGCCCGATCGCCGGTCCGGCGGGTGAGCACGGTCATAGCCATGCTCACGACGACCTGGCCGACACGGGCGAGCTGGAGTCGTTCACGGTTTCCGAAGAGCCATCGGAGCTCCCTCAGCAGGGGCATAGCCATGGCAAGCCGGCGGACATAAGGGATTACTTCCGCCAGGAGGATCTCGCCCAGCAGTACAACTTGCACCAGGAAGCGAACAAGATCGACCTGGCGTCGGTGACGGACGAGATCGTGTTGTCGAAGGAGGGCGTGGACAGCGCGAGGGACGCGGGGGCGTCGGTGCAGCTGGAAACCGACCGGCTGCACAACCCCGGCCTGCCGGGCCAGCTCGCTCCGGCAACCGGGCACCGGGTCGACACCGCACTGACGGTGGCACAGCAGGAGGTGCTTCTCGGCTGGCTCGAGACAGCCGACGCGGATCTGGACGAGCGGGCCCTGGCGATGCTGCGGCGACAGCTGGCAGGCATCATCGCGGAGCTGCCCGAGCTGCTGCGACGCTACCTGGACAAGATCGGCAGCGCTGTGGTGGAGGCCAGAGTCGCCAAAGGCGGGCGGACCGAGACCGTCGACGAGCAGGAGCGGGCCGAGCTGGAGGAGGCGCTACGCCGACTGGCCCATCAGCTCCGGGGCGCCCGGACCAGCAGGCAGCGCAACACACCGCGCGGCCGCGTCAACCCGGGCCGAACTATGCGCAAGAACATGCGTTATGAAGGCATCCCGTTCCAGCCGGTCACCACCAGCCGTACCGCTGACAAGCCCCGGCTGCTGTTGCTGACCGACGTTTCGCTGTCGGTGCGCGCGACCGCGCGGTTCACGCTGCACCTGGTCTACGGCATGCAGTCGCTGTTCACGCAGACCCGCTCGTTCGCTTTCGTCGACGCGCCGGTCGAGATCACCGAGCTGTTCGCCGAGCATCCGGTGGAACGGGCGCTCGGGCTGGTGTTCGACGGGCTGCCCGCCGGCGGCCTGCTTGACGTCGACGCCAGCTCCGACTACGGTGCGACATTCACCCAGTTGCTGTCGGAGCACTCAGCAGCGCTCGATCGCCGCGCCACGCTCATCGTGCTCGGGGACGGGCGGGGCAACGGCAACGACGCCCGGCTGGATACCTTCCAGGAAATCACCCGGAGGGTCCGCGAGACGATCTGGCTGACCCCGGAATCCCGATACTCCTGGGGGCTCGGGGCGTGCGACCTGCCACGCTACGCGGAGTTCTGCGACCGAGTACAGGTGGTCGCCGATCTCAGCGGGCTGCAGCGCGCAGCCCAGCAGATATCGGCGGAGGCGACCGGACGATGAGCGAGCCGAACCTCATCTCCTCGCTTCCGCAGAAAATCGACCCGCTTGCGCCGTGCCCGCACGGCCGCTACGACGACCACCTCGTCAGCGTCCTGCGCGCCGATCGGCCTGGTGGCGGCGCCGGAGGCCCCGATCCCGTGGTCCGTACCGACCACTTCTGCCTGGCCGAGCGCGGCCGCCGGATCGAGCTGACCCACTGGCTGCGCCTCGACCAGCTCGACAACGACGTGGCCGGGCTGCTGGCCGAAGAGCTGTTCGCGCCGGGCTGGCTGTCCGGGGTGGAAATCTTCGAGCGCGTGCTCACTGGCATCGTGCGGTCCTGCATTGATGACCCGCTGCTGGCCTGGTGCACGTTCTATGGCAATACCCTGGCCCGAGTCCGCCAGTGCTGGCAGGCGCTGCCCGCGGCGAACGGCCACGAACGCACCACGATCAGCGAGTTGGCCCCCGTATACGCGCACGCACTGCAGCTCATCCCGGCGGGCCAGGTGCTCGACCTTGGCTCCTGCTTCGGCTTCCTCCCGTTGCTGCTGGCCGAGCGGCCGGCCAATACGGTGACCGCCTCCGACCTGTCCAGTGGCACTATGCGCCTGCTGACGGCCGTGGCCGCCGCCCGCGGGCTGCAAGTGAGCACTTTGGTGTGCGATGCTGCACGGATTCCCATGCCAGACGGCTGGGCCGATACTGTCAGCGTCATCCACGTTCTGGAGCACGTGAGCCCCGATCATGGCCGCGCCGTGATCCGCGAGGCGCTCCGTGTCGCCCGCCACCAGGTAGTGGTCGCCGTCCCGGTAGAGGACGAACCCATCGCCGCCTACGGCCATATCCGCACCTTTGATCTACGCCAGCTCGGTGAGCTGGGCGAGCGCGCCGGCCAGCCCTGTTCGGTGCACGAGCATCACGGAGGCTGGCTGGTGCTCACCGTCGGCTAGGCAGCGGCAAATGTGGTCAGGTCGACGTCAGGTCCACGCCGGCCTTGGCGGCCTTGTAGACCGCCTCGGCGCGACTGCTCGCGTCGAGCTTGCGCATGATGTTGCGGATGTGAAATTTCACTGTCGTCTCCGACAGATACAACTGCGCGCCGATGCCCCGGTTGCTTAGGCCACCTGCGACCAGCCGCAGCACGCTCAGCTCACGGCCGGTTAGCGCTGACCGTGACTGAGGCGCATGGATCGACCGCATCATGGCGGCGGCCGAGCGGGAGTCGAACGCGCTCCCGTTCCTGGCGACCAAACGGATTGCCTGCGCCAGTTCGATGGCGTCGACGTCCTTGACCACGTATCCGCATGCCCCGTGCTGAATGGCGCTGATCACCAGCGCGTCGTCCGCGAAGGTGGAGAGTACGAGGACCTTGAGTCGGGGATACTGCTTGGTCAGCTGAGCGCACACGCTCAGCCCGTCGTGGTCCGATGCGGGGGACAGCTTCATGTCCAGCAGCACGATCGCCGGCCGGGTCCGCTCAACCACGGCCAGTGCCTCACGAGCCGAGCCGGCCTCTCCGATGACCTGCAAGTCGTGCTTCCGGTCCAGCAGCGCGCGCAGGCCCTGCCGGAGGATCGCGTGATCGTCCACGAGCACGATCCTGACCGGGACCTCGCCGTCGGCCTCTTCTTGAGCCGGCTGTGCCTTATGCATCGCCATCGCAGCCCTCCGCCGGCAGTCGGCCACCGGCCGCCCTGGGCCCGGACAAGGGCAGCGGGATGCCCAGGCGGAGAATGACACCGCCTGACCGGGACCGGCGGATGGACAGCGCGCCGCCCAGGTCATCCGCCAGGGCCAGCATGTTCGCCAGCCCGCGGTGCCGTCCGGACAGGTCAGATGCGCGTGACAGCCGCAGGGCGCGACGCAACTGGGCCGGGTCGCCGGTCCCGTTGTCGGAGACGCTGAGGGCGAGCACATCGGCCCGGTAACGCAGCCGGACCACCGCGCGCGTGGCCTTGCCGTGCGCCGCCGCGTTGAACAGTGCTTCCCCGGTCCACCGCAGTATTGACTGCTCGACTTCGGGCGGCAGCGCGATTGGGTGCCCTTCAAGTATTGCCTTCACGTGCAGGTTGGTGGGCTGGTGCACTGTGGACAGCCGCTGGAGCATGACGGGCAGCGGACCGGCCGGCTCGTCGGCAGCCCGGTGCAGCGCGTAGATCGCGGCGCGCAGCTGCTCGGCAGCATGCCGGGTGAGGTCCTTCGCCGGCGCCAGGCGCTCGGCGATCTCCCCGGCCGGGCCGCCCATGCCCTCCAGCTCGGCGCGGCACACCTCGATGGTCATGCCAACGGACAGCACAGACTGGGTCACGCTGTCGTGCAGTTCGCGCGCGATGCGGTGCCGCTCGTCGTCCAAGGCCTGCCGCTGCATCGCCGCGACGAGCTGGCGCTGCGTCTCGGCGAGCTCGGTGCTGCGCGCCGCCAGGTCCCTGGCATGCTGCGCGGTCGCGTCGTATAGCTGATCGCTGCGGCCACGCAACTGGGTCGTCGCGTGGAACAGGAATGAGTTGTGCAGCGCCACGGCGGCCTGGTTGGCCAGCACCCTCAAAATGGCGCGATCGGTACCGGCCACCTCCAGCCCCGCGCTCGGCCGTGCTGCTATGCCCCCGACTGGCTCGTCATCCAGGGTCATCGATACGCGCACCCAGCCCTGGCCGCTGTCGTGGGACTCGACCTCCCAGGGACGGCCGCGCAGGACCGCCAGATGTTCGTGCACGTCGGCGGGCAGCCTGCTTTCGTCGTCGATGAGCTCCCCGCTGACCACCGCGAGAAACCGTGGGTGCGCGGCAGGCAGGACCCCGTCGGCCACAACGAACAGCAGCCAGTCGGCACGCAGGTGCGCCGTTGCCGTCCGCACCACCCACTCGACCAGCGTGCGCGGGCCGGCGGCGGTGCGCACCAGGGCTCGGGAGATACCATCCAGCGCTTGTACGGCCTGTTCGAGCCGCTCCGCGGAGCGGACGTATTCGGGGTAGTAGGAGCGCTTGCCGGAGCGAAGGCCGGTCAGGGCCTCCAGATCGCCGCCCTGATGGGCAGCGCGTCCTGGTCCGTTCGCCGGCGCTCCAGTCACAGCGCAGCCCGGAACAGTGCCTCGATGTCGCCGACGCCGGCTTCGCGGGGGTTGGTGGTCAAACAGGCGTCCTTCAACGTGGTCCGGGCCAGCTGGGGCAGCATGTCCTGGCTGACACCGAGCGCGGCCAGCCGCTTCGGCACGCCCACCTCGTCGGCCAGTCCGCGGACCCGTTCGGCGAGCAGCAGCGCAACTTCGCCGGCGGGCACGCCCTCGATGCGGACGCCTCCGGCCGCGGCCAGCGGAACGAACCGCTCCGGCGCGGCTTGCGCGTTGAACCTGATGACGTGGGGCAGCAGTACGGCATTCAGCACGCCGTGCGGGAGGTCCAGCAGGCCGCCGACCTGATGGCTCATCGCGTGCGTCGCGCCCAGGATGGCATTGGTGAACGCCATGCCCGCCTCCAATGACCCCTGGGCCATGGCCAGGCGCGGGCTGGCGTCCTTCGGCCGCAGCTGGGCGGACAGCAGATGGTTCGTGATCAGCCGGACGGCATTTAGCGCGTAGTGGTCCGTCAGCAGGTTATGCGCACGGGACACGAACGCCTCGATGGCATGCGTCAGCGCATCCAGCCCGGTGGCGGCGTTGAGCCAGTCCGGCATCGTGGTCAGCAGGCGCGGGTCGATCACGGAGATCTCCGGCACCAGCGTGCGGCTGATGATGGTGATCTTGATGCGGGCCGCCGTATCGGTGACCATCGCGAACTGCGACACATCGGCGCCTGTGCCCGAGGTGGAGGGCACCATCACGGTGGGCGGGATGGGGCGCGCCACCTTGTCCACTCCCTCGTAACCGAGGATCCGGCCGCCGTTGCCGGCCAGGATCGCCACACCCTTCGCCGCGTCGATGCAGGAGCCGCCCAGCCCGATGATCACGTCGCCGCCGCTTTCGGCGTACCGATCGAAGCCGGCTTCGATCTCGCTGTCTTTGGGATTGGGGGTAACGTCGTGCCACGCTGTCGGGCGTAGCCCGTGTTGCCGCAAGTAGGCGAGGGCCTCATCCGCCCAGCCCGCCTCGATGAGCCCCGGATCGGTGACCAGGAACGGCCGCCGCGCACCGAGCCGGCCGGCGCAGTGGCCGAGTTCCGTCAGCGCGCCGGGGCCGAAGACGATCTCCGGGGCATGGAATTTGGCCAGGGAGCGAGGCGGGAAGGGACTGTCCGCCCCGCCCCGTTGCGGGCCGGCTAGCTGGCCGGGGCTCTTTTCCCGCCACCATTCGGCAGGCGGCACGTCGCTCTCAATCATCGCGAGCTTCCCCGGAAGATTGGGCACCTGGACTCCTGACCTGCTATGCCAGAATTTGCCCAGGATTACCTGGCTGTCAAGAGATGGTTACGCCCGTATTTCTGGTCGGCAGCCCGCGAACGACTGGACAGTGGCGATGCCGTCCTCCTGGGTGTGCTGGTCCGCCCAGTTGGACAGGTGTCGTGGCGCCCAGGCCGGCGGACACTGGGGATTATCAGATGTGCTTCGGTTGGCAAGGCTGTGCCCCGGCCGGCAAGGCGCGCGGAGGGCGGCGATTGCGAGCTGCCTGCGACCGCGCGGTTGTCGGTGCTGTGCGGCAAGGGAGATGAGTGTTCATGACAGTGACCCTGGAACGGAACGTAGAGGAGTTCCTCGGCACCCCCCGGCAGCTGTTCATCAATGGGCAGTGGGCCGATGCGGCGTCGGGCCGGACCTTCGAGACCCCCAACCCCGCCACCGGCGAAACCCTCGCCCGCGTCGCCGAAGGGGAGGCTGAGGACATCGACCGGGCCGTGCGGGCCGCGCGCCGGGCGTTCGAGGAGGGCCCGTGGGGCCGGATGACCACGTCCGAGCGCGGCCGCATCATCTGGCGGATCGGTGATCTGATCAACGAGCACCTGGACGAGCTCGCCCAGCTCGAGTCGCTGGACAACGGCAAGCCCTTCGCCGTGGCCCGGGCGGCTGACGTGCCGCTATCCGCCGACATGTTCTGGTACATGGCCGGCTGGGCCACCAAGCTTGAGGGAGACACAAAAACTCTCTCGGTGCCGTACATGCCGGGTGCCAACTTCCACTCCTATACGCTGCGCGAGCCGGTCGGTGTCGTGGGGCAGATCATCCCGTGGAACTTCCCGCTGCTGATGGCCGCGTGGAAGCTCGCTCCGGCGCTGGCCTGCGGCAACACCGTAGTGCTCAAGCCCGCCGAGCAGACCCCCCTGACCGCGCTGCTGCTCGCCCAGCTCATCGCCGAGGCCGGCGTTCCCGACGGCGTGGTGAACGTGGTGCCAGGCTTCGGCGAGACCGCCGGGGCGGCCCTGGCGGCGCACCACGACGTGGACAAGGTCGCCTTCACCGGCTCCACCGAGGTAGGCAAGCTGATCGCCAACGCGGCGACGGGGAATCTGAAGAAGGTCAGCCTGGAGCTCGGCGGCAAGAGCCCGAACGTCGTCTTCGATGACGCCGATCCCAGCGCGATCGCGGGCGCGGCCGGCGCGATCTTCTTCAACCACGGGCAGTGCTGTGTCGCCGGGTCGCGCCTGTACGTCCAGCGGGGCCGCTTCGACGAGGTGGTTGACGGCGTGGCCCAGATCGCCAAGTCCATCAAGCTCGGCCCCGGGCTGGAGCAAGACACGCAGATGGGCCCGCTGGTCTCCGACGAGCAGCTGCGCCGTGTGACCGGCTACGTCGACTCCGGCATAGCCGAAGGCGCCACCGCCCTGTCCGGCGGCGGGCGCCACGGCGACCGCGGCTACTTCGTCGAGCCCACCGTGCTCACCAACACGCACCCGGAGATGACGGTCGTACGTGAGGAGATCTTCGGGCCGGTGGTGGTCGCTTCCCCGTTCGACGACCTGGACGAGGTCGCGGCCGCCGCCAACGACACCCCGTACGGCCTGGGCGCGGGCATCTGGACCAAGGACATCTCCAAGGCCCACGCGCTGGCCAAGAAGATCAGAGCCGGCAGCATCTATATCAACTGCTACAACGTGTTCGACGCGGCCCTGCCGTTCGGCGGCTACAAGCAGTCCGGCTGGGGCCGCGAGATGGGCCACGAGGTGCTCGAGGCTTACACCGAGGTCAAGGCCGTCACCACTCTGCTGTAAACCGGGCTACTCATGCTGGGGCCGGGTCAACTAGGCCCGGCCCCGGTTCGGTCTCAGAGCACAGCCGAGACCGGCCACGCAGGAGTGCGAGCTCTTCATCAATACAGCCGCTTTAGTGCCTGCCCGCGCTGGCGCCCCCTGCGAGGACGGCCAGGACCACGATGCGCAGCGCACGATTGGGACGCCCGTAGGGTTCGGCTCGTGTGGAGGGGCGGGGCCAAAAGATCTTCCCGCCCTTGGCGCCCGACGTGGATGGCCCTTGCGCGGTGACTACGGGGCCGCTAACGTTCGGCTCACATGAGGTTTACCCAGTGTTGGGGGTCTGATGAACAGTGAGATCATGCGGGATCGTGAGCGGACAGTGCTCGCGGCCTGGAACAGTCGCGACTACGACGCGATTGTCGAGAATTTAAGCCCGGGAGTCGTCCTCGTGGATCATATCCGTGGGCGGAAATCGGAAGGTCCAGCCAGCTACGTAGCCCGGTTCCAACCCATTCTCGAGGCCCATCCCGACATGCGAGGCGAGACGGTCTCGATGGTGGTCGAGGGGAACACCATCGTCCACGAGACTGTGTGGCGCGGTCGGCAAACCGCGCCGCTGGAGACGCATCAAGGGACGATTCCGGCGACCAACGAGCAAGTCACCCTTTACCTGTCGACCCACATGGAGGTCGATGAGGATGGCAAGCCGACGCTGATTCGCGCGTACGGCACGAGTGTGACACCGGTCGTCGCCCACGCCACCGGCGTCGGCTGAGGCGGCCGCCGCTACGCTGTGCGGCTCATCGGCCGGGCCGTTGTCGGTCGCGGTCACCGACCGAGGCGTTTCGGGAATCTCGACAATCTTGTAGGCAGCAACCCTGAGCGCCTGATTATTGATCTGGCCAAAGTAGGTTTTCTCGATAGCTCGGGAATGCATGCCATTGTGCGGACGCGGCACAGCCTGTCGACGGGTACGCCTGCCCTGCCGAGGAGGGTCGCCAGGTCTCGCGGGGTGAGTGGCGGCCTTCTGGTGCGGGCCGCTTGCTCGCGGATGATTTGCAGGATGGTGGGCGGGCTGAGGTCGAGCTGGTCGAGCAGGAAGTCGTCGGGGCGGACCGCCTCCAGCCCGAGCGGTTCGAGCGCGGTGGCGGGGAAGTCCTTCGCGTTCGCGGTGATGATGCCATGCGCGCCGCCCCGGATCGCTGCCGCGAGCACGTGCCGGTCGTCCTGGTCGGGTAGCCGGATTCCTGGCTCGAGTTCTTCCCAGCCGGTGACCAGTGCGTCTTCGAAGGCCTCACGCATCTGCGCGAAGCGCTTGCCCGCGTCCATGCCGGGGTGGATCTCCTCGGTGGCCGCCTGTGCTTCGGCGAGGATCCGGTCGGACCACAGCGGGCGGTACAGGCCCTTTTCGGCCACGCGCAGGAGGGTGTCGGCGAGCGCGATGGGCACGAGTACGCAGGCGTCAAGTACTGCCGTGTAGCGCGGCATGTCAGGAGGCGTCCTCCGCGCGGGCGGCTCGCCTGCGGGCTGCCTTCAGTGCTGCGGTGTAGTCCTCGGGGGTGCCGCCGTAGATGCCAGCCTCGCTGGCGTCCTCGGTCATCTGGTCTAGAGCGGCGCGCCGGTGGGCGTGCTGTCGTTGCTGGTAGGCGAGCAGGTCGGTGAACAGGAGCCGGCGGTGCCTGCCCGGCTGGTCGTAAGGGATCTTGCCGTCTTCCAGGAGCTTGACGAGCGTGGGGCGGCTGATGCCGAGGAAGTCGGCGGCCTCCTGGGTGGTCAGCCGCTGGGTGTGCGGGACGAGGGTGATGACCTTGCTCTCGCGCATGGCCTGCACCACCTCGACCAGGACCCGGTAGACCTCCTCGGGCAGCGGTACCTGTTCGCCGTCCGGGCCGAGCAGCAGCGCTGGCTCGGTGTGGTGCTCAAGGAACCTGCTCAGGTCCAGCAAGGCGGTGAGGTCTCTGGGCGGGAAGACCACTCCCGCCTGGGCTGTCGGCGTCATCGCATTCCCTCCTGCCAGGACCGGGCGCTCCTGGCGGACTTTGCTCAGGGTGATACCGAAAGCCCGCCGCCATGGGCTGCGGCAGCTGGTCAGCCTGGACACGATTCTACGCTGGCACTGCGACATCATCCGCCGCCGATGGGCCGCCAGGTTCAGGCCCGGCAAGTCCGGACGGCCAGCCACCCGCCGGGACATCAGGGCGCTGGTCCTCCGGCTGTCCCGTGAGAACCCGGGCTGGGTATCAGGCCTGCGTAAGCTCGGTCGGCGGCGCGCGAATCACCAGGATCCGGTGACGACCTCTCACCTGACTGGCGGCAAGCCTGGATCCGTCGCGAAGGCACGCCCGCCGTCCAAGGACGTGCCACCAGATTTAAGGGAGATACCGTGACATCACCAGCCTCCGGCGCAAGCGGTGCCGCGGACCTGCCCGATTACGCGCCCGTGCCCCGGTCCTCGCTCGGCGCGGCCCTCAACGAGCAGGGGTACTACGTCGGACGTGTCGAGCGGAATCTGTACTGGGTCACCGACGGCGTCTACCAGTCCACGTTCCTGGCCACCCGGGACGGCGTCGTGCTGTTCGACGCTCCCCCGTCCATCGGCGGCAACCTGCGGCGGGCGGTGGATGAGATCGCCGCTGCCAACGGCGTGCCCAGCACGGTGACCCACCTCGTCTACTCCCACCACCACGCCGACCACGCCGGCGCGGCCTTCCTGTTCGGCGGGGACGTGACCCGGATCGGGCACGAGGAGACCCGGCGGCTGCTGCTGCGCGATGATGACCCGGCCCGGCCCGTCCCGGAAGTGACGTTCGCCGACCGGTACACCCTGGAGGTGGGCGGTGAGCCCGCCGAGCTGGCCTGGCACGGCCCCAACCACTCACCGGACAACATCTACATCCACTTCCCCGGCCACGACACCCTGATGCTCATCGACGTCGTCAACGCCGGCTGGGTGCCCATCTACAACACCAACCTGTCCGAGGACGTCCCCGGCTACATGGCCGCCCCGGCCACCGCGCTGTCCTACCCGTGGACCCACTTCATCTGCGGGCACCTCGGCCGGCTCGCCACCCGCGATGACGTCGCGGTGCACCAGGCCTACATCGCCGACATCGAAGCCAGCGCGAGAGAGGCGCTGGCCACCGTCGACCCGGTGCCTTTTTACATGCACTACGGGGAGAACGCCTGGGCCGGGGTTAAAGCCC
Source organism: uncultured Actinomycetes bacterium (assembly GCA_963742875.1). GTDB lineage: Bacteria > Actinomycetota > Actinomycetes > Streptosporangiales > Streptosporangiaceae > Bog-532. Next base: position 522,122 of record CAVUNO010000026.1, on the reverse strand, counting down.
ACCTCGACACCGTCACCGAGCGCGCGGCCGCGCCCATCATCGCGAAGTACACCGGCGTGCTGGCCGCCGCGGACATCGAGATCTTCACCACCACCACCACGTTCGCCATCATGCAGTCGCTGCGCCTCGACCGCGGGCCCAGCGGACCGGTCCACCCCTGACCACAACGCACCCGGGGCCGGGCAAGCGCGGGCCCCGGCGCGGGCCTGGGCCGAGGAGTTGGCCGCGGCCGGTGCACCTTCCTGCCTGCTGCCCATCCGCGTCGCGGGTGCCCGCATGAGCCTTTCCCGTACGGGCCCCCGACGGCTTCCGGTCGCGAACAAAGGGTGCCGGCCCATGTCTGCCCTCACCACTGCCGCTGTACACAAGCCGTCACGGCGCCCGGCGCTGACGGAGCGGCCGCCGGCGGAGGGCCGTAGGTTGCCTGGTATGGCGGCTGGTGATATTTCCGTGCTGGGAACCCTGCCCACGGTCATCGCGGTGCGCGGGGTCCGGCACAACAACCTGCGGGATGTCGACGTCGACGTGCCGCTGTGGCGGACGGTCGCGGTAGTCGGCGTGTCCGGGTCGGGCAAGACGTCACTGGCCATGGGCACGCTGTACGCCGAGGGCATGCAGCGGTTCCTGGAGAGCCTGAGCACCTACAGCCGCCGGCGGCTGACCCAGGCCCAGCGACCGGACGTGGACCGGATCGACCACCTCCCGCCTGCGCTGGCGCTGCGGCAGCGCCCGCCGGTACCGGGGCCGCGCAGCACGGTCGGCACCATGTCCGAGGTGCTCAACGTGCTGCGCCTGATGATGTCGCGGCTGGGCTCGCACCTATGCCCGAACGGCCACCGGGTCGGGCCGTCGGTCGCCACGCAGGGCATGGAAGTAGTCTGCCCGGTGTGCGGCGCGCACTTCGAGCCTCCCAGCGCCGAGTCCTTCGCTTTCAACTCCTACGGCGCGTGCTCAGCCTGCCACGGCCTGGGCGTGCGGTCCGAGGTCGACATCGCCGCCGTGGTTCCCGACCCGGGCAAGACGATCGCCGAAGGCGCGGTGCTGCCATGGAATTCCGGCGGGCGGCGGCTGTCGATGTATGCCGCGGGCGAGCTTGGTGTCCGGCTCGATGTGCCGTACCGGTCGCTGACCTCCCGCGAGCGTGACATCGTGCTGCACGGTGAGCCGATCCAGCAGCAGGTGACGCTGTCCGGGCGGAACGGGCGGACGGTGCAGCTGTCAGTTAACTACGACAACGCGGTCGCCGCGGTGGAACGCTCGCTGCGCAGCAACAACGAGCGCACGCGCCGTCTGGTGCAGCGTTTCCTCATCACCCGCATCTGCTCGGTGTGCCACGGCACCCGGCTGCGGCCCGAGGCGCTGACCTCACAGCTCGGCGGGCGCAACATCGCCGAGATCAGCGCGCTCGGGCTGGGCGAGCTGCGCGAGTTCGCGGCCGGGCCGCCCGCCGGGCTGCCCGCCGAGCTCAGCCGAATGACCACCGGTTTGCTCGCCGAGCTGAACGGCAGGCTCACGCCGCTGCTGGAGGTCGGGCTCTGCTACCTGACCCTGGACCGGCCCGGTGCGTCGCTGTCGACGGGGGAGCGGCAGCGGATCGAGCTCACCTCGACGGTACGGGCCAGCACCACCGGCATGCTGTACGTGCTGGACGAGCCGTCGGTCGGGCTGCACCCGGCCAACGTCGAAGGGCTGCGCAAGACGATCACCGCGCTGGCCGGGAACGGCAATACCGTGGTCGTGGTGGAGCACGAGCGGGAGCTCATCCGCGCCGCGGACTGGGTCATCGAACTCGGCCCCGGGGCCGGCGCCAGCGGCGGCACGGTGATCGCCCAGTGCACCCCCGGTCAGCTCGAAACCGACCCGCACTCGATCATGGGACCGTTCTTGGCCGGTGCCACGGCCGTGCCGGCTGACCGCCCGGCGCGGGCCGGTCCCGGCGGGCAGATCACGATCGAGATCGGCGACCTGTACAACCTGCACGACCTTACCGCCGCCTTCCCGGCCCACCGGCTGACCGCGCTGGCCGGGCCGTCCGGCGCCGGGAAGACCGCCCTCGTCCTGGACAGCCTCATCCCGGCCGCGCGGGCGCTGCTCAGCGGGTCGGCGCTGCCCGGGCACGTCCGCCGCCTGGACCTCGGCGGCATCCGCCAGATCGTCCAGATCGACGCCTCGCCGATCGGCCAGAACGCGCGGTCCACGCCCGCGACCTACTGCGGGGCGTTCGACCAGATCCGCCGCCTGTTCGCGGACTCCGCGTATGCGCGGCGGCGGCGCTGGAAGCCGGGGCGTTTCTCGTTCAACACCCGCGAGGGCCAGTGCCCCACCTGCCGCGGGCTCGGCCACATTGACCTCGACGTCCAGTATCTGCCCGACATCGCCGTCCAGTGCCCCACCTGCTACGGCGCCCGCTTCAACGACGCCACGCTGGCCGTCAAGATCGACGGCCTGACCATAGCCGACGTGCTCGGCCTCAGCGTCCACGACGCCCTGGAGCGGTTCGCCGGCCGGCCCCCGGTCGCCGCGGCGCTGCGGCCCGTCAGCGAGGTCGGCCTGGGGTACCTGCGGCTCGGCGAGCCCACCCCATCCCTGTCCGGCGGCGAGTCGCAGCGGCTGCGGATCGCCTCCCGGCTGCGCAGCAGCCAGCGCGGCGCGCTGTACGTCCTCGACGAGCCGTCCACCGGCCTGCACCCGCTCGACGTGGCCACCCTGGCCGACGTGTTCGACCGGCTGCTCGCGGCCGGCGCCACCATCATTGTCATCGACCACGACCTGGACCTGCTCGCCGCCGCCGACCACCTCATCGACATGGGCCCAGGCGGCGGCCCGGACGGCGGGCACATCGTCGCAGCGGGGACACCGGGAGACGTCGCGGGCGCCCCCGGCAGCGTGACCGGGCCATGGCTGGCGGACCACCTCGGACTGCCGGAGACCCGCGACACCCCAGGAAGAGCGTAATGCCCGAAAATGCACAAACGCGGCCCGCCTCCGGTCGGAACGGACCGGAGATTTCAGCGAGCGACCCGATCGCACCGGCAGCCCTCAGTACCCGGCAGCCAGCAGTTCTCCGCGCGCGCCACCGCTGCGTCCAGCAGCGCGGTCTTCCCGACGCCCCGGTTGGCAGCAGGATACGCGGGCACGTGAGGCTGGTATCCGCCCAACCGAAGCCGGCCGGCCTCGAGTGCGCGTTCGGGGATCCTCGTCGAGGTCGAAGGGTCGGATCGCCCGGCTTGCGTCATCCAATGTCGGCTTCACGAACGCTGAGAGTGTGCACGTCCAGAAACATCACGTGCCTCTCTATTCTCGCGCTTCCCATCGAGTGTCAGGCCAACCGAGGCCCTTTTTATCCGCCGATTTGATGGCGCGAATTCGGCGATGTCGTAGTTGCCCTCCTCTAACGAGACCAGCGACCGGATACGCGGCAAGCTAACCGTGCTCATGAGGAGCGGCTGTCACCTGGTGCCGGTGATTCGCGGTCCGGCGTAAGCTGGCGAACCTCGAGCAAGTCCAGGCCGAGCGCATCAAGCTCGGCTAGTACGCCGTACAGGGCCGGTCGGTCCAGCAGCCCGGTGAGCACCGTGTCCGCGCCGTCCCGCTGCGGCGTCATCGCCGGGAATGCGGACAGAATCGTCGCACCGAGGTGCCCATTGATCCGGATCGTGTAGAGGTGCCCATTGATCCGGATCGTGTATAGGACGGGTGCCAGGCCTGATCATTCACACAGGTCGCTGGCTGCCGCGGAGTGTCTCCAGGATCGCGGCGACAGCGGAGATTTTAGCCTCCGGGTATGACTATGACCCGGCTGGCGGGCCGGGTGCCGGGGGTTCCACGAGCCCAGGGGTTCCTTCCGCAGGTCGCAGGGACGGGTCGGTGCTGGTCAGCTGGTGCCGGGCAGTGCGCAGATCCGCTGCCAGGCCCGGGTGATTGCCTCGGCCCACGGCCAGTTCGCGGCGATCTTCCAGCGGCGGCGGCGTCCGCCGCGGACCAGGCGGGCGGCGGCGTGCAGGACGCGGTAGCGCAGCGTTTTCGGCTCTGCCTTGGCCAGGTCACCGTCCAGGGCGAGGAGCTTGAGCCAGGCGAGCAGGATCTGCGCCATCATCGCCGCGGTCAGCCACGCCTGGTTGAGCTTGTAATCGTGAGAGGGGAGCCGGCTGATCCCGGTCGCTTTCCCGGTGCGGATGGAGTCCTCGACCCGGGCGTGCACCCGGTGGCCGGCGTCGATGTAGGCATTCTGCCCGCGCCAGCCCCTGGTGCCTGCGGGGAGGTTGGTGACCCACAGCTGGTAGCGGTAGCCGTCCTCGTGCTCGAACAGGGACAGCTTGGCGCCGGGGTGCGGGCGCTCGCGGCGGGCGAAGATCCGCATCGTCTTCGGCCAGTCCTTCAGCTGATCCCCGTCCGGGCCGTCGCGCAGCAGCCCGGTGAGCTCGGTGACGTGGGCTTCCTCGATCCAGCAGGCGCGGTGCCCGCAGCCGGTGTCCGGGCACGCGTCACCGGCGCGGCGCTCGCGTATCTCGCCGCGGTGATCGACCGCGATCTGCCAGGCTTCCCCGGGGACCAGCCGGATGGCGGCCTTCTCCCGGGCGTCCAGTTCCCACCCGCACGAGTAGACCAGCGTGTACCCCCGGCGGGCGGCGAGGGCATCCAGGTGCTCTACCAGCTTGTGACTGAAGCCTGCGCCGTCCACGGTCACCATCAGGTTCCGCCGCCACGCCGGCGGCAGCGCCGCGATCGACGCATCCACGATGGTGATGTGATCGGCGGCTGTGTTGCTGCCCGCAGAGCCCTTGCGCAGCATCCACGCCAGCGGTTCCCCGCCGGTGTTATCGCAGTACCCCAGCAGCGGATAATGGCCGTATCCTTTGAAATTCCCTTCCGCGAGTTCCTTGTCCGAGTGCGCGGTCACCACTGTCGCGTCCAGCCGGATGCACGTCACGCCCTGCAGGGTCTTGTCCGCCACCCGCACCCCGGGCAGCTTGCCGTGCCGCGCCACCACCTGCGCCCACGCGCAGCGGCGCGCCGCGCTGACGGCGGCGGTCAGCTTCTGCTCCGTCCGGGTGCCGCCCCTGGTGATCTCCTCCAGCGTCCGGTACGCCGTCGGCACCGACGCGACCTGCCCGAACGCCTCCCCCTGATCAGCAAGCACCCGGAAATCGCTGATCGCGCGGGCACCGTCCGCGATCGCGCACGAGATATCGGCCAGCACCCGGCCCCGGTCATGTCCCAGCACCCGGCCGCTGGACAGCGCCCGCGACAGCCCCCTGGTCAGGCCCGTCTTGTCCGACAGGCGCCGCACCAGCCCGAGCCCGGCATGCGACACGATCCCGGTTCCGTCGCCGGTGACTTCCAGGCCGCTGGCCCACGCGGTAACGTTCACTTCCAGAGTGCTCCTTGAACTGGACCCGGCAGAGACTTCAACACCCCTACCGTCCCAGCTCAGGAGCACTTTTCTACGTCAGGCACGCCGTGCCAGCCCCAACCCGCGTGAATTAATAGGGCTAACGAGACCAGCGACCGGATACGCGGCAAGCTAACCGTGCTCATGAGGAGCGGCTGTCACCTGGTGCCGGTGATTCGCGGTCCGGCGTAAGCTGGCGAACCTCGAGCAAGTCCAGGCCGAGCGCATCAAGCTCGGCTAGTACGCCGTACAGGGCCGGTCGGTCCAGCAGCCCGGTGAGCACCGTGTCCGCGCCGTCCCGCTGCGGCGTCATCGCCGGGAATGCGGACAGAATCGTCGCACCGAGGTGCCCATTGATCCGGATCGTGTAGAGGTGCCCATTGATCCGGATCGTGTATAGGACGGGTGCCAGGTGCATAAGACCATGGTCGAGGGCTGGCAGGTGAGCCCGCATCACCGGAACCCGGTGACTGTCGGCCAGGGTGGCCTCCAGTGACGTTTTCCCAACGACTTTCACGTGATCATCTGGTCCGAAAATCAGACCTCAGCCGGGCATGCCTTTAGAGCCGACGGCGGTTTGTGCCGTCGGCTTCCCGGCGGTCTGCGCCGGGCGGGTTGCAGGGGCGGTTAGCTGGTGGCGCGGGTGATCAGCTCGCCGGTTTCGGGGTCGGCCTCGGGTGCGAGGGGCTCGATGGTGACCTTGTAGCCGAGGCGCTCGAGGCTGCGGACGTGGCTGCTCGCGCGGCGCCTGGTGCGCTCGCGCTGCTCGTAGTAGCCGGCGCCGAGATCGCGGTACTCGGCCTCGGGGTCGGACAGGAGGACGTGGGCGATGACAAGCTGGTCTCTCATGATGGCGCCCTGGGCTTTTTTCTTCGGCATGCGGGTGCACAGTCGCCGGTACTTGGCGGCGAGAAAGGTCTGGGTGCGCCCCGCTCCGGAGGCGGCCTCGCCGAGGGTGCCGCCGATGTAGGGGTTGCCGCGGCCGGTGGCGTTCTTTCCCTTCCGCCGTCCGGCGGACTCCCGGACGCCGGGGGCGAGCCGGGCCCAGGAACACAGGTGCCCGGCGGTCGGGAAGGCGCCCATGTCCACGCCGATCTCGCCGATCAGGTCCTGGGCATTGGTGACGCCGAAGCCCGGGATGCCGTCGAGCTGGGCGACCTGCCGCTCGTACGGCTCGCACAAGACAGCGATCCGCTCGTCCAGCACCGTGATCCGGGCGGTGGCATGGTCGATGTTGTCCAGCATCATCTGCAGGACGAAGGCGTGGTCCCCGGTGAAGAACGAGCAGTCCAGGGCCTCCCGCAGCTGGGCGATCTTCCGCCGCATCCGGGTCCGCGCCATCTGCGCGAGGACTTCCGGGTCGCGCTCGCCGGCGATGATGGCGCGCAGCATGTCGCGGCCGGACACGCCGTGGATGTCGCTGATCACGGACGACAGCTTCAGGTGCGCGTCCTCCAGCAGCTTCTCGCAGCGCGCCTTCTCGGCGGTGCGGGCCTGGATCAGCCGCCTGCGGTAGCGGGTGTGCGTGCGGAGCCGCCGGATGTCCTCCGGCGGCACGAAGCTGCCCGCCGCCAGCGACCCCTGCTCGGTAATCCTGGCCAGCCAGGCGGAGTCCAGCCGGTCGGTCTTCGGCCGCCCGGGCAGCGCCTTGACCTGCGACGCCTGGTAGAGCAGGCAGTCGAAACCCTCCCGCTCCAGCAGGAAGTAAACCGGCTTCCAGTAGTCGCTGGTGGCCTCCATCCCGGCCCGCTCCACCTGCCAGCAGCGCAGCCAGTCCGCCATCTCCAGCAGCTGGCGGCGGGTGGTGCCGAACTCCCTCGTCTCCTGCTGCCGGCCACCCCGGCGAGTGTCGCTGGGCACCCGGATCGTGACGCTTACTACCTGCTTGCCGATGTCGATCCCGGCGGCCCGCTCGCAGAACAGCGGCTCGTCCCCGGCCTCTTCCATTCCGGTCTCCTATCATGAGAATGCGGTAACGGTCGCGGCCGCCCGCAAGAGCAGGGGGCAAGCGGAAATCTGGTCCGCGGGCTCGAAGCGCCAATTCACAGCCCTCAAGACAGCTCCCGGCGTCAGGCTTGTGCCCGGGGTCGGGCCCGCCATGATGATTCGACGTCAGCGGACGGCCGCACCACCGCATCCTCCACCTGCGCGTACACCCGCAAAGGCGGAAACCCCGCACAAGCCCGCCAGGCCCGGCCACGCAGCGCCAGCAACCCCAGCCAGCCGCAGACCCGCAGCTCCCGGGATTTTCACGCCATCACGGCGTCCCCAAGGCACCCGGGGCTTGTGCTCGAATAGCACCAGGACAAGCGCAGCCCTGGCGATGAGGCCGATTCTTCCGGGGCTGGCAGTGACATGCTGCAGGGTGCGCCAGCGCTGGGTGAGCAGCGCGAAGCCACGCTCGCCCAGGCAGCGCACCGAGCGGAGCAGGGCGTTGCGGGCCCGGGTGCTGATGTCCAGCTCCTTGACCCCGGCGGCCTTCTTCACTGGGACGTGGACGCCGTGACCAGCACCTTCATAGCCGGGATCAGCCAGCACGGGCATGGCATCCAGGAACGGCCGCAGCACGCCCAGCACGTTCTCGCGGGCGGCGGCCAGGTCGTGGACATTGCCGGGAAGCACATCAGAAACCCACAGCGGTATCCCGGACGGGTAGAACAGGGCCTGGATGTTCCCGCCGAAATCATGGGTCTTGCCCGCATACCACAAGTCGATGGTCTTGCCCTTGCGGCTGGTGGTTTTCTCCCGGCACCGGTCGGTGTGCGATTCACTCACTCGGAGCGGACCGGCTCCTGTTCGGAACCGACATCCCATACGAGAACGGGGCGTCTCCCTACGTGTGATCGATAATGGCGACGACCTCCACATCGACCCAAGCGCCGCCCGGGCCGTCCTCGACCAGAACGCGAGCACTCGGCTCGGCATCGGATAGAAGCTGACCCGCTGTCCCGGGCCTGTCATTCTTTGTCCCGGACGGGGCCCAGCTGACTCCCGCCGCAAGGCGATCTGTCTTCGGCCGTACGCCGTGCTGGGACTGCCGGGACCAGGTGCCGAAGGGGGAAGGTGTCAAGAGTGCCTCGCCGACGCTATCGTGGCAGAGAGACCAAGGCAGGCTTGTGACGTGGCACCGGCGACTCTCCGGCTGATCGACCGGGGTGATCTTCTTGCGGCGCTGGATAGGGCGGCGGCGAAGAAGGTCACGATCATCTCGGCCCCGGCTGGCAGCGGGAAGACGTCACTGCTACGCGCGTGGGCCGACCGCCCTGGTCAGCCGCACCGGCTCGCTGTCGTGCAGGTGCGGCGCGACCAGCAAGACGCGCAGGACTTCTGGCTGGCCCTCCTCGACGCGGTCCGTCATGTCTGCGGCGCACCCAGCGGCGCGGAGCCGCCGGCGGCGACGCCAGGTTTCAATGCGCCGGCGATGGTCAGCAGGGTGCTGTCCGAGCTCGCCGATGCTGGCGGCGATGTCATGGTGGTTATCGATGATGTGCACGAGCTGGACTCGCCGGAGACCCTCGGTCAGCTCACCCGGTTGCTGACGAACCTTCCCGACGGCGTGCACGCGATGCTGACGACGCGCCACGATCTGCCGCTGCGCCTTCATCAGCTTCGCCTGGCAGGCGAGCTGGCCGAGATCCGCGGGGCGGACCTGACGTTCACCGCGCGGGAAACCCGCGAGCTGCTGGCCGCCTCGGGCATCACGCTGTCGGAGGCCGGGGCGGCGCTGCTGCACCAGCGGACCGAAGGGTGGGCCGCGGGTCTGCGGCTCGCGGCGCTCTCGCTGGCTGGTCACCCCGACCCGGAGCGTTTCGTCGCGGACTTCTCCGGCACCAACCGCGCGGTCGCGGAGTACCTGCTCGCCGAGATGCTGGACCGCCAGCCGGGAGAGGTCCAGGATCTGCTGCTGCGCACGTGCCTGCTCGACCGGGTCAACGGTGAGCTGGCGGATCTGCTGACCGGCCGCCCGGGGTCGGAACGGTTCTTGCTGGAGCTCGAGGATGCGAACGCGTTCGTGGTGTCGCTTGACCCCGAGCGGACCTGGTTCCGCTACCACCACCTGTTCGGGGATCTGCTCCGGCTGGAGCTGCGCCGGACGCTGCCCGATCAGGTTCCGGAGCTTCACCGGCGGGCTGGGCAATGGTTCAGCGAGCACGGCCACGTTGTTGAGGCCATCCGGCATACGCAGGCGGCGGGCGACTGGCCGGATGCGGCCCGGCTGCTCGCCGATCATTCGTTCAGCCTGACGCTGGACGGGTCCGCGCAGACCATGCAGGCGCTGGCGCGGGCCTTCCCGCCAGGCGAGGAGTACCCGGAGCTAGCGCTAGTGCGCGCGGGGGGTGATCTTGTACAGGGCCGCCTGGATGAGGCGGCCGCCTACCTGGCGGTCGCTGAGACCTACGCCGGGACCGCACCGCCGGATCGCCGGCGCCGCCTCCGGGTGGCGCTCGCGTCACTGCAGCTGTCGCTGGCCAGGCGGCGCGGCAACCTGGCCGGGGTCGTGGAACAGGTCAGGTTCCTGGCCGCTCCGGTGACCGGGCAGTCCGGCGAGGACATCGCGCTGGACAGCGACCTGCGGGCGGTGGCGCTGATGAACCTGGGGACCGTTGAGGCCTGGTCCCTGGCGCTCCCAGACGCCGAACGCCACCTGCGGGAGGGAGCCGCCCTGGCCCGCCAGATCGGCCGACCCTACCTGGAAATATCCTGCCTCGCGCAGCTCGGGTTCGCATCGAAGATCCACCCGTTCACCACCACGCAGCGGTGCTGCCGCGAGGCGATAACGCTCGCCGAGCGGCATGGCTGGGGCACGGAGCCGGTGATCGCTCCCGCGCTGGTCACGCTGGCCGGCACGATGGTGTGGCTAGGCCAGTTCGACGAAGCCGAGCGATGGCTGCGCCGATCCGCCCAGGCTCTGCAAACCGACACCGGGCCGGACATCAGGCTGTACCTCCACATCTCGACCGGGATACTGAGGGCCTGCACCGGCCGCCACCACGAAGCGCTGGAAGAGTTCAGCGCGGCCGAACGTCTGCGGTCACGGCTAACAGGCCCGCACGCGCTAGCGAGCCAGGTGACGGGCTGGCTGCTGGCCACCCAGGCCCGTCTGGGGATGACCGGCGAGGCGAGCGCCGCGCTCGCGGTGCTCGATGACGACCGGGCCAGGTCGGGCGAGATCGGCAATGCCTGCGCGGTGATCTGCCTGGCGGGCGGCGATCCGGACGGGGCGCTTGCCGCGATTCGAGATGTGCTGGACGGGATCGCACCGGTTATCGGGTACGTCACGATGGTCGAGACTTACCTGCTGGCCGGGCTGGCCTGCCGTGAGCTGGGGGACCAGCGCGCGGCGAATCAGGCGGCCGAGCGCGCCCTGGCCCTGGCGGAGGCTGACCGGCTGGTGCTGCCGTTCGCGATGACGGGTTCCCGGGAGCTGCTGGCGGCGCTGCCCCGGCATGAGACGGCGCACGCCGCGCTGGTGGCCGACATCCTCGACGTGCTGCGCGGCGTGTCCCCGGCGGCCACGGACCTGGCTGTGCCGTCGCGGGGGGAGGAGATCAGCGCGGGTGAGCTAAAGGTGCTGCGGTATCTGCCGACGAACCTGTCGCGGCCTGAGATCGCGGCCGAGCTGTCGGTGTCGGTGAACACGGTCAGCACGCACATCCGCAGCATCTACGCCAAGCTCCAGGTGAGTGACCGCTCCTCAGCCGTCCAGCGCGCGCGGGAGTTGCGTATGCTGGCCGCCGCGCGTTAGGGAAGCCGGACCGCTGCTTCGGCCACCTCCCCCTTAGAGAGGATGCCTAGATGGGCGACGCCGTTGTAAACCGGCGGGGGATCTGGTGATCACGGAGTGGGCAATCAGGTAACCGCGCCGAGGATCAGGGAGCCGAGGGTCAGCGTGGCGGTCCAGCCGGCCGTCGCGGCGTGGGAGAAGCCAAAGACGATGAGGAACAGCCCGGCGCAGGCCAGCACGCCGCCGGGCCAGTCCATCCGCGGCGGGCTGGCCGGGCGGCTGCTGCGGATGTAAGCCAGGGCGCCCGCCGCGGTTATCGCGGCGAAGATCAGGTTGACGAACAGCGTGTAACGCCAGGACAGGCACTGGGTGAGTACCCCGCCGAGGATCAGGCCCACCGCGCCGCCGACGGCGACCGCGCCGAAGACAGCGAAGGCCCGGCCCCGCTCGCGCGGGTCCCGGAACGTGCTGATCAGGGTACCCAGCGCGGAGGGCGCGAGGATGGCACCGAAGGCGCCCTGCAGCGCCCGGGCCGCCACCAGCATCGTGAATGAGACGGCCGCCCCGCCGATGGCCGAGGCGACGGCGAACCCGATCAGGCCCGTGATGAAGACCCACTTGCGGCTGTACATGTCGCCGAGCAGGCCGCCCACCAGCAGCAGGCTGCCGAAGGCCAGGGCATAAGCCGTCACCACCCACTGCCGGTCGCTGTTCGCGAACCCCAGCGCCTGCTGCGCCGACGGCGACGCGATGTTCACGATCGTGGAGTCCAGCACCACCATCAGCTGGGCGATAGCCACCACGACCAGGACCATCCAGCGCCGGTCCGCAAGCGCCGTCGGGTGGTCAAGCATATACCGGGGGCCTGGTGAAGCGACTGGCTGTGCCATGTGAACTCCCGGTTTGCCAACGTGCGTCTAATTAAGGTCTGGCCCAAAGGCCGACAAGGGGTCCGGGGCGATCGGCTTATTGGATGGTCCAGCGGATCCTCGGAGCCGGCCTTCGACTCGTTCTTAAGTCCGTCATCCCTTGCGATCTGCCTTTCGCTATGCGGTGACGCGTTCTGCACCGGTGGGATGCGCCGACAGGAGCTGTCCGGCTCTGTCCAGTGCGGCGGCCGCTTCGTCGAGGACCGGGTAGAAGGTTTGGAAGACGTGCGGCACCCGGGGGGTGATGTCGAGGGTGACGTCGACGTCGGCGGTGGCGGCTTGCCGGGCGAGGCGGACGGCGTTGTCGAGGAGAACTTCATGGGTTCCGGCCTGGATGATCAGGGGCGGCAGGCAGGACAGGTCGGCGAATATGGGGCTGATGAGGCCGAGAGCGGCGTCTTGTCCCGCCGTGTAGTCGGTGACCCGGGGTTGGAGGTTTTCCCGGCTCATCAGCACGTCGACCTCGCGCTTTGTTTGCATGGTCGTCCCGGCCAGGGTGAGGTCGGCATACGGTGACATGACGAAGGCTGCGGCGGGCAGCGGCACCCCGTGATCGCGGGCGTTGACCAGGGTGGCGACGGCGAGCCCGCCGTCGGCGGACTCTCCCGCGAAGGCGATGTCCGATGGGGCTGTGCCGCCCCGCAGGAGGGCTTCGTAGGCGGCAAGAGCGTCGTCGGCCGCCGCCGGGTACGGGTGCTCGGGGGCGAGCCGGTAGTCGACGGAGATGACCTTGGCGCGCGTCCGCCGGCCGACCTGCGCGGCCAGGTCAGCGGCGCCGAAGGCGTCCCCCAGTACGTACACGCCGCTATGGAAGTAAAGAACAACGTGGCGGGGTTCGATTCCGTCGATGGTGATCTCGGCGGTTGGGACGCCGCCCAGTGCGGCGGCGGTCACGGTCACGTCGGCGGGCAGCGGCTGCCCCGATATCAACTCCCGGAGCAGCCGCCGCTGCTCGCTGACATCGCTGCCGGCGGGGAAGGCTGACTGTCGCAGGACTGCTTCGAGGTTCTCTCGCTGCTCGGTGCTCACGGAGGATCTCCCTTCCGTTGGGGTTGGTTTGGCAGCGCTCCCAGGCGGGCTCGCCCACGTCAATCCGCTGCTGAAATTTCCTGCCGGGAGGCGGGCCACTGGCAGGCTTGCCGCCAGGCAGGTGAGGAGGCGTCACCGGATCACGGTGATTCGCGCGACCGGAGCACCGCAGAACCAATCGACCACGGACAGGCGCGAATGTGCTGGTTGCGGGCCGCTTTTGCCGTCGCCTTGGATTGCATTGCTACGCGTGCCGGTGAGAGCGCGCCTGGGCAGACCGGCGGCACAGCGCGCACGCCGTGCTCACCGGGCTGCTGGACCGGTCGGCGCTATACGGCGTCCTCGCAGAGATCGAGGGGCTCGGCCTGGACGTGCTCGAGGTCTGCCAGCTCACCCGGACTGCGAATCACCAGGATCAGGTGACACCGGCTCATCGTGATGGCCGCTAGTTCCGGGCGCACCGAACCCGCTACGAGAGCGAATCCAGTGCGGTGGTCAGGGCCTCATACCGCTCGAGGCGGATCGTCTGGCCATGGTGCAACGGCGTCCAATTGGCGCAGCGCCTCGTCATCGAGCGTGACGCCTTTGGCGGCCAGGCTCTCCCGCAGGTGGGCGACAGATCCGGTCCCAGGGATGAGGAGCACGTTCGGGGCCAGTTGCAGAAGCCACTGGAGCGTGACCTGCGCCGGCGTGATACCGAGGCGGGCGGCCGTCTGGCTGGGCGATCCCCGCACCCGACTGGCGGCAGCCCTCCGCCTTCTACCCATCCTGTCGCCGAGAAAAGATCACATCAAGACGCCTGCGGCGTCGCTTAGGGTTGTGACCGCCGTGGAATGAGGCTTGCACGGGCGCCGAAATCAATCGGGCGAGGGCCAGGCCGTTCGCGGTGCTCGGCAAGGGTTCGGGCGAACGTTCAGACTCTGCCCCGATCGGGACCAAAGTCCGACAGTAAGGTCAGCGCCCGCTGCCGCCTCATGGCGAGCGCTCGGCGTACTCGCCCTCCGTGAACGTTTGGGAACCTAGGTCGTGACCCGGCCGGCGTGGGTACCTCGTGGCGGGCAGGCCGCCGCATCATCGGATTTGGCTAGCGCGTCCTCAGTGCGCCGCTTGGCTATCTGGTCCTGGCCGTCGATGCACTTGGCGTAGACCTTGAGCAGTACGGTAACACTGTGCCCGGCCCTTGGCGGGCTCCCACCCCACCTCGTCAACCGGTCCATCGAACTGCTGGCAACCCAGGTCGCCCCCGCCATCCGTAAAGAAACCACTCCCACGCCAGCGGCGCCAGACCGCACGAGCCCCGTCGCAGGCACCCAGCTTCCAGCCGTTTGAGTGGTGTGGGCCTGCTGGACATGGCCAACTGCACCGAGTGCGGGCGGGGCCGGTCGCAGTGCCCGGCCTGGACTACCGGCCAGAGGCTGGGCGCAGCGACCGGAGGTGACCCCCGCTGGAATCGGTGGCGACCCGGCGGCCGGGCAGGCTTCAGCGGGCTCAAGCGGGTGTCGTCTCCCGGGCGTGGCGACGCCGGACAACGACGACGGGACCGGGCCATTCCGGGTCGGGAATGGTCTGCCGCAGGGCGGGGGCGACCTCGGCCTGGAACAGCTCCAGGTGGTCATCTCTGCTGCCCGCCGGCCTCGCCAGCGAGGCGCTCCGGCCGCCGGCCACCGCCACACACATCGGCCTCGGCTGGCGCCTCAACCCGGCCGATGGCATTGCCTGGGACGCCGGCGACGGCCCGGCGGGAGCGCGTCCCTGATCGTCGGGCTCAGCGACAACCACGCCTGCGTCGCGCTGACCAACCGGAAGGTGCCTATCCTTCTTCTTAATCGCAGGGTCTTCCAGCAGGGCTTGTAGTCCCGGTGCACCCGTTCCTTATCCCGGCCGCGGTACCGGCGGCCGGGAGCTCGGTTACCCCGCACTGGGCCGGGTCAGGGTGAAGTCACGATGTTCGTCGGTGCGCTCGACCCAAAAGTGCTTCCGGAGCTCGGTGAACGGCATAGAACCGCGGAGTGGGCTCACGTGCTCGGCCTCGATGTCCCCGGAAGCATCGCTGTCGCCTCGTCGCCGTCCAGGAAGCCGCCGGACTGGTGTTGCCACAGCCTGGCGTAGGTTCCGTCGAGACGGAGCAGTTCCTCGTGCCTACCCTTCTCGACGATCCGGCCGTGGTCGAGCACGACCAGCTGGTCCATGTGCGCGACCGTGCTCAGCCGATGCGCGACCACGAGTGCGGTCCGGCCTTCCATGAGTCGCCACAACGCCTGCTGGATGAGGATTTCGCTCTCCGAGTCCAGCGCGCTGGTCGCCTCGTCGAGCAGCAGGATCGGCGCATCACGCAGGATCGCCCGGGCCAGCGCGACTCGCTGCTGCTGCCCGCCGGACAACTTCACGCCACGCTCGCCGACCATCGTGTCGAATCCGTCCGGCAGGGCGTCGGCGAACTCTGTCACGTGCGCCGCCTGCGCCGCCTGGCGGATCTCCGCGTCGGTCGCGTACGGGCGGGCGAACGCGATGTTGTCGCGCAGCGTCCGGTGGAACATCGCCGGAGCCTGGGGCACGTAGGCGATCAGGCTGCGCAGATCCGATTGGCGCAGCTTGCTGATGTCCTGGCCGCCGATCATGATCCGGCCCTCGTCGATATCCATCATCCGCAGCAGAAGGCGGGCCAGCGTGCTCTTGCCACCGCCCGATCGGCCGACCAGACCGAGTCTGGTCCCGCTCGGCACAGCGAGATCGAGGCCGGTGAATAATGGCAGTGCGCCCGCGTGGGCGAACGTCACGCTCTCGAAGTGGACGTCGCTCGCCTTCGGCTGCAGCGGCTCGGGCGCGATCGGGTCGACCACGGCCGGCGGTGTAAGCAGCAACTCGGTGAACTGCGCGGCTTCAGTCAGCGAGCTCTCCATGGAGCGGTAGATCTGGTTGAACTCGAACATGATCCGCGTCGCGTTGGAGTAGTACGTGAAGGCCACGATGATCGCCTCGATTCCGTGCGTGCCCCCGCTGAGTGCGACGGCGAGCAGCAGACCGAGCACATTGGTCAGCACGGACATCGGCGCGACCAGCGAGTCGATGCGCAGGTTCGCGTAGTCCCATGACCACAGCGACTTCCGCCGCTGGTCGGCGACGCGCGACCGGTGCTCGGCGGCCTCCCGGTCCTCGGCAGCGAACGCGCGGATCGTGTCTATGTTCATCAGGCTGTCGGCGACGTGCCCGGACACGCGCGCAATCGCTTCCTCGCGCTGGTCGACAAGCTTCTGACGACGGCGGATCAGCGGCGCGATACCGGCGCCGGTGATCACGATCAGGCCGATGAGCCCAGCGACGAGCAACGGGTCGTAGCGCCACAGCACCACCGACGCGAACACGAGCGGTACCAGGCTGCCGACGATGTTGAACACCAGATTGTCGGCGAAGTCTTCGAACCGGGAAGCGAAGCTCAGCACCCGCTTGGTCAGCGAACCGGCGAAGTTTTCGTGGAAGAATGCCGCGTCCTTCGCCAGCAGCTCGTCCATGCCGATCACATAGAGGTTCTCGATTCCGCGACCATCGAGGCGGTTCAGGCAGTGGATGCCGATCCGCCACAAGATTTCAGCGAAAAGCAGCACGCCTGCGAAGCCGATCAGATACGCCATCGCCGCGCCGATGCCGAATGACCCGTGGCCGACCAAGCGGCCGACCAGCTGAGCGACGATCAGCGGCGCGATGTAGAAGATGCACGTGTTTCCCAGCGCGGGAAACAACATCGCCGGCACTGTGAAGCGCCGGAGCCGAGCCATCTGGTGGCCGTAATAGCGCAGCGCGAGCACCACCGCCCGTTTCCGGGCGGGTGAGCCGCGACTGAGTTCAGGTGCAGTCATTTGTTCCCATTCCGAGCAACCAGCCTGGCTATGCTGCCCGATAGGGGGCCTCTGCCGCGACCGATTTTCCGGCCGCTACAGCCAGAGGCGTGGCGGGGCAAGATGGTGCCGCCACCGGTGCAGCATTCCATCCGGTTCCGCCTGGCCGGGGTCCCGGCCAGGCGTCTACCTGGCGGCTCCTGCGACGTAGGCGGCGACGATGGGATGAGGACTGGTTCAACGCGCACGGCCTGCACCGGCTGCGCGGCACCCGTGCGCCATCCGAAGGCTGCGTAACCATGCCAGGAAGATCATCGGTAAGCCGGATGCGGGAAACCGCACCTAATGATCTTGATGCCAGTCAGGTCGGCGTGGTGGCCGGGACGGGGACTCCATCTCGTGACGGTCATTGCGGCGCGGAGCGCGGTGGGCACGTCCTGGCCGTGCTTGCGGGCGGTGTCGATGTAGCCGTGGATATCCATGAGCGGGCGGGTCGCCCAGAGTGAGGACTTCACCTCGCAGCCCGGCGCGCCCGGCGGGAACAAAGGATTAAGGGACCTTCATGGCCCAGACGCTACCCAGCACCGGTAGCAGAACAGTTCGATGCCGCAGATTCTCGGTACCGGACACGCCCTATCTGTCCTCGTCTTCCGGGACGTCCGCGGTCTCGGCATGTTCTTCGGGCGTCTTATCTGCGATCCTCGCGCCTAGATGGCCAGCCGCGCTGTAAAGCTCGGCCACTGATTCCCGGATCTCCTTGCGGACAGTTTCCGCGTCCTCGCTGAGATTCTCAATGTTCCGCTGATAAAGAACGAATATCGTGCCGGGCGGCGGCTGCGAGCGTGTCCCCGCAGCCCATTCTCCGCCCAACGGAAACAAACTGGCGCCGGGCCCGCTGTTTGTCACGGCGGGCAAGTGCCACCGCCTGTCCGGGTCCACACCGTTCTCGACCCTGGACTTTTCTGGAAGCCACTCCACATCGGTAAAGACACCGGATGAACCGACTACCTCCGAGTTGAGGATCCTGATCTCCTCCGCAACTTTCGCCTCGAAATCATCGCGCTCCATCCGGTACGGCACCACCCAGGTCCCGGAATCGGAATTCAGCTTCGCCGCAGCGGCGAAGTCGGACCGCCCTGCGTCACGGTTATCCGGATCGAGCCAGATCTTGACCTGGCCGCGTAGCGCCCACGCAGGGCCGAACCGATTGACCAATCTGAGGAGGTCGTCGAGGGTCTCGGCTGATTTGCTGAATCGGCCCCGTCGGTAGAGCGCGACCGCAAGGCGCCAGCGCGCCTGGGCCGACTTCGGGTCGGCCTCGGCTGCCGCCTCGGCGGCTATCCGGCGGTGCGCGGTCCACAGAGCCCGAAGGGGATGCTTTGTGCAGCTACGCATGTGCCTTTGGAGTGTCTCCAGCGCACCCTTGTCCGATTCTGCGGCCCGATGGCGGTGTTCAGAGGGCACATAGTCGAGTCACCGTGCTACGGACTCTGTAACTTCATCGTTCAGCTCGAACTCGGGCGCCATCGGATTTTCCGTGTAACCGGGCCCAGAATGATGGGAGGGATGGGGCCCTCGAATAACCGGCGAGGTCGTATTATCACCGGGCATAGGCACATCATCGTTTCTTGCCTCGGGGTGCCCGCCGGAGAACGGCGAGATTTGCCGCCCACTCTAGAGCGCCGGCCCCGGCTGTGAACACATGCGGCGCCGGAGAGTTGACAGCCAGCCAAACAGGGGCCGGCCGTTGACTACGTGTCCGCAGAAGAAAAGAGCCGTGCGTGAAGACCTACAAGCTCCTTGAAATCTGCCGGAGAAGTCCCCGGCCGCTGGAGGAACGAGGTTGCGGGCGGCTTTCGCGATCTTCTTGTCGAAGTGCAGCCCACGGATCTTGAGCCTGCCTTGGCCGCCCGGCAGCCCCCCGGGCCGCTACTCTCGTCGCATGTCCGGGAGTAACAGCATCACAGGCCGGTGGCGTATCACCGAGATGGACAACTGGGATCAGGAGGCCGTCGATCTGGTCCAGCCCGGCTTCATCGAGTTCGATGATAACGGCCTCGGCAGTCTGGGCTTCATCGTGGTGACGGGCGAACTCGGCTGCCGCGATGCGGATCGTGATGGCAAGCCGGGCGTTGAGTTCTCGTGGCAAGGCTCCGACGAGGGCGACGATGTGAGCGGCCGCGGCTGGGCCGGGCTCAATCCCGATGGCATGCTCGAGGGTCACATCTACTTCGATCTTGGTGATGATTCCGCGTTCCGAGCCGAGCGATTCAGCGGAGTCATCCAGTGAGCGATCCCATCGAAGTCGTGATGGAGGAGGCGCTCCGGCCCGGCCGCTTCATCTCCGGGCACGCGTCCTTCTCCCTTGTCAACGTGCTCCAATCGGCCGCCGCACGGATCGCCGAGGCCGACCCTGGGCGCGCCGTCGGGCCGTACGAGACGTTCATCGCCGCCTGTCACGAGAAGGGCGAGGAGGGCGACGGACAAAGCATATGAGACCTTAATATTGGCCAGAATTATGACCGGTTTCTATACTGGTCTCTATGGAGACCATACCTATCACCGAGGCGAAGGCCCGGATCGCCGAACTCGCCGACCGGGTCGCCCGCGAGCACGATCACTTCACCATCACCCGCAACGGCCGCGCCGACGTCATGCTGATCTCGGTCGCCGAGTACGAATCCATGCAAGAGACCCTTGACATCCTCAGCGATGAGGAGGCGCTCGCCGACCTGCGGCAGTCCCGTGAAGACTTCGCCGCCGGCGATACCTTCGACGCCGGACAGGTCCGCGCCGAGCTGGAGCGGCGACGGCGCGGAACATCGTGACCGGCGATCCGCAAGCGCCCGGACCAGAGGCCGAACGACCGTACACCGTCATCTTCTCCAGGCAAGCCCGACGCAACTTGCACGAGAACCTGCCGCTCGACGTCGCTGCCGCTGCCATGGAGACGATCGACGGGCCTCTCGCTACAAGCCCGCACCGCGTCGGCAAGCCACTTGATGAACCTTTCGACGGGTACCACTCCGCGCGGCGCGGGACCTACCGGATCATCTACCGCATCAACGAGGACAAGCACACTGTGGAGATCCACTCCATCCGGCACCGACGAGACTCCTACCGGACCTGACCGAGAACCGTCAGGCGTGCGTGAAGCGGAAGCGAGAATGCCTATGTCGTCGCCCAGTCGACCACCGCCGGGATGCTGACCACGACCGTGCGGCCCACCTCGGGCCGGGCCTGGGTGGCCGGAATCGACGTTGCCGGGGCGCCGGCCCGCGTGCAACAGCACATCGGCGTGGTCCCCCCAGCGCAACACCCTGGACCGCCGCCTGAACGTCCGCGACAACCTCATCTTCTACGGCCGGCACTTGAGGATGCGGCCCGCCGCCGCCCGGGCCGCCGCCGCCCGGCTGCTCGATCAGGTGAGCCTGGCAGACGCCGCCGGCAAGCGGGTTGACCCAGGACACCAAGGCCAAGGCAATCCGGCTGGTGCGCGAGCACGCTGGTGATTACCCGTCGGAGTACGCGGCGATCACCGCGGTGGCGCGGCGGCTGGGGATGACCCCGGAGACGCTGCGCAAGCGGATCCGCCAGGCCGCCGTCGATGAGGGCGAGGCGCCGGGGGTGACCACGGAGGCCGCCAAGGAGATTCGCGAGCTCAAGCGCAAGGTGTCCGAGCTGGAGCGCACGATCGAGATCCTGTCGGCGGCGGCGGGTTTCTTCGCGCGGGAGCACGACCCGCTGCGCCGCTGATCTGCGCGTTCATTGACGCTCACCGCGACCGGTTCGGGGTCGTGCCGATCTGCCGTGCCCTGTCAGCTCAGGGCATCGCGATCGCCCGAGGACGTACTGGGCGCGGCGGTCCCGGCCGCCGTCGCGGCGGGCGCTTTCCGACGCGGCGCTGACGGAGATCCTGGCCGGGATCTACGAGCGGGACGTGCGCGGCCGCCGCCCGCCGGAGTGCCTGTACGGCAGCCTGAAGATGTGGGATTACCTGCGGCGCCAGGGCATCCGGGTCGCCAGGTGCACGGTGGAGCGGCTGAAGGCCGCTGAAGCCGCGGACCGCCTCAGCGACGCCAAGCGCGGCGTACGGGGGCAGATCGACAGGATCACGCTCGCCCTGGCGGCGAGCTGCGACACGGTGCCGGCGTCTGTCAGCCCGGCTGCCCGTGCCGTGGCCGCGGTATCCGGTCCGCGGCCCTCGGAGGCCCACAGCACCTCATAACCGGCACCGGTCAGGCATCGCCCCACGGCCGCGCCCATTTCACCCGGATGCAGCACGCCGGCCACGTTCCGTCCTGCCTTGTTTCATGGCTGGGGTATGGCACGGACGCGAACGCAGGTGCCCGCCCGCCCCCCGCGCGGCGGGCACCCGTGACAGCTCTGCCGCCGGCCTAGAACGCGACGGCCATCACCAGCCCGTTCTTGTCAACCGCCGGCATCGGCGGCGTGAAGCGGTGACCCTGAGCCGAGGCGGCCGGAGCGAGCCGGTCCAGCTCGAACCGCTGCTGACCTTCCGGATGCGCGGGGCCGGCTACTCGCACCCGGCCTGGGCGCACGGCCGGTGGCATGATGAACTGGCCGTGGGCGCCGAGCAGTACCGGGTCGAGGAACTCGATACCCCCGGCCCCACATGCGTGCACGTCCAGCGGGTGGTCCGCGCCAGCTGGGGCGGGCGAACCGGGCTGGGTGTGCTCGAGCAGCTCGCCGCCGGCCCGCAGGCCCCCAGTGGCTTCCGCGGCCTGTTCGACGGAGCTTCGCGCCCTGGCCAGGCGGGAACATCACTCAGCGGGACGCTTACACCGAGCTGAGCGTGGATCGGCTCGCGGCCGAGGCGGAATCTATGGACACCAAAGGCACTCAAACCAGAGCATCTCATCACCTGGCCCGCTTGGTGGCGTGCATGTCGGCCCGTGGTGCCCGCTCCGGTCAGCGGGGCACGTGAGCGCTCGGAGCGGCGGCCGGTAAACCGCCGGCTTGGCCCGGCATCTGGTTCGAACCAAACAGCCTCATCCCGCTTGCGCGCAAGCAAGGGAGCATGGTGGTCCTTGGCGTAGCGGACAGCGGGCTCGCGGCCGAGCCATGAAGGGCCTGGTCGCGCCGTGTGGAAGGGAGGCGCCCATGACGCCAACGCCGGCACCGGGAGCCGGCATAGTACGCGGACTTGCGTCACAAGCGCACATGGTTGCCGGTGGTTTGGGAAATGTACTGATGATCCCGCCCGACGGGGCAGCGTGCCCGGTGGGCGGACGCGAGTCCGGAGGGAGCAGTTCATGGCAGAGGCGCTGGCGGTGATGGCCAGCTCGCCCGCGGACTATGAGCGCCTGGGGCTATCGCCGGCCTCGATCGCGCCGTGGGAGGACGGCGCGCGCACCGACGACTCGCCGGGCACCTACGAATGGTGGTATTTCGACGCCCATCTGGCGGACGGGGCCAAGCTCGTCGTCGCATTCATGAACAAGGACATCGCCACGCCGCACAAGCCCCTGTCCCCGCTGCAGGTGGTGCACGACTGGTACTGGGCCCGCGGCCAGGCCGGCCCGTACTCGGTCATCGCGTCCTACATCACCGCCGCCAAGGAGTACGGGTTCGAGCCAATCCCGATCTTCATGCTCGCCCGCGACAACGCCGTGATCGGCGACGACCCGGCCAGGGTCACCTTCGAACGGGACGGCGTCTATATCGATCAGGCACTTCGACGGCGCATACCTGCGCTTCGCCGGCGATATCGAGATCACCCGGTACCGCCGCGGCGAGCTGGCCGAGACCTACAACGACGACGCGATCTGGGAGCTGATGTACTTCGGCCACGCCCGCGACCAGTAGCGCCGAGCCAGCCGGGTCCAGGTCCGAACGGGACCGACCTTGTACATGGCCGTTGCGCTCTCTGGAGTGCTGGGCATCAGACGCTCCCAGCGCCAGCAGCGAGACACAACCGACAGATCACCTGGCCGTCCCGTCCCTGGCCCATGGCCGCGCAGAAGTACAGGATCTGGGCGACAGTTGTCTAAATGGAACCTAAAACGATGTCCGCGCAGATCGGCGGATACGAATCGTGATCACCAAATAGCGCTGAAGGCGGAGGGTAACAGAAACGTTCCGTCTCAGCGGCGGTGCTGAGGCGCTCAGGACTGGCCAGTCGTTGGCGTGGCCGCAGGCACGGTCTTGAGGGACAAGAAGTCAGCGACGCCGATAACCCGCAATACCCGCCGTTCCAGGGGACGGATGCCGCCTCGGGCCTCGTCGTGAAACGGGCGCGGTGAGACCAGCCGGATGACGCGACCGCGCGTCCGCAGCTCACAACCGCCCGCGGCCAGGACGTTCTTGACCCAGTCGGTGTCCGGGCCGTAGGTCAGGGCGAGGATATAGCCGTCCTCGGCGGCGAACACATTGACCGGCGTCTGATACGGGCGGCCAGAGCGTCGGCCACGGTGGACGACTACACCGAAGCCGGGCATCCAGGGGGCGATATGCTTGGTGACCCGGTTCAACCCGGCCTTGTTCCACTGTCGTACAACCCGCGGAATCGGCATGCCGCTTCCCCATCGCGCCTGCGCGCCGGAACGGCCGGCACAGTTATGCGAGCCCAGCTCGGCTCTCCACGACGAGAGCATTGCACCCCGCCGCTGGGCGTACGATCCGCACCATCGCGAGACGGGGACGCGCCATTGTGCGGTGCCCAAAGCTCGCCTCCGCCGTGCGAGTTACGCCCTCATTCGCTATGGGCACGTGGCGTCACCCATTTTGAACACGGCCGTGACCGGAATCTCCCGCTCTGCGCGACACCATCGTGAGCATGGCGCCTGCCGGGATCTGCCGGTGACAGCCTCGAGTGCGGGCGGCAACCAGACGCTCGAGTGAGCCGCCTGCGACGAGCGGGCCCGTGCCGTCGACCCGGCGTACCGTGCGCTCCGTGGCGATGAGTTCCAGCGTTCCGCGCGGTCAAAACAGTCATGGAAGCAACCAACCTTGCCGGCTTGTACCAAACGCCGCTGCTCGACTGGGCCCGGATCGAGACCCGGCTCGGAGCAGGCGTGAGCCAGGCCCCGGACACCGGGGGCCCGAACCGTCACACCTGCTGGCTGACCACCATCAACCTGGACGGTAGCCCGCACGTCACCGGCATCGGCGCGCTGTGGGCCGACGGCCACTTCTGGTTCGAGACCGGCAAGGGCACCCGCAAGGGCAGGAACCTCGCCCGTGACCCGCGCTGCGCGTTGAGCGTCGCGACCCAGGAGTTCGATCTCGTCGTGGAGGGCGAGGCCACCCTGGTCGCCGACGCGGCCACCGTCGCGGGCCTGGCCGCGCGCTGGGCGGCGGAAGGCTGGCCGGCCCGGGTCGACGACACGGGCCTGGCTCTCACGGCCGGGTACAGCGCGCCCTCAGCCGGGCCGCCGCCGTGGCACGTATACCGCCTCACGCCGCACACGGCGACGGCGGTGGGCACCGTCGCCCCTGGAGGTGCGACGCGGTGGCGGTTCTAGGCGCGCCCCGTAGTACTGGCGATAAGTAGCCAGGAAACACGCCGATCACCCCGATACCGGCCGCCACCGAGAACGTCCTCTAGTCGACCGGGGACACGGCGGTCAGGAACGCCCTGACCGCTGTCGTCGAGCAGCGCAGGGCAGCCGTGTGCGAGCGAGCCGAGGGCGCCGTGGCACAGGGCGAGCTGGCGCCCGTCGATCTTTCTTTCCTCCCCGAGCTCCTCACCGGTCCCGTCCATATCCACGTCAGCCTGGGGCTGCGCGACTTCACCCGTGCCGACGCCCAGCGGATCACCGATGCCGTGCTGGCGGCCTCGACGCGACGGCACGGCCCTTCGGACCGCGGCCAACCTGATATACGTGGCCGCATGACCGATCTCATTGACCTGGCCGGAAAGTCTGTGATCGTTACCGGCGCGTCCTCCGGTATCGGCGCGTCCACCGCGCGCCTGTTGCACGCGGCCGGGGCCCATCCGGTGCTGGCCGCGCGCCGCGTCGGCCGGCTGACCGCGCTGAGCGAAGAACTCGACGGGGCGCTGGCCGTGCCCACCGATGTGACCGATCCGGCGCAGGTGCGTGACCTGGTGGCCGCGGCCGTCGACCGGCACCAGCGGATCGACGGACTGGTGAACAACGCCGGCGCCAGCTTGCACGGGCCGCTGGACCAGGTGGACCTGGCCGAGTTCGATCAGATCCTGCGCCTCAACGTGGCCGGCCTGCTGACGGTGACCCAGGCGGTGCTGCCCGCCATGCGGGAACAGGGTTTCGGGCGGATCGTGAACATCAGCTCCGGCACCACCCGGCGGGCCGCGGTCGGCGTTGGTGCCTACGCGTCGACCAGGTCGGCTGTCAATATGCTCAGCGTGGTGCTGCGCCAGGAACTGGCCGGCGACGGTATCGCGGTGTCGCTGCTGCTGCCCTCGATCACCGCGACCGAGTTCGGCAACGGCATGTTCACCCTCGGCGCCTCGCCCCGGCCGGGCATGGTGGCACACAGCCCGCACTACGTGGCCGGAGTGGTCCTGCAGCTGCTCCGCACTGGCGAGGAATCGTTCGATATCCCCCACGGCCCGGAGCAGCCGGGTCTCGCCCGGGTGCCCGCCTGACCCATGGCGTGGCGACCGCGAGCGGCCCGGAAACGATCAAGGCCCAGTTTCGCACTTAGATCCTGGCCTGGGCCTTTAGGGTGGCGCCGGTAACGGTGTCGCCGGTAACGGGAATCGAACCTGCACCGTCAGATCGAGAATGCCCGCGGACCGCCCCGGAGGATTCCACCCAGGCCACCTCCGCCAGGGCATCGGCGCCACATAATGCCCAGTTCTGGGCGTTGCGCAGCCGCGAGAACGAAGGATGTGGTCATCACGCGACCCGGCGGAGGTACGGTGGTCGCCCCGCTGGACCCGGGCGACCTGGCCGCGGTCGCCGCGGTCAGGGGATCAAGAGCACCGGGATCGCCCCGATCTCCCGCAGGTAGCCCTGGTTGGCCTCGCTCGCGGAGGCGATCCCCTGCAACGCTCGCACGCAACAGTCCTTCCACGTGAGCAGGGTGAGCGGGACATCTCATGGCCTCTGGCACGACCCATCCTCTCCAGGGACTGGAGCCTTCAGATTCCCGGTGCGGTCCAGGTCTCTTGCTCGCGCTTACCGCATTCGGCGGGGCCCGGAGGATCTTACGCCCGGCCGCGGCCGCCGTCACTCCACGCGGTCCAGCGATGGTTCGGGATGTTCGCCCAGGTACTCCACCCAGGCCCGCTTCACGCACGGGTAATGTGTGGAGGCCTCGACCAGATCCATGAAGTTGCTGATGTTCGCGTCGAACCGCTGCTGCAGCTGCTCATCGGCGATGCGCCCTTCAGCGGTGAAGGCCAGGTGGGCCCGGGCGAGGGAGAACATGTCCGGATACAGCCGCGAGCCGAGGTGCTCAAACGGGACGCGCAGCGCCCACAGGCCGCGGTTGCCCCCGCCCATCGAGGGCGATGCGGACATGAGCAGCCCGTGCCGCTCGTTGAACGGCTGCGGCTGGTAGCGCGATACCCAGTCGATGGCGTTCTTCAGCACACCCCCGGCATCGACGCGTTGTACTCCGGTGAGGCCACAACGAAACCATGGCAGGCCTCCAGCCGCCGCCGAAACTCCTCGGCGCCCGGCGGAAATCCCTCCTCGCGCTGGACATCCTGGTCGTAAGACGGGGCGTCGAAGTCGCGCATCGCCGCAACATCGACACCTCCGCCGCCGGCCTTGATAGCCGCCGCTGCCAGCTCGGCCAGCCGCGCGTTGAGGGAGTCCCGGCGCAGAGACGCCAAAAAAACCAGGAAACGAACGGGCTGACGACGCCGGTTGCCAGCCATCAGCAGGCCGAAGCACAGAGACGGCGGGAGCCCGCCGCAGCGCGCCCGAGGCGATGACAAGTACTCCAGATGGCCATGGAGCCTCTCCCAGCGACGGATAAGTGCGCAGCTTATCAACCTTCTGCACGGTGCTCATCAGTCAGTCCGTGGGGCCGGCCCCCCATCAGCACACGCGACCCTCATCCGCACCCACCATCTTCCGCACGCTGCGATGCGGACGCGGGCGTAAGCAGGCACGCAAGACCCGAGAGCGCATATCGTCCAGATCCGTACGCCAGCTACGGCCCAGCGCCACGCAACCGCTGCCATACAGAATCGGCGGATACACGCGCCTGCCGGCGTTGGGAAAGCGATGCGGTCCGGTCGTCGTTGACATGAGCATGACGGTCCACGTACGCCGGATCGCGCCGGATGACGGCGCGCGGTTGCGCGGCGTCCGCCTGGCGGCGCTGAGGGATGCGCCCGAGTCCTTCTGGCAGACCGTCGCGGGTGAGAGCGCCCTCCCCTCTGAGGACTGGACGGCTCGCGCGCTGCGTAACTCGGCGGGTGACGCGCACGCGACGTTCCTGCTGGAGACGGCCGGTGATCCGATCGGCATGGTCGAGGCCCACCAGCCGTCGCTGGCGCCCGAGTTCCGTGAACTGGCCGGAATGTGGGTCGCGCCGGCCGTGCGGGGGACGGGGGCGGCGTACGCTCTGCTCGAAACCGCGCTGAACTGGGCGCGAACGGTGGGCGCGATCGGCGTCCGGCTGTGGGTCATACCCACCAACCCGGCCGCGGTGCGCTTCTACACCCGTCACGGCTTCGAGCCGGTCGGCGACCTCCAACCCGACACCGACGACCCGGCTGGCAAGGTCTACATGCCGATGCTGCTCACGCTGGACGAGGAGGCGGCGGCCTCGCCCACATTCATCACCCGTGCGCGGGCTCCCTGGACCGACGAGTCAGGCTGACTGACCGG
This sequence comes from uncultured Actinomycetes bacterium, assembly GCA_963742875.1. Taxonomy (GTDB): domain Bacteria; phylum Actinomycetota; class Actinomycetes; order Streptosporangiales; family Streptosporangiaceae; genus Bog-532. The sequence continues at coordinate 494,418 of CAVUNO010000026.1, read as the reverse complement.
CCGCCACGCGCAACCGGCAAGCGGATCCGCCCGGTCAGCCGATCACGCGTTCTGTGTCGCGCGGGTACTCACGAGGCGCTCGGCTTCGTCGAGGGCGAGATGCCAGGGGTAGGAGTCGATGAGGTCGCCGCCGGTGTGCGGCGGATGGGGTTCGATGCCGCCGGGGCCGATGAGGATGTGTATGCCTTCGGCGCGGAGCGCTTCGACGCTGTGCCGGAACGGTGCACGGCTGGCGAGCGCGGAATTAACGAACGGGAGGACCACGATGGGGACGCCGAGGCCTGTTGTCTCGGCCAGGACGCCGAGGGCGTAGGTGTCGCTGATGCCTAGGGCCCACTTGTTGATCGTGTTGTAGGTGGCCGGGGCGACGATGATCGCGTCGGCTTTCTCCGACCGCGGTTGGCCTGGCGTGCGGTACTGGCTACGGACGGGTCGGCCGGTTTGAGACGCAATGGCGGCCCGGTCGACGAAGTCCACGGCAGCCGGGGTGGCGATGACCTGGACCCTCCAGTCGCGTTCGCGGGCCTGCTTGATCAGCGTGCTGATGGCGCTGGCCGGGCCTGCGCCGCACACGATGACTGATAGAACGCGTCCTTGCCCGTTGCTGGTCATCGGGAGACTCCGAGATGGAGGGCGAAGTCCTCGGCGTCGCAGCGGACGGTGGGCGGGGCCGTGGTCACCAGCTCGCGCACAAGCCGGTGCACCGACGGGCGCCCGGCGACTTCCTCGGGAGCAGTCTGCTCGGCGGCGCGCAAGGCGAGGTGCGCCTTCTCGTGCTTGCCCCACTGGAGGAACGCGCGGGCAGTGTCGATAAGGAGACTGGCTTTGCGTTCGGTATGGTCCCCAGCTCCGAGTGGTCTAGCTGATGATCATGCCGACTAGCTGCGGAAACTAAGTGAGGTCTTCACGTTTGGGGCTGGCCTGGGCAGATGCCGGCTGGTCAGAGGGCGGCCCACAGGTTAAGCGGGCGCTGCCCACGCGATCTGGAGGCTGCGGTTCCGCTTCGGTGGCCTGGCGGCCGGTGCCCGCGTCCGGGCGGTCTGGCTAGCGTTTCCAGCGGGGGTCGGCTTCGAAGGCGGCGGTGCCGAGGGCTTCGAGCCGGGCGAGGAGTTCGCGCAGCCGCCGGTCGTTGTCGATCCAGGGCGTGTAGTCGCCGTGCTGGTCGGCGCTGAGCCATCGGCAGATGGTTCTGGCGGCGACCTTGCGGGTCCATTGCCAGTAGGGGCCGTGCAGGCGGGGCGGGTCGGCGTGGCAGCCGCAGTTGCGGCGGCCGCAGCGGGTGCGCCGTTCGGTGATCGAGCCGGGCAGCACCTTGCCGGAGCTGGCGATGGCGGCGAGCTCGGTGGCGATCTTCTCGGCCTCGGCCTGGTGGCTGGCGGCGACACGCACGGTCTCAGGGTGGCATAGGTCCGGGATTCCGGGCATGTCCTACTGTATATGTACAGTGTGAATGGGGCGGCCCTTGCGGGAGTGCCGGCGCCCGGGGATACCGCTGGCCTGGTCACCGGCTACATCGCCGGATGGCGGCCGTCGTCGGTGTCGCCGCAGGCGGCCGCGTTCGCCCGCGCAGTGATCACCGAAGCGGCACCTGCGGGCCAGGAGCGGGCCAAGAACCTGCTGTGGGCGGCGGGCAAGCTCGCTGATTACGGCCTCGGGCTGGGGCTGGACGCGGTGCCGGAGGTGCTGCTGCACCCGTCGGTGACCGAGCGGTTCACCCGGTGCGCGCCGGGCCTGTCCGGGGCGGCGCGGCGGACGCTGCGCACGAACCTGCGGTTCATCGGGCGGCGTGTCGTGCCGCAGCTGTATCCGGCCGGCGTGCCGCTGCCCCGGGAAAGGTCCAAGCAGCCGTACAGTCCCGCGCAGATTGACGGGTATCTCGCGCTCGCGGACGCTCAGCCCACCGCGGAACGCCGGATGCGGGCGGCCGGGCTGGTCTGCCTGGGCGCCAGCGCCGGCCTGATCCGCGGCGACCTGCGCGACGTGCGCGGCACCGACGTCGCCTGCCGCTCCGGCGGCGTCATCGTCCGGGTCAGGGGCCGGCGTGCCCGCGTCGTGCCGGTGCTCGCCGGGTACCACGCGCCGCTGCTGGCGGCCGCCCGGGCCGCCGGGAACGGCCTGATCTGCGGCGGGGCCGATCCGGGCCGCCGGAACATCACGAACCCGCTGATCACCGCGCTGGACGGCGGGGGCGGGCTGCCCCGGCTGGATACCAGCCGGCTGCGCGCCACCTGGCTGCGCGATGCCGCGCAGCTGCTGGGGCTGGCCACTTTCATGCACGCGGCCGGGATCAGCTGCTCCCAGCGGCTCGGCGATCTCGTCGCCGGACTCGAGCCGGCCAGCGAAGCCGGCGCGGTGCGGTTGCTCGGGGCCGTCCGGCGATGATCCCGCTGGCGGTCTGGGAGCAGATCATCGATGCCTCCGGCGTCGCGCCGCGGATCGAGGCGCTGCTGCCCATCGGGGTGCGCGGGCGTCAGCTGAAAGTCCGTACCCTGCTGGCCGGCATGTGCCTGGCCCAGGCTGACCACCGGCCGGCCCACCTGACCCGCGTCCACCAGGCACTGACCGGGCTCAGCGATGATGACCAGCGGCGGCTCGGCGTGGTCGCGGACTGGAAGCACGGCCCTCACGTGCTGACCTACCGGCAGACAGAGCGGACGTCCGGCCTGGTCGCCGCGGCCCTCGGCAAGGACGAGCCCGGCGGGCTGCCGCCGCAGGCGCTGCAGGCAGTCTGCGACGACCTGCTCGAGGCTTCCGTCCCCGGCGGGTTCAAGGACGCCAGCACCTCGCTGGCCGTGGACTGGACGGACATGGAGTCTTTCTCCCGTCCCCCGCCGGCCAGGGGCGGGCCCTGCGCCGACCCCGAGGCGTCCTGGGGGCACCGCAAGAACAACCTGCTGCGCCGCGAAGACGAGCTGTTCTTCGGCTACTACCTGTCCGCCGCGATCATGATGCCCGGCGAGAACGGCCCCGCCGTCCCCGAGCTTGCCCGCCGCGCCATCATCTCGTCGTGCCGGCATCACCCGGTCCGCGCGTTCGTGCCCGTCCTGACGGCGATGCCCTCCGCAGGGATCCCGCTCGGGGACGTCCTCGCCGACTCCGGCTACGCCCACCGCGACGCCGCCGCCTGGGCGCTCCCGCTGCGCGACGCTGGAGCCAGCCTCGTGCAGGACCTGCACCCGCACGACCGCGGACCCAAAGGGACGCATGACGGAGCCATCATCAGCAACGGCAACCTGTACTGCCCGTGCACGCCCCGCTCCCTGCTGGAACTCGGGCCGCTGTCCCGCGGCGCCTCCCGTGAGGAGGCCGCCGCGCACGACGCCAAGACCGCCGAGACTGCCCGCTACAAGCTCGGCAAGATCACCCGCGACGACGCCGACGGCTATCACCGGGCCCAGTGCCCTGCAGCCATGGGCAAGATCCGCTGCCCGCTCCGGCCCGTCTCCATGAGCCTGGACCGGGACCGGCCGGAAATCCTCCAGCCTCCCGGCAACCCGCGGCCTGCTGCACCCGGCAGACCCTCACCGTCCCGCCCGAGGTCGCCGCCAAAACGGCACAGAAGCACGACTACCCCTCCGTGGCGCACCGCCGCTCCTACGCCCGGCGCACCGGCGCCGAGCGCGGCTTCGCCACCGCCAAGGACCCCGCCACCAACACCATCAGCCGCGGCTGGTGCCGCCTCACGGGCCTGGCGCCGCTGATGCTGTTCGCCACCACCCTGCTCATCGTCCGCAACCAGCGCATCCTGCAGGCCTGGAACGCCCGGCAGGAAGAAAACGAACGCCGCGCCGCCAAGGGCCTGCCCCCGAAAACCCGCCGCCGGCGCCGCAAAACGCTCACCGCGCTCGCCGCCACCAGGCCGCCCTAGCCCAGGCGAGTACGCCCGCACACCGAACAGCACCCGCCGCCAGCACCTCCGGCAGCACCCGGACACCGCACGCAGACAGCGCCAGCATGCCCGGAAACCGCTCCCGGGCGCGCGGAAAGCCAACAGGCGGACACGAACACACGACACGGCAGCGGCCACACCAGACTGCGCACCAGAATGTCAGACCCAAACGTGAAGATAGAACCAGGTCAAACGTGAAGACCTCTAAGTCGGGACGGCGGGATTTGAACCCGCGACCCCTTGACCCCCAGTCACGAACGGACCGTCTGGCCCGGTCGGACTGAGTTGGCCGGGGAGCCTCTCACCTGCGACAACGCCCTAAAGGCGTCGCGGGCAGTCCGGACGAGTCGACCTGCGTTGGCTCCCGTTCCTGGCTCCCGTGGCTCTCGCCGGACGGGCGAAGTAGATCGTGGCCCCGGCGGCGGCGGCCGCCGCGGCGATCGCCGGGTACTCCTGCTCCTTCCACCGCGCCACCGCCCCGGGGGTCTTGCTGATAGGCGCGCCCTAGCCCGAAGTTCCCCCCGAGCCGATTGGTCAACGTGTTTGACCAGGTGGTAGAACCCTTGATCACGGAAATTACATGACTACGTAGTCATGAGCTGAGGCTGTTTCACCTGGTCAGCGCCTATATCGGCTCGCCACTGGGGGGAACTACGGCCTAGCGGCCGCTGCGGGCTCATCCCCCTCTTGGCCAGCAGCCGGCCCACCGACACCGCCGACAGCCCCACGCCGAACTCGCGGCGGATCAGTTCAGTTCACGGACCATATCGCAGGTCCACAGCGCGAAATCGAACTGCAGCCGCCGGGGATCGGCCCCCACGATCAGGGTCCACAGCTTGCGCATCTGCAGCGGGCCCAGCCGCGGCGGCCGGCCCGGCACCGGCCGCGCCGCGGCTAGTCGCGTAGTCAGGAGGAACGCGAACCGCAGGCACATGACCGGTGATCATCACGGGCAGAGCACCGAGCGAGCAACTCTGCTGGTCAGAGGCGTGGATGCGATTCTCGGCACGCACAGGCCAGGCATCGGGTGACCTTTCAGATGCTGGAGGGGTGGGTTGGCGCCGGGGATGACCACCAGCGTAGGTAGCCGAGGCGTTGTCGGCCACGACCGCAGTGAGCCGACCGCCACCGGCCGACCAGAGTTGGGCTTCCCAGGCGGGTCGGCGGCCATGCGTTAGGAGAGCGGGACTCTGAACTCCGTGCCGCTCGCCCGCGTAGCCTCCCCCACTTTGTCCCGCTCTCCGCTCAGTGAGACGTTCACCGGACAGGACATATGAGACGGTGCCTTCGCAGGTCGCTGTGGCCGCGCGGCCGACTGTCTGGGTGTCCGGTTGGGGGACGGCGGATTCTGGCGGTGGTCGCAACGAGGTGGTCGTTCGTCATGGTAGCGAGCTGATTGGGGCCGGCTTCGCTGCTGGTCTGTTACGGGATGTAAGGAGGCGGCTTCGCCGCCACTCATCCTTGATGCGCCGCGCAGGATACGGGGCCGCCCCCCCGGCGTCAAGGCCGCTTCGCGTCGCAAGGCGACGGCCCTTTCGGGCCGGCCCTGAGTACGCCCGGCATGGGCGATCGATTGGGGGTGAAAGTCCCCTGGAGGAAGAGGTGGTGCTAACTCCGAGCCGGAGGCAACTGCGTCGTCGTGAGGCGGGGTGGGAAGGAAGCCCGAGGCGTATCCCTGCACCGAGGAACACGAACCGCGTATGAGGCGGGGCGATCTGGGTGAGCCTGCTCAAGAAGGTAAAGCCCGTCACCATCAACAGGGTCGTCACGTAGACGCGGCGGGCGTAGGGGGAAATTGGTCGTTTTTATCCGGGGAGATCTGCCCGGGTGCCGGTTGCGGCATCGTTGTCGCCGCGCTGGCGGCTTGCATCGGAAGGTGCGGGCTGACCGGGCAGAAGTCAGCAGAGGTCGTAGTACCGGCCGGGGATCGGATCGTGGCCGGGAAGGACCGAACGTCGAGTGAGACGGAGGAATCGGTGCTGCTCGTGCTGGTCGCGGTGATCGCAGTCATCCCGCGGACGCGGGCCCGCTGTGGTGCAGGCGGTGAGGTCCGTTGAGCACCCCGGCGGAGCGTAGCGGCAGGCAGGCGCACTCCGAGGAGGCTGTCATCCCCGGCCTGGAGGTGACTTTGTGGGAGCGGTTGCTCTCGCGGGAGAATCTGGGCCGGGCGTTGAGGCGTGTGGAGGCCAACCGGGGGCGCCCGGTGTGGATGGCATGACCACGGGGCAGCTTCGCCCGTGGCTGCGGTTGCACTGGGCGTCGGTCCGGGAGGCTCTGGACGCGGGCACGTACCGGCCGTCGCCGGTCCGCCGGGTGGTGATCCCCAAGCCCGGGGGCGGCGAGCGTTTGCTGGGGGTGCCTACCTGCCTGGACAGGCTGATCTGTCAGGCCATCGCGCAGGTACTCACGCCGATCTTCGATCCGGGTTTCTCGGGGTCGTCGTTCGGGTTCCGTCCCGGCCGGTCCGCCCATCAGGCGGTGCGGGTCGCGCGGCGGTGCATCGCCGACGGCCTGGAATGGGTCGTGGACATCGACTTGGACCGGTTTTTCGACCGGGTTCAGTTCGATGTGCTGATGGCGCGGGTGGCGCGCAAGGTGACTGACCGCAAGGTCCTCAGGCTCATCCGGAGCTATCTGGAGGCCGGGGTGATGGTGGACGGGGTCAAGCAGCCGACAGCAGAAGGAACCCCGCAGGGTTCCCCGCTGTCGCCGATCTTGTCGAACGTCATGCTGGATGATCTGGACCGGGAGCTGTGGGGTCGCGGTCACAGGTTCGTCCGCTACGCCGATGACCTGCGGGTCTTCGTGCGCAGCGAACGGGCCGCCCAGAGGGTGTTCGAGAGCGTCTGCGGCGTGATCGAGCAGCGGCTGAAGCTGAAGGTGAACCGGGAGAAATCCTCGATCCGGCACGCCGCCGAGGCGACGCTGCTGGGGTTCGGGTTCTTTCTCACCGGCCCGCAGGTCAGGATCCGGGTCGCCCCCAGGGCGGTCAAGCGGCTGAAGGATCAGCTGCGGGTCCTGACCAGGCGGAACTGGCGCGTGTCGATGGAATACCGCATCGGCAGGCTCAACAGGTTCACCACCAGCTGGATGGCCTACTTCCGGCTCGCAGAACCCGGAACGACGTTCCGCGATCTGGACGGATGGCTGCGCCGCCGCCTGCGGCAGGTCCGCTGGAAGGAATGGAAGACCACCGCCGCTAAACGGCACAACCTGCGGATACGCGGTATCTCCGAGAGCAACGCCCGCAAATGGGCGGGTAGCAGCAAGGGATACTGGCGGGTTGCGGGCTCCAAGGTCCTCCAGGTGTCCCTGCCCAATGCCTACTGGAACCGCCTCGGCCTGAAGACCCTCAGCCAGACCTGGCAGCGTCTCAATCCGACGGCTTGACGAACCGCCGGATGCGGGCCCGCATGTCCGGTGGTGTGGGAGGGGGCGGGGCGACCCCGCCCCCTACCCGATCTCCGGGGCCCCTGCGGCCCCTGGGGCAGGAAAACCAGGGGCCGGCCACGGCCTGCCCCGCCGCACGCGCGGCGCGTCATGCCTGCCTCAGGCCGTGACCGTGGGCATGGCAGCTGGCCGGGGGCTTTGGGCGGTGGAGCGGTCAGCTGGCCAGCAGGCCGCCGATCTGCTCGATGGGCTTGGCGAATCCCAGGCGCTTGCGAGGCCGGTCGTTGAGCTGGCCAGCGACGGCGTCGAGGAAGGCCTCGTCGCGCACCGACAGGCCGGTCCCTTTGGGGAAGTACTGGCGCAGCAGCCCGTTAGTGTTCTCGTTGGTCCCGCGCTGCCAGGGCTTGTGCGGGTCGCAGAAGTAGATCTCGATCCCGGCGGCGACGGACACGTCCTGCCAGTCGCGCATCTCAGGTCCCTGATCCCAGGTCAAGCTGCGGCGCAGCGCCGCCGGCAGGGTCTGGATCTTGGCGGCCAGAGCGTCCCTTACCTGCTCGGGCTGGTAACCATCGGGCAGGTGCAGCAGCAAGGTGTAGCCGGTGGTGCGCTCCACCAGGGTGCCGATCGCGCTCAGGTTGCGCTTGCCGATGATCAGGTCCCCTTCCCAGTGGCCGGGAACGGCCCGGTCGCCGGCCTCGGCTGGCCGCTCCGAGATGTTGATCATGCCCGGGATGCGGTTCTTACGCTGCCCGGCCTTGCGGGAGGGCCGGCGCATCGCCCGCCCCGTCCGCAGGCAGGCCGTCAGCTCCCGGCGCAGCGCACCTCTGGACTGCACATACAGCGACTGATAGATCGTCTCGTGCGACACCCGCATCTCCGGATCATCAGGGAACTCCCGCCGCAGGCCGGCGATCTGCTCCGGCGAGTACCGCCTGCCCAGATCCTGCTCCACCTTGGCCCGCAGCACCAGGTTGGCGGCCAGCTTGGCCGGCTTGGGGCGCGCTGCCCGCTGCCAGGCCAGGGCATGGGCGCTGGTTGCCCGGTAGCCGCCCCGGCCATCACCGTTACGGCGCAGCTCCCGGCTGACCGTCGAGGGCGACCGGCCGATCCGCTCCGCGATCCTGCGCACCGACGCGCCGGCCGCACGCGCCAGGGCGATCTCCTCCCGCTCGGCGAAACTCAGGCAGCGGCCCTTCAGGTTCCGTCCACGGCGCGGCCGCACCCCGCCCCCCGCCGCGATCCAGCGGGCACCCTTCTTCCGGTACGTCCCCGCCATCCCCGCCGCGTCGGTGATGAACTCACCGCGCTGCACCGCAGCCCAGAACGGCTGCACAATCTCCGGCACCATGGCCTCAGTGAACCCGGTCATCGCAACTCCCCGATCCTGTGGTGTGTTGCGATCACCGCGAGAACCCGGGGGACGTCTTACGGACGCCACAGCAGTCCCCAGCTACGGACCGGCCGCGTCCTGGTCGGCGAGATGCCGCATGACGCGTCTGGCACCGGCCTGGCCGACCTCGAACGCCTGATGGTCGGCCAGCCATTGCCAGGCGGTCACGACCGGATCGTCGCCGGAGTCGCTCGTGATGTTGTGGCCGAGCTCGGTCAACCACCCGCCCAGCGCGCGAGGAGTGCCATCGCCTAGAGAGGAGGGAGGTTGCGACCGCGACGTCGCGGCCTCCGGGCCGGCTACCAGGCTGTACATGTGCAGTTGGGTGACCAGGTCGCTCGATGCTGCCGGTCTCGGAGCTGGGCCCGCGCCTGGGCAGAGCACTTGAGTGGAGTGACCTGCCTCCGAGGCGTTGTCGAGGCGCCGCCGGGCCTCCTGACGCCGTTCGCTGTCAACAGCGCGGCGGTGCGGGAACGCCGTGGAGCCGTTAGCGGGCCCGGCGACTGTAGTCGAAGAAGTTGAGGACCCACTCCGTCAGCTTGTGGCCCGCGGATGAGCCCGCGCTGCCCGCGCTGGCAGGGTTGCTGAGCTGCTCGCCCAGAGCCCTCAAAGCCGGAGCAAGCACCGGGCCGACCATCGGTCTTCCGTGGCCCGGCGCCAGCACGCTCGGCTCCAGCCGGGCCAGTTCAGACACAGACTCGGTTGCTGCTCGCCAGTTCCAGGTGGCAAAGCGGGGTGGCCCGCCGAGGCTGTGCCTTTGCGACAGGGCGTCGCCAGGCGAATTGAGGTTGACGGTCAGGACGGCGTCGCCCGGGATGAGGGCACGGTCTGCCTCCCGAAACAGCGCCAGGTGGCCAGGGGTGTGGCCGGGCGTGGGGATGACCTGCCAGTCCGGCAGGCCGGGGACGCCCACGTTCGGGTCGATAGGGCTCAGCCCGTCCTGCCCGGAGGGGAACATCCAGCGCCGCTCGGCACGGGCCATGGCGCCGATGATGCGGCCGGAGGGGGGCAATGGCAGTTCGCCGGGGTGCACGTACACGGTGACGTCCCACCTGTGGGCCAGTTCGGAAGCGGAGCCAGCGTGGTCCGGGTGCACGTGCGTCAGCACGATCGCTCGTGGGCGGGCGCCAGCCCCGAACAGGGTCTCCGCTGCGCTCCTGATCAACTCGGCCCGGCCCCGCCATGCGGTGTCAACCAAAACCCAGGTTTCGCCCGACTGCACGAAGTAGACGTTCGAGTCTCGCCGTTTCCCAGTGACCAGGCAGTAGACCCCGGTGGCGACGGTTTCTTCGAGGGTGGCGCCGTGCAGGTACGTGTCCACGCCGAATTGACGGCCCCCGAGCCAGTCCTTTTGTGATGCTTCCACAACGCCCACATAGAACGACCTTGGGCGTGCAACCAGGGTCGTTGGTCCTTGTGGCCGCGAAGACCATCAAGATGCAGATCATCTCATCGGAGCGGACAACGCTCACATCGCGCTTGCAGTGAGGTCACACCGATTCCTCAATAAGGCGGATATCGCACGCCGGTAATATCCCGTCCGTCACTACGCGCGTGACCGTCATGGCCGCACCGGGCAGTCCGTGATGCCGAGACTACGCAGGTCGCGGTGACCGTCGACCAAGACGCAGCCAGGGCGGAGAAAGTAACAGCAGTGCTCATCAAGCGTTGCCGAACCGTGCTCACGGAGCGCCGCTGCTACATCACCAAATAACGAATCGCTAACAACAGTGGACGACGCGTAACACAAGTACCCAAGTCACGTGACGCTGAGGATCCTGTACCGATCCTCGTCACGGGCCGGCCTGATTACGCTGTCACAAGCGGAATCGCCCGCGCGCCCGCGCCGGCCGTAGCCGCCAAGAGCGATCATGCCGGACGACATCCCCTCGCCGCTCGTCGTGCACGCCCGGAGCCAGTCGATCGGCGACCTGCTGCGCCGGTCCGCCGCGCGTGACCCGGACAAGACCGCCATCGTCTACCGCGGCCTGCGGCAGACGTACGCCGAACTCGACGCCACGGTGAACCGGACCGCCGCGGCGCTGGCCGCCCGCGGGGTCGCCGCCAAGGACCGGGTCGCGATCTTCATGCGATTAGTTTTGAAGCTGTACAGGCGCTGGGGTATCAGATCGAAGACAAGCCGCCGATGACGTTCAATGCCGCCGACGTCTTGACCGTCCCGGCCGGAGCGATCCACGCGGTGAGGAACGTCGGCAGCGGCAACGCGGCGGAACTCGCCACGTATGTCGTCGAAAAAAGGGAAGCCGCTCCTCACGCCGGCCGAGTGAGCGCCAGCCGCTTCATCTTCCTGCTCGGCGGCAGCGACGGCGAAAAGTTCCTCACCGGCGACCACGACGAGCCCGGCGAAAAGAGGCCCCACGGCAACTGACCGCCCGACTCAGTGAATGCCAGCCAAAGGTGCCTCAATCAGGTTGACAGGTTCCGCTAGCATGGCCAGCCGGTGTCTGGGTCACCGACCGGTAGCCGCACCAGCGGATGCCGGGGCCGCACCCGCGCCGGACTCCGCCGTCGGCTCCCGGGACGTTAACGCCCAACCGGACCGTGGTGATCGTCGTAGGAGGCTCGTCCCGGCATACGGTTCTGCGCGTGTACTGGCGCGGCTCGGGCCGCGGACCAGGATACCGGCCCGGGGGTTATACGGGCGCGACGCGCCGCAACGTCACGGCCATCGTGATTGAGGTGCCCACGCAGTCGATCGTTGACCCGGCCGCGACGGTGCGCGCGTGGGTCACGGTGTCGCTGTGCGGGACACGCGCCCGAGGTGCAAGTGTCCCGGTGGGGCCTGCCGTTGATGACACATATCTTCATCACGGACCCCGCAGTGAAGGACGACTACAACCGGTCCCTTCCCGCTGCGGACGTGCCGCGTTTCTCCCAGATCGTCGCGGACGCTCTCTCGCGCATCACCCAGTTGGCGGGCTCGACCGACGACCCGGCCGCCTACGCACAGCGTGTGGTGGAGCGCCTGTTCCCGACCACCTTGCCTTATGTCCTCGATTCGGCGGCCTCGTTCGGTTTCGCAGGCTTCAACGGTCGCGCTATGACGGACAACGTGGAGAACGTGATGCTCTCGCTGCAGACCAACACTCCTATCGACCAGGGCGCGGCTGTCGCTAGGACCAACATCCTCGATGAGTTCCCCTATTTCGGCGCACCGCACGCCGATCCCATCGTCGATTGATCCGCGTTGGCCTCGTGAATCTTGGATTCGGCTCGCCTCTACTGGGAAAATAAGCTCAGCCTTTACAACGCCGCCGGCGTCTCCGTCCCGGCTGCCGTGAGCGCCTTCCCCGGCCGAGAACTATCAGGCCCCGCAGAGCTGGACAGAGCAGGCGTATCACAATCTCATCTACTTCAACGAGGGAAGCCTTCGGTCCATTCGTCCTTGTCGAGTGTGTACAGGGTGATTTGGAAGCAATCAGGTTCGTCTCTGACTCCGGGCAGCGTCCGGGCAGACTCGATTCTGGCCTGGGCAGCGGCATCGCTGGGGCTGTCGGCCGGGCCTGTCACGCTGGGCTACTGGCGTATCCGCCTGATCGCGGAGCTTGCGCAACTTCACTGCCGCGCGTTCCCGGGTGTTACGCGAGGCTGGCCATGAGCATCTCGCGTCACCTGTCGCGAGCACGGTCATGGGGTGGTACGCCCCGCAGGCCAGGGACCGGCTTGCCGGGTTGTGGCGGTGCTGATTGCGGCCTCGCCGGGGTTCCGTCCGCGTCCCGTGCCGTGGTGTCGGCGCGGTGTGATGTGCTATGCGGGCCGCTCCCGTCTGGGAGCTCACCTCGAGGGGAGACTCATGCCTACTCGCGACACTCCTTGGCCCGCAGGTATTCCGTGCTGGGTGGACTGTCAGGTCGATGACCCGCAGGCTGCCCGTGCCTTCTACTCCCAGTTGCTCGGCTGGGACGTCCAGGACAGCCCGCCCGGGGCCGGCGGCTACCTGATGGCACTGCTCGATGGCAAGCCCGCCGCCGGGATCGGGCCCAAACCCGGCGGTCAGCCGATGCCGAGCGTGTGGACCACCTACCTGGCCCGAGGTCGATGTGCCCGGCCACGCGGGTTCCGTCGGCCGAACCACCACCAGGCCGGCGATTTCGGGGAGGTCGGCGCGGAAGTCGCTCGCCCAGGTCCCGATGCAGGCCACCGCGGCGGTGGCCAACGCGGTCACGGCCAGGTTCCAGCTGGCCTGCCAGGCCTGGTCGCTGACCAGCGTGCCGCGCAGGGTATCGAAGTTGTAGAAGTTGTCCAGGAAGCCCTTCATCCACGCCGGGGCGTCGGCCATGGCGGCCTGGACGAATCCGTCGAACAGGCCTTGCGGCACCCCTTCGGGGTTGTCTGGCGCCTGTAGCAGGAACGGGGGATCGGGGAGACCAGCACGCCCCTGGCCACCCGGGCCGAGCCGCGGGTGCCCAGATACCGGGTGACCTCGCCGGTTCCCATCGAGTGCCCGACCAGGACGGCCTCGCGCAGGTCGAGGAGCTCCAGGCGCTGTCGGTGCGTAGCCCGCCTCCTGGAATAGTTCTAGCCACGGGCCCCACGAGCTGGTATGCAGCCATAGGCCATGAACAAATACTGCGGGCCTGCCTGGTTGTGTCATTTCGCGCTCTCTTCCTCAGCCTCCTCAGCGCAGCCGCGATGTCCGCAGAGCCGACACCTAACGAGCAGTTCTACTACGCCCGGCCGACCGTCAACGGGCCCCGGCGAGACCCCGGTGCGCGGACAAGGCAGCAACGAGTTCGGGCGTCTCGACGATGACGTCCAGGAACGCGCCGCGTCGGTCGTTCTATGACAACGTTTCTTGCCAGGCCCGCCGAGCAGGGAACTTTAGTGCTGGTCCGCCTAACTAAACTCTCACCTTCGGGAGCCACGGTGATACCCCGTCTGCCCGAGGTTCAGGACCGCATGCTCGGGCCGGGCGGCGGCATCGAGCATGCTGGTCTCTCGCCGCCTGAGGCGCCGCTGTGCTGCGGGTCGCGTCCGTGGCCCTGGTGACATTCCCGCCCGGGGGGACGGCTACTGTCGGTCCTTGACCGAGTGAACGAGCGACGATGGAGGTTCAGCATGGATGTCGGGATCGGCCTTCCGAACGCGGTTCCGGACACCGAAGGCAGCACTCTCGTCGACTGGGCCCGGCGGGCTGACGAGGCTGGCTTCAGCACGCTCGGCACGATCGGCCGGCTCGTGTACCCGAACTACGAGGAGCTGATCGCGCTGGCCGCGGCGGCCGCGGTCACCAGCCGGATCCGGCTGACGACGTCGGTCCTGCTGGGGCCGCTGCGGACGAACACGGCGCTGTTCGCCAAGCAGGCGGCCTCACTCGACCGCATCTCGGGTGGCCGCCTGGTGCTTGGTCTGGGCATCGGCGGCCGGGAGGACGACTTCGCTGCGAGTGGGCTGACCATGGCCGGGCGGGGGCGGCGCTTCGACGAGCAGCTGGCCGAGATGCAGCGCATTTGGGCGGGTGAGGGGCGGGGCGACATCGGCCCGATCGGGCCGCTCCCGGCCCGGTCGGGTGGCCCTGAGCTGATCCTGGGCGGCTCGACGGAGGCCAGCTTCCGCCGGGTAGCCCGCGTCGCTGACGGATGGATAATGGGCGGCGGCACCCCGGCCATGTTCGGCCAGGCTGCGGCGGCCGTTGACCAGGCCTGGCAGGACGAGGGCCGGCCGGGCAAGTCGCGCAAGCTGTCGCTGGCTTACTTCGCGCTGGGCCCGGACGCCCGCGCGCTGGCAGACGGCTATCTCCGCCACTACTACGCGTTCCTGGGCGACATCGCCGGCCAGATCGCGGCCAGCGCGGCGGTGAGCCCGGAGATGGTGAAGGGCTACGCCGCCGCGTTCGCGGAAGGCCGGCTGCGACGAGCTCATCTTCGTGCCGGCCTCCTCCAGCCTGGAGCAGGTCGGGCTGCTCGCTGCGGCGGTGTCCTGAGGGAGCACCGTCCGGAGCGCCGCGCGGGGTGTCAAGATCCTCGCGACGCGGGAGGGTCGGCAGGGCCCCGCCCAGTCTGGTCCCGGCCTGCACCCGGGCGTTCGGCTACCGGGACAGCGGGAACCGGGCTGGGGTGACCCACCCGCCCAGGCTGTGCCATGCTCAGCGCACACGACGTTCGCCATGATGACATCGGTGATCTGGTGGGGCACAGCAGCACATCGGTCACCGAGCCCGTTTACCGGCACGAGATGCGGTCCATGCTCACCAAGGGCGCGACGGCCATCAACCGCATCCTGAAGGCAAAGGACGCCCAGCTGACTTAGCCCCGCTCCGGGAAACCCATTGGCTCCCCAATTGGCTCCCGAAACTAAGGTCTAAAAATCCCTCTGACCGGTCGGGACGGCGGGATTCTCGAACCGGCTGAACAGAATCGTCAGGAAGGCCCGGCGTAATCCCCTTGACTGTCACGGCGTTCCTCTTGACAGCCGCACCATCCGCTGGCAGGGACCGCAGCCAGGCCAACCAGGTCAGCCAGCGCCAGCAGGCCATGGACGGTGAACGGGCACCGGCCGTCCGCGATGACCACGAAAGGACCGGCGGGCACGACATCGGTCCACCCGGCAGGCAGCGAGAACAGCACACCATTCTCGTCGTGCAGATGGACCCGGTCCTCGCCCCCGTTCTGCCGGTGCGCGACGAACTCAAAGTCCTGGCCGAACAGCGGATGGAACCGGTGCGTCACCCGCACACGTCGATACCGGTCATCCGGACAGGGTGTCGTTGACGATGTGGTCCAATGCCATAGCCGAACGCTGGATCGCCAGTGCCCGCCGCGAGTGCCTGGACCACAGGACGCTTCACCAGAACCCGCCCGCCGAACGCCAGAGTCCGTCCGCCGCAGGCGCAGTCCAATACGCTGTCATGGCCGAGAGTCGGCCCGGCCCCGCGCCCGCACTGACTGTGGCCGCCGCCACGCCCGAGCCAAAGCCGAGCTCGACGAGTAAAGCAAGCCGCTGGTGGCACCTTTACTTGGACCAATCCTCCACTTTCCGTGGTCACCGCCCCCTGGGCGCCGCTGCGGTGACCGCGGCCCGCTTTGATCGGCGTCCAGGTCCCCAGGTCACCGCCCCGCCATTAGCGACGGCCCGGTGGTGTCGACTTCCACCGAAGGCGATGTGTACCGGGCGACGGCGATCGTGCGGGCTCGCAACGGACGGCTATGACACTACGACCCGGCGCGCTGGAATCGCTGCACCCGGAGGTATTCGCTGGCCTCCTGATGATCGGTGGTGTTCTCCTGGTCGCGAGCGCCCTTGCGCCTGAGTGCCCGCAACAGGCCCGCGAGCCTTAACCGCCTGAAGCGGTTTGCAGGACGGAGACGGTGTTCGATCCGTTGTTGGTGACGTAGGCGTGGCGTCCGTCGGGAGCGACGACCACGACCCATGGACTGTGCCCGACCGGCACCGTCGTCGTCACGTGGTTGTTCGCGGTGTCGATGACGGAAACGGTGTTCGATCCGTTGTTGGTGACGTAGGCGTGGCGTCCGTCGGGGGCGACAGCGACGCACTGCGGGTTGGTTCCGACCGCAATCGTGGCGGTCACGGTGTCACTGCCGGTGTCAATGACGGAGACCGATTTGGCGTCGTAGTCGGCGACGAACGCTTCGCGCCCGTCCGGGGTTATTGCGACGCTGTGCGGGCTGCGTCCGACAGGAATCTTGGCAATGACGGTGTTGCTGACCGTGTCGACTACCGAGACCAGGTTGGATTCATGGTTGGCGACGTACGCGCGCCGACCGTCCGGCGTAAACGCCACCCAGTGCGGGTTCGGTGGGACGACGATTACCGTGGTCACCGAGTTGGTGCGGGTGTCGATCACGCTCAGGTTCTGGGACCCGTGGTCGGGGACATACAGGCGCTGGCCGTCCGGGGTGACGGCGGCAGCGTAGGGGTTGGTGCCCGATGGAGTGATGGTGGCCACCACGGTGTTGGTGGCGGTGTTTATCACTTGCACCGCAGAACCGGTGCCGTCAGCGTCGTTATAAGTCGTGACATATACCCGCTGACCGTTCGGCGCGATAGCAACGTATTGCGGCGGGGCGGGCAGGCTTATCGTTGCGATGACCCGGTTCGTCGCGTTGTCGATGACGGAGACGGCGTTCGAGTGGGTGTTGGCGATGTAGACGCGGCGTCCGTCCGGAGAGACCGCGGCTCCCTGAGGTCCGTTACCCACCTTGATGGCTTCCTGTACGACCGGTACCGGGAGGCTGGCGTTGGGCCTGGCGGCCGGTACGCCGGGATGAGAGTAGGCGGCAGCCGGTCGGAGTATGTGCCGGGTTGCAGCAAAGGGCCAGGTTCCGGTGCGGCCGGTGATGACAAGACCGCTGATGACAAGAATGATGACGAGCAGCGAACCGATGACCAGCCGCCGCAGTGTCGATGGTGTTTCCTGTGCAGGCGCTGGCGGGCGTGTGCCAGGGCTGGACTGTATGGGTGGCGGCACGGGAGCTGCCGCTACTGGAGCAGTCCGGCCGGTGAGCGGCTGGTGCCGGCCGGTGAGCGCCTGGTGCCGGCCGGTGGACAGCGGGGCATGCGGCTCGGGCCCAGCATCACCCGGGTCCGCCTGCTCGACGCCAACGCTGCCGTGTGCGGGGGCGCGATCACCGAGCGCCGCTCGCAGATCCGCCATGAGAGACAGGCACGTGGGTGGTCGGCTGGTGGGCTCCTTGGCCATGGCCCGCGCCAGCACGTCGTCGACCGCTGGCGGGAGATCCGGTCGGCGACCACGCACGGACGGTATCGGGCCGGCCACGTGCGCCCACATCATGGCGGCGTCGTTCTGGGCCACAAACGGCGGCGCTCCGGCCATTGCCTCGTACAACATGCAGCCCAGCGAGTAGACGTCGGCGGCGCCGCCGACAGCGCCGCCGACGATCTGTTCCGGCGCGATGTAACCGATGGAGCCGAGGAAATGGCCCACGCTGGTCAGACCGGTCCACGAGGTCGACCGCTTTGTCAAGCCGAAGTCGGTGAGGTAGACGTGCCGGGCGGACAGGTCGCCCGCGTGCCCGGTCAACAGGACGTTGCCGGGCTTGACGTCGCGATGCACCAGCCCGGCAGCGTGCGCCGCATCAACGGCGCTTGCTATCTGCACGAACAGCGGCAGCAGCTGGTCCATAGGCAGGCCGCCCTGTCGACTCAGCACGGTGCTGAGGTCCTCGCCGTCGACGAAACGCATCGCGATGTAGAGGCGGCCGTCCACCGCCCCGGCCCGGTAGATCGGGATGACGTTGGGATGCTCAATCGCCGCCGCGAGTTCGGACTCCCGCCTGAACCGCAGCCGGAACGTCTCGTTCATCGCTAGCTCCGGCGCGATCACTTTCAGCGCGACCGGCCGCCCCAGTGCGACGTCGCGGGCGCGATACACAACGGCCATCCCGCCGCGGGCCACGAAGGACTCGACCCGGTAGCCGCCGAGTTCGTCGCCGGGCGCCAACTGGGTGGTCCCCGCGGCAAATCGAGCGGGTTCAGCCGATGCGTCGGGCAGGCGGGCCGGGCCGTCATAGAAGACCGCGCGGTGGTCGCCGGTTGCTCCATGCCGCATGATCGGTACGGGACCGCCGTCCGGGAGCGCCTGCCAGGTCTGCGGACCGACAATCCCGTCAACTGTTAAGCCCCACCCCTGCTGGAAGCTCTTAACGGCGGCCTCGGTGGCTGGTCCAAAGATCCCGTCCACCACGAGCCCCAAGTCGGGTGTGCGCCCCAACATCCGTTGTACTCGCCGCACGGGCTCGCCTGTGGCTCCTGGAGCAATCGTTGGCTGCACCAGATTTGACATCGGACATCCCCCATTACCCCCTGATGTTCGTGTTGTCCACTTACCCCTGAGGGTCGTGTTGTGCCCTTACCCCCTGAGGGTCGTGTTGTCCACGCGTTCTCAGATATAATCATATTTTGTCTCTGACGGGCCACCGGGGCCTCGCCAAGGCGGTTGCGTATATGGGCCCCGAAAGCTGGCCGTCTATTGGCTTAGCTGGACTTACGACGCCCGCCCGCCGAACGGTTCAGCGGCGCCTCAAGGTTTTTTTTTAAGAGCCGAGACGGGCCTAAACTGCAGCCGCGCTCTGCTGTTAGCCCGAAGTTCCCCCCTAGCCGATCGGTCAACGCGTTTAACCAGGTGGTAGAGCCCTTGATCACGGAAATTACATGTCTACGTAGTCATGAGCTGAGCCTGGATCCACCGATGATATTGAAGGCTGGCAGCCGTTCTCCCAGGTCAGACTCCCGTTATCCCTTCCAGGAAGCTGCACTTACCAGGTGCAGCCGTCCACAGCGCCAATCAGGGCGCTGACCTGCTTAAACACCGATAAACCCGAAAAGGCGTCGGTGGATCGAGGCTGAGGCTGTTTCACCTGGTCAGCGCCTATATCGGTTCGCCACTGGGGGGAACTACGGGTTAGCGGCCACGCTGTTTGCAGGTGAGGCGGCTGGATTCGGCGTTCACGGGGGCGCGTAGTACTGGCCGAAGAACGCGCGGATGCGGATATAGCCTGCCTGCGCAGGCTCTTGGCCTGGCCCAGGGATCTTCCGGTTCCGGGCTGGGAGGTGCTGGGTGGCCACGCGGGTGCTCGCGGATGAGGATCTACTAGCTAGCGAGGTTCCGCCTCAGACCATCGAGGTTGGCGGTTCCGCAGGGCGTGATTGTGAGGGCAGGTCCTCTGCGACCCACCCGGCCCCAACCCGCCAACCCCCCACCACCGCCTGCCACGGCTCACCGACCGGCGAACTGCACAAACACCAGCCACCAACGAATCAACCCGATGAGGGTGCAGTATGCAACCTGAGGTTTCGCCCGAGGCGTCCGTTCCCCGGCCCTGATGGACACTGACGCACCGACGCGGTCCTGGATCCTTGACCGCCGCTGGGCGGCGCAGGCCCTGGGCTCGGCCGACGCGGCGGTCCGCCTGACCGGGGTCGTCGGCGTCATCAGGGCAGGCTGCTTGCGTCAATGGCCTGGAGGCGCCCGGCGTTATTGTCCGTCAGGTCCGCCGCCAGGTGGCCCAGCCCAGGCCGGACTGGGCCGACCGGGCGGTCCTGGCGGCACTGGCCCGGCTGCTGCCGGTAGTGCTGCGCGGCCACCGGCTGGTCACGCCGGGAACCTTGCTGGGCTGGCACCGCCGTCTGATCACCCGCAAGTGGACCTACCCGAGTCGGCCGGGACGCCACCCGACCAGGCCGGCATCGCCGCGAATCCGGACGGCGCGTGGACAACACAGGCAGCCCGCAACTTCCTGATGGACCTCGATCAGCGCGCGACTCCAATCAAGTTCCTGACCAGGGATCGCGCGGGCCAATTCACCGGCTCCTTCGACGCCGTGTTCACGGCGGAAGGTGTCAGGATTCTCGCCAGCCCGCCGCAGGCGCCCAGAGCGAACGCCATCTGCGAGAGGATGATTGGTACCCTGCGCCGGGAGCTTTTCGACCGGTTGCTGATCGTTAATGAGCACCATCTGCGCCGGGTGCTGACCGAGTACCTCTTGCATTACAACGCCGCCCGGCCGCACCGTGCCCTCGGCCAGCTCACGCCAGCTCAAGCTCGCACCCGGTCACCGCAGATCAACCTCGCCGAGCACCAGATCCGGCGAAAACAAGTCCTCGGCCGCCTCACCCACGAGTACCAGACCGCCGCATGACACGGCCACACTGCTACGAGACCAAGCAGGTCCCCGCGACGATCGAATATTCGAGCCCAACAGGATCGGCAGCTGTCGGCGTGAGCTGCTGGACCGGACCGGTCGGCTGGCACCTCACCCGGCGAACATCGGCGCGAACTCTTGTCGGCTCGTCCGGGCAGCCCACGCGGTGAGGATGACTCCGAGGAGGTAACCGCTCAGTCGAGTCTCTGTCCATAGAGATGCGGTCGACACGGCATTGGCTACGCTGTGGATGTGAAGTATCAGACGCTAACCCTTGCCGATCTGGCTCGTCTTGTTGCAGGCGAGCGGGACTTCGACTCGCAGTGGCGGCTGGTGGTTGAATTCCTTAAGGAGTACCACCAGGAACCAGCCGGGGTCCGGCTGAGTTTGCTCGAAGATGCGCCGGGACCGGTCGGCGACGAGCGCTGGGATGTTCTGTTCGCCGGACTTGCGGAGCATCTTGCCATGCGGGATGGCCAGGCTGCGCCGGGTTGGTCGGCCGCCCGCGGGCTGAGGCGGTTCTGGTTCCCGTTCGATGCGCCGGGAGCGCGTGCGCAGGCGCTGGTGCATGCTCCGGCTGCGTTCCGCAGGCGGGGTGTCTTCGTCGCGGATTACGAGATAGACGCCGCGTGAGCGAACCTACGCCTCTGCTCGATCGTAGGGGCATCGAGGAGGCATTTCGCCGGCTCGGTGACCGGCTGGCCAAGCGGGGACCCTGGCCTTCGCGTCTTCGCCGCTTCACCAGAACATCTGCTCGCGATGAAGGCACTCGCCGCTCGACCTCGCGACGCGCAAGACATCAGGCAGCTCACAGAAGTGCTCAACCTGCACACCGTCGCCGATGTCCTCGCACTGGCACGGGACGTCTTCCCGGAAGAGGAACCACCGGCCCGACTTAGGCTCCTCCTTGAGGACATCCTCGGTCAGAGCAACTGAATGGCCTGTCCGCCTGATCGGGCCCAATTACAAACCGTGCGTCCGTGCCGAGTACCCGAATGTCGTAAGCCCAGGCGCGAACCCCGGTCGACCTGTTCGGCCACCTGCTTTGCTAGTGCTCTTAACCTTTACGTGATTCGAGCCTCGGCTGCTGCGGTCAGTTGATATCGAACTCGTTGTCTTCCGGGTCCTTCATCCCGACCGCGTAGTGGTCGAGCCCTTCCTCGGACAATGCGCCAGTGATGGTGGCGCCCAGGCCGGCCAGCCGGCTGGCCTCCGCGTCGACTCGCTTCCTGTGAGTCTCGATCGGGTCCGTCCGCTCGCCACTGGCATGGATGTCGAGGTGCAGCCGGTTCTTGACCGCCTTGGCGTCTGGCACGACATGGAACCAGATGCTCGGCCCGTGGCCCTCCGGTCGCTGATCCTGTCCGCCCCGTCGACCAGATCCTCCTCTGGCACCCCCAGCTCGCGGTAGAAATCGTTCCAGGTAGCGAATCCAGCCGGGGGCAGGCCGCTCGGGTAGCTGCCGACATCCTGCCAGATGCTTCGCGGCGCGGGGCCAGAGCGTCGGGTCAGGGTGGCGTCGCATCTGATGGGCTTCGGACGCCCGACAGGGTCAGGCCCGGATGTCCTGGCCTGACCCTCCGAGGCAGCCCAGCGCCTTCTTCGTGGCCGAACCCGCCGTTCTGGTGGGCGGTACAAGATTTGAACTTGTGACCTCTTCGTGTCAGGGAAGTTCAGGGCGGTTTCGGGTGTCTGTCACCGTCGAGCTGAGTCGAACCGGGAGTCCTTGACGTGCGGGAACATTCTGAGTGCGTCGCGCTGAGTCGGGAGGCGGCTGATTGCGTTTTGCGTTGGCTCCCATTTCTGGCTCTCACGGCTTCCGGGTGGCCTGTCTGCCAACCTTGGTTGAGGCGCCCGCCCCCCTGATAATCAGTGGCCCCAGGGCGGGGATGGAGACTTCCCTGAGATGACAATGCCTGTGACTGCGCTCGACCGGCCGCGCTTCCCCTCTGGGCCGGGCACTGCAAACATCCGCGCGGACAGCGCTTTTTTGCGGCGCTCCGGGTCTCGGTAGCCTGGCTTTATGGACTATCGCATGCTGGGAGGCAGTGGCTGCGCGGTGTCGGGCCTGTGCCTGGGAACGATGACGTTCGGCGTCGAGACGGACGAGTCCGGGGCGCACCAGCAGCTCGACCGGTTCATCGAGGCGGGCGGCACGATGGTGGATACGGCCGACGTGTACGGTGGCGGGAGGTCGGAGGAGATCATCGGCCGCTGGTTCGCCAGCCGCCCGTCCGATGTCACCGAGCCCGTGGTGCTGGCCACCAAGGGCCGTATGCCGGTGGATGACTCGCCGAACGGCGCCGGGCTGTCCGCGCGCCACCTGACCCGCGCGCTGGATGCTTCGCTTCGCAGGCTGGGGCTCGAGGCGGTTGACCTGTATCAGGTGCATGCCTACGACCCGCTGACGCCGCTGGAGGAAACCCTGCGGACGCTCGACCAGTTCATCCGGGCCGGCAAGATCCGCTACTGGGGGCTGTCCAACTTCACCGGCTGGCAGCTGACCAAGGCGGTGCACCTGGCCCGTGCCCTGAACGTGGCCGGGCCGGTGACCCTCCAGCCGCAGTACAGCCTGCTGGCGCGGGAGATCGAGTGGGAGATCGTGCCCGCGGCCATCGACGCCGGCCTGGGCCTGCTGCCGTGGAGCCCGCTCGGCGGCGGCTGGCTGTCAGGCAAGTACCGGCGCGACGAGCGCCCGGCAGGCGCGACCCGCCTCGGCGAGGATCCAGACCGCGGCATGGAAGCGTACGACCGGCGCGGTACCGGCCGCACCTGGCACGTCATCGACGCCGTACAGAAAATCGCCGAGGAACGCGGCGTGTCCATGGCCGAGGTCGCGCTCGCGTGGGTGACCGCCCGGCCCGCGGTCAGCTCGACCATCCTCGGCGCCCGCACGTTCAGCCAGCTGGAGACCAACCTTCGCGCGGCCCGCCTGCATCTGACCGCCGCCCAGACCGCCACGCTCGACGCCGCCAGCGACCCGCACCCCACCGACTATCCCTATGGCGAGCTGGGCGTCGAGCAGCGTGCCCGCACCCTGGCGGCCGGCCACTGAGCACCGCCACGGAGCCCGGAGCCGCCGCGTCCTGAAACTGCCCACCCGGGCAGTGCAGGCGCTCCGCGCCCACCGCACCCGCCAGGCCGCCGGACGGCTCGCGGCGGGGAAGATGTGGCAGGAACACGATCTGGTGTTCTGCCGCGAGGACGGCACGCCGCTGGACCGCTGGCACGTACAGAAGGAGTTCCAGAAGATCACCAGGGCCGCCAGGCTCGGCGGGGCGTGGACGCCCCGCCGAGCCTGCGGCACTCGTTCGTGTCCATCCTGAGCGCCCACGATGTCCGGCTGGAGGCATCAGCGACCTGGTGGGGCACAGCAGCACGGCGGTCACCGAGACGGTGTACCGTCACGAAATACGGCCCGCGCTCACCAAGGGCGCGACGGCCATGAACCGGATTCTCAAGGCCAAGGCCACGCAACCCGCGTAGCCGAAGCCGACGGGAAACCAACAATTCCATTGGCTCCCCGGTTGGCTCCCGAAGATCAGAAAGAGGGGTACCAAACCCCTCTGACCAGTCGGGACGGCGGGATTTGAACCCGCGACCCGTTGACCCCCAGATACTGGCAAGTTCACGCGCACCGCAGCGGATGCGCAGGTCAGCAAGCTCGCGAGGGCCCAGGTTCGGCAGGACGCGGACGGGGAAGCCCTGCGTCGTGAGCGCGTCGGCGTAGATGTCGGCGAGCAGCGCGCTCTCCGGAAAGTCGAATGACCCGACGGTAATGACGGCGCCATGCTGGGCGGCCCCGTCAGCATGGTCAGCCGGCCCGCTGCCGCAGGCGCAGCACACGATAGCCAGCGCCAGACAGGCTACGTACGCCGCCGTCCGTCGTTCCGGCGCTGCTCTCATGACGTTCCCTGCGGGTCGAGAAGAAAAGGTTGCTCCGCACGCGCCGGAGCCGGGGATCCCGTTTCTCCGGGCGGCGGCGCGCCGGACGGGCGGCGCTGGCGGCCCCTACCTTGTCAGCGTCGCCGCCGGAGGCCGCGATCGCGGCCGCGCGCGTGTTCTTCAGCAGCGCGTCCTGGCCCTTGATCGCGCGCCGGGTGCCGGCCGACAGGCGAGCGGCTGCAGCAGCGGCACGGCGGTGGCAACGCCGTCGGCGCCGATCGCGGCCCCCGCGGTCGCGGCGGCACGGTCCGGGCCGATCCGGCCGGCCAGCGAGGTGAGCAGCTCGGCCACGTCGATGGCTCGCTGACGGCTGGTCGCGGCGAGCTCGGCGAAGCTGAAGTCGACCAGCAGAGCGGTTCCGTTCTGGCTGAGCATGATGTTGCTGCCGTGCAGCGACCGGTGCGCGATCCTGGCCTGGTGCAGTCGGCTGACCTCGCGCCACAGGGTCCGGGCGAGCTGATCGGTGATTCGATCGGCTGGGACCTTCACGAACAGGCCATTCCCGTAGCCGGTGGTCGCCTCGAACGGCCGCGATCCCTTCGCAGCGCGCAGCGGCCCGGTCACCTGGCTGACCGGGACGCCACCCGCGCGAAGCGCCGCTGCTACCCCGGCGGGGCCCATCCGCCGGTCCGGCACGCCGAACGCCACCAGCAGGCCCGCCCCCACGGTGACCCCGGCGGCCAGCGCCAGCACCAGCTGCATCGGCAGTAGGGCGCCGGTGATCAGCTGGGCCGCGCCGATCAGCAGCAGCGTGGCCCAGGCCACCCGGCGCCACGGCCGGCTCAGCCACGGCGCGGCGGCCACCGCGACAGCCGCCAGTCCCGCCAGGACGGCCGGATCGGGGAAGCCGGCGCCGGTCAGCCAGGAACCCTGGCGCAGCCCTGCGGGCGCGGCCGTGGCCCCCATGCCGGGCAGCACTGTGGCTCGGTGCCCTGCCCTAGGCACGGCCCTTGACCGATTCCAGGAAGCCCAGGACTGCGCTGGTGGTGATGTCGGGCCGCTGCGACTGCGGGTAATGTCCGGCCTCGGGCACCATGACGACTTGTGCGCGCAGGGCGCGGGCGATCCAGTCAGCCTCCGCCCGTGGGTCAGGGAAGTCGGGGTCCTGCTCGCCCATCACGACCAGGGTGGGCGCCGTGACATCGGCCAGCCGCGCCTCGGCCGGGTCGTGGCTGGTGCGTGTGGTGGCCGAGAACGCCTTCGCGTATCCCGGTCGGCGGAGGCTCGCCACGACCTGGTCGCGGTACTCGCCGAAATCCGCTGGCCGCCGGCCGGCGTACAGCTTGGGCAGGTACGACTTCCAGGAGATGGCCGCCCACGGCGGTGCCATGGCCACGCGCAGCAGGAGGCGCTGCATCGCGCTTGTCTTAAGGGTTGCGGACGAACGGCCCGACCAGCACCAGGCCGGAGACCAGGCCAGGTCGCTGCGCGGCGGCAAGGACCGCGGACCCGGCGCCCATCGAGTTGCCTACCACGACTGCGGGGCCGCCAAGTTCCTCGATCAGGGCGATGACATCGCCAGCGGTTTCCTCGTCGCCGTAGGACGTGAACGTGGCATCGCTGTCACCGTGGCCGCGAAGATCGGTGCAGGCCACCCGGTAACCCGCTGCCCGCAGGTCGGGAGCGAGGAAACGGTAGCCGGCCCGCAGGTCACCCATGCCGGGCACGAGTATCACCAGGGCGCCATGACCCGTGACGTCGTAGCCGATCCGCCCGTCAGGGCAGCTGAGATAGCTGGTTTCCTGGACGGGACGCACGGAGCTGGAATGGCTGGCTCGCCTCGTCTGGTCTGCTGGGGTGCTCATGGGTTCATCGCCTTCGGTATTTGCCCGGGCTTCGGTGCCAGGCGGTCGGTCCAGCCGGGGAAGAGGGCGCGAACCTCACCGGCCGGCTCCCCAGCCGGAACAGGAACCAGGGCCACAGGTTGCCCCGCAGCTTAGAGCGTCCCTTCTGGCTCTGGCCGGGACGCCTCAAAATGCTGCTATACGGGTACATCGGTCGGCTCCGGTTGTGGCTGGCTGGCTGGGAGAGCGGCTGCCTGCCAGAGCCGGGCTGCCAGCAGGACCATCGCTGCCGCGAATGGCAGCATGTACAGGACGACGATGGGCCCGCCCGAGGACTGATATTCAGCGGCATAAAGGCCGATGACGAACAGGGCCGCGAGCCAGCGCGGGACGCTCCGGCTGCGCCAGAGCGCATACCCCATGAGGACCGGCGCGGCGTACTCGCCGATGAAATAGGTGTAAAGGAACACGTGCCCGAATCCTGAATTGAAGGTTGTCACCAGGAACCGCGCGGCCGCGCCGGGTGTCAGGTGCGCCGTCGCCGCGGCTGCGAGGTTGGGATAGACCAAGACGTTGGTGATGGCCCCGCAGAAGGCGCCGATTCCCCCGATCAGTGCGGCGACGGTGGCCACGGCCGAGCCGCGGTTCCTGACCAGCGCGGCGATCGCCGCATAGGAGACGGCCAGGCCGCCGAGCCCGAG
Source organism: uncultured Actinomycetes bacterium (assembly GCA_963742875.1). Classification (GTDB taxonomy): domain Bacteria; phylum Actinomycetota; class Actinomycetes; order Streptosporangiales; family Streptosporangiaceae; genus Bog-532. The sequence goes on along the minus strand of CAVUNO010000026.1, from coordinate 467,677 downwards.
AAGGGCAAGCGAGCCCGCGACGTAGAGCTGAGCCGGGTTTCTGGCCGCGATGGGCAGCACCTTGAGGGCGGTGGCCGTGGTCGATATCACCTGGTCGGTGCCCTTGGGGTGGAGGGGTCTCCTGACCGATCCGCGGAAGCTGCGGGGGAAGCGGCATCCGCTGCCGTCGCTGGTATTGGTGATGGTCGCGGGCGTGGCGTCCGGGCACGGCGGGGCGTTGGCGGTCGCGCAGGCGGCGAGCTGGGACCGTGTTCCGCATTCCCAGCAGCCAGTCGCGCCATCCTGCAGGACCGGATACGGCGTCCGCCTGTTCCAGGTCTGCTAGCAGTTGCCTGAGTACCTGGTTTCCCGGGCTCTCCTTGGCCAGGGATCGTAGCGCCGTATCCAAGTCTGCCTTGACTAGATTGGACGGCAACCCGGCGATGCCGATGATGCAGCCTCCAACGCAGTCAAGCGCACTTCGCCAGGCGCGTAGCACCACGGCTAGGTGCGCCTGTACCCGGTGGGTGGCCAATTCCTCGTATGGGTTGCTAGGAGGTTCGACGGTAGACCGCTCGCCGGCGGTGACTCCGCGACTCAGCCATCCGCGGAAGTCTTCGGCGGCGTGATCCAGTTCGAGGCGCTCGACCTGGGCTTCCACCAGGTTGTCTGGAATGGCGCGGGCACACGCCACCAGGTAGTCCGACAGCAGTATCCGCGTCTGGCAGTCGAGATCCGGGTATGCCTTCCACCAGCCGATCCCGTAGGCGGCGCTGTCGAGGTCACCGAAGATCTTGTCGCCGGGCGTGACTGATGTCGCCAGGGTCAGGCCGAGGGGCCGGCAACCCGCAGTAGTCCCGCCTCCTCGGGCCTGGCTTCGCCTAGGTACGGCTCCGATAGCCGCGTCACCTCTTCATCGAGCATGCGGCCAAGGTTCCTCGCGCCCATCATGTCCTGCAACCGATTACTGCTGAGGAGCGCGTGGCGCCGCTGCCTCGACATTCACCACCGAGTGGAGCGCGCATTGGCCTGGGCTAGGCAACGCCGATCATGGGCCTGCGGTCCTATGGGCCACGCTTACCACGCGGGGCGCTCGATGCAGGGGAATGGGGCGGCAATGGCTGGAGCGACGGTAGCGCATCAGAGCGTGACCATCGCCGGGCGCCCCGACCGATCGCGGTTGCCCGCGCGTTCGTGGCGGCGCGCCGGTCGGCTCGGGTCCATCGGAGGTCCAGGCCAGGTATACGGAAGGTCCATCGGAGGCGCTGGGACCACGGCCCAGCACGCCGTCCGGGTCGGTAGTGTCGCGTACGTGACTGACCCGCATAAGTGGGTGATCCACGGCGAGCGCTTGGCGGACGACACCCCTCACATCCGCGTGAGTCTTGCCGACGTCGAGCTTCCGAACCAGGTGCGTTTCACGCAGTACGTCTTCCGGATGCGGCGCTGCGCGATGACGGTGGTTCTGGATGATGCGGGCGACAGGTCCTGCTGATGCGGCGGCACCGGTTCATCGTGGACCGCTGGGTGTGGGAACTACCGGGCGGTTACGTGGATGACGGCGAGGACGTGGGCGCGGCGGCGGCGCGCGAGGTTGAGGAGGAGACGGGCTGGCGCCCGCGTGGCATCGAGTTCGTGATGTCCTGTCAGCCGGTCGCCGGCAATGCCGACTATCCGCAGGACTTGTACCTGGCGCACGGGGCCGAGCGCGTCGGGGAGCCGGAGATTGACGAGACGGCCGAGGTGCGGTGGGTGCCGGTTGACGAGACGCCGGCGATGATCGCCAAGGGCGACATCCTGGGCGCGATCACTATCATCGGCGTGCAGCACGCCCTGCTGCGGCAGGCAGCCGCTCGCGTACCTCCGCCGTGAAGTCCCGGACAGCTGGGACGTCGCCTCGCGGGCGGAGAATGCGCACGACGTCGCGCACGTAGCGGACGCTGCGGGCTGAGGCGAGGCGAACGGTCAGGTCCAGTGCCTGGCGCCCGACAGCCGATGCGTGCTCGGGTTCGTCTTGTCTTGCGTAGGCGGTGGCGAGCAGGGACAGGTTGAAAGCCCGGCCGCGTACATAGCGGCCGTCCATGTCCAGTGAGCGGCGCGCATAGCGAGCGGCGTGCCCTGCCTCGCCGAGGTCGCGGAAGCACTGCGCCATCCGGGCCGCGAGGTATGCCTCATCGAAGTAGGAAAGCCACACTGGGTCATCTTCGCGGGCTGCACGGTCAAATGTCTGCTCTGCCCTGACGAGAACGGCGCTGCAGGCATGTGCGTCCGCAGCCTGGGAACGCCGGAGCCGACGACGAGAACCGACGCGGCCTATTCCTGGTCCAGGCCATGAGCGATCGATCCGGCTGGTACCCGACCGGCGACGATACCCCCGGCAAGGTCATCTGGGCCGTTGCACGCCCGGAATGAGAACTTCGCACCAGGAAGGAACCGAAAGCCGATGATCATCCGACAGGAGTCAGGGGACCGGTGGCTGCCGGTCCGGATCGGCGACTTCGAGAAGTGGCAGGCAAGCCTGCTCGAAGAGTCGGCGAGGCGGCTGGGCGCTGTCCTGGCTCCCGGCGGCCGAGTTCACCGCTGGGGTTTTGTCGGGTCGCCGGTTACGTTCCGCGGTCAGAGCGCGTGGCTGCGGGTGAGCCCGTTTCTTGAGCATGAGATGAGCCGCAAGGCGTGGCGGGGTACGGCAGAGGGTGCAGCGATCGAGGGGGTCTGCAAGCCGGCGCTGCTGCACCGGATCGAGTGGCATGCCGACGCGCCAGTGCTGGTCCCGGTCAGCGCGGAAGTTCTCACTCTGGTCACTGACTCTCTCGCTTCCCGGGAGCGATTTCTGCGGACGGTCCCGGACCTGCCGGCGGACTGGTTCGGTGACCTGAGCGCGTCGCTGGCGGCATTGCGTGCGTATCGCGCGGATCGCCGGTTTCCGGTCCACAATGCCGAGGAACACGGCTACCTGCTCAGCGCGACTTACCGCCGGCCGGTCCCCGCCGGCTGCGTTCCGGTCTTCGGCACCGAGCACATTGACCTGAACTGGGAGAACATCACCGCGCCGCGTTTCCAGATCATCGACATGGAGCACTGGTGTGTGGCCGTCACCGGGTACGGCGCCGCTTATCTCTACCTCACCGCGCTCGAAGTCCCGGCCGTGGCCGCCCGGGTCCGTGCCGCGCTCGCGGACGTGCTGGACACCCCGACCGGCAGGTACGCCCAGCTGGTCTCCGCCGTGCTCATCCTGCGGAATCTGACCCGGCTGCCCGATCCGGGCGCCTTGGCGGCCAGGCTCCACGACTACACCAGCGCGCTGCTCGCCTGACCCGCCGACCCCTCAGACCTGGAGGCGCTCATGCCCCATCAGCTCATCGCCAGCCCTTATCCCGAAGGCCATGTCGTCGTCCGGCCCGGCTACGACGGCGCAGTCCGGATCGGAACCGCCCGGTACGCCGAACTGCGCGACGCGTCCCCTGACGCCCCGGTCCTCGGTTGGCTCACCCGGGCCGGTCCGGGCCGGGTGGGGCGCGGACCTGACCGGCCGCCTGATCCGCGACGCGGTCCTGGTCCGGCCAGAGACCCGGTACGGGTACACCCGCGCCAGCTACGAGGTGAACCTCGGCTGCAACTATGACTGCGAGCACTGCTCCCTCGGGGAAAAGATGTTCGCGGGCATGGACTGGCCCGGCCGGGAGCGGTTGCTCAACGTGATGTCTGATGCCGGGGTGCTGTGGCTGCAGCTCACCGGCGGCGAGCCGCTGATCGACCCGCTGTTCGCCGGGACCCATACCGCCGCGTGGGACCTGGGCATGATGATCATGATTTCCTCCAACGGATCACGGCTGGACCAGCCCAGGATTCTCGACCTGCTGACGAAGCGCCGGCCGTACCAGCTCGCGCTGAGCCTGTACGGGGCTACGGAGGAGTCCTACGACGGGATGACCCGGCGCAGGGGATCATTCCGCCGTTTCATGCGCGGGCTCGCCGCCGCCCAGGAGGCGGAGCTGCCGATGCGGATCAACATCGTCGTCTCCAAACGTAACGCCCACGAGATAGCCCAGACGAGGGCCATCGCCGACCGCTACGGCATCCCCTCGTTCGAGTACACCGACATCAGCCCCACCATCCATGGCGGCGGCGAGGTGCTGCCCAGCCAGTCACGGGAAGTGCTCCGCACCCGCAAGCCCTACACCGGCTGCAATGCCGGGATCACCCACTTCCACGCCGACCCGCACGGCAGGGCGTCCATCTGCAAGGTCGGCCGCGACCCCCAGGTCGACCTCATCACCGAGGGCGCCGACGGCCTGCGCAGGCTGGCGGCCGTCGCCGACGCGCTCGTCACCCGGCACGGAGGATGCTCCGGCTGCACGCTCCAGAAGACATGCGGGACCTGCATGCCGCTGGCAAACCTCTACCGGCAGGCCAAGGCCCCGCTCGAAGTGTTCTGCCAGCACGGAGGGAGGTGAAACGCCCCGTCACCCGTCCACGGAAGGAGGTGAACCGCCCATGACCGCCGTTGCCGTCGAACTGCTCACCACTCCGCCTGGGGCGACGGGCGTGCCGGAGGCCGGCACGCTGCCGGCACTCGCGCCGGATGCCGTCGAGTTCGTTGCCGGCACCGATACCCTGCTCACGATGTGCTCGTGCAGCGCGAGCAGCAGTCAGCCGTACTGAGGCTTTGCCCGCATGGCCTGACGGGGGACCCGGTATCACGCCGGGTCCCCTGTGGACATGACGTGAGGAGCATCGTGGAGCAGCGCATCGCGTGGAATGACCTGCCCAGGCCGCTGAAACATGCGATCGCGGCCCGCACCGGGCCAATCACCGCCGTCCGTATCGCGACCGCCGGGCAGAACTCGCCGCTGGCCGCGGCTATCGAAACCAGCGATGGCAAGGTGTTCGCCAAGGGCCTGCCGTCTGGCCACCGCCGGGTCATCACCCAGGCCCGCGAGGCCGCGGTGGCCGCGCTAGTGGGCGAAATCTCGCCGACTCTACTGTGGCACTTCGACGAGGCCGGCTGGAACGTCCTCGGTTATGAGTACGCCTAGCTCTTTCGGGACTGCGCGAGTGATTCCAGGGGGGCGGACGTCGCGGGCGAAGAGCTGGCCGTAGGCGGTCAGTGTGAGTCGCCCGTCTGGTCCGGTGCGCAGCAGGGCGGTGCCGATGGTGGTCTCAAGCTGGCGGACCTGGCTGGTGAGGATGGCGTTCCTGATGCCCCGCTTGGCAGTATGGCTGGCACCGGGCCTGCTAGCTGTACTTCCCTAGAGGTTGCGAACGACAAGACAGGGCCCTGGCCGCAGAGTTAGATCGAAGATCGATATAGTTTCGGCATGGATGCAGTTCGTGCCGTAGAGCGGCTGACCCTCTCCATCGAGGACTTCAACTCGTTGTTCATCCGACTCCCAGCCTCGGATTGGTTGAACTTCTCCGCGCTGTCGGTGCTGCACACCCTGTCGAGGGTGGGGCCGTGTCGGCTGAGTGACCTGGTCAGGACGGAGCAGATCAAGCAACCGGCGCTCACGTCGGCGGTAGCGAAGCTGGAACGCGACGGACTTATCGAACGCAGGCCCGATCCGTGTGACGGGCGGGCCTCGATGTTGTCACTCACCGCGGATGGTCAGTCGATTGTGTCCCGACGCCATGCCGATCGTGCGGAGCGGCTGCGCAGTCTCATTGACCGGCTTTCGCCTGCTGACCGCACGCGGCTGCTGAGCATCGCGGGCGTACTCGACCAGATTGTTCAGCTCGCCAGCGAGCAAGACGAAAAACCTGATGAAAGGAGCGGGACGTGAGCACAAGCGTGAATGCACTGTCGCCGACGCCGATCGCCGTTGAGGAGCGGGTTCTCGAGGATCTGCGGTCGCGGCTGCGGGCCACGATCTGGCCGGAAGATGACGGGAACGAAGACGGGCGGTACGGCGTCCCCAGGGCCTTGCTCCAGGAGCTGGCGCAGTACTGGGCCGAGGACTACGACTGGCGAGCCGCCGAGCGAGCGATGAATGCCTACGAGCACTACCTGGTTGATGTGTCTGGCACACGCCTTCACTTCATGCGCAAGCCGGGCGTCGGGCCCGATCCCACCCCGCTGATCCTCAGCCATGGGTGGCCCTGGACCTTCTGGCACTGGTCGAAAGTCATCGACCGGCTCGCAGACCCGGCCGCATTCGGTGGCAACCCGGCGGACGCTTTCGAGGTGATCGTCCCGTCATTGCCGGGCTTCGGGTATTCGACACCCACCCAGCCGGACATGAACTTCTGGAAGATCGCGGACGTCTGGCACGAACTGATGACCCAGACGCTCGGCTATACCCGGTACGCCGCGGCGGGTTGCGACGTCGGTGCCCTCGTCACGGGACAGCTCGGTCACAAGTACGCCGACGAGCTGTACGGCATCCACATCGGATCAGCCCTGAAACTCGACCTGTTCACCGGCGACCGTGCCTGGGATTTCTCCGGTGGCAGACCCATCCCACCCGAGCTACCCGATGACCTGCGGCACAGACTGGTCGAAATCGAGCGACGGTTCGCCGTGCACCTCGCCGCACATGTACTCGCTCCGAGCACACTCGGATACGGATTGGCCGACTCCCCGGCCGGCATGCTGGCCTGGATCCTCGAACGATGGATGAACTGGTCCGACAACGGCGGAGACATCTACACCGTGTTCACCCGCGACGACCTACTCACCCACGCAACGATCTACTGGACCGGCAACGCCATCGCCAGCTCGATCCGCACGTACGCCAACAACAACCGGTACCTCTGGGCACCCTCCCACGACCGGATGCCAGTCATCGAGGCACCGACCGGGATCACGTTCGTCGACTACGAGAACCCCCCGGGAATCAACAGCCCGGAAGAGCGCATCGAGTCGTTTCTGGCAAGCGACCGCGCCGCTTGGTACAACCACGTCAACATCGCCGCCCACCCCCACGGCGGCCACTTCATCCCCTGGGAGATCCCGGAACAATGGACCACCGACCTGGTCCAGACCTTCAAGTCGCAACTCGGCCCGCCACCAGCGTGAACACCACCCACTCCAACGCACCGCTGACCCCGAAGGCAAACGGCGGCTCGCCGCGCTGGCCGTGGACGACGGATGGACCCTTCGTCATGCCCCCGAACGGTTCCAGTGCTCTCCGTCCACGGCCTTCCGGTGGACTCAGCGTTACCGCGCCGGCGAGCCCCTGACCGATCGAAGTTCGCGACCGGGTCGTTCACCATCGCGAACCGTCCAGCGCACAGAACGACGCGTCGTGGCCCTGCGCTACACCCTCCGCTGGCTCGCCCCGGCCCGGCACGGGACTGACGACTTCCTGTGGCTGCCCACAGGCCAGGACAGCGGCTGATACAGCATTAGCTGACACCTGTCCCACCTGGCCAGCTAGCCGAAATCGGCCAGATGGCGGCCACGTGGTCCGGCGACTGGCCGGGCAGAAGCGATCTCTGCATCAATGCTCCGGAAAGCCCGATTACCTGCAGGCGCCCGCCATCCCGGCCACGAAGACTGGACCATAGCCCGCCAGATCCCGCAAGCTGGGGGGCGACCCCAGCCGCTGCCCCCTGGGCTACTGGGGTCCCTGGGCCGAAGTCGGCATCCACAGAACGTGACCAGGCAGGCGCCAGCGTTCAGATAGACCGTCAAGTGTTCACATGGATGTTCAGCTAGCCCGAAGTTGCCGTAGCTCTCTGTAGGCGTTGCATCCTGACCTGCGGCTTCGGTGGAATCTGCCTGCGGAGTGTAGTCAGAATTTCTGGCGTGTCGCTGCCGGGTTATGCGCAGATATTCCCTTACGATCGGGGCTATGGCGGGAACCAGCGGGAAAGTTCACGTAGTCAGAGTCAGCAAGACCGGCTACGTGGATAAGCAGGGCCGCCGCAAGGACTACACCTCGGCGTACCTGCGGCGCACCTACCGCGACGGCGGCAAGGTCAGGAACGAGACCGTCGCCAGCCTGTCCGCCCTGCCCGGCCACGTCATCGACCTGATCGACGCCGGGCTGAAGGGCCGGCAGCTCGTCCCTGCCGCCGAGGCCGTCACCATCACCCGGTCGCTGCCGCATGGCCACGTCGCCGCCGTGCACGCCCTGGCCGCCAAGCTGGGCCTGCCCGCGCTGCTGGGCCCGGCTGGCCGCCAGCGGGACCTGGCCCTGGCGCTGATCATCTCCCGGGTGATCCAGCCCGGCTCCAAACTGTCCACCCTGACCTGGTGGGACGACACCACCCTGGGCGCCGACCTCGGCGTAGCCGGGGCGTCCACCGATGACATCTACGCCGCGATGGACTGGCTGGAGCACCGGCAGGACGCGATCGAGGCGGAGCTGGCCCGCCGGCACCTCGGCCCGGAGCCCAACCCGTCGAAGATGGCGCTGTTCGACCTGTCCAGCTCGTGGCTGGAAGGCTCGCATTGCCCGCTGGCCGCCCGCGGCTACTCCCGGGACGGCAAGAAAGGCAAGCTGCAGATCGAGTACGGGCTGCTCACCGACCCGGCAGGCCGGCCGGTCGCGGTCCGGGTGCTCCCCGGCAACACCGGCGACCCCGGCGCCTTCACCACCATCGTGGACGTGGTGCGGGAGAAGTTCGGGCTGGAGCAGATGATCATGGTCGGGGACCGGGGGATGATCACCTCGGCGCGGATCCGGGCCCTGAACCAGCTGGAAGACGGGACCCCGCGGCCGGATGCCTACGGGTGGATCACCGCGCTGCGCGCCCCCGCCATCAAAAAGCTCATGGCCGACGACGGCCCGCTCCAGCTCAGCCTCTTCGATCAGCAAGATCTCGCCGAGATCACCTCCGATGACTTCCCCGGCGAGCGGCTGATCGCCTGCCGCAACCCGGTGCTGGCCGCCGAGCGGGCCCGCAAGCGCGAAGACCTGCTCGCCGCCACCGAGAAACTGCTCGCCCCCATCACCGCCCGGGTGGCCGCCGGACGGCTCCAGGGTGCCGGCGAGATCGGGGTCGAGGTCGGCAAGGTGATCAGCACGTACAAGACCGGCAAGCACTTCACCGTCACCATCACCGATACCAGCCTGAGCGTCACCCGCAAGCAGGACCAGATCGATGCCGAAGCCGCCCTGGACGGGTTCTACGTGCTGCGCACCCCCATCCCCGCCAGCGACCTGGACGCGCCCGGCGTGGTGGCCGCCTACAAGAACCTCAAATATGTCGAGCGGGACTTCCGGCACATCAAAGCCGACGACCTGGACCTGCGGCCGGTCTTCCACCGGCTCGAAGAACGCGTCAAGGCGCACGTGCTGATCTGCATGCTCGCCTGCTACCTGACCTGGCACCTGCGCCGCGCCCTGGCCCCGCTGACCTTCACCGACCAGAACCCGCCCGTCCCCGGCAACCCGGTCGCCCCGGCCCGCCGCTCCGCGGCCGCCCAGGCCAAGGCGTCATACCAGCACGACCCGGCCGGGCAGCCCTACTACAGCTTCCGCGGCCTGCTCGAGCACCTGGCCACCCTGACCCGCAACCAGGTCCGGTACACCGGCACCCAGGTCACCATCCCGATGCTCTCCGAGCCGACCAGCACCCAGCGGCAGGCCTTCGACCTCCTCGGCGTCCCGATACCGCTCACCTTGAAGTAGTCAGAACACAACCCAGCCAGGCCAGGCAAAAGGCCAGGTCAGAAACAAAACCGCCTACCAAACTGGCCGTAACTTCGGGCTAGCCACTCGATTGTCCAGAAAGACGCGGTCCCTACAGAACCTGTAGGGATCAGATCTATTTGGCCACTTTGCGGCTACTTGGCCCCATTGGTGTGCCAGGTTCGGTGGGTGGCCGGAGCGCGGGTCGCCCAGCTGATGGAGGCGCTGGTGGCCGAGCGCCGCCCCGACCGGCCGGTGCCGCCGATGGCCGGTACCGCCGATGGCCGGTACCGCCGCGATCGGGGCGGTTGTGCATCTGCTGGCCACCGCCATCGAGGAGGGCCGGACCTGTCCTCGATGAGCGGCATCCTGGCCGACACCGCCTGCCGTCTGCTGCTGGCCTGACGGCGGGGCCGGCCGCGGCTAGCTCAAATGCCGGGCGAAGAACCGGGCCGCGGCGTCCACCTCGAACCACGGGACACCGGCGTGCCCGCCCAGATTGGCGTGCAGCGTCTTCTCCCTGGTGCCGAAGGCGTCGAACAGGTCCAGGACCGGCTGCCGTTCCATCCCTTCGTCGTCCCACTGCAGCAGGAACTGCAGCGGAATGGTGACCTGCCGGGCCGCCTCGACCAGGGTGCCGGGCACGAAACCCCCGGCGAAGAAAACGGCGGCCGAGATGCGCGGCTCGACCACCGCCAGCCGAATGCCGATGGCGGTCATCCCCTCGTACCCGACCGGGCCGCCGATCTCGGGCAGCGAAAGGAGGGCGTCCAGGGTGGTCCGCCATTCCGGGACCGCCTTTTCGACCAGCGGGAGGATGAAGGCGTCGACGATCTCGCCGACCGGCTCGCCGGCCTCCAACGCCCGGCGGAGGCCGGCGCGGGCCTGCTCGTCGACGGCGGAACGGGGCCGGTCACCGTGCCCGGGGGCGTCGATGGCGGCCACCGCGAAGCCGTACTCCGCCGCGTAGTGCCGGGCCCTGGCCACCAGCCGGGGGAACCGCTTGTGCAAGCCGCCGTTGTGGCCGCTCAGGATCAGCGGGGCCGGTGCGGATCCAGGCGTCCACAGGACGCCGGGGATCTCGCCGAGGGTGAATTCGCATTCGAGGACGCCGTCGTCGAGGCGCTGCTCGGAAGTGAATCGCATGGTCGTGCCTTTCGGGAGTGCTCTTGAACGGCGCTCCCGGACGACCTATCGCCCGACCGTGACCCGGAGGGGAGCACCCATGTCGATACGTTCACGGGTACCACCTCCTCGTTCTCTGGAACGGCCTCCGGAAAACTAGCAGTGGTCGCCGTGGTCCGCCAACGGGTTTTTGCGGAGGCTCCGTGGCCGGACGCCACGGAGCCACTCGCCTAAAGGCCAAGGCGGTGCAGTAAAGGGCTTCGGGCCTGTGTGGCGGACCTGGCTGGCGAGGATGGCGTGCCTGGTGCCGAGCTGACGGGCTGCGTGCTGGTGGCCGTGTCACTGCCTGCGCCCCCAGCAGCCGGCCCACGATGCCTCGTCGCTGGGGATCCGGCATTCCCGGCCGGGGCGGGCGGGTGCCGCGCCTGTGCGCGCCGTCCGGCCCGGACAGCGCCAACCCCGCCGGCCGGCGCAGGGCCGCGCCGGCCGGTCCCGCCGTTGGCTAGGTATCAAGCCCGGTGCTGCATCCCTGGAAGGTGCCCGGCCGGAGGAGTTGGCTTGACATGCCGGGCGGAGTGGGCGCTGGATGACGCCGGTCCCGGGCGGCAGGCCAGCCCATCCTACTCCCCGGCCCGCGTGCGGGCCGGGGACCAAGCCAGGAGCAGCGCGGTGCCGGAGGCCACGGCCCGGGAGCCTTGCCCCCCGGCCGCCACTGGCCGCGCGTGGCGCGCGCCCGCTGGCCGGAGGATGCGGTGACCGGCGTTGAGGGAGACCGCCGTGGGCTTGACCGGGCGGCTGGAGGCGAGCGTGCACCGGGCTGCCCGGCACGCGGCTCCCGTGGGCGGCTCGAACCGGCTGCTGTCCGTGGAGGAGCTGGCTGCCTATCTCGGCGTGCCGAAGAAAACCGTCTACGGCTGCTGGCGGGCCTGGGGGCTGCGAGGATACCGGGTCGGCCGGTACCTGCGGTTCCGCGAGCGGCATGTGAAGGACTGGCTCTCCTCCCGGGAAGTATGACCACGGTGGCCAGAATCTTCAAACGCTGCCCGTGCCCCGAAGAGCACTGGGAGGACTGCCCGCACCAGTGGGTGGTCCGCTACCGCACCACCGGCGGCCGGTCCAGCCGCCAGCACGAGCAATCCTTCGCCGATGACCGGCGCGAAGCCGAGGACTTCGCGCTCAAAGTCGAGCACGACAAGCGCGCCCACACCTTCGTCGACCCCAAGGCCGGGCGGACACCGTTCCGCGACGCGGCCGAGACCTGGCTCGGCCAGCAGCGCGCTCTGGCCGACTTCCTCCGCCTCGACGTCGGCTTGCTCACGATCGCGGCCCAGGCGATCCCGCCCCTGGCCGAGACGGAAGACGATCCCCGCAAGCTGGCCCGGTGGATCAGGAACCGGCTGTAGACCGCCGGGCGGCCCGCTGAGATGCCAGCAGGCCACTGGCCACGATATTATGCACATGTAATATCCTCGCCGCCGAGGAGGCCGCGGACATGGGCTACGCCCTGGTCATGACGCCCGAGGTCCGGGCATGGCTGCATGACCTGCGGCATCGCGACCGGCCCAGTGCGGTCCTGGTCGGCCAGGCCATCAGCATGCTGCTCGAGGCCGGACCGGAACTGGGCCGGCCGCTCGCCGACCGCATCACTCACTCCCGGCTGAGCAACCTCAAGGAACTCCGGCCGGGCTCATCCGGGCACAGCGAGATCCGCATCCTTTACATATTCGATCCCAGGCGCAACGCGGTCCTGCTGGTTGCCGGAGACAAGGCAGGACAATGGGAAACCTGGTACCGCAAGGCCATTGCGCTGGCCCAGGAACGCTACGAGGATTACCTGAAAAACGAGGGCATGCGATGAGCAGCGAGTTTCACCACTACACTCGCGAGGAGTTCCTCGGCGAGTTCTTCCCCGCCCCGGAGGATAAGGCCGAGATCGTGGCCGGGATGGAGCAGCTGCGCGCCGAGCAGCGCGCCTGGCGGCTGGCAGAGATGCGCCGCCGCCTCGGCGTCACCCAGGCCGAGGTAGCCGAGCGCATGGGCGTCACCCAGGGCCGCGTCTCGGCGATCGAGCACGCTAAGCCCGGCGCGACCGAACTGCGGACCCTGGCCGCCTACGTCGAAGCCCTCGGCGGCCGCCTGGAGATCGTCGCCGACTTCGGCGACGAGAGACTCGCCTTCGCCGAACCCGGCATCGAAGCAGCCTGACCGCCCGCAGCAACAGACGGTTGCCGGCGGTACCGCGGGCCTGTGCCGTGCCAGAACTCGCGCACTGGCTTTGAGCATGGCGTTTTCTGTGATCGTTAGGCTGCTCGCCGGTGCTCGTTGATCAAGCCCTGGACGACGTGGGTGCCTTTGATCCGGGCGGTCACATCGACCGGCTGGCCGGGTTCGTGCAGCGGAGGTCGTTGTTCCCGCGACTGGTGGGGCCGGTGCTGATTGTTGCGACACGAGGTCGCACGTGGTGAGTGAGCTAGTCGAGGAGGTCTGGCTGATGCCGGAGACGTAGCTACGGGTTTGTGTTCGACCTGTCCCCGCCGTGACGTGCGTGGCCGGTTCCTGACCGGCTGGGTGCGGAGCTCACGGAAAAGCCCAAGGGCCGCCGCTCCAGCCATGGCGGCCACAGGCGAGGGGAAGGACCTCAGCCGCAGGCGTCCGTTACCGGGCCGGTGTTCATGCCGGGGATGTGAGGGACGGTTGTCCGGCGCTCACTAGATATGCCGATGACCTGGTCGTGTGCTGCCACTCCAGGCAGCAGGCCGAGCAGGTCCAGGCGCGGCTGGCCGGGTGGCTGGAGCCGAGAGGGCTGGCGTTCAACGAAGCCAAGACCCGGAGTGTCCCCCTTTCTGAGGGTTTTGATTTTCTCGGATTTAACCTCCGCCGCTATCCGAACGGCAAGCTGCTCATCAAACCGGGCGTCATGGCCATCAAGAGGTTCCGGGACAGGCTTGCGAAGGAGTTCCGCGCGCTCCGCGGGGCCAACGTCATCGCGGTACTGGCGAAAATCGTCCCGATCACACGGGGCTGGGTCGCCTACTATCGGACGGTGGTATCGCCCAGGGTGTTCCGTGCCCTGGACAACTACCTGTGGAAGCTCACCTATAAGTGGGCGTGCTGGAGCCACTCGAATAAGCCGAAAGGCTGGATCGTCGGCCGGTACTTCCGGAAGTTCGGGAAGTTCAGGAATGACCGGTGGGTATTCGGCGATAAAGACACCGGCGCCTACCTGCCGAGACTGGCCTGGACCGATATCGTGCGGCATACCCTGGTCAAAGGCGGGGCATCACCCGATGACCCCACCCTGGCCGGGTACTGGGTGCAACGTCGCCAGAAGGTCAAACCCCCGCTGGACTCCTACACCGTGCGCCTGCTGTCCAGGCAGGACGGGCGGTGCAGCCTATGCGGGGAAAACCTGCTGACCCCCGACCAGCCGCCCCAGTCCCCCCAGGGCTGGGAACACTGGTTCCTGCAGGTCACTAAGAAGGCGATCACGGCGGACTACCTGGTCCACCACGACACGCCCAGCGCTGCACGCAGCAACCGGACACACCTCGTACACGCCACCTGCCACCGGACGAAACATCCGTCCCGGCTGGCGGGAAACACCGTGCTGCAGCAGACGACCTGAACCGCCCAAGCGGCTTGCTTGGGCCGCGTGCCGCGATAAGTGGCATGCGCGGTCCTGAGGGGGCCCCGGTGCAGCAATGCACCGGGGCTACCCGGCTAGTGCCGCGCGTACTCGGTCAGAATCCGCCAAAGGTGTCGTTCACCACAGATCAGCAGCTGGTCAAGGCACTCGCGCCGTAGCGTTCCCACATACCGCTTCGCGAAAGAATTCGCCCGAGGTGACCGGACCGGAGTCTTGATGATCCGCACGCCGTTGCCGGCGAACACGCCGTTGAATTCCGCCGTGAACTTGCTGTTGCGGTCGCAGATCAGGAATTCGAACTGTGCGTGCCGAGAATCTCGTCCATGGCTCTGGCCAGCAGAGTTGCTCTCCCTGCCGTCTGGCCGTGATGATCATCGGTCATGTGCCTGCGGTTCATGTTCCTCCTGACCACGCGGCTAGCCGCGTGGCTGCGGCTCGCCCGGCATGAGGAGAGATGGAAGACCGCAGAGATCTTGATCCTGCGCCATCAGCTCGCTGTCCTGCAGCGGCGGCAGCCGCCGCCCGAGGCTGGACTGGGCGGACCGGGCCCTCCTGGCGACCCTGCTCGCCGTGATACCGAAAGCCCGCCGCCACGGGCTGCATCTGCTGGTTGCCCGGACACGGTCCTGCGCTGGCACCGCGATATCGTCCGCCGCCGCTGGGCCGCCGGGTCCCTGCGCGGCAAGACCGGCCGGCCAGCTACCCGCCGGAACATCAAGGCCCTGGTCCTCCGGCTGGCCAGTGAGAACCCCGGCTGGGGCGACCGCAGGATTCACGGGGAACTGGCCGGGCTGGGGGTACGAGTCTCGGCGTCATCGGTATGGGAGATCTTGAACAAGGCTGGCATCGAACCCGAGCCGCGGCGGACCGGCCCTACCTGGTCACAGTTCCTGCGTTCCCCGACGCCGCTTCGGCGGGATGGGTCTCCGGACTCACACGGCGATTCACCGCACGATCCCGCCGCTGGTGGCACGGGCCCGTGGCTGGCTGAGCTTCTGCCTGGTCCACCTCAGCATCACCTGCCAGGCCGAACTGCGCTTTCGGGCGGGTCACACCAGCGCGGCCGACCCTGGCGTCGAGGCGAGAGGGACGCAGCGGCAGCCTGCAGTTAGCGGTCGCCAGCCTGGCGACGCCGCCAGCGCTCCTCCAGCCGCTCCATCAGCCCGGATCCCGCCTGCCTGCCCGCCCGCCCTTGGCCGCGCGCGCTTCTTGCCAAAGCCCTGTCCTTGGCGGCGACGCGTCCGGTGCTGATGCCGGTCATCCGCCGGTAGCTGGTTACCGCCCACAGGCTGCAGGCGAGCATGATCACAAAGCCCGCCACTGCGATCGGGATGACACTGAGCACGACCCCGGTGAGCAGCAGCCCGCCGCCGATCAAGAACCCCAGCGCCGCCGCGATGACCCGGCGCTTGTAGTGCACCCGCGGGTCCGACGCAGCTACGGCGTCAGCAAACTGCGGGTCATCGGCGCGGAGCGCCTGCTCGATCTGGTCGAGCTGGCGCCGCTCATGCTCAGAGAGCGGCACGGTGCCCTCCGATGGAACTCAGGCAGGCGACCCCACCGTCACCGGGATCGCCTATTTCACTGCCAACGTGCGCCTGCCGCCCCGGCCCAGGGAAGAGCCATTAGTCCCCACAGCGAGAGCGAGTTCGCGCGGGCGCGCCAGAAGGGCTTCGACGGTTTCCCGCGACTCGGCAGCGATATCCATCGTTGTAATCCTCCCTAGTTGTGGGTAAGCGAGGAGGCTCATCGTCGTCAAGCCCTCCGGCCAGCGAGGCCGTCGCCGTCCGGCGATCGCCCCGATCTTTTCTTCAACGTGAGATCGTCCGGCGCGCTCGACGCGGCACGCTTCGAGGCTGCGGTCGATGCGACGCGGGTGCCGGAGGGATCGAGACCGCGTTGGGCTGCTCGGCCATGGCGGGCGGATGGTGGTCTTCGGTGTGTCGCCAGCCCCGGCCGCGATCAGCGTCTCGCCGTTCCGGGTATATAACGACAAATCGTCATCACCGGGCCGATGGCTATCTTGCGCAGCTTCGGCCCGGCCGGGCGGCGGGTATAGAACCGCAGCCGCTTCTCCGGCGTGCTGGCCTTGATCGGGCACCAGCCGGAGCGATCAGGATTTCATCACGTGCTCGTCACACTTTCCTAGTAGCCAATTACGTTCCGTTACCGATCTCGGTATCCCGCCCGCCACGGAGGCGATATCGATGCCGGACAGCTCGCCTGGGATCCAAGCCCAGGTCGGTCCTGATTGCGCCGGAACCGGGTGGCGGTCTCGGTCGCGGCCCGGGCTGTGACCTCGTAGCCTTCGCGGAACCTCCAGATCGACTCGACGCGCGGGCGGGACGGCGCAGGCCTGGCCGCCCCCGCGCTCATGATCGCCCCGGCGGGCCCGTGTAAAACTTGACCGCATGTCACCGCCAGTGCGCTGCCTGGTCACTGGTGCTTCGGGGTACATCGGCGGACGGCTCGTCCCGGAGCTGCTCAGCGCGGGATACACGGTCCGGTGCATGCCGCGCGATGCGGGGAAGCTCAGCGACCGTCCGTGGTCGGCCGATGTCGAGATCGCGGTCGCCGACGCGGCGGACGAGAGCGCTGTGCGGCGCGCCCTCGAGGGCGTGGACGTCGCCTACTATCTCATCCATTCCCTCGGCACGGACGCGTCGTTCGAACGACGCGACCGCGCCGCGGCGGGGATCTTCGCCGCTGCCGCGAAAGCGGTGGGAGTGCAGCGCATCGTCTATCTGGGCGGCATCATCTCCCGGCGGGCCGGGGAACTGTCGCCGCACCTGCGCTCCCGCGCGGAGGTCGGCGACATCCTGCTGGCCAGCGGTGTGCCGACGGCCGCGCTGCAGGCCGCGGTGATTATCGGCAGCGGATCAGCGCCGTTCGAGATGCTCCGCTACCTCACCGAGCTCCTGCCGGCCATGGTCACGCCCAAATGGCTGGACACCCGCATCCAGCCGATCGCCGTCCGCGATGTGCTGCGCTACCTGGTCGGCAGCGCCACGCTGCCGGCCGAGGTCAGCCGCCGTTTCGACATCGGCGGCCCCGACGTGCTCACCTACGCGCAGATGATGCGCCGGTACGCCGAGGTGGCCAGGCTCACGCCGCGGATAATCGTGCCGGTGCCGGTGCCGGTGCCGGTGCCGTGGCTGACGCCGCGGCTGTCGTCACTGTGGGTCGGGCTGGTGACACCGGTGCCCGCCAGCCTGGCCATGCCGCTGGTGGAGTCGCTGCGGAACGAGGTCGTCTGCGCCGAGCACGACATCGCCCAGTACATCCCGGACCCGCCCGGCGGGCTCCTGCCCCTCGACCAGGCCCTCACCCTGGCTCTGCGGAACACCCGCGAGGGCGCCGTCTCCACCCGCTGGCCGTCGGCCGCGGCGCCAGGCGCGCCCAGCGACCCGCTGCCGACCGACCCGTCGTGGGCCGGCGGATCCCTGTACGTCGACGCGCGCAACAGCGTGGTGCACGCCTCGCCCGCGGCGCTGTGGCGGGTGATCGAGGGCATCGGCGGCGAGACCGGATGGTACTCCTTCCCGGCCGCCTGGCCGATCCGCGGGCTGCCCGGCCGGCTGGCCGACGGATCCGGACTGCGCCGCGGCCGCCGCGACCCGCGCCATCTGCTCGCTGGCGACGCCGTGGATTTCTGGCGGGTCGAGGCGATCGAGCGAGGAAAACTGCTGCGGCTGCGCGCGGAGATGAAACTGCCGGGCCTGGCCTGGCTGGAGCTGTCGGTGGGCCAAGACTATGACGGGCTGACGACCTACAGCCAGCGGGCGATTTTCCGGCCGCGCGGGCTCGCCGGTCACGCCTACTGGCGGTCCATTTCGCCGTTTCACGGCCTCGTCTTCGGTGGCATGCTGCAGAACATCACCGCCGCCGCCGAACGGGCCGGCCGCGCGGGCGACACGCCACGTCCGGACCTAGCTTGAGACGGCAGGTAGCGGCCCGGATGACATTGCGGCACGCCGCAATGCGGTGGTGCGACGTGAGGTCGCACGTGATGAGTGGATACATCTTTGGAGGTTCGACGATGTTGATGGTGTAGTCCCGGTCAGTGTCCAATGATCGGTCCTCGCCCCGGCGTGCGTTGCTGGTAACGGCAGGGTGCGGAGCCCGGGGGAAAGCCGGAGGGTCCCTGTCCCATCCAGGGATCACGGGCGAGAGGAAGACCGGACGGGTGAATGACACTGAACTCTCGCTGACGTCTCGTGACTGCGGATCCTCGCCGGTGGGAAATGGCGGGCGGGGTGCAGGGGCTGGCCGCTGGAAAGCGGCGGATGCCGGTCAGGACAAGCCCTTCTGGCCGGGAGGACACCATCGCCCCCGGGACAAAGAGAGCACCCACCCCGGTCGTATCTCATGCGCGCGGAACACGGAAACCGTGCGCCACGAGGCGCTTGTGCGCCGTGAGGCGCTGGGAATCGAGGGAGGTGCGAGACCTCCTCGCCGGGCCGTCGCAGCGGTTCGGTGGGAGCTGAGCGCAGTCCAATCCGGGAGACGCCGGGGAGGGCGGGAAGCAGCGCTGACAAAGCCGGGACGGTTCGGGACTGCCAGACGGGCCGGGTCCGGCAAGCGAGATCAGAGGGCGTACGAGAGGAACCAGTGGCAAAGCTCCGTAAGCGTGGCACCGGCTCAAATCTGGTGGATATGGGCCGGGATGCAGTGCACGGCCATCCGGTATGGGTGGCCGACTCCGTAGCCGGTTTGGCGTGCCGGTGGGGAGGTCACGGTGAAGGCCTGCGGCGTAACCGTGGCGATGCTGCCGGGGCAAAGCTGGAGGCCGGACTGATCAATCGATTCTCAGTGAACACGGGAACCATCCCGCGTCGTTCCCATGAGCCGGAATCCATTCGGGCTGGTGGGATAGATGCGTCGTCCATTGAAGGGGCGGGATGGGGCGGAGGCCCCGTAGTGTGCGCCGGGCGGCGCAGAGAACTTGCTGGTGAAAGTCCAGCCGGACCGGCCCCAAGCGGGGTCCGTAGCCGAAGGCGGGGGTAATGCCTCGCCGGGCGGTACTGGGAGGTGGAGGCGGTGGTCGTGAGTGCGGGCTGTCGTGTCAGGCTGACCAGTGGCGCAGGACAGGGCGCCCACCGTGAGGTGGGGTCTGAAGGGTTTGAGGCGAAACACCGAGCCGTAGCCGAAATTGGCGAACCGGTCGGCCCGATCCAGGTGATGCCGAGCCTGCACTATGGGGGCGAAGGAAATACTTGGGGCACCTGGGCGCAACAAGGTGTGTGCGGGCGGCGCGGTGGGACAGCTCTCTGCGTTACCCCGGGAGATCTCGTATGGTCCCGCTCGACGGAGCTGGGTAGCTGGGCGTATAAGCCGCGAGGCGAAATCGCAAGCGATGCCGTGCGAGAAGTCGGAGTGACCCGCGGTACTTATGAACCAGGAAATAACAGAAATCCTGGGACCGTCGTGATGGTGCGGCGGCGGGCGGTGACTCAAAAGGCACCGGCCTGGGGAAGGGGTCACGGTGGGAATGGCGTCATCGGAGGCGATGCCGGGTGAGTAGGCGGTGCCGGGCTGATGGTTGCTGAGGCAATGACCGAGGCGGCGCGGCTGAGGATACCCGGGATGGTGTTCTGGTGAGCCAGGTAGCGAGGAAACGTGTGCAGGTGCGGAAGGCGCACTCGCTGATCGGTCAGGTTCATGACCCGCGTAATCTGGCGCGGGCGTGGGAGCGTGTGCGGGAAAACCGGGGTGCTGGTGGTGTGGACCGGGTCAGTATTGACCGGTTCGAGCGCGAGCGCGGCCGTTATCTCATGGTTCTGCAGCAACGGCTGGCGGGTGGATGTTATCGCCCTCAGCCAGTACGCCGGGTTGAAATTGACAAGCCGGGATCGGCGGGTAAACGTCCGCTGGGTATACCCACTGTGATCGACCGGGTGTGCCAGCAGGCGCTGCGCCAGGTCCTGGAGCCGATTTTCGAGCCGGTGTTCTCCGAGGTCAGTTTCGGGTTCCGCCCGGGCCGGTCGGCGCATATGGCTATGCGCCGTATATGGGGACAGTTGCAGGCTGGCGGGAAATGGATCGTCGATGCGGACATCGCCGATTTCTTTGGGACGATCTCGCATGACCGGCTCGTCGCCCTGGTGGCCGAACGGGTCGCCGACAGCAAGGTGCTGAGACTGATACGTCAGGTACTCACGGCTGGAGCACTGCGAGACGGCATTTATGAAAGCACGATCGCTGGCACGCCACAAGGCGGGGTTATCAGCCCATTGCTCAGCAACATTTATCTGCACGTCTTTGACGAGCGGATGCAGCGGGCTGGATTCCAGCTTACGAGGTATGCCGACGATTGGCTAGTGGTATGCCGGACTCGTGAGGAAGCGGAACGAGCGCTGGCGAGCGCTCGTGCGGTGCTGGAAGGAGAACTGGGCCTGCGGATTCATCCGGAGAAAACCAGGATAGTCCACGTCAGCCAGGGGTTCGAGTTCTTGGGCTATAAGATCGGCCTGGGTAAGGGGCTGCGCTTCAGGCAAGGTGGTAGCGGCTTGTACGCGATTCCCCGGCAGCGGTCGGTTGACCGGTTCAAGGATAAGGTACGGGCGCTCACGCGCCGTCGTATCGCTGTGCCTCTGGAAGAGCTGATACGTGCTTTGAACCCGGTGATCCGGGGCTGGGGCATGTACTACCGGCGGGCGAATGTGCGCCGGTTGTTTAATCGGCTCAATATGTGGATCGTGCGGCGAATCTGGGGGTGGCGGTTCAAGCGATGGCGTAACGCCGGATGGCGCACCCTGCCGGAGACCCGCCTCTACGGTGAATACGGCCTGGTCAACCTTCTGCAACTGGTTCCCAGCATGCGCGACTACTACCGCCGGAAGGGCTATACCCATTGAGAGCCGCTTGCGGGAAAACTGCATGAGCGGTTCGGTAGGGCGGGCGGAGGCAGCGGGCTTTCAGCCTGCGGCCTCCCCCGACCCGACAGTCCGAGCGTGCTAATGACACGCACATGGCGAAGGGGGCCAGCAGGTCAGCAGTGCGAGTACCGGAATGTCAGGAGTTTCGCTGGTGAATACCGACGAGCTGGAATCGGCCCTGGCACGGGCCGAGATCCGGGTACTGAAGATCCAGGCCAAGCTGCACCGCTGGGCCAGTGATGAGCCTCATCGCAGGTTCGACGATCTGTTCAATCTTGTCACCGATCCCGGGTTCCTCCTGGTGGCCTGGGATCGGGTGCGGCACAACAAGGGAGCACGCACCGCCGGAGTGGACGGGGAGACAGCCCGTTACATCGAGGCGGTGCGTGGCGTGGAAGGATTCCTCACCGAACTGCGTGAGGATCTCAAAGCCCGTGCCTTCCGGCCACTGCCGGTGCGGCGCCGAGCGATACCCAAGGCGGGCGGCAAGGTCCGCTACCTGGGTATCGCCACGGAGGCGGCATAGTGCCGCATCGTCCAGTGATCCTTTGGGTTTCGTTGTCGTCACCCATCCGTTCCATCCCCTGACGGGTCAGCGGCTGGAGGTCTTGTTCGCTAAGCGGCGGGCCGGTGCCACAGTGTTCGTCTGTGCGGGCGGTGCCTACGGGTCGATCACGCTGCCGGAATCGTGGACCGGCCGGGGGGAGCCGCCCGGGACTGGCCGGCTGTCGGCCGAGGGGCTCGCAGCGCTCGGCGCTGTGACACGCGCACTGCAAGGTCGTTGATCGTCATGCCCGGCAGCGACATACTCTTTTGTGATGAAAGGACAAAAGAACACGAACGAGATCGACCTGGCGGGGACGCCGACACGGCGGCTGCTGTCGCGGCGGCGTGCTCTCGCCGCGCGGCTGGGGGGCACCGAGCAGGTGCTGTCCGGCTCGCTGACCGAGCAGACGCGACGGTGCGGCAAGGCCGGCTGCCGGTGCGCGGGCGGCGAGCCGCACGGCCCGTATGCCTTCTTCGCCGCGAAGACCGCGGCCCGGGGCCGGCTGAGGTACGTCCCGGCGTCCCTGGCCGGGGTGGTGCGCCGGTACCTGCGCAACGGCGAGGAGATCGAGCAGCTGCTCGCAGAGATCTCGGCGATCAACGCCGAGCTGCTGGCCCGCAGAGAACTGCAGTAGCCGGCGGCCGCCGTCCTGTCCGGGCCCGCGCGGGCCGAGGCGGTGGCGGCGGTGGCCAACATGACCATCTTCGGCGCTGGGAGGCACGCGTGAACGGCGAGCACAAGATCACGAGCTTTCACCGGGAGCGGACGGCGCTAATCTACCTGCGGCAATCCTCGATGGCCCAGGTCCGCGAGCACACCGAGTCGACCAGGAGCCAGTACGGCCTGGCGGAGACGGCGGCCGCGCTGGGCTGGGCTCGCACGTCGATCGAGGTGATCGACACCGACCTGGGGATCTCCGGCAAGTGGGGGGTGGCCCGGGCGGGGTTCACCGAGCTGGTGACCAGGATGTGCCGGGGCGATGTCGGGGCGATCTTCGGGATCGAGATCACCCGGCTGGCCCGGTCGAATGCCGACGTGGCCCGGCTGGCGGAATTCGCCCGGATCACCGGCACGCTGCTGATCGACCCGGACGGCGTCTACGACCCCGCCGACGTGAACGACCGCGTGCTCTTGGGCTTCAAGGGGACCCTGGGCGAGATGGAACTGCACGTGATGGCGCAGCGGCTGCAGGCGGACAAGCGCGCCGCGGCGCAGCGCGGCGAGCTGCGCACCCCACTGCCGGTCGGCTACGTCCACGACGACACCGGCGAGGTGGTGATCGACCCCGATGCCGAGGTCCAGGCCGCGATCCGGGACGTGTTCGCGGCCTTCACCGCGTCCGGGCCGGCCTACGGCGTGGTGGGCGCGTTCGCCAGCCGCAAGTTCCCGCTGCGCGCCTACGGCGGGACATGGGCCGGTCAGCTGCGGTGGGGGCGGCTCACCCACGCCCGGGTGCTCGGGGTGTTGAAGAACCCGGGCTACGCCGGGGCGTACGTATTCGGCCGGTATGCCTCGTGCCGCACCGTCGACCCGTCCGGCACCGTACACACCGCGATCACCGAACGGCCCCGCACCGAATGGCCGGTGCTGATCAAAGACCACCACGAAGGCTACATCACCTGGGCGGAGTACCTGGCCAACGAGGCCAGGCTGGCGGCCAACCGGACCAACGCCGGAGCACGGCCGCCCCGCGAGGGCTGCGCGCTGTGCCAGCGGATCATCTTGTGCGGCAGCTGCGGCAAGCCGATGCGCACCAGCTACCACACCCCCGAGCAGGTCGCCCTGGCGCTGTCAGCCGCCGACGCGGTCGCGGGCCGGCACCAGCGGGTCAGCCGGGCCGCTGAGCTGGCCGTGGAACGGGCCCGCCATGAGGCCGGCCGGGCCGAGCGCGCGTTCTGCCAGGTCGAGCCGGAGAACCGGCTGGTCGCCCGCAGCCTGGAAGCCCGCTGGGAGGACAGGCTCGCCGCCCTCGCCGAGGCCGAGCAGGCGCTGGAGGCCGCCCGGGACACGCTGCCGCCGCTGCCCGGCCGGGCGGAGCTGGAGAAACTCGCCGCCGACCCGCCCGGGCTCTGGCACGCGCCCGCCACCAGCAGCAAGGACCGCAAGCGGCTGCTGCGCACCCTGATCGCCGACATCACCCTGCTCCCCGAGCAGCAACCCGGCCAGGTGCGCATCGGGATCCGCTGGCACACCGGCGCCACCGACGAACTTGTCACCGGCCGGCCCATCCACTCCGGCACGGCCAGGCGCACTCCGGCCGCTGCGGTCGAGCTCGTCCGGCAGCTCGGACCGGCCACCAGCAACGACGAGCTAGTCCGCCGGCTCAACGCCGACGGACTGGCCACCGGCCACGGCCGCCCCTTCGACGTCAAGGCCGTCCAGTGGATCCGCCACGCCTACAACATCCCCGCCCCCGCCCCCTACGCCGGCGGCGAGATCTCGGTGGCCGAAGCCGCCCGGCGGCTGGGCTGCGGCACCGGCGTCATCTACTACTACTACTGGATCGAATCCGCCCAGCTCGACGCCCGGCGCGGCCCCGGCGGCAGGCTGTGCATCCCGTGGACCAGCAACATCGAGGCCGCCTGCCGCCGACGCATCGCCGGATCCGGCCACCTGAACCCGGCCGCCCGCCGCACCAGGCCGCGGAACAGGCCCCAGCGGCACGAGGCCGCCGCCACAACTGCCGGCACTGCCTGACACGATCACACCAGCGAACCCGTGAATGCGGCCCTGGCCCGCGCAAACCCGCACCACGCCCGAACATCCCGACACGCGATTGCAGGAGGGGCAATATGAATCGTCCGTCGCAACCGTCGCTGACCGGGTGGTCCAGGCATCCTTGAAGCTGGTTTTGGAGCCGATCTTCGAGGCGGATTTCCTCCCGTGCTCTTACGGGTTCCGCCCGGGGCGCAGGGTTCATGACGCGGTGGCTGAGGTGCACCATTTCACGTCCCGGACTTACGAGTGGATCGTGGAGGGTGACATCAAATCCTGTTTGGATCCATGGTCATACTGCTCCTTTGCTGATTGCGCGGCTTAGAACAGGCCTTCTTGCGGGGTTGGCACCTCGATACGCAGGCCTTTCCTGCGTCCGGTGCGGGTCAGGACAGCGCGCAGCTCGCCGCGCTTGACCTTCTGCAATACGGTCTGGCGGGAGACATCCAGGGCGCGGCTAGCGTGGTGCAGGGCGAGCCAGCCGTCGGGTGCGTTGTCGGTGAGCATGCCGCGCAGTTCTTCGGTGAGGCGGATGCGCCAGGGCGCGCCGGGGGTGACCTGCTCGCCGGCGATGAAGCCGTCATTCAGCCAGCGCAGCAGGGTCGACGGTGCGATCTGCAGCTGGCGGGCGGCCTGGGTCACGTTGAGCAGTTCTCCTTCCCGGGGTGCGGCAGGGCTGGGCTGGTGGCGGGGGATGCCCCAGTGGGTTCGTAGTGAGCCGACTCTATTGGCGGTGTATGACATTCCGCGTATTTGAGGGTCTTGAAGTTCGCCTCCGAGTAGGGGTTGTCGTTGGATACGTGCGGCCGGGAATGGGATTTCGTCACATGCAGGTCGGATAGGAGCTGGGCGACTGTTTTGGAGGTCATCGAGGTGCCGTTGTCCGCGTGAATGTACTTGGGCCGGGCACCGCCGTTGGCTTTGATCGTGCTGGTGATGAAGGCTTTGGCGAGGTCGCCGTTCTCGCCGTAGTGCACTTCCCAGTGCACGGCCTTGCGGGAGAAGATGTCGATCATTACGTACAGGTCGAAGTAGGTACCTTTCCAGGGGCCTTTCAGTTTGGTGATATCCCAGGTCCAGACCTGGTCCGGGCCGTCGGCAACCAGTTCGGGCCGGACCCGGGGCGGGTGGCTGGCCTGCCGGCGGCGGTCGCCGCCGTCTTGCCCGGCGGCGGCGAGAACCCGGTACATGGTGCGGATGCTGCACAGGTAGCAGCCCTCGTCGATGAGGATGGCCCAGACCTGGGCCGGGGACTTGTCGGCGAACCGGTCATTGTCGAGGGCCTCCAGCACTTCGCGCCGCTCGTCCTCGCTGAGCGCCGCCGGGTGCGGCGCCCGCGGCTTATTTTCCTTCTTTTTCTCCGCAGGCGGCTCCGGGTTCTTCTTCCGGTACAGCGTGGCCCGTGATTTCCCGAGCAGCTCGCAGGCTGTTTTTACGGAGGTAAACGTCTCGAGTCCGGTGAACGCGGCGTCGATTACTTCTGCCGCTTGCTGTCTGAGTCCGCGCTCCCGGAGAGCAGCTCCAAGAGCGCGTGTGCTTTCCCACCACCTCGAGCGCGGCCTTGGTGCGGGCCAGCTCCGCGGTGAGTTTCTCGTTCTCGCTGCGCAGCCGCTCGTTTTCCACCTCCTGCGCGCTGCGCCCCGGCCGCCCGGCCGGCTTGGGTGCCAGTTCCTTCCGCCCGCCCTTATCACGGGTTTTCCGCCAGTCGGAAATATGGCCGGTAGTTACCGCCTCCCGGCGCAAGATCGCGCCCCGCTCACCCGGCCCGGCCTGCTCGTACTCAGCCAGGATCTTCGCCTTGTACGCCGCGGTGAACGTGCGCCGCTGCGGCCTGCCGCTGCCGCCCATCTGACCATCATGCCCCGCGATCGCGGCCTGGTCAGCCAACGTCATCGTCACTGTCGTGTGTGGTCCCGTCTCGCCCTGTTTGCTCGTTAGTTTTCACACGTCCCATGTCTCACACAAGTTTGACAGAGAGGGCCGCGGTAGAAGATGGCCAGCTTGCGGCCGCAGGACCCGCAGGTGGCCAGGCCCTGCAGCAGCGCGGAGCCTTCCCGGACCGCGCCGGTGCCCGGCTGGCTGGCCTGCGGGCGGGTATTCGACCCGATGCGGGCCTGGTTGGCCAGGTAAGTGTCCCAGTCGATGAACCCGGGGTGGTGATCGGGAATGAGGACCTCCCACTGGTCGCGGGGCAGCGTGCGGCGTCGTTTGCGCAGCGCGCCGTCCGGGCCGAGGCAGTGTTCGTCGCGGGTGCGGCCGTAGACGTAGGCGCCAGCGTAAGCCGGGTGGGTCAGCGTGGTGTGCACGGCATGGTAAGTGGGCTCGACCCAGGTGATTTCACCGGGCTTGCCGTGCAGGTAGACGGCTTGCTGCAGCGGCCAGCGCAAGCCCTGGGCACGCAGCCACAGCCAGGTAGCGCGCACCGACCCGGACACGGCGAACTGCCCGAACACGGCGGCGAGCACGCCGGTGACCGCTTCATCGGGGTGGAAGCGGATCTCGCCGTCGGCCTCCCCCCAGATCAGCCCCACCGGCAGGCCGCGGCGCAGCTCGCCACGGGCGGCCTTGTTCTTGATGCCGCCTTCCAGCCGGGCCCGCAGGACATGCAGCTCAGACTCGGCCATGATGCCCTTCATGCCCAAGATGAGCCGGTCGTTGAACAGCGCCGGGTGGTAGACGCCGTCGGCGTCGGCGACCAGGGTGTCGCATACCCCGGCCAGGTCAAGGAGCCGGTACCAGGCGCTGTTGTCCCGCGCCAGCCGCGAGACCTCCAGCGCCAGGATGATCCCGACCTGGCCGAGGGCCACCTCGGCGACCAGGCCCTCGAACCCGTCCCGCTGCCCGGTCACCGACCCGGAGATGCCCAGGTCACCATCGACGACCCGGATCGCCTCCCGCGGCCAGCCCAGCTGACCGGCGCGGCTGACCAGGTCGTACTGGCGGGCGGTCGACTCGGTGTTCCGCTCCACCTGGGCCAGGGTGGACTGCCGGACGTATATTACGGCCGCTCTGGAGAGGTGGGAGCTGGTTATCTTGCCGGACTCACTCATCGCTGTCCCCCGTTCCCCCGGCCGTCCCGGCCGCTTTCGCGATCAGGCGGGCCAGCAGCACCAACGCCGCTTCCACCTGCACGGCGGGGAAATGCCCGATCAGGGCGGGGGGTGGCGCCGGAACCTGGTCCGGCAGCAGACTGAGCTGAACAGGCTGCACGGTCGTCCTCCTTGCACGGTGACTTCCGTGCAGCCTGCTCCCCGCTGCCCGCGCTGCGGGCGCAAAGGCCCGAAACCAGCACAGACAGGCCCAGCAGGTCCGCCACCGACCCCAGCGTCCCCGGCGCGTCGCCGCTGTCCGCGGCCGGCCGGGACTCCAGGTCAGTCCAGGCCGCCGGGACCAGCCGCTTGGACCCGTCCGGCAGCACCACCAGCAACTCCGCCGCGCCATGCCGCCGCATGCTGCCCAGCACCGGCAACTGCCGGCCGTCGAACGGGTGCCGTAGCCGGGTAAGCCTCACCGTGCCCGGCTGCACGGCGGTCACCGGCCGGCCTCCGTGACCACCTGCACACGGCGGCCAGCCGCATGGCACACTGCCTGAACGGCCCGTGCGGCGCTGGCCGCATCCATGCACAGGGCCGCCTCGCGCAGGTCAACCGGGACGCCCCCGGCGAGACTGGCCGCGACCAGCAGCACCTGCCGTTCGCCGTCCGAGCACGGCAGCATCCCCTGCACCGCGTCCGCCGCCGCGGCGAAGTCGATAGCCGCGACCTCCCGGCCCCCGAACGGGTCCCATCCGACCTCGACCGCGACCTGCAGGAAATCCTCCCGCAGCAGCCACGTTCGGTGCGAGATCAGCAGCTCAGCAGCCGCCTCCGCGGGCAACCAGCCCTTCGCCCACGCGCGGATCGCCGCGGCGAGGTCATCGCAGCAGGTAGTAAGGCGGGGAGTCCTTCGACCACATCGATCACGAGTGCCTGCTCGGCTGCATCGGAATGTTCCCCGCCAGGGAAATGATCCGGCAATGGCTGAAAGCGGGCGTGATCGAGAACGGCCGGTTCGCTCCGACCGAGGAGGGAACTCCTCAAGGGGGAGTGATCACGCCCCCAACGCAACAGCGAACTTTTGCGCATGTCACCCTCCGTGTCGGTGGTGTCGTGGTGGCCGCTGCCGCTGGATGGTTCCCGGACCGGGATGCGGTGGCGGATGGTGAGTTTCTCGGGTCCGACGAGGACGTCTTGGACGAGGGCGCGCAGGACGCGCTGGCGGTCCTCGGTCGTGGCGGTGGCCGAGTTCGCGCGGAGCTTCCGAGGAAGCCCTCGAGGTCGTCGGCGAGCCTGAGGTAGGCGTCGCGGTCGGCGGCCTGGGCGTCGAGGGCGGCGATCTGGTCCTTCAGCCCGGTTTCGCGGGCGCGGAGGTCCGGCATGCGGGCGCGGAGCTCGTCGATGGTGAGGAGCTGCTCGGAGAACGCGGTGACCATCGCGGCGATCGACGCGCTGGTCTTGGCGAGGGCCTGCTCGAGCTGGCCGCGCTTCTTGGTGACCGGGTCGGACGTGCGCGCCCGCTCCAGCCGCCGGTCGATCTCGGTGCGGATGAGGGCGGGATCGGCGAGCAGGCCGGTGACGTGGTCCCAGATGACCGCGTCGACGTAGTCGGCGCGGACCGGCTTGTTGCCGCAGACGCGGCCGCCCTGGTAGCGGTAGTCGTCGGGGCCGAGGCAGCGGTAGTAGTAGATCTTCTTCCCGGAGCTGGTCGTGGTGGAGGTGCGGTAGTAGCCGTAGCCGCAGGACGCGCAGGCGGCCAGTCCCTGCAGCAGCGACGGCACTTTGGTGTTCCGGGCCGCGAACCGCTTGTTGCCGGCCAGCCGCTGCTGGACCCGGTTGAACGTGTCCCGGTCCACCAGGGCCGGAACCGGGATCGCGGTCCATTCCTCGCGCGGGCGGTCCTCGGCCCTGACCTGGCGGGGGACGGTGCGGCCGGCGAGGCGGGCGGTGCGGTTCAGCCCGGCCGCCTCGTGGACGGCGCGGGTCTTGCCGAAGACCGCGGTTCCGGCGTAGGCGGGGTTGCGGAGCATGCCCCAGATCACGCTGCGGTCCCAGCGCTCCTTGCCGGTGCGGGTGCGCACCCCCTGGTCCGTCAGCCAGCGGCGCAGGTCCGCTATGGCCGCGCCCTCGTCGGCGTAGCGGCGGAACATCTCGCTGACCAGCACGGCCTCGTGCGGGACGACTTCGTAGCGGGCACCGGATTCCGGGGTCTTGCGGACATAGCGGTAGCCGAACGGGGCGCCGGACAGCACGTTGACGCTGCCGGTCTTGGCCCGCCAGGCCTTGCCGCGCCGCTACCGCTCGGCGAGCTGGGCCTTCTCATACTCGGCGAACATGCCCTGGAACTGGACCAGCAGCTGGTCCTCGGGGCTGTCGCCGCGAGGCCCCCCTCTCTGTCAAACTTGTGTGAGACATGGGACGTGTGAAAACTAACGAGCAAGCAGGGCGAGACGGGACCACACACGACAGTGACGATGACGTTGGCTGACCAGGCCGCGATCGCGGGGCATGATGGTCAGATGGGCGGCAGCGGCAGGCCGCAGCGGCGCACGTTCACCGCGGCGTACAAGGCGAAGATCCTGGCTGAGTACGAGCAGGCCGGGCCGGGTGAGCGGGGCGCGATCTTGCGCCGGGAGGCGGTAACTACCGGCCATATTTCCGACTGGCGGAAAACCCGTGATAAGGGCGGGCGGAAGGAACTGGCACCCAAGCCGGCCGGGCGGCCGGGGCGCAGCGCGCAGGAGGTGGAAAACGAGCGGCTGCGCAGCGAGAACGAGAAACTCACCGCGGAGCTGGCCCGCACCAAGGCCGCGCTCGAGGTGGTGGGAAAAGCACACGCGCTCTTGGAGCTGCTCTCCGGGAGCGCGGACTCAGACAGCAAGCGGCAGAAGTAATCGACGCCGCGTTCACCGGACTCGAGACGTTTACCTCCGTAAAAACAGCCTGCGAGCTGCTCGGGAAATCACGGGCCACGCTGTACCGGAAGAAGAACCCGGAGCCGCCTGCGGAGAAAAAGAAGGAAAATAAGCCCGCGGGCGCCGCACCCGGCGGCGCTCAGCGAGGACGAGCGGCGCGAAGTGCTGGAGGCCCTCGACAATGACCGGTTCGCCGACAAGTCCCCGGCCCAGGTCTGGGCCATCCTCATCGACGAGGGCTGCTACCTGTGCAGCATCCGCACCATGTACCGGGTTCTCGCCGCCGCCGGGCAAGACGGCGGCGACCGCCGCCGGCAGGCCAGCCACCCGCCCCGGGTCCGGCCCGAACTGGTTGCCGACGGCCCGGACCAGGTCTGGACCTGGGATATCACCAAACTGAAAGGCCCCTGGAAAGGTACCTACTTCGACCTGTACGTAATGATCGACATCTTCTCCCGCAAGGCCGTGCACTGGGAAGTGCACTACGGCGAGAACGGCGACCTCGCCAAAGCCTTCATCACCAGCACGATCAAAGCCAACGGCGGTGCCCGGCCCAAGTACATTCACGCGGACAACGGCACCTCGATGACCTCCAAAACAGTCGCCCAGCTCCTATCCGACCTGCATGTGACGAAATCCCATTCCCGGCCGCACGTATCCAACGACAACCCCTACTCGGAGGCGAACTTCAAGACCCTCAAATACTGCCCGGCGTTCCCCGGCAGCTTCGACACCCTCGAAGACGCCCGGCGTTTCGCCGACGCCTTCTTCACCTATTACAACACCGGGCACCGGCATTCCGGCATCGGCCTGCACACCCCCGCATCTGTCCACGACGGCACCGCCTGGGCCATCCAGGCCCGCCGCCAGCAGGTCCTCGACAAAGCGTTCGCCGCCCGCCCCGAGCGGTTCCGCGGCCGGCGCCCCGTCGCGCCGAAGCTACCCGCCAAGGTATGGATCAACAAGCCACGCCCGACCATCGAGACCCAGGAGGACACCCGGATAGATCCAGCAGCCTGATGTCTCAATCAGTTTGACAGGCTCCGCCCCTTCACGAACTCGGCCCGCACCCCGCAGCGGGCGAGCTCCTCGATCAGCAGCGCCTGGCAGGCGAACTTGCGGGCCAGCCGGTCCGGCGAGTAGACCAGCACCACGTCCAGGCAGCCCTGGGCGGCCAGGTCCCGCAGCGCCTCCAGGCCCGGCCGGACGAGTGTCGCCCCGGAGTGCCCCTCGTCGGCGAAGACCCACTCCTGCGGGACGTCAAGCCGATTGCTCACCGCGTGGTCGCGCAGGGCGGCGAGCTGGGAGCCGATCGTCTCGTCCTTCGCCTGCCGGGCGCTGGAGACCCGCGCGTAGACCGCCGCGCTCGTCATCGTCCCCTCCTTCCGCCGCCGCAGCGGCGGTCCTGGCCCGCCGCTGCGGCACCAAGATGCCGTAGGCCGCTGACATTTCCGCGGCAGCATGGCGGGAGAAGACGTGCTCCGTCTCCACCCGCAGCCGTCTCACCTGGACGGACGGTCCCCGTGAGCACGGGACAGGAACTCCTCCAGCGCCTGGACGGCAACCGAGGAGATCGTCCGGCCCGACGCCCGGGCGTGCTCCCGGACCGCGGCGGCCAGCCGCACCGGAAGCCGGACAGTGAACACCGTCCCCTCGCCCGGGACCTCGACCCGGCCCGACTGCGCCGCACTGGCCAGGTAACGGCGGGCCTGCCGCTGCGAGCAGCCCAGCCGCCCGGCCAGCACCCGGGCCGCCTCCGCGGCCGGGACCCCGGCCTCCAGCAGGCCGGCGGCCGCGTTGACATGCGACGCATGCTCGGCGGCACTTGCACGGCGATCCCCAGGCATGACATGAAACTACTACAGATAATGTCCGATAGCAGGCAGATCACGGCAGCCTGCCCAGCCAGCCCGTTCACCGGGGCCGCCCTGCAGCCCGCGACCGCGCGATCCACGACGCCACCGTCACCAGCGTCGAGGTATCCAGCCCCGCCAGCCACCTCGCGACCCGCAGATCCCACGCCCCCAGCTCCACGCCGTCCAGGACCCCCGCCAGGATCGCGGACCGCTCCGCCTGCGGCACGAACCCGCCCGGATCGGACTCCAGTGGCACCGCCGGCACCGCGGCGCTCACCGGCCCCGCTCCACACGCCGGTAACCCAGCGTGACCTCGAAGCAGAAATTGCCTCTTCCGTTGGGGGCGTGACCAGCCCCGTGCTATTGAACGTCGCCTTACATGGGATGGAAAAGGCCGCGGGTGTCAGGTACTTTTATCGTAGCCGGGGCGGCATCGAAACGGCACCTGACTCACCCGTGCTGGTCCGCTATGCTGACGATCTTGTGGCATTGTGCCGCAGCCGCCAGCACGCGGAAGAAGCCAAGGCGCGGCTTGCCGCGTGGCTGGCACCGAGGGGCCTGGCCTTCAACGAGGACAAGACACGCATCGTCCACCTCGAAGAGGGCGGCTTTGATTTTCTCGGGTTCAACGTCCGCCGCTACCACGGCAGGCTCGTCCTGATCAAACCCAGCAAAGAGGCCGTGAGGCGAATCCGGAAACGGCTGCGCACCGAGATGCGCGCACTACGCGGCTCCAATGCCGCCGGAGTGCTTAAAAAGCTCACCCCCATTACCAGAGGGATGGGCCGCCTATTGCGTGTCCAGAGGGCACGCGCGATGGGATCGGAGGGCGGTGGGCTCGATGATTTGATCGCGTGTGTTCGAAAGCTCGTCTTCGCCAGCGGGTGAGAGTCCCGTCCAGGTAGTTGCCAGGGAGCCTGGTAGCAGGCTGGCGGCGTCGGGGGGTAACGTCCGGCGCCGGAGCCCAGCGTCGAAAGCCACATGGTGGGAGCAACCGAGCGGTCCGCAGCATGAAGCGAAGCCTGCCGCGGCGTCAGCCCAGCCCCGCAAGGGGATCAAGGGGGAGCCAAGCCGGGAGTATCACGGCGAAGGCCATGGAAGGCGTGAAGAGCCTGGAAGCGCAGCGCCGAGGAACCCCCCGCCGTAAGGGGCGCGGAACGTTCGGAAGGTGGAGGCGGGAACTGGAGAGGCCTTACCCGGCCCTGGGCTCGCGGCCGGGAGCAGCCGGTGCGTATAACCGTCAACCGGGAAGTCGCGCCGAGCCGGGAGGGCGTCGGAGGGGGCCATAGTGTGCGCCGGGCGGCGCAGAGAACTTGCTGGTGAAAGTCCAGCCGGACCGGCCCCAAGCGGGGTCCGTAGCCGAAGGCGGGGGTAATGCCTCGCCGGGCGGTACTGGGAGGTGGAGGCGGTGGTCGTGAGTGCGGGCTGTCGTGTCAGGCTGACCAGTGGCGCAGGACAGGGCGCCCACCGTGAGGTGGGGTCTGAAGGGTTTGAGGCGAAACACCGAGCCGTAGCCGAAATTGGCGAACCGGTCGGCCCGATCCAGGTGATGCCGAGCCTGCACTATGGGGGCGAAGGAAATACTTGGGGCACCTGGGCGCAACAAGGTGTGTGCGGGCGGCGCGGTGGGACAGCTCTCTGCGTTACCCCGGGAGATCTCGTATGGTCCCGCTCGACGGAGCTGGGTAGCTGGGCGTATAAGCCGCGAGGCGAAATCGCAAGCGATG
Source organism: uncultured Actinomycetes bacterium (assembly GCA_963742875.1). Classification (GTDB taxonomy): domain Bacteria; phylum Actinomycetota; class Actinomycetes; order Streptosporangiales; family Streptosporangiaceae; genus Bog-532. The sequence goes on along the minus strand of CAVUNO010000026.1, from coordinate 433,676 downwards.
CCGTGCGAGAAGTCGGAGTGACCCGCGGTACTTATGAACCAGGAAATAACAGAAATCCTGGGACCGTCGTGATGGTGCGGCGGCGGGCGGTGACTCAAAAGGCACCGGCCTGGGGAAGGGGTCACGGTGGGAATGGCGTCATCGGAGGCGATGCCGGGTGAGTAGGCGGTGCCGGGCTGATGGTTGCTGAGGCAATGACCGAGGCGGCGCGGCTGAGGATACCCGGGATGGTGTTCTGGTGAGCCAGGTAGCGAGGAAACGTGTGCAGGTGCGGAAGGCGCACTCGCTGATCGGTCAGGTTCATGACCCGCGTAATCTGGCGCGGGCGTGGGAGCGTGTGCGGGAAAACCGGGGTGCTGGTGGTGTGGACCGGGTCAGTATTGACCGGTTCGAGCGCGAGCGCGGCCGTTATCTCATGGTTCTGCAGCAACGGCTGGCGGGTGGATGTTATCGCCCTCAGCCAGTACGCCGGGTTGAAATTGACAAGCCGGGATCGGCGGGTAAACGTCCGCTGGGTATACCCACTGTGATCGACCGGGTGTGCCAGCAGGCGCTGCGCCAGGTCCTGGAGCCGATTTTCGAGCCGGTGTTCTCCGAGGTCAGTTTCGGGTTCCGCCCGGGCCGGTCGGCGCATATGGCTATGCGCCGTATATGGGGACAGTTGCAGGCTGGCGGGAAATGGATCGTCGATGCGGACATCGCCGATTTCTTTGGGACGATCTCGCATGACCGGCTCGTCGCCCTGGTGGCCGAACGGGTCGCCGACAGCAAGGTGCTGAGACTGATACGTCAGGTACTCACGGCTGGAGCACTGCGAGACGGCATTTATGAAAGCACGATCGCTGGCACGCCACAAGGCGGGGTTATCAGCCCATTGCTCAGCAACATTTATCTGCACGTCTTTGACGAGCGGATGCAGCGGGCTGGATTCCAGCTTACGAGGTATGCCGACGATTGGCTAGTGGTATGCCGGACTCGTGAGGAAGCGGAACGAGCGCTGGCGAGCGCTCGTGCGGTGCTGGAAGGAGAACTGGGCCTGCGGATTCATCCGGAGAAAACCAGGATAGTCCACGTCAGCCAGGGGTTCGAGTTCTTGGGCTATAAGATCGGCCTGGGTAAGGGGCTGCGCTTCAGGCAAGGTGGTAGCGGCTTGTACGCGATTCCCCGGCAGCGGTCGGTTGACCGGTTCAAGGATAAGGTACGGGCGCTCACGCGCCGTCGTATCGCTGTGCCTCTGGAAGAGCTGATACGTGCTTTGAACCCGGTGATCCGGGGCTGGGGCATGTACTACCGGCGGGCGAATGTGCGCCGGTTGTTTAATCGGCTCAATATGTGGATCGTGCGGCGAATCTGGGGGTGGCGGTTCAAGCGATGGCGTAACGCCGGATGGCGCACCCTGCCGGAGACCCGCCTCTACGGTGAATACGGCCTGGTCAACCTTCTGCAACTGGTTCCCAGCATGCGCGACTACTACCGCCGGAAGGGCTATACCCATTGAGAGCCGCTTGCGGGAAAACTGCATGAGCGGTTCGGTAGGGCGGGCGGAGGCAGCGGGCTTTCAGCCTGCGGCCTCCCCCGACCCGACAGTGATCATCGGCGAGGACAACACAACCTGCCGTAGCGAAGGGCCCCTGCTTCATCCGTGCTCGTGATGACTGGGAGGAGTCGGTGCATGGCCGCGAGGCCCAACAACACCCTCGATAGCACTCGAACCCTGCAGCACAAGCTCTACCTGGCGGCCAAGCGGTCGCCGAACCGACGGTTCCACGCGCTGTATGACCGGGTCTTCCGCGAAGACGTGCTCCGGCGCGCGTGGCTGGAGGTGCGCGCCAACCGGGGTGCGCCTGGCGTCGATGCCATCACCATCGCCGACATCGAGGCCGCCGGGGTTGAGGAGTTCCTCGGCAAGCTGGCGGTCGGGCTGCGGGACGGGTCGTATCGCCCGCAGCCGGTGCGGCGAGTCTGGATTCCCAAACCCGGCAAGCCGGAGAAGATGCGCCCGCTGGGTATCGCCAGCGTCGCGGACCGGGTGGTCCAGCAGGCCGTCAAGATCGTCATTGAGCCGATCGTGGAGGCCGACTTTCTGCCGTGCAGCTTCGGGTTCCGGCCCAGGCGCAGCGCCCACGATGCCCTGCAGGCCATGCGGGACGCGGTGCGGGCGGGCAGGACATGGGTGGTGGACGCCGATATCGAGAGCTTTTTCGACCGGCTCGATCGGGATCTGGTCCTGGAGTGCCTGCGGGAACGGATCAGCGACCGGCGGGTGCTGAAGCTCATCCGGGCCATCCTGTCCACCGGGGTCCTCGACGGCGCGGTGCTGTCGAACCCGGCGGAGGGCGTTCCGCAAGGCGGCCCGCTTTCGCCCGTCCTGGCCAACGTGGTGCTGCACCGGCTGGACCGGGAATGGGCGCAGCGGTGCTCCCGCCTCGGGGTGCTCGTGCGTTACGCGGACGATGAATGCATCTGCTGCCCGACCAGGGAACGTGCCGAGGCGGCCATGGCTGCCCTCGCTGCCATCCTGGCCGGGCTGGGGCTGTCTCTGGCGGCCGACAAGACGCGCATCGTCCACGTCGCGGACGGAACCGAAGGCTATGACTTTCTCGGGTTCCATCATCGGATGGTCCCCTCGCGTCGTAACCCGAGGTTCCGTTATCCGGCGTGCTGGCCGAGTCCTAAATCGGTGGCCCGTGCCCGCTCTCGCATCCGCGAGCTGACGGGTCGCAACCGGCGTCACATTCCCACCCACCTGCTGGTCAGCGAGCTGAACCAGTTCTTGCGGGGATGGCGCCAGCATTACCGCTACGGCAACTCGGCCCGCAGTTTCGCCAAGCTCGACCGTTACACCACCGAGCGGATGGCGCTGCTGCTCTCCAAACGGCACGGCAGGCGAGGACGGGGCAACGGCATGAAACACGTGATCATGTCAGGGAATCGCCTCGGCCTTGTGTCCCTGGCCGGAAACGTCGAGTACGGCAGGCTCGTGCATGCTGGCAGGTGAAGGATGTCGGTAAGCCGTGTGAGGGAGAACCTCATGCACGGATTGACGGGGGGCGGCTGGAAACGGAGCGCCGGCCAGGGTCGAAGCGAAAGCTGTCCAGGGGAAACGCTGGGCAGGGGCGCCGAGACCTACCGCCGATCAGCGCCACCGCGCCAGCCGCCTACCCTCCACCGGACTGAAGTGTCCAGCGAGGTGTTCTCCGCGCTGGATGACTACATGTGGAAGCTCACCTACCGGTGGGCCAGGCATAGTCACCCGAACAAGTCGCGGTGGTGGGTCGTGGACCGCTACTACGGCCAGTTCAACCCGTCCAAGCGCAACCGCTGGGTGTTCGGCGACCGGGACTCCGGCGCCTACCTCCCGAAGTTCGCCTGAACGAAGATCGTCCGGCACGCGATGGTCACCGGGACCGCCTCCCCCGACAACCCGGCGCTCGCCGGCTACTGGCTACAGCGCCGCCGCAAGCAGCCACCCCCGCCGCTGAGCGCACCGGTCCGGCACCTCCTCGGAGTACAGCAAGGCCGGTGCGCCGCCTGCGGCGGGATGCTGCTCCACGCCGACCAGCACCCGCAAAGCCGTCACGAATGGGAACAATGGGTGCGCGTCACCTTGACAGCGGTCCGCAAACAGCGCATCGCCGCAGTGACGCACGGCCGGACGGACGAACCCTGCCTCATTCACGCCTTCTGCCGCCACCGGAACCAAACCGGCGGAGCCGAGGGCCCAGCAATTCTGCCCGCATGAACGCCTTCCAGGGCTTGCTTGAGCCGTATGCGCGGATAACGTGCACGTGCGGTTCTGAGGGGAGCGGGGCGCAGCAATGCGCCCCGCTTACCCGACCAGTCCCAAGGCAGGTCCCCAGGCACGCGCGTAGGCTGCGAGCGGCGGCTAGCCGTGGCGCCCGGCCAGATATCCCGTTCGGAGGTTGTTCCTGTGATTGATCTTTCCGGCCGCGTCATTATCGTCACGGGCGGCAACAGCGCGATCGGGCTCGGCATCGCCCGCGGCGTCGCCCGGGCCGGCGCGTCCGTCGCCATCTGGTCGCGTCGCCAGGAGCGCAACGCCGAGGCGGTCGCCGAGCTGGCGGGCCTGGGCGCCACCGCGATCGGCGTGCAGCGCGACGTCAGCGACGAGGACAACGTCGCCGGCGCCATCTGGGAGACGCTGGTCCGGTTCGGCCGCCTCGATTGCCTGGTCGCCAACGCCGGGACGACCGGCAAGCAGTCGTTCACGGACATGTCGCTCGACGAGTGGCACCGCGTGCTGCACGTCAACCTGGACGGCGCCTTCCTCTGCTCGCGGGAGGCGGCCCGCGTGCTGGTCGGGCAAGGGCAGGGCGGGTCGCTGGTGGACGTGTCGTCGACCAGCGCGATCGACGGGGCTCCCGGCCAGCAGCCCGCCCCAATACGACACCGTCGACCAGGCCCTCACGGTCCTGACCGTCGACCAGGCCCTCGACAAGCTACCTTCGATCTACAGCGACGTGATGCGCCTGGTCCGGGACGGCTTCACTCACTCCGAGATCGCCGAGCGCCTCGGTGTCCCCATCGGCACCGTCAAATCCCGAATGGCCAAGGCAGCAGATACCTTGCGGGCCGAGTTGGCCAACCTGCGAGGCGGCGACGATGCTTTCTGACCAAGAGATCGAGGCGGCGCATCCTGACGCCTTCGACTTCGTATTCGGCAACCTGGCCGAGGCTCGCTCTATCTGGTTCAACCGTCATCTCGACGGCTGCCGCCACTGCCAAAGGGTCGTTGACGAATACAGCGATATCGGCCAACGCAACAGTGCCGCGGCGGGAACCTGCCGACCTGGTAGCCACCTTCCCCGACGTCCCACGGTTCGGCGATCAGCTTGACCTGCGAGATGACCGTATCCTGCTGGACCAGATCGAAAAAGGCGGCGAGCCGGTCCACATCATGGAGCTCCCGGGCCAGCGCCGCGGCCAGGTCGAACCGGAACCCGTCCACATGCATGTCCAGGATCCAGTACCGCGGACCTTTGGCCCTGTTTCGCCTGAAGCACCGGCGTGATCGTCGTGGCATCGAGGCGGAGGAGGGATGGCGATGCGCGCGGTTGCAGGTGATGAGCTGCTGGTCAGGGGCCGGCACGTGGGTGACGTGGACCGCGAGGGCGTGATCGTGGAGGTTCACGGACAGGATGGCGCGGCGCCGTATCTGGTCCGGTGGAAGGACGGTCACGAGAGCGTGTTCATGCCATCCTCCGACACGCTGGTAGAGCACCGCCCCGGCGGGCCGCAGCAAACCTGAGCGGCGACCGGGACGAACCAGGCAGGTCATCAGCGCCTGGCGCCAGGCACTGATGACGATCATGCCTTGCGGCACCGGTTCCGCGGCGCCGCGGAACAGGGGGCGCGTGATGATCAGCTACGCCGATGTCGAGAAGCTGCTCGCAACTCGCAGCGAAGACCCGCCCGTACTGTCGCTTTACCTGGAGGTGCCGGTGGACCTGCCCGCGCTGCACGGGTTGCCGGCCCGGGCGAGTGACCTGCTCGACTCGGCTGCGGGCGGCCCCTGCGGGCCGGACGCCGGACGGGTGCTGGCGCACGCCCGGCAGGCCGTCCGCCGGTTGCTGGAGGACAGGGCACGCGACTGGCTGGGGCACGGCGTTGCTTTCTTCATCTGCGGCCCAGCAGGCCTGGCGGAGGCGATCCCGCTGCCCGCCGGGCTCGGCGAGCAGGCCGTGTTCGGGCCGCGACCGCATGTCCGGCCGCTGCTGGTGGCGCTGCAGCGGCAGCCTGCCTACCGCGTCGTGGTGGTCGACCGGCGGCACGCCTGGCTCTTCGCCGTGGCGGGAGACCGGATCGACATGGTAACCGAGCCGGCGGCAGCAGGCGTGCGCAGCCCGCGATATGGCGGCTGGTCCGGCCTGGAATCCCACCGGGTCAACGAGCGTATCGCCGAACTCACCCACCATCACTTCCACGACACCGCCGCCATCCTCGCCCACGCCATTCGCCCCGGGCCGGAGCGGCTCGTCGTGGGTGGCCACGCGGACACCATCCCGCAGTTCCTCGCCACCCTCCCGCCTGACCTGCGTGACCGTTTCACCGGCAGCTTCCTGGCGGACACCTCCACCATGACGCCCGCCCGGGTCCGGGCACTCGCCGCCCCCATCATCAGGGATTGGGTGCAGAAGTCCGGGCAGCAGCTGATCACCCGGATCCGGCAGGAGCCGCCCGGCGGTCTCGCCGCAACTGGCCTGGCGGCATGCCTGACTGCGGTCCGCCGGCGCGCGGTCCACACCCTTGCCGTACCCGCCGAGGGGGTTGTGCCGGGGTTCGCGTGCCGACGGTGCGGCGCGCTCGGCATGACCGGAACCGGTTGCGCCCACGGAGATAGCGCGGCGTTCGCTGTCCCGGATCTGATCGAGGAAATAGCCGTCAGCACCCTCCATGACGGCGGCCAGGTTCAGGCCGTCCCCGACCCGCCCGGCGGAATCGCCGCCTACCTCCGGTGCCCGCTCAGCCGCAGCGACAGCACCTAGTCACCATGGCCAGCACGCAGGCCGCCGCACGAGGACGGCAACGGGAAACACATATCCCTGGCGCCGCGCCAACCATGCCGCCTGAGCCCGGCACGTTGACTGGCCGCACAGTGGCGGCTGTGGTCATCATCTGGGAATCCGCCTGCGCGGCAAGACCGGCCGTGTGCTGTGCCAAAACCCTGCGCATGCTTTGACCTGCTGCTTTACGCTCGGCGCTTGTGCCGATCCGTCTCATCTACCTGTTCATGGTGCGGGTGTTCGGCTGGCTGGTGCTACTGGCACGGAGTGACGCCGCGAAGGACGCGTAGATCTTGGTCCTCCGTCACGAGATCGCGGTGCTGCGGCGTCAGGTCGCCCGTCCGCGGCCGGGCTGGGCTGACCGTGCCGTGATCGCTGCCCTGGCCAGGCTGCTGCCCAGGCACCTGCGGTGGCACCGAATCGTGACCCCGGGAACCCTGCTGGCCTGGCACCGGCGCCTGGCCAGGAAGAAATGGACCTATCCGAACGCACCGGGTCGGCCGCCGGTCCCGGTCGAGGTCCGCGAGCTGGTGGAGCACCTGGCTCGGGAGAACCCGCGCTGGGGGTATCGCCGGATTCAGGGTGAGCTGCTCGGCCTGGGGTACCGGGTGGGGGAGGGGACGATCCGCCGGATCCTGGCCGCCGCCGGGCTCGGTCCCGCGCCGCAGCGGGCGTCGCCGACCGCCGGGTAGCCCCGGTGCATTGCTGCACCGGGGCCCCCTCAGGACCGCGCATGCCACTCATCGCGGCACGCGGCCCAAGCAAGCCGCTGGGGCGGTTCAGTTCGTCTGCTGCAGCACAGTGTTTCCCGCCAGCCGGGACGGATGTTTCGTCCGGTGGCAGGTGGCGTGTACGAGGTGTGTCCGGTTGCTGCGTGCGGCGCTGGGCGTGTCGTGGTGGACCAGGTAGTCCGCCGTGATCGCCTTCTTAGTGACCCATAGGAACCAGTGTTCCCAGCCCTGGGGAGACTGGGGGAGCTGGTGGGGGGTCAGCAGGTTTTCCCCGCATAGGCTGCACCGCCCGTCCTGCCTGGACAGCAGGCGGACGGTGTAGGAGTCCAGCGGGGGTTTGACCTTCTGGCGGCGTTGCGCCCAGTACCCGGCCAGGGTGGGGTCATCGGGTGATGCCCCGCCTTTGACCAGGGTGTGCCGCACGATATCGGTCCAGGACGGTTTCGGCAGGTAGGCGCCGGTGTCTTTATCGCCGAATACCCACCGGTCGTTCCTGAACTTGCTGAACTTCCCGAAGTACCGGCCGATGATCCAGTGCCTGGGCTTGTTCGGGTGGCTCCAGCACGCCCACTTATAGGTGAGCTTCCACAGGTAGTCGGTTAGGGCAGCGAACACCCTGGTCGACACCACCGTCCGGTAGTAGGCGACCCAGCCCCGCACGATTGGGGCGATCTTCGCCAGTACCGCTGCGATGTTGGACCCGCGGAGTGACCGGAACTCCTTCGCAAGCCTGTCCCGGAACCTCTTGATGGCCGTGGCGCTCGGCTTGATGAGCAGCTTGCCGTTGGGGTAGCGGCGGAGATTGAATGCGAGGAAATCGAACCCCTCAGTAACGGGGACGATTTTGTCGAATGCGCCCGCCAGGTCGGCATCTAGAATCCACACCCGTTTGCCTTTCCCGCGCAGGGTGTTAAACAATGATCCTATTGCGTCGTGGCAGCCGCGGCCCGGCCGGAACCCATAAGATCTGGGCTCGAACCGGGCCTCCCACTCGGGTTCCAGCGCATTACGGACCCGAGCCTGGTGGCATCTGTCCAGAATAACCGGAATTCCGAGTGGTCGCATTTTTGTCTTATCACTGGCTTTCGGGATATACACCCGCCGGACCGGGGAAGGCTGATGCGAGCCCCTCGTGGCGTGCACCCGCACCGCCATCTCGGCCCGTGCCTGGCTGGTCAGCGCGACCAGCCCATCGATCCCTGCGGTCTTGCGGCCCGTATTGCGCTGCGTGACCTGGCGCACGCTTACCAGCGTGTTATGCCAGCTGCGCAGCATCAGCTTCTGCAGGTCCACAGCCGTGGCCATGTCCCTTTCCTGCACCGCCTTGAAGATCCTGCTTCGCAGCCGCCGTACCTCCTCCTCGCAGCGCCGCCAGTCCACACACTCCCAGGCGTCGCCGTCGAAAGCCGGGAATACCGGCCGGGGGTCCTCCGGTCCGTTCACCGAGGTGTCCAACTTATCCTTTGGTTCCGGCATTTGCTTCTGTTTCGCTTCAAAGGCTCACCTGCCCACGTCAGCGTCCTTTCGGACCCGAGCACCGGCTCGGTATCCGGCCAGTTATACAAAGACCATCCGGGAGGAGTTCCCGATCCTGCGGCCCCTGACTTCCTGCTGCCTTTCAGCTGCCGGCATTCGCTTTTTGAGCACCCTGTCCTGCCAGGGAATTCAGCCCCCCTTACGGTCGGCTTACCGCACCGCCTGCGCATACCCGCGCCTGAGATGCGGACCCATGGCACGGTTTCCACGTTCCGCGCGCGTGAGACCCAGACCGGGCCGGGCGCTCTCTGTACCCCGGGAACAGCGGTGCTCACCGGCCACGCTCCATCCGCGGCCGCCGCCTGCCGCCTCTCAACGGCTGGTCCCTGCCACCCCGGCGGCACAACCCAGCCCGGGATGTGAACTTGACGAGGCATCAGCAAGAGTTTCCTGGTAGTCGCCCTATACCGGTCCTTCCCCTCACCTGTGGCCACCATGGCTGGAGCAGCGGCCCTTGGGCTTTCCCGTGAGCTCCGCACCCGACCGGTCAGGAACCGGCCACGCACGTCACGGCGGGGACAGGTCGAACACAACCTGTAGCTATGTCTCCGGCATCAGCCAGACCTCCTCGACTAGCTCACTCATCACGTGCGACCTCGTGTCGCAATGGCGGCAGTTCCTGACAGCCCAGGCCTCCGGCATCCTTGCCCGTGATTTCCTGCACGTCGACACCGTGCTGCTCCACCGTGCTGCTCCACCGTCTGTATGTCTTGTTCGTGATGGAGATCCAGACCAGGGCCGTGCACATCCTGGGCGTCACCGCCCATCCGACTGGTGCCGGGACTGCCCAGCAGGCCCGTAACCTCCTGATGGACCTCGGCGAGCGCGCCGGGCGGTTGCCGGGTAGCCCCGGTGCATTGCTGCTGACCGGGGCCCCCTCAGGACCACGCATGCACGTTCCCGCGCACGCGGCCCAAGCAAGCCGCTGGGGCGGTTCAGGTGTTCTGTTGCACCACGGTGTTTCCCGCCGGCCGGGCCCGACGTTTGCTCCGGTGGCAGGTGGCGTGTACGAGGTGTGTTCCCTTGTTGCGCGCGGCGCTGGGCGTATGGTGGCAGACCAGGTGGTCCGCCGTGATCGCCTTCCTAGTGACCTGCAGGAACCAGAGTTCCCAGCCCTGGGGGGACTGGGGTGGCTGGTCGGAGGTCAGCAGGTTTTCCCCGCAGAGGCTTCACCGCCCGTCCTGCCTGGACAGCAGGCGCACGGTGTAGGAGTCCAGCGGGGGTTTGACCTTCTGGCGGCGTTGCGCCCAGTACCCGGCCTGGGCGGGGTCATCGGGTGACGCCCCGCCTTTGACCAGGGTGTGCCGCACGATGTCGGTCCAGGCCGGTTTCGGCAGGTAGGCGCCGGTGTCTTTATCGCCGAATACCCACCGGTCGTTCCTGACCTTATTGAACTTCCGGAAGTACCGGCCGGCGATCCAGCGTTTCGGCTTGTTCGGGTGGCTCCAGCACGCCCACTTGTAGGTGAGTTTCCACAGGTAGTCGGTCAGGGCAGCGAACACCCTTGATGACACCACCGTCCGGTAGTAGGCGGCCCAGCCCCGTATGATCGGGACGATCTTCGCCAGTACCGCTGCGACGTTGGCCCCGCGAAGTGCGCGGAATTCCTTCGCAAGCCTGTCCCGGAACCTCTTGATGGCCGTGGCGCCCGGTTTGATAATCAGCTTGCCGTTGGGGTAGTGGCGGAGGTTGAATGCGAGGAAATCGAACCCCTCAGTAAGGGGGACGATCCGGGTTTTGGCTTCGCTGAACGCCAGCCCTCTCGGCTTCAGCCACTCGGCCAGCCGTGCCCTGACCTGCTCGGCCTGCTGCCTGGAATGGCAGCACACAACCAGGTCCTCGGCATATCTCGTGAGCGCCGGGCAGCCGTCCTTCACCGTCCCGGCATGAATGCCGCCCCGGTACCGGACGCCTGCGGCCTCCTCCAGCCCGTGCAATGCGATATTCAGCAGCAGGGGCGAGATACTTCCGCCCTGGGGAGTTCCCTCCCCGGTCGGCGCGAACCCTTTACCGGCCTCGAAAATCCCTGCCTTCAGCCACCCGGCGATCATCTCCCTCGCGGGGAAACCGCCGAGCATTTCCAGCAAGTACCCGTGGCTGATCTTGTCGAACGCGCCTGCCAGATCAGCGTCAAGAATCCACACCCGCCTGGATTTCCCGTTCAGGGTGCTGAACAAGGACTCTATCGCGTCGTGGCAGCCGCGGCCCGGCCGGAACCCATATGATCGGGGCTCGAACCGGGCCTCCCACTCGGGCTCCAGCGCATTACGCACCCGTGCCTGATGGCACCGATCCAGAATAACCGGAATTCCGAGCGGCCGCATTTTTGATTTGCCACTGGCTTTCGGTATGTACACCCGCCGGACCGGGGACGGCACATGCGAGCCGATCGTGGCGTGCACCTGCACCGCCACCTCGGCCCGTGCCTGGCTGGTCAGCGCGACCAGCCCGTCGATTCCCGCGGTCTTGCGGCCCGCGTTGCGCTGCGTGACCTGGCGCACGCTCACCAGAACGTTGAACCAGCTCCGCAGCATCAGTTGCTGCAGGTCCCTGACTCCCGCCAGGTCCCCGTCCTTCACCGCCTTGAAGATCCTGCGCCGCAGCCGCCGTACCTCCTCCTCGCAGCGCCGCCAGTCCACAAGCTCCCAGGCGTCGCCATCGAAGACCGGCCGTGCCGGTCGGAGGTCCTCAGGTCCGTTCACCGAGGTGTCCAACTTGCCCTTCGGTTCCAGCATCTGCTTCCGCTTCGCCTCAAAGGCTCACCTGCCCACGTCAGCGCCCTTGCAGGCCCGGGCATCCGCCCGTATCCGGCCAGTTATGCAGGGGCCATCCGGGGGAGATCCCGGTACCGCGACCCCTGTTTTCCTGCTGCCTTTCGGCCGCCGGCATTCGCTTCCTGGGCACCCTGTCCCGCCAGGGGCTTCCGCCCCACTTACGATCGGCCTACCGCCCAGCCTGCACTTACCCGCGCCTGCCGGGCGGACCCTGACGAGGTTTACACGTTCCGCACGCATGAGACCCGGACCGGGCCGGGCGTCCTCTATACCCCGGGGACGGCGGTGTTCGCTGGCCGTCGACCTGTCCGCGGCCGCCGCCTGCCGCCTCTCAGCGGCCAGCCCCTAGCACCCCGGTACAACGACCCAGCCCGGGATGTATCAGTGACGAGGCATCAGCAAGGATTCCCTGACAGTCGCCCTGTTCCGGTCCTTCCCCTCACCTGTGACCGCCATGGCTGGAACGGCGGCCCTTGGGCTTTCCCGTGAGCTCCGCACCCAGCCGATCAGGAACCGGCCACGCACGTCACGGTGGGGACAGATTGAACACAAACCTGTAGCTATGTCCCCGGCATCAAGCCGACCTCCTCGACAAGCTCACTCACCACGTGCGACCTCGTGTCGCAACCGGTTCCTGATCCGCGACCGGGACAGCAAGTTCGCCGCGGCATTCAACGATGTCTTCGCCGGTAACGGCACGCGGGTGGTCAGGACGCCGGTCCGGTCGCCGCGGGCGAACTCATTTGCGGAACGGTTCGTGGGGACGTTTCGCCGCGAGTGCTTGGACCAGGTGCTGATCCTCGGCGAGCAGCACCTGCGGGAGGTGCTGGCCGAGTATGCGCGGCACTATAACGGCCACCGGCCGCACCAGGGGCTGCAGCAGGAACCTCCGCTGCGCCAGCCCGTCCGCGTCGTCGATATCACCGCCCGGATCGAGCGCAGGAGCGTCGTCGGCGGGCTGATCAGCGAGTACCGCAGAGCAGCCTAGCGAGCGCGAAACGCCAGGTCAGTGGCTATGAGCGAGTTTTGGCACGGCACAAGGTGAGCGCTGGATATGAAGAACACCCGGCGTACTGGATGACCTGGATCGGCGCCGCCACGCTGGCCGCCTGGCACGGGGCCCGGCTGCCAACCCGGGCGGAACTCATCAAGCTGACCGGCCGCGCCCCCACCACCGCAGGCAACGCAGGCTACCGGTACGGCGACGTCACTCCGGTGACCGAGCCTGGCCGCCATGCCAACGAGATCCACCATCTGGTCGGCAACCTGCAAGTCTGGTGTGCTGACGGCCCACCTGCCGCGCAGAGCCTTGGCGGCCCGGCTGCCCGGTGGCTGTACGGTGCCGCGTGGAATACCCCTGCAGCCACCCGGGAGACGCGACGGGCGCGGCACCGGCACATCCTCGGCTGCTCCCGCGGAGTGGGAATCCGCCTGGTCCGCGACGGCGCCCTGCAGCCGACCGGCATCGGCGATGGGTGTGGCTCTTCTGTAGGGACTGGCTGAACTGGGAAGATGCGGGCTGGCCGACCACGGGGGTGGGTCGTCTCCTACCGTTTCGGGTAGGAGCGAGGAGATGCCCGATGGGTTCGCTGATCGAAGAACTGCAGCGGCGTGAGGCGGCAGCCCGCCAGGAGGCGGATGAGCTGCGCGGTGAGATCGCGCGGTTGACCGAGCGGCTGGCGCGGGCCGAGGAGAGGCTGTCCCGGTTGGAGATCACCCGGGAAACGGTCGCGGAGATCCTCGGCGGGGCGGGCACCGGCGAGCCGGCGGCGGGGCAGGAAGCGGGGCCGGCGGCTGCGGCGGAGGCGGCATTCGCGGGCTCCCTCGTCGCCGGCGGGCCGCCGATAGGGGCGGTGACGGTGCCGCCGTGGCGGCCGGGCCTTGCGCAGTCGGTGTTGCCGCCCTCCTACCGGGACCTGCTGGAGGTCCTTGCCGATGCGGGGCGGCCGTTGCGGGCCGGGGGCATCGCCGCTGCGGCCGGGCTGAGTACCGACAAGTCCAAGATCGAGGGGCTGCGCTCGAAGCTGAAACGGCTGGCAGAGCGCGGCTGGCTGGCCGAGGACGGGCCCGGGCTGTTTATGCTGCCCCGCCGCGATGCGCAAAATGCCTCACCCCCGCCCGTCTGAGGGCGGGCAGATGGGCTCTTCTTCCTAGGTTCGAGGGTGCGAACCAATCCGGACCAGAAAGAAGAGCCCGATGGAAACCTACGGCACGCCCGCGCCGGCTGACCCCTTTGCCCGCTCGCGAATCGGTTTCGAGTCCCTGGTGGAGGATCTGGCCAGCGGCCGGATCGGGGAGATGGCCCACGATCAGCTGGAGGAGCTGATCGGGGTCCGGGGCCGCGAAGTGCAGCGGCAGCTGCTGCAAGACCACCTCGATCTGCGCGCGATCCGCGAGCAGGAGGCGCTGCCCGCCAGCCCGGAGCAGCGGCGCGTGGAGGGGCGGAGCCGGGTCGAGCGCGATCACGAGCGCATGCTGGCCACGGTGTTCGGCCCGGTGACGGTCCGCCGGCTGGCCTTCCGCGCGCCCGGGCGGCCCAACGCCTACCCGGCCGACGCCGCGCTGTCACTGCCGGCCGGACGGCATAGCCACGGGCTGCGGCGGGCGGCGGTACGCGAGGCGGTGCGCGGCTCCTACGACACCGCGAAGACGGTGATCGACCGGCGGTGCGGGCGCGTGGCGGGCAAGCGGCAGATCGAGGAGCTGGTGCAGGCCGCGGCCGTCGATATCGACGGCTTCTACGCCCAGCGCGTCCCGGTGCCGTGCACGAGCGAGGTGCTGCTGGTCCTCAGCGCAGACGGCAAGGGCATCGTGATGCGCCCCGAAGGACTGCGGCCGGCCACCCGCAAGGCCGCCGCCGCCAAGGACCGGGGCCGGGGCGTGTTCCGCACCCGGCTGGCCACGGGGGAAAAGCCGTGCCGCAAGCGGATGGCCACCCTGGCCTGCGTCTACGACGCGGCCCCAGCCTCCCGCCGACCGCACGATGTGATCGCCGTGCCCGGCGGGCGCAGCGGCGAGCGCGAGGTGCGGCGCGGCCCGCACGCAGAAGCGAAGTGGCTGACCGGATCGGTCGCCCGCAACGCCGCGGAGGTTATCCGCGCCGCCTTCGGCCAGGCCGAGGCCCGCGACCGGCAGCACGTGCGCACCTGGGTGGTGCTGGTGGACGGGGACCGCCACCAGATCGAGCTGATCGAAGCGGAGGCCGCCCGCCGGAAAGTGGCGGTCCATCTCGTCATCGACCTCGTGCACGTGCTGGAATACCTGTGGGCTGCGGCGTGGTGCTTCCATGCGAGGGATGATCCGGCAGCAGAAGACTGGGTGGCCGTCCAGGCGCTAGCGGTGCTGGCCGGCCGGACCCAGCAGGTCACCAGCTCCCTTACCGCGCAGGCCGGCCAGCGGGGGCTGACGGAAAGCCAGCGAACCGGCGTGGAGGCATGCGTGCGCTACCTGACCAACAACAAGGAGTACCTGCGCTACGACGAGGCACTCGCATCCGGCTGGCCGATCGCCACCGGAGTGATAGAAGGCGCATGTCGGCACCTGATCGGTGACCGCCTCGATATCACCGGCTCCCGGTGGGGCGTCGAGGGAGCCGAGGCCGTCCTCAGGCTCCGCACCGTGATCGACAACGGGGACTTCGAGGCGTACTGGGCATTCCACATCCGCCGCGAGCACTACCGCATCCACCAGGCCCGCGACCAGGATAGATACGACCTCAGCGCCTGACCGAACAGGTCACTGCAGAAGAGCTACACCCATCGGCGATCTGGCGGCACTGCTGGCTGCGTGGATCAGCAGCCTAGCCCGAAGTTACTTGCCCTTGGTATCCGAAACTGCATTGTGACCTGCGGAGACGCTGGGCCGGGCAGCTGCCGTTCTGTCTACAAGAATCCGCTGGTTCTTCAGCCCTATCACTTTCAACCGAGTTATGGAGTTTCTGTCTACATCAGGAGGCCCATCTTGGGGAGTTTTCCCAGCTCAAAGGTTGTTTGCGGCCGACACGCTGACGTAACTCCAGCCTAGCCGACCGGTCCCGGCCGCTCGCCGGGATCGATGAACGCCTGGTCCAGGCGCTGGATGCCTCACAGGCCGATGCTGGCCTTGGCGCCCATGTAGCTTCCGGCGCCGGGGGAACCCGGCCATGGCTAGTTCACCGAACCGGTCATTGAACCCGAGCGCCGGCAGATCAGCGAGCTTGACGAACTCCACGCCCCGGATCGGGCGGGTATCCGCTCCGCGGCCACGTCACCAACTGCCCCGCCAGTACGGCGGGCCTCAAAGGTCAGGTGAACCACATGGGTGCCGTTGCCGGGCAGGTGGTCGCAGACATACAGCAGCCGACCGGGCTCGACGTCCAGGCCGGTTTCCTCCCGCATCTCCCGGACCAGGGCGTCAGCCAGGGCCTCGCCCTCCTCAACCTTGCCGCCGGGCAGGCTCCACGGCCGCCCGGTATCGGTGCTGGTTCAGCAGCAAGAATATGCGGGGTGCGGTCGTCTTCGATGACGACGCCGCTCACTCGCACATGCACCCGGCAAACCTACCTCACCAGGACCCGCCATGACCGGCGGCGGCGCAGCCCACGTCGTGGTCGCCGCCGGTGGCCTGGGCACCCGGGTCGCCTGCTGGGCACGCTTCATCCAAGGAGTTCTACCCTGTCGACGGCCGCCCCGGCGTCATGTACCTGCTGGAGGAGATCGCCGCGCTCGGCCCGGCCCGGGTCGTAATCGTCTACCACCCGTACTACGAGGGCTTCGCGGCCTGGGCGCGGCAGGTGCTCAGCGAGCACGGCCAAGCGCGCTACGAGCGGGCGGCCCACAGCGACTTCGGCGCGGTTCTCCAACCGTGCCTTGCGGTTAGCTTCGTGCCGCAGCAAGGACCCTACGCCGACCTCACCTCGGTCATCAACGGCGCGGATCACCTCGCCTGCCCGGCCGAGCTGTACGTCGCGTTCGCCTACAACCTCTATGGCAAGCCGGGACCGCTGCTTGCTCTTCGCGATGCGGCACCCGGGCAGGTCGCCGTCCTCGCCCGCAGCTACCGGCCTGAACTGGCGGCCAGCCGTGGCGTCATCGCCACCACCGGGAAGCCAGGACAGCGGCTCATGATCGGCCTAGCCGAAAAACCTGGCCCAGCGCGGGCACGCGCGATGGAACGGCGTTACGGCCACGGCAACCTGTTTCTGCTGGATGGCCGCGCCCGCCTCACCGCTGCCTTCGTCCAGTTCGCCCGCATCTGCACGGCCGCCTGCCCGCACCGAGCCGAAACTAGCGCTGACCATCGCGGCCTACGCCACATCACATCCGGTCCACATCATCGAAACCAGAGGTGATGTTACCGATCTTGGTGCCCTTGCCGCCTCACATGCAGATCATGCACCCTCCGCACACGACAGCGGGCCGCGTCGCCAGCAGGAACCGGCCTCACGCATCACCAGGTTGCGCCTGCCGGGCCTGCGCCACCGTGGCCGGCACCGCGCCCCGCCAGCGATGACGCAGCCACCGTGAACCGGGACCTTTAGCGAGGCCGAACCGGCCGCCATTCCGCGCCGCCAGCTACCTCCTTCCAGGCCTTCGTCGCTGCAGAGATCGCTCCGACCCAGATCATGAGGAAGTGCGCTGGGTGCAGCTCCGCCATCAGCTGCTTAGCGTCCGGCGAGACGCCCGCCATCTGGTCGCGAAGCTTGTCCTCATACCGCCTGCCCGGCGTGGTGTCTGGGCGCGCAACGAACCCCGCTCCAGCTCATCCAGGTGCTCCTTGGTCCAGATTGGTGTCCCCGGGGTGAACAGTGAGTCCCTGGACCGAGCACCTCCCCAACCACCGTGCATGCATCTCGTAGATCGCATCCGTGCCCGGGTTGCTGGAAAGAGCCACAATCGTCACCACCCGAAACAGAGAAGTCGCAGCGCGATTCAAAGTACGCCGATGAAGCGCGTCCGCACGCAGTAAGTGCGGGAACCGGGCTGGCGTGACCCACCCGCTTGCCCAGGCTGTCCCATGCTCAGCGCACACGACGTTCGCCTTGAGGACATCAGTGATCTGGTGGGCACAGCATCACATTGGACACCGCGCCCGTTTACCGGCACGAGTCCAATCCATGCTCACCAAGGGCGTGACGACCATGAACCGCAATTTGATGCGAAGGCCGCGAAGCTGGCTCAGCCCTACTCGGGGAAACCCATTGGCTCCCCGGTTGGCTCCCGAAAGTTTAACCTAAAAAACTCTCTGACCAGTCGGGACGGCGGGATTTGAACCCGCGACCCCTTGACCCCCAGTCACGAACGGCCTGTCTGGCCTGATCTGAGGGAGTCGACCGGGGAGCCTCTCACCTGCAAGAACGCCCTGAAGGCGTCGCGGTCGGTCCGGGGGAGTCTGCCTACGTTGGCTCCCGTTCCTGGCTCCCCGTGGCTCCCTTGGGCGGGCGAGGGGCTACCCCATGTCAACCAAGATCAACGACGACTCCATGTCCCTGGAGATCGACGGCCGCGTCATCGCGACCGCGGAGTTCCGCGACCACGTCGCGGCCGACGGCCACGGCGCATGGATCCTCTCGTGCCACCCGGGGCGCCTGTTCACCCGGAACCAGGCCATCACGGCCATGGTGCTCGCGGAACGTCTGGACGCCGGTTACGGCGATGATGACCCGTTCGTGCTCGGCTGGCGTGAGGAGCTGGGCCCGTGACTGACCGCCTCATCAAGATCACGACGGCGCTCGCGGTGGTAGCCGTGGCCGTCGTCGCCGCGATCATCTCCTATCAGCACACCTACGAGATGGTGCGCTCGCATGGCGAGGCTGGCATGACGGCCCGGCTGCTGCCGTTCACGGTGGACGGGCTGATCTGGGCTGCGTCCATGGTGGTACTGGACGCCAGCCGCCGGAACCAGCCCGTACCACGGCTGGCGGCCTGGAGCCTGGGCGCCGGCATCATGGCCACGGTCGGCGCCAACCGTTCTTGCGGTTCTGCTTCCTGGAAGACCTGCTGACCTGGCCGGCGCCGCGCTGGCGGTCACCGGCCGCCGCCGTTCACCGCTGCCGAGGGGAATCAGCTGCGCAGACGCGCGGGCGCTGCTGGCTTCCTGCGACCGGCGCCGCCCGGCCGGGCGCCGCGACTACGCGCTGCTGGTGACGCTGCTGCGGCTCGGGCTGCGCGCCAGCGTGGCGGCTGCGCTGAGACTGGAGGACATCGACTGGCGGGCCGGGGAGATCACCGTGCATGGCAAGGGCCGCCGTGACGAGCGGCTGCCGCTGCCCGCGATGTCGGCCAGGCGATCGTCGCGTACCTGACGCGCGGGCGGGCGGCCATCACGCGGCGCGAGGTGTTCGTGCGAGTAATCGCCCCGGCCGGGCCGCTGCACCGCGAAGGAGTATCGGATATCGTCCGGCGCGCCTGTCGGCGAGCCGGGATCGGGGAGGTCGGAGAGCACCGGCTGCGGCACACCGCCGCTCCCTACCAGTTTCGGCCGCCGGCCCCCGACTCCCAGCCCCGGCGCGGCATTCAGGCGGCAGGGTTGCGCCAACCTCCTGCGTGGAAATCCGCGTTAGTCCAGGTCGGCAGCTTTCGCAGCTGCCGCTCTTGGCCGCGTGACGGCCGCGTCCTGATCCGCCCCTGCCTTGCTGACCTGGCACGAGGAATAATCGGTAAGACATCCCAGGGTTGCCGTCGGCCGGGTCGGCGGCGGCCATCCCCGCGCCGGTCTGGGGAGGCCGCGATGGAGGAGACGTTTGTCTGGATGACAACGCGCCGGATCAAGCCAGGTACGCTGGCTGATTTTGAGCGGCTCTGGCGGCCCGAGCGTCATCCCGACGGCATGCTGCACGCGTACGCATACTGGTCTGACGACGAGCAGGAGATCATCGCCGTGTCGTCGTGGGTCTCCCGGGAGGCATGTGATGAATGGCGGGCATCGTGGGAGAAACACGCCGGCGTGCGGCGATGGCTCCGTACGTCCTGAGCGAGCAGGAGGGGTTCTACCACGGCCGCGAGCTGATCGTGCCGGAGCAGCCGTGATCAGCCAGGCGGGGGCCCCCGCCATCGATGACCTGGTGCACGGCCTTCGGCGGCTACCTACCGCCGGTCGTGCCCGCACCGGGCCAAAAGCACGCGGCCACCGCGTCAATGGCGGCCCTCCGGGTAGCCGCACGCGATCAGCACTCGATCGGCCACATCGAGTGGTGACCTGGCCGCGCTCGGTGAGAAGCTCATGCGTGTCTTGCATAGGCCCCGATCACAGCGGGATCCGGGGGTTAGAGTTCACCAAGAGCGGCTCAAGATGCAGTTTCCGTAGTTCCGGCGGGACCTGGCGTGCTGGTCAGGTGAGCTATGAGCTATGAGCAGCCGCCGCGAGGCCGGCTAGCGCGCCTGTTCGAGGCCGCCGACCGGCGCCACATCCCGCTCCGGACTATCCTGGTCACGGTCGGGGTGGTCGTCGCTACCTACCTGGCCGGCAAGCTGATGTACCTGCTGCGGGACATCGTGCTGCTGATGCTCGTGGCGGGGTTCGCCGCGATACTGCTCAACCCGGCCGTGGCCAAAGTGCAGCGGCGGGTCCCGCGCCGGGGCCTCGCCGTGACGATCGTCACGCTCTGGGCCGCGCTGGTCTTCATCGGCCTGGCCGCGGCGTTCGGCTACCCGCTGGTGAACGGGATCACCCACCTGGCGGACCGGCTGCCCAGCTACGTCGTCAGCGCGCAGCACGGCAGGGGCTGGATCGGCCACCTCGTGGCCAAGTACCACGTCCAGAGCTGGGTGCAGCGGAACGCGCCCAAGCTGGTCGGTTACGCCCAGTCGCTCAGCAAGCCGGCGCTGAGCGTCGGCAAGGGCGCGGTCTCCCTGATGATCGAGCTGTTCGCGCTCTTCGTCCTGGTCCTGCTCCTGTTGCTCGAGGGCCCGAAGATGTGGAGCTGGACGCTCGGCCAGATGACCCCGGGCCGCAGGGCCACGGTCACCAGGGTTGCGGCCGACGTCAGCCAGAGGGTCACCGGGTACATGTTCGGCGACCTGCTGACCTCGCTCATCGCCGGGCTCGTGGTGTTCGTGACGCTGCTGATCCTCGGCGTGCCGTTCCCGCTGCTGTGGGGGCTGTGGGTGGCCCTGGTGGACTTCCTCCCGATGGTCGGCGGGGCCCTGGCCGGCGTCCCCACCGTCCTGTTCGCGTTCATCGCCCGGGGCCTCACCGCGGGCATCGTCACCGCGGTCGTCTTCGCCGTCTACACCCAGATCGAGAACCATGTCCTGAACCCGGTGGTCATGAGCAAGACGGTGCGGATCAGCCCGCTGCTCGTATTCATCGCGGTGCTGGTCGGCGCCTCGATCGGCAGCGTGATCGGCGGCATATCCGGTGGTTTCGTCGCGGCGCTGCTGGCCATCCCGACGGCCGGCGCGCTGCAGGTGCTGGTCAAGGAGGTCTGGCAGGCCACCGCCCCGGACCAGCCCCAGGAATCCCCCGCGCCTGCGGCCGAGCCAGCAGACAAGTACGGGTAACCCTGTCGCCCAACGCCGACCCCCATCCGACCATCCAGGCCAGCGAGCTGAACTGACGACCGGTGTCGAGCCGCCCTGCTACTGACCCGATAACTGGGTCCCCGGCAGGCGCGCGGAAGCGAGCCCTGGCCTGAGCGGTGGCGTGGGCCGGGTGACAGGGCAGGGTTGCCCGGCAGGTGGGCCGCAGTGCCTCGAGCACCCCTGCGTCCGACGCGGAAGCGGCAGAATCTTGCCTGCACCAGTCGGCGTCAGCGGACAGCGACCACCCCCGATTTTCCGCCCAGAACGGCATCTCACCAGGGATATTCAGGGCTTAGAAGGTCGTTTCGTGCAGGGTCAACCTGCGCGTGCCCAGGTCGGAGGCCGTTGGCGCTGCCGGTGGGTAGCCCGGGAGGTGGAGACGCGCTGAGGGTGAGGCGCCCGGGTGGCGCGAGCAGATCGGGACCCGCAGCACCACCGGCCGGATAGCGAACCGCAGCGGCGGGCTGAGGTCCACCGACTCGCCGTCGGCCCCGGCGTGCACCGGTGCCGGGGCATTCACCTCCAGCCGCGGCGCGGTCCAGGCTTGCCCTGGAGAGTGCGGGCTGTCGCCGGGTGCGTCGAGGACGACGATGCCGAGCTGGCCGCTGTCCATCGCCGGACGGGTGCCTCCGATCAGCGGGCGATCGAGCGCGTAGGGGTTGTTCGACACGAGCACGACGGCGAGATGATGGTGCTCGCGCCCCTGGTCGTCGACCAGGCACATCGCGGGCGCCTCTGCGCTCGGTCCCATCACCTCAGCCGCGATCTCCAGGAGGGTACGCGTCTTGGCGTCGCGATAGGCCGGGCTGCGGACCGCCTCGCCGTAGATGCCAAGCGAGACGTTGTTGAGAAACAAGCGGCCGTTCACCTCTGCCGTGTCGATCTGGCGCTCGACCCCGCCGGTGAACGCGTCCAGGGCGCCGGCCAGGTCGTGCCGGTCCACGCCCACGTCGAGCGCGAAGTGGTTGCGCGTCCCGGCCGGAACGCACACAAACGGGATCCCGTGCGCGGCCGCCGCCGCAGCTACGACCGCCAGCGACCCGTCGCCGCCGGCCATCCCGAGCGCGTCCGCGCCGGCCGTCACGGCCTCGCGGGCCAGCGCGGCCAGGTCCTGGCCCGGGCGAGGATGACGGCCTCGATCCCCTTTGCGCGCGCCCGCTCGGCCACCCCGGCGCGTGCGGCCTTGCCGTCACCCGACCTCGGGTTGATGAACAGCACGGGCCGGCGCGGCGGATCGGCGGGCCGCCAGCCATAACGTGACAGCTGTGGCCTGGACGGGTTCATCGCGGGCGTGGGGAGCATGGACGAATCACGACGCTAGGTCGGGTGCAGGCCAAGGTACGTCTCCGCGCCTGGTATCCCTCGGGCCTGCGCTCGGCGCGGCGACCCGGGGGTGCTGACGGGACGCGGCCGGCAGCATCGTGGCGACTGTTACCACGTGCCGGTGTCCGGGAGGGGGAGGGCGGTGAGGCGGGCGGCTTCGGGTGCGGGGACGCCGAGCAGGCGCAGCTCGGCCTCGGCGAGCTGGTCGACGGAGGCCTCCGTGATGCGTTCCGGGTGCCGCTGGCACATCCGCAGCAGCCCGAGCAGGCCGCCGGCCACGGCGCTGAGCGCGATCTCCGGATCGGGAACGGTGAACCGGCCCGTGGCCTGCCCGGCCTGGATGTCGCGCAGGGCGCGCGGTGCCAGGCCGGTGGGGATGTCCAGGGCGTCCAGGCCGGCGCCGGTGAGGAACCCGGCGATGTCGGGGTGGGTCCAGCCGAGCCGCCCGGAGATCCGCGTGCCGACGGCGAACAGCTCGGCCGGGTCGGTGATGCCGGTGCTGGCGCGGTCGATCATCTGCCCCCAGCGTTCCAGACCTCTTCGGAGGCGGTCTGGAACAGTTGCTCCTTGCTGTCGAAGTGGTTGTAGAACGACCCGAAGCCGATGTCGGCCTCCTCGGTGATCTCGGCGATGCTCGCCCGGTCCCCGCGGCCCTCGGCGATCAGCCGCACCGCGGCGTCGATGAGCGCCTGCCGGGTGCGGGCCTTACGCCGGTCCAGCCGCGACACCCTCGGCGTGTCGGCTGCCGATGCCGCCTCTGCCATCACTGCTCCTCCCGCCGTTCCACCTAGCACATTAGCGGCCACGGTTCCTGGTCACGGCCAGCCCGCGGCCGCCACTGCCAGGCGGTACTCAGCGTTCATCTAGATGGGCCTTATAATCAGTGCTGATACATTATAACAATTTTGATCTTACCCCGATACGAGGCCGATACGCATTTCCGCCCAGCTCCGGCACCCGCGCCTCAGCGGCCGTGCCGAACAGCAGCATCATCGCGGTCTGCAGCATCATCGCGGCGAAGTAGAAGCCGAGGTACAGAAGCGGCCCGAAGGCGTCCTCGACGTTCTTGGCGAAGATCGCCAGGAACAGCATGTTGCCCGGGATGCGGTCCCAGCCGCCGTGCAGGAACATGGCGGTGATCCAGCTCACTCCGCACGGCTCTGGCCCCGGCAGGCGTTGTCGACGGTGCACGGGGAGAACGAGGCGTGGTACACAGCTGAGTTCATGTTCGGCAGCTCGTACAAGATGAACACGGCGAAGTTGGCCACGATCAGCAAGATGTTGACGACCGGGAACCGCCGGGCGGGAAGGCCGTCTGACAACGGAAGCATTTCAAGACCTCCCTTTCCTTAGCCGAATACGTCCGGGCCGAAGGACCTGACCTGCGGCATGGCTGCGTCGCCGAGGTGCGGCAGGCCGAAGATGTCCTCGATCGAGCGCAGCAGCGAGTAGTGGTTGTAGGCGACGGTGCTGACGGTGCCCGGCCTGATCAGCGGGGACAGCAGGACTGCGCCGATGCGGCCGCCGCCGGGCCCGGTCTTCCCGGGCAGGGGCACGTTCGGGTGGGACGGGCTGATGCCGGAGGTCTCGCCGCAGCAGGCGGCGGCGTCGCTGCCCTCGTCGAAGGTGATCACGATGAGGCCGCCGTCCCGGTAGGCGGGCGCGGCCATGATCTTGGGCACCCACTGCGCCAGGAACGCGTCGGCTTGCGCGAGC
This sequence comes from uncultured Actinomycetes bacterium, assembly GCA_963742875.1. GTDB lineage: Bacteria > Actinomycetota > Actinomycetes > Streptosporangiales > Streptosporangiaceae > Bog-532. The sequence continues at coordinate 409,572 of CAVUNO010000026.1, read as the reverse complement.
CCGCCGGGGGCGCCGGTGACGCACGGCGCATCGTGGCCGTCGTTGCACAGGTCCGGCGCGATGAAGGAGAACGCCGGGGTGGCGGCGGCCCGGGCCAGGTCGCCCGGCAGCGGCCGGAACGACAGGATGTGCGCGGCGCAGAAGGCCTGGTTGGCGGTGACCGACCGGAAGAAGGTGAACCCGTCGTGGCGGGCGGCGTACTGGTCGCCTTTTGCGGCCTTCTGGGTGTGGTCGATGGCCCAGGTGGCGGGGTGGCCGCAAGCGGGCCCCCGCGCCGTGGCGACCGTGTGGTCCCGGCCCGGGTCGTTGCCCATGTCCTGCAGGTAGGCCGCCCAGCTGCGCCCGGCGGCGGACAGCTGGTTGCCCAGCGTCGGGACCGCCTCCGGGTAGACGCAGCCCTCGCCGAGGACCTGGTGGTACGGCCCGGCGATGACCTGGCCGGGGAAAGGTGTCCAGACCGGGCAGTCGATCTGGGTGGCGATGTCCGGGGCCTGCCCGGAGACCTGCGCGATGTAGTTGTCCGCGCTGCTGTGGCCGATGGCGTAGTAGTTCTCCAGCAGGGCCCCCGTCCGCGGCAGCGTGCTGGCCAGGTACGGGTCGGCGGACGGGGTGCCGAAGCTTTGCGCGTACCCCTGGTTCTCCAGCTCGATCACCCACACGTGCCGGACCGCCCTCAGGCCGCCAGGTGCCGCGGGGCCGGACCCGGCCACCATGCCGGTCGCGCCGGTCCCGGCGCCCGGGTGGCCGGTCGTGCTCGTGCACGCGGCGAGGACCAGCGGGAGTACCGCGGCGGCGAGCAGCCACCGCCGCTTCTTCACCCTCAGCACGCCTGCCTCCAACTAAGTGACAGTGAACCACGCTGGTGGGCGGGCTCGCCCTAGGCCGGGGTCTTTTCCCGCGCGGCGGGGTCCAGCGTCTTGCCGGTGCGGCGCAGCTCGATGCCCTGCACCAGCATCCAGATCCCGGCGATGAGGCTGAACAGGCCGAACAGCAGCGCGAGGGTGACCGCGCCGATGCCGGGGCGGGCGCACAGCACCACGCCGAACGCGATGGTGATCAGCCCGCCGAGGATGAACAGCGCCCGGGTCCCGGCGGCCTCGCCGTGACCGAAGGCGGCGGTGATCTCCACCAGGCCGGCGACGATCGCCCAGACGCCCACGATCAGCACCAGGACCAGCGCGGTGGGCCCCGGCCAGGCCAGCGCGACGACCCCGGCGGCCAGGTCGACCAGCCCGAGCAGCAGGTGCCCGAACACCGGCCCGGCGTTGCGGCTGCTGAACGCCCGCGCGGCCTGCAGGCCGGCGGCGATGAACGCGTACACGGCGAACAAGATGACCAGCGCCAGCACCGTGACCGAGGGCCAGGCCAGCGCGATGATCCCGACGATCACGGCCAGGATGCCGCGCACAATCAGGGACGTGCTCAGTGACTTGAGCATGACGGTTCCTTTCGCTTCGCTGCCCTGGTCACCCGGAGCCCTTCGCCTCGCCAGGCCAGCGCTTGACACGATGAAATCATAATTGATGAAAAACTACAAGACTGATCAATAGATTCAATATTGAGAGTGAAGGGGGCCGATCATGACGCCGCATCCGAGCCCGGCCCACGAGGCCACCGGCGACGAAAGGCTGCTCGTGCACAACTGGCGGGTGGCACGGCTCACTGGGCTAGGCATCCCCGGACCGCTGGCCGAGGTCAACGCCAACCACCTTGACTGGCACCAGGTCGCCCGGCTGGTGCAGCTCGGCTGCCCCCCGCGGCTGGCCCTGCGCATCGCCCGCTGATGAGCGGGCCCGTAAACTGGCGCGACGCCGTCTGCCGCCACGCCGACTCGGATCTTTGCCGGGATCGACCCGGAAAGGGTTGTTCCCGCTCGATGCTGAGAGCTTCCCCGCATGGCTACCAGCGGCTGCTAGGCAAGAAGGAATCGACATGACGTCGGGGTGACGGATACACCGAGATCGGGACAGCCACCAGCGACCGGCGAGCTCGCGTGGCACACGCTCAGCGCCGACCAGGTCCTCCGCTCCGAAGGGGTAGACGGGCGGCGCGGTCTCAGTTCGGCTGAGGCGGCCGCGCGGGCGCAGCGGTACGGCCCCAACAAGCTCGCCACCGGGAAGGCAGAGCCGCGCTGGCACGCGTTCGTCCGCCAGTACAACGACCCGATGCAGATCGGGCTGCTCGCGGCGGGCATCGGCAGCATCTACCCGCTCAAGCAGCTCGGCACGGGCGTCCTGCTGATCCTGCTGACGCTGTTCAACGCGGTTATGAACCTGCGGCAGGAGGGCCAGGCCGCCGCGTCCGTCGCCGCCCTGCAGAAGATGACGATCATCCAGGCCAGGGTGAGGCGGGACGGCCAGCTGGCGGGATCCCGGCCGGGCAGCTGGCGCCGGGTGACATCGTCGCGATCGAGGCGGGCGATGTCGTCCCGGCGGACGGGCGGCTGCTGACGGCGGCCACGCTGGGGGTCGATGAGTCCGTGCTGACCGGGGAGAGCCTGCCCGTCGCCAGGGGCACCGAGCCTGTGGCGGGCGCTGGCACGCCGCTTGGCGACCGGGCCGGCATGGTGGACATGAACACCAGCGTCACCCGCGGCGCGGGCGAGTTCGTGGTCACCGCGACCGGGATGGCCACCGAGGTCGGCCACATCTCCGGGATGCTGGCCGAAGAGCAGGACGTCACGACCCCGCTCGCCCGCCAGATGGACCGGCTCGAGGAGCAGATCCTGGTGATCGCGGGCATCGCGCTGGTCGTGTCGATGGCGCTGAACCTGGCCCGGGGCGAGACGTTCCTCGCGGTCTTCGACGCCGCCGTCGCGTTCGCCATCGCCGCGATCCCGGTGGGGCTGCCGACGGTGGTGACGACCATCCTGGCCGGGGGACGGAGCAGCTCGCCAGGGCCGGCGCGATCATGAAGCGGCTGGCATCGACCGAGACGCTCGGCTCCACCTCGGCGATCAACTCGGACAAGACCGGCACGCTGACGCTGAACCAGATGACCGCGGTCCAGATGGTGGCCGCGGGCCGCCGGTATGCGGTCGAGGGGAAGGGCTACTCGACAAGCGGTCACATCACCCGGGTCGCCGGGGAGGCGGACATCGGCCTGGATGAGTTCCTGCTGCCGATGGTGCTGGCCTCGGACGCGGTGGTCAGGGACGGCGAGCTGATCGGGGACCCGACCGAGGGCGCGCTGGTTGTGCTGGCCGCCAAGGGCGGCATCGACGCGGTCTCCACCCGGGACCGGTACCCGCGGGTCGCCGAGCTGCCGTTCGACGCGGCCTGCAAGCTGATGGCCACGTTCCACACGATGAAAGACGCGTCGGGCCGGGAGGTGATCCGGTGCTTCGTCCAGGGCGCACCGGATCAGCTGCTGGCCCGGGCCGCCACGGTCGCCGACGCCGGCGCCGGCCCGGCGCCAGCCGACGGCGCATTCCGGCGGCGGTACCTGGCCGGGAACCAGCGGCTAGGGGAGCAGGGCCTGCGGGTGATCGCCACCGCGCGCAAGGACTTCGACCCGGCGGCCTTCGGCCCCGGCGCCGGCCTGCTCCCGCTGGTCACCGGTCTGGAGCTGCTCGCGCTGACCGGCATCGTCGGCCCGCCCCGCCCCGCCGCCAGGGCATCGATCGCGACGGCGACCAAGGCCGGCATCCGGGTCCGGATGATCACCGGCGATTACGCGGTCACCGCCGCCGCGGTCGCCGGCCAGCTGGGCATCGACGGGGCGGTCCTGACCGGCGCCGAGTTCGGCGCGATGAGTGACGAGGAGGCACTGAGCAAGGTCGACGGCATCGGCGTGATCGCCCGGGTCAGCCCCGGGCACAAGGTCCGCCTGGTCGACGTGCTCAGGAAGCAGGGCCAGGTCGTCGCGATGACCGGGGACGGCGTCAACGACGCGCCGGCGGTGAAGAAGGCCGACATCGGGATCGCGGTGGGCACCGGCACCGAGGTGACCCGGGAAGCCGCGGTGATGATCCTGACCGACGACAACTTCTCCACCATTGTCAGGGCCGTCGAACTGGGCCGCGGGCTGTATGACAACCTGACCCGGTACATCCGGTTCCAGATGGCCGGCCTGTTCGGCTACATCGCCACGTTTCTCGGCGCCAGCATTTTCAGCATCGCCGGGGGCATACCGCTGCTTCCGCTGCAGACGGTGTGGGTGAGCTTCACCATGCTGTCCATCCAGTCGGTCGGGCTCGGGTACAGCAAACCTGCCGGTGGGCTGATGGAACGCCCGCCGCGGCCGCCGGGCCGGCCGATCCTGACCCGCGGGATCCTCGCCTGGCTCGCCTTCGCCGGCCTGCTGATGGCGGTCGGTACCCTCGGCCTGGTCAGCGGGGCGGACCAGGTGCACGGGCTCGCCGTCGCCCGGACCATGGGCATGGTCACGTTCGCGCTGTTCCTGCTGTTCTTCTCCATCGAGTCGAAAGACGACCGGGAGTCGGTGTTCTCCGCCGGCACCTTCTCGGACAGGACCTTCGCTCGCACGACCGCCGTGTCCTTCGTCCTGCTGGTCCTGTGCACCGTCCTGGGCATCTTCCACACCGGGATGAAGACCGCCACGCTCGGCGTCCCGCAGTGGCTGATCTGCACCGTCGTGGCCCTGCCGGTCGTGGTGGCCGCCGGGATCCGCAAAGCGGTGCTGCGGCGGACCGCCGCGCCGCCGGGGATGCCGGTCAGCCGGTGACCTGGAGTTCGTCGCGGATGTCGATGACGCCCTGGGCCATCAACGCGGCGCCGATCACCGCGTCGTGCTCGGCCCAGGTGCGGACATGACCGGTCAGCGTGATGACGCCGTCCTTGGTGTCCGCGTTCACGTCGCTGCCGTCGGGGACCGCCGCGGAGCGGCCCAGTGCCTGCTGGACGTGCAGGTCGACGTCGACCGGATCGATGTCGTAGCTGATCTCGATGTCGTTGATGACGTTGCGGACACCGGCCAGGCCGGCCACGGCCGCCTCGGCGGCAGTACGCTCGGTGCCGTAGGCCACGGTCCCGGTCAGGGTGATGTCGCCGTCCTCGGCGGTCGCCTCCACGCTGTCCGGCACGGTGACGTTCTGGGCGAGCGCGTTGTTCGCCGCGGTGGCCAGTTTCACGTCATCGCGGTAGTCGCCTTCCGGCAGCACCACCTCCAGCTGGTTGTGCACGCCGGTTACCCCGTCGACCCGCCGCGCGGCGGCGGCCGCTTCCAGGTACTGGGGGTAGCTGGGCACGGTGCCGGTGAGCGTGACATCGCCGGCGATGTTCCTGACGGCGATGTGCGCGGCGTCGACCCCCGGGTCGAAGCCGAGCTCCTTTTCGACCGCCGCGCGGGCGTCCTTGGTCTTGCGCACTGGGTCCTTGTCCACTTGCCTGAATCCTTCCCAGGCGATTGAGGCCTGCCAGCCGTTCGGTAGCCGACGCTATATCTCGCCCGGCGGGCCGTAAAGGCCTAAGGGCCCTGGCTAGCGGGGACCGATAGTCCTAGCCTTCCTGATGGCAGACGAAGACGGTGGACTTCGATTTGTAGAGGCCGCCGGGCAGCACCGCGTGCCGCGCGGGTCACCAGCGTGAGAGCGTTCGCGGACGGCGGCTCGCTGAGCAGCAGCCTCATGGTCCAGGGCCAAGCAGGTGCGCTCGTTGAGGCTCCGGAGCCAGGAGACGGTCGTGAGCAAACATCCCAGGCGCGAGTCGCCGGCGAAGGCCGCAAGGGCCCAGGCGGAGGCAAGGACCCAGGCGGAGGCCGCGCAGGCCCAGGCCGACCTGGCCGAGGCTGAGGTGAAGGTGGCTAAGGAGCAGGACGCGGCCATCGCTAGGGCGTTGCAGGAGGACGGGGCGCACCGGCACGCGGACCTGGAGGAGGTTGCTGAGAAAGAGGCCGAGGCCGTGCCGGACTGGCCACCCGACCCCTGATCATCGGGGAACCGGTGGCCAGGACCGCAATGGCGACCTCAGGCAGCCGATCCGGCCGGGGTGCCGACCGGCTGGGCGAGGATCTGGCTGAGCGCGGCAGCCAGCGCGGCGCGGGGGTCGCTGTCAGCGGCCGGGTGCCGCCAGGCGATGAACCGGTCCGGGCGGACCAGGATCGCGCCGCCGCTGGTGATCTGGCGGTGGCGCAGCCAGGTGCAGCGCGGGTCGTACAGGTCGCCGTCGAGGTGGCCGATCCGCACCGCGTCGAGCGGAAGGTCCGCCTCCGCGGCGAGTTCCCTGGCCGCGTCGCACCACTCCTGGCCGTCCTCGCCGGCGATCAGCAGGAACCGCCCCGGCGCGAGGAGGTCCTTGACCGGGCGGCGGTGGCCGTCCTCGTCGTCGATCCAGGCGTGCGGCAGCGGGGCACCCGGGCGGGTGGACGGCTGGTACACGCGGATCCCGTCGATCGGCGCGGGCGGGGCGCTGCCGTCGGGAACCACGGCGGCGGACTGGTAGCTGTAGCCGTATTCGACGTTGAGCTCGCTGAACTCCATCGACTGCGCGCGCATCATCCGCAGCACGGCCGAGCGGTGCCCGGCGTCCTCGGGCCGGCCGTCCCACATCCGGCGCAGCTGGGCCATGTTCTGCTCGGCGGTGTTCTCGTGGGAGATGCCGAGCGCCGCGCCGATCTCGAAGTGGTTGACCGCGTTCTCCAGCGACCGCTGCGCGTTGTGCTGATCGACCGGGCGCCGCTCGGCTTCGTAGGTGTCCAGCAGCGCCGGAGATGCGTGCCCGGCGAGCACGGCCGCGACCTTCCAGCACAGGTTCTGCGCGTCGTGGATCGCGCTGGTCAGCCCCAGCCCGCCGGTGGGCGGGTGGCGGTGCGCCGCGTCCCCGGCCAGGAACACCCGGCCGGCCCGGAACGCGGAGGCCAGCACCGCCTCGACCGACCAGCGGGTGATCTTGTGGATCGTCATCGGCAGGTCCGGGATGCCCAGTGCCTGGCGGGCGTCGGCTTCGACCTGCGCGTCGGACTGGGCGCGGGGATCATCGACCGGGTAGTTCAGGTGGATCACCCACTCCCCGGACTGGGGACCCCACCGCTGCGGTCCCATCGGGACCATCACCACCAGCACGCCGGCTTGCGGTGAGAAGATCCAGCGGATCAGCACGTCCGGGTCCTTGGCCCAGGGTGAGAAGTCGGCGGAGACGTGCAGCGTCGCGGTCTGCGTGATCACCCCGAGCCCCTCGTATTCGGCACCGATCAGGCTGGCCACCCGCCGGCCGCCGTCCGCGCCGAGCAGGTACCGGCAGCGCACCGCGTAGGAGCGGCCGGAGGCGTTGTCGCGGATCGTGGCCCGCACGGCCTCGCCGTCTTGCTCCAGGCCGGTCAGCTCGTGGCCGAACCGGATCCGGCCCGGCGAGAGCTCCTCCGCCCGGGCCTTCAGCAGCGGCTCCAGCCGGATCTGCGGCAGGTTCAGCTGCCGCCACGGGCTGGCCGCCCGCCAGCTGTCATCGGCCCCGCCGGCGCCCCAGCACTCCAGGCGCGCGAGGCGGCGGCCGTAGTCCGGGCCCGGGCCGGCCAGGCCCGCGTAGAACGCGGTCGCCGCCATCTGCTCCGGCGGCGTGCTGCGCTCCGCGATCGCGCCGGCCACGCCCGCGTCGTCCAGCACCTCCATCGCCCGCTGGTTCAGCACATGGGCCTTGGGCAGATCAGAGGTCGTCGGGCGCGCGCTGACCAGCAGGTGCTCCACGCCCAGGCGGGCCAGCAGCATCGAGCTGGTCAGGCCGGCGCCGCCGCCGCCCACGATCAGAACCGGGACGTCCTCTTCCTCAGCACCTGCGGTGAAACGCATGGGCCTCCTTCCTCTAGAACTGGAATGAACACTACAATAGTGAAATTGGAGTGTCAACTCCAATAGTCGCGGTATGCTGGCCGCATGGCAGGGCGAATCGAGGTGACGCCCAACCGCCGGGGCGTGAGGTCCCGGGAACTGGTGCTGGACGCCGCCGAGCGGGTGATGGCCGAGCACGGCTTCGAAGCCGCCACCCTGGCCCGCGTGGTGGCCGAAGCCGGCATCCCGATGAGCTCCGTCTACCACTATTTCGGGTCCAAGGACGGCATCCTGCTCGCCGTCATGGAACGCGGCGCGGACCGCTTTTTCGCCGGCCTGCCCGACCTGACCCGCCGGGCCGGGCGCCCCGCGCAGCACCTGGCCCGGGTGGTGTCGGCCGTCGTCGGCACGCTCCAGCGGCACCCGGACTTCCTCCGGCTGCTGATCGTCTTCGCCGCGCAGCCCCCTGCCGACGACGGGGAGATACAAGCTGTGGTCCGGCGGATCCGCGAGCACGCGCTCGATTTCCTGCGGGCACAGATAGCGATCGCGTTCGGCGACGATCCGCGCAGCCCGGTCACTGACCAGCTCGCGCGGTTCGCGCTCGCCGCCATCGACGGCGCGTTCGTGGCCGGCCAGACCGACCGCGGGGCCACGCTGGAGTTGCTGCTCCAGCCGCTCGCGCCCTCGCTCGTGGCGTCCCGCCGGGCCCTGCTGGCCGGAAGCTGAGCAGGCCACCCGGTGTCCGTGGCCGGCCGCTGGCGTACGGGTCCACGTGCATAGCTGGGTACGGATGGACGTGCAGATGAAAGCTAGGCCCAGGTGATCGACATCAGCCACAACAGGTGGATGCGGATGGACCCACGCGTTGGAGCCGGACCGGGGGGGGTCACGGTCGTCTGGCCACAGGCTGAGCCACGCTTCTCGGTCTTGAACGTCGCTGCCGTGAAAGCTCTTCGCGCTCGCTGCCCAGAGCTATTGTCAAGACCTGTGGATCAAGATCGTTTAGGCGGCTTCGGTCTGGGTGTTCTCACCGGGCCGTTCGACGAGTTTCCCATTGGTGAAGGTCGCGCCGGCGCGGACCAGGGCGACGAGATGCGGGGCGTTGACGGCACGCCAGCGGTCCTGCGCGGACTCGATGAGCTTGAAGGCCATGGCTAGGCCTGCGGCCCGCGAGCCGGGGCCCTTGGTGACCTTCGTGCGGTGCCTGACCGTGGCGAAGGTCGATTCGATCGGGTTGGTGGTGCGCAGATGCACCCAGTGCTCGGCGGGGTAGTCGTAGAAGGCCAGCAGCTCCTCTGCATCGTCGGTGATCTTCGCGGCGGCTTTGGGGAACTTGGCGCCGTAGGCGGCCCCGAACGCCTTTACCGCCGCCCGGGCGTGGTCCTTGTCCTCGGCGCCCCAGATCTCGGCCAGGGCCTTCTTCGCCCCCGGGTGCGCCGACTTCGGCAGCGCGGCCAGCACGTTGGCGGTCTTGTGGAACCAGCAGCGCCCCTCCCTGGCCTGCGGGAACACCTCCCGCAGCCCGTTCCAGAAGCCCAGCGCACCATCGCCGACGGCCAGCACCGGGGCGCGCATGCCGCGGCGGGCGCAGTCGCGCAGCAGGTCCGCCCACGACTCCGCCGACTCCCGGTAGCCATCGGCCAGGGCGATGAGCTCCTTACGGCCATCGGCGCGCACGCCGATCATCACCAGCAGGCACAGCTTGTGCTCCTCCAGCCGGATGTTCACGTGGATCCCGTCCGCCCACACGTACACGTAGTCCACGCCGGATAGGTCCCGCTCGGCGAACGCGCGCTGCTCGCCCCTCCAGGTCTCGGTCAGCCGGGTGATCACCGCCGCCGACAGGCCGGCCGATGAGCCCAGGAACTGGCCGAGCGCGGGCACGAAATCCCCGGACGACAGGCCATGCAGGTAAAGCAGCGGCAGCACCTCGGTGATCTTCGGGGTCTTCCGGCACCACGGCGGCAAGATCGCCGAGGAAAACCGCTTCCGCTCCCCGGTCACAGGATCGGTGCGCTTGTCGTTGACCCGCGGCGCGGTCACCTCCACCGCGCCCGCGCTGGTCAGCACCTCCCGTGACTGGTGGGAGCCATTCCGTACCACCAGCCGGCGGCCGTTGTCGTCCCGCTCGCCGGCATGCGCCGCGACATAGGCATCCACCTCGGCCCGCAGCGCCTGGGCCAGCATCCGCCGGGCGCCCTCCCGCACGATCTCATCGATCAGCGACGCCGGGCCATCCATCGCACCTTCCTCGCCTGAACTCTCGCCAGGCACTACGGTGAGCATCGGGTTGTACCTTCCCGGCCGGCGCGCCAACGCCGGTCATTGCTTGAGACTCCACTCGGTCACCGGGAAGGTACACCCTCTTCCCGGCCGATCCACAGGTCTCAAGCATTGCTCCGTGTGGTCGCTCGACGCCTCTGCACGTTTGCCCGTACCCACGTCTGCAGGTTGCGGAGTACGCCAATGCCAACACCGGCCGCCGTGTCAAGCCCCGGACCGGCCGGGAAACCCCGCTCATTCGGCGGAAAGATTGTTCCGAAAAGGCTGCCTGCCTTGCCGGGCTCCCTCTGCCCCCGGATGACCGACGATCCGGGTAGACCACACGCATCGCAGCGCCACCCTGGCTAGCCGGTGATCACCGGAGCCCCCGCCGCCAGATGAGCCGGCGGTGACCAGGGACGTCACTTCTCACACGTCGATGATGGGGCGCTCGGGCGTGCCCGCCAGCCGCGATGCCCCAGATGCCTGCGCCCGGCAGTGCGGCGCTCACTCGCGCCATCGCGCTTGACAATCATCCGATCATGTCTGATAACTTATTACAAGACTGATGAATCCTGACAGTAGGTTGGGGCGCGAAAGGAGCTGATCATGATGACACAGGACAGCCGGACGGAGGTCCTGGCTGGCGTGGGACAGGCCCAGGACCCGCATCGCTCGCTGCACAGCGAGACCGGGGCGCGGCCCGGGGAGCACCCGGGGCGGTCGGGCAATCCCCTGGTCAAGGTGGCCGGGCTGGCGTGGCTGGAGTTCGACAAGCCGGACCTGGACCGCGCCGAGCGGTTCGGCACCGACTTCGGCTTCACCGTGGCCGACCGGACCCCCGAGACGCTGCTGCTGCGCGGCCGTCAGGCGAGCGCGGCGTGCCTGGTGATCCGCCGCGGCCCGCAGCCCCGTTTCGCCGGGGTCGCGTTCCAGGCCGCGGCCCGGGACGACCTCGACCGGCTGGCCCGCGGCATGGGCGGGACGGTCATGACGCACTGGGGCGGGCACGCCGTCCGGCTGCGTGACCCGAGCGGGATCCCGGTGCACGTCGTCTACGGCGTCCCGGACCTGCCCGCGCTGCCCGGACGTCCCCCGCTGCCGCTGAACTTCGGGTCCGGGCCGGCCCGCGTCAACGCCACGCAGCGGCCGGCCCGGCGGGCGGCGGAGGTCCAGCGGCTGGGGCACGTGGTGCTGGGCACCACCCGGTTCCGCGCGGCGCTGGACTGGTACCTGGACACCCTCGGGCTGATCGTCAGCGACTTCCTGTACCTGGACGGGCAGCGCGACCGCGGCCCGGCGATGGCGTTCATCCGCTGCGACCTGGGCACCGTCCCCGCCGACCACCACACACTGGCCATGGCCCTGCAGCCGCACACCGGCTACGTGCACTCGGCCTACGAGCTCACCGACCTGGACGAGGTCGCCGCCAGCGGGGAGTACCTGCGCGAGCAAGGGTACCGGCACGCGTGGGGCCTGGGAAGGCACATCCAGGGCAGCCAGATCTTCGACTACTGGCGCGACCCGGACCGGGCGATGTTCGAGCACTACACCGACGGCGACGTGTTCGACGCCGCGATGGAGCCCGGCTGGGCCCCGCTGTCGGCCAGCGGCCTGGCCCAGTGGGGGCCGAAGGCCACGGCGGAGTTCACCGGCACCAACGACCCGCGCGTCGTCGTCGCGGCGATCAAGGCCCTGGCCGACAAGGGCAACGAGGTTGACGTGCGCGCGCTGCGCGGGCTGATCAAGGCGATGGGCAAATGAGCGCCCGCCTGGCCCGCACCGCCGACGGATGGTGGACGGTCACCCCGGCCGGGCTGGTCCGGCTGGACCTGCCCGCCGCCACGACCGCCGGGCTGCTCGCCGACCGCCCAGCTCTGACCGCGGCCATCGAGGCCGCGCAGGCCACCGCGGCCGCCGCGCCGCGGGACGCGGTGCCCGCGGAGTCGCTGGACCTGCGCAGCCCGGTGACCGCACCGGCGCGGGTGGTGGCGCAGGCGGTGAACTACCGGTCCCACGCGATCGACTCCGGGTTCGACCCGGACACGGTCCCGCCGGCGTTCTTCCGCAAGGCCTCGCACTCCATCACCGGGCCGGCCGGGGACATCACCCGCCCGGACGGGGTCGGGTTCCTGGACTACGAGGTGGAGCTCGGCCTGGTCATCGGGACGGACCTGCCGGTCGGTACCACGGTGACCGACGCGGACCTGGCCCGCTACGTCGCCGCGCTGGTGGTCGCCGACGATGTCAGCGCCCGGCAGATCCAGCTGGTCAAGACCCAGTTCTACGAGGCCAAGTCCTACCCCACCTTCACCCCGGTGGGTCCCTGGCTGACCCTGGTGGACGCCGCCGACCTGGCCCGGCTGAGCTCGCTGCGGCTGAAGCTGCGGGTCAACGGCGAGATGCGGCAGGACAACACCGTGGCGGACATGATCGTCCGGCCGGCCCAGGCGCTGACCCTGCTGTCCCGGTTCCAGCCGATGGCCCCCGGCGACCTGCTGCTGACCGGCACCCCCGGCGGCACCGCGCTGAAAGCACCGGCCAAGATCGCCGGACTGCTCGCCGGGCTGCTGCCGCCCGCCACCCGGTGGAAGCTGTTCTTCGGCCGGCAGGCGGGCAACCCCCGCTACCTGCGCGACGGCGACGTCATCACCGCGACGATCGCCTCGCCCGACGGCCGACTCGACCTCGGCACCCAGCACAACACGATTATCGGGAAGCTGCCATGACCACACGAGAAATACTGCCGCAGCCGGAGTCAACCTACCAGCTGCTGCTGGACGCCGCCGGCGCCTGGCCCGACGGCGTGGCCACGCAATGGATCCCAGACCTGGGTGATTACACCCGTTGCCTGGCCTGGACCTACGCCGAGCTGGCCGGCACGGTGACCCGGATCGCCAACGCGCTGACCTCCCTGGGGGTGCGGCGCCAGGACGCGGTGACGCTGGCCAGCGTCAACACCTCCATGCTGTACGCGGCCACGCTGGCCGCGGAGGCCGCCGGGATCGCCGCCCCGGTCAACCCCGCGCTGTCGAGCGAGCGGATCACCGAGCTGATCCGCCGGACGGGATCGCGGGTCCTGGTCGCGGCCGGGCCCGAGCTGGACCCGCAGCTGTGGCAGCGGCTGGTCGAGGTGGCCCGGCAGGCGGGGATGACCGCGGTCCTGGCGCTGCGGCCGGACGGCGCCCGCGGCACCCCGCCTCTCCTGGACGGTGACGCGCCTGCCGGGCATGCCCCGGACAGCCGCGGGCCGGTCGTGGCCTACCTGGATGAGGTGATCGCCGGGCAGCCGGCCGGCCGCCTGGCCGGCGCGGACCCGCCGACGGCAGATGATCTGGCCGCGTTCGTGCACACCGGCGGGACTACCGGCGCCCCGAAGATCGCCGCGCACACCCACGCCAACCAGCTCGCCTGCGGCCGGGGGATCGCGGTGTGCAGCGGGCTGGCGGCCGGGGAGGGGATGCTGGGCGGGCTGCCGCTGTTCCACGTCAACGCGCTGATCGTCACCGGCATCGCGCCGATGTTCAGCGGCGCCCGGGTGGTGTGGCCAGGCCCGGCCGGCTACCGCGACAAGGCCCTGTACACCCGGTTCTGGACGATCGTCGAGCACTACCAGATCGCGGCCATGTCCGCCGTGCCCACCGTCTACGGCACCCTGGCGCAGGTCCCGGTCGACGCCGACATCAGTACGCTGCGCGTGCCGATCGTGGGCGCGTCCCCGCTGCCGTCCTCGGTGCGCGAAGCCTTCGCCCGGCACACCGGGCGGCACCTGCTGGAGGGCTACGGACTCACCGAGGCGACCTGCGCGAGCACCTGGACCCGGCCGGGGCAGGAACGGCCCGGGTCGGTCGGCCGGGCCCTGCCCGGCCAGCAGGTCAAAGCCGTCCGGATCGGCGACGGGCCGTGGGCCGACTGCGGCCCCGGCGAGACCGGCGTGCTGGTGATCGGCGGGCCCGCCGTGTTCGCCGGGTACGTCACCGACCCGGCCCCCGGCGGTCCCCGGGTGAGCCGGGAAGGCATCGTCCGGGACGGCTGGCTGGACACCGGCGACCTCGGCCGCGTCGACGCCGGCGGCTTCGTCTCCCTCACCGGCCGGGCCAAGGACCTGATCATCCGCGGCGGCCACAACATCGACCCCCGGGTGATCGAGGAGGCGCTGCTGCGCCACCCCGGCGTCCGCGCCGCCGTGGCCGTCGGCCGCCCCGACCGGCACGCCGGCGAGATCCCGGTCGCCTACGTCGTCCCGGCCGGCCCCGGCCGGTTCGACGAGGCCGACCTGCTGGCGTGGGCCGCGGACGCCATCGACGAGCCCGCCGCCCGGCCCAAGCGCATCTACCCGGTCACCGAGATCCCGGTCACCGCGGTCGGTAAGCAGTTCAAGCCCGCGCTGGCCGCCGACGCCGCCGTCCGCGCCATCACCGACGCGCTGGACGCGGCGGGCCTGCCGGATGCCCGGGCCACCGCGGCGCACGAGGACGGGCGGCTGGTCGTCACCGTGACCGGCGCCGACCCCGATCGCGTGCAAGACGCCGTCGCCGGGTTCGCCCTCACCATCCGCTCCGGGCCGTCGCCCGCCGAACAGACCACCAGCAAGTGACCGCAGAAAGATACACGACCATGAACGACCAGTACCCCGCGAACTCCCAGCCGGTCATCATCGTCGGCGCCGGCCCGGCCGGCTGCACCGCGGCCCTCCTGCTCGCCGACTTCGGCATTCCCGTCACCCTGCTGGAACGCTGGCCCCAGCCGCATCCGCTGCCCCGCGCGGTGCACCTGGACGACGAGGTCGCCCGGACCCTGGACCGGATCGGCGTCAGCGAGGGATTCCTGGCCCGGTCCCGGCCCGGCAGCGGGCTGCGGCTGCTGGACGCCGGGCACCGCGTGATGGCCGAGTTCAGCCGCGACCACACGCCAGGCGTGCACGGCTTCCCCCAAGCGAACATGTTCCACCAGCCCGACCTGGAAGAGCTGATGCTCGCCCGGGTCGAGGCGCACCCGCTGATCGAATTGCGCCGCGGCACCGAGGTCTGCGGGATGGACGGCGCCCCGGGCCCGCTCACCACGGCCCCGGTCCGGGTGCACGCCCGCATCGCCGGCCAGCCGCAGACGTTCACCGGCCGGGTCGTGCTGGGCTGCGACGGCGCCAACAGCACGATCCGGGAACTGGCCGGGATCACCATGGAGGACCTGGGCTTCACCGAACGCTGGCTCGTGGTCGACATGCGGGCCGGGACCGGCCTGGATACCTGGGACGGCGTGGAGCAGATCTGCGACCCGGGCCGGGCCGCCACCTTCATGCAGGTCACCGGCGACCGGTACCGCTGGGAGTTCCGGCTGTTCGACGGCGAGGACGAAACCGGCCTGATCACCCCCGAGGCCCTCGGCCAGCTGCTGCGGCCCTGGACCGGACGCGACGACCTGGACGGCCTGCAGATCATCCGCACCGCCAGCTACACCTTCCGCGCCCGGCTGGCGTCCCGCTTCCAGGCCGGCCGCGTCTTCCTGCTCGGCGACGCCGCCCACCTCACCCCGCCGTTCATCGGCCAGGGCCTGGCCGCCGGGCTGCGCGACGCCGACAACCTGGCCTGGAAACTCGCGCACGTGCTCACCGGCCGGGCCGGGGCCGGCCTGCTGGCCAGTTATGAGGCTGAACGCCGCCCGCACGCCAAGGCCCTGATCAAAAAGGCCGTCCGGGTCGGCTGGGCGATGACCGGCGGCCAGGACCGCGCCGCCGCCATCCGCCGGATCGCCCTGGCCGCAGCCGTCCGCAGCCACTCCATCTGCCAGGCCATGGGCTCCACCGCCACGCCCCGGCTGAAGGCCGGCGCCCTGCAGCGCCCCCCGCAGCGCATGATCCTTTCCGGCATCCCCGCCGCGCTGTGGATCGGCGGCCTGATCCCCAACCCCCTAGTGTCCGCCGGCGACGGACCCCCCGTCCGGCTGGACACGATCCTGGCCGGACGCACCGCCGTGCTGACCGCACGCCTGGCCCGACCCCGCACTGTCAGATTTCTGCCGCCGCCACGGCCTCGTCCTGGTCCGGATCAGCAGCACACACGCCGCCGGAACAACCGGCCGGCCCGCCGCGGACCCAGGCGCCGGCTGGATCGACGTCCATCTCGCCGGCGACCGGCGGCCCGCCGACCTGCGGGCCCTGGCGGTCCAGGGGTCCAACCCGGCGCTGACCGTCGTCGTGCGCCCCGACCGCGTGATCGCGGCGGTGGAGCTCCGGCGCCGGCTGCCGCGGCTGCCCTGGCCCATCCCGGCCACGGTCGGCCGCGGGTCTCCGGTTACGGCTCACCCGCCCGCTCAGCCCGATCACGCCCGCCCGTTCCCGTCAACATGCTAGAAGAGGTTCCCATGTTCGTCACGATCTCGCTGCTCATGACCGCGGTCTGTCTCCTTCCGGCAGTCGGTAAGCTGCTGGGCCAGCCGAAGATGCGGCAATCCGCCGCGCACTTCGGTATTCCCTGGCCCAGGTACCGGCTCATCGGCGTAGCCGAACTGGCCGCCGCCGCGGGCATCCTGATCGGCCTGTGGTGGCACCCGCTCGGCCTGGCCGCCGCGGCCGGGATGACCCTGCTGCTCCTCGGCGCGATGATCACCCACCGGCGCGCTGCAGACAGCGGCAAGGAGATGGCACCGGCCCTGCTCGCCCTCGCCCTCACCATCGCCTACCTGGCCATCGCCCTCACCAGCTGAGCGCGATGGCCAGGCAAGGCCGCCCTGAGCGGTCCTGCGCCTCAACACCACGGCTTCGCCGGATCTGGCGTCACAGCAGATCGGAAAAGGAATGACCATTCAGACCGCACCACCCGGCGCTGCGCCGCCGGGATCCGCCGAGGCCGCCGACCAGGCCGACCACATCACCCCCTGGCAGAACTGCTACCGCAGCACCCAGCTGCTCGGCGGCGAAAGCCGGTTCGTCCTGTCCACTAGCGGTCACATCGCCGCGCTGGTCAATCCGCCCGGCAGCCCGAAGGTCAGCTACCAGGCCGCCAAGACCAACCCGGCCAGCCCGGCGGACTGGCTGAAGACCGCGCGATCCGAGCAGGGCAGCTGGTGGCCTGACCTGCTGGCGTGGCTCGGTGACCCGTGCGGCGCGGACAAGCCAGCACCAGCAGAACCCGGCGGCGGCGGGCTACGGCCGCTCGCCGCGGCGCCCGGCACCTACGTCTTCGACAACTGACAAGGAGCAAGGCATGTATACCGGCATCGCCCATTCTCTTGGCACCTGACGTTCGATCAGGCAGAAGATCAGCAGGGCCAGGCAGATCACGGTGATCAGGGCGGCGATCCGGCGGTTGGTCTTCAGGAACAGGGGGGCGACCGCGAGCGGGCCTTTGAACTCGCCGTAGCGGCGCTCGACGATGTGCTGGCCCTTGTACCGGCGGAAAATCTCCGCCGGTCCGGCCTGGTCAGGGTCCAGGTTGGCCAGCAGGGCGTACCAGCCGTCAGTGGCGGCTTCGGCGTCGATCGCAGCCTGATCGAAATGCCAGGACAGCGCGGGTCTGCCGGGGGCGTCCCGGGTGATCACGGTACGCAGATACGCCTTGACGCGCCGTCTGGTGGCGATCGCGGTAACGCGGGCGGCGACAGCGTTGGTCGTGGGGTGAAACCGGGTCCCGGCCGTGCGCACCAGCCGGTCAAGGTCTTCGGTGGCTTTGGCGAGCTTGCGCGCGCGGGCTTTGGCCGCGCCAGCGGCGCTGGCTGAGGAATACACCAGAATCCGGCGCAGATGCACCGGCGGGTCAGCCTTGCGCGGTCCGGCCAGGTCCATCCCGCCGTCTTCCAGGACCCGGTAAACGCCCCGGTCAGCAGCGGGCTTCCCGGCGTCACGCCCGGCGATATAGTCCACCGGCGTGCCCGCCCCCTGCGGCAGCGCGGCGAATAAACCAGCCGGGACCCGGGCTGCGGCCAGCGGCGCGATAAACCCCACCTTCTGGGCACCCATCGCCGCCGCGTTCGTGCAGGAGATCAGCTTCGAATCACCCACCAGCAGGAACGGCCGCGGTCCCGCGATCCGCCGCAGCGCGATCATCGCCCCCACGACCTGGGCCACCTCCGCGGCCCCGCCCGCATAAGCGTGATGGAACACCGGGATCCCGCCGTCCCCGCTGACCGCCAGACCCGTCTGGATCTGCTTCAGATCCGGCCTGCGGTCCTTGGGATGCCCCCACCCCGGCACCGGGTACTGCTCATCCACCTCCGGATAGGCGCCATACAGCGAAATCGAGGTCAGATCCCAGTGCAGCCGGGACACATCCACCCCGAACTCAGTGATCGCCGCTGCCCCCACACTGCCGGTGATCTCATCCAGGTACGGGGCGACCGCATCCAGCGCGCGGGCGATCCGGTCATCGTTGAGCAGCTCCGGGGTGATGCCATACGCCTCATCCACGGCCATCGACGCGGCCCACTCGTGTACCCGCAGCATCGGCGCTGGCGCGGTCAGCCGGTTAGCTACCAGTGCCTCGATCACCTCCCCGTGAGTGATCAGCGCCACTGACCGGACCGGGCACAGCTCATCGATGATCTCCGCGATCCGGAGCCGGCGCCCGAACTCCGCCACCACCGGCAGCGCCCCCAGCCGTTTTTCCAGCAGGCGGACCACCGCGATCTCCGCCCGCGCCCGCCCTCGCCCCCGGCCAGTCCTTGACATCCCGCTCATGCCAGACACCAACCAGCAACCAGGCCAGCCATTCCCCGCACGTCACACAAGTCCGTAAGGACCCAGGAGCCAGCCCATCATCCGGCCGTAGCATCAAACCCCATGTGCGAAGACCGGGTTCTAGGTCGGCACTGCGTGGAGCGGTAACAGGCTTAGGCCGTCGCGGCTTGGGAGTAGGCTCGGCTCTTTCTTGGTCAGGCACGCTCGCTGACATAGGCAAGTGCTTGGTCGGGTCGTTGCGCAACAAACGCTTTGCGCGGTAGCGGCCGTGAACCAAGGTGTGCGGCGTCTGGGCGGCACTGGGGGAGAGGGTGAGCAGCGGTTGGAATCGACTTCGGGTTTGCCCGACGATCTGCCCACGATGCTGGCGAGCGGGTGCTCCTCTGCGCGCTCTCGCGTCCCAGGGACGGTGGTGACAATGTTGAATGAGGGCACGCCGACCGCGTCCGCGATGTGCGCCTCATGCTGGCCAAGAAAGCGCCAAGGACGGCAGCAAGCCGGGTTTTGAGCTGAGAACGCACGCGCACGTCGACGTCGTACTTGTAGTGCCATAGCTCGTGCGCGAGTTGCTGCTTCTTCACCCAACACCGGAGGCTTTAGGTGTTTGTGGTCGTCTGGGGTGCTGCTGTCTTTGTGTCCTGCGCCTGTCGTTGAAGGTTTCCGCGGTGGCGGCGGGCCGCTTGGAGATGTTCGAGGGGTTGGCGGAGGAGCACGCATATCGAGGGTGCGGGAAGACCTGGCGCTGGCGGAGGTGGTGTGGCTGACTGACCGGCTGCTGACACACGGGCACCTGATTCCGGACGGACTGGCCGTCCTCCTCCGCGCGTTCAAGCGTGCGCTCCGGGAGCCGGACCACTCCGTTCTGGGGGGCTAGCGGATACCCGGCGCGCGCGTTCACCAGGGCCTGCCGGGCTTCCGAACGGACGGTCGCGCGATTGCTGGTGGCCGTGCCCTGCTGCGGTCATCGTCGCTGCTGGTCCCCGGTTGGGCTCCGAAGGTACTGAACGAAGGGTCGTGGCTCGTACCGGCCGCCGGGCCTCCTCCTCAGGCCCCCTTCACTCTTGGCGGCGGAACGGCGCCTCGTTCCGCTCAGCGGCCGGATCGTGTGCCTCCTCGTCGATGAGTGCTGCGGCCTCGGTGGGCGCGGCGGCGCGGGACCGGGCCGCGAAGTCGCCGGTGAGCCCGCTCTGCCCGATGCACCACTGCGTCCACTCCGGCAGCAGGCGGAGCGCCGCGTTAGCGTAGTCGGGGAAGTAGCCGTCACGGATCAGGTGCGCCGCCATCTTGATCCGGTGCGGTGAGCAGGCGTAGCGCGAGCGCTCCCCGGGATGTGCCCGTCGTCTGCACTCGTGGAGGATTGTGTCCACAGCGTCGGCCGCGTCCTGCGGGACATCGTTGTGCCGTGCCGCGTACCAGCCCGGGAACGCCTCGCGCGCCGGGCCGGGGTCGTCGCCGCCGGACGAGGCCGCGGCGGCGCTGGCGGCCGTGGCGCCGGTGAGGCTGCGGGCGCGCCATGTCAAGATGGCTGAAATGATCCTTCCTTGTGGCTGGCTGGCGGCACCGTGCTAAGTGACCTGGATACGATCGTCGCTGACCTCGCACGCTGCGACGTTCTCACCGCTGCCGCACGCGCGGACCTGGAGAGCCTGGCGGGGCTCCTGATACCTTTCGCGGTGGCCGCTGGGACGGTTCTGCTCCGGCGCGGTGACGTCGCCGAGCATTTCCTGCTTCTGACATCCGGCCGCGCCCGGGTTGCGTTCGGCGAAGAGGAAGAGGGAGCGCAGAAGGTTACCGCCGTGGCGGAAGGCTCGATCCTGGGGGAGATGGCTCTGCTGCGCGGGACACGGCGCTCGGCGACCGTCCCCGCGATGACCGAGACGCGCGGCCTGAAGGGTGGGCGGGCGGCCTTCACGCGGCTGCTCGCCATCCCGGGGGTGCTGGAGAAGGTCGTGATCAAAGCCCGCCAGCGTCTGGCCGCCGATACGGCCCCGGTGCCTGTCACCCTTCGCGACGGCACCGCTGCCGGGCTCCGTCCGAGCTACCCCGGCGACCAGCACGAGCTGGTAAAGGGGGAGCCGCTGTTCTCGGCCAACACGCGGTACCAGCGTTTCCTCGGCGCAGCGGATATAACTCCGGCATTAGCCGGGTACCTGGCCAAGGTCGACTACGTCAGCCACTTCACCTGGGTGGCCGTCGACAGCGCTGACGTCCCGGTAGGTGGCGCCACCTACGTCCGGTCGGCTTCGGACCGGGTACTGGCCGACATCAGCTTCCTGATCGAGGATGAGTTCCAGGGACGGGGACTGGGAACGCTGCTGATGGGAGCCATCGCCATCGCCGCCCGGCGCAACGGCATCTCACACTTTTGCGCCGACGTTCTCGCCGAGAACGCGCCCATGCGCGCCATCCTTGACCACGCCGGCATCAGATGGGAGCGCGCGCAGGCCGGTGTCGTGCACGGCTATGCCGGGGTCCCCGACCCCGGCAAGTTCGGCATCACGCCAAGCACGGCGGCGGCACTGGCCGCCGTCGTGGACGAGATGAAGATCCGGCTGTAGTCCTGGCTGGGCTCAGATCGGGGGATGGCCTGCTGAGTGTACGTTCCGGATGACCGCGGAAGCTGCAAAGGTCCCCACCAGACTGCCGCCGGATTGTGATACGCCTCCGGTACGGCATCAAGGGCCGATCTGACCGCAGGACAACAAGCACAGGTCAAAATGGCTGGTGAACGTACACGCGAATCGGCCCTTGACCCCTCCCCTCCGGCGAATAGGTAGGCAGCAGTCGGTCCGATGGGGGGAGGGGCGGCGCACAAGGACCAGGGCCAGCCGTTAGCGGCGCTGATGGCGCTGCCAGGATCACGTGCCGGTTCCGCTCGTCTGCACCCGTGCCGGGCGATCAGGCTGACGGCGGCGCGGACGGCAGCCTCCTCGCTGATGGCGGTGCGGGCGTCCCAATCCCCAGATCGGGGTGAGAGGCAGGCATCCACGGACCGCCGCCGCGACAGACTGACCGGACCGTTCTCCGCAGCCATCCCCGCAACCGCCTCGCCGGACTTCAGGAAATCGCGGCTGCGGAAGGACCAATCCATGCAGAGCGCATATATCGCCTGTACACCCGCGCGATGGGAGGGCACCGGGTTGGTCCGGACATACGGCGTACCTTCCGCAAGGCCACACGGCAAGCACTGCGCAACGGCCTTATCCGGCAGCTCGACGACGAGATCGCCGTTCTCGAGGAGAAGACGCTCTATGTTCCAGGGAAGCCGTCAATCCTTGTACGCGAACTGGGTCTGCGTCAGCTTTCGGACGTCCCGCGCAGTGAAGTGGCCAAGCTAATCAAGTATCTCGACCGAGAAGATGCCGCCGATGAGGCGGTCAAGCGCGGCGTGCTCAATGCTTATGGGCTGATTCGCCTCACCGCAAAAACAAGCCAGTACCTTGACGAATGCCTGAGCTGCAACTCGCGCCGCCCTGCGGCAACGTAGGCAGGAGCTCCCGAAGATCACCAGCGCCGCGAGGTTCGGTGGGGCCTGGACGCCCCGCGAGCTACGGCACTCGTTTGTGCCCATCCTCAGCGCACACGATGTCCGCCTGGAGGACATCAGCGACCTGGTCGGGCACAGCAGCACGTCGTTCACCGAGACGGTCTACTCGTCACGAGATCCAGCCCGCCCTCACCGAAAACGGCACCGGCTGTGAACCGCACCCTGAAGGCGAACGCCACCGAGCCTGCCTGCCCCTGCTCCGAGAAAGCCATGGCTCCCCAATTGGCTCCCGAAACTGGGATCTAAAAACGCCTCTGACCAGTCTGGATGGCGGGATTTGAACCCGCGACCCCTTGACCCCCAGTCACGAATGGACCGTCTGGCCCGGTCGGACTGCAGCCGGCCAGGGAGCCTCTCACCTGCGACAACGCCCTGAAGGCGTCGCGGGCAGTCTGGACGAGTCGACGTGCGTTGGCTCCCGTTCCTGGCTCCCCGCGGCTCCCTCGGGCGGGCGAGGGGCTACCCCATGTCAACCAAGATCAATGACGACTCCATGTCCCTGGAGATCGACGGCCGCGTGATCGCGACCGCGCAGTTCAGCGAGCACGCCGCGGCTGACGGCCACGGCGCCTGGATCGTCTCGTGTCACCTGGGCCGCCTGCTCACCCGGAACCAGGCCATCACGGCCATGGTCCTCGCTGAACGGCTCGCCGCCGGTTACGGCGACGATGACCCGTTCATGGTCGGCTGGCGCGAGGAGCTGGGCCTGTGACCGACCGGCTCATCAGGATCACGACGCCGCTCGCGGTGGTAACCGTGGCCGTCGTCGCCGCGATCATCTCCTATCAGCACGCCTACGAACTGGTGCGCTCGCACGGCGAGTCCGGTGTAACGGCCCGGCTGATGCCGTTCACGGTAGACGGGCTGATCTGGGCTGCCTCGATGGTGGTGTTGGACGCTAGCCACCGGAACCGGGCCTGTACCGCGGCTGGCCGCGTGGAGCCTGGGCGCCGGAATCGTGGCCACGGTCGGTGTCAACCTGGCGCACGGCGTCGGGCATGGCCCGGTCGGCGCACTGGTCAGCGCATGGCCCGCCCTGGTGTTGGTCGGCTCGTTTGAGCTATTGATGATGCTGATCCGCACCAGACGTGGCACCCGGCCAGGTAAGGCCGAGCCCGAGCCGCGGCAGGCGGTCGGTGTAGTGCAGGTAGAACTCATGCAGGACACGGGCGCTGTTACCGGCGCGAGCGGCGACTTCGGCGGGCGCCCCGCTGGCGTTCAGCCGCAGGGACAAGGCGGCGTGGCGCAGGTCGTAGGGGCGGCGGGCCAGCACGGTGGCGGCCAGTTCCGGGCCGAAGGCTGCCTGGCGGGCGGCGTGCCAGGCGCGGCCGTAGACCGATTCGCTGAGCATGCCGCCGCGGGCGCCCCGGAACAGCCGCCCATCCGGCGCGGTCCCGGACTCGCGGAGATGGCTGCGGAGCATGGCGACCAGGACGGGCGGGATCGAGACGACACGGATCGTGCCGCCGGGGCGGTGCTTGAGCCCGCGCGCCTCATGTGGCCTGCCGGTGCTGGTCCAGGCGGTGCCGGTACGCGGGCAGGCGGCGGTGAGGATCATCTTCCCGCGGCCATGTGCCGGGAGGATAAGGTCGCTGCGGCGCAGCGCGCCGCCTTCCTCCGGGCGCAGCGCCGCGTAGTACAGGCAGCCGAAGAACGTGACCAGATACGGCCTGGCGTACACGACCTGGGCCAGGATCGCCCGGACCTGCGCCGGGCTGCCGATGGTGGATGGACTGACACTGACGGCGGCGGTGGGCGCTCGCCACTGCACGCGGTCGGCCGGGTTGGCGGCAAGCGGCCCGAGCTCGACCGCGCAGCCGAGGGCCCATGGAACACCGCCCGCTAGCGGGTGATCGTGTTCGCCGCCGCGGGTGAGCCGTCCAGCCGCGCGCACAGCCCGTCCAGGGCAGCCCGGATGATCCGCGGGTCATTGAGCTGGCCGACCGGCAGCGACGCGCGCTCCAGCCAGGCCAGCGCGCTGGTGGTGGCCGGGTCTGGAGCGCGGAGGCGCTGTCGCGGTTGAAAGCGTGACCGTACAAGGCGGCGCGGAGTCTCCTGAGCGGTGGTCTGCGGCCGGTTTCCCGGGTCAGCAGCGGGGTGACGGTGGCCAGCGCGTCAGCCAGGCTGGCCCGCGAGTCCGGTGCCAGGTGCGGCCATTTCGCATACGCCACCGCGTGCTGGTACCAGGTGACGGTCACCGGATCCGGGGTGGCCCATGCAGCAGGCTCCCCGGTGGCCGGGCTGAACTCCTGGCCGCGACGTGCGGCGCGGACCAGCTCCGCGTGATTGCTGTCGGCCAGCGCCCGGGTGATGAAGCCTGGGTGCGTTGATGTTCAGGCGGTGAGTGTGTCGGTGTGGTCGATAAATGTGGTGGTGGCCTGGCCGAAGTCGGCGACCAGGCGCAGGTGCCCGCCGATGGCGGCGACGTAGGCGGCGACCGATTCGACTTGCATCTTCTCGATGTCGGCGATCCACAGTGGCACGAAGGTGTGCGTCCTTGCGCTGATCGAGCACGGTAACCGGCGCATCCGGGTCCTGGGCGCTACGGAGCACCCGGTCCAGTCCTGGGATCCCAGGATGCCCGGATCTATGCCAGAGGAGTCCGATATCCGGGTTCGACATTCAGGGGCGGCTCCCGGCGCGTCACCCGATCCAGTTCACCTGGATGAGGACCACGCGCTCGCCGCGGACATCGGTCAGGTAGACGAGCATCAGCGGACCTCGCTGGATAGTGCGCAGCCCGGGCGGATCGCCCGTGAACCCCGGGCCGTCCGGGAATACCATCGATTCGCGTACGGCCAGTTCCTTAGCTAGCTGCTGGACCGCCCGCAGGGCGTCAGGCGGCAGCCCGTCGAGCAGGTCATCGGTGACGCATTCCCAGCGCCAGTCAGCCACACGCGACCTCGTGGTAAGCCGCCTGGACGATCTCGGCGGCTTCCTGGATGGCCCGCTCCCGGACGTCAGCGTCGGGGTCAGCGAGTGCGCGCTCGGCGGCGTGCAGGCGCGCGGCCACTGAAGGCCGGCGCTCAATCGCGATTGTGGCACCCCAGCGCTGATAGAAGTGCCGGATCGGGAAGACGCTGTCTTCGTCGCCGGCCTGGCTGAAAGCGTCCTGGATTTCCTGGAAGAACTCGGGCAGCCGGGAGGGCACGACGGCCGCCACCGCTTGCCGCAACGCGTCGAGTGTCAGCGCGGGCATGGGAATCAGCGGCTCGTCACCTTGTACGTGCTCAGCCGTCATTCGTGGCGCCTCCTCTCGTATCCAGGAAAAGGATAACCGTGCCCGGCCCCGGGAGGGGATCGGGCGCAGCCACGAACCCGGTGCGTGAAACACCGTCCGATGTGAGCCGCGAACGGCGACGCCATCCCTGGCTCCCCGCGGTCAGCCTGAGATCATGTGCACGAAGTCGTAGTTCCCCTCGCCGAGGCTGCGGTGCAGCTTGCGGATGACCCTGTCCCCGTCGTCGTCCGGGCCGGAGATGTACATCGGCTTGCCGTCCCGGCCGAAGGTCAGCTCGCATTCCCCGTCCCATGCCCCTAGATACCCGGCGGCCCGCCTGAAGTCCGCGTGCGGCTCGAACCCCAGCTCGCGCGCGTACCCGATCGCGCCGTAGACGATCTGCCGTCCTAGCTCCACCGGCACCTGCACCGCCGGCTCGCCCCGGGCGCTGAAGATCTGCTGGATGAACCCGCCCAGCCGCCGCCGGTCCATCGACCGCGGCCCGGCTGCGTCCTTCAGCCCCAGGCACCAGGTGTCCACGAGGTAGAAGCACACCCCGGCCGTGGACCCGCCCCGGTCCCGGGCGACCAGCAGGGTCACCAGCCCCGAGTGCCCGGTTCGTTCCGACGGGGCCGACCCCGGCCAGTCCGGCCGCTCCGGTGCCAGGACGCTGGATGACCAGCCCGGACTGATCCAGCATCCGATCAGCGCGTCCTCCCGGGTCCGCCCTTCGGCGGCGGCGACCGATCTGATGAGCGGCGCGATTGCGCTCGGCGGCATCTTCAGCGCCCGGGCGATCTCCTTCGGCGTGCGCCCGGTGTCCCGCAGTTCACGAACACGGTCAAGCAGCTGCTGCGTTGGCATAAGGGATATAGTGCCGCAACCAGCCGCGCGCCTTGGCTGACACGCCGGGGTTCGGTGAGTTCGCACGCGGCGAAAGCACCCTGGCCGTTCGGATGAATGCCACCCTTTCCCCGGTAACCTGACTGACTGACCGCACGTGGCTGGCAGGAGGGACCGGGATGCCGATCACGCCAAGGGAGCGGCTGGCCAGGGTGATCGACGGCTCGCAGGCGCCCGGCGCGTTCAGCGCGCAGCTGTCCGTGCCCGCGAGAGACGTCCGGCTCACGGTGGCGGGCGCGGGGCCGGTCAGCTTGCGGGTCAAGGCGCCGCAGGCTAAGCGGATGATCGCCTCCGCACGGCCGGCCCGGTTTGGGCGGGGCGAGCAGACGCTGATGGACCTGAGCGTGCGGGACACCCGGGAGATCACGCCGGACCAGGTGACGCTGACCGGGCTGGACTGGGACGCGATCCTGACCGAGGTGCGCGACGAGCTGGGGCTGCCGGCCAGGGCGCGGCTGCGGGCCGAGCCGCACGCGCTGCTGGTGTACGGGAAGGGGCAGTTCTTCCTGCCGCACCAGGACTCGGAGAAGGACGACACGATGATCGGCACGCTGGTGGAGTTCCTTCAGGTTCGCGATCTTCGAGTTGGCGATGGTGTCGACGAGCGGTCGGCCCAGGGCGGGTCCTGAGCGGCTTAGCGTGTAGATGGCGTCATCGACCAGGTTGGCGGTCTTTGGGGCGCTTTGCTGGAGTTCCCGTAGCCATGTGGCGACCTCGTCTGTCTGGTAGATGTCCCACTCGTCCACGCCAATGACTATAGCAAGTCCTATAGTACACGTCGGCGTGCGCCGGCAGGCGACTAGATCGGGTCGTGATCGCCGCGTTCGCGCTGGGTGTGAATGGCAGCCGTCGCGGGTCGGGGAAGCCGGGTCGGGGAAGCCCAGGCTGGTGTAGCCGGGTGCGCGCTTGGCCAGGGATGAGGCGAGTACGCCGGTGAGCTCGTCGTGGTAGTCGTGGACCTCGGCGGTGGCCTTGCCGTCGTAAGGGCGGAGGATGCGGCCGGCGTACTGGACGAGCCGTCCCTTCTGGGCGACGGGCGCGGCGAGGAAAAGGGTGTCCAGCGCAGGGCAGTCGAACCCTTCCCCGGCGTACGGGCCGGTCGCGACCTGGCCAGTTCGGTGACGGCCGCGCGCTGGGGCGGTTTCAGGGTGGCCGTCAACGTGGACTGCTGCGTCGTGCCTGGCGTGCGCTCGTCGGTGATGTCCAGGCGGTTGCCCGCCTGCGCGGCGAGGTCGGTGACGGTGACGGGCATGCCGCGCGGGAGGATCAGGCCGCCGTCGAGGGTCTCATCGTAGCTGTGCAGGAGGCGGGGGATGTTGAAGGTCGAGGCGCGCATCCGCTGCCACTCGTAGAACGGCGGGTTGTGCATGCCGCAGCGTCGCGGCCAGCCCAGGGTCAGCTCCGCCTGCTCGACCCGGATGCCGGCTCCGAGCCGGGCGCGGAGAACCGGCCCGGCTTGGGGCCGGGTCTGGGTCGATGACGGGGTGACGAGGCGGGTGACCTCGGTGGCGACGGCGACCTTCCCGGTACGGTCGGCGGCGCGCCTGAGTTCCTGCGGGGTCATCCGGCCGAGGGTGGACAGGGAGGCCCACTGGTCCTTGTGCGGCTCCAGGGTCTCAGGTCAAGGAACACGATCGCGCCGTTCCGCCGCGGGCCTGAACAGCGGCGCGGCGATCAGGTTCCCTACGCCGCCGGCCGGGAGCAGGTCCTGGGACGGGAACAGCCGGTCATAGCTGGCCAGCCTCATCCGCCCGCGGATCGCCATGGCCTCCCGCAGCAGCCCGGTGCCCAGGCGCCGTGCCAGCTGGGCCGGAACCGGAGAGGTGAACAACAGCACGCGTGCGCCCCGACATCCGACCTGGATACCTCCAGCGCGACCGGGACCTGGAGCGGCCAGCCGGCCTTAACGTACATAACGGCGTCAAACATGGCCTCGGGGCCGTCGAAGTCGGCGGCCAGCCACCAGCACTTGTCGCCGTCCAGCAGCGGGTACAGCCCGATATGCACCTCGCCCTTCAGGTGCGCGGCGAGCACGGCGGGGGTGAGCGGGAGGTAGTGGCGGCCCTCATGCCGTGTGCCCTTGCGCCACCTGCCGCGCACCGCTGGGACCCAGCCCCCTTTCCCGGTGCGGGGGTTGTCGAATCGGGTCGCGTACAGGTCGGTGCGGGCGGCAAACAGCGCCGCGTCGAACACTACCTTCGCTCCCGGCGGCGACCCGTCATCCACCAGCCCCGGGCGGTGCCTCGACGTAGGCGGCCTGCGCGGGGCCGGGCGGGGCGGCCTGCTGTCGGGTCAGCTTCGGCAGCCGCAGCAGCCGGGCGTTCTCCGCCCGCAGCCGCGCCAGCTCAGCCTCAACTGCCGTCGGGATCTCAGCCACGCAAACAAGCTATCCAGGCCTGATCACTGCCTGGGCGGCATCGGCAAGAGTGAGCGATTGTGAGGCCACGAGAGGGCATCCGGCGCAAGACCGCAATCTCATCGCGGAGCACCAAGATCTTCGCATCCTTGGCGGCATTACCCGGCGCTGGCAGCACCAGCCACCTGAACACCCGGACCATGAACAAGTAGACGAGGCGGATTGGACGAGCGCCGAGCCTGGAGCAGCAGGTCAGGCCAACGCACGGGATTCTGGCACGGGACTGGGTTCAGCTCTGCTGGTGCCACGTCCACTCGGGGCACTCGTCGGCCAGCGACGGCAACGGCAGGTGCAGTGACTTGGCCTTCTTGTACACCATGTGTGCGAGGTCGTCGGCCGCGCCGGGCAGGCCCATCCGGACAAGCAGCATGTCCGCGTCGGTGTCGTCGCGGCATTCGTACAACCCGAGCAGGATGGCGATCGCGATTTCGGCGGCCGCCCGCCGGGCACCGCGTTCCTTGCGCCAGCTGAGGTCATCGATGTACGGATGCAGGACGTGCAGGACCCGTCCCCGTCCCGCATCGATCGACACCGGCCCGCTGGGGCGCAGCGCCCGCAGCCTGGCCGTGATCTCGCCGGCGAGCTCCTGATCGTCTTCCACGACGAGCAGCGTGGAGGTGATCTCCTCCGCCTCGGCGACCAGTTCCGGGTGCCGGAGGAGCAACTCGGACAGCAGGACAGACCGCTCGTCATCGGACAGCCGTCGCTTCCAGGGACGCACAACACCATCATGCCGCCAGGTTGACAGTAACGACGTTCCCGGCGGGTCGTCCCCCACGCCGGCGTCAGCCACGCCAGGTCGGTCATGGCCTTGTGCCGCGCGTCTTTCTCGTGCTCCAGAACAGCCCAGCACGTTGTCCCGTACCCCGCGCAGCGCCGCCACGATCTCCTCCCGCGGCTCGTCGCCGGCCGCCTCGGGGAGCCGCACCAGCGGCGAGCTCAGCATCTGCAGCCGCGGCTCGCGGATCTCGGCCCGCGCGGTGGTTGTCCAGAACCGCAGCTGGCCGCGCATGCAGCCCCAGGCGCCGCCGAGCAGCAGCCGCGCTACCCGGGCCCCCGGCGGCACGCAGCGCCCCGGACAGCCCCGGCAGTCTCTCGACCCACTCGTACCTGTCCGCCTCGAAGCAGTGCCCCGGCCCGGATCACCCGTCGATGACCCCGCGCGTCCACTCCTCGCCGTACTGCCCGGCCGCAGCCGCCAGCCCGCCGGCCTGCTCCGCCGCGACCGTCTCCACCCGAACGGCTCACAGCATCGCCGCCGTCCCGGCCGCGCCCAGGCCCGCTGCCACGGGCAGCGCGGTACCCAGCAGTCCCGCCGGCGATCCGATCGTTCTCCAGAATGGCGCGAGCGACTCCGCAGCCGCACGTGCCCTTTCCAGGTCTCCGGCCTCGACGCGGGTGTGCAGTTCCGACAGCGCCCACTGCGACCCGGCTTCGGCGCGCGCCGCGAACGCCAGGTCCCGCGGCCACACCACGACCGCGGCCCGGCGGTACCAGCCGGTCCAGCGTGTTTCCCATGGACGTGCAGGCCTCCGGTAGGCCTGGCATGTACCTGGCTCCGCAGGCCGACCTGTGGCGTTGGCGCAGATGCCGGTGACCGACCGTTGTACTCGTTGGGGTCGGCAGGGTAATCCCGCTGCGGCTGAGACAGCGGCTGGCGTCCTGAGGGTCACGAGCCGCTCCGGCCGGTCGTCCCCGCCCAGCCGGTCACCCCAGTACCGCACGGTAAGCATCCTCATCGCGGCCCGCGATTGATCGGGGCGTCTTCCGCGTGTCCGCCCCCGCGCTGCGGGCATCTGGTGGAATCCTGTTTTCTGGGTCGGAGTTCACGGAGGTTCGCATCGTGGGGAAAGCCAGCCGTAACCGGCGGCAGAAGAAGGACAAGGAGCGCCAGCGCCGCCGCGCGGAGCGGGCGGCGGGCCTGGGCTGGTCGCCGGGCCGGCAGAGTGTTCCGTCGCAGCGAGAGCTCGTCGTGACCGCGGTGAGCGCGGCGGTCGATGCCGTCTGCCGCGGTGACGAGCGCGGTTTCGCGGAGTATCTCAAGCTGCTGGCGGCGGAGCAGTCGCCCGGCTGGACGCAGGCCGTCAGCCGGGAGATCACCGGCTTCCTGCGTCTTTCCGTCACGGCGGCGTGGCGGCACGGCTGGCAGCCGGCGGAACTGGTCAGGCATGTTGGCCGGGAACTGGGTGACGCGTACGCGGGCATGGCCGCCGACATGGTCGCGGACGAGATGCGCGGCTACGCTCTCGCGATGGTGGATGACCGCTGGGCGGTGCAGGTGTCGGCGCTCGGTGCCGAGGTGTGGTGGGGGAGCGACGCCGAGTTCCTGTCCGCCCGGAGCGGGGAACCGCTGCGGGTCGCCATCGAGCTGCTGCACCTGCTGCAGCACATGCCCGTGCTGGAACGGCTGTGCCCGCTGCCGGGCACGGCCCGCGCCGGGGCGTGGGCGGCGGGCAGCGACGCGGACGAGCGGATCCTCGGCAAGATCCGCGCGCTCCTGGCGAAGGCGGAGTCCACGGAGTTCCCGGACGAGGCGGAGGCGCTGTCGGCCCGCGCGCAGGAGCTGATGGCCAAGCACAGCATCGATCACGCGCTGCTCGCCGCCCAGTCCGGGAGCAAGGACAGGCCGGGCGCGCGGCGGCTGCCGGTTGACAACCCGTACGAGTCGCCTAAGGCGACGCTCCTGCATGCTGTCGCGCAAGCCAATCATTGCCGGTCGGTCTGGCAGAAGGCGATTGGCATGTCCACGGTGGTCGGTTTCCCGCCTGACCTGGACGCGGTGGAGCTGCTGTACACGTCGCTGCTGGTGCAGGCTAACACGGCGATGCTGCGGGAGGGCGCGAAGAAGGACTCCTACGGGCGGTCGCGGACCCGGGCGTTCCGCCAGTCGTTCCTGGTGGCCTACGCGTACCGGATCGGGGTGCGGCTGTCACAGGCGACTGTGCACGCGGAACAGGAGGTGGCGGCTGCTGCGCCCGGCAAGGACCTGGTGCCTGTGCTCAAAGAGCGCCACGAGGCTGTCGATCACGCCGTCGGCGAGATGTTCGGTGACGGTCTCGTCTGCGACCGCGGGAGCCGTGCGACCGACAAGGAGGGGTGGGTCTCTGGCCTGGCCGCCGCCGACATGGCGGCGCTGCACAACCGGGAGCAGGTTAGCGCCTGAACATGCCGCAACGGCCCTCCAGGTTGCCTACCCCGCTGGATCTTGCCCGGGTCCGGCCGTGCCCTGCGCAACCACCGCCGCCCCGGAACCGGCGGCAGGCCGAGATGGAGAAGGACCGCGCGCGCCAGGAACTGCGCGCGCTGCTGGCCGACCCGGCCGCCGGCTTCGCGGCGCTGTCCGGCGATGAGTTCTTCGCGGCGCTGAAGCAGGCTTGTCAGGACGGCACCGCGAACCCGGCGCTGATCGCGGACTGCGAGCGCAGAATCACGTCCCGCGACGCGGGGCCGCGGGAGCTGCACCAGGTGCTCTTCGCCGCCAGCGACCGCCACGCGTGGGCCGGGGTCCGTGCGCTGGCCCTGGCGGCGGCCGGCCAGGTCCCGGGCACGGCGGTCGCCGTCGTCGGCCTCGAGGCCCAGCGGCTGGGCGTAGCCCCCATGCAGCTGACCGAGTCGGCGGCGGACCGCGGGTTCACGGCCACGGCGAGCCTGGAGCGGGACGGCGCGCGGGTCGAGGGCAAGGCGGGCTACGGCGGCAGCAAGAAGACCGCGCGGCAGGCCGCGGCGCTGTCGCTGCTGGCCGCGCTCACCGGCCTAGTGGTGCCAGCGGACGACGACCCGCCCGCCGCCCCCCGCGACTTCCCGGACGATCCGGGGCTGAGTCCCGCGGATCTGGAATCCTGGCTCGACTACGAGGTCGCCAGGTCGTCGCCCGTCCCGGAGCTCGCGACTGCCGTCCGCCCGGGGAAGCTGACCGCGCGTTCGGTGTACCTTCTGCTGTTCGAGGCCGACCCGTGCGGGTGGGTCGGCGCTCGCGCCGCCGCATGGGAGGCGCTTGTCAGCACCCCCATGATGGCCGGGGGAGTCCTGTCCATGTACAGCCAGGCGCGGGGCTGGCCCACGGCCCGGTACATCGAGACCGGCGAGCGCTCGGCGCTCGCGTTCCTGTCGGCACCGGACGGGCTGGTCGTCGGCGCTCCCAGCCGCGCCGCTACCGCGAAGGCCGCGCGGGCAGGCGCGGCCCTGGCGCTGCTGCGTGATCTCGCTCCTCCCGCATGGTCACAAACCAGGGATTCCGAACGGACCGCGGCTGACCGCAGTCCCGTCACCGTTCTCAACGAGCGGGCGCAGACCGGTGTCATCTCGGACCTGTCCTACCAGCACGACGCCAGCGGCCCGCCGCACGCGCCGGTGTTCACCTGCACGGTCGGCTGCGCGCACGCGACGGGAAGCTACGCATGCGCCGCCGAGGGCCGCACCAAGAACGAGGCGAAGACGGCGGCCGCCGCCGGGCTTCTGGACCAGATCACCGAACAGGAACGGTCCGCCGCCGCGCAGCTCGCCAGGGCGGCGGAAGCGGAGGCACGCAGCGCGCGGGGCATCTTCAGGCGGCTGCTGCGGGCCGGCTGC
The DNA here is from genome assembly GCA_963742875.1 of uncultured Actinomycetes bacterium. Taxonomy (GTDB): domain Bacteria; phylum Actinomycetota; class Actinomycetes; order Streptosporangiales; family Streptosporangiaceae; genus Bog-532. The sequence continues at coordinate 376,261 of CAVUNO010000026.1, read as the reverse complement.
GCGTTGGACTTCTCTGACCGGGGGTTCGAGGTAACCGGCCCGGCGGGTGCGGCGCTTGAGGGACCGCTCGCGGGTTTCACGGTGCCGCTGCTTGAGGCGCTGTCCGTCCTCGCCACGCTCGACGGCCCGGCGGCTGATGGCAGTGCAGCCTTGCTGCACGAGTCGGCGAGGGCCTGGGCGCGCGCCGCCCGGTCCGCCCTGGAAGCGGTCGCCGCGCGGCGCGTATACCCGGCGCTAGACGCCGCAGGCCGCGACTGCTGGCGCCTCGCGGGGTCAGCGGCCGACGACGGCTTCACGGACGCGGTTGCAGAGGCGCTGCTGCGGCCGCCGGGGGCGCGGCTGGTGATCGGGGACCTGCCCTACGCGGGCCGTGCCCGCGTGCTCGACGGCGACGCCGCGGAATGGGCCGACCGCTGCGCCGAGGCCGCCGACCCGACGCCGGCAGCGGCCATGTCCCTGCGGGTCCAGCCGCCCGCGTCCGCCGGGTCGCCGCTGACCGCCGAGCTGCATGCACCTCGCCTGGGTTACCCCGAGCACCGCGTGCTGCGCCGCGCGGCCCGCGACTGGCCGCCGGTCGACCGGATCCGCCGCGACGGCACGCTCGGCGGCGGGGACGCCGTCGAGCTGCTCGGCCCGGCAGGGGACCGGCTCGCGGCGCACGGCATCAAGGTCGAATGGCCGGCTGACCTGGTCCGGGGCGTCGGCGCGAGCACGATCGCGCGGCCACGGAGCGCGGCCAGCGTGTTCTCGCTCGGCGGTGTCACCGACCTGGCCTGGCAGCTGGCCCTGGACGGCGAATCACTCTCTCAAGCCGAGGCGGACGCGGTCGCCGCCGCGGACGGCGTGGCGCGGCTGCGCGGCCGGTGGGTGCTGATCGACCCGGACACCGCGCGGCGCGCACGCGAGCGCCACCTGGGCGAGCTCACCGGCGCCCAGGCGCTCAGCGCCGCCCTGACCGGGCAGATCACCATCGACGGGCAGGACGTCGCCTGCGCTGGCGCCGGGCGGCTCGTCGGCCTCCTCGCCGCGCTGCGTGACGCCGGGAACGATGCCGGCGATCCGGTCGATGTTCCCGGCGGGCTGCGCGCGGCCCTGCGCGGTTACCAGCACCGGGCCCTGCGCTGGCTCGCGCGGACGACCGAGCTCGGCTTCGGCGCGCTGCTCGCCGACGACATGGGGCTGGGCAAGACGCTGACGGTCATCGCCTTCCACCTGCACCGTGCTCGCCTGGACCGCGCAGCGGGTCCGACGCTCGTGGTCTGCCCGGCGTCGCTGCTGGCCAACTGGGAGCGGGAGTTCGCGCGATTCGCGCCGGACGTCCCGGTGCGCCGCTACCACGCGGCCAGCCGATCGCTCGACGGGCTCGCCCCGCCGGAAGGGCAGGTCGTCGTCACCACGTACGGCACCCTGCTCCACGACGCTGGCCGGCTGGCGGGAGTCCCCTGGCGCATCGTCGTGGCCGACGAGGCCCAGCAGGTGAAGAACCACCGCTCGCAGGCGGCTCAGGCGCTTCGGTCGCTGCCCGCCGGGGCGCGGATCGCGGTGACCGGCACCCCGGTCGAGAACTCGCTGTCGGAGTTGTGGGCGATCCTGGACTGGACGAACCCTGGGCTGTTCGGGGCACTGGCGGCGTTCAGGGAGCAATACGGCCGGGCAGCCGAACGGGAGGCCGGCGGCGGCGCGGCGTGGCGGCTCGGTCGGCTGGTCTCCCCGTTCCTCATGCGCCGCCGCAAGACCGACCCGGATGTCGCGCCCGAGCTGCCGGAGAAGGTGGTCAGCGACCGCTACGTGGAGCTGACCGGCGAGCAGGCCGCGCTGTACAAGGCGGCGACCGCGGACACGCTGGTACGGATAGGCGCCAGCACGGGCGTCGCCCGCCGGGGCCAGGTGCTCCGCCTGCTCCAGTCGCTACGGCAGATCTGCAACTCGCCCGCGCATTTCCTGCGGGAGTCAGCGGACGGGTGGGACGCCGGCGTCCAGGCGTCCAGGTCCGGCAAGCTCCAGGCACTTGAGGAGCTGATGGTCTCGGTGGCCGCCGCCCGGGACGCCGCGCTGATCTTCACCGGGTACGTGTCGATGGGGCACCTGATCCAGGCGCACCTGCGCACGCGGGGCAGGCCCGCCGAGTTCCTGCACGGCGGCGTCCCGGCCGCGAAACGGCAGGAGATCGTCGACCGGTTCCAGTCCGGCGACGGCGTGGCGCTCATCCTCTCGGTCCGCGCGGCAGGGACCGGGCTGAACTTGACCAGGGCCGGCCACGTGATCCACTTCGACCGGCCGTGGAACCCCGCCGTCGAGGACCAGGCCACCGACCGGGCGCACCGGATCGGGCAGCACCGCACCGTGAACGTGCACCACCTGATCGCCGAGGGAACCGTGGAAGACCGTATTGCCGAGCTGCTCGCCCGCAAGCGCGGGCTGACCGAAGCCGTGCTCGCGTGCGGGGAGACCGCGCTGACCGAGCTGGATGACGGCGAGCTGCGTGCCCTGGTCAACCTCAGCCAGGGGGCAGGGGGTGCCGCGTGAGTGCGGAGGAATGGGGGCGGGAAGAGGCACCACGGTCCGTTCCGGATGTCCTATATTTGTATTTCCTTGCAAACGACGCGGCCGGGCGGGCGGCGGCCATGCTCGCCGGCGCGGCCCCCGCGGCGGTCGACGAAGATCCGCTCGTTGACGCGGTCCGGATCCTCGCCACCCCCGAGGGATCGCCGCACGCCGGGCGGGCGGCGCGCCTGACCGGCCTTGCCGAGGATGAGCTACGGGGGCTGGTGCTCGCCTACCGGCACGGCGGGACCGGCGGGGTGGCAGCCGCGGTCGGCGCGTCCGAATGCCCGGCTGAGCAGATGGCGGACGCCGTTCGCGAGGTCCGCAGGCAGCGCGCGCTCGCCATCAGCGAGCTGGAGGTCAGCCCCGGGACGATCGCCGATCCCGGCGCCGGCGTGCGGATCCTGCTCGGCCCCGACGATCGCTGGTACCCGTTCGCCTTCGCCCAGGACCGCTGGTGGCCCGCGCCCGGCGCGGCCGAGCCGCCAGGCGTGGCCTGGAAGGCGGCGCTGCGAGCCAGGTCCCTCAGGCGCGTGGGCGGGTAAGCCTATGGTCAGTAGTTACTCTTAGCTACTTCGACCTGAAAAACCCGGGCGGTGGTCTTTGATCATGGCCGGTGTGGCGAGAGGATGACCTCGACCCCTTGGGCTAGACCGTCCTTACGTGATCTTCGATTGCGGGGATGGGGGTGCTGGCCTGGGTTTTTGTCGTGCTGAGGCGTCTACTGGGCGGCTCCGTTCGTGGGTACGGTGGTTACGGTCCGTCGAGGCTGAGCGGGATGGGCTTGCCGAGCAGCTCGAAGACGCGGCGCTGTTCGGGGGTCGGCGTTGCCAGTTTTTCGAGGCGTTTCCCGGCGAAGCTGACGGTGTTTCTGGTGAGTGTGGCCAGATGGGCGACCAATTCGTGGTAGCCGCGGACGGGCAGCTTGTCCGGGGTGATTTTGCCGGTGTCTTTCGCGGCCGCGGCGGCGGATCTGCGGGCCGGGACTACCGGGTCTTCGCGGGCGGGCTTTGTGTTATCGGTGAAGGTGAGCGGCGCCAGTGCCCGACGCAGGTGCCAGGTGAGGTAGGTGGCGAGCATGCACAAGAACACGTGGCTGCGGACCCGGTTTTCCAGGTAATGGTAGATGGGCCGCAGGTCGATGTCCTCGGCTTTCATCGACCAGAAGTCGCGCTCGAGGTTCCCGAGGTCTTTGTATGCCTCGATGGTCTCGCCGCTGCCGAGTTTGTCCGCGGTGGCGGATGTGCGGATGACGTAGATTCCGTCCAGCGCAGCCTCGGCCGCGATTTTCTCCTCGTCTCGCCGCCAGCCGAAACGCCCGTCGCCGATATCTGTGATGAAGTGCTTGCCGACCTTGCGCTTATTGATGACCTTGCCGGCCTTGATCCCGATCTTGCCGGCGTCTTCAGCCGGCCCGCCTGAACCGACTCCCTGATTTTGCCCAGTTCTTCCTCGGTGGCGGCCAGGAGGGATTCGCGCTTGGCGGCGCGCTGCGCGGCCAGCGCGGGATTGCGGCAGCAGATCAGCCGCTCGCCGGGATATCTGGAGTCGGTGATCTCGGCGAAGTTCTGGTCGTCGAACAGCGACATCTGCAGCGGCCCGTCATCCCTGGCCAGGGCGGCGATGGAGGGGGCGCGCAGGGCGGTGATCCAGCCCGCCCCCGGCAGCGCCCTCAGCTGGCCGATCCGCACCTTGGTGACCGAGCCGCGGTCGCCGACCAAGATGACCTCATCGAGCCCGAATTTGCCGCGCACCACCGGGATGATTTCCCCGAATGCCACCGAGTCGGAGGTATTTCCGGGAAAGACACGGACCGCGACCGGGATCCCGGCCCGGCTGGTGACCATGCCGAACTCGATCTGCTCGCGGTTCTTCTTCCCGTCCCGGGAATGCCCGAACGCCCCCAGCGGGCAGCTGCGCCCTTCCAGCCACGCCGACGACAAATCGAACAATGCCAGCCCGCCGCGCTCCAGGTGCCGGGCCGCCAGTTTCTTCTCGATCGCGTCCTGCCGGGACAGCAGCCAGTCCATCGCCGCATACACCTCATCAGTGCCTGCATTTTCCACACCCAGGTCCGCGCCCAGCGTGGTCTCAGCCCACCAGCGGGTGGTGGCCAGCTTGGAGGCCGGCGCGACCGCCCGGGCGATAATCAGCCCGTATGCCAGGTCCCGCTCAAGGCAATCCGGCTCTTCGAAGTTAACCGGGATGCTGCTTTCGCCCGATAACTCTGGGTGACTTCCTCTGTTGCTGAAGGTGCCCGGCAGATGCGGGGTCTTGCCAGTTCGCGCGGCCGGTACCAGCGTGTCACCCTGACCAAGGAGCCCGCGGCTCCTACGATCTTGGGTCTTACCGACAAGACTTCAAGATCATCAGAAAGCCGCGGGCATCGTGTTCCACGATACGGCGTCTGTGCTATTCGGCGTGGAGGGCCTGCAGGTCACCGATGCGGAGTCCGGGCCGGGCGGCACGGTGGAGGTATGGGCGGTCACTGATCACGCAGCCGCTAGCGCGTGCCCGGACTGCGGCACTGTGGCGGGCCGGGTCCATGAGCAGGTGCTGACCCAGCCGCGGGATGTGGCCCGGGGCCTGGATGCGGTGCAGGTGTGGTGGGTGAAGCGGCGCTGGAAATGTGAAGCCGGGGAGTGTGAGCGGAAGACGTTCACCGAGTGGGTGCCGCAGGTGCCGCCGCGGTGCCGGCTGACCGGGCGGCTGCGGGAGCAGGCCGCGGCGGAGATCGCGGAGCGCGGCATCACCCCGGCGGAGGCGGCCCGGGGTAACGGCATGTCCTGGCCGGTCGCGCACGGGGCGTTCGCTGCCCGGGCGGACCCACTGCTGGAGCAGGCCCCGGCACCGGTGGCGCACCTGGGCATCGACGAGCACCGCCGCGGCCGGCCCCGGTGGCGGATCGATGAGGACACCGGGGAGTACGTGCTGCTCGCAGACCGGTGGCATACCTGCTTCTTCGACCTGTCCGGCGGCCAGGGGCTGCTGGGGCAGGTGGAAGGGCGCACTGCTGATGACGCCGCGTACTGGCTGGCGCTGGCCACCCCGGCGTGGCGGGACGCGGTCCGGGTCGTCGCGATCGACATGTGCACCATCTACGCCTCCGCGGTGCGCCGGATGCTGCCCGGCGCGCAGCTGGTGGCGGACTTGTTCCACGTCGTGCACCTGGCGGTCAAGATGACCGGGGACGTGCGGCGCCGGGTGGTGCGCGGCAAATACGGCCGCCGCGGCCGGACCGGCGACCCGGAGTATGGCATCAAGGGCCTGCTAGTGCAGAACCTGGAGCACCTGTCACCGGGCCAGTTCGCCAAGGTCATGGCCGCCCTGGGCAGTGATCCGGCCGGGCAGGAGATCGCTGCGGCCTGGATCGGCAAGGAGAAACTCCGCGACGTCCTGAACCTGCGGGCCCGCGTCACCGGCTCGGCCCCGTGCGAGCGCGACGTCCGCGGCCGGCTCTTTGCCTGCTGCGACTGGTGCGCCCAAAACGATGACATCCCCGAGCTGCTGTCCCTGGCCAGGACGGTATCCCGGTGGGAGGACGAGATCGTCGCGGCGGTCCTGACCGGGGTCACGAACGCCGTTTCCGAGAGCCTGAACCGGCTCGCCAAGCTCGAAGCCCGCATGGCATACGGGTTCCGCAACCCGGCCAGCCAGCGCCGGCGCGTCCGGACGGCCTGCACCAGGGGTTCACGACGGCGCTCACGACACGTAACCAGGAAGAGGACGCGGTCGGTAACCAGACGGCAACACGATCCCGATTAACTTCCAAGAGCCGGCAATCCGGGCCCAGGAGCTTTTTCAGCCCCAGCCGCGATGCCATCACGTGCGCCGCGGCGACATGCCCGTGCGGCAATGACCGCTCGATTTCGAACATATCGCCCGCGTCCACCAGCACCGACCCGGAAAGCGACGCCTTCAGCGCCGTGATCGCGCTGTCGGGAAGCGCGGACAGATTCGCCAGCGTTTCCTTTTTCACTTTCCCGCCGTCGCGGTAGGAGCGGCGCAGCAGATGAGTCCGGTAAGTCCGTGCCTGGCCGTTGCGGGCCCGGTAGGTCTTTGACGGGCTCTCGACGTACATCCCCGCATGCCGTGGGTCCTTCACATGGCTATTATCGCAGCTCAACCCTACCGACGTCCAGGATATTTCGTGGGTACATTCCGCGACGTGCAGCGACCAATTACCGCAGGTCATCCTGGACGACGCTACAGACAGTTACTGCAAGTTCGGGCTAGAAGGGATCGAGGCCATCATGTTCCGCACGATAGGCGACCAGGCGTCGTGGTGGGAGTCCCGGCTTCCGGCGGAGGTGCTGCGGCTGCCCGGGGAGCTGGCGCGGGTGGATGCGTTACTGGATGACCCGGCGTTCTTCGCGCCGTTCGCGCGGCATTTTCACCCGGTGATCGGCCGGCCGTCCACGCCGGTGGAGTGTTATTTGCGGCTGATGTTCTTGAAGTTCCGGTACCGGCTGGGCTTTGAGAGCTTGTGCGCCGAGGTCAGTGACTCGATCTCCTGGCGGCGGTTTTGCCGGATCCCGCTGGATGGGACGGTGCCGCACCCGACGACGTTGATGAAGCTGACCACCCGGTGCGGCGAAGAGGCGGTGGCGGGGCTGAATGAGGCGCTGTGGGCGAAGGCCGCTGCGGGCAAGCTGCTGCGCACGGCGCGGGTGCGGGCAGATACCACGGTGATCCCGGCGAACGTGGCCTACCCGACCGATTCGGGGCTTTCGGCGAAGGCGGTGGGCAAGCTGGTGCGGACGGTGCGCCGGGTGCAGGCCGCGGGCGGGGCCCCCGGCACCGTGGTGACCGACCGGCGGCGGGCGGCGGCCCGGCGGGTTCGCCAGATCGCCAGCAAACTGCGCTCCCGGGGCAAGCTGTCCCGGGAAGAGACCACCCAGGTGATCGGCCGGGTCACCGGTGAACTCGCCGATCTGGCGGCCAGGACCGCCGCGGAGGCGGCCGCGGTGCTGCGCAACGGCCGCCGGGCCCTCCCGAAGGCGCTCACCGGGCGGATGCGGGGCCGGCTGCGGCGGGCGCTGGATGAGCTGGCGGTCACGATCGAGCGGACCGCCAGGGTCGTGGCGCAGACCCGGAGCCGGCTGGCCGGGCAGCTCCCGGACAGCGCGGCCCGGCTGGTCAGCCTGCATGATCCCGACGCCCGGCCGATCCGCAAGGGCCGCATCGACCGGCCCGTCGAGTTCGGCTATAAAGCCCAGGTCGCCGACAACGACGACGGCGTCATCCTCGATTACAGCGTGGAATACGGTGCCGCCCCCGACGGGCCACAGCTCGTGCCTGCGATCGAGCGCGTCCACCGGCGAGCTGGCCGCGTACCCCGCGCCGTTACCGCCGACCGCGGCTACGGCCAGGCCGCCGTCGAGCGCGACTTGCACGCACGAGACGTGCGCACCGTCGCGATTCCCCGGCAGGCCAAGATCTCCCCCGCCCGCAAAGCCACCGAGCACGGCCCGGGCTTCCGCAAACTCGTCAAATGGCGGACCGGTTCGGAGGGCAGGATCAGCTATCTCAAGCACACCTACGGCTGGAACCGCACCCAGCTCGACGGTAAAAAAGGAGCCGCCATCTGGTGCGGGCACGGGGTCTTCGCCCACAACCTGGTCAAGATCGCGAACCTGACTGCCTAGAACAGGGCACCCAAAGCCCACGATCCAGGCATCTGCTCACACAGCCAGCCCCATCCTCAGCCCCAAGCCTTTTTCAGGTCGAAGTAGCTAGGCGCCACGCTGATACGCTCATCGCTGAGGTTATCTGCTCATGGTCCGGGTGTTCGGCTGGCTGGCGCTCCTGGCGCGGAGCGATGCGGCTAAGGATGCGGAGATCTTGGTGCTCCGGCGTGAGGTCGCCCAGGCGCTGTTCAGCGCGAACGGCACGCTGACCGGTGTCACTGAAGGGCCGTCCGCACCGCCACCCACGCATTCACCGTCGATGAACCGCCCGCGCTAGGCGGCGGAAGCGCGCCGAAGCGGATCACCTTCTACGACATCGACTCGCGACGCATCGAGAAGCACCTCACCGGGGAGGAGCGGATCCGCTACCTGAAGAAAATCAAAGCGGACATCTCCTATCTCGGGGTACGAACCCCATGCCAGGCTCCTGTGACGGCAACTCCGAGACGCTGCTGGAGTATTGTCCGGACTACGCGGCCGACCGCGCGTCAGGTGTGGTGAGCGACTGCGCGAGGCTAGGCATCGAGTTGCCCACGGTCGAACTCCTCGACCTCATGCCGGACTGGAGCGCCATGCTGCATTGAACCCGCGATCAAGCCGCGTCGGCCTCGGGCGCGCGAATGTGAGGCGCCCAGCTGGGAGTCCTGCCCTGGCACGTCGGCGCGCGTGACTAGCCGGGCGCGGCATTCTGCAGCTTCTGGCGGGACTGAGGCCGGGAATATGCAGCCGGGCAACGGCGGCGGCTTACCATAGCCGGAGGATGCGAACGCCGCCCGGCTGAACTCCGCGGCGGCTGCCACGAGGATCAGCCATGGCCTACCCGAACGACGAATGGCAACGCAAGGGCGCAACGCTGAGCGACAAGACCGCCCGCCAGGAGTTCGGGCTGACCCAAGACGAGATCTACGACGCGATCGACGCGGGCACGCTGCAGTACCGCCAAGCCTATATGCACGGGAACCCGTGGCTTAGACTGCTCCGCCGCGAGGTCGAGGCCCTCGCCCGGACCAGGCACGGCGACCGTTACGTCAACGAACAGCAGGCCAGCACGGAGCTGACGCGCGTCAACCGCAAGATCAGGCGCCTGCGGACCGAGCTGGTCGAACTTGAGGAGCTGCGAGCCAAGCTCGGCTCCGATCTCGGAAAGGAAACGGCCCGGCGTCGTATGCCGCGAGTCATGCGTGCGCCGTGAGGCGCTGGTGCGCCGTGAGGCGCTGAGAGTCGAAGGAGGTGGGAGGCCTTCTCGCTGGGTTGTCGCAGCAGCCCGGTAGGAGTTGAGCGCAGCGCGGGTTCTGCTCCACCAGCGCGCGCACCTCGTCCGGGACCGGCGGTCATTCCGGCGTGGCCGGGTACGTCCATTTTTGCTTGACCAGGCCCGGCGTGGGGGTACCGCCGGGTGCACGGCGAACTGACCCGCCTCGGCCACCACATCAGTGCGGCGACCGTCCGCCGGATCCTCCGCGCCCGGGGCTACCGGCCAGCTCCGCGTGGTCTGGATACTTCCTGGCGGAGGTTCCTGCGCGCCCAGGCAGAGGGCCTTGTAACGGCAATTTTGGAGCGGTACACCGTCTGGGGATGACCGGTGAGGCCCGTGCGGCGCTCGCGGCGCTGGATGAAAAGTGGGCCGTGTCGGGCGAGATCGGTAATGCCAGCGCGGTGATCTGCCTGGCGGACGGCGATCCGGGCGGGACGCTCGCGGGGCTGTGGGATGTACTGGACGGGGCCGCACCGGTTATTGGGTACCACACGGTGGTAGAGGCTCATCTGCTGGCCGGGCTGGCCTACCGGGAGCTGGGGGACCAGCGCGCGGCGAACCAGGCGGCCGAGCGCGGGCTGGCCCTGGCCGAGGCTGACCGGGTGGTGCTGCCGTTCGCGATGACGGGTTCCCCGGAGCTGCTCGAGGCGCTGTCGCGGCACGAGACGGCGCACGCCGCACCGCTGGCCGACATCCTCGATGTCATGCGCGGCGCATCCCTGATGCCCGGAGACCTGTCGGTACCGCCGCAAGCAGGGCAGCTCAGCCCGGGCGAGCTCAGGGTACTGCGATATCTTCCGACGAACCTATCCAGGCCTGAGATCGCCGCCGAACTATCGGTGTCGGTGAACACGGTCAGCACGCACGTCCGCAGCATCTACGCCAAGCTCGGTGCCGACGACCGCTCCGCGGCGGTCCGACGTGCCCGCGAATTGCGGCTGCTCGCAGCCGTCCGCAGCTACTAGCACTACTTTGGGTCAAGTCGAGTGTCATGCTCCTGGAGACCGTCGAGTCCGGCGCTCACCGGCCCGCGGCCTACGTGGTCCTGTCTCTGCTCGCCGGCGTCCAAACTGAGGAGGCGCGGGCCATCACGAGATCCGGCCCGCCCTCACCGATAACGCCACCGCCGTGAACCGCACCCTGAAGGCGAACGCCACCGAGCTCACCTGCCCCTGCTCCGGGAAAGCCATTGGCTCCCCCATTGGCTCCCGAAACTAAGGTCTAAAAACCACTCTTACCAGTCGTGACGGCGGGATTTGAACCCGCGACCACTTGACCCCCAGTCACGAACGGACCGTCTGCCCCGGTCGGACTGAGTCGGCCGGGGAGCCTCTCACCTGCAAGAACGCCCTGAAGGCGTCGCGGGCAGTCTGAGTGAGTCGACCTGCGTTGGCTCCCGTTTCTGGCTCCCCGTGGCTCCTTCGGGCGGGAGAGGGGCAACCCATGTCCACCAAGATCAACGACGAGTCTATGTCCCTGGAGATCGACGGCCGCGTCATCGCGACTGCGGAGTTCCGCGAACATGCCGCGGCCGACGGTCACGGCGCCTGGATCGTCTCGTGTCACCCGGGCCGTCTGTTCACCCGGAACCAGGCCATCACGGCCATGGTCCTGGCTGAGCGGCTCGCTGTCGGCTACGGCGACGATGACCCGTTCGTGCTCGGCTGGCGCGAGGAGCTGAGCCTGTGACCGACCGGCTCATCAGGATCACGACGGCGCTCGCGGTGGTGGCCGTGGCCGTCGTCGCCGCGGTCATCTCCTATCAGCACGCCTACGAACTGGTGCGCTCGGTGAGTCCGGCATGACGGCCCGACTCCTGCCGTTCACCGTGGACGGGCTGATCTGGGCCGCCTCCATGGTGGTACTGGACGCCAGCCGCCGGAACCAGCCCATACCACGGCTGGCCGCCTGGAGCCTCGGCGCGGGCATCGTCGCCACAGTCGGTGCCAACCTGGCGCATGGCGTCGGGCACGGTCCGGTCGGCGCACTGGTCAGCGCCTGGCCCGCCTTGGCGCTGGTCGGCTCATTCGAGCTGCTGATGATGCTGATCCGCACCGGGCGTAGCGGCCGGACAGGTGAGGCCGAGGGCGAGCCTTTGTACCGCGCTGCACGAACAGCGGTGCAGAAGGCACCGCCGGAACTCAAAATTGCGCCAACTTTGGAGCAGAACGTCCGCGCGCGGCACGAGTCGGGCCAGAGTCAGCGCGGCCTGTCCGGCGCTGCACCGAACTGAGACAGGTGAAGGAGCATCGCCTGCTGCGGCGCGGCGTCGTCGCGAGAGCTTTGCCTGGCCCGCCGCGTTCTGTGGCCTGGCGGCGTCCCTTCTTGCGGTTGCTCGCTCGGCCCGCAACGCCTCCACCGGTCGGTTGCCGCCGACAATGCAAATTCAGGCCGGCAGAATCAGGGAACAAAACGACGGCTGCTGCGGTGCCCGGCTTCAACCCGGATCTGCCTGGGCAGCGTGGGCACAAGCTCCTCGGCGTAGCCACTACTATCCTCGCTATCTGCCGTTTCCCCGATGCCCTGATATCGCCGGCACCGCACCTGCACGCCCTCGGATCGCCGGTGTGGCGGTGAGGAGTCTGAGTTGCGGGTCAGCCTGGTCGGCGTGAGCTGCGTGGGGACCACGACGATCGGCAGGATCCTCGCTGATCGGCGGAGCTGGCCCTCCTTTGACCTCGACGATGAGATCGAACGGCACTTCGGGATATCCATCGAGCGGCTTCAGGCCCGGTTCCTCACCAGTTACGACTACCGGAAGGAATGCGCCATGGTGCTGGAGCGCATCGCCACCGCCAACCCCGACTGCGTGATCGCACTGCCGCCCAGCGGCCTGCGCGACGCCTTCCTCCGGGTCGTCCGGCGCGTGCCCGGCATGACCGTGACCGTGGCCGTCCACGACACGCCGGAGAACATCCTGGAGCGGATCACCTTCTACGACATCGACTCGCAACGCATCCAGAAGCACCTCACCGAGGAGGAGCGCATCCTCTACCTTAAGGAGATTAAGGCGGACATCTCCTACTTCAAACGGTCCTATGAGCGCGCGGACCTGCAGGTCACCATCACTGGCCTGGACCCCGAGGCCAGCGCCGCAGCCATCGACGCCCGCCTGGGCCGTACCTGAGCGTGCCGCGAATGCGCCAGCCCCAAGGCGCGGTTCGCTACGGTAGGGCGTATGCCGCCCCCGATCCGTCGTCTGACGACGAAGAAGGAACCCCGGCTCGCGCCGTGGCCGGCGGCGGCGCTGGAGGAGCGCATCGAGGAGATCATGGACCGGGTGCGGGAGGCGCCGACTACCCCGACGACGTTCTGGGTCTATGTCCAGGCTGGCATCGAGGACGGCGACATCGGCGACCAGGCCGGGGCCCTGGAATGGCTGACCGCCGGGCTGGAGCTGGCGTTGCGCACCGGTGACCCGGAGTCGGCCCTTGACCAGCTCCGCCCGTTGCGCGCCTCCTGCCTGTCCGCGCTCGGGCGCCCGTCCGGCGAAATTCCGGGGCGAGCGGCTCAGGGCGAAACACGGGAACGCAGGTGAGTGATAAGCGGTCAGCGCTGGACGCCCTGTCCGCGGAGGAGAAGGCCACCGTGCTGGATGAGCTGCTCGCTGCCCGGCCGGACCTGCGCGAGCTGACCGAAGCCTACGCCGCCCAGGCCATGACGGACGCCGACCGGTCGGCCGTCGCCGACGATGTCGAGGACTCCCTGCAGGGCCTGGACATCGAGGAGCTGAACACCCGGGCCGGCTACCGGCCGGGCCGCAGTTACGTCCATCCGGCCGAGGCCGCCGACGAGATCCTGGACGAGGGCCCTGCAACCCTTCCTGGACGACCTTCAGCACCGGGCCGACCTCGGCATGCGATCCGCAGCCGTCGAACTTGCGGCGGGCATCCTGCTCGGCCTGTACAACTGCCGCCACGGCAACTCCGAGACGCTGCTGGAGTACTGCCCGGACTACGCGGCCGAGCGCGCGTCAGGTGTGGTGAGCGACTGCGCGAGGCGAGGTCGAGGCCCTCGCCCGGACCAAGCGCGGCGACTGTTACGTCAACGAACAGCAAGCCAGGCGGAGCTGACGCGCGTCAACCGCGAGATCAGGCGCCTGCGGACCGAGTTGGCCGAACTCGAGGAGCGGCGAGCCAAGCTCGGCTCCGATCTCGGCGAGTAAACGGCCCGGTGTCGTGTGCCGCAAGCCATGCAAGCGGATCTTCGCAATCATGCCCCTGACTGATGGGCAGCGTACCGGCGCGCCCGGCCACGCCTTGGGTGTGCTCTGTTAGGTTGGCTGAGCTGCCCTACGTTTTCCGGACAGGGAAATTGCGGCTATTTTATGCGGCTTCCTGCCCGTTCAGGTACTCGTCCATGACTTCTTGCGGAGTCCTGTATCCGAGTCCCGAATGGAGACGAGTCCGATTATAGCGGAGCTCGATCCAGCGCGCAATATCTTCCCGGGCCTTTTCCCGGGTGGGGTAGACCGTCCTGTGCACTAGCTCGACCTTCAGCGTGCCGTTCACCGATTCGGCGAGCGCGCAATGCCGTTGAATTAAGGCTCTCGGATCCGGGTTTCCACATATCCACTGGCGGACACGCCGAAATCTGTGGACAACGCGCTAATAGTTGCCAGGATGACAGCATCTCCCTTAGATTGGCGGAATGCCGGAGATCGTGACCAGCAGCACCGACATGCCGTCATCCTTGACTGACGCCATTGGGATAGGGACGCTCACCCGACTGGTTCCGCGTGAGCTAGTGGACGAGGTAGTCGCATCCGAAGGCCGTAAGGAGATCCGTAAGAATAAGCTCCCGGCGCGCGTAATGGTGTATTTCGTGATGGCCATGGCGTTGTTTTACGGCGACTCTTACGAAGAGGTCATGCGAAAGCTGGCCGACGGGCTGGATTATATGGGCACATGGCGGGAAGACTGGGAAACGCCCAGTCCAGGAGGCCTGTGTCACGCCCGGCAGAGACTCGGCGCGAAGGTAATGCGGGAGCTTTACGAGCGCGTCGCAGTACCGTGCGCGATGCGGTCGACTAAAGGCGCCTGGCTGGCCGGGCGACGCCTGATGGCGGTCGACGGATTCGGCATGGAAGCCCCGGACAGCGAGGAGAACGCCGAGTACTTCGGGTACGCGGGAAAGAAAGGACGGAGCGCGTTTCCCTTCGTCCGGATGGCAGCACTGACGGAATGCGGCACGCACGCGATCGTCGCCGCGGAAATAGGCAGAGACGGAGAGGGCGAGGAGACCCTGACTCGGCGCATTCTGTCGAGCGGGGCCGTCGAGCCCGGGATGCTCGTCATGGTCGACTCAGGACTCTACAGCTACACGAATTTCAAGATGGTCCTTGACGCCGGTGCCGACGCCCTATTCAGGGTGGGGGCGAATGTAGAATTGCCCGTTCTGGAATGGTTTCCCGACGGCTCTTATCTCTCGTTCATCGCGGATTCGAAGGAGAAGGCCAGGAACTCGTACCGGCTTCGTCACGGACTGGCGAAGATAACCGACCTTCCTGGATTCTACGTACGGGTCGTCGATTACGAGATCCCGGACCGGGGAGACGGCGAGGAGATCATAACCCTGGTCACCAATATCACAGACCCGAATGAAATCTCGGCTACCGAACTTGCTGTGGCTTATCATCAGCGCTGGGAGGCGGAGCTTGTGTTCGATGAGCTCAAGACGCACCAGCGCGGCGCGGGGATGATCTTGCGCTCCCGCAAGCCAGAATTGGTCGAGCAGGAGATATGGGGACTTCTCCTTACCCACTACGGCATACGGCACCTAATGCGCGAAGCCGCCGACCAGGCCGAACTCGATCCGGACAGAATGTCGTTCATCCGCACGCTGCGTGTTATCCGCCGCCAGGTTTCCGGGCAGGCGGCTTTTTCCCCCTCTGAGACTCGCGAAGGCAGTCCGGGAGGCAATTGAGGAAATCACAGAGGGGCCGAACCCGGCTCGTCGGGAGCGCACGTGCCCCCGCGCAGTGAAACGCACGCAACATACGGCTTTCCTGATGAAGCGGCGAGAACAGAAGAACATTTCCCACAACTCGCCGCCGACGATCCGCCTGCTCCATCCTGCAGCCTAATTCAACGGCATTGGGCGAGCGCGTTATCGAAACAGATACCGGTCCTGCCGACAGATTGCTGTATCCCGAGTTCCTTCAGGACCGCCGCGAACTTTTCGGACGTGTAGTTGCTTCCGCGGTCTGAGTGAAATATCGCCCCCTCGGGCAGGTCCAGGTTCCTGGCCGCCATCTTTATCGCGTCGCTGATCAGCGGTGTCTTGTAGTTATCGTCCATCGCCCACCCGACCATTTTCCGGGTCGCGCAGTCGATGACCGTCGCAAGATAAAGCCATCCCTGCCAGGTCTGGATGTAGGTAATGTCGCCGACCATTTTCTCGCCCGGCTTTCCGGCGGAGAAATCACGGTTGACCAGGTCCGGGATCGGCCCGGCCGCGCCCTGCTCGGTCAGCGAGTGCCGCCACGGCTTCGGCTGGCAGGGCTCAAGGCCCAGCTCGCGCATGAGCTGGCGGACCAGCTCCGGGCACGCTTGCTCGCCGCCGCGGGCCAGGGCGGCGTGCATGCGCCGGTACCCGTATTCCTCGTTATTCGCCTCGAATAGCGCCTTGATCTTGATTTTCAGCAGCTCGCGTCTTTTCCCGGCCGCGCTCTGCGGCCGCGACCTCCATTCGTAGTACCCGGATTTCGACACTCCCAGCCATTCGCACATCTGTATAATGGCGGGAGCGCCGCCCGTTTCCCCTCCGGGCATTTCTGCATACTCGGCGTCGATGACCTCATATTTCTGGGTCACCGATGCTCCCTCGCGAAGTACGCGGCCGCTTTTTTCAGAAACGCGTTTTCCATTTCGAGCTCGCGGTTGCGGCGCTCCAGTTCCCGCATCCGCTCGGCGCCCGGCATATCCGGCGGCAGCGGCTGCCCGGTAAGCTTCTTCCGGTAATCCTTCACCCAGAATCCGAGAGTGGTGTCATTGACACCGATTTCCCGGGCGACATGGGCAATTGGCAGCGAGTTATCGACCACCTTCCTGGCGGCCTGTTCCTTGAATTCAGGAGTGTATCTTTTCGCTTTACCCGGCACTCGATCCCGTTCCTTTCCGGAGAAGATCCTACGTTCCGTCCGGGACTTCGCCCGGAAGGAATGGCCCCTTCGGGGCAGTCCGGCTGACGCGAGAAGCGGCTGAGCTTTACGGTCGGCGGATGGCCGATGACTTCGCTGAGCGGTACGGGGATCTGCTGGTCGGCAGCTACGACTGCGTGGACCGGATTGTGCTGAACGCCTACTTCCCGCTGGGGCACAGCCCGGGCGGGTTCCGTACCTGGTGGCGGGAGCTGCACGGGGGCAGCGACGAGGAACTCGGGGACACCCGCCTGATGCGGATGGCGGGCCGGTTCGCCCGCCGGGTGAAGGCCTGGGCGGCTGCCAGCGGTGTCCCGCTTATTTACTGCAAGGCCGGGGAGCGCAAGTACCTGATCGCTGCGGAGTATCTGAAGACGCACTCGATCAGCCCGGGCGTGTTCCTCATTATGGTGGCGAAGGCACCGGCCCCGGTGTGGAAGGTGAAGCGGTCGGCCAGCGGGATCATCACCAACCTGGAGAAGAAGACCGAGTTCGTCAACCAGTACTCGTTTCACATCATGGACCCGGCCTGGGGGCACCTGACGATCAAGATGTCCGGGCACCCGCCGTTCGGCGCGCAGGTCATCCTCAACGGGCACGAGTACGTCGCCTGCGCCGCGCAGGCCGCCGGGATCAGATTCGCCAAGGAGGACAACTGCTTTACCGGAATCGCGGATCCGCACGGCCTGGCTCAGATCGCAGATACCTTGTCGCAGCCCGCGGCTATAGGGCGGCTGAGCCAGGTCTGCGACCGCTGGATCTACTCTGCCTGCCTGTGCTTTGCCCTGGACTCCGCTGAGCAGGCGGTCAGCCGGTTCCGCTACGCCTACTCGGTCTACCAGGCCGAGTACAGCCGTAACCTGCTGTTCGCCTCCGGCGCGCGGATGGACCGGGTCTTCAGCACCGTCGCCGACCGAACCCGGTCCCGGCTGGATGTGCCGGCGCTGCGCACCCTGTTCGGCACCAGGCAGCGCCCGGCGGGCACCAGCGAGCCGTCACCGAAGCTCGCAGCCGTGATCGAGACACCTCGCTATGACCTGACGCTGTTCAAGGTCCACTTCGGGCTGCTGACGCTGAAGGGCTACACCAAAGGCGAACGCGTGCTGCGCTTCGAAGCGATCGTGCACAACACCAAGACCCTCAAGACCGGCCGCACGCTGGATAAATTCCCCCAGATCGTCACCCGGCTGGCGGGCATGGCCGAGCGGTTCTGCACCGCGCTGGACTGCGTGGACACCGGGTTCATCCCCGACGGGACGCTCGACCAGCTGCCGCTGCCATCCCAGCTCGGCGCCACCCGCGCCGGCGGCATCGACCTGAACAAGCCCCGGGCCCGGGCCGTCCTGGCCGCAGTGCTCGCACTAGCGCCAGCACCCGGCGGGTTCACCGTCGCCGACCTGGCCGCAAGGGTATCCGCGATGACCGGCCACGATGGCTACACGATCCGGCAGGCCGCTTACGACCTGCGCAAGCTCAGGGGCAAGAACCTGATCCTCAAGCCAGGCCGGTCACGCCGCTACCAGATCCCGCCCGCAGCCGCCCGGACCATCACCGCCCTGCTCACCCTCCGCGACAAGATCATCGGCCCCATCATCTCCGGCATCTGCACCCCCAGCACCAGCCGCAAACCCGCTACCTGGACCGGAATCGACCGCGATTACGAAGCCCTGCGCACAGACATGCACTGCCTCTTCCGCCGCCTCGGCATCGACACACCGCAAGCCGCCGCATAAACAACATTTTGTCGATCGGAGAAACGTAAGCGGCTATTGGATCCCCTGTCCGGAAACTCTGGGGCACCTCAGGCACCTGGCAGGGGCCGTGGTGACTGTTGCACGGGCTCGCCTCGATCGGCTCGTACGGCCTTGGCAGGCACGCCGCGCAGCAGGCCGCGGAAGCCGCGAAGTCCCTGCCGCGCGCAGCGCTGGCGCAGCAACCGGACTGGCTGGCGTTGATGCCGGACATCGAGGCGACCGGTGACGTGCACGTGCTGCGGGACGTGTACGGCACCCGGCTCGGCGTGATCGCCGGATTCGCGTACCCCGGCGGCGTCGATCCGTCGGTCTGTCTACTCGCTTTCGATGCCAGCGAGTACCTCAGTCTGGCCGCCGCGGGCGTGTTCGACGACGCGGAATCGGCGGTGGCCGCATGGCGGGAGCAGGTCGGCGACAGTACGCCGGGCACGGAACCGGTCACTCCGGAAGTGCTGGCCTGGCTGTCCCACGCGGAGCACTCCGAGGGGCTGATCGACGAGCGAGAGCAGGGAGCGTTGGTGGACGACTACTTCCGCGGCCCCCGCCGCATCCAGGACATCACCCGGAAGCTCGGCGGGCGGCGCGTAGAGCTGCCGCAGGGTGACCCGGTAGCCATGCAGGCGGCATTCACCGCCTGGTATTCCACGCGGCACGGCGATGTTCCTGACCAGGACGCGGTCCAGGCCCTGGCCGAGGAGTGGCCGGGCGTCATGCTGCCAGGCACCGAGCACGCGGTCCCGCCCTGGCGGTCGGCGGCCTTCCGTGATCAGATCACCAGCTGGTGGGACGACGAGGACGCGGCCGGAGCTCAGTCCCTGCTACCGGAGTGGATCCGCTGGAACGGCGAGCAGGCGGGCTTGCAGCCGGACCTGATCAGCGATGCCGTCGCGATCACCGAGCGCCGCCCCGAGAACGCGGACGGACCCTGAGCCGTCCGAACATTCAGGGTCCAGATGACATTCAGGGTCCAGATGATGGCCCCGATGCGCTGCCGCAAGCAGTTCGGGAAGTACCGGGGCACCCAGGACTCCTGTCGCGATGGTAGTAGAACGTCCTGGCAATGCTGCCTGCCCAAAATCCGTATCGGTGAGCGGAAGACCTCGGCGCAGTCCGGCGTGGTGGCGAACCGGTCCGCCATCCACCTGGTCCTGAACGCCGCGAGTCCGTGTCGGCAGCGGTCGCGATCGTCAGGCGGTGACCTGGCTGTGGTTGTGCAGGGTGGCCATGTCCGCGGCGGCGCGGCCCGAGTACCAGCCTTCCGCGTCGGTGGTACGGACCGCCCGGCCCGAGGCGAGGGTGCCGCCGAACATCTCGCCGACGGCGTCGTCGACGGCCTGCTGCCGTGCCCTGAGCACCGGCAGCAGGCCCTGGCCGGATGATGCGGTCCCCGCCTGCTGCTCCGCTTGCTTGGTAGCCTGCGACAACCGCTCCCGATGCGGGTCGCGTACGCGATAAGGAATGACTGACGCGAGGACGGCGTGGTCGATGCTGTACTTGGCTATCAGTTCCTGGGCCCGAGCGGACAGCGCCTCTGCCTCCTGGGGAAACTCGGTCGACTCCGCCTTCTCGTGCAGCGCTCGGATCTTGCCCAGGATCCGCTCGTCCGCGTCGCCATGCACCGGCGACGACCCGGCGTGCGCCGCCCGCGGCAGCGGGCCCAGCTGCTCCAGCACGGGCAGGTGCAGGAGCTCGATCGCGGTGGCGACCGCCACCCTTCCGACCGTGCCCTGGCGTGCCTGCCAGGCGCCCAGGTACTCGGCGTCGCTGCCCCACCACACGCCCGCGCCCAGCGACGTTACCTGGCCAGCCCAGCGGCCGTCGACGGTGCCCGCGGCATAGCCGCGCATCTTGTCCGCGATCACGTCGGCGGCCATCGACGCATGCCCATCGCTCAGCTCCCGGCCGACGTGCCTGGCCAGCTCGGCAGGCTGCCAGCCATGCCGCCAGGCGGCGGTCACCGAGGAACGCAGGAAACCGGTGATCTCCCGGCTGACGGCCTGCGTCCACCCAGGCGCCTGCTCTGTCGCCAGCAGCTCCAGGTACATGTCGCAGGTGCGATGGTCGCCGTGGCAGACCGCGCGGGTCGCCTCGCCAACCGCGGGCCGCCACGAGTTCCCGCTGCGACGGAACGCTTCGCTGACCGGGCGACCATCCGAGCCTTGTCCGGGATCCGCTTGACGGGCGAGCACCGGATCCTGGCGCACCCGGTGGGCGGAGGCCATCCTCGCGAACCGCGTGCGGCGCGCGGTGCTGCTGACGTTCTCTGCCCTTCTTCAGCCGCCGGCTCCGGCTCGCCTTCCTCACGAAGCGGACCTCCCTGACTCGAACCCAGAACACATGACCTCACGGGCAGGCATCCCGGCCGGAACAACACGCCGCCGCGAAGGCCCATCCGGCTTGCCGGGTCAGGAAGGCGGGGTCCCCTTGCGGACGTAGTAGCCGACGTCGGCGAGCCAGGCCCGGGCCCGGCCACGCTGGCGCTCGGCGGAAAACGCATACCACCGATCCAGTTCTCCGGGCCAGCGCGCCAGGACGTCCTTGAACCGCCGGAACGCTCCCCGCCCGCAAATGGCGATCTCCAGCCGGTCAGCGCGGCCGGGATCACGCACCGTCCCGATGAACAGCTCTATGTCCCTGTAGCCGTCCCGCGAACCCTCGCAATGCACCCACAGCCACTTATCAGGATCGTCCGATTCGTCCTCGTCCTCCTGGCCGATCTCCCGCGCATAGTCGACGGCAGGCGCGGGCCAGACCTCACCGGTCGCCAAGTCGATGCGCCCGCCGCCGTAGACCGGGTCGCCTTCGAGGATGCCGGCCAACTCATCCAGATCCACCCGAAGAGGGCGGAGATCCGGTATCACGCCGCTTCCCAGCAACGCCTCGAGCTGATCGGCCAGAACGTCGTCGCCCTCCCAGCTCCGTTCCCGGAGCGCGGCGACCATACGGCCCGCAGCCTCTGCAGCGCCGTCCGCGTGCTGCTCAAGCGCAGCCAGCACCCAGTCGCCGAAGGCTTGCAGGCCATTCTCCGGCACGACAGGACCCGTCATCTCCATCACGGCCGTGTCGTCCCCCGCGGGGACCTTGACTCGCAGCGAGATGCGCTCTTCGTCGGTATTCATCTTCCGGGTTTCTCAGCACGCGTCATGGGCGGCATCAACAGGGCTTACCCCGCGCAGGGGCCCGCGATCTGGCGAGGGTAAGCCGCGCTCGCCAGGCATTCTACCCACGCACCGCGAACGGCCCGGGCGGTCTCCAGTGGAGGCAGCGTGCCCTCGTCAGCTCGGCCGTTCCGGTAAAGGACGGCACACCGGCTCACTGGGCTGAAGCGCGCCAGCGCCGGGATCTCGGTCCTGCTCCTCATTCAGTGCGGTCGGGCATGGACGTCAACCCCTATGCCCGTGTCACGCAGGGCCGACCAAGACAACGGCGTCGTGATCGCGTTCGGCCTGGGCGCTTTTCAGCCAACCTGTCGCGCTCGTGAAAGGCGCTGGCTAGAGCGCCTGGAAGTACCGGGAGACGGGCAGCACGGTATAGCCGGTCTTCTCGTAGACTCGTCGGGCCGGAGCATGGCCTGGATCGCCGCCGGTCTCCACTATCGCCATCCGCATTCCCGAAAGGCGCAACCAGCCGGTGGCGACCTCGGTGAGCGCGGTGTCGCGCCCCGGTGCTGGTAGTCACGAGCCAGCTGACGACCTCTCCGATGAGGCGGTCCCGGTGCAGCCTGGCCGCAGCGACGGGCACCGCCCCGGAGGCCGCTACTCAGACGCGCAGCGCGGGACTGGTGAGCATCGCGAACCGGCTTCTCTTGGTCCCGCCGCCAGTCGGGATGAAGGCGCTCACTTTCACCCATTGCGGCGGATGCAAGCTGCCGGTGCCTCCGTTGAGGGCGTCTTCGATCCGCTGGCTGACGGCGTCTTCCTGGCTGCCGATGCAGTGCAGGTAGACCTCGTGCAAGACGCGGGCGCTATTACCAGCCCGCGCGGCGACCTCTGCGGGCGCGCCAGTCGCGTTCAGCCACAAGGACAAGGCGGTGTGACGCGCAGGTCGTAAGGGCGGCGGGCGAGCGCGGTGGCGGCCAGCTCCGGGCTCAGCGCGGCCAGGTGTGCGGCGTGCCAGGCGTGGCCGTGGACCGACTCGCTGAGCATGCCTCCGCAGGTGGCGCGGAACAGCTGCCCATTCGGGGCGTTTGCATAGTGACTCGTCAACGGCCATACGCGCCAGTTATGAGCACGCGGGGTTGCTCACGTAAAAGGTGTTGTGGTGATCGTGATCAGGTGAGGGCATCGTTCACCTCGTCCGGTGCCCGCCTAGACCTAGAGCCATGCCTCGCCGTTGGCCAGGTCGTTCTCGGCTGGGTACTGAGCGAGGATTGCTTCGAGCGCAGCGATAATCCTTCCGGTATCGGCCTTGGTGCGGCGGTAGCTTCCGGGCATGAAGATCATGCCGAAGTGGCCAGCCCCGCCGGGTGTTACCGCCTCGTTGTGCAGAGGCCGGAAGTCGCGAAGGTTATTGGTGACGACGGCACGGTGCTCAGAACGGGCGAGCGCCAGCACCTCGTGATCTGACAGGGCCTCGCGGTCCGGATTACCCGCGACCGGTTCTACGTCATGTCCGCGCGAGCGCAGTTCCCGGGCGATCGCCGGGCTCAGCATCTCATCCAGCAGCAGCTTCACCGCCGGAGGGCCGCCTGGCCAGCCAGATAGGCGGCGTGCGCCTCGGCGGTCTCCTGCTCGTTGGCCTCGATCTGCTGGTCGATCTCGGCGGTGTAGGCGCCGTAATAGGTGATCGCAGCCTGGACCAGGCCAAGCGGGATTTCCAGGTAACGCGCCGACTCAGCGGCGTCGCCACCGTTATCGCGGACGACCGCGATAACTTCCCAGACGTCCTTCCCGGTCCCGAGCAGCCGGGCCCGGCGGCCCGCCGGGCCGTCAGCGAACCGGATCAGGGGGTGCTCATCCATCCGCAGGCCTTCCTCGACGTAGCGCTGCGCGAGAGTCCGGGGCGGCAGGTGAACACGCCGGGCGCGGGCGCCCAGGCGGCTGATCGTGGCGTCATTCAGGCGGACGCTCAGCGGCTGACTCATGTAGTTCATGGTAGTACACGGTAGCGCGGCGATCAAAGGCCGCCCGGCTGCCAGAGCGCCACCTGCCTGCTGTCGGCTACGGCACGGTCCAGACCTGACTGGCAGGCGGGTGTCCGTGCCTGTCCGTGCGCGCCGGTACCGACGGCGTTTCCGGCAGCCAGCGCGCATGGGCAGATGGCGGACGGGACCGGAGGCGGACTGTGCCGCTTGCTCGGCCGGGAGCAGATGCCGGGGTTGAGAGGATGCTGACGGACTGCTCCCAGTGGCAGGACACGACGCTGGGGCGGCCCGGTTGCCCTGTGCGGGCAGGTCCTAGTAGTACTTTGTTAGGTCGGGTATGGTTGCCGGGTCCGGCGGTGTTATACCGGCATGACCCCTCAGGAGATCGCGGAGGTCCGGCCCCGGCTGCTGGATTTCGCCGCGGAGATGCTCGGCGGGCTGCCGCGGAAGGACCAGCGGGCGGCCGGTGAGTTGTATGTGCGCGGGCTGCTGACCGACGGGCAGCGCAAGTCGATGCAGCCGATGGCGGCGCGGCTGGGCATAGATCATCAGCGGCTGCAGCAGTTCATCACGTCCTCGACCTGGGATTATGCGGCGGTGCGGCGGAATGTCGCGCGGTGGTTCGCGGCCAGCCAGCCGGTGGAGGCGCTGGTGATCGATGACACCGGGTTCGCCAAGGACGGGACCGCCTCGCCGTGCGTGGCCCGGCAGTACTCCGGGACGCTGGGCAAGGTCGCCAACTGCCAGGTCGCCGTCAGCGTGCACCTGGTGAACGAGCACGCCTCCTGCGCGGCGGACTGGCGGCTGTTCTGCCCGGAATCCTGGGATGACCAGGCGCTGGCCGACCCGGCCCAGGCGGCCCGGGCCCGCCGCCGCCGCGAGCGGGCCGGCATCCCCGGTCAGGTGCGGCATACCGAAAAGTGGCGGCTGGCGCTGGAGATGATCGACGAGATGGCCGGCCCCGGCGGGTGGGGCGTGCTGGAGGAGATCACCGCCGCCGGCGGCGCGCGGCCGGTGGTGGCGGCCGATGCGGGCTATGGCGATAACACCGCCTTCCGCCTGGAACTGGCCGCCCGCGGCTGGCAGTACGCAGTCGCGGTCAAGGGCACCACCAGCGCCTACCCGCACGATGCCGTTCCGGAGATGATGGCCTGCAGCGGCCGGGGGCGGCCCGGCGTTCCCCGCTACCGCGCCCGGCCGCTGCCCCTGCGCCAGCTCGCCATCGCCAGCGCGGACATGATCGCCCCGGTGACCTGGCGGCAGGGCACCAAGGCCACCAGGGACAACCCTGACGCCGCCATGACCAGTCACTTCCTGGCCATACGGGTCCGGCCAGCCAACCGGGACATCCCCCGCGCGGCCGATGGCAGCCTGCCGGAGTGCTGGCTGCTGGCCGAATGGCCGCCCGGAGCCGATGAGCCCACCGATTACTGGCTGTCTAACCTCCCGCCGGACACCCCGATCGCCGAGCTGGCCCGGATGGCCAAGATCCGCTGGCGGGTCGAGCACGATTACCGCGAGCTGAAGACCGGCCTGGGCCTGGGCCACTTCGAGGGCCGCTCGTTCACCGGCTGGCACCGGCACGTCACCCTCGCCGTCCTCGCCCAGGCCTTCCGCACCATGATCCGCACCGACCCAAAAGTCCCTGCGCCGGGATGACCCTCTACCAGGCCCTGCGAGAACTGCAGCTCGTGCTCGCCCTCATCCTCGGCGCCTGCCCCCTATGCTGCCAGCCCTTAACCCTTGACCGGCTCGCCGCCACTCTCACTCCGACCTAACAAAGTACTACTAGGAAGAGACCTGCCTTCAGGTCTGCGCACGTCGGGCGCTATGCGCGGACGGTGTCCGTGGCTGTCCGTGCGCGCCGGCAGCCGGGGGCACGGACATATAGCGGACAGCGGCGCCGCAACCAACACCACTCGGTGGCGTTTACGCAGTTCAGAGCCTATATGGAGGTGCAGGGAGGAGAGTACTGTAAAACCGTCGGCTCAGCCTACGTTGGTTCGAACCCAACACCGCCACCAGTTTTCGCAGGTCAGAGCCGGTGACGCTGGATTGCGTCACCGGCCTTTGCATGCAAGAGCGAGCGGTTACGCGAACCGTCGGCTGCGTCCCGTGGGCAACGCGTGAGCCGGATCCGGCGATCCGAAGACGTCGGCTGAGACTGGTTCAGATGTCTTCTGAACTGCGGAAACACCGATGAGAGCTGGCATCTGCATGTGGTGGTGCGAGTCGCCCGGGCCTGTCGGGCGTGGGCCATAGTCGGGACCGGGGACCGGTTCACGGACATATAGGGGACCGGTTCACGGACATATATTGCGGACAGGGTCTCGGGCGGGACCGACGGTGCGTAGAACCGCTCGCTTTCCCGCACTAGTGAGGATGGCGAAAGTAACAGTGCTCATCAAACGTCGTGCCGAACCGTGCTCACGGAGCGCCGTCGCACATCAGCAGTTTCATACGTGGAGCTTGGACCGCGGTGCGCAGGATCCTGGTGCCAGTGGCCGGGAAGAACGGCGTCGAACGCGGCGGTGAAGTTTGATCCGCGGTCGCGGATCATGAATCTGTTGCGACACGAGGTCGCACGTGGTGAGTGAGCTTGTCGAGGAGGTCGGCTTGATGCCGGGGACATAGCTACAGGTTTGTGTTCAATCTGTCCCCACCGTGACGTGCGTGGCCGGTTCCTGATCGGCTGGGTGCGGAGCTCACGGGAAAGCCCAAGGGCCGCCGTTCCAGCCATGGCGGTCACAGGTGAGGGGAAGGACCGGAACAGGGCGACTGTCAGGGAATCCTTGCTGATGCCTCGTCACTGATACATCCCGGGCTGGGTCGTTGTACCGGGGTGCTAGGGGCTGGCCGCTGAGAGGCGGCAGGCGGCGGCCGCGGACAGGTCGACGGCCAGCGAACACCGCCGTCCCCGGGGTATAGAGGACGCCCGGCCCGGTCCGGGTCTCATGCGTGCGGAACGTGGAAACCTCGTCAGGGTCCGCCCGGCAGGCGCGGGTAAGTGCAGGCTGGGCGGTAGGCCGATCGTAAGTGGGGCGGAAGCCCCTGGCGGGACAGGGTGCCCAGGAAGCGAATGCCGGCGGCCGAAAGGCAGCAGGAAAACAGGGGTCGCGGTACCGGGATCTCCCCCGGATGGCCCCTGCATAACTGGCCGGATACGGGCGGATGCCCGGGCCTGCAAGGGCGCTGACGTGGGCAGGTGAGCCTTTGAGGCGAAGCGGAAGCAGATGCTGGAACCGAAGGGCAAGTTGGACACCTCGGTGAACGGACCTGAGGACCTCCGACCGGCACGGCCGGTCTTCGATGGCGACGCCTGGGAGCTTGTGGACTGGCGGCGCTGCGAGGAGGAGGTACGGCGGCTGCGGCGCAGGATCTTCAAGGCGGTGAAGGACGGGGACCTGGCGGGAGTCAGGGACCTGCAGCAACTGATGCTGCGGAGCTGGTTCAACGTTCTGGTGAGCGTGCGCCAGGTCACGCAGCGCAACGCGGGCCGCAAGACCGCGGGAATCGACGGGCTGGTCGCGCTGACCAGCCAGGCACGGGCCGAGGTGGCGGTGCAGGTGCACGCCACGATCGGCTCGCATGTGCCGTCCCCGGTCCGGCGGGTGTACATACCGAAAGCCAGTGGCAAATCAAAAATGCGGCCGCTCGGAATTCCGGTTATTCTGGATCGGTGCCATCAGGCACGGGTGCGTAATGCGCTGGAGCCCGAGTGGGAGGCCCGGTTCGAGCCCCGATCATATGGGTTCCGGCCGGGCCGCGGCTGCCACGACGCGATAGAGTCCTTGTTCAGCACCCTGAACGGGAAATCCAGGCGGGTGTGGATTCTTGACGCTGATCTGGCAGGCGCGTTCGACAAGATCAGCCACGGGTACTTGCTGGAAATGCTCGGCGGTTTCCCCGCGAGGGAGATGATCGCCGGGTGGCTGAAGGCAGGTATTTTCGAGGCCGGGAAAGGGTTCGCGCCGACCGGGGAGGGAACTCCCCAGGGCGGCATTATTTCGCCCCTGCTGCTGAATATCGCATTGCACGGGCTGGAGGAGGCCGCAGGCGTCCGATACCGGGGCGGCATTCATGCCGGGACGGTGAAGGACGGCTGCCCGGCGCTCACGAGATATGCCGAGGACCTGGTCGTGTGCTGCCATTCCAGGCAGCAGGCCGAGCAGGTCAGGGCACGGCTGGCCGAGTGGCTGAAGCCGAGAGGGCTGGCGTTCAGCGAAGCCAAAACCCGGATCGTCCCCCTTACTGAGGGGTTCGATTTCCTCGCATTCAACCTCCGCCACTACCCCAACGGCAAGCTGATTATCAAACCGGGCGCCACGGCCATCAAGAGGTTCCGGGACAGGCTTGCGAAGGAGTTCCGCGCACTTCGCGGGGCCAACGTCGCAGCGGTACTGGCGAAGATCGTCCCGATCATACGGGGCTGGGCCGCCTACTGCGTGTCCAGAGGGCACGCGCGATGGGATCGGAGGGCGGTGGGCTCGATGATTTGATCGCGTGTGTTCGAAAGCTCGTCTTCGCCAGCGGGTGAGAGTCCCGTCCAGGTAGTTGCCAGGGAGCCTGGTAGCAGGCTGGCGGCGTCGGGGGGTAACGTCCGGCGCCGGAGCCCAGCGTCGAAAGCCACATGGTGGGAGCAACCGAGCGGTCCGCAGCATGAAGCGAAGCCTGCCGCGGCGTCAGCCCAGCCCCGCAAGGGGATCAAGGGGGAGCCGAGCCGGGAGTATCACGGCGAAGGCCATGGAAGGCGTGAAGAGCCTGGAAGCGCAGCGCCGAGGAACCCCCCGCCGTAAGGGGCGCGGAACGTTCGGAAGGTGGAGGCGGGAACTGGAGAGGCCTTACCCGGCCCTGGGCTCGCGGCCGGGAGCAGCCGGTGCGTATAACCGTCAACCGGGAAGTCGCGCCGAGCCGGGAGGGCGTCGGAGGGGGCCATAGTGTGCGCCGGGCGGCGCAGAGAACTTGCTGGTGAAAGTCCAGCCGGACCGGCCCCAAGCGGGGTCCGTAGCCGAAGGCGGGGGTAATGCCTCGCCGGGCGGTACTGGGAGGTGGAGGCGGTGGTCGTGAGTGCGGGCTGTCGTGTCAGGCTGACCAGTGGCGCAGGACAGGGCGCCCACCGTGAGGTGGGGTCTGAAGGGTTTGAGGCGAAACACCGAGCCGTAGCCGAAATTGGCGAACCGGTCGGCCCGATCCAGGTGATGCCGAGCCTGCACTATGGGGGCGAAGGAAATACTTGGGGCACCTGGGCGCAACAAGGTGTGTGCGGGCGGCGCGGTGGGACAGCTCTCTGCGTTACCCCGGGAGATCTCGTATGGTCCCGCTCGACGGAGCTGGGTAGCTGGGCGTATAAGCCGCGAGGCGAAATCGCAAGCGATGCCGTGCGAGAAGTCGGAGTGACCCGCGGTACTTATGAACCAGGAAATAACAGAAATCCTGGGACCGTCGTGATGGTGCGGCGGCGGGCGGTGACTCAAAAGGCACCGGCCTGGGGAAGGGGTCACGGTGGGAATGGCGTCATCGGAGGCGATGCCGGGTGAGTAGGCGGTGCCGGGCTGATGGTTGCTGAGGCAATGACCGAGGCGGCGCGGCTGAGGATACCCGGGATGGTGTTCTGGTGAGCCAGGTAGCGAGGAAACGTGTGCAGGTGCGGAAGGCGCACTCGCTGATCGGTCAGGTTCATGACCCGCGTAATCTGGCGCGGGCGTGGGAGCGTGTGCGGGAAAACCGGGGTGCTGGTGGTGTGGACCGGGTCAGTATTGACCGGTTCGAGCGCGAGCGCGGCCGTTATCTCATGGTTCTGCAGCAACGGCTGGCGGGTGGATGTTATCGCCCTCAGCCAGTACGCCGGGTTGAAATTGACAAGCCGGGATCGGCGGGTAAACGTCCGCTGGGTATACCCACTGTGATCGACCGGGTGTGCCAGCAGGCGCTGCGCCAGGTCCTGGAGCCGATTTTCGAGCCGGTGTTCTCCGAGGTCAGTTTCGGGTTCCGCCCGGGCCGGTCGGCGCATATGGCTATGCGCCGTATATGGGGACAGTTGCAGGCTGGCGGGAAATGGATCGTCGATGCGGACATCGCCGATTTCTTTGGGACGATCTCGCATGACCGGCTCGTCGCCCTGGTGGCCGAACGGGTCGCCGACAGCAAGGTGCTGAGACTGATACGTCAGGTACTCACGGCTGGAGCACTGCGAGACGGCATTTATGAAAGCACGATCGCTGGCACGCCACAAGGCGGGGTTATCAGCCCATTGCTCAGCAACATTTATCTGCACGTCTTTGACGAGCGGATGCAGCGGGCTGGATTCCAGCTTACGAGGTATGCCGACGATTGGCTAGTGGTATGCCGGACTCGTGAGGAAGCGGAACGAGCGCTGGCGAGCGCTCGTGCGGTGCTGGAAGGAGAACTGGGCCTGCGGATTCATCCGGAGAAAACCAGGATAGTCCACGTCAGCCAGGGGTTCGAGTTCTTGGGCTATAAGATCGGCCTGGGTAAGGGGCTGCGCTTCAGGCAAGGTGGTAGCGGCTTGTACGCGATTCCCCGGCAGCGGTCGGTTGACCGGTTCAAGGATAAGGTACGGGCGCTCACGCGCCGTCGTATCGCTGTGCCTCTGGAAGAGCTGATACGTGCTTTGAACCCGGTGATCCGGGGCTGGGGCATGTACTACCGGCGGGCGAATGTGCGCCGGTTGTTTAATCGGCTCAATATGTGGATCGTGCGGCGAATCTGGGGGTGGCGGTTCAAGCGATGGCGTAACGCCGGATGGCGCACCCTGCCGGAGACCCGCCTCTACGGTGAATACGGCCTGGTCAACCTTCTGCAACTGGTTCCCAGCATGCGCGACTACTACCGCCGGAAGGGCTATACCCATTGAGAGCCGCTTGCGGGAAAACTGCATGAGCGGTTCGGTAGGGCGGGCGGAGGCAGCGGGCTTTCAGCCTGCGGCCTCCCCCGACCCGACAGTGATCATCGGCGAGGACAACACAACCTGCCGTAGCGAAGGGCCCCTGCTTCATCCGTGCTCGTGATGACTGGGAGGAGTCGGTGCATGGCCGCGAGGCCCAACAACACCCTCGATAGCACTCGAACCCTGCAGCACAAGCTCTACCTGGCGGCCAAGCGGTCGCCGAACCGACGGTTCCACGCGCTGTATGACCGGGTCTTCCGCGAAGACGTGCTCCGGCGCGCGTGGCTGGAGGTGCGCGCCAACCGGGGTGCGCCTGGCGTCGATGCCATCACCATCGCCGACATCGAGGCCGCCGGGGTTGAGGAGTTCCTCGGCAAGCTGGCGGTCGGGCTGCGGGACGGGTCGTATCGCCCGCAGCCGGTGCGGCGAGTCTGGATTCCCAAACCCGGCAAGCCGGAGAAGATGCGCCCGCTGGGTATCGCCAGCGTCGCGGACCGGGTGGTCCAGCAGGCCGTCAAGATCGTCATTGAGCCGATCGTGGAGGCCGACTTTCTGCCGTGCAGCTTCGGGTTCCGGCCCAGGCGCAGCGCCCACGATGCCCTGCAGGCCATGCGGGACGCGGTGCGGGCGGGCAGGACATGGGTGGTGGACGCCGATATCGAGAGCTTTTTCGACCGGCTCGATCGGGATCTGGTCCTGGAGTGCCTGCGGGAACGGATCAGCGACCGGCGGGTGCTGAAGCTCATCCGGGCCATCCTGTCCACCGGGGTCCTCGACGGCGCGGTGCTGTCGAACCCGGCGGAGGGCGTTCCGCAAGGCGGCCCGCTTTCGCCCGTCCTGGCCAACGTGGTGCTGCACCGGCTGGACCGGGAATGGGCGCAGCGGTGCTCCCGCCTCGGGGTGCTCGTGCGTTACGCGGACGATGAATGCATCTGCTGCCCGACCAGGGAACGTGCCGAGGCGGCCATGGCTGCCCTCGCTGCCATCCTGGCCGGGCTGGGGCTGTCTCTGGCGGCCGACAAGACGCGCATCGTCCACGTCGCGGACGGAACCGAAGGCTATGACTTTCTCGGGTTCCATCATCGGATGGTCCCCTCGCGTCGTAACCCGAGGTTCCGTTATCCGGCGTGCTGGCCGAGTCCTAAATCGGTGGCCCGTGCCCGCTCTCGCATCCGCGAGCTGACGGGTCGCAACCGGCGTCACATTCCCACCCACCTGCTGGTCAGCGAGCTGAACCAGTTCTTGCGGGGATGGCGCCAGCATTACCGCTACGGCAACTCGGCCCGCAGTTTCGCCAAGCTCGACCGTTACACCACCGAGCGGATGGCGCTGCTGCTCTCCAAACGGCACGGCAGGCGAGGACGGGGCAACGGCATGAAACACGTGATCATGTCAGGGAATCGCCTCGGCCTTGTGTCCCTGGCCGGAAACGTCGAGTACGGCAGGCTCGTGCATGCTGGCAGGTGAAGGATGTCGGTAAGCCGTGTGAGGGAGAACCTCATGCACGGATTGACGGGGGGCGGCTGGAAACGGAGCGCCGGCCAGGGTCGAAGCGAAAGCTGTCCAGGGGAAACGCTGGGCAGGGGCGCCGAGACCTACCGCCGATCAGCGCCACCGCGCCAGCCGCCTACCCTCCACCGGACGGTGGTGTCATCAAGGGTGTTCGCTGCCCTGACCGACTACCTGTGGAAACTCACCTACAAGTGGGCGTGCTGGAGCCACCCGAACAAGCCGAAACGCTGGATCGCCGGCCGGTACTTCCGGAAGTTCAATAAGGTCAGGAACGACCGGTGGGTATTCGGCGATAAAGACACCGGCGCCTACCTGCCGAAACCGGCCTGGACCGACATCGTGCGGCACACCCTGGTCAAAGGCGGGGCATCACCCGATGACCCCGCCCAGGCCGGGTACTGGGCGCAACGCCGCCAGAAGGTCAAACCCCCGCTGGACTCCTACACCGTGCGCCTGCTGTCCAGGCAGGACGGGCGGTGCAGCCTCTGCGGGGAAAACCTGCTGACCCCCGACCAGCCACCCCAGTCCCCCCAGGGCTGGGAACTCTGGTTCCTGCAGGTCACCAGGAAGGCGATCACGGCGGACCACCTGGTCTGCCACCATACGCCCAGCGCCGCGCGCAACAAGAGAACACACCTCGTACACGCCACCTGCCACCGGAGCAAACATCGGGCCCGGCCGGCGGGAAACACCGTGGTGCAACAGAACACCTGAACCGCCCCAGCGGCTTGCCTGGGCCGCGTGCGCGGGAACGTGCATGCGTGGTCCTGAGGGGGCCCCGGTGCAGCAATGCACCGGGGCTACCCGGCATGTCCTCGAAGCGCTAGCCGAGGGTGAGAGCGAGGTTGCGAGCTTGCTGGACTGTCCACTCGCCGGTGGGATGTTCGGTGACGCCGCCGAGGTGCATCCGGCGGGTGCCGTGCTCGACGATGACCTGCAGGTTCATCCCATGGCGGCGGTGCTTGCCGGAGTAGAACGGCCGGTCGGCGGCGACCCGGTTGATCGGGATTAAGGTGCCGTCGATCACCACGTATGCGTGGCCTGCCTGCCTGGCGTTCGTCAGTGCCTGGCCCAGCTTCGGGGAGCGGGCCGCCAGCAGGGCCACGGTTTCAGTGACATAGCGCCAGGCGGTGGCGGCGCCGATGCCGAACCCGGCGGCCAGCCCGGCGAATGTCTCGCCTTTGCGCAGGTAAGCCAGCACCAGCAGGGCTTGCCGCCCGGGGTTGAGCTTGCGCCAGCATGACCCGGTCTTCCTGCGGTGACGGCGGATGATCCCGGCGACGTAAGTGAGGGTCCGGGCAGACAGCGGCAGCGCGGCAGGGTAGAAAAGCATGGAAGCCCCTTGGTGGCGAATGCGGATCTTGGTCGATCACTTCATCTACTAGGGGCTTCGCTATGTCTCAAGCCGACATGCCGCCCGAGATCAGCTGATATGCCGAGCCACTCCAAGATCAGGATGAAAAAGGCTCAGTGCCCGCGCCAAGGGCGGTGGGTCACCCGCACTACAGAGGCTGAATTGCCAGGGTCTGTGTCCGTCTGATCACATGTGATGCGCCTCTGCATGATCCTGGCCGGTGATGGTTCTGCGCCAGGAGGCATGAGATACCCGGATCGTGCTGGAAAAGCCGGTCCGCTCAGGCCTGAGCGGACCGGCTTTTCCAGCTCCAATAGGGCGGCCGGACGCAGTCACTCCTACATCCCCATTAGCGGGGCGCTAATCGGGTGGCAGTGGCCTCAGCACCCATCGTAGGATCGCCAGTTGCTAGCACCACCTGGGGTAGCCATGGCATTGGCGAACACCTGATTCTGCTGAGCTACTGAGGCGTGCCCGAAGGCGGACGGGCTGCCGCCGTAGGCCACCCAGGTACCGTAGGCGAACTGGTAGAGGCCGTAGTGGCCGGTGGAGTTCATCACCTGGCTGTTGCCGCCGGATTCCCGCTGGATCACGCACTGACGAAAGCTGCTCAGGGCGGCCGCTGGACGCCGCCCGTAGTCAGCGCGATACGACAGCCCGTAGTGAGCGCGATACGCCAGGTGAGCGCGATGCGCCAAGTGAGCGCGATGCGACCGCCCGGACCGGACGGTGATGCCGAAGTACGCGGTGAGCTGCGCGTGGACGGGCGCTGCCGCTGCCTGGTGGTGGGCTGCTGCCTGGTGGTGGGCTGTTCGGTCTGCGTGCTGAACTGAAACCTGATTTACGGGAATTAACGCTGCCAAAGCTAGCGCGGTGGCCGCACCGATCCCTAAACTTGTCTTCACGGGGTTCCGACCTCCATCGATAGGTGCTCCGAGGGGCCGACCGGTGCTGCAACACCGCCGGTCCCGTCCCCTTTTCGGGCGCTCTGGACAACCTTGCGCATATCTCGCGTATGCACAACACCCTCAGAGGTGACTTACGTCACGCTTGTACCTTCTGCACAACAGTTGCCGATATCTCACGGATGCACAACCCCCTCAGGTGAGTTACAGGCGAGTTATTTGAGTCGGTCTGCGCTCGGGCCGGGCAGGTGCGCAGCAGCGTGTGGGCCGCAATGGTGGCGGCTGTGCGGGTCAGCAGGCCCCAGAAGGTGTGGGCGCCGTGCCTGGCCAGTCCCCATCCGCTCGGTGATCCCGGCGAAGCTGGCATGGATCTGCTGGAAGCCGGGCAGCCCCCGCGTGACCTGCTGGCCTCGGCTATTCACACCAAGGTCAATGGGCACCGGAAGCGCTCGCGTGCCGAGGCTGGGGTCGTCCTCTCCGTGGGCGTCGGCATCTCTTTCCGGGCTGGCCGTACGCGACGCCGAGCGGACCGCGCACGACTCAGCAGACAGTCGCGTTGCCGCCAGCACGTACCCGTTCGACACACCACGGCACCAGGCTCGCAGGCAGATAGTTCAACAGAACGCCGTCCGCCTCTGCCCCGCCGAGCTGGAGCATCCGCTCGTTGAGCGCACCGAGGACGATCTTAGGCCGCCGCGCCCCAAGCTCGACGCCGAGCCGGAACTTCCGAATCGTGAAGTGGTCACCAGCGAAGCTGACCGGCTCACCCGATAGGCAAAGGCGTAGCACGGTGAGGAACTCCCGCACGTAAGACAGCGGGCGAGTGGGGTAGACGGCTCCGTGCCAGTCGGAAGCGACGGCCGGCGACGAAACGCCCAAGCCGATCAAGATCTCGCGGTCAGGCGCCATGGCCTGCAGCGACGCTGCAGCCATCGCCAGCAGCGTCGGGGTCCGAACCTGCATGCGCAGAACGCCCGTCCCAAGACCGATCGACTGGGCGACCTGCGTCGTTGCACCGAGGACAGAGAACGCCTCGGCCCCAACCACCTCGGCCACCCAGAAGCTGTCATAACCCAACCGGTCAGCGCATCTCGCCAACTCTAGCGCCACAGCAGGACCAGACCGAATAAACGGTGCCCCGGTGAGGCCTATCGGCAGTTTCGTGGGAATTGACTGGGCACGCTCTGAAGATAGCGACAACGCGTCCGACAGTGCGCTTGAACTGATCTGCCGAGCACACGCAATCCCGGCCCTGCGTGATCTCACAACTATCCGCGCAGGACTTGCAGCCAGCGGGCTCCGCATCGAGATTCTCGAGGATGCGTCACGGGGCGGACAAATTCTGCGAAACAAAACAAAGCTCCGGCTCAAAAGGCCGTTCGGCCTTCCGGAGAGTTCAACCACGACCGCCTGGCACTTGCTGTCCATGGGAGGCCGAGGCATCTCCGACGCCGCCCCGCGGGGCTCCTTCATTCTGGTCAGATGGCGAACTGCCACACCCTGACGTCTGGGGTCAAGGGGAGTGCGCACGACGCATCCAACGTCGTGGCCGCACGTATCGCCCTGGCGCTCGGCTCAACGAGTACCGTCCAAGAAGTGACCCAACCGGGTATGGACATCGCTCGGTGGCATGCCCAGGCGAGCTTGCGCGAGGAGTGGCCTGGAACGAAGGGCTTCGCCGCGGGTCCTACCGCGGAAGAGGCTCGCTCCGTGGCGGTGATCGAGCTTGCCGAACGATGGGCGCAGTTCGATCAAGCAGCAACTCCGATTGCCACATGCGATGCCTACTGTCGGCTTGCAAGCGATGCGCTCGGCCCGGGGGCGCTCGGCTGCTATTCGGAGGCCCAGTACTCGACTCCTGGCTTCGATTTCGCTCGGTTCGACGAGTGCTCCGTGATGGAATGGGTCCGAGTCAATAGCCTCCGCCGTCACGATGAACGGCTCGTTCCCTTTGAGTTCATCCATCCGCGGGCCGCTTCTGGCCGGGCCGTGTCACCGCAGCGTCACCGCAGCGTCACAGTGATAACCTTGCCGGATCGTTCCAGGCCCGCTCATACCTCGTGCCCATCTCCTGGGGCACCAGCTGCTTGACCACCTCCCCACGCGTCATCGCGATTAAGACAAGGCAAAGGGATGCCCGCGGGGCCTCGGCCGGGAAGCGAAGTTTGACCGGCGGTCTATCGTCGGGGCGGACGTGCTTGGGGCTGGTCCGGCACCTGGCGATCGATGTGGAAGGTCTGGGCGGTGACAGCGGGGCGTCTCAGCAAGCCGACCCGCGCTGAAGGCGCGGTGACGTGACGGTGACGAGGGTCTGCCAGACTCGGCGTCCATGATGACCAGCCCGGACGACGCATGAACGGGGCGGCTGCGTACGGGACTGGGCCTCGAGTAACCCGGTCCGGTGCCACCACTGATGCCGGGTTCTCGCGGCGGCCAATGCCCGCTCGCCCTGCGCACTCACAGCGGTTGCGCGCGTCGCAGCTACCAATCGACGCATCAAGAGGCAACGCTGTCACCCAGTCCGCCGCTGAGGCCCGGCCATCGCAGGTTCCTGTGGCCAGCTCCCAGAGCTGGGCCGCCGCTGGGCCGCCGAGTTGGCGCTACCCGCTTGTCAGTTCCCCGGATGCGGCAGCTGGGCGCGTGGCTGGCGGCCCCGAAGCCGCGGCGTTCGGGATGAGCGATTACGTGCTCGGTGGGTCGGCTCGTCCCGCGGTCCAGCGCATGTGCTCCGAGCGCGAGGAAGAGGAGAATAAGCCGGCCCAGGCCAAGAGCGCGCCCACGCTGGCGGCGGCATCAGTGGAAGCGCCGCGGGAGGCGTCCCCGGTCCTCGATGTGGTAGGCAACGGCGGCGGGCAGCCGCTGGACCCGCAGGTGCGCGCCGACATGGAGGGGCGGCTCGGGGCTGACTTCTCCGACGTCCGGATCCACAACGGCGCTAAAGCGGCCCAGTCGGCGGCGGCCGTCTCGGCTCAGGCCTACACGGTGGGCAAGGAGATCGTGTTCGCTACCGGTTCCTTCGCCCCGGACAGCCCCGAGGGCAGGCACCGGCTCGTTCATGAGCTGACCCACGTCCAGCAGCAGTGCAACGGGCCGGTGCCGGGTACTGACGCCGGTGGCGGCGTGGCGGTTAGCGATCCGTCGGACTCATTCGAGCGGGAGGCCGAGGCGACCGCGACCGGGGTGTTGTCCGGCCCTCAGCCGGTGGCTGGCAAGGGCGCACCGCTCGACGCTCAGAAGGGTAGGCCATGGGCTCAGCGGACCCTCCAGCGGGCGGCGTCTATCCAATCGGTTGTCTCACGGCTCACTATCGAAAGACAATGCGATCCGAACGTGGACGATTGCGAGCCTGATCTGGACGCCGGGACCAGCTCGGACGCTGCCAGCGAGCAGCGGATCACGGACGCCGCAGCGATCGGCGGCGCGCCTAACCCGGCGCCGCTGACGCCGCCTGGCCCGGTCCGCGACGCAGACCCCGACCTCCCTACGCCGCACCAGGTCGCCGTCCTGAAGAACGTCTACGGCAGCCAACTCAACACCGACCTGGTTCGTATCAACAAGAACTCAATAGCGGCCTTCGGCGGAGTCGAGCGGACGATTGGCAACACAATCAACATCCCGGGCCAGACGATCGACGATTACACGCTGATCCACGAGGCTGCGCACTGCTGGCAGAATCAACGCGGCGACCACTACATCGCTAGCTCACTAAGCAGCCAGCTGTCGGCCTGGATAAAGTCTGGAACTCGCAACGCAGCATACGATTACAGCGACGACGCGTATAAGCAAGTCCCGTTCTCTAATTGGAACTCGGAAGAGCAAGCCAAGTGGATAGCGGACCATCAAACTCTACCGCCTTCGGTACAAGGCCTGCCCGGATATCCGTGAGACTGCGCAGCCCCTGCGGTCGATTTGTCAAAGGCGCCAGAAACTGAGGCGTACAGAGACGTTCTCCTTCCGCAGACAGCCGCGGACCATCACATGCCCAGCGAATGCATAGCGGGCCTTCGCCTCAAACCCGACGAGGCATGCGTGTGCAGGCTGACGTCTGCGGGCTGATGTCTGCGCACGGGCGGGCAGGGTTGGCTGGAGAACTCTGGCTGGGGCTCCAGGCAGTCCCAATCTGACTGTTCAGTCGCCGCTTGCAGAGGTCGGGCGGCCGAGCCGCCAGCTGGAGCCCGTGATGACGCTACCGTGTGCTGCCGCTCAGATCCTGCCCGGTCACGTGATGCTGGAGATCGTCGCCGTCAATTATCGGTTGCCCCGAGCCAGAGGAGTGACCCTCCTGGGCGGAAGGAATCTGGCAAGCACTCGCCGGCGCAGTGCCGCCTTCTTAACGCTTTGAGGTGGTCAGCGGCTCGATGCGTCCGATCGCGACCGGGGCATCATGGTATGAGTCCCCGGGACCGAACTTAAATTGGATGCCGACGCTGGCGTACCGGAAGTGGATCGTTCCGGATCCCACGCCTGTCGCCGGTGAATCGCCGCCACGCCCCCGGGTGTCGTGATAGTGGATGACGTTGCTGGAGTCATAGGCCCGGACGGCCACGATACCATCGTCGAGAACCCGTGGCTCATCCACCACTATAAAAAACGTGCCCGGTGTTATCGCCCGGCTTGACCTCGGGGAAGTCCCAGGCCACGATGTCGCCGCGGCGCGCATCAGCGAGAGGCTAAATCGGCCGCCAGCCGTCGGCGCCGCCGGCGGGCAGCGCGTCGAAACGGTGATAGAAGTCGACGGCCAGCGGCCCGTGGGCGCCCCGGCCGTTGTGAATCGTGTCGTAGTGCTGGGGCGCGATGCGCTGCAGCACATATCCGACGTAGGCCGAGCAGTCCATGTCGTAGGTGCCGGTCGCCACGTCCACGTGGGTTTCGTGGATGTAAATGGTGTGCCGGACGCTGTGCAGGATCGCCTCGGCTTCGGCGGCCACCTGCTGGCGACCCGTAATTTCGGCAGACATTGCTTTCCCCCGCTCTCGCAGGCTCGCTTGGCTTGAGGTCGGCGACCCCCGAACGCCGGAGCGACTGATGATAGTTAGCCGGGCCGCAGCCTGATTTCCCTTGCAAGGATACCGCTTTTGCGTGATCCCGGCGGACTCGTGAACGTTATTTTTCTTTCTTAGCTTTCGCTCAGAAAGACTCCATCTACCTTTGCCGCCCGAAAACCTGGTTCACCCGGCGACCCCGCGATTCACTTGCGGTCACACCCCGCTTGCGTATTCGTTAATCGGCCTCGAGGTGCGGAAAAAATGCGGCCAGCTCGCATTGTGGGTGACGTAAACCGTCTCCAGCGCCCTGAATTACGCGGAACGGGGGATCGTGGTTGATCGTCATCGTGATGATCAGGCCTCACGACTTCTAATCTGGCCGAAGAATGCGCATCGCGGTCAGTGCTGAACGATATGGCGTAGATAACAGGATGACTTCCTTTAAGGTCCACCAGTTCTTCATTGGCAATGATGCCACCTTTCCAGCTCACCATCGCAGGCCGGCGTATCAGGAACGTCACTGCGCTGTCACTGCGCTGTCACTGCACTCGCCGATGCATGATCATCGGTGTTCCGAGAGGCCGGAAGGGACGATCGAGTAAAGCCCTCCGGCCTCTTCCAGACCACACGTGTTCTCGAAGAGGCCGCCAGCTTGCTTAACCCTGCACCGGGAACCCATTGGCTCCCCGGTTGGCTCCCGAAACTTGAGCCGAAAAACCTCTCTGACCAGTCGGGACGGCGGGATTTGAACCCACGACCCCTTGACCCCCAGTCACGAATGGCCTGTCTGGCCCGGTCGGAACTGAGTCGGTCGGGGAGCCTCTCACCTGCGCTATCGCCCTGAAGGCGTCGCAGGCAGTCTGGGTGAGCCGACCTGCGTTGGCTCCCGTTTCTGGCTCCCGTAGCTCCCTCGGGCGGGAGAGGGGCTACCCCATGTCAACCAAGATCAACGACGACTCCATGTCCCTGGAAATCCACGGCCGCGTCATCGCCACCGCGGAGTTCAGGGAGCACGCGGCCGACTGGCCTGCGTGAGCGGTTGCAAACCGCAAGCCGAAGGAGCCGCCCGTGCTGAGGCAGGTCGCGGAGGGTGTGCTGATCCATGAGAGCGAGTTCTGTCAGAGCAACGCCGTTGTCGTGCACGGCCGGGCTGGCGTGTTGCTCATCGACCCCGGGGTGAACGGCTACGAAATGGCCTGCCTCGCGAACGACCTTGGCGGGTTGGGCCAGCCCGTTGTGGCAGGGTTTTCGACGC
Organism: uncultured Actinomycetes bacterium; assembly: GCA_963742875.1. Lineage (GTDB taxonomy): Bacteria > Actinomycetota > Actinomycetes > Streptosporangiales > Streptosporangiaceae > Bog-532. The sequence goes on along the minus strand of CAVUNO010000026.1, from coordinate 335,876 downwards.
ATCCGCATTGGGATCACCTGCTCTGGCACGCCCGGTTCGGCGCGGCGCCCCGTTACGGCACGGCCCGCTGCGCGGACACTGCCCGAGATCGGCGGCTGTCGGACGCAAGTGGGAAGGCGCGCATCGCCGCCGAGCTGATACCGCCGGACATCGCCCAGCAGGTACCGCTGGGCCTGCTTGGCCTCATTACCGGTCTGCCCGCCGAGACGGCGCAGATTCCCTGGGATGGCCCTCAAGTCCGGATTATCGAGCATCAAGCGCATGCCCCGGGCCATGCGGCGCTGTTGATTGAGGAACGCGGGGTTCTCGTCGCCGGCGACATGCTTTCTGATGTCTTGATTCCGATGCTCGACTTGAACGAGACCGCGGACCCGATCGAGGACTACCTCGCGGCGTTGCGGCTGCTCGAGGGCGTGGCGGACGACGTCGATGTCGTCATCCCCGGCCAGGGGTCCATCGGCGGAGCTGATCAAGTACACGCACGGATCGACCAGGATCGGGCGTACGTGCACGCCCTGCGTGACGCTCATTTTCTCAGCGACCCGAGGGTCGGCCCAATGGCCAAGGACGGCTTTGACTGGGTGGCCGGCGTGCACGCACTGCAACTCCAGCGTCTCGCCCGACCAAGCGAGCGCGACCGGACGCCCGGCTAGCGATCGGTGTGCCACACAACGCCAAGATGGACCACGTCGCATCAGGCGCGCATGCCGCGATCGTCAAGCGTGATCGAGGCCGCGCTCCAGCCGCTGCTGCATCCGTACTTGCACTGGGTGCAAGCGGACGGTCAGGTTGTGCGAGGGCGGGCCAACGTCATCGGCATGCTGCAAGCGATTGGCCTATCCGGGCCCCCCTCTGATGTGTCGGTCCCGTCGGCCACAACTTCGTGGACGGTGCGCTCCTCGCCTTCTTTCCCGAACCGGCCAGGTCGCCGGCAGTCGGCCCGGAAATCCGAGACCTGGTGCTGCGACCGGCAGGGGAGAACCCGGCGGGCATGATCCTCCGGTGCACCTTCCGTAGACCTCGCGTGTACCGCGCCGAGAGGGTTGCGTGAGTCGGCACGGGCCGCGTCGGCACGGCGGCCCGCATGTCAGGTGCCATCCAAGGGATTGGCCATGAGGCGGAGGATCTCGTCGGCGAATCCGGGTACGCCTGCCCCGCCAAGCAGGGTCGCCAGGTCTCGCGGGGTGAGCGGTGGTCTCCTGGTGCGGGCGGCTTGGTCGCGGATGACCTGGAGGATGGTGGGCGGGCTGAGGTCGAGTTGGTCGAGCAGGAAGTCGTCGGGGTGCACTGCCTCCAGCCCGAGTGGTTCGAGCGCGGCGGCGGGGGAAGTCCTTGGCGGTCGCGGTGATGATGCCCTGCGCGCCGCCCTGGACCGCAGCCGCCACCACGTGCCGGTCGTCCTCATCGGGCAGCAAGACCCCGGCTCTAGTTCTTGCCAGCCAGTGACCATGGCGTCGTTGAAGGCCTCACGCATCTGCGCGAATCGCTTGCCCGCGTCCATTCCGGGGTGGATCTCCTCGGTGGCCGCTTGCGCTTCGGCAAGGATGCGGCCGGACCACGGCGGTCGGTACAGGCCCTTCTCAGCCACCCGGAGGAGCGTGTCGGCGAGCGCGATGGGCATGAGCACGCGGTAGCCCAGAATTCTGACCTGGCCTATAATTATGACCATGAAGACGATGAGCTTGGCGGCCGCCAAGACACGGTTTTCCGCCCTGGTGGACGAAGCGGTAGCGACTCATGAGCAGGTTACGGTTACCCGTAACGGCGAGCCTGCCGTGGTGGTCCTCTCGGTGGAGGATTTTGAGTCTCTTGTGGAAACGCTCGCGATTCTGCAGAACCCCGCGGATCGCGCGGAGTTTGAACGAGCCCGGCACGAAGCCGATGAAGGTGACGTGATCGACGAAGAAGAGATGGCGAGCCTGATGCGGGAACGGCCCGGGATCCGAGACGGTTAGTGAGCCGCAGGATCGTGCTCACCCGTACGGCCAGGCGGCAGCTCGCCGAAGAACTGCCCGAGCCCGTCGCCGCGGCGGCTTGGGAGCTCATCCAGCATGACTTGCGGGCAAAGCCGCAGGTCGTAGGGAAACCGCTGCTGGAGCCGTATACGGGCGAGTGGTCAGCCCGCCGCGGTACCTACCGAATCCGGTATCGATTTGACGACAAGACCGTGACCATCCTCCACATCCGGCCACGATCGACCGCTTATCACGCGTGATCCCCGGGATGCCAGAAGCTTTGTGCTGTGCCAACACCCCGTACAGGGCCTGACCTGCTGCTCTACGCTCGGCGCCGATGCTGATCCGTCTCGTCTACTTGTTCATGGTCCGGGTGTTCGGACTGGCTGATGCTCCTGGCGCGAAGCGATGCCGCTAAGGACGCGGAGATTTTTGGTGCCACGGCATGAGATCGCTGCCTTGTTCGTGATGGAGATTCAGACTAGGACCGCGCACATTCTGGCCGTGACCGCCCATGGGCGATGCCCGTTCCGGCCTCGCCGTCCTTGACGAAGCCTGAGCCGCTGCCGGGCACTCGGACGAGGTCGCCGATCGCGATGGTGTCGTCGTCGATCTCGTAGGTGGGCCGAATCGCATCCCGCTGGTCCTTCCGGCTGGGCCGGGCGTGCCGTGTCGGCGCTGGGGGTGTAGGGGAGCTTGCGGGGGTCGGGGAAGCCGAGGCTGGTGTAACCGGGTGCCCGCTTGGCGAGAGATGAGGCGAGGACGCCGGTGAGGTCGTCGTGGTAGTCGTGGACTTCGGCGGTGGCCTTGCCGTCGTACGGGCGGAGGATCCTCCCGGCGTATTGCAGGAGGCGTCCCTTGCTCGCGACTGGCGTGGCGAGGAACAGGGTGTCCAGTGGCGGGCAGTCAAATCCTTCCCCGGCGTACGGGCCGGTGGCGACGGCGAGCAGGGGCGGCCCGCCGGGCTGGGGGGAGAGCCGGGCGAGGGCGGTGGCGCGGTCCTTTGCGCCCATGCCGCCCTTGAGGGTGACCGGGTCGTGCCCGAGGGCGCGGAGGGCGTCGGCGATTGCCTGCAGGTGGCTGGTCCAGTTGGTAAGGACCAGGCAGTTCCTGCCCTTGGTGAGGGCCGCGGTGACGTCGGCGATGATTTGGCGGGTGCGCTCGTCGCTGGCGATCAGGTCCTTGTAGATGACGGTCATCCCGCCCGGCGTGGTGGGGCTGGCGGCCCCGTCATAGCGGTAGGCGGTCCGGTGGAGGTGGAGCACTGGCGCCGGCCGGCCGCCGGGAGCGCTGCCGGGCAGCATGTGCACGCCGCCGGAGGCGTGCCGGGGTGTGGCGATGGTGTGCCGGACCGGGCCGGCCTGCATGCCGATCAGGTCATCAAGCTTGTCTCGCCGGTACGGGGTGGCGGTCAGCCCGAGCCATCGCCGCGCCGGGATCTGCCGGACCGCGTCCTCGAACGCCGCGGCCGGGACGTGGTGGCACTCGTCAGCGACGATCAGGCCGTACCCGGCGGTGAGGGCGGCGATGTCGCCGCGACGGGACAGCGTCTGCAAGGTGATGACATCGATGGTGCCGCGCAGCTTCGCCCGGCCGCCGCCGAGTTGCCCGGCCTTGACGCCGAGGAACTCGCTGATCCGGGCCCGCCACTGGTCAGCCAGGGCCTTGCGGTCCACCAGGACTAGGGTCGAACCTGGTGCCCGGCGATGACCGCGCAGGCCATCACGGTCTTCCCTGACCCAGGGGGGGCGACCAGTACTCCCAGGTCATGCAACCCCGCTGAATTTCATCAGATGCACGATCTGGTGAGCGGTGACCTGCGTGGCTGCGGAAACCTCACTGGCTGCCGACCGTCTTGCGTATGCTCCTGAGCGGGCGATTTGCGTCTGCCCTGTCTTCTGATGCAAGATTCCCGCATTGTCCGGCGATGATGCGGGAGGAGATGCGGGTGGCAGCTGGGGTCCATGAGCCTGCGGGCTCGGCCAGGCTGGAGCTGGTCAGCGGGGTCGCGCTGCTGCATGCGGAGGACGCGGTGCTGGAGGCGATGCTGGAGGGGTGGGGCAAGCAGCAGCTCGGCGGCCGGGGACTTGCCCCGGGCACCGTTAAGCAGCGGCGGGCTGTGGTGCGGCAGTTCCTGGGGCATGCCGGCGAGTATCCGTGGAACTGGACCGCTGCCCACCTGGATGAGTGGTCCGCAGATCTGGTCAGCGTCGCGGGCAAGGCGAAGTCCACGATCCGCAACCATCACGACGCGGTCAGGTCATTCGAGAGTTACCTGATCGCGCCGCAGTACCGGTGGGCCGAGGAGTGCCGGGCCCGGTTCGGCGCGCATCCGGTGCAGATCTGCTTCGAGTCCAACACCACCGCGCACTTGGTGGACTACGAGGGCGACCCGGACCGGCGGCCGATGACCCGCGAAGAGCTCCAGCAGTTCTTCGACTACGCCGATGACCAGGTTGACCAGGCGATCCGGTCAGGCCGCAAGGGAGCGCTGGCCGCCTACCGGGATGCCACGGTGTTCAAGGTGATGTATGCGTGGGGGCTGCGGTGCACCGAGACATCGAAACTGGACGTCACTGACTGGTACCGCAATCCGGAGGCGCCTGAGCTGGGGAAGTTCGGGAAGCTGGAGGTCCGGTGGGGTAAGGCGTCCAACGGGTCGCCGCCCAGGCGGCGCACGGTGTGCACCGTGATGCCGTGGGCGGTGGAGGCGGTCGGGGACTACATGGCTAACGTCCGGCCCTGCTACGGCTTCCCCGGCCACCCGGCACTGTGGTTGACCGAGCGTGGCGGCCGGCTGCGGCCCCGCCAGATCGAGGAGCGTTTCGCCGCTTACCGGAACGCGCTCGGGCTGCCGCTTGAGCTGGTGCCTCACTGCCTGCGGCATTCTCACGTGACCCATCAGATCGAAGACGGGGCCGACCCGGTGTTCGTGCAGGGGCAGGTCGGCCACCGGTACCAGTCGACGACGGCGATCTATAGCGGCGTCAGCGGCGACTTCATGAACACCATGATGCGCAGGGCGCTGGACACCGCGTTCACCGCCGGTGAGGAGGATGGGCGATGACCGCCAAGCTGGACTACAAGTGGAAGCTGCGGGAGGTGATGGCCACCCGGGGCCTGTTCCAGACCACCCACCTGCGGCCGAAGCTGGCCGAACGCGGCATCCACCTGTCCGACAGCCAGGTCTACCGGCTGGTGACCGATAAACCGGAACGGCTCAACCTGAAGATCTTCATGGCGCTGCTGGACATCCTCGGCTGCCGGATGGACGACCTGATCGAGCCGGCCGCCCTGCCCGCGGGGAAAACGAGGAACAAGGCCGTCGGCCACAGCGGCCAGCCGCCGGAATCCGCGATCGGCGCGTTCCGGCCCAAGCGGGCGCGGATCGTTCCTGGCCCCTCCTCGTGACCGGCTCCGGCGCCGCCGGCGACGGCGGGTTCGGCAGTGAGCCCGCCGCGGTCATCGTGGCGATCGTCGCGGGTATCGAGCCGGGCCTCGGCGAGGGCATCGTCGCGACCGCGATCATGCAGGTCGCGCCGTCCCGTGCTCAGCTGCGGCGTCTCGCCGGCGCACTGGCCGGCGATCCGGGGCTGCTCACCTCCGGACGCCCGCAAGGCCCGCCCCAGATCGAGCTGCTGGTCAGGGCTCTGCTTCCGCTGGGGGCCCAGCGGATGATCCTGCCGGGCTGCGCGCACTGCGGTCAGCCCAGGCGGCTCGTCCAGTGCAACGGCGAACTCCGGATCTGCTCGGCGTGCGACCGCCGCAGGCGAGGAGCCGCCGAGCCGTGCGCCGTCTGCGGGAACACCGGGCAGGTCGCATTCCGCGACGCGCACGGATATCCGCGCTGCGCCCGCTGCAGCCCCTACGGCGGCCCCGAGCCTGTCGCCGGGGTCATAGCGCACGTCAGCCGCCTCGATCCTCGCCTGGACCAGGCGAGACTGCGCGAGGTGATCGGGCAAGCGGTCCCCCAGCCGTTCCAGCAGCACCAGGTGCTCTGGGATCTGGACCGGAACCCCGGGCTGCTCACCGGCGACGGTGCGCACGGCTCACCGCGGATCAACGTTCTCATCCACGCTCTGCTCGCCGCCGGGGCCGCGGGCATCGTGGCACCTGCCTGCCCGTCTTGCGGCCGGACGGTGCGGCTGAGCCACCGGCACGGTGAGCAGCGCTGCTGCCGGCGCTGCTCTGACCAGGGACAGCTCCAGGCATGCAGCCGCTGCCGGCAGCGCACGATGGCCGCCAGCCGGACGGCGGCCGGGGAACCCGTCTGCGCCGGCTGCTTCCGCCAGGACCCGGCCAACCACGGGCAGTGCGCCAGCTGCGGGCGCACAGCTCTTACCATCCGCCGCGACGACGGACGCGACTGGTGCCGCCGCTGCTACCGCGCGCCGCTGGCGACCTGCTCAGTATGCGGCCGCGAGAAGCCGTGTCACCTGACGTCCGCCGGCACGCCGCGCTGCGAGCACTGCTCACGCCGGATGCGCCACGCTCCCTGCGGCCAGTGCGGCCGCGACCGGGCGGTCTGGACCCGAACCGGCGACGGCCGGCCGCTGTGCGGTTCCTGCAGCCGCCAGCGTGTTCCCTGCGCAGCCTGCGGCCGCATCCGCACTGTCGCCGCCCGGCTCCCCGCCGGCCCGGTATGCAGCACCTGCTACCGCAAGCACCCGGCATCGTTCCAGCCCTGCACGGAATGCGGGACCACCGAGCGCCTCTACCACCACGGGCTCTGCACCCGCTGCGCCAGCCGCCAGCACCTCCTCAGCCTCCTGGCAGACGGCCAGGGCAGACTTCATCCGCACGCCGAAGCCATCTACCGCCTCCTCGCCGCCGGCGACCCGGCCTGGCTCATGGAGTGGCTGACCAGAGGTTCGGCCGCCCGGGACATCCTCGCCGAGATTAGCCAGGCCAGCCAGCCGCCCAGCCACGCTGACCTCGACCGGCACCTGCCCAGCCGCGCCGCCCACCACCTGCGCAAGGTCCTGGTGGCCGGCTCGATCCTGCCCGATCGTGACCAGCGCCTCGCCGGACTCGAACGATGGGCCGCCGAGAAAACCAGCAGTGTCCAGGACCCCGCCGAACGGCGGATCGTCCGCAGTTTCGCCACCTGGCACCATCTGCGCCGCCTGCGCGGAGAATCGCAGCGGCACTACATCACCGCCGAGCAGTCCGATTACGTGCACAACGAGATCCGCGCCGCTCTCAAGCTGATCGCCTGGCTACGAGATAACGGCACGAGCCTGGCGGACTGCACCCAGCACGATATCGACACCTGGCTCACCGGCGGACCCAGCACGAACTACCACGCCCGCGCCTTCGTGCTCTGGGCCAGCAGACACAGACACACCCGTGACCTGGACATTCCCCAGCACCCGCGCAGCGAGATCCTCACCCAGATCGAAGACGACGAGCGGTGGACGCTGGTCCGCTGCCTCCTCCACGACGGCACCCGCGCCACCGAGGACCGCGTCGCCGGGCTGCTCGTTCTGCTCTACGGGCAGCCGCTGGCCCGCATCGCCCGCCTCACCCGCGGCCAGATCATTCGCAGCCCCCAGCAGGTCCAGCTGCTCCTCGGCACCGTCCCACTCGACCTGCCCGAACCTCTCGGCGAGCTCGTCCGCCAGCTCCTCGACCGAACCCACGGCCGGGCAGTTGCCGCCCGCGCCGACGATCAGCCATGGGCCTTCCCCGGAGGAGCTCCGGGTCATCCGCTGTCCACCGCCCAGCTCAAAGTCCGCCTCGCGCGCCTTGGCATCCACGGCCGCTCCGGCCGCAACACCGCCCTTATGGACCTCGCCGCGAAGATCCCGCCGGTCGCGCTCGCCCGGCTGCTCGGCATCAGCATCAGCACCGCGGGAGCCTGGGCCGACCGGGCAGGAGGATCATCAGCTGCCTACGCTGCAAAGGTCGGGGGTATCTCTTCAGGTGTGTAAGGAGTGACTCATGGTAATCATGTGACGTGCGGGGTGAGCCCGCTCTTCAGGGGGAGATTAGTGATCATGCGTGTGATCAGGGAAAATGCTGGTGTTAACGGACTGGCTGGTGGTAGCGGCGACATGCCGGGACAGCCGGGTGCGGGCCGGGAGGAGACGGTCCGGGAGCTGGTCGGTGACCGGGCGCTGGACCTGCTGCTGGCCCGCTCGAAAGACGAGGCCGGGCAGCTGCGGCTGACCGGTGAAGGGTCGATGCTGGGGGAGCTGGTCAAGGCGGTGCTGGAGCGGGCGCTGGAGGCCGAGATGGCCGCGCACCTGGGGTATGAGCCGCATGAGCGGGCCGGGCATAACTCGGGGAACTCCCGGAACGGGACGATCGCCAAGACGGTGCAGACCGGGGTCGGGCCGGTGCCGCTGGCCGTGCCGCGGGACCGGGCCGGCAGCTTCGAGCCGGTGCTGGTGCCCAAGCGGGCCGGGCGGATCGCCGGCGGCCTGGACGACATGATCATCAGCCTGTACGCGCACGGCATGAGCGTGCGGGACATCCTGCATCACCTGGAGCAGGTCTACGGCACCCAGCTGAGCCATGAGACCGTCTCGCGGATCACCGACGCGGTGCTGGAAGAGGCCCGGGCCTGGCAGGCCCGGCCGCTGGATCCGGTCTGGGCGGTGGTGTTCCTGGACGCGATCATGGTCAAGGTCCGCGACAACCAGGTCGTGCAGAACAAGCCCGCCTACCTGGCGGTCGGCGTTGACGCCGACGGGGAAAAGCACGTGCTGGGGATCTGGCTGGCCAAGACCCCGCCCGAGACCGCGACCGCGGGCGAGGGCGCCCGGTTCTGGGGCAGCGTCATGACCGACCTGAAAAACCGCGGCGCCCGGGACATCCTGATCGCCTGCTGCGACGGGCTGGCCGGGTTCGAGGACGCCATCGGCGCCGCGTTCCCGCAGACCGTTGTCCAGCGCTGCGTGGTGCATTACCCCGACACCGTCGTTATGCCGATACCGGGTGGCCCGGCGCTGGCGGGCGGGGGTGAGCGGGTCTTGGGTATCGGCATAATCACAGGGCTTCGAGGAAGGCCAGCAGCTGGTCGGGCGGCTGGTAGCGGCCGGGCTGTGCTGCTGGCGGGGTGGTCCGGTCGAGGGCTTGCTGCTTGAGGGCCATGTCGGCTTGCAGGTAGATCTGTGTGGTAGTGACCGATTCGTGGCCCAGCCAGAGCGCGATTACGGTGATGTCGTTCCCGGCGTGCAGCAAGGCCATGGCCGCTGAATGCCGCAGGACGTGCGGGGTGACGTTTTTGCTGGCCAGGGAGGGGCAGCATTTCCCGGCCCCGGCGGCGTAAAGGGTGAGCCGCTGCTGGAGGGCGTCCCGGCTCATGGGCCCGCCGCGAATGGTGGTGAACAACGGGTCGTCTGGTGTCCCGGCGTCCCGGCGTGCTCGGCGAGCCAGGCCCGCAAGGTGGCGACAGTGCCCGGGCTAAGCGGCGTGATCCGGTCTTTCCGGCCTTTGCCGTGGCAGGCGACGTAGGCGCCGCCGCCGAGGTGGATATCCCGGCAGGTCAGGGTGGTGAGCTCGGAGGCCCGCAGCCCGGTCTGGACTGCGAGCAGCATCCAGGCATGGTCACGGCGGCCTGTCCGGGTTGACCGGTCTGGGGCGGCAAGAAGGGCTTCGGTCTCGGTGACGGTGAGGAACGTGACGATCGTCTGGTCGGCCCGCTTGGGAGGGATGGTCAGGACACGTTCGATGTCGGCGGCGTGCTCGGGGTGGTGCAGGGCCGCGAAGCTGAACAGGGAGTGGATCGCGGCCAGCCGGGCGTTGCGGCTGCGGATGGTGTTGCCCCGCTCGCGCTCGATGTGGTCGAGGAACGCGCTGATCACTGGCGCGTCCAGGTCGGTGAAGTCAAGCCGGCATGGCACGGCGCCGGTGCGCTCTGCGGAGAAGTTAAGGAGCAGCCGGATGGCGTCGCGGTAGGCGGCGACCGTGTGCGGGCTGGCCCGCCGCTGGCCGATCAGCCGCTCGGTGAAGAACGCCTGTACGGTGCCGGCGACTGCCGTCACCGGGGTGCTCCCGGCGCGGCGAGCCTGCGGGCGGCTTCGGCGAGGAGCTCCGGGGAGGCGCTCAGGTACCAGTACGTGTGCTCCGGCGATGCATGGCCCAGGTACGCCGATAGTAGCGGCATCCGGGAGGCGACGTCACCGCCGTCGCAGCACCAGTCCAGCAAGGTAGCGACCGCGAACGAGTGCCTCAGATCATGCGGCCGGGGGCGGCAGTTGCCTGATCGGCTGGGCAGGCGTGCCTGCCGGGCCAGCCTGGCGAACGTCTGGCCGACGTTGTAGTAAAACAGCCGGGTCGGAGCCTGTCAAACTGATTGAGACATCAGGCTGCTGGATCTATCCGGGTGTCCTCCTGGGTCTCGATGGTCGGGCGTGGCTTGTTGATCCATACCTTGGCGGGTAGCTTCGGCGCGACGGGGCGCCGGCCGCGGAACCGCTCGGGGCGGGCGGCGAACGCTTTGTCGAGGACCTGCTGGCGGCGGGCCTGGATGGCCCAGGCGGTGCCGTCGTGGACAGATGCGGGGGTGTGCAGGCCGATGCCGGAATGCCGGTGCCCGGTGTTGTAATAGGTGAAGAAGGCGTCGGCGAAACGCCGGGCGTCTTCGAGGGTGTCGAAGCTGCCGGGGAACGCCGGGCAGTATTTGAGGGTCTTGAAGTTCGCCTCCGAGTAGGGGTTGTCGTTGGATACGTGCGGCCGGGAATGGGATTTCGTCACATGCAGGTCGGATAGGAGCTGGGCGACTGTTTTGGAGGTCATCGAGGTGCCGTTGTCCGCGTGAATGTACTTGGGCCGGGCACCGCCGTTGGCTTTGATCGTGCTGGTGATGAAGGCTTTGGCGAGGTCGCCGTTCTCGCCGTAGTGCACTTCCCAGTGCACGGCCTTGCGGGAGAAGATGTCGATCATTACGTACAGGTCGAAGTAGGTACCTTTCCAGGGGCCTTTCAGTTTGGTGATATCCCAGGTCCAGACCTGGTCCGGGCCGTCGGCAACCAGTTCGGGCCGGACCCGGGGCGGGTGGCTGGCCTGCCGGCGGCGGTCGCCGCCGTCTTGCCCGGCGGCGGCGAGAACCCGGTACATGGTGCGGATGCTGCACAGGTAGCAGCCCTCGTCGATGAGGATGGCCCAGACCTGGGCCGGGGACTTGTCGGCGAACCGGTCATTGTCGAGGGCCTCCAGCACTTCGCGCCGCTCGTCCTCGCTGAGCGCCGCCGGGTGCGGCGCCCGCGGCTTATTTTCCTTCTTTTTCTCCGCAGGCGGCTCCGGGTTCTTCTTCCGGTACAGCGTGGCCCGTGATTTCCCGAGCAGCTCGCAGGCTGTTTTTACGGAGGTAAACGTCTCGAGTCCGGTGAACGCGGCGTCGATTACTTCTGCCGCTTGCTGTCTGAGTCCGCGCTCCCGGAGAGCAGCTCCAAGAGCGCGTGTGCTTTTCCCACCACCTCGAGCGCGGCCTTGGTGCGGGCCAGCTCCGCGGTGAGTTTCTCGTTCTCGCTGCGCAGCCGCTCGTTTTCCACCTCCTGCGCGCTGCGCCCCGGCCGCCCGGCCGGCTTGGGTGCCAGTTCCTTCCGCCCGCCCTTATCACGGGTTTTCCGCCAGTCGGAAATATGGCCGGTAGTTACCGCCTCCCGGCGCAAGATCGCGCCCCGCTCACCCGGCCCGGCCTGCTCGTACTCAGCCAGGATCTTCGCCTTGTACGCCGCGGTGAACGTGCGCCGCTGCGGCCTGCCGCTGCCGCCCATCTGACCATCATGCCCCGCGATCGCGGCCTGGTCAGCCAACGTCATCGTCACTGTCGTGTGTGGTCCCGTCTCGCCCTGCTTGCTCGTTAGTTTTCACACGTCCCATGTCTCACACAAGTTTGACAGAGAGGGGGTCCCGGCGCTGGATACCAGCAGCGCCGGGCTGGCCGGGCGGGGGAACCGCCGGTCACGTAGCTGCCGGTAGGCCTGCAGCGCCATGACGGTGGTGGCGTGCAGCGGCAGCAGCCGGTGCTTGCCGAGCTTGGCGTGCCGCACCAGCAGCACGCCACAGCCGGGATCGAAGTCCTCATCATCGAGCGCGACGACCTCGCCGCCCCGCATGCCGGTGACTGCCATCAAGCCGATCAGCGTCCTGATCGTCTCCTGGCGCAGTGGCGTCTTGAGCCGGCCCGCCTGGGTGAGCAGCGCCGCGATGTCGGCGGCGGAGTACAGGTAGGGAACGGCACGGCGGGTTCCGCCCGGCAGCAGGCTGGCCGGGGGCACTTCGGCAGACGGATCGAGGGTGGCAAGGTAGGCGGCGAAGCCGCGGACCACGGTCATCCGCATCCGCAGCCAGCCCGGGCTGGCGTTCGGGGGCAGCGTGGCCCAGGCCAGCGCGTCGGTCACGGTGACCGTGCCGGTCCCGCGCTGTTCCAGGTAGGCGATGAACTGGTCCAGCAGCTTGGCGTCGCGGTCCAGCTTGAACCCCAGTCCGCGGCGCAGGTCCAGATAGCCGGCCAGCGCCGGGCGCAGCCCGGTCACAACGAGGCTCCCGGCCATGGGCGGGCGAGCGCGCGCAGCGCCTCGATGTTGACCTTGGTATATGCCGCCGTGGTCGCGGGCCGCCGATGTCGCAGCACCTGGCCGATCTCAGCCAGCGACCCGCCCTCGGCGAGCATGGCGGTGGCGGCGCTGTGCCGCAGCCGGTGCGCATAGATCGTGCCCAGCCCGGCCCGCTGCCCGGCCGCGAACACAGCCATCGTGACCCCGCCGGACGTCAGGCCCCGGTGCGGAGCCTTGATCCGGATGAACACACTGCGGTCCAGGGCCGTGGGCGGCCGGCCATGCCGCAGCCAGTCCGCGACTGCCTCGCCTGCATCGGCAGGCAACGGGAGCTGGTCGCGGCGGTTCCCCTTGCCGGCGATGGTGATCTCGCCGCGCCGCCAGTTGATGTCGTCTAGGCGCAGCCCGGCGACCTCACCCGCGCGCAGCCCCATCCGCGCCAGCAGCGTCATCATCGCCAGATCACGGCGCCCGCCTGCGGTCCTGCGGTCACACGAGGCCAGCAGGGCCCGCACCTGCGCCGGGTTCAGCGGCCGCGGAAGCCCCGGCCGCCGGTTGGCCACCTTGGGAACCGCCCGGTCGAGCGGTCCGCTGATCAGGCCCTCCACGTGCCAGAACCGCAGCAGCGAGCGCAGTGCCGTCGCCAGCCGCTGAGCGGTCTTCGGGGCCAGCCGCCGCGACTCGCCGGTCAGGAACGCCGTGACATCGCCCGCCGTCAGCCACCTCAGATCCGCGTCAGCCGCGGCGTGGCTGGCGACGAACGGCCGGACCGAGTCCGCATAGCCGCGGACAACCTTCTCCCGCAGGCCGCGCTCGGCCAGCAGATAGCACCGGTACCGCTCGATCAAGGCCTCCGCCCGCGTCGCCGGCACGGCGATCTCCGCTTCAGGAGCCACGCCCAGTTCTCGCAGGTAACCCAGCAGCGGCGCCAGCGCCTTTGGCGTCAGGTAGGCGGTATACCCGGCCGCCCGGCGCGCCGCCAGATACTCCTCTGCCACCGGCGCGGTCAGCGCCATCGTGCCCAGCCCGGCAGCATCAAGCCACCGGCTCAGGTGGGCGGCCAGCCCCAGCTGGGCCCGCGCCGACATCTCCGTGAAGCCCAGCCGGGCCAGTTCACCAGCCAGCCCTGTTGCGTGCGGCACCAGCGGGCCCGTCATGCGGACCCCGTACAGAACATCCATGCTCGCTGTCCTCTCCGAGAGTCGGAGAGGACAGCGTCACGCCGCGGCGCGCTCGATTATGCCGATACCCAAGACCCGCTCACCCCCGCCCGCCAGCGCCGGGCCACCCGGTATCGGCATAACGACGGTGTCGGGGTAATGCACCTTATGCCGATATCGGCATAACGTGCACCTGGTCCGCAACGCCCTGCGGCCGGTCGCCCGCCGGGACGCGGCCGCGGTCGCGGCCGGGCTCCGCACGATCTGCACCGCGCCGACAGCCGAGGCCGCCTTCGACGCCCTGGCCGCGTTCGCCGCCTCACCGTGGGGCACGAAATACCCCCAGGCCGCCCGGGTGTTCGAGGCCGCCTGGGACGAGTTCACCCCGTTCCTGGCCTTCAGCCCCGCCGTGCGCAAGCTGCTCTACACCACCAACGCCATCGTTATCTCAAGCCTCAGCTGACGTGTCCTTGACGGCCGCCACGGGTACTCTGACGTGCCCGGATGGCGGTTTTTTCATGGTTATCTCCTGCCTTGTCCATGACGTTGCTCAAGGAGGAGACGATGCTCGTGCATCCGGTGGTGATCCCCGGTTCGGGGATCCGATCGTGGACGGTTCTCGGAGACGACGACGTGCCGGTCGTCCCGGTGGACCGGTTCCTGGCCTATCTGACTGACATCGGCCGGTCGCCGAACACGGTCAAGGCCCGCCATGAGCGGCAGGCGGGAGCACGGCGCCCACATCAGCACGATCGGCCTGTTCCTTACCGCAGTCCGCCAGCACGGCTGGGCCCCCGGCCTGCCGCCGGGCGCGATGATCTTCCCCGGCGACCAGCCGCCCCGCATCGAGCTTGTTCCACGGGCGCTGGCGGGGCACGTGATGGCCCAGGTCGAGCAGCCCGGCAACCTTGCCCGCGAGGAAAACCCAGCCTACCGGCTGGCCACGCTCATCCTGATCCGCTGCGGCCTGCGGGTCTCCGACGCGCTCAGGCTTCCCTTCGACTGCACCGTCACCGACGACAGCGGAGCTCCTTACCTGCGTTACCTCAACCACAAGATGAAACGCGAGGCGCTCGTCCCCGTCGACGACGAGCTGCTGGCACTGATTTGCGGCCAGCAGCAGAGCATCCTGGGCCGCTGCCCGGCCGGCACCGTGCTGTTCCCGCGGCCGGCCAAGAACCCGGACGGGAAGACCCCGGTCAGCAGCTCCACCTACCGGCTGGCGCTCTGCCACTGGCTCGAGCGCTGCGACGTCCGCGACGAGCACGGCGAACCGGTGCGCCTCACTCCCCATCAGTGGAGGCACACGCTGGGAACCGTCCTGATCAACCGCGACGTCCCGCAGCATGTCGTGCAGAAGATACTCGATCATGACTCGCCGCTCATGACCGCTCATTACGCCCGGCTGTCCGATAAGACCGTCCGCGGACACTGGGAGAAAGCCCGCAAGGTCAACGCCCAGGGCCAGCCCGTCCAGATCAGCCCCGACGGCCCGCTCGGCGAGGCCGCCTGGTCGAAACAGCGGCTGTCCCGGGCCACCCAGGCGCTGCCGAACGGCTACTGCGAGCTTCCGATGGTCCGCACCTGCCCGCGCGCAAACTCTTGCCTGACTTGCCCGATGTTCGTGACCACGGCGGAGTTCCTCCCGCAGCATCACGCCCAGCGGCAGCAGACGCTCCAGATCATCTCCGCCGCGCAGGCGAACGGGCAGGCCCGCGTCGCCGAGATGAACAAGCAGGTCGCCGCCAACCTCGACAAGATCATCGCCATTCTCGAGGCCGACGACAACGGGAAGGCTCCCGGCGATGCGCCCTGACCCTCTCTCCGAGGCCGCCGCCCGGCGGCACGAGCTGACCCGGTCCAGGGCCGTCCAGGCGCTGCGCGAGCTCGACCGGGCCGGCGTTCCTGTGACGTTCGCCGGAGTCGCTCAGGCAGCAGGCATCTCGAGGTCTTGGCTCTATACCCAGCCCGACATCAGCAGCCAGATCCGCAGGCTACGGCAGGAGACAAACACCGCCGGCGGCGTCCCCGCCGCCCAGCGGTCCACCGATGCGTCACTGCGCGCCAGGCTCGCCGCTGCCCTCGACCGCAACAGGCAGCTCGCCGACGAGAACACCCGGCTCCGCCGCCAGCTCGCCCGCGCACTCGGCGACCAGCGGTCGTCACGGACCCGAACAGGTAACGATCCAGAAAGGTGAGACACCAGGAATCAGGCCGCGAGCGTCCCGTCGGCGACACTGTCCACGACGGGACGACGCAGGTCACAGCCCTGGCTGACACGCAAGCTCAAGATAACGATCGAATCCCTGAACTACCAGCTCAGGAAAGTGACCAAGGCCCGCGGCCACTTCCCGGCCGACGACGCCGTGGTCAAGCTGCTCTGGCTGGCCATCATCAACATCGAGGACAAGCGCGCCCGCGAGCGCGCCGCCCGCCGCCAGGCCACCGGCAAGCGCTCGGACCGGCCCGCCCGCCTCGTCGAAGGCCAGCGCGTCATGGGCTGGCGCGAAGCCCTCAACGAGCTCGACACCGCCTATCCACACCGCCTACGGTAGGGAGCACATAAATCAAATAATTCAAAAGCTTTTACACACCTGAGGTTACAGGCCCTTGTTGTCCTGAGTCTCTTGTGTTGCCCGGTGTGTCGTGGTGACATGAGGCGGCCACCGCTTCATGATCTTCAGGTTCGTGCGAAGAGACCTGGAGAACGAGGCGGTGGCCGTGGCTTTCATTATGTCGTGGCACGAGGACGGAGCCGGGGCGGATGCGGCGCTGGGGCGGCTGGCGGGGTTCCGCCGCGAGCTGTACCTGTCGCTGGGCGCGCGCCGGGACGTGCTGTTCGAGGCGTGCGATGCGGTGCTGTGCAAGCCGGGGCGGGTGCTGATGCTGGCGGAGCTGTGCCTGGAGCCGGAGTGCCGCCGCGGGCACGGCGCGGTCTACGACGCGCTGAACTGCGGCGAGGTCCGCGTTGCCCGGCTGCGGCGGGCACTGTCCGGGCTGCCGCTGCCAGCCTGGGCCGACGGGCGGATCCGGCTTGCCGCCGATGTAAGCAACTGGCTGCGGCCGGACGCGGAGACCAGCCCGGGCCGGTCGTTCTGCCACTGCTACGGGCGGGGCAAGAACAGCGCTCAGATGATCCCGGGCTGGCCGTACTCGTTCGTCGCGGCGCTGGAGCCGGGCCGCACGTCGTGGACGCTGCCGCTGGACGCGGTCCGGCTCGGCCCGGACGACGACCTGGCCGCGGTCACCGCGGCCCAGGTCCGCGACGTGGTCACGCGGCTCGTCTCGGCCGGGCACTGGCATAAGGGCGACCCGGACATCATGGTCATCTTCGATGCCGGGTACGAGCCGGCCCGGCTCGCCTGGCTGCTGCGCGACCTTCCCGTGCAGGTCACCGGCCGGCTCGGGACCAACCGGGTGCTGCGGCAGCCCCCGCCGCCCCGCCGGCCCGGCCAGATGGGCAGACCGGTGAGGCACGGTGCCGAGCTCAGGCTGGCCGCGGACGCGGCCCGCCCGGAGCCGGACGCGGTCACCACCACGCAGACCAGCCGGTACGGGACCGCAGCCGCCTGCTCGTGGAACCGGGCGCACCCGAAGCTGAAGGCACGCGGCGCCTGGGAGGGCCACCAGGGCGAACTGCCTGTAATCGAGGGCACGCTCATCCGGCTCACCGTCGACCGCCTGCCCCATGACCGCGCGCCGAAGCCGGTGTGGCTGTGGACCTCCCGCCCGGACGCGGACACCGCCGAGGCGGACCTGTGCTGGCAGGCATTCCTGCGCCGCTTTGATCTCGAGACGAGCAAGCCACAGTGCTGTCATTCCTGCGGGGCTGTTTCATTGTCGTTTTCTTCCGTGTCGGATTCGATGTTGATCCCGGCGGCCTGATCTTTCATCCAGCGGCGGCGGTTGTGCTGTCCGCGCGGCACCAGGTGCAGCGCGCGGAGGCGTTCGATTTCGGCCGGGTCGGCGCGCACGACCCGGTTCCCGGACTGCGGGTGCAGGTAGCCAGTTGCCCAGCCACGCCGCACCCACGCGTCGAGAGTGATTTCTGGCATTCCCACGTGCTCGGCGAGGTCGCGCAGCCACCACTCGTGCTCGGCCAGGGGCGGGCGGGACCGGAGCGCGGGAATGCGAGTGCGCGTGATGCCCAGAGCGCGGACCAGGTCGCTGACCGCGTTCGGGGTGAAGATCTCGGTCCGTTTGGGAGGACGGAATCCTTCGGCGTTGAGCTGGTTGGCGATCTGGGCCGTGGTCAGGCCTGCCCCGATCAGTTCCCGGGCTCGTTCCCGGAGCTGAGGGTAGTAGCTGAGCTGGGCCAGGGTGGCCACCGGCCGCACGACCTGTCCCTGGGTGTGGTGCCCGCCCACCCACGCGATGTCCACGTCGACCTTCTCGCTGATGCCGGCGACCGCGATGCGGACCTGCTCGACTAGGTGCCGGATCAGTTTTTTGCGGTCGGCGGTGGTTGTGGTGGGGGCGTCCCAGACCGCGGGGATATCGGCAGCCAGCAAACGGATCTGCTCTCGTTCGGCCGCGGTCAGCACCCGGGGGCGGGTGGCGGTGAACCGGTCGTAGTCCTCGCTCAGCCGCTGGCGCTCGGCGAGGGCGGCCTCCCAGTCCTTCTCCAG
Organism: uncultured Actinomycetes bacterium; assembly: GCA_963742875.1. Taxonomy (GTDB): domain Bacteria; phylum Actinomycetota; class Actinomycetes; order Streptosporangiales; family Streptosporangiaceae; genus Bog-532. Next base: position 317,625 of record CAVUNO010000026.1, on the reverse strand, counting down.
CTGCCGCACCACCAGCCGGTTTTCCGGCTCGGCCAGCTGATACTGGCGCCGGGCCCGCTCCGCGGCGTACTCAGCGCGTTCCAGTCGCTGCCGCCAGATCCGGTCCACCTGCGCCCGCTGTTCCTCCACCTGCCCGGCCGCGGCCAGGGAAACCTCCAGCGCGGCCGGCTCCATCGCCTTCAGCAGCAGCGCGGTGACATAGTCATCCACGCAGGTCCCCGCCAGCTGCTGGCACTGCGCATCGCCGTAATCGCTCTTGCCGCGTGCGCACACGTAGGCCGGCCGCAGCGTCCCGCCCCGGCCGCGCTGATAGCGCACCGTCATCTTCGCGCCGCAGCGGCCGCACACCACGAGCCCCGCCAGCAGCGCCGGGCCATCGCGCACCACGCCCTGGCTCTGCGACCGGGACCTGTTGGCTTCCAACCGCCGCATGATCCGCTCATACTGCTCGGCACTGATGTAGGAGGGCAGCACCCCGGGCAGGTAGACCAGCCACCGGCCGGGCCCGACCCGAACCCGGCCAGTGTAAGGCCGCCCAGCCTGCCGGCGTCTCGGATCCAGCGCGCTGCGGCCATAGGCGTAGATCCCCGCGTAGGCCGGATTGCGCAGCATGTTCTGCACTCCCGCCCGGCTGGGCCGGCGCCAGGCCAGCTCCCCGCGCTCGGGCCCCTCCCGCAGCCGCACCCCGAGCTGAATGTGATTATCCGCCAGATAGCACAAGACCGCATTGACCGTGCCCAGCCGTTCAAACAGGTCGAAGACCAGGCGGACCACACTGCGCACCTGCTCATCGGGATCGAGTACCACCTCGCCCGACAATCGGCGCACGAACCCGATCGGCAGCGGAACCGCCAGCTCACCCCGCCGGGCCTTGCCGATCCGCCCGGACCACATCCGCTGCCTGATCAGGTGCAGTTCAGCTTCGCTGATCGTGCCCTTTAACCCCAGCAGCATCCGGTCATTGTGCTCGGCCGGATCGTAAACACCGTCCATGTCGCCCAGCAGCGCACCGGAAAGCGCGCACAACTCAAGAAGCTGGTGCCACTCACGGCCCGACCGGGCCAGCCGGGACATCTCGACGCCCAGCACGATGCCCAGGTGATCTAGCCCGACCTCGGAGACCAGGCGCTGGAACCCGGGCCGCGCATCTGCCCCCGAGGCGGAATGCCCCAGATCCTCGTCGATCACCAAGACCCGCGCCGCCGCCCAGCCCAGCGCGACCGCACGCTCCACCAGCCCATACTGCAGCCGCGTGGACTCCTGATGGTCAACGACCTGGGCCGCAGTGGACTGACGGACGTACACGGCCGCCAGCCGATCACGATGCCAGGCCTGAATCTTGCCCTCCGACCGCTCCCACGGCAACCTCACCGCCACACTCACCGCGCTCACCCCCGCCCCGGCCGCTCACCGCCGGGCGAATCATCCGTTCGACCAGCTGGCCCAGCAGGCGCCCCACCACCGCCCGGTTCACCTCCGGGAACGCATCCCAGGGCGGGACCCCGCCCATCGAGGCCGCTAACTGGGGGACACGGCTGCCCCTGCTGACACCGGAGCCCATCTCCCTCACCCCCACCTGCCTGCGCGTCCCGCCACCGCCGGACAGCCGTGACCAAGGCCAGCAGGCCCTCAACGCCAATAACCGGGGAATTCCCAATCCCCGGCTCATCTATGTGTGCAATCTGGCTTGCTCCTTGAGCACACGTTCCGGTTCCTCAAGCAGTCCCTCGGCTGGACCCGCCCGAAACTCCGCGACCCGGCCGCCGCCGACCGCTGGACCTGGCTCGTCATCGCCGCCTGCGCCCAGCTGCACCTCGCCCGCCGCCTGGCCGCCGACCGCCGGCTGCCCTGGCAGCAGCCTTGCCAGCCAGCGCAGGCTCACCCCCGCCCGCGTCCGCCGCGGGTTCCGGGCCGTCCACGCCACCCTGCCCGTCCTCGCGAGCGCACCGAAACCCGGAAAGCCAGGCCCCGGCCGACCGCCCGGGGCGAAGAACCGCCGGCCCGCCACCCGCCACGACGTCGGCAAAAGCGCTAAGCAGTTCGAATCCGCCGATGCAGCAGCAGGTTAAACGCCAAGCTTAGTGGGTGAGCCCGTAATTCCTCGGGGGTTGGGGGCCGGGGTCACGAGTCTGGCTCGTGGCCGAGCCCGGCGAGGTGGATGGTGCAGGCGGTGTCGAGGGCTTCTTGCGGGGTGCCGGTGGGGAGACCGGTGCGCAGGATCGCGTCTTGGTAGCGGTCGTGGGCTGCGGAGTAGAGCGCGAAGCCGAACGAATGGGCCGAGCCGCCGTAGCGCAGGCGGCATAGCGGGATGTTCTCGCCGTTGCGGAGCACGCCGGTGACGTAGCCGAAGCCACCGCGGTAGGTGACCTTCACCCGGGTGAGCTGGGGCCAGTGGGCTTCGGCGTGGTCCAGCAGCCGCAAGGTGATCGAGTTGCGGGTGGATTCCGGGATGGCGGCCATGGGCCTCATTGTGCCGCCGGGCCCGCGCTGCCCGTTATGATCACGGGCCTGGGGGCGGGTCATGTGCTGGTGATTTACCCCTGGAGGCGGCATGCCGCAGTATCGCGCGGTGCTGGTCACGCTGAGTGCTGGTGAGCGCAGGATGTTAAAGAAACGTGCCCGCGGGGGCAAGACCGCGTACCGGGACTGGCTGCGGGCGCAGATCGTGCTGGCCGCCGCTCGCGGCCGGGCCAGCGCCCGCATCGCCGCGGACCTGCACGTCAGTGTGGACACGGTGCGCAAGTGGCGGGGCCGGTTCGCCGCCCGGGGCCTGGACGGCCTGGCGGACCTGCCCCGGTCCGGGCGGCCGCGGCGGATCAGCGCGCTGGAACGGGCCGCGGTGGTCGCGCTGGCCTGCCAGCTGCCCGCCGCCACCGGGGTGCCGCTGGCCCGCTGGACCGGCCCGGAACTGGCCGCCGAGATCACCAGGGCGGGGCTGGCCAGCCAGATCTCACCATCGTCGGTGCTGCGGATCCTGGCCGAGCACCCCATCAAGCCCTGGCAGTACCAATCGTGGATCTACCCGCGCGACCCGGACTTCGCCGCCAAGGCCACCGTCATCCTCGACCTGTACCAGGGGTACTACCAGGGCAAGCGGCTGCGGCCGGGCGACCGGGTCATCTCGGTGGACGCCAAGCCCTCCATCCAGGCCCGCGCCCGATGCCATCCCACCAGCCCGCCCGCCCCTGGCCGGCAGGCCCGGGTGGAGCACGAATACGAGCGCCAGCGCGCTGGCGCTGCTGGCAGCCCTGGATGCCCGCACCGGGAAGGTGTTCGCCTCCACCCCCGGCACCACCGGGATCGCCCCGTTCATGGCACTGATGGGCCAGGTCATGAGCGCCGAGCCGTACAACAGTGCCAGCCGGGTATTCGTCATCGTGGACAACGGCTCGGACCACCGCGGCAAGGAGGCGGCCCGGCGGCTGCGCCGCGCCTACCCGAACGCCATCATGATCCACACACCGGTGCACGCCTCCTGGCTGAACCAAGTGGAGATCGTCTTCTCCATCATCCAGAAAAAGGTCATCTCACCCAACGACTTCGCCAGCACGGCTCAGCTCGCCGCCACCCTGCTGGCCTTCATCGACCGCTACAACCAGACCGCCAGGCCATTCAACTGGAAATACACCGCCGCTGACCTGGCCCGGCTCCTCGAGCGGACCAGCGCCCACGAGAAACCAGCCAGCCTGCCACAGGCCGCATAACGACAGGCCCGACGAACTTACGGGCTCACCCACTAAGCTAAGTGGCTACGGCTCGCCCGGCGTAAGAAGGGCGTGGAAGACCGCAGAGATCTGATCCTGCGCCACCAGTCCGCCGTCTTGCACCGGCATGATCCGCCGCGCCACGCCGTACAGCGCTTACCGTGCTTCAATCGGAATACTCGCTATGGTGGCGGGCCCCGGAGGCCGAGATCATCCCGGCATTTCGGAGCTCAGCATCGGGTTCGTCCCGTTCAGCCCACTGGCAAGGGATTCCTCACCGGCACGATCGATACCACGGCAACCTTCGAAGCGGCGACTTCCGCAACGGCATTCCGCGGTTCGCCGCCGGCGGAGGAATAGTCAAGACCTGTGGATCGGCGTGTCACGCGACTTGCTGATCATCACCCTCTGATTCGTCGGATCCTTCGATGAGCTTGCCGTTCTTGGATACCGCGCCGGAACGGACCAGCGCGACGAGGTGGGGTGCGTAGACGGCCCGCCACCGGGTCTGTGCTGGTTCGATGAGCTTGAACGCCATCGCGACACCGCCGGCGCGGGAGCCGGGGCCCTTGGTGACTCGCTGGCGAAGCCTGAGCTGGCGAGGAAGTTCCACTACAACGCCGTGAGGTCTCTCCCGGAGGAGCGCGCGGCCGAGATCGCGGCCCGAACGCTCGCCCTTCCTGACGCTCAGAGCGTCGAGGATCTCACCGCGCTGCTGACCTCGGCGGGGGAGCGCTGAGTTCGAGACAGTTACCGCTCCCGGACTGCGTAGGTCAGGTGGGTCACCCGCTGCGTCGGCTCCGCGCGGACCTGCTCCAGGGCCACGCGGCCCGCGTCCACGCCCTCGAAGAGGCGGATTCCGGAGCCGAACAGCACGGGCGACAGCGCGATCGAGAACTCGTCGATCAGGCTGGCGTTCACGTACTGCAGGATCGTTGCGCCGCCGCCCGCGATGCGGACGTCCCGGTCGCCGGCGGCCTCGCGGGCCTGGTCGAGCGCGGGCTCGATGCCGTCGTTGACGAAGTGGAAGGTGGTCCCGCCCGGCCGCTTCCAGGGGTCACGCTTCTCGTGCGTCACAACGAAGACCGGCGTGTGGAACGGCGCCTCTTCCGGCCACGCCTGCTCGCCGAGGTCGAACATGCGCTTGCCCATCACGCTCGCGCCGGTGCGCTCGAACGTCTCCCGCGCGATGTCGTTGTCGCGCCCTTCCTGGCCGCCCTCGCCGAGCTTCAGGTTCTCCCGGAAGAACCGCTGCGGGAATATCCACTGCTGCAGTTCCATCCACTGCGCCATCCAGCGCTGCACATCCGGGTCGTCTATGCGCTCCCTGGGCGCGATGAACCCGTCCAGCGACATCGTCACGCTGAAGAACACCTTCCCGGCCATCAGTCCTCCACTGCCTTCCGGACGATCTCGGTGACGTAGGCAGCCAGGTTGCCCAGGGTCTGCTGGCCGCCCTCGATCGCGTGGTACTTCTCGACCGCCTCGTCGCGCAGCTCCTTGGTGGGGAACACCGTGCGCATCTCGATCCGGGTCGCCGCGCCGTCGGGCGCGAACGTGAGGACCGACTCGAAGGCGTTCGGGTCGCCGCGGGACTCACCGTGGAGCAGCGCGATCCGCTCCGGCGGGGCGATCTCGGTCCAGGAGATCCACTCCTGGTAGTCCGTCCCGTCCGGTCCGTGCATCACGAAGTCCCACTCCCCGCCGACGCGGAACTCGAACGCCCGCGTGGTGGTGGTGAACCCCTCCGGGCCCCACCACCGCGACAGGTGCCGGACCTCGGTGAACGCCTCGAACACCAGCTCCCGTGGGGCTGTGATGACCCGGGTGATCACGATCTGGCGGCCGGCCGTCGCGGACTGCGCCGGCGCTCCTTGTCCCGTCGCGCTCATCAGCTACTCCTCCTGCCTTGCCTGCTTGAGGTCCTGCACGTACGCGTCCAGCCGGTCGAAGCTCTCGTTCCAGAACCGCTCGAACCCGCCGGTCCACTCGTGAACCGGTCGCAGCCCGCGGGCGTCAAGGCCGTACAGGCGCTGCTTGCCCGCCTTGCGGTCCCGCACCAGCCCGACCTCCCGGAGCACCCGCAGGTGCTTGGACGCCCCCGGCTGGGTCATCCCCAGTTCCTGGGCCAGCTCGGTCACCGGCCGCTCACCCGCCCGCAGCAGCACCAGGATCTCCCGGCGCTGCGGCTCGGCGATCGCGTTGAAGACGTCCGATGTCGTCGCTGCTCGTGCCATGGGCGCTATCATATGCCGATATTGGCATGCGTCAAACGGAAGGAATCAGGCGGGTGATGAGCTTGCCGTTCTTGAATACCGCGCCGGAACGGACTAGCGGGACGAGGTGGGTTGCGTTGACGGCCTCGCTGGCAAAGCACGGTGGTGAAGGTGGACTCGATGGGGTTGGTCGTGCGCAGGTGAATCCAGTGCTCGGCCGGGTAATCGAAGAACGCCAGCAGCTCGGCCTGGCTCAGAATTAGACGTAGTCGACGCCGGAAAGGTCGCGGGCATTGAAGGCCTTGGCCTCGTCCTGCCACTAGGCGGTCAGCCGGGTCACCGTGGCCCCGGACAAGCCCGCCGACGTGCCGAGGAACTGCTCCAACGCGGGGCCGAAGTCGTTGCCGGACAAGCCATGCAGGTACAACAGCGGCAGCACCTCCGACACCTTCGGGGACTTGCGGCACCACGGCGGCAAGATCGCCGAGGAGAACCGCCGGCGCCCGCCCGTGGTCTCGTCGACCCGCTTGTCGTTCACCCGCGGAGCCACCACCTCGACCGCCCCCGCCCCGGTGACCACCTGCCGCGGGGCGTGGTGGCCGTTGCGGACCACCAGCCGCTGGCCGCGCTCGTCGACCTCGCCGGCGTGCGCGTCGATGTAGGCGGCGACCTCAGCCTCCAACGCGGCCGCGAGCATCCGCCGGGCACCCTCCCGGACGAGCCTGTCGAGCAGCGACACAGACCGACGGGCCGCGTCGTCCACCCCGTCGTCGAGGGAGTCAGGGACTATTGTGCATGGGCGTGCCATCCGACCGACGCGCCAACGTCGGCCCGATCGAGCTCGGGCCCTCGGAAGCCGCCGCGCCCGGTTTTGTTGACCGTGGTGGAGACGGCCCGGACCTGCAGCGGCTCGTACTCTATCCCGCTGATGAGTTTGCGTGCGGCGATCTTGTCGGTGAGTTCCGGGTCGAGCCAGGCGTCGATCCGGTCCGGGGGCAGGATAACGGGGTGCGGTCGTTCATCACCCCGGCGAGCCAGGTGGCGTGGTGGGTGATGATCGTGGCCGACCACAGCCATCGGTCCGGGTTGTCCTCCTCCTTGGCCGGGTCGGGCCACAGCTCGTACAGCCCGGCGAACGACAGCAGCCCGCCGGCTGGGTGGATGTAGTACGGCTGCTTGAAGGGCTTCCCGTCGGCGTTCTGGGTGGGCAGCCATTCGTAGTAGCCGGCGGCGGGGATGACCGCCCGGCGTCTGGCGAACGGGCCGCGCCACGACGGAGCGGTCGCCACCTTGTCGGCCCGGGCGTTGTGCAGCGATGGCATGGTCTTCTGCTTGCTGGTCTTGGGGTCGATGCCCGGTTTTCACCACGCCGGCACCAGACCCCACCGCACGGCGCGCACCTGCCGCTGGGCCCCGGCCCCGTCCGTCCGGTCGCGCTCCAGGACGGCATAGACCTTGTTGGTCGGGGCGACGTTGTGGGATGGCGCCAGCTCCGTGCTGTCACCAGCGCCGGTGGCCCTGTAGTGCTCCTGCAGCTCCTGCAGGCGAGCCACCGATACGTACCGACCGCACATAGCGTTCCGTCCTTCCCTCGGCGTCGCCCCCGACGCTACCCCGCCCTGCCGACATGGAATGCCGCCCGGGCCAGCACGCGGTGTCTCACTGTTGCACCCAAAGCCCGCACAAGATCGCTAGGTGCGCCATGACGACCCGATCGGGCGCTCCTCAGTTGGCGGCTGCAGTGAGGGCCCTGGCCGCGCCGAATAGCGGATACGGATCGTGAGCGGGTAACCAGCGCCTACCACGGAGTGCGATCAGAGAGATCTCCCATCCAGGGACGGATCGCCGACTCCGTGTACGTGTGGCCAGGTGATTTACTAGCCGTCATGAACGGGCATATCCGCCTGTCCTAGGCGCCCTGGTGATCGCCGCGGTTTGGATCGTAGGCGGCATCGGTAAGCCGCTGGCAGCATGGCAGCGGCTGCCTGGCGGGTTGCCGGTCTGGACGGCGCCAGGTGCCCGCCGGGTGACCACCCCAAAGGGCGATCCGTGATCGCAGCTGACAGGCAATCTCGATAGCGCTGCCAAGGCGCCGCGTCGCAAGGAGTGATGACAATGGATCAGCAGACCAGCCCGGTCCTGGTGACCGGGGCGACCGGCAACACCGGAAGGGCCGTCCTGGACGCCTTAATAGGGCGCGGGGCACCGGTGCGGGCCGTGGTGCGCACGGAGGCGGACCGCAGCAAGCTTCCCGCCGGCGTTCCGGTGGCTGTTGCCGACTTTGACGATGCCGTATCGATGGCCGCGGCGCTGGAGGGCGCCGGGCGCGCCTACCTGGTCACGCCCTCCTCCGAGCGAGCCGAGGCGCAGCAGCAGCGCTTCGCCGACCTGGCGGCCCAGGCAGCGTCGATCACCTGGTAGTGCTCTCCCAGCTGGCCGCCGATGAGCAGTCACCGGTGCGGTTCCTGCGCTATCACGCCGCGGTGGAACGGCATGTCCGTGACCTGGGCATCGCCTGCACCTTCTTGCGGCCCAACCTGTTCTTCCAGGGCCTGCTCGCCTTCGCCGGGCCGATTGCCGCCCAGGGCCAGTTCTACGCCCCGATCGGTGAGGCCAGGGTCAGTGCCATAGACGTGCGCGACATCGCCGCCGTGGCCGCCACCACGCTCACCGAGGCCGGCCACGAGGGCGCGACATACACCCTGACCGGTCCCGCTTCCATCACCCACGCGCAGATCGCCGCGGCGCTGACCTCCGCCCTCGGGCGCGACATCACCTTCATCGACGTACCACCCGAAACATTCGCCAGCACCCTGCAGGGGATCCTGCCACCTTGGCAGGTCCAGGGCCTGCTGGAGGACTACGCGCATTACCGGCGCGGGGAGGCAGCATCAGTGTCCCCGGCGGTCGCTGAGGTCACCGGCACGCCGCCACGGGACGTCAGCCAGTTCGCACGCGACTACGCCCCGGCATTCGCCAGCTGAAACCCGGCGCGGTCTCTGGCGGTATCGTCCGGGCAATCCCAAGCCGGTCGCTCGAGCGCCGGTCTTCGAAGCGCGCGTCCCGCCTATCAGCGGAAACGTTCGGGCCACATAATGCCCACTCCGGCGCGGAAACAGCAGCCAGGCAATCAATCGGGAACGGCGTACAGATCAGCGGCGATGGACGGAGGGCAGGCTGCGGTGGATGTCACGATCCCCACGCCCGTGGGCGGGATGCCGCCTACCTGTCGCGGCCCGCCGGTGAGGGCTGCTGGCCGGGGGTGGTGGTGCTGCACGACGGGTTCGGCATGGATGAGGCGGTGCGTGCGCAGGCGGACTGGCTGGCCGGCGCCGGGTACCTGGCCCTGTCGGTCGACCTGGGCTTCTGGGGGCGGCCGGCCGCGTGCCTGCTAAGGATGTTTGGTGACTTGCGGGCCGGCCGGGGACAAACCTTCGGCCAGGTCGATGCGGACCACGACATCAAGGTGTACCCGGACGCCGGGCACGCCTTCCTGCACCAGCCCGCGGCCGAGCCCGGCCCGGTCGCTGGCATCCTGGCGCGGATCACCCACGCCGGCTACCACGAGCCGTCCGCGCAGGACGCCCGCCGCAGGATCGTCGCGTTCTTCGACGCGCACCTGAAAACGTGAGCAGGCGCCGGGGCGATGCCCACCCAGATTCCTGATCTGGGCGGTCAGCGTCTTGATCGGACTCCAGATAGCGGCGGGTACGTGCGCGGCTTCGAGCCGAGGGCCGGTTACGTATCGTGAAGCCTCGCGCGGGTGCAGGGCTGAGAGCAGAGGAGCATCCCGCCGCCTGCTGGCGTGGTGGCCCGAGTGGCAGTCATCAGCTCAGGCTTGGCGTTCAATCCTGTTCCGATTCTCCCCGGACCCGGCCGCCTGGTCGCCGGGGACCGCGGTGAAATACCGGCAGACCCTCACCATCCTCGCCGCCGACGCGCCCGCGGCCGCGGGTTGCCGTGGGAGCTGCAGCAGCCCTGGCAGCCGGGCCGCATCCGATCAGACAGCTTCGGGTCCCCCGGCACCACCGAGAGCAAGGCTACTGACATTTCCGCATCTATCCGGGCAAACGTAATCCGGAAAACCCGGTCTGGGACGTTTGGCACTAACAGCCACAGACCCCGCAGAATACCTTCCCAGCGTTTTCAGGACGATAGCGGGTCAGGATGGTCCTTTCTGAGCGGGAGGTCGTCATGAAGACGCGGCGCGAGTTCATCAAGTGGACCGCGGCGGGCGGAGCAGGGCTAGTGGCCGGGCGCAGGCTGTTGAGCGGGGCGGCGTGGGCGGCAACATCCCGGGCCCCGGCGGTCTCGGCACGGGCGGCGCCGGTGGCGTCGGGCCTGACGCCTTATGTGGATCCGATGCCGCTCCTTGTTGATAACGCCATCGACGCGACCGGCGGCGGGACGGCGAGGCTGACAACGGCCCTGATCTCGCGCAAGGTTCATCGTGACCTGCCCGTCACGACGCTGTTCGGGTACCTGCGTGCAGGCGGGCCGGGCGTGGGCGATACCGGGGCGTCGTACCTGGGACCGGCGATCGTGGCTAAGAGCGGGCGGGCGGTGAAGGTCAAGTACACCAACGGCCTGGCCCCGGACGATTTCCTGAAGGTGTTCACCAACGGCGGTGCCAGCTACCTGCAATTCCCGCCGTTCCCCGAGGTCCGGACCATGACCCACCTGCACGGCGGGTTCGTCGCAGCCGATGACGACGGGAACCCGTTCGCGCAGCCCGACGCGTTCCGGTCCGGGAAAACTCAATCGGTGACCTACCCGAACGAGCAGCCGGCGACCCTGTTGTGGTATCACGACCACTACCTGGGGGACACGCGGATGAACGTGGTGGCCGGGCTGGCCGGCGGCTACCTGATGCGCGACTCCTTCGACACCGGCACCAACCCGCTGCTGCCTGGCCCGATCGGCACCTACGAGCTGGTAATGGTGGTACAGGACCGGCAGTTCAACCCGGACGGGTCGCTGCTGTACCCGGTCGCGCCGGCCTCGATGCACGGGCCGTGGATCGGCGAGTACTTCGGCGACCTGATGCTGGTCAACGGCAAGATCTGGCCAAAACTGACGGTAGAGCCGGCGGTGTACCGGTTCCGGGTGCTCAACGGTTGCAACGCCCGGATCATGGACCTGCACATCTCCGCGGCGGACGGCGGCGCGGCCGTGCCCATGACCATCATCGGCACCGAGGGCGGGCTGCTGCCAGTGAACCCGGCGGGCTCGAGCGGGCTGGTGATGACCCCGGCCGAGAGGTATGACGTGATCTGCGACTTCCGGGGTTTCGCAGGCCAGACGCTGCTCATGACCAACGCCACCCCGCCGGGCCCGGTGTCCACCCCGGCGCCGCCGCTGGCCCAGGTCATGCAGATCACGGTGAAGCACAAGGCGTCCAGCGGCGCGCCGATGACCGTACCCGGGCCCGGGTCGCTGCCGACCAACCCGAAGGTGACCGAGCTGACCAGCCTGGGACCGCCGAAGCTGAGCGGCGGCTCGGTCGCGGCACGGATGATCTCGCTGAACGAGGTCACACCGGACACCCCGACCTGGAAGCTGAACCTCAACGCGCACCCGTACGGCGACGGCAGCCAATTCACCGAGACGCTGACGTGGAACAGCGTCGAGGACTGGTACTTCGTGAACACCACCCCGGACACCCACCCGATGCACACCCACCTGGTCACGTTCAAGGTGATGGGCCGCTACACCTACGACGCCGACGGCTACGCCGCGAAATACGGCATAGCGAACGGCGTCCCGCAGCTGGACGTCTCCACGCTGACGCCGTTCCTGAAGTCCGGACTGATCGATCCGGATCCGGACGAGGCGGGACTGAAGGAGACGGTGAAGGCGAACCCGGGGCAGGTCACGGTCGTGCGCGCCAGGTTCTCGCTGCCCAGCACCGCACTCAACGGCGCAGGTAAGCTCGTCAAGCCGCAAAAGTACGTGCACCACTGCCACATCGTCGAGCACGAAGACAACGACATGATGGAACGCATGATCGTAGTGCCCTAGCCGGAACCGCCGATCCTCAACCGTGACCCCATGCCGAGCCCGGACCTCTCCGAAGGGCCGCACATGCCGCCAGAACAGCGAGGTCAGGCTGGCGCCCTAAGCGGGCGCCGATCCCCCGGCTAACCGTTGATTTCGCGCTGGAATCTACCAGGAGCTGCAGGGGCGCAACGTGCCAGATCGATCTGATTTGCGCAATGGTCGCGCGCCAGCCTGATCCTGATCCGCAGCCGCACGTTAGGCGGTTCGGGTTCGGGTTGAGGTCGCGATCCGTGACCGCCCCTTGGCCGTCGTCATCGGGCGGCCACGGCCTGTCCGCCTGGCGGCCGTGGCCGCCAGGCGGAGTTGCTCCCGGCCGGTGCGGTTTACCGGGCGGCGCCGGCGATGTAGGCCGCGACGATGTAGGTCGCATGCCGGTCCAGGCTCCCGCGGGCCCGGCCGTATCGCATGGTGGTCAGCGGGTCCGCACGGGAGGCGGCCTGTTGCACATCGCGCAGCGGCACCCCGGCGTCGAGCGCGGCGGTGATGAACGCATGCCTGAGCGTGTGCGGCCCGACAGCTTTGCTAATCCCGGCCCGGCGCGCCACCCGGCGGACCATGTGCCCGGCGCCGTGCCGGTCCAGCCGCCGCCCGTCACCAGTGACGAAGAGCCGCCCGTCACCAGTGACGAAGAGCCGCCCGTCACCAGTGACGAAGAGCCGCCCGTCACCAGTGACGAAGAGCCGCCCGTCACCAGTGACGAAGAGCCGCCCGTCACCAGTGACGAAGAGCCGCCCGTCACCAGTGACGAAGATAGGCCCGTCGCAGCGTTCCCCGGTGGCCAGGTCGATCGCCCGGGCGGTGCGGGGTGCGAGCGGGATTGTGACGACCTTGCCGCTCTTGCGGGTGATCGTCAGCGTCCGGTGCCCGCGTTCCAGGCCGAGGTGCTCGATGTCAGCGCCGATGGCCTCCGAGACCCGCAGCCCGTTCAGCGCGAGCAGCGAGATCAGCGCATGCTCGAGCGGTGGGCCAAGCCCGGCCGCCACCAGCAAGGCGCCCAGCTCGTTGCGGTCCAGCGCGACGGCATGAGACTCATAGTCCAGCCGCGGCCGCGGCACGTGGGCGGCTGGCGAGTGGTCCCCGGACCATGCCCAGCGACAGATCCGGCAGATATGGACGCTGGAAGGGGTGCCTTTGTGGTGATCGAGGGCCGGGTATTATCGTCGGCCGGGCGATTAACGTTCCGAAACCAGGAGTTCTCACTTGGGGTCGATCGCAACGTCGCGGCGCCTCCTCCTCGGCGCAAGCGCGGGCTTGGCCATCGCAAAGGTCACATAAACGCCAGGGCAACGCGGCTGTGGTCCGGATCCCGCGCAAGCGCGTAACCAGACCGCGGGGCGGCCGTGTCGCATTTTCATGGCGGACGGCCTGGGATCGGCTGAATTTGGGCACCGCGCCCGACCACCGCGACCGTACGCTCATATGATGCTGGGCTTACCCGGGTCGATGGCGCGGGACGATCGGGCCCTCGTCGGCCTACCACACGGGACCTGTCCAGGTCTCGCGCGGCAATCTAAATCTCGGGGCCTGATGAGCAGGAGAGCCAAGGCCTGGCCTAGCGCGGGTAATCTGGCAGGTAATCTGTAGGCGTCCGGCGTTTGCAGAACTAGGGCTGGAACCCGAACAGGAGCAGTTGATCGCTTTGATGGTGAAGGCCGCGCGGTCTCTCCCCGTTGACGGGCGGAAGGGGGCGCGGTTGCCGTGTCCCCGGACTTGGCATCACCTGGGGCTGCTTGCTCGAGGACCGGAATTCCTCGCTCTAGGGTCTGTGTCAGATCCAGGCCAGCTCATGCCGGCGCCGATTGGGCGGCGGCGGGAGCGCGGACGGCATCCCGGCTTCTCGATGCCGCAAGCGCGTTGCGGCGGAACGGAACCCGCGTGACGACGGCCAGCGTCGATCATGTGAAAAAGAGGCGCAACCGTCCTGCCACCGAAGACGGCGGCCTTTGGCGGCCAGCCGCGACGCAATGGGAAAGCAAGCCATCCCTCCTGGGCAAGGCACTGGGTACGTCGGGCTCGTGGCCGCAGGCATTGACCGCGGACTACGCGCGGCGCTAGCCGGGATCGCGCCGAGTGGCAACGGGCGAGGGACCACGCGCGGATGATTCTGCCCCAGTCGGCGAGTCGGTTCCCGGCAGCCAACCGCCTCGCGTCCGAGCGACCGGGCGGGCCGGCGACGCGCCGGTCTGGAGCGCGTGGATGCGAGCGGTCCCTCGACGCGTAGGGCTTCGCCGTGCCAGGGGACATCATGCGATCGCTTCGCTGGATTCCATGATGGGTCGAGTCGAAGAACGCTCGCGCGCGACCGGCCAGAGCCTGGATGAGGCCGCGGCGGTCGTGGTGGAAGACCTCGAGCGTGCCGTAGCCGCGCTGAATGCGCGGACGGCCCCGCTTGTGCCCGCATGTGGCGTGCTCGTGGCCGTCACCGGACTATTGCTGAAGGCGGAGCCCTCCTCGGACGGAATCGCCGAGTACTTCCTCGGCCTCTCGGTCCTGTTCGCCGTCGGGGGCTTCTCGTTCCTGATCAGGGCGCTGTTCGTCTACGCCGGCCGTCGCAACGTCGGGCTGTCACCCACCGCCGATGACATCGCTTTCGCGCGCCACTACCTTGTCCGCAAGCAGGCCAACGCGCACCGCGGCGGCTGGCTGGCGGGGATTGGCGTAACCTGCCTGATCATCGGGATCCTCGTTGGCGTCCACATCTAACTCGGCTTCGGCTGAACTCGCTCCCGGCGAGCAAGCAGCGGCGCATCAGATTTCCACCACCGCGCCCTCTGGCGTCTATGCTTGGCCCGGACCGGCCGCGCCAGCGGCGTGGTAGTCACCTTGCAAACCCCCGCACTGGCAGGCGACGTGCGCGGCCTTGGACCGCGAAGCGACGGCAGGCTTTCCCGGGCTGGACATGTCTGGTGGATGAACATGTCTGCAGGGTGATTGAGCTCTAACTCTAACTAATGAGGATCTCTGTGCCGTGCTTCGCGGATAGTGTTCTTTCCTGGGGGATCATGCGCAGTACACGGGGCCGGTTCCAGAGCGCAGCGAATGGGGCGGCAGTGGTCATCAGGCACTTCCCCGGCCGGGGCCCGAGCTGGGCCAGCCGCGGGTCCCAGCGATTGAGCGGAAACTCACCGTAAGCCGTCCGGCCCCGTCGCGCTATGCAACCAATAAGCGAGCGCCAGAGCACGTCAAGCCGTCCGCGAAATGCTCCAGACCGCCGAATCGGCGTGCCTTGTGTGAGGCGGTGACGCGGCCGTCCGTCCGCGCAGAACAGCCAGCTCGGCACCCTTTCCCGACCGGATTGTGCGCGGTAAATCGGCGCACCGCCGTGGGCCGGCATCCCGCGCTACGGGTGGCCGCTGCCCCGGAACCAAGCTGTGGGATGCCAGAAGTCTGCGTGCGCTGTGAGCTGCGGTGATGGCGAGCATCAGCCGTAGGGCATCATGATTATCCGTGTCCCTGCGCCTGCTCTATCTCATCTTCGTGCGGCTCTGCGGCTGGCTGGTCCTGCTCGGCCGGTCATCGGTCTCCAAGAACGCCGAGCTGCTCGTCCTGCGGCACGAGGTCGCCGTGCTCCGCCGCACCAATCCCCGGCCCCGGCTCGACTGGGCCGACCGGGCGGTCCTCGCCACGCTGATCCTGTCCCGCTCGAATATTCGGTTGGTGGTCTGACCTGGTGGTTTCAGCTGCGGTCATGGCGTTCGGCCTGGGATCATCGCGGGTGATCTTCACCCTCGTTTATCTGATCGTCTGTTCCGTGCTTGGTCTCCTGGCCATGCAGTTTCGCCGTGACCTGTCCAAGGACACCGAGTTGCTGGTTCTGCGCCACGAGAACGCGGTACTGCGTCGGCACGTCGCCCGGGTACGGTACGAGCCCGCTGACCGTGCCTGGCTCGCTGCGCTGGCACGGCTCATACCGCGAAGGCGCTGGAGCGAGGTCTTTCCTGTCACACCCGCGACGCTGCTGGCCTGGCACCACAAGCTGGCCGCGAAGAAGTACGACACGAGCAAGCGGCCCAAGCCCGGCCGGCCCTCGATAGTCCAGAGCATCGCCCGCCTTGCGGTTCGCCTGGCGAGGGAGAATCCGCTGTGGGGATACCGCCGGATCCACGGTGAGCTCACCAAGCTCGGCGTTACGGTCGCGCCGTCCACAGTGCGGCAGATCCTGCACGCCGCAGGCATCGACCCGGCGCCGCGCCGCGCAGGCCCGACCTGGCGGCAATTCCTGCACGCCCAGGCCGCCGGGATCCTCGCGGTCGACTTCCTGCACGTGGACACCGTGCTGCTGAAGCGCATCTATGTCCTGGTATTCATCGAGCACGGCACCCGCCGGATGCACCTCGGCGGGGTCACCGCCAGCCCGACGGGCGAGTGGACCGTGCAGCAGGCCCGCAACCTCGCCCTTAGCATCAACGAGCGGCTCGAGGACATGAAGTTCCTCATCCGCGACCGCGGACCGAACTTCACCGCCTCGTTCGACGCCGTTTTCCAGGCCACTGGAACCCGGATCCTGCGCACCGCCGTCCAGGCTCCGCGCATGACGCAATCTGCGAGCGGCTCGTCGGCACCCTGCGCCGCGAGCTTCTCGACCGCATGCTGATCCTCGGCGAACGGCATCTGCGCGCCGTCCTGGCCGAGTACCAGGCGCACTACAACATGGCCCGGCCGCACCAGGGCATCGCTCAGCACGTCCCCGAGGGAGAACGTGACTCTCGCCGCAGCGCCGAAACCGGCCTCGACAGCCAACGGATCCGGAGAAACACCGTCCTCAACGGCCTGATCAACGAGTACACGCGAGCCGCCTGACGCTCGAAAACCACAGGTCACCGGGCGAATCATATTTTCGAGCGGGACAGGATGGGTCGTCGCTGGTCACCTCAGGCCGCCGCACGTCCGCCACGACGAGTACGGAATGCGCGTGGGGTCCGCGATTGCCGGAATCACGCGGAGAGCCCGACCTTCGTCGGCGTGATGTCGATGTGGAACTCGAGCCCCAAGCGCGACGCGAGTCGGGCCAAAGTGTCGATGGAGGGAGTGACCTCTCCCGCTTCGAGACGAGCAACTTGAGGCTGCTTCACGCCGAGCAGCTTCGCTAGAGCAGTCTGCGAGAGTTCGTGCTGGACGCGATAGTTGATGACACGGTTTGCGACCTCGCGGGCAAACCGGGCCCGATCCCAGCCGTCACGGAATGCCGAATCGTGCAGCTCCTCAGCGAGAATCTCGTCCTCCGACGGCAGATCAGACAGTCTCACGGTTGGTCCTCTTCGATTTCGGCGAGCCGCTGCTCCGCGGCGCTCACAGCGCGTGCGAAACCTCGTCGATCGACGTTCGCCTCGGGCGCGATGGCACCAACGACGAACAGATCTCCAATGCGTCGGTAGAGAGCGCGCCACGGACTCCGCCCCGATCGAGGACGCAGTTCGCGGAGCCGGTCAGCGCCCCGGACGTCGCTGGAGTGCGGGTACGGCAGCACCGGGCCGTGGACCCTCAACTTCTCGACCGCGTTCGCCATCGCTTCTCGCTCCTGGAGTGACAGCTTGCGGCGCTCCTCACGAGCGTCCGAATGGAAGCGCACCTCCCATAGCATCTCTAGGTTATAACACCGGAGCTATAGGCGGAGAAGGTCCTCGCGGACATTCTTGCGGCCAACTGCCGACGTTCAGCATCCCTGCGCGACATCGATGACTGTCATCGCCTGACCACGATCTCAGAGCATTACCTCACAGCTAGTGATATGGCGCGATGTGAGCTGCCTGGGGTGATCTGCTGATACGCGCTTGGGTTACGTGTTGTCAGTCGGCGTCGGTGGTGGTCACCGTGAGGGTGGTGGTCGGTGAAGCTGGCGACGAGGTCCAGGCGCCCGCCGAGTGCCTGGACGTAGCGGGCGATAGCGTCGATGGTTGGCAGCTCGCCGCGTTGAATCTGGGAGACCCGGCCCGGCGTGACGCCCATGGTCTGGGCGAGCTGGGCCTGTGTGAGGCCACGCTGCTTGCGCTGGCCCGCGAGCCACTGGCCGCTCTGCCGGGCCATCAGGGCCGTGCGGCGCCGTTCGGCTTCCTCAGGCTCGCCGGCGCGCTCGATGTAGGCGCCACGGTCCCACTTGGTGTAACTGGTCAATGGCTGCATTCCTCCACTCCCCGTTCCTTCCGGTAGATCCCCAAAGAGAGAGCTGCTCGGCGCGGAGGGTCATCCGTGCGTACCACCTGTTCCAGCTCCCCGCCTTATCACCGGCCACGAGCAGGATCGCGGCGCGCCACGGATCGAAGACGAACAGGATGCGGACCTCGCTCCGTCCGCGGGAACCGGGCCGGAGCTCCTTCAACTGTCGCCATGGTGGCGTGTGGAGGGGTGTTCCGCTATGGCGTGGGACTCATATAATTCAGCCATTACTTCGCTTGCAACTCGCAGAAAATATCAGACACTTCGGCGGACATCCGAGATGGTGTTTTCCACTTGGTCTATCCAACCAGAGTAGTCGTCGCTTCGGAAACCTCGTGCCTGCAGTACCCGCGACCGGCCGGGCTGACCCGACCGATGCGCAGTACAAGGCGCTGGAGCCGCTCCTGCCTCACGGCAAGAGGCCCGGGCGTCCGCCGAAGTGGAGCCGACGACTTCCTCGGATGTCGTTACGGGACGGTGACGGCGGTGCGACACGCGACGCGCAAGTAACCCCCGCCGTTCGGCGCGGGTCCCGTGCTCCACGATGGTCCTTCGGTGGCCATCCAGAACAGATATTCTGTTCCGATAGTGAGCCGGTGCCTGTGGTCAAGAACCCCGGCGCCGAGGCTGCCACCGGCCACGGCTATCCGGCTTATGCTGGGTGGGGCAGATGCGCCGATAACGGCCGAGGGCTGGTGTCGTGAGGCGCAGCCGCACCGCGTGGGCCGTGCGGGTGATCGGCGGCAGGCTTGCCCGGATGGGCGCCAGGTCGGCGCGCACTTGATTTCCGTGCCGGAAGCGCTGCCGAGGCTGATCCGCGCGTGTGTGACCAGCGGGCGGGCGGCGAAATCCAGGAGCTGGTGGCTGGCCGTTCATGGCGCGCTGCGCAGGAATTCTGCTGTGCGCGAGCTAGTTTGAGGGCTGACGCCTGGCTGTGTTCGCGGGTGAGACGGCTGGGGACACTGAAGGGGTGGGGTGCCGGCGGCCAGCGAAGGTGGCCGGCTGGCGACGGCCGGACGCCGGTGATCTGCGTGCCCGGAACGCTGTTGGCCGTTGGTTAGCTGGCTGCCCGGCTGGAGATGGCAGCGCGGCCTGCGCTCGCCGGAACTGGTTTGGGAGCCTGCCGATGAGGGGCCGGGCCGGGGAAGCCGCGGCAGACACGGCAGGGCTGCCGCCGGGCGGCGGGGGCGGCCCGCCCGCGCGGGCCGGTGGGCAGCCCGGCGGTGACTTCGCCGGGGGGAGCCTATCGGGGTGGCTGGGCCGGGCAGCGGTGGCTGCGGTAGTGGCGGCCGGCGTGGGTGGGTTGTTTTATGCCTATTTTCTGCAGTCGCGGGTCCTGCCGACGGACGCGGACGGGGCGGGTAATGCGCTGCAGGCCTGGGACATGTTGCACGGCAACGTACTGCTGAGCGGCTGGTCATTGTCGGATGTGTCGTTCTACACAACCGAGCTGCCGGAGTACATGCTGGCGCGCGGGCTGAACGCGGACGTCGTCCATGTGGCCGCCGCGATCACCTACACCTGGTGGGGGTGCTGGCGATGGTGCTGGCCATCGGGCGTGCCACCGGCCGGGAGGCCGCCGTCCGCGCGCTGGTCGTGGCCGCGATTATGCTGGCGCCGGCGCTCGGCACGGCCAGCGGCGTGCTGCTGTTGTCGCCCGATCATGTCGGCACCCAGGTCCCGCTGCTGCTGATCCTGCTGGTGCTCGACCGGGCGAAACCGCGATGGTATGTGCCCGCCGTCATCGCCGAGCTGCTTGCGTGGGCGGAGCTGGCCGACCTGCTCGTCGTGCTCGTCGGCGCCATTCCGCTGGCGATGGTGGCCGCTGTTCGGCTGTGCCGGCACCCGGCGCGCCGTTATGACCTTGGGCTGCTGGCCACCGGGCTGGTGTCGGCGCCGGTCGCCGAGGGTGCCCTCAGCCTCATCCGGCACGCCGGGGGATTCGCGGTCAGCAACCCGTTAATAATGGTCGTGCCGGCCGGTGACATCCCGCAGCACCTGCGGGTGACGGCCGAGTCGGTGCTCCTCTTGTACAGCGCCGACTTTTTTGACACCTGGCTGGGGAGCCTGCGATTCGCCGCCCTGCCTGAGCTGGCGGGTCTGGCCCTGGCCGACCTGGCGTCCGGCGTCTCCCTGCGGGGAATCGTCCGGGACAGCGACCGGGTCAGCCAGGTGATGGCGGCCGCCATCGTGGTCAACCTGGCCGCGTACACCTTCAGCGCAACGATATCCGGCGTCGACTCCGCCCGGGAACTCGCCGCGGTGCTCCCGCTCGGCGCGGTCCTGGCCGCCCGGCTCACCGCCCAGCGCCTGATCGCCGGCAAGCTCGTCCCCATGGTCCTGGCGGCCGTCCTCGGCTGCGCGGGGATCCTCGCGTATAACGCCGGGCGGCCGGCGTCACCGGCGGCCGCCCAGAACGTCGCCGACTCGCTGGCCGCCCGGCATCTCAGCTATGGCCTGGGCGGCTACTGGCAGGCGAACAATGTTACCCTGGCCAGCGCAGGCCGGATCCACTTCCGGCCGGTGGGCCCATGGATGGCCGGGGTCGGCAGTACCGCTGGGAGTCGAAGGGCTCCTGGTACAACCCCGGCCTGCGCAACGCGACCTTTCTGGTCATCGACACGACGAACCCGCGGAACGCCTGATACGCAACCGCCAGCGAAGCCCGGGCCACTTTCGGCCCGCCGGCAAGCAGCTGCAATCTGGGCGAATACACCGTGCTGATCTGGAACAACAACCTCCTCGGTTATCTGGGCCGCCAGCCCTGACCCCGGACCAAGCCAGCACGCCAGCAGGACGCGCTCGCCCAGAATTGGAGGATTTGCGTGCCGCCACCCGCACGGTTTGACCAGCGACCTGCCGTACAAAATCGGCAGGTGCTGTCAAGCGACCCGCTCGCACCGTCACGTTCCGTAACGAGCTGTTTCTACGCTTGAAGAGCTCCTGGCCGCCTAAGCCTAAGCTGCGTTGCCGTTCCTCGCCAGCGGCCGGTGGTGTCCACCGTCCAGGTAAACCGCCCAGGCGTTCTCGTGGTCGCGAAGCTCCCCCGCCGCACCCTGTCCGGAAGGTCACGGCCGGCGTTTGACGGCCACGATGACGCCGCTGCTGAAGCCGAGTTCGGCGCAGGCGAGTTCGGCATTATCGAGGAGACGGTGACGCGCAACGGCCAGGGCAGACCGAAGCTGGTCATCGTCGTGGCGTGTGAGGTCCATGTCGTCAACAACGAGGACGCCGCGACGCCGAAGCGCGGCCACGGTCCGGCGCAGCTTGAAGATCTTTCCACCGGGGCGCGTCTGGGAATATCAGGTCAAACTGACCGCGGCGGCCGACGACCTCGGCCCCGTCACCTGACTCGAAGCGAACCCACGGCGGCCATGGCGCTGACAGCGCCGTCCGCTGCACCTCATCATTGACCTCGACCGTGACGACCTCAACATCCCGGCGCGCTCCGAGCCCCTGGACCAGCCAGGCAAGCCCGACGCCAACGCCGGTGCCGATCTCCAGAACCCGGCCACCGTCAGGCACCGCCGCGGCCAGTGCCGCCAGCAGTCTTCCCACTTCGGCCTCGCAGGCGAGCTGGAAACCGGCTCTGGCGGCTCGTTCGTACGCGGCCAGAACGCTGCCGGGAAGCTTCTCGCTGTCGGTCACAAGGGACATACTGCCGAGTACCCGGGGAGCTGGCGGTATGTCCCTCGTGGCCGGGAAGCTGAACCGGCGATCGGTGGCGGCGAAGATGAGGATGTTTGCAGCCTGCGATCGGGGCCGGGTAACGGAGGAGGACGCCAGTCGCGTGCTCGTCATTGATGACCCGTTGGCAGCCATCGGCCCAGCCTGGTGGTGCGGCAGTCCGCGGGCTGAGCCTGGGGACGCCTCAGCGGCCTTTGCACCGGCCACTTGGGGTGGCACCCGCACACGGCCAGGACCTGGCGGTTGGACACCGCGCTGACCGCGGCCGGGGTGCCGCTGGACCAGATGGCTGGGGCGCGGGACGTATCCCGCCGGGGGATCGCGATCGTGCAAGGCGAGGCGGAGCATAATAGGCAGGACCAGATCAAGGAGTTCCCTGGTGATGCCGTCCAGGCCCGCAGTGAGCTGCGGCACCACGCCGGCCCTGCGCGAGCTGTGCCCGGGGATGCGGAACTGATGGCGCTCCTGGGACAGGGGACGTGCTGGTCGGCCGCGCCGAAGAGCTGATCCGCAGGCTAACCGTGAGCGGCCACCGGCTGAGCGCACGGGCGGATTCGTGCCGCTCGGCGTGCGCGTCGTGCATGACCGCGAGTTCGTGCCGGACGAGGCAGAGCAGGCAGCGATCGCGCGAGCCCGCGACCTGCCCGGCGATGGCCGGTCATTGCGCGAGATCGTCAGCACGCTCACCGCCGAGGGCCATCGCACCAAGCGGGGCGGCCAGTGGTACCCGCCAACTATCGCCAGCCTGCTGGACACCGAGAGGGCCTGATCACGATGATGAGCCTCATGCGGTTCGATAACGAACTGGCTGCACGATCACCCGCACGCACTGGAGGACCAGACATCATGACCGACTACGAGCACGTGCCATGCCCTGCGTGCCACGGCAGGGGACACATCCCGGTGGAGGAAGCCGCCAAGATAGCGGGAGTCAGCATCGAAGAGGCCAGACGCGCGGGCCGGAAAGCCGAGAAGCAGGAGGCGGCCGAACTCGAACGCCGCGTCGCCGAGGCAGCTGCCAGGCTAACCAGCCTGGAAGGGACCTGATCGCGATGACCGGCCCCAAGGACATCCTCGCCGAGCCCGGCGCTGTCTGGGTCTGAGGATTTCGACGTCGGCGCCAGCGGCGAGCCAGTTGCATCCGAGGTGCACTGCGCGCAGTCATATGCGCCATGCGGCTGTCCCGCGTGCGGCACGCCTGAGTTCCTCGCGCTGCCCGGCTGGCCGGTATGGCCGCGCGTAGCCCTAAGGCGGGCCGCCACATCTGGCGCCAGGCTGCCTGAGCGCCACGGGCGCCGTCCAGCCGCGGTCGTGCACCCACGACGCGATCCTGGCCGGCGCGCGGACGCCCCGCGAGCGGCGACGCGGCGGGCGTCTCCGTGCAGGCCTGGCACGGACGGTGCTCCCACGCCGCCGCGCGGGCAATCTGCATCATCGCGAGGGCGCTAAGGGACTTCGAGTGCCCGCGGTGCCCGCACATGCTGTACTAACCCTTGTGGCTGCCCGGCTCGGACGACAAGGGACGGAGCGGGGGACCGGCGTTCGCTGGGCATCTGAGGCGGGCCGCTCCGGGCCCGGATATGCGCGGGCCCCAGGTCCCGGACTTTCACCGGGAGCTCGCCGGACACCTGGCTCGCCTGCCCAGGTACCGGCGTTTCGTTACAGACAGTGACAGCTCGACGGCCGCATCACACGCGGTATCCGCCGCTATACGCGTTCGGCCTGTCGGGTGTACAACTGCCGGGGCCGCGGCGGGCCACCCCCGGCCAGCGTGCGCGGCTACCCTGCCCGGCGCGCGGCCCAGCAGGCAAAAGCGCTGGCCCGCAGCCGGTTAAAGGCCGTGGCCCTCTCTGTCAAACTTGTGTGAGACATGGGACGTGTGAAAACTAACGAGCAAGCAGGGCGAGACGGGACCACACACGACAGTGACGATGACGTTGGCTGACCAGGCCGCGATCGCGGGGCATGATGGTCAGATGGGCGGCAGCGGCAGGCCGCAGCGGCGCACGTTCACCGCGGCGTACAAGGCGAAGATCCTGGCTGAGTACGAGCAGGCCGGGCCGGGTGAGCGGGGCGCGATCTTGCGCCGGGAGGCGGTAACTACCGGCCATATTTCCGACTGGCGGAAAACCCGTGATAAGGGCGGGCGGAAGGAACTGGCACCCAAGCCGGCCGGGCGGCCGGGGCGCAGCGCGCAGGAGGTGGAAAACGAGCGGCTGCGCAGCGAGAACGAGAAACTCACCGCGGAGCTGGCCCGCACCAAGGCCGCGCTCGAGGTGGTGGGAAAAGCACACGCGCTCTTGGAGCTGCTCTCCGGGAGCGCGGACTCAGACAGCAAGCGGCAGAAGTAATCGACGCCGCGTTCACCGGACTCGAGACGTTTACCTCCGTAAAAACAGCCTGCGAGCTGCTCGGGAAATCACGGGCCACGCTGTACCGGAAGAAGAACCCGGAGCCGCCTGCGGAGAAAAAGAAGGAAAATAAGCCGCGGGCGCCGCACCCGGCGGCGCTCAGCGAGGACGAGCGGCGCGAAGTGCTGGAGGCCCTCGACAATGACCGGTTCGCCGACAAGTCCCCGGCCCAGGTCTGGGCCATCCTCATCGACGAGGGCTGCTACCTGTGCAGCATCCGCACCATGTACCGGGTTCTCGCCGCCGCCGGGCAAGACGGCGGCGACCGCCGCCGGCAGGCCAGCCACCCGCCCCGGGTCCGGCCCGAACTGGTTGCCGACGGCCCGGACCAGGTCTGGACCTGGGATATCACCAAACTGAAAGGCCCCTGGAAAGGTACCTACTTCGACCTGTACGTAATGATCGACATCTTCTCCCGCAAGGCCGTGCACTGGGAAGTGCACTACGGCGAGAACGGCGACCTCGCCAAAGCCTTCATCACCAGCACGATCAAAGCCAACGGCGGTGCCCGGCCCAAGTACATTCACGCGGACAACGGCACCTCGATGACCTCCAAAACAGTCGCCCAGCTCCTATCCGACCTGCATGTGACGAAATCCCATTCCCGGCCGCACGTATCCAACGACAACCCCTACTCGGAGGCGAACTTCAAGACCCTCAAATACTGCCCGGCGTTCCCCGGCAGCTTCGACACCCTCGAAGACGCCCGGCGTTTCGCCGACGCCTTCTTCACCTATTACAACACCGGGCACCGGCATTCCGGCATCGGCCTGCACACCCCCGCATCTGTCCACGACGGCACCGCCTGGGCCATCCAGGCCCGCCGCCAGCAGGTCCTCGACAAAGCGTTCGCCGCCCGCCCCGAGCGGTTCCGCGGCCGGCGCCCCGTCGCGCCGAAGCTACCCGCCAAGGTATGGATCAACAAGCCACGCCCGACCATCGAGACCCAGGAGGACACCCGGATAGATCCAGCAGCCTGATGTCTCAATCAGTTTGACAGGCTCCGTGGCCGTGGACGGCAAGACCTTCCGCGGGGCCCGCCGCGCCTGCCTTGCCGTCATAGTCTTCCACTGGGGCCTCCCTTGCCTGGTGGGGACGGATGCTTCCTAACTTCCAGCATCCGCCAGGGAGCGGGAGCGCCCCCGCCGGGACCCGCCCGAGCGCGGGTCGTTCACTTCTGCCGCCGACTTCATCGCATCAGTTCCTCCGCTTGTGTCCGGGCAGCGTAGAACTGCCTATCTCGGCTTCCTGCCGCCCGGCTGGCCGCGCCTGCGAACCGGGTCGTGCGGAACAGTAGGCGCCCAGCAACCAAGGCCGTGCCGCTTGCTCGAGGATTTCGCGCACAGGGCCACGGTCATCACCGCAGGCGGCAATAGCGCCCCCCAGATAGAAGCGCCCTGGTAAGGCGTATCGAGCCAACCGGTCATGCGTCGTGCGCGGGTGTGGTATTGCCGGGCTGGTGTGGCAGGCAGATCATTATCAGATGTCCCTGGAGGGTGGGCTCTACGTCGGCAGCACTTCAGCGTTCGAGGCATGCCTGCTAGGCCCGGCACGGCTGGTTCGGGCCGACCGTGAGGTCGGGCTGGGCGGGCCGCGCCCTCGGGCGGTTCTGGCGTTGCTCGTGCCGGAGGCCGGGCGGGTGGTGCCGGCCGGACGGCTGGTCGAGGAAATCTGGCCGGTAACCCGCCGCCGGTGGCGGCCAAGACGCTGCGACCTTATGTGTCGCGCCTGCGGGCGCTACGGCCGCCGCACGCCGCGTTGGCGGCGCGCGGGGGCGGATATGTGCTCAGCGTCGATGCGGGCGTGATCGATGCTGTCCAGTTCAAGTGGGGAGTCTTCCATGGCATATACCTTGCCTTCCGATGTCGATCAGCGTCCGGTGACTATCGATGGCGCAGGGACGCTGGGCCGCCGGATCGCCGCCGTTTATGCGGCTGCAGGAAGTGATGTGCGCATCTTTGACGTATCCGCCGGGCAGCGTCAGGCAGCCCGCGGCTACGTCGAGGCGCACATCGGTGAAACACAGCAGACTCTGGGGCTCCGCCCGGAGCGCGCCGGGCGGGTGGAGGTTACCGACCGGCTGCAGGACGCGGTGGCGGGCGCGTGGATGGTGATCGAGGCGGTCCCCGAGAACGTCGAGCTCAAGACCGAGGTCTTCGGCGAACTGGATCGGCTCGCCGAGGCGGACGCGATCCTCGCGAGCAACTCCTCGTCGCTGCCGAGCAGCCAGCTGATCGGCAAGGTCGGACATCCCGAACGCGTGCTGAACACCCACTACTATCAGCCTCCCGAACTCAACTGTGTCGAAGTCATGTCATGCGGCAGGACTGATCCAGGCGTCATCGGCGCTTTGATGGCCAGGATCCCGCGGTACGGGCTTGTGCCATTCCACGTACGCCGGGAGAGCGACGGTTTCATCTTCAACCGCATCTGGGCCGCCATCAAACGCGAGTGCCTGATGGTCGTCGAGGAGGGTGTAGCAGACCCGGAGGACGTTGATGAGATGTGGAAGATCTTCACCCGCCCGGGCATCCCGCCATTCCGCCTCATGGACCGCGTAGGCCTCGACGTCGTCCTGGCCATCGAGGAGCACTACGCCTCGGTGCGTCCTGGCGTCCCCGAAGGCCCTCGCAAGCTCTTGCGGTCCTACCTCGAACAGGGTCGGCTAGGCGTCAAGAGCGGCCGGGGTTTCTACGCCGAGCGAACTGAAGCACAAGCGGGAAACCAGTAGCAGTGCGTGCACCCGGTCACGCGGCGCCGTCTGCTCGGCCGCCCGCGAGGCGGCGGGCACGCCGGGCTTTAATGCTTTTCTGCCCTGCCGCGCTGCCGTTGTCTGGCCAGGCCCTCACCTGCACCGCCGGGATCATCCGCCGCCACCGCGAGCAGATCGGCCCGGCCTGCCGCAAGCTCGGCCCGGGCCAGCAGGGCTGGAAGGGGCGTTGCCGGGCGTGCCGGATGGCACGATGCTAGGGCCATGGAAGCAAGCGACTCTGACCTGGCCAGCCGCGGGTATGGGGCGGTGCTCTGGGAGCCCGATCACAAGACGGTGCGGGACGCCAGGGTCACCCATTTCATGCAGTGGCTGGCGGCCCGCGACAAGCTGAATCCCGGCGGCTATGAGGACCTGTGGCGATGGTCGGTGAACGAGCCCGGGCAGTTCTGGGCCGCGATCTGGGATTACTTCGAGGTGCTCGGCGACCGCGGCCCGGGCCCGGTGCTGGCGGGGCAGGTCATGCCGGACGTGCGCTGGTTCCCCGGTGCCACGCTGAACTACGCCCGTAACGCGCTGCGGACCGCCCGGACCGATCCGGACCGCCCGGCGATTATTTCTGATTCCGAACGAGGCCGTGGTGGTACCCTCAGCTACGCGCAGCTCGCCGCGGAAGTCGCCAGGGTGGCCCGGGGCCTGCGGTCGCTCGGCGTGGGCAGGGGGGACCGGGTGGCGGCGCTGCTGCCGAACGTCCCCGAGGCGGTCATCGGCCTGCTCGCCGCCGCAAGCCTGGGCGCGATCTGGTCGTCATGCTCGCCGGATTTCGGCGCCCGCAGCATCATCGACAGGTTCGCGCAGATCGAGCCGTCCGTGCTCATCGCCTGCGAGGGCTACGTCTACGGGGGAAAGGAGTTCTCTCGGGCCGGCGTGCTCGGCGACGTGGTGGCGGCCCTGCCCGGCCTGTCCGCGGTGGTGCTGGTCGACCTGCCCGGCGGCCCTGGCAACACCGGCAGCCCGGCGCCGCTGCGCTGGATCCGCTGGCAGGACCTTGGCGCAGGCGGGGGCCGCCAGCACGAGCCGGAGTTCGAGGAGGTGCCGTTCGCCCATCCGCTATGGGTGGTGTACTCCTCGGGCACCACCGGGCTGCCGAAGCCGATCATGCACGGGCACGGCGGAATCGTGCTCGAGCACCTCAAGGCGCTGTCGTTCCACCAGGACCTGCGACCCGGCGACGTCTTTACCTGGTACACCACGATCGGCTGGATGATGTGGAACTACCTGGCCTCCGGGCTGCTGGCCGGGGCCACGATCGTGCTGTACGACGGCAGCGCCACCTATCCCGGGACCGGCCGGCTGTGGCGGCTGGCCGCCGAGCACGGCGTCACCTACCTCGGTACCGGCGCGCCCTACCTGGTCGCCTGCATGAAGGCGGGGCTGCGCCCCGGCGCCGAG
Source organism: uncultured Actinomycetes bacterium (assembly GCA_963742875.1). Lineage (GTDB taxonomy): Bacteria > Actinomycetota > Actinomycetes > Streptosporangiales > Streptosporangiaceae > Bog-532. The sequence continues at coordinate 289,232 of CAVUNO010000026.1, read as the reverse complement.
GCCGACCTGTCCGCGCTGCGCGGCATCGGGTCGACCGGGTTGCCGCTGCCGCCCGAGGCATTCGGCTGGGTGTACCAGCAGGTCAAGAAGGACGTGCTGCTCGGCTCCGTTTCCGGCGGCACGGACCTGTGCACCGGTTTGGTGGGGCCGTGCCCGCTGCTTCCGGTGCGGGCCGGGGTGATCTCGGGCCGCTGCCTCGGGGCGCGGGTGGAGGCCTATGACGACGGCGGCAAGCCGGTGGTCGGCAAGGTGGGTGAGCTCGTCATCACCAAGCCGATGCCGTCGATGCCCGTCGGGTTCTGGAACGATACCGGAGGCGTCAGGTACCGGGAGAGTTATTTCTCCACGTATCCGGGCATCTGGCAGCACGGCGACTGGATCGAGTTGCTGCCCGACGGCGGCTGCGTCATCTACGGCCGCTCGGACGCCACGCTGAACCGGGGCGGCGTGCGGATGGGGACCAGCGAGTTCTACCGCGTGGTGGAGGCCTTTCCCGAGATTGCCGACAGCCTGGTCGTTGATACGGGCACACTCGGTGCCGAGGGCAGGCTGATCCTGTACGTCGTGCCCGGGGAGGGAAACGAGCTGGGCGACGACCTGGTGGCCAGATTGCGCGCCGCGCTCCGGGCGCAGCTGTCGCCCAGGCACGTGCCCGACGAGATCCACCAGGTCCCTGCGATCCCGCGGACCCTGAACGGCAAGAAGCTGGAGGTCCCGGTTCGTAAGATCATGCTCGGAACGGGCCCGGAGCTGGCCGCGGACCCGAGCGCGCTAGCCGACCCCAAGGTGCTCCAGTACTTCGGCCGGTTCCGCCCTCGGTTACATAAGGGAACAACCTCGTCACAATAGGGTGGCAGATTTACGGGCCTTAATGGTACTAGCCGAAGCATCGCCGGTCACAGAGAGCAGGCCAGCATGATCCGCCGGTACAGTATCTGGCGCAACAACGCGCCCCGCCACAGCCGCGAACTCGGGCAGGATGACCGGGCCGGCCGACCAGCAGCGGTAGAAGGCCAGTTCCAGCTCCCAGTTGCCTGGTAGCTCACCGGGGTGATATGCCTAGGCGGCGGCCCGCTTCCGCATGGGAGATGTAGTGAATGGTCCCGGCCTCGCGGCGGGCCAGGTACTCCGGCCCGGGCAGCGTCGAACTCCTCGTTGACTCCGGGGCAGTAGTGGATGCCGTGGCGGAACGCCAGGTTCCCGCCGGCGTCGCCCCGAGGTCGACCTGGTCCGGAGCCGGTAACGGTCCGGGTCGCGGTTGGCGGAGGCGATCACTACCAGGACCGGCTCCCGCGCGGGATGAGCGTGCCGCCAATCTTCACCGGCTCGGCGGTGAAGCGGAACGTGGCGTGGTTGACTGGGCTGGTGAAGCGGAGCAGTTCCTCGACCGCACCGGGCAGCAGCGAGCGGTCGGCGCACAGCCGCGCCATCTCGCCCGGACTGAGCGCCGAGAACCTCGCAGATCGCGGTTATCGGCAGCGGGAACGCCAAGACCTAGAGCAGGTCGACCTTGCCGCGGTCCGGCGTGGCGTCCAGCAGGGAGCCGGTGATCTGGGTGTGACGCGCGGCCGCAACCGCTCGATCCGGCGCGCGGTGAGCGCCTTGCTGACCAGGCGCCGGAGCCGATGGTGGTCCGGGGGGTCGGTGCTGAGCATGTGGGTGTCCAGCACCGCGGACCCCTCGTCCGGGCCGGCGTCAGCCGCCGGGCGGAGTGTGCGCCAGTCCTTGGTCAGACGCGAGTCGGCCAGCGCGGCGCGGGCGTCCGCGTAGCGGGTGACAAGCCAGCCGCCGCCGCCGGGCAAGGCGGCCCGGGTGACCGGGCGCTCGGCACGCAGCCGCTCGAAGGCGGCGTGGGGTCCTGCACGAACCCGTCGTCGAGCTGGTCGATCATGGAACTCGTCATGGGCGCGCTCCACTCGGTCGGTCTCGTGGCGGGCATCTCGCGTACTATCTTAATTGCGGCCTGTCGGCGGTATACCGGCCTCACCATTCGCGGAACGAACCATCCCGCGCGCGCCAAATCGGGTTCCGCCCGCGGTGCCCTGTCTCGGCGGCCCGTGTGACCGCGGCAGCCCGCGCGCAGATGCTCCGGCATTTGGGCGTGAGACTGGACCGGCTGAGCGATCTGGAACGGGAGTCCCTGGATTAGGAGGGCTGTGTCCTCCTGCCTGATTTTCATCGGCACGCGGCGCATCCCGGCGAGAGCATCGTGCAGGCCCACTCTGGCACTGTCCTGGTGATCAACAGCCATCTCTCGCCAAGGGCGCGACGGCCACGAACCGCATCTTGAAGGCGAAGGCAACCAAGCTGACTTAGCCCTGTTCCGGAAACCCATTGGCTCCCCGATTGGCTCCCGAACATAGAGGCTAAAATACCTACCGACCAGTCGGGACGGCGGGATTTGAACCCGCGACCCCTTGACCCCCAGATACTGGCACCCTTGCGGAGGCCCCACCATATATCGAGGTCAGCCAACGTTCAGTAGTCCGTAGAGGTCTCTGGACCGTACCCGCTTCGGTGGACACCCGGTTTAGCTGCCCGATTCGTCGGGAGAGCGAGAAATGGGTTCGACACGCCGCGCATTTACGCCCAGGGACGCGGCAAAGTCGTGAATTGAGGCTGTGACCTGCGGGTGCCGTAACGGCGGTTGATGGGCCCGGCGTGTCCGCGGGCGGCGGGCGGGGCCCGGGCGGAACGATGGAAGTTCCTACGCTCACCATCGTCTGCCACGAGAGACCCCAGCCCGCCGATGACATCTTCGCCTATCCCGGCTGCCCGCAGCCAGTACCTGCTCGATCTCCTTGCCCAGGTCCCGGACCCGAGGAAGAGGCGCGGGCGCCGGCACGCGCTGGCCGGGCTGCTGGCCGTGGGGATCGCGGCGGTGATCGCGGGATCGAGGTCGTTCGCCGCGATCGGGCAGTGGGCCGCCGATGCGGGCCCGGAGGTGCTGGCCGTGCTGGGCGCGGCGCGCGGCCCGGCGGAGGAGTCCACCTTCCGGCGTGCCTTCGCACTGGTCAGCCCCGATGTGCTCGACCGGGTTCTCGGTGCCTGGCTGCACACCAGGGCGGTGCAGGCCGGCGGCCGGCTGGTGATCGCGATCGACGGCAAGGCCGTCCGCGGTGCGAAGGACAAGACCGGGAAGGCCCCGCACCTGGTCGCGGCGCTGGCGCACGGCATCGGCGCGGTCCTCGGCCAGGCCGCGGTGGACGCGAAGCCGGACGAGATCCCGGCGGTGCGGGAGCTGCTGAAGGCGTTCGCCAGCCTGGCCGGCGCCGTCATCACGATTGATGCCCTGCACACGCAAAGTGACACCGCGCAGGTCATCACAGGCCAGCAGGCGGACTACGTGATGACCGTCGAGCATGCTTCACACTGCTCCTATTGTCTGTCATGGCGTGTCAAACAGTCCAGCCTGGCCGCATCCGACCTGGATACGCAGGCCTTTGCGGCGTCCCTGGGTGAGGTAGACGGCGTTGAGCTCGCCGCGTTGGACCTTGTTCAACACGGTCTGGCGGGCGACGCCGAGGTGGCTGGCGGCCTGGCTGAGGGGCAGCCAGCCGTCGGGTGCCTGGGGCCGGACCATGTCGCGGAGCTGCTGGCCGACGCGGATCTGCCAGGGTGCTCCGGGGGTGAGCTGCTCGCCGGTGACGAAGCCATCGCGCAGCCACCGGTAGATGGTGGCGCTGGAGACGCCGAGCTGGCGTGCGGCTTCGCCGATGCTGACCACGGCTGCATCCTGGCAGCCGGGTGTGACATTGTCGGGCGGCGGCTGGTATCCCGGGATGCCGTGGTAGGCGCGTAGCTCCCTGACGTGGGCTTTCCTGAAGGGGAGCCCGGTGGCGGTGCGGCGGTTTTGCTGCCCGAGGATCTGGGCGATGGTGGTGTCGTCGTAGCGGGATGCCAGGCGCCGGATCAGGTCGATGGTTTCCTCGCTGGTGGTCCGGCCGTGCTTGCCGCTGGCCGGCATCGGCATCTGCACTTCGGTGCTGGCGCCGCCTTGCCAGATGATGCGGATCTGGCAGGTCCGCCCGCTGTCCTTGCCGTCGCCGGCGTTCCCGGCGGTGGCGACGATCTCGGTGATGACCGCGCGGATGAGTTCCTTGCGCTGGGCGTGGGTGGTGGCCGGGGCGTCGAAGATGGCCCGCAGGTCGGCGCCGGCGGTGGTGATCCAGGCGGTCTCTTCGCCGGTGAGGGTGACGGGCTGGCGGGCGCGCTGGGCGGCGAGCTGGTTTTCCGCGGTGCGCACGGCCGCGAGCTTGTCTTCCAGGACGGCCTCCAGGGTCCGTGCCACCAGCCGGTTTTCCGGCTCGACGTTGTCGTACTGGCGCAGCGCCCGGTCGGCCTCGTAACGGGCGCGTTCGGCGGCGCGTTCGAACACGGCCAGGTTCTGGCGGTGCTGGGCCTGGGCGTCGGCCAGGGCCTGAACGGTCGCGGCCAGGGAAGCCGGGGCGAGCACGGCCAGCAGCTCATCCAGCACCGTTTCGTGCAGCCGCCGGCCGCCGATCCACTGGCAGGACCTGGCGCCGTACATCTGGTGCGCCCGTCCGCACCGATAGGCGGGGCTGCCGCCGGAGGGGTAGGCGACCTGCATCAGCCGCCCGCACCGGCCGCAGCGCAGCAGGCCCTGCAGCCAGGCCGCGCCTTCCCGCGCGGCCCCGCCGGCGCCGCCAGCGGCCGGCGGGGAGTTGGCGGCCAGCCTGGCGATGTTGGCGTCGTAGGTTTCCGGGGAGATGTAGCCGGGATGATGGCCGGGGATCATCACGGGCCACTGGTCGCGGGGCAGCCGCCGCTGCCGGGTGATCACGGTCCCGCTGGCGTCCAGGTGCTTTTCGGTCGTGCTGCGCCCGTAGGCGAACACCCCGGCATAGCCGGGATGGATCAAGATGTCGTGCACCGCCGGGTAGCCGGCCTGCGCCCAGGTGATCTTCCCGGTGCGGATGTCGCGCCGGGGCAGCCGCAGGCCGTCGGCGCGGAGGCTGACCACTACCTGCCGGGCCGAGCCGAGCTGGTCAAAGCGGCGGAACACGCACATGACCGCTTCCCGGACCGCCTCATCGGGAGTGATGATCACGTGGTCACCATCGTCGTAGTCCAGCCCGGCGGGCAGCGTCAGCCGCAGCTCGCCGCGGGCAGCCTTGGCCCGCAGTCCCCCGGTCATCCGTGACCGCAGCAGGTGCAATTCCGCCTCCGAAAGGGTCCCCTTGAGGCCCAGCACGAGGCGGTCGTTATAGCTGCCGGGGTGGTAGACGCCGTCGGCGTCGGCGATCAGCGTATCGGTCAGCGCGCACAAATCCAGAAGCCGGTACCAGTCGCTGTTGTTGCGGGCCAGCCGCGAGGATTCCAGCGACAGCACAATCCCGGCCTTGCCCAGCCCGACATCGGCGACCAGGTCGGAAAACCCTTTACGGCCCTGGGCAGAAGCGCCCGAACGGCCCAGGTCATCATCGACCACCACGATCTGGTGCTCCGCCCAGCCCAGCTGCCGGGCACGCCCAGCCAGATCGTATTGCCGGAGCAGGCTCTCGGTGTTACGGACCGTCTGGGCCAGCGTCGACTGGCGGACGTAGATATAAGCGTCGCGCCGCAGGTGGGCGGCGGCCGGCTCAGCCATCGCCCCGCACCGCCCCGCCGTCCTGGCCTGCGTCGTCACCGGCCAGCACGCCAGCGGCGATCATGGCCGCGAGCAGGCGCAGCACCCGGGCCCGGGCCGCGTCGGGCATCTGGTTCCATACCCGCTCCCGGTCGCGGCCCTGGCCGCATCCTGGCCAGGGGATATCCAGCGTCAGCTGGCGGGCAGGCGCTATTGTCATGGCACGCACGTAGGTTCCCTCTTTCCTGATCATGAGCGTGACCTGGGACGAGGTGAACTTACGTGCGTGCCAGCCGCCGGGCAGGAGATTTTCCCGTCCCGGTATCAAAGCGGCGCAGCGGTGGCGGTAATGCGCTGGCCGGCCGCACCGGACGGCACGGCGATGCCGGTTTCCCCGCACCGCCCCGCATGCATCCTTCCCGGTGCTCATGACGTGTCCCCGGCCGTGCCGCGGGCACGGGCCCGCCGGGCCGCCGGCCCTGCGGGCCGGTCATCTTCGCCGCCGGCCCCGGTGAGGACTGCGAGTAGGCCGTCATGACGCTCGCGCTCGGCGTCCAGGCGCTGTTCGGCCCGCAGGGCGCGGTCACGCTCGGCTCCGGCGAGCTGCTCCGCCGCCTGCAGCCGGGCCTGGTACTGCCCGGCTAGCGCCTCCCGCTCCCGGGCCGCGTCATCGCGGGCCTGCCGGGCCTGCTCCCGGGCGCCGGCTTCACCCTGCCGGGCCCGGGCCAGCTCAGCCTCGGCAGCATGAACCGCTACCGCGGCCCGCTCACCAGCCTGATCGCGTTCCGTCCGCGCGGTCTCGGCGATCCCGGCGGCCTCGGCGGCCAGCCGGTCCGCGCGGCCGGCGGCGGCTTCGGCATCAGCGCGGGCACGGGCGACCTCCTCAGCCAGCTCGCGGCGGGCCCGGTCGGTCTCCTCACGAGCGCGGCGGGCCTCAGCTTCGGCGGCTTCCCGGCCGCGATGCGCGGCCTCCGCCGCTTCCAGTGCCGCGAGCATGTCCTCTCCGGCCTCGGCGGCACGTGCCTCGGCGGTGACCGCGCGCGCCTCGGCGCGGCGCCGGGCCGCTTCGGCCTCCGCTAGCTGCGCGGCTACCACTTCAGCATCCAGCGCCGCGACCTGCCCGCGCGCCAGCGTGACCACAGACCCTGCCTGCCTGATCAGCGCCTCCAGCGCGCCGAGCGGATCCGCGGCCTGCCCCGGTGACACCGCGCCCCCGTCACCGCCCGCTGACCGCGCGGCGTTGTGGAAACGACGCGAGCACGCATCCCCGCAGAACACGCGGGTCCGGCCGCGCCCGGACACCGGAACCAGGTTCCCGCAGCCAGGCCGCTTGCAACGACGCTGACCGGGCTCCCCGCCCGGGACAGTACCGCCATAGGACAGCACGGACTCCGTGACCACGTCCGTCACATCCGTCATGAAGCTTCCTTTCCTTTCCCATCAGCTCATTTCATCTCCCGGAAAATGAGCGGGAAAGGGAGGACCGCGAGCACGGCGATCGTGAAGCAGCAGGCCACGCGGGCATCCGTCATCCAGCGTCCTGGCAGGACAGCAGATAACCGCCGCCCGCGGTGAAAGCCCAGCAGCGGCAACCACACCGGGAAACGCCGCCGGCGGCCACTGCGCGGGATCCCGCACGCCGATCGCATCCAGCGCAGGTGACATGCCCGGAAACTGGCCGGAGCCGCCCCGGCAGGGCAAGCAGGAAATCCCGTCCCGGCCCGTTACCGGCCAGAACCAGACGCCTCCCCGTCCCGCAGCCGCATCACCACGGTACGCAGACGGCGCAGGCCATCGCCATCCAGGACCCGGCCAGCACCCGTACCACCCGGCTCCGCGCCGAGCGCATCGGTCGCCTCCGCAGCCACCAAGCCTGGCATCCCGTCCGGCAGCTCCACCTTCAGATGCGGCACCCCGTCCACGTGCCGCACCGCATACGCCCGCAGCCTGCACCCATACAGCGGATGCGTCACCGCCGTGACCACCACCTCGCACGGCAGCCGAACACGGAAACGTCGTAGTCTGTCGCCCTCTTGGTCAAGGGCAACATGCCGACCCTGTACAAGCGGCTGAAGAAGCTGCCCTGGGCCGCCGTCCCCGCGTTCTCGGCCGTGAGCACGGACCACGGCCGCCGGACCCGCCGGACGATCAAGGTGGCGCTGGTGCCGGCCTGGATCGAGTTCGCCGGCGCGGCCCAGGTCGCACAGCTGCGCCGCACCGTCACCAGGAACGGAAAGAAGACCGTCGAAGTCGTCTATCTCATTACCAGCGACCGCAACGCCGATCCCGCCACCCTGGCGGCCTGGGTGCGGGGCCACTGGGAGATAGAAAACCGCCTTCACTGGGTCAGGGACGTGACCTATCAGGAAGACAAATCCCTGGTCAGGACGGGAAACGCGCCGCGGGTGATGGCGTCGCTGCGCAGCCTGGCCATCAGCCTGCTCCGCATCGACGGCCACGCCAACATCGCCGCCGCCAACCGTCACCATGCCCGCGACCCGCAGCGCACGCTCAAGCTACTTCAAACCGCATGAACGACTTTGCCGGGTCCCTGCATTTACGCCCGAGTACAAGGCTCAGTCGGTAGCTTTCGTCATTGACGGCGGCCGTCCGGTTGCTGAGGTCGCCCGTAACATCGGCGTCCATGAGATGACTCTTGGCAAGTGGGTGAAGGTGGCACGAGATGCCGCGGAGTCCGGAAAGAATCCGGATGCGCCGCTGGGTGAGTCGGAGCGGGCCGAGCTGGCCCGGCTGCGGGCTGAGTCCAGGGATGATAAGTCCACGATCGCCGAGCTGCGGATGCAGGTGGAGTTCGAAAAAAAAGTAGCGACCTGGTTCGCGAAAGGCAGTCAGTAAGATTCGCTGCTATCGCGGGCTGGGCTGATGCGGATGCTTACCCGGTGTCATTCATGTGTGCCTGGCTGGGAGTTTCCCGTTCCGGCTATTACGCCTGGCGGGGCGCGGAGCCGTCCCAGCGGTCGCGGGACGACTGTGCGCTCATCGCGGTGATGAAGAAGGTTTATGAGGAGGCGCGGGGCAATCCTGGGGTGCGCCGGATGCGCGCGGGCCTGGCGGCGCTGGGCCACCTGGTGTCGCACAAGCGTGTCCATCGGCTGATGCAGGCCGCTGGCCTGCGCGGGCGGCATCCGCGAGCGTGGAAGCGGACCACCATCGGCGGGGACCGGCCGGTCCCGGCCCCGGACCTGATCGGCCGGGATTTCACCGCCGCCGCGCCCGATGCGAAGTGGTGCGGCGATGTCACCTACATAAAAACATGGGATGGGTGGGCTTATCTCGCGACCGTTATTGACCTTTATTCACGCAAGGTAATTGGCTGGGCTGTCGCCGCGCACATGCGGGCCAGCCTGGTCACCGCCGCGCTCGACATGGCTATCGCCGCCCGGAAGCCGCCAGCAGGTGTGATATTTCATTCTGACCGCGGCTGCCAGTATACGTCCTCGGTGTTCGATGCTTACTGCACGGAGAACAATATAAGGCGGTCCCTGGGGCGGACGGGAATCTGCTATGATAATGCTGTATCGGAATCGTTCTTCGCGACGTACAAGAAAGAGCTGATTCACACCCGCCCGTGGCCGACGCTGGCGAACCTGGAAAAGGAGACGTCCGACTGGATCGGCAACTATTATAATCTGGCCCGGAGGCATTCGACGCTCGGGTACTTGACACCCGGGGAATACGAACTAGGGTATAGGCAACTCAGTCAGTTGGCAGCCTAATTCGGTGTCCATAAAAGCGGGAACACTCCACTCCCGGGATATGCCTGGATGTGTGCTCGTTGCTGTACGCGGGTGCTGTACGGTCACCCGTCAGCGGCTCCGGTTGTCGGCCGGGCCGAGTAGCGCCTGGGTAGTTCCGTCCTTGCGTACCTGCGTAAGCCTGAAGCTTCGCAAACCAGACTTCATCAGGCTCTTTTTCCACGACCAGCACCTCCTCTCTTTACACGTTAAGCAATGGCACCTTGTTGACTGGCTCATTACCCGGTGGGTTAACGACCACTGGCGCAGTTCTCGTGAGCTTATTCTCCTGCGCGAGAACCGTACTGACCTTGACACCACCACCGCCCACCCAGAGATCGATGTGGTACTCCCTCTTGTTGTTCCAGTCGCTTACACACTCAGCACATTCGTCCTCCATGATGAAGTACTTCTGGAGCGACGGCACGTAGACGCGCGTGCCCGGTGTAATCTCCTGAGCGTCAGTGGCGATGGTGATGGGGTCGGCATAAGTGCCAGTCCCGCCCGCTACCTGATGCAGTCCCGGGTAAGAGATAGCGTCCCCGGGCGGGTCGTTGTCAGGCCAGCCGTAAAAGGTAACGTAAATAGTTCTGGTAACCGATGTCGGCATGGATGATGGGCGTGGCCCGTCACAGCCACTGAACGTCCCGAAGGACACCACAGCCGCAGCCACCGCCACCAGCCGCCTAAGCGTACTCATCAGCCACCACCGCCGCCACCGCCGCCTCCCGGCGTCTGAGCGTCAGAGGCAGGCAGTCCGATATTCCCAGACGCGACATGGGGAGTCGCGCACAGGTGATGCGCGTTCATGTAGTTCACGAGCATGGGAATCGAGTGGATGGTGTAGATGGCTGTCGGGAGCCCGTCGTGGTAGCCGAGCACCGACCCAGCGCTGATGCCCGGGGTCAGGGTGGCCGTACCACCATCCACGGAGTAGCCGTTCTCGGGAGTAGCCTCCGCAAGCTCAGCCTTGGTCGGCAGGGAGATATTGCCTGTCTTGTTATTGCTGACCTCGCCTAGCTCTATGTACTGCGCGTCCTCTTCCGCGGACGTGTTGTTCCAGTCCCGGCTGTCCACGATGTTGTCTACGGGCGGGTCACCATAGCTCATGACCAGCTTGAGCCCGAGCGACTCGGCGATGGCGTTGTCCTCCTCAGTCACGTCGTCGTACGGTGCCCTCCACAGGAAAGGCTTTGGCAGACCCAGGGAGGTGATGGCGTTGATAGAGCCAGTAAGCTCCTGCTTCACCTGAGCGTCGGTCAGCGGCTTGGTCCCGGTGGACGAACCGGTAAGCGACTGGTGGTTCCAGGTGTGGTCCTCGATGAGGAACCCGTATTTGGCCTCAGCCTTGACGATCCCAGGATTAGCTGCGACCTTCTCACCGATGGTGAAGAAGATAGCCGGGACGTGCTCAGCATGCAGGTAGGCCAGCAGCTCCATGGTGTTGATGTCCGGTCCGTCATCGAAGGTGAAGGTGACGTAACCGTCGCAGCCTGTGTTATCCAGCACGGGCAGGTTGGCGGGTACTGGCGGGAGCGCTGTCGCTGGCACCCTGTTTGGCGGTGTCTGGAAGACGCCACCCTCGTAGGCCCCGACCCAGCTCACCCCGGCGACTAGCGCCAGAGCCGACGCAATGACGGTTGCCCGTCTCATGAGGAGATTCACCTCAGTGTCCTTTCTTAAAGTCGGTAAGGCTGGTTTTCCAGTCGAGAGGTACAAGGATCAATTCCCAGAGCGCAGCCTTGGCCGCGTACCAGAAAACGAACGGCTTGTTGACCCACAGCAGCGGGCCGTTGACCAGCAGCCAGAGCGGATTCCACCCGCGCCGTATCCCGCCGTACATGACAACCGGGAGCGTGACCAGCAGGTCAGTGCCCAGCCATGCGACCAGTACCGACTTGAGCAGCGGGATCCCGAACAGCGCCCACAGCGCGAACGGCGAGGCGAGCAGGATCGGCAGCGTGAAAATGTCCCAGATGGTCGCGATCACGAACACCGCGAGCAGCTTCTTGTGCCGGATGACCTCTTTCCAGTGCATGTGCACGCACTGGAAGTAACCGGACATCCATCTCCACAGCTGTGTCTTGAGCATGCGCGGCGTGCTCGGGTCGATGACATAGCACTCGGCATCGGCCACGTAGACCGCGCGGTAGCCCTTGATCATGGCACGCCAGGTGAAGTCCATGTCCTCAGCGATCGTGCCGTCCGGCAGACCACCCGAGAGATCCAGGGCTTCCTGCCGGAAGGCGCAGGCACAGCCGGGGCAGACGGTCGGTGAGGACCACTGGTTCTGGGTTGGGCGGAACAGATGCTGGCCCATCAGGTACTCGATCTGGCGGCTGCGCTGGATCAGGCCCTTAGGATTCCAGACCTGCACGTTGCCGGCCGCGACAGCCACATTCGGGTCAGTGAACGGAGCCTTGATCTTCGCGATGAAGTCAGGCCCGAGGATCGTGTCCGCGTCTACGTTCATCACGAGATCTGTGGCGCAGCTTGGCAGCACGTTGTTGAGTGCTCGTGACTTGGTGCCTGACGCGACCGGGTTCTGGATCAGCTCCACTGGGTAACCACGGGCAATTTGCGCCGTGTTGTCGGTGCTGCCGTCGTCAAAGACGACGATGCGCTCCGGTGGCACGCTCTGCTTGAGCAGAGCTTCCAGCGTCTCTGCCAGGCATGCTTCCTCATTGTGTGCTGGGATGACCACAGTCAGTGTCAGCGGTGCCACCAGCGGCGAGCCCACCGGCCGTAGGTTCTTGCGATGAGCCCGGCGATTAGCACGCCGTAGACTCCAACTGTCAGTCCCAGGGGCAGTACTGTTATCACCTTGGTCAACCTCCTCTGGGTCTGTGACCTGGGCAACGTCGAAGCCGCAGCGCTCGCCGAGCACATACGCGGCGAAGCTCCCCGCGGCGGGGTCGTCGTTGACGAGAAGGATCTTTCCCCGCCTGTCCGTTTCTGCGCTGTCGCCCATACCCACAGGCTCCTGACCGCCGGTGGCAGGCCGCTTGCCACTTGGGTGCAGGCCGGTTGCAGGGTCACCGTGTAGGGGGTGCCGGTAACAACGGACCCGTCAGCACCGCTATAACGTCCAGTTTCCTGAAAGCCTCCACGGTGCTGAGTGGGGGGCTAGCGGGGCCGGAGAGTTATTGTCAATACCTGTGGATCAAGATCTTTTAGGCAGCTGCCGGGACCTCCGTTTCAGCTGCGGCAGGTGACCGGTCTTCGGGTCGCTCGACGAGCTTGCCGTTGACGAAGACGGCGCCGGCGCGGACCAGGGCGACGAGCTGGGGAGCGTTGACAGACCTCCAGCGGCGCTGGGCGGACTCGATGAGCTTGTACGCCATGGCCAGCCCGGCCGCCTTCGAGCCGGGTCCCTTGGTGACCTTGGTCCGGTGACGGACGGTGGCGAACGTTGATTCGATCGGGTTGGTGGTGCGCAGGTGCACCCAGTGCTCGGCCGGGTAGTCGCAGAACGCGAGCAGCTCGTCCTCATCGCCGGTGATCTTGGCTGTGGCCTTGGGGAACTTCGCGCCGTAGGCGGCAGCGAAGGCCTTCACGGCCGTGCGGGCGTGGTCCTTGTCCTCGGCGTTCCAGATCTCCGCGAGGGCCTTCTTCGCGCCGGGGTGCGCGGACTTGGGCAAGGCGCCGAGCACATTAGCGATTTTGTGGAACCAGCAGCGCTGTTCCCTGGTTTCGGGGAACACCTCGCGCAACGCCTTCCAGAAGCCCAGCGCGCCGTCCCCCGCGGCCAGCACCGGGGCGCGCATGCCGCGGCGTGCACAGTCGCGCAGCAGGTCAGCCCACGACTCCGAGGATTCGCGGTACCCGTCGGCCGGGGCGATGAGCTCCTTGCGGCCGTCGGCGCGGACCCCGATCATCACCAGCAGGCACAGCTTGTCCTCGCCAAGGCGGATGTTCACGTGGATGCCGTCGGCCCGCACGTACACATAATCGACGCCGGACAGGTCACGGTCCATGAACGCGCGGGCCTCGCCCTTCCAGTCCTCGGTCAGCCGGGTGATCACCGGCGCGGACAGGCCCGCGCTGGTGCCCAGGAACTGACCCAGGGCCGGCACGAAGCCGCCGGAGGACAGGCCGTGCAGGTACAGCAGCGGCAGCACCTCGGTGACCTGCGGGGTCTTGCGTGCCCATGGCGGCAGGATCGCCGAGGAGAACCGCATCCGCTCGCCCGTGGCCGGGTCGGTGCGCTTGTCGTTGACCCGCGGCGCGGTCACCCCCACCGCCCCGGCGCTGGTCACCACGGTGCGCGACTCGGCGGTCCCGTTGCGCACCACCAGCCGCTGACCGTTCTCATCACGCTCGCCCGCGAACCGCTCGATATAGGCGTCGACCTCGGCCTGCAGCGCCACGGCGAGCATCCGGCGGGCGCCCTCGCGGACGATCTGATCGATCAGCGACGAGGAAGAACCGTCCGCCGACAGCGCGCCGGACAGGTCAGGGATTATGTAAGCACCGGGTGTGCCTTCCCGGCCGGCGTTGGCCCGCCGGCCTTGCTTGAGAGCCTGTTCTGGATGATCCGGGAAGGTACACCCCCTTCCCGGCAGATCCACAGGTTTCAAGCATTCCTCGGGCCGGAACGGGCTGCTGGTATACGCGGCTCGCTGGCTGGTTTCACCGCGCCGGCGGTGCGGATGGGCTCATGCTCGGGGCCTGCGGGTCTCACACGGCAAAGCCGCCGAATACCAGGCACGCGGCGCGGTCCACTTCCACGTCCTGCCATGTCGACCTGTCCGGGAAACTGGATGCGGCCCCGCCGGTCCCGCCATCAATCTCGGTACTGCGCTCGGTCCGCGCCGGGGGAGACACCAAAACCCGCCGGTGCGCGCTATGGGGCGTACGGAGATGCACGCACACTCATCGCGCTGAGTGTGACCGCCTGGTGTTCACCAGCCGCGTCAGGACGCCGCTGGACACACACAACGTGCGGCGTGACTTCCGGAAGGTCGCCGAGGCCGCCGGGCTCGTAGCGGGGGAGTGGACACCTCGCGAGCTGCGGCACAGCTTCGTGTCGCTGCTGTCTGATGACGGCATGCCGATCGAGCACATCGCCCGCCTGGTCGGCCACACCAGCATGGCCGTCACCGAAACCGTCTACCGGCAGCGGATCCGGCCCGTCATCGTCGGAGGGGCCGAGGCGATGGACCGCATCTTCCGCGAGAGCGCTACGGCATCGGAGCCGATAGTCACTCACTTAGTCACTCAGAGGCTGGTTCCATGATCGGAAGTTGCTTCTGACCAGTCCAGTGAGGTCTTCACGTTTGGGGCTGACCTGCGTGGATGCGGGCTTCTTTCGGTCCGGCCCACAGGTTAAGCGCGGCGTGGCCACGCTATCTGGAGGTGGCCGTTCCGGTTCTTCGTGCTGGCCGTGGTATGCCCGCGCCGGGCGGTTTGGCTAGCGGTTCCAGCGGGGGTCGGCTTCGGCGATGGTGAGGCTGAGTTCCTCGAGCTCGGCGACTAGTTGCCGCAGGCGGCGGTGGCTGTCGAACCAGGGGCCGTAGTCGGCGAGCTGGTCGTCGGACAGGATTCGGGTGGCGGTCTTCCCGTTTTTCTTGCGGGTCCACTGGTGGTAGGGGCCGTGCAGGGCGGGCGGGTCGGCGTGGCAGTGGCAGGTTGCGGGCCCGCAGCGGGTCATCCGGTCGGCGAGGGTGCCGGGCAGCGTGAAGCCGAGGGCGGCGATCTCGGCGGCGATGCGAGTGGCCTGGGCCTGCTGGGCCGGGGTGGGCGACACGTTGTCATTGTCGCAGCCGGGGTCCCGCATCTCGCGCATCGCATTAAGTATAAGTGCTGTATGACGAATGCTGATGCTGCCGCTTATATCGGGCGGTGGCGGCCGTCGCCGGTTTCGCCCGGCGCGGCGGCGTTCGCCCGGGACGTGATCACGAGAACCAGGCCGGAGGGGCCGGGGCGGGCGAAGAACCTGCTGTGGGCGGCGGGAAAGCTCGCTGACTACGGCCTTGGGCTGGGCCTTGAGCCGATGCCGGAGGTGCTGCTGCACCCGTCGGTGACCGAGCGGTTCACCCGGTGCGCGCCTGGCCTGTCCGGGGCGGCGCGGCGGACGCTGCGCACGAACCTGCGGTTCATCGGCCGGCGCGTGGTGCCGCAGCTGTATCCGGCGGATATGCCGCTGCCCCGGGAGCGGGCCAAGAAGCCGTACAGCCCGGCGGAGATCGCCGGTTTCCTGGCGCTGGCGGACGCGCAGCCCACGATGGGACGGCGGATGCGGGCGGCGGGGCTGGTCTGCCTGGGCGCCGGCGCCGGGCTGATCCGGTCTGATCTGCGCGGCGTGCGCGGTCCGGACGTGGCGTGCCGGTCCGGCGGGGTCGTGGTCACCGTGCGCGGCACCCGCCCGCGTGCTGTGCCGGTGCTGGCCCGCTACCACCGCCCGCTGCTGGCCGCAGCGCGGTCCGCCGGGACCGGGCTGATCTGCGGCGGGGCTGATCCGGGCCGCCGGAACCTGACGAACCCGCTGATCGCCGCGCTGGACGGCGGCACCGGCCTGCCGCGGCTTGACACGTCCCGGCTGCGGGCGACGTGGCTGGCCGAGGTCGCGGAGCTGCTCGGCCTGGCCACGTTCATGCACGCCGCGGGGATCAGCTGCTCCCAGCGGCTCGGCGACCTGGTCGCCGGGCTGGAGCCGGCCGGCGAGGCCGGGGCGGTGCGGCTGCCCGGGGCGGCACGCCGGCCATGATCACGCTCGCGGCCCTGGAAGGCGTCATCGACGCCTCCGGCACCGCGGCGCGGATCGAGGCCATGCTGCCCATCGGCGTGCGCTGCAGGCAGCTGAGCGTCCGCACGCTGCTGGCCGGCATGTGCCTGACCCAGGCTGACGGGCGGCCAGCCCACCTGACCCGTGTCCGCCAGGCGCTGACCAGCCTGCCCGAGGATGACCAGCGGCGGCTCGGCGTCATCACGGACTGGAAGAACGGCCCGCACCGGCTGACCTGCCGGCAGGCCGAGTACACCTTCGGCCTGGTCGCCGGCGTGCTCGCCGGGGACGAGCCCGGCGGGCAGCCATCGCCGGCGCTGCAGGCGGTCTGCGGCAGCCTGCTGGAAGCCAGCATCCCGGAGGAGCTCAAGGACGCCAGCAGGCCGCTGGCCGCGGACTGGACGGACATGGAGTCCTTCTCCCGGCCCCCGCCCGGCAAAGGCGGCCCCTGCGCCGACCCCGAGGCGTCCTGGGGCCACCGCAAGAACAACCTGCTGCGCAGCGAAGACGAGCTGTTCTACGGCTACTACCTCTCGGCATGCGTCATGATGCGCGAGGAGAACGGCCCGGCTGTCCCCGAGCTCGCCCGCCGCATGACCCTGTTGTCCTGCCGCCACGACCCCGTCCGTGCCCTGGTCCCTGTCCTGACGGCGATGCCGGAAGACGGCATCCCGCTCGGCGACATCCTCGCCGACTCCGGCTACGCTCACCGCGACGCCGGAGCCTGGGCCATCCCGCTGCGCGCCGCCGGGGCGCAGCTCGTCCAGGACCTGCACCCGCACGACCGCGGCCCCAAGGGCACCTACGACGGTGCCATCGTCAGCAACGGGAACCTGTACTGCCCCAAGGCGCCGCGCGCGCTGCTGGAACTTGCGCCGCTGCCCCGCAGCGGCACCCCCGAAGACGCCGCCGCGCACGACGCCCGCACCGCTGAGCTGGCCCGGTACAAGCTCGGCCGCCTCACCCGGGACGACGCCGACGGCTACCACCGCGTCGCCTGCCCTGCCGCCGCGGGCAAGATCCGCTGCCCTCTCCGCCCCCCATCGATGACCCTGGACCGGGACCGCCCGGAGATCCTCCAGCCCCCGCAGCATCCCCAGGCCTGCTGCACCCAGCAGACGATCACCGTCCCGGCGGACGTGCTGGCCAAGACCGCGCAGAAACACGACTACCCATCCGCCGCGCACCGCCGCTCCTACGCCCGCCGCACCGGCGCCGAACGCGGCTTCGCCACCGCCAAAGACCCCGCCAGCACCGACATCAGCCGCGGCTGGTGCCGGCTCATGGGCCTGGCACCGCTAATGCTGTTCACCACCACCCTGCTCATCGTCCGCAACCAGCGCATCCTTGACGCCTGGAACACCCGGCAGGAAGAAAACCAGCGCCGCGCCGCCGCCGGGCTCCCCCCGAAAACCCGCAGGCGCCGCCGCAAAACCCTCGCCAGCCTCAGCACAGCACCGCCATAACCCCGCCCCGCACACGAACCCCGGGGACCCGGCACCACGACCACCAGGCAGGCAGCGCAAGCATGCCCGCAAACAGGCATCTGAGACAAAAAGCAACCAGCCAGGCACACACCGTGCCCAGCACCGCCGGCACCCGCGCCGGAACCACAGGCGCGTCTGGAATGTCAGACCCAAACGTGAAGATAGGCCTCACTGAAACGTGAAGACCTCCCAGTCGGGACGGCGGGATTTGAACCCGCGACCCCTTGACCCCCAGTCACGACCGGCCCGTCTGGCCGGGTCGGACTGAGTCGGCCGGGGAGCCTCTCACCTGCGACAACGCCCTAAAGGCGTCGCGGGCAGTCCGGACGAGCCGACTTGCGTTGGCTCCCGTTCCTGGCTCCCCGTGGCTCCCCCGGGCGGGAGAGGGGCTACCCCCATGTCAACCAAGATCAACGACGACTCCATGTCCCTGGAGATCGACGGCCGCGTCATCGCCACCGCGAAGTTCACCGAACATGCCGCGGCCGACGGTCACGGCGCGTGGACCGTCTCGTGCCACACGGAGCGTCTGTTCACCCGGAACCAGGCCATCACGGCCATGGTGCTCGCGGAACGGCTCGCCGCCGGTCACGGCGATGATGACCCGTTCGTGGTTGGCGGGCGCGAGGAACTGGGCCTGTGACCGACCGGCTCATCAGGACAACGACGGCGCTCGCGGTGGTGGCCGTGGCCGTCGTCGCCGCGGTCATCTCCTATCAGCACGCGTACGAACTGGTGCGCTCGCACGGCGAATCCGGCGTGACGGCGCGGCTGATGCCGTTCACGGTGGATGGATTGATCTGGGCCGCCTCCATGGTGGTACTGGACGCAAGCCGCCGGAACCAGCCCGTACCACGGCTGGCCGCCTGGAGCCTGGGCACTGGCATTGTGGCTACGGTCGGTGCCAACCTGGCGCATGGCGTCGGGCACGGTCCGGTCGGCGCGCTGGTCAGCGCCTGGCCCGCCTTGGCGCTGGTCGGCTCATTCGAGCTGCTGATGATGCTGATCCGCACCGGGCGTAGCGGCCGGACAGGTGAGGCCGAGGGCGAGCCTTTGTACCGCGCTGCGCGAACAGCGGTGCAGAAGGCACCGCCGGAACTCACGGTTGCGCCAACTTTGGAACAGAACGTCCGCGCGCGGCACGAGTCGGGCCAGAGCCAGCGCGCCATAGCCCGAAAATTCAACATCGACCGCCGCAAGGTCAAGCGCATCCTCGACTAAGCCTCGATCCACCGACGCCTTTTCGGGTTTATCGGTGTTTAAGCAGGTCAGCGCCCTGATTGGCGCTGTGGACGGCTGCACCTGGTAAGTGCAGCTTCCTGGAAGGGATAACGGGAGTCTGACCTGGGAGAACGGCTGCCAGCCTTCAATATCATCGGTGGATCCAGGCTAAGCCGCATAAGGGCGGTCTCAAACCAGTGGAGGCGGCAGTTCCTAGGGCTGCCGCCTCCGTTTCTCCTCATCGGGCTTAGTCCAGAACTTAGTCCGTCCTTACGTGATCTTGTAAAGCGGGGTTGCTGGTGCTGACCTCGGGTTTTGGTGTCTGATCGGGCCTGGCGGGGACCTCCGTTCGTGGCTACGCTGGTTACGCTGCGTCGAGGCGGAGCGGGATCGGCTTGCCGAGCAGCTCGAATACGCGGCGCTGTTCAGGGGTCGGTGCTGAGAGTTTTTCCAGGCGCTGCCCGGCGAAGCTGACGGTATTCCTGGTCAGGGTGGCCAGGTGGGCGACCAGCTCCTGATATCCGCGGATGGGCAGCTTATCCGGGGTGATTTTCGCGGTGTCTTTCGCCGCTGCGGCGGCGGACCTGCGGGCGGGAATTACCGGGTCTTCGCGGGCTGGTTTCTGATTATCGGTGAAAGTGAGCGGCGCGAGCACCCGGCGCAGGTGCCAGGTGAGGTAGGTGGCGAGCATGCACAACAGCACGTGCGCCCGGACGCGGTTTTCCAGGTAGTGGTAAATCGGCCGCAAGTCGATGTCTTCTGATTTGGGTGCGGCTCTTCTGGGGTTATGCAGTGTGAAGAGTTTTAATACGCTCGTTGCCGCTGTGTCCGGTTTGCTGGTGTCGGTGCGTGCGTGAAGGGCTCCTTCTCGTTACGTTCCTGGTTGTCTCATGACCGGAACGAGAAAGAAGGAGCCCGATGCAAGGTTATGCGCCCGGGCAGGACGAGGCGTTCGCGAAGTCGAGGAATTGCTTCGGTGAGCTGGAGCACTGGCTGGGATCGGAGGAGGCGGCGGGGCTGCAGCACGGTGAGCTGGAGGAACAGCTGGACGTGCGGGGCCGGGCGCTGCTGCGGCAGCTGTTCCAGGACCGCCTGGACCTGACGGCCGCCCGCGAGGAGCGGCGGTATGACGTGACCGGGCAGGACGGCGTGGTGCGCACGCGCGCGGAAAGGGGCCGGACCCGGCCGCTGGTGACGAGGTTCGGGCAGGTCACGGTGTCGCGGATCGCCTACCGGTCGCCGGGCCGGAGCAACGTGCACCCGCTGGATGCGGCGCTGAACCTGCCGGAGGAGAAGCATTCCCACGGTCTGCGCACGCTGGCCGCGGTCGAGGCGGCGCGCGGCTCTATCGAGGCGGCGGGCGACGCGATCGCCCGCGCGAGCGGGGTGCGGATCGGGAAACGGCAGCTGGAAGAGCTGGCCCGCCGGGCCGCCGCGCACGTGGAGGCGTTCTACCTGTGGCGGGCAATCGGCCCGGCGCCGGACAGATGGCCGCTGGTGCTGACCTTCGACGGGAAGGGCATCGTGATGCTGCCGGACGCGCTGCGCCCGGCCACTGCCAGGGCCGCCGCCGCGGCGGAGGGCAAGCTCGCCACCCGGCTGTCGCCCGGGGAGAAGAACGGCCGCAAGCGGATGGCCGAGCTGGCCTGCGTCTACGACGCCGCCTCGGTCCCGCGCGTCCCCGAGGAGATCATCAGCACTCCCGCGCAGAAGCGGAGGAAGAAGAAAGCGCAGGCCGGCAAGCCCGGGGGCAAGGGGAAGCCGCAGGAGCCGCAGGCGCGGGGAAAGTGGCTGACCGCCTCGGTCACCGACGGCATCCCCGCGGTCATCGCCGCCGCCTTCGACGAGGCCGAACGCCGCGACCCGCAGCACGAGCGGGAATGGGTCGTCCTGATCGACGGCAACAACACCCAGATCGAGGCCGTGACCGCCGAGGCCGCCAGCCGCGGCATCACCGTCACGGTCGTCATCGACTTCATCCACGTCCTTGAATACTTGTGGAAGGCCGCCTGGTCCTTCTTCGACAAAGGCGAGCCCGCCGCCGAGGAATGGGTCGCGGACCAGGCCCGCAAGATCCTGCACGGGAAAGCCCGCCAGGCCGCCGCCGGGATCCGCCGCCGCGCCACCACCTACGGGTACTCCGCAGCCGAGCGCGCCGGCGCCGACGAGGCCGCCCGCTACCTGGACAACAAGAAGGACTACCTGGACTACGCCACCGCGCTGGCGAAGGGCTGGCCCATCGCCACCGGAATCATCGAGGGCGCCTGCAGGCACATCGTCAAGGACAGAATGGACATAACGGGCGCGAGATGGGGTCTGGAAGGCGCCGAGGCGATCCTCAAACTCCGCGCCGTCATCGCCAACGGCGACTTCGACGCCTACTGGACCTTCCACCTCCGCCGCGAGCACGAACGCATCCACCACGCCAGATACCGCGACGGCTTCGTCCTCGCAGCGTAACCAGCTAACCTCAAAAGAGCCGCACCCTTCTGATTTCATCGACCAGAAGTCGCGTTCGAGGTTCCCGAGCTCCTTGTAGGCTCCGACGGTCTCGGCGGTGCCGAGTTTTTCCTCCGCGGCGGAAGCGCGGATGACGTAGATCCCGTCCAGTTCCGCCTCCGCGCCGATCTTTTCCTGATCGCGCTGGAACTCCAGCCGGCCGTCTGCGATGTCTGTGATGAAGTGCTTGCCGACCTTGCGCTTATTGATGACCTTGCCGACCTTCACCCCGATCTTGTCAGCGTCTTTCACCCGGCCCGCCTGTACCGACGCCCTGATTTTGCCCAGTTCTTTCTCCGTGGCTGCCAGCAGGGATTCGCGTTTGGCGGCGCGCTGGCCGGCCAGCGCGGGATTGCGGCAGCAGATCAGCCGCTCGCCCGGGTATCTGGCGTCGGTGATCTCGGCGAAGTTCTGCTCACCGGACAGCGACATCTGCAGCGGCCCGTCGTCTCTGGCCAGCGCCGCGACCTGGGGAGCGCGCAGGGCGGTGATCCAGCCCGCGCCGGGCAGCGCCTTCAGCTGCCGGATCCGCACCTGGGTGACCGACCCCCGGTCGCCGACCAGGATGACCGCACCGAGCCCGAATTTTTCGCGCACGACCGGGATGATTTCCCCGAACGCCACCGAATCTGAGGTATTGCCTGCGAACACCCGGACCGCGACCGGGATCCCGGCCCGGCTGGTCACCAATCCGAACTCGATCTGCTCCCGGTTCTTCTTCCCGTCCCGGGAATGCCCGAACGCCCCCAGCGGGCAGCTCTGCCCTTCCAGCCACGCCGATGACAAACCGGACAATGCGGGCCCGCCAGCTTCCAGGTGCCGGGCCGCCAGCTTCTTCTCGATCGCGTCCTGCCGGGAAAGCAGCCAGTCCATCGCCGCGTAAACCTCGTCGGTGGTCGCGTCGGAGATGCCCAGGTCCGCGCCCAGAGTGGTATCGGCCCACCAGCGGGTGGTGGCCAGTTTCGACGCCGGCGCGACCGCGCGGGCGATTATCAGCCCGTACGCCAGGTCCCGCTCGGGACAATCGGGGCCGAGCAGGTTTCCCAGCCCCAGCCTTGAGGCCATCACGTGCGCCGCCGCCACGTGCCCGTGCGGCAAAGACCGCTCGATCTCGAAAACATCGCCCGTGTCCACCAGAACCGAGCCGGACAGCGACGCCTTCAGCGCCGCGATTGCGCTGTCCGGAAGCGCCGACAGATTCGCCAGCGTTTCCTTTTTCACTTTCCCGCCGTCGCGGAATGAGCGGCGCAGCAGATGCGTCCGGTAGGTCCGCGTGCTGCCGTCCTTGGCCTGGTAGGTCCGGGACGGGCTCTCGACGTACATCCCCGCATGCCGTGGACTCACCATATGCCAATAATCGCAGGCCAGGCCATAGATGTCTAGCACATTTAGTGGCTACACACGGTCACGCATCAGGACTGGTTTCCGCAGCTCAAGCCTGCCAGATGCACAAACAGTTACGGCAAGCTCGGCTTAGTATGTGTACCGTACGCGCTGCAACGCGTGGCCGCCTCGCTCGGCTACTGCGATCCGCCGGTGCGCCCCGGCTACAACCACGCGCCCGGCATCGAGGGAACCGATCCCGCGTGGGCCGGGTGGGTCGAGCGGTGGCACGCCACCTCGCCGCTGACACCCAAGGTCCGCGCGATCATCCGCAGCATCATCGCCAAGGCCGGACGGTGGCTGGCGGCCGAGCAGCCCGGGATCACCGAGCCCGGGCAGTGGACTCGGGAGACCTGCGCGGCATGGGTCGCAGCCGTCGACCGGATGGCGGTCGGCGACTACGTGCAGCGCCGCGACCACCTGCACGGCCGCGCCGGGAAACCGGTCGCCCCGCGCACCAAGGCCCACATGCTCATGGCCACCCGGACGTTCTTCCGCGACTGCCAGGAATGGGAATGGTTCCCCCGCCGCTTCGACCCCACCCGGGCGCTGGCCCTGCCGCGCAGCGTCGGCGCGCTGATCGGCACCGACCCCCGCGTCATCGCCGACGACGTATGGGCCAAGCTCCTGCACGCCGGGCTGAACATCGAGGCCGCCGACCTGCCGGGCACCTCAGCAGGCAGCTACTACCCGATGGAACTCATCCGCGCGCTTACTCTGACCTGGCTGTTCTCCGGCCTGCGCAGCGACGAGATCTCCCGGCTACGGACCGGCTGCATCCGCTGGCAGCACGACGGGCTGCCCATCCTGGGTGACTCCCGCGAGATCCTCGCCGCCGACGCCGTTCTGCCTGCTCGACATACCAGTCAACAAGACCGGCACCGCGTTCATCAAGCCCGTCGACCCGATCATCGGCCAGGCCATCGAAGCCTGGCAGACCCTGCGGCCCGCCCAGCCCCCGCGGCTGGACCGCAAGACCAGCGAGCACGCCGACCTGCTGTTCTCCATCCGGGCGCACCCGGTCGGCAAGACCTACATCAACCGCACCATCATCCCGGCGCTGTGCGCCAGAGCCGGGGTCCCGACCGCCGATGTCCGCGGCAACATCACCAGCCACCGGGCCCGCTCCACCATCGCCAGCCAGCTCTACAACGCCAAGGAGCCGATGACCCTGTTCGAGCTGCAGGCCTGGCTCGGGCACCAGAACCCGGCCAGCACCCAGCACTACGCGAAGATCACCCCGAACACGCTCAGCAAGGCTTACACCGAGGCCGGGTACTTCGCCCGCAACATCCGCGCTATCGAGATCCTCCTGGACCGCGAGGCAGTCACCTCCGGCGCTGCCGCCGGCGGCGAGCCCTGGCAGTACTACGACCTCGGCCACGGGCTGTGCTCCTACACCTTCTTCGAGCAGTGCCCGCACCGCATGGCCTGCGCGAAATGCGACTTCTACGCCCCGAAAAACTCGAGCAAGGCACAGATCCTGGAAGCCAGGGACAACCTGCAGCGCATGCTCACCGCGATCCCGCTCACCGACGACGAACGCGCCGCCGTCGACGACGGAAAGGATGCACTGGACGCCCTCCTCGGCCGCCTCGCCGACATCCCCACCCCCGCCGGCGCCACACCCCGCGAGCTCGGCGCCTCACCAGCGCCGACCCTCCTGCCGGTCATCGAGGTCCGCCAAGGCAAACCAGAATGAAACCGGACATTTAGATTCCACAGAATGCTGTTCGTCATGGAGGTAGCGACCCGCCGGGTGCACATCCTCGGGGTGACCCGTTACCCGGACGGGGCATGGACTACCCAGCAGGCCCGCAACCTGGTCATGGATCTCGCCGGCCCGACCGTCCAGTTCCGGTTCCTCATCCGAGACCGGGACGCCAAGTTCACGGCCGCCTTCGACGAGGTCTTCACCAGCGAGGGCGTGCGGATCTTGAAGACTCCTCCGCGGGGAGCCCGGGCGAACTGTTATGCCGAACGCTGGGTACGAACCGTCCTGGCCGAGTGCACGGACCGGATGCTGATCTACGGCGAAGCGCATCTGCGAGCGGTCCTGCAGACCTACGCGGGGCACTAACGAGCACCGGCCGCACCAGCCGCGGCAGCAGCCCCCCGGCCAGGACGAGACGGTCGTCGTGCCGCTTGACAGCCGGTGCGGGGCAGCAAGGTGCTCGGCGGCTTGATCAACGAGTACCGCCGGGCCGCGTAAGCCCTCTCCTAAACTCGCAGGTCAGACCTGTCGCGACATTTGGAACGGTACAGGCCGTTACGCCCCGCTGATTGCTACTACCCCGTCGAGCGTTCCGATGTAGGCGTACGCCCCGGAAAGGCTCGGCGCGGCGAAGTGTGGCGCCGTGCCGATGTGGACGCTGGCCCTGATGCTGCCGTCGGCGGGGTTGAGCGCGTAGAGGACGCCGCCGTCGTAGTCGACGACCCAGACCGCGCCGCCGCCGGTGACGGGGGATCCATGAGCCTGCGCCGCCGCGGCGGTCCAGCCGGGGTGCGGCGTGCCGTCCGCGCCGATGGTCACCTGTCGGATGCCGGTGTCCCTGCACGGTACGTAGACGACGGCACCGGAGACCGCCCCCGTCCCGTACCCGGCGCAGATGTTCACCTGCGCGACCTGGCCGCCGATGCCGCCGAGGTGCGTGGCCCGCAGCACGTAGCCGGTGCCGCTCTTGCCAGCCACGAAGACGTAGGCGGCAGAGACAGCGGGGGTCATCGAGCCGAGGTCCAGATCGTTGGTGTTGTCGTGCGCCCAGCCCGACGGCGCGAACAGATCGATGCGGCGCAGCGCGGGTGAGAGGGCGGTCACCGAGTCGCTGCCGTCATAGGAGCTGGTGGAGGCGCCGTTGCCGACGCTGACGAACAGCCGGCCATCCGCGATCACTACGCCGCCCGTTCCCCAGATCGCGCCCTCGCGGCTGGTCGGCACGGAGTAGGAATCCAGTGCACCCCCGCCGCTGGTGGACACGGAGACCACGCCGCCGGTGTAGTCCGCGCAGTCGCCGTACAGGCCGCCGAAGGCGATATAGACCCGCCCGCCGTACAAGGTCAGCGCGGGGCGCTGCTGCGTCGCGATCGGGGTGCCACGCGGCGGCTCGACCTCGCGGCGTACCTTCAGCTCGCCTGTCGCCAGGTTCACCCCGGCCAGCAGGTGGGTGCCGCCGGCCGTCTCCGCGACCGCGAACACCAGGCCGGTGGCCGGATCGTAGACCGGCGTCCCGGTGATGCCGAGCGGGTCGATGTTCCCGCAGGGCAGGCCGGACAGCGGTACCGGTGCCGCGATGTGCCTGCGCCAGATCACCCCGGCGCTGTGGGCGTTCAGGGCGTAAATGCTGCCACCTTCTGTGGCCGCGACGATCACGCCGCCGATGACCAGCGGCTGCGCGTAGACCGCACCGTCAAGGCGCCGGTGCCAGGCGACGCGCAGTTTCCCAGGTGCGGGCACGCCCGTCGCGGCCGCACTCCGGCGGGGGTCGTGATCGTAGGTCGGCCAGTCGGCCGCCGACACCGCGCTTCCAGGCACCGGTGATGAGTTCACGATCTGCGGAAGCGGACTCGACCGTGGCGGCACAGCCGAGCCGCAGGCGACGACCGCGGTCAGCGCCACGACCGCGGTGAGCGCGTACCCGCATACGGCGAGGCGGCGACGCCTGATCACGGCTCCAGGCTATTCCGACGGCGTTGCGGTGCGCACGCTTCAGGCGATGCTGGCGTTCGTCCGCGACGGCGACACCGTGGTCATGGACGCCCCGCGAACTGCGGCACTCGTTCGTGTCCATCCTGAGCGCTCACGATGTCCGGCTGGAGGACATCAGCGACCTGGTCGGGCACAGCAGCACGGCCGTCACCGAGACCGTGTACCGTCACGAAATAAGGCCCGCGTCACTAAGGGCGCGACGGCTATGAACCGGATTCTCAAGGCCAAGGTCACGCAACCCGCATAGCCCTGGCCAACCGGGAAACCACAACTCCATTGGCTTCCCGGTTGGCTCCCAAAGATCGAAAAGAGGGGTACGAAAACCTGTCCCGCTCGAACATAGGATTTGCCTGGTGACCCGCGAGCCTTGGAGTTGTCAGGCTGCGCGCGTGTATTCGTTGATCAGGCCGCTGAGGACGGGGTGGCGGTGGATCCGTTCGCGGTCGAGGTCGGCAGCGGTAAGGTGTCCACCGTCGTGTTCGCCGCCGGGGACGCGCTGGGCGATGGTGCCTGGCCGTCCTGTGATGCGCCTGGTATTCGGTCAGGACGGTGCGCAGGTGGCGCTCGCCGAGGATCAGCACGCGGTGGCAGCGGCTGCCTGGCGGGTTGCCGGTCTGGACGGCGCCAGGTGCCCGCCGGGTGACCACCCCAAAGGGCGATCCGTGATCGCAGCTGACAGGCAATCTCGATAGCGCTGCCAAGGCGCCGCGTCGCAAGGAGTGATGACAATGGATCAGCAGACCAGCCCGGTCCTGGTGACCGGGGCGACCGGCAACACCGGAAGGGCCGTCCTGGACGCCTTAATAGGGCGCGGGGCACCGGTGCGGGCCGTGGTGCGCACGGAGGCGGACCGCAGCAAGCTTCCCGCCGGCGTTCCGGTGGCTGTTGCCGACTTTGACGATGCCGTATCGATGGCCGCGGCGCTGGAGGGCGCCGGGCGCGCCTACCTGGTCACGCCCTCCTCCGAGCGAGCCGAGGCGCAGCAGCAGCGCTTCGCCGACCTGGCGGCCCAGGCAGGCGTCGATCACCTGGTAGTGCTCTCCCAGCTGGCCGCCGATGAGCAGTCACCGGTGCGGTTCCTGCGCTATCACGCCGCGGTGGAACGGCATGTCCGTGACCTGGGCATCGCCTGCACCTTCTTGCGGCCCAACCTGTTCTTCCAGGGCCTGCTCGCCTTCGCCGGGCCGATTGCCGCCCAGGGCCAGTTCTACGCCCCGATCGGTGAGGCCAGGGTCAGTGCCATAGACGTGCGCGACATCGCCGCCGTGGCCGCCACCACGCTCACCGAGGCCGGCCACGAGGGCGCGACATACACCCTGACCGGTCCCGCTTCCATCACCCACGCGCAGATCGCCGCGGCGCTGACCTCCGCCCTCGGGCGCGACATCACCTTCATCGACGTACCACCCGAAACATTCGCCAGCACCCTGCAGGGGATCCTGCCACCTTGGCAGGTCCAGGGCCTGCTGGAG
The DNA here is from genome assembly GCA_963742875.1 of uncultured Actinomycetes bacterium. GTDB lineage: Bacteria > Actinomycetota > Actinomycetes > Streptosporangiales > Streptosporangiaceae > Bog-532. The sequence continues at coordinate 261,392 of CAVUNO010000026.1, read as the reverse complement.
GACTACGCGCATTACCGGCGCGGGGAGGCAGCATCAGTGTCCCCGGCGGTCGCTGAGGTCACCGGCACGCCGCCACGGGACGTCAGCCAGTTCGCACGCGACTACGCCCCGGCATTCGCCAGCTGAAACCCGGCGCGGTCTCTGGCGGTATCGTCCGGGCAATCCCAAGCCGGTCGCTCGAGCGCCGGTCTTCGAAGCGCGCGTCCCGCCTATCAGCGGAAACGTTCGGGCCACATAATGCCCACTCCGGCGCGGAAACAGCAGCCAGGCAATCAATCGGGAACGGCGTACAGATCAGCGGCGATGCGCGCTGATGGGCGACCTGGGTGCCCATAGCATGAGGCGGTGATCGAGTTCTTGAGCTGCCGGCCCAATCTGGAGGTTGACGATCTTGCGCCCGCCGCCGCGTTCCTGCGTGAGGTGCTTGGGTTCGAGGTCGAGGTCGACGAGCCCGCGATGGGTCTGGTGCTGCTGCGGCGCGACGCGGCAGGGCTGGCGCTGGTGCAGTCGCCGACCTCCGGCGTCAACGCCACCACCGCTGCCTACATCGGCGTCACCGGCGTTGATGACCTGCATGAGCAGTGCGCGGCCCGCGGCGCGCGGATCGTCACCGGCCTCGCTGACCATCCATGGGGCCTGCGCGACTTCGTGGTCGAGCTCCCCGGCGGCCACCGGCTGGCACTCGGCGAACGGATCACACAGCCTCGCTTATGCCGGCAGGAGCCGGGAGCGAACCGACCGAACAGATCACCCATTCGGGCGCGCCACAGAAGAGCAGCAACGAGACGTGCATTCCCACGCAGAACGCGGATACGCGAGCAGCCGTGACTGCCGAGTCAACTGCGGTCTGCGATCAGCAGACCGGAGAGGGCGCAGGGCCGGCGCTCCCGCGGAGTGCAGCGTCTGGGGCGCGCAACTGACAGACGGCCGTTGCCCGCCGGAAAGCTGTTGGATGACGATGCGCAGTTCACGCAGACCCGCCAGGGACTCTGCCGGCGGTGTCGTAGACGGGTGCGGCCCCAACAGCGATCGGTGTGCCACACAACGCCAAGATGGACCACGTTCGCATCAGGCGCGCATGCCGCGATCGTCAAGCGTGATCGAGGCCGCGCTCCAGCCGCTGCTGCATCCGTACTTGCACTGGGTGCAAGCGGACGGTCAGGTTGTGCGAGGGCGGGCCAACGTCATCGGCATGCTGCAAGCGATTGGCCTATCCGGGCCCCCCTCTGATGTGTCGGTCCCGTCGGCCACAACTTCGTGGACGGTGCGCTCCTCGCCTTCTTTCCCGAACCGGCCAGGTCGCCGGCAGTCGGCCCGGAAATCCGAGACCTGGTGCTGCGACCGGCAGGGGAGAACCCGGCGGGCATGATCCTCCGGTGCACCTTCCGTAGACCTCGCGTGTACCGCGCCGAGAGGGTTGCGTGAGTCGGCACGGGCCGCGTCGGCACGGCGGCCCGCATGTCAGGTGCCATCCAAGGGATTGGCCATGAGGCGGAGGATCTCGTCGGCGAATCCGGGTACGCCTGCCCCGCCAAGCAGGGTCGCCAGGTCTCGCGGGGTGAGCGGTGGTCTCCTGGTGCGGGCGGCTTGGTCGCGGATGACCTGGAGGATGGTGGGCGGGCTGAGGTCGAGTTGGTCGAGCAGGAAGTCGTCGGGGTGCACTGCCTCCAGCCCGAGTGGTTCGAGCGCGGCGGCGGGGGAAGTCCTTGGCGGTCGCGGTGATGATGCCCTGCGCGCCGCCCTGGACCGCAGCCGCCACCACGTGCCGGTCGTCCTCATCGGGCAGCAAGACCCCGGCTCTAGTTCTTGCCAGCCAGTGACCATGGCGTCGTTGAAGGCCTCACGCATCTGCGCGAATCGCTTGCCCGCGTCCATTCCGGGGTGGATCTCCTCGGTGGCCGCTTGCGCTTCGGCAAGGATGCGGCCGGACCACGGCGGTCGGTACAGGCCCTTCTCAGCCACCCGGAGGAGCGTGTCGGCGAGCGCGATGGGCATGAGCACGCGGTAGCCCAGAATTCTGACCTGGCCTATAATTATGACCATGAAGACGATGAGCTTGGCGGCCGCCAAGACACGGTTTTCCGCCCTGGTGGACGAAGCGGTAGCGACTCATGAGCAGGTTACGGTTACCCGTAACGGCGAGCCTGCCGTGGTGGTCCTCTCGGTGGAGGATTTTGAGTCTCTTGTGGAAACGCTCGCGATTCTGCAGAACCCCGCGGATCGCGCGGAGTTTGAACGAGCCCGGCACGAAGCCGATGAAGGTGACGTGATCGACGAAGAAGAGATGGCGAGCCTGATGCGGGAACGGCCCGGGATCCGAGACGGTTAGTGAGCCGCAGGATCGTGCTCACCCGTACGGCCAGGCGGCAGCTCGCCGAAGAACTGCCCGAGCCCGTCGCCGCGGCGGCTTGGGAGCTCATCCAGCATGACTTGCGGGCAAAGCCGCAGGTCGTAGGGAAACCGCTGCTGGAGCCGTATACGGGCGAGTGGTCAGCCCGCCGCGGTACCTACCGAATCCGGTATCGATTTGACGACAAGACCGTGACCATCCTCCACATCCGGCCACGATCGACCGCTTATCACGCGTGATCCCCGGGATGCCAGAAGCTTTGTGCTGTGCCAACACCCCGTACAGGGCCTGACCTGCTGCTCTACGCTCGGCGCCGATGCTGATCCGTCTCGTCTACTTGTTCATGGTCCGGGTGTTCGGACTGGCTGATGCTCCTGGCGCGAAGCGATGCCGCTAAGGACGCGGAGATTTTTGGTGCCACGGCATGAGATCGCTGCCTTGTTCGTGATGGAGATTCAGACTAGGACCGCGCACATTCTGGCCGTGACCGCCCATGGGCGATGCCCGTTCCGGCCTCGCCGTCCTTGACGAAGCCTGAGCCGCTGCCGGGCACTCGGACGAGGTTGCCGATCGCGATGGTGTCGTCGTCGATCTCGTAGGTGGGCCGAATCGCATCCCGCTGGTCCTTCCGGCTGGGCCGGGCGTGCCGTGTCGGCGCTGGGGGTGTAGGGGAGCTTGCGGGGGTCGGGGAAGCCGAGGCTGGTGTAACCGGGTGCCCGCTTGGCGAGAGATGAGGCGAGGACGCCGGTGAGGTCGTCGTGGTAGTCGTGGACTTCAGCGGTGGCCTTGCCGTCGTACGGGCGGAGGATCCTCCCGGCGTATTGCAGGAGGCGTCCCTTGCTCGCGACTGGCGTGGCGAGGAACAGGGTGTCCAGTGGCGGGCAGTCAAATCCTTCCCCGGCGTACGGGCCGGTGGCGACGGCGAGCAGGGGCGGCCCGCCGGGCTGGGGGGAGAGCCGGGCGAGGGCGGTGGCGCGGTCCTTTGCGCCCATGCCGCCCTTGAGGGTGACCGGGTCGTGCCCGAGGGCGCGGAGGGCGTCGGCGATTGCCTGCAGGTGGCTGGTCCAGTTGGTAAGGACCAGGCAGTTCCTGCCCTTGGTGAGGGCCGCGGTGACGTCGGCGATGATTTGGCGGGTGCGCTCGTCGCTGGCGATCAGGTCCTTGTAGATGACGGTCATCCCGCCCGGCGTGGTGGGGCTGGCGGCCCCGTCATAGCGGTAGGCGGTCCGGTGGAGGTGGAGCACTGGCGCCGGCCGCCGGGAGCGCTGCCGGGCAGCATGTGCACGCCGCCGGAGGCGTGCCGGGGTGCCAGAAGTCTGCCTGCCCTGTGAGCTGCAGTGATGACTAAGGTCAGTCGTAGGGCATCATGATCATCCGTGTCCCTCCGCCTGCTTTATCTTATCTTCGTCCGGCTCTGTGGCTGGCTTGTCCTGCTCGGCCGGTCGTCGGCCTCCAAGGACGCCGAGCTCTTGGTGCTGCGGCATGAGGTCGCTGTGCTGCGCCGGACCCATGTGCGGCCCCGGCTGGACTGGGCCGACCGGGCGGTGATGGCCGCGCTGATCCGGCTCCTGCCGGGAAGGCTGCGAGCGCACCGGCTGGTCACCCCCGGCACCGTCCTGCGCTGGCACCGCCGCCTGGTCACCCGAAAGTGGACCTATCCGAACCGGACGGGACGACCGCCAGTCAGCGCCGAGATCGCCGCGCTCATCGGGCGGCTCGCCACCGAGAACAACGGCTGGGGATACAAGAGGATCCAAGGTGAGCTGCTCAAGGTCGGCCACCGGGTTAGCGCATCAACGATCCGCCGGGTCCTCAAGGCGCTGAAGATCCCTCCGGCGCCCAAGCGGCGCACCGACACGACGTGGCGGAATTTCTTGCGCGCGCAAGCCGCGACGATGCTTGCGGCCGACTTCTTCCACGTGGACTGCGCGGTGACCTTGCAGCGCCTGTACTGCTTGTTCGTGATCGAGATCGACTCCCGGTACGTGCATATCCTCGGCGTGACCGCGAACCCGGACGGGCCGTGGACCACACAGCAGATCCGCAACCTCTTGATGGACCTCGGCGATCGCGCCGCGGACTTCCGGTTCCTAGTCCGAAGTTACGGCGCCTTCGGATAGGAATCTCGTGCCTGACCAGGCACGCGAGCCTGCCGCCGCCTTTCGCATGTAGTCAGGAAAATCTTGCGTGTCGCCGACACTCCAGTGCTGCATGCTGTTACGATGCGCTCATGCTGGATCAGCCGACGGCGATGCACGTGGTCAGGATCAAGAGCCGGCACACCGACAGGCAGGGCCGCGAGCGCGTCTACGAGTCGCGGCTGCTGCGCCGCACCTACCGCGACGGCGGGAAAGTCCGGAACGAGACGCTGGCGAACCTGTCGAAGATGCCGGACCGCATCGTGGACGCGGTCGAGGCCGCGCTGAAAGCCGAGGCCCTCGTCCCGGCCGGCGAAGCGGCGGTCAGCATCGCCCGGTCGCTGCCGCACGGGCACGTCGCCGCCGTGGACGCGATGGCCCGCAGGCTCGGCCTGCCAGCGCTGCTCGGCCCGGCCGGCCTGCAGCGCGACCTGGCCCTGGCGCTGATCATCGCCCGCGTGGCGCATCCCGGCTCGAAGCTGTCCACGCTGGCCTGGCTGGGCGATGTGACGCTCGGCTGCGACCTCGGCATCGAGGACGCCACGACTGACGAGGCGTACGCGGCGATGGACTGGCTGGCCGCCCGGCAGGACGCGATCGAGCGCAAGCTCGCCCGCCGGCACCTGGCCCCGGCCGCGAACCCGGCCCGGATGGCGCTGTTCGACCTGTCCAGCTCGTGGCTGGAAGGCTCGCACTGCCCGCTCGGGGCCCGCGGCTGGTCCCGGGACGGCAAGAAGGGCAAGGTGCAGATCGAGTACGGGCTGCTCACCGACCCCGAGGGCCGGCCGGTCGCGGTCCGCGTGCTCGAGGGGAACACCGCCGACCCGACGGCGTTCACCGAGATCCTCGGTGTCGTTCACGGCGAGTTCGGGCTGCGCAAGATGGTGATGGTCGGCGACCGCGGCATGATCACCACCGCTCGCATCGAGGCCGTCAAAGAACTCGACGGGAAGTACGGGTGGATCACCGCGCTGCGCGCCCCGGCGATCAGGAAGCTGATGACCGAGGACGGGCCGCTGCAGCTCAGCCTCTTCGACGAGCAGGATCTGGCCGAGATCAGCTCACCCGATTTCCCCGGCGAGCGCCTGGTCGCCTGCCGCAACCCCGTCCTCGCCGAGGAGCGCGCCCGCAAGCGCGAGGCCCTGCTGGCGGCCACCGAGAAGCTGCTCGCCCCGATCGCCGCCCGGGTCGCCGCCGGGCGGCTGTCCGGCGCCGCCGCGATCGGCGCCAAGGCCGGCGAGGTCATCGGCACCTACAAGATGGCCAAGCACTTCGAGGTCACCATCACCGATGACAGCCTCGCCGTCACGCGGAAGGAAGACCAGATCCGCGAGGAAGCCCGGCTCGACGGGATCTACGTCATCCGCACCCCCGTCCCCGCCGACGACCTCGACGCCCCCGGTGTGGTCACCGCCTACAAGAACCTCAAGTACGTCGAGCGCGACTTCCGGCACATCAAGGCCGACGACCTGGACCTGCGGCCGGTCTTCCACCGGCTCGAGAACGCGTCAAGGGCCACGTGCTGATCTGCATGCTCGCCGCCTACCTGGTCTGGCACCTGCGCCAGGCCTGGTCGCCGCTGACCTACACCGACGAGGAACCCCCCGTGCCCGCCAGCCCCGTCGCCCCCGCGCGGCGCTCGGCATCCGCCGAGGCCAAGGCCTCCCAGCAGCGCGACGCGGACGGCCGCCCCTACCTCAGCTTCCGCGGGCTGCTCGCCCACCTGGGCACCCTCACCCGTAACGAGTTGCGCTTCGCCGGCACGCCCGCCGCCGTCCCCGTCCTCACCGAGCCCACCAGCCAGCAGCGCCACGCCTTCGAGCTCATCGGGGCGGCCATCCCGCTCACCCTGCGCAAGTAGTCAGGACACGCCGCCGCGCTCCGCGCGAAAGCGCAGGCCAGCGGCGATCTCGGCATCCAAACCACCCGTAACTTCGGCCTAGTCCGCGATGGGGCCGGGCAGTTCACCGCGTCCTTCGACGCGCTCCTGGCTGGCGCCGGCATCGAGGCCGTGAAAATCCCGCCCCGGAGCCCTCGAACGAATGCCTATGCGGAAAGGTTCGTGCTCACAGCCCGGACCGAGGTCACCGACCGGATGCTGATCTTCGGCCAGCGGCATCTGCGGACGATCCTGGCCCAGTACGAGGCCCATTACAACGGACGACGCCCCCATCGCAGCCGCCAGCTCCACCCGCCCCGACCCGACCACCCTCCCGCCGACCTCTCCCAGGAGCGGATCCAGCGTCGGCCCGTCCTTGGTGGCCTCATCAGCGAATACGAACGAGCCGCCTAAAACCCCAGGTCTGGACTGGTGACCGAGTTCTGGAACCCCACAGGTGGCTCTGGGACGGCCAGGCGCGATAATCCCAGGTCAGCGAATACAGGTCGTCACCCCTCAACCCGGGCGGAACCGCACGCGTACCCGCCGTTATGGACGTCGGTTTGGACCTGACGGAATCGCCTCCAAAGGGTGCGGATCTGGGTGTTCTGCGCGGGCGCCCGCGGCAGCATGGGGCGGGTTCGGGGGAGGCGAGGTGGGTGATTGCCTGGCCGGCAGGTGCCTGGCTACAGCACCGTGAACCTTCGCCTCGGCCGGCTGCCGGGCCCCCAGCGAGGCCGGAGCCGGGGGAGATCAGCGAGCCCCAGGTTCCTGGGCGGAGGTGACTCGCCGTCGTCGTGGTCCCAGCGGCGGCGGTACTGGTCGGGAATGTCGCCCCAGCCCCAGTACGGCAGCGGCGTGTCTGGCAGGATCCCTAGTGGCACATTGTGACCTCGGCGAGCTGAACCATGCGCTGCACCGCAACATCAACAGCTCTCGCGGCTACCGGCCCCCAGTCGAGCTCGCCGCACAACAGCTTGAGCGTGGGCAATCAAGCGGACAAGAAACAGGCCAGGGGCAAGCGCCACCCAGCTAACTAACTCCGCGTTCGGATCTGCGGCATGCCTCCGCGTAGCCATACCCGTCACGCGTTTGATCTGGGTGCGTTGGTGCCAGTCTCGCCATCGCGGGCAGCTAGAGCCCCTGGATGACCTCCAGCGCGGTGAGTGCCTCGCCGAGGTAGTCATTGGTCTCGGAGATGACGGATCAGGCACCGATTCGGCAAGGAGCCTCCTGCCCGGGTCAGCCCTTGGTGGCATGGGCAAGCGCCCTCAAGGAGGCGACCTGTTCGGTGTTGCCGATGACCACCAGGACGTCCCCGTCCTTGATCTGCTCCTCCGGCGCCGGGTTGGTGCGGAAATCCTGGCTCGGGTGGCGGACGGCGAGGACCAGCACACCGGTGCGGGCGTGGACCCGGGCGCTGCGCAGCGTCTGCGCTACGAGCGGCGAGCCGGAGGGGACGTCGATCTCCTGGAGGCGGAACTCCAGGCTGCCGTCGTGCATGACCACGTCGAGGAACTCGGCTACGTGCGGCTGCACGGCCAGCGCCGCCATGCGGGCGCCGCCGAGGTCCTGCGGGTTGACGACCCGGTCGGCGCCGGCCTGGAGCAGCTTGGGGACGGCCGCGTCGGACGCCGTCCGGGCGACGATGAACAGGTCGCGGCGCATCGAACGGCCCGTCAGGGCCACGTACAGGTTCTCGGCGTCGCCGTTGAGAGCGGTGATGAGCACACGGGCCCGCTCGATGCCCGCCGCCCGCAGGACATCCTCGTCCGTGGCGTCCCCGCACACCGAGGGGCCGTCCACGGTCGCGATCAGCTCGGCCGACGAGTCGATGACCACGACCTCGGCGTGGCTGGTGCGCAGGGAGCGGGTGATGGCCCGCCCGACCCGCCCCCAGCCGCACACCACGACGTGGCCGTGCATCTCGCTGATCTGCCGTTGCATCCTGCGCCTCCCGAACTCATCAGCGAGGTAGCCCTCGACGAGCATCTCGACCAGCATGCTGAAGGTATAGGCCGCGGTCCCGACCCCGGTCAGGATGAGGACGATAGTGAACACCTTCTGGCCCGGGCTGAAGTTATGCACCTCGCCGAAGCCGACGGTAGACACCGTGATCACCGTCTGGAAGACGGCGTTGAGCAGCCCGTAGCCAAAGGCCACGTAGCCGATGGTGCCGCCTACGAGGACCAGGAGCAGGCCGATGAGCCCCAGCCGGAGGTTTCTCGAGGCCCGGTTCCATCGGGTTGACACGCCCATCGCCATGGCGTCATTGTGCCCGTACCGATCAGGGCCGTTGCGCCCCGCGACCGGCGGCACAGCGAGGGCTAGCTTGCCGTTCCGTGGACCAGCCCCGACCGGCCGGGACGCGACCGACTCCGGTCGCAGGAGTGTGCGGTGTCTGAGCACGTTGAGAACGACCTTGACAAGCTCAGGGGTATCGGCCCCAAGTACCGGGAGATCCTTGAGGATATCGGCGGCGCCTCGATCAAGGAGCTGCGTCATCGCAGCGCCGCCCACCTGAAGGAGATGATCGAGGAGCGGCACGGGACAGTCGTGGGTCTCTCCGAGCACGAGAGGCAGGCCTGGATCGACGAGGCTAAGGCCTTGAAGGAGTAGCTTGACCCGCTGCAAGAGAACGCGATCCTGATGGTCATGGCGTCGGGATCGCGGGGGATCCCGTCCTCTTGGGGGAACCGGACTTCGGCGGTCACCCATCCCACATCGCCGGTCACCGAACGCAGCCGGAACCGGATCGCCGCACACTCGGCAAGACCGCCGGCTTCCTCCTGTGGCCTAGGTGCTGCCATCACGCTCCGTTACAAGGCTCTGGTGCGAACGATGCGTGCCGAGCCGCCTTATTGCAGACTCGGTGCAGGTGTTATGGCCTGGGTCGTAGCGTTTAGAGGTCCGATGGGCCGGCTCTCGAACCGCCTGCCGGCCGCTGCCGTGGTCTGGCTTATTAACGAGGTGCTGGCCTGTCGGGTCTTGCCGTGGTGTGGCTGGAAAGAGGTGCGACGCTGACCGATCCGAAATAGGGCATGCCCGCCACGGTCACCTTCAGCGAAACGGGAAGGGGACGGGCGTGGCGGCGGTGATCATCGGTGTGGACCCGCATCAGGGCTCGCATACGGCGGTGGCGATCGGCGCGGCGGAAGAGGCGCTGGGCCAGGTCCGGGTCCGGGGTTCGGCGGCTCAGGCCGAGCGCCTGCTGGCATGGGCTGCGGCCTGGCCGCAGCGGACCTGGGCGGTAGAAGGTGCCGGCGGCCTGGGTCACCTGCTGGCCCAGCAGCTAGTCGCCGCGGGTGAGCGGGTGCTGGATGTGCCGCCTGAGCCCAGTGCCCGGGTGCGGCTGCTGGCGTCGGGAAATACCAGCAAGAACGACCCGGACGGCGCGCGGTCGGTGGCTATCGCGGCGCTGCGCTCGGACGCCTGCCGGCAGGTCAGGCCCGATGACCACGCCGCAGTGCTGAAGGTATGGGCTAAGCGGCACCGGGACCTGGGCCGGACGCGCACCCAGGTCGTGTGCCGGCTGCATGCCGTTCTGTGCGGGCTGGTTCCCGGCGGCGTTTCCAAGAGGATCACGGCAGCGCACGCAGCCCGTGTCCTGGAGCAGGTCACGGCATCTGGTGCCGTCGCGCAGGCGCGCCGGGAGCTGGCCGCTGATTTCCTGGATGACCTGCGCCGGATCGACGCTCAGATGCACGAGGCCAGGAAGAGGCTGACGGCGGCCGTGCGGGCATCAGGTACCACTGTCACCGGGATCTTCGGCGTGGGACCGGTCATCGTCGCCGTCGTCATCGGCGAGACCGGTGACGTGGCCCGGTTCGCCGGCCCGGACCGCTTGGCTGCTTACAACGGCACCGCGCCGATCGAGGTGTCTTCCGGCAACCGCAAGGTCCACCGGCTGTCCCGGCGCGGTAACCGGCGCCTCAACCACGCTGTGCACATGGCTGCAGTGACCCAGGTCGGCCAGCGTCACAGCGACGGCCGCGCCTACTACGACAAGAAAGTGGCGGAGGGCAAGACCGCCAAGGAAGCGCTGCGGGCACTCAAGCGCCAGGTCAGCGACGCTATCTGCAAGCGCCTGAAGGCCGCGCTGCCCGCGCCGCCGCAGGCAGTGCCCAGGGCCCGGGAGGGCAACCGGGGAACGACTCTGTCGCCAGTGCGGCCGGCTCACACCCCGAACGCCGGCTCTTCGGCCAAGCCACTCCCGGACCTGCCCCCACGCTACGATCCCGGCCTCATTCGCAGAAAAAGACCATGTTCACGTGCTACCAGAAAGACCACTCGAACCACTTGACACAAAGAGGTCTGGTTATGTCCTGGCTGACGGTTGTTCCTGCCATGTCGTGTGCTGTAGGGCCGACCCCGGTTGGCGGCCCAGGTGGTTCGGGGCGGAGGATGACGATCGTGACGTCTGATACAGGCACCGTGGTGCTGGTGGAGCGCGCTTTGGATCAAACGGCCGCGATCATCGCGGCGATCCCGGGCAGACAGGCCGCGGGCTGGCCACGCCCTGTCCGGACTAAGACATGCAGGCGCTTGTGCGTCACCTGGCCGGGCAGGATCTGCGTAACTTCCTGGTTGCCGCCCGCGGTGCCACCGCGGGCTGGCAGGCGCCGGCAGGCGAGCCCGGCGAGGACTGGGCCGCGCAATTCGGGGACCGCGCCGCAGCTGATGGTGGTGTGGCGGGCGGCCGACCTGGACGAGCACGTCGCGATGCCGGGCGGCGGGCGAACGGCGTTGCGCAGTCGCGCCGATCAGCGATCACCGAGCTGGCCGTTCATGGCTGGGACCTGGCCATGGCCACCGGCCAGCAGGCCGGCCTGGACCCGGCCCTGGCTGAGCACGCGCTCGACTGGTCGCGCCAGATGCTCCGGCCCGAGCAGCGCGGGCCAGGTCGGGCATTCGGCCCGGAGGTGCCGGTGCGGCCGGATGCGCCGATCTGCCAGCGGCTGGCAGGCTGGTCCGGCCGCGACCCGGAATGGACGCCAGCAGGCAGCGCGGCCGGTCACCGGTCCTGAACCCTTGCTCCTGGGCAGGCTGCCAGCCCCATAGCCCCGTGCAGGCAACGCCAGGGACGACGGTTGGACCAGCGCGATCATGCCCGCATAGCGCGCGCGCCGGGCCAGGGTGATTTGTCAGCGGCGGCCGGGGCGTCCGACCGCAGCATCGGCGGCCACGTCGCCCCGACGGCGACCTCCAAACTGGTCATGCCTCACCGGCTCTATCGGTCGGCAGCCGGTTACTCGCCAGATGGCGTCACGCTGAGTGATGGAAGACGTTGAGGAAGAACGCACACAGCCGATCTGGACGGCAGTCCAGATCGGCTCGGTGGCGGTGGTGAAGCCCGCGAATGACGTTCAGTGCCTCGCCATCGCGCCGCTTGTGCCTGGCTTACCACGTCCCGGCTCATTACTTGCTGATGCGCCGGTCGGGCTCTGGCGCCGAGGTCGCCGGTGATCGCGGTATTCACGACGGCGCGCTGGGCGGCCGGGTCAACGCTGCAGGGACTGCCCGGAGCGCGACGGCTAAGGTTGCCATGGGTGATCGTTGGCGGAGCCCAGGGGCGGGACCGGGCATCGTGGCTTCGCGCCCGCGGCGTGATGAGGAGAGCCATGAACAACGTGCAGAACGTGGGCCTGCTTACCCTTCGTGCCGGCGTCGGTGGGGTGCTCATCGCGCACGGCGTGCAGAAGCTGTTCGGATGGCTGGGGGGCGCCGGGCTCACGGGCACTGCGGAAGCGTTCGAGCAGATGGGATTCCGGCCCGGCCGGCCGAGCGCCGTCGCAGCGGGGCTGGGTGAGGCCGGTGGAGGGGCACTGATCACGCTAGGTCTGGCCACCCCGGCGGCCGGCGCGGCGGCTGCCGGCACAATGATCCCGGCCGCGGCCGTTCACGCGCCCAGCGGTTTCTTCGCCACTGGCGGCGGCTATGAGTACCCCGCCCTGCTCGGCCTTTCCGCCGCCGCCCTGGCTCTCACCGGGCCTGGCGATTGGTCGCTCGACGCCCGGCTGGGTCACGGTCTGAACCCGCCGTGGATGGTGGCCGCCACCCTGCTCGCATCCGCCGCTGCCTCCGCGCTGGTTCTGCAGCATCGTCGCAACGCGCTAGCGGCCCGGAACCCCGCGCCCGCCGCTCCCGCCGGCGGAAACAGTCACGTCCCCGATGGCGCGACGGCACCGGGCACGCCATGAACAGCCTGGGCCAGCCATCCTCCGACCGCGGGTCAGACCGGGGCAGTCCAGGCTGGACCGTGATGCCAGCGGCGTTCTTCGGGCACGGAACCCCATGAACGCGCTCGAGGTCAACCGGTACTCCACAGCGTGGCGGGCCTTCGGGCGGGCAGTGCCGCGCCCGCGCGGCAGCACAGGCCGTGCGGGACTCCCGGGCAGACGCCACCTCGCCGCATGGGCGGCCAGGAACGGGCACGAGAAGTGGCCGGCTGGCCGCAGATGCGGGACGGGGACGTTCAGCCGGCGGCGCCGCCTGTGCCGCCAGCGGGCGCCTCGCCCTGCCCGGCGGTGCTGCCCGAGATGGTGCGGCTGCCGCCGGACGCACGGGTGACCTCGATCCGGCGGGCCTTTGTCTTGGGTGACGCCGGGATGGTCACGTGCAGGACACCGTCGGCATAGCCGGCGGTGAGGTTCTCCGCGTCCACGCCCTCGCCGAGGGACAACTGCCGGGTGAACGACCCCTGGGGCCGCTCGGCCGCAATGACCTGCTCGCTCGCGCCGTAGTGCGGGCCGCGCTCGGCCTGGATCGTCAGGGTGCCGTGCTCGACCATCACCTCGACGCTGCCCGGGTCAACGCCGGGCAGGTCGGCCTCCACGTGGTAGCTGCCGTCCTCGGTGCGGTAGACGTCCATGGGCATAGCCAGCGGGGCCCGCGTCCCGCTAGCCGCCATGGAGAAGAGCCGCTCGAAAGGGTCCCGGAAGGGCTCGAACCGGATCACTGCCATCGCTGCCTCCTCCTCGCGCGGTGGCCGCACCGGAACCATGTGCGGCCCCGGCCCACGCGGTCCTCTCACCGACAGGGTAGGTCCCCGGCCGCTCCCTTTCACCCCCCGGCCACGGCGATCATGGCACATCACCTCATCGATTCGAGCACGCCTCACGCGGGCAGATGCGGATACTTCGGCTGGCCTGCTGCCACGGTGGGATAGCCAGCGAATGACCTTCGATCTCGAAGCGTCGTGCCGGGTCACTGGCAGGCGGGTGATCCGTCATCGTGACCACGACATTGCCTCTCTCGTGTCCTGCGTCGACGTGCCGGTGCGCGTCGGCGATCCGCTGCAACGGGTAGCACGCCTTTATGACCGGGGCGAACGTTGACGCCTCGGTCAGTTCCTCGATGCAAAGAGGTCCCTGCGCTTCTCGCTGGGGAGCAGTCGCTTGGCAGGTACGGACGCCCAGATCGGCACGATCTGCGTGCAGTCACCCGCTCGAGCAACGCAGCTGTCAGCAATACCGATTCGGCGCTCGGGAGCGGCTCCCGGAGTGGTCGACGTGCTTTTGCGACGGGCAGGGCCGTGACCTGGCGTGACTGCCGTAGCCGTCTTACGGTGGGATTCTCATCATTTGCTGGGGCTTCAGCTGGCCCAGCTTCGGGGTCTCAGCCCGTACCCCGGAGGTGCCTGATGGCCACCACGACCCCGTCGGCTGCCCTTGTCCCGGTCACGCCTATCTTCACCAATACGGAACGGTTGGCATTAGCCGGGTTCCTCGCCGCCTACAGCGGCCTGACCCGCCAGGCGTACGAGCCGGACCTGCGGCAGTTCGCCAGCTGGTGCCAGCAGCACCAACTCCGCCTGTTCCAGGCCCGCCGCGCGGACATCGAGCTCTTTGCCCGCGATCTGGAAGCCCGCGGCCGAGCCCGGGCCACCATCACCCGCCGGCTGTGCACCGTCGCCGGGTTCTACCGCTACGCGGTCGAGGAAGAGCTCCTCGATCATTCCCCGGCCGCGCATGTCCGCCGCCCCCGCCTGGACTACGAATCCCACGCCACCGGCCTGGACCGCAACGACCTCGGCGCGCTCCTGGTCGCCGCCGGGCTCGGACCGCCGGCGGAGCATGCACTGATCTCCCTGCTGGCCCTCAACGGGCTCCGCGTCTCCGAAGCTGCAAACGCCGACATCGAGGCGCTCGGCATCGAACGTGTGCACCGCACCTTGGTGATCACCCGCAAGGGCGGGAAGGTCGTCACCATCCCGCTCGCGCCACGCACCGCCCGGGCGATCGACCTGGCCATCGGCGAGCGTATAGAAGGACCTATCTTCCTGGCGGCCGATGGGCGGCGACTGGACCGGCATGGCGCCGGAAGGGTCGTCCGCCGGATCGCCCGGCAGGCCGGGATCACCAAGACCGTCGGGCCGCATACGCTCAGGCACGCATTTATCACCGCGGCGCTGGATGCCGGCGTCCCGCTGCGCGGCGTGCAGGAAGCCGCCTCTCACGCCGACCCGCGCACCACCATGCGCTACGACAGGGCCAGAACCTCCCTGGACCGGCACGCCACATACATTGTCGCCGCCTACGTTGCGGGGGCCGCCCGGTAAAGCATTTTGTAGGTCATGACCAGTCCGTCTGGCCGGCCACCGGCCAGGCGGACCCAGCGGAAGCCCCGGAATACAACCTCGTCGCCGTGTGATCACAGGTGAACGCACGCGAGCCGCCGATCTGTGTGGCGGCGGGATCCGCGGCGCTTATCAGATGCGGCGCGCAGATCGGGTCGATCTGGGGTGGCGGGAATGCCGGCCGGATCAAAGGCGGCGCGTTCATGGTTGGTGAGCGGATGCGGCAGGCGCGGCGTCCTGACGCGTCGCGGTGCCGGTCTGGTAGCGTGGCTGAATACGTCATGAGTGTCAGCGCTAAGCCCCGGCTTGCTGGCCGGCAACCCTCCTCCGCGGTGGGGTGCCCCGGGTGAGGACGCGGCCTGCTCCCAGCCGGGACGGGCAAGCGCGGACCCGCTGACTCGGGTCCCCGAGTTGCGCTGGAGACCTTGATGACCATCACCCTCACTGCGCCGCAGGCCCGGACTGCCGGTCCGGCGGCGCGGCAGTCCTCAG
Source organism: uncultured Actinomycetes bacterium (assembly GCA_963742875.1). Taxonomy (GTDB): domain Bacteria; phylum Actinomycetota; class Actinomycetes; order Streptosporangiales; family Streptosporangiaceae; genus Bog-532. Next base: position 245,955 of record CAVUNO010000026.1, on the reverse strand, counting down.
TGGCCGGCGACCTGCCGCTGGCCGAGCTCGTCGGAGCCGCCCTGAAGGTCCCCGTTGCCGCGGGCGGAACTACCCGCTACGTGAACCTGGACTATGCGGCCAGCGCGCCCGCGCTGCGCGCGGTGGCCGACCGGGCCGCGGAGCTGCTGCCGCTGTACTCCAGCGTGCACCGTGGCGCGGGATATGCCTCCGTGGTGTGTACCAGTGCTTACGAGGCTGCCCGCGGCGAGATCGCGTCGTTCGTCGGCGCCCGTGACGGCGACGTCGTCGTCATCACCCGCAATACCACCGACGCGCTCAACCTGCTCGCCACCGCCGTTGACGGACCGGTCGTGTACCTGGACATCGAGCACCATGCCAACTTGCTGCCCTGGCAGGCGCGGCGGGGCCGCGTCGTCCCGGCCCGGGCCACGCTCGGCGAGACGATCGCCGCGATCCGGGCAGAACTCGCATGCCGGCCTGCCGCGGTACTGGCGGTGACAGGCGCGTCCAACGTCACCGGCGAGTGCCTGCCGCTGGCGGAGCTCGCGCAGGTCGCGCACCGGTACGGTGCCCGGATCGCGGTGGACGGCGCTCAGTTGGTGCCGCACCGGCGCATCGACATGGCCGCGGCCGGCCTGGACTATCTCGCGTTCTCCGGGCACAAGATCTATGCTCCGTTCGGAGCCGGCGTGCTGGTCGGCCGGCGGGACTGGCTTGACGCGGCGCCGCCCTATCTGGCCGGAGGCGGAGCTGTCCGCGAGGTGCGGCTCGCCGGGACGGACTGGGCCGGCTCGCCTGCCCGGCACGAGGGCGGCACGCCGAACGTCGTCGGCGCTGTCACGCTGGCTGCCGCCTGCTGGCAGGTGGCTTCGCTGCCCGCCGGCGCGGTGGCGGCGCACGAAGGTGCGCTGCTGCGCCGCCTCAGCGGCGGCTTGGAGGGGATCGGCGGCGTGCGCACGCTGCGGCTGTGGCCGGACGAGGCAGACCGGATCGGCGTCGTCAGCTTCACCGTCGACGGCTGGCCCGCAGCGCTGGTCGCGCAATACCTGTCCGCTGAGCACGGCATCGGCGTGCGGGACGGCCGCTTCTGCGCTCACCCGCTGCTGGCCAGGCTCAACCCGGCCGGGACCGCGGTACGCGCCAGCCTGGGACTCGGCAGCCGCGCAGACGACGTCCACCGGCTCATCGCCGCCCTGATGGCGCTGGCCGACCACGGCCCGGCCTGGACCTATGCCGGAGCTGAGCAGGACTATGTTCCGCTGCCAGATCCCCGCGCGCTTCCGGGCTGGCTGACCGCGGCCGCCGACAGCCCGGTCTCATCCTGCTCCGGTAAGTGACAGAACACAACCGGTGGAGCCCGCCGACCGGCGCTGAGCACCTGCCCGGCAAGCACGCACCTCAGGTCACATTCCGCACCGGCGACAGCCCGCACCTGCGCGTAAGTAACGGCCGATCTGGGCAGTTCGGGCGCGGCGATGTCCTGCGCTCGCGGCCGCTCGTAACAGGCGACTCTGTTGCGGCATCCCATCGTGCCCAGCCGCTGCCGATCCGTCGTGCAGGCGGATCGCGCGATCCAAGCGGGGTGGTAGAACTGGTGGCGTTGGTCCCTTCCGCCCGGGACCAGCGCCTGGGGAACCGCCGCGCGGCAGCGCTAAGGTGAAGATTGCTCAAGGGAAAGGGAACCCGGAGGGAAACCGACGGGGAACCGGAACCGGGCAACGGCCGAAGGGACCGAACCGGAGACCGCCGGACGAAGGGAAACCAGAGGACGGCGGGCGAAGGGGAAGAACCCGGCGGGCAAACGGGAAACCGGAGGAAAGCCCGCAGGGGAAACCGGAGGACGTGAGGTGAGGCCCCAGACCACCCGGTGAGAGCCGGGGATTTGGGGCCGCACGCATCTACGATGCCGCTGGCAGAATTCTGCAGGCCTGCGCGAACTGCGCATGGCCTCCACCAGCTTCCTGCCCGGCAACGGCCGGCCCTCTGTCAGTCGCGCGGCCCAGACGATGCACTCCCCAAGAGCGCTGACCTGCGCCCCTGCGGTCTACTGATCGCAGATCGCAGCTCACTCGGCAGTCATGGCTGTTCGCGTATCCGCCGATCTGGCGCGCCGCCAGCGGCACCTGCTCCGGCCTCTCGGGGAGACAGATCAGGGCGTTCGGTGCGGCGGTCTCAAGCGGCCGACCGTTTGTTCTAGCAGGTACTCGGCATGCCGGCGGTGGGCAGGTGCGCGGCCTGAGCGGGCTTGTCGATGCCGTAGGGTCCGCCAAACACCGTAGGCCATCGACGCACACACGCACCCGGGCGTTATTCATCGAGGGCATTGGCATCGTCGATCAGGACGGCGTCTGCGTCTGTCTCTTTAGGGTTCGCAAGGCCTCCGGTAAGCTGGTCACATAGCGCAGAATCGCGCCATGGCTGGAAAAGACGGTGCCTGCAGTCTCGCGCCGTAATCACCGCGGGCCGGAATCGCCGGGCGCTGGAGGCACCCCGGCCGTTCGGGATAATCGGTCTTTTCCTCCTGGGAGTGCGGCATGACGGTGGTGTTGGCCGATCCGGCGGGGTTCGCCGTGGACTGGAACTGGCAGCGCCACCTGACCGCGTGGGCGCTTGCCGGACGGCCTTACGAGCCCGAGTTTGACAGCAAGGTGCTCGAGCACGAGTTGCCGGTCCAGCCGACCAGCGAGCGGCAGGCGCACGCTGCCGCACGCAACTGGTGGCGGGCTCAGGGCCGCACCCAGGCGCTCGCCGTACTCAGGGAGAGCGCCAGCCAGCTGGGGCGATGATCTCCCGTATCCGGGGTTCACGGTCGTCGCAGCTGTCGCCGAAACTCTCGCGCTGACGCTTGACGATCTTGTTCAACGAGCGAGAAATGTTACGGCCAGGCCACATGCTTTACTCGCCGGGCCGCGACGCCGAGCCGGGTGGCAGCCGGGGGCTCCATGACGGTGGCGGCGGTGTGCGCATGCGCCGCACCCTGTGGTCAGAATTGCATGAACGGCCAGCCCACGCCGGCCTGCTCGGCGATGACCGCGGCGCCGGGCGGCGCCTCCCGCCTGATCTGTCCGGCCAGTCCCCGGGCTTGGTCCTCGTTGCCGGCGCCGACGAGGAGGAACTTCCAGCGCCGCACGACCGCCCGGCCTTCGTTTTCCAGCGTGCGCGCCAGCGCGACCGCCTGGCGGTGCGAGCCGAGCTCAACCCGGACCTGCCACTGGGCGATCCCCGTGGCCACGGACTCGGCGGTCTCGGTGTCCTCAAGCCGCTGGTGTTCCGCCTGGCGCTCGGCTTCGGTCTGCGGCATCGCGACGTCCGGGTTCTCCCACTGCTCCTCAATGGGGTGCCAGCGGTGCAGGGCGGACTCCGCCGCAATGCCGTGCCGGGCCAGCACGTCGCGGGCGATCCGCTCAGCGTCCCTGGCGGCGGTCTCGGTGCCTGCGTACAGGAAGATCTGCCGGTCATCCGCGCCGACGGCGATGCTGCGGCCGACCTGGCGGCGGATGTCTTCTTCCACCTGACGCAGGGAAAAGGACCGCTGCGCCTGTCCGGTTTGCGCCTGGTCGCTCACGGAGATGGTGACGCGCCAGTCATCACTGTCTGCCACGGCATGACCTTAACGCACCCAAGCCCCGCCCTGGCAGGCCCTTGCCAGTCCACCCACGCATGACGAGAAAGACAAAGCCGCAACGTGCCAGAGCGCGGCTGAGATGAGCCGGTGGCTAACCCGTAGTTCCCCCCAGTGGCGAACCGATATAGGCGCTGACCAGGTGAAACAGCCTCAGCTCATGACTACGTAGTCATGCAATTTCCGTGATCAAGGGCTCTACCACCGGGTGCGTCTTTTTGAGGGGCGTGATCTTGCGCTGATACTCTCCTTAACCTCTCGAAACGTGGAGTGTCTGCACATTTCTGAATGCACCGGGTGTCACCGCAGGTGATCTGTGCTGGTCAGTGGTAGTGAAGGCGGGTTGCCGGGGGCTGATCCGGGGTGGTATCCGGGTGCCGGGTCCCCCGGTTCCTGGGCCGGTTCCGGGATCGTGGGGGGAACATGACCCTCGGCAGGCAACGGAGGCCCGGCGGTGACGGTTTCGGTGACGGTGACGCAGATCGGCGAGGACGGGACCGCGGGCCCGGTGGACAGTGAGCTGGCGGCGGCGCTGGCCGGCCCGGTAGAGCAGTTCTCTGCGATGCTCACCTGGACTGCGCAGGACGCCGGCGCTCTCGATCACGGGGACCGGGAGAAAGCGATCACGGATTCGGGCCGGGAGCTGCAGCGGCAGCTGCTGGAAGCCACCTTCACCATCGACTCCGCGCGCGAGGAGCGCATCGAGCAGGTCACCAGCGCCGCAGGGATCCGGCACGGCAGCGTGGAAACTGGTCATGACCGGGGCGTGGTCAGCATCTTCGGGCCGGTCCGGGCCACCCGGCTGGCCTACCGCAACCGCCGCGAAGCGAACCTGTACCCGGCCGATGCCCGGTGGATGCTGCCCGATGACCCCTACTCCCTCGGGATGCGCGCCCTGGCCGCCTATCACCTGGCCGAAGGCGGCTACGGACAGGCCCAGGAAGTCATCCAGGCCCGCACCGGAGTGATGATCGGCCGGGCTCAGATGGCCGGCCTGGCCGAGGACCTGGCCGCCTGGGCAGACGACTTCTACGCCCAGCGGGCCCGCGACGCGGACACCGGCCCGCCGGCCGGCGACGTGCTCATGATGCAGGCCGACGGCAAGGGCATCGCGCTGCGGCCCGAGCACCGCACCAGCGCCGGCAAGGGGACCGATGCCGCTCATCCGGGGATCAAGAAGATGGCCGAGATCGTCGCGGTCGCCGGCTTCACCCCGGCCGTCCGCGCACCCGAAGACATCGCCGCCCCGCCAGCCCGCCGCAACGAGCACCCCGGCCCGGAAGCACGCAGCAAATGGGTCTCGGCGTCCATCACCGACGACATCCCCGCGATGATCGGGGCGGCGTTCGACGAAGCCGACCGCCGGGACCCGTACCGGGTGACCCAGCGGCTCTTCCTCGTCGACGGGAACAAGCAGCAGATCACCGCCATCACCGCCCATGCCAAGGACCGCGACCTCAAGGTCCCGGTCCTCATCGACTTCATCCACGTCAGCGGCTACCTCGGCAAAGCCGCCGCCGCCCTGCACCCCGGCGACCCGCGAGCCGCCCGCGAATGGGCCGACGGGCAGCGGCTGCGGGTACTGCACGGCCGCGGCAAGGCAGTCGCCGCCACGCTGGCATCCGTCGCCGCCAAGACCCGAGCCAAGGCCAGTACCCGCCACCTGGACCTCACCGACGTCGACAAGGCGGTCACATACCTCACCAACAACCACATGTACATGCGCTACGACAAGGCACTGGCCAGCGGCTGGCCGATCGCCACTGGCCTGATCGAGGGAGCCTGCCGCTTCGTCATCGAAGACCGCTTCGGAATCACCGGTGCAAGATGGTCCCCCGACGGCGCCGAAGTCATCCTCAAGCTCCGCGCCGTGGTCGTCAACGGCGACCTGGACGACTACATGAACTACTACAAGACGCGCTACCGCAAAGACATCCACCTGAACCGCTACGACCCGGCCAGCATCGCCGACCTCGGCTTTGCCGCATGACCGAAACACCCGGAAATGACACAACCCTCAGAAAGACGCACCCCTACCACCTGGTCAAACGCGTTGACCAATCGGCTCGGGGGGAACTTCGGGCTAACGGGGATCGTCACCTGGGGTGAGGCGACTGGCCTTGCTTTCCTTCTGTGCGCAGAGCTGAATATCACGCTCTTGCAGGCGTCCGCGCCAACGGCTGTGGACAGCCGCCGTTTTGGGCCGACCTGCTGGTCACCGGCCTTGTCGTTGGCGCCGGCACCAAGCCACTGCACGACCTCGTCTCCAATATTGAGCAGGGCAAGCATGCTAGACAGGACCCGCCGCCAGCCAGGGACCGCAGATAGTGAGGATGTGTACCTCACCCGATGATGGAAGTAGCAGAGCGGCCCCGTTGCCCGCACTGGCACCGGGCTGGAACCCCGCCGGGGCTGATCGGAATGGCTACATCCCAGACTGTCGGGCCGTACCGGATGGCCCCCACAAGCTGAGGGGCTGGCGCGCAGAATCGGATGATCTGTATTTGCCGCAGGAGCACAGACCGCGTGGCGGAAGCAGTAAATATTCGGCGATCCGGCACCAGGAGCCGCTGTCCCTCCGTCACACGCTGTAGTTCGCGCTGCGCACCGCTTGAGGTGCGATATCCGCCGTTCTGCTCGGCCGCGCCATTTGTGATCTCGCCTGATGGCCGCGTACAGATCAGGCCGATCTGGCGCCTGTTCGGCCGCCGGACACGACCGCACATGCATGTTATGCCGCGATGAGGGCATCGCGCCGACGGCGTAACCCAGAACGGGACATTCTGTGCGCGGCGGATAGTCCATCGGCACACCTGTTGGTAGGGACAGAGTCGGCAGGGAGCTTGGCTATCAGATGATCCCGTCACGATCTGTGATCGGCGCTGGTCGACGACCAGGGCGCGATATCGGGGTGCTCTGTGCGCTCAGCCACGCGCAGGGGCCGGCACGGCTGACCGACGTCCGACCTTGGTTGATATGTTGGTGATCGCGAGACTCCAGAATCTGGCACATTGCGCTTCGATCACGGACATGATGCCGATGGGCGGAAGCGGAGTCGGGCAGTACGCTCATCAGTTGCCCTGCCAGCAGCGACCCCGCGTCCCCGCCCAAGATCCTGCTACGGAGCCGCGCCCTGCGTCCGCGTGCGTTGAGGATCGCCGCTGAAGGCGGGAAGCTGGTCGGCCTGGCGTTCTGGATTGCGGGCGGCTTCGACGACCGTCCGCTGCCTGCCGGTGATGCGCTCGCGTCGCTGATAGCGACTCGTCGGGGGTAGTGGGTCTTGGATGTGGAGCCGGTGGCGCTGTAGGCCGCTTGTACGGTGGGTAGGTGGCCCGTACTTCACATATCGGCTCCTGCATCTGTGCGACTGATGCGGGCGCCGGGCTGGCTGAGCGGCTCCGGGTCGCCGGGGATGGCAGGCGGGGCGTGATTGGAGACGCTGGTGGCTGACAGCGACTCGCGGTGGCCTGCGGGGATCAGGACGCCGGATCAGCGGCTGCGCGTGTTCGTCTCGTCGACCCTGGGGGAGCTGGAGACTGAGCGGCGCGCGGCGCGGGCGGCGATCGAGCAGTTGCGGCTTGCCCCTGTCATGTTCGAGTCGGGTGCGCGGCCGCACCCGGCGCAGGCGGTGTACCGGGCTTACCTGGAGCAGTCCGACGTCTTCGTCGGGATCTACTGGCAGCGCTATGGGTGGGTCGGCCCGGGCATGGCCGTGTCGGGCCTGGAGGATGAGTTTCGGCTGTCCGCGGGTTTGCCGCGGTTGCTGTACGTGAAGCGCCCGGCGCCCGATATGGAATCGGGCTTGCGCCGGATGCTTGATGAGATAAGGACCGAGGGCGGTGTGGCCTATAAGGCTTTCGCGGATGCCGGGGAAATGGGCGGGCTGCTGTTGGACGATCTGGCCACCTTGCTGGCCGAGCGGTTCGGCGACGCGGGCCGCGCCGGTCCCCGGTACGTGATTCCGTCACCGGTCACCACATTGGTGGGCAGGGACCGTGATGTCGGTGAGGTCGACGGGCTGCTGGAGGGGCAGGACCGCCGCCTGGTCGTCCTCTCTGGTCCCGGGGGGGTCGGCAAGACGCGGCTGGCGCTGGCCGTGGCCGAGCGCAGCAGGGCGTACTGGGCAGACGGCGTCGCGTTCGTCGACCTGTCGCCGGTCACCGATCCCCGGCTGGTGCCGGAGGTCATCGCCGCGGCGCTCGGCTTCGCCGGGCAGGGCCGGGAGCAGCCGATCGACACCCTCGGCCGGCGCCTGGCCGGCCGTCACATGCTGATCGTGCTCGATAACTTCGAGCAGGTCCTCGATGCCGCGCCGGTAGTAGCCGACCTGCTGCAGCGGGTGCCGCGGCTGCACGTGCTGGTCACCAGCCGGACGGTCACCGAGCGGGTCCGGGCGTCACTCTCGAACGAGGAGTTCACAGCGCAGGTAGCCGCGGGCCGGACCCAGACCACAGAAAGTTCACTCGCTCAGGCACTGTCGACGCTGGACGGCCCCGCGCCAGCGGAAACGTGGTGACTCCACACAGCCCTTCATCTGCTGAACCGGAATAGCCGGGGCGCCAGCTGGCTACCCGCGACCCCCATACCTCATACGCGGAACCGTCGCCACCGCTCCCGAACGGGCATTATGAGCGGGTCCTGCCGATGCTGGTGGAGCCCGCCCGATGACTGACGATGCCGTGCGGTATGTGCGTAGCGGCGATGGTCAGGTCGAGTATCGAGTCGTCGGATCTGGCCCCTCGGTCGCGTGGGTGCCGGGGACTATTGCGGGTGCGCCGCCACGATCGTGACGGTTCACGAGTTTTCGTCGCGGTCCAAACTCCCTGGTCCCGTTTGGGCGCGTCGGCCACCGTGATGCGATCGAAGAGACGTGGGGCCGCGGCGCCGCCCGAAGGTGGATGAAGCGTTCGCCGCTGGCTAGCCACGCATTTTTGAACGAGAATCAGACAACGACCTGCTCTCGCAGCCGGGCACAACTGCGCCTCGCTTCAAAAGGAAGCCTGATGCTAGACAGCACGCAATCTTCGGACGGGGTCATCACCAAACCCAGCAGCAAGTCCGTCCCGCAGACCATCGACGGGCTGAGGCGTCTGATCGAGGATCGGGGCTTCATGGTGTTCAACGTCATCGATCACAGCGGCGTAGCCGAACGAGCTGGTGTGCAGATGCCCGACTCGAAACTCGTCATGTTTGGGAAGCCGGCTGTGGGCGCGGCGGTGATGCTCGCGGCGCCGCTTGCTGCGTTGGATATCCCGCTCAAGGTGTTGGTCTGGGAGGACAGGAACGGAGCGGTATCAGTGAGTTACAACTCACCGGGGTTTCTGGCCGGGCGGCACCACCTCGAGGGTGCACTGCGTGCGCCCTTCGACGCAGTTGAGTCGATCGTTGAGACACTACTTGGTGCATAACTTGCGCTGATCCGAGCGGGTGACAGCCGCTCGGAGATCGCCGCGCCATATCTGCCGATCCGCGCCTCGACCCCGACACCACGGTCTGGGCCCCGACCGACGCCGGATTCGGCGATCAGGAGCTCGGCGGGCCAGCGTTCCGATCACGCTCAGCGACTGCGGCTGGTCCGCGGCCAGTGCGCAAGTATCCGCCGCTATGGGCGCCAACCTGGTCGCCAGCGTGGCCGCCCGTGCCGCGCCAGAACGGGGTGATCTGTGCGGCCACGCGCATGGGCGGCACCGCTACCGACGTCCGACTCTGCGATGAGCGGACCTCCCTTCATGCCAGTCGGAGTTATTAGACAGAGCGCCCCGCTGGTCGGCTGGACTTGGGCAATGCTGAGCAGCGCCATCAGCAGGTGGCTCGGGGGGATGGGCGCGGTCATGGGCGGCTGAGTCCCGGATGCGCTCGGGTCGGGGAGATTCCGTCAGCTCATCGTGAATGCTTCGTAGTTGACGTAGCCGGCTTCGTCGTCCCTGGCGCCGAGGGTGCGGCCGTTGACGGAGAACAGCGCGACCGACATGCGTTCGCCGAGCAGGGTGGTTTCGATGCGCCGGTTGTCGCGGATCTCATACGGGGTGACGACCGGGCGGTCGCCGAGACCCATCAGCGACCGGTGCCCGTCCGCGTCGTAGTGCAGGGTGGCCTCGAACCCGGTGATGAGGTTCACCGACCGCACGGTGCGGCCGACGGTGACGGCGCGGATCTCGTCGTCGGTCATCGGGTGGATGCCCTGGTCGGCGAGTTCGGCGACGGTGTACATGCCCTCGGCGGCTGGCCTGCCGGCGCGGTCGCGCTCGTTCGGGGAATACCAGACCGGAGAGGTCCAGGCGCGCTGCTGGACGCTGGCCGGCGCGTTCGCCGGAAGCTGCTTGCCGTGCCGGACGGCGTCGTAGGTGGACCAGCGCGGGGTGGGGATCTCCAGGATCCGCGCGTAGTAGGCGCACGCCTGCGCGGGGTCGAAATCCGGGTCGGTCCACGCGGCGGACAGCTCGGCGGCGCCGATGTCGTTGCGGTAGGTGGCGGTGGCGACGTCGACGGTGTCGCCGACCGGCGGCACCGAACCAGAACCCGAGGCGGAGGCCCGGCCGCCGGAGGCGGCCACGTCGTAGACCTTCTCGAACAGCATGCCCCGGGTGGTCCAGCATTTGACGATCTGGATGCGGTCCAGGTTGGCGCCGAGTGCGTCTTTGGCCGCGTAGGCCAGGAACGTGGGGGCGGCAGCTGCGGCTGGCCGTTCGGGCAGCTCGGCGCCCATCGGCACGCCCTTGCGGTACCCGGCGGCGGCGAGGTCGCGGGCGTCGGCGTCGCTGAGGTCCCAGCCGCCGAACAGGCGGGGCATCAGGCGTACCCCGCTGGTGGCGAACGTCTCGCGGCGGCGGAGCCCGTCGAATATGGCGTCGCGGGTGTTCTCGGTGGCCCACACGCCGGTCAGCCCGGCGGGGTTGAGCAGCACCGAGGCGATGCCGCCCTCGACCTCGCCGTACAGCCGCGCATCGACGGTGTCGTCGATGTTCGCGTTTCCCCCGGTCCAGTCCTTGGCCTCGCTGTTGCCCGGCGTGCCGGAGTGGCCGTCGTTGCCGCTGACGAATCCGATCTGGAACGGGTTGACGCCGATGCGTTCCTGCTGGCGCAGGCCTTCCTGCACGCCGCCCCGCACGGTGGCCCACTTCATCAGGGCGTCGGCTCCGGTGGAGGTGCCGGAGAACTTCTGGAACATCTGGGTCGCGACGATCTCGAAGTCCGCGAAGGCATCGTGGGGCGACACCGCCGGTGTGGTCTCTGAACTGCCCTTGCTCTGGAACATCTCCGCGAGCGGCTCCCAAGGGCGCGGCGGCGGGCGTAGGCTTCGTCGATTTCCCGGCCGTCGCTGTAGCGGGGGTTGAACATCTGGCCGTTGCTGAAGTTCGCGTTGTGGGTGATTGCCAGCGCGTTGTCCGGGCCACCCGCGGCGGTCTCCAGCCAGTCCCACAGCTGTTCGGGATGGCCGGTCTCGTAGTTGCTCAGCGGCAGTTCCGGGACGTCGTTGCCGCGGAAGATGATGACCCGGTGCAGGTTGACCCCGCCCGGGGTGGGCGTCCACTCGAACCCGTTCAGTGTCGTGAACCGGCCAGGTTCGTTATGGCTTTCCGCGATCTGCACGATCCGCCGCCAGATCGTCCGGGCCGCCTCCAGCACTTCCTTCTCCGGTGTCCCGAGGTTGAGCCGGGTGGGGTCGGGACGGACCATCCCGGAGATGACCACCTCGACCGTGTCCTGGATGTGCCCGGCCCGGCCATCGTCACCGGTGACCCGCGACGCGCGGTACCGGGCGACTCGCTCGCGGCCCTCGGGGTCCTCCGGTTGGTAGTCCGGGTCGACGAGGAGCCCGTATTCGCCCAGCCACTCCGAATGCTCGGTGACCGCCGCGAAGTCCAGCGGGCGGGACAGCCGGGCTCACCTCGGCGTTGTTCAGCGAGGAGCGGGCGGGCTCGCCCTTGGCGTAGCGGAACGCCTCATCGGGGCCGTTCAGCGCCGCGATGACGAACGCGTCCAGCGACCAGGCGGTGTGGACGTGCAGTTCCCCGAAGTAGGGGTTCCGCAGCGGGTTCGCGGGGGTGCTCATGCGCGTGTCCTCTCGGCGTGATCATGCAGGTGAGGCGGGTGGGCTGGCTGGCTGGCCGGGGCCGGCTCGATCTCTACCTGGTAGACGTCCCGGACCTGGTCGTAGATGCGGTCCAGTGCGCCCGCACGGCGCGCCGCGTCCAGGTCGGTCGCGATCCGGGCGGCAACCTCGGCGAAGTCCGGCACCCGGGCCGCCATGCGCCGGCTCACCAGTACCAGGTGGTAGCCGTAGGCCGAGGCCACCGGACCCGACCATCCGCCCGGCTCGGCCGCGAAGACCGCCGCGGCGAAGTCGGTCCCGAACCGCTCCGCCACCATGGGCCGGGTCCAGTCGCTGACCTCAGCAGGCACCGGCGGCGGATCACCCCGCCCGCTCACCACGGACGCCCCGGGCTCCCGCACATCATCCAGCGCGGTCTCTGCCGCTGCGCGTGCCTCCGCGCCGCGAGTGGCCGCGCTGAAAAAGACATGCAGGAACGAGACCGATTCGGGCAGCGTGTAATCCGCGCGGTGCGCGAGGTAGCGGTCCATCAGGTCAGGCTCGCTGATCCCGGGCCCGTCGCGGAGCGCGAGCATCTCCATCTTCTGGACCAGGCGCCGCCGCACGACCAGGTCGTCGCGATCGAGCCCGAGCGCGAGCGCCTCCCGGTACAAGACCTCCTCGCGGACGAAGTCCGCCACCGACCTGTCCGATTCCGCGGCCGTGGGCGGCCTGCGCCACTGCCTTTGCAGATGCTCATCCAGCCACCGGCGCTTGGCCGCGGTCACCACGATGTGACGATCAGCCCCCGACGCGCCCTCCAGCCGGAACGGGACCTGCTCCTGCTCAGCCTCGTCATGGTGAAATCCCATGCGCCGCGCTCTCCCTCCCGGGCCAGATCGGCCACCAGAAGTCCCGAACACCCCGTCATCGGGGTCGTCTCCCTCAAGCTTCGCCTGACCAGGCCGATGGGGGATCATCCGTGCGGGGTGAGAGCGACGCTTCACCGGCCGCCCCGCCATGATCCGGAACATACGCGGAACGATCTTCGCCCGGCTGCAGGCAGCGCCGCATCCTGGCAGGTTACCGCCACAATTCCGCCAGCTGAGGGCCGCGGCCTCCAGAACCATGAGCGTGCCCGCCACGTGCCCGATGGAGCGGCCAGACACGGGGACTCATGAGACCGACGCCATGACGGTGACCTGCATAAGCGCTGGGATTGGAGGGTCCAGTCGCAGCCTTCCAAGCTGGTAGTGCGGGCCCTCCTCGCTTCCCATGATCGAGTCAAGCAAGATCGTGTGGAAGTTCGTGTACGTGAGACCGCGCTGCGCGATCCGGTTGATGTTCGGGTCTCGATCGGGCCGCCGAACGGCTCCGTCGCCGAGAACCCGGCTATCGGTTGCCGGTGCGGCTCCCAATCCGGAACCGGATCCTTGATGTCGATGTTGATCTTGCCCTTGGACGGCCGCGTCATCGATCGACCTCGCCTCTCGCCCGGCACCCCACCCTGACCGCCGGGGGGCGAAAGGGAGTCACCCCGGCGGAATGATCGTGCGGAGATCACTAACCCAGGGTGGTGTGCCGCCGACGTCCCGTTTGGGTGCCGCTTCCCCGTGGATCATCCTCCGGCGGTGACGGCCTTTCTCGTCGTTCGTGGGAGACTTGCAGTTGTGGCGCTCCGCGGACGCCGGGGCCCGAAGGGAGACAAGCCATGAGCATCGGCCCGGTGGAATATGTGATTGTCGGCTTCCCCGGCAACAAGTTCACCGGTCAGATCGCGCCGGAGCTCGCCAAGCTCATCGACAGCGGACTGATCAGGATCATCGACCTCACCTTCATCAGCAAAGATGCCGCCGGCGGTGTCGAGGTGGTCGAGTACGACGCTGTCGAGGAGCTGGCGGCGTTCGCCGGGCTCGACGCCGAGGTGGGCGGGATTCTCACCGACGAAGACATCGCTTACGCCGCTCAGAGCCTCGAGCCGAACTCCTCAGCAGCGCTGCTCGTCTGGGAGGACACCTGGGCGGGCCCGTTCGCAGCAGCAGTGCGCAATGCAGACGGAGTAATCCTCGAAGGCGCACGAATCCCGCGCGAGATCATCGAACAGGCCATGGGCGCCTTGGCCGACGCCCTCGACTGAGATCGGCAAGCCCACACCATTCGCGCCGAATGGCCCTCCGCCGGCGGCGCCAGGACAACAGGAGGCGATTGACATGCCGTTGCGACGACGGCCCATTGCACGAGTGGCGACCACCGCGGTCGTGGCCGGGACCGCAGCCAACATGGGAGCCAAGTCCGCGCAGAAGAGCGCCGCGGCCGCCCAGGCTCAGGCTGCCCCGCCTGCGCCTGCTCCCGCGGATGAACCCGCCGCACCCGAAGCCGCCGCACCCGAAGCCGCCGAGGGCGCGCAGATCGAACAAATCAAGCAGCTTGCCGCCCTCAAGGACCAGGGCATCCTCACCGAGGAGGAGTTCACCGCCAAGAAGGCACAGATCCTGGGGATCTGACCCCACAGCTGGGGTGATGCGGCCTGACAGCCCGGAAAACGGAGAGACTAGATCGTTGACCGGGAAATGTGGGCAGCTCAGTGGTCGTAGCTGATGAGGGAGCGCTTGACGGAGGCGCCGATCTGCCAGTTGAACCAGATGGCGGTGTTGAGCGCGAGCAGGCGCTGGGTAATGCGGGCCCACAGCCCGGCGGGGGCGCGGCCGCCGTGTCGTTCGAGGCCGAGCTGGTTCTTCAGGGTCCAGATGATGGCCTCGACCCGCTGCCGCAGCCAGTTCGGGAAGTACCGGGGCGCTTTCTCGTCTTTGCGGGCCGGGCGGATCAGTGCCAGGTCCAGGTCCGGGCTGGCGAAGAACGCTTCGGTGTCCTCACCGGACAGGCCCTTGTCCGTGACGATGGCGGTGCCCGGCCGCGGCCGGTTAGCCGGCTGGCGGGTGAGCATCTGCCGGGCCTGCTCGCGTTCGCCGAAGAGCTTCGGATTGGCCAGGCCGAAGCCGGTGACGGTCCCGTCGCAGGTGCAGATGAGCAGGAGTTTGCTGCCCCAGTACCAGCGCGAGTGGCTGGGGCAGTAGCCGTATCCTGCCCAGCCGTACAGGTCAGAGCGCTTCGCGGTGATCGCGGACTGGCCGCACGGGATGGGGGTGGCGTCCATCAGCCGCAGCAGTTCTGCGCTGCCCGGGGTGGCCTGCGCCAGCCACCGCAGCGCGGCCTCCATCAGCGGTGCCGCGCTCTTGATCCGCTGGTTGTACTCGCTTTGCCCCAGCAGGCGGGGAAACAGGTGCCCGATACGGCAGCCCGCCGCCCGCAGCCAGTGCCGCTCGTCGTCATAACGCAGCAGCACCTGCGCCACCGCCAGGCACACCAGCTCGGCGTCGGTCATCTCCGGCGGCTTGCCCGGCCCGGACCGGGTGAACCCCAGCGAGGGGATGATGCGGTCGGTCAGCTCGACGTAGAGTGCGATCAGAAGAGTGTCCAGGTCGGCGATCACGATGACTTCCCAAGGTCAGACGTGTGTGAACACGCCGATCTTGGACACTCTTCGCCACTCAGTCACGGATCAGGGCCGCGT
Organism: uncultured Actinomycetes bacterium; assembly: GCA_963742875.1. GTDB lineage: Bacteria > Actinomycetota > Actinomycetes > Streptosporangiales > Streptosporangiaceae > Bog-532. Next base: position 230,748 of record CAVUNO010000026.1, on the reverse strand, counting down.
GTCGCGGCCCGCCGTGAACTCCGCCGAATTACCGGTCAACGATCTAGGCTGGTCCTTCGCACATTGGATTTCACTTGGTCGGCCAGCGGGGTCGGCTGATGTCGATGCCGAGGAGGTCTAGCAGCCGGGCCTGGACGCCGGTGGGTTTGGGGATGGTGGCGGGGTTGCCGTCGTGGGCGGGGATCAGGCGGAGGTCGGAGAGGGCCTGGAAGATGGTACGGCCGGTGGGCCGGGCGGCGATGGTCCTGTAGCCCGGCAGGCCGGTCATCATCCCGCCATGAGGGCGCAGGGCGTTGCGGACCTGACGTTCGATCAGGCAGAAGATCAGCAGGGCCAGGCAGATCACGGTGATCAGGGCGGCGATCCGGCGGTTGGTCTTCAGGAACAGGGGGGCGACCGCGAGCGGGCCTTTGAACTCGCCGTAGCGGCGCTCGACGATGTGCTGGCCCTTGTACCGGCGGAAAATCTCCGCCGGTCCGGCCTGGTCAGGGTCCAGGTTGGCCAGCAGGGCGTACCAGCCGTCAGTGGCGGCTTCGGCGTCGATCGCAGCCTGATCGAAATGCCAGGACAGCGCGGGTCTGCCGGGGGCGTCCCGGGTGATCACGGTACGCAGATACGCCTTGACGCGCCGTCTGGTGGCGATCGCGGTAACGCGGGCGGCGACAGCGTCGGTCGTGGGGTGAAACCGGGTCCCGGCCGTGCGCACCAGCCGGTCAAGGTCTTCGGTGGCTTTGGCGAGCTTGCGCGCGCGGGCTTTGGCCGCGCCAGCGGCGCTGGCTGAGGAATACACCAGAATCCGGCGCAGATGCACCGGCGGGTCAGCCTTGCGCGGTCCGGCCAGGTCCATCCCGCCGTCTTCCAGGACCCGGTAAACGCCCCGGTCAGCAGCGGGCTTCCCGGCGTCACGCCCGGCGATATAGTCCACCGGCGTGCCCGCCCCCTGCGGCAGCGCGGCGAATAAACCAGCCGGGACCCGGGCTGCGGCCAGCGGCGCGATAAACCCCACCTTCTGGGCACCCATCGCCGCCGCGTTCGTGCAGGAGATCAGCTTCGAATCACCCACCAGCAGGAACGGCCGCGGTCCCGCGATCCGCCGCAGCGCGATCATCGCCCCCACGACCTGGGCCACCTCCGCGGCCCCGCCCGCATAAGCGTGATGGAACACCGGGATCCCGCCGTCCCCGCTGACCGCCAGACCCGTCTGGATCTGCTTCAGATCCGGCCTGCGGTCCTTGGGATGCCCCCACCCCGGCACCGGGTACTGCTCATCCACCTCCGGATAGGCGCCATACAGCGAAATCGAGGTCAGATCCCAGTGCAGCCGGGACACATCCACCCCGAACTCAGTGATCGCCGCTGCCCCCACACTGCCGGTGATCTCATCCAGGTACGGGGCGACCGCATCCAGCGCGCGGGCGATCCGGTCATCGTTGAGCAGCTCCGGGGTGATGCCATACGCCTCATCCACGGCCATCGACGCGGCCCACTCGTGTACCCGCAGCACCGGCGCTGGCGCGGTCAGCCGGTTAGCTACCAGTGCCTCGATCACCTCCCCGTGAGTGATCAGCGCCACTGACCGGACCGGGCACAGCTCATCGATGATCTCCGCGATCCGGAGCCGGCGCCCGAACTCCGCCACCACCGGCAGCGCCCCCAGCCGTTTTTCCAGCAGGCGGACCACCGCGATCTCCGCCCGCGCCCGCCCTCGCCCCCGGCCAGTCCCTGACATCCCGCTCATGCCAGACACCAACCAGCAACCAGGCCAGCCATTCCCCGCACGTCACACAAGTCCGTAAGGACCCAGGAGCCAGCCCATCATCCGGCCGTAGCATCAAACCCCATGTGCGAAGACCGGGTCTAGGGCTCGCACTCCAGATGGCCGGACCCGTTCAACTGGCCGGGGAATTCGGTGACTTTGGTCTAGGTTTCGCCGGTGCCAGACGGGAGGCGCACCTGGTCGTCGGGACCGGAGGTGGGCGATGCTTCATCGGGAGGGGGAGGCTTGATCCGCTGGAGGCAGAGCTCGTAAGCGGCGAGCAGCACGCCGATGATGAGGAAGCTGAGCCACGACACGCTCACGATCAGGAGCAGGATCCCGGGGACGCCGGCGCCTGCCAGCTGAAGGCCAGCCGCATGAGAAGCCATCCAGGTGACCACCTGGCCTCGCCGGTCACCGCTCCTTGCCCCCGCGATGCTGCGCCCGGTCCGCTTCACCCACGAGCGGATGCCACTACCCGTCGATACGGCTCGCTCAGCACGGCGATGACCAGGACGACCAGAGCCACGCCCAGGACCCATGCGGTGAGAACGAAGAAGCCGTGCAGCAGATCACCGAGAACACTCTGCGCGAGCTGGGGGTTGTGAGCAGCGTTCGCCAGCGCGCCTTGCTCGTGGAGGACGCTGCGCCTTTCCACGATCATCAGCAGAGATACGCCCACCGCCAGCTGGAGCAAGGTTCTGCGGCGATTGACCGACAGCCACAGGCTCAAGGCGATCAGTGCAATCGTGACCAGGGGCAGGACAAGGGTGAGCCGGTCGAAGGCCTTCACCCCTAATGGACGGCTGCCAGGTCGCTGGATCTTAGATGGGAGCGGTGCAACGTCCGAGAGCAAAGGAACCTTGCTGCTAGCTTAAGCTGGACGCTCATAACTGGGCGATATGCGCCAGGATGGCACGAAGACATGGGGTTCCTTGACAAGCGCATAGTCGGTCCGCGCGCCCTGCCCGTCCGTGACATCCCGGCGCGGTCACTCGCCGTGTCGATGGCCGACCAGTCGCAGGGTCACGATCTTCCAAACTGGGACCCGGCGCCAGGGCGTACTGTGCGGGTCTGCGCCGACGCTGTACAGCAGCCAGGTACAGCAACAGGCACGCATCCCGGCACACTACGGGGAACCTCTGCGGACTAATGAACGCACGCTGACCTGGCCGTACGCTGCGGTTCACGGGCAGGTGCCAGTATCTGGGGGTCAAGGGGTCGCGGGTTCAAATCCCGCCGTCCCGACTGTGTGAGGTCTTCACGTTTCAGTGAGGCCTATCTTCACGTTTGGGTCTGACATTCCAGACGCGCCTGTGGTTCCGGCGCGGGTGCCGGCGGTGCTGGGCACGGTGTGTGCCTGGCTGGTTGCTTTTTGTCTCAGATGCCTGTTTGCGGGCATGCTTGCGCTGCCTGCCTGGTGGTCGTGGTGCCGGGTCCCCGGGGTTCGTGTGCGGGGCGGGGTTATGGCGGTGCTGTGCTGAGGCTGGCGAGGGTTTTGCGGCGGCGCCTGATCCTGGTCCGAAAATAGGACCTGGGCTGGGCAGGCGGCAGCAGCCGGCGGCGCGGAGCGTCGTCGGCTCTTATTCGCTGGGGCTAGCTGGCTTTGGTGACTGGCAGGATGTCGGGGTCGAGGCCGGGTTCGATGGGTTCGAGGATGACCTTGCAGCCGCGCCGTTCGATGGCGCGGGCGTGGCTGCGGACTTCGCGGCGGATGTTCGCGCGCCGCTCGTAGTAGTCGGTGCCGAGGTCTTCGTAGACGGCTTCGGGGTCAGACAGCAGTTCGTAGCAGATGACCAGCTGGCTTCTGCTGATGGCGCCCTGGGCTTTCTTCTTGGGCATGTGCCTGACGAGCCGCCGGTATTTGGTTCCGAGGAAGGTCTGGGTGCGGCCGGCGTTGGCGGAGGCCTCGCCGAGCGCGCCGCCGAGGTAGGGGTTGCCGTGGCCGGTGGCGTTGCTGCCCTTGCGCTTGCCGGCGGAGGAGGCGACTTGCGGGCAGCGCCGGGCCCAGGAGCACAGGTGCCCGGCGGCGGGGAAGACGGTCATGTCCACCCCGATCTCGGCGATGATGTCCTGGGCGGTGACGATCCCGAAGCCGGGGATGGCGTCCAGCTGGGCGATCTGCCGCTGGTACGGCTCGCACAGCACCGCGATCTTGGTGTCCAGCTCCTTGACCTGCGCGGTGAGGTGGTCGATATTGCCGAGCATCATCTTCAGCACGAAGGCGTGCTCCTGGGTGAAGAACGAGCAGTCCAGGGCCTCTTCCAGCTGGCGGATCTTGCCGCGCATCCGGGTCCGGGCCATCTGCGCCAGGACCTTGGGGTTGCGTTCCCCGGCGATAATCGCGGTCAGCATCTCCCGCCCGGCCACCCCGTGGACGTCGGTGATCACCGACGACAGCTTCAGGTGCGCGTCTTCCAGCAGCTTCTCGCACCGGGCCTTCTCGGCGGTGCGGGCCTGGACCAGGTGCCTGCGGTAGCGGGTATGGGTGCGCAGCCGCCGGATCTCCTCCGGAGGCACGAAGCTGGACGGCAGCGACCCGCGTTCGGTGATCTTCGCCAGCCACACCGAGTCCAGCTTGTCCGACTTCGGCCGCCCGGGCAGCGCCTTGACCTGCGATGCGTGATACAGCACGCAGTCGGAGCCCTCCCGCTCCAGCAGGAAGTACACCGGTTTCCAGTAATCCCCGGTGGCCTCCATCCCGACCCTGGTCACTCCCCAGCAGCGCAGCCAGTCCGCCAGCTCCAGCAGGCCGGCCCGGGTGGCGCGGAACTCCCGGGTCTCCTGCTGCCGCCGGCCGCGCCGGGTGTCGCTGGGCGCCCGGATGGTGACCATGACTTCCTTCTTGCCGATGTCGATGCCGGCGACCCGGTCGGCGAACAGCGGCTCGTCTTCCACCTCTTCCACCGTGACTCTCCTATGCTGGAAATGCGGTTAACGGTCGTGGCCGTCCGCGGGAGCTGTGGGCAAGCGGAAATCTGGTCCGCGGGCTCGAAGCACCAATTCACGGCCCTCAAAGCAGCTCCCGGCGATCAGACTGGTGGACGGGGTCAAACCCGCCAAGGGTCGTCGACGTCAGCGGACGGCCACGCCCATCCTGGCAACCACGCCGCAACCGGCACAGCCGGAATCCGGCACGCCGACCGTGCCACGCGCGCGGCAGCGAACCCAAGCCCGCTACGGCGGGCCAGCACGCGTAAATTTTCACGCCACACGGCGTCCCCAAGGCCACCTGAGACTGGTGGCTTATTCGCGACAGGCCGGGCGAGGTGCTCGATTCGGGCTGTTCTCATGGCCATGATCCTTTCTGCGGTCGTTCCTTCCCCTCGTCCCGGCCGCAGAATGGGTATGTCGTGTGTATGCAGCCTGCCCCCTGGCCGGAGCCGGATCCGCAGATCGCCACAGCGATTGAGGCCATGTACGGTTCCCGGAAGACGGATCGGCCGCTGGCGGTGGAGATCCGGGACCTGCTGGGCCAGTGGCTGGCCGATGAGGACTTCGCGGTCGCGTTCGGGATCCGGGGCAGGCCGGGCTGGGCTCCGTCGCGGCTGGCGCTGGTGAGCGTCTTGCAGCGGGCGGAGAAGCTGACTGACCGGCTGGCGGCCGAGGCGGTGCGGGCCCGGCTGGACTGGAAGTACCTGCTGGGGCTGCCGCTGGATGATCCGGGGTTCGATCACACGGTGCTGGCGGAATTCCGGGGCAAGGTGGCGGAGGCGGCGCTGGAGCAGGTGGTGCTGGACGCGCTGCTGGAACGCCTGGTATCTGCGGGCCTGGTGAAGGCGGGCGGGAAACAGCGCACGGATTCCACGCACGTGGTCGCGGCGGTGGCGGCGCTGAACCGGCTGGAGCTGGCCGGGGAGAGCGTGCGGGCCGCGGTGGAGGCCCTGACGGCGGCGCACCCGGACTGGGTGGGGCAGCGGATCTGCGTGCCGGACTGGAGCCGCCGCTACGGCACGCCGATGACCGCCTGGCGGCCCCCGGCCTCGCAGCCGAAGCAGGACGAGCTGGCCATCGCTTATGCCCGGGACGGGTACGCGCTGCTGTGTGGTCCCGTCTCGCCCTGCTTGCTCGTTAGTTTTCACACGTCCCATGTCTCACACAAGTTTGACAGAGAGGGGGTGAGGCGGCCGAGCTTGTACCGGGCCAGCTCAGCGGTGCGGGCGTCGTGCGCGGCGGCGTCTTCGGGGGTGCCGCTGCGGGGCAGCGGCGCAAGTTCCAGCAGCGCGCGCGGCGCCTTGGGGCAGTACAGGTTCCCGTTGCTGACGATGGCACCGTCGTAGGTGCCCTTGGGGCCGCGGTCGTGCGGGTGCAGGTCCTGGACGAGCTGCGCCCCGGCGGCGCGCAGCGGGATGGCCCAGGCTCCGGCGTCGCGGTGAGCGTAGCCGGAGTCGGCGAGGATGTCGCCGAGCGGGATGCCGTCTTCCGGCATCGCCGTCAGGACAGGGACCAGGGCACGGACGGGGTCGTGGCGGCAGGACGACAGGGTCATGCGGCGGGCGAGCTCGGGGACAGCCGGGCCGTTCTCCTCGCGCATCATGACGCATGCCGAGAGGTAGTAGCCGTAGAACAGCTCGTCTTCGCTGCGCAGCAGGTTGTTCTTGCGGTGGCCCCAGGACGCCTCGGGGTCGGCGCAGGGGCCGCCTTTGCCGGGCGGGGGCCGGGAGAAGGACTCCATGTCCGTCCAGTCCGCGGCCAGCGGCCTGCTGGCGTCCTTGAGCTCCTCCGGGATGCTGGCTTCCAGCAGGCTGCCGCAGACCGCCTGCAGCGCCGGCGATGGCTGCCCGCCGGGCTCGTCCCCGGCGAGCACGCCGGCGACCAGGCCGAAGGTGTACTCGGCCTGCCGGCAGGTCAGCCGGTGCGGGCCGTTCTTCCAGTCCGTGATGACGCCGAGCCGCCGCTGGTCATCCTCGGGCAGGCTGGTCAGCGCCTGGCGGACACGGGTCAGGTGGGCTGGCCGCCCGTCAGCCTGGGTCAGGCACATGCCGGCCAGCAGCGTGCGGACGCTCAGCTGCCTGCAGCGCACGCCGATGGGCAGCATGGCCTCGATCCGCGCCGCGGTGCCGGAGGCGTCGATGACGCCTTCCAGGGCCGCGAGCGTGATCATGGCCGGCGTGCCGCCCCGGGCAGCCGCACCGCCCCGGCCTCGCCGGCCGGCTCCAGCCCGGCGACCAGGTCGCCGAGCCGCTGGGAGCAGCTGATCCCCGCGGCGTGCATGAACGTGGCCAGGCCGAGCAGCTCCGCGACCTCGGCCAGCCACGTCGCCCGCAGCCGGGACGTGTCAAGCCGCGGCAGGCCGGTGCCGCCGTCCAGCGCGGCGATCAGCGGGTTCGTCAGGTTCCGGCGGCCCGGATCAGCCCCGCCGCAGATCAGCCCGGTCCCGGCGGACCGCGCTGCGGCCAGCAGCGGGCGGTGGTAGCGGGCCAGCACCGGCACAGCACGCGGGCGGGTGCCGCGCACGGTGACCACGACCCCGCCGGACCGGCACGCCACGTCCGGACCGCGCACGCCGCGCAGATCAGACCGGATCAGCCCGGCGCCGGCGCCCAGGCAGACCAGCCCCGCCGCCCGCATCCGCCGTCCCATCGTGGGCTGCGCGTCCGCCAGCGCCAGGAAACCGGCGATCTCCGCCGGGCTGTACGGCTTCTTGGCCCGCTCCCGGGGCAGCGGCATATCCGCCGGATACAGCTGCGGCACCACGCGCCGGCCGATGAACCGCAGGTTCGTGCGCAGCGTCCGCCGCGCCGCCCCGGACAGGCCAGGCGCGCACCGGGTGAACCGCTCGGTCACCGACGGGTGCAGCAGCACCTCCGGCATCGGCTCAAGGCCCAGCCCAAGGCCGTAGTCAGCGAGCTTTCCCGCCGCCCACAGCAGGTTCTTCGCCCGCCCCGGCCCCTCCGGCCTGGTTCTCGTGATCACGTCCCGGGCGAACGCCGCCGCGCCGGGCGAAACCGGCGACGGCCGCCACCGCCCGATATAAGCGGCAGCATCAGCATTCGTCATACAGCACTTATACTTAATGCGATGCGCGAGATGCGGGACCCCGGCTGCGACAATGACAACGTGTCGCCCACCCCGGCCCAGCAGGCCCAGGCCACTCGCATCGCCGCCGAGATCGCCGCCCTCGGCTTCACGCTGCCCGGCACCCTCGCCGACCGGATGACCCGCTGCGGGCCCGCAACCTGCCACTGCCACGCCGACCCGCCCGCCCTGCACGGCCCCTACCACCAGTGGACCCGCAAGAAAAACGGGAAGACCGCCACCCGAATCCTGTCCGACGACCAGCTCGCCGACTACGGCCCCTGGTTCGACAGCCACCGCCGCCTGCGGCAACTAGTCGCCGAGCTCGAGGAACTCAGCCTCACCATCGCCGAAGCCGACCCCCGCTGGAACCGCTAGCCAAACCGCCCGGCGCGGGCATACCACGGCCAGCACGAAGAACCGGAACGGCCACCTCCAGATAGCGTGGCCACCAGATAGCGTGGCCACGCCGCGCTTAACCTGTGGGCCGGACCGAAAGAAGCCCGCATCCACGCAGGTCAGCCCCAAACGTGAAGACCTCACTGTTTTTCGAACGCTTTTTCGCCATGTACAGCAGCAGTACAGCAGTAGCCGAGGAAGACTCTTAAGGTCTGCATGCTGCGGCCTCTGAGTGGCCGCTATGCGGTCGGCGGATTCAAGATCACGACGTTGGGCCGGGGTGGCTTTGCGTCCCGGGTGTTACGCGTTCTCCGGGGGTCGTTCGCCATGAGCGCCGGACGTCACTCACGGCGAGACTCGGTTGCTGGCGTGCCTATCCAGTGGGCGTCTCCGCCGTGCTCACCCTGGCACCGGGATCCTCACCTTGGCGGCTCCAGTCGGCGCATGGCGGTACCCCGGCTTACGTCACGGACGGTGACGGCAGGGCCGGGATGCGGTGCGCGAGATCCGCCCAATTGAGCGGCGTCCTGGTCGCCAGCGTGGCCGCCTGCGCCGCACCCGAAGGGTGGCTGATGGTCACCGGGCGGCTGCGGCCCGCCCCGGACTACCTGGTTGCGGATCGGCCTTACCTGGGCGAGATCGCCGCGCGCCACCACCGGGCCTTCCACGAGCGTTTCTGCTCTGCCGCCGACGGACTTGGCCAGTGATCACCGATGACGTCGTGCGGGCACCGCCAAGGGCGGCGACGGCGGTAACCAGGGGGATCGCATGAATGAGAGCTCTGGCTAGTCGTGCTGTCACAAGGCGGTTACCGCGACCGACCTGACGTCATGACGTGGACCAGGCCGACCCGGCGGCCGAGCTCGCGCGTGCCGCCGAGCTGCTCGCCGCCAGCGTCCCGGAGGCTGTCGAGCTACCTGGCCTGACTCTAGGCTGGTCCTTCGCACATTGGATTTCACTTGGTCGGCCAGCGGGGTCGGCTGATGTCGATGCCGAGGAGGTCTAGCAGCCGGGCCTGGACGCCGGTGGGTTTGGGGATGGTGGCGGGGTTGCCGTCGTGGGCGGGGATCAGGCGGAGGTCGGAGAGGGCCTGGAAGATGGTACGGCCGGTGGGCCGGGCGGCGATGGTCCTGTAGCCCGGCAGGCCGGTCATCATCCCGCCATGAGGGCGCAGGGCGTTGCGGACCTGACGTTCGATCAGGCAGAAGATCAGCAGGGCCAGGCAGATCACGGTGATCAGGGCGGCGATCCGGCGGTTGGTCTTCAGGAACAGGGGGGCGACCGCGAGCGGGCCTTTGAACTCGCCGTAGCGGCGCTCGACGATGTGCTGGCCCTTGTACCGGCGGAAAATCTCCGCCGGTCCGGCCTGGTCAGGGTCCAGGTTGGCCAGCAGGGCGTACCAGCCGTCAGTGGCGGCTTCGGCGTCGATCGCAGCCTGATCGAAATGCCAGGACAGCGCGGGTCTGCCGGGGGCGTCCCGGGTGATCACGGTACGCAGATACGCCTTGACGCGCCGTCTGGTGGCGATCGCGGTAACGCGGGCGGCAACAGCGTCGGTCGTGGGGTGAAACCGGGTCCCGGCCGTGCGCACCAGCCGGTCAAGGTCTTCGGTGGCTTTGGCGAGCTTGCGCGCGCGGGCTTTGGCCGCGCCAGCGGCGCTGGCTGAGGAATACACCAGAATCCGGCGCAGATGCACCGGCGGGTCAGCCTTGCGCGGTCCGGCCAGGTCCATCCCGCCGTCTTCCAGGACCCGGTAAACGCCCCGGTCAGCAGCGGGCTTCCCGGCGTCACGCCCGGCGATATAGTCCACCGGCGTGCCCGCCCCCTGCGGCAGCGCGGCGAATAAACCAGCCGGGACCCGGGCTGCGGCCAGCGGCGCGATAAACCCCACCTTCTGGGCACCCATCGCCGCCGCGTTCGTGCAGGAGATCAGCTTCGAATCACCCACCAGCAGGAACGGCCGCGGTCCCGCGATCCGCCGCAGCGCGATCATCGCCCCCACGACCTGGGCCACCTCCGCGGCCCCGCCCGCATAAGCGTGATGGAACACCGGGATCCCGCCGTCCCCGCTGACCGCCAGACCCGTCTGGATCTGCTTCAGATCCGGCCTGCGGTCCTTGGGATGCCCCCACCCCGGCACCGGGTACTGCTCATCCACCTCCGGATAGGCGCCATACAGCGAAATCGAGGTCAGATCCCAGTGCAGCCGGGACACATCCACCCCGAACTCAGTGATCGCCGCTGCCCCCACACTGCCGGTGATCTCATCCAGGTACGGGGCGACCGCATCCAGCGCGCGGGCGATCCGGTCATCGTTGAGCAGCTCCGGGGTGATGCCATACGCCTCATCCACGGCCATCGACGCGGCCCACTCGTGTACCCGCAGCACCGGCGCTGGCGCGGTCAGCCGGTTAGCTACCAGTGCCTCGATCACCTCCCCGTGAGTGATCAGCGCCACTGACCGGACCGGGCACAGCTCATCGATGATCTCCGCGATCCGGAGCCGGCGCCCGAACTCCGCCACCACCGGCAGCGCCCCCAGCCGTTTTTCCAGCAGGCGGACCACCGCGATCTCCGCCCGCGCCCGCCCTCGCCCCCGGCCAGTCCCTGACATCCCGCTCATGCCAGACACCAACCAGCAACCAGGCCAGCCATTCCCCGCACGTCACACAAGTCCGTAAGGACCCAGGAGCCAGCCCATCATCCGGCCGTAGCATCAAACCCCATGTGCGAAGACCGGGTCTAGGTGCGCGACGGGCGGACGCGCGCCGGGACCGCGCCCGGTCCAGGCAAAGGATGCCGTACGGATATCTTGCTTGTGTGCTGGTCCTGCGCGGAACCCGCGCGGGTTGGCAAGGCCGGATGGCGTGGCCGGGAACGGGATCCGGGAGAAGGGCGGGCAAGTGATGATGGCACGAGCTTCCGCGGGGCAGATACTGGTCGGGATCGACGGCTCCGCGGCAGCGGCAGCGGCCCTGCGCTGGGCGGCCGTTGAGGCCAGATTCCGCGGCGTGCGGCGCCATGTGGTCTACGTGCGGGACCGGTTCCGTCCGGAGCCGGCGCCGTACGCGGTGCCAGGCGACAGCTACGCCGATGACCTCCCGGGCTCGCCCGAAACGGCACTGAGGCAGGCCGTACATGCGGCGCTCGGCCCGCACCTGCCGCCGGACTGCCTGCTCGAAGCCGCCGAGGGGCTGCCCGTCCACGTCCTGCTGGACCGCGCCGAAGGCGCCCACATGCTCGTGCTGGGCAGTCGCCGCGCGGGGACCCGCCGGCCGGGCCCACGGTCCCGCTCGGCCCGATCGTCCGGGACTGCCTGCGCGGCGCGCCATGCCCTGTCCTGGTGGTGCCCCCCGGCTACGCCGAATCCCCGGCCAGCCCCGTGGCCGGCCCGGTGAGCCGTGACGCGGGGCCAGATGGTGACAGCCAAGACCGGCCTGAGGCCGAGCCGGGCGGCTGAGTCCCGGCGGGGGCTTCAGGCAGTGCCCGCTGCGGCCAGCTCCGGGCGGCGGCCGCGATCACCGTGCCTCGGCCGCGGAGTGCCGCGGGCGGGGCCTGCGAGGGGCCGTCGATGCCTGGCGGCCAGCGGCATGCTGGCTGGCCTGGTCGCTACGAGATCGCCGACGTCGAGGCGACCATGGCGACGCTCCCGGGCGCCACTCGCGGCTGGAGATGGGCTCGATCTACCTGCGGCAGGCCACGGTGATCCGGCGAGGCGCGGCCGCGGCCCGCACGGCGGTCACCACGGACTCGGAGATCCACGACAGCGTGCTGATGGCCGCGATGTTCTGCACGCACAACCGGCACGTCGACGACTGGCCGCGATCACGCCAGAGGACGCCTCTACGCCGCGGGGGCCCAGCCGCTCGTCGCGGAGGCCGCGCGGCCCGGAGACTTCGACGCGGTGCGGGATCTGCACACGAAGATGTCCCCGGACAACCTGTACTTGCGCTTTCAGCATGAGCCCGATGGTGGCCGAGCGGGAGGCGCGCCGGATATGCCGCGAGCCCGGGCCGGACCACGCGGCGCTGCTGCCCGTGCTGGACGGGGAGGTGGTTGGCTGCGGCACCTACGAGCAGGCCGGTACTGGGTCCGGGTCCGCGGAGGTCGCCTTCACGGTCGCCGATGACCTGCATCACCGCGGCATCGGCATGCTGCAGCTGGAGCACCTGGTCTCGCTGGCCCGCGGCCGGGGGTTCCGCGCGTTTACCGTGGAGACGCTGAGCGGGAACGCGGCCATGCTGCGGGTGTTCGCCGATGCCGGGCTGCAGGTGCAGCGCTCCCTGGTGGACGGCGTCCCCAACCAGGTCGACCTGGCGGTCATTGCCGTCCCGGCGCCAGCCGTGCTCGGTGTCGCCGAGGATTGCGGGCGGCGGGGCGTCGGGGCCCTGGTGGTGATCGCGGCCGGACTGCCCGGCCCGGCCCGAACTGCTGGGCATCTGCCGCCGCCACAGCATGCGGATGGTCGGCCCGGCCAGCTTCGGCGTGGCCAACCCCGGCATCGGCCTGGACGCGACGTTCGCGGCCAACCATCCCCGGCCGGTACAGCCGGCCTGGCGTTGCAATCCACCGGCGGCACCGGCTTCGTGCGGGTGGAGCACCTGTCCCGGCTGGGCGTGTGCATCTCCAGCCTGGTCTCGCTCGGCGACAAAGACGACGTGTCCGGCACCGACATGCTGCAGTGGTGGGAGTCCGACGAGGGGACCAAGCTGGCCTTGCTGTACCTGGAATCGATCGGGAACCCGCCCAAGTTCGCCCGCACCGCCCGCCGCATCGGCCGCACCATGCCGTGCTGACCGTGGCCGTGGGCCGGTCCGCGGCGGGCGGGCGCCTGGCCGGGGCCCGCGCCGCGACGGCTGCCCCGCTGGTCACCAGGCAGGCCCTGTTCGAGCAGGCCGGCATCATCGCCGCCGCGAACCTCGGCGAGCTGCTCGACGCCACGGCGCTGCTGGCCTCGCAGCCGGTGCCCGCCGGGGGCAGGGTCGGCGTGGTGTCCAATACCCGCGGCGCCGCGGTGCTCGCCGCCGACGCGTGCGGCGACGTCGGCCCGCAGGTCGCGGCGCTGGCCGCGGACTCCCAGCGGGCACTGCGGGACCTGCTCGGCCACGAGGCCCTGGTGGCCGGGCCGGTCGACACCACCGTGCTGGTCACGCCCAGCCGGTTCCGCCGCAGCCTGGAGCTTGTCGGCGTCGACCCGGGCGTGGACGCGGTGCTGGCGCTGACGACCCCGACCGCGGGCAGCGACCTGGTGCCCGAGGTGGGCGCCGCGCGGCTGCCGGTGCCGATCGCCGTGGCCGTGATGGACCAGGTCGAAGTGGTCCGGCTGCTGCGGGGCCCCGGCGGGGACTTCCCTCCTCAGCGAGCATGCGGACGCCGCCGTGGGTGACCAGCACGGCGCCGTTCTCGGCGACAACCGCGTCGACGTGCTCGTCGACCTCGGGGAACGCGGCGCGCAGCTCGCTCATGATCCGCCCGGTGACCAAGATCACCCGGACTCCCCGGGCCCGCGCCTCGGTGAGCGCGGCCAGCGTGGCCGGCGCGACCACGCCGTCAGCCAGGGTGCCGTCGAAATCGACGGCCACCGCCCGGAAGTAGCCGACCCGCCAGCCGCGATGCCCCCGGCCAGCAGCCGGTACGGCCGGCCGGCGCCGCCGAGCGCGAACACCTCCTCCTCGCCGCCGTCGGCGTCGATCACCAGGGCGTCGAATCGGCCAGCCCGGATAGCGCGCAGTGTCTCTCGTACCTGTTCAAGCTCTCGGCGCAATTCCTCCATCGCGCGGGCGGCGCCGCTGAGCCTGAACAGCTCCTCGCCACCGCCGCTGCCGGTGTCGATGACCAGGGCGTCGACCCCGCCGGCCCGGATAGCGCGCAGTGTCTCTCGCGCCTCGTCGAGCTCTCGGCTCAATTCCTCCAGCGGGTCCCCGCGCCTTGCCGCTTCGGCGCCCTCGGCCGTCACCGGGAGCCCCGCCGGGCATAACCGGCGTGGCCCGAGGGCGGCATGTTCGTCACCGGGAACTCCCTTCGTGGCGGGCCTCGGCTGGGCCAGGGCAGGGACCGGCGCACATCCGGCTGGTGTGACAAAGGTGACCGGCACGTCGCCGCAGCGGCGCCGGACGGGCGGATGATCCGCCTCCGTGGTGGTGACCTTGCCGGACACCATGCACATTGCCGAAGGCGGCGGCCAGGATGTACCCGCCGCGCCCGAGTGCCCCGGCGGTGGCAAGCGCGTCCTCCGGAGTGCTGTAAAGCTCCTCGTTGACCTCGCCGACGACCCGCCTCATGCGGCGGGCAGAGCTCATTGAACGCGACCACAGGCGATTAGGCCAGCCCGGTCCGGCGATCAGGCCCGGATAGCCGCACCACCAGGCGTGCGAACAGGAACTCAGGACTGACCCTGCTGCGCAGCGGCCGTACCAGCCACGGTGTCCCTGCGGTAATCATCACGCAGCGCCAGAACCCTGATACGGATGTTGGCGCTATGCGCCGGCAGCTCGCTTCGCACTATCAGCCCGATCTCCTTTCGGTCGAAGTACCTGGCCGCGTCCTCCGGCGAGTCGAAGGTGAACTCGACGACGCGATGGGGTGTCGTCAAGTAAACATTGTCGTACGACGCCACCCCCCGCAGCTCAGCAGGAGCCCGAAGAGCATCCGCGATCGATCGGACCCACGCCAGGTACCTGTCCTTGCCTCCCGGCGGATAATCGATCTCGTAGACATACTTGATCACCGGAGAAATCCTTCCATCGGTGCCGCGACCCCCACGAGCGCCGACGGCACGTGGCTATGGTCCGCCTGAGTCCGGCGCCAGGCAAGAGCGCGACCGCGGATGTGCTCGCGGCCGCCGGTGCCCGGCTCCTGCAGCCAAGCGCCTGCTGCCTGTTGCGCGCGCAGCGCGGCGAGCAGCCGGTCTGCCTCCTGCGGCGACAAGATCCTCGGTGCAGTGCGCGGCACCCGCACCAGTTGCACGGTCCCGCGACCGCTTGGAGCCGCCCTGCCGCCGGGTCGGCAGGCCGCGGGGCACCGGGTTGACCTGCACCGGTTTGTCACCACGGGCGACCAGGTACGCATATGAGCCTGACACCAATGACGGGCGCCTGGCGATCGTCCGCGCCGACAGCCCGGACTCCCGGTCCGTCAGCCGCACCACCATGCCGTCGCCGTGACGCACTCCGCGCAGCAACCCTCATCAGGGCTATCTGGTCAGGGGAAGGCGATGTTGCGAAGCCTGCCAGCGCCGCAAACGCAGTCCCTGTCCCGGCCAGGAGCGCGCTGATCAGGTGCGATGGACGCCTACCTTGCTGTAGCAGGAAGCACGGGTATCCTCAGCCGCATGCCAGATGAGCCTGAGGCTCCGCCAGTTGAATCGACAGCATGAGTGGCGGTGAGAGCAGCCCGATCGTCGCCGTCGGCGGCATCACTTTGCCAGCCATGCGGCTGTCCGGCATGCTCACGGTGGGTGACATTCGGGATGCGGTTCAGGAGCTGCGTAATTCCAGTGTTGAGGAACTGAGACGCCTGCTGGCCGGGTTTTCGCGGGCGGATAAGGGGCTCTTCGAAGTTAACCGGGATGCTGCTTTCGCCCGATAACTCTGGGTGACTTCCTCTGTTGCTGAAGGTGCCCGGCAGATGCGGGGTCTTGCCAGTTCGCGCGGCCGGTACCAGCGTGTCACCCTGACCAAGGAGCCCGCGGCTCCTACGATCTTGGGTCTCACCGACAAGACTTCAAGATCATCAGAAAGCCGCGGGCATCGTGTTCCACGATACGGCGTCTGTGCTATTCGGCGTGGAGGGCCTGCAGGTCACCGATGCGGAGTCCGGGCCGGGCGGCACGCTGGAGGTATGGGCGGTCACTGATCACGCAGCCGCTAGCGCGTGCCCGGACTGCGGCACTGTGGCGGGCCGGGTCCATGAGCAGGTGCTGACCCAGCCGCGGGATGTGGCCCGGGGCCTGGATGCGGTGCAGGTGTGGTGGGTGAAGCGGCGCTGGAAATGTGAAGCCGGGGAGTGTGAGCGGAAGACGTTCACCGAGTGGGTGCCGCAGGTGCCGCCGCGGTGCCGGCTGACCGGGCGGCTGCGGGAGCAGGCCGCGGCGGAGATCGCGGAGCGCGGCATCACCCCGGCGGAGGCGGCCCGGGGTAACGGCATGTCCTGGCCGGTCGCGCACGGGGCGTTCGCTGCCCGGGCGGACCCACTGCTGGAGCAGGCCCCGGCACCGGTGGCGCACCTGGGCATCGACGAGCACCGCCGCGGCCGGCCCCGGTGGCGGATCGATGAGGACACCGGGGAGTACGTGCTGCTCGCAGACCGGTGGCATACCTGCTTCTTCGACCTGTCCGGCGGCCAGGGGCTGCTGGGGCAGGTGGAAGGGCGCACTGCTGATGACGCCGCGTACTGGCTGGCGCTGGCCACCCCGGCGTGGCGGGACGCGGTCCGGGTCGTCGCGATCGACATGTGCACCATCTACGCCTCCGCGGTGCGCCGGATGCTGCCCGGCGCGCAGCTGGTGGCGGACTTGTTCCACGTCGTGCACCTGGCGGTCAAGATGACCGGGGACGTGCGGCGCCGGGTGGTGCGCGGCAAATACGGCCGCCGCGGCCGGACCGGCGACCCGGAGTATGGCATCAAGGGCCTGCTAGTGCAGAACCTGGAGCACCTGTCACCGGGCCAGTTCGCCAAGGTCATGGCCGCCCTGGGCAGTGATCCGGCCGGGCAGGAGATCGCTGCGGCCTGGATCGGCAAGGAGAAACTCCGCGACGTCCTGAACCTGCGGGCCCGCGTCACCGGCTCGGCCCCGTGCGAGCGCGACGTCCGCGGCCGGCTCTTTGCCTGCTGCGACTGGTGCGCCCAAAACGATGACATCCCCGAGCTGCTGTCCCTGGCCAGGACGGTATCCCGGTGGGAGGACGAGATCGTCGCGGCGGTCCTGACCGGGGTCACGAACGCCGTTTCCGAGAGCCTGAACCGGCTCGCCAAGCTCGAAGCCCGCATGGCATACGGGTTCCGCAACCCGGCCAGCCAGCGCCGGCGCGTCCGGACGGCCTGCACCAGGGGTTCACGACGGCGCTCACGACACGTAACCAGGAAGAGGACGCGGTCGGTAACCAGACGGCAACACGATCCCGATTAACTTCCAAGAGCCGGATAAGGCGGGGAGATACTACCGATACCGATATCCTGGCAGCCAAGGTCGGGACAACGACCAGGATGGGCATGGTGGCCCATCTGCCGCGCGCGGGAGCTAACTGGGGCGTCGTGACGATTTATCGCGAGCCTGATCGGCGTTGCAGTGGAGAATGAAGTTAACGACCTTATGGGCTGGACACCACCGCCCATCACCATCGTCCGGCAAATGTCACCATCTCAGATGGACGAGCTCAGCCACCAGATTCTTCAGCAACTTGAGCAGATGCACCAGTGGCAAGAGCACGGCTAGCCAGTGCTGGCTGTCAGATGGAGCGCGCTGCTCCTCCCGTAGGGTACTCTGGCCGCTGCTCAGTCTTTTGATCCGCAGAAAAGAAATTTGCAGGAGCATCTGTCACCGGCCCGTGTGCCAGTTTGACCTGGTGGAATGCTGATCATCGCTTGGCAGTAAACGGCGGCGTTGAGCGCTGTTATGCGGCCAAAATGCGGGCCAGCCGGGCCTGATACCCGCGCGAGGCTGACTGGCGGGTAGGCACAGTTGACACCAGCTTTGCCGCACGCCAGGGCGAAGGCTCACGGCCCGGGAGGCGGGTAGGCTGTCAGCCTCGTGACCTGCGGAAACGTGGGAGCGCCTGGTCGTATGGCCCGCAAATGGACCGGTTCGTGAACGGCTGGCTGAGCTGCGGAGCGGCAGCGACGTAACGTAAAAAGTACCTGCAATTTACGAAACAATGCGTACTCGCTGCGCTTAAGCAATTTTGAGCGGCCGGTGGGACGACAGGCGAATTGCAGAATATGCGGACCCGAGCTACGGTGGAAATGCGGGAACCTCACCAGGAAAATCCTGGCTGAGCCGGTCAGAGATCTCGCAGGCCCGGCTGCGTAACCTGGAGATGGGGACCTATTACCAGGCCCGTCACCAAGGAAGGAAGATCAATAATGACCGAGACACTGGCTGAGGCCGGCCGGATAACCGAGCTCGGCCCGGAGATCGGCGGCAAGATAATTTTCGGCTTGCAGTCTGCTTACGCAAAGCAGGCTGGCCAGAAGCCGATGAGATTTGTCGCGCCGGCCAGTCAGCTGACCGACCTGGACGATGATGATCTGGTCATCGTGCGGTTCAGCCGCACTGATCACAGCACTATGACGGAGCCGCTGCCGGTGGCCTCGCTTTCCCTGGCGTAAGGGCTAGGAAATGGACGCGGCAACGCCCCTTGAGGGCTGACCCGCGTTCATGGCCCGAGCAAGACGATTCCAGTTTAATTTGAGCAGGAAGCCGCGCACGTGCTCACCCCTGGCGGACCGTCACACGCCGGGCACCGTAGCACGCGTGCAGCCACCGCCCACACCTTGCGGGAGACAAAATCATGAGCACCCTCACGCGTGCCGCCGTTTCTACCGTCCGGATAGCCGCCAAAGCCGCCGCAGCCCCCGTGCTGGCCGGCGACCGGCGGGCCGCGCGGCAGCCGGCCTATCGCGAGCATGCCTGCTCCTACGATCAGAGGACGGGCGCGTTCCAGTCCTACCGCCGGGCGATCATCGAGGCGCTCCCAGTCCGCCGGGGGCAGGTCGTCCTGGACGTGGGGTCCGGGACGGGATTGTGCTCCGGCTTGCTCCGGGACAAGGTGGGCGTGCAGGGCGGTGTCGTCGGCATCGAGGAATCACCCGAGATGGCCGCGGTGGCACGCGAACGCATCGCCGACGAGGGCTGGCGTAACGTCACGGTCGTGGAGTCACCGGCCGAGGACGCGGACATCGCGGTGACCGCGGACGCCGCTGTATTCTGCGCCGTCCACGACATCCTGCAGTCCCCGGACGCGCTGCGGAACGTCATGACCAAGCTCCGCCCGGGGGCATGGGTGGCCGCGGGCGGCGGCAAGTGGGCCGCACCGTGGATGGTGGGCGTCAACCTGCAAGCCAGGATGCTGCACGCTCCCTACGTGCGGAGCTTCGAGGGTTTCGGCCGACCGTGGAGACATCTGGAGCAGCTGATCGAAGACGTCCACGTTCGTGAGCTAGCGCTCGGCAGCGGCTATATCGTGACCGGCCAGGCGCCGGCACGGACCCCGGCCTAAGCCTCGATCCACCGCAGTAATTCTGGCGTCGGCTGGACCGTACCCGCTTCGGTGGACACCCGGTTTAGCTGCCCGATTCGTCGGGAGAGCGAGAAATGGGTTCGACACGCCGCGCATTTACGCCGGAGTACAAGGCTCAGTCGGTAGCTTTCGTCATTGACGGCGGCCGTCCGGTTGCTGAGGTCGCCCGTAACATCGGCGTCCATGAGATGACTCTTGGCAAGTGGGTGAAGGTGGCACGAGATGCCGCGGAGTCCGGAAAGAATCCGGATGCGCCGCTGGGTGAGTCGGAGCGGGCCGAGCTGGCCCGGCTGCGGGCTGAGTCTAGGGATGATAAGTCCACGATCGCCGAGCTGCGGATGCAGGTGGAGTTCGAAAAAAAAGTAGCGACCTGGTTCGCGAAAGGCAGTCAGTAAGATTCGCTGCTATCGCGGGCTGGGCTGATGCGGATGCTTACCCGGTGTCATTCATGTGTGCCTGGCTGGGAGTTTCCCGTTCCGGCTATTACGCCTGGCGGGGCGCGGAGCCGTCCCAGCGGTCGCGGGACGACTGTGCGCTCATCGCGGTGATGAAGAAGGTTTATGAGGAGGCGCGGGGCAATCCTGGGGTGCGCCGGATGCGCGCGGGCCTGGCGGCGCTGGGCCACCTGGTGTCGCACAAGCGTGTCCATCGGCTGATGCAGGCCGCTGGCCTGCGCGGGCGGCATCCGCGAGCGTGGAAGCGGATCACCATCGGCGGGGACCGGCCGGTCCCGGCCCCGGACCTGATCGGCCGGGATTTCACCGCCGCCGCGCCCGATGCGAAGTGGTGCGGCGATGTCACCTACATAAAAACATGGGATGGGTGGGCTTATCTCGCGACCGTTATTGACCTTTATTCACGCAAGGTAATTGGCTGGGCTCTGACCGCGGCTGCCAGTATACGTCCTCGGTGTTCGATGCTTACTGCACGGAGAACAATATAAGGCGGTCCCTGGGGCGATCTGGCCCGGAGGCATTCGACGCTCGGGTACTTGACACCCGGGGAATACGAACTAGGGTATAGGCAACTCAGTCAGTTGGCAGCCTAATTCGGTGTCCATAAAAGCGGGAACACTCCAGGCCTCGAGTGCGTTGGCTGGCTGGTATTGATCTTGACCGGTTTCCGGGCGTGGTTGTCCTGCCGCTGACTTGTCCTGCGGCTTGTCCGGGTCGTGGTGCTGGGGCCTGGTGCTGGCGGGTGGCCGCTGGGGCCGTGGAGGCGCGGGTGACCGGTCCGGGCGGGTCAGGCCGCGGCGGCGGGCGGCCCGCAGGCTGCCTCGAAGAGGTTCATCCATTCGGCCTGGCGGTGCCAGGCTTCGGGCAGGGGCAGGGTGAGGTGCCCGCGGCCGTGGCGGGCGGTGCGGGCGGCGACGTGGATCAGGTCGCGGCGCAGGGTGGCGGCGCGGGCTTTGGCGCAGGCGAGGCTGGCCAGGGATCCGGCGGCGCGCAGCAGGTTGTGGCTGATGGCGGCGCAGGCCAGCCAGGCGGCGTTGGCGGGAAACGAGCCCGACGGCAGGTGGGCCAGGGGCCCGTCAATCAGATCCGCGAAGACCTGTTCCACCTGGGCGTGGCCGCGGTGGTGCTGCTCAGCCTGGAGGGTTTCGAACGGGGAGTCGGTGAAGATGGCGTGGTAACGCCAGGCGCAGAACAGTTCGCCCTGGCCCGGGGCGGCTCCGGGGTTGAGGTCTTTGACCCGGCGGACGATCAGCCGGGCGGTGATCGCCTGCCCTTTCTTCGAGGTGAACGCGGTGTAGGTCACCTCGGCTACCTGCGCGTCGGAGACCCAGCGGCCCGCCTGGTCATCCCAGATCGCGCGGGGGTAGCGGATCGGCGTCCAGGCCGCCTCTTCGATCGCGGCGATCGCCGCCTTGACCTTCGGGTCCATCCGGACGGTGACGGAGAAGAACGCCCCGGCCCGGCGCACCGCGCCGGTAAAGGCAGCGGAGTAGAACGCCGAATCGGCCCGGGTCACCAGCGTCCCGCTGCACCCGGCGCCGCGGGCGGTGGCGATCGAGGCGGTGGCGAACGACGCGGCGCCGCGGCAGGACGCGGCGTCGCCGCCGCGCAGCCTGGTGGCGGCGATCACTGGTGCCGCCAGCGGCGTGCTGATCGTGGCGGCCAGCGCGTTCAGGCCCCGGACCAGCAGGTGCTTGCCCTGGATCTTGGTGTGGCCGAACGCCGCGCCCTGCTTGGCGTGCCCGTAGACGCGCTTTTGCATGGAGTCGATGTCAAGGAACGCCACGGTGTCCTTGCCGGGCAGCAGCGGGCTGCGGCGGGCCAGGTCTGTCAGCAGCAGCCGGCTCACCTTCTCCAGCTGGAGCACGTTCCCCCAGGTGAAAGCCCGCAGGAACGAGCCCAGCGTGGACGGGGCCCGGATCCCGCCGAACAGCGCCGGCATCGCGCCGTGCCGCAGCAGGTCCATGTCATCGATGCTGTCCGCCCCGGCGATCATCCCGGCGGCCAGGCAGCCCACCTTCACCGGCGCGTTCACCCCGCACCGGCGGCCGATCCGGACATGTTCTGCCACCAGGCCCGGCAGCCCCGCCCGCTGCGCCAGGGCCATCACCGGGACCAGGCCCGCGCGCGACACGAGATTCGGGTCATCAAAGGTCGCGTGGATCTCCGCCAGGCCATGCGACAATCGCACTTGCGAGGTGTCCTCTCAGCTCGGGAACATGGAAGCTTCAGTAACTCCCATCGTCCCAGTTCAGAGGGCACCTTTCGCATTGACACGCCCGAATGAAACCCTAATTACGCGGTGGATCGAGGCTAAGACGGCGTGGCAGAAGCAGTAAATATTCGGGCCGCTGCGCGTCGCGCCGCTGGAGCGTGTAGTCGTGCACGTCCCCGCCTGCCGTGGTGATCACCAGCGCGCCGCGGACCCTCGTCGGTGCCAGTAGCGCTACACCACTGGTCAGGACCACACCCGCGGCCCGGCCGCCGGTCATGTACTGCCGGTCGCGCCCGGTGACCTGCACCCGCGCCACCTCGGCGACGGGGATGACATTCTGCCGGAAGATGGCCTTCCAGGTTCCCCGGCGCACGATCGCCAGGACCAGGCCGGCCAGTATGTTCTGCAGCGGATTCGGGGTCGTGATCCCGTCACGGGTGACGACAATCCAGCCCTTGTCGGTCTGGTACTTGGCTGCCTGGTTCCTCATGATGTTCCCCCGTGCTGTGGTAAGCCCGCGCAGTGGTGAGCCCTCGTGGTGAGCCCCCGTGATGTTCATGTCAGGCGACCGGGTAACCGGCTGCTGCGAACTGGGCCGCGACCGCCTCGGGCTGCTTCGCGCTTGACCGCTTCAGGGTGAAGGCGAGCACTTCGCCAGCCGTTGTGCTGATCACCAGCGCGCCCGCATCCGGGCGGGTGCGAGCAGTGCAACCCCACCGGTCAGGACCACACCCGCAGCGCGGGCGCCGGTCACGTACTGGCGGTCGTGTCCGGACACGATCACCTGCGCCACATCCGCTGCGCGGATCGTCCCCCGGCCCGGGGCGAAGATCCCGGCACGGTTCATGACGACCCAGCCCTTGTCCGTGTCGTAGCCGATGCCCTGGCTGCGGGCGTCGCGCTGGCTGCGAACCGCGGCGTGCCCGTGCTGGTTGCCGTGCCGCCACCCGGCTGTGATGTACCACCGGGCGCCGCGCTGGATGAGTGTCAACGGCCAAGTTGTGGTCCCCGTGGTGGCCAGGTAAAAGTCCCCACCCCTCGGGTTGGTTAGTTCTGTTTCAGGTTGGTTCCTCCTTTGGCTCGGGCTTGGCGCATGCGGTAGGAATCGCCGCTGGTGACGATGACGTTCGCGTGGTGGAGCAACCGGTCGAGGAGGCTGACGGCGGTGGTGTGCTCGGGCAGGAACCGGCCCCACTGGTCGAATGGCCAGTGGCTGGCGATGCCGAGGGCGCGGCGTTCGTAGGCGGCGGAGACGAACCGGAACAGCAGCTGGGCGCCGGTGTCGTCGAGGGGGGCGAACCCGACTTCGTCGACGAGGATGAGGTCGTTGCGGAGCAGGGTCTCGATGACTTTCCCGACGCTGTTGTCGGCCAGGCCGCGGTAGAGGGTGTCGGCCAGGTCGGCTGCGGTGAAGTAGCGGACTTTGCGCCCGGCGTGGACGGCGGCGACGCCGAGGGAGACCAGGACGTGGCTTTTGCCGGTGCCGGCCGGGCCGACCAGGCAGAGGTTCTCCGGGGCGGTGATCCATTCCAGGGAGGCGAGGTAGTCCAGGGTGGGCCCGGGGATCGAGCTGGCGGACCGGTCCAGCTCGTCGAGTGTCTTGATGACGGGGAACGCGGCGTTCTTCATCCGGGTCCTGGCGTTGGAGGCGTCCCGGGCGGCCAGCTCGGCGTCGATCAGCGTGCGCAGCAGTTCTTCCGGTGCCCACCGCTGGGTCTTGGCGGTGATCAGCAGCTCGGGGGCGAGCTGGCGCATCGCGGCGAGCTTGAGCCGGCGCAGCCCGGCGGCCAGGTCGGGTGCCAGCGGCGGCGGTGCCGCGGTCATGACAGGCCTCCGATCGTGTAGTCCGACAGCGGCCGGACCGGGACGGCGGGCAGCTCGAGGACGAGCGCGTCACCGGGGGCCGCCTTAGCGGGCAGGCCGGCGCCTGCGCCGAGGATGGACCGCACGTCGGCGGCGCGCCACCGGCTGAACGCGACCGCGCGGTCCAGCGCGGCGGCGAACGCCTCCTCGCCGTGCGCGGCGCGCAGTGTATTCAGCTCGGCCAGCTCAGCGGGCAGCCGGGTGGCAGCCGGCGGCCGCGGCACCGGTGATGAATGCCTCGGCGACCGGGCCGAGGGCGCAGAACTCCTTCTCCGCGGCGGTTTTCGGCCTGACCGCCCGCCGGGGCTCCGCCGGCCGCGGGCCGCCGTAGTGCTCGTCGCGGACCGGTGCCCCGCCGGGCGGGACCAGGAAATGCTCGGCGACGACCTGCCCGGCCCCGGTCATGATGACCAGCAGCCTCCCGTCGTCGGTGCGCAGCCGCACCTGGTCGCCGATCAGCCGGACGGGCACCGAGTAGCGGGCTGAGGCGAACCGGACGCACGACAGCCGGTCCACCTTGCGGGTGACCAGCCGGCCGGTGGCCGCCCGCAGCGACGGCAGCGGCCCCAGCAGTTCCCGTTCGATTACCAGCCGCTCCGCCGGCACCGCGCAGATCTCGCTATGCACCGCGCCGTTGACCTCGGCGCACCACGCCATCGCGGCGGCGTTCGCGGCTGCCAGGTCGCCGAACGGCGCCTGCGGCACCATCAGGTCCCGTTTGGCATAGCCGACGAGGTTCTCCACGATCCCTTTCGATTCCGGGTCCGCGGCCTCGCAGAAGTCCGGCCGGAACCCGTAATGCGACGCGAAGCGCACGTACTGGCCCGCGGGCACCACGACATTGGCGACGACGCCGCCTTTCAGGCCGCCCATCCGGTCGGCCAGGACCTTGCCCGGCACCCCGCCCAGCACCTCGAAGCACTCCGCCAGCATCGCCAGCGTGGTCCCGGCCCGCTCGTCGCGGGCGAACCGCACGAACCGGAACCGGCTCCAGGCCAGCACCGCGCAGAACACGTGCAGCCCGGCCAGGCTGCCCCAGTCGATGACCAGGTGCTCAGCCGGCGACCACACCGCCGGGCGCCGCCCCCGGTGATGATCGCGCCGGTGCGCCTGCTTCGCCTGCGCGACTAGCCGGCGGAAGTTCCGGTCCGATCCCGTGAACCCGCCGCCCGCGCCGCCGGCAGCAGCCGCTTCGCCGAGATCCGCCCCGCCGTCTTCTCCACCCGCTCCGCGACCAGCGCGGCCACGCCGTCGTAGTTACGGCCCCGGGCCGCCCGCTCCGGTGCGGCCCCGCCGGCCTCGTGCCGGGCGATCACCCGCTTCACGGTCTTATGCGTGGTCCCCGCGATCTCCGCGGCTCCGCGGTACGTGCCTGCCTCACGGTAGGCAGCGATGATGTCCATACGTTCCCTCGCAGATTTCAATACAAGCCCCCCGGGCGGTGCAGTGACTGGATCGCACCGCCACCGTCACCGCCCGGGGCCCAAAACACCGGACGACACGCGAGGGACGGGGACTTTTAACTGGCCACCAGCGGAGACCTAGACCTGGCCACACACGGGGACTTTCTCATGGCCACGGACAATGAGCCGACCGATACGCCGGATGAGGCTGTCCTGGTGGGTCTCGCTGGTCTCGTTCACTGCTGCGGTCATGGTGTTCTCACCGTGTTGTGGTTCCCTGTTGTGTGTTCTGGTGTTCCCGCTGGGGAAGCATCTGCCGCACCACGAGTCGCGGGCTCGGTCGTGCTCGCCGCGCTCATGCGTTTCGAGCCAGCCCCAGCAGATCAGTTCCCCGGTGGCGGCCCATTCGGTGGCTGCCGGTGCTGGCCGCACTACTCGGCGCTGGCTGGTGATCCAGGCTGGTGTGCGAGTCCCCGTGGTGTTCATGGCTCAGCAGCCAGCGTCTGATTCGGCCTGGGTGGCGTTGCCAGTGTCGCCGCCCGTGTACTCGGCCTGGGCGATGCCGTACCCGCCGCTAGCGCTCCCGCTGACCAGCGGGAATGACTCGGTGTGCGTGCCGTTAGAGCACTCGGTGGTGACCACTTCGGTAAACCGTGCCGGAGATGTCCCTGGAGCCTCCCAGTTGCGCGGTCACCGCGTAGTACTCCGCGGCCGGGCTGTAGGTCATGGAGGCATGCCAGGGTAGATAGTTGCCGTCGCTCAGCGGGCCCGCACCGTCGCTCGGGTTGTTGGTGGTGGCACCGTTGCCGTACTGGATAGACGGCTCACCGGTCCCGGTGACGCTGAACACCACGATGTCGGTCTGGCTGAGCATGGTAGGCGCGGCCGGGGTGGTAGCGGCTGGTGCCGGGGTAGTAGGCGCAGTCGTCGGTGCCCCATTAGCCTCCGGCATTCAGCGTTAGCCCTGAATCAGGCTGTTACCGAATTCTGCATAGCGGTGAGCTGGGGTTTCTCGGATTTGTTGCTGGTAGCGGTTGAAGCGGTGGCGCACCTTACGGGTGCGGGACCGGCGCGGGCGGGATAGCCGGTTCAGCGGCGAAGAGCGCCCTGGTCCTGGGAGATTACGCGGTAACCACACGTTGCAATCCCCGGGACTGGAGCGCTCTTCGCCATGCAGCATAACGGCTGGGACCACGGCCTGAAGGTTACTGATGACGGTGCCGGCCTGGCCGGGCACTGCGGCGGCGTGCTGCTGCGGAAGCTGGCCGACCAGTGCGGGCTGACGGCCGCGCTGGAGGCGGCGCTGGCGCGGGCGGGGACGTTCCCGCAGCTCAGCCGGGGTGTGGTGGTCGTGTCGATGGCGGTCGCGATCGCGCTGGGCGCCACCAGCATGAGCGATATCGCGGTGCTGGCCCAGTTGGCGCCGGTGCTGGGTGCCGCGCCCAGCGGCTCCACCGTCCGGCGCGCCCTCGGCCTGGCCGGCACAAGGACGCTGGCGAGGGTCGCGCAGGCCCGCGCGAGGATCCGCGCGCACGTGTGGGAGCTGATAGAAGACACCCCTTCCGGCTTCCCGTGGCTGGTCATCGCCGGGAAGACCCTGGTGGGCTGGCTGGTCATCGACATGGACGCGACGCTGATCACCGCGTACTCACCTGCACTTGGCACACGTTCCTGAGCCATCAGAGTGCCTGCTGGCTGGTGCGTTCCCGTGCATTCGGCGTGTCGCGTATCTCAAGGTGATGGTCTTCTCTGTAAGGTGACACCTTAATTCGTAAAGTGAGAAGAAGGTGGACGTGGCGAGAGAGGGCCTGCGGCTGGTCACGGGCGGTGCGGTGAGCACGGCTCCGGCTGCGCCGGCCGCTGATCCAGTGGCGTTCCAGGATGGCTGCCTGCTAGCGTTTGAGGCGTCGCAGGTCGCGCGCGGCTTCAGCCAGACCTCGATGGACAACGGTTCCGGGGTCCTGGAACGGTTCCTGACCGCTTGTGGCCGTCCGGCGTGGGACGTGACCAGGGAAGATGTCGACCGGGTCGTCGCGGGGCTGAGCGCCCAGGGGCTCGCCGCTTCGACCCGGCGTGGCTACGTGCAGGCGTTCAAGGCTTTCCACGCGTTCCTTGTCGCGCGCAAGGCGAGCGAGATCGAGGCGGCGTTCGGGGTCCGGCTGGTCAACCCGGTGGATGAGTTCAACGCGGCCCGGCATGTCGGCGCGGACTCCCCGTCGGTGAGCCCGCCGCCGGGCCCGGAACGGATGGAGGAGTTCTTCGATTTCCTTAAGGAGCGGATCGCCGGCGCCCGCAAGTACACGGCGGCCGGCCGGGACTATGCGTTGTTCCGGACGTTATATATGGCTGGGCTGCGAGCGGAGGAGTCCGCTTCGCTGGACCGGGCCGACGTGCACTTCGGCCGGGGGCCGTTCGGCAAGCTGCATGTCCGGTTCGGCAAGGGTGCCAGGACATCCGGCCCGCGGCCGCGGTGGGTGCCGATGCTGGATGGCCTGGACCTGATCTTGCGGTGGTATCTGGAGGAGATCCGTCCCCGGCTCGGTGACGGCCCGGCGTTGTTCTGCGACGAGGGCGGCGGGCGGATCCACCGCGGCACGATCCGCAACCGGCTGGCCTGCCTGCTTGACCTGGAGCAGGCTGCTGCTGCCGAAGGCGGCAGTGAGCCTGGCCAGGTGAGGTTCAGCCCGCACTCGCTGCGGCATGCCTGCGCCACCCGGAATTACGAGCGTGGCGTTGATCTCGTCGCGATCCAGCAGATGCTAGGGCACTGGCATGTGGGCACCACGATGCGTTATGTCACCCCGTCGGCGACGTTCATCGAGGACGCGTACCGCCGTGCGGTCTCTGGCACCCTGGCCGGGCTGGAAGGAGATGGTGATGCAGATTAAATGGCAGTTGCGGCTGGCCGCAGCGCACCGGGAAGTCTGGACCGGGGCGCAGCTGCGGCGGCTGCTGGCCGAGCGGTCCGGACTGCACTTGTCGTCCGCGTCGGTGTCCGCGCTGCTCACCAAGCAGCCGGCGCAGGTGAAGCTGGACACCCTGGCCGCGTTGTGCACCGCGCTGGAGTGCACTCCTAACGACCTGTTCGAGGTCGATACCACGCCCGTGGCGCCCGCCGTCAGGCCGGAGCGCACCCGGGCGGAGCCGAAGGCGGCCCGGGGCCGGTCCATGCCGCCGCTATGACCGGCTACCGGACCTGTGCCGATTGCCCCGCGCGGGTGAAGTTCAGTGACCGGGTCCGCTGCCACGTCTGTCACCGCCGGGTCACCCGTGCAGCGCTGAAACGCCCCTGCCCGCACTGCGGCCAGCTCCGGCACCTGGGCGAATCCGGCGCCTGCGCCATCTGCGGGCGCGGCGCCGTTGTTGGCAGGCCAGCCACGGCCATCACCTGTGCGCGCTGCGGTGAGCAGCGGCAACACGCCTCGCACGGCCTGTGCAACCGCTGCAGCCTCGCCGACCCGGACCGGCCGTTCCGTTACGCCGCCGCGACGGCCAGGCGGCTGCGCCAGATCCCGGACTGGTGGGAAGACCTGGTCGCCTTCGCCGCGGCACGCCACCATCCAGGCGGCGCGATCGAGATCCTGCGCGAGGCCGGGCGGCTGCTCGCAGCCGACCCTGCAGCCAGTCCAGCGCAGCTCCTGGACCGCTGCGAACCGGCCAATGGCACAGCCGGGCGGGCCCTGCGCCGGTTCTTCACCAGCCGCGGCCTGGCCCTGCCCGGAGACGAGGAACAGCGCCGCGCCGCGGCACGCCGCCGCCATCACCTCGACGCCGTCCCGGCCGGCCTGGCCGCCGCAGTAGCCGCCTTCAACGACAGCCAGCTCGAAGAGCGGGAACGAGCCCGGCGCGCCGGCCGGCACCCGGTCAGCGACATCACCCTGGAGACCAGGCTCCGGATCCTCCGTGACCTGGCCGTCCACCTGACCTCCGCCCGGCCGGTGACCGGCTGGTCCCAGGTGACCACCACCGACCTCGAAGTATTCCTCGGCCACAGCCCCAGGAACCTTCACCAGAGGACCTATATCCTGCGCGGCTTCTTCCGCTGGGCGAAGAGCCGCAAGCTCATCCTCATCGACCCGGCCATTTCCTTGCGGCTGGGCAGCCAGCCGGCCTTCACCGGAGACGTCCTGGACGCAAGCACCCAGCGTGCGCTGTTCCGGCGATGGACCGGTAACGCGGCCCATCCCCACGAACGGCTCACCGGCCTGCTCACATTGCTGCACGGAGCATCCAGCGCCCAGATCCGCGGTCTGACCATCGGCGACGCGGACCCGGCGCGGCGAACACTGAATCTGGCCGGCCGCCATTCCCCGCACCCCTGGACCCGGTGAGCTGGGGCGCACTCGAGGATTGCCTGCGCCACCGCACGGATCTGCGCACCCTCAACCCCCACGTGATCGTCACGAGGGCCACCCGCACCGGTGACAGCCCCGCGCACCAGACCTACCTCACCCGGGCCCTCCGGCCTGCGGGCACCACGCCGTCGCAGTGCCGGCAGACCCGGATCGCCCAGCTCGTCACCGACCTTGATCCCAAGCTCACCGCCACCGCCCTCGGCATGCAAGGCTCCGGGCTCGTCCGCTACCTCGCCGACAACGTGGACCGCGACCGTCTCGAACGCACCCCACGCATCAGCCAGCCAGCCCGTGCGCTGCAGGTGCTGCCTTGCACACCTTGACGCGAACCTGTGCGGGTTAGACAAGGAGGGAGCGGCTCCGACCTGGAAGAAAGGCTACGGCTTCCATCCATTAGGGGCGTGGGCTGCGAATACGCGCGAGTGCCTGGCCATGCTGCTGCGGCCCGGCAACGCGGGCTCGAACACGTTCACCGACCACAAGGAGGTGCTGGCCGCGGCCATCCGGCAGGTCCCCGCCCGGTTCCGGGCGAAAATCCTGATCCGCGTCGACGGGGCCGGGGCCAGCCATGAGCTCATCAAGCACCTGCTGTCGATGTCCTCCCCTCGCCGGATCCTGCTGTTCACCTGCGGCTGGATGATCACCGCGGCCGACGAGGACGCCATCCGGAAAGTCCCCGCCGGCGCGTGGAAGCCCGGCACCGGCCAGGACGGCACGGCCGAACAGGACAAGGACGTCGCCGAGATCACCGGCCTGATGACCAGGGCCGGGAACTGGCCGGACGGGCTGCGGTGGATCGCCCGGCGGGTCAAGCCGTCCCGCCGGCACCTGAGGAACCTGACGGACTACGAGAAGAAGACCGGCTGGAAGTACTCGATCACCTGCACGAACATCCCGGACGCCGGGATAAGCGGCGTGCCCGGCAGCCACCACCCCCAGTACATCGACGTGATCCACCGCGAGCACGCCGTCGTCGAGACAGAACGGTGTCCGCACCGCCAAGTCGATGGGCCTGCGGAACCTGCCCTCGAAAACCTGGCAGGTCAACTGCGGCTGGGTCCTCGCCGCCAACATCGCCGCTGACCTCGCTGCCTGGAACCGGCTGCTGGGCTTCCACGACTGCGCCGACCTGAAGGAAGCCGAGCCGGACACGCTCCGCTACCGAGTCTGGCACCTCCCTGCCCGGCTCGTGCACCACGCCCGCCGGCGCATCCTCAAGATCAGCCCGGACTGGCCGTGGAAGGAGGCATTCCTGACTTGCTGGCAGCGGCTCTGCGCCTTGCCCGCACCCACCTGACCAGCAGCAACCTACCTCGCGGAACGGAAGGAGAACCATCCCGGCGCGGTCGGAGCCGGTGCGCACCCGGGCACACCGGGCAGCACAGACTGCAGCCGCCCAGACAGCAAACAGACACCACACCTAAAATCGGGCAGCAGCACAATCAGTAACCCCACCCAGAGCACCCTGACCGATCGAGGTTAGCGTGGCTGACGGGTGCTGACTGGCTGCCGCATGCGGCCAAACCAATTCCGGCGGCGAGTGCGATGCCCGGGACGGCGATTAGCTTCCTGTTCATGATCACTTTCGGTTCCAGAAATGTCCGCGTGCCTTGCGGTCGGCCCGAGCCTGGGTGGCGACAGCTTGCGCGGCGGCCTGCTGGTCAAGCTGTGCGAATTCAGCCAGTGCCGCCTGCTGCGTGGCCTTTGAATTGGCGCACTTGGTGGCCGCCGTTTCGGTGCGGTGATTGTGCTCGCAGCGGTAGACCTGGCCAGACTGGCTTTCCAGACGTGCGTGGAATCGTGGCCCACTGGGAGTCTTCCTGCTGCCGGTGCCAATAGAGCCCAAATGAAATATCGTATGCACGGGCCCGATTTTCGGACCCCGGATGTAGAAACTGGTTCGCGGTCTGCTCGTGACCCTCATGGTGTCCCCCCTCTAAACGACGGCCGGATTAATTCTGAGCCGTTCGCCCCCGTTCCCCTTTCGGGGGAGCGATAGCCAGCAGTCAGGCTGCCGGAATCACGGGAGGGTTAAGGCCCTCAAGCTGCACATGCTCCGCGACCTTGAACTGCTCCAGTTCGCTGAGCGCCTTGGCGACCGAGACCTTCGCGAAGTACGCCCCACCGAACATGATGCAGCCGCAGATGTACCAGAACGACTCGGCGCTGGTCATCTCCACCAGGCCGAAATCGGACAGCGCACGCTTGACCGGGATCTTGGCGAAGTACGCGCCGCCGAATGCGATGCAGCCGAGCACATACCAGAACTTCTCTGCTGCGGTGAGCCCGATGTTCTTCATGAGTCTCCCCCTTGTTAAAACGATTCCTGCTGAATCGCTCACCGCAATTCCCCGAAGGGCACCACGGTCAGCGATCAGCTCACGTTGTATATAGCCGGGTCAGTGCCTCGGCCAGATCGGCGTTCATGATGTCTCCTCCTCCTTCACTTTGAGTGGGGCTTGCACTGCCGCTTGCAGGCGTCCGGTGATGCGCCGACCCTGGCGTACCCGAGAAACAGCAGCACGCTGACCACGTTCACCAGAACGAAGAAGAACCCAGCCGGGCTGGCCACCCAGTCGTTGAACCCATGCAGTACCGAGGTGATGACCATGCCGGTGCACCCAAGGGCGATCGCTGCCTGCTTGATCATTCCCTTGTGGTACTCCTGGATCGCAAGCCCGACGAAGTACCCGGCGATTCCGGCCCAGCAGGCGTGGCTGATCGGGTCGGTCAGGAACCTCCACGCACCGAACTGCAGGACGACCTGCTGCACTCCGGCAATCGATATCCCACCGTCCTGCTGGATTATCGGCTCTTCGAAGTTAACCGGGATGCTGCTTTCGCCCGATAACTCTGGGTGACTTCCTCTGTTGCTGAAGGTGCCCGGCAGATGCGGGGTCTTGCCAGTTCGCGCGGCCGGTACCAGCGTGTCACCCTGACCAAGGAGCCCGCGGCTCCTACGATCTTGGGTCTCACCGACAAGACTTCAAGATCATCAGAAAGCCGCGGGCATCGTGTTCCACGATACGGCGTCTGTGCTATTCGGCGTGGAGGGCCTGCAGGTCACCGATGCGGAGTCCGGGCCGGGCGGCACGGTGGAGGTATGGGCGGTCACTGATCACGCAGCCGCTAGCGCGTGCCCGGACTGCGGCACTGTGGCGGGCCGGGTCCATGAGCAGGTGCTGACCCAGCCGCGGGATGTGGCCCGGGGCCTGGATGCGGTGCAGGTGTGGTGGGTGAAGCGGCGCTGGAAATGTGAAGCCGGGGAGTGTGAGCGGAAGACGTTCACCGAGTGGGTGCCGCAGGTGCCGCCGCGGTGCCGGCTGACCGGGCGGCTGCGGGAGCAGGCCGCGGCGGAGATCGCGGAGCGCGGCATCACCCCGGCGGAGGCGGCCCGGGGTAACGGCATGTCCTGGCCGGTCGCGCACGGGGCGTTCGCTGCCCGGGCGGACCCACTGCTGGAGCAGGCCCCGGCACCGGTGGCGCACCTGGGCATCGACGAGCACCGCCGCGGCCGGCCCCGGTGGCGGATCGATGAGGACACCGGGGAGTACGTGCTGCTCGCAGACCGGTGG
The DNA here is from genome assembly GCA_963742875.1 of uncultured Actinomycetes bacterium. Classification (GTDB taxonomy): domain Bacteria; phylum Actinomycetota; class Actinomycetes; order Streptosporangiales; family Streptosporangiaceae; genus Bog-532. The sequence goes on along the minus strand of CAVUNO010000026.1, from coordinate 197,472 downwards.
CATACCTGCTTCTTCGACCTGTCCGGCGGCCAGGGGCTGCTGGGGCAGGTGGAAGGGCGCACTGCTGATGACGCCGCGTACTGGCTGGCGCTGGCCACCCCGGCGTGGCGGGACGCGGTCCGGGTCGTCGCGATCGACATGTGCACCATCTACGCCTCCGCGGTGCGCCGGATGCTGCCCGGCGCGCAGCTGGTGGCGGACTTGTTCCACGTCGTGCACCTGGCGGTCAAGATGACCGGGGACGTGCGGCGCCGGGTGGTGCGCGGCAAATACGGCCGCCGCGGCCGGACCGGCGACCCGGAGTATGGCATCAAGGGCCTGCTAGTGCAGAACCTGGAGCACCTGTCACCGGGCCAGTTCGCCAAGGTCATGGCCGCCCTGGGCAGTGATCCGGCCGGGCAGGAGATCGCTGCGGCCTGGATCGGCAAGGAGAAACTCCGCGACGTCCTGAACCTGCGGGCCCGCGTCACCGGCTCGGCCCCGTGCGAGCGCGACGTCCGCGGCCGGCTCTTTGCCTGCTGCGACTGGTGCGCCCAAAACGATGACATCCCCGAGCTGCTGTCCCTGGCCAGGACGGTATCCCGGTGGGAGGACGAGATCGTCGCGGCGGTCCTGACCGGGGTCACGAACGCCGTTTCCGAGAGCCTGAACCGGCTCGCCAAGCTCGAAGCCCGCATGGCATACGGGTTCCGCAACCCGGCCAGCCAGCGCCGGCGCGTCCGGACGGCCTGCACCAGGGGTTCACGACGGCGCTCACGACACGTAACCAGGAAGAGGACGCGGTCGGTAACCAGACGGCAACACGATCCCGATTAACTTCCAAGAGCCGGATTATCGCCGGGAGCTGGGTAACAACGTAGTGAACCGCTTCACTGGCACCGAACACGGCCCCGCTGACCGCGCCGAGGAACAGGTAATCCTGGGGCTTCAGGGCCAGCCAGGCTGCCTTTGGTTTGAAGAACAACACGATCGTGGCGATCACGAGCACTGGGACCACCTTGGACAGCTCTTCTGGGACGCCGACCTCGAAGACACCGGCGAGGATATTGTTCGTGTTGCCGCCTGACATGGTCTCCGAGGCGATCGCCAGTGGCGTCTCGACGATCATGCCGATGACCACTACCACCGCCAGCGGTCCCACGGTAATGTTCTGCGGCCGGACGATGACAAAGAGCAGCAGTAGCCACGCGACCGCGAAGAACCCGGCGAACACCCAGGCCCCGGCTTCGAGGTTGGTGATCGCCACCCCGATGGCGGGCACTGCAACCAGGACCACCAGCAGACCTACCATCCAACTCCGTAGCTGCTTGTCCTACATCCAGGCCCGTACCGGCACGAGGGCGTTGAACAGAGGTCCTTTCCCTGGTGTGCCTCGGTATTGAGGTGGGTGTGCAGGTCCCGCTGGTCATTTGATGTGTGCATGATTCCCCTCTTGTTCGACGGTCAGCCTTTGTCTGTACCGTTCGCCACCAGGCCCCCCACGGAGGGGCCTGATAGCCAGCGGTCAGGACGAGCGCGCCCAGGACACGTTGAACTTCTGGCCGACATCGGACGTGCCGGACACGTTGTCCTTGTGCAGTCCGCTGTTGTCCACCATCGCGATCTTGGTGAGTGAGAAGTTACCCATCGCCTTGCCGTTGGCATGGTCCTCGCTGAAGTAGACGTTGTGGAAGTCAGCCAGCGGCAGGACACCACTAGTAGACGACGGGGCTTCCGCGATCACCTCGGCAGACGAGTCGTTCAGCCCACCCTTGGTGACCTTCACCGTGTGTGACCAGTGCCGGGTGGAATCGGAGATCACCAGCGTGTAGTACTTGCCGCTGCTGACGGAAACCGACGCGGTGAAATGATCTCCCGGGTACACGCCATTGGAGAAGCCGACCATGCCCGCCGGATACATCTCGTACCACGCATAGTAGAACGGCGATGTGCCGTAGCAGCCAGACATAGTGCCGTCCTGCTCCACCGTGCCGTCCTTCAGCCCATCCAGTCCGACCCAGAATGCGCTGTACTGAATTGAGCTGGTCGGGCAACTCACGCTGGGCACCGCCCATGCCGATGAAACGCTAGTCTTCTTCCCAGTGGCCGCGTACCCCGACCAGTTAAGGCTGTCCAACGTCCCGGCAGTGGCGAGACTCGTTGCCCCGCCACGCGTGGCCGGGATCATTGGGCCAGTCGCCGGAATCATTGTGTCCGGCTTCGTGGAGTTGGGCGTTGGATGCGTGGTGGCATGCGTAGTGTGGTGAGCAGCCGGATGACTGCCGCACGCGGCGAGGCCGAGTCCTGCGGCCAATGCGATGGCCGGGATTGCGATTAGCTTGATATTCATTTGTCCTCCCCCGAAAATGTGCTCAGTCTGAGCCGTTCATCACCGGGCCCCTTTCGGGGCGCGATAGCCAGCGGTCAGGAGGTGAACTTGACAGAGGCGTTGTTACCTCCGGTGCACGACGCTTGGTACTGATTAGTGCCAGGGCCATAGCAATACATGGTGTAGTTCAGCCCGGTGACGGGACTATAGGCGTAGTCCGCGCCGCCGACGCCCGTGTAGTTAGCCGCGACATTCAGCGCGAACGCGCAGCTCGTGTTCGGGCCCGCGTACACACCGCGACCGCAATTGGCCCCCGAATACACAGGCGTGGCAGGTGCAGGCGGTGCGACATACACGGTCTTGGCCGGTGCAGGCACAACGACCACGGGAGCGGCTGCTGCTGTAGTAGGTGCTTGCGTAGTGGGTGCTGGTGCTGCGGTGACCGTGTGCGTCACGGCCGGTGCTGCGGCAGGGGCCTTGACCGACCACATGCAGCGAGACCGAGGCCTGCGGCAATGGCGATGGCCGGGATGGCGATTACCTTGTTGAGCTTCATTTTCTTGCCTTCCCCCAGTGCAGAAAAGCCTCATTTCACTCTCGGTTAAAATAATGCTACGCAGAGTGCACACTGGTGGTCAGAGCAGGATGACCGGGAAATCGGGTCCAAATGACCTGGCCAAATGACCGGGGGAAGCAGGGTCCGAACGTCATTCAAACGTGACAATAACCGGACGTTCAGTAATCAATCGCCTCCTGGGCAGCGGGTGGCCCGGGGGAATCTGAGGGCTCCCGGCGTGGCTGTCTCCCGTCACCGGGATTTAGCTGGCCCGGTGCCTTGGGCGGGCTGGCCGGTGGCTGCTGGGGGATGGGTGGGAGCCTTCACCGGCTGCCCGGCGGCGATGGCGTGTGTGCTGAGGCGGCCAGGGCGTGTTTCCGTCATCTCCCAGGCGGCGGGGCCGGTCAGAGACAACTGTCCGGCACCTCGGGATGGATCTGCGGCGCTGGTTCCGGCCTGGCGGGCAGCGTGGGATCCGGGCGGCTTACGCCAGTCGTAGTCGCCAGCCGCCGGGGCTGTACACCTGGGGAAGGTAGAGCGGCAGACCGCCGATCAGGGTGGCGGGTCAAGGGTGGCAGACTCCGAAACGTCAGGAGGCACGACGGATGGGACCGTATGAGGCTTGTCCCGTGCCAAAACTCATTCACAGCCGCTGACCTGGCATTTCGCGCTCGCTACGCTGCTCTGCGATATTCGCTGATCAACCCGCCGACGACGCTCCTGCGCTCGATCCGGGCGGTGATATCGACGGCGTGGCCGGGAAGCCTCAGCGGGGGTTCCTGCTGCCGGCCTTGGTGCGGACGGTGGCCGTTATAGTGCCGCGCGTACTCGGCGAGCACCTTCCGCAGATGCTGCTCGCCGAGGATCAGCACGTGGTCCAGGCACTCGCGGCGCAGTGTTTCCACGAATCGCTCAGCGAATGAGTTCGCCCGCGGCGACCGGACCGGTGCCTTGATCACCCGCGTGCCATTGCCGGCGAAGACGTCGTCGAACGCGACGGTGAACTTGCTGTCGCGGTCACGAATGAGGAACCTGAACTGCCCGGCGCGCTCGCTGAGGTCCATCATGAGGTTGCGGGCCTGCTGGGCGGTCCAGGCTCCGGTCGGATGAACGGTGACGCCCACGATATGGACGGCGCGAGTCTGGACCTCCATCACGAACAAGACATAAAGGCGCCGTAGCAGCACGGTGTCCACGTGCATGAAGTCGCACGCGAGGATGCCGGACGCCTGGGCCTTCAGGAACTGCCGCCATGCCGGCGACGCCCGGCGCGGCGCGGGGCCGAGACCGGCGGCGGCCAGGATCCGGCGGATCGTCCCTTCCCCCACCCTGTGCCCCAGGCCGAGCAGCTCACCCTGGATGCGCCGGTAGCCCCAGCGGGAGTTCTGCCGCGCCAACTGCTCCACCAGAGCCCGCACCTCATCCGAGACCGGCGGCCGTCCCGTTATGTTCGGATAGGTCCATTTTCCGCTGACCAGACGCCGGTGCCAGGCCAGCAGGGTTCCCGGTGCCACGATCCGGTGCAGCCGCAGCCGACCGGGCAACAGCCTGGCCAGGGCAGCGAGCACGGCACGGTCAGCCCAGTCCAGCCGCGGGCGGCCGACCTGACGACGCAGCACCGCGATCTCATGCCGCAGAACCAAGATCTCCGCGTCCTTGGCGGCGTCGCTGCGAGCCAGGAGCGCCAGCCAACCGGACACCCGGACCATGAACAGGTAGACGAGACGGATCAGCACGAGCGCCGAGCGTAAAGCAGCAGGTCAGACCCCGCACTGGGTTTCGGCACGGGACACGGCGGCGGCACCGTCGGCTCGATGACCTGCCACTCGCCGTCGCTCATGTCTGAGGGGTACCGCGGAACCCGGGCACTGCGGCTGATCCCGCCGGGACAGCACCGGCACAGGACAGGCGAAGTAGCCTGAGGGAGCGCGGACCCGAGGGGTCCGTCGATCTGCACAAATCGCGATCATCGGGTCCGCGCTCCCGTAACTCCCGTACCGGCACGCCCGGGATGCGTTACAGGTCCCTTACACCTCGTTGGCTCGAAAACAGATCCGATCGCCCGCCACCGGACCGGTTTCCGGACAGGCTCTGACCGGAAAATAACTCACCTCAATTGGGCGCGCGGCAGCGGACCCGAGGCTGGTTCGAGCGTCGGGCCTGGTCAGGGCGGTATGGGTTAGGCGGCCGGGGCCAGGGTTACTTCCAGTCCCAGGGCCTGGAGCTGCCGGACGTGGTTGCGGATCTTCTTGTCCCGGTCGGTGCGGGAGGCGACGTAGTCCGGGCCGAGGTCGGTGTAGCGGGCGGCAGGCTCGGCGAGCAGGTGCCAGATGATGATCAGGATGGACCGGGCGACGGCGACCTGGGCTTTGGCCTTGCCGCGGCGGCGGGCGACGCGGCGGTATCGTTCGCCGAGGAAGGTACCGGTACGCGCGGCGCCGAGGGCGGCCTGGCCGAGGGCGCCGCGCAGGTAGGCGTTGCCGTGTTTCTTTTTGCCGTGGCCGGTGCGCGGCCCGGACTGGTTCGCGGCCGGGCATAGCCCGGCCCAGGAGACCAGGTGCGCGGCGGTGGGGAACCGGGTCATGTCCAGGCCGGCCTCGGCGATGATCGCCGCGGCCAGGTCCGGGCTGATGCCGGGGATCTCGGCCAGCCGGGCGGCGGCGGGCAGCACGGCGGCGTCCGGGCCGGTGCCGGCGGCGGGGCCGGTGGTGCCGTCGGCGTCCACGCCCTGCGCTTCGGGGAGGGTGGCCAGGGTGTCGCGGATGCGCGCCTCCAGCTGGGTGATCTTCTGGTCCAGGAACTTGATCTGGTCCAGTTCCAGCTGGGCGAGCTCGCCGTGGTGGGCGTCGAACATGCCGGTCAGCGCCTCGACGAGCTCATCGTGCTTGGCTTTCATCCGGGTGCGGGCCAGGCTGGCCAGCACGTGCGGGTCGCGTTCCCCGGCGATCATCGCCCGCACCATGTCCTTGGCCGATTCGGTGGTCAGCTTGCTGGCCACCGACGACAGCTTGATCAGCGCGCCTTCGAGCAGCTTCTCCAGCCGCTGGTAGCAGCGGGTCCGCTCGCGGACGTAGTCGGTGCGGGCGCGGGTATAGTCCCGCAGCGTCCGGATCGGGGCCGGCGGCACGAAGCACGGCCGCAGCATCCCCCACTCCGTCAGCCGGGCCAGCCACATCGCGTCGTGCTTATCGGTCTTCGGGCGGCCCTTGAGCTGCCGGGCCTGGGCCGGGGACACCAGCTGCACCGCCAGCCCGAGCGCTTCCAGCAGGTAGTAGAAGATCCGCCAGTAGTCGCTGGTCGCCTCCAGCGTGACCATCTGCACACGGTCCTTGAGCAGGTGCCGGCCCAGATCACTGACCGCGCTGGTCACGGCCTGCACCTCCCAGACCTTGCTGGCCCGGGGCCTGCCGTCCCGGCCGGGCAGCCGGACGCACACCATCCCCGACGCCTTGGCCACGTCGACCGCGGCCACCCGCTCGAACACCCGCTGGTGCTCCTCGTCCTCGATAACCTGCGGCCTGGCCTTGCCCACCGCGGTCACCTCCGTATCCTCGGATATGGGTAACAGGGCGGGCTGCCCGGGGACCCGCGGTCACGGCCTCAACGGCCCGAATACTGACCGGCGTGCTCGAAGCAACAAAAAGCGACCCTCAGGTCACAGGTCCCGGCGCCAGGCTTAGCTACGGGCTCGTATCCCAAAGAAGCTCGGCGTCACGGGCAGCCCGCACCCAACCTGCACCATCCGGCACCCGCTCCGCAGCCACATCACCCAGCCCCGGCCACCACGCGGCAGTGAGCGGACCTCAGCCCGCCACGACCAGCACCCGCCATTTTCACGCCGCGGCAACCACACCCCCGGGTGAGGAAGGCTTAGCTTGTTATTTAACCTCTGCTGTCCCACCTGGCATGTATCGCCGCTTTCGTCCGGCGTGTCGCCGTGGTAGCAGACGGCCACCGCGTCATCATCTTCGGGTTCCTTCGTGTGTCCTGAAAGGGGAGTGACGTGAGGTAGATGATCGCCGTCATGAACCGTGCTGTGCCAGTGATGGAGGTAGGTCCTCCGGGATCGCCGGGCAGTCGGAGGTCCCAAACCACCGCATGCGGCGTCGGTTAAGAGCCGGGGTCGTGAGCGATGCGGGAAAGTCCCGCCGGGAGCGGGGCGAGGTGTGCGACGGGAAGACGAACATGTGTGAACCACTGCTGACGCATCGAAACCGTAGAATGCCGACATCAAAACCGGGGCCGGTCGGAAGTCCCGGGACAAAGGCGCGCCCTGCGGGCGGGCCCTCAGCCAGGAAGCTGACTGCATGCTGTCTTGGTGGTGTCCGGTGTAGAGGTGGCGTGAGCCCGTCGCGGGCGCTGGCATGGAACAGGAGAACCTGTCGTCCCGATGCCGTCGGCCGGGGTGTTGCTGCCTGGTCGCGAGAGGGAGGACCGCGAGCGGCAGAAACCGCGAGCGGCAGAGTACCGAGGCGGGGCACAGGGGCGGGCCGGCCCGTAGTAGCGAGGAAGGCCCTGTAATGGGGCTGGAGCCAAGGGGCCGGGCAGACCAGGGTCAACCGGCGGCCAACCCTATCGGGGAGGAGCCGCTGGCGAGACCCAAGCCGAAGGTGAAGTCGTTTGAGATCGATAAGCGCCTGATATACGGGGCGTGGGAGAAGGTCCGGGCCAACAGGGGCGCACCGGGCGTAGATGCCGTGAGTATCGCCGAGTTCGGCGAGCGGGAGAGGGATAATCTCTACCTTTTGTGGAACAGGATGTCATCGGGGAGTTATTTCCCGGGGCCGGTCCGAGCGGTAGAGATACCGAAAGATCATGGTCTGGGGGTGCGGATTCTCGGGGTGCCGAACACGGCAGACCGGGTGGCGCAGACCGCGGCAGCGATGCTGCTGGAAGAGAAGCTAGAGCCGATTTTCCACCATGACAGTTACGGTTATCGTCCGGGGCGAAATGCCCATGACGCGCTGGCCGTGACCCGGCGCTGCCCTCGCCGCGGCCCCCGCCCGGAAGGGGCGCCGCGCCGGGCAGCCCGTCCAGCCCCGCGAGATCTCCCACACCGCGACCCGCCGCGCCGTCATCGCCGCGATCCGCCGCGGGAAGACCAGCTACACCGCCCTGACCAGCGCACTCGCAAAATGCCGCATGATCATCGACCGGAACCGGCACCGCGCCCGCAAGGCGAAATGTCCCAGCACCTTCGGGCACGCCAGCCTCACGGACACCGCCACCCGGATCGCCGAGGCCGTCATCACCCTGGCCAACAAACCCGCCTGACCAGCACGAACACCGCAGAAACCCCGGAAGGACCGCCCGCCGGACCGTGGAACCGGCCGTCACCCGGCACGACATGCCTGGCCTCCGGCATGCCACCCCCAGGCAGAAACTACCCACCGTAACCAAAATCGGGAAACCCGAACCGCCGCCCAACACGCCCAAATGCCTAAAGCCCATGGCATTGGGCCGTGACCCGGGAGCGCTGCTGGCGGCTCGGCTGGATTCTAGATCTTGATATCCGGGCCTTTTTCGACAGCGTTCCTCATGATTTGCTGCTCAAGGCGGTAGCTCACCACACCGGTGAGCGCTGGGTCCTGCTGTGCGTCGAGCGGTGGCTGAAAGCCCCGATGCAGATGCCGGATGGGACCGTGGCGGCGCGGGAAAAGGGGACCCCGCAGGGGTCCCCCATCTCACCTGTGCTGGCTAACCTGTTCATGCATTATGCGTTTGATCGGTGGATGGACCGGGAGTTCCCGGCCTGTCCGTTCGAACGGTACGCGGACGACGTTATCGCCCATTGCAAGACTGAGGGTCAGGCCAGGCGTCTGCTGGCTGCCGTCGCCGACCGGTTCGCGGCCGTGGGCCTCGAACTGCACCCGGAGAAGACAAAGATCGCATATTGTAAGGATGCGATCCGCCGGGGAAATTCTGAGCACACCAGCTTTGATTTCCTCGGATATACCTTCCGGGCGCGAGTTGTCCGAGGCCCGCGGGGCTTCTTTGTAAGCTTCAATCCGGCCATGAGCAACAAGGCGAGGAAGGCGAAAGGAAAGCAGATCAGAGACTGGCACCTCAAACGTCGGAGCAGGACGGATCTGTCCGGTCTCGCTGAGGATATCAATCCACAGGTGCGAGGCTGGATCAACTATTACGGGCGCTTCTACCGCTCAGAGTTGTACTTCCTCGCAAAGCGCATCGACGAGCACATTGTTCGATGGGCAATGCACAAATTCAAACGACTGCGGGGCAGGCCTGATAGGGCGTGGGCCTGGCTATACGGTGTCCGTCGGCGAGAGCCCAGGCTCTTCGCCCACTGGGACCTCGTTGCACACACCTCCGGCCGGACTGTGGGGGCCGGATGACGAGAGATCGTCACGTCCGGTCCTGCGAGCGGCGGGGGGTGCGATTCCCTCCGCCGACTCACCCACAGAACTTGACGATGATGGCGGTGGCCGTGGCGTTCATTATGGCGTGGCGGGAGGGTGCGGTCGAGGACGGGCCGGGTGAGGACCGGGCGCACGGGCTGCTGGCGGGGTTCCGCAGCGAGCTGTGCTGGTGCCTGGGCAAGCGCCCGGATGCGCTGTTCGAGCTGGCCGACGCGGTGCTGTGTAAGCAGGATCGGGTGCACATGCTGGCGGAGCTGTCGCTGGAGCCGGAATGCCGCCGCGGCCACGGCGCGGTGTATGACGCGCTGAACGCCGGCCAGGTCCAGGTCGCGCGGCTGCAGCGGGCGCTGGCCGCGCTGGCGTTGCCGGCCTGGGACGACGGGCGGATCCGGCTGGCGGTGGATGTGAGCAACTGGCTGCGGCCGGACGCAGCCACCAGCCCGGAGCGTTTGTTCTGCCATTGCTATGCGCGAGGCAAGGGGAACGCGCAGCTGATCCCGGGCTGGCCGTATTCGCTGGTCGTGGCGCTGGAGCCGGGCCGCACGTCGTGGACGCTGCCGCTGGACGCGGTCCGGCTCGGCCCGGCTCAGGCTCGCGGCCCCGGAGACCTGGCCCGTCCCGGCGGTGAGCACTGCCACCGAGACGAGCAGATACGGCACCGCCCGGGCCGCGGCCTGGGCCCGGCTGCACCAGCGGCTGGCCAGCCGCGCCGGGTGGGAGGACCACCACGGCGAGCTGCCGGTCATCGAGGGCACCCTCATCCGGCTGCAGGTACAGCACCTGCCCGGCGACCGCTGCCCGGAACCGCTCTGGCTGTGGTCATCACGCGCCGGAACCTCCGCCGCTGAGGTCGACCGCGCCTGGCAGGCGTTCTTGCGGCGGTTTGATATCGAGTCCGCATTTCGGCCAAGGGGACCACGCCCTTGTCCGCTTCCCGGCCGCCTGTCTTCTGCAGCGTCCGCATTTCGGCCGAGACCACGCCCTTGCGCAGGTAGCGCCCGGCCCGCACCAGCGCCTCGTCAAGCTCAGAGCCGATACCAGCCGCACCGTGGGTCGCCATCTGCGTTACTCTCCCGATTCCGGGCTACGATCAGCCGACCGCCGCCAGTCTGTCAAGGATCACGATCGGCCAACAGGAACTAAAGGCATTGGCAGTACCAGCCGCACGATGCCCGCTGGGAAGTCTGGTTTCCCTTCGGCAAGCTGCTGGGCTCGCTGCGGAAACGCCGCGCATCTCAACGCCGTCGTGCTGTGGACCACCGTCTACCTCAGCGCTTGAGCAGCTGATTGCCCAGAGCTACCCGGTCCGCGAAGAAACACGGCGCGCCTCAGCCCGCTCGTCCGCAAGCACCTCGTGCACGGAACCCACTCCTTCGCCCTTCCCGACCTGGAACCCGGCGTCATCCGCGAACTCCGCGGACCCCGACGCCCCTGATGAGGAAGACTGACCAGGTAAGCCAGGACAAACCGGAGATCCGGCTGCACCGTTACGAGCACATCCTGGCGGTGAAATGGCCGACATGCGCACTGGCTGATGATCTTGCCCCAGCCCGGACCCGGAACCTGCCGCGCCCGGTGAGCCCCGCCGCCCGGACCGAGTGGAACCGCCTGGTCACCCGCCAGCCGCCCCGCCGCGGCCCGTTACCGCCAATGAGCGTTCCAATGTTCCCCGCAGGCCTAGTAAGCGGGAAAGGCCGCCCCGCATGCCTCACACGAATCGGGGTGCTCCGCCTGGTTGAGCCGACCGCATTCCGGGCAGACGCGGTGCGCCCAGCAGGCCGGGGCGCCGACTTCCTCATGCCCCGTGGCTGGAGATGAGGAGCCGCCTGCCCGCTCCTCGTCCATCGACGCCGTCATTCGCCCCCCTTTCGTGTGCGCTTCAGGCCAGCCCGCGGCCGGATCACGTCTTGATCACCGGCGATTCAATGGTGTTTTTGTTCCTACTACGATCCGCGGTGAGCCGCAAGCGCTCAGCCCGCGACACACAATCAGTTCCGGCCCGCATTGGCGCTGGCCCGCTCGCCGACGGGAAGGCAACGGCGGGTCTTCGCCCGACGGGCGCGACGGAGGTCGCAGATCGCCTGGCCCGCCTTTGCCGTCCTAGTAGCCACCGGCATCTGGAACATCGCCGCCGAGCAGGACAAGATCACCGGAAAACTGCCGGACGACGCTGATCGCCAAACTCGCCGCGGTACTGGTGCCGGGGGTCACGGCCTTCTTGCACGCCCGCTCGCGCAGCACCGCAGGGCTCGCGGTCTTCGGCACCCTCACCGGCGCGCTGGCCGCCCTGCTTCTCAGCATCTGATGGCAGGCTGAGCCCACGTACCCACACGGCGCCCCAGAGGATGGCTGTGACAGTCACCAGACGCCCGTCAGTCCCGCAGCAGCCTCGCGAGAACGGCCGCTTCGCTGATCTCGGGCCGCCTGGTCGCGGTCAGCAGCGTCACCCCCCGGCCCCACGCCAGCTCGCGCAGGTGCGCCAGCGCGCCGGCCCGTTCAGGCTCTGCCAGTTCCGCCTGGTAGCGGCGACTGAATTCCTCGAAGCGCGCCGGATCGTGGCCATACCACTTACGCAGCTCCGTCGACGGCGCGATCTCCTTGCACCACTCGTCGAGCGCCGCCCTTGCCTTGGTCAGCCCTCGCGGCCAGAGCCGGTCGACCAGCACCCGAGTGCCGTCGCCCTGCGCCGCGTCCTCGTAGGCCCGGCGCACCTGTACCTTTGCGTTCGCCATCAGCCGCCTCCCTCGGGCTGACGCCCAGCCTCGATCAAGTCCGCCGTGCCGGAGCGGATCATGTCCGGGACCTCCGACAGCGAAACGGACTACCGGACCGGGGACGTGGTCACGGCCGCTTAGCGACCGTCAGCAGCACCGCCGAGGCCTCCAGCGCCTCCAGGCTGTGGCGCGCATCCGGCACGACAAGCAGGTCACCGGGCCGCCCCTCCCAGGACACGTCCCCGGCCGACAACCGCACCCGTCCGCGCAGGACGTGCACCGTTGCCTCGCCCGGGTTCTCATGCTCGGCGAGGACGGCGCCCTTGAGCATCGCAATGACCGTCTGGCGCAATATCCGCTCGTGACCGCCGACGACCGTCTCCGCGGTGTGACCTCCGCCCGCGGCGCCCGCCCGTTCCAGCAGCTGATGACCCAGAGCTTCCAGTGAGAACTTCTCCATGTCCTGCGACACATCCAATCTGCGAGGCGATGACCGCGCCCGAAGAGCAGCCGCCTGGCCGCTCGCGCATTCGGCTGACCGGGATCAGCTGACCTTTCGCACCGGCGCTCAGCCCTTCCTCAACGCGCTCCCCGTCGTCGGCAAAACCGTATCGAACATCCCGGTGAGCATGGTCACCGTAATTGAGCGGCAGGCCCTCTCTCGTCACTGCCTCGCGGGCTGAAGGCTTCGGGCGTGCTCCGGGGCGGCAACCTGTGAGTGTGTTTCTGCTCTATTGCCGACTGGCCCGGGCCCGCGACGGTGCCTGGATGCCCGGGGCCAGCAAGGGAGCGTTATCCACCGGCTTGAGCCTGCCGGCTGGCGCTCTCGGTCGCTACGCGGCGTGATTCCCTTGGCCGAAATGCGAGGCGCGCCTGCGCTTGAAAGGCACGCCAGCTTCGTTCCCACTGCCCGTCGCGCGGCGTGGTGAACGCGAACCTGCGGAGCAGCCCGGCCAGCGACTGCTCAACCTCGCGATCGGCGGTGGCCCGCGACCGCTGCGGCTCATACAAGGCCGCGTCCATCCAGTCGGCCGGACCCCAAATGCAGACATCGATGCACTCCCGCGGAGCATCAACGCCCCCGCAATCCTCGCAGCGCCAGACGATCACGGTCTCAGCACGTGCAGGCAGCTCATCACCGCGGTCCCCGGCTGCGGGCCCGGAGTGTCGCAGCACGGAACGCGCCGACTGCTGAAGCGCCTCGTACGCGACCCGCAACTCGCCCGGGCCGGGCTCCGCGCGGGCCAGATCCCCGACGACAGCCCCGAACCCCTCGAGGCGAACACGGCAGGCCGCCGCGGCCGCCCGCCGCGCGGAGCGGTCACCGTCCCTCCACTTGTAAAACCAGGACTCCGACACGCCCAGCGCCCGGCAGGCCACCGCGTGCGGGATTTCGGTGTATGACTGCTCCTGCGGGTTTGCCATGATGTCGCCTCCACGTAGACTCTGTGCTGCGCACCCGGGAGCGGGTCAGCACCGCACCGCTCCGCACCGGCCGCCGCTAGCGGGCCAGGCCTACGGTGAACGGCCGCGAGGGTCCGGCTCGGTCCTTCGACCGCAAGAGCGACGCCGAAAAGGACGTCGCCACCGTGGAAGCCGAGGCGCTGGCTGTTCGTCAACCGCTCCGACCGGACCACGGTCGCCGAGTACGCGCGGTTCTGGGCAGCGGCCCGGCCGCACCGGCCGACCACGGCGCGCCGCGTCAAGTCGATGATTGAGACGCACATCGCGGGCACGGCCCCTAACCCGGCTAGGGACACTAGCCCGTAGCTGGCTGTCGCTACGCCCCCGCGAGCTGTTGAAGGGGCCTTGAGATCTGCCCCGATGTCGGCGTGTGGGTCGTCTCCATGGACACGTTCTCGCTACTGTCGCGCTCCCACCAGTACGTCGGCCCCTCCGCCGAGATCTCAGCTATTGGCGACCGTGTCGGGTGCCAAAAATATGGCCTGGTCCTGTGACCTGCGGCAATGTGTGGCCGTAGGGCATGATGGTCGGTCGTGTCCCTCCGCCTGCTCTACCTGATCTTCGTCCGGCTCTGCGGCTTGCTGGTCCTGCTCGGCCGCTCGTCAGCGTCCAAGAACGCGGAGCTGCTGGTACTGCGGCACGAGGTCGCCGTGCTGCGCCGCACCAGGCCCAGGCCCCGGCTCGACTGGGCGGACCGAGCCGTCATGGCCGCGCTGATCCGGTACCTGCCAGGTAAGCTGCGAGCACACCGCCTGGTCACCCCAGGAACCGTCCTGCGGTGGCACCGCCGCCTGGTCACCTCCTGGTCACCCAATGCCGTTGCTTGACTTATTGAACTATCGCGGGATGGAGTGTGAGCACCTTGGCGGCCACCCGGCGGGTAGGACGGCGGACCTGGCCTGCTTTGCGGAAGGAGTACTTCGAGGCCGGGCGCTTGAGGAACCGGTCGGCCTCCCGCAAACGTCTGACGCCGTTGTCGAGCTTGCGGCAGACCTTCGCGGCCATCGTCGCCATGAACTGCTTGATCTGCACGGATGTCTGTGCGCATTGACGGATGACACTGCGCCGCACGTGCTTGAGGACCTTGACGAAGGAGATGCGGTCCGGGTCGATCCGCTCGTTGCCGGCCAGCCGCATGATGATCCGGGTCAGGCAGTGGTGCACTGCGAGATGCGCCCATGCCTCCTGACGTACCAGCTCCGGGTCCGCTGACCGCAAGATTTCCTGCGGGCCGCGCTGGAACGTCTTGACCTGCCGGAATGAAGATTCACTTTCCCAGCGCTGATGGTAAAGGGCGGCGAGTTCACCGGCGGGGAAGGCCACGGGGTCCATCAGATCGGTCAGTAATCTGACGACCTCGCCCCCGTCGACGCGGTATTCGATCACCCTCACCGGGACCCCGCCGGGATGCGCGCCCTTCTGCCCGGCCAGGTTCATCCGCGCCAGGTACGTCCCGTCGTCCAGGACCTTCACCGGGCGGCGGGCCACGCTCGACCGTGCCCGGATCAGCAGATGCGCCCTGGCCTGCGTATACGCCTTCCACAGCGCCACCCGGGAAAGCCCCGGTCCATGATCACGAGCATCCCGGCCGCGCTGCCGGCCATCGCGATCGCCAGTTCCGGCTCCCCGCCGCGGAACCCGCCCACGCTGGCGTCGATCGACGAGTGCGTCCCGGTCTCGGCCAGCGTCACCACCCTGGCCTGCGGGAACCCCGCTGGCAGGCCGTTGGCGTCCACCGGCCCGCCGAACGCGGCCCGGTTACCCGGCGTATCCGGCACGTCAAGCACGAACCCATCCACCGCGGCCACCCGCATCCCCCGCCAGAACGCGCCGTCCAGGCCGGCCGGGGCCACCGGCCCGGCCAGCCTGCGGAACACCGCCTCGATCACCCCCGCACCCAGCCGCTGCCGGGCCCGGGTGAACGAGGACCTGGCCGGAACCGCCTCGCCCATCCCCTCCAGTGCTCCCACCAGGTTCTCCGCGACATCGTCATAGGAGTCCTGCTGGAACAGGGCCAGAGCGAGCACGTAGTAGACCATGAACCGGGCAGGAAGCGCCCCGGGTTTCTTATCCCGCGTGCCGCACTCAGCCAGGACCTCATCCACCAGATCGGCGGTCACCCACTCGGTGAGCACACCCAGCCGCACGTCATCAGATAACCCGGTCCACGGATGCATACCCAGCATCATGCACCCCCGGCCGCCTATCCACGAAACGATAGTTTGCAGCCGACAAGCAACGGCATTGCCTGGTCACCAGGAAGTGGACCTATCCCCGCGGCGCGGGCCGACCGCCAGCCAGCGCAGAGATCGCCGCGCTGATCGGGCGGCTCGCCACCGAGAACCACGGCTGGGGATACCAGCGGATCCAAGGCGAACTGCTCAAGCTCGGCCACCGGGTCAGCGCATCCACCATCCGCCGCGTCCTCATGGCGCTGAAGATCCCGCCGGCGGCCAAGCGGCACACCGACACGACGTGGCGGCAGTTCCTGCACGCGCAAGCCGCGACGATGCTCGCCACGGACTTCTTCCACGTGGACTGCGCGGTCACCCTTCAGCGCCTGTACTGCTTGTTCGTGATGGAGGTCGGCTCCCGCTACGTGCACATCCTCGGTATGACCGCAACCCGGACGGGCCATGGACCACCCAGCAGATCCGGAACCTCCTGATGGACCTCGGTGAGCGCGCCGCCGATTTCCGGTTCCTCATTCGCGACCGGGCCGGGCAGTTCCGCGCGTCGTTCGATGCGGTCCTAGCCGATGCCGGCATCGAAGCGGTTAAAATCCCGCCCCGAAGTCCTCGCGCGAACGCCTATGCGGAGCGGTTCGTGCTCACCGCCCGGACGGAGGTCACCGACCGGATACTGATCTTCAGCGAACGGCACCTGCGCAGCGTGATGACCGAATATACCCGTCACTACAACGGGCGAAGACCGCACCGCGCCCTCCAGCTCCAGCCACCACGGCCTGACCACGCCGTAGCCGATCTCTCCCAGGAACGAGTCAAGCGCCGGCCCGTCCTCGGCGGCCTCCTCAACGAATACAAGCGGACCGCCTATAAGACCAGGTCACGGCTACCGGCACAGTTCTGGCACCCCACACGGTCAGCTGCCCGCCGTGACAGCCACTTCGGCGGTCCTCTCGTCGTGCTCGCGCAGCATGCGCATGACGGTCAGGTTCGCGCCATGGAGGTTCGCGCCGGTGAGGTCCGCGCCGCCGAGGTCCGCGCGGGTGAAGTTCGCGTCATGGAGGTCCGCGCGGGCCAGGTCAGTGCCGGTGAGGTTCATGGGTTGGATGTCGCGCTTTGCATCCCGGCCTCCTACCACAGTGAGGGCGGCCTGGACGTCGGGCCGGGTCGATCGTTCCGGTTCCCGGCCGCCGGAATCTGGCGGCGGCCATGCCTCGCGTGAGTGCTCGCGGATGAATGCGGTGAGCACCTCCATCATGGCCGGGTGATGTCTGGCCGATTCGCGGGCTAACAGGGCGTAGATGCCGCCGATGCGCACGTCGAGCTTGTCAGAGCCGAGTTGCTCGATGGCCTCGGTGTGACGGCGGGTCACCTGTCCCTGCTCTGTTAGCTTCAACGTGCGCTGCGACAAAGTGAAGTCCGCGACGGCCAGGAGCGCGCCTGCGGCAAACAGGCCCGCGCCAAGTGTCAGCAGCTGACCCTGCGCAGCCACCCGTGCCGCCTGCAGAAGCGGTCCCCTGGCGGAGCGAAAAGCATGGAAGACCCTTGGTGGCGGATGCGGATCTTGGTCGATCGCTTCATCTACCAGGGGCTTCGCTATGTCTCAAGCCGACATGCCGCCCGAGATCAGCTGATATGCCGAGCCACTCCAAGATCAGGATGAAAAAGGCTCAGTGCCCGCGCCAAGGGCGGTGGGTCACCCGCACTACAGGCGCAGAACCATCACCGGCCAGGATCATGCAGAGGCGCATCACATGTGATCAGACGGACACAGGGCGAGTGAGGACGTCACGGACTTCGGCGGGCGTGACGCGGAAAAACTCACGACGCATGTTAACCATGTTGACGCGACGATCGGCAAAGTGGCGGTGCAGATGGGCTTCCAGGCCGACAGCATCGTCACTGAAGACCATCGCGTGCATGTCGTAACGGAAGGGCACGGAGGCATCGCCGCTTTTCCCACCACCTCGAGCGCGGCCTTGGTGCGGGCCAGCTCCGCGGTGAGTTTCTCGTTCTCGCTGCGCAGCCGCTCGTTTTCCACCTCCTGCGCGCTGCGCCCCGGCCGCCCGGCCGGCTTGGGTGCCAGTTCCTTCCGCCCGCCCTTATCACGGGTTTTCCGCCAGTCGGAAATATGGCCGGTAGTTACCGCCTCCCGGCGCAAGATCGCGCCCCGCTCACCCGGCCCGGCCTGCTCGTACTCAGCCAGGATCTTCGCCTTGTACGCCGCGGTGAACGTGCGCCGCTGCGGCCTGCCGCTGCCGCCCATCTGACCATCATGCCCCGCGATCGCGGCCTGGTCAGCCAACGTCATCGTCACTGTCGTGTGTGGTCCCGTCTCGCCCTGCTTGCTCGTTAGTTTTCACACGTCCCATGTCTCACACAAGTTTGACAGAGAGGGGTCTGATCGCCGGGAGCTGCTTTGAGGGCCGTGAATTGGTGCTTCGAGCCCGCGGACCAGATTTCCGCTTGCCCACAGCTCCCGCGGACGGCCACGACCGTTAACCGCATTTCCAGCATAGGAGAGTCACGGTGGAAGAGGTGGAAGACGAGCCGCTGTTCGCCGACCGGGTCGCCGGCATCGACATCGGCAAGAAGGAAGTCATGGTCACCATCCGGGCGCCCAGCGACACCCGGCGCGGCCGGCGGCAGCAGGAGACCCGGGAGTTCCGCGCCACCCGGGCCGGCCTGCTGGAGCTGGCGGACTGGCTGCGCTGCTGGGGAGTGACCAGGGTCGGGATGGAGGCCACCGGGGATTACTGGAAACCGGTGTACTTCCTGCTGGAGCGGGAGGGCTCCGACTGCGTGCTGTATCACGCATCGCAGGTCAAGGCGCTGCCCGGGCGGCCGAAGTCGGACAAGCTGGACTCGGTGTGGCTGGCGAAGATCACCGAACGCGGGTCGCTGCCGTCCAGCTTCGTGCCTCCGGAGGAGATCCGGCGGCTGCGCACCCATACCCGCTACCGCAGGCACCTGGTCCAGGCCCGCACCGCCGAGAAGGCCCGGTGCGAGAAGCTGCTGGAAGACGCGCACCTGAAGCTGTCGTCGGTGATCACCGACGTCCACGGGGTGGCCGGGCGGGAGATGCTGACCGCGATTATCGCCGGGGAACGCAACCCCAAAGTCCTGGCGCAGATGGCCCGGACCCGGATGCGCGGCAAGATCCGCCAGCTGGAAGAGGCCCTGGACTGCTCGTTCTTCACCCAGGAGCACGCCTTCGTGCTGAAGATGATGCTCGGCAATATCGACCACCTCACCGCGCAGGTCAAGGAGCTGGACACCAAGATCGCGGTGCTGTGCGAGCCGTACCAGCGGCAGATCGCCCAGCTGGACGCCATCCCCGGCTTCGGGATCGTCACCGCCCAGGACATCATCGCCGAGATCGGGGTGGACATGACCGTCTTCCCCACCGCCGGGCACCTGTGCTCCTGGGCCCGGCGCTGCCCGCAAGTCGCCTCCTCCGCCGGCAAGCGCAAGGGCAGCAACGCCACCGGCCACGGCAACCCCTACCTCGGCGGCGCGCTCGGCGAGGCCTCCGCCAACGCCGGCCGCACCCAGACCTTCCTCGGAACCAAATACCGGCGGCTCGTCAGGCACATGCCCAAGAAGAAAGCCCAGGGCGCCATCAGCAGAAGCCAGCTGGTCATCTGCTACGAACTGCTGTCTGACCCCGAAGCCGTCTACGAAGACCTCGGCACCGACTACTACGAGCGGCGCGCGAACATCCGCCGCGAAGTCCGCAGCCACGCCCGCGCCATCGAACGGCGCGGCTGCAAGGTCATCCTCGAACCCATCGAACCCGGCCTCGACCCCGACATCCTGCCAGTCACCAAAGCCAGCTAGCCCCAGCGAATAAGAGCCGACGACGCTCCGCGCCGCCGGCTGCTGCCGCCTGCCCAGCCCAGGTCCTATTTTCGGACCAGGGTCTTCCCGGCGATGACCAGCCACGGGAAGCCGGAAGGGGTGTCTTCTATCAGCTCCCACACGTGCGCGCGGATCCTCGCGCGGGCCTGCGCGACCCTCGCCAGCGTCCTTGTGCCGGCCAGGCCGAGGGCGCGCCGGACGGTGGAGCCGCTGGGCGCGGCACCCAGCACCGGCGCCAACTGGGCCAGCACCGCGATATCGCTCATGCTGGTGGCGCCCAGCGCGATCGCGACCGCCATCGACACGACCACCACACCCCGGCTGAGCTGCGGGAACGTCCCCGCCCGCGCCAGCGCCGCCTCCAGCGCGGCCGTCAGCCCGCACTGGTCGGCCAGCTTCCGCAGCAGCACGCCGCCGCAGTGCCCGGCCAGGCCGGCACCGTCATCAGTAACCTTCAGGCCGTGGTCCCAGCCGTTATGCTGCATGGCGAAGAGCGCTCCAGTCCCGGGGATTGCAACGTGTGGTTACCGCGTAATCTCCCAGGACCAGGGCGCTCTTCGCCGCTGAACCGGCTATCCCGCCCGCGCCGGTCCCGCACCCGTAAGGTGCGCCACCGCTTCAACCGCTACCAGCAACAAATCCGAGAAACCCCAGCTCACCGCTATGCAGAATTCGGTAACAGCCTGATTCAGGGCTAACGCTGAATGCCGGAGGTTAATGAGCGCGGGCCGGATCTCGTGACGGTAGACGTCTCGGTGACCGACGTGCTGCTGTGCCTGACCAAGTAGCTGATGCCGTAGGCGGACATCGTGTGCGCTGAGGATGGACACAAACGAGTGCCGTAGCTCGCGGGGCGTCCGTACATCAGGCTGTACGCGTACGTGTCCGCGTCCGCTCCGGCCGGGGCGACCACGTCCAGCAACAGCATGTCGTGCCGACCGTCGTTGAACAGCACGACGTTCTCGATGAGGTTCTCGCTCCGCGGCAGGCACTCGCTGCCGCTCTTGTAGTCCTCGGCTGGGTCCGGGGTTCCACAACCGGCAGCGCGCACACAGGCTGAACGGCTCTTTGCTACGAGGAACCCGGCGTTGGCCTCGAGGACAAAACCGAGGCGGGCTGCGGTGAGCCCCACTGACACGTCATCTCCAGCGGTCAGGGTGCCTCGCCGCACCCGGGTATGGGGCAGCCGGTACGCAGCGACGACGTTGTACCCTGCCGCAGCCGTTCCTCTGCACCCGCTCCAACGCTGTCGCGCGTTACGGCGTACTGGTCGGTGACGGGCATCGCGTTGCGGTATATCTGCTGCTGGTCGATGAGCGCCTGGCAGTTAGGGCACGTGCTGGTGGCATCAACCGTGTCCCGGTCAAGGTAGTAGCCGCAGGCACACAAGAACAATTTTGAGGTGATGGCTTCGGCGTCCCGCCCGGATGATGCACGGGTGACCTGGTAGCGGCGGCCCAGGTGGTAGATGGAATTTCCGGGCGCGAATTCGCGCAGCGCGATGGACCTCGATCTGACCCGCGCATGTTCGCGATCGCTGAACCGCAGCATGAGCGCATTGCGCGGGAAAGCGTAGCTGGGGAGGAACCCGCGCTGGGCGAGCCATGATAGGGGACGGTAGTCACCGCCACCGGTGCGGATCTTCGCCCCGGATGGCTTCGACTGCCTCCCGGCGCCGGTTTCTCCGACTTTTCCAGCGGATGCTTATCGGCGCGGGCATTACCGTAAGTTCGTCTAGCCCTGATCATTCACACAGGTCGCTGGCTGCCGCGGAGTGTCTCCAGGATCGCGGCGACAGCGGAGATTTTAGCCTCCGGGTATGACTATGACCCGGCTGGCGGGCCGGGTGCCGGGGGTTCCACGAGCCCAGGGGTTCCTTCCGCAGGTCGCAGGGACGGGTCGGTGCTGGTCAGCTGGTGCCGGGCAGTGCGCAGATCCGCTGCCAGGCCCGGGTGATTGCCTCGGCCCACGGCCAGTTCGCGGCGATCTTCCAGCGGCGGCGGCGTCCGCCGCGGACCAGGCGGGCGGCGGCGTGCAGGACGCGGTAGCGCAGCGTTTTCGGCTCTGCCTTGGCCAGGTCACCGTCCAGGGCGAGGAGCTTGAGCCAGGCGAGCAGGATCTGCGCCATCATCGCCGCGGTCAGCCACGCCTGGTTGAGCTTGTAATCGTGAGAGGGGAGCCGGCTGATCCCGGTCGCTTTCCCGGTGCGGATGGAGTCCTCGACCCGGGCGTGCACCCGGTGGCCGGCGTCGAGGTAGGCATTCTGCCCGCGCCAGCCCCTGGTGCCTGCGGGGAGGTTGGTGACCCACAGCTGGTAGCGGTAGCCGTCCTCGTGCTCGAACAGGGACAGCTTGGCGCCGGGGTGCGGGCGCTCGCGGCGGGCGAAGATCCGCATCGTCTTCGGCCAGTCCTTCAGCTGATCCCCGTCCGGGCCGTCGCGCAGCAGCCCGGTGAGCTCGGTGACGTGGGCTTCCTCGATCCAGCAGGCGCGGTGCCCGCAGCCGGTGTCCGGGCACGCGTCACCGGCGCGGCGCTCGCGTATCTCGCCGCGGTGATCGACCGCGATCTGCCAGGCTTCCCCGGGGACCAGCCGGATGGCGGCCTTCTCCCGGGCGTCCAGTTCCCACCCGCACGAGTAGACCAGCGTGTACCCCCGGCGGGCGGCGAGGGCATCCAGGTGCTCTACCAGCTTGTGACTGAAGCCTGCGCCGTCCACGGTCACCATCAGGTTCCGCCGCCACGCCGGCGGCAGCGCCGCGATCGACGCATCCACGATGGCGATGTGATCGGCGGCTGTGTTGCTGCCCGCAGAGCCCTTGCGCAGCATCCACGCCAGCGGTTCCCCGCCGGTGTTATCGCAGTACCCCAGCAGCGGATAATGGCCGTATCCTTTGAAATTCCCTTCCGCGAGTTCCTTGTCCAACCCGCACAGGTTCGCGTCAAGGTGTGCAAGGCAGCACCTGCAGCGCACGGGCTGGCTGGCTGATGCGTGGGGTGCGTTCGAGACGGTCGCGGTCCACGTTGTCGGCGAGGTAGCGGACGAGCCCGGAGCCTTGCATGCCGAGGGCGGTGGCGGTGAGCTTGGGATCAAGGTCGGTGACGAGCTGGGCGATCCGGGTCTGCCGGCACTGCGACGGCGTGGTGCCCGCAGGCCGGAGGGCCCGGGTGAGGTAGGTCTGGTGCGCGGGGCTGTCACCGGTGCGGGTGGCCCTCGTGACGATCACGTGGGGGTTGAGGGTGCGCAGATCCGTGCGGTGGCGCAGGCAATCCTCGAGTGCGCCCCAGCTCACCGGGTCCAGGGGTGCGGGGAATGGCCGGCCGGCCAGATTCAGTGTTCGCCGCGCCGGGTCCGCGTCGCCGATGGTCAGACCGCGGATCTGGGCGCTGGATGCTCCGTGCAGCAATGTGAGCAGGCCGGTGAGCCGTTCGTGGGGATGGGCCGCGTTACCGGTCCATCGCCGGAACAGCGCACGCTGGGTGCTTGCGTCCAGGACGTCTCCGGTGAAGGCCGGCTGGCTGCCCAGCCGCAAGGAAATGGCCGGGTCGATGAGGATGAGCTTGCGGCTCTTCGCCCAGCGGAAGAAGCCGCGCAGGATATAGGTCCTCTGGTGAAGGTTCCTGGGGCTGTGGCCGAGGAATACTTCGAGGTCGGTGGTGGTCACCTGGGACCAGCCGGTCACCGGCCGGGCGGAGGTCAGGTGGACGGCCAGGTCACGGAGGATCCGGAGCCTGGTCTCCAGGGTGATGTCGCTGACCGGGTGCCGGCCGGCGCGCCGGGCTCGTTCCCGCTCTTCGAGCTGGCTGTCGTTGAAGGCGGCTACTGCGGCGGCCAGGCCGGCCGGGACGGCGTCGAGGTGATGGCGGCGGCGTGCCGCGGCGCGGCGCTGTTCCTCGTCTCCGGGCAGGGCCAGGCCGCGGCTGGTGAAGAACCGGCGCAGGGCCCGCCCGGCTGTGCCATTGGCCGGTTCGCAGCGGTCCAGGAGCTGCGCTGGACTGGCTGCAGGGTCGGCTGCGAGCAGCCGCCCGGCCTCGCGCAGGATCTCGATCGCGCCGCCTGGATGGTGGCGTGCCGCGGCGAAGGCGACCAGGTCTTCCCACCAGTCCGGGATCTGGCGCAGCCGCCTGGCCGTCGCGGCGGCGTAACGGAACGGCCGGTCCGGGTCGGCGAGGCTGCAGCGGTTGCACAGGCCGTGCGAGGCGTGTTGCCGCTGCTCACCGCAGCGCGCACAGGTGATGGCCGTGGCTGGCCTGCCAACAACGGCGCCGCGCCCGCAGATGGCGCAGGCGCCGGATTCGCCCAGGTGCCGGAGCTGGCCGCAGTGCGGGCAGGGGCGTTTCAGCGCTGCACGGGTGACCCGGCGGTGACAGACGTGGCAGCGGACCCGGTCACTGAACTTCACCCGCGCGGGGCAATCGGCACAGGTCCGGTAGCCGGTCATAGCGGCGGCATGGACCGGCCCCGGGCCGCCTTCGGCTCCGCCCGGGTGCGCTCCGGCCTGACGGCGGGCGCCACGGGCGTGGTATCGACCTCGAACAGGTCGTTAGGAGTGCACTCCAGCGCGGTGCACAACGCGGCCAGGGTGTCCAGCTTCACCTGCGCCGGCTGCTTGGTGAGCAGCGCGGACACCGACGCGGACGACAAGTGCAGTCCGGACCGCTCGGCCAGCAGCCGCCGCAGCTGCGCCCCGGTCCAGACTTCCCGGTGCGCTGCGGCCAGCCGCAACTGCCATTTAATCTGCATCACCATCTCCTTCCAGCCCGGCCAGGGTGCCAGAGACCGCACGGCGGTACGCGTCCTCGATGAACGTCGCCGACGGGGTGACATAACGCATCGTGGTGCCCACATGCCAGTGCCCTAGCATCTGCTGGATCGCGACGAGATCAACGCCACGCTCGTAATTCCGGGTGGCGCAGGCATGCCGCAGCGAGTGCGGGCTGAACCTCACCTGGCCAGGCTCACTGCCGCCTTCGGCAGCAGCAGCCTGCTCCAGGTCAAGCAGGCAGGCCAGCCGGTTGCGGATCGTGCCGCGGTGGATCCGCCCGCCGCCCTCGTCGCAGAACAACGCCGGGCCGTCACCGAGCCGGGGACGGATCTCCTCCAGATACCACCGCAAGATCAGGTCCAGGCCATCCAGCATCGGCACCCACCGCGGCCGCGGGCCGGATGTCCTGGCACCCTTGCCGAACCGGACATGCAGCTTGCCGAACGGCCCCCGGCCGAAGTGCACGTCGGCCCGGTCCAGCGAAGCGGACTCCTCCGCTCGCAGCCCAGCCATATATAACGTCCGGAACAACGCATAGTCCCGGCCGGCCGCCGTGTACTTGCGGGCGCCGGCGATCCGCTCCTTAAGGAAATCGAAGAACTCCTCCATCCGTTCCGGGCCCGGCGGCGGGCTCACCGACGGGGAGTCCGCGCCGACATGCCGGGCCGCGTTGAACTCATCCACCGGGTTGACCAGCCGGACCCCGAACGCCGCCTCGATCTCGCTCGCCTTGCGCGCGACAAGGAACGCGTGGAAAGCCTTGAACGCCTGCACGTAGCCACGCCGGGTCGAAGCGGCGAGCCCCTGGGCGCTCAGCCCCGCGACGACCCGGTCGACATCTTCCCTGGTCACGTCCCACGCCGGACGGCCACAAGCGGTCAGGAACCGTTCCAGGACCCCGGAACCGTTGTCCATCGAGGTCTGGCTGAAGCCGCGCGCGACCTGCGACGCCTCAAACGCTAGCAGGCAGCCATCCTGGAACGCCACTGGATCAGCGGCCGGCGCAGCCGGAGCCGTGCTCACCGCACCGCCCGTGACCAGCCGCAGGCCCTCTCTCGCCACGTCCACCTTCTTCTCACTTTACGAATTAAGGTGTCACCTTACAGAGAAGACCATCACCTTGAGATACGCGACACGCCGAATGCACGGGAACGCACCAGCCAGCAGGCACTCTGATGGCTCAGGAACGTGTGCCAAGTGCAGGTGAGTGCGCGGTCACCACTGTCGCGTCCAGCCGGATGCACGTCACGCCCTGCAGGGTCTTGTCCGCCACCCGCACCCCGGGCAGCTTGCCGTGCCGCGCCACCACCTGCGCCCACGCGCAGCGGCGCGCCGCGCTGACGGCGGCGGTCAGCTTCTGCTCCGTCCGGGTGCCGCCCCTGGTGATCTCCTCCAGCGTCCGGTACGCCGTCGGCACCGACGCGACCTGCCCGAACGCCTCCCCCTGATCAGCAAGCACCCGGAAATCGCTGATCGCGCGGGCACCGTCCGCGATCGCGCACGAGATATCGGCCAGCACCCGGCCCCGGTCATGTCCCAGCACCCGGCCGCTGGACAGCGCCCGCGACAGCCCCCTGGTCAGGCCCGTCTTGTCCGACAGGCGCCGCACCAGCCCGAGCCCGGCATGCGACACGATCCCGGTTCCGTCGCCGGTGACTTCCAGGCCGCTGGCCCACGCGGTAACGTTCACTTCCAGAGTGCTCCTTGAACTGGACCCGGCAGAGACTTCAACACCCCTACCGTCCCAGCTCAGGAGCACTTTTCTACGTCAGGCACGCCGTGCCAGCCCCAACCCGCGTGAATTAATAGGGCTAGTTCGCCTTCAGCTCGGCTGCGTAGTCCGCCAGCGATCCCATCGCGTCGTCCAGCGCAGCAGCGAACCCCTCGACGACTTCCACGACGAATTGCGGAGTTACAGCGGTCGAGTCGTGAACTGTGCCGTTCTTAGATCAAGGCGCTGCGCGCTTGCCAGGCTCAGCCGCGGGAGGCCCGCCCGGCGAGGGCGCGCCGTCCGGCCTGAACAACACCGCTGACCAGCCCGGCTCATGACAAGCGCGGGCCGCCTGAGGTGAGGCCGGGCCGTTGTACTCGCGCTCAAGTTTCT
Organism: uncultured Actinomycetes bacterium; assembly: GCA_963742875.1. Lineage (GTDB taxonomy): Bacteria > Actinomycetota > Actinomycetes > Streptosporangiales > Streptosporangiaceae > Bog-532. Next base: position 171,136 of record CAVUNO010000026.1, on the reverse strand, counting down.
CGATCGCAGCCCCGGGTCAACTACGCCTACCGGATCGCTGCGCGATCTTATGCCCGGCACTGCGCCGCGTTTTTCTGGTCGAAAGGTCAGAGCGCTGTGACCTGGGACGGCGATTACCCGAGATCCTGCAGAGCAGGAGCCGGGTCACGCCGACCCATCTTCTATATCGGCGGACTTGCCGACGATGGCCCCGTTCAGGATCACCGCGGAGACGCGGCGGAGGGCGCCGATGTCGTCCAGCGGGTTCCCATCGACGAGGAGCAGGTCGGCGTCATCGCCGGCGCGCAGGCGGCCCTTGTGTTTGCCCAACCCGCAGCTTTGGGCCGCGCCCCAGGTGGCAGCGGCCAGCGCGTCGGCGGCCGATACGCCTCCGGCCACGAGATCCGCAACTGCCTCGGGCAGAACACTGTGCGGCTTCCGCGGGCCGATGCCCCCGTCACTGCCGGAGACCAGCCGCACACCTGCCCCGTGCATCCGGGCCGCATGGGCTTGCCGCGCCTCCCACGTCGCGCCGGTGCGCTGCATGATAGCAACGAGCGCCGCTGGCGGCGTGGAGCCGGCCGCCACGCCCAGCGTCGGACACACCACAGTTCCGCGGGAGGCCAGCCGTTGCAGCAACCGGTCAGGCATCTGGATGCCCGACGAAGTCAGGCAGGTGCAGTGCTCGATGCCGTCAACCTCGGCGTCCACCGCCTGCTCGACCGCGGGCAGGCCGTGCGCGTGAGCGGTCACCGGCAACCCGGCCGCATGCGCCTCCTCCACGACAACGCGCAGCTCTGCTAGCTGGAACTGGCACAGCAGCGGGTCTGAGCCCGGTGTCATGACCCCGCCGCTGGCCATCACCTTGACCAGGTCGGCACCGCGCTCGAACGCGGTCGCGCACCGCAGCCCGAAGCTGCTCCGGCCCGGTCGCCTCCCCGCCCATGTTCGCGCAGTGCCCGTTGCGGCTGGTGATGGGCGGACCCGATGCCACGATCGTCGGCGCCACTGCCTCCGGGCCGGTCAACGTACTGGCGCGCCGCCTCCAGTCCAGCACCGCCGCCCGACGGTCACCCAGGTCGCGAACCGACGTCACACCGGCGGCGAGCTGACCCGTTAACGAACTGCGGATCACCCCGGTCAACCCGTCGTCGTCGTACTCGGGGAGCCGATCGAGGGCACCCGGCCGACCATCACCGCAGAGATGCACGTGGGCGTCAACCAACCCGGGAAGCACCGTGGCAGCCGGGAAGTCGACGACGCGGACATCGGCGGGCACGACCGTGGCATCCCGCCCCACCGCGACGATGCGTCCCTCATCAAGCAAGACGACCACGCCTCCTCGCACGAGGCGCTCACCGTCAAAGGCGTGCTCCGCCCGAATCGCCAGCATGCCTGGCCTCCACCGCCGCCGGGTCGCGGCCCCGCTCCAAGGCCGCCCACGAACGATAGTCGACCAAAATTTCACCCTAGGCCCGCATGGCCCTCTTAGCAGGAACAGGGCGAGATGGGGGACGTAACCGTTACGGGAAGATACCCGACCCCCGGATGCTGAGGTCAGCGCGACGAACTGAGACCGTGTGGGTGCCGAAATCCTCATGAAGTGCGTCCATGCTTGGTCGTGCTTCGGTCTATGTCGGTCTCAAGGGAATTTCGGATTGTCTGCATGGCAGTTTGAACAACTGACCGTAATCATCGACGCTGACTTCCGCACCTGCCACACGCAGCGCATACCACAAGGAAACCTGGTTTGCAGTGAGTACCGGTCGGCGGAGGTCGTCCTCCAATGCTGTTATTACGCCAATGGCGCGGAGGGCGTTCCCACCGATGAAAAAGGCCTGCGCAGAGGATGGAACATGGCTGCGAACCCACTCGTAAATCTCTGCCGGACTCGCCACTGATCCTGTGTTCGGATGGGGAACCTCGACCGGCGGAATTAGATGGCTGACGTGAACGACCTCGAATCCACGTCCTAAAAGTATGCGACTCCTTTCTGGTCGAAGTCGTCAGTGAAGAAGGGGCCATGGATCAGTGCGATTCGTTCGGTTTCCAACGTCCGGAAGCCGACCGTTGCCGCGGGTGCCGACATGAGGACAGGAATGCCATTTGAATGCTGTTCAACACGACTGACAAGTTCCTCCTCTCCGGTCGTGCCGAGAAGGTAGCTGCCGACTGTCCAGGCATAAATGATCGCCTGCAATGGCAATCTCGCAAGCAGTTCTGTCGCGTTGTCGGGACCGGGAGGATCAGCGAAGGTCGCTAGATCAGCAAAGAACACGCGGGACGTGTAGAGGGATACCCCATCAGGGGCCATGGTCCACAGTTCTGATTCGGATATCGCGCTGTCATCGTGTGTGAGCACCCCTAGCCGTGCGCGCATCCGTGCCCGTCTGGCTCCAAATTGTTGATATTCCTGCCCATATCATATGAATCCTTTGCGCTTTCGAACCCCGGATGCGACCGGGAAACAAAACGATGGCTTACGGACTCGTTCATCGCACCCGTTATGTCCCCAGCCTAAACCCGGTAGGTGTGATCACCGAACTGCGCTTATACGGGTGATCCATGGTGCGCCACGCGAGAAGAGGGGTCCAGACCCGTCACGCATAACATCGCGGACGATAGAGAGAAGTGAGTCCGCAAAGCCGAGGGCGTCTGCCCGGCCGGGGCCGACGCGTGAACCGGCGCGGCGCCCGGCAAACCGCAGGGCACGCTTGGTTTGCTGCCGCGGCCTGGGAATGAACCGGTGCCGAGGGCCGAGTAGACCGCTGACTGCTGGTTCGACGACCCGGCACCCGGCGATCGGCAATCGTGGGTGGTTCCGCCGGGGCACGGCAGCTACCGGGACTGGACCTGGAACTGCTGCGCCTCGCGGACGAGGCCGAGCTCACCTTCCCGATTGAGTCGATACACCCCGAACTGGCCCATGCGCTCGGCAGTGATGACGAGGTGATCGTCGGCGGCGAGCCGTTCAGCCCCAGGCTGCACATCCTGATGTACCAGATCGAATCAGCTTCTGGCCGGCGACCCGGCGGAGACTTGGCAGACAGTGCATCGGCTTGCCGGGCTCGGCTATGACTGGCGGCGCAAGTGAGATGTTCTGAACCATGACATGTTCACCCGGAAATGCGGGGAGGCCCACCGGCGTCCGGGATACACCGCACAACAACATTGTTGTATCCTAAAGTGAGAAGGTAGCGGTGCCGCACAAGCTGGTGATGACACGCCAGGTCCGGGACTGGCTGCACGCGCTGCGATCTGGCGATCCGGTCACGCGCAGGCTCGTCGCGGAAGCCATCGACCGGCTGCTGGATGACGGCCCGGCGCTCGGGCGTCCGCTCGCGGACCGCATCGCCGGGTCCCAGCTGCACAACCTCAAGGAACTGCGGCCCGGCTCCAGTAGCACCACCGAGGTACGCATCTTGTTCATCTTCGACCCGGCACGCAATGCGGTGCTGCTGGTCGCGGGAGACAAGTCCGGCCGGTGGGACCAGTGGTACCGGGACGCGATCCCGGCAGCCGAGGCAGCCTACGAGGCATACTCGAAGGGAAAGGGACAGCGATGAGCGAGGAGCCGGAGTTCTTCACCTACACGCGCGAGGAGTTCCTGGACGAGTTCGTCCACCCCGACGACCGGCCGGCCGTGGAGGAAGCCCGCCAGCGGCGGGCGCTGCAGATCCGGGCCGAGTACCTGATCGAGATGCGCAAGAAGGCCGGCCTGACCCAGGCCGAGGTCGCAGAGGCGATGGGAGTGTCCCAGCAGCGAGTCTCCGCCATCGAGAGCGGCGCCGTGGCCGAACTCGCCACCCTCGGCGACTACATCCGCGCGCTCGGCGGGGAACTGAAGGTGATCGCCGACTTCGGCGACTCCTGGCGCCGCGTAGCCTGACCCGAGCTGCCTATATCAAGCAGGTGCCTCCGCTAGTGCCGCATCAAGCTACGTTTGCCCGGTCGACGATGCGGCGGAGTCGTTCGTCGTAGGCGTGGTTGTTGCGCTAGATGATGTACCGGCGGATCATGCTGGCCTGTTCCTGGTGGCTGGCGTGGTCGGTACCGTCGAGCGCGAAATAGCGCAGCGCGGTGAACTGGGCTTCTATGCGGTTTAACCAGGACGAATTCGTCGGCGTATAGGCGATCTCGACGTTGTTCGCCGTGGCCCAGGTCCCGACCCGGTTGTCTTTGGCGGTGGTCAGGTGCGGGCTGAAGTTGTCGCACTATGCCGATGTCCGCATAGTGCGACTTATGCCGACCTCGCGATTATGCCGACGTGCGGTGGGCGTGAGGTCTGAGGCCCTTGCGGTGGTGGGCGTGCTGGTGGTGAGCGGGCCTGCGAGATCGGCATAATCACAGGCTCTCGAGGAAGGCGAGCAGGGCGTCAGGGGGACGGTAGCGGCCGGGGCGAACGGTGGTTGGCGTGGTGAGGGCGAGCGCTCGTTCCTTGATGGTCATGTCCGCATGGAGGTAGACGCTCGTCGCGCGGATGTCGGCGTGGCCGAGCCACAGGGCGATGACTGAGGTGTCGACGCCTGCGTGCAGCAAGGACATGGCGGCACTGTGACGAAGGACGTGGGGGCTGACCCTTTTCTCGTGCAGGGACGGTTGGTGCTGTGCGGCAGCGGCCGTATGCGTGCTCACGCGCCGTTCAACGGCGTCTCTGCTCAGCCGCCGGCCGGTGCGGGTTGGGAACAGCGGGTCCTCGGCTTGTCCGCCGCGTTCACGCGTCCATTCGCGCAGCACTGCCTGGACGGGGCCGGTGAGGGGCACGGCCCGCTGTTTGCGGCCTTTGCCCTCACAGCGGACGTGGGCTCCGACGCCCAGGCAGACGTCGCTGCGGTTCAGCCCGATGATCTCGGAGACTCGCAGCCCGGTCTGGGCGCCGAGGAGGATTAGCGCCCGGTCTCGTCTGCCCTCCCATGTTGTCAGGTCAGGGGCGGCGAGCAGCGCCTTGAGCTCTGCTGGGGTGAGGAACGACACGGCGGCCCTGGCGAAGCGCTTCTGGGGAATGGCCAGCACCTGAGCGATGAGTTCGGCGTGCTCGGGGTGGCGCAGCGCGGCGTAGCGGAACAGGGAACGAATGGCGCCGAGTCGCGCGTTGCGGGTTCTTGGGGTGTTGTGACGCTCGGTTTCCAGGTGGTCGAGGAAGGCGCTGATGACACGGGCGCTGACGTCGTCGATGTCGAGTGCGGACGGCGCCTTGCCGGTCTCGCGCTCGACGAAACTGAGCAGCAGCCGGAGGGTGTCCCGGTAGGAGGCGACCGTTCGCGGGCTGGCTTGGCGTTGCCGGGCCAGCCGTTCGGTGAAGAAGGACTGCAGGGTCGGGGCGAGCGCGCTGATGGCCGGGGGCCTTGGGCATCGAGCCTGGCAGCAGCCAGCGAGAGCAGCTCCGGCGCGGCCGACAAGTACCAGTAGGTGGATACCGGGTTCTGGTGCCCTAGTAGTACTTTGTTAGGTCGGGTATGGTTGCCGGGTCCTGCGGTGTTATACCGGCATGACCCCTCAGGAGATCGCGGAGGTCCGGCCCCGGCTGCTGGATTTCGCCGCGGAGATGCTCGGCGGGCTGCCGCGGAAGGACCAGCGGGCGGCCGGTGAGTTGTATGTGCGCGGGCTGCTGACCGACGGGCAGCGCAAGTCGATGCAGCCGATGGCGGCGCGGCTGGGCATAGATCATCAGCGGCTGCAGCAGTTCATCACGTCCTCGACCTGGGATTATGCGGCGGTGCGGCGGAATGTCGCGCGGTGGTTCGCGGCCAGCCAGCCGGTGGAGGCGCTGGTGATCGATGACACCGGGTTCGCCAAGGACGGGACCGCCTCGCCGTGCGTGGCCCGGCAGTACTCCGGGACGCTGGGCAAGGTCGCCAACTGCCAGGTCGCCGTCAGCGTGCACCTGGTGAACGAGCACGCCTCCTGCGCGGCGGACTGGCGGCTGTTCTGCCCGGAATCCTGGGATGACCAGGCGCTGGCCGACCCGGCCCAGGCGGCCCGGGCCCGCCGCCGCCGCGAGCGGGCCGGCATCCCCGGTCAGGTGCGGCATACCGAAAAGTGGCGGCTGGCGCTGGAGATGATCGACGAGATGGCCGGCCCCGGCGGGTGGGGCGTGCTGGAGGAGATCACCGCCGCCGGCGGCGCGCGGCCGGTGGTGGCGGCCGATGCGGGCTATGGCGATAACACCGCCTTCCGCCTGGAACTGGCCGCCCGCGGCTGGCAGTACGCAGTCGCGGTCAAGGGCACCACCAGCGCCTACCCGCACGATGCCGTTCCGGAGATGATGGCCTGCAGCGGCCGGGGGCGGCCCGGCGTTCCCCGCTACCGCGCCCGGCCGCTGCCCCTGCGCCAGCTCGCCATCGCCAGCGCGGACATGATCGCCCCGGTGACCTGGCGGCAGGGCACCAAGGCCACCAGGGACAACCCTGACGCCGCCATGACCAGTCACTTCCTGGCCATACGGGTCCGGCCAGCCAACCGGGACATCCCCCGCGCGGCCGATGGCAGCCTGCCGGAGTGCTGGCTGCTGGCCGAATGGCCGCCCGGAGCCGATGAGCCCACCGATTACTGGCTGTCTAACCTCCCGCCGGACACCCCGATCGCCGAGCTGGCCCGGATGGCCAAGATCCGCTGGCGGGTCGAGCACGATTACCGCGAGCTGAAGACCGGCCTGGGCCTGGGCCACTTCGAGGGCCGCTCGTTCACCGGCTGGCACCGGCACGTCACCCTCGCCGTCCTCGCCCAGGCCTTCCGCACCATGATCCGCACCGACCCAAAAGTCCCTGCGCCGGGATGACCCTCTACCAGGCCCTGCGAGAACTGCAGCTCGTGCTCGCCCTCATCCTCGGCGCCTGCCCCCTATGCTGCCAGCCCTTAACCCTTGACCGGCTCGCCGCCACTCTCACTCCGACCTAACAAAGTACTACTAGGACAGTGGACAGGCGCGGTAGGCGGCCCTGGACATCATGGCCGTCGCGATACCACTCGACCAGCGTTCGCACGGCGAAGGTGTGGCGGTTATGTGGAATTCCACATAAGAGACATTAGATGACATGCATCGGGCCGGACTGAGCTGAGGTTGGCGGCCGGGTGCCGGGAGACCTCCCCAGCTCAGACGCGCGTCACGATGGACCGCGTAGGCAATTCGCATGGGGCGCGTGCGCGCCCCCTCGGAGCGTGAGGAGGTCCCGATGCCCATCGTAGGCGGGCTGGATATCCACCGGAAGCAGATCACCTTCGACTATCTCGACACCGGCACCGGGCAGGTGCGGCGCGGCCAGATCAGCCCAGCCGACCGGGTGCACCTGCGCGCCTGGCTGGCGCGGTTCGCCGGCCTCGAGGATGTGGCGTTCGCGCTGGAGGCGTGCACGGGGTGGCGGTATATCGCGGAGGAGCTGGCCGCGGCCGGCATCGCGGTGCATCTGGCCGAGCCGGCCGACACCGCGTTCGCCCGCGGCCGCAAGCGGCACGCCAAGACCGATAAGACCGACTCCCGGCACCTGCGGATGCTGCTGGCCGAGGGGCGGCTGCCGGAGTGCTGGATCCCGCCCGGCCACATCCTGGAATGCCGGGCGCTGCTCGAGCTGTACAACGACCTGCGGGCCGAGCACACCGCCTGGGTGCAGCGGATCCACGCGGTCTTGTTCCACCAGGGCGCTCCGGCCCTGGGCGAGGGGACGCTGCGCACCGAGCAGGGCCTGGCCGCGCTGCGGGTGGCCGCGGCCGCGCATCTGTCCCCGGCCGGGCAGCTGCAGGTCGCCACCGCGCTGGAGGTGCTCGAAGCACTGGAAACCCGGCAGCACGCGGTGCGGCATCAGCTGCTGGCTGCCGCCCGGCACCTGACCGGTGCCAAGGTCCTGGCCGCGCGGCTGTACGGGGTCGGGCCGGTCACCGCGCTGGCGATGACCTGCTGGCTGGGCGGGGAGGGCCGGTTCTCCTCCTCCCGCCAGGCGGTCCGGTTCGCCGGGCTGGACGTCACCGTCTGGTCCTCCGACCGCAAGGGCCCGCCCGGGCGGCTGTCCCGGCAGGGACCGCCGGTGCTGCGCTGGGCGGTGTACGAGGCCGGCAAGACCCACGCCCGCTCGTCGGCCCCGGACCACCGCTACTACGCCCAGGTTAAGGACCGCTGTAACGGCAAGCGCGCCGCGCTGTCTGAGGCCCGCAAGATCCTCCGGCAGGCCTGCCACATCCTGGCCGAGCTCGGCGACGACGCGCTCGCCCCCGCGGCCTGAACCCGCCCCCATGCCATGGTGACCAGCCCGTGACCGCCGGCCCGGGCCGGGCCCGCCGCAGCCGTACTCACCCGATGGGGGACCACCGCGGCCAGCTCCCGCCGATCCGCTGTCAGCCGCCGCCGGCCCGCCCTCAACGGGCCAGGCGGATGGCCTGATTAGACTGAGCGGCCGCATCCCCGCAGGCCGGGGACACCCAATCAATCATCATGTCGCCGGGGCAGCGCCTGCGCCCCGCGGACCTAGGTAAGGCTGGCTGCTCCCTGGCCCCGCCCCCGGCCGCCACGGCTCGTCACCCCGCGCAGAAAGGCCAACCAGCCTGAACCGCTGAACCACATCTACACCAGCGGCTCGCTGCCCCGCCGCCTGGCATGATCCGCTCCCGGCAGCTATCGGGCACAGGGAGCAGACTCAGCCACGCCCCAGACCAGGGGCAACCACGACTGGTGAGCATCGGCATCGAGCTGACCGGCCGCCCCGGAATTTGACAAGGGAACCCTCGCGAGGACCCTGATCGGGCTATACGGGGCAGGTCACAAGCCTGCCCGATCGGCGGAAAGCCTACGGGTCCTCGCCCCTTGTCAAATTCCTGCACTCGCGAGGGAACGTCGCAGAACGCGCTTGCGGTCAACGGCGGATGCAGGTAAGGCGGACGGCTGGGTTATGCGCCCTGCCGTGGTGTTTCCGCTGCTAGGGGCGGCGGAGCTCGTCTTGTAGTCCGCATAATGCTGCGCCGCGTACTCGCGTCGGCGAAGAGTCACCTTGTCCGTTCATTTCCGCTACTGAACGCAGAGGTGGTTCATGGGAGAGGCAGATGTCAGGGTCGCCGTGGGCGATGTCGTGGCGGCATTGCGCGAGGCTGGGAGGTCCGAGGGCACAATCCGGCGCCACCAGGCTGTGCTGGACCGGTTCGCGGCCTTTCTGGCTGAACGCGGCCTGAGCACGGCGAGCGACCAGGTGTGCGTGGATTTCATCGCCAGCCAGACCGGGACCAGGCTGGGGGCGTTGCGGGAGCCGGTGACGGACAGGGATGTCAAGGCGGTTCGCCGGCCGGTGGTATTGATGGCGGACGCACTGGCAGGCCGGGCGGTCGTCATCGACCAGTCGGTGATCCCGGCGAAGGACGGCTGTCCTGCCCGGTTCCGCCTGCTCCGAGACGACTACGTTGCCTCGTGCCGCGCGCGCGGCAACGCCGAGGCGACCGTTGCCACGAAGGACAAGGCGGTCAGCCGGTTCCTGGGCTACCTGGACGAGATGGGCGCCGGTGATCTGGCCGCGCTCGGCGTGCGGGACGTGTCGGGTTTCCTTCTGCGGCAACGCGGGCTGCGGCGCAAGACCATCGCGGGTATGAGGTCGTCCCTGGCAGACTTCCTGGCCTTCCTGGCCTTCCTGGCCGCTGCGGGCCGGACACCGCAGGGCCTGGCTGACCGGCTGCCGCCGCACCGGCACCTCCGCCACGAGTCTGAGCCGCACCTGTGGACTGCTGAAGAGATCCGGCGCCTGCTGGCCGTGATCGACCGCCAGTCCGCCACTGGCAAACGCGACTACGCGATGATCTTGATGACCGCGCGGCTCGGCCTGCGGATTTCCGATCTGCGCCAGCTCGAACTCGGCGACCTGGACTGGCGGGCGAAAACCCTCACGATCGTCCAGCACAAGACGGGCCGGCTGTTGAGCCTGCCGCTGCTGGACGACGTTGGCTGGGCGATCATCGACTACGTCCGGCACGGCCGCCCCGAAACCGCCTGTGCGAAGGTGTTCATCAAGCACCGCCATCCCTTCGGCGCGTTCGGCTGCTCCTCGTCGATCGCCTGGCCGGCTGTCGCGTTACGCGGCCCGCGCGGGGATCGAGTTCCAGCCCGGCCAGGCGTGCGGGATGCATTCCCTGCGCGGCGCGCTGGCCGTGGCCATGATCGGCAACGGCGCGCCGATGCCGGTGATATCGGCCGTGCCCGGGCACGCCTCAAGCGACACGACCCAGGCCTACTACCTGCGCTTTGACGTCGAACGGCTGCGATGTTGCGCGCTGGACGTCGAAGAGGTCCTCGGCCAAGCGGGGGCGGGGTGAACGCGGTGCCTGAGGCGACGCTGCAGGGCCTGGTCGCCGAGCTGGCCGCTTCGCGCCACGCTGGCGGATACAGGTTCAAAGTCCAGGAACGGGTGCTGCGCCAGTTCGCCGGCCACTGCCGGCGGGAGGGCTACCCGGACGGGTCCATCACCAAAGAAGCGGTCGACGGGTTCCTTTACGGCCATCACCTGCGGGCCTCCACCATCCGGCGTAACCAGCTGGCGCTTCGCCAGCTGGCCGAGTACGCCCGGGCGGCCGGCTGGGATGCCTGCACCCCGGCTGCGGCAACTCAGGTCCGTGTCAGCCACCAGCCCCCGTATGTGTTCACCGACGACGAGGTGCGCCGCTTGTTCGCCGCGATCGACTCCCAGCCCATGTCCAGCTTCCCGGACAAGGCAATGGTCGACCCGGTCCTGTTCAGGGTGCTCTACGGCGCCGGGCTGAGAGTTTCCGAGGCGCTCAGCCTGACCCTGGCCGATGTGGACACCCGTAGCGGGACGCTGCGCATCCGCGACTCCAAGAACGGCGAGAGCCGGACCGTGCCGCTCACCGGCCGGCTCACCGTGACCATCGTGGACTACATCGCGGCCGCGCACCCCGCCCCCGAAACGAGCGACTTCGTGTTCTACAGCGTCGCGGCCGGCCGGCCGATCAGCCAGTCGACCGTATACGTGCGGTTCCGCGGCTACCTGGCCGACGCCGGCATCCCCCACTTCACGGGCGGCCCGCACCCGCACTCCCTGCGTCACGGATTCGCCGTCGCCAACCTGCGACGCTGGGCCGCGGAAGGCGCGGACCTGGCCGTGATGCTGCCCTACCTGGCGTGCTACATGGGGCACGCCGACCTTCGCGGCACCCAGTACTACCTGAGGCTGACCGCGGACGCCTACCCCGAGGTGATGGCCAAGGCCCAGGTCCGGTTCGGCTACGTCATGCCCGCGCCGCCCGGGGACGAGCGGTGAACCCGCGCCCCGCGCCGCCGCCGGATCTGGCCGGGCGCTGGCTGGCGAAGTTCTTCACCAACCACCTGGCCAGGGAGCGCGCAGCCTCGCCGAGGACCGTGGCATCCTACCGGGACGCGATGAAACTGCTGCTCACCTGGTTCAGGGACACGGAGCGCATACCGCCGGAGAAGCTGCGCCTGGCCGACATCGACCGGCCCCGGGTTCTGCGGTTCCTTGACTGGCTGGAAACCGAGCGGTGCTGCTCGGCGGCCACCCGCAACCAGCGCCTCGCGGTGATCAAGTCGTTTTGCCGATACACCGCCGTCGAGCAGCCCGACCATCTCGACCAGGTTACCCAGGTCCTCGCGATCCGCCAGAAAAAGACCCCGGCCCCGCAGCTAGACCGAAGTTGCCGTAGCTCTCTGTAGGCGTTGCATCCTGACCTGCGGCTTCGGTGGAATCTGCCTGCGGAGCGTAGTCAGAATTTCTGGCGTGTCGCTGCCGGGTTATGCGCAGATATTCCCTTACGATCGGGGCTATGGCGGGAACCAGCGGGAAAGTTCACGTAGTCAGAGTCAGCAAGACCGGCTACGTGGATAAGCAGGGCCGCCGCAAGGACTACACCTCGGCGTACCTGCGGCGCACCTACCGCGACGGCGGCAAGGTCAGGAACGAGACCGTCGCCAGCCTGTCCGCCCTGCCCGGCCACGTCATCGACCTGATCGACGCCGGGCTGAAGGGCCGGCAGCTCGTCCCTGCCGCCGAGGCCGTCACCATCACCCGGTCGCTGCCGCATGGCCACGTCGCCGCCGTGCACGCCCTGGCCGCCAAGCTGGGCCTGCCCGCGCTGCTGGGCCCGGCTGGCCGCCAGCGGGACCTGGCCCTGGCGCTGATCATCTCCCGGGTGATCCAGCCCGGCTCCAAACTGTCCACCCTGACCTGGTGGGACGACACCACCCTGGGCGCCGACCTCGGCGTAGCCGGGGCGTCCACCGATGACATCTACGCCGCGATGGACTGGCTGGAGCACCGGCAGGACGCGATCGAGGCGGAGCTGGCCCGCCGGCACCTCGGCCCGGAGCCCAACCCGTCGAAGATGGCGCTGTTCGACCTGTCCAGCTCGTGGCTGGAAGGCTCGCATTGCCCGCTGGCCGCCCGCGGCTACTCCCGGGACGGCAAGAAAGGCAAGCTGCAGATCGAGTACGGGCTGCTCACCGACCCGGCAGGCCGGCCGGTCGCGGTCCGGGTGCTCCCCGGCAACACCGGCGACCCCGGCGCCTTCACCACCATCGTGGACGTGGTGCGGGAGAAGTTCGGGCTGGAGCAGATGATCATGGTCGGGGACCGGGGGATGATCACCTCGGCGCGGATCCGGGCCCTGAACCAGCTGGAAGACGGGACCCCGCGGCCGGATGCCTACGGGTGGATCACCGCGCTGCGCGCCCCCGCCATCAAAAAGCTCATGGCCGACGACGGCCCGCTCCAGCTCAGCCTCTTCGATCAGCAAGATCTCGCCGAGATCACCTCCGATGACTTCCCCGGCGAGCGGCTGATCGCCTGCCGCAACCCGGTGCTGGCCGCCGAGCGGGCCCGCAAGCGCGAAGACCTGCTCGCCGCCACCGAGAAACTGCTCGCCCCCATCACCGCCCGGGTGGCCGCCGGACGGCTCCAGGGTGCCGGCGAGATCGGGGTCGAGGTCGGCAAGGTGATCAGCACGTACAAGACCGGCAAGCACTTCACCGTCACCATCACCGATACCAGCCTGAGCGTCACCCGCAAGCAGGACCAGATCGATGCCGAAGCCGCCCTGGACGGGTTCTACGTGCTGCGCACCCCCATCCCCGCCAGCGACCTGGACGCGCCCGGCGTGGTGGCCGCCTACAAGAACCTCAAATATGTCGAGCGGGACTTCCGGCACATCAAAGCCGACGACCTGGACCTGCGGCCGGTCTTCCACCGGCTCGAAGAACGCGTCAAGGCGCACGTGCTGATCTGCATGCTCGCCTGCTACCTGACCTGGCACCTGCGCCGCGCCCTGGCCCCGCTGACCTTCACCGACCAGAACCCGCCCGTCCCCGGCAACCCGGTCGCCCCGGCCCGCCGCTCCGCGGCCGCCCAGGCCAAGGCGTCATACCAGCACGACCCGGCCGGGCAGCCCTACTACAGCTTCCGCGGCCTGCTCGAGCACCTGGCCACCCTGACCCGCAACCAGGTCCGGTACACCGGCACCCAGGTCACCATCCCGATGCTCTCCGAGCCGACCAGCACCCAGCGGCAGGCCTTCGACCTCCTCGGCGTCCCGATACCGCTCACCTTGAAGTAGTCAGAACACAACCCAGCCAGGCCAGGCAAAAGGCCAGGTCAGAAAACAAAACCGCCTACCAAACTGGCCGTAACTTCGGGCTAGACCACCTGACCGGCGACGAGGTCAAAACGCTGCTCGCCGGACCTGGTACGGCCAGCGCACGCGCTGTCAGGGACACCGTCCTGCTCGCCCTGGCCTACGACACCGCCGCCCGCGTCCAGGAGCTCTGCGACCTCGACGTCGCTGACATCCGCCGCGGCAGCCCGATGACGGTGGTGATCCGCGGGAAGGGTTCCAAGATCCGGTACGTGCCCGCGATGGAGCCGACCGCCCAGCTCGTCGACGACTATCTCAACCACCGCGATCGGCATCCCGGCGTCGGCGCCGACGCGGACCCGCTGTTCGCCGGGCCGAACCACACCAGATTGACACGGTCCGGGGTGGCTAAGCTGCTGGCCCGCCACGTGCGGGCCGTCCGGGCGCGCGACCCCGGCTGGGCTCCCTGCCTGCAGGTCACGCCTCATACGCTCCGGCGGAGCCGGGCCATGCACCTGGTCCAGGCCGGCGTCAACCTGATCTACATCCGCGATCTGCTCGGCCATGCCGATGTGTCCACCACCGAGATCTACGCCCGTGCAGACGCCGAGACCAAACGCAGAGCGATTGAAAATGCCTACGAACCACTCACCCCAGACGCCTTGCCGGACTGGACCTTGGACTCGTCCCTGGTCGGCTGGCTCGACTCGCTGGGGCGATGACGCTGGCGAGCAGCATTATGCGGACTACAAGACGAGCTCCGCCGCCCCTAGCAGCGGAAACACCACGGCAGGGCGCATAACCCAGCCGTCCGCCTTACCTGCATCCGCCGTTGACCGCAAGCGCGTTCTGCGACGTTCCCTCGCGAGTGCAGGAATTTGACAAGGGGCGAGGACCCGTAGGCTTTCCGCCGATCGGGCAGGCTTGTGACCTGCCCCGTATAGCCCGATCAGGGTCCTCGCGAGGGTTCCCTTGTCAAATTCCGGGGCGGCCGGTCAGCTCGATGCCGATGCTCACCAGTCGTGGTTGCCCCTGGTCTGGGGCGTGGCTGAGTCTGCTCCCTGTGCCCGATAGCTGCCGGGAGCGGATCATGCCAGGCGGCGGGGCAGCGAGCCGCTGGTGTAGATGTGGTTCAGCGGTTCAGGCTGGTTGGCCTTTCTGCGCGGGGTGACGAGCCGTGGCGGCCGGGGGCGGGGCCAGGGAGCAGCCAGCCTTACCTAGGTCCGCGGGGCGCAGGCGCTGCCCCGGCGACATGATGATTGATTGGGTGTCCCCGGCCTGCGGGGATGCGGCCGCTCAGTCTAATCAGGCCATCCGCCTGGCCCGTTGAGGGCGGGCCGGCGGCGGCTGACAGCGGATCGGCGGGAGCTGGCCGCGGTGGTCCCCCATCGGGTGAGTACGGCTGCGGCGGGCCCGGCCCGGGCCGGCGGTCACGGGCTGGTCACCATGGCATGGGGGCGGGTTCAGGCCGCGGGGGCGAGCGCGTCGTCGCCGAGCTCGGCCAGGATGTGGCAGGCCTGCCGGAGGATCTTGCGGGCCTCAGACAGCGCGGCGCGCTTGCCGTTACAGCGGTCCTTAACCTGGGCGTAGTAGCGGTGGTCCGGGGCCGACGAGCGGGCGTGGGTCTTGCCGGCCTCGTACACCGCCCAGCGCAGCACCGGCGGTCCCTGCCGGGACAGCCGCCCGGGCGGGCCCTTGCGGTCGGAGGACCAGACGGTGACGTCCAGCCCGGCGAACCGGACCGCCTGGCGGGAGGAGGAGAACCGGCCCTCCCCGCCCAGCCAGCAGGTCATCGCCAGCGCGGTGACCGGCCCGACCCCGTACAGCCGCGCGGCCAGGACCTTGGCACCGGTCAGGTGCCGGGCGGCAGCCAGCAGCTGATGCCGCACCGCGTGCTGCCGGGTTTCCAGTGCTTCGAGCACCTCCAGCGCGGTGGCGACCTGCAGCTGCCCGGCCGGGGACAGATGCGCGGCCGCGGCCACCCGCAGCGCGGCCAGGCCCTGCTCGGTGCGCAGCGTCCCCTCGCCCAGGGCCGGAGCGCCCTGGTGGAACAAGACCGCGTGGATCCGCTGCACCCAGGCGGTGTGCTCGGCCCGCAGGTCGTTGTACAGCTCGAGCAGCGCCCGGCATTCCAGGATGTGGCCGGGCGGGATCCAGCACTCCGGCAGCCGCCCCTCGGCCAGCAGCATCCGCAGGTGCCGGGAGTCGGTCTTATCGGTCTTGGCGTGCCGCTTGCGGCCGCGGGCGAACGCGGTGTCGGCCGGCTCGGCCAGATGCACCGCGATGCCGGCCGCGGCCAGCTCCTCCGCGATATACCGCCACCCCGTGCACGCCTCCAGCGCGAACGCCACATCCTCGAGGCCGGCGAACCGCGCCAGCCAGGCGCGCAGGTGCACCCGGTCGGCTGGGCTGATCTGGCCGCGCCGCACCTGCCCGGTGCCGGTGTCGAGATAGTCGAAGGTGATCTGCTTCCGGTGGATATCCAGCCCGCCTACGATGGGCATCGGGACCTCCTCACGCTCCGAGGGGGCGCGCACGCGCCCCATGCGAATTGCCTACGCGGTCCATCGTGACGCGCGTCTGAGCTGGGGAGGTCTCCCGGCACCCGGCCGCCAACCTCAGCTCAGTCCGGCCCGATGCATGTCATCTAATGGCGGATGTCGTGAATTCTCGGGCGGCGCGGCGATCCCACCCCGGTCGCATCGACGATCTTGCGGAACGTGTGGCAGACGTCGCAGTACAACAGGGCGGTGCCGGCGGTCGAGACGAAGAACGCGGGGGTTTCCGGCCGTGGCTGGAACCGGTCCCGTTGCCCGGCGTAGGCGGCCAGCGCGGCGACGGCGCTGGCGTGGAGGGGGACGAGGCGGGATTTCCCGAATTTCGAGTCGCGCACGACGATCATCGCTTCGGCCCACAGCAGGTCGGGCCGCTGGAGGCGGATCGCCTCACCCACCCGCATCCCCGGTGACGGCCAGCAGCCCGACCAGCGTCTCGTGCGTGGCCGCTGGCATCGGTGTTAGCTGCCGGGCCTGGGCCATCAGCGCCTCGATGTCGCCGGGAGTGTAGATATACGGCGGCCGCCAGCGGTGGCGGCCGGCGATCAGCCCCGCCGGCGGCACCTCGGTGCGGGCATCGATGCCGGCCAGGTAGCGGGCGAAGCCACGGGTGATGGTCATCCGGCGCGGCGCGATGCTGGTGGCGGGGCCGGCGCCGGGTCCCTGCGCCCAGGCCAGCGCCGCGGCCACGGTGACGGTGGGCAGGCCCTCGGCCTCCAGGAACGCCTTCGGGCGTGAGTTCGGCGGAGGGGTCGTCTAGTTGCGGTGGGAGTTTGACCCCCATCTGCCTGGCGTGCTCGATGATGCCGGGTGCGACGTCCTTGCCCAGGTAGCCGAGGGCCTGGCCCATGGTCTGGTAGTCAATCGCCCATGCAGGCAGGGGCCGGGCCGCGACGGTGGCCCAGGTCTGCGGGTCGCGCGGGGTGCCGCGGGTGAACACGTGATCGAAGGTGCGCGCCGAGGCGTCGCGCTGGGTGAACGGCGCGCCGAGGTCCCAGGCCTTGCGCAGCGTCGCGATCAGCGAGGTGTGCCGGTACTCCTCGTTGTACACCGAGCCCGGCTCGACCCATGGCGACACGACAATGGCGGGGACGCGGTAGCCGGAACGGTCGAATGTGAAGCCGAACTCACCCGCCGGTGCGGCCGGATCGGGCGGCGGGACCGGTCCCGGCGGCACGTGGTCGTAGGTTCCGCCTGGCTCGTCCCAACCGATCAGCAAGGTGGTGTTCCAGACGTTAGTGCCCGGCTCTGCGGTGGCGGACCGGTAGGCGTTGAAGACCCGCTCCAGGAACGCCTCGCCGCCCAGCATTGCCGACGACGGGTCCAGCCCGATATCGACGTTGCCGCCGAAAAATGACCGGCCGAACGCCGGGTGGTAGTCGCCGTGCCCGGCGATCATGTCCGGCTCGATCAGCGAGAAATCGGGCAGGGTCCCGGCCGCGGCGTCCTTCTCGAACTCGGAAAACCGCACGAAATGCGTCGCCAGCCGGTCCTTCAGCCGGGGATAGTGGATGACACCGGTGAACGACAGGCACATCGGCTCCATCACATAGACCTTCCGGGTCCTGCCGTGCTGCTCAAGCCGCTCGAAGATCGTCTCCGCGTCGTTGTCGGTGAACCACTTCCTCACCGGGCTGTTCACGACCAGCCCCAACGACGTCGCCGCCGTCCAGAACGACCGGTTCATGAACGTCTGCGACGGCACCTCGGAAAACCAGTGGTCAAACACCCCGAACTCACGCGCGATGCCGCTCAGCACCGGCAGCTGCTGCGGGCTGTACCCGGTCATGATCTGGGCGTACTCCTCATAGGCCGGCTGCCGCCCGACTTCACCGGTGAACGTGCTGATGTAGTCGGCGACGAACCCGTCCATGGCCGGAACCGCACCCGGCGGCGGCGCGTTCCACGGTGCTGTCACGCCCTCGCCGATCTTGAACCGGTTGTGGTCATCGATCGCGCCGAACAGCTGCGTGTTGGTGTGATACCACTCCTCACCCGAGTCCGGATTAGGGGAATCCAAGTCGGCACTGACGCCTTAGGGCACCACCTCGCGGCCAGCGCCGTGCTCCGCCCATCCGGGGATCGGGTTGCTCAGCTCCTTCCCGATGACGCCCTCGAAGGCCTTACCGTCCCCCGGCCCGTACAGGCGGCCCAGCACGTTGTCCAGGGACCGGTTCTCAAACAGCACCACCACCACATGATCGAGCGCACTGGCGCGGGTAGCTGAGCCGGGCATGCCAGCCTCCACTCCTCTGAGGACATTCCGGGCGTGCCTGTCCCCGCCAGGCACCGGCAAACCGCCAGTGTCATCCAACCCCATGAGCGGCTGCCGCTACCTCACCCCGAACGGGTGATGGGCCTGACCCGCGCTCCGGCAAGCCCGAGATCTCCGGCCGTCCATGAGCTGGCCGGTGCGCAGCCCGGCCAGCCGGCCCGTGACCGCCGAGCGCAGGCCCGCGCAGACTGCTGCGGGCCGACATCGCCAGCATGCCCTGACATGCAAAGCAGCCCCAGAATGATCCATCGGCGCGCCCGGCCAATCAGGAAGCCTCATCGGCTCTTCCATCCAGAACGGCGGATCTCGCGTACCGCATCCCGGCCCTGCCGTCACCGTCCGTGACGTAAGCCGGGGTACCGCCATGCGCCGACTGGAGCCGCCAAGGTGAGGATCCCGGTGCCAGGGTGAGCACGGCGGAGACGCCCACTGGATAGGCATGCCGGCAACCGAGGCTCGCCGTCAGTGACCGGACTTCCGCAGGTCGTAGGCAAATCTGGGCTTGATCACGATGGTTTTCCCTGGTGAGGGACTTGGGGAGGTGGCCCGGGACTCGTCGGGCGTAGGCACACGAATTAGGGCGCGTCGCTTGCTTTGGGCTGCTCTGATGGCTTGGCTTGCAGGCGTGTACCTGCGTGAGACCCGGCGGGTCAATAAGGACGGCAGCGTCGTGCGGTACCTGCAGCTGGCGCACAACGAGCGGCACCCGCGCACCGGCAGCCCGGTCGCCAAGGTGATCCACAACTTCGGCCGCGCCGATACGGTCGACCGGGATGCGCTGGCCCGGCTGGTCGCCTCGATCTCCCGGTTCCTCGAACCGGAGCAGGCGGTCGCAGCAGCGGCGGCCGCCGAGGTCGACGTGCTCGACTCGCGCCGGGTGGGCGGGGCGTGGGTGCTCGGCCAGCTGTGGGAGCGGCTGGAGATCGGCCGCGCGGTCCGGCGGGTGGCGGCAGGCCGGCGACTGGACGGGGAGACCACCGAGCGGGTGATCTTCGCGCTGGTGGCGCAGCGGGCGCTGGAACCGGCGTCCAAGCTGGCTGCGACGAGGTGGGTCGCCGAGCGGGTCGCGGTGGAGGGCTGTGCGGGGTTCTCCGACGATCAGGCCTACCGGGCGATGGACTTCCTGCTGGCGGCGCTGGAGGAGATCGCCGGGGAGATCTTCGGCTCGGTTGCGCACCTGCTCAACCTGGACCTGGACATCGTTTTCGTGGACACCACCTCCACCTACTGGGAGTGCGAGGTGCCCGGCGAGCCCGGCGAGCAGGCCGGCGAGCCCGCCGATGACCAGATCAGCAAGCCCGCCGAATCCGGGGCCCGCACGTTCGGGCACTCCAAGGATCACCGCGATGACCTGCCGCAGGTGGTCATCGCGCTGGCGGTCACCCGCGACGGGATCCCGGTGCGCTGCTGGACCTTCCCCGGCGACACCAGCGACCAGGAGATCATCCGCACCGTCAAGGACGGCCTGGACGGCTGGAACCTGCGCCGCCTGGTCTGGGTCGCCGACCGGGGGTTCGCCTCTGCCGCCAACCGCGCCTACCTGACCCGGGGCGGCGGGCACTACATCCACGCCGAGAAGCTGCGGCATGCCAACAGCCAGGCTGCCGCCGCGCTGGGCCGCCAGGGCCGCTACCACACCGTCGCCGGGAACCTGCGGGTCAAGGAAGCCTGGGTGCCGCAGGGCGGGGACGGAGCACGCGCGCAGCGGTTCGTGATCTGCCACAACCCCGAGGCCGCCGAGCGTGACGCCGCCGTACGCGAGCGGCTGGTCACCCACCTGCAGGGCCTCATCGACGGCTCAGACGACTGGCCCGCGGGCAAGCGTGACGAACTCACCGGGCAGCTGCGGGACAAGCCCGGGCTGCGCCGGTTCCTGCGGCGCACCAAGACCGGGCTGCTGCGCATCGACCACACCGCGATCGCCCGCGAGGCGCATGTCTTCCACTACCGCGAGGACCGCATCCGCGCCCACATCCAGCTGTGCTGGCTGGCGCTGCTGCTGATCCGGGTCGCCGAGAACGCCACCGGCGACACCTGGCGCAACCTGCGCCACGAGCTCGACCGCATGCACCTGGTCACCCTCGCCACCCCCGACGGCCGCGCCGCCCAGCGCTCCGCGGCCACCCGCGGCCAGCAGCACATCCTGCGCGCCCTTGACCTGCCCGAACCACCCAAGTTCCTCGACTTCACGCTCCCAGAACGAGCTTGATGACAGGCCAGCCCGGCACAGGCCCGTAGTAACACGACCCGATCACGCCTTCATGCCGTTTCCCAAGGTCAGACACCCATTTCGCCTCATCGTGTGCCCGTCATCTGCGGAAGTCCGGAGTGACGTCCGGTGCTTATCGCGAACAACGTAACACCCGGGACGCAAATCCACCCCGGCCCAACGTCGTGATCTTGAATCCGCCGACCGCATGGCGGCCATTCAGAGGCCGCATGCAGACCTTAAGAGTCTTCCCCGGGTACTGCTGTACTGCTGCTGTACATGGCGAAGAAGCGTTCGAAAAACAGTCGGGACGGCGAGATTTGAACCCGCGACCCCTTGACCCCCAGATACTGGCACGTGCACGCGATGCCCAGCGTATGCCCAGGTCAGCAACTATTTGGTAGTCCACAGAGGTCCCCGGTGATCCGCCTGAATGCGTGCCCGTTGCTGTACTCGGGTGCTGTACAGCATCGGCGCCCCACCCGCCCGAGCAATGCTTGAGACCTGTGGTTCGGCCGGCGTGTACACGCCTGTGCCCAGTGAGGCCGAATGCATGCAGCTGCTCGCCAACGGCGGTCTGGGGCGTCTGGTCTACAACAGCCGATATGGGCCCACGGCGCTGCCGACCGTGTACAGGATCGACGGCGAGTCGATTGTCCTGGGCACGTGGGACCCCGCCCTGTTTGACGAAGACTTGCGTACTGGTATTGCGCACGCCGAGTACCAGGTCGCCGTGGAGGCCGACCAGATCGATCTGGAGGCGCGCGAGGGGTGGATCGTCCTGGTGCGGGGAGCAGCGCATCATCTGGATACCGAGGCCGAGCGCGCGCCGATCATCGGCGCCGGGCTTGAGCCGTGGATCGAGGGGGTGCCTGCGCACTTCATCCGGGTAAACCCCACCAGTACGTGGGGCAACCGCGTCCTCCGGGCATGATGCCAGCGGCAGGGTGACTCGTAGCAGCAATGCTGAGCAACTGGGTGCAAAATACGCCCAGGAGCTCGGGACAGTCGCTCACCTGAGCTGTGCCACGGACGCCTCGGCTCGGATCGGTCCGCGTCGGGTCCCGTGGTGATCGACCTTGGTGGTCAGTACCCGCTGCGTGGGCTCACGGCTCCGGAGAGGATTCTCCCGCAACCCGTCAACCTGTACAAACAGTGTCGCGGGGGAGCCAGCTGGGGCGGCCACCGGGCGCGCCCCGTGCCGTCAAACCGTAAGCGATGCCTGCCTGGTGTTACGCGACGCTGGCCATGAGCATCTCGCGTCACTTATCGCGAGCACGGTCATGGGGTGCCCTTCCACGCGCCAGCGACAGGATCGTGAGCGTGCGACTTGGCGGGAGCCGTTGCTGTGACCCTGCGACTGATCGGCCACCGACACGCCGAGCGACCGCGCCGGGGATGTCACGGACGGGCAGGGCGCCCGGAGCGCCGAATCGGTATTGCTGACAGCTGCGTTGCTCGAGCGGGTGACTGCACGCAGATCGTGCCGATCTGGGCGTCCGTACCTGCCAAGCGACTGCTCCCCAGCGAGAAGCGCAGGGACCTCTTTGCATCGAGGAACTGACCGAGGCGTCAACGTTCGCCCCGGTCATAAAGGCGTGCTACCCGTTGCAGCGGATCGCCGACGCGCACCGGCACGTCGACGCAGGACACGAGAGAGGCAATGTCGTGGTCACGATGACGGATCACCCGCCTGCCAGTGACCCGGCACGACGCTTCGAGATCGAAGGTCATTCGCTGGCTATCCCACCGTGGCAGCAGGCCAGCCGAAGTATCCGCATCTGCCCGCGTGAGGCGTGCTCGAATCGATGAGGTGATGTGCCATGATCGCCGTGGCCGGGGGGTGAAAGGGAGCGGCCGGGGACCTACCCTGTCGGTGAGAGGACCGCGTGGGCCGGGGCCGCACATGGTTCCGGTGCGGCCACCGCGCGAGGAGGAGGCAGCGATGGCAGTGATCCGGTTCGAGCCCTTCCGGGACCCTTTCGAGCGGCTCTTCTCCATGGCGGCTAGCGGGACGCGGGCCCCGCTGGCTATGCCCATGGACGTCTACCGCACCGAGGACGGCAGCTACCACGTGGAGGCCGACCTGCCCGGCGTTGACCCGGGCAGCGTCGAGGTGATGGTCGAGCACGGCACCCTGACGATCCAGGCCGAGCGCGGCCCGCACTACGGCGCGAGCGAGCAGGTCATTGCGGCCGAGCGGCCCCAGGGGTCGTTCACCCGGCAGTTGTCCCTCGGCGAGGGCGTGGACGCGGAGAACCTCACCGCCGGCTATGCCGACGGTGTCCTGCACGTGACCATCCCGGCGTCACCCAAGACAAAGGCCCGCCGGATCGAGGTCACCCGTGCGTCCGGCGGCAGCCGCACCATCTCGGGCAGCACCGCCGGGCAGGGCGAGGCGCCCGCTGGCGGCACAGGCGGCGCCGCCGGCTGAACGTCCCCGTCCCGCATCTGCGGCCAGCCGGCCACTTCTCGTGCCCGTTCCTGGCCGCCCATGCGGCGAGGTGGCGTCTGCCCGGGAGTCCCGCACGGCCTGTGCGGCGCTTTATGAGCAGGAGTTCAGCGTCGGCCGCCGGGCTGGGCCGGGCTCGCGTTCTCGCCAGAGCGCAGATCCGGGCTTTGGCTCCTGCCGGTGGCGCCGGTCATCGGCGTAGCGTTTCGTCCATGGGAATCAGAGGCGGAACGATGAGGACTGGTTCCTGGCCGGTGGAAATCGCGACCGGGGTGTATTGGATTGCGGAAGGGACCCGGAAATCCAATGTCTACCTGGTGCGATCTGGCTCGTCGTGGGTCCTGGTCGACGCCGCATGGCCGCACCGGGGCGAGCTGATTAAGAAGAGCGCCGAGACGCTGTTCGGGGCGGGCACGGCGCCAGCCGCGATCCTGCTGACGCACCTGCACCCTGACCATGCCGGCTCAGCCGCTGAGCTGGCGCGGGCCTGGAACCTCCCGGTCTATGCCGATCCGGGCGAGCTGCCGCTGCCGACGGGGAAGCTGGCCTACTCCGACCCGATCGGCCGGGTCACCGGGCCCTTGACGGGGTTCCTCCCGGAAGGAGAATTCGAGGCGTGCCTGCGTATCGTGACCGCAGTTGACCCGGGCGCTGGCGTTCCCGGGCTCCCGGACTGGGAGCGCATTCCCACCCCGGGCCACACCCCTGGCCATGTCAGTTACTTCCGCGCGAGCGACAGGGTGCTGATCACCGGCGATGCCCTGCTGACCGTGAACGGCAGCTCGCTGTGGGGGCTGCTGCCGCTGCCCGGCAAGCGGACAATCTCCGGCCCGCCGCGCATTTCGACCTGGAACTGGGCGGCGGCCACTCAGTCCGTTGCCCGGCTCGCCCGGCTCGGGCCGCGAGTGCTGGCACCCGGCCACGGAACGCCCATGACCACAGCGGCGACGGCGGCAGCCTTGCGCTCTTTCGCCGGCCGCCTGGCCAGCGAGCCGAGGGTGGCGCCGGGGTTCTTCCGGCCCGTCGACTACAGCCGCCGGACCCGGTATCGCCGGCCCCCCGATATGTACCTGCGCTTTCAGCCGCTTGGGACGCTCCTGACCACCGCAGGCATCAGCCCGGGCTACGTGATCACTTTGGAGGTCCCGGGCCGCAGGTCTGGCGTGATCCGCCGTACGACCCTCGTCCGGGTCGCCCGTGACTGCGGCCACTACCTGGTGGCCCTCGCCGGCGAGTCCGAGTGGGTCCGCAACGTGCGCGCCGCCGGCGGGCGAGTCGTGCTCGGCCGCAGGCAGCGGCACGCGGCCAGGCTAGTTGAGGTGCCGGAGAATGAGCGGGCTCCCGTCATCCAGGCCTACCTGCTACGGGCCGGCAGGCGGGCCGGCTCCGGGGCCGTGACGAACGAGGCCCGCTACTACTTCGGCCTGAGCGCCGACCCGTCGCTGGAGGAGATCGGCCGGATCGCCAAGCACTACCCCGTCTTCCGCATCGTGGAAGACGGCCAGCCGCCCACGGATACTCGCCTACCGCCGTCACGGCGGCACTCGCTGCCTTGATCGCCAGGGGGTGACCGGCCGCGGAACCACCAAATTGAGCCCAGCCAGGGCGCACAGAACATTCAGCCCAGGCAGCGGCACCAGCACCTCAGACACGAACACCCGCTCATCGGTATGTCCGGTCGTCTCCCAGGAGCCCCGCCGGAGATCCTGGCGCCAAATCGACCCTGATCTGCGCGCCTCAGCTGACGAGCGCCGAGGGCCCCGTCGCCGTCCCGAACGGCGGGTAGGCGCGCGTCCTTGCGGGGACCTCGCGCTGATCACGCGGGGTGGCCTCATCCGTCAGGTCGCCGGGTATGTCTTTGGATGCGAAGTGCTGCTGACCTGCGCCTGGCCCTGGGTGCGGTGGGGTGATCCCGGAGCTGTCGGTCTGTCTGGCATTGGGAAAGTACCCTTGGCCGATGTTCTCGCCTCAAGGCCCGTCACTGCGTGAGCTGGCGATGCAGGCGCTGTCCTCGGTCGAGGGCGGCTACGACCTGCTTGCCCCGAAGTTCGACCACACGCCTTTTCGCACCCCCGACGGCGTGCTTGACGCGACCGCCTGTGCGCTGTGCCCGCTCGGCCCGTTCGGCCGGGGACTGGACGTGTGCTGCGGCACCGGCGCGGGCATGCGGGTCCTGGCATCCCTGTGCCAGGGACCGGTCACCGGGGTCGACTTCAGCACGGGCATGCTCGCGCAGGCGCGCCGTGCGCACCCTGGCGCCGGGTGGGTACGGGCCGACGTCCGGGCCCTGCCCTTCGCCGGGACCTTCGACCTGGCGGTCAGCTTCGGAGCGCTCGGGCACTTCCTGCCCGCCGAACGGCCCGCGCTGTTCGCCGGCGTGTACCGCGCGCTGCGGCCCGGCGGGATTTTCGCCTTCCCGGCCGGCGCGCCGCAGCCCGTCACCTCCGGCTGGTACTGGGCACTGCTCGGGTTCGACCTGGCCATGCGGGTCCGCAATGCCGTGTGGCGTCCCCCGTTCGTCATGTACTACCGCACCTGCCCGCTGCCCGCGGTCCGCGCCGACCTGACCGCATCCGGATTCACCGTGACGGCAGTCCCGCTGACGGCTCTGGGCCGGCGCGAGGACGGCAGCCCGCGGTACCGGCTTGTCCTCGCGCGCAGAGCCAGCACGCCCCGGCTGATGCGCACGCCGCCGGACTACACCTGATCGCGGTCTCAGTCCTGCCGCCCACGACCGCCGGCCAGGACCGTCCGGCTGCGCGTTCTGACACAGGAGGCCGCGCCGCAGCTGAGCACAGCGATCCAGATGCCCCGATCATCCTTATGCGCCTTCACCAGCGAGCCCGAAGTGGATCAGCAGGCCGCACGGATCGGCGGCTACGGAATACTCGGGTGGATGGTGTTCAGCCACGGAACGTGATGTCGGCCCGGCTGGAGATCCAAGCGCGGAGTTAGCTGGGTGGCGCCGGCTCCTGGCCTGTTCCTTTTCCGCTTGATTGCCCGCGCTCAAGCTGTTGTGCGGCGAGCTCGACTGGGGGGCCGGTAGCCGCGAGAGCTGTTGGTGTGTTGCGGTGCAGCGCATGGTTCAGCTCGCCGAGGTCACAATGTGCCAGGCCACCAGCATCGCTGATGGCCACCTCACAGAGGAACGCCATGTCGTTCATGCACCCCAGCACGCTGCGGTCCGCGGTCTTGGCCACGATCAGCTCCTGCGAGCGCAGGTTGCCGAACGTTGCAGGCGGCAGGCCCTCGCGGCGGAGTTCCCGCTCGACCAGCCCGGTGGCCAGACGGTGCGTTGCGCGCAGGTCCACTGCGCGCACGTCGGTCTCGAAGATCGAAAACAGGGTGGCGGCGTGAGTGAGCAGCAGGCACGTGCGCCGGTCAAACCAGAGCAGGCTGGCGTACCAGTCCTCGGCATCTGGTGTAGGTCCTGGCCCGGCGACGCGGCCCGGGCCGAGGACAGCCAGCAGCTTGTTCGTGCACCGCAGGATCACCAGCTGATCATAGGGGTGCGCGGCGCACCGAACGCCCGCCAGGACGTGGCCGCTGCCCGCCCCGCCAGCGTGCCGAAGACCAAACGGCCGGATCGGTTCTGCCCTACCGTCTGGGTATGCCTGCCAGGAACCTGCCCACGCCCCAGGACGCGGCCACCGCCCGCCGGATCCTGCTTAACGGGCTGGCCCGCGATAGCGAAGTAGCCGAGCTGGTGGGTGAGCTGGCGCCCCCGCATCCCCGGAACAGCACTTTCCCCGGCGAGGTGTTCCTCCACGTCGCAGTGGACGTGCTGGACTGGTGCGGGGCCAGCCGCGCCGACCCGCTGGCCTCGGAAGGGATGCGGGAGCGGTTCCTGCCCGAGTGCGCCTTCCGCGGCCGGCAGAACAAGAAGCTTCAGTTCGCGATCCTGGCAGCGGCGGCGCTGCGCGGCGGACCGAGCCGGACCTGCTGGACGAGGTCGCCTGGTGGCAGACCGACGACTTCTGGCAGTACGCCCTGTACGCGGCGGTCGCCTATATCCGCGCCGCCGCTGGCCGAGCCGCGTACCGGTGCGCCAGGTATGCCAGGAACTGGCCCAGCGCGACGGCCCGCGGCCCGAATGAGCCTTCGCTGATGCACCCTGATGACCGGGCTCCCAAGTGGCCAGCCGGCCACCAGGCCAGGCAGCCTGGCAGGGTTTGACCGCACCGGAGGTGTGAAGTCGCGCGAACCTGGTTGTCGATCCGGGTCGACCTGATCGAGGGCCACGGCGAGCAGTACTGGCCGCGGCCAGTACTGCTCTTCGCGGCCGCGGACCTGGTTGGTCAGAGCTGGTTTAGCGCTGTGCGCATGCCGGCCTGTGCTTGGTTGCCGAGCCGCTCGAAGGCGGGCCTGAGCAGCGGGCCGAGGAGACGGGACGGGCCTTTGAAGGTGAACTCGGCTGTGTAGGTCACCTCGGTGCCGGCATCGACGCTGCGGAAGGTCATGGTGTCGACGGCGATGACCGTCTTGTTCTCCCCGCGGAGCCGGATGCGCTCACCGGGCACGAACTCACGCACGACATAGGTCAGCTGGGTCTCCCGGCCGAGGAAGGCGGAGGTGTTGAGGTAGGTGGTGCCGGCCCCTCCATCGCCGTGCTGGGTCACGGTGACCACGGTGCCCGGATCCCACTCGGTTGTCGTGGTGAAGTCGGAGAGGTAGCCGAACACCGCGTCCAGCGGCTTGTCGACGATGACGGTCTTCTGCAATTTCATGGGGTCCTTCGGGTTCCTTGGTGCCGGGTGAGGTGGCCGGGGCCGGCGTGGGTCAGGTGAGCGAGGTGCGAGCCCACAGGGCGGTCCAGGCACGGGCGGGGACGAGGCGCGCGGTCTTCATCAGCAGCGCCATCCGGGTGGGGAAGACGATCTCGGTGCGCTCATGCTCCAGTCCGTCGCAGATGGATCGTGCGGCCTGGCCGGCATCGATGATGAAGGGCATGGGGAAGGGATTGCCGGCCGTGAGGTCGGTGCGGACGAAGCCCGGGCAGATCGTCGTCACGTGCACCCCGGTCCGGGCGATGTGGACGCGCAGGGACTCGAGCAGGTTGATCTGTGCCGCCTTGGTCGCGCCGTAGGCTTCGGAGCCGGCCAGCCCGCGGTAGCCGGCCACGGACGCGACGCCGGCGATGACACCGTGGTGTCGCCGCAGCATGCCGGGCAGCACGGCCGCGATGGAGTTGCTCATCCCGGCGAGATTGACCCGGATGTGCTGGTCGAAGACCTCGGTGTCCCAGTCCGCCGGGTCCATCTGCTTCCAGTAGCCGGCCGACAGCACCGCGAGGTCGATCGGGCCCAGCTCATCCCGGACTCGTGCTGCAGCGGCCGCGACGGCGGCGGCGTCGGTGACGTCGGCGGGCAGGACGAGCATGTCCCCGCCCGCTACATCTTGGAGCTGCTGCTTGCGCCGGGCAGAGATCGCGACGGTCGCGCCGCGGCGTACGAGTTCGCGTGCCACGGCGGCGCCGATTCCGCTGGATTCCGCCGACGACCCAGGCCACCTTTCCGGTCAGCTTCATGCCGGCCTCCTGGTCAGCTGGAGCTGGCTCACGCCGAGGTAGCCGCTGCGGAAGCCGGCCTCGCTGTAGGCGAGGTAGAACTCCCACATGCGGCGGAAGGCCTCGTCGAAGCCCTGGGCGTGGATGCGGGGCCACTGATCGAGGAAGCGTTCCCGCCACAGGCGCAGGGTCCGGGCGTAGTGCGGGCGCAGCTCGCGCTGCCGCGTCACGCGCAGCGTGGTGTGGGCCGCGAGGGTCTCGTCGACCGCCTGCAGGGACGGGATGATGCCGCCGGGGAAGATGTACTTCTGGATCCAGCTGAAGCTGCGCCGGGTGGCCAGGAAACGGTCGTGGTCCATGGTGATGGCCTGGATGGCGGCCCTGCCGCCGGGAGCGAGGAGCCGGTCAAGGGCCGCGAAGTAGGCGGGCCAGTAGGCCTCCCCGACGGCCTCGATCATCTCGACGCTGACGATGGCGTCGTACTCGCCGTCGACCTCGCGGTAATCCTGCACCCGCACCTCGGCGAGCCCGGACAGGCCGGCGGCTTCCACCCGCTCACGGGCCAGCCGCATCTGCTCGCAGGACAGGGTGATCGTCGTGACGCGGGCACCTCGTTGTGCGGCGCGGATGGCAAGTGTGCCCCATCCGGTGCCGATCTCCAGCAGCCGGGTGCCGCTGCGTACGCCGGCGAGGTCGAGAATCCCGTCGATCTTGCGCAGCTGTGCCTCCTCGAGCCGGGTTGCGGTCTCCACGGGCTCGCTGTCGTCGAACCACGCCGAGGAGTAGGTCATCGTCGGGTCCAGGAAGGCGGCGAACAGGTCGTTGCTGAGGTCGTAGTGAGCGGCGATGTTGCTGCGCGAGCCATCAAGGGTGTTCTCCTGGTCGTGGGGGACGCGCCGGTCGACGAAGACACGCAGCCGCTGCAGGGCCGGAGGAATCAGCGTGGTCAGCCGCGAGGCGAAGGATGTCAGCAGGTCGGCCAGGTCGGTGCCGGACCCGGCCCGCCAGTCCCCGGCCATGTAGGCCTCACCGAACCCGATCTTGGCGTCGCGGCCCAGCCGGGCCAAGAACGCCGCAGGGCGAACGACCTCCAATTCGGGCGATGCCGGCGGCCCTGCTCCGAGCACCCGGCCGTCGGGGTAGGTGACGCGGACACGGACCCGCCGTACGGCATGGTCGAAGACCACCCGGGCGATGCCGGCTCTGAGCGGCGCCCGTGGTGTGGTGGCGGCGGCGGGCCAGCTGATGGCGGTGGAGACGGTCATGGTCAGATTCCTTCCTGCCGGATGTGGTGCGGGTGAGCGCCGACGGGCAGGCCACGAAGCCACAGCCAGATGCCGTGCACCCGGATCAGGGCCGAGATCCGCTGGGGCATGAGGGGCTGGCGGATGCAGCCGGCGGGCCAGGGCCGGGGCCGTCGCGGGCTCCGGGAGGCCCCGGAAGGCCGCCGAGAACGCGACGGCGCCCTCGCGGCGCAGCGTCACGGTCGTGGCGACAAGGTCTGGCCTCAGGGTGAACCGCAGTTCGTAGGTGCCGCTAACGTCGAAGAACGGGGAGACATAGAAGCCCTTGTCCGTCACGGCGGTCCCGGCCTCGTCCGGATGGAGGAGGTAGGCGTGCCGCTCGCCGTAGGTGTTGTGGACCTCCGCGACGACGCACGCGAGGACGCCGTCGGAGTCATAGCACCAGAAGACCGAGAGCGGGTCGAACACGTGGCCCAGGACCCGGGCGCTGGCCAGCATGAGCACCCGTCCCCGCTCACCGAGGCCGATGCCGCCCAGCGCCAGGTAGTTCTCGATGTTGCCCTTGATCGGCAGGCCGGGGTCGCCGAGGTGGTCAGCGCTGCTGAAATTGGCGAACGCCCGCAGGTGCCAGGGCTGGCGGGGGAGGCAGTCCAGGTCGACCAGCCACTGGTAGACCTGGTGCCGGAAGGCGTGCCGGACCGGTCCGGGGCGCCGGTGCGTGACCTGGCCGACGACCAGGGCCGGCAGTTGGGGCAGCTGCGGGCGTGCGGGCGCGGACGCCGGCGTGCCGAGCGAGGCGGTGCTCACCAGGTCACTCCGAAGTGCCGTGCCGCCTCCACGCCGGAGCGGCAGCCGTCCTCGTGGAATCCCCACCCGTGGTAGGCGCCGGCGTACACGGTGCGCCCGGTGGCGAGGCCGGCGAGCTGCGATTGCGCCCGGACCGCCTCGGGGGTGTAGATCGGGTGCTCGTAATGCATGACCGCGGCAACGGAGCCTGGGTCGAGACGCTCGCGGTCGTTGAGCGTGACGAGGAAGGTCTCCGGCGATTGGTGCCCCTGGAGCCGGTTCATCCAGTAGCTCACCACAACGGGCTGATCGGGCCGGTGGCAGGACGTCATCCGGTAGTTCCAGCTGGCCCGGGCCTGCGCGGCGTCCGGCAGGACCGAGCTATCGGTGTGCAGCACGGTGAGGTTGCGCGAGTAGCCGAACTGCTTGAGGGTGGTGACCTCTGCGTCGCTGGGGTCGGTGATCAGGCCGAGGGCCTGGTCGGCGTGGGTGGCGATGACGACGCGGTCCACGCTGGTGACCCGCCCGGTGACGTCCCGGATCTGGACGCTGTCCTCGCCGCGGGTGACGTCCGTGACAGGGTGGGACGCACGGACGTCCGGCAGGAGCCCGGTGAGCCGTTCGACGTATACCCGTGACCCGCCGGCGACGGTGCACCACTGCGGGGAGCCGTTCACGCGCAGCATGCCGTGGTGGTCGAGGAACCGGAATAGGTAACGCGCGGGGTAGGCCAGCGTGGTCTCCCGCCCGGCGGACCACACGCACGAGACGACTGGAACGGCGTAATGGGCGATGAAGTAGCCGGTGAACCCCTCCCGCTCCAGGAACTCGCCGTACGTCGTGAGGTTCGCCTCGTCGGTCAGGCGCAGGAAGGCCGATGCGCGCCGGTGGAACCGCCTGACCTGCCACAGCATCCGGAGAAACCTGGGGTCGGCGAGGCGGCGCGGCTGGGCGAAGACGCCGCGCAGCCCGCGGCCGCCGGCATACTCCAGCCCGCACCCCTCACAGCGGACGCTCATGCTCATCTCGGCGGGGCGCACCTCGACGTCCAGCTCGCCGAGGAGCCTGCGCAGCCAGGGGTAGGTCACGTCGTTATGGACGATGAACCCGCTGTCCACAGCGTGCCGCCGGCCAGCAGAGTCGGTGACGTCGTGGGTGTGCGCGTGGCCGCCGAGCCGGCCCTCCGCCTCGAAAAGGGTGACGTCGTGGGTGCGGGAGAGCAGGTACGCCGCGGTCAGGCCGGAGACCCCGGCGCCGATCACGGCCACGGACGGCCGCCGGGAGCCGACGGCCGCACCTGAGCCGCAGGCCTCGTGGGCGGGGCCTGGGCAAGTCGTCGTGCCCGTAACGATGGGGTCCATAGTCAAGCCTTCGTCTAGAGTTTGTCCAGAGATTAGGTTAGGCCCTTCGCCCAAAAGTTGTCAAACTTCTGTCTAATGACTGTCTAGTGTTTTGGTGGAGCTTCCCGGGGGATCGCCCGCTGCTGCGCATCGGTGAGCTGCGTCGGCGTCTGGTGGTCAGCGACCACGGACTCCAGGCCTGGGAGAGCCGCTACGCCCTGCTGCAGCCGGCGCGCTCACCACGCGTCTTTGGGCAGCGGTCACGGGCCGGCCGACGGCATTCGATGGCCTCGTTCACCGGGGGCGGTGCTGTGATCGGCGATCGCGCCGAGCTGACTCACCGCATCCGGCTTGCCTTCGCAGGCGGCGATCGTGGTCGAGGTCACGATGGAATAGGGCGTCGTGCCGTTCTTCGCCTTCGCCCGGGCAGGTTGGCCATCGTGGGCGAGATGGGGTGACGCGGCCAGCGTGCGCATCACCTAGCGGGCCGCACAGGGACCGCGTAGACGATGATGTTGTCGAGGTAGTGATGCGTTGCCGGGTTGAACGGGCCGCCGCAGGTGACAATGGCCAGCCGGGCTGCGACCTGCTGGCTGAAGATGGCGGCGGCGGGCAGGCCGGCTTTGGCGTAGGCGCGCGTCGCCCGCACGACGTATTGGTAGGTGCGGCCGCCTGTCTGCAGCGTGATGGTCTCGCCCGGCCGCATGTCCCTGAGGTGGAACAGTGCCCCCGGGCCAGTCGCCGCGTTGTCAACGTGCCCGACCAGGACGGTGGTGCCGGCCGGCTGACCCGGTGAGCCGCCGCCAGCCCACCAGCCGATGACTGAGGGGTCGGCCGGGATGTTCAGGGTGCCGCCGGTGGCGACGCCCACGGGCACGACCGGGGCGTCGATTGCGATCGCGTGGATCCTCAGCCGGGTCGGGGCGGCGATGGCAGCTACCGCGATCTGTGCCGGCGCTGCGGCGGCCCGGTGACTCGATGCCGCACCCTGGCGTGCCGCGACCGCGGCCGAAGCGGGCACCGCGGCCGGAACGGCACCGAAGTTGTGGCCGGGCGGACGGGTCAGGGTGTGCCCGGCAGCGGCTCCGTCGGCCAGCAGCACGCCCGCCAGGAGCGCGGTGGCCGGCCATCGGGGCCGCCAGTGGCTGGCGCGCACGGTGCCTAGCGCCGCACCAGCCGGAATCCGCCGGCCAGGGCGAGCATCAGGCCGGCCGCGCCGATGACCGCGAAGGGCCAGCCCGGCGTGGCCGGGTCTGCTGCCATGCCGCCGCTGCCGGCCTGCGCGCTGGCCGGCGCGCCGCCCAGCGGCTACTGCTGGGTTACCGCGGTGAGGGTGTGCCCCGATGCCGAGCCGATGGCGTAGACCACTGTGGCCATCCCGGCGGTCACCGGGACGTTGACGGGGCCGATGACAGTGCTGGACTGCCCCGCTAGCGTGACCTTCGCCGGCACGGTGCCGGCCGGGACGGCCAGCTTGGCCTGGTTCCCGTTGGCCAGCCCGCTGATGACCTTGGCCGAGCCCGCATAAACATCCACGGCGGGTGCCGCCGCGGTGTGCCGGACCACCAGCAGCCCCTTCCCGGAGCCGACCGGAGTGGTGTCGTTGACGAACGGCACGAGCGCCGGGTTCCCGGCGGCTGACAGGTCGGCCACGAGCGTGACATTCGCGCCGGCCGGAACAGTCTCGGTCGCTGACAGGATCGGCGCGCTGGTCGGTGCCGCACCGGCCTTGCGCACGTCGATCGTGTAGCTGCCGGCGGGCACGCTCAGCGGCTGGGTGACCGTCTTGAAGGTGAAGTCCGACAGGAGCTTGCTGCCGTTGGCGTAGACATCGACCGGCGTGGCCGGGATGCCGTGCACAACCGTGATCGTCGCGTTGCCGGCGGCTGCGCCCGCCGGAGCTGCCGCCAGCAGCGCTGCCAGGGTCAGGGCAGCGGCTCCCAGCCCGGCCGCGAGAAGCCTTCTCAGTTTCATAGGTGCTCCGTTCCAGCAGACAGACGCGGCGCCGATGCTGCCACGTCACCCCGTACTTCGCTGCCGCAGCGCAGCCGGTTGCATCCGGCGCACCTGAATATGCCGGGGTACCAGATGTGAGTGAAGCTGAGCTGCGGCCGCGCTGGGTGCCCGCCTGGCTGCCGGGGGGACCAGCGGCTCAGTACGTGTTCCAGCAGGCTCTGACACGCGCCGCACGCCATCCAGTCAAGGGAACGGGTGCGGATATTCGGCGGCGGGCCGGTTGGATGGTCCGCTGGCGCCGTGGTAGCAGCCGGGGTGGCGTGTGGTCGCGGCCACGCCGGGCCGTTCTCGGCCAGGGCCTGGCACGGTCGGCTGTCCGCGAAGCCGGAGGCGCCGCCCGCGAGCGCGTTTACGGCGGCCACTGAATATTCTCGGCCTCGGTGACTGGGTTG
Organism: uncultured Actinomycetes bacterium; assembly: GCA_963742875.1. GTDB lineage: Bacteria > Actinomycetota > Actinomycetes > Streptosporangiales > Streptosporangiaceae > Bog-532. Next base: position 136,816 of record CAVUNO010000026.1, on the reverse strand, counting down.
CCGGTCAGCAGCCGGGCTCCCGCGGCGCCCGCGATCTCCGGCGTGGCGCCGGCTCCTGCCAGGGCGAGCGGAGCGTGCCGGGCGAGCGCGGTGAGCTGCGCAACGAGGGGCTCGAGGTTCTCCGGCAGGGTCGCGGCCAGGACGACGAGGTCCGGGTGCCTGGCGTCGACCGTCCGTGCCAGCTCCTCGACCGGGGTGCTCATCCCGAGGTAGTCGATCCTCCACCCGTTGCGGTTGAGCACGATGCCGAAGACCATCAGCGCCAGGTCGTGAAGCTCGCCGGGGGGGCAGGCCAGGACGGCGCGGGGGCCGTGCCCGTTCCCCCAGCCCCGGGCCAGCCCGGCGAGCCGACCGCGGATGACGTTGGTGGCGAAGTGCTCCTGGGCGATGCTGGCCGTGCCCCGGCGCCAGCGCTCCCCGAGCTCGGCCAGATACGGCAGCACCACGTCCCGGAGCACCGCCGTCAGGGACAGGTCGGACACGAGCCGGTCAAGGACTGCCTGCGCGGCCGGCTCGTCGAAGGCGTCCAGGGCCTGCCGGAGGTCACCGGACAGCTCACCCGCCGCCGGCGGGGCGCGGTGCGGCCCGGCGGCCCGGCCGGGGTCTGCCCCGGCCCCGCTGTCCTCCCCGAGCACCGCTTGCGCCGCCTCGGCGGCCGACAGCCCGCGGGCCAGGTGGGCCTGCATCCGGCGGACCCGCAGCGCGTCCGCCTCAGAGTACAGCCGGAAGCCGCCCGCCGAGCGCACCGGCTGCAGGAGGCCGTAGCGGCTCTCCCACGCCCGCAGGACGTGGTTGGTCACGCCGGCGCGCCTGCTGAGCTCACCGATGCGCAGCATCGGCGAGCCGTCGGGAGTGTCCATCGAGCCGCCTGGAGCGTCCATGCCAGCACTCTACAGCGCTTAGACAGACATTTGACAATATCTGGCCGCGAGAGCTACCGTCTCTCGACAAACCTTAGACGAAAGTTGACGGCATGGGCTCCCGCGCCAACGTCCCGGCGGCCGGGACCGGCACCGCCTCCCGCGAGCACGGCGCGGCCGCGGACGCACGGCGGCCGCCGGGGCAGCCGGTGGCATCCCGCGCACCTGAATATGCCGTAGTACCAGATGCGAGCGAAGCTGACCTGCTGCCCGCGCTGGGTGCCCGCCTGGCTGCCGGGGACCAGCACGCACTGGAGCAGGCCTACCGGCTGCTCGGGCCCAGCGTGCTGGCCTATGCTCGCCGTTATGTCGGCCCGAGCGAGGCTCCGGACGTGGTCCAGCGGGTCTTCGTCGACGTCTGGCAGAGTGCCGGCAGGTACGACCCGGCTCGGTCTCTGCACGCATGGGTCTTCACCATCGCCAAGCGTCGAGTGGTCGACGAGCTCCGCAGGCGGCGTCACGCTGTGGTGCCTCTCGACGAGTTCCGCGACGTCGTCAGGGGCCAGGAAAATGACGTGGCAGCCGGCTACGTAGACGCGCTGACGGTGCGCGGCATGCTGGGCCAGCTATCCCCGGAGCAGCGCACGGTCCTCGAGCTTGCCTACTTCCGCGGCCATACCCAGGCTGAGATCGCGGCGCGGCTCGATGTCCCGCTCGGGACCGTGAAGGCGCGCGCGGCCCGCGGCCTGCGCCGGCTGGCCGCGCTGCTGGATGACGGAGAAAGCCGATGAGCCCGCACATCGGCGACGAGCTGGCTGCGCTGCTGGCTGGCGAGCTGAGCCCGGCCGACACGGCGGCTGTCCTGCGACATGCCCAGACGTGAGGTGCCCCAGAGTTTCCGGACTGCGGATCCTTTAGCCGCTTACGTTTCTCCGATCGACAAAATGTTGTTTATGCGGCGGCTTGCGGTGTGTCGATGCCGAGGCGGCGGAAGAGGCAGTGCATGTCTGTGCGCAGGGCTTCGTAATCGCGGTCGATTCCGGTCCAGGTAGCGGGTTTGCGGCTGGTGCTGGGGGTGCAGATGCCGGAGATGATGGGGCCGATGATCTTGTCGCGGAGGGTGAGCAGGGCGGTGATGGTCCGGGCGGCTGCGGGCGGGATCTGGTAGCGGCGTGACCGGCCTGGCTTGAGGATCAGGTTCTTGCCCCTGAGCTTGCGCAGGTCGTAAGCGGCCTGCCGGATCGTGTAGCCATCGTGGCCGGTCATCGCGGATACCCTTGCGGCCAGGTCGGCGACGGTGAACCCGCCGGGTGCTGGCGCTAGTGCGAGCACTGCGGCCAGGACGGCCCGGGCCCGGGGCTTGTTCAGGTCGATGCCGCCGGCGCGGGTGGCGCCGAGCTGGGATGGCAGCGGCAGCTGGTCGAGCGTCCCGTCGGGGATGAACCCGGTGTCCACGCAGTCCAGCGCGGTGCAGAACCGCTCGGCCATGCCCGCCAGCCGGGTGACGATCTGGGGGAATTTATCCAGCGTGCGGCCGGTCTTGAGGGTCTTGGTGTTGTGCACGATCGCTTCGAAGCGCAGCACGCGTTCGCCTTTGGTGTAGCCCTTCAGCGTCAGCAGCCCGAAGTGGACCTTGAACAGCGTCAGGTCATAGCGAGGTGTCTCGATCACGGCTGCCAGCTTCGGTGACGGCTCGCTGGTGCCCGCCGGGCGCTGCCTGGTGCCGAACAGGGTGCGCAGCGCCGGCACATCCAGCCGGGACCGGGTTCGGTCGGCGACGGTGCTGAAGACCCGGTCCATCCGCGCGCCGGAGGCGAACAGCAGGTTACGGCTGTACTCGGCCTGGTAGACCGAGTAGGCGTAGCGGAACCGGCTGACCGCCTGCTCAGCGGAGTCCAGGGCAAAGCACAGGCAGGCAGAGTAGATCCAGCGGTCGCAGACCTGGCTCAGCCGCCCTATAGCCGCGGGCTGCGACAAGGTATCTGCGATCTGAGCCAGGCCGTGCGGATCCGCGATTCCGGTAAAGCAGTTGTCCTCCTTGGCGAATCTGATCCCGGCGGCCTGCGCGGCGCAGGCGACGTACTCGTGCCCGTTGAGGATGACCTGCGCGCCGAACGGCGGGTGCCCGGACATCTTGATCGTCAGGTGCCCCCAGGCCGGGTCCATGATGTGAAACGAGTACTGGTTGACGAACTCGGTCTTCTTCTCCAGGTTGGTGATGATCCCGCTGGCCGACCGCTTCACCTTCCACACCGGGGCCGGTGCCTTCGCCACCATAATGAGGAACACGCCCGGGCTGATCGAGTGCGTCTTCAGATACTCCGCAGCGATCAGGTACTTGCGCTCCCCGGCCTTGCAGTAAATAAGCGGGACACCGCTGGCAGCCGCCCAGGCCTTCACCCGGCGGGCGAACCGGCCCGCCATCCGCATCAGGCGGGTGTCCCCGAGTTCCTCGTCGCTGCCCCCGTGCAGCTCCCGCCACCAGGTACGGAACCCGCCCGGGCTGTGCCCCAGCGGGAAGTAGGCGTTCAGCACAATCCGGTCCACGCAGTCGTAGCTGCCGACCAGCAGATCCCCGTACCGCTCAGCGAAGTCATCGGCCATCCGCCGACCGTAAAGCTCAGCCGCTTCTCGCGTCAGCCGGACTGCCCCGAAGGGGCCATTCCTTCCGGGCGAAGTCCCGGACGGAACGTAGGATCTTCTCCGGAAAGGAACGGGATCGAGTGCCGGGTAAAGCGAAAAGATACACTCCTGAATTCAAGGAACAGGCCGCCAGGAAGGTGGTCGATAACTCGCTGCCAATTGCCCATGTCGCCCGGGAAATCGGTGTCAATGACACCACTCTCGGATTCTGGGTGAAGGATTACCGGAAGAAGCTTACCGGGCAGCCGCTGCCGCCGGATATGCCGGGCGCCGAGCGGATGCGGGAACTGGAGCGCCGCAACCGCGAGCTCGAAATGGAAAACGCGTTTCTGAAAAAAGGTGCGCCACGAACGCGTGCGGCTTAACCAGGTAGGCCGGTTAGGTCAAGCGCGGTGCTATGTGAGAGATGGAGGATTGAAGGCCCTTCGGAGCCGCCCTGCGGGGGGAGGCTTCAAACCACCTCATGCTGCGTTAGCTGAAGACTGTCGTGGTGAGCGATGAGGAAAAGGCGTCCTTGAGGCGTCAGGTGGGGATCAGAAAGTCGATCGCTGTCAACGCGTCGTTATTGAATCAAGTGGCATCAGAACCGGGCGTTACTTTTTGAGCCCGGGAGGAGTCTGGCGGGAGTCCCGTTTACTGGCCAGGCGGTGTCCGGCGCAGAGGCGACGAGAGTCTGGTCTGCGGCTTTCGCATGGAACGTGGGAAGGCCCGCTCCGACACTGCCGCCCTTTGCCGGGCGGCGAGAGGAAGAACTCCAAGCGGAAGCACCGCGAGGAGCTGAGTACCGTCGCGGAGTGTGGCTGGCGGACCGGTTCGTAGTGTGCGCCGGGCGGCGCAGAGAACTTGCTGGTGAAAGTCCAGCCGGACCGGCCCCAAGCGGGGTCCGTAGCCGAAGGCGGGGGTAATGCCTCGCCGGGCGGTACTGGGAGGTGGAGGCGGTGGTCGTGAGTGCGGGCTGTCGTGTCAGGCTGACCAGTGGCGCAGGACAGGGCGCCCACCGTGAGGTGGGGTCTGAAGGGTTTGAGGCGAAACACCGAGCCGTAGCCGAAATTGGCGAACCGGTCGGCCCGATCCAGGTGATGCCGAGCCTGCACTATGGGGGCGAAGGAAATACTTGGGGCACCTGGGCGCAACAAGGTGTGTGCGGGCGGCGCGGTGGGACAGCTCTCTGCGTTACCCCGGGAGATCTCGTATGGTCCCGCTCGACGGAGCTGGGTAGCTGGGCGTATAAGCCGCGAGGCGAAATCGCAAGCGATGCCGTGCGAGAAGTCGGAGTGACCCGCGGTACTTATGAACCAGGAAATAACAGAAATCCTGGGACCGTCGTGATGGTGCGGCGGCGGGCGGTGACTCAAAAGGCACCGGCCTGGGGAAGGGGTCACGGTGGGAATGGCGTCATCGGAGGCGATGCCGGGTGAGTAGGCGGTGCCGGGCTGATGGTTGCTGAGGCAATGACCGAGGCGGCGCGGCTGAGGATACCCGGGATGGTGTTCTGGTGAGCCAGGTAGCGAGGAAACGTGTGCAGGTGCGGAAGGCGCACTCGCTGATCGGTCAGGTTCATGACCCGCGTAATCTGGCGCGGGCGTGGGAGCGTGTGCGGGAAAACCGGGGTGCTGGTGGTGTGGACCGGGTCAGTATTGACCGGTTCGAGCGCGAGCGCGGCCGTTATCTCATGGTTCTGCAGCAACGGCTGGCGGGTGGATGTTATCGCCCTCAGCCAGTACGCCGGGTTGAAATTGACAAGCCGGGATCGGCGGGTAAACGTCCGCTGGGTATACCCACTGTGATCGACCGGGTGTGCCAGCAGGCGCTGCGCCAGGTCCTGGAGCCGATTTTCGAGCCGGTGTTCTCCGAGGTCAGTTTCGGGTTCCGCCCGGGCCGGTCGGCGCATATGGCTATGCGCCGTATATGGGGACAGTTGCAGGCTGGCGGGAAATGGATCGTCGATGCGGACATCGCCGATTTCTTTGGGACGATCTCGCATGACCGGCTCGTCGCCCTGGTGGCCGAACGGGTCGCCGACAGCAAGGTGCTGAGACTGATACGTCAGGTACTCACGGCTGGAGCACTGCGAGACGGCATTTATGAAAGCACGATCGCTGGCACGCCACAAGGCGGGGTTATCAGCCCATTGCTCAGCAACATTTATCTGCACGTCTTTGACGAGCGGATGCAGCGGGCTGGATTCCAGCTTACGAGGTATGCCGACGATTGGCTAGTGGTATGCCGGACTCGTGAGGAAGCGGAACGAGCGCTGGCGAGCGCTCGTGCGGTGCTGGAAGGAGAACTGGGCCTGCGGATTCATCCGGAGAAAACCAGGATAGTCCACGTCAGCCAGGGGTTCGAGTTCTTGGGCTATAAGATCGGCCTGGGTAAGGGGCTGCGCTTCAGGCAAGGTGGTAGCGGCTTGTACGCGATTCCCCGGCAGCGGTCGGTTGACCGGTTCAAGGATAAGGTACGGGCGCTCACGCGCCGTCGTATCGCTGTGCCTCTGGAAGAGCTGATACGTGCTTTGAACCCGGTGATCCGGGGCTGGGGCATGTACTACCGGCGGGCGAATGTGCGCCGGTTGTTTAATCGGCTCAATATGTGGATCGTGCGGCGAATCTGGGGGTGGCGGTTCAAGCGATGGCGTAACGCCGGATGGCGCACCCTGCCGGAGACCCGCCTCTACGGTGAATACGGCCTGGTCAACCTTCTGCAACTGGTTCCCAGCATGCGCGACTACTACCGCCGGAAGGGCTATACCCATTGAGAGCCGCTTGCGGGAAAACTGCATGAGCGGTTCGGTAGGGCGGGCGGAGGCAGCGGGCTTTCAGCCTGCGGCCTCCCCCGACCCGACAGTGATGAAAGCCTTGTAATGAGGCTGGAGCGAAGGGGCCGGATCGCCCGCAGTTTGTTCGTTCGGTCAACCGGACGAAAGTCTGGGAGGAGCTGCGTGAGCGAACTAAAATCGCAGGACAAGCCGTTCGGCATCCCGAAGTGGGCTGTCTGGGAGGCGTATCAGCGAGTTAAGGCCAATAAAGGCGCGGCCGGAGTAGACGGACAGTCGGTCGAAGATTTTGAGCAGGATCGCAGTAAGCACCTGTACCGGATCTGGAGTGCGCCAAGCAGAGCGGGAGGTGGGCTGTGAGGTAGGCAGCCGTACTTTTCGTTCGTCAGCTCGTCGTCGCCTGCCGGTGGAAGTCCGGTCCGGGTAGCTGCCAGGAGGCCCGGTAGCAGGCTGGCGGTCTGGCCTGGAAACGGGCCGGGCCGGAGCCCAGCGTCAAAAGCCCCGTTGGGGGGAGCGACGATGTGGTCCGTAGCATCAAGCGAAGCCTGCGGCGTCGTTAATGTAGCCCGCCTTCGGGTGGGGACGAGGGAGTGCCGAGCCCGCTCCATCAGGGCGAAGGCCATGGAAGCGGTGTAGAGCCTGGAAGCGCAGCCGCGAAGGACTCCCCGGCGTATGGGGCGCGGAACGCGTCGATGGTGGCGGCGGGAACTTGGGAGACCCTCCCCGGCCCGGTGGCGTGCGGCCGTGCCTTGTGCGCGGTGCCGCCGGAGCGTGGCGCCTTATAACCGGCAAAACGGGAAATGGGCTGCTGGCCGGGAGGGAGTCGGAGGCGGCCGTAGTGTGCGCCGGGCGGCGCAGAGAACTTGCTGGTGAAAGTCCAGCCGGACCGGCCCCAAGCGGGGTCCGTAGCCGAAGGCGGGGGTAATGCCTCGCCGGGCGGTACTGGGAGGTGGAGGCGGTGGTCGTGAGTGCGGGCTGTCGTGTCAGGCTGACCAGTGGCGCAGGACAGGGCGCCCACCGTGAGGTGGGGTCTGAAGGGTTTGAGGCGAAACACCGAGCCGTAGCCGAAATTGGCGAACCGGTCGGCCCGATCCAGGTGATGCCGAGCCTGCACTATGGGGGCGAAGGAAATACTTGGGGCACCTGGGCGCAACAAGGTGTGTGCGGGCGGCGCGGTGGGACAGCTCTCTGCGTTACCCCGGGAGATCTCGTATGGTCCCGCTCGACGGAGCTGGGTAGCTGGGCGTATAAGCCGCGAGGCGAAATCGCAAGCGATGCCGTGCGAGAAGTCGGAGTGACCCGCGGTACTTATGAACCAGGAAATAACAGAAATCCTGGGACCGTCGTGATGGTGCGGCGGCGGGCGGTGACTCAAAAGGCACCGGCCTGGGGAAGGGGTCACGGTGGGAATGGCGTCATCGGAGGCGATGCCGGGTGAGTAGGCGGTGCCGGGCTGATGGTTGCTGAGGCAATGACCGAGGCGGCGCGGCTGAGGATACCCGGGATGGTGTTCTGGTGAGCCAGGTAGCGAGGAAACGTGTGCAGGTGCGGAAGGCGCACTCGCTGATCGGTCAGGTTCATGACCCGCGTAATCTGGCGCGGGCGTGGGAGCGTGTGCGGGAAAACCGGGGTGCTGGTGGTGTGGACCGGGTCAGTATTGACCGGTTCGAGCGCGAGCGCGGCCGTTATCTCATGGTTCTGCAGCAACGGCTGGCGGGTGGATGTTATCGCCCTCAGCCAGTACGCCGGGTTGAAATTGACAAGCCGGGATCGGCGGGTAAACGTCCGCTGGGTATACCCACTGTGATCGACCGGGTGTGCCAGCAGGCGCTGCGCCAGGTCCTGGAGCCGATTTTCGAGCCGGTGTTCTCCGAGGTCAGTTTCGGGTTCCGCCCGGGCCGGTCGGCGCATATGGCTATGCGCCGTATATGGGGACAGTTGCAGGCTGGCGGGAAATGGATCGTCGATGCGGACATCGCCGATTTCTTTGGGACGATCTCGCATGACCGGCTCGTCGCCCTGGTGGCCGAACGGGTCGCCGACAGCAAGGTGCTGAGACTGATACGTCAGGTACTCACGGCTGGAGCACTGCGAGACGGCATTTATGAAAGCACGATCGCTGGCACGCCACAAGGCGGGGTTATCAGCCCATTGCTCAGCAACATTTATCTGCACGTCTTTGACGAGCGGATGCAGCGGGCTGGATTCCAGCTTACGAGGTATGCCGACGATTGGCTAGTGGTATGCCGGACTCGTGAGGAAGCGGAACGAGCGCTGGCGAGCGCTCGTGCGGTGCTGGAAGGAGAACTGGGCCTGCGGATTCATCCGGAGAAAACCAGGATAGTCCACGTCAGCCAGGGGTTCGAGTTCTTGGGCTATAAGATCGGCCTGGGTAAGGGGCTGCGCTTCAGGCAAGGTGGTAGCGGCTTGTACGCGATTCCCCGGCAGCGGTCGGTTGACCGGTTCAAGGATAAGGTACGGGCGCTCACGCGCCGTCGTATCGCTGTGCCTCTGGAAGAGCTGATACGTGCTTTGAACCCGGTGATCCGGGGCTGGGGCATGTACTACCGGCGGGCGAATGTGCGCCGGTTGTTTAATCGGCTCAATATGTGGATCGTGCGGCGAATCTGGGGGTGGCGGTTCAAGCGATGGCGTAACGCCGGATGGCGCACCCTGCCGGAGACCCGCCTCTACGGTGAATACGGCCTGGTCAACCTTCTGCAACTGGTTCCCAGCATGCGCGACTACTACCGCCGGAAGGGCTATACCCATTGAGAGCCGCTTGCGGGAAAACTGCATGAGCGGTTCGGTAGGGCGGGCGGAGGCAGCGGGCTTTCAGCCTGCGGCCTCCCCCGACCCGACACTGCTTGAGCCGGCCGGACAGCAGAACCGGCGGTGAGGGAAGGGCCGCTGCTTCGTTCATGCACGATCTGGAAGGATGCGGCCGGTGAGTACCGGTAACACGGTTAGGTCCACCCTGGGTGCTGTTGATGGTGACAGGGTCCGCGCTTTGCAGCACGTGCTTTACCGGGCGGCCAAGGCTGATCCCGGGCGGCGGTTCCATGCGCTGTTCGACAAGATCTGCCGCACAGACGTGTTGCAGCGCGCGTGGGTTCAGGTGCGCAGGAACAACGGCGCGCCTGGCATCGACGGGGTCAGTATCGCCGATGTGGAGGAGTACGGCGTCGGCCGGCTCCTGGGTGAGCTGGCTGCCGCGCTGGCTGATGGCAGTTACCGTCCCCTCCCGGCCCGGCGGGTTTATATTCCCAAGCCGGGCAGTGCGGGGGAGCGGAGGCCGTTGTCGGTTCCGGCGGTGTCTGACCGGATCGTGCAGGCCGCGGCGCGGATCGTCCTTGAGCCGGTGTTCGAGGCCGGTTTCCTGCCGTGCAGCTTCGGGTTCCGGCCCGGGCTGGACCCGCGTGATGCCTTGCAGGTGCTCATCGATGAGTCCTGGCGGGGCAGGCGCTGGGTGGTTGAGACGGACATCAAGGACTGTTTCGGGCAGATCCCGGCGGACGCGTTGATGCAGGCGGTTGAGGAACGCGTCAGCGACCGGCGCGTCTTGAAGCTGCTGCGCGCCATGCTGGGCGCAGGGGTGATGGAAGACGGGCGGGTTGAGCACCCGCTGACCGGCACCGCGCAGGGTTCGGTGATCTCACCGTTGCTCTGCAACATCTACCTGCACCGGATCGACCGCGCGTGGTCGGCCCGGGCGCACGGGGTGCTGGTGAGGTTCGCGGACGACGCGGCGATCATGTGCAAGGACCGCGCGCAGGCCGAGGCCGCGCTTGGGCGGTACGTGGCGCTGCTGGCCGGGCTGGGGCTGGAACCCAAGGCGGCCAAGACGCGGATAGTGCACCTGACGGCGGGCGCGGAAGACGGGGCTGACTTCCTCGGCTTCCACCACCGCCTGGTCACCGTCACGTCGCGGAGGACCGGGCGGAGGTTCGCCTTCCTGGCCCGCTGGCCCAGGAACGAGAAGATGCAGTATGCCCGTGACCGGATCCGGGAGATCACGTCCCGGCCCCGGCTGCGGCTGCCGATCGGGCAGATCGTGACGGAGATGAACGCATTCCTGCGTGGCTTCGCCGGATACTTCCGGTTTGGCAACTCCGCGCGTGCGCTTGAGAAGCTCCAGTGGTATGCGTTCGAGCGCCTGGCGAAGTTCGTCGCCGAACGGCACAAACGGTCGTGGGCGTTCGGGCGCTGGGTGGTCGGCATCGCCTCACCCGACAGGCTGGGACGGGTGCATCTTTCTGACATGTGCGACATTAGGCCGATACCTAATTAACCTCCTGAAATTTGGCGTGTCTGAGTTTTGCGGACATATCGGGCGTTGCTGATGGTGGTCTGCGCTGGTCACCGTGGCGGGGACGAGCTGCCGGGGGCGAGGTCCGGGATGGCCGTCCGTTGCCGGGTCCGCCGGTTTCCGGGGCGTTTCCGGGACCATGGGCGGAAATCATTCCCGGCAGGCCCAGGAGGCGGCGGTGACGGTGAGGTTCTCGGTGACGGTGAGGCAGGTCCGGGAGGACGGGAGCGAGGCCCCGCTGGACGGGGAGCTGGCGGCGGCGCTCGCCGCCCCGGCGGAGCAGTTCGCCGGGCTGGCGGCCTGGGCCGCGGAGGAATCGCGGTACCTCGATCACGGGGAGCGGGAGAAGGCGATCGGCCGGGAGGGTCGCGAGCTGCAGCGGCGCCTGCTGCAGGCCACGTTCGACATCGACAGCGCCCGCGAGGAGCGGGCTGAGGGGGTCACGAGCGCCGCCGGGATCGGTCACGGCACCGTCGAGGCCGGGCACGGCCGGGGCGTGACCAGCGTGTTCGGGCCGGTTCGCGTCAGTCGGCTGGCCTACCGCAACCGCCGCGAGCCGAACCTGTACCCCGCCGACGCCCGGCAGGTCCTGCCCGATGACCCCTACTCCCTGGGCATGCGGGCCCCGGCGGCCTTCCACCTGGCCGCGGGCGGGTTCGGGCAGGCCCAGGAGGTCATCGCGGCCCGCACCGGCGTCACCGTCGGCCGCGCCCAGCTCACCGGGCTCGCGGAAGACCTCGCGGCCTGGACGGGCGGCTGCTGCGAGGAACGCTCCCGCGACGCGGAAGAAGAAGAGCAGCCGGACAGCGACGTGATCATGATGCAGGCCGACGGCAAGGGCATCGCCATGCGCCCGGAGCACCGCAAGAGCGCCGGGAAGGAGGACGGCACGCGCCCCGGGATCAAGAAGATGGCCGAGATCGTCGCCGTCGCCGACTTCACCCCCGCCGTCTGGGAACCGGAGGACGTCGCCGCCCCCCAGGCCCGCCGCCAGGCGCACCCCGGCCCGAAAGCCCGCGACAAGTGGGTATCGGCCTCGGTCACCGAGTCCATCGAGGACATGATCGCGTCCGCGTCCGGCGAGGCCGACCGCCGCGACCCCCAGCGCACCCGGCAGCGGGTCTTCCTCGCCGACGGTAACAGGCAGCAGATCACCGCCATCGAGGCCCAGGCCGCCGGGCGCGGCCTGAAGGTCCCGGTCCTGATCGATTACATCCACGTCAGCGGCTATATAGGCAAAGCCGCCGCCGGCCTCCACCCCGGCGACCCCGTCACCGCGGGCCAGTGGGCCGACGGGCAGCTGCTCCGCGTCCTGCACGGCCGCGCGAAAGCCGTCGCCGCCACCCTCGCCTCCGTCGCCGCGAAAACCCGCGCCAACCCCCGCAAGCGCCTTGACCTCACCGACATGGACAAGGCCGTCACCTACCTCACGAACAACCACCGGCACATGCACTACGACAAGGCACCCGAGAAAGGCTGGCCGATCGCCACCGGCATGATCGAGGGCGCCTGCAGATTCGTCATCGAAGACAGATTCGGGATCACAGGCGCCAGATGGTCCCCCGACGGAGCCGAGACCATTCTCAAGCTCCGCGCCGTCGTCGTCAACGGCGACCTCGACGCATACATGAACTGCTACAAGGAACGCTACCGCAGCGAACACCACCTCAGCCGCTACGACCCGGCCACCATCGAAGACCTCAACCTCGCCGCATGACCGGAACACCCCGAAATGAGGCACCTTTCAGCAAGACGCACCCGACGAGCATCCCGGGCTCGACGGCCCCGCTCGACAGAATGCGCCGAGTCAGGGTCTCCTCGCCCTCTCCGTCTCTGCCTATTTCCGCGGCGACGATCGCGTGCGTGCCGCATTCCGTCAGTGCTGCCATCCGGACGAAGGGAAACGCGCTCCGTCCTTTCTTTCCCGCGTACCCGAAGTACTCGGCGTTCTCCTCGCTGTCCGGGGCTTCCATGCCGAATCCGTCGACCGCCATCAGGCGTCGCCCGGCCAGCCAGGCGCCTTTAGTCGACCGCATCGCGCACGGTACTGCGACGCGCTCGTAAAGCTCCCGCATTACCTTCGCGCCGAGTCTCTGCCGGGCGTGACACAGGCCTCCTGGACTGGGCGTTTCCCAGTCTTCCCGCCATGTGCCCATATAATCCAGCCCGTCGGCCAGCTTTCGCATGACCTCTTCGTAAGAGTCGCCGTAAAACAACGCCATGGCCATCACGAAATACACCATTACGCGCGCCGGGAGCTTATTCTTACGGATCTCCTTACGGCCTTCGGATGCGACTACCTCGTCCACTAGCTCACGCGGAACCAGTCGGGTGAGCGTCCCTATCCCAATGGCGTCAGTCAAGGATGACGGCATGTCGGTGCTGCTGGTCACGATCTCCGGCATTCCGCCAATCTAAGGGAGATGCTGTCATCCTGGCAACTATTAGCGCGTTGTCCACAGATTTCGGCGTGTCCGCCAGTGGATATGTGGAAACCCGGATCCGAGAGCCTTAATTCAACGGCATTGCGCGCTCGCCGAATCGGTGAACGGCACGCTGAAGGTCGAGCTAGTGCACAGGACGGTCTACCCCACCCGGGAAAAGGCCCGGGAAGATATTGCGCGCTGGATCGAGCTCCGCTATAATCGGACTCGTCTCCATTCGGGACTCGGATACAGGACTCCGCAAGAAGTCATGGACGAGTACCTGAACGGGCAGGAAGCCGCATAAAATAGCCGCAATTTCCCTGTCCGGAAAACGTAGGGCAGCTCAGGGAGTCGTTGCCGTGACCCTGCGACTGGCCGGCCATCGACACGGCGAGTGACCGCGCCGGGATGTCACGGACGGGCAGGGCGCGCGGAACGCCGAATCCGGCGTCGGTTGAGGCGCAGACCCCTGATGTTGGTCCCGAGCGCGGATCGGCAGTTATGGGCGCCGGTCGGCGCTGACGATCAGCTTTGGGTAGTGCGGGTATACCGCCGGACGGGGATCTCAGTCGATCGGCTCGCGATGCACCCACTCGACGAGGTTGTCGGACGCGAGCGCCCGCACGCGCGCGGCGTACCGGGCGAGGTCGGCGTCGTCGAGGAGGTCGCGCCACTGGCCGCTCGTGCCGCGGCTGAAGAACGCGGCGGGATCGATCCAGTGCTCCGGACCGCCGCCGGGGACGGTCGTGTCGGCCCTGCTGCGCATCGACTCGAACGTCGCCGCCTGGACCAGGCGGGGCCATCGGTGCTCGTCGACGTCGATGCCGAGGCGCGCGGCCATCTGCCGCATCTGCCCCTCCAGGTCGGCCTTTAGGTCGTCGTAGTGCAAATACACGACGTCGAGATCGTCGGCGGCGTCCCGGAACGTCTGCAGGTGCTCTACAGTGCGCCGCAGCGACGACCCGACCTGCGTCAACGGCGTCTCGTCGTCGACCCACTGCCAGAAGCGGTCCCGCTCGCCGTCGGGGCGCGGCCGCGGTGGCCGCAATGGTCCGAGCTCGATACCGTCGATCGCGGCCGCCCGTTCGCGTTGGTTGAGGAACGCGCCGATGTCGGTGTTGTCGATATGGTGGTCCATCGACAGCCCCACGTCGCGCGGGTCCCGCCCGACGCAGATGTACGTGACCGTCGGATCGTTGGGTATCCCGTCGAGCGGCGTGTGGGTCTTGATGAACCGGCGGTGCGTCTGGGCTTCCAGGTCCGCGAACACGTCTGTGCGGGCACGAGTCACCATGTCGATCCACGGCGAGAGCGTGTCCAACGGGAGCGGGAGCTCCGGTTCCTGCAGTATGAGCAGGGCGCAGATCATCTGCGTCCACGTCGTCCCGCACTTTGGCGGGGTGCTGATGATGATGTCGCCGGGGCGGAGCTCGAAGCCGTCCCAGCGGTTGCTGTCGTACATACTCGCCTCGTAGCGGCGCACGGCTGTCATCCTTGTAGCGGATCCGATCCCGTGAGGCCCAGATGATTCACCGCACGACATCCTGCCGAGGGCTCAAGACTGAGGTTCCGAAGGGCGTCGCGCAACAGTACGTAGCGCAGCACCCGCCCATAATGTCCGATCTCGAACACTCCGCGAGGGCATCATGAAGGCCAGAGGATGAGCGCCGAACGGCGGCGATGCGCGCTTCGACCAACTTTCCAGTTGACTACGCTCTGTGGCAGAGCTTCTTCGCTGGTTCGAGTGCGGACGTTGGCGGCAGTATGGGTGCGGCGGGGCTGGCCGAGGGTGAGTAGTCTTCTGGGCGTGTCCATCGAGCGACGGGAATTCTTGCTCCTGGGCGGTGCGGTCGCCACCGGGGCCGGCCTGGCGGGGTGCACGAGCACGCGACGGGGCGGTGTGTCCCCCGGCGGCAGCCGTCCGGGATCGGCACCTGCCGCACCGTCGCCGGCGGTGAGCCTGCCTGGCAGCGCCCAGGTGCAGCTCGGCCCGCAGGTCGTACACGGGCCACGTGACCGGGCCCGGGCGGCGCTCACCTTCCATGGTCAGGGGCCCGTATCGATGGCCGACGAGCTGCTCGCCGAGGCAGAGCGGGCGGGAGCGCGGGTCACGGTGCTGGCCGCCGGGACCTGGCTCGAGCAGTACCCGCAGATGGCGCGCCGCATCCTGGGCGGCGGCCACGACCGACCTCGGCAATCACACGCTGCATCACCTGGACATCGCGGCCATCGACGGCTCAGGCGCCTACGCGGAGACCGCGGGCTGTGCGCTGCGGCTGCGCGCCTTGACCGGGTCGATCGGCCGCTGGTTCCGGCCGTCGCAAACGCGGTACGCGACAGCGCTGATCGAGCGGGCGGCCCGCAAGGCCGGCTACCGGACATGGCCGCCGCCCAGCCGAGCAGCTGCTCGGCCTGCCCGGCGCAGGCCCGGACCCGCAGCTCACCTAGTTCTTCCTCGGCCGCGCTGATCGCAACCGCGGTATGCGAAACCTTGTGCGGATCGATCCCGATCATCACTGCCGTCATCGGACCTGCCTCCTACCCTGGACGCGGCAAGGGGACCCGTGGGGGCACGCCTGATTCCAGAACGAGCTCGCTGGCGCTCGCGCCTCTTTTGAGCCACACCACGGGCGAGGCCCCGGCACGCCGGCACGTCGTTCGTAAGCCAGGCCCAGCAAGGGGGGCCGGCAGGCGGTTAGAGAGCCAGCCCACCGGGACCTCTCAACGCTACGCCCCGACTCACTGCCATCCCGGCCAGGCCCGCACCGTCTACCAGAAGTCTCAATCAGGTGGCAGTGTGTGCGCCGGGCCCAAGCCGGAGGCGGTCGCGCGGTAGTGGCAGTCTGGCGTACGGCAGCGGCGAGGCGGCTTCAGTATGGCTCGACTGCCGGCAACATCGTTACGTTACGGCGTATCGCTACTTTGCGGAGGTGGCCCGTGTTCGAGACGAAGGAGCAGGTCGGGTTGGCTATCGGGGAGCTGACGAACGCGGTCTGGACGCTGAGCGCGATGGCGTCGGTGTTGTCAAGGGGCTTTGAAGCGCCGCTCAACGTGGACGACCCGGCCGCCCGGGTCCTGGCGTCCTACGGCCTGCTGGAGGCAACCGAAGCCGGGCTGACGCCGGCGCCCGCGTTCGCAGAGGCACTCCGCGGCTGGGGGCCGGCCTTCGCTGACGGCATCCGCAGCACCCTCGGCCAGGCGGCGACCGCCGCCTTCAGGGAGGGGCACGGCGGAGACTGGGGCGCATTCACTGATGAGATCCTGGTCGCCCAGGGCCGGGCGTCGGCGATGGGCGGCCGCGGCTTCGCCGTCTTCGCCATCCCCGTCCTCGACGGGCTGGCCGAACGTTTCGCCAGCGGCCATGGCGTGCTCCTCGATGTCGGCGTCGGCGTGGCCGAACTGGCCTGCGCATTCTGCCGGGCAGTACCGGGGGCCAACGTCGTGGGCATCGACCCGCTGCCCCGCGCGATCGAGCTCGCCGCCGCCACGCTGGCCCGCCACGGCCTGGCCGAGCGCATCGAGCTGCGGTGCCAGGGCGTGCAGGCACTCGAGGACGACCAGGTGTTCGACCTGGCCTGGCTCCCGCTGCCCTTCATACCGGCCGCTGCCGTCCGCGAGGGCCTGCCGCGCGTGTTGCGGGCCCTGCGGCCAGGTGGGTGGCTGTTGGTGCCCGGTTCCACCTTCCAGCCAGGAGCCAAAGATGAGATCGCCCGCTGGCAGGTGCATCTGACCGGGGGCACCATGCTCAGCGACGGCGAACGGGGGGAATTGCTGCAGGCGGCGGGCTTTGAGTCACCGACCCCGCTCAACACCCCGCCGGGGGCACCACCGATCCTGGCTGCCCGCCGGCCGTCCTGAGCGGACCGCGCTGGAATCAGCCAAGGCTGACCGCACCCCTGCGCATACCGAACGATCGTTCGGGCGCAGCACGGACCGCCAGGCCAACGATCAGACAGCCGACCAGATCGGCGGATCTCGCGCGCCGCATCCCGGCCCTGCCGTCACCGTCCGTGACGTAAGCCGGGGTACCGCCATGCGCCGGCTGGAGCCGCCAAGGTGAGGATCCCGGTGCCAGGGTGGGCACGGCGGAGACGCCCACTGGATAGGCATGCCAGCAACCGAGGCTCGCCGTGAGTGACGTCCGGCGCTCGTGGCGAACGACGCGGATTCTCTCGGGGTGCAAAACGGGCATGTGGGATGTCGTTATCGTTTTCCCTGGTCAGTGGTTCAAGGTTCCGGGCTGTTAGCGCAATAGGTGTGGTGTTTGCCGGGCTCGGTCATCTACGTGGCGTGCTCGCGTTGAGCTGGGCCATGAGCTCGCGGTTGGCGGCCCGGGCGGCGGTCAGGTCCTGGTCGCGCTCCTGGAGCTGGAGACGCAGATCGATGATCTGCTGTTCCAGGGCGAGGTTCTGCTGCTTGATCGTGTCGATGTCGGCGGGCGGGCCGAGCCCGGACTCCTGCCAGGCATGCTCGCCGAGCAGGCCGGGGAGCCGGCGTTCGAGCTGGTGGACGTGAACGGCGAGGCGGGTGGCTCGCTGCTGGGCGTTCAGCAGGTCGGCTTGCAAGGACGCGTGGCTGACGGCAGGGCCGGCCGCGGCGGGGGCGGACGGCACCTGTGCCTGGGCGGCGTGGATCTGCTCGATCAGGTCGCGGTGCCGGTAGAGGAAGGTCCGGTCGACTCCGGCTGCCCGGGCGATACCGCTGGCGCTGATTTCCTGCCTGTCAGCGGTGGCGGTGCTGATGGCCTTGAGGACGCGGTCCCGGCGCCGGGCGGAGTCGGCCTGGCGCCCGCGCAGCGCGGCGGTCGGCGCGGGCGCGGTCACGCGGAGCGCTCCGGGCGGACATCCGGGAGCGCCTGGCGCAGCCGCGGCATGCCAAGGGTGACGGTGCGGTGGCGGCGGACGATGGCGACGGCCTGCTCGGTCTGCTCGCGTTCGGCGGCAGTCAGGTCATCCAGCCCGTTTTCGACCCGGCCGATGAGCCGGCGGATCCGGGTGATTTCCTCCTGGGACGGGACCGCCTCGTCGCGCGCCCACTGGTCGATCGTGGCTGCGGCGAGCACGCGTTCCCGGGTGCGGAGCAGGTCATCGAGGTAGGCGTGCAGGTCGGGCAGGTAGGACACGTCGGTGCGGAAGTGGTCGCAGCCAGCGCACCGGAACCGGTAAGGGCAGGCGTTTCCTCCTGCCTGGACGTTGGAGGGCTCGGAGCAGGTGCCGAACGGCACGGCGACCGCGCTGATCGCCCGGCGGGCGTGCTCGGTGTCCAGCAGTGCCCTGGCCTCGTGCCAGATGCGGTTGCCGTGCCGGTCGAACTGCAGCGCGGTGACCCGGTCGACGGCTTCCCTGCGGCGCGGCTCGCCGACGGAGTAGTAGCCGCGGGTGGTATCGAACCTGCGGTGGTCCATGAGCGTGGCGAGCACGTCCACCGGGACGCCGGCGTCGGCGTGCCGTTGCGCGTAGGTGTGCCGGTAGGCGCAGGGAATCACGCGTGCCTTGTCGAACTCGGTGCCGTCGGCGCGCAGCAGCGGCGGCGCCTTGCCGATCCATTCGCGGTGCCGTGCGCCGAAGTGCCCTTCGGTGATGGCTCGCCGGCCGTACGGGTTCGCGTATGCGGCGGGCAGAAGCGTCAGCTCGCCCAGCGCGGTGTCCGGGAACCGGTCGTGCACTCGTGTCTTCTGGGTGACGATGAGGCCGGCGGTGGCCTGTGCGATCGGGAGCCGCCGTCCCTGACGGGCGGACTTGTGGTTGAAGTAGACCAGGACCGGGAGGTGCCCGGGCTCGTCGTATTCCAGGCAGGCCCACGGCAGCGCGCAGATTTCGTCCGGGCGGCGGCCGGTGTCGATCATCAGCTCGGCCGCCACCCGGGTCTCGCGGCACGATACGTTTTGCAGGGCGGGCAGGTAGCTGCACAGCTGGCGCATGATCTCGGGCGGCAGGTCGCGGCCGGCGTCAGGATCGTCCGGGTTGAGCGGGATGTCGCTGCCGCGCACGGCGAAGTCCTCGGGCAGCCCGGCGGCCGGGCCGCCCGCCCGGGTCAGCCCGAGCGCACGGAACTGGCCGAGCAGGTGGCGGATCTCCCGGCAGGTCCGGGTGCGGGCATCAGCGGAGATCCGCTGCTGGCCGGCCAGGAAGGTCAGCCGGTGCACGAATGATTCGATGTCGGCGCGGCCGAGCAGTGCGGGGTCCTCGCCGTGGTCGGCACGGGCGCCGTGGAGGCTGTCCGACAACAGGGCCAGGCTCGCCAGGTAGTGCCGGACCGGGGCGGCGGCGATCTTGCCGCGGCGGCGCGGCAGGTTGTCGGCGGCCCACCGCCTGGCGGTCTCCCGCAGCCATGGCTGCCTGATCGCAGTGAAGGCCAGGCGCCCGGGCAGCCCGAAGACCGCCAGGTCCCACACGTCCTTGCGGGTCTCGGTCTCCGGGTCCTGGAACGCCCTGGCCGCGTGCCGCGCGAGACAGCGCGCGAGCCGGTGCTGCGTGCGGTCCCCGCCGCTGATCTCGCCGATGCTCGCGGCCCTGATCCTGCGCAGTTCCCAGGCGATCTGGCGGAGCCGCCCCGGGTCGGTGGCCGCGCCGTCACGGGTGCGCTGCTGCAGCCCGTACAGCATCTCGGTGATCGCCCGCTGGCTCAGCCCGTGCAGGCTGACCTGCCCGGGTCCCTCAACCGCCGGCTCAGTCTCCTGCCACGCGGGCTCGTCGAAGGACGGACCGGACCGCAGCGCGAGGACGCGCTCGTGATGAGCACGGCAGTAGCGGCGGTTCCCCCGCTGGCGTCCGCACGCCGCCACGCGGCACAGATCGCGGGCACCGGCGGCGGGAGCCAGATGCATGACACCGCCTGATGTGGCAGCAGGTCCTGCGGCACCGCCGTTCCGGCACGCCCCGCATTCCTGGTCGCGGCCATACAGCGGGTTCCCGCATCCCGGTGACGGGCACGCCCGCCAGCCCAGCAGCGGGTGCCCGGACGGAAGCGACAGCACCCGGGTGCCGGCGTCCCATCCGGCCTCGGCCAGGAAACCCTGGTCAGTCAGCGCCGTCAGCCGGGCAACGGCGCCCCCTTCTCCCAGCCTGGGCTCGTGCCCCGCCCCCGCTGACGGCATCATGCCTCCCCGCCAGCCAGCTGTTACCGGTCACTCAAAATGAGCATGAAGGCGACGTTCAAGATGAGCATGTAGAACCGGACATTCCGGGCGTGTATCCGGCGGTTCGTGCTCATGGTGGCGGCGTGCTGCTCACGGTGTCGCGGCGAGCGGCGCTGGCGGCGTCGTCGTGGTCATGGTGAGTGTCGCGGCCAGGCCGCGGGCATGCCGGTGCCCTGGCCGGCCCGCCGGCCAGCCGACGGTGGTCAGCCTGGCCCGGGCAGGCGCGAGGTGCCGGGCCAGGCCGTACCGGCCCAGCAGCGGCCACAGGTCCGCCCGGGTGAAGCCGTGCCCGGTGATGGCCGCGTGCGCGGCCGCGGCGACGGCACTGAGCGCGTCACCCAGCGGCGACCCGGACGGCCCCGGCAGCACCGGATCGACGCCGCCGATGAAGCCGAGCTGGAACATCGCGTCCTGGCGCATCTCCTCGGCCCGGGAGCGGAGCCGGCGCAGCCAGCCGCGCACGGTCGCGGCCGGGACGCCCAGCCCGCCGCTGATCCGCCCGCACCCCGCCCCGGCCAGCGCCATCCCAGCCGCAGTGCCGATGACCTCGATGCCGTCGGCCCGCCTCGGCGCGCACCACGACGGCAGCAGGACCTGGGTCCGCCTGCACGAGCCGCAGCGCGCCCGCTGCGGGCGCAGTCGCGCTGTCGCGCCGGCCAGCAGGCGAACCGCCCGCTCCCGGCCGTATCCCCACCGCTTCAGCCGCCCGGCGCGGCAGGACGGGCAGGCCAGCGTCCCGCCCGCCAGGTCCGCGGACGCAGCGGCGGCATCGGCGCACAGCAGCACGGAAGGCCTTCCAGGTCACGACAGCCACGATGCTCCGGCCAGGCCCACGCCCGCCAGGGGCAGCTCGTGTTGCAGCCTGCCCGCTCCGGCCGCGGCCCGCAACCTGGAACGCCCCATACGCCGGGAAACGACATCATGACCACCATCCGGCCACGCCCGTGGTCCGGTGACCGGCACCGGGCCGACGCGTGCTCACAGTGCCGTCGCGCACGAAATCGGACACCGGCCGCCAGCCCCGGCTCGGCATGCTCACGCCGAACGACGCCAATCCTCTTCCAGGTGCTCAGAAAGAACGGCGCGGAACACCAGCCGGGGACTGGGCACGCGATCGACCGCAGCCCGCAGCCGCGCCGGATCCGGATGCAAATACACCTTCGTCGAACTGAGCGACCGGTGCCCCATCAGATCAGCGATCTCGTCAGCCGCGCCGCCGGCGTCGGCGACGTTGCTCCCGAACGCGTGCCGCAACTGGTGCGGGGTAACCGCCCGGGCCAGTCCCGCCCGGCGCGCGGCCGCGCCGATCAGATCGTTGACCGTGTCCGGGCGCATCGGCGCCCCCGGCGGCTCACGGAACAAGCTGGCCAGCACGAAATCCGATCCGGCCGCCCGCGGCACCGCGAGCCGCTCGAACTCGTACGCGTCGAACGCCTGCACCGTGACGAAATCCAGCGGCACCGGCCGCTGGCGCCGCGACTTCGCCCACGCCCCGTTCGGGTTCGGCCTGCGGACCACATGCACGTGCGCGCCGGGCACCTCGCAGCCCAGCGTCCTCGAATCGGGCAGCAGGTGAACATCGCAACGGCGCAGCCCGCACATCTCGCCGCGGCGCAGCCCCGCCCGGGCCATCAGCAGCACGACTAGCCGGTCACGCGCCGACAGGCACGCCCGCAACAGCGCGACGATCTCGGCGTCGCTGGCCCGGTCCACCGGCCGCTCGTCCTCGCGCAGCCGGTGCCGGGCACGCAGCCGGCACGCCATCCGGCCATCCTCCCCGCGAGCCTCAGCCGGAAGATCACGGTCGTCGGCGACCTCATACAGCAACGGAACCAGATGCGGCGGCGCCTGCCCCGCCGCCACCGCATGCGTCACCATCCCGCGGACCGCGGTCAGCACCGCGTTCACCCGCCGGGTACCGCGCACCGGCCGGGCCCCGGGACCGGCCAGCACCTCACCCGGACCATCGCCGGCCTGCGAGCCGGCGTGCCGCAGCCAGGTCATGAACGATCCCAGATGCTCGATTCCCGCATGCCAGGACCGGCCCGTCCGCCCGCACCACCGCAAGAACAACACGATGCTGCCCGCATACGCCTTCGTCGTCAGCTCCGAGCCGTCGTGCCCCAACCTGACCTGGCGCAAGAACGCATCCGCCTCCGGGACCACGCACAGCCCGTCATCGAGCACCGTCCAGTACCGGTCACCGGACGGCAGCCTCACCTCGAACGCCCGCATCTCACCCCCCGCTCTCGCGCCGAACAGCAATAACTACTATCAGCAACAAGAACGACACCGGCAGAGATGTGCTGCGGAACCAGCTACATGTCGCCCTTACGCAACGTCACACAACACTCAAGCGCCCCCCGGAGAACGCGTAACACCCGGGACGCAAATCCGCCCCGGCCCAACGTCGTGATCTTGAATCCGCCGACCGTATGGCGGCCACTCAGAGGCCGCATGCAGACCTTAAGAGTCTTCCCCGGGTACTGCTGTACTGCTGCTGTACATGGCGAAGAAGCGTTCGAAAAACAGTCGGGACGGCGGGATTTGAACCCGCGACCCCTTGACCCCCAGTCACGAACGGCCCGTCTGGCCCGGTCGGACTGAGCCGGCCGGGGAGCCTCTCACCTGCGACAACGCCCTGACGGCGTCGCGGTCAGTCTGGGGGAGTCTGCATACGTTGGCTCCCGTTCCTGGCTCCCCGTGGCTCCCTCAGGCGGGAGAGGGGCTACCCCATGTCGACCAAGATCAATGACGACTCCATGTCCCTGGAGATCGACGGCCATGTCGTCGCGACCGGGGCGTTCAGCAAACACGCCACGGCCGACGGTCACGGCGCATGGACCGTCTCGTGCCACCCGGCCGCCTGTTCACCCGGAACCGGGCCATCACGGCCATGGTGCTCGCGGAACGGCTCGCCGCCGGCTACGGCGACGATGACCCGTTCGTGATCGGCTGGCGCGAGGAACTCGGCCTGTGACCGACCGGCTCATTAGGATCACGACGGCGCTCGCGGTGGTAGCCGTGGCCATCGTCGCCGCGATCATCTCCTATCAGCACGCCTACGAACTGGCACGGCGAGTCCGGCGTGACGGCCCGGCTGCTGCCGTTCACTGTGGACGGGCTGATCTGGGGCCGCCTCCATGGTGGTACTGGACGCCAGCCGCCGGGGCCAGGCAGTCAGTACCATCTCGGCTGGCTGAGGTGTCCCGAGCCTTCCGGCCATCGTCGTGGTCGCCCAAGTCCAGGCCACACCGCTGATCTGGCCATTCGTGGTAACCCTGGCACGCGGCCTGATCGGACCTATTCCCGGAAAGGAAAGGAGAAGACGCGCTGACCGGCAATCAGCGCGGGTCACGGCGAACCTGGCCGCCAGCGGAAAAGCACCGTCCGTTCGGTCAGAATCTATTTGATCTAACCGGCCGTGGTGCCTGTCCCGGGCCACGTCAATTCAGCTCGACCTCCGGAGTCCGGCTCTCTCAGAGACCTACCCGGCGGAATTCGAGGAGTTCGAGGCCCAGCGCCTCGAACTGAGCCAGCACACCGTACAGGGCTGCTTCATCGGGTAGTAGCCCGGTCAGCACCGTATCGCGCCCGTTCGCCTCGGCACGCAGATACGGGAACGCGACTAGCAGCGACTTGCCCAGCCGTCCCCGGATGCGGAACACGCACCGGTCCGGCTCGCCCGCCTTGTTCACCACACCAGCATCCGCTGATGATGGGGGGTGCACATCGCACAAAGGAGATGACTCATCCTCGGTCAAGTCGGCAATCGGACCGGGTCCTCCGAGCGGCTTCGGCGGCACGATCAGGACCGGGCGCTGCGCGTGCTCGAGAACGTGGATCGAGACACTGCCCATAAAGGCGGCGAGACCGGTGAGCCCCCACGCGTCCAAGACGATCACGTCCGCGTCGAGTTCGTCGGCTACGGCTACGGTCGTGTCGGCGAAATGCTTCTTCTCGGCGACCCAGCGGGCGCGGGCGCGGAAGCCGGCCTGGTTTGCTAGACGTGCGCCGTGTTCTGCGAGCAGGCGGGCTTGGTGCTCGGCGCGTTCGTCCTGCTGGGCGGCGTCCATGGCGATCGGGGGGCGCGCCGAACTTCACGGCACGAAGCCCCTCCACGATGGCCGGGTCCCAGACCGAAACGACTACGGAGCCGCCGTCCTGGTGCGTGAGCAAGCTTCCGGCCGCGGCGAACGCGGCGTCGGCGCCGTCGTAGGCGAACAGGATGGTCATTGTCGCTCCCCGGTGCGCCGAAGGGCTGCTTGTTTGGCGTCACCGCCTGGATCGTGGGGTTTCCCGTTCACCGGAGGCGGCGTGCCTTCGGCGGCCAGGCCGGCTGCGGCGCGCCGGACGGCGTGTTCATCGAAGAGGTACGGAACCGCGTGGGCGAACTCCGTGCCGGGCCAGAGTGGCTACCGGGAGGAGCGGCCGCCGGTCGTGTGCTGCCCGAGCCAGTCCCAGTAGGCCTGGATCGGTTCGCCGTCGAGGTCGCCGGCCCGGATCTCGTCGAAGCCCGGTTCGGTCAGGACCGGTACCGCACGGCCGCCCAGCGCGATGCTCATCGTTTCCTGGGTGCGCAGCAGGCGTGAGCAGACGGCCAGATCGATCGGCAGGTTGGCCAGTTGCGCGGCCAGGGCGCGCGCCTGCGCCCGCCCCCGCTCCGTCAGCGCAACCGGCCGGGAGGGGTCGGTGTTCAGCACATGGCTGGCGTTCGCCGCCGACTCGGCGTGCCGGGCGAAGACGAACAACCGGAGCGGCGTGCCGTCGGCGGCGGTCACCTGGATGCCTGGGCTGGCTGTGGTTCCTGGCGGGCGGCTGGCACGTAGGGTGGAGCGGTGCACGGGCCCGGCGGCAGGTCGGCAGTAGCCGTCGGCTGTGCCGACTGTACTGGCTGCAGTGCGGCGGTGCGGGACCTGCCGCCGAATGCGAAGGTGGACGCGGCGACCCCGGCGAGCCCGGCGACCGCCGCCGAGTAGACCAGCGCGGTGCTGTGCAGGCCCACCTGCGTAACGACGATGCCGGCGATCAGGGCCGGGAGGCCCATCGAGATGTAGGCGACGGTGGCCGATGGCTATCCCCTGCAGGGCCCGGGCGGCGAACAGCAGCCCGACTCCGTTTGCGACCAGGAACAGTACGCACGCCACCGCACCCACAACAATGCCGGCTATGATCGGCGGCCGCCGCCCTATGTGGTCCGACAGCGAGCCGGCGGTCAGCAGCGTCACCACCAGGAACAGCACGTAGACCGCGAACACCGCGGTCAGCGTGGCCGACGAGAATCCCCACTTTGCCTTGGCGGCGGGTCTACCTGACCGGCGTCGTGTGGTTCGCGGTGGCCTCGGCCGCGTGCGGGTTCGCCCCGGACGCGCTGGCGCTGATCATCACCCGGGTACTGCAGGGCGTCGGCGCGGCGCTGCTCACGCCGGGCAGCCTGGCCATCCTGGAAGCGTCGTTCGCCCCGGCCGACCGCAGCCGGGCCATCGGGGCCTGGTCCGGCCTGAGCGGGGTGGCCACCGCGGCGGGCCCGCTGCTGGGCGGCTACCTGATCACCGCCGCGTCGTGGCGGTGGATCTTCTTCATCAACCTGCCCATCGCGGCGGCGGTCGTGGTGCTGGGCGCGCGGCACGTGCCCGAGTCGCGGGACCCGGCCGTCACCGGGAAGCTCGACACGCCCGGGGCACTGACGGCTGTGGCGTTCTTGGCCGGCCTCACGTTCGCCCTCATCCAGGGTCCGGCGTTCGGCTGGTCATCGCCGGGCGTCCTGGCCATGGCCGGCGTGGGGGCGGCGGCGCTGGCCGCCTTCCTCGTCCGCGAGCACACTGCCGCCGCGCCGATGCTGCCGCTGGCCATCTTCCGGGTGCGCCAGTTCGCCGCGACCAACGCGGTCACGTTCGTCGTGTACGCCGCGCTGAGCGGGGCGACCTTCCTGCTGCCCATCGAGCTGCAGGTGGTGTCGGGTTATTCGCCGCTCGGCTCGGGGCTGGCGCTGCTGCCGCTGACCGTGATCATGCTGGCGCTGTCGGCCCGGTCGGGCCGGCTAGCCAGCCGGATCGGGCCGCGGCTGCAGATGAGCGTGGGCCCGGTGGTGACCGGTGCCGGCTTCGCGCTGCTCGCCCTGGCCACCCACGGTTCCATCTACGTAGAGTACGTGCTGCCGGCCGTGGCCGTCTTCGGGTTCGGGATGGCGATCACGGTGGCGCCGTTGACCGCCACCGCCATGAGCTCCGCGCCCGCCGAACACTCGGGCCTGGCCTCGGCGGTCAACAACGACGTGTCTCGCCTCGGCGCCCTGCTGGCCGTCGCGGTGCTGCCCGCGCTGGCGGGTATCACCGGCACCGCCTATCTGCACCCGCACGCGCTCGCGGCCGGATTCCGGACCGCTGTGCTGATCGCGGCCGCCTTGTGCGTGGCCGGCGGCCTGCTCGCCGCGGTCACCATCACCAACCCGCCGCGAGCGCCGCTCGCGGCAGGCACCGCTTCACCCCACGAATACCTGCATTGCGGCCTCGATGCGCCACCCCTGGCCGCCAGCGTCCAAACCATGGTGACGCCGGGCGAGCAGCGCGGAGCGCGGAGACCCTGGCCGTCAGCGCAAAGCACCGGCCGTTCGGCTGAAGAATCTCTTTGACCAAACGGGCGGTGGTGCATGTCCCGGGCCAGGCTGAATCAACGGTCAGCCTGAAACGGTAGCCAACGGGCTTGCGGCAATCTACTGTCTGACCGTGGAGCACAGGCGCGCGATGGGGCAGGGGAGGTGCCGCCCGGCGCAGATCCGCCCGTCCGGATCGAGGTAGTGCACTCCAGCGCGCGCACGCGGGTTACCCGGTTGCTCTTCCCAGGGCAGACGGTCATCCGTAAGGAGCCGCTGGGGCCGGACGCGGAACGCCGGGTGCGGCGTGAGACGGCGATGCTGGAGCGCAAGAGGGCTCAGTCGCTGTCCGTTCCTGATCCTGGTTCTGGTCTCCCTGTCCCTTCTTGATGTGACGGCGTGGTGACGGCGGCCAGCAGCCTTTCGATCCGGGCCAGCCGCTGGTCGAGTTCGGCCAGCGTCACCTCACGCCGGGCCGTTTCACCCAGCGGGACAGGTGCGGACTTGCTGGGCTCCTGGGCGACGAAACTGGACGCCACCCGTGCGGTGACCACCGCCAGCGTGAGCAGCCCGGTGCCCATTATGAAGCACGCCGTGATCCGCCCGCCGGTGGTGACCGGGTAGAAGTCGCCGTAGCCGAGGGTGGTCACTGTCACCGCCGACCACCACAGCGCCTCCCCGATGGTGTGGATGTTGGAGTGGGGGGCGTGCCGCTCGAACAGGTACACGATGACCGCGCCGTTGAGCACCAGCACCGTGGCGGCCAGCAGGAACCGGCCCAGGTGCCCGCGCTGGAACACCGACCGGATCAGCCGGATGCTGAACAACACGCGCGCCGGCGGCGCGATGACGGAGGCTAGGGCGAGCGGGTGGGTGAGCGCGTAGTGCACGTGGCGGTCGGCCAGAGCGCTGCGGATGATGATGTCGATGCCGTAGACAGCCGACAGGGCGAACCGGCAGCCGTACACGATGCCGGTGACGACAGGCCCGGCGCCGAACTCGTTCGGCAGAACCACGACCAGCCACAGAGCGGCCAGGGCCAGCAGGTCGAGGGGCTCTTGGGTCCTGGCTTCATACTCGGCCAGGCGCCCCGGGTCGTTCATGGCGCGGTCAGCATCGGCGCCTCGGCCTGGCTGGTGGGCATTGTCGTCCCTGATCATCAGGATTTCCTCCCTTGACCGGGGCACACTTCGCGGGCGCGGCAGTCGCACCGGCTCGTTCACGATGTGAGGGTCGCGCGCGGCCGGGTGAGCCCGCATCGCACGGTTCTCGGTATCGATCCGGCCGGGAGGTTCAGCCGGCCGTGGGACCACGCCAGATCACCTGGAACGTGCGATGCGGGTTCATTCCCTTTGGCCCGAAGCTCCAGTTGTGGGTCATCGACAGCGGATAGCCGCGGCCTACGCAGTTTGTTGACGTGTCACGAACGATTCGGTAATTTGTTGATGTAACAACATTTCAGCCGCCAGGAGGCACCCCCATGCCGATCCAGTTCTCGCCGGTCATCGCGGCCAAGCAGCGCGCGCTGCCCGGCTTCAGTTCCCTGCTGTACGTCGACCTCGACGAGCTGGGCGTGGCGGCCTCGCCCGTCGCCGTCCTTGACGACTTCCGGGTGCCCGGGCTGCCCTTCTCCCCGCATCCCCACGCGGGCTTCGCCGCGGTCACCTACGTGTTCGAGGACTCGCCGGGAGAACTGCGCAGCCGCGCCTCCTCCGGCGTCGACCTGCTCGTCGGCCCCGGAGGGATCGTCTGGACGGAGGCAGGCAGCGGCGTGGTCCACGAGGAGATCCCGGCCGTCCCGGGCCGTGAGCTGCACGGGATCCAGATCTTCGTCAACCTCAGCGCGCAGAGCAAGCTCGCGCCGCCCCGGGTGCTTCATCTCGACCCAGGTCAGGTGCCGGAGTGGCACAACGACGCCGGTGACCGCGTGCGCGTCGTGGTGGGATCGTTCGACGGGGTTGCCTCGCCGCTGGTCCCGGCCGAGCCATTCACCTTGCTCGACGTCCACCTGCGGCAGGAGATCTCCTTTGCGGTCCAGGCCGGGCACACCGTGCTGGTCTATGTCCTCACCGGGTACGTCGCCGTGGGCGCCGACGGTCACCACGAGAAGGTGGACGGCGGCCACGCACTGGCGCTGCGCGGTAGCGGCGGTCGGGTGACGTTCGAAGCCGTTCCGCCTTCACACTTCCTCATCCTGTCCGGCACCGAGATCCGCGATTCGGTGGTCTCGGAAGGCCCGTTCATCATGAACAGCCGGTTGCAGATCGAGGAGGCTGTCACCCGGTACCGCAGCGGAGCCATGGGCCACCTGGCGCCTTTGTCAGGCAACTGAGCGGGATAGCAAGTCGTGAGCGGTTCGGGCCCGGTCAGCGTCAGCGCGGATTGGTACGCCGAGGCGCGTAGTCATCTGCGGCAGCAGCGAAGCGATCTTGACCGGGATCGATACCACATACACCGAAGAGGGCAGCGATACCCGGCTGACCGCGAACCTGCTGGTCGGGGGGGGCGCGGCCACGTTCATGGAAGCGCTAGTCGCCCGCCTGTCGCTGGAGCCGGGCATCCACGACGTGCACTGGCACAGCGCCGATGAGCCGGACCTAGCATCGACGCTGGCCGTATCGCACGAGGAGTCCGGGCCACCAGACCAGGAATGATCGCCGGACGGCGGCACGCCCGGGTGGCCATGATGGCCATCGGCCCTGATCAGGCATGAGGCGATCAATATGCAGGCGCGGCTGGCGCCGTACCTGGTGCCATTTGTCCTCCGCCGGCTCCCCATGTTCGCCGGATTTCGTCCAAGCCGATCGGCAAGACCGAGCTCGTCGCCATCCAGACCTCGGATCCGGCCCGGTCCTATCTCCTCGAACTGTGCGATGACGGCTCTTCCCTGACCGAACTCGACGCACCGGCAGCAAATGCCGGGACGACCGCGCGGATCCCTGCGGAGGCCTTCATCCGGCTGATCGCGGGCAGGCTAGCAGCGGAACACACCAGGGACGGCGTCACCGTCGACGGAGCGATCAGCATGGACGATCTCCGGAAGGTTTTCCCTGGCTACTGACGGCTGACGCCGTGCATCCGGCGTGGAGTTGGTGCATCAGAGCCAGCGCACGCGCGTCAACCGCGTCCACCTACCCGAGGGCACGGTCGTGCGCAAGGAGTCGCCGCGCCGGATGCGGAGCCGTGGCCGCCTGGCGCGGCCTACGCCGAAAGTCAGTCAGCCGAACGGTCGGCGGCTTCTCGCCGCACGCGAGGTCGGACAGGCTCAGGCGTGATCAAACCGGCCCGGCATGGTAATCGGCCCGGTCCGGTGCGAGGATCGCATGGTGGAGCATGCCGTCCGGGCTGGGGAGGCGGCCGCTGCTGCCGTTGTGAGCGGCGGGGTGGTCCGCCGGGCGGGGCTGTTCGAGCGGCTGGACGGGGCGGCCCGGGTGGTCGAGGTCTCGGCGCCGGCGGGGAGCGGGAAGACGGTGCTGTTGCGCTCGTGGATCGGCGAGTCCGGCCTGGCTGATCGGGCCGGGTGGGTGCAGGTGCAGCGCGGGGAGGGTGATCCGCAGCGGTTCTGGATCTCGGTGGCCGACGCGCTGCGCGGCACGGCAGCTGGGTCGCCGCTGGTGCGGCCGGTGACGGCGGCGCCGGACCTGGACGGCTGGGCGATCACCGAGTGGCTGCTGAAAGACCTGGCCGCGCTGGAGGACCGGGTCTGGCTGGTGATCGATGACGTGCACGAGCTGCGCTCGGCCGACACGAAAGGTCAGCTGGAGCTGCTGATCATGCGCGCACCGGCGGAGCTGCGGTTCGTGCTGGCCACCCGGCATGATCTGGGCCTGGGCCTGCACCGGCTGCGGCTGGAGGGCGAGCTGACCGAGATCCGCGCCGCCGATCTCCGCTTCACGCTGGAACAAGCGCGGGCGCTGCTAGAAGCGGCCGGGGTGGAGCTGCCCGAGTCCTCGCTCGCAGTCCTGCACGAGCGGACCGAGGGCTGGGTAGCCGGGCTGCGGCTGGCGGCGCTGTCGCTGGCCGGGCACCCGGACCCGGAGGGGTTTGTGGCCGGGTTTTCCGGCAGCGAGCGGACGGTGGCCGAATTCCTGCTGGCCGAGGTGCTCAGGCGCCAGCCGCGGCAGGTGCGCCGACTGCTGTTGCACACGTCGATCCTGGAGCGGGTCAACGGCGAGCTGGCTGACCTGCTGACCGGGCGCAGCGGCGGCGGGCGGATCTTGCAGGATCTGGAGCAGGCGGGCGCGTTCGTGGTCTCGCTGGACGCGGCGCGGTCCTGGTTCCGCTACCACCGGCTGTTCGCCGACCTGCTGCAGTTCGAGCTGCGCGCCGCCGAGCCGGATGAGGTCCCGGGGCTGCACGTCGCCGCCGCGGGCTGGCTGGCCGGGCACGGCTTCGCGGTGGAGGCGGTCCGGCACGCCCAGGCCGCCGGCGACTGGGACCTGGCCGCCCGCCTGCTGGGCGATCACTGGCTCGGCCTGGCCCTTGACGGGCAGGTGACTACCGCGCGCGAGCTGCTGGCAGGGTTCCCGGCCGCTTTTGTCACTGCGGATGCGGAACTGACCACGCTCAGGGCCGACAGTGAGATATCCGGGGAAGCGCTGGAGGAGGCCGAGCGGCATCTGGCGCGTGCCGCGGCCGGGTGGGAGTCGGTGCCCGTGGACCGACGAGCCGGCTTCCAGCTGCTGCTCGCCATCCAGCGGCTCCGGCTGGCCTGCAACCGCAGCGACCTTCCGGCGGCCGTGGCGGCCGCTCAGGAGCTGATGGCCCTGGCCGAGGTAGCGGACGTGGTACCGCAGGGCCTGGGCGAAGACGTACGGGCGATGGCGCTGGTCAACCTGGGCACCGCCGAGCTGTCGTTGCAGCGGTTCGATGAGGCCGAACGGCACCTGGAGCAGGGCATCACGGTGGCCCGCCGGACCGGACGGCCGTTTACCGAGGTCAGCGGCCTGGCGCAGGGGGCCAGGGTAGCGGCCTACCGGTCGCTGCCGCTGGCCGTGGAGCGCGCCATGCAGGCGATCGAGCTGGCCCAACAGCACGGCTGGGCTGAGCATCCAGTCCTGTCTCCCGCGTACACGGTACTCGCTATGGTGATGACCTTGCGAGGGCATCTGGACGAGGGAGAACAGTGGCTGAGGCGCGCCGAGCGTTTGCTGCGGGCCGAAGCCGAACCAGCGACTGGCCTGCTGTTCCATCACATTCGCGGGGCGCTCGAACTCGCGCGCGGTCGTTACGTCGACGCGCTGGCCGCTTTCGGAGCAGCCGGGAAGCAAGCCGAATTCCTCATTTCGCCGCACCCGCTCACTACGCAGATGCGAGCGCTCATGGTGCATACCCTGCTGCGCGCGGGCGACACCAAAGCCGCCGAGCAGGCCCTGGCCGGGATGGACGAGCAGCAGCGCGAAACGGGAGAGATGCGCACCGCCGTGGCGGCACTGCGGCTGGCTCAGCACGACCCGCAGGCGGCGCTCCAGGCGCTCGCGCCGGTCCTCGACGGCTCGGTCCCCGCGATCACCCCGGCCCGGGTGGGGACACTCCTGCTTGAGGCGATGGCACGCGAGGCGGCCGGCGCCCCGGCCGCCGCTGACAACGCCCTGGAACGGGCGCTCGAGCTGGCTGAGCCCGATGACCTCCTCCTGTCGTTCCTCATCGAGAGGGCGCCCGAACTGCTGGAACGGCATTCCCGGCGCTGCACCGCGCACGCCGCCCTGGCCGGCAAGATTCTGGCCCTGCTGACTGACGAAAGTGTAGGTCGCGCCTTCGAGGAACCGGCGGAGATGGCTTCCCCCGGGAATGGGCAGACGTGGGGGGATCGTGGCCCCGAGCCAGCGGAGCCGTTGCACGAGCCGCTCAGCGAAGCCGAGATGCGCGTACTGCGATACCTGCCCACCAACCTGAAGGCTGCGGAGATCGCCGGCGAGATGTACCTGTCGGTGCACACCGTCAAGACGCACATCCGCCACCTGTACACCAAGCTCGGCGTGCACGGGCGCGGCGAGGCCGTCCAGCGGGCCCGCGCCCTCGGCCTGCTCGCGCCCTCCCCGCACCGCCGCTGACCCGCACCCTGTACCACACTCCACAACAGCCAGGCCGTGGTGATCACCGTCATTCCTTAGCTGGTCGCGGCGGTGGTGATGTCTCCAACGCGGGTGGCAACTTCAGCGGCTTCGCTGGGTCCTATGTCACGGGATTCGCGGAGGACGTCACCGGTAACTTCCGGTACGCGCCGCTGCTCGTCACGGTCATCATGCTGTCCGTCGCGCTCACGATCGCGTTCATCGGCCGCTCAGCGCTCCGCTCGGCGGCTGCGCGGGCCGCGACGTGGCCACCGCCGGCGCCTCCATCTACGCCATCACCGGTCACTGATGACGGTGCGGAGTACCACGGCCGTTCGGGGACTGATCTCAAGTCCTCCACCGGACAACCCGGCCTGACGCCGCCCGGGCCGTCCTCCCCGCGGTCACCGTGCGCCCCGGCTGCACAGCCTCCACGACCCCGACTGGGGCGATCGCGGCATCCTGTTCGGGCCCTCCCGGAGAATCGCCGAGGGCAGTTTCGGTGACCTCGCCGGCTGGCACCCGCACGTCGCACCGGCCGCCGAGACCCTGGCCGGCACGCTCTAGATCACACGGATGATGCGATGGCGGCTCATCCTTTTCGCCGCCACCATCGCGGCAAGGGTCGTCCGCCGTCCGTCTGCGACCGATGACGGAGACGAAGGCCCCGACCTCAGGGAGGCGTGATGATGAGGAAAGCTGGACCGGCCAGGAGGGCGGTGCCTGGTCGGCCCGCCATGCGTTGGCGCGTGGCGGCCGCTGTGGGCGCACTGGCCCTCGGGGCTGGCGTGGCCGCGTGCACCGGTTCTGCGAGCAGTTCCGGGCCGGCCGCGGCGACGGCGAGCCCGGGCGGTGGGCAGAGCACATCAGGGACCGGCGGCAACGCGGCCTTCGCAAACCCGCTCAATATCCCGCCGCTGCTCACGCCGCGGACCGACGCCCAGGGGCGCAAGGTCTTCGACCTCACCCTCGAAACCGGGACGAGCACGTTCCTGCCCGGGACCACTACCGCCACGTGGGGCGTCAACGGCGCCTACCTTGGCCCTACCTTGCAGGCGTCGCGAGGGGACCGGGTGCTGATCCACGTGCACAACCACCTGCCCGATATGACGACCATCCACTGGCACGGGATGCACCTTCCCGCCGTCGATGACGGCGGCCCGCACCAGATGATCGCGCCGGGCGCGACCTGGTCGCCGAGCTTCACAATCGACCAGCCGGCCACCACGCTGTGGTACCACCCGCACCCCGACGGGCAGACCGCCAACCAGGTCTACCGCGGCATCGCTGGCCTGTTCGTCATCCACGACCCGAACGCCGATGCCCTCCCGCTCCCGAACCGGTACGGCGTGAACGACATCCCGCTCGTCCTACAGGACAAGAACCTGAACCCGGACGGCTCGCTGAACTTCGCCGACGGCACGGTCGGCTCCGGCTCTCAGGCTCAGCACTTGGGCCGCCTAGGCAAGACCATCCTCGTCGACGGCACCTACCACCCTAAGCTGGCCGTCGGTGACCAGCGGGTCCGGTTCCGGCTGCTGAACGGCTCCGACGCGCGTATCTACAACGTCGGCTTCGCCGACGGGCGCACCTTCGACCTGATCGGAACTGACGAGGGCCTGGTCGCCCACCCGGTGCCGCTGCAGCGGATCCAACTGGCCCCGGGCGAGCGCGCCGAGATCGTCGTCACCTTCCGCCCCGGCGAGAAGATCATGCTGCGCAGCTTCGCGCCCGACCTCGACCTCGGCGCCTTGGGGAACGGCGGCAACGGCTTCGGAGGCAACGGCGGGAACGGTGGCAACGGCTTCGGAGGCAACGGCGGCAACGGCGGGGTCGCGTCCGAGAGCCAGCTCAACGGCGGCGGCCAGAGCTTCGACCTGCTGCAGATCGGCGCCGCGGCGACGCTGCGCCCCTCCCCGGCGCTGCCCGCCCAGCTGGCGACGCTCCCGCCGGTCGACACGGCCGCGGCCACCCGCACCCGGGTGTTCGAGCTCGACCGCACCGACGCGATCAACGGCCAGCAGATGAACATGAACATGGTCAACGCCGTGGTCATGGCCGGCAGCACCGAGATCTGGGAGGTCCACGGCTTCCTGCCGCACGACTTCCACATCCACGGTGTCAGCTTCCGGGTCATCCAATACGGAAACGGCCCGATCCCACCACAACTCCAAGGCTGGAAGGACACCGTCTACGTGCCACCCGAGCAGACCGTCCGGCTGCTGGTCCACTTCGGCAACTACGCCGACCCGCACCATCCGTACATGTACCACTGCCACATCCTCCAGCACGAGGACGCCGGGATGATGGGCCAGTTCGTCGTCATCAACCCCGGCCAGCAATCGCAGGTCAGCGTCGGCCAGTCCTATGACGGAGCGACCTCGTGAGCCGCCCGCTCATCACCCGCGTACGTGCGACCGGCGCTGCACCGGTGAGGGTTCCCGCCCAAGAAGGCTCCGCCCGGGTCGCGCACCAGCGGCCGCGCGGAGTGCACCTCACGCGGCGGGGTCTTCAGGTCGCGCTCGGCCTGCTGTGGCTGCTGGACGGCGCGCTGCAGTTCCAGCCGTTCATGCTCGGCAAGGGTTTCGGCGAGCAGGTCATCAGTCACGCCGGCGACGGCCAGCCGGCCTTCGTCGGGGTGCCCGTGCACTGGGCGGCGCGGATGATCGCCGCGCACCCCGTGGCGTGGGACGTCCCGTTCGCGCTCATCCAGCTGCTGCTCGGCCTCGGCATGCTCTACCCGCGCACGGTGAAGGCCGCCCTGGCCGCGTCGCTGCCCTGGGCACTGGGCGTGTGGTATCTCGGGGAAGGCCTTGGCGGTATCGCGAGCGGTAACGCGAGCCTTCTTACGGGTGCCCCGGGAGCCGTCCTGCTGTATGGCGTGCTCGCGCTCGCCGCCTGGCCGCGGGACGACGGGCGGCCGGACGTCCAGCCAGCCCGCTGGCCCGCCCTGGCCTGGCTACGGGGCGGCCGGTCGGATGTCCCGCCCGCCCGCTGGCTCGCCTTCACGTGGGCGGCGCTGTGGGCAGGCGGCGCGATCTTGCAGGGCCTGCCGGTCAACAACAGCGGCGCCGCGGCCGGGAGCGCGATCAGCGGCGGCGCCAGCGCCGTGCCGGGCTGGCTCGGCAATCTCGATACCTCCGTCGGCGCCTGGTTCACCCACCACGGGGGCATGGTCTACGCCCTGATCGCCGTCGAGGCGCTCATCGGCCTCGCTGCGCTGGTTCCGAAGGCCGTACGGTTCAGCGCCGCCGCCGGGATCGTCCTCGCGGCCGCGATCTGGCTCGTCCCGGAGAACTTCGGCCAGATCCCCAGCGGCCAGGCAACCGACCCCAACAGCGCACCGCTACTCGCGCTGATGGCGATCGCGCTGATCGCCAGCTACGGCCGGAGCATCGGGTGGCCACTGCGCCCAGGCACGCGAGGCCTGCCCGATGACCGCCAAGCCGGGCAAAAGGACCCGGCGTGGAGCTGGCCCATGACCTCGCTCATTTACCCCGCAGCAAGCCACCTCGACGTCTGAGGGAGGAACCATGTCGACTCCTATCACTCCTGATGGCCACGGCGCGACCGGCTCACCGGCGTCACCAAGTGCGCCTGAAGGACCCGGAGAGCGCGTGATCGAGAGCTTGAGGGAAAGCGAATGCGTGCGTCTGCTCGGCGCCGGGCGGGTGGGGCGGCTGGCCTATACCGGCCGGGAGGGCCCCGCTGTGGTGCCGGTCGTGTACAAGCTGCATCAAGGCTCGATCGTTTTCCACCCCTCGCAAGGCACCTTCACCGAACAGGACCTGCGGACGGGTATCGCGCACGCTAACTATAAGGTCGCGTTCGAGATCGACCAGATCGATCCCGACGCGCGTGGGGGCTGGGCGGTGCTGGTGGTGGGCTCGGCCCAGCATGTCGATAGCGAGGCCGAGCGCGCGTCGATCATCGGCGCTGGGGCCGACCCGTGGCCGTGGCCCGAGGCCGAAGCGGCGCACCTGATGCGGGTGCAGCCTACCCGTATCACGGGCCGCCGCAGCTACCTGCGCACGATGCCAACGGCCAGCTGACCGTCCTCCGTTGCCCGCAGGTGATGCGACACCTCATGCGTTTGCGCTGAGGTCACCGATCCGGGTGATCGGGTCTACGCGGCGACGCAATCATCCCAAAAAGATGAGACAGCTCATCGCGCCGGTCCGAAAAGGGCAATCTGCGATCAGCATTTTCGTGCGACGACAACTCACTCCGCCGGCTGCCACCATCCAACAGAACGGCCATCCCCGTCTGCCTGCGAGGACAGCGGAGATGGACCTCGACGTCTAAGGAGGAACGATGTCGACTCCCAGCACTCCTGATGGCCGCGGCGCGGCCGGCTCACCCGGCGGGGGCAGCTGGCCGGGCGCGGGCGGCGCGGCGGCGGCGGATCCGCGGCGGTGGTGGATCCTGGTGGTGATCGCGATCGCGCAGCTGATGATCGTGCTGGATGCGACGATCATGAATATCGCGCTGCCCTCGGCGCAGCGGGCGCTGCATTTCTCGGTCGCGGACCGGCAGTGGGTGGTGACCGCGTACGCGCTGGCGTTCGGCAGCCTTCTGCTGCTGGGCGGCAAGCTGGCCGACGTGGTGGGCCGCAAGGTGATGTTCCTGACCGGCATGATCGGGTTTGCCGCGGCCTCGGCCGTCGGCGGGGCGGCGGTGAACTTCCCGATTCTGATCAGCGCGCGGGCGGTGCAGGGGGCGTTCGCCGCGCTGCTGGCGCCGACGGCGCTGTCGCTGCTGGCCACCACGTTCACCAACCCCGACGAGCGGCGCCGGTCGTTCGCGGTGTACGGCGCGGTCGCCGGGAGCGGCGGGGCGGTGGGCCTGGTGCTGGGCGGGCTGCTGACGGAGTACCTATCGTGGCGGTGGTGCCTGTACGTGAACGTGCTGTTCGCGGTGGCCGCGGGCATCGGCGCGGCGGTGCTGATCGGCCGGGATCTCCCCGGCCGCCGGCCGCGGGTCGACCTGCCCGGCGCGGTGCTGGTCTCCGGCGGGATGTTCTGCATCGTGTACGGCTTCTCCAACGCCGCCACGCATGCCTGGGGCACCCCCTCGACCTGGGGGTTCATCGCGGCCGGCGTCGTGGCGCTAGCCGGGTTCGTGGCCTGGGAGGCGCGCGCGCCCGAGCCGCTGCTGCCGCTGCGGATCGTGGCCGACCGGACCCGGGCGGGCGCCTACCTGGCGATGCTGTTCGCCGGGGCGGGCATGTTCGGGATCTTGCTGTTCCTGAACTACTACATGCAGCAGAACCTGGGCTACTCCCCGGTGATCACCGGGCTGGCATTCTTGCCCATGGTCGCGATGATCATGATCTTCACCAACCTGGCCAACGTGGTGCTGATGCCGCGCACCGGCCCCCGGCCGCTGATCGCCGCGGGCATGCTGCTGGGCGGCACCTCGGCCGCGCTGCTGACCCGGCTGGGCCTGCACTCCTCCTACGCCGGGTACATTCTGCCGTCGGTGCTGCTGATCGGGGCCGGGCTGGGGTTCATCTTCGCCCCGTCCGCCGACACCGGCACCGCCGGGGTGCCTCCGCGGGACACCGGGGTGGCCTCGGCCACCGTCAACACCGGCAACCAGCTCGGCGGGTCGATCGGCACCTCGCTGCTGAACAGCATCTTCGCCACCGCGATCGCTACCTGGATCGCCGCCAACGTCCGCGGCCGGCCCACCGCGCACCAGCTCGCCCTGGCCTCCCTGCACGGCTACACCGTCGCCTTCTGGTGGACCGCGGGCATCTTCGCCGCCGGCGCGATCATCTGCGGCGCGCTGCTGCGCTCCGGCCCGCTGACCCGCCCCGCCCAGCCCGCCCAGCCCGGCGCAGCCGCCTGGGACGCCTCAGCCGCCGGAACCCCGGCCAGCTGACCAGCCGCACGAACCCGTCAACGATGCTACCACCGCGACAGCGATCACCGGCGCCCTCAGGTGGTCGCTGTCCCGGCCTACGTTTCCGGAAGGAGACATCGATGAGTGTCCGGGAAATGCGCACCGCATCGCCTGCCCGCTCGCCTGCCGCAGGACTGCACGGCATCCGCCGGGAGTCCTTCGCCATGGCCGTCCTGCTGCTGATGCAGTACGGCCTGGGCATCGGGGTGAACTTGTTCGTCACCCTGCCTCGCCAAGACCACGGGGCCGGGCTGGGCGCCGCCCTCGCCAACGGGCCCGCGGGCGTCTCTATCCACATCGTGCTGGGCCTGGCCCTGATCGTTACCGCGCTGGTCATCGCCGTTCAGGGCATCGTGGCCCGGCACGGCGGCATCATCGCCCTGGCCGTGCTCGGCATGGCGGGGCTGACCAGCGCCGCTATCAACGGCACCCGGTTCGCCGGCAGCGGCCAGAACACGGACTCCATGGCCATGGCCCTGGCCTGGGCGGTGGCCATGCTGTGCTACCTGTCCATCTTGTTCATCACCGGCCGCCCGGCTCGGCGGTAGGCCCGGCCGCGGCGGGGTTCCAGGCAGGGCAGGAGGACAGGATTATGGTCGCCGTCATCGAGATCATCGTGCTGGTAGTCGTGCTGGCCGCGGTGGGAGGCCGCCTGCTCGGGGTACGGCTGCCACTGGTCCGCGCAGTGCTGGCCGGGCTGGCCGGTGTGGCGGCCGGTGTCGTGTGTTCGGGTACCTGGTGTATGACCGTAACCGGGGTCATGTCAGTGCGCAGGTCGTGGGCGCGGGGGTGCTGGCGGCGGTGGTGGCCACGGTGCTGGTCATGGTGCTGGCCGAACTGCTGGCCCGGCCCGCACGCCGCGACCTGGTACCGGGTGGCCTGCCCCACCCGTGGCGGGCGCTGCGCCGGATGGCGCAAAGCACCCGCCGGTACGGCCAGCTGACCCGGATCGCGGCCCGGTACGGGCTGGCGGGGGTGGCCGGCGCCGGGCGGACCGACCCCGCCCAGCTGGGCCGCCGGCTGCGGCTGGCGCTGGAAGAAGCCGGCCCGATCTTCGTCAAGCTCGGCCAGGTCCTGTCGACCCGAACCGACCAGCTGCCCGCTTCGGTCACCACCGAGCTGGGCCGACTGCAAGACCGCGTTCCCGCGGCGCCGTGGCCGCAGATTCAGGCCCTGCTGGCCGAGGAACTGGCCCAAGACCCCGGCGAGGTGTTCAAGAGCGTCGACCCCGAGCCGCTGGCCAGCGCCTCCCTGGCGCAAGCGCACGCGGCCTAGCGCAGCGATGGCACCTCGGTCATCCTCAAAGTACAGCGGCCCGGCATTTACGAGCAGGTCACCCGGGACCTGGACATGATCCGCCGGCTGACCCGCCGCCTGGAATCCCAGGCCGACTGGGCCCGCGCATACCACGTCGGCGACCTGGCCCGCAGCTTCGCCGACAACCTCGCGGAGGAACTCGACTTCCGGATCGAGGCCCGCAACATTGCCGAGATCGCCGCGGCGGCGCCTGCCGACACCCCGGTGCTCATCCCTGCCGTGCACACCGACCTCTCCAGCCGCCGGCTTCTCGTCCTGGAACGGTTCGACGGCGTCAGTATCCGCGACGCCGGGCCCGAGCTAGACCAGCTGGGTGCCGACCGGCCGGCCCTGGCCGGGGAGCTGCTGGGCGCGCTGCTGAACCAGATCCTCCTGCAGGGCACCTTCCACGCCGACCCCCATCCCGGCAACGTCCTGGTCCTGCGGTCGGGGCAGCTGGGGCTAATCGACTTCGGCTCGGTCGGCCGGCTCGACATCGGCCAGCAGGCCGCGCTGCGCCAGCTGCTGGCGGCGATCGGCCAGCGCGACCCCGCCGGGCTGTACGACGCGGTCACAGAGCTCGCCGTCACCCGCCCCGGCGACGACGAGGCGCTCGAGCAGGCGCTGGCGGCCTTCATAACCAGCCACCTCGGCCCCGGCATGACCCCGGACGCCGCCCTCCTCCGCGACATGCTCACCATGTTCGGCCGCTCCGGCGTGGCCTTCGCCCCGGCTGTCGGCGGCGTCTTCCGCGCCTTGCTCACCCTCGACGGCACCCTGCGCGCCCTCGCCCCCGGCTTTGACATAGCCGCCGAATCCCCGACCCTCGCCCGGCGGTTCGCCGGGCAGCAGCTCACCCCCGCCTCCCTGCGTGAGCCGCTACTAGCGAACTGCTCACTCTGCTGCCGATGTTGCGCAAGCTGCCGCGCCGCGCCGACCGTATCACCGCGGCGTTGGCCCAGGGACGCTTCACGAGCAACCTGCGGCTGTTCAGCGACGCCCGCGATGTGTCGGTGATCACCACCCTGGTCAACCGGGCCGTCCTCGGCCTACTGGGGGCCGCGCTCGGCCTGATGTCGGTGATCCTGCTCCTGGCCCCTGGCTCACCCCGCATCGCCAGCGGCCTCACCGTGCTGCAGCTGTTCGGATACGTCGGCCTGTTCCTCGCGGTAACGCTCATACTCCGCGTGGTCCTGGAGATCCTCAGCCCCTACCGGCGCCGCTGACCGCGGCCGGGTCATCGACCCGCATCACCGAGACCTCGGGCTGTCAGAAGACAAACCTCGGGCTGTCAGAAGACAAGAGGTCGTGGCTTCTCCGTCACCCGGCGCGAGCTGCCCCATGCGGCCCGCGCGATACCGTGCGATGGCATCGTCGATCTGCGCCTGGTCGTTCATGATGAACGGTCCCCAGCTGACGATGGGCTCACGAATCTCGGCGGCGGACAGGACGAGCAAGTGCGCGTCTTCGCCAGCCTTGAGCATGACGCTCGCCCCATCGCCACGCATCCCGACGGCGTGCTCGGCAGCCAGCCATTCTTCTTCCCCCTCGGCGCTGATGGCCACCGCTCCGGACAGCACATAGACCAGTGCGTTGTGGCCTTCCTGGAGACCGAAGGAGATCTCGTTTCGCAGCCGGACGTCGAGGAACCTGAACGGTTGTGCCGGAGTGAGTGGTGAGTTCTCGCCCTCGAAGGAGCCGACGAGCACGCGCACCCGGTCGCCAGCGCTGCTGTGCCATTCGGGTGCCTTGTCGCGTTCGAGACGGAACACGCGCGGCGGAGCGAGCTTGCCACCCCGTGGGAGGTTGACGAACAGCTGAACCATGTGCATGACGCCGTCAGGCTTCGCGGCCATTTCCTCGTGCACCAGCCCATTGCCTGCCTGAGTCCAGACCATGCCGCCCGGGCCGGTCACGACGTCGTTACCGAGCGAGTCCCGGGTCCGCAGTTCACTTGGTGAGTCCCAGGACGGCTCGCGGCGGCGCCGGACCGGACGGCCGGGGGCCTGGCCGAGGTACCCGGGGCGGTCGCCGCGGGCGGTCCCGGCCGGCCGCCCAAGATGCTGCACAGCCTGGATGAGCACCTGCCGGCTCGGCACCTGCTTTCGCGGGGTCAGTCCGGATCGCTGCCGAGAGGTCCGGCGTGCTCGGCGGCGAGGTGGTTGGTGATGACATCGACGATGTTGCCGAGCGTGTCGAGCTGCCCGGGGGTGAGCAGGTCAGCAAAGCAGTGCCGGACGGCTTCGGCGTGAGCAGGCGCCGCGGCCTCGATGATGGCCTGGCCGGCGTCGGTGAGGAGGAGGTCGAAGCCGCGCGCATCACTGTCGCACGGCGCTCGCTTAACCGTGCCACGGGCTTCCATGCGGGCGATCTGGTGGGAGAGCCGGCTGCGTTCCCAGCCCAGCCGCCGGCCCAGGTCCCGGGACCGGAGGCGTCGGCCGGGCGATTCGGAGACGGCCACGAGGACGGCGTAGTCGGCTTCGGTGAGCCCGCACTGCTGGCTGAGCTGGCGGGCCAGGTGCGCGGTGAGTTCGATGCGCAGGCGCTGGAAACCACGCCAGGCCCGCTCCTCGCGCTCGTCCAGCCACCAGGTTTCCACAACGTCAGCATACCGTTAGTTGACACATCAACGTAATGGCGCCTAGTTTGTTGATGAGACAACAAATGATTCGAAATCAGGAGTCGGCCATGATCAGGATCGGGATCATCCTCGGCAGTACCCGGCCCAACCGCAACGGCGAGCAGGTCGCCAAGTGGGTGTATGACATCGCCTCGCGCCGCGGCGACGCGGAGTTCGAGCTGGTCGACCTGCGCGACTACCCGCTGCCGCACCTGGACGAGCCGCTGTCGCCGTCGTTCGGCCAGTACCAGCACGAGCACACCAGGGCGTGGGCGGACAAGATCGCCTCGTTCGACGGGTTCGTCATGGTCACCCCGGCGTACAACCACTCCACCTCCGGGGTGCTGAAGAACGCGATCGACTATCTGTACGCGGAGTGGAACAACAAGGCGGTCGGGTTCGTGTCCTACGGCGGGGTGGGCGGCGCCCGGGCGGCCGAGCACCTGCGGCTGATCTGCGGGGAACTGCAGATGGCCGACGTGCGCCGGCAGGTCACGCTGTCGCTGCTGACCGAGTTCGAGAACTTCTCCGTCTTCAAGCCCCGCGAGTACAACACCGCCGCGCTGGACACCATGCTGGACCAGGTCATCGCCTGGAGCACGGCGCTGGCCCCGCTCCGCACAGCCACCGCCGCCTGAGGGCCGGAAAGAGCCCAGTGATGCCGATCGCCATGTACTCCCACCACCCCGAGCTCACCCTGGAACAGTTCGACCAGATTGACCGCCGAATCCATGAGGCCATCGGCGGCGGTGAGCCCAAAGGGATGATCCACCATTCCGTGATCGGGGCCGACCAAGGCCTTACGGTCTATGAGATCTGGGAGTCCGAGGAAGACTTCCGGTCCTTCGGGCAACTGCTGATGCCGATCATCACCGAGATGGGACTCGGCCCAGGGCAGCCGGTGATCACGCCTGTTTACCGGCTGGTCCAGGAGGCCCTGCCGTGACCGACTACGGGCACGACCTCATCTTCGGCACCTTCATCACCCCGCAGAACCAGCGCCCGCAGGACGTGGTCGGGCTGGCCCGGCTGACCGAACGGGCCGGCCTGGACCTGGTCACCTTCATGGATCACCCCTATCAGCCGGCGTTCCTGGATACCTGGACGCTGCTGTCGTACGTGGCTGCTCGCACCGAGCGGGTGCGGATGTCCGGGTACGTGCTGAACCTGCCGTCCCGTCCCCCGGCGGTGCTGGCCCGGGCGGCGGCCAGCCTGGACCTGTTGTCCTCCGGCCGGGTCGAGCTGGGCCTCGGCCCGGGGGATACCTTCGCGGCTGGGGCGGTCGCGGCGGCCGGGGGCGCCCGGCGCACCCCGGCGCAGGCCGTGACGGCACTCAGCGAGGCGATCGACATCATCCGCGGGATCTGGGACGCCTCCGCCGCGGGGGAGGTGCGCGTCGACGGCGAGCACTACCACGTGACGGGCGCCATGCGCGGCCCGCAGCCGGCCCACGACATCTCGATCTGGGTGCCCGCCGGCGGCCCGCGGATGCGGCGGCTGGTCGGGCGGAAGGCCGACGGCTGGATCAGCGGCGGGCTGTGGATGACCGACGTGCCCGCCGAGCTCGCGCACGGCAACCGCGTCATCGACGAGGCTGCCACAGCGGGGGGGCGCGACCCGAGCGAGATACGGCGCCTGTTCGACTTCGCCGGCACGTTCGGCCCGATCGGCCGCGGCTTCGTCCAGGGGCCGCCGCAGCAGTGGGCGCAGCAACTGCTGCCGCTGGTGATCGAGCAC
The DNA here is from genome assembly GCA_963742875.1 of uncultured Actinomycetes bacterium. Lineage (GTDB taxonomy): Bacteria > Actinomycetota > Actinomycetes > Streptosporangiales > Streptosporangiaceae > Bog-532. The sequence continues at coordinate 92,462 of CAVUNO010000026.1, read as the reverse complement.
GGGGTCAGCGTGTTCATCCTGGTCGGGGACGACCGCCCATGATCGAGCGGTGGGGCGGCGACGTCGCCCCGGCCCTGCGCGCGGCGGTCGCGCGCGAGCGGGCAGCCGCAAGGTCGTGATCATCGGGTCCGGTCGGCGGTAGCCGGCAGGCGGACCAGGAAGGTCGCTCCCGGGCCGGGCTGCCTGCTGGTCACCGAGACGGTGCCGCCATGGGCCATGGTCAGTTCCCTGACCATGGCCAGCCCGAGGCCGCTGCCGCCGCTAGCCCGCGACCGGTCATCATTGAGCCGGGCGAACCGTTCCCAGATACGCTCGCGGTCTGCCGCCGGTATCCCCGGCCCGTCATCGGACACCGAGATCACGGCGTGGCGTCCGTCCTGGCGGACGGACAGCTCCGCCATGCTGGCGGCGTACCGCAGGGCGTTGTCCACCAGGTTGCTCACCACCCGGCTGAGCTGCGTCTCGTCGCCGAGGACGAACACCCGGTCGAGCTGACCCAGGCGCAGGCCGAGGCCCTCGGGAACGGGCCGGCGGGAGCAGTCGGTCACCACGCCGGCCAGGTCGACGGGCTCGGCCCGCTGCGGGGCGCGGTCATCGGCGGCCGCGAGGATCAGCAGGTCGTTGACGAGGCGGCCGAGCCTGCGGTGGCCGGCGAGCAGGTCGCCGACCAGTGTCTGGCTCGTCTCTGGGTGAGTTTGCGCCACCTCCAAAGTGGTGGTCATGCCGGCCACCGGCGTGCGCATCTCGTGCGCGGCGTCGGCCACGAAGCGTCGCTGGCGGTGCACCGAGGTCTCCAGCGAGTCCAGCATCTGATTCAGCGTGCCGCCCAGCCGGGCCAGTTCGTCGGCGCCCAGGCCGTCCAGCCGGCCGGACAGGTCACCGCTGGCCGCGATCGTCGCAGCCTCCCGGCGCAATCGCTCAACCGGCCGCAGCGCCCAGCCCGCCGTCAGCCAGCAGACCGCCGCCACCACGGCCAGGGCGCCCACGGCCAGCGCCGCGGTGAACTCGGCCACTTTCCGGGCCTGCACCGCGGCCGGGTCCAAGGACATCGCGGCCACCACGGTCTCGGGTCCGTGCGGCGTCGCCGCCCGGACCGCGTACACCGCCACGCCGGACGCCGCCAGGAACGCTGGATGGCTCAGCACGGCCCGCTGGCTGCTCCGGCCGATCGGCAGCCGGTAGATGGCCGGCCTGGCGGCCGAGGCGGGGTCCCCGGTGACCACGTGGTTCCTGGCGTCCAGCACCTGGATCCGCGGCACTCCCGCCGCTACCGGCATCGGGATCGGATCCGGCACTTGTTGCGACGACTCCAGCTTGGCGGCTACCTGGTTGGCCGCCCCGGTGACCGAGCCCCAGACCGAATCGGTCAGCGACCCGTGGTAAAGGCTGATCGCGACCGGGCCGGCGATCGCGAAGATCACGGCGGCCAGCAGCGTGCCGGTCACGGTCAGCCTCAGCCGCAGGCTGGAGCGCCAGATCCGGGCGGGACCGGCCATCACGGGTCCGCGCGCATCCGGTAACCCACGCCCCGCACGGTCTCGATCAGCGAGGGCTGCCCCTCAGCATCGATCTTGCGCCGCAGCGAGCTGACGTAGACCTGGACCACGTTATGGTCAGCCGCGTCGTTGTCGCCCCACACGTGATCCAGCAGTTCCTGCTTGGTGACCGTGACTTCGCGGTGCGCCAGCAGGTAGCCAAGCACGGCGAACTCACGGGGGGTGAGGTCGAGTTCCGTGCCGTCCCTGGTGCACCGGTGCCGGGCCGGGTCGAGGGTCAGCGGCCCGTGCCGCAGCACCGGCGGCAGCCGGGCCGGGCCACGCCGCAACAGCGCTCGGAGCCGGGCCAGCAGCACCGGGTACTTGAACGGCCTGGCCAGGTAGTCATCGGCGCCGGCATCCAGGCCCGCGACGTGATCCGCCGCGCCGTCCTTGGCGGTGAGCATCAGGACCGGCAGGTCCCGGGCCGCCGCGCGCAGCTGCGCGCAGACCCGTACGCCGTCCAGACCCGGGAGCAGGACGTCGAGGATTATCGCGTCGTAGTCGAACTCGGTGGCCCGGTGCAGCCCGTCGACGCCGTCCGGGGCGATCTCCACCGCGTATCCCTCTGCGGTCAGCCCGCGGCGCAGCGCACCGGCCAGCAGCTCATCATCCTCAACCACCAGGACACGCATGTCTCATGATCCGGCAGGCGGCTGACGGAACGCTGAACGAGAGCCGCAGGGCAGCTCAGCATCCGCGGGATGACAGGACCAGGGCTTCGCCTTCAGCGGTACTTCAACCTCGAATTGCGAGCCTGCAGTCATGACTGATCTCGACAACTCCGCCAACGAGCGCGGCACGCCCGCGCCCCCGCCGCCGCCGCGCCGAGCCGGAGCCCCGCGCCTCCATGCCCGGACCGCGCTCGTGACGGCCATCATCGCCGTCCTGGCCGCAGGCGGCGGGTTCGCCATCGCCCGGGGCACCGCCAGTTCCCCGGCACCCGCCCCTTCACCGGCCGCCGCCCCTTCCCCGCCACCGGCCGCTGCTTTCCCGGCGGCCCCCGCCACTGGGGGTAGCGACCCGGGCATGTCCATGGGAGGCGGCGGGAGCAGCGGCTTCTCCTCGTCATCGCTGGCCCAGAGCATCGGCGCGCCAGGCCGGCACCGCGATGGCCGGCCTGGCGCCGCAGACCGTGAGCCTCGCGCAGACGCGCACGCTGGGCGACCAGGTACCCGCCGGGGCCAGTGCCGACCGCGCGTCGAACACAATCACCTTCACCGCCAGCTCGGTGTCGTTCATTGTGGTCGCGGTCCCGCCCGGCGGTCCCGACATGACGTTCCGGGTCGCCGGCCTGACCGATCCCACCATCGTCGTCCCGCACGGCGCCCAGGTCACGGTCCAGTTCATCAACGGCGACAACGATGAGGCACACGCCTGGATGATCGTGAACGAGCAGCCGCCGTTCAGCTTTTACCAGCCCAAGACGCCGGCCATCCCCGGTGCGTTCTCGGGCCTGATCGGCGACCCCACGGCCAGCGGCCACGGCGCCAGCACCTTCACCTTCCAGGCCGGCCCCGCCGGCGCCTACCAGTACATCTGCCCCATGCCCGGCCACGCCCAGATGGGCATGCACGGCGCCTTCATCGTCCGCTGAGTTAAGGAATACCGATGCCCGGCACCTGCTACGAATCCACCCTGCCACCGGTCTCCGCGGCGGCCACCCGCGTCCTGCTGATCGGCTGAGCCCAGCCCGCTGCGCTCAGCCGTCGCCCAGCAGCTCCGCACCAGTACCGCGCTGCTCGCGTGCCTGGACGCGAAATCTGAGCTGCCACCGGCCCTGTTGCCCGCGGCGATCGGCGGCGGGACCGAGCTGGCCGGCGCGACCGTCGTGTTCGTGACCGTCCCCCGACCACCCGGGCTAGCCACCCGCCTCCGGCACCGGTTCCAGTTCCCGGCGCTGGCCGCAGCCTTCTCCCGCGCCGTCACGACCGCGCGCAGGCACGGCGCCGCCCGGGTCATCGTGCTGTCCACCGCCTTCCGCTACGACCACGATGACGGGCTGCCCCTGCACCCCGGTTCACCGACCCTGGCGGCCGCCGAGACCTCCCTTGCAGCCGCCGCCGAACGAGCGGCGCGCCTCTTCACCAGCCTCGGCGGAGACTCGGTCGTACTGCGGCTCGGCTGGACCTACAGCCGCGAAGAAGCCATCACCCGCCGGGTGCTGGCCGCCGCCCGGCGTGGCTGGCGGCTCATCGACGGCGACCCAGGCGCCTGGGTCGCCATGATCGCCGAGCCCGACGCCGCGCGGGCCGTCCGGCCGGCGCTCACCGTCCCCCCAGGCATCTACAACGTCACTGACGGGTTCCCGGTCACCCAGGGCATGCTCAACGCCCGTCTGGAGGCGGCCCTGGGACGGACCCTGCATAGCCTCGACGACCTCGGCTGGGACTATGACAGCATCCTGTTCGGGCCCTCCCGCAGGCTCGCCGACCGCACGTTCGGTGACCTCACCGGATGGCAGCCGCAGGTTACCGCGGCCGCCGATGGCCTGGCCGGCCTGCTCTCCCCCCTAAACAGTGGAATGGCACCCGGCCAGGACTATGACGTGCGGCGGGATGGTCGGCCGCGCTGGGGTAACTCTCCTGGCTGGTGCATCTCGTCCGGATCGAAGGGCGGGGGCACCTGGTCGAAGCCGCGCTCTTGGACCTGGCGCCACCAGTCGGCGCCGTCGAGGGTTCCCGATTCGATGTCGCGGATCAGGGACGGACGTAGTTGATCTCCGCGGCGCGCAGGCGGCCCGGGGTATTCCTCCTCTACCCGGAACAGGCGGGGCAGGCCGCGCTTGTGCACCAGTTCCCGGGTGGCGGCTGGTCATTTACTCACATGCGATGCGGGCGGCTATTGATTGCACTCGGATCTGCTCTTCGGCGCGGGCAGCCGTGCTGTACCGGACCGGTCGGCCGCCCGCGGGCTGAGGCGGTTCTGGTTCCCGTTCGACGCGCCCGGCGCGCGGGCGCAGGCGCTGGCGCATGCTCCGGCCGCGTTCCGCAGGCAGGGTATCTTCGTCCCGGATTATGAGATAGACGCCGCGTGAGCGAACCTACGCTTCAGCTCGCAGAAGTCTCAACCTGCACACCGTCGCCGATGTCCTCGCACTGGGGGTCCGTCCGCTCGCCACTGGCGTGGATGTCGAGGTGCAGCCGGTTCTTGACCGCCTTGGCATCCGGGACGACATGGAACCAGATGCTCGGCCCGTGGCCCTCCGGGTCGCTGATCCTGTCCGCCCCGTCAACCAGCTCCTCCTCGGGCACCCCCAGCTCGCGGTAGAAGTCGTTCCAGGTAGCGAATTCAGCCGGGGTCGGCGCGAGCTCATAGCCCAGCGCGGCGGCCCAGAACCGAGCCAGCCGGTCCGGGTCGGCGCAGTCGATGACCAACTGAAAGCGGACGGGCACCGGTTTCCTCCCCAGGCCGCTCGGGTAGCTACCGACATCCCGCCAGATGCTTCGCGGCGCTGGGCCAGAGCGTGTTACAGGATCTTGATCTTGTTGCAAGCTCCCGGGCGGCGTGCCCGTCCGGTGTTCGGGGGGCAGGGAGGTGGCGATGGATATCGTCCATCCGCGCGTCGCGGGGATGGACGTGCACAAGAAGGTCATCTGGGTCGCGGTCCGGCTGCCCGGTCCGGGACCCGGCGACCGCAAGGTGATCGTTAAGAGCTTCAAGACGTTCTGGCGGTCGCTGCTGCCCCTGTCCCGGCTCGGCTACCAGGTCACCCTGATCCCACTCGGTGACGGCAGCCCGCCCCCGCACAAGACCCCGCCGCCTGACCGGTTCCCACGCCCACTACTGGCGGACACCACAGCCGGGCTCCGCCGGCGCTGCCGCGCGCCTGCCGGGGACCCAAAGTTTCGTTACAGGAGGCGCGGGCGATCACGTGGGATGAGATCGATCTCAAGGCCGGAACGGTGGCCGTGTACCGGTCCGCGCGGGTCAAGGGCGACACCAAGACCCGCAAGAGCCGCCGCGTCCTGAAGCTGCCCACCCGGGCGGTCCAGGCGCTCCGCGCGCACCGCACCCGCCAGGCCGCCGAACGGCTCGCGCCGGGGGAGTTGTGGCAGGAACACGGCCTCGTGTTCTGCCGCGGGATGGAACGCCGCTGGACCGCTGGCACGTGCGGAAGGAGTCCCAGAAGATCACCAGGGCCCCCGGCTCGTCGGGCGTGGACGCCCCGCGAACTGCGGCACTCGTTCGTGTCCATCCTCAGCGCGCACGATGTCCGGCTGGAGGACATCAGCGACCTGTTGGGCACAGCAGCACGTCGATCACCGAGACGGTCTACCGTCACGAGATCCGGCCCGCCCTCACCGATAACACCAGCGCCATGAACGCACCCTGAAGACGAACGCCACCGAGCTGACCTGCCCCTGCTCCGGGAAAGCCATTGGCTCCCCCATTGGCTCCCGAACCTAAGGTCTAAAAACCACTCTTACCAGTCGGGACGGCGGGATTTGAACCCGCGACCCCTTGACCCCCAGTCACGAACGGCCCGTCTGGCCCGGTCGGACTGAGCCGGCCGGGGAGCCTCTCACCTGTGACAACGCCCTGACGGCGTCGCGGTCAGTCTGGGGGAGTCTGCATACGTTGGCTCCCGTTCCTGGCTCCCCGTGGCTCCCTCAGGCGGGAGAGGGGCTACCCCATGTCGACCAAGATCAATGACGACTCCATGTCCCTGGAGATCGACGGCCACGTCATCGCGACCGCGGAGATCCGCGAAGACACCGCAGCCGACGGTCCCGGCGCCTGGATCGTCTCGTGCCATCCGGGCCGCCTGTTCACCCGGAACCAGGCGATCACGGCCATGGTGCTCGCGGAACGGCTCGCCGCCGGTCACGGCGACGATGACCTGTTCGTGCTCGGCTGGCGCGAGGAGCTGGGTCTGTGACTGACCGGCTGATCAGGATCACGACGGCGCTCGCGGTGGTGGCCGTGGCTGTGGTGGCCGCGATCGTCTGCTATCAGCACGCCTACGAACTGGTGCGCTCGCACGGCGAGTCCGGCGTGACGGCCCGCCTGTTGCCGTTCACCGTGGACGGGCTGATCTGGGCCGCGTCCATGGTGGTGCTGGACGTCAGCCGCCGGAACCGGCCCGTACCACGGCTGGCCGCCTGGAGCCTGGGCGCTGGCATCGTGGCCACGGTTGGTGCCAACCTGGCGCATGGCGTCGGGCACGGCCCGGTCGGCGTACTGGTCAGCGCGTGGCCCGCCCTGGCGCTGGTCGGCTCATTTGAGCTGCTGATGATGCTGATCCGTACCGGGCGTGGCACCCGGCCAGGTGAGGCCGAGCCGTGGCACCAGGTCGTACCACCCCTGGTACAACAAGCACCGCCCGAACTCGCCGCTGCGCCGACCCTGGAGCAGACCGTCCGCGCGCGGCACGAGGCGGGCCAGGGCCAGCGCGCCATAGCCCGGGAATTCAACATCGACCGCCGCAAGGTCAAGCGCATCCTGGACCAGGCCGCATAAGGGCGGCCTCAAACAGGGGAGGCGGCAGCTCCTCCGGGCTGCCGCCTCCGTTTCTCCAGCACGACCTGCGGTTTTCCCGGGTGAATCGGCTGGTTATAGATGGGGAGTTTCCTGGTTGGTGGCGTTTCAAATGACCCGACGTAGCGAGAGGGCTGTAAAACCGTCGGCTACGCCTTCGGTGGTTCGAATCCATCACCTGCCACTACCTGCGAGAACGGCCCGCTAGCTGGGAATTCTCGGCTAGGCGGGCCGTTTTTCTTTGTCCCGCCGTGTGTCACCTTGTCGCGCTGTAGACCGCTGTGTTGCGGTGCCCACGGACACATAGCGGACGGGATACCGGCCAGGGAGCGGTATGCGTGGACGCTGCTGGCCGGGATCTGGCCCGCGCATGGCGCGCAGGTGCTCAACCGGCGGGCGCGTTCCGGCTTGACGTTCGCGGCTGAGTCGAGCGTGCATTTCCCTGCGCCTGGTTGCTGCCCCGGGGTGTCCGTGGGCGGACGGCCGGGGAAGGGCGGTGCGCGGATGGCTGGGGCGGCGGTTCGGGAGAGTGCGACGTTCGCGGGCCGGCCGGATCAGGTGCGGCGGCGCGGCGGGCGGATGGTGACCTGGTTCGAGCTGCGGTACCGGTGACCTTTCGGCCGTGGACCTGTCATTGACCTCGGATGGACCTGGCACTGACCTGGCGGCGGCTTGGGGGTGTGGTGGCTGATCAGGTCGTGCTGGCGCAGACCAGGCCAAGGTCGGCCAGTCCCTCGGAGCGGTCGAGTAGGTCGGCAGGGCTGCCAGGCTGGGCTTGCAGGAGCTGGTAGCCAGCCTAGTGTTCCGGGCCCCATTTCATGGGGCCCGCCAGAGATGCTGGCCGGGGCTGAGTCCCCGGTGCCTGTTCACGGATGCGGGCGTGGAGGAAGGCGAAACCGTGGTCGGTCATTTGCGGCGTCCGCGCTGACCTCGACGACCAGCGGCTTAATCTGCTGCAACTCGACCTGTTCAGTCGTGCCGCAACTCGAACGCCCTTTGCCAGGTCTGGCCGGTGAAGTCCGACAGCGGCGCGATCGCTGCGCTGCAGCCCGGGTCAGGATCGCCGTCGCGCCGGCGGCGCGCGGCTCGTTATCGAGAGTCGGCATGGCCGGCACCAGCGAGGTGGGCGCCACCGGATCGCCGACGACACCGACAGCGAGCATGTCCAGTGATCGGCGGCTCTTGAGTTTGTGCCAGATGCGTTGTCCGGCTCGGGTCGGATAGGGCTGGGTCGCGTCCTTGATCACCACGCCCTCGATTCCGCCCGCGGTGAGCGTTATCTGGGGTGCGGCTGGCGAAGACCTTGCAGACAGTTGGTCGGAGATTCCGTCACGTCGGGCACGTGCCGTGTGAGGACCCATTTACTGCGTGGCCGTTTCAGTGCTCGATGCGCAGCGGGGGGGCGGCGGGCCGCGAAGTCAGCTGACGCGGCGATAGCGGATGTGGGTGGTCAGCGGTGAGTGAAGCACTTCGGCAGGCTCGAAGCCGAAGGACTCAACCCCGTCGAAGATGCGCTCGCCCGAACCGAGCAGGACGGGCGCGATGTCGAGGGTGAGGTCGTCGATCACCCCGGCCGCCAGTGCCTGCCGGACGGCCGAGGCCCCGCCGGCGATGTCCACCCCGTTGTCCCCGGCGGCCTCACACGCTGCGGAGTAGGCCGCGTCGAAGCCCTCGGTGATGAAGTGGAAGGTCGTCCCCCCGTCCATCTGGATCGGATCATGGCGGTAATGGGTCAGCACGAACACCGGCGCGTGATACGGCGGTTCAGGGCCCCACCAGCCCGGCCAGTCCTCACCCCAGTCCCCGCGGATCGGGCCGAACATGTTCCGCCCCATCACATACGCACCGCGGGGGCGCATGAGCCATTCGTTCGCGATCTTGTCAGCGTCGTTGGCCCGCGGGTCGCCGATGTGCCAGCCGTGCAGCTCCCGTCCCCGCTTGCCCAGGGGGTCCTCCCGACTCTGATCCGGCCCGGCGACGAAGCCGTCCAACGAGATCGACATGTGGCAGGTGGTGTCCGGCACCGCGAACCTCCTGAATGATTGTGACTAGCAAGCGGTCGCCTGGCCGATCGAGCTTCCGCTGGGGCTACCGGCTAGGAACGGAATCCCCTTGGAGCGGAGAAACCGCAGGCATGCGGCAGAAGAAACCTACCGGTGGACTCCCAGAGTGATTGCGCGCCTGCTCGCAAAACGATAGGTGGCGGCGGGGCGTGCGTGCGGGACAACGTGTCAGCTCTAAGTTCCTGCGAGTGGCTGCCGATGGCCTGTGGGCATGTGCCGTCTTGAGCGTAAGGGCGGGCGGCCCGGCGGGAGCTGGCCCGCGAGGACGGGCGGGCCAGGGTCGAACAGCAGCCGGTCCAGGCGGCCTCGGGCACGGGGGCCGATAAGGATGGGGCAGCCGAGCTGGTCGGCGATGTCGTCACCGATCTAAAGGACGCGATCCGCGACCGGCGGCTCTTTCAGCCCCCGCACCGGCCTTTCCGGGGCCGAGGCCGCCGACGGGAGATGATCACCTGGTACGCGCGCGCCCGGTCCTATGCCGAGGCCAAATGGGACAGCCTCGTCAGGGCGTCTCGTTGCCTGGCCATAGCCCACCGCGCCTAGATGATCACGGACAGTTACAACACACCCCGGAGACCGCTAGCATGCGTTCATGGCCAGAGTCGGTGTGTGCGAAGACGATCCCGCGATCCGCCGGATTCTCGTGCACGGCTTGCGCATGCATGAGCACGAACCCGTAGTAGCGCATGACGGCGCCGAGGCTGTGCGGCTTTTCGCACGCGACGAGCGGGTGGATGTTCTCGTACTGGATATCGGTCTTCCCGATTCCGACGGCCGTGATGTCTGCGTGGCGCTGCGTAGTGCTGGCCAAATGGCGCCGGCTCTCTTTCTGACCGCGCTGGACCAGATGCATGAGAAGCTGGCCGCGTTCGCGGTAGGGGCGGACGACTACCTCACCAAGCCGTTCGAGGTCGCGGAATTGATGGTCCGCGTTGAAGCACTGACCCGCCGTCTCCCACTCGCGCGCCCCGCTTCAGGCGAACTCATCCTCGACCCGGCCCGGCACTCCGTGGTGTACGCCGACGCCGGGGTGCTGCTGACCCCCACGGAATTCCGCATGCTGGCGGCGGTCACGTCCCGCCCAGGAGAGGTGGTGCGCCGCCGCGTGGTGATCGCCGCCGCCTGGCCGGATGGTGCTCAGGTTCATGACAACACTGTGGACTCCTACGCGACCCGCATTCGGCGCAAGCTCGAGCGTGTGGGCTCGCCCATCCAGCTACGGACGGTCAGGGGCGTGGGATTCGAACTGCGGTGAAGAGTTTCCGGTTCCAGATCGTGGCGTCCACCGTACTGCTGGTCTCGGCGGTCATAGCCGCCGTGGTGCTGGGCACGCAGCTGGTTCTGGAGCTGGGCGAGAGCCATCCCGGGGCACGGTCGCCGTGGAACATCCTGCTGGATACGGGGCTCGTCGGCGCTTGCGGTGTGGTGCTTTCTGGGTGGGTGGCGTGGCGTGTCTCTCATCGGGCGCTCAAGCCGGTACGCGACATGGCCGAGCGGGCGGAGGACTGGTCGGCACAGAATCTCGCGCGCCGCTTCGACCTCGGGCTGCCCGTCAACGAACTCAGCCAGCTTGGCCAGACCCTCGATCATCTGCTCGACCGGGTCGCGCATGCGATCCGCGCTGAGCAACGGCTCAGCGCTGAGCTCGCGCACGAGATCCGCACACCGCTGGCCGCGATCCGCGGGTCCGCCGAGCTCGCGCTGCTCAGGAAGCCGGCCGACGCCGAACTTCGCACCGACCTCGCCGAAATCGCGGACGGAACCCGGCGCCTGGCCGAGGTGGTCACCGCGCTGCTGGAACTAGCGCAAAATCCGGGGGAGACACTCCAGGCGACAACCAGTCCCGATGCGTTGATCGCCCAGGTGTCCGGACTCGTCCCCGCTCAGATCGAGCTTGAGCTGACGGGCTCGGCACCACCGATCGCGGGCCCTCTCGCCCTGGCGACCCGGGCTCTGGCGCCGCTCGTGGAAAACGCGGGCCAGCATGCTGAGAAGCGGGTCACGATGGACCTTCGCGCTCTTGATCTGATCGAGATCGCGGTCAGCGATGACGGACCTGGCGTGCCACCCGATCTGCGCGAGTCGATCTTCGAGCCAGGGGCCAGCACCCAAGGATCAAGTGGCCTCGGACTGGGCATCGCGCGCAGGGTCGCCAGATCCCTGGGAGGCGACGTCGTTCTCCACGGTGATGAATTCGTGCTGCGCCTTCCCCGCGCCTGGACATCCGACACTCCTCCTGGCGAGGGCCGCAGCGGCTAGTCAGGAAAATGCAGGGTTCGGCCACCGATCCTGATCGGCATGAGCACTCGAACGATTCCGCCGTCGTCGAAGACACGGCAGCTCCTGAACAAGGTGCCCGAGGTCACGATCTACTTCTGGATCATCAAGTGCCTATGCACGACCATCGGCGAAACCATGTCGGACAACCTGATGGGAAGGTTCGCCGTCGGTGGCGCCAACGCCACACCCGGCCAGCTGCAGATCGCGCTGTACAAGGTCGCCGCGATCACCGTCATCGTGCTGATTGTGCTACTCGCCATTCAGTTCCGGCTCAAGCGGTACGTTCCGATCGTCTACTGGGCCAACATCGTGGTAATCAGCGTCCTCGGCACCCAGGTCACCGACATGTTCGAAGGCCAGGGCGACGCGCCCAACCACATGTGGGCGATCACCATCGTGTCGGTCACGCTTCTCGGCGCGGTGTTCCTCGCCTGGTGGCTGGTCGAGCGCACCCTCTCCATGCACTCCATCCGCACCGTCCGGCGTGAAATGTTCTACTGGCTGGCCATCCTGACCACCTTCGCGACCGGCACCGCGGTGGGCGACCTGATTGCTGAAAAGTTCAGCCTTGGCTACCTCACCACGCTGGGGCTCTTCATCGTCATCATCGCGATCATCGCCGCGCTGTGGAAGTCGACCCCCATCAGCGGCGTCCTCGCGTTCTGGCTCGCCTACATCATGACCAGACCGCTCGGTGCCTCGACCGGAGACTGGCTCTCCCAGCAAGGCAACCAAGGACTCAACCTGGGCACCACGACCACGAGCTACCTGTTCCTGGGCACGATCGTCGCGCTCGTCATCTATCTGCAGATCAGGAAACCAGACGTCACGTCAGTGCAGCTGGTGAACGCGGATGCGGTGCATCATCCAAACCTGCCGCATCCCCACCATGAGGCCAGCGGCGACCTGGAGCCGTCGGAATTCTGACCGCTCCTGCGGACGGTCTGCCTACCGCTCCTGCCCACGCCGTCCGTGCCCGTCCGTGCGCCGCACCGCCCCCGAGCCCGGCACGCACGGACGCATAGCGGACGGCGGTGGCCCACAATCGCGCCTCTAAGCGCGTACGCACTGGTCAGCTGGTCCGCCTCGGGTAGGTGCAGCGGTCTGTAAACCGTCGGCTACGCCTTCGGTGGTTCGCCACCTGCCACATCCTGCGAAAACGGCCCGCTAGCTGCGAATTTGCGGCTATGCGGGCCGTTTCTCCTCTGTCCCGCCGTGTGTCACCTTGTAGCGCTATAGACCCCTGTGTTGCGGGAATCCACGGACATATAGCGGCCAGGGAGCGGTGTGCGTGGCCGCTTGCTGGCCCGGATCTGGCCCGCGCATGGCCCGCGGGTGCCCTGTCCGGGGGTGTGTTCGGCTTGACGTTCGTGGCTGAGTCGAGCGTGCATCCCGTGTGCCCGTCCGGCGGCCCGGTGCCTTCCCCGGGGGCGTGGCGGGCGGAAGGGCGGTGTGCTGATGGCTGGAGTGGCGGTTCGGGAGAGTGTGACGTTTGTTCGAGGGCAGCGAATCGGCGGGCCATGACCGGCAGGACAAGCCGTTCGCGGTATGGCCGCTGCGCCCCGACCCGCAGGACCAGATGTGGACGTTCTGCGCGGCGTGGCTGCCCGGCGGGCCGCCTCCGGCCGGCGTCATTGCCCCCGGAGAGGTCCGGCTCGGCGCGGTGGGCTGCCAAGTCGCGGAAATCACGCACCGGTCGGTGACACGCGCTGCCCTGACCGCGCCGAGCACATTCCAGCCGGTCACGGCGCGGCCTCTTCTATGCGGACGGACTCGGCCAGCTCACCGGGCGTGCGCCCGTACCGAGCTATGGGCGTGTCGCGGATGACTGCCCGGTACCCGCCGGTGATCTGGGTGATCTCCCACCGATCCCCGAACTCGCGGGCGCACGTGATCCAGGGTGACCCCATCGGTGGAGGGCCGGAGATGCGAGGCGAGCCTTTCTCCGCGGCGGGACCAGGCGGTCGCCTCGCCGTAGCGGGCGCCGGTTTTCAGGCAGCCGCGAAAGATGCCGGCTGGCCAGGCGGCGGAGCACGTCATTGTGGCCGGCGCCACCGGCTCGCTGCCTGGTCATGGCCGGTCGTCGGGCGGCCAGGGGTTGGTGGAATGAATTAGGTTAGGCTAGCCTAATCTTTTCCGGGACGGGTTCTCCGTCCCGTCCTTCCGTCCCTGGGGAGTCCCGGACCGATGAGTCAGACCCAGACCCTGCTCCTTGGCTTTATCGCCGGCGTGACCATCTTGCTCGGGCTGCCCCTAGGCAGGATGCGGGCGCCCCGGCCAGGCCTTCGCCAGTTTCTCAACGCCGTCGCTATCGGCATCTTGCTGTTCCTCGCCTGGGACGTGCTCGTGCACGCGTACGCGCCGCTGGACGCCGCCCTCGGACGCCTCCACGACAGAACCGCGGGAATCGGCCCCGTCCTGGGGTACGGCACCCTCTTCCTCCTGGGCATCAGCATCGGCCTGCTGAGCCTGGTCTATTACGAGCGCTGGCTGACCGGCCAAAGACGGCCGAAGAACTTCGGCCCGGGGGCCATGGCCCCGGGCGAGCTGACCGCGGCGAGGGCGGGCATCGCGGCCTGGCCCGCGGCCCGCCGCCTGTCACTGCTGATCGCCGTCGGCATCGGGCTGCACAACTTCGGCGAGGGCCTGGCCATCGGCGGCAGCGCCGCTACCGGTGCCATCGGGCTGGCGACGATCCTGGTCATCGGCTTTGCCCTGCACAACGGCACCGAGGGATTCGGCATCGTCGCCCCGCTGGCCGCCGAGGGTGACCGGCCCTCCTGGGGCTTCCTGCTGCTCATGGGCCTGATCGGTGGCGGCCCCACCATTGTGGGCACCGCAGTCGGCCGGCAATTCACCAGTGCCGCGATGAGCGTGATCTTCCTGACCCTGGCCGCCGGCTCCATCCTCTACGTCGTCATCCAGCTGCTAGGCGTGGCCCGCAAGAGCGCCCGCAAGGACCTCCTGTACTGGGGAGTCCTGGCCGGGCTATCGGCCGGGTTCGTCACCGACATGGTTGTGACCGCGGGCGGCGCATGAGAAATACACCTGCCGCCGGATGGCCGCCCCCTTCCTCCCCGGCTGCAGCACTACCGGGGCAGGGCAAGCTCTGACCGGAAGCGTTCGGTGTGACTGTGCCGTCCCGGTCACGGTCATGGGCGCCCAGATCAGGCAAGTTCTGGTACCGGCTGGCCGGGCCGCGGCACAAGCCGCACCCTGGCGGCGTTGCCCGCTGGGCAGCGCCGAGTGCCTGCAGCGCCCTGGCAGCTCATCGCGCTGACCTCCCCGCAGCTCAGCGGCGAAGTGCCGTCAGGGGGACAGCAGCCCGGTCAAGGTGACCGGGCGCAGCCCCCGCCCGGCCAAGCCGCGCAAGATCGCGGGCAGGGCGGTCACGGTGCCGGGATGCCCGAGATGCAGGCTTACGATCGACCCCGGCTGCACCGAGCCGAGCACGCCATGACCGCCTCGGGTCCAGGATCGGTGTAGTCGAGTGAGTCCACGTCATAGGACACGCATGTCCGGTAGCCGGCCTTGCGGGCCGTCCGCTCGATCAGCGCTGTGGCGTAGCGCGTTTGCGACGGCCGGAACCAGCGGCCGATCGACCCGGTCGAGGCGCGCAGCCGCAGCGCACAGCCCGCGATCTCCACGTAGGCGCCTGAGCCGTCCAAGGCCGCGATGTCCAGATGATGCAGCGTGTGATTGCCGAGTTCGTGGCCGCCGCCCAGGATGCGCCGCGCCATCTGCGGGTGCTGCTCAAGCCAGGTCCCGACCGCGAGCACGGTGACCCGCGCCCCGGCCCGCTCTGCCTCAGCGAGGAACTCGCCGGCCATCGATACGGGCCCCTGACCATGGAAGGTCAGCGCCACCCGGGCCCGGTCACGTGGCCCGTGTATGACCTGCGGGCCGAGCCGCACCCGGGGGCTGCCAGGCAGGCTCACCGGCGGCGACGGCGCGGCAGGTGCCGATCCCGGACCGCTGCCGCCGGGGGACACACCGCCCCGTCGCGTGCTCGTGCACCCCGCCAGGCCGGCCCCGGTGGCGACCGCACCGCCCAGGAGCAAGAATTCCCGCCGCTCGATGGACACGCCCAGAAGACTACTCACCCTCGGCCAGCCCCGCCGCACCCAGGCTGCCGGCAACGTCCGCACTCGAACCGGCGAAGGAACTCTGTCGCTGACCGTAGTCAACTGACCGACAGTCGAAGCGCGCATTGCCGCCGTTATCTCAAGCCCGATTTTCGATGTCTTCGCTGTATAGGCAGCAGGCCTTTGGCTTCGGCGAGGACACATTATCTACAGCGGTGTCTCCGCCGCACCGGAAGTGATGTCGCCCACGTGACCTGCGACTATCCTCTTCTTGCTGCCGCTCTTGATGTTTCGCGTCTCACACGTACCGTTCGGCGGCGACATGTCACCGCCGCAGACCCCCTGGCCACTGGCACTTTTCGCAGGGGACTTCAGATAACCGCCGTTCGGCGCGTTGACGGCTAAACGGTGTGCCATCAGAACTGGCGTACCGACTGCACGTTCGGGGCGGATCGGTTGCAGCTGGCTGTCCTTGGCCGGATAGAGAACATGTCATTCTGCGTGGCCGGTGAGCGATTTCCTGGCCGGCGTGGCTGGGGTGGCATGACGGCGCTTCCGTAGAGCGGTCTTTGCGGCGATACATGCCCGGGATGGGAGGTCTGGGCGGGTGTCAGCTCGCGCATTCTTGCAAATCATGTTCACCCAGCCTCTCGGGGGCGTGCCGTCTCCATGGCGGCAAGCCGGTGTTGGCTGAGATCTGTCGGCGGCGCCTATCTTCCGCCCGTAGCTTGAGGTCGGGGAGCTTGCGTGCAGTAGTTCTTGCCTGTCTGGCCCGGGGTGGTTGTTCGCGATGGCCTTGGGGTCGGCGCAGGCGCCATGCGCCGGCAGGCGGGTGTCCCGGAGCACCCAGGACGTCATAGCTCCGTTGATGACCGACGTGATACAGCGGCCGGATCGGCGAAGGACAGGACCGCGGTGAAGCCGACGTCCGTCGGGCGCGCCAGGGTGGTGCCCATCGGGCGCATTCATCCTGCCGGGCGGGCACCACCCCCGTTCACTCCAGGCCGTCGAACTGGTGGTCGATATTCTGCCCGCTGACGTCCTGGTGGCCGCCGGGGCCATCGGTCTCGGGCGAGGCGGCCTCGCCGTTTGGCTCTTGCTCCCTCGCCTGGGACGGTCCGGTTGCCCGGAGGTGCTGGACCGCGGCCGCCGTCGTGGCCGCTGACGCGGAATGGTACATCGCGGCAACCGCCGCTCCTGCTATCCCGCCGGCCAGCACTGCGGTGAGACC
This sequence comes from uncultured Actinomycetes bacterium, assembly GCA_963742875.1. Classification (GTDB taxonomy): domain Bacteria; phylum Actinomycetota; class Actinomycetes; order Streptosporangiales; family Streptosporangiaceae; genus Bog-532. The sequence goes on along the minus strand of CAVUNO010000026.1, from coordinate 75,787 downwards.
GCCGGTGGCGAGAAACTTCTTGATCATCATTGATGTCACCTCCCTTCATCGGGTCCACGCTCATCGTGCGGGAACCTCCGTGGGAGGGTGATGATCGCCTGATGAGGGCGGTTTACCGGGTAGGGTGCAGGAACGGGTCACGCGCGCCCCGCCTTCGGCCTGGTTTCGCCGCAGCGGCCCGGCCGCCGTGAGCTTCCGCGGTGGCCCGGACGATGGCCAGGCCGAGCCCGGCCCCCTGACCGGGCCCGGCCTTCTCCGCGGGGCCTCGGGCGAACGGGTCAATAGCACTGGGCAGGAAGGCGGGATCGAACCCGGTGCCGGTGTCCTTGACGGTCAGCCGGACGGTGTTGCCGTCGCGGGTGGCGCTGACGCGCACCTGCCCGCCGCGTGGGGTGTGCCGGGCGCGTTGCCCACGACGTTCTCAACCGCCTGGCGCACCAGCACCGCGTCGACGAAGGCGGTGACCCCGTACGGGACGACACGCACGTCTACCCCCGCCGCGGACGCCCGTGCTGCCAGGGCCGAGCATGCGGCCTGCAAGAGCTCATCCAACCTGGCCTGCCGGCGGTGCAGCGGCAGCCGGCCGCCTTCAGCGCGCGAGAAGACCAGCAGCGTCTCGGCCAGCGCGGTCAGGCGGTCCGCTTCCTCAGCCGCGCTACGCACCGCTGCCCGCAGCTCCTGGTAGGTCCTCGACCGAGACTGCGTCAGGTCCAGCTCAGCCTTCAAGACGGCCAGCGGCGTCCGGAGCCCATGGCTCGCGTCATTGACGAACGGCGCTCCCGGTCGGTTCGACCCCGCCCCTGACCACTTCTGCCGAGTAGGCTGCCAGTCCTATCACCTGCGAGAACGCAGGAAGAGAGGGAGTGCCGTGGCGCCGGAAGCGCCCCGCAGCCCAAGATCCCCAGGTGAGCTGGCGGACGCGACGATTCGCCAAGTGGTCCGCTGCTTTCCCCTGCCGCTAGGAATGGCCGGACAGGTCGCTTACCATCGCGAAGCCAAATGACGTCATGACCGACAGGACCGCGGGTAGGAGGTGTCAGCCAATTCTTGGACTGGTTCAATGCGGCCTGGGCCGGTGAGCCTGGTCCCTGATCTTGATACGACAAGCTGGTTGACAGGCATCCAGGCATCCAGCCTTTCGGCGGGGGAGGGGGTCAGGTGAGGGTGAGGTAGGCCAGGCTGCCGAGGCCGGCCACGGTGCAGTAGATGGCGAACGGGGTGAGCGTGCGGGTCTGGAAGTAGCGTAGGAGGAAGCGGACGGACAGGTAGGCGCCGATGCCGGAGAACAGGCTTCCGGCCAGGATCGGGCCGCGGATGCCGTTGCCGAGCGGCCCGGCCAGGTCGGGGATCTTGAGGGCGCCGGCGGCGAGGATGACGGGGGTGGCGAGCAGGAACGCGAACCGGGCGGCGTCCTCGTGGGACAGGCCGCGGGCCAGCCCGGCGACCATGGTGACCCCGGAGCGGCTGATGCCGGGGAGCAGGGCGAGGATCTGCACGGAGCCGATGAGCACGGCCTGGGGGTAGCCGATGCCGGCCAGCCGCTGGTCGGCGGCGCGGTCCGCCTCGGACTCATCTTGGCGGACGGCGTGGCGACCCGGGGACTGTTCCCGCATGGCCGGCGGGGCGGCCGGCTGGGAGGCGGACACGGCGGCCATCTGCCTGGCGTGGCCGGCCGGGGCGGTCTGGGCCGGGTCGCGGCGGCGCAGCCGTTCCCCGGCGTACAAGATGACGCCGTTGACCGTGAGGAAGATGGCGGCCGGGATCGGCTTGCCGAGGATGGTCCGGAACGTGTGTTCCAGCAGCAGGCCGGCGATGCCGACCGGGATGGTGGCCAAGATGATCAGCCAGGCGAGCCGCTGGTCGGCGGTCTTGACCTGCCGGTCGCGCAGCGAGGTGGCGAACCCGGCGGCGATCCGCAGCCAGTCCCGCCAGAAGTAGGCGAGCAGCGCCAGCGCGGTGGCCACGTGCAGGCCGACGATGAACGCCAGGTACGGTGATTCGGGTGCCGAGACGTTCAGGTCGCGGGCCCACTGGCCGCCGATGAGCGCCGGGATCAGCACGCTGTGCCCGAGGCTGGAAACGGGGAACAGTTCGGAGACGCCCTGGAACAGGCCCACGACGATCGCTTCGGGATAGGTCAGGGCAGGCATCTGGCGCCTTTCGGTTGGCCGCCGGAGCGGGCACGGATGTACACGGTCATGCACGGGCGGGCGATCATGGTCCGGTCCTGCCGGGCGGGCTTCCGGCTGCCCGCGGCGGCGCGGTTATGAGAGGCGAGGATCTGGGTCACCGGGCGCGACGGGCGTCATCGCCGCATGGCTCTTCCTGATCATCAGCGGCGGCGGCGGAACCGGCTGCGTGCCGCCCGGCCCGGGCCTCCCGGCGGCTCCTGCGCAGTTCGATCACGAGCGGGGTCAGGGATAGGACCACGATGACCGCGATGGCGGGTAGCAGGTACTGGTCCACCCCGGGGATCGTCGACCCGAGCGCGTATCCGGCGAGGGTGATGCCCAGCGACCAGACGAGCCCGCCCGCCACCTGCCAGAACGTGAACGCCGCGACGGGCACGCCGAGTGTCCCGGCCAGCGGGTTGGCGACCGTGCGGACCACGGGGATGAACCGGGCCAGCACGATCGCCTTGCCGTACCCGTAGCGGGCCAGCAGGTCCGCGGCGCGGTCCGCGCCGTGGCGCAGGGCCCGGCGGCGAGACCGCTGCAGCAGGGGCGGCCCGGCTGCGCGGCCGATGAAGTACCCGGTCTCTGCGCCGAGCAGCGCGCCCGCCGCGGCGGCGACCAGCACCTCGGCCAGCGGCAGGTGCAGCGCGGAGCCGGCCGGGGTGGAGGCGGCCAGCCCGGCGGTGAACAGCAGCGAGTCGCCGGGCAGGAAGAACCCGATCAGCAGCCCGGTCTCGGCGAACAAGATAGCGAACAGCCCGAGCGCGCCCCAGCTGGACAGCAGCGACGACGGGCTCAGCACGTTCACCGCCAGCACGGCCGGGCCGGCCGCGTCGTGGAGGATCATCATCCGGAGTCTCCTTCCCCAGACCCCGCCCGCACGGGGTTCCGGTGGCGGCCAGCATGCCGCGGTGGCACACTGTCAGCAGCGCCTGAACGTCTACGTCCCGGTAGAAATTCTACAGACTTGTAGATGCTACTCGGCGGGAAGGAGCGGATGCACGCCTATGCGCGATGAGGCCGGCCAGCCCGGTGACGCCGCGGGCGCCCGGCGGGCCGCAGGCGAGCTGGAGGCGGGCGTGCTCGCGGTGCTGCACGCCGCCGGCCGTGCCCTGCCCCCGGGCGAGGTCCGTGACCGGGTAGGCGGCGGGCTTGCCTATACCACGGTGGTGACGATCCTGTCGCGGCTGCACGCCAAGGGGATACTCCAGCGCCGCAAGGCCGGCCGGGCCTATGTCTATGCGCCGGTCGCCGACGAGCCCGGACTGGCAGCCCGCCGGATGGCCAGGGTGCTGGACGGCGAGGCCGACCGGGAGGCGGTACTGGCCAGGTTCGTTTCCGGCCTGTCGGGCACTGACGAGGAGCTGCTGCGCCGGATGCTCGGTGATCCGCCGGGTCCCGAGGGCGGCTGACCGGGAGGACTTCAGATGCACCTGGCGGTTTACCTTCCCCTGCTGATGCCGCTGCTCGCCGCCCACGGCCCGGCCGCTGGCCGGGCGGCTGGTGTTGTCTGCGGCCCAGGCGACCTGGCGCGTGCGCTGGTGCCCCGCGACGGGGACGAACCGGACGCCTTCCAGGGATAGCGCCTGGCAGGAGGCGGCCACTACGGTCACGCCCAGGCCAGCGGCCACGAATCCGGGAGCGGAGATGCCGCTGGCCTCCTGCACGATGGCGGGGCTGACGCCGACGGCGCGGCAGGGGGTGATGAACTCGCTGGATCTGGCTCCTTACCCTGCCCGGCTGCGGGCTGGCCGGGAAATGCCGCGTGACCGTGCTCGTAATATCCGATCATGTGCGCGAAAATAGCCGGGTGGCCCGGCGTCCGGGCAGCAACCGTGAGTTTTCGCGCGACCCGGGCGGTGTAAGGGCTGACGGCGGCATCGCCGTGACCGACGACACGAGGAGGCAGCGTTGCCAGGTGAGATCGTGCACATTGAGATCCCGGCGGACGACACGAAGCGGAGTCAGGAGTTCTGGGGCTCTTTGTTCGGGTGGCAGTTCCGGGCGAACCCCGGCCCGTTCGAGTACCACACGACGCAGATTGGCGGGGAGCAGGGCGCGGCGATCACGAACATGGAACCGGGCAAGCGCGGTACGCGGCCGTACTTCGCGGTCGATGACATCAAGGCAGGTGCCGCGCGTGTGACGGAGCTCGGCGGAGAGGCAGGCGAGCCGATGCCGGTTCCGGCCATGGGCTGGTTCTCGGCCTGCAAGGACCCGCACGGGAACGAGTTCGGGCTCTGGCAGACCGACACATCGGCCCCGGCCCCGGCGCAGTAGACCGGTGCGGCAGAAAGGCCGGGCCTGCTTGTCACGGCAGCGGCCTTACGCTCCGTGACGAGCATTCGGCCTGGCCTCGCGCCCGGAGCCGCCTAAGGAAGGATCGCTGATCAGGCCACGCCGCCCGCTAAGGCTAAGCGCCCGAGAAAGAACGGCCCGGCCGGCGGCGCGGCCCCGCGTTCACCCCGAGCCCGGCAGCCCGCCGGTCCCCGGCTTCCGCTCGATCCCGCGGACGAGGGCCACGGGCAGGCCACCGTCCTGTGGGGTTCCAGAACTCGGCCACCGTTCCTGACCTTGGCTTTTATGCGGCCCGCTCGTATTCGTTGATGAGGCTGCCGAGGACGGGACGGCGCTTGATCTGCTTCTGGGACAGGTCCGCGACAGGGTGGTCGGGGCGGGGTGGGTGGAGATGGCGGCTGCGGTGGGGGCGGCGTCCGTTGTAGTGGGCCTCGTACTGGGCCAGGACCAGCCGTAGATGCCGCTGGCCGAAGATCAGCATTCGGTCGGTGACCTCGGTCCGGGCGGTGAGCACGAACCGTTCCGCGTATCCGTTCGCTCTTGGGCTTCGGGGCGGGATCTTCACGGCCTCGATCCCGGCGTCGGCCAGGACGGCGTCAAATGATGCGGTGAACTGCCCGGCCCGGTCGCGAACCAGGAACCGGAAGTCCGCGGCGCGATCACCCAGATCCATCAGCAGGTTACGGATCTGCTGCACGGTCCACGGACCGTCCGGGTTGGCGGTGATTCCGAGAATGTGCACGCAGCGGCTGCCGATCTCCATGACGAACAGGCAATACAGGCGCCGCAGGGTCACCGCGCAGTCGACGTGGAAGAAGTCGGTGGCGAGCATCGTCGATGCCTGGGTGTGCAGGAACTGCCGCCACGTGGTGCCGGTGCGCCGTTGCGGTGCCGGGGGGATCCTCCGGGCCCTGAGGACACGGCGGATGGTGGATGCGCTGACCCGGTGGCCGAGCTTGAGCAGCTCGCCCTGGATCCTCTGATATCCCCAGCCGTTGTTCTCGGTGGCGAGCCGCTCGATCAGCGCGGCGATCTCGGCGCTGACCGGCGGCCGTCCCATCCGGTGCGGGTAGGTCCACTTCCGGGTGACCAGGCGGCGGTGCCACCGCAGCACGGTGCCGGGGGTGACCAGCCGGTGCATCCGCAGCCGTGCTGGCAGGAGCCGGATCAGCGTGGCGAGGATTGCGCGGTCGGCCCAGTCGAGCCGGGGCCGCGGATGGGTACGGCGCAGCACGGCGACCTCGTGCCGCGGCACGAGCAACTCGGCGTCCTTGGAGGCCGATGACCGGCCGAGCAGGACCAGCCAGCCGCAGAGCCGGACGAAGACGAGGTAGAGCACGCGCAAGGACACGGATGATCATGATGCCCTACAGCTGGCCTAGTCATCGCTGCAGCTCACAGGCCAGGCAGACTTCTGGCACCCCACAGGCTGGTTGCTGTAGTTCGCTGCTGTACGTCACTTGGCGAACAGGTCGCTTCGCCGCGCGACGAACTCCTCGACGGACTCCGCGGGTCGGCCGGTGATTTCCTCGACCGTGGCGGTCATGCGGTTATACCGATTCTCGCGATGTAGCCGGGCCATGGTGGCGATATGCTCATCGACATACGATCCGAGCCCGGCGCGTGAGAGCACTTGCTCAGCCCAGGTCTCCCACGGGACGTCGACGTAGGTAACGGGTCTGCCCAGCGCGCGGGCGTACTCTTCGGCGATGCCATTCATGTCCTGCGATCGGGGGCCGGTCAGCTCGAAGACCCGGCCGATGTACGGCCCCGGGTCGGTCAGGATAGTAGCGACGACCCGCGCGACGTCGTTGGTCACGATCGGCGAGGTGCGACCGGTCCCGAATGGGAGCCGGATGGTGCCGCTGTCGGCAATGGAGCGCGCGGCCAGGGTCGTGAACAACGGACTGTCCAAGAAGACAGTCGGGCGAACGTGTACGACCGGAAGCCCAGACCAGTTAAGTACCTGCTCCGACAGCCAGTGCAGCCGCTGATGGTGTGACTCGCTCATGCTGAGCGCGTCCATCTGGGACACGGTCATTTGGGACATGGCGACGAGTGCATCCAAGTCGCCGACGGCACGGGCCACCGTCGCAACTGTGGCGGTGGCCTCGAGGTAGGACGGCGCCAGGCTCATACTGAAGAACATCCGTTGGACCGAGTTCGAGGGCCGTCGCGACATCTGCTGGCCGCGTGAGGTCACCGACGACGACGTCGGCGCCGAGCGCGCGCAGGGCATCGGCGCGGTCGTCGTCGTGGTGCGCCATCGCTCGTACGGCCCGGCCGCGCTGACGCAGCAACGCCACAACCTTGCCGCCCACGCCGCCGACTCCCCCGCCGGCACCGGTCACCAGGATGAGACCAGGCTCAGCCATCGTCCGGCTCCCTTCGTTATCCCTGGCATCTTACGGTGAAATCGGGGACACGACATTAAGCCCCACCCCTCCAGTCCTCGCCGACGAGGGACGCCGGATCCTGTTCACCTTCATCGGGTGGGAATTGCCGTCGTCGTCATGCTCCTGGCCGACCTGCTGCAAAAGCGCACCGCCGCCAAAGCGGCGTCACCAGCATCTGCTCACCCGGCTCCGACGGTATGAATGGCCAGGGCGCCGTAGCCGACGCCAGGCATGCGCCTCCGGCCACGGCTTACATGATGATCACGAACAGCGGTGTCGCGGCCGGGACGGCGAACGCGAGAGCTGCTGGCCGGTGAATCCGCGGTGGACGGCTACGGCGAGCTGGACAATCGGAGGCGAGAAGAACGCTCCCGCGCATACTCCCGCCTGCGTAACGTGTGAGCTGTTTTTGATGTGTGGACTCTGCAAGGTACGGCCCGGCGTGCGCCGGGCGGGCCTAATGAGGGGCAGGCTCAGCCATGCTGGAAGCCGTCCGAGTTCGTCCAGTCCTTTGGCCTGGCCTGGCTGTTTGGACTCCGGCCGGTGCGCCGAGGTCCGACGCCGTGCGACGGCGTTGCTGCTTGTCCAGCGCGGCCTCTTCGTCCCGAACTAGCGGCGCCGCTGGGCGTTTGGCCATCCTCCCAGCTAGCTGAGTGTGCTGCCGGTCGTCGCTGCTGGCGGCTGTGCGGGGATGTTGCTGTACTTCTGTGCTGTAGGGTCTACCGCATTAGCAGCTCGGGTTGCGGCCGTCCGGATCGGTTCAAGCTGGACCAACGTCGTTGGCCGGTCCTCTCCGGACGGCACGGCACGGTAGTGAACTGCAACCCAAACTTGCAACCATGCATGCCATCGGGCGCCCTGTCGTCGCTGGATTATGAGCACTATTGCGCGCCTCTAGCGTCTCTGGCGTCTCGGTGCAGCTCCGCGACCAGGGCATGGGACCCGTGATCGTCTCCTCGGTCTCAGTGCGTCCCGGCCTGTTTCGCCTGGTCTCGTTAGCAGATCCGTTAGCACGACCGGACTGAGGGGTATCGGAAACCTGACTGCATCGGCTGCGGCCAGCGGTGCAGCAACGTGCGGGTACTCCGCCGCCGTCCCGTGGGTGAGCATGGTGTGTTGACCATCGACCCACGGGGGCGCAGCGGGTCCGGCGTTCGCTGCCCACCGGAGTCAGCACTGCCGGAGGAAGCGATGAGCCTTGACTTTGACGTGTTCGTGATGGATCCCAAGCCGATCCCGAGCGCGGTGCCGGGTTTCGAGGATGCCATAGGCCCGGCGACCTGGCCGCCGTCCACCTCGACCCTGATCAGTGATGATGGCGGCGCCCTGCTGGTCGACTGCCTCATCACTGAACAGGAGGGGCGGAAACTGGCGGCCTGGGTGAAATCCCACGACCGCGAGCCCGGGTATGTGTACATCACGCATCCCCACGCCGACCACTTCCTAGGGCTGCCCGAGATCCTGGCGGCGTTCCCGGAAGCCAGGCCGGTGGCCCTGGCCGAGTCCATCCCCGCGATGGAAGAGCAGATCTCGCCGGGGTACATGCAGGTCTGGGGCGGGTTCTTTCCCGGCCAGCTGACCAGCAAGCCCATCGCGCCGACGCCGCTGGCGGGCACCACGGTCCCGGTCGGAGGCTCGGCGGCCACGGTGATCCCGGTCGGGACCACCGACACCGGGCACTCCAGTGTCGTCCACGTCCCCGGCCTGAGCCTGGTCGTCTCCGGCGATGTCGTCTACAACCAGACGCACATGTGGTTGAGCGGGTCGACACCGGACTCCCGCGCCAGCTGGGCGCGGGCGCTGGATGCCGTGGCGGCATTGGAGGCCGACACCCTCATCGCCGGGCACCGCAACCCACTGGCCGCCGACGACGACGCCCGCCGCCAGATCGGCGAATGCCGCCGCTACCTCGCCGATTTCGAGGCGGCGCTGGAACGCAGCTCCGTCCCGGCCGAGCTCATCGACCGGATGACGACGGCCCACCCGGACCTGGCGAACCCCTACACGCTGTGGGTCGCGGCCTACGACCTCCTCGGCACCAGAACCTGACAAAGCGAGGACGGATCTCCGAACCAAGCCAGGCCGTCACCGTCCGTGACGTAAGCCGGGGTACCGCCATGCGCCGGCTGGAGCCGCCAAGGTGAGGATCCCGGTGCCAGGGTGGGCACGGCGGAGACGCCCACTGGATAGGCATGCCAGCAACCGAGGCTCGCCGTGAGTGACGTCCGGCGCTCGTGGCGAACGACGCGGATTCTCTCGGGGTGCAAAACGGGCATGTGGGATGTCGTTATCGTTTTCCCTGGTCAGTGGTTCAAGGTTCCGGGCTGTTAGCGCAATAGGTGTGGTGTTTGCCGGGCTCGGTCATCTACGTGGCGTGCTCGCGTTGAGCTGGGCCATGAGCTCGCGGTTGGCGGCCCGGGCGGCGGTCAGGTCCTGGTCGCGCTCCTGGAGCTGGAGACGCAGATCGATGATCTGCTGTTCCAGGGCGAGGTTCTGCTGCTTGATCGTGTCGATGTCGGCGGGCGGGCCGAGCCCGGACTCCTGCCAGGCATGCTCGCCGAGCAGGCCGGGGAGCCGGCGTTCGAGCTGGTGGACGTGAACGGCGAGGCGGGTGGCTCGCTGCTGGGCGTTCAGCAGGTCGGCTTGCAAGGACGCGTGGCTGACGGCAGGGCCGGCCGCGGCGGGGGCGGACGGCACCTGTGCCTGGGCGGCGTGGATCTGCTCGATCAGGTCGCGGTGCCGGTAGAGGAAGGTCCGGTCGACTCCGGCTGCCCGGGCGATACCGCTGGCGCTGATTTCCTGCCTGTCAGCGGTGGCGGTGCTGATGGCCTTGAGGACGCGGTCCCGGCGCCGGGCGGAGTCGGCCTGGCGCCCGCGCAGCGCGGCGGTCGGCGCGGGCGCGGTCACGCGGAGCGCTCCGGGCGGACATCCGGGAGCGCCTGGCGCAGCCGCGGCATGCCAAGGGTGACGGTGCGGTGGCGGCGGACGATGGCGACGGCCTGCTCGGTCTGCTCGCGTTCGGCGGCAGTCAGGTCATCCAGCCCGTTTTCGACCCGGCCGATGAGCCGGCGGATCCGGGTGATTTCCTCCTGGGACGGGACCGCCTCGTCGCGCGCCCACTGGTCGATCGTGGCTGCGGCGAGCACGCGTTCCCGGGTGCGGAGCAGGTCATCGAGGTAGGCGTGCAGGTCGGGCAGGTAGGACACGTCGGTGCGGAAGTGGTCGCAGCCAGCGCACCGGAACCGGTAAGGGCAGGCGTTTCCTCCTGCCTGGACGTTGGAGGGCTCGGAGCAGGTGCCGAACGGCACGGCGACCGCGCTGATCGCCCGGCGGGCGTGCTCGGTGTCCAGCAGTGCCCTGGCCTCGTGCCAGATGCGGTTGCCGTGCCGGTCGAACTGCAGCGCGGTGACCCGGTCGACGGCTTCCCTGCGGCGCGGCTCGCCGACGGAGTAGTAGCCGCGGGTGGTATCGAACCTGCGGTGGTCCATGAGCGTGGCGAGCACGTCCACCGGGACGCCGGCGTCGGCGTGCCGTTGCGCGTAGGTGTGCCGGTAGGCGCAGGGAATCACGCGTGCCTTGTCGAACTCGGTGCCGTCGGCGCGCAGCAGCGGCGGCGCCTTGCCGATCCATTCGCGGTGCCGTGCGCCGAAGTGCCCTTCGGTGATGGCTCGCCGGCCGTACGGGTTCGCGTATGCGGCGGGCAGAAGCGTCAGCTCGCCCAGCGCGGTGTCCGGGAACCGGTCGTGCACTCGTGTCTTCTGGGTGACGATGAGGCCGGCGGTGGCCTGTGCGATCGGGAGCCGCCGTCCCTGACGGGCGGACTTGTGGTTGAAGTAGACCAGGACCGGGAGGTGCCCGGGCTCGTCGTATTCCAGGCAGGCCCACGGCAGCGCGCAGATTTCGTCCGGGCGGCGGCCGGTGTCGATCATCAGCTCGGCCGCCACCCGGGTCTCGCGGCACGATACGTTTTGCAGGGCGGGCAGGTAGCTGCACAGCTGGCGCATGATCTCGGGCGGCAGGTCGCGGCCGGCGTCAGGATCGTCCGGGTTGAGCGGGATGTCGCTGCCGCGCACGGCGAAGTCCTCGGGCAGCCCGGCGGCCGGGCCGCCCGCCCGGGTCAGCCCGAGCGCACGGAACTGGCCGAGCAGGTGGCGGATCTCCCGGCAGGTCCGGGTGCGGGCATCAGCGGAGATCCGCTGCTGGCCGGCCAGGAAGGTCAGCCGGTGCACGAATGATTCGATGTCGGCGCGGCCGAGCAGTGCGGGGTCCTCGCCGTGGTCGGCACGGGCGCCGTGGAGGCTGTCCGACAACAGGGCCAGGCTCGCCAGGTAGTGCCGGACCGGGGCGGCGGCGATCTTGCCGCGGCGGCGCGGCAGGTTGTCGGCGGCCCACCGCCTGGCGGTCTCCCGCAGCCATGGCTGCCTGATCGCAGTGAAGGCCAGGCGCCCGGGCAGCCCGAAGACCGCCAGGTCCCACACGTCCTTGCGGGTCTCGGTCTCCGGGTCCTGGAACGCCCTGGCCGCGTGCCGCGCGAGACAGCGCGCGAGCCGGTGCTGCGTGCGGTCCCCGCCGCTGATCTCGCCGATGCTCGCGGCCCTGATCCTGCGCAGTTCCCAGGCGATCTGGCGGAGCCGCCCCGGGTCGGTGGCCGCGCCGTCACGGGTGCGCTGCTGCAGCCCGTACAGCATCTCGGTGATCGCCCGCTGGCTCAGCCCGTGCAGGCTGACCTGCCCGGGTCCCTCAACCGCCGGCTCAGTCTCCTGCCACGCGGGCTCGTCGAAGGACGGACCGGACCGCAGCGCGAGGACGCGCTCGTGATGAGCACGGCAGTAGCGGCGGTTCCCCCGCTGGCGTCCGCACGCCGCCACGCGGCACAGATCGCGGGCACCGGCGGCGGGAGCCAGATGCATGACACCGCCTGATGTGGCAGCAGGTCCTGCGGCACCGCCGTTCCGGCACGCCCCGCATTCCTGGTCGCGGCCATACAGCGCAACGATCTCGGCGTCGCTGGCCCGGTCCACCGGCCGCTCGTCCTCGCGCAGCCGGTGCCGGGCACGCAGCCGGCACGCCATCCGGCCATCCTCCCCGCGAGCCTCAGCCGGAAGATCACGGTCGTCGGCGACCTCATACAGCAACGGAACCAGATGCGGCGGCGCCTGCCCCGCCGCCACCGCATGCGTCACCATCCCGCGGACCGCGGTCAGCACCGCGTTCACCCGCCGGGTACCGCGCACCGGCCGGGCCCCGGGACCGGCCAGCACCTCACCCGGACCATCGCCGGCCTGCCAGCCGGCGTGCCGCAGCCAGGTCATGAACGATCCCAGATGCTCGATTCCCGCATGCCAGGACCGGCCCGTCCGCCCGCACCACCGCAAGAACAACACGATGCTGCCCGCATACGCCTTCGTCGTCAGCTCCGAGCCGTCGCGCCCCAACCTGACCTGGCGCAAGAACGCATCCGCCTCCGGGACCACGCACAGCCCGTCATCGAGCACCGTCCAGTACCGGTCACCGGACGGCAGCCTCACCTCGAACGCCCGCATCTCACCCCCCGCTCTCGCGCCGAACAGCAATAACTACTATCAGCAACAAGAACGACACCGGCAGAGATGTGCTGCGGAACCAGCTACATGTCGCCCTTACGCAACGTCACACAACACTCAAGCGACCCCCGGAGAACGCGTAACACCCGGGACGCAAATCCGCCCCGGCCCAACGTCGTGATCTTGAATCCGCCGACCGTATGGCGGCCACTCAGAGGCCGCATGCAGACCTTAAGAGTCTTCCCCGGGTACTGCTGTACTGCTGCTGTACATGGCGAAGAAGCGTTCGAAAAACAGTCGGGACGGCGGGATTTGAACCCGCGACCCCTTGACCCCCAGATACTGGCACGCACACGCGCGCCCCAGCGTACGGCCAGGTCAGCATGCGCTTAGTAGTCCGCAGAGGTATCCCGTGATGCGCCTGGATGCACACTCGTTGCTGTACTCGGGTGCTGTACAGCATCGGCGCCCACCCGCCCGAGCAATGCCTGAGACCTGTGGTTGGGCCGGCGTGTACACCCCTGTGCCCAGAGCGCGACACCAGCCAGGGGGCGGTACATGGTGGCCGGGCGAGGTGTAGTCGTGTCTCGGCTAGCCGGGACCGACCCGCCGAGCCCGCGTGTTATCGGCGGCCAGGACGACTAGGGCGACTAGAGGGCTAGGGCCGACGAAGTCGGTTTGATTGAGTCAAATTTGGCTGGTGGTGCCGGGTCGGTGGTTCAGGCGGCGAGTCCGGCGTCGTGGATGATGTCGTCGATGGCTTGCTGGTAGGCGGTGGCGGCGGCGCGCAGCTTGCTGGGCGGGCCGGTGGTCGGGGTGAGCTGGGCCAGGCCAGCCGGGAGGACGCGGTCATGGATGCGGGTCAGGATCATCGCGGTGTGCAGGCCGGTGCCGGTGACGCGGTAGCGGTGGCTGCGGGGGATCCGCTCGATCAGCTGGTGGCTGCGGAGCCGGCGCAGGTCGTAGGTGATCTGCCCGGCGGTGACGGTCCCGCTCCTGACCGACCTGTGTGGTGGGGTGTCCACAGATCCTGGAGCACGCTCATCGAAGCCAGCGAGCGGTCTCTACATGGACAAGAAGGGCCTAAAGAGAGGGACTCCGCTGCCTGCGATCATCGCGGTGAGCTCGGCGCTCGGCTCACCAAGGAGTTCGCTGGAAACCGATCCTGTCGCAAAGATCGCCTCGTTGAGGTGGCCAACGTGCGCGCCGTGCTCGATGACCGCCTCGGAGTCCCGGTATCGCTCGTAGACGACGCACTCGGACTGATCTTCGTTGAAGTAGATCTCATACTGCAGCGTCCCGGTGTCCTTGGCCCGCACGATGTCCATGGCTCGCGCGGACAAGCGCTTGAACTCCTCGACCTTCCCCTCGTGAAACTTGAACCGAGCGACACCTTTTATCTCACTCAACTGCTCCGGCCCTCCAGTCGTCTGTGATCCGGTGAGATGCGCCGATAGAAGCTGTCCGGCTCTGTCCAGTGCGGCGGCCGCTTCGTCGAGGACCGGGTAGAAGGTTTGGAAGACGTGCGGCACCCGGGGGGTGATGTCGAGGGTGACGTCGACGTCGGCGGTGGCGGCTTGCCGGGCGAGGCGGACGGCGTCGTCGAGGAGAACTTCATGCGTTCCGGCCTGGATGATCAGGGGCGGCAGGCAGGACAGGTCGGCGAATATGGGGCTGATGAGGCCGAGAGCGGCGTCTTGTCCCGCCGTGTAGTCGGTGACCCGGGGTTGGAGGTTTTCCCGGCTCATCAGCACGTCGACCTCGCGCTTTGTTTGCATGGTCGTCCCGGCCAGGGTGAGGTCGGCATACGGTGACATGACGAAGGCTGCGGCGGGCAGCGGCACCCCGTGATCGCGGGCGTTGACCAGGGTGGCGACGGCGAGCCCGCCGCCGGCGGACTCTCCCGCGAAGGCGATGTCCGATGGGGCTGTGCCGCCCCGCAGGAGGGCTTCGTAGGCGGCGAGAGCGTCGTCGGCCGCCGCCGGGTACGGGTGCTCGGGGGCGAGCCGGTAGTCGACGGAGATGACCTTGGCGCGCGTCCGCCGGCCGACCTGCGCGGCCAGGTCAGCGGCGCCGAAGGCGTCCCCCAGTACGTACACGCCGCTATGGAAGTACAGGACAACGTGGCGGGGTTCGATTCCGTCGATGGTGATCTCGGCGGTTGGGACGCCGCCCAGTGCGGCGGCGGTCACGGTCACGTCGGCGGGCGGCGGCTGCGCCGATGTCAGCTCGCGGAGCAGCCGCCGCTGCTCGCTGACGTCGATGTCGAACGGGAAGGCGGACTGCCGCAGGATCGCGTCGAGGTTCTCTCGCTGCTCGGTGCTCACGGAGGATCTCCCTTCGGTTGGAATTCGCTGGCAGCACTCCAGGCGGGCTCGCCCATGTCAATCCGCTACTGAAATTTCCTGCCGGGAGGTGGGCACCCCCGGCCCCGGGCAGCGCCCCAGGGCCGCCGTCGGCCCTGGGGCATTCGGGTCAGGGGTTGACCGGTCTGCTGACGCCGAGCCCGGTATCGAGGCGCAGCGACTGCATGATCTGGAACGTCGTGGTGTAGGTGAAGATCTCGATGTCCGCGGCGGCCAGCACGCCGGTGTACTTGGCGACGATGGGCGCGGCCGCGCGCTCGGTGACGGTGTCCAGGTTGGCCTTCACCCCGGCCCAGGCGTTCTCCCCGTACCTCATGTAAAAGGGGATCGGGTCGACCGTGGCCAGTGCCTCCCTCGCGCTCGCCTCGATGTCGGCGATGTACTGCTGGTGCACCGTGACGTCGTCGCGGGTGGCGAGCCGGCCGAGGTGCCCGCAGATGAAGTGGGTCCACGGGTAGTCCAGCGCGATGGCCGGGCGCCCATGTACCCGGGGACGTCCTCGGACAGGTTGACGTTGTAGATGGGCACCCAGCCGGCGTTGACCACGTCGATGAGCATCAGCGTGTCGTGGCCGGGGAAGTGGATGTAGATGTTGTCCGGCGAGTGGTTGGGGCCGTACCAGGCCAGCTCGGCGCGCTCACCGCCCACCTCCAGGGTGTGGCGGTCGGTGAAGGTCACCTCCGGCGCCGGCCGGGTCGGGTCGTTGTCCCGCACCAGCAAGCGCTTGGTCTCCTCGTGCCCGATGCGGACCACTTCCCCGCCGAACAGCGAGGCCGCGCCGGCGTGGTCGGCGTGGTGATGGGAGTAGACGAAGTGGGTGACCGTGTTGGGCAGGCCGTTCGCGGCGGCGATCTCGTCCACCGCCAGGCGCAGGTTGTTGCCGATGCTCGGCGGCGCGTCGAACACGACTACTCCATCGCGGGTGGTCAGGAACGCCGACTGGTAGACGCCGTCGGTGACCCAGTACAGGTTCCGCTCCACCCGCCCGACGTAGTACCTCTGATCGTTGAGGGCCGGGCCGAGCGCGGACCGGGGGATCGGCGCGTAGTCGGGCAGGTCCGCGGCGCCGTCGGCGCCGGTGGCGGGTGAAGTCACGGTATCTCCCTGGAATCTTCGGGCACGTCCCCTGGCGGCCGTGCCAGCCTTCGCAACAGGCCCAGGCTCGCCGTCAGTCAGGTGAGAGGCCGTCACCGGATCCCGGTGATTCACGAGGCTGGATGGGATCGCGGCGGCGGCGCGTGGATGACAGTGCGGCAGAACCGGGGTTCGCCCGCCGTTGACAGTAGGTGCGCTGGCCTGGTACCGAGACAGAAGGTGCCAGAACTGCGTGACCGGCGCCAGGGGTGCCGGGCGTGGATATCAAGGCGGGTCTGTGACGGTGGCTCCAGCAGCTCCCCGGCTGATCGACCGGGGTGATCTTCTCGCCGCCCTGGATCGCGCGGCGGCGCGGAAGGTGACGATCATCTCGGCTCCGGCCGGCAGCGGGAAGACGTGTCTGCTGCGCGCGTGGGCCGACCGTCCGGGGCAGCCGCACCAGTTCGCCGTCATGCAGGTGCAACGCGACCAGCACGACGCCCAGCAGTTCTGGCTTGCCCTGCTCGACGCGGTCCGTCACGCTTCGGCCACCGCCGGCCGTGCGGAACCGCCAGCAGCGACGCCTGACTTCAATGCACCGGCGATGGTCGACCGGGTGCTGTCGGAGCTCGCCGATGCTCGTGGCGACATCACGTTGGTTACTGATGATCTGCATGAGCTGAATTCGCCAGAGGCGCTCTCTCAGCTCACCCGGCTGCTGACGAACCTTCCTCCGCAGGTGCACGCGATGCTGACCACGCGTCACGATCTGCGGCTGCGGCTGCATCAGCTGCGCCTGGCAGGCGAGCTAGCCGAGATCCGCGCGGCTGATCTGCGCTTCACCGAGCCCGAAACACGCATGCTGCTCGACGCCTCGGGTATCACGCTGTCCGGGGCCGGAGTGGCGCTGCTGCACGAGCGGAGGGAGGGGTGGGCCGCGGGCCTGCGGCTCGCGGCGATCTCCCTGGCCGGTCACCCCGACGCGGAGCGGTTCGTCGCGGAGTTCTCCGGGAGCGAGCGCACGGTCGCGGAGTACCTGATCGCGGAAATGCTGGAGCGCCAGCCGGAGGATGTCCAGGATCTGCTCCTGCGTACCTCGCTGCTCGACCGGGTCAACGGCGAGCTGGCGGACGTGCTGACCGGTCGCCCTGGCTCGGAGCGGATCCTGCTGGAACTCGCGGACGCGAACGCGTTCGTCGAATCGCTCGACCCCGGGCGCGCCTGGTTCCGCTACCACCACCTATTTGCGGATCTCCTCCGGCTGGAGCTGCGCCGGACGCTGCCTGCGGAAGTGCCGGCGCTGCACCGGCGGGCCGCCGGATGGTTCACCCAGCAGGGCCAGGTGGTCGAGGCCATCCGGCACACGCAGGCGGCGGGCGACTGGCCGGATGCGGCCCGGCTGCTCGGCGACCATTCGTTCAGCCTGACGCTCGACGGGCAAGCGCAGACCATGCAGGCGCTGGTGCGGGCCTTCCCGCCGGGCGAGGATCACCCCGAGCTGGCCCTGGTGCGCGCAGAGGGTGACCTGGTTCAGGGGCGCCTGGACGAGGCGGCCGCGCATCTGGCGGTCGCCGAGACGTACGCCGAGACGGCGCCGCCGGATCGCCAGCGCCGCCTCCGGGTGGCGATCGCGTCGCTGAAGCTGTCGCTGGCCAGGCGGCGCGGTCACCTGGCCGGCGTCATCGAGCAGGTGAGATTCCTGGCCTCCCCGGTCACCGGGCAGTCCGACGAAGAAATCGCGCTGGGCAGGGACCTGCGAGCGGTGGCGCTGATGAATCTGGGGACCGCCGAGGCGTGGTCGCTGGGGCTGCCAGATGCTGAACGCCACCTCCGGGAGGGCGCCGTCCTGGCCCGGGAGATCGGCCGGCCGTACCTGGAAGTCGGCTGCCTCGCGCAGCTCGGTTTCGCGTATATCTTCCATGGTGCTGCCATGCCGGAGATCCACCCGTTCGCCATGACCCAGGCGCGCTGTCGTGAGGCGATAGCGCTCGCCGACCGGTACGGCTGGGGCGCGGAGCCGGTGATCGCACCCGCGCTGATGACGCTCGCCGGCACGATGGTGTGGCTGGGTGAGTTCGATGAGGGCGAGCAGTGGTTGCGGCGCACCGAACGGGCTCTGCAAACAGACACCGGGCCGGACATCAGGCTGCTGCTGCACCTGACGGCCGGGATACTGCACGCCGGTCGCGGCCGCCGCCACGAGGCGCTCGAGGAGTTCAGCGCGGCCGAACACCTGGGATCGCAGCTGGAGGGATTGCAGGCGCTGGCGAGCCAGGTGACCGGCTGGCTGCTGGCCACGCAGGCCCGCCTCGGGCTGCCCGGCGAGGCCCGCGCCTGCCTCGCGACGCTCGACGACGAGCGGGCCGGCTCCGGTGAGATACGTAATGCCCGCGCGGTGATCTGTCTCGCGGAAGGCGATCCGGCCGGGGCCCTGGGCGCGATGCGGGATGTGCTGGACGGCACGGCACCGGTCCTCGGGTACGTCACGGTCATGGAGGCGGACCTGCTGGCCGGGCTCGCCTATCGTGAGCTCGGTGACCTGCGCGCGGCGAACCAGGCGGCTGAACGGGCGCTGGCCCTGGCGGAGTCTGACCGGCTGGTCCTGCCGTTCGCGGTGACGGGCTCCCGGGAGCTGCTCGAGGCGCTGCCGCGGCACGAGACAGCGCACGCCGCGCTGCTCACCGGCATCCTCGACGTCCTGCACGGCTCATCCCCGGCGCCCAGAGAGCAGTCCTCATCGCCGCCGGCTGAGGAGCTCAGCCCGCGCGAGCTCAGGGTGCTGCAATATCTCCCGACGAACCTGTCCCGGCCCGAGATCGCAGGCGAACTATCCGTTTCGGTAAACACCATCAGCACGCACGTGCGCAGCATCTACGCCAAGCTCCAGGTCCGTGACCGGTCCTCGGCCGTGCAGCGTGCAAGGGAGCTGCGGCTGCTGGCCGCTGGCCGCACGCGCTAGCGGCTAGTACCACGGTCACCTGATCCCGGTGATGCGGTTTCACCTGCCAGCCCGTGACCATGGCGTCATGGACCCAGCGCCCGCCCCGTATATGATCCGGATCAAGGGGCACCTCGGCGCCACCGTGCTGTCGGCGTTCCCGGCGATGGCGTCGCGGCTGCAAGGCGCCGAAACCGTGCTCACCGGCCTCCTGGACCGGTCGGCCCTCTACGGCGTCCTGGCCGAGGTCGAGGCCCTCGGCCTCGACCTGCTCGAGGTCCGCCAGCTCACACCACACCGCAGATCACCGGAACTAGGTGACAGCCGCTCACCGTGATGGCCACTAGCTTGGCCACACCCAATCGTGCAACGAGAAAAGGTGCCGCTCCCATGACCAGTGCCCCCGTGCGCGACCCGCTCGCCGACCATCTCCTCACGCCGGAAAACGCCGCGTTCCTGCTCATCGACTACCAGGCCTCGCAGCTGGCCACGGTCCGCTCGATGGATCACGACCTCCTGCTCAAGAACGCCGTCTCGACCGTCAGGGCCATCAAGACCTTTGAGGTCCCGGTCGTGCACTCGACCGTCAACGTCGCCTCCGGCCAGGGGCCGACCCTCCCCGAACTCGCCGGCCTGCTCAAAGACGACAAGCCGCTGGACCGGACGACGGTCAACTCCTGGGAGGACATCGGGTTCGTCCAGGCCGTCCACGCGACCGGCCGCCGCAAGCTCATCCTCTGCGCCCTGTGGACCGAAATCTGCATGGCCTTCACCGCCCTCGACGCGCTGCGGGAAGGGTACGAGGTCTACCCTGTCGTCGACGCGATCGGCGGCACCTCGCCCGAGGCCCACCGTGCCGGCCTTGACCGCGTGATCCAAGCCGGCGGCCAGCCGATCAGCTGGGTATCCCTCGCGGTCGAGCTGCAGCGCGACTGGGCCCGCCAGGACACCGTCCAGGCCATCACCGAGATCGTCCTCACCGACCGCCTACTGAAGGAGCAATAGTCCCCTGGCCGCCGCGGCTCGCGTGTACCGCGTCAATCGGCTAGTGAGCCGGTCTTGAGTTTCCCAGTCACCACGTGAGTTGATTTGTCTCCCAGTCTGGCGCTGACGGCTATCGCCTGGCTGGCGGGTGCGGTCTGCTGGGGATATGGCAGATCCCAGGTTAGAGCCGCTGGTGCTCTCGGAAGACGAGCGACGCACGCTGGAGAGCTGGGCCAGGCGCCGCAGCACCGCGCAGGGCCTTGCGTTGCGGGCGCGGATCGTGCTGGCTTGCGCAGAAGGCGCACCCAACATCGCGGTGGCCGCCCGGCTGGGCGCCAGCCGGGGCACCGTGACCAAGTGGCGGGAGCGGTTCTTGCGCCGGCGGCTGGATGGGCTGTGCGACGAACCGCGGCCGGGGGTGCCGCGCACCATCACTGACGCCCAGGTGGAGGAGGTGGTGGTGCGCACCCTGGAGGAGGTGCCGGCGGGTGCCACGCACTGGTCCAAGCGGGAGCTGGCCCGGAAGGCGGGCATCTCGCCGACCAGCGTGCACCGTATCTGGCGGGCCTTTGGCTTGCAGCCGCACCGGGTGGAGGAGTTCAAGATCTCCCCAGACCCACTGCTCATCGACAAGATCCGCGATGTGGTGGGGCTCTACCTGGCCCCGCCCGCCACGGCGGCGGTCTTCTGCGTTGATGAGAAGCCGCAGATCCAAGCGCTGGAGCGGACCGCCCCGGTGCTACCGATGATCCCCGGCATTCCCGAGCGGCGCAGCTTCGATTACACCCGGCACGGCACCGTGGACCTGTTCGCCGCGCTCAACACCGCCACCGGCAAGGTGATCGGCAAGCTGGCCGCACAGCACACGGCGGAGGACTTCCGCGATTTCCTCAACGACATCGACCGGCAGGTCGAGCCCGGCCTGGCCGTCCACGTCATCTGCGACAACCTCTCCGCGCATAAAGCGCCGGCGGTGCACAAGTGGCTACTGGCGCACCCGCGGTTCGAGCTGCACTTCACGCCGACATACTCGTCGTGGATCAGCCAGGTCGAGCGGTGGTTCGCCGAACTGGAACGGCGCTGCCTCGAGCGCGGCACCTTCTGCTCGCTGGACGCGCTCAAGACCGCGCTGGAGGAGTGGATCAGCACCTGGAACGAAACGGCACGGCCATTCAAGTGGACCAAGACCGCCGACCAGATCATCGACCGCATCTGCCGTTACTGCTCACGTATCTCAGGACCGGGACACTAGCAACCCGGCGACAGCCGAAAGAGAACGCCGTATTGTCCGAACCAAGGTCCATCTCAATCGTCAGACCCAAGCACGATGACAATGACCGGCCTACCCGCCGGGGGAAGGGAGCGAGTTCGGTGAGCGAGGATCCCAGCCGTCCTGTATGGCTGCAGCAAGCGCGCTCTTACCTGCGCCACGCTGACCCGGTGCTGGCGCGGCTCATCGACGACCGGCCGGACTTCGATCCCCGGGCATGGCTGGCCCAGCTGCCGCCGATGGACCTGTACGGCGCCCTGCTGTTCCAGGTCACCGGCCAGCAGCTGTCCGTCCCGGCGACCCGCCGGACCCTGGCCCGCATCCAGGCCCTGTTCGGCGGCCATCTCCCCGCACCCGCCGAACTGCTGGCCGTCGACCCCGGCCAGCTCCGCGAGGCCGGGCTGTCCTGGCGGAAGATCGGCACCCTCCGCGACCTCGCCGAGCGGATGGCGGACGGCCGCCTGAACCAGGATGTGCTGCGCACCCGGCCGGACGACGAGCTCATGGCCGAGCTCACCGCCATTCCGGGGATAGGCCCGTGGACTGTGCAGGGCGCCCTGCTCATCGCGCTGCAGCGCGAGGACGTCGTCTTGCCGGGAGACCTGGCGCTCCGCAAGGCCATCCAGGCCGTCTACCGGCTCGATCACCTGCCCAGCCAGCAGGAGGTTCTCGCTATCGCTGAGAAGTGGCGGCCCTACCGCAGCCTGGCGACCAGCTACCTGTTCTCCGCCGCCTTCGAGCCAGCCGAGGCGCTACCAGTCGCCCGGCACAGGAGCGCTTGACCATGAACGGCGGCTGCGCGCGTCTCGACCGGATCCACGATGTCGCGCCCTCGTCCTGGGGTTGCGAGGACCGCCTGGCTCAGGGACGCCGGGACTGGGTGGATCTGCGGCTCTGCCAGGAATGCGGTCACGTCGGACGCTGTGACAACTCTCCTGGCAGGCACGCCACCGCGCACTTCCACTTGACCGGGCATCCAGTTATCAGGTCGCACGAACCGGGCGAGGACTGGTATTGGTGCTACCCCGACCAGCTCGTGTTCGAACTCCAGGGTGCCCCGCCAGCACCGTCGCACCCGTGAGAGATTGGGCCGTACCGATGTCGATGTTCGACTACGACGCCCGGCCGGTCACGCCGGGCGTCGTTCTGGTGGGCACGCCGGCCTCCCGCGGCGGGTACGCGATCCGTGACTTCCTCAGCCGCAACGGTTACCCGTTCGAGTGGGTCGACGCCGGCCAGCCCGATGCGGTGCAGGCGGTCTCGGGAGTCGCCGAAGTGGAGCCATCGGCGCTGCCGCTGTGCATCCTGCCGGACGGGTCCCGGCTGGCATCTGCGACGGTGGAACAGGTCGCCACGGGCCTCGGCATGGTCGCGGCCCCGGCGCGGCCGGAATACGACCTGGCGATCGTCGGGGCGGGACCGGCCGGGCTGGCCGCCGCCGTCAACGCGGCCTCGGAGGGCCTGCGCACGGTGGTCGTCGAGGCGGTGGCGCCGGGTGGCCAGGCCGGAACCACGTCGATGATCGAGAATTATCTCGGTTTTCCCAACGGCATCAGCGGCAGCGAGCTGGCGACGCGGGCGGTGGTGCAGGCGCGCCGGTTCGGTGCCGAACTGCTGCTGGCCAGGCCTCTGGCCGGCGTGTCGGCCGACGGGGCGGGCTATGTCGCCGGGCTGTCCGACGGCACGCTGATACGCGGGCGAGCGGTGCTGTTCGCCAGCGGCGTCGAGTGGCGCCGCCTGGACGTGCCCGGGATCGATGACCTGCTCGGCGCGGGGGTCTACTACGGGGCCGGGCCGAGCGAGGCGCTGGCGTGCACTGGTTCCCGGGTCGTCGTGGTGGGCGGCGGCAACTCGGCGGGCCAGGCGGTCGTCCGGTTCTCCCGGTACGCGCAGCAGGTCACGTTGCTGGTCCGCGGCCACGACCTCGGCGCGTCGATGTCGCAGTACCTGATCGATCAGGTGTCGGCTATCCCGAATGTTGATGTGCGGGTGCGTACGCAGGTGGTGGGCCTGCAGGCCGATGACCGCCTCCGGGCGGTCATGGTGCGCTCCGGGGACAGCACCGAACCGGTGCGGTTGCCGGCGGATGCCTTGTTCATCTGCATCGGCGGCACCCCCCGCACCGACGGCGCCGCGGGGATCGGGCTGGCCGCCAACCCCGCCGGGTACCTGGTGACCGGCGGCGATGCCGCCACGGATCCAGGTGCCAGCTGGCCACTGCCCCGGGAGCCGCTGCCGCTGGAGACCAACCGGCCCGGCGTGTTCGCCGCAGGGGATGTGCGCTGCGGGTCGGTCAAACGCTGCTCAGCGGCCATCGGCGAGGGATCGATGGCCGTGGCGCTCGTCCACCGGCGGCTGGCGGAGGTGGGCGGTGACTGAGCCGCCCGCGGTGGCGAGTCCGGATACTGCGGTGTCCTTGGAGTTCGCCGAGCTCGCCTCCGACGAGCGGATCGCCACAGCTGCAGCCGCACTGGAATGCAACGGCGTCCGGTCGCTGCTGGCCGCCACAGGTGCCGACGCGAGGGGCTTGGTCGGCTCCGTCCTCGCCGACGGCGCCGAGGTGTACAACAACACCTCCCAGACCCTCGAAGCCATCGGCGTAGCCGACGACATCGAACGGTCCGGCCGCTACCAGCCACTCCGGCTGCGGCTGTACCGGATGGACCGGGAAATGCAGGAGCGCGAGATGCGCACCCTGGCCGCGTCACCCGACTATGTCGTCGGCAGCGTACACGCGCTGACCGAAGGCGGATCGCTGCTCATCGCGTCCGCCAGCGGCAGCCAGCTGGGCCCGCTCGCGTCGGGTGCGGCGCGTGTGATCCTTGTCATCGGAGCCCAGAAGATCGTCTCCGATGTCGCAACCGGGCTGCGGCGTATCTATGAATACTGCTATCCGCTCGAGGATGCCCGGGCCCGGCAAGCCTACGGAGTGCCCAGCGGGGTGAACAACATCCTCATCATCAACAAGGTAATGACCGCAGGCCGGGTCACCGCGATCATCGTCAACGAGCGCCTTGGCTTCTGATCACCTTGCTGGCGCCAGTGCCGCCAGCAGGGTGGGCGGGTCGTCGCCGCGGCGGTGCACAACGCCGTCGATGAACAGGTGGGGGTGCCCGCCATCTGGTCCGAGGCCAGGCCGCTGTCGACGTCGCGCTGGATTCGCTCGAGCACAGCCTTGCTGGAGCGGTCACACTCGAAGGCCCGCCACGTCCAGGCCGAGCTGGGCGGCGTATCCGCGCAGGTCGCCGTCCTCGAGCGCCTTTTGCCGGTGGAACAGCAGCTCGTGCATGTCCCAGAACCGGCCCTGCCGCGCGGCGGCCTCAGCCGCGGCCGCTGCGGCGAGGGCGCGCGGGTGGATGCTGGTCAGCGGGAAATGCCGGAACGCGAACCGCATGTTCCCGCCCAGCTAGCGTTCGACTTGCTCGATCGCGTGGAACGCCTGCCGCGAGTATGGGCACTCGTAATCGCCGTACTCGATGATCAGGTGGCCGCGGATGTGATCGATTTTCTCGTCCAGCGGCGCCAGGGCCAGTTGGCGGTCGTGCGGCGTCGCGTTACGGGTCACGGGCCGCCTCCTGGGTGCTGCGGGGAGATCCGGCTGGCCTGGCAGTTTAGAAGCCGACCTGCTGGCGGATGAGGAGGATGTGGATGCGGCCGGGCAGTTCCTGGTGGATCTCGAGGATTTTCCCGACCTGGCTGTGCTGCCCGTAGGCGGCCTGGGCGCGGGCGTCTTCCAGCGGCAGGCTGTGCTGATAGATGCGCTCATGCGCCGCTGCCAGCGTAGGCACGAGCTTCTGCGCGCCGACGACGAAGATGACTATGGCGGCGCCCCAGGCGTAGGAGGCGAGCTGGCTGCCTGACGCCGAGGCAATGACCAGGGTGCCATCGCGGGTCACCGCGTGCACGCTGCCCAGGGCGTAGTCGGGCTGGCCGCCGATCGCCTTCATCTGCTGCGCTTGGGTCGCGAAGTCGAGGGCGAACATCTTGTTCCGCGCCGACTCCCACCGGCCGCCGCCATTGTTGATCGCGTCCGCGATCCCGGTCTCGGCCAGCGTCACCGAGGTGTTGGTCATCACCGACGAGCCCTCCGGGATGCGGGCAAGCACCGCCTGGCGCGCGGCATCGAGATCACTGACGACCTCGACACTGAACCCGTGCTCCTCGAGCGCCACCACAGTCGTCTGCAGGGTGTTTTCATCCGGCAGCGTGGTAAATCGGTCAGGGACGGCAGTTGTGCTCATTTGCTGGTCCTCCTTGATGCAGCTAGCTGGCTAGTCGAGTGCCCCGAAGCTACTGGGCATCAAGGTGAGCGACCGTCACCTGGTTCCGGTGATTTCGCGGACCAGAGTCTCGCAGACCGGTGAATCACCTGGATGAGATGAGGATTGCTCACCGGCCTAGTTAGAAGAATGCGGACTGGCCGTCAAGTACTCATTACCCGGGAGATCTCAATGCCATCGTGCAAAATGGGCGCGATGGCCGTCGGCAGCGCGCATCGCCGTCGGCCCGTGTGGGGTGCCCGCCGAAAGTCCATTTTTCGGGTCAGCCCCAGATACCGCTCGCGCGGCGCCGTACCGGCGTGAAAATAGCGGGTGGTACCGCCCGTGACGTCGTTTTTCCTCTGGTGCGGTGGAGGCCGCGGGTCAGCCTGACGCCGGGAACCGGTCACCCAAGGGGCCGTTCAATGTTGCGCTCGAGCACGCGGGTCAGTTTCTTCCGCTCGCCCCCGGTTCCCCGGGCGGTACCACCTCGCAGGCTAACAGCCCAGTCCAGGAGAGGTGGGACGCGTGGAAGAGGTAACCGACGAGCCGCTGTACCGGGACCGGGTGTGCGGCATCGATATCGGCAAGGCCGGGCTGGCCGCCACCATCCGGGTGCCGTCGGATAAGGACCCGGCGCGGCGGGCGGCTGAGACCCGCAGCTTCGGCACCACAAAGAAAGAAGTGCTGGCGCTGGCGGACTGGCTGCGGTCCTGGCAGGTGCCCGCGGTGGTGATGGAGGCGAGCGGGGACTACTGGAAAGGGCCGTTTTACCGGCTGGAGGCCGAGGGGCTCGAGTGCGTGCTGGCCGATGCCAAGCAGGTCAAGAACCTGCCCGGCCGCCCCAAGCACAACCCGGGTGACTCGCGGTGGCTGGCGGCGTGCTTTGAGCGCGGCGCGGTCACCTCCTGCTTCGTGGCCACCCCGGAGTTCCGGATCATCCGGCTGCACACCCGCTACCGCCGCGACCTGACCGGCGAGCGCACCCGGGAGAAACAGCGCGCGGAAAAGCTGCTCGAATCAGCGGCGGTCAAACTGTCATCGGTGGTCACCGACCTGCACGGGGTGACCGGCCGGGACGTCATGGACCACCTCATCGCCGGGGAACGCAGCCCGAAGGTGCTGGCCCAGCTGGCCCGCGCCCGGGCCCGCCGCAAGATCAGCGAGCTGGAAGAAGCCCTCGAAGGCGCGGAGTTCTTCACCGCCGGGCACGCCGCCCTGCTGGCCACGATGCTGGCCCGCATCGACCAGATCAACACCGAGATCACCCGGCTGACCGAGGTGATCGAGCGGCTGCTGGCACCCTATGAGGAACAGCTGCAGCAGGCAGAATCGATGCCCGGCTGGGGGCGCCGCGCCGCCGAGGACGCCCTCGCTGAGACGGGCACCGACATGAGCAGGTTCCGGACCGGCGCGCACCTGGCCTCCTGGGCCGGGCGGACCCCGCTGGACAACTCCTCCGGCAAGCGCAAGGGGAAAGCCAAGTCCAAGAAGGGCAACCGGTACCTCGGCGGCCTGCTCGGCGAGACCGCCGTCGCGGCCGGCAAGACCCAGACCCGCGAGGGCGCCCGCTACCGGCGGCTGTCCCGCCGCCGCGGCAAGGCCAAAGCGCTGGTCGCCGTGGGCAATACCCAGCTGAAGGTCTATCACAAGCTGCTGTCCAGCCCCGGCATGCGGTATCAGGATCTCGGCCCGGACTACTACGAGCACCAGGCCAGCACCCGCCGGCAGATCGCCCACCACGTCGGCAAGCTCGGCGCCCTCGGCTTCGAAGTCACCCTCGCACGCCTCCCCGGCGCTGACCCCGGCCCCAGCGAACTAGCAAACACCCAGACCACCTGACCCACACCGCTCTCACAGACCCTGACCAGCCCCGATGGCCAGGGTCCGCTACCGCGCGCCCAGCTAAGGTCCATTTTTCGGGTCAGGCGGTCGGGGTACGGTGCGATGCAACTCGTCGGCCCGTACGCCTTCGGGCCGCCACCTGACCGGGCATCGGCCATCGGCGTGCAGCCCGGTGAGCACGGCGTGCGCGCTCTGCCGCCGGTCTCCCCAGGCGCGCTCTCACCGGCACGCGTAGCAATGCAATCCAAGGCGACGGCAAAAGCGGCCCGCAACCAGCACATTCGCGCCTGTCCGTGGTCGATTGGTTCTGCGGTGCTCCGGTCGCGCGAATCACCGTGATCCGGTGACGCCTCCTCACCTGCCTGGCGGCAAGCCTGGCAGTGGCCCGCCTCCGGGCAGGAATTTTCAGCAGCGGATTGACGTGGGCGAGCCCGCCTGGGAGCGCTGCCAAACCAACCCCAACGGAAGGGAGATCCTCCGTGAGCACCGAGCAGCGAGAGAACCTCGAAGCAATCCTGCGACAGTCAGCCTTCCCGTTCGACATCGACGTCAACGAGCAACGGCGGCTGCTCCGCGAGCTGACATCGGCGCAGCCGCCGCCCGCCGACGTGACCGTGACCGCCGCCGCACTGGGCGGCGTCCCAACCGCCGAGATCACCATCGACGGAATCGAACCCCGCCACGTTGTCCTGTACTTCCATAGCGGCGTGTACGTACTGGGGGACGCCTTCGGCGCCGCTGACCTGGCCGCGCAGGTCGGCCGGCGGACGCGCGCCAAGGTCATCTCCGTCGACTACCGGCTCGCCCCCGAGCACCCGTACCCGGCGGCGGCCGACGACGCTCTCGCCGCCTACGAAGCCCTCCTGCGGGGCGGCACAGCCCCATCGGACATCGCCTTCGCGGGAGAGTCCGCCGGCGGCGGGCTCGCCGTCGCCACCCTGGTCAACGCCCGCGATCACGGGGTGCCGCTGCCCGCCGCAGCCTTCGTCATGTCACCGTATGCCGACCTCACCCTGGCCGGGACGACCATGCAAACAAAGCGCGAGGTCGACGTGCTGATGAGCCGGGAAAACCTCCAACCCCGGGTCACCGACTACACGGCGGGACAAGACGCCGCTCTCGGCCTCATCAGCCCCATATTCGCCGACCTGTCCTGCCTGCCGCCCCTGATCATCCAGGCCGGAACGCATGAAGTTCTCCTCGACGACGCCGTCCGCCTCGCCCGGCAAGCCGCCACCGCCGACGTCGACGTCACCCTCGACATCACCCCCCGGGTGCCGCACGTCTTCCAAACCTTCTACCCGGTCCTCGACGAAGCGGCCGCCGCACTGGACAGAGCCGGACAGCTCCTGTCGGCGCATCCCACCGGTGCAGAACGCGTCACCGCATAGCGAAAGGCAGATCGCAAGGGATGACGGACTTAAGAACGAGTCGAAGGCCGGCTCCGAGGATCCGCCGGAGCCGACCATCCAATAAGCCGATCGCCCCGGACCCTTTGTCGGCCTTTGGGCCAGACCTTAATTAGACGTACGTTGGCAAATCGGGAGTTCACATGGCACAGCCAGTCGCTTCACCAGGTCCCCGGGATATGCAGATGTCATCTGCCGCGCAAGACCGCCGGGCAGCGCCGGCTGACCGGCGCTGGCTGGTCTTGCTGGTAGTCGCGGTTGCGCAGCTGATGGTGGTGCTGGATGCCACCGTGATCAATATCGCGCTGCCCTCAGCCCAGCATGCGCTGGGGTTTTCTAATAATGACCGGCAGTGGGTGGTGACGTGCTACGCGCTGTCCTTCGGTAGCCTGCTGCTGCTCGGCGGCCGGATCGGCGACATGTTCAGCCGCAAGCGGGTCCTCATCACCGGCCTGGCCGGGTTCGCCGTCGCCTCCGCGATCGGGGGCGCCGCGGTCTCGTTCCCGATGCTGGTCACGGCGCGGACGCTGCAAGGCGCGTTCGGCGCCCTCCTCGCGCCGGCCGCGCTGGGCACCCTGACCAGCACCTTCACCGACCAGCGCGAGCGGGGGCGGGCCTTCGCGGTCTACGGCGCGGTATCCTCCGGCGGCGCCGGCGTGGGCCTGATCCTCGGCGGGGTACTGACCCAGTACCTGTCCTGGCGCTACACCCTGTATGTCAACCTGATCTTTGCCGCGTTCGCCATCGCCGGCGCCCTGGCCTGGATCCGCAGCAGCCGGCCGGCCGCCCGGCCGCGGCTGGACTGGCCCGGCACCGGGCTGGCCTCGGCCGGGCTGTTCCTGATCGTGTTCGGCTTCTCCCGGGCCGAGACCGCCGGGTGGGCGGCCCCGCTGACCATCACCTGCCTGGTCGCCGGCCCGCTGCTGCTGGCCGCGTTCGTCGCCGCCGAGCGGTGGTCCGCGCACCCGCTACTGCCGCTGCGGGTGATCCTCGACCGGACCCGGGGCGGCTCCTATGCCGTGCTCGGCCTGACCGGGATCGCGCTCTTCGGTGTCTTCCTGTTCCTGACCTACTACCTGCAGGAAATTAAGGGATACAGCCCGGTGACCTCCGGGCTGTTGTTCCTGCCGTTCGTGGGCGGCATCCTGGTCAGCTCTACCGTGTCCAGCGTGGCGCTGCCCAGGGTCGGCCCGCGGGCCCTGATCGCCTCCGGCATGCTGCTCAGCACCGGCGCCATGGCCTACCTGACCCAGCTCACCGTGACATCCAGCTACGCCACCGTTATCCTGCCCGCCGTGATCGTCATGGGCCTGGGTTTCGGCATAATCTTCGCCGTTACCATCAACACCGCCACCGCCGGCGTCCGCCGCCAGAACGCGGGCGTGGCCTCGGCGCTGGTCAACACGATGCAGCAGGTCGGCGGGTCGATCGGGCTGTCCGCTCTGAGCACCGTCGCGCTGACCGCCACTGCCAGCTACCTGGCCACCCACCACACCGGCCCGCTGGCGCCAGCGATCGCGGCCACCCACGGCTACACCACGGCCTTCGCCATCGCCGCCGCGATTCTGGGCCTGGGAGTGATCCTCGCCATCGTCCTGCTGCCCTCCCGGCGCCGGCTCGCCGAACTCAGGACCGCCGCCGCCGAACCCACCCCGGCCCCCGAGCCGCAGCCGGCGCCGCAGGCGATTCCCGGCGCCCTCTGCGGCTGCTCGCCGGTGATAAATCCCGTTTCCGGCGCAGCGGTCGCGGCGGGCCGCGGATCCCACCCGGTGAGGTCGTGACGAGCCCCTGAACACCCGTCGCGGAGAAGTACAAGAACTGACCGCGGTTTGTACCGCTGGCCACCAAAGCGGCGGTGGCCGCAGCCGTGCCGGGAGGAGCGAAGATATGGCAGTCTCACATGACCAAGGCCCCGCGAGTCGCCGTCGTGACCGAGGCTGGGCGAGATGGCCACAGTTTCCCGCGCGACGGCTGGGGCCGGCCCGGTCGAGCCGGCCAAGCTGTCGGCCCTGAGCCGCGCCGCTCTCCGCAGGTAAGGCGGATCTCGCGCGCCGCATCCCGGCCCTGCCGTCACTGTCCGTGACGTAAGCCTGGGTACCGCCATGCGCCGACTGGAGCCGCCAAGGCGAGGACCCCGGTGCCAGGGTGAGCACGGCGGAGACGCCCACTGGATAGGCATGCCAGCAACCGAGGCTCGCCGTGAGTGACGTCCGGCGCTGATGGCGAACGACGCGTAACACCCGGGACGCAAATCCCCCGGTGTACCGCTTCAGAACCCGCCGCAAGTACTGTGACCTGCGGTTTGGCCGGATGAGCTGGTTACGGCAAGATCGCGGTCTGTGTCCCTTCGCCTGCTCTACCTGATCATGGTCCGGGTCTTTGGCCGGCTGGTGCTGCTGGGTCGCAGCAAGGCGTCCAAGGATGCGGAGATCATGGTTCTCCGTCATGAGGAACCGCGCGGTGGCAGGAGGGAGGGCTCTCGAAGGCATCCTGTGACAAGACGTGCAGATGCCACGATCAGCCTTCCCCGCCCGCATCCGTATGACGTCGCCTACTGGCCGGTAAATCGGAATTCTGCCTGCCATGGACCGTCCACGTGGACAACCTCCCAGTAGCGTTCGGCGATGCGCTCCGGGTCAAAGGAAGTACCTGCAACTATCTGCCCTGCGATCGTCAGTGTGGCCACACGGATGCCGTCCGGTTCCAGGTCAGCGCCGAGCATTGTCGCGGCCGACCGGAGAGCCGCCTTGCCGAGGGAAACGGTCGCAAGGGCCGGGATCGGGTGGTCGGCGAACCCGCCCCCGGTGACGAGGATGGTCCCGAAGCCGGCGGCCCGCATGGCCGGGGCGGCCACCTGCGTGACGACGATGGCGCCGATGACATCTACTGAATACGCCGCCTGCAGGTGGGCGGCACTTGAGCTCAGCAGCCGGTCTGGAGCTCCCATGACGGCGTTATAGACGATGACGCCCGGTGCGCCATTTCCGAGATAGAGCTCCCTCATCCGGGCGCCCAGGCCATCGGGATCGCTGGCATCGGCCGCGATGGTGCTGATCTTGGCACCGGTATCGGCCAAGGTGCCCGCGAGGTCGCCGAGGCCGTCCGTGCTACGCGCCACCAGGGTTACCCGGTAGCCGCCGACGGCGAAGCGGCGTGCCACGGCCATTCCAAGGCCAGGCCCCGCGCCGACCAGTAGAAGGTGGCGGCCATCGACCGAGCCGGGACCTGCGGCCTCGGCGAGGTCAGCGATCGTGCTTGCCCGGTCGCCACGGTCGCCTACTCGCTCGTTAGGCATGGGTGCCGTTCCTTTCGCGTCGACCGCCTCGGAGAGCGGCCCGGGCTGGTGGCACTGTCGAGCCCCTGACCTCGCAAAATCATTCGGGTTGGCAGACAAGGCTGTGGCCGGGCAGGCACACGGGTGATTTTAGGCCACGGCCAGGCCGATCAACTACCGGCAGCCAGTGGAGCTTTTCCCCGTGGGCGAGCGATTCCCCGTGGGCGAGCGATCTTGTAAGCCTGGTGCTGAGCAGAGGCGGCCGCAGCGAGCGGGCCGGCAGCGATGCCGGCAGCTCGGCCAGGGCCTTCTGCACCTGCCGGGCCGTCAGGTCCTTGAGCTTGACCGCGCCGAGCTTGCCGATCGCATGATCGGCAAGACGCGGTAATTCTCGACGGTACTGGCCTGCCGCGTCGTGGGCCCGTCGTCGAGCCAGTCCCTGATGCAGGACGCCACCGTGTAGATAGCGGAGGCGCGAAGCCCGGCCTCGAGTTCGCGGGTGGAGTGCCTGGAGCTTCTCCCGGACTTCGGCCTTGGTCCGACCCCGGACCTTCTGCCGGATCCGGTGGCTGGCGGGTGAGATCGCTTGGTGGTGCTGCCACGCCCTCATTTCGGCATGCATGAGCGAGCGTTCAGCAGGACATCACGAGCGCAGATCCTCCAGCTCTGGGTCAGTCGGCGGTGACGCCGCCAGGCGTCGGCGGTCGCGCAGAACGGCGGCAGTGTATGCGCCTCAGCCAGGACGAGAGGTGATCACGCAGCGTGAAGCATGGCGCCCGTGCCTCCGAACCCTGCCGACTCGGAGCGGGTGCCCAGCCGGTTGATTTGTTCGCGTCCGGCGGCCAGTTCCACCGGTTCTGGGCGGCTGAGCCGCTGCGGTTGCCCGCTCAGCGTTGGCCCTGATGGTGGGCGGTGCGTTCCTTGACGACGTGGCTGTCTAACGCGGTTAGCGGCGGGGCTGGCCGCCGCCGCGGCCCTGGCCGGGCCGGCCGCGGTACTGGCAGACGATCTTGTGGCTGCGGCCGGTCAGGTTGTGAGCGGGTGGAAGTGTGCAGCCGGCGCACGATGGGTTCCGTTGGCCGACGGTCACGCCTCTTTGGCCGTCGGCGGGCGGGAACTGGGCGGGGAATTCAGGGACGCGGCAAGCGGGGTGCCGGCCACCGGGCAGTGTCGCTTGAGGGACGGCGGGAGTTCCTTTGGCACTTGCTGGGTGTCCGTACCGGATCGGCTCAGGACGTCGTTGCTGATCGTGGTCCAGGCGAGCAGCGCGGCTGCGAAAGACGCCCCGGCGGCAACGGTCATGGCGACCGGGAAGCCAGCTGCCATTTTGGCAGGGTCCTCGAAAGCGGAGCCGGAAAGCCCCGCGGCAAGGGGAAGGGCGGCAACCGCGATCATCTGGCCAAGGCGCGAGAGCGCGTTGTTAACGGCGGACGCGATCCCGGAGTGCCGTGAATCGACGCTCGCCAGGACCGTCGCGGTGATCGGGGTGATCAGCGCGGCCAGACCGACCCCGAATACGATCAGCGAGGGCAACACCGCGGGGAGGTACCTGTCGCCGGGGTGGATCCGTGCCATCAGCAGCAGCCCCGCACCGGCCAGGACAGCTCCGATCGTCAGCGGGATCCGCGGGCCGATTCGCTGGGCGATCGCCCCCGATGGGGTGGAGAGGGTCAGTAGCAGCACGGTGATCGGCAGTGTGGCGGCACCGGCTTGAAGTGCGGTGTAGCCGAGTGTGATCTGCAGGAACGCGACGAACAGGAAGATCACGCCGCCGAGCGCCGCGTAGGTGACCAGCGCGAGCAGGTTGGCGCTGGCGAACTGGCGGGAGCGGAACAACTCCAGTGGAAGCATAGGGTGCCTGGCCCGCCGCTCAACGGCGACAAAGGCGGCTGCGGCGGCCAGGCCGGCGGCCGAGGCGGCAATCACCGCTGGTGTCAAGCCCCCGGACGCCTCGATCAGCGCAAAGCACACACCTGCGATGGCCAGCGTGGCGAGCGCGGCGCCGGGCAGATCCGGGCCGCCAGCACGCGTCGGGTCCCGGGTCTCTGGCACGTGGAGAACCGCGGCTACGACGACAAAAACCCCCAGCGGAAGATTGATCAGGAAGACCGCGCGCCACGACACCGCGTCGGTCAGGTACCCGCCGACGGTGGGGCCAATCGCGCCGGCGACCGCACCCAGACCTGCCCACGCACCGATCGCCCGGGTGCGATCATCGGGATGAAAGACCGCGTCGATGATCGCAAGACTGCCTGGTGTAAGGAGAGCCCCCCAATCCCCTGAACGAACCGGGCAGCAACGAGCAGCTCGATCGTCGGGGCGGCCGCGCAAAGCGCCGACGCGGCCACGAAGACCACCACCCCCAGGATGAATATGCGACGCCGGCCGTAGATATCGCTGAGCGAACCGCCCACCAAGACAAGCGCCGCGAGCGTAAGCACATAGCCGTTCAGCGTCCACTGCAACCCCGCGACGCCCGCGCCGAGATCACGGTCGATCGTCGGCAACGCCACGTTGACAACCGTCGCCTCCAGCAGAATCATCACCTCGCCCAGCACCGCCACCGCCAGCACCCAACGACCAGCGGCCGAAGCAAGCCGCACCGAGCCATACCCTCGACCCTCATTCCCCGCCAACTGCACCCTCCCCGGCGCTCCTCGCTAGCCTCAGTGTGTCTGCCCGCCAGTTCAGCCAGCGCCGCGGCCCAGATATTGGGCGAGGCGGCCGGCCAGACCGCTTCGCAAGCACCAGCCGGTCGAGCCGCGTCAGTTTGGGAGATCGCCGCCATTGTCTGCCTCGCCAGCGGCGGCGCCACCTGACCGCTCCCCGGGGCCAGCGGGGGTCGGGTCTCCATCAGTGGTTGGGGTTCGGTGCACGACCACCACTGCCCGTGAAGCCAGGCGGCGGCGAAGGTACCTGAGCCACAGGCCACGCGATGAGCGCCAGGAGAGGACGGCAAGCTTGCTGAGGCCTGGCACCGCTCCGTCGACACCGTACGCTTCGGATGTGTTCTGGTCCGGGGAAGGCTGCGGGCCGCGCACTGAACCGGCACCGGGCCTGCATTCCGCAGCTGATGGTCTGATCTGGGACACGAACGGTACTTCCTGGCCGCCAGCGCCTGCGTCGGCAGTACCGTTCAGCCAGATCATCTGACCGGCTGGCGTGCCGTGTTGGCGCACAGAACATCCAGACCAGAACGGCGCTCGCCTCCGCCAGGCCAGAGCACCCGGTCGACCAGATCGAACGCGGATCTCGCGCGCCGCATCCCGGCCCTGCCGTCACCGTCCGTGACGTAGGCCGGGGTATCGCCATGCGCCGACTGGAGCCGCCAAGGTGAGGATCCCGATGCCGGGTGAGCACGGCGGAGACGCCCACTGGATAGGCATGCCAGCAACCGGGGCTCGCCGTGAGTGACATCCGGCGCTCATGGCGAACGACCCCCGGAGAACGCGTAACACCCGGGACGCAAATCCACCCCGGCCCAACGTCGTGATCTTGAATCCGCCGACCGCATGGCGGCCACTCAGAGGCCGCATGCAGACCTTAACAGTCTTCCTCGGGTACTGCTGTACTACTGCTGTACATGGCGAAGAAGCGTTCGAAAAACAGTCGGGACGGCGGGATTTGAACCCGCGACCCCTTGACCCCCAGGCATCTTCGCGGCCGAAACTACCAGCGAAAATACTGTCATAAGCTGCGTTGGCAGGTGCGTGGCGATACGCGAACGTCCGTGCGTGTTCGCGGTGGTTGTCACTCGGTTAGTCACTCAGCTGCTGACCTCTTGCCAAGCCGCCTGGAGGCGGTTTCTGACACTTAATACTGCAACGGCACTTGGCAGGTGGGGTGGTGTGCCTGCCTGGCCTTCTCGCGCTCGATCCTGCGAGCCTCCCGGCCCAGCTCCTGCTCGGCCTGCTCAGCCTTCTCCGCCTGCCCGCCGACGGCCCGCTCGAACGACTCG
Organism: uncultured Actinomycetes bacterium; assembly: GCA_963742875.1. GTDB lineage: Bacteria > Actinomycetota > Actinomycetes > Streptosporangiales > Streptosporangiaceae > Bog-532. Next base: position 39,999 of record CAVUNO010000026.1, on the reverse strand, counting down.
GCCTGCTCGCGCACGACCTCACCGACTGACTCGGAGCGCGCGCGCACGACCTCACCGGCCGACTCCGCTCGCTCCCGGGCCACACCCGACAGCATGCTCACCGCCACCGTCCACTGGACGGCGATGCTGCGGTTCATTTCCATGGCCCGCTGCAAGAAATCGAAGTAGCGCTCCACCGCCGCGATCATGTCAACCTGCGGCAGCAGCACAGGAAACCGGTCAGCCAGCTTCCCCACGCCCTGCACCCAGAACCCAAGGGCCCTTTCCGCCACGCCGCTCGCCTGGCTGGCTGCCGCACTGTATTGCCTCGCCATGCTTCGCATGTCACACCTCCAGAGTGACGGGATAAGCCATGCTTAGTATATAAAGCAACGGTGCTTACTTTAAGCAGCACAGGCCGCACGCCCGCCAGGCCAGGTGCTCCGCTGTTCACACTGGCGCGCGCGACGCCACGCACAAGGCCGCCGGTCCGCCCTACCATCGGCGAGGACACCGAACCCGCAAGTGCCGTTGCAGTATTAGTTGCAGTATTAAGGGTCAGTATGGCCGTGGGAGAGGCGAGACTAGTGCCAGCCGCCCTGATCCCCTCGATGCGAACTGGCGGTATGTAGGTCTATTGTGGTCGTTGGTGCAGGTCATAGGCTTATTGCGGCCAGATGCGATCGATGCCGGGCGGTGCGGTTGCTGCCATTTGCTGCTGCCGCAATTCCCTGCCTGTTGACCATTAAGCATCAAGGGTTTCAAGGACGGGCTGACCGGCCATCGGTGCCTTTGGCATCTCCTTGCCATCGAGACGCGTGACGGTCGATAGGGTCATTGCCGCAGGCCAGGGACCTTTGAGGGTTATATCGGTTATACAGGGCCGGTGTCGTTGCTGCGGCTGCTGCACTTCCCGGGCGACGCGTGCGTGCTAGCCTGTTGTTTCACGGGGCCCCCGGACGTGCCTCGATCCAAGCACTGGTTAGAATCAATGCACAGGGGTGACTATGGAGCCTCGCCGTGTCGTTACCGGTGTTACTCCGGAAGGTAAGTCGGTATTTGCGTCCGATGATCGGCCCGACGGGATTTCGGTTCAGGCACTGCCGGGCCTGGAGTTTTTCTTGCTCTGGGGCACCGAGGGCGGCCACCCCGTTCTCGGTGCTGGTCACGACGCGGTTGTCAAGCCATACTTCCCGGCTTTGGGCGGCACGCGGTTTCTGGTCGTCCGCTGGGCCCCAGACGGTCAGGTGCCGGAGCCAGCCGGTGATCCAGCCGAGATTTCGGCTGAGGCAGAACGGCTGCTGCCCGGCCTGCATGGCGTTATTGAGCCGAATAATTCCGGCATGCACACGACGGATACGATCGACTATGCTTTCTGCGCGGACGGCGAGATCTGGCTGGAACTCGATGACGGCCAGGAAGTGCATCTCACGCCGGGCAGCTGCGTTGTTCAGCGCGGCACCCGCCACGCATGGCGCAACCGGAGCGACAGAACCGCCACAGTGATTATTGTCCAGATCGGCGCCGAACGGGAGTCGGGTACAGGCCGCGAGGAGATTGGGTCAGTGGCCGGAGAGCGCTCGGGGGACCCTGATCGTTAGCAGGTAAGCGCGTCCTAATCCATCTGATGCAAGCAGAGAGCGCAGCGGACGAGTTGGCCTGTAGGCCGGGTCTAGTGCAGGAATGTCGCTGACCTCAGCCGACGGAACTAACATGTCGTCTGACCTGCGGCTGAGATCTCGGCGGTTCTCATCACTTCCGAGCAGATCTCGTGGCGATGTGCCCCCGATGTGCCCCGGTCGACGATGGTCGGAGCTGCCGAAGGGCGAAGTATCCTGGCCGGATGCTCCGGCTGCTCGCCGACACGTGCGTCTGGCTTGATCTCGCGAAGACCGTCAACGGCGAACCACTCATCGCCGCGTGCCGTCAGCTCATCGAAGAAGGGCGTCTGGAACTCCTGGTCCCTCAGATCGTGATCGACGAGTTTGAACGAAACCGCGGTCGTATCGAGGCTGATATGGCGCGAAGTGTGAGCGCGACCTTCTGCCGCGTGCGTGCTGCCGTTGACGAGCACGGCCGAGGCGATGGCCGAGACGAAGCCCTCAGGCAGCTCGACGACCTGACTCATCGAGTACCGCTAATCAACCAGATGGCGATCGGCCAGTTCAGCCAGATCCTTGAGCTCTTGCACGGTGGCCGCATCCTTGAGCCGAGCACGGAGACGGATCGGCGAGCGATTCAGCGTGCGCTCGACAAGCGAGCACCGTTTCACCGCTCGAAGAACAGCGTCGCCGATGCGCTTATTCTCGAGATGTACGTCGATGTGTGCGCCGCCGATGCGAGCGGCCGTGACGATCACTGCTTCGTCACGACGAACATTAAAGATTTCTCTTTGGCCAACGGTGATACCCGGTTGCCACATGCCGATGTTGCGGGCTCCTTCACGACGGCGAAGTCGCAGTATTTCACGGGTCTCGCAACGGCTATCACCGCGTACTTTCCCAACGACGTCGATGAGCTGATGGCGGACCTTATCTTCTATGACGAGCCCCGCAGCCTCAGTGAGATTCAGCCTGTCATTGCCAAGCTGCTGGACCAGATCTGGTACAACCGGCACAAGAACTTGGCGTATGAGATCGAGGTCGGCGACGTCACGCTCGTCGATGAGTACAGACCGAAGGACCACCAGCACACCGTTGTCCGCAGCGTCTGGGAAAGGCCGGTCCCTGAGCCGGAACCGGCCGTTGAGCTGGGTGGGCGATACTGGGATCGAACCAGTGACCTCCTCGGTGTGAACTAGTTGCACCTGGGTCGATGAAGGTCGTTGATGCAGCTCAGGGGTCTGCACGGGTCGCATGTGGTCAATGCTGGACGTTAGCGTTGCTGTACTCCTCTGTTGTACGGTGCCCGACCGTTCTTGACGCTTAAGCGTCAGTCTTCCGCCCGGGGCTCGACCCTGACCCCCTCGATGTGAACAAGTGGCATAAAGGTCAATAGCGGTCATATGAGCAGGCCAGAAGGGTAATGCCGGGTGATCACGGACACCTTCGGGCAGTGCGGTTGCTGCCGTTTGCTGCTGCCGCTACGCGGGTGCGGGGCAGGGCGCCGAATCCGTGGGAGTCGGCGGGTCAAGGGCTTGGCGTATCAACAGGCAATGCCACTTACCGTGAGTTGATCTTGTTTGCCGGTATTACCGTCGGCGCTGGCAGGCGGCTGGGATGATCCCGGCTTGTGGCGCAGAATGCTGGGGTGGCTGCTGGCGGCCGGTGGACGGACGAGGTTTCGCTCGGGGTGCTCGCTTCGTCGGTACCGCGTGACGTCATCGATGACGCGGTCAGCGCGGCAGGCCGCAGCGCGAAGCGGTCGGACGGGAAGCTGCCACCGCACGTCATGGTGTATTTCGCGATGGCGATGGCGCTGTTCGCCGAAGACGACTATGTGGAGGTCGCGGCCCGGCTGGCCGGGACGCTGAGCTCGTGGGGGTGCTGGGATGCCCGCTGGGGCCCGCCGACGTCGGGCGGGATCACCCGGGCACGCGAGCGGCTGGGCTTTGAGCCGCTGCGGGACATCTTCGCCCAGGTCGCAGTGCCAGTGGCAGATCAGCTGACCCGCGGTGCGTTCCTGGGGCCGTGGCGGCTGATGAGCATCGACGGGTTCGAGTGGGACGCCCCGGACACGCCCGGCAACGCCGCCGCGTTCGGGTATGCCGGTTCCGGGGCGGACCGCTCAGCGTTCCCGAAGGTCCGGGTCGTTACGGTCAGCGAGTGCGCCTCCCATGCCGTGGTGGATGCCGAGATCGGCGGCATCGCCGGGAAGGGCGCCGGAGAGCAGTCGCTGGCCCGCAGGCTGTATGCGCGGCTGGCGGAGGATTGGCTGCTGATAGCCGACCGCAATTTCTATAACTGGGCGGACTGGTGCACGGCCGCGGACTCCGGCGCGGCGCTGCTGTGGCGGGTCAAGTCCGATCTCACGCTGCCGGTGCTGGAACTGCTGCCGGACGGCTCCTACCGCTCGGTGCTGATCAGCCCGAAGATCACCGGTAAGGCCCGGGAACTGCTCATCGGGGCAGCCCGTGCCGGGGAAGACCTGGACGCGGGCAGAGCCCGCCATGTCCGGGTGATCGAGTACGAGGTGCCCGGCCGGGACGGCGACGGCAAGGGCGAGCTGATCGCGCTGGTCACTACCATTACCGATCTGCGGCAGGCCCCGGCGGACGCGCTGGCGGGCACGTATCACCAGCGCTGGGAACATGAAACCGGAAACGGCCAGCTCAAGACGCACCTGCGCGGCCCGGGCCGGGTGCTGCGCTCCCGCAGCCCGGACATGGCCCGCCAGGAGATCTACGGCTACCTGCTGGCCCACCATGCGATCAGCTCGCTGATCTGCCAGGCCGCCACCGAGGCAGACATCGACCCCAACCGGGTCAGCTTCACCCGCACCGTCCGCATCATCCGCCGGGCCATCGGCCCGGCCTTTCCCCCCTGAGCAGGAAGAACATCTGCACGCCGCGATCAAGGCCGACATCACCAGGAAGCAGAACCTCAACCCGCAGCGCAGGCACCGGACCTACCCCAGGGCCATCAAGCGAGCGCGCCACAACTCCTACCGCGTCAAGCGAGCCAGCGACAAAGGAACCCGCCACACCGGACCGCCAACCATAAACCTAGTCAACCTGCGCATACACCGGCCCGCAGCATGATCAATTTACGGTAAGTGGCATTGTATCAACAGGAGGCAGCGGTGCTCTGGATCAGTGCAACCGGAGCGCAACTGGCAGCAACCCGCGCCGCTACTTTTGCGATTGATTCTGAGGCTACAAACAAATGGCTCAGTGTCGGGGGCTAAAGCATCCAGCCTCTACGGGTGGTATAGGGCGGCCATGCAGCTGGCCGCCACCCCGGCGGCACCGGTAGCCGCAAGTGCAGATGGCGGCTGGCCGCGATGACCGCATCGTCCTGGGACGCGATCGTGAAGGCCTGGGAAGTAATCAGGCCGAGGAGGAAATAGAAATGGCTTACTGTTGGTGGTGCGGCAAATGGAGTCAAGTTCGTAATGCGATCTGCTCCGAATGCATGACCGGAAAGACTTGGAAAAGGTAACCGCCGGGCTGCCCAAGGGGTAGCTACCGGAACCGACCGACGACATTCTCCTTACCATCTAGGGGCAGAGTAGTCGATAAGGGTCGTTGACGCAGGTCAGAGGTCTGTACCGGTCATTTAGGGTCGTTGTCGTGCGGTGCGGTTGCTGCACTTTGCTGCTGCACCTTCCAATACTGGAGTGCGGTCGAGGTCCGGTATGTTTAGCTTGTCTCCGATGACCGTATTGGCACTTAAATGTCAGTAAGAGACTTTCCTCTACTTGCCTCTTCCCATAAGTACCGACCATCCATCCACTATGATCAGGCCACTTGAAGTCTGGAAGCGGAAGTGATGATCATGGCTCTCTCACCAGCACAAGAAGCTCGGTACGCGCTCAATTATGGTCTTGACCGTAAGGATCTTGAACCTGACGTCCAAGCCTGTGCGTGCCGAGAATCTCGTCCATGGCTCTGGCCAGCAGAGTTGCTCTCCCTGCCGTCTGGCCGTGATGATCACCGGTCATGTGCCTGCGGTTCATGTTCCTCCTGACCACGCGGCTAGCCGCGTGGCTGCGGCTCGCCCGGCGTGAGGAGAGATGGAAGACCGCAGAGATCTTGATCCTGGCGCCATCAGCTCGCTGTCCTGCAGCGGCGGCAGCCGCGCCGTCCGAGGCTGGACGGGGCGGACCGGGCGCTTCTGGCGACCCTGCTCGCCAGGGTACCGAAAAGCCCGCCGCCGCGGGCTGCATCTGCTGGTTACCCCGGACACGGTCCTGCGCTGGCACCGCGATATCGTCTGCCGCCGCTGGGCCGCCGGGTCCCTGCGCGGCAAGACCGGCCGGCCAGCTACCCGCCGGAACATCAAGGCCCTGGTCCTCCGGCTGGCCGGTGAGAACCCCGGCTGGGGCTACCGCAGGATTCACGGGGAACTGGCCGGGCTGGGGGTAGGAGTCTCGGCGTCGACGGTATGGGAGATCTTGAACAAGGCTGGCATCGATCCCGCGCCGCGGCGGACCGGCCCTACCTGGTCGCTGTTCCTGCGTTCCCAGGCCGAGGCGATCCTGGCGTGCGACTTCTTCACGGCGGACCTGCTCGATGGGACCCAGGCCTATGTCCTGGCCGTGATCGAGCACGCCAGCAGGCGCATCAGGATTCTCGGAGTCACCCTGCATCCCACCGGGGACTGGACCACCCAGCAGGCCCGCAACCTGCTCATGGATCTCGGCGAGCACACGCACCGGGTCAAGTTCATGATCCGCGACCACGGCTCGGACTTCACCGCCGCATTCGACGCGGTCCTCGCCGATGCCGGGATCCGGACCGTGCTCGGCAACGTCCGGACGCCGCGCATGAACGCGATAGCCGAACGCTGGATCGGCGGATGCCGGCGCGAGCTCCTGGACCGCACCCTCATCTGGAACCAGGCCCATCTGCGGCGGATCTTGCGCGCGTACCAGATCCACCACAATCAGCACCGGCCGCACCGTTCCCTGGACGCGGCCGCGCCGCTGAAACCCCTGCCCGAACCGGTCGATCTCGACCGGTACCGCGTCCGACGGCAGACTCACACGGCTTGCCTGATCAACGAATACCGCCTGGTCGCATTACGTGGACGACGTTTTCGGCACGCACAACACCACCAAGGCGATCACCAAGGGCATCGCGATCGCCACCGCGGTGCTCGCCGCGACCTCGCTGTTCGGCTCGTTCCGCACCACGGTGCAGGACGCGTTCGGCGGCGCGTCCTGCGCGTTCGGCCTGTCGATGGCCCAGCCCAACATCCTGGTCGGCGTCATCCTCGCCGCGTCTGTGGTGTTCCTGTTCGCCAGCCTGCTGATCATGGCGGTCGGCCGCGCGGCGCAGCGGGTCGTCATCGAAGTACGCAACCAGTTCCGCAACCACCGCGGGATCATGAACTTCACCGAGAAGCCGGAGTACAGCCGCGTGCTGGACATCTGCATCAAGGACCCGCTGCGCGAGCTGGTCACGCCCGGCCTGCTCGCGGTGCTCACCCCGATCGCGGTCGGCTTAGCGCTCGGCTACGCGCCGCTCGGCTCCTACCTGTCCGGCGCGATCGCGGCCGGCGTGCTGATGGCGATCTTCCTGGCCAACTCCGGCGGCGCCTGGGACAACGCCAAGAAGCTCGTCGAGGACGGCAGTCACGGCGGCAAGGGTTAGTACGGCTCCCTCAGCGGGAAACTTGCTGGCGCCAGATGGAAGCCGGAGTTGCAGCGCAGGTGGAACGCACAGTCGTGGGGCGACAGTCGGCCGGCGACGGCCCTGGCCTGGCGGTAGGTGGGTGACGGCAACGGCGGCTTTGAGGGAGGACGAAGTGAATAACCAACAGGTCGCACGCGCCGGCGAGATGTTCGTAGCGGCGGAAATTCACCGTCGAGGAGGTTACGCGGATTCGCCGGCAACATGCCTGGAATCGACGTCCTGGCGAGCAATCTGGCCGACACCCGAAGGATCTCGATCCAGGTGAAGACGAAAACCAGCGGTACGTGGCATGCGCGCTACCCGCGAGACGCCGAGGAGTGCGCCGAAGATCCCGCCGAGGCCACGTTCTGGATCTTCGTGGACCTGGGAGCTGGCCAGTATCCGGTTTACTACGTGATCCCCCGGTGGTGGATCCGCAACAACATCTGGCAAGTCCATACCGCCTACCTGATCCGGTACAAAGGAGAAGCACGCCCGGGCGAGGCAGAGCAATCACCACGGAATCCCTGTCGAACGGATCGAGCAATGGCGTGAACGCTGGGAAGTTCTTCGCATCTTCTGAGCTCTGATCCGGGAGTCGGATCGGCACGGGTACTCGCACGACTGGGCTGCCATCCAGCACACCGCCGTTGCCGCCGGGATGCCTCGGAGACATGGTGTCAGCCCAGCCGAGGCGCGGCATCGCTTGGTCTGCCAGAAGGGATGGTCGTACGTTGCCGCTGCGGCGAGGGATCAGGCCGAGTTCTATGCGAGCTGCCGAGGTTGGCCAGCATGCGGAGCCGCGGTCATCGTGGCCCGGATCCGGGAGGTTTCGGAATCTCTAGAGCACCAACGGTCATGGGATTCGCCCTGCGCTGCCATGTCCACCGTCGTTGTGGTCGGTGCTGGCGCCAGCGAAGGTCACGACTAGATCGAGATCGCGTAGTTCCTGCAAAGATGCTGCGACGGCGCGGTGCGCCTGGACCGCGTTCTCGAATGCACGAAATCGCCGGCCGATCTCCTGCTGGGTGGACAGCGGCGGGAGCCGGACGGTGAGTGAGGCAAGGTCATGGATTGCGACCCGCTGGATCGCCGTGCCGCGGGCGAGGCGGCGGATCTGCTCGCGCGCTGGCTCAGTCGCAAACCAGGCGCCGAGGAACCACGGGTCGAGCTGCGCGCTGTCCGCCCCGTGGTGCCCCGTATCGGCCCGACGACGGCCGGTCCGGGGCGCGGGCCGTATCCGACACCCCGGCCCGCATGTGGCCGGTCCTGGCGGGGCTTCTCGGCCCAGTTGCCGCAGCTGCGGGCCCCTTCTGCGGGCCGAGTACCAGCAGGTCAGCGCGCTGATATACCTCAGATGTACCTGCGGCAGAGTTCCTGCCAAGAACGTCGACGGCGCCCTATTGGCCGCGCTCAACAACGTGCGCGGGGCCGGCCTGAAACGGTCGCCACCCTCGGACAGCCAGTGCTGAATCCGTGCTGATACCACGCCCCTCGACAGGCCGCTGAACTGCGGAAACTGCTCGCTAGTCCACGATCTTCACCTTTTTGAGGGGACGAGCGAAATTCAAAGGATGATTATCGGCCGGGCGATCACCGGGCTGGACGTTAGATAGTCTGACCTGCGGATATACCTATCATGTACCCGGAAGACAGGCCGGTCTCCGCGAGCGGTCAAGGATGGTGAAGCCCCGGCCCGGCCCGGAGTATGGTCAACAGGCGTTTCCGTGGGGGAGCGGCGTCCGCGTGCGGCGGGCCGGACGGGCGGGGGTTGGGCGTGGCCGAGCTTGAGGCTGTGCTGATCGAGGACGTCGGCGTGCTGCTGAGACGGTGGCGCCGGGAGTGCGCGGACCGGCCGGGGGCCGAGCGTTCCAGGCTGCTGCTGCTGGCGCTGGAACGGGAGCAGATCGTCGCGGTGGCCTACCGCGAGGAGGCGGTGGCTGGGCGGGTCGCGGAGCTGGATGTCGGGGACCAGGCGCGGGCGCTGATCCGCCAGACCCTGGTGTGGATCTGGAAGGACGAGCAGCTGCACGCGGAGTTCACCCGCGGGCTGCTGCTGGAGGCGGGCGGGCTGGCGTCCTCGCTGGTCGTCTACGGCCGCCAGGTGCAGGGCGCGCTGTCGGGGTGGACCTCGTCGACGGCCACCAACCGAATGGCCCGGTCGGCCCCATTGCGGACCGGGGCGGCGGGCGTGCTGGTGGCCGCGGCTAAGGCGGCCCGTCGGATGCCCGCGGCGCTGGCCAGAGAGCTGCGCTACCAGACCTTCCATAAGTACTGCGCGCTGAACGTGGCCCTGGAGTCCAGCGCCGAGTTCGCGTACCGGCGCCTGGTGGAGGTGGCCCGGTCAGAGGAGGAACGGGTGGCCTTCGACCGGATCCGGGCCGACGAGGCACGGCACGCCGAGGCCTTCCGGCTGCTGACCGAGGTCATCACGGAGGACGACCGGCTGGCCGACGGCGTGTCGGCGGAGGACCTGGCCGCGCGGCTGGCCCGGATCAGTCCCTGGTTCATCCCGGCTGCCCAGCGGCCGCGGACCGGCGCGGACGAGGGACAGCGGTCGTTCGGCTCGGGGGCGCAGGTGGTGGTGCGCGGCGGCCGGACCGACGCCGACAAGCCCGCGGTCCTGTCCGAGTGCCTGGACCGGGCGGGCCTGGACCGGCTGGCCGGGCGCGCCCGCTCGGCCGCCATCCGGGTGTCGTTCATGCTGGGCTATGACTGCGCCGACCGCTCCAATATCAGCGACCCCGAGCTGGTCGACCTCCTGGCCCGGTACCTGCGGCAGCACGGCGTGGCCGACGTGGCCGTGCTGGAGGCGCCGACGGTGTACGGCAACCTGTTCTCCGGCCGCTCCGTCGCCTCGGTGGCCAGGTACTTCGGCTTCGCCTCGCCGGCCTACCGGATCGTGGACATCGGCGCGGACATGCGGGCCTGGGTCTTCGACCGGGGCTTCGTCCAGAAGACGATCAGCGGCACCTGGCTGGACGCCGACCTGCGCATCGTGATGCCCAAGCTGCGCACCGACCCGACTGAGTTCGCGCATCTCAGCCTGTCCACGCTGGAGGGCAGCACCGGTGCGATCGACGAGAGCTTCTACGCCGGGCGCAGCGTGGACTTCCGGTCCGCCACCATGATGCTGCTGGACGTGGCGCCGCCGCACTTCGCGGTCGTGGACGCCTGGGCGCCGGTGGCCGACGGCCCGTTCGGGGTGATGGGATGCCATCGCCCGGTCCAGGTCCGCTACCTCTACGCCGGGGCCGACGCGCTGGCCGTAGACGCGGCTGTCCTGGCCGACCTGGGTATCGGCGACCCCCGGCGGGCGCCCATCGTCGCCCAAGCCTGCCACTGGTTCGGCCTGGAGCCCGGGTCGGCGGCCGTCGACGGGCCTCAGGCCCCGCTGCGCCAGCAGCTGCGCGGGGCTCATTCCTCCTCGCTGCTGCGCGGCCTCGCCACCGTCTCCTACCCGGTCTACATGTACCTGAGCAACCGCGGTGAGCTGTTCGTGCCCGCCATGGACACCGCGGCGTTCCCGCCCTCGGCGCACTCCAGCGCCCCGACGCGGGCCGTGCGGTGGCTCAGCCAGCGGGCCTTCGGCCTGCGCGCCCCGGCGCAGGTGCGCTGATGGGCCTGAGCCGCGTCCAGCTAGGCGGCCTGCTGCGGACCGCCCGGGCCGGCCATGCCCCAGCCAGGGCGCTGGCCATCGCTGACAGCCGGGCCCTGGTCCGGTCGCTATTCCTGGCCTCGGCCATCCGGACTGGCCTGCTGGACGTGCTGGCCGGCGGGGCCAGCTTCGCGGAGATCGCCGCGCGGGTCGGCTGCACCCGGCCCGAGCGGCTCCAGGCCTGGCTGGAGGTTGGCACCGAGCTGGGCGAGATCGCCCGGCGCTCGGGCCGGTACCGGCTGCGCGGGATCCGGGCGCGAGCCATCGCGGGCGGGGACATCGTGCTTGACGCGCACTACCGCTCGATGCTCGACTACCAGGCCGGCTGCTACGCCGACCTGGCCGGCCTGCTGGTCTCGGCGCCCAGCGGGGGCCGGGCCGACCTGGACGACTACCCCGACGACATCGCCCGGGTGTCGCTGGCCGCGACGCCGTTCATCGAAACGTACCTGACCAGCGTCATGGCCCAGACCCGGCCCGCACGGGTCCTGGACGTCGGGTGCGGCACCGGTGTGTACGCCCGGATCGTGGCCAACCTCAGCCCGCATGTGCTGGTCGATGGCATCGACCTGGCCCCGGCGGTGGTCGACGCTGCGCGGGCCGAAGTCCGCGCCGCGGGCCTGGATGGCCGCATCCGGCTGCATGCCGGGGACGTCCGCACCTGGACCCCGGAGGCCGGCGTCGGCTATGACCTCATCTTGCTGCTCAACAACATCTACTACTTCCCGCGCGGGGAGCGGGCCGCGCTGTACCGCAGACTCGGCGGCTTGCTGACCCGGCCAGGGCACCTCATCGTCGCCACCCTGGCCGCGCCGGGCTCGGTCGCCGCTGCGCACCTGAACTTCATGCTCGCCTGCCAGGCGGGCGCGGCGGCCCTGCCGCGCGGCGGAGAACTGGAGGCCGACCTGGCCGAGGCGGGCTTCGCGGGCATCGACGCCCAGCCCATCGTCCCGGCCGAGCCCTTTCTGGCCGTGCGCGGCGTCCTGCGCTAGCCGCCAGAGCTGCGGTGCCTTCTTGTGCCGCGTCCTTCCGTGCTCGGCAACATACGCGGGTCGGCCGGAAACCGCCGCCACCCCCGGAAATCCCGTGCTGGATCCGTGCTGATAGCACGGGGGCCGGCAGGCCGCTGAACTGCGGAAACTGCCCGCTGGTCCACTATCTTCACGATCTTCGAGGGCACCAGCGAAAATCCAGCGCATGATCATCGGCCGCGCCGTCACCGGCCTCCCCATCCGGTAGCCTGACCTGCGGTTTTACCGTGTCCCGCTCGAAAATAGGATCCGTGTCGTGACCTGCGGTTCTTCGGGGTGTCAGGCGGCCCGTGAGTATTCGTTGATCAGGCCGCTCAGGACGGGTTTTCGGTGGATCCGTTCGCGGTCGAGGGCGGCAACGGTGAGGAGGCCGCCATCGTGTTCGCCGTCGGGGACGCGCTGGGCGATGCCCTGGTGCGGCCGGGCCGTGTTGTAGTGCACCTGGTATTCGGCCAGGACGGTGCGCAGGTGCGCCTCACCGAGAACTAGCACGCGGTCGAGGAGATCTCGGCGCAGGGTGCCGACGAGCCGCTCGCAGATCGCGTTCATGCGGGCGCCTGGACGGCGGTGCGCAGGATCCGGGTGCCAGCGGCCTGGAAGACGGCGTTGAACGAGGCGGTGAAGGTCGACCCGTGGTCGCGGATGAGGAACTTAACGTCCTCGAACCGCTCGCCGAGGCCGAGGGCGAGTTGCGGGCCTGCTGCACGGTCCACTCGCCCGTCGGGCTCGCGGTGACCCCGCCGATGTGCATCCGGCGGGTGCCATGTTCGATGAACACCAGGACATGCAACCTCTTGAGGAGCACGGTGTCCACGTGCAGGAAATCGACTGCCACGATCCCGGCGGCCTGGGCGTGCAGGAACTGCCGCCAGCCCGGGCCCGAGCGTCGCGGTGCCGGATCGATGCCGGCCGCACGCAGAATCTCCCACACGGTGGACGGCGCGATTGTCACGCCGAGCTTGGCCAGTTCGCCGTGGTTCCGGCGGTGTCCCCACAGCGGATTCTCCTTCGTCAGCCGGACGACAAGGCGGGCGATGCCCGGGACTGTCGGCGGGCGTCCCGGCTTGCGCCGCTTGCTCGTGTCGTACTTCTTCGCCGCCAGCCTGCGGTGCCAGGCCAGCAGCGTCGCTGGCGTCACGGGGAAGACCTCGGCCCAGTGCCTGCGCGGTGCAAGCCCGCGCCAGCGCGGCAAGCCAGGCTCGGTCGGCCGGCTCGTACCGCACCCGGCCGACGTGCCGCCGCAGTACCGCGTTCTCATGCCGGAGCACGAGCAGCTCAGCATCCTTCGCCAGGTCGCCGCGGAACGCCAGGACGGCCAGGCTGAGCACCCGGCACGTGAGCAGGTAGACGATCTTGAGCAGCACCCGGCAAGCTAACCAGCACCACGTCAACTGCTGGCGAAAGCGCAGGTCAGCCATTCAATCGAGTATTCGAGCGGTACAGCATCGCCCAGCGCGTCCCCGACGGCGAACCTGACGCTCCTCGCGCCACCGTGAACGGCATAGACACACAGCAGATCCGTCGAAAACCTGTCCTGGGCGGACTGATCAACGAATACACGCATGCCGCCTGACGCACGGAAGACCAGCAGGTCACCGGCCAATCCTGTTTTCGAGCCGGACACGTCCCGCAAAGTCGACTTGCCAGGTCAGGTGTTATCTGGCAGTCAGACGGTCTTCTGGGGGACCCGATGGCTTGCGCCGGATCTGAGGCTGCGGTGACCGCGTTTCGGTTACTTCAGGTGACTGCCTGGGCCGGGGCGCCTGGCCCGGGGGATAGCGGCCTTCTTATACGGGCTGTGACGGCGGTCCGGCGATTTTGTCCCGGTTGCGTTACGTTGCGGGCGTTGCGCGTGTTGCTGCGGGGAGGGCACCGGGGTCCCGGCTAGGACAAGGGATTGCCTAGATCTCTTTCCGTGCCGGGAGGCCCCGTTGCCGGTCCAGTCTCGCATGCCCGTGCCCGCCGCCGCCGGGGAAGCCCTGGGCGAGCTGGCCTCCCGCGCCGCGTCGCTGCGGGCGGCGTCCGGCGGGAACCTGCCGGAGTGCTTCGCGGCAGTGCCGGATCCGCGGGACCCGCGCGGGATCCGGCATTCCCTGCCCTGCGTGCTGGCGCTGTGCCTGGCCGCGGTGCTGTGCGGGAACACCGCGATCGAGGACGTGACCGCGTGGGTGCATGCGGCGCCGCAGGAGGTGCTGGCCGCGGCCGGGGCCAGGCAGAACGCGCTGGGCGCGCGGGTGGCGCCGCACCCGGAGACCGTGGTCCGGGTCTTCACCGCGCTGGGCGCGCAGGCCCTGGCGGCCCGTGCCGGGGCGTACCTGGCCCGCCGCGCGCATCCCGGCCCGGCCGCGTTTCCCCTGGCCGGGCCGGGATGGCTGCCGGGGATCGCGGTGGACGGCAAGGCGGTCCGCGGCGCGGCCGGGGATGACGGCCTCATCCCGTACCTGCTGGCCGCCGTCACCCACGGCAGCGGGATCGTGCTAGCCGAACGGCTGATCGGCCCGAAGACGAACGAGGTCCCGGAGTTCGCGCCGCTGCTGCGGGAACTGAACGGGTACTACTGCCTGGCCGGGCACGTCATCACCGCCGACGCCGGCCACACCGTCCGCGCCCACGCGACGCTCATCTGCGAAGAGCTCCTCGCGCACTACGTCCTCACCGTCAAGCAGGACACCCCGGCACTGTGGGACGAGATCGACGCCCTGGACTGGAAAGCCGTCCCCGTGCAGCACGTCACCAACGACAAAGGGCACGGGCGGCGCGAGCGCCGCACCATCCAGGTCATGACCGCCCCCGCGCACATCCGCAAGCGGTTCCCGCACGCCCGCCAGGTCGCCCTGATCGAGCGCTACGTCACCCGCACCGTCCGGGTCAGGAAAGGCAAGCGCTGGGCGAAGAAGCAGGTGAAGACCGCCGTGGCAGTGTTCATCATCGCCAGCCTGGACGCCCGCGAGGCCGCCCCCGTGCACCTGGCCGGCTACGTCCGCGGCCAGTGGACCATCGAGAACAAGGTCCACTATGTTCGCGATGTCACCTGCCGTGAGGACGCCTCCCGGGTCCGGACCGGTTCCCGCCCCCGGCATCATGGCCACTCTCCGTAACCTGGCAATCGGGCTCATCCGCCAGGCCGACTACACCAGGATCGCCGCCACCATCCGCAAGATAAAGTACGACACCGCCCTGCTCATTACTGTCCTCGGCCTTAAGAGTCCCTCATGACCAGCCGAAAAGACTTTGCGGGACACCCTGGCCGGAGATCTGGGTCCTCCTGCGCCCATGGGCGGCCCATGGGCTCCACCGTGCCGTTTCATGGATATCCATGATCAGCGAGCGGGCCCTGATGATTTCATCGGCGGAAGCGATCGCCCCAGGCCCGGGCTTCGACAGCATCCCGTCCACCTCAATGGTCATCCATCAAGAGCAGAAGTGACCCGGCTTTTCGGCCGGAAGATCAGCAGACAGCCAGCTGGAGACTTACCTGATGACATTCAGTGCAAAAAGCATCACCGAAACGAAAGGGTGTCGCTTTCGCGTGCACTCAGCGGGACCGCTCGTACTCCTTGACCACCGAAGCCGGGATACGGCCACGGTCGTTGACGTGGATGCCGCGGCCTCTGGCCCACGAACGGATGCCGACACTCTGCTCCCGGTCAGCAGTGGGACGCGCACGGCGCGGGCGACTGCCAGCGGCCGGGGCTGTCTTGCGCGCATGTCCGACGAAGGGCTCCAGGCCCTCGCGGATCTGCTGAGCGTGCTTCGCGCACACATCGACCTCATACACCGAATTGCCGAGACTGAAAGGCAGGGTCTCCTGCGCTTCCACGTCGCCATCATCCAGATCGCAGAGCAGCAAAACCTGAACCTTTTGCGCCATCGTCTCTCCTACTGGTTCGCAGCGCCCACGCGGGCACACCGCTTTCGTTTCACGATACCCACTATTCTGACGTCAACGATGAAGCAACGTCAAATTCGATGAAAAGTTGACCCTGCATACACGAGCTTCGCAGCACGCAAATGCGTCAATTGTCATCGGCAATGACGTCGACCGGAACCTCAATACCAATATAGGTGCGCGAAGGCGACCGTCGCCGTCACGAATGAGTTGGCGGACGGCTGCTGACGTCAGCCGCTGAGCTGGGGGACCGGCCCTACCCGCCGGGTGAGCACGGCAGGAACCGCCCGAAGGAGAGCGAGTACCTCCTTCAGATCCGCCAGATCCGCGAGAAGCAGAAGGCCCGCCGCATGTACGGTGTACTGGAGCGGCAGCTCCACAACTACTACGAAGAGGCGACGCGCCGGCACGGCCGGACCGGCGACAACCTGCTCCAGATCCTGGAGAGCCGCCTGGACAACGTCGTGTACCGGGCCGGGTTCGCCAAGAGCCGCGACATGGCCCGCCAAGCTGGTCACGCACGGGCACTTCACGGTCAACGGCCGGAAGGCGGACATTCTGTCCTACCGGGTGGCCGAGAACGACATCGTTGAGGTCCGTCAGAAGTCACGTGACATGACGCCCTTCGTCGTGGCGCAGGCTGAGGCCGGTGAGCGCCAGGTTCCGGCGTGGCTCGAGGTCGTCCCGGACCAGATGCGTGTGCTCGTGCACGCGCTTCCGGTCCGTGCGCAGATCGACACGCAGGTTCAGGAACAGCTCATTGTTGAGCTTTACTCGAAGTGACTAATCCGCCTGTGCCCTGCCGGTCCACGGGAGGGCGGGCGGAGCCGGCGGCCAAAGGGCCGGCGAGATCGCGACGTCAAATAGTGGGCGTCGCGGGAAGGAAGGCACCATGCTTATCGCTCAGCGTCCCACCCCGACGGAAGAGCAGATAGGTGATGCCCGGTCCAGGTTCGTCATCGAGCCGCTGGAACCGGGTTTCGGGTACACGATCGGTAACTCGCTCCGCCGGACGCTGCTGTCGTCCATCCCCGGGGCGGCCGTCACCAGCATCCGGATCGAGGGAGTCCTGCACGAGTTCTCCACCGTGCCGGGCGTGAAGGAAGACGTCACCGACGTGATCCTCAACCTCAAGGGCCTGGTCGTCTCCTCCGAGCACGACGAGCCCGTGGTGATGTACCTGCGTAAGCAGGGTCCGGGCGTGGTCACCGCCGCGGACATCACCCCGCCGGCCGGGGTGGAGGTCTACAACCCCGAGCTGCACATCGCCACCCTGAACGGCAAGGGCAAGCTGGAGATGGAGCTGACCGTCGAGCGCGGCCGCGGTTACGTCTCGGCCACCCAGAACAAGCAGCCCGGCCAGGAGATCGGCCGGGTGCCCATCGACTCGATCTACTCCCCGGTGACCCGGGTCAGCTACAAGGTCGAGGCCACCCGTGTCGAGCAGCGGACCGACTTCGACCGGCTGATCCTCGACGTGGAGACCAAGTCCTCCATCCGGCCCCGGGACGCGGTGGCGAGCGCCGGCAAGACGCTCGTCGAGCTGTTCGGGCTCGCGCGCGAGCTCAACGTCGACGCCGAGGGCATCGATGTGGGCCCGTCGCCCACGGACGCGGCCCTGGCCGCGGACCTGGCGCTGCCGATCGAGGACCTGAACCTCACCGTCCGCTCGTACAACTGCCTCAAGCGCGAGGGCATCCACACG
The DNA here is from genome assembly GCA_963742875.1 of uncultured Actinomycetes bacterium. Taxonomy (GTDB): domain Bacteria; phylum Actinomycetota; class Actinomycetes; order Streptosporangiales; family Streptosporangiaceae; genus Bog-532. Next base: position 22,461 of record CAVUNO010000026.1, on the reverse strand, counting down.
GTCGGCGAACTCATGTCACGCAGCGAGCAGGACCTCCTGGACATCCGCAACTTCGGTGCGAAGTCCATCGAGGAGGTCAAGCAGAAGCTGATCGACATGGGGCTGGCGCTGAAGGACTCCCCGCCCGGGTTCGACCCGAGCAGCGCGGTGGACAACTACGCGCCGGACGAGGACGACAGCTACGTCGAGACCGAGCAGTACTGACGTACCGCACAGCAAGCCAATAGGAAACCGAGAAGAGGAAACGAATGCCCACGCCCACGAAAGGGCCGCGGCTGGGCGGAAGCTCGGCCCACCAGCGGCATATTCTTTCGAACCTGGAGGGCGGCCGGAATACGGCAGACCCGGGGCCGCGCGGGCTGACCGCTGATCGTTAGGGTGGGCGTCGTCTGGTTGGCGCTGCTCATGGGCTTGTTCCGAGCCGTTGCGCGGCGCTGAGTGTCTGGGAAGTGGAGTCGGCGTGTTCTTGAAGGGATGCCGGCAGGGCGTTGGCGACGTGGCTGGCGAGGACGGTGCCGACGACGGCGACTCCGAGGGCGCTGCCGATTTCGCGGGCAGGACGGCGAGGCCGAGTATCCGGCGAACCACCAGGTAGACGATCCTGATCAGCACTCGGCCAGCCAACCATCACCGCGTCAAGTCTGCTGGCGATGGCGCAGGTCAGCCACGCAATCGAGTATTCGAGCGGCACAGGGTCGGGTCGTCCGGATTGCCGCTGTCAGCTTTGTCTGCATGAAACTTGATAACTCAACACTCTGAAGGCGAGCTTTTGGCCCCGGCGGGACATCCGCGCTCTTATCGTGATTATTAATATTTTTTCTCCTTTCAGTACATAATATGGCTCCGGTTCCGCCTGAGCCAATAGGGTGGCATATGTCTGGTTTTCTAGCTCAGCTTTGATTCGAGCACACAGGTCATCTACGCGTGATTCCACCCATGGCAGCGCGGCAGCTATGAGCGATTCGAGAAGGAATGTCGCGAAATTCGCTGAACGACTCGAACCTAAATTCGATTCTCTTCAACTCGCAGCTTTCCGTCGATAGAGCGCACATCGCCGTACGAAGGTTGGGTTATTGCCTGCTAGTCCACAGGTCCCGCCATTCTGTGGCTAAAGGCCCTATGTAATGACCTCAATCCGGCTCACCTTTACCACAACCTGGCTCCGGGCCGGGGGGAACGAAGGAGTTTTTCAGATGGTTTCTACCTCAATGTCCGTGACAAGGGCGCCTGACTCGGCGTCCGATCCGACGATCTGTCCGTTTTGCGGTCAGCCTCTTCTAAACACACAGGCCGTCGAGCATCTCGCCCACCAGAAGGCGGCCTACGAAGTCAAGCTGCGCACGGACCTTGAGGCAGAGGCGGAGGCGCGCGCCCAGGCGAGAGTTGAGAAGGTCGAGAAAGATCTGAAAGTTCGCGCCGCGAAGCAGGTGCAGGCGGCTGTTCGGGAGAGAGCCGACGAGGTGGCTGGACTCAACCGCCAGCTACAGGAAGTTCAGAAGAACCAGGAAGCCAAGGTCAAGGTACAAGTTCGCAAACAAGTTGCAGATGCTGAAGCCAGCCAGCGAACCAGGCTTGAGCAGGAGTTCGGGAAACGGGACAAGCAGCTTCAGGCGACCTTGACGAAGGTGCGGGAGCAGAACGCCGAGCTGAGTCGGCGAGTCGAGCGGCTTTCGGCGGGAGACCGAGGCGAGTTCAATGAGGAAGAGATCCTCGCTCAGTTGAGCCGCGCATTTCCGGATGACGACATCAAACGAACCCGCCGTGGCCAGCGCGGCGCGGATATCTTCCAGCACGTCAGGGTGCGCACCGACGGAGATTTCATCCAAGCAGGACTCATTATCTATGAGTGCAAGGACACCTTGCACTGGAACAACAGCTTCATAACGCAGATGAAGGCGCAAGCAAAGCTGCATCGCACACCATATGCGATCCTGGTGAGTAGATGCTTCCCGCGGGGATCGCAGAACCTTGCCGTGATCGACGGCATCGTCGTGGTAGAGCCAGCACGATCTGTCGCTCTTGCTGAGGTCATGCGGCGCATGGTCATCGAGACGTACCGTTCGGGGGCTGTGACTGGATCTCGCGTCGAGAAGACGGCCGAACTCTTCCGCTTCGTGTCCAGCATGGAGTTCCGCCAGAAGTTCGATTCGCTATCCGAATCAAATGATGCCCTGCAGGCCAGCCTCACCCGTGAGAGGCAAAGTCACCAGAGGGTGTGGACGGAGCGGGAACGTCTTTACCACGCCATAGGGGACGCCACTATCGAGATCGATTCTCGGTTCAAGGCTATCCTGGAATCCAAGGGCAAGGGCGAAGCCCTTCGCTCACTTCGGCCGACGGCCTGAAGGCCACGGACCGCCGAGCGGGCGCGCTTGGAAAGGGGGGATACTGCATGGAGCTATTTCGGCGGCATGACAAGGCACTGATTAAGGATGGGGCATGGCGATCATCGCGGCCAGTCCACAGTGAACCCGTGTGGCTACCGGGTCGCATTGAGGTGCAGGTAGCAGGAGAGTCATTCCATGCAGAGGCCATTCGCCACGCCCAAGCCGATGCGCCGCCGAACTCACCATTGGCGGCGGTCTTCGTTCCTGAGCCAGATAACTCGTACGATTCCCGCGCGGTGGCCATTTACGTCCGCGATCAGCACGTTGGCTACCTGTCACGAGTTGTCGCCAGCCACGTGCAACCAGCGCTAACGGCGTTCAGCAGGGTAAACGGTGGCCAACTCGTTTCCTGCCCGGCTGAGATCCGCTGGCATGATGTGGGGCCGCAGGTCGTTCTCTGGCTGGACCCAGGGCCCTTGGGAATAGCCGATGAGACCTTCCAGTCCATTCCTGATTTGGATGCGACACTAATCCGCCTTCTGGGTCGGATTGATGATCCCGTACCTGCCTTGACCGGGGTTAACGAGCAGGGAAGAGTAGAACTGGCGTCGGTTGAGCAGCTACGGACAGACACAGATGCCGGCTTCGATCGAGGTCCAGAAGACTTGCCGCGAGTCGAACGTGCGTTCCGTCGTCTCGCCGAGCAGTTCGCCGAGGGACGCGATCCATTCTTGCCGGCTGCCTGGCTGGGCGTTGGCCGTTCCACTCGCTACCGGAGCGGTCATCGTGATGCTACCCTCCAGGCACTTATCGAGGCGTTGTACGGGGGTTGCAGCAATGCTGATGCCTGGCGTGAACTGATCGATCTGGCATCGTCAGCTCCGCATGTGCCAACCTTGCGAGAACTGTTCGCGCGGGTTCCGTTCGAGGCGAGACCGGCCGTTTTGCGCTGCACAAGTGTCGGTGCCTTCCGCCATCGTGGTGCAGCCGTGTGCGGTAGCTGACGTCCAGTCGGCGGGGAGCGGGAGGAGCACGTGGAGAACGGCGAGGCCTTCGTGCCAGGCCCGGGCGGTTCTTGGGAGGGGCCTGGATCGTCGGCAACGGCGTCAACCGGGCCTGAGGAACGTGCCCGGACCCTTAGCTTGATCGACTTCCTGGCGGACTATGACGCGCGCCGGAACCCGCCTGTCTATGACATCAAGCGGTATGACCTCTTCCTGCTGCGTGACGCCGATCTGCCTGCAGTTCCTGGTGTGAGCTTGTCTCCCGCTGCGGAGACCTGGCTGACGGTTGACTTCCTCGATTTCCCGCAACGGCTGGAAGTTCCCGCAGAACTGGTGGACCTCTTGGGCGATAGCGCCACGATCAGCCCGCATGTGCGGCCCGAGGTCCGGACAGGATCGGAAGCAGCGGAGCCGGGCGAGCCGGACCCCGACCCGGCGCTGGTGACCGCCGCCGAGCAGTGGATTACGGCCGTGTGGGAGCCGTTCGCCGCCCGCTGGGCTGAGGTGGCGGCCGCCAAGGCACTCCACCGCGATTTGTTTGAGCAGCGGGAACGCCTCGCCACAGACCGGGAGTCGGTCGAACTCGTCTGGGGTTTCGGGCGGTTGCGGTGGAAACACGACGGCGAGCTGATCGACCATCCGCTGATCAGTATCCCGGTGGAGGTCGATCAGGACGAGGTTACCCAGCGGATCCGCGTGTGCCCGGCTGGTGCACCGGAGGTTGAGGCACGGTGTCTGGCTGGTCTGTCGCTGGCCGACCGAGCTGGGTTCATGAGTATTCGCCAGTCGGTGAATGACGACGGTACTGATCTCTGGGATGCCCAGGTGCTTCAGGGCCTTTCGCGGCCGTTGATCCGTGCCATCGACCACGACGGCACGATTGTCGAGCATGCCCCGCCACCAGCGGAGGCCGAACCGGCTGTGGTGGATGGCAGCTGGGTATTGTTCATGCGTCGGCGGCAGCCGGACTACCAGGGATTCCTGGACCGCATGCGGGCCCTGTACCGGGACGAGTCGGTGCCAATCCCCAATACCCTGCAGGTGGCTGTCTCGGACGCTCCGTCGTCCCTCGCGGCGCAGGAATTTGGTCAGCATGTAGGCGCTGCGGATTGTAGCGCCGGCACCAATGCTGAGCCGTTGCTGCTCCCGTTGCCTACGAATGAGGAACAGCAGCGCATCCTGGCCCAGGCGCAGCACAGCACCGGGGTCACGGTGCAGGGTCCGCCAGGGACCGGCAAATCACACACGATCGCCAACATCATCAGTCACTACGTCGCCTACGGGAAGCGTGTGCTGGTCGTGGCCGAGAAAGAGCAGGCACTGCGCTCCCTGACCGGGAAGATCCCCCCCGGTATCAAAGATCTGACCGTTTCCGTGCTCGGTGCGGATGCCGAGAGCCGCCGCGAGCTGGAATCGGCGATCGGGCAGATCCAGTCCCGGGTCACGGCCCTCGACAAGCCGTTCGCTGACAAGCGCATCCGGCAGCTCACCTCCGACCTGGATACTGGCAGCCGTGCCATTGCCGTCACGACGAAGAAATTGCTCGCCACCCGTGAGGCGGAGGTCGAGCACCTTCCCGGGGGTGGGCCGTCGGCGAGATGCCCACCCGGGCCGAAGCTGCCCGGTGGGTTGCTGCCGAGGCGTCCCGGCTCGGGTATATCGATGACCTGATCACGTCCTCCATTCCCAGCCCAGTCAGTGAAGGGGAACTTGCGGAATTCACCCGGTTGACCCGGCAGGTAGGTGTGAGCCAGGCGGATGCCTGCGCCAAGGAATTGCCGGAGCTGACGGCCATCCCGTCCGCAGCCGATCTGGCAGACCGATTCAAGAAGCTGGCGCTACTTCAGGCATCGGTACGTTCCCTCACTGATGCCGTGCACGACTGGGGTCTGGCCGTCGCCTGCGGCCGCGAAGGCCTCCAGGAACTCGCCGCCCGGTGCCATGCCGAAACGGAATGGCTGGCCAAAATCGCGGGCACGTGGCTGGGCCGCGTGCGTGAGCAAGCCGGTGATGCCCTCCTGGCCCGGGACTGGTGGTCATTTGGTTCCCAGTTGTCCACCGATCGCCAGGAAGCGCTCCGTTTGCGCCGGGTGCTCACTGCACACAGGGTCGTGATCCCGGACGTCATCGAACCCTCGCTGATCGAAGGGCTGCGCCAGGCAAAGGACCGGCTATCCGAGTCCGCCAAGCTGGGAATGTTCGCCAGTACTGCCAAGCGAGCGGTGCAACAGTGCACGGTCGATGGCCGACAGCCGAGCACTGCTGACGACGTTGATCTGTGCCTTCAGAAGGTGACGCTGGACAATCTGCGCAAGCGGATGCTGATCAGCTGGCGAAACCAGCTAGCCCGGATCGGTGGCCCCGAGCTCAGGGCCGACGTGCCCGAAGACGTCCTCGGACAACTCCTTAGCTATCTGAAAAGGGCGCTTGAGTGGCCACAGACGTGGGCACAGTTGCGCAAGGACCTGGCCGCCGCCGGGATCGGCAGCCCGCCCGCAGCCGACGCGGACACCCTCGCCCACCTTGCCGATACCTGCATCCGGGCGTGCGACCAAATCCTCCTGAAGGACCTCTCCCGCTCTATCCGCGGCCTCGGGGAGCAGCTTTATGCCGGCTCTCAGTCTCCACACGCATCACCCTTGTGGAATCTGTTCGCAGACGCGCTGTACCACCAGGATGTGGAGCAATGGCGCCGTCTTCGGGAAGAACTCCGCGACCTATATCAAATCGCACCGGACGCGCGCCGGTTGCGTGAGCTGCGCGGGCGACTGTCCGCCCGCGCACCGATCTGGACCGCTCGCATTCTCGCGGACCCGGCAGCAGCTGGCGACCCAGCCGAATTCACCCGCGCCTGGCAGTGGCGGCAGCTGGACTCCTGGGTGAACGAAGCTCTCACTGGGCAGACGCCCGCCCAGCTCCAGATGCGCCTCGAAGAACTCTCCAAGGAGCGACGGCGCGTTATCACCGAGCTGGTCAGCGAACGCGCCTGGCGCCGCCTGGCCGACAACCTCGGAGACCGGGAACGGCAGGCACTCAACAGCTACGTGCGGGCCGTGACCAGATTCGGCAAGACAGGCGGCAAGTTCGCCCAGCGCTGGCTGGCGGAAATCCGGGCCGCACTCGATGAATCGAAGAACTCCATCCCGGTGTGGATCATGCCCACAGCGCGGGCCCTCAGCAGCTTCCGGCCCGAAGCCGACCCGCCCTTCGACGTCCTCATCGTCGACGAGGCATCCCAGATCGGGCTGGAAGCGCTGCCTCTGCTCGCTCTGGCCAGGAAGACCATCGTGGTCGGCGATGACAAGCAGACCAGCCCGGAAAACGTTGGCCTCGACCGCCAGCAAGTGTTCGACCTCCTGGACGAGCACCTGGCGATGATCCCCAAGTACCGGACGTTGTTCGATCCGGACAACAGCCTCTACGACATCGCGTTCCAGAAATTCCCTGGCGTCGTGATGCTCACCGAGCACTTCCGGTGCCTCCCACCGATCATCGCCTTCTCCAACACGCACGCCTACAACCACCACATCATTTCCCTGCGTGACCAGCCGCCGCGACCGGGCTGGGCCGCTTTGGGAGCGGTGAAGGTGCTGGACGGTTACCGGAACGGGATGGTCAATGAACCCGAGGCGGACGCCGTCGTCGAGCTAGCCGCCGAACTCTGCGCTAATCCCGACTACGACGACATGGACATGGGCGTCATCTCGCTTCTGGGAACCACCCAGTCCAAACTCATCTGGGACAAGCTATACGAACGGCTCGGCCCCGAGGTCATGCGGCAACGACGGCTGCGCAGCGGGGAGCCAGCAAACTTCCAGGGCGACGAACGCGACGTGATCATCATCTCGACAGTGGTCGCGGTCAACCCGGCAATCCCGGCTAGCCGGGTCTCCGCGATGACCGGCAACGCCGCGATGCGGCGCATCAATGTGGCCGCCTCCCGGGCCCGCCAGCAGATGTGGGTCGTCCACTCCGTTGATCCCAGCAGCTTCCCCGACGGCGACCTGCGCGGCGCACTGATCCGCCACTGCCGGGACGCCGGCACGACGACCGCACCGCCAGCCAACCTGCTCGACGCGTGCGAGTCGCAATTTGAGCGGGACATGGTGCAGAGGATCATGGCACGCGGTTATCGCAAAGTGTCCGTCCAGCACAGCGTCGGCCGCTACCGGATCGACATTGTTGTGGAAGGCCCGCATGCCCGCCTCGCTGTTGAGTGCGACGGTGATCGCTGGCACGGCCCTGACGTCTGGCACAAGGACCGTGCCCGGCAACAGGTCCTCGAACGCGCCAACTGGACCTTCGAACGTGTCCGCGGTTCCGCCTTCTACCGTGACCCGGACACGGCCCTGCTTCCCCTCTGGAACAGGCTCGCAGGTCTGGGCATCCCAACCGGCGACTGGTGGTCAGCCGAAGCCCCGCAGCCGACGACCCGCGAAGTCTGCGGTCAGGGTCGCCTTCCCGGTCCAAAGCAGCTTGCGGATCAGGCAGTTGCGGATAGCGAATCAGGCGCTCCGAAGGTCGCGCACACTCCGTTCCCGGTACCGGTCCCAATAGATGCGGACTCCGCTGGGCCACAGCCCAGCCTGCCGTTGCCCGACAGGGCCACGCCCTCTGCACCTGCCGAGCCGGCTGATGCGATGGACTTTGCAGACCCGGAGGAGCCTTTCAGCGGTAACCGTGATTCCGATGAGACGGGTCCGGAAAACCAAGAGTTTCCAGTAAGCAACGTTCCGAGTGGTAATCGGACGAGCTTTTCCTTGCTCCCGTACCAGGCATGGACGCCACGCATGCTCCCTCACCCGGACACCACACCGCTGCCTGCCGTGATCGCCGGACTTCAGGAAATCGTGGCTGAGGAAGGACCAATCCAGGCCGAGCACGCGTATCGCCTGTACACCCGCGCAACGGGAGGATACCGGGTTGGCCCGGACATACGGCGTACCTTCCACAAGGCCACACGGCAAGCACTGCGCAACGGCCTTATCCGGCAGGTCGACGACGAGATCGCCGTTCTCGAGGAGAAAACGCTCTACGTTCCAGGGAAGCCGTCAATCCTTGTACGGGAACTGGGGCCGCGCCAGCTTTCGGACGTCCCGCGCAGTGAAGTGGCCAAGCTAATCAAGTATCTCGACCTAGAAGATGCCGCCGATGAGGTGGTCAAGCGTGCCGTGCTCAATGCTTATGGGCTGATTCGCCTCACCGCAAAAACAAGCCAGTACCTTGACGAATGCCTGAGCTGCAACTCGCGCCGCCCTGCGGCAACATAGGCAGGAGCTCCAGAAGATCACCAGCGGCGCGAGGTTCGGTGGGGCCTGGACGCCCCGCGAGCTACGGCACTCGTTTGTGCCCATCCTCAGCGCGCACGATGTCCGGCTGGAGGACATCAGCGACCTGGTCGGGCACAGCAGCACGTCGGTCACCGAGACGGTCTACTCGTCACGAGATCCGGCCCGCCCTCACCGATAACGCCACCGCTGTGAACCGCACCCTGAAGGCGAACGCCACCGAGTTGGCCTGCCCCTGCTCCGGGAACCATTGGCTCCCTAATTGGCTCCCGAAAATTAAGTCGAAAAACCCATCTGACCAGTCGGGACGGCGGGATTTGAACCCGCGACCCCTTGACCCCCAGTCACGAACGGCCCGTCTGGCCCGGTCGGACTGAGCCGGCCGGGGAGCCTCTCACCTGTGACAACGCCCTGACGGCGTCGCGGTCAGTCTGGGGGAGTCTGCATACGTTGGCTCCCGTTCCTGGCTCCCCGTGGCTCCCTCAGGCGGGAGAGGGGCTACCCCATGTCGACCAAGATCAATGACGACTCCATGTCCCTGGAGATCGACGGCCACGTCATCGCGACCGCGGAGATCCGCGAAGACACCGCAGCCGACGGTCCCGGCGCCTGGATCGTCTCGTGCCATCCGGGCCGCCTGTTCACCCGGAACCAGGCGATCACGGCCATGGTGCTCGCGGAACGGCTCGCCGCCGGTCACGGCGACGATGACCTGTTCGTGCTCGGCTGGCGCGAGGAGCTGGGCCTGTGACTGACCGGCTCATCAGGATCACGACGGCGCTCGCGGTGGTGGCCGTGGCCGTCGTCGCCGCGATCATCTGCTATCAGCACGCCTACGAACTGGTGCGCTCGCACGGCGAGTCCGGCATGACGGCCCGCCTGTTGCCGTTCACCGTGGACGGGCTGATCTGGGCCGCGTCCATGGTGGTGCTGGACGTCAGCCGCCGGAACCGGCCCGTACCACGGCTGGCCGCCTGGAGCCTGGGCGCGGGCATCGTGGCCACGGTTGGTGCCAACCTGGCGCATGGCGTCGGGCACGGCCCGGTCGGCGTACTGGTCAGCGCGTGGCCCGCCCTGGCGCTGGTCGGCTCATTCGAGCTGCTGATGATGCTGATCCGCACCGGGCGTGGCACCCGGGCAAGTAAGGCTGAGCCCGAGGCCCGGCACCAGGCTGAACCACCACTGGTACAAGAAGCACCGCCGGAACTGACGGTTGCGCCGACCCTGGAGCAGACCGTCCGCGCGTGGCACGAGGCCTGTGGGGCTCGATTACTAAATCTGGCCTGGTCGGGCCCGGCGGGTTGGGATCATCGCTGAGTGATCCTTTCGGTCCTCTACCTGGCCGTGCGCTGTCTGCTCGGCTGCCTGATGGTGCTGACCCGGCGCCAGATGTCCAAGAATGCCGAACTGCTGGTGCTCCGGCACGAGAACGCCATGCTGCGCCGCCAGATCAGCCGGGTCCGCTACCAGCCGGGCGACCGGCTGTGGCTCGCGGCACTGTCACAGCTGGTTGCCCGCCGCCGGTGGGGCGAGGTGTTCGCGGTGACCCCCGCGACGCTGCTCACCTGGCACCGGCGGCTGGTCACACGTAAATGGGACTATACGAGTCGGCGTCCCGGGCGGCCGTCCACGGCAGCCGCGATCCGCAAGCTGGTGATCCGCATGGCGACCGATAATCCCGCGTGGGGGCACCGGCGGGTGCAAGGCGAGCTCGTCAGGCTCGGCCACCCGATCGCGGCCTCCACGGTCTGGCAGATCATGCATGATGCCGGTATCGGCCCCGCGCCCCGCCTAATCCCGCGTGGGGGCACCGGCGGGTGCAAGGCGAGCTCGTCAGGCTCGGCCACCCGATCGCGGCCTCCACGGTCTGGCAGATCATGCATGATGCCGGTATCGGCCCCGCGCCCCGCCGCACCGGCCCGACCTGGAAGCAGTTTCTGACCGCCCAGGCCCACAGCATCCTCGCGGCCGATTTCGTCCACGTGGACACCGTGTTTCTTCGGCGCATCTATGCCCTGATCGTCATCGAGCACGGCACCCGCCGCGTCCACCTGGCCGGCATCACTGCGCACCCGGACGGCGCGTGGGCAACGCAGGCGGCGCGTAACTTCCTGATGGGCCTGGGTCAGCGCGTGGCTTCAGTCAAGTTCCTGATCAGGGACCGTGCGGGCCAGTTGACCGGCTCCTTCGACGCCGTGTTCACCGCGGAAGGCATCAGAATTCTCGTCGGCCCGCCGCAGGCGCCCAGAGCAAAACCTCAGGTTGCATACTGCACCTCATCGGATTGATTCGTTGGTGGCTGGTGTTTGTGCAGGTCGCCGGTCGGTGAGCCGTGGCAGGCCGTGGTGGGGGGTTGGCGGGTTGGGGCCGGGTGGGTCGTAGAGGACCTGTCCCTTGTCGTTGTAGCACTGGCCGCTGACAATCCCGGTGTGGAGCCACTTCTTGACGGTGGGGGTGGACACGCCGAGGCGGCCGGCCATCTCGTGCAGGGTGAGCAGGCCCTGGTCGTGCAGCCGCTGTTCGCGGTTGCGCAGCTCGTAGTGGTCGCGGATACGCATGATTATTAGGCGGTGGAAGGGGCGTCCCTCGCCGCTGACCATGCCGCGGGTGTTGAGGATGTCAGCGATCTGGGCGTGGGTGTGGTGGTCGAGTAGTTCATCGACCGCCGCGACGACCTGCGGGGAGGTCTGGCGGAGCTCCCAGGCCGATTGAGGTATCGGGAGGCGCAGGGTGTGGTCCTGCCCGCCGGCCAGGCGGATGTGCGCGGTGATGGTGTCGCTGGTCCTGGCCGCCGTGACGTCGGTGAGCAGTAGCCGGGCGATGCGTTTACGTTCTCTGGCCGGGGTGAGGGGATCGTTCCAGATCGCGGGCAGGTCGGTGACCAGTTGCTGGATCCGGGCCTGCTGTGCATCGGTGAGCTGCCGGAGGTGTTGCTGGCGGGCGTTGTCATAGGCTTCCTGGGCCTCGTTCTGGGCGCGCAGGGAGGTGTTCCAGTCGGCTTCGAGGGTGTCGGCGACGAGCCGGTTGGCGGGGTCGACGGCCAGGTAGCGGCGGCGGGCCAGGTCGGCGTGGTAGCGGGCGCGTTCGACGTGGGCTGCGCGCAGCGTGTCAGCCTCGTCGGCCCGGTGCTGGAGTTCGGCCTGGACGGTGAGGGCGGCTTCGATGGCCAGCGGGGTGAGGGTCTCGATGAGCAGCATGCCGATGCGCTGGTCGAGGCTGTGGCCGGGGATCGTGGTGCAGATCCGGTGCCCGTTGGCGATGCCGTCGCGCTGGCAGACGTAGGTGGGCAGGTCCTGGTCGCCGCGCTGGTGGTAGCGGACGGTCATGCGCCCGCCGCAGCGGCCGCAGATGATGATGCCCTGCAGCAGTGCCGTTCCTTCCCGGGGCGGTCCGGTGACGCGGTCACGGCCGTGGGCGGCGGCGTTGGCGGTCAGGCGGTCGCGGTTGGCGTCGTACTGGCCCAGGGTGATGTATCCGGGGTGGACGCCGGGGATGAAGGAGATCCATTCTTCGCGGGGCAGTAGCCGCGACGTCATTTTCCCGCCGGGCTGCTGGTGATAACGGTGCCGGCCATAGGTGAAGCAGCCGGCGTAGCGGGGGTTGTGCAGGACCCGCAGCACGGTGTGATGCTGCAGCGGTTTCCAGTCGATCTCCCCTTTGCGGGGCCCCTTCAGATGCCGCCAGGGGAAACACAGGCCGGCGGCGTTGAACGCCTTGACGCATGCCGACGCGGACCCGGTCGCCTCGAAGGTGGCGAACAGGTGGGCGAGCGCGCCGCGCACGGCGGTGTCGGGGTCGAGGATGACGTGGCCGGCGGCGTCGTAGACCAGCCCGACCGGCAGCGGGGTGATGAGCTCGCCGCGGCGGGCCTTGGACAGGATCCCGCCGCGCAGCCGGGCCCTGATGAAATGGAGCTCAGCTTCGGACATTTGCCCTTTCATGCCCAAAAGCAGGCGATCGTTAAAGTTCCGCGGATCGTAGAGGCCGTCTTCGTCGCAGATGAGGGTGCCGGTCAGGCCGCAGAGTTCCAGCAGCTGGTGCCAGTCGGCGGAGTTGCGGGCCAGCCGGGAGCATTCCAGGCCGAGCACGATCCCGGCCCGGCCCAGGGACACCTCGGCGACCAGCTGCTGGAACCCTTCCCGGTCGGCGGCGGAGGCGCCGGAGTGGCCCTGGTCGATGTCGATCACGGTGATCTGGTCGCCGGCCCAGCCGAGCGCGACCGCTCTGCCGCGCAGGTCGTACTGGCGGATCGCGGACTCGGTGTTGTTGAGCACCTGCTTGAGCGTGGACTGGCGGACGTAGAGCAGAGCGGTCTTGGACAGGTGGGCGGCGGTCACCTTCGATGAGACGGTATCGGTGAACACGGGTACTCCTTCCCCGGGGGGTTGCGGGGTGGTCAGGTGCCTGCCAGCGCGACGGCGAGCCCGGCCAGGGCGTGGACGAGCTCGGTGGCGACCGGCTCTGGCTGCGGCCCCGGCGGCCGAGCCGCCGGTGATGACGTTCGTTTGCTGCTGGAGGTGGTTGCGCAGGTCAGGTGGGCCAGGGCGCGCCGCCAGGCGGTGACGCCCTTGCCAGTGAGCACGCCCAGCCCCAGCGGGAACGCGGTCGCGCGGGCGTGCAGGGCGGCATGACGCAGTTGCTCGTAGCGGGCGTCCAGCCCGCCGCCGGGAACACGAGCCTGGCCGGCATCCGGGCCCGAGGGTGACGGGCCTGGTTCAGCAGCCGCACGGCCAGGTGAAGGTCGCAGGGACAGGGACGGGTTCTCCTCCTCTCCGCGCTCGCGGGCGGATGGGTCAGCGGCTTTTGGAGTGCTCCCGGCGGCGGGCCAGCGCTCGCTCGATGGAGCGGGGGTGCACGTGCACCCCGAATGCCTCGGCGATGGGCCCGGCCAGCCCGGCCGGCTTGATGGCGGGATCGGCCGCCAGCTGCTGTTCGGCCCAGACCAGGATCGGCTCGGTGAGCTTGTGGCCGCCGCGGGGCCCGGGCCTGGCCGGCACCAGGCCGTCCAGCCCGGAGGCGGCCAGCGCGGCGGCTGCCTGGTAGTACGACGGCCGGGAGTACCCGAACGCCGCTGCTGTCGCGGTGACCGGTGCGCCGTCCACGCTGACGCGACGCATCATCTCGTACTTGACCTGGACCGCGTCGCGGGCGTCGAAGAACTCCTCGGCCAGGAACGCCTCGTCGGTGACCTGCTCGGGGTGCGGGTTCAGGCACCGCGACTCGCGCAGCGCCGCCACCTTCGGGTCCTCGGAGGATCCTCGCGGGGCCATGCCGCCTCCCAGCCGATACGATCGTTAGGGAGATTTTGCCAACATTGCGTGACCATCTCACTGCGACACACCGCAGAAAGCTAAAAAGCACCAGGAATTTAGCCGAATCACCGCACCAATCCCAGCCTGATCGCGCCGAGCCAGGAAACACGTCCGGCGTAATCCTCTTGACGTTCACGGCGTAATTCGCTTGACGGCCTCGTCGCTGTCCGGCTGGGAGCGCAGCCGGTCGATCAGATCCGCCAGAGCCAGCAGGCCGCCGGTCGTGAACGGGCACCGGCCATCCGCGATCACCACGAACGGATCGGCGGCCGCGACGTCGGTCCACCCTGCCGGCAGCGAGAACAGCACGCCGTTCTCGTCGTGGAGGTGAACCCGGTCCTCGCCCCAGTTCTGGCGGTGCGCGACGAACTCGAAGTCCCGGCCGAACAGCGGATGGAACCGGTGCGTCACCCGGACACGTCGGTACCGATCATCTGGATGGGACGTAGTTGACAACGTGGTCCAACGCGATCTGCGAAAGGATCATCGGCACCCTCCGCCGGGAGGTCCTCGACCGGATGCTGATCGTCAATGAGCACCACCTGCTGCAGGTACTCACCGAATACCTGCAGCATTACAACGCTTGTCGGCCGCACCGTGCCCTCGGCCAGCTCACACCGGCTCAAGCCGATACCCAGCCACCCGAGCTGATCAACCTCGCCGAGCACCCGGTCCGCCGGAAACAAGTCCTCGGCGGACTCACGCACGAGTATCACGTCGCCGTCTTACCACCGACGCTACGCAAACGCAGGTCACCGACCTGAATCGTATTTCCGGGCCCCACAGGATCCGCCCCCCGTCTTGCTGACCTGGCACGAGGAATAATCGGTAAGACATCCCAGGGTTGCCGTCGGCCGGGTCGGCGGCGGCCATCCCGTACCGGTCTGGGGAGGCCGCGATGGAGGAGACGTTTGTCTGGATGACAACGCGCCGGATCAAGCCAGGTACGCTGGCTGATTTCAAGCGGCTCTGGCGGCCCGAGCGTCATCCCGACGGCATGCTGCACGCGTACGCATACTGGTCTGACGACGAGCAGGAGATCATCGGCGTGTCGTCGTGGGTCTCCCGGGAGGCATGTGATGCATGGCGGCCATCGTGGGAGGAAACACGCCGGCGTGCGGCGATGGCTCCGTACGTCCTGAGCGAGGAGGAGGGGTTCTACCACGGCCGCGAGCTGATCGTGCCGGCGCAGCCGTGATCAGCCAGGCGCGGTTCACCGCCATCGATGCCCCTGGCACGCGGCTTCGGCGGCGGCTACCTGCCGCCGGTCGTGCCCGCATCGGGCCGGGCGGGCGTTCAGACAGGAGAACTCCTCCGGTCACCATGAAACGCATGTCGCATTGCCGTGATTGGCGTTCCTAACGCGCTGATCGACCCAATCTGCGTGGTCCAACTGGCGTGCGGGTGAAGTCCAATAGCCGTCCAATCAGGCGGGACTGTGCGCCGTGGCGACGACGCAGAACAAGACGCTGCGTGACGCCGGTACAACCCGAGCGCGTCGCCGGATGGGCTGCGCGGGCACGAGGGCACCTTCTCGCTGTGCACCTTCTTCTACGTCGACGCCCTGAGCACCGACAACGCGTGGTTGACCGTCGCCGGCGCGTACCGGCCTGCAGGTAGGCCTGCCGCACCCGCGCCTCCTCCCGCGCCGGATCGCACGACAAGGAGCAGTTAGTGCGGTCCACGGATCATGAACAGATAGGCGAGGCGGAAGAGCGCGAGTGCCGAGGATAGAAGCCTAGGTCATGTGCTCTGCCTTAGTTATGGCACCCCACACGCGATGAACCCCGCGAAGGCCCGGCCGTGGGAAAGATCACGGGCCAGGTGGGCGCCGAGCGCGAAGAATCCGGCCGTGGCCGCGACGTACGCCATCGTCTGCCCGAACAGGACGTGCGTGTCGTCGCTGCTCGCCGTTCCGCTGAAACTGGGAGAATCTATCGTGACATCCTTCCCTGTGTATGCCCGTGCTTCAGTGCATCGCCATTCCTGCGCTGAGGCCAACAACCGTTGGCTACCCGGCGATTGATGCTGGCTATGGGTGACCGGCCAGGCCGGTGCACTACATCGAATGCATAGGGGAGAAGCTCACATGGACGTGCGGCAGCTCGACGCGGTAACGGGCGCCTGGCGGAGAGGCGGGATCCGGTGAGAAGCGGCTATGCGCGCGTTACCACGGAGGCTGACCTGTTCGCCAAGGCCAGGGAACTGTCGGCCAGGACGATCATCTTCGACGTGGAACCGCTGGTCACGTACTGGCACGGCGGCCAGAGGTCCCTGGAGCAGGGAGTGGCGCGTATCCTCGACGAGGTCAAAGCGGTCCCGTCGGTGCGCGCGGTGGTCTTCGCGACCAACTCGGCCCGCCGCCCCACCGCCCTCCCGGCCTGGGACGGCATCCAGGTCAGGTACCTGGCACAGGCCGGCAAGCCGTTGCGGACCGCACCGTACCATGATCTGCCCAGGCCGGGCGCCGTGGCAGGTGATCGGCTCCCCACCGACGGGATACTCGCCTATCGCCTCAATTTTTCGTTCCTGCACTACATGCCGCGGCTGACCGGTGTTCCGCTCGGGCCGGACCTTATGCACCGGTGGGGCGAGCTGGTGCGTCCGGTGCTGTTCCGGCGGCCAGCCTCGCCACCCGATCGCGACCGGCCCGGCTCATGACGGCTGTGCCCGGGTGACCGCGCGGGCTGGGTCGCGCCTGGCCAGCCGGGCGCTTGCCGTGCCGGAACCGGCCTGGGCAGCTGCCAGGAGGCGGCGCACCGAGGCTCGGCACCTACGCCGAGCCCCGGTGCTGACGCTGCCCTCGAAGGTGAAGGTGACGATCGAGGTCGCGGCCCGGTACGGGGAGGCGACGGCCCCTACCGATCGCTAGCTCTTGAGCGCTTCCTGCAGCTCGCTGGTGATTTCGTCGGTCGTGGCATCCACGTTGCGCTTCACTACCTTGTCGGCTTTCGTGAGCGCCTTGTCGAGCGCCTTTTCGATCGTCGGCTCGCCCACCGCGATCAGCCCTGCCTGGCTGGCGGTGAGTTGCTCGGCCGTCTCGTGAAGCTCCTTGCGCGGCAGGGTCCCGCCGCCGAACCATTCGGGGATGACACGGACGCGGGGGCGATCCAGCCGTTTGGCGACGTGGGGTTTGCCGTTCTGCTTGTCGATCACCGCCGCGTCGACCTCGCCGATCACCTTGTCCTTGTGCAGCTGCTCGATGGCATCCAGGTCTGCCTCCGCGGACGAGAGGCTCTCGTAACTTGCGGCGTAGACCACCAGGGGCTTCTTGTCGGCCACGACATCTCCTTAATCTCGGGTCATCCGACGGATGGTTCAACGCAGCCTGTCCCGGTGGCGGGCCAGACGGCGAATTTGCCACCGACAACCAGTCCACACCGCAACCGCACGGCGGTAAAGGCGACGTCGGTCACAGGCCCAGCGAGAGGCCGGCCCGGACCTGGTACCCGCCCGCCAGGATCGCGTTGCGGTGCATCTGGTGATGGTGGGAGCACAACAAGACCGAGCCCGCGCGAGTGATCACCTCGACCTTGCCGACGCCACGCGGCAACTGTCGCACGGCACCTGCCATCCTCCGCCCGCCACAGGCCTGGGCCTTTTCAGCGCGGTGCGCCCGCTCGCTGGCCGGCCGTGGCCGTCGCCGAAGATTCCCATCCCTAGTCCTTCCGCTGAGCCTTGTCGCACGCCGCGAAGTACTGGCGGGCAAAGCTCAGGTGGCGCCCACTGCGCGCTTAGCTGCCCGCTGATGGCTGGCCGTCCTCGCCCGGCGTGGCGCGCCACGGGGCCGGCCGTCCGTAGCGGTGGCGGAACAGCAAGTAGGCCGGCGGCCCGGCCAGCAGCGGGAGCCAGTAGGAGGCGATCCGGTAAGCAAGGGTGGCCAGGACTGCGTAGCCGGGGCGGACGCCGGCCAGGATCAGCAGCCCGCTGAGGCTTGCCTCCACGATGCCCAGCCCGCCCGGGGTAACCGGCAACGGCGCGACGATGCCGGCGGCGGAGTAGCCAGCAGCACCAGGGAGGGCCGCGGGCTGGCTCCGGTGGCGCGCGCAGCGCGGCCAGCAGGCAGCCGTAGTCGAAGCCGAGCCGGCAGGCAGTCAGTCAGCACGACCGCCTGCCGCCATTTGCGCAGCACCGCCCTGATCGTGTCGCGTTCGGCCAGCAGCCGCTGGTCCAGGCCGGTCACCGGCCGCCGGCCGCGGGTGACCTAGTTCCACAGGCTCTGCGCCGCGCGCCCGAGTGTTACCAGGGGCCGGTCGGTGCCCAGCACGATCACGCCGAAGATCGCGTACAGGACGAACTCGGCCAGGCCCAGCAGGGCGGTATGCACCAGCCCGGGGTTGACCGCCGCGCCGTCCAGGATGGTGGGCGGCGCGAACAGCGGCAGCGCCAGCAGGCCGCCGACGCCGAGCAGCGAGAACGCGGTCAGCCCGCCGACGGCGGTGTCGGGGTCGAACCCGGCGGTGGTGAGCATGCGGAACTGGACGGCGGCGCCGGCCGGGTCGCCGCGCGCCGGTTCGGCGTGCCCCAGGGGTTACGCCCAGCTGGTGAGGGCTATGGCCAGGTAGGCGAGCGTGATGGCGAGGGCGATCAGTGAGGACCCGGCGGGTGCACATCCTGGGCGTGACCGCCCACCCGCACGGCGCGTGGACCGCCCAGCAGGCCCGCAACCTGCTCATGGACCTCGGCGACCGGACCGGCTCCTTCCTCTTCCTGATCCGGGACCGCGACGCCAAGTTCACCGGCGTCTTCGACACCATCGTCGCTGGCGAGGGCGTGAAGGCGGGAGCAGCCCAGCCCGCCCGGCCAGCACCAGCCCGGATTTTCACGCCCCGTGACCATCCCCAGATGAGATAGCTAACTTGCCCGTCGCCCATTCGCGATGAGAGCTTGTAGGCGGTGAAGTGATCCTTGTTCTCGCCGTCGTACTGTATATCGAGTTCTCGCCTCGTACTTGAGGGTCTTGGCCGAGCCTGGAGGCCGCGAATGCGAATGGGCAGGACTGCGGGCATTACGCTGCGTGACAGGATCGACGCCGCCGATCAGGCCATCATGGCCCGCCTTTCCGCCGAAAGCTCACCGATGCTGGATCGCTTCCTGCCCGCGCTGAGCCGGTCCGCCGATTTCTTCGTGTTGTGGATCGGCATCGCCGCGGCGCTAGCGGCAAGCAACGACGAGCGGGGCCGCCGGGCGGCCCTGCGGGGTCTGGCCGGCATGGCGATCGCGAGCACGGCCAGCAACGTCCTCGCCAAGGGCCTGGCGCGCAGGCCGCGCCCGGCCGGCGAGGTGCCGCCGGCCCGCCGCCCGGGCCGGACGCCGGTTACCAGCTCGTTTCCGTCCGGGCACGCGGCCGCCGCGGCCGCCTTCGCCACCGGCGTCGGGCTGGAAATGCCGGCGCTGGCGGCGCCGGTCGGGGCGCTTGCGGTAGCCGTCGGCGTGTCCCGGGTCGTGAACGGCGTGCATTACCCGTCCGACATCGCCGGGGGATGGGTAGTTGGCGTGGGCGTAGGGATGCTGACGCTCCGGTGGTGGCCGCTGCGCCGGTCCGAGCCCGCGGCCGCGGCGCGGCCCGGCCGCGAGGCACCCGCGGCGCCCGCCGAGAGCGACTCGTCCTCGTGATGAACTGCGGCGGGCACGACCTCAGATGAGCTGTTGGTCTACCGTCCGGACGAGTCAGCTTGGAATCCGGGTTTGGTCTCGCTGCCGACCTGCAGCCGACCCTGGCGGCATTCTGCCCAACACGATGCTCTGGCCACGCGGCGGAGCGTCAGAGGGTCTGGCGAGTAGCCGCAGGAACCGGAGTACAGGTGACGTTCCGCGCCAAAGTCCCCGCATGTGCTGTTCTCGCCGCGGGTCTTGTGATTATGCCTGGCTGCGCACGGGGCGGTGTCGCGGTGGATGGACTACGAGCCGGATCAGGCCGGGCGCGGCCGCGCCTTGCCCGATCGCGCCGGTCACCGCGCCGCGGCCAGGAATCGGAATACCGAGAATCCAAAGGAAGCCCCAGGTGAATCTGCCCCGCGCCCCGATGGGCGCCACCTTAGGCTGGCGGCCCGCAGATCCGCCGCGCCGGCCCGTGTTGTTCGTCAACCCGAGGTCGGGCGACGGCACGGCCGAGCGCGCCGGGCTTGCCGACCGGGCGCGCGAAAAGGGGATCGAGGCCGTCATCCTCGCCCCCGGCCAGGACCTAGCCGCGCTGGCCCATGAAGCCGCGGCGGCCGACGCAGACGCGCTCGGGATGGCCGGCGGCGACGGGTCGCTGGCGGTCGTGGCCGCCGCGGCGGCCGCGCACGGGATCCCGTTCGTGTGCGTTCCGGCCGGGACGCGCAACCACTTCGCGCTCGACCTGGGGGTGGACCGGCATGACGTGGCCGCGCTCTGGACGCGTTCACCGGCGGGGTCGAGCGCCAGATCGACATGGCGGAGGTGAACGGCCGCGCGTTCCTCAACAATGTCTCGCTTGGCATCTACGGCGAGGCGGTCCGTAGCCCGGCCTATCGCGACGCCAAGATGCGCACGCTGCTGGCGACCGCGGCTGCGGTAATGGGCCCAAGTACGGAGGCGCCTGAGCTGCGCCTGGTCGATGACCTGGGGCGCGAGTATCGGGATCTCGCCGTCGTGCTCGTGTCGAACAACCCCTACGCGCTGGATCGCCCGCTGGTCACCGGCACCCGCCCGGCGCTCGACACCGGCCAGCTCGGCATCGTCGTCCTCGACGCACCCGGCGGCAGCGCGCACGCTCCAGGCCGGGCCTGGAGCACGCCGCGGCTGGAGGTGAATGCCCCGGCGGCGGTGCACGCCGGTGTCGATGGCGAGGCGGTGGACCTCAGCCCGCCGCTGCGGTTCGCCATCCGGCCTGGGGCTCTGCGGGTCCGGATCTCCTCCCGCCACCCGGGCGCCTCGCCATCAGCGCGCCCCCACCTCCCCGGCCTCCCGCCCCCGGCGCGCGGCAGCCAAGCCCGCTGACCTGGAAGCCTGCGGCCTGCACGGCCGCGACCCGTATCGTGCCGTCAGCAGCCACCGTGAAGAAGACGAACGAGGTGTAAGCCAGGGCATCCCGGAGGCTGGGCGCGTGCGCGCGCTAGAGTCGGGCCACAATGGACCACGATGACCGGCGGGTGACCATCTCGTTCACAGACCGGGCGCAGGCGTAACGGGCCAAGATATTGTTTCCCCGGCGCAAGCTGGCTGAAGATTCCCGCCGTCGGCTGGGTTACAACATCGCGGCGGGCGTGGGAGGTACGGGTAGACTCCCTCCCATCGCGAAGTGGTTGCGCTGGCGGGCAAGCTTCGCAGAGAAGGGCGAGCGGTTGTACGGCGCTGGAAATTCCTTTCGTCCGGCCAACAACGAGGGCGATGCTCAGGAACTCGCCGACCAGATCAGGCTGGAGGCACCAGCAGACGCTACGGTTCGTGCCGAACGCTCTGCGGTCTACCTGCCGTTCACAGGCTTCCGATCGCGTGATCCGGCGCGGGAACAGGATGCTGCTCCCTGTGGCGTGCCATAACTCGTACAGGGCATCTGACCTGGGCTTCTACCCTCGGCACTCGTGCTCTTCCGCCTCGCCTACCTGATCATGGTCCGGTCGTTCGGCTGGCTGGTGCTGCTCGCGCGCAGCGATACATCCAAAGACGTGGAGATCTTGGTACTGCGTCATGAGATTGCGGTTTGCGCCGCCAGGTCACCCGCCCGAAACCGGACTGGGCCGCGTCGGCTGGGATGCAGGTACGGACGGGGGCGACCGGATCGGTGCGGCGCTCGACCAAAGCGACTTCGGGTGCTCCGGCTACGTAAGAACTCCCTGACGGGGGACTACATCCGGGCCGCGGCGGCGGCCAATCGTATCGGGTTCTTGACACTCAGCGACGAACTGTCCATCGGACGGGACAACCACGACCGCGATTCCGGGCTCAGTGCCAGCGCGCCACTTCCGTCTCGGTGGTTTCGTGATCAGGCCGTTGTTCAACCTCGCGACGGAGGCCGCGGGCGGCGGTGCATCCACGCAGGCGGGGCGGTGCGTCTGCGTGGCCAGCCGGCCGGGTGAAACGATGGTGCCGTGACGGCACCGCAGCCAGGCGAGATCGAGGTCGAGGATCAGCTCGAGCGCCGCATCCGCAAGCCGGTCGACCTGCTGCGCTGCGTCTTGTGCTGCATCGGGATCGTCGCACTGGCGGTGGCAGGCATCGCGGCCAGCGCCACCACGTCCGGCGTGGAAACCGACATCGTGGGCGCGAGCCGCCGGCTGCCGCATGCGCTGCTCGTCGTGGTCGCTCCGCTGGCGCTGTTCGCCCTGCTCATCCTGCCGGTGGCCATGGCCGTCCAGTTGCTCGTCCGGCGCCAGTTCCGGCGGCTCGCCGAGGCGGCGGCCACCGGCGTCCTGGCCGCCGCGGTGACCGCGGTGGCCAACGACCTGCTCACGCGGCCCGCCGCCAGCCGGCTCTACTACGCGATCATCATGGCCCGTCCGGGCACCAGCCACGCCGCGGCGCTCGACCCTTACCTGGCGGGCCTGGTCGCCTACGCCACCATGGT
>CAVUNO010000025.1:0-456094 GCA_963742875.1 uncultured Actinomycetes bacterium | reverse complement strand
GCCGGCGGTCTGGCAGACGTGCGCGTGATGCATCAGCCGATCGACCGTGGCCGTGGCCAATGTCTTGGGCATCAGCTCGTCGAATCCGGACGGGTGAAGGTTGGAGCTGACCGCAACCGAGCGGCGCTCGTATGCGGCATCGACCAAGCGGTAGAGTCCCTCGGCGGCATCAGGCCCGACGGGAAGCAGCCCGATGTCATCGACCACGGCCAGGTCCGCGCGCAGGATGCGGGTGATGGCCTTGGTCACCGAGTCGTCGGCGCGGTGCCGGCGGACCAGGGCGCCAAGCTGTTCGAGGGTGAACCAGGCGACGTTCTTGCCGGCCTCGACGGCGGCCTGCCCGAGGGCTTCGAGCAGGAACGTCTTGCCGGTCCCGGACGGTCCGCAGACGACGAGGTTCTCGTGTCGGCCGACCCATTCCAGGGTGCGCAGCGCCGCCTGGGTGGGGGCGGGTACTGACGACAGCGTTCTGGTCCCAGGCGTCGAACGTCTTGCCGGTGGGGAACGCGGCCCGGGCGCGGCGGGTGGCCAGCGAGGACCGGTCCCGGCCGGCGACTTCCTCTGCTAGCAGCGCCCGGAGCACCTCGGCGGGGTCCCACCGCTGGGCCTTGGCGGTGGCGATGACCTCCGGGGCGGCGCGGCGCATGTACGGCAGCCGCATCCGGCGCAGCAGCCGTTCCAGGCCCTCGTCCAGCGGCGGCGGGGCCGGTGCCGCGGCGGTCACCGGGCGCTCCCGGCGGGCCCGGCGAAGTCGAGGTAGTCGATCGCGAGGCAGACGTCGGAATACAGCGATCCGGCGGTGCGGGAGCGGCCGGCAGCTCCGGTGATGTCGCCGAGGGCCTGGTGGTAATCCGGGCCGGCGTGGGCTCCGGCCCAGGCCAGCGCGAACGTGCAGCTGACCAGCACCTGGCGGAGGAAGGCGATGTCGCCGGCGGTCAAGATGGCGTCCTGGCCGGGTTTGCGGAGCGTCACCGGCCTGCCTCCGTCCCGTCGCGGAGGGCCCAGCCGCCGGTGCCCTGGGCGAGGGTGCGGTCTTCCCCGGCGCGGGACGGCTCGCCGGGCGCGGCGGCTGCCTGGTGGGCCAGGATGGAGGCCAGGTCGCCGTCGGCGAACCGGCCGGCCGCGGCGGCCTGGCCGAGTGCCCGGTCCACAGCCACGGCCCCGTGCAGGGCGGCGAGCTGGACGGCCTGGCCCATCTTGGCCCGGATCCGGGCAGTGCCGGCTGCGGCGGCCTCGGCCAGCCACAGCCCGGCGCCGGACCCGATCGCGAGGAACTCGCCCTCGGCCCCGGTGCGGGCTTTCGGCTCCCGGTTCAGCGCCCCGGGCGGGGCGGGCGGGTAGTGCGCATCCACCACCCGCGGGCTGCCCGGCGACGTCTGCAGGTGCCGGGCCACTTCGGCGGCCCCGTCCGGGCCGGCGTGGCTGATCACGACGTGCTCGCCGTGCCGGCGGACATAGACCGGCTGCCCGGCCAGCTGGTGCGGCACCGAGTACTGGCCGCCCTCGAACGTCACCAGCGACATCATGTCCACCCGGCGGGCCACCCCCAGCGCCGCGGTGAACGGCGCCGCGGGCACCGGGTGCAGCCGGGCCCGCTCCTCGGTGAGCATCTCCGCCGGCGCCCGGCGGGTGATCCGGTGCGGCCGCGCGTTGACCTCCTCGCAGAACGCAGCGCACGCGGCCTCCAGCTCGCCGAAACTGCCGTAGGCCGCCCGCAGGTTCACCTCCGTCGGGACCAGGTCGGCCTTGGCCAGCTTCACCGTCGACTCCGACCCGCCCTTGGAGGCCGGGTCATACGGCACGCAGGTCGCGACGGTCAGGCCGTAATGCCGGCCGAACTCCACCGCCCCGGGGTTGCGGACCGGGATCCCGGCCACGTGCTCGACGGTCACGGTCTTCTCGTTGTCGGTCAGCAGGTAGGTCGGGATCCCGCCGGTCTTCCGGAACGCCGCGTCGCACGCCGCCCACACCGACGCCTGGGTCTTGTCCAGCAGCGGGATCACAACCCGGAACCGGCACCAGGCGACCCACAGGCAAAACAGCACCGTGGCCGCCCCGCCGATCAATGGCCCGTCGCCGAAGTCGTACTGCGCCCACATGCCCGGCTCAGCGATCCACGGCCGGTGCACCCTGCGCCGCCCCGCGAACCATGCCTCCTTCGCCCGCGCGACCGCCCGCCGCGTCGTCCGCTCCGACCCGCGATACCCCATCGCGGTGATCGTCCGGTGCACCTTATCGGCGCGGATCTTGCCCTTGCTGCGTTCGACGACCTCCTCGATCTTCTCCAGGTACACGCCGGCCACCACCGAGTCCCGGGGCGCCGCGGCCCCGGGCACCAGGTGCCCTGCGTTCCTGGCCCGCACCCAGCGAGCTACCGTGTGATGCGAGCAGCCCGCAAGCTCGGCTGCGTCTCGGTACGACCCCGTCAGGTTGTACGCCTCCAGGATGTTCATGATCTCCTCGGCACTCTTCACGCGTCCCCTTCCCGGGAAGCTGGAATCAGTTGGCGCTGACCAGCCAAACCGGGAAGGGGACCCCCACCCGGGAACCGGGCGGGAATGATCAGTTCGTGTCGGGCAGATCCGATGGCCGCCACCGGGCAATTCTCATGTCCGCCGGCGGGCCGTCATCTGGCCGTCTCCGGGCAGTTTCTCGTGACCGTCGTCAGGGAAGACCGGAGGAACTGCCGTAACAGATCCCGGGAACAGTGACTCGACCGAGAGACCGTTAACCCCGTCCTTCCACGTAGCCGCCGAATCTGTGCGAGTGGTCGCCGGGTCAATGGTCGACGTGGCCGATCGTGTGCTGATCGCGTGCGGCTGCCCGGAGGGCCGCCATTGACGCGGTGGCCGCGTGCTGGGCACTCGGGAGCGCAGGAATACGGCACCGCAGATACCTGGTAAGTGCTCGTTA
Source organism: uncultured Actinomycetes bacterium (assembly GCA_963742875.1). Taxonomy (GTDB): domain Bacteria; phylum Actinomycetota; class Actinomycetes; order Streptosporangiales; family Streptosporangiaceae; genus Bog-532. The sequence goes on along the minus strand of CAVUNO010000025.1, from coordinate 453,181 downwards.
GGTGACCTTGATCTGCGCGTCGTCCCAGCGATGCGTGGCCCGGCGCGCGCCGGGCGGGCCTCATGCCGCCACGACGAGCTTCCAGCGGCTAACGTCGTCATTCCACGCTATCTCCCGGTCGGCGGAACTCACACGGCCCGCTCGCGCTCCAGATACCTCAGGGCCACCCAGCCGAACGGGATGGGAAGCCAGAATGTCACCAGCCGGAACAGCAGCACCGCGCTGGCCGCGGCCGCGCCCGGCACGCCCGCGGCCGTGAGCCCGGCGGTCAGGGCCGCTTCCACCGCGCCGATGCCGCCGGGGGTGGGGATGATCGAGCCGATGGCGCTGCCGGTCAGGTACACCACGCCGATTTTCGCGATCGGCACCGATCGGCTGAACGCCGCCACGCAGGCGGCGAGGCAGAGGATGTAACAGAAGCTGAGCAGCAGCGTGCCGCCGACGCCCTGGGCGAGCTTGGCCGGCTGCTGCGCGACCTCGAGCAGCCGCGGCAGCACCTGCCCCAGCATCGGCGACAGGCGGGCGCGCAGCATCCGCCGCCCGGCGGGGATGGCCAGCACCACGAGCGCGATGAGGACCAGGCCGGCCAGCACGAACCAGGCCCACCGCGGCGGGTGGATCGGTTCGCTGGCCGAGCTGCCGGCGATCGCGGCGAACACGAGGATCAGCAGGACGTGCAGGACGAACGCGACCACCTGGGATACGCCCACGCTGGCCGCCGCGGCCGCCGCGGAGATCTTCTGGCGCTGCAGGTACCTGATGTTCAGCGTGGCCCCGCCGACGGCGGCGGGGGTGACCAGCGTGACGAAGGAGCTGGCCAGCTGGGCGAGCAGGGTGCGGCGGAAGCTCAGCTGCCCGGGGACGAACCCGATCAGCGCCTCGGTGGCGGCGGCGTAGGTGGCCGCCGACAGGGCCAGCGCGGCGATGGTCCAGCGCCAGTCCGCCTGGTGCAGCACGCTGCCGAGGCTGGCCCGCTCCAGCTCGCCCGCCAGCAGGTAGACGGCGGCGACGCTGGCGACCAGCGTCAGCAGGGTACGCGGCCGGATGCGTTCCAGCTGGACGGGCTCGACCTCGCGGCCCGGCACCGCCGCGAGCAGCCGGGTGCGCAGCGCGGGCAGCACGTCGCGGCGGCGGCGCAGCGCTTTACGAGTCGGACGGGCCAGCGCGACCGGCTGCAGCAGCGACACCACCGCCACCAGGTCGTCCGCGCTCAGCTTGCCCACCGCCAGGCCGGCGGCGCGGTCCGGCCCGACGACAAGGGCGAGCTCGGCGAGGAGCTGGGCCACGTCCAGGCGGATCTGCAGGTCGCTGGCTTCTACATCGCCGTCGCCCGGGTCGAGCAACATGGCCTGGCCGTCGTCGGTGAGCAGGATGCGATCCGCGGTCAGGCCCCGGTGCGTGACCTTGCGGGCGTGCAGCCGGCCGGCCGCATCCCAGATCTGGCTGAGCTCGGCGTCGCTGCAGCCGGCATTCCGCTCGGCCAGCGTCGTCCCCTCGTGGTGATCGCAGGCCAGCACGGAGGCTTCGGGACCGGCCCGGACCAGGGCGCGCAGCCGCGGCGTGGGCGCGCCGGCGTCCTCGGCCGCGTAGGACAGCAGGGCCCGGCGCTCGACCGCGTGCTCCACCGACAGCGGGGCGTTGCGTGACACCTGCCCGCGCACCCGCACCCGCCGGTACAGCCGGTAGACGGCGCCGGCCGCCTGCTGGTCCCGGTCGTACACGACGACGTCCAGCCGGCCGCCGTCGGGCTCCGTGACCGCGTAGTGGCGCGAGGGGTTTCCCTGGCGGGGGCTGTGGCGGCGGACCCGCCGTATCGCGGTCACCGGCAGGCCGGTGTCGGCCAGCGCGCCCGCGATCTCCAGGGCGCCCGGCCGCTGCGACGCGGAGCCCGCGGCGTACCGCACGGCGAGGCCGATCGCGCGGCCGCCGATCACCGTGATCAGCAGGGTCAGCACGGTGGTGTGCAACGCTCCCACGTGCACGATCGCGTACACGGCGATCGCCGCCCACAGGGCGTTCCGCCAGTACGGCAGGCCGGCCAGGCCGACCATGGTGGCGTAGGCGACCAGGCCCGCCAGGTAAGGGTCGAGCGCCGCGGCGTGGCTGGTGCCCGGACGGGCCATGATGATCGCGTAGTAGAGCCGGCTGGCGGCGGGCCGCGTGAGCAGGTCGTTGGCCACCGCGGTCACGGCGGCGGCCAGGACGCCGGTGGCCGCCGCCTCGGCGAGCCGCCGGAACTGGCGCCGGACGAGCAACTGGACGGCCATGGCCACCGGCAGGATGAGCAGGGCGAACAGCGCCAGCGGAGCGACCACGACGAGCAGCACGTGCGGCAGCCGGCGGCTCGCGCCCACGATGTCGGTCTCCACGCCGGACGTGGTGGCGCTGGCCGCGATGCCGGCCACCGCCAGTGCGACGATCCCGATGCAGCACAAGACGCAGCGCAGCAGGTCGACCGGCTTGCGGATGCGGCGCTCGAGCTGATCCTCGACCTCGATCTCGCCTGGCTGCGGTGCCGTCACGCCACCATCGTTTCACCTGGCCGGCTGGCCACGCAGACGCACCGCCCCGCCTGCGTGGATGCACCGCCGCCCGCGGCCTCCGTCGCGAGGTTGAACAACGGCCTGATCACGAAACCACCGAGACGGAAGTGGCGCGCTGGCACTGAGCCCGGAATCGCGGTCGTGGTTGTCCCGTCCGATGGACAGTTCGTCGCTGAGTGTCAAGAACCCGATACGATTGGCCGCCGCCGCGGCCCGGATGTAGTCCCCCGTCAGGGAGTTCTTGACGTAGCCGGAGCACCCGAAGTCGCTTTGGTCGAGCGCCGCACCGATCCGGTCGCCCCCGTCCGTACCATGTCCCAGCTGAACACCGCGGGTATTCGTCTCGGGGTGTAGTCGGCTTCGACGAGGTGGCTGTTCCAGACCAGGGAGCGCGTGAACGGGGTGAACGTGACCGGCTGGCAGCCGTCGGCGAGCCCGGCGGGCTTCCTAGTGGCGTTCCGTATGGTGCGAGCAGAGAACAGCAGGGCTGCTAATTCAGCGGTCTCCGAGCTGTTTCACCGGAGGTATACGAAAGGTGTACCCGAGGTACATGCGAAGTACATGGCCGCTGCCTGCTCACCACGAGCCGTCTCGACGCCCGCCCGGCAGCCGGTAACGCCTGCTTGAGACGCTGGCCGGGCGGACGGCACCTGTACTGGACTGGTCACCCGGGGCTTTTGTCGTCTGTGATCCATCCGTTTGTACCGCCTCCAGGTGGCATCGCCCGGCGGGTGTAAGAACAGCTCGCCCGGCCGGGGGACATGGCCGGGCGCCCGCCGATTGCGTTAGGCTGGTGATGAAACGCTCCGGTCGGCACTGCCCATCACGGCTGGCCTGCTTGTTGCCTACGGAGGGTTACGGGCCTATGAGCACATTTCCGCCCGTTGCGGACTATGCCTTCCTGTCCAACTGCGAGCAGAGCTGCCTGGTCGCGCCGGACGGCTCGGTCGAGTGGCTGTGCCTGCCCCGCCCCGACTCGCCGAGTGTGTTCGGGGCGCTGCTGGACCGGACCGCGGGGGAGTTCAGGTTCGGCCCAACCAGTGCCCAGGCGCCGCATCACCGCAGGTACGTCCCGGGCACCATGGTGCTCGAGACGACCTGGCATACCCCTACCGGCTGGCTGGTCGTTCATGACCTGCTGGTGATGGGCCGGACCGACGCCAGTCACCGCCGCGCCGACTACCGCCGGGCGCCGACCGACGTCGGCGGCACCGGTGTGCTGCTGCGGACCGCGACCTGTATCGGCGGCCAGGTCGAGGTGATGGTGGATTGCTCCCCGCTGTTCGGCTACGGGACCACCGGCGGGACCTGGAGCTACCGGGGGGAGGGGTACGTGTCGATGACGGCCGCCCCGGAAGAGGGCGATCTCCGGCTCGATCTGGCCGGGAACATCCGGCTCGGGGTGCTCGGCATCCGCTGCTACGGCCGCACCACGCTGACCGACGGCGAGTCGGCGTACGTCACCTTGTCCTGGGACGCCGGCAGCGTCCCTGGAAGCGGGGAGGAGGCCGCCGCCGCGCTGAACGCCACCGTCGGCTACTGGCGCGACTGGCTGAGCGCGGCCAAGGTGCCCGACCATCCGTGGCGGCCCTACCTGGAGCGCAGCGCACTGACCCTCAAGGGGCTGAGCTACGCCCCGACCGGCGCCATCATGGCCGCGGCGACCACCTCGCTGCCCGAGACACCGGGCGGGGCGCGCAACTGGGACTACCGCTTCACCTGGATCCGGGACTCGGCGTTCATGCTCCGATCGCTGTATGAGCTCGGTTTCGGCTGGGAGGCGATCGAGTATTTCGGCTTCATCATCGACGCCGTCAGCAGCGGCGACCGCAACGGGCCGTTCGGGCTGCAGATCATGTACGGCATCGGCGGTGAACGTGAGCTCACCGAGCGGACCCTGGACCACCTGTCCGGGTGGCGGGGAGCCCGCCCGGTCAGGGTGGGCAACGGCGCCTGGAACCAGCGCCAGCACGACGCCTGGGGAATGATCCTGGACGCGGTCGACGTCCAGTTCCGGCGGAATGCCTCCCAGATCGAGATGCCGCTGTGGGAGGGCCTGGCTGGGTTCGTGCAGGCCGCCCTCGAGCACTGGCGTGAGCCGGACCAGGGGCTCTGGGAGGTCCGGGGCGAGCCGAAGCACTTCACCGCCTCCAAGGTGATGTGCTGGGTGGCGGCATCACGCGGCGCCGACCTGGCCAGGCAGCGCGGCGACGAGCGGGCCAAGCAGTGGCAGGCGGGCGCCGACGAGATCAGGGCCGAGGTACTCGAGAAGGGCGTGTCCGGCCGGGGCGTGTTCCGCCAGCATTACGAGACCGACGATCTGGACGCCTCGCTGCTGCTGCTTGTGCTCATGGGGTTCCTGCCTCCCGGCGACGAGCGCATGAGAGCGACCGTGCTGGCCATTGCCGACGAGCTGACCAAGGATGATCTGGTCCTGCGGTATCGGGTCGAGGGAACCGACACCGGGTTCTCCGGCGAGGAGGGAACGTTCACCATCTGCTCGTTCTGGCTGGTGTCGGCGCTGGCGCTGATCGGCCAGACGGACCGCGCACGAGCGCTCTGCCAGAAGCTGCTGTCGTTCGCCGGGCCGCTGCTGCTCTACGCAGAGGAGATCGACACCACAACCGGCGAGCACCTCGGGAACTTCCCGCAGGCGTTCACCCACCTGGCCCTGATCGAGGCGGTATCGCTGCTCATCGCGTCCGAGCTAGACAGAGGACGTCAAGTCCGCCGGGTGGGATCCGGCGGCTAGCACCCAGGTCCGGTCGGGATAGAAAGCTATTGATCCGAACGGACCGTGGTGCGTACCCGGGAGCCACCCTGACGCCGCCGTGGGCGTGTCACGCCCAGCTGATGAGGGCGGCCACGTCGACCATGACAGCCTGGCTCATCGCGGAATGGATGTCATTCGTCGGCTGGCTTCACACAGCTGTCCGCAAGGACAGCCGGGCTCTGGCGCTATTCGCCGGCGCCGAGGGGCTCTTCGGCCAGCATCCCGGAGATGTGGCCGACCTCGGTGGCCATCCCGGTCGCGGTGACCACGAACTCGCCCGCGCCGCGGGTGACGCTGGTGTTCATGTCCACCATGCCGGCCCGGTCGCCAAGCGGCGTGCCGGCGCCCTTCACGGGCTCGGTGCCCTTAGAGACGGGCAGGCTCTCCCCGGTCAGCGCGGACTCATCGGCCTCCAGCGTGGCCGCCGTCAGCAGCCGCCCGCCGGCCGGGACGACATCGCCCGCCTCGATCGCGACGATGTCCCCGGGGACCAGCTGCCCGGCCGGGATCTCAACGCAGGAAATGGCGCCTGGCTGGCGCTGACCCGGCGGGCCGCGCTGCAGCCCGGCGAAACTGTGCTGGTGCTGGGCGCCACCGGCGTGTCTGGCCGGATCGCCGTGGCGCTGGCAGCGCGGATGGGCGCCGGCCGGGTGATCGCCGCCGGCCGCAATCGGGCCATCTTGGACCAACTCGGCGCGACCGCCACGGTGGCGCTCGGCGGCCCCGACGACACGGCCGTCCTCGCCGACGCGGCCGGCCCGGACGGAATACACGTCATCATCGACTACCTCTGGGGCCACCCCACCGAGGCCGCCATCGCGGCCATCACCCGGCGTCGCATGGCCCATGCCGCGCCGCGGGTCCGCCTGGTGGAGGTCGGACAGATGGCCGGCCCTACCATCTGCCTGCCCGCTGACGTGCTGCGCAGCTCTGGGCTGGAAATCCTCGGCAGCGGCCCCGGCACCATTCCCCTTGCTGAGATCATCAGCGCGATTCCCCAGTTCATGGCCATCGCAGCCACCGGTGACCTGCCGATCGACCTCGACGAGGTGCCCCTCGCCGAGGTCGAGTCGGCCTGGCAGCACAGCAGCGGCGGCCGGCGGACCGTCCTTCGGCCCTGACCACGAGCCGGCCTGTGGCGTGCAGAACGGCCGCAACTGGACAACGCTCATCTTGATCAGAATTCAGCCGGAGACCACCGCGCAGGTGCCAGTCAGAGGACTGCGACGCGAGGCGCCACCTCAATGGCGGCGACGCCCGGCCGAACAACACGACAAGCCGCTCACCATGGCGAGCGCGAAGCACGCCAGAGTCGTTGGCAAGCGCCGAGATGACATGCTCGGTGACCTCGTCCGCGCTGGCCGTGCCGGGTTCCTCGTACCTGACGTCCAGGTGATCGCCGCCGATCAGCCGGACGCGCAGCACAATCCCTGCCACGGCCATGCATCCTAGCTGTCTAGCCCGTAGTTCCCCCCAGTGGCGAACCGATATAGGCGCTGACCAGGTGAAACAGCCTCAGCTCATGACTACGTAGTCATGTAATTTCCGTGATCAAGGGTTCTACCACCTGGTCAAACGCGTTGACCAATCGGCTCGGGGGGAACTTCGGTCTAGCTGGCCAGACGACGGGTGCCGCGGTCCCCGGGCGCATGGCGGGACGCTATGCCCGGCCCAGAGCCCGCAGGCACGCACGGGCAGAGCCGACGGCTGACGACTCCCCGAACCCCGGCCGTTCGCGCGCGCCGCGACATTATGTGGGTGACCTTCGGTCACCTCCATATCAAGCATGAGCGCGCATTGCTCTGAGCAGGTGCGGCGGGTACCGGTTCGCGGGGCTGCTCAGCCTTCCGCCGAGCCCTTCTTGCCCTTCGTGTGCGGATGCTCGATGATCGCGTCCGGGCCAGGGAACACCAGGCCGGTGTGACCGTCGTCGAAACGCACCAGGTAGGGCGGCTGCCCGCCCGCTCCGCGGACCTCGACGATCTCGCCCGCTCGATCCGGATGGCCCACGATGTTGCCATGCACGTGGAGCCGGTCCCCGACGGCTGCCTGCATGCGCCCACCTCCTCGTCCGCGTTCGCTCGCGGCATCTCCGCGTTCCGGCGCTGCCGTGCGCCGGGACACGCTGACCGTGTACTCAGACTGCCACGGCCAGCGTCCACCCGGCGCCGGAGGCTGGCAGCGGCTGTGTATGGTGTTCCCCCGCTCTTGCGCAGTTCCCCCGTATGCGTTCCCCGGCCGACACGATCCTGGCGAGCGACTTCTTCACGGCCGGCCTGCTTGACGGCACCCAGGCCCACGTCCTGGCCGTGATAGAACACACGCGACCCGGCGCATCCGCATCCTCGGCGTCACGCCGAATCCACCTGGGAGTGGACCACCCAGCCGGCCCGCAACCTCCTTGCTCGTTGCCGCTGGCCTGGATGCCGATCGCAAGGCGTACGGGGAGACCTTCGTCGTGCCGCGAGCGATGACGCCGCCGGTGGCGGCCCGGATGATGGATTTGCAAGAGCCAGCGGCGAAGATGAGCAGGTCAGCGGCACCGTCCGCGCCTGGCGTACTGCGGCTGCTGGACCCGCCTGATGTGGTCCGGCGCAAGATCGCCGAACCGTTACCGACAGCGGCCGCGGCGTCATCTTTGACCCGGTGGGCAAGCCCGGGGTGGCCAACCTGCTGACGATCCTGGCGGCATGCACCGGGACCACACCGGCGGCGGCCGCAGCGCAGGTGGATACCTACAGCGAGCTCAGGGAAGCGGTCACCGCAGCGGTCATCGCGGTGCTGGATCCGCTGCAACAGCGCTACGCCGGCATCTGCGCCGACCCTGGCATGGTCATGGCGATAGCGCGCGACGGTGCTGCTAAGGCGCAGGAACTTGCCACGCCCACGCTGGCGCGTGCTAAGAGGGCTATCGGATTGCTGTCCCTGTGAGACGTGCCCGAGTCCACTGGGGCGACGCCTACCTGTTCTCCTGCACCCGCGACCGCTGGGTCGGGGCCGCGCGCCTGCTAGGCGAACGTCAACTACGGCTTGAAGCAGCAGCGGCAGTAGCGTATCGCACGAACCGTGCGATGCTGATTCATCCTCCTGTCCTGGAAACTCCCATACACGGCGAAACAGAAATCGTGAAACTCGGCGCCGCCGCTGGCCTGGCCACCCTGGCCAGCGGCGAGGCTCGCGGCAAGATCGTCGTCAGGGTCGGCGCGGGTCGGGCAGGCAGTTAGGGGACACCATGTCAGACGTTTTCACTTCGCGCCGCAGTTCCGCGTCGCCGAGCCTGTCAGAATGGCCCGGATCGCGCGTGATAGAGAGCCTGGATAAGAATGAATGCTGGCGGCTGCTGGGCGCCACGCAGGTGGGGCGACTGGCCTACACCGGCCGGGAGGGCCCCACTGTGGTTGCGGTTGTGTATAAGCCGCACGAAGGTTCGATCATTTTCCACCCCCTCCAGGGCACCTTCACCGAAGAGGACCTGCGTACTGGTATCGCGCACGCCGAGTACCGGGTCGCCTTCGAGATCGACCACATCGATCCTGACGCGCGCGGGGGATGGGCCGTGCTGGTCGTGGGGTCGGCGCATCATGTGGACACCGAGGCCGAGCGCGCGTCGATCATCAACGCTGGGGCCGACCCGTTCCCGTGGCCCGAGGCTGAAGGCGCGCCCCTCATGCGGGTGCAACCCATCTACATCCGTGGCCGCCGGAGCTACCCGCGCGGAGTGCCAGCCGAGAGCTGACCGATCGTCAACGGCAGACGCCGCCGATGACCGGGGGCGAAGGTAATGCCGGTGCGGGCGGGCACGGCCAGCAGGTCGCGGATGAGGGCGGCGTCTTTATCCTCCTGGCTGCCTGGTGTCGTGGGGCTGGCTGGGGTCGAAGGGCGGGGGTACCTGGTCGAAGCCGCGCTCGTGGACCTGGCGCCACCAGTCGGCGCCGTCGAGGTTCCCGGACTCGATGTCGCGGATCAGGGAGCGGACGTAGTCGATCTCCGTGGCGCGAAGGCGGCTCCGGTATTCCTCCTCGACCCGGAACAGGCGGGGCAGGCCGCGCTTGTGCACCAGTTCCTGGGTGGCGGCCGCTTGCGCGTCCTCGATCTCGAGCTGCCGGAGCCGCTGTTTCAGCAGGTCCGTGACCTGCTCGGGGGGCAGGGCGGGCAGGAACGACAGCGCGGCGACGAACTGGGGGTATTCGGTGGCCGGGGTGGAGATCAGGTCGGCCAGCCAGTCGCTGGCCTCGGCCCGCCCGGCGCTGGTCAGCTGGTAGATGGTCCGCTCGGGGAGCCGGCCGGGGCGTTCGGTCTGTACCGGCTCGATCAGCCCCCGCTTGCGCAGGGATTCCACCACGGCGTACAGGGCGCCGTAGTTGAGCTTGACGCTTCGCTCCATGAGCCGCTGGCGCAGCGTGGTGGCGACTTCGTAGGGGTGCATGGGCCGTTCGAGCAGGCAGTACAGCACGGCCAGGGCCAAGGGGTTGCTTCGGTTCCGGGACATGCTCTCCTCTTCTGAGGGTACTCCCTTCAGAGTACTTCTGTAAGGCCGGGTCAAGCAATCCCCGGCCGCCCGCTGGGCTGCTGGCTCACCGGCGGGACAGGGCCGGAAAGTGACGGGGTGCGGAGCGACGGCCAGCAGCCGGCGTTCGGGTGTCGTGATCAGCGGCGCCGACGGGGGCTGATGATCTCCAGGACGACGCGGAGGATCAGCGTGATGCTGAGGAACAGGCCGATGTAGCCGAACAGGTGCAGCAGGGTGAGGCCCCGGGTGATACCGGGAGAGCCGGGCGAGAGCAGCAGGATCACCGACATCACGCCGAGCGCGGCCCCCAGCAGGCCGAGGACGGCCCGGTTGACCAGACCTGTGATCACCGACACGTCCTGCGGGTCGCTGAACAGCCGCATGTTGCTGGTGAAGCGTCCCTCAGCGAGCGCGGCGGTGATCCGGTCGGCGCGGCGCGGCAGCTTGCGCAGCATCGGCAGCAGGCTGAGCAGTTCGCCGCCGGCGGCGTCGCGCAGCGAGGCTGGGGTGAGCTGCTCGCCGGCGAACTGCCGGCCCAGGGCCTGGGATTCGGCGGCGATGTCGAAGCCAGGTGCAAGGGTGCGCAGGGTGCCGTCGAGGACGGTCAGGGTGCGGAAGACGCCGCCGATGACCGGGGGGAACGCGATGCCCGCGCTGGTCAGCACGGCCAGCAGGTTGCGTATGAGGGCGGCGTCGGGGGTCATGCCGGGGCCGAGGTGCCGTGTCATGAAGGCGGCGAGGGTCTGCTCCAGTGCGTCCTCGTCTCTAGGGCGGGTGGCGGCGAGCTCGGTGACCGCGTCGGACAGCGCGGCGGGATCACGCTGCGCGACCGCCACCAGCAGCCGCTGCAGCGCGGCCTGCTGGCCGATGTCGAGCCGACCGGCCGAGCCGAAGTCGATCAACGCGAGCTGCCCGGACCGCAGGTACAGCACGTTGCCGGGGTGCGGGTCGGCGTGGAAGGTGCCCTGGATCATGATCTGCCGGAGCAGGTCGCGGAGCAGGTCGCGGGCCAGAGCGTGCCGGTCGGCCCCCAGCCTGTCCAGCTCGGGGCCGGCATCGCGGATGCTGATGCCGTCGAACCGTTCCAGGACCAGGAGCCGGCGGCTGGAGATGTCGGTGTGCACGGCGGGGATGAGCACGGTGGCGTCGGGTGGTGCGGCGCCGCCGATCACGGCGATGTTGCGGGCCTCGATGCGGAAGTCGAGTTCCTCGGCGAGGGCGTCGGCGAAGCCGTGGCCGAGGTCGCCGACGTGCCAGGCGCGGGCCAGCTCGGACCGTGATTCGGCGCGGCGGGTCAGGCGGCGGATCATGTCCAGGTCCCGGCTGACCTGCTCGTCAATCCCGGGCCGCTGCACCTTGAGGATGACCGCGGTGCCGTCGGCGCGCCAGGCCGCGTGAGCCTGCGCCAGCGAGGCGCTGGCCAGCGGCTCGGGGTCAACGCCCTTGAACACCTCGCCGGGATCTTGGGCTAGTTCCTCGGCCAGCAGGGCCTGGATCTGCGGCCACGGCGCGGGGGGCACCTGGTCTTGCAGCCTGGCCAGCTCGGTGGTCACCGGCGGGGGCAGCAGGTCGGTCCGGGTGGACAGCACCTGGCCCAGCTTGACGAAGATCGGGCCGGCTTCTCCCAGCGCCGGCCGCAGCCGGCGGCCCAGCTGGCCCGGGTCGGCGCGCCGGGCCGCCGATCCGGCCAGCCCGTGCCGGGCCGCGATCTTCGTCAGCTGCCCGTACCGGCGGGTGCTCTGCGCCAACCGGCGCAGCGCCCGCCACGGGTGCGGCAGGCCACCGGGCACCAGATCGCTGTGTCCTGGCCGGGCCAGCAGCTCGGCCAGCACCATCACCAGCATCATGGCCACCACGGCCGCCAGCACCCCGGCCCCCACCAACTGCGGGGTGACCTGGCCCCGGTCGCGGCTGTACACCAGGGACCCGAACGCGATGCCGGCCGTCACCCCGGCCAGCCCGGCCAGCGTGGTGCGGCCCAGCGCCAGCCGTACCCCCAGCAGGCGGCCTCCCACCGCGGCCAGCAGCACCACCAGCACGATGATTTCGATAACGGCGACCATAACCCTGTCCTCCTGCCCTGCCGGGAACGCTGCCTCAGCTGACCTAGTGCTGGGCCGGGCGGTCCCGCCCGGCGATGAACAGGATGGACAGGTAACACAGCATGGCCACCGCCCAAGCCAGGGCCATGGCCATGGAGTCCCCGTCCTGGCCGCTGCCGGCGAACCGGGTGCCGTTGATGGCGGCGCTGGTCAGGCCGGCCATGCCGAGCACGGCCAGGGCGATGATGCCGCCGTGCCGGGCGATAATGGCCTGGACGGCTATGGCCAGCGCGGTGAGGATCAGCGCCAGGCCGAGCACGATGTGGATGGATACGGCCGCGGGCCCGTTGGCGAGGGCGGTGCCGAGCCCGGCTCCGGTGTCTTTGCGGGGCAGGGTGACGAACAGGTTCACCCCGATGCCCAGGCCGTACTGCACCAGCAGCAGGACGGCCATGGCGAAGGATGTGCGGCGGATGCCGGGCAGGCTCGCGGCGGGAGTGCGGGCGGCCGGAGCGGTGCGGGTTTCCGGGATGGTCATCGTCATCCCTTTCCGGCGACCGGGTCGTGCTGGACCGCGGTCACCTGTGATCACTGGTGATCCCTGCCAGGGGCTGGCCCCCGGCTGGTGGTGCGGGCTTGCCGGGGGCGGGATGCGGATTGCCTGCCGTCTCCCTGGGGGGTGGCCCCGTGCGGTCTGGTGCGGCGCCGTTTCCCGGGCGGGGCCTGGTGCCCGGGACCGGCGCCGCGGTTGGTCAGCCGCGCGGGGCCGCCGGCGGCAGGGGCGTCCCAGGCGGCGGTACCGGGCTGGTCTGGCTGGGCGGGGCGGGCCAGCGGCCCGGAGCGCGTCAGCGCGCCGCAGATGATGGCGCCGGCGGCGAAGATGCCCGCGGTCCACCAGAACGCGACGGTGTAGCCGTGCAGGGCCGCCTGGGCGAGCTGGAGCGGGCCGGGCCGGCCGCGGACGTTGGCGGCGATCCACGTGGCGATCGCGGTGGCGAAGATGGTGTTCAGCAGCGAGGTGCCGATCGACCCGCCGAGCTGGTTGCCGGTGTTGACGGTGGCCGAGGCGACCCCGGTGTCGCGGGGTGGGACCCCGGCGGTGCCGGTGTCGGCGGACGGCGCGAAGATGAACCCCAGCCCGGCGCCGATCAGCAGGACCGACGGCAGGATGCCGCCGGCGTAGGACGAGTGCAGCCCCAGCCGGGTCAGCAGCGCCGCCGACGCCCCGCCCAGCAGCATGCCCGCGGGGATCAGCGGCCGGGGGCCGGTCCGCGGCATCAGCACCACGTTGGAGATGTTGGTGAAGATCATTAGCATCGCGACCATGGGCAGGAACGCCACCCCGGTGATCACCGGGGAGTAGCCCAGGTTCTGCTGCATGTAGTAGTTCAGGAACAGCAAGATCCCGAACATGCCCGCGCCGGCGAACAGCATGGCCAGGTAGGCCCCGGCCCGGTTGCCGTCGGCCACGATCCGCAGCGGCAGCAGCGGCTCGGCGGCGCGCGCCTCCCACAGCACGAACCCGGCCAGCAGTACCACCCCGGCCGCGATGAACCCCCAGGTGGACGGGGTGCCCCAGGTGTGCGTGGCGGCGTTGGAGAACCCGTACACGATGCAGAACATCCCGCCGGAGACCAGCGCCGCGCCGAGCACGTCCACCCGCGGCCGCCGTCCCGGCGCCTCCTGCTTCAGCAGCATCACCGCGCCGGCCGCCGCGACCCCGGCGAACAGTACGTTCACGTACAGGCACCAGCGCCACGACAGGTACTGGGTCAGCAGCCCGCCCAGCATCAGGCCCACCGCCCCGCCTAGCCGGCCACCGCGCCGTACACCGCGAACGACCGGCGCCGCTCATCCGGATCGGTGAACGTGGTGGCCAGCAGCGACAGCGCCGTCGGCGCCAGCAGCGCGGCGAACGCCCCCTGCACCGCCCGCGCCGTTATCAGCATCCCGAAGCTGACCGAGGCCCCGCCCACGGCCGAGGCTGCGGCGAATCCGGTCAGCCCGGCCACGAACGTGACCTTGCGGCCCAGCACGTCGGCCAGCTTGCCGCCCAGCAGCAGCAGGCTGCCGAACGCCAGCGCGTACGCGGTCACCACCCACTGCCGGTCGGCGACGGAGAAATGCCGTGCCCGCTGCGCCGACGGCAGCGCGATGTTCATGATCGTCGCGTCCAGCACGATCATCAGCTGGGCGATCGCGATCACCACCAGGATCCACCACCGCCGGGGATCCGGGGGCGTCCCCCCGCCCCAGCCGGCCGCGCCCGGCACGCCGCGGCTATCAGGAGTGCTCGATGCCGACATCGGTTCCACCTTTCTCGTAGTACTCTGATCAGAGTACTTTGTGAAGATTTGAGGGCAAGCGCGCCTCTGGTCCACCCCGCGGTGCGCCCGGCGGGTCATGAGGCCTCGCTCGGATCGGCGGGATGGGGCGGGGCGTAGCGGACCTCGAGCAGCGTCAGCCCGAGCGCCTCGATCTGGGCCAGCACGCCATAGAGCGCTGCCTGATCGGGCAGCGCTCCCACGAGCACGGTCTCTCCACCCCGCGCCTCCGCCACGAGTTCCGGGAACGCGCCGAGCAGCCTCTCGCTCAGCACTCCCCGGATGCGGACCTTGTACAGGGCCGGCTTGGCATCTGCGTCCACGATCGGAGAGTCGCGCCTCGGCGAGTGAGCGCGCATCGCTCGAATCGTGCGAGCGATCCGCCCGAACCTGCTGCCGCCACCACCATCAGCTAACGGTCGCGGCATACGGCCCAGTGCGGCGTACAGTGAACGCAAGAGATGAAGGGTTCGCGTGGCCCGTCCGTGGTCGCCCGGCGAGAACTGTTCGGGCTCCTGTCGGACGACGGCAGCCGTGGCGTCACGCTGCTCTCGGCGCCGGCCGGGAGCGGCAAGACCGTCCTGCTCCGGTCGTGGATCGAGGAGGCCGGCCTCCGCGACCGGGTCGCCTGGGTGTCGGTCGGGCGCGAGGAGCAGGATGCGCAGCGCTTCTGGCTCTCGGTGATCGGCGCGGTCCGCGCCGCGATCGGTGCGGACGCGTTCGTGGAGAAGCTGGCGCCGGCCCCGGTGTTCGAGGGAAAGGCGGTCGTCGAGCGCCTGGCAGCGGAGCTGGGCTCGCTGGAGCGGCCGGTCGTGCTCGTGATCGACGACCTGCACGAGCTTCGCGCTCCGGACGCGCTGCGGCAGCTTGAACTGTTCATCGCGCGGCGGCCTCCGCTGCTGCGGGTGGTGCTGGCGAGCCGCCATGACCCTCGCCTCGGGCTGCATCGGCTTCGCCTCGCAGGCGAGCTGCGGGAGATACGGAGCGCGGATCTGCGCTTCACGCTCGAGGAGACACGAGAGCTGCTGGCCGCCGCCGGCGTCGCGCTGTCCGGCGAGAGCCTCGGCCGGCTGTACGAGCGCACCGAGGGCTGGGCGGCGGGGTTGCGGCTGGCCGCGCTCGCGCTAGCCGGGCATCCCGATCCGGAGCGCTTCGTCGCCGAGTTCACCGGCAGCGAGCGAACCGTCGCCGACTATCTGTTCGCGGAGGTACTCGAGCGCCAGCCCGAGGAGGCACGGCGGCTCCTGCGGCGCACCTCGATTCTCGAGCAGGTCAGCGGCGCGCTCGCCGACCTGCTCACCGGCGCCACCGGCTCGGTGCGGATCCTGCAGGAACTCGAGGAGCAGAACGCGTTCGTCCTCTCGCTCGACGCGGGCCGCTCATGGTTCCGCTACCATCGCCTGTTCGCCGGCCTGCTCCGCCTCGAGCTCGAGCGAGCCGAGCCGGGCGCGGTCCGTGAGCTGCACCGCGCCGCGGCCGCCTGGTACGCCCAGCACGGGGAGGTCATCGACGCGATCCGGCACGCGCAGGCGGCCGGGGACTGGGCGTCCGCCGCCCGTCTGCTCGCCGACCACAGCTTCAGCCTCTGGCTCGACGGCCTCGGCGCGACTACGTACGTGCTACTCGCCAGCTTCCCGCCCGGCGTGGTACGTGCCGATCCGGAGCTGGCCCGGGTCTTCGCCGGCGGGGCATTGTGGCAAGGCTCGCTCGGCGACGCGGAGACCTACATCGCGCTCACCGAGCGCAACGCCGCCAAGGTGCCTGATGAGCGCCGGCCCCGCTTTGAGGTCAGGCTTGGCCTCACCCGGATCCAGCTCGCCCGCCGGCGCGGCGACTTCCACTCGGCGAACGTCGAGGCGCAGCCGCTGCTCGCCGCCGAGACGCCGGCAGCCGGCGAGATCGGGCTGGGCAACGACGTCCGCGCGTCCGCGCTGATGCATCTCGGCATCGTCGAGCTGTGGTCGACCCGGTTCGAGGAAGCAGAGCGGCACCTGGAGCAGGGGCTCGGGCTGGCCCGCCTGGGAGGACGGCCCTACCTTGAGGTGCAGTGCCTGGCGCACCTGGCGGTAGCGGCCGGGCGGCGCTCGCTCGGCCGGGCACGTGAACGTGCTCTGGAGGCGATCACGATCGCGGAGGCGCATGGCTGGGGCGCCGACCGCGTCGCCGGTCCCGCGCTCGTCGCGCTCGGGACGGTGGACGTGTGGCAAGGCCGGTTCGAGGACGCGGAGGACTGGCTCGAGCGCGCCGGGCACGTGGTGCGCCCGGAGCTGGAGCCTGCAACCGGGCTGCTGCTGCACCTGACGCGCGGGAGGCTCCACGCCGCTCGCGGCCGGCCCGAGGAAGCAGCCGCCGCGTTCCGCGCCGCTGCGCAGATCGAGGCGGTCGTCGTCGCCCCGCAGCTGATGACGGCGCCGGCGCGGCGGCTCCTGGCGCAGACGCAGCTGCAGCTGGGCGAGGTGGCCGCCGCCCGGGCCACGCTGGCCGAGCTGCCCGAGGAGGAACGGGACTCGGATATGGCGCATACCGCGCTCGCCTACGCGCACCTCACCGGCGGGGATACCCAGGCGGCGGTCGACGCCCTCGCGCCCGTCCTTGAGCAGCCCGCCCATTCCCTGCCACTGCTGCTCGTCGAGGCATTCCTGCTCGACGCGGCCGCGCGCGACCTCCTCGGCGACGCGCAGGCCGCGGAGTCCGACGTCGAGCGGGCGCTCGAGCTCGCCGAGCCGGACGGGCTGATCTGGCCATTCGTTGTGACGCCGGCGCGCGGCCTGCTCGAGCGTCACCCGTGGCACCGCACCGCCCACGGCGGACTGCTGAAGGACATCCTCGACGTGCTCGCCGGGTCACCGCCGTCGGCGCGAGCCAGCGAACCCGCCGCACTCCGCGAAGACCTCAGCCAGAGCGAGCTGCGGGTGCTCCGCTACCTGCCCAGCAACCTGTCGGCGCTGGAGATCGGGCACGAGCTCTACCTGTCCTTCCACACGGTCAAGACGCACATGCGGAACATCTACGCCAAGCTCGGCGTCCACCGCCGCGCCGAAGCGGTCGAGCGCGCCCGCGAGCTGGGGCTCCTGGCACCGACCTCGCGGCTCCGGTAACCCGAGACGAATCAGCCGCGACCGGTGAGACCGGCTCCTCTTCCCGGCGACGCTTGTCCTCGCCGCATCGGCATCCGCATCGCCGGCCGGCGTCGTCCCGCGGCCGGCTGAACCCCTCCCCGGCCGGCCCAGTACCGCGAACCGTGCGATGCGCGCTCACTCGGCCCGACGCGACCCTCAGGTCGTGAACGAGCCGAGGTGCAACCGCCGCCCCGCGAAGGGTGCCGCGGGTCAGGGGAGGCCGAGTCCTCCCGCGCCTCGCGCAGGGCTGGCGCACGGCACCGGCCCTTCACCTCAGTGAAGGAGAACGCGAGTCATGAAGCATCGACTGCGCACGGCGCTCGCCGCAGGCACCGTCCTCGGCCTTGTCGCCGTCGCCGGGTGCACCACCGCGAGCCCGAGCGACAGTGGCTCGAAGGCCGCCAGCCAGGGTGGTTCCTCGCCGTCCGTACCGCAGAGTTCAGGTACCTCTGGTGGCCTGACCTTCCAGAACCCGCTCAAGATCCCGCCGCTGCTCACGCCGCGGACCGACGCCCAGGGGCGCAAGGTCTTCGACCTGACCGCCCAGACCGGCACGAGCACGTTCCTGCCGGGGACCACCACCGCGACGTGGGGCGTCAACGGCGCCTACCTCGGCCCCACCCTGCGCGTATCGCGCGGCGACCGCGTGCTGATGCACGTTCACAACCACCTTCCCGCGATGACGACCATGCACTGGCATGGAATGCACCTGCCCGCCGTCGATGACGGCGGGCCGCACCAGATGATCATGCCGGGCGCGACCTGGTCGCCGAGCTGGACGATCGACCAGCCGGCCACGACGCTGTGGTACCACCCGCACCCGGATGGGCAGACGGCAGACCAGGTCTACCGCGGTGTCGCCGGCATGTTCATCATCGACGACCCGAACACCGCCGCGCTGCCGCTGCCCAGCCGGTACGGCGTCAACGACATCCCGCTCATCATCCAGGACAAGCAGCTGAACGCGGACGGGTCGCTGAACTTCGCCGGCGGCTCGGCCGACTCCGGCCCCCGGGCCCTCCAAACCGGCCGCCTCGGCCAGACCATCCTGGTCAACGGCACCCATAGTCCGCACCTGGCCGTCGGCGACCAACGCGTCCGGTTCCGGCTGCTGAACGGGTCCGACGCGCGCATCTACAACATCGGCTTTGCCGACGGGCGCGCCTTCGACCTCATCGCCACCGACGAGGGGCTGGTCGGACATCCGGTGCGGCTGCAGCGCATCCAGCTGGCCCCGGGCGAGCGCGCCGAGATCGTCGCCACTATCCATCCCGGCGAGAAGATCGTACTGCGCAGCTTCGCGCCCGACCTCGGCCTCACCGCCCCCGGCAACGGCGGGAACGGCGGCGGGAGCAACGGCGGGAACGGTTTCGGGAACGGAGGCAACGGGGGGAACGGCTCGGGCAACGGGGGAAACGGCTCCGAGAGCCAGCTCAACGGCGGCGGCCAGAGCTTCGATCTGCTGCAGATCAGGGCCGCGGCGGCGCTGCGCCCGTCGCCGGCGCTGCCGGCCCGGCTCGCCACCATTCCGGCCCCTGACATCGCGAAGGCCACCCGCACCCGCCAGTTCGAGCTCGACCGCACCGACGCCATCAACGGCCAGCAGATGGACATGAACCGGGTCGACGCCGTTGTCATGGCCGGCAGCACCGAGATCTGGCAGGTCCACGGCTTCCTGCCGCACGACTTCCACATCCACGGCGTCAGCTTCCGGGTCATCAGCTACGCGGGCGGGGCACCCCCGCCGCAGCTCGCCGGCTGGAAGGACACCGTCTACGTACCCCCGTTCCAGACGGTTCGCCTGCTGGTCCACTTCGGCGACTACGCCGACCCGCACCACCCGTACATGTACCACTGCCACATCCTCCAGCACGAGGACGCCGGAATGATGGGGCAGTTTGTCGTCATCAACCCCGGCCAGCAATCGCAAGTCAGTGTGGGCCCGGCCTACGACGGAGGCAGCTCATGACCAGCTCACAGCACACCATCCGCGCACACGCGGCAGGCGCCGCACCGTCGGGCGTCCCCGCGGCGGAAGGCCCAGCCCGCCTCGCGCACCTGCGGCTGCGCTGGCCGCACCTCACCCCGCGGGGTCTTCAGCTCTCGCTCGGCGTGCTCTGGCTTGCCGACGGCGCGCTGCAGTTCCAGCCGTTCATGCTCGGCCAGGGATTCGCGCATGACATTATCAGTCCCGCCGGGGACGGCCAGCCGGCCGTCGTCGCCGGACCCGTGCGCTGGGCGGCAAGCCTGATCGCCGCCCACACCGTGGCCTGGGACGTCCCGTTCGCGGTCATCCAGCTGCTGCTCGGCCTCGGCCTGCTCTACCCGCCCACGGTGAAACTCGCCCTTGCCGCGTCACTGCCGTGGGCGCTGGGCGTCTGGTACTTCGGCGAAGGCCTCGGCGGTCTCGCCAGCGGCGGCGCGAGTCTCCTGACCGGCGCCCCGGGAGCCGTCCTGCTGTATGCGGTGCTCACGCTTGCGGCCTGGCCGCGCCGCATCCGGCCCGATGCCCCGCCCGCCGGCTGGCTCGCCCTCGTCTGGGCCGCGCTGTGGGCCGGCGGCGCGATCCTCCAGGCCCTTCCCGGCAACGACAGCGGCGCCGCCGTCGCGGGCGTGATCAGCGAGGGCAGCGACAGTGCGCCGCACTGGCTGGCGAATGCCGATTCCTCCGTTGCCGCGTGGTTTTCGGGCCACGGGGCCGCGGTGTACGCCCTGATCGCTGCCGAAGCGCTCATCGGCCTCGCCGCACTGGCGCCGAAGGGCGCACGCCCCGCCGCCGCCATCGGGGTCGTACTCGCGCTCGCGATGTGGCTCGTCCCGCAGAACTTCGGCCAGATCTCAACCGGCCAGGCAACCGACCCCAACAGCGCACCGCTCATCGCACTCATGGGGTTGCGCTGATCGCCAGCTACAGCCGGAGCATCCGGTGGCCTCTGCGCCCGGGCACTCGGCCTCTACCCGATGACCATCGAGCCAGGCAAGAAGATCCACATTCGTCTGTCAACCCCACGCTGACGCGGCGGACGGCTGCGCCCGGGCGTTAACACCACCCAGGAGATCACCATGTCGATCCACTTCTCGCCGGTTATCGCCGCCAAGCCGCGCTCGCTGCCCGGCTTCAGCTCTCTTCTGTATGTCGACCTCGACGCGCTGGGCGTGGCGGCGTCCCCGCTGGCCGTTCTGGATGACTTCCGGGTGCCCGGCCTGCCATTCTCTCCGCACCCGCGTGCGGGCTTCGCCGCGGTCACCTACGTGCTGGAGGACTCGCCCGGAGACCTGCGCAGCCGCGCCTCCTCCGGAGCCGACCTCACCGTGGGACCCGGCGGGATCGTCTGGACGCACGCGGGCAGCGGCGTGGTGCACGAGGAGATCCCGGCCGTCCCGGGCCGTGAGCTGCACGGGGTCCAGATCTTCGTCAACCTCAGCGCCAAGAACAAGCTCACCGCACCGCAGGTGCTGCATCTAGACCCGGGCCAGGTGCCGCAGTGGCACTGCGGCGCCGGTGACCGCGTGCGCGTCGTGGTCGGATCGTTCGACGGTCTCTCCTCGCCGCTCGTCCCGGCCGAGCCGTTCACCCTGCTCGATGTCCGGCTGCAGCGGGAGATTTCCTTCAATCTCCCGGCTGGGCACAACGCGGTCGTCTATATCCTCACGGGGTACGTCGTGGTGCGCGCCGACGGCCACCAGGAGAAGGTGGACGGCGGACATGCGCTGGCGTTCCGCGGCAACGGGCGCGTCACGTTCGAAGCCCTCCCCCCTTCGCACTTCCTCCTCCTGTCCGGCACCGAGATCGGTGAGCCGGTCGTGGCGGAAGGACCGTTCATCATGAACGAGCCATCGCAGATCGAGGCGGCCGCCGCCCGGTTCCGCGCGGGAGCAATGGGTCAGCTGGCGCCGCTTTCAGATAGCTGAGTAGTTAAGAGAGCTGTTCGCGGCGTTCGGCTCGGGATCGGCCTGACCCTGGCGCCGCCAATCTGTCCGGCCAGTAACGTAAGTCCCTTGTCTGGGCACGCCTCGGCCATCTAATCCACCGAAGGACCACGCAGACCAATACCTTCAGGTCAGGCCCGAGCTGATCCGGTGAGAGGGTGGGATGAGCGGCAGCACCGGCGCCGGGGAGCCGCCCGTGACCCGGGTGGAGGTTCCGGGCGGTCAGGGCGTGCAGGTCGGCGAGGGTACCCAAGACAACACGTTCATTCAGAATTACATCGCCCAGCAGGTGATCCAGCCGCCTGAGGTGCCTACGGCCGGACCGGTATGCCACAGCCGCCTCCTGCGTTCCAGTCGCGCGGTGACCTACTGGCCGTGCTGCGCAAGACCGGCCCCGGTGTGTCGGTGGTGCGGTCGGTGACCGGGATGCGCGGAGTTGGCAAGACTCAGGTCGCGGCGGCGTACGCGCGGTGGTACATCGATGGGGGCTGGCGGCTGGTGGCATGGATCAATGCCGGGGACACGGCTCAAGTGCTGAATGGGCTGGCGGTGGTGGCCGCTCGGCCGGGTATCGGCGCGCCCGGCGCGGGCCTCCGCGCTAGTGCGGAACCGGCTGGAAGCCGATGGCGACCGGTGCCTGGTGGTGTTCGATAATCTCGCTGACCCGGACGGGGTACCCAGCGGCCCTCCCGTCTCCGGTGCCAAACGAAGAAGCGGGAGGGCCGCACCCATCACCGACGTGGTCACCGTGCCGTCGCACACGAAAAAGGACAACCCGAAGGCTGCTCTCAAACCCCATCCACACCGTCAGTGACGCAACCGGCTCCCTACATCCTCATCCTGAGCGGCCAGGAACACCTCCTAGCTGGCAGGCTTCGCCGGACCTCCCTCATATGATCACCTCACATAGCATCCGGCCCGCTGCAGGATCCCGAGGGAGGCACGCCATGACCTATCTGGGAAGCGGCGATCCGGCTCGCGGTCTCACCGGCTACTACCCGTCGTGGCTGGACAACCTGGCCGACGACGTCACCATAGAGGGCTCGGCGATGGACGGCGCCGCGCAGGGCCCGGAGGCCGTCCGGACAATCCTGGTCGCCATCCGCACGCTGTATGAGCACCAGGAGTTCAACTTCGTCGGCCCCGTCGGCGACAACGGCCTCCTCGAGGACTACACCGCTCAGGTCCGCGGCGAGCCCATCAGCTGTGTCGTCCTGGTCACCCGGAACGCCGCCGGGCAGACCCAGCACATCGTGGCGAACTACCGGCCACGCAGCTCGCTGCTGCTCTTGTCCCGCCTGGTGGGCGAGCAGCTCGCCGGCACCCCCTATGCCGAGCACTTCGCCGCCAGCGAGTCCTGAAACGGACCCTACCCAGGACCGCCAGCACCAGCTGCAGTGGCGCACGCCAACCGGCCCGCCCGGTCCTGGCCAGCTTCGAACCCATCATTGCCGATAACCGGCGGATCGTCTCGCAAGAGTGGCTGGCCGGGGCATTCACGATGTGGGGCATCGCCCCGACAGTCATCGCCGCAACAGCAGCACCCGGGCGCATGGTTGCTACAGAACCTGGCTATAGTCGTGCAGCTTTCCGGGTGCTGACTGCCGCCGTTGCCGTCACCGTTGCTGCCAGCTGCCCGGATTGCTGCGGTTGCCGTCCTCGGCATGCCCGACCTGTTGCCAGCAGCACAAGGCGGAGAGATGGTGACGGTGAGTCCGGCCTTTGCCGAGCCTTGATCCGCGAGTGACCGCCCCGGTGTCCGCAGGGGTCGGATCGGAGCTGTCAGCAGCTACGCGGTCTCGGGGGTGGATTGTCTGTCCTGCATTCCGCCGCGAAAGCCCGCAAGGTCTCGGGAAAGGGGATGCTCATGAGCTCATCTGCGGCCACCACCCCGGAGGGCCCCGGCTCGGTCTCCGGTGCGCCGAACCTCCCAGCCGGATTCACCGACACGTTCACCAGCCGGTACATCGACACGGGTGACCTGCGCCTGCACGCGGTCACCGGAGGCGACGGCCCGCCGCTGCTGCTAGTGCACGGCTGGCCGCAGACCTGGTACGCCTGGCGCCTGCTGATGCCCGCCCTGGCCCGCGACTTCACCGTCGTCGCGATCGACCAGCGCGGTATCGGGCTGTCAGACAAGCCCCAGGACGGGTACGACACCGGCACCCTCGCTAGCGACCTGGTCGCGGTGATGGACGCGCTTGGGCACCAGCGGTTCGCCATGTACGGGACCGACGTCGGAATGCCGATCGCCTACGCCCTGGCCGCGGACCATCCGGACCGGCTCGACCGCCTGGTCGTCTCCGAGGCTCCCCTCCCGGGGATATCTCCCTCACCTCCCCTGTTCCTTCCCCCGCAGCTCAACGAGCGGCTGTGGCACCTCGCCTTCAACCAGCTCCCCAACGTGAACGAACAGCTCGTCACCGGACGGGAAGACATCTTCTTCGGCGCGGAGTTCGACGCCTCGGCCGGGACGAAGAAGCTGCCCGACGACGCGGTCCGGTACTACATCGACACCCTCGCCGCCGACCCCGACCACCTGCGCGGCAGCTTCGAGTTCTACCGCGCGATCCCCACCACCAGCGCGCAGAACGAGCACCGCAAGACCCGGCGGCTGACCCTGCCCGTCCTGGCGATCGGCGGAGCGGAAAGCTCCGGTGAAGGGGTCGGGAACACGATGAAGCTCGCCGCGGACGACGTGCAGACCCTGGTCATCCCCGGCTGCGGCCACTGGGCCGCCGAGCAGGCTCCCGAGCAGCTGCTGGCCGCGCTGACCGCGTTCCTGGCCCCCTACCGGGACGGGACGGCCACGGAATAAGAGGTGCGAGAGGGGCCCTGGCTCGGTCTAGAACGGCCACCTCTACATCGACCACCAAACGAACCAAGGAGACCCTCATGTCTGTCACGACCGAAAACTCAGCGGGCGCCGCGGCGATCCGCCCGTTCTGGGTCGAGATGCCCGAGGAAGCGATCGCCGACCTTCGGCGGCGTATCTCCGCGACGCGCTGGCCTACCAAGGAGCTCGTCGCCGATCGGTCGCAGGGCGTGCAGCTGGCGACGAGTCAGGCGCTGGCGCGCTACTGGGCAACCGATTACGACTGGCGCGCGTGCGAGGCGAGATTGAACGCGCTGCCGCAGTTCACGACCGAGATCGACGGAGTGAACATCCACTTCATCCACGTGAAGTCGCCGCACCCGGACCCGCTGCCACTGATCATCACGCACGGCTGGCCCGGCTCGGTCATCGAGCTGCTCGAGACCGTCGGGCCCGGTCGTACTGGGAGAGCGGACGGGCCCAAGCCCTTGCGGCCGGCCAGGTCCCTCCGCAGGTCAAGCTTCCGGTCGGCTTCACCACGTTCCCCGGCGAGATCTTCGCGGCCCCGCGCAGCTGGGTCGAGAAGGGCTACCCCACCCTGGCCTACTTCCACGAGGCCGCTAGGGGCGGCCACTTCGCCGCCTGGGAAGAGCCCGAGCTGTTCGCGACCGAGATCCGGGCCGCGTTCAAGTCGCTGCGCTAAAGGGAGCCCTGGTTGATGTAGCGGACGAGGAGGTTGGAGCTGCCCTGGTAGCCGAGTTCCCGGATCTCCCGCAGCAGCTGCTGGAGCGGGACGCCGGGTTCTTCGGCCCGGCGCTTGCGGAGGTGGTCGCGGTGTGGGTCGACGAGGGTGGGGCGGTACTTCGGGACGCGCTGCAGCAGCTCCGGCTCGCTGGCGCGGTCATAGCGCTTGACGGTGTTGAGTGAGAGGTTCAGGCGGCGAGCGCACTCGAGCAGGCCCACGTTCCGGCACGCAGCTCGTGGACCTGCTGCCAGCGCTCCAGGGTGGTGGCGGCGCGCTTGCCCTCCTGCCGGGGCATGCCCTTTGCCCAGTACGCAGAGTGCGCCGCGACTTCCTTCCGGACAGCCTGGGCCAGAAGGTGCCATAGGTGCCAGCGGTCGCTGACCTGCACCGCGCCCGGCAGCGCCCATGTGCTGGATGATAATTGCCGCATGCAGGGCAGGGAACGGGCGGACCGGCAGTTACTGGATGCTGGGGCGCTGGTCGGGCACCTGGTGCCGGCGGGGAGCATGTCAGCGCGAGCAGGGCGTGCTTGGCTTGGTCCGCCTCGTCCGGGACGAGGACACTGACACCCCTGACCTATCGGCTGTGGCCGGACCTTGCCCTGCACGGTGACCGCCACGAGCAGGGCCTCATCATTCCCCCCGGTCACCGGTCCGGATCATCGAGGAGGTGATTCGTTGGGCTGGTCCGGGGCGGTGGCCTGCCAGACCTCCTTGACCAGCACCTGCAGCGCGCCGGCCGTCGGGATGGCCAGCAGCGCCGCGACGAAACCACCGGATATGCCGCCGATCACGCTGCCGATCGAGGCGCCGACCAGCACCGCGATGAATACGAGCAGCGGGCTGATCCGCACCGTCTTGCTCATGACCACCGGGTTCAGGACATGGTTCTCGATCTGGGTGTAGACGGCGAAGACGACCGCGGTGACGATGCCCGCGGTGAGGCCCCGGGCGATGAACGCGAACAGGACGGTGGGGATGCCGGCCAGGGCCCCGCCGACCATCGGGAGGAAGTCCACCAGGGCCACCCACAGCCCCCACAGCAGCGGGAACGGCACGCCGAGGATCAGCAGCGTCACGAACACCACCGTCCCGGCGATGAGCGAGGTCAGCAGGTTACCGAACATGTACCCGGTGACCTCCTGGCTGACGTCGGCCGCTATCCGGGTGACCGTGGCCTTGCGGCCCGGGGTCATCTGGCCGAGCGTCCAGCTCCACATCTTCGGGCCCTCGAGCAACAGGAGCAGGACCAGGACGAAGAGCGCGAACAGCTCGACCATCAGGGAGACCGCGCCCTTGCCGACGGTCAGGGCCGCTTGCTGAGCGACTGGGCATAACCGACCAGCTTGGGCGCGTTCCGCTGCACCCAGCTCTGGACGTGGTACTTGGCCACGAGGTGGCCGATCCAGCCCCGGCCGTGCTGCGCGCTGACGACGTAGCTGGGCAGCCGGTCCGCCAGGTGGGTGATCCCGTTCACCAGCGGGACGCCGAACGCCGCGGCCAGGCCGATGAAGACCAGCGCGGCCCAGAGCGTGACGATCGTCACGGCGAGGCCCCGGCGCGGGACCCGCCGCTGCACTTTAGCCACGGCCGGGTTGAGCAGTATCGCGGTGAACCCCGCCACGAGCATCAGCAGCACGATGTCCCGCAGCCGGTACATCAGCTTGCCGGCCAGGTAGGTAGCGACGACCACCCCGACCGTGACCAGGATAGTCCGCAGCGGGACGTGGCGCCGGTCGGCGGCCTCGAACAGGCGCGCTCAGCCGGCCTCGCGGCGGCTGCTCACAGCTTTCCTGACCAGCGTGCCGGGTCCCGCCGGGAACCTGCGGGGAGCCGGTCATGGCCAGCTGATGAGGGCGATGGCCAGGTAGGCGATGGTGATGGCGAGGGCGAGCAGGGCCGGTGCCATCTCCTTCCCGCCGTCTGCTGCGCGCCGGTGGGTGATCATCGCGCCGAGGAGCAGCAGGGCCATCCCGGCCGCGGCGGCCAGGCCGAGGGGATGCCACCACAGGCCGATCAGGATGCCCGCGGCGGCGGCGAGCTCGGCGACGCCGATGAGCCGGTACCTGGGCCAGGGAATACCGAAGTGCTCGGCGGACTGCCGCATCTTCGGCTGGCCCAGCAGCTTACCGGCTCCCGGGAGGAGACAGACCGCGGTCGTGAGCAGCGAGATCGTGACGAACATGGGAACCTCTTCTAGCGTGTTGACGGGAACGGGCGGGCGTGATCGGGCTGAGCGGGCGGGTGAGCCGTGACCGGAGACCCGCGGCCGGCCGTGGCCGGGACGTACCAGGGCAGGCGCGGCAGCCGGTGCCGGGGCTCCACCGCCGCGATCACGCGGTCGGGGCGCACGATGACGGTCAGCGCCGGGTTGGCCACCAGGGCCCGGATGCCCGCGGGCGGTGCGTCGCCGGCGAGACGGACGTCGATCCAGTCGGCGTCCTGCCCGGCGCCCGGTCCTGCGGGGGGGCGGGTCCCGGATGTGCTGCTGATCCGGACCAGGACGAGGCCGTGCCGGCGGCAGAAGTCCGTCAGTGCGGGGTCGGGGCGGCGTGCGGTCAGCACGGCGGGGCGTCCGGCCAGGATCGTGTCCAGCCGGACGGGGGGGCCGTCACTGGTGGAGACCAGGGGGTTGGGGATCAGGCCGCCGATCCGCAGCGCGGGCGGAATGCCGGATGGCAGGAGGCGCCGCGGGGGTGGCTGCAGGGCGCCGGCCTTCAGCCGGGGGGTGGCCGTGGAGCCCATGAACTCGCTGATGCGGTCGCTGCGCACGGCGGCGGCCAGG
The DNA here is from genome assembly GCA_963742875.1 of uncultured Actinomycetes bacterium. Lineage (GTDB taxonomy): Bacteria > Actinomycetota > Actinomycetes > Streptosporangiales > Streptosporangiaceae > Bog-532. The sequence goes on along the minus strand of CAVUNO010000025.1, from coordinate 425,596 downwards.
GCGATCCGGCGGATGGCGGCGGCCCGGTCCTGGCCGCCGGTCATCGCCCAGCCGACCCGGACGGCCTTTTTGATCAGGGCCTTGGCGTGCGGGCGGCGTTCAGCCTCATAACTGGCCAGCAGGCCGGCCCCGGCCCGGCCGGTGAGCACGTGCGCGAGTTTCCAGGCCAGGTTGTCGGCGTCGCGCAGCCCGGCGGCCAGGCCCTGGCCGATGAACGGCGGGGTGAGGTGGGCGGCGTCGCCGAGCAGGAAGACCCGCCCGGCCTGGAAGCGGGAGGCCAGCCGGGCGCGGAAGGTGTAGCTGGCGCTGCGGATGATCTGCAAGCCGGCCAGGTCGCTGCGTCCGGTCCAAGGTGCTAGCAGCTGGCCGAGGGCGTGCGGGGTGATCAGGCCGGTTTCGTCTTCGCCGTCGAACAGCCGGAACTCCCAGCGGTACCGGTCGCCGGTGACCTGCATGAAGGTGGCGGCCCGGCCCGGGTCGCAGATCTGCTCCACGCCGTCCCAGGTATTAAGGCCGGTCTCGGCCTTGATGTCGACTACGAGCCAGCGCTCGGTGAAGCCCAGGTCCTCCATGGTGATCCCGGTCAGCTGGCGGATCGTGCTGTTGGCGCCGTCGCAGCCCAGCACGACCCGGCCGGTGAACGTCTGCGGCTGGCCGGCGATGCGGGCGTGCACCCGGACCGGGGCCGCGGTGAGCGGGCCGGGGGCATCGTCATCGTCCAGCCCGATCACCTCGGTGCCGCGGCGGAAGCCGATCAGCGGGTGCGCCTCGACCCGGGCGAGCAGCAGCTCTTCCAGGTCGGGCTGGTGGAACATGTTCGCTTGGGGGAAGCCGTGCTGGCTGGCCTGGTGCTCCCGCCGGAACTCGGCCATCACGCGGTGCCCGGCGTCCAGCAGCCGCAGCCCGCTGCCGGGCCGGGACCGGGCCAGGAATCCCTCGCTCACGCCGATCCGGTCCAGGGTCCGGGCGACCTCGTCGTCCAGGTGCACCGCGCGGGGCAGCGGATGCGGCTGGGGCCAGCGTTCCAGCAGGGTGACGGGAATGCCGAAGTCGGCGAGCAGGAGGGCCGCGGTGCAGCCGGCCGGGCCGGCGCCGACGACGATGACCGGCTGGGAGTTCGCGGGGTACTGGTCGTTCATGGTCGTGTATCTTTCTGCGGTCACTTGCTGGTGGTCTGTTCGGCGGGCGACGGCCCGGAGCGGACGGTCAGGGCGAACCCGGCGACGGCGTCTTGCACGCGATCGGGGTCGGCGCCGGTCACGGTGACGACCAGCCGCCCGTCCTCGTGCGCCGCGGTGGCCCGGGCATCCGGCAGGCCCGCCGCGTCCAGCGCGTCGGTGATGGCGCGGACGGCGGCGTCGGCGGCCAGCGCGGGCTTGAACTGCTTACCGACCGCGGTGACCGGGATCTCGGTGACCGGGTAGATGCGCTTGGGCCGGGCGGCGGGCTCGTCGATGGCGTCCGCGGCCCACGCCAGCAGGTCGGCCTCGTCGAACCGGCCGGGGCCGGCCGGGACGACGTAGGCGACCGGGATCTCGCCGGCGTGCCGGTCGGGGCGGCCGACGGCCACGGCGGCGCGGACGCCGGGGTGGCGCAGCAGCGCCTCCTCGATCACCCGGGGGTCGATGTTGTGGCCGCCGCGGATGATCAGGTCCTTGGCCCGGCCGGTGAGGGAGACGAAGCCGCCGGCGTCGACGCGGCCGAGGTCGCCGGTGTCCAGCCAGCCGTCACGGACGATGCCTTCCCGGCTCACCCGGGGACCGCCGGGGGCCGGGTCGGTGACGTACCCGGCGAACACGGCGGGCCCGCCGATCACCAGCACGCCGGTCTCGCCGGGGCCGCATTCGGCCCACGGCCCGTCGCCGATCCGGACGGCTTTGACCTGCTGGCCGGGCAGGGCCCGGCCGACCGACCCGGGCCGTTCCTGCCCCGGCCGGGTCCAGGTGCTCGCGCAGGTCGCCTCGGTGAGTCCGTAGCCCTCCAGCAGGTGCCGCCCGGTGTGCCGGGCGAAGGCTTCGCGCACCGAGGACGGCAGCGGGGACGCGCCCACGATCGGCACGCGCAGCGTACTGATGTCGGCGTCGACCGGGACCTGCGCCAGGGTGCCGTAGACGGTGGGCACGGCGGACATGGCCGCGATCTGGTAGTGCTCGACGATCGTCCAGAACCGGGTGTACAGGGCCTTGTCGCGGTAGCCGGCCGGGCCTGGCCACACCACCCGGGCGCCGCTGAACATCGGCGCGATGCCGGTGACGATCAGCGCGTTGACGTGGAACAGCGGCAGCCCGCCCAGCATCCCCTCCCCGGCCGCCAGCCCGCTGCACACCGCGATCCCCCGGCCGCAGGCGAGCTGGTTGGCGTGGGTGTGCGCGGCGATCTTCGGGGCGCCGGTAGTCCCGCCGGTGTGCACGAACGCGGCCAGATCATCTGCCGTCGGCGGGTCCGCGCCGGCCAGGCGGCCTGGCTGCCCGGCGATCACCTCATCCAGGTAGGCCACGACCGGCCCGCGGCTGTCCGGGGCATGCCCGGCAGGCGCGTCACCGTCCAGGAGAGGCGGGGTGCCGCGGGCGCCGTCCGGCCGCAGCGCCAGGACCGCGGTCATCCCCGCCTGCCGGGCCACCTCGAGCAGCCGCTGCCACAGCTGCGGGTCCAGCTCGGGCCCGGCCGCGACCAGGACCCGCGATCCCGTGCGGCGGATCAGCTCGGTGATCCGCTCGCTCGACAGCGCGGGGTTGACCGGGGCGGCGATCCCGGCGGCCTCCGCGGCCAGCGTGGCCGCGTACAGCATGGAGGTGTTGACGCTGGACAGCGTCACCGCGTCACCGCGCCGCACCCCCACCGCGGTCAGCGCATTGGCGATCCGGGTCACCGTACCCGCCAGCTGCGCGTAGGTCCAGTCCAGGCGCCGGGTGTAATCACCCGGGTCCGGGATCCATTGCATGGCCACGGCATCGGGCCAGGCGCGGGCGGCGTCCAGCAGCAGCTGGTAGGTCGACTCCGGCAGCGGCAGTGTCGTTGTCTGTTTGGTGGTCATGGCAGCTTCCCGATGATGGTGTTGTGCTGGGTGCCCAGGTCGAGCTGCCCGTCGGGCGAGGCGATGGTCGCGGTGATGACGTCGCCGTCGTGCAGGTAGCGGGGGTTGCCCGCCTGCCGGCCGAAGAACAGCTTCCACCGGGTGGCGGGCGGCAGCAGCCCGGCGACCAGCCCGGCGAGCTTGGCTGGTGCTTTCAGCGCGGTGCCGCCGGGGGTGCCGGTCAGCAGCAGGTCGCCCGGGGCCATCGGCTGGAACCGGGACAGCAAGGTCAGCGCGCGGGCCGGCCGGACGATCATGTCCGCCGCCACGCTGTTGTCCTGCCGCACCTGCCCGTTCACCCGCAGCGTCAGCCGCAGCGAGCCCAGCCGGGCCAGGTCCGCCGCATCCACCAGGGTCAGCCAGGGACCCACCGGGGTGAAGGTGGGGTAGGACTTGGCCTCGTAGAACTGGGTCTTGACCAGCTGGATCTGCCGGGCGCTGACATCGTCGGCGACCACCAGCGCGGCGACGTAGCGGGCCAGGTCCGCGTCGGTCACCGTGGTACCGACCGGCAGGTCCGTCCCGATGACCAGGCCGAGCTCCACCTCGTAGTCCAGGAACCCGACCCCGCCGGGGCGGATGATGTCGCTGGCCGGGCCGGTGATCGAGTGCGAGGCCTTACGGAAGAACGCCGCCGGCACCGTGGCCGGGTCGAACCCGGAGTCGATCGCGTGGGACCGGTAGTTCACCGCCTGCGCGACCACCCGCGCCGGAGCGGTCACCGGGCTGACCAGGTCCAGGGATTCAGCGGGCACCGCCTCCCGCGGCGCGGTGGCGTGCGCGGCCTCGATCGCCGCGGCCAGCGCCGCCCGGCCGGCGAGCAGCCCGGCCGTCGTGGCCGCGGGCAGGTCCAGCCGGACCAGCCCGGCCGGCGTCACCGCCCACCAGGCCTCCGCGGTGCGGGCCAGGTTGATACTCATCGAGCTCTCCTTCGCGCGAAATCCCGTCAGGAGCTCATCGCCTTGATCAGCCCGCGCAGCGCGCGCAGGTCCACCTCGTTGCCCTTCTCCCGCAGGGCTTTGATCGCCGCGACGGCCACGCGCGGGTCGTTGGTGCCGGTGAACTCCGCCGTGGCCTTCGGCCCCCACTGGGCCAGGCCGCTGGCCGACAGCGGAGCCCAGCCGGGCTCCATCGCGGCGCCGAACACGTCGCCGTCGGTGTAGTGCTCGAACATCAGCCGGTCCGGGTCACGCCAGTAGTCGAAGATCTGGCTGCCCTGGATGTGCCTTCCCAGGCCCCACGCGTGCCGGTAGCCGCGCTCGCGCAGGTACTCCCCGCTGGCGGCGACCTCATCCAGGTCGGTCAGCTCGTAGGCCGAGTGCACGTAGCCGGTGTGCGGCTGCAGGGCCATGGCCAGTGTGTGGTGGTCGGCGGGGACGGTGCCCAGGTCGCAGCGGATGAACGCCATCGCCGGGCCGCGGTCACGCTGCCCGTCCAGGTACAGGAAATCGCTGACGATCAGCCCGAGGGTGTCCAGGTACCAGTCCAGCGCCGCGCGGAACCGGGTGGTGCCCAGCACCACGTGCCCCAGCCGCTGGACCTCCGCCGGCCGCCGGGCCGGCCGCTGCGTGGCGTTGACGCGGGCCGGCCCGGAGCCGAAGTTCAGCGGCAGCGGGGGACGTCCGGGCAGCGCGGGCAGGTCCGGGACGCCGTGCACCACCCGCACCGGGTACCCGCTGGGGTCACGCAGCAGGACGGTGTGGCCGCCCCAGTGCGCGGTGACCGTCCCGTCCATGCCGCGGGCCAGCCGGTCCAGGTCGTCGCGGTCGGCGGCCTGGAAGGCAGGCCCGACGAACCGGGGGCGCGGGCCGCGGCGGACCACCAGGCACGCCGCGCTCGCCTGACGGCCGCGCAGCAGCAGCGTGTCCGGCGTCCGGTCGGCCACGGTGAAGCCGAAGTCGGTGCCGAACCGCTCGGCGCGGTCCAGGTCCGGCTTCGTCGAACTCCAGCCACGCCAGCCCGGCCACCTTGACCAGCGGATTCCCCGACCGCCCCGGGTGCTCCCCGCGCAGCGCACCGGTCTCGCTGTGCAGCGAGCGATGCGGGTCCTGGGCCTGTCCCACGCCAGCCAGGACCTCCGTCCGGCTGTCCTGTGTCATCATGATCAGCTCCTTTCGCGCCCCAACCTACTGTCAGGTTTCATCAGTCTTGTAATAAGTTATCAGACATGATCGGATGATTGTCAAGCGCGATGGCGCGAGTGAGCGCCGCACTGCCGGGCGCAGGCATCTGGGGCATCGCGGCTGGCGGGCACGCCCGAGCGCCCCATCATCGACGTGTGAGAAGTGACGTCCCTGGTCACCGCCGGCTCATCTGGCGGCGGGCTCTAGGGATCACCGGCTAGCCAGGGTGGCGCTGCGATGCGTGTGGTCTACCCGGATCGTCGGTTATCCGGGGCAGAGCGAGCCCGGCAAGGCAGGCAGCCGTTTCGGAACAACCTTTCCGCAGCAAGAGCGGGGGGTTTCCCGGCCGGCCCGGGGCTTGACACCGCGGCCGGCCACGGACACCGGGTGGCCTGCTCAGCTTCCGGCCAGCAGGGCCTGGCGCGACGCCACGAGCGAGGGCGCGAGCGGCTGGAGCAGCAACTCCAGCGTGGCCCCGCGGTCGGTCTGGCCGGCCACGAACGCGCCGTCGATGGCGGCGAGCGCGAACCGCGCGAGCTGGTCAGTGACCGGGCTCGCGCGGATCGTCGCCGAACGCGGCCGCTATCTGGGCCCGCAGGAGCTCGAGCGCGTGCCCGCGGACCCGGCGGACGACGGCCTGTATCTCTCCCTGGCCCGTCGGCGGGGGGCTGCGCGGCGAAGACGATCAGCAGCCGGAGGAAGTCCGGGTGCCGCTGGAGCGTGCCGACGACGGCCGACACCACCCGGGCCAGGTGCTGCGCGGGGCGCCCGGCCCGGCGGGTCAGGTCGGGCAAGCCGGCGAAAAAGCGGTCCGCGCCGCGTTCCATGACGGCGAGCAGGATGCCGTCCTTGGACCCGAAATAGTGGTAGACGGAGCTCATCGGGATGCCGGCTTCGGCCACCACGCGGGCCAGGGTGGCGGCTTCGAAGCCGTGCTCGGCCATCACCCGCTCGGCGGCGTCCAGCACCAGTTCCCGGGACCTCACGCCCCGGCGGTTGGGCGTCACCTCGATTCGCCCTGCCATGCGGCCAGCATACCGCGACTATTGGAGTTGACACTCCAATTTCACTATTGTAGTGTTCATTCCAGTTCTAGAGGAAGGAGGCGCCATGCGTTTCACCGCAGGTGCTGAGGAAGAGGACGTCCCGGTTCTGATCGTGGGCGGCGGCGGCGCCGGCCTGACCAGCTCGATGCTGCTGGCCCGCCTGGGCGTGGAGCACCTGCTGGTCAGCGCGCGCCCGCAGACCTCCGATCTGCCCAAGGCCCATGTGCTGAACCAGCGGGCGATGGAGGTGCTGGACGACGCGGGCGTGGCCGGCGCGATCGCCGAGCGCAGCACGCCGCCGGAGCAGATGGCGGCGACCGCGTTCTACGCGGGCCTGGCCGGCCCGGGCCCGGACTACGGCCGCCGCCTCGCGCGCCTGGAGTGCTGGGGCGCCGGCGGGGCCGATGACAGCTGGCGGGCGGCCAGCCCGTGGCGGCAGCAGAACCTGCCGCAGATCCGGCTGGAGCCGCTGCTGAAGGCCCGCGCGGAGAAGCTCTCGCCGGGCCGGATCCGGTTCGGCCACGAGCTGACCGGCCTGGAGCAAGACGGCGAGGCCGTGCGGGCCACGATCCGCGACAACGCCTCCGGCCGCTCCTACGCGGTGCGCTGCCGGTACCTGCTCGGCGCGGACGGCGGCCGGCGGGTGGCCAGCCTGATCGGTGCCGAATACGAGGGGCTCGGCGTGATCACGCAGACCGCGACGCTGCACGTCTCCGCCGACTTCTCACCCTGGGCCAAGGACCCGGACGTGCTGATCCGCTGGATCTTCTCACCGCAAGCCGGCGTGCTGGTGGTGATGGTCCCGATGGGACCGCAGCAGTGGGGTCCCCAGTCCGGGGAGTGGGTGATCCACCTGAACTACCCGGTCGATGATCCCCGCGCCCAGTCCGACGCGCAGGTCGAAGCCGACGCCCGCCAGGCACTGGGCATCCCGGACCTGCCGATGACGATCCACAAGATCACCCGCTGGTCGGTCGAGGCGGTGCTGGCCTCCGCGTTCCGGGCCGGCCGCGTGCTCCTGGCCGGGGACGCGGCGCACCGCCACCCGCCCACCGGCGGGCTGGGGCTGACCAGCGCGATCCACGACGCGCAGAACCTGTGCTGGAAGGTCGCGGCCGTGCTCGCCGGGCACGCATCTCCGGCGCTGCTGGACACCTACGAAGCCGAGCGGCGCCCGGTCGATCAGCACAACGCGCAGCGGTCGCTGGAGAACGCGGTCAACCACTTCGAGATCGGCGCGGCGCTCGGCATCTCCCACGAGAACACCGCCGAGCAGAACATGGCCCAGCTGCGCCGGATGTGGGACGGCCGGCCCGAGGACGCCGGGCACCGCTCGGCCGTGCTGCGGATGATGCGCGCGCAGTCGATGGAGTTCAGCGAGCTCAACGTCGAATACGGCTACAGCTACCAGTCCGCCGCCGTGGTTCCCGACGGCAGCGCCCCGCCCGCGCCGATCGACGGGATCCGCGTGTACCAGCCGTCCACCCGCCCGGGTGCCCCGCTGCCGCACGCCTGGATCGACGACGAGGACGGCCACCGCCGCCCGGTCAAGGACCTCCTCGCGCCGGGGCGGTTCCTGCTGATCGCCGGCGAGGACGGCCAGGAGTGGTGCGACGCGGCCAGGGAACTCGCCGCGGAGGCGGACCTTCCGCTCGACGCGGTGCGGATCGGCCACCTTGACGGCGACCTGTACGACCCGCGCTGCACCTGGCTGCGCCACCGCCAGATCACCAGCGGCGGCGCGATCCTGGTCCGCCCGGACCGGTTCATCGCCTGGCGGCACCCGGCCGCTGACAGCGACCCCCGCGCCGCGCTGGCCGCCGCGCTCAGCCAGATCCTCGCCCAGCCGGTCGGCACCCCGGCCGGATCGGCTGCCTGAGGTCGCCATTGCGGTCCTGGCCACCGGTTCCCCGATGATCAGGGGTCGGGTGGCCAGTCCGGCACGGCCTCGGCCTCTTTCTCAGCAACCTCCTCCAGGTCCGCGTGCCGGTGCGCCCCGTCCTCCTGCAACGCCCTAGCGATGGCCGCGTCCTGCTCCTTAGCCACCTTCACCTCAGCCTCGGCCAGGTCGGCCTGGGCCTGCGCGGCCTCCGCCTGGGTCCTTGCCTCCGCCTGGGCCCTTGCGGCCTTCGCCGGCGACTCGCGCCTGGGATGTTTGCTCACGACCGTCTCCTGGCTCCGGAGCCTCAACGAGCGCACCTGCTTGGCCCTGGACCATGAGGCTGCTGCTCAGCGAGCCGCCGTCCGCGAGCGCTCTCACGCTGGTGACCCGCGCGGCACGCGGTGCTGCCCGGCGGCCTCTACAAATCGAAGTCCACCGTCTTCGTCTGCCATCAGGAAGGCTAGGACTATCGGTCCCCGCTAGCCAGGGCCCTTAGGCCTTTACGGCCCGCCGGGCGAGATATAGCGTCGGCTACCCATCAGCAGGTCGGCGAAGGCGAGCCAGGCGAGGATCCCGCGGGTCAGGATCGGCCGGCCCGGCGGCAGCGGCGGGCGTTCCATCAGCCCACCGGCAGGTTTGCTGTACCCGAGCCCGACCGACTGGATGGACAGCATGGTGAAGCTCACCCACACCGTCTGCAGCGGAAGCAGCGGTATGCCCCCGGCGATGCTGAAAATGCTGGCGCCGAGAAACGTGGCGATGTAGCCGAACAGGCCGGCCATCTGGAACCGGATGTACCGGGTCGAGGTTGTCATACAGCCCGCGGCCCAGTTCGACGGCCCTGACGATGGTGGAGAAGTTGTCGTCGGTCAGGATCATCACCGCGGCTTCCCGGGTCACCTCGGTGCCGGTGCCCACCGCGATCCCGATGTCGGCCTTCTTCACCGCCGGCGCGTCATCGACGCCGTCCCCGGTCATCGCGACGACCTGGCCCTGCTTCCTGAGCACGTCGACCAGGCGGACCTTGTGCCCGGGGCTGACCCGGGCGATCACGCCGATGCCGTCGACCTTGCTCAGTGCCTCCTCGTCACTCATCGCGCCGAACTCGGCGCCGGTCAGGACCGCCCCGTCGATGCCCAGCTGGCCGGCGACCGCGGCGGCGGTGACCGCGTAATCGCCGGTGATCATCCGGACCCGGATGCCGGCCTTGGTCGCCGTCGCGATCGATGCCCTGGCGGCGGGGCGGGGCGGGCCGACGATGCCGGTCAGCGCGAGCAGCTCCAGACCGGTGACCAGCGGGAGCAGGCCGGCGCTGGGGCCGAAGGCCGCCGGGTCGAAGTCCTTGCGCGCGGTGGCGATCACCCGCAGGCCCTGCTCCCCTAGCCGCTGGTTCCCGGCCAGGTACCGCCGCCGGAATGCGCCGTCGGCTGGCGCCGGGCCGGCGCGGCGTCGGCGACCGTGGCGGCCCGGGCCAGCAGCTGATCCGGTGCGCCCTGGACGAAGCACCGGATCACCTCCCGGCCCGACGCGTCTTTCATCGTGTGGAACGTGGCCATCAGCTTGCAGGCCGCGTCGAACGGCAGCTCGGCGACCCGCGGGTACCGGTCCCGGGTGGAGACCGCGTCGATGCCGCCCTTGGCGGCCAGCACAACCAGCGCGCCCTCGGTCGGGTCCCCGATCAGCTCGCCGTCCCTGACCACCGCGTCCGAGGCCAGCACCATCGGCAGCAGGAACTCATCCAGGCCGATGTCCGCCTCCCCGGCGACCCGGGTGATGTGACCGCTTGTCGAGTAGCCCTTCCCCTCGACCGCATACCGGCGGCCCGCGGCCACCATCTGGACCGCGGTCATCTGGTTCAGCGTCAGCGTGCCGGTCTTGTCCGAGTTGATCGCCGAGGTGGAGCCGAGCGTCTCGGTCGATGCCAGCCGCTTCATGATCGCGCCGGCCCTGGCGAGCTGCTCCGTCCCCCGGCCAGGATGGTCGTCACCACCGTCGGCAGCCCCACCGGGATCGCGGCGATGGCGAACGCGACGGCGGCGTCGAAGACCGCGAGGAACGTCTCGCCCCGGGCCAGGTTCAGCGCCATCGACACGACCAGCGCGATGCCCGCGATCACCAGGATCTGCTCCTCGAGCCGGTCCATCTGGCGGGCGAGCGGGGTCGTGACGTCCTGCTCTTCGGCCAGCATCCCGGAGATGTGGCCGACCTCGGTGGCCATCCCGGTCGCGGTGACCACGAACTCGCCCGCGCCGCGGGTGACGCTGGTGTTCATGTCCACCATGCCGGCCCGGTCGCCAAGCGGCGTGCCAGCGCCCGCCACAGGCTCGGTGCCCCTGGCGACGGGCAGGCTCTCCCCGGTCAGCACGGACTCATCGACCCCCAGCGTGGCCGCCGTCAGCAGCCGCCCGCCGGCCGGGACGACATCGCCCGCCTCGATCGCAAGATCCAGCTAGCCTGGTCCACGGTCACCCGGTCCGGAATGCGCCGCAGGCCGGCCGGGATCGGCGAGACGATCCCCGCGCATCACCGACCCGGCATCGTCCAGGTTGACGCTGCCGTTGAAATGGTCATGATCCGTCGGCATAGGACGCCCCCTCCCGCGGTTCCGCTGAGTATCGATCACGCCGCCGTGACGCCTCCAGTGATCTGGCGTTACCGCACAGAACGAACGCCTCAATCTGTGCTGCCAAAGCCTCGCAGTCGATCGTCGCCTCCGTGAATACAGAACGGCGGCTCTTGTGCGCTGCCGACATTTGACCGTTTGTGACAGGTGTGGCGGCGACGTCGAAAATCTGGTACTCGTGGCGTGCGCGGCAAGCGGGCTCACGCTGGTTGGGCTGATCACTGTCCCTGGCCGTTCTCAGGCCCCGAGCCCTTGAAGTACTGGATGCGGATCAGGGATTCCGGGCCGACGAACGACGGGCTGTGCCACCCGCCGTCAGATGGCCCCTCCGACCAGGCCTCAATCACCATGCCCGCATCCACAATCGCGAGAACCGTCGTCCCGGTCGAATGCGGCCCGGTGAGGCCCGCATTCCGGAGGCGACCGCCATGGGGACCGGTTTTCGGGCGCCGCTCTCTGCGCGGCGCACCCACCGTCACCTCGATCTCGCTGCCCTCATGCCTGTAGGTCAGGGAGTGCACTCGTCGGCACTCCGGGCGGAAGCCCTCCGCGAACCTGGTCCACTGGGCTTCGGCCTCAGCCGGATCATCGACTCCTGGGATGAAGAACTCCCTGGATGGCGGCTCGTAGGCTGGCTATAGGCGCCGATCACGAGCGGCCCACAGATCGGGAGGAGTCTTCATGTGCCCATGTTCCGCAAATGCACGGCCGAGTGTGGTGGAAGCGCGCAAGCCACGTCCTGCGTAAGGCGGGCGGCACTCTGCACTTGTTGAGGCGGGATCACTGACCGTGACGGACTCACAGGGACGCAAAACGCCCGGACGCCGACTCGGCGCGGCTGAGAAAAGCGCTGGCCATTCGGGCTACGACGGCAGATCGGCCGGTCTGTATGCCAGCGGTGATCTTGATCGCGCGGGTGCAGACGATCTCGTAGGCGGACCGTCGGCCGCACCGGGTCGCCGTTAGGTTGCGGGGCGCAGGTCTATGGCTTCGACTATGTCGGTGGCGGGCACTCCGGCCTGCTTGTTGACCGCTGCGGCGTCGGCGGCCGATTCGGCTTGGAAGATGCAGATCGCCCGGTCGGGGTTGGTGAGAAAGAATCCCCCAGCTAGCTGACCTCGCGGCCGACCCTGCTGGAGTGGCGGGAGGCATCGGCGGCTGCACGCTGAGCGGCGGTGTACTGGTCCCTCGTTACCCGCGGGCAGGTCGCGGAAGACGAGGAACAAGGCCACGTGGCGACCGTAGGCCGGATCCGCCAGTGAGCGCATCGGGGAAATGGCGTACCTCGGGTGCGTACTTCGGTTCTGGCTGGCTGCCGGGCGCAGGCAGCTGGCCCGGTGTGTCCGTCTATGTGGCCATCGTGTGGCCAGGCTCACGCGCGGCGGCGCCGGCGACGGCCCGGGCTTGGCGCTGCTGAACGCCTGCATGGCCTTCAGGCCAGCGGCGATGAAGCGTACATTGCGAAGAAGATGACCAGCGCCAGCACCGTGACCGAGGGCCAGGCCGACCCTTGACGAACGCTACCATCATAACTGATAGTTGGCTACAAGAATGATCGGGTCAATCAATACTTGAGAGTGAGGGAACCGATCATGACGACACACCTGAACCCGGCCCGGACCCCGTCGCAGGATGGACCGAGGCAGGACCCGCATCGCTCGCTGCACAGCGAGACCGGTGCACTGCGCGGGGAGCACCCGGGGCGGTCGGGGAATCCGCTGGTCAAGGTGGCCGGGCTGGCGTGGCTGGAGTTCGAGAAGCCGGACCTGGACCGCGCCGAGCGGTTCGGCACCGACTTCGGCTTCACCGTGGCCGACCGGACGCCGGACACGCTGCTGCTGCGCGGCCGGCAGGCGGCTGCCGCGTGCCTGGTGGTCCGCCGCGGCCCGCGCCCCCGGTTCGTCGGGCCTGCCTTCCAGGCCGCCGACCGCGACGACCTGGACCGGCTGGCCCGCGGCATGGACGGGACGGTCACCGCGCACTGGGGCGGCCACACCGTCCTGCTGCGTGACCCCAGCGGGTACCCGGTGCGGGTGGTGCACGGCGTCCCGGACCTGCCCGCGCTGCCCGGACGTCCCCCGCTGCCGCTGAACTTCGGCTCCGGGCCGGCCCGCGTCAACGCCACCCAGCGGCCGGCCCGGCGGCCCGCGGAGGTCCAGCGGCTGGGGCACGTGGTGCTGGGCACCACCCGGTTCCGCGCGGCGCTGGACTGGTACCTGGACACCCTCGGGCTGATCGTCAGCGATTTCCTGTACCTGGACGGGCAGCGTGACCGCGGCCCGGCGATGGCGTTCATCCGCTGCGACCTGGGCACCGTCCCCGCCGACCACCACACACTGGCCATGGCCCTGCAGCCGCACACCGGCTACGTGCACTCGGCCTACGAGCTGACCGACCTGGATGAGGTCGCCGCCAGCGGGGAGTACCTGCGCGAGCGCGGCTACCGGCACGCGTGGGGCCTGGGAAGGCACATCCAGGGCAGCCAGATCTTCGACTACTGGCGTGACCCGGACCGGCTGATGTTCGAGCACTACACCGACGGCGACGTGTTCGGCGCCGCGATGGAGCCCGGCTGGGCTCCGCTGTCGGCCAGCGGCCTGGCCCAGTGGGGGCCGAAGGCCACGGCGGAGTTCACCGGCACCAACGACCCGCGCGTGGCCGTCGCGGCGATCAAAGCCCTGCGGGAGAAGGGCAACGAGGTGGACCTGCGCGCGCTGCGCGGGCTGATCAAGGCGATGAGCTCCTGACGGGATTTCGCGCGAAGGAGAGCTCGATGAGTATCAACCTGGCCCGCACCGCGGAGGCCTGGTGGGCGGTGACGCCGGCCGGGCTGGTCCGGCTGGACCTGCCCGCGGCCACGACGGCCGGGCTGCTCGCCGGCCGGGCGGCGCTGGCCGCGGCGATCGAGGCCGCGCACGCCACCGCGCCGCGGGAGGCGGTGCCCGCTGAATCCCTGGACCTGGTCAGCCCGGTGACCGCTCCGGCGCGGGTGGTCGCGCAGGCGGTGAACTACCGGTCCCACGCGATCGACTCCGGGTTCGACCCGGCCACGGTGCCGGCGGCGTTCTTCCGTAAGGCCTCGCACTCGATCACCGGCCCGGCCAGCGACATCATCCGCCCCGGCGGGGTCGGGTTCCTGGACTACGAGGTGGAGCTCGGCCTGGTCATCGGGACGGACCTGCCGGTCGGTACCACGGTGACCGACGCGGACCTGGCCCGCTACGTCGCCGCGCTGGTGGTCGCCGACGATGTCAGCGCCCGGCAGATCCAGCTGGTCAAGACCCAGTTCTACGAGGCCAAGTCCTACCCCACCTTCACCCCGGTGGGTCCCTGGCTGACCCTGGTGGATGCGGCGGACCTGGCCCGGCTGGGCTCGCTGCGGCTGACGCTGCGGGTGAACGGGCAGGTGCGGCAGGACAACAGCGTGGCGGCGGACATGATCGTCCGGCCGGCCCGCGCGCTGACCTTGCTGTCCCGGTTCCAGCCGATGGCCCCGGGCGACCTGCTGCTGACCGGCACCCCCGGCGGCACCGCGCTGAAAGCACCAGCCAAGCTCGCCGGGCTGGTCGCCGGGCTGCTGCCGCCCGCCACCCGGTGGAAGCTGTTCTTCGGCCGGCAGGCGGGCAACCCCCGCTACCTGCACGACGGCGACGTCATCACCGCGACCATCGCCTCGCCCGACGGGCAGCTCGACCTGGGCACCCAGCACAACACCATCATCGGGAAGCTGCCATGACCACCAAACAGACAACGACACTGCCGCTGCCGGAGTCGACCTACCAGCTGCTGCTGGACGCCGCCCGCGCCTGGCCCGACGGCGTGGCCATGCAATGGATCCCGGACCCGGGTGATTACACCCGGCGCCTGGACTGGACCTACGCGCAGCTGGCGGGTACGGTGACCCGGATCGCCAATGCGCTGACCGCGGTGGGGGTGCGGCGCGGTGACGCGGTGACGCTGTCCAGCGTCAACACCTCCATGCTGTACGCGGCCACGCTGGCCGCGGAGGCCGCCGGGATCGCCGCCCCGGTCAACCCCGCGCTGTCGAGCGAGCGGATCACCGAGCTGATCCGCCGCACGGGATCGCGGGTCCTGGTCGCGGCCGGGCCCGAGCTGGACCCGCAGCTGTGGCAGCGGCTGGTCGAGGTGGCCCGGCAGGCGGGGATGACCGCGGTCCTGGCGCTGCGGCCGGACGGCGCCCGCGGCACCCCGCCTCTCCTGGACGGTGACGCGCCTGCCGGGCATGCCCCGGACAGCCGCGGGCCGGTCGTGGCCTACCTGGATGAGGTGATCGCCGGGCAGCCGGCAGGCCGCCTGGCCGGCGCGGACCCGCCGACGGCAGATGATCTGGCCGCGTTCGTGCACACCGGCGGGACTACCGGCGCCCCGAAGATCGCCGCGCACACCCACGCCAACCAGCTCGCCTGCGGCCGGGGGATCGCGGTGTGCAGCGGGCTGGCGGCCGGGGAGGGGATGCTGGGCGGGCTGCCGCTGTTCCACGTCAACGCGCTGATCGTCACCGGCATCGCGCCGATGTTCAGCGGCGCCCGGGTGGTGTGGCCAGGCCCGGCCGGCTACCGCGACAAGGCCCTGTACACCCGGTTCTGGACGATCGTCGAGCACTACCAGATCGCGGCCATGTCCGCCGTGCCCACCGTCTACGGCACCCTGGCGCAGGTCCCGGTCGACGCCGACATCAGTACGCTGCGCGTGCCGATCGTGGGCGCGTCCCCGCTGCCGTCCTCGGTGCGCGAAGCCTTCGCCCGGCACACCGGGCGGCACCTGCTGGAGGGCTACGGACTCACCGAGGCGACCTGCGCGAGCACCTGGACCCGGCCGGGGCAGGAACGGCCCGGGTCGGTCGGCCGGGCCCTGCCCGGCCAGCAGGTCAAAGCCGTCCGGATCGGCGACGGGCCGTGGGCCGACTGCGGCCCCGGCGAGACCGGCGTGCTGGTGATCGGCGGGCCCGCCGTGTTCGCCGGGTACGTCACCGACCCGGCCCCCGGCGGTCCCCGGGTGAGCCGGGAAGGCATCGTCCGGGACGGCTGGCTGGACACCGGCGACCTCGGCCGCGTCGACGCCGGCGGCTTCGTCTCCCTCACCGGCCGGGCCAAGGACCTGATCATCCGCGGCGGCCACAACATCGACCCCCGGGTGATCGAGGAGGCGCTGCTGCGCCACCCCGGCGTCCGCGCCGCCGTGGCCGTCGGCCGCCCCGACCGGCACGCCGGCGAGATCCCGGTCGCCTACGTCGTCCCGGCCGGCCCCGGCCGGTTCGACGAGGCCGACCTGCTGGCGTGGGCCGCGGACGCCATCGACGAGCCCGCCGCCCGGCCCAAGCGCATCTACCCGGTCACCGAGATCCCGGTCACCGCGGTCGGTAAGCAGTTCAAGCCCGCGCTGGCCGCCGACGCCGCCGTCCGCGCCATCACCGACGCGCTGGACGCGGCGGGCCTGCCGGATGCCCGGGCCACCGCGGCGCACGAGGACGGGCGGCTGGTCGTCACCGTGACCGGCGCCGACCCCGATCGCGTGCAAGACGCCGTCGCCGGGTTCGCCCTGACCGTCCGCTCCGGGCCGTCGCCCGCCGAACAGACCACCAGCAAGTGACCGCAGAAAGATACACGACCATGAACGACCAGTACCCCGCGAACTCCCAGCCGGTCATCGTCGTCGGCGCCGGCCCGGCCGGCTGCACCGCGGCCCTCCTGCTCGCCGACTTCGGCATTCCCGTCACCCTGCTGGAACGCTGGCCCCAGCCGCATCCGCTGCCCCGCGCGGTGCACCTGGACGACGAGGTTGCCCGGACCCTGGACCGGATCGGCGTGAGCGAGGGATTCCTGGCCCGGTCCCGGCCCGGCAGCGGGCTGCGGCTGCTGGACGCCGGGCACCGCGTGATGGCCGAGTTCCGGCGGGAGCACCAGGCCAGCCAGCACGGCTTCCCCCAAGCGAACATGTTCCACCAGCCCGACCTGGAAGAGCTGCTGCTCGCCCGGGCCGAGGCGCACCCGCTGATCGGCTTCCGCCGCGGCACCGAGGTGATCGGGCTGGACGATGACGATGCCCCCGGCCCGCTCACCGCGGCCCCGGTCCGGGTGCACGCCCGCATCGCCGGCCAGCCGCAGACGTTCACCGGCCGGGTCGTGCTGGGCTGCGACGGCGCCAACAGCACGATCCGCCAGCTGACCGGGATCACCATGGAGGACCTGGGCTTCACCGAGCGCTGGCTCGTAGTCGACATCAAGGCCGAGACCGGCCTTAATACCTGGGACGGCGTGGAGCAGATCTGCGACCCGGGCCGGGCCGCCACCTTCATGCAGGTCACCGGCGACCGGTACCGCTGGGAGTTCCGGCTGTTCGACGGCGAAGACGAAACCGGCCTGATCACCCCGCACGCCCTCGGCCAGCTGCTAGCGACCTTGGACCGGACGCAGCGACCTCGCCGGCTTGCAGATCATCCGCAGCGCCAGCTACACCTTCCGCGCCCGGCTGGCCTCCCGCTTCCAGGCCGGGCGGGTCTTCCTGCTCGGCGACGCCGCCCACCTCACCCCGCCGTTCATCGGCCAGGGCCTGGCCGCCGGGCTGCGCGACGCCGACAACCTGGCCTGGAAACTCGCGCACGTGCTCACCGGCCGGGCCGGGGCCGGCCTGCTGGCCAGTTATGAGGCTGAACGCCGCCCGCACGCCAAGGCCCTGATCAAAAAGGCCGTCCGGGTCGGCTGGGCGATGACCGGCGGCCAGGACCGCGCCGCCGCCGTCCGCCGGATCGCCCTGGCCGCCGCCGTGCGCAGCGACCGCATCAGCGAGTTCATGGGCTCCACGGCCACCCCCCGGCTGAAGGCCGGCGCCCTGCAGCCACCCCCGCGGCGCCTCCTGCCATCCGGCATTCCGCCCGCGCTGCGGATCGGCGGCCTGATCCCCAACCCCCTGGTCTCCACCAGTGACGGCCCCCCCGTCCGGCTGGACACGATCCTGGCCGGACGCCCCGCCGTGCTGACCGCACGCCGCCCCGACCCCGCACTGACGGACTTCTGCCGCCGGCACGGCCTCGTCCTGGTCCGGATCAGCAGCACATCCGGGACCCGCCCCCCCGCAGGACCGGGCGCCGGGCAGGACGCCGACTGGATCGACGTCCGTCTCGCCGGCGACGCACCGCCCGCGGGCATCCGGGCCCTGGTGGCCAACCCTGCGCTGACCGTCGTCGTGCGCCCCGACCGCGTGATCGCGGCGGTGGAGCCCCGGCACCGGCTGCCGCGCCTGCCCTGGTACGTCCCGGCCAGTGCCGTGCCCGGGTCTCCGGCACCGGCTCCCTCGCCAGCCCGCCCGGAGCCCGCCGGTCCGCTGCCGGCCGCCCGCTGGGGCTCCTCGGTCCCGGAGACTTTGACATGACACTTGTCCTGAGTATTCCTGAGGCGTAGCGCCGTGAACACCCGGCTTCACAATCCGCAGACAGTGCCCTGACCAGCCACTTCGGAGTGGCACGGCCGATTCGGAGGCGAACCGGAACTTCGGCGCAGCGGGTGGCGGTCCGCCAACGTGACCGCAGGTCCCTGCGTAAGTGCGCTTAAAATCGTAAAGGCGAGCGGAAAAAACCAGGTCAGCGGACTGCTCGACGGTCTGAGGCGCAGCCTCGCCAGGAGGTTGCCGCGTTCGTCACCATCTCGCTGCTGCTGGCTGCGGCCTGCCTGCTCACCGCGGTCGGCAAGCTGACCGGCCAGCCCACGATGTGGCAGTCCGCCGCGCACTTCGGTATCCCCTGGTCCCGCTACCGGCTCATCTGGGTAGCCGAACTCGCCGCCGCCGCAGGCGTCGTGATCGGCCTGTGGTGGCATCCCCTGGGCGTGGCCGCGGCGGCCGGGATGGCCCTGCTGTTCGTCGGCGCGCTGATCACCCACCGCCGGGCAGAAGACGGCGGGGAAGGAGATCACACCGGCCCTGCTCGGCCTCGCGATCACGCTCGCCTACCTGGCCATCGCCCTCACCACCTGGGCGTGACCCGCGCCCGCAGCGTCACGGCCGGTTAGGGCATGCACCACTGCCCGTTCGGATGAATTGGCATTGTGGCGCTGCCAGCTGCAGCGCGGGTCGTGATAGTCGCCGTCGAGATGGCCGATCCGCAGCGCGCCGGCGGGAGGTCGGCCTCCGCGGCGAGTTGCCTGGCTGCTTCGCACCATGCCTGGCCGTCCTCGCCGGCGATGAGCAGGAACCTGTGGGGCTCGATTACTCGATCTGGCATGGCCTGAGCAGTGGTCGGGGGTTGGGATCATCGCTGAGTGATCTTCTCCGTCGCCTACATGCTCGCGCGCCGTCTGCTGGGCTGCCTGATGGTGCTGGCCCGGCGTGAGGTGTCCAAGGATGCCGGACTCTTGGTGCTGCGGCATGAGAATGCGGTGCTTCGCCGCCAGGTCAGCCGGGTCCGCTACGGGCCAGCCGACCGGCTGTGGCTCGCGGCACTGTCCCGGCTGACCCCCCGGCACCACTGGGGCGAGGTGTTCGCGGTGACCCCGGCGACACTGCTGGACTGGCATCGCCGGCTGGCCACGCAAAGTGGAATTACACGAACCGGCGGCGTCGCGGGCGACCGGCCACGGCAGCCGCGATCCGTAAGCTCGTGATCCGCATGGCAACGGACAACCCGGCGTGGGGGCACCGGCGGATGCAAGGCGAGCTCGTCAGGCTCGGCCACCAGATTGCGGCCTCCACGGAATGGCAGATCCTGCATGATGCCGGGATTGACCCCGCGCCGGGCCAGCTCGCGCCGGCTCAAGCCGGCACCCGGCCACCGGAGGTCAACCTCGCCGAGCACCGGATCCGCCGGAAACAAGTCCTCGGACTTACATACGAGTACCAGATCGCCGCATGACATGCCCACGCTATTACGGAAAGAAGCAGGTCACCGCCCTGATCGTGTATTCGAGCCCGACAGGTAGCGATGCGGGGCACCGGGCGGCTGGCGTCCGGCTCGATCATGGGCATGTAAATGGCGAAGCGAAGAAGCCGGCTGCGAACGGAGCGGAGGTGGCAGGCGGGAGCGACAGGCGCGGTCCGGAAGAAAACCGACGGGCCCAGCGTTCGGTACGATCCGGCTGAGATGCCGTCTTTGGGAGGCTTTGACGATGAAGGCAGCGGTAATCGATTCACCGGAGAGGGGCCCGCGGTTCGCCGACTTCGCCGAGCCGGTCGTAGCCGATGGGGAAACCCTGATCGAGGTCACCGCCGCCGGCCTGCACCCGATTGTGCGAATGCTGGCCAGCGGTGAGCACTATGGCAGCCAGGGCACGCTGCCGATGATCCCCGGTATTGACGGCACGGGCCGCTCCCCGGACGGCACCCGCGTTTATTTCGGTGGGGTCCGCCCCCCTTACGGCCCCATGGCCCAGCGCGCCGCGGCCCCATTCGTCCTGCCGCTGCCCGACGGCCTGGACGAGGTGACGGCTGCGGCCATCATCAACCCGGGAAATGGCGCCTGGCTGGCGCTGACCCGGCGGGCCGCGCTGCAGCCCGGCGAAACTGTGCTGGTGCTGGGCGCCACCGGCGTGTCTGGCCGGATCGCCGTGGCGCTGGCAGCGCGGATGGGCGCCGGCCGGGTGATCGCCGCCGGCCGCAATCGGGCCATCTTGGACCAACTCGGCGCGACCGCCACGGTCGCGCTCGGCGGCCCCGACGACACGGCCGCCCTCGCCGACGCGGCCGGCCCGGACGGAATACACGTCATCATCGACTACCTCTGGGGCCACCCCACCGAGGCCGCCATCGCGGCCATCACCCGGCGTGGCATGGCCCATGCCGCGCCGCGGGTCCGCCTGGTGGAGGTCGGACAGATGGCCGGCCCTACCATCTGCCTGCCCGCTGACGTGCTGCGCAGCTCTGGGCTGGAAATCCTCGGCAGCGGCCCCGGCACCATCCCCCTTGCTGAGATCATCAGCGCGATTCCCCAGTTCATGGCCATCGCAGCCACCGGTGACCTGCCGATCGACCTCGACGAGGTGCCCCTCGCCGAGGTCGAGTCGGCCTGGCAGCACAGCAGCAGCGGCCGGCGGACCGTCCTTCGGCCCTGACCACGAGCCGGCCTGTGGCGTGCAGAACGGCCGCAACTGGACGGCGCTCATCTTGATCAGAATTCAGCCACAGTAGGCACACCGGTGCCGTCCAGTCCCGGTCGCGGCGGGCCCGTAAGCGCCGGGCGGCCGCTGCTCATGTGGCTGGCCGTCGCCACGCCGGACGCCAGCATGGCTCACGAGCGGCGACGTCGAAGGCACACCAGCGACGGCAGGGTCGGGAGGCCGTCATCGTCTCCGCGAACCAGGGCTCCCAGCCACCGCGCGCTGCCGGCGGCAGCGAGGAGACCCGGCGGCAGCGCGAACGCCCACTCCGTTCAGCCAGCGCCCGGCCCGGGTCACTTTGCCGGTCGCCTCACTGGTCAGGGTGAGGTTTTTCTCCTCCCAGCGGATGGCCACGGCCACCACGCCGAGGATTCCCGTGGTTACCCGGCGCCGAACAGGCCGATGGCTGCGAACGCGATCAGGGCGGCCCGGACCGTGGAAACCCACGTGCAGCACATCATGGATAAATTCGGCGTCAGCAGGCGGGCGCAGATTGCCGCCTGGTCAGCGGCCGCGCCGGCCGACAGGTCCCGCCGTACATGGCAGCGCCGCCGATGCCGGGTCCGCGGCGCCAGATCACCCGGCAGCCGGCCGGCCAGCCGCCGAAATCCGTGACAATATCCGGGATTTCCCGGATGCCCGGCGGCCTGCCCGCCGCCATCGTGTCTGACAGGATCGCGCGAAGCGTGCCTAACTGGCGTGACCGGCGAGGAGAGTTGTGGCTGATGCGACAGACCGTCGGCTCTACCTGGTGGAGCTTGACCTGCGCGGCCTGTCATCGCCTCAGCTGGCGGGCGTACAGCGGGCACTGGACGAGGCGGTCCGCCGGGAGAACCGGCGAGGAAGCAAGATCCGCTACCTGCAGCGCATCTACGCGCCGGATGAGCAGCGGTGCCTGTGCCTGTTCGAGGCGGCCAGGCCCGGACCAGGTCCGCAGGGTCAACGACATCGCGCAGTTCCCGCTGGCACGCGTCATCGCTGTGCTCAGCTCGGTGCCCGGCCGGACCAGCCCGGCGGCTGATCTGCGGGAGGACGGCCCTGATGACCGGCACTGACCGGCCGAGCAACCCGAGGGGGAACCAATGAACCTACGAAAGCTCGCCGAGATCCCGGCCGGGAGCTGGACCAAGTGAGTGGTGGTGGGCTTCTGGGTGGTCGTGCTCGTGATCATGGCCCCGCTATCGACGAAGCTCATGGGTGCGGAGAAGAACGACGCGAAGGCCTTCCTGCCCGGCAGTGCGGAGTCGACCAAGGTCGTGGACGTGCAGGCACGCTTCCAGCCGCCCAACGTCTACCCCGGGGTCGTGGTCTATGAGCGCGCCGCGGGCCTGACCGCCGCGGACCGGGCCAAGGCGGCCGCGGACGCGCGGCGGTTCGCCGGGCTTCACGACGTCATGCCGGGCACGGTCGTGGGCCCCATCCCATCGGCGGACGGCAAGGCCGTGCAGACCATCCTCCAGGTCAACCTGGGCAGCCAGGGCTGGGCCGGCGCGAGCAAGGCCGCCGATGCCATCCGCGCGATCACCAGCTCGAACGCGGACGGCCTGGTCTCTCACATCACCGGCCCGCTGGGGAACGCGGCCGACAGCAACAATGTGTTCAAGGGCTTTGACAGCACCCTGCTGTTCTCGGCCGTGGCGGTCGTCATCGTGATCTTGCTCATTGCCTACCAGAGCCCGGTGCTGTGGCTGCTGCCGGTGATCTCGTCCTTGGTGGCGCTGATCATCGCCCAGGCGGTGATCTACCTGCTGGCAGCCCACGCCGGCCTGACGGTCAACGCGCAAAGCGCCGCCATCTTGGATGTGCTGGTCATCGGCGCCAGCACGGATTATGCGCTGCTGATCGTGGCGCGGTACCGGGAGGAACTGCGCCGGCACGACGGCCGCCACCCGGCGATGGCCACCGCGCTGCGGCGCGCCGGCCCGGCGATTATCGCCAGCGGGTCCACCGTCATCGTGGCGAGGCTGACGCTGCTGGCCGCGGAGGTGAACCCGACCAAGGGCCTGGGGCCGGTGCTGGCGATCGGCGTCGCGGTGGGCATGTTCGTCATGCTCACCTTGCTGCCGGCGCTGATGGTGACCTTCCCGCGGGGGGTCTTCTGGCCGTACCGGCCCACCTACGGCTCGGCCGAGCCGACCACCAGGGGGATGTGGGCGCGGGTCGGCTGGGCCATCGCGCCCCGGCCGCGGATCACCTGGATCACCACCGTGGTGGTCCTGGGTGTCCTGGCGCTCGGGCTTACCGGCCTGAAGGCCAGCGGCCTGACCAACGCGCAAGGTTTCCGCGGGCACCCCGACTCGGTGACCGGCGAGAGCGTGCTCGCCACGCATTTCCCCGCGGGCACGGGCGTGCCTGTCATCGTGATCGGCAACCCGGGCGCGGCGGCTCAGCTGCGGTCCGCCGTCGCCGCCACCAAGGGAATCTCCGCCGTAACGCCACCGGCCACCCGGGCGGGCTACGGCTACCTGGAGGGCACGCTGACCCCGCCGCCCGACAGCCAGGCCGCCCACGACACGATCGACCGGGTGCGGTCCGCGGTGCGCGCCGTTCCCGGCGCCGGCGCCCCGGTGGGCGGCAACACCGCGGTCAACCTGGACTGGCAGCGGGCGTCCGCGCACGACCGGAACGTCATCATCCCGCTGATCCTGGCGGTGGTGTTCGTCATCCTCGGGCTGCTGCTGCGGGCGCTGGTGGCGCCGCTGATCCTGACCGCCACGGTGGTGCTGTCGTTCGCCGCCGCCCTCGGGGTCAGCGCGTTCTTCTTCAACCACGTGTTCGGGTTCGGCGGCGCGGACAACAGCTTCCCGCTGTTCGTGTTCGTGTTCCTGGTCGCGCTGGGCATCGACTACAACATCTTCCCGATGACCCGGGTCCGGGAGGAGGCGATCCGGCGGGACGCCCGGCACGGCGCGATCGCCGGGCTCGCCGCGACCGGCGGGGTGATGACCTCGGCCGGCTTCGTGCTGGCCGGCACGTTCGCCGTCCTGGCCACGGTCCCGGTCACGTTCTTGACCGAACTGGGTTTCGCGGTCGCGTTCGGCATCCCGCTCGACACGATCGTCGTGCGGTCCGTGCTGGTCACCGCGCTAAACCTGGATATCGGCCGGTGGATGTGGTGGCCCAGCAGCCTGGCCCGCAAACCCGACCCGGCCCCGGAAGAACTGAGCCGGGAGCGCACCTCCGCCCTGACCCCAGGCTGACCTGGTCCGCCGCGAGTCGCCGAAGCCTGGCATCGGAGCGGCCCTGGTTATCCCGTCGGCGACCGCATCAGTCAGCGGGCCGCTGCCCCGCGGAGACACCGGCGCCGGTTCGGCCACGACCGCCGTGTCCATCCAGGTCGGCGGCGCCCTGGGGGGTGCGGCCATCGGCAGCCTGCTGTCCACCCTGTACCGCTTCAAATACCGACGTAGATACTGTGACCTGCGGTTTGTCCGGATGAGCTGGTTCCGGCAAGATCGCGGTTTGTGTCCCTTCGCCTGCTCTACCTGATCATGATCCGGGTCTTTGGCTGGCTGGTGCTGCTGGGTCGCAGCGAGACGTCTAAGAATGCGGAGATCATGATGCTCCGTCATGAGGTCGCGGTGCTGCGGCGTCAGGTCGCCCGCCCGAAGCCGGACTGGGCCGACCGGGCGGTCCTGGCGGCGCTGGCCCGGCTGCTGCCAGCCGTGCTGCGCGCCGACCGGCTCGTCACGCCGGGCACGCTGCTGGCCTGGCACCGCCATCTGATCACGCGCAAGTGGACGCACCCGACCCGGCCCGGACGCCCGCGCACCAGCCCGGAGATCCGCGCCCTAGTACTGCGGCTGGCGCGTGAGAACCCGGCCTGGGGATACCGCAGGGTTCACAGTGAACTGCGCCGGCTCGGTCACCAGATCAGCGAAGCGACAGTGCGGCGAATCTTGCGCGCCCGGCAGCGCGCACCGGCCCCGCGGAACGTGGACACTTCCTGGCGGGCGTTCCTGCGCACTCAAGCTGATGGCCTGCTGGCCTGCGATTTCTTCCACGTCGACACGATCTTCCTCAGGTGCCTGTACGTGCCGTTCGTCATGGAGGTGAAGACCCGGCACGTGCACGTCCTGTGCGTGACCGCCCACCCGGACGGCGCATGGACCGCCCAGCAGGCCCGCAACCTGATCATGGACCTCGGCGATGCGATTAGTTTTGAAGCGGTACACGGTGGCGGCCGCGGTGGGGCGCCCGGTGGAGACGGTGCGTGGCTGGCTGCGCCGTTTCGCTGGCCGTGCGGCGGCGGTGCGGGTGGTGTTCACGGCGCTGCCCCAGAGCAAAGCCTGCCGGCGAGAGGGTCCACAACAATCCGTGTGCGCCATTCTGTCGCGATCTGGAGAAATGTGTGGAATACCAAGGCTGACGTGTGAGCAACGTTTAGGTGAGCGGTAAGCGTCACTCGCCGGATAGCGGCAGCTGTCAGCCGGTCTGGAGGCGGTGCGCCAGCGCCGTGTGGCGGCGCCCGGCGCCCGTCGTGCGCACCGCCGCGGCGAGCGCGCGGCGTGAGCCCGCGAGGACGACGAGCTTCTTCGCGCGCGTGATTCCGGTGTAGAGCAGGTTCCGCTGCAGCATCATCCACGCGCTGGTCGTCAGCGGGATCACGACGGCCGGGTACTCAGACCCCTGCGACCGGTGGATTGTGACCGCGTACGCGTGCGCGAGCTCGTCCAGTTCGTCGAAGTCGTAGGCGAGTTCCTCGTCCTCGTCGGTCCGGACCGTGAGCGAGTGGTCCTCAAGCGACATGCCGGTCACCACCCCGGTCGTGCCGTTGAAGACGCCGGCCGCGCCTTTGTCATAGTTGTTCCGCAGCTGGGTGACCTTGTCGCCGACCCGGAACACGCGCCCGCCGTACCGCCGTTCGGGCGCCCCCTCGCGGTACGGGGTCAGCGCCTCCTGGAGCAGCAGGTTCAGGCTGCCCGCGCCGGCCGGCCCGCGGTGCATTGGGCACAGCACCTGCACGTCCCGCCGCGCGTCGAGCCCGAACTTCGCCGGTATCCGGCGCGCCACGATGTCCGCCACCAGCTCCGCGGTCGCCTCGGTCTCGTCCGAGTTGAACCAGTAGAAGTCAGGAAATGTCCTGGCTTTCGCGCCGGACGGTGCGGGGGCTGGCGGGTACGGCGGGCGCCCGGCGTTTACCCGGTGCGCGTTGATCACGATCCCTGACTGCTGCGCTTGCCTAAAGATCTTGGTCAGCCTGACGACGGGTAGTGTCCCCGCCCGGATCATGTCTCGCAGCACTTCGCCGGCGCCCACCGAGGGCAACTGGTCCACGTCCCCGACCAGCAGCAGGTGCGCCCCCGGCGCGACCGCCTTGACCAGCTTGTTCGCCAGGATCACGTCGACCATCGACGTCTCGTCGATCACGACCAGGTCGGCGTCCAGCGGGTTGTTCGCGTCGAATTCCGGGTCACCGCCAGGCTGGAGCTTCAGCAGGCGGTGGATGGTCGCGGCTTCGTGGCCGGTCAGTTCGGCCAGCCGCTTGGCGGCGCGGCCGGTCGGGGCGGCGAGCACCACCTTCGCCTTCCGCGCCCGCGCCAGTTCCACCACCGAACGCACCGTGAAGCTCTTCCCGCACCCCGGCCCGCCCGTCAGCACCGCGACCTTCTCGGTGAGGGCCAGCTTGACCGCATCGGCCTGCTCGGGGGCGAGGTCGGCGCCGGTGCGCGTCTTGAGCCAGCCGAGGGCCTTGTCCCACTCCACGGACTGGAAGGCGGGCAGCCGGTCTTTGCCGGTAGCGAGGAGGTTGCGGAGGACAGCCGCGAGGGACCGTTCCGCGTGGAAAAAGGGCGGGAGGTAGACGGCCCGCAGCGGCTCGGCGGCCGCGGCGCCGGGGACCGGCAGGGTTTCGATGACTGCGCCCTCTTCGGCCGCGAGGTCGGCGACGCGCGGGGCGATCAGGTCCGCGGGGACCTCGAGGATCTTGGCGGCGCCGGTGACGAGCGTGGGCTCGGGGAGATAACAGTGGCCGTCGTCGGCGGCCTCCGACAGCGTGTAGGCGAGGCCGGCCTTGATGCGCTCGGGGCTGTCCTTGGCGATGCCGACGGAAGCGGCGATCGTGTCGGCGGTCTTGAAGCCGATGCCCCACACGTCGGAGGCGAGTTTGTACGGTTGCTGCTGGACGGTTTGTTCCGATTCGTCGCCGTACTTCTTGTAGATCTTCACCGCGAGGGACGTGGAGACGCCGACGCCCTGCAGGAAGATCATGACCTGCTTGATCGCCTTCTGCTCGGCCCAGGCGTCCTTGATGCGCGTGCTGCGCTTCGGGCCGAGGCCAGGGACCTCGATGAGACGGCCGGGCTCGTCGTCGATGATGTGCATGATGCCGGCGCCGAAGTGGTTGACCATCCGTTCGGCCATGACGGGGCCGATGCCTTTGATCAGGCCGGATCCGAGGTACCTTCTGATGCCTTGCTCTGTCGCCGGGAGCACGGTGGTGTAGGAGTGGACGTCGAACTGGCGGCCGTACTTCATGTGCGAGGTCCAGCGGCCGCGTAGCCGCAGTGACTCGCCGATCTGCGCGCCGAGCAGCGGGCCGACCGCGGTGATCAGCTCCGTGCTGGCGCTGACCGGGCCGCGGCCGGTGCCCCGGTCCGGGGCGATGCGGGCGATCGTGTAACCGGTCTCCGGGTTGCTGAACGTAACCCGTTCGAGCACGCCGTCCAGGATCGCGACGTCCCGCTGCGGCACCCGTTGCTGCGGCGTCGGCTGTTGCGCTGCCTGCGGCGCTGGCGGTGTCTGCGTTAGCTGCGGCGTCGGCGGCGCTGGCGGTGTCTGCGGTTGGGGAGCGGACGGCGGCATAGCACTATTTTGCCGGCATTCGCGCGCGAATGCGCCGCACGGCGCGGATCAGCGCCGCGTACGCCCCCGCGCGGGGCGCGGGCGTGCTGCGGTCGATGACGATGCGGCGCTTGCCGAGGACGCGCAGGGTACCGCGGTGGAAGGTACCGGCCATGGGGGCGGGCAGGCTCGAGGTGGCCTGACCAGCCCGGATGCTGGCCAGGGCGGCGCAGCGCGCGCAGGTGAAGGAGATCTGGCGGGGCTGGACCTTGCGTCCGGCGAGGCGGCCTCTGCGGGCGGGGGCGGCCTGGCGGGCGGCGGCGCGGGCCAGGGCGCGGATGAGCTCGGTGCCGCAGATCCAGGCTGCGTGCTCGGCGTCGATCAGCTCAGGGGCCTGCGAGCGGAAGATCGGGCCGGCGGGGGCATGGGGCGATCCTGGGTCTATTACCAGCTGGCCGACCTCGCGGCGGCGGGCCTCGTGATCCGGGCCACGCGCGGCTGCTGGCGAGCGAACCCGGGAGCTGATAACTGTGCGTAACCGGAATCGTTCGTACATCGTCCACGTCCACGCGCGTGTCTGCACTTGTAGGGCGTGGATGCGTGGACGTGGACGGACGGACGAACCCGCCCCGTTAATCACCCAGTGTAACCAGGGAAGGGATCACCTCAATGACGCCGCGCCTCGGTCGTGGCGGGTGGCGTTCGCGCTGCAAGAGGACGGGTGGATTCTCCGCAACGCGATCGTGTGGCACAAGCCCAACGCCATGCCCGAATCGGTAAGGGACCGGCTCAACTGCCGGCACGAGCTGATCTTCCTCCTCGTCAAGCAGCCCGCCTACTGGTTCGACCTCGACCCCATCCGCATCCCGCACAGCCCCGAGAAGTTCGCCGCGCTCGCCGCCGAGCGCCTGACGCAGGCTGGAAACGAGCATCAGGGCTCGGGCGGCCAGCCATGACCGCATCGAGGGACGGGCTGACCCGCGCCGAACTGCTTGCCCTGCCGGTCACGGTCGACGTGCCGACCGCGGCCCGGGCGCTCGGCCTCGGCCGGTCGACCGCCTACGAACTGGCCCGGCGCGGTGAGTTCCCCTGCCGTGTGCTGCGTGCCGGCAGCTCCTACCGGGTACCTACGGCGGATCTGATGCGGGTTCTCGGCATTGAGCCGCCCACTCCCGAAGAGGCTCTAGGAGAGCCACAAGGTCGCGCCCGTGCGAGCTGAGCCGGTAACCAGTTCCCCGCTCGTGCTCGGCCAGGCCCGCCGCGCGCAGCTCCCGCAGCCGGTCGGTGAGCACGCTGGTCGACATGCCCGGTATCCGCGCCGCCAGCTCACGGTAGGTCAGCCCGCCGTCCCGCAGCTCCCACAGCACGCGCAGCGCCCACCGCCGCCCGATCACCTCGAACAGCTCAAGCAGCGGAGCATCGTCAGGAGTCCGCCTTGACTTCCGATGCATGCTCACGCAGACTAGTATGCATTGAAATCCGATGCAAAGCCAGACCCAGCAAAGGCGCCGGATTCAAGGAGAGAAAAGGAGATCATCAGTGGCTAGGGAACCGATCAAGAAGATCACCCTGAAATCCGGGGAGGTGCGATACCGGTTCGTCACCGACGCGCCGCGCGGGCCTGACGGCAAGCGCAGGCAAGTCACGCACACATTCGACACCCTGCGGGAGGCGCGAGACGCGCTGGCGAAAGTCCGGACCGAATCCAGCACCGGGCGATACGTCCACCCGGACAAGACGACGGTCGATGAGTACCTCAGCGAGTGGCTCGCCGCAATAGCGCGCGGCGTGGAGCCAGGCACGCTGCGCGCCTACCAGGACGCCCTGCGAGTTTCCCGCGAACGGCTCGGCCATCGCAAGCTACAGAGCATCGGCACAGCCGATGTCAACGCGGTGGTCGAGTTCATGCTCACCAAGGGCAGGAAGAAGGGCGGCCCGGCCGGCACCGGGCTCGGGCCGCGGTCGGTGCAGATGATGCTGACCGTGCTGCGCCGAGCGTTCCAGGAGGCCGTACGGGACCAGAAAATGGCCTGGAATCCCGCCGAGGGCGTGCGCGGTCCTCGGCAGCGGCCCCGCAAGGTCACGCCGTGGACCGACGATGAGGTCCGGGCCTTCATGGACGCCGCCCGCCGCGATCGCCTCCACGCGATATGGCGGCTGTCCCTGCTGGCCCTGCGCCGAGGAAGTGGCCGGCCTTCGCTGGGATTCAGTGGACCTGACCGCCTGCACGCTCACCGTCGCCCGCGTCCAGGTGATAGTCGCCGGCAAGGTGCTCGAACGGGAGACCGCCAAGACACCCGCCGGCGAGCGTACGCTCCCGCTCGATGAAGGCACGGTCAAGGCGCTGCGAGAGCTGCGCACGCTCCAGCGTAAAGAACGGATGGCAGCCGGAGAGGCGTACCGGCCGGGCAGTCACGGGGGCTACGTCGCCGCCGATGAGATCGGTGCCGGTTACACCACGCAGCGGCTACGCGGCGCCTTCTACCGCCTCGTGGAGTCCGCCGCGCTCCGCCGGATCACCTTCTACCACGCTCGCCATTCCGCGCTGTCCTACCTGCTCAACTCGGGTCAGGTGCCGATCGCGGTGGTGGCCGCGTGGGCCGGGCACGCTGACGGCGGCGCGACCGCGGTCAAGCACTACATCCGGGTCCGGCCGGGCGACCTCGAAGCCGCCAGGGACGCCATCGCCGCGCTCCTCGGCGCGTGAGCGCGTCAGGTCAGATGTGAGAAACTGTGAGAAATCCGCAGCCAATGACAAGCCGTGAGAGGCCCAAGCTAACCGACGAAACGCCGTTTTACCTGGCGCTTTGCCTCGGAGCGGGTGACGGGAATCGAACCCGCACTATCAGCTTGGGAAGCTGACGTTCTACCATTGAACTACACCCGCGTTCCGCGCACCAGCGTTGCCTTCGGCTGGAGACTACCCGCTCATGCGGTTGTACGCCCAGACATCGTACCGGACGCGATAGGTTGCGAGCGTGCTGCTCTCCGATCGCGACATCAGGAAAGAGATCGAGTCCGGGCGGGTGAAGCTCGACCCGTACACACCGGCACTGATCCAGCCGTCCAGTATCGACGTGCGCATGGACCGGTACTTCCGGGTCTTCGAGAACCATCGCTATCCGCACATCGATCCAGCCATCGAACAGCCCGACCTGACGCGGCTGGTCGAGACCGCCGACGACGATCCGTTTGTCCTGCACCCCGGCGAGTTCGTGCTGGCCTCGACCTTCGAGGTAGCGACCCTGCCGGACGACATAGCAGGGCGCCTGGAGGGCAAGAGCTCGCTGGGGCGGCTCGGGCTGCTCACGCACTCGACGGCGGGCTGGATCGACCCCGGCTTTTCTGGCCACGTGACGCTGGAACTCTCGAACGTCGCGACCCTGCCCATCAAGCTGTGGCCCGGCATGAAGATCGGCCAGCTCTGCCTGTTCCGGACCAGTTCCCCCGCCGAGCACCCCTACGGCTCGGCCGTGTACGGCTCCCGCTACCAGGACCAGCGCGGCCCCACGCCGTCTCGCTCCTACCAGAACTTCTACCGCGCGAAAGTCTGACCAGACAGGCCGACGTGGCGGGCGTTCTTCGGTACTCCTCCGTGGGCAACTGTTAACGCGCCCGTAGAGCCGCTCCGGGCAGCGGACATCAGCTCGGCCGATGACCGGGAGGCAATGCCATATCGGACAGCCAGTCAAAGACTTTAAGATACCTCTCGATTTCATCCGGTCGCTCTAGCTAAATTTTCCCGACAAGGACGCAGTGGAGTACCTCCTACGCGACCCCTGCTCGGCCTACGGGCGGCGGTGCGCGCGGGCGGGCTGACGGAGCGGGGCGGCCGCAGGAAAACCGCCCCGAGTGCTGATCAGGACCTTGGCTCGTCGGCCTCGGGGGCGACCGCCGGTGCGCCGGCCGTCCCGTTCCCCGAAGTCGTCGGCTTTCCTTCGCCCGCTGAGGTGACGTCCCCGGCGGGGGCGGCGCCGGCCGCTGTTTCTGGTGCTCCGGCGTCCACCGCCTTGGCGCCGTTCGACTTTACCGAACGGGCCAGCAGCTGGGCCACATCGATGACTTCGAGGCTTTCCCTGGCCTCCCCGGAGCCTTTCTTGGCGGCTACCGCGTCGCCGAGCATGACCAGGCAGTAGGGGCATGCGGTCGAGACGGTGTCGGGGTTGAGGGCGAGGGCCTCGTCGATGCGCTCGGTGTTGATCCGTTTGCCGATGCGCTCTTCCATCCACATCCGCGCGCCGCCTGCGCCGCAGCAGAATCCGCGGTTCTTGCACCGGTGCATCTCCTCGGCCCGGGTGCCGGGGACGGCGTCGATGATCTCCCGGGGCGGCGTGTAGACCTTGTTGTGCCGGCCCAGGAAGCATGGGTCGTGGTAGGTGATCTTCTCCTGCACCGGGGTGACCGGCTTGAGCTTGCCCGCCTCCACCAGCTTGGCCAGCAGCTGGGTGTGGTGTATCACCTGGTAGTTCCCGCCGAGCTGGGGGTACTCGTTCGCGATGGTGTTGAAGCAGTGCGGACAGGACGCGACGATCGTCTTGCCCGGCTTGTTCAGGCCGCCCTCGTTCAGGGTCTCGACGTTGGCCTGGGCGAGCATGGAGTACACGAACTCGTTGCCCATCCGCCGCGCGGGGTCGCCGGTGCAGGTCTCGGCCGGGCCGAGTACCGCGAACTTCACCCCGGCCGTGTGCAGCAGCTCGGCGATCGCCTTGGTGGTCTTCTTCGCGCGGTCCTCCAGCGCGCCCGCGCAGCCGACCCAGAACAGGTACTCGATGTCATCGGCGATGGTGCCGTGGACGACCGGGATGCCGAAGTCGCACTCGGTGATCCAGGCGGTCCGGGCTGAGTCGCCCATGCCCCACGGGTTTCCCTTGTTCTCCAGGTTCTTCAGCAAGGTGGATGCCTCGGCGGGGAAGGCCGACTCGATCAGCACCTGGTGCCGGCGCATCCCGTCGATGTGGTCGATGTGCTCGATGTCGACCGGGCATTCTTCCACGCACGCCCCGCAGTTGGTGCAGGACCAGATCACATCCGGGTCGATCACCCCGTTCACGTCGGTGCCGCCGACCAGCGGCCGTCCGGCCTCGGCCAGCACGGACGCCGACAGCTTGGCCCGCTCCTCATCGGTGCTGGCCAGCAGGTACGGAGCCGTGGCGAACGCGTGGTCGCGCAGGTCCAGGATGACCTGCTTGGGCGATAGCGGCTTGCCGGTCGCCCAGGCCGGGCACTGGGATTGGCAGCGCCCGCACTCGGTGCAGGTCGCCATGTCCAGCATGCCCTTCCAGGTGAAGTCCTCGATCTTCCCCAGCCCGAACACGTCGGTGTCCGGGTCCGCCTCCTCAAAGTCCAGCACCTTGCCGCCCGAGCGCATCGGCTCCAGGGCGCCCAGCGCGTTCGGGCGGCGCGAGAAGAGGACGTTCAGCGGGGCCAGCACGATGTGCAGGTGCTTGGAATAGGTGACGAACACCCCGAACGCCAGGATCACCCCCAGCTGGGCCAGCAGGAACACCACCTCCAGTACGCTGTTGACCCCCGAGCCGAGCGGCGCGAGCCAGTGCCCGACGATCTGCGAGGCGAACGCGCCATGCGGATAGGGGAACACCCCGGTGTTGATCTGCGCCCCCCGATACAGCAGCAGGGTCGCGATCACCAGGAAGATCATGCCCAGCACCAGCCACGCCGCGCCGGTGTGCGACCCGGCGAACCTTGATGCGCGGCCCTCCCGCTTCGGGTCGTTGCGCAGCCGGATCACCGCGAACATGCTCAGCGCGGCCAGGACCAGGACCGCGAACAGGTCCTCCAGGAACCCCAGCGCGAACGAATGCCCGATTCCCGGGATCGCGAACGTCCGGGAAAACAGGTCACCGTAGGCCTCAATGATCGTGAAGATCAAGATGATAAAGCCCCAGAACGTGAAAAAGTGCGCGGCGCCCGGCACCGTCCACTTCAGCAGCTTCCGCTGGCCGAATACCTCCTCGGCCTGGACCTCGACGTCGCGTCCCACGTGCGAGCGGACCGCCTCCACCCGCTCCGGAGCCGGCTGCCCGGCCCGGCCGAGCCGGCCCAGCCACCACAGGCGGCGGCCCGCGATCGCGGCTGCGGCCACGGTCAACAGCAGGCCAAGGACGATTCTCAGGGCCACGGGGACCTCCTCCTGCAGCGTCGGCTGCCAGCGTACGCCGCTGGCTTCCGCCTGTTCTGGCCCGCCTCACCGCGTGCCGCCCGGCCGGCCGGACATTTGCCGTCGGGAATCTTACCGGCTGGTAACTGTTGCGGACCAGTGCGGGCCGCCGACGGGCCAGCTCTCCCGGGCCGACTGACACCCTTTTATATGCCGAATCTATATGCCAAACGAGGCCTGGTGCAGGTTCCCGGTACACCGGGGGAGACCGCCGCGGGCTCCATGTACCGCCGAACGAGGCTTGACCCGGGTCTTTCCGGAGGCCGGGCGAGACCGGCCCAGCGGCTCCATCTACTCGCCGAACGAGGGGCGCCGGGGGTCTTTCTGGGCGCCGAATAAGGCCGTGGGCTCCGTCTGGATGCCGGACGGCTATGGTCCCGGGTCTCCCCGGCGCTGGCCGCCCGCCAGGCTGGATGCGCCGCGGGCGGTACGGCGTTATGACAGCGGGACACCCCGGAAAGGGGCGCGGCTCCCGGCCGTTCCGTTCGGCGGGATGCCCACCGCGGAGGCCCAGGGGACCGGTCCGGAGATGTTGTCCGGCGCAAGCCCGGAAATTTTTCCGGGCGCCGGGAACAAGCATCGCCCCAATAAAGTTGAGCCTAACAGACTCAAGTCAGTTGCCATCGGTGATCGGCCATGGCAACCTTGAGCGTGGAAGACTCAACACACACAGACGTTCAACCATAGGGATTGCTCATGGCACGTGCGGTAGGGATTGACCTCGGGACGACCAACTCTGTGGTCGCCGTCCTGGAGGGCGGAGAGCCCACGGTCATCGCTAACGCGGAGGGATCGCGGACCACACCGTCCGTCGTCGCCTTCGCCAAGAACTCTGAAGTACTCGTCGGCGAGGTCGCCAAGCGGCAGGCCGTGACGAACGTGGACCGGACGATCCGGTCCGTCAAGCGGCAGATGGGTACTGACTGGTCCGTCACCATCGACGGCAAGAAGTTCACCCCCCAGCAGATCAGCGCGTTCATCCTGCAGAAGCTGAAGAGGGACGCCGAGTCCTACCTCGGCGAGACGATCACGGACGCCGTCATCACGGTTCCGGCGTACTTCAGCGACGCGCAGCGGCAGGCGACCAAGGAAGCCGGCCAGATCGCCGGGCTCAATGTGCTCCGCATTATCAACGAGCCGACGTCAGCGGCGCTCGCCTACCACCTGGAGAAGGAGAACGAGGCCACCATCCTGGTCTTCGACCTGGGCGGCGGCACCTTCGACGTCTCCCTGCTCGAGGTGGGCGAAGGCGTAGTCGAGGTCAAGGCGACCAGCGGCGACAACCACCTCGGCGGCGACGACTGGGACCAGCGGGTCGTTGACTGGCTGGTTCAGGACTTCAAGAACGGCTACGGCATCGACCTGGCCAAGGACAAGATGGCGCTGCAGCGGCTGCGTGAGGCGGCCGAGCGCGCCAAGATCGAGCTGTCCAGCGGGTCCGAGGCCCAGATCAACCTGCCCTACATCTCCCACTCCGACCAGGGTCCGTTGCACCTGGACACGCGGCTGACGCGCGCCGAGTTCCAGCGGATGACCTCCGACCTGCTGGACCGGTGCAAGGGGCCGTTCCAGCAGGTGATCAAGGACGCCGGGATCGGCACCAGCGGCATCAACAACGTCGTGCTTGTCGGTGGCTCCACCCGGATGCCCGCGGTCGTCGAGCTGGTCAAGGACCTGACCGGCGGCAAGGAGCCGAACAAGGGCGTCAACCCGGACGAGGTTGTCGCGGTCGGCGCCTGCCTGCAGGCCGGCGTGCTCAGGGGTGAGGTCAAGGACGTCCTGCTGCTGGACGTGACCCCGCTGTCGCTGGGCATCGAGACCAAGGGCGGCATCTTCACCAAGCTCATCGAGCGCAACACCACCATCCCGACCAAGCGGTCGGAGATCTTCACCACGGCGGACGACAACCAGCCGTCGGTGCAGATCCAGGTGTTCCAGGGTGAGCGGGAGATCGCGGCGTACAACAAGAAGCTCGGCATGTTCGAGCTGTCCGGCATCGCGCCGGCCCCCGCGGCGTGCCGCAGGTCGAGGTTGCCTTCGACATCGACGCCAACGGCATCGTCAACGTGTCCGCCAAGGACCTGGGCACCGGCAAGCAGCAGTCGGTCACCATCTCCGGTGGCTCGGCGCTGGCCAAGGACGATATCGACAAGATGGTCCGCGATGCGGAGCAGTACGCCGAGGAGGACCGCCGGCGCCGCGAGGAGGCCGAGGTCCGCAACCGCGCCGACACCCTGGTCTATAGCACCGAGAAGTTCCTCGCGGAGAACTCCGAGAAGGTGCCGGGCGACGTCCGCACCGAGGTGGAGTCGGCCATCAGCGACCTGAAGAAGGCGCTGGAGGGCGGCGACACGGAGGCCATCAAGCAAGCCAGCGAGAAGGCCTCACAGGCGAGCCAGAAGATGGGCACCGCGATCTACGCCCAGGCTCAGGCGGAGCAGCAGGCGGCCGCGCAGGAGAACACCGCCTCCGGCGACGCCGGGGAAGGCGCCCCGCAGGGCGACGACGTGGTGGACGCGGAGATCGTCGACGACGAGGGTCCCTCGGACACGCACACGCGTGAAGGCGGCGCTGCTTGATGAATTCACCTGAGGAAATGGGCAACGGGCCGGTGATCCACGACCGCCGGCGCATCGACCCCGTGACCGGGCAGGTGAGAGAGCCGGATAGGCCCCGCGGCAAGCACGCGGCCTCCGCACCGGGCGATTACGGCCAGGACGAGGGTGGCCAGGGCTCGCGGCACGGGAGGGGCGTGGAGCCGGAAGGCTCCACGCCCGCCCCCGGGCCGGACGAGCACGCCGGGCCTGGCGGGCCCGGCGTGTCCGGCACCGCCACCGGGCAGGATGGCGCGGCCGGGGAGGCCGGGAACGGTTCCGAGGCGCACACGGCCCCCGCCGGCGGTACGGGCATGAACGAGGAGATGGCAAAACTGAGGGAGCAGCTGGCCGACCGGACGGCCGATCTGCAGCGGATCCAGGCGGAGTACGCGAACTACCGCAAGCGCGTGGACCGGGACCGGACGGCCGTGCGCGAGCTCGCGCTCGCGAACGTGCTGACCGAGCTGTTGCCAGCGCTCGACGCGATCGGCCAGGCCCGCCAGCACGACGAGCTGTCGGGCGGTTTCAAGTCCGTCGCCGAGTCCCTGGAGTCGGCCGCGTCGAAGCTTGGCCTGGTGACCTACGGGGAGCCGGGGGAGCCATTCGACCCCAAGATCCATGAGGCGCTCGCTCACTCCTATTCGCCCGACGTCACCGAGGTCACCTGCGCGGAGATCTTCCAGCCGGGCTACAAGGTCGGCGACCGGATCCTGCGCCCGGCCCGGGTCCTGGTGGCGGAACCGGCAACCGGCCCGGATGGTGCCCTCGAACCGGGCGCGGACGCCGGGCAGCCGGGCCGTCCGGACGACCGGGAAGACAACTAACGAGCGGCGAGGGGAGCGATGAGCACACCGGATGAGCACCAAGGATTATCTGGAAAAGGACTACTACAAGGTCCTGGGTGTCCCTAAGACCGCAACCGCCGACCAGATCAAGCAGTCGTACCGCAAGCTCGCCCGTAAGTACCACCCGGACGCGAACAAGGGCGACCGTAAGGCCGAGGAGCGCTTCAAGGAGATTTCCGAGGCCTACAACACCCTGTCGGACGAGAAGCGGCGCAAGGAGTACGATGACGCCCGCTCGCTCTTCGGTGGCGGCGGGTTCCGGGTTCCGGGTACCGGTGGCCGCCCGGGCACGGCCGGCACCGGCACCGGAGCCGGCGGCTTCGGCGGCTTCGACCTCGGCGACCTGTTCGGCGGAGGCGGGGCCGAGGCCGGCGGGGGCCGGATCGGTGACTTGCTCGGCGGAATGTTCGGTAACCGGGGCGGCGGCACGCCGGGCCCGCAGACCCGGGCCCGGCGTGGCGCGGACGTGGAGACCGAAACCGCGCTCTCGTTCAGCGAGGCGGTCGACGGCACCACGGTCCCGCTGCACCTGACCGGCGAGGGCCCCTGCCCGGTCTGTCACGGCACCGGCGCGCGGGCTGGAACCGTGCCTAAGGTCTGCCCGACCTGTGAGGGCACCGGGCAGTCCAGCCGGAACCTCGGCAACTTCGCCTTCTCGGAGCCGTGCCAGACCTGCCGTGGCCGCGGCCTCGTGGTCGAGGACCCGTGCCCGTCGTGCCACGGCAGCGGCCACGCGACGAGCACCCGGACCATCCAGGCGCGCATTCCGGCCGGGGTGGCCGACGGCCAGCGGATCAAGCTCCGGGGCAAGGGCGCGCCGGGCGAGCGCGGTGGCCCCGCGGGCGACCTGTATGTGCGGGTGCACGTCACCCCGCATCCCGTTTTCGCCCGGTCGGGCGGCAACCTCACGGTCACCGTGCCGGTGACCGTCCCGGAGGCGGCCCTCGGCTCGGAGATCAAGGTTCCGTCGCTCCGCGGTGCGCCAGTCACGGTCCGCATCCCGGCCGGCACGCCCAACGGCCGCACGTTCCGCGTGCGGGGCAAGGGCATCCGCAGGCCGGACGGGACCTACGGCGACCTGCTCGTCACCGTCGAGGTGATGGTGCCGAAGAACGTGAGCACGAAGGGCCGTCAGGCCCTGGAAGACCTGCGCGAGGCCACGGCCGGCGAGGACCCGAGGGAGGAACTCCTCCTGCGGGCCAAAGAAGCCTAAGGCCGGCCAGGAAAGAAGGAGACACGATGAACAGGGCGAGAAGGAGATGACATGACAAGCCCGTATGACATGTCCGACGAGACGCCGGTCTACGTCATCTCCGTCGCCGCCCAGCTCTCTGGACTGCATCCGCAGACGCTGCGGGCCTACGACCGGCTGGGGCTTGTATCACCCGGCCGGAGCACGGGCCGGGGCCGGCGCTACTCCATGCGGGACGTTCTGGCGCTGCGCGAGGTGCAGCGCCTCTCGCAGGATGAGGGCGTCAACCTGTCCGGGATCAAGCGGATCCTGGAGCTGAACGACGAACTGGACCGCGCGCGACGGCTGATCGCGGAGCTGCACGGCGAGGTCGCGCAAGTCCGGGTGGAGCTCGAATCCACCCGTTCGGTAGCCGCACGGCTGGCCGACTTGCTCCGGAAGGGCCGCCAGGGCCCCGGGCTCGTCCCGGCCCGCAGCGCGCGGGTCGCCGTCTGGGAACCAGTCACGGGGCCAGATCCGATGTCCGGCGGCCAGGATGGCCGGGCCCGGGCCGCCCATCGCGGCACCGACGACACGGCGGCCACCGAAACGCACCCGGCCGAGAGCTGAACCGACCCGAAGAGAACGCACGACCGAGAGAACGAGAAACAGAGCGTAAGAGCTAAATGGACGACAAACTTACAAGGAAGAGCCAGGACGCCGTGTCGGCCGCCGTCCGGCGCGCCGCCGCTGACGGCAACCCCCAGGTCGACCCGCTGCACCTGCTCGCCGCGCTGATCGCGCAGGATGGGGGCACCGCGGCCCCGCTGCTGCGGGCGGTCGGCGCGGACCCGGCCGTCGTGGCCAAGGACGCCGAGGCGCGCGTGGGCCGACTCCCGCGCGCCAACGGGCAAACGCTGAGCGCGCCGGAGACGTCCCGGGCGCTGCTCGCGGTGATCAACAAGGCGGTGTCCCAGGCCCGGAAGATGAACGATGAGTACGTGTCGACCGAGCACCTGCTGGTGGGCCTGGCCGCCGACGGCGGCCAGGCCGCTACGCTGCTCCGTGGCGCGGGGGTCACTCCCGAGGCGCTTCTGGAGGCGTTCACGCAGGTCCGCGGGAGCGCCCGGGTGACGACGGAAAATCCGGAAGAGACCTATCAGGCGCTGGAGAAGTACGGCATCGACCTGACCCA
Source organism: uncultured Actinomycetes bacterium (assembly GCA_963742875.1). Classification (GTDB taxonomy): domain Bacteria; phylum Actinomycetota; class Actinomycetes; order Streptosporangiales; family Streptosporangiaceae; genus Bog-532. Next base: position 385,977 of record CAVUNO010000025.1, on the reverse strand, counting down.
GCAGGCGCGTGACGGGGCCCTGGACCCGGTGATCGGCCGGGACGCCGAGATCCGCCGCGTCATCCAGGTGCTGTCCCGGCGGACCAAAAACAATCCGGTCCTGATCGGCGAGCCGGGGGTCGGCAAGACGGCGGTGGTGGAAGGGCTGGCCCAGCGCATCGTGGCGGGCGACGTGCCCGAGTCTTTGCGCGGCAAGCGCCTGATCGCCCTCGACCTCAGTGCCATGGTGGCCGGAGCCAAGTACCGGGGTGAGTTCGAGGAGCGGCTCAAGGCCGTCCTGAACGAGATCAAGCAGAGCGACGGCCAGGTCATCACGTTCATCGACGAACTGCACACCGTCGTGGGCGCGGGAGCGGCCGAAGGCGCCATGGACGCCGGCAACATGCTCAAGCCGATGCTGGCCCGCGGCGAGCTGCGCATGGTCGGGGCGACCACCCTGGACGAGTTCCGGGAGCGGATCGAGAAGGACCCGGCGCTGGAGCGCAGGTTCCAGCAGGTGTTCGTGGGCGAGCCCTCCGTGGAGGACACGATCGCGATCCTGCGCGGCCTGAAGGGACGCTACGAGGCGCACCACCAGGTGCAGATCTCCGACGCGGCGCTGGTTGCCGCGGCCACGCTGTCCGACCGCTATATCACCGCCCGGTTTCTGCCGGACAAGGCGATCGACCTTATCGACGAGGCCGGATCCCGGCTGCGCATGGAGATCGACTCGCGGCCGGTGGAGATCGACGAGCTGCAGCGGACCGTGGACCGGATGAAGATGGAGGAGCTGGCGCTCGCGCGGGAGTCCGACGCCGCGAGCAAGGACCGGCTGGAGAGGCTGCGCGCTGACCTGGCCGACCGGCAGGAGCAGCTCACCGCGCTCATCGCGCGCTGGGACCAGGAGAAGGCCGGCCTCAACCGGGTCGGGGAGCTGAAGAAGCGCCTCGATGACCTCAAGGGCCAGGCCGAACGGGCCCAGCGAGACGCCGACTTCGAGGCCGCCTCCCGGCTGATGTACGGCGAGATCCCTGCCCTGGAGCACGAGCTCGCCGAGGCGACCGCCGCGGCCGCCTCCGATGCGGGCGCCGGCGCCGACGGGAATTCGCCTGGTGCCACGGGCATCCCGGCCGAAGCCCCCATGGTCAAGGAAGAAGTGGGCCCGGATGACGTCGCGGACGTCGTTCGCGTCGTGGACCGGTATCCCGGCTGGCCGGCTGCTGGAGGGCGAGACGGGCAAGCTGCTCCGGATGGAGGACGAGCTCGGGCACCGGATCATCGGGCAGGCCCGGGCGGTGCAGGCGGTCTCCGACGCGGTCCGCCGGGCGCGGGCCGGCGTCGCCGACCCCGACCGCCCGACGGGATCGTTCCTGTTCCTGGGGCCGACCGGCGTCGGTAAGACGGAGCTGGCCAAGGCGCTCGCCGCGTTTCTGTTCGACGACGAGCGGGCCATGATCCGCATCGACATGAGCGAGTACAGCGAGAAGCACTCGGTCGCGCGCCTGGTCGGCGCGCCACCCGGCTACGTCGGTTACGAGGAGGGCGGCCAGCTCACCGAGGCCGTGCGGCGGCGGCCGTATTGCGTCATCCTGCTGGACGAGGTGGAAAAGGCGCACCCGGAGGTCTTCGACATCCTGCTGCAGGTGCTCGACGACGGCCGGCTGACCGACGGCCAGGGCCGGACGGTGGACTTCCGCAACACGATCATGATCCTCACGTCGAACCTGGGCTCGCAGTTCATCGCGGACCCGGCCATGACCGACGAGGCCGCCAAGCGGGCCGCGGTCATGAACGTCGTCCGGTCCACCTTCAAGCCGGAGTTCCTCAACCGGCTGGATGACGTGATCGTGTTCGATGCCCTCGGCACCGACGAACTCAGCCGGATCGTCGATCTGCAGGTCGCACGCCTAGCCCGCCGGCTGGACGACCGGCGGCTCACGCTGGCTGTCACCCCGGCGGCCCGCGAGTGGCTGGCCCTGACCGGCTTCGATCCGGTCTACGGGGCCCGGCCACTGCGCCGCCTGGTGCAGTCCGCGATCGGGGACCAGCTGGCGCGGGCCCTGCTGTCGGGGGGGATCGCCGACGGTGACCGGGTGGTCGTCGACGTCGATCAGGGAGCGGATGCGCTGACCATCCGCCCCGCAGAGGAAGCGGCCAACCAGGCCTGATCGCCTGCTCGAACGAAAGCCCGCACGGCCATTGGCCGTGCGGGCTTTCCGTGCCTTAGGGAAGCTAGCTGTCCGCTGTACCTCTGGCGGGCCTGGCCGGGCGGAAGCGCTGGCCCTCGCCCGTGCCGACGGTCAGCTCGTCGAGCAGCCGGTCATAGTCATCTTCGGGCAGCCCGAGGTCGTTGCGGATCCGGTAGCGCAGGCTCAGCAGTAGCCGCAGCTCGGCCCGGTCGCCGCGGCGCCTGCACTCGTCCGCGCCTGCCGTGGCCCAGTGCAGGGCCCCGTCCATGTCACCCTGCTCGGCGAGCAGCTCGGCAATCAGGTCGCAGGTACGCGGATCGCGGCCGCCTTCAGCGCCCTCATGGTCGAGCTCGCGGATCAGCGCCAGACCCTCGTCACGGCGCCCGAGTGCGAACATCGCCCGGGCCAGCGGCGCCCGCGGGTCGGCGAACGTCGCCCCGCCGTCCGCCATGGCCAGTTCGAAGCGTTCGGCGGCTACCGCGGGCTCGTCAGCGAGCAGCCACTGTTCACCCGCCCGCATGTACGCCTCGGCCCGGGACATGCTTCCCGCCTGTTCGGCCGTCGCGGCGAGATGGTTCATGCGCAGCGCTGCACGCCGGTGATCACCGGTACGAGCGGCGTCGAATTCGATCTCGTCGAACAGGTCATCGTTAAGGACAACCATGTGTGTGGACGTACCCAGGTCCCCCACATCCAACCCTTCGCCGGCATCAGTACTCAGGCTGTCACCTGCGGCCGCACTGTCGCGGCGGACTGGATCGCTCACCGTTGTCCCGTCCGTTGATTCCAGCTGCTGAGCGGTGGTTCCGTGTGTCCTGGCCACGTTCGTCCGGGTCAGCGCCGTGAACTCTCCAGCGCGTCCCAGAATCCGCGCCGGAGCGCGTGCCGGACCTCGTCGTGGAGCAGGAAGTCGATCGGCTGCGCCGAGCCCTGCAGCAGGCGGGCCTCCAGGTCGGACGGCATCCGCGGCTTGCGGGCCAGCACGGCCTCCAGCCACAGCGCGGGAGCCTCACGGACCACCGATTCGCCGAACTCCTTGCCTTCCTCATGCGCCGACTGCACCGCGTCGGTCAGCGATACCGGGGCTGACGACGGCGGCCGTCCGGGCGCGGTGGGCTGGGGCCCGCCGTAGGGCCCGCTCTGCGTAGGGACGTAGGCCTGCGGGCCTTGCGGCACCGCAGCGCCCGGCGCTGGTGCGCCCTGCGGCCCCGGCGCCCCGTGGCGCGCGGGCGGATTCTGCGGGGCCTGCGAGCCGGGCCCGGTGGGCGCGGGCCCCAGCGGCGGGGCCGGGGACGGGCCTCCCGGGCGGCGGAACGGTCCCGGCGACGGGGACACCCCGACGCGGTGTGGATCGAGCGATTCTCCACCGAACTGGTCCTGCGCGCTGCCGGTCCCGTAGGCGGGCGGCTCCTCGGCGCCCCGGAGGCGGCCGGAGTAGTCGCTGCGGGCCGAACGGCCCCGGGACGCCGGGCCGACCGGGCCCGACGGTGACTGAGGCCCCTGGGCAGGCCCGGGCGGGACGGGCTGGTCACCGGTGGGGATCGAACGGCCGTGCCCGCCGCTCTCCGCACGGCCGGGCAAGTCATCCGCGGCCGGCGGCTGCGCCGGGGACGTACCCCCGAACGGCATGGACACCGGCGCCCCGTACAGGTCCTGACGGGTGGCGGGCTCCGTCTCGACGGCGTCGTTGCGCCCGGCCGGGCTGGGCAGCGGCGACACACCCGGGTCGCTCCGGCCCCGGTCGGCCCGGACGCCGTTGCCGCGGTCGCCGCGGTCGCGCTGAGCCGGCTCGGGGGCGTCGAAGCCGCCGCGGTCAAAATCACCGCGCATTCCGGCGGATGGCAGGTCGCCGCGGCGGACGTCGGTACGAGGGGCGTCGCCACGGCCGGGCTCGGAGAGCGCGGGCTCCGGACGTGCGGGCTCGGCCCGCTCTGGCACGCCAGGCACGCCGGACACCTCGGGCCGCCCGAAGGCCAGCGGCGAGTTCGCCCCGGCAGCAGGATCGTCGCGGGCCGGGGGCTCGGGCTCAGGGTCCTGACGGTCCGACGGCGCGATCGGCTGCGCAGGGCGCTGGTACTCGGCGACTACCGGCACGGTGTAGATGGATGGCGGCCCGGAACCACCTCCCGAGGGCAGCGCCGGGTAGGAGTCGGCGCTGCCGTTCGAGTGGCCGTTGGAAGCCGACCGGGCAGACAGGGCCCCCGCGGGATACTGTTCGTCCGCGCGGGCCGGCTCGGCGCCAGGGGTCAGCTCCACGTAGGGACGCAGGTGCGCGCTGGTGAGCTCCATGATGTCGTCGCACTCCTGGCGGAGCGACCGGGAGATCGTCCAGTTGCCGTCCACCGTGACGTGCACGATGGTGACCCGCAGGCCAAGATCCTGGACGTCGGAGAGCACCTGTGCGAGGTCTTCCTCCGCGCTGACCACCACGGCGTCGCTGACCGCGCGATTGCGCGCCAGGACCGTGAGATCGCGGTGAATCTCGGTCTCCACGCCTTCGCGGCGCCCCGGGCGCAGCTTGGCCAGGTGCAATTTGATGCCCGGCATGTCCGCGAGCGCGTCGTGCTCGGCCGTGCGCCGTCCCTCGACGGTGGCCTCGTACCAGTAGCACCGCAGCAGCGGGAGGCCGGTGCGGTCGCGGGCCAGGTTCCCGAGGAGCTGCACCAGTCCCTCGTAATCCCAGCTGACCGACTCTCGCCGGCGCGTCCCGTGAACGGCCATCGCGCCGTCCGCGAGCATGTAGCCCGCGTCTACGAACAGCGCGCAACGATCCACGCGACACCGTCCTTCCCTTGACGCGGGAACTCTCTGAAATCGTGGCGTCACAGTGAGGGGCCGCACGCCGTCCCGCGCTCCGGTCATAGCGTAGTGAAGCCAGCTTCCGGCGTTTGCCTTTCGGTGTATTCGCTGCTGCTCAGACGATGTTCAGCCGGCGCCCGGCCAGTGTCTGTGACTGCTGTGGCTCGATGGGCCACAGGAACTCATGACAGATCACAGTAATTCATGACGGGTCAAGGTCACCAAAGCGGCACGAATCGGCGAAGTGTCACCGCGCCCGTCCGCGTCCTGGCCCGCGTCCTGGCTCATGCCCTTGCCCGCTTCCCTGTGCCAGATCCAGCCATCTCTGCGACGGCCCGGCCGTGAGCTGCTCTATTACTCTACGTGGTTAGATGACTTCATTAGGTCACAAGAATCTTTGTGCAAGCCACGTCATACCGGAGCAGGTTCGCCGTCTGGACAGGGGAAACCGGCGGGCGAAGGCACATCCCATGGGGTCAGACGGCATACGACGGACAACCGTCCCGGATGCGGCGGATGCGGCAGGAGGGAGCCGGGAGCATGAGCGCAAGCGGGCGGATCTCCGCGCACGATCCGGGCCGCCCTCGGCACAGAAGTACGCATGATCAGGCTGCCGGCCCGGCCGGAGGACGCCGAGCGACTCCTGAACGGGCTGGCCCACTGACGCCGCTGGCGCCGGTGTCCCGTGGAGGGGACGGGACCCGGCGCCGGCGGCCCGCCCGACGCGGGCCTCGCGGAGGGGGCCGAGGCCCGCAGCCGGCAGCGCGGGAGAAAGGCCGCCCCCGGGGCTGGGGCCGCCAGGGCTGGGGCCGCAGGGCTGGGGCCGCAGGGGCGGGGCCGCAGAGGCGGCGCCGCGGGGGCGGCTAAGATCCGGGCTGTGGGCGACCGAGAGGAACTACTGCGCGCCATCAGGACCGATGCCGTGGTCCACGGCGACTTCGTGCTGTCGTCGGGGCAGCGCGCTAGCTGGTACGTGGACCTGCGGCGCATCCTGCTCGCCGGGCGGTTCGCGCCGATCGCCGGCCGGGTGATGCTGGCCGCCACGGCCGACCTGTCGTATGAGGCCGTGGGCGGTCTGACCATGGGAGCGGATCCGGTCGCGGCCGCGATGATGCACGCGGCCGCGCGCAGCGGCCGCGTCCTGGACGCCTTCGTGGTCCGAAAGGGCGAGAAGGTTCATGGGCTGCAGCAGCGGATCGAGGGCCCCGGCGTCAGGGGCCGGCGGGTGCTCGCCGTGGAGGACACCTCGACGACAGGCCGTTCGGTGCTGATGGCCGTCGAGGTGCTGCAACAGGCCGGAGCGGAGATAGCGGGCGTGGCGATGCTCGTCGACCGGGGCGCCCGGGAGCATATCGCTGACCTCGGACTGCCCTACCGCGCCGCTTACCTGCAGGCGGACCTGGGGGTGTGAACCCGGCGCCGGTGAGCCGGGGCACGGCCGGGGCGGCCACGGGCCTCAGAGCGACCCGTACAGGGCGAGCCCTCCCACGACCAGCAGGACGATGAGCACAACGATGCCACTGCCGACCGCCACGTAGCGGCCGGTTCCATGGGGATCTGACTTATGGCGGCCCACGGGGGGAGATTATCCCCGGAGCCGAAGAATGGGTGGCTTTATCCCGTATTCAGCCACGGTCAGCGCCCGTCCGGCCGTTCGCATCGCGGGAGATGCCGCCCGGCTTACCGGGCCCGCGGCCCGGGCCGGTCCCGTGACGCGGGCCGGTCCCGTGACGCGGGCCGGCACCGCGGTCTGGCGGCACGGCGCCGGCTGCCCTGACCGCCGTGGACGCGGCTGCCTCCCGGCGGAACGCGCGCAGCCGGATGATGATGAAGCCGGCGATGGCAGCGACCACGAGGACGACGATGACGTAGCCGAGGATCGAGACGTCGTGGGCGACGGTGTGCCAGGCACTGCCGACCGCGTAGCCGATGGCCGAGAACGCCGACACGTAGACGACCGTGCCGATCAGGCTAAGGACGGCGAACCGGGCCAGCGGCATCTCGATCAGGCCCGCGACAATCGAAGTGAAGGCGCGCACCACGGGAATCATCCGTCCCACGGGGACGGCCCAGGCGCCACGCCCCTCCAGGAACCGTTCGGCCCGGTCCACGTCTGAGCGGGTGATCAGCACGTACCGGCCAACCTTGTCGACCAGCGGGCGGCCGCCCCAGCGTCCTACCGCGAAGGATGTGCACGACCCGGCCAGCTCGGCCAGCGTCCCGATGATGATCACCAGGGCAAGGTTCAGATGCCCCTGGTAGGCCAGAACCCCCGCGAAGCCGAAGGTGATCTCCGACGAGATCGGCACACAGCAGGCCTCAAGAAATCCGAAAAGGATGAGCGCGCCGTAGCCCGCCGAGGTCAGAAAACTCTCCATAGGGCTCCAGTTGTACCGCATTTACGCCGTCCCGGAGCCCGTACCAGCCAGCCCTTGGTATCCAGGGCGGCCCGCTTTCGCAATACTAGGAGCCTCAAAAGCAATAAGAGAGGTACAGCCCATGCCTATCGCGACTCCGGAGATCTACGCCCAGATGCTCGACCGGGCCAAGCAGCAGGGCTTCGCGTATCCGGCGATCAATGTGACGTCCACCCAGACGCTCAATGCCGCACTGCGCGGCTTCGCCACCGCCGAGAGCGACGGCATCGTCCAGATCTCCACGGGAGGCGCCGAGTACCTGTCGGGCTCGGTCAAAGACATGGTGACCGGGTCGAGCGCGCTCGCGGAGTTTGCCCGCGTGGTCGCCGCCAAGATCCCGGTCAACATCGCGCTGCACACCGACCACTGCCCCAAGGGCAAGCTGGACGCCTACATGCGGCCGCTGGTTAAGATCTCCCAGGAGCGGGTCGCGCGGGGCCAGGACCCGCTGTTCCAGTCGCACATGTGGGACGGTTCCGCCGTGCCACTGGACGAGAACCTCGAGATCGCCTCGGAGCTGCTCGATGAATGCGCCAGGGCACACATCATCATGGAGATGGAGATAGGCGTCGTCGGCGGCGAGGAAGACGGAGTGGTCGGCGAGATAAACGAGAAGCTGTACACCACCCCGGACGACGCGCTCGCGGTCGCCGAGAAGCTCGGCCTCGGTGAGCGCGGCCGGTACATCCTGGCCGCAACGTTCGGTAACGTCCACGGCGTCTACAAGCCCGGCCACGTCAAGCTGCGCCCGCCGGTGCTCAAGGAGATCCAGGAAGCGGTCGGCGCCAAGTACGGCAAGGAGAAGCCCTTCAACCTGGTCTTCCACGGTGGCTCGGGATCGGCGCTGGAGGAGATCCGGGAGGCCATCTCCTACGGTGTGGTCAAGATGAACGTCGACACCGACACGCAGTATGCGTTCACCCGGCCGGTCGCCGGGTTCATGTTCACCAACTACGAGGGCGTGCTGAAGGTGGACGGCAACGTGGGCCGGAAGAAGGACTATGACCCCCGGGCCTGGGGGAAGGCCGGCGAGCAGGGGATGACCGACCGCGTCGTGCATGCCTGCGAGGACCTGCTGTCCGTGGGCCACCGGCTCGGCTGAGACGACACTGACGGGACAACAGATAACGGATGGAACCCAAGGACCTGCTCGCCGGGCCCGGCCTCACTGCCGGGCCCGCGCCGACCTATCTGCCCGCCGATCCGGACGCCGATGAGGCGCTCCGGTCCGGGAAGGACCTGGCTGCCGTGGCCGCGCGCTTCCCGGCGTCGTCGGCGGCCTGGGCCGCCCTCGCCGAGCGGGCGTTCGGCAACGGCGAGGTGGTCGCCGCGTACGCGTACGCCCGGACCGGATACCACCGCGGGCTCGACCAGCTGCGCCGGGCCGGCTGGCGCGGCAACGGCCCGGTGCCCTGGGACCACGAACCCAACCAGGGCTTTCTCCGCTCGCTGCACATGCTCGCGGCGTCGGCCGCGGCCATCGGCGAGGATGCCGAGGCGGCCCGCTGCCGTAAGTTCCTGGCCGACAGCAGCCCGGAGGCGGCCAGGGAGTTGGAAGGCTAGGTCCGCGGCGGCCGTTTATTTTACGGCCGGTACCGCATGCGGGTTATGGACCGTGGCGGAGCGAAGCTACGACCGCCCAGCGAACCGGGCCTCCGGCCCGGTGAGCGGCGGTGCTACGGGCGAGCACCCCGGCGGGGCGCGAAGCGCAGCGGGGGGATCCGGGGGGTCGTCCCCCCGGGCCAGCACAGCGAACCGGGCCTCCGGCCCGGTGAGCGGCGGTGCTACGGCGAGCACCCCGGCGGGGCGCGAAGCGCAGCGGGGGGATCCGGGGGGTCGTCCCCCCGGGCCAGCACAAGGTAATCTCAATTTGTAAGAGCCCCTGCGGCCGTGGTGTCGTGTCCTGACGACGGAGAGCTGCCAGGGGCTTCGCGATGCCTTATCCAGGAGGGACAAGCCCCGTGCCGGCCATTGTGCTCGTCGGCGCCCAGTGGGGCGACGAAGGAAAGGGCAAGGCGACCGACCTACTCGGCAACCGGGTCCATTACGTCGTCAGATACCAGGGCGGGAACAACGCAGGCCACACGGTGGTCATCGGTGAGCAGAGCTACGCCCTTCACATGCTGCCCTCCGGGGTGCTCTCGCCGGACGTGGTGCCGGTCATCGGCAACGGCGTCGTGGTCGATCCCCGCGTGCTGCTGGAGGAGATCGACGCCCTCGAGGCGCGCGGGGTGTCCTGCGCGAAGCTGCTGATCTCGGCGAACGCGCATCTGATCATGCCGTACCACCGCGCCCTCGACAAGGTGACCGAACGGTACCTGGGCAGCGCGCGGATCGGCACCACCGGGCGCGGGATCGGCCCCACCTACGGCGACAAGATCGCCCGCGTCGGGATACGCGTCCAGGACCTCTTCGATCCCGGGATCTTCCGCCAGAAGCTGAAACTGGTGCTGCGCGAGAAGAACCAGATGCTGACCAAGGTCTACAACCGCCGCGCCATCGAGCCGGCCGGGATCGCCGACGAATACATCGGCTACGGCGAACGGCTACGGCCCTATGTCGCCGACACCAGCCTGGTCCTCGGCCGGGCCCTGGACGAGGGCCGCGTCGTGCTGCTCGAAGGCGCCCAGGCGACGATGCTGGACGTCGATCACGGCACCTACCCGTTTGTCACCTCGTCCTCGCCGACCGCCGGCGGGGCGTGCGCGGGATCGGGCGTCGGCCCCACCCGGATCACGAAGGTCATCGGGATCGCCAAGGCGTACACCACGCGGGTCGGCGCGGGCCCCTTCCCCACCGAACTGACTAACGAACAGGGCGAATGGCTGCGGAAGACCGGCGGTGAATACGGCGTCACGACGGGGCGCCCCCGCCGCACTGGCTGGTTCGACGCCGTTGTCGCCCGGTACTCGACCCGGGTGAACGGCATCACCGATTACTTCCTCACCAAGCTGGACGTGCTGTCCAGCCTGGACAAGGTGCCCGTATGCGTGGCGTATGAGGTGGACGGGAAACGCTGCGACGAGCTGCCCACGACACAGACCGAGTTCCATCACGCGCGCCCGGTGTATGAGTACCTCGACGGCTGGTGGGAGGATGTCTCGCAGCTGAAATCCTTCGCTGACCTGCCATCGAACGCACAACGTTACGTGCAGGCTATCGAGGACATGATCGGCGCCCCGGTCTGCGCGGTCGGCGTTGGCCCCCGGCGTGACCAGACCCTCCAGATCCGCGACCTGATCTGATGCGGGATCAGCAGCCAGGAACTAGCCGGTAGGCTCGCCGGCGTGCGCGTTCTAGTGATCGGTTCCGGGGGCCGGGAGCACGCCATCGTCCGTGCGCTCGCCCGGGACCCGGCCGTGACCAGCCTGCACGCCGCGCCCGGTAACCCCGGGATCGCGGCGCTGGCCGGCACTTCGCAGGTCTCCGCGTCCGATCCGGCGGACATCGCCGCACTGTCCCGGAAACTGCGGGCCGACCTGGTAGTGATCGGGCCGGAAGCGCCACTCGTGGCGGGCGCGGCCGACGCGGTGCGCGACACCGGGATCCCCTGTTTCGGGCCCGGCGCCGCCGCGGCCATGATCGAGGGCTCCAAGACGTTCGCCAAGGAAGTCATGGCCGAAGCCGGTATCCCGACCGCCGCGTCGCGTACCTGCGTGACGGCCGCGCAAGCGGACGCGGCGCTGGCCGCGTTCGGGCCGCCGTACGTGGTGAAGGACGACGGGCTTGCGGCCGGCAAGGGCGTGCTGGTCACCACGGATCCAGCTGCCGCGCGGGCGCACGCGCGGTCCGCCGGCAAGGTCGTCATCGAAGAGTTCCTCGACGGCCCGGAGGTGTCCCTGTTCGCGTTCTGCGATGGGACCACCGCCGTGCCGTTGCTGCCGGCGCAGGATTTCAAGCGCGCCCACGACGGTGACCTCGGCCCGAATACCGGCGGCATGGGCGCCTACACGCCGCTTCCGTGGGCTCCGCCCGGCCTGGCCGGCGAGGTGATGGCGAAGGTCGTTCAGCCCGCCGTCGACACGATGCAACGCCGGGGCACACCATACCGCGGGCTGCTGTACGCCGGTCTGTCCCTTACCGCCGCGGGCCTCCGGGTGGTCGAGTTCAACGCCCGCTTCGGCGACCCGGAGACGCAGGTGATCCTGGACCGGCTGGAGACGCCCCTGGCCGGCCTGCTGTACGCGGCCGCCACCGGTGACCTGGCCGGGCTGGGCGGGCTGGGCGCACTGCGCTGGCGTCCCGGCGCCGCGGTGACCGTCGTGGTCGCGGCCGAGGGCTACCCGGGACGGCCCGCCACCGGTGACGCCATTAGCGGCCTGGAGCAATCCGAGCACGTTCCGGGCGCGTACGTCTTGCAGGCCGGTACGGCTGCCGGGCCCGATGGCGTGCTCCGGTCGGCCGGCGGCCGGGTCCTGGACATCGTCGGCACCGGCGGAAATATCGAGGCCGCCCGCGCCGCTGCCTACGAGGCGGCGAGCTGGATCCATATGCGCGGAGCGTGGTGGCGCGGCGACATCGCCGCAACCGCCGCTCGCGCCGTGGTTCCGGCGGGAGCGGACGCCCCGGCGTCCGGCGATACCGAGCGGAGAGGCGGGATCGGGTCATGATCAGCCGGTACACGCTTCCCGAGATGGGCCGGGTCTGGAGCGAGGCCCACAAGTACGAGCTCTGGTGCCGGGTCGAAACCCTGGTCCTGGAGGCTAACGCTCACGCCGGGACCGTTCCGGCCGACAGCGTCGCACCGGTACGCGCGGCTCCGCCGCCGACGCCCGAGGCGGTCGCCGAGGTGGAGGCGGTCACCGACCACGACGTGATCGCGTTCCTGACCGCGTGGGCGGACAACACCTCCCCGCGCAGCGCCGCCGCCTACGTCCACTTCGGGATGACGTCGTCGGACCTGGTGGACACGGCGCTGGCCGTGCAGCTCACCGAGGCGACCGACATCCTGCTCGCCAAGTGCGACGCCCTGGTGGCGGCGTTGCGTGATCACGCGCTGGCGCACCGCGCCACCCTGCGGCCGGGCCGGACCCACGGGATTCACGCCGAGCCGGACGTGTGGGGCCACCGCGTGGCGGACTTCGCCTTCGCGGCGGCCCGCGCCCGGGACCGCATCCGGCGGGCCCGGGACGCCGTGGCCGTCGGCAAGCTGTCCGGCCCGGTCGGCAACTACTCGAATATCGCGCCGGAGATCGAGGCAGCGGTCATGCCGGCGCTCGGTCTGCGGCCGGCGGATGTGGCCACCCAGGTCGTGATGCGGGACGGGATCGCGGAGTGGGTCAGTGCGCTGGCCCTGGCCGCCACGGTGTGCGAGGCGGTGGCGCTGGAGGTACGGCACGGACAGCGCACCGAGGTGCGCGAATTGTCCGAGCCGTTCGGCCGGGGCCAGAAGGGCTCTTCGGCAATGCCGCACAAGAAGAACCCGATCCGCTCCGAGCGGATCTGCGGGCTGGCGCGCGTGGTGCGCGGCTACATCACGCCTATGATGGAAGGCGTGCCGCTGTGGCACGAGCGCGACATCTCACACTCGAGCGTGGAACGGATCGCGCTGCCCGACGCGGCTATCACGGTGGACTACCTGCTGCACCTTACGACCGGGCTCGTCAACGGCCTGGTCGTGAACGCCGATCGGATGCGGGCCAATCTGGACGCCACCGGCGGCCTTATCTACTCGTCGGCGGCGCTGCTCGATCTGGTCGCCTCCGGCATGGCCCGCGAAGATGCCTACGCCCTGGTCCAGGCGGCCGCGATGGAGACCTGGAACGAGGGTGTCCCGTTCCGCGACGCGCTGCGCAAGGAGGCGGCCGCCCGCGGGCAGTCGATCGACGAGGCGCGGCTGGACGAGGCGGGCCGGCCCGAACGTTACGTGGCGCGCCTGGGACCGGTGTTCGCCAGACTGGAGGAGCTGACGTGACGGCAAATCGTGTCAAGCCAGCGCTCTTGGGCGAGGCGGATGGAATACTGGGCAACGCACTTGCGCGGGGAGACCGCCGCGGTTCCCGTCGTCCCCGCTCCCGCCCGGAGGGCGCTCCGGGCCGCCTGGCCTGCGTCCGGCCACACACCGGCACCGTTCGCTACCCCCCGACAGGAGTTGCATCTATATGACGATGGGCACTGAGACCCGTTACCGCGTACGGGGCGGCACGCCGCTGCACGGCACCGTTTTTGTCCAGGGCGCGAAGAATGCCGCGCTCAAGATGATCGCGGCGTCGCTTCTCGCCTCCAAGGGCCGCACGGTCCTGCGGAACGTACCGCCCATTGAAGATGTACGCCGCGCCGTCGAGCTCGCCCAGGCGGTCGGGGCCATCGTGGAGTTCCACGAGTCGGAGCGGACGCTGGTGGTGGACGCGTCCCGGCTCAGCAGCCCGGTGCTGCCGGCCGAGATCGCCCGGCGGTTCCGCAGCTCGGTGCTGTTCGTACCTGCTCTCCTGCACCGGCTCGGCGAGGCCGTCATCGAGGGCGTCGGCGGCTGCAACCTCGGCAACCGCAACCTCGACTTCCACTACCGCGGCTTTGCCCGGCTCGGCGCCGTGGTCGATGAGGGCGAATCGGTCATCCACATCAAGGCGGGCACGGACGGCCTGCGCGGGGCGCACCTGTATCTCGACACCCCGTCGCACACCGGCACCGAAAACCTGATCATGGCCGCGTCGCTCGCCCCCGGCACGACGGTCATCGACAACGCCGCGCTCGAGCCGGAAGTGCTCGACGTCATCGCCTTCCTCGCCAAGATGGGCGCGCGCATCACCGGCGGCGGTACCGGCTTCGTGACCGTGGAAGGGGTCAGCGAGCTGACGGCGGTCGAGCACACCGTCATGCCAGACCGGATCGACGCGGGCGTCTTCGCCATGGCGGCCGCGATCACCGGCGGTGAGCTGAACCTGGTGGGCGGCTCACTGGAGCACTTCGGCGTCGTGCGCTGGAAGCTGGAGCAGATGGGCGTGGAGTTCTCCACGCAGGGAGCGGTCCTGCAGGTCCGCCTGCCCAACCCGCTCCGGCCGATCAATGTCATCACCTCCCCGTACCCGGGCTTCGCGACCGACCTCCAGTCCCCGATCATGGCGCTCGCCTGCCTGGCCGATGGTTCAAGCTACATCCGCGAGACCATCTTCGACGGCCGCTACACGCTGGTGGGCGAGCTGAACAAGATGGGCGCGAAGGTCGAGGTGGACGGGAACGCGGTGATCGTGCACGGCCCGAACACCCTGCGCGGGGCCAGGGTGGTGGCGCACGACCTGCGCACCGGCATCGCCCTGATCCTGGCGGGCCTGATCGCCGAAGGCGAGACGGTGGTAGCGCCGGGCTACCTGATCGATCGCGGGCACGCCTCGATCGCCCAGCGGCTCACCACCCTCGGAGCCGATATCACAGTCGAGGACGCGACCTCGGTTTAAGGGCATCAGACCGGGCAATAGCGCCCGCTCTGGCCTAGTTGCAACGTGTAGCCGCCGATAAATCGGTTTTGGTTCGGTTGCGAATATGATTATTTCCGGACTCGTGCACCTCTTCACAAAATACGCCGGATGAGTTACGAAAAGTACTGACCGGCATCTATCCGGGGCGATGAGGTGGCGTGGTTGTGCTGGATACGGCGGGCGGTTGGTGACCGAATAAGGATGGGGTGAACGTTGAGCGCGCACGTCAGCAGCGACCTTACGGGCTGCCTAGGGTTAACGGTCCACGGGGGAAAAGGCCGATGACCGCCAGGAGGCACCAGCCCAGCGAGCTCATTATCGGCGTCGTGGGGCCATACGACCTGGTCGAACGGATCATGCTCTCCGGTGCGGCCGCGCGGGACGAGGCATTCGGTGCGGCCCGGGCCCCGGGGTCACCCCGGCCGGAGGCGGCGGAGCCCTTCGCAGAGCAGGGTGGTCCGGGGCCCGCGGGCCCGGCTAGCTCTGGAGGCCCGGCGAGTCCCGGCGCAGCGGCCTGGCCGCGCGAGGAGCTGCGCGGAGTCATCGGCGGCACATTGCCGCGGCGGCTGATCGCCGCCGCCTACCGGCGCGAGCGGGAAGCCCCCGAAAAGGTCGCCCGGCTCGGCGCCGCGATCGACGTCTGCCTGTTCGCCAGCCCGGTGCCGTACGAGTACGCGCGCCGCGCCGGGGTTATCTCGGTGCCCTCCACCTACGTGCGGCTCGACGGCGGGGCCCTGTACGCCGCGCTGCTGCGGGCCAGGATCCAGGGCCATGACATCGAGCGGATCAGCATGGACGTGCTGCCGCGCAGCTCGGTGGAGGAGGCCTACGCCGAACTGAACATCCCCGGAGACGGCGTGCGGCTGCGCCAGGACCCGGGCAGCCCGGCGGCCCTCGCGGCCTTTCACGAACGGCTCTGGCGGATGGGCGAGACGTCGGCCACGCTGACCTGCCTGGAGTCGGTCAGCCGGCGGCTGGCCCGGGCCGGGGTCCCGGTGATCAGCGTCCGGCCGACTGACGAGGCCATCCGGATGGCGGTCTGGAACGCTGTCCTGCTCGGCGGGCATCACCGGCTTGCGGCGGCTCAGTTCGCGGTGGTGGCCGTAGAGGTACCGCGGCTGCGGGAGGGGGCCAGGCGCGCCCTGTCCCGGTACTCGCGTGATGAGCTGCGCCTGACGGTGCACCGCTTCCTGACCGGCGAGGCGCAGCGCATCCAGGCGATGGTCATCCAGGCCGACGACCACTCGTTCCTGGTCGCGGCGACGAGAGGGTCGCTGGCCGCGGTGACCGGCGATTTCAGCCAGATGCCGTTCGCCGACCGCGCCCGGGCTGAGCTCGGTATCACGATCGAGGTAGGGGTCGGGATGGGGCGGACCGCCCAGGATGCCGAGACGCACGCCCGGACCGCGCTCATCCGGTCCCGGTCCGGTGGTGCGGGTCCGGGGACCGCGCTGACCCGGGAAGGTCATTCGCTGGTCGCGCCCCGGCGGGCCACGCTGCCCGCATTGCGCGCGCCATCGCGGGGCATCGAAACGCTGGCGCGGCTGGCCGGCCGGCTCGAGGGCTCGGAGACGGCGCTCGTCGTGGACGCCGAAACGGCTGGCCGCCTGCTCGGGGTAACCTCACGGACCGCCCGCCGGCTGCTGCGCGGCCTCGTCGACGAGGGGCTGGCCTGGCCGCTGCCGCCAAGCCGGGCCGCGCAGCCGGGGCGGCCCCGCCAGTTCTACCGGCTGATCACCGAGAAACTCGAGGATATGGAGCCGTCCCGCGCACCGTGATCAGCCCCGGCCAGGGTACGCGCGGGCCGCGGCAAGGAACGTGTCGTTGGCCTCGGGCTCAGCGATCGACACCCGGGCCCCCTCTCCGCCGAAGGGCCGGACGCTGACCCCGGCCCGGGCGCAGCTCGCCGCGAAGTCCGCGGTCGCCTCCCCCAGCCGCAGCCAGACGAAGTTGGCCTCGGTCGGTGGCACGGTCCAGCCGTCGGCGATCAGCGCCTCGCGGACCCGGGTCCTTTCCTTGACCGTCGCCTCCACGCGCTCGAGAAGCTCCGCCTCGGCCGCCAGCGACGCGACCGCCGCCGCCTGCGCGATGCTGTTGACGGTGAATGGCAGCATCGTCTTGCGGGCGGCCTGCGCCACCGGCGGATGCGCGATCATGAACCCGGCCCGCAGGCCGGCCAGGCCGTATGCCTTGGAGAAGGTGCGCAGGATGGCCACGTTCGGCCGGTCCCGGTACAGGCTCAGCCCGTCGGGTACCGACTCGTCGCGGATGTACTCCCGGTAGGCCTCGTCCAGCACCACCAGGCAGTCGGGCGGCACGCGGTCGAGGAACTCGGTCAGCTCACCGGAGTGCACCACAGTGCCCGTGGGGTTGTTCGGGTTGCAGACGAAGATGAGCCGGGTCCGGGCCGTGATCGCATCCGCCATGGCCGGCAGATCGTGGACCTCGCCGCGGAGCGGAACGCGGACCGAGGTCGCCGCGGCCAGGCCGGCGAGGATCGGGTATGCCTCGAACGACCGCCAGGCGTAGAGGATCTCGGCGCCCGGCTCGCCCACGGCCTCCAGGAGCTGCTGGGCCACCCCGACGGAGCCGCAGCCCAGCGCGACGTGCTCCGGCGGCACACTGAACCGTTCGGCGATCGCCGTGGTCAGCAGCCCGGCACCGGTGTCAGGATACCGGTTGACGCTCTGCGCCGCCTCGGCGATGACCTTGACGACCGACGGCAGGGGACCAAACGGGCACTCATTGGAGGACAGCTTGAAGGACCGGCCGGCTGCTGCGGCCACCGTCGCGCCCGGCTGGTAGCCGGGCAGGTCCTGGAGAATGCGGCGGAACCGCGGCGATGCTTCACTCACCTGCCCAGTCTCGCATCCCGGCGCCCCCGGCGGGTACCGGCGCAGCGGTCGCTTCGAGTTGGACGCCCGGCGGTCAGCCCCGGTTCCGCAGCCGGCCGGGCGGTCAGTGCGCCGGGCGGCCGCCCGGCGCTCAGCGGCCGCCCGTCAGGGCTCAGTGAGCTACGGACAGTTCCACGATCTTCACGACGACCAGGCCGACGGCCATCACCAGGTAGCCGCGCAGCGCCAGCAGGCCGAGACGGCGGCCCGGCGACCACCGCGGGCGTGACAGCTCGGACAGCGGCGGCATCCGCCAGGTGAGCCGCTCTGCCTGCAGGACCACCCCGGTGTCGAGTTCTTCCTCCGGATCGTCGGGCAGGCCCGCACGGTGCGCCGAGCGCCACTGGGCCATCGCCCAGACCAGCGTCCCGGCCAGCCCCACGGCCGCGCCGCCGGCGACGAGCGCGGTCAGCTGGCCGCCGCTGAGCGACGGGAACAGGGTCGCGGCGGTCAGTACGAGCGACAGCAGGACCAGGCCCCCGATGATGATCCCGGCGATGGCGTTGAGCCACGGCCGGTTCACCCACGGGCCGAGCACGTCCCGGTCGTTACACAGCAAGACCAGGAACACCGCTGCGGACGGCAGCAGCACGCCGGCGAGCGCCTGGACCCCCTCCGTGATCAGCCCGAGCGGCGCACCGGGGATGAGCACGACCGTGGCCGCGACGGCAAGGAAGAACGCATAGCACCCGTAGAACATGGGCGCGTCCTTGATGCCGCGGTGCAGTGAGTGCCGGGCCCCCGCGATGTCACCCAGCGCGTACGAGGTGGCGAGGGTCACCGCGGCCGCGCCGAGCAGCGATGCGTCGAGCAGGACGAGCGCGAACATCGCGCCCGCGTGGTGCCCCACGGCCCGGCCCAGGCCGGCGGCCACGGCCCCGGCGTCGGTGAAGTGACCGTGCAGAACCGTACCGCCCAGGCCGAAGGCGGTGATGCCGATCAGCGCGGCGGCGCCGATCACGACCACGAACGAGCCGATCACCGTGTCCGCCCGCTCGTAACCGATCCAGCGCGGCGTGATCCGCTTGTCCACGACGTTGGACTGCTGGAAGAAGAGCTGCCACGGCGCCACTGTGGTGCCGACGATCGCGATGACCAGGAGGAGCACCCCCGCGTTCAGCCCGCCCTGCCCCCCGGTTCCGGCCGGGAAGCCGGGCAGCAGGAAGTCGTGCGTCATCTGCGCTGGGCGCGGGTGGGTGAGGAAAATGAGCGGCAGCATGAGGACGTTCACGCCGATCAGCACGTACATCCACCGCTCCCAGCGGCGGAAGCTCCCGCTGACCGTAAAGGTGACCAGGAGCGCCGCCGCGCCGGCCACGCTCAGCCAGCGGGGGACGCCGAAGTAACTTCCGGCGAGCGCGACGCCGATGAACTCGGTCACGATCGTGAGCCCGTTTACCAGCACCAGATCGCTGATGGAGAAGGCGGCCCAGAACTTGCCGAACCGCTCGTGGATGAGCCGCGCGTGCCCGACGCCGGTCACCGCCCCGAGCCTGACCACCATCTCCTGGTTGACGATCAGCACCGGGATGAGGAAGGCGAGGACCCACAGCAGGCGGGTGCCGTAGTCCTGCCCGGCCTGCGCGTACGTGGCCACGCCGCCGGCGTCGTTGTCGCCGACCATCACGATGAGCCCTGGTCCCATGATCGCCAGCAGGTACCGGAGCCGGCGCGGCCAGGTCGGTGAGCGGTCGAGGTCAGCGGCCCGCACGGTGCCGAAGGCACCACGGATGTCACCGACGTGCGCTGGGTCGCGAACCGCGGTGCCCGTGGCCGACCCGGCCTGCCGGAGCGCGGTGCGCCGCTGCGACCAGGAACCGAAGCCGAACAAGTTTGCCATGACGCATCTCCAGATCTACCCCCGTGGGGTATCCGGTGCGCGTATCAGGCATCGCTGACCGGGGGATCCGGCCGCCGTACGCCAGGGGACAGCCCCGATGAGCTGCGCGGGCATGAGAATGCCGCCGAACGGGCGTGGCGAGGGCCCAGCCCCAGGCGCGGGGGGACGGCGCGGTAACGACCGGAAAGGAGAGTCTGGTGGCACCGCGGTCAGCGCTGCGCGATAGGCGCGAATGGGTGAGGTTCGCTTGAGCTGCAGCTGCAACTATGACTGCCGTCTGGCACGGCCCTCACCTCCTTCGCTCGCCACCACCGGGAACCTCCGCCTCGGCGGAGCCCGACACACCATAGCCTGCCGCCGAACGGGCCGGCAACTTAGCTGAACGTTGGCTGCGCCGCACAGATTCCTGCTGGGCCACCGGGTTCGGTGTCAGTGACCGAGCCCGCCGCCGAGCTCGATGGCCTTGACGACCAGCAGGATGACGGAGATCACGAGATAGCCGCGCAGCAGTAGCATGGCCATCCTGGTTCCCGGTGACCAGACCACCGGCTTGAGCAGGGCGAGGGGGGGCATCCGCCAGTTCGTGCGCTCCTGTTCCGTCATCGTCGTCCACACCGGGACTGGCCGGGTCCGGCCGCTTCGCCGTTGTTTGATCTCCAGCCACAGGCCAGTCCCTCCGCCGCCCACCAGGAGTGCGATGGCCGCTACTATCGCGACCTCGGCGACGTTCAGGTTCGGGAAGATCGTGCCGACCACGAGGGTGGCGGACAGCGTGAGCAGAACGCCGATGATGACGCCGGCCACAGCATTGAGCCAGCGCTTGTTGGCCCAGGGGCCGAGGATTTCCGGGTCGTTGCATAGCAGCAGCAGGAACACCGAGGCGCTGGGGAGCAGCACCCCCGCAAGTGCCTGGACCGCCGTGGTCAGCAGCCCCAGAGGTGCACCGGGGATGAGGACGATACCGGCGGCGACGGCGATCATCGCGGTGTAGCTGGCGTAGAAGGGCTTGGCGTCCTTGAACTTGCGGTGCAGCGAATGCTTGATGCCGAACACGTCACCGAACGCGTAGCTGGTGGACAGGGTCACCGCTGAGGCGCCGATGATGCTCGCGTCGAGCAGCACGATCGCGAACAGCGCACCAAGCGCGTAGCCGTGCGCCTCCAGCGCGCGCGCTACCCCGAGCGCGTCGGTGAACTTCCCGACCAAGTTCGTGCCGCGGACCGCGTACACGGCCACAATTTCGATCGCGATCGCCCCGACCACCACGACGATGGAGCCGAGCGCGGTATCGGCCCGCTCGTAGCCGATGAACCGGGGCGTGATGCGCTTGTCGATGACGTTGGACTGCTGGAAGAACAGCTGCCAGGGCGCCACGGTAGTGCCCACGATCGCGATGATGAGCAAGATCGCGGTCGAGGTGGCGCCCCCCTGGATTCCCGGCACCGCGAGGTGGTAGGCGATCGAACCCCAATGCGGTTCCGACAGCAGGGCCAGCGGGTACAGCACCAGGCTGGCCGCGATGAACAGGAAGATCGCCCGTTCCCACCGGGCGAAGCTGCCGCTCGCGGTGATAGCGATCAGCAGGACGCCGGTCACCGGCACCGAGACGTAGGGGCTGATGCCGAAGTAGCGCAGCGCGAGGGAGACGCCGATGAACTCGGTGGTGATGGTCAGAAAGTTGAGCACGAACAGGTCTCCGACGCTGAAGGCCCCCCAGAACTTGCCGAACCGCTCGATGATCAGCCGGGCGTGCCCGACCCCGGTCACCGCGCCGAGCCTGACCACCATCTCCTGATTGACGATCAGCACGGGGATCAGCAGCAGCAGCACCCAGAGCAGGCTGTAGCCGTAGTTCTGCCCGGCCTGCGCGTAGGTGGACACCCCGCCCGCGTCGTTGTCCCCCACCATGACGATCAGGCCGGGGCCCATGATGGCAAGGAAAGTCACCAGCCGACGCCGCAGTCCCCGGCGGCTGTCGTCGTCACCCACCCGGATCCGGCCGAGCGCCCCCTCGATGTCACCGATATGCGATTCATCGAGGACGGCGCTCTGCTGCCCCACTCCGGGACGGCTCAGGCCAGGCGGCTCCGGCCCGCTGGCGCGGGTAGCACGCTCGGCCGCTCCTGGCGGCCCGGAGGTCTGCCCGCTGGGGCCTTCGTGGCCAGAGCGCTGCGGAGGGCTGGGCGTCTCGCGGCTCGGCGCGTCAGGGGCTTCCGTGGCAGGACCGTCTATTCTCTGGTCCCGGGCGCCGGACGGGCCGGGCGCCGCCGTATCCGGAGCCGCCCCGGCGCGGCCAGGGACGTCCTGGGCCGCAGTGACGTGAGCCGGCTGAGGGCTGTCATGCTCCCCCGTCACTGGCTAGCCCCATGGTGGGGGTCCGGCGGCTCGACGGCCTCCCGGCGCCGCCATTCGTCCGGCAGCGTCACCTCGAGCACGTCATCGACGGTGATCACGCCGAGCAGGCGGCTGTGCTCGTCGACCACCGGGATAGTGATCAGGTTGTAGTCGGTCATCAGCACGGCGACGTCGACGACATCGGTATCCGGCCCGACCCGGACCGGGTCCGTGTCGCAGACCTCGATGAGGCTGGCGGCCTGGTCAGACTGGAGCAGCTTGACCAGATTCGCGGCGCCACGAAGGCAGTTATCCGCGTCCACCGCGTACACGCTGGTCAACGCCTCGGGCTGCAACGTGGACGCGGTGCGGACTGCCGCGAGCGCGTCGCCTACCCGCGTGCCGGACGGCACCGCAAGGTAGTCGACGCCCATCAGGCCGCCGGCGCTGGTTGGGTTGAAGCCCATCAGGGTCAGCACCTTGGTGCGCACCCCGGGCGGCAGCAGGTCGATGACCGGCTGGCGCCGGCTCTGCGGGAGCTCGGCGATCGCGTCGGCCGCGTCGTCGGCCCGCATTCGCGTCAGTACGTCGGCGATCTCGCGGTCCGTGCGCGCGCCGAGCAGCTTGGACGCCCGGTCCTCGTCGAGCTCCTCGAAGACGTCCGCCTCCAGCTCGGGGTCCACGTGGACCTGCCCGAGGATCTCGGTTTCCTCCTCCTTGGAGGCATCTTCCAGCAGGTCGGCGATCTGGGCCGGCTTCAGCCTCCTGATCCGGCCGAACGGGCCGCGCAGCAGCGCACTGCTGGTGTGCCCGATCAGCGGCTCGAATGCCTTCCAGTCCCGGAAACGCTCGGGGCCTCCCACGTCCGGCGCCCTGGACGCTCCGACATGCAGGGCCCTCAGTAGCCGCGGCGGCAGGCGGCGCGTGTCCACGCCGACCACCACCTCATTATCGTTGCGGCGCTCCAGCTCGACGTCGGCCGCCCGGACCAGGCGCGCGGTCTCCACGTCGATCAGCCGGTGACCGAGCACGTCGCGCTTCAGCAGCACCTCGCCGGGACGCCGCTCGAAGCGCCGCAGGTCCAGCCGGGCGCTGGCCAGCCGCGGCACGTCCCCGTCGAAGTTGCTGACCTGCTCGATGGGCACATAGACCTCGCGTCCGCCCACCGAGGCGACCAGGCCCGTCACGACCGGATAGTCGTCACCGTGCAGCCGCGCGATCACGTCGGACAGGCGGCCGATGGATTCTCCGCTGCGGTCTACGAGCGGGTGCCCGAGCAGGTCGGACAGGCGCAGCGTGCCGTGCCGCGTTCCGGGCGCCGGTGCCGCAGACGGGGGTGTCGTCATCGCCGTTCCTCTACGAGAGCGTGGTTTTCCCTTCACGATCATGGGGCACGCGCAGCGGTTTCACATCACGCGGGTATGGACGTCCGCTGCTCAGTTTCAGCCTCGCAGCTCAAGGTAAACATCAGGTTGCGGACCGCCGGGGATCCTGCGCACCGCAAGCGTTTCCGGCACTTATGGACGGGTGGTATGAAGTCCAGGTCAGAGTGCGGAAAGGGGAAGGTGCAGATCCTTGGCCATTCGGAAGGCGGTGGACATTCTCGACGGAGGCCCTGACCTCCCCGAGGGCTTCTGGTACTCGGTGAAACGCCGCCTGCTGGGGCCGCCGCTCGTCAACGAGCAGCTCGGTGAGCAGCGGCTGTCCAAGCCGCTGGCTCTTGGTGTGCTCTCCCCCGACGGCATCTCATCGTCGGCGTACGGCACCGAAGAAATCCTGATCGCGCTGCTGCCGCTGGCCGGGACAGCCGGGACCGCACCGTTCGCAGTGCCCAGCGGTGTCAGCACCAGCCAGGGCCCGGGGCAGCCGGGCGCGGTGGCGTCCGGAACCGCGGGCGAGGAAACTTCCCCGATCAGGAGATGAAAGCAGTGCGCAAGCTTCGCGACCTCGTGAAGGGACGAGAGGCCAGGGACCGCTCGGCCGCGCAGGAGAAAGTGGACTCCTACGAGCGGCCGGAACCGCCGGCCGGGGTGAAGCCGATCGGCTCGCTGGCCGAACCGGGCAAGGCCACCGTGGAGGGGCGCGTCCGCGCCCTGGAGATCCGGCCGGTCGAGCAGAACTCCGTGCTCGCGTGCGAGATCTCCGACTCGACCGGCGACCTGACGGCCTTGTTCTACGGTCGGTCGCATATCGCCGGCGTCATCTGCGGATCGCACATCCGGCTGCGCGGACCCGTCGGCATCCGGGATGGCCACCCCGTCATGATCAATCCCGCCTACGAGCTCTTCGGCTCGGGGTCCGCGTAGTAGCCCGCGTAGTTCCCCGGGTAGCAGCTGCGCAGCAGCGGCCTACCCGAGCAGTTCGTACACCGGGTTGATCATCACCGGCCTGCGGTTGCGGATGCCCACCGTGCCGTGCAGCCGGAGCCTGCCGCCGCACTCAACCCCCGGGATGTGCTTCCGCCCGTAGAACAGCGCGGTCAGCGTGCCGGTCTCATCGGCGACCTCGACCGCGAGGACCGAGTTCTGCTCGACCGGCCGGATGGCCATGGAAATGACGCGCCCCTCCACGGTGGCCTTGACCGGTTCGGTCAGCGAGCCGATCGGCCTGACCTCCGCGTTGTCGTCAGCGGCCCCGGCCGCCTGGCCGCCCGCGTCCTTGCCCGCGTCCTTATCCGCCGGGGCCCCGGACGGCACGCTGGCCCCGGACGGCACGCTGGCCCCGGACGGCACGCTGGCCGGGGGCGGTGCCGGGGCCGGATGCGGCCCAGCGCCGCCGGCGGGCCGTTGGGGGGGCGCGCTCGTCACGCTCAGGCGGCCGCCCCCCGGGGCGGGCGGTTCCCGGGTCGCGTCGACGTCCGTCGTCCCGCTGGCCCCCGTCCGGGCGGCGTGCCGCTCCTCCAGCACCCGGACGCGGCTTTCCACGTCGAACGGGATGATGGTGGCGGCCGCGTTCGGGATGCGGCTAATCGCCGCGGCGATCTTGTCCGCCGTCCGGTCGTGCAGCATCCGGCCGAGGAACGCGGAGAAGCTGCGCCGCGGCAGCACCACGGTCACCTGGGTCCCCGGCTGCTCGGCCTCGCGCTGGACGAGTTCCTGGGACGCATGCACGAGCCGCCGGTCCGGCGTGTCGATCATCTCGAACGGCACGTCCTGGCCGAACCGGACCCACCTCTCGCGGAGCCGCTCCGCCCTGGCGCTGTCGATGACGAAGTGCACCGCGGCCAGCGACGTCGGGCGCAGGCTGCGCGCGTAGCGCACGGCAGCCAGCGTGGCCAGGTCCATACTGTCTACGAACACGAACACCGTGCGGCGGGTGTAGTTCGGCTGGCGCGGGGCCACACCGGCTGCCCGGCGGTCGCCGATGCCCTCCAGCACCTGGTCCTCGGCGCGGTATTCGCGGTTCAGCCGAATCAGGACGAACACCCCGATGGGCCCCACCACGACCACAAGCCACGCGCCCTCGGTGAATTTCGTGACCGCGAAGATGAGCACGATGAAACCGGTAAGCACGCCCGCCGAGAAGTTGATGACCAGCCGCCGGCGCCAGCCCCGCTCCTTGTGCCTCAGGTGGTACTTGCACATCCCGAAGCCGGCCATCGAGAACCCGGTGAACACGCCGATCGCGTAGAACGGCACCAGGTTGTTGACGTTCGCCCCGACCGCGAGCAGCAGGCCCAGCGACACGACGGTGAGCACGATGATGCCGTTGGAGAACACCAGGCGGTGCCCGCGCTTGGTCAGCCAGCGCGGCAGGAAAGCGTCCTGGGCCACGAAGCTGGCCAGGAACGGGAATCCGTTGAAGCTGGTGTTGCCGCCGGTGAAAAGGATCAGCGCGGTCGCGAACTGGACGAAGTAGAACAGGATACGGCCCGCCCCGCCACCGAAGATGAGGCGCGCCTCTTGGGCCAGCACGGTCGGCGTCCCGACAATGTACGGCGTCGCATGCTGCACGTGCGCCAGCCAGGAGATGCCGCCGACCAGGAAGGCGAGGATGACGCCCTGGGTGACCAGCACCTTGCGGGCGTTCGGCCCCTCCGGCGGCTTCAGCGCGCTGACCGCATTGGACACGGCCTCGATGCCGGTCAGCGACGAACCGCCGTTGGCGAAGGCCGTGAGCAGGGTGAAGACCAGGGCGACGGAGATCAGCATCGACATCTTGTTGTTGTGGTAGCCGTAGTACGTCGCGCCCGGCGGCAGCGTGTTGACGTCGATGACCGGCAGGTGGCCGAACGCCTCCCGGGCCAGCCCGATCAGGATCATCAGGCTCACCGAGGCGGAGAACAGGTACGTCGGCAGGGCGAACGCGCGCCCCGCTTCCCGGATGCCGCGCAGGTTCCCGTAGCACATGATCAGGATCGCGGCCACCGAGATGATCAGCAGGACGTCCTGCGCGCTGATGAAGTGCAGCGTGCTCAGCGCCGGGAATGCGGACACGATGGCCGCCGCGCCCGCCGCCGTCTGCACCGCGACCGTGACCGTGTAGTCGATGAGCAGCGCGACCGCCGCGATCTGCGCCACCCGCGGCCCGAAGTTGTCCCGGGCCACGACGTAGGAGCCCCCCGTCCTGGTGTAGACGGTGACGACCTCGCGGTAGGACAGCACGACCAGGGCGAGCACGAACAGCACCACACCCGTGATCGGCAGCAGCACCGTGAAGGCCGCGATGAGCAGCCCGCCCTTGAGCAGCTCGATCAGGATCTCCTCGGTGCCATACGCCGACGAGGAGATGCCGTCGGGAGACAGCACACCCAGGGCCAGCGGGACAGACAGCCGCTCCTCGCCGAGTTGCTCGTTGACGAGCGGGGGCCCGAGCAGGCGGCGCTTCACCGAGTACGAGAAGGTCTCTGGGAGGTCGTCGCTCCTGCTGAGCAGCCCCGCCGCCTTACGAACGGCCACCGAATCTCCGCCTCCATCTCTTATGCCGTCAAGCCGGCCTTGCACCGGCTCACCGACCGGGTCGAACCACCGTGACCGTTCCGTCTGTTCGCGGCGCCGACAGAGCAGAGGCGCCTCCGCCATATTCGATCACCCATCCGGGCCGAGGCCAAGGGCGATCGGCCCTGCCTGAACTGACCAATGGCCCTGAGCATGTCCAGCAGATGTTCCGCACGCTGCTGTTCAGCCGGATCGCGCCGTGCGTCAAGGGCATCGGGCTGTGGGGGCCGAAGGTCCGGCACGCCTAGGCCAACCTGGGCGTCCTCGACGCCGCCAAGTCCGACCTGGACGCCCTGATGCGCGACGACCAGGAGATCGCCGAACGCATGGACCAGGAGTACGCCGCCGAGTTCGCCGCGCGCGCCGCCGAGGTCGATGCCGCCATCACCGAGGGCAGCGCGAGCTAGCCGGGCAAAGCCGCAGCCCAGTAGGCCGGCCGCAGAGCCGCCAGCTGGGTTGCCGGGCCGACGGGGCGGCTGGTCAGATGGGAATATGGATCCCCTGGACAGCCAGCTCCGTTTCGTACTCGAGGCCGACCAGCTCAAGAGCGTCCTGCGGCGCAGCACACTGAACGACGGCTCGCGACGGGAGAACTCGGCAGAACACTCCTGGCACCTGGCCCTGATGGCGGTGGTCCTTGGTGAGCACGCCCCGCCCGGCACCGACCTGGGCAAGGTGAGCACCATGGTCGTTCTGCATGACCTGGTAGAGATCGACGCCGGGGATCTCTACGTGTACGCCGACGAGGCCGCGCAGCGCCGCCAGGCGGTGGCCGAGCGCTCCGCGGCCGACCGTCTCTTCGGGCTGCTGCCGCCGGAGCAAGGCTCCGCGTTGCGTGCGCTCTGGGATGAGTTCGAGCAGCGGATCAGCCCCGAGGCCCGCTTCGCCCGCGCCCTCGACCGGCTGCAGCCGCTGATCGCCAACTACGTGGCGGGCGGGAAAACGTGGCAGGCCAACGGCATCACCGCGGACCAGGTGCTGGAGCGAGTCCGGCTTATCGAGGACGGCTCAGCGGAACTGGGTCAGTACGCGCGCAACCTCGTCTCCGACGCCGTGCGCCGCGGCATCCTGTTGCCCGCGCCCGCGTAGCTGTCCGCGTAATCGCCGGCGTACTGGGCTGCATGATCGCCGCATTCCGTCAGGTAAAAGGGACCCCGGAGCGGGTAAGAACTTGACGTGAGCCGACCCCTATCCAGATTGTTCGCCCGTGGCAGCCATGTGAAGCAGGTAGCGGAGGAGAGCCCGCGCCGGCGCCACCCGTTGCCCCGCCCCATCGATGTCGCTGAGCGCATCGAGCGGACCCCGGCCCTGGACGCCGCGGTCCGGTCGCTGTCCGACGGCGTCGTCCGCGCCCTGCCCCCGGGACCGCGGGCGGACGCTTTGCACGGCGTCCCGTTCGGCCAGCCGGCGCACCCGGCCCTGGTCCGGCTGCCGTTGGGCTGCTGGACGTCGGCCGCCCTGCTCGACCTGTTTCCCGGCACCGAACGGGCGTCCCGGACGCTGATCGCCGCCGGGATCGCCAGCTCGCTGCCGGCCACGGCCACCGGCCTGGCCGACTGGTCCGCGCTGCACCGCCACCAGCAGCGGGTCGGGCTGGTGCATGCCGCGTCCGGGGCCTGCGCGGCCACGCTGTTCAGTGCGTCCCTCATCGCACGGGCGGGCGGGTTCGGCCGGGCCGGCAAACTGCTGTCCGCTGGCGGCCTGACCGCCGCGACCATCGGCGGTTATCTCGGCGGCCACCTGGCGCTGCGCCTCGGCGCGGGCGCCAGCCACGCCGAGCCCATCGGCCACCTGGTGGGGCTCGGCTGGCACGAGCTGTGCCGGGTCTACGAGCTCCCGGATGGCCGGCCGGTGCGCCGCCAGCTCGGGTACCTGAGCCTGTTCGTGCTGCGGCGCGGCCCCGACGTCAGCGTCCTGTCCGATCACTGCGCCCACCTCGGCGGCCCGCTGCACCAGGGCCACACGATCAGCGGCGCAGACGGCGAGTGCGTGACGTGCCCGTGGCACGGCAGCACGTTCCGGGTCGCGGACGGCTCGGTGGTGCACGGGCCCGCGACCGCCCGCCAGCCCTCGTTCCGCTGCCGGATCACCGACGACGGCGTGGTCCAGATACAGCCGCGCACCTGAGGGGAGCCCAGCGGGGCCCGTTCGGAGTCCCCGGTGACCTGTTCGGCGCGGAGCAGGCCTGAGCCTGGGCCGGCTCCGGAAATGTAGCCGATTTCTGCTGTGGTATCAGCAGTTTCTGCCCACGAATGCACCGCGCTGGTCGAGAAAGCTGTGCTGGTCCAGAAAGCTGCGCTGAGCTGGAGCCGCGTCGGTCTAGAAGATGAGCCGGACGGCGGAGATCACGCCGATGATGACCACCAGCACGCGCAGCGCCATCGCGGGCAGCCGCCGGCCGTATCGCGCGCCGATCAGGCCGCCGGCCGTGGAACCGACGGCGATCAGCGCCGCGAGCAGCCACGCGACATGGCTGAGCGCGATGAACACGATCGCCGCAACCCCGTTGACGATGCCGGTGAGAACGTTCTTCAGCCCGTTGACGCGCTGCAGCGGCTCGTCCAGGAAGATCCCGAGCAGCCCGATCATCAGGACGCCCTGGGCGGCGCCGAAATAACCGCCGTAGACACCAGACGCGGCCACCCCGGCGAACAGGGGCGGCCCGCCGTCCTTGCTTCCCTCGTCGCGGTGCGCGGCCAGCCAGCTGTTCAGCCTGGGCTGCAGGATGACCAGGACGCAGGCGAGCAGGATCAGCGCCGGGACGATCACCTGGAACGTGCTGGCCGGGAGTTTCAGCAGCAGGATCGCGCCGGCCGCCGAACCGCAGGCGGAGCCGATTCCCAGCCGTAGCAGGCGGCCCCGTTGGCCGGTGAGCTCGTGCCGGTAACCGTAGGCACCGCTGGCGGAGCCGGGCACAAGGCCGACGTTGTTGGTGACGTTGGCGAGGACCGGCGGGACGCCGAAGGCCAGCAGGGTCGGAAAGGTGATCAGGGAGCCGGAACCGACGATCGCGTTGATACCACCGGCCCCCACTCCCGCAGCGAAGACCGCGATGGCCTCAGGCAGGGTGACGCTCAGGGCTGGACCGCCCGCGCCGCCCAGCGTGCGTGCCGGTACTCGACCTGCAGCGGCACGCCAAAGCACTTCGACAAGTTCCGCTCGGTGAAGACCTCGGCGATCGGGCCCGCGGCCAGAACGGATCCGCGCCTCAGCAGCATCGCGTGGGTGAACCCGTCGGGTACCTCTTCCACGTGGTGGGTGACCAGCACCATCATGGGCGCCTTGGCGTCACGGGCCAGGGTGGACAGGCGGCGCACCAGGTCTTCCCGGCCCCCAAGGTCCAGCCCGGCGGCCGGCTCGTCGAGCAGCAGCAGCTCGGGATCGGGCATCAGCGCCCGCGCGATCTGCACCCGCTTTCGCTCCCCCTCGGATAGGGTCGCGAACCGGCGCCGGATCAGGTGAGCACACCCGAGCGCGTCCAGCAACTCCACCGCCCGCGTGACGTCGGCCGACTCGTACTCCTCCCTCCATCGCCCCAGAATCGCGTACGAGGCAGTGAGCACCAGGTCGATGACCTTCTCCCCCGGCGGCACCTTCTCCGCCAGCGACGCGCTCGCCATGCCGATCCGGGGCCGCAGGTCGAAGACATCCACGCCGCCGAGCCGCTCACCGAGGACGTCCACCGTGCCCTCGGTGGGGAACAGTGTGGTCGCGGCGACCTGGAGGAGAGTCGTCTTGCCCGCGCCATTCGGCCCGATCAGGATCCAGCGCTCGTCCTCGTGTGCGGTCCAGTCGACGTTGCGCAGCAGCATCGACGTCTCACGACGGACGCCCACGCCGCGCAACCGCAAGACCTCGTCGGACATCTGGTCCCCTCCCTTTCGAGCAGCGCGCCGACCGCCACCGAGACCGAACCTACGCTATGACGCCCTGGTCGGCCCAGCAGAACCAGGCAGACCCACAGGGGGCCCGGTCCGGCGGAGCGGCTGCCGACCTGGGCGGTATTTTGTCTGATTCTGATAAACATTGTGTCTCGTATGTCCAGGCAACCACCCATCGGTACCCATGCGGGGCAAGTATGGTCGATAGGCCGGCGGCCGCCAGTGGGCGCAATTCGCGTTTTAGGGCACGCATCTCATCGTTCGGGGACGGCCATCGCGCGGAACTGAGGTGACCGCCAGGGGCTGGGGTGACGTCGGAGCGGTTCATCTATTACTCTGTGTGACGGTATGGTCGCGCTTCGGCGACCGGCTGCGCGGAACGAGCGCCACCAGAACTGCAGAAAGAATAGGAGCGGGAACTAGTGACAATCCTGAATGTGTTCAAACATCCGCGGAGGTTCGCGGCTTCTGCCGTGCTTGGCGTTTCGTTCTTGGCCGTCGGCCCGACGGTGCTCCTCAGCGGTGCCGCTCAGGCGGCGACGGTGTCCGCGGCCCCCGTCAGCCAGCAGACCACCAGCACGCCGCTGGCCACCGCGCCGTCGCCGGCCGCGCCGGACTCGACTCCCAGGTGCGGGTGCAAGCACCACCACCCGACTCCGCCCCCCACGACGCCCGCGCCGCGCCCGACGTGCACGTGCATGCGGAGCCCCACTCCGTCTCCGGCCGCGCCGACGCCTACCGCCTCGGCCACGACCCCGGCGGTGGCGGATGTACCCTCAGCAACGCAATCTTCCGGCCCAACCGTGACGGGATTGACCCCTGCGGGCGGGGCCAACACCGGTGGCGGTGGCAGCCTTAACGGCGGCAGTAATGTACCGCTGGCGGCCGGTGGTGGAGCGGCCGCGCTGGCCGCAGCCGGGATCGGCTTCTTCGCGATCAAGCGCTGGCGCAAGGCCCGGGTGCCCTCGGCCTGACGCCCAGACACGGCGGCCGGGTCACCCGCCCCGGCCAGCCTGACCGACACGCCAGTCGCCTCTTTCTAAGGCCCGGTGCGGGCTCCGGTGAATAAACCAGGGCTCGCACTGGGCCGTCTCCACGGCCGCAGTCCGACGGCCGCAGTCCGACGGCCGCAGTCCGACGGAACCGCTGGCGCGGTGCGGGTTAGCCTGAATGCGCTGCCCGGCCACCAGCGGGGCCGTTGTGGTCAGATCCGACCGCTGCGCACCAGGCACCAGGAATGGGGTCCCCAAATGTCCGCTGGCCGCCACCAGCAACGGCCGCTCGCCCGGTGGGCGCCCCGGATGGCGATCGCGGCGGCCGTCGTCGCCGTCGGTGGCGTCGGCATCGCGATATACGGCCTGACCACCAAGGTTCCGGTGGCCGGCGCCTCGTACACGCCCGCCACCGTGGGCACGACGGTGCCCCAGGCTCACGCCGACCCGCAGGCCACGGCGCTCAGCCGGTCAGCACCGGTGAAAATCCAGATCCCGGCCATCCACGTGTCGGCTCCGGTGATGGAGGTGGGCCAGAACTCCGACGGAAGCGTGCGGGTGCCGCCACTCGGGATTCACAACCTGACCGGCTGGTACAAAAACGGCCCCACGCCCGGGCAGATGGGCGCATCGGTCATCCTCGGTCACGTCGATTCATACCAGGGAATCTCGGTTTTCTACCATCTCAAGGACCTGATCCATGGCGACCAGATCAGTGTGACCCTCGCCGACGGGACGGTCGCCAACTTCGTGGTCGACGGGCTGGAGAAGGTCACCAAGACCGACTTCCCCACCAGCAACGTCTACGGCAAGGTGCCCTACCCCGGCTTGCGCCTAGTGACCTGCGGCGGTCCGTTTGACGGCACCAGCGGTCACTACCTGGACAACATCATCGTCTACGCCCACCTGGTGCACGGCATCAGCGCCTGAGGGATCGCGCGCTGCTGGCTGTATTGACGGCTCTGCTGGCGCTGCTCTACTGGCGGTCGGCGTGCCTCACCGCGTAGAGGGCGGCCTGGGTGCGGTCCTGTACGCCCAGCTTGGCCAGCACCGAGCTGACGTGCGTTTTCACGGTCTTCTCGGATACGTGCAGCTGGCGGGCGATCTCCCGGTTGGAACGGCCGTGCGCGATATGGTCGAGAACCTCGCGTTCCCGGGTGGTCAGCGCGCCCAGACCGCCCCAGCCGGGTGCCCGCCCCGGGAACCATCCGTCGCTCCCGGCCGCGCCGCCAGACGGCATCAGCGAGCCCGCCGCGCCCGGGGCGAGCAGCATGTTCCCGTCGTTGACGGCCCGGATGGCGCGGACGAGCGCGTCCGGGTCGACGTCCTTGTACAGGAAGCCGGAGGCACCGGACCGTAGCGCGAGGCTCACCTGGGTGGGATCATTCCCGCTAGTCAGCACTAGGACGCGGGCGGTGGCCCCGCGGGCGGACAGCTCGCGGAGCACCGTGATGCCGTCCATCCCGGGCAGCTTCAGGTCGAGCAGGATCACGTCGGGGGCGAACTCGGCGGCCAGCGCGAGCGCTTCCTCGCCGTCGGCGGCCTCGCCGGTCACGTCGATGCCGTCGTGGACTTCGAGCAGGACGCGCAGGCCCTGCCGGACAACCGGATGGTCGTCCACGATCAGCACCGTCATCCGCTCAGGCACGGGCCGCTCCTGCTCCCGCAGCCCGGGCCGCGCCGTGCGCCCTTCCCACCGCATTGGCCGCGCGGCCGCTGGAGCGCTCGTCCTTCTGCTGGCCCGGGGGCCGGCCCGGTGGCTGGCTCGTCTGCTGGCGGGCGGGGCGGCGCAGCGGAACGGCCAAACGGACCGTGGTGCCCGCGCCGGGAACGGACCGGATCGTCAGCGTGCCCCCGGCGGACGCAGCGCGCCCGCGCATGGAGGCGAACCCAAGGCCGCCCGGTGCGCCCGGCGCGAACCCGGAGCCGTCGTCTATCACCTCCAGGATGACCCGCCGGGCAGTACGGGACAGCGTGACGCCGATCCTGGTGGCCCCCGCGTGCCGCAGCGCATTGTGCAGCGCCTCCTGCGCGACCCGGTACAACGCGGCGTCCTGGTCCTCGCCGAGGGCGGGCACCTCCGCCGCCGTGAACCGGACCGTCACCCCGTGCGCGCGCCCGGCGAGCACCGCGTACCGCCGCAGCGACTCCGCCAGCCCGGAGTCGCCGAGGTCCGGCGGCGCGAGCCCGTCGATGACGGCGCGCAGTTCCGCGTGCGCCTCGGCCCCCAGGGCCGCCACCGCTTCCATCTCAGCCGCCGCCCGCCCGGTGTCCCGCCCGGCTTCCCGGCCGGCCAGCACCGCGGCGGCACGGGCCCGGACCCGGAGACTGAACAGCTTCTGGGACACCGCGTCATGCAGGTCACGCGCCAGCCGGGACCGCTCCTCCAGCACCGACAGCTCGCGGTTGCGCTCCCACAGCCGGGCGTTCGTCAGCGCGATCGCGGCGTGCGCGGCGAACAGCGCGAGCAGCTCCTGATCCCGCGCGGTGAACTCCGCGCGGCCAGGGCCTGCCTATTGGCCACGAAGATAATGGCGAGCACCTTCTCGCCGTCCTTGACGGGCACGCCGAGGAACCGGGACAGCTCGGGATGGGCGGGCGGCCAGCCCTCGAACCGCGGGTCGGTGCGGATGTCGGCGAGCCGCAGCGGCTCGGCCTCACGCAGCAGCACAGCGAGCATCCCGTGCTGACGCGGCAGCGGGCCGATCGCGCGCCACTCACGGTCGGAGATCCCGTCCACGATGAACTCGGCGAACGACCCGTTCGGGCCGGGCACGCCCAGCGCCGCGTAGCGCGCCACGGCCAGCGAGCGGGCCGACCGGACGATGACCTGGAGCACGTCGCGGACGCACATCTGCCGGTTGACCGATAGCACGACCTGGCTGACCCGGTACAGCTCATCGAGTCCGCGCGTGCCGTCATCTGGCCCCGGTTCTGCGCCCACGACCTGACGTTACCCGCGGGCCAGGCGGCGGCGCATCAGCCAGCGGTCCTACGACCATCGGCGCACGCCCGCCCGGCCGACAGCCCGATGTGCGGCGGTGACCGGCCGCCTAGCGTTCTGCCCATGAACATGAACAACGTCCCATCCCCACCCGGCCCGGCCCGCACCGCCGTGGTCACCGGGGCGTCCCGGGGACTCGGCCGGGCGCTGGCCGGGTGGCTGGCCGCGGCCGGCTACACCCTCGTTATCGACGCGCGGGACGGCGCCGCGCTGGAATCGGCCCGCGGGGCCCTGCACGGCAGCGGCACGCGCGCCCCGATCGTCGCCATCCCCGGCGACGTCACCGACCCGGCGCACCGGGCCGCGCTGCGGCACGCGGCGGACGTGCTCGGCGGGGCGGACCTGCTCGTCAACAACGCCGGGACCCTGGGCGCCAGCCCGCTGCCCGCGATGGCGGACTATCCCCTGGCTGAGCTGCGCGCCGCGTTCGAGGTCAACGTCGTCGCACCGGTCGCCCTCACGCAGGCGCTCCTGCCCTCGCTGCGGCGGCGCGGCGGCGCGGTTCTCAACATCACCTCCGACGCCGCCGCCGGCGCGTACGCGGGCTGGGGCGGGTACGGCGCGGCCAAGGCCGCCCTGGAGCAGGCGTCGAACGTGCTGGCGGCCGAGGAGAGCAGCGTCCGGGTCTGGTGGGTCGACCCCGGGGATCTGCGCACCCGCATGCACGCCCGCGCTTTCCCGGATGAGGACATCTCGGACCGCCCGCTCCCCGAGGACGTGATGCCCGGTTTCGGCAAGCTGATCAGCGACCGCCTGCCGAGCGGGCGATACCGCGCCGCGGAGCTGATGCCGCCCATACCGCTGCCTCCCGTCCCGGTGAACGCCCGGGCGCTAGCTGTCTGGCGGAACGGACCCGAGGAAGGAGTCCCACGGTGAGCATCGACTTCACCCTGCCCGCGGATCTCGAGGCGCACGATCCGCCCGAGGCCCGCGGTACCCCGAGGGACGGCG
This sequence comes from uncultured Actinomycetes bacterium, assembly GCA_963742875.1. Classification (GTDB taxonomy): domain Bacteria; phylum Actinomycetota; class Actinomycetes; order Streptosporangiales; family Streptosporangiaceae; genus Bog-532. The sequence continues at coordinate 350,345 of CAVUNO010000025.1, read as the reverse complement.
TACGGATGCTGGTCAGCCGGCGCGCGGAGGGCCGGATCAGCCACCACCGGTTCGGCGACCTGCCCGGCCTACTGGTAGCCGACGACCTGATCGTGGTCAACACCTCCGGCACGCTGCCCGCCGAGGTCCGGGCCGGCGGCGAGCTGGCCGTGCACTTTTCCACCCCGCTGCCGGACGGCGGCTGGCTCGTGGAGTTGCGGGCGATCGCAGGGCCCGCCACGATAATGAACGACGCCGGAGTGTCCGGGGACACCCTACGGCTGCCAACCGGGGCGCGGCTGACGCTGGCCGCGCGCGTCACGGGGCGCCTCTGGCGCGCCGAGCTGTCCACGGCCGTAGTGCCGTACCTGCTCCGGTACGGCGTCCCGATTCGCTACTCCTACGTCCGGCGGGAGTGGCCGCTGGCCGCCTACCAGACCGTCTTCGCCACCCGGCCGGGCAGCGCGGAGATGCCCAGCGCAAGCCGGCCCTTCACCCCCGAGGTCGTGACCCGGCTGATCGCGCGCGGCGTCACGTTCGCCCCGCTCACCCTCGATACCGGCGTGTCCTCGCTGGAAGGCGACGAAGAGCCCTACCCCGAGCCCTACGATGTGCCGCCCGCCACCGCGCGGCTGGTCAACCTGACCCGCCGGGACGGTGGCCGGGTCATCGCGGCCGGCACCACGGTCGTCCGCGCACTGGAAACCGCGGCCCGGACGCGGCCCGCGGCGGACGGCATGGTGACGGCGTCCGCGGGATGGACCGATCACATCGTGACGGCCGGCTCCGGGGTGCTGGCCGTCGACGGCCTGCTGACCGGGCTGCACGAGCCACGGTCGTCGCATCTGCGGATGCTGGCGGCGTTCGCCGGGCCGGCGCTGCTGGACCGCTGCTACGCGGCGGCGATCGCCGGGCGGTACCTCTGGCACGAGTTCGGCGACGTGCATCTGCTGCTCCCGTAGTGAGCCCGGGCAGGTAGCGTTGCTCGCGCGATGAATGCCACTCGGACCACGCTGCTGATCACCCTCACCGGCCGGGACCGGCCGGGCGTCACGTCGCGCCTGTTCGGCGCGCTGACGGGGCACGATCTCAGCGTGCTGGACATCGAACAGGTGGTCATCCGCGGGCGGCTGGTGCTCGGGGTGCTGTGCGCGTCCGCCGGGCCGCCGGACCTTACCGCCATTCACCGCCAGGTCAGCGCCCTGGCCGCCGATCTGGGGCTGGACGCGGAGATCACCACCGGCTCGCCCGACACGCCGCGGCGGCGGGGGCGGCTGCACGTTTCGCTGCTCGGCAGTCCGCTGTTGCCCGGGGCCGTCAACGCGATCGCCGGCCGTATCGCGGCCAGCGGGGCCAACATCGACCGGATCACCCGGCTCGCCCAGGACCCCGTGACGTGCATCGAGATGGACGTGTCCGGCGCCGACCCCGCCTCGCTGCGATCGGAGCTGTCCCGCGAGGCGGCCCAGCAGCGGGTGGACGTGGCGGTGCAGCGCGGCGGCCTGCAGCGGCGGGCCATGCGGCTGATGGTCATGGACGTCGACTCGACGCTCATCCGCGACGAGGTCATCGACCTGCTGGCCGCGCGGGCCGGATGCGCCGAGGAGGTGGCGAAGGTCACCGAAGCGACGATGCGCGGTGATTTGGACTTCGAGGCGTCCCTGCGGGAACGGGTGGCTCTGCTGGCCGGGCTCAGCGAGGAGGTGCTGAGCGACGTCCAGCGCCAGCTCCGGCTCACTCCGGGCGCCCGCACCCTGGTCCGGACGCTCAAGCGGCTCGGTTACCGGTGCGGGATCGTCAGCGGCGGTTTCACCCAGATCATTGACCCGCTGGCCACCGAGCTGGGCATCGATTACGTCGCCGCCAACGTGCTGGACATTGCGGGCGGCAAGCTGACCGGGCGGCTGTGCGGCCCGGTCATCGACCGGCCCGGGAAAGCGGCCGCGCTGCGGCGGTTCGCGGAGCAGGTCGGCGTTCCGCTGACTCAGGCGGTCGCGGTCGGCGACGGCGCTAACGACCTGGACATGATCGCCCAGGCCGGGCTGGGTATCGCGTTCAACGCCAAACCGGTCGTCCGGGACGCGGCCGATACCGCGCTCAGCCTCCCCTACCTGGATACGGTCCTGTACCTGTTGGGCATCTCCAGCGACGAGGTGGAGGCGGCCGACGTCGCGGAGGCCTGACACCGCGAGATCAGCCCGGGCGAGGCTCAACCCGGCTTGCCTCAACGCCGCGGGGCGGGCACGCACGTTGACCGCGCGTGCCCGCCCCGCTGGCGGTGCCGTCCCCGGTCACGAGTCTGGCGTCGGGACCTCCCGAGCGGTTGCGGCGCTCTGACCATCGGGCGTATCCGGGCCGGCCCCGACGCCCGGGGCGTCCGGAGCGCTGACTGCGCCCTGGGCGGTGCCCGGTGCGGACGTCGAACTGGGCGTAATCTCGTCCACCGTCCCGGCGACTTCCGTCGTGCTCCCGGCGTCGGCGCCCTCGTGCAGGTGGTGCGAGCGCCGCTTGGAGATCACGATCGAGGCGACGATGATGATGACCGCGCCGAGCGCGACGCCGGTCCGCAGGCCGACGTCGCTGCTGTATTTGACGATGCTGGTCGCGATCAGCAGCGAGACCAGGTTCATCACCTTGAGGAGCGGGTTGATGGCGGGGCCGGCGGTGTCCTTGAACGGGTCACCCACGGTGTCGCCGATGATCGTGGCTTCGTGCGCCGCGGACCCCTTGCCGCCATAGTTGCCGTCCTCGACCAGCTTCTTGGCGTTGTCCCAGGCCCCACCGGAGTTGGCCAGGAAGACGGCCATCAGCACGCCCGTGGCGATCGCGCCGGCCAGGAAGGAACCGAGCGGCGCATAACCGAGCGCGAAACCGATCGCGATCGGGGTCAGCACGGCGAGCAGGCCGGGAGTGACCAGCTCGTGCAGCGAATCCTGGGTGCAGATGTCCACCACCCGCCCGTACTCGGGCTTCTCGGTGTAGTCCATGATCCCCGGGTGAGTGCGGAACTGGTTCCGGACCTCCAGGACCACCTGCTGCGCGGCCCGGCCGACCGCCATGATCAGCAGGCTGGCGAACATGAACACCACGGACGCGCCAAGGATCAGCCCGACCAGGACATTGGGATGGTCCACCGACAGGCTGAACGAGCCCGCCGCTCTGCCCAGCGCCGCCACAACCGTGGTGCGGTACGAGCCGAACAGCGCCGTTGCCGCGAGGACCGCGGTCGCGATCGCGATGCCCTTGGTGATGGCCTTGGTGGTGTTGCCGATCGCGTCCAGCTGGGTGAGGATCTGCGCGCCCTCACCCTCCACATCCCCGGACATCTCCGCGATGCCCTGGGCATTGTCGGTGACCGGGCCGAAGGAGTCCATCGAGACGATGACGCCGACCGTGGTGAGCAGGCCGATGCCCGCCATGGCCACCGCGAACAGCCCGATGGTCGCGTTCCCGGTGCCGAGCAGGAAGCCGCCGAAGACCGCCCCGCCGATCAGCAGCGCGGCGTACACGCTGGATTCCATGCCGGTCGAGATGCCGGACAGGATCACCGTGGCGGCACCGGTCAGCGAGCTCTCCCCGATGTCGCGGACCGGCCGGCGGTTGGTCTCGGTGAAGTACCCGGTCAGCAACTGAATGGCACTGGCCAGCACGATGCCGATCAGCACCGCCCCGAACGCGATCCACTGCGGGTTGCTGCCATGACGCAGAATGGCGGGGTCGACGACCCCGGTGAGCTTGCTGAATTTGCTGGGCAGGTAGGTGAAGCAGAAGATCGCGACGCCGATCACGGAGAGGATCGCCGAGACGAAGAAGCCCCGGTTGATGGCGCTCATCCCGCTGCGGTCGCCGGCCCGCGGCCGGACCGCGAAGATGCCGATGACCGCGGTGATGATACCGATGGCCGGGATGAACAGCGGGATAACCAGCCCATAGTCGCCGAACGCGACCTCGCCGAGGATCAGCGAGGCCACGAGCATGACCGAGTAGGACTCGAAAAGGTCGGCCGCCATACCCGCGCAGTCGCCCACGTTGTCCCCGACGTTGTCGGCGATCGTCGCCGCGTTCCGCGGGTCGTCCTCGGGGATGCCCTGTTCCACCTTGCCGACCAGGTCGGCACCGACGTCGGCCGCCTTGGTGTAGATGCCGCCGCCGACTCGCATGAACATCGCCAGCAGCGCGGCCCCGAAACCGAAGCCCTCCAGCACCTGGGGGGCGTGGGCCCGGTAGATGAGCACGACGATGGTCGCGCCGAGCAGGCCCAGGCCGACGGTGAACATGCCCGCCACCCCGCCGGTGCGGAAGGCGATCCGCATCGCGCGTTTCTGGCCGTCCTCGCGGGCCGCCGCGGCGACCCGGACGTTGCCGCGCACCGTCAGCGACATGCCCGTGAACCCGGTCAAGCCGGAGAACAGGGCACCGACGAGGAAGAAGGCGCTCCGGCCCCACCGCACGCTGGTGTCGTCCGCGGGAAGCACGAGGAGGATGGCGAAGATCGGCAGGACAAAGAAGCCGATCGTCCTGAACTGACGCCGGAGGTAGGCGGCCGCGCCCTCCTGCACCGCCAGGGCGATCTCCTGCATCTTCGCGGTGCCCTTGCTGGCGGCCAGCACCTCGCGGACCAGCCTGAAGGCCACTCCAAGAGCCAGCAGCGCGATGACCCCCGCGATGATGACCAGCACCAGGTTCCGGCCAGTCACAGTGACGGGCCCGGCCGCCGCGGCCACAGCGTTAGCGCTTGACAATTCGTGTCCTCCTTGACCCTCAAGCCAGGCATCGTGCCCGCTCGGGGCGGGCCGTACGTTACTTCGCCGCACAGGCCGCGCACCGGCGCACGCCCGGGGCGGTGGTCGGCCGCGCCCGGCGCCAGGCTGGTGGCGCACGCACTGATGAGTACTACCAAGACAGTGGCGGGAGTCTACGCAGGCCCGACGGCAATGGTAAAGACAGGGTCGCTCTTAACCGTTCCGAGACACATTCGTAATAGAAACCTGGCCGAACCGATATTTCCAGCTCGCCCCGGACGGCGGCTGTTACTTCGCGGGGACGGCGGGCCAGCTCATGCGCACGCTGAGCCCGGATTCCGTCGAAAAGACCTGCACCTCGTCGGCCAGGCCCGAGATCACGGCCAGCCCCAGCGCAGCCGGCAACGCACTGTCCCTCGCCTCCGCGGCGGCCGGGTGAAACGGCGCCGAGCCGCCGTCCGCGGCCGACACCGCCGCCGTATCCATGACCGGAGCCAACGACGCGCCCGCGTCGGATCCGGCGTCCGGAGGAGCCGCGTCGGTCACCACGACCTCGAAACGGCCGCCCAGGTCGGTCAGCCCGATCCGGACCGGCTCGGCGGGGCAATAACGCCGGTGTGCTTCCACCGCACGTGAACATGCCTCGCCGACGGCGAGCCGCACCTCGTCCAGCAGTGTCTCCGCCACGCCGCTGCGGCGGGCGACGGCGGTGGCGACCAGCCGCGCCGTGCGGACATGCGCGGGCAGCGGTGTGAACGTGACTTCTACGGTGGCCATCAGGAGAGGGGTCAGCCCGCCGCGTGCTACTTCTCGGCTTTGCGGGCGGCGATGGCCTCGTCCACCGTGTCGTGGATGCCGAAGACCTTCGTGAGCCCCGTGATGCGGAAGATCTTCAGGATCCGCTCCTGGGTGCAGACCAGGTCGAGGGAACCGTCGTAGGCGCGCACGCGCTTAAGTCCCCCAACGAGCACCCCGAGACCTGTAGAGTCGAGAAACTCAACCCTCTCCATGTTCACGACCAGGTTGTAGTTGTTCTTATTGACCAGATCGATCAGCAGCTCCCGGAGCCGCGGTGCGGTGTACACGTCGATCTCGCCCTCAACATCGACGACTTCGATGCCGTCCTGTGTGTGGTGACCTAGCTTCAGTTCCACAAAATCCTCCAGCGCCATGCAGTCGTCGTCTCAGCGTCCCGCCCTGCCGCGCGGTCTGGCGAACCCGGGACGCGGGATGATCCTCGGGGCATTCAACCACGCTCCGGTGTCATGTCTATACGAAATCCATGTGCCGGGCACGCCGCGACGACAGATGAGGCAATGAAAACCCGTGGCTTCGATCACGCCGCTCCCTAGTGAGCCACTGCCTGAGCAGGACCCTCGCGCGGCCTCGCCCGCCGCGGCCGGGCCCGGGGACGGCCGGACGGGAATACGCCCCCTGCACGCAGCTCCCCGCGTATCCGGCGGTGGCCGTCCGGCGCCGCCCGGTCACCAGGCAGCGGCCGCCTTCGGCATGCTGCGGGAAGGCCAGCAGACCGGCCGGCTGCTCCATCTCGAGCAGATCCCGGCGCGGGCTGGTGTCCCGGCGCCCTGGCCGGACTGGGTCCCGGCCGAGATCACCGCGGCGCTGGGCCGGCGCGGGGTCCGCGCACCGTGGTCCCACCAGGTCACCGCGGCCGATCACGCGCGGTCCGGCCGGAACGTGATCATCTCGACCGGCACCGCCTCGGGGAAATCGCTTGGCTACCTGCTGCCGGTCCTGACCGGGATCGGTGAAGGCGGAACGGCACTGTACATCGCGCCCACCAAGGCCCTGGCCGCCGATCAGCTCGCTTCGGTCCGGGGACTGGGGCTGCCCGGCGTCCGGGCCACCACCCTGGACGGTGACACCAGCGCAGGGGAGCGCGCCTGGGCCCGTTCGCACGCCGATTACCTGCTCACCAACCCCGACATGCTGCATCACGTGCTGCTGCCCCAGCACCGGCGATGGTCGGGGTTCTTCAGCCGCCTGCGGTACGTGATCGTCGATGAGTGCCACGGCTACCGGGGGGTCTTCGGCGCCCACGTGGGACACGTGCTGCGCAGGTTGCGCCGGGTTTCCGCGTCCCACGCCCGGGACGGGCAGCCCGTCTTCGTGCTAGCCTCCGCCACCGCGAGCCAGCCGGGGGAGACCGCGCGCCGGCTGACCGGCCTGCAGGCCGAGGAAGTCACCGCCGACGGATCACCGCACGGCCCGGTGTCCTTCGCCATGTGGGAGCCGCCGCTGACGGAGGCCCGCGGCGAAGCGGGAGCGCCGGTCCGCCGGACGGCGACGGCCGAGGCGGCGGAGCTCCTCGCCGGCCTGGTCCGTGAGGACGTCGCGACGCTGGCGTTCATCCGCTCGCGCCGGGGTGCCGAGGCCGTGGCGCTGCACGCCAAACGGCTCCTCACCGAGCAGGGGGCCGCCGACCGCGCCAGCCGGGTCGCGGCGTACCGCTCGGGTTACCTCGCCGAGGACCGGCGCCGCGTAGAGGCAGCGCTGCGCGGGGGCCGTCTCACCGGCCTGGCCACCACGACAGCCCTCGAACTGGGCATCAACATCACCGGCCTGGATGCGGTGCTCATCGCCGGGTGGCCGGGCACGAAGGCGTCGCTCTGGCAGCAGGCGGGCCGGGCCGGGCGGCGGGGCGCCAGCGCGGTCGCGGTGCTGATCGCCAGGGACGATCCGCTGGATACCTACCTGGTCCACCATCCGGAGATCCTGCGCCATCCGGTCGAGGCAACCGTGCTCGATCCGGAGAACCCCTACGTCCTGGCCCCGCACCTGTGCGCGGCCGCCGCCGAGCTGCCGCTCACCGACGCGGACCTGGCTCTGTTCGGGCCGGGGGCGGGCGCCGTGGCCGATGACCTGTGCCGCCGCTCTCTGCTGCGCCGCCGGCCGTCCGGCTGGTACTGGACCCGCCGCGCGCACGCGGCCGGGATGACGAGCCTGCGCGGCGCCGGCGTGGCGCCCGTCAAGATCGTGGAGGAGAGCACCGGCCGCCTCGTCGGCACGGTCGACGAGCCTTCCGCGCACCTCCTCGCGCATGACGGCGCCACCTACCTGCACCAGGGCGACACCTACGTCGTCGCCGCGCTGGACCTGGCGGACGGGGTCGCGCTGGTCGGCCGGGGTGATCCCGGCTACGTGACCTCGGCCCGGCGGGTGACCGACATCGAGGTGATCGGCCAGCGCCGCCAGATGGAGTGGGGAGACGCACAGGTGTGCTTCGGCGACGTCGAGGTCACCCGCCAGGTCACCTCGTACACGCGGCGCCGGGCGGACAACGGCCGCCCGCTGGGCGAGACGCCGCTGGACCTGCCCCCCCGGACGTTGTGCACCCGCGCGATGTGGTGGACGATTTCCGATGCGCAGGCCGGGCGGCTGGCCAGAGCCGGGGTAGACCTGCCAGGGGCCGCTCACGCGGCCGAGCACGCGTCCATCGGGCTGCTCCCGCTGTTTGCGACGTGCGATCGCTGGGACATCGGCGGTGTCTCCACCGACCTGCATCTCTCGACCGGGCGGCTGACCGTGTTCGTCTACGACGGGCACGACGGCGGGGCCGGATTCGCCGAGCGCGGCTATGACGCCGCCGCCGCGTGGCTGGCGGCCACCCGCCAGGCGATCTCCTCCTGCGAGTGCGAAGCGGGCTGCCCGTCATGCATACAGTCACCGAAGTGCGGAAACGGGAACACGCCGCTGTCCAAGACCGGGGCACTGGCCCTGCTGGACGCGCTGCTCGGCGCCGGTATGCCCCTCACCAGCCTCAACGGCAAAAGGGGGGCGGCCCCCGCCGGGGGGGAGAGCGGGGGCCGCCGCACGGTCCGGCCCTGGGGGGGAGGAGCCGAACCGGGTTCTAGTAAACCTTATCTCGAAAACGGGCTTGCCTAGACACTTCGGGACAACGAAGGACCTTCCCTATCAAGAATTAGAGCAGATGCTACCCGATCTGGATAGCGCGGACGGGGACAGATCTCTATAGCACGGCCGGAGAGATGACGAGAAGCAGTGCCGCATTCTTTGACCTCGACAAGACCCTCATCTCGAGATCAAGCACGCTGGCGTTCACCCGTCCCTTCTACCGTGATGGCCTGATCTCCCGTACGGCGATGATCCGCGGCACCCTGGCCCAGGCCGTTTTCAGGCGCGCCGGCGCAGATCACGAGTGGATGGAACGCATCCGCATCCAGGCCAGCCAGCTCTGCCGTGGCTGGCCGGCCGAGCAGGTGCGCGAGATCGTCAGGAAGAACCTCGACGAAATCATCGTCCCGCATGTGTACGCGGAGGCCCGGTCACTTGTGTCCGGGCACCGCGTAGCCGGCCGCGATGTCATCGTCGTCAGCGCAGCCGGTCATGAGGTGGTCGACCCGATCGCCGCTCTGCTCGGGGCGCATACCGTGATCGCAACGCAGATGGTGATCGCCGGCGGCCGGTACACCGGCGACGTCGCGTTCTACGCGTACGGTGAGGCGAAGGCCGCGAAGATACGCGAACTGGCGGCCGAGCGCGGATACCGGCTGGCCGATTCCTTCGCCTACAGCGACTCCATCACCGACCTGCCGATGCTGGAGGCAGTCGGTCACCCGACCGCGGTCAATCCCGACCGGTCGCTGCGGCGCGTCGCGGCCGCGCGTGAGTGGCCAGTCCTGTCCTTCCCGGCGCCGCCGCGCGGCCGCCCAGGCCGCCGGTGATTCCTTATCCAGCCTCGTCCATTCGCTAAACCACCAGTTCAGGACATGCGAGCAGACCCACTGATCGATGTCACGAATTGATTATGTCAAGGCCTTTTCAAGCGCTGGCGTTCGTCGTAAAAAGGAGTCACGGACACCGAAACGTCCGGGCACGACAGCCGGGAACCCGCACGCGACCAGCCAAGAGAGGCTTGCCGACCAGGAACGCTGGAGACGACCTAGCGCCCACACCGGCGCAGGCGGAGGCGATGGCCTGGCCAGCAAACGAGAGGTGCGCGCCTGGTACCGCGGCAGACAGTGCATTGCGACGGCGCCCCTTCTGGGGGCGCCGTTCGCATGCAAGGCGGATGACGAGCCTCGCGGTCACACCCTGAAGTCGCCTGGACGCGAACCGGCAGAAAACGCCGCCCGCCCGGTCCTAGCTGGACCTATACCAGCAAGGGGACGGTTCCCGCCCTTGCGCCGGACTGGCGGTAGCGCTGAACTGGTGGCGGACGCACGGTACCCATGAGGCATAGCGGGCGGCCCGGGTCCGATCGGCATCAGGCCTAAACTGCGCGGCAGCAGGTGAGGAGGGGCCTTTTCACCAGGCGGTGAAACAATTACCAAGCGGTAATTACACCAAATACCGCTAATGCCGCGAGCCGACGGACGCAAAACAGCTCGCCTCACACAGTTCGCGTAAGAACGGAGTCAGCGTTGACCAAAGAGACTCTTTCCAACCTGCTGCAAGAATCGCGCCGGTTTGACCCGCCACCGGAACTGGCCGCCCACGCTAACGTGACGGCCGACGTTTACGCGGAGGCCGCGCGCGACCGCCTCGCCTTCTGGGCGGACAAAGCCCAGCAGCTTACCTGGGATGAACCGTGGGACCAGGTCCTTGACTGGTCCCACGCCCCGTTCGCCAGGTGGTTCACCGGCGGCAAGCTCAACGCCTCCGTCAACTGCGTGGACCGGCATGTGGCCGCCGGGCTCGGCGACAGGGTCGCGTACTACTGGGAAGGCGAGCCGGGCGACGAACGGGTGATCACCTACGCCGAACTGAAGGACGAGGTATGCCGCACCGCCAACGCGCTCACCGAGCTGGGCGTGCGCAAGGGCGACCGGGTGGCCATCTACATGCCGATGATCCCGGAGACCGTGGTCGCGATGCTCGCCTGTGCCCGCCTCGGGGCGCCACACATGGTGGTCTTCGGCGGGTTCTCCGCAGACGCGCTCAGCTCCCGGATTCTCGACTGTGACGCGCACACGGTGATCACCTCCGACGGCGGGTACCGGCGCGGCAGCGCCATCGCGCTGAAGCCGGCGGTGGACGAGGCCCTCAGGGACTGCCCGGACGTCACGTCCGTTCTCGTGGTGCGGCGCACCGGCCAGGAAATCGACTGGACCGAGGGCCGCGACGTGTGGTGGCACGACGCGGTGGCCCGGCAATCGGCCGGGCACACGCCGGAGGCGCACGACGCGGAGCACCCGCTGTACGTGATGTACACCTCGGGCACGACCGCCAAGCCCAAGGGCATCCTGCACACGACCGGCGGTTACCTGACCCAGGTCGCGTGGACGGACTGGGAGGTCTTTGACATCAAGCCGGAGAAGGACGTCGTTCTGGACGGCCGCCGACATCGGCTGGGTCACTGGCCACTCCTACATCGTCTACGGCCCACTGGCGAACGGCGCGACCTCGGTCATGTACGAGGGCACACCGGACACGCCAGACCGCGGCCGGTGGTGGGAGATCGTCAGCAAGTACAAGGTCTCCATCCTTTACTGCGCGCCCACCGCGATCCGCACCTTCATGAAGTGGGGCGAGGACATCCCCGCGAAGCACGACCTGTCCAGCCTGCGGCTGCTGGGCTCGGTGGGCGAGCCCATCAACCCCGAGGCCTACATCTGGTACCGCCAGAACATCGGCGGGGGCCGCTGCCCGGTGGTCGACACCTGGTGGCAGACCGAAACGGGCGCGATCATGATCAGCCCGCTGCCCGGGGTGACGGCAGGCAAGCCCGGCGCGGCGATGCAGGCACTGCCCGGTATCACCGTGGACGTCGTGGACGACAACGGCAAGAGCGTGCCGAACGGCGGGGGCGGATTCCTCGTCATCAAGGAGCCGTGGCCGTCGATGCTCCGCACCATCTGGGGCGACGACGAGAGGTACGTCAAGACGTACTGGTCGCGGTTTGAAGGGATGTACTTCGCCGGCGACGGGGCCAAGAAGGACGCGGACGGCGACCTGTGGCTGCTCGGCCGCGTGGACGACGTCATGCTCGTCTCCGGTCACAACATCTCCACCACCGAGGTTGAATCCGCTCTCGTCTCCCACCCCCGGGTCGCCGAGGCCGCCGTCGTCGGGGCCAGCGATCCGGTCACCGGGCAGGCGATCGTGGCGTTCACGATCCTGCGCGGGGAAGGCGAGCAGGAAGGTGACGACCTGGCCGCCGAGCTGCGCAACTACGTGGCCCAGGTGCTGGGGCCGATCGCCCGCCCGCGGCAGATCCTGGTCGTCGCCGAGCTGCCGAAGACGCGGTCCGGGAAGATCATGCGGCGCCTGCTGCGTGACGTGGCCGAGCACCGTTCGCTCGGTGACGTGACCACCCTGACCGACAGCACGGTCATGGACCTGATCAAGGAGCAGCTGCCCACGGCGAAATCCGACGACTGAGCCCAGCCGAGGCTGGCCCCAGACTGTTCCCGCGCCTGGGGCGTGGCCGCCCGGCCACGCCCCAGGCGCAAATTATGCCCAGGGCATGCCACCCGGCATAATGATCCTTTACGGCGTGTGCCTCGCCGGCCATGACAGCCGCGGACGCTAGCCTTGGACACGGCGGGTGCCGGGGTGAAAACGGCGCCGGGGACGGGACGCGGCACCCATCCCGCGCGATGAGCGGATAGAGGCGAGCGCACGATAGGAGAAGAATCAATGGCCCAGACCGGAACGCCGCGGCCCGTAGGCAGCGACCAGTCCCTGGGGGAGCTCGTGGCCCAGGCGGCGAAGGATGTCTCCCAGCTGATCCGGGGCGAGATGAATCTCGCCAAGGTCGAGCTGCGCGGCGACCTGAGCCGGATCGGGATGGCCGTGGGCTTGCTCGCCATGTCAGCCTTTGTCGCGTGCCTGATGCTCGTGCTCCTCTGCTTCGCGTTCGCCTATGGCCTGATGTCACTGGGCATCTGGGGGTGGGCCTCGTTCCTCATCGTGGCCGGGGTCTGCCTGCTGCTCATCGCCGTGGCCGCGCTGATCGCCCTGCTGCGGGTGCGCGGGGTAACAGGCCTGCGCACGACCAGGGCATCGGTGCAGGACACGATCGCGGCGCTGCGCGGCGGCGACCAGCAGCCGGAAATTGCCGGCCCGACGCAGCGGTGAGCACGCCTCCATGACCGTCGCCGCCGGTTCGGCCATCCACATCGGCGGACCGTGGACCCACCGATCCGTGAGCGCCAACGGCACGCGTTTTCACATCGCGGAGGCCGGCGACGGCCCGCTGGTCCTGCTGCTGCACGGATTCCCGGAGTTCTGGTGGGCCTGGCGGCACCAGCTCGAGTCTCTCCCCGCGGTGGGTTTTCGCGCGGTCGCGGCCGACCTGCGCGGGTATGGCGGCAGCGACAAGCCACCACGGGGCTACGATCTCGTCACCGCGGCCTCCGACGTAGCCGGGCTTGTCCGTGCCCTCGGCGAGGCCAACGCCATCGTGGTGGGCCACGACTGGGGCGGCCTGGTGGCCTGGACGGTCGGTGCGTACTTCCCCAAGATGGTCCGGCGCCTGGCGGTGGTATCGGTCGCGCACCCACTGCGCATGCGGGGAGCCATGTTCACCGAACCGCTGAGCCATCGCCGCCGCAACGGCCACATGCTCGCTTTCCAGCTGCCGATGATGCCGGAACGCCAGCTCCTGCGCGACGACGCCGAACTAGTCGGCCGCATGCTCACCGACTGGTCGGCGCCGGGGTGGCCCGACGACCAGACGGAGCTGGTGTACCGGAGAGCCGCCCAGATCCCGTCCGCGGCACACTCCGCCCTGGAGTACTACCGCTGGTTCTTCCGCTCGACGCTGCGTCCCGACGGCATGCGCTACACCCACCGGATGCGGGTGCCCATCCAGGCCCCCACCCTGCAGGTGCACGGGGCCCTGGACACGTGCGTGCTCCCCGGCACCGCACGCGGCGCCGGGCGGCATGTGGAGGGCCCGTACCGGTGGCGGATGATCGACGGCGCCGGGCATTTCCCGCACGAGGAACAGGCCAGCCGGTTCGACGCCGAACTCCGCGGCTGGCTGACGGACCCTGAGCCCGAGCGATGACTCACCCGGCCGGCCCGGATCACGGCCAGGCAGGCCGCGGCCGTGATCCCGTGGCCCGGGACCCGGCCAGCCGGGACAGGGACCAGGCGGGTCGGCCACGCAATGCCCGGCCTCGTGACGGCCTTGGGCGGCCGCTTCCCCAGGGCACCTCAGGCGAACCCCGGGTACCCGACGACCTCGTTTTGCCGCCCCGCGAAAGCCTCCAGCTAGCGGATCAAATGCTTGCGTCTGGGCGCCCGTTCCATGCCCACGAAGTGCTCGAGGCGTCCTGGAAATCCGCGCCGCCCGGCGACCGCGACTTCTGGCAAGGCCTGGCCCAGCTCGCGGTCGGTCTCACGCACGCCCGGCGCGGCAATGCCCGCGGCGCCATCACGCTGCTACGGCGCGGCGCAGCGGCCATCCGTCCCTATGCGGCGGCGGATCCGCACGGCGTGCCGGTGACGAGGGTAGCCGCCGACGCGGAAGACCTAGCGGAGCGGCTCACTCGCGAGGGTCTGGCCTCGATCCGGCCGGAGACCCTGCTGCTGCGGATGCAGAGTCCTTCCTAGCAGGCTCGGAGCCTGGAAGCCGATGCGGCCCTTTCTCCCCAGAACAGCGCCTCACCTGTCCAGCACAGAATGGCTGGCCTATCGGATCTGTGCCGGGCACCGGCCAGGGCAGACAACCTGGCGCTCCGGCTGCGGTCGGCTATTAATCGCACCCTTCGGTGGACACCGGAACGGTGGCGCCGCTTCCGGCCCGCGCGTCCGCTGCGACCTCGGCGGCGGTGAGCACGAAGCCGGTGTCCGGCACGCCGACGGCCGCCGCGAAGACGACTCCGTAGACCGTCCCGTCCGGCGCAATGAGCGGGCCACCGGAGTTCCCCGGCTCGACGTCGGCCTTCACCTGGTAGATCTGCCGCGTGACCTGGCTTGTCTGATAGATATCAGGGCCCGTCGCATCCTGGATTCCGCCCACGCGGGCCGGAACGGCGGTGAAGGCGTGGTCGAGCGGATATCCAGCGACCACGGCGTCCGCGCCGACCTGGGCCTGGCCGGCGAAATCGAGGGGCGTCATGTCGAGGCCGGGCACGTATAGCACCGCGATATCGACCTGGGGATCGTAGAACACCACCGTCGCCTGGTACACCGCCCCGTTCTCCGCGTAGACCTGGGGGCCCTGGGTAACGCCCGCCACAACGTGCGCATTGGTGATGACGCGATCCGGGGCGTAGACAAATCCGGAGCCCTCGATGATGCGGGAGCAACTGGGGGCCGTCCCCCGGACCTTGACCACGCGGCTGCGGGCGGCCAGGTACCCGGCACTGTCCAGGACGGCGCCGTTGGCGGGCGCCACGGACAGCATATGCGCCGCGCCGATTCCGCTGAAGACCTCGGGGAACGGGCCGCTCGCCAGCAGGCGGCGGAAGTCGGAGAACATCGTCCGCGCCGGCGTGGGCATCAGCCGGTCCGTGGTCCGCAGCACCGCGGAGTTGTTGACCTGCGCCACGACTCCGCTGAAGGGGGAGGCCACCAGGACCGAGCCGATCACCCAGGCGATGAGCAGGAGGGACAGCACACTGACCGCGGCCCCGCCCACGCTGTCGAGGACGGTGGCCGGCCGCCACGTCATCCGGGAGCGCAGGGCCGTGCCGATGGCCGACGCGGCGAACTGCCCGACGACGGCCAGCAGGACAAGGAGGACGACCGCGACCAGATCCTGCTGGTTCTGGCCGCCGACGATGGCACGGGAGATCGCGGGGGCGAACAGCGCCCCGGCGACCGCGCCGCCGAGGAATCCGGCGAAGCTCAAGGCGCCGACGACGAAACCCTGCCGGTAGCCGGAGACGGCAAATGCGGCGGCGACCACAAGCAGCGCCAGGTCGAGCAAATCAGCGTGCACCAGCCTTACGGTATCGGGCGATCCTGAGTGCCCGGGAACAGTTCACCCGGTCCGCCATCGACCTGTATGTCGTGCACCGCGTCGGCGTTCCAGGGAACTTCCCAGCCCCCGAGCTTCAGCAAGCGATCTACCAGGGCCGCCGTAAAGCCCCATATGAACAGTCCCTTGACCCGGAACCCCGGCCCGATCCGGCCGGTGGGGGTGCGGACCGTTACCCGGCCGGCCGGGTCGGCCAACTCGGCGAGGCCGATCCGTTCCACGGCCGCCACCTCGCGCGGGTCCACCGCCGAGACCGGGCCCGGAGAACGCCACCACGCCAGAACGGGGACCACCCGGAAACCGCTGTGCGCGATGAACAGCTCGGGCAAGGTGGCCAGGACCTTGACGTCGCGCGGATCCACTCCGGCTTCCTCCGCGGCCTCGCGCAGCGCCGCAGCGGCGGGGCCTGGATCAGCGTCGTCCATGGCGCCGCCGGGAAAGGCCGGCTGGCCCGGATGCTGGCGAAGTCCCTGACTGCGCTGGATGAACAGCAGATCGGGACCGCCGGGGCCCTCGCCGAACAGGATCAGGACCGCGGATGGCCGGCCGCCGGACGGGGGTGGTCGCAGCGGCGGCGCCACATCCATGCGGGACGCCGACTCGGCCAGTTCGGTGAGCCAGTGCGGCGGCACGGACCCAATCGGATCGGGGGGATCGGACTGTTCCAGCTGGCCCCCGCCGGTCACGAGAACGGCCCGGGCTTGACGAGCTTGGCCGCGACCACCGGGTCGGTGGGCCCCTCGCCGAACGACGGGCAGAGCCGGGCAAGGCCGCAGGCGCCGCACGCGGGTTGGCGGGCGTGGCAGACGCGGCGGCCGTGCCAGATCAGCCGCTGCGACAGGTCCGTCCAGTCCGACCGGGGAAACAGCGCACCGACCTCGGCCTCGATCTTGACCGGGTTGGTGCTCGACGTCCAGCGGAAGCGGCGGGAGAGCCGGGCGAAGTGGGTGTCGACGGTGATACCGGGGACCCCGAACGCGTTGCCGAGCACTACGTTGGCCGTCTTGCGGCCCACTCCGGGCAACGTCACGAGGTCACGCAGGTTACCGGGAACCTCGCCGCCGAACCGGTCGCAGAGGGCCTGGCCGAGCCCGATGATGCTGTTCGCCTTCGCGCGGAAGAACCCGGTGGACTGAATCATCTTCTCCAGGTCCGCGCGGTCCGCGGCGGCGTAATCCGCGGCGGACCGGTACCGTGCGAACAACGTTGGCGTCACCATGTTCACCCTCTTGTCCGTGCACTGCGCGGACAGGATGGTGGCGACAAGCAGTTCCAGCGGTGAGCTGAAGTTCAGCTCCGTGTGCGCGTCGGGGTAGAGCACGGCCAGTTCGCGGTTGGTCCGGCGCGCGCGCCGGACCAGCGCGGTTCGCGACTCAGCTTCGGCGATCACAGTCACCAGCCTATTGACTGCGGCCGCCCCGGTGGCCAGCCTCCGCGCATGGCCGGCCACCGGATCGATGGGACAGGAGGCGGAAGGGAAAGGCGACGGCGGCGGGGTTGGGGGTTTGGCCGGTGCGTGCCGGACGGCCACGCTGCTATTTCCCGCCTGCGCCGTGGACGAATGCCGAGCGTGTGGGGGGTTATCCGGACTTCCGCGGGCAAGCGCCCCCTTCGTCACGCAACGTGATGGTTATCCAACGCAGCCACTGTATGCACGGCGCAGGCACCCGGGTCGTACGAGGAGGCCAGGAACGCGGAGCAGAGACGCTGTGAGTGCGGATCGACCGGATCGACATGACGGCCGAGGACCACCACGGCCACGTGGCACGCGCCCGCCGCGCGCAAGGCGACCGTGGCGGACTGCGCGCTGGCGCCGGACACCCAGGTGTCGTCGACGAGCAGGACGCTCGCCCCGGGAAGAGGAGACTCAGCCCGGAACCGCCGGGGGTTGAGTTCCCGCCCCGGGTGCTCACCCGGTCGGACCGCCAATGTCACGGGGCGAAGCGCCAGTGACGGCGAAAGCAGCCCGAGCAGTGGATGCGCCCCGGGGCGCCCCTGACCGCTGGGCACCACGGCCAGCCGGGTCGGCGGCGGCATCGCCGCATACCGCCAGATACACGGCGCGTGGTCGTAGAGGAATACGAGCATGAGAGCCCGGAGTGAGCCCCCGGCGGCGGCCGCTCCGGGGGTATCGGTCTTGTACAGCCGCAGCCGCGCGGCGTGATCCTCGCCCTTGACCGCGTAGGAGATGGGGACGACCGCATCCGCCAGCATCCCCGGCGCGCCGTCGCGGTGCGCACCGCATTGGTAGCAGCGGGCGTAACCCGGCTGGGCGGCTCCCCGGCACACAGTGCAGCACCCGGCTCCTGCCGCCTGCGGCGGCCATAGATCGCCCGCGTCGCGGCTCACAATGGCCCTCAGCCGCTCCCAGGTCACGCGGCCGCCCCCGGGCCGTAGGCCCATTCATATGACCGGATGCACTCAGGCATGAACTGATCGTAAGAGTCGCCACCGACAACGCGGCCGGTCCGGCATCGTCCCGGCCCTCGCCGTCTGCCTGCTGAGCGCGCGGGGCTGGCGGGCCCGGCTATCCCGGGGCAGCCTGCTGACGGCCAGCTCGCGATCCCGGTCCTGGTGTACATGACATACTCGGCGGTCATCCTGCACGACCGTTTCGACCTGTCCGACCAGGGCGACGCGGTCCTCTACGGGCGGGTGGCCGCAGCCGCCGACTGCCCGGCGCTCCGCATCCCGGCGGCGATGCGGGCGCTGTGCCCGTCACCGCAAGGTAGCCAGGTTCGGCGTGGACCAGCTGGTCAACGAACCGGCGTCGCCGGCGTACACGGCCCCGCTTGGCTGCCGGGCCTGGTCACGCTGCCAGCCGCCGGCGCGCTCGGCGCGGGCGTCATCCAGGGCTGGATCCGCGGCGCCGCCCGCCGGAAGGTTGCGGCCACGAGTGCCCCGGATCCGGCAGTAACGTTGGGCAGGTGCCCAGCGAGCGCGAGCAGCCTGATATCCGGACCCTTGAGTCCCATGTCGTCTACCAGGACTCCTGGCTCCGGCTGAGACAGGACAAGATCGAGCGGCGGGACGGTTCCCAGGGGACCTACGCCGTCGTGGAAAAGCCCGACTTCGCCTTGGTCGTTCCGGCTGGGGACGGCGGCTTTCACCTGGTCGAAGAGTATAGATACCCGATCGCGCGGCGTAGCTGGTCGTTTCCCCAGGGGGGCTGGCCCGTCGGCACGACCGGTGACGCCGCGGACCTCGCCCGCCTGGAGCTGAGCCAGGAGACGGGGCTGCGGGCGCGTGAGCTGACCCGGCTCGGGTTCCTGCACGGTTCGCACGGGACAAGCGACCAGGGCTTTCATATCTTTCTGGCCACCGGTCTCGAATCGGGGGCACCCGACCGCGAGACCGAAGAGCAGGACATGCGGCAGCAATGGGTGCCGTGCGCCCAGTTCGAGGACATGGTGCGAGATGGGGTCATCACCGATGACTCCACCCTGGCCGCGTACACCTTGCTGCTGCTGCACGAGAAACGGTCGCGCTGATGCCCCGGCCAGGGTTCATTCGGCGTACGCAGCACCGGCTGCGGCAGCACTGGCTAATCGCCGCGCTGCTCCTGCTGGCCGCGGGGTTGCGGGCCGTGGTGCAGTATGCGTACCGGCCGGCCCTCATCTTTCCCGACAGCCTGCGGTACCTGCAGTTCGCGCAGCGCTTCGCGAGCGGCCACTGGTCGCCCGACACGATCCGGCAGAGCGGCTATTCCATCCTCATCATCCCGGCGGCCGCAGGCCACGTGCTGGCGCTGATTCCGCTGGCCCAGCACGCGCTGGGGCTGGCCGAGGGCGCGATGATCTACGCCGTGCTCGTCCACCGGGGCGCCCGCCACTGGCTCGCCGCGCTCGCGGCCGTCCCGGTGCTGTTCGATCCGCTCCAGCTCGACCTGGAGCAATACGTGCTGAGCGATGTGTGCGCGGCGTTCTTCGTGCTCACCGCGCTGGTCATCCTGGTGTGGCGGGGTAATCAGGCTGGCCGGGCGGCCATGAGCGCGTCCGGGCTGCTGCTGGGGGCCGCCGTGGTGACCCGGGTGGCGGATCTGGTACTGATCATCCCGGCCGCGCTCTACCTCGCGGTCACGATCCGGCCCTGGCGCCGCCTGGCCGCCTGCGGCGGCATCCTGGCCGCCGGTTTCCTGCTGCCGGTCGCGGGCTACGCGGGCTGGTACGCGTCCTCCCACGGCCAGTGGGGCCTTACCAGTTACAACGGGAGCTTTCTTTATGGCCGGGTGGTTACGTTCGCCGACTGCACTGGCCTGCAGGTGCCGGCCTACGAGCGGCCGTTGTGCCCCGCCCAGCCGCCGGCGCAGCGCAACTTCGACCTCTATATGTGGTCGGTGAAGTCACCGCAGTGGCGCTTCCAGCCGCCCCACGGCATGACCCGGCAGGCGGTGGTCCTCGACTTCAGCCGCCGGGTGCTCGCCCACCAGCCGCTCAGCTATCTGGCTGCGGTAGGCACCGATATGGCGTACGGGTTCTCCCCCGTCCGCGGGAACGGCCCCGAGCATTACCCGGCCGCCTACCTGAAATTCCAGGCCGGTTTCCCGCCGTACGCCGAGGTGCAGACGGCGCTTGGCACCTACGGGCATACCGGCCCGGCGGTCCAGCCGGAACTGGCCCGATTCCTCTACGGCTATGGTCGCTTCTGTTACGTTCCGGGAGTGATCCTTGGGGCCGGATTGCTCGTCGGACTTGCTGGACTGGCCGGATTCAGGCGTTCTGGCCGGCGTGGCCTGTGCCGCGACGGCCTGCTCTTCACCGCCGCCACGGTGGCCGCGCTGACTTCGGCTTCGGCCTTCGCACCGTTTGACTGGCGTTACCAGCTTCCCCAGCTCACGCTGATCCCCGTCGCTGCCATTCTCGGCATCACGGTGCTCAGCGGCTGGCGAGATCCCCCCGCACCGGGAGTTGGTCCACGTGTTCCGTCAGCCACCGTCCCGTCCGGAACCGGCCGTGGCTAGCGCGGCGCGGAGCGCGTGATGACCGAGCCGGAACGGCGGAAGCTCTGCTGTGGCCCACGGCACCGGCCGCTTCAGCGCTTCCCACCACTGCCGGTTCTCCTGATACCACCGCACCGTTGATCTGAGGCCGGCCGCGAAAGGGATCTGGGGAACGTAGCCCATCCCCCGCAGCAGCGAGTCGTCCAGCGCGTAACGCCGGTCGTGTCCCTTGCGGTCGGCTACGAAGCGGACCATCTCCCAGGACGCCCCGTAACAGCCGAGCAGGGCGCTGGTCAGCTCGATGTTCGTAAGCTCGGCATTCCCGCCGATGTGGTACACCTGGCCGGGCTGACCTTCTTCGAGGACGAGCTGGATTCCGCGGCAGTGGTCATCGACGTGAACCCAGCCGCGGATGTTGCCGCCGTCCCCGTACAGCGGAAGCTGCCGTCCGTCCAGCAGATTGGTCAGGAACAGCGGGATCACTTTCTCCGGGAACTGGTAGGGCCCGTAGTTGTTACAGCAACGGGTGATGCTGACGTTCAGGCCGTGCGTCTGCGCGTAGGCACAGGCCATCAGGTCGCCGGCCGCCTTCGCCGCCGCATAGGGCGAGTTCGGCTTGACCGGTGCGCCCTCGGCCCACGAGCCCGCGGCGATGCTCCCGTATACCTCGTCCGTGGAGACCTGGACGACGCGGCGCACCGTCGTGCCCAGGCACGCCTGGAGCAGAACTTGCACCCCGACGACGTTGGCCGCCACGAAGTCCTGCGCACCGGCGATCGACCGGTCGACGTGCGTTTCGGCCGCGAAGTTGAGCACCATGTCGTGGCCGGGAACGATACGCGCGAGCAGGGATGCGTCACAAATGTCCCCGCGCACGAAGGAGTAGCGCGGGTTATCTGCCACCGGATCGAGGTTGGCCAGGTTGCCCGCGTACGTGAGCTTGTCCAGGACGGTCACCTGGTCCTGCTCATAGCCCGGGAAGCCGCGTCCGAGCAGAGTGCGGACGTAGTGCGAGCCGATGAAGCCGGCTCCGCCGGTCACCAGGATTCTCATGAACTGATCGGCACCTTGTGTGGTCTTCGGGCATTCGCCACATGGCAGCGAACCTCGCGGTCACGACGGTACCTTGACGACGCCGCCGGTGGGCGGGAGTTCGCCCCGCACCCCCCTCATGACGCGCCGCAGAGCACATTGGAGTACCGGTTACACCGCTCAGCACGCGTTGGTCCCCGCACCGGCCCCGCACCTGCCGATGAACGGCAGACGGCGGCCGGCGGCGGTCAGCAGGCACCGCCCTATCCACGGCGGCTCGCCTCAGGACGAGGCGGCTTTTAGCGCCACGGCCACGCCGTGATAAGCGAGCTTTTGCGTACCATCGCCGGTCAGCAGTCCGTATTGGTCCCCGCCATCGGCCGGGTTGGCGCCGTCGTCCACCCAGGTGTACAGGTAGATGGCACCGATCCAGCTGGTCGACCTCGCCTGATTGATGGCCTGCGTGATATCCGTGGACTGGGCCGCCTCACCGACCCCGTCCGGACCGCTCGACGGCGCGCCAAATTCGGTGATCCAGATCTTCTTGCTGCCGTCACCATGGCTGGCCATGATGTCCCGGAGGGACGGATTTGTCTGGTTCATCTGCGACCACGCCGACCACGTTTCGTAGGTGCCCGGCGAGGCGGGGAACGAGTAGGGGTGAACGCCGAGCGCGTCAAAGCTGCCCTTGGCGCCGTTGGCGTACATAGCCTTCAGGAAACCCCTTGAGTTGTAGTTGGTACCGTCCGTGGAGGCCGGCGCCAGACCCCCGGAAATGACGAACGCTGACCGGTCCACCTTCTTGATCGCCGCGTACGCGGCCTTCAGGTCGGCTGTATAGGCCTGCGGGTTGGGAGCGGGCTGCCAGAACTCCGCGATGTTCGGCTCGTTCCAGATCTCAAACGTGCCGACGCCCTTAGCCGCGTAGCGCGCGGCGACCTGGGCCGCATAGGCCGCGTACTGCGCCGAGGACGCTGGCTGGGGCCACGAGTCACCGCTCGCGCCGGGCACCGCCGCCCACGGCGGGCAGTCGTCAATGACCAGATCGACCGACATCCCCGCAGTCAGGATGGAGCTGACCGCCTGATCCAGCTGGCCCCAGTTGAACGTGCTGGGGCCGTCGGGCTGCACCTCGGCCCAGCTGGCGTCCACTCTGACCGAGTTGACACCGATCGCTTTCATCGCGGCGAGCTGGGACGTCTGCACGCTGGCGCTCTCGTTGAGCAGAGCGGGATCGGAAATTCCGTAGGGGCGCCCCTTGGGCAGCGCCGCCGGTGACTTCCGCAGCGTAGCCGTCCCCGAGGGAGACGGGGCTGCTCCCAGCGAAGGACTGGTAGCGGGGGAGACAGCCTCGCTGCTGGACGATTGCGTCCCCAGGTAAACACCGATGACGACGAGCGAGACAACGATCGGGAGGAGGACCACCAGCACCCGGTAACGCCTCTCCATGGCGCTACTCCTCCGCAGCTTGGCTGCCAGCTGCGGGTGATACCCGGGATGCGATCCTTTGGCCGTCGGCGATCGGCGGCAGGGCTCCGAGGCTGTGTTCGCCGGTCGGCTCATGGTGCCCGTTGCCGGCACTGGAGCGTTCGCCGGGCGGCACGGCCGTCGTGGCGGCGGCGCGCCCGATCGCGGATCTGGCCAGCAAATAGCGGAGCACCGCGACCGAAGCCACACAACCGATCAGGGCCACTATCCGCAATGTTCCCTCTGTCGGCCACGGCGCCAGGTGCGATGTACCGATCAGCAGCGTATAGGGATGGGTGATGGCATTCGTCGAGATGTACACGACCAGCCCGGTCGCCAGCACCACCACCATCTCCGCGACCGCTACCGCAAGCAGCGCTGGCGTGCTATCCGGCCACCGGCGGCCGGCTGGGGCCGGAAGGTTCACCTTGCGGCGCAACCGCAGGTACTCGCTGACGACGATGCAGACGGCTGCGACGAAGAACGCCAGTGCCCCGGAGGTATCTGATCGCAGGCCGGTCAGGTGCGGCTGCTGGGCGCCCAGGCCAGCCAGGTGCGGCCAGTAGGGAAAGGACAGCAAATCGGGCCGGAAACTCGCCAGTGCGCACACGCTCAGCCACCAGAGCGTCATGGCGTAGGCCAGGCCGGCGGTCACGGCCTCGACCATCAGCCGACCGCGCGGGCCAGAGGATCGGCTTGTCATCTATTGATCTCCATACCCCATCACTGCCGTGAGCCTCCCGCTGACCTGGTCAATTCCGGCCGGTGCGGCCTCATGCTACCCGGCCACGCTCTGCGAACTCTCTGTGGACGCTGACCATCCGCTGCGGAGCCGCTGGGCGCCAGCCGTCGATGACGACGTGCGTCGGCGGCTAGGCGGACGGCCGTACCGGGTTGTCTGCGGCTCCTCCAGATAGCCGGCCATATACCTGGGACATGAATTCCTTGGCGATGACGGCCCAGTCGTATTGTCGCGCCTTGGCCAGATTGTTCTCGGACACCTTGCCGTACAGTGCCGCGTCGCCGAGCAGCGCATGAATGGCATCGGCCACAGCCTCCGGGGTCTGTTCAGCCAGCAGTCCGTTCTCGCCATGCTCCACCACGTTCCGTACCGCCGGGATGTCGACACTGACGATGGGAACGCCTTTGGTCATCGCCTCGATGAAAACGAGCCCGAACGATTCCTGTGTCGATGTCAGCACCAGGAGGTCGGACTCTTCATACGCAGCCTCCAGTCCATCGCCGTGCAGTGCACCGAGAAACGTCACATTGCCGCTCAGCCCCAGTTGGACGACCTCGGTCTCCAGGTCCCGCCTGAGCTCACCGTCCCCGGCCAGGACCAGTCGCACGTTACCCCGGTACTTCTGCACGTAGATGGAGATTGCCTGCAGCAACGCCGGAATGTTCTTCTGCACGACGAGGCGCCCGACAAAGAGCAGGCGCCGCTCGCTGCCATCCGCGCTGAGGGTTTTCGGCTGGTCGGCTCTCCGGTGCGAGGTCCCGCACCGTATCGGGATAATACGGCTGCGAGGTATCCCGTATTTTTCGCTGATCAGGTCCTGATAATCCTCCGTCGGCACCCATATCCCCTGGGCGCCGCGGAGGACCCATTTGAGGAGAAGACTCTTGTACGGCGTCAGCAGCAGACGGCCGGTCAGGCCGGACGCTGGGACGTCGAGGTATACCGACGCCACGTAGCGGTGTTTCCGGAGCAGCGAATAAATCCATACCAGTTCGGGCGTGTAGGCGGCCGCAACGTGCAGGTGAAGCAGCGAGTTCTTATTGATGCCGAACAATCGTGAGAACAGGCCGGGAATGATCTGGGTGTGGGCGGCAGTGAGGCTTTTGAGCCGGATCACCGGAAAGGGCTCGTCTTCCGGGGGGACCTCACCCTGCCCATAATCCGAGGTGATCACGGTCACCTCGGTACCCAGTTTGTGCTGAGCCCGGGCAAGAGCCTGGACGACTTTTTCCATGCCACCAAGCGCCGGAGGATAGCGATTGACGACATGAACGATTTCCTTAACTGGGCTATTTTCAGTCGTAGACGCCATCGCGGGCTCTTTCTCCTAGATATTTATACCGGCACACAAGCAGATCATTTGTAAATTTCCGCGCCGCCATTGCTGTAAACAAGATTCTTGGTTGTCTGCAGGAGCTCAACGGGATATTTGTAGGCAATTAGGTTTCCGTTGACGTCAGTGGAGGCCACGCCAGTGTGCAGGTTTGAATAACTGAGTATCACGTAGCTGGACTGGAATAGGTAAGTCGGGTAGATGTCCGCCAGACCCTGCTGGCCGGTTACATCAGGTGCGGTGATGAACCCCAGCCGGAAGGTGAAGTTTTCCGCCTGCACACCGGAGATAGACACCTGCGGCTGGCCCCACAGCCAGCTGACGGCCGATAGTTCCTGCGGATGTGTATAGTAAACGTCATAATAAAGGCCGCTGTTATTGACGCTGAGCTGTGCCGGATAACCCCCGGTCAGCTGGGGCAGCAGCCCGATAGTTGACACAAATATGACGATGCCGATGCCGTAGGTGATCCGGTTCGCCCATTTCGGCCCGAGCGGCGAGAAGGCAGTGAGACTGCCGGCCACGAGCACCGCTGAGATCAGAATCAGAGCTTCCTGGAAGGCCCGGAGAACGCCGTACTCCACCGAAAGGTCGGGCAGCACCGTGTTGAACCCGACCATGACGACGGTTCCGACCGCCAGGTAGTAGAACTCACGTCCTATCTGCTGCCGGAGCCGACGGACCGCGATGAGAGTAATCAGTCCGATGGCGACGAACAGTTGCTCGCCGTCCGCCGCACCCAGTCGTATGACGCCGTTCAGCGCGTCGACGGGAAGGTGGGCAGCAGTGAGCAGCCGGCCGATGCTCGTGAGGGGCAGTGACGGCGAGTTCACCACTGGAGTCTGGTAGCGGGCCGCCTTGGCGGCCGGGAGATAGGCGGACGCCGGCGCGTCGGCCTGCGCTTTGATCCCCTGCTGCCGGTACTGGTCGAGCCGAGCCTGCAGACTCAGGGATTTCCCGGAGAGAATGCCGTAGGAAACATCTCCGGATTTGGCACTGGTCGAGCCGCCAAAGAACCCGGATACCGCCGCGCCGGCCTCTTTCACGGCACCGTTCGCCGTCTGGGTAGCCAGGCCGCCCCACGCCCCCGCAATGAGGATGACGCCCAGGATCGAGCCGATCCCGACCGTCTGGGCCACAACACCCCATGACTTTCCCTGGGCGGACGTCCCGGCCGCCGCTTTTCGTTTCCGCCGCAAGCGGCCAACCAGGGCGAAGACAAGCTCCATAGCCCAGGCCACCACCAAGGCTCCCAGGAAGATGTACATGGTGGAGTAGTGGGAGAGTTCCACGCCGAGCGCTGCGGCCAGGAAGATAATCTGGCGCCTGCGCCGACTCCACTCGGCATTCGTGATCGCCAGGATGGCGGAACAGACGAAGAGGAAAGCGATCTCCTGGCGATTCAGGAACGGCATATCGGTGAAAAACGTGGGGAAACCGATGAAATACACAACCGCTAGGATCGCGATTGGCTTGGACCAGTAACGCCGCGCTATACCGTAGACGAGAACTGGGCACACTGAGAAGATGATCTGGAAGAACAGCTTATATATATAGGGACTGGCAACGTGCAGGACCTGGGCCAGCACAGTGGGGAGAATCGTGAGACTGAGGCACGCGTTATAGGCGTCGCGGTAATACGCGATGTTCCAGCGGCCATGGAAATCCGTCAGCTGAAAAACAAGGTACTCTTGCTGGATATCGTGCCCGCTGATGTACCAGCCCCGCAATGAGGTCATGAGCAGCAGGGCCAGGGTGACGAGGTAGAGGACGACGGCGATCATCCCGTCGCGGATCACCCGTTGCCAGTACAGCAGGAACAAGATGGTCGCCGCGATGCCGACCAGCGCGGCCAGGCTCAGCTGGTCTCCGGCGCCGTTGTTGAGCCGGTTCGCGCCCAGGACCGCCAGCGCAACGCAGAGCGCGCCACCGATGATGAGGCGTGCTTCCCGGCGCCGGATCGTCCTTATCTGAGGTCGCCAGGGAATCCGGGACCCACGCCGGCGCCGGAGGAGGTAAAGCGCCACGGTGAGAATGTCACCCAGGATGGCAACGGGGATCGGGTCGAGGGGACGGCCCACACCGACGGCCGGAAGGACTGTGTTGGCGGCCAGGCCGCCCAGCATGAGCAGGAGCAGGACCCCGGTGAGGCTGTAGCCAAGGCGTTCGGGTACGGACGTTCCGCGGCAGATGGACGTTGTGTACACCAGGTACGTCGGGTGGATGACGAGGAACCAGAAGCCTATGGCGGGTCCGAGAATGGGCAGCTGGTACTGGGTGACGGTTAGGACGTTCGCCGCAATGACGAGGCCGGCGGAGACCGCGATTGATAGATAGCTGCGCGCAGGGTCGGTCTGCTCACCACCATGCTTACCTACGGTGCTGGCAGGGATCACGCTGTTACGCTCACGATGCGCTGAGGCTGACAAGGAAATCAATTGTTTCTGGATGACCGGGAAGCGACACCTGAACGCGGCACGGCGATGACGAGCAGGACGGGCGGACCGTCGTGGATACGTTCCACGTCGCCCCGGCCGCAACGGTCTTCGCCGATTGCCCCAGCACACTGGACGTCGGGCTGGGGCTCTGGGTGAGCACGTACCGGTAGCTGACCTTGCGGCCTTCGCGGTTGCTGACCGTGAAGGAGATCGCAATCGGCTTGTTGATGACGGCCTGCGCCGGAAGAGATGACGCATGGTTGAAGGCGAGGGCGGTATACGGCGTGGGCTGGCGGAAGAGCGACAGGGCCCACTGATGGCGACCAGGTGGCACGAGCACGCTGGCCCCGATGACAAGCACGGCGAGGGGAAGGAGTACCGGCCACCATCGTCGCGTCGGTGGCTCCCCGGCCTGATCCGTGCGGTCGGGCCGCACCGAGCTAGATCCGGTCAACGCCACGATCAGCTCCCTCCGTCGTCGGCTTCACAGCAGCCGACAGCCCTGAGTGATCGAGTATTGGACCTGATCTTGATAGGGGCCCACTCCGCTACCGCGTTTCCTGGCCTGACTCAGAAGCTATCGGATGCGTCCGCGCTTTGCGCACAAATATGCGCCCACTATAGCCGTGATTTTGTGCCCTGATTCCCGTTTTACGCCGGTGGTCACGGCTCGGACCGGCACCGCTATAAATATTTTACGCCAGGAGCGCCCCTGCGACCAGTTTGGTCATTGCCGCCCAAGTGTAATCGGCCAGCCACACTTCTTCGCCGTTTGCGTCGCTCGTGCGCTGCGCGGCAGGCATGTCGAGCAGGCGCCGCAAACCATCGGCGAATGCGGGGGCGGAGGGAGCGCAGATGACACCACGCGATGATCGGGCGACAAGATGCTGAGCCAGGTTATCCGGAGCGGACGTGGCCAGTACCGGCAGCCCGCAGGCGAGTGCCTCGAGGACCGCGATGCCGAACCCTTCGCGTGCGGATGGGAAGGCAAATACCCTGGCCGATTTCACGAGAGAGTAAAGTTCCTTCTGCTCTTGCACATCATGGCGGAACTCCACCGCACCCTGCAGCCCCAGCGACTCGGTCTGGGCGTGCAACGCCGCGCGCTCGGGCCCGTCACCGATGATGCGGCAGGTGACCGGCATGCCTTTGGCGCGCAGCAGGGCCATGGCGTCCAGCAACATGTCGATCCGCTTGTGCGAGATTAGCCGTCCGACCACCACGAGATCGGTCGTCGCCGCGCCCGGGCACGCAGCCTGGATAGCGTCCAGGTCAATGCCGTTCGGTGCCACCGTAATGACGGCGCGGGGGCCGAGTAGTGCCTGCAGCCGTTCCGCGGTCTGCGGCGACGCAGCGATAATCTGGTCCGGCAGCCGCATGGCCGTCCATTCTATGAGCCACGCCATCCGGCCGACCCGGCCGAGATATTCGCGCCAGTAAGCCTTTCCCCATACTTCGTGCCAGGTGACCACGAGACGCTTGCGCTTCAGCGAGGCGATCACACGGAGAACGAAAATCTGGAAATACGGCATGTGGTCGGCTTCGAGCACGTCGAACTTGCACCAGAGCAACCGCACGCACGCAAGCGCGAAAAAGATCGCCTGGCTCATCGATCTGCGATCAGCGCAGTAGAGCGGCCGGGACGGCGATATGGCATGGAAGGTGACAGCGTCATCGGATCGGACCCGCGGGCCACCCCACCAGTTCATGGTGTAGATATGCACATCGCCGTAATTCGACAGCCGGCGGCTCAGTTCGTGATAGCGCATCTCTTTGCCACCGCGGTGATAAGGATGGATCGCGTCGGTCACCATGGCGATGACGGGGCGCGGGTCCTGCATGTCCGGGCTCTCCTATGTATGTCCTCGATAGGCCGGCCAGCGGCCTGCGCGCGAATTGCCGGTCAACCGGCGCACTGCCGTGGCCGTGAAAACGCCGTCCTACGCTTCGCGCACGGCCTCGACAAGACTCTCCGGGTCAGCGAACGACCGGCGGCCGACTGCCTCCAGTCCCCAGCCGGAGACACCTGGATGGGCGGTCCGCCGCCCCCCTGGCCAGTAGGAGAGCACATGCGGGTGGCGGCCGCCCGCGATCGCCACATCAAAGCACTCGGGCTGCGCCGAACGGGCTCGCAGCCGCACCCGGAAAAGAATGAGAATGCACTCCACCGCATCGCGCCAGTTAATTTTCTTACCCTGGGCGTGTGACCGGCTGTAGTAGCTGATCGGGACTTCAAATGGCCGGACGCCATGGCGAAGAAGCGACGCGGTGAGCTCGGTATCGAGACCGAAGCCTGTCTCTTTGAGCTCGAGCTCCCTGACGATGGCCAGCGGGATGAGCTTTAGGCACGTATGAAGATCGCTGATGCAGGAATCGAAAAGCAGGTTGGCCAGCCGCGACAGGAAACGGTTTCCGACGGCGTATCGATAGGACCGGTGGACCGTGTTCACACCGAACTTCCGCACGCCGTAGACGACGTTGCATCGTCCCCTGATGACGGGTTCCAGCAGACGTGGGATGTCCTCCGCCGAATACTCCCGGTCCGCGTCGAACGGCAGCATATGCGTGCCTGTCGCCAGCGTCACGGCGGTCAGCAGGGCCGCCCCTTTACCCCGGTTGACTGGATGATGGTGCACGACGACGCGCGGGTCGTTGATCCGGGCGAGAATCTCGGGCGTCCGGTCCGTGCTGCCGTCATCCACGATGATCAGTTCAAAGTCGCATGGGTATTCAATCGCGATCAGTTCCTGAACGGCCTGGGTAATGGCTCGCTCTTCGTTGTACGCCGCCATCAGGATGGAAAGTTTGACCGGCGCGGGCGCCGTCACGACACCGTACTGAAGGGGCAGCGCAGCCATGTTGCTTCGTGTCGTCCCGGAGAGGTCCCGCGGGCCTGACTGCTGGAAGACAGCAGACGAAGCAGGCTGATGTACGGCTGGCATACCCATACCGGTCGCTTCGCTCGGAAAGTGGGTCGTGGACAAGAGCCCCCCTCTTCTTATGGCGCAGCTTCTTATGGCGCAGCCTGGAGGTATCGCCATCCCGCGCGGCGCACCCTCGGAAGATGTAGCTGATCGTCGCTACATGAAAGACGCGACAGCTAATGGGCCGGATTACACCGGCTTGAGATTTGTAAGATGATCGTTTCGCATTTCGACCACATTTAGTAACCGACTTAACACAACGAGCTACCTACAAAGCTCTCAACTGGGACTTTGCCGTTTCAACTCCGTTCATATGGTGTTGTGATATGAGTCGCTGGTGTTGCAGCCGTGTCTCCTATGGTCAGAGTGATCCGCTATCCGACTGGTTGCTGCGTCCGCACGGACTCGTCCTCATGTGCGGGACGGTGCCCGTGCCGTCCCTCGTAGCCCGATGGCGCACGACGGTGCCCCCTCAGCCTGTGCCGGCGCTCACGTGGTTGTTCACGGCGCCGCACGGCCACGAAACCGACGCCGGCCACCACCGCACCGAGAGAACTGCCGATGGTCCAGGACGCGGTAAGGGCGGTGAGTCCGTAGGGAGCCAGGAACCACGCCAGAGTGCAGACGGCGACCGCGCTTACGATCCCGCTCCATACGATCGCGCGGAGTGCGCCCGCGAGGCGGAGCACGGTCTGGAGCCAGTCGTTGGCGCCGATGGGAACCGCAGCGACCGCGAGAAGGATGAGGGTGGGTGTTCCGTGCTGGCTGTACTGCACGCCGAAGGCCAGCAGGACCCAGTGCGCGGCCACCACGACCACCAGGCACATGGGCAGGAACAACGCCACCAGGAGACGCAGGCTGCGCCGCAGCAGGTTCCGCCAGTCCACGTCGGCCTGGGATCCCTCGGCCAGAAATGTCTGCTCTACCGCACTGGCCGCCGCGTACAGCAGGTTCGCCAGTTGGAACGCCACGAAGTAGTAGGCGTCCGCAGAGGCTCCGAGCCGGTCAAGAATGATGAGCGGGACAACCAGGGTGGGCAGCAGTGCCATCACGTTGCCCGCGTAGTTGGCGCCGGAGAACTTGAGCAGGGGCTTGAGGATCTCCATCGGTTTCTTAACCGACGGGCGCCACCGTAGGGCCGTAGCCATCAGCACCAGGCTTGCCAGAGACGCCGCCGCAAAACCGCCGACCGAGGCGCTGAAGAGCCCGTAGGCGCCGGCGCCGATGAGCGCAAAGGCGAGCACTATCTTGGCGATGCCGCCCACTCCCCCATCGGTCAGCGCGGTGTAGCTGGCTTTACGCGAGGCAATAAACACTGAGTCGGTGAGGAGATTGACGGCAGCGGCCGCGGTCAGGAGCACGAAACCGAGCGCCAGCATCGGCCGGTGCACGACGAATGCGACCTTGGGTGCGAATATGGGCGTCGCGAATATATAGATTGCCCCCAGCACGGCACCGCAGCCGCCGACCGTCAGCATGCTCACTGTGATCAGCGCATTGCGGTCGGGGGCGGTAGGCAGGAAGCGGACGAGGGCGTTGTTCAGTCCGAGCAGAGCGAGGTAGGCGATAAGCCCCGTCGCGGAGATCAGCGAACTTCCGATGCCCACGTCCACGGTGCTGAACAACCGTGCCGCCACGATCCAGAACGCAAACCCAAGCGCCGCCTGGAGACCCGTGCTCAAGATCAGGAACAGTGAATTGCGAAGCATGTGATCCGCTTGGAGCCGCGTAAGCAACTTCCCTACCCGCGACCGCCCCGCGTCGGCGCCGTCCTGCGGCTGGGCCGGCCGACATCGGCCGGGACCACCGGCAACGGCATAGTCCCCGCGGTCGCGAACGGGTAAGCAAGAGCCCCCGGCACCGTGGGGATGGGCATCGTTGCCGCTGAGGCCACCGCGAGCGACATCAATGTGGTGAAGCCCGCCTGCTGTACCCGTTCCGCCGAGGGCATCTGCCAGCCCACAGCCGGGGCCTCGCTGGCAGGCTTGCGCTTCACGGCTATAGCCGGGCAGATCGTCGGCTCCGCGCATGTGCAACGTATTCTCAGGCAGCCCCGGCGGGCCAGGTCCTTTTCGCGCTGAGAAACGGGTCGAGCACCGACATACGGGCGTGGCTTCAGCGGTACCCGGTCGTCCTGATCCTGGCCGGGCCCCGCGCGCGGCGCTGTGCCGGGCGGGCCGGCGCGGGGCGCCGGAAACGTGTCGGGCCGGGTTTGCGCGGGCGCCCTCGCGCGGGGCGGCGCCGGGAACATCTCGGGCCCGCTCCTCGCAGGGCCGCTGGCGCGGGGCGCCGGGAACATGTCCGGCCGGGTGTCCGCCGGCCCGCCGGCACGGGGCGGCACCGGGAACATGTCCGGCCGGGTGTCCGCCGGCCCGCCGGCACGGGGCGGCGCCGGGAACATGTCCGGCCGGGTGTCCGCCGGCCCGCCGGCACGGGGCGGCGCCGGGAACATATCCGGCCGCGTCACCGCAGGGGCGCGCTTCCCGCTCATCGGGGGGGCGTCGTTACCTGTGCCGGCGCCCGAAGTTTCGCCGGGTACCTCGGTACGGGCAGGCTCGGGCGGGATCTCCTCAGCGGCGACCGGCGCCGGGGCAGCGGCCGCCTCAAACGCGGGTACCCCAACCGTTACCGACGCTCCGTCACCGGCCGGAAACGGCGGGACCTCCTGGCTAAGCTCGGCGAAGTCCTCGCCGACGACGGCAGGAGACTGCGTCTTTTGGTGACGCGCCCGCAATGTCTTCCAGGGTGACCGCCGGCTGCCCGTGCTGCTGTCACCTTGCGGCGACGCGGCCGTGACGTCGGCCAGAGGAGCCGGGACGGCCGGTATGACCGGCAGGGGCATGGTGCCCGACGCGTCAATCTCAGCCCACTCTTGCCAGGCCTGCTGACCTTGTTCATCATTGGGCGAGCCGACGCGGGGCTGCGTGTCACCGGCGTCGCTGCCGGTGGCTGCAGCCGCGCCGTCGCCAGTGGCTGCAGGCGTAAATTCGCTGGGCTGAGGACCGCCTTGTCCGATCACTGCACGAGGCACCGCAGGTCTGTCGCTCCCTCCATGATTTCAGTGGGACACGGCTGAATCGGCCGGGTACAAGCAGGTCACAGCGTGTCGCTGGCGCGTTTCTGCGCCCTGATCCCGGGTCAGGGCGAACCTAAGGAGTCGCAGCAGCATTACCGTGGCCCTCGTCGTGAACGCCAAGGGCTCCGACCTTCTGCCAGTTCTGGCTTGCCTCAGTGGCCACTACGCCAGCGCGTCCAGCGACTTCGGGGAAAGCCTCGGTAACTCCCGGCACGCTGAAGACCTCCGGCCGGGCCCCGGCGGCCTTCAGCCGGGACACGCGCAGGAGCCGCACACGCGAAAGGATCGTCAGGCACGTAATGACTTCGCGCCATTTCATTTCCTTGCCCTGGCCGTGCGATTGGCTGTAGTAGCTGATCGGCACCTCGAATGGCCTGACATCCATCCGCAACAGCATTGCCGTCATCTCGATGTCCAGGCCGAATCCTGACTCCCTGAGCCTTAAGCCCTGGATCAGGTTCAGAGGTATCAGCTTCAGGCATGTATGCAGGTCACTGAGGCAGCAGTTGAAGAGGATATTGGTCATCCCCGTCAGCAGCCTGTTCCCGATCGTGTACCGGTAAGACTGGTAGACTGTGTTGTAGCCAAAGAGCCGGGTGCCGTACACGACATCGCATCGCCCCCTTATTACGGGGCCCACGATTCTGGCGATATCCTCCGCCGAATACTCGAGGTCGGCGTCGAACGGCACGATATGCGTGCCGGTGGCAAGGGCAAGCGCTGAGAGCAGCGCCGCACCCTTGCCGCGGTTACCGCGATGGCGGCGCACGATGACCCGGCGGTCGTCAATGAGGGCGAGCAGCGTCGGCGTTGCGTCGGTGCTGCCGTCATCAACGACGATCAGCTCGATCTCGCATGGATACTTCGTGGTGAGTACGTCGCCGACCGCCCGCATGACGGTCTGCTCTTCGTTGTGGGTGCACATCAGGATGGAGACCTTCACCGGCGCCCTGGCGGACGGCTGCCGGGGCGCCGCTACGTTCGCGGGGTCTCTGGAGACAGACGTCTGGAGAGGCAGAACGTTCTCCGTGGCTTGATCGGCGGGCACAGGCGTCCCGGACCCTTCTCGCGCGTTGCCACCTGATGCACTCGCCGGTAGAGGCGCAGGCATTATCGGACGTTCCCCTTTCCGCCGAAGGACACTTCTCGGACGGCGAGACAACGACGTCCTGTGACGACGGGCGTGTCGCGGTGTTCGAGAGCGTCCATCTCCTGTAACAGGGGACGCGCCACCTGGTCCTTCGGATGACTGTTTGGGCCGATTTTTGTCGAACTTTTACAATATCTCTCTTAGTAGAGACGTGATTACTTTCAGTCGCTAAATACCGCGTGACCTGCACGTTTGCATCGAGATAGCTTTCGCTGTGCCGACCACAAGCAATAGAAAAGGTCCGCATGACGGGCATCTCGCCGCGACAACCGCGGGCCGGTAACCCTCCCAGGTGCCCAAGGTCAGCTGACGCCGACCGGGTACTGACGCGGTAACGGGATGTGCGGCGGGCTCGCCGTCCTCGGTGGCGGGATCGCGATCAGCCCAGGCCACTGCCGGTCTAAGGCCGGGTGAAGCTTTTACATGAACTGTCATGGATCCCCACTCTGAGATCACATGCGGAAGCCCTGCCCGACCCGTCCCGGCCCGTCCCGGCCCGGGGTCAGTGGCGGCTAGTCCGCCCCCATGTTCGTTCAGAATCGCCGCTCAGCGTCACAAAATATACCTAGTCTAAACATAGGCAAACTTAATGGGCGAGCCGGGTCATCTGCTGCGGTTCGGGCAGTGCGGGCCGGAGGAGGGTCGTCTGGCAGCCCGGTGTCGCTGGACGCCGCCGGCCCACTCGCCTGGCGGAAAAGGACATGGAGGACGGCTGCCAGTCAGAACGCCGACCCGCCCAGGCGGAAGTAACGGCGAAATCAGCCGGTCCCCGGCAGCAGAGCGCGGTGCGGGACGATCGGCGAAATCAGCCGGCCGCGGCAGCAGAGGCCGGGCGAGCGGGCGCTGAGCGTCCCGCTGGCGGGCAATCTGAACATGCCGGCCGACCGGCAATTGATCAAGAACGGCCCGAAGGGGCACGCCCGGGAAAGCGATCGCGGAAGCGATCAGGCGAACGTGCCGCGGCGGTCACGGACGCGGGCAGGGACCGTCGGCACCAGGCTGGCTGAATGATCTGGCGAGCTGGCGGCGCAGCACCCGGTACGCCGTCGCGTAGCCGGAAGCGGCCGCGTGCTCGCGGTGGGCGATGGCGTCGTCCAGCGCTGCGAGCAGTTGCTCGTGCTGCGCGGGTGAGATTGAACGCGCTGGCGGGACACACCAGGCCAGTTCGACGTCGTGACCGGCGTCGAACGGGGCCTGCGTGCCATTCGGGGCCAGGTTTCCACGCGAGTGCCGCCAGCCTTCACCGGGCATGAATATCCCCGCCCAGCTGCCACAGGCCACGCAATACGGTGCCGTTTCGGCACCATCTGCCCGGGCGCCGACGGCATCGCCGTCTTCGCTGACCGCCTGGGACGCCATGTCGATGGTCATGACCGGTTTCCTCTCACCTCACCAGGGATACGAAAAGAAAGACGCGCACCTCGGCGCGCCGGTGCACACCGACTTCGGCCAGGCCACAAACCGGCCGGCTGATCCTACCCGGCGGTCGATGGCGGCGCGGCCAATGTCCGGGTGAAGACCCGGCGGCGGCCACCACCTCGGACAATGACCGCCTGAGCGTTCCGGTCGGTGTCTCGTGCTGACACCGCAGCGCAAGACGCGGCATGACACGCTCGACCGCCGGGGACGGCCCGTCCTCCCGCGGGTCGTCCTCCGGCCCGGCCGGCACGTTCCCTTCGGCCGACCGCGCCTTCGCGGGAGCGGCGTGGCGGGGACACGCCCGGGTACGCAGGCGGGCATGGAACCGCCGCAGCACGTCCCGGGTCGGCCGGCAGATACTGGCGTCAGCTACCCGTTGACCGGCTGAGCGGGGCGGCCGGATCGCCGACGGCCAGCGCCCTGGCGACCGCGGCCAGCGCCGACGCTCGCCAGCTCGCCACGGAAATGGACTGAGCGAGCCGTTCAGCATGGCTGGGATCAACGGCGGCCAGCGCCGACACGACAGCGGCCAGCGCCGACGCTTTCCTGTCCGCACCGGGAATCGACTGGGCACTGCGCTCAGCGTCCACGATCATCCGGGCGGCCCGCTCGGCATCGGTAACGGCCAGCGCCCTGGCGACCGCGCCCAGCGCGGGCGCCCTCCCGCTCGCACCGGGAATGGACCGGGCCGCCCGCTCGGCGTCGGCAATCAATCGGCCGGCACGATCGGGATCGGCGGCGGCCACTGCCTCCGCGACGGCCGCCAGCGCTGCGGCCTTCCTGCTCATGGTGGGGATCGACTGCGCGACCTGCTCGGCACGGTCGGGGTCATTAATGGCCAGCGCCGCCGCGACCGCGGCCAGCGCGGACGCCTTCCCGTCAGGGTCGGCAATGGACTGGGCACTGCGCTCAGCGTCCGCGATCAGCCGCCCGGCCCGCTCGGCATCGGTAACGGCCAGCGCCTCCGCGACGGCGGCTTCCGCCGACGCCTTAAACGGCACCTCAGGGATCGACTTGGCGACGGCTTCGGCGGCATTGGCGTCGTTGACCGCCAGCGGGCCAGCGACGGCAGCCAGCGCTGACGCTTTCTGGCCCGCATCGCTGATCGACTGAGCGACGCGCTGGGCATCGGCAACGAGCCGGGCAGCCCGGTCAGGGTCGGTACAAGCCACTGCCCGGGCGACAGCGACCAGCGCCCGCGCTTTCGGGTTTCCCTCAGCGATCGACTGGGCAGCGCGCAGCGCCTCGGTGACGATGTGATGATGCTGCGACCATTCCGGCCGGGCAGCCTCAGGACCCTGCGGGAGCACCGCGCGGATGCCAAGGTTCTCGGCGTGAACACCGCGAGGACGCGGGCGTTCGGGAACGGCGGCGTTGGCCGTGAAGGCGAACTGGCTGGCCGGGCCAGTACCCCGCTGACTAGGAACGGGCAGACCTTCGGCCAGCAGGCGCTCGCGCAATACCGGATAGATATCGCTGAATGTCAGCGATGGCGCGCCACCGGGAATGCCGCTGACGATCAGGTCCCGCAGTCCACCGGTGAAGGAGGTGCAGGCGGTGTCCTGATGTTCCGGGCGCGGGACATGGGCGGCGTGATCTCGGGTCGTCGCGGCGATGGTGTACCCGCCTTCGACATGCGTGATGTCAGCAAGCCCTGGGGCGCGGTCTCCGGCTGGGGCATCGATCGCCTGGCCGGCGAAGCAGCAGTCCAGGATCGACAGGCGGGTATGAGCAGGACTGCTACGCAACACGTCCGCGACGGTGTCCCAGAGCAGACCACTGATCTCCGCCCGGTCCGGTTGGGTCGAGGTCACAGTCAGGCACAGTTCCCCGTGCGCCGTCAGGACGCCGTGGCCAACGTAGTAGAGCAGCAGAACCCCAGTCGTGGTCTGGGCCAGATCCGCGATCTGAGTGGCCAGGTCGGCAGCGGAAATCGGGTTGGCAACGACCACGATCTGCTCGGGAGCCCACGCGCAAAGTGCAGGGTCCGAGAGCAGGGAACGCATGGCCTGCAGGCTGTTGCGAGCCGCGCGGATCGGCGGGAGCTCAGCGTACTCATACGCTGACACACCGATCAGGACGGCGCACGACCCCGCAGGCACACCGAGGTCAGCCATCATCGCCGACCTTCAGCCTGTCTCCGCCGGCGTGAACCAAGCTATTGAAGCACGCGTCCATACTCCCCCCTCCCAGCGGTCACCTAGAGCGCCTGCTCTCCGGCCCGCTTCCCCCCGATGGACCTCTATCAGTTGAAATGATGACATCTTTTCAGTAATAAGCGTGTCTATGAAGTAAACAGCCGGCGAGCCGTGGCCGCCAATACAACTCGGTAGCGGTCACGGCCGGCTTAACGGGCCAGCGGATCACGCCCTGACCGTGCGATAAGAACGCAGTAGTTACTGCGGTACGGCGATATTCCGCCTGCGGTGCCTTCCTCGGCGGCAACACCTTCCCCCTTCACTAAATGTATGGGGGTGTGCACGGTAAGCTGACCCAAGTCCAGGCGGGCGCTGGCCCGGGCCGAAGCCATCACGCCCGAGCAGGTCCGTGGGCGTGATGTGGTCCGCTGACCAGGGTCGATCTTCAGTGCAGGTGGATCAGGACGAGGTCCTTCAGCGCAATCATTACCAGCCCCAGCGCGCCCGCAATGGAAGTGGCGAAGAAGAGCTGCCAACCGCGTAGTTGGGCAGCTCGGCCGGCCAGCCAGCCATGGATTGTCAGCAGGACAATCGCTGCGACTAGCCCAACGTTGGCAGCCGTGAGGGCAGAGGCCCCGGCCAGCCGGGCCAGCACCAGTGCGAGCAGCGGCGTGTAGGATGCAGTGACCATCGGCCAGGTCGCGGCCAGTGCTTGCCCGATGTAGGCCCTGCTGGGCAGGCGACCCCCTTCAACCTGCTCACCCAGCACCTCCGCGTACTCCTCGGCGAGCCAGTACACCAGCAAGGTGAACACGACCGAGATCACCAGCACAGCGGTAGGCAGGTTGCCCCCAGCGGCGTCGAGGATCGCCGCAGTGACGATGGCGCCGTATATTCCGGCGGCGCGGCGGCGCCCCAGGTTCTTCGTGGCCGGCGCCCGCTGGATTTCGCCCCCCGCCGCGATGCCTGCCATGGTCGTCCCTTCGGGCCAGGTCACCAGGACTGAGCCGAGCCAATCATCGCATGGCTGACGCACTGGCTAGAAGGCCGTTCGGGCAACGCCTCTGCCGGCTTGCGCCCAGCTCAGGCGGCAACGGGCCTGCCCGTGCGGACCCGTGA
This sequence comes from uncultured Actinomycetes bacterium, assembly GCA_963742875.1. Lineage (GTDB taxonomy): Bacteria > Actinomycetota > Actinomycetes > Streptosporangiales > Streptosporangiaceae > Bog-532. Next base: position 310,929 of record CAVUNO010000025.1, on the reverse strand, counting down.
TTAACTCCGGTTTCCTGACTGTCCCGGCACGTGTGCGGCACTGCTGCATCTTGGCCGAGCCTCGGCTAATTTTCCAGGATATTCCGAAGCTGGGTCGCCAAACGCTGGTACTCATCGGACCGTTGCTGCTTCATGTTGGCCGGGTCGGCAATTGCCCGTCCGATCCGTTTCACCTCCGATTTCACCTTGATCTCCTCAACGTCTTGCCAAAGTTTTGTGAAATCCCGGATAGACTGCACATCGGGCGCTCCGGCTGGTCGTTCCGCGATCAGCTCGTTCACCACATCGAGGATACGGCCGGGCTGCTGCCCGTAGCTGTGTGACGCGACAATTTCGTGCTCTGTTTCAGGCGAGCTGGAATTCTCCTCCGTCACATTAAAGGTATTTCCCAGGAACCAGCCAGGAAGAATTGGCTGACTGAGCGTCTGAGGCGCAAAGGCCAGGACCACCATGTCAGCCAATCCGCGAATTGGGGGGTGTCGCTCATGTGGCCAGTATGGAGACCCGATGCGGGAACGTCCATAGCTTGCATGCCCAGCATGGCATTGCCCCTAAGAAGATCGTTTCTTGGCTCGCAGACCTAACCTCGGCGCGCGTGCTCCTCCTGACCACGCCCGCATGCCCTCGATCCAGCAAGGTTCTTCGACGGCGCACGCCAGATCGTCTTGAGACATCACCTGGAGCGGGCGACGGAAATCGAACCCGCACGACCAGCTTGGACGACCGGCTATGTTGCTCACCTGGTGGCCAGCATGGACCAACTGCAGGGCTTTAGCCAAGGGTCTGACCGGAGGTGACCGTATTGAACCTGTCGTTCTCGCCGTACCTGGCCCGTGGGCTGTCGATTCTTGCCGGAGGAAGGTGAGGGACTACCGCGCCGGGGAGTTTCCGGGGCGCCGCCGCATCCGCAGAGCGCCGAACAGAAGGGCGCCGAGGAACACGACAATGCCGATGAACAGCAAAAACAGCAGGCCCTTGACGACGACACCCACAAGGCCAAGCGCGATCGCGATGATCACGAGGAGTAGGAAGAGGGCAATCATCTGATTCTCCGCTCGGGTTGGACTGCTTAGCGGCGGGCTAGTTGCCGTTCGCCACTGGTGCCCGCCTGGTAGGGCAGGCTGTAGTGCTTGAAGACGGCCTCTTCATCGGTCGCTGGCAGTTCGCCTTCGGTGCTGATCGAGGGAGAGTCCTTCACTTGTTTCCTGTCGTAGGCGACCTTGAGGTATCGGGGACCTACGATCGCCTGGGCAACGGGCACGAACACGAGCCGGTGCCGCCCCGGCATCCCGGTCCTGACGGTGCCGAACGCTGGGAGGTCTGTGCTCGTGTCGACGTAGATGGCCTCCAGTTCCCCGATTTTGTGACCGTCGGGGTCAACAACGGCGTAGCCGCGCCACTCCCGGATATCGGCCGCCTCGACCACGTTGGCCTTCCTCTCCGCAGCATCGCCCAGCCGTTAGCGGCTAATCCGGAACAATGCCGTGTACTGCCAGCGTATCCCGAACTGCGGCGCCGCTTCACCATCACCGTTCGCCGGGCTCTGGCCCGGCGGGCCCGGGCTCACCAACACGGCGTTCACGGCGCAGGTCCGCCTGTCCTACGCGAAGGTCGCCGAATACCAGCGGCGCGGGGTCGTCCACTTCCACGCCATCATCCGCCCCCGGCCATGGAAGCTCTGGGACCATGGCGGCGCGAGGAGCTGGCCCGCACGAGCGCGGTTTGTCCCGTATGGGCAGCCGGAATCATTCGCCGGGGGTGATCCGCCGTATCAAGATGTGCGGGATCGTTGCCCTCGCTGCCGTCTTTCTGCCCTATGGGTCACCAAGGCCTACCGGATCTGAAGCTGATTTGTGGACATCCCTGACCGATCGGGGAGCAGGCCCGGGCCGCTGTGACGGCGCCGACCGAGATATCACCGAGAGATTGGAGCCAGATCATGGCCAAGGGAGATGCGCCAGTACTGGAGGTGCTGGCCGACATTAACGCGGTGTCACTGGAGCGGACCGATCTGGACCCGGCGTCGCTTATTCTCGTGCGGCTCGCCGCTCTCGTCGCGGTGGATGCCCCGGCGGCGTCGTACCTGGCTCACATCGGGCCCGCTGCTGAGGTCGGGGTGACCCTCGACCAGGCCCAGGATGTGCTTGTCGCGGTAGCGCCGATCGTGGGCACCCCGCGCGCGCTGTCGGCAGCCGCCAAGATCGTCGAGGCTCTTGGCCTGGCGATTGACCTGGCGGAGACGGGCGACGGCGGGTAACCGCGCCTCCTCGTCCCGGGATGGCCGTACGCACAAAGTGGCGCTTGCGCCTCAGCGCGGAGTCCGGTGCCACGATCTATTACTCATATTTCCCGGGCAGCACCGCCAACCAGCGGGGCCCGTGGGTGCCCTGGATCGATGAGCTGTTCGGCGTGCGTCAGCAACTGCGCTACGGACTCAGCGAGCCGATAAACGACGACACCTTGACCCTGCGCTTCACCGCCGCCTTCGGGCGTATCCCCGTGGGGCACCGCTTGGAGCTGGTCCCTACCGTCGCGGATCCTTTCCCGCGCGACGACCCGTTGCCGGGCGCTTTCGAGCTGCACCTGCCCGATAGGCACCCTCGAGGCGATACGCGGCCCGGCTGCCGTCTCGCTTCTCCGCATCCTGTGGCTCTATCCGCTGGGGTGGTCGATGTTCACGAGCGGCAGGTTCTCCGCCTGTTGCTTGGTGATGTTGAGCTGGACGCCGTCCGCGACCCCGGTGACGGCGCCGATCGGGATGGCCACTTCCCTGCGGCCAAACAAATGCCCCTCTTGCAGCAGCACGTGGCTCACGTGATGGCTGCCAGAGTCGATGACAAGCCCCTCGACTCGCCCGATCTCGCCGTCGGTGGCATAGACGCGCTCATTGCGGCGCACGCCGACCTCGCCCGGGGGCAGGGAGCCGTAGGTGCCGGTCGGCTCATCTTCTCCGGTCTGGCGCGTGCCGTCGCCTTCGATCGGGCTGTAGTAGGGCCACATGAGCTTCTGTTCTGCGCTGTAGCCTGAGTATTCCTCCGGGCTGGTCCGCGGCGCGAAATCCGAATCCTCGGGGAAGCGGAGCTGGTCGAACTCCGCCCGAGTGCAGCGCAGCCGGACCTCCTTCGGCGTCGCGGAATCGACAAGGTTGATCGGGACAAGCCGGTCTGGGCCGGGCCAGTGCCTTGGTTCGACCACCAGATGGGTGACCGCCCGCGCGACTGGGTCAACGACCACACGGCTCACCTTGCCGCAGACTCCATCGGAACACCTAGCGTCGGCCCCGATCCTGAAGGGTGTCTCTGCCATGGCCGACCTCCTCATCCGCCTCATCCGCTTGGAGCATAGCGCGAACCCAGCCAGCGGCAGCGCCGTCGAAATTGCTGGCCCGCGAAGAACTTGCCGGCGCCATACTGGCCTGAGGATTACTCCGGAACGGGTGACGAGAACCGGACTCGCACTATCAGCTTGGGAATCTGTGCCGTCCGGGCTGTCACGCGGCCTGACCTGCCGGACGATCTGTCCACGGGTAACCGTGAGAGACCTCTCGTCACCGGGGTTAATGGCCGGTGACCAAGGCTTGCCCTGCCCTGATCGTCGTGCTTGCGGACCCTTTAGTGGGCCGACTATTTCTTCTCTCCCGCACCGCATGGTTATGCCATGGGATTGGATGCTTGCCGCTTTCAACCGCGTCACAGCCAACGTCGAACCTGAAAGGAGACCGAGTTGGAGATCACCAAGCCCGCTCCGGGCGACTGGGAAGGGCCAGTCATCCTGATCGGTAAGGGCACCGACGGTAACCTGTACGAGACCAAGACCAGCGACGGCAAGACCTGGACAACTCCCACGAAGGTATGAGGTTCCGCGGACCAGGCTGCCGTCGCTGACGTCAGCCTGGTCCGCATCTGGCCCACGGCTGTGATCTTTGCGCGGCGACAGGATGCCCGGTGCGGGAGGACGCCTGGACAGTTCTTGCGGGCGCGGTACCGGAGATGTACGCAGGGACAGGCTGCGGCCAGTACCGGGGAAGCCGAGCGCGGCAGTCGCCGCGTCCGTAGGGCTTCCGTCCGAAGGACGCGGCGAAGTTGCCGCCGCCCCTGCAACGGCGCGTCCCCCGGTTAACCTGAGCCGCTGATGGCCGGTCACCCGGTTTAACCTCAGCCGCTGATGGCCGGTCACCCGGCCCGCTTCCCTTCCCCTCGAGCCCACGCGCTGCGGGCCATGTTCAACGGCCGCCGCGCCGCTTCCCGCTTCTCTTGCTGGTGTCGCTCCACATTCTGTTGGAAAGCCACGACCTGGCCCGCGAAGGTGCTCGTCCCGAACATGGCACCGACAATCAGGGCTACACCTAGCTCGCGCCACGAGTGGCCGAGGATGCCGAAGACGAACAAGGCCGTGCGACATGTCGGCCTCAAACGCGCAATAACTTGCGGAGACTCTCTGAAGCAGATCCGAAATGTAGCCAGAAGAACCAGCTTGCACTTATGCGGATGGCAGGCGCATGTGATGATCCGCGTCCGGCCGGGCAGGCTCCTTTGCTCGCTATTTACGCAGCGGCCTGAGGCCCGCGCGGACCTCTTGCGAGAGGATTTGCGGCTGTTCCCAGGCCGCGAAGTGGCCGCCTTTGTCGGGCTTGTTGTAGTAGATGAGGTTGTGATAGGCCCGCTCTGTCCAGCTGCGCGGGGCCTGGTAGTTCTCGCCAGGAAAGCCGCTCACGGCCGCCGGGACGGAGACGTCGGCGGCGTTGTAGAGGCTGAGCTTATTTTCCCAGTACAGGCGAGCCGAAGACACCGCCGTGTTCGTCAGCCAGTAGAGCGTGATGTTGTCCAGGACATCGTCTCGTGTGAGGTCACCTGCGGGATGCCCGTGGCTGGTGTGCCCGAGTACGGCCGAGGTGACCGGCGCCGCGGGCTGGCCCCAGCCGTCACCGTGGTCAAGTAGCCAGGCGGCTAGGCCGACGGGCGAGTCCGCCACTCCGTACAGCGTTTGCGGGCGCGTCCCCATCATGGCTGCGTAGGCGCGCCGCCTCGTATACAAGATGGTCAGCTGCTCGTACGCGTGCCTTTCGTCGGCTCACAGGCCGACTGGCGGCGGTTCGCCGCACTGGAGCGCCCTGGCCACGTCGGGCGGAACCGTGGCGGGGAAGTTGACGTGAATGCCGAGCAGCTCCGGAGGTGCTTGCTGCGCCATCACATTCGTGACCGCCCCACCCCAATCGCCGCCTTGCGACACGAATTGCGGGTAGCCGAGGCGCTTCATCAGCACGACCCAGGCACGTGCGATGTGGGCGGGGTCCCAGCCGGTAGCGGTCGGCTTGCCTGAAAAGCCGTAGCCGGGCAGCGACGGGATCACCAGATGGAAAGCGTCCGATGCGCTCGCGCCGTGGGCGGTGGGATTGGTGAGCGGGTCGATGATCTTGAGCTGCTCGATGATCGAGCCGGGCCAGCCGTGCGTGACGCTGAGCGGCAACGCTTTGTCATGATCCGAGCGGACGTGGATGAAATGAATGTCGAGCCCGTCGATCTCGGTCATGAAGTGCGGCAGGGCCTTCAGTTTTGCCTCGCATTTGCGCCAGTCGTAATCTGCCGCCCAATAGCGCGCGAGTTCCTGAAGCATCGCGAGGGGGACGCCTTGCGAATCATCTGTGACCGTTTCCCGCTCGGGCCACTTTGCCGTGTTTATGCGCCTACGCAATTCGGTAAGCTCTGCTTCCGGGACATTCACATGAAACGGACGAACAGCGGTCTTATCACTGCCCGTCTGCTGTGCGCCTTCAGTCATAGCTTCTGGCCTCGTGCAAAAACCGATGACGGCCTACGGCGAGCGGGTCACAGCGCGCCCTTCTGCGCGTTTCCGGCCGGGTGCGGGACGAGGACCTGCGCGTCGAGACCGCTGCTGAGTTGGCCGTCCAAAGCTGACGCGACGCAGCCTCGGCATCTGCGTCCCATCGCAGACCAGGGTAACGGCCATGGATGTCCACTGGCACGCGCGCCCGCGCGAAGGACGATCGTGAGGCAGGACCAACTTATGAAAGGGGATCCCCATGAGCTCCTCGTCCACCTGCATGCCCTGGTCTTCGTCACGATCCAGTCCGCGACTGCCTTGTCGATCTCGTCTCCATGGGCCAGTCGGCCGGCGGGCGTGTAGTAAGCCGGCTCGTCAGCCATCTCGGGTCGGCCGACGACCTTGAACACCCGCTGCGCCATGCGAGGGGATGCGCTGGAAACCGCCAGCCAGTGTCCGTCCCGGGTCAGGTAGCAGTTCCGCGGTGCGCTAGCGTCGAATCTGCTACCGCACCGTTGCGGGCTGATGCCCAGCTGGTCGAAGGACATTGTGGCCGACTCGATCAAGCGGGCGAGCGGCTCGATAAGATTGACATCGATCACCTGGCCGGGTCCACCGTGCACGTCGCGGTGATACAGCGCGGCGATTACGGCGTGGGTGGCCGCGAGAGCCGCGACGCCGTTCGGCAGCCCTCTCAGGACAACACAATGGTCGCAAAAGGTCCGCCGGTCGTCGTGACCAGTCTGACGCTTAAATTGGGCGTCAAGCGAGCCCTGTCTGCGGCAGCAGTAAACGGCAGCAACCGCATCGCCCCCGGGTGTCCGCGATCGCCCGACATCAACGTCCTGACCTGCCTGGATGACCCTTATTGACCTTCCTGCCACGAGTTCGCATTGAGGGGGCCGGGGACTGGAGCCTGCCTTAAAGCGCGCCCTGCTCGTGCAAGGTGGCAAGCTCGGTATCCGAGACACCGAGCAATTGGCCGAGCACCGAGTCGGTGTCGGCACCAAGCGCCGGGCTAGCGACCGGCTCTGCCCGCACCTCGGTAGAGAAGCGCACTGGTTGGCCGACGTAGGCGACGGGCCCCACCTTGGGGTGCATGAACTGGCTGAGCGACCCCCGGGCCCTCACCTGGTCGCTCGCCAGCGCCTCGGGGAGATTCGAGATGGCGGAGGTCGGCACGCCAACCTGCTGGGCGGCAGCCACCACGTCCGCCACGGTACGCTGCGTCGTCCAAGCTTCGATGGCCGCCCGTACCTCGGGCTCGTGCCGGGTGCGGAGCTCGTCGGTGGCGTACCGGGGGTCGCCGACCATTTCCTTTCTTCCGATGAGGTCCGCAACCCGGGCGAACAGCTGGTCGTTGGCGGCGGCGAGGATGACGAAGCCGTCCCCGGCCTCATACGCCCCGAACGGGGTCGACACCGGATGGCGGTTTCCCACCCGGGGCGGCGCGGTGCCGGTGGCGTCGAACTCGCTCTGGGCGGTAACCTCCATCGACAGGAGGCAGTCGAACATCGACACGTCGAGGTACGCCCCGTTGCCCGTGCGGGTGGCGTCGAAGAGCGCGGTGGCGATGGCGAAGCCGCAGAACACCCCGGCGGCGACGTCGCCGATCGACTCGCCGACCTTCATCGGCGCACCGTCCGAGTCACCCGTGATACTCATGAGCCCTGATGCCGCCTGGACGATCAGGTCGTAGGCCGGGAAGAGGGCCATCGGCCCGGTCTGGCCGAATCCCGAGATGCTGGCGTACACGATCTTCGGGTTCACGGCCGAGACCGAGGTGTAGTCGATCCCAAGGTGTCCGGTGACGCCAGGTCGGAAGTTCTCCAGCACGACGTCGGACTTCGCCGCCAGCGCCAAGAAGAGCTCCCTGGCATCGGGATCCTTGAAGTTGAGGGTCACGCTCTTCTTGCGTCGGTTGAGGATCGAGAAGTAGATGCTCTCCCCTTCGCGGAAGGGACCAAGCTCACGACTGTCGTCGCCGCGTCCGGGCATCTCGATCTTGATGATCTCTGCACCGAGGTCGGCCAAGAGGGCCGAGCAGTACGGTCCGGCGAGCACCCTGGACAGGTCGAGCACCCGGATGCCGCTGAGCGGACCCCTAGGAGATCCCGCAGAGGTAGCCACACCGTCCGTGACCATCTCAGACCACCGCCCCGGTCTTGTCGAAGGTCGACGCCAGCGTGCCGGCGATGGTGATGAGCTGGATCTGCGAGGTCCCTTCGAAGATCCGAAGCACCCGGCAGTCCCGGTAGAGGCGCTCGATCTCGCTCTCTTTCATGAACCCCGCCCCGCCGTGGATCTGGACGGCCTTGTCGACCACGGAGAAGCAGTTCTCGGTGGCCACCCACTTGGCGATGGAACCGGACCGGCGAAGGTCGGCCCCCGAGTCCTTCTCCGCCGCCGCCCACCATGCGGTGAGCCGGGCGACCTCGAGCTGGGCGTCCATCTCGCCGAGCATCAGCTGGATCGCCTGGAAGTCCCGGATCTTGGTGCCGAACTGCACCCGAGCGGTGCCAAACTCCTCGGCGAGCTGGAGGGCGCGCATGGCGATGCCGTTGGCCATGGCGGCGATGTCGATCCGAGCCCGGTTCAGGGCCGAGAGGGCCATCTTCCCGCCCGATCCGAGTTGGCCGATGACCAGATCGTCACCGACGTGCACCTCGTCAAGAAAGACGGTGTAGGTAGTCGCCGACCGGATACCGCACTTGTCCTGGGGGGCTGAGAACGAGATGCCAGGGGTGTCTTTGCCGACGATGAAGGCGCTAATGCCCCTGAAGCCGACCCCCGGGTCCGTCTTGGCGAACAGCACGATCACGTCGGCGTCGGCGGCGTTGCTGATGAAGGTTTTGCTGCCACTGATCACCCATTCGTCGCCCACGCGCTCGGCGACCGAGGACATACCGGCGATGTCCGAGCCAGAGTCCGGCTCGGTGAGCGCGAAGGCACCGAGGGACGTGCCCTTGGCCATGGCGGGCACGAAACGTTGCTTCTGCTCTTCGCTCGCGTACGGGAGGAGGACCTCCAGGGCTAAGAAATGGGCGGTGTAGATCGAGGCCAGGGCGGCGTCGGCGTAGGCGACCTCTTCGACCGCCAGGAGCTGGGTCTGGGTGTCGAGTCCGAGGCCGCCGTAGGCCTCGGGCACCGTAACGCCCATGGCGTCGAGCTCCCCGAGACGGCGCAGCAGACCGGCCGGGAACTCCCCAGTCTCGTCGCGCTTGGCGGCACCAGGCATCACCTCGTGGTGGGCGAAGTCCCGGATGACCTGGTGCATCTCTTTCTGCATGTCGTTCAGGGGGTATGGCATAGCGAACCGCTCCGTTCTTTGTCGCTGGGCTCCAGAGTGCCTCTGTAGCGGAGACGCTCAGGGAAGTCCCCTACCAGGAAGTATCCATTCCTCGGTTTTCGATGCGGTTTCCTAGTTTGACGATGTAGTTGGCGGAGACCCGGACCTGCTGGTGGGTGAAGTCGAACCGGTTTTCCCGCAGGGCGGTCACTTCGCCGCGCCGGGCTCCGGTGATGAACGCGGTCCACAGGTAGAGGCCGAACTCCTCGTCCTCGGCCCAGACGAGGTTGAGCAGCCGCGCGGCCCGTACTGGGCCTGGCGGGTCTGGCTCCGCTTGCGCGGGTGCGGCGGCCGGGCGTTCTTCGCGACGTTGCGGTCCGTCCACTCATACCGGACGGCAAGGTCGAGCGCGGCGGAGATGATCGAGTGGATCCGCAGGATCGTCGCCGGTCTCATTGGCTTGCACTCGTGCAGGCGGCATCGGCTAACGATAACCCGGAGCGGGGTCATTCGTTCCACGACCCGTTCCACGCCTTCGAACGGCTTGTTCGATTAATGCTTCTGAACTGGAGCCGCCTATCGGAATCGAACCGATGGCCTACGCATTAAGAGGAGGGCGAGAGCCGTCCAGCGATGTCCAGACGGTCACAATCGGCCCGCTCAGGAGGCCTGCCATTCCGGTCGTGTCCAGGCTGATCCAAGGCCGTTGACTACCCGATCGGGCACGCAACGGGCACGTCGCAAGATCGGCGGCCGACAGGCTCAGCCCGACGTTGCTGCTGTAAGTGCCGCCGCTACGCTGGCTACCGTACTCAGGATCCCGAGCGTCGTGATCTTTACGACCTTCTGCTACCGAGCCCTCTTCGTAACCTTCATGGGCGTCTCCTTCGCCGTACCTTCGTGCTGGTCATCGTGGCTAAACCCACTAATCATGACGTTGCAGCCGAGCGCGGCGAGGAGCAGCAACGCGAGTCCCGGCAACGCCGGGCTCAACCTGCCGACCACCATTTCAATTTACCAGGCAGAGAGCGTTCTGCCTGTGTCACGCCGTCAAGGGAAGCTTGACCCTGATCCTTCGCTTGTAAGTTACCGGCACGTCGTCGGATGGTGTCGCTCACCTGGGTATCCGGCATTTCGGCGTCTGATTCAATCGGCCAAAGTCGTATGTGATTGTGGTCAACCTTGGTGGTCAGTCTGTGTCCGCCCCAGCATTGGCCGTGACAAAGATCCCCGCCGCGCGGACCGCTGGATGCACAAGTTCCTCATGATTAAGCGATGTACTCCACTCATCCGGAAGCCATTGGTACAGGCCGGAGCGCCCATCGTCGGATCGGGGGCTCATGAAGGTCACGCCGGGCAAGTTGCGGATCACGTACCTGAACCGAGTGAGGGCATCGTCGGGCGTGACCTTTCTTGCTGCCGACAGGTCAAGGTCGGTGACGATATTCCAGAAGGGCCGACGACTCGCTGAGCGAGCGACTTGCAGCTCGCCCGCAACGGCGACGCCCATTGCCTGGAAGACTTCCCCGGCGATGGCCCGGGCCTCAGGCTCATCCTCGGCATCGATAGCAAGGCGGAGCTTCACCGTCCAGGTGTGCGCTTGTCCGCGATGTGGATCACTTTCTGCCATGCGGACAGTCTGTCACTTCCTAGACGCCCGCCTTTCTTGCGAGGAGGTTCGCCGCGTGCGCTTCGGGCCTGGCCTCTGGCCTGGCCCTCGCCGTCAGGCCCGCTGGGCTGGCAGAGACTCCAGGGTCAAGGGTCTGCCCGAAGGGACGCGCCGCAGGCGCGCCCTCGACGTTGGAGGGGCCAGCCCGGACAATGCGCGGCGTTCCGCCCCGGTGCCTGGTGACTTTCCCGGCGTCGGCGCCTCTGCGCGTGCCTGACGGCCTGGTCCTCACGAACGGGCGCGGCGGCGGGCAGACACGGCGGGGGTCGGCAGGCGGCCGGTCACCGGGGCGGCCGGGCGCGGCAGCTTGGCGAGGGCACGAATGATGTCCCAGCCATAGTGTCCGGTCGGATCGCTCATGTCTCCAGTCCACGGGCCGCCGTTGTCTTCGACTTCGACGCGGACGTAATAGCTGGGGATGACCGCGGCCCGGGCGGTGAACGTCCCACCAGGCAAGCGCGAGCTGCTGTGCAGGGCGGCATTAGCTGCTAGTTCCGAGGCGCAGAGGATGACGCCCTCTGCCCTTGAGCAGTCGTGCAGTAATGCGCGTAGGTCGGCCCGGACAGCGCGCACATGCTCGACGCTGCCTGGGTAGGTGACGCCGCTGGTGCGTAGGGCGAGTGCTCTGGCTGCTGGCGTGTGCATGGGTCCTCGCTGAGCGCATGGTCACGGTCTTAGCTGAGCACGAGCGTACTCTTAATAGTTGACACGTACTATGAGTACGTGTTACTTCTTGTACAGGCCAAGCACATTCGGTGCGAGCATGGCGTTACACGACTTGGAGGAGATCGATGTTCGGTCTGTTCGTGCGGTTCACATGTAAGGACCAGGCCAGCGCCGAGGCTTACGACCGGCTGGTGGCCGAGACCGTGGAGGCCATCAAGGCCAACGAGCCGGGGACGCTGGTCTACGCCTCGCACACAGTCGAGGGGCAGCCGTTGCAGCGGATCTTCTACGAGCTGTACCGCGACAAGGCCGCCTTCGAGGCGCACGAGGCATCGCCGCACACCCGCCGCTACCTGGACGAGCGCGACCAGTACCTCGCCAGCACCGAAGTCGACTGGCTGACTCTGCAGACCGGCAAGGGCACCGACGGGTGACGAGCCCGGACTACCAGAAAGCGCTCGGACGCAGGATCGCTGCCGAGCGGCGTCGGCGGGGCCTGTCGCAACCAGAGCTGGCCCGGATGATCGACCGGTCGGTGGCCTGGGTCTCGCAGGTCGAGCGAGGCGTCCGCAAGGTCGACCGGATGTCCGTGCTGGAGACCGTCGCTATCGCGCTCGACATCCCGCTCGCCGAACTGGCCGCCGAGGCACCCGTCGTCGCTGCGGTAACCGAGGAATCGCCAAGCGCGGCTGGCCTCCGACTGATACTGTCCGGCGTTCATGCACTGCGGGCCATGCTCGACGGACCCCGAGCCCCGGCGCTCCGCACGCTTCGGACGGGAACTCATCGGGCATGGGAGCTGACGCATGCCGGTCGTTACACCGAGCTGACCGCCCTGCTGGGCGGCCTGGTCCCCGACCTTGAGACGTCCGCTCGGACAGTGCCCGAGGGCCAGCGGGCCGAAGCCTTCGAACTGCTGGCCACCACGTACCAGGCATGTTCGGCCGCGCTGGCCGAGATCGGCGAGCCGGATGCAGCCTGGATCGCCGCGGACCGGGCGATGGCCTCCGCTGAGCGAGCCAACAACGCGATGCTGGTCGCCGCCGGGGCCTTCCGGCTCGTGTTCGCGTTCATCACCGCCCGGCATTACGACCAGGCCGAGGAGACCGCCCGCACGGCGGCCGCCGCCCTATGGGCGAAAGCCGACGAAGGCGGCCCACAGGCGATGTCGTTGTGGGGCGGTCTGACGTTGCAGCGTGCCGTCATCGCCGCGCGGATCAACGACGCTGACACCGCCTACAGCGAGCTTGAGCGAGCCGGGCAGATGGCCGAACGGCTCGGAGACGGGCACAACGAGTTCAACACCGAGTTCGGGCCGGTCAACGTACGGCTGTACGAGATCGCCGTCGCGGTCGAGCTGGGCGACGCGGGCCGGGCACTGCGCACCGCCGCCACCGTGGATACCAGCGGGCTGTCGGCCGAGCGGCAGGGCCGGATGCTCGTTGACGTCGCTCGCGCGCACGCCCAGCGCCGCCAGGTCGGTGAGGCGGTCGCCGCGCTCGTCCAGGCCGAGGAAATCACGCCCGAACTGATCCGGGGATATGACCTGGCCCGCCAGAACCGTGTCCGACCTGCTCACCATGCAGGACCCGCCCAGCGCGGAGCTACGCGGCCTGGCGGAACGCCTCACCCTCAGATGATTGATCTAGTATCGGTTTTATCAGGCACGTACTTTGGGTACGTGTTAAGTATCGAGGTCATGAGGCCTCCCCTCATCGAGGGATGACCGTGCAGAAGCCGGGCCGGTAAGTCACCGGGCACCCGGGTCACGGTGCACCAGCCACACATGAAGCCCTGAGCGGCAGGCAATCCGGGCCAGGCTCCCATGCGGCACAGCACCGCTGATCCACGCGTCCCGACACTCACCCGACCTGGCTGCGGTCTGCCTCCGCTCGTCCACCGCCCGCAAGGGCACGACGAGAGGAGTACCACCCTTGCCGTCAGCCCACCGTCCCCATCCCAGCAGGCTCGATCCGGCACGCCGGGGGATGCCTGCAACCCGTGCTGCTGCGTGGCCGCGTCGATCACATCGACGGGTCCACCGGCGAGCTGATCCACCGCTACACGACCGTGCACGAGCCCGGTGGGCTCCTGCCGGTCGCCTGCAAGACGCGCCGCGCCTCCCGGTGCGCGCACTGCGCCGAGATCTACCGGGCCGACACCTACAGCACCGCCGCCGCCCGCCCGGCCCGCGCGTCGCTGGCCAGCACCGAGCAGGCCGCGCCAGCACGCACACCGCCAGGCCGGCCTCCTGAGTCAGCGGGTCGTCGGCTGGCTCCGGGCGGGTGCGGGCCAGCCGCAGCCACGCGCGGAACCCGGTCTCGTCGAAGTGCACCACCTCGGCCTTGACCAGGGCCCTTGAGGATCGCGTCCAGGGCTCGGCAAATGAAGGCGGCGATCTTCTTGGTCATCGCGGCGATTGCCGCCGGGGACGGGCGCAGCCGAACATCTCGCCCAGGGCGGCGCAGTTCCGGTCCCTCGACAGGAACTGCCCGTGCCACAGGTAGGTGGCCATCGCGGCGGCCCGTGGCCCGTACTGGACCGGGGCGGTCACCCCCTTCGGCGCCTCCGCCTTGGTGTGCTCCCCGCAGCACGGGCACTGGCGCTCGATCAGCTGGTACTCGGTGACCTCAGCCTTGACCGGCGGGATCTCGGTGACCTGACGCCGCTTCATCCCCGTCCCCGGCGCGCCCGCCAGCCCGCAACTGCACCCGCGGCAGGCCGGTGGGTCGTGCCGGATCACGCGATCAGGGTGGTCAGTCAGCTGCATCGTCACGCCCGGCTGCCCCTTCGGTCGGCCAGGCCCGCGGCCGGTCTTCTTGCGCAGCGACTTCGGCGCCGGCTTCGCCAGCCCGTCCGAGGACGGCGGCTTCGAGGAGTTCTTCGAATTCTGCCTCAGCCTCGCGGCAAGGTCCGCCATTAGCCTCCGCAGCTCCGCGATCTCCGCGACCTGCGCCTGCAGGTCCGCGATGTGCGCATCACGCTCGGCCGGCAACCCTCACAGCCGCGCGTTCGCGGCCCGCAGCCCGGCTGACACGCCCGAACCGGGCCCGCAGCCCGGCTCACACGCCCGAACCGCTTCTGCTCGCGGCGACCGCCAGCTACATCGGCGAGGGGTTCGACTGTCCGGCGCTCGACACGCTGTTCTTGTGCTCACCGTCCTCCTCCGAATCGATCATCACGCAAAACGTCGGCCGAATCATGCGGGACCTGCCAGGGAAGACGACAGCCGAGGTACATGACTACGCCGACACCCGCGTGCCAATGCTCACCCGCATGCATGGCAGGCGGCTCACCGCCTACAAGAAGATCGGCTTCGCCTTCCCGGTGGTCGGCGAGATCCCGCTTTCCCCAGGCGGCGAGATGGCCGAGCCAAGACCCCCGCTGCCCGCACCCGCGTCCGCCGGGCCGCGGAAGCCCGGCCGAGTGATCCCCGTCTCGGCCTCGCAGGTCCGGGCATGGGCGAAGGAACACGGCGTCGACGTCGCCGATCGCGGCCGACTACGCCCCGAGATCTGGGAGCAGTACCACGCCGCCCATCCGGCATGACCGGCAGCGCCTCGGAAGAAAGAGCCACTGCTAGTTCGGAAGACCGAGGTTCGCCGGGCAGCCGACACCGGATCGCGGCGCTGCGCTCCGCTGGCTCAGTCGAGGAGCTTGAGGAACTCGGCAGGGGTCAAGCCCGCCTGTCGCAGGATCGACGCCAAAGTGCCGCGCTTCACGACGCCGTGCTAAGGGATGACGGCCACGCGCCCCTCCCGATTCCGGTACACCGCATGACTGCCCTTGGTCAGCACATAGGTGAAGCCGATTGACTCCAGTGCCCTGGTGACCTTCCGAACCGGCAGGTCGGAAAGCGAAGGGCTCATGCGGCGGGCAGCCGGAACGACGTCACCAGCGGTGTCGCGGTGATGTGGCCGCCCGGATCGTCTACATCTTCCAGGTACAGCTCGACAGCCTCGGCAAGGTTCGCCAGGGCCTCGTCAATCGTGTGACCCTGGCTCGCCACGTCAACCTCCAGGCACTGCGCGATGAACCAGTCCTCTTTCGCGGTGCAGCGCCGCAGTGAGGGTACGCGGCATCTCTGGCATGCTCCCAGGATAGCCACCCGCTGACCGGGCGAGCGGGCCACGGCCAAGATTCCCGTCAGCCTTCTCCCGGTGCCGGCCAGTCCTTCACGCTGGTCCCTGCCATCACGGATATGCGGGGCATTTCAGCCTAAGGCGCCGCATCAGCCCATCCATGCCATCGGTCGCAGAGCGCGGAGTATGAGGCGCCTCGCGCACTCAGAAGATCTTCGATATTTACTCTGCGTGTCCGACGGCCGCCCCGCTGGCGATCGAAAATTCTGCTTTCGTGGACCGAGTCACTCGGTCCACGGGCCGCGATTCGCGATCACGGCGACGAGCAAAATAAGCCTCTGAACTGTAAATATTCCGAGCCGCCTATCGGAATCGAACCGATGACCTACGCATTACGAGTGCGTCGCTCTGACCGACTGAGCTAAGGCGGCGTGCCGCCGGAGCAGGCGACCCGGTTGAGTTTACCGGTTCGGTGGCGTCCTCGCTGCGATGGCCATCCGCTGCCGTCGGCATCATCGCGCCGCCCTGCCGCACACCGCCTCCTCCGCTTCCCGGCGTCCGCTTGACGGCTCTTCCTCACCCTCGCCTGAGCCCATTTCCTGCTCAAAAGGCGTGACTCAGATCACGTGCCCGAGCCGTGACTCTAAGCTTGTCGTTTAACCTGCGCGTTCGCGCCGTGCTTTGAGCGAGGCATCCTTCTTCGTCTTCTTCCCCACGTCGTGGCGGAGTGCTGGGCGGCGGTTCTTCGATCCTGGCGGGCGGCCGGGGCCGGGCTTGCCGGGTTTCGGTGCACCGGTCAGGCAGGGCAGGGCCTGGTGGATTTTTAACCGGCTCGGCGGCGGCCTGGGCTTTTCGCGGGTCTTGAGCCGCGCGTGCGGGGCGTGTCGTGTGCGCGCGAGCACGGCCGCCGCGATGATCATGGGTTGTCGCCAAAGGACCATGATCACGAACGAAGGCCGTGATGGACAGCCTGCCAGAGGATGCCGGTGCCGGGCCAGCCGCGTGCTGGCGCGGTTCCGCCGGGAGTTCCATGCCTGCCTGACCGCGCGCGCGGATGAGCTGTTCGAGCTGGCGGACGCGGTGCCGTGCGCGGACGGGCCGGTGCAGGAACCTGGCCGCGCTGTCGGTGGCGCCGGAGCACCGGCGCGGCCATGGCGCGCTGTATGACGCGGTAAACAGCGGGCGGATCGAGATCACGCGGTGCGCCGGTGCCTGGCCGGCCTGCCGTTACCGCGGGCGGCGGACGGGCGGCTGATGCTGGCTGTCGACGTGAGCAACTGGCTGCGGCCCGGCGCGGCGACCAGCCCGGACCGGCTGTCTGCCATGTCTATGGCCGCGGGCAAGGGGCAGGCGCAGATGATCCCGGGCTGGCCGTACTCGGTGGTGGCGGCGCTGGAGCCGGGCCGGACCTCCTGGACCGCGGTGCTGGACGCGGTCCGGCTGGGCCCGGCGACGACGAGGCCGAGGTCACCGCCGCCCAGATCCGCGAGGTGATCACCGGCTGATCGCCGCCGGGCACTGGCGCGACGGGGATCGGCCCATCCTGGTCATCTTCGACGCCGGGTATGACCCGATCCGGCTGGCCTACAGCTCGCGGACCTGCCCGTGAGATCCTGGGCCGGCTGCGCGTGACCGGGTGCTGCACTTCCCGGGCCGGCCAGCCCGGTACCAAGGCCGGCCGCGCACGGCACGGCCGGGAGCTCGCCCTCGCCGGACCCGGCCACCTGGCCGGACCCGGCCGTGACCACCACCACCCAGACCACCCGCTACGGCACCGCCGTGGCCCAGGCGTGGGACCGGCTGCACCCCCGGCTGACCCACCGCTCCGCCTGGCTAGACCACGACGGCCCGCTGCCCGTGATCGAGGGCACCCTGATCCGCCTGCAGGTGGATCACCTGCCCGGCGACCGGGACCCCAAGCCGGTGTGGCTGTGGTGCTCCGGTCACCGGCGCCGCGCCCGGCTGAGGTGGACCGGCTGTGGCAGGCGTTCCTGCGCCGATTCGATCTGGAGCACACCTTCCGGCTGTTCAAGCAGGTCCTGGGCTGGACCGCCCCGAATCCGCGACCCGGCCGCCGCTGACCGGTGGACCTGGATCGTCATCGCCTGCCATGCTCAGCTCCGGCTCGCCCGGCCGCTGGCGGCGGACCTGCGCCTGCCCTGGGAACGCCCCGCCCCGCCCGGGCGGCTGACCCCCGCCCGGGTCCGCCGCGGGTTCCGGACATCCACCAGGCCCTGCCCTGCCGACCGGTGCACCGAAACCCGGCAAGCCCGGCCCCGGCCGCCCGCCAGGATCGAAGAACCGCCGCCCAGCACTCCGCCACGACGTGGGGAAGAAGACGAAGAGGGATGCCTCGCTCAAAGCACGGCGCGAACGCGCAGGTTAAACGACAAGCTAAGAGCCTGCTTGAGAACTCGCGCGACGGTCGGCGGGCGGGCGAGGCGGCGGGTCATGACGATGATCATGGCCCAGTAGACGTAGGTTTCGTGGTGGGCGGCCAGGCGCTCGTAGTCGCGGACGGTGCGGCGATGGCGGGTGATCCAGGCCAGGGTCCGCTCGACGACCCAGCGGCGCGGCAGCACTTTGAAGGTGTGCAGGTCATCGGGGCGCTTGACGATCTGCAACGTCAAGCGCAGGCGGGTCTTGGCCACGTGACAAGCTTCCCGGCGTAACCGCCGTCGGCCCACGCCAGCTTGATGGAGGGGAAAGCTTTCCGCAGGTTCCACAGCAGCGGCTTTGCCGCGTCACGTCCGGCAGATCGGCGAGGCGCTCGCGATCCCGGCCGTCGTCTTCGCCGTGCTGGTGACGCGGCGCTGGCGGCGCCGGCTCGGCTACCTCGCGGTGACCGCCGTCTCGTTCGCGCTCCCGGTCATCGCGGCCCGCCCGTAGAGAATGTCGGGTCCCTCGGAGGTCAGTGCGAACCCATGTCCGGTGACCAGGGAGATGGTCGTGTCCCCGACCGCTTCCCGGCCGTCGGTAACTAGTTGTAACCAATGAGTAGAGATTGCATAGTGATCTCCCCTTCTGTAATCCTCCGGAGCTGGACGTACGTCCTATATGTAGCCGCTCGACCCAGGGGCTGGGCGACCGGCGCCGACCTTCGATGGTCGGCGTCACCACGCGGCAGCTGGTTGGCCACCTAGCGCGCGCACTTGCTAATCCCGGGCTGACACTCACAATGGGGAAACCGACTTATGAAACCTGTCATCGTCACAAGCAGCTGGGACGATGGGCACAAGTGCGATATACGGCTAGCTTCTCTGCTGCGGAAATACGGCGTTGGCGGAACATTTTATATATGCCCCGAAACCCATGAATTCCCGGCCACTGAGCGGCTGACCCCCGACGAGATCAGGGAACTGGCCGGAGAGTTCGAAATCGGCGCTCACACGATGACCCATCCGCACCTGTCACGGCTGGACGCGGATGCGGCCCGCGAGGAGATCAACCGGTCAAAAGAGGTCCTGGAACGCATCGTCGGCCAGCCGCTGCACAGCTTCTGCTATCCCTACGGCGACCACAGCGACGAGACCAAGCGACTTGTCCGCGAAGCCGGCTTCGCCAGCGCCCGTAGCATCAACAGATTCACCACTCGCAGTGCCGACCGATTCGCGATCGGCACTTCCGTGGACACCTACGATCACCTCCGCGACGGCATGCTCTCGGTTCTGCGCCTCTGCCGTCGGCGTCCCTGGCAGATTTTCCGCATGCGGCGCTGGGACAATCTGGCTAAGGCCATGTTCGCCCGGGCCAGGGAGCGTGGCGAGGTGTTCCACCTGTGGGGGCATTCACGCGAGATCGGCATGCATAACGACTGGGAACGGCTGGAGGAATTCCTGGCCTGGCTCAGCGAACAGCCGGACGTGGTCTTCGCCTGCAACTCTGACGTGCCGCTGGCGGTGCCGAGGGCGCTGATCACCGCGCCATACTTCAAGCCGCACAGTGGCGGCCTCGAAGAGTATTCCTACCGGATCGCAAAGGGACTTCAGGACACCAGGGGCTGGCAGGTCACCGTGGCCACGTCGGGCCGCAAGCCGAACGCGGGAACAGGCGACTTTCAGGGCGTCAGGGTGCACCGGCTGCCTTACCGGCTGACGCTTTCCAACACCCCGCTGGGGTTGCGCTGGAGCCGCCGGCTCAAGCAGATCATCGCCACCGAGCGCCCGGACGTTATCGTTGCGCACGCCCCCGTGCCGGGCATGATCGACCTCACCGCGCGCCAGGCCAAGAAGACACCATTTGTTGTCACCTACCACGGCGGCAGCATGCAAAAGGGCAGTCGCCTGACCGATCCGGTGATCCGCTTTTACGAGCGCCTCCTGCTCCCCCCGCTCATGCGCAAAGCACGGGGCGTCATCGTCACCTCCATCTTCGTGCAGCGCTCCGAGCCGGTGCGCCCGTACATCAGCAAGTCGGTGGTGATAAACCCGGGCGTTGACACCAGCCTCTACACGGCCCGGTCACCCGGGAAGACCGGTCACACCCTCCTGCATGTGGGCGGCCTCAAGTACGGCGAGGAGCACAAAGACCTCCTGACCTCACTGCGGGTCACGGCAGAACTCACGAACAGGTATCCCGACGTGCGCCTGATGGTGGTCGGTGACGGCAATCGCCAGGATTACTTTGCCCGAACGGCCGATGAGCTCGGGATCACCGAGCGCGTTGAGTTCCGCGGCCGACTGGCCGGGCAGGATCTGCTCGCGGCCTATCACCAGGCAGACGTCCTGATCACGCCATCGCGCATCGAGTCGTTCGGCATGGTGCTGGTCGAAGCGATGGCGAGCGGATTGCCGGTGGTCGCCAGTTCGGTCGGGGGCATACCGGAGGTCGTGACCGACGGCAAGTCCGGTTTCCTGGTCGAACCGGGAAACATCGTCGCCTTCGCCGGCAAGGTCAGCGAGCTGTTCGACGACGCCGCACTGCGGGCTCGTTTCACCAGGAATGGGCGGCGTGCGGCCATGGCCAGGGACTGGGCATCGCAGGTTGAGGTGACGGCACAATTCCTGGAGTCGGTTATCTGAATGCCGTACGGCCGGGCGCCTTTCCGCCCCTACGCTTGTTGTCGATGATCCGCAGAGGAGCGCGTGCATGCTCAGCCAGGCGAATTCTGACCCGGCGCCGACGGACACCGGGCGCTCGCGGCGCCTGGTTCCGGAGAGCAACGGAAGCATAGACCGCCAGATACTGCTCCGGGTGGCGTCACACGTCTCAATTGTCCGGACCCTGTACTGGAGCGCCCGCAACGTAAGTCTTCGGAAGTCCTGTGAGAGGGCATGCTGACTGCCGACGTGACCGGTTGACGACGGCTACGCCGGCGGAGGCGTTATCCCGGGGATTTATCCGGCCGGCGGAGGCTGTGCCCAGGTGCGGAGGTGTTCGGGGCTGGCGTTCCAGGGCAGGAACCGTTCCAGTGCCTGCCCAGTCAGCGGCTTGCCGCCGTTGCGTCCGCATTCGTCGAGGTAGGCGGTGAGATAGGTCAGGATGTTGAGGCCGGCCATCTGGGCGGTGCCGGTGACGGTCCAGATCACGGCGGCGTTCCGCGCAGTGTCGCCGTTGTGGGAGCCGCGGGCGTTCTTCCTGGTCACGACCGGGCCTCTGATCATCCGCTCCGCGGCGTTGTTGTCCAGCGACACCATCGGGTAGTCCCGGTGCGCGGCCAGGCCGTCCCATTCGCGGTCCAGGGTGGCGAGCGCTTTCTTCGCGGGCTCCTGCAGGCCCGGGGCGGCCATCTGCTTCTTCCGCGCCTGGTCGATTACCGTGATTGCGTCATCCCAGGCGGCGTATGCCTTCTCCAGCCGGCCCGCGGCCGCCCCTTTCTCCGGTGGCGCTGGCGCGGCGGTACCGGCCCAGGCGGCCATGAGCTCATCGTGGGCGGCGTAAAGATCCCGGATCCGGCCCAGCCACGCGTCCGTCCAGTGCCCGAGCTGGACCGGGCTCGCGTCGCCGGCCCGGACGATATGCCGTCTCAGGTGAGCCCAGCAGTAGAGGCTGACCAGGCCGTCCGCCTTCTTGCCCGCGGACTCGTACACCTTGTAGAAGTCGCTGGAGATCACCAGCCGCCGCGGCCCGTCCTCGCCGTCGGTGAGCTGCCCGGTCTTCTCGTCGAGCCCGGCATGGCGGGCCAGGACCGCGCCGGACCTCGTCGGGTCCATCACGAAGCAAACGGTGTCGGGGCCGAGGAAGACCCAGAGCCACCATTTCGCCGGCCCGTCCCCGTCGCGGGGGGCGAACACCCGCCACGTGGTCTCGTCGGCGTGCAGGTGCCACGAGCCCCGCGACCGCTCCGTGATCGCGTCTGCCAGCGGGACGAGCAGTGCCCCGGCCTGCGCGCACGTGCCCGCCAAAGTGGCGGGCGAGATCTCCGCGCCCTGCCTGCCCAGCCCGGCCACCAGCGAGTTCATGCTCCGCCCCGCGGCGAACCGCTCGGTCAGCAGCATCGCGATGAACCCGTTGGACAACAGGCCCTTGCCGATCGCCTTCGGCGGGCCGGGCGCCATCACCGTGGCGGGCACCCGGCAATCGCAGGCCCGCCGGTAGCGGCGGCGGCAGTGCACGACCAGCCGCACGATCACCTGCCAGTCCAGCTGCTCCCCGGACAGATGGTCCCCCAGCGGCGTGAACGGCTCCCCGCACTCCGGGCAGCAGTACCCGCCATCAGGGAAATCCCAGAACACCTCCAGCCGCGGCAGGCGCGAGTAATCCCGCCGCCCCGCCCGCGCCCCGGGGCCGCGCTTCCCTCCCGCGGCGCCCCGCCGTTCCCGGTCCTGCCCGCCGCCACCAGCGGCATTATCATCGCCGCCGGCCGGCGGCCCCGGCCGCGATTTCTCTGACGACCGCCCGAACAGCATCCGCTGCAGCACAGCGAAGTCAGCCCGGAGCCTTTCCAGCTCGGCGTCCCGCTCCGCATCACGCTCAGCCAGCCGCGCCACCTGCTCCCGCAGCAGCGCGTTGTCCTCGATCAGCCCGTCAGCCAGTTCCGACAGCTGCCGGTTCGCCTCCAGGGCCTCAGCCAGCATGCGCTCCGCAGACGGCGCCTCAGCACCCTCCTCATCCCGGACCACGCCAGCCGCAACCGCCACGCAGCACAGCAAACACGATCAGCCACGGCAAATCACGCATCACGCGCCACCGTGTCTCAGCCCGCCGGTCCGTGGGGGTCCGTGGGACGCCGACAACTCCGTCACAGGATTTCCGAGTATTTACCCCGCAACCGGGGGTGGTGCGTCCTGGCCCGGGGCACCCGGCTGAAAATGGGCTCGGGTTCGCGGCTGCACATCCCGCGAGGATCGTTTCTGTTCCTCGGCTTTGCTCATTTCACCCCGGCCCCCTGCTCGATGCATTTGGGGAAGAACGCCCGGCTTTCGGTCGAGGGTACCGTGCAGATACTCAGGGGCACGAGAGTATTCGTCAATGACGGGGGCCATCTGGAGATAGGCACGCGCTCGTACATCAACGACTGTTCAACGGTGACGTGCTTCGAGCACATCAAGATCGGTTCGGGATGCTCCATATCGTGGAACACCAACATCCTCGACACCAATATTCATGAGCTCGTCGCCCAGGGCCGTCCGCGGCCCCGTTCGGAACCGGTCATCATCGGAGACCAGGTATGGGTCGGGACGGGGGCGACAATCCTCGCGGGCACGACGATTGGCGATCAAGCGGTCGTCGCGGCCGGGAGCGTCGTCACCTCCGACGTACCGGGCGGCACTGTGGTCGGCGGTAATCCTGCTCACGTTATTGGCGAGGACGTCTCCTGGCGGCAGTGAGTGCCGGGCACGGCTCCCGGCCCGCTGCGCCGCACGCACGCATGCGCGACGAGCCGACCGTGACGCGGGCTCACTTCTTGCCGTGCGTCGCCTCGTAGGCCTGCCGGGATCCGCAGACACTGGCCCGCGGGCAGGCGCACGCGGAACCATCCGCGGCCAGCTTGACCACCACCTTGTCCGCGGGAACGTTGTGCCCGATGACCTTCCCTGGTCCCTCCGGAGTGTCGACGGCCGCGCCGACCCGGGGCGTGTTCTTGCGGAAGTCCTGGTAGAGCGGGTGCTCGTACTTCAGGCAGCACATCAGGCGCCCGCAGGCACCCGCGATCCGCATCGGGTTGACCGGAAGGTCCTGCTCTTTGGCCATCCGAACGGACACGGGCTCGAAGTCCTTCAGGAACGTGGCGCAGCACAGATCGCGGCCGCAGGGCCCGATGCCGCCCTGCAGCCGGGCCTCATCCCGCGGGCCGATCTGGCGCAGCTCCACGCGGGCGCGCAACTGGCCCGCCAGGTCACGGACGAGGGCGCGGAAGTCGACCCGGTTCGGTGCGCTGAAGTAGATCGTGAAGGCGTTCGTGGCGGGTATGAAGTCGACGGCGGTCACCTTCATGGGCAGGCCGTGGGTCCGGATGAAGCGCTTGGCGGCGATCCGGCACTCGGCCCGCCGCCGGCGGCTGTCCTCGTCCCGCTCCAGATCCTCCTCGGTCGCGATGCCCGCGCACTCGGGCAGGCCGCCCACGTCGTCGGATATCCATTGCGGCGCCCAGACACACTCCGCGACCTCGGGGCCGGAGTCGGTGGGTACGAGGACCTTCTCGCCGATCGCCGGTGAATACGGCCCGGGATCGAGGTAGTACAGCCGACCGTGCCGTTCGAAGCTGACCGCCATCATCATGCCCATCCCGCCAGACTAAGGCGCAGCCACCCGCGCGCTGTCCGGCCCCCCAGAGCCGTCCCGGCATCCCAGCCGCCGCGCCCTGCGCCGCCTGCGCCGCACCCCCGTCGCAGCAACGCCCGCTAGACGCTCTCGCCCCAGATCAGGGTGGTCTCGAGGACTTCACCGCGCTCGTCCGAAACGCCCGAGACCGCGCTGACGATCCGGTCGACGAGCCGTTCGGCGACCTCAGCGAGCGGCATGGCCACCGTCGTCAGCGCCGGGGTCAGGATGCGGGCGACCGTGCTCCCGTCGAAGCCGGTGACGGCGAGGTCCACACCGATCCGCAACCCGGTCCGAGTGGCCTCGGCGTAGCACGCCGCGGCCAGGACGTCGCTGCCCGCGATGACGGCCGTGGGCCGGTCCGGTGGCCCGAGCAGGTCAGCGACGGTAGCGTCCACCTCCGCCGGTGCTGTCCCGGTGCGGATCACGGTCACCGGCAGTCCGGCCGCGGTCATGGCGTCCTGATAACCGGCTTCCCGTTCGACGTCCCACTCGCCCTGGGGGATATAGCCGAGGTAGGCGACGCTGGTGTGCCCGCGGGTGAGCACGCGCGCCGTGACATCACGGATCGCCGCGCAGTTGTCGATGTCCACCCAGTGCTGGGGCATGGCCGGGCTGGTGCGGCCGAAGCACCCGAAGGGAACCTGGCGCTCGGCCAGGAACGCCACCCGCGGGTCGTCGTCGGCCATGGTCGCGAGGACGAAACCGTCGACCAACTTGGTCCAGAACCAGGTCCTCGATGGCCTCCAGGCCGCTCCCGTAGCTGCCGATAACCAGCACCTGGTGCCTGCGCTCCCGCGCCGCGGCCACCAGGAACTGAAGAAACTCCAGCATGATCACGTTGCCGGGGTGGAGCTCGGCGTCCGGGATCGGATAGGCGATGCGGTACGTCCGGCCCGAGCGCAGGCTGGCCGCGCCGGTGTGGGGCTTGTACCCCAGCTGCTCGATCGCGGCCACCACCCGGTCCCGGGTCGCGCTGGCCAGCCGGCCACGGCCGCGTACCACGTTGGAGACGGTCTGCCGTGACACCCCCGCGGCCCGCGCGACGTCATCGATCGTCGCCCGGCGGCCGATCACGGGCGCTCCCGGCGGTCACGTCCTTCGCGAATTGCCATCGCCTCCATTTTGACAGATTCCCCGGCGTAAGTTGTGATCCTAGTCATATAGATCGAACCTTCAACCATGGTGAACCGGAGACTGATCCAGACGGATCCCGGCTTGCGGCGGGCATGACGATCGCCTGCTAGCCAGCCAGCAGGGCGATCGTCATCTCCTCCACGGCCAGCAGGGGGGCCACGCTGGCGGCCAGGCGCTCCCGGCAGCGCATGATGGCCTCGATCCGGTGCAGGGTCGCCTCCGTACTGGAGGCGGACGCCAGCTCCCGCAGCTCGGCCTCATGGTCGGCGTTGGCCAGCTCGACCCCCGCACCAGCCTGGATCATAAGCACATCGCGGTAGAAGCCGGCCAGGTCGAGCAGCGCCCGGTCGAGGCTGTCGCGCTTGAGGCGGGTGGCGCGGGACTTCTGCCGGTCCTCCAGGTCCCGCAGCGCACCCGCCGCGCCGCGGACCGCCTTGGCGACCCCCTTGCCTGTCGAGCCTTCGCCGAACGCCTGGCGCAGCGCGTCCCGCTCGGGTTCGTCCAGCTCCTCGGTGACGGTCTTCGCCTCCTCCTCGGCCGTTTTGACCAGGGCCGCGGCCGCGGCCAGGGCCGGCCCGAGGGAGGCGGCACGCGCGGGAACGGCGAGGACCTGCTCCCGGCGGCTGCGCGCGTCCGCGTCGGTGGCGAGCCGGCGCGCACGGCCGATGTGCCCCTGAGCCGCACGGGCCGCAACCAGGGCCCGTTCGGGATCAATCCCGTCCCGTGCCGTCAGCACGCCGGCCACCGCCTCGGCCGAGGGAACCCGCAGCGTAACGACGCGGCAGCGCGACCTGATGGTCGTCACGAGATCCTCCGCGGACGGGGCGCAGAGCAGCCACACCGTCCGGGGGGCCGGTTCCTCGATGGCCTTGAGCAGGGCGTTCGCGGCCTGCTCGGTGCAGCGGTCGGCGTCTTCGAAGAGGACCACCCGCCAGCGGCCGCCCGAGGGGGCGCCCGGCCGCGCGCAGGATCAGGTTGCGGGTCTGCTTCACCCCGTAGGACAGCCCGTCGGGGCGGACGACCATCAGGTCGGCGTGGGTGCCGGCCCGCACCTGACGGCAGGCAGCACAGGACCCGCACCCGCCACGGGCGCATAGCAGCGCCGCGGCGAACGACCGCGCGGCCACGGAGCGGCCCGATCCGGGCGGCCCGGTGAACAGCCAGGCGTGCGTCATCCCGCCCGCGGTGACGGGCTCGCCGGCTAGCACGCGCGCCGCGGCCCGCGCCGCCTTCCGTAGCTGGGCGACGACTGCCTCCTGCCCGGCCAGGTCGGCGAAAACACCCTCGCCGCCCGGCACCCGGCCGGGGCGGCCGGGCACACCGGGCATGCTGGGAGCGCCGGGCGTGCCGCGCCATGGGCCGGCTGGTCCGGGCGCCATCAGCGCCCGTGATCGGATACCGCGGGCACCGACTCGTCGAAGATCGCGGGGAACGACCCGGTGTCGGCCTCCGCGACCACGGGCACCGGGTCGGGCAGCATGTCGCGCACCCGGTCCTGGATGACCGCGGTCATCTCGGCCGCCGGACGGGTCGCGTCGAGCACGAGGTAGCGGCCGGGATCGTTGCGGGCCAGGGCGAGGAATCCGGCCCGGACCCGCTCGTGGAATTCCGACGGCTCGGCCTCGAGCCGGTCCGCGGAACTGGCCCGCCGGCCCAGCCCGGCCTGCGGCGGCAGGTCGAGCAGGATCGTCAGGTCCGGGTTCAGGCCGTCGGTGGCCCAGTGGCTCAGCCAGGCGATCTCTTCGCTGTGCAGCCCCCGCCCGGCGCCCTGGTAGGCCAGCGAGGAGTCGGTGTAGCGGTCGGTGATGACCACCGCGCCGCGCTCCAGGGCCGGGCTGATCTCGGCGGCCACGTGCTCGGCCCGGTCGGCGGCGTACATGAGGGCCTCGGCCCGCGGCGACATCCCGGCGTGCGCGGTGTCGAGCAGCAGGGCGCGCAGCCGCATACCGACCTTGGTCGCGCCGGGCTCACGGGTGGTGACGACGTCGAAGCCCTGCTCACGCAGCCAGATCGAGAGCATTCTCGCCTGCGTCGTCTTGCCCGCTCCCTCCCCGCCCTCCAGCGCGATGAACAGCCCGGGGTGCGCGGGCCGGTCACCCCCGTCCGCCGCGGCGGCCTCGCCGGTCTCGGCCGGCTTGGGGGCCAGGGGCTCACCCCGGATCGCCGCGACCAGGTCCTCACGCAGCGGGACGCCCCTGCGGTCATCCATGTACCGGTAGGCGACAAGGCCGCAGGCCGCCGCGACCAGCGCCCCGAGCAGCAGGACCACATTCTGCCCCACCGAGGCGTAGACGACGTTGCCGACCGTTACGTTGCCGGAGCCGGTCAGGCCGGAGATCAGCTTCGTGAAACCGGTGGAGAGGAAGCCCGAGGCGGCGATCACTACGAAGAGGATGATCAGGGTGGACGACTGAAAGAACGCGAAGGTCCGGCCCCGGGTGTCGTCGTGTACCTCCAGGCCGACGATGGTGAAGCCGGTCGCGTAGGCGATGCCCGCCAGCGCTCCGATGACGACGACCAGCAGGATGACGATGATGAGGTTAGGGATGAGGCCGATCAGCGCGAGCGGCACCGCCGCGCCGACGATCGCGATGCCGAACAGCCGACGCCGGCTGAAGTCCTTCAGCAGGCGGGAAGCCGGTACCATGCCCGCCGCAAGCCCGACGAACAGCGCAGCGAAGACGAGGCCCCAGCCCGCGCTTCCGCCGTGCAGCGTGTTGGTGATGTAGGAGTAGCCGAGGCCGACCACGACGCCGGCGCCGGTAAACGCACCGACCATCCCCAGGGAGAGGCCGCGCAGTACCGGGGTCTGGCCGATGAGCCGCCAGCCCTCCCAGATGGACTTGGCCGCCGACGGCACCGAGATCTTGTCGCTGTGCTGCCGCTTCGGGATCTGGCGGATGATGAAGATGGTGAATGCGGAGACTGCGTAGGAGGCGGCGTTGATGTACAGCGCCAGGTCAACGTTGTTCGTCCTGAAGTACGGCGAGATCCGGCCGAGCACCCCGCTGACCAGAGCCAGCACACTGAACAGACCCGCCGCGACCGGGGCGGTGCCGTAGGTGGTCAGCAGGCTGAGCTGGTTGGCACGCTCCAGTTTGTCCTTGGGCACCAGGTTGGGTATGGACGCGGCCGTGGCCGGATTCCAGAACAGCGACGCACAGCCGGCCAGGAACTTCGCGACGTAGATCCACTTCAGGTTCGGGAAAAGCGGGATCGACAGGAACAGCAGGCCCCGGACCACATCCCCGATGATCATCGTCATGCGCCGGTCGAGCCGGTCCGCGATGGCCCCGGCGACGGGGCCGAGCAGCAGCGCCGGCAGCAGCGTCGCGAGCCACACCCCGCCAACGGCCGCGCTCTGTGCCGCCATCGCCCCCGCTGTGGACTGCCCCGCGGTGTGCTTTCCGGTGAGCTCGGCCGCGAGCGTGGTCAGCGCGAGGATGCTCAACCAGTCCCCGAGACTGGACAGGGACAGCGCTACCCACAGCCGCCGGAACGGCTTGATGGACAGCACTCCGGACTTTTCCTGGGCTTTGGGCGATCGCCGCGCCCGGTGTCCGGCGCCGTCATGTTTCGGCGGAGCGCGGAAGTTCACGGCGTTAGCGTATCGGCACTATGTCTTTACTTCGGCTTTTTGGCCGTTGCCTTCTTGGCGGCCGGCTTCTTCGCGCCGGACTTTGCCGCCGACCGCGCCGGTGCCCGGCGCGCCGGCCGGGCCGGGCGGGTCGGTGCCGCGGCGCGCCGGTCGGCCAGCAGCTCGGCCGCGCGCTGCACCGTCAGCGTGTCCACGTCGTCGCCCTTGCGCAGCGACGCGTTGGTGTCCCCGTCGGTCACGTACGGGCCGAACCGGCCGTTCTTCACCACCATCGGCTTGCCGGTGCCCGGGTCGTCGCCGAGCTCACGCAGCGGCGGCGCCGCAGCGCGGGCCCGGCCACGCGCCTTGGGCTGGGAGAACAGGTCCTTGGCCTCAGCCAGGCTGAAGGTGAACAGCTGCTCCTCACGGTCCAGTGAGCGGCTGTCCGCGCCCTTCTTGACGTAGGGGCCGTACCGGCCGTTCTGCGCCGTGACCGGTTCGCCGTCCAGCTCACCGATGACACGCGGCAGGCTGAGCAGCTTCAGCGCCTCGTCCAGTGTGACTTTATCCAGCGCCATCGACTTCAGCAGCGAGGCGGTGCGCGGCTTGGCCAACGCCGGCGCGTCGTCGGGAAGCAGTTCGGTGACGTACGGGCCGAACCGGCCGGATTTCGCCACGACCTGCAGTCCCGTGCCCGGATCGGTCCCCAGTACCACGTCCTCGTTCGGCTGGCTGAAGAGCTCCGCGGCCCGTTCCGGCGTCAGCTCGTCCGGCGCCATGTCCTCCGGCACGTTGACCCGCTGGCCGTCGCGCTCCAGGTAGGGGCCGTACCGGCCGACCCGGACCGTTATGTCCGTGCCCTCCAGCGGGAACGAGCTGACTTCTCTCGGGTCGATGTCGTCGATGTCGCTGACCAGGGCCTTCAGGCCCGTTTCGTGGACGGCTCCGTTGGCCGCGTCGCCGTCCGGCTGTCCGGCCGGCCCGGGCTGGTCGCGGCCGAAGTAGAACCGGCGGAGCCACGGCACTCGGGACGTCTCGCCGTGCGCGATCTCGTCGAGCACGCCTTCCATCCGCGCGGTGAACTCGTAGTCCACGAGCTGGCCGAAGTGCCGTTCCAGCAGCGTGACCACGGCGAAGGCCAGGTACGACGGGACGAGCGCGGTGCCCTTCTTGAACACGTAGCCACGGTCCAGGATCGTGCCGATGATCGACGCGTACGTCGATGGGCGGCCGATCTCCCGGTCCTCAAGCTCCTTGATCAGCGAGGCTTCGGTGTACCGCGCGGGCGGACGGGTCGCGTGCTCGGCGGCCTCCAGGCGCAGCACCGCCAGCGGGTCGTTCTCCGCCAGCGAGGGGAAGCCGGCGCTCGCGGTCGTCGCGGTCGGCGTTCGGGTCGTCGGCGCCCTCGACGTAGGCCTTGAGGAAGCCGTAGAACTTGAGCACGTTCCCGGACGCGCCAAACTCGGCGTTCTCCCCGGCCGAGGAGGTCCCGGCGACGCGCACCGAGACGGACTCGCCGGTGGCGTCCTTCATCTGGGAGGCGACGGTGCGCTTCCAGAACCAGGTCGTACAGCCGCTGCTCGTCCCGGGACAGGCCGTCGCGCGCGACCTCCTCCGGGGTACGGAAATGGTCGCCGGACGGACGGATCGCCTCGTGCGCCTCCTGTGCGTTCTTCACCTTGCTGGCGTACACGCGCGGGGCGTCGGGGACGTAGGACTCGCCGTAAAGGTCGCGGGCCTGCCGGCGGGCGGCGTCGACCGCGGTCTGCGACAGCGTCGTCGAGTCGGTCCGCATATAGGTGATGTAGCCGTTCTCGTACAGCCGCTGCGCCACCGACATCGTCTGCTTGGCGGAAAAGCCGAGCTTCCGCGACGCCTCCTGCTGGAGGGTGGTCGTGCGGAACGGCGCGTACGGGGACCGCTTGTAGGGCTTGCGCTCGACCGAACGGACCTGAAAGGCGGAGTCCTGCAGCCGGCCGGCGAGTGCCGCCGCGGCGGCCCCATCAAGGTGCAGAATGTCGCGGCTGCGCAGTTCGCCGACCGAGTTGAAGTCGCGGCCCTGGGCAACGCGCCGTCCGTCCACGGAGATCAATGTCGCACCGAACGAACGTGGGCTCGCGCTGTCCGCGCCGCCGGAGTCGTCCGCGCTGTCGCGGGTAAGGGTGGCGAACTCGGCCTCGAGGTCCCAGTACTGGGCGGCCCGGAAGGCGATCCGCTCCCGCTCCCGGTCGACGACCAGGCGAGTGGCCACCGACTGGACCCGGCCAGCCGACAGCCTGGGCATGACCTTCTTCCACAGCACCGGCGAGACTTCGTAGCCGTACAGCCGGTCGAGCACCCGCCGGGCCTGGTACGCGTCCACCAGGGCCTGGTCGAGCTCGCGTGGGTTGGCGACGGCCTGCGCGATCGCCTCGGGGGTGATCTCGTGGAAGACCATCCGGTGGTAGGGAACCTTCGGCTTGAGTTCCTCGAGCAGGTGCCAGGCGATGGCCTCGCCCTCGCGGTCTTCATCCGTGGCCAGCAGGAGTTCGTCGGCGTCCTTAAGCAGGTCCTTCAGCTTGGACACTTGCTGCCGCTTGTCGTTCGGGACGACGTAGAGAGCCTCGAAGTTGTCGTCCACGTTGACCCCGAGGCGGGCCCACGGTTCCTTGCGGTACTTGGCCGGGATCTCGGCCGCCCGGTCGGGCATGTCCCGGATGTGGCCGACGCTGGACTCGACCACGTACCCGTTGCCCAGGTAGCCCGCGATCGTGCGCGCCTTGGCCGGTGACTCGACGATGACCAGCCGGGTGCCGTCCCCGCCCCGCGCGGGGGCACCCCGCGCTGTCCGGCGCCCCGCACCGGACGTCTTTGTAGTGGCCGCCGCCTTCGCCGGCTTGCGGCCTGAACTATCTGCCGTGGCAGCGGTCACGCCATCTGCGGCCTCTTTCGTCGCCACTGTGTCCTTGGCGGGGCCTCTCCTTGCTGGCACGCTCTTTCCCAACCTCACCTCTACGCCACGGTTTGCCCGTACGGCGCCCGCACGGGGCGTGCTTCCCGGTCTAGCCCGGAACGGCCGCCCCTATCGTCGTCTCAACCCTTAATGCGGCCCTAGGTGTTCCCCACCCGCGGCCGGCTCAGGCATTCACCTGGTCAGGCCCCCGTTCTGCTCCGCTCGGCCCGGCCCGGCCATCGGGCACCTGGCGGGTGCCCGACCGGGACAGCCCGACCGTAGCGGTTTTCTTCCGGCGCCGATTGAATCATCGGTGACGTGGAGCACAATAGGAGGTGATGGCCGAATATGCCTACCTCGTGGTCTACCTGCCGCGCGGAATGACACGCGACGCCGCCCGGCGGGTCCTGACCGACCATGCTGAGTATGGCGAATGGGAACTGTCCCGTCTTCGCCTTTACGCCGATGGCAGCCGCAAGGTTACCCTCCGGCGGAAGATCATCCGTGCCGTGCGAACGCTCTGAGCTGGGCTTATCCGCCCCATCCGCCCCATCCGGGGCAGCCGGGACCAGCCCTCAGGCTAGAAACAGCATACCCGCCCCAGGGCCAGGCAAGCGCCAGGCCGGCCAGGTGAGCGCCGATGGTGGGCAGAAGACCGCCGTTGCCCCACGGAGGCCGCGGTGCTCGCCATAGCGCGCCGCCGCTCGTGCTCGTGGAGCTGGTAGACATCCGGGCATGAGTGGCCGCCCCAGGCGGCCCGTCCATGTAGGGAACTCCGCAGCCTTCCCTGCCAGGATCGTTGGCTAGCTGGAGCGGGAAGTTGCACTACGCGATTGACGCCCCACCACAAGGCGCCCGGCGCCATCCATCGACTGAAAGCCTGTTAAACCGTCAGCATCTACATTTACTTGTCATATTTGGTCTTCATTAATCCCTGGATCACCTGGAGAGCCTGGTTAATGCCAAGCAACGCCTGCCGAAGCTCAGCATTATCATCGTCGCTATTCTGTACCCTTGCCGGCAGGCCGACGCCTTTCCAGTAAACGGCCATCTGTGACTCAAGAACACTTATCCTTCCCAGCGCCTTCCCCAGCTCAGACGAGCCAGACTTATCGATCCTAGTGACGTCCGCCTGCAGCTCCGCAACCTTTAGCCCAGCAGCTGTTGCATTCGCAATCGACTTAGCAGCATCTCCCCGGCGCGCAATTATGAATGCCGAGATAGCGATTATAACCGAGACAACAGCCGACAACGCATACAGTATTGTAAGCGCCAGCGACAGCGGGTTCTTATCAATAGGGATTGCTTTGGCTACAATCATAATCGCCTCAGGCTTGGGATCAGTGCGGTGAGAAGCGAAGAAGGGTCAGTCCGGTAACTACTGCACGGAATGCGGTCAGCATGACCGTCTTCGCTGCCCAGTGAGCCCATGTCCGCATGGGGATTGACTCCTTGTGTCGTCCGTTCGGAACTTCAGAGCTGGCCGGTGGCGGGATCACCGGCTGCGGGACACACGTGGCTTTGACTACTAAAAGCGACAAGTGCTCACTTTAAGTAGCCAACATCGGTCATAGCGAGACGACTAACCGGTACGGCTACCGCCCGGCCGATCAGGTCATGACTTCGGTTGTGCGCGAGCCCAGGGACCTTCGCCTGACTAGCCTCTGGCACCTGTCCGGGGGGACCCATTTCCCCCGTCTGCGCACAGTGCGTTACTGTAACAGCACGCATCGTATCCGAGCGAAGACTCCCGAAAAATTCTTTGCCGGTCTCTATGCCAATTTTACTCACACATGCGCTGACCTGCGGCGGAGACCTAACAATGGTCGAGAAATCCGTCTAGAACGCGCACACCGAAGCGCAAGCCGTCAACCGGGACGCGTTCGTCGATTCCGTGGAACATTCCGGAAAAGTCCATATCCGCGGGCAATCGCAGCGGGGCGAAACCGAAGCAGCGGATGCCGAGCCGGCTGAAGGACTTGGCGTCTGTCCCGCCGAACATGGTGTACGG
This sequence comes from uncultured Actinomycetes bacterium, assembly GCA_963742875.1. Lineage (GTDB taxonomy): Bacteria > Actinomycetota > Actinomycetes > Streptosporangiales > Streptosporangiaceae > Bog-532. Next base: position 277,082 of record CAVUNO010000025.1, on the reverse strand, counting down.
CACGACCCGGCCTTCCGGGTCCCCGGCCACCAGGGCGGCGGTCATGGCCTGGTAGAGGTCACCGTCCGCGCTGGTCTCCACGGCGACGTCCTGGTGGATGAACTCGCGCCTCACTCCGGGACCGAGAAGCTTGTCGATCTCGGCGAGAAACTCGTCTTCGTAGCCGGGCAGGTAACGCCCGTCGATCTCGGCGACCGCCTCCTGCGGGATAACGTTGACCTTGTATCCCGCCTTCAGTCCGGTCGGGTTGACCGTGTTGCGGAGCACAGCCCGGATGATCCGCGAAATCGGCCCGAGCTTGCCGAGCAGAGCGTCGGGGTCATCGGGGGTGAATTCAGTGCCGAGGGCGGCGCTCGCCCCCTCCAGGAACGCGCGGACCGGCGGCGTGAGCCGGAGCGGCCACTCGTGTCGGCCGATCCGGGCCACGGCCCCGGCCAGCTTTGTCACGGCGTTGTCCGGGTGCACCATGGCCCCGTGCCCCGCGGTGCCCTGGGCGGTGAGGCGCAGCCACGCGATCCCCCGTTCGGCCATCTGGATGAGATAGAGCCGGTGCCCGCCGATCGTCACGCTGTACCCTCCGACCTCCCCGACCGCCTCGGTCACGCCCTCAAAGAGATCCTGGTGCTCGTCCACCAGCCAGCGCGCGCCCCACGCGCCGCCCGCCTCCTCGTCAGCCGTGAACACGAGCAGCATGTCGCGCGGCGGTCGCCGCCCCTCCCGCATCCGCTGCCGGACGACGGCCAGGATCATCGCGTCCACGTCCTTCATGTCCACCGCGCCGCGACCCCAGACGCACCCGTCAGCGATCTCGCCGGAGAACGGATCGTGCCGCCAGTCGGCCGCGTTGGCGGGCACGACGTCGAGGTGACCATGGATCAGCAGCGCCGGGCGCGACGGATCCTCGCCCGCGATCCTGGCGACGACGCTGGCCCGGCCCGGATGGGACTCCAGGATCTGCGGCTCGACCCCGGCCTCGGACAGGAGCGCCGCGACGTGTTCGGCCGCCTTACGCTCGCCCGGACCGGAATGATCACCGGGGTTGCTGGTGTCGATCCTGATCAGGTCACGGCAGATCGTGACAACCTCGTCGTCGGCGGTCACTTTCGCTGAAGCTGGGTTCTCCGTCACTTCTTTATGGTCGCATCAGCCCTTCCCAGAGGCGGGGCCAACGCCTGGCGCGGATGGGGCGAGGATTGTCCTGTGGCCCCCTTCGCCGCAGGCCGGTAGATTTGCTATCGTGATCCGGCCAAGGCGGTGACGCTGGTGGCCCACGTCCGGGTGGCGGAATAGGCAGACGCGCTAGCTTGAGGTGCTAGTGCCCCAAAAGGGCATGGGGGTTCAAGTCCCCCCTCGGACACACAAATTCCCCATAAGTTGCTGAATTTGGGCAGGCTGGAGCGTCACCCAGGCTCGGCCTCCGGCCGCTGTGGGTGCTCTGCCTGCTGATTCAGCTCGTTTTTATCTCCTTGCTGCCGGCGTTTTGCGGTCGATGATGACGGACACCGGGGCGGGGGACCCGGCACACAGGGTGCGCTGGCCCGGGTCGTAGATGACCGTGATGCCCCTAGCCTGCAGGTAACTGATTGCCGCTGCCGCCCCGGCCGGGACCGGCGGGTGCGCTGCGCCCAGCTTGCGCCTACTTCGGGCCGGGGCGCCGAGAAGGATGCCCAGGGCCGGGAGACGAGGGAGGATCTGGTCCTCGCGGATGTAAGCGTTCGGTGGCCGGGAGTCCGGGCGGCTGGCGGTGGTGTGGCCGTGACGGCACCGGTAGGCGGGCTTGCCGTTGGACCAGCACGATTCCAGCAGCCGCCCGCAGGTGCCGCAGCGCACCAGCCCGGCCAGCAGGTAGTGGTGCCCCGCCGGGCTGTCCGGCCCATCCGGGCCGCCCCGGGCGGCCAGGTCCTGGGCGGCGATGAAATCGGCCTCGGTGACGATCGCGGGGTGGGCCGGACGGGCGGAGATGACCCAGCCCTCGGGCAGGTTCCACCGCTGCACCGGCCGGTGCCCCAGCCCGGTATTCGCCGGGTCAACCAGGTCACTGTCGGTGCGCTGCCGGTTCCAGACCTGCCGGCCCGTGTAACGCGGGTTACCCAGAATGGCCCGCACTGTATGCAGCGTCCACGCCTTGCCGCTGCGATGAGGATTACGGCCCGGATCGGCAGCCGACGGACAGGGGACCGCGGCGTCGTTGAGCGCGCGGGCGATCCGGGCCATGCTGTGCCCGGCCAGGCGCTCCGCGAAGATCCACGCCACCTGCGGCGCTGTTTCCGGGTCGGGCTCCAGCCGGTGTGCCCGCCGCCCCCAGGCGGCATGGGCCTTGTTCGGGTGCGGACCGGCGTCGGCGAGCCGGTACCCGTACGGCGGCCGGCCGCCGTACGGGTACCGGCCCTGCTCGCGGGTCTGGGCAGCCATCGCGGTGCGGACCCGGATCCTGGTGCGGGTGATCTCCCGCTTGGACTGCAGGCCCAGCGCCATCATCGTCTGCTCGTGATCCTCAGCGCCGAAGTCGACCCGGCCGCCGACCTCGGGCATCCACAACTGAACCCCGTAGTGCTCGAATAGCGGCGCCATCGACGCGAACTGGCTCCCGTAGAACGCCCGCTCGTACTCCCCGATCACAATCGCGTCCCAGCCACGGTCCGGGTCCGCCAGTTCCGCGACCAGCGCAGCGGCCTGCGGGCGGCGCGCCCATGCCAGCGTCCGGCTCTGGCCAATGTCGAAGAACTCCGCCACGATCTGCCCGTGCCCGGCCACCAGCGCTCCGGCCTGATCACGCTGTCGCACCCGCGACGTCACCGGATCCTGGTAGTCCTCGGTCGACACCCGCCCGTAGAACACGAACCGCAGCCCGCCACGACCCGGCACCTTGGCCTGGTGGCGGCCGGTATGTTCCGCCCATTCCAGCAAGCCATCCGCACAGGGCTTCCCGGTGCCGGCCACTCCCGTATGTTTCGTCGTCGTGGCGACAGCTCGGCCCTCCTTCCAGACCTCACTCATCCAGAATCCGATGCTTCACCTGTCCCGGAAACCACACGGGAAACATTCCAGCCCGGGTGCGGGCGGTAGCTCCTGCTGCCACTCACAGGGCGCGCGGCGGTGTTTCGCAGCTGCGGCCGCTTCACCGCACCCGCTGGGCCCGGCAGGTGGCGGCGCTGCCGGCTGACCTTACCTCACCCAATTCCTGGTATATGGGATCGGCGGAGCCGGGCTCCGCGGTGAGTGTTCGCCGTCAAGGTCTGGACCACCCCGACGTGGGAGTTCACCTGGACAGCCGGGGCCGCCCTCTCCGCCTGAGGCCGCCGGGTCAGGCTGGATCTGACGACGGAACCGATGAGGCCCGTGGTGATCTTCATGCCGCCTGCTCGTACTCGTTGATTAGCCCGCCGAGGACCCTGCGACGCCGTATCTCCGGTGCCGTGACATCGACAGCAACGGGCGGAGCGATCTCGTCAGCGCCCGGCGGGCGCAGGTTCCGGCCCCGGTGCGGGCAATGACGACCAACACGTACACGCGGCCCAAGGTGACCGGGGCAGCGCGGCACCCCGCCGGGCGGCATGTTTTGCTGCGACAGTAAAAGGGTGCGGGTTGGCGTGTTCCTGCTTGCGGCGCGGTTTCCCGGCCAGGGGGACGGCGAGGTGCTCGCGGCGACGGTGGCAGCTGCGGTGGCGGCCGAGCGGGCTGGTTTTGATGATGTGTGGCTGGCCGAGCATCACTTCATGTCCTACGGAATCTGCGCATCGGCGATGACGCTGGCCGCCTACGTGCTGGGCCGCACCCGGCGGGTGGGAGTGGGCACGGCGGTCAGCGTGATGTCGACATGGCATCCGGTCGCGCTGGCCGAGCAGGCGGCGCTGCTCGATCAGGTCTCGGCGGGGCGGTTCCGGCTTGGCGTGGGGCGCGGCGGCCCGTGGCTGGAGCTGGAGGTCTTCGGCACCGGGCTGGACCGTTATGAGACCGGGTTCGCGGAGGGCCTGGACCTGATGCTGGCCGCTCTGTCCCGGGGCCGGGTGAGCGCGGCGGGCAGGTTTTTCCGTTTCCGTGAGGTGCCGGTGGTTCCCCGTCCCCGGACCCAACCGCACCCGCCCGTCGTGGTGGCGGCCACGACGCCGGCCACGGCGGAGCTGGCCGCCGCCCGGGGCCTGCCGATGCTGCTGGGCCTGCACGCCGATGATGACGCGAAGCGGGACATGATGGACCGCTACGCGGCCGCCGCGGCCCGGTACGGCGTTCAGCCGCCCGGCGGGCACGTGGCGGCTGTCCTGGCGCAGGTGGCCGATACCAGGGCGGAGGCCCGGCGGCTGCTGCGCACGCAGCTCCCCCGCTGGCTGGAGCCGGGCCTGGCCGGTTATGTGCCGGTGGACGGGCGGGCGCGGCCGGCCCGCGACCCGGCCGGTTACGCGGAGCTGCTGTGCCAGATTCACCCGGTCGGCACCGCCGGTGACTGCGCCGAGCGCATGGCCGCCACCGTTCAGAACACGGGAATCGATCACCTGATCTGCATGGTCGAGGGCGCCGGCGACCCGGCCGCCGTCCAGGAGAACATTGCCCGGCTCGGCGCCGAGGTTCTGCCCCTGCTGCCCGGGCGGGGCAGCCCGCCCGTTCCGGGCCCTGGTGCAGGAGCCGCGCCCCGCAGACGGTGAGGGCGGCGGGATCAGCCGGGCATCCGTAACCGCCGGGGGGCGAGCCGCCAGGCGAACCGCCATCACGGTTCCGCGCCATCGTCATTGCGTGCCGGCGCTGTGATCGGGCGTTCAGCCCATTGCCTGTCTTAATGGAAATGATTACCATAACGGTGTTCATTAAGTCTTCCGCGCGCCGTCTGGCGCTTCCCCGGCCGGAGTAAAGATCATGCGAATCCGCACCGGTGCCCGCGCCGCCGCCGTGCCGCTCATGGCGGCCCTGCTGGCGAGTGCGTGCTCGTCACCGGCAACGTCCGGGGGCACGTCAGGCTCCGCGGCGGCCGCTTCAGCCGCGACCATCACGGCCATCGGCGCCGAGAACGAGTACGCCAGCGTGATCCAGCAGGTCGGCGGCACGTACGTGCACGCCGCGGCGATCATGAGCAACCCGGACACCGACCCGCACACGTTCGAGGCCAGCCCCTCCGTCGCGCAGGAGATCAGGCAGGCCAAGCTCATCGTGCAGAACGGCGCCGGCTACGACGCCTGGGCGGCCACGATCGAGAACGCGGCCCCCGCTCCCGGCCGCAAGGTGATCAACGTGCAGCAGCTGCTCGGCCTGCCGGACAGCACGCCGAACCCGCACCTGTGGTACAAGCCGGGCACGATGCCAGCCGTGGCCCGCACCATCGCCGCTGACCTCGCCGCGATCCAGCCCGCGCACGCGGCCTACTTCAAGGCCCGCGCGGCCGCGTTCACCGCCAGCCTGGCCGCCTGGAACCAGGCCATCGCCACGTTCAGGGCCGCCCACCCCGGCACCCCGGTGGCGACCACCGAGCCGGTGGCCGACTACATGCTGCAGGCCGCCGGCGCGGACAACCTGACCCCGTGGGCGTTCCAGGCCGACATCATGAACGGCACCGACCCCTCGCCGCAGGACGTGGCCACCGAGAAGGCCCTGTTCACCGGGCACAAGGTGACGGTGTTCCTGTACAACCAGCAGGTCACCGACACACTGACCAAATCGTTCATCAGCCTCGCGCAGGCCAGCGGCGTCCCGGTAGTCGGCGTCTACGAGACCATGCCGGTGCCCGGGTACGACTACCAGTCCTGGATGCTCGCCGAAGTACACGCCCTGGACAAGGCCGTGACCGCCAAGGTCTCCACCGAGCACCTGTGACACCCCCGGACGGGCAGCAGCGGCCCATCAGCCGCCACTGCCCGTCCGGTACCGCGGTAGTCAGCAGTCGAGGAATTCAGGCCGCTGGTTGAGGATCTGCGACCGGGCAGAGGTGAAGTCAGCCAGGGCACCGTCGGCGCCGGGGTGGAACACCGCGGCGCGATGGCAATTCTGGAACGCGAGCCTGACGCCGTAATGCCGCTCGATCGCGGCGCGCATCGCGTCGCTGGCCATCATCCGCAGCAACTGGCCGCGGGCCACCTCATCGGGCGGGGGCACCTGATTGTCGGCGAACTCACCGCCGCTCGCCTCCAGGTCCGCGATCAGGCCGCTGATCACGTCCCACGCATACGGCAGCGACGTGCGGATGCAGCCGAGGAACGCAGCGTCGTCCACTTCGCCCTGTTGCGCCTGCTCCCCCAGGTCCACCGGAACCGCTAACGACATAGCCATGTCCTTTCTCCCGGGCAGGTCTTCTCCCCAATGCTTACATGAAAATGAATGTCATTCCAGTATGGTGAGCGCGAACTGGCGTAACCGACAGGCCCGGGGCGGACCCGGAACGTGAGGGGGGAGCCGTGAAGATCGCGTTTCATCCTGGCGCAGGGGCTTAACGGGCGCCCCCGGGAGCCGTCCGCGGTGCGGAGCCCTCCCGGCTCTAGTTCGATGAGCCGTACTGGATCGGCACCGTGATTGACTCGGCCCTCACCCAGCTGCCCGGGTCGCCGGCCAGCCGCCAGATCGTCAGCATGCCAGCGTTCGCGGCCAGCGCCTCGGTCACGCCGCCGCCGGGCAGCGCCAGCGTGACGGTCCGCCCGCCCGGCAGCGGGGGCAGCCGCCGCCAGGAGGACCCGGGCCCGGAGATCGTCTCACCCCGGTTCCCGCTCAGCACGACGCCGACCTTGCCGTCGCCGAACGACGCGGAAACCGCCGCCGAGCCGCCTAATTGGAGGACGGGCGACAGCCGCCAGTGCTCGCCGTCACTCGTCCACGCCGCGAGCAGGCTCAGCGACGGCGCGGTGCCGGCTTCCAGCAGAGCCACGTCCTGGTTCCCGCTCTCGGTCAGCCGGAGCACGCGCACCGGCTGACCGCTCAGTGGGGCCGGGAGGGCCAGGCTGGCCAGTTGCCACGTCCCGGCCGTCTTCCCGAACAGGCCCACCCGGCCGGCCCGGCCGCAGGTCCCGCCCAGCAGCGGCGTCCCGGCCGGCGTGTAGGCGACGGCGGTCAGCCCGGTCAGGTCACAGTCCGGTGCGGCCGGAACCGCGGCCAGGGCCCGTTCGTTGGTCAGCGGGTCCCAGATGCCGCCGGCCGTGCCGGTGACGGTGACCGCGCCGTCCCGCCCGAGCGCGATCAGCCGGCCTGCGCCGGGCGCGGCGGCGAGTGTGTCCGGCACGTTCGCGAGCCCGGATTGCGGTGGGCTGGTCGTCCAGTTCCGGCCCTGGTCAGATGTGCTGGTGATGGGCGAGAAGCCGAGGTCCAGGCTGGGCCGCACCCCGGCCACGAGGGTCTTCCCGGCAGATCCGGCCGTCTGGCCCGAGCCGCCGGGCCCGGCCGCATCGGGCGCGGCCAGCACGATCGCGCCGTTGGTCGCGATGTCCGGCGGGGTCCGCAGAAACCACGGGCTGCCGCCCGTGGGCAGCACGAACAGCTGCCAGAACTGGTCTGCGCCCGACGCCGCGCCCATCGGGACCGTGGCCCAGGTGACCCCGGCGCCCTGCATGGACGTCTGCAGCGCCAGCGGGGCCGGGCCCGCTGGGGCCGGAGCTGCGGTCCGGCTGGCTACGCTGCCGCATCCACCGGCCAGCAGCGCGAGCCCCAGCGCGGCGGCGGTGAGCTGCGCGCCGCGGGCGGTGCGGTCCGCCGTCCTGGGCCTGCCCGCCGCCTGCCTGCCGCTCACGAGGTGCGCAGCGTCTGGGTAGCCGCGTCGGCCAGCTCGGTGGCGAAGGACGACTTGGTGGCCACGGTGCCCGGCCCGGGATCCATGTTCAGTTCCTCGCGGATCTCGCCGTGGGTGTCGATGACGAAGGCGATGTCGGTGTGCCCGAGCATCGCGCCGGCCGGCAGGGTCTGGGCCGGCTGGCCATAGGCCTTGTAGACCGCGCGCAGCCGCGCCGGGCTGCCGGTCAGATACCGCCAGTCGGCCAGGCCGGCCAGCCCTTCCTGCTGGTCGAACTGCCGGGTGTAGGCCAGTTCGTTATACAGCGGGTTGACGTCGACCGCGACCAGCTCGACCTAGCTGGTCTTCGCGCCGAGCAGCTGCCCGGCCTGGCGGAACTCCTGCGCGATGAGCGGGCAGTCGGTGACGCACACCGGGTCGAGGAAGGTCAGCAGCACGACCTTGCCGCGCAGGCTGGACAGCGTGACCGTCCGCCCGTGCTGGTCGGTCAGGGTGAAGCCGGGAGCGGGGATGTTGATCGGGCTGGAGTCGCCGTCGATGGCCTGCGCGAGAATGGGGCTCGCGCCCGGGGTGGCCTGGGCCGCGGCCATCGGGACGGCGCCGAGCACGATCACGCCGAACGCGGCGACCGACGTCGTCGTCCCGAACGTGGCCGCCCGCAGCGACCGTCCCAGAGCCCCGCGCAGCCCGGCCCGGCCCGGAGCCAGCTCCGCGGCCGGTTCCTCCGCGGGAGCGGTAACGGCCGCGGGGACGCGGATCAGCGCGAGGAAGCCGCCGGCCGCCAGCAGCGCCATCGGGATCATGCTGTTCGGGTCGGTGCCCAGGCCGCCGAGGAAACCGAAATCCTCGATCAGCACCCAGTCCGCGAGGCACAGCACTCCGAACGCGGCCAGGGCCGGCCGCACCACGTCCCGGCGGCCGGTGAGGAACGAGGCACCGATCGCGGCCAGCGCGATCACGGCCACCAGGTTGACGGCGAAGCCGTGGTCGCGGACCACCGAGCTGAAGCCGGACACCAGGCTGGACAGGAAGTGCGGCTGCGACGTCCCGGCCATCGTCTGGGTCATGCCGGTCAGGGTGCCGGGCTGGCTGCCGACGTGGCCCTGCCAGAAGCCGCGGCCCGGCCAGGCCTGCAGGACCGCCATGCCGGCCAGGAACAGCCCGAACCCGGCGAGCACCGCCCGGCCCAGTTTCGGTGTCTGCCAGCTCCGGTCCGGCAGCACGAGCAGCGCGCCCGCGACGGCGTAGATCAGCACCGCCCCCGGGGCGCCGAACAGCCAGGTCAGGCCCGGGGCGAAGATCCCGCCGAAGGACTCGCCGAAAACCCACACGATCAGCCCCCAGAGTAGTGTGGCACGACCAGCCTGCACCTACGAGCCGTAGTCAGCTGTGGCCAGGAACCAATCTGGTCAGGGTGTACCAGGCGCGGTCACGTCCGCGCTGACCGTGACGGTCCCGGCGTGCCGGAAGGTCAGGGTGAGCGGCACCGTGCTGTCGGACTCATAGCGCACCGGGTCCCGCAGGACCACGTTGTCGCCGAAGGGCGTGAGCGTGAGGCTGGACCTGGCCGGGATCGTCAGCGCGCCGGCCACCGTGCCCGGATCCTCCGGCCCGATGCGGCGCAGGAGCACAATGTGCGCCGCCACCGGGCTGCGCACCGCGATCAGCTCGTCGGCCGCCGAGGTCGGGTTCACGATGGTAAGGAAGGTTCCGGCCGGCCGGATGGGGCGACCGTCGCGGACGGGTAGCCGCGCATCGGGACCGCCGCCCGGCTGATCTGGATCCGGACGGAGGCGATGGTGCCCGCACCGCCCGATGCGACCCACGCCGACAGCAGCCCGATAAGCACGACGGCGCAGGCCACCGGACCGGCGGCGGCCCGCACCAGATCCCCCAGCCAGCTCGCCAGGCCGGGCCGCCCGGGTGCGCCGGGCGAGCTCAGTGGGTCTGCGTCCGGCTGGCCGGGCTGCCCCGGGCCGAGCGGCCCGGTATGGCCAGCCGTCGCCGCGCTCACTGGGCACCGTCCCCGGCCGTGAGCGCGGGCTCAGACTCAGGGAACGCGTCGCGCCGCCGGCCGAAACGGCGCAGCCGCAGGCTGTTCCCGGTGACGATCAGCGAGCTGGCGGCCATCGCGATCCCGGCGAACAGCGGGTTGAGGTAACCGAGCGCGGCGGCCGGGATCGCGATCACGTTGTAGCCGAAGGCCCAGATCAGGTTGCCCCGGATGACGGTCAGCGTGGCCCGCGCCAGCAGCAGGGCTTCCGCGATCGCGTTCGGGTCCCCGCTGACCAGGGTCAGGTCGGCGGCGCCGATCGCGGCGTCGGTCCCGGTGCCGGCGGCCATGCCCAGGTCGGCCTGGGCCAGGGCGGCCGCGTCGTTGACGCCGTCGCCGACCATGGCCACCGCGTATCCCTCGCCTTGCAGCTGCCGGACCTTTGCCGCCTTGTCCTCAGGCCGGACACGGGCGAACACGTTCTGCCCCGGGATCTTCAGCTGGGCGGCCACGGCGCGCGCGGTGCGCTCGCTGTCCCCGGTAAGCAGCGCGGTGGCCAGCCCGAGCCGCTGGATGCGGGCCACGGCGGCGGCGCTGCCGGGCCGCAGCGTGTCCGCGACGACCAGGACGGCGCGCACCGCGCCGTCCCAGCCGGCCAGCACCGCGGTCTGGCCGGCGTTCTCCGCGGCCCCGGCCGCCCGGCGCAGCGGGGCCGGGACGGGCAGTCCCAGGTCGCTGAACAGTTCCGGGCTGCCGACCGTGACCGTGCGCGACTTCACCTCGCCGCGGACCCCCGCTCCGGGCAGCGACGTGAAGGCGGTGACCGGCAGCAGGCCGCCGAGGCGGGCCGCGGCGTCGCGCGCGATGGCCTGGCCGATCGGATGCTCGGACGCGTCTTCCACCGCCCCGGCCAGCCGCAGCACCTCGTCCTCCGTGGTGCCCGGGACCGTGGTGATGGTGTGCAGCCGCATGGTCCCCGTGGTCAGCGTGCCGGTCTTGTCGAAGACGACCACCCGGACCTGCCGGGCGGCTTCCAGCGCGCGGGCGCTCTTGACCAGGATGCCCAGCTCGGCGCCGCGGCCCACGGCCGCCAGCAGTGCCGTTGGGGTGGCCAGGCCGAGCGCGCACGGGCAGGCGACCACGAGCACGGCCACCGCCGCGCTGCCGACGGCGATTCCGGCCAGCCCGGCGCCCAGCCAGAAGCCGAGGGTCACTACGGCCAGGGTGATCGCGCACGGCACGAAGACGGCGGCGATCCGGTCGGCCAGCCGCTGCGCGGACGCCTTGGTGCCCTGCGCCTCGCCGACCAGCCGGGTGATCTGGGCCAGCAGCGTGTCCGCGCCGACCAGGGTGGCCCGCACCGTCAGCCGGCCGCTCATGTTGAGCGTCGCCCCGGTCACCTCATCGCCGGGTCCGACCTCGGCCGGGGCGGACTCGCCGGTGACCAGCGAAGCGTCGACGGCCGAGCGGCCCTCGGTGACGACGCCGTCGGTGCCGAACTTCTCGCCGGGCCGCACCACGAACTGCTCGCCTGCGCCGAGGGAGTCCACCGCGACCCGCTGCTCGGTGCCGTCGCGCAGCACGGCGACGGTCTTGGCGCCGAGCCCGGCCAGCGCCGTGAGCGCGCCGCCGGAACGGGCCCGGGCGCGGGCCTCCAGGTACCGGCCGGCCAGCACCGCGGCTGGGACCCCGGCGGCCACATCCAGGTACAGCGGGTGGCTGCCGGCCATCCCGAACGCCGAGCCGAACGACATCCCCATGGACATGCCGGAACCGCCGGAGGTGAACAGGGCGTAGACCGACCAGCCGAACGAGGCGGCGACCGCCATGCTGACCAGGGTGTCCATCGTCGCGGTGCCGTGGCCGAGGCCCGCCCACGCCGCCCGGTGCAGCGGCCAGGCGCCCCACCCGGCCACCGGGGCGGCCAGGACCAGGCTCACCCACGGCCAGCCGCTGAACTGCACAGCGGGCACCATGGCCAGCACGATGACGGCGACGGCCAGCGGCACACAGATGGCCAGCCGCCGTCCCAGGGCCCGGGTGGCCGGGTCCGGTTCTCCCCCGTCCGGCTCCGGGGCCGGGGCCGCGGCCGAGTATCCGCAGGACTCGATGACGCCGATCAGCTCGGCGGGTTCGCGTCCGCCCACGCTGGAGAAGTAGGCGCGCCCGGTGGCGTAGTTGACGCTGGCTGTCACCCCGTCCAGCTTGTTCAGCCGGCGCTCGATCCGCGCCGCGCACGCGCCGCAGCTCATCCCGCCCACGATCAGCTCGGCCTGGATGCCGGTTCCCGTTTCCGGGGGCGCCCCGGCTTTCCCGGTCCGGATGCCGCTCATGGCCCGCTCATGTTCATGGACCCGCCCATGCCCGGGCGGGCCGGCCCGGGGCTGGAGGTCCCGGATGAGGCCGGGCCCACGGTGACCGGGCCCAAGTGCGCCCCGGCGGCGTACGCGCTGATGAAGATCACGGCGAGCAGCAGCAGGAAGCCGCACAGTTTCGCGGCCGGGCTCACCGGGTCATCACCGTCCTCCCTCTCCGGCCCACCTGTCTCCCCATGTTCACCTGCGCGGCCGATATGACGCCGCAAGCCCGATCATCTTCCCAGCCGATATGATCTGGCATCCCAGGAACGCTGACGGAAGACGAGCCGGCCCGTGGCCACACGCGAGATTGAGCTGTCCATCGAGGGTATGAGCTGCGCGGCATGCGCGGTCCGGATCGAGAAGAAGCTCAACAAGATCGGTGACGTCTCCGCCGCGGTGAACTACGCGACCGCGACGGCCCGGGTCACCGCGCCGTCCGCGATGCCGGTCCAGGCCCTCACCACGGTTATTGAGGCCGCCGGATACTCCGCCCGGGACGCCGCCGAGGCGGCCGACGACGATGAGGTGGCCGCGCGGGACTTCGCGTACCTGCGCCGCCGGCTGATCCTGGCCCTCGTCTTCTTCGTTCCGCTGACCGACCTGTCGCTGCTGCTGTCGCTGGTGCCGTCCGACCGTTTCCCCGGCTGGCAATGGGTCCTGGTCGCCTGCGCGGCGCCGGTGGCGCTGTGGGCCGCGTGGCCGTTCCACCGGGCCGCGCTGACCAATGCCCGGCACGGCGCCGCCACGATGGACACACTGGTCTCGCTCGGCATCATCGCGGCCTGCGGCTGGTCGGTCTACGCGATGTTCGTCCTGGACCGCGGCCGGCCGGCCGGGGGCCTGCTGTACCAGCTCCTGCATGGCTCCGGCGGCGGCATCTACCTGGAGGTCGCCGCGTCGGTCACCACCTTCCTGCTGGCCGGGCGGCTGTATGAGGCCCGCGCGCGGCGGATCGCGGGAGCCGCCATGCGTGAGCTGGCGTCGGCCGGGGCGAAAGAGGTCTGCCTGCTGGAGACCGACGGGACCGAACGCCAGATCCCGGCGGGCCGCCTCCGCCCGGGGGACATGTTCGTCGTGCGCCCGGGCCAGACCATCGCCGCCGACGGCGAGGTGCTGTTCGGCCAGACCGCGGTGGACCGCAGCATGATGACGGGGGAGTCCGTCCCCGCCGAGGCGGCCGAGGGGGACAGCGTTGTCGGCGGCACGATCGTGCTGACCGGGCGCCTAGTCGTCCGCGCGGTCAAGGTCGGCCCGGACACCCAGCTCGCCCACCTGATCAGGCTGGTCGAACAGGCCCAGGCGGAGAAGGCGGCCATCCAGCGGCTAGCGGACCGCATCTGCGGCGTGTTCGTCCCGCTGGTCCTCACGTTCTCCGCGCTTACCCTGGCCGGTTGGCTGCTGGCCGGGAGCCCGGCGGGGCATGCGGTCAGCGCCGCGCTGGCGGTCCTGATCATCGCGTGCCCGTGCGCCCTCGGACTGGCCACCCCGGCCGCGCTGGTGGCCGCGTCCGGGCGCGGCGCGCAGCTGGGGATCTTCATCAAGAGCTACCAGGCGCTGGAGTCGTCCCGGTCGGTCGGCACCGTGGTGCTGGACAAGACCGGCACCGTCACCACCGGCCGGATGTCGCTGACCGGCGTGCAGGCCGTAGCCGGGACAGCCCGCGCGGACCTGCTCCGCTACGCCGGCGCCATCGAGCAGGCCTCCGAGCACGCGGTCGCCTCGGCGATCACCGCCGCAGCCCAGGCGGAAGCCAGTCCACTGCCGCAGGCCGACCGGTTCACGGCCCTGCCGGGGCTCGGTGCCCGCGGTGTCGTGGACGGTCACGAGGTGGTTATCGGGCGCGCAGCGCTGTTCGCCGGGCGGGACACCAAGATCCCGCCGCACCTGGCCCGGGTGTGCCAGGAGTGGGAGCAGGCGGGCCGCACCACCGTGCTCATCGGCTGGGACGATGCCGTGCGCGGCGCCGTCGCGGTCGCCGACACGGTCAAGCCCTCCGCCGCGGCGGCCGTCGCCGAGCTCCGCGCGCTCGGGCTGCACCCGGTCCTGCTGACCGGGGACAACGAGGCCACCGCCCGGTCCGTCGCCGCCGCTATCGGGATCGATGAGGTCATCGCCGGGACGCTGCCCGCCGGCAAGGCCGGCGTCGTCCGGGACTTGCAGGCGCGCGGACGCTACGTGGCCATGGTCGGGGACGGGGTCAACGATGCGCCCGCGCTGGCCGCAGCCACCCTGGGGCTGGCTCTCGGCTCGGGCACGGACGTCGCGATGAGCGCCGCGGACCTGATCCTGCTGCGGGACGACCTGCAAGTCGTCGCGGACGCGATCCGGCTCGCGCGGGGGACGTTCCGTACCATCCGCCGCAACCTGGCCTGGGCGTTCGGCTACAACCTGGCCGCCCTGCCGCTGGCCGCGCTCGGTCTGCTGAACCCGCTCGTGGCGTCGGCCGCGATGACCCTCTCCTCGGTCTTCGTGGTCTGGAACAGCCTGCGGCTCGGGCGGTTCCGCGTCCGGGATACCGCCCCGCCCGCGGGCCGTCGCCCTGCGGCCAGGCCTGCAACCGGGGCAAGGCACTTGAGCAGGCCGAGATGGCCGCCATACTGATGATGACGGGTCATAACGCGGAACGGGTCACCAGGCCGGAGCGCCGGATGCACGGGTACAGCCACGACAAGGACAATTACCTCAAGCGCCTGCGCCGTATCGAGGGCCAGGTGCGCGGCCTGCAGCGGATGATCGAGGACGACAAGTACTGCATTGACATCCTCACCCAGGTGGCCGCGGCGACCAAGGCCCTGCAGTCGGTGGCCCTCGGCCTGCTGGAGGAGCACCTCAGCCACTGCGTCACCGAGGCGGTGGCCGAGGGCGGCGATAGCGCCGCCGAGAAGGTCCGCGAGGCCTCGGACGCCATCGCCCGCCTGGTCCGTTCCTGACCCCCGGCCTGGAGTAACGTCGGCGTCCCCAGCCCCAGGAAGGACCGAGATGGCAACGACCACCTACAAGGTGACCGGAATGACGTGCGGGCACTGCGTGAACGCGGTGACCAGCGAGCTCACCGGCCTGAACGGGGTGTCCGCGGTGACCGTCGACCTCGTGCCGGACGGTGTATCCCAGGTCACCGTGACCAGCGAGGGCCCGCTGCCCGCCGGAGCCGTCACCGCGGCCCTCGACGAAGCCGGCGGCTACCTCCTCACCACCTGACGCGTCCCGGCGCCCATGATCGACGCCGGTTTTCCGCAGCATTGACGCGGTCATAATTCCGCCCTTGGTGTGGCCGGTGGCCGGATCGTGGTGACGGTGGCTGCTTCGGCTGGCTCATTCAGGCACGACACGAATGCTGTGCTGCTCGCCGATCCGGTCGCGCTCTTCGTCGGTGGTGGCCTTGTTGATCTGGTGGAAGTAGTCTTCGATGCCACCCGGGACGGTGATCAGGAGCAGCTTGGCGGGCTGGTCCTTGGCCCAGAACCGGTGCGGGCGGCCGCGAGGCAGGAACACGAAGCTGCCCGCTGGGGCGTCGAAGGTATCGCTGCCGCAGCGGTTGGACAGTTCGCCGCTGAGCAGGTAGATGCACTCATCTTCCCGGTCATGGACATGCAGCGGCGGCCCGGCTCCAATGCTGGTCTCAAAGACGCTCAGGGCTCCGCCGGTGGAATGCCGCGACGCCTTCAGGCCCGGATCGGCCGCCACGCCGGCGCCAGGGGGAACGACATAGCCAGCCAGGAACTCGGTCATAAATACATCATCACTCCGCCGGATATGCCGGCATAGGTTTCATCAATTCTTCGTAATACCCCCTCCCGGTTTAATAAATACCCCTAGGGGGTTTTGCCGATACCCGGCGATGGTTTAGGGAATACGGCCCCGGGGTTTTCCGCGCGGAGTAAGCCGGCCGTTATCAAGGTCCCCTGAACTGCGACTTTTCCGTGCATAAGGATGGTGTAATGAGTTACTGGCCGGTCTGCGTTGCACTGCGGCGAAGTGCCCTCTAGGGTTTAATTCAATTGTCCATGGGTGTCCCGGAATAGCCAGCCCCGAGTGCGGGGCCCGCGTCTTCCGGTCAGCGTCACCCGCCGTTCCCGGTCCGCCCTCCACGGTGCTTGCTGCCGGGTGCCGGACTGGACTGCGACGAGCGAGGAAGGCCGGAATGAGCGACATCGCCCTCGGGCGGGGCCGTGCTGGGTGGCGGGACCGGCTCGGTGCAGCCGGGACCGCGGCGGCTGCGCTGGACGCGCGGCGGGTGCTGCAGCTGGGGCTGGCGGCCATCTGGCTGCTGGACGGCGTGCTGCAGTACCAGTCGTTCATGTACACCAGGGCGTTCACTCAGATGATCGGGGGCACGTCGTCGGGCAACCCCGGCGTGGTCGCCCGTCCGATCAACTGGAACGCCACCCTGGTTCAGCATCATCTGGTGCTGGTGAACACGGTCTTCGCGACGATTCAGCTGCTGCTGGGGCTGGGTATCGCCTACCGGCCCACGGTCCGGCTGGCGCTGGCCGCCTCGATCGCCTGGTCGCTGGGGGTGTGGTGGTTCGGTGAGGGGCTCGGCGGGGTGCTCAGCGGCGCGGCGAGCCCGCTGAACGGCGCCCCGGGCGCGGTGATCATCTATGCGCTGCTGGCCGTGCTGCTGTGGCCGGCCGACCGGATCACGGCCTCGGGGGCGCCGGCCTCGTTCGTGGCCGCCCGGGCCGTCGGGGCCACCGTGGCCCGCGGCCTGTGGGTCGTGCTGTGGGGCAGCCTGGCCTACTTCGCGCTGACCCCGGCCAACAGGGCTCCCACCGCCGTGCACGACATGGTCGCCGGCATGGCCAGCGGCGAGCCCGGCTGGCTGGCCGCGCTGGACAAGCACGTGGCCTCGCTGGTCGGGCACAGCGGGCTGGCTGCCTCGGTCGGGCTGGCCGTCGCGCTCATTGTCATCGCGGTCGGCGTCTTCCTGCCGCCGCCGGTGGCCAGGGCCACGCTGGTCCTGGCCATCGTGGTGGCCGCGGTCATCTGGGTGATCGGGGAAGCGTTCGGCACGATCCTGACCGGTGGCGGCACCGACCCCAACTCCGGGCCGCTGCTCGCCCTGCTGGCCCTGGCCTACTGGCCGCTGGTGTCAGCCGCCGCGCCCCGGCCGCAGGTCCTGCTCTCCGGCCAGCGCCCCGAAGGGACACCGGCATGAGCATCCCCGCCTGGATCCTGGACATCTTCGCCGCGGTCATGCTGCTGGTCGCCGCGGTCAGCGCCGGCCAGCTCGTGGTGGCCCGCGCCTGGACGCGGGCCGGGATGAGAGACGCTGACATCGCCGGCTCCCACCTGCTAATGGGCATCGCCATGGCGGGGATGCTGGTCGCCAGCCTGAGCACGCTGTCCAACGCCGCCTGGGTCGTGATCTTCGCCGTCATGACGGCCTGGTTCGCCTGGTACCTGTGGCAGGAGACCAGAGGTCGCGGCATCGCTGCCCTGGCCAGCGGCCACCACGCGCCGCACCTGGTGCACAGCGCGGCGATGCTCTACATGTTCGCCGCGCTCACGGGCTCGGCACCGGGCGGCGGCTCCGGGATGGCCGGCATGGCGGCCGGTTCGTCGGGCGGGATGCAGACGCTGCACGCCCCCACGTTCGCGTTCGTCTTCGCGCTGCTCCTGATCGCCTATTCGGTCCGCGATGTGGACCGGAAGGCCGGTGCGGACGGGTATTTCCACGTCGTCGGCCGGCCTTTCACGCCCGCCGGGCCCGCACTGGCCACCGCAGCCGTAGGCGGGACGGTCCGCGGTGCGCCAGCCGGTGGCGGCGACAGCGCCGTCGCCACCATGGTGGCGCCCGATACCGCCCCGGCGGAGGTGCCACCGGGCGACCCGGCGACCGGCCAGGTCACGGCCAGCCCGGCGGAGCGGCTGCTGCTCTCTCCCGCCGTGGTAAAGGGCTGCCGGGTGGCGATGGGCGTCACCATGGCCTTCATGCTGCTGATCATGATCTAGCTCGCGTTCCGGCCGCCCCGGGGCATGGTGCTCCGGGGCGCTGACGCGTCCCAACCGCACCGGCATCGTCCGCTTGATGAGCCACTTACGGGATATACGTTATTGCACGTTACTTGCAGCTTTCCTCGACTGGCGCCGGGCCGTCAGGGGACTCCGGAGTGCTGTCAGGTCACGGTCCGGCGCTGGCGTTCTCGTGGGCGAGGCTGGATTCCAGTGGCAGGCCAGCGTCGCGCCAGGCCACGATGCCGCCTGTCAGGCTGGCGGCGTCGTGGCCGGCCTGGGTCAGCGAGGCGGCCAGCCGCGTGGAGTACTCCCCGATCGGGCAGATCAGCACGATTTTGCGCGATGACGGGAACGGGAAGCCCTGCCGCAGCATGTCCTCGAGGTGGTCGTCGCGGATGTTGAGCGAGCCGGGCACGTGCCCGATCCGGTAGGCCATGCTCCCGCGGGTGTCGACGCACAGGACCGGCGCATCGGCGCCGAGCGACGCCAGCTCGGCGACGGAGATCCCGGCGGCGGCCAGTGCCTGGGCCGACGGATTCCGGGGTGTCACACCGCGGGTCTGGCCGAATAGGTCAGGGCGCCGCTGCCGGATATAGGAAAGGTAGGGTTCCAGCCGGTCACAGGCGATGATGACCGCCCGTCGCGGGGCGCCGCCCGCGGGCGGCTGCCGCTGCAGGTACTGCCGGGCCGCCCAGTAGGCGGCTCCGCTGGTGGGGCCGCCCAGCACCCCATGCCGGCGGGCCAGGTCCACCGCCGCGTCGATCGCATCGGCCGACCGGACCGGCATGATCTCGGCGTAGAAGCCGCGCTCGAACAGCCCGACCTCCCACAACTCCGCCTCCGACCGGATGCCGGGGATGAAGTCGTCCCTGGTGGAGACGATGCCGATGGTCTGCAGCCGCGGGTTCGCCGCCCGCAGGTACGTCGCCGCGCCGCGGGTTGACCCGGTCGTGCCCAGGCCGCCGAACAGGAAGTCGACCGGGCCGATGTCGTCGAAGATCTCTTTCCCGGTAGTGTCCTGATGGGTGACGAGGTTGCGCTGGCTGGTGTACTGCGAGGTGTGGTAGAAGGTGCCGGGGTCTTCCGTCATCAGCTTCTCGATCGCGCCGAACACGTCGTTCGGCACGGTTGGATCCGGGCATTCCGACAGGCCCGGCAGTTCCTCCAGCTCGCCGCCCAGCAGTTCCAGGGCGTCCCGTACCTTCGGGACCTTCGTCCGGTTGGTGAGCACCCGCAGCCGGATTCCGTGCATGGCCGCCAGGACCTGCAGGGCCTTCGCGGTGTTCCCGCTGGAGCCTCGATCAGTGTCTGGCCGCGGCTGGTGATGCCGGGCAGGTCATCGCGAATCATGCCCCAGGCGATCCTGTCCTTCACCGAGCCGAAGGGGTTGCAGAACTCCAGCTTGGCGTACACCTCGGCACCGTCGATGCCATGTTTGCCCGGATCGAGGCGGAGCAGGGGGGTATTCCCGATCAGCTCGGTGATGTCGCAGTAAAGCATCGGGCCTCCTCCTGCCGGTCCCCGCTGTCGGCGCAGGCGACGAAGCCGCTGTCGCTGCTCTCGACGGCGACTTTCGCGGCGCGGCGCTGCATCAGCGCCCCGGACGCGGACAGGTCCATCTGGTACGCCGCGGTATTGATGAACGCGACGATGTCGCCGGGCCCGGGGAGCCGCTCGACGACTGTCAGGTGATTGAAGATCATGTCGCGTTCCAGGCACAGGTTGCCGCCGAGAAAAACGCCGGCCCGCTGGCCGGGCCCGGCGTGCGGATCGGCCAGGCCCGGGCGGGGCGCCGACCGGTAGATCAGCACCGGGTCGAGCATCACCTCCTGGTCGGCCGGGCAGATCTTGTCCCGGCTGAGGTCCAGGTTGACCAGCAGGCTCCCGTCGGCGGCCTCCTTGACGAACTCGACGCTGGCCAGCGTGAGCCCGGCCTGGTCGACCAGCGACTTGCCGGGTTCCAGCCAGAGTTCGATCATGTTGTCGCGGAGCACCTGGGCGGTCCGCCTGCCGCCGTGGGCGGGCGGCACCCCGTCGAGCAGCTGGCCCAGCGATTCCGGACCGGTGACGCGGTTCGCGTACTTGTGGAATACCGGCACGCCCTGCACCCGGCCGTCCTCGAACCGGTACCCCAGGGTGTTCCCGTCCCAGGTCAGCGGGCGCCCGCGGCCGGTCAGGCCGTCCTTCATGGCCTGCACGTACTCATCGAACGCCGCTGCGTCCCCGGCGAAGGCCTGCCGGAACCCGCCGCCGATATCCAGCACGCGCGGGGCCAGGCCAGCCCCGCAGGCCTGCTCGAAAAGCCGCAGGCAGTCATCGGTCGCCTGGATCTTCTCGCTGGCCTCGCTGGTGTCCAGGTGGAAGGAGAGCCCCAGGAAGTCCACCGCATCCGAGCCCGCGCGCAGCAGGTCAAGGACCGCCGGGTAACGCGCGGCCGGGCACGCCGAACCGGCTGAGCCTGCCGGGGGCCCGCGCCCCGGGGAAGCCGAAGCCACAGAGCCTGACCAGGACAGGAACGCGCCGGCCGCGCTCGCGGGCCAGCCGGATCAGCTCCGCCAGCTCCCACAGGTTGTCGACGTTGACCGCGACCTGGTTCTCCGACCAGCTGGCTGAGGAACGGCCGGCCCTTAGGGCCAGTCGCCTCTATCCGGCCGGCCGGGAAACCCGCGGCCAGCGCGCTCGCCAGCTCCCCGGGTGAGGCGACATCGATCCCGATGCCCGCATCGAGCGCGGCGCGCACGAACGCCCGGGCCTGGTTCGCCTTGTGCGCATAATGGATCCGGTAGGCCAGCCCGGAGCGGTCCAGGATGGCCCGGAACGACGCCAGGTTGGCCCGGAAGATCCCGGGAAACACCAGGTTCAGCGGCGAGCCCCAGCGTGCCAGCAGCGCCGCGGGCCGGTCGCCGTCCGCCAGGAAGGACCCGACCACGGGATGAATCGCCGGCGGCAGGCCCCGCATCCCGGTCACGCGCTGACCGGCGGGACCACCGTGTAGCCGGCGTCCCGGATGGCGTCAAAGGCCCGTTCCCTGACGGCCACCGTCTCGAAACCCGCGATGATGCGCTTGGTCACCGGGTCGATCCCGGACACCGTAATGCCCATCGACTCCAGCACGCCGCCGATGGTCGCCCGGCAGTGCTGGCAGTTCATGTCCGGGACATGGAAGGTCCGTTCCGCAGGATCGGTGATCTCCTCATCGGGCGGGCCAGGGATCCGGCTGATGCGGACCAGGTCCAGCATGCGCACGTAGGTCTCCACATAGGCCTGGGTCACCCCGGGCAGCACGCTGAACCGCTGGCCGCCGATGACGTGCACCATCTGGCCCAGGCATCTCGGCTGCTCGTGGCCGGGAAGCAGCGCATACTGCCGGGCGATGAGATCCAGCTCATGATGATATTTCCGGACCGCCTGCTGGACCGTGAGCCCTTCAGCCCCGGTGGCCCTGGCCATCACGGCATGAGCCTGCGCGATAGTGGCGTTCTTCATCGCGCGCAGCATCGCCGCCGCTTCGGCCGGGTACCGGACAGTCCCGTCACCGGCGGTCACGAAGGACACCGGGATCATCCCGCGCCGGAACGTCGACGCCTGCAGCTCCCAGTACCAGGTGCTCCCGGCGACCGCGAAGACTCCTGAGTCCCGCAGCCCGCGGGCGAACTCCGCAGGCGTGCGGTACGGCGTCTGGTCAGCCAGGTAGGCGTGCTGCACCAGGGTCCGCGCCGTCGCCTCGACGCCGATGCGGAAGATCTCGGCCGGCTCGACGGTCGGTCGTCGTGGCCGCCAGGAGCTGCCGGGCGCCGGGGCCGAGCCGCGCCATCCGGCTGGCCAGGGCATCGTCCGCCGGCCAGGGCACGCCACAGCGCCAGCGTGGTCTCCCGGGCCACGATCGGGACCACCGGGCCGAGCGAGCCCGGCCCGGCATGACCCACATTCGGGATGCCGTCGCTGTCGTTCCAGGTCACCCGCTCAGTGGCGCTGGTCACGAACCCGGCCGGGCACGGCTGCATGAACGACTGACGGTAAGTCTGCTGGGACAGGGTCAGGTGGCTTCCCGGTTCGGGCACCAGGGCCGCTGTACGGTACTGGATCTGCCTGGGCGGACCGGAGAACGCGGCAGCGACCGGGCCGTCCGGAGACGGTAAGAGCCCGGGAAAGGCCAGCTCGGCCAGCACGCGGGAGGCAGCGAGCCGGTCATAGCCCTCGGTCGGGGCTTCCTGCGCGAAGAACGGCATCGCTAGCTGCCTTTCGTGACGAGCGCGAGAAAGTCAGCGAACCGGCCGAGTTCCTGCGCGGAGTTGTACAGGTGCACGCTGACCCGGACCGAGTTGTCGTAGCTGCTCGCGGTGGGCAGGCAGTGGCTGCCGGTGCGGACGTAGAAGCCGCCAGAGCTCAGCGCGAAGCCGAGGTCATCGGAGCGGGCGCCGTCAACGCGGAAGGCCACGATCCCGTATCCGACCGGATCGGAGTCCCAGGCCACGCCGGGCAGCAGCGTCAGGCCGGGGATCTCGCGCAGCCGGCCGACCAGGAACCGGGTCAGGGCGCGGCCATGCGCGGCGATCCGGTCCAGGCCTATCTCCTCGATGAACTCGATCGCCGCCGCCAGCCCGGCAATCCCGGCGACGTCCGGCGTCCCGCCCTCCAGCCCGGCGGGCATGGTCAGTTCCCGCAGCGCGCCGCCGGCCAGCCGGACGCCGCTGCCGCCGCCGGGCAGGAACGGCACCAGCTCACGGTGGACCCGCCGGCTGGCGTACAGCACCCCAGTGCCCGGCACGCCGAACATCTTGTGACCGGAAAAGGCCGCGAAGTCAGCACCCAGCCTCGTCACGTCCACGGGCACGTGCCCCACGCTCTGGCTGCAGTCGAAGCACAACCGGACCGACTCGCCGATCTTGCCGCTCAGCTCCGCCAGCGTCGTCATCGAGCCGAACAGGTTATGGATGTGCGCGGCGACAATCAGCCTGGTCCGCGGCGACACCCTGGCCAGGATGTCGGCCGGGTCGGCGGCGCCGGTCGCGGTGACCGCGTAGGGCACCAGCGCGATATTCGTGCCAAAGCGGGCCAGGACCTGCCGCAGATGCACCCATGGGTACACGTTCGACGCGTGGCCCACTGGGCTGAACAAGATCTCGTCTCCGTCCCGGAGGTTGGCCAGGCCCCAGGACATCGCCACCGCGTTCAGGCCCGCGGTCGTGCCGGATACAAAGACGATCTCTTCCGGGCCGGCCGCGCCGACGAAACGGGCCGTCCGCTCACGGGCGCTCGCGAGCACCGCCGCGGCCCGGGTCGACCAGGGATACATCCCCCGGCCCGGGTTGGCCGCCTGCCCGGTCAGCTGCGCGGTGACGGCGTCCACGACCCGCTGCGGCTTCTGGGCGGTGGCCGCGCTGTCCAGGTAGACAATGCCCGGATTGGCCACGAGCGCGGGAAACTGCTCTTTCGCCAGCGGGACCGTCATACCGGCGGCCCCAGCCAGACGATCCCGCCCCGAATGCAATTATCAGTGCAATTTATTTCCGCTCGCTCGCGGTGGCAGGCCGATTGCGTCACCGACGCCCCGGGCGGTTATGACCGACGTCACGCATACTTCCACGATGACTCGCCGCGGGCACATTTCCAAGAGGCTGGCAGGTGCCATTACCCGAACTGGCCCCGACGGCTGGTGCGCGAGGCCAATTCACTTATTCGCGGGCCGGAAACTCAAAGCATCAGAAGGAGCATGTAACCCATTGTCACGCCCATAGTTATCTCGCAACACGCGTGTCCATTCACGGGTCGCCGCATTGTGCGGTGTCAGGTGATGGCGTGGAGTGGCGGTAGCCAGGACTTTCCCCCGATAGCGAAGCTGATGGTGATGGTGATGCGTCGGGGACGGCAAGTCCGTGGTTTACGGCTGAGGTGAGGTAGCTGCGGACGCCACACCAGCGGGCGAGAGCGGCGAGGCCGTGCCAGTAGACGGCTCGGCCCCGTCAAGGCCCGTCCCGCTGATCGCGGCCGGCCCAGCGCGCTCCTGCGGCCGGCTGGCAGCAGGAAACCAGAACAGCTTGACGCGCACCCTCCGTGACCGTCACACTCGATCTTGTTATAATGAGAATGAGAATCATTACCAAGACTGGAGGGCTGGTCTATGAAGGTAGCGTTCGCCGGCAAGGGAGGCAGCGGCAAGACCACGCTGTCGTCGCTGTTCGTCCGCCACCTGGCCGCCCAGGGACTGCCGGTGGTGGCCATCGACGCCGACATCAACCAGCACCTCGGCGAGGCGCTCGGCGCTGACCGCGATCCCCCGGCGATGGGCGCTCATCTCACGCAGATCAAGGATTTCCTGCGCGGCACCAACCCGCGGATCACCTCGGCCGCCGCGATGGCCAAGACCACCCCGCCCGGCCGCGGATCGCGGCTGCTGCGCCCCGGCGGTGACGACCCGGTCCACGACCTCGCGATCGGGACGCCGTGCGGCGCCCGGCTGATGGCCACCGGCCCGTTCACCAGCGAGGACCTCGGCGTTGCCTGCTACCACTCCAAAACCGGCGCGGCGGAGCTGTACCTCAACCACCTGGCTGACGCGCCGGGCGAGTACGTGGTAGTGGACTGCACCGCGGGCGCCGAGTCGTTCGCCTCCGGCATGTTCACCCGCTTCGACCTCACCTTCTTGGTCGCCGAGCCGACCCGCAAGGGCGTCGGCGTCTGGCGGCAGTGGTCCGGCTACGCCACCGGCTACGACGTCGCCGTGGCCGTGATCGGCAACAAGATCCACGGCGACGCCGACGCCGCGTTCCTGCGGGAGCACGCCGGCGAGACGCTACTGGCCTGCTTCGGCCATGAACCGGCGGTGCGCGCGATGGAACAGGGGCACCCTTTCCGCCTCGCCGACCTCGGCGACGACGCCCGCAGGACCCTCGCCGCGCTCCAGCAGGCCGCGGATGCCCAGGTCAAGGACTGGCCGAAGTTCACCCGCCAGGCCTCCGAGTTCCATCTGAAGAACGCCCGCGCCTGGGCCAGCGCCGCCGCCGGCGAAGACCTCGCCACCCAGATCGACCCCGGCTTCGTCATGGGCCCGGAGGCATTCCTGGCCGCCACGCCATGAACACACCAGCCCGGGCCGCCCGCACAACAAGCTGCGCCCAGCCGCAAACCCGTAACGGCACACCGCTTGTCCTGGAGGTAAAGCCATGTCCCTGACCGTCTCCCCCGGCCTGATCGAGCAGGCCCAGCGCGGCGAGATCGACGACGCCGCGTTCACCGGCTGCATCGCCACCTCACTGCCGTACGCCTGGCAGGTGATCACCAGCCTGGTCGGCGAGCTGCGCGCCAGCGGCGCCGACCTGGCCGACAACCAGGTCCCGCCACCCGATGAGGCCGCCCGCGGGCAACTGCTGCGAGTGATGGCCAGCGATGCGATGCGCGGCGCCATCGAACGGCACTACGGCGTCCGGCTGGCGTTCCAGAACTGCCACCGCGCCGCCGTGTTCCGCCCCGCCGCCGGGGCGGCCTACCAGGAGTTCATCACCGCACGCTCGCAGATCCTCAACCAGCGCCCGGACCTGGTCAATTGCTGACCAGTTCCCGCAGGCCCGGCAGCACCCCGGTGCCGAGCCGGGCGATGTTCTCCCTGGTGCGGACCGGGTCACCGGCACCCTCGCCCATCACGACAAGGTGCCTGATCCGGTCCGCTCCACGGTCGCGGCCATAATCTCGACGAAGTTGCAACGGTGCTCACGTGAAACTCGCGGAGGGACCGGATCTGGCTGGCCAGGATTCCGCTCGCTAGTTGGCCGTAAGGCCCGCCCCGGGGGCTGCGCGGGGCGAGATGACCCGTTCAGCAGCTCGCCGATGACCTCATCGTGGAGCTGGTAGCGGATGATCCTGCCGTCGCGCTCGGTGCTGACGGTCCCGCTGGCACGCAGGTGGCGCAGCGTCTGGGAGACGGTGACGTCGCTGATGCCGGCGGCGGCGGCCAGGTCGGAAACGCTGACCGGGCCCGCCGCCCTCTCTTAATCTGCTGACGCACTGCAGCTGGTTACACAAGCGGGCAGTCATCGATGCCAGCGAACTGGCCGGCCTGCCCACATTCGATCTCCGCGATCACAGAGCTGGCAAGCCGGATCCCCCGCACCCTGCCCGCAGCCCCCCGGCTGCACTATGGGGGTTCAACTCGGTCCCTATGGGGGTTCAAGTCGGTTTCTTAGGTAAGCCCCGGGTGGAGATCACGTCCCCTTTGGCCTGACGGAAAGGTATTTTCGCAGGTCAGCGAAATGCGGTCCTGGCCAGCAGACGCAAGAGTGCTACAGATCTATCTCGGCGCTGTGGCTTATAGAGCAATATGGGGTAATTGGGTCTCGGACACAGTAATTCCCCAATAACTGCCTGTTTCCGGGCAGGCAGAGGCGTCACCCGGGCGCAGGCTGCCGCCAGCGCCGGGCGATCGGACCGGAACTACAGCAGTGGGCCAGCCAGCCGCCTGACGGCAGCGTCTCTGCGTTTATGGGGGGTCAAATCGGCTGGCACGAGGCGGGCGCATCCGGAAGCAGCCTGGTTGACAAATACGGGGTGTGCCCCGCTACGCTGACCTCATGATTTCCTCAATCGGGGAAATTTCCCGTGGGTGCGTGTTCAAGTCCCCCTCGGACACACAATTTCCCCATAAGTTGCTTAATTTGGGCAGGCTGGAGCGTCACCCGGGGCCAGCCTGCGGCTGCTGTGGGTGCTCTGCCCGCTGATTCAGCCCGCGTTATCTCCTTGCTGTAAGCGTTTTGCGGTCGAGGGTGAGGGACACAAGACCGTGGGTGCCGGCGCGCAGGGTGTGCTCGTCCGGGTCGTAGATGAGCGTGATGCCCTGGGCCCGCAGGTCGCTAATCATCTCCGCTGCCCCGGCCGGGGGCCGGGAGCCTGCTATGTCCTGGTTCCGGCTATTGAGGCCTGGGGCGCCGAGCAGGACAGCCAGGGCCGGGAGGCGGGGCAGGATCTGGTCCTCGCGGATGTAGGCGTTCCCCGGCCGGGCGGGGTCGGGGCGGGTGGCGGTGGTGTGGCCGTGACGGCGGCCTTGCCGTTGGACCAGCACGATTCCAGGAGCCGCTCGCAGGTGCCGCAGCGCACCAGCCCGGCCAGCAGGTAATGGTGCCCCGCCGGGCTGCCCGGCCCATCCGGGCCGCCCCGGGCGGCCAGGTCCTGGGCGGCGATGAAATCGGCCTCGGTGACGATCGCGGGGTGGGCCGGACGGGCAGAGATGACCCAGCCCTCGGGCAGGTTCCACCGCTGCACCGGCCGGTGCCCCAGCCCGGTGTTCGCCGGGTCAACCAGGTCACTGTCGGTGCGCTGCCGGTTCCACACCTGCCGCCCCGTGTAACGCGGGTTACCCAGGATCGCCCGGACCGTGTGCAGTGTCCACGCCTTGCCGCTGCGATGAGGATTACGGCCCGGATCGGCAGCCGACGGGCACGGGACTGCGGCGTCGTTGAGCGCGCGGGCGATCCGGGCCATGCTGTGCCCGGCCAGCCGCTGCGCGAAGATCCACGGCACCTGCGGCGCCGTCCGCGGGTCGGGCTCCGGCCGGTGTGCCCGCCGCCCCCATGCCGCGTGGGCCTTGTTGGGATGCGGGCCGGCGTCGGCGAGCCGGTACCCGTACGGTGGCCTGCCGCCGAGGTAGCGGCCCTGCTCGCGGGTCTGCGCGGCCATCGCGGTGCGGACCCGGATCCTGGTGCGGGTGATCTCCCGCTTGGACTGCAAACCGAGCGCCATCATCGTCTGCTCGTGATCCTCGGCGCCGAAGTCGACCCGGCCGCCTACCTCGGGCGTCCACAACTGGATCCCGTAGTGCTCGAACAGCGGCGCCATCGACGCGAACTGGCTCCCGTAGAACGCCCGCTCGTACTCCCCGATCACAATCGCGTCCCAGCCCCGCTCAGGGTCGGCCAGTTCGGCGACCAGGGCGGCGGCCTGCGGGCGGCGCGCCCAGGCCAGCGTCCGGCTCTGGCCAATGTCGAAGAACTCCGCCACGACCCGCCCATGCCCGGCCACCAGCGCCCCGGCCTGATCACGCTGCCGGGCCCGTGATGTCACCGGGTCCTGGTAATCCTCGGTCGACACCCGCCCGTAAAACACGAACCGCAGCCCGCCACGACCCGGCTCCGCCGCTGGACGCAGCCCAGTGCGCTCCGCCCAGGCCAGCAAGCTGCCTTCGCCCTCTTCCTGACCGGCCACCGAGGGCACGTGCAGGATCGTCACGGTGCCCTACCCTCCAGCCAAGCGTAAACAGGTGCATGCAGGCAGGCCAGCCCACAGGTCCTAGGAACCTCAGTCATCACCCAGCCACCGAAGCTGAGCAGCCGGCAAGGCGACTCGTCACGGGACGCTCACGTACCGTGGTCAGTCCGGACAGCGCGGACCAGGGTGTCCACCGCCTCGCGGTGGCCGTCAGCGGTGGCGACAGGACGCCGGACTCGCTCGGCCCGCACCACGGTGAGTCCCGGGAGGGAGCGCGTGATGGATTCGGGCGTGTACAGGACAGCCGGGTCCGGCGGGCCGCCGGTACCTTCGGTCAGGTTCGCCACGTCGTGGCCCACCACCAGCAGCACGCCACCGGGCGCGAGCGCCGTTGCGGCCCGGCGCAGGACGCCGTCCAGCTCAGCCTCGCGAAGCTGCAGGTAGGCGACGAGCACGAGCTGGAAGGAGCCTGCTTCGGGCTGATAGTCGCGGACGTCGGCGTGCACCCAGTCGATGCCGACACCGCGCGCCTGGGCCAGCCGCCGGCCCTTGTCCAGCCCGGCGGCGGAAAAATCCACCGCGGTCACCTGCCAGCCCCGGGCCGCCAGCCACACCGCGTTGCGCCCCTCACCGGCCGCGACGTCCAGCGCCCGGCCCGGCGCCAGGTCCTGCAGTTCAGCCACAACGAACCGGTTCGGCTCAGCCGTCCACACCAGCCCGGTGCCGGCGTAACGCTGGTCCCATTCCTGGCTGTCCACCCTGGCCGCCTATCCGCTGATCACTCAGCCGTGATTTCCCTGCCGCGCATCCAGCACGAGGCCGCTGTCCCGGCCCCGCCGCCAGGGTATACCCACCGGGGTATGCCCACGGCCGACCGAGCCCTGGGCTGGGGTGGGGATCGGCCGGTGCGGGCGATCGGCTGGCTTCTGTGCGCTGGCGGCGCCGCTTACCACAGTCCCAGCAGGGAGCCGAGGACGCGGGCGGCCTGGCCGCCGTTGTCTTCGGCGATACGGAGCGCGGCGGGCACGTCGAGGTCGCTGGCCAGTGCGGCATGGACGGCGGCCACCGCCGCACCAGGTCCCGCCGCGGCGCGGCCGGGGCGTCCGGCCGCGGCCTGCAGCCGCTCCAGCCGTGTCGCCGCTTCGTCCAGGCTGGCCTGGTTGTAGTCCCAGTCCTGGTCCCACTGCCGGTGGAGGATCAGCAGCCGGACGGCCGCCGCGGGGTAGACCTTGAGAAGGTCGCTGACCAGGACGAGGTTTCCAGCCGATTTGGCCATCTTGGCCCCTGCGGCACCGACCACGCCGGCCTGGAGCCGCGCGCGGGCGAACGGGGTGACCCCCGTGAACGCCTCGGCGAGGGCAGCCCGGTGGGCGTGGTGCGGGAAACGCAGATCACCGCCCCCGGCGTGGACGTCGACGGCCGGGCCGAAGGTGTGCAGCGCCATTGCCGCGCACTCGGCATGCCAGCCTGGGCGGCCGGGTCCCCACGGGCTCTGCCATGCAGGCTGGTCCCCGTACGAGGGCTGCCACACGGCCACGTCGAACGGGTCATCCTTGCCCGGATCGTCCGGGCGGTCACCGTATTCCGCGGCCAGCCGGAGCGCCACCGGGCGGTCCAATCCCGCCGCGGCGGCGGCCCCCCGGAAGTAGACATGACCGTCCCGCTGATAGGCCGCGTCGCGGGCCAGCAGCCCGGTCGCCAGCGCGATCACCTGCCCAATGTAGGCGTGCGCCCGGGGCTGCACGGCCGGCTGCCGCACGCCGAGCGCGGCCATGTCCTGGTCGAAGTAGAACTGCTGGATGACGGCGAACTCGTCGTAGTGGGAACCTGACCGGCCCGCGGCGGCCAGCAGGACATCGTTGACGTCGGTCACGTTGCGGCACACGATCACCTCGGTGCCGTCCGCGTGCAGCACGCGGGCCAGCGTGTCGACCCACACGAACGTCGCCGCATGGCCCAGGTGGGTAACGTCGTAGGGGGTGATACCGCACGCGTACACCCGGGCCCGGCCTGCCAGCGGCAGCGCCGTCCCGCCCAGCGTCACCACCTGCGGCAGGCCAGCAGCCAGCATCTGGTCCATCGGCAGCCTCCTGGCCGTCACCCCGGGAAAGCGAAATCCTGTGCCCGAGGCTATCCGGGCGGGACCTGCCCCGCCCGCCGCTGATGGTCACCCGGGCGCAGGACAATCGCCCCTCCCGCCAGCCAGCACCCCAGCCGCAGGATGATCATGTGAAGAGAATCGTGATCTTGGGCGGCGGCACCGGCGGAATGCTGACCGCCAACCGGCTGCGCCGCTCCTATGACGAGCAGGCCGCTGAGATCGTCGTGTTGGACCACGACGCTGATCACGTGTACCAGCCTGGACTGCTGTTCGTCCCGTTCGGGCTCACCAGCATGCAGCGGATCGTCCGCCCGCGGCGCCAGCAGTTCCGCTCCGGCATCTCCTTCCGCCAGGCCGGGAGCGGCCGTGTTGACCTCGAAGCCGACCGGGTGCACCTCGATGACGGCACAGTGCTGGGTACCGACGTGCTCGTGGTCGCCACGGGCGCACGGCTGCTGCCCGAGGAGACCGACGGGCTGACTGACCCCGGGCGGCTGAACATCGTCTGCACCTTCTGCACGCCAGAAGGCGCCGTCGCCCTGCACCGGGCACTGGAGCGGTTCACCGCCGGCCTGCTCGTCGTGAACGTCGTCGACGTGCCGATCGAGTGCCCGGTCGCGCCGCTGGAGTTCTGCTTCCTGGCCGGCCGCTACTTCCGGCAGCGGGGCATCCGCGACGGCGTTGAGCTGACCTGCGTCATGCCGCTGGACGGCGCGTTCACCAGGCATCCTGCGACCTGTTCGGGCTCACCAAGGATGACCTCATTGAGCAGGGCAAGGGCAATCGCACGGTGGGCGGGTTCTATGCCCTCGCGGCCGGAGGCCAGATCATCTTCACCTGACCGGGCCGCGTGGCCCGTACCGGGGCGTGGGCGGTGTCACAGCCGCCGAGCCTGGACCTCAATACCCCAGGGGGTATACTTAGGATCATCGCCGGAGCGTTAGGAGTACCCATGTGCAGCCCAGCTGTCTGCGGCCGCTGCAAGAAGATCACCTGGACGGGCTGCGGCCAGCATGTGGAGCAGGCCCTCGCCGGGGTCCCGCCCGAGAACCGCTGCACCTGTCCGCCAGAACCAGCCGCACCGGCGGGCAGGCCGCGAGCACGTGACACGAAGAAGATAGGGGCGCGCAGATGAAGATTGTCGTGGTCGGCGGGGTCGCTGGAGGCATGAGCTTCGCGGCGCGGGCCCGCCGCCTCGCCGAGGACGCGGAGATCGTGGTGCTCGAGCGGGACCCCTACGTCTCGTATGCGAACTGCGGCCTGCCCTATCACCTGGGCGGCGAGATCGATGACCGGGATGCCCTCCTCCTGCATACCCCCCAGTCGCTGGCCGAGAGCCTGGCGCTGGACGTGCGCACCGGCCACGAGGTACTCGCCATCGACCCGGCCGGGCGCACCGTCGCCGTCCGTGAGCGCGCGACCGGCCGGGACTACCACGAGTCCTACGACGTGCTGGTGCTGTCCACCGGGGCCGCGCCGGTCATCCCGCCGGTCCCGGGAGCCGGCCTGCCCGCGGTCCGGCTGCTACGCACGGTTCCCGACGTGGACGTGTTGCGTGAGCTGGTGGACGGCGGCGCCCGCCGGGCAGTGGTCGTTGGGGCCGGGTTCATCGGCCTGGAGGCGGCCGAGGCGCTGCGGCACCGCGGCCTGGCGGTCACGCTCGTCGAGCTGGCCGGGCAGGTCATGCCGGCCCTGGACCCAGAGATGGCGCGCAGCATCGAACTGGAACTGCGCCGCGCCGGCGTCGAGGTGCGGCTGGGCACGTCGGTCACCGCAGTCCGGCAGGCGGGCAGCGGCACCGTCGCCGCGAGCCTGTCGGACGGATCCCAGGTCCTCGCCGACCTGGTCCTGCTCGCCGCCGGGGTCCGCCCGGAGACCTCGCTCGCCGCAGCCGCGGGGCTCGCGCTGGGCAACCGCGGCGCCCTGCTCGTCGATGAGCACCTGCGGACCTCGGTGCCGTCCATCTACGGCGTGGGCGATGCGATCGAGGTCGCCGACGCCGTCACCGGCGGCCCGGCCCTCGTGCCGCTGGCCGGGCCGGCCAGCCGGCAGGGCCGCGCGGCCGCTGACCACCTGTTCGGCCGCGGCGGACGGCGCTCACCGGTTCTTGGCACGGCCATCGTGCGCGTCTTCGGCACCGTCGCCGCCGCCACCGGCCCGGGCGAGAAGGCGCTGCGCGCGGCCGGGATCCCGCACCACGCCGTGCACCTGCACCCGAACAACCACGCCGGGTACTATCCCGGTGCCCGCCCGCTGCACCTGAAGCTGCTGTTCGCCCCCGATGGGCGGGTGCTCGGCGCCCAGGCAACCGGCGGCGACGGCGTCGATAAGCGGATCGACGTCATCGCCACCGCCATCCGGGCCGGCCTGACCGTCGATGACCTGGCCGACCTCGAGCTCGCCTACTCGCCGCCGTTCGGGTCAGCCAAAGACCCGGTCAACCTGGCCGGCATGGTCGCCAGCAACCTACTCACCGGCGACCTGACCCTGTGGCGGGGCGGCGACCTGCTCCACCCCGACCCCCAGGCAGTGCTGCTGGACGTCCGGTCAGCTGCCGAGTTCCGCCCCGCCCACCTGCCCGGCGCGCTGAACATCCCGCACACCGAACTGCGCCACCGGCTCGGCGAGATCCCCCGCGACCGCCCCGTGCTGGTGTACTGCGCGTCCGGCTTCCGGTCCTACCTCGCGCTCCGGCTGCTGCGGCAAAGCGGCTGGCCCGACGTCCGCTCCCTGTCCGGCGGGCTGTCCACACTGCAGCTGGAACTCCCCGCCCTGGCACTGGAGCAGGGCGAGCCGGCGGCCGAACTGACATCGACCGGCCGGTAGGGGTGAGGTAGACCCGCGGGCGCGGTGCTGGTGTTGCCGCCGCCTCCCCACGGGCTGTCTTGCTCCGTGGATCGCCAGATCCAGTCCTTGTACCGGAATCAGGGCGCTCTTGCGGGTGAGCCGCCGGTACGGGATGGCGGCGGCCTGCTGATAGCTCAGGCGGTCAGGACGCCGGTTTCCGCCATGCACTTGTAGTCGGCATGACAGCCGAAGGCAAAACAGTCGAATCCGAAGGCCTGATCACCTTCGGTGAACCGGCTGACATCCTTGCCTACCGTGTCGATCTCGCCTGCCAGTACCGGGCCGAGCAGAAGCCGCCGCAGCGTTGCCAGACCTACGGCCAGCCGCGCCGCCATCCGGATCGCGGCGGGCAGCTCGAGGCTCCGGATCAGGCAGTCGCGGGATGTCACCGCCGTCGCGAGGACCTGACGCGTACATCGTCACGCCTGGGACGGGCTCGGGCAGTTCCCTGAGCCGGAGCACGCCCGGCGGCCCGTACCTGGTGCGGGCGTGCCGGGCTGCTCACCGGGGGTCCTGGTCGGCCGGCGGTGTGTCAGCCAGCCGGTCGATTGCCCGCGCCAGGGCGTCGATCGCCGGGACTGCGGCGGTGAGGGCGCGCTGCTGGGGTTCGGGCAGGGTGGACAGGGCGAGGTGGAGAACGGCGGCGTTGGTGGCCTGCCACGCGTGCACGGCCTGCTGCCCGGCGTCAGTCACGGTCAGCTCGACGGCGCGCCCGTCCTCGTCCGCGGCGGCGCGGCTGATCATGCCCCGGGCGGTGATCGCGTTGACGATGGTGGTCACGGTGTTGGGCCGCATGTGCAGCAGCCGGGCCAGCTGGCCGGGCCGGGCGCCGGGATGCTCGGCCACCACCGACAGCAGTTCCAGCTGGGCCACGGCTAGCGGGTTGCCCGGGCTGGCCACCCGGGCGCCGCGCCGCAGCGCCCGGCGCAGCCGGGCGACGCCTTCGGCCAGCCCGTCGGCCCGGGCACCGGCGCGCGCCGCGCCGCCCGAAGCCGGGGCGGTCACCGGGGCACCGCCCCGGAGCCATGCCCGCCGGCGCGGACGGCGCGGCTGTTGCGCCCGGCGCCGGCGCGGCGCCTGGCCCACGCTGGCGCCAGGGCACAGCTGGCCAGCGCGGCCATGGCCGCCGCGGGCCCGGCGGGGGCATGGCCCAGCCACGCGGCCGTGTGCAGCGCCAGGGTGACTACCGCCACCCCCAGGGCGGTTCCCAGTCCGCGGGCCATGTTCACCATCCCGCCGGCGGCGGCCGCCCGTCCGGGCGGGATCGCCGTCATAATCGCCGTGTTGCTGGCCGGGATAGGTGCCCAGGCCGACGCCGAGCAGACCCAGCCAGATCGCTATCACCATATCCGGGGCGAGGACCGCCAGCGCGGCGGCGCGGCCAGCAGCCCGCCGTCCAGGCACCGGCGCCGGTCCGGCCAGCGGGCGGGCAGGATTCTCTCGTCGGCTACGGCGGCCAGCCCGAACCGGCGCGGCCAGCATGGCGAACGCGAATGGCTGAGCGGTACGCGATCGCGGCCGGGCGGCCTTATAACTGCGCCCCCGGACCATGAGAGGCCCGCTACCCGCGGGACCCGAGCCGAAACGGGTCACCGCCGCGTATGACCCGCGGCCGATCCGACTGGTAAGGCCCGGCCCGGATCGCTGCGGGACGTCTGCTGAGCCTGACTGTCGGCTGACGCGGCCGGCGCGCTGTCCGCGGTGTGGGCGGGCAGCCGGGCGGAGTAGATGGAGTACCCGTCGACGTGGAAGGCGACGAGGGTGGCGATCCCGGTCGCCGCCATCATCGGGACCATCAGCCCGAAGCCGCTGTGGGTGAGCTCGAGCACGAGGGCCAAGCCGGACAGCGGCGCCTGCATCGCCGCGCCGATCATGGCCGCCGCGCAGACCATGGCGAACGCGCCGGACGGGGAGCCGGGCCAGGCCAGGTTCCAGGCGATGCCGAGCGCGCCGCCGAGGACCGCGCCGGTGGCCAGCGTCGGGGTGAACAGGCCGCCGGATGCGCCGCTGCCCAAGCACAGGGCCGTGACCAGCGGCTTGAGCGCGAACGGGGTGAGCAGCAGGCCGCCGCTGCTGATGCCGAGGAACGCGTCCCGGGCCATGTCCAGGCCGTTGCCGAACAGCTGCGGGTACCAGATGCCGATGACGCCGAGGACGCCGAAGGCGAGCACCGGCGCGAACAGCACCATGGTGCCCGTGGCGCGGTGATACGACACCCAGCCGATGAGCCGGATGTAGCCGGCCGAGACCAGCCCGATGACCGGCCCGGCCAGCACCGCCCAGGTCATCACCGACCAGGTGAACCGGTAGTCCGGGATCCCGGGGTAGACGGCGTGATCGGGCAGGTAGATCCACGCGGTGGCGGTCGCGATCCACGAGCACGCGATGGCCGGCAGCATGACCGGCAGGGTGATGCTGCCGATGAGGATCTCCGCACTGAACAGGGCGCCGGCCAGCGGGACGTTGTAGACCGCGGCCAGCCCGGCGCCGCCGCCGCACGCCACCAGCAGCCGCCGCTGCTGCGCCGACAGGCCGCCCCAGCCGGCCAGGACGCTCCCGGACGCGCCGCCCAGCAGCTTGGGCGCGGCCTCCCGGCCGATCGAGGCGCCCATGCCGATGACGACCTCGGAGATCACCGAGGTGCCCAGGCAGCGGCGGAACGACAGCCGCCCGTCGCCGTTCCACACCGCCTCGTCGAGCTCGGACGGCTCGCCCCGGGTGTACCGCCGCAGCAAGAACCACGCGACACCGCCGAACACTCCCGCGATCAGCAAGGAGGCGACCCGCCGCGCCGCGGGCGCCTGCGCCACACCGTGCTCCAGGCTGCCCGCGTGGTAGCCGAACGCCGCGTACTGCACGTTGAACAAGATCGCCATCATCAGCGCGCCGAACAGCCCGGCAGCGATGCCGGTCAGCACCACCATCACCCAGAACCGGGGCGTCAGGACTCCGGCGCCGCCGCTGGTGATGTTCGGCTGCTCGATGGCGCCGCGGCCGGAGGGCATGCGCCGCTTCAGCAGCGGCTGCGGGCGCCGCCGGCGCTCGCTAGCCCCGGCCGGCTGCCGGGCCCGCGACAGGCTGAGACGGTGCGATGGGCCGGGACGGCGCGCCTCGCGGTCAGGACTGGTCATCCGGGTAGCTCCAGAGTCGCCAGGTACTCAACCCAGTGGGCCGGGTGCGGACGTCGCCGGATCACGGCCGGGCCGGCTCGCGCAGCAGCATCACTGCCGGCCCTCCGCCCGGGGGTAGTGCACAGCCAGAACACCCAGCCCTATTCCCCTTTACTTCTGTAGAGGAACTATTTATAGTTCTATCACAGAAGGATCTGTTTGGACAGCCGCGTAGCGGCCTGGCGTGCCCAGAGACCGGGGATTGCCGCGCCATCCCGCGCGTGCACGTCCAAGCCGATCTGGACGGTCGCTCACCGGCGCAACCCGGCGCACCGCAGCATCGCCGACCTGGAGGCGACTGGCATGATCCTTGGCCTGGGCACCAATGCCCGCCGGATCGACACCGGCGGGCACCGGATCTTCGCGGGCAACCCGGGCACCCAGGTGGTGAAGACCTCCGGCCGGGACGCCCTGACCTGGCTTCGCGACCATAAAGCGGCCCGGGGCCGGGTTCGATCACCACACGGCCTGCTACCCAGGCGACCACCACATCACCATAGGCGTTACCGGCGACCGCCAGGCCTCGCCGATCCCGGTGCGGCGGTCCTCCCAGCGGTGAGCCGAGCTGATCGCCCAGACTACGGTTGCCGGTCTCGACCGTGGAAGCCGACCGCCCCTGGAGGCAGGCCCGGGGCCGGGGAACCAGCGCAGCGCCTCGAATTCGGGTGGCATCCCGGTGAGCTCGTCATCGAGTCGCGCCGGCCGTGCGGCCAGGATGGCGCAGGCCAGCTGCAGGTAGCCAGGGAAGGCCTCCTCGCCAGCGCGGCCGCGGCGCCGGGGGAAGTCCATCTCGCCGTCCGGCCGACTGAGTTACGGCGCCGGGCCAGGCCCGGACGCCGAGTGAGCTGCCGCATCCGCTGGCTGCGGCCCAAGGCAGGCTGCGGGAAGCGGGAACCAGCGCAGAGCCTCGAAGTCGGGGCCCAGCCCTGTCGGCCCGTCGCTGACGGCGGCCGGGCGTGCGGCCAGCAGCGCGCGGGCGTCCCGCAGATAGCCAGGGAAGGTGTCGTCACCTGCCTGCGCGCGGCGGTGCGGGTAGGCCATCGCCCCGTCCGGGCCGTAGGACACTTCAGACAGCCGCAACGGCGCCCGCGGGCTGCCGCCAGCATGGCGCCACAGGCCGGTGCGCGGGTCGAAACGGTAGTCGGGCAGCAGCCGGTGCCCCTCCGCGGCCAGCAGATCGACCGCATCCGCGATGTAGCTGGCGGTGGCGGCGGAGATGAAGTAATTGAGGTTGACCCGCGTCCAGCCGGGCTTGACCCCCTCGCAGCCGTGACCGATTTCCTCACGCAGCGCATGCGAACGGGCGGCGCCGATCGCGAGCAGCCGGTGACCGTAGGGCCCCGCGCACGAGCATCCGCCGCGGGCCTGGATGCCGAACAGGTCATTGAGCAGCGCGACGACGAAATTGTGGTGCAGGTACAGCCCGTCACCATGGCGGACGCGGAAGGAGACGACCGCCAGCCGGCGCGCCTGGTGGCTGCCGAGGATCTCGATCCGCGGATGACCCTCCCAGCGGCCGAGCACCTGCTGCCACAGCCGCTCCTCCCGGCCGGCGATCAGGTCCGTGCCGATGGCCTGCTTGAGGCCGAACACCAGCCCGGCGCGGATCGATTCGACGATGGCCGGGGTGCCGCCCTCCTCGCGCGCGACAGGGTCGTCGAGGTAACGATGGCCGGCCGGGTCCACGAACGCGACCGTGCCGCCGCCGGGCACCGTGGGCACGGTGTTGCGGACGAGGTCGCGGTGGACGACCAGGACGCCCGGGGTCTGCGGGCCGCCGGGGAACTTGTGAGGTGAAAGGAAAACCGCGTCCTTGTGGTCGCCCGCGCCGGGCGCGGAGGCGGCTACGCGGACCGGAACGTACGGGCCGGCGGCGGCGTAGTCCCACAAGGACAGGGCGCCGTGGGCGTGCAGCAGGCTGGCGACCGCGCTGGTGTCGGTGAGGATGCCGGTGACGTTGGAGGCGGCAGAGAAGCTGCCGATGCGCAGCGGCCGGCCGGCGAACCGGATCAGCTGCCCGCGCAGGTCGGCCAGGTCCACATGACCGTCGGTGTCTTCGGCGATGACCACGACGTCGGCGATCGACTCCCGCCACGGCAGCTCGTTGGAATGATGCTCATACGGGCCGACGAACACCACCGGCCGCTCCGCTTCCGGGATGCGCGCCGACAGCTGGTACCGCTCGTCCAGCCCGGCCGGGATACGCAGCTCCAGGATGCCGATCAGCTTGCTGACCGCCGCGGTCGCCCCCGACCCGCAGAAGATGACCAGGTCATCCTCGGTCCCGCCCACCGCGTCATGGATCATCCGCCGCGCGTCCTCCCGCAGGCGGCTCGTCTGCAGCCCGGTCCCCGAGCTCTCGGTGTGCGTGTTCGCGTACCGCGGCAGCACCGCGTCGCGGATGAAATCCTCGATGAAATCCAGCGACCGCCCGGAGGCCGTGTAGTCGGCATAGGTCACACGCCGCGGCCCGAACGGCCCATCCATCAGCTCACCCTCACCGATGATGCCCCGCCTGACCCGCTCCAGCAGCGGCGATGTCGGCAGCCCCGCCGCCGCGACAGCGGAGACACTCTGTCCTGCACCGGCTGCGCTCATGCTAGCCCCCTTTGCCCCGGTGGGCCGCCGCCGGTGATCCGCCAGCGAGCGACCTCCCGGCCTCATAGGCTCACTATACCCATGGGGGTATAGTGAATGGCCTGCCTACCCTCGGCCGGGACGCAACAGCGGGCCCGGCTCGCTACGGTGGCCATACCGCCCATCTTCATGTTCGCGTCCGGGGAGGACCGCATCGCAGCTGAAGCCTGGCCGATTGCCGGTCGGTGAATCCGGAAGGCTCATGCACCCCCGGACGGGACGGACCCGCCGCGTTCCGCGACGCTCGCCCGGACCTCGTCCATGTCGAGCTCGCGGGCGTTGGCGATCAGCTGCTCCAGCGCCGGCTCCGGCAGCGCGCCAGGCTGCGCATAGAGGATGATCCCGTCGCGGATTACCATCAGCGCTGGGTGCGACACGAAGTCGCTTGGAGCGAGCGGAGCTCGCAGAAGGAGGACCGGCTTATGTCGGTGACATAGCTCCCGGTCCAGTGTGCAAGGACCGTCCCCGCCCTGGCGTGCGCTGCGGGTAACCGCGGGGTGCGGAGCCCGGGGTAACGCCCAAGGACCCCCGTTCCGTCTGGGGGTCACAGGCTGGGGAAGGCCGGACGGGTGAACGCGAGTGAATCGCCGATGACGCCCCGTTAGGTGGACTCCCGCAGGCGGAATGCACGGGCGGGAGGAAAGGGACCGCCGCTGGAAGGCGGCAGGTGCCGACCGGGGTCCAACGACCGGTCGGGAGCACACCACCGTCCCCGGGGTTCAGGCGGCACCCACCCCGGGCCGCAACTCGGCCAAGCGGAACGTGACAACCCCGATGGGGTCCGGCAGGCACTGCCCGCCGGTAGGCCGGACGCGAGAAAGGCTCAACTTCCCCAGCGGGCGCAGGATGACCCGAGAAGCGAACGCCGGCGGCCGAAAGGCACCGGGAAACCGGGAACCGGATGCTGGCCCCTCCGCCAGCGGCTCCCGCATAACCGGCCGGATAGGGGCTCTGCCCCGGCCTGAAAGGGCGCTGACGCGGGTCTGGTGGGCCTGCGGAGGAAAGCAAGCTGCAACGCCGGAACCGAAGGGCAAGTTGGACACCGTGAACGGCACCGCTGACTCGCTAGCGTCAGCGCCGGTCCTGGTGAACGGACCGGAGGACGGCCTCCCGGAATGGGACCAGGTGAACTGGGGCCAGGCCGGGGAGAACGTACGGCGGCTGCGGCAGCGGATCTTCGCGGCATCGCGGGCCGGGGACCTGAAGAAGGTCCGCGGCCTGCAGAAACTGATGCTCCGGTCCCGCAGTAACGCGCTGGTGAGCGTGCGGCGGGTGACGGAGGTCAACGCTGGCCGCAAGACGGCCGGGGTCGACGGGCGCATCGTGCTCGGCAGCTGGGGAAAGGCCGGCATGGCCGCCCGGCTCCAGCACGGGACGTCCGCGTGGAGGCCGCGGCCGGTCAAGCGGGTGTATGTGCCTAAGAGCAACGGCCGCCGTCGCGGCCTCGGGATACCGGTGATCGCCGACCGGGCGCTTCAGGCCCTGGCGGTGAACGCGCTGGAACCCGGGTGGGAGTCACGGTTCGAGCCGAAGTCCTACGGCTTCCGGCGTGTGTCCTGAAAGGGGAGTGACGTGAGGTAGATGATCGCCGTCATGAACCGTGCTGTGCCAGTGATGGAGGTAGGTCCTCCGGGATCGCCGGGCAGTCGGAGGTCCCAAACCACCGCATGCGGCGTCGGTTAAGAGCCGGGGTCGTGAGCGATGCGGGAAAGTCCCGCCGGGAGCGGGGCGAGGTGTGCGACGGGAAGACGAACATGTGTGAACCACTGCTGACGCATCGAAACCGTAGAATGCCGACATCAAAACCGGGGCCGGTCGGAAGTCCCGGGACAAAGGCGCGCCCTGCGGGCGGGCCCTCAGCCAGGAAGCTGACTGCATGCTGTCTTGGTGGTGTCCGGTGTAGAGGTGGCGTGAGCCCGTCGCGGGCGCTGGCATGGAACAGGAGAACCTGTCGTCCCGATGCCGTCGGCCGGGGTGTTGCTGCCTGGTCGCGAGAGGGAGGACCGCGAGCGGCAGAAACCGCGAGCGGCAGAGTACCGAGGCGGGGCACAGGGGCGGGCCGGCCCGTAGTAGCGAGGAAGGCCCTGTAATGGGGCTGGAGCCAAGGGGCCGGGCAGACCAGGGTCAACCGGCGGCCAACCCTATCGGGGAGGAGCCGCTGGCGAGACCCAAGCCGAAGGTGAAGTCGTTTGAGATCGATAAGCGCCTGATATACGGGGCGTGGGAGAAGGTCCGGGCCAACAGGGGCGCACCGGGCGTAGATGCCGTGAGTATCGCCGAGTTCGGCGAGCGGGAGAGGGATAATCTCTACCTTTTGTGGAACAGGATGTCATCGGGGAGTTATTTCCCGGGGCCGGTCCGAGCGGTAGAGATACCGAAAGATCATGGTCTGGGGGTGCGGATTCTCGGGGTGCCGAACACGGCAGACCGGGTGGCGCAGACCGCGGCAGCGATGCTGCTGGAAGAGAAGCTAGAGCCGATTTTCCACCATGACAGTTACGGTTATCGTCCGGGGCGAAATGCCCATGACGCGCTGGCCGTGACCCGGGAGCGCTGCTGGCGGCTCGGCTGGATTCTAGATCTTGATATCCGGGCCTTTTTCGACAGCGTTCCTCATGATTTGCTGCTCAAGGCGGTAGCTCACCACACCGGTGAGCGCTGGGTCCTGCTGTGCGTCGAGCGGTGGCTGAAAGCCCCGATGCAGATGCCGGATGGGACCGTGGCGGCGCGGGAAAAGGGGACCCCGCAGGGGTCCCCCATCTCACCTGTGCTGGCTAACCTGTTCATGCATTATGGGCTCTTGGAAGTTAATCGGGATCGTGTTGCCGTCTGGTTACCGACCGCGTCCTCTTCCTGGTTACGTGTCGTGAGCGCCGTCGTGAACCCCTGGTGCAGGCCGTCCGGACGCGCGGCGCTGGCTGGCCGGGTTGCGGAACCCGTATGCCATGCGGGCTTCGAGCTTGGCGAGCCGGTTCAGGCTCTCGGAAACGGCGTTCGTGACCCCGGTCAGGACCGCCGCGACGATCTCGTCCTCCCACCGGGATACCGTCCTGGCCAGGGACAGCAGCTCGGGGATGTCATCGTTTTGGGCGCACCAGTCGTAGAAGGCAAAGAGCCGGCCGCGGACGTCGCGCTCGCACGGGGCCGAGCCGGTGACGCGGGCCCGCAGGTTCAGGACGTCGCGGAGTTTCTCCTTGCCGATCCAGGCCGCAGCGATCTCCTGCCCGGCCGGATCACTGCCCAGGGCGGCCATGACCTTGGCGAACTGGCCCGGTGACAGGTGCTCCAGGTTCTGCACTAGCAGGCCCTTGATGCCATACTCCGGGTCGCCGGTCCGGCCGCGGCGGCCGTATTTGCCGCGCACCACCCGGCGCCGCACGTCCCCGGTCATCTTGACCGCCAGGTGCACGACGTGGAACAAGTCCGCCACCAGCTGCGCGCCGGGCAGCATCCGGCGCACCGCGGAGGCGTAGATGGTGCACATGTCGATCGCGACGACCCGGACCGCGTCCCGCCACGCCGGGG
This sequence comes from uncultured Actinomycetes bacterium, assembly GCA_963742875.1. Taxonomy (GTDB): domain Bacteria; phylum Actinomycetota; class Actinomycetes; order Streptosporangiales; family Streptosporangiaceae; genus Bog-532. The sequence continues at coordinate 234,601 of CAVUNO010000025.1, read as the reverse complement.
TGGCCAGCGCCAGCCAGTACGCGGCGTCATCAGCAGTGCGCCCTTCCACCTGCCCCAGCAGCCCCTGGCCGCCGGACAGGTCGAAGAAGCAGGTATGCCACCGGTCTGCGAGCAGCACGTACTCCCCGGTGTCCTCATCGATCCGCCACCGGGGCCGGCCGCGGCGGTGCTCGTCGATGCCCAGGTGCGCCACCGGTGCCGGGGCCTGCTCCAGCAGTGGGTCCGCCCGGGCAGCGAACGCCCCGTGCGCGACCGGCCAGGACATGCCGTTACCCCGGGCCGCCTCCGCCGGGGTGATGCCGCGCTCCGCGATCTCCGCCGCGGCCTGCTCCCGCAGCCGCCCGGTCAGCCGGCACCGCGGCGGCACCTGCGGCACCCACTCGGTGAACGTCTTCCGCTCACACTCCCCGGCTTCACATTTCCAGCGCCGCTTCACCCACCACACCTGCACCGCATCCAGGCCCCGGGCCACATCCCGCGGCTGGGTCAGCACCTGCTCATGGACCCGGCCCGCCACAGTGCCGCAGTCCGGGCACGCGCTAGCGGCTGCGTGATCAGTGACCGCCCATACCTCCAGCGTGCCGCCCGGCCCGGACTCCGCATCGGTGATCTGCAGGCCCTCCACGCCGAATAGCACAGACGCCGTATCGTGGAACACGATGCCCGCGGCTTTCTGATGATCTTGAAGTCTTGTGGTGAGACCCAAGATCGTAGGAGCCGCGGGCTCCTTGGTCAGGGTGACACGCTGGTACCGGCCGCGCGAACTGGCAAGACCCCGCATCTGCCGGGCACCTTCAGCAACAGAGGAAGTCACCCAGAGTTATCGGGCGAAAGCAGCATCCCGGTTAACTTCGAAGAGCCGCATTATGCGTTTGATCGGTGGATGGACCGGGAGTTCCCGGCCTGTCCGTTCGAACGGTACGCGGACGACGTTATCGCCCATTGCAAGACTGAGGGTCAGGCCAGGCGTCTGCTGGCTGCCGTCGCCGACCGGTTCGCGGCCGTGGGCCTCGAACTGCACCCGGAGAAGACAAAGATCGCATATTGTAAGGATGCGATCCGCCGGGGAAATTCTGAGCACACCAGCTTTGATTTCCTCGGATATACCTTCCGGGCGCGAGTTGTCCGAGGCCCGCGGGGCTTCTTTGTAAGCTTCAATCCGGCCATGAGCAACAAGGCGAGGAAGGCGAAAGGAAAGCAGATCAGAGACTGGCACCTCAAACGTCGGAGCAGGACGGATCTGTCCGGTCTCGCTGAGGATATCAATCCACAGGTGCGAGGCTGGATCAACTATTACGGGCGCTTCTACCGCTCAGAGTTGTACTTCCTCGCAAAGCGCATCGACGAGCACATTGTTCGATGGGCAATGCACAAATTCAAACGACTGCGGGGCAGGCCTGATAGGGCGTGGGCCTGGCTATACGGTGTCCGTCGGCGAGAGCCCAGGCTCTTCGCCCACTGGGACCTCGTCGCACACACCTCCGGCCGGACTGTGGGGGCCGGATGACGAGAGATCGTCACGTCCGGTCCTGCGAGCGGCGGGGGGTGCGATTCCCTCCGCCGACTCACCCCGGCCGGGGCTGCCACGACGCGATCGTGGCCATCCACACCACCGCGAGCGGCAAGTCCGCGAAGCGGGTGTGGGCGCTGGACGCCGACCTCCAGTCGGCATTCGACCGGCTCAGCCACGATCACATCCTCGCGTCGCTGGGCACCTTCCCCGCACGGGGCCTGGTGCGACAGTGGCTGGAAGCGGGCGTGATCGAGGATGGGGTTCTCTCCCCGACCGGCGAGGGCGCCCCACAGGGCGGTGTGGTGACTCCTCCAACGCAAGTGGCAACTTCTGCTTTGAGGTGACGCTGGGTTACCGGCGTTGCGAGCGGCCCCGGCGTGTTGCGGTGGATGTGTGACATGTTGGGTAGTACGTTGGTGGCATGTCTCGCGGTGGCCGGGTGGGTGGCGTGGAGTACGCCGAGCGTGTCAACGCGGCCGCCGAGCTGGTGGCCGCGGGGGTGCCGATGGCTGAGGCAGCCCGGGTGCTGGCCGGGCGATTCGGCTGCTCGCAGCGTCAGGGCCGCCGCTACGCGGAGGCCGCGGCCCGGTCGGGAGCTGTGGTGGTCCCCGAGCCCGCGACGGTGTTCACGGTCAAGGTGCCGGCCAGTCTTGCGCAGCAGGTGCGCGAGCATGCCCGGGCGTCGGGGAGGTCGATCTCCGCCGTGGTGACCCAGGCGCTGGAAGAGTTTCTCGCGCGGGGCCGCAGAAGCTATCCCCGCAGGTGAGCGAGCCGGTGGTCGAGACCGTGTTCGTCTTCGACCGCCTCGGGGCCGCGGAATTGTCGGCGGCCTACAAGATCATGGTCCCCGAAGGGCCCTCTCGCAGCATGCGGGGCGGTCAGGAAGGACGGTGCCGCGATGACCAGCGCGGCGATCTACGCGCGGGTCTCCAGCGCCCGGCAGAAGGAGCAGGAGACGATCGTCTCCCAGACCGAGGCGCTGCGCGCCCACGCCGGGCAGCTGGGGCTTGACGTCCCGCAAGAGTGGGTGTTCGAGGATGACGGCTACTCGGGCGCGTCGCTGGTGCGCCCGGCCCTGGACGCCCTCCGGGACCTGGTGGCCCAGGTGCCGGTGGACGTCGTGCTCTGCCACTCCCCGGACCGGCTGGCCCGCAAGTACGCCTACCAGGCGCTGCTGATGGAGGAGCTCGCCAGGGCGGGCACATCGGTGGTGTTCCTCAAGGCTCCCTCCGGGGACACGCCCGAGGATGCTCTGCTGGTCCAGTTCCAGGGCATGATCGCCGAGTATGAGCGGGCGCAGATCATGGAACGGACCCGCCGCGGCAAGAACCAGCGCGCCAGGTCCGGCAGCGTGAACGTGCTGTCGGGGGCCCCGTTCGGGTACCGGTACGTGCGCAAGAACGATCACGCCGCCGCCCGGTATGAGGTCGTGCCGCACGAGGCCGCCATCGTTGCCGGGCTGTTCCGCCGCTACGCCGACGAGGGCGTGGCCATCGCTGAGCTGGCCCGGTGGCTGGGCAGCACCGGTGTCACCACCCGCACCGGCAAGGCCCGCTGGGACCGCTCCACGATCTGGGGCATGCTCCGCAACCCCGCCTACGCCGGCCGGGCCTGCTTCGGCAAGACCGGCCGCCTCAGCCAGCAGGCCGGCCGCAACCGGGTCGCCCGGCAGGCCGGGCGCGCCACCGGCACCGCCTGCACCACCGTGGACCGCCCCCGCGCCGACTGGCTCGAGATCGACGTCCCGGCCCTGGTCGACGAGGCCACCTTCGACCGGGTGGCACGCCGCCTGGCCGATAACAAGAAGTTCGCCTACCGCGCCAGCAAGATCCCGTCCCTGCTCCAGGGCCTGGCCGCCTGCTCGGGCTGCGGATACGCCTGCTACCGCGGCCACACCACGACCAGCGCCGGCAGCAAGATCTTCTACTACCGGTGCATCGGCAGCGACAACTACCGGTTCGAGCACGGCAAGGTCTGCGACAGCAAGCCCGTCCGCGCCGACTACCTCGACCAGGTCGTCTGGGATCACATCACAGGCCTGCTCACCGACCCGTCCCTGATCCGCGCCGAGATCGGCAAGCGCCTGGCCCAGATCCGCACCGCCGACCCGGCCACCGCCCAGCGCAAGCGCCTGGACGACGCCCTCGCCAAAACCACCAGCGCGATCACCAGGCTGATCGGCGCCTACCAGGAAGACCTCCTCTCCCTCGACGAGCTCCGTGCCCGGATGCCCGATCTGCGCGCCCGCGAGACCAGCCTGCGCCACCAGGCCCAGGCCCTCGACGCCCAGCTCGCCGACCGCGAGGTCTACCTCAAGCTCGCCGACAACCTCGAGGGCTTCCTGGCCACTCTCCGCAAATCCGCGGTCACCGCAACCATCGAGGACCGCCAGCGCGTCCTGCGCCTGCTCGTGAAGGAAGTCCTGGTCGGCCCCGGCAGGATCGTGATCCGTCACTCCATCCCCGCACGAGGCGACACGCCCGCACCCGCCACCGTCAGCACGGACAGTGACGACGACGCGGAGCCTGCCCCAAGTTCGCACTTGCGTTGGAGGAGTCGTCAGCCCGTTGCTCTTGAACGTGGCATTGCACGGCATGGAGCAGGCCGCCGGGGTCCGGTACTACCGGAACGGCAACGCCGTCCCCGGCTGCCCGCTCCTGGTCCGCTACGCTGACGACCTGATCGCCCTCTGCCACTCCAGACAGCAGGCCGAGCAGGTCCAGGCACGGCTCGCCGGATGGCTAGAGCCCCGTGGCCTGGCCTTCAACCAGGACAAGATGAAGATCGCCCACCTGGACCAGGGGGCGGACTTCCTGGGGTTCGAGATCCGCCGGTTCGGCGGCAAGCTGCTGACCAAGCCGAGCAGGGGCGCGATGCGGCAGATCCGCAACAGGCTGTCCGCCGAGGCGGTAGCCCTGCGAGGGGCCAACGCCGACGCGGTCATCGCCCGCCTCAATCCGGTCATAACCGGATGGGCCGCCTATCACCGGATCGGGGTGTCCAGCCGCGCCTTCGGCAAGCTGGACGCCCATATGTGGCGCCTGGCCTGGAAATGGGCCAGGCACACTCACCCGAACAAGTCACGGCACTGGGTCGCTGCCCGGTACTTCGGCATGTTCAACCCGTCCAGGAACGACAGGTGGCTGTTCGGCAGCCGGGACACCGGCCGCTACCTCCGCAGGTTCTCCTGGACGAAAATCGTCCGGCACGTGATGGTCGCGGGAAGGGCATCCCCTGATGACCCCGACCTGGCCGGATACTGGGCCAAGCGCCGCGCGCGCACCCGGCCCCCGGTCAGCCCCGCGACCTGGCACCTGCTGCGCCGCCAGCGCGGCCGGTGCCCGCTCTGCCGGGGGCTGCTGCTCTACGCCAGCCACGAACCGCACGACGAGCGCGAGTGGGAGCAGTGGCACACCATCATCCGGAAAGCGGTCCGCAAGGAAGCGCTCTCCGCCGTGATGGACCTCGGCACACCGGGCGAGCAAGTCGCATACCGCCTCATCCACGCACACTGCCGCCGACGTCTCGGCGGCAGCAAGCCCAGCACCCTGCCATAGGGCCTGCTTGAGCCGAGTTGCGGAGAAAGTCCGCATGGCCGGTTCTTAGGGGGCGGCGGCGCGGCAACGCGCCGCCGCTACCCGACGATCGAGGAGATCCCGAATCCGCCGGCCAGCACCGGCTGGGCCTCGGTGTCGACCTTGCCGAACACCGCGTCCGCGTGCCGGCCTGACACCCGCTCGAAGACCGGGCCGAAAACGCGGCACGGACCGCACCACGACGCCCAGAAGTCGACCAGCGCCAGCCCCTTCCCCGCGGGTCATCGCCTCGAAATTCTCCGATGTCAGCCCGACCGTCGCCATGCTGCGCCACCTCATCTCGCCGGGCATCCCACGATACCCCTGGGGGGTATTAACGGATGCCACGGCGACGGCATTTCCCTGGCGCCCGCACTATCCGCCGGGCCGGGGGCGAGTGACGTGCGGGCCCTGAGTGAGCTAGTTCCGTTGGCGCTGCGCCCATGCCGGCACAGCGCCTTCGCCGCCATGGCCCCGATGCGGTGAATCCGTAGGGCTGGCGGCATGACGGACGGTTGGATGGCCACGATCTGGCGGTTCGTGCGCATCCGTACCGTGCCGAGACCTCGCGGTCCGCATCGGCGATCATGGGGGATCTCACCGGGGCTCCCTGGGTCTCCCCGATGTGGCCCTCCCACCGGAGATGGGACTCGACCGGGTCTACCAGCAACCCCATGGCCTTGGTGCCGCGCCGGTCGAACTCACCCTTGAGCCTGGCCACCGCCCCGAGTTCGGTCGTGCAGACCGGCGTGAAGTCCGCCGGGTGGCTGAACAGCACCTCCCGCGAGCCGCCCAGCCACTTGTGGAGCGGATCGGTCCCCGCGTGGTCTCCGCCTTGGAATCCGGGGCGGTGTCGCCCAGTTGTAGCGTCACCAGGTTTCTCCTCCTAAATCTGCGCCGGGGCTGGCCCTCCGGGTGGCAGCAGCCAGCGCAGGTGCTCGCAGTCGCCTTGCAGTTGCAGCCGCCGCCACAAGACGGCGGCCGGCGAGATCTGGCTGGCGTGCCTGAGGGCAGCGCGGCGCTGCCTGGCCCGGTCCACCCGGATGCACAGGTCGATGCGGCCGTGCGGCTGGCCCTTGAAGGCCTCGCCGGTCTCCTCGCGCAGCCGGTCAGCGACGGTGTCCTGCAGGGCCCAGGCCAGCACCGGCGGAGTGCCTGTTCGCGCCGCATGCATGGCAGCGCGTGTCGCGGCCTGGTGGTCAGGGTGGCCGGTGATGCCGGTTTCATCGAATACCAGCAGGCCTTCTGCGCCGTGGCGCGCAGCCTGGCGGGTGACATGGCCGGACAGCTCGCCCGGCGGTACCGCCGCGAGATGGCCGTCGGGGTAATCGAGCAGGGTCACGGTGACGACCCCGAGCTCGGCGGCGGCCTGGCGAAGTTCCCGGGCACGCGCCCGGCGTAGTTCGGCGTGGTTCTCGTTCAGGGTGGAAGCCTCGCCGTGGGTGAAGCACAGCACGTGCACCGCGGTGCCGGCCGCGGTGAACCGGTCGGCTACCGCGCCGAGCCCGAAGGTCTCGTCGTCCGGGTGGGCAACGACCACCAGCGCCTGCCGCCAGGCCGGCAGCAGCCGCCCGGGCCGGGGTGTCGCCCCCTCGGTCATGGCTGCCCGCGTCCCGCTCCGGCCCGTCTCCGGCGTGATCATCTGCGGCCGCCGGTCAGCGGGCCCGCAGTGGGGCCCGCAACAGCGGCGCGGCCAGGCATGCCCCGGCCGCCCCGGCCGCCAGCGGGACGACACCGATGAGCGCGAGAACCAGGCCGCCCGTCCCGCCGGCGGCAATGCCACCCGCGATCAGGGCCAGACCCGCCAGCACCCGCGCGGATCGTCCCACCACCCCGTTCATGAGCTTGACAACTTTCATCACGCACCTCCAAAAATACCCCCGTGGGTATATACGCTCATGATAGCCGCAGGAAACAGGCAGTCATTCCCGCCGGGGGACGAGAGCATCTGGGCCCAGCAGCTGGCAGGCCACCGGCGGCGGCCCGCACAACGAAGGCCCGGCGGCCGTGATCGGCCGGTATGCCGGCGGGGGTATTTGCGCATGGCCTCTTACATAGATTCCGGTTCCAGTAATGGATACCCACGGGGGTATAATAGATACCCATAGGGGTATATAGGAGATGATCATGGTACGTGAAGTGGACGTGCGTGCTTTCGCCGCGGCCCACCGCGACGGGCGGCGGCGATGATCGAGGTCATCAGCATCGACACCGCAGCGCTGGGCGACCCTGGCGAACGGGCCGGCAGCCGTCTCGACGGCGCGCTCCACATCCCGCTACAGGATCTGCGTGCCCGTACCGGCGAAGTCCCCGGGGGCGAGATCTGGGTGCACTGCCGCTCCGGATACCGTGCCGTCGTCGCCGCGTCCCTCCTCCAGGCAGCCGGGCTCGCCGTGGTCGCCATCGACGACGAGTACACCCGCGCCGCTGATGCCGGATTCTGCCTGGTCACCGGCGCGGCAGCCGGGAGGGCGGCATGAGCGGCTGGCCCGGCGGCCTGTTCCGGCGACCGCCCAGGGCCAGCGCGGAGCAGGCCAGCCAGCTGGTGCGCCAGGGCGCGATCCTGCTGGACGTGCGCGAGGGCCCCGAATGGCGGGCCGGGCACGCCCCCGGCGCCCGGCACATCCCGCTCAGCCACCTTCCCGCCCGGATGAAGGACCTGCCACCACGACGCACCGTGGTCACGGTGTGCCGTTCCGGCCACCGGTCCTCCGTGGCCGCCAGGATGCTGGCCCGCGAGGGCCGCGAGGTTATCAACCTGTCCGGGGGAATGCACGCCTGGGCGCGCGCCGGGCTCCCCGTGGTCGCTGCCGGTGGCCGCGCCGGCCGGGTGGCGTGAGCCGGTGATCGTGCTGGCCGTCGCGGCGGGCCTGCTGATCGGGGCCAGCCTCGGCGCGCTCGGCGGGGGCGGGTCCATCCTCACCGTGCCCGCCCTCGTGTACCTGCTGGGCCAGAGCGCACATCAGGCCACTACCGCGTCACTGATGGTGGCCGGTACCGCCGCTGCCGTCGGTGCGCTGGTGCATGCCCGGGGCGGGCGGGTCCGGCTCAAGGCAGGCGCGACGTTCGGGTTCTTGGCATCGCTGGCTCCTATGCCGGATCGAGAGCCAGCGCGGCGGTCCCGGCGAACATGCTGCTGGCCGGGTTCGGCCTGCTCATGCTCGCGGTGGCGGTCATGATGATCCTGCGCCGCCGCGGCCAGGCTCAGGGCGCCCAGGGCGCCGCGCCTGCCGGCGGGGCCCGGCATGCCATCCTGGTCGCGGCCGCCGCCACCGGCGTCGGGCTGATCACCGGATTCTTCGGGGTCGGCGGCGGGTTCGTCGTCGTCCCCGCGCTGGTCCTGGTCCTCGGCTTCGACATGCCCACGGCGGCCGGAACCTCCCTCGTCGTGATCGCGGTGAACAGTGCGGTAGCCCTCGCGGCGCGGGCTGGTCACAGCGGCCTGGCCCTGGACTGGGCGCTCATCGGGGTGTTCACCGGCGCGGCGGTAATCGGCGCCCTTGCCGGCGGCAGCCTGGCCGGGCACGCCAGCCCGCAGCGGCTGAGCGCGGCGTTCACGCTGCTGGTCCTTCTCGTGGCCGGCGACACGCTGACCCGCAGCCTCCCCGGCCTGTTGTGACGTGCCGCAGGGCATATACCCTGCCGGGTATACTGAGATGAGTCAATAGCAAGGGAGACGGTTGATGAAGATCGATGAGGATGCCGCAGGCCAGGCGCTCAACCGGCTCCGCCGCGCCCACGGCCAGCTGGCCGGGGTCATCGCCATGGTGGAGTCCGGCCGGGACTGCACCGACGTGGTCACCCAGCTCGCCGCGGTATCACGTGCCCTCGACCGGGCCGGCTTCAAGATCGTGGCCAGCGGCATGCGGCAATGCCTGTCCGGGGACACCGACTCCCCAATGACGGAGGAACAAATGGAGAAGATGTTCCTCACCCTGGCCTGACACAGCAGACGCGGGAGGAGACATGGGTTACGGCATCAGCATCCGCATCGAGGCGCCGTTCGCTGAGGGAACGGCCCGCGTGCGCGACGCGCTCAGGGCCCAGGGCTTCGGCGTGCTGACCGAGATCGACGTGCGGGCGACCCTGCACGGCAAGCTGGGCGAGGACATGGAGGACTACCTGATCCTGGGTGCCTGCCACCCGTCCCTGGCGCACCGGGCGCTCGGCATTGACTCTTCTCTCGGCCTGCTGCTGCCGTGCAATGTGGTGGTGCGCAGCGAGGCGGGCCAGACCATCGTCGAAGCGCTCGACCCGCAGACCATGGTGACCATCACCGGCCAGCCCGCCCTCCAGCCGGTCGCCGACGAGGCCGCGGGCAGGCTCAGGGCCGCCCTGGATTCCCTGCGCGAGAGCCGCAGAACACGCCGGGGCCAGTCGGCTTGACGTCCCGGCGGCGGGTGGAGCGATCAGGCCGGGCGCCCTGCAGTGAGACCGGCGGAGCACCGGGCGGATTCGATGGGGTGCCTGGACCTTGCCGGTGCGGCGCATCTGGTGCTCGCGCCCTGAGGGAACAAGGCGGGACGAGATATAGGCAGTCGTCGAAGTCTTTCGCATGGGAGGTTCGATGCCCTGTGTCCAGCTCGCCTTGAACGCCAGCGATATCGACGGCTATGGCCGCCCTCCACACCAAGCTGTCTGGCAGCAGGCCAGCCAAGCTCCGTTCCGGTTACGCCAACTCCGCGATCGCCGGGCCACCGCTGACGCTCGTGCTGCTGGAGAACCGTGGCGATGGCGCACCGTCAGCCACCTCGGCATCGAGGTTCCCCGCACCGGCATGGTCGGCGCCGAGCAGGCTCGGCTCGCCGGTGCCGGGACCAGCGATATCGCCAGGTTGAGGGCGTGGTCGACCTGGCCGGGTTCCGGGGTCCTGCAGGCCGTGGGCGCGGCGTCCGCGCTCAACCAGTTGGCGCAGGATCCCCTCCGGGCGTCGCTCGACCCAGATGACGTCCTCGACTGCTTCGGCGCGGCGACGGCTGCCGCACCTGACCCCCGGCGCGGGTCTCCGCCACGTGGCGGTCACCGCCCTGGCTGACGGGCCGGACCCGGGGGTACCAGCCGGCCTTACCGGCCCTTGCTACCGGGTGGCTGACGTCCGGAAGCGGCGCAGCCGGAGGCTGTTGGTGACCACGAACACAGAGCTGAAGGCCATCGCGGCCCCGGCGATCAGCGGGTTGAGGAATCCGGCCGCGGCCAGCGGGATGGCGGCGGTGTTGTAGGCGACGGCCCAGAACAGGTTGCCCTTGATGGTCGCGAGCGTGCGGCGGGACAAAAGGATCGCCTCGGGTACGGCGCGCAGATCGCCACGGACCAGGGTCAGGTCGCTGGCCTCGATCGCGGCGTCGGCGCCGGTGCCCATGGCGAGGCCCAGGTCGGCCTGGGCAAGCGCGCCGGCGTCGTTGACGCCGTCGCCGGCCATGGCCACAACCCGCCCGGCGGCCTGGAGCTCCTTGATGGCCGCGGCTTTGGCGGCAGGCAGAACCCCGGCGATGACGTCCTCGATGCCGACCTCATCCGCGACGGCGCGGGCGGCGCGGGCGTTGTCGCCGGTGAGCAGCACTGGCCGAAGGCCCATGCCGCGCAGCCTGGCGACCGCCTCGGCCGAGGCCGGCTTGACGGTGTTGGCGACGATCAGTACACCGCGGATGCGGCCGTCCCAGCCGGCGAACACCGCGGTCTGCCCGGCTGCCTCGGCCCCAGCCGCGCGGCCTGCCAGGGCAGCCGGGAGGGGCTGCGCCCATTCGGACTCCAGCCAGCCTGCGCGGCCGATGGCGACCGCGTGCCCGTCCACAACGGCGGTGACGCCGAGGCCTTGGTGGCTGGTGAACTCATCCAGGGCGGGCAGGGCCGGCCCGAGCCGCTGCCGGGCACCGCTGGCGATCGCGGCGGCGATCGGGTGCCCCGAGGCGTCCTCGGCCGCTCCGGCCAGCCGCAGCAGCTGATCGGGGTCTTCCCCGGGCGCGGCGACCACGCCGGCCAGGCTCATCCGGCCGGTGGTGATGGTGCCGGTCTTGTCCAGCACCATCGTGTCGATGGTGCGGGTGGATTCGAGCACCTCGGGCCCTTTGATCAAGATGCCGAGCTGGGCGCCGCGGCCGGTGCCGACCAGCAGCGCGGTCGGGGTGGCGAGACCCATCGCGCACGGGCAGGCGATGATCAGCACGGCCACCGCGGCGGTGAAGGCGGCACCGGGGCTCTGCCCAGCCGCCAGCCATGCCGCCAAAGTCGCCACCGCGACGCCCATCACGACCGGAACGAACACCGCGGAGACCCGGTTGGCGAGCCGCTGCACTGGCGCCTTGCCGCTCTGTGCCTCTTCCACCAGGCGGGTCATCTGGGCGAGCTGCGTATCCGCGCCGACGCGGGTGGCGCGGACCACCAGCCGGCCGCTGGTGATCACGCACCCGCCGGTCACCGCGTCCCCCGCGGTGACCTCGACGGGGACCGGCTCACCGGTGAGCATCGAGGTGTCGACCGCGGAACTGCCGGATTCGACCGTCCCGTCGGTGGCGATCTTCTCGCCCGGCCGGACGACGAGAAGATCCCCGGCGGCCAGTTGCTCCACCGGGACACGCACCTCGCTGCCGTCCCGGAGCACGGCGGCGTCCTTGGCGCCAAGGCAGGCCAGCGCCCGCACTGCCGCGCCGGAGCGCCGCTTGGCACCGGCCTCCAAGTAGCGGCCCAGCAAGATCAGCACGGTCACCCCGGCGGCGGTGTCCAGGTAGATGCCGTCGGTCCCGGCCTGGTGCGCGAGCAGGGTGAAGCTCATCCGCATCCCGGCCCGGCCAGCGTCCCCGAAGAACAGCGCATACACCGACCAGCAGAACGCGGCCATTACCCCCACCGAGATGAGGGTGTCCATCGTCGCCGCGCGATGGCGCGCGTTGGTCAGCGCCGCCCGGTGGAACGGCCAGGCTCCCCATACCGCTACCGGCGCGGCCAGCGCCAGCGACAGCCACTGCCAGTTGCGGAACTGCAGCACCGGCGCCATCGCCAGCACGACCACCGGGACGGCGAGCGCCAGCGAGACCAGCAGCCGCTGCTGCAGCGCGGCCGTCTTATCAGCTGCTGCCTCCTCCACCGGGCTCCCCGGCGCCGCAGCGGCCGGCGGCGGGGCCGGCAGCGCCGCGGTGTACCCGGCCTGCTTCACGACCGAGATCAGGTCATCGGGGCTGACCGCGGCGGGGAAACTGACCCGGGCCTTCTCCGTGGCGAAGTTCACCGTGGCCGTGACACCGTCCAGCCTGTTCAGCTTCTTTTCGATCCGCGCCGCGCACGAGGCGCAGGTCATCCCGCCGATCGACAGTTCCACGCTGCCGACCGGCCCGGCCGCGACCTCTGGCCTTCGTATGGTGCCCGTACTCAACGGAACGTTCCTCCTGCCCGGGACCAGGTGATGCCGCCGTCCTGCGCTGGCCCCGCCGCTGCGGGGAAAGACCGGCGGTCCGCAGGGTTATGCGGCGAGCCGGTAGTCCCCGGCCTCGTCCAGGGCCGCCGCGACCCCCTCCTCCGGCAATCCGGCCTCGCTGGTCACCGTCACCCGGGATTGGCCGCCCGGCACCAGGTCAACATCCACCTTGGACACCCCCTCCAGGCCAGACAGTTCTCCGGTGACCGCATGCACGCAGTGCCCGCAGGTCATCCCGGTCACCGCATACGTCGTAGTCGTCATGGTGCATCCCCATCTCAGTCGTGTCAGGCCCATCGCCGCCGGCTGAAGGGCTTTGGTCATCGCCGGGACCTGGGTGACGATGTCGCTGCGGTCCTTGTCTTCCCCGGCCATCCGCTGAAGGCCGCGAGGAGTGGCTGGTCACGGCGGTCATCAGGCCTTGCTTTCACCGCTCCGGGCCGGGCTGCGGCCCTCACCGCCCTCCAGCACCTCACGCAGCCGCCGGTACTCCTCGGGGCTGATCTCCCCGCGGGCCAGCCGCTCGTCCAGGATCCGGCGGGCACCGCCCGGCTGCGGCCCGCTGCCGCGATCGGGCTGGCCCGGCCGGCGGGTGACACCTGTGATGAGGGTGTAGACCGCCCAGATCAGCAGGGCCCAGAACGCGATCATGGCGATCCACATCAGGCCGGCCTGCCACCATGCCCAGCCGCCGCCGTTCCAGAACATCATCGTCACCATCGCCTCCGCTTCCGCGCCTAGCCCCTAGCGACAGCCTCCGGCGCGTATACCCCCAGGGGTAGGGACATTGGTCCGGGGCACAGCAGGCGGACGGCCTTGCCGGAACCAGACCCCGCGCCCAGAGCCCTCGAGGCGACCAGGGCCCGGCGGGCTCCGCGGGAGCGATCAGGTCCACGCGGAGATGGAGAAGATGATGACGCGCAAGCGGAACAGCATCCTGGCCGGTACGGCGGTGGTCCTCGCGGCGGGCCTCGGCACCGCTGTGGTGACCGCCGCCACCGGCGGGGCACCCGGCGCGGCGGCGCCGAAATAGCGGGCGCAGGCCGACTTCACGGATCCGGGAACCCAGCCCGGATTACGCCTGCAGCTTTCGGCCGGCCGCATCACGGCGGATGCCGGCCGCGGTGAAATCCACCGCGCTGACGATGACAGCGACGACTTCACCTGGCGTGATTTGCCGTGGCCATCTCCGCGACAGCGCTGCAGGCTGCCCGCCATCGGCTCAGCGGGCAGGCTTCCGGCTCGCCGCACCGCACCCCCGGGTCGACAACGCCCTCCCGAACTGTTAACTAGCGAACGTAACCAGTCAACCGGACCTGGGGCTGCTGTTACGGTCCGGCCGAGGTACGGAGCCTGGCCGGGCTGCGGTCAGGGAGGAGCATCCGATGTGCGACGCCGGTAACCAAGCCGAAGGCAGCCCGGTCGAGGCGTTGCCGGCCAGCGCCGAGTGGAAGGGCGAGGTGCTTGCGCTCGAGCCGGTCGACGAGCTGACGGTGCTGACGGTGTGCGACAACGCCATGGACATGCTGCTGCCGGACGAGGGCCCGGCGAAGCGGCTGTCGCTGGCCGGTATGAGCCGGCAAGCACCGATGCTGGATGCCCCGACGCTGGCCGACGGCAAGGTGCCAGACGCCCCGCTCGCCCAGCATGGGTTCTCCGCCCTGGTCGAGGTGCGCAAGGGCGACCGGGTGCACCGGCTCCTGTTCGACACCGGCGTGACCCCGGACGGCTGCGCCGACAACCTGCGCCGCCTGGGCCGCGACCCCGCCGGCATCGAGGCGATCGTGTGCAGCCACGGCCACTTCGACCACGCCACCGGGCTGTCCGGGCTCATCGCCCGGCTGGGCCGGGCGAACCTGCCGGTACTGATCCACCCCGAGTTCTGGTCCCGGCGCCGGCTGGCCATCCCCGGCGGTGAGCCGTTCGAGCTGCCCACCACCAGCCGCCGCGCCCTGGACGAAGCCGGCTTTGACGTCATCGAGCAGCGGCAGCCGTCGTTCCTGTATGACCGGTCGGTGCTGATCACCGGCGAGGTCGACCGGGTCACCGGCTTTGAGAAGGGGTTCCCCATCCACCAGGCCTGGCGCAGCGGCAGCTGGGAGCCCGACCCGCTGATCCTGGACGACCAGGCACTGATCGCCAACGTCACCGGGCGCGGGCTCGTCGTCCTCACCGGCTGCGGGCACGCCGGCGTGATCAACATCTGCCGCTACGCCCAGCACCTGACCGGCGTGGACAAGCTGCACGCGGTCATCGGCGGATTCCATCTCACCGGCCCCCTGTTCGAGCCGGTCATCGGCGAGACCATCGGCGCGCTGGACCGGCTCGCACCCGACGTGATCATCCCCGCCCACTGCACCGGCTGGAAAGCCACCCACGCGATCGCACGGCACCTGCCCGGCGCATTCATCCAGAACAGCGTAGGCACCACCTTCCACTTCACCGCCGCACCTCTCACGTAGGACCGTGGCAGGGCACAGCCCCGCGCTGGCTGCTCTCAGGCATGGCCAACGGCATCCTCAACATGAGCCGCGGCCTTGGGCACATCACTGGGCCTGGCCCTGACCGGGCTGGCCTACGCCTTCCACGCCCGTCCGGGAGCCGCTACCCCGGCAGCGCGGCCAGCGAGACGATGCCGACGTGATCAAGCAGCACCGCCGCGCCCGGTTAGTCGGGCGAGCCTTCGAGCGCGGCCCTACTTATTCCACGACCTGGCCGGCACCGCCGACGCGGCCGGGCAGCGGCCATCAACCCCCGCGTGTGCGGCGCCCGCCTGATACCTCTTCCAATCCGGGACACCATCACAGAAGCCAGTTCCAATCCGGGACACCATCACAGAAGCCAGCCTGCGCAGCCTTACTGCCGGTGGCGCTCATGCCTTGAATGCGCTGCCCTCGAACAGGTAGCCGAACGGCTTGGGCCCCTCCATGTAGTAGTTTGCACATCCCGGTCAGTTCAAGGCCACAGTCAGCCACCAGCCGGCCGATCGGCCGGTTGAGGTGGCACCCGCCGGCCAGACGGCGCTGGAGCACACTCAGCCGGTCCTGCCAGCGGGCCGATCCCGGCCTAAGCGCACCGCTCGCCACCTCACCTTGCCTGCCTGAAACCGTGCCAGTGCGGGTTGGTGACACGTACGCGTGGCGCAGCTCGGGAGAACAGGGCATCAAATGGTTCAGCCAGCGCAAGCGATTCACTGAAACCAGCGCCGATCTTGCTCCACTCCGTCGCACATAGTAGGAAGGAACGATGGGAAGACGCGCAGCCGTCGTGCTTTACGTGCTCGCGCTGGTAGCCGTCGTCGTCGGCGTGGACGTCCTGTTCTTCAGGAACCAGTTCTGGGAGCGGCTGATAGTAAACGTCGGAATTGTCCTGGTGTTCGCGGCGTTTTATCTGAGGTTCCTGAAGCGTCCATGAGCGCGGCCGCCGCAATGCGGCTCACCCAGCTCCACGGCGAACCTAAATCAACGCTCGTCGGGCCAGCGCACGCCCGCGACGGCACGGAGGTGCCGGAACTCCCATGGCCTGATCAGACGCCTCAGAAGTGACAGATCGCGAGGGAGTGGTGCTGTCATCTGGTGCGTGCATCGGGATGCCTCCTGCCGTCGGCTGCCCGGTCAAATATCTAAATGATATGGCTGGATCGTCAAGAGCGGCACTCGCCGTCAGGCTCAGCGCAGAGGGGATCGAGGCACTATCCCGCCCCGTCACAACGCGCGTAAGCGTGATAGCCGCCACCGGGCAGTCGTTGATGCCGCGACCGCGCACGTTGCGGTGACCGCCGACCTGGACTCAGTCAGGGCGGCGAACGTAATAGCAGCGCTCATCAAGCGTTGCCGAACCGTGCTCACGGAGCGCTGCCGCCACATCACCAAATAACGAGGTCGCTAGCCCATCCGGGTGGCCTTCGGCCCTGACCGGCGAACGATCATCCAGCCGATCATCGGATCCATGGCTGCGATCCTCGCCTATATCGCCGCGACCGTCGCCGACACCACATCGAAGGTGGCGGGATCGCCGAACGGGACCGAGGCGGGACCACCAGTACACCGCCGGCAGATGACCGAGTTCTTCATGGGCCAGGCCGCACACCGTGACGATCAGGTCGCCGTCCTCCTGGACCTGGCTGAGGTGACGCGGGCTGCTCCGCGCCGCGGATCTTCCTGCGGCAGCGTCATCCAAGACTTCGACAAGTGCCTATATTGACAGGCGTCGATGTCCTGTGGGAAGGTGGCCGTATGGCAACCCATCGATGTCTGTCGATGTATCCCGGAGGTTCCAGAGTCGTCTGTCCACCTGGCTTTCAGCCTCAAATGACCGGGAGGAGCCACGCTAGCCCCGACCTGCTGATAGGAGAATGCCATGCCCGTGATTAACGTGTACGAACCAGCCTTGTGCTGCAGCACCGGGGTGTGCGGCCCCGGCCTGGACCAGGCGCTGGTGACGTTCACGGCCGACTTCGATCACCTCAGGGGCCTGGCGCGGACATCTCCCGGCACAACCTGGCCAGCGACCCGGCCGCCTTTGCCGGGAACGCCAGCGTGCGCTCCTTCCTGGAGGTGGCCGGATCTGCGGGGCTGCCGCTGACCATGGTGGACGGGGTAACCGTCGCCACCGGCAGGTACCCGGGCAGAGATCAGCTTCTCCGCTACGCGGGTCTGGTCAGCGCCGTGGCAGCCCCGATGGGCGCCACAAAGCTGGGGTTGACCGAAACCGCCGGCAGCTGCGGCCCGGCTGGATGCTGCGAGGGATCGAGATGAAGTTCCTGGAAGCCCCGCCGCGGTTCGTGTTCTTCACCGGCAAGGGCGGGGTCGGCAAGACCTCCGTCGCCTGCGCCGCGGCCCTGCACCTGGCTCGCCGCGCCAAGCGGGTGCTGCTGGTCAGCACCGACCCGGCGTCGAACGTCGGGCAAGTCCTCGGCATGACGATCGGCAACACCATTACCCCGATTGAGCAGGTGCCCGGCTTGTCCGCGCTGGAGATCGACCCCGGGCAGGCAGCTGAGGCCTACCGGGAACGGATCATCGCCCCGGTGCGCGGGCTGCTCCCGGACAAAGAGCTGGCCATGATCACCGAGCAGCTGTCCGGTTCGTGCACGACCGAGATCGCGTCCTTCAATGAGTTCACCGCCCTGCTCGCGGACGAGAACTTGATCGGCCAGTACGACCACATCGTCTTCGACACCGCGCCGACCGGCCATACCATCCGCCTGCTGCAGCTTCCGGGATCCTGGAATGACTTCCTTGTGGCTGGCAAGGGAGATGCGTCTTGCCTGGGCCCGCTCTCTGGTCTGGAGAAGCAGAAGGCCGTGTATGCGCGGGCCGTCAGCGCCCTGAAGGACCCGGCCCAGACAAGGATGGTTCTGGTCGGCCGCCCGCAGGCCTCCGCGCTGGCCGAGATCGAACGCACCAGCGGTGAACTCCGGCAGATCGGCATCACCGGCCAGTACGTCGTCATCAACGCTGTGCTGCCCCAGACGACCGGTGAGGACGACCTTACCCGGGCCGTCCGGGCCGGGGAGGCCCGCGCAGTCGCCGCCATCCCGCCCGCGATCGCCGGCCTGCCGCGCGACATCCTGCCCCTCAAGGCGGTGAACATGATCGGCGTGGAGGCCCTGAGCACGCTGTTCAGTCCCGCGAGCATGACCGCCGGGGCCGGCGCGCCCCCACCGCCGGATCTCCCCGATGCGGCCCTGGCCAGGCTGGTCGGCGAGATCCTGCGGGCCGATCACGGACTGGTCATGTGCATGGGCAAGGGCGGGGTCGGCAAGACCACCATCGCCGCAGCCATCGCCGTCGCGCTGGCCCGGGCGGGCCGCGAGGTGCACCTGACCACCACCGACCCGGCGGCGCATCTCACCGGGACACTGCACGGCACCGTCGCCGGACTGCAGGTCTCCCGCATCGATCCCGTCGCAGCGGTCCAGGCCTACCGCGATCATGTGATGGCGGCGAAGGGCAAAGACCTGGACGAAGCCGGACGAGCAGTGCTGGCCGAGGATCTGCTGTCCCCCTGTACCGAGGAGATCGCGGTCTTTCAGGAGTTCTCCAGGGTGCTCAGCGAATCCAGGCGCCGGTTCGTCGTCGTCGACACCGCACCTACGGGGCACACGTTGCTGCTGCTGGATGCCACCGGCTCCTACCATCGCGAGGTCGCCCGCCACATGGGCGACTCGAGGAACTTCGCCACCCCCCTCATGCGCCTGCAGGACCCAGCCCAGACCAAGGTCATCCTGGTGACCCTCGCCGAGACCACACCGGTCCTGGAAGCCCAGGGCCTGCAGGAGGACCTGGAACGCGCGGGTATCCATCCCTGGGCATGGGTCATCAACAACTCCATCAGCGCCGCCCACCCCGAGGCGCCTTTCCTCCGGCAACGCGCCGCCAGCGAGGCCGGGCCGATCCAGCAGGTGAGCGCCATAGCCGACAGGATCGCCCTCGTGCCCCTCCGCGCCACCGAACCCACCGGGCAGAAAAATCTCGCCGCACTGGCCAATCTCACCCGCGAGCCCGCCCTGAGTAACTGATGGACCCGGGAAACGGCTGGTGCCGGTCAGGCCCTTGTCAGGTAGCCCCGGTCGCCCGGGGACGCCGAGCGCGGCCAGGGCCTGGCGCTGGGCGGTGAGGTCCTGGGCGAGGGCAGCGCACCCGGCGTAGCCGATGTTCGCCACTGCGGCCGCCTCCGGGGCGTGACGTCCGTTTAAGGCACCTGTCCGGTCATTTGGAACGAACGAACCCAGCCAGGGAAGCGTGCACAGCTGGGCCGCCAAGCTTATCTTTAGCCCTGTTTTTGATCATGGCTTTGACCTGCGGCGACGCGATGTGGACGGTGTCGCTGACGGACGGGTCGGGGTGCCTATTCAGCAGGGTCCTATGAGTTTCGGCGAGCTGCTCTTCGGCGTGTCGCGACCGTCCGTCTGTCCGAGTACCTCAGCGGCCCGGCGTTCGCCGAGCGCTCGGGCGAGAGCGTCGCGGAGCTGCTGGTTGTCGGCCTCCAGACGGCGGGCGCGCACCGTTGCCGCCTCAAGACGGCGCAGCAGTGAAGAATCTGAGGCCCGTTGCCGCTGCGGAGGAACCGGCGCTGACAGTGCGGCTGGGTGCCGCTGGCGAAGGCGCTCGATCTCGGCGCGCAGGTCGTCCTGGGAGTAGAGCCAGGACCGGGAGATACCGGCCTCACGGGCGACAGCGTCAAAGCTGATCCGCTGGCCGGTGCCATCCATGCGCCGCAACGCGGCGATAGCGTGTTCGCGGGTCTGCTCGGCGCGGCGGCGAGCTGCCGCGACAACGTGGCGGGAGTTGTCAGCCCGCATCGGCGGTCTCGTTTCCCTCGTCCTTTTCGATCTCGCAGATCATCTTGTCCAGGTTGGTGAGGACCTGCTGGTTCATCTCCGCGACCCGGGCCTGGCCCTTGCCGGTGGACACCTCGATGAGGGTGAACGTGCGGTGGCGCTGCTCGCGTAGCTCCGGCAGGAACTCCGGCCCGGAGATGAAGACTGGGCAGGTCAGACACGCGTTGGCATGCGGACAGCTCTTCTGAACTGGCAGGCCGCAGTAGCCGTTGGACAGCGTTTGGGTGGCCATGCCGTACCGGGTCTTGGCCCACTGCGCCTGGGCGAGCGGCCCGTCCGGATCGACGATGACGCGTTCGCCGTTGACGTTGACCTTGGTGGCTTTCTCCCAGTGCCGCCGCACCGTCTGATCGGTGATCTTGGCATAATGCGAGGTCATCTGAGTCGACTCATGATCGAGTAGGACACGGATGACCTCCTGGGGCACGTCCCGGTTGAAACCAGGTCGCGTAGGTGTGACGCCATTGATGGGGCTCGAAGTCGATACCAGTCCGCTGCCGCAGCCGCAGCACGAGGTCGTAGACGGCAGCGTAGGTCCAGGGACGGCCGTAGGGCTGCGACCACAGATTGACGAATACGTAATCCGAATCTAGCGAGCCGTACCCGCGGGTGAGGTAGTCGGCATAGAGCCGCATCAATTCGGCGCTGGCCGGGATGGTCCGGGAGATGCCCGCCTTAGCGCGGGCCCGGTTGTCGTTGGGCCGCGGCGTGACGGCCACGGCCCGCTCGGCGATCCCCATGTCCTCATGCCGGAGGCCGAGGGCCCGCCGATCCTGACTCCGCAGTCCAGCAGAAGAGCGAAAAGCAGGCGATCTCGCAGGTGGCCGCAGGCGTCCAGGATGGTTTGCACCTCCACGGCGGTCAGCACTTTCGGCCGGGGCCGGGACGTCTTCAGCTTGATCGTGCGCCGCCGCTGCGGCCCGCTCTTGGTGACGTGGTGCAGGAACGGCTTGTAGGACGTTGTTGACCCGGCACCCCGCCGTTCTGCTGGCTGCATCGTGACCAGCAGCCCGGCCAGCTTCATCCCGTGGCGGGCATGGAACTCACAAAACGACGTCAGAGCCGCCAGCTTGCGGTTCACGCTGGCCGCCGAGCAGTGATGCTCGACGCTCGGCAGCACGGCGACCTTCCCATCACGACCCGCGGGCGGCAGGCGCAGCCAGGCGACGAACCCGGCAACGTCCTCGACCGTGACGGCCTGCCAGTCGAGATCGTGGCCGGTCAGGTAGGTGAACCAGTCCTTCAGATCATGGGGCATAGGCCTTGACAGTGTTCGGTGACTTCTCGATCGAGGCCAGGTACCCCAGGAACCGCTCCACCGGTTTGAGGGGGACCTGGTTGTCGCCGAGCAGAGTCCACGACTCCATTCCCGGGCCCGGCATGAGCACCCGCTGTACGCGCATCGAACCTCCCGCTTCCGTGATGGACAACAGGAGATAACCGCATCCACCACGATGATCGGGAAGACTTATCCCAGGTCATGCACGTCATGGATGGAGACCTGAGGGCTGAAGATAACCAAGCCCAGGCGATCGGCCGGGCCGCCGCCGCGACCTGGATCGATGAACGCCACGTCAGCCGGGGGGAGCATGAAGAAACGGATCGGCTGATCACGATCGATGTCCGGGAACGACGCAGCTGCTCAAGGATAGCATCAGAAAACAACCAAATCGCCACCAGCCACCTCCGCCACACTTCCGGCAAACGGCACGAAGGCAGCGCCCAGGCCCGGCGTCGCGACCAGCAGCCCTACCGATCCAGGTCAGCCAAATCCGTTGATTTTCCGGCCCCTACTACCGCGACCTGGCCGGGCCTTCAGGTGCCGCCGACGGGCCTCGCGGACCGCGGCCAGGCGCCCGGGGACGATCTGCAGCCAGGTCCCCCTTGCCGCGCTCGCCGCTATCGCGCCGTCCCCGGCCGGTTGCGCGGGCAGGCGACCGGGTCAGGAGACGGCCGCCAGGCGCGGTACCAGGCGCCCGACGCGATCGGCTAGCTCAGCCAGCGCCGCGTCGAAGCTGCCCGGGTCACCGGCCGGCACCGGGTCCGGGACGGACCAGTGCACCGCCAGGGCCTCGCCGAGTTCCTCGTGGGCCCGGTCGCAGACCGTGATCAGGAGGTCGCTCTCGTGCCGGACGTCGCTGATGTGCCGCGGCCGCAGCCGGGGAAGCGGCAGGCGGTGGCGTCCGGCGGCGGCGATGGCGCCGGGGTCGATCGCCGCTGCGGGGTGCGTTCCGGCCGATACCGCCGGGACGGTGCTGGCCCGGCGCCACAGCGCCGCGGCCAGGTGCGAGCGCGCGGAGTTGGCGGTGCAGACGAACAGCACCCGCAGCGCTGCGCGGGCTGCCGGTGCGGCCAGCGAGTCCAGGGCGCCGGGGATCAGCTGCAGGTAGGTGCGGCGGCGGTCGCCCTCAGACCGGCGCCGGGTGATGATCCCGGCCTGTTCCAGCACATGCAGGTGGTGCGCCAGCAGGTTCGACGGCATGGCCAGCATGGCGGCCAGCTCGGAGGGGGACGCGTCCCCGGCCAGCAGCCTGTCGGTGATCTGCAGCCGGGCAGAGTCGCCGAGCGCGGCGTGCACTGCAGCACGCCGCGCCAGGTCCGAGGTTGGCTCAGGAAACATTGATTCATTCTTGACTGAGCTACTCTGCTCTGTCAAGATGACGGCGTGACCAGCGCACCCGTCCCGCTGTGGCGCCGGCTGACCGCCGGGTTCCTGGGCAGCGCGTTCCTGGCCGCGGTGGTGATCGGCTCAGGTATCGCCGCGCAGCGGCTGTCGCCGGGCCAGACCGGGCTGCAGCTGTTTGAGAACGCGGCAGCGACCGCGGCCGGGCTGTTCGCGATCATCTTGATGTTCGGCCCGGTCTCCGGCGGCCACGTCAACCCGGTGGTGTCCTTTGCCGATGCCGCCTTCGGCGGGCTGCGCTGGCGCGAGGCCGCGGTGTATCTCCCGGCGCAGGTCGCCGGGTGCATCGCCGGGGCGGTGGCCGCGAACCTGATGTTCGCCCTGCCCGCGGCCGCGATCTCCGCCAAGTACCGGGCCTCGGCGGCGCACTTCCTGTCGGAGGTCATCGCCACCTGCGGGCTGCTGCTGGTGATCTTCGCGCTGGCCCGGTCCGGGCGCAGCCGGTCCGCCCCGGCCGCGGTCGGCGCCTACATCGGCGCGGCGTACTGGTTCACCTCCTCCACCAGCTTCGCCAACCCGGCCATCACCATCGGCCGGATGTTCTCGGCCACCTTCGCCGGCATTGCCCCGTCCTCGGTGCCGCCCTTCATCGCCGCCCAGATCCTCGGCGGCGTCCTGGCCGCCGGGATCATCAAGGCGCTGTACCCCGCCATCACGCCAGCCGGCGCCGCCGGCATCATCGTCCCCCACCACGAAAACGCCGGGCGGGCGCCCCCCTGGGCTGGGTACGACGGCGCCTCGGCGTCCGCGGACCGGCCGCCCGGCCCGGTCCAGTCTCTTTGAGCAGACAAGCAGAGGGAGCCCGGCCATGCACCTGGTCATGATCGGCGGCAGCGACGCCGGGATCAGCGCCGCCCTGCGGGCCCGCGAAGTCGACCCGGCCGCCGATGTCACGGTGGTCCTTGAGGACGCCTACCCGAACTTCTCCATCTGCGGCATCCCCTACTACGTCTCCGGCGAGGTCACCCACTGGCGCAACCTGGCCCACCGCACCGTCGCCGACCTGGAGGCCGCCGGGATGCGGCTGCGGCTGGACACCACCGCCCGCCGCATCGACGTCCCCGGCCGCAAGCTCCTGGTCACCTCGGCCGATGGCGGCGAGGAAGTGCTGGGCTACGACAAGCTCGTGGTCGGCACCGGCGCGGTCCCGGTCCGGCCGCCGATCGGCGGCCTGGCCGGGCCAGGTGCCCTGGGCCCCGCCGATGGGGTGCACCTGCTGCACTCGATGGGCGACACCTTCGCCGTCATGGCCACCCTGGAGCAGGCCGCCCCGGCCAGCGCGGTCATCGTCGGTGCCGGGTACATCGGCCTGGAGATGGCCGACGCGCTGACCGTCCGCGGGCTGGCGGTCACCCAGATGGAACAGCTGCCCCAGGTGCTGCCCACCGTCGACCCCCAGCTGGGCGCCCTGGTGCATGCCGAACTGGCCGCCCATGGCGTCGAGGTGCTGACCGGTACCACCGTCCAGGCCATCAGCAAGGCCCCGCCCGGCGGATCCGGCGGCTGCACGTCCAGGCCACCGCGGCTGACGGCTCGATGGTGACCCGGGCGGCGGACATGGTGCTGGTCGTTGTCGGGGTGCGGCCTGAGACCACCCTGGCCGCCGGCGCCGGGGCGGCGCTCGGCGTCAAGGGCGCGATCGCGGTCGACCGCGGCATGCGGACCAGCCTGCCCGATGTGCTGGCCGCCGGGGATTGCGCGATCACCCATCACCGGCTGCTCGGCGAGACGTACCTGCCGCTGGGCACCACCGCGCACAAGCAGGGCCGGGTCGCCGGGGAGAACGCGCTCGGCGGGAACCGGCAGTTCGCGGGCAGCCTGGGCACCCAGGTGGTGAAGATCTTCGACCAGGCCGCCGCCCGGACCGGGCTGCGGGACCACGAGGCGGCACCGGCCGGGTTCGACCCGGTCACGGTTGGCGCCGGAGCTGATGACCATAAGGCCTACTACCCCGGCAGCCACCGCATCACCATGCGGGTCACCGGCGACCGGAGCACCGGGCGGCTGCTCGGCCTGCAGCTGTTCGGGCACTGGCACGCCGAGATCGCCAAGCGGATCGATATCGCCGCCACCGCGATCTACAGCAACATGACCGTCGAGGCGATCAGCGACCTCGACTTGTCCTACACCCCGCCGCTCGGCAGCCCCTGGGAAGCAGTCCAGATGGGCACCCAGGCCTGGGTCCGGGCCACCCAGCGACACTAACCCGCCCCGGATCTTCAAGCAGAGGAACAAAAATGTCAGGCCACAACAAAGGGCCCGGCCCTCAGCCACACCACACAGGGCACCCAGCCATCAGGGCAGCCGCTGCCGCGATCATCCTCCTCGCCCTCGGCGGATGCAGCAGCACGACTACCACGCCTGCCACGAATACCGGGGCCACGGCCATCCCCAGCGGCGGCCCGGGCATCCTCGCCGGGGCGGGTTCGACGTATGTCGCCCCGTTCTTCGCCGCGGCCTTCGCCAAATACGATCAGCAGCACCCTGCGGTCACCGTGAACTATTCCCCCGTGGGCAGCAGCGCGGGCATCGCCGCGATCAGCGCCAAGCAGGTGAATTTCGGCGCCTCGGACGTGCCCATGAACGCGAGCGAGCTAGCCGCCGCCCAAGGAGGCCCGGTCACCCAGGTGCCCGACGCGCTGGGCGCCGAAGGCGTGGCCTACAACCTGGACCTCCCGGCGGGCGCCCGGCTGCACCTGACCGGCCCGGTCCTCGCGGCCATCTTCCTCGGCCAGATCACCCGCTGGAACGACCCGGCCCTCACCGCCCTCAACCCGGGCATCACCCTCCCGTCCGCGCCGATCACCGTCGTGCACCGCTCCGACGGCAGCGGCACCACCTACATCTTCAGCAACTACCTGTCCAGCGTCGACCCCGCCTGGGCGGCCAAGGTCGGCACCGGCAAGACGCTGAACTGGCCGGCCGGGGAAGGGGCCGAAGGCAACGGCAGTGTGACCTCCACGGTGTTCCGCACCCCGTTCTCCATCGGATACGTCGAGCAGGCATATTCGCAGGGCCTGGTTCTGCCGTTCGCCGCCATCCGCAACCAGGCCGGAGACTACGTCCTCCCGGCCACCCAGACCATCGCCGCCGCCGCCGCAAAGAAACCCGTCATCACCCCGGCCGACTTCTCCATCGTCAACCAGCCCGGCGCCAGCAGCTACCCCGTCAGCGGATACAGCTGGGCGCTGATCTACACCCACCAGCAAAACCAGGCCACCGGTCAGGACCTGGTCACCATGCTCAACTGGCTCACCCACGACGGCCAGGCCTACGCCGCCGCGAACCTCTACGTGCCCCTGCCAGCCCAGGTCCGGCAGCTCGCCCGCACCATGCTCCAGCAGGTCACCGGCCCCGACGGCAAGCTGCTCACCGGCTGACCGCCGCCTCCATACTCGTCATGCCGCTGCTCCCGGCGACCAAGCTGCCCACCGGCTTGGCACCCGGCGACCGCGCCTCCTGATCGCCACAGCGGCCGAGAACACCTAACGTGCCTTCATCTGGGCGCCCTCTAGCCGGCGATGAAGGCCGCAAAGCCTGGCAGCGCGACGGCTGACGCAACCACCTGGGCTACTGAGCTGCCCGGCAGATCAGGACGCACTGGGGCCGGAGGATGCCAGGCGCTGAAGACTCCGCGCCATAAATCGGTGAAGTCACAGGCTGACACTCGCGGGGCGCTGCACGTCAGGCCCGGCCGACCACCCGGCACCGCCGCCGGGCGCCGCGAGGAATCCGGCATTCCCTGCGACAACACCGGCCGGGGCAGGTTCCGGGTTGGGCCAGACCATCGGCGAGCTCACGAACTCGGGGACTACTGCTTAAGATGCGTCTGGCTCCTGACAGTCGCTTGCCGCTCAAGTCACTCACCGCCGAGACCGCAGACGTACTCGACAGGTCCCGGCCGGTGATCGTCAACTGCTGGGACGGCCTTTGAGACATGAGCCCGCGAGCCGCGTGCCGGCTCACGCAACTCGGGTTCGCGCCCGTTTACGACCTCGGCAAGGTCGACTGGATCGCTGCCGGTCTCCCCACCGACGCGGCGGGGCGGCCCAGCCGCAGGGTCCTCGACGCCGTCCGGCGTGATGTGCCCACCTGTGCTCCCGACGCCCCGCCGGGCCGGCGCTGCAGCAAGCACGCTCCCAAGGATGAGACCGCTGCGTGGTCATCGCCGGGCAGCGCACCGTGGTCGGGATGCTGCGAGCCGCCCGGATCAGTGCCAGTGAGCTGGCCCTAGCTGCCGAGGTGATGCAGCCCGGCCCGACCAAAGTGCGAGCCGTCGGGCAAGTCGGCCAGCGCGGGCCGGTAGTCGGCGCCCAGCAGGCTCGCGATCCCGAAGATCAGGTCGGAATAAGATCCGGTGTCGGTGACGAGCACCTCGGGCAGGTTCGCCGTTCCGGGGCTGAAAAACAGGTCGGTCGCGTTGAGGCAGTCCCTGTTCAGGAACGTCATCCCGGTTTCGGCCCGAAATACTTCCGGGTTCGCGGCGGTGTAGCCCGGCGGCGCGCAGGTAGATGCGGGCTCGCGCCGGTCGCCGCCCCTCCGGTGGAAAGCGGGCTGCTCCGGTGGAGGCGAGGCTGGCGGGCCGAGCCCTCGCCTGCCCCGGGCCGGGCTGCTCCGCTGAGCCGCCCGCGCTGAACGCGTGATGAGTGTCGCCTCATCCGCCATCTAACCGCAAGTGGGTGATCGCCGCTGGTTATCCGGATCCTATGATCATCGGGCCGATCGCCGGCTTCGCCTTCTGGTAGCCCTCGGGCCCACTCCGTGCTGGCCGGGGGCGACCCTGCTGTGCTGGCCCGGGGGCGACCCCGGAGCCCCGGGCCCTGCTCAGGCCGGGGTCAGCTCGGACAGGATGTGCTCGCGGCTGGCCTGGTGCCCGTGGGAGCCGCTGGCATGCTGCTGGATGGCGTCGATCAGGTGGTCGACCGCGCCCTCCGGGGCGCGAAATTCCACCCCGCAGGGGCAGCGGGCCGCCCGGGCGCCCGCGCCGTCCAGTTCGGCCCGGGGGACGGCGACGTCGATCAGGACGCACGGCTCGTCACCGATCACCCAGGCGTCGTGCCCGGGGCTGACCACGTGGGCGTCGCCGGGGCCGAACTCGGCCTCGGTGCCGTCGTCCATCCGGACGCCGACACGGCCGGACAGCACCAGTCCGGTGTGCGGCGCCTGGCAGGATTCCGTTCCCATGCTCGGTTTCACGTCCGTGGACCAGCGCCAGCCGGGCCGGGACACCGCGCGCCCGATGGTCGCCCCCGCGACGGTGACCACCTGGATCTCGCCGTGCTCCAGGCTGTACTTGTGGTCCGGCGTGTCGAGGTTCTTCGCTGCGAGTGTCATGCTGTTGCCTCTCGTGGATTCGTACCGGTACCAGCGATCGTGCGGGACGCGGCCGGCCCTGGGCATCGGGAAGAACACGTAACCGGGCCGCCGCCCGCCAGTTACGTGGTCCCGGGCGGGCCCGCGATCGCCACCAGCCCGGCCCGGGACCGTGCCCCGGTCTTCCGCAGCAGGCTCTCGACGTGTTTCTCCACCGTCCGCGGCGAAAGGTAAAGCCTTCCCGCGATCTCCTTGTTGGGCAGTCCCTCGGCGACCAGGCGGAGCACGTCCGCCTCCCGGGCGGTGACCCCCAAGTGCTCCCACCGCCCCGGGGCCGGCCTGCCAAGCAGACGGTCGCACCGGCGCGCGAGGCGGTCCATGCCCCGGCTGGCGAAGCTGTCACGGGCCGCCCGCAGCCACCGGCGCGGCTCGCCCCAGCCATCGGCCAGCGCCGCTTCCGCCGCGTACCTGCGGGCGAGGTCGATCCATACCGGATACCGGGCCAGCTCTGCCTCGGCAGCCGCCGCCAGGGCGGTGGCCTGCTCGGCGTCCCCGGCCCGCCCGGCGAGGATGGCCTCGGCGTAGCCGAGCAGGCCGCGATGGGCGAAGGCGATGGTGATACCGCTGCGGCGCAGCTCGCTGATCTCGGCGGCGGCCCGGTCATCCCCGGCGGCGGCCAGCAGCACCGGCCACAGCCCGCGGAAGAACGCAGGCTCCGAGCCGGGGCAGTCGCGGAAGATGACGGCGGCCCGGCCGAACGCGCCCAGCGCCTCGCTGGAGTCGTCGGCCAGCACGGCCAGCATGCCACGAGAGCCCCAGCAGAAGGCCTCGATGGCCGGGTCGCCGTCCGCGGCCGCCAGCGCCATCGGAATGAAATGCTCGGCCTGGTTCCGGTCACCGCGCAGGGCCGCGTTCTCGGCCAAGAACAGCAGTGCCTTGGCCCGGACCTGGGGCAGGCCGAGCCGCTCGCTGATGGCGAGGCAGTCGCGGGCGTGCCGGGCGGCCTTATCCAGTTCGAACAGCGAGTGGCCGGCGGCGGCGAGCTGGAGGTCGAGCACCGCGGCCGTGCTCAGCGCGCCGAGCTCGGCCGCGGTCCGTCGGGCCTCGGTGAGCCGCCCGGTACCCGCGTGGCCGAGCAGCTCAATCGTGCCCAGTTCGTGCAGCGCCCGCAGCCGCCAGATCGGCAGCCCGGCCGCGTCGGCGACGGTCAGGGCACGCTCGAAAGCGTCCCTCGCGGCTGCCAGATCCCGCATCCGCTCGCTGCGGCCGGCGATCTCCAGGGCGTGGCAGCGTACCTCGGGTGTGGGCCCGCCGGAGTCCAGCGCAGCGCGGGCCAGCCGACGCGCCCGCTCCAGGTCGCCGCCTGCCAGCGCGACCTCGGCTTCCAGCACCGCCACCTGGGCGCTCAGCGCCGGGTCCGGGCTGGAAGCCAGCAGCCCGGCGGCCGCGGCCAGATGCTCGCGCACGCCCGCCCACCGGGTGGCATCAGCGGCGGCGTGGGCAAGCCGCAGATGCACTCGCGCTCGGGCCAGGGCGCTGGCATTCCCGGTGCCGAGCCCGGCGAGCAGGCCGCTGCCTGCGGCCATCGCCTCATCGACCCGCCCGGCCAGCGCCAGCGCTTCCACCAGCGCGCCCTCGGCGCGGGCGCGCTGCTCACCAGGGCCGAGCATGGCGGCGGCCCACCGCAGCGTGTCCACTGCGGTGGCCAGCGCTCCCTGGTCCAGCGCCGCGCCGCCTGAGGCGGTCAGCAGGGTCCCGGCCCGGCCGGTGTCCCCGGCCTGGACCGCGAGGTCGGCGGCGGCATCGCGCCACGGGCCGGCCAGGTCCGGGTGGGCCGCCTCGACCGCGGCCAGCGCGGCGGCGGCCAGGGCGGCGCGGCGGGGCGGCAGCACAGTGCCGGCCACAGCTTCCCGGGTGAGCGCGTGCCGGAACCGGAACTCACCCTCGTCCGCGGTGAGCAGGAGCTGTTCCACTCCTCGGGCCAGGGCCTGCGACACGGTCGCGGGCGGCTGCCCACTGATGCCTGTGAGCAGCCGCCAGTCGAAATGGCGCCCGAGCACCGTGGCGGCCTCCAGCACCGCTCGTTCGGCCTCGCCGAACCCGGCCAGCCGGCCCAGCACCGTGTCCCGGAACGAGGCGGGCACGCCCGGCGCGGCCAGCACCTCCTCCACCAGGAACGGCACACCGTCGGCCGTCCGCTGCACCCGGGCGACGACGTCGTCGCCGGCGTCCGGCAGGCAGGACCGGACCATGGCGGTGACCTGATCACCGGTCAGCCGCCCGAGGTGCAGGTGCGCGGCGGCACGCCTGCCGTGCAGCCGCCGGATCATCTCCAGCCCGGCGCTCGGCGGCTCGTCCCGGCTAGTGGCCAGGCACAGGACCGGCTCGGCGGCGAGGTTGTCGGCCAGGTACTCGGTCACGGCCAGGGTGTCGGGGTCGGCCCAGTGCAGGTCCTCCAGCACGATCACCAGCCCCCCGGGCCGGGACAGCCGCCGCAGCAGCCGGACGACCGCCTCACCCCGGATCACCGCCGACGGCCCGGCGCCGATCGCCGCCGGCGTCCCGGCGTGGCCCGGCCCGGCCAGCGCCGGGACGACCGCCGCCAGGGGAGGCAGCCATGGCGTGAGGTCCGCGTCGGCGGATAGCGGCCGGTCCCGCAGCGCCTGCTGCAGCGCCTCGGTCAGCGGCCGATACGGCGTGCTCGCCCCGGCCGGCACCGCCCGGCCGGTGACCGCAGCCGCGCCGCGGCCGCGGCCCTGGCGTGCGAGTTCCCGGGCCAGCCGGGACTTGCCGATCCCCGGCTCGCCGGTCAGGCACACCAACTGGCCCTCGCCGTCCAGGACCTGCGCCAGTGCCGCGCCCAGCACGGCAAGCTGATCCTCCCGCCCGACCACGACCGGGCACAGCACATCCCCCACCATTTCATTGTCCCGCCGCCACCGGCCAAGATCGCACCATCACCTTGCAGCACGACCTGACGCGTCGATCAGCATGTCAGCCACGCACGCGGCCGAGCACAGATCAACCGGATCTGCAATAAGGCGAATATCGCATGCCCATCATCCGGGCAGTGATCACTGAGATTAGCCGCGTACCCCCCTGTCCGGCCCGGCAGCGCTTCCGGTAAGTGACGGCGCGGGGTCGGCGGGTGTAGGCTCACCCGCATGAGATCCCCGATCCGGGGATTTCTCACCAGTTTTCGAGTTCAAGCCCGTAATCAGGGATATCGCACCACATTTCGTGTTCAAGTCCCCCCTCGGACACAGAAATCGGTGCGATTCCCCCTAAACCAGGCATCGCTTGAACACGCAAGCCGGTCGGCCGCTCCGCGCGGCCGCCCGGCATCTGGGTCTCGGACCCGTTGCCTCCTGACCGGGAGGCAGCCGTGACCGCCCAGCCCATCGCCCCTGTCATCCCCTCCGCGAGCGGCCCCGGCCGTCACAGGCCGGGCGGGCCGCGCCCGGCCCGCCCGCTGCCGCTGGCCAGTCCGCCGGACCGGCCGGATGCGGTCTACGGATTTGGCCGCATCGACGCGTCCGGCCGCGTCGCCGGCCGCGCGGTCCTCAGCGCGCTGGGCTGGCGCGGCGGGGACCGGCTCACTCTCACCGCGGACGCGGGCGTGATGGTCGCGCGCCGCGATCCCGGCGGCATGGTCACTGTGCCGGACCGGCCCCACATCGTGATCCCCGCCGCGGTCCGGCACCGCTGCGGGCTGCGGGCCGGTGACCGGGTACTGCTGGCCGCCTTGCCCTCCGAGGACACGCTGGCCGCCTACTCGTTCGCGGTAGTGGATCAGGCCATCCGGGCGCACGGCGGGTTCCCGCTCGGCGAAGGGGGGCGGCCGTGACAACCGTGCCCCCCGCCGTCCAGCCGGACAGGTCCCAGCAGGCGGCCGTCGAGGCCGCTCTGGTGCTGCTGGAGCGGATGGGCCTGTCCCCGGCAGACCTGCACGCCGTCCCGCAGAAACGGCCGCAGCTGCCGACCTTCGCCGAGTACGTGCCGGTCGTGTCGGCGGCGGTGAGCGACGGCTGCCGCCGGGCGTACGGCTCGTACTGGAACCGGATCATCGAGCACTGGGGCGCCCGGCGCCTGGACGAGCCCACCCCGTCGGAGATCCGGCAGCTGATGACCTACGTGAAGACCCATGTCGTGGCCCGCCGGAACGCCCGGGGCGGGCGCAGCGCGCAGGAGCACCTGGTGGCCGCGCTGCGCTGCCTGTACGCCCGCGCCGCGGACGACGGGCTGATCAGCGAGGCGGACAACCCAGCTCGCAAGGTGGCCAAGCCGCGCCGGCTGCCGTCCACCCGCCGCACCGTCCCCGATACCCGGCTGTCGGAGATCAACCAGGTCGCCGCCACCACCGGCAACGACCCTGACCTGGACTCGCTGCTGCTGCGGCTGCACACCGAGACCGCCTGCCGTCGCGCCGGCGCCCTGGCGCTCCGCCCACAGGATCTCGACCCCGACCAGTGCCTGATCCTGCTGCGGGAAAAAGGCGAGACGGTCCGCTGGCAGCCGGTCTCGCCCACCCTGATGACCCGCCTGGTCCAGCACGGCCAGGAACGCCAGCCCCGCCGGGCCGGGCAGCTGCTGCGCTATGCGGACGGCCGCCCGGTCACCAACCGCCGCTATGACCACCTGTGGACCCGTATCGGCAGGCACCTGCCCTGGGCGCGGACCCAGCAGATCAGCATGCACTGGATACGGCACACCACCCTGACCTGGGTCGAGCGCAACTTCGGCTACGCCGTGGCCCGCGCCTACGCCGGTCACACCGACGGCGGCAGCGGCGAAGGCGGAGCCACGTCGACGTATGTCCGCGCCAGCCTCTCCGAAGTCGCCGCCGCGCTGGCGGCCCTCACCCGCGAGCCCCACCCCCTCGCCACACCGGAAGGGTGGTGACCCGCATGGCTGCTCTCACCGTGGGCACCAACTACGCCGGCGCGCACCGAAGATCGGGGGCTGCGTGGTCCGTCCCCGCCCGGACCGCCGGACCAGTCGCCGCGGACGGGTCCCCGGCGACCGCCCGCCCCGC
Source organism: uncultured Actinomycetes bacterium (assembly GCA_963742875.1). Classification (GTDB taxonomy): domain Bacteria; phylum Actinomycetota; class Actinomycetes; order Streptosporangiales; family Streptosporangiaceae; genus Bog-532. The sequence continues at coordinate 201,729 of CAVUNO010000025.1, read as the reverse complement.
CATTAGGACCGTCCGGTCCTGGCCACTGCTGGTCCTCGCCGCCCCGGCCGCCGCGGAGGTGTGGTCCGGCTGGGTCGGCATCGCGGAAAAGACCGGCTTCGGGCGGGACTCCCCACTGCCAGGAATCTGGCCCTCCCTGCACCTGGACACGACCATCACTCTCCCGGTCGGCGTCGAGGCGTATGCGGCCTATGCGCTGCGCGCCTGGCTGGCCAGCGAGCATGCGATAAGCCCACGGACGCGCCGGTTCGCGAAGTGGTCCGCGATCTGCTCGTTCCTGCTCGGGATGGCCGGGCAGGTTGCCTATCACCTGCTCGACGACGCGGGGGTCGCACGCGCGCCGTGGGCCATCACCACCGTCGTGTCCTGCCTGCCGGTCCTGGTCCTGGGCATGGGGACCGCACTGCCGCACATGCTGCGCGCCGATGCCTGCGCCGCGGACCCGTCCGGGACCACCGACGATGCACCGGACCACGGGACCGGCGGACCGGCCAGTCCCCGGTCCGAGAGAGGGTCCCCCGCGGACCAGACCGCAGGCGATCAGGCACCGGTCCTTGGGGTGCCTGGGGACCGCACCGCGAGGTCACCGCGCGGGGACGGCGGGGACGCTGCTGGCCCGTTCACGGCACCTGTGGCCCGCACTTCGCGCAACACGTATCCCAAGCCCGACGAGACCCGTCTGATCGCCCGGAGACTTGCCGCTGCCGGGACGCCAGTGTCACGGCGGACCCTGCGCAGCAACGGAGCCACGGGCTCCAACGCCCAGCTAGGCGCACTAGCACGCACGGTCAACGCAGAACTAGCTGCCGCAGCAGACGGCAAGCGTACGGGACCGCCCGGCTAGGCAGGCCCGCGGGTGTCCCTTTGCCCGGACCCGGAATCCGGGCAAAGGGGGAGCCGTCGGGCGGCAATCATGGCCAGGACTGGGCCTCCACCGCCCCTTCGTGCACGGCAGCTGGCCCATGTCCGCGTTGCTCGATCCCGCTCCTGAGGAACTCGATCGACTGTCCGAGCACCGGCCGATCGACGATGAAGATGCCAGCGGCCGTGGCGTCTGCCTATGCACCAGCTGTCATGCGGACATCAGTAATTACGATCCCAACTCGACCCTTATGCCGCCCCAAATTGATCGCTCGGAGCAGATCACGGACAACGTTCGGTCCGATGCTTCGACGTGCCCGGTGCTTGCATTGGACAGCGACCTGCTTGCCGTCTAGGTATTAACGGAACCGGCATCCCCTAAAGAGCCGGAGAGTAATTCTGAGGTCTGATAGAATGATAGAATATCTGTATTCCGCAACCTATAGGTGCCCGATGCCTGAGCGTCAAAAAACCTATGTGCTAGAAGCGAACTTTTGAGATCGGCCGAACTTCACAGACAAGGCGAGCACGGCATGCTGACTAGGCGGACCGGGGATCTGCTTGGGCTGAATTGTTAGTTTCTTCACAGGTGGCGCTGGTGACTTTCGGTAGACAAGGCCAACACAACCTCCCGAACCCCGCGCTCAGGTCCATAAGGTGATGACGGATTTGCGCTACTGTGGCCTGGCGAGAAGCGACTCCGTCCCTTGCATGAACCGGAGGCTGAGTGTGACAGCGCCGTTTGCTTGCTCCTTGCTTGGTTGGAAGTCCAGCGGCAAGAACAAGCTTGACTGGTCACTGGTCCCCAATTTCGCCGACGTGGACAATGCGGAGTCGATGCGGATCGGTGCCGGCATGCTCGAAGAACTTGCTATGACTAGCGGCGAGATCTCTGACGTCCCCAGCAATCCTGGCGGCCCGCTGGAACAGGCAGTCTGCGATCACCTGGCCATCACTCTGCCTCTACTTGACTCTGATCGCAGCTGGATAGTGGCACGTGGCGCGCTCATCACTAACTTCGACCAGTACGCTCACCTAAGTGAGGTGGACGAGCTAGTGCGCGCTAACCCTGAACTGCGAATCACGATTGGCAGGGACTACCTCATCAAACCCGACGTGACGGTTGCCCTTGGCCGCGTACCGACGGCTTCGGGGTTGCCCCCGCTGCACGCGGCGATCTCGTGCAAGTGGACAATCCGGTCCGATCGGGTGCAGAACATCCGCCACGAGTGTCTGCAGATGATTCGCCACCGTCGCGGCAGGCAGCCCCACCTGGTGACGGTGACGGCCGAACCGCTGCCGAGCCGACTCGCCTCGATCGCTCGGGGCACCGGTGAAGTGGACGCTGTGTACCACGTGGCCTATGACGGTCTGAATGCGAGCGTGGCTGCGAATGCCAACCCTGATCAACAGGACGCCTGGCGGGAAGTCGTCGGGCAGCGGTGCCTGCTCAGTTACGAACTTCTTGTAGACACGCTTGCGTCCTGGTGAGCTCTATCGGCGTGGGACACACCCGCCTGTCGGTGCTGGTGGGCACAATGAGGCATGAGGCATGAGGCAGAGATGGAGGAACCGTGGGTGAGTTGACGTGCCTGGAGATCTGCGCCGGCGCCGGTGGCCAGTCCCTCGGGCTTGAGCAGGCCGGGTTCACGCATGAGGCAGTCGTTGAGCTGGATCCGGATGCTTGCGAAACGCTTCGCCTCAACCGCGGCTCCGCATGGAAGATCATCGAGGATGACGTCCACAACGTGGGCGGCGGCGCATACTCAGGCGTTGACTTGTTCTCAGGCGGGGTCCCATGTCCGCCGTTTTCCATAGCAGGTAAGCAGCTAGGTGAAGACGACGACCGGGACTTGTTTCCCCAGGCCCTTCGCCTCGTCGACGAGATCAATCCGCGGGCCATCTTGTTGGAGAACGTGCGAGGGCTAGGTACCCACCGATTCGACACATACCGGGCCCAGGTACTAGCGCAGCTCCACGGGCTCAACTATCAGACATGGTGGGACCTGGTGCATGCAAGCGAGCACGGAGTACCACAGTTGCGCCCCAGGTTCATTCTTGTCGCCATCAAGGAACCCTGGGCGACTCACTTCCAGTGGCCCGAGCCAGCACATCAACCGCCACCCTCCGTCGGGGAAGCACTGCACGATCTCATGAGTGCCCGAGGCTGGCCAGGAGCCGAAACTTGGCGCAATCGAGCTAACAGAATCGCACCAACCATTGTCGGGGGGAGCAAGAAACACGGCGGCCCCGACCTGGGTCCCACCCGGGCACGCGAAGCTTGGAAAGAACTCGGGGTCGATGGGCTCGGAGTTGCCAACGAAGCGCCAGGGCCTGACTTCCCCGTTCATCAGCTACCCAAGCTGACAACGCAGATGGTCGCCCGCATCCAAGGATTTCCAGACAGCTGGACGTTCGCAGGTCGCAAAACGGCCGCCTACCGCCAGGTTGGCAATGCTTTTCCTCCGCCAGTAGCTAGGGCCCTGGGCGAAGCGATCCGCAGGGCCCTAGAATCTACCGCCTCGGCCCCTCAAGCTACCGAGCTTGGCCACCACGCAAGCCTGGCCGCAAACTGACTCTCGGTTTCGCATCGGCCTGCGGCCTTGAGCTGTTGGCCGCAGTGCATTGGATGGCTAAAACAAAAGGCAGCAATCGAATTGTGAACCTGCCTGAATTGACGGAACCTATGAGCAGCTGGAACGAACGCAAAGGCGGTTTGTTACAGCGCTATATGTCCGTAAGGGGATTGAGCATTCGCAAAGGCACGGATAGCTCTCAAAAATATGAGGATCAATACATCGCTATTGCCCGATGCGATGAAGATCAGGGGCAAGCCTTAGCGGGTTGTGGTGGCGCGACTAAGTGCCAGTATCTAGCAGGCCTAGCAGCCGAAGGAAGAGCTATTGTCAAGACCTGTGGATCAAGATCGTTTAGGCGGCCTCGGACTGCGCGTTCGCGCCGGGCCTTTCGACGAGTTTTCCGTTGACGAAGGTCGCCCCCGCGCGCACAAGCGCCACGAGGTGTGGAGCGTTCACGGCACGCCAGCGGTCCTGAGCGGACTCGATGAGCTTGAACGCCATCGCCAGGCCCGCCGCCCGGGAACCAGGCCCCTTGGTGATCTTGGTCCGGTGCCGGACCGTGGCGAAAGTTGACTCGATCGGGTTGGTGGTGCGCAGATGCACCCAGTGCTCGCACGGGTAGTCATAGAACGCCAGCAGCTCGTCCGCGTCGTCGGTGATCTTCGCGGTGGCCTTGGGGAACTTGGCCCCGTAAGCGGCATCGAAGGCCTTCACCGCGGCGAGGGCGTGCCGCTTGTCCTCGGCGCCCCAGATCTGCGCCAGGGCCTTCTTCGCCCCGGGATGCGCTGACTTCGGCAGTGCGGCCAGGACGTTGGCCGTCTTGTGGAACCAGCAGCGGCCCTCCCTGGTCCCGGGGAACACCTCACGCAGCCCGTTCCAGAACCCCAGCGCCCCGTCCCCGACGGCCAGGACCGGGGCGCGCATGCCACGGCGGGCGCAATCGCGCAGCAGGTCCGCCCACGATTCGGCGGACTCCCGGTAGCCGTCGGCCAGGGCGATCAGCTCCTTGCGGCCATCAGCGCGGACCCCGATCAGCACCAGCAGGCACAGCTTGTGCTCTTCCAGCCGGATGTTCACATGGATCCCGTCCGCCCACAGGTACACGTAGTCCACCCCCGACAGATCCCGCTGCGCGAAGGCACGCTGCTCACCCTTCCACGTCTCGGTCAGCCGGGTGATCACCGCCGCCGACAGCCCGGCCGATGAGCCCAGGAACTGGCCCAGCGCCGGCACGAAATCCCCGGACGACAGGCCATGCAGGTACAGCAGCGGCAGCACCTCGGTGATCTTGGGGGTCTTCCGCGCCCACGGCGGCAAGATCGCCGAGGAGAACCGCTGCCGCTCCCCGGTGCCTGGATCGGTGCGCTTGTCGTTGACCCGCGGCGCGGTCACCTGCACCGCGCCCGCACTGGTCAGCACCTCCCGGCTCTGGTGAGAGCCGTTCCGCACCACCAGGCGGCGGCCGTTCTCATCCCGTTCGGCGGCATGCGCCGCGATATAGGCGTCCACCTCGGCCTGCAGCGCCTCGGCCAGCATCCGCCGCGCGCCTTCCCGCACGATCTCATCGATCAGCGACGGTGAGACACCCTTCCCGTCCTCGTGGCCTGACTCGTCGCCAGGGACTACGGTGAGCATCGGGTTGTACCTTCCCGGCCGGCGCGCCAACGCCGGTCATTGCTTGAGACTCCAAATCGATTACCGGGAAGGTACACCCAACCCGGCCCATCCACAGGTCTCAAGCATTGCTCCGAAGGAACCGGCTTGGCCCGCTCCACCGTATGCGTCCATAGCGATCGTCGAAGCCAGAGTAGAAGATGTGCACTTCGTGGCGGGCCCGTGTCAGGACACAAAGAACTTCCGCCTATCCTCGTCGAGCTTCTGCTGATCGCCGGACGAGCTGAAATGCGGCATCTTGCGCTCGTCGGCGCCCAGGAGCAGAACGGCGTCGAACTCCAGGCCCTTGGCAGAGCTAGTAGTGGTTACCTCAACCCGGTTTACATTCCGGGCACGCTCGGCCAGATCAATCAGCGACGTCGAGGCCAGTGCACCTGTCGTCAGTGCCGGGCCATGTCAGCCACAGCGACCGCTTCGTCGGAGCGACCGGGCGTGTCGATGACGGACTGAAGCCCAGCAGATAGCACATCGGCAAGGAACTGAGACGCTTGTCCTGTGCCCCGGTCCTGGCAGGCGGTCAGTTGGTTCACTAGGAGCGCGGTAGCGCTCATCGACCACTGATCTCCCAGGGCATCTCGCCAGCGTCGCAGAAGATCGCCTAGCCGGTGGCCGCTGGCCTCCCGGCCGAGCACGGCCCATGCCGCTAGGGCCCCGCTCGAGGTAGGTCACGAAGGGGCCGACGCCGCCCTCCCGGTCTTCCTGGTCCTGCTGCACGGCCATCGGCGCGTCCTATCTGGTCGGCCCGGTCGTCCCAGACGGCCCGGGCAGCTCATTGTGGCGTAGATTGAGTGGCCTGGCCGGTGTCATCGCCCGTCTGCGATCGTCGCTCCCGGCCGCGCTGGACGGCCCCGAGGAGCACCCGTATGCCGGCGCCCAGAAGCGCGAGGTCGGCGAGCATCTGGATCATGAGCACGATCCGGGCGGTCTCGGACTTGGGGCTGATGTCCCCGAAGCCCACCGTCGTGAAGACGGTCACCGTGAAGTACAGGGCGTCCGTGCGGGTCATTGGCTCGGTGAAGCTCGCTGAGGAGTTCCGTTCCATCACGAAGTACGTGGAGGCGAACAGCAGCAGGAAGAACGGGAGGATCAACGCCAGCGCCTCGGCCGCGCGCACGCCCGGGTACCGCGCGCCAGCGATGGCCTTGACGCCCCACACTATGGCGCCCGCGAAGACCAGCAGCCCGATCAGTAGACGGATCGCGGTGTCGGAATCCCACCGCCGGTCCAGCGGAAGCAGATAGTAGAGAACCACGAGCACCGTTGCGATCAGGACACCGCGAAGCGCCGCCCAGAAGATGAGCCGCCTGCGCACGGCCGGCGGCAGGTCCTGGCCATGCTCAACCGTCATGCCGCGCCCCCGACAGGCCTGAGGGCGTTAAGGGCAGCCAGGATGCCCGGCTGGCCGCGTCACGGTCATGTGCGCACTGCCCTGGTGCCGTTGTCGGGTAAGGCCCCATGGCGTCAGTCAAGCCCGCTGCGGGGTGACCCGGCCACACCCAGATCGGGTGCGCTGTCCAGGTGGGGGAGGAGGAATCCAGCAGGTCGCGAGGGATTGGCGGCGGCGGACAGTGACGACGTGTCGCTGCTGGCACTGGCACGGGGAACCGATGCCGGGCCGGCCGGATGCCCCGTCGCACCATTCCCTGGATAACGCATGGGGCTTCAGAGAGGGGCTGTGCTTCAGAGAGGGGCTGTAAGGTGGCCGGTCAGAGCAGGCCGAGCAGGCGGGCCCGCTCGACCGTCTCGGCGCGGGTGGAGACGCCGAGCTTGGCGTAGATGTTCTTCAGGTGCGCCTTGACCGTGTTCACCGACATCAGGCATTCGCGGCCGATCTCGGCGTTGGTGAGGTGCGAGGGCAGGAACCGCAGCATCAGCAGCTCCCGCTCGGTCAGCATCACCGCCGGCTGGCGGGGTGTGGCGCGGGAGGGGGGAGGGGAACCCAGCGCCACCGACAGGCTGGTGCCGGACTCGGTCCCGAGTGATTCGGCGGCCGCCCGGGCCAGGCGGGTCACCGCCGGGCCCTCGTCCATGAAGACCCGGACCAGGTGCTCGGGGACGGCGAGCCCGACCGCAACCGTCACGTGCTCCGCAGCATCTTCACCGGCCTCGATGGCGGCGCGGGCCAGCAGCAGCTCACCGGCCAGCTGGTCGCGTATCGTGCCGGGGCTGGCCCGCCCGAGACAGGCCCGCACCGCGTCGAAGCGGCCGCGGGCCAGGTCCAGCCGGGCCCGCAGGAGCGTGTGCGCCGGGCTGGCCGCGGGCAGCGCCGCGATCAGTTCCTCAGCCTGGCCTGTCTCGCCTGCCTCCAGGTGCCAGCGGGCGGCAGCCGCATCGACCAGGCACCGCAAGGCCGATCGCGGAAGATGATCGATGAGCTTGCCGGCCTCGCGCAAGATCGCGAACACGTCGTCGAAATCGTCCAGCGCGGCGGCCACCCGGGCCTTCTCCAGCTGGAACAGGACGTGGTAGACGCGGGCGAACGGGTTGGCCTGAAGGATCTCCTCCAGGCGCCGGAACGCCGCGATCGCGTCCGCGAGCTCGTTGCGGTCGATGCGAACTCCCGCCAGCGCGAGATGCGCGTCGACCACGCCCAGGTGGGTGTCGAGGCCGAACGCGCCAGCCGCGTGCAGGCTAGCCGTAGCCTCGCGTTGGGCTTCGGAGAGCCTGCCGTGCCGCAATGCGATGCGCGCGGCCAGCGCCGGCGCGATCACGAGCGCCGCGATCTCATCGCCTGGGCTGCCGGCGCGGAGAACCGAGCCGGCCTCACCGGGCTGATCGGTCAGCAGGTAGCCGCGGACCAGGTTCATCCGGGCCCGCGCGCCGGCGACCCCGCTGTCCAGACCCGCCTCGACCGCCTCGACCGCCCGGCGGCCGGCGTTGATTTCATCGCCCGCCCCTGCGGTGACCGTGAAGGTGAGAAGCCGGAGCCCGTCAAGGGTCGCGAGGTCCTTGGCCTGTGCCTGGGGCTTGTCACTGATGCGTATCTGGGCGCGCTGGAGCCAGGCGTGGGCTTCGGCCAGCTGGCCGGCCAATCCGAGCATCAGGGCGTAGGTCAGCATGCGGGAGGCTGATTCGGTCACCAGCTCCCGTGGGAACAGGTTGACGAAGGCCGCGATGCCCGGGATATCGGACACATCGGCACGGCGATGCGCAGCCTCGAACACGATCGAGAACGCCCGGTCGGTATCACCGGCAGCGAGCAGGCAGCGGACCGCCCCGGCGACGTCGCCCCGCGTCCGGAGGATTACGGCGGCCAGGCGATTGAGTTCTGTCGCTTCGTCCGGTCGGTGCGTCTGCAGCTCCGCGCGCAGCATCTCGGCCAGCAGCGGGTGATACCGGTAGGTGTCCCGGCTCGGTCCCGTCGCCCCCACGAACTGCAGGTCGGCTTCCATCTGGCGGAGCAAGTGTGCGCTGTCGCTGCGGCCGGACAACGTGTCGCACAGCTCGGCGTCGAGCACGTCGGCGACCGACGTCCGCAGCAAGAACTCGGACAGCTCGGCGGGGGCGCGGTGGAGCAGTTCGTCGGCGAGGAGATCGGCAACCATCGGTGTCCGCCCGGAGAACTCGGCCACCGCGGCCGAGACGTCGGCGCGGTCGTTGAGCCCGGCGGCGGCCAGTCGCAGGCCAGCCACCCAGCCCTCGGTCTGATTCCAGAGCCTCTCGACCTCACCGGTAGTCAGGCGGTGCTCGCCAAGCGCGGTGAACAGCTCGGCGGTCTCGGGCAGCGTCAGCGCCAGGTCGTGCTGGCGGATCTCGGCGAGCCAGCCCCGGCCCCGCCACCGGCTGATCGGCAACTGCGGGTCGATCCGGCTGGTCAGCAGGATCCTCGAGCGTGCGGGGAGGTGCTCGACGACGAAGCCGAGATCCTCGGTGATCTCCGGGTTTTGCAGGTGGTGTACGTCCTCGAGCACGATGACGAGCGGATCGGTGACGGCGGACCAGACGGTGAGCAAGCGGCTGAGAAAGCCCGACGGCAGCCGGTGCACGTCAGTTGCCGCCTCCGCGACCTGGGCGAAGGCAGCCGGGACCGCGCGCCCCAGGGCCAGGGCGAACGTGAGCCAAAAGCGCTCCGGCCGGTCGTCGTCGGCGTCGAGTGTCACCCATTCCCGGGCGATCGGGTCCAGGGTCTCGAACCACTGCGCCACCGCTACGGTCTTCCCGGTGGCGGGGCCGCCGGTCACCAGCGCGACCCGCCAGTCGGGCTGGGCCAGGACCTTGGCCAGGCGCCGCCGGGCAATCGCCCGGACCGGTACCGCCGGGCACCCGAACTTCGAACGCGGAACCGGAAACGGGCCGCCCCCGGAGCCCCCGGGGACGGCACGCACACGTATACCGCTACCGCTCATTTCTTACCGCTCACTCAGACCAGCTCTCACTCAGCTCAGCCCCCGGCCGGTAGTCCGCGCCGCTGCCGGGGCCCGGAGCAGCGATGTCCATGAGTGACGAAATGGCCGTCCAACCATCACGACCCAATCGCACCGGGCTCCGAGGCTTCAGGGCCGAAAGTCCCATTTTGGCGTCTGGCCGGTCTCCGGACGCGGGTCATTCCCGCCGGGGCGAGGTCTGGCCGGCGTACCCAGAACGGGTGTGGGCAACTCACCCCGTCCGGCGGTTCCCTGTGGGGATAGGGATAAGGAGGTCTGAGAGATGACCGACGGCACCTACGTGATCACCGTTCGCGGTGTCGCGGGTCCCTGGGTGCGGGCAGCCTTCGACGATGTGGCGCTGAGCGCGGTGGGCGACACGACGGTGCTGCGGCGCGCCGGAACCGACCAGGCAGCCCTGCACGGCCTCCTGCGGAGAATCTACAACCTGGGACTCGACGTCCTCGACGTTCACCTGGAATCGGCAGAACCGGCCTCGGGCACGCAGTGACCAGTCCGCTGCCGGACAGAACGCCGGGGCACTGCACGGACGATGAGTCAGGGAAGTGAAGCGACATGACAGCCAGCGTCGAAGTTGCGCGGCAGGCCGGGGCGCCGGGCACCGTGATCTCGCAGCCCGGGCCAGCCGCTGCCGCCCCGGCCGGCACGCCGCCAGCGGGCGGCGATCCATATCGTGGTCGTGCTGGCTGCAGAGGCAGATCTCAATCCGTGCGGACCACCAACTGCCCGGTAGGCGGTGGGATCCACTATCGATACGCCGACCAGAACGAGCGGGATCACAAGGCTCCCGTCCACGCCGTGGCATCGGGACGGATCACCGCCGAGCGCGACGTCTGACCTCGGAGGCACGGCAACCCCGGAGAACGTACCTTCATCTGCAACGCAAGCATTACCCAGGGCGTCTGGGCGGCGGCGAGCTGGACGGCGTCGACCCTGCAGGACCTTATCACCCTTGCAGGGAACCGCCGGACAGGATGAGTTGCCCTCACCCTGTCTGGGTGCACCGGCCGGGCTCGGGCCAGATACCGATAGGACTTTCGGCCCTGGTACCTAAGCACCCCGCTTGCAGCGGTACCGTCGGGCACCCGAACTTGGAAGGCGGAACCGGGAGCGGGCGAAGCCGGATGTCAGGTTACGGCCGCCCTGGAGGCGACTCGCGTGTTCGGCCTCGGCACCCATGGGGGCGCGGCTGACGCCCATCTTGCGCTGGCGGGAAGGCTGATCGACCGTATCGAGCTCGCGGCCGTGATCGCGGCGTTCCGGCACCTGGAGGAGATCCTTCGGGCCAACCCGTTTGCCCGCGTCCACCAGGTCGTGCTCCGGCTGGAGAAGGTGCGGGTGGCCACCTCGCTGGACGATTTCGACGAGGTGTTCGTCACTGTGCGCGAGGCCGGCCTGCTCATCGCCCACAGTCCGCGGTCGGCGTTGCGGTGCCTGGTCGATGCGGGCGGCCGCCCGCTGGCGTCTGGAGGCGGGCCAGGCATGCCGGGCTGAGGAACTGATCGCTGCGCTTCCCGAGGGCAGCCCGGTGTACACGCTGCTGCATGCCCGCCTGGACCTGGCCCGCGGGCGCTTCGGTGCGGTGCGGACCCGTCCGCGGGGTCCGGGGATGGTGTGACGGGGACCCGGCCAGCAAGATCGCACCCGGTTCGGGTGAGGCGAGGTTACCCCCTAGTGAGTTTGACTGCTATGTGTGAACGGATGCTGCCCCAGACCCTGGCAGCAGGAGGTATCGGGCTCAGGAGGGCCAATGGGGCACGGGATGGAGGACGGCTCGGGGCCGGTCCTGCTCGCGACGAAACTGCGCCCGCCGCCGGTGCGCGATCAGACCGTTCCGCGTGAGCGGCTTGTGGAGCGGCTGCGGACCGGGTTGGGGCTGCGGCTCACCCTGGTGGCGTGTCCGCCGGGTTTCGGGAAGACCACCATGCTCGCGGCGTGGCACGAAGTCGAGGCGGCGCGCAAGCCTGTCGCGTGGCTGACGCTGGACGAGGGCGACACCGACCCGGTGGTGCTCTGGTCCTATGTAATCGAGGCGCTCCGGCGGGCCTGCCCGGCCATCGGCCAGCTGGCATCGCCGCAAACGGCCGGGGTGGCGTCAATTGTTGATACGGTGCTGCCGCGCCTTGTGAACGAGCTGGACGATCTGGGTGAGGTCACGCTGATCCTGGACGACTTCCACCAGCTCGGGGACGGCGCGGCCCGCGAGAGCATCGCCTGGTTCGTCGATCACGCACCGCCCACCGTCCAGCTTGTGCTCTCAACCAGGACCGAGCCGGACCTTCCGCTCGCCGCGCTGCGCGCCCACGGCGACCTGCTCGAGCTGCGCGCCGACGATCTGCGGTTCACGCCCGAGGAGGCGGACGCATTCCTGAACGGCCGGCTAGGGCTTAGTCTGATGCCGGAGGAGGTGGATGCTCTCCTCACGCGGATGGAGGGCTGGCCAGCCGGGCTTTACCTTACGGCGCTTTCGCTGAGGGGAACTGCCGACCGCCACCGCTTGGTGGACGAGCTGGGCGCCTCGAGCCGCCATGTGCTCGACTTCCTGGAGACCGAGGTGCTTCAGGCGCATGATCCGCCGACGCAGGCGCTGATGCTCCGCTCCTCCATCCTGGAACGGCTGTCCGGCCCCTTGTGCGACGCGGTGCTGGACCAGCAGCATTCCGCACCGATGCTCCACGCGCTGTCACGCAGCAACCTGTTCCTCATCGCCCTCGACGACGAAGGCGGGTGGTACCGCTTCTACCCGCTCTTCGCCCACCTGCTGCGGGTCGAGCTCGAGCGGCGCGAGCCGGGCACCGCCCCGGCCCTGCACCGCCGGGCGTACGCCTGGCATCGCGATCAGGGGATGACCGGCGAGGCCATCGGGCATGCGATCGAAGCCGGCGCCCACGCCGAGGCCGCTGAGCTGATCGAAGCCTCGTGGGTCAGCTACGCCGGCTCCTGCCGGTACGGCACCGTCCTGGCCTGGATCGGGCGATTGCCGGAGGAGTTGCACAGCGGCGACGCAGGGCTGCTCCTGGTCAAGGCGTGGATGCTCTCGCTGTCCGCCAGGCGGGAGGAGGCGGGTCAGGTAATCGCGGCGGCCGAACGGCTGGGCCAGCTGGGGGGCGGTCCCCTGCCGGACGGCTTCCGCTCGGCCGAGGCAAGCCTGACGATGCTGCGGGCCTGCTGCCCGTGGGGTGACGTGGGCGCCCAGCTCAAAAATGGCCGCCGCGCCGCCGAGCTTGAAGGGCCCGGATCGTACTGGTGGCCGGTGGCCTGCTGGGCGGTCGGGGTGGGCCTGTACTTCCGGGGTGAGCCCGGCGAGGCCGACCGGTGGTTCGCGGAATCGGCGGCCCTGGCACCGGCAAGCGGACCATGGCCAGCTGGCGCGTCGTCACTCGCCTACCGCTCGCTCATCGCGGGCGAGGCGGGTCGTCTCGACGAACAGCGGATGCTGGCCGAGCAGGCAACCGAACTCGTCCGGAAGCACGGCACCGAGAAGGCCAGCGGCGTGGTGCCGCTGGCGCTCGGCGCATCGCTCGCCGCGCGCGGAAGGCCCGAGGAGGCACAGACGCTGATCGCGGGTGGTGCCGCCTTCCTGCGTTCCCGGGGCCAGCCGACCGAGGTGGCGATGGCGCTGCTGCACCAGGGACCGGTACTGCATGCCCTCGGCCAGCGCGAGCGCTCGCAGGCGGCGATCACCGAGGCGAGATCCATCATCGAATCCTGTCCCGATCCGGGGATCCTGACCGAGCGGCTGAATGCGTGCGGGCGGTACCCGCGGGCAGACGCCAGCTCCGGGGATGAGACCCTAACGCGGCGAGAGCGGAGGGTGCTCCAGCTACTGACCAGCGAGCTGTCCGAGCGCGACATCGGCCATGAACTATATGTGTCGCACAACACCGTGCACAGCCACGTCCGGTCCATCTACCGCAAACTCGGCGTCTCCTCACGGTCCGGCGCCCTCGAACGAACCCGCGCACTCAGACTCCTCTAACCGTTCCTCCCTCGCTAACCACGTGCGTGCCAGCGTGCTCACCGTGCGGTCGGCTACTACGGCGGGGTGACCGCCAGTGCGCGCGGCCGGGGCCGGCAGGTGCTGAACAGGGTCCAGACCAATGGCACCCTCCTGACCGGCGAGGCCGGGTAGCCCCGGTGCATTGCTGCACCGGGGCCCCCTCAGGACCGCGCATGCCACTCATCGCGGCACGCGGCCCAAGCAAGCCGCTGGGGCGGTTCAGTTCGTCTGCTGCAGCACAGTGTTTCCCGCCAGCCGGGACGGATGTTTCGTCCGGTGGCAGGTGGCGTGTACGAGGTGTGTCCGGTTGCTGCGTGCGGCGCTGGGCGTGTCGTGGTGGACCAGGTAGTCCGCCGTGATCGCCTTCTTAGTGACCCATAGGAACCAGTGTTCCCAGCCCTGGGGAGACTGGGGGAGCTGGTGGGGGGTCAGCAGGTTTTCCCCGCATAGGCTGCACCGCCCGTCCTGCCTGGACAGCAGGCGGACGGTGTAGGAGTCCAGCGGGGGTTTGACCTTCTGGCGGCGTTGCGCCCAGTACCCGGCCTGGGTGGGGTCATCGGGTGATGCCCCGCTTTTGACCAGGGTGTGCCGCACGATGTCGGTCCAGGACGGTTTCGGCAGGTAGGCGCCGGTGTCTTTATCGCCGAATACCCACCGGTCGTTCCTGAACTTGCTGAACTTCCCGAAGTACCGGCCGATGATCCAGTGCCTGGGCTTGTTCGGGTGGCTCCAGCACGCCCACTTATAGGTGAGCTTCCACAGGTAGTCGGTTAGGGCAGCGAACACCCTTGATGACACCACCGTCCGGTAGTAGGCGACCCAGCCCCGCATGATCGGGGCGATCTTCGCCAGTACCGCTGCGACGTTGGCCCCGCGAAGTGCGCGGAACTCCTTCGCAAGCCTGTCTCGGAACCTCTTGATGGCCGTGGCGCTCGGCTTGATGAGCAGCTTGCCGTTGGGGTAGCGGCGGAGATTGAATGCGAGGAAATCGAACCCCTCAGTAACGGGGACGATCCGGGTTTTGGCTTCGTTGAACGCCAGCCCTCTCGGCTCCAGCCACTCGGCCAGCCGTGCCTTGACCTGCTCGGCGTCCTGCCTGGAGTGGCAGCACCCAACCAGGTCGTCGGCATATCTAGTGAGCGCCGGGCTGCCGGCCTTAAACTCCCTGGTGTGAGAGCCTGTCCGGTATCGGACGCCTGCGGCCTCTTCCAGCCCGTGCAATGCGATATTCAACAGCAAAGGTGAAATTACGCCGCCCTGTGGAGTTCCCTCCTCCGTGGGCGAGTACCCTTTCCCGGCCTCGAAAATCCCTGCCCTCAGCCAGCCTGCGATCATTTCCCTCGCGGGGAAGCCGCCGATCGCCTTGAGCAGGTGCTCGTGGCCGATTTTGTCGAATGCGCCCGCCAGGTCGGCATCTAGAATCCACACCCGTTTGCCTTTCCCGCGCAGGGTGTTAAACAATGATCCTATTGCGTCGTGGCAGCCGCGGCCCGGCCGGAACCCATAAGATCTGGGCTCGAACCGGGCCTCCCACTCGGGTTCCAGCGCATTACGGACCCGAGCCTGGTGGCATCTGTCCAGAATAACCGGAATTCCGAGTGGTCGCATTTTTGTCTTATCACTGGCTTTCGGGATATACACCCGCCGGACCGGGGAAGGCTGATGCGAGCCCCTCGTGGCGTGCACCCGCACCGCCATCTCGGCCCGTGCCTGGCTGGTCAGCGCGACCAGCCCATCGATCCCTGCGGTCTTGCGGCCCGTATTGCGCTGCGTGACCTGGCGCACGCTTACCAGCGTGTTATGCCAGCTGCGCAGCATCAGCTTCTGCAGGTCCACAGCCGTGGCCATGTCCCTTTCCTGCACCGCCTTGAAGATCCTGCTTCGCAGCCGCCGTACCTCCTCCTCGCAGCGCCGCCAGTCCACACACTCCCAGGCGTCGCCGTCGAAAGCCGGGAATACCGGCCGGGGGTCCTCCGGTCCGTTCACCGAGGTGTCCAACTTATCCTTTGGTTCCGGCATTTGCTTCTGTTTCGCTTCAAAGGCTCACCTGCCCACGTCAGCGTCCTTTCGGACCCGAGCACCGGCTCGGTATCCGGCCAGTTATACAAAGACCATCCGGGAGGAGTTCCCGATCCTGCGGCCCCTGACTTCCTGCTGCCTTTCAGCTGCCGGCATTCGCTTTTTGAGCACCCTGTCCTGCCAGGGAATTCAGCCCCCCTTACGGTCGGCTTACCGCACCGCCTGCGCATACCCGCGCCTGAGATGCGGACCCATGGCACGGTTTCCACGTTCCGCGCGCGTGAGACCCAGACCGGGCCGGGCGCTCTCTGTACCCCGGGAACAGCGGTGCTCACCGGCCACGCTCCATCCGCGGCCGCCGCCTGCCGCCTCTCAACGGCTGGTCCCTGCCACCCCGGCGGCACAACCCAGCCCGGGATGTGAACTTGACGAGGCATCAGCAAGAGTTTCCTGGTAGTCGCCCTATACCGGTCCTTCCCCTCACCTGTGGCCACCATGGCTGGAGCAGCGGCCCTTGGGCTTTCCCGTGAGCTCCGCACCCGACCGGTCAGGAACCGGCCACGCACGTCACGGCGGGGACAGGTCGAACACAACCTGTAGCTATGTCTCCGGCATCAGCCAGACCTCCTCGACTAGCTCACTCATCACGTGCGACCTCGTGTCGCAATGGAGGAAGTTCCTGAAGGACAGCGGTTTCTGGCCGGGATCTCGATCGACGGCCCGCAGGAAACGCACGACGTCGACCGGGGGGACAAGGGCAGCATGCCCACCCTCGACCGGGTGATCCGTGGCCTGGACGTGCTCAAGTGGCACCCGGGCGGGTCCTTGGCCGCCGTTCCACCTAGGTGAATCGGGCCGGTAGGTGATGACGGGTCGCCTGCTGGAGTGAGAGGCTGGCCGTGATGGGCAGCGATCCGGCGTGGCGAGAGAGATGGGCTGGTCCTTCGCGGGACCTTCCATAGCGCGCACTCCGCCGTGCGGCCGAATCACCAGGCCCAGGTAGACGGGTCCTTGGGCCCTAGCCTGAGAGCCCTGGCGTGGAAAACGGTGGCAGTGACGCTCGCTCTGCCGTCTGACCGGTGGAGCGCTGTCCTTGATCGGGACCTGCGGGTCGCTTCGCGGCGATCTTGGTGGAATCGGAGAATGCGGGACCGGAACGGCATACTCGGCGACAAAAGCGAGCGGGGACGGCCATGGCCAGTGCAAGCGGACGAGGCGGACGAGAAGGACAGCCCGTTCACGGGAGTAAGGTCATGGGCTGGCTGTCGAAGGTGTTCGAGCTCAACCCCACGGGGCTTAACTGGCCGCGGGGTGTGATGATCCTGGACGTCGCGCTGGTGCCGCTGGTCGTCTTCTGGGCGATCGGGCACGAGGAGTATCTTCTCAGCGCCCTGTTCGGCGTGCTGTTTGCGGCGCTGGCCGACCCGGGAGGCGGCTACTGGTACCGCGCGTCGCGCATCGCTGTCTTCGCGCTGATCGGCGCAGGGCTGACCGCGCTGGGGTTTGGTATCGGCGGAGACGCCTGGGGCTGGCTGGTGCTCGCGGCGTTCGCGGTCACGCTGGTGGCCGGCCTGGCGGCCGCGTTCGGAGTGCACAGGTTCGTTGCGGCCTTGCTTCTCAACATTTGGTTCATCGTCGCCCTCGGGATCGCGTCCAGCTTCCATCATGACGCCCATATCACCAGCTACACCTGGGCTCAGGTACTCGCCTGGGCCGGGGGGTCGGCGCTGTGGATCGTGGTGACGTTCATCGGGTGGCTGATCCGCGGGCGCGAGGACCGGCCCCAGCCGATCGCGGAGCTCCCCGGTGACACCTCGCGGCAGAAGCTGACCCGGCCGCTGATCCTGTTCGCGGTGATCCGCGCTCTCGTCATCGCCGGTACCGTCGCGCTTGCGTTCGGGCTGAACCTGTCGCACGGCTATTGGATGCCGATCGCGGCCATTGTCGCGATGAAGCCGAGCGTGCAGCAGGCCACCCTCGTGGCCGTCCAGCGCCTTGCCGGCGCGCTGATCGGCGCCGCCGCGGCCGCGCTAGTGCTGCTGATAC
Organism: uncultured Actinomycetes bacterium; assembly: GCA_963742875.1. GTDB lineage: Bacteria > Actinomycetota > Actinomycetes > Streptosporangiales > Streptosporangiaceae > Bog-532. The sequence continues at coordinate 184,165 of CAVUNO010000025.1, read as the reverse complement.
CCGCCAATGAAACCGGACTGAGACTGTTCGCGGTCGACCGCGGACTGGAAGTGGTCGCGCTCGTCCTGTTGATGCACGGGGCGGCGATCCGCTTCTGGAACTACGCGCTGTACGGTGCGGCCATCGCGGCGGGAGTTCTGATCCTGGTGGACCTTCCGCAGCCCTCTAACTACAGCGCCGAGGGCTACCGGGTGCTGTGGACGCTGTGCGGTGTGGGAATCGGTGTGCTCGTCATGCTGCTCGCCGGCCTGCTCGCCAGGCGTCCCGCCAAGGCGCCGCCACAACCAGCCACAGAACCGGCCTGAACGTGTTCCGCTCCGGCTCAGCCGCCGCCGGAGACCTCCTTCCGCAACGCGACGGGACCCTCTGTTCGTGCTCCGCGCCGTACCTCGTTTGCAGTGAGGCAAGGGCTCCGTCGTCGGTACGCGCGCGGGCGTCCAGCCGACCGGCACCGGGGACTGGGAGGCCACCATCCGCCCGCCCGCGAACACAAGGAAGAGAAGGCGGTCGAGCTGGTGCTATACGCATGATGCCGGCCGCGCTTCGGAGACCGCGCAACCGGCACCGCCCAACCGCCGCCTGCGGTCCCGGCCGGGGCAACCGGGGTAATCGCGGCGCCGCATGCTCCGAACGGTACCGGCCTCCACTTTGGTCAGACGGCTGCTTCAGCTGTCGAGTTACTGCCACAGCCCGTGAAGGCTCTGGGTGCGCAGCGCGGTTTTGTGCAAGGCGTCAGCGCGTCCTGTCTGCCCGGCCGTGCCTTACCACGCCCACGATGACCTTGATGGCCAGCCCGAGGATGATCAAGTGCCACAGGTATACAGCCCAGGACCCGGCATACTGCTGCTTGCTCCCCGTGGGTGCCGCGACTGTGCCGCTGGCCCAGTTCCCGAACCGCTCGTTCTCAGACGCCCTCAAGCGCTTGCAGCCGTCCGGATTTGACGGCGTTCACGAACTCCTGGAAGTCCTGCTCGTTCTGATCCGCGTACGCGAGCGAGAAGTCCATGATCGACCGGTCGAACGCGTCGCTCGCGCCCAGGCACTCGGCGATGGCGACCGGGTCCCCGGACCGGGCGTGCGCGCGGGCCAGGGTCCACCCGCAGATGCGCGCGTAGAAGCTGAGCCCTAGCGGCAGCAGCGTTTCGGCCTCGATCGAGCCCTTCATGTCGCGAAGCTGCCGCCAGTAGTAGTGGCGGCGTACGTCCAGCCCCTTGGTCCAGCCGAGGTAGATGTCGCTGGCGGCCTGCATCATCCGCTGTCCCTGAACCACCCGCTCGCCGTGCTGCCGGTACTTGCTCTTGCCCAGGTGTTCTTCCAGCACCGAGGCTGTCGCCTCCTTGATCTGCAGGAAGAGCGGGTCGTGCGCGTCGCGTCCCTGCAGAAGGACGATGAACGCGCGGGTACCGACACTGCCGACGCCCACGACCTTGCGGGCTGCGTCCACCATCTCGAAGCGCTCGAGCAGGTGACGCCGATCGTCCTGCAGGGTGGCCCGGTACGCACGGAACTGCTCGCGGATCGCCTGGTCCGCCTCGTCGGGGGACAGACCGAAGGTGGCGAGCAGGTCACGCTCCGGGACGACGATCGGCGGCTGGCTGACGATGCGGTATTTCCCGTCGACCACCTCAGCGAGCTTCGACAGCGCCTGCAGGCTGTCGCGGGTATGAGCCTTCTCGCGGGTCTTTTCCGCGACCTTCTCGCGCTGCTTCGCGAACTTCTTGTCCGCTCCCCCCTTCTTCCCCTTCTTGCCCTTCGCGATCCCGGCCAGTGCGCCGCGGACCCCCTTCATGAGGTCGTCCTCGTCCAGGTGGGCGTACCAGATGTCCATCGTCCCCATCTGCGCGAACGAAGCCACCGCTTCCCGGTACGCCGTCACCGACGCGAGCGTCGCCGCGCGAGTGTCCGCCTTGGAGAACCCGTTGTTGCGGGCGGCGATCGTGAAGCTCGCCGCCATGCGCTTCACGTCGTACTCGAACGGCCCCGGCAGGGTCTCGTCGAAGTCGTTCAGGTCGAACATGAGTATGCGTTCAGGCGAGGCGAACAGGCCGAAGTTCGACAGATGGGCGTCGCCGCACAGCTGGGCGTCAAGGCCGGCCACCGGCGTGTCGGCCAGGTCGGCCGCCATGATCTTGGCCGCGCCGCGGTAGAAGGTGAAGGGCGAGACCATCATCCGGCCGTGCCGGACCGGCACAAGGTCCGGCTCGCGGGTCAGGTTCTGCGCCTCGAGCACGGCGACCGGGTCAGGGCGATCCGCAGCCGGTTTCCAGCCCGAGTGGACCGACGGAGGCGTCCGCCCGGCGGCCTCCCTGCCTCTGGCCATACGCTCGTCAACGCTCGGGTGCGCTATCTCCTGCATCTCTTGCTCCGGCATCCGTCCCTGCCTCCCCGGTCTGGTCGTGACGCCGCCCGGCGCCGGACCACGACCGTGTTCCGGTCCGCAGCGAAGCCGCGACGGCGGGGTCACTGGTTATCACCAGCCCTTCGCCCACGTCCCGATGGCAACATTATGCGGCGCGGTAACCGGCGGTACATCACCCAGTTGGGATGAGTTCGTCGTAAGGTCGCTCCCTTATCATCGAATATGACCGCAGAGCGAATATGACCGCAGAGCGAAGGCCGGCCCGTGAGCCCGCGGTTGAGCTCGCGCCAGCCGAACCATCCGAACCAGCCGAACCAGCCGAGCGGGGCGAGCAGTGGTGGCCGGTCGTCCTGGCCATCATCGTCGCGGCCGGCCTGCATGTGGCGCTCCCAGCCCGCTACCGGGTCCAGCCCACCTGGGTGGTCCCGGCCGTACTGCTCGGGCTGGTGGCCGTGCTGATCGTTGGGGACCCAGGCCGCATCGACCGGCAGAAAACCTGGCTGCGGGTTGTCACCGGCGCCGTCATCGCGCTCCTGACCCTGGCGAACCTGGTCGCCGCCGGCCGGCTCGTCGTGGAGATCCTGACCAACAACAAGGTCTTCGCCGCTCACCCTGGCGGTCTGCTCGCCGCTGGCGGCGTGGTCTGGGCGACGAATGTGATCGCCTTCAGCCTCTGGTACTGGGACCTCGATCGCGGCGGCGCCGCGTCCCGGGCCCATCATCCGGACCGGAACCCGGCGTTCGTCTTCCCGGAGATGCAGCACTCGGCGTACGTGCCCGCCACCTGGGTGCCCCGGTTCGTCGACTACCTGTCGCTGGCCTTTTGGACCGCCACCGCGATCAGCCCCACCGACATCTCAGCGATCAAGCCCTGGGCCAAGCTGCTCATGATGCTCGAGGCGGCCTGCTCGATCGTCCTGGCCGCGCTCGTCATCGCCCGCGCGATCAACGTCCTCTAGCGTCGGACGTGTGCGAGCGTCCGAAGGCGGTCTCCGGCGCGCCGATCGCGGCGAACCTCCGTCAAGCGAAAGGACCGGACTGCGGACAGGCCCCCTTGCATGCCGTTTTCTCGGGCCGCCGGGCCCAGGTAGACAGGTCCTTGGGCCTTAGCCTGTGAGCCGGGCGCGGAAAACGCTGGCAGTGACGGCTCGCTCTGCCGTATGAGCGGTGAAGCGCTGTCTTTGATCGGGACCTGCGGGTCGCTTCGCGCGATCTTGGTGGAATCGGAGAATGCGGGACCGGAGCGGCATGCTTGGCGGCGCGGGGAGGAGTGCGGGGGATCAGCAGGTGAGCCCCGGACGGGCGTTCGGGCTCGGTCCGTTCTGGCAACAATTCCCCTAGGTGAATTCGGGCGTAGGTGATGACAGGTCACCTGCCTGAGTGTGAGCGTGATACCGCGATGCAGCGGCCGGGTAACGGCCGAGGCGGATTCGCTGAACCGCTTGGCAAAGGATGCCAGCGAAACTGGAGGAGGTCTGCGTGTCCGATAACACGTTCATCCTGGTGGCAACCTATCCGGATGAAGCAGCAGCTCAGGATGACTACCAGGTCGTCAAGGACGCGCACGCAGCGGGCCTGGTGGGTTCCTACGATGCGGCTGTCGTCACGAAGGACGCGAACGGCAAGGTCCATGAGAATAAGGACGAGACGTCCACCCGCCATGGTGCCTGGTGGGGTATTGCCGCCGGGGCGGCGGTCGGGGTCATTTTCCCGCCGGCGGTCCTGGGTGCGGCCGCAGTCGGTGGCGTGATCGGCGGGGTCAGCGGTCACCTGGCCAAGGGGATGTCGCGGTCGGAGGCCAAAGAGCTGGGGGACTTCATCGACCCGGGGCAGGCCGGGCTCGTCATAGTCGGGGAGAGCAAGGTCGAAGACGCGATCAAGAAGGCCATAACCAGGGCGGAGAAGCAGACGGCCCAGGAGCTTAACGTGGACCCGAAGGACCTCGACCGCACGCTGCAGGAAGCCGTCAAGGAGATGTAACCACCGCGTGCGGTTTGCAAATCGGTTCACGTCGGCGAGTCGCGCTGGCCGATGACGCTGGCCGTGCTGGGTGCCGGGGCGCTGTGCGCCATCCCGCCGGACCAGCTCGGGGCCGGGGGACGCCCGCTGGTTCCCCGGCCTGGGCTGGTGGCACTGCTCGCGGTACTCGTCGTGGGCGACCCGGGCCGAATCGATCGCGACGCCACCTGGTATCGCCGGGGCCTGCCTGCTACTACGGTCGGCAGGCGCTACCCGTCAAACCCGCATTTTTCCGGAACCGGAAGTGGTGAGAACAGGAGGCGACATGGCGAAGCCCGGTAGCAGACCAGCTCAAGACCTCTGTCGGCAACTTCGGCAATGTCAGCGCCGGAAAAAACGGCCTCGTCTTCGTCAAAGCGGCGCTGAACAGCGTCACCAGCAACGCGAAAAGGTTCGCCAGCGACACGAAGCCGGCGTTCGCGTCCCGGTCCGCGGCACTACAGCACTCACTGTCCAGCCTGGGCACCGAGATCAGCCTTGCGCAATGCCAGCCTGCTCTAACTCCAGCCACGGAAGTCGTCTCATCGGTGACGATCGGCCCCACGAGTGAAGAGCTCTACGCCGAATCGAAGTTACCGCGGCTCCCGGCGGATGGTCTGGCCGGTGCCTGACGCCGATGTCGTATCGCTGCCCCGCACCTTCCGTGCCGCCGTGCGGGCAGAGTTCGGCCGGGCTCTGCGGCCTCCGTACGCGACGCTCAGCACCGTCGCCGCCAACGGCGTCTTCATGAGCGTGGCGTGGTTCTTGCTGCCGAGGACGCTGAAGGACGATGTATTCACGTTGCACGGGTCGCTGGCCTTCGCGCTGGTTCTCGCCGCATGGATGTATTCCGATGTGCCGGCTACCAACGTGCTCGCCCCTGACCGGCAGCGGGTAATGGCCGCCATCGATGACCCGGTCCTGCTCCGGTGGCTCTTGTACGCCAAGAACGTTGTCCTGTGGACGTTCATCACGCCCGTCTGCGCCGTCATCGCGCTGGTCGACGGCATCTCCGGCCATGATCTGCTGTCGACCTTGTACACCGTCATCTGGATCGGGGTTGTCCCCTTCGGCGCGCTCGGGATAGCGGCGTGGGTGGGCATCCTCTTCCCGTACCACCCGATGCCGCTGCGGTTCCGGTGGGAGCATCGCCGGCCGCGCGGGCGCATGCTCTGGCGATGGCTGGCGCTCCTGCTCACTCCCTACGTCCTGGTTCCCTGGCTGGGCATCGCCCTGATGACCCCCTCGCTCCTGCTGTGGGGCTTCACCTCGGCGCACGGCCTGTCGAGGAAGCTGCCCGACCATGATCTTGGCCTGGGCATCGCACTCGCGTGCGCCGTGGCTATCGTCTGCTCGTTCGCCAGTCATCGGTGGGCCGTAATGATGGCCCAGCGCCGCCGGGCCAAACTCCTCCCGTTCCTCGCCGACCCAACCCGCGGCTGACAAACCGTTAATCCCTTTAGGAGCGTTCTATTTCGAACGCTGAGAGGAACTTGCCGTGTTTTTCCTTTTGTGGATCTTGTGTGCTCTCATTTGGATCGCAATCGCATTCTGGCCCGCACGTGTTGCCGGCCGAAAGGGTCACAGCTTCATCGGGTACTTCATCTTCAGCTTGTTCTTCTTCCCGGCCGCGCTCATCGTCGCGTACCTCGTGCCACCGAGGGTTGTGGCCGTCAGGTAGTTCTAAGAGCGCTGGGCCGGGGCAAACGACCACAGCATGCCAGGGGAAGCCGGTGATGAGCTTGCTGACCACAAAGGTTGCGATCGCCCGGCGTCCTGCGGGGCCATTAACATCCTGAAATAGCCCTCAGGTTCAGCGGGCTGCTGAGCGCCCTCTGAGTGGGACTGCTTCCGCGGTCGTTTGTCACTGGCTTGCTGCCGGACGTTGGCTCGGTAGCCGGTGAATTCCTCGCCGGGCTTTATGTTCGGGTACTGGCCGAAGCTCTTCTCGTACTCGTAGACGACCGGGAGCACGACGGCTGCCTCCCAGCCATCTTGTCGTTGAGCAGGTTGTAACTTTCGCCGGGGTCGCTGCCCAGGTCGAAAACGATCGGCATGTGCGACCGGACGATCGGCTTATCGAAGCCTTCGGTGTAGCGGAACCAGATCTTGATGTTGTGCCATTTGACCGACATCATCGACCCGTCCGGCCCGAAGAACACCAGGTCCTCCCGGCCGGTGTGCTCGCTTTCGCCGAGCAGGAACGTGGAGGCGTCGACGCCGTCCAGTGGACGGTCGGTGGGTACTTTGACCGACGCCCCGGCGAAGGCCGCGAACGTCTTGTACCAGTCGTGAGCGGACAGCATCTCCTCGGTGATCACCCCGGCCGGTATGGTCTGCGGCCAGCGGATCATCGCCGGTACCCGCATCGACCCCTCCGCGGGCGGGCTGGAAAAGTCACCGCGCCATGGCCCGTTGGAGCCGCCGAATCCGAACGCCGGGACGGCCCAACATCACCCAGCACGGGTGAACGCGGCGAACGATGCCCAGAACCGCTGAATCTGGCGGCGGGGGCGGGAGGGCCATTCCTGGCATCCTCCATCGCCTCGAAGGGCGAGGATTCCCACGCGACTCGACGTGTTCGAGATAGCACGAAGGCCGGCACCGCTTGGCTATCGCGGTACAGGCGGCCTTCGCCAGTAGGATCTTCCCCGGATGTCGAGTCGCGTGGAGGTTCGCGGATCATCGCCATGGTCAACTACCCAAGAGGGCTTACCACGCTGCCACCGCATGCCCTGCGGCGGGTCCGCGGACACTTCGGTTGTACCGCGCCGTACCCGGCGCTCCTCCCCGCCCTGAACGGCGGGGGTCACGCGACGGGAGCTTTTCGATGACGTTGACCACGCTGGCTGCGTCGGAAACCACGGCGCCCTCGTCGTTCAACACTTTCATGGATCATGTAGCCCAGGGGTTCGAGGGCCTGGGTACGCTGATCCTCGTCGTAGGGGTGGTGTGGTCGTTTGTGCTAGCGGTGCTGGCATGGCGCCGGTCCAGCTCTGGGCAGAAGGCCTACAAAGCGCTGCGCCAGGCGTTCGGCGGCTCGCTACTGCTTGCCCTGGAGATCCTGGTTGCGGCCGACTTGATCAGGACCGTCGCAGTTTCCCCGACGCTGGACAACGTCCCGGTCCTCGGGCTGGTCGTGCTGATCAGGACATTCCTCAGCTTCTCCCTGGAGATAGAAATTGAAGGGATGGTCCCGTGGCGGCGGGCGCTGGCCAGTGGACTGGGGACTATCAAACAGGCCACCCAGACCGCGCTCCAATCCGACAAGGACTGAGCGCCCCGCCAAGTAGCGCCGCGATAGGCCGTCTCGGCATTGCGCCCAAACCCGGGCCACCGACTGCCCGCTAGGCGATGGGTTGCACCATCGAACTCTGCGAGTGATCCACCTCGGCCGGCCCGCAGCACACGCGTCCCGAATACCGGTGCGGGCCCGGTCTGTTCCGGACGCAGAAATCCCCTAGGTGAATCCGGCTGGCGGGTCATGACAAGTCACCTGGCTGAATGTGAACCTGCCGCTAATGGGCGGCGACACGGCACAACGCGACGACAGGGCGCGACGCCCCGGCACCAGGGAGGACGCATGAGACCTGCATATCGGCGGCCAGGCAAGTCCAGGTGGCTGCTGCTTTCGGCGGCCGTCCTGTTCGTAATCCCAACCGGGCTGGCGGCCGGGTGCAGCAGCAGCAAGCCGGCCTATTGCACCGCCGCCACTGACCTGAAGACCTCCGTCAGTAACCTCAGCAATGTCGACGTCGCCAAGAACGGGCTTAGCTCCCTGCAGACCGCGCTGAACAGCGTCCAGACCAACGCAAAAACCTTCGCCAGCGAGGCAAAGTCCGCGTACCCGTCGCAGACCACGGCGCTGCAAAACTCGCTGTCCAGCCTGGAAAGCACGGTCAAGTCTGCGAAGGGGGAGCCTCGGCTGACCGCGGCCTCGGCAGTCGTCCCCGCGGTCGCGCAGGTGAAAAACTCGGCCAGCAGCCTGGAAAGGGTGCGTCTTTCTGAGGGTTGTGTCATTTCCGGGTGTTTCGGTCATGCGGCAAAGCCGAGGTCGGCGATGCTGGCCGGGTCGTAGCGGTTCAGGTGGATGTCTTTGCGGTAGCGCGTCTTGTAGTAGTTCATGTAGTCGTCCAGGTCGCCGTTGACGACCACGGCGCGGAGCTTGAGGATGACTTCGGCGCCGTCGGGGGACCATCTTGCACCGGTGATTCCGAAGCGGTCTTCGATGACGAAGCGGCAGGCTCCCTCGATCAGGCCAGTGGCGATCGGCCAGCCGCTGGCCAGTGCCTTGTCGTAGCGCATGTACATGTGGTTGTTGGTGAGGTATGTGACCGCCTTGTCGACGTCGGTGAGGTCCAGGTGGCGGGTACTGGCCTTGGCTCGGGTCTTGGCGGCGACGGATGCCAGCGTGGCGGCGACTGCCTTGCCGCGGCCGTGCAGTACCCGCAGCCGCTGCCCGTCGGCCCATTCGCGGGCGGCTCGCGGGTCGCCGGGGTGCAGGGCGGCGGCGGCTTTGCCGAGGTAGCCGCTGACGTGGATGAAGTCGATGAGGACCGGGACCTTGAGGTCGCGGTCCTTGGCATGGGCGGTGATGGCGGTGATCTGCTGCTTGTTCCCGTCGACGAGGAAGAGCCGCTGGGTCACCCGGTACGGGTCCCGGCGGTCGGCTTCGTCGAACGCCGCCCCGATCATCGCGGGGATGTCGTCGGTGATGGACGCCGAGACCCATTTGCTGCGTGCTTCCGGGCCGGGGTGCTCGTTGCGGCGGGCTGGCGGGGCGGCGATGTCTTCGGGTGCGCGGACGGCCGGGGTGAAGCCGGCGACCGCGACGATCTCGGCCATCTTCTTGATCCCCGGATGAGCGGCATCGGTCCCCTTGCCGGCGCTGGTGCGGTGCTCGGGCCGCAGCGCGATGCCCTTGCCGTCGGCCTGCATCATGAGCACGTCGCCGGCCTGCGGGCCGGTGTCCGCGTCGCGGGCCCGCTGGGCGTAGAAGTCGTCTGCCCAGGCGGCCAGGTCCTCGGCCAGGCCGGCCATCTCAGCCCGGCCGATCATCACTCCGGTGCGGGCCTGGATGACTTCCTGGGCCTGTCCGTAGCCGCCTTCGGCCAGGTGATAGGCGGCCAGGGCGCGCATCCCGAGGGAGTAGGGGTCATCGGGCAGCATCCACCGGGCATCGGCCGGGTACAGGTTCGCTTCGCGGCGGTTGCGGTAGGCCAGCCGGGTGGCCCGGACCGGCCCGAAGATGCTGACCACGCCCCGGTCATGACCAGTTTCCACGCTGCCGTGCCGGATCCCTGCGGCGCTGGTGACCTGCTCGATGCGCTCCTCGCGCGCGGAGTCGATGGTGAAGGTGGCTTCCAGCAGCTGCCGCTGCAGCTCCCGGCCCGAATCCGTGATCGCTTTCTCCCGGTCCCCGTGATCGAGAGCGCCGGCGTCCTGCGCAGTCCAGGTGAGCATCGCAGAGAACTGCTCTACCGGGCCGGCCAGCGCCGCCGCCAGCTCACTGTCCACCGGGCCCGCGGTCCCGTCCTCGCCGATCTGCGTCACCGTCACCGAAACCGTCACCGCCGGGCCTCCGTTGCCTGCCGAGGGTCATGTTCCCCCCACGATCCCGGAACCGGCCCAGGAACCGGGGGACCCGGCACCCGGATACCACCCCGGATCAGCCCCCGGCAACCCGCCTTCACTACCACTGACCAGCACAGATCACCTGCGGTGACACCCGGTGCATTCAGAAATGTGCAGACACTCCACGTTTCGAGAGGTTAAGGAGAGTATCAGCGCAAGATCACGCCCCTCAAAAAGACGCACCCCCTGGAAAGCGCCGCATCCGGCAAATGCTCGTGACCAGTGCCCGGCGGGTGACCCCAGGATCGTCAGTGCCGCCGCAGCGACGGGCCGGGCATAGAGCTAACACTGGCCGGCGTAATGCCGCCCGCGGCGGCGTTCGCGGTCCAGCGAAACAGGAAGGAGCGCTCAGATGGCGAAATGGAACTTCGTGGCGATGGGCCAGGTAGGGCTGACTGGCTGGACCGGGAAGGCTGCCCGGCCGGTCGCCCATGCGATCGCCCGCAGGACCGGGCGGCCCGAGGCCCAGATCCTCTCACTCATCGGCGCAGGATTCCTCGCGATGGCGCTGATCAACTTTCTCCGCGAGGTTGATGCCGTGATCGCGGCGGGCCGAACTGGCCGCCAGCCGCCGAATGGCCCTGCCGTCGGGGCCTAGGCTCTACAACCCACTCCAGCCAGCCGTTCTTCGACAAGACCTGTCACTCGAGCGAGATCGAAACCATCACACAGTGAGGAGGGCACGGTGGGCAAGTCATCTGTGCCTGCAACGGCAACAGCCATCCGGCCCGAGATCACCTCGCCCGACTCCGTCGAAACGCGGCAAGATCACCGTGGCTGACGAGAAAGGCGCACATCGATCGAAGACACGACCACCGGCGGCCCGACCACTGCGCGGGGCAGTTCGACCGCAGACCTCCTAAGCAGACCTCGTAAAGCACTTGTCTGAGCAGATCGGCAAGCTGGCCCGCGAAGAGGTTGGCGCGGAGCGCGCGCCGCAGCATGAACCCGCCGATTATTTCGAAGATGCCCATGACGACGAACCAAATCCCCAGCAGCACGGCCATGACGTTACTGTAAGAGAGGAGGTGGGGGCGGACGCGACCACGATCCCCGCGATCAGGCTCACCACCCCCAAGGCGATCCACCAGGCCCTGCCCTCTCGGACGTTGCCGGAGATCGCTCCGGTCAGTGCGGTCAGCCCCTGGACGATCCAGGCGATGCCGATAACCAGGCCAATGATCGCCCTGGTGGGGTGCAAAACGCGGATCAGCACCACGCCGATAACGATGAATAGCAGGCCGGCGATGCCGAGCCAGACCCGGTGCGGCTCCGCCGGGTCGAACACCCGGATCAGATTGAACATCCAGACAAGATCATGAAAACGCCGAGCAGGACGGCCATCACGTTCAGTGAGCCCGTCGGGTGGAAGCTCACGATGAGGCCGAGGATCAACGTCACGACGCCGAGGAACAGTGTGCGTGCGGGCGGTGCCCGCGGGCAGACGCCAGCCCCGGGGATGAGAAGCTAACGCGGCGAGAGCGAAGGGTCCTGCAGCTACTGACCAGCGATCTGTCCGAGCGCGACATCGGCCATGAACTGTATGTGTCGCACAACACAGTTCATAGCCACGTCAGGTCCATCTACCGCAAACTCGGCGTCTCCTCACGGTCCGGCGCCCTCGAACGGACCCGCGCACTTGGCCCTCCCAAGCGGCGGCTTCGACCTGAACGGAAATAGCCGGCAGGTGAGGTCTCCTTACCCGCACGTGCCATTCGCTCGCTCGGCGGTGAAACGGCAGGAGACGGCTCCGGATCGTACCCTCCGCCAGTCCGCGAGCTTGGCTTTCAGCGCGTGTTTTCCACCTAGTGAGCCGGTCTTGAGTTTCCCAGTCACCACGTGAGTTGATTTGTCTCCCAGTCTGGCGCTGACGGCTATCGCCTGGCTGGCGGGTGCGGTCTGCTGGGGATATGGCAGATCCCAGGTTAGAGCCGCTGGTGCTCTCGGAAGACGAGCGACGCACGCTGGAGAGCTGGGCCAGGCGCCGCAGCACCGCGCAGGGCCTTGCGTTGCGGGCGCGGATCGTGCTGGCTTGCGCAGAAGGCGCACCCAACATCGCGGTGGCCGCCCGGCTGGGCGCCAGCCGGGGCACCGTGACCAAGTGGCGGGAGCGGTTCTTGCGCCGGCGGCTGGATGGGCTGTGCGACGAACCGCGGCCGGGGGTGCCGCGCACCATCACTGACGCCCAGGTGGAGGAGGTGGTGGTGCGCACCCTGGAGGAGGTGCCGGCGGGTGCCACGCACTGGTCCAAGCGGGAGCTGGCCCGGAAGGCGGGCATCTCGCCGACCAGCGTGCACCGTATCTGGCGGGCCTTTGGCTTGCAGCCGCACCGGGTGGAGGAGTTCAAGATCTCCCCAGACCCACTGCTCATCGACAAGATCCGCGATGTGGTGGGGCTCTACCTGGCCCCGCCCGCCACGGCGGCGGTCTTCTGCGTTGATGAGAAGCCGCAGATCCAAGCGCTGGAGCGGACCGCCCCGGTGCTACCGATGATCCCCGGCATTCCCGAGCGGCGCAGCTTCGATTACACCCGGCACGGCACCGTGGACCTGTTCGCCGCGCTCAACACCGCCACCGGCAAGGTGATCGGCAAGCTGGCCGCACAGCACACGGCGGAGGACTTCCGCGATTTCCTCAACGACATCGACCGGCAGGTCGAGCCCGGCCTGGCCGTCCACGTCATCTGCGACAACCTCTCCGCGCATAAAGCGCCGGCGGTGCACAAGTGGCTACTGGCGCACCCGCGGTTCGAGCTGCACTTCACGCCGACATACTCGTCGTGGATCAGCCAGGTCGAGCGGTGGTTCGCCGAACTGGAACGGCGCTGCCTCGAGCGCGGCACCTTCTGCTCGCTGGACGCGCTCAAGACCGCGCTGGAGGAGTGGATCAGCACCTGGAACGAAACGGCACGGCCATTCAAGTGGACCAAGACCGCCGACCAGATCATCGACCGCATCTGCCGTTACTGCTCACGTATCTCAGGACCGGGACACTAGGTGGAAACGGCCAGCAGGTGGTGACAGGTCACCTGCCGGGGTGCGAGCCTGCGCTGATGGACAACGACCGGGCACGAGGCGGACGGTACCGGCTGGTTCTTCGCGGCGAGATGGGTGAACCATTCGCGTTCCTGTTCGAGGGGATGCAGATGGAGCGGCTGGCAGGCACCACGGTGCTGACCGGCCGCGTGATCGACCAGGCACACCTGGTCGGGCTCATCCAGCGGACCCAGGAGCTGGGCCTTGAGCTCGTGTCAATCAGCTGACCGCCGCGAGGGCTGATGATCGTCAGAACTGTCGCCATCCACGGCCTCGCCTCGGCTCCCCTCGCCAGCGCGCTCGGCCTCCGCGAACCTGAACCGGAGAAGGGGCCCGCGGAACAACCCCTGAACCCACCCAGCAGAGGCGGGGGCGGGGCAGCCACAACGCTGCCCCCTGGATCTGGGCAAATGACCTTGACAAGCACCCCCGGGGCATCGAGCGATGCGGAGCTACGAGCGGGTCCCCCCGGTCAGTCAAAGGCCGCGATGGCAGTCCAGTTGGACATCTCGCTCGCCATCCCGGGCCGCGTGATTGCAGGGCGGTCAGTGCCTGCCCAAGCAGCGGACCGCTGACCAGGACCCGCTCGGGACGAGCCCTTCCTCGCCGTCCCCGGCCGCTCTGTCGCCGTTTCCACCTAGGTGAAATGGCGGGCGGGTGATGACGGGTCACCTGCGGTCTCGGAACATGGATTCGTGAGAGCCCATGGAGGGCTGCACAGCCAGGCGAAGGGGAATGGGATGGGTGCCGAAAGCGATCGGGTGGCCGGGTTCGGGCACCTGGAGGATGGGCTGCGCGGGCAGGGTACCGAGTGGTACCGGTGGGGGCCGTATGTGAGTGAGCGGCAGTGGGGGACGGTGCGGGAGGATTACAGTGCGGATGGGAATGCCTGGGATAATTTTCCGCATGATGAGGCGCGGTCGCGGGCGTACCGGTGGGGGGAGGATGGGCTGGCCGGGTTCTGTGATGTTGAGCAGCGGTTGTGCCTGGGTCTGGCGCTGTGGAACGGGCGGGATCCGATCTTGAAGGAGCGGGCTTTCGGGCTGACCGGCCCGCAGGGCAACCACGGTGAGGACGTGAAGGAGTACTGGTGGTACCTGGATGGGCTGCCCAGCCACGCGTGGAACCGGTGGCGTTACCACTACCCGCAGGGCGCGTACCCGTATCAGGACCTGATCGATGTCAATGCCCGCCGGAGCCGGTACGAGCCGGAGTATGAGCTGCTGGACACCGGCTTGTTCGACGAGGACCGGTACTGGATCACCGAGGTGGTCTACGCCAAGGCCAGCCCGGATGATCTGCTGATGTCCATTCAGGTCACCAACGCCGGCCCGGAGGCCAGCACGCTGCATGTGCTGCCCACCGCGTGGTTCCGCAACACCTGGTCGTGGGGGGACACCGACCAGCCCCGCCCGGCGCTGCGGGCAACCGGGGACCGGTCGGTCACCATCGACCACCCGTTCGCGGGCACCCTGGAGCTGCTGGCGGCGGCCGGCCCGGATGGGGCCGGCCCGCAGCTGTTGTTCTGCGAGAACGAGACCGACTTCGCCGGGCTGTACGGCGGCCAGCCGGTCACGCCGTATCCGAAGGATGGCATCAACAACCATGTGATCGGTGGCGCGGCCACGGTCAACCCGGTCGGCACCGGGACCAAGTGCGCGTTCTGGTATCAGGTCACCGTGCCGGCCGGGCAGACCGCCGAGTTGCGGCTGCGGCTGCGGCCGGCCGCAGGCGGGAACGGGAAGCAGCGCACCAAGGCGCAGGCGGACCCGCTGGGCAAGGACTTTGATCAGGTGATGGCGCAGCGCAAGGCGGAGGCGGATGAGTTTTATGCGGAGCTGACCCCGGCCGGGGCGAGCGCGGATGAGGCGCTGGTGCTGCGGCAGGCCTCGGCCGGCATGTTGTGGAGCAAGCAGCTGTTTTATTACGACGTGGCCCGCTGGCTGGACGGCGACCCTGGTCAGATGCCACCGCCGGAGGTGCGCAAGGGCGGGCGGAACTCCAAGTGGCGCAACTTTGACGGGTTCGACATCATCTCGATGCCGGACAAGTGGGAGTATCCCTGGTTCGCCGCCTGGGACCTGGCCTTCCACACGGTCACCCTGGCGCACCTGGACCCGGCGTTCGCGAAGTACCAGCTGATCTTGATCTGCCGGGAGTGGTTCCAGCACCCGCAGGGGGCGCTGCCGGCGTATGAGTGGGACTTCGGGGATGTGAACCCGCCGGTGCACGCGTGGGCGGCGCTGCAGGTGTTCGCCATCGACGGCGGCCGCGACCTTGATTTCCTGTCCCGGGTGTTCGACAAGCTGCTGGTCAACTTCACCTGGTGGGTGAACCGGGAGGACGCCAACGGCAACAACGTGTTCGAGGGCGGCTTCCTCGGGCTGGACAACATCGGCCCGATCGACCGGTCCCACCTGCCCGCCGGGTACACCCTGGAGCAGTCCGATGCGACCGGCTGGATGGGCTCCTACGCGGTGGCGATGCTCGCCATCGCAGGCGTCCTGACCTGGTCTGGCCGGCGCCAGGCGCAGGATCTGGTGCTGAAGTTCATGGAGCATTTCGCGGGCATCCGCACGGCGCTGGACGAGCAGGGCCTGTGGGACGAGACCGACGGGCTGTTCTACGACCGGCTGGTCACCCCCTCTGGTTACAGTGTCCCGGTCAAGACCCGGTCCGTGGTCGGGATCATCCCGGCGCTGGCCGCCGCGGTCGTCGACGGCGGCATGCTGCAAAACGCGATGACCGTGAACAAGGACTTCACCCGTTTCCTGCGGAAGCAGGGCGTCGGGGACGTGACCAAGCTGGCCGAGACCCCGCAGCTGCGCGGTGAGGGGGCCAGCCAGCGGCTGCTGATGTCGGTGGCCGCCCCGGCCCAGCTGGAGCGGTTGTTCGCCAAGCTGTTCGATGAGAGCGAGTTCCTGTCCCCGCACGGGCTGCGGGCGCTGTCGGCCTACCACCGCGATCATCCCTACAGTTTCGACGCGGAGGGTTATCAGTCCTCCATCGACTATGAGCCGGCCGAGTCGACCACCTCGATGTTCGGCGGCAACTCCAACTGGCGCGGCCCGATCTGGATGCCGATCAACTACCTGCTCGTCGAGTCGCTGGAGCGCTACCACCGGTTCTACGGCGATGACTTCGAGGTCGAGTACCCGACCGGCTCGGGGAAGCGGCTCACCCTCGACCTGATCGTCGCGGACCTGCAGGACCGGCTCATCTCCCTGTTCACCAAGGACGCGGACGGGCGGCGGGCCTGTTTCGGCGGGACCGAGAAGATGCAGACCGACCCGGCCTGGAAGGACAACCTGATCTTCAGCGAGTACTTCCACGGCGACAACGGCGCCGCGATCGGCGCGTTCCACCAGACCGGCTGGACCGGCCTGATCGCCGACCTGATCCGGCGCCGCCACGGCGCGGTCCGGTCCCTCGGCGACGTTATCCGCGACCTGGCCGGAAAGGCCCAGCCATGACTCCCCGCCAGACCACCACGGCCCGGGCGGCCGCCGCCACCGCCGCGCTGCCCGGCTCCCCGTTCGTGCTGGGCGCCACGCCCGGTGAGCACCTCGGCGTGGCGGGCACCAACTTCGCGCTCGCCTCCAGCGTCGCCGGCGGTGTCACCTTGTGGCTGTTCGATCCGGCCGGCGAGACCATGGTGCCGCACGGCATGCAGATCTACGGGGAGCTATGCGGGTGGACGCTGGCCCGGGCACACGCCCGCTCCGGCGCCCGAACCGCCATCGCCGCCTACCTCGGCGGCTCCGACATCTTCGACCAGGCCATTACCCATTCGCCGCCGCCTACGCCGATCAGAACGAGCGTGACCACAAGGCCTTGGCCGACGCCGTCACCTCAGGACGGCTCACCGCCGAACCCGACCTGTAAGATCCCGGCCGGCCAGCAGTGACGGCTGAACCGCCTCAGAGCCCGGTCACCGAAGGAGTCCGCAGCCTCGAGGTGCGCTGGATCTTCCCCGGCCCTACGGAGAGCGCGGTGGCCGGGTGGTTCGGGCGGT
Source organism: uncultured Actinomycetes bacterium (assembly GCA_963742875.1). GTDB lineage: Bacteria > Actinomycetota > Actinomycetes > Streptosporangiales > Streptosporangiaceae > Bog-532. The sequence continues at coordinate 167,124 of CAVUNO010000025.1, read as the reverse complement.
CCCCGGCGAGGATGGAGTCACGCGAGGACACCTACCTGCTGGATCCGCAGTTGCGCGGCCTGTCGGTGAAGATCCGCGGGGGCGGGGCACTGGAGGTGAAGGCCTACCGCGGCAGCCCCGGAATCCTCGAGGTGCCCGGCCGGGCCCGCGGGCGCCTGGAGTCCTGGCAGAAGTGGTCCTTTCCCGTCAGTCCGCCCAGCCCGGACGGCGGCGGCCCAGCCGGCTGGCGGCCGGTCCGCAAGAGACGGCGCATCAGCGGGTTCGCACTGGCCAGCGGGCAGATCGTGGCGCGCGGCCCGGGGCCGGGCGGGGAGCCGCGGTGCGAGGTGGAACTCACCGAGATCCACACGCGCAGCCAGGACTGGTGGACCCTGGGCTTCGAGGCGACCGGCCCCACCAGCCTGCTCCGCAGCGCACTCGAGGCCACCGCCGCGCTCATGTTCGCCCACGCCCTGCCCGGAGGTGTGGAACCCGGCCCGGATGAATCCATGTCCTACGCGCAGTGGCTAGGCCAGCGGCCCGGCGCCGACACTGACGCCGACGCGACGCCGACTCCTGAAAACTGTCCCTCCGCCGACGTTCTGAAACGGACCCGTCCCGTACCCGTGAGGGCCAGCGTGCGCATGACCGTCTGGCGGCGGGTTGGGTAGGTGCCATCGGCGCGCCGCCGATGACCTGGATCACCACCACGCGCCCTCGGCCCGACAACCGACCTGCCCACTCTCGGTTTCAGTGTCTGCCATAGCCCTTGCGCATCGTGGGCTTGTTCGTTCCACGCCGTAACTGCCGCCACTGTACTGTTCACCGGCCTAGCTGGCTGTATCTCCAGATCTCCAGTCGCCGGGCTGGCCGCGGCGAGCCGCGACGCCTGGCTGTCTCGCGTCTCTTCTGCGGACAAGGTCCCGGAGTGCTCATCGCGCAAGGGCCGCCAGGCACGCCTGACTAGGCTGACCTATCGCGTGCATGTCTTCCCGGGAAAGCCGAGGCGGTGACCGTGCTGGCTGATGCCGACGTGGAGCGAGTCCTCGTCGTGATTGCCCATCCTGATGATGCAGAGTTCTGGGCGGCCGGGACCATTGCGCAGTGGACAGAGGCGGGTGTCGCTGTCGATTACTGCGTGCTGACTGATGGCGAGAGTGGTGGCCATGACCCCAATGTCCCGCGGGACCAGATTCCAGCCATCCGCCGTGGCGAGCAGCAGCACGCTGCCGGCGTGCTGAACGTCGGCAGCATGTGGTTCATGGGCCTGAACGAGGGCGCCGTTGACCCTTCCAGCAGGGAGCTGCATGAGCACCTGGTGCGGATGATCCGCCAGGTCCGCCCGCAACGGGTGCTGACCTGGAGCCCGGAACGGGACTGGGCGCGATTCCGCAGCTGCCATCCCGACCACCTGGCGGCCGGAGAAGCCACGCTGCGCGCCATTTACCCTGATGCGGGGAACCGGCTGGCTTTGCCGTCGCTGTATGAACACGAGGGCCTTGACGCAATGCCACTTACCGTAAATTGATCATGCTGCGGGCCGGTGTATGCGCAGGTTGACTAGGTTTATGGTTGGCGGTCCGGTGTGGCGGGTTCCTTTGTCGCTGGCTCGCTTGACGCGGTAGGAGTTGTGGCGCGCTCGCTTGATGGCCCTGGGGTAGGTCCGGTGCCTGCGCTGCGGGTTGAGGTTCTGCTTCCTGGTGATGTCGGCCTTGATCGCGGCGTGCAGATGTTCTTCCTGCTCAGGGGGGAAAGGCCGGGCCGATGGCCCGGCGGATGATGCGGACGGTGCGGGTGAAGCTGACCCGGTCGGGGTCGATGTCTGCCTCGGTGGCGGCCTGGCAGATCAGCGAGCTGATCGCATGGTGGGCCAGCAGGTAGCCGTAGATCTCCTGGCGGGCCATGTCCGGGCTGCGGGAGCGCAGCACCCGGCCCGGGCCGCGCAGGTGCGTCTTGAGCTGGCCGTTTCCGGTTTCATGTTCCCAGCGCTGGTGATACGTGCCCGCCAGCGCGTCCGCCGGGGCCTGCCGCAGATCGGTAATGGTAGTGACCAGCGCGATCAGCTCGCCCTTGCCGTCGCCGTCCCGGCCGGGCACCTCGTACTCGATCACCCGGACATGGCGGGCTCTGCCCGCGTCCAGGTCTTCCCCGGCACGGGCTGCCCCGATGAGCAGTTCCCGGGCCTTACCGGTGATCTTCGGGCTGATCAGCACCGAGCGGTAGGAGCCGTCCGGCAGCAGTTCCAGCACCGGCAGCGTGAGATCGGACTTGACCCGCCACAGCAGCGCCGCGCCGGAGTCCGCGGCCGTGCACCAGTCCGCCCAGTTATAGAAATTGCGGTCGGCTATCAGCAGCCAATCCTCCGCCAGCCGCGCATACAGCCTGCGGGCCAGCGACTGCTCTCCGGCGCCCTTCCCGGCGATGCCGCCGATCTCGGCATCCACCACGGCATGGGAGGCGCACTCGCTGACCGTAACGACCCGGACCTTCGGGAACGCTGAGCGGTCCGCCCCGGAACCGGCATACCCGAACGCGGCGGCGTTGCCGGGCGTGTCCGGGGCGTCCCACTCGAACCCGTCGATGCTCATCAGCCGCCACGGCCCCAGGAACGCACCGCGGGTCAGCTGATCTGCCACTGGCACTGCGACCTGGGCGAAGATGTCCCGCAGCGGCTCAAAGCCCAGCCGCTCGCGTGCCCGGGTGATCCCGCCCGACGTCGGCGGGCCCCAGCGGGCATCCCAGCACCCCCACGAGCTCAGCGTCCCGGCCAGCCGGGCCGCGACCTCCACATAGTCGTCTTCGGCGAACAGCGCCATCGCCATCGCGAAATACACCATGACGTGCGGTGGCAGCTTCCCGTCCGACCGCTTCGCGCTGCGGCCTGCCGCGCTGACCGCGTCATCGATGACGTCACGCGGTACCGACGAAGCGAGCACCCCGAGCGAAACCTCGTCCGTCCACCGGCCGCCAGCAGCCACCCCAGCATTCTGCGCCACAAGCCGGGATCATCCCAGCCGCCTGCCAGCGCCGACGGTAATACCGGCAAACAAGATCAACTCACGGTAAGTGGCATTGGGCCTTGACGGGTGGACGGTTGGCGAAGTGTGGCTGTTCAACAGCCCTCGGCTGAACCGGTATGTAGATATCACGAGCACCTTCACTCGAAAGGCCGCCGCCGTCGCCGTGCATCACAGTCAAGTCGGTAACCGGCGTGATCTCGCAGGAGACCTACGGGCGCGGGCTGCCGCCAGCGCCACTGCGGGCGGGTTTCCGGAGGGGCGGCTCGCGGAGGCATTTCAGGTTGTTACCACCGGCTAGTCATGCCCCTGGTCACGGGCGGCGAGGAATTCGCGGGCCTGCTCGGCGAAACCACTCGCTGAACGTGAACGGGCCGGCTCGATGCTGGCAAGAAGGGCGGCGATATCGCCCTGGACGTGCCGGGACCGCACGTCCCACGCATCAGCAATGATCAATTCGCCGATGGCCGCCGCATGGCCAATATCACCTGCCTGCACGCATGTGGTCGCCAGGATCGCGTTACGCTGCGCGCGAGTACGGCCATTGCCTGCCCGGCACAGCTCAACCGAGCGCAGGGCGCAGCGCCTCGCATGTTCCGGCGCGGTGAGCGCAGCCGCCGCCAGATCGCGGAAAGCCCTGGCCGTGTGCCCCAGCAGGGCGCCTTCGTCGAAATCGAGCCAGATGGGGTCACCGTCATCTGCCGTGGCGCGAGCCAGTGCCCGTTCGGAATCACCCAGTGCCTCGTCGCAGCGGCCCACGTCCCGGGCACCTGCGTGCGCCATGGCTTCCATGGCTGCCAGCATCGCTGCTGCCCGCGGAGTCGCATCGGCGCCGGCACCGGCGCGGGCGGCGCGGGCGAGATCCACGCTGAGCGTGATCTGACCGACATGCAGGGCCTGGTGGCTCAGGGCGCACACGATGCGAGCGCCGAGCAGGCGAGCCCCAGCGGCGTGCGCTATTCGCAAAGCATGTAGCAGATACCATCGCGCGAGCTGATGGTCACCCGCATCGTAGGCGCACCAGCCCGCGTCCAGCTCAGCCTCGGCGACGGCCTCCAGCACTGCGATTCCCTCCGCTTCGTCAGAGGAACCGCGCAGCGGCGCGGCGACCTCGCCACGAAGGTGAGCCGCCGCCATGGGGAAGACCACCCCGCCGCCATGGGCGTTATCGAGATCTTTCAGCCTCCCGCGCACTGCCCGCACGCGCTGGACGTCGTACGGGGAGATCTCCTTGTCTCCTGCTGATCGTGCCGCGGTGCTATCGGGCGGTGCGGTCAGCCAGCGGAGTACGGCGGTCGCCACCACATCTGTGTTGCCCGCCGGGGTGCCCCGCTCGTTGAGGTCATAGCGCCACAACCAGGCTGCGGCATGCCTCGCCTCCGCGGTAGTCGCCGCCCATCCCGATAGCGGCAGCGTGTCCGGGCGAACTCGGGACGAACTGCCTCAATGCCATGTAGATGAGCGGTTTGGGGTTTCGGGCGGTGTCGGCGGGTGTTTTACGGAGGGTGATCGTCTCTGGCGAGCATGGGGGCGGCCCGGATGTCGTTCCGGGTGGGCGGCCGGTTCCACGTCCCCGGCTGGCGGCGGGTTCTCAGGAATGCTGGCGGGGACGGGGTTCAGGCGGTGCCGCAGACGGTGATCGTGGCGGGGGCCTTGCGGGTGGCGGTGCCGCGTCCGGCGGCGGCGGGGAATGCCTGGCGGGCTTTGGTTTTGCGGTCGCGGTGCCGGTCCCGGTCGATGACGATGCGGCGCTTGCCCAGGTCGTGGAGGGCTTCCTTGCGCCGGGCCGTGGTGAGGGCGGCGGGCAGGCTGGCGGTGGCGGTTCCGTTGCGGGTGGTGGTGACGGCGGCGCGGCGGGCGGCGGTGAAGGAGATTTCCCTTGGGTGGACGCGCTGCCCGGCACGCCTGCCCTTGCGGGCCGGGGCGGCGGTCCGGGCTGCCTGCCGGGCGGTCGCGCGGACGAGCTCGGCGGCGGTGATCCAGGCGGCGTGCTCCTGGGCGATCATGTCCGGGCAGTGCGACCGGAAGATGGGCCCGGTGGAGGGGCCGGCGCCGCGGATCAGGGACTTGGCCTCCCGAAGCGCGGTCTCCGAACCGTCCCACCGCCACTTATAGGCGGCGGCCAGCACGCCGGCCGGGTACTTGTCCCAGTCGCCGAGGTCGGTGACCAGGCAGAACATCTCCGGGACGTCCTGGCCGTCCACGTGGACGCAGTACTCGATGACGCGCATCCGGATCTTCTGGTCCTTGCCGCCGATGTCAGCCATGTAGGACCCGTCGGGCAGGAAGTCCCCTATTTTCGTGATCCTGATGTCGCTTTTCAGCCTGATCAGGACGTGCGTGACCGTGATCATCCTCGCGATCCGGGCGGTTCCGGGGAAGTTGCGATCCATGACGAACAGCCGGCTCCTGGTGAACACCCAGGCGTACTCGGTCAGGGCCCGGTCCAGCAGGGCCTGCTCGGCGGCGGCCTTGTCCCCGCCGGACGGGCCGGTCACGACGGCGAGCATGCCGCGGGTGGAGGCGTCGGTGACCGGCAGGTCCCGCAGCTGCGGGTAGGGAGCCGAGTCATCGGCGGTTCCCGACGACCCGTACTCCGCCCGGTTCGCGGGCGTGTCCGGCATCCGGGTCACCGACCCGTCGATGGAGCCCAGCCGCAGGTCACCGATCTCGATGGCACGGTAGTCGTGCTCCTGGTGCTCGGCGTCCGACGCGGCGAGGGTCATGTCCCGCAGCCGCAGGAGCGGCTCCGGGCCCGCCGCGTGCCGCCAGGTGCCGAGCACGGCCTCCGCCGGGACGGCGAACTCCGCCTGCCAGGGCAGCAGCGCCAGGTCGCCAAACAGCGCGAACAGGATCTCCCCGTAGCCGGCGTCCGGCATCAGGCCCATCAGCAGCACCGCCCGCAGCGCCGCCGCCATCGTCATCGACCGCCGCGCGCTGCCCTTGACCTTCCCCCGCGGCACGGTCTCCGCCGCGACCAGGTCGATCACGCCGGGCCGCCCGGTCATCTCGTCCAGCCGCTGCTCGATGATCCCGAGCCGGGCGTGGTCAGTGGGATGCCCCCCGGCCTGCACCTTCCCGTCGCGGCGGACCACCGCCGGCGCGACCGCGACCGGCTTCAGGAACACCACCAGGTCCCCGGTCCGGATCTTCCCGGCGCCGGCCGCCGTCAGCGCGGTCCGGTCTCCCTCCCGCAGCGGCCGCCGCAGCGGCAAGGCCAGGTCAGCGACCCGGACCGCGACGATCCCCGCACCCGCAAGCCCGTCCGGCCATCCGTCCGCGACGGCAGCGCGAGTGGCGGGAAACAGCACGGCAGGATACAAAGACACGAGGGACTCCCGGGGCGAAGGGCGGTAGCACCTCTTCTCTTACCGGGAGTCCCTCCCGGAAGCCCGCAACCACGGGCAAAACCCCTCCCCGCGTGTCGCGCCGTGAACCCGCTGCACACCCGCCGGAATCACTCACCGTAACCGGCAAGCCCGGTCCCCGCAGCCCGCGAAACCGCTCATCTACATGGCATTGCGAACTGCCTGCCTGTCCGGCCCCAGGTGTGCCGGCTTGTTCCTGTTCTGGGGTCAGCGCATAGGCCGTTAAGTGGTCCTTTGCGCCGAGCACGCGATCAAGCCGTACCGCCAGGCTGGGCGTGACTGGTTTGCGTCCGCTGGCCACGTTGGACAGGTAACCCGCACTGAATCCCGCCTGGCGGGCGGCCCCACGCAGGGAAATACCGCTCTCCGCCATGAGGCGGCGCAGTTCGTCGCCGAAGTCCGTCATTAGCGCCCATCGAAGTGGCTGGGTGTTTTCCTGTTTCCCTGTCGTGATCGGGATACAGGAAACTCTTTTACGCTACCCGCCCGCGCGGTTGACTGCTAGTGATCTTATTGGCACGCGCAAGGGAAGGATGACATGGCCGCCCGGGACGAGGATGGCGTCACCACGCATGCGGTAAATGGTGATCCCTTTCACGGCTGGCGCGAGGCCGGCGTAGATCCCACGAAGGCGAACATCGCGCGGGTGTATGACTACTGGCTGGGCGGTCATCACAATCTCGTCGCCGACCGGGAGCTGGCTGAGGCGATGGCGACGCTGGACCCGTGGATACCGGTGGCGTGCAAGGCGAACCGTGCGTTCCTGGGCCGGGCGGTCCGTTTCCTGGCTGGGCACGGCATCCGGCAGTTTCTGGACGTCGGCTCAGGTATCCCGACTGCGGGCAACGTGCACGAGGTGGCCCAGTCTGTGGTGCCGGATGCCCGGGTGGTCTATGTCGACCATGACCCGGTTGCCATCGCAGAGGGCCGCAAGCTGCTCGCTGCCAACGATCAGGCCGCCGTCATTCAGGCTGATATACGTGATCCCGGCGCGATCTTGTCTAATCCCGCTGTCGGCAGGCTGATCGATTTCCGCGAGCCGGTCGCGATCATGCTGGTGGCCATCTTGCACTTCGTGATGGACGCCGATGACCCGGACGGAATTGTGGGCTACCTGCGGGATGCTGCGGCGCCCGGCAGTTATCTTGTCCTTTCCCATGTCACCAACCAGGGCAAAGAGGCACTGGCCGCCGCCGCTGGGCGTGTCTACAACGGCCGCGCAGCCGACGGGCAGGCCCGGTCCCGGGAGCAGATCGAAGGTCTCTTCGGCCGCTGGGAGCTGGCCGAGCCTGGCCTGGTCTACGCACCGCAGTGGCGGCCCGATCTGCCCGGAAACGTGCCGGATCATCCCGAACGGTTCTGGTTCCTGGTGGGTGTGGCCCGCAAGCAATTCCAGGAAGGACGGTGAGACCGCCATCTGGAGCCGTCGGCGACCCTGATATGTCCCGTAAGGTGCAAAAGCCTCCCAATCTGGCGTCGCTAAACGCGCGGGTCAGCGGCTCTGACAGCGGCGGTGAAGGCCTGCCAGCAGTCACTGCCGAAGGACAGCGCCGGGCCGGCAGGGGTCTTGCTATCGCGGACCTGGACCGTACTGGTATTGGCATACCTGGCCTCGACGCAGTTGCCTCCGTTGGGGTCGGAGTAGCTGCTTTTGGCCCAGATGCGGGAAAGGGGCATCAGGGACGTCTCCTTAGAGAAGCCTCATCGCCTCATCGATGAGGGAACGGGATTCCGCGGGATTAGCGTGGAGAGCCCCTCAAACCCGGGACCGTTGCCGTCCGCCCGCCTGGCTAACGGCAATCAACGGAAGGCACGCGGCGCCCTGCCGGTACCACGCCCGGACGCCGCTTCGCCGGCCGGGCAGCCCCAGCCCGCCGCACACAGCATCGTGGCAGCCCTGGCTCTTCCGGACCCATCCCCGGCAGAATCAGAACCCGTCCGCCCGCTGCCGCTACCCAGTCTTCATCAGCTTCCACACGACGCTTCCATGCTGTACAGCATCGGCCGCGTCGACGCATCCGGGAGGGTAGCCAGCCACGCCATCGTCAGCGCCCTGCGCTGGCAGCCCGGAGACAAGCTCGAAATGATCCTTGCCCCCGGCGCGATTATCTTCCGCGTATCCCCGGACGGCCTTCTCTCCGTACCACAGAGGTCAATGCCACGGGCTTTAGGCATTTGGGCGGGTTGGGCGGCGGTTCGGGTTTCCCGATTTTGGTTACGGTGGGTAGTTTCTGCCTGGGGGTGGCATGCCGGAGGCCGGCATGTCGTGCCGGGTGACGGCCGGTTCCACGGTCCGGCGGGCGGTCCTTCCGGGGTTTCTGCGGTGTTCGTGCTGGTCAGGCGGGTTTGTTGGCCAGGGTGATGACGGCCTCGGCGATCCGGGTGGCGGTGTCCGTGAGGCTGGCGTGCCCGAAGGTGCTGGGACATTTCGCCTTGCGGGCGCAGTGCCGGTTCCGGTCGATGATCATGCGGCATTTTGCGAGTGCGCTGGTCAGGGCAGTGTAGCTGGTCTTCCCGCGGCGGATCGCGGCGATGACGGCGCGGCGGGTCGCGGTGTGGGAGATCTCGCGGGGCTGGACGGGCTGCCCGGCGCGGCGCCCCTTCCGGGCGGGGGCCGCGGCGAGGGCAGCGCCGCGCCCGACGCCGCGGGTCATCTCGACGGCGGCGGCCCAGGCGGCGAGTTCCTGCCGGGCCAGGTCCGGGGTTCCCGAGCGGAGCATCGGCCCGGCCGACGGCCCGGCACCGTCCAGGGCGGACTTCGCCTCGCGCAGGGCGGTCTCCGACCCGTCCCACCGCCACTTATACAGCGCCGCGAGGTCACGGGCCGGGTACTCTCTGATGTCCATGAGGTCGGTGATCAGGCAGAACATCTCCGGCACCTCCTGGCCTTCGACGTCGATGAAGTACTCGATGACGCGGACGGTCACCGTGACGCCGTCGCCGGTGATCCGCGCGATATAGGAGCCGTCGCCGAGGATCTCCGAGATCCTCCTGAGCGGGATGTCGCTTTTCAGCCGGATCAGCACGTGCGTGCGGGCGGCCAGGCGGGCGATCCGGGGCGCGCCGGGAAAGTTCCTGTCGAGGAGCCAGATCCGGTCTCCCGTGAACAGGTGCGGGTACTGCTCCATCGCCGTGTCCAGGAGTTTCTGTTCCGCGGCGGCCTTGTCCGTGCCAGCCGGGCCGTGCGGCATGCCGAGCAGGGCCCGGGTGAGGCGTCGTTCAGCGGCAGCGCCCTCAGCTGCGGGAACGGCGCCGAGTCATCCCCGGTGCCCGTGGAGCCGAACGCGGCCCGGTTCGCCGGCGTGTCCGGCACCCGGATGAGCGTCCCGTCCGCCGAGGACACCTTCAGCGGCTTCAGCCGCCCGATGATCACCGCCCGCCAGTCCCGCGCCTCATGCTCGCCGTGCGACGCGCGCAGCACGACAGCCTGCAGTTCTTCCAGCGGCTGCGGGCCGAGGGCCTGCCGCCAGTCCCCGAAGGCCCGAGGCGACGCCGGCTGCCAGGCCCGCGCCCACGGCACCATCGCCAGGTCCCCGGCCAGCGCGGTGATCACCTCCCGGACGCCCGCGTCCGGCATCAAGGTCATCAAGATAATGGCGCGGATCATGAACGTCCTGGTCAGGAGCCTCTTCCGTTCCCCTTTCACGTACTCCTCGCGCAGCACCGCCCCGTCTGCGATCCGGTCGATCACGCCCTGCCCCGCCTGCTCATCCAGCCACTCCTCCAGCGGCCCCAGCCTCACGTGATCGCATGGACTGCCCTGCGCCTGCACCCGCCCGTCCCGCCGCAGCCGCGCCGGCGCGACCGCCACTACCTTCAGGAAGACCACCTGGTCACCAGTCCGGACCCGCTCCGTCCCCGCCACCGCCAGCGCCGCGCGGTCACCCTCGCCCAGCGGCCTGCCCGCCGGCGACACCAGGTCAGCGACCCGCACCACCACCATCAGTGCCCCGCCGCCCGGCACCTCCCCGGCACCCGCGCTGCTGCTGGCGGCACACGACGGAACAAGGTACAAAGACACAAGAGGCTCCTGGGGCAAAGGGCGATCTAGGCAATCCCCTTCTACCAGGAGCCTCACTTTCACATCCTGTGAAACACGCTCAACTCGGCGCACTTCCAGGCAGCCCATCACGCTTGAGAGTCACCCAACGTAACCAGCGCCCAGCCTCGCCACGCACAACCGTTCGCCCTAAAGCCCGTGGCATTGACCTGTCCTTCTCGCGGCAGCACCAGAATACGGTGTCGCAATCGTATATGAGCTATCAGTCCTGAACGACATGATCGCCCAATACCACTCAGCGCACTGAAATCCACGAGAACATGAATGACAGCAATGACCGCACGTCCCGGCTCACGGACATAGATGCGGCGCGTATGTTTCTGGAAAAAGTGGGCGTAACCTCGGCCGACCTGATGCGCCCATCGACCGGGCGCCATGAAATCCCTGCTTTCGCCGACTACATTCCGCGCGTTTCCGGCGCAGTCGGCAGCGGGACGCGCCGGGTATACAGCTCCTACTGGAACCGGGTGCTTCAGGAATGGGGCCCCCGGCCGATCACCGAAGTCACCGCCCTGGACATCAGCCAGCTCGCCGAACAGGTCAAGGTGAGCGTAGTAAAGCGGAAAAACGCCCGCGGCGGGCGTGGGGCAGCCGAGCACCTGATCGCCGCACTGCGGTGCATGTACAAATACGCAGTCGCCGACGGCATCCTCACCGAAGCCGAGAACCCCGCCGCGCATGTACCCAAACCGCGCAGGCTGCGCAGCACCCGGAGGGCGCTGCCCGACAGCCGGCTGGACGAACTCTTCCAGGCCGCCGCGAGCACCGGGAACGACCCGGCCCTCGACACGCTGATCCTGCGGCTGCACGTAGAGACCGGCCTGCCGGCTGCGCGAGAAAGGCTGCCCTGAGGTGGCAGCCGGTATCACCCACCTTGATGTCACACCTGCTCGCGCACGGGGAAAACCGCGGCGGACTGGACTCCGCCCGGCGCCTGCTGCGGTACGCGGACGGACGGCCGATCACCTCCCGGCGATACGATCACCTCTGGCAGCGCCTCGGACAACATCTCCCGTGGGTGGAAACCCAGCAGATCAGCACGCACTGGATAAGGCACACGATCTTGACCTGGGTCGAGCGCCGCTTCGGCTTCGCTGTCGCACAGGCCTACGCAGGGCACGAAGACCACGGCCGGGGAGGGAAGACCATGGCGACCTATGTCCGGGCGGGCCTCCCCGAGGTAGCTGCAGCGCTCGCAGCCCTGACCGGCGAGGCACATCCGATGGCGACCAACGCGCCGGTTCCGAGCCTGGAAGTCCCGCACGAAGCGCGCCCTTGAAGAAGGCCACGGCCAGCATCCAGCGGCAGGAGCGCGCTTACGGTCTGACCTAGACTAGGTAACTTCATGAATATACGACTCGACTGTCTTCCTGTGGGAACCACTCAATGCCACTTACCGTGAGTTGATCTTGTTTGCCGGTATTACCGTCGGCGCTGGCAGGCGGCTGGGATGATCCCGGCTTGTGGCGCAGAATGCTGGGGTGGCTGCTGGCGGCCGGTGGACGGACGAGGTTTCGCTCGGGGTGCTCGCTTCGTCGGTACCGCGTGACGTCATCGATGACGCGGTCGAGCGCGGCAGGCCGCAGCGCGAAGCGGTCGGACGGGAAGCTGCCACCGCACGTCATGGTGTATTTCGCGATGGCGATGGCGCTGTTCGCCGAAGACGACTATGTGGAGGTCGCGGCCCGGCTGGCCGGGACGCTGAGCTCGTGGGGGTGCTGGGATGCCCGCTGGGGCCCGCCGACGTCGGGCGGGATCACCCGGGCACGCGAGCGGCTGGGCTTTGAGCCGCTGCGGGACATCTTCGCCCAGGTCGCAGTGCCAGTGGCAGATCAGCTGACCCGCGGTGCGTTCCTGGGGCCGTGGCGGCTGATGAGCATCGACGGGTTCGAGTGGGACGCCCCGGACACGCCCGGCAACGCCGCCGCGTTCGGGTATGCCGGTTCCGGGGCGGACCGCTCAGCGTTCCCGAAGGTCCGGGTCGTTACGGTCAGCGAGTGCGCCTCCCATGCCGTGGTGGATGCCGAGATCGGCGGCATCGCCGGGAAGGGCGCCGGAGAGCAGTCGCTGGCCCGCAGGCTGTATGCGCGGCTGGCGGAGGATTGGCTGCTGATAGCCGACCGCAATTTCTATAACTGGGCGGACTGGTGCACGGCCGCGGACTCCGGCGCGGCGCTGCTGTGGCGGGTCAAGTCCGATCTCACGCTGCCGGTGCTGGAACTGCTGCCGGACGGCTCCTACCGCTCGGTGCTGATCAGCCCGAAGATCACCGGTAAGGCCCGGGAACTGCTCATCGGGGCAGCCCGTGCCGGGGAAGACCTGGACGCGGGCAGAGCCCGCCATGTCCGGGTGATCGAGTACGAGGTGCCCGGCCGGGACGGCGACGGCAAGGGCGAGCTGATCGCGCTGGTCACTACCATTACCGATCTGCGGCAGGCCCCGGCGGACGCGCTGGCGGGCACGTATCACCAGCGCTGGGAACATGAAACCGGAAACGGCCAGCTCAAGACGCACCTGCGCGGCCCGGGCCGGGTGCTGCGCTCCCGCAGCCCGGACATGGCCCGCCAGGAGATCTACGGCTACCTGCTGGCCCACCATGCGATCAGCTCGCTGATCTGCCAGGCCGCCACCGAGGCAGACATCGACCCCGACCGGGTCAGCTTCACCCGCACCGTCCGCATCATCCGCCGGGCCATCGGCCCGGCCTTTCCCCCCTGAGCAGGAAGAACATCTGCACGCCGCGATCAAGGCCGACATCACCAGGAAGCAGAACCTCAACCCGCAGCGCAGGCACCGGACCTACCCCAGGGCCATCAAGCGAGCGCGCCACAACTCCTACCGCGTCAAGCGAGCCAGCGACAAAGGAACCCGCCACACCGGACCGCCAACCATAAACCTAGTCAACCTGCGCATACACCGGCCCGCAGCATGATCAATTTACGGTAAGTGGCATTGGGGAACCACTGAGCCCGCTCAACTCACGGAAGCCATTCATCGGGTGCTCGGAATCGGGCTTCACTAGATCGTCTCGCCGAATCCACACCTCCTTGCAAGTGAGGAGGTAGTTCGTCGGGATCCTGGCCCTGATGGGCAAGGAGGAACTCCAGCACGCGCATCAGCTTGCGGCTGTTCCGGGAAATCCTGCTGAGGCTGGACAGGCCAAGAAGCAGCTCCTCGTTCTCTGCCGCCCTCAACCACCGAAGAGCGCCCTGATCGAACCGGGGATCGATCCCGCTGAAAACGACTCCTGCGAAGGCATCGCAGGGCATTTCGAGGTGGTCCGCGGGTTGCGCGTCTCTCACCTCGGTGGCGTCCGGCAGTCCGGGAAGAGGCATTTCGGGCGGGCGGTAGCCTACCCCGGCCGCCGCCACCGACCGGGGAAGTCCGCAACGCATCAAGGCAAGCCAGGCACGTGGGTATGCATCAGCCAGGCCGCCGAACGGGCCATCGGGAGTGACAGCCGGAAGAGGTGCGGAGGATTTTGGTTTTGTCCTGGTTGAAGGAAAGCCCCTCGGCTTCAGCCAGGTGCTCAGCTTTTCCCGGACCGTCTCGGCCTGCTCGCGGCTGTGGCACAGGGCCACGAAATCATCCGCGTAGGTCACGACGGCCGGGGTGCCGGGTTTAGCGTGACAGTTCTTGTCGTAGCGTGCCCCGGCGGCTTCTTCCATCCCTGCACGGCGATATTGAGGAGCAGCGGTGAAATCACGCCCCCAACGCAATAGATAATCCGGGCGATGGTCAACCCTCCTTATCGGGTCCGGGGTCGCGGTGCCGGGCGCCGGAGCCGCCTGCGGGGGCGGGAATGCGGCGCCGGATGGTGATCTTCTCGGGGCCGGATGAGGATGCCCTTGACGAGCAGCCGCAGCACCCGCTGGCGGTCTTCGACGGTGCCGGTGGCGGCACTGCCGCGCAACTGGGCGAGGAAGCCTTCCAGGTCGGCGGCGAGGGTGAGGCTGGCGTCGCGGTCGGCGGCCTGGGAGTCGAGCGCGTCGATCTGAGCGTGCAGGTTCCCCTGCCGGGCGCGCAGGTGCGGCATCTTGGCGCGCCGCTCGTCGATGGTCAGGAGCTGCTCGGAGTAGGCTTCGATCATCGCGGTGATCGAGGTGGCGGCCTTGGCCAGCTCAAGTTCGAGGCGGTTGCGCTGCCGGGTGGCCGGGCCGGCGGTCCCCGGCACAGATTGGGGGGACTGTTTCACCTAGGTGAAACAGCTGGGAGGGGATGTCTGCTCCGCCATGGGCGCCGCAAGATGGGGGTAATTCAGCGCCCGAGAAGGAGTGCCATGTCTCTTGAGCGCCCTGGCCGTCCCGGCTTTGGCCGCATGCAGGGGGCGCGCTTGCGGCGTCGTCAAGGACCTCCACGCGGCCAGGGAGGACATATGAGACCTGCGCATACCGGCCAGGCACGCGCGGATGGCTGCTGCTTCCGGCCGCCGTCCTGGCCCTGGTCCTATCCGGGCTGGCCGCCGGATGCAGCAGCACGCCGTCCTACTGCACCGCCGCCACTAACCTCAAAACCTCCGTCAGCAACCTCGGCAACGTCAACGTCGCCAAGAACGGCCTAAGCTCCCTGCAGGCCGCGCTGACCAGCGTCCAGACCAACGCAAAAACGTTCGCCGACGACGCGAAGTCCGCGTTCCCGTCACAGACCACCGCCCTGCAAAGCTCGGTGTCCGGCCTGGAGAACGCGGTCACGTCCGCGAAGGGCCAGCCTCCGCTAACCGCAGCCTCGGCGGTCGTGCCAGCGGTCACCCAAGTGAAGAACTCCGCCAGCAGCCTGCAAAGTACCGTATCAGGCAAATGCTCCTGAACAGCGCCCGGCGGATGAACCACGAGATCGCCACGGCCACGGCCGCGCCGTCCTAGGTATCAACCTAGCCCCGGACGACACCATGCCAGGCTCGCGGCGGTCCCGGGCAGGCGATATCAGGAAGGAGCGCGCAGATGCCGAAACGGCGGGGACGGGATGATGCGCCAGGTCAGGGCGGGATGGATGCCCAGACAGCACCGGGAACGGCGACCCGGGCAACCGCCATCAGGCTAGTACCGCAGGCACCCGCGATGCGCGGCCATAACCGCATCGCCTGGATCCTGATCTGGCTGAAGGTCGCCGGGGATGCCCAGACAGCGCCGGGAACGGCGACCCCGCCAGCCGCCATCAAGCCAGCACGGCAAGCACCACCAAGGCGCCGTCAAAACCGCATCGCCTGGTCCCTGATCGGGCTAAAGGGCGCCGGAGATGTTCTGCGCAGCCGCTGGTTCCAAGAGCTGATAGGCGTCAGTGTCATCATGCTGGCGGCACTGGCCCATCAGGCCCGCGAAAGCCTGGCTCAGATCCTGGCGCGGCTAATCGCCTGGGACAAACAGCACACTCCGCACCGTCAGGTCCCAGCCAGGCCCAGCCAATAACGCCCCATCCCCCGCCCAGCGGCACGCGCCCCGGTCACCACCGGACCCCGACCCGCACAAATACCGCACACCGGCCCTACAACACCGACCCAGCGCGCCACGCGCGACACGCGTGGTGGTGACCCCACCCGGCTCCTTCCGCAAAGTCAAAAGCGGAGATCAAGGTCAAGAGCGAAGGTCGGATGGAACCGTTGACGCAGAAACCATAAGACGGTTCGCAGAATGCGTGATCAGCAGCAACCCCGCTGACCTGTGGCGGGAACTGGCATTGCTGAACCTAGCTTTCGCTGGAGTCCGGTGACCCCGGACGCGGCCGACCAGTCGCCGTCCCCGCGAAGATCCCGCTCAGCCAGCACAGCCCCGGCACAGATTGCGGGCCTGTTTCACCTAGGCCTAGGTGAAACGGCTGGGAGGGGATGTCTGCTCCGCCATGGGCGCCGCAAGATGGGGGTAATTCAGGAGCGCCCGAGAAGGAGTGCCACGTCTTGAGCGCCCTGGCCGTCCCGGCTGTGGCCGCGTACAGGGGGCGCGCTTGCGGCCCGGCGTCGGCACGATCAGAAGGGAGGTGGGCCGGATGGCAACAAGAAGGATCGCGCATCCGAGCACCGCCGATCGCAAGGCCAAGGGTGTGGAGGCCCGAGATCGGACGGCTTTGTCGGGCCATACGAAGTGGAGGCCTGCGGCGGACCGTCCTGATCCGGTTGGCTTGCTGGCGGAGCAGGACCGCGCCCGTGAGCCGGATCTGGGACAAGCGCGGCGCTGCACCAGCAGAACGATTGCGTTATGCCGAGTAATCCCGGCGCTGCTGGTGATGTCCCATCGCGGAGGCTCGGGGAGCGCCGGTTGCCGATGGCCCTTGGCATGCTGGCGACGGGCTTCCTCAGGGCTTGGCTGCCAGCCCAGCTGCGCGTCGGTAAGCGGTGGCTGTTGCTGGTGATTATCGTGGCCGTCCTGGGCGTGCTGATCATCGGGGACCCTGGACGCATCGACCGGGACCGGCCGTGGCTGCGGGTGCTCACCGTCGGCATGCTCGGTGTCATCACTGTGGCCAACGCCTCTTCCGGGGTCGTGCTCGCCACGGACATCGTCAACGGCTCCGCCTTCACCAGCAACGGTAAGGTGCTGGTGCTCAGCGGTAGTGCCATCTGGTTGACCAACGTCATCATCTTCGCCCTCTGGTACTGGGAGCTGGATCGCGGCGGGCCGGTCGCGCGGGCCAGGGGCTCGGCAGCGCCTGCGGCCCTGGTTTTTCCCGAAATGTCGAACCTGGAGCACGTCGGCACGGACTCAGGGATTCGTCAAAGTCGGCGTGACAGTGTGTGAGTGACGGGGCGGGCTTGAGATAGCCGCGGCGATATTTCAGGGGTTCCGGGATGGCCGCGGTCGTTACGTTCCGTGACCGGTATGCGGGGCCGGTGGCGGCATGCGTGAGGCGGATGCGGCGGAAGTGAGGGCGCGGCCAGGCTGCCGCGGGTGATGATTCAGGTTCTCACGCCAGGAATCTTCGCCTTAGGAATGCCTTGACCGCGCCCGGTTCCTCATCATGGCTTGCCGACTGCATCTGCCGCCACCTGCCTGCCGGGATCGTGCCTGATCCGGTGCCGTTCCGGGAGGTGCTGGAGGGACTGCTGGCCGATACGCGGAAGGCGCGGGGAAAGCGGCATCCGCTGCCGTCGCTAGTCTCGGTGGCGGTCGCGGGCACGGCGGCCGCGCTGAGCGGCCCGCTGGCGATCGCGCAGGCCGCGGCGTGCTGGGATCAGGAGGTGCTGGCAGCGCACGGCTGCTGGGTAAGCCCGCGGACCGGGCTGCGGGTGGCGCCGTCGGCGTCGATGCTGGACAGACTGCCGAAACTGCTGGACCCGGACGAGTTCGAGGCTGCCCTGACGGCGGCCGTGGCCGCCCTTGCGCTGGATCCCGCTGTCCCGGCCGCGTATGCCGCGCGCCGCGCGCAGCAGCAGCGCGAGCAGGAGGAAAAGCGGAAGAAGCGGAAACGGAAGCCGCCGGCGGCGGAGAGCTTCCGGGAGGAGAGGCAGGACGGCTGGTTCCGGCCCCACCCGCAGCACCCGTGGCTGGACCCTGCCGCCTGCGGGGATCCCGGGCACGTCCCCGCACGCCAGGGCGTCGCCGTGGACGGGAAGGAGCGCAAGGGCGCGAAAGCCGGCGGCGGCAGGAAAGTGCACCTGCTCGCCGCCGTCACCCATACTCCCGGGATAGTGATCACCCAGGACAGGGTCGCGAAAGCCGGGAAGGCCAACGAGATCAGCCACTTCAAGCCGCTGCTCGCGCCGCTGCCGATCGCCGGGACCGTCGTCACCAGCGACGCCATGCAGGCGAACAGGGACAACTCCCTGTTCCTCCGGAAGGTCAAGGACGCGCACTGGCTGTGGCCCATCCTGGGCAACCAGCCGAACCTGAACGAGACCCTGAATGCGCTGTCCTGGGAAACCATGCCCGTCGCCGCCGCGACCAGCGAGATCAGCCGCGGCCGGATCGAGACCCGCACCATCCGCGTCCTGCCTGCCCCCGACGGCACTGGCTTTGAGGACGCGCGCCAGGCCCTGCTCATCGAACGGTACGTCACGTACAAGAAGAAAGGCCGGTGGCATACCCGGGCCGAGGCCGTCCTCTACCTCACCAGCCTGAGCGCGGACGGCACCACGCCGGAAGACCTGCTCGCCCACGTCCGGGGCCACTGGCAGGTGGAGCACGCGCACTGGCTACGCGACGTGATCTGGAAAGAAGACAAATCCCTCATCCGAACCGGAAACGGGCCACAGGTATGGTCCGCCCTCACGAACCTCGTCATCACCCTGTTCCGCGTACAGGGAGTAACCGGCTACACCGCCGAAACCCGCCGCATTGCCCAGGACCCCCGCCGCGCACTCCAGATCCTCGACCTCACAGGCCTTTCATCAGGCTAAACAGCCCTCATGACTTTGACGAATCCCTGGGCACGGACTGGTACCCCAAATTCGTGGACTACTTCCATTTCGCCTTCTCGACGGCGACGTCGGTCAGTCCACCCGATGTGTCGGCCCACCCGATGTGTCGGCGATCAGGCCGTGGATGAAGCTGATGATGATTACCGAAGAGGCAACCTCGCTCATCGTGGGCGTGCTGGTTATTTCTCGTGCCGTGAACATATTCAAGTGACGCCGGTAAGTGCCAGAACACCCTTTGCGGCAAGTGGCATCCTCCGGTGGCCTAGTGCGGGGACGCACAGCTCGGTGCCCGCGCTGGCATTCCCCGGTGGCCGCGCGGGCACCGTGCCTGCCGGGTCGCTGCTCATCCTGCCTGGTGCACCTCGATGCCGTGATCGGGTTGCTGCACCTCGTCGTATGTCTTGACCAGCGACGTGACGAACTGAATGATGGGACCGATCTGCAGGCTGGTCTGCGACTGCCACTCGCCGGGCGGAGGCGGGGTGTAGGGATCCGGCGTGCCCGGTTTGATCGGGGGCTCCATCGCGAGCGTAAGCAGGAATCTGCGCGCGGCCACGGCGATGGGCTGGAGCACCCAGGCGTGCGGGAAGTCGACTTGGTGCTCCTCGCGCGGGTCCCACTCCAGGTTATAGATCAGCGGAATGTTATTCGGGGCCCACGTTGAGTAGAACTCGTCCTGCTTGAAGAGATGAACCTTCCACTGATGCCACTTCGCCGCTTGCAGCCGGTTGCCCTGCAGGCACAAGACGATGTCGCGGCCTGATTCCTCGGCACCGCCCAGCAGGAAGTCAGACATGTCCATGCCGTCGATCTGCCGGTCAGCCGGCACCGTGCCACCGCCCGCCTTCACCAGCGTCGTGAAGAAATCGACCTGGTGGACAAGCTCGTTGCTGACCCGGCCGACGGGAACCTTCCCACGCCAGCGGACCAGGCACGGCGTCCGGTTGGAGCCCTCCAGCGAGGTGAGCAACCCGCCCCGCCAGGGCCCGGAGAACCCGTGCCATTGACCGCCCGCCGGGTCCGGGTCGATGGCGGGGAGGCGGTAGGTGGTGTCAGGGCCGTTGTCGGAGGCCCACACTACGATGGTGTCGCCGGCGATGCCCAGCTCGTCGAGCTTGTCGAGGATCACGCCGGTGAAGTCGTCCATCTGGGTGAGCAGGTCGGCCCAGTTTCCTCGCTTGGTCTTACCCGCGTACTCGGGATCGGGAATCGGCGGGGTATGGACCTGCGTGTAGGGCAGGTAGACGTAGAAGGGCTTGTCCGCCTCCTTGGAGCGGGCCATGAAGTCGCAGGCCCATTCGGTGATCTTGCGGTCGAAGCCAGCCCGGAACTCGGCGTCGTAGGTGGCCAGCACCTCGGGTTTCGCGCCCTTCTTCCTCGAGTAGATCGGGCTAGGCTCGAGCTTGACCTTTGCCTCGCCTGCGTAGGGCTTGGCCGTGACCTCTCCGTCGGGGAAGTACGACTGCATCGTCCAGAGGACCTCGTTGGCCGTGCGCGGGGACCATACCGCCTCGTCAAAGCCGAAGTCGACCGGGCTGCGATGCTCGGGATCGCTGCCCAGGTGCCACTTGCCCCACATCCCCGTGGCGTAGCCGACGTCGGACAACGCCCGGGCGATCGTGACCTCCCAGCGGGTCATCCCGTCGGCCCCGCCGGTAACGTCCACGCTCTGCGTGCCTGAACGGATCGCGTGGCGCCCGGTCAGCAAGGCCGAGCGGCTCGGCGTGCACTGCGCCTCGACGTTGAAGTTCAGCAGCTGAAGGCCCTCGCCGGCAAGGGCATCGATCCGCGGCGTGGGCGCCCCGCGCAGCACTCCGCCGCCATAGCAGCCAAGCTCACCCCACCCGAGGTTGTCCCAGAAGAAGAACACGATATTCGGCTGCTTTTCGGGCACGTCCCACCTCTTCATGCTCGCTGATCGGCACCAGTGTCGGCCGGACTGTCGGGTTCGCCTCTTGATCGGCAATCCGTTACGGACGCAATATTACTGACGTGACGCCCGATTCTGACGTGACGCCCGCGGATACCTGAAGTCGGCAGGCTTCGCAACCCCAGAGACAGGCCCTCCAATTAGGCAACCAGGCAGCACGCGTGTCCGGACTGCCCGTGCGGGCCCGGTCTGTAATGGCAGGAGTTTTTCCCCTAGGTGAATCCGGCTGGCAGGTGATGACAATTCGCCTGCCTGGGTGTGAGCGTGGCGGGGTGATGGACAGCCACAGGGCGCAAGAGCCCCGGCTGTGCCGGGTGGCGAGCAAGGGGAGGGAGAGGAAATGACGAAGCCTGAGGCAATTTTCATCTACATCGGCACCTACCCGAGATCGGCACCTACCCGACCGAGGCGCGGCGCGAGCCGACTACGACATCGTCAAGGACCTTCCTGCCGCTGGCGCGGTCGGGACCTATGACGCGTCCGTGGTCACCAAGGACGACGCAGGCAAGGCACGTGAACAAGGATGAGATGGCCGCGCCATGGGGCCCGGGGCGGCGCTGCCGTCGGCGCGCTGGTCGGCATCTTGTTCCCCGCTGCGATCATCGGCGCCGCCGCGGTGGGCGCGGCGGTGGGCGGGGTGGGCGGCCACTTGTGGCGTGGCATTTCCCGCGCGGACGTCAAGGAGTTCGGGTACCTCATCGACCAAGGGCAGGCCGCCCTGGTCACCGTCAGGGGAGAGCAAGGTAGAGCAGGCGGTGGACAAGGCCGGGCTGAAGGCCGAAAAGCACGTCGCTAAGGAACTCAACGTGAGCCCGAAGGACGTCGACAAGGCCATCCTGGAAGCCGCCACCCAAGTCAGCTGACCCGCCGATCCCCGGCCGGGCATGGCTATCTCGCCCCGAAGGCCAGAACCCAGGAGGACACATAAGAGTCACATATCAAACAGGCACACCCAGATGGCTGCTGCTTCCGGCCGCCATCCTGGTCCTGTCCGGGCTTGCCGCCGGATGCAGCAGCAAGCCCGCCTACTGCACCGACGCCACCGACCTCAAGACCTCCGTCAGCAACCTCGGCGACGTCAACGTCGCCCAAAACGGCCTCAGCTCCCTGCAGACCGCACTGACCAGCGTCAAAACCAACGCAAAAACGTTCGCCGACGACGCGAAGTCCGCATACCCATCGCAGACCACGGCACTGCAAAACTCGCTGTCCAGCCTGGAGAACGCGATCAAGTCCGCGAAGGGCCAGCCGCCCCTGACCGCAGCCACGGCGGTCGCCTCTTCGGTCGCCCAGGTGAAGAACTCGGCCAGCGCGCTACAGAGCGCCGTATCAGGCAAATGCCAGTGAACAGCGCCCGGCGGATGAAGCCCGGGGATCGTCATGGTCACAGGCGCGCCGTGCCGGGCGGCGGGCTAACCCTGGCCGGCGTCAGGCCGCCCGCGGCGGGTCCGGGGGCAGGCGATTATCGGGAAGGAGCGCCTCAGATGGCGAAATGGAACTTCGTGGCGATGGGCCAGGCGGGCCTGACCGGCTGGACCGGGAAGGCTGCCCGGCCGGTCGCCCGTGCGGTCGCCCGCAAGACCGGACGGCCGGAGGCGCAGATCCTCTCGCTTATCGGCGCCGTGCTCCTCGCGAAAACACTGATCGGCTTCCTCCGCGAGGTCAATACCGTGATCGCGGCGGGCCGAACCGGCTCTCAGCCAGCGGATGACACTCCCGGCGGGGCCTAGGACGGGGATGCGGGAGGCCGACGCCGTGTCCGAATGCGGGAAGTTCCGCTCTGCTGATGGCAGAGCGGCGCCGACATCTTCGACTAGGCCATCACCCCGTTTTGCCGCCGCCCACGCCGACCAGGACGAACGCGACCACCAATCCCTGGTCGACACCGTCGCCTCAGGACGGCTCAACGCCGAGCGCGACATGTGACATCGGAGGGGCAGGTCACCCTGCCAACGCGCCGGTGAGGGGAACGCAGGCATACCCGGAACATCCGGGCGACTGCGAGCAGGACGGCCCGGAGACTCGGGTCCGGCGAGCCGGGCAGGTCCGGCCAGGACGCCGTAGCGGGGCGGCAGCGGACACGAAAGGCGGACATTAATGGAAGACACGACCACGGCCCGGCCTTCTACTGCGCAGGGCAGTTCGACCGCGGACCTTGTGAAGCACCTGTCCGAGCAGATCGGCAAGCTGGCCCGCGACGAGGTGCGGCTGGCGCAGCTGGAGATCATGCGCGCGGGCAAGCGGGTCGGCCTTGGCATCGGAATGTTCAGCGGCGGCGGGCTGCTAGCGCTGTACGGGCTTGGCTGCCTGCTGGCTGCCGCGATCATCGGGCTGGCCACGGCCGTTGCGCCCTGGCTGGCGGCCCTGATCATCGGGGCAGGCCTGCTGGCCGCGGCCGGGATCGCCGCGCTGGCCGGCCGGGCTGAGCTGAGGAAGGCCAAGCCGCCCGTTCCTGAGCAGGCTGTCGGCAGCGTCCGGGCCGACGTCGAGGAAATCAAGGAGAGTGCGCACCGATGACAGAATCCGGGCTCAGCCCTGCCGACCCTGGTCCCGGCGACCCTCCACCGGACGGCATTCAGGCGCTGACCGAGGAGATCAAACGCACCAGGGAAGACGTCGGCGAGACCATCGCCGCCCTCGCTGCCAAGGCCGACATCACGGCCCGGGCGCGGGAGAAGGCGAGCGAGGTCGCCGGGCGGCTCAGGGACACAGCCGGCAAAGTGAAAGAACAGATGGCTGTCCCCCGGCAGCGCCGGATGGTCGTCGCGGGAGCGTGCACGGTTCTGCTCGCCAGTGTCCTGATCGCGCGCCTCCGCCGGAGGTGAAAGCCGGCCCGGCGACGTTTCCTGGCTCGCGGCCGGGAAACGCTGCGTCAAGGAGTGCGGCGATGACCCTGCTGACCGGCCGGCGCTCAGGTACTACGGAGTGCGCCGGTGATCATCCCCGGGACTGCTGGTCCTGGCATGACTGACGAGCCAGCAGAAATCTCAACACCCACATCACAGTGCTGCCGACGCCCTTCGGCCACGGCGGGCCCCGGACGGGCAACAGACCCAGCTCTTGCCATGCGGGGATGCGTTGCCGTCTTGGTTCAGGCGTGCGTCATCTTCTCCGCGGCACGGAGCTCATGCCGCAGAATGAACCCTCCGGTGATCTCGAAGATGCCCATGATGATGAACCAGATACCGAGCAGCACGGCCAGGACGTTAAGCGAGGAGGTCGGGGCCGACGCGACCACGATCCCCGCGATCAGGCTCACCACCCCGAAGATGATCCACCAGGCCCGGCCCTCGCGGGCGCCGCCGGAGATCCCCCCGATCAGCGCGGCCAGCCCCTGGACGATCCAGGTGATGCCGATAACCAGGCCGACGATCGCCACGGTCAGGTGCAGATGGCGGATCAGGAGCACGCCGATGACGATGAACAGCAGGCCGGCGATGCCGAGCCAGACCCGGTGGCTTTCCTCCGGATCGAAAACCCGGATCAGATGGAAGATCCCGGAGAAGATCATCAGGACGCCGAGCAGGACCGCGAGCACGTTCAGCGAGCCCGACGGGTGGAAGCTCACGATGATGCCGAGGATCAGGGTCAGGACTCCGAGGAACAACGTCGCCTGCCACGTTCTCGCCAGTATCCCTGGCGGCGGGGGCGGCGGCGTGCCGTACTCGCCGGAAATCATTGAGGACTCGCCGGAAACCATTGACACTCCCTATTTCCTATTTCGTTTCCCTAAGACGAGCGGGGCAGCCGGTATCTCTTATCTCTTACCTCGCGTATCTCTTACCTCACGCCGAATCGCTGCCCATCCCATGCAGGCTCGCGCTCCGGCAGGTGACCCGTCATCACCTACCGGACCGATTCACCTAGGTGAAACGGCAGCTAAAGACCGGCTCGCGAGCCCGTCTGAGCGCCAGCAGCGAGGCAGCCAGAGTCGGCGATCGAGCTGTACGTAAAAGCGGCGGGCGAGTACCGATGGTCAGGCAAAGACGTTCACGGTCCGGGTGATCACGGAACGACACAGCTCCGGCGGCACGCTGGAAGTGATCCGAACCCGTCCCACACCTCACTGGCCTTCACGGGCACGGGGGCGGGTCGTTTCAAACGCCGGCCGAGTACAGTCTTAAGGCGCCGGCGTCACTAATGCCGTCTCACCGATGGTCTTCGCGTCGCGTCTACGGCCTCGCGGCCGAGGTTACTGCCCGTCGATCGACGGACGGCGTGACATGCCGATCCCTTGGCGGTCAGGGACGAGGGCGTCGGCGCGCTGGCTCTGGGGAATTTTTGATGAGACCGCGTTGTCGAGCAGAGTGCCCTGCTCTACGAGGGGCGGACGTCTCTTCTCCGGGACATCGGCGATCAAGGCATCGAGCAGTGCCCGAAGCCGTCGGGCGACCTGGTATTGCCCTGCACCGAAGGCACGGATCTCGTCGAGGGCGAGCCTTACGAGATCGTCCCATGTCGGCGTCGGGTACACGAACCTGACTGCGCCGTGGCTGTCGGTGACTGTCCCGACGGACAGGTCCTTCGGCGCCGCGTACCGCAGGAGATCCTCGATACGGTCGAGTGACTGCACTGCGGTGGTGGGGTCGTTGACCGCCGGGGAAAGTGCCTTTATCGCGACATCGACCAGCATCCGGATCGCGAAGGCCGGATCATCGTCGAGTGTCCGCTCGTCCCCCATCAAAACACCACGGCGGAGTTGCCGCTCGGGCAGCTGGCGCGGCCCGTAGACGTTGAGCAGTGTGCCGCCGCCCGGGACATGATCCCCGATCGCCGGCACGAGCTCGATGACGGCGTCGTACTGCCCGGCGAGGTTTGCAATCCTGGTTCGGTCGAGGGCCACCACGACCGAGCCCACCAGACCTTTCTCGCCCCCGACCGGCCCGCCCGCTAGCGGCCAGAACCGGCTGATGCGCCGCTTGCCCTTTGAGGTACTCGCGTGTCCGGAACAGGCCAAACCGGGACATCTGCGGTCTCAGTCGACTGCGGCCGGGGTGGGGGGTGCACCGTGGCAGCGTTTCCATTTGCGGCCGCTGCCGCAGATGCAGGGGTCGTTGCGGCCGCGCCGGGAGTCCTGCGCCGCGTAGATCGCCATCAGCTCGGCGGGTGCCTGGCCCGCGCGCAGCAACGTGGCCATGGTGTCCATCGGCTTGGCGATGTGGTGGAAGAAGTCCTTGTAGCCGGGGCACAGGTAGTGCTGGCCGGGTTCACCATAGGGAGAGGTTGCGAACCGGTCCTTGGGGCAGCCGCCGTTGCAGGCGAACCGCACGTCGCAGTCCTGGCAGTACCGGGTCAGGGTGTCGCGCTTGTCCTGCCCGAACTTGCGCTGCTGGGGTGAGACGATCAGCTCCAGCATGTGCTTGTCCTTGATGTTCCCGAGCAGGTAGCCGGGTTCGACGTAGTGGTCGCAGGAGTACAGGTCGCCGGTGTGCTCTAGGGCGACCTGGTCGCCGCAGGTCTTGGCGTGCACGCACATGCCGCCGCCCTCGCCGTACCAGTTCGCCAGCGCCGTGTCGAACACCTGCACGTAGACGGTGCCGACGTCGCGGCGCACCCATTCCTCGAACACCTCGATCAGGAACCGGCCATACTGGTCTGGCCTGACCGAGCGGTGCGTTACCAGGTCGCCGTCCTGGGTGTAGAGCGGGCGTCCCTTGACGCCGTGACCCCACCCGGCGTCGGCGACCGGCAGAGTCTGCTCGGTCGCGCGCTCGATGATCGGGATGAACTGGATGAACGTCGCGCCCAGTTCGTCGCGCAAGAACGTGTACACCTGGCGGCCGTGGTCGCCGTTGACCGCGTGGATGGTGGTCAGCACATTCCAGTCGACCTGGTGCCGCTTGAGCACGTCCAGGCCCTTCGTTACCCGGTCGAAGGTGGACTTGCCGCCCTTGTCCACCCGGTAGGCGTCGTGCATCTGGCGCGGCCCGTCGATCGAGATCCCGACCAGGAACTCGTTGGCCTTCAGGAACTCGCCCCACTCGTCGGTCAGCAGGGTGCCGTTGGTCTGGATCGTGTTCACCACCCGCTGCCCCGGCCGCGCGTACTGGCGTTCCAGGTCGATGGCGCGGCGGAAGAAGTCCAGGCCCATCATCGTCGGCTCACCGCCCTGCCAGGCGACGACGACCTCAGGTGCCCGGGCGTGCGCCTCCAGCAGCTGCCGCAGGTAGGTCTCCTGCAGATCGGCGGCCATCCGGAACCGGCTGCCCGGGTACAGCATCTCCTTAGACAAGAAGAAGCAGTACTCGCAATCCAGGTTGCACACCGCCCCGGTGGGCTTGGCCATCACGTGGAACGCCAGGGGAGCCTCCGGCACCGTCAAAACCGGGCCGCGCCGTGCCGGATCATCGTCCGGGCCGCCGAAAGCCGACGACAGCTTTCCCGCTTTCCCCGCTGTGCTAGCAGCATCAGAGATTCCGGCCGTCATAGGTCAAACACCACCTTGAAGTCGTCCCTCATGCTCACGACCCAGCGCATGGCCAGGAAATCGGTCTGCGGGTAAGTTGGCTTCGTACACCACATCGTCCCGTCGTTGTCAAACGCCGCACCCCGATCAGATGGCAGCACGAACCCCGCTTCGCCTCGATCACCAGCTGGACGAACTCCAAAATCCCCGGCTTCGCCAACTTCGTCGTTCCAGCTGGACAGGGTACTCGGTCATCTCTTCAAGAGCTCCCTCCCGCCGGGTCCGGCCAGAGGGCCCGACCCCGCCTCTACTCCCGTGAGGGGGTGGCTACTTGTCCCCTTGCCATCGGGTGAAGGAGCTTCCTTACCTGCTCTTGGATGAGGGCGTCATCGGCGTAGAACTCCGGAGCCCGAGCGCTGGGCGTGCATTGCGCTTCGGTTTTGAAGTTCAACAGCTTCAGCCCATCAGCGGCCAGCCGGTCGGTCCGTGGCGTGGGCGCGCTCGCGCAGCGCCCCGCCGCCGGGCTGGCCCGCCGGGCTCTACCTGACGGTGCTGTCCATGAAGCTGACTGCCGACCGCCACGGCTTGGTGACCGAA
Source organism: uncultured Actinomycetes bacterium (assembly GCA_963742875.1). Lineage (GTDB taxonomy): Bacteria > Actinomycetota > Actinomycetes > Streptosporangiales > Streptosporangiaceae > Bog-532. The sequence continues at coordinate 139,420 of CAVUNO010000025.1, read as the reverse complement.
CTGGGCGCCTCGAGCCGCCACCTGATCGACTTCCTGGAGACGGAGGGGCTCCAGGCGCATGATCCGCCGATGCAGGCGCTGATGCTCCGCTCTTCCATCCTCGAACGGCTGTCCGGCTCCTTGTGCGATGTGGTGCTGGAGCAGCAGCATTCGGCGCCGATGCTCGACGCGCTGTCGGACAGCAACCTCTTCCTCATCACCCTCGACGGCGAGGGCGGGTGGTACCGCTTCCACCCGCTGTTCGCCCAGCTATCTCCGGGTTCCTGCGCGCGCTTCACCTAGGTGGAACGGCCGGCAGGTGGTGACAGTTCACCTGCCTGAGTGTGAGCGTGTTGTGATGAACGGCAACCGGGCACGGGGCAGACGGTACCGGCTGGTTCTTCGCGGCGAACTGGGCAAACCGTTCGGTTTCCTGTTCGAAGGAATGAAGATGGACCGGGTTGCGGGCACGACGGTGCTGACCGGCAGCGTGATCGACCAGGCACACCTGCACGGGCTTATCCAGCGGACCCAGGAGCTGGGCCTTGAGCTCATCTCCATCCAGCCGGCGGACGAGGAGCCAGATGAATCCGAACGCCCGGCAGGTGACCGCGCCGGGAGCCGTGGCGCGGCGGAACGGGAAGGTAGCCCGGATGACACGGCCTGAAGGCGAGGTCACTGGCATCGCTGCCGCCGGGTTGCCGTTCGCCGCAGCGGCGACGCTGGCCAGTGGATCCCGGACCGAGCGGACCGCCTCGTGACTAGCAAGCAGCCGGACATCGTGTTCTTCTCCCGGGAGAACCTCGGCTGGGGCGAGGCTAGGGCGGCTGACTCCGGCGGAGCGCGCTGCGCGCGGTAAGGAAGCGCCGTCCCCGCGCGTCTATTAGACCGGTTCGATTTCGCCTGGGCGCCAGGTCTTGCCAAAGAACGGCTGGAGCGGCTGTAGAGGCGGAAAAGCGTGTTCCAGCCCTTGCCCGGGATGGTCTGGATCCAGTTGCCGCCTTGGACGTTTTCGGGTTTGGCCGGGCCGAAGTACACGGTGGTCGAGCCGTCAGGGTTCGCGGCCGCGGCCGGCGTCGGGTAGCTCTGATTGCCCGCTCTTGGGTAGTGCTGGCCGGTCTGCAGCATGGAGCGGGTCTGATCGTCGTAGACGGTCAGCGACCAGAACTTGGCTGCGGGGATGTCCGGCGGGAGCGTGAGCTTGTAGGTCTGGCTGCCGTGCAGGTATTCGCCGGTGGAGTCGGTGAACGCACCGAGGTATTCCGAGCCGATCTCGGTCAGCCTGCGTGGGCGGATCGAGGAAGTCATAGCCCCCGGCAAAGAGCGGGTTGAGCCACGCCGAGCCGGGCTAATAGGCGAAGCCCTCTTCCGGCCGGGGCGCGAACGAGATCGTGCGCGCGGTACCGTTGTCAAACACGAGGGCGTCTTCGAGGATCTTGCGCATGCGCCCATCGGGCTTGAACGGCTTGCCCTTGACAATCCCCACCGCCGCCAGCAGGCCCATGAACTCCGGATCGGCAACTCCGGCTGGCTCTTGCTGCACCAGGCCGTTGACCATCTCCCAGTAGGTGAAGTCGTTCGGCGGGATGGTGTTGACCGGCACACCCGAGCCCTCGACGAACCGCATCTGGGGTACCTGCGGCAACGGCGCCAGCGGTGCTCTGCCCGCCAGGAAGGTCGCAATGGCGGTGCCCTGGGAACCGGGGACGTACTTCGAGATCCGGAAGCCGTTGCGGATCGCCTCGACCGCCGGGGCCGGATCATTGTCGATCATGAATGCCCGGCCGAGAATGAAGACACGCGTTGTCCGCGCCCGTGAAACGTGGAAGCCACTGTCCGGCAGCAGGCCGTCATAGTCCGGCCCCACGATCAGGTAGCGGCCGCCCTCGGACCGGTCGGGACCGGGAACGCCGAAGTCAGTGACCCAGCCCCACCACATGTCATCGATCGTGCCGAGGATGCCCGACGGCGCAGCAAGCGGCGGCACGTCGAGCACCATCGGTCCCTCGGTCAGGTCCACGAAACCGGCAAAGTACGGGGTGTCGCAGTTCGCGGTCAGGAACAGCGAGGCCGATGTCGCCAGATCCGAGTAGATCAGGACCGAGTTGTCCTCGACGCCGATCGAGAGGAACCCCTAGCGCATGGCTGCCATAGACACGCCCGGGAACGCCCCCAGGAACCCTTCCACCCCATGAACGAAATCGAGGTGATCGTAAAGCAACCCGGCCGTCGATTCCGCTGGCGCGCCATCATCAAACTCAAGCGTGCCCAGACGACTCTCAACGCGGTCAGGCGTCGAGATCGACCGCGGCGTCTCCGCCGAAACGCCCTTACCTGAAACTGTCATTTCTTCTCCCAACAGTTCCGTATCCGGACACGGCCCGGGCCCCGTCAGTCCGCGTTCTCGCCCCGGCGGGACCGTCACCCGGTAGCTGACGGCCGGTCCGCCCCGCCGCGATCACGGCATCGACCTCACGGAGGAAGTCGATCAGTGTGATCGCCAGGAACACCGAACCGATAAGCGAGAGGATCTCCGCCTCCGGCCGCCCGTTTCTGCGGGCGATCGCACGGGCGACTGGCCGGGCGGCCTTCCAGGTCCAGCCGGTCAGCCCCACCTGGCCCCATCGCCACGAAGTCCCATTTCGCCTTCTGAGGCGCTCCTTCCCGATCTCGCCCGCCCACGGACCCGCCGCGAGCGGCACGACATCGGCCCGGGCTGGCTTAACGCCCGGCACAGCGCCGCCATGGCCGTGGCGACCCCGGGCTCATGGCCGCCAGGCACTCTTCACGAGCATTTGCCTGATACGGCACTTTGCAGGCTGCTGGCGGAGTTCTTCACTTGGGTGACCGCTGGCACGACCGCCGCGGCTGCGGTTAGTGGAGGCTGGCCCTTCGCGGACGTGACCGCGTTCTCCAGGCCGGACACCCAGTTTTGCAGCGCGGTGGTCTGCGACGGGAACGCCGACTTCGCGTCGCTGGCGAACGTTTTGGCGTTGGTCTGGACGCTGGTCAGCGCGGTTTGCAGGGAGCTGAGGCCGTTCTTGGCGACGTTGACATTGCCGAGGTTGCTGACGGAGGTCTTGAGGTTGGTGGCGTCGGTGCAGTAGGACGGTGTGCTGCTGCACCCGGCGGCAAACCCGGACAGAGCCAAAGGGGCGGCCGGGAGCAGCAGCCATCCGCGTGTGCCTACCCGATATGCAGGTCTCATGCGTCCTCCCTGATGCTCGGCGTTTCTCATGCACCCTCCAGGGTGCCGGTGTTTCGGTGTTTTCGGCCCGCGGGTGAAAGAGCCATTCACTGGCCGGGGACCGGCGGGTCAGCTGACTTCGGTGGCGGCTTCCCGGACGGCCTTGTCGATGTCCTTCGATTCCGCGTCGAGTTCCTTGGCGACGTGCTTGTCGGCCTTCAGCGCCGCCTTGTCCACCGCCTGCGCCAGCGTGCTCTCCCCCACGATGACCAGCGCGGCCTGCCCGTCATCGATGATCTCCCCCAGCTCCTTGACATCAGCGCGAGACATGCCGCGCCACAAGTGGCCGCTCACCCCGCCGACCGCCGCGCCAGCCGCGGCGGTGGCGAGGATCGCCGGCGGGAACAGAATGCCGATCAGCGCGCCGACGGCCGCGCCGCCCCACGCCCCGTGCCGAGTGGCCATCTCATCCTTGTTCTCGTGCACCTTGCCCGCATCGTCCTTGGTCACCACCGCGGCATCGTAAGTGCCGACCACGCCGGCCGCATGCAGGTCCTTAACGACGTCATAGTCGGCCCGCGCCGCCACCTCACTGGGATAGGTGCCGATGTAAATGAACACAGCGTCGGGCTTCGCCATGTCATCTCTCCTGCTTCTGGCGGATCCGGAAAGTACGCTGGAACCGTAGGCAACAGGCTGCTGACCCGCTAGGGCGTGTTTCATAAGTTCCGGGGGAGCCATTCGCGGTCGAGCGCGGGCGGCAGGCCGCCTTTGCTGCCGCGGTTCTTGCGGTGGCGGATCCGGTCGGCCCAGCTGGGGATGGTGCAGGCGATACCGCGGCGCCGCAGGCAGGCGCGGTTGGCGCGGGAGCCGTAGGCCTTATCGGCCAGCACCCGGTCCGGGCGGCTGCGGGCCCGGCCCGGGCCAGCGCGGGGGACACTGATGGCGTCCAGCACGGCCTGGAACTGAGGGCTGTCGCCGCGCTGCCCGGCGGTGATCACATGGACAGGGGTTTCTGGCCTTGCTCGCACGCCAGGTGGATTTTGGTGGTCAGGCCGCCGCGGGACCGGCCCAGGCCATGATCGGCGGTCTCACCATCGGGCGGCTCGGCCTGCAGATCCCCCTTTTACGCTCCCCGGCCGCATGCTGGTGCGCCCGCGCCACGGTGGAATCCACACTCACGTCCCAGGTGATCAGCCCGGCCGCATCGGCCCGGGCCTGCAGGGCGGTCAGGATGCGGGCCCAGGTGCCATCGCGCTGCCAGCGGCGGAACAGCCCATAGACCGTTTGCCAGGGCCCGTAGACCGGCGGCACGTCCCGCCATGGGGCACCGGCCCGCACCCGCCACCGGATCCCGTCAATGAGCTGCCGTTTCGTCCATTTCGGCGGGCGTCCTGCTCTCTTGCCGCGCGGCAGCAGTGGCTCCAGCACCGCCCACTGCGCATCGGTCAGGTCCGCCCGCCCCGTCACCGCTAGGGTGGCCACGAGGTCTCCGTGCAGATGGTCTTCTTGGTCGTTGACTTATCTACCGGAGACCTCACTCATACCGGCACAACGACACGCAGGCCGGCCCGCACCACACCAATGACTTTTGAAACACGCCCTAGAGGCGTTCGTCACTTCCGTCACTTTGCCCAGGCCTCTTCTGCCGGCGATGACGCCTGGCATCACCGCTCCCGGCCGGGCAGACTAGGCGCGTGCTGCCCGGTCGCCGGATCGCAGGGCCCGTCTCCATAGGGGGGCTGTCACCGTGGGCCGGGAGGGAGATCGTCCCGATCCCGGTGCAGTAGATCTGCGGCTCCGGCGAGAACAGGTGCCTCTCAAGCGCACTAGGCCACCGGCCGGGAGGTGCGCTGGATGATCTTCCCTGGCCAGATGGAGACCGCGGTGGGCGGATGGTTCGGGCGGTTCCCGGCCAGGATGGAATCACGCCAGGACACCTACCCGCTGGATCCGCCGTTGCCCGGGATGTCGGTGAAGATCCGCGGGGGCGGGGCACTGGAGGTGAAGGCCTACCGCGGCAGCCCGGAATCCTCGAGGTGCCGGGCCGGGCCCGCGGTTCGGTGACAATGTCACCGCTCCCGCGGGCGGCCCGTACCCCCAAGGCGGGCGGCGGTCAGCTGCTCCTCATAGCAGCCGCGCCAGCCCAGCAGTGGGAAGATCGCCCCCGCCAGCCGGATCGCGGCGGCGTGGTCACTACGGGTCGCAGTTGCGCGCAGCGCGGCCCGCGCCTGACCCTGGACGGTCAGATCCGCGGCAAGCGGGTAAACCCGTTTCTGGCTCGGCCCCGGGCGGTCGATCGCCAGCATCGCACATCCGGCATTAGCGGCGGCCTGGACGTCGGAGTAGCGGGCCGGGTCGTAGGAGAAGTCCCAGTAATACGCGCGGTCATCCTCTCAGCCAGCCGAGCCTGTCGAACTCCCCGCGCCGGGCGCCCGCCAGGAACGCAACCCACTCATCCGGCGTGAACCGGAGCACCGGCCCGTCACTGTCCCGGCTGTTGCGGATCCCGACCGTACCGTCGGGCAGGTCCGCTACTTCGACACAGTTGCCATTGGCGAAGCTCAGGGAACTCTTGATCCAGCTGGGTGACATGCTTGCCCTTTCGCTCGGGTCCGGGCCGGTTGCCCTGCCGCCGCAGCACAGCCCAGAGTGGATAAAGCCGTCGGCAGGCGGACCGGAATCAGGCCGCTGGCACAAAACCGGGCCAGCAGGCATCCAGCGTCTTTCACGCAGCCGGTCAGGAACAGCTGAGAGTGCGCCGCACAACCATGAGCGGTCTTCTCTCTCTCTTTCCGCAGATTGCTGCCCATGATCCGGTACCTGGCAGCGGGACCATGAGAGCCGTTCGCGCCTACCCGCCGCACGACGGCCCGCCGCCGAGCTCGCCGAACCCTCTACCGAGGCCTGGCCGAGGGTTATCTCGCGTCTCTTCTGCGGACGAAGCCCCGGAGTGCTCGTCCCGCAAGGGCCGCCAGGTGTGCCTGACTAGGCTGACTTATTGCGTGCATGTCTTCCGGGGATAGCCGAGGCGGTGACCGTGCTGGACGATGCCGAGGTGGAGCGAGTCCTCGTCGTGATTGCCCATCCTGACGATGCAGAATTCCTGGGCGGCCGGCACCATTGCGCAGTGGACGGAGGCGGGTGTCGCTGTCGATTACTGCGTGCTGACTGATGGCGAGAATGGTGGCCATGACCTCGGTGTCCCGCGGGACCAGATTCCGGCCATCCGCCGTGGCGAGCAGCAGCACGCTGCCGGCGTGCTGAACGTCAGCCGCTGCCGGCCCTGCTCCTCGCAGCGCCAGGCGGACGGCCTGATTAGACTGAGCGGCCGCATCCCCGCAGGCGGGGACGCCCAATCAATCATCATGTCGCCGGGGCAGCACCCCACGCCCCGCGGACCTAGGTAAGGCTGGCTGCTCTCGGCCCCGCCCCCGGCCGCCACGGCTGATCACCCCGCACAGAAAGGCCACCAGCCTGAACCACAGCCCGCACCACCGCCAGGGGCTTCCTGCCCCGCGCCGCCTGGCATGATCCGCTGCCGGGCGGTCGCGTCAAGGGCGGCTGCGGCGCCCCTGCGCGGGCGCTGCGCGCCCCTGTGACCCGCCCGCCCGCTCGCTCGCAGAAGCGGCAGCTATCAGGGGACAGGGAGCAGACTCAGGCATGCCCCCGGGGTGCGTCTTTCTGAGGGTTGTGTCATTTCCGGGTGTTTCGGTCATGCGGCAAAGCCGAGGTCGGCGATGCTGGCCGGGTCGTAGCGGTTCAGGTGGATGTCTTTGCGGTAGCGCGTCTTGTAGTAGTTCATGTAGTCGTCCAGGTCGCCGTTGACGACCACGGCGCGGAGCTTGAGGATGACTTCGGCGCCGTCGGGGGACCATCTTGCACCGGTGATTCCGAAGCGGTCTTCGATGACGAAGCGGCAGGCTCCCTCGATCAGGCCAGTGGCGATCGGCCAGCCGCTGGCCAGTGCCTTGTCGTAGCGCATGTACATGTGGTTGTTGGTGAGGTATGTGACCGCCTTGTCGACGTCGGTGAGGTCCAGGTGGCGGGTACTGGCCTTGGCTCGGGTCTTGGCGGCGACGGATGCCAGCGTGGCGGCGACTGCCTTGCCGCGGCCGTGCAGTACCCGCAGCCGCTGCCCGTCGGCCCATTCGCGGGCGGCTCGCGGGTCGCCGGGGTGCAGGGCGGCGGCGGCTTTGCCGAGGTAGCCGCTGACGTGGATGAAGTCGATGAGGACCGGGACCTTGAGGTCGCGGTCCTTGGCATGGGCGGTGATGGCGGTGATCTGCTGCTTGTTCCCGTCGACGAGGAAGAGCCGCTGGGTCACCCGGTACGGGTCCCGGCGGTCGGCTTCGTCGAACGCCGCCCCGATCATCGCGGGGATGTCGTCGGTGATGGACGCCGAGACCCATTTGCTGCGTGCTTCCGGGCCGGGGTGCTCGTTGCGGCGGGCTGGCGGGGCGGCGATGTCTTCGGGTGCGCGGACGGCCGGGGTGAAGCCGGCGACCGCGACGATCTCGGCCATCTTCTTGATCCCCGGATGAGCGGCATCGGTCCCCTTGCCGGCGCTGGTGCGGTGCTCGGGCCGCAGCGCGATGCCCTTGCCGTCGGCCTGCATCATGAGCACGTCGCCGGCCGCGGGCCGGTGTCCGCGTCGCGGGCCCGCTGGGCGTAGAAGTCGTCTGCCCAGGCGGCCAGGTCCTCGGCCAGGCCGGCCATCTGAGCCCGGCCGATCATCACTCCGGTGCGGGCCTGGATGACTTCCTGGGCCTGTCCGTAGCCGCCTTCGGCCAGGTGATAGGCGGCCAGGGCGCGCATCCCGAGGGAGTAGGGGTCATCGGGCAGCATCCACCGGGCATCGGCCGGGTACAGGTTCGCTTCGCGGCGGTTGCGGTAGGCCAGCCGGGTGGCCCGGACCGGCCCGAAGATGCTGACCACGCCCCGGTCATGACCAGTTTCCACGCTGCCGTGCCGGATCCCTGCGGCGCTGGTGACCTGCTCGATGCGCTCCTCGCGCGCGGAAACCAGGGCAACCACGACCGCTGCAGGTCAGGACGGGAATGACGAGGGACGGAGATACACCTCATGCGCTTCAAATACCATCCAGCCACATCGACAGCGGACGGCCACCCAGCTGCAGCGCCCGGGTAGAGGGATTCCCGTCACCGAGTCCGGGGCGGTACCCGGGCCCGCGTCTTGCCGCTGACTCGCCCGATCGGGGTAATGCGCCAGGACCGGTGGGGTGACACTGGGCGTGAATGCTTGACACACGCGCGCATGAGCCCGCTAGTCTGGCCGCATGATTACCCGATCCGGGGAAATCGCACCACTTTTCGTGTTCAAGTCCTCGGACACGTTAATACCCCATGATTTGCCGTTTCCGGGCATGCCAATCGGTCACCCGGGCCCGGCCTCCGGCCGCTTCGGGTGCTCGGCGTGCTGGTTTGCCTCCTTTCTCGCTTGCGCCTTCGGCTGGTCAGCGGCGCTGGCCGGTGGTGACGGCTGTGGCGTCTTGGGTGTCTGCTCGGAGAGTCCTGGTGTCTGGGTCGTAGGTGAGGGTGAAACCGGCAGTCCGCAGGCGGTCGATCAGGTCCGCGGCCTGGGCGGGGACGGTGACCTGGGCGCTACCTTGCTTCCTGCGGCGCCGATCGTGGTCCGCATCTGCCCGCAGGATGGCCAGGGCGGCCAGCCGGGGCAGGATCTGGTCCTCACGGACGTACAGGTTCTTCGGCCGCCCGGGAGCCGGGCGGGCGGCGCTCGTGTAGCCGTGTCGGCACCGGTAGGCGGGCTTGCCATTGGACCAGGCCGACTCCAGCCGCCGCCCGCACCGGCCACACCGCAGCAGCCCGGACAGCAGATACCGCCGCGTCGCCGGACCCGCCGGGCCGCGCGGCGCGCTCGCATCCTGGGCGGCGATGTAGTCGGCCTCGCTCACGATCGCCGGATGGGCGGGCCGAGTGGAGATCACCCACCCGGCGGGCAGGTTCCACCGCTGCACCTGGCGATGGCCCAGCCCGGTATTGGCCGGGTCGACCAGGTTGGCGTCGGCACGCTGCCGATTCCACACCTGACGGCCGGTGTAGCGCGGGTTGGCGAGGATGGAGGCCACCGTGGCCAGGGTCCACGCCGCCCCCGTCCGATGCGGATTGCGGCTGGGGTCGGCGGCGGACGGGCACGGGACCCAGGCGTCGTTCAGCGCCCGGGTGATCCGGGCCACGCTGTGCCCGGCCAGCCGCTGCGCGAACATCCACGCGACTATGGGTGCCGTGACCGGGTTCTGGCTCGAGCCGGTGCGCCCGCCGTCCCCCGGGCGGCGTGCGCCTTGTTCGGGTGCGGGCCCGCATCCGCCAGCCGGTACCCGTATGGGGGCCGGCCGCCGAGGTACCGTCCCTGCTCGCGAGTCTGGGTGGCCATCGCGGTCCGGACCCGGATCCTGGTGCGGGTGATCTCGCGCTTGGACTGGTATCCGAGGGCCAGCATCGTCTGCTCGTGGTCTTCGGCGTGATAGTCAACCCGCCCGCCTATTTCGGGCATCCAGAGCTGGACGCCGTAATGGTCGAACAGCGGCGCCATCGAGGCGTACTGGCCGCCGTAGAAGGCGCGTTCATATTCGCCGATCACAATCGCGTCCCAGCCCCGGTCCGGGTCGGCCAGCGCGGCGACCAGGGCGGCGGCTTGCGGGCGGCGCGCCCACGCCAGGGTGCGGCTCTGCCCAGCGTCGAAGAACTTCGCCACGATCTGTCCCTGCCCGGTTACCAGCGTCCGGGCCTGGTACAGCTGCCGCGCCAGCGATGTCACCGGATCCTGGTGATCTTCGGTGGAGACCCGCCCGTAGAACGCGAACCGCAGCCCGCCGCGGCACGGCTGCCCCGCCCCGCGGCGGCCCACGCGCTCCGCCCACGCCGCTAGCAGGTCCCCGCCCGGATCGGCCGTTCGTGTCGCAAAGGGTGCTGCCACCAGCAGGCCCGCCTCCCCTCACCACGACGGGACCAGTTCTGCCGCCCCAGCTACCCGCACACACCGGGACAAACATAAAAAGGCACAGCTCACGGTCCAGAAGGTACAGGAGAACCAGGGGCCCGCCTACCCTCAAGCCAGGACTGATGAGGGCACCCTGTTCGGCGGCCATCACAACCGGCCCTGCCCAGGAACCTGCCCACCCACGCCCGCCAAGACGGACCGACCGTCACCACCAAGCGCCAATGGGTTACCCGGCCGCTCCGCCGCGAGTCCGTTACCGACTATGCGCCACCTGTCGTGGGGCTTTCGCAGCTGGCCGGGCGGCACGGAATGGCCAGTTCTGGGCCGTATCCTCTCGGGAGCTCCCTGGCGATTACAGATCGTGGGAAGACCGTGTCCGCGCTGCACGCGGTGGCGGCCGGCTTGCATCACTGGGGAATCCGTGGCCTGGGTCGGGCTGACTGAGCTGTTGGCGGCGGCGCTGCCGCGATCCGGTCCGCGAGCGATTCCAGCGCCGGCAAGGCGGCCAGCAGGGCCGCCGCCTCCTCGGGCTCCGGTAGCGCCAGGCCCGTGGCCAGGCGCGCGGTCCTGTCGTGCCGTACTGCATCGAGGATCGCCTGGCCGGCCTCGGTGATGCTGATCACGCTGGCACGGTGATCGGTTTGGTCGACGTGCCGCTGGGCCCACCCGCGCCGGACGATCTCGTCGACGATTCGTGACATCGTGGGGAGTGAGACTCCGGCCCGGGCCGCGAGATCGCTGACGCGCAGCGGTCCGGAGGCGTGCAGGATCGCTAGCGCGGTGAACCTGCCCGGAGTGGCCTGCCGTGACCTGGGGCCACTGAGCCTGGCATGTGCAAACCGTTGCACTATGACGTCGAGACGCTCAGGGACCTGGGCCGGGGCGGCAGGATCGGCTCGCTCGCTGGGCGGGCTGTCCGGTGCCAGTTGCAGCGGACGTGGGCGGGGCGCCCGTGCTGTCGCGCCCTCAGCTGAGGACATGGCCGGGCTCGGTTCGGCGGCGGCTGTCTCGCGCGGCGCGGCCGCCTGCTCGTCGTGGATGTATTTTCCGCCCCGTAGGAGCGAGGCGACGGCGGCGACCAGGCAGGCGACGACGGCGAAGTCGAAGGCTACCGACAGGCCGTGACCGAACGAGGCGGTGATCAGGGACGGGAAGAAGCTGTGCCCGGTCAGGTAGGCGGCGCGGGCCGGGGCCAGGTGGGTGATGACGGGGCCGAGCAGCGTCTGCACCGGGTTGTAGCCGAGCAGCGATGCGAACAGCACTGAGACTGGCGGCAGGGCCGCTACCCTGGCCGCGTCCGCGGCGGGCACGCCCTGGGCGGTCAGCCCGTGCAGCAGAGCCGACGCAGCGTCGACGCCAGCCCGAGGATGATCAGGGTGAAGAAGATGCCGATGGACAGCACCATGGATGAGTTCTGGAACGTCGTGGCCATGCCGGACCCGGCACCGCGCCGCTCGGGTGGCAGGCTGTTCATGATGGCGGCCCGGTTCGGGGAGGCGAACAGGCCCATGCCGATCCCGTTCAGCAGCAGGATGAGCGCGAACTGCCAGTAGGCGAAGTTGACCGGCAGCACCTCGAGCAGCCAGAACGAGGCCGCGGCGACCACCATGCCGCCGGTGGCGAAGGGGCGTGCGCCGAAGTGATCCGACAGCCAGCCCGACACCGGCCCGGCGAGCAGGAACCCGGCGGTGAGCGGCAGCATGTAGATGCCCGCCCACAGCGGGGTCCGGTCGAAGCTGTATCCATGCCTGGGCAGGTAGATGCCCTGCAGCCAGATGATCAAGATGAACATCAGGCCGCCGCGGCCGAGCCCGGACAGCAGGCCGGCCAGGTTGCCGGCGCTGAACGCCCGGATCCGGAACAACTCCATCCGGAACATTGGGTGCTGCACCCTGGTCTCGATGAAGCAGAAGGCGATGAGCAGGGCCGCACCGCCGGCCATGGCGGCGATCACCCAGGGATTGGTCCAGCCCCTGATGTGCCCGCCGTAGGGCTGGATGGCGTAGGTGATGCCGGCCAGCAGCGCGATCAGCCCGACGCCGAACGTGAGGTTCCCCCACCAGTCGAGGTTGACCGGCCGGCGCTCGCCGAGTTCCCGGAGCTTAAGGTACGCCCAGAATGTCCCGAACAGCCCGAACGGCACCGACACCAGGAAGACCAGGTGCCACTCCACCGGGCCGAGCAGCCCGCCGACGACCAAGCCGATGAAGGACCCGGCGATCCCGGCAACCTGGTTCAGGCCGAGGGCGAGCCCGCGCTGGTCCGTGGGAAAGGCGTCGGTGAGGATCGCGGCGGAGTTCGCGAACAGCATCGCTCCGCCGACCCCCTGGAACACCCGCATGACGATCAGCCACAGCACCCCGGCGGTCCCGTGCATCCAGGTCAGCGACAGCACCACGGAGAACAGCGTGAACACCGCGAAGCCCAGGTTGTAGATGCGCACCCGGCCGTACATGTCCCCCAGGCGGCCGAAGCTCACCACCAGGACCGCGGTGGCCACCATATAGCCCATGATTAGCCACAGCAGCAAACTGGAGTTGCCTGCTTGCAGGGGGTTGACCCCGATCCCGCGGAAGATGTCCGGCAGTGCGATGAGCATCACCGAAGCGTTGACGCTGGCCATCAGCACGCCCAGCGTCGTGTTCGACAACGCGATCCACTTGTACCCTGGCCCCGGCACCCGCAGCCGCGCGGCTGCTGTCCGCGACGCCATCAGCCACCCCTTCCAGGTGCCCTGCCGTCAGCCCGGCGGCGATATTTGCTAAATAACAACTAAATAGTCGGGGGCGGCCGGCGACAGAATCGAAAGTCCCGGCCGCTGGTGGCCCGTGGTCACCTGACACGCCGGGAATCAAGAATCCGGCCGAGGTCAGGTCCGTGGTCGGCCTCACCCGCCAGCCGGCCCGGGCGGCGGGATGATGGGGGTTATGCGACCTGACCCCGACGACAAGCCAGCGCTGCCGCCGCAGAGCGAGGAAGAAACCGGCATCGGCTGGGGTGAGGCTCCCGAGCCGGACGATGACGAGCACCTGCGCCGGGAACGCCCGCCGCACTGGGACCAGTGAGTCGGGTCACCATGAGCAAGACGCGGAAGAGGGCTGTCGTAGCTCGGCGAAGTTCTCCAGCAGCGTCACCCTGTTGGCCACACGCTGTCCAAGGCCGCGTGCATCGGCATCACCTGCACCTGCGCCGTGGTGTTCCTCGCCTTGGCCGTCACCGGCTTCGGGAAGCCCGACTAACGGGAGGACGAGTGTGGCAAGGCGCGGGGCAACCAGGAGCAGCCCATGGTGAGGCAGAGCGGGGTCGCCGCGCAGTCCGGAGGCAAGCCGACCGGGACGGCGGCGCATGCTGGCCTGGGCATGGTCGTTGTGATGACCGGCGTACTGATCACCGCGGCAGACACAACCATCGTCGTGCTGGCCCTGCCCGAGATCGAGCGGGACCTCCATGTCCCGCTCGCGTCGGTGATCTGGGTCATGATCGGCTACCTGCTGGTGATCACGGTGCTGGCGACCCGGGGGGCGGCTGGGGGACATGCTCGGCCGGGTACGGATGTACGAGCCCGGTTTCCTCATCTTCGTACTGGGCTCCCTGGCGCGTGCGCGTAATCTTTCTGCGGCGGAGGTCTTGCTGCTGAAGAACGCCTCCCAGTTCGGCCCTACGTCCCGCCTGGGCAGGCCGTGGGGCCTTAGACGACATCCGCAAAGCCCTGACCGGGCTCGCTGTCGCACCCGCCCGGCTCCTTGGCCAGAACGGCTACGCGGATGCCCGCGCAGACTACTCATTCGGGCGCGGCCAAGCCCACCCAGCAGACAACCAGGCAGACGTAATCAGGCGGCTACGGCGCTTTAGCGAACTGAGTCGCCTGTGACCGTGTGTGACGTGGCACCGGGACGGGCCGGCCGATGAGTTTTCCCGCTCGAACCGGTCGTAGGTGAAGCAACCGCAACTGCAGGAGGTGCAGGATGACTAGCACAGCAACGACCGGGATCCGCCAGATCAGCCTGGTGTGTGTTCCGGCGCCCGACCAGGACAAGGCGATCGAGTTCTACGAGTCGATCGGCTTCGAAAAGCGCACCGACACGCCGTTTGGCGGTGGCTACCGCTGGGTGGAGGTCTACCCGCCGGAGGGGACGGCGGGGATCGCGCTGGCACCGCCGCGGCCCGGGACCGAGGTCAGGCCGGTGGAGACCGGGATCACGCTGACCACCGGCGACATCGATGCCACTCACGCCGCTTTGCGGTCCCGCGGGCTGGATGTTGACGCGGAGGTGTCGCGGATGGGCGACCCGGTGCCGCCGATGTTCTGGTTGCGGGATCCCACCGGCCACTCGCTGATGGTGGTCGAGCAGCGCTGAGCGCCGCAGCCCCCGCAGGCCGCGATTGGGGGATTCTCGCCGCGCTGCACGAGACCGGATCAAAGCCGAGGCCGGGCACATGACCACCGTCACGCCGCCAGAGGTGCAGGCCTGCATCGACGCGATACCGCCAGGGCACCGGCCGCAGTTCGAGCGGCTGCACCGGCTGATCCTCACCGCGCATCGCGGCGCGCAGGTAACCCTGTCGTACAAGATGCCCGCCTGCAAGGCCGGGAACCGGCGCCTGGAACAGGGGATATTGGTCTGCGGCTGGCAGGAAGACCGCGACGGCGGCTTCGCCTCCCGCTACCCCGAGCTGGTCACCAGCAAGGGAACCCTCCAGCTGCGGGACGGCGACGCGGACGGCATCAGCGACGAGGACTTCCTCGGCCTGCCGCGCCGCCCTGGCCCGACCCGGCGGGCGTCCCTGCGAAGGCACGCCTGCCGGGTCACCAGCGGAAAGCCTGGGCAGCCGCCAGGCAACCCAGCTGCCTCAACGCCGCAGCTTTGCGCCCAACCGGGGTCAGCGCCGAATAATCGCTCGGGACGCGGTTGACGCAGCCCCGCTGACGGTCGACATGCCGACCACTAGTTAGGCGGGACTGTGCGCCGTGGCGACGACGCAGGACAAGACGCTGCGTGACGAGTAACGTGGAGCTGGCGAGTCGTCGCGGATCTGCCGGCTGGCGGCCATAGCGCCGGATCGGTGTCTTCACCGGGTGCTGGTCCGCGCGCCCCGTACGCGCACGCCGGACAGCAGATAGACGCTGCCGTACGGGCCGTTTGGCTCTTTCCGTCGCGGCTGGCCGGGTGCCAAAGATGGCTGGATGGATCAGTTCGTCGTGGACGCCCCTGGTGCTGTCCTTGCGGTACGGCAGAGCCGGGATGACGGCGAGCCGCTGCTTTTGCTGCACGGCGGCCCCGGAGTGCCCGACAGCATGCAGGCCACGACCGCTCCGATGCTGCCCGGGTTCCGGTGCATCAGCTTCGACCAGCGCGGGGCCGGCGAATCGGCGTGCCGCGACGGGCGGTATGAGTTGTCTGCCTACCTGGATGATATCGAAGCCATCCGGGCTCGCGCGGGCGTCGCATCCTGGCACGTGCTGGGGCATTCCTGGGGCGGCCTGCTCGCCCAGGCATACACCTCGGTCTGCCCGCGGCAGGTGAACAGCCTGGTGCTCTCCAGTTCGTCGCTCGGGGTCGGTGCTGACTGGAAGCGCACCAAGCGTGAATCTTTCCGTATCGAACGGGCTCGGGCCGGATTCCGGGGCACCGTCCGGCTCTACGCCTATTTCCCGGGCATGGTAATCCCCGGTCCGGTCAGGGCGTGGTCAATGCGTCACGTGATGACCGAGGTATGGCACAACTACTTCCTGGACCCTGGATCAGCCCCCGATCCTGACCCGGCGTGGCTTTCTGGCTGTTCCGCGGAAGCCATGATCAAGACAGATCGGGCGGTGTCGAGGGAACAGCCGGACATGCTGGAGCGTGCGTCGGGGTACCAAGGGCCGGTGCTGGTCCTCTACGGCGCTTACGACATCTTCGGCGTCGCTGCAACCCAGATCGTCCGAAGACGGTTCCCGCGAGCTGTCCAGATGACACTTGAGGGCTCCGGTCATCTGCACTGGCTGCAGAACCCTCCCGGCTACGCGAACGCACTTCAGCAGTTCTACGACCACGCACGCCACTCCCGCCAGTAGCCAGCCCGGAGCCTTTTCGGCCCGGCACGGATTGCCTGAATCTGAGCGCCACCGGCTGGACGTTCCAAAGAGGTAGCCGCGCGCATATCGAGGCGGGATACGGATCGCGTGTCTGGCGTAATGCTCTCCGAGAGCCTGAGCCTGACTGGCTGTGATGGCAGGTACTTTGACGTACCGGTAGGCGATAGCCTCCCTGCCCCATGGGCGGTTCCCCGCCGTCAATCGCGACCCCGGACGCGCTGGGCGGCCGTGACATCGCCGGCATGGTGGTCAGCTTCCGCCTCCCGGCGGCGCTGCCGGCGGGCGAGCTTCCGGCGGGGCCCTGGGACCTGCCCGATGACCCCGATGGTGAGGTCACCATGCATACCGACGAGCCCACCCGCGTCCTGTTCACGCTGACCCGGTGGGCGGTCGGCCATGGCGTGGAACTGGAGGGACTCACCGTGGCCCGGCCCTCCCTGGAGGACGCCTACCTGCGGATCACCGACGACGCCAGCGCGGGAGGCCGCAGTGACCGCTGATGCCGCGCGCAGATCCCGGCCGGGCCCGCTGCTCGCCTTCGGCCAGATCCGCTATCAACTGCTGTTCCTGCTCCGCAGCCCGCTCGGGTTCTTCATCACACTCATCACCCCACTGCTCCTGCTCATCAGCCTCAACGTCATCCACCCCCAACCGCCGCCAGCGTGCCGGGGCGGCTGCGCTACGCGCAGTTCCTCACCCCCGCCGTCAGCGCGTTCTGCCTCCTCACGCGTGTTACGTGACAACTGTGACCAGCATGGTGCTGGCCCGCGAGGAAGGGATCCTCAGGCGCCTGCGCGGCACTCCCCTCCCCGCCTGGACTTACCTCGGCGGCCGGTCCGGCTCGGCCCTGGTGACCTCGCTTGTCTCGGTCGCCATCATCATCACGACCGCTGTGGTCCTCTTCCACGTGACGATCATCTGGGAGGCGATGGGCTACTTCGCCGCCGCAGCCGTCCTGGGCATGATGTGCTTCTTCCTGCTCGGCGTCGCGGTCACCATCGCAGTGCCGAAGACCGATGCCGCGCTCCCGGTCGCCTACGGCACCGTGCTGCCCCCGGCGTTGATCTCCGACGTGTCCTTCCCCGCAGAGCACGCACCGCACTGGCTCTACAACCTCGCCTCCGCCTCCCCGGTCACGCCGGTGGCCCGCGCGATGGAAGCAGCGTTCAAGCCCACCACCCATTCATGGCCGATGCCAGCCACCGGGCTGCTGGCAGTGCTCGGCTGGAGCGACGCCGCAGCTGCAGTGATCGAGCTGGGATCCCGCTGGGAACCCGGCCCCATCCAGTGGCGTGCACGCCGGTAACCGCGCCCGGCTGCAGTCCGGGGAAGGATCTCCGCTACGTGCGGATCGCCTTTGCACGGTGCGCGGGCCGCTGCCCGCTTCCCCGCGTCTCCGGGGGGTCTTGATCCTTCCCCGTCACCTATGACAACGCTGGGCGAAGGCCCGGTGATACCCGTCAGAGAACCGCAGGTAGATTCCCGGAGCAGACCCGGCGCCGGGGATCAGGATGCTGCGGGCATGATGAGGCCCTCGCCCCGAAGCCATGGGTGAAGACCTTGCTGACCCCCGGCTCCCGGGTGGTCATGGACTACTACGACCGGGCCGGGCTCACCCCCTGGCTGGACAAGCTCGGCTTCAACCTGGTCGGCTACGGCTGCACCACCTGCATCGGCAACTCCGGCCCGCTGATCCCCGCGGTCTCCGCCGCCATCGCCGAGGGCGACCTCGCGGTGTGCTCGGTGCCGGCCGGCAACCGCAACTTCGAGGGCCGCATCCACCCCGAGACCAAGCTGAACTACCTGGCCTCCCCGCCGCTGGTGGTCGCCTACGCCCTGGCCGACGCCATGGACACCAACCTGACCACCGACCCGCTGGGCACCGGCAGCTACGGGCAGCCGGTCTGGCTGCGCGACATCTGGCCGTCACAGGCCGAGATCGGCGAGGTCATTGCCTCCTGCCTGCGCCCCGACATGTACACCCGCGAGTACGCCCACGTGTTCGCCGGGGACGAGCGGTGGCGATCCCTACCGGTCCCGGCTGGGGACACGATCGCCCGGGACCCTCCACCTACGTGCGCCGACCGCCGTTCTTCGACGGACTCATCTCCGACCCGGGACCGCTGGCCGACATCGACGGCGGCCGGGTGCTCGCCGTGCTCAGCGACTCGGTCACCACCGACTACATCTCCCCCGCCGGGGCGATCAGCCCGATTCCCCGGCCGGCCGGCACCTGACCGGGCGCGGGGTACAGCCGCGGGACTTCAACTCCTACGGATTCCGGCGCGGCAACCACGAGGTGATGATCCGCGGCACCTTCGCCAACATCCGGCTCCGCAACCGGCTCGCCCCCGGCACCGAGGGCGGCTCCACCCGCCAAGCCGCGAGGAGATGACCATCTACGACGCGGCGCAGCGGTACGCCGCCGAGGGCGTGCCGCTGCTGGTCATCGCGGGCAAGGAATACGGCTCCGGCTCGTCCCGGGACTGGGCGGCCAAGGGCACCGCCCTGCTCGGCGTCCGCGCCGTCCTTGCCGCGTCCTTTGAGCGGATCCACCGCTCCAACCTGATCGGCATGGGTGTGCTCCCGCTGCAATTCGCGCCCGGCGAAGACGCCGCATCGCTCGGCCTGACCAGCGAAGAGGTCTTTCCGTCCGCGGCCTGGCCGACGCCGAGGAGGTGCCGCGCGCCGTCACCGTCACCGCGGCCGGTCCCGGCGGCACACGTCCCGCACACTGAATGAAAGCTAAAGAGAGATACGCGCGTCGCGACAATAGCGGACTCCTGCCCGGTGCCGGATGGGCGCCGGGCAGGAGTGCCGGCCGCTTACTACTGTCGGCTCGTTACTTCTGCAGGATGTAGCTACCCGGCGCGGGATCGAGCGGCGGGTGCTTGGCGCTGCCCAGCTCGCTGGGGGCATCCTGCATGTCCCCGCTGCGGCTCTCCAGCCAGGTGGTGTAGTCCGGCCACCAGCTGCCCTGGACCGTCTCGGACTGGGCTAGCCAGTCGCGGTGATCGGGCGGGTTGCCGGGAGCGAGCCGGTAGGTCGCCTTCGGGTTCGATGGCGGGTTGACCATGGCAGCCACATGGCCGCTCGTGGACAGCACGAACCGGACGTTGCCGCCGAGCAGCTGAGTGCTCCGATACGCCGCTGGCCAGGGCACGATGTGGTCATCGATGCCTGCCACGACGTAGCTGTCGACGTCGACCTTGGACAGATCGACGGGGGATCCCAGCATGCTGGCCGCACCCGGCTTGGTCAGCGCGTTGGCCATGGCAATCTCGATGAAATTGCGGTGCAGTCCCGCGGGCATCCTGGTGGTGTCGGCGTTCCAGTAGAGGATGTCGAACGGCGGCGGGGTCTTGCCCTGCAGGTAGTTGTTCACCCAGTAGTTCCAGATCAGGTCATCGGGCCGGAGCCAGGCGAACACCTCGGCGAGCGTGCGCCCGTCCATGTAGCCGCGGGTGCGGGAGGCGAGGGTGGACACTGCGGCGGTGCTCTGATCCATCAGTGCGACTGTCGTGCCCGCATTCGACTGGTCCAGTACCGCTACGCCCAAGCTCAGGCTGTTGACCTGATCGAGTTGCCCGGTCGCGCTCAGATGTGCGCAGACCATCGATGAGAGAATGCCGCCGGCGCATAGACCCATGAGGTTCACCTTGGGGGCCGTGGTGATTTCCTGTATTGCACTGAGCGCCTCGGTGACCGCAAGACCGTAGGTGTCCAGATCCCAGTGGCGATGCCTCTTCTCGGGATTGCGCCAGGAAGCCACGAATACCTGATATCCCTGGGCGACGAAGAATTCGAGCATGCTGCGGCCGGGCGCCAGATCGGTGATGTAGTACTTGTTGATCATCGGCGGGATCATCAGCAGCGGGAACTGGTGCACGGTTTCTGAGGTCGGCTTGTACTGAATGAGCTCGAAGACCTCCGTGCGGGCCACCACCGCTCCCGGCGTGCAGGCGAGATCCTTGCCGACCTCGAATGCATCGGGTTCCACCATCGTCGGAACGTGCGGGGCAGAAGACATATCCGAGACCAGCGCGCGGATGCCCCGGACGGCGCTCATGCCGCCGGTGTCGATGAACGCTTTCCATGCGGCCGGGCTGAGCAGCGGGTAGTTGCTCGGCGCGGACGCGGCGATGAGATTGGTCAGTATGAACTTCAGGCGCTCGTTGCCCCGCCAGTCCAATTCGGCGTCAGCGAGCAGCTCCTCGGCGGTTTGCCCGACCGCCAGATATGTCTGGACCGTGCGCTTCAGCAGCGGGTTCTTGCTCCACGCGGGATCGGCAAACCGGCGATCGCGGCGCTGCGGAGCGATCGTCGAACTGCCTGTGGCAATGCTGGCGAGATCCGCGGCCAGCTTACCGGCCCGCTGGGCCACCATCCCGGGACGGCGGGTCAGGTTAACTGCGTAGCGCACGAGGCTGGTATCCGGCTGGAGCCGGCGCAACGAGCCAAGGGCCTCGTCCAGCATGAAGAAATCCAGCGCGCCGGCCGCATCCAGTTCGCCGGCTGCGTCAGTAGCACCGGTGACGTCAAAGTCTGCTGACTCGGGTGAGGTGCCCGTCTTCTTCGTGGGCGCCTGGGGAGAGGTTTCAGCCGCCACGGTAATCACGTCCTTCGTCTGGCCACAATGTGGCGATAGCCATGCTCTGGGGCAATGGCCATACTCTCGGCCAGTGAAGGCGGCGGCCGGAGCCGGCCACTGTTCCGTCATCTAGCAGACCACTGCTTTCCGAAAGCCTGTAGGGTCGGCCGGCCTCACAGGGCAGGACATTCGTCCTGCTTTCCGGGACAGCGGGGAGAGGCTCAGCAAAGAGGCGCTACGTGGGAGAGACGAGATGACTGGGAAATGCCCACGTGGACCAGGCACGCCGGGGGGAGGAGCGGATCCAGCACGCTGAGCGTGCCCTCCCGCAGCCCGAAGAGGCGCAGGCACACGGTCTGGCCGGTTGAGGTGGTCGCCGCTGCCGGGGGCGATATCGGCGTGGCCATGGAAGATCTGGCAATGGGGCGGCCGCACGCTGCGGACCGGCTCATGGCTCTGAGCGAGCAATCCCGTAAGCTGGCGCAACGCGAGCGGTAGTGGGTCAAAGATCGTCTGGTAGCGGCGTGACGCAGCGGCTTGTCTCCCCGGAACAGATGGGACCATGACGACCCGGCTGTCCGCTCTGTTTGTGGCATCACGGTGTTCAGCCCGGCAGGGCCTCGGTGACCAGTGCTTGCCCGGCGATCCCGTCCACCAGGAGGCCATGCACCTCGTGTGACATGGCCTCCTGGAAGGCCTTCACCGCGGCCACCGTCTCGGGCCCGTAGATGCGTCACCGTGGAGGGTGTGGCCGTTCCGGAGATTCCGGAAGTTGACCTGATCTTGGACGGCCCGAACGGCAGCCGGGCCCAGAACACTTTCCCGGCATGGCTGGAGGGCTTGCGGGAGCCTCTCGTTTGGACCTTTGGCCCTGTTTCGCCGGCAGCACCGGCGGTGATTGTCGTGGCATCGAGGTGAAGGAGGGATGGCGATGCGCGCGGTTACCGGCGATGAGCTGCTGGTCAGGGGCCGGCACGTGGGGGACGTGGACCGCGAGGGCGTGATCGTGGAGGTCCACGGAGAAGACGGCGCGGCGCCGTATCTGGTCCGGTGGAAGGACGGTCACCAGAGCGTGTTCACGCCGTCCTCCGGCACGCTGGTACAGGACCGTTCCGCCGGGCAGCAGGCGCGCTGAGCGCGGACCGGGACCAACGATCATGCCCTGCGACGCGGATCCCGCGGCGCCGCGGACAGGGGTGCGTGATGATCAGTTACACCGATGTGGAAAAGCTGCTCACGGTGCACTGTGAGGACCCGCCAGTGCTGTCGCTTTACCTGGAGGTGCCGCTGGACCCGTCGGCGCTGCACGGGTTGCCGGCCCGGGCCAGTGACCTGCTCGACTCGGCCGCGGGCGGCCCCTGCGGGCCTGGCCCGGACGCCGGACGGGTGCTGGCGCATGCCCGGCAGGTCGTGCGCCGGTTGCTGGAGGACAGGGCACGCGACTGGCTGGGCCACTGCGTCGCGATCTTCCTCTGCCGCCCGGCCGGCCTGGCCGAGGCGATCCCCGTGGGCCGGATGGGACGTGTGGACGACCGCGTGCGGCGGCAGCCGGACGCCACGAGAAAGCCCACGAAATTCAGCGTGTCGGCGGGCAGGGACCGTCTGGCCGTCGGCGCGAAAGCTGGCAAACGGCAGCCAGGCCTGTCCGCCAGCAGCGGCGACCGTAGCCCGGAGGTGTAATAGCGTGACCAACGTACGGGAAGCGGCGTTTGACCTGTTCCGCTCGCATCGCCTGACCACAGTGTTCGGCAATCCGGGCTCAACTGAGCTCCCTATGCTGGAGGACTTCCCGGCGGATTTCCGCTACGTCCTCGGCCTTCAGGAGATGGTCCCGGCCGGGATGGCCGACGGCTACGCGCAGCTGACCGGGCGCCCGGCACTGGTCCAGGTTCACGCGGCCGCGGGGCTGGGCAGCGCCATGGGCGCATTGCGGAACGCCTGGTGGAACAAGACACCGCTGATCGTCATTGCCGGGAACCAGCGCCGGAGCATGCAGAACACCCAGAACCTGCTGACGAACACCGATGCCACCCTGTTCCCCCGGCCGGTCGTGAAGTGGGCGGCCGAACCCGCCACTGCCGAAGAGCTGCCCGCGGTGCTGGCGCACGCCATCCACCTAGCCCAGGCCCCCCCGATGGGACCGGTATTCGTCTCGCTCCCCATGGACGACTGGGCGGTCGACCTCGACGAGACCAAGGCCGCCGAACTGCGCGCGGTGGCGCGGCGGAAGGTCACCCACGGCGGCGCGCTGGCACCCGCGGTGGCCGCCTCGATCGCGGAGCAGCTCGCTCGGTCCGAGCGGCCGGCGCTGGTCGTCGGAGGCGACGTCGAGCGCGCCGGCGCCTGGGACGCGATGGTGTCACTCGCCGAGCATTGCCGCGCACCGGTGTGGACCGCGCCGTTCCCCGGTCTTCGGGGATTCCCCGAAGACCATCCCCTGTATCAGGGCGAACTGCTGCCCGGCGCCCTCTGGGTGGCGGGCGCACTGACCGGGCATGACCTGGTCCTGGTCGTCGGCGCACCGGCGTTCCGCTACTACCCCGACGTCCCCGACGTCCCCAGACCCTATCCGCCCGGGAAAACACGCCTCATCTACATCACCAGTGACCCCGACGAAGCCGCCCGGGCCGTCGTCGGCGACGCCGTGGTCGCGGACGTGGGACTGGCGATCGAAGCCCTGCTCGCCCAAGTCCCGCCCCGCGACCGCCCGGCCCCCCCTCGGCGGAATCCGCCTAGAGTGAGAGGCTCCGCTGTGGCCCCCATGCATCCCTCGCAGCTGTTCGCGGCGCTGGCCCGGGTGGCGCCGCCCGAGACGCTGTGGGTCGCCGAGGCCGGGGCCAGTGAGATGCCGCTCGACGAGCACATCCGGCCCGGGCGGCCTTTTTCCCACCTGACGGCCGCCGGCGCGGGCCTAGGTTTCGGGCTGCCGGCTTCCATCGGCGCCCAGCTGGCCACCCCGGACCGGCCGGTCGCCGCCGTGATCGGCGACGGATCAATGCACTATGCCGTCACCGCGCTGTGGACCGCGGCAACCTACAACATCCCGGTCACGATCGTCGTCCCATCCAGCGGCGAGTACGGGATCTTGAAGGTGTTCGGCGAGCTGGAAAACATTACTGGCGTACCGGGCCTGGATCTGCCAGCGCTCGACACCGTTGCCGCCGCGGCCAGCTACGGTGTCCCCGCGCACCGGGCGAACAACGCCGATGAGGTCGCAGAGCTCTTCACCAGTAGCCTCGCCGACCGAAGCGGGCCGACGCTGATCGACGTGCCGATCGTGAAAGTCAAGGAAGCCCTGCCCGGAATCTGGAGGTAACCTCGAGATCGCCGACGGCGGGCACAGTATCTTGCCTCAGCCGGGCGGTCTTGCGTTAGCCCGGCGCAGGGTCACCGAACCTTGTTCACGACGTCGACGACACCGTTGATGTCCCAGGTCAACCCCCCGGGCGATGCCCTCACCTGGGCGGAGGAAGACGCTCAACAGGTCACAGCGGCTCACGATCCCGATCAGCTTGCCGTCGGGGTCCACCACGGGCAGCCGCAGGTGATCAGCGTCTTCAGCGACCAGCACGTCGAGGACGAGCTTCGCCGGATTCTGTCCATCCCGCAGTATATGAAGATCGCCTTCGCCTGCCGCCTGGGCTACCATCCGTCCCGCCCGGCCGCTATGGGCATCCCCGGCGGATACGGTGGCGGGCCAGGCGTGCTGGTATCAGTGTGCGTGGATGACGGCGACGGGGCAGGCTGCGTGGAAGAGCAATGCCTGGCTGACGGAGCCGAGCACCATTCCGTGAACGCCGCCACGGCCGCGGCTGCCCACAGCGAGCAGCTGCGCGTCCTGAGCGGCATCAAGGAGGGCGGCGCGCGGTGACTTCACCGTGACCTGCCGCTGGACGGCCACATCGGGGTGTTCCTTCTCCCAGCTGGTCAGCGACTGCCCGGATTCCTCTTCAATGTGGTGGGCTGCTCCGAAGCTTCCGGGCGCGTCCGACAGGGCGCACACGGCCACCAGCCGAGCATCGCGCAGGATGGCCTCCTGTCCGGCGAACACCAGCGCGGCGTCGGAGGCGGCGGACCCGTCGGTCCCGACAACGACCGGGCCGGGCAGATACGCTCCAGCGGGCTGCCAGTGCCCGCGCACCACGACCACGGGTCCTGACGCGTGCGCGGCCACTTGCAAGCTGACCGATCCGAGCAGCAGCCCGGGAAGCCCGCCGAGGCCGCGTGAGCCAACGACCACCATGTCGGCGTCGCTGCTGTTCTCACACAGAATGCGCGCGGCCGGGCCCTCAGCGAGCAGCGGGCGCACTTCTTGGGACCCGGTGAGCCGCAGCCCGCTGGCCAGGATCCGTTCCGCGCTTCGCCGTGCCGGATCGTCTTGTCCCGGGCCGGCTGGCGGCCCGGCATGCCCTCGGGTCCAGGCGTGGCAGACAGTCAAGGCCACCCGGCGTTGCCCGGCCTCACGGGCAGCCCACTTCAGAGCCCGCTGGCTGCCTGATGAACCGTCGTAGCCGACGAGAATCCCGTGTCCGGTATCGGCCATAGCAGCCTCCCCTCGTGCGGCGGCAATTCGAAGATCGCCGCCTGTCACCTCCGTGGGCAGGGCCAGCGGTCCCGCAATCACCGGACGTTCGGGCCAGGCCGCGCCACACCGTCGGGTCGTTCGCCGACGCCGCTAGTGACCGTGGCCGGGAGCTGATCTGGCGTGCGAGTCGTCCCCGAGACCGAACGGAGCGGGGAAGACGACTATGCACAGGATGCTGCGTGCCTGGCGGGCCCGGCAGCCCTGCTGCCGACCACGCGGGTGGGTAACTGAGGTCAAGCACCATGCGGTACCCGCCGGGTACCGGGCGGCTGGGTGTTATCCGCTTGCGTGCGGCTGCCATGCCGGAAGGGCGGTACTGGTGCCTTTGGCTCCCGGGTGGCCGGAAGAGATAGTGGCGAGGATGCCGCAGGCGAGGACGGCCAGGGCGGTCAGGGCTGGATGCGCGCCCGGGGCGAACCCGCCGATCGCGAGGCGGGCGAGGCCCACCACGGTGGCGGCGGTACCAGCTCCGAGCAGCGCCGGTGACCAGGACCCGGGGGTGCCGAGCCCGGTGGGCAAACGGGCCAGCGGCCGCTGTGCCCACATCAGCAGCCAGGTGAGCGGGACCAGCACGGCCATCAAGATCGCGAACCAGACCGGCCGGGTGGTCCACCACTGCGCCGATCCGATGGGCGGCTGCGGCATAATCCCTGCCGGGTAGAGGGCGATATCCCTGCCGGGTAGAGGGCGATGGCTATAACGATCGCGGGCACCATGTGCCACAGGTAGACCGTTATGACGGCCGGGTTGAGGCGGGCCACGCGCCGCCACGGGCGCGGCCGGGCCACAGGGGGCTCGGCCGCGAGCAGCAGCCCGGCCTGGGCGGCGGCGAAGGCTGGCGGGGCGAAGGACGGCGGCGTGGTATTGCTCATGCGCTCACCCGCGCCGATCATGTCGACCGGGATCGGCCCCAGCCCGGTAAGGGCGGCCAGGGCCGCGGCGCCCCGCTGCGGCGAGGGCCCCGGGGCGCCATCGCGACCGGGTGAGGGTGCCGTCTTGGCAGGCGAACCCCTACTGGTGCATCGTCCCCCACACCAGTAGGTAGTCGGCGAAGCCGATCAGGTGCAGGTGCGGGCCCAGCACGCAGGCGTCCACTCCCGCGGCTCCGGCGGCCGTCACCACCGGATGGCCAGTCCCCACCGCCGGTGCGCGGCCAGCAGCAGGGTCAGCGCGATCAGCGCGATCAGCAGCAGGCAGACCGGCTGGAACCACAGGTGCAAGGCACGAACCAGCCGCCTTGGGCCAGTTCGGCAGTATTCGCGCTGGCGGCCCGGGCCACGGCGACGGAGGGCAGGATGACGGCCACGTAGACGGCCGCCGGCCACAGCAGCCGCAGCGCCCGGCCGCGGACCCATTTGGTCCAGCCTTCGCCCCGCTGCTGGTGCGCTGTCCAGGAGACGGCGTTCGCGTAGCCCCCGACCAGGAAGAAGACGGGCATGACCTGGAACAGCAAGGTGACCCAACGTCCCCAAGACACATAGTCCAGCCGGGACAGGTGGCCGCCCTGCTAGGTGATGCCGGTTAGCAGCCAGTGGCCCAGCACCACCATGACAATCGCGGTCACCCATAGCGGTGTTGCGGTCGCCGGGCAACCAGGGCGCGCTCCCCTGTCATCGCAGCCGGCGCAGGTAGGCGTCGGCGGGCTCGGCCGCCTGGATGCGGATCTGGCCGTCGACGGCCCGGGCCCCGTCAGGGCGGGCGATGACAGGCAGGTCGAGTTCGGCGATCTGCGGCAGGTCGTCGAACTCGCTGGGAGATCCGCAGCACGGTGTGTGCTGGCCGCCGGCGGCGCGGAGCTGGTCGACTTCGCGTTCCGCCGTACCCAGGGCCCCGGCGCGGGCGTTTCGGTGGCCCGCGCGTCCGCGATCGCCGGCTTCGCGGCTACCAGCAACGTCGAGGCGGCGCGGCGGTTCGGGCTGGCCGCCGCGGGCACGATGGCGCATTCCTTCATCGAGGCATACCGCGATGAGGAGGCAGCGTTCACCGCGTTCGCCGAGGACTTCCCCGGTAAGACGACCTTCCTGGTTGACACCTATGACACCGAGCAGGGGGTGCGCACCGCTATCGAGGTGGCACGGCGGCTGCGGCTGCCGGGGCCGGTGGGGGTGCGGCTGGACTCTGGCGACCTTGCGCGGCTGGCGCGGTCCGCGCGCCGGCTGCTTGATGAGGCGGGACTGCCCGGCGCGCGGATCTTCGCCAGCGGAGGCCTCGACGAATACGCGATCGCCGGCCTGGTCGCGGACCAGGCGCCGATCGGCGCCTATGGCGTGGGAACCAAGATGGGTGTCTCGGCTGATGCGCCGTCCCTGGACAGTGCCTACAAGCTGGTCGCCTACGCGGGCAGGCCGGTCATGAAGCTGTCGCCGGGTGCATGATCGGTCTTGCGGGTCGTCGCGGCCGGGGTTGTCGGGCCGGGAGGCCGCGCGGCGGCTGATCGCGTACGGTCCCGACCAAATTGCACCGGCGGGGCGGGCGTCACCCCTGGCGGGAGGTTGGCCGCCAGGCCACCCATCCGCTGGCCCTGCTGCTGTGCATTCCCCTTCATGTTGGGCGCCGGCGAACTGCGCCGCTACGTCCTGCGCCATCACGGCAGTCACCGGGCCGGGGGAGCAACCACCGCCCGTTCGGCACAGTAACAATCCGGATGCGCAATGCCGGCGGTTCCGGCGTACTGCACAGCCCGCTGCAGCACGACAGCCAATGCGATCCGGGCCTCCGTGTCCATGGGATAGCGGGAGCCGTCACGACTGACGTTCGGCCCGTGTAAGCGGGACTTCCTGCCCTGGGCAGCCTCCTTGACGCCAGCCAGCATAAAGGTGTCTGCGAGGCGAGAGAGGGAGCTGGACCGCACGAACTGCCCGGGGAGACCGGACTCGCGGCGGGAAGCTGAGAAAGCCGGACAGCCAGAAGGCTGAACGGCGACCCCCAGGACCTGATCCGGGCAATGCCGGCGAAGGGAGATCGCCCCGCAGGCCCTTATTTATGCCCCAGGTAATGGCGCGCGCCGTCGCGTAATGTCCTGCCTTCGTCCCAGCGCGGCCGCATGCTATCTCTTACCATCCGCTCAGCCGGGAGCCAGGGCAAACCGGTAGGGGCGATAATGCATCACCCCACCGGGCAGCTGCTCCATGCCCGGGAATCCTTGCGGTCCAGACGCTACCGGCCTGGTGGCCCGTATCCGCCGCCGCCGGGCGTCTCGATCACGAACAGGTCCCCGGCGGCCACGGCCACGGAGTCGCTTCCGCGCATCGGGGTGACCGAGCCATCGGCATGCTCCACCCAGTGCCGCCCGAGCGCACCCGGTTGGCCGCCCGCCATCCCGTAGGGCGGTATGCGGCGATGGCTGCTCAGCGTGGTGACGGTCATCGGCTCCAGGAAGCGGAGTTCGCGGCGGCCGCCGTCGCCGCCCGGCCAGCGCCCGGCGCCGCCGCTGCCGCGCCGTATCGCGTACCGCTCCAGCCGGACCGGATAGCGCCATTCCAGCACCTCGGGGTCGGTAAGCCGGGAGTTGGTCATGTGGGTCTGCACTACATCGGTGCCGGCGAAACCCTGCCCCGCGCCCGAGCCGCTGGCCACGGTCTCGTAGTACTGGTAACGCTCGTTGCCGATGGTGACATTGTTCATCGTGCCCGACCCTTCCGCCATGACGGCCAGCGCCGCGTAGAGGGCCCCGGTGATCGCCTGCGAGGTCTCCACGTTCCCGGCCGCCACGGCCGCGGGGAACTCCGGCGCCAGCATGCATCCGGGCGGGATGATCACGCGGACCGGCTTGAGGCAGCCGGAGTTGAGCGGGATGTCATCGGCCACCAGCGTGCGGAACACGTAGAGCACGGCCGCCATCGCTACCGACGACGGCGCGTTGAAATTGCCCGGCAACTGCGCGGACGTACCGGTGAAGTCGACCTCCGCGGTCCGGGCCGCACGGTCCACCCGCACCGCGACCTGGATGACCGCACCGTTGTCGAGCGGGTAAGCGTACTCGCCGCCGATCAGCCCGGCCAGTACACGGCGCACCGCTTCCTCGGCGTTGTCCTGGACGTGCCGCATGTAGGCCCGCACCACGTCCAGCCCGAAGTGGGCGACCATCCGGCGCAGTTCCTGCACGCCCTTCTCGTTGGCGGCGATCTGCGCCCGCAGGTCGGCCAGATTTACGTCCGGATTGCGGGACGGGTAGGGCGCGGAGCGGAGCAGGTCCAGGGTCTGCGCCTCCCGCAGCACCCCGCCCCGCACCAGCAGCCAGTTATCGATGAGCACCCCTTCTTCCTCGATCCGCGCGCTGAACGCGGGCATCGAGCCCGGCGTCATGCCCCCGATCTCCGCGTGGTGGCCGCGGGATGCCACATAGAACAGAATCTCGCGCCCGTCGGCATCGAACACGGGGGTCACCACGGTGATGTCCGGCAGGTGCGTCCCGCCGTGGTACGGGTCGTTGAGCACGTAGACGTCACCGGCGCGCATCTGGCCCGCGTTGCGGCGCGCGACGATCTTGATGCTTTCCCCCATCGAGCCCAGATGCACGGGAATGTGCGGGGCGTTGGCGATGAGCCCCCCGTCCGCGTCGAAGATAGCGCAGGAGAAGTCCAGCCGCTCCTTGATGTTGACCGAGTGCGCCGTGCTGCGCAGCCGCACCCCCATCTGCTCGGCGACCGACATGAACAGGTTGTTGAAGATCTCCAGCATGACCGGGTCCACCGCGGTGCCGGCCAGCCGCCGCTCCGGTGCCGTCACACGGCTGAGCAGCAGGTCGCCGAGCTCGGTCAGCTCCGCTTTCCAGCCCGGTTCGGTCACCGTGGTCGCGAAGTCCTCCACGATCAGCGCTGGCCCGTCCACCCCCTGGCCGGGCCGCAGGTCCCGCCGGCGGACCAGCGGTACGTCCGCCCACGCGCCCGCCGCGTACATGGCCGCGGTGGCTCCCGCGCGTGCCTGCTCCCGCCGCGGCGGGTGGTCCTGCGGCATTCCGTTCGGTAGCTTCCCGGCCTGCGCGGAGGATGCGGCGGCCAGCTCGACTGACACGGCCTCCACCAGGATCGTCTTGCCGCGCATGAGGAACGAGAAGTGCTGCCGGTACGCCTGCTCGAAACTGGTGACCATCTCGGCCACGCCGCCGAGCGGGACCGGCAGTGCGGTGTCGGTGCCTTCGTAGCGCAGGTGAGCCCGGTGCGCCGCCCGGGTGCGGCGGGACTCGATCCCTTGCTCCGCCAGTTCGGCGAGGGCGTCGGCGTGCAGGCTCATCGCCACCCGGTCCAGCTCGGGCAGCAGCCGGGCCGTAAGCGGTGCCTCCACCGCGATCTCGCGCATCGCGGTCACATCCGCCAGTCCCATTCCGTAGGCGGACAGCACCCCGGCCAGCGGGTGGATGAGTACCTGGGTGATGCCGAGCGCGTCGGCCACCGCGCAGGCATGCTGCCCGCCCGCACCGCCGAACGTCGCCAGGACGTACTGAGTTACGTCATAGCCGCGCTGCACCGAGATTTTCTTGATCGCGTTCGCCATGTTCGCCACCGCGATCTCCACGAATCCGGCGGCGACCTCCTCAGGTGCGGGGCAGGTGCCGGACGGCTCACCGGGTCCCGGTGCGGGGGAGGTGCCGGACGGGGCGGCTGGCTCCCCGGGTCCCGGCGGGTGCTCGGGGCCGCCGGCCGCTTCCGGCGGTTGCCCGCGGCCGCCGGCCGCGTCCCCGATCCGGGAGGCCAGCGCGGCAAACTGCTGCCGCACGATCCCGGCATCCAGGGGCTCGTCACCGTGCTCGCCGAACACGCTCGGGAAGTGCGCTGGCTGGATCCGGCCGAGCATGATATTGGCGTCGGTGACCGTGAGCGGGCCCCCGCGCCGGTAGGCCGCCGGGCCGGGGCGTGCCCCGGCCGAATCCGGGCCGACCCGGTACCGGCTGCCGTCAAAGTGCAGGACCGACCCGCCGCCAGCGGCGACCGTGTGGATGCTCAGCATCGGCGCCCGCATCCGCACCCCGGCCACCTGCGTCTCGTACTGCCGCTCGAACTCGCCCACATAGTGGGACACGTCAGTCGAGGTGCCGCCCATGTCGAACCCGATCACCTTGCCAAAGCCCGCCGCCTCCGCGGTACGGGCCATGCCGACGATGCCGCCGGCAGGCCCGGACAGGATGGAGTCCTTGCCCCGGAACAGGCGGGCGTCGGTGAGGCCGCCGCTGGACTGCATGAACTGCAGCCGGACACCTTTCAGCTCGCTGGCGACCTGATCCACGTAACGATCAAGGATGGGGGACAGGTAGGCGTCCACCAGCGTGGTATCGCCCCGCGATACCAGCCTCATCAACGGGCTGGTCGCATGCGACATCGACACCTGCGTGAAACCCGTTTCGCGGGCGATCTCGCCAATCTGGGACTCGTGCGCCGGGTACCGGTATCCGTGCATGCATACCACCGCCACCGACCGGAAGCCGTCACCGTAAGCGGCCCGCAGGTCGTACCGTACGGCGTCTTCGTCCAGGGCGGTGACGACCTCGCCCCGGGCCCCGATCCGCTCGGTCACCTCGACCACCCGCGCGTAGACCATGTCCGGGCGGACGATCTGGCGGTCGAAGATCCGGGGCCGGTCCTGGTAGGCGATCCGCAGCGCGTCGCCGAATCCGCGGGTGATGACCAGGACGGTCGGCTCGCCCTTGCGCTCCAGGAGAGCATTGGTCGCGACCGTCGTGCCGAGGCGGACCACGGAGATCCGCTCCGCCGGAATGGGATCGCCGTCCGGCACGCCGAGCAGATGCCGGATGCCGGCGACGGCGGGATCCGCGTACCGGCCCGGGTCCTGCGAGAGCAGCTTGTGGACCGCGAGCGTGCCATCCGGGCGGCGCGCGACCACGTCGGTGAACGTGCCGCCACGGTCGATCCAGAACTCCCAGCCGCTGCCCATGCTCACCGACCCTCGCCAGCTGCCCGCAGCTGACCGGGCGATCCTCGCCCGTGCCGGCCCCGCCAGGGCCGTATCCATCGTCTGACCGCTGCGGTGAAAGCGGCTGGGTGAACGTCCACCACGGCCGCCTCCCTCGTGCCCGCAGAATACCCGCCCGGACACGCTACCCTCGACAGGCCGCCCGGACGACGAGCGCCGCCAGCGCGAACGCCCATGCCCCGGGCACGAGCGGCAGGTAGCGGTTCCCGATCTTGGCCACGACGAGGACTGCCCAGCCCCAGCAGCGCCATCGTGCCGAAGGCGTACATGATGCCCTTCTTGCATTGGCCTTGCTGGTTTTCACGCTCGCCCGGGCCACCGGGGGCCGCCGATTGCGGGCCGGGTCCAAGGTCCGAATACGGCACGAATGGACGGCCCTTTCCAATTGCGCCATCCGGACGAATTCGCGTTCGTGACCCGCGGGGGCCGGTACTACACTTCGGGTTCGTTATACGGGCTGATAGCGAGCAGGCACTGACATTGCCGTATCACATGCAGCAATATGCCGGTAATGATATGCGCGCGGCCCTGGCCAGGGAGAACGCTGGGATGATTACAAACCGGGACTGTAGTACCGGGCGAGCGATCGCCGGTTAAGGGCCGCCGCGGTACCGCAACTTAGCGGTTTCCCAGGGCCTCGCATGAGCTGCCCGAATGTTTGCGGCGCGGGGTGCAAGTTTCCGCGCTGGCGGCGCTCAGCCTCGGTCACTGCGGGCCCGCCGGCGCCGCCCAGCGCGGCCGCCTGGTCAGGCCTTGCTGATGGGTATCGTCTTGCCCGGTTCGTGTTTCGGCTCCGGGATCCGGATCTCCAGGATCCCGTCCTTGTAGGTCGCGGTGATGTCCGACTCGGTCACACCCTCCGGTAGCGGCAGCGTCCGGGACAGCGAGCCATAGCGCAGTTCCTGGCGCAGGTAGCCCTGCTCTTCCCGCTTCTCCTCCTCGCGGCGTTCCGCGTGAATGTGCAGCATCCGGTCCGATACGGTCAGCTCGACATCCTTATCCGGGTCGATACCAGGCAGATCAGCCCGTACCACCAGTACCCCGTCCTCGCGGAATTGCTCGACACGGATCAGATCGTCGGCTTCCCGCCAGTTCTGGCATCGCCCGGGTGACTGAGTGCAGCCGCCGGATGACGACCGCAGGTACCTGCTGTGCGGAACGTTGAGCACGGCGTCCTGGGCCCGGGACGGGGGCTGTCCGCCTCGCGTGGCTGCAGCGGGCAGCCTGCTGGAGGTGACGATGGTCCCTGGTGCGCTGCCCCGGCTGAGAGAAGCCTGGTTTACCGGAGGGGGGCTTGCGGGGAGGGGAGGAGGGGCGCGGTGCGTTTCGCTGATCGCGGCGATGCGGGACGGCAGCTGGCGGCGAGGCTGCAGCATCTGCGCGGGCAGCGGGTGGTGGTGCTTGGCCTGCCGCGGGGCGGCGTCCCGGTGGCTGTTGAGGTGGCCCGGGCGCTCGGCGCGCCGCTGGATGTGATCGTGGTGCGCAAGCTCGGGGTGCCGTTCCGCCCTGAGCTGGGCATGGGGGCCATCGGTGAGGACGGGGTGCGTGTCCTGAACCAGAAGATCATCCAGGGGGGCGGGGTCTCCGCGGATAAGCTGGCCGCGGTGGAGGCACGGGAACGCGGTGAACTGGAGCGCCGCGCGCTCCGCTACCGGCGTGGCCGGCCACGTCAGCCGCTGGGCGGCTGTGTCGCGGTGGTGGTCGATGATGGGATCGCGACCGGGTCGACGGCGCGGGCCGCCTGCCAGGTCGCCCGGGCGCAGGGCGCGGCCCGGGTGGTGCTGGCCGTTCCGGTGGCGCCGCCGGGGTGGCGAGCGCGCATGGGGCACGACGCCGACGAACTGGTCTGCGTGCAAACCCCGCGATCATTTTCCGCGATCGGGCAGTTCTACGCTGACTTCGCCCAGGCGACCGACGATGAAGTGACCGCCTGCCTGGACCGCGCCGCCACGCCGGCATCGCTGCCGGGCCCCGCTGCAGCGCCGGTGCCGGTGCCTGGCCCGGGCGCGGCGCCCGCGGGTGACCCGCCTGAGCGGGACGACGATGTTGAGGTGCCCGCCGGGTCGGTCCGGCTGGCCGGGCGGCTGGCCGTGCCGGACCAGGCGAGCGGGATCGTGGTGTTCGCGCATGGCAGCGGCAGCAGCCGGCACAGCCCCCGTAACCGCTACGTGGCTGCCGTGCTGAACCAGGCAGCCCTGGGCACGCTGCTGTTTGACCTGCTCACCCCCGATGAGGAGGCGTACCGGGCCAACGTGTTCGACATCGGGCTTCTCGCCCGCCGGCTCACCGGCGTCACCAGGTGGCTGCGTGCCCAGCCTGCCACCGCGGGCCTGCCCGTCGGTTACTTCGGTGCCAGCACCGGCGCCGCCGCGGCGCTGTGGGCCGCCGCTGAACCCGGCTCCGGCATCGCCGCCGTGGTGTCCCGCGGCGGCCGGCCCGACCTGGCCAGCCCGCGCCTCGGATCGGTCAGGGCTCCCACTCTGCTGATCGTCGGCGGGCACGACGATGCCGTGCTCGGCCTCAACCGGCAGGCTCAGGCCGGGCTGCGCTGCGAGAACGACCTGGCCGTGGTACCCGGCGCGACCCACCTGTTCGAGGAGCCAGGCACTCTGACGGCCGCCGCCGAGCTGGCCCGTGACTGGTTCGCCGGGCATCTGGTCCCCAGCCCGCACTCGGTCACCGGGCATGGCGGCGCCGATCCGCCGCGACGGCGAACCGGCTGAGCACATCACCGCTGGCTATGACAACGGCATGCTGCAGGTCACCGTCCCTGTGCCACCGGCCAAAGGCCAGGCCGCCGCATCGAGATCACCCGCGCCTGAATCTTGCCGCCGGGTCACCGGCGCCGGCGGGCACCCGCAGCGGCACTGCGGGCACGCCCTAGCGGGGGCCAGGGCCGCCGCGGTACTGCCGGTCAGGTGCGGGCCAGCAAGCCTGCCAATGGCTGGTCGTAGTGCAGGCGGCCGATGGCATCGGCCAGCAGCGGGGCCACGGATTCCACCTGAAGCGCCATCGCCGGGGAATGGTTCTGGGGCAGGCTGTCGGTGGTGACCAGGCACCGCACCGGCAGCCGCCCGAGCCGGCCGGCGGCCCCTCCCACCAGCAGCCCGTGGGTCGCGGCGACGGCAATGCCGGGTGTGCCCCCGTGAGCGAGGCACACCTGGGCGGCTGCCTCGATCGTGGCGCCGGTGCTGATCATGTCATCGACGATGACGGCGAGGCGGCCCGCGACATCGCCGGCTATCTCCTCGGCCCGGACGGTCGCGCCAGTCACCCTGGTCTTGCGCACCACCGCGACCGGCCGCTGCAGCAATGCGGCATAGTGCTCGGCGAGCTTGACCGCGCCCAGATCGGGCGCGACGACCACCGCATCGCCCGGCATGGCAGGGGCGAGCGCGCCCGCCAGGGCGGGCACCGCCGTCAGCATCTCCACGGGAATGCCACACATGGCCTCCAGCGCGGCGCTGTGCGGGTCCACCACGACCAGGCGCTGGGCACCGCAGGCCGCCAGCGCGTCAGCGACCACCCGGGCACCGACGGCCTCGCCAGCCCGGCCCCGGCGGTCCTGCCGGGCATACCCGAAATACGGCAGGACAGCGGTGATTCTGCCTGCCCCGCCCCGGCGGCAGGCATCGAGCAGCAGGAGCAGCTCCATGACGTGGTCGCTGACCGGCGGCCCGGTGGGCTGGATCACATACACGTCGTCGCCGCGCAGGTGACCCACGACCGGGCGCAGCTCACCGTCCGGGAACCGGTCCAGCTCGCAGGGCACCGGCTCGCTGCCCAGCGTCTTCGCGATCGCACCCGCGAGCAGCAGGTTGGCGGTCCCTGGCACGATCCGAAGGCCCATCCCCGCCTCACACACGATCAGTCGATGGCTGACAGAGCACCAGCTGAACAGGACGCGCAGGTGCCCGCCCGGGCATAGGCCCATCCCCCGCGGTGATCCGCCAAGGCGAGCCTGACCAGGCCGCCTTCGAGGTCCCGGCGGCCCGTGTAACGTCTGGCGGCCAGCCGGGCGAGGCGGACAAAAGCTGCGGGAGCCGGGCCGGGCCGGGGCCGAGGTGTCTGCGGCGTACTCGGCGCGTGGGTCGAGCGGCGTCTGCGCGGCCGGGCCACACGCCCGGCAGTTCGCGCAGGAACAGCTGGATAATTACCGGCCCCCAGCCGGGCAGCGCATCCAGCGCTGCCCGCAGTGTCGGGTAGGTGCTGAACTGCTGGCCGATCATGCCGGCCCGCCCGTCGTAACGCTCGCCCATGATCCCGGACAGGGCCTTGAGCCGAGCCGCGGTCCGCGCGGAGCCGCCTTCATCCAGGAACGCGATGAAGTCGTCCAGCGGTATGTGCCGTGCCTGGCCGATACGTGCCAGGCATGCGTCGCTGAGCACACCGAAGGTGCGTTCCGCGACCGCAGCCGAGATGCGGGTCCCGAACAAAGTGGCCGCCAGGAAACACCGCTCGATTTCAGCGTCCCCAGCGTCGACGTCGATGCCGAGTTCGGTGGAATAGCGCCCGCCCGGCGCGTCCGCAACGCGGCGGGCCAGCCGGGCATGCGCGGATGCCCGTTGCACGCGGCTCGCGCTGACCAGCGTGGCCATACATCGATCCTCACGATGGCAGCCGAGGTGGTGGCAGGGGCGAAGGTCCCAAGGCCGCTTGGCGTCCCGGATGAGGGCGTACTCGCCGCCCCAGGTCGACCTCGGCGGCTCGGTCGCGGTCAAGATCGCCGCCGCCTTCCAAAGAGCGATATCGGTAGCGTAGCCCCCGGCATCGACACCGCAGGCGGCAGCCCACGAGGTCACCGCGATCCGCGCCGCCCTGACCAACGCGGGCATCGCCGAGCACGCTGGGGAAAGGCGCCTGAACCGGTCGGTGGACCGGCACTGCCGCGCCACCTGTCGCGCCAGCCACCTGGGAAGCAACAACCGGCTATCACGCCCGCCTCCGAGCGGATCGTTCCCGCCTGGCAGAACCGGCACGTCCGAGACGTGATCGCGGACGGGCCGCCGGGGACCGCCTTTTGCGTTGTGCGGCGCGTGAAACAAGGCAAGGCGTTCGTCATGTTCACCGACACGCGTCTGCGGTACTGAATGCGGACGCGGAACCGCCATGCGCCCGCTCGCGGTGCGGCGCGAACAGAGATGTCGGTGTCTGGCAGGAGGATCCCGGGGACATTCGCAACTACGCCCGTCTGCTGCGAGGTGCTAGAGCCGGGCTGCCGGGCATGAAGACCCTGCGGGAACCTGGTGATATGCCGGTGGCGATCGAGCGCCCGGACGGCCGCCTGGTGGACCTGCTGCTAGCGGCCGGGCACCCGGTGGTGCCGGTCGAGCCGAACGCGATCAAGACCTGGTAACTCGTCCAGGAGGGACGTTCGCCCCTACGGGCCGGAAGGGAACGCGCCACGTTAGTAGCTGCCAGGAGAGGCGGCCGACGCTGAAGGCAGGCGAGCCAGCCCTCCAGCCTCGGTCCCCAGAAGTGCGAAGGGGTGAGGGCGATGAGCAGGAAGTACTTCCCGGACACCTCCGAGGTGCATCCGGGAGAAGCGATCTCCCCGATTGAGTCCTGGGCCCGGGCCACTAACGCCTCGTACAACGCCCTGATCGAGCTAACAACGCTGCCGCTGTTCACCAGCGTCGCAATCGTGCGTAGCATCAGCGGATATGACCTGAACAAGCACCTTCTCGCGCTCGCCCCCGAAGATGATCATGGCGCAGTCTCGCGGCTCCCGTACCCGCTGATAACCCTAGGAACGACGGAGACCCGCAGCCGTACCAAGTCGGCCCAAGGGCAGGCTGCGTGAGGTGGTGCCGGGGTGGCGAACGCCGGGCTTGCGTGCGGTCAGGAGGAGCAGGCGATGTGCGACGCCGGTAACCACGCCGAAGGCAGCCCGGTCGAGGCGTTGCCGGCCAACGCCGAGTGGAAGGGCGAGGTGCTTGCGCTCGAGCCGGTCGACGAGCTGTCGGTGCTGACGGTGTGCGACAACGCTATGGACATGCTGCTGCCGGACGAGGGCCCGGCGAAGCGGCTGTCGCTGGCCGGGATGAGCCGGCAGGCACCGATGCTGGATGCCCCGACGCTGGCCGACGGCAAGGTGCCGGACGCCCCCCTCGCCCAGCACGGGTTCTCCGCCCTGGTCGAGGTGCGCAAGGGCGACCGGGTGCACCGGCTCCTGTTCGACACCGGCGTGACCCCGGACGGCTGCGCCGACAACCTGCGCCGCCTGGGCCGCGATCCCGCCGGCATCGAGGCGATCGTGTGCAGCCACGGCCACTTCGACCACGCCACCGGGCTGTCCGGGCTCATCGCCCGGCTGGGCCCGGGCGAACCTGCCGGTGCTGATCCACCCCGAGTTCTGGTCCCGGCGCCGCCTGGCCATCCCCGGCGGCGAGCCGTTCGAGCTGCCCACCACCAGCCGCCGCGCCCTGGACGAAGCCGGCTTTGACATCATCGAGCAGCGGCAGCCGTCGTTCCTGTATAACCGGTCGGTGCTGATCACCGGCGAGATCGACCGGGTCACCGGCTTTGAGAAGGGGTTCCCCGTCCACCAGGCCAGCTGGTGGACCGGGTCACCGCCGCCCGCCAATGCGTGCTGGATCTGCTCGAATGTGGCTGGCCGTCGGTCCTGGGCGCGGCCGCGCAGCCAGCCGAGTCGCTGCCCTGGCGGGCGGCGCTGACGGTGTTGGCAAGCCCGCGGCAGAGCAAGACGCACTGCCCGAGCGGGCCGGCTTCGCCAGCGCCGACTGCTCAGCGCGCTGGCCGAGCTGCAGCACGCACGTCGAAGCCCGCATGGTGCAGATCCCCGGCGAGCTATACCTGACGCATCTGGTCATTACCATTCCCGGGATCAGCGCGGCCAGCGCCGCGCCGATCCTCGCCGAGACCGGCGATCCTGGCCGCTACCACGACCCGCTTGCCGGGGTCAGGCACGCCGGCCTGGCCCCGCGGGCCAACGAGTCGGGCATCTTCCCCGGCGCTGCCCGCACCACCGGGCGGGCAGGCCCGGGCTGCGCACCGCTGCCTGGCGCGCGATCTGGGGTGCGCTGCCGCACAACCCCATCTACATCAGCCGGCACGCCCACCTCACCGGCCGCGGGGCACATCAAGCTCAACGACGGCAAGGCCCGCAGCGCCCTGGTCTCCGCACTGTTGCGCGGCTGTTCGCCGTCATTACCCAGGGGGTGCCGTGGGATCCGATGATCGCCAGCAGAGCCGCGCTGCCCGGGCAGGTGACAGCCACAGCCGCCTGACGCAACGCACGCCGGCTTCCGGAAACGCCGACCTTAACTATGCCGTCATTGGATGCTTCAGGGATGACACAAAGAGGCGTGGATATGAGCGGCAGCCTGGTCGCCAGCGTGGCCGCATGCGCCGCGCCGAACTGGGTGATCCTGGCACTTGCGGGCTGCCTGAGTACTGCGGTTGGGCGGTCAGGAACAGGTGATCCGGCCGGGGCCCAGGCCAGTTGGCTGACCGGGCACGGAGCGCGCCTGTCCAAAGAATCCCAGCCGTCCCGCAGCAGCCTCGTCTAGCCCGAAGTTCCCCCCGAGCCGATTGGTCAACGCGTTTGACCAGGTGGTAGAACCCTTGATCACGGAAATTACATGACTACGTAGTCATGAGCTGAGGCTGTTTCACCTGGTCAGCGCCTATATCGGTTCGCCACTGGGGGGAACTACGGTCTAGCGCCGGGTTGGCTGCGGCCGCGCCGGTTCGCCGCGCCAGGCTTCGCGCAGGCGGAGGCGCGGGCGCCGGTGCGCACCGGCATGATGATGGGCGCCGACGGCGGCAGCATGGACACGATGGTGACCCATCGCGCGCCGGGGTTGGCGATGACCACGAACGCGAGGACGTAGATGCCCACGAGCAGAGCGATAAGCGGGCCCGCGGCGGCCTGCGCATCCTCGGTCCGGGAGGCCAGGCTGCCGAGGCTGCCGTAGAGCGTGCTGTAGAACGCGAAGCCGAGCACGAACCGACAGCACCAGCGCCGGGATCGCCGTGTAGGTTCCCGGCGGCATGCCGGAGGGCCGGGTGATCAGGAGCGTGGCCGCGGCCGCAGCGGCCACGGTGAGGAACTGGGCAGGCCCGGCCAGCCCGATCCCAGCGATCTTGCCGCCCAGCAGCGATGATGGCGGCACACGGGACAGCAGGACCTCGACCACCCGGCTGGACTTCTCCTC
Organism: uncultured Actinomycetes bacterium; assembly: GCA_963742875.1. Taxonomy (GTDB): domain Bacteria; phylum Actinomycetota; class Actinomycetes; order Streptosporangiales; family Streptosporangiaceae; genus Bog-532. The sequence continues at coordinate 98,911 of CAVUNO010000025.1, read as the reverse complement.
CACGACCCCGGTGAGCGCGTAGCCGCCGTCCACGGCGATCGCTATATACAGCAAGATCACGCTGACGTTGGCGATGATTGTCCGGGCGGTGCGCTGGCTCTGGCCGTGCAGCTGGGTGAGGGGGACCCGCACCGGTGCCAGCGGCCGGGCGGTGGCCTCAGCGGGCAGGCTGGCGCCGACTCTGACAGTGCCGAGGGCCACACGGTGACCGGTCCTTCAACCATCCCCAGCGGGACTTCCGTCCCTGCCCGAACGGGCGCACCCTACGCACGCCCGGCGGCCCACTACTGCGCCAGTTCGCCAGGCTGGGGGGCGCGACGGGCAGCGCTCAGGCATCGGCCGGTGGCCCCGCGGCTGCCGTAGCCGGCCGCCCGGTCAGCTTGCAGACCACCGTGACCACGCCGTCGATATCCGATGCGAGGCGCTCGGCCACCGGGATCAGGTCCGCCCTGGCAAGGGTGCCGGACAGGATGACCACACCCTCGTTGACCTTCACCTCGACGCCGTCGGGCTCGGCCAGCAAGACGCCGGTCAGGACACCGTGAACCTCCGCGGCGATCTCCTCATCCGGGCGCAGGAATACGCTGAGCAGGTCCCGGCGGCTGACGATGCCGATCAGCTTGCCGGCCGGATCGACGACGGGCAGCCGCCTGATGTGATGCCCGTTCATCAGCCTCGCGGCCACGCCGACCGGCGCGTCCGGGTGAATCGTGATCGCGGGCGAGGTCATCAGCGCGGCCGCGATGCGAGCCTCCGCCCGTTTCCGCTCGCGGCGGCTGCGGGCGGGCAGGCCTGCACCCAGCCGGCGCAGGTCGCGCTCTTCTTTCAGCAGCAGGTCGAACTCCGACACCACCCCGGCCACGTGGCCGTCCTTGGTCACCACCGGCACCGCGTTGACCATCCGGTTGGCCATGACCTCGACGACCTGCTTATACGAGGCCTTCTTGCCGACGGTGACCACGTTGGTCCGCATCACGTCGCGGACCCGCCAGCGGCCGGTCCGCCGGTGCCTGCGCCCGGACCAGTGCGGCTCGTGCCCGCGCGGCTGCCCGCGGACGTCATGCTCCTCAGCGGACTCCAGCGCACGCGCTACATCCGCTGCAGTCGCATCCCCGTGAATGGTCTTGTAATACGCGGCTCCCAGATTCTGGAGCGTCGCGTTGAAATGCTCGTCACGGCGGGTCATCTTCGCTCCCTACGGCTCGCAGCGCTGGCATTGGCTCACTCCGTTCAACTCCATCAGCCAGGTACCCAGGGCTGAAGGGACGAACGGCCCTGCCTGCGGTCTCGGATCACGCGGAGCCTGGGTGCGCTGAGCGCCGCCAGCCGGTCGAGCGTGCACTTGGCGCGCAGCTCCTGCCCGATGCCGATCAGCGCGTTGGTGACAAGCACGACGCCGAATGGGGCATCCTGCCGCTTGCCGACGACCAAGATCACGGCCTGCAGGACACCGAGGATAAAGGTGAAGGCAGGAGGCTGTGGCGCTATCGCCGCGCTGCCCAGAGCCGATCTTCCCCTCCCGCGGGACCTCCGCCCCCGCCCTTTGCCGCCTCCGGGCTCGGTCAGGCCCGTTGCGAGCGGCGTCAGCGCCGCCCACGACGCATACGCCGGTCGAACAGGCCCGGGAAGGGGATATGTGAGCCCTGCGTGCAAGGGGATCTTTGCCTAACTACCACGCAATAGAGGGGGAACGGTGCGGATCGCCGGGGCGGTAGCTCAGCCTGGGAGCATGTAAGGGCGGGAGGGCCGCCCGGGGTGGGCGGGCTGGTGCGGGCGGATCGCGTTGAGTGCCCGCCGGACCGGGTCCGCTGAGCCGGTGGCCGGCCCGGGCGGGTTGCCGCTGCTGGTGTCGATGGTGACGGCGGTCGGCCATGGTGCCTGTGCTGCTGCCATTTTCGCGGCCACCATGGGGTCTGCGTCAGAGGCGCTGCCTGTTCTGCTCCTCATCCGGCGCGCGGTCACCTCGGCCGGTGCCGTGCAGCGCAGCTGGACGATGTTGGCTGCGGCGTTGTCGGCCATGGTTTGCGCGGCGGCACGGTGGCCTGAGCAAGTCCACGAGGCATCGGCGATCACTGACTCGCCGCGGGAGAGCAGCTCCGCGGCCCGGTGAAGCAGCTCTTGGTAGGTGCGCTCGGTCCAGAACCGGTCGTAGATTCCTGCGCCATAGGGGGCGGGAGATTTCTGTTCCGCGGGGATGCCTGCCAGTTCCTTACGGATCCGGTCGCTGCCCAGCACGGTGCAGCCCAGCCGGCTGGCCAGCGTCCCGGCCAGCGCCGACTTGCCCGTGCCGGGCAGTCCCCCGATCAGGACCAGGGTGACTGCGCCTGCGCGCAGGTGCTGCAGGGCCATGGCGGCCAGCTCCCGGGCCTCGCCGCCGGCGCGCGGATCCCCCTGGCGGGAGCGCAGCCAGGTGACCTTCGCGCGCACGAATGCCCGGTACGCGGTGTAATGGTGGCGCAGCGAGGTGGGGGCGGGGTCACCGGAGTACTGGCTGTACCAGCCGGTGAAGCGCTCGGCCAGGTCACTGGCGCCGAGCCGTTCCAGGTCCATCGCCAGGAACGCGGCGTCGTCCAGCCCGTCGACCCAGCGCAGCCGGTCGTCGAACTCCAGGCAGTCGAGGATCCGCGGCCCGTCGTCCAGGCAGAAAATGTCCTCGGCGAGCAGGTCCCCGTGCCCGTCCACGACGCGGCCCGCGCGGATCCGCGCCTCGAACAAGGGCATGCGCCCGGCGAGGAACCGCCCCGCAAGCCGTTGCACCTCATCGACGGTTGCCCCGGGCAGGCTGTCCTGCAGGGACCGGATCTGGTCGATGTTGCCTTCCCACCTGCGCCACAGCGCGTCCCGGCTGCCCTGCTCGCTGATCGCGGCGCCGCGCTGCGCCGACGCATGCTGGGCGGCGAGCATCCGCGCGACCTGCCGGATCGCGGCGCTGACCGGCTCACGCGCCTGGACCAGGGCAGAAAGCCGCCGGGCGGCCGGCAGCCGGCGCATCGCCACCAGATGATCGCACACCCGGCCGGCCGGGTCGCGTACCTGCACCACACCCAGATACACATCGGGGGCGAACCGCCGGTTAAGCTCAACCTCGCGCCGGCACGCCGCCGCGCGTGCGTCCGCCGTACTGAAGTCCAGGAATCCGAGACTGACAGGCTTCTTCAGCTTGAAGGCGCGGTCACCGGCGAAGTACACCACCGCGGAATGCGTCTCCGACACACCCGCATACGGCTCACGCCCAGGCTGCGCCAGCATCAGACCCTCACCCTCAGCCATCGTCATCACCCAGTGCCCACCTTCCGGACTGGGCCCGGTCCGCGGCAGGGCCGCACGTCCCAGCCCGCCGGGACTCCTAGCATCCGCGCCGACGCGCCGAGCGCCTTCAGCCGGCCAGGTGAGGAGATCCGGCGCGAGGAACGAGGCCCGACATCCGGTGCGAGGAAACGAGGCCCGACCTAGCCGGTCCCCAGCTCGCCTCGGTCCGTGCCCGACGCTGCTCATCGCCGGCGGCAGCGACGAAGCCGTCCTCCGTCTAAACCGCCAGGCCCAGCAGCAGCGGAGGTGCGAGAACAAGCTGATGGTCATTCCGGGCGAAGCTGAGGTTTCCGCACAGGTGTATGCGGTAACCCGGGCGCGTCCGAGCTGGACGGCGTCCGGCGCGTGCCATCGGCGGCCGCTGCCCGCGCGTCGACGCGATCTTGGCGCTGACGGCATAAGGCTGGCCGGCAGCGTCAGGTCACCACCGAGGACGCGGCGGCACGGTTCAGCGGCCCCGTCACGCTCCGGGCGGATGTGCCTGGCCTGCTGCGCACGACCGGTGCTTGTGCCGTACTGCCTGGCCTGCAGAGCAAAGATGACATCAGGCAGGGGTTCCGCTCACTGCGTGAAGCCCTGGGCGGCCATCTGGGCGCCGTCATCGTCCAGCCCGCCGTCACCGACGGCGTCGAGGTACTGATCAGCGTGCTGCAGGAGCAGGTGTTCGGCCCACTGGTACTGTTCGGTATCGGCGGGGCGGCCACCGATGTGCTGGCTGAACGCGCCGCCGCCCGGCTCGCCCCCCTTACTGATTCTGACGCCGACGAACTGATCCGCTCGATACGCGCCGCCCCCCTGCTGCCCGGGCGCCCCGGCACCCCCGCCGCCGACCTCGTGGCGCTGCGGGACATGCTGCTGCGAGTCTCCCAGATGGCCGATGAGCTGCGGCAGATCGCCGAGCTCGACCTGAGCCCCGTCATCGCCCGCCGCAACGGCGTCCAGGCCATCGACGCCCGGGTCCGCGTCCAGCCTGCTGAACCTTCCGACGCCTACCTTCGCCGACTATGACGACAAGCGGTGAGCGCGGCGCCGGGGCCAGCGGCGGCCATGCCGTTACGGCTGGTGCCGGCCGTCGATGCCGCGCGGCATGCCCAAGGCCAGTCGTGTCCACGCCCTTGTCCGCCGCGCTGGCCTGGGCTTGCTGGGGGTACGTCCGGTGTGCGCGCTATCATCGCCGCCATGGTCGGCCTCGGCCCAATCCAAGACGGTATGGAAGCCATCCGTCCGGGCATGACGCGTGAGGCACGGCGGTGCGGCCGCGTTACCGGTTAACCGGTGAGGCGGATGCGGACGTCGGCGGCGACGGCGCCGTGCTGGCGGACGAATACCGGGTTGAGGTCGAGTTCGGTGATCTCGGGGATGTCTTCGACCATGTTGCTGACCCGGTGCAGCAGTTCGGCGAAGGCGGCCACGTCCAGCGGCGGGGTCTGGCGGTAGCCGGTGAGCAGCCGGTAGGAGCGCAGTGAGCGGAGCATCTCATCGACGTCGGTGTTGCTGAGCGGGGTGATGCGCACCGCCACGTCGCCGACGACCTCGACGGTGGTACCGCCGAGGCCGGCCAGCACCAGGGGGCCGAAGGAAGGGTCGTGGCTCACGCCGACGATCATTTCCACGCCGTCGCGTATCTGCTCCTGGACGAGGAATTCCCCGGCGTGCTCGGCGATGCCGGCTTCGGCCAGGGTGGCGCGGATCGCGGTGACCGCGCCGGCGGCCGCCTGCGGGCTGTCGATGCCGAGGGCGACGCCGCCGACGTCGCTTTTGTGGATGGCCGCGGCGATCTTGACCGCGACCGGCCCGCCCAGTTCGGCCTGGGCGGCCGCGGCCTCGGCCGGGGTGCGGACCAGGCGGGACCGGGCCGCGGGGATGCCGTAGGCGGCGAGGAGTTCTGCGGCCGCCGCGGCGTCGGCCCAGCCGCCGCCGGGCTGGCCGGCCAGTACCTTGTTCGCCGCCGCCCGGCCGCGGCCCGGGTCGATGCCGGGGGGTGTCACAACGTGGCCCGCGGGCCGGGCCCGCCATTCCGCCCACCGCGCGATCTGCCCGAGCGGGGCAGCGGCCTCCTCGGGGTAGGTGAAGGTGGGGATGCCGGCCTCGGCCAGGCTGGCCGGAGGCGGCCCGTCGGTCATGAAGACCGCGAGGACGGGCTTGGCCGGCAGTTCCGCGGCCGCGGCGGCGATCTCGCGGGCGGCGTCCTCGGCGCGCGTGAGGAACGGCGGGATGAACACGGCGATGATCGCGTCGATCTCGTCGGCCGCGCCGAGCAGGCGCATCAGCCGGCCGTACTGTTCGGCGCCGGCGCTGGCGACCATATCGACCGGATTGCCGGTGGCGCCCTCGGGGGGCAGGCTGGCGCGCAACGTCGCCTGGATGTCCTCGGACAGTTCCGGCACCAACAGCCCGGCTGCCTCGCAGGCGTCGGCGACCAGGATGCCGGGGCCGCCGCCGTTCGTCAGCACCGCGACCCGCCGTCCCGCGGGTACAGGCTGAGCGGACAGCACCGCGGCGACATCGAACATGTCTTTCAGGCTGCCGGCCCGGATCACTCCGGCCTGGTGGAACAGCGCCTCGACCGCCACCTCGCCGGCCGCCATCGCGGCGGTGTGCGAGGACGCGGCACGGCGCCCGGCACTGGTGCGGCCGGCCTTCACCACCACGATGGGCTTGTGCCGGGAGATACGCCGGGCGGTCCGGGCGAACCGGCGGGGGTCGGGCACCGATTCCAGGTAAGCCAGAATGAGGTCGGTGCCCGGGTCCTCATCCCAGTACAGCAGCAGGTCGTTGGTTGTCAGGTCGGCGGTGTTGCCGACCGACACGAAGCCGCTGACCCCCAGCGAAGGACCGGTGAGCAGGGTGAGCGCGGCCAGCCCGAGCCCGCCGGACTGGGTTACGAACGCCAGGCGGCCCGGCGGGGGGAAGTCGAGGCTGAACGTGGCGTTGAACCGGGGGTCGGGTCCGCCATTGAGCAGCCCCATGCAGTTGGGCCCGATGAGCCGCACCCCGGCGACCCGGGCGCGGCGGCGCAGCTCATCCTGCAGGGCCCGGCCCTCGCCGCCGACCTCGGCGAACCCGGCCGAGATCACGCACACCGCGCGGACCCCCAGGCGGCCGGCCTGGTCGATGACCCCGGCCACCAGCGGCGCGGGCACCGCCACCAGGGCCAGGTCCGGCGGCTCGGGGCAGGAGGCCAGGTCCGGGTAGCCGGTCACGCCCTGGATGACCTGGTGGCGCGGGTTGACCGGGTATACCGGCCCGGTGAATCCGCTGGCCAGCAGGTTGGCCAGCAGCAGCCCGCCGATGCTGGCGGACTTGTCGCTGGCCCCCACCAGGGCGATGGAACCAGGGCACAGGAACGGTGCGACCGCGACCCGGGCCGCGGCGCGCTGATCGGCCAGCACCGCATCAAGATAGGCATCGGTTTCCTGCACCGCGAAGCTGGCGTGCACGCTCGCCGCCGTCACCTGCTCCGCATACTCCAGGCCAAGCTCCCCCAGCAGGCCCAGCATCGCCGCATCGCTCCTGGGCACGTCGCCGGCCAGCCGGCGGATCCCGGCGTGCCGGGCGGCCTCGGCCAGCCGGCGCACCAGCAACGTGCCCAGCCCGGCACGGCGCCAGGAGGCATCGACGAACACCAGGAACCTGGCCGTCTCCCCGGCCACGCGGTCATACCGCGCCACCCCCACCACCCGCCCCGGCGAACCGCCCGGCGCGGTGGCCACGATCCCTGCCGCGTGGCCAGGCCGCGGGATGGCCACCTCACCCGGACGATCGGGCGGCAGATGAGCCAGGCCGGTAAACCGGTGCCGGGCGGGAGCATCCAGGCGGCGCCACAACGCCCGGACCCCCGCCGCATCCCCCGCACCCAGCGGGCGAACCGCAACCATCCTGCCGTCCCGCAGCGTCTCCTCCGAACCCTGGACGGCGCCGGCGGTCACGGCCGGCCCCGGCGGCCGCGACCCGCTGGCGCATTGACCGACCGGCCGCTACTCTCCCCCCTTCGGCGGTTCACCGGGCAGACGCGGTCGGCCTATTCGCGCGGACCGGCTCGGGTGCCAGCCCGGGCTTCGCCTCGGTCCGCAGACCTTCGCTGGATATGCCATCTTTGCCCCCTTACCGGGCGCCAGCCTCACTAACTGCCGAGCGGGACTACTTACAAGCCACAGCACCGGGCGCGGCCGGAGCCAGAGCCCTTCGGCGCCGGCACCCAGACCAACGGCCCGGCTGCCCTGGTGCGCTGCCGGCGGCGGCGCCAGCGAGACCACGACGCCGGCGACGAGTTCCAGGCCCAGCAGCGCCGCCGGAACCCTGCGAAGCCTGCCCGGGATGCCGCTGGCCACCATCGAAGCGTCGCGGATGGCTAGCCCGACCGACACGGACTCCGCCACGGCCGCACCCCGCATGCCCCAGCGGCGGACGACGAACTGCGTGAGCGGATACCCACAGGCGCTGAGCCCGAGAACGATGGCTCCGGCCGCCCGCCGCATCATATTGACCCTTCAGGCGTTGCGACGATCACCCCTGTACAGTTCCACCGAGGCGTCCGGGAATACAGGGCTCAAGGTCCTATGACCAGCGAACGGCGAGAACTGCAGACTCTCGAACAGGCGCCAGAAAAGCGTCAGGGCACGCCAGGGACGGCAATGCTCAAGCTCAAACTGGCATACGCACCGGCGGGTTAGGGCACGCCAGGCGCATCGATCGCCCGGGAGGCGCGGTCGCCGGTTTCCCGGGATTGGCAGGCCAAACGTGGACCTCTTTACCGGCGAGGATCGCCAGCGAGCCTATTCGCTCCTGTCAGCACATCCTCGCGCACAATTCTCCGCGCCTTTTCAGGTTCTTCCAGTACAGGTCTGTGAGCAGACCGGTCGAACGAATAGAACCCCTTCGAACGGCGGCGATGTTCGCCTCGACCACCTATGCATGGCGAACACGCTGAGTGACGCCGCCCTAAGCGGCCATCACTGGCCAGGAACGCCTGGATCGCCGAGTGTTTGCTCATAAGGAAGCGGCATTGGCGTAGCGTAGCCGGTCGGGTGCCGTCTGGTAGGCCCGGCTTGGCTGGCCGCGGCGCTATCGTGGCCAGCGGAGGTCAAGGATGCTGGGCAGGCGCGCAGGCGCAGGTTTGGTCATCGTGGGTGCGGCGGCGGCGGTGTATTTCCGTTTCCTGCGCCCGTGGCATCTGCACTGGGGTGCCACGGCGCAGGAGGTGAGCGGCGAGGTGGCCGGGGACGAACTGATGCCGCACCCGGATATCGTGGCGACCCGGGTTGTCGAGATCGACGCACCACCGTCGGCGATCTGGCCGTGGCTGGTACAGATGGGGCCAGGACGCGGCGGCGCCTATACCTACGACTGGATCGAGCGCCGGCTCGGCATCGACATCCGCAACACCGACCGTGTTATCCCCGAATTGCAGCACCTCAAGGTGGGTGATGAGATCCCGATGCCCGGTTACGCGATGCGCGTCGAGCGGCTTGATCCCGGGCAGGCGATGGTCGTCCGCTCCAGCAACCACGCCTGGGTGTGGTCATTCGTGCTGCGGCCAGCCAACGGGCATACCAGGCTGATCAGCCGGAACCGCTTCGACACCGCCGTCTTGCCGGTTAAGGACAAGCTCGCGTACCCGGTCATCGAACCAGGCTCGTGGGTGATGGAGCGCAAGATGCTCCTCACTATCAAGCAGCAGGCCGAACGCCTCGCCCGAGCACAGCCGCCAACATGACGAACGGCCGGCATAGAGACGCCGAACCTCGCCCACGACAACGCCACCAACGCCGAATTCCTCCACGGCCATATCGAATCGATCCCGCTGCGCGACGAATCGGTCGACGTGATCATCTCCAACTGCGTGATCAACCTGTCCGGTAACAAGGCCGCTGTCCTCGCCGAAGTTTCCGCGTGCTCCGGCCCGGCGGCCGGTTCGGCGTCTCCGACATCCTCGCCGAAACCACCTGACCGCAGCAGACCGCGCCGAACGGGGCAGCCACATCGGCCGAACGGGGCAGCCACATCGGATGCATCGCCGGGGCCCTATCCTTCACCGAATACCGGGACGGCCTGGCCATGGCGGGCTTCGCTAACATCAGCATCATCCCACCCACGAGGTCATCGACGGGATGCACTCGGCCATCGTCCGGGCCATCAAAAGCACCGTGCCGCACCACAGGGTGGACGCAACCAACTAACGCACACACCTGTGACTAGCTGTCGGCCGGATGAGCGCCGGTCTGCTTGGTGTAATCTCCTCTCTGGTCATGCGCCGACGTCCGGTCGGCTGGCGGAGGCGTGCCTCGGCGGCGGCTCGTTTGGCCTGGGTCTCGTTGATCCAGCTCGTGACGATCTCCGGGTCTGGCGCCTGCTTCGAGTGCGGCGCGGTGCTGGCGGAGGCTCGCGTCGCAGTCGGCGATCTCCTGCTTTGCGGCCTCGGTGCCAGCGTCGGCCGGGGCCTCGGTGTGGTCTTGGGCGTCTTCGAGTTCCCGGATCGTTGCCGGGAGTCTGCCCGGGCTGAACTTCGTAGTCAGCCAGTTGTCCAGCCGGGGCAGGATCTGGTCCTCGCGCAGGTAGACCGAACGCGGATGGCTGATCTTGTTCTTGGCCGCGTACTGGCTGAGGAACACGCACCGGTAGTAGGCGGCCGCCGTTGTTCCAGCTGCCCTGCATCCGCCGACCGCAGACGCCGCAGCGCATGACGCCCCGGAGCGCGTACGGCCGGGGTGTGCGCCGCGGGGACCGCTCATCAGCGGCACCCCGCGCGCGGCGGACCGTCTGCGCCTGCTCGAACGTCTCGACATCCATGAGCGGCTCGTGGACGGGCCTGCTCGGACCAGATCCACTTGCCGGGCTCGTTCCAGCGCAGCTTGGTGATGTGGCCGAGCGCGACGTCTTCGACGTCGATGCAGCACCTCGTCTTTGCGCTGCTTGTTCCAGACCTGGCGGCCGGTGTAGCGGGGGTTGGCGAGGATCGCGCGGACGGCGATCCACGCCCACGCGATGCCGCAGCGGTGCCGGTTGCGGCCGGGGTCGTACGCGGACGGGCTGGGAATGCCGTCGCGAGTGAGTGCCCTCGGCGATCGCGTTGAGCCCTTGGCCTGCGAGGTACTCGGCGAAGATCCGCCGCACGACGTGCTTCGGTCTCCGGGTCGGGGTCGAGCGCGTGCAGTCGCTTGCCGTCCGCGGCCTTGGCGGGGTTCGGGTGCGGCCCCACGTCCACGAGCCGGTACCCGTATGGCGGGCGTCCGCCGAGGAACCGGCCTTCGATCTTGGCCTGCGCTTCCATCGCGGTCCGGACGCGGATCTTGATCCGGTTCCGCTCGCCCTTGCTCATCCCGCCGAATACGCGACATGACCAGGTCGTGGGCCTCGTTGTTCGGGTCGATCGGCCCGCCGACCTCGGGCACCCACAGCGGGACGCCGTAGTGCTCGAACAGCGGGAACGTGAGCCCGTACTGGTTGCCGTAGAACGCCCGGTGCGGCTCGCCGATCACGACCGCGTCGAAGCCGCGATTCGGGGTTCTTCAGCTCGGCGAGCAGCGCCGTCGCCTGCGGGCGGCGCTGCCACGGGATCGACCGCGACTTGTCCACGTCGAAGAACTCGGCGACGATCACCCCGCCGCGCGGCTCGATGAGCGCGCGGGAGCGGGTGAGCTGCCAGCCGCGCGACGACTCGGGATCTTGCTGGTCCTCGGTGGATACCCGGCCGTAGAAGGCGAACTTGATCATTGGGCGCCTCCTCGTGGCGTCGTCGGTGTCGTCGAGCCGGTCGTGGGCCTTGAGCAGAATCCGAAGCAGCGCCCTTGCCGCCTCCGGGGTGAGCCGGGGCGGCTCGTCCGGCAGGATCACGCGGATGGCTGTTCGTCGTCCGCGGTGTGCCGCTTGCGCCTGCGTCCCGAGCCTGACCTGGGCCTGTTATCGTACGGCCGCTTTTGCGTTTTGGGAGGCGCTGAGCAGGCCTTTTTCTTGTCCGGGCGGCTAGACATTGCTAGCCGCCCGGCTACACCGGGCCTGTGGATAACTTGTCTCTTGTTTGTCTCATCGTCTGCGTGCGCGCCTTTACGTGCAGACACGCGCGAGGCGTGAGACGAGACAGTTGGTGAGACAAACTTTCATAGCTCGTCCTCGGTCGTGGTCGCGCGCCAGCGGCCGCGGCTGACCTGGATCGCGCGTCCGGCGTCGGCGTGCGGGCGAGGTGCCGGTACAGGGTCGGGCGGTCATGCCGTCAGCCGCATGAGCTCGGCGATGTCGGCCCCGTCGTCCGGGAGCGGCAGAGGGCGAGCCAGAGCGCGCCTTCGAGCGTGGTGGTGTCGTGGCCGTCCGGGGTGTCCCCGGGCTCGTCTGGGCGTCGCCTGGGGCGGTTGCCTCAGGTACCACGGGACGGGCTCGGCGCCGCGGGGCCGAGGTCGAGCGCGCCGCGTGACACCTCGTCCAGCGGGGCCGGCCGGCCGCGTAGCGGCGACGATGCGGGCCACGTCGTCATCGGTGACCAGGTACGCGCGGGCGCGCTTGGGCGTGGTGTGCTCGGGGGCGGAGACCAGGAACTTGCCGGGCGCGTTGAGGGTGTGGGCGTGCCATCCGGCGGTGAGCATGCCCTGGCCGAGGACCAGGTCGACGTCTTTGCGCTCGCGGACGCGGAAGCAGATGCGGGTGTCCATCTGCGAGCGGACCGCGCCCTGCCCCATGGCTTTCTGGGTCGGCCGCTGGGTCGCGGCGACGAGGCGTGACCGCGACCGCGCGGCCGAGGCGGGCGATGGAGTCGGTGTCGCTCATCGCGTCGGGCGCCTCGTCGGCGAGTTCGGCGTACTCGTCGATGATGATCACCAGCGCGGGCATGTCCGGTGATCGGTTCCCAGACTCGCCGGCCGGTCGCGGCCAGGTGCGCGGCGCGCGCCTGCAGGATCGCGACCGCGTCGGCGAGCAGCGCGGCGGCCTCCTGCGGGCGTGGTGGCGAGCCGGTCGATGCACGGTGCCCAGGGCCCGAGTTCCATGCCGTTCTTGAGGTCGATGGCCCAGATGACCACGTCGTCGCAGGCGGCCAGGGTGGCCATGAGGACGTTGAGTCCGCCGCTCTTGCCGGACCCGGTCGTGCCGGCGAACAGGGCGTGCCGGCGCAGGAACGACACGCGGCACGGCTCGGCGTCCTCGAACGGGCCGAGGTCGACGGGTTCGGTGATCGACCGGGCGGACGGGCCCGGGCCAGGCGATCGCCTCGGCGTGCGGGTCGGTGTCGAGGACCCGCAGCTCGCACCGGTTGGCCTTGCCGTCGCCGGTCGGGTAGACGCGGACCGCGCCGCGGTAGGTGCCGAGCGCCGATTCGATGCGCGGGTATCCGCGCGGTCACGTCGGCGATGGTCTGCCCGCGGGCCAGCCGGACGCGGGCCCGCCAGCCCCACAGATCCACGCTGGCGGACTGGATCTTGGACGCCGGCCAGGCCGATGGCCTTGGCGATGTCCGGCCACGCGGCGAGCGCGCGCTGCACGCGCACCCTGGCCCGGCGGCGCCGGTGCGCCCACCACGGGGTTGAGGTCAGCGAGCCGCCGAAGATGAGGATCTGCGGCAGCGGCGCCGTCACCGGGCCGGAAGCATTGCCGCGCTCAGCCAGGCGGCGGCAACCAGGATGACCGCCGCCGCATATACGCGCTCGATCCGTGTCGTGAGGCCGATACGAGCGCCGAAGGGAGCCATTGCCCAGGCCGTGACGGCAGCGACGCTGAGCACGATCTCCCACCAGCGGGAGCTGGCGGAGTGCAGCCGCCAGGCAGTGAAGAACAGTGCACTGCCGAAGAAGACGGGCGCTAGCTCAGAGCGGTATCGCCAGATGATCCGCAGCAGCGCCAGGTCGTCAAACTGCGGACCGTCTCCGTTGCCGCCGATAAGCACGATGGGCTGGATGCCGTGACGGTGGAGCTTGCGGGCCTGGCGGCGCAACTGTCCGCGCTCCCGATTCGCCCAGCTGGTGGCCAGGTGACGTCACGATGCCGCATCCCGGAAACCGGGCCATATCTGGATCTAGGCGGGTTTGCTGGTGAGGTAGACGGTGAGCGTACCGATCTGCAGCCCGGGGGTGAAGACCTTGACGACCAGCTTGGCGTCGAGCAGCGCCGCGGCGGACGTGTTGATGGTCGAGGTGATGCCGGTGGCGACAATCTCGCTGCCGCTTGTCGTGCGAGCCATCTTGGACAAGCTGACCGCCAGCAGCGGGACCTGCTTACCGGACACGGTCGCCGACACGGTGCCCTGGGTGGTGTTGAGCACGAAGTTCGTCGCGGTCACCGTCTTCCCGGAGTGCGTGAACGACAGCCCGCCGCTGTGGTTGATCGTCCCCTTCAAACCGGCCTGGGTCAGCGTGCCGCCGGTGATCGGGAAGCTGATCCCACTGGAGGAAGCCGCGGTCGCCGGCGCGACCGCACTGACCTGTACGCCAGCGGTCTTCAGCGCCTGCGCGGTCGATGCGTCCAGCACCAGGACGGTGTTCTTGCCGGTCACCGTGATCGTCTGCGCGGACGCCGACCCGCTCGCACTGGCCATCGGGCTCGCGGTCGCCTTCGGTGAAGCCGACGGCGACTTGCTGGCGGTACTGGAAGACGTCGACGAACTGCAGGCGGCGGCAGCGGCCACTGTGAGGGCGGCAACACCAAAGACGAAGGGGCGGCGGGCCGAAGACATCATCATCGTGGCACTCCTATGGTGAGGGTGGCAGCGTCGGGTTGTCTCCCTTGCTGAGGCCGCTGCCGACGCTACAGCGTGAGCCCGCAGCCTGCTGCCCGCCGCACCGAACGTGCTCCAACCGATAACCGAAGGTGCTCCAACCGATACCGGGGACTCACGGTCTTCTGCCCGCGATACCGGGGACTCACAGTCTTCTGCCCGCCAGTAGCCGCTGCTGCCATCCGTCGGGCCGGTGGCCACGGCGGACTCGGCCGAGATCATTGTCAGGATGAGGGGGGGAGAGATGAGGGGGAGAACAGTAAAGCGGCCGAACGGCCTATGTGCTGGGAACGCCGCGCGGATCGGTCAGTCGAGGCGGTTGAGGAGACGCGCCTTAACGCCAGGCCATTCATCCTTCAAGATGCTGTAGACAACCGTGTCACGAAAGATGCCGTCCTCACGTTTAATGTGCCGCCTGAGGACTCCTTCCCGCCTGACACCGAGCTTGGCAACGGCCGCCTGCGAGCGCGTATTCAGCAGATCGGTCTGGATCTTCACCCGGCCATACCCGCAGTCCTCGAAGCAGTGCGCCAGCAGCAGCATCTTGCACTCTGCATTGACCCGCGTACCCCACCAGGGCGGCCCGTAAAGCGTCGAGCCGAGGTGGATCGACTCATTATGCAGGTCCGCTTCCAGCAGCAACGACGTCCCGACGAGCGTTCCTGCTTGCCCCAGGCCGCCATCTGAGCGCAGCCTGATCGCGTAGGCAGTACGCCCGCCGCCCTTGCCATCGGCTTCTCCCTGCCGGGACAAGAACACTGACCGCACCAGGTCACGGGCATCAGCAAGCGAGGACGGGCGACGATGCATAACGTAGCCGTAAGCGTAGACTTCCGGATCGCCGACAAGCGGGCACAATTCATCGATATCCGACTCCCCTAGGAACTGGAGCCGAACCCAGCGGCCCACGAGCGGCTCGCTACTTGGCAGGGTAGTGAAATGCACGCCTTCAGTAATAGCAGGCAACTGTCTTACCGGAGTCTGAACGTGGCCGGTGCGGTTAAGCATCCCAGCTGCTGATTCTAGGAAGAACCCGAGGTCAGGGTGCAGGATACGAAATGACAAGTATGGTCACGGCCGGATCCGCGGACACCAGCTTGACAAACGTTGTGGTCTGGCCGAATGTCCCCCCGATAGTGCGACCGGCCAGCTGGGCCTCGTATGCCCGGTACCGAGTCATCTCCCACGCCTGCCCGCGCGGCGGCAACGATCCAAGGGCCGGTTCCGGCAGTGATCTCCACGTCCAGTCCGTGAGGCCACGATCAGGTCCGAGACGGTTTTCCTCGGGCTGGATGAAATCAGCGGGGCCGAGGTGATATCCCATCCGATTGCGCACGAACCGAAACCCGGCCAACGTTCCGTCAAGCGCCCGCCGCTCCGCGGGAGCGTGGGCATTCATGACACGTTCATATGCCCGTAGGTGATGCTGGACCAACGTGGCGTCGACGATGGTAACCCACCACACCGCCTCGCTGATCACAGCGAACGCCTGCGCCTAGTCCCGTGCCTGATCCCCGGCAAGCGGCTCTACGAACTCACGCATGGCGGTGATGGACCAGTCCAGCGCGCTCGCCCCGGCCTTCGTGTCTCCCGTGTGCTCGCGGTTCCACCCGCCCCGCCAGGCAGCAGAGCAGAACCGGGCGTGCTCGCGGCGCGGCTCGAACAAGGCAGGGCCGATGCGACGCCCATCTCCATGCAATTAGCATGCAATTAACCAAGGTGATGAAGGGTCAACCACGGCTACTCCAGGTCTCCCAACCGGCCTGGTCAACGACATTACCGGCCACGATCGGTCCAATTCCCAAGCTGATAGTGCGAGTTCGATTCTCGTCACCCGCTCCACTACATTCATAGCCAGTCAGAACTGTCGCGTCTGCGCAGGTCATTTCCGGTGCCCTGGCCGCAGAAGTCACGGGCTGTAAAACCGCTGGCTTGGCGGGACGCTGCCCCGCACCCGGCCCTGTGGCGTGCCAGAACTCGTGCAGAGCACCTGACCTGGGCTTCTATCCTCGGCGGTCGTGCTCATTCGCCTCCTGTACCTGCTCATGATCCGGTTGTTCGGCTGGGTGGTGCTGCTTGCCCGCAGCGACACCCACAGGGACGTAGAGATCTTGGTACTGCGGCACGAGATCGCAGTCCTGCGCCGCCAGGTCACCCGCCCGGAACCGGGCTGGGCCGACCGCGCTGCGATCACCGCGTTTGCGCGGCTGCTGCCTAGGCATTTGCGGCTGCACCGGATCGCGGCACCCGCCACGCTGCTCGCCTGGCACCGGCGCATGGTGAGGAACAAGTGGACCTATCCGAATACCACCGGGCGCCCGCCCGTCCCGGAGGAGATCCATGAGCTGGTCCTGCCAGCATCGTCTGCTCATGGTCCTCGGCGTGGTAGTCGATCCGCCCGCCCACCTCCCGCGCCCGCAACTGGATGCCGGTTATGTGGAATTCCACATAACCGGCACACCATGGCAGTGAATAATTTGCGGTCGTGGTTCACCCGCGGCGAGGACGCCGGCGCGCTGCTGCCGGTCCTGCAGGCCTACATGGGTCATTCCTAGATCGCCGACACCGACTACTACTTGAGGCTGACCGCCGAGTCTTACCCGCACATCACTGCCCAGATCCAGCGTGCCTTCGGTGAGGTCGTCCCGCGGCTCGCGGCAGGGCCGTGCCATGGCGACTGACCTCGCGGTCTTCCTGCACCGCTTCCTCACATCGCACCTGGCCGGGCTGCGCGGCTGCTCACCCAACACGATCGCGTCCTACCGTGACACGTTCAAGCTGCTGATCGCCTTCTTCCGCGACGACAGATCCATCCCGCCTGACAAGCTCACCCTCGATCACATCGACGCCGCCGCCATCACCGGGTTCCTGCACTGGCTCGAGACCGAAAGGCACAACAGCATCTCGACCCGCAACCAGCGCCTGGCAGCGATCAGCTCGTTTTCCCGGTGGCTGCAATCCCAGGACCCGGCCCGGATGGCCAGCTGCCAGGACATTCTCGCCGTCCCCGCCAAGAAAAAGGCCCGGCCGGGCGTGAACCACCTCGCTGCCGGGCAGACCCGCCGTCTGCTCGCCCACCCCGACCGGTCCACCCGGCGGGGCCGCCGTGACGCGACCCTGCTGGCCACCCTCTACGACACCGCCGCCAGGGTTCAGGAACTCGCCGACCTGACCGTGCGCGACATCCGCCTGCAGCCCCCGCCGCTGGCCGTGCTGACCGGCAAGGGCCGCAAGACCCGCCACGTCCCGCTCGGCGGCAACACCGCCGCGCTGCTGAACGCCTACCTCGCCGAGCACGGCCTCGACAGACCTGGTCACGACGACCACTCGCTGTTCGTCAACCAGCACGGGAGCAACCTCAGCCGCGGCGGGATCGCCTGGATCATCCGCAAATACCAGGCCAGGGCCGGCGACCCGGCGCAGGGACACGAATGATCATCATGTCTTACGTCCGACCCAAGCGGATCGTCGCAGCTCACAGGCCACCCAGACTTCCGGCACCCCACAGGTACACGACCGGTCCGTCAACGGCGGTGGCGAGCAGGTTGAGCGCGTCGGTGGTATTGCGGGTGATGACGACGACGTCGCCGTCACGGGCGCCGACGAACGACGCGATCTCGCCGCGGGCAGCCTCGTAAGCACTGGTACACACCACGGAGGCATATCCCGCGCCACGGTGCACGCTGGAGTACAGCGGCAGCAGCTCCGCGGCCCGGTCGGCCACCGCGCGCAGCGCGCGCTGGCCGCATAGTCCAGGTTCACGTAGCGGGTAGTTCCGCCCGCGGCAACGGGGACCTTCAGGGCGGCTCCGACGAGCTCGGCCAGCGGCAGGTCGCCGGCCACTGAGGACTGCCGCGCCGCCGGACCGGCAATCCGGGCCTGCGGCGCAGTGAGGGTGATGGTCATCAAGGTCTCCAGCGCAACTCGGGGACCCGAGTCAGCGGTCCGCGCTTGCCCGTCCCGGCTGGGAGCAGGCCGCGTCCTCACCCGGGGCACCCCACCGCGGAGGAGGGTTGCCGGCCAGCAAGCCGGGGCTTAGCGCTGACACTCATGACGTATTCAGCCACGCTACCAGACCGGCACCGCGACGCGTCAGGACGCCGCGCCTGCCGCATCCGCTCACCAAGCATGAACGCGCCGCCTTTGATCCGGCCGGCATTCCCGCCACCCCAGATCGACCCGATCTGCGCGCCGCATCTGATAAGCGCCGCGGATCCGTCTTCGAAACCAGCGCCCACGGCCAGCACACCATCTAGGTCGTCACCGGCCGCCAGCCAGGCGGGCGCATCTGCTGTGCCCGCGTCACCCCCGGCGAACAGGCTGGCACCGTGACCATCACCATCAGCGCCGCCGGCCACCACAGCGAGGTCGAGGTCGAGGTCACCTAACAGCTGACCGTGCTCACCGGCCCCGCCGGGCCCAAGCTCCGAGAATTCGCCGGCCCATACCCCGCCTACCTCCAGTCCTGGCAAGACGCCATCACCGCCCGGCTCAAGACCGCCGGCACCCGCCTGCCCAGCAACCACGGCAGACTGACATGCCTCACCTCACGTCTCCCGGTCGCTGGCAACGGAGTCGCGGTACGGGTGACGATCACGCGCGGCAGACGGCCCGCCGGTTCGTAAAGTAGGCGCATGAGTGCGCGCGTTCTGGTGGTCGACGACGACCCCACCATCGCCGAGGTCGTCGGCGACTATCTGCGTGACGCCGGCCTGGAATCCCGGCACGCGGCCGATGGGCCATCCGGCTTGTCGCTGGCCGAGGCGTGGCAGCCGGACATCGTCGTCCTGGACCTGATGCTGCCCGGCATCGACGGCCTGGAGGTGTGCCGGCGGCTGCGCACGGTGCAAGATGGCCAGCGCCCGGTGCCGGTGATCATGCTGACCGCCCTGGGCGAGGAGACCGAGCGCGTACGGGGGCTGGAGACGGGCGCCGACGACTACGTGACCAAGCCGTTCAGCCCGCGGGAACTCGCCTTGCGCGTGCAGGCCGTGCTGCGGCGCGCGGGCGAGGCCGGGGCGGCGGTCACCGCGCCGCCAGCGGCGCTGCGCGCGGGACGCTATGAGGTCGACGCGGCGGCCCGGCGGAATCCGGCGGGATGGGCGCGAGCTGGCCCTGACGGTGCGTGAGTTCGACCTGCTCGCCTTCTTCATCACGCATCCGGGCCGCGCCTTCACCCGCGCCGAGCTGCTGGAGCAGGTGTGGGGCTGGTCGTTCGGCGACCTGTCGACCATCACCGTGTGCGTCCGCAGGCTCCGCGAGAAGGTGGAGGACGTTCCAGCGGCACCGTCGCACCTGCAGACCGTATGGGGGATCGGCTACCGGTGGGAGGTCGGCTCCTCGTGAGCCCGCAGATTCAGGTCGTCCTGATCGCGGGGGGCTGCACCGGCGCGGTGGGCCTGCTGGGCCTCGGTGTCATGCGGCTGCTGCGCCGGGCCTCGCTGCGGCTATCGCTCCAGGTGGGCAGCACCGTGGCGGTCCTGGCGATCGTGGCCGGGACGCTCGCCACCGCCGAGACGATGTTCATCTCCCCGCACGACCTGGGTGTCGTGGTAATGATCTGCGTGGTGGCGGGCCTCGCGGCGTTCGGATTCTGCTGGCTGCTGGGGCGGCAGGTGGGAACCAGCAGCATGGAGCTGCAGCGGGCGGCCCGGTCGCTGGGCCATCAGCCGCGCGGTTTCCGCTCACCGGCGGGACCCATGGCGGCCGAGCTTGACGCGCTGTCGCAGGAACTCACCGCCACCGCGAAGAAGCTGGCGGACTCGCGTCAGCGCGAGGATCGGCTGGAGCAGTCGCGCCGTCAGCTGGTGGCCTGGGTCTCACACGACCTGCGCACGCCGCTCGCCCGGCTCGCCGCCATGGCCGAGGCACTCCAGGACGGCATCGCCGCCGATCCCGCGCGCTACCATAGGCAGATTCGCGCGGAGGTCGCCCGGCTCACCGGCATGGTCGATGACCTGTTCGAGCTGTCCCGCATCGAGTCCGGGACCCTGCAGCTCACGCGGGACCGGATCGACCTGTGCGACCTGGTCAGCGATGCTGTCGCCGGCACCGAGGCACTCGCCCGGGCCAAGGGCGTACGGGTGACCGGTGAGGCCGGCGGTCCGCTTGTCGTCCCGGCCGATCCGCGCGAGCTATCACGTGCGCTGGCCAACCTGCTCATCAACGCCGTCCAGCACACCCCGGCCGGGAGCAGCGTGCACGTCACGGCCGGGGTGGAGGCCGCAGCGGCGCTGCTGACGGTCAGCGACGGCTGCGGGGGCATCCCCGAAGCCGAGCTGGCCCAGATCTTCGACACCGGATGGCGCAGCTCGCAGGCGCGCACCCCCGGTGCCGGCGGCGCGGGTCTCGGGCTCGCGATCGTGCGCGGCGTCATCGACGCCCATCACGGCCGGGTAGGGGTCGTCAACACCGGGCCGGGCTGCCGGTTCGAGGTCCGGCTGCCGCTGCCGGCCATAGCCGGTGACACAGCTCCCGGCACCGCACGGGACGTGGCTGACGGGTCCAGCCCGCCGCCGGGGGAACTGCTTATCCCCGGTTTGTAAGATCCTCCGGCGAGGGGCCATCCGCCCGCCGCGGCTGGTTCCCCGCGCGGGATCCGGCGTACCCGGCTTTAACCATGATTTCCCTGTTCGGAGGCGTGAAGCCAGTGCTGCCGGGGAGAACTGCAGCGAACATGCGGGCCGGTAACGGCGCCACCCAGGCTGGCGGGAAAAGCGACATTTAGGTATAAACCACCCAGGGCTGATCGTTTGCGGTGTGAAGGCGCTCTGCATGTAATACGCGCGTGCGCAGCCATCGCGGGATGGCCGCCGTCCGTGCCGGGGACGGGGCCGCAGCAGGTGCCCGGCTGGCGGCTGCGCTGCTCGGGCTCGCCGTCATCGGCTCCTACCTGGCCGTTGCCCTGAGCCGGCTGACCTATCCGTTCACCCTCGAGTGGCTGGAAAGCAATTCGCTGGTTGAGGTGCACCGGATCCTCGCCGGCCAGGAGCTCTACCCCGCACCTTCGGTCGGCTACGTGCCCGACGGGTACCCGCCGCTCTATTTCGCCGTCTCGGCGGCGGTGGCCGGCGTGCTCGGCCCGTCGTATCTGCCGCTCCGGCTGGTGTCGCTGGTGTCCTCGCTGGCCTGCTTCGCGCTGCTGGGCCGCCTGGTGCAGCGCGAGACCGGCAGCGCCACCGCGGGGATCGCGGCGGCGGGGATGCTGGCCGCGACCTACTTCGCCACCGGCACCTGGTTCGACGTCGGCCGGGTCGACTCGCTGTTTCTCGCGCTCAGTGTCGCGGCCCTTTACGCCGCGCGGTGGATGCGCCGGACTCGCGGTGCCGTCGGGTGCGGGGTGCTGCTTGCCGCCGCCTTCCTGACGAAGCAGAACGGGCTCGCAGAAGGCGTCGTGGTGCTCGCGGCGCTGGCGGCCGGCCCGCGCCGGCGGCTGGCGGTGCCCGCCGCGCTGACCTACGGCGCCCTCCTTGCCGCGAGCACGCTGCTGCTCGGCCTCTCCAGCCACGGCTGGTACCTGTATTACGTCTTCGAGCAGATGAGTGAGCAGTCGCTCAAGGCCGCCGCCATCGGGCAGTTCTGGACGATTTCGCTGCTGCCCGTGCTCGGTGCCGCGGTGTGCGCGGGGGTACTGGGCGCGCGGCGGACTCCGCTGGTGCTGCCCGCGGGCTGCGCCGCGCTGCTCATGGCGGGGTACGCCGCGCTGGTGCACGGCGGCGGGACCGTCAACGACCTGCTGCCCGCCTACCTCGCGGTGGTGCTGCTCGCCGGGCTGGCGATGGGCGGCCAGCCCGGCGGGCTGGTCGCTGATGGCCTGGACCGGCTGGCCCGGCCCCGGCTCGCGAACTGGCGGGCAGGCCGCGCCGGGCACTGGGTCGCGGCCCTGGCCAGCGGGCTGGTCATCGTCCAGCTCGCCGTCCTCGTGAGCGGCTTCCGGCCGGCCCGCGCAATCCCGGCGAGCGCTGGCCGGGCCGTGGGGATACGGCTGACGGCCGGGGTCCGCGCCCTTGGCGGCACGGTCGCGGTCCCGGCCGATCCCGGTCTGGATCTCATGGCCGGGCTGCCCGGCGTGGCGCACCAGGGCGCGGTCGCCGACGTGCTGCGCGCCAGCGACCAGGCCGCCATCGCCAGCTTCCGGCGGAGCACCGCACGCGCAGTGACCATGCGGCGGTTCAGCGCGATCATCGTCGAGATGAACACCGACCTGAACGTTTTCCCCGCCGACCTGAACCGCTACTACCGCCGCTGCCCGCAGATGCTGCTGTCCGGTGTGCCGGACGCCTGGTTCCGGCCGGTCGCCGGTGCCCGGGTGCGGCCGGCGTGGGTATGGCTTCCGGCCGGCCGGGGGTCCTGCGCCGCGGTAGCCAGCCTGCTCGACGGTCCGGCCGCCGGGCCGTCCATGGCCCAATCCCGCCCACGACGATCAGGAGGTGCGGCGTGACCGACGCCGGCCATCAGCTCCCCGCCCACGGCCCGGATCCCGCCCAGAGCGCGCCGCCCCAGAGCCCGGGCCCTCCCCAGGATGCGCCGGCCGCCCAGAGCGCGCCAGCCTCGCAGGCCCGCCGCGCCGCCCCATGGGCGCGCCAGCTCCAGCGGGCCAGCGAGCTGCCGGGCCCGTTCCGCCGCTCGTTCTGGCGCAGCCCGATCCGCGGCCCCTGGCTGACGTCGGTCCTCGGCCTGATCCTGCTCGCCGGCATCCCGGTCTTGTTCGTGAGCGGCCTGCTTTCCTACGCGGCGTACAACCCTGATCTCAGCCCGCTCAACGACCAGACGCCCGGCAAGGGCCTGCTCGGCTTCTACCTGTTCTCCTGGCCGACGCACCCGGTCTGGCTATACCGGCTCAACCAGGGCGTGCACGTCACCCTGGGTCTGGTGCTGGTGCCGATCCTGCTGGCCAAGCTGTGGTCCGTGCTGCCCAAGCTGTTCGAGTGGCCGCCACTCCGCGATCCGGCGCATGCCCTGGAACGGCTGTCGCTGTTCCTGCTGGTCGGCGGGGTAGTCTTCGAGTTCGCCACCGGGATCCTGAATATCCAGCAGTGGTATGTGTTCCCCGGCTCGTTCTACCGGCTGCATTTCTACGGCGCCTGGGTCTTCATCGCCGGCTTCGTGGTCCACGTGGGCCTGAAGGCTCCCCGGATGGTCAGGTCGCTGCGCGGCCGCAGCCTGCGGGCGGAATTGCGCACCGACACCGCCCACACCGTGCCGGAGCCCGCCCATGAGGGGCATCTGGTCAGCCCGGCCCCGGAGGCGCCGACGATCTCCCGGCGCGGCGCGCTCGCCTTCGCCGGAGCCGGTTCGCTCCTGCTGCTGGCCCTGTCCGTGGGCCAGTCGCTGGGCGGGCCGCTGCGCCGTACCGCGCTGCTGGCCCCGCACGGCCAGGATCTCGGCGACGGCCCCGGCGACTTCCAGATCAACGTGACCGCGGCCCAGGGCGGCATCACGGCCGCGCGGACCGGCGCGAGCTGGCGGCTGACTCTCAGCCACGCCGGGCCTGGCCGCAACGGGCTGGCCAGCCTGAGCAGGCCCCAGTTGCTGGCGATGACACAGCACACCGCGCACCTGCCCATCGCCTGCGTCGAGGGCTGGTCCAGCGGGAACCAGAGGTGGACCGGGGTGCGGCTGCGCGACCTCGCCCGGATGGCCGGGGCACCCCGGCCCGCGAGCGTCCTGGTGGAGTCCCTGGAACGCGGGGGCGCGTTCCGCCAGGCCGTGCTGTCTGCCGGGCAGATCATGGACCCGGACTCGCTGCTCGCGCTGCGCGTCAACGGCGCGGACCTGTCGCTGGACCACGGTTTCCCCGCGCGGATCATCGTGCCCGCCAGCCCGGGCGTGCACAACACCAAATGGGTCGCCAGCCTGACCTTCCGGAGCTGAGATGAGACACCTGCTGCGGTGGTACGGCGCGGGCCCGCTGAATCTGCTTTCGCTGCTCGCCTGCTTCGCGCTCGCGGGCTACGCCGCGATCCAGCTCGTGCACTCCCGCCCGCTGGGGGTCGCCGTGTGGTTCCTCGGCGCGGTCATCGGCCATGACCTGCTGTTGATGCCGCTGTATTCACTCGCCGACCGGTCCGTGGTAGCGGTGATCAGGCACCGCGCTCCCGGCCTGCCCGCGCTCCCGTGGATCAACTACGTCCGGGTGCCCGCCGCGCTGTCCGGCCTGCTGCTGCTCGTCTGGTTCCCGCTGATCCTCCGCCTGACCGCCAGCTATCACGCGTCGACCACGTTGTCGCCCGAGCCGTACCTGTGGCACTGGCTCGCCGTGACCGGCGTGCTGTTCCTACTGTCCGCCGTCGCCTTCGCCGCACGGCTGCGCGGCACATCGCAGCACACCCCGCCACCCGACGCCGGCCGCCAGGCCCGGGCGGCGCACCGGGCGGATCCGGTGCCTCCGGCAGACGGCGCAGGCCAGGCCCGTTCAGCAACGATCCGGGCCCCGGCATGGCCGGCCGCGGAAAAGATCCGGGCGGATCCGGCGCCGGGGGAGGAACCCGAGCACCCGGTCACAGGAGCGGGCCTGGCTCGTCCGGCAGGAGGGGAGAGCCAAGCCCGTCCGGCGCACGAAGCGACCGGGACCCATCCGGCAGAAGAACAGGGGGAAGCAGCGCGTGGCGCCGTCACCAAGGACGGGGACGGCGACGGCTGAAGTGGGCGAAACGGCAGCCCACGAGGATGCTGAAGATAGGAGTCAGCGACTATGAGGACCGGCACCAGGTCCGGCAGCACAAGCCGGGTTCCCTGCTACCGCTGACCGCGGCGACCGCCGCCCGGTACTGGTAGCGGAAAGACTGGCTGAACAGCCCCATACCGCAAGTACACACCATCTGCGCGCCGCTCACCGTGAGCTCGCCAGCGCCAGACACCGCATACAAGAAAGCCGCCGCCGCTCCCGCCGAAAAGCCTCGGAGACGATCAGCGGCCCTTTCGCCGTGAGGCCGAAACCGTGGGCACGGGTCAGCGTGAAGGGCGGCTGGAATGGCTAAATCGCGTCGGCGACCTTGAGGTCCTGCAGGGCGCGCGAGGGGGTGGACCGGTCGATGTCGGTGCCGCGGCGCAGCAGCTTGGTGGTGTAGATCGTGCCGTAGCTGAGCGAGCGGGAGACGGTGGAGGCGATGGCGACCGCCAGCATGACAGGCCGGGGTCAGGGTGAAGTCACCAGTCATCTCCACCACGCTGGCCAGGGACGTCAGCGGCGCCCGGGCGGCGGAGGTGAACACCGCGCCCATGGCCACGACCGCGTACAGGGCGGGCTACCCAGCAGCTGCGACGCCTTCGGCCATGCGCATGGTGGCGCCGCCGGCGATAGTCCCGTCGCGCAACGCGGCGTAGCGCACGGTGCCCGCCGCTGCCATATCGCGCTCGGCCCCGATGATCGCCTCGCGCGGGAACTTCTCATGCCAGGGCACCCCCTGTGTGTCGGGGTGGGCGGAGCCCTCGGCCACAACCGCAAGCCACGTCTCGAGCTCCTCCGCACGGCTCGGCCGGACGTCCACCCCGGGTGGCATGACCCGCTCGGGTTCACCCGCGAGGGCACGGCCGAGCACGTTTTCGAATGATTCGAGCCGGTAACCGCGCCCGGTCAGCAGGGCGCCGATAGCGGAGTCGGCCAGTTGGGCCAGCTCAATCTGCACCGGGGAACCGCAAGCCGCGAAGGCCTTCTCGATTTCATCGAGAGCGGCCGAATCCGGCACGCCGCCGAAGCCGAGTCCCGCGACCTTGTTGAACGGCGAACCCTCCCCGGCGAAGCTCGCCACACCACCCGCAATCGGGATCACAAAGCCCGCCGTGCCCGCCGGGCGGCGGGCGGCCTCGCTGCTTCGGGCGATGAGCTGCGCCTCCACCCGCTCGACGCGCTCGGCCAGGGCGGTATCGCTGAACAGCGGCACCCGCCCGGCGCTCACACGCTGGGCGCCTGCAGGTGTTCCCTGTTGACCAGGCCGTCCATCAGCTGGCGGCCAGTCCGGCAACGGTGTTGGGCAGGCCATTGAACGCGCCAGTCGGTGTGAGGTGGCCGCCTTGTCCTACGGCCCAGCCGAACAGCTTCTGCGCGTCGGCGTCAATCGCGTACAGGTAGCGGCCATCACCGGAGATCGCTTCGTCACGCAGACCCTTCTCGCCCTGCCCGGTCGAGCCCGCTACCGGATCGTGCAGCTTAAGGCTTCCACCGCCGGTGATCTCATAGCAGGAGACCGTGCCGTCACCGAAGTTGGTTACGTAGGCGAAGCGGTCGTCCTTGGTCAGCGCGACCCAGCACACCTCGCTGCGGGTGTCGCCAACAGAGCCGCTGACCATTGTGAGCTCGCCCGCCCCGGACACCGCATACGAGGAAGCCGCCGCCGCTCCGATCGAGCCACCGAACGCCTCCGAGACGATCAGCGACCCGTCCTGCGTTAGGCCGAACCCATACGGCGTCTGGCCGGAGGACTTGATCGTCGCCGGTCCCTGCGCGTAGCCGCGCTGGTCAAGGACATAACTGCTGATGCTGTTGGTCCCCCGTTCGGTCGCGATCAATGCCCCGCCGTCTGGGGTGAAGGAAATCTGCGCCGGATCCGCGTCGGCGCCGCTCAGCGGGCGCGTCGAGCCCGGGAGCGCGGCCAGCTTCCCGTCAGTGAGATTGAACCCGCTGATGTTCGGCGTGCCGTTGTTGAGCACATACACGAGCGCGCCGCTGACTGCGACGCTGGTGGGCTTGCTACCGCCCGAGCCGACACGGTCGGCCAGCCGCAGGCCGTCCGGCTGAACGGCAAACAGCGACAGTTCGTCGCTGCCCGCGTTCACCACCAGCAGCCAGCGGCCATCGTCGCTGAGTACGACGGAACCCGCCGACGCCAGGTGCGGCAAGCCCGTCCCGCGTCCCCCCGTGGAGGAGCGCCCCACCGGGGCAAGCGCGCCATCCTCCGCGCGGCTGAACACGATGACCTCGTTTTCGGTGGCGTCATTCGTTTGCACATACGCAGCGGGTGACATGGCTTTCCTCCGGGTTCTCTCGAGTTCTACGTCACTCAGTCACCCGGAAGGCCCGAACGTTACACCGCGCTGTCCAATGCTTTCTGACCGCACCTGGGCGGGGGGATCGTCGACCGTGTATCGCGCCAGCACCTGTACGTGGCGGCGGAACTCCGCGACCCACGGCGGTCTATGGCGACGATCGCCGCCCACACGCGCGTAGTCGCCCGGCTGTAGGGGTGGGTGGACTTCTCTGCTACCGCGAGCGCGAGATCACGCTGGCGGTCGGCCCCCTCAGGGTCGCCGAGCAGCCAGAGCGTGTGGGCGAGGCGCAGCCGGACGAGCAACTCCGGGTCCTGCCCGTAGCGCAGCACGTGCGCATGGCGCCGGGCGGGCTGGAACCGCAGCATCGCCGCCTCGAAGTGACCGCGGGCCTCGGCCAACCGTCCGGGCCAGTAGGCGGCAATGCCCTGGATGTAGTCGCTTTCGACCTACAGCACCTGGTCGGCGTCCCGCTCGGCGCGAGCTCGCAGCCGCTCACCGAACTTGCGCGCTGGGTCCCACATGCGCGCGGACGATCCCGCGCCGCCACAGCTCATCCAGCGCACCGACAAACTCCTGCTCCTCCAGGCCGGCAGCGGCGGCCAGCATGTCGGCAGTGCACGCGCGCCCGATGGCTGCGAGATACGGCGCCGGGGACCAGGCCGGGGCCCTGAACGAGATCACACCGAGCAAGGTCCTCGAAGCGGTCCGCCTGGTCGGCCAGG
Source organism: uncultured Actinomycetes bacterium (assembly GCA_963742875.1). Lineage (GTDB taxonomy): Bacteria > Actinomycetota > Actinomycetes > Streptosporangiales > Streptosporangiaceae > Bog-532. The sequence goes on along the minus strand of CAVUNO010000025.1, from coordinate 71,197 downwards.
GCCGGGTCTACGACTTGGCGCACGTGCTGCACGAGAGCACCCCGGCCTTCCCGGGCCGGACCTTCCGGCAGTACCTGACCACCAACTCACAGATCAGCGGCGGCGTGCTCATCCCAGGCCCGAAAGCGCTGGAGCAGCGGTTCGGGCCCGCCGCATGACTGCCCCAGCGGGACGCTGAGGCGAGCGCCAGCAAACACGGCGAGCCGGTGGTGGCGCCACCCGCCTTCGCCGGCCAAGGGCACTGTCGGTCTTGGGTCACGGCACGTTAAAGTCGATCTCGAGTCGACCACATCCGGGCACAGCCAGCGCGGCCGGACGCGGCGGCGAACGCGTCCGGTGCGCCTGGGCCACCGGCGCGCACCTCGGTATGACGGGGCGGGTGGGGGTGACGGCTGGCGATTCCGAGGTCGTGATCGCGACCAAGTTGTTCAGGCCGAGCCCCCGGCAGCAGACCGTGGAGCGCACGCGCCTGCATGACCTGCTGCGCCAGGGCCTTACGCGGCCGCTGACCCTGGTCGTCGCGCCCGCGGGCTGGGGGAAGAGCACGCTCGTCGCCTGGTGGCTCCGGCAGGACCCGGTCACCGCGGGCTGGGTGTCGCTGGACAGCGGCGATGACGATGCTACGCGCTTCTGGCGGTACCTCCTGCTGGCCGCGGGCCAGGCGGGCCGGGCCGGGCTCGCGCGGCTGGATGCCGCCGGCTCGGACATCCAGCGTGACGTGCTCCCCACGTTCATCAACGAGATGGCATCGGCAGCCGCGCCCCTGGTGCTCGTGCTGGACGACTATCACCTGATCACCAGCACGCAGGTACATACGTCAGTCAACACGCTGCTGGATCGCTGCCCGCCCCAGCTGCACCTGGTGCTCATCACCCGGGCCGACCCGCCGCTGCCGCTCAGCCGGCTGCGGGTGCGAGGCGAACTGGCCGAACTGCGGGCCGAGCAGCTGCGGTTCAGCCTGGACGAGGCACTGGAGTTCTTCGCCGGCCGACTCGCCGCGCCGCTTTCCGAGCGGGACGTGCACCGGCTGCTGGACCGGACCGAAGGATGGGCGGCGGGGCTGCAGCTCGCCGCCCTGCGGGTGGCCGACCGGGCCGACCCGTCAGCCTTCATCGAGCGGTTCACCGGCGCCGACTGGCACATCGTCAACTATCTCGGTGAGGAGGTGCTGACCAGCCAGCCGCCGCGGCTGCGTGAATTCCTGCTGGTCACCTCGGTACTCAACCGGATGTGCGCACCGCTGTGCAACGCGCTCACAGGGCGGGACGACGGCGCCGAGCTGATCAGTGAGGTGAACCGGGCCAACCTGTTCCTGATCCCGCTGGATGACGAGCGGCACTGGTTCCGGTATCACCACCTCTTCGGCGGCCTGCTGCGGCATGAGCTGGCCCGGACGGCGCCGGAGCAGCCGCCCGCGCTGCATCAGCGGGCGGCGGAGTGGTACGAAAGCAACGGCGACCCGGCCGAGGCGATCACGCACGCGATCGCCTCCGGTAATCCGGCGCTCAGCAAGGAGCTCATCACAGCGCACTGGCGCCAGCACTTCAACGCCGGGCAGCTGGAAACGGTGAGCAGGTGGCTCGATGTCCTGCCTGCCGGGGTGGTTGCCGAGGACGCGTCGCTAGCCGCGGCGCGGGTCTGGGTGGCCCTGGACACCGGGCGGCTGGAGGAGGTCGGAGCCGCGCTGGACGACGCCGAGAGCTCGGTCCCACCAGATACCCAGCTGATGGTGCTGCGCGCGCTGCATTTGTACAAGACCGGGGATATGGCCGGGACCGCGAGCCGGCTGCGGGAGATCTCCCCGAACCCCGGCGACCCGTTCATCGCCACCGTCCACCGGCTCGTGCACGGCGCCGCGTCGACGTGGCTCGGGGACATGGACCGTGCCCGGGAACTGGTCTCCGAGGCGGCCCGGCGGGCCGAAGCCGACGGTAACCGCCTGGCCTACATCTACGCGGAGGGGTACCTGGCCCTGATGGCCCTGATGCGGGGCGATGTGGCTCTGGCTGCCTCGCTGCTCCGCGATGCGCAGTCCGCGGTCGGCCGGACGCTTAGCCCGAAGTTCCCCCCGAGCCGATTGGTCAACGCGTTTGACCAGGTGGTAGAACCCTTGATCACGGAAATTACATGACTACGTAGTCATGAGCTGAGGCTGTTTCACCTGGTCAGCGCCAAGCTGGGCGCGGAGTCCCGGGGTGAGGCGGTGATCCGGGCCCGGGAGCGGGGGCTCATTTGATCCCGGCGGCCCGCTCCAGCCCATCGTCCACCTTCATGGCGAAACCGGGGATCACGGCGGTGACGATCAGGCCCGCAACCAGCCAGCCGACGACCAGGTAGGGGAAGTACTCATACGGCGCTGGAGGTACCGGCCAGACGTTGTGATAGAGGACAAACCAGGCGGTGAGAGCCAACGGGTACCAGTCCGCGTCGGCGGCCAGCCCGGTGGTGCTCAGGAAGGCACGCCCGAAGATCGCCACGCCCATGATGGATACGGGAGGGAACACCAGGTAGGTACCGAGCAGTGCCCATCCGGCCAGAAAGCCGGGCCGGGGGCCGAGTGTGTTGCCCACGAACGCGTACACCGACCCGGCGTGGCTGAACTCGCCGGCCAGCCGGACGAACCCGTAGGCGACCAGCCCGACGCCCAAGGCGGCCACGGCGAACGCGAGCGGGCGGCCCGGCCCAGCGCGGTGGCGGCGGCCACGCCGGTGACCGACATGGCCAGCGTCGGGGCCATCACCCCCACCGACACCGAGGCCGTCTCCGGGAACCGCAGTTCACGGCGCAGGCCCGGCCGGGAGGCCGGGCCGCTGGAGCGAGACTGGGCGCTGCTCTCGTGGCGTGTCATCAGCGGATCTCCCGGGCCAGGTTCACCCGGCGAGCCAGCCGCCGTCGGCGACCAGTACGGAGCCGGTGATGTAGGAGGCCTCGGCCGAGCAGAGCCATACCACGGCCGCGGCGATCTCCTCCGGTTCCGCGATGCGGCCCAGCGGCACCGCGGCGAGCAGCTCATCACTTACGGCCGAGGTCATCCCGGTGCGGGTCACCCCGGGGGCGACGGCATTGACCCGGATGCCGGTGCCGCCCAGTTCGAGGGCGGCCGCACGGGTCAGGCCGTGCACGCCGTGCTTGGCGGCCACATAGGCGCCATTCGCGGGCATCGCCGCGCTGCCGAGCATTGAGGAGGTGTTCACGATCGCACCCGAACCCTGGGCGCGCATGTGCCGGATCTCGGCCCGCATGCACCGCCAGACGCCGGCCAGGTCGACCTGGAGGACTCGCAGGAAGTCCTCTTCCCCGTACTCGTCCAGCGGCACGTACGGGCCGGGGACGCCAGCGTTGTTGTGAGCCGCGTGCAGCCCGCCGAAGACCTCGACGGCGCGTCCCACTGCCTTCGTTACCGCCGCCAGGTCGGTGACGTCGGCCACCAGCACCTCGGCGCGTGCCCCGCAGGCCCGGGCCGCGGCCGCGGTATCCGCCAGGCCATCGCCGTCAATGTCGAGCAGCGCCACCGACGCACCCGCCGCAGCGAACGCGAGCGCGCTGGCCCGGCCGATGCCAGCAGCAGCCCCGGTAATCAGCGCAGCCTGCCCGGGCAGATCAGCCGCCATGTTCCCCCCAGGCACCCGCCCCCGGTGCCACCTGTCACCCACGGTAGTAGCCCTGGAGGGCAGCGCGCAGCACAGCCCGGGCCCGGTGCAGCAGCACCCGCTGGTTCTGCGGCGAGATGCCCAGGACGGCGCAGACTTCCCCGGCCGGCATTCCGCACACATCCCGCATGGTCAGCACGCGGCGCTGCCGGTCCGGCAGCCCGGACAGGGCCTCGTCCAGCAGGCTCAGCACCTCTCTGGACAGCGCCACCTTTTCGGGAGCACCCTGCCAGGACGACGGGCCATCGATCGAGGCCCAGCGCCCGGCCTGTGGGCCGGCCAGCCAGTCATCCGCCGCCTGGCTCCCGTGGCCACCGAGGGACGCGTGCGGAACCGTCCTCGCTTCCCGCGCGCCACGCGTCCGGGCCCGGTTGACCAGGATGGAGAACGTCCACGTGCGCAGCGATGACCGGCCTTCGAACCTGGCCAGGCCGGCCAGCATGCCGAGCCAGGCGTCCTGGACGACATCCTCAGCCGACTGGGCGCTGTGCACGAACGAGCGGGCGACCCCCAGCATGGCTGGTGACCACTCATCCACCAGCTGGGACATGGCCGCCTCGTTCCCAGCCCGCAGTTGCATAACGAGAGCCGCGTCGGACTGACCCAGCTCATCGGCGTGCGGGGCGGCGGGGCTGGTGATCGGTGCCATGGTGGTCCCTCCCGGTGTCGGCTGACGGCAGCAGCCTCATCCGGGGAACCGGCCAGGCACCTCCCCCCTCACCTCATCTAACCCGGGTGAGAAGCTGGAACCGCCGCCGAGTTGTAACACCACAGCGGCGCCCCGGACAGAGCAGGCATGACAACGATCCGTGGGCCAGATGTTCGACCGGGTGCTCAGTGAGTACGCACAGGGGGTGCCCTCCGCCTGTCCGGGATGCTGAGGCCTAATTCACCAGCACCGGAAACCTTGTCCAGCTGCTGTAACGGACGCGGTGCTGCCGAGACTCCGTAACGACGGGGTCATCCGACCGCCGCGACGTAAAGGGGGTCACCTCGTGGCCGACACATACGACGTGCTGGTGATTGGCGCAGGCCCAGCGGGCGAACACGCCGCAGGCCGCCTGGCCGGTCAGGGCCTCAGCGTGGCCATCGTGGAACGGGAACTGGTCGGCGGGGAGTGCTCGTACTGGGGCTGCATCCCCAGCAAGACGCTGATCCGGCCCGGTGACGTGCTGGCCGCGGCGCGGCGCGCACCGGGTGCTGCGCAGGCGGTCACCGGCCAGGTCGATGTGGCCGCGGCCTTCGCGCAGCGCGATTACATGACCGCGCACTGGCAGGACGAGGGGCAGCGTGCCTGGCTGGAAAGTAAGGGCATCGAGCTGATCCGCGGAACCGGACGGCTGACCGGGGAGCGGGCCGTCGAGGTGGCGGCGGCAGGCGGCACCACCCGGCAGCTTCAGGCCGCGCGGGCAGTCATGCTGGCCACCGGGACCACCTCCCTGATCCCGCCCATCCCCGGCCTGCGCGAGGCGGGCCCCTGGGACAACCGGGCGATCACCGGCGCGAAAGAACTCCCCCAGCGGCTGCTGGTGCTGGGCGGCGGGGCGATCGGCGTGGAGATGGCGCAGGCGTTTAAGCGCCTGGGCTGTGCGGAGGTGGTAGTGCTCGAAGGCGCGGAGCGGCTGCTCGCCCGAGAGGAACCGTTCGCCGGCCAGGAGCTGCGGGCCACTTTCGAGGCGGAGGGCATTACCGTGGTGACCGGGGCCCAGATGACAGCCGCCCGCCGGGTGGGCAGCGACGGCCCGGTGATCGCGCAGCTGGCTGACGGGCGCGAGTTCACCGGCGACGAGATCCTGGTGGCCGTCGGCCGCAGGCCGGCCACGGCCAGCCTCGGCCTCGATCGGGTGGGCCTGGAACCGGGGCGCGCTGTCCAGGTGGACGGGCAGCTGCGGGCCGTGGGCGTGGCCGGGGGGTGGCTGTACGCGATCGGCGACTGCAACGGGCTGGCGCCCCTGACCCACATGGGCAAGTACCAGGCGCGGATCGCTGCCGCGGCGATTTGCGGCCAGCCAGCCGAGGACGTGGCCTCGCACCGGATCGTGCCCCGGGTGACGTTTACCGATCCCCAGGTATGCGCGGCTGGGCTGACCTTCGCCGAAGCGCGGGCCGCCGGGCTGCGGGTCACCGCCGTGACCACCCCGACCGGCGACGTTCCTGGCGCCTATACGCAGGGCAACGGGATCCGCGGCACCAGCCAGCTGGTGATCGACGACGACCGCCGTACGGTGGCCGGCGCCACGTTCACCGGCCCTGGCCTCCAGGAGCTGCTGCACTCGGCGACCGTGGCGATCTGCGGTGGGGTGACCGTCGACCTGCTGTGGCATGCGGTGCCATCGTTCCCGACCGTCAGCGAAGTCTGGCTGCACCTGCTCGAGGCCTACGGCCTGTAACTGCTGTGAGAAAGGGAGACTGTGATGGATGGCTTGCCGATCGGCGACTACGCCCTGTTGTCTGACTGCCGTTCGGCGGCGCTGGTCAGCCGGGCCGGCTCGGTGGACTGGCTGTGCTTCCCGCGTTTCGACTCCCCTGCGGTCTTCGGCGGCCTGCTTGATCCCGGGGCCGGGCACTTCTCGATCGCGGCCGCTGGGCCGGCTACGGCCAGCCGGGGCTACGCGGACCAGACCATGGTGCTGGAGACCACGTTCACGACAGCCACGGGGACCGCGGTGCTAACCGACGCGCTGGCGGTGGGCCGCAACGAGCGCGGCCATGACCTGGGCACCGGGTCCCCCGGGGTACTGCTGCGCCAGCTGGCCTGCATCAGCGGGGAGCTGGACATCGAGGTCAGCTACGCCCCCCGGCCGGAGTACGGCCTGATCCACCCCATCCTGGAGCCGGTGCCTGGTGGCCTGGCTGCGCGGGGCGGCGCGGGGCGGCTGCTGCTGTCTGGGCCGGTCACTTTCACTATCGACGGGGCCACCGCCACCGCGCGGCTGCACGTGAGTGCCGGGCAGGTGGCCGGCTTCGCGCTGGCCCATGGCCAGATGGCGGAGCCGCCGGTGGCCGCCTGGGATCAGGGCACGATCGCCGCCCGGCTGGCCGATACCCTGGCGGGCTGGCGGTCGTGGTCGGCCATCCACCAGACCTACGAAGGCCCGTGGCGTGACCTCGTCCATCACTCCGGGCGGGTGCTGCAGGCCCTGACGTTCGCGCCGACCGGCGCGATCGTCGCCGCACCGACCACCTCGCTGCCCGAGACCGTGGGCGGCGAGCGCAACTGGGACTACCGCTACACCTGGGTGCGCGACGCCTGCCTGACCATGGAGGCGCTGTGGGTGGCGGCCTGCCCGGACGAGGCGAACAAGTTCTTCACGTTTCTGGCCGACGCGGCCGCCTCCCAGCTGCAGCGCGGCACCGACCTGCAGATCATGTTCGGCATCGGGGGCGAACGTGACCTGACCGAGCGGGAGCTGCCGCACCTGGCCGGCTGGCGGGACAGCCGGCCGGTCCGGGTCGGCAACGGGGCGTGGAGCCAGCGCCAGCTAGACGTGTACGGCGAGATGCTCGGCGCGGCCCAGCGGCTGGTCCAGCAGCTCGGTGACCTCGACCCCGTCACCCAGCGATTTCTGGCCGCCGCGGCCGACACCGCGGCCAGCCGGTGGAAAGAGAAGGACCAGGGCATCTGGGAGATCCGCGGTGAACCGCGTGACTTCCTCTACTCCAAGCTGCAGTGCTGGGCCGCGCTGCAGCGCGCGATCGACCTGGCCCCCCAGCTCGGCGCCCAGGACCGGGCGGCGGACTGGGCGGCGGCCCGGGACGAGATCCGCGCGGCCATTCTGGAGCAGGGCTGGAACGATGAGGCCGGCGCCTTCACTCAGGCATTCGGGTCAGCTGACCTGGACGCATCCAACCTGATGCTGGCCATCACCGGCTTCCTGCCCGGCGATGACCCGCGGATAAAGGCGACCATCGACGCCACCGCCGCCCGGCTGACCGACGAACGGGGCCTGGTGTACCGGTACCTCGCGCACGACGGCCTGGCCGGTGAGGAGGGCACCTTCCTGCTCTGCACATTCTGGCTGGCGCACGCCCAGGCGCTGGCCGGGGAGGTGGACCAGGCCACGGCCACCTTCGAGCGGGCCGTGGCCGCCATCAACGACGTGGGCCTGCTGGCCGAGGAGGTCGACCCGGCCAGCGGCGAGATGATCGGCAACTACCCCCAGGCCTTCAGCCACATCGGCCTGATCAACGCGGCCTGGGCCATCGCCCAGGCCCGCCAGCGCACCGCCCGCCAGGACCCACTGGCGGTGGGCGGATCCGGCGAGGCACCCGGGCATCGGAGCTGACCAGTGACCGCCAGCAGATACCGCATCGTCATGCGCGGCCGGCTGGGCGATCACTTCGCGTCCGCCTTCGACGGGATGACGCTGGAACCCGGGCCCAACCAGACCGTGCTCACCGGTGAGATACGGGATCAGGCGCACCTGTACGGGCTGCTCGACCGGCTGCGTGACTTCGGCATCGAACTGCTCGCCGTGGAGCCCGCTGGCCCTTCAGATGCCGGCGCTGACCGTGGCTCGCAGCAGCGGCCTGGCACCTGAGCAGGTGATGGGCAAGCTCAGCGGCGGCCCGCCGCCCAGGCCTGCACAGATGGCTGGAGCCTCGTCCGCAGCTCACCGGGCGCTGACGTGATGGCTGGTGTCACGGTGTTCCGGCAGTTGTCACGCCGGAGGGGTGTCAATCTCACCCTTCCTCCGAAGGAGGACACCATGCCAAGTGCCAACCGGATGACCACTCCGGTCGCGGTCGACGAGGCGCAGATCGAGGGCCGGTACGCGCGCCTCGGGGATTACACCGTCAGCTTCGAGACCTTCAGGCAGGACGCCGACCCCGCCAGCCGGCATTATCTGGCAAGCCCTCCAGGCGAATACCCACGCCAGCAGACGTGTGAACAAAGTTGGCCCAACTCGGGTGAGGAGCGTGTGCGCGTGCGCGTCGATTGTCTACGGCCTCAGGCGGAGCGTAGACGACGGAATACCCAGCGACGCACAGCATCCCATGTGCGATTGTTACGCCGATGATCTACCGCATCGGGCGATGGCTGCGGTTGCGTGCAGTCCGGCGTCGTGATTGTGACTATCCCAGGGTCTGGATATGCTCTCCGGAGCCTGGGAATGCCATGCTCGGCACCGGATCGATATGCTGCGGCAAGCAGGATCCGGCGTGACCAGTTTATGGCCCGGGTCGTGTATCGCCTGGTGCCCTGGCGGCGCTCTTTTTCGTCATCCTCGCTGCCTGCTCTTGGGGCCGTTCTTGTTCTGTCGCGTTCCGCAGAGAATCAAGCTGCTGTGCGCTGCGGGCGGCTGCTGCCGCGCGGCTGGCAACGCCGAGTTTGCGGTAGATGTGCTCAAGGTGCTTGGCGATCGTCCGCGGGCTGACCCCCAGCATGTGGGCGATCGCGGTGTTGGTACGGCCGAGGGCGACCAGTTCGAGCACCTGTATTTCGCGGTCGGTCAGGGTCGCCAGGCTGGCCGGGCGTGTCGTGTTCAGCGCCGAGTGCGCTAGCTGCCGGTTCCGTGCGCGCAGCAGGCCGGTCATCAGCGGGCCGCGCAGCAGGCCTAGCATGTCGCGGTCGGTCTCGGTGAAGTCGCCGTGTCCGCGGTTGAGCGCGATACCGATCACCTCGCCGTCGGGGCCGAGCATGCTGATGGCGATCTGGTGCTCGACCGGGATCTGGCGGAAGAACTCCGCGTACAGCCCGAGCCGGTGGAATTGCCGCTGGCTGAGGAAGTCGCTGATCTTCATGGCCTCGCCGCTGCCAGTAGCGCGGTAGTAGTTGATCACTGGGTGTTCGTGGACGTGCGCGGCGAAGATCGGCTGGGTGGCCGGGGCCAGTGTTCCCGCCGGGTAGTCGGTGTAGTGCACCTGGCCCGCCGCGGGACCGACCTCGTTGTAGGTGAGCACGTCGCTGCCGACCACCCGGTCTAGGCCGGGCAGCACTAGCTCGGCGAATCCATCCGGGTGTTCCAGGTCGGCGAGGCTGCTGACGAGAGAGACCGCCTGCCGCGCCATTGCGAGTGGTACCTGCATGGCCGTGTCCCCAGGGTGCTACGTGCGCACAAAGTGCGCAACATGCGTATAGACACTCCGCCGGCCGGCCGGGAAAGTCAAGTACACGCGAGTGCCGGCTGGGCCGAGAGGCCAGCAGGCCAGGGGCCGGAAAGGGCGCGGGGATCCGGCCTGATCAATCCGCGCTGACTGTCTGCACGATACAGCGGCTTGGCGGTGCTGTCGCCGGGGAGCATAGGGAGTGAGGCAATGGGAGAAATTGCCGTGGAGTCCCTGACTGGCGGGGCTGTGCGGTCCCTGCGTGAGCAGGTGCGCGGCCGGGTGATCATCGCGGAGGACGAGGGCTACGATGAGGCGCGGGCGGTCCACAACGGCATGTTCGACAAACGGCCGCTGGCGGTCTTGAAGGCCGAGCAGGTCGGCGACGTCATCGCCGCTGTGAATCTCGCCCGGGAGCACGGGCTTGACCTGTCCGTGCGGGGCGGCGGGCACAGCGGGCCGGGATACGGGACGAGCGACGGCGGCCTGGTCATCGACATGTCGCCGATGCGTACCGTGCGGGTGGATCCACGGAGCAAGACCGCGCGTGCCGGTGCCGGGGCGACGTGGGGGGACTTCAATTACGCCACGCACGCTTTCGGTCTGGCGACCACCGGCGGGATCATCTCGACCACGGGCATCTCCGGCCTCACGCTGGGCGGAGGCATCGGCTACCTGGCCCGGGGCTGCGGGCTGACGATCGACAACCTGGTTTCCGCCGACGTGGTGACTGCGGACGGGAGATTTCTGGTCGCGAGCGAACGCGAGAACGAGGATCTGTTCTGGGGGCTGCGCGGCGGGGGCGGCAACTTCGGCGTTGTGACGTCGCTGGAGTATCGCCTCCAAGAAATAGATCAGGTCTTTGCCGGGCCGATCTTTTACAACCTGGAGGACGCTGCCGCGGTGTTCCGGATGTTCGATGAGTTCATCCGGGACGCGCCGGAGCAGTTCGGCGGCTTTCCCGGGTTCCAGATTGCCCCGCCGCTGCCTTTTATCCCCGAAAACCGGCATGGCGATACCCTGTGCCTGGTAGTGGTGCACTGGGCCGGTCCGATCGACCAGGCGGATAGTGTCCTCAAGCCTTTCCGGGAGGTCGCCCCGATCGTTGCCGACGGGAGCGGCCCGCTGCCATATCCGGCTTTGAACAGCGCCTTCGATGCGCTGTATCCGAAGGGCCTGCGTGCCTACTGGAAGGGCGCCTTTCTCAAAAACCTGCCGGACGCTGCCATCGCGGCGCACGTCGAGCACGGATCCACGGTGCCCGAGGTGACCTGCACGATGCACATGTATCCGATCAACGGCGCATGCCATCGCGTCGGCGCCAGCGACACCGCCTTCGCCTACCGCGACGCCACCTACGGGATGGTGTTCCTGGCCGGGTGGACCGACCCGGCCAAGGACGCCGAGCGGATCAAGTGGTTGCGCGACTACTACCAGGCGTTGTCACCGTATTCGGAGCCGGGAGGCTACATCAACTTCATGCAGGACGACGATCACGGCAAAATCCGAGACAACTACCGCCAGAACTACGACCGCCTGGTTCAGGTCAAGCGGGCTTACGATCCCGGCAATCTCTTCCACCTGAACCAGAACATCGCACCATAGCGCCGGGCCGCGACACGATCCCGGTACCGTCCGCGGTAACCGGCAGGCCCCTCAGCCAGCCGGTAGTGTTCACCTAGCAAGTGCTCCTCGGACTCGGGCCAGATAAGGACTTCGACACCCCTATCGCCCCCAGTTCAGGAGCGCTGCGGGCGAAATGCACCTGCGTCGCTGAAAGCAATGGTCGGTTCTCCGGTCGAGGGTCCTGGCGCCGCGGCCTGTTGCCTTGCGGTTCGCGGTGCGCTGCAATTGGGTCTGCGTCATCTCGTGAGCTGGTGCTGAGACTCCGGGAACCCGATAGCGCGACTCTGCTGGGCTCTTGGTACTGCGCCGTCAGCAGTCACAGAGAAGCGTATCCATACTTGGAGTAGCGGATAGGCCTCGTCCTGGCTTCGAGCTTGCTGGGGTTACCTTGCCCGGGACCGTTTCGGGCGGCGCGCTGCGCGGGTTTCTGCGGGTGCGTGTGCGGTGATCACGGTCGCGGCGGCGAGTACGCAGGCCATCCCGATGATCATCTCGGGTGTGAGGTGCTGGCCGAGCGCGAGGTAACCGACGAGCGCGGCCACGGCTGGCTCGAAGCTGAGCAGGACGCTGACCGTTTTCGCCGAGGTCAGCCGGAGTGCCTGGCGTTCGAGCGCGTAGACGACCGCGATGCCCAGCCAGCCGGATATGAGTCCGCGGGTGGCCAGCTCCGGCCCGAGGTGCGTGAGCGCGGGCCCGATCATGGGCAACGTCGCGGCTGCGGCCACGCCGGTGGCCAGGGCGAGTGAATCAAGGCGGGCTGACCCTTGCGCGAGTGACCCGGCCAGCAGGACACACCCGGCCAGGCATTTCGCGGCCACGATCGCGAAGGCCAGCCCGGGTGCTGAGACCGCCCAGTGACGCAGCCGACAGCGCGCCGACGCCAGCCGCGGCGCTATCGCACAAAGTAGTTCGGTGCGGCTGCGGCTGGCCCACGCGCCCGCGGTGGCGATCGCGAACAGGCCGAGGAATTCAATCGTGGCGGTGGTGCCCAGCGGCAGCCGTGCAGCCGCCTCGTAGTAGCTGAGGTTCATCGCCGCTGCGACGCAGCCCAGCCCCGTGGTGGTCAGCCACTGTTGGCGCGTCCGGCTCCGCCATGAGAGAACCGGAGACCTGCCAGTCCAGTACTGCGGTCATCCGATAAGTGTGCATGAGGGGCGGATGGCTCCCCATCATGGCTCGCCATCGGAACCGCGTACCAGGCCCGGCGGGATTGCCCCTCATTGGCGCCTTGGTGGTGACAGGTAGGCGTCCAGCGCCTCGCCAACGTCGCACGGCAGCGGCATCCCGTCCTGGCGGCAGGCCTTGCCGCACAGGGTGATCTGCCCGGCGCGCCAGTCAATGTCGCCGAGCTCCGAGCGAGCGACCTCGGCCGATCTCAAGCCCAGCCGCGCTACAAGCATCGAGATCGCGTAGTCGCGAGTCCCGATCTGGTCCCCACGGTCGCAGCTGTCCAGCAAGCGCTGCACGTCAGCGGCGGCAATAGCCTTCGGCACGCCGGTGTCGCGCCAGCCTGCAACCGGCGGCACGACGGCACGACGGCACGACGGCACCCATCGGCCGTGGCGTCAGGCCCTGCAGATACAGGAATCTCAGCAGGGAGCGCAGCTCGCCCACGCGGCCTTTGACCGAACCGATACTGAGCCGCTCGCTCTTGGCCAGCAGGAACAAGTTAGACTTCATTCGCCCGCTCCGCAGGTGCTGCCGTGGGGTTGCGATAACTGGATCCCCTCGCGCCGTCGGCGGGTGTGGGCCGCAGGCGGCTGGGGTCTTCTGGCGGTGATCGGGCGGGGGAGGCAGGGCGGAAGGAGCACAGTTGTGCTGGTGTGCCGCCCGTCGTCGCCGGTTCGCCTTGGACCGTTGGAGGCCGGAAGTTCGACTGGCGCCGGGGCCCCTTGCCGGGTAACCCCCGCTGCTGCTGCGTGCGCGTGTGTCAGTCTCCTGACTGACCCGGGGTCCTGGCGGGCGGCGCGCCTGTTCCCATCCGCATGGGGGGTGCCGCTGCAGGAGGTGGCCAGGCGCATGAAGGTGCTGGATGAGCGCGTCGCGGGGATCGACGTGCAGAAAGACATGGCGAAGGTCGCGATCCGGTCCCCGGGCGGGAAACCGTGGACCCGCAAGACCGAGATCCTGGAGTTCCGCACGGTTTTCGGGGTGCTCCAGGAGATGGCCCGCGAGCTGCGCCGCCGCGGGGTGACCCATGTGGTGATGGAGGCCAGCGGGGTCTGCACCGAGCCGGTGTACTACGAGCTGTGCGAGCAGGACTTCACCGGGGTCGCGGTGATCAACCCGGCGCACGCCAAGGCCCTGAGGGGCCACAAGACCGACGCGAAAGACTGCGCGCGATTGGCGGAGCTGTTCGGATGGGGCCTGCTGCGGGGGTCGTATATCCCGCCGGCGGAGCTGAAGGAGGTGCGGGACCTGACCAGGTACAGGATGCAGACGGTGCAGGCCCGCACCCGGAGATCCAGCGGCTTGCCAAGGCGCTGGAATCGGCCGGCATCAAGCTCGGCTCGGTTGCCAGCAGCATAACCGGGATGTCCGCCACGGCGATGATCGAGGCGCTGATCGACGGGGAGCGCCGCGGGCAGGTGCTGGCGGACCTGGCGATCGGCCGGATGCGCACCGCGGGGAAGCTGACGGACCTGTCGATGGCGCTGGCCGGGCGGTTCACCGGGCATCACGCGCTGCTGTGCCGCCTGCACCTCGACCGGATCGCCGCGTTGGTGGTGACGTCGCTGGCGGGGCAGCTGGCGGAGCGGGGACGCCGACACCTCCATCAAGCCGATGCTGGTGCAGGCCGCCTGGGCCGCGATCCGGGTGTGGGGCCGGCTACAGGCCCGGTACAACCGCCTGGTGCGCCGCTTCGGCGGGGACAAGAACCCGGCCGCGAAGAAGAAGGCGATCACTGCGATCGCCCGCACCCTGCTCAAGATCGCCTACCAGGTCCTCAAGAGCGGCACGCCCTACCAGGAGCCGGGCCCGGACTTCTGCACCCGGCGGGAATCCCCGGAGCAGAAGCAGGCCTGGCTGGAGCGCCAACTGCAAAAGCTCCACCCCGGCTGCACCATCACCGTCACCATCAGCCCGCCGGAGGCCGCATTACCAGCCGGCACTTAAACCACCAGCCCGATTCCGGCAGCCCCGGAGCAGCCGCCGACCCGGCACCCCGGCCCTCCCGCCGGACAAGCCAGCGTCACTCCCCGGCCCTCGCCACCGCACAGGCGAGGGATCGCTCACTGGAGGACCTTGCCCTGACGGGTTCCCGGGAAGCCGGTCATGTCGCCGTGTGCAATCAGCGGTTACGCATGTTTAACCTGGTGCGGTTGCGGTGAGCGGGACCGGTGGCCAGAGTTGTCAGGGTCGGTGACCGAGTTCACCGATGCACCCCAGGTGCCACCAGTCACCGCCCGGGTTCGCGAGACCCTTCAGTGAGGTCCAGCGGCAGTTTCTGCGGGGCTGGTGGTTACCGGGACGCGCGGATCGTCGACAGGACCATGCGCCGCGAGCGCCGGACAGTGAGCTGACGACGAGCGTCCCGGGTCCGTGAACAAGGGTGCCTCCCCACTGGGCTAAGCAGCGAGGAGGCTGTCATGCAGTATGCCCTACCCCAGGTCCTGCCCGATGTCCCGGCTGGCGGCGTGTGCGCCGGGATCGACTGGGCCACCGCTGATCACGCCGTATGCATGGTGGACATGGCCGGCCGGGTCACCGACCGGTTCTCCGCCGCGCACGACAAGGCCGGGATCACCACGATCATCACCCGGCTGCGCAAGAACAAGGTCACCGAGGTCGCCATCGAGCGGGGCGACGGCCCGCTCGTCGATGCCCTGCTCGCCGCGGGCATGACCGTGGTGGTGATCACCTCCCGGCAGGTGAAGAACCTGCGGTCCCGGTTCGGTGCCGCCGGCGCCAAAGACGACCGGCTCGACGCGTTCGCGCCTGGCGGACACGCTGCGCACGGACCCGGCGCGGCTGCGGCCGCTGATCCCCGATACGCCCGCGACGGTCTCGCTGCGGATGGCGGTGCGGGCACGCCGGGACCTGGTAGCGCACCGGGTGGCGGCCGGCAACCAGCTGCGCGCGCACCTGGCCGTGGCATTCCCCGCCGGAACCCGGCTGTTCCACGACCTGGACAGCCCGATCAGCCTGGCGTTCCTGGCCCGGTTCGGCAGCCAGGACACCGCCGCAGGGCTGGACGAGCAGGCCCATCGGCGCGTGGCTGGCGACCATCGCGGTGCGCGGGCGCCCGGCGCCGGCCAGCGAGCTGTGCGCGCGGCTGCACGCCGCGCCGCCCGGCGCCACCGGCGCAGACGGCGCCGCCCAGGCGGGCGTCACCGCTGCCCTGACCGCCGCGCTGACGACGCTGTCCGCCCAGATCAAGGCCCTGGAAAACCCAGATCGCCGGGCAGCTGGCCGCCCACCCCGATGAGTACATCTTCACCTCGCTACCCCGGCCCGGGACAGTGCGCGCGGCCCGGCTGCTGGCCGAGAGCGGCGACTGCCGGTCCCGCTTCCCCGACCCCGAGTCGCTCGCCGACCTGGGCCGGGGTCGCCCCGGTGACCCGCCAGTCCGGCAACCGCACCGCCCACCACTTCCGGTGGGCGGTCAACCGCCAGCTTCGCGACGCCATCTGCGACTTCGCCGCCGACTCCCGGCACGCCAGCCCCTGGGCCGCGGCCATCTACAACGACGCCCGCGCCCGCGGCAAGGACCACCCGCACGCCGTCCGCATCACCGCCCGCGCCTGAAGCTACGTCATCTGGCGCTGCTGGCAGGACGGCACCGCCTACGACCCCGCCAAGCACAACGCCCTCCAGGCCATCCTGGCCCGGCAAGACGCCCAGGCCGCCGACACCGCCCCGCAGGAGAACCAGTGACCGACCCGGTCATCGCCGCGCTGCGCGCCCACGCCGCCGGCCTGTACCCCGAGGCGGCCGGCATCGAGCTGCTCATCGGCCACGGCGGCATCCTGCACCGCGACGACTTCGCCCGCTTCGTGCACACCGGCACCAGCATCAGCGACGGCACCACCCTGATGGCCTGGATCGACTGGGACGCCGCGCTCAGCGCCCTCCATGACGGGCAGATCCCCCTCTGCGGCGGGGAACAGCGCATCCTCCAGCTCGCCGCCAGCATCGCCGAAGGCTTTCCCGTCCCGCTGCGTGACACCGTCCCCGGCCTGGACAACCGGAACCTCCGCCACTCGCCGGACAACACCCCGGCGCTAGCAAGCCATCACCTCAGCAGGCCGGGCCGGCCACGCCGGCCCGGCCTGCTGACATTCACGAGCCCCACTCGCAGCGAAGGTCCCCACAGGGCAACTGCACCAGCGTATGCCGACCTGGGAGACGTGGAAAGCATGATCAAATGCGACACGGTGGGCAAGTCCCGGCCCACCGGACGAGAAAACCGGTAACATGCGGTTGCGTGTTGGATGGTGAGCTGATCTTTGTACCGAGCGAGATTCCCCGGCGAGGCGTGTTCGCGCTCTGGGGTAATGGCTCGGGATCCGCCAAGCTGGAGCTGGTCTTCCCTGGCGGCACATACGGCATACGCAAGCGCCTGGTATCGGCGGAGATCATCCCGCTCGCCGAGGCTCTCCCGACGCTGCTCGCCATCGATCCCAGCCACGCTGGCCTGCCGATGCGGCGCAGTGCCCGGGTCTGGGCGGCGGCTGCGGCCGCAGGAGTGGGCCTCGTCGCGCGCGGCCGGCTTCTGCCGACCGTCGGTGCAGACGACATGGACGTCTGGCGTGCCGGACCGCTCGATCCGGCCGACCTCAGCTGGCTGCACGAACTCGCTGCCGTCTTCCCGCCGGCCGCGCATACCCTGGGAGTTCCCGGCTCGCGCCCGATGCGGCTCCGCTCTCCGGAAGCATTGGTCCGCGACCTGTGGGACGCGATCGCCGACACCATCGCACGGTCGCCCGCTGCACCCCGGACCACCGCGTCACCGGCGTTCGCTGCTGCTGAGCCGACCCCGGTCAGCGATCTCGCGGAGTGGCTCGCCGACACGCGGGAAGGCCTTTCGGCCGGAGCGCGACTGGGCCTGCGGATCGAGACGGTCGCGGCATCCCCCATGGACACGGCGGATGAGGAGCTAGACGAGGAAGACGAGGGCCCCGACGCGGACACACCCGCCTTCCGGCTGGTGCTGCAGCTACGCAGTACCGCAGACCCGAGCCTGATCGTTGACGCCGCCGCGCTGTGGAATCAGCCGGAAACGGTGCTCGCCAGGTTTGGCCCGCAGGCGGAGACGGATCTGCTGCTCGCGCTACGGCGCGGCGCATCAGTGTGGCCGCCGCTCGCTGAGGTGCTGCGGCAGGCCAGTCCGTCGGTGATCGACCTCGACGACAATGCGCTCACCAGCCTGCTCGGCCCGGTAGCCGAAGAGCTAGCGGGCGCCGGCATTGAAGTGCTATGGCCATCCAGCATGCTCGACGGCGGCCTGAAGCTGCGGGCTGTCGCCACGCCAGCACCGGAGAAGCTCACGGAAGCTGGGTTCGGGCTCGGCGCGCTGCTGGATTTCCGCTGGCAGCTCACGCTCGGCGGTGCGCTGCTTGACGCCGATGAGATCACCGCCCTCGCAGAGGCGAAGCGGCCGCTGATCAGGCTACGTGGCCGCTGGGTGATCCTCGATCCGGCCCTGCTGGACAGGCTGCGCCGCCCGCCGCGGACGCGGATGCGCGCCCGCGAAGCACTCGGTGCGGTACTTGCGGGCTCGGCGGAGATCGACGGCGAGACCGTGCCGGTGGTCGCCGAAGGCCCGCTCGCCGACCTCGCCCGCCAGGTCGCGAGCATCGCGTCAGCCCCCGAACCGCTCGAACCTCCGCCAGGTCTCACGGCGACGCTGCGGCCGTATCAGCAGCGGGGCCTGGCCTGGCTGGCCGGGATGTGCGGCGCTGGGCTCGGCGGCTGCCTCGCCGACGACATGGGGCTCGGTAAGACGATCCAGGTGATCGCGCTGCACCTGCACCGGCGGGATTCGAAGCCGGGGCCGACGCTCGTTGTATGCCCGGCTTCGCTGCTTGGCACCTGGGAACGCGAGGTGCGCCGATTCGCTCCCGACATCCCTGCCCGCCGCTACCACGGGGGCGGCCGGCACCTGCAGGACCTGGCCGTCGATGAGGTCGTCTTGGCCACTTATGGCGTGGTCCTGCGTGACTCGGCGCGGCTCGCCCAGATCGGGTGGGGTCTCGTCGTCGCCGATGAGGCTCAGCACGTGAAGAACCCGCTGTCGCGCACCGCCCGTGAACTGCGGGCGGTACCCGCGCCTGCGAGGGTCGCGCTGACCGGAACGCCGGTGGAGAACCGGCTGTCGGAGTTGTGGGCGATCCTCGATTGGACAACACCTGGCCTGCTCGGGCACCTGGAGCCATTCACCCGCAGGGTGGCGGTACCGGTCGAGCGGTACCGGGACGCTGGGGCGACCGCCCGGTTCGCGGCGCTGATCCGGCCGTTCTTGCTCCGGCGCCGGAAGACAGATCCCGGGATCGCGCCCGAACTGCCGCGTAAGACGGAGACGGACCAGTTCGTGCCGCTCACCGCCGAGCAGGTCACGCTCTACGAGGCGATAGTCCGCGAGACGATGGAAGCGATCGCCACCAAGGAGGGCATCGAGCGCGCCGGGCTGGTTTTCAAGCTTCTGACCGAGCTGAAGCAGATCTGCAACCACCCGGCCCAGTACCTTAAGCAGCCGGGACCACTGGCTGGCCGGTCCGGCAAGCTGGCCGCGTTCGACGAGCTGACCGATGTAATCCTGGCCGGCGGCGAATCGATGCTCGTCTTCACGCAATACACCCAGATGGCGACGCTGCTGCAGCAGCACCTTGACGCCCGCGGAATTGGCTCGCTGTTCCTGCACGGCGGGGTTCCGGTGCGGCACCGAGAGGAAATGGTGGCGCAGTTCCAGGCCGGTAAGGTTCCGGTGTTCCTGCTGTCGCTCAAGGCGGGCGGCACTGGCCTGACGCTGACCCGCGCCACCCACGTGCTGCACTACGACCGGTGGTGGAACCCCGCGGTGGAGGATCAGGCAACCGATCGCGCGTACCGGATCGGCCAGGATCGCCCGGTGCAGGTACACCGGCTCATCACCGAGGGAACGCTCGAAGACCGCATAGCGGCCCTGCTGGGAAAGAAACGCGACCTCGCCGAGGCCGTGATCGGCTCTGGCGAGGGCTGGATCGCCGAGCTTTCCGATGACCAGATCGCCGAACTCGTCAGCCTGCGGGCCGCCATATGAGCGACAGGACCGGCAACCCGGCCGGGAGGGACCGGGAGAAACCGGAATTCGGCCGGACCTGGTGGGGCCGGGCATGGCTGGAAGCGCTGGAGCAGCGAGCCCGGCTAGACCCCAACCGGCTGCCGCGCGGCCGGGACTATGCGCGCGGCGGCTCTGTCGGCGAGCTCGTCATGGCCCCGGGCGAGGTGCGAGCTCAGGTACGGGGCCGCAAGACACATCCATACGAGGTCCGGATCCGGGTGCGGCGCTTCACCGACGACGAGTGGGACCGGGTGCTCACAACCATCTCTGCCCAACTTGGTCACGCGGCGGCGCTGCTGGACGGCCAACTGCCACCCGAGATCGCCGACGATGCGGCCGCCGCCGGGCTCGACCTGCTTCCGGGCGGCGGCGAGATCGGGCCGCGCTGCACCTGCCCGGACGATGCGGACCCGTGCAAGCATGCGGCAGCGGCCTGTTACCTCGTCACCGACGCCCTGGACGCTGACCCATTTGTCCTTCTGCTCCTGCGCGGCCGGGCCCGCGACCAGATAATGGCCGGGGTCCGGACACGCCGCCGCGGCGCGGCTTCCGGCTGGGCGGGCGAGCCCGGAACTACGGCGGCCGGTGAAGCGGGCTCTGGCCCGCAGCCATCGACGAAGCCCGGCCAGGCATCCGCCGACGAAGGTGTCGATGCCCGGGCTGCCTTCAGCGCGCGACCGTCGTCGGTACCGATCCCTGCCTCACCGCTGCCGCCCTGGCGCCCGGGGGCTCCGGCGGCACTGCCGGTGGAGCCGCCGCCATCAGCGGGCAGCCTTCGCGACGACCTGCTGGAGCTAGCCGCCGACGCGGCCACGCGGGCATGGGAAATGGCGGTGGGCCTCAGCACCGACGCCGGGCTGACCCTCGACCCGGACACCGACCTGGCCCGCCGGGCCTCCCGGGCATTGGGCACGCCCGCTTTCACTATGCTCGCGGCGCGTTCCGGCGTCGGCGGACGTGAACTCGCCCGGAAGGCGCTCGCCTGGCGGCACGGCGGCGTGACCGGCCTGGAGCTGCTGAGTGCCGAGTGGGACCCGGCCACAGAGGAGCCAGATTCCGCTGAGCTGCTCAAGGCGGCTCGAGCGGCCCTTCGCACCAAGACCGGCGCCGCGGACAGCATCCAGGGCAACCGGGTCACCGCGGGCCGGCTGCAGCTCCGGCTCGGCCGTGATCTTCGCTGGTATCCGTACGCGCGATCAGACGGGGACTGGGAGCCCAGTGGAACGCCGGAGCCCGATCCGGCCAGAGCCGTCGCGAACCTATGACGGATCTCAGGTCGGCACGGCGCGGAGACGTCACCCGATACGGCGGAAAGCTAACCGCTCATGCACAAGGGCCCGGCAAATCGGCGATCAGGGCGTCGGCCACGCTTTCCTCGTGCAGGGCACGACCCGTCGCGGTCATGACCTCGCCGAGTTCCGGATCCCACGGTGTCGGCTGCGGCGTGCCGGTCAGCCGGACATGCGCGGCGTCAGCCCGCACCCCGGCAATGTAGTCGGCGGGCTCATCCGCCACGGCCGTGCGCTGTCGCGGCGCATTACTGAGCCCGCGATCGCGACGCCCGGCCAGTCGAAGTCACCGTGGTACCGTAGCTCGCCCCCGCCCCGCTTGAGCGCCACCGCGAGATGGTGAAACGCCGTCGACGGCTGCCCCTCCGTGCAGGCCAAAGGCGCCGACCCCGCCCCCAATTCGGCCGCCGCCCGCCGGAGCACGGCCGGGTTCTCGCAGACGTACCCCAGCAAGGGCCTCACGATCACCTGCAGCTCCATGAGCTGCTGCAAAGTGACGTAGAACGGCATCCCCAGCCGGGGCGCCCGGTGAGCCATTCCCCCAGCCCTATCCCGTCAGACGGCAGGTTCTACGTCCTGGCTGTGATCGAGCACGCCACCAGGCGCGTCCGCGGGTGCGTGTCAATTTTGTAGGTAAGCAAGATCATCTTCGGGATGGTCCTGGTCAGGCGGTACGCGTCTGAGTGTGCGGGGTGTTGCAGATGGTTTCCCAGGTGCTGCTGGCCTCGCGGCAGCGCAGGGCGATGATGGCGTCGGCGCCGTTGGCGGTCCAATGCATGCCGGACTGCTTGAGGGCGCTGGCCAACGACGGTCTTGCAGCTGGCCTCGACGACGCCGGAGCCAGTGAACAGGCCGCACTGGCGGAACCAGTGGTAGCGCATGCGGGGGGCGTTGTTCTCGAAGTAGCCGAGGGCGGTGTCGATCTCGTCCTTCTTGACGCCTACGAGGGGGTACTTGCGCGTCGCCGTGACGATGCCGTCGATGTAGCCGTAGTCGAGGTCCTCCAGACGGGCGGCGAGCCATTCGTCCTTTCGGTCCAGCAGCATGAACTCGAGCCTGCGCGTGAGCGACGGCCCGCAGGGCCGCCCTTGACGCACCGCCCGCGAGCTGGACAAACGGGGCCGGGGGAAACGGAAGCGCCGTGCTCCGTGTACTGACGGTGGGCCTGGCTGATCTGTGGCGTGTTGGTCCGGCGGCCCGGCGCGCGCCCGGCCGGGGCCCTCCAAGGCCGGAGGCCGGGCGCTGGCGCCGCGCCTGCGGCGGAGCGCAGCGGAGCCGCCTTGACCTAAGAACGGCACAGTTCGGCACCCGGCTGCATTACGTCGGGTCGGTGCCCGCCAGCGACTGCCCGGACCTGACCGCCCTGCCTGCCGCCGCCAGAACCGTGGTTGACCAGCAGCGGTTCGGCGCCCTGACCGCGTTCGGCGCCCCCGCGTCTACGGGACCGAGCGGCGCGCCGTCTTGACCCACTCCCCGGAGCTGCACGCCACCCAGGCCCGCAGCTTCGAGGGCACCACCGTGGCCAAGGCCGGCCGCAAGCTTGATGAGTCGGCCGCTACCTTGGCCCGGGGGCTGGCCGCCTTCGGCACCCGTGCCGGGTAAGCCCAGGCCCGGGTGGTAACAAGCGCGGGTCATAGGCACAGGTCTGCCGCCCCTTGATGGCGCGCCGGATGCGCGCCCGCTCATCTCCATCCGGACCCCACGCCAAACGCATCGGCCCTCCAAGCTGGGTGGCTTTCATGGGGCCACAGGAGGACGACATGTCCGGCACACTCACCACGGCCTCCTCGTTCTGCGAGCTCCGCTACGCAGACAGGCCGCTTCTCGAGCTGCACGTCCGCCAGGACCACCTCCAGCGGAACAGCGGCGCCGAGACAGATCGCGAGGAGTCAGGTGACGCCGGGCATCGCAGTCCCGCGCCCGCGGCCCATCCCTGGCCTCGCGCTGTTCTCCACTATGAACGAGGTGATGCAACGACAACGATGCGGCGGCCAGGCCGCTCAGGTTCCGGATCGGCGATGACCACCCCGCACCGGGCGATCCGCACTCTTCGGTACGTGAGCGAGGAGCTGGTGCACATCAGAAGTCATGTCACGCTCTGCTCGCACCGCAACCTGCCCGCCGGCAGGCGTACTCGCAGGAAAGATGGCCGCGCAGCTTCCACTGCGGGACGCGCTGACCGGGCCGCCTGGACTCGAAGGCAGTCCGCCGTCCAGTCCGGCGTGGTGGCGGGCCCTGGGGACGGTCAAGAGGCCGGAGATAGCAGAAGGAAGCGTCCCGGGCACAGCGCGTTTGCGCCGGGATGATGGGAACCGGGCGAGGTGCCGCTGCCAGCCGCCGGCGGGCGGCCGGAGGAGAGGCGGGTGAACGGTGATGGCGGCGACGGTGCTGCTGGTGGAGGACGAGCGCGCACTGCGGGAGCTGCTCCGGTCCTGCCTGGAGCGGGCCGGGTTCACCGTGCTGTCGACCGGGTCCGGCGCGGAGGCGATCACCCTGACCACCTCGGCCGGGCCGGACCTGGTGATCCTCGATCTCGGCCTGCCGGACGTGCCCAGCGAGACGGTCGCCCGCGAGATGCGCGTCACCGGGCCGGTGCCGGTCCTGATGTTGACCGCCCGAGCCGCGGAGGAGGACCGGATCGCCGGGCTGGACCTCGGCGCTGATGACTACGTGATCAAGCCGTTCAGCCCGCAGGAGCTGGTGCGGCGCGTCCAGGCGATCCTGCGCCGCGGCGGGTCCATCGCCGGGCCAGGCCCCGCCAGCTATGGCGGCGGGACCCTGCTCATCGACGAGCCACGCCGCGAGGTGACGGTGCGCGGCGCACGCGTGGACCTGACCCCGACCGAATGGGGGATCCTGGTGGCACTGACCACAGTCCCGGGCCGGGTGTACTCACGGTACGAGCTGATCAGCCGGATACGGGGGAAGGAGTTCGAGGGGCAGGAGCGGACCGTTGATTCGCACGTGAAGAACCTGCGCAGCAAGGTCGAGGAAGACCTCGGCAGTCCCCGCATCGTGCAGACCGTGCTAGGCGGCGGTTACCGGCTGGGCCTGGCCCGCGATGACTGACGGCGCCTTGCCTGCGGCTGGCGCCGACGTTCGTTTCGCTCGCGTGGCAGCAGCGGCCCAGCTCGCCCGGCTGACCGCGGCGTTCGCCGCCGCGGACGTCTCGGCCCCCGGCGGCCCGGCGGCACGCCTAGCTGACCAGCGCGATCGCGGTGGCCACTGCCGCCGCGCGGGGACTGCCAGGATAGCCGGGCACCTGTCGGCCTGCCCGGGCGCTGGACCCGGCGGCGCGGACCGGAGCCAATGTCCAGATCCGCGACCAGGCGGGCCAGCTGGAGGAGTGGGAGTGACCTCCCCCTCTACCTCGCCCCCGGGCCGAGCACTTGCTGGACTGGTTCCACATCACCATGCGGTTGACCGTGCTACGCCAGATGACCAAGTCCCTTCCAGCGACCGACGGCCCGGACGCTTCCGCCGTCGTCTCTGTGGCCAAGGCGGACGACGAGCTCACCCGGGCGAAGTGGCTGCTGTGGCACGGCAACACCTTCCGTGCCCTGCAGGTCCTTGACGACCTGTGCTCCGGCCTCGAACACCAGCAAGACGACCGGCACAGCTGCGGGCCCCCGAACTGCCCGCCCTGCTGAAAAAACTGATCAAGCTCCGCGGGTACATCGACGCCAACACGGCCTGCATCCCCAACTACGGCGAAACGCCACCGCTGCGGCGAAGCCATCTCCAGTGCTATCGCCGAATCCACCGTCAACCAGGTCATCAGCCGACGAATGGTCAAGAAGCAACAGATGCGCTGGTCACCGCACGGCGCTCATTTCCTGCTGCGCCCGCGCCATGACAGACAGCAACACCACGGCCCGGCGGTCCGAGTCCCGGACGCTCCTGGCACTCGAGGACGTCAACAAGAGCTTCGGGGATCTGCACGTGCTGCGGGCCGTCAGCCTGACCTTGGAGCGGGGCGAAGTCCTGGTCATCGTGGGCCCCTCGGGCGGCGGCAAGTCGACTTTGTGCCGCACGGTCAACCGGCTTGAGCCTATCGACTCGGGACGCATCCTCTTCGACGGCAGGCCACTGCCTGCCGAGGGCCGCGAGTTCGCCAGGCACCGGGGGCACGTGGGCATGATATTCCAGTCGTTCAATCTGTTCGCCCACAAGACGGTCTTGCAGAACCTCACGCTCGGCCCGGTCAACGTGCGCAAAACGCCCAAGGCACGGGCCGAGGCGCAGGCTATGGATCTGCTCAGGCGGGTGGGCATCCAGAGCCAGGCGCACAAGTACCCCGCGCAGTTGTCCGGCGGCCAGCAGCAGCGTCGAGTGGTCACCCGGAAGTGGACCTATCCGAACCGGACGGGCGGCCGCCGGTCAGTACCGAGATCGCCGCGCTCATCGGGCGTCTCGCCACCGAGAACCCCGGCTTGGGTACAAGAGGATCCAAGGCGAGCTGCTCAAGCTCCGCCACTGGGTTGGCGCATCCTCGATCCGCCGGGTCCTCAAAGCGCCGAAGATCCCCCCGGGCGCCCGAGCAGCACACCGACACCACGTGGCGGCAGTTCCTGCACCTGCAAGCCGCGACGATGCTCGCGGCTGACTTCTTCCACGTGGACTGCGCGGTGACCCTCCGGCGCCTGTACTGCTTCTTCGTGATCGAGGTCGGCTCCCGGTATGTACACATCCTCGGCGTGACCGCGAACCCGGACGGGCCGTGGACACACAGTAGATCCGCAATCTCCTGATGAACCTCGGCGATCGTGCTGCGAACTTCCGGTCCCTGCTCCGCGACCGGCCGGGCAGTTCACCGCCTCGTTCGACGCAGTCCTGGCTGGCGCCGACATCCAGGCCGTGAAATTCTTGCCCCAGAGCCCTCGAGTGAATGCTGCCTATGCGGAAAGGTTCGTGCTCACGGCCCACCGATCGGATGCTGATCTTCGGCCAGCGGCATCTGCGGACGATCCTGGCCCGGTAACCAGGCCCACTACAACGGACGTCGCCCCCATCGCAGCCGCCAGCTGCACCCGCCACGTCCCGACCACCCTGTCGCCGGCCTCTCCCCGGAGCGGATCAAGCGCCGGCCCGTCCTCGGCGGCCTCATCAGCGAATACGAGCGGGCTGCGTAGAAGCCCAGGTCGACACCGGTGACCGAGTTCTGGAACCCCACAGGGTTCGGTTGCGATCCTTGGTCTCCTCGTTGACCGAGACGCCGGTGTCCCAGCCCCAGTGGATGAAGACCATCAAGATGATGCCGCTG
The DNA here is from genome assembly GCA_963742875.1 of uncultured Actinomycetes bacterium. Classification (GTDB taxonomy): domain Bacteria; phylum Actinomycetota; class Actinomycetes; order Streptosporangiales; family Streptosporangiaceae; genus Bog-532. Next base: position 45,058 of record CAVUNO010000025.1, on the reverse strand, counting down.
GCGAACGCGCTGAAGTCCGTCACCTGGAACGGGTTGAACCACGGCCGGCCCGTGAAGGTGGTGCCGCAGTCCGGGTCGGCCTTGCTCAGCTTGCTGTAGCCGATCGAGGTCAGCAGCATCGGGACAAACGCGAGCACGGTGACCGCCAGCGCCTGCAGGCCGACCGCCCCCACCACGAACACGAGCGTGGCGGCGATGCTGTGCGCCGGGGCGACCGAGGCGGTCGCGATGACAGTAGTGGAGACCAGACCGAGCGCACCGGGCTTCAGGCCCTTCTCGACCGGCTGCTCCAGCGGCGCTCTCATCCGCCCGGCGGTGGTCATGCTCACTTCCGCTGCCAGTTCTCCCCGCCGGACGTGTATCCGACCGGGCCTGACCTGATCCCAGCGAACAGCAGTGGAACCCGGATGCGGTCGCCGTGGAGGCCGAGTGGAGACGCACTTCACAGGTCTAGACGCCTCGTATGGCGAACCTTCTCCACATCTCGCACACGCGGTCTGCATCCAGGCTTCACCAGGCAGGAGTGTCCTGAAGAAGAAGCAAAAAGGGTGACCACCCTTCGCAACAGAGAGGTCGCCCACCGACTACTTTCGGCCACGGCCGACGAAAGGGAGATCAGCGCATGGCGTTCGTGCAGATCATCGAATTCCGCACCTCCGACATCGACAGGGCGCGCCAGGTCAACGATGCGTGGTGGCGTGTCACCGAGGGCAAGCGCACCGTGCGCCGGGAACTGCTTGCCCGTGATCACTCCGACCCCAGCCACCGCTTCGCTTCGTGTTCTTCGACTCGTACGAGTCAGCGATGGAGAACTCCAACCTGCCGGAAACCCAGGCATCGGCAGAGCAGTACATGAAGATGTCCGATGGGCCGCCGGTGTTCTACGACCTGGACATCCTTGAGGACCGGGCCTAGGGATCACGGCCTTGATGGCGTGGGCGCCGCAGCCAGGCGCGGTTCGCTCGGAAGGAGTTTGCCTTGTCCGCCATCGCGCGGCCTGGCTGGCGCCGTGGCTGCCCAGGCCGCGGCGCTGGACGCGGACCGCCTCCATCAGCGGGGTGAGGTACGGCGAGTCGCCGTGCTATTTAAACGTTTCCGTGGGCCGTGCCATCACCGATGCGACGAAGCCGCCATCGCGCCTGCGCGGGTGGAACCCCTGATGTTGGTGACATCCCATGGGATGCCGGTCTCAAGGCCTGACCAGGTAGCCCGTCCGGTTGAACTGCCGCCCACCGGGTCCACAGGTATGGCCGGCCAGCGCTGGGGCCGTTAAGCGACAGATTCTCGCGGCTGCCGTAGGCGCACAGCCCATACAGCAAGAACGACGTCCACCGCGATGATCATCAGCGACCACCACGGGCAGGCAGGGATGAAGAACATCTGGTCGATCGCGTCGAACCCGATCGCGGCGATACCGTAGATCACGGCACGGCGCGGGACAAAGGCCCCCGCACCGGTAGCCAGCGATGGTCTTTGCTCCAGTTGACTTGCCGCGTGTTCCTGGGCGCCGAGATACGGCTGGACGTCGGCTTCAACGGTGCCAGGCCTGCAGGGTTCCCGGCGTGACCAGGCGCTGCCGCGCAGCGCGCCGCGGTGCCACTGGCCGGGCAGCTGGTCCGGGACTGGACGGCCACGTTCGGTGACCGGAAGCCAGCGCCGCGGCGGCTGAGCGGCTCCCCGGTGCCTGGTTGCGTGTCTGCCGGGTGATCGGCTGATGACGACCGCGTTCTTCTGGACCTGGCGCGGTCCCCGCTGCCGGACCCAGAGCTGGCCGGGCTGGTCCGGTCGCCGGTTCAACGGTCCGGCAGTTTCGCGGTTGCCAGCTTGCTGGCGGTGTTCGATGCGGATCGGAGGAGCCGCTCGAGCGGGCCGCTGCGAAAGAACTGCAGCCAGGTGACGGCGAATGCCATGGCTACCACGGTGAAGGCGGCGAGGGTGAGCCAGCCTGCCGGGTAGTTCCCGCCGGCGGCTTGGATTAGCCAGATGGCGATCACATGGACGGTGTAAGCGGTGAGCGGCATCATGCCGACCGCGATGATTGGATGAAGAACGCGCTCTGCCCGGTGCCCGATCATCAACGCTGCGCCGAGGACGGCGAGGGCACACCCGGTGGCACCGATGATTTCCATCGGCGTTCCCGAGTGCGGTCCCGCGGTGAGCAGCCACGCCCATGAGGTCGTCGGGACCGTGCCCGCTTCGGCGGTGGCCACATCGTGGAGCTGCTGGTGGCCAGCGGCGGCCGAACCCGAACCGATGTGGGCGGCCAGGTCTCCGGCGCGCAGGGCGAGTGCGGCACCTCCGTAGCCGGCCGCGGACAAGGCAGCGCCGGCGCCGAGCAGCCAGCGATGTACGCATGGGGCGCGCAGGTCCAGGCGCCCGACGCTCATTCCGGCGAGCATGAACGGGAGAACCGTCATGACAGGGTAGGCTCCGTTGATCATCAGGCTCGTTACTCCGCCTGCGGAGGACAACAGCGCCGACGGTCCTGGCACTGATGGTGTCGATGCGGCCGTCAGGTGCAGCCAATCTCGGATCAGGTACGACAGCATCGGGCCGCCGATGGCAAGCGCGCTGGCCAGCAGTGCCAACGTCCGTGGGCGCAGTCGCAACAGCGGCAGGGCCAGCAGGAAGAGCACGGCGTAGACGGGAAAGATCACGTCGACGCCCGCATCCAGTAAGGTCAGCGCTAGCCCCAAGATGAGCAGCGCGCCCGCCCTGGTCGCGATCTTGATGCGTGACCGTAGCGCCGCCGGGCGGGCTGATCGCGTCGGGCCGCCCGAGATCAGCGCCAGAGACACCCCCGCGAGGAAGACAAATAGCGCTGCCGACCGGCCATGGAAGACGCCCAGCAGCTGACCGGTGGGGCGGTCAGGGTCCGGGCCGACGTGCGCGGCGAACATACCCAGCACGGCGACACCGCGAGCCAGGTCCACGCCCCGGATATGCGCCCGGCCCAGCGGCCACGGGCCGCCGCTATCACCAGCGGCCGGTGCCACCGCGGCCTCGTCGCCTATGTGCTGGGGGGCGGCGGCGGTCGTGATCGGGCATGTCGGCGGCGGGATTGCCCCGCCACCGTGAGTGCGGCGGCACGTGTTCCCCTTTCATCAGGAACGAATCGGTGTCCAGGACGGCGTCGTCGTCGATGGTGACGCCGTAGTGGACGAAGGCGCCGGTGCCGAGGGTGCAGCGGTTCCCGATGGTGATGCGGCCGGACTTGAAGGTGCCGTCTTCCAGAGAGTGACCTTGTATGGTGGTGCCCGCGCCCAGCGTGCAGTCGCTGCCGGTGCGGGTCAGTGTCCGTTCGACGATGTGGCAGCCGTCGTCGAAGACCCGGCGGCCGGTCCGCTCCCCGAGCAGGCGCCAGATGAGGTTCTTGTAGGGGGTGCCGTTGAAGATCTGGATATAGATGGTGGCGGGCACCTTCCAGTAGCGTTCGTGCTGCCAGAACGCACGCTGGCAGACCGGGCAGTACTTCGGCCGCAGGCCCCGGAACCCGGTGACGGCGCGTTCAACGAGCGCGAAATAGCCAACGGTGAATGCGACATCCAGGATGATCGTCGAGGCTGTAGTGAGCACGTCCGACTGGCCGTCGCTTCCGGCCGTGAGCAGCGCGATAAGCGCCAGGCCGAACGCGTACACCCACCGCACCAGCAGGTACCAGCGGATGGTGCCTGCGTTGTACCGGTTTTTGGCTGCCAGCCGACGGTGCCGTTCGGGGCCGGCGGCGAGGTGGTCGAAGCGGTGGTCCCGCTGCACCGTGCGCGGGATTTCGAAGCACGGCGAGCCGAGCAGCCCGACCCTTTCACGGACCGGGCCGGCGATCGGGACCATGGCCTTGGTGGCGAGCAGGCAGTCGTCCCCGGTGCGGGCGCCGGCCGGGTAGGCGATGTTGTTGCCCAGGAAGTTCCGTTTCCCGACGGTGGCGGGCAGGACGCGGAAGGAGGTGCTGGAGAACTCCGCGTTGATGACCGACAGCCCGTCGGAGACCATCGTGCCGGTCCCGACCGCGGCGAGGGTGGGCACCTCGTGCTTGACCTCCATGCCGAAGTTGGAGCCGGTCTGCTCGACCGGCGCCAGCCGGTATCCGAGGGCGCGCAGGTAGTGCACGACCGCCGAGGAGTCGCCGAACAGGTAGTTGAAGAAGGTGATGTTGGTCAGCCGGGCGATGGCCCGCTGGAGCGCGTAGTGGATGCCGTAGAGCGGGTAGACCTTCTCTGGCTGCAGGGCGGCCGCGAGGAGCCGGGGGATGGTGGTGACGAACAGCAGCCCGGCCACGATGAGGCCGAAGAATGCGGCGGCGGAGATCTCCGCCGCGTCCTGCCCGTACATCCAGCCCGTCAGCGGGCCGGCGGACAGCAGGCGGGTGAGCGTCGCCGGGTGATACAGCACCAGCGCCGCGACAGCTGTCTCCAGCGGCCCGATGACGGCCACCGCCAGCAGCAGCCGGGCGGTTGAGGTGGCGGCGCGGCGCAGGGCGCCGCAGCGGGCCGGGGCCACGGCCAGGTAGTTGCAGCCGGGGCCGGCGGGCTGGGCGGGGGAGCCGTGCCAGACCTGCCCGGCCGGGACCACCTGCCCGGCGTACAGCGCGGACGCGTGCCCGAGCTGGGCGCCGTCGCCCAGGACGGTGTTGATGTCCAGGACTGTCTGCTCGCCGGCGAAGGCACCCGCGCCGACGGTGACGGCGCCGGTCTCGATCAGGCCCGATCGCGCGCGGTAGCCGTTGAGGTAGCAGTCCTTGCGGATCACCGCGCCGGGCCCGATGCTCAGCAGGTCGGTGCACACCGGCACGTGCGGGCTGAAGATGACCGCGCCGCGGCCGATCTTGGCGCCCAGCGCCCGCAGGTACAGGCCGTACAGCGGGGTGCCCACGCACAGCCGCGCCAGCGGGTTGGCGACCACGAGCGTCTTGACCACCCAGAACCGGACGTAAGCCAGGCTCCAGACCCGGATGCGTTCCCGCTTCCACCGGCCGATCAGGATCCACTTGACCGCCACCGGGAGCGCGCCCGCGGCCAGCAGCCCGCCGCCGCCGATCATCGCAGCGCGCGCGTATACCTCTAGCGTCCCGTGGCCGGCCGTGACCCAGGCCAGGCCGACGTTCAGCCACAGGGCGGCCAGGAACGCATACCCGGCGAAGGCCAGCAGCTGCAGGGCGCCGCATAGCAGGTACCGCGGTGTTCCGGCCGGGGCGCCATCGCTGTCAGCTGTCCTGGCCGGGTTGTCAGCTGGGCCGGGCGCCGGGCCGGTGGCAGTCGCCGACCCGGCGCCGCCTATCGCCGCGGCGAGGCGGCGGACGGTCGGGTGCAGGTAGACGTCCTTCCTGGAGATGGCCAGCAGCTCGCCGCGGTCGCGGATCGCGGCGGTGAAGCGCGCCATTAGCAGCGAGTCGGCGCCCAGATCGTCGAAGAAATGGCCGTCGGCCGATACCCGTTCCACCCGCAGCACGCTGGCCAGCAGCTCGGCCAGGTCCCGTTCGATGCCGTCAGCGGGGGCCACATAGTCGCCGCGCGCGGCCAGCCGGCGCTCGCCGCTCGGCGGGGGCAGGCTCTTCCGGTCGGCCTTGCCGCTGGGCAGGACCGGAAGGGCTGGCAGTTGCTCCAGGTAGAGAGGCATCATGTAGGAGGGCAGCCGGCCGCGCAGGAACGCGTAGATGCGGTCTGGGTCCGGCGCCGGAGTGTCGTGGCAGGGGCTGTAGTAGGCGACCAGCTCGGTCACACCTGGCTCGGGACGGCAGGTGCCGACCGCCGCCTGGGCGATGCCCGGCACGGCCAGCAGGACCGACTCGATCTCGGTGAGTTCCACCCGGTAGCCGCGGATCTTGACCTGGGTATCGATCCGGCCGTGGTGCTCGATCTCACCGGCGGGGCTGATCCGGCCCAGATCACCGGTCCGGTAGATCCGGCCGGCCGGGTTGCCCGGGATGCCCAGGAAATCAGGGATGAAGGCCCGCTCGGTCAGCTCCGGCCGGTTCAGGTACCCTTCGGCCAGGCCGATGCCCGCGATCGCGATTTCGCCCATTTCCCCCGGGGGCAGGGCACGGTCGGCGTCCGGGTCCAGGATGACCGCCGAATAGGTCGGCAGCGGTACCCCGATCGTTACCGGCCGCCCCGGGTCCAGCACCGTCCACGTCGCGGTCACGGTCGCCTCGGTGGGACCGTAGACGTTCAGGAAACGGCGGCCGGGCCGGTGCCAGCGGGCGACCAGGTCCTGCGGGCACGATTCCCCCGACACCAGCAGGAACCGCAGCTGCGGGTGGTCACCTTCCAGCGTGGCCAGCAGCGTCGGCACGCAGCACAGCGCGGTGACCCGCCGCGCGGCCAGGAACGCGTCCAGCTCCGCGTCCAGGAGGCTGGCCCCGCCTGGCCGGGGCACCAGGGTCGCCCCGGCCGCCCACGGCACCCAGATCTCCTCGACGGAAAAATCGAACGCGATCGTCATCCCCTGATACACCCGGTCCCCGCCGGTAAGGCCGTACACCCCGGCCGCCACCCGCACGAAGTTACAGATGCTGGCATGGCTGATCGCCACCCCCTTTGGCCGGCCGGTCGAGCCTGAGGTGTAGATCACGTAGCACAAGTCACCGGCCGGGGCCGCGACCTCACCGGGACCCAAGCGGCCCGCGGGCTTGGCCGCCACCAGGCCCGCCACCTGGTCCACGCACAGCAGCCCGGCCCCGGCTCCGGCCAGCGGTTCAGCCGGGCCGGCGAGCCGGGTATGGGTCAGTACCAGCCGCAGGCCGGCGTCGGCTGTGATGAACGCCAGCCGGCCGGCCGGGAAGGCCGCATCCAGCGGCACGTACGCGGCGCGGGCCTTGAGCACGGCCAGCATGGCCACATAGCTGTCCACCGCGGCGTCGAACAGCAGCCCAATCCGGTCACCCGGCCGCACGCCGCGGCGCACCAGGAACCGCGCCAGCTGGTTGGCGCGCGTGTCCAGCTCGCCGTAGGTCAAGGTGATGTCCCCGGCGTCGGCCGCGAGCCGGTCAGCCTGGCCGTGCTGCCGCAGCCAGTCGCAGCGAGCCTCGTACACATGCTCCAGCCGGTCACCCTCCCGCCACCGGACGTCATCCTGGTATCCGGCGGCGGTCAGCACCCGGCCGTCAAGGCATGCACGTGACCCTGGCCGGGTCCCCGCAGCATCGGGCGCCCGTGTCAGCGTTTGCAGCATTGTTCATATCCTGTTCTTTGTGATGCTCGCCGGCGCAATCCCCGGCGGCCGCTTTTGCCCATACCGCAGCAGGGGCTGAATAGGTGACGGTGCGCGCCCAGGCCCAGGTGGGCGCCAGGCTGCTGTTGAACCGCGGCTAGGAAACTGCTACGTGGCCGGTTGGTGATGGTGCCGCCGCTGCGCCGCCGGGGCTGTTTTCCCCGCCGGCATGCAGCTGGAAGGCGTCGTGCAGGACTTGCGCGGCCCGGCCGACATCGGCAGCCAGGACGTGACAGGAGACCCGGTTTGGCATGCGGGTGATCAGCTGCGCGTGGATGCCGCTGTTTTCCACGGCGGACAGGATGATCGCGGTGATGTCGGACCGGTTGACCACCATGGAGCTGACCACGCTGACGCTGCCGAGGTCGTCGCGGACGGACACGTCCAGGTCCATCGCGGCCAGCGCCGCGGTCACCTGGGCGCAGCCAGCCGGGAGCGGTGAACCGCACGCTGCGTTCGTCGTGCAGGATCAGGCCGATGGTGAGTCCGCGCTGGGCCATGGCCGCAGTAACCATGGCCGGGGACGGGCAGGAGACGGTATACACCGGGTCGTGCCCGGCGTGCGCGATCCCGGAGATCCGCTCGTCCTCGAGCGCGGAGGCCTGGCGGCGGATCCAGGTTCCGGGCTCGGACGTGAAGCTGGACCGGACATGGATGTCGATGTCGTGGGCAGCGGCGAGCTCGACCGCTCGGGTCTGCAGCACTCGCGCGCCGGCGTCGGCCAGCTGGAGCATCTCTTCGTGGCTGACCGCGGTGAGCTTGCGGGCGTCGGGCACCACCCGGGGATCCGCGGTGAACACCCCGGGCACATCGGTGAAGATGTCGCATTCGCGGGCGCCGAGCGCCGAGGCGAGGGCGATCGCGGTGGCGTCTGAGCCGCCGCGGCCCAGCGTGGTAACGTCACCGCGGCCGGACACGCCCTGGAATCCGGCGACGAGCACGATTGCGCCTTCGTCCAGCGCCTTGATGATCCGCTGGGGGGAGACCTGCTGCAGCCGCGCGTTGCCATGAGCGTCATCGGTGCAGATCCCGGCCTGCATGCCGGTCAGCGAGACCGCGCGTTCACCGAGGTCGTGCACGGCGATAGCGGCGAGCGCGCAGGACGTCATCTCACCGACGGACAGCAGCGCGTCCAGTTCCCACGGCTGCGGCTCGGCGGCCAGGCCGTAGGCCTGCTGGGCGAGCTCGTCGGTGGTCCCGCCCATCGCGGACAGCACCGCGACCACCTGCGTGCCCTGCCGCCGGGCGGCCACCAGCCGCTCGGCGACCGCGCGGAGCCGGCCGGCGTCGCCGACCGACGTGCCGCCGAACTTCCACACCACGCGCCCGTTGCGCGGGAGGCCGACCCCCCGCGCCGCAGGCAGGACCGACTCCGGCTCGGTCAGGCCAGGGGACATCATTGGGCCCTCAATTACCGTCATGACTGCTCTAACCTCTCCGGGCTTCCAGTTCCGCCTCGACCGCCGTGACGGCCGACGCGATGATCGCGAGCGCGTCGTCGGTGGTACGCCGCGTCACGTTGAGCGGCGGGAGTATCCGTACGACGCTGTCTTCCCGGCCGCCGATCTCGAGGATCAGGCCGCGCCGAAGCGCGGCGCGTTGCACGCGTGCCGCGACCTCGTGCGCGGTCACCAACGCGGCCGGATAAGCGGCCATCTCCATGCCGAGGATCAGCCCGAGGCCGCGTACGTCGCTGATCAGACTGGTGGACCGCCGCAGCTCATCCAGCCCGGTCACCAGGTGCCGGCCCTGAGCCCGCACGTTGTCCAGCAGGTTTTCCCGCCGGAGGACCTCCAGGTAGGCGTTGCCGCTGGCGAAGGCCAGGTTGTTGCCGCGGAACGTGCCGATGTGACTGCCCGGTCCCCAGCCGTCCAGGCGGCTGCGGTACAAGATCACCGACACCGGCAGACCAAGGCCGGACAGGCCCTTGGACGCGATGATCACGTCGGGCTCGATGCCGTACTGCTCGAACGCGTACCACGTGCCGGTGCGCCCGCACCCGGTCTGCACCTCATCGACGATGAGCGGGATGTCCAGCTCCCGGGCGACCGCGGCGACCCGCTGGACGAAATCGACCGGTGCCGGAATTGACCCGCCCTCACCCTGAACGAGCTCCATGATGATGGCCGCGGGCTTTGGCACGCCGCCGTGGGTGTCACGCAGGGTACTGGCCAGCAGCTGCGCGCAATTCGTGGCACAGGTAGCTGGCGTCAGTGCCAGCGGGCAGCGGTGACAGTACGCGTAAGGCGCGAAATGTACCCCAGGCAGCAGGTTCTGCAGGCCATCCTTGGGATGAGTCTCCGACGTGAGCGACATCGCGCCCTGGGTCGAGCCATGGTAAGAGCCCTGGAACACGACGAGGCCGCCGCGGCCGGTCGCCTTCTTGCACAGCTTGACCGCGGCCTCCACCGCGTCGCTTCCGGTCGGCCCGCAGAAGTGAATCTTCATGTCGTCGCGCAGCGTGGTCGGCAGCATGCCGAGCTGATTCCGCTTGAACTCCTCCCGCACCGGGGTGGGGAAGTCCAGGCCGTGCGTCAGGCGCGTCAGCTGATCCTGAACCGCAGCGACCAGCGCGGGATGATTGTGCCCCAGCGCGAGCACGCCGGCCCCGGTCAGGAAGTCGATATACACCCGGCCATCCACATCGGTGACATAGGAGCCGGACGCTTCAGCGATCGCCACCGGGAGCCGGCGCGGATAGGTCCTCGCGCTCGACTCGTTCTCCTCCTGGCTGGCCAGTAGTACTTGCCCATTGGGCCCCGGAACCGACAAATCCAGTTCCACTGGGGATATGGGCTCTTGGATTAACGTCATGATTAGTACCTCCGACTGGTCTCCCCCGCCCAGACCTCGCCGTCGGCTGCGGGCATGCCCACGCGGCGATCAGACGGTGCCGGCGTACCGATAGGCCACTGGAGCCAGGTGGAGGTGGGATGCCATCTGTGTGGAGGGGCTGTGAAGATGGCGCCTGGCGGGCGCCTTGCTGTTCTGCGGAGGCACGAGGCGGCGGGCTCGCCCAGAGCGTGTCCCGCGGATCATAGGACGGGATCTCGTGACCACCCTATTTACTTCCCCGATGATGTTTGCAACACCAGCCTCCGCGCGCCAGCCTCCGGCGCAGAGCTGGATGTCCCATCAGCCACGGCGAAAGTCCCCAAGCGGTCGGCCACAAGCCCTATCAGCAGGACTCCTGCCCCTGGCTGCCGAGCCGCCCGGCACCCCAGGCTGGACCGCAGAAAGCAGACGCGAGCGGCAAAGGGACAGGGGCATCGTTGAGCGTGTTCACCAGCCTCCAGGCCGACTCCCTGCTGTCGTACGCCATAGCGGTCGCCATGCCCGCACTGGACGCGGTCTTCCCGGTGGTGCCGAGCGAGACCGCGATCATCGCCCTGGGCGTGGCGACCGCCGGCAGCGCCGACCCGCGTATCGCGCTGCTGGTCGCCTGCGCCGCCCTGGGCGCCTTCCTCGGCGACAACCTCTCCTACCTCATCGGCCGCCGCTTCGGCCCCCTGGGCCGAACGCAGGTTCCTCGCCAGCGAGAAAGGCGCGCGGCGCCGCGCCTGGGCCGAGCGGTCACTGCGGCGGTTCGGGATGCAGGCGATCATCGTCTGCCGCTTCATCCCTGGCGGCCCGGGTCTCTGGGTTACAAGCTGCTGCGGCAGGGCTGCTGACACCGCTGATCACCCGGATAGGCCGCCGCCAGGAGCAGGCCATATGGACCAGCATGAAGCGATATTTCGAGAACCTGGCGGTCCAGCCGTAGCCAAGCCTGCGCCTTAACCTTCGCTCGGGTTGCGCCGGAGATGGCTATCGAAGAAGGCGAGGACCCGCTGCCAGGAATCGGCTGCGGCGGCGGGGTTGTAGTTGCGCCACTGGTCATTAAAGAAAGAGTGCTTCGCTCCCGGGTAGACCTTCAGGTCATGCGGGATACCGGCGCCCGTAAGCTCGTTCTCCAGCACCCCGGCAGCCTTGGTGGTGAAGTCCTTGCCCGGCCAGAACCAGGCCAGGACCCCACGACCGGGCACATCCGCCGGATCGCCTCCCGCGGCTTGGGCGCGGCACCGTAGAACGGCGCGATCGCGGCCAGCCGGTCATCGGTGCAGGCCCAGGTCAGGACGATGGACCCACCCAGGCAAAAGCCGACAGCACCGATCCGGGCGGCATCAACCTGAGGATGGCTGGCCAGCTGCCCGAGCGCGGCCTTCAGCGCCGGAACGCCGTAGTAGTCGAGATTCCCGGCCATTCCGCCCGCGAACATGCGCGCCATGCACGCGACCCGGTTCCGGCCCTCGAACAAGTCCACGCCGAGTGCGGCGTAGCCTGCCCCCGGCGAACCGCCCGCATATGCCGCGGATATTGTCATTGAGCCCCGACGCCTCGTGGATAATTACCACGCCCGGAAAAGGCCCAGCGCCATCGGGGAGAGCCAGGTATGAGGTGCCGACGGATTCAGTCTTCTTCATCGTTCCAGTCTCCCGGCCATCCACGCTGGCCCATGCCAACCATTCTCGGCAAGACTATGGTCGGGTCATACACCGACCCGGTGATGCCGCGGCACTCTGGCTCCCGTCTCTGGGAGGCGGTGGGCAGGCCCGTGGTCGACCACGCGCCCCGGTGTTACCCGCGAATCGCAGTCCATCACATAACTACCGTGAGCAAGCTGCCCGTGCAGCTGGGAAAACCAGAGCGCTCATACGTCATCAGCGGGGAAAGCCGGGGGTGAAATGACCGCGGCGCTTTCGATTAGTTCCCGGAGTTCGGCACCGAAGCGGGTGGCGGGCGCTCCGTCGACCACATTGTGGTCGATGATCAGGGTGAGGTCCAGGACGTCGCGGATCTCGACCTGGCCGTTGACGGCTCGCGGGCGCTGGGTCATTCCGCCGACGACCACCTCCAGGCTCATCATGGTCGGGGGGGTGAGGCCGAATCCTCCCCCGCCAGCGAACATGCCCACGGCGGTCACGGCGACCGTGCCGACGCGCTGCCGGACCGCGACCGATCGTGCCATCACCGCGTACATCGCCGGGATCGCGCCCGGAATACGGGCAGCGATCGGTGCGGCTCGTTCGAGCCATCTGCCGCTGCCGCTGGCCGATGGCTCGCGTTTGACCCGGTGCAGCTCAGCGGTCAGATCAGCCACCTCCCGGACATCGGCGTTGCGCAGGACATGGGGAAGGCCGAAGGGGCCCTGCCCGGTCGGGATCTCGATCATCGTGGTGACATCGACGTGGCGATGGGTCACCAGCTGCCCTCGCCAGTTGCGGTAGGCATGCACGTCGGAGTGAGCCGCCGCGGCACGGGCGACGCTGGCGACGACAAAGGCGGTCAGGGACGAGGGCGGCTCGTGGGCGGCCAGGAGCCGGTTCGCCTCGGTCACGTCCACGTCGACCAGCCCGACCATCGGTGCCATGCGCAGGCCGGCGCGCATCGCCGCGGTGACCAGACGCCTGCTGGACGGAAATGGCTGCGCCTGAACTCGGCGTGGCCGCTCAACTGCCATGAACCTAGTCTGACGCCAGCACGGCGCCTGCGCGGCCTACCGGGACGGCCGGTCTCTGGCGGTGTGGGTGATCGGCCTCCGGTACCGGAAGGGCGTGTGCCGGCCAGTACCCGCAGCCCATCTTCGATTTCGTGCTCGGGTTGAACCGGTGGGTGCTGCGCGTCGCTGCCTGCGCCGGGCTCATGACCGACCAGTACCCGCCGTTCCAGCTGGACCTGGGCGGTTCCGACCCAGCCAGTACGCTTATCATCACAGCACCGGGTCGGCCTGGCAGCTTGAAGAAGGAAAGAGCCGTGGTCTTCGGGGCCGGCCAGACCCGCCGACGGCCGTCGGCTGCCTACGCCGTGACCACCCTGACTATTGGCGCGCTGGCGCTGGTGACGGGGATCATCACGCTGGTCATGGCCAGCACCGTAATTCCCCATATCCGCCCTTATTGAAGAATCGGTGCAGGCGTTACGGCCGAGGTCGTCGTAGCGTTCAAAGGTCCGACGGGCCTGGCTCTCATATCCCCTGCCGGCCGCTTTGATGGTCTGGCTTTCGAACGACGTGCCAGCCTGTCGGGTCTTGCCGTGGTGTGGCTCATAAGAGGTGCGACGCTGACCGATCCGTAATAAGGCATGCCCGCTGGGGTCCCATCTGGCGTAAGGGTGAGGAAGGGGCAGGTCGTGGCGGTGGTGATGATCGGCGTGGACCCGCACAAGGGGTCGCATACCGCGGTGGCGCTCGGCGCGGATGAGGCAATGCTGAGCCAGGCCAGCAGCGGCGCGCCCGTGCTGCGGACCTGCCTGATCAGCACCGCCGACCCGTCACGCAGCACGACCGGTGTCCCCTCCGCGGCCGGCCGCGGCAGTCCGCCGGGCCGGAGGCTCCGGCCGTGTAGCCAGGGCAGCAGCCGGCGCAGCGGCCTGCTGCGGGTACCGGACGCGCGGCCCGGCTGGCGGTGCCTGCGGGCTTGCCTGGCCCGGCGGGCGGCCTCCGCCTCCGCTAGGAAGGTGCCAGACCGCTCGCGGGCCAGGGCGGCCAAAATATCGGGATGGATCATCGTAAATTCCTCCTTTGAGGCTGTTGCTTCGGTGATCACGAGCCGCTAGCAGATCTGCCGCTGGACAGATGCGCATTGCTGCGTATCTTCGGCTGTGCACCGGTGGCCAGGTCATGGGTCTGTGTGGGAGTGGTTGGCCGCTGGTGCGGTCTCAGGCGAGATCACCCGGGCCCTGGGGCGTTGGCCTTCGTTGTGTGCCGCGGAGCGGCAGCGGCGGCCGCTGTGGCCGGCCTGTCGGCGCCTGACCGGGCGGGCTGCGAGCAGCCCGGCGATCGAGCCAGCGAGCGCCAGCGCGGCGCAGCCCCGAGCACGAGGCCGAGCCCGTCAACGAACGCCTGGGCGTACGCGTAGGAACCGGGCCAGGCGGGTGTCCGGTTAGGGCCGGAGTTCGAGGACGACGTTGACCGGGGTCTGGGTGACCTGCCGGAACCGGCTGAAGCAGGCCTCGCCGGCCAGTTGCCGTACCGCTGCAGGGCAGGCCTGGGCACCGAGCGCGACCCCGCCGGGCTGGGCCAGGGCGGCCGGCGTGCACTGGAACGTGGACGCCGCGAAGCTGAGCGCGGCCAGCGGGCTGGCCAGGTTCGCTGCGTAGTCGTCGGCCGCGTTCGGTTCCACGACCAGGACGGCGCCGTCGGGGGCGAGGGCCTTGCGGGCGTGGGCCAGCGCGGCGGCCGGGTCGCCGAGATCGTGGAGGGTGTCCAGCAAGCAGATCAGGTCGAAGCCGTCGGCCGGGTAACTGGTCGCGTCGAGCGGCTCGAACCGGATGCGGCCGCCGAGGCCGGCCTGGCCGGCTCGCTGCCGGGCGACCTGGATGGAGCGGTCGTGGAAGTCATAGCCGTGGACGCTCGCCTGCGGCTAGGCATGCGAGGAAGCGGGATGCCGCTGGTAGATCCGGTCAGTGCTGCGTGGAACACCGTCGCGCGGTTCGAGGACTACGAAAGCGCCCAGCGAGCGGTCGACCGGCTCTCCGACGACGCTTCCCGGTCGGGAAGCTCGACATTGCCGGATCAGGGCTGCGGCTCGTCGAGCGGGTGACGGGCCGGCTCACCAGTGGACGCGCCGCCGGACTGCTGCCGCAGACGGAACCGGCTCGCTGACGACCCGGGCCCTGTTGCCGGGCGGAGGCCAGCGTTGACCGTTCCGGTATGGGCGTGGGCCGCATTCCTCGCCTTCGTGATCGCGATGCTGGCCCTGGACGTGCTCGTCCTGCACCGCTGGGCGCACGAGGTGTCACTGCGCGAGGCCGGCGCCTGGAGCGCCGTCTGGATCATCATCGGCCTGGGCTTCGGCGGCCTGATGTGGGCCTCGGCGGGTGGCAGTACCGCCCAGGCCTACCTGGCGGGGTACCTGATCGAGAAGAGCCTGTCGGTCGACAATATCGTCTTGTTCGCCGCTATCTTCTCCGCGTTCGCCATCCCGGCGCGCCACCAGCACCGGGTGCTCATGATCGGCATCATCGGCGCACTTGTGATGCGAGCCGCGTTCATCGCCGCCGGCATCACGCTGCTGGAGGCCATTCACCCGGTCATCTACGTTTTCGGCGCCGTGCTGCTCGTCGCCGCGGTCAAAATGCTGCGCGGCGGCACCCAGGCCGCGCCGGAGCACCCGCGCGTGCTGCGGGTGCTCCGGCGGCGGCTGCCGGTCACCGGCCAGCTGCACGGCCAGCGGTTCGTCCTCCGCGACAGCGGTCACCTGCTGGCCACGCCGCTGCTGCTTGCTCTGGTGGTGGTCGAGACCACCGACGTCATCTTCGCCGTCGACTCGATCCCGGCGGTCCTCGCGGTGACCACCGACCCCTTCGTGGTGTACACGTCCAACGTGTTCGCGCTACTCGGCATGCGGGCGCTGTACTTCCTGCTCGCCGGGGCGGCCGGCGGGCTCCGCTACCTGCAGCCGGGGCTGGCCCTCATCCTCGCGGCCGTCGCGGTCAAGCTGCTGCTCGCCGACGTCTGGGAGTTCCCCGCCTGGTCGGCGCCGGCGTTCATCACCGCCGTGCTCGCTGTCGTCGCCGCCGCGTCCATCCGCGACAACCGCCGCGCGCGCCTGGAGGCGGGTGGCACCGGAGGTGGAGTGGGGCGTGTCGTGGCCCATCATCAGCCTCACCACCGCGATGGCGAGCACCCCGGGCACGTGCGCCGCTTCGCCGAGCAGGCAGGCGGCGAATGGCGCGGCGAGCGGCAGCCCGGTGACCCGGAAGCGGATCATTGATGGCGTGCCGCAGATGTTGAGGCGTTCAGGCGCGGGGCAGGGTGAGGGTGAGGCATGTCCCCTCACCGGGCCGGCTGGCGGCGGTGAGCGTGCCGCCATGCGCCCCCGCCAGCTCGGCCGCGATGGCGAGGCCGATTCCGCTGCCGGAAGTCTGGGCGGCCGCCCGGCCGCGCCAGAACCTGTCGAAGATGCGCGGCAGCTCGTCGGCTGGGATGCCGATGCCGGTGTCCGCGACCTCGAGTACCGCGCTGGGGCCGTCCTGCCTGGTGCGGATCGTGACGGCGCCGGCGGCGGGCGTGAACTTGAGCGCGTTGCCGAGGAGGTTGGTGACCACCTGGTGCATCCACCGCTCGTCGGCGAGGACTGGCGCCGGGGCGAGCTGGCGGTCCAGCGTGACCTCCGCCGTCTCGAACCTGCGGGCCAGGCTGTCGGCCGCGGACCCGGCGATATCGGCGAGGTCGTGCCGCTCGCGCGTGAGCTGGAGGACAGCGGCATCGGCAGCGGCCATTGTCTGCAGGTCGTCCACCATGCGGGCTAGCCGGAGCACCTCGTCGCGCAGCGACCCGAGCTCTTCTGGACTCGGTTCGCTGATGCCGTCCAGCAGGGCCTCGTGCCCGGCCTGGAGCACGGCGACGGGCGTGCGCAGCTCATGGGCGACGCTCGCGACCAGGTCCCGGCGGATCTTGTCCTCGTGGTCGAGCGTGTCCGCCATGTGGTCGAACGCGGCGGCGAGCTCGCGAAGCTCGCCGGGCGCCTTGATCTCGCCCGCACGCGAGGAGCGGTCGCCGCTGGCCATCGCGCGGGTCACCGCGATCAGCCGGGCGACAGGACGGGTGATCCGCCGGGAGACCCCGAGGCCGGCGGCGAGCGCGAGCAGGGCGGCGAGCCCGGCGGTCCCGGCGATG
This sequence comes from uncultured Actinomycetes bacterium, assembly GCA_963742875.1. Lineage (GTDB taxonomy): Bacteria > Actinomycetota > Actinomycetes > Streptosporangiales > Streptosporangiaceae > Bog-532. Next base: position 28,194 of record CAVUNO010000025.1, on the reverse strand, counting down.
GCCCGCAGCAGCGCGGTCCGCAAGATCGCGTCGGCGGCGCCGAGGCCGGAGGCGGTCAGGCCGACCCGCACCCAGCCCACCTGGCGCCCGTTGACCAGCACGGGCGCGCTGGCCTCTGGGCCCGTCGCCGACGTGAAGCCGCTGGTGGCCGCCACGGCATGGCCGGCCTCGTCACGCACCTGAAGCTGCACGCCGCTGTGCGCGGCCAGGTCGAGGGTGGGTGCGAGGTCGGCACTCTCCCAGCGCTGGTCGTGCTGCCACGAGCTGGCCGCCGCGACCGCGAACGCGCTGGCCAGCTCGCTGCGCTGCCGGCTTGCGAGCGAGGACACGTCGACAGCGGAGAAGACCGCGGTGAGGACGGCGATCAGCGCGACCGCCGCCAGCGCCACGCCGAGGAACGCGAGTGCCAGCCGCAGCCCCAGCGTGCTGCCCCGGTGACCGCCATCCCCGGGGCCGCGGCGGATCAGCCGGGCCCGGACGGGCGCCGGGGCGTCAGTCATCGCGGGCCAGGCCGAGCCGGTAGCCGCCGCCGAGCACGGTCACGATGATGCCCGGGCTGCCCGGGTCCTCCTCGATCTTGCGGCGAAGGTTCTTCACATGCGAGTCGACCGTGCGCTCATAGCCCTCGAACTCGTATCCGCGCACCTTGTTGATCAGCTCGAAGCGGGAGTAGACCCGTCCCGGGACCGTTGCCAGCGTAACGAGAACTCCCCACTCCGTGGGGGTGAGCTGGGCGGGTATGCCGCGAACGGTCACGGTCCGCCGCGGCTCGTCGATGACGAGGGCTCCTCCCCCGTAGCTCGCGCCGCCCCGCGGCGCGGCGGCCCGACCGCCGCGGCGCAAGATCGCCTGCACCCGAAGGACCAGCTCCCGCGGGCTGAACGGCTTGGTCACGTAATCGTCCGCGCCGAGCTCCAGCCCGCGCACCCGGTCCTCCTCGGCCGCCTTGGCCGTCAGCATCACGATGGGGATCGCTGACATCGCCCGCAGTTCCCTGGCCACGGTCTCGCCAGGCACGTCGGGCAGGCCGAGGTCCAGGACCACGAGGTCCGGCGCCGTGTCCGCCGCCATGGTGATCGCTTCGGCGCCCGAACCGGTGGACAGCACCGTGAAGCCAGCTCGCTCCAGGTATGACCTGATGAAGTCCCGCAGCTTGCGCTCGTCCTCGACCACCAGCACCGTGGCTGCCATCGCGCCTCCCGTCGCCGCCGCGTGGCGCGCCTCCACACCATCACCATGACAACTACACCGGGCAGGCACGCCCGCCGGGTGCACTGGTACCGAACAGCGATACCGCTAGCACCGCAGCATAAGGCAGGGCTGATGACTGGAAGCGACCTGATCGTGGCGGCTCCATGGATCATCTTTGCCGTCTGCCTGGCGGTGCTGTGCATCCGCCTGCTGCGCGCACGCCGGTCCGCCCAGCGGTCGTCGTCCGCGCGGCGGGGGCAAGACGGCTAACCCCTCATAGGAGCGCAATGCGACGACAAGACGACGGACTACCCGGGCCGCGCTGGCGAGCCATCCTCGAAGCGCGATGGCGGATCCGGTTGCAGGAGGTCACGGAACTGTCACTGGCGTACCACGCGGCCACCGCGGACGCCCCGGACGGCATCGAGGACAAGCACGCTCGCCGGCTGCTCCGCCGCGCCGTCGGCGCGCGCCACCGGCTGGCCGACACCGAGGATGCGCTCGGCCGGCTGGCGTCCGGGCGCTTCGGGCGGTGCGAGCAGTGCGGAGCGCTGATACCTGAGGCACTGCTCGCCGGCGCACCCGAGTCCCGGTACTGCGCCCGCTGCGCCGCTGGTGCCGACGCGGTGCCCGCCGCGGCGGGCACCGCGGCCGGACGCCGATGAGCGCGTTCGGCAGCCTCCAGGCCGGCTCGGCGCTCTCTTACCTGATCGCGCTCGTCATCCCGGCGCTTGACGCGATCTTCCCTGTGCTGCCGGGCGAGACCGTGGTCATCGCCCTCGGCGTCGCTACCGCGGGGAGCACCGACCCGCGCATCGCGCTGCTCGTCGGCTGCGCGGCCGCCGGTGCCTTCCTCGGCGACAACCTCTGCTACCTCCTCGGCCGCCGCTTCGGCCCCGCCGTGCAGCGCAGGTTCTTCACCACGGCGAAGGGCATGAAGGCCCGCGCGTGGGCGGAGCGGTCGCTCGCCCGATGGGGCGCGCAGCTCATCGTCGTCTGCCGCTTCATCCCCGGCGGCCGCACCGCGGTGACCCTCACCTGCGGGCTCACCGGGTATCCGCGCCGGCGCTTCACCACCGCGACCGCGGTGGCCGCCGTCATCTGGGCGCTCTACGCGTTCTTCACCGGCCGCATCGGCGGCCGGGCCTTCGAGGACAACCCATGGGCCGGGCTCGTGATCGCCTTCGGCGCCTCGATCGCCATCAGCACAGTGATCGAAGTCATCCGCCGTCTGCGGCCGCGCGGCCGCAGACGGGCATCCGCCACGGCCACGCGGAACCCTGGCATGGCGTCACGCCGGACAGGTTGAGCCCGATCACTCCGGCCAGAATCAGGGCCATCGAGGACGCGCTTCGCCAGCCACGTGGCGCACATGTCCAGCAGGTCCGCAGCGCCCCGGTGAACTGCACGCAGGAATGCCGCTGCGCCCTTCCGGGCAGATCTGCCCTGGGCAACTTGCCGCCAGCTCAGTCACATACGGCCTCCACATTGTCTTCATCGCGCCCGCATTGAACGGCCCACACCACCGCCCGCCGGGCCGGGGATGAGCTGCGCCCGGACAGCATGGTCTCGGCCGCGACCACGGCAACCAGCACCGTCGCCGCTACCCACATCCACCCCGGGACTGCCATGCACCCGAACTCCAATCAGACGGTCAATCCCATCCACCAGCCTGAACATGTAACCTCGAGCAGCCTAGGCGTGCTCTCTTACCTCTGGCCCGGACGCGGGGCCGCATCCCGGGCCTGGTCGGCTTAAGGGGCGGTCATACCCGAGCGCGGGTCGGCCAGCCCACTCACACCAGCCCGCGCACACTCCGGCACAGTGAGTAGGCGGCTACGGCGGTCAGCAGGACGGTGAACGCGGCGGTCAGCCGGGCGGCATCGACCCGGGACGCGACCCGGTTCCCGGCCAGCGCGGCCACCGTGAACGTATCCAGCAGCGTCCAGTCGAGGTGGACGTGTCCGCCGAGCCGCACCGCCAGTGCTACGGCGCTGTTGAGTGCGATGACCACCAGCGAGTCCCGACGGCGACCGGCATGCCGAAACCAACTGGTGTGCTGTCAACATGACGTCCGCCCAGCGCGGCTGGTGCCCGATGTCGGAAGCCGTTGGACTGCGAGGCGCCGAGGGTGGACAGGGATGGCGAGCAGCAGGCCGAGCATGGTCGCGTGGAGCCGGCCCTTCGCCTGATCAGCAAGCACTGCGGCACCACCCGTAACTACGAGCACCTGCCCGCCAGCCACGAAGCCATGATCTTGTGGCCAATGATCGCCCTCATGACACGTCGCCTGACCCAAACCACCGAATATCAGACACGCACCAAGCCTGCTATCAGCCAGCATGTGCCCCTGTCTTAGCCGCCAGGTATTCGTGCGCGAGCCGTACTGCGGTGGCCCCGTCGCCGACGGCGGAAGCGACCCGCTTGAGCGACCGGTAACGCGCGTCGCCAACCGCGAAAATGCCTGGTATCGAGGTCTCGAGCGGCAGCGGCGCCCGATCGAGCGGCCAGCTTGCCCCAGCCACGCCGTCCCGCAGGATGTCACGCCCGGTCAGGATGTAGCCATGGTCGGTCTGCACCGTGCTGGGCATCCACTGGGTCCGCGGCTCACCGCCGATCAGGACGAAGAGCGCCGCCGCCGGGACCTGCTCGATTCGGTCCTGAAGCACGTCGTGCAGCGTTAGGGCATCCAGGTGCTCGATCCCGTGGCCGTCGATGACCACAGTGTTCAGCCGCACCGCGAGGTTAGGTGTGACCTCGATCTCGCGGATCAGGTACTCCGACATCGAACGCGACAGGCTGTCACCCCGTACCAGCATGGTCACCTGCCGGGACCGCTGGGCGAGGTGCAGCGCGGTCTGGCCCGCCGAGTTCCCGGCGCCCACCACGAAGACGTCGCGTTCTTCCATGGCCTGCGTCTCGCTCGAGGCCGCGCCGTAGAAGACGCCGGAACCGACCAGTGCCTCCAAGCGCGGCACTCCTAGACGCCGCCAGGCGATACCTGGCGCGGCGATGACCGTTCTGGCCACGATCTGGTGACCGTCCGCCATCCGCACGATGCGTTCGTCTCCCACGATCTCCAGGCCGACGACCGGCTGGGAGAAGACCATGTGCGCGCCGAATATCCAGGCCTGCTCGCACGCTCGCCGGGTGAGCTCGTGCCCGCTGATGCCGTACGGGAAGCCCGGATAGTTCCGGATCATGGGGCTGCTGCCCGCCTGGCCGCCGGAGACGGTCTCCTCGAGCACCACCGTCTCGAGGCCCTCGGATGCGGCGTAGACGGCGGCGGTCAGGCCCGCCGGTCCCGCCCCGACGATGACAACATCGCATTCGTCCACGTCGTTGCGGGTGCTGCCGCCGACAGCCTCGACGATCTGGGCGGACGTCGGCTCGACCATCGTGTAGTCGTCGTGCCGGATCATGACCGGCAGGCGGGTTGCGTACAGGCCCTTCTGCTCGAGCAGGCGGCGGCCCTCCGGACTGTCCGCCGAGTCGAAATGGAACGGCACGTTGAACCGGATGAGCAGCTCGCGGAGCTCGTTGGTGCTGCGGCCGTCGAGCCGCCCGATAACGTGGAAAAGCTCGAAGGCGGCGCTGCGGTTCTTGGCCCATTCGGCCAGGAACTCGCTGACCCCACGGTAGAGATCCTGCTCGAGCATCCACGGCTTGGAGATGTGGTAGTCGGCCTGGCCGAGCGTCAGCGCCGGGATGACCGGGCTGCGGGCCGAATAGTCGCGCTCGACCAGGAGCACTCGCTTGGCCCGCGGGTGCATGCTGTGCGCGCGAGCGAGGAACTCGACGCCGGGCATCTCGGGCATCTTGTGATCGACGATGAGCACGGCCACCGTGACGTCCTCATCGGCTAGCTCGCGCAGCATCGCCAGTCCCGCGGCGGCCGACGAGGCACCGATAACCCGGAAATCCTCGCCGTACCGGCGGCCGAGATCGTCCCGCAGTGCCCGCACGACCCCGGGGTCATCATCGATTACGAACAAGACAGGATGTGACATCGCTCAGCCCTGTGAGCCGGGCTGGATGTTCTGGTTGAGGTGGAAGATGTTGTCCGGGTCGTACCGCTCCTTGATCTGGGCGAGCCGGTCGTAGTTGCCGCGGTAGGCCGCCTTCACCCGGTCCTGGCCCTCGTCCATCAGGAAGTTGACGTACGCGCCGCCGGCCGAAGTTGGGTGCAGCTCCTGCCAGTAGTCCTTAGCCCATCGCGTGATGCGTCCAGCGTTGGCGGGATCCGGGTCGACGCCGACGATGACGCCGGCCCAGCCGCCGTCCCGGTAGGCGAAGGCGGTCGCGCCGGTGGCCACCCGGCTGGCCGCGCCGTCGATGGGGTACAGGTGCATAGTGGAATGGCCGGTCGGCAGCAACTCGCCGTACTTGCGGTGCACCTCGATCGCTGTATCGGTGATCTCGTTGAAGAAGTCCGCCCGCCAGTACCATTGCAGCCCGGCCGGGTAGAGGGGATCGAACGTGCTCTGCAGCATGCTGAACGGCATGGCCTGCAAGGCCACGATCAGCGGTGAGCCGAACGTCTTGACCGGCTCGAGCACCGCCTCGGCGCGGTCGTGCCGTCCGGTGTAGCACCAGACGATGCCGCAGACCTTGCGGCCCCACAGATCCTCCGGGAACAGCGGCACGGGCGGGACCGTGAGCAGCGCGATCCAGCCGCTCAGCTCCTCCGGCAGCGACGGGATCAGGTCCCGGTACCAGCGCATGACCTTGCCGACGTCGGCCAGGTCGTAGAACACCGGTCCGCCGGTGATCGTACCGCCTTCGCCGATGTCGTGGCAGCGGAAGGTGAACGACGTGACGATGCCGAAGTTCCCGCCGCCGCCGCGCAACGCCCAGAACAGATCGCTGTGCGCGCTCGCGCTGGCCGTCACCAGCGTGCCGTCGGCGAGCACTACGTCGGCGGCCAGCAGATTGTCGACGGTGAGGCCGAAGCGCCGGGACAGGTAGCCGATGCCGCCGCCGAGCGTCAGGCCGGCCACGCCGGTGGACGCGAGGAAGCCGGACGGAGTGGCCATGCCGAACGCGACGGTGGCGTGATCGACGTCTCCCCAGGTGCAGCCGGCGTCGGCGCGGACGGTGTGGTTCGCCGGGTCGACCGTGGTGCTGCGCAGCAGTGACAGGTCGATGACCAGGGCGCCGTCCGCCACCCCCAGGCCGGCCGCGTTGTGACCGCCGCCCCTGACAGCAAGCTCGATACCACGGTCACGGCCGAAACCTACGCAGGTGATCACGTCGGCGGTGTCCCGGCAGTGCGCGACGGCCGCCGGATGCTTATCAATCATGCCGTTGTAGACGGCGCGTGCCGCGTCGTAGCCGGGATCTCCCGACACTATCAGCTCGCCTCGCAGGCCAGCGGCCAGCTGCTCGAGCGCTCCGGTGGTGATGTCGGCCGATGTCGTAGTCATGTGGGTTCCTTCCCGTTTCACTGCCCCGACGTGACGGGGCACCATGAAGCTAGGACTCGCACCGTTCGCACGGCGTTCGCGGCCGCGCTCGCTCAGCGAAGCTGGCGAACGCCAGCCAACGGCAGCGCGGCGAGGTAGCGTTCACAGCGCCGGAGCAGCGCGACGCTGCCCTGACCGGACGCCAGCTGTGCGGTCGAACGCAGTCTCGAGAATGTGGCCGTGGCGTCATCGTGCGCGGCGCGCATCCGCATCACCTCGGGAAGCCACCACCGATCGTCGTAGGCCTGCCCAGCGGCGACCGCCGCGTCGAGCGTGGCCCGCGCGGCGTCGGACCTGGCGTCACGTTCATTAGGTCGGCGAGCAGCGAGAGCCAGTACGGCATGCGCGCGAACGAGCCCTCCGACTTGAGATTGCTGATACCCGCCTGAGCCAGATCGAGGCCAGACGCGCCGGGCCGGGACCAGCCGTCCAGGATCAGGGCCCACTTCCGGTAGTAGGCAAAGCCGTAACGCTCGCACAGTTCACGCAGCTCGGCGACGGCGGCCCGGAGCCCTGGCAGGTCGCCGCGCATCTGATGCGTCATGGCGCCGTATGCGAGGGCCACCGCCAGGCTGTACGGGTGGCCGGCGGTCCGGGCGAGGCTGATGGCGCCGTGACAGCTGGACTGGGCTTCGTCGTCCCGGCCAAGTAGCCAGTAGGCGTGCGCGGAGAAAGCTTCGCCGTGGACGTCGGCCCGGGTACCGGTGCGCAGTGAGGGGGCACCGCTGGTCAGCCTGACGGCGAGCTTGAGATGATGCACCGCCTCTGCGGGCTTGCCCAGCGTGACGGCCGACCCGCCGACCGCGAAATGAGGCGGACCGCTCGGCTCGGAGCCGGGATCGACCAGCGTCAGCGCCCGCTTGGCTGTCTGGTTCGCCTCGACCACCCGCCCCCGAACCGAACTGCGTCATCCAGAGCGCGACCTGGCCGGGCCGCGGCGACATCGGCGGCCCGGCGGTAGTAGGCCACCGCCCGCGTCAGCTGGCCGCCGGGCGCGTACTGCTCGGCAAACTGAGCCGAGACCGTGTCCGCATCGTCGGGATGAAGAAGCTCGAGCGCCTGCGTCACGCGTCGGTGTAGCAGCCAGCGCTTCGGCGGGCTGACCAGCGTATATGCCGTCTCGCGAAGAATATCGTGGGAAAAGTCATAGCCGTCGCGGCACTCGCGCATGATCCTGCGCCGCCACAACTCGTCGACGGCCCCACCACCGTGCCAGCGTCCAGGTCGCTCGCCTCGGTGAGCAGGTCGACGGTGAAGTCCGCCCCACCGCCGCCGCGAGGCCGGCTACCTCCCGGGCTGGCGCCGACGCCCGCTCGAGCCGGTTACGCAGCACGGCCGCCAGATCGCCGGCCGGCAGCGAGGTGCCGTCGGCATCGGCGAGGCCGCGCATGGCCTCGACGATGTACAGCGGAAACCTCCGGTCGCGGCCTGGAGTAGGTCAGCGTCGGATTCCGGCGGCGGCCAGCCGGAGATCTCCTCGGCCAGCCGCGAGGGTTCCGGCAGCGTCCAGCGGGCTGAGGGAAAGCTCGGTCAGCAATCCGGCGGCCCGCATCAGCACCGTCCAGGCCGCCAGGTCCGGGTCGTCATCGAAGGCGTCGTTGCGCCAGGTGCCGGCAACAAGCACTTGCGGGCCGGGAACCTCGCGGCCCGGATGCGGCTTCGCCGCCGTGGGCTTCGCGGCCGGCGACCTCCGGCTGCAGACAGACGGCCAGGAACCCCTTATAAGTCCAGCACTCCGTCCGGGCCCGCTCAGCCAGCCGGGGCACCGACTCGCGCAGCCATCTGTACTGGGCCCGCATGAACCGGCGTCAACCACGAGATAGACCCACCACCGCGGAAATGCGTAGCGCCCGGCCTTCAGCTTCCCCGTCCTCCTGCTTGGTGCCGACGTCTTGCCGGGGGAGATCATCTATCAAGGGTGGCGCGGAGCGCACGAGGCGGCTCCGGGGGCTTCGCCTCCACACGGTCTCCACGCCATCTCCAACCGGCTTTCGCGTGGGTCTGGCAAGGCTGTAGTCATTGCCGTTCGGCCGGCAAAACTGCCCCTACGGGCCGTGTGTTCGGAGGTGGATTCGCAGCATCAGGTGGCTGACAGCCGCACCGTCAGATGACGCGAGCGCGGCCGAAGCCACGAGGCAGCTAACAGATGAGCTCAACCAGAAAGACCGCGCTAATTGCAGGCGCGCTCTTCGTGATCACCTTTCTTACTTCGATCCCAGCGGCGCTCCTTCTCTACACCCCGGTGCTGGATCACACCAACTACATCGTCGGCGCCGGCGCCGACACCCACGTGGCCTTCGGCGCGTTGCTCGAGGTCCTCCTCATCATCGCCAACGTCGGCAGCGCCGTGGTGCTGTTCCCGATCCTCAAACGGCAGAACGAGGCCCTGGCCCTCGGCTACGTCACCGCCCGCATCATCGAGTCACGGCAGCGTCATCCCGGTCCTGCTGGGCGCGGATGGGAAGGCCCTCTGGCCGGTGAACGCGCAGGACGTCAAGCACCAGTACGGGGTCAACGGGGTCTGGATCGGGACCCACGATCGAACGGACTACTGGAGTGTGTGCAGTTTCTAGACCCGAAGAACATGCTACTGGCGGACCTGGCCATCGCCGGCCAGACGCTGCCGGAGATCGTGGGCGCGATCGAGGCCATCGTCGCTGCCCTATGACAGCAGGGCTCACGGCCTGCGCGGTCCTTTGCCCGGCCAGACGCTGTGCAAACATCTAAGCCGCAGCCCGGGGCTGGCTGATCGTGCTCGGGGCGATGCCGGAAGTCCGAGCGCCGGGGCGCAGGCGCCTGGCGGTACGACCGCGCCTCCGGGGTGAGCACTCAACATGAGGGAGACCTCTCATGAGCAGCCAGCCATCGGCTGGGGCGGCGGGCACGATCAGCACCGGCGGTGACCTAACGGTTAACCGGCCATCGCCACCGTGCGCAAGGCGGTCGAGCTGGGCGTCAGCTTCATCGACTCCGCAGACACGGACGGTCCCGACGTCGGCGAGGAGATTGTCGCCAAGGCCCTGCATCCTTACCCCGACGACCTTTATCGCGGCTAGGGGCGGCCTAGGGCAGCCCGGCCCTGAAGACGCAGGACGACGGGTCGCCGGTGATGTCACGGGAGACGACCGGGCCGGTGCTGTAGCGCGTCGGGACGTCGGTGATGTCGGTGATCGCGACAACCTCGCTGGCGTAGACAACCGCCGACCTATCAGGAGTCCCTTTGCTTCCCTCACGTAACACGCCGATCATGACCCAGACCAGGCCGGATCGTTACACAGGACACATCCGCCGCATAGGGGTGCGGCTGGTGCACGAGTACCTGTCCGCCGAAGGCGCGGCCGAACCCCCTCTGTCGGTAAACGGATGACCCGGGTGGCCGAACGCGCTTCCGGCTGGACGGGCAACCGGACTGGATCTCCATAGGTTCTCCACACAGGCTCCATCGCTTCCTCATGCCAGCCGACTAACTAAGGCCGTAGGAGGGGTCGATGTGTTGCACGTGTCGCTCCTGGGCGAGCAGGCAATCACTGACGACCGGGCCGGAAGCATCCGGGGCCGGTCGTCGCGCGTTGTCGCCCTGGTCGCATTCCTGGTTCTGCATGCCGGATCCGCGCAGGCCCGGCAGCGTATCGCCGGCCTGCTCTGGCCCGAGTCCACGGATGTGCAGGCCCTGACCAACCTGCGCCGCGAACTCCACCACCTGCGCCAGATCCTGGGGGACGAGCCATCGCTTGTAGTGACGCCCAGAGAGCTGTGCTGGAGCGACACGAAGACATGCCGCGTCGACGTGCGCGTCTTCGACACTGAGCGCGAAGCGGCGCTGGTGGCGGCGGCTGCCGATGATGACGACGGGATCCTGCGGCATGCCCCCGCGGCGATCGCCGCCTACGGGGGTGAGCTGCTGCCCGGCGTATACGACGACTGGCTCCTCGACGCCAGGGCGCAACTCGAGCGCCAGTGCGTGGACCTGTGCGACCTGGCCTGCGCGGCGCGGGCGCGAACCGGTGACCTGGCCGGAGCGGTGGAGGCAGCCCGGCACCGGATCCAGCTGCAGCCGCTGGAGGAAATCGGCTATCGCTCCCTGATGGAGATGCAGGCCGATCTGGGCGACCGGGCCGGCGCCGTCAGCACCTACCACCATTGCGCGTCGGTGCTGGAGCGCGAGCTCGGTGTCGCGCCGGACCCCTCGACGCGCCGGGCGTTCCAGCGCCTGATGGCGCCCGCCCGCCTGGCGGTACGGCCGCCGACCGCGGCCAGCGCGGCGGCCGGCCGTTCCGGGCTGGCTACGGCACAGCTTGTCGGCCGGTCCGCTGAGCTCAGCGTGCTGCTGGACGTGTGGCGGGCGGCGGTTGCGGGCCGCCGTGGTCTTGTGCTGGTCCGCGGTGGCGCCGGCGTCGGGAAGACCCGCCTGGTGGCCGAGGTCGCCGAGATGGCACGGTTGCAGGGCGGAGTGGTGGCGCACGCGCGTTGCTTTGGCGCAGCGGGACGGCTGGCGCTGGCCCCGGTAGCGGACTGGCTGCGGAACGACGCGGTCCAGTCGGCGGTGGCGACCCTCGATCCCGCCTGGCGCGCCGAAGTCGGCAGGCTCGTGCCCATCGGTGGCGGGGCCAGCTCGAGAACGACGGCGGACGCCTGGCAACGTCACCGCTTCCTGGAAGGCCTGGCCCGGGCGCTGATCGCCGTCCGGCGGCCGCTGCTGCTGGTGCTGGACAACCTGCAGTGGTGTGATCAGGAGACGCTGGCCTTCATCACGTTCTGCCTGGGCCTAGCCGACGACGCCCGGCTCCTGGTGGCCGCGACATTGCGCCAGGACGACCTCGACGAAGACCCCGAGCTCGCGGGCTGGATCGTCCGGATGCGGGCTACCGGGCTGCTGACCGAGGTCCCTCTCGGCCCGCTGGAGGTCGCCGATACGGCGCGTCTCGCCGAGGCTGTTTCCGGGCAGCCTCTCCCTAAGGCCCGCGCCGACCTGCTACAGGCGGCGACGGGCGGCTTCCCGCTGTACATCATCGAGGCGACGCGCGGCACCGCCGATCCTGGCGGCACGTCGCTCCCGGCCGGTGATCTCGCCGCGGTGCTGCACAAACGTCTCGACCAGGGGACCGCGGTTGCCCGGGAGGTAGCCGGTCTCGCGGCGGCGGTGGGCACGAACTTCACCCTCGACCTGCTCACCGAGGCAACCGACCTGGACGCCGACCTGATCGTGGAAGCCGTCGACGAGCTGTGGCGGCGCAGGATCATCCGGGAGTTCCGGGACGGTTACGACTTCTCCCACGACCTGCTGCGCGAAACGGCATATGCGGGGATCAGCCCGCCGCGACGCTGGCTGCTGCACCGGCGCATCGCCCAGGGCCTGGAACTGCTCCACGCCGAAAACACAGATGGCGTCGCGGCCCGGCTCGCCGAGCAGTATGCACGGGCCGGACGGCCCGAGCGGGCGGTGGCCAACTACCAGCGGGCAGCCGACGTCGCCGCCGGCATGTTCGCCCATACCGAGGCCATCCGGCTGCATGAGAAGGCGCTATCGATCATCGCGGCCATGCCCGCGGGACGAGACCGGGACTCCCGCGAACTCGCGGTACTGGAGGCGATGGCGGCACCGCTTAACGCCAGGTACGGCTACTCCTCCCGGGATCTGCAGCAGGCGCTGGAGCGGACGATCGCCCTCGCCGAGTCACTGGGCCGCAAGGACTCGACGGTCGCCGGCATGGCTGCGCTGTGGGCCACGCAGTTCGTGCAGGGACGCACGGCCGGCAGCCACCGGACGGCCACCCGCGCCCTGGACCTCGCCGACCCTGAGTCCGAGCTATGCGGACAGGCTCATTTCGCCGTCGGCGGTTCCGCCATCAACCTGGGGATGCCGGCCGAGGGGCTGCGTCACCTGGAACTTGCCGCCAGGCTGGGCGGCGGTGCCATCTGGCTGAGTGTCGGCACCCGCCCGGACGTGCACGGGATGGCCTGGGCCGCGCATGCCCACTGGCTGCTCGGCCACGACGACGAGGCCCTGGCCGCCTGCCGCAACGCCATAAGGCTGGCCCGAGCGATCGGCCACCCCTACAGCCAGGCGGTAGCCCTGGCCTACGCCTGCATCACCCACCAGATGCGACACGACCTGCCCGAGCTGAGGAACGCCGTTGATGAGCTGCGCCGGCTGTGCGACCGGTATGACTTCGCCTATTACCGCGAGTGGGTGCTGATCCTGGATGGCTGGTCCCGCGATGGTGCTTCAGGCGCCGACCTGGTCCGCCGCGGCATCGGCAACCTCAAATCGGAGGGCGCGTTCGCGCGCATGCCGTACTGGCTGTCGCTGCTCGCCGATCTCTCCGCCCGGGACAGCCGGCCCGGCGCCGCGAGGGCCACCCTTGACGCCGCCCTCGCCGCTGGGCGCGTCCATCACGACGTGTGGTGGCTGCCGGAGGTGATGCGGATGCGGGCCGTCCATGACGACGAGCAGGCCGCCGTCGCGCGCCTGCTCTCCGCCGCGAAGATGGCGTCGGAGCACGGCAGTGTGGTGCTGCTCCGGCGCTGCGAGCGTGACCTCGGCAGGCGGAACGTTCGCCTTCCCGCTCCCGGCGTTCCCCCCGGCAGCGTGGCGCCGGACACGCGCCCCGAACGCTACGCGAACGCCGCGGTTCATACGTTCGGCGTGCACCGGATTTCAACGATGCACCCGAAGGAGACGACATGACCACATCGGCCACCACCACGGCTCCGTACGCGGAACTGGCCGCCGCCATGCGCGGTGACCTCATCACGTCCGGCGATCCCGGATACGACCAGGCACGCGCCGTGTACAACGCCATGATCGACAAGCACCCGGCCGCCATCGCCCGCTGCCGGGACACCGCCGACGTTATTGCCTGCGTGCGGTTCGCCCGCGAGCACGGCACCGAGATTGCGGTCCGCGGGGGCGGCCACAACGCGGCCGGCTTCGGAGTGTGGGACGGCGCCCTGGTCATCGACCTGTCGCTGCTGCGCAGCACCACAGTCAACCCGCAGGACCACACCGTCCGCGCCGACGCCGGATGCACCTGGGGCGACGTCGACCACGCGACCGTGGCCTTCGGCATGGCCACCCCGTCCGGCTTCCTCGCCTCCACCGGCGTGGGGGGCCTGACGCTCGGCGGCGGCATCGGCTACCTCACCCGGCGGTTCGGCCTGACGGTGGACAACCTCCTCGCCGCCGACGTGGTACTCGCGGACGGGACGTTCGTGACGGCCAGCGAGAACTCCCACACTGACCTGTTCTGGGCGCTGCGCGGCGGCGGCGGCAACTTCGGCGTCGTCACGTCGTTCACCTTCCGCTGCCACGACATCGGCGAGGACGGCATGGTCACCGCCGGCCCGGTGTTCTACGACCTCGCCGACATCGGTGCGGTCATGCGCTGGTACCGGGAGCTGGTGCCGTCGCTGCCGGAGGAGCTGAGCGGCTGGATCGCCGTCCTCACCGTCCCCCCAGTTCCGATGTTCCCCGAGGCGCTGTGGGGCCGGAAGGTGTGCGGAATCATCTGGTGCTACACCGGAGCGCACGACCGGGCCGCCGACGTGCTCGACCCTGTCCGGACGTACGGCTCGCCGTTGCTGGTGGGTATCCAGGAGATGCCGTTCACCGTGCTGCAGTCGGTCTTCGACGGCCTCTACCCGGCCGGGCTGCAGTGGTACTGGCGGGCGGACTTCTTCAATGAGATCTCCGACGCCGCGATCGACGTGCACCGCAGGTACGCCGAGCAGCTCCCGACGGGGCACTCCACCATGCACCTGTACCCCATCGACGGTGCCGCCAGCCGGGTGCCCGCCGACGCGACCGCCTTCGCCTACCGGGACGGCGGCTGGGCCGGCGTGATCGTCGGCGTCGACCCGGACCCCGCGAACGCGGACCGCATCTCGCAGTGGGCCCGGGACTACTGGGAGGCGCTACACCCGACCTCAGCTGGCGGGGCCTACGTCAACTTCCTGATGGACGAGGGCCAGGACCGGGTCCGCGCGTCCTACCGCGGCAACTACGACCGGCTCGCCCAGATCAAGAACCGCTACGACCCGGGCAACACCTTCCACATCAACCAGAACATCCAGCCCGCCAGCGGGCCCACCGCGCAGGCCGGACTGGGCGTGCCCGGCCGGCGCGCTTCGCGGCCGAGCACACCTCGCAGTCGAACTGCCGATGTAAAGGACCCGTCATGACGCTCGAGGTTGCTGGCTGCCGCGACAACGTAAACGATATTGGCTGCACCCCCAGTCCGCACCAGCACGCCGGCTGTATCGACGATGGGACCTGCCCGCCCGCGGCGTTTCACCGGCCTGCGCTGCGACGCCACGCCACGGCAGGTGATCCGGGCGGCGCCGCTCCGGTAACTGAAACGGCGGTAGCTCCGGGGATGCGGGTTTGCTCCGGGCAGGTATGCCCCCGGTGCCGCCGGCTCGCGTACGTGAGCGGGGTGTCGTGGCTAGGCAGATCCTGGACGGAATGCCTGGCGTGCGGTGACGCATGGACCGCTGATGCGCCGACATAGGAGCGAGAAGGTGACCGGATCCGGGCACTGGCCCGGCCGCTGGTCCCGGTCAGGGACCGCTCGACGCAGGCAAGCTGTTCCGGCTCAAGCGCAACGTCCGTGCCCGCGGCTCAATGGCCGGGGCTCGACAAGGAGGCATCAGAAATGGGAACAATCAACCGCGACGATGCCCGGGTGGCAATCAAGGACGACAATGTTGAGGTGCGACTGTCGGAGGCCGGTGACATGACCGTCTCCTTCATCCGGTTCCGGAAGGGAACCGACCTCGGCCCGGCGCTCGCGGGCCTGCCGGACGACCTGTGCCCCTGCCCGCACTGGGGCTACATGCTTAAGGGCTGCAAGATGAAGACCCGCGACGGCGACGAAGTGTACGAGGCGGGGCAAGCGTTCTACTGGCCTCCTGGCCACGCACCCAGCGCCCTCGAGGACTGCGAGTACGTGGACTTCTCGCCAACGCAGCAGTTCGCGGCGGTGATCCGCCACCTCACCGGTTGAGGTGAGGCCGACCTTCGGTCGAGGTGGCCGCTCGATCGCGCACCTCTCCCGCTGGAGACCTCCAGCCCGGCGTCTTCGCCGCCGGAGACGCCCGCTGCCATTCGATCAAGCGGATCGCTTCGGCCGTCGGCGACGGCGCGACGGCGATGCGACTCGTGCAGGGGTACCTCGCGGCCGAGGATGCGAACGACTTCGCTGACCGCCGGAAGCTGGCCAGGTAACCGCCTCGTGCTGCCGCGCGGCGGCCAGGCCGCTCACCCGGCAACAAGCCCGACGTCACCCAGTTCCCGCAGATGATCGCCGCGCTGGCCGCCCGGCACGCCGCCCTGGCCGCCGCTACCGGGGAGGACGGCACCGAGATGACGGTCGTCTTCGACGCCGGGCAGAACTCCGAAGCCAACTTCGCGCTGCTGGCCGGCACGAGCCTGCGCTACGTGGGGTCAGTGCCGGCCAGTGACTGCCGTGACCTGCTCGCTCTGCCCGCGGACGCCCGCGCCGTCGTCGACCGGGAACGGTTCGGCGGGCTGACCGCCTGCGACACCCGGCGGGAGGTCTACGGCACCGAGCGCCGGGCGATCTTGACGCACTCCCCGGAGCTGCACGAGCACCAAGCCCGCGGGTTCGACGGCACCACCCTGGCCAAGGCCGCCCGGCAGCTTGATGAGCTGGCCGCCACCCTGGCCCGCGGCAAAACCCGCCGGGCCAGGGACAAGGTCGAGGCGGAGATCACCAAGATCACCCGCGACCCGTGGACCCGGCGCGTCAGCACCTGGCAGCTGGACGGCGGCAAGCCCCGCGACCTGCGGCTGACCTGGTCCGTCGACATCACCGCGCGGGCCGCGCTGGAAGAGGAGATCTTCGGCAAGCACCTGCTGATCACCGACCACGACGACTGGCCCGCCGCCGAGGTGATCGCCGCCTACCGGTTTCAGTCCGAGGCCGAGACGAGCAAGCCACAGTGCTGTCATAGCCGCGGCTCGTCGGCATTGTCGTCGGCTCCTTCCCGTTCGGTGTTCATGAACGCGGCTTGATTGCTCAGCCAGGGGCGGCGGTTGTGCTGGCCCCGGGGCACGTGGTGCAGGACGCGCAGCCGCTCGGCTTCAGCGGGGTCGGCGCGGACCACTGTCAGCCTGGCCCGGGGATGCGGGTAGCCGGTGGCCCAGCCGCAGCGGACCCAGGCGTCGAGGGTGACTTCGGGCATGCCCAGGTGGGCGGCCAGGTCGCGCAGCCACCACTCGTGCTTGGCCAGGGCAGGCCGGTTGCGGCGGGCTGGGACGCGGGAGCGCTGGATGCCCAGGGAACCTAGCAAGTCGCTGACCGCGTTCGGGGTGAAGACCGGGCTGCGCTTGGGCGGGCGGAAGCCCTCGGCGTTGAGGCGCTCGGCGATCTGCGCGATGGTGCATCCGCTGCCGGCCAGTTCGCGGGCCCGGGCGGCGAGCTGAGGGTAGTAGCTGAGCTGGGTCAGGCAGGCCACCGGGCGGGTGATCTGCGCGCGGGTGCGGTGCCCGCCCGCCCAGACGATCTCCACGTCCACCTTCTCGCTGGTCCCGGCCACCGTGATGCGGACCTGTTCGACCAGGTGCCGGATCAGCTGCTTGCGGTCCGCGCCGGTGGTGGTCGGAGTGTCCCAGACCGCGGGCAGGTCAGCGGCCAGGCCCCGGATCTGCTCGCGTTCGGTGGCTGTCAGCGTCCGGGGGCGGGCCGCGGCCAGCCGGTCGTACTCCTCACCCAGCCGCTGCCGCTCGGCCAGCGCAGCCTCCCAGTCCTTCTCCAGCTGCCGGACGACCAGCCGGTTCTCCGGCTCGGCGAGCTGGTACTGGCGGCGGGCCCGGTCAGCGGCGAACTCGGCGCGTTCCAGGCGCTGCCGCCAGATCCGGTCCACCTGTTCGCGCTGGGCCTCGACGTGCCCGGCTGCGGTCAGCGAGACCTCCAGTGCGGCCGGTGCCATCGCGGCCAGCAGCAGACCGGTGACGTGCGCGCCGACACACGGGCCGGCCAGCTGCTGGCACTGGCTGGCGGCGTAATCGGCCTTGTCGCGGCCGCACACGTAGACCGGGTGCAGCTTCCCGCCCGGACCCCGCTGATAGCGCACCGTCATCTTGCTGCCGCACCGGCCGCAGGCGACCAGCCCGGCCAGCAGGGCCGGGCCGTCGCGCACCGCGCCCAGGCTCTGCGCGCGGGACCGGTTGGCGTCCAGTCGCTGCATGTTCCGCTCATACTGCTCGATGCTGATATAGGCGGGCAACAGCCCGGGCAGGTAGACCAGCCAGCCATCGCGCCCGACCCGGACCCGGCCAGTGCACGGCCGCCCCGGCTGGCGCCGCCTGGGGTCCAGTGTGCTGCGGCCATAGGCGTAGATGCCAGCGTAGGCCGGGTTGCGCAGCAGGTTCGTCACCCCGGCGCGGCTGGGGCGGCGCCAGGCCAGCTTCCCGCGTTCGGGTCCCTCCCGCAGCCGGACTCCCAGCTGGATGCGGTTGTCCGCGAGAAACCCCAGCACGGCGCCCACCGTGCCGAGCCGCTCGAACAGATCGAAGACCAGGCCGACCACGGTACGCATCTGCTCGTCCGGGTCCAGCACCACCTCCCCGGAGGGACGGCGCACCAGCCCGGCCGGTCCTGCTGCAGTGACGGCGGATGACCCCGGCGGTGTAAGCGAGCGTCTGGGATGACAACGGCAGCGCGGCACGGTAGAAAAGCATCGGAGCCCCTTGGCAGTGGATGCGGATCTTGGTCGATCGCTTCATCTACCAGGGGCTCTGCCATGTTCCAAGCCGACACCAGCGTAAGAAGAAGTTGTCAAGCGGTACGAGGCGAGTCTTGCGCTGATGGTGGTGACGGTTCGCGGCCTGGGGGTTCTTACTACGGGTGACGCTAGTGTCGCGTACGCGTGGTACGGGAGCGCGGGTGAGCGCATGACGAAGTTCGGCAGCGGCATGATGATCGCCGTGCCGCGGTTGCGGGGCCGCCCGTCACCTGGGTCTTCTCGCTCTACGTAGTGCAAGCGGGCTCGGCCTGCCCGCGGCAAGGCGGGCATGCCTGCTCCTACAGCGTTCAACCGGGCTGGTGAGAAGCTCCAGGCGACCGGGGGAGAGCTGCCCAGGGTGTCGGACGGGGCTGGTCCCCGACGCCGGGACGGGCTCGCTCTCCCCCTCGTCAGGAGGAAGGTCTTCAGGGCGCCGATGCTGGATCGAGGCGGTATCGCTGGTCAGGCAGCCTCCGCCGGGCGGGGGGCGTGCTGGGTGGCGGTCTGGCCGGCGGCGACGGCAGCATCCCAGCTGGTGCCGTGGACGACCATGGAGTAGATCCAGCGCAGCAGCGAGGCGGCGCAGGCGACGCGGGCCTTGGCGCGCCGCGCCCGGGCCGCGGCGGCCGCCGCGCTCGCCTGCCGGGTGCCGGCGGCGGCGTGCTCTGCGGGGTCGCCGGCGACCTGGGTCATCGCCTGGTACTTGGCGGCCATCACGGGGTTGAACTGGAGCATCGGCCAGACCATGCGCCACACAGCCAGCCGCAGTCCCGGCCGTCCCCGGCGGGAGATGTGCGCCTCGCCGAGGAAGGTGCCGGAGGCGTTATCAGAGGGGGACAGCCCGGCGTGCTTGACCAGCGAGGATGAGCTGTCGTAGCGGCGCGGGTCACCGGTCTCGGCCAGGATCGCCGCCGCGCCGACGGCGGTCAGGGCGGGGATGCCCGCCAGGCGGGACAGGCTGAGCTCGTCCAGCACGGCCACCATGTCAGCCTCCACGGCGCGCAGCTGGGCGCGGGTGCGCTGCAGGTCGCCCAGCTCGTCAGCGACCCGGCGCAGCAGCCCGCGCCGGGACCAGGCGACGACCCCCTCGGTAGCGGTCAGCGCGGCGAAGATCCGGCGGCAGATCGGGCCCCAGGCCTTGCAGGCGCCCCAGTCGCCGGCCGCGCCGCGGACCAGGGCGGTGAACGCCTCCTCGCCCATCCCGGCCAGCCTGCCCGGCTGCCCGCCGCACCGCTGCGTCACCACCTGCACCGCCGCCAGCCAGGTCCGGGACAGCAGCGGCTGAGCGCACGTCTCCATCACGGTCGGCCACGCGACGGACAAGAAGTCCCCGATCCGGTGCGCCGACGCGGTCGCCGCGGTGACCAGCTGCGCGCGGCGCCGGCCCAGCTGCCGCAGGTGCGCCCACGTCTCATCGAGCTCTTCGGGGATATAACAGTGCAGCTCGACCGCCAGCCGGGCAATCATCACGCAATCAGACTCATCGGTCTTGTGTGTCGTATAGTCCTGTTGCTCCCGGGCGATATGGGACATCAGCGGCTGGACGCACACCAGCGGCAGGCCCCGCTCCGCGCACAGCCGCTGCACCTGCATCCAGCGCGGCCCGGTCGGCTCGCACGCCACCGTCACCTGCGCGAACCCCTTCGCCCGCGCCTGCCCAGCCACCCAGTCCAGTGCCTCACCAAGCCGGAACGCCTTCACCCGGACCGTCTTCCGCGCCAGCACCCGCACATCGTGATCGATCACCGCGAGCGCCTGCTTATCCTCGGCCAGATCGATCCCGATCACCGCGCCGTCACGCGGCAGCAGCCCCCGCAGCCGCTCCCGCCGCGCATTCCGCTTCCGGTCTCCCCGCGTCATGCCGCTGCCGCTACCCTTACCCACAGAACGTCCTCCTCGCTGCGTTTGGGACACCAAGCCCGTACCACCGCACCAGGAGGACGTTCCTGTCTCAACCACATCCCTGCTCGACAACGGCCTCTAGCGCGTTGTCCTATTACTACGCCGTCCGTGATCAGGTCATTTGCCGGGACACTCCACGATCAGGATGAAAAACGTTCAGTCTGGCTTGCTCCTTGAGTTCTCCTTCCGCCAGATGAAAGACCCCCGCGCCGTGTCCTTCTCCCCGATGTTCCACTGGACCGAGCACAACATCCGCATCCACGCGTTCACCTGCGTTCTCGCGCTGCAGACCGCCCATCTGATGCGCCTGCAAGCCGAGCGCGCCGGGTTGCGCATGTCAGTCCGCGAACTGCTGCACCAGCTCGCCGCCATCGGCGAGACCGTCCTGATCTACCCCGCCGAACGCGGCCGGCCCAAGGCGCGCCGGATGCTCACCGAGACCACCGCCACCCAGGACAAGCTCATCGAAACCTTCCAGCTCCACCGCTACGCACCCGCAGTTAGGTCATAGTAGGTCATAGGCCCCGGCCACCCCCGAAACCGCATCCCAGCAGCCGAAACACCTTAACGGGGAGCATGATCATTGGAAACTCGGGCTAGCTGACCAGGATGATCTCAACGCCGCGGGCAAGTCGCGTTCGCTGGTGGTAACAGCGTGGGCGGGCCTGGTGGCGGCGCCGCCAGTCCAGCCAGTGGCCGGGAATGCCAGGCGGGGGCGGCGGGCTGAGCAGGCGCCCGGTTTCCGGGACGGTGAGCGGGATCATCCCGGACTCCAGCCGGCGGGCCTGGTCCGGTCGCGCAGGGGCGGGTGCCTGGGTATCGGTGCGGCAGCGGTGCAGGGCGGCGGTAACGGCGCAGATGGCCAGGCGGCCATGACCAGCACGGTGTACCCATCCCAGACCGACCTCTGCAACCGAACTGCATTCGCACTTCACGATCTGTCGAACCCGCAGCGTGCCGTGTTCAGTCCCATTACGGTCATAGCGGGCTCTGGTCGGCGGGAGCGAAGTCGCCGTGACGGTGAACGAGGCGCCACTCGCCGTCCTCCCGGCGGTAGATCTGCGTGACCCGCAGCCTTTGGCGAGTCATCGGCGCCCCATCGAGGACAACGTTACCGATCTCGTAGCCAACCGTGTACGCCAGGTCGGCACCCTCGTGGACTACTTCGTATTCGGCGGTGACCACGCCTTCCCGGTAGCGGCTGGCGACCCAGTCGACGGTCTTCCCGACCTGGTGCCAGCCCTTCTTGCAGGGACCGAAGGCGCCGAACAGCGAGACGTCATCCCCGCGCGACCACAAAGCCTTGAACGGCTCCGGGTCACCCAGGTAGATCGCCGCTTCAGCGGATTGCTCCCGCGATAGCACGTCTGCGAACGCCGCCGGGTGGCTTGCCGTGCTGGTGAAGTCGTCCAGCGCCCCCATGCCAGCCTCCAGTCGCAAGAGTGGCTTTACATTGGATCTATCCAATAGCAGGACGATAAGCTGAGCGGGTGGCCGATGTCAACAGCACCCGCCGCTACGTGTCCCCGCTGCGCGAGCAGTCGGCGCGCCAGACCCGCCAGGCAATCCTGGACGGCGCGCGCGAGCTGTTCATCAGGCAGGGGTACGTCGCGACCACCATCGAGCAGATCGCCGAGCGCGCCGGGGTTTCCAGGCCGACGGTCTTCGCCGCGGCGGGCAACAAGCGCGCCATCCTCAAACGGCTTCATGACATCGCACTGGCCGGCGATGACCAGCCGCTGCCGGTCGCCGGACGCTCCTGGTACCGGGAAGCCCTGCGCGAGCCCGACCCGCGCCGCTCGCTGCGCCTGTACGCACGCAACGCGGCGCGCATGCAGGAGCGCTACGCCGATCTCCACGAGGTCCTCCAGATGGCCGCCGCGGCCGATGACGAGCTAGCCGAGCTGTGGCAGGCATCGGAGGACGAACGCCGTACCGGCGCGGGTTACGTCATCGACGCGCTCCTTGGCAAAGGCCCGCTCAAACCAGGGCTTGACCGGGACTCTGCCGTGGACCTGCTGTGGGTCTTCAATGCGTCCGGCATCTTCCGCCGCCTCGTCCGCCGCAGGAGATGGACCAGCCAGCGCTACGAACAATGGCTAGCCGACACCTTCTGCGACCAGCTCCTCCCGGCGGCACCGGCCCGCCCTTAGCACGGCAGCAGCCATTCGCTACTAGGTGACCAGAGCAATCCCAGTGCCGCGGGCAAGTCGTGCCCGCTGGTGGTACCAGCGTAAGCGGGCCTGGTGATGGCGCCGCCAGTCCAGCCAGTGCCCGGCGCTGCCGGGCGGGGGCGGGTGGGCGAGCAGGCGCCCGGTTTCCGGGACGGGGGTTCAAATCGGTAAACATAGGCACGGACGTCATTCGGACGGAACGTGCTGGCGGGTGCGGGGTGTGCCCCGCTACGCTGACCTCATGATTTCCTCAATCGGGGAAATCTCCCGCGAACGTGTCTTCAAGTCCCCCTCGGACACACAATTTCCCCATGAGTTCCTGCATTCGGGCATGCGGGATCGTCACCCGGGCTCGGCCTACGGCCGCTGTGGGTGCTTTGCCTGCTGATTCAGTCCGCGTTATCTCCTTGCTGCCGGCGTTTTGCGGTCGAGGGTGATGGACATGGTGCTGAGTGTTCCGACGCTTAGGGTGTGCTCGTCCGGGTCGTAGATGAGCGTGATGCCCTTGGCCCGCAGGTAGCTGATCACCACTGCCGCCGTCGCTGAGTCCTCGGCCGGAGGCCGGTCAGCTGGCCGGCTCGCCCTGTTCGCGGAGGCGCTGGCGTTGCGGCCGGACGGTGTACTTCGGGTCCCGGGCGGAGGCCCGCCCGGCCTCGAACACGCCGAACCGGGTCAGCGCCGAGGCGGCCATCAGCGCCGCCCCGGACAACGCCGCGGCGGCGCGGCTCCGGCCGGCCAGCACCGCGCCCGCCAGGCCGGCGGCGGTCAGTACCTCGCCGGCCTCCATCATCGTGCCCGCCCGTCCCTTCTGGTACGGTTCGGCGGCCGGGCCCAGGCGGCGCAGCAGCAGGCTCTTGGCGGTGAGCTCGGCCGCAGCCCCCAGGACGGCGAACCTGACGGCCTGCCCGGCGCCGTCGGGGCGGACGGCGAGCATGCCGAGGCCGCCCGCAGCGGTCACGGCGGATCCGGCGAACACGAACGGCAGCTCGCGGTGAGCGTCGTGCCAGGCGGGTACCGCGGTGTCGGCGAGCAGCACCGATGTGTACGACGCGACGGCGGGGCCGAGTACGGCGGCGGGCAGCGTGGCGGCCAGGCCGGCTCGCGGCAGCTTGCGCGTGACGGCGGAGGCGGCGGCGCCCAGCGCCAGCGGGGTGTAGGCGGACAGGATCCAGGTGCCGACGCTCATCGGCGAGGTCACCTTGAGCACTCGCAGCATGTTGACGAACCGGGCGGGCCGGCCGAGGTCGTGCACCAGCGCCGCCATCGACAGGCTGATCGCCCCGGCCGCGCCGGCCTTCGCCGTGCGGGCGAGCTCCGGATGACGGGACAGCTGCGCGGCCGCCGCGAGCGCGGACGAGGCGCCGGCCAGCCCGCCGAGGAACAGGTAGCTGGGGATGTCGGGCCCCCAGACCGTCTCCTTCAGCACCGGCCGGCCGTAGTAGGAGCTGAAGTCGGCCTCCGGCACCATCTGCTTCTCGCCGCCGCGGCTCTGCTCCTGGCCGCCGCGGCGGCGGGCGCCGGCCTTCATGCCCGTCCCGTCACGACGACGACGACGGCGGCGGCGGCGATGCCCGCCGCGGCCAGAGCGGCGTTGCGCCACATGCGGGGCAGATCACGCGTGGTCACCACCGGGTCGGGCGGCAGGCCGTATACCTCGGGCTGGTCGAGCAGCAGGAAGAAGGCTCCCGCGCCGCCGACGCCGTTGTCCCGATCCGCCAGGTAGAGGTGCGCTTCCGGCCGACCCGCGTCGTGGAGTTCGGTCACCCGCAGTTGCGCCCGCTCCCGTAGTTCGTCTAGCGGCCCGAACTGGATGGATTCGGTGGGGCAGGCCTTCGCGCAGGCCGGCGTCAGCCCGTCACCGATCCGGTCGTAGCACAGCGTGCACTTGTGCGCGCCGCCGTCCGAGTCGCGCCGCGCGATCACGCCGAACGGGCACGCCGACACGCAGTAGCCGCACCCGTTGCAGACATCGTCCTGGACCACCACCGTGCCGAACTCCGTGCGCATCAGCGCACCGGTCGGGCAGACATCCAGGCAGCCCGCCTCGGTGCAGTGCTTGCACACGTCGCTGGACATCAGCCAGCGAACGTCACGGCCTCCGTCGGCGGGAGGCTTCTCGATGAACGCCACGTGCCGCCACGTCGAGGCGGACAGGCCCCCGGTGTTGTCGTATGACATGCCGGTCAGCAGGAGCCCGTCCTCGGGCACGGCGTTCCATTCCTTGCAGGCGACCTCGCACGCCTTGCAGCCAATGCAGACCGAGGTGTCGGTGAAGAATCCCATCCGCGCCGGGTGGTCAGAATAACCGGCCCGCGCGGCCGGGTCGAGGCCGGGCGCCGCTTGGCCAGTGCTCAGGTCAGCCGGTTGGATGTCCATCTCACATCTTCGTTCCGGTCTGGTCGGTGATGCCGGCCCGCTGCTGGTAGGTCCGCACGAGGTCGCGCAAGGCGGCTCCCCGGGGGCGCCGCCCGGGGCGGATGTCGCACGCCATGGCCTTGACCTCCTGGATGTGCACGTTCGGATCCAGCGCGAGGTGCGCCAGTTCGTTGGCGGCGTCGCCGGTCGTATAGCCGTTCGGTCCCCAGTGCCAGGGCAGGCCCACCTGGTGCAGCGTCCGGCCCTGCACCGAAAGGGGCCGGATCCGTTCGGTGACCAGTACCCGGGCCTCGATGGCGTTGCGTGCCGTGATGATCGTCGCCCAGCCGAGGTGTTCCAGGGCGCGCTCGGCGGCGAGTTGCGGTGAAACCTCGCAGAAGAACGCCGGCTGCAGCTCGGACAGGTAGGGCAGGAACCGGGACATGCCGCCGGCGGTGTGATGCTCGGTCAGCCGGTAGGTGGTGGTCACGTACGGGAAGACCTCGGATCCGGGCTGGTCCCCGCTCGGCTGGTACCGGTTCTCCCGGTGCCGGATGATCTGCCGGACCGGGTTGTGCTGCTGGCCGTAGAACAGATTGCGGAACGGGGATTCCTGCGGCTCGTAATGGGTGGGCAGCGGGCCGTCGGTCAGCCCCGCCGGAGCGAACAGCCACGCCTTGCCGTCAGCTTGCATGATGAACGAATCGGCCCCGGAGATCGCGTCCACGCCGGTCGCCCCGGCCGGCGGCCGGTAGGAGGGGGGACGGTCGGCGATGAAGTCCGGCACGTCGTCCCCCGCCCACCGCTGCCGTTCCTCGTCCCACCAGATCAGCGCCTTGCGCCCGCTCCACGGCCGGCCGTCGGGGTCGGCCGAGGCCCGGTTGTAGAGCACGCGCCGGTTCGCCTGCCAGGCCCAGCCCCAGTCCGGAGCCATCAGGTTCTGCTGCCGCCACGGCATGCGGCGGGCGGCCTGGTTGACGCCGCCGGCCCGGACGCCGCAGTAGATCCAGCAGCCGCACGCCGTGGAGCCGTCGTCGGTGAGCTGGGTATACGACGACAGTGGCCCGTCCGGTCCCCGGCCGTTGATCTCGGCGAGCACCGCGTCGGCGTCCGGGTCGGCCTGGGGGCCCGTCGTCGGGTAGTCCCAGGTCAGGTCGAGCACCGGCCGGTCCGCGTCGGTGGCGGCGGAGGCGGAGGCGGAGGCGGAGGCGGCCAGCTTGGCCCGGATCCGGCGTCCGAGGTGGTAGGTGAACCACAGGTCGCTGCGGACGTCGCCGGCCGGTTCGACGGCCTGATGATGCCATTGCAGCAGCCGCTGGGTGTTGGTGAAGCTGCCGGCCTTCTCGGTGTGCGCGGCGGCGGGCAGGAAGAAGACCTCGGTGCCGATGTCCCCGGGGCGCAGTTCGCCGGTCTCGATTTCCGGGCCGTCCTTCCACCAGGTTGCGCTCTCGATCATCACCATGTCCCGGACGACCAGCCAGTCCAGCTTGGCCATGCCGAGCCGCTGCATCCGGGCGTTGGCGGAGCCGACGGCCGGGTTCTGGCCGAACAGGAAGTAGCCCGTGCAGGTGCCGTCCAGTTGCGCCAGGACCGTCTCGTAGGTGCTGTGGCTGCCGGTCAGCCGCGGCAGGTAGTCGTAGCAGAAGTCGTTCTCCGCGGTCGCGGCCTCACCCCACCAGGCCGTCAGCAGGCTGGCCAGGTACTCGCGGGTGTTCGCCCAGAATCCTCGCGGCACGGACTCGGCCTGCACATAGGTGTCGAGATCCTCATTGCCGTAGGCGAACGGCATGGGCAGGTAGCCGGGCAGCAGGTCGAACAGGGTGGGGATGTCCGTGGACCCCTGGATGGAGGCGTGGCCGCGCAGGGCCAGGATCCCGCCGCCGGGCCGGCCCATGTTGCCGAGCAGCGCCTGCAAGATCGCCGCGGTGCGGATGTACTGCACCCCGACGGTGTGCTGAGTCCAGCCGAGACTGTAGACGAACGCGGTCGTGCGGTCACGGCCGGAGTTGCCCGTGATCAGTTCGCATACCTGGGCGAACAGGTCGGGGGGCACGCCGCAGACCTGTTCGACCAGCTCCGGGGTGTAGCGGGCGAAGTGCCGCTTCAGCACCTGGAACACGCACCGCGGATGCTGCAGCGTGTCGTCGGTGTCCGGCGTCGGGTGGGCGGCGGCGCCACCGGAGCCGTGCGCTTCGCCGCGTCCTGCCCGCCGCAGCTGCCCGCGGATGCGCTGCTGCGCATCGGGATCCAGATGCTCACCGCCGGCGGGCTTCACGACGTCCTCCCCCTGCTAGCGCCAGGTGCCGAAGTCGTAGTACCGGTGCTCACGGTTCAGGCCCGAGAACACCCCGTCCAGGTCCTCGGTGTCCGCGTAATCCTCGGTCAAGATCGTGGCCGCGTTCGTGTAGGCCAGGACATAGTCCTTGAAGTACGTGCCGCTGCTGAGCACGTGGTTGATCAGCCCGCCGACGAACGCGATGTCCGCTCCGGCCCGGATCGGCAGGTACAGGTCGGCCACCGCGCTGGTGCGGGTGAACCGCGGGTCGACATGGATCACCTTCGCGCCGCGTGCCTTGGCCTCCATCACCCACTGGAAGGCGACCGGATGGCACTCGGCCATGTTCGAGCCCTCGATGAGGATGCAGTCAGAATTGATCAGGTCACGGGGGAAGTTGGTGGCCCCGCCGCGGCCGAAGCTGGTCCCCAGACCGGGGACGGTGGAGGAGTGTCAAATCCGGGCCTGATTCTCGATCTGGATCGCGCCCAGCGCCGTGAACAACTTCTTGATCAGGTAGTTTTCCTCATTGTCCAAGGTGGCCCCGCCCAGGCTCGCGAACCCCAGCGTCCGCCGGGTCCGGGCCCCGTCCACCTCCCACTGCCAGCCAGCGCGCCGTGCCGCGATCACCCGGTCCGCGATCATGTCCATCGCGGTGTCCAGGTCCAGATCTTCCCAGTCCGTGCCGAACGGCCGCCGGTACCGCACCCGGTACTGCCGGGCGTCCCCCGTGGTGAGCTGCAAGCTGGCCGACCCCTTGGGGCACAGCCGTCCGCGGCTCACCGGCGAATCAGGATCACCCTCGATCTGGATGACCCGCTCGTCCTTGACGTAGACATCCTGGCCGCAGCCCACCGCGCAGTACGGGCAGACCGACTTGACTACCTTGTCGGCATTGCGCACCCGGGGGGCCAGCTGCTCGGTACGCTCACTCCTGACCGCCGCGCCCAAGCCGAGCCGGTCCCGCTCGGCCACCTGACGGTAGGCCGGCCATGACCCAATCCATCTTCGCGCGCCCATCAGGCTCCCCTAGCGAAGGACTCGGCTGTGCAGGCAGCCCTACCCCGCCGCCGCCGAGAAAACA
>CAVUNO010000024.1:0-39493 GCA_963742875.1 uncultured Actinomycetes bacterium | reverse complement strand
GTGACGAACGGCAGGCTGATGGTGGTCTGGGTCACCGAGGACAGCTCGACCTTGGCCTTCTCGGCCGCCTCGAACAGGCGCTGCAGGGCCTGCGGGTCGGACCGCAGGTCGATCCCGTTGTCCTTCTTGAACTCGTCGGCCAGGTAGTCGACGATGCGGCGGTCGAAGTCGTCGCCGCCCAGGTGGGTGTCGCCCGCGGTGGCGCGTACCTCGACCACGCCGTCGCCGATGTCCAGGATGCTCACGTCGAAGGTGCCGCCGCCCAGGTCGTAGACCAGCACCGTCTCGTTCTTCTTCTTGTCCAGCCCGTAGGCCAGCGCCGCGGCCGTGGGCTCGTTGATGATGCGCAGGACCTCCAGGCCGGCGATGCGGCCCGCGTCCTTGGTCGCCTGCCGCTGCGCGTCGTTGAAGTACGCCGGCACGGTGATGACCGCCTCGGTGATCTTCTCGCCGAGGAACTTGGAGGCGTCTTCGACGAGCTTGCGGAGCACGAGCGCCGAGATCTCCTCGGGCGCGTACAGCCGGCCCTGGATCTTGAACCGCACGGCGCCGTCCGGGCCGGGGACCACGTCGAACGATACGGCGGTCAGCTCACTGGTCACCTCGTCGTAGCGCCGCCCGATGAACCGCTTGGCGGAGTAGATCGTCCCCTTCGGGTTCAGGATCGCCTGCCGCCGGGCGAGCTGGCCGACCAGGCGCTCGCCCTGCGGGGTGAACGCCACCACCGAGGGCGTGGTCCGTGACCCCTCGGCGTTGGGTATCACGGTGGGCTTGCCCGCCTCCGTCGCGGCGATCACGGAGTTGGTGGTGCCAAGATCGATACCGACTGCAACTGCCATCACTGCCTCCTGCTCCTGCTTCTTAACCGCAAATGCTCAGGCCTGGCCCCGCGCGCTCCCGGAACCCTGGGCGGTCAGGGAGCGCGCGGGAAGTCGTGCTCAGCCGGTGATCTCGATCTTGCGCGGCTTGGCGGCCTCGGACTTCGGTACGGTCATGATCAGGATGCCGTCCGAGAGCTGCGCGGTGACCGCGTCGGTGTTGACGTCGCCGGGCAGGTAGGTCCGGAGCTCGAACTGGCCGGTGCGACGCGAGCTGCGGTGGCGGCGGCTGCCGTTGCCGCTCTCGGGCTCGGGGATCTCGCCGCTGATGACCAGCTCACGGTCCCGCAACTGGATGTTGACCTGGTCCTTGTCCACGCCGGGCAGTTCGGCCTTGACCACGTAGGCGTCGTCGGTCTCGGACAGGTCCGCGAGCCGGACCCACGGCATGTCGGCCGGGTCGGCCGGGGGCAGGCCGAACACGAAGTTCATCAGCTGGCCCATCCGGTCGTAGATGTCCTCGAACTCGCGGGAAGGGTTGACGCCCATCGTGTTCCGTCCGCCGCGGCGGACCGGGAGCGCCGCCATTGGATTCCTCCTGTGGCTGGAAACGTGACTGTCGGAATACCCCCCCACGCTTCCTGCGAGAGGCGGCGGGCACATCCACCATCCTGGTAGTCATGACGTGTCCGGCTCAGATGAGCAGCCGGAAGAGCTCGAACGTGCGTTCCCACTCCCGGGTGTGCACGGCCTTGAGCTCGGCGTCGATGAGCTTGAACGTCCGGGCCAGGGCGACGCTGATGCCGCCGAAGATCAACGGGAGCCGGGCCTGGGTGTCGTCGGCCAGCGCGGCATCCAGCGGGGGCCGCGCGGCCAGGGATTCGAGGATGGGGCGCAGTTCGATCTCCTCTTCGATGCGCTCGAAGGCGTGCACGCTCTCCTGCAGGCCCTTGGTGACCGGCAGGTCCCAGGGCAGGATGATGTCGCGGACGTTCGCCTTCGCCGTGGCCTGGCCGATGAGCAGCAGGTCGTAGAGCGCGTCGTTGACGAAATCGAGGTAGCGCTTGATGTCGTCGCGGTCGACGTCGACGCCGCCGACGGCGCGAAAGAAGCGCTCGAACTTGGTGAAGCCCATCACGGGCATCGCCGTTACCTCCTAGGTGGGGCGTGTTCGTTCGAAAACAAGCCGGATCGCCATCGCGCCCTCGCCGACGGCCGTGGCCACCCGTTTGGCCGAGCCGGCGCGGACGTCGCCGACCGCGAAAACACCGGGCTGGCTGGTCTCGAGCAGCGAGCACTCGGCACCCGGGCTCCCGGTGCGGACGAATCCGTGGTCGTCGAGGTCGACCAGGCCGCCGAGCCAGCCGGTGCACGGGGCCATCCCGATGAAGACGAACAGCGCGCGGGCGTCGACGGTGCGCCGGGCGCCGGTCCGGTTGCCGACCACGGTGACGGCTTCCAGCGCCGCCTCGCCGTGCAGTTCCCCGACCTCGGCGCCGGTCATGACGTACACGTTCGGGATCCGCGCGATCCGGTCGACGAGGTAGCGGGACATGTGCTCGCCCAGGTCGCCTTCGCGGACGATGAGCGTGACCCGGGCGGCGTGCCCGGACAGGAAGACCGCCGCCTGCCCGGCCGAGTTGCCGCCGCCGACGATGGCCACCGGGTCCCCGCTGCACAGCAGCGCCTCCGCCTGCGACGCCGCGTAGTAGATGCTCATCTTCTCGAAGTAGTCCGCGCGCGGCACGTCGAGCCTGCGGTACCTGACCCCGGTGGCCAGGACCACCAGGGCGCTGGTCAGGCTGGTCCCATCGCTGAGGCGCACCCGGTAGTGACCGTCGTCCTGCTCGATGGCGGTGGCCTCGGCCGGGACGGCGAACCGGGCACCGAACTTGCGGGCCTGGAGCATCGCCCGGACCGCGAGCTCGGCGCCGGAGATGCCCGACGGGAAGCCGAGGTAGTTCTCGATCCGCGACGAGGTCCCGGCCTGGCCCCCGGCGGCGGTGGCGTCCAGGACGATGACCCGCAGCCCTTCCGAGGCCCCGTACACCGCGGCGGACAGGCCCGCGGGCCCGGACCCGACCACGAGCAGGTCGCAGCTGGCCTGCGGCTCACTCGGCGCCGGGAGCCCGACCGCGGCGGCCAGCTCGGCATTGCCGGGGTTGCGCAGCAGCCGCCCGTGCACGATCACCACCGGGGTGTCCTGCGGCGTCACGCCGAACTCGGCCAGCAGGGCCTCGGCAGACGGGTCGGCCTCCAGGTCCAGCCAGCGGTACGGGAGCCGGTTGCGGGCCGCGAAGTCCCGGACCCGCCGGGTGTCCGGGGAGTACTTCGAGCCGACGATCCGCAGGCCGGCCCCGAGCCCGATCAGGATCGAGCGGCGCAGCAGGTAAGCGCGCAAGACCAGGTTGCCGAGCGCGGGATCTAGGGCCACTAGCTCCCGGAGCCGGGCGACCGGCACCGCGAGCACCTCGCCCGCGTCGAGGGCCACAGCGGAATACCAGGCGCCCTCGCCGGTCAGCAGGCTTAGCTCGCCGAGGAACCGGCCGGGGCCGTGGACGGCGATGACGCGCTCCTCCGACGTCCCGTGCCCCTCGACCGAGGCCGCCTTCCCGGCCAGGACGACGAAGAAGTCGCAATCCCGGTCGCCCTCGGCGAACAGGACGTCGCCCGGCTGGGTGGACCGGCGCCGGCCCTGCGCGTCCAGCGCGGCGATCTGAGCGTCAGTCAGCCGCGGGAACGCCCCCTGCAGGTCGGGGGTTTCCTCAGATGAAGGCTTCGTCGACATAGCACCAGCGCCAGTCCTCGCCCGGCTCGAACGACTGGACGATCGGGTGCCCGACGGCGAAGGCGTGAGCGCGCGCGTGCCGCAGCGGCGAAGAGTCGCAGCAGCCCACATGCCCGCAGGTCAGGCACAGGCGCAGGTGCACCCACTCGGACCCCAGGATCAGGCATTCCTCGCAGCCGGCTGGTGTCCGCGGCGTCACTGGGCGGACGAGGCTCAGGTGCGGATCGGTCAGCGTCGGCATGCCCACCGTCCTATCGTGCTACGCATTGACCCCCATGCTCGGCGGGCGGCGCCGACCGCACATCAGCAGACCAGGTAGTTTCCAGGCCAGGCCGCGTAGCCGGCGCATGCCGGCCTGGCAGTTCTGACGGGGTCACAGGCCCGGACCGGGGTTACGATCGAGGTGCCGTCGCGAGGAGAAGCCGTATGGCGGGGCCGGGCCGTACCACCTCGCTCCTGGCTAGCTTGCCCGTCGCCGGGAACGGGTAGTGACGAGCCCCCCGGATCGCGAAGGCCCGGCCCGCGAACAGCTCTCCGCGCTGCGGAGCATGCTGGTGCTCGCGATGCTGCTGACCCAGCAGGACAGCCAGGACAGCATCCTGCACTACGTCGCGAACGCGGTCGAATCCCTGGGGTCGTGCACGACGCAGGGTATCTTCCTCGACGGCCTGTGGCAGGAGGTGCGGCTTCCCGGCCGGAAGGCCACCAGCCTGCCGACCGTCCTCGCGGCCGAGGGCGGGCCGGTCACGCTGGCCGGCGTGCCGTAGTCGTGGGCCTACTCGCTGTCCAGCCGCCACGGCCCGGCCGGCTACCTGGTCGTCGGGGCCCCGGCCCCGCCCGCGGAGAGCGAGCGGTTCCTGCTGCAGGTGCTGGCCCAGCAGGCGGGGGTGGCCCTGGCCAACGCGCGCCTGCACAGCCGGGAGCGGGAACAGGCCGAGCAGCTGCGCCTGGCCAACCTCGAGCTGGTGCGCAGCATGGAGATTCACGACCGGCTGACCAAGGTGGCGCTCGAGGGCGAGGGGCAGGCGGGAATCGCCCGGGCGGTCTACGACCTGACCGACCGCCCGGCGGCCATCGAGGACCGCTTCGGCAACCTGCTGGCGTGGGCCGGACCGGACCGGCCCGATCCCTACCCCAAGGCCGGCCCGGCGCAGCAGGACCGGCTGCTGGACCGGGCCATGAGCGCCGCGGGCCCGGTCCAGGAGGGCGAGCGCCTCCTCTCGGTGGCCGCGCTCGGCGGCTCCCCGGTGGCCGTGCTCGTCCTGCACGACCCGGCCGGGACGGCAGCCCGCACCGAACGGGTGGCCGTCGAGCACGCGACCACGGTGCTGACCATGGAGATCGCCCGGCTGCAGCACCTGGCTCAGGGCGAAGCGCGGAGTCGGATCAACTTCGTGCTCGACCTGGTCGGGGACGCGGGCGCGGAGCCGACCACGCTGCTGAACCGGGCCCAGGCCCTCGGCTACGACCTGGTCCGGCCGCACCGGGTCGTCGTGGTCGAAGCCGCCGGGGCCCACCGCGAGGACAACATCGACATGTTTTTCCACGCCGTCGGCCGGGCGGCCCGGGCCGCCGGAGTGGGGTCGCTGCTGGCGCCACGGCTGCACGACGTGATCGTGCTGGCCGATGCGGAGGTGCGCTGGGACCTGTTCTGGGCCCGGGTGGTCACCGAGATGCACGGCCGGCGGTGCCGGATCGGGGTGGGCGGCCGCGTCCTGGAGCTGGACCGGTTCCCGCGCTCCTGCCGGGAAGCGGAGCTGGCGCTGCGGATCCAGAAGACGGCGGGCGGCCCCGAGCGGATCGCGCTGTTCGACAACCTCGGCATCTACAAGATCCTGGCCACGGCGGGCGATACGTCGGCCATGGAGCGCTTCGTGACCGAGTGGCTCGGCCCGCTGATCGACTACGACGCCGAGCACGGCACGCCGCTGGTGCTGACGCTGAGCGAATACCTCGACTGCGGCGGCCACTACGACGCCTCGGCCAAGGCGCTGTCGGTGCACCGCAGCACGCTCAAGTACCGCCTTCAGCGCATCCGCCAGGTATCCGGCCACGATCTCGGCCTGCCCGACGTCCAGTTCAACCTCCAGGTCGCCACGCACGCGTGGCGGACCCTACAGGCGCTGCGCCAGTCATAACCTCGACGCCCTGGCTGTCCTGCCAGGGTAATGGAATTGCCCGGCCAGGAAGGACGATGCGCCCGGCCCCGATCCCCGGCGAAGCTGGCGGCAGAGACCGCAGGGGACGAGAGGAGGCGTGATGCGACCGGAAGCCCACGTCTACGCCTACGTCCAGGACCTCGAGAAGCACCTGCAACTGACGTTGTTCGGCGGCGGGGTGGCTGATCCCGAAGGCGCCGTGCTGCTGGTACGCGGCGCGCTCGCTGACGGCGACCGGGACCGCGCGGCCGGGCTGGCTAGACAGACGCAGCGGCTGGCCATGATCACACCGCTCGACCCGGATATGACGGCCGCCGCCGACCACGCACGCGGGCTGACCGAACAGGACCCCGCCACCCTGCAGCGGGCCGCGGGGCGCTACACGGCCGCGCGGGCCCGGGCCGGCGCGTGGAGGACGCCGGGAACGCCTGGGCCAGGCAGGGCGATCAAGGCCAGGCCACGACCCTGCTCAGCCAGGCCTACGCCCTGTACGAGGAGCTCGGCGACGCCGACGACCTGGCCCGGGTACGGTCCAGCCTGCGGGCCGCGGGCACCCGGCTACGCCACTGGAGCCACGCGGACCGGCCGGCCTTCGGCTGGGACAGCCTGACCGACACCGAACGGCGTGTCGCCGACCTGGTGGCGCAGGGGCTCAGCAACCGGCAGGTGGCGAACCGGGTATTCCTGAGCACGCACACCGTCGCGTTCCACCTGCGCCACATCTTCTGGAAGCTCGGCATCACCTCCCGGGTCCAGCTGGCGCGTATCGCCGCGGAGTAGGGCGCCGAGCATGCCTCGTAGCGGTCAGCCCGGCAGGTAGCCGTGAGGCCGTCGCGGGCGTCGGTCCGGAGCGAGTTCCACATGGCTGAGCTCTCCGTCGCATCCGTCTTCCTTGTTTTCCTAGCATGATGAGCGGTTAGCCGACTGCCCTGTCGAGTGAGAAAGTGGACCTATGACGGAGTCCGTGCCGCTGGGCATCATGGACCGCTCGGTCCCGAGCGGCAGCCACGTCTGCGTCTTCTACTCCGGCTCGGCAGGCCGGGACGAGGTTGTGCTGCCGTTCCTGGCCGAGGGCCTGCGAACCGGGCACAAGTGCCTCGCCGTGCTCGACTCGACCAGCCCATGCGAAGTCCTGGCCAAGCTCTACGACCGCGGGGTGGACGCGGACCAGGCCGCGCAGGCGGGGCAGATCGAGGTGGAGACCCCAGCCAACGCGTACTTCCGCTCGGGCACGTTCTCCACCGACGACATCCTCACCCGCCGGCCCCGGTCGCCGCTTGCATCGAGCTGATCAAGGCCCGACCGGGTACGCGGGCCGTCCTGCTGGGCGGCCACGGGGTGCTCGCCTTCGGCCCGGACACCGGGACGACGGTCTCGCTCCTGGTCGCGCTCGAGGAGGCAGCAGCGGAGGCCGAACTGCGCACCGCCGTCCTCGGCCGGTTATCCGCGCCGCCCGGGACATTGCACATCTGGGGGATGGCCGCCGGGGAGCGGTGTGCCATGGTGGCCGGATACCCGGGCGCCAGGGGAGATGATCACGTTGATGCCTACTCACGCGCAGGTCCCGCCGACGCAGCGGCAGCGAACGGGACAGGTCAACGACCTGCTCCCGCTGGGTGACTGGATTCGGCACCATTCGCTGCGCAGCTGGCCGGTGCTGCTGTTCCTGGCGCTGATCTGCGTGCCGTCGATCGCGCTGGTCATCCTGGGACCGAACCCGAGCGCCAGCACGTTCGACCACGTGGCGTGGATCTTCGCCGCGTACTTCGCGGTCGCCTGGCTGCTGCTGCTAGGCGTCATCATCCGGCCGCAACACGTGACCAGGCCGACGCTCGTCCTGGTCACGGTGATCGCGCTGGCGACGCAGGTGCCGCTGGCGGTCACGCTGGAGGTCGACCTGCACGCCGAAACCGCAGGCCTGGGGCCGAGCATCTGGAGCGTCGGCCTGCCCGAGGAACTGGCCAAGGCCATCCCGGTGCTGGCCGTCGCGCTGATCTACCGGCTCTGGGGGCGCCACGAGCTGACGCCCAAGGATTACCTGTTCCTCGGCGCGGTCAGCGGGCTGGCGTTCGGGGCCAGCGAGGTGGTGCACTACTTCACGGTCAACGGCCTGGCGGAGTTCTACCTGACCGTGCAGTCGGCCCTCCCCTCGATCCAGCAGCTGATCCTAACCGGCCACTCCGCGCCGGACTCGGTGTTCGCCGTGCTGATCGGGCCGGTGCAGTACTTCGTCCTGGACTTCGTTCTGGCGATTCCTCACCGACCCGATCACCCACGCCTGCTGGGCCGGCCTGACCGGCTACTTCATCGGGCTGGCGGCCACCGGACGCCACAAGTGGTACACCGTCAGCTGGATCGGCCTGGTCATCGCCGCGATCCTGCACGGACTGAACGACTGGAGCCGGGTCAACGGGCACTGGCTGTGGATCGTGGTCACCATCGTCAGCGGCATCCTGTTCCTGGGCTACGCGACGGTCGGGTCCCGCAGCGACCTGCAGGTTCCCGACCCCTGGCCGCCCGCGTCGGGGCGGCACGGCCTGCCGCCCGAGCGCCCACCCGCCACCGTCGGCGGGGCGCCCCGGCCCTGGTGGGAACACTGACCGGGATGGATAAGCGCCTGCGCTTCATGACCGACCTCATCGCGCCGCTCAAGGCGCGGCCCGGGAACGAGGTCAGGCTGAGCCGCGACCACGACCCGGGCTACACGGGCCAGGTGGCCCGCCCGCAGGCCGCCGCGCTGCTCGCTGACGGCGTGGAGCTGCTGGCCGATTACCAGGACCGGCTCGCCGCACAGGACACGTTCGGCGTGCTCCTAGCCTAGTGCTCCAGGGGCTCGACGCTTCGGGCAAGGACAGCACGATCAAGCACGTGATGAGCGGGGTCAACCCGCAGGCGGTGGAGGCCCGGGCCTTCAAGCAGCCCTCGGCCGAGGAGCTGAACCACGACTTCCTGTGGCGGTACCAGTGCGCCCTGCCCGGGCGGGGCCGGATCGGCATCTTCAACCGGTCCCACTACGAGGAGGTGCTCGTCGTCCGGGTCCACGAGGAGCTGCTGGCCGCGGAGCGGATGCCCGCGGTCGCGGGCGACCACGGGATCTGGGCCCGCCGCTACCGTGAGATCAACGACTGGGAGCGCTACCTGGTCGACAACGGGATCCATGTCGTCAAGGTCATGCTGAACCTGTCGAAGCGGGAGCAGGCCAAGCGGTTCCTCAAGCGCATCGACCACCCGGAGAAGAACTGGAAGTTCTCCCCCAGCGACGTCAGGGAGCGGCGCTACTGGGACGATTACCAGCGGGCCTTCGAAGCCATGCTGAGCCAGACCAGCACGAAGTGGGCGCCGTGGCATGTCGTGCCGGCCGACCACAAGTGGTTCAGCCGCCTGGCCACCGCCGCGGTCCTGGTGACCGCGCTCGACGCGATCAATCCGAGGTACCCGGTCCCCGACCCCGCGGTCAGGGACCAGATGGCGCAGGTCAGGGAGGAGCTCGCGGCCGAACTCGGCACGGGTAGCTGACCATCCGGGGGATGTGGCCGCCGGCGGCCGGGGCGAGTATCCAACGATACCGGCAGAGGGTCCTGGCTCGCCCGCCAGACGTGCCTTGTACGAGGAAACGCTATGACAGCAACGTCCGATACGGCCAGGAGCCCGGCGATCCGGAGCCTGATCCCGGCCTGGATCGACCGGCTCCCGTGGTCCCGGTTCCACACCAGGATGGTGACCGCTCTCGGCATCGCCTGGATCCTCGACGGCCTGGAGATCACCATCGCCAGCAACGTGGCCTCTGCTGTCACGCCCTTCTTCCCCACATGACCGCGGACTTCGCCCACGAACTGGTCAATGGTCCTTACCCGCTTGTCCGGGAGCATCCGCCGCAGTTGGCTCGCCTGCCCCTTCCGGTAAGCGCACCTGGGGCCATCACCCGCTGACGGCCCTGGTGCGACAACACCGATGAGTCGCTCGCGGTGGTGCTGCGGCCCGGGAACGCGGGCAGCAACACCGCCGCCGACCACCTCACTGTCGTAGACGCCGCGGTCGCGCAGATCCCCGCAAAGTCCCGCCGCAGGATGCTGTTCACCTGCGACGGCGCCGGATCAACCCACGCCCTCGTCGAGCACGTCACCAAGCTCGGCCACGGACTCCACCACGGCGCGGGCGATCTCCTTCGTCCGAGCTGGGCGGGGTCCCGGGTCTCCAGATCATCCGATCACTCGTCTTACAAGGAGGGGCCACTGGTTCAAACCCAAGGCAAGCGAAGAACCCGCTGTGGGCGGCCGGGAAGCTCGCGGACTGGGCGGCCGGGCTGGGC
Organism: uncultured Actinomycetes bacterium; assembly: GCA_963742875.1. GTDB lineage: Bacteria > Actinomycetota > Actinomycetes > Streptosporangiales > Streptosporangiaceae > Bog-532. Next base: position 29,419 of record CAVUNO010000024.1, on the reverse strand, counting down.
CTGGACGCGGTGCCGGAGAACCGCATCCCGACGATTTCGTGGAAGATGGCATCACGGCCGTCGGCATGATCCGCGGCATCAACTCCCCGAACGTGTCGTTCCTGTACTGCCCGCCGCATACCTTCCACATGGGCGGCAACATGACCCAGATCATGGAGTACGCAGGCGACCTGATCACGCACGTGCACATCGCCGACTCCTTCGACCACACCGCCTCATCGGGGTTGCGCTACATCGTCAACCCCCCGGCTCGGCCGCACGCATTCATCAGCATCTGGATATCGGGCAGGGCGAGGTCAACTGGGACGACTTCTTCGCCGGCCTGGCCGGGATAGGGTTCGACGGCATCGCCACCGTGTGCGTATTCGCCTTGGAAGACCGCGCGCACGAATCCTGCCTGGCCAAGCGGGAAAAGCTGGAGCGGTACCTGGCCAAGCACTTCTGAAGGCGCGCAGCAACCGACTGCCATGGCGGGCCAGGACCTGACGGCATCGTTCCATACTCAGCTGCGAGGAAGTCCTGGACGCACAGCTGCGCCTGCCTCGTCCACGACTTCTTCGGCTAGCGCTGCACCGTGGGCTGGTCGCGCTGCAGGTCCTCGTCCATCGGCTCGGCGCTACCGGCAGGGACGATGTGCCCGATCCTCCGTGCCACGGAGGCGGGCAGCGGCCGATTCCAGTCATATTCGCAGGCCAGCAGGCCACTTGCGTCCGGCCATGTCCCGCCGTGCGGTCCCGTCATCGCAACGCTAGTCACGTGATCTTGAAAATTTGGCACTTGATCTTGAGCAGCGATGTTCGAAATAACGCGTTGAGCTGGTGGAGCTATGGGGATTCGAACCCCAGACCTCCTCCATGCCATCTAACCTCCTCCATGCCATCGAGAGGCGGCAAGGTGGCTGAAGGTCGTCTGTGCAGCTCATCAATCTGCAGAAGGTGGTGAGGATCGCTGGGGGACGCTGCGGTTGCTGCAGTTTGCTGCTGCACTATCCAGCAGCGTGCGAGTGTTTGTAAGGCAACCCAGACATTCGAACTCACGTTGGATCTGTGCTAGTCTACGCCGATTGATGCGCCGAGGTACGCTGATAATTTAACTTAGTGGGTGAGCCCGTAAGTTCGTCGGGTCTGTCGTTATGCGGCCTGTGGCAGGCTGGCTGGTTTCTCGTGGGCGCTGGTCCGCTCGAGGAGCCGGGCCAGGTCAGCGGCGGTGTATTTCCAGTTGAATGGCCTGGCGGTCTGGTTGTAGCGGTCGATGAAGGCCAGCAGGGTGGCGGCGAGCTGAGCCGTGCTGGCGAAGTCGTTGGGTGAGATGACCTTTTTCTGGATGATGGAGAAGACGATCTCCACTTGGTTCAGCCAGGAGGCGTGCACCGGTGTGTGGATCATGATGGCGTTCGGGTAGGCGCGGCGCAGCCGCCGGGCCGCCTCCTTGCCGCGGTGGTCCGAGCCGTTGTCCACGATGACGAATACCCGGCTGGCACTGTTGTACGGCTCGGCGCTCATGACCTGGCCCATCAGTGCCGTGAACGGGGCGATCCCGGTGGTGCCGGGGGTGGAGGCGAACACCGTCCCGGTGCGGGCATCCAGGGCTGCCAGCAGCGCCAGCGCGCCCTGGCGCTCGTATTCGTGCTCCACCCGGGCCTGCCGGCCAGGGGCGGGCGGGCTGGTGGGATGGCATCGGGCGCGGGCCTGGATGGAGGGCTTGGCGTCCACCGAGATGACCCGGTTGCCCGGCCGCAGCCCCTTGCCCTGGTAGTACCCCTGGTACAGGTCGAGGATGACGGTGGCCTTGGCGGCGAAGTCCGGGTCGCGCGGGTAGATCCACGATTGGTACTGCCAGGGCTTGATGGGGTGCTCGGCCAGGATCCGCAGCACCGACGATGGTGAGATCTGGCTGGCCAGCCCCGCCCTGGTGATCTCGGCGGCCAGTTCCGGGCCGGTCCAGCGGGCCAGCGGCACCCCGGTGGCGGCGGGCAGCTGGCAGGCCAGCGCGACCACCGCGGCCCGTTCCAGCGCGCTGATCCGCCGCGGCCGCCCGGACCGGGGCAGGTCCGCCAGGCCGTCCAGGCCCCGGGCGGCGAACCGGCCCCGCCACTTGCGCACCGTGTCCACACTGACGTGCAGGTCCGCGGCGATGCGGGCGCTGGCCCGGCCGCGAGCGGCGGCCAGCACGATCTGCGCCCGCAGCCAGTCCCGGTACGCGGTCTTGCCCCCGCGGGCACGTTTCTTTAACATCCTGCGCTCACCAGCACTCAGCGTGACCAGCACCGCGCGATACTGCGGCATGCCGCCTCCAGGGGTAAATCACCAGCACATGACCCGCCCCCAGGCCCGTGATCATAACGGGCAGCGCGGGCCCGGCGGCACAATGAGGCCCATGGCCGCCATCCCGGAATCCACCCGCAACTCGATCACCTTGCGGCTGCTGGACCACGCCGAAGCCCACTGGCCCCAGCTCACCCGGGTGAACGTCACCTACCGCGGTGCCTTCGGCTACGTCACCGGCGTGCTCCGCAACGGCGAGAACATCCCGCTATGCCGCCTGCGCTACGGCGGCTCGGCCCATTCGTTCGGCTTCGCGCTCTACTCCGCAGCCCACGACCGCTACCAAGACGCGATCCTGCGCACCGGTCTCCCCACCGGCACCCCGCAAGAAGCCCTCGACACCGCCTGCACCATCCACCTCGCCGGGCTCGGCCACGAGCCAGACCCGTGACCCCGGCCCCAGATCTCCGGAAGACCTGTGGCGCCGGGAGTTAAATGACTGGCTGCGGGATGATCTGGTAGGTGATGGGCCGGTTGTCGCCCGGGATGGACGGCGGCTCGGCGTTGATCTGGCCGGTGAGCAGGGCAAGGGCTCGCGCGACGCGGGGTGCGGCGGGTGCCTGGAGGGTGACCGTGATCGCGGCGGGGGCGAAGGTGATGGTCCCGGCCAGGCCGCGGATGATGGTCTCGCGGGTGACGGCCCGGTATTCGTCGTCGTCGCGCAGGTAGGCGTTGAGCTGGCTGGACAGCCAGTGCTCAGCGTTGTGGGCGAGCAGCCGGAGCACCATCTGCAGGCCCCGCCGTCCCGCGCGCAGCACCGCGATCCGGGCCTCGGGGTCGATCTGGTCTGCGGGCAGTTTCGCGGGAACCTGGTCCCGGGCGGCGGTCGCTGCCTGCAGTTTCTTCCGCGCGGCGGTGATCGCGTGGTTCACGTCCGGGATCGCCTTGTTCTTGGCTGCGGCGGTGGTGCCGGGGTCGGCGAGCAGCGCGGCCAGGGCGCGCTCGGCGGCGGCCAGGTTCTTGTCCGCGTCGCGGACGGCGGCGTTCGCGGCCTTGCGTGCCGGGTTCGCGGTTATCTTGGTGTTCACCGTGATTTCGGCGGCGTAATCGCAGATCTTGTCGATGCCGTAGTTCTCCGCCGCGTACTTGAGGAAGTTCTCCTCCCGCCACCGGGACTTCAGCCAGCCCAGGATGTCCGCCGGGCACGAATCGAAGTCGGAGGTCAGGATCTGCAGCACGACCTTGCCGTGTTCGAACAGGGTGAGCTGCCGGGCCTCGCCGTAGTCCTTGAGCTGGGCTTTCTCCTCGGCCCAGGCGACCTGCCGCTTCTTGCCGCCGACGGTCACCGGGGTGATGACCGGCAGCGCGGCGGGGACCGCGAGCGGCGCGCGGCGGTAGGTGACCCAGTGCACGTCCTGCTCGCGGCAGTGCGTGAAGACCTGCGGGTAGGCGCCGCCGCGGTCGAACCCGACCATGATCGTCGCACCGCGGCCGGCGGCTTTCTTCAGCTCGGACAGCGCCTTCGGCAAGGTGACGGTCAGCCCGGACGGTTCCCCGGACACGAAGCACACCGCCCGCCCGTCGTGGGCGGTGACGTGGGTGTCCGCGCGGCCCCTTTCCGCCCGGCCCCGCTTGTTGTTCCACCCCTTCGGCGCCGGCTTGGCGCCGGTGTAGGGGACGAAGTGGTCATCGACGTAATACACCCCGGACAGGACCGGGTTGGCGGCCAGCATCGCCGAGGCGAACATCCGCTGCACCTGCAGCGGATCGGTGCGATCCGCGATCGCGGCCAGCCGCGGGCGCAGCGTCCGCAGGCCCGGGAGCCGGGACAGCCCGGCCAGCGGCCCGGCCTCGGCGCCAGGCAGGTGCTTGAACTGCTCGGCCGTCGCCGCGCCCAGCGCGAAGCACAGGCTCACCGCCGACAGCAGCGCCACGTCACCGGGCCGGGCGTCCTCGCCCGCGGCGGCCTGCAGGATCTCCCCGGCCCCGGCCCGCGTCCCGAACGCGTGCAGCAGCATCGCCCCTGCGTACCGGGACGAGACCGTCACCGGCCCCGCGGGCCGCTCCGCATCCGCCGCTGGCCGCGGCGGCACGGGCTCTCCGGGACCGGGCTGCTCCTCCGGCTCCGGCTCCGCGGCCTGCGTGTGAGCGGCCTCCGGTTCCGGTCGCGGCGCCTGCGGCAGCGGGTCCTGCACGTGCGCACGGCCCAGCCGCCGCAGCACCGTGGACTGGTTCACCCCGAGCCGCCGGGCGATCTCCGCGTCCCGAACCCCTACGGCCCGCCACGCCCGTGCTTGCTCCCACGACGCATCATCTGTCTCCCCGGGCCGTCCCGCCGGGCGGACCAGCGCGGCCGTCCCTTCCCGCAGCGCCCGCTGCCGCAGCGTGGCCACGTAACTCGGGGTCAGCCCCAGCACCGCGGCCACGTCCTTCCCGCTGAACCCCAGCTGCCGCAGCGTCACCGCCGCCACGTGGCGCATCGCCGCGTCGTCCTCGCTGAACCGGGACAGCTCCACTGACCCGGCGAAGATCACCGTCTCCCCGCCGGCGTTCAAGCGGTGCAGATCACGCGGGCAGGGCATGCCCTCCAGGATGGCGGCAGCAGCGGCGGACATGCCCGCATTTTATCCTGATCTAACATATTATGCAAAGAAATGCGGACAGTAACCGCAGCTCACAGGCATGCCTTCCGGAGATCTGGGCCCCCAACCCCCGACGAACTTACGGGCTCACCCACTTAGCTTGGGGCCAATGCCGTTGAATTAGGCTGCAGGATGGAGCAGGCGGATCGTCGGCGGCGAGTTGTGGGAAATGTTCTTCTGTTCTCGCCGCTTCATCAGGAAAGCCGTATGTTGCGTGCGTTTCACTGCGCGGGGGCACGTGCGCTCCCGACGAGCCGGGTTCGGCCTCTCTGTGATTTCCTCAATTGCCTCCCGGACTGCCTTCGCGAGTCTCAGAGGGGGAAAAAGCCGCCTGCCCGGAAACCTGGCGGCGGATAACACGCAGCGTGCGGATGAACGACATCCTGTCCGGATCGAGTTCGGCCTGGTCGGCGGCTTCGCGCATTAGGTGCCGTATGCCGTAGTGGGTAAGGAGAAGTCCCCATATCTCCTGCTCGACCAATTCTGGCTTGCGGGAGCGCAAGATCATCCCCGCGCCGCGCTGGTGCGTCTTGAGCTCATCGAACACAAGCTCCGCCTCCCAGCGCTGATGATAAGCCACAGCAAGTTCGGTAGCCGAGATTTCATTCGGGTCTGTGATATTGGTGACCAGGGTTATGATCTCCTCGCCGTCTCCCCGGTCCGGGATCTCGTAATCGACGACCCGTACGTAGAATCCAGGAAGGTCGGTTATCTTCGCCAGTCCGTGACGAAGCCGGTACGAGTTCCTGGCCTTCTCCTTCGAATCCGCGATGAACGAGAGATAAGAGCCGTCGGGAAACCATTCCAGAACGGGCAATTCTACATTCGCCCCCACCCTGAATAGGGCGTCGGCACCGGCGTCAAGGACCATCTTGAAATTCGTGTAGCTGTAGAGTCCTGAGTCGACCATGACGAGCATCCCGGGCTCGACGGCCCCGCTCGACAGAATGCGCCGAGTCAGGGTCTCCTCGCCCTCTCCGTCTCTGCCTATTTCCGCGGCGACGATCGCGTGCGTGCCGCATTCCGTCAGTGCTGCCATCCGGACGAAGGGAAACGCGCTCCGTCCTTTCTTTCCCGCGTACCCGAAGTACTCGGCGTTCTCCTCGCTGTCCGGGGCTTCCATGCCGAATCCGTCGACCGCCATCAGGCGTCGCCCGGCCAGCCAGGCGCCTTTAGTCGACCGCATCGCGCACGGTACTGCGACGCGCTCGTAAAGCTCCCGCATTACCTTCGCGCCGAGTCTCTGCCGGGCGTGACACAGGCCTCCTGGACTGGGCGTTTCCCAGTCTTCCCGCCATGTGCCCATATAATCCAGCCCGTCGGCCAGCTTTCGCATGACCTCTTCGTAAGAGTCGCCGTAAAACAACGCCATGGCCATCACGAAATACACCATTACGCGCGCCGGGAGCTTATTCTTACGGATCTCCTTACGGCCTTCGGATGCGACTACCTCGTCCACTAGGTCACGCGGAACCAGTCGGGTGAGCGTCCCTATCCCAATGGCGTCAGTCAAGGATGACGGCATGTCGGTGCTGCTGGTCACGATCTCCGGCATTCCGCCAATCTAAGGGAGATGCTGTCATCCTGGCAACTATTAGCGCGTTGTCCACAGATTTCGGCGTGTCCGCCAGTGGATATGTGGAAACCCGGATCCGAGAGCCTTAATTTAACGGCATTGAGCTTGGGGCCAATTAAACCATAATCCTTACGCATGATCCAGTTTCACCATTTTGAGAAACCGATATTCGGAAAGTTGCATGCGCATAACGATTGTCTGCTTTAGTTAGTGGGATCACTTTAGTTTCCCCTTGCCTCAGTGGTCCGATATTGCATTTAGATTTACTGTCCGGGAACGAAATTTCTTCTTTGTAAGTGATCGACCGATAGGGATTCGAAGAATCGAGAATTTCTATTATTGCTTCCTGATAATCAACCTTTCCAACATTTTTTACGCTTAGCCCCGATTTTTGTCTAGCCCGCCAACTGGACTTATAGGCACTTATGAGAGGGCCCAGCTTATCCCATCGCCTATAAGTTATGACCGTTTGCATGTCCCCCAGCACCACATTCGCTAGGTTGGTTCGATTCCCTATCTGATCACGGTATAGATAAATAAAACCAAGTCTGATGTGAGGTTCAATTTCTTCCGCCCTTCTTCGCTTCTCGATAGCTGTCAGTTCTTCTTGAGCCTCCATGCCGCGGATCGCAGCCTCGGTTGCAAATTCTGCTACTTTGATTGATTCTTCGGAGGCCTTAGCTGAACGGTGACTGCTGATCGCTGACCAGAAGGCAACAATAAAGGCAAGAATAGCAAGAACTAGGGTTACGATTTCCATTTCGGCTGATTTCTCTAGTTTCACCTGACTAGGGTAGATAGCCAAAGCCTTGTTTCTGTGACACAAGACTAACTGCACTTTCTAACCTTTGGGGGTCAAGGAGGAAACAGCGACCCGCAAGTTCCGCGCGGACGGAGCGGCGGATTTGACAAGGGGCGGCGGCTCATACGCTTGCCCGCGATCGGGCTGCCTCCTGGCATGCCCGCTTCAGCCCGATCCGAGCCGCCGCGAGGGTTCCCTTGTCAAATCCGCCGTGGCCCTGGACGCTTGGAGTCGAACCGCGGGCCGCCGATTTTCTGCCCTTTTCGCGCCAGCCGACCGGCGTTGAGGCCCGTCCGGCGTGGAGCGGCAGCAGAGGGCCGGGCGTGGCCGCCGCGTCGGCGGCGCGTGCGGCCCGGCGGGCCGCCTTGAAACCGTACAGAAAGTTTGCACAGACCCGATACGGCAGCGATACGGCCGATACGGGCACCAGTTGGGACGCTAGCCGAGCTAGCCGAGCTAGTGAGCCGGTCTTGAGTTTCCCAGTCACCACGTGAGTTGATTTGTCTCCCAGTCTGGCGCTGACGGCTATCGCCTGGCTGGCGGGTGCGGTCTGCTGGGGATATGGCAGATCCCAGGTTAGAGCCGCTGGTGCTCTCGGAAGACGAGCGACGCACGCTGGAGAGCTGGGCCAGGCGCCGCAGCACCGCGCAGGGCCTTGCGTTGCGGGCGCGGATCGTGCTGGCTTGCGCAGAAGGCGCACCCAACATCGCGGTGGCCGCCCGGCTGGGCGCCAGCCGGGGCACCGTGACCAAGTGGCGGGAGCGGTTCTTGCGCCGGCGGCTGGATGGGCTGTGCGACGAACCGCGGCCGGGGGTGCCGCGCACCATCACTGACGCCCAGGTGGAGGAGGTGGTGGTGCGCACCCTGGAGGAGGTGCCGGCGGGTGCCACGCACTGGTCCAAGCGGGAGCTGGCCCGGAAGGCGGGCATCTCGCCGACCAGCGTGCACCGTATCTGGCGGGCCTTTGGCTTGCAGCCGCACCGGGTGGAGGAGTTCAAGATCTCCCCAGACCCACTGCTCATCGACAAGATCCGCGATGTGGTGGGGCTCTACCTGGCCCCGCCCGCCACGGCGGCGGTCTTCTGCGTTGATGAGAAGCCGCAGATCCAAGCGCTGGAGCGGACCGCCCCGGTGCTACCGATGATCCCCGGCATTCCCGAGCGGCGCAGCTTCGATTACACCCGGCACGGCACCGTGGACCTGTTCGCCGCGCTCAACACCGCCACCGGCAAGGTGATCGGCAAGCTGGCCGCACAGCACACGGCGGAGGACTTCCGCGATTTCCTCAACGACATCGACCGGCAGGTCGAGCCCGGCCTGGCCGTCCACGTCATCTGCGACAACCTCTCCGCGCATAAAGCGCCGGCGGTGCACAAGTGGCTACTGGCGCACCCGCGGTTCGAGCTGCACTTCACGCCGACATACTCGTCGTGGATCAGCCAGGTCGAGCGGTGGTTCGCCGAACTGGAACGGCGCTGCCTCGAGCGCGGCACCTTCTGCTCGCTGGACGCGCTCAAGACCGCGCTGGAGGAGTGGATCAGCACCTGGAACGAAACGGCACGGCCATTCAAGTGGACCAAGACCGCCGACCAGATCATCGACCGCATCTGCCGTTACTGCTCACGTATCTCAGGACCGGGACACTAGCCGAGCTAGCCGAGCTAGCCGAGCTAGCCGAGCTAGCCGAGCTAGCCGAGCTAGCCGACGAAGCCGGCAAGATTGAGTCAAGTTTGACCCCGGCTGGTCAGGCGGCTATTCCTGCTCGCTGGGTGAGGTTGTCGATGGCGGCCTGGTAGATGGTGGCGGCTTTGCGCAGGGGTGCTGGGTCCGGTCCGGTGAGTTCGGCGAGTCCTGTTTGCAGGATCCGGTCGTGGACGCGGGTGAGGAACATGGCGTGGCGCAGGCCGGTGCTGGTGACCTGGTAGCGGTGGGTGTGCGGGATGCGCTCGATGAGGCCGTGCTCGCGGAGCCGGCGCAGGTCGTAGGTGGCCTGGCCGGGTGTGACCGATCCGGGGCCGTGGGGCGGGCGGCCGAGGTATTCGCCGAGCAGGCTGCGCAGGTCCTTGTTGAGGAACCCGCCGGGGTGCAGCCGGAAGATCAGCAGGATGTGCAGGAGTGCCTGGGCGCGCGGGTCGGTCAGGCGCAGCCCGGCCACGCGGGTGCCGTTGTCGTGGATGACGGGGTCGCAGGCGGAGCGCAGGACGCTGTCCCCGGTGATGGGGTCGTGGCTGAGTCGCTGGACGGCCAGCAGCCGTCGGTTGGCGGTGTAGCCGATCTCCCGCAGGGCGGGCAGATTAGTCAGCCGTTTGCCCAGGCCGAAATCCATGGCCTGGTTGATGGTGGTCTCCGTGCGCAGCGCCCGCCCGTGCTTGTGGTACTGCTTGATCTGGGTGTGCTTGTAAAGCACGTGCAGGCTGGGGGTGACCCCGTCGGTGACCACGCGGGTGGCGAAGATGCCCGGGGTGTGGTTCTTGCGGCCGCGGTAGATGGACCGGCCGAAGATCAGGCTGATCCGGTCGGGCCGGCCCAGATCGAGGTTGTCCCGGATGACCTGCTCGAAGAAGATCCGCCCGGACACCGGCTTATCGAGCATCTGGGTCAGCGAGAACTCTGCCTGCAAGATGGAGATGTCATACCGGTAGCCCGCGGCCCGGTCGGCGGGACTGAACGGGTGCGGCAGCCGCGCCAGCCACTTGCGCAGCAGCGCGTCGATCTGCGCCGGGCCCAGGCCATGGCAGATCGCCTGCACGGCGGCCACGTTATCGACGGCCGCGAAGGCGTTATCCATCGGGGTGAAGCCGATGCCGGCCCTGGCGGCCTGCCGCTTGGCCCACTCGTTGCCGTTGATGCACAGCTTGGCGTTGAACGGGAAGTAGCTGCAGAACTTGAGGAAGAACGGGCCGAAGTCCTCATCGACGCAGTAGCAGTAGTACTGGTTGACCACCCCGGTCTCCGCGGCGATCCACGGGTAGGAACTGCCGTCGGCCCGGCGGCGCTTGCGGGTCCGGAACAGCGGGACTTTCTCCTGCGCCCGGCCGATGAACAGCACCCCCTCGGTTCCGGTGAAGCCGGCCAGGTACTCCTGGGCCACGTCGTCCTTGCGCTGCCCCTTGGCGAAGTCCACCCAGGGGATCCCGCAGCCGGCCGCAAACGACCGCACCGACCTGGTGAACGCCTCGCTGACCGGGGCCAGCGCCGCTGTCGAGGCCACCGGTTTGCCCAGCTGGTGGTGGATATAACTCACCAGGCCGGTCGCGTACTGCAACTGCGGGACGTAGACGTTCAGGTACATCCGGTCGATGCACTCCACCTCAAAACTCACGTGCTCGGATAGGACATCCGCAACGGTGCGCGGTAGCGTCATGACAGGCTCCGGTCGGACAGGCCGCAAGGCCACCCACCGCCAGCAGGCGGCCCATACCGGGGCACAGCGTGCCACCGCATCGATCCGGCCGGAGCCACTTTCACTCAGCTCAGCATGCGGACATGGCTCGCCGGGCTGGGGTGAAACCCCGCTGGAGCCTGTCCCGTGGATCATGTGACGGGATGGCGGAGCCAGATCCGGATTGAGGCGGCATTGACGGTGCCCTGGTACATCTTCTCGCGCTTGTTGAATCTGGTGGTGACGGCCCGGAACTGCTTGAGCTTGGCGAAGCAGCGCTCAAGGAGCAAGCCGTGCTGAATACATAGGTGAATCTGGAGGGGGAATCTCCCAATCATTGGGGCTGAGGGCCTGCCAGCACCAGAGCGGTAAAACACCAGAACATCACAAAGACCTAAAGTCCCTGGTGTTGGGCCCATGTGCGGGGTTCGTCCCGTCCTTGCGGTCCCCGAATCGTCGATGATCAGCACCCCGCACGGTCGCCGGATCGGCCCGCAGTAGCTCCAGCCGCCCCGGCGCCGCTCAAGGGAGGTTCCGCCGCATCCGCATCGATGCCGCGATGGGTCCTGCCGCCACTCTGCCCGCTCCTCGCCGGCCAAACAATGGGCGGGATCCCCGGCACCTGAACCCGCGTTAAAACTGATGCCTGCCGGGAATGCGGCTGCGAACATGGATGGATGGGAAACATGGTGCCCGGCGCCTTCCAGTCCGGCACGCTCGCCTGCTGGCCCGGAGCCGAGTACACCGGCCGCGGCCTGGCCACCGCGCCGTACGCGAACTGGCCGGGCTGGCCTTCGGGCGAACTCGGGTCGCACCGCGTCGAGGCGGGCACCCTGCGTCACAATCTCCGGGTCACAGCGGGTGCTGGAGCGTAATGGATTTGTTCAATTCGGGGTGGCCCCGCGTACCTGAACATCGCCGGAGTATTGCAAGACCCACATCCTCTATCACGTCGTGAAGGCCGTCCCCGTGAAAGGATTCTCCCAGGTCAGAGAGTTTTCCCTAGTCAGCGACGGAGCGGGCCCGGGCATTACGCGCAGCATGGCTCATTTGTAACACTGGCCTCATTGTTTGCACAGAGGTATGTGTGCAAATTCGTGACCTTCGTCACGCTAATGACGGGGTTTCGCGGTCCTAAACCGATCGGTTCGGGCGAGGCCGTTTGCGGGCGCAATTACGGGCCGGCCGAGCAAAATGCTACGGCCGCGCCGGGGGTGAAGGAAGCCAGGTGAGGCAGGGGATTTCGGTCCGGGCCCGGCCGCCGCCGGGCGGCACGAAAAACGAATTTCGTCGTCCCCGTTTATCCCCGGATCCGCGGCTGATGCCCCACTGCGGGGCGGTCCCCCCGGAAGCGCGAACGCCTTTACCCAACTTTGACTGATTTGTTACCAGACTTTTATGCTTTCGGACTGTCAGGCGTTCAGAAGGCCCCGCATCCCCAAGGTACGCCGCGGATGGCCTTCCTAGTGAGCGCGCCCTACTCGGGAAGGAGCATCATGAACAGCTCCGGTAAACCAGCCCGGTCCCGTCCCAAGCACCGGCGCCGGAAAGCTTTTGTGCCCGCGCTGCTCGGCGTGGCCGCGGTGACGTGCCTGTCTGCACAGGCACTGGCGGGAGCCCCGGCCATGGCCGCCACGCCGGCCAAGCCAGCCGCGGTTGCGACCACCAGCAACCAGGAGTCCGGCCTGCTGGCCACCTACGCCGTCAAGTCCGGGGATTCGCTCAGCACGACCGCCACGCGGTTGTACAGCAACCCGGACGCGTGGCCCGTGATCTACTGGGCCAACCACCAGCACGTCCGCGGGACGAACAGCCTCAAGATCGGGCAGCCCCTGCGCATCCCGGCCGGGCCCGGCAAGATTTCCGGCGTCCCCGTTTTCGCGGCGGCCGACCCCGCGCCCGCCCCGGTGCAGGCAACACTCGATGCAAGCTTTGCGCCTGCGCTCGCCACGGCCGCCACCTACACCGGCGGCGGCAACTCGTTCCAGCAGTGCGTGATCGCACGTGAGTCCGGTGGCAACCCGCAGGCGATGAACGCCTCCGGCCACTACGGTCTGTACCAGTTCAGCTACTCGACCTGGCTGGAGTACGGCGGGTCCCCGTCGTCCTTCGGGCACACGTCCGTGGCGGAGCAGAACCGGGTGTTCGCCAACGCGATGGCGCGTGGCGGCGCGTCCAACTGGGCGCCCTACGACGGCTGCTGAGCGGCCCGTCATCAGCAGGCGCCGATGCCGCCAGGAAACCCCAAATGAACCGGGTACTTGTGTGCTGCCCGCGTGGTCAGGGCAGGCGGGCCGCGGTCCTCTCACCGCTGGCCCGCCTGCCCGCCCGCACCTGGTCGTCTACCGTGTCCTAGCCGAGCTAGGGCCAGCGAAGCCGGCAAGATTGAGTCAAGTTTGACCCCGGCTGGTCAGGCGGCTATTCCTGCTCGCTGGGTGAGGTTGTCGATGGCGGCCTGGTAGATGGTGGCGGCTTTGCGCAGGGGTGCTGGGTCCGGTCCGGTGAGTTCGGCGAGTCCTGTTTGCAGGATCCGGTCGTGGACGCGGGTGAGGAACATGGCGTGGCGCAGGCCGGTGCTGGTGACCTGGTAGCGGTGGGTGTGCGGGATGCGCTCGATGAGGCCGTGCTCGCGGAGCCGGCGCAGGTCGTAGGTGGCCTGGCCGGGTGTGACCGATCCGGGGCCGTGGGGCGGGCGGCCGAGGTATTCGCCGAGCAGGCTGCGCAGGTCCTTGTTGAGGAACCCGCCGGGGTGCAGCCGGAAGATCAGCAGGATGTGCAGGAGTGCCTGGGCGCGCGGGTCGGTCAGGCGCAGCCCGGCCACGCGGGTGCCGTTGTCGTGGATGACGGGGTCGCAGGCGGAGCGCAGGACGCTGTCCCCGGTGATGGGGTCGTGGCTGAGTCGCTGGACGGCCAGCAGCCGTCGGTTGGCGGTGTAGCCGATCTCCCGCAGGGCGGGCAGATTAGTCAGCCGTTTGCCCAGGCCGAAATCCATGGCCTGGTTGATGGTGGTCTCCGTGCGCAGCGCCCGCCCGTGCTTGTGGTACTGCTTGATCTGGGTGTGCTTGTAAAGCACGTGCAGGCTGGGGGTGACCCCGTCGGTGACCACGCGGGTGGCGAAGATGCCCGGGGTGTGGTTCTTGCGGCCGCGGTAGATGGACCGGCCGAAGATCAGGCTGATCCGGTCGGGCCGGCCCAGATCGAGGTTGTCCCGGATGACCTGCTCGAAGAAGATCCGCCCGGACACCGGCTTATCGAGCATCTGGGTCAGCGAGAACTCTGCCTGCAAGATGGAGATGTCATACCGGTAGCCCGCGGCCCGGTCGGCGGGACTGAACGGGTGCGGCAGCCGCGCCAGCCACTTGCGCAGCAGCGCGTCGATCTGCGCCGGGCCCAGGCCATGGCAGATCGCCTGCACGGCGGCCACGTTATCGACGGCCGCGAAGGCGTTATCCATCGGGGTGAAGCCGATGCCGGCCCTGGCGGCCTGCCGCTTGGCCCACTCGTTGCCGTTGATGCACAGCTTGGCGTTGAACGGGAAGTAGCTGCAGAACTTGAGGAAGAACGGGCCGAAGTCCTCATCGACGCAGTAGCAGTAGTACTGGTTGACCACCCCGGTCTCCGCGGCGATCCACGGGTAGGAACTGCCGTCGGCCCGGCGGCGCTTGCGGGTCCGGAACAGCGGGACTTTCTCCTGCGCCCGGCCGATGAACAGCACCCCCTCGGTTCCGGTGAAGCCGGCCAGGTACTCCTGGGCCACGTCGTCCTTGCGCTGCCCCTTGGCGAAGTCCACCCAGGGGATCCCGCAGCCGGCCGCAAACGACCGCACCGACCTGGTGAACGCCTCGCTGACCGGGGCCAGCGCCGCTGTCGAGGCCACCGGTTTGCCCAGCTGGTGGTGGATATAACTCACCAGGCCGGTCGCGTACTGCAACTGCGGGACGTAGACGTTCAGGTACATCCGGTCGATGCACTCCACCTCAAAACTCACGTGCTCGGATAGGACATCCGCAACGGTGCGCGGTAGCGTCATGACAGGCTCCGGTCGGACAGGCCGCAAGGCCACCCACCGCCAGCAGGCGGCCCATACCGGGGCACAGCGTGCCACCGCATCGATCCGGCCGGAGCCACTTTCACTCAGCTCAGCATGCGGACATGGCTCGCCGGGCTGGGGTGAAACCCCGCTGGTTCGTATTCCCCGGGTGTCAAGTACCCGAGCGTCGAATGCCTCCGGGCCAGATTATAATAGTTGCCGATCCAGTCGGACGTCTCCTTTTCCAAGTTCGCCAGCGTCGGCCACGGGCGGGTGTGAATCAGCTCTTTCTTGTACGTCGCGAAGAACGATTCCGATACAGCATTATCATAGCAGATTCCCGTCCGCCCCAGGGACCGCCTTATATTGTTCTCCGTGCAGTAAGCATCGAACACCGAGGACGTATACTGGCAGCCGCGGTCAGAATGAAATATCACACCTGCTGGCGGCTTCCGGGCGGCGATAGCCATGTCGAGCGCGGCGGTGACCAGGCTGGCCCGCATGTGCGCGGCGACAGCCCAGCCAATTACCTTGCGTGAATAAAGGTCAATAACGGTCGCGAGATAAGCCCACCCATCCCATGTTTTTATGTAGGTGACATCGCCGCACCACTTCGCATCGGGCGCGGCGGCGGTGAAATCCCGGCCGATCAGGTCCGGGGCCGGGACCGGCCGGTCCCCGCCGATGGTGGTCCGCTTCCACGCTCGCGGATGCCGCCCGCGCAGGCCAGCGGCCTGCATCAGCCGATGGACACGCTTGTGCGACACCAGGTGGCCCAGCGCCGCCAGGCCCGCGCGCATCCGGCGCACCCCAGGATTGCCCCGCGCCTCCTCATAAACCTTCTTCATCACCGCGATGAGCGCACAGTCGTCCCGCGACCGCTGGGACGGCTCCGCGCCCCGCCAGGCGTAATAGCCGGAACGGGAAACTCCCAGCCAGGCACACATGAATGACACCGGGTAAGCATCCGCATCAGCCCAGCCCGCGATAGCAGCGAATCTTACTGACTGCCTTTCGCGAACCAGGTCGCTACTTTTTTTGCGAACTCCACCTGCATCCGCAGCTCGGCGATCGTGGACTTATCATCCCTGGACTCAGCCCGCAGCCGGGCCAGCTCGGCCCGCTCCGACTCACCCAGCGGCGCATCCGGATTCTTTCCGGACTCCGCGGCATCTCGTGCCACCTTCACCCACTTGCCAAGAGTCATCTCATGGACGCCGATGTTACGGGCGACCTCAGCAACCGGACGGCCGCCGTCAATGACGAAAGCTACCGACTGAGCCTCAGATCTCCGGAACGTGTTGTAGGTCGGGTTTTAAATAATTCGGGTCGGCTGGCGAGCTGGTAGGTGATGGGCCGCTGGTCGCCGGGCATGGCCGGCGGGTTGTTGTTGATCTCGTCGATGAGCAGTGCAAGGCCGCGGGTGATGCGGGGCGTGCCGGGCTGCTGGAGGGTGACGGTGATCCTGCCGGGGGTGTAGGTGATGGTGCCGGCCAGGCCCCGGATGATGGTCTGCCGGGTGAGGGCGCGGTATTCGTCGTCGTCGCGCAGGTAGGCGTTGAGGTGGTTGGCCAGCCAGTGCTCGGCGTTGTGCGCGAGCAGCCGCAGCACCATCTGCAGGCCGCGGCGGCGGGTCCGCAGCAGCGCGACTTTGGCTTCGGGGTCGATGACGTTGGCGGGCAGCTTGGCGGGGATCTTGTCCCGGGCGGAGGCGGCGGCGTCCAGCTTCTTGCGCGCGGCGGTGATCTTCTCCTGCGCGGCGGGGATCAGCCTGGCGTTCTTGGCGGCGGGCGTGATCGCCGGGTCGGCGAGTAGCGCGGCCAGGTCCCGCTCCGCGGCGGCCAGCGCCGTCTCCGCCTGCCGGACGGCGGCGTTCGCCTTCTTGCGGGCCGGGTTGTCCGCGATCTTGGTGTTTGCCTCGATCCCGGCGATGTAGTCGCAGATCTTGCCGATCCCGTAGTTCTCGCTGGCGTACTTGAGGAAGTTCTCCTCCCGCCACCGGGACTTCAGCCAGGCCAGGATGTCCGCCGGGCAGGCATCAAAGTCGGAGGTGAGGATCTGCAGGGCGACCTGGCTGTGCTCGAACAAGGTGAGCTGCCGGGCCTGGCCGTAGTCCTTGATGTCAACGGTCTCCTCCGCCCAGGCGATTTCGCGGCGCCGCCGGCCGGCCGTGATGGTGGTGATGACCGGCAGGACGGCCGGGACGGCCAGCGGCGCCCGCCGGTAGGTCACCCAGTGCACGTCCTGGTCGCGGCAGTGCCGGAACACCTGCGCATACGCGCCGCCGCGGTCGAACCCCAGCATGATCTGCGCGCCCGGGCCAGCGGCCTTCTTCAACTCCGCCAGCGCCTTCGGCAGCGTAATGGCCAGCCCGGACGGCTCGCCGGTGACGAAGCACACCGCCCGGCCGTCGTGCGCGGTCACGTGGGTGTCCGCGCGTCCTTTCTCCGCCCGGCCCCGCTTGTTGTTCCAGCCCTTGCCGACCGGCTTGGCGCCGGCGTAGGGCACGAAATGGTCATCGACGTAATACACACCGGAGGTGACCGGGTTGGCGGCCAGCATCGCCTGCGCGAACAGGCGCTGCAGCGCGACCGGGTCGGTGCGGTCGGCGATCGCGGCCAGCCTCGGCCGCAGGGTCCGCAGCTCCGGCAGCGCCGCCAGCCCGGCCAGCGGCCCCGCGGCCGCGGCGGTCAGGTGCTTGAACTGCTCGATCGTCGCCGCGCCCAGCGCGAAGCAGATGCTGACCGCCGACAACAGCGCCACGTCACCGGGCCGCCCGTCCCCGCCCGCCGCGGCGGCCAGGATCTCCCCGGCGCCGGCCCGGCCGCCGAAGGCGTGCAGCAGCATCGCACCCGCGTACCGGGAGGCGACCTCGCCGCAGATGCCTGGCCCGGACACCGCCGCGCCCTCACCGGCCCCGCCGCCGGCGGCGCCGTCCTGCCCGGCGCCGGCGACCGGCCCGGGCTCCGCCGCAGCCTGCCGCCCCGGCTCCGGCTCCCTGCCCCCTGACCTGCCCTGCTGAGGGTCCGGTTCCGGTTCCGGCAGCGGCGCCGGCCCGGGTTCCGGTGACGGTCCCGGTGCCGGTCCCGGCTCAGGCGCGGGCTCTCCCAGCGGCAGCTGGTCCGGCACGCCGGCGGGGCCGAGCCGCCGCAGCACCGTGGACTGAGCTGCCTCCAGGCGGCGGGCGATCTCCGCATCCCGCACCCCGGCCGCCCGCCACTCCCGCGCCCGCTCCCACGCGGCCGGATCCAGCTTGCCCGGGCGGCCCCGCGGCCGGACCACCCCGCCGGTGCCCTCCCGCAGCGCCCGGTTATGCAGCGTCGCCACGTAGTTCACCGTCAGGCCCATCAGCCGCGCCACCACCTGACCGCCAAAGCCCAGCTGCCGCAGCACCGCCACCGCGACGTTCCGCGCCCCGGCATCGCCGTCACGGTAGCGGAACAGCAGCCGCGACCCGGCGAAGATCAGCGTCTCCCCATCCGTGCTGACGCGGCGCAGGTCCCTGGGGTCCGGCATGCCCTCCAAGATGGCAGCCGCGGCGGGCGACATGCCACAATCCTACCACCACCAATTTAACACTTTACGGAAACCATCCCAGATCGCTGACCGCAGGTCAGCAGGTATCCCGCCGCCCGGCTTCCGGAGATCTGAGCCTTGTACTCCGGCGTAAATGCGCGGCGTGTCGAACCCATTTCTCGCTCTCCCGACGAATCGGGCAGCTAAACCGGGTGTCCACCGAAGCGGGTACGGTCCAGAGCACGTAGGAGATGACACGGCGGTCGTCCAGCTCGGCGGCGTACTCCAGCGACCGATCGGTCCAGTACATCGCGCACTGGTAGTCCCCGGAGTCCTGGTAAAGCCATCCGCAAAACTCGGTGAACTGACTGCCGAGCCGGAGCGCGTCTTCATGATCTGCGCCGCGTGTCATGCGGCAGATTTGTTCTACGACTGGCAGGTGTCCTTGTACGGCAGGAATTAGATACGGCGGGCCGATCCGTGCGTCAGCTTGGACGCTGGTTTCCAGCACCAGCCGGAGCGATGAGATAACTGTTGATCCTGAAGACCGCAGATGAGCAGCGGGCAGAGCTGGCGGCCTAACGAGTCCAAGGGGCTCTAGTACGGCAGCCGCCAATCGCTAGTTGACCAGTGCATAGTTGCGTGCCAGGCGTGCACGTTTGTGGAACCAGCGGGATCGTGCCTGGTGGCGGCGTCGCCATTGGAGCCAGTGGGCGGCGTGGCCGGGCGGCTGCGGATGCCGGAGTGCGGCGGCGAGCAGTCGCTTGATCTCGCGGACGGTGAGCGGGATGAGGCCGGGATCGGCGGGTGGTGCCTGGCCCGGGCCGGCGGGGGCGGGGCCTGGGCGCCGGTGCGGTCCATGAGCCGGGCGGCGGTGATCGCGCAGATCGCGAGGGCGGCCATGACCAGCACGATGTGCCGCAGGATCGCGGTGTAGAGCCTGGCCTGGCACTGGTCCAGGCCGAAGCAGCCCTTCCCGAGCTCGAAGCTCTCCTCCACTGGCCAGCGCAAGCCCGCTGCCCTGATCAGCCGGGCCTTGGATGCGGCCTGCCCGGCGGGCACGTAGCAGTGGTGAAAGGCCAGCTCGCCGGTCCTGAGGTGGCGGCGGATCAGCAGGCTGTGCCGCGGGGATGCGGTGCCGAGCCAGGCCCAGGCATACCAGCGCTCGCCCTTGGAGCCCTTGCCGGCGGAGCGGACCTCCCAGCCCCGCTTGCTCTTCAGCAGCTTCTTTACCGCGTCCGCGCAGCTCATCGTGGTCCCGGCGGCGAGCGTGATCCTGAAGCTCGAGGCGACGCGCAGCACGTACGCCTGCCCGCGGTCCTCCAGGAACTCCCGCAGTTCGGTGCAACTGCCGTAGACCTCGTCGCCGCAGGCGAAGTCGAATGACAGCCCATCGGCGTACGCGCCGCCCAAGATGTCGATGGCCAGCTGCCCCTTGGTGCGGAACCGCAGGTCCGGGGGCAGGCCCGCGACCACGGACTTCACCGGATCAGCGATGTCCCCGGCCGGGACCCACTGCCGCGCCCCGGCCAGCGCGTGGCCGGTCTTCTCCCGCACGTACGACAGGTGGACCGTGTTGATGCCGTTCGCGACCCGCCCGGCGCACCCCATGTACTGCCGCTTGACGCCCGCCGTGGCGGATCCCTGCTTTTCCTGGCCTGTCTCGTCAAGCGCCCCGACCGTCATCCGCCTGCGCCGGGAGCGGCGCGCCGCGTCGTCCAGGCCGGCCGCCGCGTACTTCCTGACCTGGCTCATCGCCGCCGTCTCGTCCCACGAGGCCCGGCTGAGCAGCCGCTGCGACTTGTCAGGCGCCCGGTCGCCCGCGTGCTCGGCGACCGACCAGCCGTTCCGCGACGGCAGATCGCTGGCCAGCGCGGAAACGTACTTCCCCGCCTGCAGCCACGTCTGCGTCCGCACGAAGCAGGACCGCAGCAGTCCCATCAGGGCAGACCTCTCCCGCACCGCCCGCCCTGCCCCTATCCTGGCGGCAGCGGCCGCCTTAGATTCATTTGTCCTCACAAGCAACATGATTCCGAGGCGGCTGCGCTCACGTCACAGGAATCTCACCGGCCCGCGTCCCCGCAGCTCACGACCCGATTGGCTGCTGCCGTACTAGGGCTTTGGCGAAGCCGAGTTCTTCGTCTGTGGCCTGGAACGCTTCACGAAAGATCGGCGTAAGTCGGTCGGGAACTTCTCTCTTGCCGTTCTCGAAATAGGAAATGTACTGGACAAGAGTCTGGCGGCCACCGGGAGGAAGATCTTTTTCCAGGCAGAGAGCACGGGCAGCCCGTTCTAGTGCTGCGGCCAAGCGGCTCTGAGACCAGTCTTTGCGCTTCCTGGCAGACTTGAGCGCTTTCGCCTGGTGGCTCAGCTCAGGCATCGTGCACCTCGCAATAGATGTGACAGCGAGCAGCAATGTCCAGGTACGAGCATGTCCTAGGTTAGCCCACTCCGGAGGCTATTAACGCGCTGTGTTAACCGTTGTTAATAGTTGATCTCTACCCGTCACTTGCTCATTCCGGTGTCCTGGTCATGTGGTCAACGGTTGGCCACGGATTTGAAGGGAGAGCCTGATGAAGCTCTATGTGGACACCCTCGGCAAGCAGGTCACGGTCTCGCGGGAGACGGTGGAGAAGACCGAGCAGAACGGCCGCCAGAAGCAGGAGCGCGGTACGGGCCGGCTGATGTGGTCGACGCAGGTGTTTGTCCTGGACGACGACGGCGGCGAGGTGATCACCGTTACTACGGCTGGGGAAAAGCCGAACGTGAAGGTGGGACAGCTCGTTGCCCTGTCCAAGCTGGAGGCCCTGCCCTGGGCGACCAACGGGCGTAACGGCGTGGCGTTCCGCGCCGAGCAGATCAAGGCGGTCTCGATGCCGTCGGCCAGGCCTCAGTAACCGGCATCCCCGCATTTGCTGTGTTCCTGAGTGTCCCTTCCGGTGCCCTGACGCTTAAGCGTCAAAACGGCACTCGCCACTTTTCCGGTCCGTGACGGGCTGGCATGCCCGCCCCCGTCAATTTCGAGGAGAAACCAGATGACAAACCTCGACCGGGTTATCACCGTCATTCAGCGCGAAGCCGCTGACATTCCCACACCAGATCTGAGGTCCGATATTCAGGTCGGCCTCGACGTCCTGGACGCGGCGATCAGCGACCTGCATGCGCTGCGTCCCGGAGCCGATGTGATCGCACGGATCAGCGCGACGGCCGACTTCATGGAAACGGCCATCACGATCGCCTTGTACGTCCGGGAACTGTGCAAACGGCCAGCGGATGATCCGGTGCCGGTCGTTATCACGCTCAACTAGCCGATGCGCCGGGCCAGAAGCACCGCTGTTTCCTCTGGCCCGGCTCAGCGGGACCAGAAAAAGGCGCACTGTTCCGCCCGGCCCCGCCTGTTCTCAAGCCCTCTTATTCCAGGAGGCCCCCTGATGTGCCCTGCGCACCCGAACCCGGTCCCAGCCGATGTGCTGCTGGCCGCCCTGGCCGATGCCCGCCAGCGCAAACAACAAGCCGCCCAGGACATGCGGCTGCTGCTGGCCTACGCCCGCGAATTCGCGGCCCCGCGCCCGTACCGGCTCGCCGACCTGGCCGAAGCCGCGGGCATGTCGATCTCCGGCATCCGCACCGCCTACACCCCCGCCGACATCGAAGCCGTCAGCATCCTGCTCGCGGCGTTCCGGCAGGAATACCCGGCGCCTCAGCCAGCGCCGGTGCAGCAATAAAAGGCCGAGCCAGAAGGCCGCTATTCCCTCTGGCCCGGCACACCGGGACCGACCAGGCGCGACAGACGCCCTGGTCCCGTCTTCCCAGCACAAACCCCCTAGTTGGAGGAGGTTGCACCATGTCCAAGTCTAATCGCGGCGGCCTTACCGGCCGGCGCTCCGGTGGCACGGTGACCGTCATCGAAGAACCGGTCCGCCGCTCAGCGGTCCGCAAAGCCAAGATCGTCTTCTGGATCTGCTGGATCACCATCGGCCTGCTCACGGCCACCGTGCTGGCCAGCAGATGGCATCCGATCCTGGCCCTGCTGGCGGGTATGGCCATCGGCCTGGCCGCCGCCGCCGTCATCGCCGCGCTGGTGATCGCCTGGCCGGTGCTGCGCGCCCTGTGGTGGTGGACCCCCGAAATCGGCCTGTCCCTCGGGCTGGTCACCGGCTGGGTTGACCTGGCTGACCACACCACCCTGCCCATCCGCCTCGCGGTCGTCGTCTCCATGGTCGGCGTTCCCGCCGCGATCCCTCAGGTTCGCCGCCGCGTGGTGGCCACCGTGTGGTGCCTGATCACCCGGCACCGGATCCGGACCTGCTTTGCCGAATTCATCATCACCAACCGCACCGGCAGCCTGCCCTTCCTGCTGTGGACCCTCCCCACCTCCGTTGGGGAACGGGTCTGGATCTGGCTGCGCCCCGGCCTGGCCCTGTCCGACATTCAGGACCGGCTGGATCTGATCGCCGTGGCCTGCTGGGCCGATGTCGCGATCGCCGAATCGGCCTCGGCGTCCAACTCGGCCCTGATCCGGCTGGACATCAAACGCCGCGACGCCCTCACCGGCGCGATCGCCTCCCCCCTGCTCGGGCTCCTCAAGCCCGGCAACCCACCCCAGGACCAGGACCACGAGGACCTGCCCGTGCCCACCGCGCTGGACCTGCCCGACGTCACCGCCACCGACGTCACCCCCCCACCCCGGCCCCCCCGGCCCACACCCACGCTCACCCGGGCGGACAAGAAAACACCCGCCCCCACCCCGGCCCCGACCGGCGTCGACCCCGACGTCGCCGACTACCTGTAACCCACTCACCCGGGGCCGTCACCCGCCGCACTTAGCGGCCGATCCAACGGCGGAACCCCAGCCCGCAGCCCGACCGGCCCGGGCTGAGGTTCCCCCTCCCGGCAAAGGAGAACCCATGAACGGCCCCGCGCTGTCACCTGGCACCGTCCCGGTCGGGCCGCTGCTGTCCATGTTCGACCCGATCTTCATCGGCGTCGACGAATTCGGCGCCCCCGTCTACACCAAACTCATCTACCGCAACCTGCTCGCGGCAGGCGAACCAGGCGGCGGCAAATCCGGGCTGCTCAACACCTTCGCCGCCCACGCCGCCCTGTCGATCCGCAACCGCAACGTGCTGTTCGACGGCAAGCAAGTCGAGCTCGGCATGTGGGACGACCTCGCCGACGAATTCGTCGGCCCCGACCTCGACCACGCCATCCTCACCCTGCGCCGCCTCCAGCGCGTGATGGACAACCGCTACACGTGGCTGCGCGCGCACCGCCGCCGCAAAATCGAGCCCACCGACCAGGTGAACGTCATCACCTCGATCTTCGACGAGATCGCCCTGTACTCCACCGTCCTGGGCACCGAAACCCAGCAACGCGAATTCGTGGCACTGTTCCGGGATCTGGTCGCCCGCGGCCGCGCCGCCGCCATGCCCGTCATCGCCGCCACCCAGCGCCCCTCGGTGGACATCATCCCCAAAAGCGTCCGGGACCTGTTCGGCTACCGGGCCGCCTTCCGCTGCACCAGCACGGGCAGCAGCAACATCATCCTCGGCGACGGCTGGTCCGAAGCAGGCTTCGACGCCACCACCATTCCCCCCACCAACCCCGGCGTGGCCTATCTGATCGCCGAAGGCGGCGTCCCCCAGAAAATCAAAGCCGCCTACCTCACCGACGAGCACATCATCGCCCTGGCCGACCACGCCGCCTGGACCCGCCGCACCCCGGCTCCCCCCACCCCGGTCACTCCACCGGTCATCACCCCGGCGACCGCCCACGTCGCCTGAACTACCGAAGGGAAACTCTCATGCACTACTCCACCGACCCGAAGGCCCGCGCCAGCTTCATCACCGACTTGCGCGCCCTGGCCGACTTCCTGGACCGGCACCCGGCCGTTCCCGTTCCCCTGTACGGCGAGGACTTCACCCTGCACGCGGCCAGCACCGACGACGGCGGACGCGATCAGGTCAACCACGTCGCCCGCCTGCTCGGCGCCACCATCACCGACGACACCGCCAGCGGCGGGCATTACCGCGCCGAACGCGCATTCGGGCAGATCACCTACGGCGTCGTCTCGATCTCTAAGGCGCACATGGCCGCCTTCGACGCCCTCACCTCCTACCACGGCTGCGTCAGCCCGGACACGCCATGACCACCCGCACTCGTCTGCCCGACTACTACGCGATCCTCGGCGTCCCACCCGATGCCACGCTTTCCCAGATCAAAAAGGCGTACCGGAAACTGGCCCGCCAGCACCACCCGGACACCAACCCCGGCGACACCGACGCTGCCGAACGGTTCAAAGCCATCAACGAGGCCTGCGAGATCCTGACCGACCCCGCTCGCCGTAAGGCTTATGACGGCACCCGGCCCCCGGCCACCCCCACCACCCTCACCACCCCCGGCCCGGACGGCCCGGCCATCAGCGGCATCGTCCGCGTGCTGGAAGACATCTGGCGCTCGATCCGGGCCCGGCACGGCGAACTCCCGGCCGTGGTCATCATCATCGCCAGCGGCACCGAACGCAAACAACCCGTCTTCGGTCACCACGCCCCCGGCCGCTGGCAGGCCGGAAACGAGCAGCGCGCCGAAATCATGATCAGCGGCGAAGGACTGCGCCGCACCCCACGTGAGGTCCTCGGCACTCTGCTGCACGAGGCCGCCCACGCCCTGGCCGCCGCACGCGGCATCAAGGACACCAGCCGCCAGCACCGCTACCACAACACCAAATACAAGATGCTCGCCGAAGAACTCGGCATCAACCTCACCTTCGACCCCACCATCGGCTGGTCCATCACCACCGTCCCCGACCACACCGCCGAGGACTACGCGAACCAGCTCACCGCCCTGCAAGCCGCCATGACGCTATGGCGGACCGATGAGGAACTGGCCCCCACCGCACGGCGGAACTCCAACCTGATCGCGGCCATCTGCCCCTGTGGCCGCGGCATCCGCGCCGCGGCCTCCACCCTCGCCGAAGCACCCATCGTGTGCACCGCCTGCGGCGAACCCTTCACGCCCAAGAACGCTGACGCTTAAACGTCAAAGCCGTTCACGGCCTCTTTCGCACGCCACCTCTGCCCGGACCTCTACCGGGACGCGCGTTGCGGGTTTTTCTCCCTCAGTACACGGCACGGGGACCGGTCCTTGCCTGCCCAGACAACCCGGCCCCCTGCCGTCCACCACCCCCGAAAAGGACGTGGACAACTATGCACCCTACCCACCCGCCTACCTGCACCCATGTCGGTCACCTCGACGCGTGTATCGCCCGGGGCATCTGGATCGACTTCTACGACCCCGACGGCGACCGTTACGGCCTGCCCACCTACCCGTGGCGCTGCGCGCCGGACGGGCTGCTGACCATCCGCCAGCTCCGCGACAAGGGGCTGCGGCCCGGTGGCCAGGACATCGCCGCGCAGATCCTGTGGCGGCGCAAGGGTAAGCGCCGGGTGGCCTACCTCTACCGCATCGACCTCGCCTCCGGAAAAGGGACGCGACCCCCGCCCAGTGGGTGGCGATCGGCCGGGCGCTGGCCGCCCGCCGCACCTGCCGCACCTGCCGGAGCGAGAAGGACTACTACATCCCGCGCTCGACCGGCGAATGCAACGACTGCGCGGACGGGGGCTACCGATGATGCCCCCGCCCGCCGAACGCCGATCGGGTGTCAAGCGGTCATTGACAGCAAAACGGCGACGGCGCGTGGTCGAGAACGACGACTACGCCGCGTTCATCCAGCGCGTCATCCGCGCCTACAGCCGCCGCATCGCATCCGGCGACATCGACGCTCTCACCGCCATGGCCAACCTGTCCGGCGACCTCGACCACGCCATCACCGAGGCCATCACCGCGCTGCGGACCCGGCACGGGTACTCCTGGGCCGACATCGGCCACCGGCTCGGCATCACCCGCCAAGCCGCCCAGCAACGCTGGGGCGACACCTCCTCCACGGTCACGAACCTCGACGGCACCGGCCCCACCGGGAGCCGCCCGTGACCCCGACCGGCCCGATGCTGGCTCCCGCACCCGGACCCCACCACGGCCCGGGTCCGGGGGCGAACACCGCACCCGGCTTCCCCGCCATCTTCGACCCCTGGCGGGTGCAGGCCCGCGACAGCGCGTTCATCCGCGCCCGCGACGGCTACCTGGTCACCATCCGCCACGACCCCGGCCCACCGGAATACCTCGCGGCCAGCGACCTCTGC
The DNA here is from genome assembly GCA_963742875.1 of uncultured Actinomycetes bacterium. Classification (GTDB taxonomy): domain Bacteria; phylum Actinomycetota; class Actinomycetes; order Streptosporangiales; family Streptosporangiaceae; genus Bog-532. The sequence continues at coordinate 3,009 of CAVUNO010000024.1, read as the reverse complement.
CCCGGCGCCTACGACCAGTGGCTCGATCACATCTGGGCCGCCGCCGGATGCACCCACCCCATCCGCCTCGGCGGCCAGATCCACCACGTCGACCCCGCCACCGGGGAAACCATCTCCACCCTGCCGACCTCGGCGCTGCCGGACGGGGTGATCTACAAAGCCTGCGGCAACCGCCGCACCTCCGCTTGCCCGTCGTGTGCGGAGACCTACCGCCGCGACGCCTTCCAGCTCATCCGCGCCGGGCTGATCGGCGGCAAAGGCGTCCCCGCACACGTCGCGGGCCATCCGGCCGTGTTTGCCACCTTCACCGCCCCGTCCTTCGGCCCCGTTCACTCCCGCCCGGTCCGGACCCACACCTGCACGAACAAGGCGCACTGCCGGTGCCAGCCGCAGCCGTGCCACGCCCGCCGCGACACCGAGATCTGCCCGCACGGCCACAAGCTCGCCTGCTTCACCCGGCACCGGGCCGATGACCCCCGGCTGGGGCAGCCGCTGTGCCCGGACTGCTACGACTACCCCGCCCACGTGGTGTGGAACAACCACACCGGCGAACTATGGCGCCGCACCAAACAAGCCATCGAACGCCACCTCAACCAGCTCGCCCGCCACCGCGGCCTCCCCTACGGCGTCCGCGTCTCACACGGCAAAGCCGCTGAATACCAGGCCCGCGGGGCGGTCCACTTCCACGTCCTGCTCCGCCTCGACGGCCACGACGAGCGCGACCCCGGACGGCTCCTGCCCCCACCGCCGGGCATCACGGTCGCTGACCTTGAGGACGCCACCCGGCACGCCGCCGCCACCATTACCTACCTGACGCCGCCGCACCCGGCCAGCCCCTCGGGCTGGTTCATCGCGTGGGGTGACGAGCTCGACGTCCGGAGCATCACCATGCGCGGCACGGGCACTGTCACCGACCTCATGGTGGCCAGCTACCTGGCCAAGTATTCCACCAAGGGCACCGAGGTCACCGGGCACGCCTCCAAACGTCTCACCCCCGTCACCATCGACCTGTACGCCGACGCGGCCGGGACTCACGCCGAACGGCTCGTCTACACCTGCTGGCAGCTCGGCCACCACCCCGACTACACGAGCTTGCAGCGGTGGGCGCACATGCTCGGCTTCGGCGGCCACTTCCTCACCAAAGCCCGCAACTACTCGGCCACCTTCGCCGACCTGCGCGCCGCCCGCATCACCTACCGCCGCACCCAAGACCCCGGACCTGAGCATCAGCCCCTCCGCACCGCCGACCACGCCGACGTGGAAACCACTTTGATTGTCGGCAACCTGTCCTACGCCGGAACCGGCTGGAAAACCACCGGCGACGCCCTCCTAGCCGCCACCGCCGTCGACCAGGCCAGAAAACGACGTGAAGCCGGAAACGACGAACTCGCCGACGAATACAACCGCACCACCGGCCGCCAGGCCGCATAACCCACTCGCCGCTATTGACGTTTAAGTGTCAAAGTAGCAGCACATATCCTTACTGCAAGGGAGAAAGCGTTGGACCGTGCCGCACGCCTCGCCGCTGAGGTAATAACGCCTCGCTGGTACACCACTGAGCAAGTCGCCGTCATGCTCGGCTATGGGCTCACCAAAACTAAGCATCTCGTTCTGACCGGCCAAATCCGTTCCGTTAAGGACGGCAGGAATCGGCGTATTCTCCTGGAATGGGTGGACGAATACATCCGCAACAAGGTAGAGGATATGACCGCATGAGCAGACGCCACAACGGCGAAGGATCGATCTACCCGGTCAAGGACGGCTACCGGGGCTACGTCTGGTGCACCAACCCCGCAGGTGAGCGATACCGCAAGTACGTCAAGGGCAAGACCCACGAGGCGGCCCAAGCCGCTTGGCTGAAGCTTCGGGAAGAGGCTAGCCGCGGAGCCGTCGCATCCGACGTCCCGTCGCTCGGGCAGTTTCTGCATTACTGGCTCGAAGAAATCATTGAGCCTAATCTCGCACCGAAAACCTTCGAGAAATATGAGACGCTCACCCGCCTTCACATCATCCCGTATCTGGGCACGAAACGGCTTGACCGGCTTCAGGTAAAGGATCTCCGGCAATGGCTGAACAAGCTCAGCCGCACCTGCCAGTGTTGGGCCCAGGGAAAGGACGCGGCACGGTCACAGGAAAAGCAACGGTGCTGCGCTATCGGCAAATGCTGCCATGCGATTCTGTCGGCTGGCACCCGGAAGGACGCCCGCAACGTGCTGCGAGCCGCGTTGAGCTGCGCCGTTGAAGATCAGCTCATTACCCGTAACCATGCGGCCGTCATCCGGCTATCCAGCCGCCGTGAACCGAAACGCAAACGCCGGTCCTGGACCGTTGACGAAGCCCGCCGGTTCCTTGTGTCTGCCCGCCGTGATGATGACCCGCTGTACCCGGCTTACGTCCTGGTCCTGGTCCTTGGCCTGCGCAAAGGTGAACTGCTGGGGCTCACCTGGGAGCTGGTCGATCTGGACGTCGCCGAGCTGTACGTCGGTGAGCAGGTGCAGCGTGTCGGTGGTCAGCTTCTGCGCCGGGAGCCCAAGACGGAGACCTCTGAAGCACCGCTCCGCTCCCTAACCTGTGCACGACCGCGCTGAAGCTCCGCAAGCAGCAGCAGGAAGCCGCCCGTGACCAGGCGGGAAACGCCTGGGTGATACCGGTCTGGTCTTCACCACCCGGTACGGCACTCCGTTCGAGCCACGCAACTTCAACCGCAGCTTCGACCGCCGTATCCGCAAGGCCGGGGTATCTAAGATCACTGTCCACGGTGCGCGGAAGACCTGCGGCTCGCTGCTGGCCGCCCTTGACGTGCATCCGCGCGTGGCCATGCAGATTCTGCGGCACAGCAAGATCGCGGTCACCATGGAGATCTACACCGAGATCCCTTCCACTGCGACCCGTGAGGCACTGCGTAAACTTGGCCGCTGGCTCGGCGAATGAACCTCGCTGCTGCACTTTGCTGCTGCACCAAGATCAAAAAGGGCCGATTCCTTGATCGGAACCGGCCAGCGAGCTGGA
>CAVUNO010000023.1:0-92222 GCA_963742875.1 uncultured Actinomycetes bacterium | reverse complement strand
TACTACGACCTCTGCTGACTTCTGCCCGGTCAGCCCGCACCTTGCGATGCGGGCCGCCAGCGCGGCGACAACGATGCCGCAACCGGCACCCGGGCAGACCTCCCCGGATAAGAACGATCAATTTCCCCCTACGCCCGCCGCGTTTACGCAGCGACCCTGTCGATGGTGACGGGCTTTGCCTTCTTGAGCAGGCTCACCCAGATCGCCCCGCCTTCTACGCGGTTCGTGTTCCTCGGTGCAGGGGTACGCCTCGGGCTTCCTTCCCACCCCGCCTCACGACGACGCAGTTGCCTCCGGCTCGGAGTTAGCACCACCTCTTCCTCCAGGGGACTTTCACCCCCAATCGATCGCCCATGCCGGGCGTACTCAAGGCGGCGCCGCTACGCGGCGCCGGGTCCGGCGCTCCCCGCGCCGGGCTCTGCCTTGGAAGGCCCGCCCGGCGCGCCCGCGCCGTCCTCTCGCCCGGGCCACACCAGTAATCACGTCAGCTGAAGCGGCACACCTGGCTGGCAACAGCACGAAGCCATCTTCCTCGCCTTCCCTCGTCCAGCTCGATGGCCGCCGTCTCAAGACCCGCTCCGCGTTGCTAGCGCGATCGAGCAGCATTGCGCCCGAGGTCACAGACCGACCTGAACCGTGGTCCGTTTCCTCGGTGGTCTGCCCGGTGAGGAGCAGGACCGCCGGGACCGGAAGGTTCGCCTCCATGATCGCGCTGCCTCGGGCATGCGCTGGAAGTGTCGGTGTCCCCTCAAGCGAACCCCGCCGCAGGAGGGTACGTGAGTCCAGGACCCCGTAAAGCCCGTCTGTGGCCGCAGGACAACCGCTCCGGTCAAGCTGCGTGATTCATGTACACGCGAAGACGGGATGACAGAACCCGTTCGTCACCAGGTCCGGCAGCAGTCGGGTTCGAGGAAGGGTCTGGGCGCGCGAGGGCGCGGTCGCGGAGCCGCTGGGGTCCTGTGTTCTCCATGCCTGATCTCCATCCTTGCCGCTCCCCCTAGCACTAGGAGCGTCTCCCCGGCGAGGGAGAGCCTTCGGACCGTCAGCGCCCCCGACGAACCGCACGCCGGTGCATCCCGGCTACGGAAGCTGGTGACATAGGACGCCCCAATGGGTCGATGAACAGCGCACATGGCCCGGTGGCAGCCGGAACGGTGCCGTCGAGGAGCTTGATGCTGTAGGTGAGCGCGTCTCCGTCCAGGTGCGGATCTTCGATTACCACAACCGCATCCTCGGGAAGCCTGTCGCCCGGCTCCGCGAACGACAGGACGGCGTTTGGGGGGTTTTCCGCGAAGCTGTTGTCCCCTTCTGCCCAGTTGCCGACGAACTGACGAGACAACATGTGCCCGACCTCACGCTGGGGACGGTCGGCGAAGTACAGCGTCGACGGCGACAAGCCCTGCAACGTGATGGTTCCCCGGTCGCTGGTCATGCTCGCCGCGGTCTGGACGAACAATGCTTCCATGCCCTCAAGCTGTTGCTCGGTGACCTCACTCACCGTGGCTCCTCTCTTCTCTCACGCCGCCTTGCCGTCCGGCCCTTGCCGCGTGATCCGATCGTAACCTTTGGTGCCACCGGCACTCTTCCCCGAACGCTCAAGCAATCAATAGGGCCGAACGTCCCAGCAACGGAAACAACCCGCTGGTTCCGACCCTCGCCTTGACGTCCTGGTCGTACTTGGCAGGCATCGTGCCATCTCCCTTCCCCGCGAAGCAATGGCGGCCACCGGGCGGATGACGGCGATCGCATTCATCAGGGAGATCACGCCGATCAGCGTGCCCGTCATCACCCGCAGTCGGGTGGCGTCGCGATCGAACCGGCCTGGGTCGCCGACGATGAGTACCGCGAGCAGTGCCACCAGGACCAGGCCGGGGAACCAGCGGGCGTCCCCCGGCCGTGAGCTGGTCCGGCAGGACGGCGCGCAGCGCCCCGGCGCCCAGCACGGCCAGCGCCATCGGCCAGCGCGACTCGCCGACGTGAACCGATCTGTAAACCACACGCGGTGGTTACATCTCCTTGACGGCTTCCTGCAAAGTGCGGTCGATGTCCTTCGGGTCCACGTTAAGCTCCTGGGCCGTCTGCTTCTCCGCCCTGGTGATGGCCTTCTTGATCGTGTCCTCGACCTTGCCTTCGCCGACTATGACGAGCCCGGCCTGCCCCGGGTCGATGAAGTCCCCCAGCTGTTTCGCGTCCGACCGCGACATCCCCTTGGCCAGGTGCCCGCCGACCCCGCCGGCCACGCCACCGACGGCGGCCGCACCCAGGACCGCCGGCGGGAAGATGACCCCGACCGCCGCCCCGGCGGCAACACCCCACCAGGCACCATGGCGGGTAGCCGTCTCGTCCTTATTCTCATGTACCTTGCCGCTCGCGTCCTTGGTGACGACGGCCGCGTCGTAGGAACCGACCAGGCCCGCCGCGTGCGCGTCCTTCACGACCTGGTAGTCGTCCTGAGCTGCTGCTTCACTTGGGTATGTCGCCACCAGGATGAACGTGTTACCGGAACTGGACATGCCGACCGCCTCCAATGTCGCCCCATTGATCACCGGGCGAATCCATGTATCCGCATCGGCCGTCAGGTGGCCGCCGCGTCGTTAATTTGAGGCTGTCGGCCGGGCGCCGGTCCGGCCATCACCCACACCGGGTGATATAGGTGCCGTCGGATCACGCTGATTGCGGTACCGCCTGCTCCTGTGCTCGCTGACCGGGCAACCAGCCCGACGGTGGCAGCGATCCCGGCACCGGTCCGGCATCACCGTGTCCGGGTCTATTCTCACGGTCGCGTTCATCGAAGTGGCGCGAGGACCTGGCCAGGCCTTAGTTGCCGATGCCTGGCCAATCGCTTACAACGGCCAGTTCACGGCGGACCACTTCGCTCGCCCGGGACCCGAAGAAGGTCGGCAAGGCCCTGCAAGGAACTGCATCCCGCCACGCGAGTGTCTTTCACCCGGCCCGGGTGATGGCCGTCAGGTGCCGCGTGTGAAGAATTCGCCTTGAGATTTGACTTTGACGAGCCGGGAGCGACGACATGGGGACACCTTCGCAGCGGGAGCCATCGAGTCCTGCTGACATCCAGGCAGCGTTGTCCGGGGGTGTGCCGATGGGACGCTGGAAGGAAGGGCTGACGTTCCAGGGCGTCAATCCGACGCCGGGCCTGGGCAGCGCGGCGAACTGGTTCCCGCGGACCGAAGAGGTCGGGCCCGAGGAGTTGCGGATCACGTTCATGGGCACGGCGCCGTTCATCCGGCCGGGCCAGATGAACACGTCGATCTTCATCGAGCTGGGCAACGGCGACAGCTTCGTGTTCGACCTCGGCGAGGGGTCGGTGGCGAACTACATCTCGGCCGGGTTGGCGCTCAACCAGCTCGACAAGATCTTCATCACGCACCTGCACGTGGACCATTTCGGCGCGTTGCCGTGGCTGTACATGTTCGGCGGCTGGGCGGGGCGGTGGCACAAGCCGCTGCGCGTGTTCGGCCCGTCGGGGCGCAGCCCCGAGTACGGCACGGCGCACATGGTGGAGGGCATGAAGCAGATGCTCACCTGGCACCGCGACGCGTTCAGCGTGTTCCCGGTCGGCCAGGGCCACGACGTGGACGTCACCGAGTTCGACTTCCGTGACAACGGCGGCGTCTGCTACGACCAGAACGGCGTCAAGGTCATCCACTGGCAGCGGTCACACGCCAAGGACGGCGCCTCGGCGTACCGGCTGGAATGGAACGGGCTGAAGGTGGTGTGGACCGGCGACGGCCGCCCCTCCAAGCTCGACGCGCAGTTCGCGGCGGGCGCCGACGTCTACATCACCGAGACCCAGCCGGAGCTGTGCGCGATCAGCTCGGGGGTGCAAGGGGTACCTCCGTTCCTGGGGCGCTACACGGCCGACACGCACCACACCCCCGGCTACGCGGCCGGGTACGTCGCCAGCCGGGCGAACCCGCGGTTGTTCATGACCACGCACATGCCCTTCGATCCGTACATCAACGCGGAGACCGTGGCCGAGGTGCGCCAGCACTGGAAGGGCCCGTTCCACTTCGGGGCACCCGACGGCATCGTCGTCAACGTCACCAAGGACGACATCTGGGTCCGCGAGGGTGTGCTCCCGGACTATCCGAACAGCCGGGCGCCCCAGTTCGACTTCACCGACGGCCAGCTTGTGTGCCGCACCCCCCGACCAGCCGCGCGGAGATCCAGGAACCGTTCGTCCGCGACCAGGAGATCAATCCGGACGAGTACTACCCGGACGGTTACCACCCGCAACTGCTCCAGGAATGGCCGGTCAGCAGCGACCTCGTCGTCCCGATGGCAGACCTGCCGGCGGCCATGCTGCAGAGCATGGGGGCCGCCTGGCGGCAGCAACAGGCCTACAGCAAACAGCACCTCGACGCCCTCGCTGCCCCGGACGCCTGAGCGACCGTGACCGGCCCCGGCCCGGCCGACGATCTCGACTGGCTGCTGGCACCGACCGAGCCGGCCGACGCGGCGGGGGCGACGCCCGTCACCGTGCTGACCGGGTTTCTCGGCGCGGGCAAGACCACCCTGGTCAACCGGATCCTGTCCGAGGCCCACGGACTGCGCATCGCGGTGATCGTCAACGACTTCGGTGCGGTCTCCATCGACTCGCAGCTGATCATCGGCGTCGAGCCGGGCGCCGTCAGCCTCGCCAACGGGTGCGTGTGCTGCGAGATCCGTGGCGATCTCATCGCCGCCGTGGACAGTGTCCTGGGCCAGGACCGCGAACTCGACGCGCTCGTGCTCGAAGCCAGCGGCGTGGCCGAACCGAGCGGCATCGCCCGGACGTTCACCTCAGAAGTGTTCCGATCACCGATCCGTCTCGACGGCATCGTCGCCGTCATCGACGCCGAACAGCTGCCCGCCCAGGCCAAGGACCCCACCACCCAGGATCTGGTGTTCGGCCAGATCGGGTACTCCGATATCGTCCTGCTCAACAAGATCGACCTCGCCGACCGGGCCCAAGTCGACGCCGTCCGCACCTTCGTGCACGACCGCCTTCCCACGGTCCGCATCATCGAGACCAGCCACGCACAGGTGCCCTTCCACGTGCTGCTCGGCATCGGGCCGACCGAAACGGCGGCGACCGCCGACCGTGAAACCCACGACGATCATCGCCATGCGTCCGGCGCTTTCCAGCACTGGACCTACACCCGCGATGGCGCCGTCGACGTCGACGCGCTCCTCGCGTCGATCCGGCTTCTTCCCCGTTCGGTCTACCGGATCAAGGGATTCGTGCACAGCGCCCACGACCGGGACAACCGGTACCTGCTCCAGGTAGTCGGACAACGAGGCGAAGTTCACCGGTTCGACCAGTGGACTGATCGGCCCCCCAGCACCGAACTCGTCATCATCGCTCGCCGATCCGACGTCGACCGCACAGCCATCAACGGACAGTTCGACGCCTGCCTCATCGACCAGCCGCACCACCGTCCCTGAAACCTCGAATCGCTCGCCCTTGCGCGCGTGACACGCTTGTAATGCGTAGGTCGCTGGGTGGTAATGAGGACCAAGGCGCCGAGGCCAACCGTTCGCGCGCGACCGCAGACGACGCGCCCGCTGCATGTCCGATCGGCCGGTCAGCACCGGGAACTTACGGTCACTCCCGGGCAACCCGGTACACCGGCCCACCTGCGTACAGGCAGGCTGACCCGCTGCGCGAACCGACCTTCCCTGCCGGTGGTCCCGCCGCCGACGCTGTTCGGCCGGAGGGACCAGCGGTCGGGGGTGAAGGGGACCGCCAAGTCCATGGCGACATGACCGGGGAAGGTGCAATGGCCCCCCGCCAGACTGCCGCCGGATTGTGATACGCCTCCGGTACGGCATCAAGGCGGCTCCGCTGCGCTCCGCCGCTGGCCCGGCGCCAGCGTCGGCCTCCGGCCTTGGGAGGCCCCGGCCGACGCGCGCCGGGCCTCGTGCCTCAGCAGGGCATCAGATCAACCAGGTTCGCCCGGCACGTGACGTACTCGCACGCTGCCGTCAGCCGGGCTCGACGGCCAGGGCCAGGTCGATGAATTCCGGGTCGGCGGGCTGCGCGCCAGGCGGCAGGTTGGGCTTGATCGTCCCGTCGAGCCATGCCTGGAACGCTTCCCGGGACTCCCATACCTCGAACACCCGGTAGTCCTTACCGACCGGACCGCTCCAATGCCCCTGGAATCCGGGAGCCTTCTTGAGCTGATCGACCACCCCGGCCTGCCGCATCGGCTCGACGATCTCCGCGCCGACACCCAGTGCCCCGCTGATCACGATGACAGCCATATCCCCTCCTATGAGCCACGCGCTGGTCGCACCCGGAGCCGGGCCGACCTACGGCTATGGTCATTGTGCAACGCGGACGAGAGGTTGCGGTATGGACAATCTTGCCTAACACTGGCGCAGGCAGAAGGTACAGAGCCAGGGCGAGGCTGGGGTCCGGGGATGGCCCGCTCAGTGTCCGGGGGTGCCCCTCCACCGTCAAGGGGCACCCGAAGATCCTTTCAAACCGCTTCGCAGAAAGCATCTTCAGGACCCACCCCTTGAGCGTCGGAGCCTAATGGGAGATACCGGGTCGGCCACACGGCAGACTCGGATCCGGTAGCGGTCGGCGAGTGAGCACTCCCGGAGCCTGGGCAGATGCTAAAGCCCTATGCAGAGACCGTGCCCTTGCCGACCGTGAGGAGAGCAGCACCACTGAAGGGGTGTCGTGCCCGCCGCCTGGCGTGAGCACTATCCATTAGGCCGTTGGTGTTCTCCTCCCGCTGCCGCTGTTAACGGAGGTGACGGATCAAGGGAGGCTGGTGTGCTGTTTGTCGGCGATGACTGGGCTGAAGATCATCACGACGTCGAGCTGCAAGACGGGCAGGGCCGGGTGCTCGCCCGGGCGCGGCTGCCGGAGGGGATCGCCGGGATCACCCGGATGCACGCGCTGATCGGCCAGTTCGTCGGCCCGGACACCGAGCCCGGTGAGGTGGCGGTCGGCATCGAGACTGACCGGGGCCTGTGGGTGACGGCGCTGCGCGCGGCCGGCTATACCGTCTACGGGATCAACCCGCGGCAGGTGTCCCGGTACCGGGAACGGCATGGCACCTCCGGGGCCAAAAGCGACAAGGCCGATGCGCACACCATGGCCGGCATGGTGCGCACCGACTCCCACCAGCTGCGGCCGGTGGCTGGCGACAGCGCCGGGGCCGAGGCCATCAAGGTGGCTGCCCGCGCCCACCAGACGCTGATCTGGGAGCGCAACCGTCACCTGCTGCGGATGCGCGCCGCGCTGCGCGAGTACTTCCCCGCCGCGCTGGAGGCCTTCGACGACCTGGCCGCCGCCGATACGCTTGAGCTGCTGGCCAAAGCGCCGGACCCGGCGTCCGCCGCCAGGCTGACTACCGGCCAGATCACCGCCGCGCTCACGCGGGCCCGCCGCCGCAGCATCGCCGCCAAGGCCGCCGCCTTCGCCGCGGCCCTGCGCAGCCAGCAATTGCGGCAGCCGCAGCCCGTGGCTGAGGCCTACGCCGCTACCGTCAGCTCCCTAACGGTGATCATCGCAGCCCTCAACGGCGAGATCGGCAGGATGGAACGGCAGGTGACCGACTGCTTTCGCGGCCACCCGGACGCCGCCATCTACCTGAGCCAGCCCGGCATCGGCGACATCCTCGGCGCCCGGGAGCTGGGCGAGTTCGGTGACGACCCGCACCGGTACGCCACCGCCAAGGCACGCAAGAACTACGCCGCCACCAGCCCGATCACCCGCCAGTCGGGCAAGAAGAAGACCGTGCTGGCCCGGTTCCTCCGCAACGACAGGCTCGCCGACGCCCTGCACCGGCAGGCGCAAAGCGCCCTGATCGCCTCACCCGGCGCCCGCGCCTACTACGACGAGCAACGCGATCGCGGCCTGGACCACGACGCCGCGCTGCGGGCACTGTCCAACCGGCTGGTCGGGATCTTGCACGGCTGCCTGAAGACCCACACCCCCTACAACGAAGCAACCGCCTGGTCACACCGCGCGACATTTTCCCCAGCCGCTTGACAATCAAAGTCCAGGGGTGTCTCTGCACCCCCTCCGGTCAGAACCAAGGGCCAGGCAGGAGCCTGCCCGGACCGGACGCGGGCCATCCCCTGCACGGTGCGGGCGGTCACGGGGTGCCAGCTGTCGTGCGGGACAGCAGGCGGCGTGCCCGTTGCGTGCCCGATACGCCGGTCAACGCCGGGGAATCACGGTCACGCCCGGACAGCCTGATACACCGGCTCACCTGCGTAGAGACAGGCTGACCCGCTGCGCAAACCGACCTTCTTAGTTGGTCGCGTCGAAGCCGACGAGGATATGCTTGCGAGAGCTTGCCGGGGAGGAGCGAGGCGCTGATGGCCGAGGGACTGAACCCGATCGAGACCGGCAAGAAACTGCATGAACATGGCGAGGCGGCCCATGAGCAGGCCGAACAGGAACGCGGTCACGGCGAGTCCGGTGACCGTCATTCCCGGATTGTGCAGATCTGCGAGGCGCTGCTGCTAGCGCTCGTCACCATCACGGCTGCCTGGACGGGATACTCGGCGGCGAAGTGGGGCACGGCATCGCGCGTCGACATTGCCCGGGCCTCGACACTGGGCAATCTGGCCACCCGGGACGACCTCACCGCCAACACGCTGCGCAACTTCGACGCCTCGACCTTCAACGCATGGTTCATCGCGTTCACCTTGAACAGCCCGCAGAAAGAAGCGATCGCGGTGCACCGCTTCCGGCCCCAGTTCCTGGTCGCCTTCAACGCCTGGATGGCGACGAACCCACTGCACAATCCGCATGCCCCGCCCGGCCCGACCTATATGCCTCAGTACCAGCTGCCAGCGCAGACGCAGGCCAACACGTACGACAACGAGGCCGCCACGGAGTTCCAGGCGGGCAACTCGGCAGCGACCACCGGCGACAACTACGTCCGGATCACGGTGTTCCTGGCAGCGGTGCTGTTCCTGGTGGGCATCGGCAGTTCGTTCAAGCTGCCCGGCGTGCGGTACGCCCTGGTCGCGTTCGGCTCCGTGCTGTTGGTCTTCTCGATCGTCCTGATCTTGCAGCAGCCAGGGCTTCCGAACTGAACCTGACGGTCGTGCCATTAGCGTGCCATTAATCCCGGTAAAAACTGGTATCTCACGGTCACTCGCGGACAGCCAGCTTCGCAGCTCAGGGCACGTGAAGGCCCCGGAAGGCCCCGATTCCCAAGCTGACAGCGTGGCCAAGCCTGTAGCCACGGAACCTCTTGCCCGCCCAGTTCGGACTGATGCAGGACCGGCGGCGCGTTCGTGGATCGGTGCGATAGGGCCGGATACTCGATGGTGCCGAGGCTCATTGTGTCAAATACGTGCGCAACCCAAGGGCGCCAGCGGCGTTCGCGCTGGTCACGGCATTGCGGGGGAGGGTCTGTAAAACCGTCGGCTACGCCTTCGGTGGTTCGAATCCACCACCTGCCACCATCAGCGAAAACAGCCCCTGTCCAGGTAAAACGTGGTCAGGGGGTGGCCCCGTCTTATGCGGTTGTGTGCGGGTCAGGGCGGCCCTATGCGGCTAGTTGTGGCAAATACGTGGCCAAGCTGGGCGAGCGTCTCGCCAGGTCCCGGATCTCTAGCCCGGCCGTTGTCTTCGCCGAGTTCCGCATCCTCTGCCCGTGGAAAGAGGACGGGCAGATCTCATGACCGCCCCCGGGCAGTTCCTATGTCCCTTGACATACGGCTCAACTCAGCACTGCCATCTGCCGTACTGAGGTCTCACTGCTCAGGTCCTAGCGGCATTCCTAGTCTGCGCACTGCCCGATGGCCCGCAGACGACGAGGTTCTCGTGCCAGGCCGATCCATTCCAGGTTGCGCAGTGCCTGAGGGTGGGCGCCGGAACGGAGGACAGGGTGCCGTCCCAGGCGTCGAAGGTCTTCCCGGTGGGGAACGCGGCCCGGGCGCGGCGGGTGGCCAGCGCGGAGCGGTCGCGGCCCGCGACTTCCTCGGCCAGCAGCGCGCGGAGCACCTCGGCGGGGTCCCACCGCTGCGCTTTGGCGGTGGCGAGAACGTCGGGCGCGATGCGGCGCATGTGCGGCAGCCGCATCCGCCGCAGCAACTGCTCCAGCCCGGCATCCAGCGGAGGCGGCGCTGGCGCGGCGGCGGTCACCGCGCGCTCCTGACGGCCGGGGCGAAGTCCAGGTAGTCGATGGCGAGGCTGACGTCATAGAGCAGTCCGCCGGGGCTGCGGCCCCCGGCCGCCGCGGCGGTCACCTCCGTCAGCGGCTGGCTGACGGCCGGACCGCCGTGGCGGTATGCCCAGGTGAGCAGCTGCGAGCAGGCCAGGAGCACCTGGCGCAGGTGTGCGGCTTCCTCGCTGCTCAGCTCGATCCGGCCGCCGTTACCGGTGGTGGCCGCCGTCATCGGGCCGCCTCCTGTCCGCCGTGACGTGCCCACCCGCCGGTGCCCTGCGCCAGCGTGCGCTGCTCGCTGGCCCGGGATGCCTCGCCCGCGCCGGCGGACGCCTGATGGGCGATGATCGCGGCCAGGTCGCCGTCGGCGAACCTTCCGGCCGTCGCGGACTGCCCGAGCGCCTGGTCCACCGCGGTGGTGCCGTGCAGGGCCGCCAGCTGGACCGCCTGGGCCATCTTCGCCCGCACCCGCGTGGCGCCCGCGGCGCCCGCCTCGGTCAGCCACAGCGCGGCACCGTCCCCGATCGCCAGGAACTGCGCTTCGTCTGTGCTGCGTGCCTTCGGCGTGCGACCCAGCGCCCCGGGCGGCGCGGCGGGTAGTGCGCCTCATCCACGCGCGGGCTGCCCGGGGTCGTGACCTGGTGCCGGGCCACCTCGGCCGGGCCGCCGGGCCCGGCATGGATGAGCACCACCTGCTCGCCGTGCCGGCGGACGTGCACGACCTGCCCGGCCAGCTGATGCGGCACCGAGTACTGCCCGCCCTCATAGGCCACCAGCGACAGGTCATCCACCTTCCCGGTCACCCCGAGCGCCGCGGTGAACGGCGCCGCCGGGACCGGATGCAGCCGGGCCCGCTCCTCGGCCAGCATTTCCGCCGGCGCGCGGCGGGTGATCCGGTGCGGGCGGGCGTTGACCTGCTCGCAGAACCCCGCGCACGCTGCCTCCAGCTCCACGAAGCTGCCATAGGCGGGCAGCAGGTTCGCGTCCGCGGGCACCAGATCCGCCTTCGCGATCTTCACCGTGGACTCCGACCCGCCCTTGGACGCCGGGTCATACGGCACGCAGGTCCGCCACAGTCAGGCCATAGTGCCGGCCGAACTCCACCGCGGCGGCGTTGCGCACCGGGATCCCGGCCACATGCTCGACGGTGACCGTCCGCTCGTTGTCGGTCAGCAGGTAGGTCGGCACCCCGCCGATCCGGCGCAGCGCCACATCCACCGCCGCGAACACCGATGGCTGGGACTTATCCAGCAGCGGCAGCACCACCCGGATCCGGCACCAGGCCAGCCACAAGCAGAACAGCACCGTCGCCGCCTGCCCGATCCGCGGGCCGTCGCCAAAGTCGTACTGCGCCCCATCCCCGGCTCCGGCATCCACCGGCGGTGGACTCGGCGCCGGCGGCTAAATGGCCGTCTCAGGGCAGTTTCTTGTGGCCGCCGTCACGCGCTCCGGCCGACGGCGGGAGACCGCCACCGGACGGTGCTCTGACCACTGCCGAACGGACATGCTGTTCAGCAGGCGCTGTCCAGGGGCCCACTGCTCAGCGGGCACAGTTCAGGGAGCACAGTTCAGGGAGCACAGTTCAGCGAGCACCTCATAGAACGAGGCTGCTGACCCGCAAGACCAACCGCACCGCGGAAACATGTACGACAACTACGCTGACTCGGCCGGGAAGCAGTAGAAGTATGCGAGGGAGCACGGCGGCCAATGGCGAGATGGCGAGGGCAGCACGACGCCCTGACCAGGGAGCGCAGGAGAAAGCGGTTGTTGGCTGCACCGTTTGGCTGCACTCCGCCCACCGGCACCCGCTCGGCGTTCGAAATCGCGGCCTCACGTGGAGTGGAGCCGGTGAGCGGATTCGAACCGCTGACCTGCCGTTTACAAGACGGCTGCTCTGCCAACTGAGCTACACCGGCGGGTGGTCCCGAGCATGCTAGCCGATCCCCCGCCGGCCTGCGCAAACCAGTCACTGACCTGCTGTTTCTCCGCTGCCGGACAGCAGCACATTGGGACTGGCGCTGTCCGGCGGTATCCGGTTGGCACCGGCAAACACCGGCCAACCACGGCTGTCTGTGCTGAATACGTGCTGAAGTTCACGCCTGGTCGCACTTAACTGAGCACGGTCATCAGGTCGCCGAGGGCCCTGGCCAAGCTGGTGATCTCCTCCTTGGTCGTGCACCGACGTCCCGAGGGTGGCGAATGCGGCGCGCAGCGGGCCTGCGCCGATGCCGTGGGCGTGGAAGGTGGCTTTCAGCCGGGCGACGACGTCGGCGGCCGCGTCAAGGGAGATGCAGACCTCCACGGCACGGGTGAATGCGCCCCGCGCCTGTCCGCGGTCGCCGGCGTCGACGAAGTGCCCGGCGGCCGCCTCCAGCGCCTTGGCCCTCATCAGCGGTCTGCTGGCGTCGTCGTAGCGTTCGGCGGCCGCGAGCAGCCGGGCGGCGTCATGGTCGAGCAGGCCACGGCAGTAGAGCGCGCTCGCCTGCCGGTGCGGGATGTCCGATCCGGCGGCGAGTTCGGCGGCATGGCCCGCGAGGGCGCGGGCGGTGCTCAGGTTGCCGGTCTGGGTGGCGAGGCGGACGGCGTCGGGCAGCAGGTCCTGGATCTCCCCGAGTTCTTCTGTATTGCTGTCGAACGCATCTGTCAGCGCGGCAAGCGCCTTCGGCAGCGCGTTGTCATGCTCACAGTCGAGGCTGCGGGCGAGTTGCAGCGAGCCGATGGGCCGGTGCCCGATCCGCTTGGCGTGGGGGATGGCAGCGGCCAGATGGCGACGCGCCGCGCCGGTCTCGCCGCGGTGGAAGCTGATCACGGCGGCGACGCCGAGGTCGCAGCAGGCCCCAGCGGGTTCCTTCAGGTCCTCGGGCAGGATCGCGACCTCGGCCAGCGCATCGTCCCATCGCCCCGTTTCGAAGAGCAACTGGCCCAGGGCTCCGTGCGCTTGAGCCAGTCGCATTGTCGTGCCGACCTGGTCTGCGAGGTGCCGTGCCTGCCGGGCCACGGCGAAGGCCTGCTCGTACTGGTCGAGGCAGCCCAGCGCAACTGCCTTGTTGATCTGCAGCAGCAGCCGCAGGTCGGTCAGTGCCGGATCGGAGTCGGTCACGGTCAGCGCCCGGTCGAAGAGCGGCAGCGCGTCGGTCATATGCCCCTGCACGGTGGTCACGAGCGTCAGCACGTGCAACGCCCAGCCCATGGCCCAGTTGTCGCCCGCCTCCGACGCCGCCGCGAGCGCACTGATGGCAACCCGGCCAGTCTCTTCGACCTCGCCGAGGTTGTAGTGGGTCCGCGCGGCGAGGACGAGCAGCCTGGCGCGGTGCCGGGCCGAGATCCCGGGAGAAGCCAGCGCCCGGTCCAGCGTGGCGAGGCACTCCGCGAACAGGCCGGCCAGCTTGCGGCACTGCGCCAGCGTCCAGTGCAGGTCCACGAGCAGATCGGGCTCGGTGACACGCTCCAGCGCGCGGATCACCACCTGCTCGGCCCGTGCTCTGTCACCGATACGGTAGAGCGCGTCGGCGAGCCGGCTGGCCAGCCAGCCGTGCTGGGCCGAGCCAGCCGGGGAGCTGGCGACTGCGCAGGTAAGGAGTTCTGCCGCGACCCCGGGCGCCTGGCCGGCCAGTGGGTCCGCGGCGCGGGCCAGCCAGTTCAGTATCCACTCATCCATCGGCTCGGCCGTGCCGCCAGGCCCGCCGACTGCGCGCAGGATCTGCCGGGCGACCCGGTCCGCCGCCGCGCCCGCTGCTGCGAGGGCGCCGCCCCGCCCGCCAGCTCCAGCAGGCCACTGTCAGGTCGGCCGCCGGCCAGGGCCGCCACCAGGCCGGTCACCGCCTCCCCGGTCAGCGCGGCCAGCCGCAGCCGGCCCGCGTCACCGACCACGCGCCGCAGCGCCAGCAGGTCATCGCGCCGCGGCACCGGCCGCATCATCCCGACCAGCAGCAGCGGCATCCGCCGCGCCGACCGCGCCAGCCTGCCCCACAAGGTGATGCTGGCCGGGTCGGCCCACTGCAGATCATCGACCACCAGGACGGCCGGCCGCACCGCGGCTTGCTCGGCGACCAGGGCCAGCAACTGCTCCGCCAGCGCCGCCGGCACGTCCGTGCCGCGATCGGCGCGGATCTCACCGCGCAAAAGCCGGACGATCGTGTTCCGCCGCGGACTCGCCGACCGCTCCCTTACCCCCAGCCCGTCCAGGAACGGCAGCAGCGGCAGCGCCTGACCCAGCTCATCACCGGTACCCCAGAACACCTGACAGCCGACCTCCGGGGCCCCCGCCACCGCCGCCCGCACCAGCGCGGACTTCCCGATGCCCGGCTCGCCCTCAATCAGCACCGAACCACCGCACCCCCGAGCCGCATCTCTTATCAGCCCGGTCAGCAGCGCCATCTCGTTATCACGGCCCACCATGAAATCGGCTTCAGGCTGGCGGTCAGGCCGGCTCGCCATCGCTGCGTCACGCCACGGGATATCGCGCAGAGTAGCGGCTGTGGCTCCAAGCGCCTGCGGGTAAGCAAGGGCTTAGCCTCGATGCGCCCGGCGCCCGGTCATCGCGCGGTCAACGACCGAGCCGGGGCGACGAGGTAGCCGCCGGTCCGGTAGCCGAGTGCGCGGATGTCGATGCCCGGCCACGCGGTGCCGCGTATCCGGCGGTCTTTGGGCAGGCTGAGCGGGCTTGTGGTGCACAATCGAAAACCCTTACGCGGGCCGCCAGGGGACCGGCGCCTGCGTTGCTGCGTTTGTTCTGTCCGGCCGCAGAGCCGGGCGGATGCTTGCTGCACGGGGTCATCGCGCTGCCTTTGGCGGCTGATGTTTGCCCGTTTATAGGTATGGCTAAAAGCCGGAGGACCGCCCTCCGTCCCGTGGCCCCACTGTTGCGATCAGACGCCACCGGACGGGCAGGCGGCCCTCCCTGTTCACCTCTGCGAGGAGGCGCACGTTGCACGACATTACTGTCTCCAGCACGCCCGGCGAAAGGGGGTCCTGCGCACTTCCGCGAATGAGGCTCCCGGGCTCAGGGCTCCTGATATAGCGGCTCGGTTACGGGATGTTGCTGGGCTGCTGATCTGGTCATTTTCCTTGTTTCGGTTGTGTCGGTGCGTGTTCTGGCGGCATTGGTCCGCAAAAATAGATGAAAGGTTTGCTGCCGCTGACTGGGGTGGGATGATGGCCCGGATGCTGACCCAGGTGCCGTTGCCGCTGCTGCCCGGGGACGCGGCGGAGATCGCCCCGGGCGTGGGCATGGTGACTGGCCCGGACGGCAGCGGCGTGATGTGGGTGCACGGGCTGGCCACGTTCGCGTGGGACGCGGGGGATGAGGCCGGGCGGCGGCTGGCGGCGGTGCAGCTGCGGCAGCTGAAGGCCGCGACCCAGGCGCAGGTAGCGGAGGCGTTCGGGGTGATCCCGGTGAGCGTGTGGCGGTGGGAAAAGGCGCTGGCTGCCGGCGGGGTCGGGGGCCTGGTCCCGGACCGCAAGGGCCCGCGGCGGGCCTCGAAGCTGACCCCCGGCGTCGTGGCGCGGATCCGGGAACTAGACGGGCAGGGCTTGGGCAAGGCGCGGCATCGCCGCCGCGGCCGGGGTGTCGGAATCGTCGGTCCGTAACGTGCTGCGCCCGGCGGGGGGTGATGTTCCCGGCGGGGGCGCTGCCGCCGGGCCGGCTGCTGACCCGGCTGCCGGCGGGCAGGCGGAGACCGCAGGCGGGCAGCGGGACATGCTGCCGGTGCTGCCTGACCCGGTGGCGCGGGACGCCGAGCGGGCGCTGGCCCGGTTCGGGCTGCTGGGCGAGGGCGCCGCCCCGGTGTTCACGCCCGGTGCCCGCTATCCGCTGGCCGGGCTGCTGCTGGCGCTGCCCGCGCTGGCGGGGACCGGGCTGCTGGAGTGCGCCCGGGCTACCTACGGCCGGGTGCGGAACGGGTTTTACGGGCTGGAGGTGATGCTGGTCCTGCTGGTGTTCCTGGCGCTGCTGCGGGAGCCGCGGGCTGAGGGCGCGACCCGGGTCCCGCCAGCCGCGCTGGGCCGGGTGCTGGGCCTGGACCGGGCACCGGAGGTCAAGACGATCCGCCGCAAGCTCGCCGAGCTCGCCGCCGCCGGGAAAGCCGCGGACCTGATCATGGCGCTGGCCCGCCACCATGCCGCCGCACGGCCGGCCGCGCTCGGGTTCCTCTACGCCGACGGGCACGCCCGCGCCTACTTCGGCACGCGCGATGTGCAGAAGATGCACGTGGCCCGGCTGAAGTTCCCCGGCCCGGCGACCGAGGAGACCTGGGTCACCGACGCCGGCGGCGACCCGGTGTTCATGGTCATCGCCGAGCCGTCGCAGTCGCTGGCCGGGCAGCTGCGCGGCCTGCTCCCGCAGCTGCGCGAGGTCGTGGGGAAGGCCGGCGGGTGACGGTGTGCTTCGACCGCGGCGGCTGGTCACCGGCGCTGTTCGCCGACATCACCGGCGCCGGGTTCGACCTGCTCACTTACCGCAAAGGCCCGGTCGCCGACCTGCCCGGCCCGGCGTTCACCACGGTCGCCTGCACCGATGACCGCGGCCGCAGCCACGAGTACGAGCTGGCCGACACCACGGTCACCCTGGAGATCACCGAGGGCCCGCGCAAGGGCGAGCAAGTCACGCTGCGGCAGGTCACCCGCCGCGAGCCCGCCTCCCGAGGGGCCATCCGGCAGGTGCACACCCTGACCTCCCGCACGGACCTGCCCGCCGGGGAGGTGTGCTGGCGGATGAGCTCACGGTGGCGGGAGGAGAACTACTTCCGCTACGCCCGCACCCACTTCGCCCTCGACGCGCTCGACTCCTACGCCGCGGTCCCCGACAACCTGGACCGCCTGGTCCCCAGCCCGGCCAAGAAAGCCGCCGCCGCACGGGTGCGGCGGGCCGGAGCCGCCGCCGCCGGGGCCGAAGCCAGCCGGGACACCAGCTTGCTCGAGCTGCGCAGCCCCGCCCCCGGCCACGCCAAGCTCCTGACTAACCAGCAGGTAACCAGCTCAACGCCCCCGTCCGGGCCGCCTATGACGAGCTGGAAGCAGCCGAGACGGCCGCCGCGGCCACCCCCGCCCGGGTCCGGCTCCGCGACCTCGCCCCGGACATGGTCCGGCTGGACGCCGAGACCAAGCAGATCACCCACGCCATCCGGATGGCGGCCTATAACGCCGAGACCATCCTCGCCCGCGCCCTGGACGGGCACTACGCCCGCGCCCGCGACGAGGCATACACGCTCATCCGCGAGGCCCTGGCCACCTCCGGCGACATCCACCCCGGCCCCGGCCAGCTGCTCATCCGGCTCGACCCACTCACCGCCCCCCGTCGCACGCAGGCCCTGACCGCCCTCTGCGAACAGTTCAACCACGCCGGATGCACCTATCCCGGCACCGATCTCCTCCTGCGCTACGAGGTCAAACCCCATTCCGGCCCTGCATGATCTTTTGCCCTATGTCCAGAGTCCTGGGGCTGGGCGGCCAGTCATGTCCATGATGACGATGAGATCCTTGCCCGATTGCTCATCATCAGCTGGACGCTGGCCACCGGCCGTACACTCCGCGGCGACGTCCCACCGCAAATGCTCGCCGCTGAAGAACTGATCAGTTTCTGGGCCGATGAGCAGATGACCGCAGACCACGCGCCCGACTCCCGGCCACATACGCGCGCTGCCAGCCGATCCCGGCGGTCCGTAGCACGGCCGGACTACGCCTCTTGAGCGTGAGCAGAATGCGCAAACCAGGGGAAATGCGGCTTACTCAGGCAGTTAGCATAAGTATTGTCGGCCGCGTTTCGCCATTTACGTTGGTGGCTCCTTCGCGGATCGACGTGGGTGATGTTCAGTCGGCCATGGATGATGACGGCGGCCGGCACTATTGCCAAACGCTCGCTTATTCACCAGCAGGCCGCCGAGGCGGCCTGTGGGGCGCCGGGCGAACCGGAAATGTCTGACTCCCGTGACGTCGCAATACGTGTCAAGCCGTCGAGGATGCCCGTGATCCGGCCGCGGCCCTGGTTACGCCGAAGCGCACACGGCTATCCCGCTCGTGGCGTGATCCAGGGCTCTGTCAACTGGGCTGCACCGGGGAGGACCCGGTTATGGTGGCCGATCCCGCTCAGTCGTCTCCGGTGGCGGCAGCGCGCTGGCGGGCGACCTCGTACAGGGCGATGCCCGCCGCGACACCGGCGTTGAGCGACTCGGTCCCGGCTGCGATCGGGATCCGGGCGATCACGTCGCACCGCTCGGCGGCCAGCCGGGAGAGCCCGCGGCCCTCGGAGCCGACGACCAGGGCGAGCGGCGCGTCAGCCACCGGGATATCCGCGACGGTGACGTCGCCCGTGGCATCGAGCCCGGCGACGAAGATGCCGGCCGCCTGGTAGGCGCTCAGGGCCTGCACGAGGTTGGAGGCCCGGGCCACCGGCACGCGCGCGAGCGCACCCGCGGATGCCTTCCAGGCGCCCGCGGTGACGCTGGCGCTGCGCCGGGACGGGATGAGGATGCCATGGCCGCCGAACGCCGCGGCTGAGCGCGCGACCGCCCCGAGGTTCCGCGGATCGGTGACACCGTCCAGGGCGACGATGAGCGGAAGCTCCCCGGCCCGCGCCGCCAGAGCCGGCAGCTCGCCGGGGCTGGCGTAGTCGTACGCGCGGACGCTCAGGGCGATGCCCTGATGAACCGCCTGGCCCGTCAGTCGGCCAAGCTCCGCGTGACCGGTCTCCCGCACGGGGACGCCCGCTTCCGCGGCCAGCTGCACGGCCGCACGGATCTTCTCATCCGCGGGCGCGCGGTGCTCGACGTAGAGCGCGACGGCGGGGATGGCCGCCCGGAGCGCCTCGACCACCGAGTTGCGCCCGGCGACCATCTCCGGCGCATCCCCGCTGCCCCGTGGTCCAGCCCCGCCCCGCGCTCCGGCCGGGCGGCTGCCCGGCGTGCGCGGCCCGCGGTCGGTGTCATCGTCGTCTGTCGGCCGAGCACCCGCGGCGCGTGCGCCAGCGGCCGTCTTGCGCTGGGCGGGATGACCGGGCCGGAGCCGAGCGGGCGGTGTGGGGCCCTTGCCCTCCAGCCGGCGCCGTCCGTAACCGCCCGTACCGGGACGCGGCTTGCCTGACTTGGCGTGCGTTCCCTTGTCGGGGCGCCCGCCACCCGAACCATGGCCGCTCACCGGCGAACCTCCCACCGGGGTCCGGCGGGAGTGTCCTCGATGGCGATTCCGGCCTTCTCCAGGCTTTCCCGCAGCGCGTCAGCGGTCGCGAAATCCTTCCGGGCCCGCGCGGACTCACGTTGATCCAGCGCGACCTGGACTAGCGACTGAACAATCTCGCGCATCCGCTCGCCCCGCGCGTCGGCGGCGGCCCAGGGCTGGGCGAGCGGATCCAGTCCGAGGACGCCCAGCATCAAGCGCACCTGCGCCAGGCTTTCGCGCACATCGGCGGCCCGGCCCTCCTGCAGGGCGGTATTGCCGTCCCGGACGGCCGCGTGGACGGCCGCGAGCGCCGCCGGGACGCCCAGGTCGTCGTCGAGGGCCGCGGTGAACGACAGCGGCAGACTGGCATCTGGCGGCGCACCGCTGGCGTCCGCGCCGTCGGTCAGGGCCTCCCCGGCCCGTTCCACGAAGCCCTCGATCCGCTTGTACGCGGCGGCGGCGTCGGCCAGTGACTCCTCGGAGAACTCCAGCACGGACCGGTAGTGCGCCTGGCCCAGATAGTAGCGGAGCTCGACCGGCCGGACGGTCTTCAGGATCTCCTCGACGCGCAGTGAGTTGCCGAGCGACTTGCTCATCTTTTCGCCGGCCACCCCGAGCACAGCGTTGTGCATCCAGTACTGGGCGAAGTCGTAACCGGCGCATTTCGACTGCGCGATCTCGTTTTCGTGGTGCGGGAACACCAGGTCGATGCCGCCGCCATGAATGTCGAACGCCTCGCCGAGGTACTTCATCGCCATGGCGGAGCACTCCAGATGCCAGCCGGGACGGCCGGGTCCCCATGGGGTGTCCCAGGACGGCTCGCCGGGCTTGGCGCCCTTCCACAAGGTGAAGTCCCGCGGGTCCCGTTTGGCGGCGGAATCACCCGCGTCGTCGGTCGCCCGCATCTGGTCCAGTCGCTGGCCGGACAGTTCCCCGTACGACGGGTCGGTGCGGACGTCGAAGTACACGTCGCCGCCGGCCGTGTACGCGTGCCCGCGCTCGATGAGGCGGTGCATCAGCCCGATCATCTCGGGCACGTGCCCGGTGGCCCTGGGCTCGACGTCCGGCTCGCGGCAGCCGAGGGCGTCATACGCGCGGGAGAAAAGGCGCTGGTTGCGCTCGGCGACCGCCCACCAGGGCGTGCCTTCCCGCTCGGCGGCCCGGATTATCTTGTCGTCGATATCGGTGACATTCCGGCAGAAGGTCACCTGGTAGCCGCTCGCCTCCAGCCAGCGGACGAGAATGTCAAAGGCAATGCCCGACCGGAGGTGGCCAATATGCGGCGGTGCCTGCACGGTGGCGCCGCACACGTACAGCGACACCCGCCCGGGGACCAGGGGCGTGAACTCGCGTACCTCGCGAGCGGCGGTGTCATGAAGGCGCAGGGTCACGATGCCTAGGCTATGGGATGGCTTGACCGGCACGCGCGGGCTTCCCCACCGCAGGGCCCTGGTCGGATACCGCCGGGAGTCGTGCCGTTTTCTCAGCCGTCCCCCACGCCGTCCCTCTCCCGGAAATGGCGCCCGGCCCCCTTTGCCCGCGGCGGCCGCGCGGGCTCTCCGCGGCAACATGGCGCACCGCCCGGCGGATCGCGGGTGTTCTGCGTAGGATCTTTTCCTGCCGTACGGCTAATAGATACCGCATATCACCGTCTTTGCCCGCCGGCGGCTGCCCTGCGCGGCGAAGAAAGGACAGCGGGTTCCCGATGAACGGCTTCACCCGATGAGCGGCCAGCAGCCCGCCCGGCGCCGCAACGGCGGCCGCCTGCTCGCGCATATCACCGTGGTGATCGGCGTCGCTGCCGTGGCGGCGGCGGCGTTTGCCCTGTCGTACAGCGCCGTGCGGGACGTCGCCCTGGCCGCCGGCGTTCCGGCGGCCCTGGCCCGGCTGTACCCGGCCATCTTCGACGCCGTATTCGTGGTGGCCTGCGCGGCCACGCTGACCCTGCGCGAGGCGCGCTGGTGGGCGCGGGGCTATGGGTGGCTTTCGGTGCTCGTGACCGGGGCGCTGATCGCCGCGGCGGCGGCCTACCACGCGATGGGCCTCCAACTGCCCCACAAGATCGCCGCTGGGATCGTCGCGGCTCTCCCGCCGGCCCTGGTCGTCCTCGGCTTCAGCCTGTGGCTGTCCATGCTCCGGCACGGGCGCGCGGGACGCGCCGCGGCCGCCGCTGGCCGGCCTGCGCTCGCTCAAGGTGGTCCCGGCCAGACGCCGGCGATCGAAGCCGGCCCCGCGGTTTCCGCTGAGCCGGTCGCCGGCGTGCTGCCCGCGCTCCCGGCACCGGGCCTGTCCCTTCCCGCGGCGACCGGGAACGCGCCGTCCGCGGAACCGGCGTCCTCTTCGACACCCGCCCCCGCACCCACGACGGAGCCCGCACCCCCCGTGCCGGAGCCCGTACCTGCTTCCGCGGCGGCCCGCGAGCCGGAACCGGAACCGGAAGCGGAAGTGGAGCCGGTCACCGCCGCCGAGCCCAAGGCCGCGATCGATTCCGAGCCAGCCGCCCAGCCCGAGCCAGCCGCCCAGCCCGAGCCTGTGCCCGCAGCGGAGCCCGCCCACGCCGAACCAGACTCCGACGCGCTCACGCCGCCGTACGGCTTTGCGGCCGTGGGCGCACTCACCTTCCTGTCCGCGCCGGTCCCGGGACCCGCCGAACCCGAGCGCGCACCCGCCCCGGCGGTCAAGGCGGGCGCGGCCGCCCCGACGACTCCACAGACGCCCGGGGCAGCGGCAGCGGCGCGGGGCAAGCCGCCCACCACCGGCACCGGCCTTCCCGCGGAGCTGGCGCACGAGCAGGCGCCCGCCGCGGGCGAGCCGGATGCTGTCCCGCGTCGCACGAGCGATCGTGCACCCGGCAACGGCGCGGACCGTGGAACCGGGTCAAGCGCCGCGAAGGAACCGGCGGCCCCCGCCGGGCCGGCCGCGCGTTTCGAGCGCGTCCACAGCACACCCGCCCGGCCGGGCGGCTGACCGCACCCAGCAGGCCGCCATGCGCAAGCCAAGGGCCGCAGATTATGCCGAACGCAACGCAGTGCCAGCGATCCCGGTGCGGACGGGCCCCGGACCGGCCAGCAGGGCTCAGGCGCCCGGCAGCACCGTCGCGACGACCAGTGCGGTGGCGATCGCGGCGATACCCTCACCGCGCCCGGTCAGCCCGAGGCCGTCCGTGGTGGTACCGGACACGCTGACCGGCGCACCGGAGAGCGCCCCGGACAGGACCTTTTCGGCTTCCGTGCGGCGCGGCGCGACCCTCGGGCGGTTGCCTATCACCTGGACGGCGACGTTGCCGACCGTGAATCCGGCCTCGGTAATGAGCCGGAATGTCTCACGGATCAGGGTCAGGCCGTGCGCTCCGGCCCACTGCGGCCGGGCGGTGCCGAAGTGCGCGCCGAGATCACCGATCCCGGCCGCAGAGAGCAGGGCGTCGCAGATCGCATGGGCCGCGACGTCGCCGTCCGAATGACCGGTGAGACCTGGCTCTCCCGGCCACGTCAGGCCGGCCAGGCTGAGCACGCGGCCGGACCCAAAAGGGTGGACGTCGGTTCCGACGCCCACCCTGGGCAACGCATATCTTAGGCCTGATCCAGCAGCCATTTAGCGCATCCGCTCATGCACTGGCGGCCCTTAACAAACCTCGCTCGTCGTTTAGGACACCCGCTGCGGCGGACCAGAAGCAAGGATCTCGTCCAGCAGAGCTTCGGCCTTGTCCTCATTCGTCTTCTCGGCGAGTGCCAGCTCGCTCACGAGGATCTGCCGCGCCTTGGCCAGCATGCGCTTTTCGCCTGCGGACAGGCCGCGTTCCTTGTCCCTGCGCCAAAGGTCCCGGACGACCTCAGCCACCTTGTTCACGTCGCCCGAGGCGAGCTTTTCCAGGTTTGCCTTGTAGCGCCGCGACCAGTTGGTCGGCTCCTCGGTGTGCGGGGCACGGAGTACCTCCAGCACCCTTTCGAGGCCTTCCTGGCCGACGACATCCCGGACGCCTACGAGCTCCGTATTATCTGCGGGTACGCGTACAGTCAGGTCACCCTTGTCGACCTTAAGAACCAGATAGGTCTTGTCCTCGCCCTTGATCGTGCGAGTCTCGACCGCTTCGATGCGAGCAGCCCCATGATGGGGGTAGACGACGGTATCGCCGACCTTGAAAGACATGTGGCAAGTACCCCTTCCGCTGAAGGCTATCTTACCACGTCGCTGGGGGCCGATTGAATGGCCTTTACCCCATATGGCCAGGTCACCTGGGTAATTACGGCTCGCCGGAATTGCCTTGCGGTGAGCCGCCGGACACCCGCACCCGGCCAACCGCTAGCCGAACGTAACCAACCATCAGCGCACAGTGTATAAGACATCATGCATACGACACCGTGCGGCCACACCTGACAGCAGGCCCGGGCACCAAGGCCTATTACGGCCACGTGTCCGGCGGGCAAATGACAGCGCTCGTCGGTCACATGGCCTACGAAGCCTCATACTAGTAGCAACGTGGGAACCCAGGCCGGGGAGGTGCGTACCGGTGAACCCTGGCGGAGAACCTGGGCGGGACGAGGGCGGCCTGCCCCCAGTCGATATCGAGATCCCGGACGATGCCCGGGAACTCGACCGCGAGGTGCTCGCTTACCACCGCGAGCAGCGGGCGCGGCGCCGCCGTGCCCGCTGGGACCGGGTACTCGGCCCGCTGCGCGGGCACGGCGCGATCCTGCCGCTCATCGTCGGCTGCGTGGCGCTGTCCATGCTGGCTGGGACGCTCCTATCGGTCTTCAGTATCAGCCCCGCCTCCGCGCCCGTGCTGGCCCACTCCGCGGGACCGGCACCGAAATCGGCCGTGTCGCCGCCCGCGGATGGCCGCAGCCGGCTGCCGAACGGGACGGTCGTCGTCAGCGGGAAGGCCAGGCCAGTGGGCGGGCTGGTCAGCGCGGTCCTGGCGCTGGTTCCCGCCCACTGCCACTGTGACACGGCGCTGCGGCAGCTCACCACGCAGGCGGGCCGCGCCAGCGTCCGGGTGTACTTTGTGGGGACCGCGAACGCGATGGCCGACGTCACGCAGCTGGCCCGCAGCGACGGCCAGGGCCAGGCGGTGGCCGTCAAAGACGCGGAGAACGTGCTCGGCTCGGCGTATCATCCTGCCGGGCTGACGATCGTCCTCGTCCGGGCGGACGCCTCCGCCACCGTGCAGCGGAACCTGAACCCGGGTTTCCATCTCGAGGACCAGCTACGGGCGCTGGACCCGGGGGCCGGGAATGCCGGACCGGAGCCGGGGCGGCCGGCTTCGGCCATCCCGACCCCGGCCTGAGCCGCGCTGGGGACGCCCCGGCGGACGGATGCGTTCCGGGGGTCGCTACCATTTCCGACGTCCGCCCGCGACCTGTTCCGAGCCTGAGGAGGCCCGAGCCGTGATCCGCAGCAGCCACGGCAGGAAACTGCTGCGCCGTCTCCTGATTGGCGCCGCCGCCCTGCTGATCCCCGTGCTCGCGGGGTGTGAGGCGGGCAACAACGCGCCCACGCTCGAGTTCCACCCGGCGGCGGACGG
Organism: uncultured Actinomycetes bacterium; assembly: GCA_963742875.1. GTDB lineage: Bacteria > Actinomycetota > Actinomycetes > Streptosporangiales > Streptosporangiaceae > Bog-532. Next base: position 67,403 of record CAVUNO010000023.1, on the reverse strand, counting down.
GGCCTACGCCTCCGCGGATACGATCGGTGTCGACAACGCCTTCATCCTCGGCGGCCCGGACGACACTCCGCTGGCCGTCGGCAGCTCGGCCAGCATGTTCTTCGCGGTGTACAACGGGGGCAGCAGCGCCGACAAGCTCATCTCGGTCTCCGCCCCCGATACAGCCACGTCCGTACAGGTGGCCGGCGGCTCGGTCACGGTGCCCGCGAATGCCACTGCCTACCTGACCGGCCCAACTCCGAAGGTAGTGCTCAGGGGGCTGACCAGCGCGCTGCCCAGCGGGGGGACGGTCATGGTGATCCTCACGTTCCAGAACGCGGGAGCCGTGTCGCTCTCCGTTCCGGTGGAACCGCGGACTGACTACTACTCGACTTTCTCGCCGCCGGCCCCAGCGCCAGCCCGTCGAAGCAGGCGAAGCGCGGGCCGACGAGCAGCGCCACGGCCAGCCCGGCGCCGGGAGCGCCGGCTCAGCCCTCCGCGAGTCCATCCGCGACGCCGTAACCGGCCCGGGGCCGCTCTGCGGCGGCCGACAGCGGTCACCCGCGCATAGCCGGTGACACCGCGGCTGATCGCCGGGACACCCGGCGGGCGCCGTTACGCGGCAGCCGAGTCGAACTTGTAGCCGAGCCCGCGGACGGTCACGATATGCCGGGGACTTGCGGGATCGACCTCGATCTTGGCCCGCAGCCTCTTGATGTGGACATCCAGGGTCTTGGTGTCCCCGACGTAATCCGCGCCCCACACGCGATCGATGAGCTGCATCCGGGTCAGCACGCGGTCGGCGTTGCGGAGCAGGACCTGCAGCAGCTCGAACTCCTTGAGCGGGAGCTGGACCTGGCCGCCGCGGACGGTGACGACGTGCCGGTCGACGTCCATCCGGACCGGGCCGGCCTCCATCGCGGCGACGGTCACCTCGTCCGTCTCGCCCCGGCGCCGGAGCACCGCACGCATCCGCGCGACGAGCTCGCGGGAGGAGAACGGCTTGGTCACGTAGTCGTCCGCGCCGAGCTCGAGACCCACCACCTTGTCGATCTCGCTGTCCTTCGCGGTCAGCATGATCACCGGCACGTTGGACCGGGCCCGCAGGGCACGGCAGACTTCACTGCCCGGCAGCCCGGGAAGCATGAGGTCGAGCAGGACCAGATCCGCGCCGGTGCGGTCGAAGGCGCTGAGCGCGTCCGGGCCGGTCGAGCAGACCGCGACCTCAAAGCCCTCCTTGCGCAGCAGGTAGGAGATCGCGTCGCTGAACGATTCCTCGTCCTCGACCACGAGCACACGTGTCACTTGGATGCCTCCCGAGATGCGTACGCGCGCGGACCCGGTGCTCGCGCTGCTAGGCAGAACCTGAGCCCGGCATATGAACTCCGCAAAGGCAGGGAAAGGGTAAAGGTGGAGCCTGCGCCCTCCACGCTCCGGACCGTCACGGCGCCGCCGTGCGCCGCCGTCACATGCTTCACGATGGCCAGGCCGAGGCCGGTGCCCCCGGTGGCCCGCGAGCGGGCCGGGTCGACCCGGTAGAATCGCTCGAAGATCCGCTGCAGGTCCCGTTCGGGAATCCCGATGCCCTGATCCTCGACGCTGATCTCTACCCGGTCATCCGCCCGGCGCGTGGTGACCAGCACCCGGGTCCGTTCCGGGCTGTAGGCCACCGCGTTCTCCAGCAGGTTGCGGATCGCCGTGAGGAGGAGGTCCTCGTCGCCGAGCACGCCGAGCCCGTGGTCGCCCACCTCCACCAGGGCGATCCCGCGGGCGTTGGCCTTCATCCGGCACCGGTCCAGGGCCTCCGCGACGATCGCGTCCACCTCCGCGGCCACCGGGTCGGGCACGGGCTCGGCGGCCTGGATGCGCGACAGCGTGATGATGTCCTGCACCAGGTTGGTCAGCCGGGCCGCCTCCTGCCGCATCCGGCCCGCGAACCTGCGCACCGCGTCCGGATCGTCGGCAGCGTCTTCGACCGTCTCGGCCAGCAGGGCCAGAGCCCCGACCGGGGTTTTCAGCTCGTGGCTGACGTTCGCGACAAAGTCCCGGCGGACCTCTTCGACCCGGCGGCTCTCGGTCTGGTCCTCGGCCAGGACCAGCACCAGGCCGTCGCAGCCCACGTCGCCGCCGAGCGGCGCGACCCGGACGGCGAAGCTGGTCATCCGGCCGCCGATGCCGCCGCCCGCGGACACCTCGAACTCGCCCTCGCGGATCTCACCGTCCCGGCGCACCTGCCGGGCGAGCGCAAGGAGCTCGCTGGCCATCAGGCGCTCGCCCTTGACCAGCCCGAACGAGCGCGCGGCCTCGCTGGCCTGCAGGACGCGGTCCTCCCGGTCCAGGACGACCGCGGACGACGACAGTACAGACAGCACTGACGCGATCCCCGGCGGCAGCCGCGTGGGCGGGGCCGAGTACTCCAGAGATCTCCCGTTCCCGGTCCGCGTGCTTACCGACACCGCTGCTCCCCGGATAGCCGGCGCCTGCGCTCCCCGGATAGCCGGCGCCCACCGCCCAGGGTAGGCGACCACGCGTCGGAACTGCTCAGGCCCACACCCCTGATCGTAAGGGGCGCTATCCCGCACATCCCAGCGAGGGAGCTGCGACGTGCGACTATTGCCTCACTGTTTCCCACACGTCCATTATCAGGACATTTTGCGATTCGTTCTGTGCTCGCCTGATCGCCGCCTGGCGGAGCGGCGCACCGCACGTGCCAGCCGTGGGGACGCCGCTTAGCGGCCCTGGTTCTTGACCGCCTCCGCCGCCTCGGCCGCGGCCTGGGGATCCAGGTAGCGCCCGCCCCGCTCGGCCGGCCGGAAACCGCTGTCGAGCTCGTAGACGAGCGGGATACCGGTCGGGATGTTCAGCCCAGCGATCTCGTCATCGCTGATGCCGTCAAGGTGCTTGACGAGGGCGCGGAGCGAGTTACCGTGCGCGGTCACGAGCACCGTCTTGCCCGCTGCGAGATCCGGGACGATGAACTCATACCAGTACGGCAGCATCCGGGCCAGGACATCCTTCAGGCACTCGGTGCGGGGCAGCAACTCGGGCGGCAGGAGCGCGTACCGCGGGTCGCCGGCCTGCGAGAGCGGGTCGTCATCCGCGATCGGCGGCGGCGGGACGTCGTAGGAGCGCCGCCACAGCATGAACTGCTCGTCGCCGAACTCCTGGCGCGTCTGCGCCTTGTCCTTACCCTGCAGGGCGCCGTAGTGCCGCTCGTTCAGTCGCCAGGACCGGTGGACCGGCAGCCAGAGCAGCTCCGCCCCCTCCAGCGCTATGTGCGCCGTCTGGATCGCCCGGGTCAGCACCGAGGTGTGCAGCACATCCGGGCGCAACCGGGAGTCGTTCAGCAGTTTCCCGGCGTGCGCCGCCTCGTCAGCACCGGTCGCCGAGAGGCCGACATCGACCCATCCGGTAAAAAGGCCCTTGGAATTCCACTCGCTCTCACCATGGCGCAACAGCACAAGAGTTCTCATGGCGCGAAGCTTATCCGGGACGGTGGCGGTGTGGCCTGCGGTGCAGGTCACACCGCCGCCAAGCGGGCTTTCCGCCGAATGGGCGTCTCCTGCGGGGGAACACTGGGCGCCACCCTGAGGTTGCTAGATCCGGAGGTGCATACCTGTGCCGCGAAGCGTCCCAGGGCGGATCGCGACGATCAGCGTCCATACGTCACCGCTCGATCAGCCGGGCACCGGCGACGCCGGCGGGCTCAACGTCTACGTGGTTGAGGTCGCCAAGCGCCTGGCGGAGCGCGGTACCGAGGTGGAGATCTTCACACGGGCCGTGTCCCGCGACGCTCCCCCGGTCACCGAGCTGACCCCCGGAGTGCTCGTCCGGCACGTGACCGCGGGACCCTTCGAAGAGCTCGACAAGGCGGACATCCCCGCCCAGATATGCCACTTCACCTTCGAGGTACTCCGCATCGAGGCGGCGTACGCACCCGGCCGGTACGATCTCGTGCACGCGCACTACTGGCTGTCCGGTCAGGTGGGAGCGGTGGCCAAGGAACGCTGGGGAGTACCCCTCGTGCAGTCGATGCACACCCTCGGGAAAGTGAAGAACGCGGCTCTGGCGACCGGCGACTCGGCCGAGCCCGACACCCGGATCCGTGGCGAGGCGGAGGTCATCGCCGCTGCCGACCGGCTGGTCGCCAACACCGCCGAAGAGGCATGCCAGCTCACCGGGCTCTACGGCGCCGACGCCTCCCGGGTCGAGACCGTCCATCCGGGCGTGGACCTGTCGGTATTCCGCCCGGGCCGGCAAGCGGACGCCCGGCGGGCGCTTGGCCTGCCTGCCGACGCGGTCGTGCTCCTGTTCGCCGGGCGCATGCAGCCGCTGAAGGGCCCGGACATCCTGCTGCACGCGGTGGCGGACATGATCAGGGATGATCCCGGGCTGAGCCACCGGCTCGCGGTGGTCTTCGTCGGCGGCCCGAGCGGCCTGGGGCGGAACGACCCGGACATGGTGACCCAGCTGGCAGCGCGGCTGGGCATTTCCGGCGTGCTAAGGCTCGAGCCGCCCTGTCCCCAGCCGGAGCTGGCCGAGTGGTACCGGGCTGCCACCATCGTGGCGGTGCCGTCGTACTCGGAGTCGTTCGGTCTGGTCGCGCTGGAAGCGCAGGCGTGCGGCACGCCGGTGGTCGCGGCCGCGGTTGGCGGCTTGCGGACGGCGGTATGCCATGGTGAGTCCGGAATTCTGGTCGACAGCCACGATCCCGCCGACTACGCACGCGTGCTGCGCCAGCTCGCCGCCTCGCCGCGGGCGCTGGCCCGGATGTCCGCGGGCGCCATCCGGCACGCGTCGGGCTTTGGCTGGTCAGCCGCGGTTGACCGGCTGCTGGCGGTGTATACAGGAGCGGTGAGCGAGGCCAGCGCGCGGGTAGAGGCATGACGGCCGGCCGGTCGGCGGTGCGATCGTGACCGCCCCCAACCGCCCGGACGCGGGCAGGGACGCGGGCCAGGACGCGGGCAGGCACGCGGAACCGGCGGCGGCCGTCGCGGCGGCCCTGACCGAGCTGGGCCTGTCTTATGAGAACCCCAGCCCCGGCGCGTACCTCGTGAAGCTGGAAGGACAGCACAAGCTGGCCACCATGACGTGGCTCATCGCGGGCGCTCACAGCCTGCACGTCGAAGCCTTTTTCTGCCGCAGGCCCGACGAGAACCATGAGCGCTTCTACCGATTCCTGCTGGAACGCAACGGGCGTACCTTCGGTGTGCACTTCGCCATCGACTCGATGGGGGACGTGTACCTGGTCGGCAGGCTGCCGCTGGCCGCGGCCGGCCCGGACGAGATCGACCGGATCCTGGGCTGCGTGCTCAGCTACGCCGACGAGAACTTCGACGTCGCGCTGGAACTAGGCTTCGCGTCCGCCATCCGCCGGGAGTGGGCGTGGCGGGCCAAGAACGGCGAGAGCCTGGCCAATCTGCGCGCGTTCGCCCGGTTCGCGGACCCGGAGGCGGCCCCCCGGGGGACCGCAGGCCCGGAGCAGATGCCGAATTCTCGGCAATAATCACCACGTCAGCTTCCTGATCGGTAGTGTCACTGAGGCCAGCGTTACCCGGATGGCTTGACGGCGCTTCACCAGGACCAGGACCGTGCGCGGACGTGACCGGAGTGCACCACGTACGCCAGGCCGCCCGAGGGCCGGTCTGCGTACCATGGCCGATTCGCTGCCGCTCGCCGTGGGTAAAGTGGCCTGTGTGAACCGGCTAGGCGATCTCGAGCGCGCGATCATGGACGTACTGTGGGGAACAGGCGAGTCACTCACGGTCCGCAAGGTCAGCGCGCAGCTCACCGAACGTGATCTGGCGCATACGACGGTAATGACCGTGCTGGACAGGCTGGCGAAGAAGGGCTTCGCCCGGCGAGAGCGGGACGGGCGCGCATGGCGCTACCGGCCTGCCGCGACTAGGGAAGCGTACGTGACCGAACTGATGCTGACGGCGCTGGAGCAGACAGGCGACCGGTCGGCCGCACTCGCGCGGTTTGCCAAGTCGGTGTCAGGCGCAGAGGCCAGCGTGCTCCGTGGTGCTCTGGACGAGATCGAAGGTGACGGCGGGGGCTGATGACTGGACCGGCCGACGCGGCTCTGCTCGCCGCTGTCGCCATTGGGAGCGTGCGGGGTTCCGCGGCGCTGGGGGCCGCACGGTGGCCACGGCGGTCGCCGGGGGCTGCGATCGTGCTCTGGCAGGCTCTCGGGCTCGCTGGGGGCCTCGCGGCCGTCGGGGCGCTGATTGAGGTCGGCATGCCACCGCGGGCGGCCAGCGTCGCCGATGGCGTGACCCGGGTGGCCTCGGCCGCGGCCAGCGGGCGCCTGTTCCCTGCGGGCCAGCCGGTGCTGCCCGTTTTCCTGCGGCTCGTCAGTCTGGTGATGGGCCTGGCCCTGCTGGCCCGGCTCTGCTCGGTGCTCGTAGCATCCTCGGCGATGGTGATCCGGGCCCGGCGGCGGCAGCGGGCCCTGCTCGCCCTGCTGGCCCGTGGTGACCCGAAGGCTCCCGGTGCGCTCGTGGTCGATTATCCGGCGGCGGCGGCGTACTGCCTGCCCGGGCTGCGGTCACGGATCGTAGTGAGCGTCGGTGCGCTGGACCTGCTGCGGCCGGCCGAACTCGCGGCGGTGCTCGCGCACGAGCGGGCCCACCTGCGCGAGCGGCATGACCTGGTGGTCCTCCCGTTCACGGCGCTGCGACGGGCCTTCGGCCGGTCCCGGATCTGCGCCGACGCGCACCAGTCCGTGGCCCTGCTGATCGAGATGCTGGCCGATGACCGTGCCCTGCGGGCCCGTCCCGCGCGAGCCCTCGCCGGAGCACTGGCCCGTTTCGGCACCGCGGGCTGCGCCGAGAACACCCCGGCCGGGGCGCTGGCTGTCTCCGGCGCTGTGCAGGAGGGCGAGATGGCCGCACGGGTTACCCGCATCATGACCCCGGCCCCGCCGCTGGCGTACGCGGTACGCCTGGGCATCTGGTGCGCCGCCACCACGATCGTGGTCGTGCCCGTCGCGCTGCTGCTCCTGCCCAACTGAGCTGCCGGTGCGGCCCGGCGAGGCCGCCCGGCTCAGCCGGATCCGGCTACCAGGGCCCGTACGGCCCGGAGCGCGAGCTGCCGGTGCCGGTCTTGAACTCCCTGACCTTGGGCCGGACGTCAACCAGGTAGATCGCGGCCGCGACAAACGCCGCGACCGGCAGGATCGAGATGGCCGACGCGCCGCCTACGTAGAAGGCGTAGCCAAGGCCGACGACCATCGCGACACCGAGGATGATCAGCCAGATGGGCTTGGTCTGCTTACCCGCGGCTACGAATGCCGGGGCTGGCCTGCGTACCGCGTCGATGAACGCGAAGGCCTCGAACACGAACGCGGCGATCGAGATGACGGCGAAGAAGATGCTGAGCGGCGTCATCGCTGAACCTGAGAACACGCCATCCACGCTATCTGGTGCGCCCGGTCATTTTCCCGTTCCGGCCGCACCGCCCAGGCCGTCCCTCAGACGGCACCAATCGGTTAATGGCGGCCTCGCGGCCGCCGATGTGCTTATTCCTCGTTCTGCGGCGGCATGTCCGCAGGCCAGCCCGTGCCCGCCGCGCTGGCCGGGGTCACCGGGCCCGCCGGGTCCGGCGTGTTCACCTGGCTCTGCGGGGCACCCGGGGCGTCGTCGATGCCAGGCAGGTCGTCCGTGGCGGTCGCCCAGGGTCCCGTCGAAGCGCCACGCGCGCCGCGTCCCCGGCGCGCCGGACGGTCGTCCGGCCCGGGACCCGGATCGACCGCCGTTACCGCGCGCGGCATGAGGGTGACCGTCGCACCGTCACCGGCCGGCGAATCGGCGGCCGCTCCGCCTTCCTTGCGGAACGACTCGTAAATCTCGATCAGCACCTGCTTCTGGCGCTCGGACAAGCTGGGGTCGGCCAGCAGCGCCGAGCGGACCCCGGAATCCGCCGGCCTGTCCTCCAGGATTCCGGCCTGGACGTACAGCGCCTCGGCGGAGATCCGCAGACCCTTGGCGATCTGCTGGAGGATCTCGGCGCTGGGCTTGCGCAGGCCACGCTCAATCTGGCTGAGATAAGGGTTGGAGACACCCGCTGCCTGCGAGAGCTGGCGGAGCGAGATCTTCGCCTGCTCACGCTGTTCGCGGATGTACTCACCGATCGAGTTCACTGATACCTGAGGCATAGCGTCAGTATCGCCGACTTTGCTTGCTATTGCAAACGTCCTGCAAGCGGCGCTTCTCCCCCGCCGGGCGCGTCCTTTCCGGACCGCACGGTGCCCTCACCGCCTGCATCCTCACCCACCCGCATCCTTCTGCGTCCTGGCCCGCATCCTTACCCGCGTTCTGGCCCGCGTCCTTACTCGCGTCCTGGCCCGGGTTTTTCGCTGATCAGCGCTGCTCTCACACCTTGACGCCGAGGAACGCGCACGCGTCGGCGGTGTTCATCGGCGGCCGCTGGGCCAGCCGTGCTAGCTGGCTGGCCCGCTCCACCAGCTCCGCGTTCCCGCTGGCCGGACGGCCGCGCGCGTACGCCAGGGTGTCCTCCAGACCGACCCGCAGATGGCCCCCAGCCGCCACCGCGGCGAGCATGACGGGAAGCGACGTCCGGCCGATCCCGGTGGCGGACCAGGTTGCGCGGGCTGGGAGGGCAGCCGCGGCCTGGACCAGCGTCGCCGCGTCCCCGGGCATGCCACCGGGAACTCCCATTACCAGGTCGCAGTGCACCCGGCCGCCAGCGGGCGGCCCCAGATCATCGAGGAGCCGGTGCAGCGTGGCGATGTGCCCGAGGTCGAAGAGCTCGAATTCCGGCACGACGCCCAGTTCCTGGGTCCGCGCGTAGAGCCGCCGGACGAATGGCCACGGATTCGCGAACACCTCGTCGCCGAAGTTGACGGTCCCGCACGTCAGCGAGCAGGCGTCGGGCGCGGCCTCGAGCACCGCCAGCCGGTCGTCGAAGCTGTCGGTGACCGCGCCGCCGGTGGACAGCTGCACCACGAGGTCGGTCGCCTCCCGCAGCGCGGCGACCGTGTCCGTCGCCGGCCCCGGTCGAGGGTCGGGCGCGCCCGGTCGTCCCTGATGTGCACGTGCACGACCGCCGCTCCCGCGGCCTGGCATTCCTTCGCGGTGGCGACGAGTTCATCCAGGGTCACCGGGAGGGCCGGTGCGGCCTCCTTGCTGGCTTCTGCCCCGGTGGGCGCCACAGTGATCAGCGTCGCGTTCTTGCCCATCCGGGCGTCCCCGCTCGCACGGCCAGCGTCCATGCCTACAGCATTCCCCTTCACTCATCCGCCCGTCCACCGCCGGCGGCGGGTCAGCCGGCTGGGCCCGGCACCCGGACCGGGTCAGAGGGGCGGGTTCAGTGCGCCGGGACCTGGGTCAGGTGCTCGCGGGCAAAGGCCAGCGACTCAGCCAGGTCCGCCATGCGCTCGTCTCGCGTCAGAGCCCGGCGCGTGTTCACCTCCAGGACGACCATGCCCGGATATCCGTCGGCGGTGAGCCGCCGCAGGACCTCGGCGCACGGCTGGCTGCCGCGGCCCGGCACCAGGTGCTCGTCGGGGAACGGGCCGTTCGGTACACCGGTCCCGTCGGCCAGGTGCACGTGCGCCAAACGGGTGCCCAGATCGGCGGCCATGGTCAGAGCGTCGGATCCGGAGGCAGCCGTGTGCGATAGGTCCAGCGTGACGTGGGGGCACTCCATGGCTGTGGGATCCCAGGTGGGGGCGTACGGGACGATCTCCCGGCCACCGGCGCGCAGCGGGAACATGTTCTCCACAGCGAAGACCACGTCCGTATCCGCCTCCATGGCCGCGATGCCAGCCTCGAAACTCAGCGCGTATTCGCGCTGCCAGCGGAACGGCGGGTGCACCACCACGACCTTCGCGCCGAGCCGTTCGGCAAGGTCCTTTGAGCGGCGCAGCTTCTCCCATGGCTCGCGTCCCCACACCCGCTGCGTGAGCAGCAGGCTGGGCGCGTGCACGGCGAGGATGGGGATCTGGTGGTAGTCGATCAGCCGGCTGAGCACGTCGACGTCCTGGCTCACCGGGTCGGTGTAGACCATGACCTCGATGCCGTCGTAACCGAGCCGGACAGCCGCCTCGAAGGCGTCTGGCGTCCGGTCCGGGTAGACGGACGACGTGGACAGCGCGACGGGCGTGCCGGCCGTCCGGTCAGCCTCGATCAATGTCCTTCCCTCCACGCCCAGTCCCTCCGTACACGGTGCACAGGATCCCGTCGAGCAAGCTTATGTTGGCGCCGGTCCCAATCACTCCACCCGGCCGCCCGGCGGGGCCACGGAAATGTCGGCCCCCGAGGCTAGGGTGCCAGCCATGGCTAAGTCACCGGCAGGCAGCGTCTACCGCTGCGCGGAGTGCGGCTGGCAGGCGCCCAAATGGGTGGGCCGGTGCGGGGAGTGCCAGGCCTGGGGCACGATCGGGGAGGCGGGGGTTTCCCGTCTCGTCCGGGCGGGCGTCCGCGCGCCAGGACCGGGCCCGGTGAGCTCGCCCGCGATCCCGATCAGGGCCGTGGATGCGCGGGCGGCGAGCGCGCGGCCGACCGGGCTCGACGAACTGGACCGGGTGCTCGGCGGCGGCCTGGTGCCGGGCGCGGTCCTGCTGCTGGCTGGCGAGCCGGGCGTCGGGAAGTCGACGCTGCTGCTGGAGGCGGCTGCGCTGGTAGCGGGATCCGGCTCGGTGCTCTACGTCACGGGGGAGGAATCGGCCGCGCAGGTGCGGCTGCGGGCCGACCGGATCGGGGCGGTCAGCGACAACCTGTTCCTGGCGGCGGAGACGGATCTGGCCGCTGTGCTCGGGCACGTCGAGGCCGTACGGCCGGACCTGCTCATCATCGATTCGGTACAGACGATCACGGCTCAGGGCGTAGACGGCGCACCCGGGGGGGTTACCCAGGTCCGCGCGGTCGCGGGTGCGCTGACCGGCGCCGCGAAGGAGCGTTCGCTGGCCACGATCCTAGTCGGCCATGTGACCAAGGACGGCTCCATCGCAGGCCCGCGCACCCTGGAGCACATGGTGGACGTGGTGCTGCACTTCGAGGGCGACCGGCACTCCCAGCTGCGCATGGTCCGCGCGGTGAAGAACCGGTACGGCCCCACCGACGAGGTGGGCTGCTTCGACCTCGGCGAATACGGGCTGATCGGGCTGCCAGACCCGAGCGGGCTGTTCCTGTCCCAGCGCAGCGTGCCGGTCCCCGGCACGTGCGTGACGGTCACCCTGGAGGGCCGGCGCCCACTGGTGGCGGAGGTCCAGACACTCGTTGGCCCGTCGGTGCTCGACATGCCGCGCCGGGTGACGTCGGGCCTCGACGGGGCGCGGGTCGGCATGGTGCTGGCGGTCCTCCAGCGGCACACGGAGTTCAGGCTCGGCCGCCAGGACGTCTACGCGGCGACGGTCGGCGGTGTGCGGCTGACCGAGCCGTCGGTCGATCTGGCCATGGCGGTGGCCCTGGCCAGCTCGGTCTCAAACCTGAGTGTCCCGGCGGGCGTTATCGCGATCGGCGAGGTAGGCCTGGCTGGGGAGGTCCGCCGTGTGAGCGGCGTCGCGAGGCGGCTTGCGGAGGCCGAGCGCATGGGCTTCCGCCGGGCGATCGTCCCGCCAGGTTCCGGTGGCCTGCCCTCGTCCGCGCCTCCGCCGGAGGGCCGCAAGAGCCATCTCGCGGTGGTGCCCAGCGACGACCTGAAGGGGCTGATGGACGTCCGGGAGGTGGAAGACGTCCGGCGCGCGATCACCGCGGCGCTCGGCGACTGAAGCCAGGCCGTCTCCAGGCAGCCGGCCAGAGCCGTCACTTCAGCCGGAACGCCTGGCGGGAGCTCTGGGCCGTTCCGCTCTGCGCGACGGCCACGTAGGTACGCTGCGAGGCAGCCATGACCGTGGTGCGGCAGCCGGCGACGGTAAGGCTCCGATTCCACACCACGGACACGGCGACGGGAACGCCCCGCCGCAGGCGGGTGACACGCGAGGCCGCGCCGGGCGGGCAGGCCCCCGAATTCCACACGATCTCGCCCCCGTGCGTGACTACCACGCGCAGGGACGCCGGGCCGAGGTCAAAGGCGCACGCCGTCGCACCGGTGGAGACGATTTCGATCTGGAACCTCGGATGGGCGTGCGGCCCATAGCTGGGCTTGCTCGCCAGCAGGGTCAGCACGATGTCGGCCGCCGGGCAGGCGCCGCCCCCGGCTGCGGCCTGGGCCCCGCGGTTCTTGCCGGTCCCGGCCGCCGTGGGTGAAGCGGAACGGCCGGAGGCAGCCGGCTGGGGAGACGAGGCAGCCCCACTAGCTGAGGACGCGGACGGCGAGCCGGGCGACGCGGACCCCGGCACGCCGGCCCGCACGGATGATGCTGAGGACGCCGCTCCCGCACCTGCGCCCGGCTGCCTTCCCGCGGCGGCGCTTCCGTACGCCACCGCCGATACCTGACCGCTCCGGGAGGACCGGGACGCGGGTTTCCCGCCGGCGATACCGGAGCACGCCCAGGCCAGCAGCCCGATCACCCCGAGGCCGGCCACGAGAGCAAAGAACCGGCGCTGCCAGTATGAGTCGGCATCGCGAGCCCGACTTCTGCTACCCTGAGCATTCGGATCCATACACTCAGTATTATCCGGGGACGGCGCTCTGGCCCGGCGGCTCGCCGGTCGGCCGGCCCCGCAGCGGGCCCCCTGACGTGCGACAATCATGCATTGTCATGACAAGCCGTTATCTCGAGCCGGTCCTCGACTGGTACGCGGATCACGCGCGTGACCTCCCCTGGCGCTCTCCGGACGCGTCCCCGTGGTCGATCCTGGTCAGCGAGATCATGCTCCAGCAGACACCGGTGGCGCGCGTACTGCCGGCCCACCGGGACTGGCTCAGCCGGTGGCCGGCCCCCGCCGACCTGGCCGCCGTTCCGGCCGGCGAGGCCGTCCGGCAGTGGGGACGGCTCGGTTATCCCCGGCGCGCTCTCTGGCTGCACGAGGCGGCCCGGGCCCTGACCGAACGTCACCGCGGCGGCGTCCCGTCTTCCTACGAGGCGCTGCTGGCCCTGCCCGGTATTGGCCGCTACACCGCCGCCGCGGTCGCCAGCTTCGCCTTCAAGCAGCGCTACCCGGTTCTGGACACCAACGTGCGCCGGGTGATGTGCCGCCTGGTCACTGGCGCGGAGTTTCCCGGCCGGACGCCGTCAGCCGCCGAGTGGCGGCTGGCCGAGTCGCTGCTTCCGCCCGAGGGGCGGATCGCAGCCCGCTGGTCGGTGGGAGTCATGGAACTTGGCGCGCTGGTCTGCACCGCCGCGCGGCCGCGCTGTGCGGCGTGCCCCCTCGCACGCGACTGCTCCTGGCTGAGGGCGGGATGCCCGCCCGCCGCCGAACGGCCCGTGGGGCAGCGTTACGAGGGGACCGACCGGCAGTGCCGGGGACGGCTGCTGGCCGTGCTCCGTGACGCGGAAGGGCCCGTCACAGCCGGCCAGCTCGCCGCGGTCTGGCCGGTGCCGGTTCAGCGGGCGCGCGCCCTGGACGGCCTGGTGGCGGACGGCCTCTTGGACGTCCTGCCCAACGGTACATACGCCCTGCCGGGATTTACGGAGAGATGATCTGACCGGCCGAGCGAACCGAGCCTTCAGGGCCCGGTGACTGGCGATGCCATTGGCGAGCACCGAAGCGGGCTACGGCCAGGCGCTCATACCGGCCCAGCGAGTCCGGGCCTCCAGGCCCGGCGAGTGACCGGTGTGCCGGCGAAGTACCACCGCGCGGGCGCGAAGCGCAACGGGCGGGGGGTTCCAGGGGGGTCGCCCCCCCGGGGCCAGCACAGCGCAGCGGGGGTTCCAGGGGTCGTCCCCCTGGGATAACACGGTGCCCGGACCGCTAGTGCGGTCCGGCACCGTTGGGGCGTTCGGCAGGGTCAGACGGCGGGCGGGCCGTCAGTGCTGCTGGCCGACTCGATTTCCTCCGGGGGCGCGTCGGGCACCGCCCCCGGCTTGGCGATGCCGGTGAAGGTGAACGTGGCCGTTGCGCCTTCGCCCTCGCTGTCGACGATCACGATCTGGCCCGGCCGGAGCTCACCGAAGAGGATCTTCTCCGACAGCGGGTCCTCGATCTCGCGCTGGATCGTCCGGCGCAGCGGGCGGGCCCCGAGCACGGGGTCGTAACCGCGCGCCGATAGCAGCGCCTTCGCACCCGGCCGGAGCTCGAGTCCCATGTCGCGGTCCTTCAGCCGGTCGTCGACCTTGGCCACCATCAGGTCCACGATGCGGAAGATCTCGTCCCTCGCGAGCTGGTGGAACACGATGATGTCGTCGACACGGTTGAGGAACTCGGGCCGGAAGTGCTGCTTCAGCTCCTCCTGAACCCGGCCCTTCATCCGCTCGTACGAGCTGCGGGATTCATCAGCCTTGGCGAAACCGACCGAGACACCCTTGGAGATGTCCCGCGTGCCGAGGTTCGTCGTCATGATGATGACGGTGTTCTTGAAGTCCACCGTCTTGCCCTGGGCGTCGGTCAGCCGGCCGTCTTCCAGGATCTGCAGCAGCGAGTTGAAGATGTCCGGGTGAGCCTTCTCGATCTCGTCGAAAAGGACGACGGAGAACGGCCGCCGGCGCACTTTCTCGGTCAGCTGCCCGCCCTCCTCGTACCCGACGTAGCCGGGCGGGGAGCCGAACAGACGCGAGACGGTGTGCTTTTCCATGTACTCGCTCATGTCCAGCTGGATCAGCGCGTCCTCATCCCCGAACAGGAATTCCGCCAGCGTCTTGGACAGCTCGGTCTTACCGACACCAGACGGCCCCGCGAAGATGAACGAACCACCGGGGCGCTTCGGGTCCTTCAGCCCGGCCCTGGTACGCCGGATGGCCTGGGACAGCGCCTTGATGGCGTCGTTCTGGCCGATGACGCGCCGGTGCAGCTCATCTTCCATGCGCAGCAGCCGCTGCGACTCCTCCTCGGTGAGCTTGAACACCGGAATGCCCGTGGCCGTGGCCAGCACCTCCGCGATGAGCTCCTCGTTCACCTCGGCGACGACGTCCATGTCGCCGGCCTTCCACTCCTTCTCCCGGGTCGCCTTCTTAGCCAGCAGCTGCTTCTCCGTGTCACGCAGCGCCGCGGCCTTCTCGAAGTCCTGGGAGTCGATGGCAGACTCCTTCTCGCGGCGAACCTGGGCAATCTTCTCGTCGTACTCGCGCAGGTCCGGCGGCGCGGTCATCCGGCGGATCCGCATCCGCGACCCGGCCTCGTCGATCAGGTCGATCGCCTTGTCCGGCAGGAACCGGTCGCTGATGTAGCGGTCCGCGAGCTGGGCGGACGCCACGAGAGCGCCGTCGGTGATGGACACCCGGTGGTGCGCCTCGTACCGGTCCCGCAGGCCCTTGAGGATCTCGATCGTGTGCGAGATCGTCGGCTCCGCGACCTGGATCGGCTGGAACCTCCGCTCGAGCGCCGCATCCTTCTCCAGGTATTTGCGGTACTCGTCCAGCGTGGTGGCGCCGATCGTCTGCAGCTCACCCCGGGCCAGCATCGGCTTCAGGATGGAGGCCGCGTCGATGGCGCCCTCGGCCGCGCCCGCACCGACGAGCGTGTGGATCTCGTCGATGAACAAAATGATGTCGCCGCGGGTGCGGATCTCCTTGAGCACCTTCTTCAGCCGCTCTTCGAAGTCACCGCGGTACCTCGACCCAGCGACCAGCGCACCGAGATCCAGCGTGTACAGCTGCTTGTCCTTGATCGTCTCGGGCACCTCGCCCTGGACGATCTTCTGGGCCAGCCCCTCGACGACGGCGGTCTTACCGACGCCGGGCGCGCCCACCAGAACAGGGTTGTTCTTCGTGCGGCGCGAGAGCACCTGCATCACGCGCTCGATTTCCTTCTCGCGGCCGATAACCGGGTCCAGCTTGCCTTCCCGCGCGGCGGCGGTCAGGTTACGGCCGAACTGGTCGAGCACAAGCGAGGTGGACGGGGCGGACTCCGCCGACGTCCCGGCCGACGCAGGCTCCTTGCCCTGGTAACCGTGCAGCAGCTGGATGACCTGCTGGCGCACCCGGTTCAGGTCGGCCCCGAGCTTGACCAGCACCTGCGCGGCCACCCCATCGCCTTCGCGGATGAGGCCCAGCAGAATGTGCTCGGTACCGATGTAGTTGTGACCGAGCTGCAGCGCCTCACGCAGGGACAGCTCCAGCACCTTCTTGGCGCGCGGAGTAAAGGGGATGTGCCCGGACGGTGCCTGCTGGCCCTGGCCGATGATCTCCTCGACCTGCTGGCGCACGGCCTCGAGACTGATCCCCAGGGACTCCAGGGCCTTCGCCGCCACACCTTCACCCTCGTGGATGAGGCCCAGCAGGATGTGCTCGGTGCCGATGTAGTTGTGATTGAGCATCCTGGCTTCTTCCTGAGCCAGGACCACAACCCGCCGCGCTCGGTCGGTAAACCTCTCGAACATATCGTTGCTCTCCTCACAGCGCGGTCAGGCAGGTACAAAAAGTCATGCCCCGCCGTTATCCGCATCGTAGCCGCGTGCCCCGGCGGTGCGCTTCGTGCCGTAGGTCATACGGTTAAAGTTCCCCGGAAGGGCAGCGTTCATCCCATCAAACCGCGCCAACGGCCCGCCGTGTTCCCGCTACGCCGCAAGCGAACGGCAGACCGGCACTGAGACGATGCCAGCGACCACTTCCCCCATGCCCACGCTGGCGTCCCCCGTGCGAGCGGCGACGGCCGCGCGGGATGGTGGCCGTGCCCAGATCCGCAGGCTCTTGAGCGAGCCTGACGGCGCGGTCTGGTGGCCTGGCACCCACCGCGGCGGAGAGCATGTACCGCGGGACTGCACCGTGTCTTCGGTTCGACCCTGATCTTCGGCTCGACCGTGTTCCTCGATTGCATCGTGCTCTTCGGCTGCGCCGCGTTCTTCGGCTGCGCCGCGTTCTTCGGCTGCGCCGCGCCCTCCGCGAAGATCTGCTGAGAAATAAGAAGCGGAAGGCGGAAATTGCCCAGGGCCCTCCCGGACGCAGCCGGTCGGGAGGGCCGCCGTGCGGGATACGACGGAAAACACCCCGCCCGCGCAGTTAGCCTGCGTGGGTTAGTGCGGCCTTAGTGGGAGGCCTCGTACTCGGAAACGATCGAAGCGGGAATACGCCCGCGCTCGTTGACGTGGTAACCGCGCTGCTTCGCCCAGTCCCTGATTTCCGCGCTGCGCTGGCGGCCCGGACCGGTACGCGGACGGCGGCGCCTAGTCGGCGCACTCACTTTGCGAGCGTGCTCGATGTAGAGGGTCAGTTCTTTGCGGATCTTGTCGGCGTTGGCCGAGCTAAGGTCGATCTCATACGAGCTGCCATCAAGACCAAACGATAGGGTCTCGGTGGCCTCGCCGCCGTCAAGATCGTCGACGAGAAGCACTTGAACCTTCTGTGCCATGGAACCAGCCCTTCTGTGGATCACACATATTTCTGAACTGAAGATATACCCGCCATGTTGCTGTTGCCAATTCAGGGGGCAAGAAGATTGGCGCGATAGCGCAAAGTTAGCATGTGTCATGCCGACAACGCTGGACTACTCGCCTCGGGATGCGGTAACTCTCCGTAATCATGCATTGCGTGCCCTGTTAGCATTCCTGCCGAGCGATGCCGATTGCCGCGTTGAGCGCGTTCTTCCTAACTCTGAGGCGATTCTAAGTGCTAGCCCAGCGGCAACGCAGGAGCACCGGGATCTTCTAGGCGGGGAGAACTCTTAGTTTAGCCGAACGTCACCAGGGCTGATGATCAGCGAGCGTCGCCATCAGGTGATCGGGCGGCATCATCATGCTCATCTGAGCCGGCCGCCGATGTGGGAGCCTTGGCGCCGATAATGCCGTTGTTGCCGGAAATATCGTGTTCGCTGCCAGAGTCCTCACGCACTCTGCGCTTCGGTGCCATCTCACGCCGCAGCAACAGGACAAGACCGATGAGGAACGCAGCGCAAACAACCGCTGGCGGGATCAGTGCCGCCAGATCCTTCAACAAGGCGCCCTCCTCCCTTGCCGTTTAACGTATAGGCGTTTCCCGCCAACAGTGCACTGCGGTGTGCTACCACGCATGTGCCCAACGCAAGTGCTAAAAATGCTCGTACTGCTCTCTTATGAAGTTTCGTTCCGCAGGCCGGTCAAAGGCAGCCATACCGGCGCTGCTGTTATCCGGCCGGCTGGGCGCCCCGGCCCGGAGCGCCCGGCCGGCCCGCGGACGGCCCGTGGAATCCGCGCGGCTGTCATGGCGGGCGACCGTCATGCCGGGAGTTCCGGCGGGCCGACACCGGGGACCGCCGTCCTGCTCACCATTGTGTCTCACCGTTACTGGCGGCCGTGCGGCCGCCCGCGTCCTGGCCCGCGTCCTGCCCCACGGCACCGTTTCCGGGCGGCGGCGAACCACGGCTCCGCGGCGTCTTCTTCCCAGTTCACAGCGCTTAGTCCCGATGATCTCCGGCGTGCCAAACGGGCACGCCCGCGACCGCCGGCAACGACCCGTCTGTCCCGCCGCCGGGGAAGTCCGGGGTGGCGGGACGGCGGTGGGCGTGACGTTCCGTCTTATGAACGGACATCGCGTGGCAGGATCGGACCCCGCCCGCGGTCTAGCCGAGAGGGGCAATAAAGCGGCAATGTTCCACGCCGACCTCCACATCCACTCGAAGCTTTCACGCGCTTGCAGCCGGGGCTGCGACATCCCTCACCTAGCGGCCGGGGTACTGCGCAAGGGCACCAGCGTGCTCGGTACCGGCGACTTCACCCACCCCGCATGGCGGGACGAACTGAAAGGCACTCTTGTTCCCGCAGAAGCGGGCTTGCCGCGCCTGCGGCCCGATCTCGAAAGGGACCTGCGCCGGCAGGTGCCGGCTGGCTGTGAGCAACCGGTGCGATTTATGCTCTCGGTGGAGATCTCCACTATCTATCGCCGTGATGAGCACACACGTAAAGTGCATCACCTTATATACGCTCCGACGTTCGAGGCGGCGGACCGCATCACCGCATCTGCGTCGAAGATCGGCGACCTCGCGTCGGACGCGGCCCATCCTCGGTCTTGACTCACGAGACCTGCTCGAGATCACGCTTGAGCAGGGTCCGGCTGCTACTTGGTTCCGGCACATATCTGGACACCTTGGTTCGGTGTTCTTGGTTCCCGGTCCGGTTTCGACGCGGTCGCCGACTGCTACGGCGATCTTGCCGGGAAATATTCACGGTGGAGACAGGCCTGTCTTCGGATCCGCGCATGAACTGGATGTGCTCATCGCCGGATGCTTATCGACTCGTCAGTAACTCCGATGCCCATTCACCGCCGGCGCTGGGCCGCGAAGCGACAACTTTCAGGGCCGCGATGGACTTCTTCCCGAACGCCGAAGCTCTGCGCACGGGAGAGGCCCTCGCCGGGACCATCGAGTTCTATCCCGAAGAAGGCGAGTATCACCTGGACGGCCACCGCAAGTGCGGGATCGGGTTCGAGCCCGGGCAAACGCGCGCGCGTGACGGAGCATGCCCTGAGTGTCATAAACCAGTCACCGTCGGGGTCCTGCACCGGGTCGCTGAACTCGCAGACCGCCCGGATGGCTTCCGCCCCGACGGTGCCGCGGACTTCAATAATCTGGTTCCGCTTGCGGAAATTATTAGCGAGATCCTGTCCGTGGGGCCGAAGTGCAAGAGCGTTAACGCGGTCATTGACCGGCTTGTCGCCGCGTTCGGACCAGAACTCGCCATCCTCCGGGAGGTGCCCGCGGACGATCTGGCCGGTATCGGCGGAACGGCGATTACCGAGCCGATCAACCGGCTGCGCCGGGGCGAGATCATCAGGGACGCCGGATACGACGGCGAGTATGGCCTGGTCCGCCTGTTCCGTCCCGGTGAGCTCGACCATGCCGAGGCGCTCTTCGACGTGCCGGCCTCCGCGCCGTTTCTGGCCGCTATCGATCCGGCGTTGCTCAGCTGGCCCGGCACGCCGAACCGGTTGCCGCCGGACCGGCAGCTCCGGCTGGTGTGACCGGTTTCACCGGTCAGCTTTCAGGCCTGCCGGGGCGGGCCGGGAACGGGCCGCAAGTGCAACAGCATCCGCGTGTTCCCGAGCGTGTTCGGCTTCACCCAGTCGAGACCGAGGAACTCAGCGACACCCTCGTCGTAGGACCGCAGCAGCTCGGCGTAGACATCAGGCGCGACCGGCGTGCCGAAGATCTCCCTGAAACCGAGGCTGCCGAAGAACTCGACCGCGAAGGTCAGCACGAACACCCGCTGCACACCCAGCTCGCGCGCCCGGTCGAGCAGGACGTCGGCGATCAGGCGCCCGATTCCCTGGCCCTGGCAATCCGGACGGACCGCGATGGTCCTGATCTCGGCCAGGTCTTCCCACAGCACGTGCAGGGCCCCGCAGCCGGCGATGAGCCCATCGGGCTCCTGCTCGGCCACCCAGAATTCCTGGACGTCCTCGTACAGCGTGACGGTGGCCTTGCCGAGCAGGCGCCCAGATCCCACGTTTGCGTTGATCAGGCCGCGGATTCCCGGGACGTCGGCGGTACGCGCCTGCCTGACCGTGTATCCCATGGCGGGTCCACCCTAACCGGTACGGCGGCGGAACTCGCGGTCCTGGGCGGTGCCGATGTGGCGTGCGCAAAAACACCGCGCGAGTTGTGCCGTTCCGGTTGGCACGCCATTGACGGATCTAATATCGTGCAACGCTGTTGCCACCGATAGACGACCGACACGGATGATGCCAACGTCGAACAGGCCGTCCGCGAGAGGAGGCCTTCTGTGCGGCATTCAGCGCTCGGCGCGGGAGATGTGCCCGGATGCTCGCGCTGGCGCACGGCAGTCGCGGTGTCGCGTTCATGGCTGTTTGCGGCGGTTCTGACCGGTGCTGGGACCGCATGTGCGCTTTTCCTGCCCGGCGGGATCAGCAGCGCGCAGACCCGGGTGCCGTCTCCGACGCTGAGTTCCCTGGTGGCAAAGGCCCAGCAGCTCACATACCAGATCAACGCGCTGAGCGAGCAGTACGACGGCCTCCGGGTCGAGCTTTCCTCGGCGCGCACCTCGGCCGCGGAGGCCGAACAGGCGACGGCGAAGGATGCGGTCGCCCTCAAGACGAGCCAGGCCGCGGTCTCACGGCTCGCGGCAGCCAGCTACGAGAACGCCGGTTATGACTCGACGCCGCAGATCCTTACCGCCGATAACGCTGACCAGTTCCTCAACCAGGCCTCCGTTATGCAGCAACTCGATCAGGAGAACGTGACGAGGGTTTCCCAGCTCACCGCGGCCCAGGCGGCGGACAGACGCGGTCACCAGACCGCCCGGCAGCAGATCGCCAAGGTGACCGCCCTCGAGTCGGCCATGAATGCGAAGACCAAGGCCATCCAGGCCGAGATCGACAAGGTCAACAGCTCGGCGATGACGCAGGCCATGGCGATCTTCAACAAGACCGGGCAGTACCCGAACATCGCCATACCGGGCGACGACAGCGTCGGTGCGGTCGCGCTCCGGGCGGCCCTGAACAGGCGCGGATATCCCTATGTGTGGGGAGCGGCCGGGCCTACGGCCTTCGACTGCTCGGGGCTGGTGCTGTGGGCCTACGCCCAGGAGGGAATCACCCCGGACCACTACACCAGCGATCAGTGGAACGAAGGGGAGCACGTTTCGCGCAGCCAGCTTGAGCCCGGCGACCTCGTCTTCTTCTACGCCGACATTAGCCACGTGGGCCTCTACCTCGGCAATGGCCTGATGGTCGACGCACCGTCCTTCGGGCAGGACGTCATGGTCCAGCCCATTGACTGGAGCGCTTTGGTCGGCGCCGTCCGCATCGAAGCGTGATTTGCCCGGGGACGACCCCCCGGAACCCCCCGCTGCGCTTCGCGCCCCGCTGGAGTGCTTCCCCGACACACCGGCCGCTCGCCGGGCCTGACGGCTCGGACTCGCTGGGCCGTTACTCGGGCTTGACGAAGGGGAACAGGATAGTTTCCCGGATGCTCACGCCGGTGAACATGATGAGCAGGCGGTCGATGCCCACTCCCACGCCACCGGTCGGCGGCATGCCGAATTCGAGCGCCCGCAGGAAGTCCTCGTCCAGCTGCATCGCCTCGGGGTCGCCCCCGGCCGCGAGCAGAGACTGCGCGGTCAGCCGTTCCCGCTGCTCGACCGGATCGACCAGCTCTGAATAGCCGGTGCCCAGTTCGGCGCCGAACGCGACCAGATCCCATCGTTCGGCCAGCCGCGGATCCGACCGGTGCGCCCGGGTCAGCGGGGAGACGTCCACCGGGAAGTCCCGGTAGAACGTCGGCTCGACGGTCTGCTTCTCCACCAGCCGCTCGTACATTTCCAGGACGATCTGGCCATGGTTCCAGCCCGGCTCGACCGGGACGCCCGCCTGTGCGCACAGCTTGCGGAGCTCTTCCTCGTCGGTGTCGGGGGTGACCTCCTCGCCCAGGGCGGCCGAGATCGCGGCATAAACGGTGACCGACTTCCACTCACCGCCGATGTCGTGCTCGCTGCCGTCTGCGCGGCGAATCACCGTGCTGCCCAGGGCGGTGCGCGCGGCGTTCTGGATCAGCTCCCGGGTAAGCGTGGCGACCGTGTCGTAGTCGCCGTACGCCTCGTAGGCCTCCAGCATCGTGAACTCGGGATTGTGGGTACTGTCCACACCCTCGTTGCGGAACACCCGGCTGATCTCGTAGACCTTCTCGATGCCGCCCACGATGAGCCGCTTGAGGTAGAGCTCAAGCGCGATGCGCAGGTAGAGCTGGCTGTCGTAGGCATTACCGCGGGTGATGAACGGGCGCGCGTTGGCACCGCCGTGGATGGCCTGCAGGACCGGCGTCTCCACCTCCAGGTAGCCGCGCTCATGCATCTGCTCCCGGACCGAGCGGATGACATCGCTGCGCAGCCGGGCCATCCGGCGCGCCTCCGGGTTGACGATCAGGTCCACGTAACGCTGGCGCACGCGCGACTCGATGTCGCTAAGTCCCTTGTGCTTGTCCGGCAGCGGCCGGAGGCTTTTGGCGGTGATCACGAACGAATCGGCGAGGATCGAAAGCTCACCGCTGCGCGAGGTCACCACCTCGCCCCACACGCCCACGTGGTCGCCCAGATCGACGTCCCGCTTCCACCCGGCCAGCGCCTGCTCACCCACCTTGGCCAGCGAGATCATGACCTGGATGTCGCCGGTGCCGTCGCGGATGGTGGCAAAGCACAGCTTGCCGCCGATGCGCGACAGCATCACGCGGCCGGCCACGGCGACCTTATCGCCCGTCGACGTATCCGCCGGCAGGTCTTCGTACCTCGCCCGGATCTCCGCGATCGTGCTTGTACGCGGAAAGCCGACCGGGTAGGGATCGATACCGGCTTCGCGCAGCGCGTCGCGCTTGCCCATCCGGACGCGCATCTGCTCCGGAAGTTCGGCGCTGGTGCCCGGAACGGACCCCGCGGTGATGTCGCGGCTGTCATCCACCGGATTGTTGTCGGTCACGTGCCTGAGGCTACCGGTGCCGGTCGGCGACCGGCACGCGGGTTTCCGCACCGTCCCGCGGTTCAGGACTCCGCGGCGGCGTTCCGCTCGAAGACGAGCCGGAGCCCGATCAGGGTCAGCCACGGCTCGTGCGCGTCGATGATACTGACTTCGTTGATGACCAGCGGGGCAAGGCCGCCGGTCGCGATGATCGTGACCGATTCCGGGTCGGCGGGGGCCAGTTCGCGGGCCATCCGCCGGGCGATCCCCTCCACCTGCCCGGCGAACCCGTAGACAATGCCTGATTGCAGGGCTTCGACGGTGGTCTTGCCGATGAGCCGGGGCGGCCGGGTCAGCTCCACCTTGAGCAGCTGGGCGGCCCGGCGCGACAGCGCGTCGACGGATATCTCGATACCGGGCGCGAGCGCCCCGCCCACGAACTCCCCGCGCGTGCTGACCGCGTTGAAGTTGGTCGACGTGCCGAAGTCCACCACGACGGCGGGGCCGCCAAACAAATGCACCGCGGCCAGCGCATTCATAATGCGGTCGCTGCCGACCTCCTTGGGATTGTCCATCCGGATCGGGATGCCGGTCTTGACACCGGGCTCGACGATGACCGCGGGCACCTCGCGGTAATACCGCTGGCACATCTCGCGCATCTCGTGTAGGACGGACGGTACCGTGGAGCAGAGGGCGATACCGGCGATTCCGCCGTCCGGCAGGCCGGCCGTGCCGGGCGTTCCCCAGCGCGCCGTGTCTTTGAAGACGGCGCTCTGCGTGAGCAGGCCGCGCAGTACGACGGCGATCTCGTCGGCCGTCCGGTCGGGGACGGTGGCGATCCGCCAGTGCTCGATCACTTCCTCACCGTCGAAGATGCCGAGCACCGTGTTCGTGTTGCCCACATCGATCGCCAGCAGCATCGTGTCCCTCTCAGTGCGTGCCAAACGCCGTGCCCTGCGTCAGCTGAACTCGACCTGAACGTTGTCGATCAGGCGCGTACCGCCGACGCGCGCGGCGACCGCGAGGATCGCCGTGCCGGTAAAGCCGGGCGGCACGGGCGCAAACGTAAGCGGATCCACCATGGCGAGGTAATCGACGGTCACCGGCACCTGCGGCGCGAGGGCACCCGCAGGGCCACCGGTCCCGTCGGCCGGAACCAGGATCCCGGCCACCGCGTCCAGGCTGTTGCTGGCCGCCTCAGCGACCGCCCGGGGACCGTTGGCGGCTTCCGCCCGGCCGGCCTGGAGCGCGGCAGGAAGCGCGAGCGCCACGCGGCGTTCGGCCGCCGACAGGTACCGGTTGCGGCTGGACGTGGCCAGCCCGTCGTCGTCACGGAACGTCGGGACCGACGCGATCTGGATACCGAGGTTGAGGTCGGCGGACATCCGGCGCACCAGGGCCAGTTGCTGCGCGTCCTTTTCCCCAAATACCGCGATGTCCGGCCGGACCAGCCCGAAAAGCTTGAGGACCACGGTCAGCACGCCGCCGAAGAAGCCGGGCCGGAACTCGCCCTCGAGCACCTGCCCCATGGGCCCGGGATCGACGGTCACGACGGGCCGCACCGGATATATCTCGGCCGCGGCGGGGGCGAAGACGACGGCTGCGCCTTCGTCCGCGCATAGCGTCAGATCGGCGTCGAGGGTGCGCGGATAGCGGTCGAGGTCTTCCCCTGGCCCGAATTGCCGCGAGTTGACGAAGATGGAAACGACCACGGCTCCGTCCGGGGCGGCCAGGCGGGCCGCGTGCCGAAGCAGGCTCCGGTGCCCGTCATGCAGCGCTCCCATCGTGGGTACGAAGACGACCGGCGAGCCGAGCCGCCCGCGCGCGGCGGCGAGGTCAGCGAGGCTGGCCGCCAGGATCGGGCCGCCGGGCCTGGCGGGCCGGGCGGGCTCAGCAGGCCGCGCGGGCTCAGCGGGGCGGGTGGACGCGCCGGTCATCGCGCCGCCCCGGAAAGCACGTCCAGCAGGCGGGCCGCATCGGGCGCGTTGAGCAGTCCGGCGGCCAGCGCGCGGTCCGCGGTGAGGCGGGCCAGCGCGACGTAGACGGCCAGCGCCCCGGGGGCCGCGTCGCGCAGGGTCTCGAGGTGCCCGGCCACGGTGCCGGCGTCGCCGCGGGCAACCGGTCCGGTCAGGCCCGCATCACCGAGCCGCAGCGCGTTGTCCAGCGCGGCGAACAGCAGCGGGCTGAGCATCCGGGCCGGATCAGCCGCCCCGGCGGCCTGCAGCAGGTCGCACGATTCGGTCACGAGCGTGATCAGGTGGTTGGCCGCGCCGGCGAGGGCCGCGTGGTAGAGGCCCCGGTCCTCCTCGGCGATGAAGACCGGCTCACCGCCCATCTCGATGACGAGGGCCTCCGCGACGGGCCTGAGCTGGTCTGGGGCGGTGATGCCGAAGCAGATCCCGTGCATCCGCTGGATGTCGTCGCTGCGGCCGGTAAACGTCATCACCGGGTGCAGCGCCAGCGGGAGCGCCCCCAGCCGGGTAGCCGGCTCGAGCACACCCGTGCCGTACCGGCCGCTCGTGTGCGCGAGCAGCCGTCCCCCCACCGCAGCCCCGGTGGCCGCGAGCCCGGCGATCAGCCCGGGCAGGGCATCGTCGGGCACGGTCAGTAGAACGAGGTCGGCGGCGGCGATCACGTCGGCGGGCTCGGCGACCCGGGCCGCGGCAAAATGATCGCGGGCGCGCTGGACGGACGTGTCCGACACCGCGGCCACCGCGACCACCTGATGACCGGCCCGGGTGAGTGCGACGCCAAGCGCGGCGCCCACGCGGCCGGGCCCGATGATGCCGACCCGGAGCCGGGCTGGGTGCTCGTCTGCCCCGGCAGGTTCCTGCGCGCCGTACGCGCCTGATTCAGAATTCATCTCGTTCCAGTCCTCGGCGGGTACCGGACGGGCCGGTGCCCCTGGTGGGCCCGGTACGTCACCCGAGCATAGCCACGGCTGCGAGTGGCGGCCCCAGCCGAGCCGGCCCAGCCGATGAGGGCGTCGGCAGGCCGCCGTGCCCTCAATGAAAATGATCCGCGGGGCGCGGCGGGACGTACTGGCCGGGTCCGGAATCGTCCGGGACACGGCAGCAGCGCTCCAGGTACAGCGCCGCGAGGGCAAGCAGCACCGACGCGCCCAGCGTCGTCCCGGCGGTGATCACGTCATGGGTTGGCACGGAGGCTGGCAGCGAGCCAGCCGCCGACACCGCGAAACCGGCCGCGACACCCCCGATCACGGCGGCCGCCAGCGAGGAGGCCTTCGCGAGCGCCACCATCCGCGCGACGTGCAGCGGCGGTGGCGGCTTGGTCCCGGGACGGCCGAGAATACCTGCGCGGAGCCCCCGGCCGGTCCAGGCCTCGGCCGCGGCCGCGATCACCAGCGCCGGCACCATCGTCCACGGCAGTGGCGGCAGGCTGCTGTAGGTGAGCCGGACCACCAGCCAGCTCGCCGCGGCGAACGCGACGGCCACCAGGAGCAGGGTCCGTGTCCGGGTGGGTGTCATGCGGTCTCCGCCATGGTCAGTCTGGACACGTGACCAAGGCTATGCGGGCCGCCGCAGCGCCATGTCATCACGCCGCTGGATGCCACCATCAGGCAGGCTGGCCAGCAAGGTCGCGACGCGGCCCTGGCCGGGCAGCACGGCGCTGGGATCGGCATCACGCCACGGCGCCAGGACGAACGCCCGTTCCTGTGCGCGGGGGTGCGGCAGCGTCAGCACCGGATCACCGTTCAGTTCCTCGCCGTAGGCGACGATGTCCGCGTCGAGGGTCCGCGGCCCCCAGTGGACCTCCCTGTTCCGCTGCGCCACCGCCTCGATCGCGTGTGCCCGGTGTAGCAGGTCAGCGGCCGGGCGGGACGTCTCGGCCAGGACAACCGCGTTCAGGTAGTCCGGCTGCTGCGGGCCGCCGACCGGAGCGGTTTCGTATACCGGCGAGACGGCGGTGACGACCAGGCCCGGGGTGGCCGCCAGCGCGTCCACGGCCCGCTGTAGTTCCCGCAGCCGGTCCCCGAGGTTGCTGCCCAGAGCGATCACCACGCGGACCGGGCGCTCACGGCTGATGGTGACCGATACGTCGCCGAACGGGCGGCCCATCGGCGCGTTCGGTTTGTGCACGGTGATCTCGGCCTGCCGGACGGCCGGATCGGCGAGGCACGCCTGGGCCAGCCGCTCCGCTAGCGTCTCGATCAGGTTGACCGGCTCACCGGCCACGATCGCGGCGAGCCGTTCGCTCAGCCCCGCGTAATCAACGGTCAGGGATAGGTCATCCGATGCGGCGGCCGGGCGGGTGTCGACCGCCAGCACGGCGTCGATCAGGAATTCCTGGCCGTCGCGGCGCTCGGCGTCCAGGACCCCGTGCCGCCCCCGGACCCGGAGACCGCGTACCTCGATCCGGTCGGTTCTCATTGCTGGTCCTCGCCCGCGTCTCCGCCCGCGTTGTTCCCTGCGGCACGCCAGGCCGCGGCGACCCGCACGGCGTCAGCGTTGGCCGGAACCTTGTGGACACGCACGCACCAGGCACCCACGGCCGCGGCGAGCGCGGTCGTGGCCACCGTGGCGTCGTCGCTGCCGGTAAACGATCTCGGCGTGCCGTCGGCCGTCGCGAGCAGCCGCCCCAGGAAGCGCTTGCGGGAGGCGCCGACGAGCACCGGGAACCGGCGCGGCGGACCGCCTGCGTTTGTGCCGGCGCCTCGGACGCAGGCGCCCAGGGCTGCTCCCGCTCCCGCGCCCTGGCCCGCGCCGAGGCAGGCGATGTCCGGCAGCGCCGCGAGAAGGCGCCAGTTGTGCTCGCTGAGCTTGCTGAAGCCCAGGCCGGGGTCGAGAACGATCATCGACGGGTCGACGCCCTCCGCCACCACCACGTCCACCCGTCGCCGGAGCTCGTCGCGAACTTCCCGGACCACATCGTCGTAGACGGCCCGGGAGTTCATGTCGTGGCTGTGACCGCGCCAGTGCATCACCACATACGGCACCGACGCCTTGGCGACCAGGCGGGGCATGTGGGGGTCGGCGAGTCCGCCGCTCACGTCGTTGACCAGGCGCGCTCCGGCCTCCAGGGCCAGCTCGGCCACGCGTGCCCGCATCGTATCCACGCTGACCGGGACCCCGGACCGGGCCAGTTCGGCGATGACCGGCTGGACCCGGCGGATCTCCTCCTCGGCGGAAATGCGCTGCGCACCCGGCCTGGTCGATTCGCCACCGACGTCCACGATGTCCGCGCCCTGGGCGGCGAGCTCCAGCCCGTGGGCCACGGCGGCGTCGGCGCCGAGCCAGGCGCCACCGTCGGAAAAAGAGTCAGGAGTCACGTTGACGACCCCCATCACCAGGCAGCGATCCTGGCTGGGCAGTCCGGGCACGAGGAACCGCTGGCCCGACACCAGACTGCTCGCCATGAGCCAAGCCTATGAGGTCCCCCGCGACGGGAGGATTAAGTTCCGGTGCAGCGCCCGCCGCAGCCGTCCCAGTCCCAGCTGGCGGGCCAGCCGCCGCGGCCCCAGCGTCGGCCAGACCAGGAAGGCCTCGGCCTCGAGCGCGGCGAGGGCGATCCTCGGCGCGTCCTTGGCGGTCGGGAAAACAAAGAACCTCGGCTGCCAGACAGGAGAGAACTTTGCGTTGAATTTGTACAGCGATTCGATCTGGAACCACTTGGACAGGAAAAGCAGAATGGAACGCCAGGCCCGCAGCACCGGGCCGGCCCTGATTCGCTCGCCGCGCTCGAGTGCGGCCCTGAATACCGCGAAGTTAAGCGAGATGCGCTTAACACCAAGGCACCGGGCCGCCTTGATCGCCTCCACGATGAGGAAATCGTTGAGACCAGGCTGGGAGCCCCGGTCGCGCCGCATGAGATCAAGGGACAGGCCGTCGCTGCCCCAGGGGACGAAGTGCAGCACCGCGCGCAGCGTCCCTTCGCACATCGCCGTTGCGATCACGCACTGCTCATCGCCGGGCGCGCCAACCCGCCCCAGCGCCATCGAGAAGCCTCGCTCCGTATCGCTGCCCCGCCACGAGTCCGCCACGCGGAGGATGGCGGTGATCTCTTCGCGCGGCATGTCGCCCACCCGGCGGACTTCGGCCGTGTAGCCGTTGCGCGCCACCCGCGACACCATCTGGCGGACGTTGCGCATGGGGCGTCCGGAGAGGCTGAAATCGGCCACGTTGACGATTCCCTCGTCGCCCAGCTCCAGGGCGGTCAGATCGCCTTCACGGCACCAGACCTCCGCGCCCAGCTCACTGCAGCCCATGACGGCGGGGGCCCAGGCATGCCGGGCCGCTTCGTCCAGGAAGGCCTGGATGGCACCCGGCCACGCCTCCGGATCACCGAGCGGATCACCGGCCGCCAGCATCACCCCGGACACCACGCGGTAGCAGACGCAGGACTTCCCGGTGGGGGACCAGATGACGCTCTTATCGTCACGGAGCGCGAAGTACCCCAGCGAGTCCCGGTCCCCATGCTTGCTCAGGAGCTGCCGGATCCGGTCCGCGTCCGCCTTCGTGAGCCGGGCCTTCGGCGCGGCGGGCCGCAGGAACAGGTAGGCGGTGACCACCAGCGTGAAGAGCCCGAGCGCGCTCGTCAGCAGGTGAAAGCCGTCACTGCGCCCGTCAGAAACGAACGCGATGGAGCCCGAGACGCCAGCAACCTCGGAGACGACATCTTCCAGACGTGCGGAGAACGAATAGCTGCCGGCCAGCGTGCTGGCGGACAGGTAGCCGAGCCCGATCACGATGTCCGCCACCACGAGCCCGAGGAAGACCCAGAGGGCCAGCCACCGGGTCCGCCGGTCCCCGACGGCATAGAAGTCGTTCCGGAAGAACAGCAACGTGCCCAGCAGGATGGCGGCGACGACCGTGGTAGGGATATGCGGTGCCCGACTATGAAGGACGTGGATCGCGATGTCAAGAACCAGGAGAGCGGTAACTGCCTGCCACGCCCGGCGCTTTCGGCGGCGCAGCCCATGCGACAGCAGCAGCAGCAGCAGGCCCACGATGACGTCGGCGCTGCGGGCCGCGTTGGTCAGCGTCCCCGGAACGTAGGTGTTGATCCGGTGCAGCCGCGCGTGAAAGCTGGGCGTGAAGATGGCGAGAACGTCGGAGAGGCCGATCAGGAAACAGAGCAGGCTGGCGACCAGCGGAACCCACCGCCGCTGGCCCCGCTGGCTGTCCAGCCAGGGATGCTCAGAAATCTCTTCGCCACCGTCGGCGGTCGCCCGCCCGGCCGGCTCGGTGGTCTCGCTCTTGCTCATATCAAGGTTTTCCCAGGCCCCGGGTCACAGCAATTTAGGGTAGCCAGGAACGCCCGGCAGCGCTTACCAGCCCGCAATAATAGATCTATCTGTTCCGAATTGAATGCCTCGCCTATACCTGGCCGGGCCCGCACGTACCCCATGTCGTCACCCCCCATGCCACGGTACCTCTAAATACGGCCCGGCGGGTGAAGCAGTTCAGCGACCAGCGGACGGGACAGCGGGCAGCTGACCGGTCAGCGCGCGCCGCAGAGGAGGCTCATGGCCTCCGCCCTCGTCCGGGCGCTGTTACGGAAGACCCCGCGAACGGCCGAGGTGACGGTCCTGGCGCCCGGCTTCCGCACGCCCCGCATCGACATGCACAGGTGCTCCGCCTCGATCACCACGATGACGCCCCGTGGCTCCAGGTTAGCCACCAGGGCGTCCGCGATCTGGCTGGTCATCCGCTCCTGCACCTGCGGCCGCCGGGCGTAGGTGTCGACCAGCCGGGCCAGTTTGGACAGGCCGGTGATCTGGCCCTTCTCGTTCGGGATGTAGCCGATGTGCGCCACGCCGAAGAACGGGACGAGGTGGTGCTCACACGTCGAGTACAGCTCGATGTCCCGGACGAGGACCATCTCGTCGTGGTCAGCGTCGAAGACCTTGGTCAGCACGTCTGCCGGCCGCTGGCGCAGCCCGGCGAACTGCTCCGCGTAGGCCCGGGCGACCCGGGCCGGCGTGTCAGCGAGCCCGTCCCGTTCCGGGTCTTCCCCGATGGCCAGCAGGATCTCGCGGATGGCACGTTCGATGCGCGGCTGGT
Organism: uncultured Actinomycetes bacterium; assembly: GCA_963742875.1. GTDB lineage: Bacteria > Actinomycetota > Actinomycetes > Streptosporangiales > Streptosporangiaceae > Bog-532. The sequence goes on along the minus strand of CAVUNO010000023.1, from coordinate 36,023 downwards.
CGACCTCCGGCAGGATCTTCTCACCCATCGCCGGGCGCCCTGCGGGGACGGTACTCCGGCCGTCACCCGGCTGGCTCATGCTTCGTCGTCCGGGTGGCTCCCATAGTCGTACGGCTGCCCAGGGCCGGGGAAATCGTGCGGCTTACCGTCCGCGGGCCCTCCTGATCCTGGGGCGGTCCGGCTGGGAAGCTCCCCGGAACCACCATTCGGGGCGTAACCGATCGCCTGGCCGTTCCCCTGGATGGCCGAGCCGTTCTTGCTGTCCGAGGCGGCGGCCAGCGCGAGCTCCTTGGGCGTCTGCACGGGTGGCCGGTCCGACGGAAGCCGCTTGCCGTACCCGGTGTACGAGCCGCGCAGCGGCCGCTTCTGCACCGTGGCGAAGACCTCGAGAACTTCCTTACGGGACAGGGTTTCCTTGTCCAGCAGCTGGAGCACGAGCCCGTCGAGCACGTCGCGGTATTCGACCAGCACCTCCCACGCCTCGTCGTGGGCCGACTCGATCAGCCGGCGCACTTCGTCGTCGATGGCGGAGGCAATCTCCTCGGAGTAGTCCCGCGCGTGCGACCGCTCCATGCCCAGGAACGGCTCGCTGTCGCCGCTGCCGAACTTGCGCGCGCCGAGCTTCTCGCTCATCCCGTACTGGGTCACCATGCCGCGGGCGATCTCGCTCGCCTTCTCGATGTCGTTCGCGGCGCCGGTCGTGGGCTCGTGGAAGACGAGCTCCTCGGCAGTGCGGCCACCCAGCAGCATGGCCAGCTGGTCCCACATCTCGGCCCGGGTGACCAGGACCTTGTCCTCGGTCGGCAGCGCCTGCGTATAGCCCAGGGCGCGGCCGCGGGGGATGATCGTGATCTTGTGCACCGGGTCCGCGTTGGGCATCGCGTGCCCCACCAGGGCGTGGCCGCCCTCGTGGTAGGCGATGATCTTCCGCTCCTTCTCGGACAGGATCGCGCTCTTGCGCTGAGGACCCGCCATGACCCGGTTGATCGCTTCCTCCAGCGACGCCATGCTGATCTGCTTGCCGTTGGACCTCGCGGTCAGCAGCGCGGCCTCGTTGATCACGTTGGCCAGGTCGGCGCCGGTAAAGCCGGGGGTCCGGCGCGCGATGACATCCAGATCCGTGTCGGGAGCGATCGGCTTGCCGCGCGCGTGGACCTTAAGGATGCCCTTCCGGCCGGCCAGGTCGGGCTGGGCGACCATGATCTGGCGGTCGAAGCGCCCGGGGCGCAGCAGGGCCGGGTCGAGGATGTCGGGCCGGTTGGTCGCCGCGATCACGATCACGCCGCCCTTGGTGTCGAAACCGTCCAGTTCGACCAGCATCTGGTTGAGGGTTTGCTCGCGCTCGTCGTGGCCACCGCCCAGCCCGGCGCCGCGGTGCCGGCCGACGGCGTCGATCTCGTCCACGAACACGATCGCGGGCGCGTTGGATTTGGCCTGCTCGAAGAGGTCGCGGACGCGGGAGGCACCGACACCGACAAACATCTCGACAAAATCCGAGCCGGAGATCGAATAGAACGGCACGCCGGCCTCACCGGCGACCGCCCGGGCCAGCAGCGTCTTACCGGTGCCGGGCGGCCCGTAGAGCAGCACACCCTTGGGGATCTTCGCCCCGATCGCCTGGAACTTGGCCGGGTTCTGCAGGAATTCCTTGATCTCCTGCAGTTCCTCGATCGCCTCGTCCGCGCCGGCCACGTCGGCGAAGGTCGTCTTCGGCGTGTCCTTGGTGATCAGCTTGGCCTTCGACTTGCCGAAGTTCATTACGCGCGACCCGCCGCCCTGCATCTGGCTGAGGATCAGGAAGAAGAACAGGGCGATGATGATGTACGGGATGAAGGACTCGAGCAGGCTCCAGACCGAACTGCTGGACGGTATGGCGACCGTGTAGCCGTCCTTGAGCTTGCCCGCGTCGTACTGCTTCTGCAGCTCCTGCTGGAGGCTGAGGCCCTGTCCGCTGACCCAGTCAGCCTGATACTCCTTGCCGCTGTAGGTCGTCACCTGGATGGTCTGGTTCTTGTCGGTGATCTTCGCCGACTTGACCTGGCCATCGTTGATGAGCGAGACAACCTGCGACGTGTCAGCTTGGGTGTAGGAGCTCCCGGCGTTAGCCAGGTTGAACAGCACGACCACGACCAGGACCGCGGCGGCAAACAGCCCCAACATGCGGAATGAGCGCTTAGAATCCATCGACGAGCGACCCCCTCGGCTAGGGCCGTTCCCTCCTGACCAGCTTCACATCCCGCCGACCTCCGGCGGGACCGCCTTGCCTGCTATCCGTGCGCGACCGGTTGTCCTTAGTGCCCCGGTTACGGACCACCAATGCCCAGCGGGACGCCTTAAGTGCGGACGGCGGGACATGCCCGCGTGCCCTTCTGGCATCTCGCCTCGTCAACGCTTCCCTGCTTCGGTTCTGTTCCCCCCGTACACGTGCGGGGCGAGAGTCCCGATAAAGGGCAGGTTACGGTACCGCTCGGCGTAGTCGAGCCCGTATCCGACGACGAACTCATCGCCTATGTCGAAGCCCGTATAGCCGACCTCGACGTCCCGCATCCGGGCGGCTCCGGGCTTCCGCAGCATCGTACACACGCGCACTGACGCCGGGCCGCGCGACTGGAGGTTCCCGACCAGCCAGGACAGCGTCAGGCCAGAGTCGATGATGTCCTCGACAACGAGGACGTCACGGCCGGAAATATCGGTGTCGAGGTCCTTGAGGATGCGTACCACGCCCGACGATTGCGTCCCGGATCCGTACGAGGAAACCGCCATCCAGTCCATCTGCACCGGCAGGTGCATGGCCCGCGCGAGGTCCGCCATCACCATGATGGCGCCCTTCAGGACCCCGACGAGGAGCAGGTCACGGCCGGCGTAGTCCGCGTCAATGCGCGCCGCCAGCTCCCCCGCCCGCTGGCGCAGCCTGTCCTCGCTGATCAGCACTTCCTTCAGGTCTGTCCCCATGTCGTCCGCGTCCACGGCCACCCTCCCTGTCCCACCCCGGCACGTCGTTGGCGGCACCGGCCACGGGTCCGGAACCGGCCGGGCTGTCCCCGGCCAGAGCGCTGTCGCGGCTAAGCCGCAGCTGGCCATCCCGCCGGAGCCCGCGTACGCCGCCGGGGAGGTCGACCCATCGCTGCCCGCGCCATCTTGTCACCAGCGCCTCAAGCTGCTCCACGTGGCCCGCGGTCAGCGCGCCGGCCGGGCAGCCGGCGGCGACCGCCGCACTGTGCAGCACCCGCGTGCGCAGAGCCGGCGGCAACGCGGCGAGGTGCTCGGTAAGAAAGGCAGCGCGCCCGGCACAGGCCCGTTCGGCTTCCATTTCCGCCAGCACGTCCAGGAAGTCGGCATCGGCGCGCAACTGTCCCGCGGTCCGGGCCAGCGCCTCGGCCACGCCCGGGCCCAGCGCCGCTTCCAGCACCGGCATCACCTCGTGCCGGACGCGCGCGCGGGCGAAACGGGGGCTGGTGTTGTGCGGGTCGTCCCAGACCGGCAGGTCCAGGGCTGCGCACGCGGCCCGCGTCGTGGCCCGCCGTACGTTCAGGAGCGGGCGGCGGTAGCGGTCGCGGCGGGCGGCCATCCCGGCCAGTGCCCGGGCACCCGACCCACGCGCCAGCCCGAGCAGAACCGTCTCCGCCTGATCGTCAAGGGTGTGGCCGAGCAGGATCGCGGCCGCGCCGGTGCGCTCGGCCGCGGCCGCCAGGGCGTCGTAGCGGGCCGTGCGAGCGGCCGCCTCCGGGCCGCCCTGTTTCCCGTTTCGCGGCACGCTGATGGGGACGCACTCCACCGGGTCGAGCCCGAGCCGGGTGAGCGCGGCGGCCACGTCACGAGCGCGGTCAGCCGAGCTGGGCTGCAGCCCATGGTCGACGGTGACGCCGCCGGCGCGCAGCCGCTCGCGCGGCGCCACGAACGCGAGGGCGGCCGCGAGCGAAAGTGAGTCGGCGCCGCCGGAGCAGGCCGCCAGGACGAGGGAGCCGGAACCGAGGTCCCGAAGGCTATCCCGGACCGCGTTGCGGACGTCCGCGACCGCCGGGCTTGGCCCCATCGCGGCTACTGACCATCGTGCCAGAGACGGCGGTCTCCCTCGTCAGGGGCCGTCTCTTCGGCCCGGCCGGCGGCGGCCTCTTCCGGGTCCGTTTGCTGGGCGCTGTACCAGGGGTCCGATGACTCTCCGGTCGCGGTTGCGTCGTCACCGGAGGAGGGTGACGTCCCCGAAGGGGACCCTGCCGGAGAGGGCGTGCCGACCGGAGAGGGCTCCGCCGGAGAGGACGTGCCGGCCTGCTCGGGCGACTCGCCGAAGGCGGAATCGTCCGCCGCGTGGAAGGCGCCTCCGGTTTGGGGCATGTCCGCGGCCGGGGGTACCCCTGGCAGGCGGGGATGTCCGCAGGCGGCACGGGCTCGGTGACCGGCGCGACACTGGACGCGGGGCTCGTGCCGTTGACCGGCGCGGTCGGCGGCGGCTCGGCGGGGGCCTCGCTGGCGGGCTCGCTGACCGGCGCGGCGACCGCGGGCGGCGCGGCCGGGTAGGCGCCGGCGACCCGGGCAACCCACGTGCTTGGGTTGCTGATCTCGGTCATGGTCGGGATGGTCTCCGGTGACTCCCAGACCTTGTTAAAGCCGTCCATGCCGATCTGGTCGACCACCGCGCGGACGAACCGCGCCCCGTCCGCGTACTGGCGCATCTTCAGGTCGATACCCAGGAGGCGCCGGATTGCCTGCTCGACCCGGCCGGCCGTCCTGCGCCGGGTGTTGAATCGTTCCCTGATCTCGGCCACGGACGGCACGACCTGTGGGCCGACGGCGTCCATCACGTAGTCGCCGTGCCCCTCGACCAGGGTCATCAAGGCGGTGAGCCGCCCGAGGATCTCCTTTTGCCGCGGCGTCTGGATGGCCTCGATGAGGCTCTCGCTGTCGCCGCCGCGCACCGCCCCGGCCACCGCATCGGCCGCGGCCCGCAGCCGGCTGAGGATGGCCCCGGGGTCAAGGTCGGAGGCCAGCAGGAATTCCGTCATCTGGTCCTGGACGTACGCGCGCAACCACGGCACCGAGGTGAATTGCACCCGGTGGGTCTCCTCGTGCAGGCACACCCAGCGGCGAAAGTCGCTCGGATCCACGCCTAGCTCACGCTCGACCATCACGATGTTCGGCGCGACCAGGGTGAGACGGCCGACGGGCTCTTCGCCGTTGCCACCGGAGCCCGGCGGCAGGAATAGCTCGTACTGGCCGAGCACGCGGGACGACAGGTAGGCCAGGATCAGCCCGGCCTGCACGCCAGTGACCCGGGAGCCTACGCCCATCACCAGGCCGGACGAGTTGGCGGCCGGAGTGCGCTGGCGCATCTGCTCGGCCAGCGGGTCGAGGACGACCCGGAAACCGTCCACGTTGCCGCGGATCCAGCCGGCCCGGTCCACGACCGCGACCTGGCCTGGCGCGACCCTGCTCTGCAGGTGCGTGACCTCGCGCACTGGCCCCTCCACCGCGGCGGCGAGCTCGCGGAGCTCCGCCACGGTCTGCCGCGCCTCAGCCAGGCTCACCTGAGGTCCCGGGCGCGCCCAACGGGCGCCGGTGGACACCGCCAGGTCCCAGTCGATCATCTGACCGTTATTCACCCTCCCACCGTACGTTGTGGCGCGCCGTGGTCGGAGCCCGGTGCTGTATTTGCCCGGGGCTGTGTTTGCCCGGGGGAACGACCCCCGGAACCCCCCGCTGCGCTTCGCGCCCCGCGGTGGTACTTCACCGATACACCGGCCGCTCGCCGGGCCGGAGGCCCGGGACTCGCTGGGCCGGTATGAGCGCCTCGCCGTAACCCGCGCGTGCCGCCCGAACTTCAGCGGCAGCCGCATGACGCTACGGCCTCGGCGGCGTTGTTGATGGTGTCGGCGGCCGTCTGCAGGGCGGCGGCCTTAGGGATATGAGCCGCGTTGAAGACGAATTCGAGCAGGCGGCCGTCGCTGTCGTAGGCGAAGCCGGCCAGCGCGGCCACGGTGGTGAGGTTCCCGGTCTTGGCCCGGACCACGCCGCGCGCCGGGCCGCCGATCGCGCCGAAGACACTCTGCCCAGCGGACAAGGTGCCCGAGAAACCGGCCACGGGCATTCCCGTGATCGCGGGGCGCAGCGTGGGATGCTGCGGCGACGCCGCGATCGTGAGCAGCCTGACGAGCACGTCGGGAGCAATCTGGTCCTCGGGCGACAGCCCGCTCCCGTCGACCAGTTGCACGCCCGGTCCGGCGCCGAGCCGCCGCAGGACGGTCGCCTCGGCCGCGGCGGCGCCGGCAAATGACGCGGGATCCCCCATCACGATGGCGACATGCCTGGCCAGGTTTTCCGCGATCACGTTGTTGCTTTCCGTCATCATCCACTCGACCATGGCCGACAGCGCCGGCGAGCTGACCGAGCCCAGAACCGCGGCCCGGGCCGGCGCGGTGCCGGGCGACGGCGTCCCCTCGACCCGGATGCCGTCGCCCGCCAGGAAACCCGCAAACGCCGAGACGGCCATGGAGACGGGATCCGCGGACCGCGGCCGGAAATTGACTGGGTCATCGGCGTCTTCCGGGGCACCGCCCGGGGTCAGGCGTCCCTGGTCGACCTCCAGCGAGGTGATCTGGGTGACGTCACCGCTGGTCACATACGACTCGGGCCACCCCGGGGCCATGCCGGGCCCGGTGTAGAGAGAAGTGTCGTAGCTGAGCTGGACCTGATGGCGATGCTGCGCCTCGAGCGCGCTGGCCGCCTGGGCGGCCAGGTCTTTCAGCGTGGCGGGCTGCGGATAGTCCGACGATGGCGCCGGGCCGGCCGCCAGCGTAGGATCGCCGCCCCCCACCAGCACGACGCCGTTGCCCGGGCCGCTCACGACCCGCGTGCGGAACTGGGCCCCGGGACCGAGCACGTCGAGCGCTGCGATCGCGGTGGCGATTTTCTCGGTGGACGCCGGCGCAGTCATCTCGCTGCCACCGCGGGAGTAGATGATGTCGCCCGAGGCATCGGCGACGACGGCGGCTACTCCCGGCCCCAGCGCGGATGAGGACAACAAGCTGGCCAGGGCGCTGCCCAGCCCGGAGCTCGTGGGCATCGGGCCGCCGGTCGCGGTGGCTAGCACCGGGCTGGCCCCGACCTCGGGCCGGGCGGCCACCACGACGGGCTTGAGCAGCGCCAGCCGCGGCGGCAGCATGCGCGCGAGCACCACGCCGGCGGCCAGCGTGAATACGTTCAGCATGGTCAGCGTGATCAAGGCCACGCTGCGTGTGCTGCGCAGCACCGTGCCTCCACCTTTGCGATAGAGGATTCTGGAACGAAGCCGGTCTACCCGTGCTGGGCGGACCGGGGGACAATCGAGTCAACCATCTACCGCGCAAGGTGTGGGGGCAGCACTGTGGACTTCGACGTGATCATCGAGATCCCGAAGGGCCAGCGGAACAAGTACGAGATGGACCACGCCACGGGCCGGATCCGGCTGGACCGGATGCTGTTCACCTCGACCCGGTATCCCTCCGACTACGGCTTCATCGAGGGCACCCTGGGCGACGACGGTGACCCGCTCGACGCGCTGGTCATCCTGGACGAGCCAACCTTTCCCGGCTGTGTGATCAGCTGCCGGGCCATCGGGATGTTCCGGATGCGGGACGAAAAGGGCGGCGATGACAAGGTCCTCTGCGTGCCGGCGAACGATCCCCGGTGGGAGCACCTGCGCGACATTCACCACGTCTCGGCGTTCGACAAGCTGGAGATTCAGCACTTCTTCGAGGTCTACAAGGACCTCGAACCGGGGAAGTCTGTCGAGGGCGCAGCCTGGGCCGACCGGGCCGCCGCGGAAAAGGAAATCGAGGCGTCCCGCAAGCGCGCGGACGCTTCGGACTACTAGCCGCCATAACCGCTGTTGCCGCCCTGAAGGCTTTCCGCTAAGGCCGGACCGCGCCGATCGGGTCACCCGGCGCGTAGATCAATCGGGTCACCCGGCGCGTAGATCAATCGGGTCACCCGGCGCGTAGATGCTGTCGATCCGCACGTCGACCCCGGTGTAGGGCTCGTCGACCATGCCGCCGCCGCCGATGTAGATGCCGACGTGATGAATCGTGGCCGGGTCAGCGTTGTTCGTCGCATAGAAGAGCAGGTCGCCGCGCTCCAGGCTGCCGAGCGTCACCTGCACCCCTTCGACCCACTGATCACCCGTGAAGTGCAGCAGCGCGATACCCGCCTGGGCCCAGGCAACCATCGTCAGCCCCGAGCAGTCGTAGGTGTAAGGGCCCGCACCGCCCCACTGGTAGGGACGGCCGATCTGGCTGAGCGCCCAGTCGGCTGCGATGTTGCCCTGCTGGGAGCTGGCCGCGGAATTGGGGAACGAGACGGCCAGGCCGGGTGAGGAACTGCCGGGAGACTCGGCCCCTTGCTGGGCCGCCGCGGCCGCCGCCGCTTGCACGGCGAGGGCGGCCCGGCGCTTCGACGCGAGCGACTGCTCGGTAGTCCTCGCGTTCTGCAGCAAGCCGGACAGCTGGCTGGTCACCGACTTGGTGCTCTTGACCGCCGCGAGCTGGCGGGCCACGGCCGCCTGGATGGCCGTCTTAAGCGCTGCCGCCTGGCGCAGGTCCGCCTGCTTCTACCTGAGCGCCGTCCTGGCCTCGGACCGGAAGACGCCGGCGACCACGCTGTCCGCGCTGTTGTTCGCGAGGATGTCGGTCCCGCGGGTGGCGAATTCCTCTCCCAGGCCGATCTGGTTCAGGTAGGCCTGCGCGCCGGGGGCGTCGCCCAGCATCGCCGCCATGGGATCAAAGCCGCCCTCAGTCTCGAATTGCGTGGCTGCCAGGTAGGCCACCTGGCGCTGGCTGCTCTTCTGCGCACCTTCGGCCTGCGCGAGATTCTTCACCGCGGTGGTATAGGCCGACTCCGCCTGCTGTTCCGCGACGACTGTCTTGTCGTAGTTCTCGGTCAGGATTTCGGCCTGCGTTTCCAGGTCGGTCAGCTTGGCGCTGGCCGCGGCAAGCTTCTCCTCCTGCCTGCCGAGCGCGGCCGCACCCTGATCAACCTTGTTCTGTGCCGCCTGGACCTGACCGGCGCCCGGCGCAGGATAGCCGTCAAGGTGTGCGCGCGGCGGCGCCGCCATCAGCCCGGCCGCCATCACCAGACCGCACCCGGCCAGCGCCGATGCGGTCCTGGGCACCCTGAAGTAACCCCCCGGCCCGTCAGCCATTCCGTCCCCCGGAAATGATCAAGAGTCCCCGGTATTCGCTTGTGAAAGACTTAATGTAATCGTTCGACGGCGGAGAGTGACGAAATCGCTTCGTGGCGCGTCCCGGCACCGCCGCGGCCAGATGACAGTGCTCCCGCACACACATTCCGTCTGCGGATGGTCCACACTTAGAAGGCACAAGGAAAGCGAGGAGGGACCGGTGGAAAACGCCGGAGAGGTGCTCAGGCGGGCGCCGCTGTTCGAGGCGCTCGACGAAGACGGCTCGCGCGAACTTCGGCAGACCATGAGCCAGCTCAAGCTGCACCGCGGCGAACGGCTTTTCGACGAGGGCGACGGCGGCGACAGTCTCTACGTCGTGCTCGACGGCAAGATGAAGCTGACGCGCGCGGCCGGTGACGGCCGGGAGAACCTGCTGAGCGTGATCGGCCCGGGCGAGATGTTCGGCGAGCTTTCGCTGTTCGATCCCCGGCCGCGGACGTCGAGCGCCAGCGCCGTCACCGATGTGACGCTGGCTGTGCTGCCGCACGATTTGCTGCTGCCCCTGCTGCGCAAACGGCCGGAGATCTCGCTGCACATGCTGCGCGCACTGGTACAGCGGCTTCGCCGCGCCAACGACGTGACCGCAGACCTCGTCTTCACGGATGTTCCCGGGCGCGTCGCCAAGGCGCTGCTCGATCTGGCGGAGCGATTCGGCCAGCAGACGGACGAGGGCCTTCAGGTTCACCACGACCTGACCCAGGAAGAGCTCGCACAGCTGGTCGGGGCGTCGAGAGAGACGGTCAACAAGGCGCTCGCGGACTTCGCCGCCCGGGGCTGGCTGCACATCTCGGCCCGATCGGTGCTGATCGTCGACGCCGAGCGCCTGCGCAAACGCGCCCATTAGCGCTCACCCGGGCGGCACGGCCCACCCCGCGCATCCGGTAACCGCGAGTCCATCTCCGCGCGGCCGGTAACCGCGGATCCCGCTCGCCGCGGGCGGCGAGATAGTTCAGTTGCGCCTGGACGGACAGCTCGGCGAACCGGCGCACGCCCGGGTCGACGTCGTGGTACACGCGGGCCACGATCTCCTGGGCCGTCGTATCGCCCGCCGCTAGGGCGGCGCGCACCTCGGCCAGCCGCTCGGCCCGGTGCTCGATGTAGTACGCCAGGGTCGACGACGGGTCGGAAAGCAGGGGTCCGTGACCGGGCAGCAGAACCCGCACCGACGCGGTGTCGGCCAGTACCTTCATCACCTCCAGCGTGCGCAGGTAATCGGCGAGGGACCCGCCGCCGGCGATGACGGTCGTGCCGCGGCCAAGCACCGTGTCCCCGGTGAGCAGGGCACCGTCCTCCGGGAGCAGCAGGCTCAGGGAGTCCGCGGAATGGCCCGGCGTACCGATGACGTGCACCTCACAGCCGGCCACCGTCACCACATCGCCGCCGGTCAGACCATCACTGCCCAGCCGGTGAGCCGGATCGGCCGCGCGCACCGGCGCCCCGGTCAGGGCGGCGAGCCGCCGCGCCCCGGCCGAATGATCGCTGTGCCCGTGGGTCAGCAGGATCTGCGCCACCCTGCGGCCCGCCCCCGCGACCCGGTCCACGACCCGGCGCAGATGACCCTCGTCCTCGGGCCCGGGGTCGAGGACCACCGCGGACGATGACCCCGGGGCGGCAATCAGCCAGGTGTTCGTGCCCTCCAGGGTCATCGGCGACGGATTGGGCGCGAGGACACAGGTCGCAAGCGCAGTGCCGGAGCCGTCAATCGTCATCGCGGGCGTCCTGTTCGTCTGGGATGGTCAGCCACGCCTGATCGCCGGTGAACGTGACCACGGGCCGCCGGGGGACGATCCGCCGCCGGGCCGCGAGCAGCGCGGCCACGTCAGGCTCGGCCGCGAGCTCTCCCAGCGTAATCGCGGTCGGCGGCAGCAGCATCAGCTCGCCGACATCCGCCGCGGCGAGCGCGGCCGGCGGGCGCAGCCACGCAGCCTGGTCCGACTCGCCGGTACCGCCCCGAGCACGCTGGCCCTCCGGCAGCCGCGCCACGAAGAACCTGGTGTCGAAGCGCCGTGGCTCCGCCTCCGGCGTGATCCACCGCGACCAGGGAGTTAGCAGGTCACTGCGCAGCACCAGGCCCCGGCGGATAAGGAGCTGAGCGAGCGAGAGCGTCCCATCCGCCAGGGCCTGCCGGTCGGCTTTCCACGCGTCGCCCGACGTGTCACCGACCGCCGTGTCCGCCGACGGGCCTGCCAGCAGCACCCCGCACTCCTCGAACGTCTCCCGCACCGCCGCCCGGATCAGGGCCTGGGCGCCCGCGGCGGACAGGCCGAGGGCCGGGGCGAACTGGTCCGGGAGTGGGCCGGCCCAGCCGTGGCCGCCTTCGGCGTCGCTGGCATCGACGCTGCCGCCGGGGAAGACGTACGCGCCGGGCGCAAACGCCATCGATCGCTGCCGCCGCAGCATGTACACCTCGGCGGCCTGCCCCGCCACCAAACGGACCAGCATGACGGTGGCCGCGTCGCGGGGCACCACGGGGGTCAGCCGCCCCTCGAGGATGTCACGGGCCCGGGCCGCGACCTTACCTGGAACTCGCAGCCGGTTCAGGCCCGCTCCCCCCGCCCGTTCCGGTGCCGCCCACCTCGGCAATCAGCTCGACCTCGACGGGCGCGTCCATCGGCAGGACCGCCACCCCCACCGCACTGCGCGCATGCTTGCCCGCGTCCCCGAACACCTCGGTCAGCAGATCGCTCGCCCCGTTCACGACCTGAGGCTGGCCGGTGAAGCCAGGCGCACTGGCGACGAACCCGGTGACCTTGACGATCCGCGTGATCGCGGACAAGCCACCGGCCGACGCGGCCGCCGCGGCGAGGGCGTTGAGCGCGCACGCGCGGGCGAGCGCGACGGCCTCTTCGGCGGTTACGGCCTCACCGACCTTTCCGGTGGCCAGCAGCTTGCCGTCAGCCAGGGGCAACTGCCCCGCGGTGTAGACGAGCATGCCGGTGCGGAGGGCGGGCACGTACGAGCCGGCCGGGGTGGCGACCGGCGGCAGGGTGAGGCCCAGCTCGGCGAGGCGTTCCTCGGGCGTGCTCACCGCGCCGCTCGGGTGCTGATGGTCATCCCTTCGGCCGCTTCATGTAGGCGATCAGCTGTTCGGGGTTCGGGCCCGGGATGACCGCCACGAGCTCCCATCCGTCGTCGCCCCAGTTGTCCAGGATCTGCTTGGTCGCGTGCACGAGCAGTGGCACGGTCGCGTACTCCCACTTCTGCATGGGGATGACCTTAGCGGCTGGGCGGCTACTCCGGCGTGGGCTCCCCGGCGGCTTTGGCCTCGCCGGTCGCCCTCGGCTTCCGCGCCACAGTTGGGGTGCGCGGCTTGCGCTCCCCGGTGGCCCGTGGCCTCCGTGCCCCGGCCGACCTGGTCCTGCCGCCGTTCCCGCCGGCACCGTTCGGCGTCGCGGGGCCCGCTGGGCCCGCCGTGGCATCCGCGACCGCGGGGCCCGGGTCGATGACGCTTCCGGTTTCGCTCACCGTGGTACTGGGGAGGTCCGCCGCCGCAAAGTCGGTCGCGGCGGGGAATTCCTGGGTCGTCTCGGCCGCCGACGGCATCCGGGGGGCGGGCGGAGCCTCAGCGACCGGCGCAGGTTCCGGGACCGGCGCGACGTCCGGTGCTGGTTCGACCTCCGTGACCGGCGCGATACTGGCCGGCGGCTCCACCTCAGGGACCGGCGGAACTGCGGCCTCGTCCAGCTGCGGGACCGGGGCCTGGTCGAGTTCCGGCACGTTGGCCATGGAGATCTCCGCCTCGGCCTCGGCCACCTCGGCGTCACCGAGATCCTCCGGCTCCTCGGCCACTTCCGGCGCCCGGGGCGGGCCGGGGGCCATCTTCTCGAAGAACCGCAGCAGCTCCACCGGTACCGGCATGATGAGCGTGCTGTTGCGCTCACCCGCCACCTCGACCATCGTCTGCAGCAGCCGCAGCTGGAGCGCCGCCGGGTCCCGGGCCATCACATTGGCGGCGGCCGCGAGGCGCTTGGACGCCTGGTACTCACCGTCCGCAGTGATGATGCGCGCGCGCCTTTCCCGTTCGGCCTCGGCCTGACGCGACATCGATCGCTTCATCCCTTCCGGCAGCGAGACGTCCTTCACCTCGACGCGCTCGACCCGGATCCCCCAGGGGCCCTCGGTTGGCTCGTCGATGATGCGCCGCAGCTCCCGGTTGACCGATTCGCGCTCGGCCAGCAGCTGGTCCATCTCGGACTGGCCGATGATGGACCGCAGCGAGGTCTGCGCCTGCTGCGCGATCGCGAACATGTAGTCCTGCACGTTGACCGTGGCCTTGATGGGATCCACGACGCGGAAGTACACCACCGCGTCTACCCGGACGCTCACGTTGTCCCGGGTGATGCCGTCCTGAGCGGGCACGGTCATGGCCACGATCTGCATGTTGACTTTCTGCATGCGGTCGCCGATCGGGCGCAGGTACGTCAGCCCGGGTCCCCGCACCTCGGGCAGGACCCGCCCGAAGCGGTACACGATGCCCTTCTCATACTGCTGGACCACTCGGAAGGTGCGGCCGGCCGCGATCAGGCCGGCGATCACGAGTATCACGATGATGACAACGATTGCGGCCACCGGGATCACCTCTCTCTACCCCCAGCCTAATAACGAGAGATACCTCACGCGCTAGAGGAGGCCCGCCGTGAGAAGTGTCGGGGCGGAGATAGCCTCGCAGTGATGAGAGCAAGGGACACCGACTGGGAAGGCGTGCGGCTGCACGTCGTCACGGGTAAGGGAGGCACCGGCAAGACGACCGTCGCTGCCGCCCTGGCTCTCGCGTTGTCTTATGACGGCCGGCAGGTGCTTCTCATCGAGGCCGAGGGGCGGCAGGGTATCGCGCGGCTCTTCGACTGCCCCCCGCTGCCCTACGCCGAGCGCAAGGTCGGCATCGGGATCGGCGAGGACGGGCGGCCGGGCGGCGATCTCTACGCGCTGGCCGTCGATCCCGAAGGCGCGCTGCTGGACTACCTCGAGATGTTCTATGGCCTTCGTCACACCGGCCAGGCGCTGACCCGGCTGGGGCTGGTCGACTTCGCCACGACGATCGCGCCCGGCCTATCCGATGTGCTCCGGACGGGAAAGGCCACCGAGGCGACCCGGCGCCAGGCCGGCGGCCACGACGTCTATGGCGCCGTGGTCATGGACGCACCGCCCACCGGCCGGATCGGCCGCTTCCTCAACGTCAGCGTCGAGGTGTCGGGCCTGGCCAAGGTCGGCCCCGTGCGCGCACACGCCGACAGCGTGGCCCGGGTGATCCGGTCCCCGCAGACCGCCGTTCACTTCGTCACCACGCTGGAGGAGATGCCGATCCAGGAAACCCTGGACGGCCTGGCGGAAATGCGCGGCCTCGGTATCCAGGTGGGCGGGATCTTCATCAACAAGGTCCACCCCGATGGCCTGGAGGAAGCACACCTGAAGGCGGCCGCGGAGGGGCGCACCGACGAGGCGGAGATCGCCCTCGGGCTCAAGGCGGCCGGGCTGGCCGACGCCCAGACCCTCGCCGCGGGGTTGGCCATCGAGCTCGCGGAGCACGCCCGTAACGTCGCGCTGCAGGAGCGGGAACGGCGTGAGCTGGCCGCCGCGGGCCAGCCGCGCTATGAGCTTCCGGCCATTACCGACGGGATCGACCTGGGCGGACTGTACAAGCTGGCCGAGGTGCTCCGGGATCAGGGGGCCGCCTGATGGATGGCCGCGTGATGACTGGTTTGCGCCCCTGGTACCGGACGGCCCGATGAACCGGCCGTCCGTGCCGCCCCGGCTCGATACCGACGCGCTGATCGACGATCGTCGGACGCGGATCATCGTCTGCTGCGGGTCCGGCGGTGTCGGCAAGACGACCGCCGCGGCCGCGATCGGCCTGCGGGCTGCCGAGCGAGGGCGGCACGTGGTCGTGCTGACTGTGGATCCGGCCCGCCGGCTGGCTCAGGCGATGGGCCTGACCTACCTGGACAACACCCCACGGCCGGTGGACACGGGCCTGTCGTCGGGCGGCAGCCTGCACGCCATGATGCTGGACATGAAGCGGACCTTCGACGAGATCGTCGAGGCCCACGCGGACCCGGACCGCGCCGCGCAGATCCTGGCCAACCCGTTCTATCAGTCCCTGTCGTCCAGCTTCGCCGGTACGCAGGAGTACATGGCCATGGAGAAGCTGGGCCAGCTGCACCGCACCGACGAGTGGGACCTGATCGTGGTCGATACACCTCCGAGCCGTTCCGCCCTCGACTTCCTCGACGCGCCGCAGCGGCTCGGCCGGTTCCTTGACGGCCGGCTGATCCGGCTGCTGACCGCCCCAGCCAAGCCCGGCCGCGCGTACCTGAAGATGCTGAACGCCGGGTTCTCGCTCGTGACCGGAACGCTCACGAAGGTGCTCGGCGCGCAGGTGCTCAAGGACATGCAGACGTTCGTCACGGCCTTCGACACGATGTTCGGCGGCTTCCGCGAGCGGGCCGAGACGACCTACCGCCTGCTCCAGACACCGGGAACAGCCTTCCTCGTGGTCGCGGCGCCCGAGCCGGATGCGCTACGGGAAGCCTCGTACTTCGTCGAGCGGCTTGCCGGGGAACGCATGCCGCTCGCGGGCCTGATCCTGAACCGGGTGCACGTACCGGCCGCGACCCGGCTTTCTGCGGCCCGCAGCATCGCCGCTGCGGAAACGCTCGAAAATCACGAGATGCCGAACGGCCCAGTGGAAAACAGCACTGTGGAATCGGCCAGTCCTGCGCGCTATGCGCTCGCGGCCGGGGTCTTGCGGCTACACGCGGAACGGATGCAGTTGGCGGTCCGGGAACGGCGGGTGGCCGAGCACTTTACGGCGGCCCATCCCACCGTTCCCGTCGTCGAGGTGGCTGCGCAACCCGAGGACGTCCATGACCTCGAGGGCCTGCGCGCCATTGCTATTAGCCTCGCCAGCCAAACGGCAAGCGGTTAGCGGTTCAGCTCGCCACCAGGTCGTCAACGTCCTGCTCGTAGCGCTCACGAGCCTGCTCGAGCAGCTCACGCCAGGACTTGACGTCCGGCCGCCGCCGCAGCAGGGCACGGCGCTCCCGCTCGGTCATCCCGCCCCAGACGCCAAACTCGATGCCGTTGTCCAGCGCGTCGGCCAGGCATTCGGTCCTGACCTGGCAACCCCGGCAGATCAGCTTGGCCCGGTTCTGCGCTGCGCCCTGGACAAAAAGCTCGTCCGGGTCGGTTCCTTTGCAGGCGGCGCGTGTGGTCCAGTCAGTGATCCACATGTGCCCACTCCTTTTGATCGTCGCGTACTGCGTACATGGACGGTCGCTGGCTCGATGGCGGTTGCTTGCGATCCGGCTCCGCGGCTGCGGGACCGGGTTACCTGTTCGTGATAAAGCAACCTACGGAAGCCGTGGGGTAGCTGCCAAGGCCCCGGTGTGCTCATTTACGGAATAGTCCTCTTGGGCCATACCGGGCGGGGTGGCTAGTCACCTTCGGACGCCATTGGCTCCTCTGGGTGACGGACGGGCAGCTTAGACGCTTTCGTCCGGTTTAGGAGAACCCGCAGCTTACGGCGCCTCTATGCGAGGCGTGGGGTGGGTGCGCCGCTCGGGACGTACCCTGATGCCGTGCAGTCAGGTGACGTAGCAAATAAAACGGGTACCGTAGGCCGCCTCATCTCGATCTCGGCGGTGGGCGGTGTCATCGCGGCTGCCATGGCCCTGCCCGTCATCGCAACGACTGGCGTGGTCCTGCGTGATCAGGCGAACGAGGCGGCCGCGCCCACCTCGGCGAGCGTAGGTAATATCCCGCAGCGCTCGGAGATCCTGGACGCAAACGGTCATCTGATGGCGTACGTCTACGGCGTGGACGGCGGGCCCGGCGCCTCGGCCTCCGGCATTGACCGGCAGCCGGTCAGTTACGCCCAGATCTCGCCGGTCATGCGGCAAGCGGTCGTGGCCATCGAGGACAACCGCTTCTGGCAGGAGGGCGCCCTGGACGTCAAGGGCACCCTCCGCGCGCTGGTCAACGACCTGCAGCACAAGGCGGTGCAGGGCGGTTCCAGCATCACCCAGCAGTACGTCAAGAACATGCTGATCCTCTCGGCGCCCAACGCGCAGCAGGCCCAGGCCGCCTACCAGGAGACGCTGTCCCGGAAGCTGCACGAACTGCGGCTGGCCATCACCGTCGCGCACCAGCAGTCCAAGCAGCAGATCCTCGCCGGGTACCTGAACGACGCCTACTTCGGTAATCTCGCGTACGGCATCGAGGTGGCGGCGGAGACCTACTTCAACACTTCCGCCGCGAAGCTCACCCTTCCCCAAGCCGCCCTGCTGGCCGGGATGGTGGAGAATCCGACCGGCTATGACCCGTTCACCAATGCCTCCATGGCCATGGCGCGCCGCAATACGGTGCTGGCCAGAATGGTCCAGACCGGCGCGCTGAGCAGCACGACAGCCGCCGCAACCGAGAAGCAGCCCCTGGGCGTGCAGGACGGGGTACCCGAAAACGGCTGCACGCAGAACATGGCCCGCTCAGCGGCGTTCTTCTGCAACTACGTGGAGCAGGTGGTACTGCAGGACTCGTCGATCGCAAAGACCACTGCGGACCGGGCCAAGCTGCTCGCCACCGGCGGCCTGAAGATCTACACCACGCTGGATGAGAAAGACCAGAACGCGGCCAATCTAGCGGTCAATTACACGCTGCCGGAGTACAGCCACGTCTACAACCCCAACGGCAACGCGGACACCGAGGTGATGGTGCAGCCGGGCACCGGCGAGATCAGGGCGATGGCGGAGAACCGGAAGTACGGCGAGAACGATACGACGATCAATTACGCCGTCAACTCCAACTACGGCGGCAGCAGCGGCGTCCAGACGGGTTCGTCGTCCAAGCTGTTCACGCTCGTCACCGCGCTGGAGCAGAACATTCCGTTCGGCTTCACCGCCACCGTGCCGGACAGTACGACCGTGCAAGGGTTCACCAACTGCGCGGGGCAGCCGCTCACCCAGGGTTTCCCGGTGCAGAACGACGAGAACTCGACCAGCGGATCAACCACGTACACCCTCTACGCGGCCACCGCGCAGTCGATCAACGTGTTCTTCGCCGAGCTCGAGCAGAAGGTCGGGCTGTGCAATGTGGTCAAGACGGCCGCGAATCTCGGGGTGACCTGGGCGGACGGAACCCCGCTGCTCAAGGCGCCCAAGGGCGGCCTCTCAGCCGACAACATCACATCCTTCACGCTCGGCTCGGTCACGGTCTCGCCACTGAGCATGGCCACCGCGTACGCGACGATGGCCGCGCGCGGCAAGTACTGCGCCCCGGTGGCGATGACGCGGATCACCACCGAGACCGGCGCGTCACTGCCGATCCCGTCGGCCGGCTGCCGTCAGGCCATCTCCCCGCAGATCGCCGACGCGGTCAACTACGTGCTGCAGGGCGTGCTGAACTTCCCCGGCGCGACCGGCGCCGGGCTCGGGCTCAACCGGGTGGCAGCCGGCAAGACCGGCACCGCGAACAACTCCGAGTACGCCGCGTTCGGCGGCTACACGCCCAATCTGGCCGCCTACGTGTCGGTTTTCCACCCCGCCGATCCCGGCAGCAACCTGATGCTCGCCCCGGTGAACAGCTGCTATGAGCAGCAGGGCGGTGCCCTCACCTGCGACGGCGAGATGTTCGGCGCCGACGCACCCGGCCATACCTGGCAGCTCAGCTTCGAGAACGCCAACCTCGGGTCGGACGCAGGCTTCTTTCCCGTCCCCGGCGACAGCCCGCTGATGAGAATGGGCAATGGCCAGAGCGCGCCGCAAGGCGGTAAGGGAAAAGGCAATAAAGGGGGCGGAAACGGTAACGGCGGCAACGGCAACGCCAACTGCGTCCTCTTCTTCTGCATCGGCGGAGGTGGCGGCGGAAACGGCGGCGGCGGAAACGGCGGCGGCGGAAACGGCGGCGGCGGAAACGGCGGCGGCGGAAACGGCGGCGGCGGAAACGGCGGCGGAGCCAACGGCGGCCCCGTCCAGGGGTAACCGGGGACCCCGTCCAGGGGTAACCGGGGACCCCGTCCAGGGGTAACCGGGGACCCCGCCGGGCTGTCCACCCCCAATAGGGCGACCAGGGGCGGCTTTCCCGCATGATTTGCGGAAAACCGACGTCGATCATGCCCCCGGCCAGGGCCGCATGCCGCTGCAGAGCGCGGACCGGCCGTATTCGTGGCGACTTTCCGCGGTATCCGCGGTTTTCCCGCCACGAATACGGTTCGCGCCAACGGGGCCAGGAACGCCTGTGGCTGGTGTGCTGGCTGGCTGGGCGGCGTGGTAACAAGACCGTGCCCTCTTGGGCGGGCACTTGGGCTGCCTAGGTTTTCTGCCGTCCTACGTTACGGGTCGGCCGTCCCGGCTGCATGGCCCCGGCGGCTCAGCGGGGCGCGGCGAGCCGGGCAGCAAGCTGATCCGGCGGCACCTGCTCCTGAGCGCCGGAATCCATGTCTCGCACAGTGACCAGGCCAGCAGCCCGGTCCTGGGGGCCGTAGATGACCGCGTAGCGGGCCCGCCGGTCCGCCGCCCATTTGAGCTGCCGGGCCAGCTTGCGGCTCGAACCAAGGTAGACCTCGGTGCGCAAGCCAGCTCGTCGCAGCCAGGCGGCGAAAACCATCGCGTCGGCGGCCGCGTCGTCGTCGATGACGGTGATGGCCACGTTCAGGCGTGGCGCGGTCACCGCCCCGTCGCTGAGCAGCCCGATGATCCGTTCCACGCCGAGAGAACCACCGCACGCCGGCACGTCCGGGCCGCCGAGCGCGGCGATCAGGTGGTCGTAGCGCCCTCCGCTGGCGATAGAGCCGGGCATCCCCGCGGCCACCACTTCGAAGATGACCCCCGTGTAGTAGTCCAGGCCCCGGACCAGGCTGGGCGTGAAGGCGATCCGCTCCACGCCGATCACCGGAGCCGCGAACTCGATGAGCCGGTCCACTTCAGCCAGCCCCTCGCGTCCCTCTTCAGCGTCCGCCAAGACCTTCCGCAGCCGGTCCACCGCGTCAGGAGCGGTAAGGTCCGCAACGAGTCCTTCGGCCGTGGCCGGGTCCAGGGATCGCGTCTCAACAAGCTCGCGAACCACCTCGTCAGGTGCCAGCTTGTCCAGCTTGTCCAGCGTGATCAGCACGCCGCCACCGACAGCCGACGGGATGCCATACACCTGTAGCAACCCCGTGAGCGCGCGCCGCGAGTTGACCAGGATCGAGAAGTCACTCACGCCGACCGCGCTCAGGCCGTCCGCCACGGCGCAGACCACTTCGGCGTCGGCCAGCGGGGACGCGGAGCCGACGACATCGACGTCGCACTGAGCGAACTCGCGGAAGCGGCCCCGGCCCGGGCGGTCAGCTCGCCACACCGGGCCCATCACATACCGCTTGTAGGGCACCGGCAGCTGGGAGCCGTAAGCCGCCTGGACCCGGGCGAGCGGCACCGTCATGTCGTAGCGCAGCGCCAGGTCCGCCTCGCCGGAGGCCTCGTGCGCGCCGCGGCGGAGGATCTTGAAGATCAGCTTGTCGCCCTCGTCGCCGTACTTGCCCGTGAGGGTCTCCATGCGCTCGAAGGCCGGCGTCTGCAGCGGCTCGAACCCATACCGCTCGAAGACGTCGCGGATCGCCGCGAACACGTGCTCCCGTACCCGCAGGTCGGCCGCCAGGAAATCCCTCGTGCCCGAGGGGGGCTCGAACTGTTGGGACGCCATGATTTAACTCCTCCGCGCTCCGCCGGCCGCCCTGCCGATGCTACTGGCCCCGCTACCCTGACCGCCCTGGTTTCCCGTTCCGCTCACCCTGGCCGGAGCGAGCCGAGGTGCCTCTGTGGCCAGTGTTCGGTCGCCGGATTCTGGGGCAAGGATGGCAGCTGCCGGACGAGGTGAGCGAGCCCGACACGCCCGACTACCCCTAGCTATAGCTAGGGCGAGAAGGGCCAGATGCAGCGCAGCCGCCGGATCAGCGGCGACCGTTTCCAGGGCCGGAGCGGCTGCCTGGGCCTGACCGGACGCTGGCCGGTTTCCGCCATCACGGCGGAAACCGGCCAGCGACGGGCGGAACGTTTAATCCGCGGTCTGGTCGTCGATCTCGGCCGACGGCGCGTTCGTCTGCACCGACTTGATCCCGTTCAGCGCCGACGCCTTGCTCTCGTACGCCTCGCTGGTCGCGATCACCTGGCCGTTGCCGGCCACCAGGTTGAAGTGGAACTTCCCGGTTGAGCCCCTTTTGAGCACAAATTTTCCCGCCATCTTTCTTCCCCCTCGGTCCGTAACTACCTTGTTCCGGCTTGTTCCGGCGGAAGCTATGTTCCCGGCTGAACCCGCATAACACCCGCCGGGTGAATCCAAGATCGGTTGATTTCTCCCCTCTTGAAGGTCGCGGATTCTCAGCCCTCGCGGGCCGAGGTTCCCGTTTCACCGAAGGTCGCCTCCCCGCACCAGGTGCGGGGCGGTCTGACACCATCTCCGCAGACTTGAACCGCCTGCCCGGCGGCACATAGAACTTTCGCCGCGTTCACGTCCGGCCGTGGCGCCCCGCCGGGCCAACCCCGCCCTGACGGACGGGGCTTGCGCCCTGGAAGGATTTGGTCAAGACGGTCCGGCGGTCAGCCGGCGCCGCACCTCGGCGGCGACCCGGGCACCCTCGGCGCGTCCCGCGACGCGCGGAGTGACGGCCCTCATGACCTGCCCCATGGACGACATGCCGGCCGCCCCCGTCTCGGTGACGACCTCGGCCACAATACGTGCGAGCTCTTCATCGCCAAGCTGAGCGGGCAGGTAACCGGCCAGCACCTCACCCTCGGCCCGTTCGGCGGCCGCCTGCTCGGTCCGGCCGGCCGAACCGAACGCGTCCGCGGCTTCGCGGCGTTTCTTCGCCTCTTTGGCCAGAACCTTCAGCACTTCGTCGTCGGACAATTCCCGCGCCGCGTTCCCCGCAACCTCCTCGTTGGTGATGGCAGTGAGCGCCATCCGCAGCGTCCGCATCCGTACGTTGTCACGAGCCCGCATGGCCGCCGAGAGGTCGGTCCGCAGGCGCTCCTTCAGTTCAGCCATGAAAACCATCCTCCCCGACGTGGCACCATGGGTGGGTGCGAGCACGAACCATCCTCCCCGTAGGCGCTGCAGCGGCCGGTGCCGCCCTCGCCTATGCATCAGTCATCGAGCGGAATTGGTTCGCTCTCCGGCAGGCCGAGGTGCCGGTCCTGGCCGCGGATACCCGGCCCCTCCGCGTCCTGCACATCTCGGATCTGCACCTGACCCCCGGCCGCAAGCGGCTGATGGCCTGGGTCGCATCGCTGGCCGGCCTGGAGCCTGATCTGGTGGTGAACACCGGGGATTCGATCGCGCACCCCGACGCCATCCGCTATCTCGTCGACTCCCTCGGGCCGCTGCTGGAGGCGCCCGGCGTGTTCGTGTTCGGCTCCAATGACCTGTACCGGCCCACGCCGAGGAACCCCGCCCGGTACCTATGGGAAACGAGCGCGCGCCGGTACCCACGGCACGAACCCGACCTGCCCTGGCAGAAGCTCGGTGACACCCTGACCAGCGCGGGCTGGATGGACGCCAACAACCGGAGCGGCCGGATCAAGGCCGGTGGCCTCGACATCGCGGTGGCCGGCGTGCACGACCCGCACATCAAGCGCGACCGCTACGACTGCATTGCCGGGCCCGCCGACCCTTCGGCCGACCTGCGGCTCGGCATCATGCACGCCCCTGAGCCACGGATGCTTGACCGCTTCACGTCCGATGGCTATGACCTGCTGTTCGCCGGGCACACTCACGGCGGCCAGCTGTGCATCCCCGGTTACGGGGCGCTCGTGACCAACTGCGAGATCGACCGGGCCCGGGTCAGTGGGCTGCACCAGCACCCGGCCGAAGGCGCACCTGCTCCCGACGGGCACCGGGCCTGGCTGCACGTGTCCGCGGGTCTGGGCACCTCTCCCTGGGCCCCCGCGCGGTTCGCGTGCCGCCCGGGGGCGACGCTGCTCACGCTGGTACCGTCCCGGGACGGCTGACCCGCAGGGCTCCCGCCGGGCAGGTGCCGGACCTCAGCGCACGGCCGTGCGCGGCGGGGCCCGGCATCCGCTAGACTTTGCGGGCCGGTCGGTGAGTCTCGCTGAGGCGAGCCACGTGACCAGCCGGGGTGTGGCGCAGCTTGGCAGCGCGCTTCGTTCGGGACGAAGAGGCCGCCGGTTCAAATCCGGCCACCCCGACCAGCTCAGAGGCCCTATACCGGATAGGTATAAGGCCTCTTTATATTTTGGGCCGCCTAAAAGGCCGCCTATCGGTCGCGGTCAGCGGCGATTTGGGCCGAGGGCCTTGCCGATGATCTCGGCTCCCTCGGTGATGACGGGGCGCAGCTCGTGGCGGTAGACCGCCTCTGTCGTCGCCGTGGTCGTGTGGCCGACCAGGCGCGCGATCAGCTCGATCGATGCCCCGTTGGCCGACATGAGCGAGACGAAGCTGTGCCGTAGCTCCCGGGGCGTCCACTCGACCGGCAGGCCTGCCAGCCGCAGCGCGACAGCCAGGGTCCGCCGCACGCTCTGTGCGGTCAGCTCCTTGCCGTAGCGGTCGCAGAAAACGAGGTTGTTCTCGTTCCACTGGCTCCGCCTGAGCGCCCGGTCCCGGATCACGCGCTGCCGTTCCTGGTGTGCGGCCAGAACGCGCACAACTTCATCAGGAAGGGCCAGAGTCCGCCTGCTTTTTCTCGTCTTCGTATCGCCTCCCTTGCGGACGGATCGCCATACTTCGACGTGCGGCGGCAAGTCGCCTTCCGCCGTCAAATGCACCCGGTCCCAGGTAAGCGCGCGAGCTTCTTCGGTGCGGACACCGGTAAGAAGCGACAGCACGAAATAGGCGTGCAGGCGCGTCTTTTTGCTCGCCTCCATAACTGCCTGCGCTTGCGTGAGCGGCATTGCCTTGCTCGGGCGGCCTGGCCGCCCTTGCGGTATGTCAACCAGCTCGGCAACGTTGCGCAGTACCTTATTGCGTCTTTGCGCATGCTGAATTGACCGGCGCAAAATCGCATGAGTGTCCTTGAGGCTACGGGTCGCAAGCACCTTCTTTCGGTCAGCCAGCCAGTCGTCAACGTGGTCCGCCGTCAGCTCACGCAGCTTGATCGCGCCAAGCAGCGGGATGACGTGCGTCTCGGCCAGGACGCGGTTCTTCTCGATCGTGCCAGCGTCCCGGCCGATCAGCCCCCGGCCGAGCCAGTCACGCACCGCCTCCCCTACGGTGTACTTGGCTGAGCTGTCCACGCCGTTCTCCAGCTCGGCGCGGAGCTTCTTGAATTTGTCCTGCACATCTGCGACGGTCGGCCCGTAAACCGTCTTCCGGCGACGTTTCCCCGAGGGCGTGAAACCAAGAGAGATATCCCCCCGGTAACACTTTTTCTGCTCGTGCCAAAAGATCGTGCCTTCCCCCCGGCGTCCGCGCTTTTCCTTCTCTTCTTTCTCTGCACTGGTCATCAGGCGACCTCTTTCGCTTCGTTAAGCAGCAGGGCCACGAATTCAGGGAGAGATTGGGCGGGAATTCGACGGGCGCGACCAACCTTGACGGACCTGATCCGGCCGCGCCGTATCTCGTCAAATACCTGTGTTCTGCTGAGGCGCAGCAAGATCATTACTTCCGGGATCGTGTACAAAAGCGGCGCGGGCGTCGTCGTGCTGTCGCTCATGCGGCACCACCGCCGTTGATGACGCCGAAGCGGGGGGTATCCGTCCCATCCGTCCCATCCGTCCCGTCGCAGGTCAGCCCTGGGACGGGTGTTTTGGTGGGACGGATCGATCCGTCCCAGGTTTTGATCCGTCCCGGGCCTGAGCTGGGCGGGGACGCTTGGGACGGCTGGGACGGTTCCCCCGCCGGGGGCGGGCAGTACCGCGCCCATGCGTCGGTGAAGTCGGCCCGGAAGTAGCCCTTCACTTGCCCGATCGGCTCGGGGAAACGGATGTTGGCGGACCGGATGTCGTAGTCGGCTAGCAGGCCCGCGAGCCGCTTGGGGCTGATCCCGGGTGCGGGCTCACACCACGGGGATTCGGGGTCGGAGCGGAGCCGGGCCACCAGCGCGGTGCTGGGCAGCACGTCGGCGTCCCCGAACGCGGTCCGGCAGTCGGCCAGCAGCCGGATGCGGTCGGAGAGGTCGGCGGCCTGGTCCCGGTCGGCGGTCAACATGACGGCGGCGTGCCGGGCGAGGGCGGGCCACTCCCCCGCCGCCAGGTCGGCCACGGCGATGAGCGGTTCCCAGGTGTCGGCGGCCCGGTCCTCCAGCGGCATCACCGGCTCGGCCTTTTCGAGCTCGGCCAGGTGCGCGCCGAGCCAACGCGCGAGGTCGGCGGCCAGGGCGGTGAGGGCGGGCCGGTCCCGGCGGTGCCGGAACGGGGCCACGGTCTCCCCCGGGGCGCGGCGGCGCATCCGGATGACGACGGCGCGGTCTTCGATGGTGTCGGGCATCGCCCCGATGCCGGCGAGGGCGGCCATGGCAAAGGTGGGGATGGTCTCGAGGCGGCGGGTGGCGTTGTCCCAGCGGATCGCGGGCCGGTTCCGCTGGTGCCCGGCGTTCAGCAGGCCGCGCAGGTCCTCATTCGCCTCGGCGTTCTTGCCGCCGAAGATCGTGTCGGCCTCGTCCACCAGGAGGGTGGGCGGGGTGTCGGAGCCGATGGCGCGGTACACGGCGGCCGGTGAGGCGTTGACGGTGATCAGCGGGGCGTGGCAGGTGCCTTCCACGATGTCGAGCAGCCGGGACTTGCCGCACCGCTTCTCCGGGGCGCGGATGACCAGGCGCGGGGCGTGCGCCCAGGAGGGCTGCGCGTGGGTGGCGGCGATCCACAGCGCGACCGCGATAGCGGCCTCGGCTGAGGGCAGGATCACGTACCTGGTCAGGGCGGTGTGCAGCTGGGCCAGGAGGGCGGCGCCGTCGGCGGCCGGACCGGTGGGGGTGGTCATGCGGCGGCTCCTTCGTCGTGGAATGCGCCGTCGATCGCGGCGCGGATCTCGCGGGGGGTTTGCTGGGCTGCGGTCCCGGCCGCGACCAGGGCGGCGCGGGCGGCCGGTTCGGTGAGGGCCCCGGCGGCGACCATCCGGGCCGCGCCGCGGGCCGCGCCGTAGAGGGTGGCGCGGCGACGGCCTTCCGGGGCCTCGCGGACGGACCGCAGCAGCGCGGCCAGCAGGGCGGGGGGTGATGAGATGCCCCCCGCTCCGCGGGGCCCTACAGGGCCTCTTAGAGCCATGGCAGCTGGGTCGGGCGCGGGCGGCCGGGGCGGGGTGAGGGCCGCGCGCAGCGCGGGGGGCATCTCAGCCACGTCCCGGCCCCCCACCCATCGGTAGCGCTGCCCGGTGCCCGGGTGAACCGAGGGCGGGGCGGCCACGTAACCCCCGTCGCCCTTGACGTCGATCCCGGCCCGGCCGGGCAGGGCGGGCAGGGTCGGGGTGCCGGGGTGCCGGTAGTACAGGTGCCAGCCGCCCCCGCCAGTCGCCACTGTCGCGGTCGGTGCCATGAGCGCGGGGTCGGGCTGGCCGCCGTTGCGCGGGTCGATATCAATTACGCACAGCCCCGAGGCCCGGCCGGTGCGGATGGCCAGCAGTCCCCCGGGCACCCGGCGTAGCATCGCGGCCAGCCGAGCCGGGTCGAGTGTGGCGGCGTAGAACCCGTGGCAGGTCAGGCACCCGCACCCGGCCCGGTCGTGCCCGGGCCCGGCCTGGCGGCAGGCGGAGCAGTTGGCCACGGGCCGCTTGGACCGGCCCAGCACGAACACCGGCCAGCCCGCAGCCATGTACCGGCGGGCGGAAGCCTCGAAGGTGAGCCCCGCAGGGGCCTTTCCGCTCCTGGGTTCTCCGGGGTGGTCATAGCGGTGGACGGCCGGGGCGGGGACCGCGAGGGGCTCGTGCCCGTAGATCGCGGTGAACGTGGCCCGAATCGTCTCGGCTTCGCCGGGGTCGCCGCGGTGGGGGATCATCTTGACGGCGCCATCCGCGGTGGGGTGGTGGGCGGGGTCGAGCTGGGCCCGGTGCCGTAGGCAGTCCGCGATGTAGGCGCGGACCTCAGCCGTGTAAGGCTGGCCGGTCACTGGCTAGCCCCCGGTGCGGTGTCCGGTGGCTGGCCGATGCGGGTCAGCAGGCGGGCGAACCGGGCCGACAGGTGCTCTTGCAGCCGGGTTTCGGCCCTGGCGGTGTCCCCGGTGACGGTGGCCAGGGCGACCATCGCGGTAATGATCACGTCGCATAGTTCGCTTTGCAGGTCAGCGAGCGTGGCACAGCGGCCCTTGCGGGGGTTCTGGCCGGTCATCCCGATGTAGGCGGCGACCGCTTCGCCGGTTTCCTCCGCGAGTTTCATCACGCGGCGCGCGACCTCGTGGCTTGTGCGCGGGTGGGCGTCATCGAGCCAGGCCACGAGGGTGGCGACGTGCCGCCAGATGGTCACATCCGGCCCGGGGACGGGCGGCTGCCCGCCCCCGGGCGCGGCGAGGGCCCGGGGGGTCAGGGTGAACGGGATAGGGCGGTCAATCTCGGGGGCGGTCATCGGGAGTCCTTCCGGCACAACACAACACACGGGGCGCGGGTTAGAGGGAGCTGGCGAGGGTGCCGAGGGAGGTGGCGGCCTGGCTGAGGAAGTGGGCGAGGTTGTGGGCCAGGGCGGCGGCCCCGGTGGGGTCCTTGACGACCCACAGGACGGCGATGATGATCCCGGCCCAGGTCAGTAGCCTTTTCACGGTGTCTCCCGGGGGTTAGAGGCGGTGGCCGATGCGGGTGCCGAACGGGCCGGGGATGGAGATCCAGGGGCCGCGGGCGGATGACCAGTAGAGGTTGATGCCGCGGTGGCCGCGGGCGCGGCCGTGCCGGTAGTTGGCGTGCGCGTGCCCGGCGTGGAAGGCCAGGTAGAGCGCGGCGGCGATGATGAGCAGCGTGATCACGGGTGGTTCCTCCTGGCTGGGGCGGGTTATTGCTCGGGGTAGTCGGAGTGCTGGCGGGATTCGCGGAGGGTCTCGCGGCGGCGTTCGCGTAGGCGGTCACCGAGGACGGACCAGTAGAAGCGGTGCACGGTGGTGGCGCCGACGCGGCGGGTGCGGCCGGTGCCGCCGCATCGTTTGCACAAACCGAACCGGCGGCCGGTGCTGCCCCGGTTGACCCGCGAGCCACCGCAGCGGGGGCAGGGCCGCAGCGGCCACACGTACAGCGAGAGCAGGTAGCAGGCGGCCACGGCGAAGCCGATCAGGATGAGGCTGAGCGGGTCGGCCCCGGCCGCGTGCGCAGTGGCCGCGGCGGCGGTGGTGGTGGTCATGGCGTCTCACCCGTTCCCGTGGGGGCGGGGGCAGGCGGCGATGCCGTCGGGCAACCCGCGCTCATAGCCGTCCCGGTGGCCCGCGTCGTAGCCTTCGGCGTAGCCGGTGGCATGTCCCTTGGCGTGGCCGTCGTCGTGGCCGTGGGCGCGGCCTTCCCGGTAGATCCGGCAGGGGAACCGGTCACAGTCCTGGGCGGCGCGGCCCCGGTCCGGCTGGCTGTCGTAGTAGCACTGCCGGTAGTCGTGGGTATCGGCCTGCTTCGGCTTGGCCCGGCCAGTCGCCGTCACCGGGCCGCCGCCGCGGTGGTGTAGCGGCAGCGCCGGGGGCGCCGCCGGGCGGTCTCTAGGAGCCGCGCCGCGGCGGCCGGGCGGCCAGGCACCGCTACGCCGTAACATCCCTGGTCAGCGTGTAGCGGTGGGCGGGCGGTGTAGCGGCCTGCTGGCGTTTGCGCAGGCCGGGGCGTGTAGCGGTGCCGCAACGGGCGGCGGGGGGTAGCGCTACGCATCGCCGTCCTCCCGGCCCTCGGCGGCGGCCTGGACGGCTTCGCGGTAGCAGCCCTTGCGGGGCCCGCGGCCGGGCTCGCGGACGTTGCGCACGTCGACGTCCAGGGCGCGGAGCTGGCTGGCGACGGCCTCCTGGGTGATGTCGGCGTAGACGGCGGGCAGGTGCTCACGCAGCCGGGCGGCGATCGTCTCGCACCACAGCGCGCGGGCCCCGGCGAACACGGTCACCACGTCGGCGGCGAAGCTGCGCGCCTGCTCGGTGCTGGTCTCCCCGAGCGCGTGCCCGGACAGCACCCCGGCGGCCTCGCGCATGGCGCGGGCCCGGGCGGCGATCCGCGCAGTGTCGTTGAGATCCAGGTAATAGGTGCGGACGGCCTGCGGGTCACCCTCACCCTTGAACCAGCCGAGCCCGGCGTCGATCTTCGGCCGGAACTCACTGGCCCGGTACCCGGCCTTGTAGGCGCCGGTGCCCAGGATCATGTCGTTGGACGTCTGGTCGGGGACCTTGAGGCAGAACTTGATGATGGCCAGGTCACGGATCTTCGGTGGCAGGGAGTCGCTGTCCGGCCGCTGGGTGGACAGGATGAGGATGATGCCCAGCTTGCGGCCCAGCCGTTCCACGTAGGCCAGGTCCTCAGTGATCTGCGGCCCGTACTTGGGGTGCATGATCGCGTTCTGGATCTCATCGAAGGTGGCCAGGATCGGCCGCAGCCGCAGCTTGCGCTGGCTGGCCAGGTCCCGGGTGACCTTCCCGTCCGGGCGGACCTCGCGGGGCAGCGACTTCAGCTTCGGGGCGCGCCGGTCCACCTCAGCCCGCAGCATCTTCACCGATTGGGCGACGTAGGCGATGGCCTCATCGTCTAGGCCGGAGACGTACCGGTGGCAGACTTGCGCGAGCGGCTCCAGGTCACCGGCCCCGGCCAGCTCGTGAATCCACAGATCGCACACCACATCGAGGGCGGCGCCGCAGTTCAGGACGCGGACGGTGGTGGTCTTGCCCTGGCCGGGGGCGGCGCCGGCCACCCAGTTGGTTTCGAACAGCGGCGCCCCGACGGGCAGCCCGCGCGGGCTGGCCGCGAACGGCACCTGGGCGAACACGTCCGCGGTCCCGGTCTTGAGCAGCGGGTAGGGGGCGGGCTTGGTCTTGGACAGATCGTGGCGGCCGACCCACAGGTACAGCCGCCCGGCGTGTTCCGACGGGACGGCTTCGGGCCAGGTCGCCGAGTGCGGGCGCCGCAGCCCCGAGGCGAGGGCCTCGCGGCGCTTGATGATGTCGGAGGCGGTGACGCCGTGCGGCAGGTCCAGCTCGACCCCCCAGCCGTCGCCGTCCCGGTGCACGTCGGACACGAACGCCAGCCCCGGGCCGTCCTTGATCACGGCGTTGATCGCGGAGATCCCGATCGAGCCGAGCGCCCGGGTGATCACCTCCGGGGTCGGCGGCTGGTAGGCGGTGGGGATGATGGCAGCGCGGATGATCGGCTGGCCTTCCGGGGCGCCGTGCCGGGCCAGCACCCGCACCGTGATGGCGGCCACCGCGAGCCAGCCCCACCAGGGCAGGAACCGGACCATGACCAGCAGCAGCACCACGGCGCCCACGACGCTGGCGGCCAGGATCTGGCCCCGCGCGGCGCGGGTCTTCTTGCCCTCACGGTGGGCGTTCATCGCGTCGTGATGCCCCGGCCGCCCGGCGGCCACAGCCATCGATTCGAGCAGCCACCCGTCCGTCCAGTGCCACCAGGCCAGCACCCGCCCGGTCAGGCGACCGACGCCGCGCAGCGCGTACCAGGCGGTTTTGACCGCGTACACGGGGCTGCGGAGGCCGTGGTAGCGGGCCTTGTACCAGTGCAGGCCCAGCGCTTCGGCCGCCGTTTTGGCGATCTGGGAGCGGTGCAGGTGCGCGGGGATGATCGGCAGCCGCTTGGCGTCCTCGGTGCCGGTGGTGTCCAGGTAGGCCGGGCCGTTGGCCTCCGCCAGGCCGGTTTCGGTGTGCGCGTCTTCAGCGCGCAGCGGGATCACGTCGGCGCCGTGCTCGTCCGGGGTCTCAGGTTCGGCGGTCATGCGGTCCTCCGGGAGTGCTCACGCGGGGCGGTTACCACCGCGGTCAGGTGGTCGCGGATGCGGGCGGCGCGGTCCTGGCCGACGTGCAGCCCGGTTTTGATCCGCCGCGCGGACGGGACGCGGCCCGCGGCCAGCTCGGCGGCGAAGTGCATCTCGGCGGCCTCGTCAGTCACCGCGCGGGCACGGGTGCGGGTGCGGGGTGCACTCGCGGTGCGGGGCGCGGTCGTGCGCCGGGTGCGGGTGCGGCCGCGTGTGGGTGCACCGTTAGGTGCGGTCTCGGGTGCGGGCCGCACCCGCCCACCGGGCAGCGCGGGTGCGGGCTGCGGCCAGGGGCACACCGGCGCGGCCGGGATCAGGGACAGAGGCCGATGTCCGTCAGGTGCAGGGGCCGTGCCCGGGGCACCGGTGTCCCGCGGAGCCAGGGCGGCGAGGTCGGCTCCCAGCGAGGCGGCCAGGGCGGCCCGGTGCAGCTCGGGGACACCCGGGCGGGTCAGCAGCCCCGAGGCGGTCACGGCGGTGATGACGGGCAGGCGGCCCGCGTTCAGTTCCCGCAGCACCCCGGCCCGGGCCCGGCGGGCCGCGCGGGCCCGGCCGGGCAGGGCCAGCCGCACCGCATCGCGGGCCGCGCGGAGCTGGTCACGTTCGGCGGTCGCGCGGTCAAAGGCGGGCGCGGACTGGCGGGCCAGCCACAGCCACGCCGTGAACGCACGGACAGGATGCCGCAGCCACAGCCGCACCCGGAGCCGGTCGTCCCCATGGGCGGCCCGGTGGTGATACAGGGCCAGCTGGGTACGGGCCTCCACCAGGAACCCGAACAGCGCGGCGGGCAGGGCCAGGAACACCCGCTCAGCCAGGGACGCGCCGCCCAGGGCGTTCGCGGTGATGGTCAAAGCGAGCAGGCCATACGCGCCGAGCCGGAGCATCGGCAGCGGGCGGCCCGCCTGGGCTTGGCGGACGTTGGCCGACGCCAGCCAGAACACAACCGCGTCCATCATCAGCGGGGTGATCGACGCGCCCACTGGGCCCATGAAGGGCAGGAAGAACGCGCGGGCGTGGTAGTAGGACAGGGCGGCGGCCATGGCCGCGACGGCGGCGTAAGCGCGCCGGTCAGCGCGGGAGTCGAATTGCGCGGACAGGTTCATCAGGACCTCACTCCCTCAGCGGGGACACGGGCGGGGGCCGGGCGCGGCGGCGGCCCGGGCAGGGACGGCGGGGCGGGATAGACGGCCCACGGGTCATCGGCCAGCGGGCCACGTTCGGCCGGGCGGCCCGGCTTGCCCATGACCGCGCCGCGCCGCAGCGCGGTGTGCTCCGCGAGCTGGGCCGCGGTCATCACCCCGGCCGCGTGCTTCTGGGCATCGGTGGTGCGGGAGCGGGACAGTGACCCGTCCCGGTTGCGGGGCAGCGCCCGGGGCCGCACGCCGCACATGGGGCAGTGGCGGGCGTGGCCGCCCTGGCGCTTGATCTGCCGTTCCCGGGCCCGGGAACCGGGCCACATCCGGGCGAGCTGCCAGCCGATCCCGGCGGCCTTGACGACCTCCAGTAGGCGGGCTCCGCGCCCGGCCGCGTGCTCGGCCAGGCGCCGCTTGACGTTGCGTGCCCACCCGACGTAGTGGCGGGCGTGCTTGTAGGGGTGGTCGAAATGCAGCAGGTAGACGGTCCCGGTACTCACCAGGCCACCTCCGCCGGGGTCGTGGTGTGCTGCTTGTGAGCCATCGCGCGGCGGGCGGCGGCCGGGCAGGACAGCGACGGGGTGCGGCCAGCGTCGGCGCACTCGTCGCACAAGGTCAGGCAGATCAGGCCGACCGGGGTGTCGGCCTCATGCACGCTCAGCCCATCCGGCGCGGCACAGGACTCGCACGCGGCGGCGGCCGGGCAGCCAGCGGGCGGGGGAACCGCCAGGCCGTACAGGTCCTGCCAGCGGGCCAGCTCGGTATCCCGGGCCGCGGTCGCCCACGCCATCCGGGCCTGTTCGACCGTGCGCGCCGGGATGGCCGGTGCGGGCGCGCGGTCGGCGGCCGGGGCCATCGTGAAAGGCGCGGCGGTCATGACGCACCGGCCCCGGGGTCGGTCTCGGCGCGCAGCCGGTCGGCGCGGGCCAATGCCACCGCCAGCGCCACCAGTGCCACGGCCACCGCGATGATGGCGGCGGTCACGAGCAGCAGGGCGGGCAGGGTGATGCTGGCCCCGGCGACCGTCAGGGCCACATGGCCCACGGCCAGCCAGCGCAGGAACAGCGCCAGTGAGATCGCGGCGATCAGGCGTACCCGGTTCATCTCAGGCCACCTCCCCGAGCGGCAGGTCACCGGCCAGCCCGGCCAGGGCCGGGGCGGGCTGCCAGACGGTGACCGTCTTGGCCCCGGCGGGCACGCACACAGCCGATGCGGGGGCGGAGATACTGACCTTGGCCCCGCGGAGCACGCTGGCGCCGGGGTCGTCGCTGTCCAGGTGCAGGTACTCATTGCCGGTGCTGCGGGCGATGCGGGGCCGCCAGGTGCACGGGAGCGCGCTGGCGATGGCGGCCATGGTGGTGGCCGCGTCGTCGCCGTGCAGGTAGAAACTGATGTCAGTGCCAGGCTCGGGCAGGTCCGGGCGGGTCTCGATCAGGTCGGCGACCGCCCGCAGGATCGCGGCGGTCGTGGCCCGGCGGTCGGCGGAGGTTTGGGTGGCGGACGGGTCAAGAGCGGTCATGGCGGGTGCCTCCTTGCAGGGAGCGGGGCGGGGTGTGAGGCAGCGGGGCGGCCGGATTACGTGGCGGCCCTGCGCTGGCCCCGTGCGGTGAAGTGGTGGACGGCGGGTGGATGCGGGCGGTCAGGTAGACCCGCTCTCCCGCATCGCGGCGGTTCGGGTAGGGGCCGTCCGGGCCGGTCAGGATCTCGATGAACGGCACCGCGGCCAGGAGCCCGGTCAGGGCGGCCAGATCGGGCAGGGCACCCGCGAGCCGGACTTTCACCACACCCGGTGCCTGCCGGGGCGGCCGGCTACAGGGGGCGGTGCTCATCGCCATCACCGCCGATCCGCGGGCGGATCTCTTTCCACCAGCCCGGCAGCGGCCACGTCGCCGGACGGCGGGTGATCGCGGGGCGCTCAGCGGGCGTGTCGATGTGCTCGGCCACCAGGCGAATGGCGGGGAGCACCGGGCCGGGCCGGTAAAGGGCCGCGCGGCGAGCTCGGTGGCGGCGGGCCATCCGCACGGCCAGCACCGCCCCGGTGATGGCGAGGGCGGCCCCGCACACGCTGGCCAGCGTCCAGGCGGCGATTTCCAGGCCGGTCATGATGGCGGGCCAGGCCTTGTGCAGCGCTAGCGCGACGATGACGACCAGGGCGATGACAGCGGCGGCCGGGCCGCCCCCGTACCCGCAGCCATCACAATGCAGGCCCTTGCAGCCCATCACGCCACCCCCGCCACGCGCTCAGCGGGCCGGGGCACCGTGCGCAGCCGCGCGGCCAGCACCCGCCGGACCGCGCGGCGGGTCCGCCTCCGATCCAGCGGCCACAGGCGATCGGCCGCGCACAGCACGCGGATCTCCGCGTCCAATAGCGCTAGCTCGGCCTCAATCAGCGGCCACTCAGCCTCAATGGCGGCCAGGTCAGCCGCAGACGGCTCCCCCGGGACGCGTTCGTTCCATGTCATGATCTGGGTGCCTTCCTTGACGGGAAGGAAGCCCCGGGGCGGTCTGCTTGGCGGTGGGTCCGCCCTGGGGTCCCTGTCGTAGTTGCCGCCTACCTGGCGACTGTCTTGACCGTACAAGCTTGTCGGTCAAGATGCAAGACCTCGGCTAACAGGTTGGCTGGTGTCCTGGCGGCGCTTGAGCGCATAAGCTTGTCTGACAAGGCAAAATCCGGATTCGGAAGGATGCGCGTGGCGCAGGAACCGCGTCTGCGGCAGATCGCAGACGAGCTAAGGCACCAGATCGAAAGCGGGGCACTAGGTCCCGGCGCACTGCTCCCATCAGAGCCCGAGCTGGCACGCAGCTACGGAGTGAGCCGTCAGACCGCTAGAGCGGCGCTCCAGCTCCTTGAGCGCGAAGGGCTAGCCATCGTCCGCCCTCGGCGCGGTCGGATCGTCCGCAGCGACAAGCGGCTGACTTGGAACCTCTCAGAATTTGAGCTGCCGCAAAACACGGGACTGGCTTCCTCGGACGCATGGGAGACCGACATAGAGCGCCAGGGCCACGACCCGACACGGCAAGACTTGCAAGTCGAAACCATCCGGCCGCCCCAGAAGATCGCCGCAATCCTCGGCATCGATCCAAATAAAGAGTCGGCCGTCGTCCGGCGGCATTTGCGGTACATCGATGACAAGCCGGGCATTATTTCCGACGATTACTTCGATGAAGCGATCGTGAGGGGAACGGAGCTTGCCGCGCCAGAGGACACCACTCGCGAGGACATTCTCAAAGAGGCTGGCTACGAACAGACCTACGACGTCGACGAAATTATTACCCGCATGCCAACACCTGACGAAGCA
This sequence comes from uncultured Actinomycetes bacterium, assembly GCA_963742875.1. Taxonomy (GTDB): domain Bacteria; phylum Actinomycetota; class Actinomycetes; order Streptosporangiales; family Streptosporangiaceae; genus Bog-532. Next base: position 548 of record CAVUNO010000023.1, on the reverse strand, counting down.
CGGCGTCTCTCGCTAGGAGCTGGCCAGCCCGTGGCCGAACACACTCGTGTTGGGTACACGGCTTCAGGTAAGGCCGTACGCGTAATGGTTTCTATCGTTCCCGGTGACTCCTTGATTCTCAGGTATGTTGTTCCTACTTAGAACCAAGGTGAACGAGTTGGCTGCCGAATTTGGCCGTATGTCGTCAGTAATCGGGTAGGGGGCGGGGTCGCCCGCCCCCTCCCACACCACCGGACATGCGGGCCCGCATCCGGCGGTTCGTCAAGCCGTCGGACTGAAACGCTGCCTGGTCGCGGTCAATGTCTTCAGGCCGAGGTGTTCCCAGTAGGTGTTGGGCAGGGCCACGCCGAGGACCTGAGAGCCCGCAATCCGCCAGTATCCCTTGCTGCTGCCGCCCCACTTGCGGACGTTGCGCTCGGGGATACCTCGTATCCGCAGATTGTGCCGCCTGGCGGCGGTGGTCTTCCATTCCTTCCAGCGGACCTGCCGTAGGCGGCGGCGCAGCCACTTATCCGTTTCGCGGGCCAGGTTCCCGGTATCCGCGAGCC
>CAVUNO010000022.1:0-495606 GCA_963742875.1 uncultured Actinomycetes bacterium | reverse complement strand
AAGGCTGGGCCGCATATCTTCGATTTCCCGGAACAGTTCCGGTTGGCCCAGATAGAGCGAAGCGCCGCTATGCGTGAGAATATATTCGATCTCTTTCGCTTTCATCCGGGGTTGACCGGAACCGCTATCGCGCCCGCGTAAAAGCAGGCAAAGTAGCCGATGGCGAGGTCTGAGCAGTTATGCATGTGCAACACCACACGGTCACCCGGGCTCACTCCAGAAGCGATCAGCTTACGTGCGAGGCGCCGAGCTTCGGCGTCGAAGCTGGAGTAGCCGAGCCGCCGGTCCTCGAAAATTAAGGCAAGCTTGTCAGGAAAGCGTAGAGCCGCCTCACCCAAGCAGGATGCAAGATTCCGCTCCGGCGCTGAGAATGTGCTGGGCCGTGAATTGCGTAGTGCTGTGGACATCAAACAGGCCTCCTTGTCGAAGTTTGCTGTCGAGGAGAGTGGCGGGTTGGTGTTACGCTAAGATTTCAGCGTTTTCCTCAGGCGTCGCGAGCCAGTAGCCATATCGCTCGACGGTCTCATGAAAACGCTGCATCAGCTCTGGAGAGGGTTGAGCGGACGGAGCTTCAGGGCCGGCCAGTTCGCTTATTTCCCTAACAAACCTTCCGAGCTTGGCTGTGGTCACGCAGATCATGGCGGCGGGCGCCCCCGAAAGATTGCGCAAAGCGTGCTTGGCCCATCCGGGAGCGTGGAGAACGCAGCCGGGTGCGACCTTGACCCAGCGGTAACCCTCTGCCGATTCCACCAGCGCCTCGAGCTCCCCGGAGATTATGATAAAAGTTTCCAGGTCGTCATGGCTGTGAAGCGGCACGAATACGCCCGGCCGGAATACCGCGCGCATGACACAAGGAGCGGTCTCGGGGGTCTCTGACGGTGTGAGAAACTGAATCTTTGGGCGGAACGCGTCGAACGTCCCGGCAGTCTCCGGATCAACAAGATACGCGGCCGGGGCGTGGCCGGAAAATACAGAAGGGCTTGCCATCGTTTAAGCCTCCTTTCGTACACCGGATTACTCATCGCGGCAGTGCGCCATGCCAGACGCAGTCCCACGCAGCCCAATCATGGGGTTGGAATTCCGCCCGGTCCAACGACATATTCTGATGAGACTGATCGGAAATTTTGATGGTAAACCTGCCTTCGGTGCGCCATCTCTTACATTTGGTGGCTCTTGCCGATCATGCGCATTTCGGTCACGCGGCGGCGGCCTGCCGTGTGACCCAGTCTACTTTGAGCGCGAGCATCAAGGAACTAGAAGCCACACTCGAAGCAGGACTGGTCGACCGCACGAAACGAAGCGTTGTGCTAACGCCGCTTGGCCTCAGACCGCGCATCGGGCGCGCAGGATTATCGGGGCGATGGAGGAACTCGCGGGTGCTGCCCGTGCCGCGCGCGAGCCGCTCTCGGGAACAGTCCATATGGGTGTGATCCCAACCGTGGGGCCTTACCTGCTTCCGCAGGTGCTTCCACGCCTGCGCCGCTCATATTGCCAGCTTAGGCTCTATCTCGTCGAAGACCTGACGGCGCGCTTGGTTGAAGCCCCGCATCAAGGCAAGCTTGATGTTGTGCTGCTGGCGCTGCCTTGCGACTGCGGGGCGGTTGAAACCACGATCCTGTTCGAGGATCCCTTCCTCGTGGCGTTACCCAAGGGTCATGCCCTCTTGAACGAAGACCCAATCACACCGCAACATCTTTTATGCGAAGAGTTGCTGCTGCTTAAGGACGGTCACTGCCTGCGCGAGCACGCCCTTACTGCCTGCAGTTTTACCGGCCGGCAACGCACCGAGGCGTTTGAAGCGACCAGCCTGGCGACCCTCGTGCAGATGGCCGACAATGGGTTTGGAGCAACGCTTCTGCCCGTGCTCGCGGTCGATGCCTGCTCCTCCCCAGGGGCACCGGTCTTGTGACCAAGCCATTTGTTTCGAATAATTCCGCTCGCCAGATCGGCCTCGTTTGGCGCAAGGGAACGGGACGCCGCCATGAGTTCCTTCTTCTCGCGCAGGAACTCGCGCACCGCGGTACCAAGCGCGCCGCTGCGGAAAGCGGCGCTCGCCAGCCAGGCTCATAGCCGTGGCCTTTGCAGCGGGCTGCCGATCGGCAATGGCCACCAAACGGCATCGAGTGCAACATCGCTTTTTCCGATCAGTCTCTCCAGAATATCCACCCGGGTTTTCGCGCCATTGCCCCTCTGCACCCCAGCGGATGCAGTTAAACGAAGCTACTAAGCCGCAAGCCCGTCCGGCGTTGGGAGCGCCGAATACCTGAGGGTCTTGAGTGCCGGCTGGTCGGGGAGCGCCAGCAAGCGGCGCGCTGCCGACATGGCCCGTGCCTGGCCATTAAGGGAGACCTTACCGCTTTCCAGCGCGGCAGCCAAGCCAACATAGCCAAGCCACACCTTTGTTAAGGTCATGAGATCAGCGGCGATAACGGCATCAACATCTCCGGCAGGCGGTTTGAGGCAGACCTCGATGTCTTCAGGCCGCGATATCAGCCACCAGTAGCGTGGACTGCGCCTGGACTTGGGGATGCCGCGGAAATCGAAGCGGATCACGAAACCTTGGCACCGGTATTTCTGCTGGGTCGATCTGCCGGCGCATGCTCCAGACAAGCGCTTGGGGATCAAAGGTCATCCGGACCGAGCAAACCTTGCCTCCAACGCTGGCCCCAGACACTGAACAATTCGATGATGGACCGGAAATCCTCGCCTGCTGGCGTCAGCCGGGAGAGATGGCCTTTGCCGCTAGGTTTCGGCTCGATATGCACGACGCCGGACTGCTCAAGACATGTCACTTTTGGATAGAGCTTTTTAGCTTCCTCATCGGAGACGGAGCCGGCGATGATGACGTCTTCGCCAGGCCGCCAATTGACTGGGATAGTTCGGTGCGGCACCTTGTGACTTAGCTATATCATCCGCCCAACGGCCGTGATCCTCAAGCGCGTCGACGCTCAGCCCGACTCGGCGATTTGTGGGCTGTGCTGTTCTCGCATCCCAAGGACTTTCATCATCGGGGATCCGGATCTCGCCGTGTCCAAGCTTTATGATATGCTTCCGGCCAGCGCCTCGGGTGACGGACATCGCGGTAATCGCGGAGCTCGAATTTGACCTTATGAGCGATGCCAGCTCGCTGCGCGCGCTTTGTTGCGGCGGCGAGCTGCTCTTCCGACAAAGTTATGCCTGACACTGAAAGGTCGGCTGCTTGCGCCAGAAAGCGCAAGACCACCCCACCCCGAGCCAATATCGAGAATGGATTGTCCAGGCTCAATAAGGAGTTTGGCAGCGATGTGACGCTTCTTGGCGGCCTGCGCAGCCTCAAGCGACAGTCCGGGCTCTCGAAAATAAGCGCAGGAATATTGCAAATCCGAATTCAAAACTGCGGAACAACGTCTCTGAGAGATCGTAATGGCGGGAAACATTGCGGCGTGCGCAAGCCGCGAGTTGGCCTGCTGATAGGCCGCGTAACACCCGCATTCCCCGGGACGAGAACCTGAACTCCTAGAGGCGCATTTTCCAAATTCCCTCCCCAGAGATCGAATAAACGGCAAGGGTCCTTGTTCGATCTCCACCGTCCCGTCCATATAGCTTCGCCGAAATAAAGGTCCGGGTTGATGGCGATTTTGAACTCGGTCCAACGCGTCTTCAATCGCAGCACGATGTCCGGATCGCTGCCGTTCGCGACGGTGACGGCCACAAATCTAGTGCCATCGGCACGTTATGTGAGTTTCCCGGTCTTGACGAAAGACTTCAGCATCCGTTCGAGCATAAGCGGTCCTCTCTAAAAATAGCGCAGTGTGTCGCGCTAAAGCAGGAGTTGGCCTATTCGGTCTGGCGCCACAGCCAAGCATACACTAACACTTGTCTACGATTACTGTGCAAGTGCCAGCTAAAGATCGTTTTGCTTTCTGCCGGGCCGCGGGAGGAAGGTCTTGCCGGGCATATACGATCTTGGAACCACACACTCCGGTGCATTTATCAGGCGCGAATTTCGGACCGCCCGTCTTCGATCCGCCGCAGGCGCAGTTTCCCGCTGTTTACCCTTCATTGAAACATGGACGGCGGCACGCTCCGAGGCCCTGGCGATTGCGGGACAATTAGAAACGGTGCCCAGATTTCAGGAGCTGATGCCCGAGCAGACCGCCATCTCCGCCAATGACGGCCGTGATTGACGGATGTTCATTTTGAAAGCATACGGGATCGAGGTTCACCAAAACATGGCGGTGCGCCCAGCTCTTACTTGCCTTATTAGACAGGCCCCCGAGGTCATCTCTGCGGCGCTGTCCTTTCTCGCGCCCGCAAAATTCCACCCCATTACGGGGTCCTTTCAAGGGCATTCTCCGTTTTCAACTCATCTTGAGCATGCCAATAGGTAGCGACGGAAAGCCCGCGGTTGTTCTCGGTATTGAACATGCGGAGTACCGGCTTGCGGACGGTGATTGCCTTCTGGGGACGACACCTACCGCACGAGGTTTGGAACCAGCGACCAGCTTCGTATCGCGCTTCTGCTGGATGTGTGGCGGCCGGGCATGCCTGTCGATATGCAAGTACTTGTCGCGGCTGATCGTTCTTTTTGTCCAAAGCGCAATGCGAAACCGTGCCGCCTCCTATGGCGGATGAAGAGACAGGCCTCGCAAACTCTAACCCTTGGCCGACCCTCTTCATCGGCCGTTTATCCGCCGGATCCTGGCCGCAGCCAGGCTCTACCTCCGGCAAGTTCTGGCCGAGTACACGCGGCACTACAATTGCCACCGGCCTCACCAGGCGCTGCATCAGAGACTTCCGCTGTATGAACCCGGCTACGCCATCGATATGACCGCCCGGATCGAGCGCAGGCGGGCGGTCGGCGGCCTGATCAGCGAATACCGCAGAGCAGCCTGACGAGCGCGAAGCACCAGCTCAGCGACGGTGGCTAAGTTTTGGCACGGCACAGGGTCAGCAGGCCTTTTTCCAACATGTCCGCCACCTTGGCCAGCTCCTCGACCGGGGACGGGGACGCAGCGCGGGCTTCATGCTGGGTCCTTGCCGTTGCCCGCGCCGCCCGGATGACGCCAAGCGGGCGCGACATCTCGATCCGGAGCTGCTCGGGAGTCAGCCTGGTGTGAAGCAGGAACAGCTTGCAGCCAGTCCCCTGGATCTGCACGACCGTCTTGACGGAGGTCCGCGTGGTCATCGCATTCAAGACAGCCGCGATGGCCATCCCTTAGACCGCGCCACTTAGACCGAACCCGCCGCCTGCGAATCCGCCACCGTTCTTGACCAGGCCGGGGCCGCCGATCTCCACGTCTTCGACCTCGCTGTAGGGAACCTCAGCGAGCACCTCTGCCGTCATCGTCTATACATACCTATGCCTACGCGTGCCTACGCGGTTCCCGCACGTCACGGCTTCAGTGTGATATCGGGGGCTGCACCTGGAGTCTCGCCGTCGTGTCCGGATCTGGCTCATGACCGATTATCACCGCGGTGAGCGGATCACAGTCAGGTTCCCCGATGGTGATCTACTGGCGCGTCTGCGCGAGGCGGCCTGCTGAGAAGGGCGAAACGGTGAACGGGCTCGTGGTCTCCGCGATTGAGGCCTTTACTTGCCGCGATGCCGGACGGATCAACGGCCATGAAGGGTGCCGTCTCATACACCATGATCACGGACGTCGCCGCCGCCGCGGGGGTGAACCGTTTCGCCCCTATCGCTCGTAACTCATAAACCTGACCCGCAGCGGCCGGGGAATGCATCAGAGACCGTCTGCTCGCCTCTGAGTAGACATGGGACCGCCTCAACGGGCCTCACGGGGAGAGCGGCGGCACCGCGTCAGCTTCCGACCGGATGAAATGCCGGATGCCGCGAAGGGAACCAACCGGTGATCGAGAAGTTGCAGGCCCGCTATTTGCCCGTCCGCCACGACCCGAGCGTACTCCGCCGCCCGGGCAAGACGCCAACGGCATTGACCGAACACGTCGATAACGACGGGGCCGCGGTTACACCATCGGCCGACATCACCGACGGCCCGCGGCCCGCGCACCGGGCGCGCGTCCGAGGCGCGGACCTAGCTCGCGGTTTAGCAGTGCTGGGGATGTTCGCCGCGCACGTCGGCCCGCTCCCGGGCGAGCCGCCGACCAGTCAGCTGGTGGGCGTCTTCCATGGCCGATCGGCTGCCCTATTTCTCTTCCTCTCAGGGGTGTCTCTGGCGCTGATCTCGGGCGGCCCCACGCGATCGGACGGCCCAACGCTGCGCCGGTCGCGCATCAAGATCGCGGCCAGGGCCGGTGTGCTGCTCATACTGGGGCTGTGGCTGGCCTCAGTGAATACTGACGTCGACGTGATCCTGCCCGTCTACGCCCTGCTATTCCTGCTGGCCCTGCCACTGTTGCGACTGCGCCCACGGACGTTGGTACTCCTAGCCAGCGCCCTGGCCGTCGGCGGCCCGGTGCTGTCGTACCTGATCCGGGGTTCCCTCCACCTCACGCCCGCATCGACACCAGCAGTGCCAGGACTGTCGGCACTGATGTCCTGGCACGCCCTCTCAGGCGGAATCATGAGCCTGATGATCAACGGAGCCTATCCCGTCGTGACGGTTTTCCCAATCACACTCGCCGGAATGAGCGTCGGACGCCTAGACCTGTCCGCCCGATCCGTGCAGCACTGGCTGCTCGGTGTCGGCGCTACCTTGTCTGCGGTCGGCTACGGGGGCTCAGCACTCGCCCTTCGCATCGGTGACCTGTCCGCCCACATCGGTTCCGGCTCCGTCGCCGTCGGCCAGCAGCAGCTCCACAACGCGGCCACCGCCGAAGCGGGCACCGTCCCGGCCACCTCCTGGGCATGGCTGCTCACCGCTGGGGCGCACTCGGGGACGCCGATGGAGATCCTCGGTGCGACCGGATGTGCCATCGCGGTCCTCGGCGCAGCGCTGATGATCGGGAACCGGGCACACCGCGTTCTTTATCCGGTCATCGCCATCGGCATGATGCCCCTCACCATTTACGTCGCACATGTGATCGCCATTTGGCTGATCCAAGCCGAACTGCAAAGCTGGCTCGCCTTCGCCGCCTTCACCGTCTCAGCCATGACACTCGCTGTCACCTGGCTGCACTACTTCCGCAGCGGCCCACTCGAGCGGATCCTTCGAACCGCCTCGAACACCGCCAGTAAAATACTGAACGCGTAACTGCCGTACGCCGAAAAAGGAGCCATGCCGTGACGAGCATGCGCAACGCGCGCAGGATCAATACACCCCCGTCGGCATCACCCTGTCCGCGATCCCGTCGTTGAACTCGGGCAGGGGCTGGACCTCGCGCTCCTGGTAGCCGGATGCCAGGAGCAGGCATCTGGCGGACCCGGCCTAACCCGGTCGCGGCTACGCGCGTTCCAGCTACACCATCACGAACGGGAAGAGACCGGTGAGCACCTGCGCTACCTCCGGGCCAGGCACCCAGAGATCGCGGGCGACAGCGTCCACCAGGTCCACGCTGTCTAAGCCCGTGTCAGCCCATCTCGCCGCCAGGCCACATCGCCCCTTGTCGTGCCTCGCGATTTACTGCAGAATCCGGAACGCAAAAAGGCCCTCTCCCACCGGAAAGGGTCCTGATCTGCGGAAATTAGTAGCGGGGGCGGGATTTGAACCCGCGACCTCTGGGTTATGAGCCGTACGACGCCTGTCTCTCCCGTCGGGAGTCTCCGCTCACCGCGTTGGCCTCGGCAGACCTGCAGCGCGAAGTCGTCTCGGGTCTTCTGCGTACCGACTACCTGCGGGTCCTGGGACCTGACCGTCCCGCCACCCTCGTTACCCACAGCAACCTCGATTACTGGTCTAGGTCTAGGCAGGGGCCGTCATGAGGCTGGGAGTCGGTGTCCGATTCCCCTCTCTGGGAGCACGATGGGAGCGACCACTCGCGTCAGAGTGCGGTCAGGTGCGGTGAGCGTGACCACTCACAGCATCCTAACCAGCGCGGATACCTCTCATCAGGCCGGTTATACGCGCGCTAGCGCGGTTCGGGACGAAGAGGCCGCCGGTTCAAATCCGGCCACCCCGACCAGCTCAGAGGCCCTATACCGGACAGGTATAAGGCCTCTTATTATATGGGGCCACCTAAAAGGCCGCCTATCGGTCGCAGTCAGGGGCGATTCGGGCCGAAGGCCTCGCCGATGATCTCGGCTCCTTCGGTGATGACGGGCCGCAGCTCCCCCGCTGCGCGGGCCGGTACAGGACGCGTGAGAGGCGGTACGGCGGGGGGGGGGCGCGGCGGCCGGGGGCGGGGTGAGGGCCGCGCACAGCGTGGGGGCATCTCAGCCACACCCCGGCCGCACACCCACCGGTACGGCTTCCCGGTGTCCGGTCCGCTGTGACCGCCCTCCTTGAACCGTCGCCGAGATCAAGCGCATGTTCAACGCCGCCACCGCCACACCCCGGTCTATCTGGCACGTCGCGCGCTGGTCCCGATGGCGGCGCCGCCACCAAGCCCGCGCCCGCTGGTACCTCCTACTTCCTAACGCTGACTTCTCGCTCGGCCTCAATGACCTCCCACTGGGCGCGGCCACCCTTCGGCCGGAGGACGCGCGAGCACAGTACCGGCATAGCTCTCGTATTCATAGTGCCCTTTTACGCACCCCAGGGATTCGTCAAAGTCATGAGGGCTGTTTAGCCTGATGAAAGGCCTGTGAGGTCGAGGATCTGGAGTGCGCGGCGGGGGTCCTGGGCAATGCGGCGGGTTTCGGCGGTGTAGCCGGTTACTCCCTGTACGCGGAACAGGGTGATGACGAGGTTCGTGAGGGCGGACCATACCTGTGGCCCGTTTCCGGTTCGGATGAGGGATTTGTCTTCTTTCCAGATCACGTCGCGTAGCCAGTGCGCGTGCTCCACCTGCCAGTGGCCCCGGACGTGGGCGAGCAGGTCTTCCGGCGTGGTGCCGTCCGCGCTCAGGCTGGTGAGGTAGAGGACGGCCTCGGCCCGGGTATGCCACCGGCCTTTCTTCTTGTACGTGACGTACCGTTCGATGAGCAGGGCCTGGCGCGCGTCCTCAAAGCCAGTGCCGTCGGGGGCAGGCAGGACGCGGATGGTGCGGGTCTCGATCCGGCCGCGGCTGATCTCGCTGGTCGCGGCGGCGACGGGCATGGTTTCCCAGGACAGCGCATTCAGGGTCTCGTTCAGGTTCGGCTGGTTGCCCAGGATGGGCCACAGCCAGTGCGCGTCCTTGACCTTCCGGAGGAACAGGGAGTTGTCCCTGTTCGCCTGCATGGCGTCGCTGGTGACGACGGTCCCGGCGATCGGCAGCGGCGCGAGCAGCGGCTTGAAGTGGCTGATCTCGTTGGCCTTCCCGGCTTTCGCGACCCTGTCCTGGGTGATCACTATCCCGGGAGTATGGGTGACGGCGGCGAGCAGGTGCACTTTCCTGCCGCCGCCGGCTTTTCGCGCCCTTGCGCTCCTTCCCGTCCACGGCGACGCCCTGGCGTGCGGGGACGTGCCCGGGATCCCCGCAGGCGGCAGGGTCCAGCCACGGGTGCTGCGGGTGGGGCCGGAACCAGCCGTCCTGCCTCTCCTCCCGGAAGCTCTCCGCCGCCGGCGGCTTCCGTTTCCGCTTCTTCCGCTTTTCCTCCTGCTCGCGCTGCTGCTGCGCGCGGCGCGCGGCATACGCGGCCGGGACAGCGGGATCCAGCGCAAGGGCGGCCACGGCCGCCGTCAGGGCAGCCTCGAACTCGTCCGGGTCCAGCAGTTTCGGCAGTCTGTCCAGCATCGACGCCGACGGCGCCACCCGCAGCCCGGTCCGCGGGCTTACCCAGCAGCCGTGCGCTGCCAGCACCTCCTGATCCCAGCACGCCGCGGCCTGCGCGATCGCCAGCGGGCCGCTCAGCGCGGCCGCCGTGCCCGCGACCGCCACCGAGACTAGCGACGGCAGCGGATGCCGCTTTCCCCGCGCCTTCCGCGTATCGGCCAGCAGTCCCTCCAGCACCTCCCGGAACGGCACCGGATCAGGCACGATCCCGGCAGGCAGGTGGCGGCAGATGCAGTCGGCAAGCCATGATGAGGAACCGGGCGCGGTCAAGGCATTCCTAAGGCGAAGATTCCTGGCGTGAGAACCTGAATCATCACCCGCGGCAGCCTGGCCGCGCCCTCACTTCCGCCGCATCCGCCTCACGCATGCCGCCACCGGCCCCGCATACCGGTCACGGAACGTAACGACCGCGGCCATCCCGGAACCCCTGAAATATCGCCGCGGCTATCTCAAGCCCGCCCCGTCACTCACACACTGTCACGCCGACTTTGACGAATCCCTGTTACGCGCCCGCTCCCCACCGTGCCCCTATATTTTGACTTTAGCCAGCAGAGTGGTATTAACCGGCTTATTAGCAGAAGGGTAAATAACCACCGTCTCCCGCTGCCATAGATTTACAATATCGCTAGGCGACTGGTCATTATTCTGCGCTTGCGAAACACCGCCAACCCACAAATCGAATTGCCAAGTAGGGCTCGAATAGCACGACGAGCAGTCATCCTCTTTCATGAAATACTTATGCAGCCAGGGGATATAAATGCGAGTGCCCGGGCTTAGCTCGCCATGCGCAGAAGCAAAAGTTATCGGATTTTTATATGTCCCTCTCCCGCCAGCCTGGTCATGAATTGTCGGATAACCCCAGTCCTTTGCGTAGCTGATACCCGCGCCCGGCGGGGAATTATTCCACCAATCGTACGTTGACAGCCACGCGGTAACTATTACCGGAATCACCGCACGCACTCCCGCCGATGGGACTTCGTTGACAAATACTGGTGGCACTCGGGGCGGACCTTCGCCTTGCGCGGGTACAGCCGCAACGGGTCATCCTCCAGGCGCTTCGTCCCCCGGTACACGTACGGCTTGAACGGCCTATTCGGGCTGCCCCCGGAGCTCAGTCCGACCGCCCGCACCCGCACGGTCACCGCAACCCCGCCACAAACCGGCCCCGCGCGGCCGCGCTGAACGACAGCACCGGCCCGTCGGCTACCCTCCGGCAAATAGCGGCCTCTTCGTCCGGGCGGCGACCCAGTTCCTGCCGCATGGGTGCCAAACGCGGGACTGGGGCTTGCCGCGCGCAACGCGGTGCTCCCGTATACCGGCGAGACCGCTCACCCCGCCCTGGCGACTACAAATGGTAGTTACTACAGTACTCTGCGTATCTAACCGTTGCAAATGGCGCCTGCCGCGTCGCTCGCGATCGGCTACGCCGCCCATTGACCCGGCGCCCGCTCCCCAGGGATTCGGCGCGCGGTGAGCGTACGTAACGGAAGTCGTGTCCGATTCTGGGAACGAGACGGGAGCGACCGTCCGCGCGCAGGTACGCTCAGATGCAGCGGATATGTCCGCACCTAAGCCCGTAAGCTGGGGAAACGCCGACTATAGGACCTCTGAGCGACCGTATCCTCTGTTGTGGTCCTTGGGGTGCGTTCATCCATGAGCTTCGGCGGGATGCCCGCTTCCCGCATCAGGGTCTTGTGCGTGTGGCGCAGCCCGTGCTGCCAGCTCCCCCGACGTGGCGCTGCGGACGTAGCCGAATGCGCGAGAAGGTGCTGTGGCGGATGCTGTATGAGACCGCCGCCCGGGCCGGGGAAGTGCTCGCGCTCAACATTGAAGACCTGGACCTGGCCAACCGCCGCGCGAAGGTCCGCCGCAAGGGCGGCGCGATCGACATCATCGTCTGGCAGACCGGCACCGCCCGCCTGCTGCCCCGCCTGATCAACGGCCTCAAATCCGGCCCCGTGTTCCTGACCGATCGTCGGGCCCGGGTCCCGCTCGCGGCCGCCGACACCGACCGGGAAACCGGCCGGGCCCGGTTCAGCTACCGCCGCGCGGCCGAGATGTTCGAGGCAGCCACCCGTGGTGAGCATGGCCGGCACGCCGCCCTCCGCCAGCTCCGCCACTCCGCGCTCACCCATGACGCCGAAGCCGGCGCGTCCACTGCCATGCTGATGGCCCGCAGCGGCCACACCTCCACCCGTCCCCTGGCCCGCCACGCCCGCGTCAGCGCTGAGGCGCTGCAGCGCTGGCAGGAAGACCGCGACCCCGGCCGCCGCGCCTGAGCCCCTCGGTTCGGCCCGCCATCCCGGTGCGATCGCTGGGGTGGCCGGCGAACCTGTTCGCCGACGCCTCGGAGAAGCGGGCTGGGGCGTGGGGTTTCCGCGGCCCGCTCCTGCCTCTCGGACCTGCGCGAGTCGCCGGCGCCGGCGCGGGGGCGTGGCCCCTGGTGCTGGGGGCCGCTAATGCTAGCGTTGCGGCCATGCCATTGAATGTTGCGGAGGCCGCTGGCCTTATCTGGGCGGGGGTCGGCGGCAAGCGCCTGCTGGATCATCCGTTTTACCGCCGCTGGGAGGCGGGGACGCTGGCCAGGGGCGAGCTGGCCGCCTACGCCGAGCAGTACCGCCATATCGAGGCGGCGTTGCCGGAGGTCCTGCGCCGGGTCGCGTCGAACCTGCCTGACGGCCCGGCCCGGGCGGCGGTGAACGCCAACCTGTCCGACGAGCTCGGCCGCCCGGCGCCGCACCTGGAACTGTTCGACGCCTTCGCCGCGGCGGCCGGGGCACGGTCCGGCGCACCGCCGGCCCCGGCGACGCGGTCCCTTACCGCGCTGCAGCGGTCATCGGCCGCCGGCGACCCGGTTCCGGGGGCTCGGCGTGCTGGCCGCCTACGAGACTCAGGCCGCCGCCGTCGCGCCGACGAAAGCCGCCGGGTTGCGCCGCCACTATGGCATCGACGGCCCCGGCGTGGCGTTCTGGGATGTGCACGCGGACCTGGAAGCCGACCACGCCGACTGGACGGCCAGCGCGCTGGCCGCCACCACCGCCAGCGCCGCGCAGGTGACCAGCACGGCAGCGGACGGAGCCCGCGCCTGGTGGCAGTTCCTCGACGAACGCCAGACCGCGGCGTAGATCACCGGCCGCGCGATCACCGCGACGCGGACCGCACCGGCCCGCAGCGCGCCAGCGGCTTCCGCGCGACGCGCTGGGCGGTGAGGTCCCGCCCGTCGGCGGAGCACCGCGCGCACCGATCAAGACCCCCTGACGGGATGGGTCATGTGCGAAGCGTACGGACAGCCCCCGACAGCTGAGACGGTCACCGGACAGGTCTGTTGAGACGGGGTTCGCGCTGGTGACTGGTGCGGGCGAGGTCGGTCGGGTGGTGTCCGGTGGACGATCGGCGGATTCTGGCGGTGGTCGCAACGAGGTGGTCGTTCGTCATGGTAGCGAGCTGATTGGGGCCGGCTTCGCTGCTGGTCTGTTACGGGATGTAAGGAGGCGGCTTCGCCGCCACTCATCCTTGATGCGCCGCGCAGGATACGGGGCCGCCCCCCCGGCGTCAAGGCCGCTTCGCGTCGCAAGGCGACGGCCCTTTCGGGCCGGCCCTGAGTACGCCCGGCATGGGCGATCGATTGGGGGTGAAAGTCCCCTGGAGGAAGAGGTGGTGCTAACTCCGAGCCGGAGGCAACTGCGTCGTCGTGAGGCGGGGTGGGAAGGAAGCCCGAGGCGTATCCCTGCACCGAGGAACACGAACCGCGTATGAGGCGGGGCGATCTGGGTGAGCCTGCTCAAGAAGGTAAAGCCCGTCACCATCAACAGGGTCGTCACGTAGACGCGGCGGGCGTAGGGGGAAATTGGTCGTTCTTATCCGGGGAGATCTGCCCGGGTGCCGGTTGCGGCATCGTTGCCGCCGCGCTGGCGGCTTGCATCGGAAGGTGCGGGCTGACCGGGCAGAAGTCAGCAGAGGTCGTAGTACCGGCCGGGGATCGGATCGTGGCCGGGAAGGACCGAACGTCGAGTGAGACGGAGGAATCGGTGCTGCTCGTGCTGGTCGCGGTGATCGCAGTCATCCCGCGGACGCGGGCCCGCTGTGGTGCAGGCGGTGAGGTCCGTTGAGCACCCCGGCGGAGCGTAGCGGCCGGCCGGCGCACTCCGAGGAGGCTGTCATCCCCGGCCTGGAGGTGACTTTGTGGGAGCGGTTGCTCTCGCGGGAGAATCTGGGCCGGGCGTTGAGGCGTGTGGAGGCCAACCGGGGGCGCCCGGTGTGGATGGCATGACCACGGGGCAGCTTCGCCCGTGGCTGCGGTTGCACTGGGCGTCGGTCCGGGAGGCTCTGGACGCGGGCACGTACCGGCCGTCGCCGGTCCGCCGGGTGGTGATCCCCAAGCCCGGGGGCGGCGAGCGTTTACTGGGGGTGCCTACCTGCCTGGACAGGCTGATCTGTCAGGCCATCGCGCAGGTACTCACGCCGATCTTCGATCCGGGTTTCTCGGGGTCGTCGTTCGGGTTCCGTCCCGGCCGGTCCGCCCATCAGGCGGTGCGGGTCGCGCGGCGGTGCATCGCCGACGGCCTGGAATGGGTCGTGGACATCGACTTGGACCGGTTTTTCGACCGGGTTCAGTTCGATGTGCTGATGGCGCGGGTGGCGCGCAAGGTGACTGACCGCAAGGTCCTCAGGCTCATCCGGAGCTATCTGGAGGCCGGGGTGATGGTGGACGGGGTCAAGCAGCCGACAGCAGAAGGAACCCCGCAGGGTTCCCCGCTGTCGCCGATCTTGTCGAACGTCATGCTGGATGATCTGGACCGGGAGCTGTGGGGTCGCGGTCACAGGTTCGTCCGCTACGCCGATGACCTGCGGGTCTTCGTGCGCAGCGAACGGGCCGCCCAGAGGGTGTTCGAGAGCGTCTGCGGCGTGATCGAGCAGCGGCTGAAGCTGAAGGTGAACCGGGAGAAATCCTCGATCCGGCACGCCGCCGAGGCGACGCTGCTGGGGTTCGGGTTCTTTTTCACCGGCCCGCAGGTCAGGATCCGGGTCGCCCCCAGGGCGGTCGAGCGGCTGAAGGATCAGCTGCGGGTCCTGACCAGGCGGAACTGGCGCGTGTCGATGGAATACCGCATCGGCAGGCTCAACAGGTTCACCACCAGCTGGATGGCCTACTTCCGGCTCGCAGAACCCGGAACGACGTTCCGCGATCTGGACGGATGGCTGCGCCGCCGCCTGCGGCAGGTCCGCTGGAAGGAATGGAAGACCACCGCCGCTAAACGGCACAACCTGCGGATACGCGGTATCTCCGAGAGCAACGCCCGCAAATGGGCGGGTAGCAGCAAGGGATACTGGCGGGTTGCGGGCTCCAAGGTCCTCCAGGTGTCCCTGCCCAATGCCTACTGGAACCGCCTCGGCCTGAAGACCCTCAGCCGGACCTGGCAGCGTCTCAATCCGACGGCTTGACGAACCGCCGGATGCGGGCCCGCATGTCCGGTGGTGTGGGAGGGGGAGGGGCGACCCCGCCCCCTACCCGATCTCCGGGGCCCCTGCGGCCCCTGGGGCAGGAAAACCAGCCAGTCGCGCATCTCAGGTCCCTGATCCCAGGTCAAGCTGCGGCGCAGCGCCGCCGGCAGGGTCTGGATCTTGGCGGCCAGAGCGTCCCTTACCTGCTCGGGCTGGTAACCATCGGGCAGGTGCAGCAGCAAGGTGTAGCCGGTGGTGCGCTCCACCAGGGTGCCGATCGCGCTCAGGTTGCGCTTGCCGATGATCAGGTCCCCTTCCCAGTGGCCGGGAACGGCCCGGTCGCCGGCCTCGGCTGGCCGCTCCGAGATGTTGATCATGCCCGGGATGCGGTTCTTCCGCTGCCCGGCCTTGCGGGAAGGGCCGGCGCATCGCCCGCCCCGTCCGCAGGCAGGCCGTCAGCTCCCGGCGCAGCGCACCTCTGGACTGCACATACAGCGACTGATAGATCGTCTCGTGCGACACCCGCATCTCCGGATCATCAGGGAACTCCCGCCGCAGCCAGGCGATCTGCTCCGGCGAGTACCGCCTGCCCAGATCCTGCTCCACCTTGGCCCGCAGCACCAGGTTGGCGGCCAGCTTGGCCGGCTTGGGGCGCGCTGCCCGCTGCCAGGCCAGGGCATGGGCGCTGGTTGCCCGGTAGCCGCCCCGGCCATCACCGTTACGGCGCAGCTCCCGGCTGACCGTCGAGGGCGACCGGCCGATCCGCTCCGCGATCCTGCGCACCGACGCGCCGGCCGCACGCGCCAGGGCGATCTCCTCCCGCTCGGCGAAACTCAGGCAGCGGCCCTTCAGGTTCCGTCCACGGCGCGGCCGCACCCCGCCCGCCGCCGCGATCCAGCGGGCACCCTTCTTCCGGTACGTCCCCGCCATCCCCGCCGCGTCGGTGATGAACTCACCGCGCTGCACCGCAGCCCAGAACGGCTGCACAATCTCCGGCACCATGGCCTCAGTGAACCCGGTCATCGCAACTCCCCGATCCTGTGGTGTGTTGCGATCACCGCGAGAACCCGGGGATCCCCTTACGGACTCCGTGCACCGGCGGTCTTATTAGCCGGTAGCGTTCGGCTGATCTCCTGGCGCGCGTGCCGGGGCAGGTAACCTCCTGTAGTGATCTCGTGGCTGCTCGGAGCCGGGCCCGGCCCGGCGGCCGTCGGCGGCCATCGAGCGCAAGCTGCGTGTCACGGCCACGGGCCGGGTACGCGAGCATGACCTCGACGCCGACGGGCTGGCACAGCAGTGCGCGCGGCTGGTCATTCTGGGCAGGCCGGGTTCGGGCAAGACCTGGCTGGCCAGGCGCGCGGCGCGGCGCTGCGCCGAGGATCCATTGGCGGTCTGGCGGCGGGCGGGACTCTCGATGAGGCCGAGCTGCCGCTGTACACCACCTGCTCGCGCCTATTCGGCGCGGCCGGCGGCATCCGTGAGGCGGTCGTGTCGAGCGCGCTCGGCCAGCTCGGTGACCTGGGCGGCTCCCGGATCAGCAAGGCCCTCGGCGTGTTCTTCGCCGAGCGGAACGCGCCGACGCTGCTGGTGCTCGACTCTCTGGATGAGGCCCATGGTCCCAGCGAGCGGCTCCGTCAGGCGAGCACCCTGCCGTGGCGGATCGTTCTGACCAGCCGGGCGAGTTCGTGGAGACATCAGCTCCCGATCGATGACACAGACCAATCCCACCGTGCCGGCGAGCTGCAGCCACTGGACTACCCCGGCGACGTCGAGCCCTTCATCCAGCGCTGGTTCGCCGGGCAGCCGGAGCAGGGCCACGATCTCGCCGCCCAGATCGCGCGGCGTCCTGGCCTGCAGCAGGCCGCGACCGTGCCGTTGATGCTGGCCTTCTACTCTGCATCGTCGGCGGTACCGGGCCGCTGCCGGAGTTCCGCCGCGACCTGTACACCAAAGTGCTCAACCGCATGCTCACCGGCCGCTGGCGCGATGATGAGGACCGCCAGCCCGACGCGGGCACCTTGCCTGCAGACGCTCCGGGCCTGGGCCTGGGCCGGGGCAGCCAGTCACCCCGTCTCCGGAGTCGGGACGTGGGCCGATGACATCCCTGCCAAGCGCGTCCGGCTGGACGAGGCCGACGCGGGCGCAGTCGATCATGTCGCCACGCCCCTCGGCCGCCCCGATGTCGACACCGGGACGATCCTGCGCCGGTTCGTCCACCGGTCGGTCCGTGAGCACCTGGTGGCCGGGTATGTCGCCAGCCTTCCCGTCGATCAGGCGGTCACGGTCCTGCTCCCGCACCTCTGGTATGACCCCGACTGGGAGTACGCGGCCCCTGCAGCGATCGCCATGCACCCTCAGCATGACCAGCTCGTGCGGGAGTTGATCTGCCGTGCCGCCAGGTCGGACCAGCTTCGCGGTGACCTTTCTGTCATCGACGCCGGGTGGCAGGCCCGGGAACTCCTCGCCCGGATAGCCGCCGAGTCCAGCGAGTCTGACTGGTCGCCCGATATTGCCGGCATGATTGGCCAAGCCCGGGTGGAGCTCGCTCAGTCGGGCCGCTTCGGTGACCTCGGCGGAGTAGCGCATTGGGGGACCTCGGATCGCCGGGCCCGCGACGCGCTGCTCGGCCTGCTGGCCCGCGAGACCAGCAGCGGGGCGGCCGCAGAGCTGGCGGGCGCGCTCGGCCTGCTCGGCCCGACGGCGGAGGACAAGCGCCGGGCCCGCGACGCGCTGCTCGGCCTGCTGCCCGCGAGACAAGGGGCGTCGCCCTCAGAGGGGAGGAAGAGAAGCGGGGCTGCTCGGGCTGCTGGCCCGCGAGACCAGGAGCTGGATGGCTGAACGGCTGGCGCGCGCGCTCGGCCCGCTCGCGAGGACGGCGGAGGACAGGCAGCAGGCCCGCGACGCGCTGCTCGGCCTGCTGGCTGGTCAGACCAACAGCGTGCGGGCCGCGGCGCTGGCGGGCGCGCTGGTCCCGCTCGACCCGACAATCCGCGACCTCAGAACATGGCGCGCCTGGGCGGTCCGACCGACCGCCGAACTGCTTGTTGCGGTGCGCCGGAACTCGGTACTTACCAATTGGCTTGCAGTCCTCCCCTCGCTGACCTCGCTCTCCGGTTCACCCGCTTGAGGCACCGCACACGCCAGCCTCAGTGAAGGCCCAGGACTCCCTAACCCTAACCACCCGAAACGGCGGCCAGGGACAAGGTAGCCGGACACGCCTCGGACAAGCTCCAGCGGAAGGTCGCTGAGACCACGACGTGCAACCACGCCCTGTCCGTGCTCGCCAAGACGGGCAGGGCGCGCCGTATCCGCAACACAGCCAGCTGTCACAACAGACGGCGGTCGCCGAACCGCTCCAGCCGGACGGGCGCTTCAGCGGAGCAACGTTCCGGCCAGGAAAAGGCGGGTGATAACTTTCCCCCGGTTGCCAGCGGCGGGCACGCGCCGACCGGGACGTCGCCGCCCCGGCCGCCGGCACGACGTAAGGCTGGCCCCGAACTCCCCTCAAAGCCCAGCTCAGCCTCCCGCATCAGCCCAGCCGACCAGCGCTCTCCCTGATCGCCTGCGGCAACTGAACTTATGAGGAATCACTGGTTATTGACCGCGGACGCTGTTCCGGCTTGTCTGGCTGAGTGTGTGAGAACAGGCCGCGCCAGCGGCCGAACGCGCGCGTCAAGGCCCACCTTCTTGAATGGAGTGTCTATGAGAACTTGAATGGAGTGTCTATGAGAACGCTACGGTGGGGCCTGGTTGGCGCCAGTGACATCGCGGTGACCCGCATCATCCCCGCGATGCGACGCCTTGGGCACCAGATAGCGGGAGTGTCCAGCGGTAGCGACGAGCGCGCTGCCGAGTACGCGCAACTGCACCAGATCCCATACTTCACCTCCCAGATCGGCGTATTGGTGTCGCGCGACGACATTGACGCCGTTATGTGAGCACGGTCAACCGGCTCCACCACCCAGTACGCTCAGCGCGGCCGCCGCCGGCAAGCACGTGCTCTGCGAGAAGCCGGTGGCACTGAGTCTGGCGGATGCCTGGTCCATGGTGCGTGCGTGCGACGCAGCCGGCGTGGTCTTCGGTGTGAATCATCATCTACCGTGCGCTGCCACCCACCAGGAGATCCTTCGGCTGGTGCGCGACGGCGCGGTGGGGCATCCGTTGGGCGTCCGGGTCTTTCACGCCGTCCAACTCCCGGAACGTCTCGCGACGTGGCGGCTGAAGGATCCAGCCGCGGGTGCCGGTGTACCGCTGGACATCACCGTTCACGACGCCGCGGTGGTCAATCCCCTGCTCGGGCGACCGGTGGACGCCGTCGCGCTCGGCGTCCGGCAGGGACCATGGGACGCGGACGTCGACGACGCGATCATGAGCGTGCTCCACCAGTACGACGGCAACGTCCTGGCGCAGACGCACGACGCATTCACCGTCAGGTACGCCGGGACGGGTTTGGAGGTGCATGGTGCCGAGGTCTCGATAGTCGAAGGACGTCATGACCCAGGACCCGATCGGTACCGTCGTCCTGCGCGACGCCAGCGGGGAGCGGGAGCTGGACATCCCGGACCGCCGCGACATGTACGAGGTGGCGTTGGAGGCGTTCGCCCGCGCCGTCGAGGAGAAGATCGAGCCCGCCGTCACCGGCGTTGACGGGGCTCGCGCCCTGAGCGTGGCGCTGGCGGTACAGGAGGCGGCCGGCTCAGGTCGCCGCGTTCCAGTCGTGACCGAACCTGTCGCGGAGAGCTGACATGACGAGCGTCTTCGATCCAGGTTCCGCGCCGGTCATCGAGACTTGCGACGGCGGCCCGGTCGATTGCGACATCGCGATCGTCGGCTCTGGAATGGGCGGAGCGACGCTCGCGCACGCGATCCGTGACAGCGGTGCACGGGTACTGGTCGTGGAGCGGGGTGACTTTGCGGCGATCGTCCGGAAGCCGCCCGTCAGCGACGAGACCGCCGACGACAGCGACCTGGTCGCCGCCACCACGGCCGCGGCCCAGCGCGAGGGCCGGGCATGGATGGCTGCCACACCGCACCAGCGCTGGACCGTCACCGCGCACGACGGCACACGGCTGGCCGGCTATTACTTTCCCGCACCCCGGCCGACTCACCGCAGCTTCATCCTCATTCACGGGCACCGGGCAGACGCATCGCTGATGGGCAACTTCGCGCGCGACTACCGCGCGCGCGGGTTCAACGTCTTCATGGCGGACAACCGCGCGCACGGCGACAGCGGCGGACGCTACGTCGGCATGGGCTGGCTCGACCACTTCGACTACCTGCGCTGGATCAGCCGACTCGTCGGCACCGTCGGCCCGGACGCCGACATCGTGCTGCACGGCATATCCATGGGCGGCGCCACAGCTCTCCTGCTCGGCGGCTCCCCCGACCTGCCACCGCAGGTACGAGCCGTCATCAGCGACTGCTCCTTCAGCTCCGCCTACGCCGAATTCGCCTACCACCTCCGCGCCCGGCACCTGCCCGCCCGCCTCATCCTGCCCCTGGCCAGCCAGATGTGCAGGATGCTCGCCGGGTACCGCATCACCCAGGCCAGCCCGCTCGACGCCATCGCCCGCGCCGCTGTTCCCGTCCTGCTCATCCACGGCGGAGCCGACACCTACAACCCCACCGCCATGGCCCACGAACTCCACGCCGCCCAGCCTCACGCCGACCTGTGGATCGTCCCCGGCGCCGACCACGTCATGTCGTATTTCACCGACCCCGGCGCCTACCGCAAACGCGTCGAACAGTTCCTGCGCCGCCTGCCCCAGGCCTGACGCAAGAACGCAGCCCAACGCGGGCGCATACCACCGCCGGCGGGGCCGTCCCGGAACTGGTGACCTCAGTCGTTGCCGCACGGGACCAACGCCCGCGGAACCGCCCCGCAGGCGTGCTAGCGTCGGGGTTGCTCAAGGGGAAGGGAACCCGGAGGGAAACCGAAGGGGAACGGAACCGGACAGTGACGGCCGAAGGGAAGGAACCAGAGGACGCCAGCCGAAGGGAAACCAGAGGAAGGCGGACGAAGGGGAAGAACCGGAAGGCAGAAGACGGGAAACCGGAGGAAAGCCTGAAGGGAGACCGGAGGACGTGAGATGAGGCCCCAAACCGCCCGGTGAGAGCCCGGGGATTTGGGGCCGCACGCACGTACGGGGATAAACCAGGCAGCCCGCCTAGCCGGCCCTGGTCTCGGAGGGCGAGGTCCGCTGCCACGCGCCGAGCTACTCCGTAACGGCCAATATGAAGTAGTAGTGAAACCAGGGGGTGCATCGTCTGCCGGTCCCGGCATGAGCGCCCCGCAGGTCACACAGCGTGACAGCCTGTATGTTCTCGACGGGCTCATCGCGAACCGGACCGGCATCCGGCCCGAGATGGTCTCCACCGACACCGCCGGCGCCTCCGAGGTCATCTTCGCTCTTACGTGGGCACTGGGCTACCGGTGGGCACCGCGGCTGGCCGACCTGCCCGACCTGCGGCTGTGGCACATCGACCGCCACGCCCACTACGGCCCGCTCGACGGGCTGGCGCGCAACCACATCAACACCCGGCTCATCGCCGAGCGTTGGGACGAGATCTGCCGGCTCACCGCCTCGCTGCGCGCCGGCACCGTCGTCCCCTCGGCGATCATGTGCATCCTGCAACGCGGCCCTGCCCCTTCCAGCCCCGCCGGCGCCCTGGCCGAACTCGGCCGGGTAATCAAGACCCTGCACGTGCTCGGATACGTCCACGACCCGGCATCGCCGCACGATCCATCACATGCTCAGCCGGGGCGAACGCCGCAACTCGCTGGCCCGCGACGTCTTCCACGGGCAACACGGCCGGCTCCGCGAGCGCTACCAGGTCGGGCAGGAAACCAGCTCGACGGCCTCGGCATCATGGTCAACGTCATCGTCCTGTGGCAGACGGTATACCCCAGGCCGCCCTTGAACATCTCGCCGCCAGCGGATGCCCACTCGACCCCGCCGAGGTGGCCCGGCTTACCCCGCTCGGCCACCCCGCGATCAACCTCGATGGCCGGTACCGGACCACCAGCCGACCACCCACCACCGGACTCCGGCCGCTACGAACCGATTTACTCAGGATCCTGTACCGATCCTCGTCACAGGCCGAGGCCCGCTAATCGCCGCTGAGCGTTTCATTGTTCCCCGGGGCCCGAGTTTTCGGCGTGTCATCCGCTGGGGAATGCCCGAAAAGCATGATTTCGTACAGAAATGATAACGGAGCGTGGCTGAATGCGGCAGAGGATCATGCCCTGGCCCTGGCTACGCCGGCCCATTCGCCGGGATGGACGTTGCGCTGACGCCATGCATGGCGCTGGAGGATTGGTGAATCTGAAGTTGGGTCACTACAACAAGGACGGCATCGAGGTCGTCGACGTCGGGGGCGAGATCGACATCTCCACGGCACCGCGGCTCCGTGAGCTGCTCATCGATCTGGTCAGCAAGGACAACTACCAGCTCATCGTCAACCTGGACAGGGTTGAGTTCCTCGACTCCACCGGCCTCGCGGTGCTGGTAGGAGGCCTGAAGCGGGTGCGGGCGCACGACGGCTCGCTGGATCTGGTCTGCACGCAGGAGCGGATACTGAAGATCTTCCGGACCACCGGGCTGACGAAGGTCTTCGGCATCCACGAGACAGTGGACCAGGCCATCGCGGCCAAGGGGCGCCGGTAAGGAACGCGTCACCGGGGGCGAAATAGCCGAGAGCTTCGGGGCTATCGGCGGGGGGCGCGGTCACACCCCGGGGACTGCGGGAGAAACGGTGCTGGCCCGGTTGCCGGGCACACCGGCTTTGCAACGCCTTTTACGACAATCACCGGGCGGTGCCCGCCCGGGCCGGACCGCCGCTAGTGATCATGTCGAGAATCGCGCCGCTGCGCCGCCCGGCCAGGAGAGCCTTGGGCCGGCCGTGGTCAAGGAGCTGCAGGATCTCACTGAGCAGCGCATCGCGGCCAAGGGGGATTGCCGGGGAGGAGTACGCGCGGTTCCAGGCGATCCGCCCTGCCTCCCGTTCCGGTCTGCTGACCATCCGGGCCGCGCTCATTCTCCTGCTCGCCGCCCTGGCCCCGGGCGTCACCGCCGGCCTGACATGGGCTGCACGCCTGCCGAGGCCGCTCTCGCCGGCCTTGCGGTACTCGGCGGCAGCATCAGATTCTTCGACTGGCTCATCAGCTGAACCGGGACGCGCGGGCCGCTCCACGTCGGTTCTGCCTATCCGCACCCGCCGGGCCTGCCGTCGGGGGCCAGCTCGTCGAGCATCATGCGGTGCAGGGCATGCCGAGTCCGCAGTTTCGTCACGCTGTCGGGGGCTACCGGTACAGCTGCGGGCCATGAAGATCGGCTACGGGCGGGTGTCCACTCGCGACCAGAACCCCAGCGCCCAGCGCGACGCCCTGGCCGCGGCCGGATGCGACCAGGTTATTCGTCGACAAGGGAGCCCTGAACGTCACACGCTGGCGCTGCGCAGCAGGACGAGCGGCCGGCGTTACCGCATAAAGCGGACCGCTTTACGCGGTAGGCGTCCCCGTTTCTTCAGTTTCTGGTCGGCCGGGCGCACGATTAGCTTATGAGCAGCCCACGTAAGCAGCGCCGCCAGATGGGTCCCCCAAGCGGTCCCGGGCCGGGACAGCGCTGGTCCCGATGTGGCTGGGTCTCGGCGGGACGCTCGCTCTGGCCGTGGTGGTGGCCGCCGTGGTGACATGGCTGGGCCTGCGCGCCCTGCCCGACCAGGCGCAGCACGCCACCGTGCTGCCGCCAGAGGCGCTAACACCCCCCGCCGGTATTGAAGCCCCGCCGAACCTGACGAACCTGCCGCACCACACGGGCATGTTCGTCGGCCGCGCCGGTGAGCTGGCCCGGCTCGCCGATGCCGTGACCGCCAGCGCCGACGTAGCTGGCGCGGGGGTGGTGGTGCTGGCGGTGCACGGGCTGGGCGGCGTCGGCAAGAGCACGCTGGCTGCCCGGTACGCCGCCACCCACCAGCGGGACTTCAGCGTCATCTGGTGGGTCACCGCGGACAGCCCGGCCGGGATCGATACCGGGCTGGCCGCCCTGGCCACCGCGCTGCAGCCGGCCCTGGCCGGGCTGCTGCCCACGGAGGTGCTGCGGGAGCGGGCCGTGCAGTGGCTCGCCAGCCACGACCGGTGGCTGGTCGTGCTGGACAACGTCACCGACCCCGCCCACGCCCAGGCCCTGCTCGCCCGGGCGGCCACCGGCCGGCTCGTGATCACCAGCCGCCGCGCCACCGGCTGGCGCGGCATCGCCACCCCCGTGCGCCTGGACGTGCTCGCCCCCGGCGAAGCCAGGCACCTGCTGGCAGCGATCCTCACCCACGGCGGCGACCCCGATCCGGGCCGTCTGGCCGGCGCGGACGCGCTGTGCGCCGAACTGGGATACCTGCCGCTAGCCATCGAGCAAGCCGGCGCGTACATCGCCGAAACCGGCACCACCCCCGCGGCCTACCTGCAGCTGCTCGCCGGCTACCCGGTCGGCATGTACCAGCAGACCGCCGAGGGCGGTGACGCGCAGCGCACCATCGCCCGGATCTGGCGGGTGACACTCGACCAGCTCACCGGCACCCCCCACGCCGGGCAACTGCTGCGGATCCTGGCCTTCTGCGCGCCGGACAACATCCCCCGGTCCCTGGTCGACGGGCTGGCCGACCCGCAGCCGCTGCTGACGGCGATCGGGCGCCTGGCCGCCTACAGCATGATCACCACCGAGGGTGACACCCTGGCGGTGCACCGGCTGGTGCAGGCCGTCACCCGCACCCCCGACCCCGCCGACCCCCACCGCAGCCCCGCCGCCGTCGACGAAGCCCGCGACCAGGCCGCCACCCTCCTCGGCAAAGCGGTCCCGCCCACCGCAAGGGACCCGGCCGGATGGCCGACCTGGCGGATCCTGCTGCCACACCTCGAAGCGATCGCTCAACACACCACACCGGGCACCGACACAGCAACCACAGCGACCCTGCTCGGCAAGACGGCAACATTCCTGGAGGACCAGGGTGCCCTGGCCCGGGCCATCCCGCTGTTCGAACGCGGCCTGGCCACCCGCACCCGGATGCTGGGCGAGGATCACCCCCAGACCCTCGTCTCGCGCAACGACCTCGCCGGCGCCTACCAGTCGGCGGGGGACCCGGGCCGGGCCATCCCCCTGTTCGAGGCCACCCTCGACGACCGGCGCCGGGTGCTGGGCAACGACCACCCCGACACCCTCGCCTCGCGCAACAACCTCGCCGCGGCCTACCGGTCGGCGGGGGACCTGGGCCAGGCCATCCTCCTGTTCGAGGCCACCCTGCCCGTCTGCGCCCGGGTGCTGGGCGAGGACCATCCGGACACCCTCCGCTCGCGCAACAACCTCGCCGGCGCCTACCAGTCGGCGGGGAACCTGGGCCGGGCCATCCCCCTGTATGAGGCCACCGTCGACGGCAGGCGCCGGGTGCTGGGCGAGGACCACCCCCAGACCCTTGTCTCGCGCAACAACCTCGCCTACGCCTACCAGTCGGCGGGGGACCTGGGCCAGGCCATCCCCCTGTATGAGGCCACCCTGGCCGCCTGCGCCCGGGTGCTGGGCGAGGACCACCCGGACACCCTCGTCTCGCGCAACAACCTCGCCTACGCCTACCGTTCGGCGGGGGACCTGAGCCGGGCCATCCCCCTGTTCGAGGCCACCGTCGACTGCAGGCGCCGGGTGCTGGGCGAGGACCACCTCCAGACCCTTGTCTCGCGCAACAACCTCGCCTACACCTACCAGTCGGCGGGGGACCTGAGCCAGGCCATCCCCCTGTTCGAGGCCACCGTGGCCGCCTGCGCCCGGGTGCTGGGCGAGGACCACCCCCAGACCCTCATCTCGCGCAACAACCTCGCCTACACCTACCAGTCGGCGGCGGGCCGGGCCATCCGCCTGTTCGAGGCCACCGTGGCTGCCTGCGCCCGGGTGCGGGGCGAGGACCACCCCCAGACCCTCACCTTGCGCAACAACCTGGCCCACGCCTACCAGTCGGCGGGGGACCTCGGCCGGGCCATCCCCCTGTATAAGGCCACCCTGGCCGCCTGCGCCCGGGGGGGGCTGGGCGACGACCACCCGCTTACCATGACCGTCCGCGGCAACTTGCAGAGGCTCACCGAGTGATACAGCGGGTTATCACCCAATTTCCGCCTTTTCCTGGTCGGCATGTCTGGCTCCGTTGCCCCTGGCCGAGACGCAGGGCGCAGGCGCGTCCGATGCGGCCGGGCTGTACCCGGTCACGGTTAACCGCGGCCGCCTGAGTGCTCAGTGGCCCGCACTTGCGTTTCTGGCGTCAATCCCATCTGCGTTGTCAGTAGTGCCACTAGCAATAACGGCGGGCAGGGGACCATTACTGGAAAAAACACCGTTGCTGCTCATCTGTCTCTCTTCTCTCCAGGCGATCAAGCCTGAAATACAAGGAATATGACCCTTGATCCACGCCAGGGTGTGGCGACGCCGCCCCGGTGGCGGGCACGGCGGCCGTCCGGGTCACGAGCGCGGCAGAACCGGCCGGGGCCCGGGCCAGAACAGCGGTTCCCGGCACGGTCACCGCCACGGCGGATTTCGCCAGCACACGCATGGTCTTCGTGTTCATCGCGGGCTCCTGTCCCCAGCGCCGGATGCGCATGGTCGGCCCGGCCCGGCGGCCGACCCCGCGGCCACCCGGTCCGCACACCCTTCCAGAGGGAGGAACCGCAGCGCCTGATACCGGGCGCGCGGGCCCGGGTCCAGACCGCCGAGGCTGGGGAGGGTGGCGAGGCGGTAGATGGCGTAGGCGAAGGTGTTGGCCTCGATCAGTGACGGCGCCAGGCTGGCCACCTTGGCCCGGTAGCTGGCCACGGTGCCCCGCCCGGTCACGGTGTCGAGCGCGGCGAGCACCCTGGCGAAGTCGGCCATCCGCGGCGCGTTCTCCACGCTGGTGCCGGGCAGTTCGGCGAGCACGCCGGCGACCGACGTCCAGGACGGCACCGAGCGCGCCGGGCAGCGCACCGGCCCGCGCGGCGGCGATGTCGCCGACGCCGCGCTCGTGCAGGTCGTCGGCGATGGTCAGCACACGCGCCCATACTGGGGGCATCCGGCGCGCCTGCTCGCCGTGAGCGTCCGGTGTGCCCCGGTCTCGTCCTGACCGTTGCCCTTGTCGATCAGTTCATGGCGGTCCTCGATGCCTCCATCGTGAACGTCGCTCATCACCTCTCGCGATGACAGCGATCACGGCAGCGGCCGACAGGGATGCGGCAGTGGCGATGACCAGCGCGCCTGTTACGGTGATCGCCCAGATGAGCGTGACGGTGATCCGCCCGTCGGTTGCTTTGCGGTTGGTGACACGGACCCGAGCGGAGGGCCTAGTTCCGCGCTGCCGACTACGCAAAAGCACCACTCAAAACGGCTTCCTTCGTGTGCCCGCCCAGGGCATGTCGGCCGGCTAGCCGCCATTGGCCCGGCGCTTGCCGGGGGCGGTCGCGGGCGCTCAGCGCCGCGACGGCTGGATCGGCACGGGGCCGTTCGGCCGCAGGGTGATTCCCGCGGTGTCGATGGGGATATGTGCGAGCTCGCTGCGCAGGTTGCAGTGCTGCAGCAGAACGGCGACCGCGATCACCGCCTCGAGGATCGCGAACTGGGACCCGATGCAGGCGCGCGGGCCGGCGCCGAACGGGAAATAGGCGTGCGGGTGGCGAGCCTGCTCGCGCTCGGCCGTGAACCGGGACGGGTCGAACGTCTCGGCGTCGGGCCAGAACAGCGGGTGCCGGTGGGTGGCGTACTGGCTCACCAGGACGTCGGATCCCGCGGGGATCACGTAGCCGCCGATCTCAGTCTCGGCCTCTGCGCGGCGGCCGATGGCGTACGCGGGCGGGTACAGGCGCATCGCCTCCTTGATCGCCATCGCGGTGTGCCGCAGCGCTGGCAGGTCGGCCGCCGTCGGCGGCCGGCCGCCCAGCACGGCGTCCAGCTCGTCGTGGACCCTCGCCTGCTCGCCGGGGTGGCGGCCCAGCAGATGAAGGGTGAACGTGAGCGCCGTGGATGTGGTCTCGTGCCCAGCGAGCAGGAAGATCAGTGCCTCGTCTCGTACCTGCTGGGCGTCCATCGGCTCGCCGGTATCTGCGTCGCGGGCGCTCAGCAGGCGCGAGACCAGATCCTGGCCGCCGGCCCCGGCCTGCATCCGCCGGGCGATCAGCTCATCGACGACGCCGTACAGCGCGTGCCGGGCCCGTGCCGCCTGCCTGTTGCCCGGCGTCGGCCAGGACGCCGGCGTGGCCACCGGCGACATCGCCCGGCGGAACGTGTGGCGGTTGAGCACCGGAAACGCCGAGTCGAGAACGGCGACAGCCGGCTCGACCTCGTCACCGAAGATCGACCGCCCGACCACCCGCAGGGTCAGGCGGACCATTTCCGCATGCGCATCGACGCCTGCACCGTCGCGCGCGGCAGACTCCCACTGCCGCGCGACCGCCGCGGCCTCCCCGGCCATCAGGTTCGCGTAGCCCGCGATCTCCTTGCGGGTAAACAGCGGCTGGATCAGCCGCCGCTGACGCTGCCAGCGCTGCCCTTCGGTGGTCAGCAGCCCCCACCCGAGCGCTTCCGCGATCTGCACGTAAAACCGGTTGCGCTTCGTGTAACCGTCCCGCGAGCCCGCCAGCACCTGCCTGACGCCATCGGGGTGAAACACGCAATATACCTGGACACGCAGCCCCGGCGGCCCGGCGGCCAGGCGCACGACGTCGCCGTGCTCACGCATCACACGCGCGTACGTCTCGGCCTGGCTGCGGCGCAGGTCCAGTGCCGATCCGAGCACCGGATGAGCCCGCGGGCGCGGCGGTGCTCCCTTGCGTGCTCTCCGCTTTGCCGGTTCGGTGATGACCGCCCGGTCCCAGATCTCCGGAAGGCATGCCTGTGAGCTGCGGTTACTGTCCGCATTTCTTTGCATAATATGTTAGATCAGGATAAAATGCGGGCATGTCCGCCGCTGCTGCCGCCATCCTGGAGGGCATGCCCTGCCCGCGTGATCTGCACCGCTTGAACGCCGGCGGGGAGACGGTGATCTTCGCCGGGTCAGTGGAGCTGTCCCGGTTCAGCGAGGACGACGCGGCGATGCGCCACGTGGCGGCGGTGACGCTGCGGCAGCTGGGGTTCAGCGGGAAGGACGTGGCCGCGGTGCTGGGGCTGACCCCGAGTTACGTGGCCACGCTGCGGCAGCGGGCGCTGCGGGAAGGGACGGCCGCGCTGGTCCGCCCGGCGGGACGGCCCGGGGAGACAGATGATGCGTCGTGGGAGCAAGCACGGGCGTGGCGGGCCGTAGGGGTTCGGGACGCGGAGATCGCCCGGCGGCTCGGGGTGAACCAGTCCACGGTGCTGCGGCGGCTGGGCCGTGCGCACGTGCAGGACCCGCTGCCGCAGGCGCCGCGACCGGAACCGGAGGCCGCTCACACGCAGGCCGCGGAGCCGGAGCCGGAGGAGCAGCCCGGTCCCGGAGAGCCCGTGCCGCCGCGGCCAGCGGCGGATGCGGAGCGGCCCGCGGGGCCGGTGACGGTCTCGTCCCGGTACGCAGGGGCGATGCTGCTGCACGCGTTCGGGACGCGGGCCGGGGCCGGGGAGATCCTGCAGGCCGCCGCGGGCGAGGACGCCCGGCCCGGTGACGTGGCGCTGCTGTCGGCGGTGAGCCTGTGCTTCGCGCTGGGCGCGGCGACGGCCGAGCAGTTCAAGCACCTGCCTGGCGCCGAGGCCGGGCCGCTGGCCGGGCTGTCCCGGCTCCCGGGCCTGCGGACGCTGCGCCCGCGGCTGGCCGCGATCGCGGATCGCACCGATCCGCTGCAGGTGCAGCGGATGTTCGCCTCGGCGATGCTGGCCGCCGACCCGGTCCTGTCCGGGGTGTATTACGTCGATGACCACTTCGTCCCCTACACCGGCGCCAAGCCGGCGCTGAAGGGGTGGAACAACAAGCGGGGCCGGGCGGAAAGGGGCCGCGCGGACACCCACGTCACCGCCCACGACGGGCGGGCGGTGTGCTTCGTGTCCGGGGAACCGTCCGGGCTGACCGTCACCTTGCCGAAGGCGCTGTCCGAGCTGAAGAAAGCCGCCGGCCGCGGTGCGACGATCATGGTCGGGTTCGACCGCGGCGGCGCCTACCCGCAGGTCTTCACGCACTGCCGCGAGCAGGACGTGCACTGGGTCACCTACCGCCGCGCGCCGCTCGCGGTCCCCGCCGCGCTGCCGGTCATCACCCCGGTGACCGTCGGCGGCAAGAAGCGGCAGGTCGCCTGGGCCGAGGAGAAAGCCCAGCTCAAGGACTACGGCGAGGCCCGGCAGCTCACCCTGTTCGAACACGGCAAGGTCGTGCTGCAGATCCTGACCTCCGACTTCGATTCGTGCCCGGCGGACATCCTGGGCTGGCTGAAGTCCCGGTGGCGGGAGGAGAACTTCCTCAAGTACGCGGCGGAGAACTACGGCATCGACAAGATCTGCGATTACGCCGCCGAAATCACGGTGAACACCAAGATAACCGCGAACCCGGCACGCAAGGCCGCGAACGCCGCCGTCCGCGACGCGGACAAGAACCTGGCCGCCGCCGAGCGCGCCCTGGCCGCGCTGCTCGCCGACCCCGGCACCACCGCCGCAGCCAAGAACAAGGCGATCCCGGACGTGAACCACGCGATCACCGCCGCGCGGAAGAAACTGCAGGCAGCGACCGCCGCCCGGGACCAGGTTCCCGCGAAACTGCCCGCAGACCAGATCGACCCCGAGGCCCGGATCGCGGTGCTGCGCGCGGGACGGCGGGGCCTGCAGATGGTGCTCCGGCTGCTCGCCCACAACGCTGAGCACTGGCTGTCCAGCCAGCTCAACGCCTACCTGCGCGACGACGACGAATACCGGGCCGTCACCCGCGAGACCATCATCCGCGGCCTGGCCGGGACCATCACCTTCGCCCCCGCCGCGATCACGGTCACCCTCCAGGCACCCGCCGCACCCCGCGTCGCGCGAGCCCTTGCCCTGCTCACCGGCCAGATCAACGCCGAGCCGCCGTCCATCCCGGGCGACAACCGGCCCATCACCTACCAGATCATCCCGCAGCCAGTCATTTAACTCCCGGCGCCACAGGTCTTCCGGAGATCTGGGTCCTGACGAACCCGTGCTGGCGTGCCCATCTTCTGCTCCCTTAATCTGCCGGTGTGAGTTATCTGCCGGTGTGAGTATGCCCGGTGCACATTGGCCGGCGAGATCGCGAACCCGAGGCCGGTCTGATCACCCCGCCGTTCACGGTTCCTGCCTCGGGGCGGCTCCGCTCACACGTGTCCTTTCCTGCGCTCATGCGTGGCCGAAGGTGCGGCACGCACGCCTCGAACATGAGCCATCCGGCGTAAGGACACTTTGGAGATAAGGCTCTCGTGGACAGCTTCGAGGGAACGGCGCAGGTCGGCTGGATCCTGGGTGGGGAGCCAGATCGTCACCCGGGCTACGCCGAGGTAACTCGGTGACCGGCCGCGGCTTCCGGCACCACTGTGAACGTCCAGATGACATCGAACCGGTCGCCAGGCCAGGTCTGGGGTATCGCCGTTCCCGGGACGGCCGGCAGCGACGAGGCGAGCGCCGGGATGTGGTCATGCTCCCAGCAGATCAGCACGACACCCGGGTAGCCGCTGACCACGCTGGCGGCTAGCTCGGATTCTTGCCCCTCGGCGAAGGTGGAGACTATCTGCAGTCCCAGGCGATCGCTGAGACCCTGGATGGTCTGATGCGTCCGGTGCGCGGCCGTCTTGGCTGGGTGCCCGTAGGAAGGTGAGAGCAAGGCTGCGGGGGTGCGCAGTCTCGCCTGCGGCGTCCCGACGGCGGGATCGAAGAGCACAGTGAGCGCGCCGGAGCGCTGCCACCCTCGCGGCAGCAGGGAATGCGGGTTCTGATTGCCCTGTTCGTCGACCCCAAAGGGCGGCTCCGGTGCGGGCGGAGACTGCCCAGGGCCTGCGAGCGGCGGATCAGCTGGTTTTTCGCCGTGGCGGATGATGTAGATGATCTCAGGTGGTGCGGCGTCCGCTGTGAGCTGGTGAGTCATTCAGGTCCCCTCCCGATTGAGGATCCGCCGACCGGAGTCCAGCAGTCAGAATGCCGGACATGTTTTGCGTGATAGTGGAGGCGGGGTTGCTGAGACAGCTCTTCTACCTGGTTCAGTGAGAAGCCGTGCGGGGTGGATCTGGATCCGGTGATCAGTTCGGTGTGCGGATCGTCAGGGTGAACGGCGAGCATGACGCGGTGAATTGCCAGCGGGCCGCAGCGAAATGACACCTCGGCAGCGGGGAAGATAAATGGTCGGGGTCTAGAGCACCTAATACGACGGAGTTTGTCACGAGGCCTCGCGCCTTGCATAGGGTGTGTTCACTGCGCTGTAAATCGATTCTCGACAAGATCCATAAGACGTTCCGGTCATTCACGCCGGTGCCCTTGCTCGCGCGCCGTGGCTGGCGGACTGGTGCATGGTCCCTTCGGAAACCCGGTTTCATCCAAATCGGTCCGGCCGCGGTCAGGTGTTACCTGGCGCGGACCGCCGACAGGAACGATGCGTAGCTCCAGGACAGGTTGCTGACACTCTTCTCGTAGCCGGACGTCGCATCGAACTGCTCGCTGAGCTCGAGATGATCGCTGTGGAAGGTGACCGCCTGCAGCATCTGGTCGCCGGCGCTCTGCAGCGCCGCCGCGGCCGCGGCCGGAGTGGTCGAGGAGCCTACTCCAACCTGGCTGAAGAAGGTGGCGGAGTTGGCGTCGAGAGGAATCGCTCCGGCGGCGGTGATCGCGCCCGCCAGGCGGTAGTACAGCTCCGCGAAGTTGCACGTGGACACCGTCCAGGGGTGATCGTCGGCCGGCGCATCGCTGTTGCCGTCGTAGGTGTCGCCCGGATAGCGGCCAAGCAGCGGGCCGATGCCGCGTTGCTGATCGGCCCCGTTGATCGGGTAGAAGTAGGCCGAGGCCGGGTCGGCCCACTGGCTGCGCAGGAGCGCGGCGGTCGCCAGCAGCTTGGTGTCCGTCACCGCCACGGCGCCGTAGATCGCGGCCATGACGATGTTGATGTTGGGGTCGTACGGGGTTTTGTCGGTCGGGACGGGGAGCAGCGACTGATAGTACTGGCCGTTCCAGTGCTGCTGGAGGGCGTTCTGCAGCCACGGTATGGCGGTGCTGAGCCACCCCGGGACCGGGATCCCGAGGGTGTTGCCGGTGATCGCCCGGAAGCACTCCAGTTGCACGGAGCGCGCGAAGAATGAGGCGCCGGTCTCCTCCTCCCACAGATTGACCGTCTCGCCCTGATAGGTGCCCTGCAGGAAGTTCAGGTTCGCCGCGATCACAGCGTTCGCCACGGTCTGCGTCGGCGCGTCGAGCTGGGAGAACAGCTGCAGGATCGCCAGCGTCTGC
Organism: uncultured Actinomycetes bacterium; assembly: GCA_963742875.1. Taxonomy (GTDB): domain Bacteria; phylum Actinomycetota; class Actinomycetes; order Streptosporangiales; family Streptosporangiaceae; genus Bog-532. The sequence goes on along the minus strand of CAVUNO010000022.1, from coordinate 462,016 downwards.
AGGGCCGGCCCGTCGGTCTGGTCGGTCCACTGCTGCCGCGGCGTGCCGTCGATGAAGAACGACGCACGATCGAAGTGACCGAAGGCGCTGGCTGAGTTCTGGCAGGCCTGCGCGAACTGCACGTAGTCGATCAGCGGCTGGTTAGTGGGGATCGTTCCCGCCGCCATCTCGATCGCGACGGTCGCCGCGTCGCGCGTCCAGTTGTAGACGTAGTCCTGGTCCACGTGCCCGGTATTCTCCCACGACGGTGAGGCGAGCACGCAGCCGGGCTGGGAGAGAGCATGCGTGTTCTCCGGATCTTCGAACACGAATCCGCCCGATGCGACGTTGCGGAACATCAGCCAGAACATGTACGGGGCGATTGTCGTGAGGCTCGACTGCGCCACCGCAACCTGCACCTCGCTGTATTGCAATTCGCCCATCGAAAGCCCCTGGATGTGCGTGGTCCGTGTGAAACCGGGTCACCGCACCTCCTGCGTGGCCCGTCCACCAATACTGAGCAAACGACCGGTCCCGCTGATACACCGATGCATGGGTCCGTCGGTTGATCTAATTTGGTGTCGCCCCGGTGGCGATCAGTGCCGTGCTGCGGGTAGGGGGAGATCCGTACAGCCGTTAACGCTGACGACGATCTTGGATCGCGGCGCCCTGGCCGGATCGCCGGGGCGGCACACGCGGCCTCGTCGGAGGCCGCCCATCGCAAAAGTCCAAAGTCCCGTATTCCGAGCGGCCGGAGGACGGGTCGAGTCGGGAATCGTGTGGCCTGGAGCACACGGGGAGACCTGGCGGGGATGGGGTGCCCGAAGCGCGCCCGCCAGCTCTGCGGCCGCGTTGCTGGTGGACTCACGAGCCAGCCACCAGAGCAGCGCGTCGCGGGCCTGACGCCTGTCCTCCGCCGTCGTCGCGAGCGGGCCCAGCGCGCCCCCCAGCCCCGGCTCCACGCCGAGGTCGGCATCCTCCGCCGGCCTTCCGCGTGCGGGCGCTGGCTCGGGCGCGATCACCGGGTGAGCCTCGGGAATCAGGCCATCGGCGCGGGCAGCCCGTACAGGCGACTTCAGTCATGCGCGTGCGTCGATTGTGTACGGTGTTTGGCGGCGCCTGGGCTACGGAAGACCAACTGCGCGCAACGATCTTCGGCGCGTGCGGGGGGTTCTGCGGCCGATCATCCGTATGCCTTGGGCGGCCGGTTATATTCCGTGTCGCCCAAACGGGAGTATGCCCTCAGGGTCGTGCCGGGAGCGGATGGTGTTTGCTGTTCGGTCAGCCGTGCGATGCAGGCAGCGTCTCCCCGCTTGCCACTGCACCGGGCGCCGTGCTACCTGAATCTGTGCCGAGCTGACCGCTGAGGCGCAGCGGCGGCTGGAGGCTACGGGCAGATGAGACCCGCGTCGCGGTGATCGCGCGGCCGGTGATCTACGCCGCGGTCTGGCGTTCGTCGAGGAACTGCCACCAGGCGCGGGCTCCGTCCGCTGCCGCGCTGGTCACCTGCGCGGCGCTGGCGGCGGTGGCGGCCAGCGCGCTGGCCGTCCAGTCGGCGTGGTCGGCTTCCAGGTCCGCGTGCACATCCCAGAACGCCACGCCGGGGCCGTCGATGCCATAGTGGCGGCGCAACCCGGCGGCTTTCGTCGCCGCGACGGCGGCGGCCTGAGTCTCGTAGGCGGCCAGCACGCCGAGCCCCCGGACCGGGTCGCCGGCGGCCGATGACCGCTGCAGCGCGGTAAGGGACCGCGTTGCCGGGGCCGGCGGTGCGCCGGACCGTGCCCCGGCCGCCGCGGCGAAGGCGTCGAACAGTTCCAGGTGCGGCGCCGGGCGGCCGAGCTCGTCGGACAGGTTGGCGTTCACCGCCGCCCGGGCCGGGCCGTCAGGCAGGTTCGACGCGACCCGGCGCAGGACCTCCGGCAACGCCGCCTCGATATGGCGGTACTGCTCGGCGTAGGCGGCCAGCTCGCCCCTGGCCAGCGTCCCCGCCTCCCAGCGGCGGTAAAACGGATGATCCAGCAGGCGCTTGCCGCCGACCCCCGCCCAGATAAGACCAGCGGCCTCCGCAACATTCAATGGCATGGCCGCAACGCTAGCATCAGCGGCAACGTCACGCCCCCTTAAGCTTCTCCGAGGCGTCCGCGAACAGGTTCGCCGGCCACTCCAGCGCTCGCACCGTCTGCCCCAGCCAAGCCCCGACCGTCGCGGAGCTGCTCGAGACGTTTCAGGCTTTGGACACGTTCTCCGATGGATCACGGTCCTGATGTCGATGTCGCCAACAAAGAGCAGTCCAGGCTATCGATGCACTGCTCGGCGCATTGCCGACAAGCCTCGTCACCGCTCCCCGCATCGAGCAAGCGCACCGCGACCTCGGTCGCCCTCTCGGCAGCGAAGTCGATGGTGAAATCGTCCTCGTATGAAACGGTGTCGATCCATCGAACGACAAGCACGTCATCGCCGAGATCCTCATCAGGTCTGATCTCCTGATGGCCCGCATAGTCTCGACCGGCGGCAGGTAATGTCTTCTCGCCAACTTGCAGCAATAGGGGGCTGGCGGTGGATGCTGGCCTTGCGATTGCCGGTCTGACGCTGCTGCTCATCGCGGCGGTGTCCCGACCTCTGTCTAGTACGCCCATCACGCCCGCGATGGTGGTCGTCGCGGTCGGCGTTCTCGTCGGCCCGCTCGTGCTTGACAACCTGACGGTGCCGCCTACGAGCTCGACGGTGCGGACGCTCGCGGAGGCGACGCTCGCGGTGGTGCTGTTCTCCGATTCCTCGCGCGTGAACCTGCGGGCGCTGCGGCGCGAGGCTTCGATGCCTGTCCGCTTGCTTAGCGTCGGTCTGCCGCTAACGATCGTGCTGGGAGGGCTGCTCGCGGTTGCCCTGTTCGGCTCGTTCTCGTTCAGTGAGGCGCTGATCCTTGGCGTGATCCTCGCTCCGACCGACGCCGGGCTTGGTAGCGCGGTCGTCACGGACCCGAGACTTCCGCAAGTCGTGCGTCAGTCGCTGAACGTCGAGAGCGGCCTCAACGACGGCATCTGCGTCCCGCTGCTGTTGATCGTGCTGGCGGCCGTCTCCGGTGCCGGCGGCGAGTCCCACCCGCTGCAGGTGCTTGCCGAGCAGATCGGGTACGGGCTGCTGGCCGGGCTCGCCGCCGGCGCGCTCGCTGCGGCGGTCGTGATCATCGCCGGGGGACGAAACCTGATCGACGATGCGTGGCGGCAGATCATCCCCCTGGCCGCGGCGGTGCTCGCGTACGGGATCGCGGACGCGCTGGGCGGTTCGGGGTTCATCGCCGCATTCGTGGCCGGCGCGCTGTTTGGCCTGCTCGCTGGCGACAAACTTGCGGGACTTATGCGCTTCACCGAGGAGACCGGGGCGGTGCTCGACGGCGTTACGTTCCTCGTTTTCGGTGCCGTGCTGCTCGGCCCGGCGTTGGAGAACCTGAGCTGGCAGATCGCGCTGTACGCCGTGCTGAGCCTCACGATCGTGCGGATGCTGCCGGTGGCGATCTCACTGTGGGGCACTCATGCGCGGGCTCCGACGGTCGCGTTCATGGGCTGGTTTGGCCCACGCGGGCTTGCGTCGATCGTCTTCGCGGTGATCGTCGAGGACGCGCATCTTCCGCACGCCGGGACGATCGTCGCGGCCAGCTACTTGACCGTCGGCTTGTCGGTCCTCCTACACGGGCTCTCGGCGGCGCCGCTGGTAAGGCGTTACGCCACCTGGTACCAAGCCGCCGCGGACAAGAATCCTCCTGCGATGGAGGGCCAACCAGCGCACGAGCACCGGGCGCGGGGACTTCTTCGACCACCTTGAGTCGGTCCGTAAGCGTTCTCACCTGCAGTTCTGCGGTCGTGGTGCGGCCGCTTGCGCGGCCACTGAGCCGTCACGGGACCGGTGGCTCTAGCCTTCCGAGATCAGCGCGCCGAACAGTTGCGCGTAGCGGAGCAGGTGCAGGTCGCCTACGTAGTGCTTTGCAATATGGGAGTGAGCAGCGCGCCCGATCTGGTCGGCTTCGCCGGGGTCATCGAGTAGCCGCCGTACCGTCGCCCCGAAGGCTTCCAGGTCCCGGGGGTCGGGCAGCAGGATGCCGGTGCCGTCGGCGATCTGGTCGTTGATCCCGCCGACGGCCGAGCCGACGACGGGCCGCGCTTTCCACATGCCTTCGGCCACGGTCAGCCCGAACCCTTCGGCGAGGCTCTTTTGCGTGATGACGGTGGCGTGCCGCTGCAGCGCGTTGACCATGGCGGCGTTTTCGTCGGGGTCATCGAGGGGCAGGGTGACCAGCAGGACCCGGGCGCGGACCGCGGCCGGCAGATCACGCCATTGCAGCAGGCAGTCGCCGAATACGGCAGCGCCCTCGGGGTCATCGGTGACCCCCGCGACCGCGGGGCCGGCCAGCACGAGGTATCCGCTGCCGCGGGGTGCGATGTACTCGGCGAAGCCCCGCATCACTCCGGGCATGTCCTTGAGCTGGTCCCAGCGGGAAACCTGAACCAGCAGCGGATCACCGGGGCCGGGGCGGCCGTCGCCGGTGATCCCCGCGGACCGGATAACGACACCTGCGCCGCCGTCGCTGCGCGAGAAGGACGCCCGCCCGTCCGGCGCGGCGCCGTCCAGCACGCCGACCCTGGCCAGGATGGCCCGCACGGTGTCGTCATCGAGGAACTGGTTCTTCGGGGAGAAGGGATCGATCGACGGCGGGATGGTCCAGGTCCTTTCGGCCGGAACCCACGGTGGCGCGTACTGGCGGCGGGAGAAGACGTATCCCTTCGCGGAGACCAGGTGCGGGCGCAGAAAGTTCCACCCGGCCCGGGTAGCGCCGTTTTCCCAATCCACGCCGATGTGGCAGCGCCATGCCACCTGAGCGCCGGCCCGCGCCAGTGCCGCGGTCAGCCCGGCGGTCTGCGGATCGTGCAGCAGCACGAGATCTCCCGGCCGTACCAGCTCGAGCAACTCGACCGCGTTCGCGGCGAGCATCCGTGCGTAATGCCCGGCCTCGGCCTCGCTGAGGGGACCGCCGGCCTGCTCACCGTGGATCTGATTGTGCACGCGCTTGGTGAGCACGAAGAACTCCGCATCACCGGTGATCACCTGCCAGCGAACCCGGATATCAAGATCCTGGACGTACCCGATGAGCACGTGCAGCATCTCCGCTACCCCACCGCCAACCGCGGTCGAGCTGACGTTCCAGACGGTGCGCCCGGCCAGCCGCTGCCGGAACTGCTCAGCCGCCCGGACCAGGCGTGTGTGCCGCTCGCCGCCGATAACCTGCTCCAACTGAGCGACAGGGCGCCGCGCCACCTGCACTGACTTCACCAGACTCACCATCGGCCCCCCTCCGCAGGTAACCCACATAGCTAGCCTAAGTCCCGCAGGAACGCCGGAGATTACATGACCCCAGGTCAGCGCAAGTTTCCTTAGCGCCCTGCGCGATGAGGGGCGGAATCACCGGGACCAGCCGAAAGTCGCCCCGACCTGACGGATCACGAGAGCAAGAGCCAGTCAGATACCTCCCAGAGGGCTGCCGTGGCCGACCAGGCGCGAGATCTGCTCAATCGTGACGTCGGCGTCTGAAAGCAGCGAAACGAAACTGCGCCGTAGCTCGCGCGGGGTCCATTGGTTCGGGTCCAGCCCCGCCGCCGTGACTACGTGCGGAAGGAACGCCGGACATGTGAAGCATCGGCTGGCGTGCCGACCTGCGACCCTCCCGCACATCCTTGCGACATCGCTACGCTTGCAGGGTGGCCAGAATTCGGGTGCAACGACTGGCATCGAGCCTGCCGAACCAGCTGCCCGGCCTGTCGAACACGGCCCCTGGGGATCGGTCAGGCAATTCTCACCGCGGGCCTCATCGGGCTGGCGGTTGCCATCGACGTGCCGCGCTGGCGGCAGGAACACGGCGATCCCCTCAGCTGGCGCCTGAGCCACATCGTGCCCGCCGTCATGATCATCGTGCTGGCCGTCGTGGGCGTCGCGGCCACGATGACGACCGGCTTCGGTGGCCTGTACTGGCTAGCCGTCGCCACCGCGACAGGAATTATCAACAGCTGGGTCTGCTTGTCGAGATCAAACGCTGACCCGTGACACGGCCGGGCTACGTGCCCGGCTGCGAAACCAGCAACGCCGGTACACCATCTGAACAGACATACCATTTGTTAACCTTTATGCCGGCTCGATTAGAATGGCGAGCTACCTGCAGTGCAGGTCGCTACGGATGCCTCATCCGCTTCTCATCGTGTAGCACTCCAGGGCGCGCAGGGCGCGGCAGCTCCACCCGAACTACGCGCTGTGCCCGCCGCCTATCATGAAATAGCATCGCGTGGCTTCGGGACGAAGAGGCCGCCGGTTCAAATTCGGCCACTCCGACCAGCTCACAGGTCGGTTCTGGTTATGGACCGGCCTTTATTGATCTTGTACAGCAGCACCCATGAGAGCCGCTGATTGTCAAGGGGGCGATCAGCACGCATCCACTGATCTCGCCCCGGCGGGAAGAAACCGCGATTGCGCCACGCGGCGAGCGGCCCGCGCGATAACATGCGATCCGCCGGAAATGTAACGGGACGGGGAAGGGCCTGTTGTGGGGCGTCATGCAGCCGAGGAACGCGGCCTCGCGCCGAGCGAAGCCGGGCAGCCCTGGACTCCAGCGCGACCGCCTTGGGCGGTGCGGCACAAGGTCCTGACTGGTCTCGGCAGCGTCGCCGCGTCGATCGTCATCGCGGGGGTCGCGAGCGCGGCCGTCGGAGGTAGCAGCACCGGAACCAGGGCGCCCCGCCATGCCGCCGCGGTCTCGGCCGGACCGGGTTCGCCGACCGAATTGGGCTCGCCGGTCGGCATCGGGAGCGTCGCGGTCGCGCGCGTCCGCTCGCCGGAGTCGTCCGCTCCGAAGCCGCCAGCCTCGCCGAAGGCTCCGGCACCCCCGTCACCGCCAGCCGCTTCCCCCTCGACCCAGCCGCCTGCCCAGCAGCCGACGACATCGGTCTCGAGCCTGCCGCCCCTGGCGATCAACACCGCACTGACCGGATCCGCGGCGGTTGCCTGGACCGACAGTGCCCTCGCCGCGCTAGGCGCCCCCGCGACCGGCGCGAACGTTCAGACAATGGCGGACTGGTTTGCCAACGAGGGCAGGCCGCATGATCTTAATAATCCTTTGAACCTTCAGACCCCTTACGGTGGAAGTACCGTTAGTAGCGCTAATGGCAATCCAGCCACCGATGGAATCCAGGCCTATCCGTCTCCGGCCGACTTCGTGGCGGCGTTCCCGATAGAAATGAATAAGGGCAGCTATCCGGCCATCGTGGCCGCGCTTAAGGCCGGGACCGGGCTGGAAGGCTCCGCGGCGACCCCCGAAATTGCCTCGGAACTATCGGTCTACTCGGGTGGCGGCTACAACAGTATTCCGGCCGCCTATAACCAGTGAGATCCTAGCTGCCGCCATTGTCGGACACCAGCGGACGATGCTGTGCAGGTCAGGCACGACAAGGCCCTGGCCGGTCGCATCGTTGGTCGGCTTCGGGACGAAGAGGCCGCCGGTTCAAATCCGGCCACCCCGACCAGCCCAGAGGCCCGTTCCGGGCTTGACAACACAGGCAGCAATGAGCAGGTCGGCGTCCCAGCGGGAGTCGTCCTTGGGCGGGCAGCGGAAGCCGGCGAGGTAGCAGGCGTCGAACACCCACCCGGATGGCTGCCCCGCATCAGAACCGGGCGGGGAGCCGGTGACGCTACTGTGTAGGTGTGTCCGAGACTACGCCGAAGGTGCCCGAACGCCCGTCCCTCGACGGGATTGACGTCAGATGGGTACAGGAGTGGGAGCGGACAGGGATTTACCGGTTCCGCGGGGACGGCGACCGCGCCACGGTGTTCTCGATCGATACGCCCCCGCCCACGGTCAGCGGCTCGCTGCACGTCGGCCACGTGTTCTCCTACACGCACACCGACATCGTGGCCCGGTTCCAGCGGATGTCGGGGAAGGACGTGTTCTACCCCATGGGGTGGGACGACAACGGGCTGCCCACCGAACGCCGCGTGCAGAACTACTACGGCGTGCGCTGCGATCCGTCCCTGCCCTACGACCCCGGCTTCATCGTGCCTGAACCGGCCGCGGGCAAGCAGCAGCGCCCGGTCGATATTTCCCGCCGCAACTTCGTCGACCTGTGCGAAAAGCTGACCGCCGAGGACGAGAAGGCGTTCGAGCGGCTGTGGCGGCGGCTCGGTCTGTCGGTGGACTGGTCGATGACCTACACCACCATCGGGGAGCACGCTCAGCGGGTCTCCCAGCGGGCATTTCTGCGCTTGCGGGAACAGGGCGTGGCCTACCAGGCCGAGGCGCCCACGCTCTGGGACGTCGGGTTCCGCACCGCGGTGGCCCAGGCGGAACTGGAGGACCGCGAGCACCCCGGTGCCTGGTACCGGATCGCGTTCCACGGCCCGGGCGGTGGCCACGTAAACATCGAGACCACCCGGCCCGAGCTGCTGCCCGCCTGCGTGGCCCTGATCGCCCACCCGGACGACGAGCGCTACCAGTCGCTGTTCGGCAGCACCGTCAGCTCCCCCGTATTCGGGGTCGACGTTCCGATCCTGGCCCATCCGGCTGCCGAACGGGACCGGGGGGCGGGTATCGCCATGTGCTGCACGTTCGGCGACCTCACCGACGTCCAGTGGTGGCGCGAGCTGAAGCTGCCGACCCGGACCATCATCGGGCGTGACGGACGCGTCCTGGCTGACCCGCCCAGCGGCCTGGACAGCCCGGACGGGCGCGCGGCGTACGAGAAGCTGGGCGGGGCCACTGTGCACACCGCCCGTGAGCGGGTGGTGACGATGCTGCAGGAGTCCGGCGACCTGGACGGTGAGCCGCGCGGAACCGTCCGGCCGGTGAAGTTCTACGAGAAGGGCGACAAACCGCTCGAGATCGTGTCCAGTCGGCAGTGGTTCATCCACTCGCTCGCTCACCGGGATGCGCTGCTGCGGCGCGGCGCCGAGCTGCGCTGGCACCCGGCATACATGAAGGCCCGGTACGAGGACTGGATCCGCGGCCTCAACGGGGACTGGCTGATCAGCCGCCAGCGCTTCTTCGGGGTCCCGTTCCCGCTCTGGTATCCGCTCGACGACAACGGCGCCCCTCGCTACGACGCCCCCATCCTGCCCAGCACCACCACACTGCCGGTGGACCCGTCCTCGGCTGTCCCGCTCGGATACACCGAGGATCAGCGTGGCCGGCCGGGCGGCTTCACGGGCGATCCCGACGTCATGGACACCTGGGCCACGTCGTCGCTGACCCCGCAGATCGTGTGCGGGTGGGAGGACCACCCCGATCGTTACGCGCGGACCTTCCCGATGGATCTGCGCCCACAGGCCCATGACATCATCCGGACCTGGCTGTTCTCGACCATCCTGCGGGCCGAGCTCGAATCAGGCACGCTACCGTGGCGGAACGTCGCGCTCTCGGGCTGGATCCTCGATCCCGACCGGAAGAAGATGAGCAAGTCGAAGGGCAACGTCGTCACGCCCATCGACCTGCTGGAGCAGCTCGGGTCCGACGCGGTGCGTTACTGGGCGGCCAGCGGTCGGCCTGGCACGGACACCGCCTTTGACCAGGGCCAGATGAAGGTGGGCCGGCGCCTGGCGACCAAGCTGCTCAACGCCAGCCGGTTCGTGCTCGGGTTCCCGGAACCAGATCCGGGGGCCACGGTCACCGAAACGCTGGATAAGGCCATGCTGGCCGCCCTGGACGAGGTCATCGGCGAGGCGACGGCGGCGCTGCGGGACTTCGAGTACACGGCCGCGCTGGAGAGCGCGGAGCGCTTCTTCTGGTCCTTCTGCGACGACTACCTCGAACTGGTCAAGCAGCGCGCGTACGACGACGGCGGAGCGGCTGCGCAGTCCGCCCGGCTCTCGCTGCGTTCCGCACTGTCGGTCCTGCTCCGGCTGTTCGCCCCGTTCCTGCCGTTCTGCACCGAGGAAGCGTGGTCATGGTGGCATGACGACTCGGTGCACACCAGCCCCTGGCCGACGGCGGCCACCGCCACCCCGGCCGCCGACAGCGGCATCATCACGATGGCGGGTACCGTCATCAGCGCAATCCGCAAGGCCAAGTCCGAGGCGCGGCAGTCCATGCGCGCCCCGGTCCGCAGCGTCCGCATCCACGGGCCAGCCGGCCGTCTGGAGTCGTTGCGCACGGTCAGCGGGGATATCACCGCCGCGGGCAACGTCGGCGTCCTGGTGCTGGAACCCGACGGCGCGCAGGAACTCCTAGTGCACGTGCAACTGGCCGAGGCATAACCCGTCTCCCCGGCTCGCCGGGGAAACGCTACCCGATCGCCGGGGAAAGCACCACGCGGTGATCTGCCGCCGTCCGGCCGGTGCTGCGGGGCCTCCGGACCGTCACCGATCAGCGCGGTGCGGCCGACCGGCATGGCAGCGGCACCGGGGGCGACTGCCGGGATGGCTTCTGCGGCGCGTTGGTCAGCCGCAGCGCCAGCGCCGGGCACATGTCCACCGCCTGCTGGGCGTCCTTTCGCAGCCAGTCCGGCACCGGGATGTCCAGCATCACGGGGAAGCCGTGGCTGTCCAGGTGGATGATCTCCGACACGAGGTGAGCACACAGCCCATGGCCCTCGCACCGCGTCCAGTCGACGACCAGGCGCTGCTGGGCCTGTACTTCCGGGCCGGAGGTCAGCGGCAGGATGCCGCGGACCGGGCGCCCGCAGGAGGAGTGGAACACGTGCGCCGCGAGGTCCTCAGTGAACACGTCCAGCGCGGACAGAACGAAGCGGGTCATGCCGTCCGGGTGCGTACAGGCACCGCGTCCCGACACCGATGCGGCGGACCGCCGCGCCACATCCAGGGCCTCGATGCCGCCCGAGCCGTCGATCAGCGCGGCGAGCGCCCGGGCGATGCGCGGCAGGCCCAGCTTGCAGGGCCCGCACTGCCCGGCAGACTCCCCGGCCAGATAGCTCGCTATCCGGGACACCTCGCCGAGCGGGCAGGTTCCGTCGCCCAGCGGCAGGACGATGCCGGCGCCGAGCGTCCCGCCGACCGCCTCGAGACCGGCCCGCGACACGGGCACGACGTAGGCGTTCTCGGCCGGTAGCCACATCCCGTGGTAGCCGCCGACCAGCACGCCGTCACCTGCGGGCGCTTGGCAGATGTCGAGAACGGAGCCGAGCGGCACACCGGTGGGCACCTCGACGACCGCCGGGCGGGCAGCGGATCCGCTCACACTGAGCAGGACGGTGCCGGGTTCCTCTGGCATGCCGACCGACGCATAACGCTCCGGCCCGAGCAGCGCGAGCACGGCGAGCTGCGCGAAGGTCTCGGCGTTGGACAGCAGCGTCGGCAGGCCGTACACGCCGGTCTCGGCCGCGAGCACTTTACGGCCGGGCGGCACCGGGCTCTTCCCGTTGATGGCCCGGATCAGGGCGCCGCTCTCTCCCGAGATGAAACGCTCCGGCACTTCGACGACCCGCACCAGGTCCCGCAGGCCCGGCTCCGCGGCGATCGCGGCATCCAGCGACCGGTTGGCCAGCTCGTTGCCCGCCACGCCGACGATGATCTCCTCGGCCCCGATCGCCTCCGCCGTCAGCGCAGCACCGGACAGGACCAGGTAGGGCGACCTCATCAGGAGCATCTTGTCCTTGAAGCTTCCTGGCTCGCCCTCGGTGGCGTTGACCACCACGATCGTCGGCTGACCGCTCTTGCGGGACGCGTCGACGACGGCCTGCAGCTTGCGGGCGGACGGGAATGCCGCGCCGCCGTGACCGCGCAGATCGACCTGCCGCGCCATCGCGATGAGCTCGGCCTCCGACAGCCTCGGCAGCCTGCCGAACAGGTCCCGGTGGGCCTCCAGGTCCAGCCGCGGGTACCGATCGAGCCCAGCGGTCATCCGGGCTGCTCCGATCCGCATGATGGCCGGGGCGGCGGGGCCAGCCGCAGGTCCCGGCTGCAACGCCGAATTGGAGATCATCGTCGTTCGTCACCGCCGTAGGAAGGAACCCGGGGAAGGGGGCCGGTACGTTCGCCTGATGGCCTGTCACGTGGCTGCGGCCGGCGCCGCGGGCCGGACTGCGGCTGTCCGGGGCCGGTTCGGTAGCCCGGCGGGCCGCCGTAACCCTCCGGCGGCCGCCGCGGCTGCGGTCCGTAAGGGTCTGGCGCATAATCAGCAGGCTCTTCGTCGTAGCCCTGGTCGGGCCCGAAACCGGGCTCCGGCCCATAGCCCTGGCCGTAACCGGGATCCGCGCCGTACGAATGGTCCTGGGTGTAATCCCGTTCCCGGCCTGCCCGGGGGCCAGAGTCGTACCCGGGCTGCGGACCGGTCCGGTAACGGGGCTGGGGCCCGGTACCGTACGCGGCCGGGAACTCCCGCTCGGCCGGAGCGGACAAGGACGGGTATCCGGACGCGGACGGGTATACAGGCTGCGGCCCCGTTCCGGAGCCGGGCCGGGATCCGGCCGGGTAAACGGGCCGCGGCCCCGTTCCGGGGTCCGGCCGGGATCCGGCCGGGTAAACGGGCTGCGGCCCCGTCGCGCCGGAAGGCGGGTAGAGGGGCTGAGGCCCGGTCCCGCGGCGGCCCTCTGGCACCGGACGGTAAGCGGACTGCGGCCCGGTCCGGCGGGATGGCGGGGGTCCGGTTCCCAGGGCGGGTTGCGGCTCCGTCCCGTCGAGCGGCTGCGGGCCCCTCCCGTAGGCCGGCTCTGGCCCTGTTCGGTAAGCAGGCTGAGGACCCGTCTGATGGACAGGCTGAGGGCCAGTCCCGTAGGGAGGCGGCCGACCGCTCCCATAGACGGGCTGCGGGCCCGTCCGGTTCGATGGGCGGGACCCGGCCCCGTAAGCCGGCTGGGGCGCGGTCAGGTAACCGCTATCTGGCCCCTGACTCGCCCGGTCGCTCAGATGGGGCGCCCGGGCGCCCTCGTACCGGGGCGGCCCGTCGTAACCGGGCTCGTACCGCGGCAGCCCGCCAACTTGTGCCGGTCCGGTGGGGGCCAGCCCCGGGCGGGGGGCTGGGTCCGGCAGCGCGGCGACGGCCCGCGCGGGCTCGGCCACGGGGGCGTACGGGGAGGCGAAGGGAGCAGCCGATCCCGGATTTCCGCCTTGCAGGGCGGGCACGGTCCTGGCCGCCCCGCCCAGGGGCACCGTGCCGCTCATCTGGCCCATAAGGCCGAGCGCCGCAGCGCGCACCGGCATGGACTGCGCCGAGCTTGAGCCACCGTTGTCGGGCAGGGGCGCCGCCCCCGCGACCATGTCCTTCGACCGCAGCGACGTGGCCAGGATCCGGACGAGCACGGCTATCGCGAGCATCGCCAGGACGGCCCCATAGCTCCAGTACACAAAGGTGCCGATCGCCTTGCGGCCGGCCAGCAGACCGTGCAGCACACCAAGAATGAGGGCGGCATAATTTGTGTAATGGATAGTACGCCATTTCCACGCATTACCATTGACGGTAAAACGCCGTCGCAATATGCCGGTAATAATCAGCAGGATAATGAGATCCGAGGCTATTGTTCCCTCGGCCATGTAGAAAGTGCGGTACTGCGAAAGAAACGGGATAAACGCGTCCAGCACGTGCACGTGCAGTGTGCTGGACTCTTCCAGGTGCTGCGCCGTTATCTCCAGCACGATGTGCACGACGAGGAACGCCAGCGTCCCGAACGCGACCGCGCGGTGCACGGCCTGGGCGATAACGCGATGGCCGGGGTTGAGGATGGTCCGGTCCGTCGCCAGGACGCCCATGCAGGCCGTGCCGGTCAGCAGCATAAGCGCAAAGACGCCGGTGTACTTCAGCATGAAGTGATCCGTGGCCGCCAGCACGATGTGCCCGATCGACGTCACCAGGGCGGCGAAAGCGAGCAGGATCATGCCGCCTGCGACGGACGCGACGATCATCGGCCTGCGTTCTGCGCCCGCGCGCGCGGCCGAGGCACGGGACCCCGTATGGCCACGCGAGCGGGTGCGGGTCGTTGTCACGACATACCTCCTCAAGATCACGAGGATCTGGAGAGATCTGAGAGCGGCACACGATTCATATGCTGTTGGAACGGGCTAAAAGGGCTGATATCACAGTTTCGCCAGCCGAATCGATACCGTAGCAGGTTTGGTCACAGCTCGGGCACGAAACGATATATTACATTCCTGTGAAACTATGTTCGTCCGTTTTGTCCGAATGGCCGATCCCTGGCTCCGGGGCGCCCGCTAAACGGCAGCGGCGGAGACCAGTTCCGCGGCCACGAGCTCGGCGATCTGCGCGGTGTTCAGAGCGGCCCCCTTGCGCAGGTTGTCGCCGCAGACGAACAGGTCCAGCGCGCACGGGTCATCGAGGGACCGGCGCACGCGCCCCACCCACGTCGGGTCGGTGCCCACGGCGTCCGCCGGGGTCGGGAACTCGCCGCGCTCCGGGTCATCGGTGAGCACGACGCCGGGGGCCTCGCGCAGCACCCGCTGGGCGGCGGCGCGCTCGACCTCACGCCCGAAGACCGCGTGCACCGCGACGGAGTGCGTCGTCACCACCGGCACCCGGGCACAGGTGGCTGACACCCGCAGGTCGGGCATCCCGAGGATCTTCCGGGACTCGTTGCGGATCTTCAGCTCTTCGGAGGACCATCCGTCGTCCTTGACCGACCCGGCCCAGGGCACCACGTTCAGCGCGAGCGGCGCCGGGAACGGGCCCAGGTCACCCACGGCCCCGCGGACGTCGCCGGGGCGCTGCCCGAGTGAGCCGCTGCCGACCCGGTTCAGCTGCGCGTACAACGTGTCGATGCCCGCCTGACCGGCCCCCGATGCGGCCTGGTAGGAGGCGACGATCATTTCCTCCAGGCCGAACTCCCGGTGCAGCGCGGCCACGGCGACGATGAGCGATAGCGTCGTGCAGTTCGGGTTGGCGATGATGCCCTTGGGCCGCCTCGCCGCCTCGCCGGGGTTCACCTCGGGCACGACGAGGGGAACGTCCGGGTCCATCCGGAACGACCCGGAGTTGTCCACGGCCACGGCACCCCGCGCGGCGGCCACCGGAGCCCACTGCGCGGAAACCTCGTCCGGGACGTCGAACATGGCCACGTCGATGCCGTCGAAGGCCTCTTCCGACAGCGCGACGACCTCGCACCCCTGGCCGCGGACCCGCAGCATGCGCCCGGCCGACCGCGGCGAGGCGATCAGCCGGATCTCACTCCAGATGTCCTCACGCGTCGAAAGCAGGTCGAGCATCACCGTGCCGACGGCACCGGTCGCCCCGACAACGGCCAGGGATGGCTTGATGGTCATCGCCCCGTCCCTCCGTACACGACCGCCTCGACCTCGGCCGCGTCGAGCTCGAAAGCCTTGTGCGTGGCGTTGACCGCCTCGTCCACGTCCTTCTGGTCGACCACGACCGAGATACGGATCTCTGATGTGGAGATCATCTCGATGTTCACGCCGACCTCGGCGAGCGCGCCGAAGAACGTGGCCGTGACTCCGGGGTGGGAGCGCATACCGGCGCCGATCAGCGAAATTTTGCCGATCCGGTCGTCATAGAGCAGGGATTCGAACCCGATGGTGTCCTGCAGCTGCTGGAGCGCGGACATCGCGGCCTGGCCGTCATCCCGCGGCAGTGTGAAGGAGATGTCGGTCCGGCCTGTGGCCACGGCCGAGACGTTCTGCACGATCATGTCGATGTTGATGCCGGCGGCCGCGATCACGCGGAAGATCCTCGCTGCTTCGCCGATCCGGTTCGGAACGCCGACGACGGTGATCTTCGCCTCGCTCCGGTCGTGCGCCACCCCGGAGATGATCGCCTGCTCCACTTCGGAATCCTCCACGTTTTCCCCGGCGCCGGCCAGCGCCGTGCTCAGTTGGCTCGTGTCTGTCTTGTGCCCGGCGTGCCCGCTGACCCAGGTGCCTACCTTGTTGCTGAACGAGGAGCGGACGTGAATCGGCAGGTCGTACCGGCGGGCGTACTCCACGCAACGCAGATGGAGCACCTTGGCGCCACAGGCGGCCATCTCGAGCATTTCCTCGTAGCTGAGCCGCGGAATCTTCCGGGCGGCAGCGACGATCCTCGGGTCGGCGGTGAAGACGCCGTCCACGTCGGTGTAGATCTCGCAGACGTCCGCGTTCAGCGCGGCGGCCAGCGCCACGGCCGTGGTGTCGGATCCGCCGCGCCCCAGCGTGGTGATGTCCTTGCTGGTCTGCGAAACGCCCTGGAAACCGGCCACGATCGGGATCGCCCCGCCCTCGAGCGCGGTGGCGATCCGGCCCGGGGTCACGTCGATGATGCGCGCCTTGCCGTGCGTCGAGTCGGTGATGACGCCCGCCTGCGAGCCGGTGAACGACTGGGCCTCCAGGCCCAGGCTGGCGATCGCCATCGCGAGTAGCGCCATCGATATCCGCTCGCCTGCGGTGAGCAGCATGTCCAGCTCTCGCCCCGGCGGCAGCGGGCTGACCCGGTTGGCCAAGTCGATAAGCTCGTCCGTGCTATCGCCCATCGCGGAGACCACCACGACAACATGGTCACCGGCCTTGCGCGTGGAGACGATCCGCTGCGCTACCCGCTTGATGCCATCCGCGTCGGCCACAGACGAGCCACCGTATTTCTGCACGACAAGAGCCACGGGGCAGCCGCTCCTCACCGGTTCTGCGGGCAGGGCACGCTTGGAGTGTATCCAGGCGCTGCCGGCCCCTCACAATAATTTCCGGGGGGACGACCCCCCGGGCCCCCGCTGCCCGCCCCGGTACCCGCCGACGCACCGGCCGCTCACCCGGCGCAAGGCCGGGATCGCTGAGCCGGTATGAGCGCCTCACCGTAACTGGCCCGTTCGGCTGAATGGATCTGCCGTTACAGGGCCGTGCGCTCCTCGGCCACGTCCAGACGGGCGTGCGCAACCACCGCGTGCAGGGCGCGCAGAGCGGCGCCAGCGTGGGTTCCCCAGTGATTGAAGTACGAGTACTGCCACCACCACAGGGCCTCCAGCCTCCGGTCCGCGCGGTAGTGCTTGAGCCCGTGGATAAGGTCAGCCGCGACAGCGGCGATGTCATCGGACAGGCGGAACGGCGTTCCCTGCGTGTCCGCGTACGGGTCGAACAGTTCCGCGTAGTCGTCGCAGTCAGGGACCTGGCGGGCCAGGCCGACGCGGAGCGCGTCCAGGTCGGGGTCGTCGCCCACCTCTGGCTCCAGGTTGCTGGGCAGGATCACGTCGGAGGTGGCGCCGAGCTGGGCACCCGCGAGCAGGATCTGGGACACCTCGAGAAGGAGCAGGGGCACGGCCTCGTCACGGCCGTCACCGGCCGCCAGCCGTTCGACACCGTCCAGGAAGAGCCGGACGTTCCCCGCGATCTGATCCGCGAGCGGGCTCAGCTCGGTGGCGGGTTCCTCCTGCGGCCGGGCGCCCGTGGGCCCGGGCGACTCCGGCGCGCTGCCCCCTGCTGGGCCCCCTGCTGGCTCACACATCAAGCAATCTCCGTCCTTCGAACGCGCGCCCGAGTGTCACCTCGTCCGCGTACTCCAGGTCGCCACCGACCGGCAGTCCGCTGGCCGGCCGGGTGACGCGCAGGCCCATTGGCTTAATCAGCCGGGCGAGGTAGGTCGCCGTCGCTTCCCCCTCGAGGTTGGGATCAGTCGCGAGGATCAGCTCGGTGACCGTCCCGTCAGACAGGCGCGCCATCAGCTCCCTGATCCGCAGTTCTTCCGGGCCGATACCGTCGATCGGGCTGATCGCCCCGCCGAGCACGTGGTAACGCCCGCGGTACTCGCGGATCTTCTCCACCGCCGCGACGTCCTTCGGCTCCTCGACCACGCAGATGACGGAAGGGTCGCGGCGCGGGTCGAGGCAGATCCGGCACTGCTCCTCCTCGGCCACGTTGCCGCAGGTACGGCAGAACTTCACCCGCTCGGTAACCTCCAGCAGCGCCGCCGCGAGCTTCCGCGCGTCCTCCGGGTCGGTGGCGAGCAGATGGAAGGCGATCCGCTGGGCCCCCTTCGGCCCGACGCCGGGGAGCCGCCCGAGCTCGTCGATGAGGTTCTGTATGACCCCTTCGTACACGTCAGATCCTGATTCCCTAGATCACGGCCGCCCGGATGAGCGGCCCTCCTCATTCGCCGTGCGGATCGTCGCCGCTGGCGCTGGGCAGGCTGGGGCCACCCAGCCCGGAGGCTCCCGGCGTTCCCAGGTCGCCCGGCATCCCCGGCATCTCAGGCAGGCCCGGCACGCCGCCACCGAGGGCCGTCGCGAACGGGCCCATCTTCTCCTGCTGGAGGTCACCGGCCCGCCCGTAGGCGTCCCGCACAGCGGCGAGCACCAGGTCGGCAATGGTCTGGGCCGTCTCTTCCAGGTCGTCCGGGTCGATCGCCTCCGGGGCGATGCTGAGGTCCACCAGTTCGCCCTGACCGTTGACCTGGGCCGTAACAAGGCCGCCGCCCGCGGTGCCGGATACCTCGGTGTCGGCAAGTTCCTGCTGGGCATTCATGAGCTGTTCCTGCATCTGCTGCGCGGCGGCGAGCAGTTGCTGCATGTCCAGCTGGCCGTCAGGGTTCACTTTGCCCCCAGTGGGTGTTGTCAGCGTGCGGTTGCGTTGGTCCCGGCCGCTGTTCCGCCGGTGACGGATGACCGGCCGGGCGCGTTTGCGGCCGCATGGCTAGTCTGCACCCGCCCGGCGTGTTCCCTGAACGCCGAAGGCTACTTCGCGGCGGATGGCCCGATTGCGTCAGTCCTCGATCTCACCGATGATCTGGCCGCCGAGCTCCCGCTGGATCAGGTCCATCCCGGTGATTTCGGCCTGACCCGGCGAGGCCATGTCCTCGGCGGCCGGAGTCTCGATCGCGTCCACGATGACCGGGTTCCCGGCCGCCGCCGACGTGACGTTCGCTCTGGGCGCAGCAGGGGCCGGGCCGTCACCCGCCGGAGTGCCGTTGGCCCGGGCCCCGCCGGCCTCGCGGCCCGGGCCACGCGCGGACCCTCCGGCGCCCGCGCCGTGGGGCCGCTTCTGGCTCTGGGCGCCGCTGCTGTCCTCCCCGCCCGCCGGGAAGGCCGGGTTTCCGGGGCCTCGGGGAAGTCCCCCGCCACCGGGGCGGTCCTGCCTCGCGGCCGCACCGCCATCGCGGGCGGCGGCCCCGTCGCTGCTTGCGACCGGCGGCATGCGTGCCGGACCCGGATCGGCCGGGCGGGCGGGGACCGCGTTCAGCCGGGAACGCCCGTCGCCGCCAGGGCCCGTGTCGTTCCCGGACAGTGCCCTGATCCGGACGGTCAGGCCGAACGCGGACGCGAGGACCCGTTGCAGGTCCGCGTCGCATCCGCTGGTCGTGAAGCCCTTGACGTCACCGTCCCGCGCGAACCGCAGGGTAAGGATGCCGTCGTCGAGGGAAACGACGGTCGCGTTGCTCAGCAGCATCCACGCGACCCGGCGCTCGCGCTTGATGGCATCGAGGATCGCGTCCCAGTTGCGGCTGATCACTTCGCCGGGCCCGCCGGCGGGGGGCCCTGCGGGCCACGCGGGACCTGCGGGCCCCGGACGCGGCGCGGCGCCCGTTTCCGCTGACGGGCCGGCTTCCGGTGTGGCGGGCGGCGGGCCGGCTACGGCGTCATCGTCCGCCGGACGGGGCCGGGCCGGCGCACCAGTGCCCTGGCCCTCGGTGCCCTGGCCCTCGGTGCCCTGGCCCTCGGTGCCCTGGCCCTCGGTGCCCTGGCCCTCGGTGCCCTGGCCCTCGGTGCCCTGGCCCTCGGTGCCCTGGCCCGCTGCGGTCGGCCTGTCGGCAGGCCGACCCTCGGCGGAACGCGCAGCGGGGATCGTATCCGGCGCAGGGGACGCTCCCGCACCCGGCCAGCCGGCCGGGCTCTGCACCGCATCGGCGGACCGGCGCGACCGGGCCAGGGACACGGACGGGGACGCCGGGACGGCCTGCGGGCCATGCTGCGCCGGTCCGGCCAGGGCAGCGCCGCGTTCCAGCCGTTCCAGCCGGGCCAGGATCGCTTTGTCGTCGGTACTCACGGACGGCAGCAGGACCTGTGCGCACAGCAGCTCGAGCAGGAGTCGCGGCGACGTCGCCCCGCGCATCTGGTCCAAGCCGTTGCTCATGATCTCGGCCGCACGGGTGAGACCCGCCACCCCGAACCGTTCGGCCTGGCTGCTCATCAGATCCAGCCGGTCCGGCGGCGCGTCGAGCAGCCCCGTCTGGCCGGCGTCGGGAACGAATGCGAGCACGATCAGGTCACGGAAATGGTCCAGCATGTCGGCTGCGAACCGGCGCGGCTCGTGGCCGCCCTCGACGATCCGGTTCACGACGCCGAAAACCGCGGCGCCGTCGGCCGACGCGAACGCGTCGGCGATCTCGTCGAGCAGGGTGGCGTCGGTGTAGCCGAGCAGCGAGATGGCGCACTCGTAGGTGAGCCCGCGCTCGTCCGAGCCCGCGACGAGCTGGTCGAGAACCGACAGTGCGTCCCGGACGGAGCCGGCGCCCGCGCGCACCACCAGCGGCAGCACCTCGGGCTCGAACCCGACGCCCTCCCGCACGAGGATGTCCTCGAGAAGCCGGCGCAGGATGGCCAGCGGTACCAGCCGGAACGGGTAGTGGTGGGTCCGGGAGCGGATGGTCGGGATAACCTTCTCCGGCTCCGTGGTGGCGAAGATGAACTTGAGGTGCGGCGGGGGTTCCTCGACGAGCTTGAGCAGCGCGTTGAAGCCCTGCTGCGTCACCATGTGCGCCTCGTCGATGATGTACACCTTGAAGCGCCCGGCCACCGGCGCATAGAAGGCACGCTCGCGCAGTTCCCGCGCGTCGTCCACGCCGCCGTGGGAGGCGGCGTCAATCTCGATCACGTCGATGCTGCCCGGCCCGGACGGCGCCAGCGCGACGCAGGAGTCGCACACCCCGCACGGATCGGGCGTGGGCCCGTTGACGCAGTTCAGTGAGCGAGCCAGGATGCGCGCGCTGGAGGTCTTGCCGCAGCCGCGCGGCCCGCTGAAGAGATAGGCGTGGTTGATGCGCCCGCTGCGCAGCGCCTGGCGCAACGGCTCAGTGACCTGCTCCTGCCCCTTGACCTCGGCGAAGGTGGCCGGCCGGTACTTCCGGTACAGCGCCAGGCCTGCGGCGGCTCCGGACGGGGTCACCGTAGAACGGGCTGGCGGCGAGCTCCCAGCCGCTTCTGGTTGCGCCGGATCCGAGGGAGCGTGTGTCATGACTCCATCCTCGCCGGGCCGG
Source organism: uncultured Actinomycetes bacterium (assembly GCA_963742875.1). GTDB lineage: Bacteria > Actinomycetota > Actinomycetes > Streptosporangiales > Streptosporangiaceae > Bog-532. The sequence goes on along the minus strand of CAVUNO010000022.1, from coordinate 440,880 downwards.
GATTCCCGTGAACGTCCCTGGGACGGGAAGGGTCCCCCGCGCACCCGTCAGAGCCCGCGTACCCTTGCTGCCTTCCGGCCCTGGGGGGGTTGGCAGGATGCACGCCGCGCGGGGGACCTCGGGACAGTCTAGCCACGCCCAGGACCACGCTCGCCCGTCCGCGCGAATTCGTGCCTTTCCGCGCGGCGCCATGGCCTCACATCTGCGCGAGCGTGCCGGGGATAGGCGCGGGTGCCCGCCATGACGGTAAGCTGACCGGCGGAGGATTCGCCTAGTGGCCTATGGCGCACGCTTGGAAAGCGTGTTGGGTGCAAGCCCTCGAGGGTTCGAATCCCTCATCCTCCGCCCTCTCTGGGCAGGTACCTGACCAGCCTGATTCTTGGCGCCAGGTCCAGCGCAGAGCGGCCGTCCCCGTAACGCAGCTGACGGCGGCAGCGGACGAGGACGCGGGCGGGCGCGGGTCCAGCATCCCGGGCCCGTCAGGTGCCGTTGCTGTTGCAGCCGCGTCCAGCCGCTGGTTACGTCGCGCTCCGGACGGGCGTCGCCGTGCTGGTCGGGCTCGGGGTGACACCGCCATGCGCGCCCTTGCGGGCCCTGGCCTGGGCGCGCTCACGCGCGGCCCGCGCCACATCCGCAAGCTGCGCCTGGTGCGTGAGCTGGGGCGTCATCCAGCTCAACATCGGGCGCAATGCTCCCCGCCAGGCGGTCGCGTCGTGCGAGGCGTTGGGGATCAGGACCAGCGGAACGTTCGCCTGGTATAGCTGCACCGCCTGCCGGAAATTCTCTGCGGCCTGCACGTCCTGCCCGTCTAGCCGCCCGACGGACAGGAAGAACTGCGGTATCAGCGTTCCCGCCGGTAGCTGGGTGATGTAAAGGTCAGGAGTGTTCTTCCTGCGCAGGCCCGGGTGACCAGGGAAGGCGGGCACGTAGACCGGCGCCGCCCCGGGCCGGTTGCCCCGCGGGACCTGATCGTCCAGTGGCGCGAAGTACCCGCTCATGACGCCCGCGTACCCGTAGCGGGCCGGGTACTGGAGCGCGAGGTTGGCGGCGCAGAAGCCGCCCTCCGACAGGCCGGCCACGCCCCACGCCTTGCCGGGGGGCTGGACGCGGTAGTTGGCCGCGACGAAGTTGGGCACGTCGACCGCCACGTACCTCCCGTCCTGGACGCCGCCGATGGCGTTCAGGCACTGGAGCGAATACCGCTGGCCGCCGTCAGTGTCCGGCATCACCAGCACGACCGGGTCGGCCTGGCGGGTGGCGATCATGTCGTCCAGAGTGGGCAGCACATTCATCGGGTTGACCCACTGCTCGGGGTTGCCGGGCGAACCGTGCAGCAGCTCAATGACCGGAAATTGGTACGTGCTGTACTTGGTCAGGAAATATTGTGGCGGCAGGTAGATGTAGACCGTGCGGGAGATCCGGCTCTGGCGGCCCCGCACCACGGTCTCAAAAAGGTATCCGGTCTGAGTGGCCTCCGCGCGGGCCTCCGGGGAAAGCCGGAGCTTGGCGATTCCGCTGCCGACCTTACCGGCGAGGTGCGGGACTTCGGGGAGCGTGGCCACGCCCTGATTGGTGAAGCCAGCGGCGATGGAACCCCAGGTCTGGTAGTAGTCGTAATACTTGTTGACCGCCGCGACACCGAAGAGCATCGCCGGGATAAACGCGAGGCAGGCGGCCAGCACGCGGAACACTATCTGCTTGGCAAAAACGACCCAGGCCAGAAGGCCGGCGAATATCGCCAGCAGAATCAGGAAGAATACGGTGCCCTGCGGTTCCAGCATCTGGCTCACCTCGCAGGCTCGACGGCGAATTCGCACAATGCGAGGAACAGGTCAGGGCGAAACGTCCTCACTGCCGCGCGACCATGCCCTCCGTCATCCTGCCGGCGGTGGAGGTGGGATTTGAACCCACGGAGGGGTTGCCCCCTCACACGCTTTCGAGGCGTGCGCCCTCGGCCACTAGGCGACTCCACCGCTGGTGAGCTTACCATCCGGATCGGCCTGCCTGCGCTCGCGGAAGAACTGGCGGAGCAGTTCGGTACATTCGCCGGCGAGCACCCCGCCGATCACTTCGGGGCGGTGCGCGAGGCGGCGGTCCCGTACCACGTCCCAGAGTGAGCCCACCGCCCCGGCCTTCGGATCCTCGGCGCCGTATACCAGGCGGTCCAGGCGTGCCGCGGTCACCGCCCCCGCGCACATGGTGCACGGCTCCAGCGTCACGACCAGCGTGCAGCCCGTCAGCCGCCATTGACCAGCGCGGCGCGCGGCAGCACGGATCGCCAGCATCTCGGCGTGCGCGGTGGGGTCATGCCCGGCCTCGCGCCGGTTGCGGGCCCGCGCCACGACGGCACCGTCGGCGTCAAGGATCACCGCGCCCACCGGCACGTCGGCCCCGGCGGGATCGGCCCCGGCCGCCGCCCCGGCAGCCTCCGCCAGCGCCAGCCGCATCGCGGGCGCGAACAGGGCCTCATACCCTGTGCTCACTTGTTATCCGGGCTCATCGCGGTATCCGGCGCTGGCGGCACAGGGTCAGGGTCCGAGAGCAACTTCGAGCGCCCGCTCCATCGCTTCACGGAACTTCAGCCGCCCGGCGATGCTGGCCACCGCCTCGTCGGGGAACAGGTCAAGGTCACCGGCGATGGCGCACAGTTCCCACTCCTCCAGCCCCAGATCAGCGAAGATCGACAGGTTCCCGGCAGGAAGCACCTGGTCCAGGTCCTCGTCCTCCGGCACAGGGATGTCGAGCAGCGTGAGAACCTGCGACGCCAGCGGCCAGTCCGCGGCCGCGGTGACGTCGGACAGGAAGATGGAGACCTCCCCGCCCCTCACCCGGACCGCGATGAAAAAGTCGTCGCCGACACCAACGAAGCCGAGTGTGCCCGCCACGCTCGGCTGCTGGCGAAGCGCGTGAATGAGGCCGCTGAGATCGGCCGTCAGCACTTCAGGAAGGACCTCGGCTTCCCACCGGTCGTCCTCCCGGTAAGCGATGACAGCAAAGTCGGTAGCGCTCACGTCTGTCATCGTCATTCCGTAAATATCCTGTGCACGGGGGGAATGCTGCCAGATGGCGGGGCCCGGGGCGGCCAAACTGGCGATTCAGCATGGGCAGCTCCCGGCGGCCGGACTTCAGGCGCCAGGCTCCCCGCGCTCCCGGATGGGCCCGCACCGTGTTTCCGGCTCATCGCAGCGTATCCCGGTTAGGTGCGCCACGCCGGCGGATGTCCGCCCGAATCGCCCAGTCTCTGGGACAGTGGTGCCTCCCCCCGTTCACACGGGACCCGCCCGCCACGGCGTCCGGGGCAGCCAGTAGAGTCACCCTTCGGTAACCCTTGGTAGCCGGAGCACCGTGGGTTAAGCTATGGTGGCGATAAAGTGGCTGGGCCAGGGTCCAGGGAGGCACCGTGAAGCTGAAGACGATCCTAGGTTATGCAGCAATCGCCTTCATCCTGTTTTTCGTGATTAAAGATCCGACGGGCGCCGCGCACGTCGTTACCAATATCGGCACCTTTCTTGCCTCGGCGGCACGCGGAATCTCTGCCTTCTTTACCTCGCTATGAGCCGTCCTGCACCTAACGTTCAGGAATCGTTATGCGGCTCGTGCCGGGAACCGATACCGTCCCCAATGCGATCAACAAATACCTTTTGCCGCATGAGCTTCAGGTAATCACGGTTCGCAAGCACCCGGCGGTGCTGCTCAGGCCCATCGTTGTCGCCCTGGCCGGGCTGATAGTCGCCGCCGTTATCAGCATTACCGTCGCGCGGCATAACTCCGGTGTCGTCGGCTTCGTGTGGATCGCGTGGGCGGTTGTGCTGGTGTGGCTGGCTTTCAAGGTTTGGGAGTGGTCTCAGGATTACTTCATCGTCACGTCCCGCCGAATGCTGCTGGCTACCGGGGTCGTCACCCGCAAGGTAGCGATGATGCCGCTCGTCAAGGTCACGGACATGAGCTTCCAGCGCTCAACGATGGGGCGGCTGCTCGGGTATGGTGAATTCATCCTGGAATCGGCCGGCCAGGACCAGGCGCTGCGCGTAGTGGACTTTCTCCCCTATCCCGAGCAGCTCTACCTCGAAGTCTGCGGGCTGATCTTCCCAGGCCGGAAAGACGACGGCGACGACGATCTCTTAATCGTCCCGTCGTCCTCCCTTCCCCGGGATTCGTGCGGCCGGATGAGCGAGCTGATCCATCCGGCCGTACGAGCCTGTGCAGCGGGGATCACGAATAGTGATCAAATCGTTACCAATACCAGGCCGGCTCCGGCGAGAACCAGCCCGATCCGCTGCAGCCAGCGCATTTTCTCGCCCAGAACGAGCCGTGCCAGGAGCACGGTTATCCCCGGATAGAGCGCGGTGATCACGACCGCGATCCCGAACAGGCCGGTCCGTGTCGCCAGGACGTAACAGACGTTCGCGGACGCGTCGACCGTCCCGGAGGCGAGGGCCAGCGGCAGCACGCCGCGCGGCGACCCGGGCCATACCGGCCGTACCCAGGCCACCAGGCAGGCGCCGAACGCAATCGTGGTCCCGGCCAGCCGCGCCACCGCAACCGGCCAGAGCACGCCGGAAGCCCCTGCCGATCTGAAGAACAGGAAGAACAGGCCGAACATGATGCCCGAGGCCAGACCGTAACCCAGGCCGTGGAACCGGGCCGCCACCGAACCCGTATCGCTGTCTCGCTCCACGCTGATCAGCACCACGGCCAGCAGGCAGATCACGCCGCCAGCGATGACCAACGGTCCCGGCCGCTCGCCCTGGGCGACCGCCACGCCCAGCGGAAGCAAGGCCGAGGCCAGCGCCGAAATTGGAGCGACCACGCTCATCGATGCCACCGAGAAACCGACGTAGAACATGAGCAGGCCGGCCGTGCCGGCGGCGCCTGCGGCGGCGCTCCAGGCGAGCCCCGCCGGCCTCGGCAGGCCATGGCCGCCGAGCCCGGCCGCGCTGGCCGCCACTGCGGCCAGCACCGTGATGACCGCGCCGGCGCCCGTCGTGATCGCGAGCACGGCGAGCGGCCGCGCCCGGCGGGCGGCCGCACCGCCGAGAAAGTCGGCCGAGCCGTACAGCACGGCGGCGGCCAGTGCCAGGATCGTGCCCATGGCGTCATCTCCCTCCAGCAGGGCAGCAGGCAAATGAGGCGGACATGCGCGCACACGTAAGATCGGTCGGAATAAGTGTCTGCCTAGTTCACTATACCGACCGATCGGCGGCACCCGGGCGGCGGATATGACGGAACCATCCGACATCACGGTCGCGGTCGCCAGAACCTTGCAGGCACTGCGGGCGGATCGTGGCTGGTCGCTGGATCAGCTGGCCGCGCGTTCCGGGGTGAGCAAGGGTGTCCTTGTCGCCGTCGAGCAGGGACGCTCGAATCCGAACCTGGCCACCCTGGCGAGGATCAGCGATGCGTTCGGTGTGCCGGTGACGCGACTGGTGGACGTGAGCAGCGAGCCAGCCGTGCAGGTTTCCGGACCCGATGGTGCCCGGGTCCTCTGGCGCGGGCCGTCGGGCGGCCACGGCACAATCCTCGGTGCGACCGATCCGCCGTGGGCGGTGGAACTGTGGCGCTGGGACCTGATGCCCGGTGAGACGTTCGGCGGGGACGCGCACGCCCCAGCCACCCGGGAGATGGTGTGGGTCGAGGCGGGCACCCTGATGCTCTCGGTCGCGGGCGAACGGCATGAGCTGACCCCGGGGCAGTGCGCCCGCTTCCCGGCCGGCCGCCCGCACCGCTACACCAACGAAGGCACCACCCCCGTCCGCCTCACCATGGTCGTGGTCATCCCCCCAGCCCAAACTGGCTAGGACCACGAACGAGATACGGCGAGATGCTCATACCGGCCCAGCGAACCGGGCCTCCGGCCCGGTGAGCGGCCGGTGTCTCGGCGAGAACCGCAGCGGGGCGCGAAGCGCAGCGGGGGGTAGGGGGGTCGTCCCCCTAACCACGCAGCAGCCAGTCGCGCGCGGCCACCGCCGAGCCGCGCGCCCCGGCCATGTCGAGGTGCGGTACCAGGGCGAACGTGGCCACCCGGGCCTGTTCGGCGCGCAGCGTGGAGTGCTCCCGGACGCGGGCGAGGAACCAGTCCCGGAAGTGCGGCGCCGCCTCCACCACCCCGCCGCCGACGAAGTAAGTGCCCGGATCGGTGAAGTTCGCCGCGATGGTGAACAGCCGGCCCAGCGCCATCGCCTGCTGCTCGAAGATCTTCAGCGCGAGTTCGTCGGCGTCTTCCCCGTAGCGCCGGACCAGCTTCGCGGCCTTGCTGAGCGGAACCCCGCGGCCGAGTTCGTGCCCCTCGTAGCGGGTCAGCCAGTACGGCAGCAGGTTCTTTTCGATCCCGGTCAGTGAGGCCACGCTTTCCACGTCGCCCTGCTGGCCGCAGTTGCACGCGGGCATGGGCTGCGCGTCCTCGAGCAGCCCGGCCATCGGGATCGGCACGTGGCCAAGCTCGCCGGCCATCCCGGCCGCGCCGCTGATGACGCGCCCGCCTTCCACCACGCCGCCGCCGAGGCCCGTTCCCACGATGGCCGCGACCGAGCTGTGCTGGCCCGGCTCGGTGCTGTACTGGGTGTGGTGGGCGTACAGGGCCGCCGCGTTGCCGTCGTTGTTGTAGACGACCGGCAGCCCCAGCCGGTCCTCCATGGCGCCCCGTATGTCGAATCCCCACCATTCCGGGTTCGCGAAGTTGGTCGCCCCGCGCGAGGAGAGCACTCCGGTCGCGCTGGCTGGCCCCGGGGTGTCCAGGCCCACCGCGCGCACCGCTGACCTGGGCAGACCGACGAGGCCGAGCACGTGCTCGACGGAGTCGACCAGGGCCTGGACCGCCTTGTCCGGCCCGTCCCGCACGTAGCTCGGGATTTCCGCCATGCGGTCGACGAGGAAACGGCCGTCGGCGTCGAGGACGGTGCCGTTATTGGCCGTGCCGCCGTTGTCGACACCAACGACAACCCATCCGTCCTGACCTGGCATCGGCCCTCCTCGTTTGGTATTTGCGTATTCTAAGGCGGCGCAGATCAAGCCACACAGGGACAGAGGGGACCGTATATGCTAACCGGCCTGGACGTGATCACGGCCGTAACAACCCCGTTCACCGCCTCCGGCGATCGGGACCTGCCCGCCGGCTCTTCGCGCTCGTGACGGCCACGACGGGAAGCATGTTCGTCGGGACACGCCTAGCCGCGATCACCCCGTAGCGCGGTAAGCCCTCTTGGGTAGTTGACCATGGCATGATCCGCGAACCGCCACGCGACCTGACATCCGGGGAAGATGCCACTGGCGAAGGCCGCCTATACCGCAAAGCCAAGCGGTGGCGGCCTTCGTGATATCTCGAGCACGTCGAGTCGCGCGGGAATCCTCGCTCTTCAGGGCGGTGGAGGATGTCAAGGCGTACTACCGGAAGAGAGCCGTACGCCCATCTTTTCCCGAACGGGACCGGAGTGGGGGTCACCCCGGCCCAGCGCGCCCCGTCAGTTCGCTGATCCGTGGGCGTGCCGCTTCAGTTCGGCCCGGGCCAGCGAGTTCTTGTGAACCTCGTCCGGGCCGTCGGCGAACCGGAGCGTCCGGATACCGCTGAACTGGGCGGCGAGCGGGAAATCCGGTGACAGGCCGCCAGCGCCGTGCACCTGTATCGCCTTGTCCAGGATCCATTCGACAGCCTCCGGCGTGGCGATCTTGATGGCCTGGATCTCGGTGTGCGCACCCCTGTTCCCAGCCGTGTCCATGAGCCAGGCGGTCTTGAGGACAAGCAGCCGGAGCTGCTCGACCCGCACCCGCGCCTCCGCGATCCAGCTGCGGATGACCCCCTGCTCGGCGAGCGGCTTGCCGAAGGCGGTCCGCGCCTGGGCCCGCCGGCACATCAGCTCTATCGCCTGCTCAGCGACGCCGATCGAGCGCATGCAGTGGTGGATCCGGCCGGGGCCGAGCCGGGCCTGGGCGATGGCGAAACCGTCACCCTCCGCGCCGATGAGGCTGGCGGCCGGGACCCGGACGTCGGTGAACTCAAGTTCCGCGTGCCCGCCGTGCTCGTGGTCGTCGTAGCCGAAGACCTGCATGCCGCGGCACACCGTCAGCCCCGGTGTTTCACGGGGAACCAGAATCATCGACTGCTGGCGGTGGCGCTGCTCGGCCGGGTTGGTCTTCCCCATGACGATGAAGATCTTGGCGTCCGGGTTCATCGCCCCGGTGATCCACCATTTCCGGCCGTTGATCACGTAGCCGTCGCCGTCACGCTCGATCCGGGTGGAAATGTTCGTCGCGTCGGATGAGGCGACGTCCGGCTCGGTCATCGCGAAGGCGGAGCGGATCTCACCGTCCAGCAGCGGCTGGAGCCACGTCTTGCGCTGCTCGTCGGTGCCGAACATGGACAGCACTTCCATGTTGCCGGTGTCCGGTGCCGCGCAGTTGAGCGCGGCCGGGGTCAGGGCCAGGCTGCGCCCCGTGATCTCGGCCAGCGGGGCGTACTGCAGGTTCGTGAGCCCGGCGCCGTGCTCGCCGGGCAGGAACAGGTTCCACAGGCCGCGGGCGCGGGCCTCGGCCCGCAGTTCGCCCATGATCGGCGTCTGCGTCCAGGCCCAGCGGTTGCCGAGTGAGGCCATTTGCTCGGCGAAGACCGGTTCGGCCGGATAGATCTTCTCGTCCATGAAGGCGAGCAGGCTGTCACGGAGCTTCTCAGTGGCGGCGTCGAAGCGGAAATCCATCAGAAGTGCTCCCTCATGAGGACGAGTTCATAATGGCGAGCCCAGCCCGGATGAGCGGCTCAGGGGCGGCGCCGATATCACCGAATCCCTCTCCCAGCGTCTGGCCGTGCGTATAGCGGTAGTAGATGCCCTCGCAGATCACGGCGATCTTGAAGTACCCCAAACCCAGATGGAAGCCCAGGTTGGACAGGTCACGGCCGCTGCGCTCGGCGTACAGGGCCGCGATCTCGTCCGCGGCGGGGAATCCGGGCGCGGTGGCCGCGTCCGCGACGGCGTATCCGGTTTCGAGGTGGGCCAGGGCCTGATAAGCCAGCAAGAGCGCGACGTCGGTAAGCGGATCGCCCAGCGTGGCCATTTCCCAGTCCAGGACGGCCGTGATCCGGTCGTCGCTGCCGACCAGGAGGTTGTCCAGCCGGAAGTCGCCGTGCACGATCGCCACGTCGGACTCGGCCGGGATATGGGCCTCGAGCGCCGCGTAGAGTTCGCCGGCGCCGGGGAGATCACGGCTGCGGGAGGCGTCGAGCTGTTTCTTCCAGCGGCGCACCTGGCGGCCCAGGTAACCCCGCGGCCGCCCGAAGTCCGCCAGCCCGACCGCGCCGGGATCGACGGCGTGCAGATCGGCGAGGGTCCCGATCATCCGGGTGGCCATCAGCCGGGTCCGTTCCGCGCCGACGGCCTCCAGCTGGGCGGCGGTCCGGTAGGCGGTCCCGCCGACCTTTTCCATCACGTAGAAGGGTGCGCCAATCACCTCCGTGTCCTCGCACAGCAGGTAGGTGGCCGGGACGGGGACCTTGGTGCCCGCCAGCGCACTGATCACACGGTATTCCCTGGCCATGTCGTGGGCCGTGGCCAGCACGTGGCCGAGCGGGGGTCGGCGGACCACCCAGCGACCGTGGCCGTCGGTCACCTCATAGGTGATATTCGACTTGCCTCCGGCCAGCACGCTGGCGTGCAGCGGACCGCGGACGGTCCCGGGGTAGGCGGCCGTAAAGTACGCGCCGAACGCCGCCAGGTCGAGGCCGCGTACCTCCTGGGCCGCCGTGGCCTCAGCCGGGGCGCCGGACCCGCCGGCGTGTCCCGTTCCGGTGTCTGTCATCTCCGTCACCGCCTTCATCCCGCCCTCAGGGCAGGAAGGTAAGCCGCCCGATGGCGGTGCCCGCGGCCAGCCGCTCGAGGCCGTCGATGACGTCGGCGAGGCCGAGGCGCTCACTGACCACAGGCTTGATGGCACCGGCGGCGGCCAGCTTGAGGAGCTGGTCGTGGCAGTCCCGGATTGCCTTCTCTTCAGCAGCCGCTCCCGGATGCCCTGCCACATAGTGCGGAGATCCTCATCGGTCAGCGCCTGATGTTCGAGCACGGTGATAAATGCAAGGTTTCTGGCGTATACGTCGACGAAACGCGTGACCGATGCGGCGGCCACCGCCACCTGATCGTCTGGGTCGGCGCCCTGCGCCTCCTGGGCCTCCAGGAACTCGTCACGGAGCTGCTCGGTCAGCACACGGAACACGTCGTCCTTGGACGCGAAGTAGACGTAGAACGTCGCGCGGGAGACATCCGCCCGCTCCGTGATGTCGGCGACGGTCGTGCGCGCGTACCCGAGCCGGGAGAACGTGATCCTCGCGGCCGCAATCAGCGCGGCGCGCGTCTGGCTGTCGAGCCGGTCCCGGCCGGTCCGCACCGACCACAGTGTCGGGGCCATGGCGCCCATTCTGCCAGCATTGACATTCACGTCAATGCCAGCCCGCACCCGGCCAGCCCGCACCCGGCCTGCCGCACCGGCCGACACGATCCGCACGGTTCGTCGCGATAGGTGTCGGATCGTGGGCAAGTCGTCATATTGGTTGATATACCGGCCGGTGTTGTGCTGTGCTTACCCAAGCTAGCCGCAATGTCTCCTGCGGCGGGGGATCGTAGGTATGCGCAAACACGACCATGGCTGGCCGCCGCGCGGTCAGCCAGCCGAGGCCGCAAAGCAGGCCGCGGTGACCCCGGGACCGGCCGGGGCGGCGGAGACCCCCAGCCCGGCACCCGCCGAGCCGGGACCCCTGCCGGGGAAACCGACGGCGGCAGCGGCTGGCGTGAACGCCGACGCGGTTGCGGGCGCAACGGGCGGCGCTCACACCCGCGCCGGCCACGGCGCGGGCCAGTTCGCGGGTTATTCGGGTTACAGCGCGGAGAGTTACGCGGCCAAAGACGCGGACAACAACGCCGGCCAGCAGACGCCGGTCGCGGTCAGGGCCCCCGCAGTCGTGGCCCGGCCGGCCGCGAGCACGCCGGAGCCATCGCTGGCCAGGGTGCTGGCCACCACGATCCGGCTATGGGTTACCCGGCGCCTCCGCCGGCTTGGCATCGGCCGGTGCCAGCCGCCCTACGGCCCGGCCGGAACCGCGGATCGCGCCCCGTCCGCCCCGGCCCGGTCACGCAGTGCCTGGCGCTGGCGGCTGGCCGCCATCGTGCTGGCCGTCGCCATCCTGGCCCTGGTCGCCGCGCAGCTTTCTGGGTTGCTCAGCAAACCCGGCTCGCGGGGGGAACCGGCCGCTAATCCGGGCAACAGCGGCGCGTCCTCGTTGTCGGCCGCGGCCGCGGCACGCGATCAGGCGGCGGTCTGGGTCGCGCAGCAGGTGGGCAGCGCCACGATCATCGCGTGCGATGCCCCTGGTGTGCTCCGCGCTGCTGGGGCAAGGCGTCCCGGCCGGGCGGCTGCTGCCGTTGCGATCGACCGGGGCCAGCCCATTCGGCGCCGATGTTATCGTCGCGTCCCCGTCGGTGCGCAGCGAGTACGGCAGCGACCTCACCAGCTTGTACGCGCCCACCTTGATCGCGAGCTTTGGTTCGGGGGCCACTCGCGTCGATGTCCGCGTCATCGCCCCGCAGGGCGGCGCGGCGTACCGGGCGGCCGAAGGGCCCGACCTGGCCGACCGGAAGGCGGCGGGCGCACAGCTGCTGCGCAACCCGCGCTTCCATGCCACCGCGCAGGTGGCCCGGCAGATCACGGCAGGTCAGGTGGACGCACGCCTGCTGGTCACGCTGGCCTCGCTGGTCTCCCAGCGAACCATCAGCGTGGGCTCCTTTAATGACACCGGACCTGGTGCGCCGGTGGAATTCCGCCAGGTCACCATCACCAGCCCCGGCGGGCGAGACGCTGCCCTCGCCGCCGATCTTGACCAGATACGGACGCAAGGCGCACCGTACCTGCCCGATAGTGCGACCATCGTCCATCCTGGGGGCCCGAACGCCCTGCGCATCGAATTCGGTGCGCCAAGTCCGCAGGGACTGCTGTCCGGCGGAAATTCGTCCTAATCAACAGCGCACAGCGGTGAACGAGTTCACCGGCACGGGCGTCACTCCCCGGGGCGGGCATTTCATGGAATGAGAGGTAAGTAACGTGCGGGATGGCGCGCGGCACCGGCCCCGATTCCGCGCCGTGGCTGTTCACCGTGGCCGGCGGGTCACTGCTGGCCCTCATGGGCTTCGCCGGCCTTCGCCGGTCCCGGGTGGCCCGCGCCGGAGCTCATCAGTGAGGAGGCCGCTTCGGCGGCTGCTGCCCATCGCGGCACTCACGGCCGGCTTGCTGGCTGTGGCCGCGGGGGCGGCAGGGCTCATTAGCTCCGGTCACACTCACACGTCGGCCGCCCTGCACCTGGCCGGCAAACCGGCGATCGTGCCGGTGCCCAGCCAGACGGCTGAGGCGGCGGGCGGCCTGTCGGCCGCCCGGCCGCCGGCTCTCCCGGTCGAGCTGACGATTCCCGCGATCGGGGTGCGCACGTCGCTGATCCACCTCGGCCTGGAGCCCAACGGGTCCCTTCAGGTCCCGTCGAGCACCACCGTGGCCGGCTGGTACACCGGCAGCCCGCGTCCCGGGGCGGTCGGGTCCTCGGTCATCGCCGGGCACGTCGACTCCGTCAGCGGGCCGGCCATCTTCTACCGGCTGGGGACCCTGCGCCCGGGCGAGCGCGTCTACGTGAGCCGGGCCGACGGCACCATGGCGGTCTTCAGCATTACCAGGGTGCAGACCTACGCGAAGGACGCCTTCCCGACCGCCGAGGTGTACGGGCCCGCCCCGGACCCGGAACTGCGCCTGATCACCTGCGGTGGGACGTTCGACTCGACGACCGGGCACTACGTCAGCAACGTCGTGGCCTACGCGGCCCTGGCCCCGTAGCGGCCACCGTCGCGCGGCGGTTTGCCCCGGTGTGGGTTCCGTCCCTTATCTGGGGTAGACGTGTCATGTGCCGAAGGATGAGGACGGCCTGAGCCCGGCTCCGCCGCCGGAGCGGCGGCCATGGTGGCGCCGGCGCGCCGGGGAAACGCCGCCCGAACGGCCACCGGGCTGGCGTGGCTGGCTGCCGGTGATCGCCCGGCCGCTACGCCGCGGCGTCGTCCTCTTCCTCATCGTCCTGATCGTCGAATATCTGGTGGTCCCGGAACTGACCGGTGCCAGCAAGGATTTGAATCTGCTCGGCCAGCTGAACCCGTACTGGCTGGCCGCCGGCGTCATCCTCGAGGGCCTCTCGCTGTTCTGCTACGGCCTGCTGACCAGAGCCCTGCTGCCGCCCGAGGGCAGGCCCAGCCTGTCCCGGCTCTTCCGCATCGACCTGGCTGCTGCGGCCGTCGCGCACGTCATCCCGGCCGGCACGCTTGGCAGCGCGGCAATCGGTTACCGGCTGTTCACCGCCGAGGGAATCCCCGGCGCCGACGCCGGGGTGATGATGGCCGCAAAGGGCATCGGGTCCACCGTGGTCCTCAACGTCCTGCTGTGGATATCGCTGGTCATCTCCATCCCGCTGGCCGGGTTTCATCCCATCTACGTGACGGTGGCTATCATCGGCGCGGTCATCATGCTCGCGGTGGGGCTGCTGGTGCTCGGCGTGACCCGCGGCACCGACCGCGCCGTGCGCGTCATGCGCGCGATAGGGCGCCGGTTCCCGAGGGTGGGTGACCGCCTCGAACACGTGATCCGGGACACGAGCGCCAACCTGTCGACGCTCGCCCGTGACCGGCGGGTCCTGGTCGAATCACTCACCTGGGCCGCGCTGAACTGGATTTTCGACGCGGCCTCGCTGTGGTGCTTCGTGGCGGCGTTCGGCCGCTTCGTCAATCCGGTCGAGTTGTTCGCCGCATACGGCATCGCCAACGTGGCCGGTGCTCTGCCGGTCACGCCGGCCGGCCTCGGCGTGGTCGACTCCCTGACACCGCTGCTGCTGGTGAGTTTCGGGGTGACCCGCAACCTGGCGACGCTCGGCGTCCTGGGCTGGCGCCTCATCAACTTCTGGATGCCGATCCCGGCCGGCGCGATTGCCTACGTCACGCTCAAGGTGCCGCGTGGCGCCGGCCTGCGGGCCATGCGCCAGGCCGTGACGGGCATGATGAGCCGTAACGAGGTGAGCGCCGCGCCGCCCCCCGCCGGCGGCCAAGCTGAGCCGCCGGCCACCCCGCCCGCGCAAGCGGACCGTAAAGCCGCACCAGCAGACCGACATGGCGATAGGACCGGCGGACCGGCAAGGGGAGATTCCGTGTTGGGTGATGCGCCATGAGCGCGGACGGGCCGGGCCGCGCCGGATCCACCCGGGTGGGCGACCCTCCGGCGAGTGACACGCAGGCTGCCGAGCAGGACCCCGCAGACCTCGGGGAGTCCGCAGCCGGAGAGGGGAACCAGCCGGGCACGGCGACCGACGAGGCCGAAAGCCGCGTGCGGCAGGCGGTCGACGCCGCCAACGCCGTAGCGGAGGAAACTGGCGGGATGGGCGAGCCTGGCCGGCCCATGAACCGGCGTTCGCCCTTCTATATCGGGCTGACCGGGGCGGCCGGGGTGGCCGTGACCTACGGGCTGGTGGAGCTGTTCGCCCGCTCCCGGTCGATCCTGATCATCATCGGCCTCGGCCTGTTCATCGCGGTCGGTCTCGACCCTGTGGCCAGCTGGCTGACCCGCCGGGGTATGCCGCGCTGGGCCGCGGTCCTGGTTGTCCTCGCCGGACTGGTCGGCATCATCGGGATCTTTCTCGCCATCGCTATCCCGCCGCTCACGTCGCAGACGACGGCGCTGGCCAAACAGGTCCCCACCTACCTGCACCAGCTGCAGAATCACAACTCCGAACTCGGCAAGCTCAACCAGAAGTACCAGATCCAGCAGAAGCTGACGAACCTGCTCACCAGCAAGGGCTCCTCCGTTATCGGCGGGGTGCTCGGCGCCGGTGCGCTGGTCATCAGCACCTTTTCGTCGGCCCTGGCCGTGCTTGTGCTCACGGTCTATTTCCTGGCCGGGCTGCCCAGCATCAAATTGTTCGCCTACCATCTGGTCCCGCATTCCCGTCGGCCGCGGGTCATCCTGATCACGGACCAGATCTTTGTCAAGGTTGGCGGTTACGTGCTGGGCAACGTCCTGACGTCGGCGATCGCCGGGCTCGGGACGTTCTTCTGGATGCTCGCCTTCCACATCCCGTACCCGATGCTGCTGGGTCTGCTGGTTGCGATCCTGGACCTTATTCCGGTCATCGGATCGACGATCGGCGGGTTCATCGTGACCCTGGTGGCCCTCACGGTATCGCTGCCCACCGCCATCGGCACCCTCGCCTTCTACATCGCTTACCGCCTGGCCGAGGACTACCTGATCGTGCCGCGCATCATGGGCCGCACCGTGCAGGTGCCCGCCGTCGTCAGCCTGGTGGCGGTTCTGATCGGGGGAGTGCTGCTCGGGATCGTCGGCGCGCTGATCGCGATCCCGGTGGCGGCCGCGATCCGGCTCATCCTGATCGAGGTCCTGTTCCCGCGGATGGACAAGAGTTAGCCCGCCTGGTCCGCACCAGCACGTTCAGCGCATGGATCGCACCCGATCCGGGCAGCCAGCGAGCCCGCGCCTACCAGGCCCAGCCGACCAGCAAGGACTGAATCGGCCCGGTGGAACACAGCAAGTCGAATCTGCGTTCGCATTACATCGTTATCTGACATTCCGATTGAGCTTGAGTAGCCAATGTGTTCTAATTACCTGCATGAGCGAGGTCAAACGTATGATCAAGCCGAGGCCGGAGGGCGCCTCGCCCGCCGCTCCCGCGGTGGTGCGTGCCGCGTGCCGCGAGCCCATGCCCCTGCGTTGGCCCGGTTTGCCCACCTTCTCAGAATCCGCACGGCCACGCGTGCTGCCGTCCCCTGGCCCGGCCCCGACCGCCAACCGCACCGCCCCTCCGCATCAGCCACCGCATCCCTGAGGCGGTTTTCATGAAGAGCATTAAGGAATTCGAGCTCCGGGCCGCCAAGTCGATACTGGCGCGAGACGCGGCGGCGCGCGCGCGCAGCGACGCCCGGCAGGCGCTGGACGAACTGGACAGGGTATCCGCCCGGGACCGGACCGCCGCGTTCTACGCGGTGCCCGAACACGCGGTCCCGGGCCGCGGACACGGCCACGGCCGATTCGCCGACGACGGTGACTACGGCGGCGGTCCTGCCGCCGGCGCCCCAGCACCGGACCGCACGGCGCTGCTCATCAACCACGGCCGCAGCAGTGCCTACCACCCGGGCCTGATCCGGCGGCACAAGGTCGGGTTCGGTGTGGCGGCCACCGCGGTGGTGCTGATCGCCGCCCTGGTGGCGCTGCTGCTCAGCGGAGGAGCCTCCTGGCCAGCCAGTGTGGCCAGCATGCAGGCCGAGATCACCACGGCGTGCCAGAACCCCGACGTGATCTCCGAGCCGGGACAGGTCAACTTCGCGTGCGCCAAGGGCACGCAGCAGGTTCTCTGGGTGTTCGCACTGCTGACCAGCTCCGGCAATCCGCAGTTTGGCGACAAGAAGACCGGCCGGATGGGGCTGGAACCCATCGTCCCGGCCCAGGGCGCCGAGGTGGCCTGGTCGCTGAACCTGCACCACCCCTATGACCCGATGAATCCGATCGACAGCCTCCAGGTCGCCGCGCGGGCCATCAACAACATCGTTGGTGGCGCGTCCGCCATCGAGGCAAGCGGCAGTCCATCGGTTCAGCCGGGACTGGAAAGTTACCCAGCCAACTGTGTCCGCTACACGGGTTCAGCTGCCATCACTTCGCGGGCGGGATTCCCGAGTATTTGTTCCGGCCAGGTCACGACCCCGGATCAGCAGGCTGCTCTGGTCGAGGACATCTACAAGAAATGGGCCGTCGGGGCGAGGCCGCAGGCCACTGGGGAGGCCGCTGTTCTTTTCCTAAATGCCGGGAACCCCGGAAACCCGCAGGTCCAGACCATCCTTAAGCACCTGTCGCAGACGAACCTGTGAGCCAGATCCGTCGCCGCCGATCGAGCGCCTGCCGGTTTCCTATCGCCGACTCAACCGCGGAAGAAGGTGATTCTGTGAATTCCCCTCGTCGACCCTGGTGGCAGCAGGCGACCGCGCTTGTCAGCCTGAGTGCGGGCGGGGCGGTTACAGGCTTCGCCTTCGTCCCCGGCACAGCGGATCACGTCGCGTCGCCGGCCAGTATCCCGGTGACGCTGACGGCGCTGGAGCAGTCCGCCCGCCCGGCGGCGTTGGACGACTCGGCCGCACGGTCGGCCATCGTCAGCGTGACGAACTATTACCTCCGGATCGCGCAGAGCAAGACCCCGGCCGAGATGGAGGCGCTCATCTGGCAGCGGGACAGCACGGACGGCGCCGACCATGGCGAATCGTGCGCGGCCTTCGCCAGCATGACGCTGGCGCTCGCGGCTCAGCTGGTCGGACGGCAGAGCTGGGTGACCGGCGGCTCGACCTATCCGTGGCCGCTGCAGGACTGGGCCGACGTGCGCGTGGACCCGAACCCGGCGTCGCCCGGCATCATCTCGATCCTGCGGGACGCGCAGGCGCACGGGCGCTGGCACCCGCTCGGCGACGGTTACCAGCCGCTCCCTGGCGACTGGGTCCTATTCGACGGCCACGTGGAGGTGTTGACGAGTTACTCCGGCGGCGTCCTTTCCACGGTGGGCGGTGACTCGCTGCCGAACTTCTCCGTCAATGCCCACGAATACGCAGGTCCGCTGGCTGCCCAGGGCGTGGCCGGGTTCGTCAGCAACGGAAATCTCCCGGCCGCGAGCGGTTCGGCGACGGCGAGCCCGCCGGCACCGGCATCTTCCGGCACAGGCATGTCGGAAGCGGCACCGGCCCGCACGGGCCCATCGCCGGCGGCGGGGAGCAATTCGGGCGCAGCGGCGACCCAGCAGGCTGTTGAGGAACCAGCCGAGGCGCTGGCGGCCGTGCCGGGCACCGTGCCGGTGACGTCGGACGCTTCGGCCAGCATGCTGGCCGAAGGCGCGGTCATCCCGGGAATCCCGCAGGCCCCGGCCGCGGCCTTCAGGGCGGGGGGGTCTTCGCAGCAGGCGGCGTCACATCAGGCGGCTGCAGCCAAGGCCGCGGCGCGGCAGGCCACCGCGTCCCAGCTCAGCGCGTCCCAGCGCAGCGCGTCCCAGGCTGCCTCACCCCAGGCGGCTGCACCCCAGACCGCGACCAGCCGTTTCTCGGCGGAGGCCGCGATACCCGGGATACCGCTCGCGGCCGCCACGTCCGGCCTCGCTCAGCCATCGGCCACCACCGACGGCCCGGTGCAGTCGCCGGCCGCCGCCTCCACCGGGCACCAGCCGGCTCCTGTCGCGGCTCCCGCTGCGGCGTCCGGTCCTGGAACGCCCGCTCAGCAAGCCTTCATCGACCAGGTCGCACCGGGTGCGATCGCGGCCCAGCGGAGCTACGGCGTCCCGGCGGCGGTGACGATTGCCCAGGCCATCGAGGAATCCGGCTGGGGTCAGAGCACGCTCACCGTCCAGGACCACAACCTGTTCGGGATCAAGGGGGCCGGGCCGGCGCAGCGACTCCTATCCCACCCAGGAGTTCCAGAACGGCCAGTGGGTGACGACCACCGCCCAGTTCCGTGCCTATAACAACATTGCGCAGAGCATCGAGGACCACGGCAAGCTGCTGGCCACCAGCGGCTATTACACGGCGGCCATGGCGGTCCGGCAGACGCCGGACAGTTTCGCGCAGGCGCTCACCGGCGTATACGCGACGGATCCGAGCTACGGCACCAACCTAATCAGCCTGATGCAGCGCTTCAACCTGTACCGTTTCGGCGCCAGCACTCAGCCCGCGACGCCCGCGAGCACGGCTCCGGGGACCGCCACCGCCCGGGCCACGGCCTCCGCGCGGCCTGCGGCGACGCCATCGGCGCCCAGGCCACGGGCTGCGGCCCCCAGGGCCGCAACGGGAGGGGCGGCGGTCAGCCCGGAGCCGGTGACCCCCAGCACGACGGCCGCCGCGCCGGCGGTGGCGGCCAGTACGGCTGTTAAGCCGCCGGCGGCACAACCCTCGGCCACTGCGACCGCTCCGGCGCAGGCCAGCCCGCACACAACGGTCAGCCCAAGCGCCGCGGCCAGCCCCACTGGGACCGCCAGCCCGCGCCCCGTACTCACCCCGAACGTCGCGGTCAGCCCCCCGCGCGCCACCGCCCCGTCGGCCCCGGCGTCAAGTCAGGGAGCGGCCGCAGCGCCGTCAGGACGGGCACCGCGTCCCTTCGCGACGCCGCAGCCCGCTGGGCCGGCCTCCCCGGGGACACCGCCGGATCAGGCCGCCATCCCCGGCATCCCGTCCGGTCCCGGCACGACGTCCGCTCAGACCTCGGCGCAAGTGCGCCCCGCCGCAGGCTCGGGCGGGCTGCGCTCCCGTTCAGACACAAAGGTGGTGGCGGAGTTGGCTGCAATCTACCGTCACGATCCGCCGCCCGGGAAGCCGGCCGCGGCGAAGGCACCGGACAGCCGTTCGCCCGGCCGGAAGCCCTTCGCCGAGGCTTCTGTCGCGAAGCCGCCCGCGGCGGACCGGTCACCAGCGCAGAAGAAGCCAACGAAGCGCAAGGGCGCGGCCGCCAAGGTCCGGAGGCCCGCTCCGCGCTACCAGCCGCAGATGCCCCCGGCGGTCAAGAACACCTTCCTCGCCTCGGCCAGGAAGCCGCTCGCCCGCGCCGAGCTCGTCTACCGGGATGTGGCCGGCAGCTGCGGAATCTCGTGGAAGCTGCTGGCTGCGTGTGACTGGATGCAGTGCGAGGCTCACCCGCGCTATTCGCCGGTGCAGGGGGAGAAGCTGGGCACCGTCAACGCCGACGGCACCGTCTTCCGGACCAGGTCCGAGGCGCTCACCCAATGCGCCCGTGACCTGGTAACCGTCGCGGACACCGTGTACCACATCGACCTGACGGTCCCGGTGGAGCTGTCCGTTCTCGAGCTGGCCCGCGTCTTCGCCGCGTTCCGCTGGGGCGGCCTGCTGAGACTGCACGACACATCGGCGATGGAATTCCCGTACTCGGTCCAGGGCCTCACCGAGCAGCACGGCAACATGCGCTGGCCGAAGATCGCCGACCCGAACGCCCCGGACAAGCCGGGCGCCAGATTCCGCAGGCCATTCGGCGCGGTGCCGGTCGTCCTGAGCCTGGACTACCCGGCCACCGTTTAGCCGCCCGGGCGGGCGGGAGTAAGGGGAGACCGATGGTTCGATTGCTGATCCTCGTGGTGAGATCGCTGGTCAGGCGGAGGCTGGTGCCTGCCGAGGCGGCCTGGGCCGGCCCGGGTGTCGCCCGCGGCTGGCACCCGCCGGATTTTGGCCCTGATGGATACGACGCGGACTCCAGCCCGACGCAGGTACTGCCGCCCAGGGCGACGCCGCGCCCGCGCGAGCCCGGCTCCGGGTATCAGCGCACTCCCGAGACCGGTTCGCGTCCCCCGTACCCGCCGCGTCCCCGCCGGCGCTGGGTGCCGCGGCGGGTCAAGTGGAGCGCCGCCGTCGTGCTCGTCGGCCTGATCTTCCGGCGGGTGATCGCCTCGGTGGTGCTGATGGCGCTGTCGGCGACGTTCCACTTCGTCGGCCTTAACGTCCACCTGCCGCACGTCCGGTTCGCGTGGCCCTGGCAGACGACCACGGCGGGCAGCACCACCAACGTGCAGATGGGACCGTGGGTCCTGCAGAAGATCGAGGGCATTTCCAAGCCGGCTCTGGGCACGGAGAACTTCAACTTCGTCTTCACCCACAAGGTGTCCAAGGACATTGGCCCGTGGCCCTGCTGGTACTCCAGCACGTTCTACGCCGTCGGCCATGCCTCGGCCACGGTCAACCTGAATCCCGGTCCGTCCTGGTGGACCGCGACCTCGGGCCATTACCGGCTGCAGGTCCTCAGCGAACCCCAGCCCGGCAAGCCGGGCCACGTCGCGGTCGCCATGATCCTGCCACCGCCCCAGCTCCCGCAGAGTGCGCACGACGTCACCATCGACGACACGCTGTCCCAACCGCTCGACACCCAGCATAGCTGGACGTATCCGGGCCTGGGCTGCGGCGCGCTGATCCGCCCCCAGTTCGCGCAGTCGGTGCTGTACGCTCAGGCACAGGACACCGCCTTCTACCGGGTGAATCATGTCTCCCAGGTGACGGGCCCGCTGATCGGCGCGGCGGAGACCGAGGCGTACCAGATGATCCGCGGCAACTTCATCCAGCCCACGGTCAACGCGTTCGGCTACACCCTCGACAGCTTCACGCTGCACTGGTCGGCCGCACCCTGAGCGGCCGGCTTCCGGACGATGCTGGCGGGCCGGTTCTCACCTGGACATCAGGCGGGGGCTTCGAAGACAGTTTCCTGGACTGGCGCGTGAAGTACCGGCGCAGAACGGGCCATACGTTCGGGGTGCAGCGGCTCACCCGGCAACACGTTTGGATGAAGCCGCTGCTCAGAAGCGGAGGCTCGGGGATTTGAACCCCGGAGGGGCTGTAGACCCCAACCGCATTAGCAGTGCGGCGCCATAGACCGGACTAGGCGAAGCCTCCCACCGTCGGGGCGGTGCGCCTCAGCCTACCGCGCCCCGTCCTGACGAGGATCCAGCGTATCCCGTGCGCCGGCGTCATCCAACCTGGATGACTTTGTACTCGCCTCGCGAGTATGCCTCCCTCATCGTGCGCTTGGAGAACTTGCCCACGCTGGTCTTCGGCACCTCGTCGATGTACGCCCAGCGCTCCGGAAGCTGCCAGCGCGGCACGCTGGCGGCCAGATGGTCCCGCAGGTGCTCGGCCGTCACGTCCGCGCCATCCCGGACGACGACCGCGGCGAACGGCCGCTCCCCCCACTTGTCGTCGGGCACGCCGATCACCGCGGCCTCGAGCACGTCGGGGTGCGCCATCAGGGCATTCTCTCGGGCCCGGCGGCGAGCAGGCCTGTGCACCTCGCGGCCCGGCCCGGCCAGCGTCTCCGCTGGCCCGGCGGCCCGGCGGGCGAGCTCCCCGTAGGTCTGCCGCCGGGCGCATGATCGACGTGACCGTCAACGGGACATCCATCATCGTGCTGCGCACGGTCCACCACCTCGTGGAAGCGCACGCCGTCCCGGCGCACGGCGCGCAGTAAGCACTGTTTCGCTGATATTCCCACAGGCAGGGGCGGCTGCACCACGGGGCAAGCATCAGTGATCGGCCTCTCCCGCACCGCTCCCGGTGCGCATCCGGCCAGTTCGGCGTCGATTCGCAGTTTCGCCACGGCACGCGACACCGTGCTCTTGACGGTCCCTCGGCTGACGCCGAGGACGTCCGCGATCTCCGGCTCGCTCATATCCTCGTAGTACCGGAGGACGACGGCGGCGCGCATCCGCTGGGGCAGCCGGTCCAGGGCGCGGCGGACCGTGTCCTCGAGCTCGCTGGGCGGCAGGTGCTCGGCGACGGCCCAGTCAGGGATGTCTTCGGTGGGGAATTCCTCGACGCGGCGCCGCCGCCACCAGGAGATCTGCGTGTTGACCATGGCGCGCTTGACGTACGCGTCGAGCGCAGCATGATCGTGAATCCGGTCCCACGCCAGGTAGGTCTTGGCCAGCGCCGCCTGCAGCAAATCCTCAGCGTCGGCGCGGTTACCGGTGAGCAGCAAGGCAATTCTCAGCAATGCGGCACCGCGCGCGGTGACGTACTCCCGGAAGGCGGACTCGCTGTCCGGGCCAAGGTCGTCCTGGCCAAAGTCCTCCTGCGGTGCTCCGTCCGGATCATCGCTCTCCGGGCGTAGCCGCTCACCAGCGCGGCCGGTCCGGGTCGTCATAGGGGTTACGCTACCCAAAGTAACCGGATGCGCACCATCATATGTAGGATGTCCGAGATAATGGCTGGATTCGCGCCGGTCGTCTGCGAGCTTTCGGACGCGATTTCGATAAACGGCAAATGTACCGCTGCGTGAAGGTTGAGAAAAGGTTGCGGATTCGCTTGACGTAGCCACCGGTTGTAAGCATCGTCAAGGACAGACATGCAATCCCATGGGGGGCAAGTGCGCCGTCTGCACGACCATAGCTCGTCCGTTGATGATCTCACGGACGCTATTAGTCCCGCACGCTTTGCCCACCGCAGGCTACTGAAGTCCGCGCTGTTCGGGGTGTCCGGCGGCAGCAGCGACGAGACGTCACCGTCTCCATCTGAGAACGTTTTGAACAGCGAAGTAACACATACAGTCACTGGATTGGTGCTAGATGTTAGCCCACACGTGCTGGTGCTTCAGACTTCAGCGGGCGAGGAGCGGCTCACGCTCGCGGCCTCTACGGCGGCCTGGCGCGGGCATCCCGTCGCTCCAGCCGCGCTCAGGCAAGGCGACAGGGCAATTGTGCAGCGCAATTATGTGCGGCGAACGATTGCAGACCGCATATGGGCGGAGATCGGCCGCGTGACCGGGACGATCGTGGAACGGGATACCGACACTCTCCTGGTCGACGAGGGCACGGAGAAGGGGCGGAAGATTCTCGTCATCCCCCGGCATGCGACCGGGCGCATCCAGGTGCGGTTCCCCCGCCTGCAGCCGGGCTACCTCGTTGACGTGATCGGACTCCGCCGCCCCGGTTTCGTGGAAGGCCTGATTCCGGCGACTTCTCAGCCCCCGTACCGCGCCGACCGGCCGCCGAGCCCGCCCATGGTCAGCGGGCACATCCCGGATTCGATCAGTGGCACCGCGACCTGGCACGAGCCCGGTGAGGAGCCGGAGGACCTGCTCGGCGTGGCCTACCCGGCGCTCGACCCGGAAACCGGCTGCGAAGGCCACGATCGTGCCCGGCCCGACGACTCCATCGCTTCCCCGGGTGAGGCGCCCTGCCCGAATGGCGGACGGCACACGCGCGCACCCCGCGGCCACGCCCGTGGCGATGCGCCCTACGTGGCGGGCGCCTTCGGTCACGGTCCGGCACATTGCACCGGCGACTTCTACCGCGAAGAACGCTACGCCGTTGACCCGCACCTGGTCGGCTCGGGTTGTGTCCGGCTTCCCTATCTTTCGCTGGGCAGCCTGGTGCGGATCTACAACAACTGCGCGCAGCGCTCGCGGGATCTCCCGGTGACCAGTTGCGGGGCGTCGGCGCGCCTTTTCTGCGATCGGTGCGTCACCTGCGGTACGTCACCGCGCGGCCGGGTGGCCGATCTGACCATGTCCGCGTTCGTCGATCTCGGAGGCGATCTCGACCGCGGATGCTTCAACGCGACAATCACGATTGGCGGCTGACGATGCTCAGTGCGATCAGGGCGGTGCAGATTCCGCTCCTCGCTGCCATGCTGCTGGGCGGATGCGGGGCAAAAACATTCCGCGGGCTACGTGCGCATGAGATGCGGGCAGCACTCGGGCCGACCGCGCTTTTCCCGCTGCGCCTGCGTCGGCCGATCGCGATATGCCTGTGCGCGGCCGAATTCGCGCTGGGGATCGCGCTCATCCTGACCGCCGGCCGCTATGGGGCGGGTCTGCCGGCGGCGCTGGTCCGCGTCGCTACGACCCTGCTGTTCCTGATCGCCGTGGGCGCACTGATGGAACTGCGCGAGCGGCGGCCCGGTGCGGGGTGCGGGTGCTTCGGCGAGCTGAGCGTCACGCCGGTGGGAGCGCGGACCATCGCCCGGTCGGTCCTGCTGGCCGTCGCGGCCGTCGCCTCCATCGGGCAGGCTCCCCTGCGCATGCCAATCTCCGGTTCCGCGGCGGTCTTGCGGATCGGGCTCCTCGCCGCCGAATTTCTCCTGATCGCGGCGCTGTCACCGGAAATTGGCGAGGCCATGAGCCGCCTCGGCTACTCGGAACCTTGCGAGGTCCGGCGGGTCAGCGTCGAGCGCACCCTCAGTTCGCTGACCGGCAGCGCGCAGTGGCGCCGGTATGGCGGCACGGTAGTCTCGGCTGCGCCAGCCGACATCTGGCGCGAGGGATGCTGGCGCTACGTGCTGTATCCCGGCGAGGTGAACGGCCGCCGCATGGACGTCGCCTTCGCCGTATACCTGCGAACACGTCGTCCTCAAGTCCGCGCCGCCGTGCTTGACGCCGTCACCAACGAGGTGCTTACTGACCTGCCCGCGCGCCCGCGTACGGCTCGGGGCCCGCACGGCGACCGGTGGCCTGCGGCCACGCCAGCCGGGCCCCGTGTATGGCCTGAACTGGGCGTTGCGCGGCCGCTTTTCGCGAGGCGGCGAGTGAGTGTGCCGCACCCGCTGAACGTGACGCGGCCCCGGGCGACAGGGCGGCCGCTCGCCGGCCCGACCGCGCGAGCCGCCGATGAGGGGCGGCCCCGGCCCGAGCGCCGCCGCAGCTCTGCCACTTTCTAAGCCAATATCTGGCTAAGGGTAGAAAGCCTTATACCCACCCAGACGGCTGTGGTTAGGCCGGCTGGGAACGCAGGAACTTGCCGAAGTGCGGAACGGTGAACGCGATCAGGCCACGCTCTGAGCTGTAAATGAGGCCCTTTTTGATCAGGCCGTCGCGTGCAGGCGACAGGCTGGAGGGCTTGCGGCTGAGTTCCTCGGCGACCGCCGAGGTCGGCACGGGGTCATCGCCGAGACCCGCCATGGCCCGCATGTACTCGCGTTCGGCCGGGGTGGCGCGCTCGTACCGGCTGCCGAAAAACCCCACCGCGAGTTCCCCCTCGGCCTCGGGCGCCGCGACGCGCACGTCCTTCGCGGTCACCGGGCTTGCCGTCGCGACATCCCACGTCACCTTGCCGTACGCCTGGACGAAGTACGGGTAGCCGTCGGCCGCCTCGTACAGGGCATCGAGAGCGCCGGGGTCGAAGGTCACTTCCTCCCGCTCGGCGGGGGCGAGCAGCGCGAAGTCGGCGGCCGATCGTTCCAGCCGGTCGATCCGGACGTAGCGGAAAAGCCGCTCCGAGTAACTCTTGCTCGCCGACAGTACGGACGGCAGATGCGGCAGCCCCGCCCCGACCACGATCAGCGGGCCACCGTTCTGGGACAGCTCATGGCAGGCGGCACAAAGGGCCGATATGTCCGGGGCGGGCACGTCCTGCATCTCGTCGATGAAGAGCGCGATCCCGACGCTCAGGTCGACGGCGACCGACGCGGCGTCGGTGAACAGCTCGGTCAGGTCGATTTCGAGATCCCCGGAATCGGCGCGGCCCCGCGCGGCGGGCACGTCGATCCCCAGCTGCAGCGTCACCGAGGTGCCCTTGGGTGCCTTCGGGTCGCGGAGCGCGAAGGCCTTGAGCACGGCCAGAAACTGCTCGATCCGGTCGGGCGCGCGATGCCGGGGGGCGAGCTCACGCACCGCCATGTGCAGCGCGGCCGCGACCGGGCGCCGGATCGACTGCTCCGGCCGCGCTTCGATCTTCCCGGTGCCCCACAGCCGCTGCATCGCCATCGACCGGAACGTGTTGAGCAGAACGGTCTTGCCGACACCACGCAAGCCGGTCAGCACCATGCTGCGCTCGGGCCGCCCGCGCGCGACGCGTTCCAGAACGACCTCGAACTGGCTGATCTCGCGATCACGCCCGGCCAGCTCGGGCGGCCGCTGGCCCGCGCCGGGGGCATAGGGATTCCGTACCGGGTCCACAACATCGGACTCTATGACGTGATCTAGCGCGGTCCTTAGATTTCCGTAGATACCCCTACCGGCGTGTCGCGCCGTGCCGGAACCGGCGGCCGCGGGCACTGTTTGCGGCAGGAGCGTCCCGACGAGGTGAACCGGCTGCTGGCGGGCTGGCTGCACTCTCTCGGCTCGCGATGAGCTACCGCGGAGAAACCTGGCTGCCGTCCTGGTTGATCCGGGCGAGGAAGGCATTGTAGGCGGCCAGCTGGTCGTCGTCCTCGTCGATGTCGGGGCGGGCGGGGCTCGCCGTCCTCTGCGGCCTTGCCGGGTCCGGCGGGCCCGCCGCCCTGGTGGCGGCTCCGGTCCGGGGGACGGCGCCGGGACCGCCCACGCTGGCCGCCGCGGGGACATTTGCGCCGGTCAGATGCTCGAGGTTGGCCCGGCGCGCGGCTTCGAGCCAGCCGCGGCTGTTGGCGCGCTGGCCCTGCCGGGTCCAGGCGAGGAACGTCACCATGATCAGCACGAACATGATCGCGGAACCGCCGACCCACATCACGGCGCCGCCGATGTGCACGTCGTCGACGGGGCTCGGCCCCCAGGTCCGGTGGCGCATGCCCGACGTCACCGGGAACGGGTCGCTGGAGTAGGAGCCCAGGGCCACTCCGGTGAACGCGTCCACAGGCATGGCGATGAACAGGAAGATGAGCCGGATGGGGTAGGAGAGCCGCCAGCGGATCGGCTCACTCCCGACCAGCGGCAGCAGGTACAGGTAGCCGACGAGGATGAAGAGCGCGTGCTCGGCGTTGTGTACCGCGTCGTTGGTCAGGACGAGGTTCATGAAGCTGGTCAGATGCGTGCCGATGATCGTCGCTGCGTACGCCGCTATGCCGAAGGCCGGCCACGTCAGAGCCGCCGCGACGCGGGACCGCACGATGTGTTTCACCCAGGTGTGCACGGGATTCCGGCTTGCGTGCAGCAGCAGGGTCACCGGCCGGCCGGCGATCAGCAGCGCCGGCGCGACCATGATCAGCAAGAGATGCTGGATCATGTGGTCCCAGAACAGCACGTCGTCGTAGCTGCCGAGCCCGCTCTCGGTGGCCAGCACGACAATCAGCAGCCCGCCGAGGAACATCCCGGTTCGCCAGAGCGGCCAGGGGCGGGCCGGATGCCGGCGCGCCACCCGCCGGACACCCCA
Source organism: uncultured Actinomycetes bacterium (assembly GCA_963742875.1). GTDB lineage: Bacteria > Actinomycetota > Actinomycetes > Streptosporangiales > Streptosporangiaceae > Bog-532. Next base: position 413,240 of record CAVUNO010000022.1, on the reverse strand, counting down.
CAGGTAGGCTGCCGCCGCGATCACGGTGATGGCGGTGACGACCGGGGCCCACTGCCACCGGCTGAGCGCCTCCGACACGCCGAATGGCGGGAGCATCTCGCTTCCCATACGGGCGAGACTACTCGTCCGGCGCCGGCGGCGCGTGCAAGGCCGCCACCGGTTACTGAACGGCCGCCCGTGCGGGCCTCCGTCGGCTACTTGGCGTCCGTGAAGCTGGCCGTGGCCAGCACGGTCCCGTTCAGGGAGGTGAGGCGCGCGCCGGTCACGCTGGCCGCCTCGATGGGGTCGGGGCTGCCCCACGAGCCGTATCCGCCATCCAGATGGAACGATCCGACCGTGACGACGCGCCCGTCGCTGGCTTCCAGCTGGCAGATGACCGTCCCGTTGCCCGCGCCCGCGCCCGTGTCCATGTCCACGTCCATGTAGAGCCACCGCGGGTCGCCTTTGTATAGGAAGATCTTCCCGGCCGGCTGGTGGTCCGATGTCAGCAGTGCGGCAGAGCGCAACGTCATCTGAGCCGTGCTGATCCCCGGCGATGGCGGCGAGATCGCGCCGCGCAATCCCCACCCCCCCAGGCCGCACGCCACGGCGGCGATGGTGACCGCCGCGGCGGCCAGCATCAGGCGTGTCCGCTTCGGGCGCTGGGGCGCGGTCGTGTGCCCAAGCCGGCCCATCACCCGGGTCTCAAAGCCCGCCGGCGGCTCGCCGCTGGGCAGCAGTCCCAGCATCTCCTCGCCGGTGAGCGAAAGCTGCCGGACATGTTCGCGGCAGGTGTCGCACCGGTCCAGGTGCGCGATCGCCCGGGCCCGTTCACGCCCGGTGAGCACGCCGAGCGCCAGCTCGGCGGCTACCTCGGCGAACTCTTCGCAGCTCATGTCAGTCAGCTCACTCATCGCCTACGTCCTCCCGGAGGTAAGCGGAGCGCAGCTTCTCCATTCCGTCCCTGATACGGGTCTTCGCCGTCCCCAAGGGGACCCCTTCCGCCTCCGCGACCTGCCTGGCTGTCATGCCATAGATACCGGCCATCGCCACGGCGCGAGCCTGGCCCGCGGGCAGGGCCGCCAGAGCCCGGCGTACCCCGGCCGCGTTGTCGTGGGCCACCGCGAATCGTTCCGGGGTGTCGGTCATCGCGGTCAGCAGAGCCGGAAGATCCTGCGGGTCAACGGGCGCCGATGTGCGCGCCCGGATGACGTCAATGGCCAGGTTGTGCGCGATTGTCGTAAGCCAGGCACGAACCGAGCCACGCCGCGAGTCGTACACCTGAGCATGGCGCCAGGCCCGCTCGAAGGCCTGCTGCGCAACATCCTCAGCGGTGGTCGGGTCGCCGATGACCCTAAGCGCCACCCCGAACACGACGCGCTGGAAACGCCGCACGAACGCGAGCGAAAGGTCGGCGTCACCAGCCCCGAGACCGGTGAGGAGCGTCTCGTCCGGCAGCCGGTCCGCCGGAATTCCCATCCCCTGCACACTGTCCCATACGGGCCGGCGTCTCCGATGGATTGCGGTTTTACTTTTCAACTTTCCCGGCTCCGTCAGCACGCGCCCTGACGTGCGCTGCCGTCTGGTTCATGCCCATGATCAGTCCGCCGGCGGCCAGACGCGCTCACTGCGCGCTTGCGGCCGCCGCCGGGGGCGGCCGGCCAGGACGATAGCGGCCGCGATGGCGAGCAGAACCGCACCGGCGAACTCCACGACCAGGGACATGCCCGCGTACGGCGCCGCCATGCTCTCCCGGAAGCCGAACAGCCCCACGTGCACGCTGAGCAGCAGGCCGACGGCGGTGGCGGCCAGCAGCCCGGCCCCGGCCATGATGAGCCCCAGCCGCCGGAACACCCCCAGGGCCACGGCGAGCAGGATGCCGGCCACCCCCTGGGCCAGGAACAGCGGCCCGATGACTGCGATCCCCTGGTAGCCGCCGTCTGCCCACAGCCGCACGTGGATGATCGCGGAGGCCAGCATCAGGAGTGCGCCGGTCAAGGTCAGGCCGTTCACCGTCCATCGCAATGCGGGCGCCGTGACCTGTGCCGGGCGCCAGTTCAGCAACCGGGCTACCCGCCGCGGAAAGCGGTCCGCGGCTGCGGGAACACCCGGAGGGGGCACCCGGGCCGGGTCGGTGGCGGTCATCCGGAGGTCTTCTCTCATCTGCATCTCCATGGCTCGGGCGCGGCTCTGGCTCAGTACCCGTTACCGGCGCTGCTGGAGGAGGACGACGAGCCGGACGGCTGCGACTTCCCCGTCACCGGATCACCCGACGCGTTCAGCACGTACCAGGTCCCGCCGAAGGTGGCGATTCCCTGACCGTGCGCTACGCCCGGCCCGCTGTCCGCGGCGTAGGTGTAGAGCGGCCAGCCGTTGTAGGTGACCTCAAGGTTTCCGCTGGCGTCCTTGACCGTGCCGAGGAGAGAGGACATGACGCCGCTGCCGGCCTTAGCCGCCGTCGTGCCCGGCGGGAGGGTGATCTCGGGCCAGATCTTCGTGCAGCCGTTGCTGCCAGTGCAGGTGATCTTGCCGCCCTTTTCCGAGGTGAGCAGGTAAAGGGTCTGGCCCTGTCCGTTGACGAGAGCGGTGCCGACGCCCGGAACGTTCTTGGCGCTCACGGTCACGGCGGAGGACGGCGATGAGCCTGCCGAACCTGCGGTACCGGAGCTTGGGCTCGATCCGGAGCCTGACGCGGTAGTACCGGATGCCCCGCAGGCGGCCACGGTGATGGCGGCGCCGAGGAGCAGGCTCCCGCCCAGCAGCCGGTGCGCCGATGGGCGGAGGCGAGAACGGATGGTGATGCTCACGGGAAACTCTCCTTTAAGGGAGCCGAGAGTGTCGGATAAAGTCGGATAAAGAAGCCGAAAGTGTCGGATGTTTCCCCTAACTACGGCGACCAGGGCAAATGGGATTGCCTTTAGGGAGGACAAGGATTTCCTCACCCGCGGCCGGTCCACCATGTCAACCGCTCCAGGCTGCGGCGGCACCCTCCAGCGATTACTCACCGGTGATAGCCCGTTTCAGTTATTTCGGGCAGAATAAGCCGATGAGGTGCGAGATCACGCAGGTCAACGGCGACGGGACGATTCGCCGGGCGCGGGTGGACACGACCGGCCTTCGTGACGCTGCGCGCTGGGAGCGCCTCGCGGAACAGGCCAGGCTCGACCTTCCGCCGCCGTACCGCCCATATCCGGGCGAGCCGGTCTACGAGATAGCGGCGGGCGAACGCGTGGCCCAGGTGGCCGAGGCCGATCTTGTCGGCCCGCTGCGTGAACTGGTCCGCGCCGTCCTCGCCGACGGCCGGGACGTCAACTGACCCAGCTGCCGGTGATCGGGGCAGCCGCCGCGGACCGGCACGCCCGGGGATTACCAGGTCGCGGTGTGCAACGGAGCGGGGGGGTGCCCCGAGTTACTGGGTAGACGTCGAAGTCACGCTGGCGGCGGCGCCCCCGCTGCCCCCGCCTGCTAGTCAAGGCGGCTTCCTGCCGTTCTTCTAGCGTTCCGCACCTGAAGTACCAGCCCGGTCGACCGTGATCCAGAACCGGTCCTCGCGCCGATTCCGGCCGTCGGGGACACCGCCGTTCGCCAGGATCACCTTGCGCGATGGTTCGTTGCCGGGATAGCTCCCGGCCGCCCGGTTGACCGGGAGGCGGAGCGCCGTGAATTGGTGAGGGACTGGCGGACAGAAACATGAAATTTGCCCCCCCGTACGTAGAAAATAAGATCTAATGCACTAAGGGGGTGCGGAGAACGGCGGCCGAGGAATGGCTCGCCCTCCGCATCGTGGCCGTCGCCGTCCTGGCCGAGGTCCTGCTGAACCAGTCCGCACTCACCCGGTGCAGCGATATGTTCGCCGAGCGACCGAGGAGCAGCAGTGTTGGCGACTTCACCCACGGGCGGGAGCGGCGTCACCGCCGGGGCGGTAAGGCGCGATCTATGCGGCCCGCAGGTCGTTCGGCACCATTCGGTGCGCAGGATCCGATGCCACAGTCTCCGGGCAACCCGCTAGATGGCGCGGACCGCGCCACACCATCAGGTGGGCATGCCCGCGGCAGCGAGCGCACTATGCGACGAGATCAACGCTGAGCCCGGGGCAGGGTTTCTGCTCGACATCATCGGTCCGGGTGGTTGCGGGAAGACGCCGCTAATCGAGGCGGCAGCGTTGCATTACCACAAGGCCGGCATGCCGGTAATCCGCGATCTCCAGGCGAGCGGGGATCTCACTGGGGCGCCTGTGCTGATCGACGACGCGCACCTGCTCGACGATGCCAGCCTCCGCGGGCTATGGCAGCTGGCGCAGTCACCCGGCCAGCGGCTGCTTGTCGCCCACCGTCGATGGCCGGCGAGCCCCGCGCTGACGGCGCTCGGCGGGGCCCTTACCGCGCATCGGCGCCCGATCGTGCTCGGTCACCTGGACAGATCGGCCACGGCCGCCCGGGTCTCCGAACTGATGGGTATGCCGTGCCCGCAACCGCTGGCTCGGCTACTGCACGAACAGACCGCCGGTCTGCCGGTGCTGCTTGAGCAGTTGGTGGTGGGGCTGAGGGACACCGGCCAGCTCACCCTGGAAGTCCTGCGCCATCTCGCGCCGCGCACCAGACTCGACGTTCCCGCAGGTGTCCGCGAGCAGCTGCGTTATGTCATCGAGGTGTTGCCCGCCGAGGTACGGCAGGTGCTTTTCGCCGCGACGCTTGGCGCCGGCGGCGACACCGAGACGCTCAGCCACCTGCTGAAGATCAACGGACCGGCTATCGACGAGGCGCTTCAGGCAGCTCAGGCTACCGGGCTCATGACCGACGACGGCGCGGTCGTGCCACTGGTCGGGCGACTGCTGTTGCGGCTGACTCCAGCGGCCCATACGAACGGTATCTGCGAACTGCTAGCCGACCTGCAAATACGTTGCGGCGGCTCGATGCTGGCCGTCGGCCGGGCCCTGCTGCAGGCGGGCGCTCGCGGCCCGAACGTGGCCAGCACGCTGCTCGCCGCGGGCAACGAGGCGCTCGGCTCGGCACCCGAACTGGCCGACGAGCTTTTCGCCGCCGCCACCGCAGCCGGAGCGCAGGCACCGTCCCTGCTCGCCTCCCGGGCCGACGCCGCCGCACGCAGCGGCCGACTTGATGACGCGTTGCGGCTGGCGGACGAGGCGCTGAACGACGACCACGCAGCCGAGCGTGGCCGCGCGCTCAGAATCACCGCTGCCGTGCTCGCCCATCGCGGGCTGCTGTCCCGGGCTGCCGATCTTTACCGGCCGGCGGGGACCCCGGACGCGGAAGGTTATCCGGTGATCGCCGTGCCCGTCCTGGCCGGTATCGGCGCGCTCAGCGAGGTTGAGAAAGTGCTCGCCGACTGTGACCGGTATACCGAAAGCGCACCGACCTTGCGCAGCGGCGTCGAGCTGCTGATGGCCCGCGGCATCGAAGAGACCATAAGCGGCTCGCCCGTTGCCGCGCTTTCTGAGCTCACCCGCGCCGCGACCCTGCTGGAGTCGGCGGGGAGCACGCCGCTGCTGCCCGACACTCCCGCGGCGCTGGCGGCGCTGGTGGCGCTGCATGCCGGGGAGTTCGAAGCGGCCGGTTCGGTGCTGCGACGGGCGATATTGGCACGGCTGGGCGGTAGGGCGGCCGTCACGCGGTACACGTTACTGCTCGCCTTTCTCGCCACCATGCGCGGGCACACCAGGGATGCGCACGCCCTGCTCAGCCAGGCGAGCGCGGGCCGGGCGGGGCTGGAGCCCCGCGACGAGCTGTTCGCCGCCGCCGCCGCGGTGGGCCTGGCCCGGCGTGAGGGCGACCTGTCCACGCTGCAGGGCGGCTGGGCGCGGGCACGCGAGGCCTTGCTCCGCCACCCGGTCGATCTGTACGTACTACTGCCACTTGGCGAGCTCGCGGTAGCTGCGGCCCGGCTGGGCGAACAGTGGTGGATCGAGCCGCACCTGCGCCAGGCCGAGGTCGTGCTCGAGCGGCTCGCGCAGCCCGTGCTGTGGCGGGTGCCGCTGCACTGGTACGGGGTGCACGCCGCGATAGCCGGTGAATGCCCGCAAGAAGCGAGGCGGCATGTGTCTGCGCTTGCTGAGGCGGCGACGGCCAGCCCATACGCGGCCGTGCTCGCTGGGGCCGCTGCGTGCTGGATGCGGGTGCTGGCTGGCACGGCAGACATCGACGCGGTCGTCGCGACCGCGCGTCAGCTGGCCGCGGCCGGTCTGGGTGCGGAGGGTGCCCGGCTGGCGGGGCAGGCGGCCATCCGCACCACCGACCGCAAGACCATGACTACCCTGCTGGAGTGCGCCCGCGCGGTGCGGCCGGACGTATCCGCGAAGGCCGCCCAGCCGGCGCCGGGGACGACACGGGAAGCAGCCACCGCCGGAGGATCACCGCCGAAGGGCGCCGGGGTTCCCGTGCCCCCGTGCGAAAGCCCGCGACCTAACGGAAGCCAGCGGCCCGGCACTATGCCTCCCGCCACGCTCAGCACCAGGGAGCAAGAGATCGCACGGCGGGTACTGACCGGCCTGACGTACAAGGAGATCGGCGCGCAGCTGTTCATCTCGGCCAAGACCGTGGAGCATCACGTGGCCCGGATTCGCCGCCGGGTGGGGGCGACGAGCCGCCGCGAGCTGTTCGGGCATCTGCAGGTCATGCTCGGCCCGGACGACGGAGGAGACTTACCGGCCCCGCTGCGCTCATTCGCCGGACAGCGCGTGCAGGATCCCCTCGCAGCTGCGCACGACCGTCCTGGCGGCGTCGGCGGAGGCACGGGACAGGACGGGGTTCTCGCTGAGCCTTCGCCAGCGATCCAGCGCCTCCAGCGCCACGCCGCGCAGCGTGCCGGGATCGGTCTCATCCACCAGCCCGAGGCGGCGTGCCGGGGTCGTCCCGTTCGCGCCGAGCAGCCGTTCCGCCTCCGCGTGGTGCGATTCGGGAAACGTGATCGCCGACGAACGGATCGCGGCCAGCAGCCGCATCTCGGCGAACTCATGGCTGCTCGCCAGGATGCGCTCGACCTCGGCGAGCAGCGGGCGCGCCCGGCGCGAGGGCTCACGCCTGATCACGGAATCCGCGGCGAGCAGCGCTGACCGCGCCTTAAGCAGCTCGCGCCGCTCCGTGAACCGGCTGGCCAGTGCGGATCCCAGGTCGTCGAGGCCGCTGCGCCGCACCAGTTCCTCGGCGAGCAGGTCCGGGCTCTTGCTGCCCTGCCGCACCAGCGTGATCGCCAGCCGCACGCCGAACAGGCCGAACCGGTCCAGCAGTGAGTGCCTTGCGTCGCGCGGAAGCAGGGCATCCAGGTGCGGGGCCGCGCGAAGGAAACGGTCCGCGGACAGCAGCATGGCGTCCGTGTCATCGCGGGAGGCGCTGGCCAGCGCCGAGAAGGTCTGGAACTCATCCTGCCGCAGCGAGCGCCCTGCCTGCGCGAGCAGTCCGGCCACCGCCACGACGTCCTGGCAGAGGCCGAGCAGCCGGGGATCGGACCGGTACCTGGCGGCGACGCGGCGGGCGGACTGCAAGGCGTCCAGCCTTCCGCCGCCAATCTCGTCGGCCCGCGAGAGCACGGCGATCGCGTTGAGGCCGCTCGACCTGGCCACGCCGTGCTGACTGAACGCCTCCAGGAACTCGAAGTCGGTGGCGTGCAGGTGCCGCATCAGGTAAATGACCCCGTTGGCACTGCCCGGCTGGTCCTCCGGCAGCAGGAACGCCGCCGACCGCTGCGAACTTTCGGCCGTCATTGACCCGATACCCGGGGTGTCGATCAGCGTGATGGCCTGCAGCCGCCGCGACGGCCAGTCCACCACGAGCCGGTCGACGTCCTCGGCGGGCGTCCCGTCCAGGTCCATGACCAGCCGTCCGTCCCGCCGGGTGGCCGGCAGCTGCCGCGGCGCGCCCCGCTTCGGGTACAATGTCAGTCGCGACGCGTTCGCATACTGGTACCAGGTGACCAGCTTGGTGCACTCGGCCGCGTCAGTCGCGGCGACCATCTCGCCAACCATGGCGTTGAGCAGTGTCGACTTGCCCGCCTTGACCTTGCCCGCGATGGCGACCCTAAGCGGGGCATCGATCCGGTCCAGTTCCCCGCGCAGCCATCGCTGGGTCTCCGCCGAGCCCCGGTACGCCTCGATGGTGCGCTGGAGCAGCCGACGAGCGGTCGACGAGAGGTCCGACGCGTTGGTCACCGTGGCCAGCAGCCCGGCCTACTCGGCCGCAAGCGCCAGCGCCTGCCCCTCGTGTTCCAGAGCCGCGATTCGCTCGAGTTCTGCGTGCAGATCGGCGATGCGCTGCTGCCGCTCCGCCTCATCGGCCTGCATGGCTCGTTCCGCGGCGATCAGCGACTCCTCGGCCGACCGGACCAGTTCCTCGCTGCGGGCCACGAAGTGATCCCGCAGTTCACGTTGCATGTAGCGGAGCATGTCCCGGGATTGCTTGCCCACCTGGAACGAAACGTCGTCCACGTAGCGGCGCACCGTATTCTTGGCCTCCATCCGGCGCCGGTCGAGAAGGCGCCGACTCTCGTCGCGCATCATTTTACCGCCCATGAGCAGCCCAGCCGCGGCCGAGAACGGGTTCAGCAAGCTCAGGCCCATGAACGTGGAGTACATACCCGCCATCAAGGTGCCCATGTAGCCACCACGCAGCCCGATGAACGCCTTCTGGCCGACGCCGAACTTCTCTCCGCCCGGCCGGTCCATCTCAGCGATCGCCTCCGGCACCCCGGGGCTGGCCGTGCGCAGCTGGGCCAGCGAGTGGGCACCGTCCTCCGCGAACAGATCGGCTACCTGGGCGGCCAGCCAGCGGGCCCGCTCGCTGGCCCACAGGAAGTTCACCGCCACCGCAGCGGCGGCCTGGTCCTTTACCTGCCCGGCGAACTGGTCCCAGATCTTCGCCGGGTCGGCGCCCTCCAGCAGCGCTTCTGCTTCCCGGACGATGGCCCGCATCCGGTCCCGCAGGTCGTAGTCGACGTCGGCGTTGAGGTCGGCGATCCCGTCGTTCAGCACCTGGTGCCAGCGTGCGCTGCGGTCCCTCAGGTCAGCGGCCCGTTGCCTGGCCTGCTCCAGCTCGGCGACCAGCCGGTCGGCCCGCTCCGGGTCCTCGCAGGCCGCCAGCTCGGCGCGCATGCCGGTGGCCAGCTGGCCGGTGATCGTCACGACGTCGTTGGCCGCGGCCCGGTTGGCCAGCCGTCCGGACTGACCGATCACGCGCTCGCGCAGGAAGGTGACCAGCGCCGGGAAACCCGATTCGGCATTGAGCGCGTGGTCCCGCGCCCGCACCGCATGCAGCCGCAGCACCGAGGAGGTGGGCAGCATCTCCGCGCCGATGCCGGCGGTGGCCAGGTGGCCGCGGTCCAGTTCGGCGATCCGCTGCCACTGCGGGTACAGGTCGATCTTGGTGAGAACGCAGGCGACGTTGGGGCAGACCAGTCCCGCCTGGCGCAGGAACTCAAGCTCGGGGCGGCTGTACTCGGCCGCCGCGTCGGACACCAGCAGAATGGCGTCCGCGCTGGGCAGCATGGTCATCGTGGCGGAACCGTGGACCGAGCCGAGGCCGCCAACCCCCGGCGTGTCCACCAGCTCTAGGCCGTCGGCGAGGATATGCCGGGGAATCCCGACCTCCGCGTACTTCAGGCCCGCGTGGTTGCCCGGATTGCCGGCCTCGGATACGTGGCTGGCGAGCTGCTCGATCGACACCTGGGTGCGTTCTTCCCGCTCGTCGGCATCGCCGCTGCCCCGGGTCCCGCGGACCAGGGTTACCGAGGGGTCTTCTGCGTACCGGACCACGGTGGGCACCGCCGTGGAGATGTCATCGTCGATCGGGCATATCGGGGCGTTGACCAGGGCGTTGACCAGCATGCTCTTGCCCTGCTTGAACTCGCCGACTACCAGGATGCGCACCCGGGGATTGTGCAGGCGCTGGAGCGCCTGCCGGGCCCGGACCGCGAGATCGGGCCGCTGGTAGGCGGTGGACGCCCGCAGCGCGAGCTCGACGGCCTGGATGGCCGGAATCACGGTGTCGCCCACGGCGAGCTGTCCACCGTTGGCTGGCGGCAGGGCGACGCCGTGCTGCTCGCTCGCGATGCCACTCGGCATTGTTGCCTCCTCACGCCTTTGGCCCACCCGGGTATCCCGGGTGGGCCAAAGAAGGGTAACGCGGCTGCGTCAGCTGTTCAGAGCACGAGACCGAAGGCGGCGTCGTGCGTGTCCATGTCCGCGCAGTGGTCGACGTGCTCGTTGTGCTGGTGGTGCTCGTGGTGCTCGTAGTACTTGACCTCGTGCTCGTGGTGGCCGAATTCGTGGTGGCCGAATTCGTGGTGGCCGTGGTGACGGTGCTCGTGCTCCCAGCCGGAGCGTTCGGGCGCGGTGCTGGTAGTACTGCTGGTGATGACGGTCGTAGTGGTGGTGGTCGTCGTGGGAGCCCCGCCGCCGAAGTTGTGCAGGTGGTGCTCGTGGTGGTCCTTTTCGCAGCTGGCGGTCTCGGGCGGAGCCGACCGAGTGGGGCTGCTGCCGGCACCGAAGTGCCAGTGGTGGTCGCGGTCCTCGTGATGGTGGTCCCGGTCCTCGTGATGTGGTCCCGGTCCTCGTGGTGGTCCCGGCCCTCGTGGTGGTCCCGGCCCTCGTGGTGGTCCCGGCCCTCGTGGTGGTCCCGGCCCTCGTAGTGGTCCCGGCCCTCGTAGTGATCACGAAGCCCGTAGTGCTCACGGTCCTCGTAGTGCTCACGATGCTCGTGGTGGTCCCGGTCCTTGTAGTGATCACGGTCCTCGTAGTGCTCACGAAGCCCGTAGTGCTCACGGTCCTCGTGGTGATCACTCCTCGTGGTGGCCACGATCATCGCAGTGGTCGTCGCCCTTGTTGCCGGCCGTCTGGCTGGACGAGCCGCTCGGCCCTGAGGCGTGCTGGGCACCGGTGTCCTGCGTGCCGGTGCTGCCGCCGGCCGTCTGGCTGGACGAGCCGCTCGGCCCTGAGGCGTGCTGGGCACCGGTGTCCTGCGTGCCGGTGCTGCCGCCGGCCGTCTGGCTGGACGAGCCGCTCGGCCCTGAGGCGTGCTGGGCACCGGTGTCCTGCGTGCCGGTGCTGCCGCCGGCCGTCTGGCTGGACGAGCCGCTCGGCCCTGAGGCGTGCTGGGCACCGGTGTCCTGCGTGCCGGTGCTGCCGCCGGCCGTCTGGCTGGACGAGCCGCTCGGCCCTGAGGCGTGCTGGGTACCGGTCGGGTTCGATGGAGTGGACATTTTTGCTCTTTTCTCTGAAGGGAGCTGCCCGGCTTAGGGTCCGGCCGGGGCGATCAACGCGTGAAGCGGCGCACCGCTTCGTCATGCCAGCAGGAAGTTCTCAGGTGGCCGCGGCCCCGGGTGTGTTCGCGCAGCGGAACCGGGCCACCGCAGTTACCGAATCAGTGCAGGTCCAGATGCACGGATGGCTCGTCGTGGACGTCGTAGACGCCGTGCTCGCCGCCCTGGCTGTAGTAGTTGTCACCCAGGCTGCTGTGGGCGTCGTACGTGTGGCCGCAGTCGTCCGGACCGGTCGTGCTGGCGGTTCCGGAGTCCGTGGGGGTACCGGAGCCGGTGTTGCCGTGCGAGCCGCCGGTGTCACCGGAGTAAGCGACCGGGCTTCCAGTACCGCTGGCCAGGGTCGTAGTAGCCCCGGAGCCGAAGCCGTGCAGGTGGCCGTCACCCTGGTCATGACCGGGACGGTAAGGCAGGTCATTGCTGGGCGAGCTTCCGGCCAGGCCGTCCGGCGAGTTACCGGCCGGCCCGTGGGCGTTGCCGTCACCCTGCGGGGCGTGGCCGCCGTAAGCGAGGTTTCTGCCCTGGCCGAAGGTGTTCCCGTGGCCGTCGCCCACCCAGTTGCCGGTACTCACCGGACCGCCCGGACCGGGCATCACCGGGCCGGGGATGTGCCCGCCCGCCACCGGGCCCGCGCCGTCCGGCACGACGTGGCTGTCGTCGAAGGTCTGCGCCACCTCGCCGACGGCCCAGATGTTCGCGTGCACCGACTCGTCGATGTGGACGCTGTGGTCTTCGTACGTGTACGCGTTGGTGATATAGCGCAGGTACTCGATGGCAGCGTGGGTGTCGCCGTCCCCCGGGGCCGGCACGACCGACGGTGGGGCGGAGTGGCTGACGCTGGCCAGTTCGACGGAGCGGTGGTCCGTCACGAGGGGCAACATCTCGTGGATGTCCGCGGCACACACACCGGTGAGGCCGTGCGCGGCCAGCACTTGCTCGGGACTCGCGCGGAACTCCGCCTGAGCCTGCGGGTTTTTCAGCAGTTTCAGGATGAAGTCGAGCAGCGAGATCTCAGCGTTCATCGCAGCTATTTCCTCGGCATCGCCAGATTAGCGAACGGACCGAATGTCCGGACGCGTCGGCAAATCTAGGGATCGATCGCGCCTACGCAATCGGGGAATGACCCGCTATCTCCCGCACGCCGATAGGGGATCCGGGGATTCCCCTACGGGGGGAATTAGGGATTTTCCCCCGATCAGCCCGCATCCCATACCTAGGAAGGGGGTTAGCAGGGGTTTGCCAGCGCCAACGGGACGGCCCCGATCGGCGTCTTTCCTTCGGGACGTTTCAAAAGGTTCCTGGATGCGTCCGCGGGTGCCCGCGGGGCGCCCGCGGGGAGGGTGATGATGACGTACTGGCTGGGGATCGACCTCGGCACGACGTACACGGCCACGGCGCTGTGCCGGCCCACCGTGGCTGAGCTGGAAACCCACGTCGTTCCGCTGGGCAGCCGCTCGTCCGCTGTGCCGTCGGTGCTGTTCCTGGCCGAAGACGGCTCGCTGGTGGTCGGCGAGGGCGCACAGCGCCGCGCGCTGACCGATCCCGACCGCGTGGTGCGGGAGTTCAAGCGCCGGATAGGTGACGAGATCCCGCTGCTGGTGGGCGGGGTGCCTTGGCACGCTCATGAGCTGGCCGCGGTGCTCGTCCACTGGGTATGGCAGCGGGCCAGCGAGCGGGAAGGCGAACTGCCCGAAGGCGTCGCGCTAACCTGCCCGGCCAGCTGGGGACCGTACAAGATAAGCCTGTTCGAGCAGGCCGTGCAGGCCACCCGCATCGGCGAGATGACACGGCTGGGCCGCGCGGAACTGCTGAGCGAACCGCAGGCCGCCGCGATCAGCTACGCCAGTCGGGAGCGGGTCGAGGTCGGCGCCCATCTGGCCGTGTACGACCTCGGCGGGGGGACCTTCGATGCCGCTGTGGTACGCAAAGACTCGCCCACCGCGTTCACGGTCCTCGGCAGGCCCGAAGGGATCGACGGGCTTGGCGGGGTCACCTTCGACGAGATGCTGTTCGAGCATGTGTGCGCCGCCGCGGGGGTGCCGCTGACCCAGATCGACCCCAACGATCCGGACATCGTTTCCGAGGTCGCCCGGCTGCGCCGCGAGTGCACCGAGGCGAAGGAAGCCCTGTCGGTGGACACCGACACCACCATCGCGGTTTCGCTCGGCGGCGTCCGGCAGCGGGTCCGGGTGACCCGGGCCGAGTTCGAGGAGATGATCCAGCCCGAGCTGGAACGGACCATCGAGGCGCTGCACGGCGCGCTCGGCTCGGCCGACGTCGGCGCCGACCAGGTGGACGCGATCCTGCTGGTCGGCGGCTCATCCCGGATCCCGCTGGTCTCGCAGCTGATCTCGGCCGAGTTCGGCCGGGCACCAGCCATTGACACCGACCCCAAGACGGCGGTGGCCGAAGGAGCCGCACGGTTCCTGGTCCCGGTCGCCCAGTCGGCCCTGGCCGCTGAGGAGCCGGGCATTCCAGCTCCCGGCCGTGCCACCGGAACGGCCACAGGTCCCGTCCATGCTCTACGAGGGCGAAGCGGTCGGGGATAACGTTACCGAGCCGCCGGTCTGGCACCGCTCACGCAAAGTCCTGCTGAACGTCGTGACCCTGGCCGTGCTGCTCGTGGCCGGCGCGGTCACCATGCTCGGCACACCCACTCTCACCGACATGGTCACCCACTCCGGTGGAACCCAGGCGGCAACGCCGAAGGGGACCAGCACGCCGGCGCCCAGCCAGTCGGCCTGCCTGACCGGCGCGAAGCCGGGCAGCACCGCCGCCCCACGGGCGGCCTCCGCCAGCGGCACTCAGGCGCCGTCGGCGAGCTCCGGCGCCAAGATTGGCGGTGGCAAGACGGCCAGCAAGAAGAACACCACCAGCAAGAAGAGCACCACCAGCAAGAAGAGCACCACCAGCAGCGCGGCGCCGACCCCGGACAGCACACCGGCCTACCCGCGAACGAGGGCGTCGTCCGGGCCACCGGTATTCACCCGTCCCTCATCGGATCCCCCGACGTCCACCAGCCCGTCGCCGTCGCCCACGACGGCCAGTCCGGCCGCTTCCGCGACGCAGAGCGCCGCCAGTAATGGCAAATAGCTAGTGAGCCGGTCTTGAGTTTCCCAGTCACCACGTGAGTTGATTTGTCTCCCAGTCTGGCGCTGACGGCTATCGCCTGGCTGGCGGGTGCGGTCTGCTGGGGATATGGCAGATCCCAGGTTAGAGCCGCTGGTGCTCTCGGAAGACGAGCGACGCACGCTGGAGAGCTGGGCCAGGCGCCGCAGCACCGCGCAGGGCCTTGCGTTGCGGGCGCGGATCGTGCTGGCTTGCGCAGAAGGCGCACCCAACATCGCGGTGGCCGCCCGGCTGGGCGCCAGCCGGGGCACCGTGACCAAGTGGCGGGAGCGGTTCTTCGCCGGCGGCTGGATGGGCTGTGCGACGAACCGCGGCCGGGGGTGCCGCGCACCATCACTGACGCCCAGGTGGAGGAGGTGGTGGTGCGCACCCTGGAGGAGGTGCCGGCGGGTGCCACGCACTGGTCCAAGCGGGAGCTGGCCCGGAAGGCGGGCATCTCGCCGACCAGCGTGCACCGTATCTGGCGGGCCTTTGGCTTGCAGCCGCACCGGGTGGAGGAGTTCAAGATCTCCCCAGACCCACTGCTCATCGACAAGATCCGCGATGTGGTGGGGCTCTACCTGGCCCCGCCCGCCACGGCGGCGGTCTTCTGCGTTGATGAGAAGCCGCAGATCCAAGCGCTGGAGCGGACCGCCCCGGTGCTACCGATGATCCCCGGCATTCCCGAGCGGCGCAGCTTCGATTACACCCGGCACGGCACCGTGGACCTGTTCGCCGCGCTCAACACCGCCACCGGCAAGGTGATCGGCAAGCTGGCCGCACAGCACACGGCGGAGGACTTCCGCGATTTCCTCAACGACATCGACCGGCAGGTCGAGCCCGGCCTGGCCGTCCACGTCATCTGCGACAACCTCTCCGCGCATAAAGCGCCGGCGGTGCACAAGTGGCTACTGGCGCACCCGCGGTTCGAGCTGCACTTCACGCCGACATACTCGTCGTGGATCAGCCAGGTCGAGCGGTGGTTCGCCGAACTGGAACGGCGCTGCCTCGAGCGCGGCACCTTCTGCTCGCTGGACGCGCTCAAGACCGCGCTGGAGGAGTGGATCAGCACCTGGAACGAAACGGCACGGCCATTCAAGTGGACCAAGACCGCCGACCAGATCATCGACCGCATCTGCCGTTACTGCTCACGTATCTCAGGACCGGGACACTAGAAGCAAAAGGCCGGAAGGCAGTGAGCTGGCGCCCCGTCGGTGGCCCGGCCCGTTCCGGGGAGTGCGGCATCGTTGGCTGCATCTGGCTGGGCCCGACCCCACTGACCAGGATCGTCTTCTGGCTGATGCCCGTCCCCGCCTTAATTTACGGTAATGCCATCGGGCCCGCGGCGGTCGCGCTCATGATTGGTAACCTTGACCTGTTCAATGACGCGGAAATCTCTACGTGACCGAACTCCGCGCGTGTGACAGAAGTACCACTGTCGCCGAGAAGATTGCCGCCTCTGTCCTGGTTTAATGAGATTCGGGTGCATCATACGCGTCATTGGGCTAGTGGTCTGTAAGGGAGTTTGTGATCCGCTGGTTTGCGGGATGGGCCAGCCATGCGCGGACGTTGGTGTGCTTTTGGGGGCCATAGTTGTCGCAGACGACGTGCAATTCGGTGCCGGGGTAGGCGGCGGCGACCTTCTTCAGGAAGCGAGGAACTCGCCGTGCCGGTCGGCTTGGTGTAGCCGACCCGCTCCGCGATTTGCGGGCCGGTCAGCCCCGTCCGCGGCCAGCAGCACGATCTGGGCCCGCTCCACCACCCGCGGGGGCCTCTTCGACCGGGCCGCCGCTCCAGCTCCGCCCGGTCGCTGTCTGGCACCGTCAGGACGTGCAGCGATTCGGCATACGCCATTGTCCCGCACCCTAGAGCAAACTAAAAGCAAGACACCCGTCAAAACACTGGGAGGCAGACGATGAGCAGCTCTGATGAGGGCAACACCCGGCTCCGCAGCGCAAGGCAACGGCTCGGGCCGCGGTCGCAGCGAGGCCTCGCGGCCGCCGTTATGCGTGCCGGGCGGTTCATGGGCTTGAAGGTATCGGTGACCGCGCGCACGATGCGGCGGTGGGAGTCCGACTCCCAGCCGTGGCCACCACCAGAGCACCAGGCCGCGCTGGGGTCACTGCTCCGACGTCCCATTACTGATCTTGGTTTCACGCCGCCATGGGCCGGGGACAGGGCCCCGCCGCCCGCGGAGCCGACCGTAAACCGCCGCGCCTTCGTTTCGATCGCGGCTGGGCTCGGCGCGGGCGCACTGACACGGCTCCCGTCACGCGGCACGGGGACAGCGCCGCCCGCGGTTACCTACGCATTCGCAGACGAATTCGACGGTCCAGCGGGCAGCGCCCCGGACCCGTCGAAATGGGGGTACGACACCGGTGGCGGGGGACGGGGGAACAACGAGCTTGAGGTCTACACCTCTTCACGCGCAAACAGCTTCCTGGACGGCAACGGGAACCTGGTGATCCGCGCCACTAAGAGCGTCCAGACGTCCGGCGGCGAGACCACAACCACTACGTACCAAAGCGCTCGGCTGAAGACCATCGGGAAATTCAGCAAGTACCACGGCATCTTCGAGGCCCGCATTAAGCTCGACATTCAGCCCGGATTGTGGCCGGCCTGGTGGGCGCTGGGGGCCAACTTCCCGAAGGTGGGCTGGCCCACATGCGGCGAGGTGGACATGCTGGAGAATTACGGCGGCGCCATCGCGGAGACGTCGGTCCACACTCCGGATGACGCGGGCACCGGCATGCTCACGAAGGACGCAGAGATCGCAACGGATGATGGATGGCACGTCTGGCGTATGTGGTGGCACTCAGGGACCGGAGGCTTCACGTTCTATAAGGATGGCATGAAGTACATGACTGTAGAGCCCACACAGATGGCCAACTGGTGCTTCAGCTCCGGGGTCCCGATGTTCATGATCATGAACCTCGCGGTCGGCGGGGCAGCTGGTACGCCGCCAGACAGCGTGCAGTTCCCCGTTGACCTGCTAGTCGATTACGTCAGGGTCTGGTAGCCGCCGTCACCCTGCTGCCTAGCATTGCGGTGACTCCGTGAAACGCCTGGGGCACGAGGTGGGTGTAATTAGGGTGCCTAGCCGGTGTCGTCGTAACGGCCGACGCGATGCAAACCCAGCGCGAGCATGCCCGCTGGCTGACCGAAGACAAGGACGCGTTGTACCTGCTGCCGGTGCTGGGCCAGCCGGGAACATCTGCCGCGCTCGATGCCCTGGACTGGGAGCATACCCTGGCCGCGGACAAATCCACCCTCCGCGCCGGCGACGCCCCCCAGGTGATGTCCGCGCTCACCAACCTCGTCATCACCATCTTCCGGCTACAAGGAGTAACCAAGATCACTACAGAAACGCGCCGCAACGCTCAGAACCTCCGCCGGCCACTCCAGCTACTCACCCTCCGAACAGGTTATACACGCCCCATGACTTTGACGATCCCTGACCCGCTCCTTTCGAGGGCCCGAGCTTCGCTCTGGCCCAGTAGCTTAAAAAAAGCTACCTTACCTTTAGGCGATCGTATACCTCGTGGACGTTCCGGCCAAACGGAGCGGAGTAAGAGACAGAGTTGCTATCCCCGCCATTCTGGAATCCGCCTAGCACGCCAACGACCGTGCCCTGTCCGGATTGGCTGCTGGTGACCCCTACTAGGAACGGCCCGCCACTAGAGCCGGCCAGAAAGTCTGGGCAGGCGAAACGCATCTGCTGTTCGCCCCGGATGCTGATCGTAGTTGGCGCGGCGGTGCATACCGTTTCGCCATCTGGTGCTGAATAGCCGTCCACCGTCACGCGGCCCGGAGTTGGCGAGCTGTACCCAAGTTGCTCTGCGCCTACTCGGCGCTGAACGTTACCGGCTACGGTCAGGAAGGCTACGTCAGAGTTGGGATCGCCATCCTGCTTCCATCCCGGCACAAACGTCTGGGACGTCACGGCGTACTCACCGAAAGGAGCACCGCCATTATGGTAGAATGGCGCAAACGTTATGTTATTAACTGGCACTGTTCCGAGGCAGTGCGCTGCTGTGATGAGCAGGTTTCCTTTGCGGCTCGGCACCACAGTAGCTGTGCAGAATGGGTGGTGCACAGTGAGAACGCCAACATGCACGAACAGCGCGCCGACCGCGGGGCTACCACGATCCCATGCCTGGCTTTTTGAGTAGTTCGTATAACCCATGTATAGGCCGAACGTCACGAGCCACACCAGGATGAAGGCTACTGACCTAATCTTAGTCATCGACATTCACCCCACCTAGCTTCGCTTTACATAATCCATCGAATGGAGCCCTCGCCATCTCGCCAGCTAAACGCCTTGTCGAGATGGCGAAGCTTGCCCCTGAAGCGAGCGACCTAGTACTACAGCCGCAGTTTCGGACGGCCTAAACAGAACATGCTGGTCACGGACCGGCAAGCACAGTGCCACACCAAAGATTAACCGTATCGCCTCAGGTCGCGGACGCGGCTCCAGCAGAGTGCGGCTGTAGTACTAGCCCCTCAGCGGTATGAGGATCGCTCACTGCGGGTAGCTATTCATCTAAGCAGTGGCGTAATGCGATCTGGGTTCACGTGCGCGCTGGGTTCACGTGCGCGCGGGAGCCATGCCTGGCCGACGAACGACTAGGGAGTAGCTTGCATATCGCCAGCTCAGCGAACAGTAGCACTGTACCCGCGACTATCATCCAAAGGACGCCTAGGCCGGCCAGGGTTATTCCTCCGGTGATCCCGATTCCCGCACTAGCAATCGTAGCGTTGACAGGTGCGATTCCATGATACATTCTTCCTTCTCCTTGGTTAGGTCGCAGCCCAGTACTGCTCCGCGTTAAGTATGGCGCCAATTACGCACTTGACGTATACCGCATGCTGGAACAGATCGTATATGAGCTCAACGAACAGGGTAGCGGCAATCACCATCGCCAGCCACCCGGCGCGCCGGACGGTCACGACACGCTCAATGACAAAGATAACACCGATAACCGTCCACGGTATCGAAATACTGAATTGGTGTGTCAGAGAGATTGATAGGAATGTCACCAAGAGGAAAAGCGCGAGAGCTAGGACACTACCGCCCATGCCGACCTGCCGGAGGATGTATGGGCGGGTAGTCTGAGTCCAGCCGTAGGTCCGTAGATTCTCCAGAGCACCGCGTTGCCAACGGACGCGCTGTTTCCATAGTTTGGGAAGGCTACTCATTACCTCAGTTACCACGCGGCACTCCGGCGGGGATACTGGCCGGTAGCCGAGAGTCTTTAGCGCGAGTGTTAGCTCATTATCCTCGGTGAAGGCGTCCGGGTCATAGATTCCGGTTCCGCCCGGTAGCTTTCCCTCACGCCTAGCGCTCTGGACGGCTTTTAAGGTGCCAACAAGGAACAGTGCGGCAGTACCGGATAGGACGGCTATCTGGTCACCCTTCCGCGAAATGTCGCGCGCATAGCGGACAAATTCTGAACGCTGGAAGAATCCGAGGATGCCACCGCCAGGCCCTCCGTAGAACACGGCGCCGACCGCGCCAGACGTGGGGCTGAGATGGAGCCTAGCCACTCGGATGAACCGTGGGTCTAGGATCGTATCGGCATCCTGGATCAGGATTTCCTCGTTGTCCTGAAGTCGCGGGAGGATGATATCTAGGGCCTGGTTGAGCGCGCCGGGCTTCTTGTGAGCGTTACCTTCTGTTACGATGACCTCGGCGCCAGCTGATCGGGCTATGTCCGCTGTCTCATCCGAGCAGTTATCGGCTGCCACAATGATCCGGCTCTGCGCGCCTGCCTCCTGTGACCGGACACCGGCGATGACCGCGTGAATTGTAGCGGCCTCATTGTGAGCCGGAATGAGAACCGTAGTCCTACTTTCGGAGTCGGAGATCTGAGCCCGGCCTCGGCGGCCCGGGGTGGGTGCCGTGCTGGCGGCGCGGCCTTGTGGTGATGCCGTTGCCTCAGGCTGCTGCGGCAGCGCCGTGACTGCCGGAAACTGTTGGGTTGTTAAAGTGGCCTTCGCGAGGCTAATAGCCGCAGCGAGCCCTGCTTGCGGTGACTCGGCGGAACCGCAGGCAATCGTGTCCGGTGAACCGGGGATGGACTCATCCGCCGTCGCCCGGGAACCGCGAGCAAGCGTTGCTGCGACATCGGCAGAGGGGGCATCCGCGATCTGTGACCGGCGAGAATTCAGCCGACTTCGCAGAAAGGGCGGGAGCACATCCAGGCCCGGCGCGTGTCTTCGGTGGCGGGCCGGTGATCTCCTCCGAGGTTTGTCGGCGGTCTGATCCAAGCGCGTCCCCGTCGAGGGGCCCAGGTCCGCCTCCCCGTGGCACCACTCAGGCAACGACCGCCGCTCGACCAGGCCACCTTCTAGCCCGTCACCGGCGGACCCAGATGCCTTCCGAGCATGCTTGCCGCGAGGAAGCGGGTCCATCCCGCTGGCGGTCAAAGCGTTCACGTGTATCGTCCCCCCCGCGCAATTCGTGCAGCCCCGCAGCCGCAGGGCCAACTCCTTCTTAGCCGTCTCGCCCCGACAGCATAGTAAAGCAGGACGAGGCACTGCATGGATACAAAAGGTTATTTGACTTGACCTGTACCTAGACGCGCAAGCTCTCGGATCGGTTTACAGGACGAGTCGCCCTGAACATTGCGATAGCGGATGCGCCAAGATGCCAAATTGATGCCATTTGGCGCTATCTCGTCGCCACGGACATGCTTCATTACCTAATATCTGTTTATGCTCGCATGTCCAATTCGCCAGCCTGTATTACAGTCGCTGTTTCACGCTGGCGGCCATCGCACCGAGACCGGAGTACACGGCGCCGGGGACCTGGACGGCTGCGGCGAAGGGCACCCCGGCGTATGACGAGATGCTGCTCACCACTCCCCCCCGCGCAGCGGAACCCTGTGGACCAACACGGGGGCATCCCGCGAGCGCCGCGCACTCAAGCACCGCCCCGACGGCGACGCCCGGCACGTACCCGCCCACCCCGCCCTCATGCGGATTTCCGTCACCACCTGGACACGTTCAGGCCCGACAAAGGCGGCCGGATCTTTACCGGGCCGCGCGGCGGCATCGTGACCGAACACGTGTACCTCGACGTCTTCCACCAGGCCCGCCTTGCCTTCACGGAAGAAGAGGCAGCATCACCGCTCGCCGAGATCCCTTACCAGCTCCGGCACGCGTGTGTGTCCACTTGGCTGAACGCCGGAGTCCCCGCCACCCAGATCGCCGAATGAGCCGGCCACAGCGTGGCCGGCCCTGCTCCGCGTCTACGCCGAATGCATCGCCGGGCAGCAAGCCGAAGCCAAACGCCGCATCCTTGACGTCCAGCCCGAGGACGCCTCGGACGGTCCTCCTGATCACCGCTTGGAGAATGCCACCCCGGAGATCCCTGACATTCCGGACGACGATGGCGAGGAAAGCCAGTGAGCAGCTGTCCGGAGTAAAGTTGAAGGGGTTCGCCCGACAAGTCATAACTCTCGCCCGCCAGGCCGGGCTGGACCCGCACCTCCGCCCCGACGGGCAGCCCTGATGCCCACGGCCGCGTCAGCATCATGATCCGCAGCGACAACGTCAGGGACGGCCTTTTCGGCGTCATCCACCTGTCCGCACGCTCCGGCGCGATCGTGAGCGCCTACCTCACCAACGGCGTGCACGGCGACGAACGCTGCACGGTCGGTGGTGGGACGGGTCAGGCACCTGACCTTGATGCCAAGACCTTCCACACCGGCTGATCGCTGGCTATCGGGCTCTCATTAGGGGCACGTGGCGAACGGTTCAGACAGAATCGTCGCAATACCAAGGGGAGAAGTCGCAATACCAAGGGGGCGAAAATGACCCAGCTCGTGAGCGTCACAGCCGCACGGCAACGTCTCCCAGTGCTTCCCGCGCCGATGCCATCTACTGATCGCACGCCTGCGCGAAGGTCACGGCCCAGCGCGAACTAAGGGCGCGACAGCGTCACCAGGGGGAACATCATGAGCAAGCTCAGTATCGACAAGGGCCGCGAGCTCGCCCACATCCGCACCGTCAAGAGCTGGGGCGCGCACAGGATCGTCCTGTACGAAAACCGGATTGCGCTGGAGCCGGGCAAGAAAGGCGTGCCGGTCAAGGGCTGCGAGATCACGGTCGGCAAGGCCGGTGTGGCAGCAACCATTGCCGGTGGGGCCGTCGCCAGAATGCGCCAGTGCGTCCGCGTCAGCGGTGGCGGCTACTCGTTCACCGCGTACTGCTACGGCAGGGACGGCCAAGAGCTGTACGACTTCGTTCAGGCCGTGCAGGCACAGGCCGCGTCATCATGCTTGCGCTCATCATCGTCGTCATGCTGGTCTGCGCCATCATCGGCAGCCTCATCGGCCGCCCGAAGGGCTTCCCGGTCTGGGGGTTCTTCATGGGCCTTGTCTTCGGCCTGATCGGTATCGCGGTCGTCGCCTTCTGGCCGCCGAGCAAGTTCCCGCACCGTGGATACCAGCCCAGGGACCCATGGCAGCCGAAGGACCTGCCATGATCATCTTGGCACTAGCCCTAGTAGGCGGTCTCTTCTTCGGCTTCGCCATCATCCGCCCGATCAGGGTCCTGGTATGGCGGCATTTCTCGTCCGAAGACGATGGCCGGTTCGACCGCCCGCCGGGGCACACCCTGTATCGGCCGGACACCGTTGGCTGGCACGCCGACCCGCTGGGCCACTACCCGCGGCGCTGGTGGGACGGCGCGGTGTGGACCGAGAATGTGCGGAACGGCCCGGATGAGACCACCGACGCAGCGCCCATGTCAAGGGACATTAGAAACTGCCCGGTGGCGGTCATGAGAAGTGCCCGCTGGTGGCCATCGGATCTGCCCAGTGATGGCCACCAGACGTGCCCAGTCGGCTAGCTCAGCGGGACCACCCCCTGCCCGGCGATGGCCTGGGTGAGCCGGATGCTCTCGCCGGCGGTCTGGCAGACGTGCGCGTGATGCATCAGCCGATCGACCGTGGCCGTGGCCAATGTCTTGGGCATCAGCTCGTCGAATCCGGACGGGTGAAGGTTGGAGCTGACCGCAACCGAGCGGCGCTCGTATGCGGCATCGACCAAGCGGTAGAGTCCCTCGGCGGCATCAGGCCCGACGGGAAGCAGCCCGATGTCATCGACCACGGCCAGGTCCGCGCGCAGGATGCGGGTGATGGCCTTGGTCACCGAGTCGTCGGCGCGGTGCCGGCGGGCGGACCAGGGCGCCAAGCTGTTCGAGGGTGAACCAGGCGACGTTCTTGCCGGCCTCGACGGCGGCCTGCCCGAGGGCTTCGAGCAGGAACGTCTTGCCGGTCCCGGACGGTCCGCAGACGACGAGGTTCTCGTGTCGGCCGACCCATTCCAGGGTGCGCAGCGCCGCCTGGGTGGGGGCGGGTACTGACGACAGCGTTCTGGTCCCAGGCGTCGAACGTCTTGCCGGTGGGGAACGCGGCCCGGGCGCGGCGGGTGGCCAGCGAGGACCGGTCCCGGCCGGCGACTTCCTCTGCTAGCAGCGCCCGGAGCACCTCGGCGGGGTCCCACCGCTGGGCCTTGGCGGTGGCGATGACCTCCGGGGCGGCGCGGCGCATGTACGGCAGCCGCATCCGGCGCAGCAGCCGTTCCAGGCCCTCGTCCAGCGGCGGCGGGGCCGGTGCCGCGGCGGTCACCGGGCGCTCCCGGCGGGCCCGGCGAAGTCGAGGTAGTCGATCGCGAGGCAGACGTCGGAATACAGCGATCCGGCGGTGCGGGAGCGGCCGGCAGCTCC
Organism: uncultured Actinomycetes bacterium; assembly: GCA_963742875.1. Classification (GTDB taxonomy): domain Bacteria; phylum Actinomycetota; class Actinomycetes; order Streptosporangiales; family Streptosporangiaceae; genus Bog-532. The sequence goes on along the minus strand of CAVUNO010000022.1, from coordinate 389,156 downwards.
GGTGATGTCGCCGAGGGCCTGGTGGTAATCCGGGCCGGCGTGGGCTCCGGCCCAGGCCAGCGCGAACGTGCAGCTGACCAGCACCTGGCGGAGGAAGGCGATGTCGCCGGCGGTCAAGATGGCGTCCTGGCCGGGTTTGCGGAGCGTCACCGGCCTGCCTCCGTCCCGTCGCGGAGGGCCCAGCCGCCGGTGCCCTGGGCGAGGGTGCGGTCTTGCCCGGCGCGGGACGGCTCGCCTTGGGGCGCGGCGGCTGCCTGGTGGGCCAGGATGGAGGCCAGGTCGCCGTCGGCGAACCGGCCGGCCGCGGCGGCCTGGCCGAGTGCCCGGTCCACAGCCACGGCCCCGTGCAGGGCGGCGAGCTGGACGGCCTGGCCCATCTTGGCCCGGATCCGGGCAGTGCCGGCTGCGGCGGCCTCGGCCAGCCACAGCCCGGCGCCGGACCCGATCGCGAGGAACTCGCCCTCGGCCCCGGTGCGGGCTTTCGGCTCCCGGTTCAGCGCCCCGGGCGGGGCGGGCGGGTAGTGCGCATCCACCACCCGCGGGCTGCCCGGCGACGTCTGCAGGTGCCGGGCCACTTCGGCGGCCCCGTCCGGGCCGGCGTGGCTGATCACGACGTGCTCGCCGTGCCGGCGGACATAGACCGGCTGCCCGGCCAGCTGGTGCGGCACCGAGTACTGGCCGCCCTCGAACGTCACCAGCGACATCATGTCCACCCGGCGGGCCACCCCCAGCGCCGCGGTGAACGGCGCCGCGGGCACCGGGTGCAGCCGGGCCCGCTCCTCGGTGAGCATCTCCGCCGGCGCCCGGCGGGTGATCCGGTGCGGCCGCGCGTTGACCTCCTCGCAGAACGCAGCGCACGCGGCCTCCAGCTCGCCGAAACTGCCGTAGGCCGCCCGCAGGTTCACCTCCGTCGGGACCAGGTTGGCCTTGGCCAGCTTCACCGTCGACTCCGACCCGCCCTTGGAGGCCGGGTCATACGGCACGCAGGTCGCGACGGTCAGGCCGTAATGCCGGCCGAACTCCACCGCCCCGGGGTTGCGGACCGGGATCCCGGCCACGTGCTCGACGGTCACGGTCTTCTCGTTGTCGGTCAGCAGGCAGGTCGGGATCCCGCCGGTCTTCCGGAACGCCGCGTCGCACGCCGCCCACACCGACGCCTGGGTCTTGTCCAGCAGCGGGATCACAACCCGGAACCGGCACCAGGCGACCCACAGGCAAAACAGCACCGTGGCCGCCCCGCCGATCAATGGCCCGTCGCCGAAGTCGTACTGCGCCCACATGCCCGGCTCAGCGATCCACGGCCGGTGCACCCTGCGCCGCCCCGCGAACCATGCCTCCTTCGCCCGCGCGACCGCCCGCCGCGTCGTCCGCTCCGACCCGCGATACCCCATCGCGGTGATCGTCCGGTGCACCTTATCGGCGCGGATCTTGCCCTTGCTGCGTTCGACGACCTCCTCGATCTTCTCCAGGTACACGCCGGCCACCACCGAGTCCCGGGGCGCCGCGGCCCCGGGCACCAGGTGCCCTGCGTTCCTGGCCCGCACCCAGCGAGCTACCGTGTGATGCGAGCAGCCCGCAAGCTCGGCTGCGTCTCGGTACGACCCCGTCAGGTCGTACGCCTCCAGGATGTTCATGATCTCCTCGGCACTCTTCACGCGTCCCCTTCCCGGGAAGCTGGAATCAGTTGGCGCTGACCAGCCAAACCGGGAAGGGGACCCCCACCCGGGAACCGGGCGGGAATGATCAGTTCGTGTCGGGCAGATCCGATGGCCGCCACCGGGCAATTCTCATGTCCGCCAGCGGGCCGTCATCTGGCCGTCTCCGGGCAGTTTCTCGTGACCGTCGTCACGCCCAGCCGGTTTCCCTCGCTCAAGAGGGCATCATGAACAGCAACAGGAAGCGGCGCGGATGGTTCTTCTTTATCCTGCCGGCTGGCCTGATCGTCTGGGCGATTTCAGCACTGACCGGTCACAGCACTACCACCGCCACAGCACCACCGCCGGCTTCGTCGACCACATCAAATCAGCAGCCGGGTACGTCAGCCGATGCCCCGACCGCACCAGCCCCGGCCGACACCCCTTACACGGCCCCGACACCGGTTCGCACCGTCGCGAACCCGGCACCGGTCGCCACCGCAACGCCCGCCCCGCAGGGTGTCACGTTCGTGGTCACCGGCCCCGCTGGAAACGTGTCGGTCAGCGAGGGAACCAGCAACCAGATCGGCGAGCCCAACGGTCCCCTGAACGTCACGGTGCCGCTCAAGTACGGCTTCTACATGGTGGACTTCACCACCGGCAGCAACGGTGGCACGGTGACGGGGAAGATCCTCGTCAACGGGAAAGTCGTCGGCCAGGGTGAGGCCAGCGGCCCCGCGCAGTACTCGGTGATCAGCATCAACAACCTCAGCGGAACGTGGCAGCAGTCATGACCGGCGCGCCGGAACTGATTGCGTGTGCCGGCTCTGCGACGGCTGTACCTGCGGAGGTTGACGACCGCTGGACAGTCGCCAAGGGCGGGGCCTGGGGCAGACGATGCCCGCTCAGCTCGGCGCCGGGCCCTGCCCTAGCTGATTCAAGGGCGCACCGATGAGTGGGCCGGTAAACTTGGGTACGGCTGCCACCGCGTGGCGGCATCCGGACGTCAGCGCTTCGGGCACAGGGCCACCTCACGGCGACGTATCCGCCGGTCAGGCCAGGCCATCAGCCAAGTCCGACCGGGGCAGCCACTCCATCCCCTTGGCGCTGTTATGCGCTCATGCCAGCCTGAGGCCCCTCATTGCAACCCGTTGAGTCACGGATTACGCCCGGCCTCGTGTGCCCGGGGTGATGTGGTGCGGGAGGTTAGAAGCACCGCGGGTCGCAGTGCCCGTCGTGCTCGCCGCGCTCGTGGGCCTGCAGGCGTTTGAGGTCTTTCTGGGCGAGCTCGGCGGCCTTCGCCATGTGCGCATGGTTTACCTCGGACATCTCCGCGATGCCCCGCAGTTGTTCGTATGCCAGCGAAACACGATGCATAAGGCAGGCGCCGCTGCTGGACTCCAGATCGAGCACCACATCACCGTCCGGTGCAGCCCAGGACCCGGTTAGTTCAAGATCACAGTTCGGCTCGTACTCGTTCATGAGTTCCCCCCTCCGGGATCCTCTCTGCGTATGCGGCCTGCTGGCCTTCACTGCAGTTCTGGCAGAGCAGCAGGCCGGTCCCGGCCCACTCGGTGACGTACGGCCGCGCACCGCACTGCTGGCAGTCGCCCCGGTCACGCCGCCGGCTGGTGACCCAGGTCGGCAGCGCGGCCGGTGTCCCCGTGATGCTCATGGTCAGCAGCCCGCATCGGATTCGGCTTGGCTGGCGTTACCGGTACCACTTCCGAGGTTGTTGTACTGCGCGCTGGCTATCCCGTACCCGCCGTTGGCGCTGCCGTTGGCCAGCGGGAACGACTCGGTGTGGGTGCCGTTGGAGCACACGGTGGTGACCTGCTCGGTCACCGTGTCGCTGATCGAGCCGGAGCCCTCGTTCTGCGCGGTCACCGCGTAATACAGGGCACCCGGGCTGTAGGTCATGGATGCGTGCCACGGCAGGTAGTTCCCGTCGCCCAGCGGCCCGGCACCATCGTTCGGGTTGTTGGTGGTCGCCCCGTTCCCGTACTGGATGGACGGCGCCCCGCTGCCGGTGACGCTGAACACCACAATGTCGGACTGGCTGACCATCGTCGGCGCTGCTGCTGGGGTGTCGGTGGGTGCGGGAGCCTGAGTCGCCGCCGGGTCCGCTGGTGCTGGGCTGGCCGGTGCGGGCATGGCGCCGCTGCCGGGACCATCAGTGAGCACCGTACCGGCGGGAGCCGAGTTCGTGGGTACCGCCACCGGCGTCTTGGTGACGGTCTGACCGCACGCGGCGAGACTGATACCCGCAGCCAATGCGATGACCGGGACTGCGATGAGCTTCTTCATTTCTCCCCCGTACGTTGTGGTGCTTGGCTGTTCCCCCAGTCCCGCGGCACATGCCGCGCGGGGCCAGGGCCAGCAACCAGCCCCGCGTGTTACCGCTGGTGCTTACCAAGCTGAGCGAGCAGCTCCGCATGCTGCCTCGACTGCTTCTCGTTCTTCCGGGCGCTCCGGCGGATCAGGCGGTAAGGAACCAGCCACAGGCCGAAGAGCGCGTACCAGGCTGTGACGAACGTCCAGGCCAGCAGCAGCCACAGAACCAGCCCCGCCTATTCGAGGATGAGCAGCCAGGTCGCCTTCGCCTGGTGATACCTGAACCAGCGCAGCGTCCGCTTGGTGGAACCCACGTAGCTGAACGGCGCTTCGAGGATGACCGCCTCACTGCCGAGCGTGCTGCGTGACAGTTCAGCGATCACACTTTCGGTGGAGAGGTCGGTGGGGTCGTCGCTGCCGGGTTCCAGGCTGAGCGGTGATGATGATGCCTTGTTTATCCGGGCTGCGCGTTCCCGCCCGGTTTCCAGTTCCGTACCGGCGTAGTCACTGAACGTGTCCGATATGCCCGCGAACGGGTCGCTGCCGCTGGGCTCGACTGGCTCGATCGGTGTGCTCATGACGATGTCTCCCTGATGGAACGTGATCCGTAGTGGATAGCTGAGCCGTTCCCCCCGGTCCCGGGACATGCCCGGGGCCAGGGCCAGCGGTCAGGGTCCTGGCTTGCCTTGCAGCGCCTGCACCATGAGTCGCGGGCCCCGTCGTGCTCGCCCCGCTCATGAGCCTGGATGCGCCCCCAGTGCAGAGAAAGCCCTATTTCGCTCTCTGTCAGCCGAACCCTACGCAGCGTGCATGCTGGTGCTCAGAGCAGAATGACCGGGAAGTCAGGTCCAGATGGCGGGGAAAGCAGGGTCAAAGGTCACCCGACGTGATGCTAACCGGACGTTCGGTAAGCAATCGCCCCCTGAGCCTGATCGTGGGTGTGCCGGGGTTTCCAGCGCGGTCGGGGGCTGGAACTTGGCGGTGGGGGCCGGGGTGCTGTCGCCCATGGGGTTCTCCTCGCACGGCGGACGACAGCGGATCGTTCACGGTGGGTCAGTAGTCCTCGGGCAGGAACGCGGTCCAGTGACCGGGTGACGGGCGCTGCAGCCATATCTCCTCGCCACCGATCGCCTTGACTGGCGGTGTCTTGTGCAGCCAGTCACGCGGTTCGCCTGGTTCGGCGACGTCGGCCGCGCCGGTGATGAGGACCTGGAGCAGCTCGCTGAGAGTGGCCCACGGCGGCACGAGGCCGGTGCGGCCATCCAGGTCACTGATGTCCGGGGCGGAGAGGCCCCCGTCTGCGCGTTCCGCGAGGGTCGCCTCCCAGTCGGCCCCGGTCATGTTCAGCCCGGCCGACGCGGCGAGCCCGTAGGCGTCTTTCAGTGCCCTGAACAGGGTGCCGCTGACGGTGCGGACGGGCTGGCCGCGGAAGGTGGCGATACCCCAGCCGTCCATGTCACGGACGTCGCCGGTGTCGATCGCCTCCTTCTCGGTGTAGATGACGTCAGGCTCGTGGTCGAAGATGGCGCTGGTCATCGGGTTACTCCTTTGGGGTTCCCCGTGGGCGGGTTGCCCCCCGGTGGTTCTGACTGCCGTTAAACCGCATTCCAGGCAGATCCAGCGGCCGGCGCGGTGGACGATTATCTGCCCGGCGATCTCGAAGTGGCCGCGGCTGACACATGACGAGCGGCGGGCTTTACCGGCCCGCACAGCGGACGGCAGCGGATCGGTCAAGATGTGTCCTCGCCCGTGGTGTGCTGGCTGAGCAGTTCGGTGATCCGGGTTCGCAGCGCGTCGTACTCGCCGTCGTGGCGGTCGGTGATGATGCTGCCGACCGCGGCGCGCCAGGACTGATACGGGTCGCCGTCGAGGGCGCCGCTAATGTCGGCGGAGCCGATCTGCGTGTGGGTTCTGGTCTCGGCCGCGAGCGTGCGGGTGATCGCGTCGAGCAGTTCAGCGGCGACTTGCTCAACGAGCCTGGCGAGCAGGGCGAGCAGGGCGAGCAGGGCGCGGTGGGCGGCACGTGCCTGGGTCTCGATGACATCGGCGGGTGGGATGACCTTGCGGTCGGCGTCGTGGGCGTGCAGGCCGTCTTCGATGTAGGTGATCAGTCCGGGGCTGGTGAACGCGTTCAGCTCAACCCGCTGGCACGCCCATTTCTTTGGTTTGCCGTAGTTGTCCCATCCGGTTTCACGCCCGGTGAACCATTCGAGCGCGGCCGGTGAGAGGTGGGGGATGATCCGGGCCGGCAGTGCGCGGTCCCGCTCGTAGGTTCGGGTTCCCACTGCGGCGGTCAAACGAGCCCAGCAGTTCTACGGGCTGACCGTGGACGGCATCGTTGGAAATCAGAACCTGGTCTGCGCTTGTGACGGGCTCGGCCTAGCATCCGTCGCTGGGCCGCCAGGGGGACACACCAGCCTGCGCATACAGCTTCGCGAACGCCTCAAACTGGGTCTGCACGGATGCGTCCTCCGGCAACCCCGAGTACCCCAGACCATGCCACGTCGACGGCTCGAATTGAAATAGCCCGCCTGCGCCGGAAGACGGGTTGACGGCGCGGGGGTTGCCGCCGGACTCCCGTGTGATCACGCACGACTCGAAACTGGGCGGGACACCGGGGGTGGCGGGGGCCGCGTCCACGCGCCCTGTCCGCTGTGTGCTGCCCCGCATGGTGCCGGTTCTTCCCGGGCTGGGTGGTGCGGGCCCGGCGGCCGGACGCGCCGGTACAGCCAGCCGCTGCCCCGGGTAGATCAGGCTGGGACTGGAAATCACTGACCGGTTCGCCCGGTAGAGCGCTGGCCAGGCATCCGCCCTCCCATACAGGCGGGTGGAGATCCCGGACAGGGTGTCTCCCGGGCGCACCGTGTAAGTGCGGCTGACCGGGGCGGCCGGTGCGGTGCGGGCCATCTCTCTCATGATCACGGTCGTGTGCCTGGCCGGTGCCACGGCATGACCGTGCGGGGCAGATGTCAGCGCGACGGCTGTGACCGCCATCGCCGGGGCGGCCTGCACGGCTTTCTCCGCCACCCTCCCTGCTTGCGATGGTGCCGTGTGCCGTCCTGACCGCATGACTTTCACGATCTTGCGGGGTGACCTGTGCGCTAAACTCACCCGGCTCCTCCTCGTGATGGTTTCGTGATACACACATCACGGTCAGGTCGCGGTCAGGGTTCAGGGGCGGGGGCTGGTGGACGGGCCCGGCCGCTCTACCGGGTCGGCGTGAACCAGACGGCCGGTGCCGCCGCGTTGACGTTCCCACCGCGCGTTGTACCTGGACTTGCGCCGAGGCTTTGAATCCTTTGCGCCCGGCTGGCGGCCGACCGGCAGGCCCGGCGGCGTCGAGGCTGACAGCGACCACGTTGCGGACACCGCGGGCCTCGATGATGACCGGGTTGGTGACGCCGAGCGCGGCGGGAATCCCGATGATCGTCTTGAGTGCGTTGCCCTGGGCGCCGCGGGACGGTGACCGGTACAGGGCCTTGTCGGACGTCAGGGTGGTGAAGTCCAGGATGCGGCCCACAACGCCGGGCGGGATGCCAGCGCCGTTGTCGGCGACGGTCACGAGATCCACGTCCTCGCCGCCGGTCTCGATCGTGACCGTGATCTCCGGATGCACCCCCCCGTCTCGGAGGCGTCGAGGGCGTTGTCGAGCAGCTCCTTGACCACGACATCGCCGAAGCGGCTTTCGGGCTGGCCGGTTTGTGAGACCAGCGCCCGTGTCTCGAGGAAGTCGGCGGCGCGGGAGACGGAGAACACCTGCCGGCCCAGTACCGCGCTCACCGGGATATCCAGTCACGGAACCGGTCGGCGGGCAGCAGGTAACCCCAGCCACCGCACTGGCCGTTTGGGTAGATGCGCCGCAGTGACAGCAGGTGGCCGCCTCCTACGTCGAGGAGGACGCGGCGGTTACACCAGGCGAGGGTCTTACGCGGGTAATACCAGCGGAACGTCACGTACCTCCTGCCGCCCGCCGCCGGTTCGCTCTTGCGGTATGCGATCCGGTTCTCGCGCGCGGGCTCGGTGGCGTCGAACAGCCAGAGCATGCGCTGCCCGTAGAACTCTTCACGGGTGGCGATTTCTTCGGGGGAGATGCTGCTGTGCTGGAGTTCGACGACCCATCCGTCTGCCGTTACCAGGTCGGCCCGGTGCGATCCGATCACAACTTCGCGGTGGCCGGCCGGGACGGATTCCTGCCATGCGCGGTGCCATGTGCTGTCCGGTTCGGCCCACGGGTCGCAGTCCTGGCGGGCATGGTGCGCCCAGTGCCAGGCGACGATCTCACCGCACTTGGGCAGGACCGGGCTGGTGCATGCGAGTGTTAGCGACCTCGCTATATGACGATCCAGCGGCCGAACTGCATGAAGACGCTTCGGCAAGGCTCCGTGAGCATCTCGCTCCCCCCGGCTGCTCGATCTTGCGCCGGTCCTCGCCCGGCGTCCGGCGGGAGCGGCTACCAGGATCCCGCTGGCGGCCACGAGGAGGGCGCCGTGGCCAATCACAGAGAGCGACCAATTTCTCGGGACACTGCGCTGCGGATCAGCTGCCGAACGCCGATTACGCGTGGCCAGTCGGCTGGGCCGACGGCACACGCGTACGGATTCCGATCTCCTGGTTATGTGCGGCTGCGTGGGCGGTATCGGCCACGCTTGCAACTGTAAGACTTAGTGTCTTACAGTTGCGATGTGGCTGACACGATCACGATCCGCACCGATGACGAGACCGAGCACGCCCTCCAGGTGCTGACTCACGATGGCCTCTCGCGATCCGCCGCGATCCGGCAGGCGGTGCTCGAGGCAGCCAGCCGGCGCGAGCGCGCAGCCGGGATGCGCCGGGAAGTGCTGCGGATGGACCTGGGCGAGAGCGACGGCGTCAATGTGGCAGAGGAAATGGCCCGGGATCGCGCCGGGGAACGCTGATGATCTACCTCGACTCGGCCGCTGTCGTCAAGCTCGTCCACGCCGAGCCGGAATCTGCGGCGCTGCGCGGCTGGCTGGATGAGCGAGCCGAGACCGGGTGGATCAGCTCCGTCCTGGTGGAGATCGAATCATTCCGGGCGCTGGCCAGATATGCGCCAGACGCCGTTGCCCGCCTGCCTGCCGTGCTGGACCAGATCGACCTGATCGACCTCGACCCGCGTATCCGGATCCTGGCTCAGACCGCCAAGCCCGCCACGGTCCGCAGCCTGGACGCGATCCACCTCGGCACAGCCCTGCATGCACGCCCCGGGCTGATCTCGTTCGTCACATACGATAAGCGCCTGCTGGACGCGGCCAGCGCGGCAGGCTTGCCGGTCGACTCACCTGCCTAGCCCAGAACGACGTGATCTGCGCGCCGTACCTGATAGGTACCAAGAGCGCCTCGGCCCACCAGATCGGCGGATCAGGCGCGTCTATAGGTCTGTGATCAGCCACATTCCGTGACCGTGGTGGCCGTCTTCAAGCAGTTCCACTGTCCGCCGACCGTCCAGGTCGTTCGTCCTCACTTCGTTGCGGGCGCTCCACCTGGACTGCGGCTCCAGGCCGATAGGGATCGCAGCCACGAGCGAAGGAGAGCGGTGGACAAAGAGCGCGGCCGTTGATCATGACTTGGTGTACAGATAAAGGTGCCGTCAACAGCGGGGCATGATGCTTCGGCGCCGTGCGCCGCCTCGATTCGCTCACCGGCCGGGCTGTCTGCGTACATCACGACTCAGCCCCAGCCCGCTTTGCGGCCGCCCCGTTCGAGCCTTCGGGCCAGAGCGGGGCGCCGCCCACGCCAGTTTTTTGGATACGCTCTGTGACATCCGGTTGGGCATCCTTTAGGGGCGCGCTATCGGCAAGGGTGCCAAGACTGCCAACCTTGCTCTCCAGAACCGTCTTGGCAGACTTGGCAGTCTTCGCAGGTAGATCGGTTTCGTCTGCTGACGGCTTCATGTCGTTGAGGTCGCCTTCGTGTTTCGGAAGGCTCATAAACCAGATGGCCCCAACCTTCTTCGTCACGATCCGTAGCGATTTCCGGGCGCGGTTGAGTGTCCGCTCAGAGATCCTGTAGCCGTCCCGCGCGTCATCCTCGGTCGCTTTTGACGCCTTCGGGCCTTCCTTCAGGTACTCCCGGAGGAACTTCTCAGCGACCGACAGCGCATCGCGGGCCTCACTGTCCTGGGCGCCGAGGATGTCGCGGACGCTGCGCTCGGCCTTACCGTCGAGGATGAACCGGCCGACGTTGGCGTCGCCTTCTCGGTTTTCACCGTGGCGTTGATGATGCGGTAGGCCCGTGAGGGGAGGTCGCTGCGGCCGAGTGAGTTCTTGGTCTGGGTGATGACCTGCGTGCCGTCTTCCTCGTCGGTGGCGAACGCGAAGATGTAGCGGGCCACGTCTTTGAATGCGCCGCTCGCGGTTATCAGTGAGGAGGCGTCGGTGCTGCTGGACTTGTTGAAGTGGGCGATCCCGGCGACGATGGCGCCGCTCCGGTCGGCCATGCCGGCGAGCGGGTCGAGGGCCTGCCGTACCTGCCTGTTGACGTGGGTGTCGAGGTGGTCGCTGATCGCCGACATCAGGGGGTCCAGGGCGACCAGGGCGACGCTGTATCCCTTGATCGCCTCTTCTAGGAGCTTGTTGTCGGACGGCAGGCTGAGGGTCACCGTCTCGCCCTTCGCTGACTTCCACCTCGGCGCGGTAAACCCGCGTCAGGTCCGCCCCAGCGGCCATGAGCCGCGGAACGATCGTGTATTTCCACGAGTCCTCGACGGCTACGTAGATGACCGCATGCGGTGTGCCTTTGAACGCGCCGGGCAGCTCGCCCTTGGTCACCTGCGCGGACATCGAGATCAGGAACGAGCTTTTCCCGGTGCCCTCGCGCCCGGCGAACAGGCCGAGCGAGCCCGCCGGTATGCGGCCGGCTCCGTCGTCTTCCCATGCCCAGACGACCGGCTCGGGTTTGATGTCCGACGCAGGGGTGAGGACCAGTTTGCGGGTGCCTGTCATGTCCTTTGCGGGCTCGCCGTGCGTTCTGGAGCGTTCCGCATCGGCCGGGTGTGGCCCCATCTCAGGGGGACCGGTCCGCCGTACCGTCGCGGGCCGTGGAACCTGGTCATCACCGGCCGGGGCGGCGGGCGATGACACTGGTGCCGGCTGCTTCGCGCCGTACCCGACCCGGCCGAGCTCACGGGCCGCGGCCTGATAGTCCCCGCCGTGGTTCAGCAGCGCCCAGGCGCCGAACTTCGAGTAGACCTCACCGTCTGCGAACGGCGGCCAGGAGGAGGTGAATACCTTCAGCCGGTCAGCGTCGTCCGCGTACCCCGTAGTCGCCGAATAGCCGTCCCGGCGGTCCTTGCCCGGCCGGGTCCAGTACCGCACCCCGCCGGATGCCTCGTGGTGGAGCACAGCACCGAGCGGCAGCAGGATGTCCGCCCAGTCAGCACGGACGCTGAAGTCGTCACCAGGGCGGGTGCCGGGCTGCGCGGGGCCGGGGGCCGGGACGGGCTTGTCACCGCCGGAAGCTGACGGGGGAACCGGCTTGGAGCCGGACAATGCGTCCAGCCAGCTCATAGCCCCTCCAAGGAGGGAAGGCCACTGACGGCGGGCAGGGTTCCCGCCGCGCCACCGGTAGCGGCGGCCGGACGGGTGAACGGACGGCGGCGCGACCATGTACCGGTGGTGATGCTGGATCACCTCGCCGGGACTGACCGGGTCGCCCGGCCTGGCCTCACGCCCGCCCGGCAGCGGATGGCCCTCGCAGACCGGAGCGGCGGTCAGGATCCCGGCGCCCTTCCAGCCGGAGGGCACGCGGTAGAGGCGGATGCCGCTGATCCCGTCGTCGCGGCTGGTGGCCCGCGGGGACTCCGGCAGCGGGCCGAGCTGGCCGAGGATCGCGTCCCACGCGGCCACGCGCTCGACGGCAGGATGGTCCTTCGACGCGTCCGGGTAGAGGTCGAGGTTGATGCCGATCACGTCATCCGGCAGCCGCAGCGCGATGTTCCCGGCCGGGTCCGACCGCGCCCACCGGCGGACCTGATCGAGGTCGGCCATCGGGGCGCCGGCCCCGGTCCACCGCTTCGGCGGGGGCCACTTCTGGCCTGGCGGCAGCGGCAGCGGGGAACAGCCGGCGGCGAGGTATGACGGGCCGGCGCTGGCGTAAAGCCGGGCGCTCACGCTGCCGATCCCCGCCGGGGCTGTTCCGACTGGCGGCCGGGAACGGGGTGATACAGGGAGGCGCTGGCGACGGCCGGGCGACGGCCGCGTCGCCCGGCAGCATCAGGCTGCCGGGGTATCTTGGCCATGACGACGTCCTTTGGTGAGGGCCGTTGTGGTGTGGTCGGCCGGGCCCGTTACTGCGGGCCCGGCCGCATCAATTTCGAGGAGCCTCCGGATCGGCGCGACCGGGACCATCAGGCGGCTGCCGGACCGGATCACCGGGACGGGGAACGTGCCGGCTTTGACGCGCTTGTACGACTGGGCCGGGCTCAGCCCGAAGATTGATCCCGCGGTCGGTACGTCGGTCCGGACGCCGAGCGCCCGCACCGTCTCTTCCGTCCAGGTAGCTTTCATGGCACCTCCCGGTATGGGGCAAGGAGCTTTGCGAGCTCGGTTAGGCCGAGCACTTCAGCGAGCCGGGCCAGGGCCTCAACGGACAGCTGCCGCTCGCCCCGCTCGACGCGCGACAGATGAGCGGGAGTGATCCCCGCACGCCGCGCCGTCTCGCGAAGGCCGTAGCCTCGCGCGATGCGTACTGCGCGGAGTGGCGGAACCGCTGACCCAGTCAGTGCTGGCGCAGAATTTTTCTGCATGAGGGACATCATGCTCTGCCGATGCCTGACGGTCAACCGTGCCGCGCTCATCAGTATCGCTAGCACGGCATCAGTCTGTGCTAACGTTGACTAGCAGCCATCGAAGGGGGAGCATGGCTCTTGTGTCGGACACCGTCAGCGTCAGTCAGGTCGTGGCGTATAACCTGGGGCGCATCCGTAAGGCGCTCGGGCTATCCCAGGAGCAGGCCGCTGGCCGCCTTGAGCCATTCCTCGGCGTGCGCTGGTCAAAGGCTGTGTACTCGGCTGCCGAGCGTTCCTACAGCGGGAAGCGCATCCGCCAGTTCACGGCGGCCGAGCTAGCGGCGTTCGCCTTGGCGTTCGGTGTCCCTGTCAGCTACTTTTTCCTGCCGCCCAAGCGTGAGGACCGGGCCGCCGACGGTGTTGTGATCGGCGATGAGCGCCTTCCGTGGGCTGGCCTGAACGGCATCATCGATCGGCGGCAGCACCGCAGCGCTATGCAGCCGCGGCAGGACGAGCTTCCCCCCGAAGAACGGCTTGATGGTGCATACGCGCTAGCAGCACTTGGCCTCGGAACGTTCGTCAGGGTCGGCCCTGGCGGGGAGGTCCGCGACTACAGGCCGGCAACAGATGAGTGGGTCAAGCGCGAGGACGGGAAATCGTGAAGGGCTCCACGTTCAAGCGCTGCACCTGCCCGGAGGGGCGGAAGTGCCCGCGGCTGCGGGGACGCCGTCACGGCACCTGGGGTTTCGACCGGCGTGTCCTGACCAGCACGGGTGTCCGCACGCTGCGCCGCAGCGGCTACGAGACGCAGACGACAGCCGAGGCGGTGCTGGAGCGGGCCGCTGACCTGATCAGGCTGGCCGGGGGAGACAAGCGCACCGAAGCCAGGATCGGCGACATGATTTTCGCGCAGTCCCGGCGCGGCGGTGAGCTTCCGGCCGTCGAGGATGTCCGGCGCCGCCTCGGGCTGCGCCGGGACCTGGCGGTGAGCGAGACGACAGCCGAATGGCTGGAGACGTGGTACGCAGGCAAGCGCGCCAAGCGTGACTCGGTGAAGCGGTCTTACCGGATGCACCTGGACACCTGGCTCATCCCGCAGCTCGGGGAGGTCCCGCTCGACCGGCTGAACTCTGAGCACATCGCCGCGATGCTCGACCAGATCGAGGTGTTCAACGCTGAGATCCGGGGCGCCGCGGCTCAGGGCCGTGCGCCTGTGCTTGACGGCGACGTGCGTTCCCGCCCGCGGATCACGGGCCCGGAGACCCAGCGGCGGATCGTGGCCACCCTGAGGAACGCGCTGAACGAGGCTGTGCGCCAGCGGCGGATCACGTGGAATCCGTGTAGCGGCATCGAACTGCCGGAAACCGCCGAACGCGATACGGTCGTATGGTCACCGGCCCAGGTTGGCGCGTTCCTAGAGTACGCCGACGAGAACGGGCACCGCCTAGCGTTGCTGTACCGGCTGATCCTGCTGTGCGGGCTGCGCCGCGGTGAGGCGATCGGCGCCCGCTGGGACAACCTTGACGCAGGGCATCTCACGATCACGCAGACTGTGCTCCAGCTCGGCGGCCGTGTCGTCTACGGCAAGCCGAAGACCAAGGCCGGGAAGCGGAAGATCAGCATCCCGCCGGGCATCGACGCGATGCTCGCGAAGCACCGCGATGCGCAGCGGCTTGAACGGTGGGCGCTCGGCGAGGCATACGAGGACAACGGCCTGATCTTCTGCCGCAAGGAAGGCTCAGTGCTGCACCCGGAAGCCGTGTCCAGGCAGTTCAAGGCCCTGGCCGTAGCTGTCGGCCTGCCGCCAATCAAGCTGCACGAGGGCAGGCACACCGCCGCGTCGCTGGCACTGGAGGCCAGCCTGGACGTGAAGGTCGTCAGCGCCGCGCTCGGCCACTCCGGACGGAGATCACCCGGGACCTCTACCAGCATGTGCGGGTCGCGGTTGCCGACGAAGCCGCCGCGGCCGTGGAGTCGCTGGTCACCCGGCGCCGCGCGAGCACATCGGAGACTGGGTCGTGACCGCCCGCGTCCATTCTGCGTCCATACCGGGCCCCATCCGGCACTGTGCGTCCATCCCGGAGAGCGTCATTCCGACGTTCTCCCAGGTCAGCGGAGGGCGTGGGATTCGAACCCACGAGCAAGGTCACCCCTGCTAGCGGTTTTCAAGACCGCCGCCATCGGCCACTAGGCGAGCCCTCCTAGCTGCGGCAATGCCCAGATCAGGACTGTTGTACTGCCAGTTGGTCCGTGACTGGTCCGCAGCTCGACACTAGGTCCGCGCGAGCGGCCCAGTGTCGGCTTCCAGCCTCTCATATGCTGTCACCCTCCAGTTCCCGCACGATCCGTTCGTTGGCAGCCAGCTCCTGGCCCTCGATGCAGTTCGCGTACCGCTTCAGCAGCATGGCCACGCTGTGCCCAAGACGCCGTGCCACCTCTGTCGCCGGGACGCCCGCGTTCAGCATCAGCGAGGCGCAGGCGTGGCGCAGGTCGTAGGGCCTCCGGGCGAGCGGGGAAGAAGCCTGGGCCGGAGTGAACGCCGCTTCTCGCGCCGCGCGCCACACTCTTGCGTAGGCCGTCTCCTGCAATGGGCCGCCACGGCCACTTCGGAAGATCCGGCCGTCTGATCCTTCGCCGTACGCCTCGATGTGTTCCCGGAGGATCTGCGCGAGCGTCGGCGGAATGGGCACGCTTCGGACCTCGTCGGCGGAGCGGTGCTTGAGGCCCCGCAGATCACGGGCTCCCCCGTCGTCTGTCCAGCTCTGGCCGGCACGCGGCTCCGAGCTCGTGAGATCCAGCCGCCCCCAGCCGGACTGAGGCAGGACGCAGTTATCAGCCCGCAGCGCGATCGCCTCGGAGGGCCGGAGCCCCGCGTAATAAAGCACGGCAAAGAATGCGTACAGATGTTCGCCTTGAGAACCCTTCGCGCGAACCGCCGCAAGGATCTGCTTCACCTGCCCGGGACTGGCGACGACACGCCGGTCGACGGTCTCGGCGACTTCCGGCGCCGACCACTGAACCTGATCGATGGGGGTTCGTTGGCAGCAGATTGCGCTCGACGGCATAGCCGAGTGCGTTGTAGAACACGGCTCGTTTCCGGTACATGGTGGTAGCGGCAGCTGGGCCACCGTCCATTCGTCGGGACAGCGCATCCAGCACCCGGCGCAGCGTTGTCATATCCCTGAGACTGGCCACGGGGAGGGATGCTTTCTCCAGCCAGGCCAGTGTTGCTTCGGCGAGCCGCTCAACGTGAGCGCGCTGGGTGTCTGTGGCTGCCTGGTGGCAGTCGGCCACTTGCTTGTTGAGGTATTTGGTCAGGTAGCCGATGCGGCGTGCTGCGTCCTTGGACCCGGCCAGGACGCCCTGGGCGTCGAATCGGTCACCGAACCGGGCCACGTGCAGGGGCTCGTCATCGGGGCCGATGGCGTCCAGCGCGTCATCCCAGGACGGCAGGACTTCCCCGGTCGCCGGGTCGAGGTAGGTGGCTGCCTGCTCGTCCCAGACGGGCAGCTGGTCGCCGTCGAACCGGACGGTGGAGGTATCGGGCCACCAGACCTGGTGGTAGGTCGCCGCGAGGACGCGGCGCAGCTCGGCGCGGGAGACGGTGCCGCGCATGGCCAGGTGGATGTGGGGGGCGAGCCGCCGTTGCGGTTCGATGGCGGCGAAGTATTGCAGGTCGTAGCCGAGGAAGCGGCGCAGGTTCTGGATGAACCGGTCGAACAGCGCCGCAAAGTGCAGCGCGTCGCGGGCCGCCCGCTGATAGTCGTACGTGCTTGGGTCGGCGGGGGTGCCGTCGTCACGGACCCGCCCGTAGCTGGGGCAGGTCAGGGTGACGAACAGTGAGGGCCGGAACCGTTTCCCGTCCGGTGCGGTGTAGGTCTTGCCGACCGTCCGCGCGGCGATCTTCCGGCGGGGCAGCGGTGCGGCGTCTTGGCGGCGCCGGGTGGTGCGGTGCCGCCGTACCGGCCGGGCCGGGAGCACGTTGCCGCGCATCCCCGCCTCAGTGATTTCGTCGTCGAGTTCGGCGGTCAGCGCGTCCAGGTCGCCGGTATCCTGCCCATCGTGGTCGGCATGGTCGCTCATGGTCTGGGCCTCGGCGCGCTTTTCGATCCACCACTTCTGGTCCTCGGTCGCCTCGTCTGGTTCGATGACGGGTTCGGTTTCCAGGTGCCAGCCTTCGCGGCACTGCGCGGCCCGCAGATTCCTGGCGCGTTCCGCGCACGCGGGGCACACGGTGGCCAGGGTGTGCCCGCACGGGACGAGCACCTGTTCCACGGCCCCGGTAGCCAGGTCGGTGCGGCGCAGCTGCACCGGGCGGATGCAGGCGCCGTGCTCGACGGCCAGGTCCTTGACGACCTCGCGGGCCAGCGGCATCGCCAGCCGTTCCGCCCGTGTTCCCTTCCTGGTGCCGGTCTGGGTCACCAGTCACCTCCGTCCAGGTCGGAGTGGGTGAGGGGCAGGGCGTAGCCGCATAGGCGGCATTCGGCGTGCACGCTGTCCAGGCCTTCGAGCAGGAACAGGTCAGCACCGCACAGCGGGCACGGTTCGTCGGTACGCCAGGTCAGGTCTCTCACGCCGCTTCACCCGCCTTGGCCAGGACGGCCATGTCATGAATGTCGGCGTCGGTGACGTGCCCGGCGCGGGCCCGCACCGGGTCCGGGGAGGCTTCCAGCCGCACGTAGGCCACCCCGGCGCCGACTTGGGGCAGCGGGGAGATCTGGTCGGCGAGGGCGCCGCGGTCGCGGGCCCCGTCGCCGAGCACCATGTCGACCTGGTTGGATTCGTCCAGCCGCATCGCGATCCGGGTGGGGAACAGGTTCCGCAGGTTGATCACGTCCTTGCGCGGGTCCTGCAGCGCACCGACCACGCACACTCCAACTGATCGGCCCTGACTGGTGAGGGTGGCGATGGCGGCTTCGGCGCGTTTGCGGAGGTCGCGTTCGGGCTGGTAGGCGGTCAGGAACGCCAGCTCATCGATCACCACGACCAGGAACGGGAACACACGGCCGAGACCGTGAACGTCCGGGTCCGGCCACCGAACTCGCCCGCGCGCGTGTGCATCTCGGTGACCGCGGCTTCCAGCAGCTCCACCATGGCGGCCGCCTCGTCGGCGTAGCGGGTAAACAGGTCCCGGCCGAAGGACAGCTCCATCCGCTTGGGGTCACACGCCCACACCCGCACCCAGCCACCCAGGATGCCCGGCATGAGGGCCCGGATCAGGGACCAGATAACCGACCCTTTCCCGGCCCCGGTCGCGCCTGCGACCAGGACGTGTGAGCCGAGCAGCCGCAACAGCCACGATGACCCGTCCTCACACCGGCCGATCGCCAGCCCCGCCAGATCGACCCGCTCGGGGACCGGCAGCGGCGAGATTAGCTCGGCGAGCGCATCGCGGCGCACGAGCTCCAGGACGATCAAGCCCGGGGCGACCGGGCGGACCGGCACAGGTGAACGCCGAGCCCATGCCCGATCCCTCGGCCCGGTCCGCGAAGTCGGCCGGGGACTGGCCGGAGACCAGTTTGACCGTCACGCGGTCGACCGGGCCACCTGCGGTCACCTCGGCGATCACCGGGAGCAAGATCCGGCCGCGGTACAGCGGTGCCAGGCTGGTGATCGACATGACCGCGTGCCAGCGGCGCCGGTAATACCAGTGCCGCCGCCCGTCCCGGATCGGTGCGGTCACCAGCCGGGCGAACAAAGCAGGCCAGCCCAGCCACAATGCGGCTAGGGCGGCTACGACGAGGCCGCCGGCGGCGGCCAGGCCCGGCCAGCCCAGCTTGACATAGTCCAGAACGATCAGCCCGGCGGTCATGTCGAGTAGCGGGTGACAGATCACGAACCAGAGCGCCCGCGCTAGGAGGCGGACGAGCTGGACGAGCCAGATCATGAACTCGGGGGTGCGGTAGACCGGCGACCGCCACACCGGGGCCGCGAACGGGTCGGGGTTGTTGACCTGGGCGAACGATTCCCCGGTCACCGCGCCTTTCCGGCTTGAACGCATACGATGGGTTCCTCTCCGCTTCTTGCCGACGTGGGGAGACACGGGGGCGGCTGGAGGTTCCAGCTCCAGCCGCCCCGCCTCATCTCTTCGGGGATCAGGCCGCCGGACCGGCGGCTGCCGGATCCTGCAGAGCGGCCTGCTGGGCGGCGTACAGGCGTTCGACCTCGGCGGCGAACCGCGCGGCCTCGCGAGCGAGTTCGGCGGTGAACTCGACCACCGAGGCCCGGATGTCCCTGCTGGCGAGGCTGAAGGAGACTTCGATCTCGCCCGCGTCGATGTCCAGCACCGGCGAGTGACCAGCCGCGGGAAGGCAGCGCACCCGCCAGTCCGAGCCGACACTGACGCTCACCCGGCTATACGAACCGCTGGCCTCGCTCACGCCGCCGCCTCCTTCCCATCAGGAAGCGGACGGCCGCCACCGTGACGGCCTGCCGGGCGCACCCCGGTCGCCTTGACCGAATAGGCGAGCCGCCCGGCCTGATTCACATACGGCGTGACCGTCAGCCCGGTGAACTCCACCGGCACGAACGGTGCCCCGCCCGGCGCGGGCGGCAGCACCGGCTGCTGCGCCGCCGCCACCTTGACCTTGACCGTCCGGGCCCGCGCCTGCGGATCGGCGTCGATGACCTCGACCGCCCACAGCGGCGCACCGCTCGCCTTGTCGGCCTGCTGCACGAACCGGTCCCCTTGCGACCGGTCGAAATCCCGCACCGGTTCAAACGCACCGGCCGCGTACACGCCGTGCGGGAATACCGTCCCAAAGTCCACGGGGATTGGGCCTTGTAGTGCCACCTGGTTTCTCCTCTCCGGCCGGACTATCCGACCTGACTTATCAGGTATACAGCAACAGTAGATAGTGCTACCTGACTTGTCAAGTGTGATCAGCGGTGCCGGGTTACGAGGACAGGATGGGGCTAGGTGAAGGGGTAGGCGTCGTGGATTTCGTGCCGGTCGCCAGGCAGTACGAGGTCGGTTACCTGGAGAGGTCGCGCGGTCGCGTCGTAGGCGGTCACGACCACGTTCAGCACGGGAATGTCGGGGGCCACGTGCAGGAGAGTGGCTTCTTCCCCGGTCGGCCGCCGCGCGGAGATGCGCTCGACCGCGTGATCGAAGCGGACCCGCTTCTTGGCCTGCAGATGGTGGCGGATGCTCTCATCGAGCAGATTGGGGGAGGCCAGATCCGTGCCCGAGGCCAGGTCCAGCGGCAGCCATGCTGAGGCCAGCTCCACCGGTTCCCCGTCCTCGCTGAGCAGCCGTTGCCGCAGGAACGCCTTCGCGCCCGCATCCAGGCCCAGCAGGGTGACGACATGTGGGGGGGCGAGTTTGACACCAGCCTGCACCAATTCCCCCGTCAGGGCTGTTTCCGGGAGTTCCAGCACGTCGTGGGCGGGCCGGGTCCGTTCAGCGTCGGCCAGCGCCGGGCGTCCCCGCACGAAACTGCCCCGGCCCTGCTGGGTATCGATCCAGCCGTCCTGGCGCAGCGCCGACAACGACTTGACGATCGTCGGCCGTGACACCCCGAAGTCCGCCACGAGCTGATGTTCGGAGGGCAGCAGCGAGCCCGGCGGGTAGTCACCTCGCTCGATGCGCCGTTTGATCTCGGCGACGACCTGCGCGTATTTCGGCGGTGTGTAATCGAATCCCATGCTCTGACCGTCCATTACGGGACTGATGACCTGTCAGGTAAGGCTAACCCGCCTGACCAGCCTTGTCACGCTCGGGGTTCATTGTGCCACTGCCCTGCCGCCGTTCCGCCATCCCCGTTTCCTGATCGCGGGCGATTCTGTCCCGTGGCCGCCTGCCCGATCCAGCAGCCCGGGCGCTCTGTCCCGGTAACCGCGCGGTCCTGCAGTTCCAGAAGCACTATGAGGCCCGGCGCGTCGTGGGCCGACACCATGAACCTCCGGCTGCTGCCCGGCCGACGGCCGAAAAACGGTTTCTCACCCTCGCGGTGCGCATTCCACGTATCGGACTCCGGGGTGTACCAGACATGCCAGCCGGCAAGGGCCATCGCGATCTCCCGTGCCTGATCCTCCGGCGTCCGCGGACGGCGGAAGATGATCACCCGCGCGCCATCGGCGCCGCCGTCCCGGGCCGGGCCAGTCATGCGGATCCACGATCAGGGGTCAGCACGTAGGCGATCTTGAACGCTGCCGCGTCCACGTCATCGATCGGCGCGAGCTGGTCCGCCCACGACCACCACAGCCACCACGTCCCGTCCTCGGCCGGGGCGGCATACACCGCCTCCGACAACTGGGGCACCGACCGGTTCTCCACCCGCACGCGCAGGGTGCCGTTCGTGGCCAGCACCCGTGCCCCGAAGCCACGGTTGTCCAGGTTGACGGCAAGAGTGTTCAGCCGATCAGCTACCGCCGTCATTGCGGCCCGTTCCGTCGCGCTCATCGCCCGGTCACACTCCCTCAGCCGGTGCGCTGACGCGGACGCCGCCCGTGCCGGAACAGTCCAGGCAGGCCACGTGGGCGCGCCGCAGGGAAGCGCGCTCGCTCACGCCGCCCGCCATAACGGGAGACCGCCGCAACATTAAGAACTTCCAGCCCCGCCCGCGGCATGACAGGCAGGGAAGCGGATCGCTGGTCATTCCTACGCCCCTATGTGCTTGTTCATCCTGATCAAGGCCGCAGCATGCGGGGAAACGGCAGATCCACGCCGCCGCGGCCTAGCTGATGAACCGTCACGCTAGGCAAGAAAGGACCTGATAACCCGAACTCTCAGTCCGGGTGAACTTACGGTCCGGCCCTTCAGGTAAGAAGATCGATGCGTTCCGCGAGCGCCCGGACCTGCGGGGCATACGTGGGCCGGGCACGTTTGAGCAGGCCATGGACGAGATCACGGGCCAGGGTGTTGTACCGCAAGTCCTCTGGGCCACTTGATTCGGCGTTCATCAAATGCAGGAAAACGCTAGGATCGTCGCGCCGCTGCTCATAACACCGCGCCACTTCCAGGGCGAACGTCGTCCGGCGCTCCAGCGACGGCGAGGCCGAGCCATCGATGTCGTCAGCCAGCCGCAGCGCCTGGGCGGCCTCGCCGGTTTCCATCTCGACGCTGACCGCGTGCAGCCCTACGTTGGTCGGGCCGAACACGGTCCACAAAACGTTGCCGTCACCAGCCTGGCGCGCGGCAGGCCACGCCTTCTCGCGGAGACGGTCATGCGCCGCCCATGGATCGTTGCTGCGCACGGCGGCGACGACCGACACCAGCCAGAGCGCGCCAGCCATGGTAACCGCATCGCGATCCTCGGCCAAGGTGACCCGCTGGAGATCTTCGATGGCCGTTATCGCCACGTCCTCGGCGCCTTCGGGCTGGCCCTGAGCCAGCAGCACATGCCCCAGGTTCCATTTGGCCGCCGCGATCCTCAGTGGATCATCTGCCGCCTCGGCCGCGAGCATCGCCCGGTCGGCGGCCAGGAGCGACAAGTCCACCCGGCCAATGCGCTTGGTGAACGTGCGGAGCAGGAAATACAGGTCAGCGCCGATCCGGTGCGCCTCCCTGCGCCCTTCCAGCCCGATTGCCGATGACGACACCCGCTGAGCTGCCTGGACGTCAATAACCAGTCCGGGCAGTATCCGCGATGCCTCCGTATACCGGCGCGCCGAACCCTGCCAGATCTCCCACGCAGAATCCACTCGTTCCCGCAGGCTCGCCAGATCAGGAACGTCCAATGTCACCGGGTAGGACATCATCGCCCGCTGCACGGCGTTGCCAACGGGCAAGACGGTTTCATCGTTTTCCGTGGCCGACTCACCAAGCAGCTCCGATACGCGGACACCCAGGATCTTGGAGAACTGGTGAAGGAGGGAGATCGTGGGTGTCTTAAGCCCGCGTTCGATCTGCGACAGGTAGTCCTCGGTGACGCCGGCCAGGCCAGCGACCACCGCCTGTGTCTTGCCTTTGGCCTGACGGTAGAACCGCAGTCGTTCACCGATTCTTACCTCAGGCGACGGGCTCATCAACTCTCCCAGGCGGCATCCGGGCAACCATTCTCAGGGTAGGGCAGAAGACAGGTCGTAGCATGCTTGCTCGGGACACCACGACGGACGGAGCGACACAGATGGCCAGGACCGTGCTCGTCTTGTGGGACATCGACCACACCCTTATCGATACCAGCGGGGTGGGCGGCGAAGTCTACGCAGCGGCATTTCACGAGGTCACCGGCCGTTCCCTAGAGAAAATGGCCGACGTTTCGGGGCGCACCGAACCGGTGATCTTTAGGGAAACCCTCCGGATGGACGGCATCGACGCCCCCGCGGACCTTTTCGGCACGTTCGCCGAGCATCAAGCACGTGGATACACCGAACGGGCCGCTGAAATGCGGGAACGCGGCCGTGTCCTTCCGGGCGTACCCGAAGCGCTCCGCGCCGTCTCTGCGGAGGGTGATCTGATCGAGTCCGTACTGACCGGCAACACGCGTCCATCCTCGGAAGCGAAGCTCCGCGCTTTCGGGCTGGATGGCTTTCTCGACCTGGACAGCGGGGCCTACGGCACTGACGACGACACCCGTGCCAATCTCGTAGGAATCGCACGCCAGCGGGCCGCCAAGGAGCATGGCGTCACCTTCACCCCGGAAACCACCGCACTCATCGGTGACACCCCGAACGACGTGATCGCCGCCCGTGATGGCGGCGCACGGATCATCGCGGTGGCAACCGGCCGGGACAGCGTCGATGACCTGGCCGCCGCGGGGGCCGAAACGGTATTCGCTGACCTGACCGACACCGCCGCCCTGCTGAACGCCATCTACGACGATCACGTTCACCAGTAAAGGCAGACAGCGCGTAGACAGCAGCACCGCTACATCCAGGCGAAAGCCGATCGCATGAGTCCCGCACGTGTCCCTTACGGCGGACCACCCATCCAGCGCAGGCGACCACGCCGGGCAATTCAGCGTCAAGGCCAGATTGACACCAAACCGACGACGGCGGTCCGTCGAGAACGATGAGTACGCCTCCTTCGTCCGCCGCGTCATCCGCGCCCACGCCCGGCGGGTTAGCAGCCGGGGACATTGACGCCCTAGCCGACATGACCGGACTCGCCGCCGAGTTGGACGAGGCGATCACCCAGGCCGTCACCGGGCTCCGGACGGCCGGGTACTCGTGGGCCGAGATCGCGGCCCGCCTCAGCGTCACCCGCCAGGCAGCACAGCAGCGCTGGGGCCGCTCGTAGAGGGGAGTGCCGGACCGGATCCACCGCCGTGCCATTAGCGTCATTAGCTGGGGCATCGAGCGGCCAACTACGGTCACTTGCGGCCATCCACAACGGCAGGTCGGAGCCTCGAACCGGCACAATCCAGGCTCCTTACAAGCGAGGGGTAAGCCGCGACGGCCCACTGAGAACCTGACCAACGCACTACATGTCCGTGCCCCCGTGGTGCCCCCGAATCGCCATCAACGGCCAACGACGGCCGCCAGCAACAACCTGCAAATATGAAGCTAACGCGGGCATTGGACACGCGAGCAACGCACCGGAACACCCTCGTAATGCGTAGCTCGGCCGCGCCGCTTCCGGTCCTCGGGCCTGGTGGCCCCAGGTATTGCGTCGTGAGATCAGTTTGACGATCGCGGTGGCACGAGCGATGGCTCCGGGTTCCGGCAGCCGGAATGTGCACAGAGCGCACGCCCAGCTACAGGGATCCCGGACCGTCTGGATCCAAGCCTTGCGGTGGCTACTGCTTGAGCGTCAGCGTCCCCGTTGCCGAGAACGTGCCGACCGCCGTCTTCGCGGACGGCACGGCGTTCTGGTTGCACTGGCCGTTGCTGAGCTTCGGCAGTTCCCCGGAGAACGCGACCACTGACGTGCCACTGCCGGTCGCGCCCGTAAACTTGCCGGTGCTCTTGGCGCCGTCCACCGTGAAGGGAACTGTCGACTTGGAGGCGTACAGGCAGGTCGTGGTGGACGTGACGGTGCCGGTAGTGGTCCCGGCGCTGTCGGCCGTAACGACCAGGTTGCCCGCCGCGGTAGTGACCGTGTACGACACGCCCTTGGCGGGCCTGGCGCCGAGCGGGGTGGTGCCGGTGGTGTCCACCGGGCCGGTGAGCGTGAGGTGGAACACCAAGCCGCTGACCGTCGCGGCCGAACCTTTACCGTAAGTTGTCTCGGTGCCGGACATCGGCGCGGCGCTGGCCGTGGCACTGTGCGTGGCGGAACTACTGCTGCTGCTGCTCGATGATGAGCACGCTCCGAGCGCGCCGACGAGCGCGATGGCTCCCGTGAGAGCTGCCAGGTTCTTCATGTTCCCGCCCTGCATCAACTTCTCCTCCAGCGATCGTTTCGTGACGATCCGGCCTGAACCGGATCGCTAATCCCGGTCTCGTTGCCCGCGCCATCAGCCCGCTGACGTCCACCGACGCAGCGGCACCGACGAGACATGGGCTTGGTAAACGGCTTCATGGCTGCCAAAGGCACTGTGCGTGCACTCGCCGCGGCCCAGGGCTTTGCCCTTTATGTGCCTTTGCAGCGTCGCAGCGTGGTGTCACAGTGCGGTCACGGAACCAGTGCGTGGACATCTCATTAGGCGACGACCTGACCGCACCCTGCTCACCAGTCCCATCGATTAGCACGGGCCGGTTGACACCCGCTGGTCACGTGCCGGACAGCGCTACCGCTTAGCAATAGGTCGCTGCCCCGCGTAGGGCCAGCGAGCGCCCTTGCGGCCTGGGGACCATTTGGGGACCACACGTTGCGCGTACGACCAGACAATCTGCATGTAACCGAACGTCGGGCTATACCCGTACAACCCCGATGAGCTGCGAAGACGCCTACCCCACCGTCCTGGGGGTCAAGGGCGGAAACGATGACCACGCCCCCGGCGGGGGCGCTCCGGCTCCGGGATGATCAGGAAGGCCGGGCGGCTTGCTCGCCGTGGATGGTTGGGCTGGCATGATCATCCCGTCCACCATCGACCCCAGCAAGCCGAGCAGACCAGGCC
Organism: uncultured Actinomycetes bacterium; assembly: GCA_963742875.1. Taxonomy (GTDB): domain Bacteria; phylum Actinomycetota; class Actinomycetes; order Streptosporangiales; family Streptosporangiaceae; genus Bog-532. The sequence goes on along the minus strand of CAVUNO010000022.1, from coordinate 363,498 downwards.
GCGCGGGTCAATGTCATTCGTCCGGTAGGGCGAGCGACCCCTCGTTGCGCGGCGGGCCGCCGAGGGGGCGCAGACTTGGGAGAGGCCGTTGTGAGCACCACCCGAGGCCTGCGGCCCGCTGCTACAAGGACTCTCGCGCCGGGCCTCCGCCCCGGGCCCCGTCCAGGGAGCTGCGCCCCCTGTGTTGTCACCCCGTCGCACGGCGTGCGGTGACCCCTTCGTCAGACCTGTCCGGGCGACACCCCGGACTGCCGTTCCCGGAAGGCCAGACCCAGCCGTTAGCCTCATCCGCTACCGACCGTGTGGCCCTTCATGGCATAGGGTCACGATGTCTGGGGCTCGGGCCAGGCTTCCGGCAGTATCCCGCCATCTACTGTTGCAGGCGAGGCGGCCGGGTGCATGATGGCTGTCCCGATGTGATTGGTGAAGACCCGGATCGTTGCCTCGGCGGCCCGGTGCATGATCGCCCGGTCCAGTCCCGCGCCCAGGGCGCCAAGCGGCGGCCGGTAAGCCCCGGAGACCACGAGCATGGTGGCGTCTTCCCCGGCCGGGGTGAGCACGATGTCGGCGTCCAGGGCCGGAAACAACGAGCCTCCCGGCCCGATGACTTCCCACCGCATCGCCCAGACGGCGGAGTCTCCATGGATCACCCTGTCGCGGAATCGCACCTGGACAAGCTCGGACATGCCCAGTGCAGCCGCCCGCGGCTCAACCAGGGCCAGGCCAGCCTGCCAGTCGTGTAAGGCGCCACCGGATGCACGCCGCAGCAGGCCGCCACGGACCAGGTTTGTCAGCCTGGCCTGGGCGGCATTGAAACCGACGTCCAGTCGGATCCCGGCGCTGACGAACATGCGGCAAGCCAACCAGCGCGAAGGCCACCAGGCAGGGGACGTAAGTCCCTGCCCACCGCGCCGGAAGTCCACAGGCGCTCCGGCTGGTTGACCTCGTTCACTGACGCTCCCTGCCGTCCGGATCGGCTTGCCACCGGCTCACTCGTGACGCTCGCCGTCCCTTGTCACCGCAACACGGGGACATGCAACGGGCTTCAGGATGAGCGTGCCCGTTGCGTGCCCGATTGGACAGTAATCAGCGGTAAATCACGGTCACTCACGGACACGCCACATGGGCGCTCACCTGCTACAGGACAGGTCAGGCAGCCACGTCCACGACCTTTGCAAGCAAGGGGTCAGGGGTTCGAGTCCACTCGAGGCACATCCATGGCGCCCCCTCGGGCACCGGTACGCGATTAGCCAGCCCGGCAACTAACCCGGCAGCCGCGCCGCGGGGACCGGGCGGTTGGCTGGTCCGCGACTGGTCCGCAAGGCATGATTGCCCCTTGGATCCCATCAGAACGAGCGAGACTCGATCGACGCGTGAAGCACGCGGCGCAAGCGCAGGTAGAGCGCAGTTCTAGCTTGTCAGCACACCCGTATGTTGATCATGTCTCGTGGGCTGTTGTCCCTTTTCAAGACCGCCGCCATCGGCCACTAGGCGAGCCCTCCCGTGTGCCCAACCTTACGCCGCCCGGCTCACTCACCGTCCCGGATGCGCCGGGGTGCGCTGCAGGGCGCGACGCGGCCACGCCAAACCGTCACCGACCGTAGCCGAGAGCCTGAGGTAGGCCTCGGTCGTCGCCGGGCTGAGCTGCTCAAGCTCGACCTCGGCGCCCTCCTCGAGATGGGGGTCATAGGGAACGCGCACGACGGCGCGGCACCGCGCGGCGAAGTGCTGCTCCAGGCGGTCCAGGTCGACGGTGCTCTTGCTCCGCAAGCGGACGGTCGACAGCACGACCACCGCGTTCCGCACCAGGTCGCCGCAGTCGTGGGCGTCCAGCCAGTCGAGGGTCGCGCTCGCGGAGCGCGCCCCGTCCACCGACGGGGAACTGACCAGGACGATCTGGTCGGCCAGGTTGAGCACGCCGGTCATCGCGGAGTGCAGCAGGCCGGTCCCGCAATCGGTGAGGCAGATCGAGTAGTAATGCTCCAGGACGCGGGCGACGTCGCAGTAGTCTTCCGAGCTGAACGCCACCGATACGGCGGGATCGCGGTCGGAGGCCAGCACCTCCAGCCGGCTGGGCGCCTGGGAGGTAAAGGCCCGCACGTCGGCGTAGCGGTGCACCTGCTGCCGTTCGTTCAGCAGATCCCTGACCGTGGCCGACGTCTCCAGCCGGACCTTGTCCGACAGCGTGCCCCGGTCGGGGTTCGCGTCCACCGCGATGACCCGGTCACCGCGGAGGGTGGCCAGCGTGGCTCCCAGCCCGACGGTCGTCGTGGTCTTGCCCACACCGCCCTTGAGGCTCATGACGGCGACCCGATGATGACCGCCCGCGACCGGCGTCCGGGCGCGCCAGATGAGCTCGCGGCGGCGCTGCGAGCTGGCCGATTCACCGACCCGGACCAGGCCGCCGGTGGCCCGGAAGATGGTCCGGCGCCAGCCGGAGCTGGGCGCCGGGCGCTTGCCGTGGAGCAGCGCCTCGGCCGTCAGGCTGTCCGCCGTCTCGTGTTCCTGCGCAGTCTCGTCGTCCGCCGCCAGCGGCGAGAAGTCCTCACCGTCAACATTGGGCCCGCGAGGCCCGCGAGGGACCCGTGGCTCGGGGTGCACGCCCGTGCCTCGCGGGGCGCCACCGAGTGGCAACGGGCCGGACGGCGCGGCCCCGGGCGGGGGATAGCCCTGGCCAGGCGCCGTTCGGCCCGGCGGCATGGCGGGAGGCCGAGGGCCACGCTCGGGCGGGGCGTCTGCGGGGGCCGGACCGCCGCGCAGGCCGTTCTCCGCGGCCCCGGCGCGATACTGACCCGTCGCGCCAGGAGTGCGCCGGTAGCCGCCGGACGGCCGGGCGCGCTCCGCGGGCGGCGCCGGGCTCTCCTCATCCTCAAGGGTGTCGTCACGGTAGCCGGGCGGGTCGTAGCGCTCGTTGCGGTAGACCCGCTCGGGGGGGCCCAGATCCGGGAGCGGCTCGACCGGGGGCGGGGGCGGGGCCAGCGCATAGGCCTGCGGGGAGGGCAGCCCGTAGTCAGCCAGCACATCCCCGGCCGCCTCGTCGTCCGGGCCGTAGGGCCGATACGCGGGGTACGGCGAGGGGCCCCCCTGCGCCCCCTCGCCCCGATGGCCACCCGGGGCTTCCTCGTCGGGCAGCGGTGGGTACGGCGATAGGGGCGGGTACCCATGCTCAGCAAATCCCGCGTGCCCCGCCGCTACTCCCGGGTGCCCCGGTGTGTGCCCCGGAGTGCTCCCCGGCTCCGCAAATCCCCCGGACGCCTGGCCCGGCGGCGCCCGGGGGCTGCCCGTTCGTGCCCGCCCCATTGGCCGGGGGACCGGGGACCGCACCCGGCTCATCCGCCGCGTCGTGCCTGGCTGCCGTCGGCCGGTAGGGCGGCGCTCCCTGCGGGTAAACCGAGGAGAATGGATTGGGCCCGGGTGGCAGGTACGGCTCGAAGTCATCGTCGCCAGGCCCGCCCACCTGCTTCCCGCCCGCGCCCACCTGCTTCCCGGCCGCGCTGGCCTGCTTCCCGGCCGCGCCCACCTGCTTCCCGGCCGCGCTGGCCTGCTTCCCGGCCGCGCCCACCTGCTTCCCGGCCGCGCCCACCTGCTTCCCGGCCGCGCCCACCTGCTTCCCGGCCGCGCCCACCTGCTTCCCGGCCGCGCTGGCCTGCTTCCCGCCCGCGCCCACCTGCTTCCCGGCCGCGCTGGCCTGCTTCCCGCCCGCGCCCACCTGCTTCCCGGCCGCGCTCAGGCTGGCATCGTTGTCGGGTCCGGGCGCGCTATCGGTGTCAGTGTCGAGCCTCCCGTTGTCCGCGTGCGGCGCCGGCGGCCCTGCGGGCACGTCGTCGCGTCCGCCTTCTGCCGCCCCGGCAGGCATGTCGCGGTCATCGGTCGCCACAGGTCGCTCCCCCGATTTCTACTAGTGGAACAATGTCAACCCTGTGCGGGCAGGGTCTGATTGCTTACAGCGGAAGCCTAGGCCAACGGCGTCGGTTGCCATAGAGCTAGACATTGATCACCCGCCGTCGCAACCCATACCAGGAAAATACATAGGAGTGATATATGCGGGCCGTGGTTGTCACCGAGCCTGGTGGGCCAGAGGTACTGGAGTGGCAGAAAGTGCCAGACCCCGAGGTGGGCCCGGGCGATGTCCTGATCAACGTAGCCGCCGCCGGCGTCAACCGGGCCGATCTGCTACAGCGCCAGGGCCTGTACCCGCCGCCTCCGGGCGCGCCGCCCTATCCGGGGATGGAATGCTCGGGCCGGATCGAGGCCGTGGGGACGAAGGTGACCGGATGGCAGCCAGGGGACGAGGTCTGCGCGCTGATGGCGGGCGGCGCATACGCCGAAAAGGCCGCGGTCCCCGCCGGGCAGGTGCTGCCCGTCCCGGAACCGCTCAGCGTCGTGGAGGCGGCGGCACTGCCCGAAGCCACCTGCACCGTGTATGGCAACGTGTTCCAGGTAGGCGGGCTCGCCGCGGGCGAGACCCTCCTTGTGCACGGGGGCGCGAGCGGGATCGGCACGGTGGCCATCCAGCTGGCCAGGGCGAACGGCGCCCGGGTAATGTGCACCGCCGGGACCGAGAGGAAGCTGAAGCGGTGCCGTGACCTCGGCGCCGAAGTCGCCATCTCCTACCGCGCCGAGGACTTCGTGGAGGTCGTCCGGGACACGACCGGGGGCAGCGGCGCGGACGTGATCCTCGATATCATGGGGGCGAGCTACCTGGCCCGCAATCTGGCGGCCCTCGCGACCGGCGGTCGGCTTGTGATCATCGGAAGGCAGGGCGGGAACCGCGCCGAGCTTGATCTCGGTGTGCTCCAGAGCAAGCGGGCCAGCATTCACGCCACCACCCTGCGGAACCGGCCGCTCGGGGAGAAGGCTGCCATCGTGTGTGCCGTGCGGGAAAATGTGTGGCCGCTCGTCAGCGCGGGAACGCTGGTTCCCATCATCGACCGGACGGTCCCGATGCCCGAGGCCGCCGAAGCACACCGGATCGTCGAGGCCGGCGACCACATCGGGAAGGTACTGCTGGTGAGATGAGGGGAGAACGACCGTGGCGGCCGAACGAACGGCGTCGCGGTCCGGCCCGCAGATCAAGTCCGACACACTAGGAAGATGAGTGACGGGATGAATTCAGATTCCGGGAACGGCCCCAACGTGGTGGTGGTCGGTCCCGACGGCATGCCGGTCGGGGGTGCCTCGCTGGGCGAGGACGACGAGCAGACGGGCAGCTCGGAACGGCCGGTAACGGAAATGGTCGAGCAGCCGGCCAAGGTCATGCGGATCGGGAGCATGATCCGCCAGTTGCTGGAAGAGGTCCGGGCCGCACCGCTGGACGAGAAGAGCCGCGCCAGGCTCAGGGAGATCCACGAGAGCTCCATCAAGGAACTTGAAGACGGGCTCGCGCCGGAGCTCGTGGAAGAACTCGAACGGCTCTCCCTGCCGTTCGCCGAGAACGAGCTGCCCAGCGAGGCGGAGCTGCGGGTGGCGCAGGCGCAGCTGGTGGGCTGGCTCGAAGGGCTGTTCCACGGTATCCAGACGACCTTGTTCGCGCAGCAGATGGCGGCGCGCGCACAGCTCGAGCAGATGCGGCGGGCGCTGCCGCCCGGTCTGGGCCAGGTACCAGGACAGATGCCAGGAGAGGACGCCGGACGCCTGGGGCCACCGGGCGCATCCGGGCCTTATCTATAAGGCGGGGCGCATCCGGACCGCTAAGGCCCGGTGCATCCAGGCCTCACCGGCCAGGCCCTGACCGGTGAGGGCCTGACCGGTCAGGGCCTTCCGACCGGAGACGCGACAGCCACCTGGCCGCGGCGGCGAACTCGGCGTCGGACGTCCCCCGTGGCATCTGCGTCTGTCCGCCGTCGCACCGCGCGTAGCTGCCGAGGAACCTGACGTCGGCGCAGAGCCGCCGCAGGCCCATCAGGGCCTCCCCCACGCGCGCGTCCGCGACATGCCCTTCGCAGTCGATAAAAAAGTAATAACGGCCGAGCCCGTCGCCGGTCGGGCGCGACTGGATCGTGGTCAGGTTGACGCCGCGGACGACGAATTCGGTGAGGATCTCCGTCAGGGCGCCCGCGTGGTCGTTGGCCAGAAACGCGGCCAGGGAGGTGCGGTCCGCGCCAGTCGGGGCGGGCAGCCCGGCTGGCGGTCCGGCCACAACGAACCTCGTGACCGCGTTCTGCCGGTCGTGGATGTCGTGGGCGAGCACCTCCAGCCCGTACCGGCCGGCGGCGAAGGCCCCGGCGAGCGCCGCGTCGATCTTCCCCTCGTAAGCCTGGCGGGCCGCCTCGGCGTTGGAGGCGGCCGGGACCCATTCGGCGTCCGGGAGGTGGGCGGCCAGCCAGCGGCGGCACTGGGGCTGGGCCTGCGGGTGGCCACTCACCGTCCGGACGGCCGCCAGCCGCGTCCCGGGCCTGACCAGCAGCGCGAAGGCGATGGGGAGCTGGAGCTCGGCCTGGATCAGCAGGTCGCCGCCCGCGGTCAGATCGTCGAGGGTCGCCGTAACGACGCCTTCCACCGAGCTCTCGATCGGGACCACCGCGCGGTCGGCCGTCCCGGCCCGGACAGCGGCCAGCGCGGCCTGGATCGTCGCGCACGGCAGCGGCTCGGCACGCTCGGCGGCGTCCAGCGCACGGAACGCCGCCTCGGTGAAGGTGCCTTCCGGTCCCAGGTAGGCGTAGCACTCGGCCATAGTCCCCTGATGCTAGCGGCCGCGGCGGTATCCGGATGTATTGGCGTGTATTGGGGCCACGACGATCCCGCCCTATACGGCCCTATAGCCCCCTGTCGGCGTGGCGTCCGGCCGTACCGTCTCCGGGCGCGCGAGGCGGTGGCCGCCGGGCATCCCGTCACAGTCACCGGACCGGCCGCTGCCACCGTACTCACCGTGATGGCCGGGCAGGCCGGTGCCCAGCCGGGCGGAGCGGACCGCCTGCTCCTCCTCGGGGGAAAGGTGTTGCGCACCGGTTCCGCCCAGGACGACCTTCGCGTACGTGCGCGTCTCCGAGCGACCGTTGATGGAGCTGATCACCACCCCGTCGCCGGACGCGTTGAGCAGCGCAATCGAGAAGGAAAGCTGGCCGGACATCTCGTTCAGCGCGTCGTAGCGGACGATGGCCAGGTCTCTGAGCGCGCGCGGATCGACCGTGCCCGGTGATCCAACACTGCCCTCGATCAGGCCGGCACACTCAGCCACCGCCTGGGCGGCGTACCTACGCGCGCTGACGGCCAGCAGGATTCCGAGAATCGCGGCGAACAGCCCGAGCACCAGGCATGCGTCGGTAATCACGTTATGAACTATAGCGATTACAAATTGTTTAGGCTCTCAGGTCAGCGGACGCTTCCGGCGCGAGAATCTCCGGCTCGGCGCGCCCAGCGGCTCCGGCGGCCCCGGCGCGCCCAGCGGCCCCGGCGCGCCCACCCGCCCGAGCGGCCCCGCCGTCCCGCTCGTCCGGGAGGGCGGCGGCTGGCCCGGCGTCTCCCGCCCCGGCGCCGCTCCCTGGCCGGTCGCGGTCCGCGCCGGTCTTCCGCATCCGCGCGATGACGACGATAAGGGCCGCGGCCGCGATCCCGAAGGCGTCTTCGACGACCCGGCTGAGCAGCCGGGGCACATCCGGATCGGACAGCAGCGAGTGACCCCACCAGGGAATGCGCAGCCCGAAGAAAACGGCCGCGCCCGCGGCCGTCACTACCCGGCGCGGCCGCCGCCCGTCCCCGGCGATGACGCCGATCGCGATGATCACCATCAGGAAGTAGTGAATCCACGCGACGGGCGAGATCAGGATCTCGAGCACGGCGGCCACCGCGATGCCCGCCATCTCGTAGTGCTCCCGGGAGAGCCTGCGGGCCAGGGCGAATCCCGGGATCGCTACAGCCAGAGCGATCACCACCCACACCGCACCCGGTGCCGGGCCGGGCAGGAAGATCCTAAGCAGCAGCCCCCGCAGTGACTGGTTTTCCGTCCCGGCGTTGTTACCAAGCCGGCCCGACTGGAAGATCGCGCTCGTCCAGTAGGTCACCGAGTCGCGCGGCAGCAGCAGGTAGGCGCCGGCGGTCCAGGCCACCGCGGCCAGCGCGGCGGTTCGCGCGGCCCGCCGCCGCCCACTGACCCACAGGTAGATGATGAACACCCCCGGGACGAGCTTGATGGCGCTGGCCAGCCCGATCAGGGCGCCGCGTGGCCAGCGTGGCCGCACCGCCGCGCAGTCGGCCACGCACAGGGCCGCCAGGACCGCGTCGACCTGGCCGAACCGCATCTCGTCCTGCATCGGGAACAGGTACGCGCAGGCGCAGAAGATCACGGCGAAGGCGGCCAGTTTTAGCGGCCCGGCCCGGCGCAGCAGCGGGCGGAACGCGTAGCCGATGATGACCGCGAGCGGGACGTAGACGAAGGCGACCCAGACCAGCTGGGCCGCCGGCCACGACATCAGCGCGAGCGGGACCGCGAAGATCGCAGCCACCGGCGGGTAGGTGAACGGCAGCAGCTGGGGCGGCTGGGTGAGCACGCTGTAGAGCGGCTGGCCCTGCAGCACGCTGAGGCCCCCGGTACGGTAGACGTTCAGGTCGACCAGGCGCTGATCGGGCGGATTGGTGAGGTACCCGTGCACGATCGGCTCGATGGCGGCCAGCGCCGCCGCCCAGGCCAGCACGCCGAGCAGCACGGTCGCCCACCGTGGCAGCGCGGCGGCCCGGGCGGCCACCCGCCCGGTGAGGCCGGTGAGCGCGGTGAGGGTGACCGGGCCGCGGCGGGTGGCGGGCGGCGCTCCGGCGGCTCTCGTCATCCGGCTCTTCCGTCCGTGGCGGGCTGCCGCGCCGAAGGCGGGGTGGCCGCGGGACCGGCTGGGCCGGCGCGGTCCGGCCCGGAGCGGCCGCCCGGGCGGGAGGATGAGGCCCGGCCGCGCCGCATGCTCACCACCACCCAGACGATCACGATGGCGAGGACCGCGGGCGTCACCCCGGTCCTGACCACCGACCGGAGCCAGTCCAGCCCGCCGGGCATGACTACGCCGGCGACCCGCGCGGGCAGGTAGCCGAACGCGAGCGCGTAGGTGCGGGCCAGCAGCAGCCAGTCGAGGCCGGACGCGGCCACCAGCGGCAACAGCGCCCAGGCCAGCGCGTCGTACCAGGGCAGCACGTACGGCCAGGCGAGCAGCCAGGCCAGCACGAGCGCGAGCGCCGCACGCCCGCCCGCGTTCTCGCCCGTCCTCGCCGGCGCAGCCAAGAACGCGTGCGGATCGGCAGCGGTCTGCGCCCCCTCACCGCCGCCGCCTGGAGAATATTCCTGCCGAACGGGCGGCTGTGGCGAGCTCTCCGGCGGCCCGGGCGGCAGGCCCCTGAGCAGCAGGACGGCCAGCACCACCGCGAGCCCGACCGCCGCGACCTTGACCGCGTCGCCACCCGCAGCCTCGCTGATGCCGAGATTCAGCAGGGTGCGGATGGCCCGCCACGGTGATCCGATGGAGACCATGCTGCTGGCCTGCACCGTCTGGTGGAAGCCATCCCTGCCGCCGAGCGCGAGCGCCGTACCGGCGATGACCGCGAATCCGGCGGCCAGGCCGCCCGCGACCGGGCCCAGGAACGCCCACCCGCGCAGCGGGCCCCCGCCCGGAGCCCGCCCCGGCGCGAAGGCCTGCACCGCTGCGACGGCCAGCCCGGCTCCTAGCAGCGCGATGGTCACCTTGACCGCGAACCCGAGCCCGATCAGCGCGCCGGCCGCCGCGGCGCGCAGCGCCATCCGGGAGGCCACCCGGCGGGCTGTGCCGTCGGCGCTGGCGGTACCGCCGGCGCCTGCTGTGCCGTTCCGGAACCGGGGCACCGCACCGGAGATCAGCGGGCCGAAGACGGCGACGGCGGCGACGCCGAAGAACACGGCCTGACTGTCGTCGTGCTCACCGGCCACCAGCACCTGGAGCAGCAGCGGGTTGCACGTCCACAGCAGGGCCGCGCGGATCTGGCGATGACGGTCCCCGCCCCCCAGCCCGTGCAGCAGCAGCCCGGTACCGGCGAAGGCCCCCAGGTTGAGCAGCGACAGCACGAAGACGGTAAGCCGGGCCGATGTGCCGCCGACCAGCGACGCGAGCGCCTGACCGCCGGTCGCGACGGTCCCGTAGTCCGACGGGGTGGTGTACCAGTCCTGCACCGCGCGCGCCACGGGGTCCCCGAGGCGGGCGAGCACGTCGGGCCCGATGGCGTAGGGGTTGTACCCGGTGACCAGCATCCGGCCGTAGGCGGCGTAGCTGAGCGGGTCGGAGGAGCCGAACGGGGGCACGAGCGTGAGCGCCACCGCCGCGATGAGGCCGGCCACCAGGATGGGCCATGCGGGGATGACCCACCCGCGCCGCATGGCGCGCATGGTGAGCGCCAGCCCGGCGGTCCCGGCGGTGAGCGCGGCACCGGCCAGCGCGACCGCCAGGTAAGGGGAAAGGTGTGCGCTGAACGCCCAGGGCGGCTGACCTGGCCGTCCTGGATAGGGAGGTTCCATGACGGACGTCCCGGCCACGGCCACCGTGAAGGTCAGCGCGATGCTCACGCCGGTCGCCGCGAGCCCGGCCCGCCCAGCGAGCCCGGCGCGCCCAGCGAGCCCGGCGCGTTCCGGCCGCTGCAGGAAGGGCGGCCGCAGGCTCATCGCCGTGTGGCCAGGGCCCTCGCGACGTCGGCCAGCTGCCGGGCGCGGTGAAGCTGCGACCGCAGGTCGGTGCCCGTCGCGCGGTGCGCCAGCGGAACTTCGACCTCGGTGACACGCAAGCCCTGGCGCGCCAGGTCGATGGTCAGGGCCGTCTCCACGCCGAAGCCCGCGGCCAGCGGGCGGGCCGCCTCGAACGCGGCGCGGGTCAGGCAGCGCTGCCCGTTGAGCGGCTGGGCCGGAGCCCAGCCGATGGCCCGGCGGATGCCCGCGCCCGACAGCCCGACCACCATGCCGTGGCCGCCCAGCTTGACCGTGGAGGTGAAGGCGGCGATCGTCATGTCCGCCTGCCCGGCGGTGACGGGCTGGGTCAGCGGGGCCGCGAAGGCTGCGCTGCTGGCGAGATCGGCGTCGAGGAAGAGCAGGTGACGCGGCCGGTCGCGGTCCTCCCGCTGGTCCAGGAGACGGATCGCCTCGGCGCCAGTTTCCATGGCCGCGGCCTTGCCGCGGGTGCGGACGTGCCGCATAACAATGGCGCCCGCGAGCTCGGCCGCCCGCGCGGTGCCGTCCCGTGAGCCGTCGTCAACGACGAGGACCAGATCCACGCCAGGCAGCCCGGCCGCGGCGGTGACGGTGTCCCGGATCCGGTCGGACTCGTTCTTCGCGGGGATAACGACGGCAATATCGCCGGCTGGCGCTCCATCGCCCTTCGGCAGCATGCGCTCGATCCTAGGGGATGAGGTGATGACCTACTGGCCGGAAGCCGCGACGGAGTCGTCCAGCACAGTGAAGACCGAGTCAAGCCCGGTCACCTGCAGGATCTTGCGGACCGCGGCGCGGGGAGCGGCGAGCTCGAGCTGGCCGCCCCGCTCCCGGGCGCGCCGGAGCGAGGAGAGCAGGACGTTCATCCCGGTCGAGTCGCAGAACACCACGCCGGACATGTCCACGATCACGCGCGCGGGCCGATCGTCGGCCAGCACGTCAACGAGCTCACGGTGCAGCCGGGGCGCGGTGTAAAGATCAATTTCGCCCGATGCGATCACAATGGTGTGATCACCTTGCGACCGGCTCGAGACATTGAGTTCCACGAGCGAACCCTACCGTCATCTGATCGCCGGGGCCACAAGGTCGTGTGGTCTGGATTGGCACCCCGGACTGACCGGCCACCGGCCCGTTGCTGCGTCAGGCGCCCGCTGCTGCGTCAGGCTTCAGCCACGGAACGTTCCGGCTCGGGGACTGGATCCGCGACCGGGATCACCGGCGGCACGATCGGGTCCCGCACGGGCGCGGCCGTGAGCACAGCCCACACGGTGGTCTCGGCCTCGTCCCGTAGCACCCCCCAGCGGGAGGAAAGCGTTTCCACGATGCCGAGCCCGCGCCCGCCGGGCGCGGCCGGGGAGGCCTGGGTGATCCGGGGCAGCGGGCCACCACCCGCGTCGCTGACCGCAACGCGCAGCGCATCGTCGTTGAGCGTCCACGTTACCCGTACCTTCGCGCCGGGCAACGGGGCCGCGTGCCGGATCGCGTTGCTCAGCAGTTCGCTGACGACCAGCGCGGCGTCGCCCACCACGGATTCATAGATTCCGGCCGACACCAGGTCGGCGGTGAGACGACGCCGGGCTACCGCGACGCTGGACGGCGCGTACGGAAGCAGTACGACTGCCGATGTACTCACCTCCCTGGGAAGCCGTTCCGCCCAAGCGATCCAACGAACCCGGTACGAGCGGGAAAGTGCCCCGCGGGACAGGCCGGGAAACCGCAGTGGTCACATTTTGTAGTCGAAATGGCGAGCGGATCGCGATGTCTCCCCGTCCGGCGTAGATAATGGCCACATAAAGTGACGCCCGCTGTTCGGATAGAGAGCGTGTGGGAACCGAACGCACCGGTCCCGGGAAGCCTTTAGGCTTGCGCATATCCCCCGGGACGCGGAAGGCGAGGGATGGCGGTGGCAGAGCCGATGGTGGTCGTCGACGACCTGCACATCGTCTACCGCGTTTACGGTGCGGGTGGCAGCAAGGGCACGGCCGCGACCGCCCTGATGCGGGTCCTGCGCCGGCAGAACCGCCCGGGTTTGCGGGAAGTGCACGCCATTCGCGGCATTTCTTTCGTGGCCAACCGCGGCGACGCAGTTGGGATCATCGGGCGGAACGGCTCGGGCAAATCGACGCTGCTGCGGGCCATCGCGGGCCTGCTGCCCCCGGAGCAAGGCGCCGTCTACACCACGGGTGAGGCTTCCCTTCTCGGTGTGAATGCCGCGCTGCTCGACGACCTCACGGGTGAGCGGAATGTCGTGCTCGGCTGCCTGGCGATGGGAATGAGCCCGCAGGAAGTCAAGAGCCGCTACAGCGACATCGTGGAGTTTTCCGGGGTCGGCGATTTCATCGACCTGCCGATGCGCACCTATTCGAGCGGTATGGGATCGCGGCTGCGCTTCGCGATCGCCTCGGCCAAGAGCCACGATGTGCTGCTCATCGACGAGGCACTGGCCACCGGCGACGCACCTTTCCGGGCCAAAAGCCACAAGCGCATCGAGGAACTCCGCCAGGAGGCGGGCACGGTCTTCCTGGTGGCCCACAACCTCGGCGAGGTCGAGGAGACCTGCAACCGGGTGATCTGGCTGGAGCGGGGCGAGATCATCATGGACGGGGATGACGTCCCCGCGATCATCGACGCCTATCTGGAGGCGTCTGGGGGCGACCGCCGGTCCCGTCAGCCGGTTTAGCCGGCGATCCGCAGGACGAGCCGCATCACGCTCCCGCCGCCGTCCCGCGATGCCGCGTCCACCTGGCCGTCCTGAGCCACCGCGAGCCGGCGCACAATATAGAGGCCTATGCCGATGCCGCCGAACCGGCGGCGGTCGCCCGCCTCGCCCTGGAAGAAACGCTCGAAGATGCGCTCGTGGTCACCGTCCGCGATTCCGATGCCGCGGTCTTCCACGGTTACCTCGACCTGCCCGTCCCGGGCACGTGCCCGGACCGTGACCTGGCCGCCTTCCGGTGAGTACTTGAACGCGTTCTCCAGCAACTGGCCGACGATGATGTCGGTGGCCATCGCGTCGCCGTAGGCCGACGGCAGGTCGCCGGGGATGTCGGCCACCAGCGTGTGCTTGTCCGACAGGGGCTGGAACGCGACCGCTGCGGCCCTTAGCAGCCCGCCCAGGTCGAACGAGCAGTTACGGGCCGGCAGCTGGTCGGCTCCGGCCCGCGAGCCGAGCAGCAGCTGCTCGACCAGCCGGCCCAGCCAGCCGGCCCGTTCGGCGATCGTCTGCACCGCCGAGCGCCGGTCGGCGTCGGTCAGCTGGTCCCAGCGCCGGGCCAGCGTGCTGGCGAACCCCTGCACCACGGTGATCGGGGTGCGCAGCTCGTGGCTCGTGGTGGCGAGGAAAAGGTCCTTGGCCTCCTCCAGCTCCTTGGCCGCGGTCACGTCACGGAAGTCGATGACCCGCTCGTCGGTACCGGCCAGCGCGGTGCAGAGCACGTCCAGCCACCTGCCGCCCGGCAACCGGTGAGTGAGCTTGGCGCCCGGCTCCGGCTGCGGGAACGGGGGCGGCTTGCCCATCGCGTCATCGGCGGCCACCCCGGTGAGCTGGTGCGCGGCCGGGTTCCACTGCCGGACCATCCCGGCGCCGTCCAGGACGGCGATCCCGTCGGCGCTGCCGTCGATGACGGCCCGCTCATGCGCACGCTGCCGCAGGGCCTCCTCGAAGGCCATCGCATTGGTCAGCGCGACGCCGGCGTGCCCGGCCAGCAGCTCCAGCAGCTCCAGCTCGACGTGGCTGAGGTTACGCCGGCTGTACAGGGCGTACAGCGCGCCGTAGGGCCGCTCGCCCACGTGCGACAGGCTGAGGGCGATGGTGTGCAGCCCTGGCAGTGCGGACCAGATCAGGTCGTCGAACCCGCCGGAGTCACCGGTGGTCATCATGACCGTCTTGCCCGATCGCATCAGGTCACCGACCAGGCTGGTGGAGAGCGTCGCGGTATGTCCGCGCAGCCGGGCCGGCAGCCCCGAGGAGCTGACCAGCCGGAGCATGCCGTCCTCGATGAGCGCGAAGCCGCCAGCGTCGGCACCGGTCAGCTCGCGCAGGCTCGCCGCGATGCGGTCGAGCACCGATTCCAGGTCCCGCTGCGCGTTCATGCCGGCCACGACGTCGCCCAGCTTGCGGACGACCCGGGCCCGCTCGGCCATGTAGTGCCGGGCCACGTCGTTTTTACCGTCCTGGTGGCAGACGTTAACCCAGCCGGTCACCTCGCCGCCGGCCCCGATGAGGGCACTGGTGTCGATCCGGACGTCCAGCATGCTGCCGTCTTTGGCGATGCGGCGGGTGGCGAAGGAGATCTGGCCCCCACCGCGCAGCCGTTCCAGCACAGCGTTGTGCTCGGCCTTCAGCTCCTCCGGGATGATCGGCGGCTCCAGGCCGGTCACCTCGGGCGCCGTCCAGCCGAACATCCGCTCCGCGGCCGGGTTCCACAGCAGCACGGTCCGGTCGGTGCCGAAGGCGACGATCGCGTCGGCGGCGCACTCGATGACCGCGCACGCCGTGGCGTCGACCTGGTTCATCGTCTCCGCTGGCTCTGTCACCACCCCCTCATGGTGCCACCTGGCCACCACTGCGGGTCACCAAAAACTCAGGTGAACAGCCCACGACCAGGGGCCAAGATATTTGCTTGCCCAAAACAAACTAAATACCGGAATGACCGGCGCGATACCCGGGCATACGTACCGGTAACAAGGCGGTTGCCGCGCGGAGTTCCCCGCACCGGCGGTGCGGCCCCCCGCAAGGACGTGACGGCTGGCCGGCTGTTCAGCGGAAGTCCCGGCTGGACGGTGCGGCGGCGACCCGGAGCCGCCGCAGCCGGGTAGCGACCAGGTTGGTGGCACCCTCGGTGCGCTCGATCCGACCGGAGATGAGCAGGGCGCCCGATTCCGCCCCCACCCGGCGGTAGCGCTCCCACACCTGTGGCGGGCAGATGACGTTCGCCATTCCCGTCTCGTCCTCCACGCTGAGGAACACCACACCGCCGGCCGTGGGCGGCCGCTGCCGGTGGGTGACCAGGCCGCCCACCACGACGGTGCCGCCCGCGGGGGCGGTAGCCAGCGCCGCCATGGTCGCGACCCCCTGTTCCTCCAGCAGCGGCCGGATGTGCCGGAGTGGATGCGTGCCGAAGACCCCCGTGGCCCACAGATCGGCCACGGTTTCTTCCGCCGGCGTCATGACGGGCAGCACCGGCGCGACTAGCCCGGGCGTGGTACCGGGAAGCTGAGCCGGCCGGATAGCCGCCGCGGCGCCCGCGGCCCACATCGCCTCCCGCCTGCTCATACCGAAACAGCCGAACGCGCCCGCGGCGGCGAGGGCTTCCAGGGCCGCCGCCGGGAGCCGGGTCCGGCGGGCGAAATCCTCTATGTCCCGGTAGGGACGGGCCGCGGCGACCGCCGCGGCGGTGTCCGCGCCGAGGTTCCGGACACCGCGCAGTCCGAGCCTGATGGCGGGCTGCTGCCGGGACGGCTGAAGCTGAACCGGCCCCGGTGGCCCCAGCGTACCCGGTGGCCCCGGCGGCGGCGGAGCGCCCGGCGTCCCGGCGGATTCCAGAGTGGCCAGGTCGCTGCTGGCGTTGACGTCCACCCCGAGCACCTCCACCCCGTGCCGGCGCACGTCGCTGATCAGGCTGGCCGGCGAGTAGAAGCCCATGGGCTGGTTGCGCAGCAGGGCGGCGGTGAACGCCGCAGGGTAATAGTGCTTCAGCCACGCGCTCGCGTACACGAGGTAGGCGAAGCTGATGGCGTGGGACTCGGGGAACCCGTAGCTGGAGAAGGCGAGGATCTTCTCGTAGACATCCTCGGCGACCGGGCCGGGGATACCCCGCCGGTCCATGCCGTCCAGGAGCCGCTGGCGCAGCTCCTCGATGCGCTCGGGTGCCCGCTTCGAGCTCATCGCCTGCCGCAGCCTGTCGGATTCGGCCGGCGTGAAACCCGCGCAGTCGATGGCCAGCTGCATCATCTGCTCCTGGAACAGCGGGACCCCGTACGTCTTGCCCAGGGCTTCGCGCATGGTCTCGTGCGGGATCAGCCGTTCCTCGGTGCCGGCGCGGCGGCGCAGGTAAGGATGGACCGATCCGCCCTGAATGGGGCCCGGCCTTATCAGCGCGACCTCCACCACGAGGTCGTAGAACTTCTCCGGGCGCAGCCGTGGCAGAGTGGACATCTGGGCTCGTGACTCGACCTGGAAAACCCCTACGGTGTCCGCCGCCTGGAGCATCTCATAGACGCCAGGGTCCTCCTGCGGGATCGAGTTCAGGTTCCACTGATGGCCGTAGTGGGTTTCGACGAGGTCGAAGCAGTCGTGCAGGGCCGACAGCATGCCCAGGCCGAGCAGGTCGAACTTGACGAGCCCGACGTAGGCGCAGTCGTCCTTGTCCCACTGCAGGACGCTGCGGCCGGGCATCCGCGCCCATTCCACGGGGCACACCTCGCCCACCGGCCGGTCGCAGATGACCATCCCGCCGGAGTGGATGCCCAGGTGCCGCGGGAGACGCTGCATCTGCTCCGCCAGCGCGGCCACGTCGTCGGGAACGCCCGCGTCCTTGCCCGCATCCTCCCCGGGGCCGGCTCGCCGCGACCACGCGTCCAGCTGCACGGGAGGATGGCCAAGGGCGCGGCCCGCGTCCCGCAACGCCATCCGGGGCCGGTAGGAGATCACGTTGGCGACCTGGGCGGCCCGGTCCCGGCCGTAGGCTTCGTAGACGTACTGGATCACTTCCTCGCGGCGCCGGTGCTCGATGTCCAGATCGATGTCGGGAGGGCCGTCCCGCCCGGCGGACAGGAACCGCTCGAACAGCAGGCCATGTCGGACAGCGTCCACGCTGGTGATGCCGAGCGCGTAGCAGACCGCCGAGTTGGCGGCGGAACCGCGCCCCTGGCACAGGATGTCCCGGTTCTCACAGAACCGGACGATGTCGTGGACGAGGAGGAAGTACCCGGGGAACCTGAGCTCCTCGATCACGCTGAGCTCGTGCTCGATCTGGCGGTAGGCTCCCGGCTCCCACTCCGCGCTCGGCGGCCCGTAGCGCTTCGGGGCCTGCTCCGCGACCAGTACCCGAAGCCAGGACATCTCGTTGTAGCCCTCGGGCACCCCGAAGTCGGGCAGCCCTGGCGCGATCACGCGGAAGTCAAACGCGCAGGAGCTGGCCAGCTCCACGGTCCGCTCCTGCACACCGGGGAAACGCCGCAGCCGCCGGCTCATCTCGGCGCCAGACCGGATGTAGGCGGCACCGGAAGCGGGCAGCCAGCCGTCCATCTCGTCGAGGCTGCGGCGGGCGCGGATCGCTGCGAGTGCCTCTGCCAGGCGCGCCTGCGCCGGCGACGCGTAGTGCACGTTGCCGGTGGCCACCAGGCCCACCCCCGTGGCCGCGGCCAGCCCGGCCAGGGCGTCGTTCCGTTCGTCGTCACCGGGCTGATCGTGGAATGTCAGCTCCACCATGACGTTGCGGGGGCCGAACACGCCGGCCAGCGCGCGCAGCTCACAGAGCGCGGCCCCGGGACCTTCGGCGGCCAGGGCGGCCGGAACGGCGCCCTTACGGCAGCCGGTCAGTATCACCCAATGCCCGTCGTGAGCATCCGCGAGAGCGCCACGGTCGTAGACCGGCCGCCCCTTCTCGCCCCCCGCCAGCTGGGCCGCGCTGATCACCGCGCACAACCGCCGGTAGCCCTCCGCATCACGTGCCAGCACCAGCAGATGCTGCCCCTCCGGATCGGGTGCCCCCGCACGGCCGGAATTTCTTACCGGCCCAGCGAGTCCCGGGCCGTCAGGCCCGGGCGAGCGGCCGGGGTGCGGCGGCCACCACAGCGGGCGACGGGGGGTTCCGGGGGGTCGCCCCCCCGGGTCAACAGAGCCCAGACTCAGTTCGGCTCCGAAGACGGTTCGGAGCGGGGTTCCTGTCTGCTCCGCCTGGCGCGCCGCGGCCTGGGCGAACTGGGCCACCCCGTACATGCCGTCGTGGTCGGTGATGGCCAGGGCCTGCACGCCCTGACGGCTGGCCTCGGCGACCAGCTCCGCCGGGCTCGACGCCCCGTCGAGGAAGCTGTAGGAGGAATGGCAGTGCAGCTCCGCCCAGGGCGGCGCGCCGCCCCGGTTCTCCTTCCGGTTCGCGGCCGGCCCGACGCGACCGGGTCCCGGCTGGGCGCCAGGCGGCCCGGGCCCCGGTTCTTCTCCCAGTCCTTCTCCCGGGCCGACCGGCCGCCGGGTCACGTTCCACGACAGGCGCCGTTCAAGTTCCCGCCAGGTGACCGGCGGGTTGTCCCAGCCTATGGCTGCCGCCTCCCGCTCGTGGTGTCCATGGCCGCCCGCCCGGCCTCAGTCATATCTGGCCTCGATCTGCCAGCGGCCCAGCTCAATGGCGGCCAGCCAGGCGGTACCGTCCTCGGTGACCAGCTGGAACCGGGCCCGCCGGGTGGCGTTTCGCTCGTCCCACCACCGCTCGCGCACCGGCCACGGGCCGGCCCAGGCGGTGATCGCCAGCCATGGGCTGTCCCCCGCCATCAGCGCGTCGGGCGGCGCGGATATGACGGCTCGGCCGGTGACGGTCACCGGGACACCGGCGGCGTCGATGACCCGGGCGGGCAGCGGGGCCCGGTACACCGTGGCCGGAGCCGGCGGGGGGATGCGTGCGGGCCACGGCCGGTCCGCCGGGAAGCGCGTGTCACGCGTGTCGCCGAAGGGCACGAGCACGACCTGCTCGCCCGGCCCGCGGCCGCCCGCGAGCAGCGGATGGACCACCGACTCATGCCCGAGCATGGCCTGTAGGCGGACGGCGGCACGCTCCACCCGGCCGCGGACCAGGTCGTCGCCCCACAGGCCGAGCTGGCGTCCCTCGTCCGGCACCAGCTGGTCGGGGACCAGGCGCAGCATGGTGATCCCGCCGGTGCCCTCGTCCGCCGGGCCGCCGTCCCCCCCAGCCCGGGCCGGGTGCAACCCATCCAGCTGCCAGCGCACCCGCTGCGCCACCGCCAGCGCCGACAGCAGGCCGTCGTGGCGCCACAGCCGGCTGCTCTCCTGCCCGTCCGCGCCGGTCACCTCAACCCGGACCCGGACGCAGGACAGGCCCCGTGCCGTGAGGCCATCCAGCATCCGTTCGGCCAGGCCTTTCGCCGCGAACGCGGCCGGCTCGGCGTGTACCGGCGGATCGAACTCGAGCGCGGCGGAGAGATCGGCTCGCGGCGTGCCTGCCATCAGCCGCCGGGGTTCCTGGCCCCGGGCCACCCGCTGGGCGGCTGTTCCCTCGGCGCCGAACCGGCTCGCCACGTCCCGGGCCGGAAGGCCCGCGAAATCCCCCAGCGTCCTGAGGCCCAGCCGGGCGAGCTGACCGGCCAGGCCCGGGCCGGTCAGGACGTGCACCGGATAGGGGGCGAGAAACTGCCGGGTCCCACCCGGCGGGACCACGACGCCGGGCGCGCCGGAGCCACCAGGTGTACCGGGGCGGTCGGCGCGGGCGGCCAGGCACGCGGCGAACTGGCCGTCGGCGACCCCGGTGTGACAGTCGAAGCCGCGGGCGGCCACGGCTTCGGCGATCTTCCGCGCGAGCGCGTCCTCGCCGCCGAAGTATCTGGCCGGCCCCCGGGCGCCGAGGACGCACATTCCCGGCCGCAGCACCTCGACTTCCGGGCCGAAATCCTCCACCACCGTGACGACATGCCCGAAGGCCCGTGCTTCGGCGGCGCCGGCGTCCTCCTCCGGGCAGCCGGGGCACCACACCGCCAGGACCCGCGCTGGCGCACCCGTGTTCCCTTTTTTCACCAGGCCGCCCGCAGGAACGCTGGCGTCGCACCGGGAGCTTCTGCCGTGGCCGTTCCGCCGGGGAGGCCGATGCAGCCAGCGCCCGCCGTCTCATCCGTGGTCACCGTGCCGTCGGGAGCCGGCAGCCACAGCCAGCGCCGCCGCGGCCGGGCCACCGCTCCCCGGCCCGCCGCCACCACCTCGGCGCGGCAGGCCCGGAGGCTCCCGTATCCATCGCCGATCCCAGCCCAGGATCGCCGGGCCACCCGGAGCCGCACCGGTGCGCCCTCCCATTCGCCGGCGGCCACGAGCACCCCGCCGCCCCGGCGCAGCGCCCCCTCCAACCGACGGCGGATCTGTGCCGGCGGCCGGGCGGGCGGCCGCACCACCACGACCTCACAAGCCTCCAGCATCGACGCGACCACCTGTGGCCAGCCGGGCCCGGGGTGGGCGACAAGCATCAGCCGGGCTGGCTGCACTCCCATGCCCGCCGCCGCAGCCACTCCCAGATCAGGTATCCCGGCCACCCCGCACCAGGCTCCCGCCGCCGACGCCGCCGCCACCAGCGCCAGGCACAGCAATCCCGGTTGGTCTACCGCTATCACCGATCCTCTGGCCAACCCTCCCGCGGGAAGCAGTTCCGCCAGGGCGGGCAGCACCGGCAGCACGGCGCCGCCCGGCAGCACGGCGTCCCTGACGAAACCGGCGTCCTTGGAAAAACCACCAAGCCGGAGAGGCCCATCGGTCTGGGGGGATACAGCGGTCTGGGCCGACACAGTGGTTCGGGGGGACCCAATGGTCTGGGAAGCCACAGTGGTCTGGGGAGACACTGCGGCCTGCGGAGACGCAGCGTCACCAGGCGGACAGATGGCACCGACTGGCGCAGCGTCATCGGGGAACCCTTCCAAAACCCGCGTGAGCTGCGGAATCTCCTCCCGCATGATTAAGAAGTACCGAATTTATGTTCGAAATGTCAAGACGCCAGACAGCTACACTGTGTCACAAAAAGTCGCAGTAGCCCGTTTCCTTGTCTGCTCCCGCACTTTCCAGGAATCTGGAATCCAGCCCGCGCCCAAGGGGTGATCAAGCCAACGGCCAGCACCACAACAGCCAGCACGAGGTCAACGGCGAGAACCCCGCGCCGGAGAGTGCGCCGCGCGGGGGGTTCCCGGGGGGTCGTCCCCCCGGACCAGCACCGCGGACCGCCGGGAAGCCGGCCAACGGCCAGCACCACAACAGCCAGCACGAGGTCAACGGCGAGAACCCCGCGCCGGAGAGTGCGCCGCGCGGGGGGTTCCCGGGGGGTCGTCCCCCCGGACCAGCACCGCGGACCGCCGGGAAGCCGGCCAACGGCCAGCGAACAGCATGAACCTTGTCGTGGGCGAGGAGGGATTTGAACCCTCACGTCCTTTCGGACACACGGACCTGAACCGTGCGCGTCTGCCGTTCCGCCACCCGCCCCGGGCAGGCAGTAAGGGTAGCACGACCCCGAGCGCACCCATACCCCAGATACGATCAGATGCGAGTAGCGAAGGGAGGTGCCACGGTGGGAGTTCTGCAGCGCTTCGAGCGACGGCTCGAGGGCATGGTCGAGGGCGCCTTCGCGCGAGCTTTCAAATCTGAGCTACAGCCGGTCGAAGTGGCCAGCGCCGTACAGCGCGAGATGGACGACAGGGCGGCGATCGTGGCGCAGGGCCGCACACTGGTGCCGAACGATTTCGTGGTCGAGCTGGCCGAGAGCGATCACGACCGTCTCGACGTGTACGCAGACAGCCTAGGCGTGGAGCTGGCCAACCTGGCGCGGGACTACGCGAAGGAGCAGGGCTACTCATTCGTCGGGCCGGTTCGGATGCGCTTCGAAGGCGTGGATGACCTTACGACGGGCACGTTCCGGATCCGGTCTGGGGTGATCCGCGGGTCCACCGTCGAGGGCGGCGAGATCCGCCAGCCGGCCAGCGACCTGCCCCAGCCGAGTGGCAGTGAATTCGCCGGCCACCCCCGGCTGCTCGTGTCGACCGGGGACCCGAACGGCGGCGGGCGGCAGCAGCGCAACTACGATCTCGTCACGCCGACGACCCTGCTCGGCAGGGGGACCGACTGCGACCTCCGGCTCGTCGATCCGGGCGTCTCGCGCCACCATGCGGAGTTGCGGGTTGAGGGGGGCGAAGTCATCCTTGTCGACCTAGGCTCTACGAATGGCACGTTCATCAACGGGCAGCCCATCAAGCACGTGGTGCTCACCGATGGCATGCAGATCACCCTGGGCCGCACGACCCTGGTTTTCCGCCGGGACAGCGGCTACTGACGCCAGAGGCGAGGAACATCTCACTGGGATGAACGATCTCACCCTCACCCTTATCCGGGTGGCCTTCCTAGCGGTGCTGTGGCTGTTCGTGATCGCGGCGATCGGCGTCGTCCGCACGGACCTTTCCGGGAATTCCGGAGGCCGTTCGCGGGCCGCGCGGAGGCAGGCGACGGCTCCCCGCGCAGCCAAGCCCGCCAAGCCGCAACGGGCGCGGCGGGGGCAGCCTCATGTGCTCGTGGTGACGGCTGGTTCGCTGACGGGAACGACCATCAATCTCAGTGAGCAGCAAATCACGCTCGGCCGGGCAAATGACGCTACCCTCGTTCTCAACGACGACTACGCTTCAAGCCGACACGCCCGGATTTTTCCGCAGGACGGGCAATGGATCGTTGAGGATCTCGGCTCAACCAACGGCACATATCTGGATCGCCAGAAAGTGACGCGGCCCACTCCCGTGTCGGCGGGCGTGCCGATCCGTATCGGCAAGACCGTTCTGGAACTGCGCAGATGACACTTGCACTCCGCTACGCGGTACGCTCCGACGTCGGTCTCCTCCGCGAAGGAAACGAAGACTCGGCGTACGCGAGCCCCCGCCTGCTCGCGGTCGCGGACGGCATGGGCGGCCATGCCGCCGGCGAGGTGGCAAGCGCCGTGGCCATCGCCTCGGTGGCCACGCTGGACGGAACGACGACGCCCGACGGTGACCTGCTCAAGGCGCTGAAGGAAGCGGTTCACTCGGCCAGCGACACCCTCCATCAGATGGCGTCCGCCGACCCCGCCGTGGAGGGCATGGGGACCACGCTGACGGCCATGCTGTGGGCGGACCAGGGCTATGCGCTGTGCCACATCGGCGACTCGCGCGGCTACATGCTCCGCGACGGCGAGCTGTACCAGATCACCCACGACCATTCCCTGGTGCAGTCCCTGGTGGATGAGGGGCGACTCAGCCAGGAGGAGGCCGCCACTCATCCGCAGCGCTCGCTGATCCTGCGGGCGCTCGACGGGCGCGGGGAGGCGGAGCCTGACCTGTCCATGCGCAAGGCCATGCTCGGTGACCGGTATCTGCTCTGCTCCGACGGCCTGTCGGACGTGGTCAGCGCGGAGACGCTGCACCATGCGCTCAGCACGATCCCGGATTTGGACGATGTGACCGTGCAGCTAATCGAGCTGGCCATCCGGGGCGGCGGACCCGACAACATCACCGTCATCGTGGCCGATGTCGTGGACGCCGACGCGACCACGGCCGTCCCCACGACCGCCCCGGTCATGGCGGGGGCGGCATCGCACGGCAGCGCCGGGGACCTGAGCCTGCTGCAGCGTGCGGACAGCCCGGCCGGCCGGGCGCAGATGCTCGCGCACACCGCGCCGCAGCCGGCCGTCATGCTCGATGAGCCCCGCACCGGACCCGGCGGCTGGCCTGAGGCGGAGCCCGGCCGCCAGCCTGAGGGCCGGGACGGCTGGCCGTCACCCGGCAACCAGGCGCAGGCCAGGAACGGCCACCGCGCGCAGAGGCAGCGGCGCTCGTCCCGCCCGTCGCGCCGTCGCTGGCCGATCGTCACGATCGCCCTGGTGGTACTGGTCGCGGTCATCATCGGCGGCGGCTACGGGGCCTGGTACTACACCCAGCACCAGTACTACATCGGCACGGACAGGGGCGAGGTCACGATTTTCCGCGGGGTCAACCAGCGCGTGGCCGGGGTCAACCTGTCCAGCGTGTACGCCCGGACCGGGATCACTGAACAGCAGGTTCCGCCGCAGGAACTGCAGATGATCCAGGGGACGATTTCCGCGACGAGCCTGAGCGACGCTCAGCGCATCGTCGGCCAGCTGCGCACTCAGGACTCGCAGTGCAAGCAGGCCTACGCGGCGCGTAACTCCTGGACCGAGCAGCAGGCCGCACTGACCGAGCAGGCCAAGGCCCACCCGAAGGCGCCCAGGCCCACCTTGCCACCCGAGCCGACCGTGCCAGCGGACTGCCCGGCCGCGACGGCGCTCGGGGTCGCCGCGGCACCGTCCAGCCCGCCCCCGTCGCCGGCCCCGTCGGCTAGCCACAGCGCGTCCCCGCGCCCGTCCGCGCAGAGCACCACATGAGCAGCGTCGCGACGTCGGAGGACGCAGCCCTCGGGGGGATGCCCGATTCCCCGGTGGCGATGCCCCGGG
Organism: uncultured Actinomycetes bacterium; assembly: GCA_963742875.1. GTDB lineage: Bacteria > Actinomycetota > Actinomycetes > Streptosporangiales > Streptosporangiaceae > Bog-532. The sequence continues at coordinate 338,664 of CAVUNO010000022.1, read as the reverse complement.
GACGGCGGCGCACCGAGGCCGCCATGCTCCTCTTCGCGGTCGCGCTGGTCGCCTTCGCCTACGCCAACGTCGGGTTCGGGCTCAAGGGCTCGCTGCCGTCCGGCACGGCCGAGTACATGATCGCGTTCGTTGTGCTGCTCGCGCTGGCTCACCTGGCGGTCCGGATACTCGCACCGTGGGCCGATCCGCTGCTGCTGCCGCTCGCCGCCACGCTGAACGGCCTGGGCATCGTGATGACCTACCGGCTGCAGGAGGTGGGGCGGAACGGCAACCCTGGCACCATGTCCGTGCCGCTGAGCTCGTCGGCGACCCTCATCCAGATCGTGTACACCGCCATCGGCCTCGGCTGCTTCGTCGCCGTGCTCGCGCTCGTCCGCGAGCCCCGCGTGCTGCAGCGCTACACCTACACCTTCGGCGTCATCGCCATCATCCTGCTGGCCCTGCCAGCCCTCCTCCCGGCCAGCATCAGTGAGGTGCAGGGAGCCAAGATCCAGATCCGGCTCGGCGGCTTCACCATCCAGCCGGAGGAGTTCGCCAAGCTGGCCCTGGCCCTGTCGTTCGCCGGGTATCTGGTGGCCAAGCGCGAGGTGCTGTCGCTGGCGGGCCGCCGGGTTCTCGGCATCGACCTGCCGCGGGCGCGTGACCTGGGCCCGGTGCTGATCGTCTGGGCCGTGAGCCTCCTGCTGCTCGTGTTCGAGAGCGACATCGGCACGTCGGCTCTTTTCATGGGGCTCTTCGTCTGCATGCTGTATATCGCCACGCAGCGGACATCCTGGCTGCTGATCGGATTCGTGCTATTCGTCGCGGGCGCGTACGCGTCCAGCAAGCTCTTCGGCCACGTAGGTGAGCGATTCCAGATCTGGCTGCACCCCTTCGCGGGCACCAACGCGTTCAATAGCGCGTATCAGCTCGTGCAGGGCCTCTACGGGATGGCGTCGGGAGGGATTCTCGGGAAAGGCCTAGGTGCCGGCCAGCCGTATCTGACGCCGCTCGTGCAGAGCGACTTCGTGGTCACTGCGTTCGGTGAGGAACTCGGCATGACCGGCCTGATGGCGATCCTGCTGCTGTACGGCCTGATCGTGCAGCGCGGCCTGGCCACATCGGTCTCGGTCAAGGACCCGTTCTCCAAGATCCTGGCCGGCGGCCTGGCCTTCATGCTGGCGCTGCAGATCTTCGTCATCGTCGGCGGCGTGACCCGGCTGATCCCGCTGACGGGTATCACCGCCCCGTTCCTCTCCCAGGGCGGCTCCTCGCTCGTCGCCAGCTGGATCTTGATCGCGCTGCTGATGAGGCTCAGTGACACGGCCCGGAGGCCGCCGCCACAGCCGATCCAGGACGAAGGCATGACACAGGTGGTGAACCTCTCGTGAACCGCGCATTGCGCCGTATCTCGATCGCCGTCCTCGTCATGTTCGTGCTGCTGCTCGCGAACGTGAACTACCTCCAAGCGTTCGAGGCCGGGAACCTGGCCGACAAGCCGGGCAACTCCCGGGCCTTCGCCGCCCAGTTCCAGTACCAGCGCGGCGAGATCACCACGGCGGACGGAAAGGTCATCGCCAGCTCGAAGAACGTCGGCGGCGTCTACAAGTACCAGCGGGTCTACCCGCAGGGCCCGGAGTACGCGCCCGTTACCGGCTACGACGCGCTGTACAGCGAGAGCGGCATCGAGGCGGCGGAGAACTCGTACCTGACCGGCAACTCCTCCAAGCTAGCCGTCCGCAACGTGATCGACATGATCACCAACAAGCCCCGGAAGGGCGCGACCGTCCAGCTCACCCTGGACTCCAACGCGCAGAACACGGCCTGGAGCATGCTGCAGGCCTCCGGGAAATCGGGCGCGGTGGTGGCACTGAACCCGCAGACCGGGGCCATTCTCGCGATGGCCTCCTATCCGTCATACGACCCGAACCAGCTGGCCGTCCTGGACGGGCCGCAGCTCAACAGCAACGACAACAAGCTCCTGAAAGACCCCGCCCAGCCACTGCTGAACCGGGCGACCGGAGCCACGTACCCGCCGGGCTCGACGTTCAAGATCGTCACCAGCTCCGCGGCGTTCTCGCAGGGCAACTCCAATCCGAACACGGTGGTGAACGCGCCGGTCAGCCTGCAGCTCCCGCAGAGCACGGCCCATCTGATCAACAACGACGGTGAGGTCTGCGGGACCCTCGGCGACAACAAGGCGACGATCATCACCGCGTTCACCGAGTCGTGCAACACGGCGTTCGCCAACATCGGCATGCAGCTCGGCTCGGCGACGCTGAAGAGCATGGCCGAGAAGTACGGCATGAACGACCCGAACCTGAAGATCCCGACGCCGGTCGTGCAGAGCAACTTTCCGCTGGAGCCGGACCAGGCCACCACCGCGCTGTCGGCCATCGGCCAGAAGGACGACACGGTGACGCCCCTGCAGGAGGCCATGTTCTCCGCGGCCATCGTCAACAACGGCACGCTGATGAAGCCCTACCTCGTCCAGCAGGTCCAGGACGCCGCCGACCTGAGCATTGTCGATTCGGCCTCGCCCACGGTGCTGGGCCAGCCGGTCAGCGCCACCGTCGCCAGCCAGATCAAGCAGATGATGGTGAGCGTGGTCAACTCCCCGGACGGGACCGCGGCCGCGTTCAAGAACGCGATTCCCGGGGTGCAGATCGCCGGCAAGACCGGGACGGCGCAGAATGGGATCAACAACAGCGGCCTCAACGACGCCGTTTTCACCTGTTTCGCGTCTAACGGCAACCGTTCCATGGCCGTCGGCGTCATCATTCAGGGCGGCGGTTACGGCGCCGCGGCGGCCGCTCCGATCGCCGTCGGTGTCCTCAAGGCGTACCTGGAGAACGGGTGAACGGTCACCTGCTGGGCGGACGTTACCGGCTAAGTGGCCGGATAGCGGTCGGCGGCATGGGCGAAGTGTGGCGCGGTACCGACGAACTGCTCGACCGTCCCGTCGCGGTCAAGCTTCTCTCGGCGGCGCACGCGACCGATGAGGCGTTCCGGGCCCGGTTCCGCGCGGAGGCCCGCTACGCGGCATCACTGTCTCACCCGAACATTGCCCAGGTCTTCGACTACGGTGAGACCTCCAGCGACGAGGAGGCCTCCGCCGATCTGCCGTCCGGCGGCGCGTATCTGGTCATGGAGCTCGTGCCCGGCGAGGCGCTGTCGGCGCTGATCGACCGGCAGGAGCGGCTCCCCGCCGCCGACACGCTCCGGATCGTGAGCCAGGCCGCCGACGCGCTGGCCGCCGCGCACGAGGCGGGCATCGTGCACCGCGACATCAAACCGGGCAACCTGCTCGTCACCACCGACGGCACGACGAAGATCACCGACTTCGGGATCGCGCGCGCGATGTGGGCCGCCCAGGCGTCCCACCTGACCCAGACCGGAATGGTCATGGGCACGGCCAGCTACGTCTCGCCCGAGCAGGCCACTGGCGGGACCATCACCTCCGCCTCCGACATCTACTCACTCGGCGTCGTGGCCTATGAGTGCCTCACCGGCACGCCGCCGTTCGCCGCGGAGACGCCGGTCGCGATCGCGGTGGCCCATATGCACCGCCCGGTGCCGCCCCTGCCGGACGATGTGCCCGCTCCCGTCGCGGCGCTGGTCACCAACATGCTGGCCAAGCAGCCGGATGAGCGGCCGCAAAGTGCCCGGTGGGTAGCTGACCGCGCCCGCCTGCTGCTCAGCACGTTGCCCAGCTCACCCGACCTGGTGGGGGAAGAGGCGACGGAAGCCGGATCGGACGAACTGACCGAGGTCAGGGACATGGCTCCGCACGCGGTGACGGATCCCGCCCTCGGCGCGGCGCTCACCCGAGCCGACTTTGCCGCGGCGCCCCCCGAGGGCGAGGACCTGGCGGCCCCCCCACCAGCCGATACCGGCCGGCAGCTTGGTGATAATCATCACCGTCGGCGGTCGGCGTTTCTCGCCGCGGCGGTGAGTGTGGCGGTCGCGGCGATCGGCGGTACGGTCGCCGCGGTCATGCTCTCCGGTCATCCGATGGGCGCGACCAGCGATTTGTCCCCGGCCAGCCCGGCCGCGACGTCCCGGGCCCCGACGACGAGCAGGACCGCGCCCGTGATCGCGAGGCCGACACGGGTCCAGGTTCCGGCCGGCATCGTGGCGACTACGCCTAACCTGGAAGTGGGAACTGGACAAGGAAACGGAGCGGGCCAGTCCCCGATCACGCCCAGCAAGAAGCCGGAACCGGTGAAAACGACACCGGTCCAGCATCCGACAACTCCATCGACTGTGACGCCGACTACGCCGGTGCCGACTACGCCGGTGTCGACTACGAGTCCGACGGCCCCTGCCACCAGTGGCACCTCGTCGGCTCAGAAGTGACCAGGTCCAAATGGGGGCCAGTGATGACACTACGCGGGATGGTTTGGCAAAGTGCGAGACATGACACAGCCCCGACTCCTTGGTGAGCGCTACGAACTCGACGGCGTCGTCGGGCGTGGTGGCATGGCTGAGGTGTACCGGGCCCACGACATCCGACTCGACCGCACCGTCGCCATCAAGACACTCCGCATCGACCTGGCCCGCGACCACACTTTCCAGGCTCGGTTCCGCCGCGAGGCGCAGTCTGCGGCATCCCTGAACCACCCGTCCATCGTCGCGGTCTACGACACCGGCGAGGACATGGCGACCGGTCTCCCCGTCCCCTACATCGTGATGGAGTACGTGGACGGCCGAACCGTCCGCGATCTGCTGCAGGCTGACCACCGGCTGCTGCCGGAGCGGGCGCTGGAAATCATCGACGGGGTACTGGGCGCGCTGGACTACAGCCACGAGTCCGGCATCGTGCACCGTGACATCAAGCCAGGCAACGTCATGGTGACCCGCAACGGCGACATCAAGGTGATGGACTTCGGCATCGCCCGGGCGATGAGCGACGACCAGGCCACCATGACCCAGACCGCACAGGTCATCGGCACGGCGCAGTACCTGTCGCCGGAGCAGGCGCGCGGCGAGCGGGTGGATGCGCGCAGTGACCTGTACTCCACCGGCTGCCTGATGTACGAGCTGCTGACGGGGCGGCCGCCGTTCACCGGTGATTCGCCGGTCGCGATCGCCTACCAGCACGTCCGGGAGAACCCGGTGCCGCCGTCGGTGGTGGACCCGGAGATCCCCGCGTGGGCGGACGCCATCGTGCTGAAGGCCATGGCCAAGGATCCGGCGGACCGGTACCAGAGCGCGGGCGAAATGCGGATGGACGTCCAGCGGGCCATGAACGGCATGGCCGTGGCCGCACCGACCCGGCTCGACAACTACGCGCAGACGCAGCAGATCGGCGGCGCGACGATGATGGCCAGCCCGACCACGGCCGTCCCGCCCTACAACTACGGCCAGGAGGACACCGGCGAGGAGCCGCCGCGGCGTCGCTATCGGGCGCTGCTGTGGATTCTGGGCCTACTGGTCGTCCTCGGCGCGGTCGGCGCGCTCGCTTACATGATGTTCGGCGGCGCCGGCAAGACCTACGCGGTGCCGCTGGTCCAGGGCCTGCCCCAGGCCAGGGCCGTGCAGGATATCTCCGCCGCCCATCTGCGGTCCGCGATCGTCGACCAGGCGAGTTCCAACGTCGCCAAGGGTGACGTGATCACCACGAATCCGCCGCAGGGCAACACCGTCAAGGCCAACACCCTGGTCACGCTGTTCGTCTCGAGCGGCCCGAAGGCGGTGTCCGTCCCGAACGTGGTCGGCCAGCAGGTCAGCGCCGCCCAGACCACGCTGGCCAACGCCGGGCTAAACGTGAAACAGGTGGCGGACACGACCTCGACCGCGCCAAACGGCCAGGTGACGAAGGAATCGCCCGCGGCGACCACCAGCGTGGCCCCGGGTAGCACGGTGACGATCTCCGTCTCCGGCGGCGCGGTGACCGTCCCCAACGTGACCAATGACACGGCGGCCACCGCGGAGCAGATCCTCCAGGGCGCCGGGTTCAACGTCCTGCCCAAGACCGTCGCCGGGCCGCCCAGCTCCACCCCCGGGGACGTGTTCCAGCAGACTCCCACCGGCAACGCTACAGCGGCCCAGGGCTCGACGGTGACGATCTACATCGCGTCCCAGTCGGCCAGCCCGACCCCGAGCCCGACCCCGAGCGCCACGCAGTCCGCCAGCCCGTCTCCCTCACCGACAGACAGCGGCCTGCCGGGCGGCGGAGGCGGTACCGGAGGCGGCGGCGGTACCGGGGGCGGCGGCACCGGCACCGCCACCGGCACCGGCATCGGCACCGGCAAGTAGAACGGCCAGGTTCACCGGTCGGCGGCGGCGGCCCGACTCCGGACGGGTCGCCGTTTCGGCCTGAGCGGCGGTCTGCTGAGGCGCCGACCGGTCAGCCGTTGATCGCGCTGCCATCCACCGGCACGTGCCGGTGGATGGCACGGAAAGACACCGAACGAGAGCGCGGCGGCGATCACCGCGACGTTCAGGACCGGGTCCGGGCGACCGGCGGGCATGGCGGACGACTGCGCGCGATGGCGTAACCCACTACGATTACGCCAGCAGCCCGAGCCCCGGCGCCGGTGCGCGAGCGCCCGCCCACACCAGGAGATGACGGTGCCGAAGTCCCGCGTCCGCAAGAAGGCGGTTTACACGCCTCCGCCGAGGTCGGTGAGGGCCAGGGTCAGCCCTCCCTGGCTGGCTCCGACGATGGTGGCGTGCCTGGTCCTCGGGGTGGTGTGGATCGCTCTTTTCTATCTGACCAACAATCGGATACCCGGGATGTCTGCGCTGGGCGACTGGAACATAGTGGTTGGCTTCGCCCTGATCATCGGCGGGGTAGCGCTGGCCACCCGGTGGCGTTAGGAGCGCAACGGCCCACGGCCCACGGCCCACGGCCAGCGGCCACCGCACCGGCTCACCACATTGGGCTCAGAATCCGGCCACGCCGATCTGGCCGTTCCGCACGACGACCGCGAGAACGAGTATGACGAGGACGGCCACCGTGGCGCCGCCCTGAATGAGGAACCGCCGGGAGCGCGGGGAACGCGGCGCGTAGGCGTAGGCAGCCGTCACCACCGCCCCGGTGATCAGGCCGCCGATGTGATCCTGCCACGCGATATGCGGCACCACGAATCCGAGCACCAGGTTGATCACGATCAGCCCGAGGATGCCGCGGCTGTCAAGGCCCCGCCGCCGGGACACCACGAACCAAGCGCCGAAAAGGCCGAAGACGGCCCCGGAGGCCCCGAGCGCGGGCTGGTTGAGCGGTACCAGGTAATAGAGGAATACCCCGCCGGCGAGCGCGCTGAGCAGGTACACCGCGAGGTAGCGCGCGGACCCCATCATCCGTTCCAGGGGTGGCCCCACCACGATCAGGGCCCACATGTTGAAGGCGATGTCGGTGATGCCGAAGCCCCCGGTCGGTGCCACAAAGGCCGACGTGATCAGCCGGTACCACTGGCCCGCCCCGACGCCGATGACACCGTGACCGTTCCCGGCGTAACCCACCATCTCAAGGTTGTCGGCGATGCTGGGGCGGGCCAGGACGGCCAGGTAGAGGAGAACGTTGATGCCGACCAGCGTCCAGGTGACGATGGGGGCCGTGACCACCCGCCCGCCAAATTCCGTCCTCGCCTCGCGGGCACCCTTGTTCGCGCCCCGGATGCATTCGACGCACTGCTGGCCCACCGCGGCCGATCGCAGGCAGTCCGGGCATGCGGGGCGACCGCAGCGGACGCACGAGACGTACGTTTCGCGGTCAGGATGCCGGAAACAGCTCGGCACCGCAGGGTCGGCCGGCTCGCTCATGCGGCCGTCGGGCTGCCCAGAAGCGGGAGCGTCCAATGACGTCTACCTGGACGCGCCGGGCGCGTCACCGTCACGGTCGATCACCACGGACTCGAGGACGACGTCCTGAGCCGGGCGGTCCCGCCGGTCGGTCTTGGCCTGACTGATCGCCTGCACGATGTCGGCTCCCTCGATGACCTCACCGAAGATGGTGTGCTTACCAGTGAGCCACGGCGTGGGAACGACCGTGATGAAGAACTGTGATCCGTTGGTTCCCGGCCCGGCATTGGCCATCGCCAGCAGGTAGGGGCGGTTGAAGGCGAGGTCCGGGTGGATCTCGTCGCCGAACTTGTACCCCGGGCCGCCGGTCCCGGTGCCGAGCGGGTCACCGCCCTGGATCATGAAGTCCGGGATCACGCGGTGAAAGATCGTCCCGTCGTAGAGCTTTTCACTGGTCTGAGCCCCAGAACGGGGATCGGTCCACTTCCTGGCCCCCTCGGCCAGTTCGACGAAGTTACGCACGGTCTGCGGCGCCTGGTCAGGGAAAAGCCGGACCTTGATCTCGCCCTGGTTGCTGTTCAGCGTTGCGGTAAGCGTATTGGTCATGCCGGGAATCCTCGCATAGCCCGCGCCATGGGGGGCTGTAGGGACAGATACATGTTCCGTACACTTCCACGGTACAAGCAATATCGCGTGACCGGCCGCCGCGGTGGCGGGGGCCGGCTAGACCGGCGGCGGCCGCCGCGTCCGCCCGAGGTGCGGTCGGCAGTGCCGACCAGTTACGGAGGGTTGAGGACGCGGGTCACGGGAAGTGTTTGAGTCGAGATTCTCTGCAGGAGGTCAACTGTGTCCCTTACTAAGTCTAAGAACGCCAGGGCGGCCAAGGCCCGGGCATCGGGGGCAGCGGCCACGGGCGCTGACGTCGCCCGCGCCCGTGCGCAGGACGCCGCGGACGTCGCCCGCGACCGCGCCCAGGACGCCGCGAACGTCGCCCGCGCTCGTGCGCAGGACGCCGCGGACGTCGCCCGTGGCCGCGCGCGCGATGCGGCCGAGATTGCCCTCAGCCGGGCTCAGGAGGCGGCGGCACAGGTCGTGCCTCTGAGCAAGCGAGTCGGCGTGACGGCCGCCCAGAACGTGGAACAGGGCGTCTACGATGCGCGCGAGTGGGCGGCGCCGCGGATCGAAGATGCCGCCACCGCAGTCAGCGAGACGGTCGCGCCCAAGGTTTCTGCGGCACTCAAGGCGACCGCACGGCGAGTCGACCCCAAACCCTCGAAGGCCCGGCGCCTGCTGGGCTGGCCGGGCGCGGTAGGCCTCGCCGTTGTCCTCGCGGCGGGTGCCGCCGTGGCGGTCGTACTGCGCAAGCGCCAGCCGGAGCCCCCGCCGCCCTATCCTGGCGAAGAGGCCGAGGACGCAGGGGATTCGACGGCTCCGGCCGGCCTGGACTCCGAGGTGAACGGCCGCGTGCGCCAGCCCTGAGGTCCGTCTTGGATTTCCGCGCAGCATAGCCGTAAGCGGCATAGCCGTAAGAGGGCGCATGGGGCGCCGTGCCGATGACGCCCCATGCGCCGTACCCCTGTGCGCGGGTCACCGCGCGCGGGTCACCGTGCGCGGTCACCGAAGGCCGTGCCCGGTAACCGCTGGCGGACACGAGTTTGCTAAATCACCCGCGGCCGGCGCGCCAACATCGATCCCGTACTCAAGGATGACGCGGTCGGCGGGAATCACGATGTACCGGCAGACTTCCAGCACCGCATCGCCGGAGATCAGCCGCCGGAGAATCGCGAAAACCGGGACCCCCCGCGCCACCCGCAACGTCAGCGCTTCCGCCTCCGTAGGCATGCGGGCGCTGACCGACTCCTCGACTCGTGAGACGGGACGGCCGAGGAAGGCCAGCTGGGCAAAGGTTCCGCCCGGCCATGGCTCGCGTGCAGGGTCAGCCACGGGGGTACCCGCCACGAGATCCAGGAGCAGGTAGTTAATGCTGATCTGTTCCGGTTCACCGCGGGCGTACAACACGAAATGCCTGCGGAGCAGGGGCGCTTCCGGCTCGGTGCCGAAGAGGGCCGCCAGTTCCTCATCGGCGGGGACCTCGGAGTAGCGGGTGGTCAGCTGGTAGTCCGGCCATTCGATGGCGTCGTCCGCGGTAAATGACGTGTGGGCCTCGATGGCCTGACCGGTGTCGGTGGCGTACCTTTCGGCGGCCTGGCGCGCCTCCGCGGCGCAGCGCTCCATCGCCCGCCGCCGGACCTGCGGGCGGGTCCGTACGACGGTGCCGCCGCCGCGCCGCGTCTCCACCAGGCCCTCGAGCCGGAGCAGCGACACGGCGTGCCTGATCACGATTTCCGACACGCCATAGGCGCGGCGCAGTTCCTCCATGGTGGGCAGCCGCGCGCCCGGCGCATAATGGCCGGACAATATCTGCTGGCGCAGTTCATCAGCAACAACAAGATAGGCGGGACGGTCCTGCACGGTGACACCTCCGGGCCCAGACGTCCCCCCGGAACATTATGCGTTCAGCTTGATACGATCTGCATCTCCCATTTTTGTATACGGAACTGGCCTTCCGGCCACGGATGGCCTTGACCGGCCATGCGCTGCCTTCCCGCTCTCGTCCGGTAAATTTTGGAGGGCATGCGCGCCGACGGCCGGGTGGGCCTGCGCACTTGGTAAGGGTCCGTGCCGTGGGCCAGGCACGGAGGGCGTCATTGGCGATCTTGATCTTCGGCGGGCAGGGATGGCGAGCAGCGTGGCGAGTGGCAGCGAACCGTCCCGTTCGGCATATCCAGGCGCCTCCAGCGTGAGTTCCCCGTGGTCGGCATCCGCCACGAGCACCAGCGAGCGGCCAAACCCGGAGGAACCGGCCCAGGACACCCCCAGCGATCCCGCACGGCCAGCCGACGGGCCGCCCGGCGCGCCGGCAACCCCGGGGCGGTACCGGCCAGCTCGTGATCGGCTGAGCCTCGTCCTGGCCTGGACCGCCGCCATCCTGATCGTCATTTCGGTCGCCATCATGATCGCGGTGCTGGCGGCTGGCCCTAGCATGGCCGTTATCCACGTGCCGATGCCCGCGGCCGGCCCTCCGTGGTGGTTCTTGCTGCACCCCTCCACTCCGCTCGTGACCTTCGCGTTGTGGACGGCGACCGGCACCGGCGGGGCCGGGGTCATCGCGGGTCTCATCGCCGTGGCGCGCGGCACCCGGCCTTCAGCCCAGGCGCTGATCGTTTTCTCTTTCCTGGCCGTGGCGATCCTCACCGTGCTGCCGGCCGGGGGATCCACCGACGTTCTCAGCTACGCGGCTAATGGCCGGATGGCTGCCACTGGCCATAGCCCGTATGTCATGACGCCGCTGGAGCTGAAGAACTCAGGTGACCCGATCGGCCAGTGGATCCCGCCGTCCTGGCAGACCAACGTCTCGGTCTACGGACCGGTGGCGACGGCAGAGGAGTGGGTCACTGCGGAACTGGGCGGTACGTCCGTGGCCCGGGTCACGTTCTGGCTGAAGCTCCTGACGTCGATCGCGTTCTGCGCGGTGACGCTGATGCTGGACCGGGTACTGCGGCCGGACCCAGCCCGCCGGTTGCGCGCGCACCTGCTGTGGACGGTCAATCCGCTGCTGCTGTGGGAGATCGTGGCTAGCGGCCACATCGACGGCCTGAGTGCCGCATTCGGCCTGCTGGGCATCCTGGTGCTCACGACCGGCCAGAACGGCGAACGCCCTGCGCTGCGGAAATTCCTGCTGGCTGGCCTGTTCATCGGGATCGCCGCCGCCATCAAGATCCCATACGCCGCGTTCGGGATCGGGGTGATCTGGGCTGGCCGCAAGTCGCTTAAAGCGCTCGGCGCCGCGATCGCCGGATTCGCGTCTGATTCTCGTGCCGGCGTACGCGCTGGCCGGCCAGCCCGCCATTTCTGTCCTCATCGGCCGTGGTCCCGGCACCACCTGGGACACCATGTACCAGATCTTCTACCGGCCGCTCGGCTACCAGACGTTCGGCGCGTTCATCATGCCGGCCAACCTGACGCTGGTGGCCGGGATCGCTTTCGGCGCCGTCGCCATCCTCGCCTTCTTCCGCTTCCCCGACGGAACCCCGAGCTTGCCCGGCCCTGAGCCCAGCGCTGGCGCTCAGCCTCGCGTGGCTGTTCATGTGGTCCTATCAGCGGCCCTGGTACGACGTGATGGCCATCTGCCTACTGGCGGTTTATCCAGCGTCCCAGCTGGACTGGCTGGTGCTGGTGCGCCTGATCCTGGCCGCGCCGGTGTACATGCCCGGGATGCCTGAGACCCCCGGCAACCCGCCCGCCTGGATCAACCAGGTGGCGGCCGTCGAGGGGATTGACCTGAGCGCCTACGGCCGGCTCGCGGTGGCCGTCGCGTTTGTCGTGCTGTGCCTGTTCCCCGGCTGGAGATGGCTCTGGGGCTGGCGACGGCCCAAAGCGGCCCTCTCGCCGGGCTCGTCCCCGGTCCTGCAGTCGCTCATCTAGGTCTAGGGACGAAACTCCTCCCCGCTCCGAACCATCCGGTTAGGGTATCCGTGAAGTTGAGCGGGTGCCCATTACGCCGGGCGTCCAGACCCGCCGTCCCCGGGCCCCGGAGCGCTCGTGCCTCATGGCTGCCGACCGCCACGACAACAACGGCTCTGCCGTCGATGCCGGAGCGCCCATGGCGGACGGTAAGGAGCGCCCGGCCAGGCCAATTCCCGGGCCGGTGACGGGAGATCGCCCCGTCCCGGAGGAGCGGCGCAGCCGGAGCGAACTGTATTCCGACCTGCGCGACACCGGTGCCGGGGGTGACCAGAGCCCCCGATCCAGCCCGGACGGACCCCGCATCACCGACGACGGCGCCTGGGAATGGAAAGGCCTGCGACTGGAGGCGAAGGCCAACCACATCGCCGACGAGGAGCTATCCGCGCGGCGCACCGCCGAAGGCCGCGGAAGCGACGGAAGCTACTGCGATCACGGCATCACCCCGGCCATGCGGCGCGTCGAGGCGAGACTGGAGCACGGCACCCTCGTCCCGGACACAGAAAAATTCGCATTAAAGTCCCCCGACCGCTTCAAAGAAAAACTAGCCAAAATGATCGCCATCGAACCTGATAGGTCTCCATCGGATCTATCAAAGGAGATTCACGACGGGATACGCTACACATTTCTGTTCGACTCAGAGCACTACAGCGTCGGCGTTGAGGCTACCCGCTCCGAGCTCGGGAGAAATGACTATATCCTGGTTGGCTTCAAACCAGGCTGGGCCGGCGAAGAATACAAGGGCATAAACAGCCAATGGAAAGATGCCGTTAGCGGCCAGCTATTCGAAGTCCAATTCCACACAGCGGATAGCTGGGAAGCAAAACAGAAGACCCATGATGCGTACGAAAGGATAGAGTCGCCGGAGACTGCTACGGCGGAGCGGTCAAGGCTACGCCACTACCAGCGGGAGATATCAGCACGAGTCGCTGCGCCTCCTGGTGCCCTTGAGTTCTCCCCTTACAAGAATAAGGAGGGCTAAAGTTGCCCGAGAAAATTACCTATTATGCGGTCGTAGGAACAGGAAGGAGCGTAACCAACCCTTCAGGTCTCGTCCGCAGGCGCCACACAGCCGAGGGGCTAATTGACGAATCATTGACCAGTGATCTCACCTGGAACTTTACTAACGCCATATATCAAGAGGAGCGGGGCGAGAACTTTGGGCCCGACCTTGTTGAGATCGGTGCTCAGGAGGCCGAGGCGCTGATAGAGCGGTTCCGGGAGAAGTGGGCCTGACCGCGGTGGCGTCGCCGTGGCGCCAGATCTGCGGGCTGGACGCTTACCGGATTACCGAAATCCCGCGGCGGGCGAACGGTGAGACGCAGAGCGGCCCGGATGCGGACCGCGACCCGGGCCGCGCTCAGCGGATCGCCGTCCTCGTCGCCGCCTACCACTCCGGCGGGACCCTGGCCTACGGCTGGATGCGCCTTCAGGCCGGCGGCCCGGTGCAGATCCTGGCCGCGGGAGCGGCACTGGCCGGTAGCACCGGCGCCGGGGACGTGATGCTGGCCCTCCCTGGCGGTGCCCGGGGGCGTGCCCTGGGCCGTGGCGCGCTCGCGCCGGCCATGTCCGGGCTGGCTTGCTGGCGGTCGATTGGCGGGATCAGCGACGGGCTTCTGGTTGCCGCCGGTGAACCACACTCCGACCGCCTCCAGGCCGCACCATCCCTCGAGGATTGCCTGCTGCCCGCCTGGCCAGGCCCGTTCGGCTGGCTGGTCGTCGCCGAACCGGTGCCCCCGGCCGAACTGGAAAGGCTGGCCGACGAGACCGCGCGGGGTGAACGGCTGGCTACCGGGATGGCTGACCGGTTCCCGGACCGGGACGTGCAGGCGCGCCGGCTCCGGCACCGGCACACCGAGTTGCGCCAGGGACTGTCGACCGGCATGTGGCGTGTCCATCTGCTCGCGGCCGGCGCCGATCCGCCGACCGCCGCGCGGGTGGCCGGCCTTGTGTGCGCGTCGGCCGACCTCAAGGGTCTGCCGTATACGCTCGCGCCGGCCCGCAGCAGCCCGGCGGGATTGCGCGATCTGCTCGGCCGCCCCGGCCCGGAGACCGCTGCCGGGTCACAGAACTCTTTCCACGCGAGCACGGGCCTGCTGGCGGCGCTCACCCGCAGTCCGGACGCAGAGATACCCGGAATACGGCTGGCGCTCCGCCCGGATTTCGATGTCACGCCGGAGACCCCGGCCGTCGCCGCCCAGGACGCCGGACCGCCCGTCCTCGCGGCCGCGTCGTCCACGGGTGCAGTCAGCCCCGCCGAACGCCCGGACGCGAGGTTGCACGAGAGCACGGTGCCGCTGGGGCAGGTGCTCGACCGGCAGCGGATGCCAGCGGGCCCGCTGCGGGTCCCGCTGGGGTCCCTGAACCGGCATGTTTTCGTGTGCGGAGCGACCGGCGGCGGGAAGTCCCAGACCGTCCGGGGCCTGCTGGAGGCGGCCACCCGGGCCGGAGTGCCCTGGCTGGTGGTGGAGCCTGCCAAAGCCGAATACCGCCTGATGGCGGCGCGGCTCGCGGGATCAGGCGCCCAGGTGGTGCGGATCCGGCCCGGTGAGGCGGACGCGGTCGCCGCCGGGCTGAACCCGCTGGAACCGGCGGCCGACCAGACGGGGGAACGTTTCCCCCTGCAGACCCACGCCGACCTCGTGCGGGCGCTCTTCCTCGCCGCCTTCCAGTCCGAAGAGCCCTTCCCGCAGGTGCTCAGCGCGGCACTGACGCGCGTGTACGAGGACGCCGGATGGGATCTGGCCCTGGGTGAGCCGCTGACTCCGGGAGTGACCCCCGGGTACCCCGGGCTGGCTGATCTCCAGCGGACGGCCGGACGGGTGGTCGGGGAGATCGGCTACAGCGACGAGGTCAGGGCCGACGTGCTCGGGTTCATCAAGGTCAGGTTGTCCAGCCTGCGTCTCGGCACGAGCGGGCGGTTCCTTGAGGGCGGTCACCCGGTCGACTTCGGCCAGCTGCTGCGGCACAACACGGTGCTGGAGATCGAGGACGTCGGGGACGACCGCGACAAGGCGTTCCTCATGGGCACCGTGCTGCTCCGCCTGGTGGAGCAGCTGCGGCTGGCCCGGCGGCACGAGGCCGGTGCGGAGCCAGGCCTGCGGCACCTCACCGTGGTGGAGGAAGCGCACCGGCTGCTGCGCCGACCGGAACGGGACGCCGGCGTGGCCGCGCACGCGGTCGAGTTGTTCGCCGGGCTGCTGGCGGAGATCCGGGCGTACGGTGAGGGCATCGTGATTGCCGAGCAGGTCCCGGCCAAGCTGATCCCCGACGTCATCAAGAACACCGCGGTGAAGATCGTGCACCGGCTGCCCGCCACCGATGACCGCGAGGCGGTCGGCGCGACCATGAACCTAAGCCGGGCCCAGTCGCAGTACCTGGTCACGCTGGCGCCAGGTGAGGCGGCCGTATCGGTGGACGGGATGGATCATCCGCTGCTGGCCAGGATGCCCGACGGGACGGCACGCGAAGCCGCCGGCGGCACGGCCGGCACGGCGAGCCCGGCCGCCGTCACCTCCGCGCGCAGCGGCACCTGCGGCGCGGACTGCATCGCCCGCCCGTGCACCCTGCGGGACATGCGCGCCGCCCAGCGCGCCCTGGACCGCCATCCCGGCATCGCCCTGTGGGCGGAGATCGCCGTCCTGTCCCACCTGACGGGCTGGCCGATGCCGATCCCCCGGGCGCCGTTGCTGGATCTGCTGCGGGCCCTGCCGGCCCGGCTGCGTGACTGCGCGCTGTCACACGGCGTCGATGCGGCGGTCGCGGCGCGAACGCCGCTGATCTGCGCGCGGGTGAGCCCCCCGGCCCTCGCCTCGCACGTCGCCACCGCGATGCGGGCCCGGGTAACGCGGGGAATGTGGATGTGCGCGCAAGAGGAGCCAGCGTGGCTGGCGCCCGCCTACCAGTGGGTGCTGCTGCTCGACGCGCTCACTGCCGGTGATCCCGCGCAGGACGGCCGCGGCCCGGACGCCCGCATCAGGAACTGGCCGGACGCGCTAACCAGGGACCGGGAGGGAAGCTACGGCCGGGCGATCCCCGGCGATACGCGCGCCCGTCAGGCGGCCACGGTGCAGCGATGGCACGACAGCGGCCTGCGTGACGCCGGCGCTGTCCGGGCTGTCGCGTTTGGCCTGGTCACGCCCTCAGCCATCGAGCGGGCGATCGGCGCCAGCGGCACGGACGAGGACTTCGGGCCGCGGCTCGCTGACCACCTGAAGCAGTTTGCCGATTGCGAATGGCCGCACCTGTACCTGAAGAGGGGGGCAGAACCGGAACCGGCGATGTAAACAGGCGCGGCCCGAACCGGCCGCGCTAAGCCGCGCTGACCCGGCGCATCCGCCGGCGCCGCTCGGCCGCGCGCTCGTCTTCGTTCAGACCGCCCCACGACCCGTACTTCTCCGGCCGGGACAGCGCGTAGTTCAGGCAGTCCAGGCGGACCGGGCACGAGGCGCACAGCGCCTTGGCCTTCCGCTCCCGGATCTCGCGCTCCGGCTGGCGCTCACCGTCGGGCCCGAAAAAGAGGATGACATCCTCTTCCCGGCACGCGGCCGCATCCTGCCAGCCCCAGCTGGGCTGCGAAGGCACCGCCGACGGCCGACGCACGTGAGACATGGACCAATCACCCTCAACCGGTTACCGAAGTTATCTGCTGTGACTCAACCCCGTTGCGGGCGGGCCCGTTCGGTGCCGGGGACCGCCTTTCAACCATGCAACGCCTAGCGTGGCCCGGCCGTTCCCGCGCCGGGACCAGAACTTGCTTTTAGGCAAGTAACGATGCGGTCACGCGAGCGGGAGGACCGTGGCCGCCGTGTCGGACGGCCAGCCGGAACGACCCGCCGGTACGCTATCCCGTTATCGCCACCCGGCCAGCGCCTTCCAGTGAGCAGATGAACTCCCAGCCGCAGAACTCATACCTTACGCACCGGGCGAACGCAGGAGCCGGGCGGCACGGCTGGCTCCGGCTCACGCCCGCGTACTCGGTGTGCCTCGTCCGGGAACGGACCCGGCATCTGCCTGCCGGAGCGGTCGTCACGGACCCCTTTTCCGGTTCGGGGACCACAGCGCTGGCGGCGGCCGAGCACGGCTGCGATGGCCACGCTGTCGACGTCAATCCCTTTCTAGTCTGGCTGGGGAACGCGAAGGCCGCCCGTTATCCGGCCGCGCTGCTGGCGGAAACCCGCGCATCGGTCCCGGTGATCACCGGGCATGCCGTCACGTGCGCCGCCGAAGCCGCGGCGCTGTGGGCCCCGAACCTGCACAACATCGGCCGGTGGTGGTCCGCGGGATCGCTGGCGGCCCTGAAAGGCCTGCGCCGCGCGCTCGACGACGCCTGCCTGCCGGCCGCCGCGCTGGACCTGCTGGGCATCGCTTTCTGCCGGACGGCCATCGCCGCCAGCAACGCGGCCTTCAACCACCAGAGCATGTCATTCAGCTCGCCCCCGGCCCCGGCGGACGCTGACGGCGACCGCGCGGAGGTCATCCGCCGTTTCGCCACCGAAGCCGCCACGGTACTGAGCAGCGCCGAAGCCGGCCTGCCAGGGTCGGGCCGCATCATCCGGGGTGACGCCCGCGACCTTGACGCCGGAAGCCTGCCCCGCTGTGACCTTCTGCTGACGTCCCCGCCCTACGTCAACCGGATGTCCTATATCCGGGAGCTTCGCCCCTACATGTACTGGCTCCGGTTCCTGGACCGGGCCAGCGACGCGGGCGAGCTGGACTGGACGGCGATCGGCGGAACGTGGGGCATCGCGACCTCACGCCTCAACGGCTGGGCCCCCGACGGCACTGTCGCCCCGATCGAAGGCGAACTCCGCGAGGTGCGCGCCCTGATCACCCGCGACGGCGGTAAGAACGGGCCGCTGCTCGCGACGTACGTGACCAAGTACTTCCACGACATGTCCGCGCACTTTGGGGCCGCTTTCCGGCACGTCAAGACGGGCGGCCAGGCCATCTACATCATCGGGAACTCGACCTTCTACGGGCACATGGTGCCCGCGGAGCGCTGGTACGCGTCGCTGCTCCGGGCCGCCGGCTTCACCGACGTGCGGATCTCGGTCCTCCGCAAGCGCAACAGCAACCTCGCCCTGTACGAGTACGAGGTGACCGCCAGCAGGCCGTGAGCAGGACGTCACGATTCGTCGCGGGCCACGGCCAGCGGCCCGAAGCTCTGCGCCACCGGCATCATCTCGATGACGTTGATGTTCACGTGCGGCGGCAGTGACGCCGCCCAGTGCACCGCCTCGGCCACGTCGCCGGCCTCCAGCGGATGTACTCCCTCGTACAACTGGCCGGCCCGCTCCCGGTCACCCCCGAACCTGACCACGGAGAATTCGGTGCCCCCGGACAGGCCCGGCTCGACGCTGGTTACCCGGACACCGGTACCGTGCAGGTCAGCGCGCAGGTTCAGGCTGAACTGGTGAACGAAGGCCTTAGTCGCCCCGTACACGTTGCCGCCCGGATAGGGGTAGGTCCCGGCGATCGAGCCCAGGTTGATCACGTGGCCCCGGCCGCGTCCCACCATGCCGGGCAGGATGGCACGCGCGCAGTAGGTGAGGCCCCTGCAGTTCGTGTCGAGCATCGCGTCCCAGTCGTCCAGGTCCGCCTTGTAAGCCGGCTCCAGCCCCAGGGCCAGGCCCGCGTTGTTGACGAGCACATCGATTGCGGCGAAGTCGGGCGGCAGTCCGGACACCGCGCTGGCGACAGCCTCCCGGTCCCGCACGTCGAGTGTCAGCGGCAGCACGTCGCCGCCGAGTTCTTTGGCGAGTTCGGTAATCCGCTCGGTGCGGCGCGCGGAGATCACGAGGCGGGCGCCGTCGGCCGCGAAGCGCCGCGCGATAGCCTCACCGAACCCGGCACTGGCCCCGGTCACGAACACGGTTGTGCTGCCCATGCTGCGATGCTACTGCCCGCGATTTCTACTTGAGGAGGCGGGAAAGGCGGCGGTCGGCGAGCGGCTTGCCGCCCGTCTGGCAGGTGGGGCAGTACTGTAGCGCCGAGTCCGCGAACGACACCTCCCGGACTGTGTCGCCGCACACCGGGCAGGGCTGACCCGCCTTCCCGTGCACCCGCAGCCCGGTCTTCTTCTCGGCCTTGAGGTCACCGGCGGCCAACCCGGCCGCCCGCTTGGACGCGTCGGCCAGGGTCGCCTGGATCGCGTCGTACAGCACCGTCACCTGGTCCGGGGTCAGGCTGGAGGCGACCTTGAACGGTGACATCCGGGCGGCGTGCAGTACCTCGTCGGAGTAGGCGTTGCCGATACCCGCGATGATGCGCTGGTCGCGGAGCACGCCCTTGATCTGCGTGCGCCGCCCGGCCAGCAGGCCAGCCAGGGTCTCCGCGGTAAACGACGGGTCCAGCGGGTCGGGGCCGAGGGAGGCGACGCCGGGGACGTCGATCGGGTCGCGGACCAGATAGACGGCGAGCCGCTTCTGCGTCCCCGCCTCGGTCAGGTCGAAGCCCGACCCGTCGTCCAGGATGACCCGGAACGCGAGCGGCCCCTTGCCCGGCTTGGGCGGCTGGGACGGGATCTCCTCACGCCAGCGCAGCCAGCCGGCCCGCGCCAGGTGGACAACGAGGTGCAGCGGGGCGCTACCGGCGCCCGGCGGCCCGGCGGCCAGGTCGAGGAATTTCCCGTGCCTGCTCACGTCTCTGATCACCTGACCGGCCAGGGCGGTGAACGGCGGGTCATAGGTCTTCAGCACCGAGATCGCCGCCGGGTAGGCGTGGGCCACGGCATGGCCGACGGCCCGCTCGCGCAGGAATGCGGCGAGCGCCTCGACTTCCGGCAGCTCAGGCATATATCGAGTGTGCCCGACGGCGGCGACTGCTGTGAACGCGACCAGCCGCGGCGTAGAATCGGGCAAAACAACCACACGGGAGCTCGGGCCGACCGGGCTGAGAGGGTGGCTGGCCGCATGGCCTGCGCGCCACCGACCGTTCGAACCTGACCGGGTAATGCCGGCGTAGGGAGAAAGTCGTGACCACCGTTACCACACCAGCCGACGGCACCGGCGAATTCACCACCGTACCGGGCGACCGGCGGTCTGAGGCGCCCCTCACCCTCGCCGGACCGGTACCGCGGGCCCTCAGCTTCGTCGATCAGCTCGGCCTGTGGGGCAACCTCGGGGTGAGCCTGCTCGGCTTCACCGGCGCCCTGTTCGTACTCCAGCCGGGAGGTGCGGGCACGCCCGAGCTGTCGCTGGCCGCCGGGTTCTGCGCCATCGTCGTCGGCACGCTGCTCGGTACCCTCGGAGTCGCCGTGTCCGGGATACCGGGCACCAGGACCGGGGCCCCGGCCATGGTGCTGCTGCGCGGCTTGTTCGGCGCCGGGCTGTCCTACCTGCCCACGGTCATCAACATGCTGCAACTACTCGGCTGGAGCATCTTCGAGCTGGTCACGATCGCGACCGCCACTCACATCGTGGCCCCGGCGCTGCCGAAATGGGGATACGTGCTGATCGCCGGGGCGATCACCGGCGTGTTCGCCATCCACCCTCTCGGGGCGATACGCGTGCTGCGCCGGTACGCGACGGCGGCGGTTTTCGCCGTCCTCGTATACCTGCTGATCCAGCTGGCCCGGCACCCGCTCCCGCCGTTCGCCCGCGGCACCTGGTCGGGGTACTGGGCCGCGACCGACACGGTGGTCGCGGTGGCGATCTCCTTCGCGCCGATGGCGGCGGACTACATGCGGCACGCGCGGTCGGAGCGCTCGGCGTTCGCGGGCGCGATGATCGGCTACAGCGTCACCCAGGTCCTGTGCTACGTGATCGGGTTGCTCGCCCTGGTCACGGTCGCCCGCAGCCCGAACGACATCTACGGGGCCTTTATCGCGCTGCCCCTCGGCGCCGTGGCCTTCGCCGTCCTGGCCGCCCGCGAGCTGGACCAGTCCTTCGCCGACGTGTACTCCACCGCGGTGTCGACCCAGAACCTGCGCCCGTTGTGGGACCGCCGTATCATCGCCGCGCTGATCACCGGGCTGGCGACCATCCTCGCGCTGTTCCTGAACATCGCGGACTACGAGAACTTTCTCACCCTGCTCGGCTCGGTGTTCGTACCGATGTTCGGGGTGCTCGCGGTGGACTTCTTCCTGCTGTCCGGTGGCCGCTGGGATCTTTCGGCGCACGCACCCTCGCGCTGGCTGATGCTGCTGCCCTGGGCCGCCGGCTTCATCACCTACCAGCTCATCAACCCTGGCTATGTCACCTGGTGGGTCTCGGCGTGGGCCAGGCTGAACCACCTGATCGGCTTCACCCCGGCCAGCTGGATGTCCGCGTCGATCTGCTCCTTCGCCGTCGCGGCGGCGGCCACCCTGCTCGGCTTCCCGCTCTCCGCGCTCGCCCAGCGGCTGCGCGCCGGGCGCGGCGAGCATCCGGCCAGCGCCGGATGAGCACGGCCCCGGCCGGGGGCGGCGCGGACACCTGCCGCGGCGGCCTCGTGCATGGCATGGGAAAGGACCTGGCCGAACCGGACTGGAGCCCGCTCACCACCGATGAGGTCACCTCCGTGCTGGCCCGTTACGCCCGGCCGGATCCGGCCGGGCCCAGGCGTACTACCTGTTCAACGTCGCGGACTCGCGGGACTTCGGGCAGGAGGCGGTCGGCATCCCGCTCCAGGTCATGGAGAACGACCGGGACCGCTGACTACCGGCGGCATCTGGCCCGCGTGCTGACCGGCCGCGCGCTGGCCGGAGCGGCTGGGCTCTGAGGAGAAACGACGGCCCCCGGCACTCCGCCGGGGAACGGGCCGCGGGCGGGGACAGCCCGCCTGCGGCCCGTTCTGTCAGGGTGATTGAGGAAGCTTGACTGAACCCCGCCGGGGTGTGCGCACCGATGGCGGCGGGACCACCGGCCCGATGTCCCCGTCCGGCGCCTCGTCCAGGTCGACGATGACGGGGGCATGATCACTGGGGCCGGTCCCCTTACGGGCCTGCCGGTCCACCCACGCCGCCTTGACCCGGCTGGCCACCGGGGCGCTGGCCAGCACGAGGTCGATGCGCATGCCGAGGTTCTGGTGGAACATGCCGGCCCGGTAGTCCCAGTAGGTGAACACGCGCTCGCCCGGCCAGCGGTCCCGCACGACGTCCCGCAGGCCGAGCGCCTGCAATTCGGCCAGAGCCGCCCGTTCCGGCGCGGTGACGTGGGTCTGCCCCACGTAGGCACCGGGGTCGAAGACGTCGCCGTCCGCCGGCGCGATGTTCATGTCGCCGCAGACCATCACGGTCCCGGGACCGGCCCTGACCGCCTCGCGCAGCGCCGCCAGCCAGGCGAGCTTGTAGTGGTAATGATCGGAGTCCGGCGTCCGCCCGTTCGGCACGTACACCGAGTGCACCCAGATCCCGCCGCAGCTGGCGGACACGGCCCGCGCCTCGGGGTGGGGAAATCCCGGCGCACCGGGGATTCCCGTCACCACGCCGTCCAGCCCGACGCGGGAAAGGATCGCCACCCCGTTCCACCGGGCTTCACCGTGCACGGCCGCCGCGTAGCCGCGGGCATCGAGCCCGGGGCCGAGGAGTTTGGTGAACGCGTCGTCGGCCAGCTTGGTTTCCTGGAGGCAGACCACATCGGGCTGTCGCTGGTCCAGCCAGGGCAGCAGGCGCGGCATCCGCTGCTTGACCGAGTTCACGTTCCACGTCGCTACCCGCACCGGGCCTACAGTAGCCGAGCCTCCGCCGACGTAGACTCGTCAATACTCAGGGGGTGGCGATGGGACGAGCCGTACCCCACGCCGGTTCTGGCCCTGAATCTCAGCGCCCTGCCCCTGGCTGAGACCTACGCTCTCCTTTCCCGCGGTCGTACCGGGGCCAGCCGCCGCCGACCGGCCGTCAGCAGCGGAAGGCTGCTCATCGCGATGCCCGCGATGATGGCGAGGCCGCCTGTGGCCTGGACCGGCCCGACCGGGTTACCGAAAAGAAGGACGCCTGCCGTCGCGCCGACCAGCGGCTCCAAATTGACGAAGGCGCCGGCGATCTCGGCCGCCACCCGGCTCTGCCCGTAAGCGAAGAGCGTAAAGGGCAGCAGCGTGCCGCCCGCCGCGAGCAGCCGGGCGCGGGGAGTAGCCAGCAGCAGGACGGCGGCGGCCAGGCCGAAGCGCACGAAGGTGAGCCAGCCGGGTGGCAGCCACTCCAGGGCCAGCTTGGAGAGCGGGACGGTCGAGCCGCATCTTCGAGGACCAGATCCGCGCGCTGCCGCAGATCATCGCGGCGGATAACGTCGCCGGCGAGATGGACTATCTGCTCACCGTCGTCGCCCGGGACGTCGCGGAACTACAGGCGGTGCTGGCCAGCCTGGCCACGCGAGGAGGGCAGCGCCTGGTGACCTATCTGCGGCTGGCCGCGGTCGGGGCGGGGTCAGCCCGGCGTGTCGCCGCACGGGTGAAACGGCATCAGTGGTGAAATTTCGGCGTGAGCATTCGGGTGGTGAAGCGGGCGTACAAGTACCGCCTCTACCCGTCCCCCGAGCAGGCGGATCTGCTGAACCGCACGTTCGGATCGGTCCGCTACGTCTACAACCGGGCGCTGGCCGAACGGTCCCGCTAGGTCGCCGCGGGCCGATGGTCGGCGAGCACGTTGTGCGGGTCAGTGCCGGTGAACTGAGGATCGGCGTGAACGAGCGCACCGGACAGTCGCGGGATCGCGTGAAGCAGGGCATGCTCCGCGCTGACGGTGAGCTGGTGGGCCTGGACGGCACCGATGTCGGGGGCGACGACGATCTCGCACTCGGCCCGGATCTGGTGGCCGACCCAGCGCATCCGGACCTGACCCACGTCCAGCACACCGGGCGTGGCCCGCAGAACGCTCTCAGCCTGATCGACCAGCGCCGGATCGACCGCATCCATCAGACGCCGGTAGATCTCGCGGGCCGCCTGCCGCAGGACGGCGAGGATCGCCAACGTAATCAGGAGCCCGACCACTGGGTCCGCCCAGTTCCATCCCAGCGCCACCCCGCCTGCACCCAGCAGCACCGCCAGCGACGTCAGGCCGTCCGTCCGGGCGTGCAGCCCGTCTGCGACCAGTGCGGCCGAGCCGATCTTCCGCCCGGTGCGGATCCGGTATCGCGCCGCCAGCTCGTTGCCCGCGAAGCCGATCAGCGCGGCCGCGGCGACCGCGATCAGGTCCGACACGTGATGCGGGTGAATCAGCCGAGTGATCGCCTCGTAAGCGGCCAGCGCGGACGAAGCCGCGATCGTCAGCACGATCGCGATTCCCGCTAGGTCCTCGGCGCGGCCGTATCCGTAGGTGTAGCGGCGGTTCGGCGGACGGCGGCCCAGGATGAACGCGATACCCAGCGGCACGGCGGTCAGCGCATCAGCCGCGTTATGCAGCGTGTCACCCAGCAGTGCCACCGACCCCGACAGCGCCGTCACAACCGCCTGGATTAGCGCGGTCAAGCCCAGCACGCCCAGTGAGATCCACAGCGTCCGCATGCCCTCGGCGCTGCCTTCCATGGCCGCATCGACGTGGTCGGCAGCCTCATGGGAGTGCGGGCGCAGCATGTGACGCAACCGCACCACGAGCCCCTGGCCAGCATGCTCATGTTCGTGATCATGAATATGGCCATGGTCATGAAGATGCCCGGTATCGGGACCGTCGGCTTGCGGGTGGTTCATAACGCTCAGGATGCCCGGAAAACCTTATTGCAGCACCTCAACCAAGCGCTCCCAGCGCACCACTGCGTAGCCCGTATTCTCAGCCAGCCAAACCCCGGACGGGAGGGCGACGATCGCGGGCACGCGGGCCACGACTCCGGCCAGGCCGATCCCCTCGCGGCGCCGCTCCGGCGGCAGCTCTTTGGCGACCAGGGCCCCAATGACAACGGTGCTGAGGCCGAAGCCAACGCCGCGGGCGATGCTGACCGCGACGATCGTGACGACGTGATGAGGGGTCAGCAGCGCCAGCGCTCAATTCTATGGCCATTCAGTGGTCCGGTCTGGGAGCGGAGCTGCCGCGCCAGCTCGACCGCAGGCGCGACCAGCCGCTCCGGTCGCAGCTCGAAGCCGTGCTCCGCGACACGATCAGGAGCGGGAGGCTGCAGGGCGGCGAGCGGCTACCGTCATCGCGGGAGCTCGCCCGCGAGCTCCCGTGGGCGCGCGACAGCGGGTCACCTCTGAAGGGTGAGGACGCAGCCGCGGTCACCCGGAATGCTTGAGCTACGCGCGTAACCGGGAGCGAGCTGCGAGAGGTCCCGCCAATTAGGCAGCGCAGCCACTTGTCGCCGGCTGGTTGCTGGGCCTGGGCATAGTCGGGGCGATCATCCTGTCCCTCGCCGGGCCGGTCCGGGAAATCCGGTTCCCCCGGTCACCTGGGTGAACCGGGTTTGGCGGGCGGTGCTGACGACGGGTTCGGGTGGTGGTGGTGCGCTGGAAGGGGCACATGATCCTCACTGCGATCGCTGCCGAGGCGTCGACTGAGACGTTCACTGGGTTGATGGATCACGTTGCCCAGGGTTTCGAGGCACTGGGAGCGCTCGGTCCCGCGCCTGATCTAGGAGATGATCACGCGCGTCTTTCCGTCCTTGGACGGACATCCTTCGGTTATCCAGCCGTCTTCACCGAGTATTCATCAAGAGATCGGCGTCCTGCAGTACGGGCAGCGCCGGGCGGCTGTCGGAATGTTCATGGCGCACTCGGGACACCGCTTCGTGTCCTCGAACATCAGCCCGCAGACCTCGAGATACATCTGCTCTGGGTAAGGGATGAACCGGATATGGCGCATATCCTCGTCCTGTCCCGGTGACATCACTTCGAACTCGCCGTAGCCGAGTAGCCGACCCGCCGAGGACCGCCGGAACTCTACATCTGTCACCTTTCTGAGGGGAATGAAGTTCACCTTGCGGATGATGACGCCCTGGGTGAGCATCAGCCGCTGCGACGTGACTACAAAGTAGTGGACGGCCCACTCCCAGACCTGCGTCCCGAGCCACAGCAGGAGGATCGCCCACAAGATCCAGATCACGCCGATGGCAGTGTTGTTGCCGTGTGCGACAGAGCTGCTCAGCCAGCCCGCGATGGCAAGCCCGGCTAAAGTCAGCAAGGCGTGCTTAAGCAGTACCGCTGGGTGCTCACGAACGGTGATGACATGGGTCTCGCCGGGCAGCAGGTGCCTATTGACCGAGGCTGGCATTTCAGGAAACACATCGACTCCCCCTGGGCGCCCAAACCGGTCCTACGGGTCAGAACACCGGTCAGAACCAATGTTAGACGCGCCAGGTAGCTGCCCTCGCGCTCTATCCGGGGCCTGAACTCTTCCCACCAGCCCGTTGGTCTGACTTTGGCCTATTCTTCGACAGTCGCGAACTTCGGAGGCTTGCCGCGCGCGTTTCGGGCCTGGCCTCTGGCCTGGCCCCCTGCCGTCAGGCCCGCCGGGTCGGCAGGGACACCCTGGCTGAGCATCGATGACGACGGGGTTGCCGTGCGGGTATACGGCCGAGGCGACCGGCTGACCGACGCATATCGTGCGGGCGCAGCTTCGATCGATGGAGCTCAGGCGGAGGTGATGGACCGCTATGCCGCTGGCCGCTGATGGATGGCCCCACCGCTGCTGCGCTGCCTGCCGAGTAACGCCGCGCCGGTCCGGGTGACGCTCGACATTGATCTGGCGCAGTTCACGACTTTCCGCCTTGGTGTGATTGGCTGGCTGCCGTGGCTGGCGATGATCCGGTGACCGGACGGCGGATGCTGACTGGCTCGGCGTACGCGGACGACCGCCATCTTCGTTTACGTATGGTCCACCAATAGCTCCGGTTCCCTGGCCGAGATTCATGACCTGCTGGATGCGGCGATGTCCAGTCGGCTTGGCCGCCCGGTCCAAGCGATGCCTTCCCTTAGCTTTACTACGCAGACTGGGACGGCCATGCTGAGGCGGGAATTCTCCAGCGTTACCTTGCGCACTGATGACGTGCCCCTGTCGATCCCAACAGCGCAGCCGGTCATCGCCTACGTCGGCAGCATCCGCGAGCCCGTCCTGGCCCGGATCGGCGAGCCACTCGACTTCGACGCGATGCTCGGCGATATCGCCGCGCAGGTTGACCAGGTCATACAGGCCCAGGGCAGTTTCCGGGCCACTGGCCGCAGCGGCGTGTTCATCTGCCGCTAAGCGGCTGCACCACGGCGGTCCATCCTGCTGCGCGCCCGCCGCGCCGCGCCGGGTCGGCCCCAGGGCCGCATGCCAGGCGCGTGTGCGGCGGGCTCGGCGCGGCGGCTCGAAGTCGAACTCCCCCGTCCCGGCAACCTCCGTCGGCTCTGCCCGGAACGCATAGACGGCCAGCAGCCCGTCCTTCCGCAGCCCGTCCAGGTCAAAGCCCAGCGAGGCGACGTTCGCGGCGACTTCCCCGGCCGACTCCTCGAAGGTCACCAGCACCCCCGGCTCGCCGTACTCCCGGGCCCCCGCGACCAGGAACGGCAGTCCCAGCAGCGTCTTGCCGCACCCGGCGCCGCCCGTTACCGGCGTGGACCTGCCCTGGGGCAGCCCGCCCCCGGTGATCTCATCCAGGCCCCGGATGCCGGTCGGGGCCTTCGGCAGCACCCGGCCAGCCGGAACCGCATACTGCGAGGTCAAATCCGTTCTCCCATCATCCGGGCGTCAAGCGCGTCCTGGAGCCGGATCGCACTATTCATCCTCCTCGCCGCCACATCCTGTGGCCAGAGGTCGCCATCGACATGCTGGCGTGCCGTCTTTCTCGATGAGGCAACACCACCACAGGGCAAGGGGCGCCGTGCAAGCACGCCCGCGCCACCGGTCCCATGGGGGGCCACGCATCGATCGCAGACTGGGTTGCCTGATAGCCAGGCCAGTCGGTGGCATCGGAGTCGATAGGCAAGTGCGCCCGAGGCAGGTGGGTGCCTCACCCGGTAGCTGCCAAAACCCGCTCGGAAGGGCGGGACTGTGCATCAAAGTGGCGCTTGCGCCATCGCGCAGCGGTTATGCGCCGTAGTTGCTGTGTTTCACCGTTGTACGGAGTTGACCCAATATTAAGCGTATCCCTTGAAATTAAGCGTATCCCTCGCGGGTGGCATTCTTCTTCGTGCCGACACGGGGGTGCCGGGCGCAGCGTACGGATCCGGCATGCGGCTCAGGGGCGAGTGCCTCGGTCAGCGCTTGCCGCGAACGATCAGGGTGCCCACTTACCCACGTTGAAAGTGGGCGTCCAAAAGCTCAGCGGCCAGAGCATGACCGAAATGAAGTACTGTACCCAGCTGTGGAGATTGCCCAACGTCGTCGGCAGATGTGGAGATGCCGTGTTAAAGAAAACCCCGATCAGAATATAGACAACGATGAGAAGACCAGTTGTGCTGAAAAGGGTCTTGAGAAATTTCACTCCAGCTGACTCCTTCCGGCGCAAGCTGAGAACGGTGAGAAGAAGCTAACGTTGGGTTGTTTCCTTGCCGTTGCTCCAGGGAACTTATTGCGCCTAGCTAGGCCGGGGGCAACCTCCTAAGGTCCTGCGATGTGACCTAGATAACACCGCACCTTTGTCAGGATAAGTTCATATATGACTATCCGCCAGGCTGACACTCCGGGCAATCTCCCCGAAAGCCAGTTTTTCCCTATCGTACCGGCATGGACCGATACAGGGCTGGTCTTCACCACCAGGACTGGCCGCCCCGTCGAGCCACGCAGCCTTGTACGATCCTTCACCTGCATCTGCGACAACAACGGCATCCGCAAGATCCGCCTGCACGCGATCCGCCACACACGGCGTCACTACTCAAGGATCTCCGCGTACCGGCCCGTGACGCTCAGATCATCCGTGGCCATGCCGACATCTCGACCACGCAGCAGATCTACACCCACGTGGACGAGGCGGCCCGGCTCGACGCGCTGACGAGGCTCAACAAGCTCCTCGGCGGTTTAGAATGAACCGGTAGTACTGTAGTCAGCCCTGGTGGTCAACGGCCCTTTTCAAGATCACGGCCGGATCGTTTCGCCTGGTTCTGGTGGAGCTTAGGGGACTCGAACCCCTGACCCCCTGCTTGCAAAGCAGGTGCTCTTCCAGCTGAGCTAAAGCCCCGTGTGCTTCCCAAAGGTTACCCGTTACAGCAGTACGTCGGGCAATTCGGTGATCGACGGGATGAGGTGGGTCGCTCCGGCCGAACGCAGTCGCTGCCCCGAACGCGATCTGGTCAGGCCGACGAGGGTACGGGCCCCGGCACGGCGTCCGGCCGTGATGACGTTCTCGCTGTCCCCGACCACGGCAACCTCCGCGACGTCTTCGATGCCGAGCCGGATCACGGCCGTGAGCACGGGATCGGGCCACGGGCAACCGCGCGGTGCGTCATCCAGGCAGAGGGCGAGGTCGATGTGGCGGCTGATGCCCAAGCTGTCGAGCACCAACCGCGACACCGACCGGGAGAACCCGGAGACGAAGCACACCTTGACGTGCGAGCCGGACAGCTTGGAGATGGCATCCAGCGCCCTGGGCACGATCGTAATGCCGAACCGGTCCACCACGGCCCGGTAAGAGCGCTCGAAGGACAGGT
Source organism: uncultured Actinomycetes bacterium (assembly GCA_963742875.1). Lineage (GTDB taxonomy): Bacteria > Actinomycetota > Actinomycetes > Streptosporangiales > Streptosporangiaceae > Bog-532. The sequence continues at coordinate 308,940 of CAVUNO010000022.1, read as the reverse complement.
AGGCCGCCTGCGCCTGGGCGTCGTTCTCGGCGAACAGCATGCGCATGACGTCCCGGGGCGGCAGGCCGCCGGACCGGTCAACCACGACCATCGACCGCGCGTAGGCGGCAGTGCCGGGCACCACTCCCTGCGTCGCGATTGCCTCGGCGAAGGCTCTTTCGAGGATGCTCCGGTCGGAGACGATCGTTCCTGCGAGGTCACAGCACACCAGCGATACGCGGGATGTATCGCTCACCTGGATGCCTCCTCCACCGGGCCGCACCCGGCGAGGCTAGTTCAGCTCAGCGGTGGTGGCCTCGGTCCACAGATCGATCTCGGCCCGGTCGGCCAGCACCTTCCGCCAGACGGCGGCCACGCCGAGACCCAGCAGGGCTAGGACAAGCAGTTTCTTCACGGTGTAAAACCCTTCCACTCTGAGGACTCAGAAGCGTTAACGCTGCGGAGTCGGCGCGCGGCTCCACGGGCATGACGCAGCCTAGCAACTCCCGCCGTCAGTGCGAGGCCGCCGGATAAGCTTGACTCGCGGCTAACCGGAACGGACTCCACGCCAGGACCACGAGGCTCGCTTTCCCCGCCGAACGGACATAGGAAGACTTCTACAAAACGCGGGAGAGCTGCCTGATCTTTAGGTGTTCAAACGGTTGGCCTTTGTGGGGGGGCGTCCATGCCGGCATCGTCTGCTTGGAGCGGCCCGGAAATGGTGCGGGGTCTACAGGAGAGAGCGGCGAGGGCCCTTCCGGCGGAGCGGGTTGAGCATATTGGCGGGTGGTGGCTCCGCTACGCCCCTAGCTCCTCCTGGTGGGCGGGAACGGTCCTGCCCCACGCTGACGCCGGGCCCGGCGAGTTGGTGCGCAGGGTCGTTGACGCGGAGAAGTTCTATGCCACGCACGGCGTGACCGCGCGGTTCCAGATCAGCCCGCAGGTGTGCCCAGTACGCCTCGGCACGCTTTTGGCGGAGCGGGGCTACCGCCGGCAGAGCCCGATGTCATTGCAGGTGGCCTCGACCGCGAGTGTGGTCCTGGGACATGTACCGACGAGCTCGCCGCGCATCGAGGTGAACGACCTGGCGACCGACGCGTGGTTCGAGGTCTGGCACGCTGTGCATGGTCACGGAGGCGACACCCGTTCGGAGTGGGAAATGCTCGATCGTGTGGACCGGCCGTGTGCCTACGCCTGCGCGATGAGCGGGAGCGATGTCGTGGCGGTGGGCCGCGCGGTAGCCGACACCGGCTGGGCGGGAGTGTTCGGGATGGCCACGCTTCCGGGGGCGCGTGGGAGAGGCGCGGCCCGCAATGTCCTGGCCGCGCTGGCTGACTGGGCCGGCGGACACGCGGCCGGCCGCATGTATCTCCAGGTGGAGCGCGATAACATGCCGGCTCTCCGGCTGTACGAGGGGACGGGTTTCAGCGAAGTATGCGTGTACCACTACCGCGCTGCAGCCTGAGCCAAGGCTGTGACCTGGATCGAGGGGATCAATCATGGCCCAGCTTCAGTGTGAGGCCCCTGGACGATGCGGCGTGGCCAGACTTCGCCCAGCTAGTCGAGCGGCACCGCGGCGTCTGGGGCGGCTGCCGGTGCATGGCCTTCCACCGCGAGGGTGTGGGACACCGCAAGACCCCGGCGCAGAACCGAGCCGAGAAGGAGCGCCGGGTCCGTAAGGGCCGGGCACACGCCGCCCTGGTCTACGACGGCATCATCCTGGCCGAAAGCTCCGATGATCTTCCCGCTCGCCAGCCCAGACTCTCGCCCGTGCCGCCACCCTGCCGGACCGGGCCATCCGTCCTGGCACCGGGGCCGTGGAGCCGCACATAGTGGGCCATGACCGGTGACTTTCGGCCCTGCGAGCCGCCGACCGGGCGGAAAGGCTGTAAGTAGCAAATCTTGGCGCAGTCCAAGACACGCGGACGAAGGGTTCGCCATGTTAACGTCTCTATTTCTGATTGGGCTCCTTGTCCTTGCGGCGGCGGTAGGCGGGTTTCACTCCTGGGCGCAGCACCAGGGGCTGCTCACCACCGGCCAGGCTGCGGAGGGCGAACAGGGCGCGCAGCGCATCTCACTGCTGACCGAAGCGGCCGCCTACGTCGGCGTGATCCTGCTCCTGGTCGGAGCCATTATCGCGATCGGCCCGCGATGGAACGACATCACCCGCTGGGGGCAGGTGGCCGTCTACGCGGCCGCCGCCGTGTTCTTTCTCCTGGTCGGCATCATCGTGCGCCAGGTCCGTGAGCCCGCGATCCAGCGGCTGGCCGGGGTGGCGTGGTTCCTTTCCGTGGTCGGCGTCGCAGGGGCCGTCTGGCTCGCGACGTACCGCGTGCACGGGAAAACGGACGCGGTCACGCTCCTAGCCGTGGGGGTGGCTGTCAGCGTGTACGCGGCGGCCCTATGGCTGGTCCGCCGGTACGCGCTGCAAAACCTCGCCCTGTTCGCGGGCCTGGTCGTCACCATCCTCGGCATCGCAGCCATCGTCACTGTCCCGGCCGGGACCGGGCCGACTCCCTCGCCTGATATCAACCTCCCGACTCCCGTGCTTGCCATCGCCTTGCCGCTGTGGGTGTTCGGGCTGGCATGGGCGGAGCTCGGGTGGCAACGGTACGTCGAGCCCCTGTGGGTGACCATCCCGTCCGGTGTCATCCTGGCCCTGATCGCGCCGAGCTTCGCGGCCGGGCACTACGGCTGGATGTACGCGATTGGCATCGCCACCGCCGCGGCTGCGATGGCGGCCAGCGTCCCGCTGCGGAATGTGCCATTGCTCGCCCTGGGCGCGCTGGCGATGTTCGGCTACGTCACCTCGGTAGCGGCTCGCTACCTGCATCAGTCACTGGGGGTCCCGTCTGCGCTGGCGATCATCGGTGTGCTGATCATCGGCCTGGCCGTCGTCAGCGCACGCTTGATGCGCGCCGCACATCCGCCGGAGCCCACCGAGCCGGGCGCGGAAAAGCCATCACACCGGGACCTTCCCAAGGCCTCGTAGGCAGGCGCTCAGCCCGTCAAGGGGCTGGCCAGGGAGCCGTCACCGTTGCCGTCAAGCGGCCGGGAGGCTGCCCGGTGGTGTGTGCTGACCTGGTGGGGCTAGATGGACTTGAACCATCGACCTCATCCTTATCAGGGATGCGCTCTAACCGGCTGAGCTATAGCCCCAGATGCGCGGTGGGAACCCCGCGCACGCCGGGAAGACTACCGCAACTCGCGCCGCCTCGGCGAACTGGCGGAAAGGACGCTACTCCGTTTCCCGCAGCGTCACCTCGACCCCGCCGACAAGGTGCGCGGTCAGGTTGTACACCACCGAGCCAACGGTGGCGAAAGCGGTGATCAGGAACACGTTGAGCACGCCGAAAAGCGCCGTGTAACTGAGGATCGTCGACGCGGAGAACCAGTGCGAGACATTCACGCCGTTGGTCCCCTGGCCAGAGGTGACGTTCGACAGCGCCTTCTGGATCGAATCGAACACGCCCAGGCCGGCCAGCGTGCCGTAGAGCAGCGTCACCGCGACGAACAGGATAACGAAGCAGGCCAGTGAGATCATGAAGCTGAACTTCATGACGGACCAGGGTTCGAACCGGGAGACCATCAGGTGCGCCTGCCGGGTGGGGGCGCTGGTCTTCTCGGCCCGCTGCGCCCTCGCCCGCTTGGGCACTGACTGGGGTCTGGGCATCCGGGCCGCCGCGCCCTGCCATGGCGACGGCTGCTCCGGCTGGCTTTCCTCGTACTTCGGCCGCGGTTCAGACTGCGGGCGCAGGTCAGCTTGGGTGCCTGACTCAGCACGCGTGCCTGACTCAGCACGCGTGCCTGACTCAGCACGCGTGCCTGACTCAGCACGCGTGCCTGACTCAGCACGCGTGCGCGGCGAGGGGGTGACCTGAGCCGGATACGGCGGAGCGGAGAAGTCGTGCTGAACCCCCGAGAAACCGTAGATGCTCTCCGAGGGCTGCGCAGCATAGTCGCGGCCCAGGGACGCGGACGGAAAGTCCTGGGTCCCGGCGCTCGAACCGGACGTCGCCGGGTAGTCCCGTTCCGTACCCGCAGGAACGTAGCCGTCGCCGGCCGGCGACCCGGCGTACGTGCCGTCCGCCGGGTATGTGCCGTCGGATTTTGCCGCCGTCTTCCAGACGGACTCTCCTTCGTGGGAGTGCCCGTTGGCTTCGCCGGCGTCCTCGCTGGCCGGCACGGTCTCCGTCTGCCCGTCCTCGGCAGGAGGAACGCCAGTATCGTCCGCGGCCACCCCCGGCCGTCGCGCCGTCTCGTCCGCGCGTTGCTCCACGCCGTCCTCCTCGGCTGCAGTCCCTCTTGGTGAGGCTACTTCGGCAGAATACGGCCTAGCATGACATCAGGCCGTCCCGCCGAAACTCAGCCGTCCCAGGTAACTGCGGTCCCTTCGTCACCGGGTCACTCCCCGCCGGCTCCGTCGCCGCTTTCCACTGGCGGCTCGGCGGCACCATCGGGCTGGTCATCGTCGGCCGCATCGAGCGACTCGGCGTTGCGCGCGAGCCCGACCACGCTGTCCCCAGACGCGAGGTTCATCAGCCGGACACCCATGGTCTGCCGGCCAGATCGCTTGATCTCACCGGCCCTCGTCCTGATGACACCGCCCGCCGACGTGATGGCAAAGATCTCGTCGTCCGGACGGACCATCAGGGCGCCCACGAGCCGCCCGCGCGTTTCGACAATCCTGGCCGTAACGACACCCATGCCGCCACGGTTCTTCACAGGATACTGATCAGCGGGTGTCCGTTTTGCGTAACCGCCTTCGGTTGCGACGAGGACATCCTCGTCTTCCCGGACCACGTACATGTCCAGGAGTTCGTCACCGTTGGCAAAACGCATGCCGATGACCCCGGACGTGGCCCGGCCCATCGGCCGCAGCGACTCGTCGCTAGCGCGGAACCGCAAGGCCTGCGCCTTGCTGCTCACCAGCAGGAGATCCTCTTCGGGGGCGACCAGCCGGGCGGCGATGACCTCGTTGTCGTCGCGGAGGTTGATGGCGATGATGCCGCCGGAGCGCGGCGAATCGAAGTCGGACAGGCGCGACTTCTTGACCAGGCCGCTCTTGGTCGCGAGCGCCAGATGAGGCGCCACATGGTAGTCGCGCAGCGCGAGGACCTCGGCGATCGTCTCGTCCGGCTGGAAGGCCAGCAGGTTGGCGACGTGCTGCCCGCGAGCATCACGGGCGGCCTCTGGCAGTTCGTACGCCTTGGCGCGGTACACCCGGCCCTTGTTCGTAAAGAACAGGATCCAGTGGTGCGTCGTGGTGACGAAGAAATGGTCAACGATGTCGTCGGTGCGGAGCTGCGCCCCGCGGACGCCCTTGCCACCGCGGCGCTGGGCCCGGTACAGGTCCGTCTTGGTCCGCTTGGCGTAGCCGCCGTTCGTGATCGTGACGACGACGTCCTCTTCGGCGATCAGGTCCTCGTCCGTGACGTCGCCGTCGTAGGCGATGATCTCAGTCCGGCGGTCGTCGCCGTAGCGCTCGACGATCTCCGCGAGCTCGTCACCAACGATCGCCCGCTGCCGGATGGGTGAGGCCAGGATGGCCTCGTAGTCGGCGATCTTCGTCATCAGGTCTTCGTACTCGGTGGTCAGTGCCTGCCGCTCGAGGGCGGCCAGCCGGCGAAGTTGCATGTCCAGGATGGCTTGCGCCTGGACCTCGTCGATCTCCAGCAGGGTCATCAGGCCCTGCTGCGCGTCGTGAGCCGAGGCGCTGCCCCGGATGAGCGCGATGACCTCGTCGATCCGGTCAATGGCCTTCAGCAGGGCCCGCAGGATGTGCGCCCGGTCCTGCGCCTTGCGCAGCAGGTAGCGGGTGCGGCGGACGATGACCTCGATCTGGTGCGCGACCCAGTACCGGATGAACTGATCCAGCCGCAGGGTCCGCGGCACGCTGTCGACCAGCGCCATCATGTTGGCGCCGAAGGTGTCCTGAAGCTGGGTGTGCTTGTACAGGTTGTTCAGTACGACCTTCGGGATCGCGTCCCGCTTCAGCACAATCACGAGGCGCTGCCCGGTGCGCAGGCTCGTCTCGTCCCGGACGTCCGCGATACCGGTGACCCGGCCGTCCTTGACCAGCTCGGCGATCTTCTGCGCCAGGTTGTCCGGGTTGACCTGGAACGGCAGCTCGGTCGCCACCAGGCACGCCCGGCCCCGCTGGTCCTCTTCCACCTCGACGACCGCGCGCATGGTGATGGAACCGCGGCCGGTGCGGTAAGCCTCCTGGATACCGCGGCGGCCGACGATCAGCCCACGAGTCGGGAAGTCGGGGCCCTTGATCCGCGCGATGAGCGCCTCGAGCAGGTCCTCGTCGGCGGCCTCAAAGTTCTCCAGATACCACTTGACTCCGGCAGCGACCTCGCGGAGATTGTGCGGGGGGATCTTGGTCGCCATGCCGACCGCGATACCCTCGGACCCATTGACGAGCAGGTTGGGGAACCGGGCGGGCAGCACGACGGGCTCGGCGGAGCGGCCGTCGTAGTTGGGCCGGAAATCGACGGTGTCCTTGTCGATGTCCCGCAGCATCTCCATGGCCAGCGGGGCCAGGCGGCACTCGGTGTACCGCATGGCCGCGGGCGGGTCGTTGCCCGGCGACCCGAAGTTGCCCTGGCTGTCAATGAGCGGGTAGCGCAGTGACCAGTCCTGGCCGAGCCGGACGAGCGCGTCGTAGATGGCACTGTCGCCGTGCGGGTGGTACTGGCCCATGACGTCGCCGACCACGCGGGAGCACTTGGAGTAGCCGCGGTCGGGCCGGTAGCCGCCGTCGTACATCGCGTACAGCACACGCGTGTGCACCGGCTTCAGGCCGTCCCGCACGTCCGGCAGGGCCCGGCCGACGATGACCGACATCGCGTAATCGATGTAGCTGCGCTGCATCTCAAACTGAATGTCGACCGGCTCGGTGCGGTCGTGGCCCGGCGACGGAACGCCGTCGGTTGTTACGTCAGTCACTGAATATCCTTGTTTCGGTTGGTAAAGCTCGCGTTACACACGCCCCGCGGTGGTGCCGCCACGACGGTTAGATGTCGAGGAACCTGACGTCCTTGGCGTTGCGCTGAATGAAGGAGCGGCGGGCCTCCACGTCCTCGCCCATCAGCACACTGAACAGTTCGTCCGCCTGCGCCGCGTCGTCCACCGTCACCTGGAGCAGGACCCGGCGCGCCGGGTTCATGGTGGTCTCCCACAGCTCGGTGGCGTTCATCTCACCGAGGCCCTTGAACCGCTGAACGCCGTCCCGCGGGCGCGGATCCTTCCGGCCGTTCGCGATACCGGCTTCGACCAGCAGATCCCGTTCGGAGTCGCTGTAGGCGTATTCGTCCGCGTTACCGCGGCCCTCCCACTTGATCTTGTACAGCGGGGGCTGGGCCAGGTACACGTGCCCGGCCTCGATCAGCGGCTTCATGAACCGGAACAGCAATGTCAACAGCAGCGTCCTGATGTGCTGGCCGTCCACGTCCGCGTCGGCCATCAGCACGATCTTGTGGTACCGCAGTTTGGCCATGTCGAACTCGTCGTGGATACCGGTGCCCAGCGCGGTGATCATCGCCTGGACCTCGTTGTTCTTCAGCACCCGGTCGATCCGGGCCTTCTCCACGTTGAGGATTTTGCCGCGGATCGGCAGGATCGCCTGGAACTCGGGATTCCGGCCGCCCTTCGCGGAGCCTCCGGCCGAGTCGCCCTCGACGACGTAAACCTCACACCGGGAGGGGTCCGACGACTGGCAGTCCGCCAGCTTGCCCGGCAGCGAACCGCTCTCCAGCAGGCTCTTGCGCCGGGTGAGGTCGCGGGCCTGTCGCGCCGCGACCCGGGCCCGCTGAGCCTGCATGGCCTTGGTGATGATGTCCTTGGCCTCGCCGGGGTTGCGGTCGAACCAGTCACGCAACTGGTCGTTGCAGACCTTCTGCACGAACGACTTGGCCTCGGTGTTGCCCAGCTTGGTCTTGGTCTGGCCCTCGAACTGCGGGTTGGCCAGCTTGGCCGACACGATCGCGGTCAGGCCCTCCCGCACGTCCTCACCGGTCAGGTTGTCGTCCTTCTCCCGGAGCAGCCTCTGCTCACGGGCGTACCGGTTGATGATCGAGGTCAGCGCGGCGCGGAACCCCTCCTCGTGCGTGCCGCCCTCTGCCGTGTTGATCGTGTTGGCGAAGGTGTGCACCGACTCGGAGTACGAGCCGGTCCACTGCATGGCGATCTCAACGGAGATCCCGTCCCCGTCCTCGCCGAAGTCGATCACCGAGGCGTGCACCGGCTCCTTGGAGGAGTTCAGGTACCGGACGAAATCGGAGATCCCGCCCTCGTACAGGTATGTGACGACGCGCGGGCCGTCGCCCTCGGTCTCCGGCCGCTCATCGGCGAGCGTGATCGTCAGGCCCCGGTTGAGGAAGGCCATCTCCTGGAGCCGCCGGGACAGGGTCTCGAAGTTCCACGTAGTGGTCTCGAAGATCGTGGGGTCCGGCCAGAAGGTCGTCGTGGTGCCCGTGTCGGACGCGGGCTCGGCACGCTCCAGCGGCCGCGTCGGAGCGCCGCGCTCGTACGACTGCCGCCATACGTACCCGTCCCGGTGGATCTCCAGGTCGAGACGAATGGACAGGGCGTTCACCACCGAGACGCCAACGCCGTGCAGACCGCCGGAAACCGCGTAGGACTTACCGTCGAACTTGCCGCCGGCGTGCAGCGTGGTGAGCACGACCTCGACCGCGGGCCGCTTCTCCACCGGGTGCATGTCCACCGGAATCCCCCGGCCGTTGTCACGGACCCGGACCCCGCCGTCCGCCAGCAGGGTCACCTCGATAGCGTCGCAGTACCCCGCGAGTGCCTCGTCGACCGAGTTGTCGACGACTTCCTGGACCAGATGGTGGAGTCCACGCTCCCCGGTTGAGCCGATGTACATGCCCGGGCGTTTCCGGACAGCTTCAAGGCCCTCGAGTACCGTGATTGAACGAGCGTCATATGACAAGTGGGAACTCCATCCTGCAGGTCGCGCGCGAGACACCCCCCGTGCCGTAAGTGTGCGCGTACCCCCAATTCTAGCTGGGAATTCGGTATGACACGGGCGTTCCTAGCCGTACGTGTCGCCGTGTCCCCGACTTCCTGGTACCCGCCATCCGCCACGCCGCCGGGGGCCGGCCCCCTGACTTTGACCCGGCGGACGGTGCCCTCACCGAGTTCGGAATTAAGTCTGCGGACCAGCATCGACGCGAGCAGCCTGACTTGTGTGGCCCACGCGGTCGAGTCGGCCGCGATGACGAGCTCGCCCCCGGCGAAGCCGTCTGGGCGGGTGTGGGCGGCGAGGTCGGGCCCCACGATCTGGGCCCAATTACTGAACACCGAACCCACCGCCGCATGTTCCTTCCAGCCTTGATCCGACAGCAGGCCGCCGATCGCGGCCGCCAGCGGCTGGGGGTCGTCCCGGTGGGGACGCCGCGGGCGGGACGACGGGTCTTCCGACGTCCGTTCGGAATCCACACCGGCCCCCTGGCCCGCCGCGCCGGGCCGCCCGGATGCCGGCCATTCGCCCCGTGCCCGCGCGTCGGCGATCACGTCGGCCAGCGCCGCAGCCGCGCGCCGCAGCCGCTCCGCACGCGGCACCAGGGCCGGATCGGCGTCAGCCGGCACGGGTGATGCTCCCGCCGCCGACGTCGTAGCTGACTCCCGTGAGCGTGGCGGGCACGTCCGCCGTCACCGCAGCGGTCACGATGACCTGCTCCGCCCCGGCGACCAGGATGGCCAGCCGGTCGCGGCGGCCCGCGTCGAGCTCGGCGAAGACGTCATCGAGGATCAGCACCGGGTCCTCCCCGTCGGCGCGCAACAGCTCGTAGGCGGCCAGCCGGAGGGCCAGCGCCAGCGACCACGACTCCCCCTGGCTGGCGTAGCCGCGGGCGGGCAGCTCACCGACGCGCAGCTCCAGTTCGTCACGATGCGGGCCGACCAGGCAGACGCCACGCTCCAGCTCTCCGGGGCGGGCCTGCTGGAGCGCGTCCCGGATGGCCTTCTCAAGATCCGCGCCCTTCCCGTCCGTCCCGGCCCCGCCTTCCCCCTCCGCGTCCGCTACGTCCCCCGGCGCGGGCGGGAACGCGGGGAGGAACAACGATGGCCGGTAGGCGATCCCGGCCGGCCCACGGTCCCCGGAGACGGCCGCATACGCCGCCTCGACGTGCGGGCGCAGGGCCCGGACGAGGGACAGTCGCCCGGCCAGCAGTTCCGCCCCCACGCGGGCGAGCTGGTCGTCCCAGGCATCCAGGGTCGCCGTCATCGACGACGGCACGGGACCGCCCCCCGGGCCGCTGGCTTGGGAGGCGGAGGACGCGGTGACCCGGCCGCGGGAGGTGCGGGCCCCCGCCGACTTCAGCAGCACGGTCCGCTGGCGCACGATCCGCTCATAGTCCGAACGGACCGCGGCGTACCGTGGCGCCATGGCGACCAGCAGGTCGTCCAGGAAGCGTCGCCGTTCGCCGGGATCGCCTTTGACCAGGGCCAGGTCCTCCGGTGCGAATAGCACCGTGCGCAGCACGCCGAGGATCTCCCGGGCCCGGGGCAGCGGGGCCCGGTTCAGCCGCACCCGGTTCGCCCGGCCGGGATTGACTTCGATCTCGATCAGCGCGTTGCCCCGGCCCGACGCGATCGCGGTCCGGACGATCGCGCGCTCCGCGCCCTGCCGGACCAGGGGGGCGTCGGTGGCGACCCGGTGACTGCCCAGGGTCGCGGCGTACCCGATGGCCTCGGCCAGATTGGTCTTTCCCGCACCGTTCGGCCCGCTCAGCGCCGTCACTCCCGGCTCGAGCATCAGGTCAGCCGAGGCGTAGGACCTGAAGTCGGTGAGCCCGAGCCGTGTTAGGTGCACGGCTGTAGAGGTTACTGCCGCGCTGCCACGGGCCTGGCTATCCCGCCGACCGGATGGGCATGAGGACGTACCGGTAGTCCGGCGGCCCCTGCTCGCCGCGCTTGCCGGTGATCACGGCCGGCCGGGTCGGCGTGGTGAAGGAGACCCGGGCCGTGTCGGAGTCGATGGCGCTCAGCCCGTCGAGCAGGTACTGCGGGTTGAAGGCGATCTGCAGGTCGTCACCGTCGAAGCTGGCCTCAAGCGTCTCCACCGCCTGCGCCTCGTCCCCGGCCCCGGCCTCCAGCACGAGTTCGCCCGCGGAGAATGCCAGCCGGACGGGGGTGTTGCGCTCCGCGACCAGCGCGACCCGCTTGACCGCCTCGGCGAACGGCGCCGCGGGAAGTTCGGCGACCGCGTTGAACTCGCTCGGAAGCAGGGTCTGGTACCGGGGATACTCCCCACCGAGCAGCCGGGTGGTCGTCTGGCGGCCGCCCCCCTCGAATCCGATGATTCCCTCGCCATGGGTGCCGTCATCGCCGGGCACGCTCAGGGCGATGGACACCTCGGCGGCCGTTGTCAGAGAACGGGCGGCATCCACGAGCACCCGCGCCGGGACCAGGACCGCCGCCGACATGTCCGGCTTGACCGGCTCCCAGTGCAACTCGCGAACGGCGAGGCGGTAGCGGTCCGTGGCCACCAGCGTCACCGTGTCCCCGGCGATCTCCATCCGGATCCCGGTGAGCGCGGGCAGGGTGTCGTCACGGCCCGCCGCGATCGCGACCTGGTTGATCGCCGAGGCCAGGATGTCCGCGCCTACGGCCCCCGCCTGCGGTGGCATCCCGGGCAGCGTCGGGTACTCGTCGTCGGGGAGCGTCAACAGGGTGAAGACCGCGCTGCCGCACCTCAGTGTGGTCCGCGTGCCCTCCGTGCTCATCTCCACGGGACGGGCCGGCAGGCTCCGAACGATCTCGGCGAGGAGCCTGCCGGAGACGAGGACCGTTCCCTCCTCGTCCGTGATCACCGGCACGCTGGCCTGTGCCGACACCTCGTAGTCGAAGGTCGACAGCGTGAGCTGCTGTGCGGCCGCCAGGTGCATGCCAGCCAGAACCGGAACTGCCGGCCGGGCCGGCAGGGCGCGGGCCGTCCAGGCGACGGCGTCGGCGAGTACATCTCGCTCAACCTGGAACTTCACGAGAACTGCCTCCTGCACCTGTTTCGTGTCATCGAATGCCCCTCGCGGCCGGGCACGTTTTGGGCCGGGCCGGCGCTGGGCATAGGCGCCGCGGACCTTCGTGCACATGTGCCCGGGCACCCACCTGGTTTGTTTTCTTTCTATTTAGAGAACCGTCATAGTCATAGGTGCGGTGGACGCTGGGGATGAGCGCCATCGTCCCAGGTCAACACACAGATTAACGTCCACAGGAACTGTGCCCGCGCAGGGGACGGGAGCGAGCCGATTGTGCCTCGCGAATGGCGGGCTGTTTTCTCCCCACCGGTTGTCCCCCACTCTCCATCTGCCGTCCACAATGTTTTCCACAAGCTGTGTGCACAGTGCTTGTTGACAGCGCCGGGCCTGCCCGCCCGGGCCGGCCCGGCAGCTGGCCCACCGTACCCGGGGCAGGGATAACGGGCATCGGTCAGCCCGTCCGTGCCTGCTGCTTGATCCGGTTGGTGAGCTCCGTGACCTGGTTGTAGATCGACCGGCGCTCAGCCATCAGAGAACGGATCTTGCGGTCGGCATTCATCACGGTCGTGTGGTCCCGGCCGCCGAACTGCTGGCCGATCTTGGGCAGGGACAGATCGGTCAGCTCCCGGCACAGGTACATGGCGATGTGGCGTGCGGTCACCAGGACCCGTGACCGCGAGGTGCCACTCAGATCTTCCATGGACAGCCCAAAATACGAGGCGGTCTGCCCCATGATCGTGGCGATGGTGATCTGCGGTCCCTGGGCCTCGGGAATCAGGTCCTTCAGCACGATCTCCGCGAGCTGGAGGTCAACCGACTGCCGGTTCAGGCTGGCGAACGCGGTCACCCGGATGAGGGCCCCTTCCAGCTCCCGGATGTTGGTGGAGATCCGGCTGGCGATGTATTCGAGGACCTCCGGCGGCGCGTTGAGGCCTTCCTGGATGGCCTTGCGGCGCAGGATCGCGATCCGCGTTTCCAGCTCCGGCGGCTGCACGTCGGTCAGCAGTCCCCACTCGAACCGGCTGCGCAGCCGGTCTTCCAGGGTGACCAGCCGCTTCGGTGCCCGGTCACTGGAGATGACGATCTGCTTGCTGGCGTTATGCAGTGTGTTGAAGGTGTGGAAGAACTCCTCCTGCGTGCCTTCCTTGTTCTCCAGGAACTGGATGTCGTCGACCAGCAGGACGTCTACATCGCGGTAGCGGCGGCGGAAACCGTCCTGCTTACCGTCGCGGATCATGTTGATGAAGTCGTTGGTGAACTCCTCGGAGCTCACGTACCTGACCTTGACCCCGGTATAGAGGGTCTGGGCGTAGTGGCCGATGGCGTGCAGCAGGTGCGTCTTGCCCAGCCCCGAGTCGCCGTAGACGAACAGCGGGTTGTAAGCCTTCGCGGGGGCCTCGGCGACGGCGACGGCCGCTGCGTGCGCGAACCGGTTGCTCGAGCCGATGACGAAGGTCTCGAAGGTGTACTTCGGGTTCAGCCGGGCGCCGCCCGGCCGGGGCACGGCGTGCGGAACGGGCGCCGCGTGCGGTTCCGGGCGCAGCGACGGGGACGGCTGGCGGGCGTCGCCGGGGCCCTGGCCGCCTGAGACGCCGGGCCCACTCGGTCCGTCGAGCGAGTCGCGCGGCCCGTCGAGGTGGACAACCGCGGGCGGGAGTGAGGGGGCCAGCACCGGCTGCTCACCCGTGTCGTGGGGCAGGCCGCCCGGCGCGGGGCCGCCGTACGCCGCGCCGCTGTAGGCCATGCCGCCCGGGCGGCGGTCGATATCATGACGGCCCGCTTCGCCGGGGGCGAAGTCCGGCGGGACCGGACCAGCGGCCGAAACCGGGTCGACGGTCACCGCCAGCTGGATGGAGCGCCCGAGCTCAGCGGACAGCGCGTGCGTGACCAGCGCCCGGAGCCGCGTCTCGAGCTGCTCCTTGACAAATTCGTTCGGGGTGGCGATCAGCGCGGTATTTTCGACCAGTCCCAGCGGCCTGGTCAGCTTGAGCCACGCACGCTGGTGCGGCTTGATCTGAAGATCCGCGAGGCCATCCAGGGACCGGGCCCATACATCCGCGAGGTCTGTTTCACTCACCGCTCGCTCCCCTCGCGTGCGCCGTACATATATTCCACAGGTCTATCCACAGGTTGTGCACGTAGCACTTCCGCTGCACCCCGTTACCGTCATGTCCCGCGAGCGCAAGTGGCTTACCGGCGTACGTCGCAGGCGTTGCGCGGTTGTCCACAGCCTAAGCCGTTGACCCGGGCTGTGGCGGGTGAACGGCGGTGTTATTGTGTGCCGCTCCGGCGAGCACCAGGCGGCGTCTTACCGGACATCGGCGAAGGACGCGGGCGGCGCCCCGGCTTCGCCGGGCGTGCCGCCCAGATGCCCAGTTTGACGCCGGCGCCGAGGGCGATTAGCGTACGTGGACCGAACCCTGCGGCAGCGGTCTTGCCTGCCCATGTGGCCGGCCGGGCCCGCATCGCGGGATTATCACACGATCAAACTTCTGGAGCTCCGGTGAGTAAGCGCACGTTCCAGCCGAACAACCGCCGCAGGGCGAAGACCCACGGCTTCCGGCTGCGCATGCGCACCCGCGCTGGCCGCGCCGTTCTCACGGCGCGCCGCCACAAGGGCCGCGCCCGCCTCAGCGCCTGACGTCGCCGCGCCCCGGCGCGGCCACGGGATACCCGGACGTGCTTCCCAGCGAATCCAGGATGCGGCACCGCGCAGAGTTCACGCTCGCGGTGCGCGGTGGTGCCCGCGCCGGTCGTCCGATTCTTACCGGTCACCTTCTTACACAGATTCAGAGCCATGAACCGGCCAGGGTAGGATTTATAGTCAGTCGCGCGGTTGGCACCGCGGTGGTGCGCAACCGGGTGAAACGTCGCCTTCGTGCGCTCGTGCGCGGGTATCTTGGCGTGCTTCCTGCGGGTAGCCTGCTTGTGGTCCGCGCCAATCCTCCGGCCGCGGCCGCACGCCAGGCGGATCTGGCCGCCGATCTGGATCTGGTGATGTGCAGGTTGCTGCGGCGGCAGGTTGGGGCGCTGCATCACTTATGAGCGCGGAACAGGACGGCCGGACCGAGTTGGCCGCCCACGCGATCCCGGACCCACAGGGGCCGGCGGTTGTGACGCGTGCGCTCATGGCCGCTGTCACCGGTTACCGGCGGTTCATCAGCCCACTGCTGCCCCCGCGCTGCCGGTTCGAGCCTTCGTGCAGCGCTTATGCACTGGAGGCTTTGCAGGTACACGGCGCGGCCCGCGGTCTGTGGCTGGCCATGGCCCGCATTGCACGGTGCCATCCGTTTAATCCGGGGGGCTACGATCCCGTGCCACCCTGTGACGGAAGCGGGAAGCCGTCCCGGACCGGGCCCGGCACGCTGTCCACAGAAACGCAAGGGAGCTAGCACGTGGGGATTCTCAACCCCTTCTACGACGCGGTCGCCTGGGTGCTGATGCGCATTCACGCGCTGCTGAGCGTTCCCTTCGGGCCGGCCAGCGGATGGGCATGGGGACTGTCGATCGTCTTCCTTGTCATGTTGATGCGGCTGATCATGGTGCCGCTGTTCGTGAAGCAGATGCACTCCCAGCGCAAGATGGCGGCGCTTGCGCCCCAGGTCGCGGCGCTGCGGAAGAAATACAAAGACGACAAGCAGACCATGAACCAGGAGGTCATGAAGCTCTACCAGGAGAACGGCGCGAACCCGCTGGCCGGGTGCCTTCCTCTGGTGATCCAGCTTCCGGTCTTCTTTGCACTGTTCAACGTGTTGCGGGCCATCGCCGAGGACAAGCCGGAATTCGGGCTCACCCCGGCCGTCGTGTTCAGCGCGCAGCACGCGCACATCTTCACGGCGACGATCGCCGACCGGATCGTCACCAGCCCGCTGCCGCCGTACCATCTGGCGCCCGGGCCTGCCAGTGCGAAGATCGTCATCGGCATCTTTGTCCTGATCAGCTCGACGACCACGTTCCTGACCGTGCGGCAGAGCGTCAAGCGCGGCATCGGCCAGGTGGGCCAGGACCCGAACAACCCGATGGCGAACTCGCAGAAATACATGATGTACATCGCGCCGCTGTTCGCCCTGAGCGGTCTGTACTGGCAGTTCGGCCTGGTCCTGTACTGGTGCACGACGAACGTGTGGACCCTGGGGCAGCAGTACATCCTGTTCCGGAACTTCGCACCGGTGACCGCCGGTGCGGATGCCGCGAGTGCCACCGCGCCGGCGGCCAAGGGCACGGCTGGCCCCGCCGGTACCACGGTGTCTAAGGGCGCGGTGTCCAAGGGCGCGGCCCGGGGAGCCGTGGCCAAGGGCACGCCCGGGAAGGCCACCGCGGCGAAGGCCACCCCGGCCCGGAGCGGCCCCGCGAAGAGTCCCGCCGCATCGAAGGGTGCCGCGCCGGGCGGCGCGGCCGGGGCCACCGCCGCCGCATCGGCCAAGGGCGCCAGCGCCGGCGAGAACGCGGGCAACAACGCGGGCAGCGCGAAGAGCGCTACGGAAGCCGCCGCGGTTCCGGCCGGGAGCGTCAAGGCTGCCCGCAAGGGCACCGACGGCCAGCACCCGCGCGGCAGCCAGCCGCGCCCAGCGGGTTCCGCGCCAGCGCCCTCGCGCCCGCAGGCGGCCAAGAGCGCCGATGGAACGCAGAACGGCACCGAGCGCCGCGGTCTGAGCAAGCTGGTGCGGGGCAAATCTGAGCCCGAGCCTGAGCCGGAGGTCCCGGCCACTAGGCTCGTCAGGCAGCAGCCGGTCCGGCAGTCACGCAGTAAGCGTTCCGGCAAGCGATGACGTTGGTTGATAAGAAGCGGTCCCTCACCAGCGAGGGACCGGTCGTGAGCCAGGCGGAGGACATGCTGAGTGACGTACCAGGTGATAACCGGGGCGCAATGGTGAGCACGGGTTCGGCAGAGACCGCGGTAGGCCCGGAGGCTGACGGGCCGGAAGAGGCCGGCGCCTCTCTAGGGACGGAGAACCTGAACGGGTCGGACGAGGCTGACGAGCCCGCTGAGGCGGGCGAGCGCAGCGACGACGACACTCTGGTTGACCTCGCCGACCTTGAGCAGGAGGGCGAGATCGCCGCCGACTACGTCGAGGGGCTCCTGGACATCGCCGACCTGGACGGCGACATCGACATGGATGTCGAGGGTAACCGCGCGGTCGTATCGGTGGTTGGCGCGACGCTGGACGAACTGGTCGGCAGGCGCGGTGAGGTGCTCGAGGCGCTGCAGGAGTTGACCCGGCTGGCCGTGCACCGGCAGACCGGCGAGCGGGCCAGGCTGATGCTGGACGTGGGCGGATATCGCGCCCGCCGCCGGGCTGAGCTGACCGAGGTGGGACGGGACGCGGCCGATGAGGTCAAGCGGACCGGGACCCCCAAGCCGCTCGCGGTGATGACACCATTCGAGCGGAAGGTCGTGCACGGCGCCGTGGCGGACGTTGGCCTGCGCAGCGAGTCCGAGGGTGAGGAACCAAACCGGCGGGTCGTCGTCTACCCCGCTGAATGAGATCTCCTGTCCCGGCTCCTCCCGGCGCCGCGGTCGCCCTCTTCGGTGCAGCCACCGAAACGGCGGTCCGCTTCGCGTCCCTGCTGGGGACCCACGGCGTTGAGCGGGGGCTGATCGGTCCCCGGGAGGTTCCGCGGCTGTGGGAACGGCACCTGCTGAACTGCGGCGTGCTCGCGGAACTGGTGCCCGGTGACGCCGAGGTGGTGGACATCGGCTCCGGGGCCGGCCTGCCGGGCCTGGTCATCGCGATGCTGCGGCCCGAAGTGCGGATGACCTTGCTTGAGCCGATGCTCCGGCGCGCGACGTTTCTCGGCGAATGCGTCACGGAACTGGGCCTCGGCCATGTTATGGTGTGCCGCGGGCGGGCGGAGGACATGGCCGGGGTGATCCGCGCGGAGGTTGCTGTCTCGCGGGCGGTCGCCCCGCTCGGGCGGCTCGCGGAACTCTCGGTGGGGGTCGTCCGCCCGGGCGGCACGATCCTTGCGCTCAAGGGGGACCACGCGCAGACGGAATTGGACGAGGCCGACCCGGTCCTGCGGCACCTCAGTGTGCAGAGCGCCGAAGTTCTGAGGGTAGGCCACGGTATCGTCGAACCACCGGCCACGGTCGTCCGTATTCTGGCGGCCGGCAAGGCGCGGAGACGCTCACGGCGGCCAGATACGGCGGCCGGCTGACGGCTGCGGCTGACGGCGCAGAGTGCCGAGGCGAGCCCGTGGCCAGGCCCTTCTCGCCGAGCGTGGTGCTGACCGGCGGGCGTGCCGACGTGGAGAGGAGCAGCGTGATGGTGCCTGCGGACGGCCTTGGATGGCCCGACCGGCTACCCGCCGCGATGCGGCATCCCGTCGTACCGCCGGGCCTTCACCGCGGGCACGCCGAGCCGGAAGGGCCGGAGTTGTCGCCGGGACCACGTGCCTCCAGCGGCCAGGACGCTGCGGGGCTGGGCTGGCCCGGTGACGAGTGGCGTGAGATGCGAACCGACATCGGGGTGGCCGCCGATTCCGCTGCGACGGAACGGCAGCCGGCCCCGGCGGCGCCCCCTGGCGCTCCCCCTCCAGGACGCGGCGCGGTGAACGGCGCACATATCCCGACTGGAATTGGCTCGCCCGGGGTAAAGCAACCCGGGGTGAAGCAAGCGGTACAGCGAGCATTGTCGGCCGCAGTTTCACGTGAAACGGTGGCTGCGCCGGACGCCAGGCCCGGCGGGCCCGTAGCACATGAGCCGGCCAGGAACGCGGGCGAGAACGGGCGCAAGAACGCAGGCAAGAGTGCGGGCAAGAGTGCGGGCAGGACCGTAGTGGAGGACGCGATGCACCGGGGAACGGCGGCCCAGGGCCGGAGCGACGTGGGCTCGGTCGTGATACCGGAGGTGCCGCAGAATCCGCAGGACACTCCGATCGGCCGGGCCGCCGAGGCCGCGGCGGGGTTGCGCGGCGCTGGGGCCGACCGGTTGTGGCCCCGCCCCGCCAGTTGCCGGATCATGACGATCGCCAACCAGAAGGGCGGGGTCGGCAAGACGACAACGGCGGTCAACCTGGCCGCCGGCCTGGCCCAGCACGGATCACGCGTCCTCGTCATCGATCTGGATCCTCAGGGAAACGCCTCCACCGCGCTGGACGTCGATCACCACGTGGGGGCGCTGTCGGTCTACAACATGCTGGTGGAGGACGGGCCGCTCGCTGATATCGTGAGGCCCGTTGAGGGCCTGCCCGGGCTGTACTGTGCCCCGGCGACCATCGACCTGGCGGGTGCCGAGATCGAGCTGGTGCCGCTGGTCGCACGCGAGTCCAGGCTTTCCCGGGCCGTGGCGGCTTACGATTCATCGGGCCTCGATTACATCCTCATCGACTGCCCTCCGTCGCTCGGCCTGCTGACCCTGAACGCCCTGGTCGCGGCGCGGGAAGTGCTGATACCGATTCAGTGCGAGTACTATGCTCTCGAAGGGCTCGAGCAACTGCTCCGGACTGTCGACCTGGTCAAGGGCCACCTGAACCCGGTCCTGCAGGTCACGACCATCCTGCTGACCATGTACGACGGCCGTACCCGGCTTGCCTCCCAGGTCGCGGACGACGTGCGGTCGCACTTCGGGGAGGTCGTCCTGCAGTCGATCATCCCCCGCAGTGTGCGTGTTTCTGAGGCACCGAGCTACGGGCAGTCCGTCATCACCTACGACCCCGGGTCGAGCGGTTCGCTGGCCTATGTGGAGGCAGCTCGGGAGCTGTCCATCCGCAGCCCGAAGACAGCGGGCTGATCCGGGTTACCCGCCCGCCGCGGGCGCAGGATGCTCACCGTCCTCAGTTCACCCGGGGCAGCCGCCCGCCACCTTCCTCAGTACCGCAGGTGAGCACGGTGGCCGGGCGAAGCGGAGTGGACCCGCTCACGGCCCCGCTGACCTATCCGGGCCTGCCGCCGCGGCGGAAGGCCGTGCTGGTCGCCGGTTCAGACGTTTTCGGCGTCCAGCCCGTCCGGGCAGCTGCCCTCGGCCAATGGCGCGTCAGGCTGGCCGGGCGAGCCGCTCCTGATGATCACGGCGACCCCGGTGACCCGGCGGGAGCGGACGAGTCGCTCGACCATTTCCTCCGTGGGCAGGGAGTAGTGCCGTTCATGCAGCGGACGCCGGTTCTGTCGGTCGGCTCGAACGCGTCGCCGGCGCAGATCCGTCGCAAGATGGCGAACGCCGGCCTGCGGCCGGTCGTACCGATCACGGGCGTGAAGGTCCATGGGATGACCGTGGGGGTGTCCGCTCACGTCAGCAGGCCCGGGTACGTGCCGGCGACGCCCGTGTCGGATCCCGCGGCGGTGTCGGACATGTGGGTGCTATGGCTCGACCCGGAGGCCCTCGGCGCTCTGGACGCCACCGAGCCGAACTACCATCGCGTCCGCCTGTCATCTTGCTACGCCATACATCTGCGGCCGGGCCAGCCGGTACCCGGATGCAGCGTCTACGTGTCGTGGCACGGCCACCTGGTCAACCAGGCGGGCGAGCCGCGTACCCTGACCGACCAGGCCACGCTCATCACCGGGCTGCTGGCCGAGGTGCCGGCCCTGGTGAGGCTGGCCGGGACCACACCTGCGGAGTGGATCAGGCGGACACGGGACGACCGGGTACGGGACGGCATCCGCGCCCTGTTCCTGGCTGCAGGTATCGTGCGGCCGGCCGGAATCGAGGCCGAAACCGAGGCCGGCCGGGAGCCTGGCCCGCGGTAGGCCCGGATGGGAAGCCCCGCGAAGACCGGCCCAGCGTGCCGGGAGCGGCGATCCCGGCGGGCGGTTTTGCCGCCATCAAGCATCCGCCGGTGGCGTCTGTGCGTGGCGGCTGTGGCCGGTGCCGGTGCCGCTGGCGCTCCCTGTGCCGCTGCCGGGACCGATGTGCTGGCCGCGCCGGACGATCCGCCTGCCGGCTTCGATACTGCCGGGCCCCGCCGGACCTGGCAGGATAGCGAGTGGGGTTGGATCGGTGCGGATCAAGGAGATGCGGTGACTCAGCAGAGGCGCGGGCTCGGCAAGGGACTCGGTGCGCTTATCCCGGCGGCGGTGGGGACCGGGGCGGGGACGGGCGAGGCCGAGTCGGCCGCGCAGACGCGAAGCGCATTCACACCGGATCAGCGGGCCGCCGCGGCCGCCGACGATGGCGCGACGGGAGCCCCGCCGATCGCCGGAGCCTACTTCGAAGAAGTAGCCACCGGCTCGATCACCCCCAACCCGCGTCAGCCACGGCGAACGTTCGACGAGGAAGCGCTGGACGAGCTCGCGTCGTCCATTCGCGAGGTAGGCCTCCTTCAGCCGGTCGTGGTCCGCCAGGTGATGCCCGGCCGCTACGAACTGATCATGGGCGAGCGCCGATGGCGGGCCAGTCAGCGCGCCGACCTCAAGCTGATCCCTGCGATCGTCCGGGAAACCGCCGACACCGACCTCCTGCGCGACGCCCTGATCGAGAACCTGCACCGCCAGCAGCTCGACCCGCTGGACGAAGCCGCCGCATACCAGCAGCTTCTCGATGATTTCGGCGCGACGCACGAGCAGCTGGCGCAGCAGATCGGCCGTTCGCGCCCGCACATCTCCAACACGCTCCGCCTGCTTAACCTGCCGCCCGCGGTGCAGAAGCGCGTTGCGGCCGGGGTGCTAAGCGCCGGGCACGCCCGGGCCCTGCTATCGCTGGACAGCCCCGACGCGCAGGAGCGCCTCGCGCACCGGATCGTGGCGGAGGGGCTGTCCGTTCGTGCGGTCGAGGAGATCGCCGCCGTTGGCGACGAAGACCAGACTCGGCCGCGCCGGCGCCAGGGGGCCAAGCCGGTCGCCCCGGGCCTGCGGGATCTGGCCGACCGTCTCTCCGACGCGCTCGAGACGCGCGTCAAGGTGGAGCTTGGGCGACGCAAGGGAAAAATCACGGTCGAGTTCGCCTCGCTCGACGACCTCGACCGTATCGTCAAGGCGATGGCGCCGGATCCGGGTCGGGAGCCACCGGATTCGTCTGCCATCCCGGGCTAAGCGAACGGCCCTCGCGCCGGGGCATCGCCCCCGACCGCCAGCACGGCCACCCTGCCCGCACCGGCCACCCTGCCCGCACCAGCCGCCCGGTACGCTCCGGGTCGTTGTTCCACGTGAAACATCGGCCCGGCTACCCGCCGGCGGACTGCCCCGCGATGTTCCGGATGCTAGCCACGAACTGGTCAACGTCCGTCTCGGTCGTGTCGAAAGCGGTCATCCAGCGGACGACCGGCGCTCGCTCATCCCAGACGTAGAAGTACCATTCCCGCCGGAGATCCGTCAGGTAGCGCGGGTCCACCCACGCGAAGACCGCATCGGACTGGACCGGGAAACGGATATCCACCCCGGGCACGTCCCGCACGCCGTCGGCGAGCCGCCGGGCCATCTCGTTCGCGTGGAACGCGTTGCGCCGCCACAGGTCGTCCTCCGTCAGGGCCAGGAACTGCGCCGCCAGGTACCGCATCTTTGACGCGAGCTGGAGCTGCTGCTTGCGCAGGTAACGGGCATCGGCCGCGAGCCCTTCGCGCATCACGATGACGGCCTCGGCCCCGATCGCACCGTTCTTGGTGCCGCCGAAACTCAGCACGTCGGCACACTCGGCTAGATCGGCCAGGGAGCAGTCCAGAAAGGCGGCCGCATTGGCCAGCCGGGCGCCGTCGATATACAAGCCCAGATCATTGGCCCGGCAGAAGTCACCGATCTTGCGCAGTTCTTCCAGCGTGTAACAGGTGCCGAGCTCGGTGGCCTGGGTTATCGCCACCGCGCCGGGCTGAGCCCGGTGGTCGTCGCCGCGCGCGCTGAGCTGCTCCGCGATCATCTCGGGCGTTAGTTTGCCGTCCGGTGCCGGGACCGTCAGGAGCTTGGTCCCGAGAATGCGCTCCGCTGCGCCGCATTCGTCGGTGTTGATATGCGCCGACGCCGCGCAGATGATCGCCTCGTGCCGCCGGAGCAGCAGGCTCAGCCCGAGGATGTTGGCGGCGCTCCCGTTGAAGACCAGAAAGACATTACCGGCCACGCGGAAGGCGCGGCGCAGTTCCGCCGTCGCGCGGCTGGTCCACTCGTCGTCTCCGTATGCCACCGCATCACCGGAGTTCGCCGCGACGACGGCCCGCAGGACCGCCTCGTGCGCACCCGCATGGTTATCGCTCCCAAAGCTCTTGCGCTCAGCCATGGACACCAAACTATGCGGGCCGGACGTGGGCGCAGCGCCCGGCGGCAGCGACCGGGCCGCCCCCGGGAGCCGGCCCGCGGAGGGCCGTCCGGCGGTGGCTCAGTTGCCGCGCGCAGCGGCCAGGTGCAGCAAGGTCAGGCACGCCGGGCCGAATTCATGCCCCGCGGCGTCCAGCGCCATCGGCAGCGTGCTGGTCTCGGTCATCCCCGGTGATACGTTGACCTCCAGGAAGTGCACCTCGCCGGACTCACTGACGATGAGGTCGGTCCGGGAGATATCGCGAAGACCCAGGGCGGAATGCGCGCGGGTCGCCGCCTTCGCGGCCGCGTCCAGCGCGGCATCGGGCAGCCGGGCGGGCGTGTAGAACGCGGTCTGGCCTGCCGTGTACCGGGCCGTGTAGTCGTACTGCCCGGCGGCCGGCACGATTTCCACGGCGGGCAGGGCGCACGGCCCGTGGCCCAGATCGACGACGCTGACGGCGATCTCCGTACCTTCGATGAACCGCTCGATGAACGCCGTGTCGCCGTAGGCGAAGCAGCTCACGACCGCGGTGGGAAGCTCAGCCGCGGTGTGCACCGGGCTGGCGCCGAGCGACGAGCCGCCCCGCGCAGGCTTGACGAAGAGTGGCAGGCCGAGCCGCGCGATGATGCGGTCGATGACAGCGGTGGCCCCCAGATCGTGGAAGATCTCACGGGGCAGCGTGACGGACTCCGGCGTCGTGATGCCCGCCGCGGCCACCAGCGCCTTTGCGGTGGGCTTGTCAAACGCACTGCGGCAAGCGCTGGCCACCGCCCCGACGTAGGGGACCCCGACCAGGGCGAGGATCTCCCTGATGGCGCCGTCCTCGCCGTAGCTTCCGTGGATAGCGGGGAAAACCGCGGTCGGTGGGTCGGCCAACAGGGCCGGGATCAGCGCCGCGTCCGCGTCCGCGATCCTCGCGTCGACTCCCGCCTCCTCCAGCGCATCACGCACCCGGCGCCCGGAGCGCAAGGAAACATCACGCTCGGGAGAGAGACCACCCGCGAGCACCACGACATGATCAAGTTCCGTCACCGTAAAGTCACCGTTTACAAATCGCCGGGACCAGGAGTTTCGGGCCCCGTCCGGCCCGGTGGGGGCATCGCGCCGAACGTAGCGCACAGGTCGATCTCCGCCTCGACCACGGACGCGAGCCGCCGGACGCCCTCCCTGATCCGGTCGGTCGGGGGGAAGCAATAGGAAAGCCGGAGGTGGCCGGTGCCGCCCCCGTCCGCGTAAAAGCCGGTACCGGGCACGTACGCCACTCGCGAGGACACCGCCCGCGGCAGCATCGCCTTGGAGTTGATGCCCTCGGGAAGCTGCAGCCAGACGTAAAAACCGCCGGCCGGGATGGTCCACCGGCAACCGTCCGGCATCTGCGCGGACAGGGCGTCCAGCATGGCGTCCCGCCGCCGCCGGTACAGCTCACGGAAGTCCTTGACCTGCTCCCGCCAGGGCTGGGTGGCCAGGTACTCGCGCACCACGAGCTGGGAAAAGCTTGAGTGGCAGAGAACGGCGGATTCGGCGGCCAGCACGAGCTTGTCGCGTATCGCGGGCGGGGCCGCGGCCCAGCCGACGCGCACGCCCGGCGCGAAGGTCTTCGAGAACGTTCCGAGGTACACCACGCCCTCAGGATCGTCCGCCCGCAGTGAGCGTATCGGGTCGCCGTCGAAGCCGAGCAGCCCGTATGGGTTGTCCTCGATGATGAGAAGCCCGGCGGCCTGGCAAATCTCGAGAATCCGGGGACGTCGTTCCGCGGCGAGCGTGACTCCGGCCGGGTTCTGGTAGTTCGGCACCGTGTAGAGGAATTTGATCCGGCGCCCGGCCGCCGTGAGGCGCTGGATCGCCTCCTCAAGGGCTTCCGGGAGAAGGCCGTCGTCGTCCATCGCCACGTGCACGACCTCGGCCTGATAGGCCGCGAACGAGCCGAGCGCGCCCACGTAGGAGGGCGCCTCGGCCAGAACCACGTCGCCCGGATCCACGAAGATCCGGGTGATCAGGTCGAGGGCCTGCTGCGAGCCCACCGTCACCACGACGTCGTCCGGGTGGGCGCGGATGCCTTCGAGCGACATGACCTCGCAGATCTTTTCCCGCAGCCCGGTGTCCCCTTGTGCGGTGCAGTACTGGAGTGCGACGCTGCCGCGGTCGGTCACGAGCTGGCCGACCATGTTCCCGACAACATCGAGCGGGAGGGCCGTTACGTACGGTGACCCGCCGGCCAGCGAGACGATCTCCGGGCGGGCGGTGACGGCGAATAGGGCCCGGATCTCTGAGGCGACCATTCCGCGGGCACGCTCCGCATATTGGTCGAAGTAGGGATCAATCCGGGATCCCTGCGGGCGGGAATTCGCGTGCCGTGCGCCCTCGCTCATGGCCTCGTCTCCCAACGGTCGGTATCATTCCAGCATAGGGCCGGAAGCACAGTGCCGTTGTGTGAAGCTCGCGTACAAAACGCACGCGTCCCCTAAAGGACGGGGCCGTGCGGAACTCTGGGGGCTAAGTGTCGCGCCGACTCGTGAATATCACCCTGGATAACCTCGATGATCTGCCGCCCAGATGCCGCGGCTGCGTGTTCTGGGAATTGGATCCGATTGGCGGGGCGAGGGCTGCCGAGGCCGGCGAGCCGGCCCTGGAAAAGGAGTCGTGGGTGTCGTCCGTGCTGCTCGAATGGGGTAGTTGCGGGAAGATCGCCTACGTGGACGGGGCGCCGGCTGGGTACGCGCTGTACGCGCCACCGCCGTACATACCGAGGTCGGTCGCCTTCCCGACCAGCCCGGTGAGCGCGGATGCCGTGCTGCTCATGACGGCCCACGTGCTGACCGAATTCGCCAGTGGCGGCCTGGGCCGCATGCTCGTGCAGAGCATGGCCAAGGACCTGACCCGGCGCGGTGTCAAGGCCATCGAGGCCTTCGGGGTTCATGGCTGGGAGCCGAATGCGTGCATGCTCCCCGCCGATTACCTCCTCGCCGTCGGCTTCAAGACGGTCCGGCCGCATCATCGCTATCCGCGGCTGCGGCTGGAGCTCAAGACCGCCCTGTCGTGGCGGGAGGACGTCGAAGTAGCGCTGGAACGCCTACTGGGCTCGATGGTGGCGCCCACCCGGGCCGCGGAGCGTGCCCTCCGGCCCGCCTGACGGCACATGCGAATGCGCCCGGGCAGAGATTTCCTGTCCACCCGGGCGCGCGCCTATCGCGGATGTGAGCAGCCGGTTCAGAGGAACTCGGCGAGTTCCTTGAGCATCGCGGACTTCGGCTTCGCGCCGACAATCTGCTTGACGACCTGGCCGCCGGAGAACACGTTCATCGTGGGAATCGCCATGATCCCGTACTTCTGCGACACGGTGGGGTTCTCGTCGATGTTGAGCTTGACGACTTCGATCTTGTCGGCGTGCTCGTCAGCGATCTCCTCAAGCACCGGCGCGACCATCCGGCACGGCCCGCACCATTCGGCCCAGTAGTCCACGATTACCGGCTTTTCGCTCTTCAGGACCTCGTTCTCGAAAGTCTCGTCGGTCACAACCTTGGTCGCGCCCAAGCCGTTCACTTCCCTTGTCATTGACGGATTGCCTGTGTGTTCACGATTCCTGGCTAGCCAGCCAGCGTTCCGCGTCGATGGCGGCGGAACAGCCGGTGCCGGCGGCCGTGACCGCCTGTCGGTAGATGTGGTCGACCACATCGCCGCAGGCGAAGACGCCTTCGATATTGGTCCGCGTAGTGGGGTGCTGGACCAGCAGGTAACCCTCGGGGTTGATGTCGAGCTGGCCCGTGAACAGCTCGCTGCGCGGATCGTGGCCGATCGCGATGAAGACGCCGCTCACCTCGAGCACCTGCTCCTGCCCGGTCTTGACGTTGCGCACCCGCAGGCCGGTCAGCTTGGTGTCGCCAACCGCCTCGAGGACCTCGGTGTCCCAGAGGAACTTGATCTTCGGATTGTCGTACGCACGGTCCTGCATGATCTTGGAGGCACGGAGGCTGTCGCGACGGTGAATGACCGTGACGGACCGCGCGAACCGGGTCAGGAAGGTGGCTTCCTCCATCGCGGAGTCGCCGCCGCCTACCACCGCGATGTCCTGCTCGCGGAAGAAGAAACCATCACACGTGGCGCACCAGGAGAGCCCGTGGCCGGCCAGCGTCTTCTCCCCGGGTATGCCGAGCTCGCGGTACTTCGAGCCGGTGGCCACGACGACCGCGTCGGCGAGGTAGGTCTCGTCCGCGGTCCGCACGACCTTGGGCGTCGCGGTCAGGTCAACGGAGATCACATCGTCGGCGATGAGCTCCGCGCCGAAACGCTCCGCCTGCTTCCGTAGCGAGTCCATGAGTTCCGGGCCGAGCACGCCGTCGGGGAAACCGGGGAAGTTCTCCACGTCCGTGGTCTGCATCAGCGCGCCGCCGGCGGTGACCGAGCCCTCGAACATGAGCGGCTCGAGCCGCGCGCGGGCCGCGTAGATGGCAGCCGTGTACCCGGCGGGACCGGAACCGATGATGATGACGTTGCGCACGGCGGTCATTTCTTGCTGCCCTTCCTTGACTTGCAGGGGATTCAACCGATCCTAGGGGTCTTTGATTCCCGCAGGCAGCACCGCCATTCGCCGGCCGGTGAACCGCGCCGGGTCCGGTGCGGAGCCGGGCTGACTAGCCCCCGGCTAAGGCCAGCCGCACGTGCGTGAGGATATCGCCTTTGTTGGCCGAGCACGTGGGACCAACCACCCAGGCCTGGCCCAGCTGCCCGCCCCCCGAAGCGATGGCGATGACCATGGCCGGACGTCCCTGGTAGCGGGCTGAGTCCACGAACGTCGGCTTCACGCCGGAGGTGATGAGCAGCGCGCATCCATCCTGCTGAGCGGTCGGCTGGTGCCGGATCCGGGCGCCGGACTGCGTGTCCGCACCGATCTTGCCCATCTGGCCGAATTCTGTCTCGACCTGCGCGCTCAGGGTCGCGGGCTGATAGTTGGTACCGCTCGTGACCACTTCGAAGGCCGGCTTGGGCGAGCCGGGGATGGCATAGCCCGGGGACGGCGCCACGTGGTACGGGCCCGGGCCGGTCTGGATACCGTGATAAATACCCCCGTTCGCGCCGGGCGACAGCGTGGGGCCCCATCGGCCAGGCGAGGTCAGCTGCACGATCACGTATCCGCCCGCCGCGACCAGGCAGACGGCTGCGGCGGCCGCGAAGCCGCGCACCGCCACGGGACTCGTCAGCCGGTTTCTTGGACGCCCGCCCCCGGCTCGTTCGGCACGCCGGAACGGTTCCTGGCCGGCCAGCCGCACCGGGGAACCGGCCGTTCCGGAGCGGGCCGCCGCCTCTTCCGCGATCGCCGCGCTCAGCCGCCTGGTCACCGCGGCGGGCATGGCAGCCGACGGAACGGACGCCAGCAGGACACCTACCTCGGACAGCCCGGCACTGACCCGGGCGCACCGCTGGCACCCGGCCAGGTGCGCGTGCAGCCGGGTCGCGCGGCGGCCGCCGATGATCCCCGCGCTCAGCTCCGCCAGGACGCTGACATCCACATGCGCCGAATGACGCCTCATCCTTCTCCTCCCTGCCCAGGTGAGACGCTGCCAGTCGCGGCACGGTTCCGTGATATCCCCTCTTCCGTCCGGGGATCGGTTTCCGCTGCGCTACCGCGCAGGTGGTCCAGGTGCGGAAGCAGCCGGGCGCGGCCACGGGCGCAGCGGCTCTTCACGGTCCCCACCGAGATGTCCAGCACGGCCGCGGCGTCGGCCACCGGATAGCCGAGCATATCGACGAGAACCAGGGCGGCGCGCTGCTCGGGCGGGATGAGGCGCAGCGCCGCTTCCACGTCGAGGGTGGTGTCACGGATGCTGGCCGGGTCGGTGATCGCCGGCACCCGGCCCTGAGTGGCGAGAAGATCGAGAGCGCTTTCGTCCCCCACAGAACTGGCCGGGTGCGCGGTCTTGCGCCGGAGCCGGTCAAGGGAGGCGTTCACGACGATCCGGTGCAGCCAGGTGGTCACGGCCGAGTCGCCACGGAAGTCACCGGCCCGGCGGAACGCGGAGATCATGGCTTCCTGCAGGGCGTCCGCGGCCTCGTCCGGGTCGCAGAGAGTGCGCAGGGCAACGGCCCACAAGCGGTCGCGATGGCGCAGGAACAACAGGCCGAAGGCGTCTGCGTCGCCCTGCAGATGGCGCTCCAGAAGCTGAGCGTCCGAGAGGTCAGGGGAGAGTCGGTCCGTCACGGCTGCCCGGGGATCTCAGCTGGATCCGCGCACAACCACGTTGTAGACCTGGGCCTCATACTGGTTCGGGCTTCCGGCCATCGGCGGCAGGCTGGTGAACCAGATCATCACGTACTGCCCCCTTGCCGAGCTGGTCACATTGAATTTCGTGATGTCCACCGCGTGGCTGGCGCTCGCCACCGTCGTGAGCCCGTTTTCCGATGACGGGTCGCCGGAATTGCCGATATCGATGTGCACCGCTGCGCAGCAGATCGAGCCGAACTGGACCTGTACCTCGCTGAGCCGGACCTGCTTGCCCATGTCCAGCATCAGGCCACTGCCCTTGCGCAGGCCGCCGAAGACCGGGCTGCCGATGTAGAACTGGGAACTCCAGTTCGTGGTGGTGCTGCCGTCGATCGCGGCGCCCGCCTGGGTGGGGTTGTCGGCCGCGTTCGCGCTGACCGGATGCAGGATCGCCATGGCCGCCGTCGGGCTGGCTGACGGGCTGTGACCGCCCGAAGCTCCTCGCGCGGTCGTGCCGTGCTTGGTGTGGAACACCGACCACGCGACGGCAGCGACGGCCGCGAGCACGAGCACCAGCACCAGGCTGATCAGGGTCTTGGCCGCGCCGCTCCGCGGCGGGCGGCCAGCGCCTCCCCGGGGCGCCGGCCACTCTGGCGGCCCTTGGCGGCCCCATCCGGGGGCCTCCGGGCGGGGCGGCTGCTGGCTGCCGTATCGCGCGGTGCGCGCTGCCTCGGATCCCCGGCTCATCCGCGCCGTGTCGTAATACGGCGACGGGGTGGGCAGCGCGCGCGGAGCGACGCGGGTCAGCGCATCGGCGAACTCGATCGGTGTCGTGATCACCGACCCGTTGCGGCCGTGCCGCTGGAACAGCGCCTGGCAGATGATCGAGTCGATGCTGGCGGGGACGCCTGCGGACACCTGGCGGGGCCCGCAGGGGGCGCCGTCCACCGTCGGCGCGGGTGGTAGCGGCGTCGGCTCGGGGCCAGGCCAGTAACCCGTCACCGCCGCGTACATAAGCCAGGCAAGCTGGCGGGTGTCGGTGAGCGCCCGGTCCTTGGCGGAGCCTTCCTCGGTACCGACCCCGGCGATGGCCGCGTCCATGCCGAGGCCCGTGATCTTCACGCCGCCGCCCGAGGTCCAGCGCAGCGACCCGGGAACAAGCCTCAGGTGCGCGAGGCCGGCGGCGTGCGCGGCGGATATCGCCTGCGCGGCCTCGGAAACCAGGGTGGCCGCCCACGAGGGGTCCAGCGGCCCGTCGCTGAGCATGTCGGTGAGTGACTCGCCCGCGACCCATTCCATGACGATGAAGGCACGGTCACCCGAGTCATCGACATCGAATACCTGAGACAGCCGCGAGTCGTTCAGACGGCTCGCGGCCCGCGCCGCCGTGACCGCCTCCCGGACGCGGGGAAAGGTCTCAGTGAACACCAGCACGGTGACGGCCCGCGCCAGGATTTCGTCGATGGCCTTCCACAGCGCCCAGCCACCGCCTGCGTCGACCTGGTCTTCGAGGCGGTAACGGCCTGCTAGCCGGATCCCCGGTTCAGAGGTGTACGTGCTCATGCATCACCCGTCAAGAGCGGGATGGCTCTCGACCCTCCTTCCGGGCCCCGGTTCGATCGGCGGCGTGACCGCCGGCGCTGCCGTAGGTATTCACAATGGTAAGACGCTTTGCCCTCCCACCGGGGCTACGAGCGAGCGGCCCCGTGTAAACCGTTATACGCGATTGGCGTCGATGTCTCACCTATGATCCCACGTCCCTGAGCTCGTTCCCAGATGGGTCACCGGCTCGACATGCCCCCCACACCTGCTGGCCGCCCGGCCTCAGGCTCGGCGGCCGAACCGGCCGCCGACCATCCGCATGAGCTGGTTCAGCTCGTCCAGCCGGAGCGCCTTGGCCACCACGATGTACAGCAGCACAGCGCCGCCGCCGCCGATCAGGACGGTGACGAATCCGTAAACAGGACCAGGATGGACGACCGCGCCCACCGCGGCCCCGACCGCGAAAGCGAGGACGAGCGGCGGGATCGTGGCCACGTGCATACGGACCAGGCTGCGCGTGACCACGCGGCCGTCCAGGCCGCCGACGCGCCTGCTCAGCAGCCGCCACGCGACCACCGCGCTGAAGACGTAGCTGACGCCGTAGACGAAAGCCATGCCGACGACGACCTGGCCCGGTGGCAGGATCGCCGCCACGATGAGGTTCCCGATCACGGTGGCGATCATCGTCAGGAAACCGATAATGGCCGGGGTGCGGCTGTCGTGCAGGGCGTAGAATACGCGCAGCAGAAGCTGGAAGATGACGAACGGCACGAGCCCGAGGGAGAAGGCCGCGAACGCCTCGCCGATGTACCGTGCGCCCGCGACCGACGAGCTGCCGTAGCTGAACAGGAACTCGCACAAGGCCGGCCCGAGGACGGCCAGCAGCAGGGCGGCGGGCACGAGGATGACCGACGACAGCCGGATGCTGGCGGAGAAGTCGCCACGCACCAGCCAGAACTTTCCCTCGGCGGCGTGCCTGCTCATCCTGGGCAGCAGCGCCGTGGTCACGGACACGCCGATGATGGCGTACGGCAGCAGGAACAGGGCGTACGAGTAGTTATAGGCGGAGACGCCGGCGTCGGGCACGTGCACGCTCGCCGCGTTGGCCAGCCTCGTCGTGACGACGAACGTGATCTGCGTGGACACGACGTAGGCCAGCATCCAGATCGCCATCCGGCCGATTTCGGCCAGCTCCTCGCGGCGGAAGTCGAACCGTGGCCGCCACTGGAAGCCAACCTTGCGCAGCGCCGGGATCAGGGCGACGGTCTGGACGATGATGCCCAGGGTTGTCCCGATCCCGAGCAGCAGAACGCCACCGGTGGACACGTCGCCGGCCGTCTTGTCCAGTCCGATGGTGACCACGAAGAGCAGCCCCACCACAATGACGACGACGTTGTTGATAATCGGCGTCCACATCGGCGCGGCGAAGCTGTTCCTGGTGTTCAGGATCGCGCCGATCAGCGAACTTAGCCCGTAGAAGAAGATCTGCGGGATGAAGAAGTACGCGAACACGACCATGAGGCGGTGCTCGGCGCCGTGCACAGAGGCCGCGTAGAGGTCCACAAGCAGCCCGGCCGAGAGCGTTGCCACCACCGTGACAATGCCCAGGGCCACCACGGTGAGGGTAAAGATCCGCTGGTTGTAAGCTTCACCGCTGTCCCGGTGCTTGTTGGCCGCCTTCACCAGCAGTGGCACCACCACGCTGGTGAGCACGCCGCCGATCATCACGTCGTACACCGCGTTCGGGAGGGTGTTGGCGTTGTTGTAGGCGTTCGCGAGGGTGGCGGTGCCGAGCGCGAACACAAAGACGAAGGTGCGCAGGAAGCCGGTGACCCGGGAGATCAGCGTGCCCATCGCCATCGAACTGGTAGACCGGGCCAGGCCGGTTCCGGCGGGCGCTGCACCCTCGCGGCGGAAATCCGGAAGCGGGACATAGGCCGTCTCCGCCAGTGCAGCGTCGTCGTCGGGACCCGCCGCCCGGTACGCGTCGGCGACATAGGTGCCCTGCGGCTGGTAGATCGGGATCGGCTGGGTCAGCTCACCAGGCGGAACGCCGTAACCCTGGGCCGAGGGCCGCCGGGCCGGCGCGGGCGGCGGCTGGCCCTGGCCGGGCTGGCCCTGGGCCGGCTGGCTCGGGCGCGGCTGGGGCCGGCCTGCCTGCGACCGTCCCGGCCGGTCCGTCCCTGCGGATCCGGCCCGGCCCGGATCGGCCGGCAAGGACGCCGGAAAGGACGCCGGCGAGGATGGCCGGAAGGCGTCGTCCCACCAGGCTCGCTTGCCCTGGCCGAATTCGGCGGGCCCCGGCGGCGGGGCTGCCGGGCGCCGGGGAGGTCCGGCCGGCGGCGGAGCCTGACGCCAGGCGTCCTGGCCGCCGGGCGGCCTCGGCTGGTTTCCGGTCCGGGGCCTCAGCTCCCCCCCACGGGGCTGTTCCGCGGGGTCGTGCCAGGCACGGGGGTTGCGCTGCCGCTCGGTGGGCGCGTCCGGTTCACGTCTCGCGGGGCGCGATCCTCCATCCCGGCCAGTCCAGGTGACCGGGCTCTGGTAGGTCTCCTCCGGCCGCGGCTGGTCGCCGTACCCGGGCTCGTCCCGGTAGCGGGGCTCATTCGGGAACCTAGGCTCGTCACTGTCCTGCCAGGCCTCGAGCCCGCGCCGCGCGTCGGCCGCCCACGGGTCGGGTTCACGCCACAGGTCACTGAGATCCCCGGAACCGTACCGGGCGGTGCCGTCCTCGCCCGGGTCGTTCCGTTCACCGGGGCCGGAAGGCTGGTGGCGCGGGTCCCGGCCGTAGCGGCCCCTGATCCCGCCGCGGCGCGGCTCGTCGTCGGAGGACCCGCCGGTCACGTTCCACCCGCCGGATTGTCAGGGCGCGGTCCGCCCGTCATGGCCGTCACTCCGGTCTGCCCCACAGTCAGGCCGGCGTACGCGCCTGCGCAAGGCCTGCGGTCAGGGATACCCGGCCGAGCCTCGTACATCGGCGAAATCATCCGGGCCCTCCGGTGGGTGACGGGGATCGGTACCTTCGTTGCCTCTTTCGACGGTAGCCGCTCCATCGACCGCGGTGAGCATACCTGGCGAGCGTTCTGCCTCGTTACCGTGCCCGGGGGCGCCCGGCCGACCGCCCTGCGGCCGCCCGGGGGGATCGTCGCGCAGCGCCCGGCGGATCGCCCGGGCGATGGCGGTCAGCACGAAGACCCCCAGTGCGACGTAGATGATGATGAGCAGCGTCGACCCGAACTGGGTCGACTGCACGCTGAGCGATACGGGCGCACTCGGCAGTGGCTTGCCGTCCTTACCGAGCAGGCGCATTTCAATCGTCGTGTCACCGACGGCCCCCGAACGGACGGACAGGCGGGCGGTCACCGTCTGTCCGGCGCCGACCGTGATCAGGCCCGGCGGGGTCTGGCCCGTCACCGTCAGCCGGCTGTCGGGTGGCACGGTCGCATGCAGCCGCACCTGAATGCTCTCGGGCAGCAGGTTCCCGATGGACACGGGAAGCGTGCCGGACGACCCGACCAGGGTCGCCCGTGCCGAGTTGACGACCTGGACCTTGCGGAAGACACCGGTCAGGTAATCCGTGACGTGGTCCAGCATGGCCATGCCCGCTGCGCCGGCCGCCGGGCTGCCCCGCCACGCGGATGATTCGGTCGCCGCCACGCCCGCGCTCAGCTGGCTCAGGTACTGCGCCTTCGGCTGGAGGAGGATGCTCTTGTACACCCGCACCAGGGAGTCGAGGGCGCCGGCCTGCTTGAGATAGAGGCCGTTCAGCTCACCCTGGGTGACCTGATTGTCCGGCGGTGGCATGCGGGCCGCTTGGGTGGCGCTCACCGGCGACCTCGCCAGCGCGGCGAGCGTGTCGGGTGCCAGCCAGGGTGCGCTGGCCGTCTCGCTCAGCAACTGGCTGGCCAGGGCGGCGGACGGAGCCCACTCGCGTGGTGGCGCCACGACCACCGAACGTGCCGAGGCCGGGTCTTCGGCCGCGATCATCGCGGTCTCGGCGAGAAACCGCTGGCTTACCGCGGAGGAACTGCCGGGCGCGGACGTGGCCGAGCCGAGCACGCTGGTGATCGTCGAGTCGGCGAGCAGCACTTTCATGGTCGTCCCGGTGGCCGTCGGCGTTGAGGCCACCGCGTCGTCCGGGATGAATGTGCCGCTGGGTGCGGGCATCTCGGCGCTGCTGAGCACCACGGTGCTGATCCCGTTGACCGCGAGGTTGGCGAGCACGCTGGAATCGGCCAGCCCGTCGGCCGGCCACGCGACTGAGCCGGACGCCGATGCCGGGACGGCCCGGCCCGGGCTGCCGCCCGCCGAAGGCCTGGACGACACGCCCAGCAGCGCGCTCGCCGCCAATCTGCTCTGGTGGTAGGCGCTGGCCAGGTCGCTGTCCAGTCCATTGTGAGTGAGCGCCGCGACGTCCACGTCGTCGTACGGCGTCGTGAACATCTGCTGGCTGGAGGCGACCGCCCGCACTCCGGACAGCCACTGGGCCGCGGCGGGGCTCGCCCGGTACGGGATGCCGCCGGTGCAGGCGGCCGTTCCTCCCACCCGGTACGCGTGCGTCATCGTGGAGACGCTCTGCAGCAGGCCCGGGTCCACCGCCCAGGTCAGGTCCGCGCTCGCGGCGTAGGCGGAACCGGTGGCCAGCAGCGTGCCCAGGCGGCCGCCAGGGGCGATGCTGGTGGCCAGGCTGTTGCTGCTTAGTGCCGGGCAGATGCCCTGCTGGGGCGCGTTGAGCAGCGGCCAGACCCACGCGACCTTCAGGCGCTGCGTCAGGCCGGCCGCGGCGGCACCCGGCCAGAAGGGCAGGAAGGTGCGCGCCGTGCCGACGGGAAGGCCGATGGCGTCAACGGCCTGCGCGGCCAGAGGGTAGACACCGAACTCGCTGATCCCGATCGCGGTCACCGATAGAGAGACCCGCCACTGGGCGGTGGCGCCGCTCGGCAGGCCGTCGGTGACCAGGACGGGAGTGCCGACCGGGGTGTCGGCGGCCAGGGTGCCGCTGGCGTAGCTCGCCAGGTCGTCCCGGGTGCCCAGCCGCGCCGCCGCCGAGCGCAGCTGGATGGACAGGCCGGACAGCGTGCTGTGCGATTCGTTCGTGACCGTGCCCGAAACGGTCACCGTCCCGCCGGGCCGGGCGACCTGCGGGCTGACCGAATCGATGACGACAGACGCGCTGCTCGGGGCCGGTGCCAGCCGCCCCTGCTCGCCGGCGTGCGCGGCGGGAGCGGCCGCCATCAGGCACCCGCCCGCCACCGCGATCGCGGCAACGAGAAGGGCGAGGGTGACCGCGGCCCGGATGAAGGAACCCGGCGCGGCACGCTGACGGGGCACGCCTGAGATGTTATTGCCCTTTCCTGAAAAAGTGGCCAGCGTCGCGGGCGATCGGGCGGGCTCAGGCGGGCGCATACCCGGCCGGCCCGTTTCCTTTTCCTGGTGGCCCGCGGCTACCTGGTGGCCCGCGGCGGCATTTGCGCCGCTCCGGGTATCCTCGCTTACCCACACCCCTTACCCTCGATAGCCGTGCCAAATTCCATTTCCCTGCGTCCTGTGAGCCCCGTGAACCCGCTGAACGACGAGCAGCGAAAGGCCGCTGCGGCCCTGCTGCGGCGCGTAGCGCCCGCCGCCGACGACCTCGGCCTGCTGTTCGCGCGGCACGGCTACGAGCTCGCGCTGGTCGGCGGTTCGGTCCGTGACGTGTTCCTGGGACGGCAGCCCGGAGATCTCGACCTGACCACCGACGCGCCGCCCGCGGACATCCTGGCCATCGTCGGGGCCTGGGCGGACCACGTGTGGACGGTGGGGATTGATTTCGGCACGGTCGGGCTGCGCAGAGACAGCACCATCTTCGAGATCACCACCTACCGGAGTGAGGAATACGGGTCACGGTCGCGCAAACCCGGGGTGCGCTACGGGACATCCCTGGAGGAGGATCTGCGCCGCCGGGACTTCACCGTCAACGCGATGGCGGCGCGCCTGCCCGCCCATGAGCTCGTCGACCCATTCGGCGGACTGTTGGCGCTGAAGGAGAAGGTCCTGCGCACGCCCGCGACGGCGGATGAGTCTTTTTCCGATGACCCGCTGCGCATCCTGCGCGCCGCCCGGTTCTGCGCCAAGCTGGACTTCGCCGTGGCCGATGACGTTCGTGCGGCCATGGGACGCCAGGCCGAGCGGCTGGAGATCGTTTCCGCCGAACGGATCACCGATGAGCTCAGCAAGCTGATGCTGACGCACGACCCCGTGCGCGGGATCGAACTGCTCGTCGACACGGGCGTCGCCGACTACGTGCTGCCCGAGGTGCCACGCCTCCGGCTCGAGGCCGACGAGCACTACCGACACAAGGACGTCTACCAGCACAGTCTCACCGTCTTGCGCCAGGCCATCGGACTGGAGGAGCGGTACGGGCTGACCGGCGACCTGGTGCTGCGGCTCGCTGCGCTGCTGCACGACATCGGCAAGCCGAGGACGCGTGACCGGCTGCCCGACGGCCGGGTCACCTTCCACCACCACGAGGTGGTCGGGGCCAAGATGGCCAGGAAGCGGCTCACCGCGCTCCGGTTTCCCAAGGACGTGGTGAACGACGTCTCCAGGCTGGTGGAGCTGCATCTGCGCTTTCACGGTTACGGTGAGGCCGGGTGGACCGACTCGGCTGTCCGCCGGTACGTGCGGGACGCGGGGCCCCTGCTGACCCGGCTGAACGCGCTCACCAGGGCCGACTGCACCACGAGGAACGTGGCGAAGGCGAACCGGCTCGCCCGCGCCTACGACGACCTGGAACAGCGGATCGAGCGGCTGTCCGCGCGGGAAGAGCTGGCCAAGCTCCGGCCCGAACTGGACGGCAACGAGATCATGCGGATCCTGGGCGTACCGCGCGGCCCGCTGGTCGGCCGGGCCTACGCGTTCCTGCTGGAGCTCCGCATCGAAGAGGGCCTGATCGGCAGGGAACGCGCCACTCAGGAGCTGCTCCGCTGGGCCGAGGCGGAGGGGCTATCCGTGCCGTCCCCGGCCGCTGGCGGTGCGGCCGGTGAGGCCGCTGACGGTGAGCCGGGTGAGGCCCCCGACGGCGATGGATCCTCGGGCCCCACCGCGACATGACGCGCACGGCCCCGGCTCAGCAGCGCGTAGATCGCCGCGACGAGCAGATAGCCGACGGCCAGCACCGCGATCAGCGG
The DNA here is from genome assembly GCA_963742875.1 of uncultured Actinomycetes bacterium. Classification (GTDB taxonomy): domain Bacteria; phylum Actinomycetota; class Actinomycetes; order Streptosporangiales; family Streptosporangiaceae; genus Bog-532. The sequence continues at coordinate 270,887 of CAVUNO010000022.1, read as the reverse complement.
ATAGGACTTGCCGTCGACCGGGATGATGGCCGCCGCGGCGATGGCCCCGACCACGAAAACCCCGTTGAACATCATGTCGTACAGGGCGAACGCCCGGCCCCGGTAGGCGTCGCCCGTCTGCTCCTGGACGATCGTCGTGGCCGAAATCGCGATCCCCTGACCGGTCAGGCCGAGAACGAAGCCCATGACGAGGAACGGGATCTGGCTGAACGTCACGCCCAGCACCGCCGCCACGCCGGAGCAGGCGAGTAGCAGGGCGATCCAGGGCTCCTTGGCGAGCCGTCTGGTGACCGGCGGGGAGATGACGGCCGCGAGCCCGTAACCCACCGCGGACACGATGATCACGAGGGTGAAGTGGCCGAGGGCCGCGTTCCCGTTGCCGGCCGGGTAAAAGTAGTTGCGGTACAGCAGGATCGACATGAGGAAAGCGATCCCGTACAGCAGGCGATACCCGCCGATCGCCCCGATGGCCGCCGCCGGGCCCCGGCGGCGGGTGAGGTAGGCCACCCCCGCGACGAGGCCTCCTGCCACCTCCCGCAGGGCCCGTGACAGGGGTTCCGGCGTGTGGTCCGCCTCCTGGACCGGCCCCAGCAAATCGCGCCGCATGGTCGCCGCCGTCAGTCCGGCCAGCAGATAAAAGACCCCGGCTACGAGCACGATCACGGCCGCGCCGCGGTGGCCCCCGCCGAGCAGCAGGCGGACGCCGATCGCGGCGATGCCCGCCACCGCCGTCACGATCCCGCCCACCGTCGGGGCCAGGGAGTTCGCCATCACGAGCTTGTCGTCGCGGACGACGTGCGGCAGGGCCGCAGACAGCGAGGCCAGGAAGAACCGGTTGACGCCGAGCGCGGCCAGCGCGCTCACGTACAGGGGCACACCGAGCCGGCCGGAGACCACGAGCAGCGCGGTCACCGCCACCAGGCCGGCCCGGACGAGCGCCGACACCAGCAGGATCTGGCGCCGGGACCAGCGGTCGATGAAGACGCCGGCGAACGGCCCGATGAGCGAGTAAGGCAGGTAGAGAACCGCGAAAGCCGAGGCTGCGGCGGCCGGGTTCGGGTATGTGGTCGCCGAGAAGAACACATAGGCGCCGAACCCGGCCGTGTAGATGCCGTCACCGGCTTGCGAGATCAGCCGGGTGGCGAACAGGCGCCGGAAACCGGGCTCGGCGAGAACCCACCGCAGGTCATGGACGGCCGAGGACCGCGAGAGACGTGAGACGGCGCGCGGGGCCACCTCAACAGCCTACGGTGCCGGGCCGACGCGCAAAGGCCGCTACCTGGGGCTGGCCCTCAGGTAGTCGCCTTGCTGCTGGACCGCACCCCGGTCAGGGACTGGGCCCACCTGGTCAGGGAGAGGTCAGCCGGCCTGCGCCGGATCCTTACCGCTGGACTTCTCCGCGGATGAACTTCTCTACCAGGTCACGGCAGACGTCATCACCAAACTGCTCAGGCGGAGATTTCATGAAGTACGAGGACGCCGAGATGACCGGGCCGCCGATACGGCGGTCCTTGGCGATCTTCGCAGCGCGGATGGCGTCGATGATCACGCCGGCCGAGTTGGGCGAGTCCCACACTTCCAGCTTGTACTCCAGGCTGAGCGGCACGTCGCCGAAGGCGCGCCCCTCCAGCCGGACGAAAGCCAGCTTCCTGTCGTCCAGCCACGGCACGTGATCCGACGGTCCGATGTGGACGGCCGCGCCCTCCATCTCGTGCGGGATCTGGGAGGTGACCGCCTGGGTCTTGGAGATCTTCTTGGACCGGAGCCTGCTGCGCTCCAGCATGTTCTTGAAGTCCATGTTGCCGCCGACGTTGAGCTGGTAGGTGCGCAGCAGCTCGACGCCGCGGTCCTCGAAGAGCTTGGCCAGGACGCGGTGCGTGATTGTCGCGCCGACCTGTGACTTGATGTCGTCACCCACGATCGGCACGCCAGCCTCGGTGAACTTGGCGGCCCACTCCGGGTTGGAAGCGATAAACACGGGCAGCGCGTTGACGAAGGCGACACCGGCGTCGATGGCGCACTGCGCGTAGAAGCGGTCCGCTTCTTCCGAACCGACCGGCAGATAGCTGACCAGCACGTCGGCGCGGGCCTCCCGGAGCGCGGCGACCACGTCCACCGCGGGCTCGTCCGATTCGGTGATCATGTCCCGGTAGTACTCGCCCAGCCCGTCGAACGTCGGGCCGCGCTGGACCGTGACCCCGGTCGGCGGCACGTCGGTGATCTTGATGGTGTTGTTCTCGCTGGCGCTGATCGCGTCCGCCACGTCGCAGCCGACCTTCTTGGCGTCCACGTCGAACGCGGCGACCACTTCCAGGTCGCTCACGTGGTAGGGGCCGAACCGGACATGCATGAGCCCGGGCACCCGGCTGCTTTCGTCGGCGTCCTTGTAGTACTCCAGCCCCTGGACGAGGGAACTCGCGCAGTTGCCCACGCCCACGACGGCCACACGTACCGAACCCATCAGGATGACTCCTTCTTGTCCTTGCTCATGCGTTGTAGGTACCCCGGTGACCCGGATCGGTTTCGTCCGGCCCCGGCTGGTTCGTGGCGCCGGCGTCCCGCTGTCGTTCCGACGCGATCAGCTCGTTTAGCCAGCGGACTTCCCGCTCGACCGACTCGAGGCCATGCTTCTGCAGCTCAAGGGTGTAACTGTCCACGCGTTCCCGGGTGCGGGCGAACGCCGCCCGGACAGCCTCCATCCGCTCCTCCAGCCGGCTGCGGCGCCCCTCCAGGATCCGCAGCCGGATATCGGCGCGGGTCTGCCCGAAAAAGGCAAAGTGCACGCCGAAACCGTCGTCGTCCCACGCCGTGGGCCCGGCCTCACTCAGCAGCTCGTGCAGCCGGTCCTTGCCTTCCGCGGTCAGCCGGTAGACGATCCTGGACCGGCGTCCCGCCCGGGGCCGTGGCGAGGGATCAGTGTCTTCCTCGGCGATCAGGCCGCGGCCGAGCAGTTCCTTCAGGCACGGGTAGAGCGATCCGTACGAGAAGGCATGAAAGGCGCCCAGCACGGAGCTGAGCCGCTTGCGCAGCTCGTAGCCGTGCATAGGTGATCCATCCAGCAACCCGAGCACGGCGAGCTCCAGCACGCCGGATCGCTTACCGGTCACCGTCCCACCCCCGACCATCGGCCGGCCCGCGGGCCAGCCGTCTGCACATGTGCGCCGATGTATCTAGTCGATGTCTCACACTGATGTATCGAGCCGATACATCACGAGGATATAGAGCGCTAGATGGTTAAGCAAGCGGCAAGCTCGGGCGAGGCGGCCAGACTCCTTAGCTGGGCATCCTGCGCAGCGGGCGAGATTCACCACCCATCCGGGCTCGGACTGGCGCGAGTTCCGACGTACCCTGTCCGTCATGGGAACGAGGCGTTCCGTCGTCGACTACGGGCTTGCCCGGCGGGCAACGCTCGCGTCCGTGTACGCCGGCCAGACCACGGTCGCCGACGTGTGCGACGCGCACCCGTATCTGCTGAGGGCCGCTAAATTTCACGGGGAGCCAACCGGGACCAACTGCTCGATCTGCCGGAAAGCCAAGCTTACCCACGTTACGTACGTGTACGGCGATGAGCTAGGGCAATATGAGGGACGCGTGAAACGCGGTCCTGAGCTCGACGAGATGGCCGCCGAATACGGCGAATTCCGGGTCTATGTGGTCGAAGTCTGCCAAAGTTGTGGCTGGAACCACCTTGCCACGTCTTACGTTCTTGGCACGGGTGAGCCGCGCGCGCGTCGCGGCCGGCGAGCCAGGACGAGCCAGTAAGGGTGCACTGGTAGGCACGTTACGTCGCGACGGTGCGATCGGACGTGCCAGCGGCGGCTGACGGCCCTGGGTACCGTTTAGCCTCGGCGGTACCGCCTGGCCGCCATCCGTTCAGCCAACAGCGAGGATGCGTGAGCAGAGACGTCAGTGGGCATAATCGGCCAGCACCGCAGGCGGCCGATGATTACGGCCGTTCCCGCCCGGACCGCCCGGTGAGCCGGGACCCGCGAGGCGGGTACGGCCCGCGCGGCGACCTGTATGACCCGCTCCGGGACGACGGCCGTTCCGGCCGCCGCGCGGATCGCCCGGCTGAGAGTTCCCCCGGTTGGCCCACGAGCGGATACCGGCCTGCGGCCGCGCGCAGCCGTGCTGGTTACGCGACCCGCGAGGCTGGTTACGGGACCAGCGGGAACGGTTACGGCGCACCCCGGGACACGTACCGCCAGGGCCGTGGCGATGCGGCTTACGGCGGCGGTGGTCACGCTGGCCGTGCCCACGGTGGCGGGGGCCACGGCGGCGGCCGGGGACCGGGGCGCGGCGGCCGGGGCAGCGGGCCGGGGCGGACCAAGGTCAAGGGCAGCTGGTGGCGCCGCTGGACCTGGCAGAAGGTGGCCGGCCTCATGGCCGTCGGCTTCGGCGGCCTGGTCCTGCTGTGCGTCGCGGGCATCAGCTACGCGTACGCGAAAACGACCGTCCCCACCGACGCTTCGCAGGCGGCGATGCAGCAGCAGTCCACCGTCTATTTCAGTGACGGCAAGACCGTCGTGGGCACGTTCGGGAACACCAACCGGCAACTGCTCCAGTACAACCAGATCTCACCCTTCATGCGCGACGCCGTGGTGGCCGCCGAGGACCGCAGCTTCTACACCGAGGGCGGTGTCTCGCCGAAAGGGATCATGCGGGCCGCCTACGAGGACGTGTTCAACGGCGGTGGCTCGCTCCAGGGCGGCTCGACCATCACCCAGCAGTTCGTCCGCAACTACTACGCCAACATCGGCACCCAGCAGAGCGCCAGCCGCAAGGTCAAGGAGATCTTCGTCGCGCTGAAGGTGGCCAAGGAGAAGTCCAAGGCCTGGATCCTGACGCAGTACCTGAACACCATCTATCTGGGCGAGGGCGCCTACGGGGTCGGCGCGGCGGCTGAGACGTACTTCGGGATACCGGCTTCGCAGCTCAACGTCGTGCAGGCGGCGATGATCGCCGCCACCATCCAGAGCCCGAGCTACTACCCGACCCCGGCTGGTCACCAGGCTCTCGTCGCACGCTGGCAATACGTTCTCAATGGCATGGTCACCATGGGTGACCTGACCGCGCAGCAGGCCACGACCGAGAAATTCCCCACGGTTCTCAGCGCGCAAGACCAGCACGTTGGCTCGGCTCCGTACGACAGCTACATCCTGGGCCTGGTGCAGAACGAGCTGGGGACGGATGGGGTGTACAAGTTGTCGTCGGCCCAGATCGACAACGGCGGGCTCCGTATCGTCACCACGATCAGCAAGCCGATGATGGACCGGCTGTACAGCGCGGTGAATCAGAACGAGAAGCTGATGGCCGCGGACGGCGGGGCACTTCCCTGGTACGCGCTGGTGGGCGCCGAGCTGCAGAATCCCCAGACGGGGGCCATCGTGGCCTTTTACGGCGGACCCGGCGCGAACGGGCCGGCCAAGTACTGCCATGACTGCAGCGACAACACCGTGCTGACCCGCGAGCAGGTGGGGTCGTCGTTCAAGCCGTACGTGCTGGCCACCGCGGTCCAGCAGGGCATGAACGTGTCCACGACCACGCTCGACGGGTATAGCCCGCTCTGGATCCCGCCCGACAGCGAGCCGATGACGCCCGCGAGCCGGTCGCAGGCGGATGCCTCCTCGAACTGGTTCGAGGAGCAGAACGATGACAATGCTGAGTACGGCCCCATGAGCGTCGCGCAGGCTGAAGCTCAGTCCTCGAACACCGCCTTCACCGACCTGATCCACCGGGTGGGCACCCGGAACGTCGTCAACATGGCCAAGCAGTTCGGCGTGAACACCGTGACCTCCGGGCTACAGGGCGACGAGGGCCACGTCGGTATGGCGCTGGGCCAGGACTCGCTGTCGGTCACTGAGCAGGACACCATGCTGGCCACGCTGGACAACGACGGCACCTATCACGCGGCGCACGTCGTCCAGCAGATCGGCCAGGGCACGGTCGCCAACCCGTCGAGGATCGCTTCCACGCAGGTTCTGACCCCGGCGCTGGACTCGCAGGTCCAGTACGCGATGTCCTTCGACACGATCAACGGCACCGGTACCGCTGCGGCGATGAGCGACGGCCGCCCGATCATCGCGAAGACCGGCACCACCGACAGCGCACAATCGGCCTTCTTCATCGGCGCGATCCCGCAGTACGCCCTGACGGTCGGCATCTTCACCGAGAACCAGGGCAACCACACCACAGAGACACTGAACGGGCTGGGCGGCAACGTCGGCGGCGGTTTCGGTGGCTACTGGCCAGCCCGCATCTGGCGCACGTTTGCCGATGATCAGTTCGCCCCGCTGCCCATCCAGCAGTTCCTCTCGCCGCAGTTCACCGGCCAGACGTGGAACATGTTCGGCCCGGGCATGCTCCCCGCCCCAGCGCCCACCACGACGCAGTCGGCCACGCTCAAGGACCCGCGGACGGCTCCGGCTCCGGTGACGCGCCCGGCGCCCCCGGTGCCCAGCCCCTTCCCGACGGTCACGGCCGCGCCCACCTGTGGACCGCTCACCGGGACGCCGTGTAAAGGTAATGGCACCGGGCACGGTGGTGGTCCGCCGGCGCCGGGGAGTACGAACGGCAACCTGAACGGTGCGGCCGGCCTGGTGGGGCTGATCCCGCTGAGATGGCTGCGCCGCAAGCGGAAACGGGAGCTTCGCTGAGCATGCCGCATTCGGGGAACGGTGGACGTCGGGGGCCGGCGCCAGCGGATCCCGATCCCGGCGGCGAGGACTCCGGGCCTGCCGGGGGCGCCGGGTTCCCGCTGGGACGGCCAATGGCCGTGCTGATGGGAACCACGAGCGTCCTGGTGGCCGCGGCGCTGCTCGGCGCGCTGCTCGCGTTCCTGGAGAAGGTGCCGTGCCGGGCGGGCGCCTGGAACAGCCCCGTCAAGCAGTTCCAGGACGCCTGCTATACCGACATCTACCCGCTCTACTACGGCGAGGGCCTCGCCTCGGGCAAGGTGCCGTACATCGGCCACCACGTGGAATACCCGGTGCTGATCGGCGCGGCGATGCAGGGCGCCGCGTGGCTGGTGCGCTCGATCACCGACCCGTACGCGCGGGGACGTGAGTTCTTCGACGTGACGGTGATCCTGCTCGTCATCTGCGCGGTCGCCGGAGTGCTGGCCACCGCGTATGCGGCCGGTCCCCGGCGGCGCTGGCAGGCGCTCCTGGTCGCGCTGGCGCCGGGCCTGGTGCTGTCCGCGTTCGTCAACTGGGACCTGATCGCGATGGCCTTCACAGCGCTCGGCCTCGCCGCGTGGGCGGCGAAGCGTGGCGTGCTGGCCGGCGTTCTGCTCAGCCTGGCCGTGGCGACCAAGTTCTACCCGGTGGTGCTCTTCGGCCCGCTGCTCCTGCTCTGCGTCCGGGCGGGCCGGATGCGCGACTTCTGGGTGACGTTGAGCTCGGCCGCGGTGGCGTGGCTGGCGGTCAACGTGCCGGTCATGGTGATCGCGCCCGCAGGCTGGATGACGTTCTACTCGTTCAGCAGGACCCGGCCGGCGGACTGGGGCTCGATCTGGTACTTCTTCGAGCACCTCGGCGTCCCGGTCCTCGGCGCGACGGGCCTCGGCTCCCTGAACCTGCTGTCGGCGGCCACGTTCGGCGCGGCGTTCGCGGGAATCGCGGTCCTGGCCCTCGCCGCGCCGCGCCGTCCCCGGCTGCCCCAGCTCTGCTTCCTGATGCTCGCGGCCTTCCTGATGACCAACAAAGTGTGGTCGCCCCAGTACGTGGTCTGGCTCGTGCCGCTGGCGGTTCTGGCCCGGCCCCGCTTCTGGCCCTACGCGGCGTGGCAGCTCGCTGAGGTCGGGTACTTCCTTGGCATCTGGGGCTACCTCATCTACGTCGGCCGCAACGGCATGGTGATCCCGGGCTATAACGGCATCGGCCCGGGCTGGTACTTCGCGGCGCTGCTGGCGCGCTTCGGCACGGTCGCGCTGCTGTGCGGCTACGTGGTCCGCGATGTCCTGCGGCCGGACCAGGACGTGGTACGTGCCAACGGCGAGGATGATCCGGCGGGCGGTGTGCTGGCTGGGGCACCCGACCGGCTCGTGCTGCGCCGCGGCCGGGCCGCCCCGGCCGGGATCACCGCGGTCAGCCTGCGGCCAGATGGTCCCTGAGCCAGCGGACGTCACCGGCCAGGCTGCCATCATCGTCCGGTGTTTCGCACATGGCGGCCGCCCCGGCCGCGCCTACCACCCCCAGGATCAGGTCCGGGTCGATCGTTCCGGTGGTCAGGTTGGCGTGCCGGTCGCGGCCCGAGGCGAACTCGTCCCGTGAGTTATTGCAGTGCACCAGGTCGACCCGGCCGGTGATCGCCTTCACCTTGTCCATCACGTCGGCCAGGTCGAGCCCGGCCGCGTAGGCGTGACAGGTGTCGAGGCAGAAACCGACCTCGCCCTCGCCGTCCTTGACCCCCGCCATCACGGCGTCCCACAGATGCCCGATGGCGTCCAGGGTCCGCGCCATCGCGTTTGTACCGCCCGCGGTGTTCTCGATCAGCAGCGGTATCGGGCGCTCGACCCGTTCCATCACCTTGCGCCAGTTCGCATAGCCCTCCGCGGGATCCACCCCGTTCGTCACGTGGCCGCCGTGCACGATGAGGGCCTTGGCGCCGATCGACGCGGCCGCTTGCAATTGCTGGGTCAGCAGCTTGCGGCTCGGGATCCGGATGCGGTTGTTGGTGGTCGCGACGTTGATGACGTACGGCGCGTGAATATAGGGGTCGACCCCGGCCTGGGTGAAGGCCGCACGCACCTCCGCGGGGTCACCGGGCAGCACCGGCCCCTTCCAGCCCTGCGGGTCGCCGAGGAAGAACTGCACCGCGTCCGCGCCGCGGGAGATCGCCTGGGCGAGCGGGTCCGGGCCGTCAATATGCACACCAATACGCACCATGGCCCGAGCCTAGCGGAGTCCCTGACGTTCCCGTTCGTGCGCGCGAGAGCCGCGCTGGCTCGCAATTCAGCCGGAGAAGCCGCCATGGGCAAGGCCGAGGCAGGCGCCGACGAACCCCGCGATCATGCCGGTCACGACCACGATCCGCTCCGTCCGGGTGGCCGAGATCATCTGCACGTACAGGCCCAGCACGATGGAGGCGGCTCCGGTCACCGTCGCGGTCACGTGCAACGCGGCCGAGACCGACGACTCGTTCCGCACGATCATGCCCAGCACGAAGGAGACCAGGCCCAGGATGATCGTCACGATTGCGAGGACGTTCAGGGCCATCTGGCGCGGGCCGCTCTGGTCGAGCGTCATGTGCTGCGCCTGCGGATCAGCTTGCTCTGTCCTTGGCATCTCAGTGCCCGCCACGTCGCCACCTCCGTCTCAGGAACTGCACCGGCGCATCTGTTGATCTCGATTCTTCCCCTGTCCGGGCCACGAATCACCGCTTTCCGTTCGCCGGTCCCGACTGTCGGTGCCCCAAGGTATGCTGACCGGGCTGTGAAATTGTGGCAGGCCACCGGAGCCGCCGCCATTCCAGCCCCTCCTGTCACGGAGAGACCGTGACCGCGCCAGTCCAGAGGAGGCACGACTCGAGTATGCGCAACTACGAAATGATGATCATCCTCGACCCTACTCTCGAGGAACGCATTGTCCAGCCGTCGCTTGAACAGTATCTGCAGGTGGTCCCGTCCGGCGGTGGCCGCGTGGAGAAGCTGGACATCTGGGGGAGGCGCCGCCTCGCCTACGAGATCGATAAGCGGTCCGAGGGCATCTACGCGGTCGTGGACCTGGCCGCCGAGCCCGACACGGTCCGCGAGCTGGACCGTCAGCTGAACCTCAACGAAGCTGTGCTCCGCACCAAGGTCGTACGGCCGAACATCCACTGACCGGAGCACGCACCACTACTCATAACCCCCAAGACCACGGTAACGACCGGGAGCAGCCCGATGGCAGCAGGCGACACCCAGATCACGATCGCGGGCAACCTCGTTGACGATCCGGAACTTCGATTCACGCCGGCCGGGCAACCGGTCGCTCGCTTCCGCGTGGCCTCGACGCCGCGCTTCCGCGACAACTCCACCGGGGAATGGAAGGACGGCGACAGCCTCTTCCTGACCTGCAACATCTGGCGGCAGGCGGCCGAGAATGTGGCCGAGAGCCTGCAGCGCGGCATGCGGGTCATCGTCTCGGGACGACTGCGGCAGCGTTCGTACGAGACCAAGGAAGGGGAGAAGCGCACCGTCTACGAAGTCGAGGTCGACGACGTGGGCCCCTCGCTCCGCAACGCCTCGGCCAAGGTCGCGCGCGCGCAGCGGTCGAGCGGGTCCGGCGGCGGATTCGGCGGGAACCAGGGCGGCGGCCAGGGTTACAGCGGCGGATCCGGCGGAAGCGGAAGTGGGTCCGGCGGCGGCCGGGCCGAAGCTGACCCGTGGGCGACCGCGGACCCTGGCGGCTTCTCCGACGAGCCACCGTTCTGACCGGGCGCCGTAGCGCGCCCGGACCGACATCAGTCACCGACCATCCCCGCCCGTGGCGGGGCTCTGCAAAGGAGCACCACGATGGCCAAGCCACCAATTCGCAAGCCCAAGAAGAAGGTCTGCGTCTTCTGCCAGGAGAAGATCTCCTACGTGGATTACAAGGACACGGGCCTTCTCCGCAAGTTCATCTCCGACCGCGGCAAGATCCGCGCTCGGCGGGTCACCGGTAACTGCACGCAGCACCAGCGGAAGGTCGCCACGGCGATCAAGAACGCCCGTGAGATGGCGCTGCTGCCCTACACGAGCACGGCTCGCTGAGTCCGCGGGGAGGCATTGACATGAGCCGCACACCGATGAAGCTCATCCTCACCCAGGAGGTCAGTGGCCTCGGAGCCCCCGGTGACGTCGTGGACGTCGCCAGCGGCTACGGGCGCAACTACCTCATTCCCCGCGGCTTCGCCATGCGGTGGACCCGGGGCGCCGAGAAGCAGGTTGACCTGATCCGGCGGGCGAGGTCTGTCCGCGAGATCCGCAGCCTGGATGACGCGAAGGCCGCCGCGGCCGAGTTGCAGAACCTGACGGTCCGGCTGCCGCGGCGAGCCGGCACCAACGGCCGGCTGTTCGGGTCGGTCGGCCCGGCCGACATCGCCGGGGCGGTCCGCGCCGCCGGCGGCCCGGAGCTCGACCGTCGCCGGATCGAGGTCCCCGACCCGATCAAGACCGCCGGCACGCACCAGGTGAGGGTACGGCTGCATCCGGAGGTCAACGCGACCATCGGTATCGAGGTCGTTGGAGCCTGATTACGCGAAAGCCGGCCGTGCTCCCGGGACATCACCCGGGACGCGGCCGGCTTTTCGCACGCTAGCGCCCCTCGGTTGGCTGCTCGTAGGCGGCGCTGAGCCGGGCCAGCTCAGGGTCGAGGGCAGCCAGCATGGCCCAGATGCCGGCGACCCGTGCGCGCATGTCCGCCGCGACCAGGCCTGCTCCGGCATCGGCGGCCAGCTGGTCGATGGCGCTGATGACCTCGGCGATCGCCCCGTCCTCGATCGAACACACCATCGGATACTAGCGGGGCCGGCTGGCAACCCTGCACGGTTCGGTGAACCTCGTGCCAGGTCCGTTCGGCATCGTTTCCTGGCCCCGGCGTGACGCTGGCCGGCTCCGCCTGATCGGGGCGCCCCGGGCTCGTCGGCGTGATACTCCGGAGTGTGGATAACTCGCTCCCGGCTGTGGATACTGCCGAACGCTGAATCTTTTTCTTCCGCACAGGGCGTGGAGACCGTTGCCGCAGCTAGGAGCCGTGCGGAACAGAGAGACGCCGCCCTCTTCACACGGCCTTCCCCAAGCTGTGCACAGTCCCGGCGGCGTGTCTTCACAAGCTGTCCACAGGCATGTGCACACGACGGGTTGGCGTCTGGTGAGCACTGCCGCCAAACTGTCGTAGCCGTCCGCTAGAACGGTTCCGAACAGCGTCGTGCGCGGGGCCCGCGTAGCGCCGCCTACAGGGGAGGTGCTGCCTGGTGAGTGTCGCCGAGATCGCTCCCCGCGGTGAGTTCGAGCGGACACCCCCGCACGACGTCGCCGCGGAGCAGTGTGTCCTCGGCGGGATGCTGCTGTCCAAGGACGCGATCTCCGACGTGATCGAGGTCATCCGGCCGCACGACCACTACCGGCCGGCCCATCAGGTCATTCACGAGGTCGTCCTCGACCTGTACAGCCGCGGTGAGCCGGCCGACGCGATCACCGTGGCCAACGAGCTCACCCGGCGCGGCGAGATCGGCCGCGTCGGCGGGGCACCGTACCTGCACACCCTCATCGCGTCCGTGCCGACGGCTGCGAACGCCGGCTACTACGCCCGGATCGTCCGCGAGCGGGCGATCCTGCGGCGGCTCGTGGAGGCCGGCACCCGGATCGTTCAGTTCGGCTTCGCGGGTGACGCGGAGGCCGACGACCTGGTGGACCGGGCCCAGGCCGAGGTGTACGCGATCACCGACCACCGGGTGACCGAGGACTATCACTCCCTGGCCGACATCATGCCGGGTGCCCTGGACGAGATCGAGGCGATCGGCAGCCGCGGTGACGGGATGACCGGTGTGCCGACCGGCTTCGCCGACTTCGACTCGCTGACCAACGGCCTGCACCCCGGCCAGATGATCGTCATCGCGGCCCGTCCAGCCGTTGGCAAGTCGACGTTGGCGCTTGATTTTGCTCGTGCGGCGGCGATAAAGAACGGGCTGAGCACGGCGTTCTTCAGCCTGGAGATGGGCCGGAACGAGATCACCATGCGGTTGCTGTCGGCTGAGGCCAAGGTGTCGCTGCAGACGATGCGCACCGGCCAGATGAGCGACGACGACTGGGCCAGACTGGCCCGGCGGATGAGCGAGGTGGCCGATGCCCCGCTCTTTATCGACGATTCACCCAACATGTCGATGATGGAGATCCGGTCCAAGTGCCGGCGCCTCAAGCAGCGCCACGACCTGCGCATGGTGATCATCGACTACCTGCAGCTGATGTCGTCGCCCAAGCGGGTGGAGAACCGGCAGCAGGAGGTCTCCGAGATGTCCCGGTCCCTGAAGCTGCTGGCCAAGGAGATCGACGTTCCCGTGGTCGCGCTCTCCCAGCTCAACCGGGGCCCCGAGCAGCGCACCGACAAGAAGCCGCTCCTGTCCGACCTGCGTGAATCGGGTTGCCTGACCGGTGACACGCGGATTCTCCGCGCCGACACGGGCGCTGAGGTCACCCTCAGCGAACTGATGGCCTCTGGGGAACGCAATGTCCCGGTCTGGTCGCTGGACGAGCGGCTGCGGCTTACCCCGCGGACCATGACGCATGCGTTCCCGAGTGGCATCAGGAAGGTCTTCCGTGTGCGGCTGACGTCTGGCCGCCAGGTACAGGCCACCGCCAACCATCCATTCCTTACCTATGAAGGCTGGCGCCCACTGGGAGACATCACCGTCGGTTGCCGGGTCGCCGTCCCTCGACACACCCCGGGACCGCTGGCGGGACGGCCCATGCCCGAGCCCGAGATCATCATGCTGGCTCAGCTACTCGGCGATCGATCTTTCGTCCGGTGCCAGCCGATCCTCCCGAGCCACGAAAAGTTCATCCCCGCGCCGATATTCTCGTTGCCGGAACAGCAGGTGGCGTTGTTCGTACGTCACCTGTGGGCGACGGACGGGTGCGTCTGGTGGGACGCGACGGCCGGGCACGCCAGCATCTACTACGCGTCCACAAGTCGCCGGATGGTCGATGATCTGGCGCGCCTGCTGTTGCGCTTCAACGTCATGACGCGCATCAAGGAGGTCAGCAAGGGGACTTATCGGCCGTGTTACCACCTGCACCTCTACGGAGCGGAGGATCAACTGCGTTTCCTGCGGAACATCGGCGTGCATGGTGCCGACGAGAGCACGGCGAACAAGGCACGGGAAATGCTCAGCGCGGTCAAGGGCAACACCAACCTTGATACGGTGCCCCGGGAAGTGTGGGAACGCGTACGCAGTGTCCTGGCGGACCGGAAGATGCCGCATCGCGAGTTCGCGGTCGCGCTCAAAACGCAGTTCGGCGGCAGCACCATGTGGAAGTACGCGCCGAGCCGGGCCCGGCTGTCCAGCGTCGCGACAATCCTTGACGATGCCGAGCTCGAGATGATGGCCACCAATGATGTGTTCTGGGACGAGATCGCGTCCGTGGAAAGCATCGGCGAACAGCCGGTGTACGACGCCACCGTGGTTGGTTCACACAACTTCGCCGCCAACGGGATTAGCCTTCACAACAGCATCGAGCAGGACAGTGACGTGGTGGTCCTGCTGCACCGCGAGGACATGTACGAGCGTGAGTCCCCCCGGGCCGGCGAGGCGGACCTGATCGTCGCCAAGCACCGCAACGGCCCCACCACCACGGTTACCGTCGCCTTCCAGGGCCACTACAGTCGCTTCGTCGACATGGCGCCGGGCTGAGGCGGCCGTGTAGGTTCGCAAAGCCATGCGGCGGTCAGGCAGGCCTGTCCGGGCTTCCAGTGTTCCGGGCTACCTGCCCAGGGATGTGGCAAGGGAAGTCCATATCAGTTGTCGGGCGCTGCGAGGCGGTAGCCGACCGCCGGGTCGCTCTGCAGGAATTGCCCGTTTTCGTCACCGAGCTTCCGCCTTATCCGGTAGGCGTACACCTTCAGGTAGTGAAGAGCGCCTTGAGCTGGGGGTAGGTCGCGATGAAGAGGGCGGGAATGATCGCGAAGTACTTGGCGATGCCGACGGCGGCGCTGAGGAAGTTCTGCACCGCCAGCGCGCCCATCTGCGACAGGTAAGACATCGTCGTCTCGAGTCGCGCGGGAATCCTGGCCCTTCAGGGCGATGGAGGATGTCAAGCGCCCTCATCGGCCAGGCGGTGCGCGGCAGGACCGCGCAGACCGCCAGCGCCCCGCCGCGTAGCGGGCGGTGTGGATGAACGCCGCCACGAGCGGGTGGCGGTTCGGGTCATCGCGAGCAGGAACTGCCCGAGCCGGAGGGTGGGCACTGGAAGGAGCGGATCAAGCAGGTCGCGCGGGTGCAGCGCGCGGCTATCCTGCGTCACCGGGATCTGGTCGCGGTTGATCGATTGGTTCGTCAACGGGGTGGCCGAGCGCGCTGCGCTCCGCCGGGGCTCACGGCGTGCTGGCCGCCGTGGCGCCTGCGCCTGGCCGCCGTGGTGGAACTGGCGCTAACCGGCCCAGTGCCTGGCCGAGTTTGGCGGTCGCGGTGATAACGAGCCGAGCCGCGCGGCCGAAGTCGCCGAACTCCGGCTCGGGCCCGACCACCGAGATAGCGGCGTAGGCGCGCCCGCAAAAATCACGCACCGGGGCGGCCACCGAGGTCAGCTGGCACTGGGACTCGCCCACGCTGATGGCGACGCCGGTGCGCCGGACCTCGGCCAGGGCCCGGTCGAAATCGGCCGCGGTGGAGATCGTGCGCGGCGCCACGCGGGGGAAACCCTCCGCCTTCCGGGCCTGCGCGAACGATGGGTCGAAGGCCGCCAAGGCCTTCCCGGCGCTGGTCGCGTGGGACGGCATCCGCCGGCCGCTGTCCGTCGTCGGGCCAATGCCGGTCACGGATTTCAGTCGCTCCACGAAGACGACATCGGCGCCGTCCGGCACGGTGAGGTGAACCGATAGGCCGCTGGCCTGCCGCAGCTCCTGCAGCAGCGGCAGCGCGGCGCGGCGCAGCGGGAACCGGTCGGATGCGACCTGGCCCAGCTCGGCCAGGTGCACGCCGAGCTGGTACAGCCCAGTGTCCGGGTTGCGCTCCGCGAGATCGCGCACGCACATTGCGTTCAGCAAGTGGTGCACCGTGCTCTCCGATACGCCAAGTCGCGGAGCGATGTCGCTGACGTCGACCTCATCCTCACGCATAAGGAATTCGAGTACGTCGAGCGCATTGAGGACACTCTGCACATCTTTGTTAACTGGATGTGAATGCAACGCCACCATAGGCGGAGCTTGGCTGCTAATTCTTTACCAAAGAAGGGCCTAAAGTCCCTTGCAGAACCGCCCAATTGGTCGCGCCAAATGCAAACCACCGAGGCGGGCAATGCTCCGCCGCGCTGGCGCCCAACCGGGGCCAGGTTCGACCCTGACGGGGCCCGGCCCGCACTATCGTCGTGCCGTGAGCCGTCTTCCGTACCTTCGCCGCGACGAACTGGACGACGCCGGCCAGGAGATGTGGGACAGCATCGTCGGCTCGCGGGGGCGGCGCTGGTCAACGACCAGGGCGCGTTGACCGGCCCTTTCAATGCATTTGTCCAAGACCGGCGAAGACCAGCTGTGAGGGGGCGCGACGTTCAGTCCGTCGGTGGCGGCCTCGAGAGCGACGTTCGGGTGTGCCGATCCGCTCGTTGTCGTTGCGTACAGGCGGGCGTGACGATCCCGGACTCGCAGGCCCCCCGATGAGGGCTTTGAGCTAGTGCGATCGCCTCCGTGATCCGCCGCTGGGCTCCGTGGCGGATCACGGGGGTTGATGTCACGCTTTCAGGAAGGCCAGCAGATCGGCGTTGATGGTCTCGGCTTGCGTGGTTGGCATGCCGTGCGGGAAACCGCTGTAGGTCTTAAGCGTCCCGTTCTTGACCAGCTTCGCCGACAATGGCCCGGAGTCAGCGTAGGGGACGATCTGATCGTCATCGCCGTGCATAACGAGCACGGGCACGGAGATCTGCTTCAGGTCTTCGGTGAAATCGGTCTGGGAGAAGGCGACGATGCCGTCGTAATGAGCCTTCGCGCCGCCCATCATGCCCTGTCGCCACCAGTTATCGATAATTGCTTCCGATGCGTGCACCCCGGGCCGGTTGAAGCCGTAGAACGGTCCCGACGGCAGGTCGCGGTAGAACTCCGCCCGGCGGGTCGCCACCTGGACCTGGAATCCGTCGAACACTTCCTTGGGAAGGCCGCCCGGATTGGCTTCGGTCTTCACCATCAGCGGCGGCACCGAGCTGATCAGCACGGCCTTCGCCACCCGGCTTTCGCCATGCCGGGCCAGGTAGCGCACCACCTCGCCGCCACCGGTCGAATGGCCGACATGGATCGCATTGTGGAGATCGAGGTGTGCCGTCAGCGCCGCGAGGTCGTCGGCATAGTGATCCATGTCGTGGCCGTCGGCGGTCTGGGTCGACCGCCCGTGACCGCGCCGGTCATGGGCGATGACGCGGTAGCCGTGCAGGAGGAAGAACATCATCTGCGTGTCCCAGTCATCGGCCGACAAGGGCCAGCCGTGGCTGAACACGATGGGCTGGCCATCGCCCCAGTCCTTATAGAAGATTTCCGTGCCATCCGTGGTGGTGATCGTGCCCATGGGGTGCTCCTCCCGACAGCGGGTTATCAGAGATCGGCGGCGCTCGCGCCCTGCGTCCGTTCAGCGATACCACCGAGCGGCTGTGCCGCGATGAACTCAGGGGTCGCCTGAGCGACCTCAGGCCAGCCATGATCGACGGTAAGGCTGTGACCATGGTTGGGAAGTTCAACGCTCTCGGTGACACCGGGGTTCTTCTGGTGCTTGAACTCGCCCCGGGTGAGCACCGGTGGCACGGTGTGGTTCTTCTCACCGCCGATGATGAGCAGCGGGTCGCCGGTCTCATGAGCGGTGAGCATGACGTCCTTCGTTGCGTTGCCGGCGGTGGCGGTTGGCGGAACCGGATGGGTGCCGTCCTCGATGAACTGATCTTAGGTCTGAGCTGGCCAGTTGTGAATGGCTGAACGTGACGTGCGCTTGTCTGATCGCGCCTTCCTCGTGACGAATTCCCGCCCTAAGCTGAGGTGATACGCCTCGGATATCAACAGGGCGGCCGATACACACTTGTCGCTGGTGACCAGGCAGGGGAGGGCGGCCACGGCCGAGTCAACATCACCGACCTGACGCAACCATGCGTGTCCACCCAGGCAGGCACCAATGCCGCGGCTGCGTCGTTCGAGACCTCCTTCGCGCAGCTTGAGATCCGGCCGGACGTGATTCGCCGGGCTCGGACCCAGCTCCTGCACAGCCCGGTATACACGCTGCTTCACGGGCATATGGCACGCGTGTGCGAGGGCGTCGGCGACGTGGAACTGACCGACACCGGACCGTTCGTAGGTGACGCCACCGTGCTCTTGACGCGCGCGACCATCGCCAGCGTCGGTGACACCAGCGCACGGAGACACAATGCGATGAAAGAGGCGCTTTATCAGCGAGTCGTCGAATACATCGTCCAGCACCTCCGGGATCCGGCCATGACACCGGAGCGCATCGCCGCCGCGCACCACGTCTCGTTGCGGCACCTTTACCGGCTCTGGGCACACAACGAGGTGAGCCTCGCAGAGTGGATCATGCGCGAACGTCTCGCGGGTGCGGCACGCGACCTGCACGACGCAGCTCAAAACGCGGCTCCCGTTGCCGCCATCGCGCGCGCCTGGGGCTTCAGCGATCCCGGCACGCTAACTCCACATCACCATGCTCTTGGCAGCACGACGTACGAACCAGCGCTACCTGATGAGCCATCGGACGGAGGCGGACGGCGGTCGTGCGACGCTCCTTGGCGAGCAGGAACGCACGCAGGCGGGCGGCGTCCACCCTGCTAGGTCCGATGGCATGCGGGCAGCCAGTCAGAAGCGCCTTAACCGCTGTGTCCTATGCGCATTGCCCGCTCTGCACAACCTGGGCGCGAGGTGCCGTAGACTGTCCGCGCACCCGCGCTCGTAGCTCAACGGATAGAGCATCTGACTACGGATCAGAAGGTTGGGGGTTCGAGTCCCTCCGAGCGCGCCACCATCTTCCCAGGTCAAGAGGCTGGCTCCTCTGAGTCCGGCTCGTCGTCTTCCTCATCTGGCCGCATTTTGGCCGCATCAGCCGTCCCGACCGCGTCGTCGAGGCGGGCGGCGTAGCGGTCCATCTCGCCGGGGTACAGGTGCCCGTACAGGTCGAGGGTCGTGGTGATGCTGGCGTGCCCCATGATCTCTTGCAGCATCTTCGGCGGGTAGCCCGCCTGGACCATCAGCGACGCGGCGGTGTGCCGCAGGTCATGAATGCGGAAGCGAGCGCTGAGCCCGGCGCGGTCCCGGGCGGGCAGGAAGGTGGCACGCCGCCAGTTGGACAGCCGGACGACGCTGCCGCCGGGCATGGTGAACACGAGCTGGTCAGCGTGCTTTCCGGTGATGGCCGCCGCCAGCTCGGCGGCGACGAACCGGGGAACCGGGACGGTCCGGGACTGATGCGATTTCGGGGTGCCGAGGACGACATGGCCGCCGACGTCGGAGAAGGCGCGCCGGACATCGACGCGGCGGCGCTCGAAGTCGATGTCGCAAACGCGCAAGGCAGTAGCTTCACCCCAGCGCAGGCCGGTGTAAGCGAGAAGCAGGATCAGCAGCCGCCAGGGTCCGGCTTCGGCGGCCAGCGTGAGGACCTGGCCGTGAGTAAGGAAGACGTAATCGCGGCGCTTAGCTCGGGGCAGGCCAAGCCCTCGGGCCGGGTTGGAGCGGATACGTCCACTCCGCACAGCATGATCGAGCGCGGCGGACATGACGAAGACGGACTGCCGGATCGCAGATGGGCCGAGCCCGGTGAGAGACAGCTTGGCGACCCATTCCGTCAGGCCCTCGAAGGTGATCTTGCCTAGCGGGACAGTGCGCCAGGTCGGCAAGATGTGCAGGCCCATCAGCGACTGGTACTGGTGCCGGGTCTTGGGCTTGAGATCAGCGCGTGAGTCCAGCCAGGCCAGCGCGTATTCACCGAAGGCGATGTGCCCCTGCGCCGGGTCGGTCCAATCGCCCTGGGCCATGAGCGAACGTTGCTGGACGAGCCAGCGTTCCGCGTCGCTCTTGCGGGCGAAGCTCTTGCTGCGCTCGCGGCGGTCCGGTCCCCGATACCGGGCACGCCAGGAGTTGCCGCGCCGTTCGATCATGGCTGCTCCCGCAGCCAGGCGATGACTTCTTCGGGCAGGTACCGCAGGTGCCGTCCGACCCGGTGGCAGGGCGGCCCGGAGCGGCAGCGCCGCCATCGGTAGAGGGTTGGCACTGGAATGCCGAGGTAGGCGGACAAGTCTTCAATGGTCCACAGGGGGCTATCCACCGTGGAGCTGATGGGCAATGGTTCCTCCTTTGATGATGTGGCTGGGGTGTGCGGCGGTGTCGGCCTAGTCGTGGTGCTCGCGGGCGCGGGCAGCGGAGGCGAGAGCTAGCACGGTGTCAGCGGCGGTCGTGTAGCCGGTTCCGGCATAGGTCCAGGTGCTCAAGACCAGGACGACGGACTCATCCAGGGGGCGGCCCCAGGGGTCGCGTTCGCCGCCGGGGTGGCGCTGGGCGCGACGGTGAGCCGTGCGCGCGGCGCGTAGAACGCCGAAGGTAACGGAGTAGCGGCGGGATTTGGTCAGGAAGTGGCCGCCGTAGCCGAGCATGTGTGCCCACTGCCGGAACCGCGGCTCACCGGTGGCCTGCCTGCTCCCGAGCTGCCACGCCGCCGTGATCATCTCCCGGTAGTGGCGAGAGCAGCGCAGGCCCTGAAGGTCGAAGGCGGTGCGGATACGGGTGTCCGGCACGCCGGGCACGGTCAGGGTCTTGGTGGCGTACTTGGCGATGTAGTTGGCCACGGCCTGCCCGGACAGGGCCTGCCCTGTGCCGGGCAGGTCGCTGGCGTGGCGGATGGGCCGGGCGTCGGTCTGCGCGCCGAAGCCGAGCCGGACGGCCGAGCCGGTGATGACGGTGACGGCGGCGGCGGCCTGGCCGATGGCGTCGCACAGCAGCGCGGCGGTGTACCGGGCCGGGGGTGGCTGGTAGTCATCCCCCGGCGCGTCGAGGCGGATCACAGTGTGGAAGTGGACAATGCCGCGTGCCTGGTATTCAGCGACCTTGACGTACCGGATGCGCAGCACGGAGCGCAGCTCCTTCTGCGTGACCCCGGCCAGCCGCGCCAGGTGGCGGGGCAGATAGGTGGTAAACCGGCGCCACAGGTCGCCTGCGTAGGCGTTGAACAGCACAGCGGCTTCGTAGTCGTAGCAGTCGAAGCAGAGCGGCTGCCCGAGCCGGGGATCGTCTTCGACGTGGCGGGTTGGGCAGGAGATGTCGTGGCCGTGCGGGCAGCGGCGGGTGTGCGCGTCGCGGCGGGGTCGGCAGGGCAGCACGGTCTTGCCGCGCAGGCGGCGGGAGTGCACCGGTCCGAAGGAGGGAGCGGTGAGGGTGGCGAACACGCACGGATGCGCGGTGACGGTCTGCGGGATGCCCTTGCCTCCGGCCAGGCCCGCGCGGACGAGCTGCCGGGCGTCGCGCTTGTAGACCGCTGAGCAGGCCGGGCAGACCGATTCGCGGCGGTTGCCACACGCGACGTGCAGCACGCCCCCGGGCTCGGTAGCGGTGTCGTAGACCGGGGCGACCTCGCCCGTGGTGCGGTCGACGGCCTCGATCCGGCCAGCCAGGCGGATGGGATGGGAGCACATGCCGGTGGTGGCGAGCTGGCGTTCCCAGGCGCGGAAGTCGGCCCAGGTGATGGTTTCGGTGGTGTCGTCGGCGGTCGCCCCCAGCCCCGAGCCGGGAAATGGTTCGGGGCTGAGAGCGGCGGTCGCGGCGGTGGTCAATGGCTGCCCCAGCGTTGCTGGGCGGCCTGGCGGGTGATGCCGAGCCGGGCACCGATGTCGGCCCAGGAGTAACCGAAGCCACGGAGGCCGGTCACGGCCTGACCGATCACGGCATCGACCTCGGCGGACAGATCGGTCATGGCGGTGAGGGCGTCGATGTCGCCTGTGGCTACCCGGCGGGCGTAGGCGCGCAGGACGCGGCGGGCGAACGCGGCGTACTCGTCGTTTCCAACCGGCCGGCGGGCGCGGTTTGGTGTCAATGCAGGATTGACGCTGTTGTGGCGGCCGGTGCTGGCTGCTGGTGATGAGCCGTGGTCGCGGGTCAGGACGTGTGGGTAGCTCATGCTGCCTCCGCTCCGCGCCGGAGCTTGGCGGCGTAGCTGGCGAGGTAGGCCACGTCATCGTCGGTGAGGTACGCGGATTTGATCCGGCGGGGGACGCCGGTCTCCGATAGCAGCCAGCCGACGCCGCGTGCCATCGGGTCGATGTCGGCGGCGGTGTAGCCGTCGCTGGCCCAGCCCTGGCCGAGCACCGTGTCGGAGCTGGAATCGGTGGTGCAGCGGAAGGCCCACCGGTAGCCGAACAGGTCCCGCATGGACGGGTCGATGACCTGATGGGAGGGCCGTTGGGTGGCCAGGATGATGATGACCCCCGCCGCGCGGCCGCGGGCTACGAGGTCGCGGGTGAGGGCGGCGAACTTTTCCCGTTCGGTTTTGGTGCCGACGGTGGCGGAGAAGTAGGCGTATTCGTCAATCAGGATCAGGTAGACGTGATCCCCGGAGTCCTGGGTGATCTTGCGGCGGCCAGTGGCAAGCAGGTCGTCATAGCGTGCATTCATGGTGGCCTGGAAAGACTCGAACGCCTCCGTAGCGGCCTTGATCGATGGGCCGATGAACATGTCGGCGCAGTGCCGCCAGGGGCCGAGCTCGACTTGCTTGCCGTCGATCAGGATGAGCTTGCAGTCATACGACAGCGCGCCGTGCGCGACGATCAGGTTGATACCGGACGATTTGCCCGCGCCGGGCTCGCCGCCGAGCAGCATGTTGCGTTCGGCCAGGTTGACGTAGACGTGCTCGCCGTTCTCGTCGATGCCCAGGTGCACCGGGTCGAACATCGAGAACGGGAACGCGCCAGTCGATGGAGTGGTCATGAGGGGTTGCCTCCTTCCGGGAGGGTTGGTGCAGCAGGGCACCGGAGCTGTGCCGGTGCCCTGCCATGAGGGGTTCGGGTCAGGGAGTGACCCAACGGTTTGATTGGCCGTCCCAGACGGGATGGGGCTGGTCTGAGGTGGCGAAGATGATCCCTTTGCCGTCACATTCGGGACACGGCTCATATCCGTGCAGCTAGATGGGTTCGCGGGGGGTGATGGCCTGCCACCGCACATCGCGTGCGGTGATGACGGCGAGGTTCTCCCACGCCAGCCGGATCAGCGCCTGGGAGCCGAACGGCTGAGCGTGGGTGACGGCGAACCCGCCGAGCCCATCGATACGGATGCGGTCGCCTCTGATGAGCTGGCTGGTCAGCTTGACGCAGGGCCGGTGCGTGGGGTCGTGGCGGGCGGTCATGACACCGGCTCCCTGGTCCGGGCCGGGTCCGGGGGGATGATCCGCGAGGGGATGATGACCTCAGCGGTCAGTGGGTCGTGGCGGATGATGTCGATGGTCACGAAATGCGACCATTTCTTGTTGCGGATAACGCGGGCTTCGCGGGCGTAGCAGCCTGCGCCGATCTCGGCCTTATAGGCGTCGAAGTCATCGGCGCAGATCCCGGCGCGGCACAGCACGTGCGCGCGTTCCCCGACCTTCGTCGGGCGGATCCACAGGATCAGCGGGAGCCTGCCCGCGCGGGTGTGCAGCCGTCCCTCGTAGCAGACCCGCTGGAGGCGGTGCCGGGAGATCAGGCACCAGGCCCGCCGCTTGCAGAACCGCCGCGAGCGCGGGATGGTCAGCGCGGCCGTGATGAGGGCCGCGAAGACGATGAGCGCCCACAGGGCGGTGATGGCCGCCGCGAGCCGGAAATAGGCGGCGAGTAGTGCGGCGGTGAGGGTCAGTTCGGTGCGCCACCGCCAGGCGATGCCTGCTTTGCTGCGGTGGAAGTCGACCGCCCAGCCCTCGAACACATACGGGTTGTTCCGCTGGTTGCGGCTGCTGCTGTTGCCGGTCTTGGCCATGGCTCACCGCCCGGAGATGGTGCGGCGGCGGGCGGCCAGGACGATGCGGCCCTTGCACAGCGGGCAGTAGCCGCCGTTCCAGTGGCCGCGCTTGCGGCACCCGGTGCACGGGTATTTGGCGTCGCTGATGGTGAGGGTGGCCGCCAGGTCGTGAGCGGCGGCGAGCTGGTCACCGTCGAGGACGGTGCGGGCGTTGTGGTTGCGGCGCGGCATGGTCAGTGACCTCCGTTCACGCAGTCGAGGCACTCGCCGAGGGAACGGGGGATGTAGTAGGGCTTCTCGGTGCCGCAGGACGGGCAGGTGCGGCGAGCTTGCAGCGCCTTGGTGATCGCGGCGAGCTGTGCGGCGGTTGGCTGCCGTTTCGGCTTGGCGAGGTCTTCGCGGTAGAGGTAGGCCACGCGCTTGCCGCGCCGCCACAGGATTTGCGCGGTAACGGGCTGGCCACCGGGGCGCAGGCCCTTCGCGCGGAGCTGCCGCATGGTCAGCAAGCCACCGGGTGCCCACCAGTAGGGGTAAGTCGGCAGCCCGTACCGGGCGCCGTCCGGGTCGTAGAACGTGACGGACAAACCACGCCCGGCGAGCTGGTCGAGAGCGGGCACCCGCTGCCCGGCGGGGGCGGTCATGGCTGGCCGTCCCATTCCACGACGCAGGCGACCGGCCATGCGGTGCCGCACTTGGTGCAGGTGAGGACGATTTCGGTGATGCCGTCGCCGGTGTCGATTTCACCTTGGGTGATGTCGAAGGACCCGCAGTCGGGGCAGATCGGCTCGTGGTAGATGACGCGGTGGCCATCGGACGCGGAGCGGAACTGCAGCGTTCGCGGCCTGGTCGCGCCCGTGGGGGCGCTGGTAATCTCGGACATGCCAAGATCTCCTGTTCTTTTGCGAGGTAGGGGATTGATCTGGCTGGCCGGGCCGGGGGATTGCCGTCCCCCAGGCCCGGCACTGTTGTGTCAGAACGGCGGCTCGTCGGATGGGTCGTAGTCGACCGGGACGCTGCCGAGCATCCGCAGGTACTGATCTGCGGTCTGCCAGCAGGTCCGGGTCTCCGCCAGCAGTTGGCGCATCCGGTCCGGGCGGACCTTGCTGTCCTTGGCGTAGATGAGGGTGTGCAGCTCGGAGGCCACGCTGTTGGTCTGGTACATGGCCTCGCAGACCATGCTGACCAATGCACGAATCTCTTCACGGCGGAGCTTGGCCAGCCCGTCACGGGAAGTGGTAGCCGAAACGCGGCGGGTGCTGCCGTTGCTGGCAGCCTTATCGGTTGCGGTCATGATGGTGGTTCTCCTGTCTGTGCTCTGATCGCGAGGTGGAGGATTGTTCTGCCTGGCCGGAACGGCTCAGGCCGCGTGGATGGAGGTCTTGCCGGTGGCAGACGCCAGCGTCACCGCGTCCGCGCGGAAGTTGCGCACGATCTTGTGGTCCTTGCGCTGCGGGCCGCTGACCCACGGCGCGAACACCAGGCCGTCGATCTGCACGAGTTCATCTGCGGTCAGCTTGGGCTCGTCTCCGGCCACCTCGACCCAGATGGACTCACTAGATCCGTGCTCGGTGCTCGTGTCGAAGGCAGTCAGCCGCACAACCCAGATCGGGCGCCCGTCCTGCGTCGTGGCCTGCTTGGTCTTGTCCCGGTAGTCGCTCTTCGGCTTAGCCGGGCCACCCGCCCGGAACTTGACACCGCTCGCGTCGATCAGAAGTCGCATGATGCTCTCCTCTGCCTGACTGGCTTGAGCCAGTTACCGATTTCTTCCATTGAACTTGCTTAAGCCAGTTGCTGTCAAGAGGTCACGGCAAACTGGATTGAACCAGTGTGTATGCTGGCTTGGGCCAGCCGGATATGCTGGCCAGCGGCCATAGCCCGCCACGGTGCGGAGGCCGCAACATAGATAGGGGAATCAGGCCAATGAGCCAGGACCAGCGCGAGAAGCGCACGCCACCGAGCAGGACGATCGCAGAGGCGATCAGAAGCCAGATCGAATCCGGGGAGCTGCCGCCGGGAGCGCCGCTCCCGTCAGAACGAGACCTCGCCAGCACCTACGGGACAGCGCGGAACACCGCACGCGAAGCAGTACGGATCCTCAGCGACGCCGGACTCGTGATCACCGACCAGGGCAAGGGCAGCTTCGTCCGCCCGCAGCTGTCGCTGATCCGCCTGGGCAACGACCGGTACTCGCCACGGCACCGGGACACCGGGCTGTCACCCTTCCTTCTGGAATGCGCGAAGCAGGGCAAAACCGGCCGGTTCGAGGTCCTGAGTGTCGATCGCGTGCAGCCGCCGCCCGAAGTGGCCGAGCGGCTCGGCGTGCCAGCGAAAACCAAGTCGGTGCTGAGCCGGGAGAACGTCTTCTACGCCGACGACGACCCGGTGGAGCGGGTGACCACCTACATTCCGTGGTCGATTGCCAAGGGCACCGGCCTGCTCCAGGACAAGGTGCCGCATCAGTTCGGCATCCACGGCATCCTGGAAGAACAGCACCACGTCATGACCCGGATCCGGGAGGAGGTCAGCACGCGGATGCCCCGGCCCGAGGAAAGCCGCCAGCTCCAGCTGCGGCCGGGCGTGCCGGTGCTCGATGTCTGGCACACCAGCATCGACCAGGACGGCCAGCCGTACGAGCTGACCCGGTTCGTGATGCGCGGGGACATGACCGGCCTGCTGTACGACGTGCCCGTCGAATAACGGTGACCCGCTCCGCGCTACCCCGCATCGCCATGCTGGCGCTGATCTGGGGATCAGGGTTCTTGTGGATCAAGCTGGCCGACCGGGGTTTTTCACCGGTCGAGGTCACGTTGGCCCGGCTTGTCCTGGGCGCGGCGGTGCTGTTCGCCATCGTGCTGGCACGGCGAGAGAAGGTCCCGCGCTCGCGGCGGCTGTGGGCGTACATCGCGATGGCGGCGCTGGTCGCCAACGCGGTGCCGTACCTGTTGTTCGCGGTGGCCGAGCAAACTGTGAACTCATCGACGGCCGGGGTCATCAACGCAACCACGCCGCTATGGACCGTGGTCCTGGCACTGGCCGTCCGGCACCAGAAGGCACTGACGAGATGGCAGGCGGCCGGGCTGATCATCGGCTTCGCCGGGACCGTGCTGATCTTCACGCCCTGGCGCACAGCGTCAGGGCTGGTCTCAGCCGGTGGCCTGGAGTGCCTGGCCGCATCGATTAGCTACGCGATCAGCTACATCTACATGGACCGGTTCCTGGCTCGCCGAGGACTCACCGCGATCGTGCTGGCAGCCTGCCAGCTCCTGGCCGCCTCCGTCATGCTCGCTGTCGCCCTAGCGTTCGCTGGCGCACCAGCCCCGCATGTGACCGCCGAGAGCGTCGCGGCGATCACGGTCCTGGGAATCATCGGCACCGGGTTCGCGTACGTGCTGAACTACCAGATCATCACCAGCGAAGGAGCAACCGTCGCATCGACGGTGACCTACCTGCTGCCGGTAGTCGCGATCGTGCTCGGCGTCCTGGTGCTCGGCGAGAGCGTCACCGTGACCGTGCTCGCCGGTATTGCCCTGGTCCTGGCCGGAGTAGCGCTGACGCGCCGTCGCCCAAAACCATCTGCCGATGAGCCCCGGGTCGGATAGTCCTTTCAAGACCGTGACAGTTTTCTCTTCGGCTTCTGGGGCTGTGACAACTTTCTCTACGAAGAGCTTTTTTCAAGGGCGCACCTTCGGCGCGCCGGGCCTGACGGCCTGGACGTGAAAGCGAGAAGCGGGCGCGGCCAATCAGTGGGGGAGATGAACGGCCAGAGTGACCCGTCGTAAAACAGCCGGGGTCAGATCGGGGGCAGCGCCGTTGGCGGGCGGCAGCTTTCGTCGCGCCCTATGGGCGGAAGCCCACCGGGCGCGCCGAGCTGCCGCGCCCGGCGGCCCCGGTGACCGGCCGCGTGCGGTACCCGCCGTATCGCCCGGTGCCGCGCCCGGCAGCGAGGACCAGGCTGTCAGCTACGCGCGAGCTACATGATCGCCGGAAAGGCCACCGGCACGGGGCGGAACGCCGCGCATTGTCCGGGCCGCCCCCTCCACCCGCAAGGGCACCCGAAGATCCTTTCTAACCGCTCCGCAGAAAGGATCTTCAGGACCCACCCTTGCGCGCGGAGCCTCTAGCGACCCAGCGGGCCTGACGGCAAGGGCCAGGCCAAAGGCCAGGCCCGATAGACGCACGGCGAACCTAGGCCAAAGCTATGCAGGGCCACGCAGCATACTTACTATAATTATCCAACACGTTTTTTATCTGGATCTTGGAGTGCCATATAGGCGGCGAAACCAGTGGAAACCGCAGCAAAGGCACCTACCAGCCACACTAGATACCCCTTGGTAAGCCCAGCCAATATGGACATGGCTGCACCGACTGCGGCGAGCAGTCCCACCATGCTCCGGGGCACTGGCCCTCCTACGCGGCAAGCGCCGTGGCTCCGGCGCTGTCAACCTGCGATTGACCCCAACACCCCGAGCTCATAGCCAGCTGGTAACAGGGACCGCAGCTGGTAACAGGGACCCTAGCACGCATAGAGGCCATCCTGAGCAGCCACCAACTGCCAAGTGAGCTGGGAAGGCCGGAGGTAATACCTTGAAACAGAACGACTTACGCGCAACACCTTTAGAAATTAAAGTCAAATTGCGCGGGAAAGTCAGAGACGTCGCCGACATCGACTTCAAGGTTGTGCTGTAGGCCAGGTCCACCATTCGTCGTTAGAGCGACACGTCCGACTGTATAGCCGTTGTTGATATTCGCTTGGTAGTCGTTTGTACTGTAAAACGCGAAGACGAATGTCTGGCACTGACTGTTGAGAAGTCCGCTCTGTACGAAAAAGGCAGACAAATCAGCCTGAAGTTCTCGAACGGTCAACGCAGAATTAACCGTAACGTAGATGTTGGGCTCTGGGCATGAGGACGATCCTTCAGAACTAGTGCCAACCTGAGTGACATCGCTAGCGTCGCCGGTGGCGGCGAATGCCCGAAAAGCAGCCAATGTTTTAGGAGGGAAACTTGGCTTAGGGGCGGTCGCTGACGATGCCGCAGTACGAGGGGCCGAAGTCGTGGAGGCCGGGCGGGGAGTAGGCCTAGCGGCGGCGGTCGCTGACGATGCCGCGGTACCGGGAGCCGAAGTCGTGGAGGCCGGGCGGGGAGTAGGCCTAGCGGCGGCGGTCGCTGCCGGAGCAGATATAGGGTGAGCGCCGCCATTAGCAGGGTGGGGATTGGTGGCATAGACGATGACGCTCAGTGCAATGAATGCGCCGACGCCGGTCCAGATTTTGTGTTTCGCCAGGATAGACACCAGCCGCTTGAAACGATCATTGAGCCCGTGTCCCATCCCCATCTCACAGCCTGCCACTGCGGCCCCGGACGGCTCCCCAGCATCCGGTTCATAGACCGTGGCACTTAGTAATTATACAACAGCAGCGCGTAGCGCAGCGATTGCCGCCATCGACGCACTGTGAGGACTGCCGTTCTTCTAACGATGCTGGTGCTTGCGGGAGCAGGGCACTTTCAGGGCACATGAGCGTCAGAGGCAGCCCGAAACGATGAGAAGTTCTGCGAAGCAAAGTCGCAGCTCAGAAGGGGTGCCGAAGCAAAACAGCAACTAGCCGTAACCAGTCGTTACAGTTCAACAACTACTGGCGACTACGGTTCGTGGGCAGCGGTTCAGTACAGCAGGCCTCGCCAGTAGTTCGGGACGAAGAGGCTGAGTACTGACCACCAAGGCTGACCACAACGGGACCCGACGCGGGCCGATCCCAACGGACGCACTGTGAGTGCAAGCCCAGGTGAGCGACCCTGGCCGACGGTCTGGGCGTATTTTCCGGTCAGAGGGTCACAGGGTGCGGGCCAGACCTGACCGGGAGCGGGCCACGCACGGGCCAGATGCTGCGGAACCAAAGGGACAACAACGGTCATTCACGGTCGGACGGGCGGCAGATGCCCTGTTGGGGATGCGTCCAGGGTAGCGCCGATGTGACCCAACCGATCTTCCAAGCTGGTCATGCGGGTTCGATTCCCAGCGCCGGTTCTTACGAGGCGGACAGGGCGGAACCTGTCGCAGTGGCTTTGGCGAGGCGAGCTTTTCGCCTCCAACGGGCACGGGCTGGACTCTGATAGCACGGCCGGCCTCAACCCGGTCTTGACACTGATCTTCTCCGGCAACCGGGGACCTATAAGGAGAACAGAAAGGGAATCATGATTGTCCGTTTCTGTCGAGTCCCCCACCTTTATCCAGCTCTTCGAGCTGACGAGTTTTATCCTCGATCTGCGCTGCAAAAAGCTTGAGGTCTCGCCGATTAAGTTCGCCAAGCAGCTTGTTGTAGAGCGTGAATTCTTCTTGTCTCGACAGAGCCCAAGCCTGGGACATCCAAGCGCCAAATGCAAAGAGGGAACCAACGACCAGGCCAACTCCCAATTCTCGAGCTGGCGAGCCCACGATACTAAGAATCACGCCGGTAACGAAGAACACTACGAGCAGGCCGCGATAGATCTGAGCAACCTGATTAGCGTTATACGGACCAAGTATGCGGATTATGCGACCATGGCGCTTAGTCCAGTATCCCCATCGCGGAGTCGCCTTGCTAAACTCTGCATTGAATCGATCATAAGCTTCGGAAAGTTCGGCATAAAGGCGAGTGCGCGAGTTCCCTTGACTCTGGTCAGTCATCGTGGTTCCTGTTCTGCGGCGCTACGAGGACATCCATACCCGCCGAGAGCGAGATCCGTTTCGACGGTCGTACCTACCTGTCACCTTACGCCGCTGCCGAAGAGGGCCAACGCCAGCGGAACGAGCGCGGTTGGCGGAAGTCTGACCGACATGCCCTGACGCTTAATTGAGCGTCAACTCCGTACAGCAGAAAGTACAGCAACGGGGGCGCACAACCGCTCGCATCCACGACCACCGACACCCTGGCTGGCTGCCGAGGTCGACCGGTCGCCGGACGTGCCGGTAGTTTGCATCCAGATGGTCAAGGCCCGGCTTCGGGACGGAGAGGCATCCGAGCTGTCAACAACGCCTTGACGGTCGGCCAACGATCGAGCTGGCGCGGTCTCCCGGCTTGCCTGGCCGCTTTTTGGCCGCACAAGGACGCTCAATGCTGCCGCCTACTGCGCATCAATGAATGGTATTTCGGCAGGTCGGCAGTGAAATGGGCAGGTAGCGGGTGCGCGGGACACAGTCTACGGATCAGAAGGTTGGGGGTTCGAGTCCCTCCGAGCGCGCCAGGCCAGAGCCCACTTCCGATCATGGAGCGGGCTTTACTGTTGCCAAACCTACTGCCAAAGCCGCTCATCTCAGGCCCCGAACAGGTCATCTATGGCGTCGGCCGCCTCCTGGCGAAGCTCCGGCAGGACGTGCGCGTAGGTGTTCATCGTCACGCCGATCTCGGAGTGACCGAGCACCTCCATGATGGCCCGCGCCGGGACACCCTGAGCGAGCAGGAATGAGGCGCACCCGTGGCGAAGGTCATGCAACCTGAGCCAGTCCAGACCGGCCTTAGCACGCAGCTCGTCCCAGCGCCGGTTGACGTTGCGCGGCTCGATCGGTGTCCCGACCGACGAGGCGAACACCAGACCGTGCTCCCGCCAGGCATCACCCAGCGCCAGGCGTTCACCGTTCTGCCGCTTCTTGGGCCAGCGGCATGGCCAGCCGCTGCGCCCGCGTCGTCCTCGTCGTGCTGTCGTCGGTCACTGGTCACCTCCGTCGTCCTCGTCGCCGGTCCAGATGTCGCCGTAGCCGCACAACCGGCATTCAGCAGTCATCGCGTGGCCGTCGTCCAGGACGAACAGGCCGGTGCCGCAGACCGGGCACGGCTCATCGGTCCGCCACGCCGTCGCCGCGCTCACGCGGGCACCCCGTCCAGCGGGCGCCGCACTTGTCCTTGCCCTTGCCCTGGCAGCGGGAGGAATCCACGTGCGGGGTGGCCATCAGGCCCTCAAACTCGACCGCGGTGAACGGTGACCCGGGCGCCGGGGACGGCAGCACCGGCTGGACCTGCGCGGCGACCTTCACCTTCACCGTCCGCTGCCGTGCCGCCTCGTCCGCGTCGATCACCTCGACCACCCACAGCGGCAACCCGGTGACCCTGTCGATCTGCTGGACCACCCGGTCCCCGCTGGACCGGTCGAAGTCCCGCACCATCTCGAACTTCCCGGCCGCATAAGCGCCGTCCGGGAAAAACATCCCGAACTCCACCGGGATCGGACCCTGATGCATCGGCATCTCCGCGACCCGTATTTGATCAAGGCGGCGGCGCCAGCGCCGCCGCAGGCCCGGCACCAGCGCCCGGCCTCTGGCCTTGACGGCCCCGGCCGGGCGCGCGCCGGGCCACACGCCCATGTGAACGCCGATCAGTTACGCTCATCCGTCATCCGACCGCGCCTGGCCGGAGCTGCAGGCCAAAGAGCAGGCGCTCGGTGTCGGACAGGTCGCCGACCATCTTGCGGATGGGCGGCGGGAGCGTCTTGACCAGCGTCGGCACGACCAGGATCTGGTCCTCCGCCGCCAGGTGCGGCTTCTCAACCAGGTCGATGATCTCGATGTGGTACTCGCCCGGCAGCCAGTCCGCGCAGGCGCGCTCCAGGTTCGCGAGCGCGCGGACGCACATGGGCGCGCGCCCGGTCACGTAGAGCCGCAGCTCCCACGTCTCCCCGGGATATGCCGCTGGCTGGGCCGCATCATCGGTGCTGTCACCGATGCCGCGCGGGGTCATCGCTGCGCTTCGTCCAGTTCGGCCTGCTGCGCGGCGATCCGGGCGGAGCCGGTCAGCACCCCCGCGGGGCCCACGTACACGTCGACGAGCTCGATGCCGTGATCGCTGAGCACGAATTCCCGGACCTGGTTGGAATGAGCGGTCCCCCGCGACTTGAGCACGAACAGCAGCCGGTTGCGCTCGCCGTTGGACTCGACGTTGCGCAGCAGCAGCCAGGTATCGGCCCGCGAGCTCACGTTCACCACGGTCTCGGTATCGTCCTCAGTCAGGATGGAGCCCATCGCGGTGATCCCCCGGGTCTTGAACAGGTGGAACGTGCGGGCCAGCATCGAGATCACCTCGCCGCGGGTGGCCCCGTGGAGGAGGCTGGCGGTCCCGTCGACAACCGCGACGGCGGGCGCGTGCTCCGCGATCAGCTCGCTCATGGTCGCCAGCTGGTTCTCCAGGCCGAACTCGCTCGGCCGGGCCGCCCAGATCCGCAGCAGGCCCGCCTCAGTCCAGCGCCCCAGATCCAGGCCGACCGAACTCATGTTGCGGATCACCTCATCGGCGGATTCCTCATGCAAAATGAGCAGGGCCCGCTCGCCCCGCACGCACGCCGCATCGATCAGATGCGCGCCCAGCGTGGTCTTGCCGGTGCCCGCCGACCCGCTCACCAGGATGGTCGACCCCCGGAACGGGCCGCCGGACAGCATGCTGTCCAGCTGCGGCACGCCGGTGGAGATCCGCTCCCGGGACGCGCCGTAGTCGAGCGAGACCGCCGTGACCGGCTGCACGGTAAACCCGCGGGCCGAGATCAGGAACGGGTACTCGTTGGTCTCGTGCGCCGACCCGCGGTACTTGACCACCTGCAGCCGCCGGGTGGCGACCTCCTCGCGCTTCCGGTGATCCAGGGAGATCACGCAGTCGCTCACGTACTGCTCGGTCCCGTATCGGGTCATCGAGTCGTTATCGCCGCGCTCGCCGGTCACGATCGTGGTCACGGCCCGGTCCTCCAGCCAGCGGAACAACCGGCCCAGCTCCGCCCGCACGATCGCCTGCGCCTTGAACATGCCGAACAGCGATTCGATGCTGTCGAGCACGACCCGCCTGGCCCCGATCCGCTTGATCGCGTTGTCCAGCAGCAGGAACAGCGGCTCGAAGCTGAACTCCCCCGTCTCGACCACCTCGATTGGCTCTGCCCGGAACGCATTGATGACCAGGAGCCCGTCCCTCAGCAGCCCGTCAAGGTCGAAGCCCAGCGAGGCGAAGTTGGCGGTGACCTTCTGGGCTGACTCCTCGAAGGTAATCAGCACGCCCGGCTCGCCGTACTCCCGGGCGCCGGTGACCAGGAACTGCACTCCCAGCAGCGTCTTGCCGCACCCAGTGCCCCCCATCACCAGCGTGGACCTGCCCTTGGGCAGCCCGCCCCGGGTGATCTCATCCAGTCCCCGGACACCGGTCGGGGCCTTCGGCAGCGGCGGGCCAGCCGAAGCGTCAGACAGCGAGACCATATGTAAGTTCTCCCATGATCAGGACATTTGCGCTTCCCGGAACCGCATCACACCAATTCATCCTCCTCACCGCCACGTCCTGGGGCCAGAGGTCAATGCCACCATGCCCGCTGCGTGCCCGATCGGCCGGTCAACGCCGGGTACTTACGGTCACTCCCGGACAGCCCAATACACCGGCTCACCTGCGGACGGGCAGGCTGACCCGCTGCGCAAACCGACCTGTGACGAAACTTGGGGGCCTCAGCCTGGCGTGCGGCAGCGCCGGCGCAGCCGGCTCATTAGCGCGCCGGTAAAGTGCCGTGCGGGTCAGGCTGCCTGGCCTGGGTTATCCGGGGTCGGGGGTGGTGGGGCGCCGTCGCCGGGCGGGGTCACGATGACCTGGATGCCGAGCCGGGCCAGGGCGTTCTGGTGGTAGCGGACCAGGTGCTCGCGGTTGCGCTGGTCGCGCCGCTCGTAGTAGTCGGTGCCGGCGTCGATGTAGCCGGCGTCGTAGCGCATGACCGCCCAGGCGATGCACAGCAGGGTGTGCGCGACGGCGACCGCGGCCTTCTTCTCGTTACCCTTGCCGAACCGGCGGGCCAGGCGGCGGAACCGGGCGCCGGGGCGGGTGGCGGTGCGCCAGGTCGCCCAGGCCGCTTCCACCATGGCGACACGTAGCTGCCGGTCGCCCTTGCGGGTGGGCGCCTTCTTGCGCTTGCCCGCCGACTCGTTATCACCGGGCGCCAGCCCGGCCCAGGCCGCCAGCCGGGCCGCGGTGGCGAACCGGGCCATGTCGCCGCCGGTCTCGGCGACGATGACCTCGGCGGTCCGCTGCCCGACCCCGGGGATGGTGACCAGCCGGGCGATGAGCCGCTCGAACGGCGCGGCCGCCTCGGCGACCAGCTTGTCCAGCTCGGCGATCTGGGCGGTCAGGTGGTCGTAGGCGTCCAGGTGAAGCCGGCACATCTGGCCGTGGCCCGCGGTGAACCGGCCGTCGCAGGCCATCTGCAGCTCGTCGGTCTTGCGGCGCAGCACGCCCAGGGCCAGCCCGGCCAGCCGGGCCGGGTCCCGCTCGCCGGCGATCAGTGCCTCGATCATCGCCCGCCCGGACTTAAGCAGCAGCCGGGACGCCACCGAGTCGATCTTGATGCCGGCGTCCTCCAGCACCTTGGCCAGCCGCTGCCCCTCGCTGGTGCGCTGCTCGATCAGCTTCTTGCGGTACCTGGTCCGCTGCCGCAGCGCCGCCACCTGCGCGTCCGGGATGAAGCTGGGCCGCAGCAGCCCGTACTCGTGCAGCTCGGCGATCCACTGGCAGTCCGTGACATCCCGCTTGCGGCCCGGCACGTTGCGCATGTGCGCCGCGTTGCACACGCACACCTCGATCCCGGCGCCCGCCAGCGCGTGGTAGACCGGCCACCAGTACACCCCGGTGCTTTCCAGCGCCGCGTCGGTCACGCCCAGCTCCGCCAGCCAGCCTGCCATCTTCTGCAGCGCCCGCCAGAACGCCTTGAACCTCCGCACGGTCACCGCGCGCTGACCAGCCCCCTGTCCGGGCAGCCGGACCGCCACCCAGATCACCTTCTTATGCACGTCGATCCCGGCGACGCGCGGATGGACGATATCCATCGCCACCTCCCTGCCCCGATACTGGATACGGGCGCGCCGCCCGCGGAGCCCGCGACAAGATCAAGATCCTGTGACACGCGCTCGCAGCAGCAATCCGGGGTACCCACCGGGCAGGCTCCAGCGTCAGTCTTCTAAACAGGCACGCAACGCCAAGGTCGAACGACGTCAGCGGGCGGCGCAGCCCCAAGTTTCACCCATCCGCGGGCGCCACGAAAGTGGCATGAAGTCTGTGACGAAACTTGGGGGCCTCAGCCTGGCGTGCGGCAGCGCCGGCGCAGCCCGCTGATTAGCGCGCCGGTAAAGTGCCGTGCGGGTCAGGCTGCCTGGCCTGGGTTATCCGGGGTCGGGGGTGGTGGGGCGCCGTCGCCGGGCGGGGTCACGATGACCTGGATGCCGAGCCGGGCCAGGGCGTTCTGGTGGTAGCGGACCAGGTGCTCGCGGTTGCGCTGGTCGCGCCGCTCGTAGTAGTCGGTGCCGGCGTCGATGTCGCCGGCGTCGTAGCGCATGACCGCCCAGGCGATGCACAGCAGGGTGTGCGCGACGGCGACCGCGGCCTTCTTCTCGTTACCCTTGCCGAACCGGCGGGCCAGGCGGCGGAACCGGGCGCCGGGGCGGGTGGCGGTGCGCCAGGTCGCCCAGGCCGCTTCCACCATGGCGACACGTAGCTGCCGGTCGCCCTTGCGGGTGGGCGCCTTCTTGCGCTTGCCCGCCGACTCGTTATCACCGGGCGCCAGCCCGGCCCAGGCCGCCAGCCGGGCCGCGGTGGCGAACCGGGCCATGTCGCCGCCGGTCTCGGCGACGATGACCTCGGCGGTCCGCTGCCCGACCCCGGGGATGGTGACCAGCCGGGCGATGAGCCGCTCGAACGGCGCGGCCGCCTCGGCGACCAGCTTGTCCAGCTCGGCGATCTGGGCGGTCAGGTGGTCGTAGGCGTCCAGGTGAAGCCGGCACATCTGGCCGTGGCCCGCGGTGAACCGGCCGTCGCAGGCCATCTGCAGCTCGTCGGTCTTGCGGCGCAGCACGCCCAGGGCCAGCCCGGCCAGCCGGGCCGGGTCCCGCTCGCCGGCGATCAGTGCCTCGATCATCGCCCGCCCGGACTTAAGCAGCAGCCGGGACGCCACCGAGTCGATCTTGATGCCGGCGTCCTCCAGCACCTTGGCCAGCCGCTGCCCCTCGCTGGTGCGCTGCTCGATCAGCTTCTTGCGGTACCTGGTCCGCTGCCGCAGCGCCGCCACCTGCGCGTCCGGGATGAAGCTGGGCCGCAGCAGCCCGTACTCGTGCAGCTCGGCGATCCACTGGCAGTCCGTGACATCCCGCTTGCGGCCCGGCACGTTGCGCATGTGCGCCGCGTTGCACACGCACACCTCGATCCCGGCGCCCGCCAGCGCGTGGTAGACCGGCCACCAGTACACCCCGGTGCTTTCCAGCGCCGCGTCGGTCACGCCCAGCTCCGCCAGCCAGCCTGCCATCTTCTGCAGCGCCCGCCAGAACGCCTTGAACCTCCGCACGGTCACCGCGCGCTGACCAGCCCCCTGTCCGGGCAGCCGGACCGCCACCCAGATCACCTTCTTATGCACGTCGATCCCGGCGACGCCCGGATGGACGATATCCATCGCCACCTCCCTGCCCCGATACTGGATACGGGCGCGCCGCCCGCGGAGCCCGCGACAAGATCAAGATCCTGTGACACGCGCTCGCAGCAGCAATCCGGGGTACCCACCGGGCAGGCTCCAGCGTCAGTCTTCTAAACAGGCACGCAACGCCAAGGTCGAACGACGTCAGCGGGCGGCGCAGCCCCAAGTTTCACCCATCCGCGGGCGCCACGAAAGTGGCATGAAGTCTTCTAATCAGAGGGTCATTGGTGTCGCCCGGTGCCGGGCGAGGACGAGGCGTCGGCCCGGGCCTTGCACGACGCGTCGGACGTCGGCGAAAACGACGGGTCAGTGCCGTTGCCCGCGGCCGGGGACGACGCTTCGGCCCGGGCCTTGCACGACGCGTCGCCTGCCGCGAGAAGCGACGGCTCGCCGCCGGTATAGGCAGCCCACGCCCGGCCGACCGCCCCGGACCCGGGAAACAGCTCATCCAGCCTGTCACCCGGCGCCGCACCCAGCAGGGTGAAGATCCACCGGCATACCGCGGCGGGCTTGGCCCCAATGTTCCAATCGTGCTGAATGGGTCAGCCTGCGACCGGGCATATGCCGCTCCTGCCCTCGCTGCGCTCTTGAACGTTGCCTTGGCTGCAACATACGGTCACCTCCTGCAACCGGATCAGATGGCACATCCAGGCATCTGATGCAACTTGCTGTTGACGCCCCAGGTCACGGGCACTGAACCGCGTTCCGTCACGCTGTGAGCGTCGCAGGGCCACACGCTGCGGCCCAGGCAGCGCGCGTTCACCGAAACTGCCGAATGATGCGCTCGATGCAACTCCGCTCATTTGCATCAGCGAGGCACCCGAGTGGCGCAGCTCGTGCGGATGCCAGTGCCCGAGTCCGGCACGCTCGCACAGCCGGGGGAAGGAGTGGGAGAAGTTGTCCGGATCCATCGGTGTCCCGACCTCGCTCGCGAAGATCAGCCCGTGATCCTGCCATAGCGACCCAGCGGCCACCTGGTCCTCGGCCTGACAGGTCCGGTACTGCCGGAACTTGCCGACCAGTTGGGGAGTCAGTGCGAGCGTTCGCCGTGACTTTGGCGTCTTCAGCTCGCTGACCACCAGGCGTGTCCTGCGGCCAGACGATGGATTGCGGTCCTTGATCCGCTTAACACCGTGCGTCACGCTCAGAGTCCCGGCCTTCCAGTCCAGAGCCGACCAATGTAGGCCCAGGACCTCGCCCCGCCGCATCCCGTAGGCGAGCGCCAAAACGACTGCGGCTTCGAACCGGTAACCGGCCGCGGCGTCCAGAAGCTGCCGGGCCTGCTCCACCGTCAGGGTTCGGCCCTCTTTGGCCCGGATCCGTGGCGGCGTGGACAGCGCGGCAACGTTGCGACTGATGATTCCCTCCCGTTCCGCCTGCCCGAGCGCCCTGCGTAGCACCGTCCGCATGATCCGGACGCTGTTCGGGCTATAGTCCGCGTCCCGCTTCGCCTTCCAGAGCTTGTCCAGGTCAGCGACGGTCAGCTTGGTCAGCCGCTTTCGACCCAGAGCCAGGACGAGATGCAACCGCACGGTGTCCACATAGTCATCCTCAGTCGACTCGGCTACGCCGCCTGGGAGATTTACCGTCAGCCAGCGCTCCAAGAAAGCCGCGACGGTCAGCTTGTCGTCGGGAACGATGCCGCTGTCAACTTGCTGGCGAAGCTTCCGGAGCTTCTCGGCAGCCTCCGCACGAGTGCGGCCCGACACCTTCTTTCGCATGCAATTGCCGTGTTCGTCGTGGCCGAGCGAGACGGCGCCGCGCCACCGGTCGCCATCCCGGTAGATAGAGTCCTCGCCGGGCGATCGGCGCCTGCTCATGCGGCTTCCTCCGCTTCGAGTTGTACGACGAACTCCGCGAGTGCAGTGGCTGGAATGCGGCGGAGGCCGCCGATTTTCACCGACCGCAGTGCACCGGAGCGCATCAGCTCGTACACCTTGGTCCGGCCGACTCCCAAGGCCTGGGCAGCGTCCTCGGGACGTAGAAGCAGAACCGGTAGTGCGCCTTTAGCCATATCGGCTCTCATGCCGCCCTCCTCGTTGCCGGAGAATCGGCGGGTGGACCCGTAGCCGCCCTGCGTCTGGCCTCGTTGAGGGCTGCTTGCCAGTGCTGGCGGTCGGCGACGACGTGCAGGAGGCGCCGGGCGTGTTCCATGTAGTCGGGGTCGCCGGGTGCGACGGGTTCCGAGGCGTAGCGGGCTGGGTCGGTGGCGGTCTGGCCGAGGGTGGTCAGGAGCCAGGTTTTGCGGTCGGCGCGGTGGTCTGCGAGGGTTTTGCCG
Organism: uncultured Actinomycetes bacterium; assembly: GCA_963742875.1. Lineage (GTDB taxonomy): Bacteria > Actinomycetota > Actinomycetes > Streptosporangiales > Streptosporangiaceae > Bog-532. Next base: position 231,549 of record CAVUNO010000022.1, on the reverse strand, counting down.
GACCATTTGCGGGAGACCAGGACCCGGCGGCCGGGGTAGCCGAGGTATTCGCGGCGGTGGGCTTTGCCTTTGCATGCGCCTGGGGTCAGGCCGGGCCGGGCGTTTTTGGGCTGGATGCCGTAGCGGAGCCAGTTGGCGCACCGCGGCGAGCACGGCTCGTACCGCAGCGCCTCCGCCAGCCGTTCCATGTGGGCCCGCTGGGTGTCGCTGGTGGCCTGATGGCAGTCGGCGACCTTTTTGGTGAGGTATTTGGTCAGGTAGCCGATGCAGCGAGCCGCGTCCTTCGACCCGGCGAGCACGCCCTGGGCGTCGAACCGGTCCCCGAACCGGGCCACATGCAGCGGTTCATCGTCAGTGCCGATCACGTCCAGGGCGTCATCCCAGCTCGGCAGGACCTCGCCCGTCGTGGGGTCGAGGTAGGTGCCTGTTTGCTGGTCCCAGACGGGGAGTTCCTGGCCGTCGAACTCGACGGTGGAAATATCGGGCCACCAGACCTGGTGGTAGGTGGCGGCCAGGACCCGTCGCAGGTCGGCGCGGGAGACGGTGCCGCGCATCGCCAGATGGATGTGCGGGGCGAGCCGCCGCTGCGGTTCGATGGCGGCGAAGTACTGCAGGTCGTAGCCGAGCAGACCGCCCCAGGAACGCCAGCAATGATCGGAATATGCGCGGAACGATTATAACGGCCTGCGCTCACCAGACAAGCAATGGCCAGCTCACAGGGCACGGCTCGGTGACGCCGAGCTTGGCTCGGCCTCTCAGTTTTAAGGGTGTGACTGGATCTTGTTCAGGGTTGCTTCCTGCCTGCTGAGAGCCGCCCATCCAAGGCGTAGTTGAGTGCCTGTCCGGCTTGTTCGGGTTCGCCGCGGGTGATGAGATGGCGGGCTTGCTCGGTGATGACTTGGCTCCGGTCGAGCAGGCTGGTTGCTTCCTGATCGCCGGTTTCGGCTTGTGGATGGTGACAGAACTGTTCCTAGACGAATTACACAGTCCTACATACACTTAGAAATAATCTGATCACGGAGAGTCATAAGATTGATCGGTGAACCAGGGAAGGCTGCTGTGCTGTGCGTAAAGGGAGGCAGTCATGAGTGACACTGATCTTGGCGAGCTGGCCTGGCGCAAATCATCAGCGTCGTTCGCTAGTAACTGCGTGCTAGTGGCGTCACACTACAAGCGCGTCATGGCTCGAGACTCCGCTGATACCAAGAGCATCACTTTAACATTTTCGTTGCATGACTGGGATGCATTCCTCGCGCGAGTGAGGCAAAATAATCAAGTGTCTGTTGGTGAACTCGCCTATAAAAGCAGGTAAGCGGCTGATCAGGCTGATGGATCGACGCCGGGGAGCAAAGCCCTGGGGAACAACTGAGAGGTTGCGGTGTGTGCTCACAAGAAGCTGAGGTGACACCGGCCCCGTCGGCTGTTGCTCGGCGGTCATCACCACCGGCACCGAAACGGCATACAAGTCGACTCGCGTTTGGCATCTACTGTGCCGAGGCGGGCATCGCCGCGACGGCGGCTGGTGCGTGGGCTGCGGCAGGCTTGTCAGGCCCGCTCCGGGCTACTGTGTGGACCGGCGTGACAGCGGTTCTTGCGGTGAGCGCGATCTGGTTCTCCCAACCGGCAGTTACCGTGCTCAGCCGTTGTCTCCCGGGAGGGCGGGCTGGTCGTCGGCCAAATGGTCGTTGACGATCTCACGACGATGCCCCCTTAGGTCTTTGCCTCTTTGGTCTCCGCTTGAGCAAGGCGCCAAGAGCGATCGATGCTACCGTCACTGACGTGGTGACGATCTTCAGCACGGGGGATAGGTGCGGCATCGTCTCAAAGAGCACGGTGGGAACTGTCAGCAAGGCGAGTAGGACGCCGACTGGCCACAGGATGTGTCGTGCAAAGCTCTTTAGCAGCTGGTCCAGGCCTTCTTGCGCTTGCTCATCTTTGGCCGCCCACCGGAAGAAGTTGCAAAGCTCGCGCACAGGGCCTTCATACGAGCCAGGCTGCTCTGAAGCGGCTGGGACTGACCTTTGCTCGGTCGCCGGGGGTCTGTGAGGCTGCTCGCGAGTTTGGCCTTCGTTTCCCGAGGTAACAGGGACCGGAGCATGTTTCAGCCGACCTCGGTTGCGGGCGTTTCCGTCTACCGGATCATCTCGCTTGTCGGCACGCCGACTGGTTGTCATTTGGCGCGGCTAGCTTGTCTGTTCTGCCTGGATAATGGGCTGCAGTTCTTTGATGAGGGTGCGGATGACGATGCGGGTTTGCTCCTCATCTAGCGCCCGGTCACGCAGTAGGTCGAATCGTGCGAGGTAGTTGGCCACGAGTTCCTGATCGTCACGATTGGTTACCGTCTGCAAGGCGGTCTCGCGGAAGAGCACGTCCTCATTCCACTTGTCGGAATGCAGGACCATAAAGGACTCGGTCATTGATGGATGAGCACCGCCCGTAAATGGGATGATCTCCACAGAGATCTGTGGTCGCTCCATGGCGTCCGTGAGGTTGATGAGCTGACCGAGCATGACGGCTGGCCCGCCGACCTGACGACGTAGCGCCGCCTCGTCGATTACGTAGCGGAGGAGAGGCCCATCCTCCCGGAGCAACTTTTCCTGGCGCTTGAGGCGGAGTTCCCGCCGCTCCTCAGCATGTGAGGCGAGGTTTGCCTCGATGATCGCGGTCGCATAGTCCTCGGTCTGCAGGAGGCCGGGGATCGTAAGCGTCTGGAACTCCTTAATCTCCGACGCCGTGCCCTCATACCCCAGAAGAGCGGTGAACGCTGTGTCTCTGGCGTGCTCATACTTGGCGAACCATGGGCGTCGGCGCGCGGCGCGGGCCATGTCGGTGAGCGTGCGGACCTTTTCATCATCGACCGGGCCATAGAGGCCAAGCAGCGCCTGAAGGTCGGTGGTGGACACCCCGACTGTCCCATTTTCGATCCGTACGACCTTTGACATTGACCAGTCCAGGGCGTCCGCGACCCGTCGTTGTGTGAGGCTGCTTGCATCGCGGAGCCCTCGCAGGACGGCTACAAGATGTCGTCGGGCGAGTACGGGGTCCTCCGGCGATGGCATTTGTGCATCGGCTCCGTTCACGAGCAGCGGCCGTGGCTGCAAGGCTGATAGTCAGTCGGCTATATGGCTGTTTGCCTACAGGCGCTTGGAACATGCGCAACTGTACCAGTTTCGGTCCCCCTCTCTCCGATGCCGCGCAGGTGACAAGAGGACCGATGGCGACGGGGCAACGCGGCTGTATGGCCGAACACGTCGGGCTTTCGGAAGACTCTGCGGGACCCAAAGCCGCTGAGATTTCGTTCAGCGGTGTAACTATCTGTGATATTCATCACATTAGCTAATTATGAGGACGTGTCTGTTCCGGTAGAGCCTGCCACGGAATCGTCATCGGGTGCGCTGGCCGGCAGCCGGGCGATCGCTGAGTCGCGGGCGCCATGGTGATGCACCCCGTGCCCGGACCGACACGTCCCTGCCGCGGTAGACGATCAGATCAGCAACCGACCTGTCTGATCGGTGAGGCGCCGCCGTCGCGGAAGGCCGCGTCGATGAATGCGTGCGTCTCGTCTCGGCGCAAGTTCTCGGCTTCGATGATCTCGTCCAGTTCGGCTTCGCGGCGCGCTGCGACGTAGGCGCGCCACTCGTCGTCGATCTCGCCGCTAGCCGAAACGGAATCGACGAAGTTCTCGATGAGGTCCTTCTTGTTCCGCAAGCTTGGGCTGGCATCGACGGCGCGCGCGATCTCGGCACGGATCTCCCGGTCCTCGCCATCTCCGCGGGCGTCGCGGTACTTCTGAACCAGCATGAGGATGTAATCGACGTTGATCTCGACCTGCTTGATGAGCTCGATCTCGAAGACGATGTCCGTCGTTGATCTGCTCCTTGTCGGCGTTCTGATCGCGCCGGTATTCGGCGTACAAGTTGAGGTAAACGCTGCGATAGTCCTGGCTCTGTCGCTCGGTCAGACGTTCGTTACCGGCGAAGTCGTCAAATGAAACCGGGATGTTCTCAAGTCGCAGGATCTGCCCGAACAGGGCGATGAACGCCTTCTGTGCAGACTCGCCGATGATCGGTGCTCCGAGGGGGAAGCGCTCAAGCAGCTCGGCCACCTTGTCGCTGTACTCGGCGTAGTAGTCGCCATAGGGCTTGAGCAGCACTATGCCCTTTGCGTCCTTGGTGCCGAACAAGGCGATGGCGTCGTTGGTCTCATCTTCCAGATCGCGGAAGGCGACGATGTTGCCGTAGGTCTTGACCGAGTTCAGGATGCGGTTGGTGCGCGAGTAGGCCTGGATCAGGCCGTGGTTGACCAGTCGCTTGTCGACGAACAGGGTGTTCAGCGTGGTGGCATCGAAGCCGGTCAGGAACATGTTGACGACAATGACCAGATCGATCTGCCGGTTCTTCAGCCGCAGCGACAAGTCCTTGTAGTAGTTCTGGAACTTGTCTGACGAGGTGTCGTAGCTGGTGCCGTACATCGCGTTGTAGTCAGCGATCGCTGCTTCAAGGAAGTCGCGTGACGGCTTATCGAGGGCGTCGGTCTCGAAGCCCTCCTCGTCGAGGTAGTCCTCCTCCTCGGCTTCGTTGGGCGCGTAGGAGTAGATCAGCCCGATCTTCAGACGGCGGCCGGGCGGCAGTGCCTTCTGCTGATCGGCGAACTCGGAGTAGTAACGCTTGGCCGCCGCGATCGACGCCGTGGCGAACAGGGCGTTGAAGCCGTTGACGCGGCTGGCAACCTGGATCTCTTCGATGCGGTTGCGCCCGCCGGCAACGTCGCTGATGTTGGAGATCAGGGAGTGGGTGTAGCCGCTAGAGCGTCGCGTCTTCTGATCGAAGTGCTCCAGGGTGTAGCTGACGACCTCGGCGATCCGACGCGAGTCGAGCAGTGCCCGCTCGGTGTCGATAGCCGGGACCTGCTTGTCCTGGACGACCTGGGCGACCTTGATGGTATTGACGTAGTCAATACGGAACGGCAGCACGTTCTTGTCGGTGATGGCATCGACGATCGTGTAGGTATGCAGCCGCTCGCCAAATGCCTGCTCGGTAGTGCGCAGCCGCAGGTTTCCGCCAGAACGCGCGTTGACCGCAAAGATCGGCGTGCCGGTGAAGCCGAACAGGTGGTAGCGCTTGAATGCCTTGGTGATCGCGGTGTGCATGTCGCCGAACTGCGAGCGGTGACACTCGTCGAAGATGATCACGACGTGCCCGTCGTAGATGGCGTGCCCCTTGTTCGCCGAGATGAACGTGGCGAGCTTCTGGATTGTCGTGATAATGATGCGCGCGCCTGGGTCCTCAAGCTGCTTCTTCAGCACCCGCGTTGAGGTGTTCGAGTTCGCCGCGCCTTTCTCGAACCGGTCGTACTCGCGCATGGTCTGGTAGTCGAGGTCTTTGCGTCGACCACGAACAGGACCTTCTCGACGCCTGCGACGCCGCTGGCCCGGTGTCAGCGTCGGCCTCTGGCCTTTGACGCCGCACGCCGGGCCACACCACGCAGGACACGCAAATCAAGGCAACTCAGCCGCAGCGGGGCCGCCAACAGAGCACGCTCAGGCTGGTTGTGGCGGCGCTTTGGCGGTGCGCTTGGCGAGGAGACCGGCGAGGAGCATGACGAGCACACCGATCCCGACGCCGCACAACGTCCACAGCACCCGGTAGCCTTCGGCGCCGTAGTTGGAGGGCTGCGGAAGGTCTACCAGGATCAGCACGCCCGCGGCGATGGCCGCACCGTACAGCGCGTAGTTCCAGAAGCGGATCGCCGCCCCGTGCATCAACAGGACGAGCGCAACCACTTCCAGTCCGCGTTCGATCGTGAACAGTCGGAGACCGTGTTCATTGGCGGGTATCAGCAACAGCAGCGCAGCAGCGACAGCGCCGATCAGCGCGCCAGCAAGGCGCTGCAAGGCTACGAGCGTGGTCTGCTCCAGGCTCGGCTTCATCGCGACCATGGCTGCGATCGGCATCCAGTAGCCGTGCGACAGGTTCAGCCCGAACGCAAGCGCGACAGTACCGGCGATGGCCAGAGCGCGGATGATCGCGAACATGATCAGCGGCCGGGTCAGCTTCCGCCGCGAGGTGTCACCGGGCAGCTCCGCGACCGGCTGGGGCCGGTCCTCGCGCCTGCGGATCAGCCACCCGATGAACGTCACCGCAATCCACAGCGCCGACCCCCCGGCCCAGGCGAGCACCTGAGCCCAGGTGTAGCTGGTGATGCGGGTGTGATGATGGAAGCTGGACGCGAGCCCGAGGGCGATAATGAACCACAGGTTGAGGAACAGGGCCGCAACGAACCTGCGCACCCCGAACGCGGCCGCCAGGCCGGCCACCAGCGTGACCGCGAAAGCCGCGAGCATCAGCCAGCCCCAGGCGTCTCCGCCGATGCCAAACCCCAGCGCGGTCAGCCCTGCGCCGATCAGCGCGAAGGCGGCGATGCGCGACGCGCGGTACCCGAAGCCGCCTCCCGGGTCGGCCAGCCCCGCAAACAGCACGCCGAACACAGCGCTGAAAAGATACTGCTCATGCCCGATCGCCCAGAAGACGACCAGCGGCACCAGCGCGATGTCCAGGAACATCACCGCCCGCGGCCAGTTGATCCCCGCGGGGTTGAGCTCGAACACCTTCGACAGCCAGCCCGTCACCTTCCCCCCGTGAACAGGCTGTCCATCTCGTCCGCTTGCACTGGCCATGGCCGTCCCCGCTCGCCTTAATCGCCAAGCATGCCGCTCCGGTCCCGCATTCTCCGATTCCACCAAGATCGCCGCGAAGCGACCCGCAGGTCCCGATCAAAGACAGCGCGTCCACCGGCCATACGGCAGAGCAAGCCTCACTGCGGCAGCGTCTTCCACGCCAGGCTCACAGGCTAGGGCCCAAAGACCCATCTACCTGGGCCCTGGTGATTCGGCTGCTGCGGGGCCGAGGTCAGGGTCACAACGGGGCAGAAGGTGAAAGAGTGCTGGCTGGGCTCAGATCCGGGGATGGCCCGCTGAGGGTACGTGTCCGCCCCTCCAGCCTAAGCATGACTGTGACCGCAGGACAACGAGCACAGGTGAAAGGCGCCCGGTGAACGTACCCGCGAAGTCAAGCTTGGCCCTGGAGCCTAACGGACACTCCGGGCAAGCAAATAAGGGTCAGGCAGGAGCCTGCCCGGGCGGACGCGGACCATCCCTGCACGGTACGGGCGGTCACCGGGCAGGTTCCAAGGACGACGACCGGATGGACAGCACACGATCAGCGTGGGAGGATTCGGCGCGGATCATCCTTCGGAGGGGGAAACAGACATGGAGACTTTTGCAGTAACCGTTTTCCCGGTCGCCAAACCGGATGAGTGGCGGGCGTGGATCGACAGCGTTGACAGCGGGGAACGGGCCAATGCGCACCGGCAGTTCCTACGGCGGCTGGGAGTCAAACGTGAGCATGTCCGCTATCAGGCAAGCCCGGCTGGCGATGTGATGGTGCTGATCTGGGAAGGCGTCGAGCAGGACCGCGTGCCCGAGCTGATGGCCGATCTCGTGCAGAACCCGCAGTCCGAGCATGAGCGGTATATCGCCACCCATGTGATCCCGGATATTCACGGTGCCGATCTGTCGGCCGGTCCTCCGCCGACGGTGGAGAAAGTCGCGACGATCGAGACCTGAGACGCCTCGTTGGGTCGCCGGGCCAGGCGCCCCGCTGACCCGATCATGGCTGTCCGCAAGGCGTACACCGCGCTGCCGCCTGGGAGCCACGCTGGGAGCCACCCAGGCGAACAACCTTCCGGGACTTCGGACGTACATGAACGGCGGCAGGGAAGTATCCGAGATCACGGACTGATCTGAACGGGTCCGGATGCCCGTACGGGTGACTACGGATCAGAAGGTCACGGCGCGGTTACGGCTTGTCCCAAAGCGGGGCGCGCGAGCGAGGATCGGGGAGGATGGCATCGATGCGGACCTCTAGCGCGTGGCAGCGGTATGCCTGGGTGGCGGGCATCCTTTACGTTATCGCGCTGGTGGCGGTGTCCGTGGTCGGGCTGCTCGGCGGCGGCTTGAGCCAGAACGGCTCGGCGGCGAAGATTGCGACCGCGCTTTACGACCACCGCGGGCGGCTGTTGGTGGTCACATACCTATCCGTCGTCTATGCCGCCATGTTTCTGATCTACCTGTCCAAGCTGCACGACCTGCTGCGCCGGGACACCGATCGGCCGCGGTTCCTTGGCTCGCTGGTGCTGGTTGGCGGAGCGCTCTTTGTCGCCTTGCATGCCGTCAGCGACATCGGTATCTTCGGCTTGCTCGGCGCGAAGCTCGCGTCGTTCGGGTTCCAGCACGATCAGGGCGTGTCCTACACGCTGTACCTGATGACCTATGCTTTCGACAGCGTTGGGGACGTGTTCGGCAGCCTCTTTGCTTTCGCAGCAGGCCTGCTCGTGATAGGCAGCGGCGTCCTGCCGCGCTGGCTGGGGTGGGTTTCGATCCTCGTCGGGATCCTGTTCTTCCTCCAGGGCTTCGGCCTCGGCGGTGTCATCGCCTCGTTCGGGCTCGTTCTCGACCTCATCGGGTTCGTGCTGTTCCTGATCTTCGTCCTGGTGAGCAGTGTCATCTTGCTGACCCGCGAAAACGCGCTCCCCGACACCGCGAGCGGAATCGAGTAGACAACTACAACTCCGAGGCCCGGTGGTGCAGGGGCCACGACCCCGGTCAACCATCTCTGCGCACGGCATCTGCCGCCCGAGATACCAGCCGTCGTGCGCGGCCGGCGCCAGAGGACAGGAACCTCCCGGCGAGGCCAGGCCAAAGGGCAGGCCCCGAAACGCGCGCCGCGAACCTCCGAGACGGCCAAACCTCCGGTGACGTTGCCGCCCGGTCAGCCGATGAGCTCGTCGTAGGCGTACAAGTCGGTGGAGGCGTTCCAGAATTCCACCACCTTGCCGTCGCGCAGATGGAAGACGTGCGCTTCGTTGACCTCGACGCTCCGGCCGCCCCGGCTGGCCGTGAGGACCACCAGCGCGACGCCATGCTCGTCGTCGGCGAGGACTGTATGAAGGTCGGCGCGGAAGGATCCCTCCGTGATCTCCATGAGCTTGCCGAAGAACCCGTAGACGGCCTCCCGCCCGCGGTAGTCACCCGATGTCTGATTCCGCCCGGCCTGGCGGTAGGTCTTCCAACTCCGCCGCGGCTTCGTGGCGATCGGCTTCCGCTTTCTGAGCCTCGCGGTCCGCCAGGCCACGTTCCCGATCGGCCTTGCCGGGCTCGCCATGCTCATCAAAGAGCTCCGCGGCACATTGATGCATCTCGGCCGCCTGGTCGTGAACGGCGGCCGCATGCTTATACGCCGCGGTACGCATGCGCTGACGCCGCTCATGCTCGCGGTCCGCATCGCCCATAACCCGAGGCTCTCATTGGGCTGAGCTGACAGCAACGGTGACAGCAGTAACGGCAGCAGCCAATGGCAAGCGACGACATGCGGTCGGCAGCACCCAGGGACACTCGCACGTTACGCAGCGACTTGGGATGTGTCCGGCCTGAAAAGCAGATGGTCGGGGATCGAAGCCGTTCCGCCGCGACTGCTGCCAATGCTGCTGCCAAGCCGCTGGACAACGGCTGTCCCGGGCGGACAGCTGTGGAATGTCGTCCCGCGCACGGACCGCGAGGGACGGTCCTGGACGATGTGCCTACTCCTACGGATCAGATGGCGGCATCCCCGCTGCCTCGGATACATCGATCAGCGCGCGGCATATGTCGGTGATGTCCACTATGCCGACCAGGCCGGGGTCTCCCTTGACCGGCAAGTGCCGGAAACGCCCCCTCGTCATAACCTTGGCCGCGTCACGGATGCTTGTCGTGGTATTGACGACGGTCGGGCGAGCAGTCATCAGCTGATAGATCCGGACGTCGTTCGGATTCTTTCCGTCCGCGACAGCGCGCGAGATGTCAGCCTCGGTGATGATGCCGATCGGCTCGCCGGTCTGCGCCTGCTTGACGATGAGGGCGGTCGCATCCGCGTGCTTCATCAGGTAGGCGGCCGCGGCCACGTGATCGTTCTGTTCAGCCGTCGTCACCGGAGGATGCATGACGTCCGCGACCGTAACCGGGAGCGGCGCCGGATGCTGAGCTGAGGCGTCTGCCATGATCTGCTCCTTCGGAGATCCGATCACCCTGTTAGGTATTCGATCACACCGTCAGGCCGGGGTGGCGCGCGCTTGTGTAGCATTCGTCGCCGGGCTGCGCCGGGACGCGCTGTCGGCAGCTGCGGTGACATCCTCGGCCGTGCTAGCGGCAGGCCAGTACCCGCCGGCAGATCGCCCAGGTCCCTCCGAGCGCGCCACGTATCCGCAAGTCAGGGGCCATACCCTCAAACGTGAGAGGTGGCCTCCACTTCCGTACGGGGGCCAGAGCCAGCACACTCTGCCGCACTGTGGCCTTGGCCTGAACGTTGCGGGCTTGGTCCCGCAGGAGCCGAACAGGGATCAAGGCGACGCAGACCGGTACAACCGGTACAGAAATCGTGCGACAACCAGAGCCAGCATGGGAACACGCTGTATCGCGCCAGCCCGGCGAGGTCATGAGCGTAGGCGGCTGTGTACAAGGCTTGTGGATGAACTGTGCAATATGCCCGGAGGCGGTGCGATGCCAGGGGACATGCCTGGAGACCCTGGCGGCCACGCCCCAGTTACCAGCCCAAATGCCATTGATTCGATAGGCAGCGAGAAGATCCGGAAGGGATTGAGCCCATGCCGACGCCAGATAGTTATCCACACGTGACCTGTGGATGTGCAGTCGGAGGCCAGCGCGCCGGGCGTCGCCGCGGTTGTGATGACGGCACCGGAGCGCGGCAACTTCCGCGACGATGGGGATCTTCCTGTCCGACGTGACATGCTGACAACCAGACCCGTGCCGGGGCTGGGCTGGGCAGCTGTCCGGACCAGACGATGTGCTGCGGCCTGCCTGCGGGCGACTGGACGGGGGTCGGCACATCGATCGTGGCCGGGTCCGTCCGCCGGGTGAGCTGCCGGTAATGCCCGGGGCTCGGGCCGGTCGGGATCCTGGGCGGCTTGGGCTGGGTGGTGGCCGGGTGGTCCTGACCGCACCGGGCACGGCGGAGGGCACCGCTCGATCAGGTCGCGGGCCACGCGGCGCCATACCTGGCGGCCGGTGCCCGGAACCGGCCTGCCGAAGCTCTGCGCGTAAACCTCCAGCCGCGGCACCGCCGTGCCCAGCACGTCATAATCCAGGCTCGCCAGCGCTTCCCGCGCGTCGGCTGTGGAGTGCGCCCGCGCGACGCAGCGGTTCAGCAGCACCGCCGAGCGGGCGGGCCGGTCCCGGGCCGCGGCAACTTCGGTGATCTCCTCCCGCACCGGCGTGGTGCGGTTGATCTCAATCGGGCTCGGCGCGCACGGGATCACGATCTCGTCGGCGTACCGCAGCGCCGACAGGGCAATGGCGGCGTGGTCTTCCAACTGCGGCGTGTCGATGATCACCACGTCGTCGGCCGGGGCGATCTCGGGCAGGCGGCGGTGCAAGTTGCGGGACGGCAGTGCCACGACCCGGAACGGGAACGCCGCCTGCGGCGGCGCAAGCCGCGGGTCCATGGCCGCCAGGTCGGCCCATTCCAGGGCACTGCCCGAGGGGTCCGCGTCCACCAGCAGCACGCTGTTGCCGGCCTGGACGAAAATGTGTGCCAGCCAGATCGCCGATGTGGTCTTGCCCGTGCCCGGCTTGAGGTTGGCCAGGGCGAGGCTAAGGCCTGTCATCCAGGCAGTATGCCAGCGCCCGCGACGTTACGGCAGGCAGTTGCCGGATGCTGGCGGACGGTGCGCGCACTGGAACCGTGTGCCTCGGCGGGCGGGCGCGCTGGCCGGGGCCACGGACCGCGAGACGTGCGTGTGCGTTTCGTGCGCAGGATGCGGGGCCCCGGCACGCGTGCCGCGACTGCCTTCGCGGCGCGTCAGTCAGACAACAATGCGCCGGGCGTACGTGAGGGTAACCGCCAGGCGGCAAGGTGCGGACCCCGCCGGGCGGCCTGGTAACCATGGGTGTACCTGCCGCCCAGAGCACTGGGGTCGGCCCCGTCACAGCCGTCCCACAAACTGGTGGGACGGCACCGGGACTTGGGCGTCCTGTACTGACTCAGGTGCCTGTATCGGGGACACATAGCTGATCCAGATGTGCCGTTGACATACGGGATTTTGGCGCCTTACCGGACACGCTGCTCTGATCTGCAGATCGGAAGGTTGAGGGCGTCCTTCGAGCGCACCAAGCCGCGGTGACGTATGCGCAGATGAGAGGCTGTGCTCCCAAAGTGTCATCTGCGTGCTCAGGCCGCCGACGGGCCTGGATGTCTTATGTAACAGGCGGACGGTGCGCTCGCCGCTCCCTGGTCTGCGCGGGATCCGACCGTCAACCTAGCGGGACCCAATCGTCAACCTAACTGTCAACCTAACTGTCAACCTAACTGTCGCAGTGACTGCTCACCATTAGAAACGAGGGCCGCCCGGCACGCGGCTGGCCGCCACGGAAAGGACGCATCGTGGAACCAAGTGAAGGCTCACACCCTGGCCCGATCGCCAGCGCATCGCAGCCGGCTGGGCTGCGGCCCGTGGTCCCGTTCACTGTCTTGGCCATGGGTTCCGGTCTACCTGGCCGATCGCCCTCTACATGGCGCTCACGGTGCCGCCCAGCGGCCAGCAGCGCCGGGCGCGGTCGGCGATGAGCTCGCCGGGAGGCGGCTCACCGCCCGGTAGCGGACCGGACGCCGGGGCGGTGACGGCCGCCCTGGCCTCGCTCCGGCGCGAGCACCGTCAGGTGATCGTCTGTACCTTTTACGAGCATCTGTCCGTTGACGATGCCGCCGCCCGGCTCGATATCCCAGTTCGCGACGTTAAGCGCCGTGCCTGCTCGGCGCTGGATGAGATCCGCCGGATTCTGCAGGAGCGCGGCGTGCAGGGTCCCGTACCAGCCAGCCACCTTACCGGGGGCCTGGTCGGGCATCCAAGTTCGGTGCCACCCGCCTGACCGCAACCGGGATCCTCATCGCCGGCCGCGTGCTCGCCTTCACCTGCTTACTGAAAGGCAAGTACCGGACGGCACTGTTCGGGCTCTTCCTGCCACCCGTCGGGGTGATCGGTGCTCTGCGCCTCGCGTGCCCGTCATCGATCTGGGCGCGACGTCGCTACCAGGGCAAGCGCCTGGAACGCGCGACCCGCCGCGCCGCCGACTTCGATCGGCGCTGGGCCGACACCCGGGAGATCCGCGCACGTCAGCGTGGCGCAGCACTACCTTCCATTTGCCCTCCTTACGACGGTAGACCTGTTGAGCGTGCGATCCGCGTGCGACACCGGACAGCAGATCTCGGTTAGAGACGGCACGTCACGGTCAATCAACAACCAATTCTTGCGGGTCCACAGATGGTAAGGGCCGCGCAGCCGGGGCGGGTCGGCGTGGCAGCGGCAATTCGCGTGCCCGCAGCGGGTCATCCGGTCGACAAGGGTTTCTGATGTGGCGGGTTGAATGGTGATCAGGAGAGGGTGACGCTCGGGCCGGTCATGCCTCTGACGGCCATACCGGCCGCGGTGGGACGGCAGCGAATCGGGCGTCCTCTCCGGACACCTGGTGGACTCTGACTTGCGGAAACGGATCCGGCCACACGGGGCGGACGTCTTGTACGCGACTACGGGGACCAGACACCGGCTTTGAAAAGTGCCAGACTCCTAAGCGGGACTTAGGTCCCCCGGCGGAAGGGCCGAAGTTCCTACCGGGACGCGACTGGTCCGCACAGAGTGGGTGCCTAGGTCAGTCAGCCTCACCGCAGCGCACGAGTGAAGGGGGCCAGATGGCAGCCGAAGTTGGGTCAGGCGAGGACGCCCCCACGAAGCCCGCAGCGTCATCTCGGTGAACGGCAACGGGCAAGGGCGCCGGGCACTGGCGACGCGCCACCAGAACCGCGGGGTCATGCTTCTGATCGGGCTGGGCGTGGCGTCACGTCTTCTGCGAGACCCCCGCTTCCAGGCACAGGTAATTACAGTCGCCCTCGGACTGGCCGTGCTGAAACGCGCCGCCCAGGAGAGCGGGACTCACAACTTCGAACGCCTGAGCGGCTTTTTCGAAGGGAACCGACTTCGGCTTGAAGACAAAGCAAAGGAAGCACTCGCCCAGTCCAAGGGGCGTTAGCGACCGCCCGCGGGTTCGCCTTTTCCGTAACGGGGCACCGTGCTGCTGCCAGTGTTTGGGCGTCGGCAGCTTGGCTGGCTCTGGCAGGTGACGGGCGCGTCCGCTTCATCAACGAGGGTGACCGCTTAGCCGCCGCAGCGCGTCGTCGGCGTTCCAACGGAGGGCTCCAGCTAGGTCGCGCGCGTGGTCAGCCATTGAGTAATCAGGTTGGGTGTCGACGTCACGCAACGCCCGGTCGAGGTTAAGGTCGTGTTGCTCAAGCACAATTGAGAAGTCCCGCCGCATCGGACTGAGTTGACCGTATCCGAAGGAGCGATATATGCGGGGAAACTGGGATCGGTAAAGGCGAACTCGTTCGTGAAGACCGGACGAGTGTGACAGGGGATTTTTCGGGCGCCGGCGAACGTAATCCGGCAAGATGTCGGCGAAGGCGTGGCGCAGGATCCATTTGTCCTGGCCGTTACGCAGCTTCAGCTCGATGGGCAGACGCATCGCCAGCTGGACAAGTGCGAGGTCGAGGAACGGCACACGCGTTTCCACGCCATGCCCCATGCTGGTGCGGTCGACACGTTGCAGTTCGGTCCGCCCGAGGTTGTGCAGCTTGTGCTGGAACAGGCGCTGTCGCAAGACCGGGTCAGGCTGCCGGTACATCTCGTAGCCACCGAAAAGTTCATCAGAACCGTCCCCGCAGAGAACGACTTTGACACCGCTGCTGTGGACCCGGGCGAAGAGCAGGCTGGAGATGACGGCGTTGATGATGTCGCCGTACTCGGTGAGTTCCGATAGCCGGATGGCCTCGCGGACGTCTGAGAGGTGGATGTCGCCCGGGGTGAGCTCAATGACCTCGTGGTCGACGCCGAGTTCGCGGGTCACGCGGCGGGCGTAGGACACGTCATCGCTGCCGGGAGTCCCGATCGTGAACGCCACGCATTTGGGGTGCGATTCACGTACGTGCAGGAGCGTCAGGGTGCTGTCGAGGCCGCCGGAGAGAATGACGCCGACCGTCAGATCGGTGTCGACCCGAACTCGGATGCTGTCTTCCACCGCTGCCCGCACCAGCCGGGCGGCCTCGCCGACGTCGGTGATTGGCTCGTCGCCGTCCCCCATGGTCAGCAAGTCGACATATGCGGTAACGGCTGGGTCCTCGACCGGGCTTCCCCATCCATGGTGGCCGGGAGCAATTTCACGGACTGGCCCGCCCACCGGGACAAGCGCCTTAAGCTCCGACGCCACGTACAGGTGACCGCCGCTGCGAGACCAGTAGAGTGGTTTAACGCCGAGCGGGTCACGAGCCAGATAGAACGCGGTCCACGCCCCGGTCAACGACCGCGAACGCAAACTCGCCACGCAGGCGGTGCACCGCCTGTTCCCCCCACTCAAGGAACGCCTCCAGGATCACTTCGGTGTCGCTGTCACTTCGTAGCTCGTGGCCCAGCGCGGCAAGCTCTGACCGCAAGGAACGAAAGTTGTAAACTTCACCGTTGTAGCAAACTGCCCATCGGCCGTCAGGCGAGTTCCAGGGCTGGATGGCCCGTTCCCGATCAACTATCTTCAGGCGCTGCGTCCCGAGGTGGTACCGATCATCGCTGAGCGTCTCTCGCACGTCTCCTCGCGGTGCGATCGCATCCAGCATCCACTCAAAGACCGTTGTGTTCGGGTTCGGCCCAATAATGAGGGCGATACCGCACATATTGAAGGCCTTTCCTTGCCGGCGCTAGCAGTCGGCCAGTTGGACGTCGTAGGCGGCCTGCAGCTCGTCACGCGCAAGCGGGTTTACGCACAAATGCCACGCCTGCCCCTCGTCGATGACATTAAGCTGGCCCGCCTCTTGCCGTTCGATCAGTAGCCGGGCAAGCAAATTGTCCCGGTCGAACCGTCGGAACCACTGCACCTCCACATCGCAGGCGTATCCAACACAGTGAGAACTCGGCAGCATGGCGGCGTAGCCGAGCGATCGCAGCCGATGCTGATGCTGGACGCTACGTGCCATGCTGGTTACCCAGAGGCGCGGGGTACGTGGCGGGAGGGCCGCGGCGACCTCGCGAGCAACCTCGTTGACGACGGCGATGATTGGCGGCCGCGAACGTGTGAAACGCAATCCGGCCGTCCGGGGACGGAGTGTCGGCAGCGCCCGCCGCTGCACCCAGTTCCGAGCCCGGGCAGGCAACCCCGCCGGCTGGCTGCGGTACTGGAACTGCAGTACCTCGGCCGACCTGAGCGGCGTGAGATCCACCAGCTCGGTCGAGCCCAGTACATCGATGTCGGAAACGAAAGGAGCCATCCCGCTCCACCATGCCGAGTCGATCTGAGAAAGCAGGGAAATCCGGATAAACGCCGGCAAGTCACTCGCCGAGCTGCGGACACTGGGCCGGTAGTTGCGAATCTCACCGGTCAGCCGCGCCACGGCAGTATCCGCACCTCCGTCAAGGCGCGAGAGGACAGGCGCGAACTCAGGCTGTCCAAGGCGCTCCACGACAAACGCCTCGGCCGTAAGTAGATCGGAGGGGACCAAGCGTCTGCTGGCTTCCATCACCAGATCATCAACGGCAGCCCTGTACTCCAGAAGTTGAGAATTTGACAATACGGAGATGGAGGCTACCTGAGCAACAGCCTCGGAGGCATCCAGTCCGCATACCGACCTCGTATGCTTAGCCACCGCGTCTTCCTTCCGCGCCGGGTTCTGCGATCACCCGCGCAGCCGCGAAATGATCACCTACCCTGGCCACCGCATGTTCCTGCCCCCGATGCCCGTCCATGACTGCAGGGCGTGCAGGTGTTGATGTCCCGAATCGGCGCGGTCGTACGGAGCGAATGGCCCACACGCCGCGCACCATTGTGCACCACTGTGACTCCGGACGCAGGTGAAAGTGGCAATAGGTCCCGGGCCGTTCGATGAAGCAAGCGTCCCGCGGGTTCAGGCGCCACGCCGCGGACCGTAGTGCATCAAGGGAAGCTGGCGTTCCCTTCCTCCCGTCTCACCCTTGAGGGGTGAGATCTTTTGGCGCTGTTCGCGACAGCACGATGACTCCGACGGCCAGGATCGCCATGGCCACGACGGCTGTGGCGATCTTCGCCGGGCTGTCGGTGAAGCGCTCGTCGAACAGCCAGATGCTCAAGATGATGCTGGCGAGCGGGTTGACGATGACCAGAAGCGGCTGGGACACGCTCAACGGCCCGACGTGGAGAGCGGACTGCTCGAGCAGCGTGCCGGTTACCGCGGCGGCAACAAGGGCGTACACAGGCCAGCGCGTGAGCATGCCACTGATACCGGACGTGGTAAGCGTCTCGGTTGCCGTTTTGAGGAACGTTGCCATTAGGGCCCACGCCAACGCCGCCGCCACCGCGAACAGGGCAGTTCGGCGCGTAGGTGAACCCCGCATTCCCAGCACGGCCAGCAGCACCATGACCCCGCCGAACACGAGCAATGCCGACAGCCATTCCGCCGCCTCGGGCGTGAGATGGCCGCCGGTAGGCTCAGCCACCGCGAGGAACACCGCTAGTGCTCCGCAGACGACCAGTACCGCGGTCCACGCGGCCCGCGCCACGTCCTGGCGGATCCACACCCGGCGCAGCACCAGGACAAAGACCAGCTCCGTGACGAGGATCGGCTGGACCACCGACAGCTCGCCGTAGTGGAGAGCGACGGCCTGGAACGCGAACCCGCCCACCGCCGCGATCCAGCCGAGCAGCCACAGCGGCTGCCGGAACAGGTAGGCGACCAGGCGCCAGCCCTTCTCCCGCTTCGGCGCGCTGACGCTCGCCGAGTGCTGCGTCAGCAGGTTGACCGCGTTGGAAAAGGCGGCGGCCAAGGCAAACACCACGGTGAGGGTCATGCCTGTGTACCCGTTCCCCTCGCCATATCTGTAACCGCCCAGGTGCTACCCGGAGCCTGACGACGACTCGGGGCTGACGAAGCCCGGTGCAGCCCACCGTCGCTTACCGGGCCTGTACCGGGCTTTCTGATTCCTATGTCAGAGTGGCCGACCCTCGGCCAGCGTGTTTAACCCTTCCGCGCCGCTCGCTCCGCCGCATCATCCGCAGTGGGTGATGGGGCCGCGCCACTCTCTTCCCGGGTTGGCGCGTTGACCCCACGAACTAGTTCAGGCAGCCTTCGGTTTCTCGTCGTTCTCCGGGCTGTCCTGCCGTTGGCATGGGCGGGGTAGCGGTCTGAGTGGGACGACAGCAACCTGCCCGGCAGGGCGCACCAACCATCAGGCGAGCCGAGCCTCGGGGTTGCGTCGCCAGGCGATCAGCCGAGCTAGGACCGCATTCTGGCCGCACGGCTTCCGATCCTGGGTGTGCAGGGAGCAGCCTCTCATGGGTGGGCGTTGTGTTGTACCCCACGTCGCTGGCGCCGCCGGTTGCGGAGTCGCTGGCCTTGGCGCTGCGCCGGATCTCGGCAGCCGACGACACTTTCGGCGTCCATCAGATCGGCCTGTACAAGTTTGACGAAGCCCTCAGACTTCTCACCGCCTGGTTGCCCCGGGGGCCACGGGCGGACTCTAGTCTGTCGGTTGACGCCGACGGCCTTCTCGCCTCGTCAGAGCGTTCCGCGCTGGTCACCGTCACCCACTACACCACGCAGGGATCGGCTGAGATCGCTGGCGCGAGCACCGACCTGATCCTCGCCCGCCACGACGGCCGGGTGCATGCCTTTTCCCGGGACCCGCTCAACCGGGCCGCCCAGCTGCGCGCGGCCGCCAACGTGTTCGTCATCGTCCTGTCCGCTGGCCTTGCGTGGGTGAATACGGGCGCCGCCAAGTACTGCTGGCTGCTGCTTGCCGTCGTGCCGCGGGCCGCGGATCGCTGGTCCGCCCGCCGGGCCCATGGGTACGGCGATCCGGCCGACTAAGCCAGGTAACGGACAGGCTGGGGTCGGGCAGGCTCAGAATTGAACCTGGCGCACCTTTAGCCGGTACCCGGCTTCCGTTTGAAGCAAGGGGCCAGTGACCGTCAATTGCTGAGTGCGGGCAGCTTGCGATGAGTGAGTCAATGTGTTGTAGGCGGCGCCCTCGCTCGGTGTGACCGGCTCGGGACGTCCGGTGGCACGGTCCCACTGGATCTTCTCGCCTGGATCAAGGGGGGCCAGCTCAACCGATGGTCGCGGGCCTTCGGCGACCATCACGAGCACGTCATCCCGCGCTTCCACGGTGCCCTTGAGGCTGACCTCTACCCCGCGCATCAGGTAGGTGTCGTGGACCATCTGCCGGAACTGCTCGCTCCAGCGATCCAGCGCGGGCAGCCGATCGTCTTCCAGGTAGATAGTCGCCGTTGAGCTGTCCCCATCGGGGATCGGGTCGACGTACTCCACTCCCTCCAGGCTGCGGAGCGCCTCGTTCGCACCTCCCCAGCAGGCCGCGATGCCATATGGGCAGGTCCCCATGATCCCGGCTACGACCCGGGTACCTCTGGCCGCGCCCCGCACCATGGCCCGTAGGGCATAGGCATCCCTGGGAGCGTCGTGCGCCGCGGCCGGCCCTCTGGCGGCAAGAGCCTCGGGCTGTGCGGCCTCGAGTGCCTGGGCCGCGGCTGCAGCGACCGCCGAGATCTGGACGATCTTCGCGACCGACGGTACGCCCTGACTGTTCAGGATGAACAGCAGGTAGTACCCGGGTGGGCAGACATTCGCGTTGGGCGGTGCGGTTGCCTGCAGGCTCCCATTCTCGACCTGAGGAAGGAGGAAGTTGATGCGCTGGCTGGCGTTGAATGAGTGGGTCACAGAAGACAGCCGGATCAGGCTGATGGTGGCGATCTCTTCCGGCTGAGCGGTACCGATCTCGAACGTGGCGCCGTACTGAACCGATTCCGGCGCCGAGGTGATCTCGGGCTGGGGTCCCTTGAACAGGTAGGGCGGAGAGAACAGCTGGGCGTCGGTGTGACTGTCCTGCGGGTCGTTCGCCACCTGCTGCGGCGTCCCCTCGTTCAGGATGAACTCACCACTGCCTGCACTGAGCACCCGTCCGTCCGGGAGGAGCACGGCGGTCGAGTGGTAGCAGCGGTCTGTCTTCTCCGCCGCGAGCTCCGCCCATTGCCCGGTCTTCGGGTCCCACAGTTCCGCGATGTGTACGGGCTGGCCCGGGTCGAGATCGTTGAAGGCTTCCGCGGTACCGGGGTCTCCGCCGCCGCGCGTTCCCCCGGTGACCAGCACCGTGCCGTCCGGAAGGATCGTGGCGTTGTGCTGCCGCCGGGGGAAATTCATGGCGCCGGTCGTCTGCCAGGCAAGTTGCGCCTGGCTGAGATCGATGGTCTCGGCATTCGCGGTGGGCGGGTTGCCGCCGCCGACGAAAAGAACCTTGTCGACGTCGTACAGAACCGAGGGGGCATAGTCGCACAGCCCGTTCTGCCGCGTGACGTTCGGTGGCGCGGCCCAGGTGCCCGTGCCGGAGATGTCCAGCGACCAGGTCTGGACGAGCGAGGTCATATAGACGAGGCCGGAGGAGGCGACGTGCATGCGCGGGAAAAGGTCAAAAGCCGCGTCCGGGATCGGCGCGACGCTGGTGAAATTGCCGTTGCTCCATATCTGGGGCACCACATTATTGGCGACCGAGGGTGTCTGCGCAGGGTTGAAGAAACTGCCTGACAGGACCAGGACGCTTTCGGTCGGCAGGGTGATGGCTGTCGGGTACCAGCGGCCATCGTTCATCGTGGCGGTGGGTGTCCAGGAATTGGCGGCGGAATCGTAGATCGTCGCCTGGTTCAGGCCGTGGCTATCGGCGAGGTGGCCCCCGGCCACCAGCAGGCGCCCGTCCGGCTGGAAGCCGTGGCCGGAACAGAAAAGGTTCGCGTTCGTCGTGCCGTCGGCCAGCGTGGGCGCCGGCGTGGGCGTCGTGTCGCCATTCGCGGGATTCCAGAGAAACGGGGTGCACGTCGCCGGAGGGGCGGGTGGCAATCCCGGCGCGAGTGGGCTCGCCGGATCGGTATCCAGAGACTGCTGCGGGTTATCCCGTCTGCCCCACATGAGCACGAGACCCGTCGGCAGCACATGCGCATGGATGCCGACATTGGGCAACGTGAAGAGTTCCCCCCACTGGCCCCGCTTGTCCGGTGTCTCGACGGTGAAGGTGAACGGCGCGGCCTGCGCGGCGGATTCGTCCCCCGTCTTTATGGAGATCATGCCGCCGGGGGCGGCCAGCAGGAACGTTGTCGCGAGATTGTCGTACGCGATGCGGAGGTAGTACTGGACGACGGCGCCGGTCGCGAATGCGCCCGTCGGGATCGCCGCCGAGTAGTACTTGTTGTTGTCGATCGCGGTGGCAAAGATTAGGGGCACCGTCTGCCAGGCAGTGTCGGCCGCCTGCTTGACCAAGACGGCGCTGCCGTCCTGCAGCTGGTTGCCGGGGTTCCCGCCGCCCTGGAACTGGTTGCCGCTGAAGACAGTGACAGCCGGCACAGGAGCCGTCGGGAAGACGGGGTCGCGCATGCCCGCGGTCCCGAGCGGTTCAGGGTTGCTTGGCAGGTGCCATGCGTTGCCGAGGTTCGCCATCGGAAATCCTCCATGCTCGGGGCCGGGCGTGCGCGGGTCGGTACTTGAGTACCACCACCGGGGCTCCGCCCGGCTAGCGCTCAGCCGCAAGGCCACAGCGGCAGGCAGGCACGGTGAATAGCTCGCTGGCGATCCGGTCATCCTCCCGATAAGAATTGGGTGACGCAACACCTTTCCCTGAGCATGGCCCAGGTTTTTCCTGAGCATGGCCCGGGCTCGGCATCGCCGGCGCGTATCAGGGGCAGGTATGTGTTGTAACACGGGAGACTGGTGTTCCGAGCTGCGCATGCCAGCGCTGCCGGCCAACGCACGCGACGATGTGATCATCATCGATAGACAGAGGAAGGTCAATGACGGACTTGTCCGCCCCCTTCGCGGGGCTCCCCGAGGCAGCTGTTTTCACTGTTACCAGCTCCGATTTCGGCCACGGCGAGACGCTTCCGACGCCGCAGGTGAGTGGCATCTTCGGTGCGGGCGGCGAGGACCTTTCCCCGCATCTGGCGTGGAGGGGCTTTCCGGAGGGGACGAAGAGCTTCGCGATCACCTGTTACGACCCGGATGCCCCGACCCTCAGCGGATTCTGGCACTGGGCCGTGTTCAATGTCCCGGCCTCGGTGACCGAGCTCCCGGCCGGGGCCGGCAGCCCGGACAGCGGTGACATGCCCAGCGGTACGGTAACCCTTCGAAACGATGCTGGCCTCGCGCAGTACCTGGGGGCCGCCCCGCCGCCGGGTCATGGGCCGCACCGGTACGTGTTCATGGTGCATGCGCTCGATGTGGAACGGCTGGATGTCGACCCGGCCGCCACGCCCGCGTTCCTCTTGTTCAACCTGATGGGCCATACGCTCGCGCGCGGTGCCGTGACCGCCCTGTACGAGCAGAAGTAGCGGGCCGTAACGCCCTCGGCGGGTGCTGCGGCGGATCTTCACGTTCTCTCGGGCGGCGTAACCGGCCGGGTGCGACGGCCCGGCCTGCGCTGGCTATCGCTGGGCAGGCTCCTGCCGGACCGGATATGGCCCGTAGGACGGGCCGAACGCGTGAGCGCGGCCTGACGTGATTTAGTGCGCGGTGGCTTGTGGGCGGTCTGCCCGCGCGGTCATCCTGCCTCGCACACCCAGGAACGTCAGAATCACGATGGCCAGATAGCCGACGTAGATCAGAAGCTGTAGCGGCGTGGGGGCGTCACTGTAGCCGAAGAAGCTGTGCAGCACATCTCCGAAGGAACTGCCCTCCGACAGCACACGCCCGGAGTGCCACATCGGTGTGTTGAGCACCGGCAGCCAGCCGAGCTGCTGAAGGTTTTCAACGGCGTCGGCCAGCAGCCCCGCGGCGAAGATCATCAGCAGCAGGCCGATGACGGTGAAGAACTTGGCCAGGTTGAGCCGGTGGCCCAGCCGGTAGATAACGAACGCGATGACCAGCGCGCCGGCCAATCCGATGGCTGCTCCGCTCAGTGCGCCGGCCGTGGAGGTGGAAAAGATGATCGCGAGGGTGAAGACGACGGTTTCCAGCCCTTCGCGGCCGACCGCCTGAAAGGCCAGCAGGCCCAGTCCCCACCGGGCCCGGCCATCCAGCGCCGCGTCGGCCCGGGCCCGCAGCTCCTTTGACAGCGACCGGGCGTGCTTGCGCATCCAGAACGTCATGTACGTCAGCACGGTCGCGGCCACGAGGAAGGTGGCGGTCTCGAAGATCGTCTGCACGCGCGATCCGTCGTAGCTGCGGATGGTCTCATAGGCCACCGCCCCGCCTGCGGTCGCGAGGATCAGCGCGGCACCGACGCCGAGGAACACGTCACGGAAGTGCTCGCGATGCCCGATACGGTTGAGATAGGCCAGCAAGATCGCGACGATCATGCTTGCTTCGACGCCCTCGCGCAGGAAGATGACTAGCGTGGCCAGCATCGATGGGACTCCAGACGGTCGGTCGGCGCGCGAACGCCAAAAATTAGGCAAGGTTAACCTTACTTGCCTTCGCGTCTCGCGCAAGGGCGGATCCCGCCGGACACCATCGGCACCGCTCCCGGTCGGTCTGCCAGCTGCCGGTCGGTCAGCCGCGCGAAACCGCCCGGGTGCCGGACGCCGCGCCGATGTAAGGTTCAGGCCACCGGGGATCTCTGCCGACGTACGGGGAGGACGCCATGGCTGCGAGACGGCGATGGAGCGATCTCAGCCCGCGCAGCCGAAGGCTGATCATCGCGGCGGCGGCCGCCGAAGCCGGCCTCAAGACGGCGGCGCTTGTCGACATCAAGCGCCAGCAGGCCGGCCAGATCCGGGGACCGAAATGGCTGTGGGCCGTCGTGGTGGTCCTGGTCAATTCCTTCGGGGGCGCACCGATCTCGTACTTTCTCTTCGGGCGGCGACGGTAACCGCCGCTCTCCGCAAGGCGCACGCGGGCACCTGAGCGTAGGGTCATGCCGGGAGGATCACTGATGCGCGTGTGCGTCCTGGGCGCCGGGGCAATCGGCGGATTCATCGGAACCCGGCTGGCCGCCGCGGGCGTGGAAACGTCGGCGCTGGCCCGCGGGGTCACGCTCGCGGCGCTGCGCGCCCACGGCTG
Source organism: uncultured Actinomycetes bacterium (assembly GCA_963742875.1). Taxonomy (GTDB): domain Bacteria; phylum Actinomycetota; class Actinomycetes; order Streptosporangiales; family Streptosporangiaceae; genus Bog-532. The sequence goes on along the minus strand of CAVUNO010000022.1, from coordinate 207,379 downwards.
GCGGGCGGAATCCGACGGCCGCCCGATCACCGCCCCGGTCCGGGCCTCGGCTGACCCATCCGAGCTCGGGGAACAGGATCTGGTGATCTTGGCCGTCAAGGCGCGCTCCGTGCCGTCCGTGGCGTCGGTGATCGGGCCGCTGCTGGGGCCGCAGACGATGCTCCTGACCGCGATGAACGGTGTCCCGTGGTGGTTCTTCGACGGTTTCGGGGGCCCGTGCCGGGGGCATCGCCTGGAAAGTGTGGACCCCGGCGGGAAGGTCGCGGCCACGATTCCGGTCCGCCACGTGATCGGCGGGGTCGTGCACGTCAGCTGCAGTGTTCCGGAGCCCGGCGTGGTCCGGCATCACCACGGCACCGGGCTGATCGTCGGCGAGCCGGACCACAGCGTCTCCCCGCGCATTCGCGCCCTGGCCGGCATTCTGGAGGCGGGCGGCTTTGAGGTCACCGTATCGGACAGGATTCACACCGACGTCTGGTACAAGCTCTGGGGCAACCTGACCGTCAACCCGGTGTCGGTCCTGACCGGGGCCACCGCCGACCGGATCCTCGACGATGACCTCGTCCGGGCCTTCTGCCAGGCGGCAATGCGGGAGGCCCAGGAGATCGGCGCGCATATCGGGTGCCCCATCGCGGAAAGCCCCGAGGACCGTAACAAGGTCACCAGGAAACTCGGCGCCTTCCGGACATCGATGCTCCAGGACGCCGCCGCCGGGCGCCCCCTGGAGCTGGACGCGCTCGTCGGCGCGGTGCGGGAGATCGGCGCGGCCGTGGGCGTGCCGTCCCCGGCCACCGACGCGCTGCACGGCCTGACCCGGCTGCACGCTCAGGTTGCTGGGCTGTCGCCGGGCTGACGTCCGCCTGGCCGAGATGTCACCCACAGTTCGCGCGTCTGTAAGGGCGTGGTGACCGGTTGTGGCATGCGCGTGTTTCACCTTGTGAGCATGCGGATCGCGATCATCACAGAATCCTTCGCACCTTACCTTAACGGCGTGGCCAACTGCGTCCTGCATGTGGCCGGGCATCTCGTCCAGCGGGGGCATCAGCCTCTCATCATCGCCCCCCAGCCCGGCGGGAGCCAGCCAGGCGGCGCCTTCCCGTATCCGGTGGAACGGGTGGCGTCCGTGTCCCTGCCGGGATACCCCGGCTTTCGCCTCGGCCTGCCGAGCCGGGCGGTCCGGACTGCCCTGGCCAGCCACGGCACGGAGCTAGTGCACCTGGCGAGCCCGGTCTTCCTGGGCGCGACCGGAAGCACGGCGGCCCGCCACCTCGGCCTGCCCGCGATCGCGGTGTACCAGACTGACATTCCCGCCTACGCCCGTGCGTACGGCTGGCACGGCGCGGGCGAGGCGGCCGCCTGGCGCTGGCTGCGCCGCATCCACAACGCGGCCGAGCGCACCCTGGTACCGTCCTCCGCGATCATGACGCAGCTCCGGGCGCACGGCTTCGAGCGGATGTGGCTATGGGGCCGCGGCGTCGACCTGGCGCGTTTCAGCCCCGCGAAGCGGAGCGCCGCCCTGCGGCGGGAACTGGCGCCCGGCGGTGAGGTCCTCGCCGGTTACGTGGGTCGGCTGGCCATCGAGAAGCGGGTCGACCTGCTGGCCCCCTTGGCCGGACTGCCCGGCGTCCGCCTGGTCGTGGTGGGCGGGGGGCCAGCCGCGGCCGCGCTGCGCGAGCGGATGCCGTCGGCCGTCTTCCTCGGCGAGCAGCGCGGCGAGCAGCTCGCGCGGGCCTACGCCAGCCTGGACGTGTTCGTGCACAGTGGGCCGCACGAGACGTTCGGCCAGACGCTGCAGGAGGCCGCGGCGTCCGGCGTGCCGGTCGTGGCGCCGGCCGCCGGCGGTCCGCTCGATCTCGTCGACCACGGCGTCACCGGGTTCCTGGTCACGCCGGGGAGCGCGCCCGCGCTGGCGGAGGCGGTGGCCCGGCTGGCTGCCGATCCCGGGCTGCGGGCGGAACAGGGCCGGGCAGCCCGGCGGAAGGTACTGACCCGGGACTGGCCCGCGATCGGCGACGCGCTGATCGGCCACTACCAGGCTGTCCTGCGGCCGGCCCAAGCCGGGCGGCGGGCGGCGGCGTGAGGTGGAGGAACTGCTCGACCTCATGCTCGGCACCGTCGAGGGCGAGATGGCGCGGCTTTCCGCCGCTCTGGGGCCAGGCGACATCTTGCGTGCGCCCGGCCACCGGGCCGACACTTGACCGCATGGGCAAGCTCGCGCTGCTGGCGTTCGCCGTGCTGCTCCCGACCCTGGTCGGGGGCGCGATCCTGGCCACCGCGCGCGGCTACCGTCGGCTGAGCGAGCTCAGGCAGAGCTGGCTCAGGCAGACCCGGCCGGTCCCGCCCGAGCCCGTCGACCGGGTCGCCGCCCGGCTGCGGCGGCTGCGGGCCGGGCTGGAGGAGATCGAGAACCAGCCGGGTGGCACCGCCAAGCGGCATCACATCCTCGCGCTGCGCGGCGCCTACCTCGACACGCTGAGCAGCGCGTGCCAGCGGTTCGGGGTCAGCCCGCAGGCCGGCGGCGACCAGGCCCGGCAGTCGGAGATCTACCGGGTCGAAGCCGCCCTCCGGGAGCACGGGCTGGATGTCCGCGAAGCGGCAGTGCGCTGAATGCGCCGCGCCGCCGCCCGGGTCGACCGGGCCGGCCGCCCTGGCGGCGGGATCCGCGTGCTCGCCATCTCCGACGAGGTGGAAGAGCGGCTGCTGGCCAATCTGAGCCAGGCCCGGTCGGCCGAGCTGATCGTGGCCCGCGGCGACCTGCCCGCGGAGTACCTCGGCGCGCTGATGGCTGGCACCTGTTCGAGCTTGGCCCCGGCCGCGAGCCGGCCCAGATCATCCCGGGACAGCGTCATGCCCGCTGACACCGGGTTTCCCCGCTCCGACGTGGACAACGACTTCCAGCGGGCCCGCCGCCGTCAGGTGCTGTCCCGGCTCGCGAGCCGGCTCCGCCGTAGCCCGGACGACATCAACCTGATTCTGCCGTACAACGAGGCCATCACCGCCCTCGGCTTCCGCGGCGAACGGCATCTCGGGCTCCGCACGATCAAGCTGGACGCGGTGGTGGGCAGCGTCGAGTCCCGGCGTGACTTCGACGGGCACTTCCGGCCGACCTCGGGCCGGGTCCGGGAGCGCTGGGAGCGGCTGGCGCTGGCGCAGCGGCGCGGCGATCCCGCCCATCGACGTGTACCAGGTGGGCGACCTGTACTTCGTCAAGGACGGCCATCACCGGGTGTCGATCGCCACGGCCATGGGGCAGCGGACGATCGACGCCTACGTGACCCAGGTACTGACCCAGGTCCCCGCCCAGGGCATCCGGGGCCGCCACGACCTGGTGATGAAGAGCTATCAGCGGCTATTCATGGACCGCGTGCCGCTGCCGGAGGCGGCCTACGCCAAGCTCGCCTGCATTGATCCGTGGTCCTACGCGGAACTCGGCGAGAACGTGGAAGCCTGGGGTTTCCGGTCCATGCAGGCCGAGCGCCAGTACCTCGACCGGGACCAGATCGCCCGGCGCTGGTTCGCCGAGGAATTCACGCTGGTCGTGCGCATGCTGCGCGCCGCCAACCTGGTCGGCTCGGGTACTGACGCTGAGGCCTACATGCGGGTGGCCAGCCAGCGTTACCGCCTCATGCGTACCCACGAATGGAACGATGAGGTCATCGAGCGGCTGCGTCAGGAACCCAGTTAGCCCCGCCGGGGAGTGTCAGATGACGCCGTTCCCGGGTCGGCCGGTACGTGGGCGCCGCCCGCTCCCGGTGCGGTACCGGTGGCCGTGCTGGCGCCCTGGCCGCCGGTGCTGGCGGCTCGCCCGTCGCCCTCGTCCAGGGTGATGTTCTTGCCGGTGGCCGGGTTGAACACGTGCATGGACCGCAGGTCGGCCCACAGCTCGGACTCGCGGCCCTCGGCGGCCTGCGTCACCGTATCGAGCCGGGCGACCATCGCGTCGCCCCCACCGGTGTCGGCACTCCCCGAGTCCTCGGCGAGTTCCTGGAGCTCAGCGGATTTCATTTCGTTGACGAAGTCCTTGCTGAAGTACACGTACACGTCGGATCCCATCGACTCCAGAACGTCGATGTTGGCCCGGAAGGTGATCCCGTTGCTCTGCTCGTCGGCCGCAACCAGCGCGGCATCCTGGAAGTCCTCCGGGCGGATGCCGATGATCAGGTCCCGCGGCGCGTTCGCCCGTTCGAGCGCCCGCTGCAGGCGGCCCGTCAGCGGCACGTCTCCCAGCGGCGTGTGCAGCGTGTTGTTCTCGACGACGCTGGGCAGGAAGTTCATCGCGGGCGACCCGATGAAGCCGGCCACGAACAGATTGTCCGGCCGGTCGTAGAGCTGCTGCGGCGAGCCGACCTGCTGGATCATGCCGTTGCGCATGACAGCGACGCGGTCACCCAGGGTCATCGCCTCGGTCTGGTCGTGGGTGACGTACACGGTGGTGGTACCGAGCCGCCGCTGCAGCCGGGACACCTCGGTGCGCATCTGCACGCGCAGCTTCGCGTCCAGGTTGGACAGCGGCTCGTCCATCAGGAACGCCGCCGGATCCCGCACGATCGCCCGGCCCATCGCGACCCGCTGGCGCTGGCCGCCGGACAGGTTGGCCGGCCTGCGGTCCAGGTGCTGGGTGAGGTCCAGGACCCGGGCCGCCTCGTTGACCTTCTCGTCGATGACCGACTTCGGGGTCTTGGCCAGCTTCAGCGCGAAGCCCATGTTCTCCCGCACGGTCATGTGCGGGTACAGCGCGTAACTCTGGAAGACCATGGCGATGTCACGGTCCTTAGGAGCCTTGTTGTTTACCACCTTCCCGCCGATGCGCAGTTCACCTTCGGAGATGTCCTCCAGGCCCGCGATCATGTTCAGCGTCGTGGACTTGCCGCAGCCCGACGGGCCGACCAGGATGACGAACTCACCGTCGGCGATGTCCAAGCTGATGTTGTCGACCGCGAGCGCCCCGTCCGGGAAGCGCTTGGTCACCTGATCCAGAACGATGTCAGCCACTGTCTCTCCCTAATCCACTAGCCCTTGACCGCGCCTGATGTGAGCCCAGCGACGATCCGGCGCTGGAAGAACAGCACGAAGAAGATGATCGGGATGGTGATGACCACCGCGGCGGCCGCGATGGGGCCGGTCGGAATCGTGAACTGCGAGCTGCCGCTGAGGTAGGCCAGCGACGCTGGCGCCGTCCGGGCGGCGGTCGTCGAGGTGAGCGAGATCGCCAGCAGGAACTCGTTCCAGCAGGCCAGGAAGACCAGGATCGCCGTGGTGACCATTCCTGGTGCCGCCAGCGGGGCGATGACCTTGGTGAAGGCCTGCAACGGCGTGGCGCCGTCCATCTTGGCCGCCTTCTCCAGCTCCCAGGGGATCTCGCGGAAGAACGCCGACAGCGTATAGATCCCGAGCGGCAGGCCGAAGGCGACGTAGGGGATGATCAGGCCGGGCCAGGTGTTGAACAGGCCCAGCGCGCGCTCGATGGCGAACAACGGGGTCACCAGGGCGATGATCGGGAACATCGCGATCAGCAGCGACATCCCGATGAGCAGCGTCTTGCCGGGGAACCGCAGCCGCGCGACGGCGTAGGCCGCCATGGAGGCCAGCACAACGGCGATGAACGTCGCGATGAGGCCGATTCCGATCGAGTTGATCAGCGGCCGGACGAACGTCGAGGTCTGCAGGATCTGGGTGTAGTTCCCCCAGGTCCACTGCGCGGGAACGAAGGAGGGATCCAGGATAGCCGTGGGCGTCTTGAAGGACAGCGAGATCATCCAGAGCACCGGGATCAGCGCCAGCGCCACGACGATGAAGTTGATTCCTCCCCAGGTGACCTTCTGGCGGCCCGTCGTGGTGGTCCCGGTCCTGGTGCGCGCGGCCGGCGTGGGCGCGGTCGTGGGGGGCGCGGTAACAGCAGTCATCCGCGGGTCACCTCTTTGCGATGTCCGTGCCCGGGGCCGCGGTGCCGAAGCCCTTGATGAACACGGCGGCGATGATTACGACGCAGATGAAGATCAGGATCGCGATGGTCGACCCGATCCCCAGATTCAGCGCGTTGAACAGGTTGTCCCAGCCGAGGATCGAGACCGATTCTGTGCCGTTGTTGCCCTGGGTGAGGATAAAGATGTTGTCGAATATCCGGAACGAGTCCAGCGTCCGGAACAGCAGCGCGACCAGGATCGCCGGCTTCATGAGCGGTACCGTGATCTTCATGAAGCGCTGCCAGCCGGTGGCGCCGTCCACCATGGCGGCCTTCTGCAGGTCCTCGGGCACCAGGGACAGCCCAGCCAGCAGCAGCAGCCCCATGAACGGCGTGGTCTTCCAGATCTCCGCCAGGATGATCACGCCGATCGCCTGGAATTGGGCGGTCAGCGGCGCGGCTTCGTTGAAAGCCGCGGACAGGTAGCCCTGGCCTGGCGTCCACGCGTAGTACCAGCCGTAGGCGGCGGCGACCGTGACGATCCCGTAGGGGATGAGCGCGGCCGTGCGGACCGTGCCCCGGCCGAACAGCGTCCGGTGCATGACCAGGGCCAGTAGCATGCCGAGCACCAGGGTGATGGCCACCGAGATGACGGTGATCAGCACGGTCACCCACAGCGCCTGCCACCAGTACGGCGAGCTGAGCACCGCCCCGTAGTTGGCCAACCCGACGAACTTGACCTCTTGCGGGAGTTCCAGGTTGTAGCGCTCCAGCGAAAGCCAGACGGCGTAGATGACCGGGTAGGCGGTGACGGCGATCATCACGATGACCGCCGGGGCGCACAGCAGCCAGCCGAGCCGGCGTTCGGCTCTGGCGCCTTCGGATAGCTGGCGCCTGTGGCTGCCCGGCTCCTCGGTGACGGGTTCGGTCCCCGTCGCCACTTGCGCATTCACGCTCATCGGCGTCTTCCTTCCATCCGGGCCGGTCGGCCGCCCGGTGCGCGGCGGCTCACGGGACCAGGCCCTTCGACTGCAGGGCGTTATTGAGCTGGCCGGTCAGCGAATTCTTTGCGGTCGCCGGGTTGATGCCGCTCGGCGGGGAGATCTGGTGCGAGATGTCAATGGACACGACCTGGTACAGGGGCGTCTTGGGCCGCACGCTGGCGTTCTCGAGTTCCTGCAGGATGTCGGCGTGGAACGGGTAGTCGGGGAACAGCTTCGGATTGCTGTAGAGGCTGGCGATCGTCGGCGGAACGCCGCCCACGGTGGCGCCGATCAGCTGGTTCTGCGCGTCCCGCAGGCACGACGCGGCCTGGAAGGCGAGCGCCAGGTGCTGGGAGTACTTGCTGACGGCCAGGTCGACTCCGCCGATCGTCACCCTGGCCGGCACGCCCGGGATGATCTGCGGGTAGAGCGCCCACTTGAAGACCTTGAACAGCTTCGGGTTGTCGGACTTCATGGACGGATACACGAACGGGTAGTTCAGCTCGAACGCGGCCACGCCCGCTTCCATCCGCAGCCGGTTATCGTTCTCCATCTGCACCCCCAGCGACGGGTCCGCGGCAGAAGAGGTGGCAAGTTCCTTCATGTCCGACAGGGCTATGGCCGCGGGCGCGCCCAGCGTGACCTTGGTCGCGTCCGGATTCAGGATGGTGCCGCCCGCGCTCGCGTTCATCGTGTTGAACCAGACGGTCGCGCCCTCGTACTGCGCACCCTGGATCTCGATGTAATGCGGCTTGCCCTCCTTGGCCAGCGTTTCCGCGTCGGCGATCATCTGCGCCCACGTCCTGGGCGGGTTCGGCACGAGGTCGGAGCGGTACCACAGCAGCTGGGTGTTGGTGTTGTCGGGCGCCGCGACGAGCTGGCCCTTCCATATCGCGGTGTCCAGCGACGGCGCGATCGTCCCGTTGACGACCTGCTGCTTGTCGCTGCCGGTCCACGGCACTATCCAGCCGGCCTGGGCGAACTCGGGCTCCCAGGTGACATCGAGGGCCATGATGTCGATCGTGGCATCGTGCGCGGCCAGCCGCCGGACGAGTTGCAGGCGCTGGCTGTCGGACGCGGCGGGCAGTATCTGGTAGGAGATCTTGTAAGCGCCGTGGCTCTGCGCGTCGCAGTTGTTGATCTCGGTATTGGTCGCACCGGAAACGTCGGGGAACTGGTAGAAGTTCAGCGTCACCGGGCCGGTGCTCGCCCCAGCCGAACTGCAGGCGGCGAGGGCGCTGCAGCCCAGGGCGGCGATGCCCAGGCCGACCCTGGTGCGCAGCCAGCGCTGGGGCCGTCGCGGGACGCGGCCTTTGGCGCGCTGTGTAAGCGGGGCCGCACGGTGTGAGTCAGCCTTCATTGTGCCTCCAGCGCGGTATAGCCGCGGCTCTGCTGAGCTTGCCTAACTGGATGTCCTGCGGGTTCAGGTCCGGTCACCGGGCGCTCGCCCGGCACGTGGCCACGGCTGGCCGGCTCAGACGGAAGGCAGGAGAACTGACGGGCGGGTGTGCGCCGCGACGAGACCGTTCGCGGGCGGCTGGCCGGCCGTATCGCGGAACGGCCCGTCCTCGGCCCGGGACGTCCATGCCCGACCACCCCACTTCGTTGTTGGTGGCCTACCGGGGCCGGGCGATCCGGCACCAGAGTCTTGCCCGATCCCCGGCGAACAGCGGAGATCTATACACATGAAAACTCCCCTAGCCGCTGTGACGTCAAGAGGCAAAACAGTTTCGCCAGAACCAGCCGGGTGTGCCACACTAACTGAGTGTGTGAATCTGTGTCTAAGTGGGCTGGTCGAACGAAAAATCTATGCGAAACATGAACATTAACGATCAGAAAATGCTCAAAATGAGGTCAGAGTGGTGATCAGATCTTTACCGGATTGTCGTGACCGAGAGCGGCCTGTCGGGCCTTGGGGGGACTGCCCACTGCGTTTGCGCCCGAGATCGCCGAGTAGCGCACGAAGGTCGGGCGGGAGCACCAGTAACTGGGAAAGCACCGGGAGACTAAGAGTCTGATCGCTACTCTCGCGGCTGCTGACATGCGGAAAGAAGGCTCCTGGTGTCTGGGGTCGTCCGCGAACGTCCGCCGTCATTGTCACGTAGTTTGTCACGCGGGCCGGCGCCCGATCTCACCTGTTGTCATCCGGTTCCGGTGTGCTGCGGGCGTTCTCGCCGGCTGCGAGCAGGGTGAGGAACGGGCCGACCCGGTGTCCTTCCTGGGCGGGGTGCCGGAAGAGGCTGTCGTGGTTGACGGTGTATCGGGTGCGCCGCCCGGTGCGGGTGCGGGTGAGGTAACCGGCGGCTTCCAGGTCGGCCACGATGGCCTGGACGGTGCGCTCGGTCAGTCCTACTGCGGCGCTGACGTCCCGGATCCGGGCGTCGGGGTTGCGGGCGACCTCCACGAGCACGTGCCCGTGCCCGGTCAGGAGCGTCCAGCTGCCGTCGCTCTCGTCAGGGCCGCTCATAACTCCTGATCCTATAACTCGCGCGAGGAAACACGCGAGATTTTTCTCGCGTTTTTATTGACAGATCTCTAGCCCGGGGCCGATCCTGGTAATGCCCTGATCAGGTCACCCGCCCGCCACTTGGACAGGGACAGCGGCGCGCCCTGCGGCAGCGGCCTTCAGCGCAGCCGTGCTCGCGGCCCTAGGAGGTGACGCACATGCATAACGACAGGTGCCCGGTTCAGGTGGTCAACGGCGTGCCGGTCGTGGCGGCACCCGAGGAGATCGACATGATCAGCGCACCCGAGCTGCGGTCGGCCCTGTTGGAGGCAGCCGCGCGCGGGCACGGGATACTCGTGGTCGACATGACCCGGACCCGGTTTTGTGATTCGTCCGGGGTTCATACCCTGCTGGCGGCGCACGAGCGCGCCCAGGCTGAAGGTGGTGAACTGCTGCTGGTCAGCTCCTCCGCTACTGTCCTCCGCATTTTCAAGCTCACCGGCCTTGACCGCATAATCCGCAACTTCCCGAGCCTGGACGGGGCCCTCGCCCAATCGCCCGCCGATGCCGACGGGTCGAGCAGCCATCGGCGAGCTGACGGCGCACCTGAGGGCAGCGAACACAACAGGCTCGCGGTGCAGCTCAGCACCAGCGGACCTGACGGAGAACCGGCTGATCGCATCGCCTGTACGAGTGTGGCCCGGTGCGCGCCGGGCGGCCCTCCCAAGGCTGAGCAGGGCGCTGACGCCGGGCCCGCGGCGCCAGCGGCGCCGCCTTCAGCCTGCACTACTGCACTACTGTACTACTGCACTACTGCGATCTACCCGATGCCATGTTCGCCCTGGTCAGCCCCGCCTTATCAGTTCCACTTGAAGTGGACAAAAAGGCGGCCGAAGTTCTTCGAGCCCTTCTCCAGCCGGTGGTACTTCGCCTTGATGTCCTTCTGCTCAAGGAACCGCAGCACGTGCTTCTTCAGCTGCCCGGACCCCTTGCCCGGGATGATCTCCACGACGGGGGCCTTCTTGGCGACCGCCTCATCGATGATGTCCCGCAGCGCCCGGTCGATGTCGGCGCCCCGGTTGTAGATGTCGTGCAGGTCCAGCCTCAGTTTCATTCCGGCATGTCCAATCTGGCCCAGGGCAGCGCCGGGCGGCTCCGCCGAGCGCGGGATAATCCGACGGTACGACAGTCGTCACGGGAGGGAGAACACATGCTGTTTGGAGACGAGCACGTCAGGCGGTACGAGGAGACCGACGGCGCGGAGGGGCACGACTGGCAGGGTACGACGACGCTGATCCTCACCACGACGGGCCGCAAGAGCGGGCAGCAGCGCCAGCACCCGTTGATTTACCAGAAGCACGGCGACGACTACCTGGTGGTGGCGTCCAAGGGCGGGGCGGACGAGCCGCCGTCCTGGTACCTCAACCTGATCGCCAACCCTGATGTCCGCGTCCAGGTCATGGGCGACAAGTTCGCGGCGCGGGCCAGGACGGCCACGCCGGGAGAAAAGCCCGAGATGTGGCGGCAGATGACGGCGGTCTGGCCGGCTTACGACGACTACCAGAAGAAGACCAGCCGCGAGATCCCAGTGGTGGTGCTCGAGCCTGTCTCGTGACCGCTCCTGCCTGGGCGAGCCGGTTATGCCGGACGGGCCACGGAGACGCGTCATCGTGGCCCGGAGCTCCCGGAACAGGTATCTACCCACTTAGCAGGATGCGTCTGGCGCATCATAAGGCGCCAGCGCCCCATCGGTGTCGCCCGGCCAGGCCAGCAGCGCGTCTAGCGCAGCAGGGCGTCGGCTGCCAGCGCCGCGAACAGCAGGGTGAGGTAGATGTTCGACTCGTGGAAGAGCCGCATCGTCTGTACCGGCTGTCCGTGGACCGCGCGCCAGTGCATGCGGTGCACCTCGGCCAGGAACGCGCCGCCCAGCAGGATCGCGGCCGCGCCGTAGAGCGGGCCGGTGGCCAGCGGCCATACCGCAACGGACGCGGCCACCATGAGCCAGCTATCTACCAGGCTCTCCGACAGCACCCGCCGCAGCGACGCCACGACCGGCAGCATCGGAATGTCGACGCTCCGGTAGTCGTCCTTGAACTTCACCGCAAGCGCCCAGAAGTGCGCGGGCTGCCAGAAGAAGACGACCAGGAAGAGCAGGAAGGGTGCCCAGGACAGCGATCCGCGCGCGGTGGCCCAGGCGATGAGGACCGGCGCCGCCCCGCAGATGCCGCCCCATAGCGTGCTCTGGGATGTGCGCCGCTTCAGGAGAATGGTGTAGACGACGACGTAATAGAGGATCGCCCCGAGGGTCAGCGCGGCGGCGAGGAGGTTGGCGGCCGCGGCGAACAGGCCCACCGAGACCACACCCAGAACCGTGCCGAAGATGAGGGCCGCGCGCGGCGACACCGTATGGGTAGCCAGCGGCCTGCCCCGCGTCCGCCGCATCACCTGGTCGATGTCCCGGTCGATGTAGCAGTTCAGCGCGTTGGCGCTGCCGGCGGCCAGCGTCCCGCCCGCCACCACGACGGTCGCGTCAAGTAGCGACGGCAGCCCGCGGTCGGCCAGGAACAGCACTGGCACGGCCGTGATCAGCAGAAGCTCGATGATCCGGGGCTTGCACAAGGCCACGTAGGCGCGGATGATCTGGCCGGGCGCAGGACGTGAAGCGCTGCCGCGACGGGCGCCATCCGTGTCCGCGGAGCCCGGCGAACTGGCCTCATTGCCTGCGACGAGCGAGCTTCGCCGGGTGTCGACGGCACTCAACGAAAACCGACCACCTTCCGGCTGGCGGGGGACAGCGCGGCGCGGGGCGCCCGCGGCGTACGTGGGGGCCCGGCCACGCGCACGGCGCGGCGGGCGGGGCAAGCTTGATGGCCCGACAGCCACCATGAAGCCTACATGGCGTCGTAATGACGGTTGCGGGATCCCGCCCGTTACCCGGCCCCGGCTGTCCGGTGCCTTTCCGGCTATGCGGCGGGCGCCCGGGGCAGGTGCCGCTGGCCCGGGCGAGGGGCTGTGAAATTCTGGGGCCGGATGACGCCTGACGAAGCGGTGGACCGCGGTTTCCTCGACCGGATCGGCGCGCTGGCGGACCGGCCGCTGCGTTCGGCGGCGCTGCCGGTCGGCCAGACCACATCCCTGACCGGGACGCGCTGCCTGGAGATTTTCGGGTCGCAGCTGGCCCCGACGACGCGGCGGCCATGCTGCGGACCTGCGCCGCGGCGGCCGCGGCGGATGGGCGCATCTGCGTGTTCCTCGAGCCGATCGCGCTGTACCACGCGCGAGACCTGCACGACCGCGGGGACGGTGGCTGGCTAGCCCCGTACGCGCCCCCGTCGTCGTGGGCCGCCGGCCACGTGCCACTCGGGAGTGGCCGCACCTACGGCGACGGCGCGGACCTGACGCTCGTCACGTTCGGCAACGGGCTGCGGCTGAGCCTGCGCGCGGCCCGCCGCCTCGCCGCGGCCGGGACGGCGCCCGTATGGATCGTGGGCGCCGGCGAGGCGGGCCGATTGTGTGGGGCAGCTTCGGGCCGTCAGGCCGATCGGCCGCGCTGGGACAGCGCGTCGATGGTCACGGCGGCGAGCAGGACCAGTGCGGTCACGATGTAGGTCGCGGCCGCGCTCAGGCCGAGCAGGCCGAGACCGTTGTAGATGGCGGCCACCACGAGGCCACCGAGAAGGGCGTTGATCATCTTGCCGTGCCCGCCGAACAGGTGCGTTCCGCCGATGACCGCCGCGGCCACAGCGAACAGCACCAGCTGGCCGCCGTCGACGTCCGTCGAGATCGAGCCCAGCCGTGAGGCCAGGACGATGCCCGCGATGGCGGCGGTCAGCCCGGTCAGCGTGAAGGCCAGCGTCCGGATCAGGTTCAGGTTGACGCCGGCCCGCCGGGCCGCCTCGGCGTTGCCGCCGATCGCGTAGATGTAACGGCCGAAGCGGGTCCGCCCGAGCACGACCGTATAGATGACGAGCACCCCGAGCACGACGAGCACCACCCAGGGCACCCCGCGCAGCGACACCAGGCCGACGCCCCGGTCGGCGTTGCCCACCAGCACGACCACGACGCCGGCCGCCGCCATGACCACGATCTTAAGCAGGGTGACGCTGAGCGGCGGGGTGACGAGGCCGGCGGCCCGGCGCTGGCGGTCGCGCAGCAGCAGGCTGGCCGCGGCGGCGGCCACGATGACCACCATCACGATCCACCCGGCGACCGGGCTGAGTTGGCCGGTGGTCAGCCCGTCGATGATCGAGTTGGAGATCGGGATGGAACCGCCGGGGCCGTGGCCGCTGCGCGCCACCAGCAAGATCAGCAGGCCCTGCAGGCCGAGCAGACCGGCCAGGGTCACGACGAACGACGGCAGCGCCAGCCTGGTGATTAGGAGGCCGAAGATGGAGCCGATGACGGCCCCGGTGGCCAGCCCGAGCAGGATCGCCACCCACCAGGGCAGCGTGAACACCGCCCAGGCGGTGATCACGGCGCAGACCGCGCCGCTGTACCCGACGGACAGGTCGATCTCGCCCAGCAGCAGGACCCAGACCTCCGCCATGCCCAGGATGATGTACGGCGAGCCCTGGATCAGCAGGTTGACCAGGTTCCCGGGGGATAGGAAGAGCGAGTTGCGGACCTGGAAGTAGATCACAATGGCGATCAGGCCGAGGGTGACCGGCAGCGCGCCGCTCTCGCCGCTCCGGATCCGGCGGAACATGAGCCGCACGTACTCGCCCAGCGACCCGGCGATCACCTCGGGAGCGGCCGCCCGCTCTGCTTCGGTGGCGAGCTCGTCGCCCTGCTCGGCCGACTCGGGCGGCTGGTGAGTTTCGGTGCTCACGGTGCCTCTCCTGTGTCATTCCCTACGGTCCCGTTGGCGGCCGTGCCGCCAGCCGGGGAGCCGGGATGAGCGCCCGCCTGGCTCGCGGCGTGGGCGGGTTCGCCCGGGGCGGCGCCCAGGCGCCCAGACCGGCCGGTGGTCATCAGCTCCACGATCGACGCCGTATCGAGTTCATCGATGGGCGCGACGGCGGCGAGACGGCCGAGGTACAGGACCGCGACCCAGTCCGCGACCTGTATGACGTCGTTCAGGTTGTGTGAGATGACCAGGACCGCGATACCGCGGCTGGAGAGCTGCTCAATAAGCTCCAGCACGACGCGGGTCTGGGTGACGCCCAGCGCCGCCGTGGGCTCGTCCAAGATCACGAGCTGAGCCTGCTGCATCACGGCCTTGGCCACCGCGACCGCCTGGCGCTGGCCACCGGACAGGGAGCCCACCGGCTGGCGGATGGAGCGCACCGTCACCACCGACAGGTCGGCCAGCGTCTGCTTGGCGGCCAGTTCCATGCTGATCTCGTCCAGCTGGAAGTACTTCATTTCCTCGCGGCCGAGGAACATGTTCTGCACGATGTCCAGGTTGTCGCACAGGGCGAGGTCCTGGTAGACGGTGGCGATCCCGAGGTCGGCGGCGTCCTTCGGGCTGTGCAGGTGCACGGGGCGGCCCTGCCAGAGGATCTCGCCGTGGTCCGCCTGCCAGATGCCGGAGATGGTCTTGATCAGGGTGGACTTTCCCGCGCCGTTGTCGCCGACGAGCGCAGTGACCTGGCCGACCGGGATGGTCAGGTTGACGTCGCTCAGCGCCCGCACGGGGCCGAAGTTCTTGCCAATGCCGCTCAGCTCCAGCAGCGGTGGCTCCTGGGCGGTGCGGCCGGCCGGATCCGTGGTCGTTGCCGCGGGCGACGGCGCCCGGCCGCCTGAGGCGGGCCGGGCGCCGTCGGCGGCGCCTGGTGTGGTCACCAAACACGTCCGTTCTGGTGCCGGGATTCTATTGTCATGGAGTGATGCCGTTGGCCTTGCAGTCGCTGGCGTAGCTACCGGCGCACAGCTGCGAGGCCGGAACGAAGTTGTCTGCGACGACCGTGCTGTTCATGTTGGACGGGATGACCCACTTCGGCGTCAGCAGCACCGACGCGACGATTGCCTTGGTCTGCGTATCGGTAACGTGGCCGTTGGCCAGCGCCGCCGGCGGGGTGACGCCGGCGCGCAGGTATAGGGCCAGCGCCGCGGCGGCCTGGGCCTCCAGGTAAATGGGCTTGTACGCGGTACCGCACTGGTAACCCGCGAGGATGTTCTGCAGGCCGACGAGCGTGGCGTCCTGCCCGGTGACCGGGAAGGTCTTCGGCTTGACACCCAGCGACTGCAGGTAGTGGATGATCGGCGCGGCGTTCTCGTCGTTCGGCACGAGCACCGCGTTGATGGTCTTGTGCGCGGTGTACTGCTGCTGGAACTCGGTCTCCGCCGTGGGCGGGTCCCAGGTTCCGGCGGCCTGGCCGACCTGCTTCCAGGTGCCGCCGGAGAACAGCGGCGCCAGCACAGCCTCGTAGCCCTGGGCGAACAGGGTGGCGTTGTTGTCGGTGGGCGCGCCCCTCATGACGAGCACCTGCGGGCTCTTCACGTTCCAGGCCGTGGCGCAGCTGACCATGCCGTTGCCGATCAGCGTGCCGACCTTGACGTTGTCGAAGCTGACGTAGTACTGCCTGCTGCCGCCGAGGGTCAGCCGGTCGTAGTCGATCACCGCGACGCCGTGCTGCTTGGCGTAAGACTCGATCTTCGCCCCGGTGCCGGAGTCGAGCGGGTCCACGACCAGCACGGTCGCGCCCTTGGTGATGGCCTCCTGCGCGTCGGTGAACTGCGTACTGTCGCTGCCCTGCGCGTTCTGCACAGAGAACTGGGACGGCGTCAGGCCCGCCGTCGTAAAGGCCTTCGTCAGGTATGGCGCGTCGAATTCGGTGTAACGCGCCGAGGTTACCGTGTCCGGCAGAATCACGGCGACGCTGCCCTTGCCCTTAGCCACGAGCGGCTTCAGCTGTGACATAGCAGAGAAGTCTCGGGTAAATGACGAAGCGGAAACGGAAGGCGTTCCGCCGGACGAGCTTGCGCTGGACGAAGACGAGGGCGTACTGCTACCGCTGCTACTGCACGCCGCAAGCGCGACACCAGCTGTTATGGCGACCGCTGAGGTCCAGCTAATTCTGGTCAACAGATTCAAACAAATCACCTCGACTGTAGGCGGTCCGCAGTGAGGGGTGCGACCTTGCGCCCTTCCGCGCGGGAGCCACTGCGAACTCAGCTTTGACCGAAACCATAAACCCATAGGAATTAACGCGCCCTTAACATCGCCGCGCCGTCGTAAAAATAGTGTGAACAGGCCCGGCACGAAAGATGCCTAGCGGTTACTCCGGCACAAAACGGTAGCCCGCGCGTGGCTGGGTGAGGATCAGCGGCTCGCCTCCCTCGACCTCCAATTTCGCCCGCAGACGGCGCACGTAGACACGGACGTATTCGGTCTCGGTCTCATATCCATGACCCCATACACGGCGGAGCAGGTGTGAGTGCGTCAGCAGCTTCCCGCGGTTTGTGGCCAGCTCCCGCAGCAGGGCGAACTCCGTGGGAGTCAGGTGTACCGGCTGGCCGAGCCGGGTCACCTGCTGCCGGGCGAGGTCGATCCTGATGTCCCCCGCGACCACCACCGGTGTCTGCGGCTCGGGCAGCATGGCCGGCCGGGTGCGCCGCAGCGTGGCGGTGATGCGGGCCAGCAGTTCCTCGATGCTGAACGGCTTGGTCAGGTAGTCGTCGGCGCCCATGTTGAGGGCCGTCACCTTGTCGCGTTCACCGCCGCGCGCCGATACCACGATGATCCCGACGAGGGACCGCTCGCGGATCTGCCGGCACAGCTCGAACCCGTCGGCCTCAGGCAGCATCAGGTCGAGCAGCACGATGTCCGGGTCCTCGGTCTCCAGCAGCTTGAGGACCCGCATGCCGTCCTGGGAGACCACGGTGTCGAAACCCCGCACGGCCAGGTTCGACCGGATCAGGTCGACGATGTTGGGGTCATCCTCGACCACCAGGACGCGGGTGTTGGCGGCCGGATCAGCCACGGTGGTTTCCTCCCTCGGCGGCGCCGCCCGGTACCAGGACTGCCACGTCACCCGCGCGATGCTCCGCGATCTCGGCGAGATGATCGGGCGCCTCGACCGGGAGGACGACGCGGAAGCGGGAGCCCCGGGGCAGCCGCTGCAGCTCGATGCGGCCGCCGTGCGCCTGGACGATCCCGTGCGCGATGGACAGGCCGAGCCCCGCCCCGCCGGTCCGGGTCCGCCGCTTGCGCCCTGCCTCGAACGGCGCCAAAGCCAGATCGTCGGGTATGCCCGTGCCGTCATCGGTCACGCTGATTGTGACCTCCGAGGCTGTCTCGACGTCCGCGGTGACCAGGACGCGGGTGCCCGCCGGGTTATGCCTGACCGCGTTGTTGATCAGGTTGACGAACACCTGTTCCAGCCGGTCGTGATCGGCCCAGACCGCGGGCAGCCCCGGATCACACTCGACCGATACGGCGGTCGTCCCGGCCGGCGGCAGGCAGGCGATGGCCGCCTGGAGCACCAGCGGCATGTCACACCAGTCCGGCTGCAACCGCATGAGACCCGATTCGATGGTCGAGAAGTCGAGCAGGTCGTCGACGAGGCGCCCGAGCCGGGCCGACTCGGCGGCGATGCGGTCGAGGAAGCGGTCCTGAGAGCCACGGTCCCAGGTCACGTCCGGCTGCATGAGACTTGAGGCGTATCCCCGGATCGCGG
The DNA here is from genome assembly GCA_963742875.1 of uncultured Actinomycetes bacterium. Taxonomy (GTDB): domain Bacteria; phylum Actinomycetota; class Actinomycetes; order Streptosporangiales; family Streptosporangiaceae; genus Bog-532. The sequence goes on along the minus strand of CAVUNO010000022.1, from coordinate 189,427 downwards.
TCAGCGGCGTGCGCAGCTCATGGCTCAGCCGGGAGAGGAAGTCCCGCTGCAGTTCACCGGACCGGCGCAGGGCGGCGGCCTCCTGGTGGGCCAGGCCGACCTCTTCCCGGTCCAGGGCCAGCCGGAGCGAGTGCGCCGCGTCTTCCATCAGAGCGTTTTCCTCCTGGGCGGCTTTCCCCGCGCTCTGCTGTTTCCAGCTCGCGAGCAGTACGGCCAGCCCGTTCGCCGCGGTGAAGGGCACCAGGCGCACCCGTCGTCCCTGACTGCTCGTCAGCTGCCGCGTGGCGCCGTCTCCGGTGGCCTCGGCCAGGACGGAGTCCGCGGCGGCCCGCAAGGCGGGGGACGCCGTCGCGGGGTCACCGCCGGGCGACCCGGCGAACGCCCGCCATCGCGGGACTTCCCCGTCCGGCCTGGTCACCAGGGCGACCTCGTCGGCCTGCAGACCGTGGCGCAGCGCCTGGACGGCGATGACGAGGCCATCGGTGACCGGGATGGGCCCCGCGAGGTTCTCCAGCATCTCGCGGATCGTCTCCAGCACGCGGTTGCGCGCGGTGGCCTGTTCCAGCAGCCGGTCCCGCTCGACCGTGCTCGCCGCGTACCCCGCGTACAGGGTGACGAGCTGAAGCTCCTGGCGTTGCGGCAGGCCGGTCCGCGGCCGGAAGACCGTGATGATGCCACTCAGCCCGCCCGGCCCGGCCACCGGAACCGACCAGGAACTCGCGACCCCGGCAATCCTGGCCAGATCAGCGAACGGCATCCACGCCGTGCTGGCCCGCACGTTTGCTTCGATGACCGGCCTCTCCGACTGCGCGGCCAGGCCCACCGGGCCGCCCGCCGGCCCGAACGGCAGCTGGGCCCACGCGGCCAGCTGGCCCGGTGCGAACCCAAGGGAAGCCGCGCAGATCAGCCGCTGATCCCGGACCAGATGCATGCACAGCTGCTCCGTGCCGAGGGCCGCGCCGAGCGCCGACAGGATCAGCGACAGGCTCGAGGAGCGATCGGCCGACACCAGCCGGTCGGCGAGGCCGTGCAGCCGGGTCAGCTGGCGGCGCGCGGTGGAGTCCACCGGCTGTCCCGACAGCAAGGCCACCACGTCGTCCGGATGGGTGCTCAGCGGGTCCAGATCGGCCACGATCCGGCCCTGCCGCAGCACCAGGATCCGGTCGGCCAGCCGGAACATCTGGTCGATGTCGTGGCACGCGAGCAGGATCGTGGTGCCCTTTTCCCGCAGCCCGGCGATGAGCTCCTCGACCTGGGCCGCCTCCATGACCCCAAGCGATGCGGTGGGCTCGTCGAGGACCAGCAGCCGCGGCTGGCTGCCCATGGCGCGGGCCACGGCCACCAGCTGGCGCTGGCCGCCCGACAGGGAGCTGACCAGGCGGGTGGTGTTCCGGATCGGGATACCGAGACTGCCCAGCAGCGACGCCGCGGCCGCGTGGAAGCGGCTTTCGGAGAAGATCATCCGGCGCGTCTCCCGGCCGAGCAGAACGTTCGCCGCCACGTCGAGGTTCTCGCACAGCGCCAGGTCCTGCCAGACCACGGCGACGCCCTGGCGGGCCACAGCGACCGGGTTCGGGTCGACCCGGCGGCCGGAGAGGAAGATCTCGCCCCGCGTGGGGGTGATATCGCCGGCGATGCAGCGGACCAGCGTCGTCTTGCCGGCCCCGTTCTCCCCGGCCAGGGCGACAAGCTCACCACGGCGGACCGTGAGGTTCACCCCGTCCAGGGCCCGCACGGACCCGAATGTGACACCGAGACCGGACACGGACAGCAGCGGCGCCGCCACTACGTCGGCCAACTCGGAAGCTGCAATCATGTCCTCATTGTGTGGCCTGTTCCGCGCCCTCGCTACTTGAGGGCTCGGGCTCCCTGGCCGGATCCTCCCTCCGGGACCGGCCATCCGTACTGGTGACCGAGCATGGCCAGTGACTACCCACCCGCGGGCCGCGTACCCGCCTGCGTACTTGTCCCCCTCCGTACGTGCCTGCGCACCTGCGGGCCACCGGGATGTGGGTGCAGCGTGACCGCGAGATCTGGATCAGCCTGAGGCACCGAGCCTCCCGAGCGATATTGTTCCCGAAGGGACGTGACGGCCGGACGGGACGACGCTGGCAGCTCCAGCGCCTCCTGGCCGGAATTCACGCCCTACCGGACAGGTACACCTGCCGGGAAAATTTGCAGCAGGCAACTTATCGCATCCCCGTGGCACCTCCGGGCAGCGCAGACGGCGCCCGCGTGGGACGGCGGTCCGGCAGGAAGGCGCGATGAGGCGCGATGAGTGGTCCTGAGCGCGCCGAACCGATGGACGTGCTGTTCCCCGGTGACGGTGAGATGGCCCGGCGGATGCGCGCCTACCCGTGGCCGAAGTCGGCGCTGGGCGACCCGCACGGCTGGCCGGCGAGCCTGCGCACCGCCTGCCGGATCTGCCTGACCTCCCGGTTCCCGATGATCGTGTGGTGGGGCGACCAACTCAGCTTCTTCTACAACGACGCGTACCTCCCACTGCTGGGCACCAAGCACCCGGCCCTGGCCAAGCCGGGCGAGGCGGTGTGGACCGAGATCTGGGACATCATCGGCCCGATGCTGGACTCCGTCATGGCCAGCGGCCAGGCCACCTGGTCCGAAGACCTGCTGCTCCCGATGAACCGGCACGGCTACTGGGAGGAGACCTACTGGACCTACTCCTACAGTCCGCTGCACGACGACCAGGGCACGGTCCGTGGCGTATTCACCGCGGTCAGCGACACCACCGAGCGGGTCATCGGCGAGCGCCGGCTCGCCGCGCTCCAGGACCTGGGGACCCTGGCGGGCAGCGCCCGCAGCGCGGCCGAGGCCTGCCACCTCGTCGCGCGGGCACTCGAGCGCGCGGCTGCGGACATCCCGTTCGCCGCTATCTACCTGCGCCAACCGGGGACAGACGAAACGATCCTGGCCGCGAGCAGCCCGGCGGAGGAGATGCCCGTTCCGCTCGTCTCAGGCCCGGGTGGCTGGCCGGTCGGCGAGGTCCTGCGCAGCGGGCAGCCGGTGACCGTGACCGATGTGGGCGCCCGCTTCGCCGCGCTGCCGGCCGGCGGCTGGCAGACTTCCCCCGCCCAGGCCGTGGTGCTGCCGCTGCCGGGTGAGACGGATGGCCAGACGGTCGGGGTGATCGTCCTCGCGGCCAGCGCCGGGCGCGCGCTCGACGAGGCCTACGTATCCTTTCTCCGGCTGGTCGCCCAGCAGGCCGCGGGCCTGATCAACGGGGCCGTGGCGTACCAGTTCCAGCAGCGGCGGGCGGAGGAGCTGGCCGAGCTGGACCGGGCCAAGACCGCCTTCTTCTCCAACATCAGCCACGAGTTCCGGACGCCGCTCACCCTGATCATGGGACCGCTGGAGGAACTGCGCGCGCGGCTGGCGGCCGATGACCCGGCCGTCCGGCAGGAACTCGACGTCATTCACCGCAACGGCCTGCGCCTGGGCAAACTGGTCAACACCCTGCTCGACTTTTCGCGCATCGAGGCCGGGCGGGTGCAGGCGCGCTACGAGCCGGTGGATCTGGCCGCGTTCACGGCCGACCTGGCCAGCGTCTTCCGTTCGGCGATGGAACGGGCTGGGCTGTCGTACCAGGTGGACTGCACCACCTTGCCGGAGCCCGTCTACATCGACCGGGAGATGTGGGAGAAGGTCGTTCTCAACCTGCTGAGCAACGCGCTGAAGTTCACCTTTGATGGCACCGTCAGCGTGACGCTGCGGCCGGAGGGCGGCCAGGCCGCCCTGCGGATCACCGACACCGGAATCGGGGTGGCCGCGGGCGAGATGGCCCGCTTGTTCGAGCGTTTCCACCGCATTCCCAACGCGCGCTCGCGGTCCAACGAGGGCAGCGGCATCGGCCTGGCCCTGGTCCGGGAACTCGTCGGCCTGCACGGCGGCACGATCACCGCCGACAGCATCGAGGATGCCGGAACGACCTTCACCATCCGGCTGCCCTTCGGTCACGATCACCTGCCGGCGGCCAACGTGGCCCCGGCCGCGGGACCAGACATGGTCTCGGCCGCCGCCGACCCATTCGTCGAGGAGGCACTGCGCTGGCTGCCTGGCGGTGAGGCGCCCCTGGACGCGCTGCCGCCCGCCGCGGGTGCCCTGCTCCGCGAATCACCGGGCCCGGCGGGCCCGCTGAGTCCGGCGTCGACGGCGCGGGTCGTGCTCGCGGACGACAACGCCGACATGCGTGAATACCTGCAGCGGCTGCTGCGGGCCAGCTACCAGGTCACGGCGGTGGCGGACGGGCTGACCGCCCTGGATGAGGTGCGCGCCAGCGCACCCGACCTCGTCATCAGCGACGTGATGATGCCGGGCCTGGACGGCCTCGCCCTGGTCGCCGCGCTCCGGGCCGATCCGCGCACCGCCGACGTGCCGGTGCTGTTGCTGTCGGCGCGGGCGGGGCAGGAGGCTGCGATCGAGGGCCTGGAGGCCGGCGCGGACGACTATCTGGTCAAGCCGTTCTCCGCCGCCGAACTGCTCGCGCGGGTGCGGGCTAACGTGGAACTGGCACGGTTGCGCAACCACCACGCCCGGTGGCGCGCGGCCCTGATCGACTCGCTGCATGAGGCGTTCTTCCTGTGCGACGAGGCCGGCACCGTGGTCGAAATCAACGCCGCGTTTACCGACATGCTGGGCTACGGCCCTGAGGGGCTGCCGTACGCGGCCGAGTACGCGTGGTGGCCCGGGGAGGACACCGAGCCAGAGGCTCACCGCCAGCTCGGCGAGGCCTTCGGGCAGCTCATGAGGCAGAGCAAGGGAAGCTTCGTGGCACCGGTCACCCATAAGGACGGCCACCGGCTGTGGGTGGCGGCCAGCTTCAACGAGGTTCAGGACCCGGACACCGCACGGCGCATGGTCGTGGGCACCCTGCGCGACATCACCGCGGAGCACTACGCCGGGCAGCGCGAGGCGGCCCTGGCCGCCATGGGCCTGCTGCTCTCGCAGGCCAGCAGCGTGCCGCAGGCGCTCCAGGGTGCGATCAACGAACTGCGGCGGCTCTGGCAGGCCCGGCGCGCGCTCGCCGTCACCTGGGACGGCGGCAAGGAGCCGTCGGTGATGTCGACCGGAGCGGAAACGAGCTGGGCCGACCTGCCGGCCCCGCTGCGCGAGCGGATCAGCGCGCTCCGGCGCCAGCCCCTGCTCAGCCCGGCCGGCGGCGGCAGCGCCGCGGCACTGGGCGAGGCCCCGGCCGTCGACGGCCGGTCCGCCGAGGTCGGGATCACCGTTGAGCATCCGCTGGGCTTGCTGGCCGTCTGGATCGACGTGGACGCCGGCCACCCGTTCAGCGCCGAGGACCGCGCCCTGCTGGCCCTGTTGTGTGGCTACCTGGGCCAGGCGCTGCACCGGGTGCACCAGACCGATCAGCAGCGGGAGACGGCCCTCGCCCTGCAGCGGGCCATTCTCGGGCCGGCCCGGCTGCCGGGCGGTTTCGCGGCGCGTTACGAGCCAGCTAACCGCCCGCTCGAGGTCGGCGGGGACTGGTACGACATTGTCGAGCTGCCCGACGGGCGGATCGGGATCGTGGTCGGCGACTGCGTCGGGCACGGCCTGGACGCCGCGACCGTGATGGGCCAGCTCCGCAGCGCCTGCCGCGCCCTGCTGCTGCAGGACGCGAGCGCCGCCCAGACGCTCACCGCCATGGACCGGTTCGCCGCCCTCATCCCCGGGGCCATCTGCAGCACCGTTTTCTGCGGGATCCTCGACCGGGACGAGGGCCGGCTGGCCTACAGCAGCGCCGGCCATCCGCCGGGCATCCTGGCCCTGCCCGACGGACGTACCCAGCTGCTGGAGGACGGCCGCTCGTTGCCGCTCGCGGTGCGGCCCGGCACGGAGCGCACCGAGGCCAGCTGCACCGTGCCCGGCCGGGCGGCCCTGCTGCTGTACACCGACGGCCTGGTCGAGCGGCGCCGCCGCTCCATGGATACCGGGATCGCCCAAGCTGGGGCGGCGGTCCACCGGGGGGCCTCCGCGGCCGTCGAGGACCTCGCGACCGCCGTCATGACCGCCATGGCCCCGGATGGCGGCTACGAAGACGACGTCGCGCTGGTTCTCTACCGCCACCCCGCCCCGCTCGAACTGACTTTCCGGGCGGATTCGGCCCAGCTCGCACCGGTCCGGGCCACGCTCCGGACCTGGCTGAGCAGTTGCGGCCTCAACCACAAGACGATGCAGGACGTGCTCGTCGCCGCGGGCGAAGCATGTGCCAACGCTGTCGAGCACGGTCACCGGCACGCTCCCGGCGAGCAGATCCGGCTGCGGGCCGCCACCACCGTCACCCAGCTCCGGCTGACCATCACCGACACTGGCCGCTGGAAGATCTCCCAGCCGGTGGACGGCACGAACCGCGGGCACGGCATCCCGCTTATGCGCGCCCTCATGCAGCAGGTAACCATCGAGCCCGGCGATGCCGGCACCACAGTCGACATGCAGCTGAGGATCACCCCATGACCACTCCGCTCACCCTGTCCACCCACCAGCGACCGGACGGGATCCCGGTCGTGACCGCCGTCGGCGAGATCGACATGAGCAACGCGGGCACCTTCCGGGATGCGCTCACCCGGGCCTCGGCCGCTGACGGCCGGCTCGTGGTCGACCTCACCGGAGTCGAGTACCTGGACAGCGCCGGCCTTACGGTTCTCTTCACGCACGCGGCGCACATCGAGCTGATTGCGACGCCGCTGCTCGCCCCCGTGCTGACGATCTCCGGCCTGGCCGACATCACGACCATCCACCAGATAGACGTCAGCGCCGACGGCGACGGCAGTCAGTGAGATTCGCGGTTGACCTGATCCCCGCTGGAACCGCGAAGGAAGTCCAGGTCGGCTCCGGTCTCGGCGCCCTGCACGCTGTTGACGTACAGCAGTTCCCAGCCGCGCCGGGGCTGCGCGACGGCCTCCGCCATCGCCGGGGCGACCGGGCGGTCCCGTAGCGCGTCCGCGGTCAGTTCCACTTCGACGCGGCGTCCGGGCACGTCGAGCACGATCCAGTCACCGGTCCGGATCTTGCTGAGCGGGCCGCCTGCCGCCCCCTCCGGGGCGACGTGCAGGACCACCGTCCCGTAGGCGGTACCGCTCATCCGGCCGTCGCAGATCCGGACCATGTCCCGCACGCCCTCGCGTAGCAGCTTGGCCGGCAGCGGCACGTTCGACACCTCCGGCATCCCCGGGTAACCGCGCGGGCCGCAGCCGCGCAGCACGAGCACCGAGTCGGCGTCGACGTCGAGCTCCGGATCGTCGAGGCGGGCGTGCAGGTCCTCGACGGAATCGAAGACGACCGCCCGGCCGCGGTGCTGCAGCAGGTGCGGCGAGGCCGCCGCCGGCTTGATAATCGCCCCGCTGGGCGCCAGGTTGCCGCGCAGCACGGCGATGCCGGCCGCGTCCTGCAACGGCTCCTTCCGCCCCCGGATGACCTCACGGTCCCAGATCTCCGCCCCGGTCAGGTAATGCACCAGCGGGCGGCCGGTGACGGTCAGCGCCGCGGGGTCGAGCAGGTCCTCCACCTCACGCAGCACGGCCAGCAGGCCGCCGGCGCGGTGGAAGTCCTCCATCAGGTGCTGTCCGGCAGGCTGCAGGTTGACCAGCAGCGGCACGTCGGCGCCGATGCGGTCGAAATCGTCCAGGCTCAGCGGTATCCCCAGGCGCCCGGCGATGGCGAGCAGGTGCACGACGGCATTGGTCGAACCGCCGAGTGCGGCCAGGGCGACGACCGCGTTGCGGAACGAGGCGGCCGACAGGACCCGGCTGGGACGCCGCCCCTCCCGGGCCATTTCGACGGCCAGTACCCCGGTGCCGTGCGCCTGGCCGAGGAGCCGGCTGTCCGGAGCGGGCAGGCCGGCCGTACCGGGCAACGTCGTGCCGAGCACCTCGGCCAGCAGCCCCATCGTGGAGGCGGTCCCCATCGTGTTGCAGTGCCCCCGGCTGCGGATCATCGACGACTCGGACCGAAGGAATTCCTGCTTGGACAGCTTGCCCGCGCGGACGTCCTCGCTCAGCCGCCACACGTCGGTCCCGCAGCCGAGCGGCACGCCGCGGAACGTGCCGGTCAGCATCGGGCCGCCGGGCACGACCACCGCAGGCAGGTCGACCGACGCCGCGCCCATCAGCAGAGCGGGGATGGTCTTGTCGCATCCGCCGAGCAGCACCACGCCGTCGATCGGGTTGGCGCGGATCATCTCCTCGATGGCCATGGCCGCCATGTTCCGCCACAGCATCGCGGTGGGGCGGACCTGTGTTTCGCCCAGCGACACGACCGGCATGTCGAGCGGGACCCCGCCGGCCTCCCACACGCCGGCGGCGACGTGCTCGGCGACCTCGCTCAGGTGCCGGTTGCACGGGACCAGGTCCGAGGCCGTGTTGGCGATCGCGATCTGCGGGCGCCCGGTGAAGGCCGAGTCGGGCGCGCCCCGGCGCATCCACGCCCGGTGGATGTACGCGTCCCGATCCTGTCCGCCGTACCACTGGGCGCTGCGCAGATCAGACATTGTTCCCTGCTCCCGGCATGTTTCCTGCTCCCGGCATCTCGACCTAATATTCGGAACGCCATGGACGTTACCCTCGCAGCCATCGCGCCCCGCGCGCGGTTCAGCAGGTAGCCCGGCGTGCGCGCGTTCGTCATCACCGGGGCACCCTTCCGGATCTGCCCTTCGATGCGGTCCTCGACGCGTCGACGGCGCAGGAACTGCCGTCGCTCGCCGCCGGAATCGTCGAGCCGGGCGGCCGCGTCGTCTTTATCGGCCTGTCCGCCGAGCCCAGCGTGGTCGACACGCGGACGCTGGTGCTCAAGGACGTCACCGCGACCGGCGTGCTCAGCGCCTCCGGTGGCCTAGGCGAGACGATCTCCCTGTACGCCGGCGGGGCCGTCGACCCCCGGCCCATCGTCGCCGCAACCGTCGGGCTGGAGCAGGTGGGCGCCGTGCTGGCCGGTCACCGGCCGCCCGAGTGGGGTGACGCCCCGAAGATCCACATCGACCCGCGGTGCTGACCCGGGGGACGACCCCCCAGGAACCCCCCGCATGCGCTCCGCGCCCTGCGGTGGTACTTTGCCGAAGCACCGGCCACTCGCTGGGCCGGAGGCCCGGATTCGCTGGGCCGGTATGCGCGCCTCGCCGTAGCCCACTGTGGTTGCCGGTTAGCCTTCCGCGCGTTCGCTCCCGCGCGGTTCCGTTCGGCCATCCCCTCTCCCGCGCGTCATTTCCCGGCTTAATTCCGCACGGCTCCAATCCCGTGGCCGTTTCCTCCCGTAGTGAGGGTGAGCGACGGGTGACCGGCCGGCCGGGGCACTGAGCGCTGCCGGCGGCCTGAGGGGGGCCGCCCAGCGATGCGTCAGGAGCGCCCCGGCCCGCTAGGAATCGCGGGCCGCCCAGGCCAGGAACTCACGCGCGGCGCGGGTCCCGGACGCCATGGCACCCTGCACCGAGCCGGTGGCCCGGTGGTCACCGCACACGTAGCGGCGGGGGGCGAGGCGGGCGGGACGGCTGAGCGGATGCGGCGCCGGCATGGCCGGCAGCGCGCCGTGCACTGGATAGGTAGCCAGGTGCTCCCAGCCGGACGTGTCCGCGCCGTACATTTCCCCGATCCGCGCCCGCACGTCGGGCTCGCGCCCGCTGGCGTCGCCGAGGACCGAGGTGGAGACGAGCGACCGGCCGTCGGCCGCGTACGCCGGGGTGACCTCGGTAAGCACGACCGTGTTGAGGATCTTGCGCTCGGTGTCGACCAGCAGGGTCGGCTCGGCCAGCGGGGCCGATGGCGCCGCGTGGTAGAAGGCCGTGACGGTGCGCGTCGCCGCGACGTTCAGGCCCGGGAACAGGGCGGCGGCCTCGGCGGCGCCGGTCGCCACGATCACCGCCCGCGCCGCGATCCGGGCTCCGTCTTCCAGCTCGGCACCGTCGTCGGTGAGCGCGCGGACGGGCGTTTCCAGCCGAACGGTCCCCGCCGGGAGTCGAGCCGCGAGCTGCTCCGGGACCGCCTGGATACCGCGCCGCGGCAGGCACAGGGTGCCGCGCAGCATGCTCCGCCAAACCAGGTGGAAGAAACGGCCCGACGTCTCCAGCTCGTCCTCGAGGAAGACCCCGGCCAGGAACGGGCGGAAGAACAGCTCGCACAGCGCGGGTGAGATACCGGCCTCGGTCAGGGCGGCGAACGTGGCCCGGTCCGGCTGCCGCTTGATCAGGCTGACCGGCAGCAGCATGTCCGCGGCGCAGAGCCGCGCCAGCGCGATCGTGTCGGAGGGCCCGGCAAGGCGCCCGCGCAGCAGATCCACCGCGCCGCTGGGCTGCCGTGTCGGGTCGGCGAACCGCAGCCGGCGGTCCCCCGCGTGCAGTAGCACGCCCGGCGTGAACGGCCTCAACTGCAGGGCCGGCAGGTTGATCCGCCGCTTGACCTGCGGGTAGGACGTGTTGAACACCTGGAAGCCGCGGTCCAGCAGGAACCCCTCCTGCCGGTCGGTGCGCATCCGCCCCCCGACGTCATCGGAGGCGTCCAGGATCTGGACTGGCACGCCGGCGGCAGTCAGATCAAGCGCGCAGGCCAGGCCCGCGACGCCTGCCCCGATGACGACCACGGGCGGTTTGCTGCTCGCTGGCATGGGTCTGTCCCCCCGGCTCTGGTGTCCTGCTGGCTTCCGCCCTCCCGATGTACTTTCTACCCAGCCTGCCCCACCCAACCCCGGGCGGGCCGTTGGTGACCAAACCCTTGCAGGGCGCAGGCCCCGTCCTTCAGGACCTGTCCGTCCGAGCACGTCTTGCTGCTCGGATAGAACCGGTCGACCGCGAGTACGGTCCCGCCCGTACCAGTCCGCCTTGTACTCCAGCTGCCGCCGCAACTCCGCCCACGAGGCATCGGAGATCGCGCGGGCAAGAGTGTGGTTGCGGACCATGTTGCGGGGTGGCCTCCATCACGACCGTCTGGGCGATGCATAACAATGCTTGGTCTTCGACCAGCTTCCTCAGTTTGGGCCAGGACTCGGCCAGGGCGGGGTGCAGCGGGTAGCTGCCGACCTCGTTCGACGGGGATCCAGCGCAGGTCGCTGGTCTCCCAGTTGGACCGGATCGTGACGGGCGAGGCCGGCGGTACGCGCACGGGGAATGTGACGTAGGCCCATCCGCTGACGCAGCCGTACCGGTGGCCCTCCGCCGCCTGGTCCTCGGCCAGATCCAGGCCGGCGGCTTCCTCGTCGGCTTCCCGGACCGCCGCTTCCCAGGGCGTCTCACCAGGCTCGATCGCCCCGCCGATCGTGCCCCACGTGCCGCCCTGGTGAGTGCCGTGGCTGCGCAGGGCGAGCAGTACCGCCACGCTGCGGGCGGTGACGGCGAACGGCAGGAGGCCAGCCGCACCCTGGACGCCCCAGTGCCGCCCGTGCACCTCGCACATCACCCACCCGCTCATTTCCACCAGCCTAGGCGCCGCCGGCCAGTGCGCTGTGGGCCGCCGGCAGACCGGCGGGCGGGGTGGGAGAAGGCGGGAGGCGTGATGACGGCGACTTCCGGGACTGCGGAAGCGGAATCCGGTGACGCCGGGGTAACGCCCCAGACCGACGTGAGCCGGCCGGACGCTGGTCAGCTGAGCAGGGCGCGGCCGTACCAGTCCCGGGCGTGGGCCACGCCGGGCAGCGTATAGAAGTAGCCGCCCCCGAAGGGCTGGACGTAGTCGACGAGCGGCTCGTTGATCAGCCGCTCCTGGATTGTCTCGAACTGGCGGCGCACATCCTGCTGGTAGGCGACGAAGACGTGCCCGGCCTGGATGTTGCCGTTCTGGTCGGCACCCAGGTCGTAGTTGTAGGAGCGGCGGACGATCCGCTGGCCGGCGGTGGCCGGCGTCCGGGGGTTGGCGAGCCGGATGTGCGCGTCGAGCGGGATCACGTTCCCATGCGGGTCGGCCCGGTAGTCCGGGGTGTCGGACTCGGCGTTGCCGTCCAGCGGCGCGCCTGTGTCGCGGCGGCGCCCGAACATGCCTTCCTGCTCGTTGATCGAGACCCGGTCCCAGAACTCGACCAGCATCCGGATCAACCGGACCACCTGGTAGGAGCCGCCCTGGGCCCACTGCGGCTCGTGCGGGTCATCAACCCAGACCAGGCTGCTGGCCAGGGGACCAACCGGGTTGGCGGTTCCGTCCTTGAACCCCAGCAGGTTCCGCGAGGTGCCAGATGGGCGGGGCGGGGAGTTGTAGCCCGCCATCTTCCAGCGGGGCTGCATCGCCCCGCGGGTATGGCGGGTGATATCGCGGATCGCGTGATGGATGGTGTCCGGGTGGTTGGCGCACAACTGCAGGAGCAGGTCACCGTGCAGCCACGCTGGATCCGGTGAGTCGTTGGGGAACGCCCGCATGGGGGTCAGCTTCTTCGGCTTCTGGGCCGCGAGCCCGTACCGGTCGTCGAACAGGGTTGACCCGGCGGACGTCGTGACCGTGAGGCCGTCTGCGGGCACCGACGGGCCGAGCACATCGCTGTCCGATGGGGGCTGCCCGATGCCCAGGTCCGCGGGGGTGCCTCCCAAGGTAAGAAACCGCGCCCGCTGCGTAAGGACCTGCATCAGGCTGGCCAGTTCGGCTTTGCTGCCCGCGATGCTGTCGAAGGCGGCGAAACAGGCGAACGACTGCCTGGCGGCTGGCCCCGGCGTCAGCACTCCCGCCTGATGGGCCCCATGGAATGGGTAAGAGCCCGGGGCCGATGGCGCCTGAGCGGTACTGCCGTCCGCGCGGGCCCCGCCGATCAGCACCCCGCCGGCCAGCGCGGTTCCGGCGGAGCCGGCGGCTGCTCCTTTGAGGAAGTTACGGCGGCTGACACTCATGCCAGGTTCTCTCCTTGGTCGGCGCGCATCGTAGACGTCTGGCCGGGATCGGTTCAGTGGGTGGGCGGGACTTCAAGCAGGTCCGGGACGGACGAGAGGGTCTCCAGCAGCGCCCCGATGGCGCCGTCCACGTGCTGCCGGGCCGACAGGGAGGCGACGCTGAGCGAGGTCCACTGCCCGTGGTCCCGGGTGGCCAGCAGCGTCTGCTGCAGGGTGTTCATCTGGGCCTGGGCCGTGACTAGCAGTCTGGGTGCCCGCGCGTTGATGAGCGTGGTCAGTTCGCTCAGCACGACGCGGGTCACCTGCAGGTCCGCGTAGGTCTCCGGATAGGCGGCCCCGCTGCCCTCGTCGTCCCGCCCGGACAGGTGGTCGCGCAGCGCGTCCTCGAGGATCTCGTGGGCCCGGATGGGCAGATTGGTCGGATCGCCGGCCAGGTCGGCGGAAGTCAGATCCTGCTGCACGGTGGCCACGTTCCTGGCCAGCCCGCTGGCCACGGGCAGGAGGGATGCCGCGCTCTGGTCGTGCCACAGGCCGTACTCGAGCCGGTGCAGGCCGGTGAAGGCCTCGTCGTTGACGCCGTTCACCAGGCCGCCGGGCAGCCCGTCTACCGCGAGACCGTCGTCCCCGAAACTGTCGTAGGAGGCCCCGGCCTTCTCCCAGTCCAGCTGCGCGGCCAGCCAGTCGGTCCTGGCGGCCGTCAGATTGCCGCCCTGCAGGTCCGTCCTGATGGTGGCGACGGCACCCACCAGAGTCCGCAGGTCGGCGGCGGCGTACGCCTCATAATTCCGGTTCGGGCCGGTCAGTTCCTGCACGGTGACCGGCTTCACCGCGGCCGGGGCGGCCTGGCTGGTCTTTCCGCTGACCTGCACGGCGGCCGAGGTCGTGACGGTCTGCCCGGACATCCGGCAGTTGAAGGCGTAGGCGCCCGGGCCGAGCGTCGCGGTCATGTCGGCGGTGGTGGCGGGGCCCAGGGTCTCGATTTCCGCCACGATGGCGCCTGCGGCGTTGACCAGGGTGATCTCACCGGCCTTACTGGACTGGTTGTCCACCGTGAAGGTCTGCGACCCGGTGCGGGCCGCCGTCCAGTCCTTCGCGCAGCCGGTACCGGTCACGGTCACCGCGGTGGTGGCGGACCCGCTCGGCGCCGGCAGCGCGGCGATCGCGGCCCCGGCCGCGATGGCGGGGGCTACCACCAGAGCCGCGGCGACCGCCCATGCGCGGCGTGCGGCCAGCCGTTCCCAGCGGGCCGGACCGGGCTCGGCGCCGGTCGGTGCGGCGGCGGGTTCGGTGGTGGCGAGGGCGGGAGAACTGCCCGCGGGCGGCGGGGTGGCGGCGCTCCTCGCGGCGGCGGCCACCCGGCCGGTGTGAACGAACAGCGGGATGACCACGGCCAGGTAGACGACCCAGGCCACGACCTGCAGCACCGTCATCTTCGGGGACAGCTCGGTGGCACCGGTCACGATCGAGGCCCACCACGAGTTGGGGTCCACGTGCGCGGTCAGGTCGAACGCGAGCCAGCGCTGCCCGGACAGCAGTCCCGCGTCCTGCAGGTCACCCAGGCCGTATGACAGCACGCCTGCGGCGATGACGATGAGCGCGATAGCGGTCCGGTTGAAGAACACCCCGACGTTCAGCCGGACGGCCCGCCGGTACAGCAGCCCGCACAGCACCACTGCGGCCGCCAGGCCGAGAGCCGCCCCTGCCAGCGGGGAAATCGTCTGCCCGGACGCTTTCACGGCCGTCCACAGGAACAGCGTCGTCTCCAGGCCTTCCCGGCCCACCGCGAGAAAGGCGGTGATCGTCAGCGCCCCGGCGCCGATCGCCGCCGCGCGCTGGACGTCCCCGCGCAACTGCGCCGAGAGGCTGGCCGCGGTGCGGCGCATCCAGAACACCATGCTGGTGACCAGCCCAACGGCTAGCACACTCAGCAGGCCGCCGGCCGCATCCTGGGCCCGGCTGGACAGGACGCTCGTCGAGAAGGTCAGGACCGCCGCAAAGCTCCCAGCCACCATCACCGCGCCCAGCACGCCCAGCCATACCGGGGCGGTCGGCGCCCGGCGGTTCGCGGCCTCCGGCGCGGCTGTCTTGCGCACCGCGGCCAGCAGGATGCTCACCACCAGGCCTCCCTCGAGACCCTCGCGCAACCCGATCAGCAGGTTCGGAACCGCATCAGCCCATGTCACGCGAACTAAGGTAAGGCAAACCTAAGTAGCTCGTCCAGAAACTTGTCCGTTGGGCCGGTGTATCTGGCGCACCCAACGGGGCGCGACCCAATAGGGTTCGTCTGGGCGTCCGCGCAGCGCAGACGCGTGTTCGCGACGGGAGGCTGGCGCGTGGAGGGGACGCCCGCCTGGCGTGCGAAGGCCTCGCGCACGCGGGGGGCCCGTGCCGCCGCCACGGCAGCCGCCGCCACGGCGGCCCTGCTGGCGGCGCTCCAGGGATGTGACGCGCACGCATCCGCACCGCATGCCCTTACCCCGACCAGCCCCGCATCGGCCGGCTCGCCGGCCGCGGGTGACCGGGGGGGCCCGTCCTCTTACCCCGCTTCTTATCCCGCCTCGCCGTCGTCCGCCCCGCGGCAGAATCCGCTCGGGACGACGGCCGCTTCCTACGTCGCGTCCCGCAGTGGCACCGTCGTGGCCGCGGTCTACGACGTCGCCGCCGGGCAGACCTGGACGCTTGGGCCGCAGCACCCCCAGGCGGAGGCGAGCGTCGTCAAGCTCGACATCCTGGAGACGCTCTACGCGCAGCAGGGGAACGGCCCGGCGCTGGCGGGTACGGATCAGTCACTCGCGCAGCAGATGATGGAGGACAGCGACAATGCTGCCGCCACTAGCCTGTGGAATGCCGTGGGAGGCCGCGGGCGGATCCAGTCGTTCAACACCGCGGCCGGCCTGACGCACACGCTGCCCTCGTCCTGCGTGGCCTGCCCGGGATTCGCCTGGCCGGGCTGGGGCCTGACGACCACCACCCCCGCCGACCAGATCGCGCTGCTCCGCGAGCTGATCGAGCCCAGCACGCTGCTGACGGACGCGCAGCGCCAGAATGCGCTGGAGTTTATGGAGAACGTGACGCCGGGGCAGCGCTGGGGGGTGACCGGCGGTGTGCCGCCGCAGGCGACGGTCGCGCTGAAAAACGGCTGGCTGCCCCTGAACAGCGGGAGAACCGACTGGCAGATCAACAGCATCGGCTGGGTCAAGGGCAGCGGGCGCGATTACCTGATGGCCGTGCTCACCACGGGGAACCCGACCGAGCAGTACGGGATCGACACGATCAACCGGCTGTCCGAAATGGTGTGGGGGAATCTGCGGTGACCTCGCAGATGCGCGGCCACCGGCCCGTACGGACCGGTCCCGGGACCCTGACCCTCAGAGCTGGCTGGTCCGGTACCGGGTCAGCCCGTAATTCGCGGCGATCGCGTTCCACATGGCCACGAAGGCCGTCTTGTCGTTGGTCGCCTGGACGTCGGGGGCACCGGAGGCCTGGAAGTTAGCGTCGGCGTGGTCGCCCTGCTTGCAGCCCCTGGCTACCTGGTCCTGGGCCCACCGGCCAAGGTCCTGATCCACCGCAGCTGACGCCTGCCACGCGCCGGTCAGTTCCTGGAGCATCGGCGCGGGCAGCGCAGAACGCCCGGGCAGGCCTGCAAGCTGCTGGAGCAGACGCTGACGCGAGGCGGCCGCGGTCTGGAATACCTGCGGGGCCTGGCCCAAGGTGGCCGTGCAGCCTTCAACGGCGCCCACCGCGTTCACGATCGAGCTGCGGTCCGCGGCTGTCTGCGCCAGGAGAGTGGCCAGGCCGGCCGCCGCGGTCCGCTGTGACGGCACGGTCGCGGTGGCCCCGCGCGTCGGCTGCTTCGCGGTGGGCTGGGCCGCGGCAGAGCCGCCGCCCGTGATGCCGTGCAGGGAGTGCGCGATCAGCAGGGCAGGCACGACGATGACCGCTGCCACCAGGGCTATGAGGCCAGCAAGCAGCAGCCGGCGGGGACGCGGCCGATCGCGGTCGGCCTCCGCCACGTCGCCGGCTGACGGGGGCGACGGCTCCCACTGCGGGCTGAAGCCCACGTCGTTCATCCAGTTCTGGGAGAACTGGGCCGTGTCCGAGGGCGCGGGCACCGGATAGGCCGATCTCGCCGCGGTGGGCGGCCCCGAGAACGCGGACGCGACCGGAAGCGCGGCCGCGGCTACGGGGTAGGCCGACGGCAGCGCCAGTCCCGTTGACGGGGACGCCGGCCTGGTCTGGGTTGCGGCGACGTCATCCCGGGGGAACGGAGGCCCGTCCGCGGCGGCGTCTCGCGGGAAGGGCGGGTCCTCGCGCGGGAAAGGAAGGCCCGCGGCGGTGTCATCCCGCGGGAAGGGAGGGCCTTCGGGCGGGTAGCCGTGACCTGCGGGCGGGCAGGGGGGGCCCTCCGGCGGGTAGCCGTGGCCTTCCCGCCGGTAGCCGTGGCCTTCCCGCCGGTAGCCGTGGCCTTCCGGTGGCGGAGGGGAGCCTTCCGGCGGCAGCCGGGAGCCTTCCGGCGGGAACGGAGCATCTTGCGGGGGATAGCCGGAACCGGACGGCGGGAACAGGGCCCCGTCGGGTGGGACGGCGGAGGCGTCCCAGGCGGGCGACGGCGGAGGGGCCTGCAGGTTCCGGGGGCCAACGTCGTGCTCACCCGCCGCAGGCTGCGGGCTGTTCGCCGCGGCGGGCCGTCCGCAGTTCGCGCAGAAGCGGGCGCCCTGCTTCAGTTCGCCGCCGCATTGAACGCAGAACCGCCGGTAGCCCCCCATGCTTCTCCTGATTCGCTCGCGGGTACGTCGGATGTGCGAACGTAACGACCGGGAAGAGCCTCGATCGCGCCAATCCGGGCCAGCATATTGGCTTTGCGCCGATCGAGAGGGGGCATTGCGACCTCTGGCCGGCGGCCTGCTCCGACGCTCTCGAAGAGCACGAGGGTGGCCGCCGGCGGCCGTTGCGCCGGAAAAGGCTGCCCGTCACCGGGCGATGAACAGGTATTCCGAAGCCGCGCGGCGGCGCGCGGCGGCGTGCGTGCCGAACGAGTAGGTGTGCTCGACCGGACGTATCTGAACGTCGTCCTTGACCTCGTGCAGCAGGTCCTTGATGGCGGCCACGTCCGGGACGGCGTTGGAGGAGTAGGACAGCACGATGACGGACCCGCTGAACTGCATTAGGGTGCGGCGCAGCGCGCCGGTGACGGTCCGGCTGTAGGAGAACGGTGTGTACCGCTTGGCCAGCTTCTTCGTCCGGGTCTGCGGCATGATCTGCTGGCCGCGCCAGTACGTGCTCAGCCCCTCCAGGAAGTGGTAGCGCTTGATATAGCAGTTGTCGTCTCTCGGCGGCGCGTACGGCGGGTCGAGGTACACCACGTCGAAGGGCTTCGAGCCGATGTCGAAGACGTCCCCGGTCAGGGCGGCGCACGGCTGCCCGCTGTCGAAGACCACCCGGTTGTACCCGGCGGCCCGCTCCCGGAAGTGCTCGCGCAGTGGCAGCTGCAGGTCGCGGCGGCCGTCGTCGTAGCGCAGCCCGGTGACCGTGAAGACGCCGCGAGGCTGCTTGCGCGCCGCCGCGAGGACCAGCGCCGAGATCGCCATCGCCCGTTTCGGGCCGGTCAGCCGGTCGACGTGGGACCACGCGGAGTCGAGAAACCGGCGGTCCTCGCTGGTGAAGTACAGGCCCTCGAACGTGCGCTGGATGAAGTCCCGGTCATCGGCGGCAGGCCCGCAGATCGCGCCGATGTCCTCCGTGGTCAGGGTGACGCCCTGGTTGACCACGGTGGCCTCGATGATGGCCGCGGGAAAATGCAGAAAGTCGTTGGCGGTCACCTGGTAGCCGAGCGCCTTCAGCAAGTAGGACACGACCCCGCTGCCGGAGAACGCGTCGAGCGCGGTTGTCCCGCCCACCTCGGCGAATATGCCGGCGAGGTGCGGGACGAGCCGGAACTTGGAACCCATGTAGCGCAGCCGGGGAAACGTGCTGGTCCGGCTGACGGCGCCCGGAAGATCGGCCCGGTGCAGCCCGGCAGCGGCGGTCACGGGCACCATCGTCGCATGTGGCCGCCCACGGGGAGATAAGGGCGCGCTGGGGAGGCAGCGGCGTCTGGTCACACTCGCGTAGCGGTCCAGGCCAGCAACGCGGCCAGGAGGTCCTCGGCGCCCGCGCCGACGTAATCGGTGCCGAAGCGCCGGGCTGCCACCCTGCGCCAGGTGGCCTCCAGCCGCCGTGGGTGTCCTCGGGACACTCATACTCGTGGTTGCACTTGGCGCCGGCTACCTCGCGGGTCACAGCAGAAGTGCGCGGGCCGGGGCCAGTACGCCCACCACCGCGGCACCGGTCCAGGCGACGCTGGACGCGATAGTCTCCGGTGACAGCGTCAGCACGCGGGCGATCTTCGGCGGTGACAACAGACGGCCAGCGCCGGGCCATCCGGATCCTTGCGGCCGCGGGAGATCAGCGCGCGGCTCTCAGCTCGGCCGACGCGTTGCGCGCCTCGTCCAGGGCGGCGGTCATCATGTCCGCCGCCTGCCCCGCGGCCGCGAGCGCCTCGGTCACTTCGGTGACGGACAGGTCCGGGTCCTGGCCGGAGTCGTGCGGGACCTGCCTGTCCTCGTGGTGGGTGACCAGAAAGCGGGCCAGTTCCTCACACAGCTGTGGCAGGCCCTGGCCCATCAGACCAAGGCTGGCGATGATGTCGCGGACCTCGCTGGGGCTGGTCAGCTCTCCGCCGCCGTGCGTCAGGTGGTTCAGCGCGCGGATAGCTTCGGCCGCCTGGCGGGCGATCTCCCGCACCGTCATGGTGCTGGCCAGCTGGTTGGGCATCTGTCTCCTCGGGGGCTCACTAGTGCGGGGCCGCCCACCACGCTACCCGCGCCGCGGCCCAGATCCACGCCCGGCCGCCGGCCGGGTACCTGCGCGCCGCGCCAGGCGGCCCGGTCCCGCCTGGCGCGCGGCGCGTCAGGCCGCGTCGTGGAAGACGAGGCCGAGGGTGAACCGTTGGCCGGAACGAATCACGGACACCCCGTGGCGGACCGGCGCGGCCGACCAGCCGCGGCGGGACTTCACCGGGCGGTCACGTGTCGTGAACACCAGCCCGTGACCCTGCGGGATCAGGGTCGCGGTGGCGCGGGACTGGGCCCGGGGCCGCTGCTCGTACAGCAGGAACTCACCACCGGTGTGATCGGCTCCGGGGGCGCTGAGGTTGATCACGACCTGGAGCGGGAACACCAGCTCGCCGTACAGGTCACGGTGGAGGGCGTTCCACCCGCCGGCGCCGTACCGGAGCAGGATCGGCGTCGGCTTGGTCTGGCCGGCGGCGTGGCACATCTGCAGCCACTCCGCCAGCCGGTCCGGCCACGGGGCCGCCCGGCCCAGCCGGGCCCACCAGTCGCGGGCGACCGGCAGGAGCTTCGGGTAGAGCGCCTCCTTGAGCGCGGTCACGGCCTCCGGGAACGGCTCGGTGAAGTAGCGGTATTCACCCTCACCGAAGCGGTACCGGCCCATGTCGATCGTGGACCGGAACCGGGAGTCGTCCGGGTACAGCGCCGCGATCCCGGCCGCCTCAACCGGGGTGAGCAGCGGCCCGGTCAGGGCGCAGCCGTAGGCGTCCAGATCGTCGCGGACGGTGTCCCAGCGGGTAGCGTCGACGCGGTACGGCCACCGGGTGCCGGGGCTCATGCGGCTGCCTCCAGGCTGAGCAGGGTGCGCTTGGCGTCCGGGCCGCCGAGGTAGCTGCCCATGCGGCCGTCGGACCGTACGACGCGGTGACAGGGCACGACGACCGGCAGCGGGTTGGTCGCGCAGGCGGTGCCGACCGCGCGGACCGCCTTCGGGTGGCCCGCCAGCTGCGCGACCGCGGCGTAGCTCGCGGTGTGCCCGTAGCCGATCTCGGGCAGATGGCTCAGCACCGTGCGCCGGAACCCGGCCGACAGCCGCAGGTCCAGCGGCACGTCGAAGCGGCGCCGGCGGCCCGCGAAGTACTCGCTGAGCTCCCGGGCCGCCGCCTCCAGGCGGCCGGGGGCGTGCAGGATGCGCGGGCTGATCTGGTCGGCCAGGGACTGCAAGACGGCCTCGTGGTTCTCGCGGGCGTAGGCGACGCGGATCAGGCCCTGCTCGGTCGCGGCCAGCAGCAGCGAGCCGACCGGGCTGTCGATGGTCCGGTAGGTCACGTCCAGGATGCCGTCGCGCTGCGCCGCGGCCGTCAGCCGCTCATGCAGCCCGCTCAGCTCGCCGGAGCCGGCCGGAAAGGCGCGCGCCAGGTCATGGCCCAATTCATCGGGGTTCCGTTCATCGGGGTTCATCGTTCGCTCCTTACGTGAGCGCCCGGCCACGAGCGCCGGAGTCTGGCGATGCCGTCGGCGGCGGCGCGCCGCGCGGCGTCAGCGGTGCCGCCCAGGATGGCGGCGACGTCGGCGTAGGGCAGCCCGGCCAGATAGTGGTACGCCACGGCCTGTTTCTGCCGGGCCGGCAGCCGGGTCAGAGCCTCGGCGAGATCGCCGTCCAGACCGTAGCCCGGCGGGTCACCGCTGTCCGCGCTGCTCCCGGCGTCCTGGATCTCGGCGAGCGGGACGGCCCGCCGGGCGGCCGCGCGGGTGATGTCGATGGCCTTGCGGTGCGCGATGGTCACCAGCCAGGCCTCGACGTTGGCGTCGGCCGGCAGGCCCGGGTACGCCTTCATCGCGGCCAGGAACGCTTCGGACCAGGCGTCGTCGGCGTCAGCCGGCCCGAGCACAGCCCGGCAAACGCGCAGCACGGTGGCGCCGTGCGCCGCGACCACCGCCTCAAACGGCTGTTTGCCTGTCATGACCTGAAGACGTCCTGAATCTGGGTTCTGTGAGGTCGCGTGCTCGTTTTCATCATGCGGCCGGCGCTCGCGGGCCGTTAACCGCACGAACGTCCGGCCTGGCGCGTCTTCCCGTAACGGGCCTGAAGCGCAAGCGTTTCCTCCTGGACCCGGAGCAGGCGCACGCGGGGCTTGCCCCGGGCCTGTGGTGAACCGCCGTCAGCCGGTGCAGCCGACGATGCGCAGCGCGAATTCGCCGTACTCGCGGGCCACGTAGGTGTCCGGGTAGTGCCCGCTGGGCCGGAACCAGGACTTGGCGCCATTCCCCATCTCGAGCACGGCGAAGGTGGCCAGGTCGGGGGTGCGCGTCTGGAAGCGGCCGCTGCGGTGACCGCTCTCGATGATCCGCCGGACCCGCCCCGCGTACTGGTCCCGCTTGGCCACGATGGCCAGGCGGTTGGCGGGTTCCAGGCTGCGCACCTCGTTGTTGCACACCGTCACCTCGGCCGGGTAGCGCAGGAAATCCAGCACCAGCGACTCCGTCGCCCGCCGCAGTTGCTCGGCCACGTCATCGATCCCGGCGAGAGCCTCGTCGAGGGCGGCGATGGCCCGGTCCATCGCCTTGTCCATGATCGCGCAGAGGATCTCCTGCTTCGAGGCCACATGGTTGTACAGGCCGGGCGCGCTCACCCCGAGCACCTCGGCAATGTCCTTCATGGACGTGCTGCGATAGCCGCGGTTGGCGAACAGCGCGCAGGCGGCGTCGATGACGGTGGCCCGGGTGGCCGCGGTTGACCTCTGCACATCCAGAAGCCTAGGGTTAATGAACGTTAATTCGAAAGACAGGCGCTGCGTGCGGCCGCCGGTGCAGGCGAGGAGTCCACCATGACCGCATCCATGAGCTGGGAACTCAACCGCGAGCACGCGGAGTTCCGGGCCAGCGTACGGGCGTTCGTGGACCGTCAGGTGCGCCCCGCGTTCCTGACCCTGCTGGACGGCGCGGATCCGGGCCGGGTCCGCCAGGACGTGCCCGCCGAGGTAGCGTCGCAGCTGGGCGGCTGCGCCCGGCTCGGTGCCGTCCACCTCACCTCCGCGCTGCCGAAGACGCGTACCGGCAAGATCATGCGGCGGCCGCTGCGGGACCTCGTGGAGCACGGCGGCCCGCAGGGTGACACCGGCGCCATGGAGGATCTGGCCGGGCTGCAGGCGGTGCAGCAGGCCGTGGCCGCCGAAGCCGCCTCCACGGCGTGATAGGGGTGTCCGGACTCTGGTTCGAGCAGCTCGAACCCGGCCTGCGGGTGGAGCACGCCACGACGCGCACCGTCACCGAGACCGACAATGTGCTGTTCACGACGATGACCATGAACCCGCAGCCGCTGCACCTGGACGCGGAGTTCGCGGCGACCACCGAGTTTGGCCGGCCGCTGGTGAACAGCCTGTTCACCCTGGGGCTGGTGGTCGGCCTGGCCGTCCCCGAGCTGACCCTCGGCACCACCGTGGCCAACCTCGGCTTCTCCCGGGTGGACTTCCCCGCCCCGGTGTTCACCGGCGACACCATCCACGTGGTAACCGACGTCGTCGAGGCCCGCCGGTCCCGGTCCCGGCCCGGCACCGGGATCGTCTCGTTCGAGCATCGCGGCATCAACCAGCGCGGGGAGACGGTCTGCGTGGCCGTGCGGGCGGCGATGATGCGGTGCTGCCCGGAACCCGGGCCCGGTGCGGAGCGTCCGGACCCGGAAGGCTGTCCGGCCCCGGAGCACGGGCCGGCGCCGGGGCAGGGCTGAGCGTGCCATGCCGGAGCTGAGCCGCGTCCGCAGCATGCTGTTCGTGCCAGGGACCCGCGCGGACATGATCGCGAAGATCCCCCGCTTCGCACCCGATGTGGCGATCGTCGATCTGGAGGATGCGGTCGCGCCCGGGGACAAGGCGGCCGCCCGGCGCACCGCCGCCGCGGCGATCGACGCCCTGGACCCGGACGGCCCGAGCACCGTGCTGGTCCGCGTCAACCCGGTCGGAACACCGTGGTTCGCCGACGATGTCGCGGCCGCCGCGGGCAGTGCCGCGGCCGGTGTCGTCGTGCCGAAGCTGGCCACCCGGCCGCAGCTTGGCGAGGTCACCCGCGCGCTCGCGGAGCACTCCTGGGCCGGCGCGCTGATCATCGCCGGCATCGAGACCGCGCTCGGCGTCGCCGACGCGCGGAGCCTGCTGGCAAACGGGCGAGGGGGGCCCGGGGCGCCCGGCAGCCTCAGCGGAGCCTACTTCGGCGCGGAGGACTACATCGCCGACATCGGCGGCCGGCGCAGCCCCAGGGGCGACGAGGTGCTGTACGCCCGCAGCCAGGTGTGCCTGGCCGCTTATCTGGCCGGCGTTCCCGCCATCGACCAGATCGTCGTCGACATCGCCGACGACGATCAGTTCCTGGCCGACGCGCGCCGCGGTCAGAGCCTGGGCTATCAGGGCAAGATGTGCATCCATCCCCGTCAGGTCGGGCTGGCCCACCAGGTGTTCACGCCGGCCCCGGAGGAAGTGGCGCACGCCCGAGCTGTGCTCGCGGCCGGTGAGGCGGGGGTCGCGGTGGTCGACGGCCAGATGGTCGACGACGTGCACGTGCGGATGGCCCGCGCCGTGCTGGCGCGCGCCCCCGGGAAACGAGTCCCCGGGAAACAAGTCCCCGGGAACCCCGGCCCGACTGGGGCGCCGTGAGCCCGCCGCGGACCGCCGAGTTCAAACGGGTGCTGATCGCCAACCGCGGCGAGATCGCGCTGCGGGTGGTGCGCGCGTGCCGCGACGCCGGGATAACCAGCACCGCGGGCTACGCCGCCCCCGACGAGGGCGCGCGGCGACGCTATCATCCCTCCCATGCAGGGCACGGTGGTGGCGGGACCTGCAGCTCGAGCCGCCGCCCGTGCCGCGGCCGCACCCGCCTATCTGGGTGGGCGGCCGCCAGACGCCCGCGATGTGCCGGGCCGGCCGGTTCGGTGACGTCTGGATGCCGTACATGGTCAGCCCGGGATCCTTCGCCCGCAGCCCCGACCAGGCGCGGGTTTCGCCGAGCAGGCTGGCCGCCCCGCCGGATCACTGACCGGCGCGCTGTACATCTGGGGCTGCGTCGATGACCCCGGGCGAGCCCGGCGGGAAGCCGTGGAGTTCGTGACCGGCGTCTACCGCCAGGACTTCGGCCCCCTGGCCGACCGGTACCTGCTGCACGGTGACACGGACACGGTCACGGCCCGGCTCACCGAATACCGCGCGGCCGACGCGGAGACGGTGATTTTTCAGCCCCGCCTGCGCCCCGGAGCGGCACGCCGACGTCACCGCGCTATTCGCCCGGGCGGTGCGCCCGCGCCTTCCCCCGGCGTGAGAACGGCCGGCGCGGGCTGGCCGGGCGGCTGACCGGGCTGCGCCGGGGACTGGCGGCCGCGGCGCTGGTAGGCGGCAGCCGCCTGGGCGGGCGCGGCGATCCTGGCCTGCAGGCGGCGCGCCACGTCGACGTGGTCGGCGGTCCAGATCATTCTGATCGCCGCGGCCGTCCCCTGCCCGTCCGTGCCGCTCAGATCACGCTGCACGGCGTCGATGAGACGCCGGTCGGCGGCCCGGTCGGGCGGAAGCTCGGGGGCCACATCACCCGATCCGGCCAGCGCCCGCGCCATCGCCTCGTACCAGCCGAAAACCAGCGTCCCGGCCCCGAGCACCTCGTTGCGGGCCGCGCTCCGGTCCCCGGCGGGTGCGCCGCCTTCGTCATGCTGCCACAGGTCGACCACGGCGTCGGCGCTCAGCCGGAGCACGGCGACCCCGGTGATCAGCGCGGCCACGTCCGGCAGAGGAAGGTGCTTCGGGCCGCGCTCGGCCAGGAAGCCGCGGAACGCGTCGTCGAGGCGGCGGGCCGCGGCGGCGGCCCGCAGGCTTTCGTCGCGCGGCGCCGGAGTCGCGGGCAGCCGCCGGTCGCAGCGGACGACCCCGAACATGACCGCACGGTTAAGGTAGCGCGCGGTCTCGGAGTACGCCTCGGAGAGCGCCTGGCCCAGGGCTGAGGCGGCGCCCCGGGGCCAGAACAGCGCGCCGACGCCGACGCTGACCGCACAGCCGATCGCCACGTCCTCCACCCGGAGGAGACCCACCTTCCAGCCGGCGGGCGCGATGATGTTGTACAGGATCAGCAGCGTGATGGTGAAGGCCGCCTGGCCCGCGGCGAAGGAGATCACGGCCGGGGCCAGCCCGGCGACGAGGACGGCCAGCGGCAACAGGATCCACAGCACGGTGGTGTTGGTGCCGATAGCGACGATCAGCGCCCCGCCGATCACGAACCCCACGACGTTTCCCAGTAGCCCGCGCAGCGCATTCTGCCCGGTGCTCAGCGCGTTGGACCGCAGCACGGTCAGCGTGCCGAGCACGACCCAGAAGGAGTGCTGCACGCCGGTCAGATCGGCGACGAGGACGGCCAGCGCGAGCGCGACCGCACCGCGCACGCTGTTGTGCAGCCAGACGGAATGCCAATCCACGTGGGCGCCCGCCCGCTCCTGCGCGGACGCCAGCGCGCCGCCCGCTCCGTCGGGCTGACGGCCGAGCAGCTGCTGCCACCACGTCCGCTGCCCGGCGGCCACCGCCTGCTGGATATTCGCGGCGATGGCTGACACGGCGAAGCCCAGCTCCTGGGCGCGGAAGGACGGTTCGAGCGAGCTGACGTATTCGGCCGCGGACCGTCCGGCAACCCCCGCCGCGGGCTCCGCACCCGGCCAGGCGGCGATCGCCGACATGGCCGTGCGCTCCATCGCATCCCGGGCTTCGCGCAAGCGTTCCAGGCCCGGCTGGAGCTCATCCGGCCCACCCCGGGCCGTGCCGAGCAGGGCGCCCCCTTGCTCGAGCAGGTCGGCGGCGGCCAGCTTGACGTTGCATACCGCGCTGAAGGCCGGCCCGGATGGGACGCCGGCGGGCATCCGGTCGAGGATCGCGTCCAGCCACACGAGCTCGTCCACCAGCCGGACGAGAAAGCGCGCGGCCGTCGTCAGGCCCGTGGGGCGGTAGGGGGTGGCAAAGAACGACGTCCGCAGGCTCTGGATCGCGGCCGCGGAGTCGGCGACCGCAGCGTCGGCGCCCGCCGCATCGAGGCCGGCGCCGCGGGCCCGATCGACCTCGGCGCGCATCCGGCGTGCGAGCTGGGCACACGCCCGGACCAGGGGCATCCGCAACGGGTCACTCACCGGAGCGGGCCATAGCACGGTGATGGCGATCACGGACGCCGCGCCGGCCAGTAGCCAGCCACTGAGCCGGGCCGGGATCGAGCTGACCGGCCCCGGCAGGGTTACCGGCAGGATGAACCCCAGCAGCAGCGCGGTCGACGCGCCGGCCAGCACCGAGCTCACCACCCCGGCGAACAGGACCGCGAAGCCGGCGATGCCCATACCGATCGCCGCCAGCCAGACCGTCCGTCCCGCGAGGGTGCCCAGGCACACGAAGATGGTGCTCACCAGGATCAGTGACACCTGGGCGGCCAGCCGTTCGCGGGTCCGGCCGCCGAAGGCGACGAACAGCAGCATCGCGAGCGAACCGAACGCGGCGAACGTGGCCATCGTCGCGTCCCCGATGACCTTCTCGGTCAGCGCGAGCACGGCCGGCATGACGATCGCGGCCCGGCCGGCCCGGCGCAGCGCGGACAGGCCCGCGTCACGGGACCGGAGCCACTGCAGGCCGATCACACCACGGCCCGGGGCCGTTGCTCGGTCAGGTGGCATTGAGCAGGTCGCGGGCGGCCGACTCGATGTGCTGAGCATCGACCCCGGCCGCGGCCAGCAGTTCATCCCCGGTGCCCGAGCCTGGCATCTGCCGGACGGCCAGGTGCGTCACCCATAGCTTCTGCGGGCCCGCCTCCAGCAGGGCGTCGGTGACGGCGGAGCCGAGCCCGCCTTCTGGGTGGTGGTCTTCGGCCACGATCAGGCGGCCGTTGGTCACCGCCGCGGCGGCGACGAGTGTCTCGGTGTCGATGGGCTTAACCGAGTACAGATCGATGACGCGGGCGTGGATGTCGTCCGCGGCCAGACGATCGGCGGCGGCCAGGCAGGCGTGCAAAGTCACCCCCGCACCGATCAGCGTCACCACGTCCCGCTGACTCGAGCGCAGGACCTTCGACCCCCCGATGGGAAAGGTTTCCGTGCCGCCGTACAGGACCGGGTAGCTCCCGCGGGTGGTCCGCAGGTAGCTGACGCCGGCCCGGTCGGCCATCGCGTGCACGAGGGCGGCCGTGCTCGTGGCGTCGCTCGGGTACAGCACCGTTGACCCGTGCACCGCGCGCATCATGGCCAGGTCTTCCAGCGCCATCTGGGACGGGCCGTCGGCGCCGATCTCCACACCCGAGTGGGAGCCCGAGAGCCGGATGCTGGCCTGCGAGATGGCCGCCATCCGGATGAAGTCGTAGGCACGGGTGAAGAAGGCGGCGAAGGTGGAGGCGAAGGGGACGTAGTGCCGGGCACTGAGCCCGACGGCCGCGGCGACAAGCTGCTGCTCGGCGATGAACATCTCGAAGTAGCGTCCCGGGTACGCCTTTGCGAACTCGTCCGCGTGGGTGGAGTTGCTGACTTCGCCGTCCAGGGCCACGACCCGGGGATTCTCAGCGCCGAGGTCGACGAGGGCGTCGCCGTACGCCTTGCGCGTCGCGACCTGGTCGCCGATCGAGTACGTCGCCGCCGGCCTGGCTGCCCCCGCGCCGCCCGTTGCCGCCGCCGCTGCTGGGGGCTTCGGAGCCGGGCTGGGCCGCGGGCCCCGGATGGTCAGGTGGCGCTCACCGCCGAGCTCGGCGATCGCGCGGTTGGCCATGTCCGCGGGAAAGGGCCTGCCGTGCCAGCCGTTCTGGTCTTCGACTTCGGAGAACCCGCGCCCCTTGATGGTGCGGGCCAGCACCACGGTCGGCTCGTGGCCGGACGTGTCCCCCGCGGTGGCCAGGGCGTGGTCGATCTCGGCCAGGTCATGTCCGTCGATGGTCAGGACCCGCGCGCCGAACGCCTCCGCCCGCCGGGCGTAGGCCTCGAGGTCCCACTGCAGCTCGGTGGGCCCGCGCTGGCCGAGCCGGTTGACGTCGACGATCGCGATCAGGTTGGACAACTGGTAGTACGAGGCTTTGTCGATGGCCTCCCAGATGGAGCCTTCTGCCATTTCGCTGTCCCCGCACAGCACCCAGACCCGGTACGGGAGCCGATCGAGATACTTGCCGGCCAGGGCGATCCCCACCCCGTCCGGGAGTCCCTGGCCCAGGGATCCGGTGGCGACGTCCACCCACGGCAGTACCGGCGTGGGATGACCCTCCAGCCGCGACCCGAAGCGGCGGTAGCCGGTCATCAGCTCCTCGTCGGACACCACCCCGACCGCCTTGTAGATGGAGTAGAGCAGCGGCGAGGCATGCCCCTTGGAGAAGATCAGGTGATCATTGGCGTCACTGCGCGGGTTGTCCCAGTCATAGCGCAGGTGCCGGCCGACGAGCACCGCCAGCAGGTCGGCGGCGGACATGCTCGACGTGGGATGGCCGGACCCGGCGCTGGTGCTGGACCGGACAGAATCAACCCGCAGCTGAGCGGCGAGTTCCGCGGCTTCGGCGAGGTCGATCCCGGTAAGCGACTGAGGCGTACTGGCCATGTCAGAGACTCTTTCCCCTTGATCGTCGGGTAGCCATCGAACAACCGGCGGGCCGTCGTTGTCCAGTCTTCCAGGTTGTCTACCGGGACCGTCGTCCCGGCGGCCCGGGACTTGCGGCCCTGCCTGGCCGCGAAGCCGCCCCGCCACGCTCACAGTGACCGGGCGCCACGCCGGCCTCACGCAGAAGGGCATGGACATGAGCGGATCGAACATGGTTGCCATCCTCGCGCCGGTCGTGGCGCTGCCCCTGATGGCGTTCTGGCTGATCATGGTGTTCCACGCTGACAGCCACCCCGGCTACCGTCGCCGCCCGCCGCTGCCTGTGCCGGACGCCCTGGCGGCCGCGACGCCCGCGTCCCGCCCGGAGGTGACGCCGGAACCGCCCAGTGAACGGGCGCCTGCCGGGGGCCCGGGCGCCGTCCGGCAGCATGAGGACAAGGGCAAGGTCCCCGCGGGGCTTTAGCGGACAAGGCAAGGGTTGCCGCGGGGCGTTGGGGGACACGGTCAAAGTTCGCGGGGTGTTTAGCGCCCGTCCGCGGACGGGCGAGTGCGAACGATGGCCAGCGGTATTACAGCGGCATTTCCCGTGGCAGATAGGCCTTTCGCCCCTGGCTGCGCCGTCGCCGCAGGTCAAGCTTGATCTCGCGGGTGATGTTCCGCAGCGTCCGCACGCAGCCGCAACCCGGGGGAGGCGGGATGGATGAAATTGCGGTCCCGGCTCTCCCGTGGCGCGCTCGTCGCCATAGCGCTGGCGGTGCTGACCGGCGTGGGGATCGTGGGCTACCTGAGCTTCGGCCACCCGCCGTGGGTGGCGGTGTCCATGACGTTGCTGACGCTGACCACGGTTGGGTTCCCCCCTGGGAGTCATCTCTCGACCGGCGAACTGGTGTTCACCGCCGGGCTGGCCTTCCTCGGCGTCGGCCTGTTCTTCGTCATCCTGGCCCTGGCCGCCGCGGCGATCGTGGAGGGCCGGGTCAGCCTGTTTTCGCGGAGCCGCCGCATGCGCCGCCGCCTTGACCAGCTGCACGGGCACTTCATCGTGTGCGCCTACGGGCGGGTCGGCCGGGCCGTCGCGGCGGAACTGGCCGCCGGGCATGTACCGTTCGTCGTCGTGGACAGCAACGCCGGGCTGAAGGCGGATCTGGAGCAGGAGGACCGGTGCTACCTGACCGGCGACGCCTCGGACGAGGCGGTGCTCCGGAAGGCCGGGATCCAACGTGCCCAGGGACTGATCTGCGCGGTCGACTCGGATGCGGAGAACGTCTTCATCACCATCGTCGCCCGCTCCCTCAGCCAGGATCTGCTCATCGTGGCCCGGGCCGCGCGCGAGCAGTCGGCCGACCGGCTCTACCGGGCGGGCGCCACCCACGTGGTCTCGCCGTACGCGACCAGCGGCCGGCGGATGGCGAACCTGGCCGTCCGGCCGCACGTGGTGGAGTTCTTCGATGTCGCCCGGGCCGGGCACCACGACCTGCGGCTGGAGGAGCTGGCGATCACCGAGGGATCCCCGCTGGTGGGCCGGACCATCAAGGAACTGCGCGGGCCGGCCGTGCCGCTGCTGGTCCGTCACCCCAACGGGCAGCTGATCGCC
The DNA here is from genome assembly GCA_963742875.1 of uncultured Actinomycetes bacterium. Taxonomy (GTDB): domain Bacteria; phylum Actinomycetota; class Actinomycetes; order Streptosporangiales; family Streptosporangiaceae; genus Bog-532. The sequence continues at coordinate 158,641 of CAVUNO010000022.1, read as the reverse complement.
AGCCCGGCCCGCGACCTGCGCCTGCAGGCCGGCGACGTGCTGGTCATCTTCGGTGAGGCCGCGGACCTGAGACCGGTCGACCGCAACTGAGGTCCGGGCGCTGGCTAGCCTTCGACCGGCCCGGGATGCTATGCACGAGGTAGCGTCCCGCGCAGCTGCCACCGGCAGCGGCCCAGCGGCCCGTCGGCCCCGCGGCCCGGACAGGCGGGCGACCCCGGAGGTGCATCGCAGTGACCCACGAACCCGAGAAGGCCATCCTCGCCGGGGGATGCTTCTGGGGAGTGCAGGATCTCGTCCGCAAACTCCCCGGCGTGATCTCCACAAGAGTCGGGTATACCGGTGGCGACGTGCCGAACGCCACCTACCGGAACCACACTGGCCACGCCGAGGCCATCGAGATCATCTTCGATCCGGAGAAGATCTCCTACCGTGATCTGCTCGAGTTCTTCTTCCAGATCCACGACCCGACCACGCGGAACCGGCAGGGCAACGACATCGGGACGAGCTACCGGTCGGCCATCTTCTACACCAGCGACCAGCAGAAGCGGATCGCCGAGGACACCATCGCCGACGTCGATGCCTCGGGTCTGTGGCCGGGCAAGGTGGTCACCGAGGTCGAGCCCGCTGGTCCGTTCTGGGAAGCCGAGCCCGAGCATCAGGACTACCTGGAGCGCTATCCCGACGGCTACACCTGTCACTTCGTCCGCCCGGGCTGGAAGCTGCCGCACCGTTCGGACAAGGTCACGCAATGACGGAGCAGGCCCCGCCGCGGCTGCGGCGGGGCCTGCCCTGATCGAGCCGTCGCCTGGACCTGTCTCTGCGGCATGCTCGGCGTGAAGACCTGCACGTCCGGGCCGGTTCGCTGCCGTTCACGAAGGCCAGGGGTCGTGTCAATGCTGGCGCCGATTGACAGAATTACCGGCGGCTTCAGCAGATGGCGGCGGCGATGATCTCCTGTGCCTGCTTCTGGATTGCAGCGAGATCGTCAGGCCCGCGGAAGGACTCGGCGTAGAGCTTGTAGACCTCCTCGGTGCCCGACGGGCGGGCGGCGAACCAGCCGGATGCGGTGACAACCTTGAGGCCGCCGATCGGGGCGCCGTTGCCGGGGGCTTCGGTCAGCGCCGCGGTGATCTTCTCGCCCGCGAGTTCGCCGGCCGTGACCTGTTCCGGGGAGAGCTTGGCCAGCGCCGCCTTCTGCTCCCGCGTGGCCGCGGTATCGATGCGGGCGTAGGCGGGCGCCCCGTAGCGTTCGGCCAGCTCGCTGTAGAGCTGCGACGGTGAACGCCCGGTCACGGCCGTGATCTCCGAGGCGAGCAGGGCCAGGATGATCCCGTCCTTGTCCGTGGTCCACACCGATCCGTCGCGTTGCAGGAACGACGCCCCGGCGCTCTCCTCACCGCCGAAGGCCACGGACCCGTCCAGCAGCCCAGGCACGAACCATTTGAACCCGACCGGGACCTCCAGCAGCGGCCGGCCCAGGCCCTCGGCGACCCGGTCGATCATCGATGAGCTGACCAGGGTCTTGCCCACGGCGGCATGGGGTGGCCAGCCGTCCCGGTGCCGGAAGAGGTAGTCGATGGCCACCGCGAGGTAGTGGTTGGGGTTGAGCAGCCCCGCGTCCGGGGTGACGATGCCGTGCCGGTCGGCGTCCGTGTCGTTCCCGGTGGCGATCGTGAACTCGTGCTGGCGGCCGATCAGGCTGGCCATCGCGTACGGCGATGAGCAATCCATCCGGATCTTGCCGTCCCAGTCCAGGGTCATGAACCGGAACGTGGGGTCGACATGGGGGTTGACGACGTTCAGGTCCAAGCCGTACCGCTCGCCGATTTCGCCCCAGTAAGCGACGCTCGCCCCGCCGAGTGGGTCAGCGCCGATATGGATCCCGGCGTTCTTGATCGCGGCTAGGTCCACAACCCGGTCCAGCGCCGAGACGTAGTCGTCGAGGAAGTCGAACGTCCCCGTGGTATCGGCCGCGGTCGCCCGGGCGTACGGGATCCGGCGCATCCCCGTGAGCCCGTCGGCGAGCAACTCGTTCGCGCGGTCCTGGATCTGCCGGGTGATGTCGGTGCCAGCGGGACCGCCGTCGGGCGGGTTGTACTTGAAACCGCCGTCCGGCGGCGGATTGTGCGAGGGAGTGACGACGATCCCGTCGGCGCGGGGGCCCTTCCCGGAGAGGTTGTGCGCCAGGATCGCACGGGAGACGGCGGGGGTGGGCGTATACCCGCCCCGCGCGTCGGTCAGCACCTGCACGCTGTTCGCGGCCAGCACCTCCAGCGCACTGACCTGGGCCGGCTCGGACAGCGCGTGCGTGTCAGCGCCCAGGTACAGCGGCCCGTCGATCCCCTGGGCGGCGCGGTACTCACAGATCGCCTGGGTGGTAGCCAGGATGTGATCCTCGTTGAACGTCGCCGTGAACGCGGATCCGCGGTGACCCGAGGTACCGAACGACACCCGCTGCACGGGGTCCCCGGGATCGGGATGGACCGTGTAGTACGCCGTGACCAGCTTCGCGACGTCCACCAGATCCTCAGCAGCAGCGGGCTGTCCCGCACGTGGATCCACCATGCCGTCATCTTGACACGTGCGGCCGCCGATGGGCACCCGGGGCGCAGCACCTTTGAACGGCGGCGAGGCGAGACGCGCCGATCCACGGCAACTCGCCGCATGGGCACGACCGCAGGATGGCTAGCCGCGCCGGGCGATGCGGTCCTCGATGGCCCGAACGCCCTCGCGGAAGGCCGGGCGCCCCGCGGACCACCGCTGCGCCGCGGTCTCTTCCGCTAGCGCGCCCGCGTGCGTCGGGGTGGACAGGGCGGACCGCAGCGTGGTCACGAACCGCTGCACGTACACCTTCTCCTGGTGCGCCAGGCGCTGGCCGAGCGCGACGGCCGCGTCCACCAGGCCCTCCGGGACCAGCTTCGCGACCAGGCCCGCGTCCACGGCGGCCTGGGCGTCCCAGACCTCGCCGAACAGGCAGGCGAGCGTGGCTTGCTGCTGGCCGACCGCGCGAGCCAGCATCCAGGCGTGGCCACCGCCTGGATGCAGCCGCAAGGCCGTGAAGCGCGTGTCGAACAGCGCCCCCAGGCCGGCCAGCCGCACGTCGCAGGCCAGTGCGAGATTGAACCCGGCCCCGACGGCCGGCCCGTTGACGGCGGCGATGGTGGGCAGTGGGCAGTCCCGCACCCGAAGGAAGCCCTGGTAGACCGTTTCCACGTCGTCAAACTCACCGGCGGCCGCTCCCCGCAGCGTCGCCACTTCCGCCCCCGCGCAGAAGGCGCTCCCGGCTCCGGTGACCACGACGCACCGGGTCGTGTCGTCGCGTTCGGCCCCGTCCATAGCCGCGGCCAGGGCGTGTACCAGCCGGCTGCTGAAGACATTGCGGCGCGCCGGGTCGTTAAGAGTCACCACCGCGACGCCGTCCCGCTGCTCCAGCCTGACCAGGTCATCTGCGCCGTCTGGCACCTGCCTCGCCTCCTCCGGTCAACGCCCGACAGTACCGGTAGGCCCGCTCTCACCGGGTCAGCTGCCGGCCCATCCAGCCGGCCCTGTCAGAACGGTGCAGGTAAGGCACGTTCGCGGAGCCGTGGTTGCCGTCTCGAGCAGGAGAACTTCGCGAAGTGGTAGTACACCGCGGTCTGGGCCAGGTGAGCGCCCGCCGACCGGGCCGGCCCTGCTCCAGGGCCTGGTAGCCGAGCTGCGGCGTGCTCGGCCGCGGCCTGGCTCCAGCCACGGCACTACTCGTCCCAGCTGCTCAGCGCGGCGGTGATGCGGTCGAAATCCACCGGATATACTGGCCGATGGCCAGGACAGACCTAACCCACCGGCTGGGCTGGCTCGGCACCGGCCGGATGGGCTCCGCGCTGGCGCTGCGACTGCTGGCGGCCGGATGTGACCTGACGGTATACAACCGGACGAAAGCCAAAGCCGAGCCGCTCGCGGCTAGCGGGGCCAGCATCGCCGACACGGCCGCGGGCCTCGGTGCAGCCGATATCGTCTTCGTCACGGTGGGCGGGTCGGACGATCTGATGGATGTGCTGCTCGGCCCCCGGGGCCTGATCACGGCCCCGTCCGTATCAGCGATCGTGGTTGACTGTTCGACCGTCTCCGCCGAGGCCTCCCAGCAGGTCCGGGAGCGCCTGGCCGAGCGCGGCATCGCGCTGCTAGCCGCCCCGGTGATGGGCAACGCGAAGGTGGCCGAGGCCGGACGGCTCACTCTGGCGGTCTCCGGCCCACGCGAGACGTTCGACCAGGCCCGCCCCTACCTGGACCTGCTCGGTGCCGGAGCCACGTACGTCGGCGAGGGGGAGACCGCCCGGATTGTCAAATTGTGCCACAACCTCCTGCTGGGGGTCGTGACTCAGTCGCTGGCCGAGGTCGCGATCCTCGCCCAGCAATACGGGGTCAGTCGGCACGCGCTGCTGGAGTGCCTCAACAACAGCGTGATGGGCTCCACGTTTTCCCGCTACAAGACGCCCGCACTGGTGAACCTCGACTTCCATCCGACATTTACCGCGTCGCTGCTGCGCAAGGACTTCGACCTCGGGCTGGCAGCAGCGCGGGAACGCGAGGTCCCGCTGCCGGTGGCTGCCATGGTCCACCAGATCATCCAGAGCCTGGTCGGTCGCGGCCACGGTGGCGAGGACTTCGCCGCGCTGCTGCAGATGCAGGCCGACTCGGCCGGGGTTTCCCTGGTCAGCGAGAACGTGGAGGTACCGGACGGGCTGGAGCCCGACCACGCCGACCGGAGACCGGGCGTGCTCGGAGGGCCTGGCTGGGCCCATCCAGATGCGGGAGGTTCAGGATGAGCAAAGACGGTCCTGCTGGTGGAGCATAACGCACGGGCGGGCCTGCGGCTGTCCACCCACGGGGTGGTCCTCAAGCCAGTCGCATCTGAACACCCCGGCCGGGCGCGGGGAGGTACGCGGGCGCTTAGGCGGCCAAAGCGGCGTAGCGGCCGTTGCCGGCGACGAGGCTGGTATGGGTGCCGGCCTCGGCGACGTGGCCGTGGTCCAGGACGACGATCTGATCGGCGTTGCGCACGGTGGAAAGCCGGTGCGCAATCGTGATCGTGGTGCGGCCCCGGGCCAGGGCGTCGAACGCCTTCTGGACAGAGCGTTCGGTTTCGGTGTCCAGGGCGCTGGTGGCCTCGTCCAGCACGAGCACGCGCGGGTCGCGCAGCAGGGTCCGGGCGATCGCGATCCGCTGCTTCTCGCCGCCGGAGAACCGGTGCCCGCGCGAGCCGACCATGGTGTCGTAACCGTCGGGCAGGCTGGCGATGAGGCCGTGGATCTGGGCGGCGCGCGCCGCGTCCTCGATCTCGGCGTCGGTGGCCCCGGGCCTGGCGTAGCGCAGGTTCTCCCGCACCGTGGTGTGCAGCAGGTAGGTCTCCTGGCTGACCACGCCGACGATCGCGGCGAGGTCGGCGAACCGCATGTCACGGAGGTCGATGCCGTCGATGCGGACGCTGCCGGTGCTGGGATCGTAGAGCCGGGCGATCAGCGACGCCAGCGTAGTCTTGCCCGATCCGGTCTCGCCGACCACGGCGAGCGTGCTCCCGGCCGGGACGTCCAGGTCGACGCCGGTGACGGCCGGCCGGTCGGCGCCGGGGTAGGTGAAGCTGACGTCGGTGAAACGGACGTGCCCGGTTACCTGGGCCGGATCGATCTCCACCGGGTGGGCGGGCTCGCCGACCTCGACAGGCAGGTCGAGGTACTCGAAGATCCGGGCGAACAGCGCCAGCGAGCTGATCACGGACACGCTGGTGTTGAGCAGGCCGGTCAGCGGCCGGAACAGGCTGTTCTGCAGGGTGGTGAAGGCGATGAGGGTGCCGATGGTGACCGTGCCGGCGGTGACCGGGAGGCCGGCGGCGAGGTAGATGATCGCGGGTATCGCGGCGAAGATGATGCTCAGTGAGGCCATCCGCCAGCGCCCGGCCAGCTGCGAGCGCAGCTCCAGATCGATCAGCCGGGCCGAGGAGGCCGTGAACCGCTCGACCAGCGACGGGCCGGTGCCCATGGTCTTGGCCAGCTGGACGCCGTTGATCGACAGCCCTTCCTCGATGGTGACGTTGAGGTCGGCCAGTTCGCGCTGCTGCTCGGTGGTGATGGCGCGGCGCATGCGGGCCACCTTGCGGGTCAGGTAGATGGCCGGCGGCATTACGACCAGCGAGATGAGGGACAGCCGCCACGACAGGGCCACCATGGCGACCGCGGTGGCGACCGCAGTGGTGAGGTTGGAGGCGATGGAGGTGGCGGTCGAGGTGACGACCGATTCCATGCCGCCGATGTCATTGGTGATCCGGGACTGGACCTCGCCGGTCCGGGTCCGGGTGAAGAACGCGATGGACTGCCGCTGCAGGTGAGCGAAGACGCTGGTGCGCAGCTCGTGCATGACCTGCTGGCCGACCTTGGTAGAGATCCAGGTCTGGATCACGCCGAACGCGGAGGTGATGGCGGCCACGGCGACCATGCCGATCACTAGCCAGGCCAGCAGCGGCAGATTCTTGGCCGGCAGCGCGGTGTCGATGACCGCGCGGAGCAGGAACGGTGAGGCCAGCCCGACGAGGGACGAGGCGACGATGATGGCGGTGACAATGGCCAGTGGCCAGCGGTAGGGAATGAACAGCCGCCCGATGCGGCGCAGCGACACATCGCGGGCCTGCGCCTTCTCCGCGGCGGTGATGGACTTCGGGCCGCGAGTCCGGCCCGTGTTACTGGTGTCTCGATTCGTGTGGGGGGACTCCAAGTGCTTCTCGATTCTGCCGGGTGGGCCGGTGCCGGATGCGCGGACCCTGGGAACGTCTATACTGAGGTAACCTCAATGTGAGGGTACAACATGAAACGCTGGTAGACTATTCCACATGGCCGAGGAGCGTGATACGAGGCGCGTTCGCGAAGCAGTCGGCGAGGAGCCGCTGTCCGAGGCCTTCTGGGCGGTCGCGCGGCGGCTGCACGAAATATCCCAGGAGACCCTGGCGCCGTGGGACATCAGCCCGTCCCACCTGCGCGCGCTGCGCGTGCTGAAGCGGTACGGCACGATGCGCCTGTCGGAACTGTCGGACCATCTGCACATCGCGCCCCGCTCGGCCACCGAGGTCGTCGACGCGCTCGAATCCCGCGGCCTGGTCCAGCGGAGCCCGGACCCCGGCGACCGGCGCGCCACCCTGGTCAAGGTGACCGGGCAGGGCACCACCATCCTCGAGGCGATCCGGGCGGCCCGCGGCACCGAGGCCGAACGGGTCTTCGGCCGGCTCAGCCCGGCCGATCGCGCGGACCTCGCCCGCATCCTCCGCGCGCTCCAGGACTGATCCGCTGGCGGTGACAGGGACGGAGGCGACCGGTGGGGCTACGGCTGGAAAGGCTCGTCCGTCTGCCCGGCTGGCCGTGCTCCCGCCGGGATGGCGCGCCGGCCCACGGTCGTTCTGGTCTCCCGCGCCGCCTACAGGCCGAGCTTCTTGACCGTGGCGTTGCCGTCGACGACCATTTCACCCTTCTGGTTCGACACGGTAGTCCGGAGCTTGATGATTCGTTTGTCGTCGCGTTTCTCGGCCACGGTCGCGGTGACGGTCACGGTGTCGCCAATCTTGACCGGAGCGGTAAATTTGAGGTCCTGGCCGAGGTAGATAGCGTTCCACCCGGGTAGCTGCATCCCCAGCACCGCCGAGATCAGGCCCGCCATGAGCATCCCGTGTGAGATCCGCTCCCCGAACATCGACTGTTGCGCGTATTCGGCATCGACATGAACGGGGTTGAAGTCCCCGGTGATGCCGGCGAAGTTGACGATGTGCGCTTCGGTGATCGTCCTGCTGAGTGACGCGTTATCACCGATCTTGATATCGGAATAGGCTAGCTCGGGCATATTCTCGCTCCGCCTTTCACGGTATGAACGCCGGCGTTCCCTGCGCGGGTGCAGGTTAACTCTTCCGTACGCTGGGGGGATATACCTGGTCCAGGCAACTATCAAGCGTTCGCTTAACTGTTTCGCGTAATTCTAAATAGACAATTCAGGCCAGTGTGGCGGACACTAAGGAGGAGGGGCCGCAGCGCAGCGGCCGGGACAGGGCCCGCGGCCCGGACATTCGCACATGGGTGCCGCCACCAGCGTGGCGGCACGGTCTCTCCGGACGCCCTGCGCCCTAGACGTACGGTACGGCCAGGAGGCAACCATGAAAGAAATCCTTGACACCATCCTCGATCCCAGCAGCCAGACGGAAGACTTTGCCGCGCTGCCGCTTCCCGAGGCCTACCGGGCAGTCACCCTGCACCGGGACGAGGAGCACATGTTCGACGGTCTCGACGTTCGTGACCGTGATCCCCGCAAATCGGTGCACGTAGAGGACGTGCCGGTCCCTGAGCTTGGCATGGGCGAGGCGCTTGTCGCGGTCATGGCGAGCGCGGTCAACTACAACACCGTGTGGAGCTCCATCTTCTCCCCGGTCTCCACCTTCGCCTTCCTGCGCCGCTACGGGAAGCTCTCCGAGCTCACCGCGCGGCACGACCTGCCTTATCACGTGGTCGGTTCCGACCTGGCGGGCGTGGTGCTGCGTACTGGTGCCGGGGTGAACGTGTGGAAGCCCGGCGAGGAGGTCGTGGCCCACTGCCTGTCCGTCGAGCTGGAGAGCTCCGATGGGCACAACGACACCATGATGGACCCGGAGCAGCGCATCTGGGGCTTCGAGACCAACTTCGGCGGCCTGGCCGAGCTGGCCATCGTCAAGACCAACCAGCTGATGCCCAAGCCCAAGCACCTCACCTGGGAGGAGGCTGCGACGCCGGGGCTGGTGAACTCCACCGCCTTCCGGCAACTGGTCTCGCGCAACGGCGCCGGCCTGAAGCAGGGCGACAACGTGCTCATCTGGGGGGCCAGTGGTGGCCTGGGCGCGTACGCCACCCAGTACGCCCTGGCCGGCGGGGCGATCCCGATCTGCGTCGTCTCCAGCGAGCGGAAGGCCGAGCTCTGCCGGTCGATGGGCGCCGAGCTGATCATCGACCGCGCCGCCGAGGACTACCGGTTCTGGAAGGACGAGCGCACCCAGGACCCCAAGGAGTGGAAGCGCTTCGGCGGCAGGATCCGCGACCTGACCGGCGGCGAGGACGTGGACATCGTCTTCGAGCACCCCGGCCGGGAGACGTTCGGCGCCTCGGTGTACGTGACCCGCCGTGGTGGCACCATCGCGACCTGCGCCTCGACCTCGGGTTATATGCACGAGTACGACAACCGCTACCTGTGGATGAGCCTCAAGCGCATCATCGGCTCGCACTTCGCCAACTACCGCGAGGCATGGCAGGCCAACCGCCTGATCTCCAAGGGCATGATCCACCCGACCATGTCGACGGTCTACCCGCTGGACCAGACCGGCCAGGCTGCCCTGGACGTCCACCAGAACCTGCATCATGGAAAGGTGGGGGTGCTGTGCCTCGCGCCGCAGGAGGGCCTGGGCGTGCGTGATCCCGAGCTGCGCGCCAAGCACCTCACGGAGATCAACCGGTTCCGGAACGTGTGAGCCGGTCAGGAACGCGTGAGAATGAGGTCGGCATGACTGAGCCGTACGAGCCGCCGCGGGCCGAGCCGGGCCAGCGCCCCGACCGGGAACGTCCCTGGCTGATGCGGACCTACGCGGGGCACTCGACCGCCACGGAGTCCAACGCGCTCTACCGCCGCAACCTGGCCAAGGGCCAGACCGGCCTGTCCGTGGCGTTCGACCTGCCCACCCAGACCGGCTACGACGCCGACCATGTCCTGGCCCGCGGTGAGGTCGGGCGGGTCGGCGTCCCGGTCGGGCACCTTGGTGACATGCGGGCCCTCTTCGCGGACATCCCGCTGGAGCGGACCAACACCTCGATGACGATCAACGCCACGGCCATGTGGCTGCTGGCCCTGTACCAGGTCGTCGCCGAGGAGCAGGGTGCCGACATCGCCGCGCTGACCGGTACCACGCAGAACGACATCATCAAGGAGTACCTCGCGCGGGGCACGTACGCCTTCCCGCCCGGCCCCTCGGTGCGCCTGACCACCGACGTGATCGCCTATACGGTGGCCCGGATGCCCAAGTGGAACCCCATCAACGTCTGCAGCTACCACCTCCAGGAGGCCGGGGCGACCCCGGTGCAGGAGATCGCCTACGCGCTGTGTACCGCGATGACCGTACTGGATACTGTCCGCGACTCCGGGCAGATCGCCCGGGAGCAGATGGGGGACGTCGTCGGGCGGATCTCCTTCTTCGTCAACGCGGGCGTCCGCTTCGTCGAGGAGATGTGCAAGATGCGCGCGTTTTCCCGGCTGTGGGACACGATTACGCGGGAGCGGTACGGGATCGCCGACCCGGCGCTGCGCCGCTTCCGCTACGGCGTGCAGGTCAACTCGCTGGGGCTGACCGAGGCACAGCCGGAGAACAACATCCAGCGCATCGTGCTGGAGATGCTGGCCGTCACCCTATCCCGCGACGCCCGCGCCCGGGCCGTGCAGCTGCCCGCCTGGAATGAGGCGCTCGGCCTGCCCCGGCCCTGGGATCAGCAGTGGAGCCTGCGCATCCAGCAGGTGCTCGCGTACGAGTCCGACCTGCTGGAATACGGCGACCTGTTCAATGGGTCCCCCGTGGTGGAGGCCAAGACCGCCGAGCTGATGGCCGGTGCGGAGGCGGAGATCGCCACCGTGCAGGAGATGGGCGGGGTGATACCGGCCGTGGAGTCCGGCTACCTCAAGGCCCAGCTCGTCGCCTCGCACGCGGCCCGGCGGGCCCGGATGGAATCCGGCGAGGACAAGGTCGTCGGCGTCAATTGCTTCCAGGCCACCGAGCCCAGCCCGCTCACGGTGGACCTCGACACCGCGGTCCACCGTGTGGACCCCGCGTACGAGCAGGCGGTACTGGCCGACCTGGCCGCGTGGCGCGCCCGGCGCGACGAGATGGAGGTCCATGCCGCCCTTGGCCGGCTCCGGGCCGACGCGGCGCGCGAGGAGGTCAACCTGATGAGCGCGACCCTGGCCTGCGCGCGGGCGGGGGTGACCACCGGCGAGTGGTCGCTCGCCCTGCGGGAGATATTCGGCGAGTACCGGGCCCCCACCGGGATCGGCGGGGCCCCGGTGGCGGCCACCGGGAAGAACGCGGGCATGGCCGCGGAAATGGCCGCGGTCCGTATGGCGGCGGCGGCCACCGCCGAACAGATCGGCGCGGGCAGGCTGCGCCTGCTGCTGGGAAAGCCCGGCCTGGACGGCCACTCCAACGGCGCCGAGCAGATCGCCGTGCGGGCCCGCGACGCCGGGCTCGAGGTGATCTACCAGGGCATCCGCCTCACCCCCGATCAGATCGTGGCGGCCGCGGTCGCCGAGGACGTGCACTGCGTGGGGCTATCGATCCTGTCCGGCGGGCACGCCGAGCTGGTGCCGGAGGTGCTGCAGCGGATGCGCCAGGCCGGCGCGGGTGACATCCCGGTGGTGGTCGGCGGCATCATCCCGGCGGCGGACGCTCAGGTCCTCCGCGCCCAGGGCGTAGCCGCGGTTTTCACCCCGAAGGATTTCGAAATTACCGCCATCATCGGCGGAATCATCGATGAGATACGCCGCGCGCATAAGCTCCAGCCATGGCCAAGCCGGCCGGGAGCCCTGGCCGGGGCCACAACCGAAGGGTGAGACGACCCGACATGATGACCGAACCCGCCATCGAGACCGACCGGCAGCGCCCGCGCCGTTCCTGCCTGGCTGTGCCCGGCAGCAGCCCGCGTTTTCTGGAGAAGGCCCAGGGCCTGCCCGCCGACCAGGTGTTCCTGGACCTGGAGGACGCGTGCGCGCCTCTGGTCAAAGAAAGCGCCCGGCACACCATCGTCGACGCGCTGAATACCGGTGACTGGACCGGCAAGATCCGCGTTGTCCGGGTCAACGACTGGACCACGCACTGGACCTACCGGGACGTGATCACGGTGGTGGAGGGTGCGGGCCCCAACCTGGACGCCATCATGCTGCCGAAGGTGCAGGACGCGGAGCAGGTCAAGGCGCTGGATCTGCTGCTCACCCAGATCGAGAAGACGATGGGCTTCGAGCCCGGACGGATCGGCATCGAAGCGCAGATCGAGAACGCCCGCGGCCTGGTGAACGTCGATGCGATCGCCGCTTCCTCGCCGCGGCTGGAAACCATTATCTTCGGCCCGGCCGACTTCATGGCCTCGATCAACATGAAGTCGCTGGTGGTTGGCGAGCAGCCTCCTGGCTACCCCGCGGACGCTTACCACTACATCCTCATGCGCATCCTGATGGCCGCCCGCGCCAACGATCTGCAGGCCATCGACGGTCCCTACCTGCAGATCCGCAACTCCGACGGCTACCGTGCGGTGGCTCAGCGGGCCGCGGCGCTGGGGTTCGACGGCAAGTGGGTGCTGCACCCCGATCAGATCGCGGCCGCCAACGAGATCTTCTCCCCTGCACAGGAGGACTACGACCACGCGGAGCTGATCCTGGACGCCTACGACTGGTGCACCTCGGAGGCGGGCGGCGCCAAGGGATCGGCGATGCTCGGCGACGAGATGATCGACGAGGCCTCCCGCAAGATGGCACTGGTCATCGCGGGCAAGGGCCGTGCCGGGGGCATGCAGCGCACCTCCAAGTTCGAGCCCCCGCAGGCCTGACCGGCTTCCCGGCGAGAAACCTACCCGTAACCGAGGCAGAAAAAGGACACCCCAGATGCAGTTCGGACGGATCTACGAGGAGTTTGAGGTCGGGGCGGTCTACAAGCACTGGCCCGGGAAGACGGTCACCGAATACGACGACCATCTCTTCTGCCTGCTCACCATGAACCACCATCCGCTGCACCTGGACGCGAACTACGCCGCCGAGGCCACTGACTTCGGCCGGAACGTCGTGGTCGGCAACTACATCTATTCGCTGCTGCTCGGCATGTCGGTGCCGGATGTCTCGGGCAAGGCCATCGCGAACCTCGAGGTCGAGTCGCTGAAGCATGTGGCGCCGACCTTTCACGGCGACACGATCTACGGCGAGACCACCGTGCTCGGCAAGTGGCCGTCCACGTCCAAGAGCGACCGGGGCATCGTCCAGGTCGAGACGCGCGGCTACCAGCAGGACGGCACCCTGGTGTGCGTGTTCCGCCGCAAGGTGATGGTCCCGACCGAGACCTACATCAAGGAGCGTGGCGGTGAGCAGCCCGGGCGTCCCGAGCCGACCACCCGAGCTTCTCACGACTAGCAGAACGGAGCCGCGCCATGGAACGCCTCGCAAAAACCGAAGGCCTGACCGACATTCAGCGGGACATCCTCGCCACGGTGCGGGAGTTCGTCGACAAGGAGATCATCCCGGTCGCCAGCGAGCTTGAGCACAAGGACGAGTACCCGGCCCAGATCGTCGAGGGGATGAAGGAACTCGGCCTGTTCGGGCTCACGATTCCCGAGGAGTACGGCGGCCTTGGCGAGTCGCTGCTCACCTATGCGCTGGTGGTGGAGCAGATCGCCCGCGGCTGGATGTCGGTGTCGGGCATCGTCAACACCCACTTCATCGTCGCCTACATGATCGGCCAGCACGGCACACAGGAGCAGAAGGAGTATTTCCTGCCCCGGATGGCGACCGGTGACGTTCGCGGCGCCTTCTCCATGTCCGAGCCGGGCATGGGCTCGGACGTCTCAGCGATCCGCACCCGGGCCGACCGAGTGAAGGGGGATGGGGAGGCGGGTGGGGATTACGTCATCAACGGCCAGAAGATGTGGCTGACCAACGGCGGCACCTCCAACCTGGTGGCGGTGCTGTGCCGGACCGACGAGGGCCACGACGCGCCGCACCGGAACATGACCACGTTCCTCATCGAGAAGGAGCCGGGCTTCGGCGCCAACCCCATGGTGCCGGGCCTGACCGTGCCGGGGAAGATCGAGAAGATGGGGTACAAGGGCGTCGACACGACCGAACTGATCCTGCATGACGTCCGCGTCCCCGCCACCCGGGTTCTCGGCGATGCCCCTGGTCAGGGCTTCTACCAGATGATGGACGGGGTCGAGGTCGGCCGCGTCAACGTCGCCGCCCGCGGCTGCGGAGTCGCCCTCCGCGCCTTTGAGCTGGGCATCTCCTACGCGCAGATCCGGCACGCCTTCGGCAAGCCGATCGTTGAGCACCAGGCCATCCAGTTCAAGCTGGCCGAAATGGCCATCAAGGTCGAGGCCGCCCATCAGATGATGGCAGTGGCGGCCCGCAAGAAGGACTCCGGTGAGCGCAACGACCTCGAAGCCGGCATGGCCAAATACCTGGCCTCCGAGTACGCCAAGGAGGTCGTGGAAGACTCCTTCCGCATCCACGGCGGTTACGGCTTCTCCAAGGAGTACGAGATCGAGCGCCTTTACCGGGAGGTGCCGATGCTGCTGATCGGCGAGGGCACGGCAGAGATCCAGAAGATGATCATCGGACGCCGGCTGCTGGAGGAGTACCGGATCCCCCGCTAGCTGTCCGGTGCCTGCTGCGGGTCCCCGGCGCCCGGGCCGGCCTCGGGCTCGTAGGCTAGCCACACGACGCCGAGGGGCGGCAGCGTGAGGGCGGCGGAGTAGTCGAGGCCGTGCCAGCCGACGGCCTCGGCCATGACGGTACCAATGAGGGCGTTGCTGCCACCGAACGCCGCGCTGTCGGAGTTGAAGATCTCCACCCAGCGCCCGGGCTGGGGGAGCCCGACGCGGTAGTCGGCGCGGAGCACCGGAGTGAGATTCGCCAGGCAGGCGACGCTGCGCTCGCCTGACGCCGCGAACCGGAGAAACGACAGCACACTGTTGTCAGAATCGTTCGGGTCGATCCAGCGGAAGCCGGTCCAGTCGAAATCCTGCTCCCACATGGCCGGTTCCTGTCGGTAGACGGTATTGAGCGCCCGGACCAGGGCCTGCATCCCGGCGTGCTCGGGGTAGTCGAGCAGGTGCCAGTCGATGCTGCCGTCGTGCCGCCACTCGTCGTTCTGCGCGATCTCGCCGCCCATGAACAGCAGCGGCAGGCCGGGATGCGCCCACATCCAGGCGAGCAACGCGCGCAGGTTGGCGAACTGCTGCCAGCGGTCCCCCGGCATCTTGCCGAGTAGCGATCCCTTTCCGTGCGCCACCTCGTCATGGCTGAGGGGCAGGATGAAGTTCTCGCTAAAGGCGTACAGCAGGGCGAACGTGAGCTCGTGGTGGTGGTAGCGCCGGTACACCGGATCCTTGGAGAAATACACCAGGGTGTCGTTCATCCACCCCATGTTCCATTTGAACCCGAAGCCGAGGCCGCCCAGGTAGGTGGGGCGGGAGACGGCCGGCCAGGACGTGGACTCCTCGGCTACGAGCATGATGGAGGGGTGGTGGCGGTAGACCACCTCGTTGAATTCCTTGATGAAGTCGATGGCCTCCAGGTTCTCCCGGCCCCCGAACCGGTTGGTGATCCACTCGCCCTCCTGGCGCGAATAGTCCAGGTAGAGCATGGAGGCGACCGCATCCACGCGCAGGCCGTCGAGGTGGAACTCCTCGATCCAGAACAGCGCGTTGGCGACCAGGAAGTTCCGGACCTCGTGGCGTCCGTAGTTGAACACCAGGGTGCCCCAGTCCGGGTGCTCGCCCAGGCGGGGGTCGGCATGCTCATACAGCGCGGTGCCGTCGAAGCGTGCCAGCGCCCAGTCGTCCTTGGGGAAGTGCCCGACGACCCAGTCGACGAGGACCCCGATGCCGGCCTGGTGCAGCCGGTCGACCAGATAGCGGAAGTCGTCGGGTGCCCCGAACCGCGCCGTCGGCGCGTAGTAACCGGTCACCTGGTAACCCCAGGAGCCGGAAAACGGATACTCCGCGACCGGGAGGAACTCGACGTGGGTGAATCCGAGGTCGCTGAGGTACTCGGGCAGTACCTCAGCCGCCTCACGGTAGGTCAGCGGGCGCCACCCGCCGCCGGCGTCCTGGGTGAACCGCCACGAGCCCAGATGGCACTCATAGATCGATATCGGAGCGTGCAGCAGGTCGGTGGCCGCCCGCTTGGCGAACCAGGCCTTGTCCCGCCATTGGTACCGGCTCTGAGTGACGATGCTCGCGTTGGCCGGCGGTACCTCGGCAGCGAAGGCGAAGGGGTCCGCCCGCAGGCTCAGCTGCCCCTGCTGGCTGACCACCTCGAACTTGTAGTGCGCGCCGGGGCCCACGCCGGGCAGGAAGATCTCCCAGACCCCGGAGCTGCCCAGGACCCGCATCGGGTGCGTACGGCCGTCCCAGCCGTTGAAGTCGCCGACGACCCGGACCGACTGCGCGCCCGGCGCCCACACCGCGAACGACGTGCCGGACGTGGCCTGGTGCACGCGCACCTGGGCGCCGAGATGGCGCCACAGCCCCTCATGCCGCCCCTCGGCCAGCAGATGAAGGTCAAGCGCCCCCAGGGTGGGCCAGAAGCGGTACGGGTCATCGACCGTGACCACCGCACCGTCTGGGTAGGCCGCCTCCAGGAGATAGTCGGGGATGTCCGGTCCTTCCAGCGCACCGGCGAACACCCCGGCCGGGTGCACACAGCGCATCTCGATCCGCCGCTCACCGACGAGAATGGCCATGCTGGTCGCGTCGGGACGCCACGCGCGGATCACCACACGTTCGCGGCCGTCGGCGTCTCGCACTGGGTGGGCGCCCAGCACGTGGTGCGGATCGTGGTGCTGTCCAGCGACCAGGCGTTCCAGGTCGAGATCTTCCCCGCTGAGAACGAATTCGCTCGATGTGCTCATAGTGGCCCCTTCTGTGCGGCGGTTCCATGCAAGCGCAGATCAGGCGTACGCACCATGCCTGGATTGGATTTTAATGATCACAATGCGATCAGCCGCCGCGCGGGAGCGGCTCGCCGGGCCGCACGCGGCGCTCGGCCGGGCCAGCCAGCAGGACAGCGAATCACCGGGCCTGCTCGGTCCGCGACCGCGGATAGGCCGGGAAGATGACCAGTGACCCCCGCAGCGTGCTGTGCAGGCTGGCCAGATGATAGGCATGCCCGTATGGCGCGGCACGCGAGGAGATATACCGGATGGCCGCCGCGCAGATATCGGCGGGCACGAAATCGAGTGGCCGGTCGACGTCGCATGCTGGCCGTCGTTGTTGACGACGCCCATAAAATCATTTTTCCCGCGTGCCCCGCAGTCAGTGGACCCGCCGTGATATGCGGCTTGTCCCTATTGGTCATATTTGACAGTTATGCATCTTTGGCAGTGCTGCTTGTGTGCCACCCGTGGAACGCGCTGACACGCTTTAGGTCCATGAACGCTAAGCCCAGGCATGCGATTTAATACATAGAAGACGTACCAGTCTTGCTGGCGGCGCTGAGACGGCGTGGGCATGCGGTGATGCGCCGGGGGAAAGATGATGCTTGGGGGCGTGGCGCACTAACGGGGAAAGCACGCTCACTTAGCGGGTTTAGCTTGGGGGGACGTTTTGACATCTCGGCGGCATGTGCTGGTGGCCTATGTCACCTGGATGACGTTGCTCGTGGTGGCCTACTACGGGCTGCCCCGCCTGCGCGCCGAGGCGTGGGGCCTGATCGGCCTGACCAGCGTGAGCGCCATCGTGGCTGGTGTCGTCATCAACCGCCCGGCCCGCAAGGCGCCGTGGCTGCTGCTGGCCGGCGCGAACCTGAGTTTCATCGCCGGTCAGGTCAGCTTCCTGGTCCTGACGCAGATCGAGGCGGCCAAGATTCCCTTTCCCTCCTTCGCGGACGTCCTCTACCTGCTGACGTATCCGCTGTCCGCCGCCGGTCTGCTGATTTTCATCCGGTGGCACACCCCGGACCGGGACCGCCGCAGCCTGATCGATGCCCTGACCCTGACCGTCGGGCTGGCCCTGCTGTCATGGATTTACCTGATCCTTCCCTACGTGCATAACCCAGCGTTGTCATGGCTCCAGAAATCCGTCGCCATCGCCTACCCACTCGGTGATGTGCTCGTGCTGGCCATGCTCGCGCGGCTCCTCGCACCGGGGACCGCGCGCACCAGGTCTGTTCAGCTACTGATCCTCGGCTCTGCCGCCTTGCTCGGCTCCGACGTCTGGTTCGGCTTGATATTGCTCTACGGACCGTTCCGGAACGGGGCGGTTATCGTCGACCTCGGCTGGGCGGTCTTCTACGCCGCGTGGGGTGCGGCGGCGCTGCACCCCACGATGTCGCAGCTGACCCAGCCGGTCTCACGTCAGCAGGCCGAAACATCGCCGATCCGCCTCACGGTGCTGATGCTCGCGTCTTTTATCGCTCCCGCGGTGCTGTTCATCCAGTCTTTCCGGGGCCAGTACCGGGACGACAGCGTGATCGCGGTATTCTCCGCGATTTTGTTCCTGCTCGTGCTCTCGCGCCTGTGGGACGTGGCGGCGTCGCACCGCCGCGCCCAGGGCCGGGAACGTGCCGTACGGCTGGCTGGCGCGTCCCTGGCGTCAGCGGCCACGGTGGAAGAGGCCGCGCGTGCGGTGCGGAGTGCGGCCGCCACTCTCGTCGGGCCGCGCTCCCGGCGCGAGGCGCTGCTCATGGTCCGGGACGGCGGCACCCTGCGCCCCGTGGCCGCCGGGGACGGGAAAGGGCCGATCGGGGATCCGGCCAGCATCTGGATGCCGCGGCTGGCCGGGTCGGTGCCGCTCTACGTCCCGGCGGCGGAACTCGGCGCGCGGGGCAGAACGCTGCTGGCCGACGAGGGCGGCGTCCTGCTGTGCCCGCTCACGCTCCGGGACCGGCCGTCGGGCGACCCGCTCATCGGCGTCCTGGCGGTATTCGGTGAGCAGCGGACCCTGGCCGACCTGTCCGGGACGTTCGAAGTCCTCGCCCATCAGGTCGCTCTCGCGGTCGAGCGTGTCATGCTCAGCCAGGAAGTGATCCGGCAGCGCAGCGAGGCCTACTTCCGCACCCTGGTCCAGGACACCTCCGACGTCATCCTGATCATCGGCGACGATGGCGCGGTCCGTTACGCGACCCCCTCGGCCATGAGCATCTTCGGCAACGTCAGCGTGGAGGGCAGGTACCTCTGGGACCTCGGAATCGGCGGTGGGCGCGACGACGTCATCCGTGCGCTGACGCGCATGCGCAGCTACGTGGGGAACACTTCCGACTACGAGGATTGGCAGATCGCGCGCCGCGATGGCCTCAGCGTCCAGGTCCAGGTCAGATGCAGCGATCTGCGCGGCGACAGCACGGTCCGCGGCCTGGTGCTGACCTTGCGGGACGTAACCGAGCAACGTCAGCTCGAGGACGAACTGAAGTACCGGGCCTTCCACGACGCGCTGACCGGGCTTCCCAATCGCCTGCTGTTTCAGGACCAGGCGGCGCACGCGCTCGCCCGGGCCAGGCGCGACGGGACGACCACCGGCGTGCTGTTCGTAGACCTGGACGACTTCAAGGTCACGAACGACACGATGGGCCACAGCGTCGGCGACCAGCTGCTGGCGGCGGCCGCGATGCGGCTGTCGGCGATGGTCCGGGGATCCGGCACGGCGGCACGGCTGGGCGGTGACGAGTTCGCGCTGATCATCGAGCGCTGCACGGATCCGGCCGCGGCGGAGGCGTTCGCCGAGCGCGTCGTCCGGGCCTTCAGCGAGCCGTTCGCCCTCGCCGACGGATCCGTGATCACCACGGCCACGGTTGGCGTAGCCACCACCGAAGACAGCGCCGACCTGGACGAGCTGCTCCGTCACGCGGACCTGGCGCTGTACGCGGCCAAGACGGCCGGCAAACGGCAGTGGCGGCGCTACCTGCCCGTCCTCAGCGCCGGGATGATCCGGCGGCGGGAGGTGCAGGCCGCGCTGGAAGAGGCGGTAAACGGCTCCGCGTTCACCCTCGTCTATCAGCCCATCGTGGCCCTGACCAGCGGTGAAATCGCCGGGTTCGAGGCCCTGGTGCGATGGCCGCATCCGCGGTGGGGCATGATGCAGCCCGGCCAATTCATCGAGCTGGCCGAGGAGACCGGTCACATCGTCCCCCTCGGCTCCTGGGTGCTCGGGCAGGCCGCCGCAGAGGTCGTCCGGTGGCGGCGACGGCTACCGCCCGGGACACCGCTGTACGTGAGCGTCAACGTCTCGGCTCGCCAGTTCCGCGACCCCGGCTTCGTCGATGCCGTGCGGGCCGTGCTCGCGGAATCAGGCCTGGCGTCCTCCGCGCTGATGCTCGAGCTGACCGAGAGTGTCCTGCTCAACCGGGATGACCGGATCCACGCCGATCTCATGGAGCTGAAGGCCATCGGCATGAAGCTGGCGATCGACGACTTCGGTACCGGCTACTCCTCCCTCAGCTACCTGCGGGAGCTGCCGATTGACGTGCTCAAGATAGACAAGTCGTTCGTCGACGGGATCGCCGTCTCGGAGCAGCGGCTGGCCCTCGTCGAAGGCATCATCCGGCTCGCCGGGACGCTGCACCTCGACGTGATCGCGGAGGGTATCGAAACCGAAGTCCAGCGCGATCTGCTGGTCTCGATGGGCTGCCAGTTCGGGCAGGGCTACCTGCTGGCGATGCCGGTGGCCGCGGACCAGGCGGAGGCGCTGGTCCGGGCAAGCCGCAGCCTGGTCCTGGAGCTGCCCCGGGTGAGCAGCTGACGGCCCCGGGATCGATCCGGGCCGGCCGCTACCTGGCTGATACGACGCAGAGTTCGTTGCCTTCGGGGTCGGCCAGGACGGTCCAGGACTCGTCGCCCGCCTGGCCCACGTCGGCCAGGCGGGCCCCCTGGCTCCGCAGCCGCGCCACCTCGACCGCGGGATCCTCACCGCGATGGGGAGCTACGTCCGGGTGGATCCGGTTCTTGACCTGCTTCCGGTCGGGTACCCGCAGGAATTCCAGGTAGGGCCCGCTGCCCCCGGGGGACCGGAGCCCCACGATATGGTCCTCGGCGTATGTGACCTGCCAGCCCGCCGCGTCCACCCAGAACCGGGCCAGGACCGCGGGATCGGCGCAGTCGGTGAGGATCGCGGCGACCGGGCCCGTGCCGAGGTAGATGTCCCGCGGCTCCAGCACGCAGAATTCGTTGCCCTCGGGATCGGCGAGCACGGCCCAGGGCACGTCACCCTGGCCGATATCGGCCGGCGCGGCCCCCAGGTCCTGCAGGCGGCTGACCAGTTCCGCCTGGTGGACAGCGGACGTCGTGGCCAGGTCCAGGTGCACGCGATCCTTTGCGGTCTTCGGTTCGGATACCGGGACGAAGACGAGGGGCACGGCGGACGGGTCTGGGTACTGGTAACCTGCGGGCCAGATGTCCACTTCCTCCGCGGTCTCGTCGGCTATCACCCAGCCCAGCGCACTGGCCCAGAACCGGGCCAGCGCGGCCGGGTCGTTGGCGTCCACCACGAGATGTACCAGGCGCGTCGGCATAGCCCCAGCCTCTCAGAGGACGCCGCGGGACTAGGCACCGACGTGCGCGTTCAGCCAGTCCTGAATTGGCTCGGCGCGCGCAAAGAAGTCCAGGAGGCGGGACTTGGCCTGCGAGGTGGCCAGCCATTTCCCGGCCGGCCACTGTCTCCAGGCGATGAGCCCCTTCATGCACAGCAAATCGATCCGGGGATGGTCCTTGGGATAGCCGCGGGGAGCGGTCTTTACCCGGTCATGAGAGGTGACCCCGATACCCGCGTCCCGGATGGCGGCCACCGTCTGCGCCAGGGCCGGGCCTGCCGGCTCGGCATCCACGGCCTGGCGGTAACGCCGGAGCTGCTCGGCGCTCATCATGTACATCCCCCGCCCGGCGGCCAGGCCGGCCGCCGAAAACTGGATGTACCCGTCCTGGCCAATCGTCGCGGCGATGGTGGTTCTGTAGGGCGACTTATCCGCGCTGAACCGCACATCACGGTACGGCCGGAAAACGCGGCCCGGCCCGAGCTGGCCGGCGAGCTCGGACAGCAGCTCTTCCATCGGGCGGAGCACGGCCTCCTCGTAGCGGGCTTTGTGGGCCTGCCAGTAGGCCTTTGAGTTGTCCTCCTCCAGGCCGTCGTAGAACTCGATCGCCTCGGCGGCCCAGCCCCGGAATCCCATCCCCGAAATGATAGTGAGGCTGGAGCCGGTTCCCGAACCCCAGCCCGCGGCCCGGATCATGGAAACTCACCCGCAGCAGGTGATGACGGCGCCAGGTGCTGAGGCGAGCGTCGGAACTATCCGCCCGGCCCACCACCAGGCCCGGGTAGCAGGCCGCGGCGGTCCGTGAGCAGGCCCGCAGCGGAGTGGTTCCGATCAAGGGGAGAGCCCACTATGGCGCTACACGACCGCGACACCGTCCGTGACCAGCTTGAGGACTGTTTGTTTGCCGACCGGGACCTGACCAGGCCGGTCGCCAAGTACCGGTTCCCTCAGGATGGAACGCTGCCCAGGGACGCGGTCCAGCTGGTGGCGGACGAGATAATGCTCGATGGCAATGCGCGGCAGAACCTGGCCACGTTCTGCCAGACGTGGGAGGAACCCGAGGTTCATGGCCTGATGGAGCTGTCGATCAACAAGAACATGATCGACCGGGACGAGTACCCGCAGAGTGCCGAGATCGAGCGGCGGTGCGTGCACATGATGGCCGACCTGTGGAATGCGCCCGGGGCGGCCAACACCGTGGGCACCTCGGCCATCGGCTCCTCTGAGGCCTGCATGCTGGCGGGGATGGCGGCCAAGTGGCGGTGGCGGGCCAAGCGCCGGGCCGACGGCAAGCCGGCCGACCGGCCGAACATGGTGTGCGGCCCGGTACAGGTGGTCTGGCACAAGTTCGCCCGCTACTGGGACATCGAGATGCGCGAGGTCCCGATGTCACCGGGCCGCTACATGATGGATGCCGCGTCGATGCTGGAACGCGTGGACGAGAACACGATCATGGTCGTGCCGACCCTGGGCGTCACCTACACCGGCGCGTACGAGCCGGTGGAAGAGATGGCCAAGGCGCTGGACAAGCTGCAGGCCGACACCGGCCTGGACATCGACATTCACGTGGACGGGGCCAGCGGCGGTTTCCTGGCCCCGTTCTGCGCGCCCGGGGTCGTCTTCGACTTCCGCCTGCCCCGGGTCAAGTCGATCAGCGCCTCGGGGCACAAGTTCGGGCTGGCCCCGCTGGGGGTGGGCTGGGTCGTCTTCCGGGACAGCAGCGAGCTCCCCGACGATCTGATCTTCCACGTCAACTACCTGGGCGGCGACATGCCGGTGTTCCAGATCAACTTCTCCCGGCCGGCCGGGCAGATCATCGCCAGCTACTACAACTTCCTGCGGCTCGGTCACGAGGGCTACCGCCGCGTCCACCAGGCGTCCTACGACATCGGCCAGTACCTGGCCACCGAGATCGTCAAGCTCGGCCCGTTCGAGCTGCTGTGTGACAGCAACCCCAACACCGGGATTCCGACGGTCACCTGGCGGATCCGCGACGGCGAGGACCCCGGCTACACCCTGTTCGACCTGGCCGACCGGCTGCGCGGCCGAGGCTGGCAGGTGCCTGCCTACACCCTGACCGGGACCGCCTCCGACATCGCGGTGCAGCGCATCCTGGTCCGGCTCGGCGTCAGCCAGGACATGGCAGACCTGCTCCTCTGCGACTTCCGTGACGCGGTGGCCCACTTCGGCAAGCATCCGGTCACCGTGTCCATGACGAAGGAGGAATCAGGTGGGTTCAGCCACCTGTAGCGGGCCGCCGCAGGGCCGCTGGCAGTTCGTCTGCTGCACGGCCGACCCGATCGCCGCCGGGATATGCGCGAAGAACAGCGGCGAGCGCACGTGGCCCGAAAGCTCACGCAGGTTCGCATCATTCCAGGCCGGCTCGACGCTGCGGAAGATGCCGGGGGCGGGCGCGGCGTCATACCAGCCGACGCCGAATCCGTCGCCGTTGGTCGTCTCGGCCCCCAGCTTCGAATGCAGGCTCTGATCGATCAGCGAATGGGCCGGTGTGTAGAGCACATCGGTCAGCAGGATGGGTGAACCGGTGTAAGCAAGCCAACGGCACATGCGTTACTCCTCGCCGTCCATGGACTGGAGCCGTACGTACGGCCTTTCTGCCAGCCGCCCGGAGGGCAGGAATCACCCGTACCGGGTGAACGGCGGCGCCTGTTCACCCACCGGGGGTGATGTCCGAGTCGCGGGCCAGCCCGAATCATTGAAGGCGCCCATTAACCACCACAACCCGGCAGGGTGCCCGAGGGCAACCCCGCTGACGTGAATGAGAAGGCAGGCCAAGAAATGGAACTTGCTGCTTCATCGTCGTCATATCCGCTGCTGAACATTTTCTGGACCATTCTCGAGATCTTCCTGTGGGTGATCTGGTTCTGGATCCTGATCATGGTGTTCATCGACATCTTCCGCAGCCGTGACCTTTCCGGCTGGGCCAAGGCGCTGTGGTTCCTGTTCGTGCTGTTTATCCCGCTCATCGGCGTGCTGGTTTACCTGATCGTCCGCGGCGACTCGATGCACGAGCGGTCGGCGCAGCAGGCCGTCCGCTACGACCAGGAGGTCCGCGGCCCTGTTCAGGGCTCCGCTGGGGGCAGCCCCGCAGAACAGCTGACGAAGCTCGCTGACCTGCGCGACCGGGGAGTTATCACGCCCGAGGAGTTCGACCGCGAAAAGGCTAAAATCCTCGGCTGAGGCGACCGCCGCCATGACAGTAACGACCGTTAAATAACAACGGAGGATGTGGCCATGACTAACCGTGAGAACAGCAGGACCGGACCGCAGTTCGAGGCTGGCCCGCTGATGACCAGCGCGGTGCTGGTAGGAGTCGGCACCGTCCTGGTAATGGCCGGTCTGGCGGTGGGGGGCTCGCATCTGGCGCTGGCTACCCGGCAGTGGGTCAGGGAGATGGAAGTGCCGCCCAGCGAGCTCGCGAAGCTCAAGTGGGCGCAGGCCAGGAACGCCGCTGCTGCCGCCGCCACCGCCTGGCAGAACGGCACCCCGGTAAGTCCCGCCAGCGTTTCCTGATCTTCCGGCGGCAGGCCTTAGGCAGGCTGGAGCCCGGGTCACCCGGGATCCAGCCTGCTGGCGTTTATCCCGGGGGTGGCCCCTCCGGTGGCACATCCGGGTCGTGCAGACGGTGGACCTCCATGATCTGCACGCCGTACGTCTCCAGCCGGGCCAGAAGACCCTGGAGGGCGGCCTGATCCCGGAGCGGGCCATGCAGGACCGTTTCGACCGGCTCCACCGAAGCGACCAGCCGCTCGAAGTCGAGCAGGGCTTCGGGCGGCAGGACTCCGACGACGCGGATTTCGTAATAGAAGGGCGGCAACGGAGCCCCCAGCGGGTCGCGATGAAAACGGGTTAGCTCCACGATGCCGCCGCGGGGGGACCGGCGCCCCATGCACGGCGGGTGAATCCGTCACCCTGGTGAGATTTCCCGCGGGGTGATGACAGGTCACCCTCATGCGCGAGACCACTGACGTACGGACGAGCTAGCCCTACGTACGCGGTCACGCGAACGCGGAACTGACGCCGGCACGGTGCCGGCCGGATCAGAGGACCATGGATGGTGACGAGGACGGATGCGGACCTGGCGGTTCGCTCTGGCGTGCGGGCGGACGGTGCCGACGATCCCGTCCTGACCTCCAAGATCACCGTACCCAGCCTGCCCGGCTGGGCGGTCGAGCGCGCGCGCATCGAAAGGCTCATCGCTGCGGGCGTGCGAGGGCCGCTCACCACGATCACCGGTCCTCCCGGCTCCGGCAAGACCATGGCGATCGCCTCCTGGGCGGCCAGCAGCGCGGACGCTGGCATCCTGGCCTGGGTCACCCTCGATGACTATGACAACCGGCCGGAGGTCTTCTGGTCCTACGTCCTGGCGGCCTTGCGGCGAGCTGGCGTCGCTGTCCCGCCGGTTTCGCCAGCTGCGGACGGCGGGACCGCCGACCACATCTTCCTGCTGCGGCTCGCATCCGTGCTGGCGGCCCAGGAGCGGCCGGTGGTGCTGGTCCTTGACGACGCCCATCTTCTTACCGAACGGGACCTGCTGGACGGCCTGGCCTACGTGCTGAGGAGTGCGGCGCCGGGCCTCCACCTGGTTGTCTCGTCGCGGATGGACCCGCTCCTTCCCCTGCACCGGTACCGGCTCGCCGGGGAGCTGACCGAGATCCGGGTGGACGACCTCGCCTTCAGCCTTCCCGAATCCACCGCGCTCATGGCCCAGCATGGCATCACGCTGTCGGCCGGAGTGCTTGAGCGTATTGTCGCGCGGACCGAGGGCTGGGCGGCGGGCATTCGCCTGGCCGCGATCTCGCTGGACGGCCATCCCGACCCTGATCAATTCGTTAAGGAATTCGACGCCGAGGACAGCGCCATCACAAGCTACCTGGTGGACGAGGTGCTGAATGGCCAGCTCGCCTCCACCAGGGAGTTTCTCCTGCGGACGAGCATCCTGAACCGGGTGAACGCGGACATCGCCCGCGAGCTGACCGATGACGAGCGAGCGGCGGACGTGCTTCCGATCCTGGCCAGCGCGAACGCGTTCATCCGGCCGATTGGGCACGGGTGGTATCGCTACCACTCGCTGTTCAGCGCGGTGCTGCGGCTGAAGCTCCGGCGTGAGCAGCCGGGCCAGGTGACCGAGCTCAACCGGCGAGCTGCTCAGTGGTATCAGCGGAGAGGATTCCTCACCGAAGCGGTGCGGCACGCCGCCGACGCGGGTGACTGGGTGTTCGCGGCCCGGATCGCCCTCGATGAGCTAGCGATAGGCCAGCTCATCGAACCGCGGGGCAACCGAGCGCTCGCCGCGAGTTTCCGGCGGATGCCTGCGGAGCCGTCCTGGACGCAACCTCAGCCGCTGCTGGTGGAAGCGGCGATCGAGCTCTCCGCCGCGGACGGCCTTCCGGGCGCGGCCACGCTCGGCGCAGCGGAAGGCATCCTCGATCAGCTTCCCGCCAGCGAAGAGATCCCGACCCGGCTGGCCGCCGAGCAGGTCCGGCTGGCCGTTGCCCGCCGCGCCGGGGATCTCGATGCCGTGCGGGCCGCGGCTACCCAGGCCGGGACCCTGCTTGAGGAGATCCCCGGTAGCGTGATCGCACGGCATCCCGAGACCCGCACGCAGGTGCAAGCCGGCCACGGAGTGGCCGGACTCTGGTCCGGTGACCTCGATGAGGCGGCCGCCACCTTCACCTCCGCGCTGGCCGCCATGTCCGATCCCGGCGGCACGTACGAGCGAGCTGAGTGCCTCGGGTATCTCGCGCTCGTCGAGGCCCTGCGCGGGCGGCTGAACCAGGCCACCGAGCGGGCCGGCCAAGCGGCAGATGCCGCCAAGAGCAGCAGTGACGGGCTGGCCGAGTGCAGCAGCCCCGCCGCGGCTGTTGCCCGCGCGTACGCACATCTGGAACGCGACGAACTCCCGCAGGCGCATGGCCAGCTCAAGCTGGCCAACAGCGCTCTGCGGATAGCTCCGGACAAGCTGATCGGCGCCATCGCCTATCTGGTCGCCGCGCGCTGCCGGCTGGCCGAAGGCAGTACCAGGGCTGCGTCGGATCTGCTCGGCCGGGCCCGGCAGGGCTGGTCGCCGCCGCCGTGGCTGGAACACTGGCTGACGCTCATCGAGTCGCGGGTGTATGCCGCGGCCGGGGATATCACGTCCGCCGTTGAGGTCGCCGAACGCGCTGAGCCGGAGTCCGCGCTGGACGCGGCCGTCACGCTCGCGCAGGCATGGCTGGATGCTGGCGATCATCAAGCTGCGGAGCGGGCCCTGGCCATCGGGATGGCCAGTCCGGGTGACCCGCCCGGGCGGGTCCGTCTGGAGGGATGGCTAGTCGATGCCCGGCTCAGTTATGGCGACGGCGACGCAGGGCGTGGTCGCCGATCCCTCGAGCACGCCCTGCGGCTGGGTAAAGCCGAGCAGCTCCGGCTGGCCTTCGCCACGGAGCGCATCTGGATACGGCCGGTGCTGCGGCGCGATCCCGAGCTTGCATCCGGCTATCAGAACTTGCTGGAGACTGGACCGGCCACGGGCCGGCTAGCGGTTCCCCCGTCCGGCACGGGCCAGACCACGCCGGTGATCGTCGAGCAACTGAGCGAGCGTGAGCGTGAGGTGCTGCGGCTCTTGTCGGGAATGCTCAGTACCGCCGAGATCGCCACCGAGATGTATATCTCGGTGAACACCGTCAAGACCCACCTGAGGAGCATTTACCGTAAATTGTCGGCGGCGCACCGCGGCGAGGCGGTCCGGCGTGCACGGCAGCTCAGGCTGATCTGAACCTGCCGTGCCAAGCCTACAGGACGCCGGCCCGGTGCCCTTTCTCGACGGCGCCGAGCCGCGTGCTGACATCAAGCTTACGGTAGATTGCCCTGGTATGGGTCTTGATCGTGTTCTGTGACAGATGCAGTTCCTGACCGATCTCGCGGAGCGAAAGCGAGCCCCGGAGCAGGCGCAACACTGTCACCTCTCGCTCGGTGAGCGGATCCGCCAGTGACTCCAACGTCGGCGGCTTCGTCGCGATCTCCCGCTCCAACTGCTCCAGCCGGGCCAGTTGAGTCTGGGCGCCGTCCGGCAGCAGGGTCAGTATGTCCCTGGCTTCCCCGAGAAGTGCCGCCGCTCCGGGACGGTCACCGATGTCGGCCAGCAGCGGCGTGAGCCGGAGCAAGGTTTCCAGCGTCGGCCATGGGCTCAGCCCGGGCCACCGCCGGCGTGACCGGAGCGCACGGTCGAACTCGGTGCGCGCCTGCTCCGGACGCCCCTCCAGCGCGTGAATCGCGCCGATGGCTGCGTGCGCGAGGGAACTCTGCGGAGCGTAGCCGAGATTGCCGTCGCCCGCGGCGTGCCGGGCGGCGGCGGCCAGTTCCCTCGCTTGCGCGGAGTTGCCCTCCTCGGCCGCCACGAGCGACGCGGCGGAAAGGGCCATGATCCGCACGAGCGGGACGGACGGCTCACACTTGATGGCCTGCCCGAGCGGCTCCGCCGCCCCAGGCTCCCCGGAAAGGTAAAGACTGAAGCCGAACGCCGTCAGCGCCAGCGCTGACCAAGGCGACGTTGGATCGCGTCCCAGCTCAACGGCCCTCTCGGCTGAATCTCGCATGGCCCGGATGCCGTCGAAGCCAAAGGCGCCGCCGAGCAGCGCGGCCGAGAACTCCAGCGACGGCATGCCATCCGGAAGAGGACCGTCATGCCTTCCTGCCCTGACGACCGGAAGCCAGCGCCGCACGGATTCCCGCTCGCCGAAAAGAGCCGCGACCCACGCGGCGGTGTGCGCCGCCAATGGGTGGGCGGCAACCTGGCCATCACCAAGCGAGCGCAGCCAGCCGCGAAGCGTCGCCACCCGGCCCGAATTGACGTAACCGAACCAATGGCCCGCGATGAGATCGACGGCCCCGGCGATGTCACCGCCGGCCAGTGCGTGACCGATCGCCTCGTCCGTCGATCCTGACTGCCGATGCCAGGCGCTCGCTCGCTGGTGCAGGGCCGGACCGATGTCCGGCTCGGCCCTGGCGAGCTGACCGCGGAGCACTTGCGCGAACAGATGGTGATAGCGGTACCACCGCCGGCGCTCGTCGAGCGGAACGACAAAGAGATTCTCCCGCTCCAGCATTCCGGTGATGTCCGCGGAGTTGGACGTCCCAGCCACCGCGTCGCAGAGCGGCGCACAGAATCGGTCGAGAATGGCCGTCCGCGCGAGAAACTGCCGGATGTCGTCCGGCTGGCGGCTGAGCACCTCCTCGGCGAGAAAGTCGACGATGAACCGGTTGTTGCCGGAGAACTGGCGGATGAAGGATCGTGGACTGGAGTGCCCGCGCAGGGAGAGCGCCGCGAGGTAAATTCCGGCGGCCCATCCCTCGGTGCGCTTGAGGAGCACAGCGAGATCAGGCGGGCTGAGGCTGTCGCCGGAGACATTACGGACCAGTGCCGCCGTCTCCGCGGGCGTAAACCGCAGCTCGGGTGCCCGGAACTCGAGCATTTCCCCACCCGCCCGAAGCCGCGCCAATGGCAGCGGCGGATCAGCCCGGGTGGTGAGCACCATCTGGGCCGAGGGCGGGAGATGAAGCAGCAGGAAAGAGATCTGGTCGTGGCAGCTGCGTTCCCTGATCACGTTGAAGTCGTCGAGCACGAGAACGACCGGTGCAGGGAGCGCGGCCAGTTCGTTGACCAGGAGCGGGAGGGCCGTTCCGGTGATGTTGGGGGCCTGGACCCGCAGCGCGCCGAGGACTTTATCGCCGTCCAGATCGGGGCACGCTCGCTGCAGCGAATGCACGATATGCGACCACAGGCGGCCGGGATCGTCGTCGCCACGGTCGAGCGAGACCCAGGCGAATCGCCGTTTCTCCATCACGCTGGCCCGCCACTGCGCCATGAGAATGGTCTTGCCGAAACCGGCCGGGGCTTCAGCAAGGATGAGCTTGGCGGCCGTGCCCGTCAGGCGGTCAATGAGCTCCCGCCGGTCCACCCATTCCTGGCGCAGGCTGGGAGCGTGAAGCTTGGTCTCGATGGGTACGTCAGGGCGCGCGCTGGACGTCGGAACGGGCACCGCCCGCAGACCGCGCTTCCCATCTCGAACTGCGCTCCTCACCTCCTCAAGATTTTGTTATGTCCGCCTGCATTACCAGGGTCCAAGGTCCTTAGCGGGGAGGACGGCAACCTGGCCGCCCGGATCACCCGCGGCGGGTGGGGCGCGTGTGAGCCCGGCTTGATGGACTGGCCGGACATCACCGGCAGAGGAGAAGGAACGCCATGGCTGATCTGATCGCGATCGGATATCCCGACGAGGCCACCGCCGAGGCCGCCGCCGATGAGGCACGTCGGCTCGCTCAGGACCTCATCATCCAGCCCGACGCCATCGCCGTGATCGTTCGGGACGCCAGCGGCGACTACCACGTCCACACCCAGCACCACCTGGTCGGCCGCGGAGCGACCTGGGGCATGTTCTGGGGCCTGCTGTTCGGGCTGCTGTTCTTCATCCCCGTCTTCGGGATCGCCATCGGCGCCGGGATGGGTGCGCTGATGGGCAAGATCACCAAGTCCGGCATCGACAAGCAGTTCCAGGACCAGGTGCGCGACTTGGTGCAGCCGGGCACCTCGGCGCTGTTCCTCATGCTGGAGAAGGTCACCCCGGACAAGGCCATCGAGGCGATGAGCAAGTTCGGCGGCACCGTGCTGAAGACCTCCCTGTC
The DNA here is from genome assembly GCA_963742875.1 of uncultured Actinomycetes bacterium. GTDB lineage: Bacteria > Actinomycetota > Actinomycetes > Streptosporangiales > Streptosporangiaceae > Bog-532. The sequence goes on along the minus strand of CAVUNO010000022.1, from coordinate 127,660 downwards.
CAAGGAGGGCGAGAAGGAACTGCAGGACGCCTTGCACGGCGAAAGTGCGGGGTAAAAGGATCAGGCCGTACCCACCACCGGAACCCGGGGTGGGTACGGCCTGCGCTCCAGAGTGATCGCGAGCCCGATGAGCAGAAGGTCAAGGACCATGCCGCCGCCATGCCCGGGTCAGCCGGGCGTCACAGGTCGCGCTCGGCGGTGAGCCGTCGCTATCCCGCACAAGCCACGATTGCGTGCGGGCTGTCCGACCGCCTCACCCTGCGGGGATGAGGCCGACGCCCATTTGGCCGGGGTTGTCTTCACAGGGCACGGAGCAGGGGTTATCTTCACAGGGCACGGGTCGGTGCAGGAGACGCCGTCGACGATGGGCGACTCGTTACGGCCGGGCCGCCGATAGATCCACAGAGCTCGACCCTTGAAGATGGGGCCCCCGTGGGAATCGAAGGGAACGCACCGGAGCTGCCGGCCTCATTGCCGGCGGACGGAAACGTTTCTGGCCAGTCCGGTGCCCCCCGGCACCGGCGGCGCCCCCGTTCGCGGTGGGCGGCCTGGCGCGCCCGCGCCGGCCAGCTGAACCGCGCAATCCGCGACGGCGACCTGGCCGCCGTCGAGGAGGGAGTGCTGCGGCTGAGCCGTTCCCGGCGATGGCTTTCTCCCCTCGTTTTCGCCGTCGGCGCGTTGGGCATGCTGTTCGAGGGAGTGCGGCTGCTGTTCACCAACTGGCGGCTGACCCTGATTCAGGTCCTGCCGGCCATGTGGATCTGGCTCGCCATGATCGACCTGAAGGCTCATGTGTTCCACGGGAAGTCATTTCATGTGCTGGACGGGCCGGTCGTGATCCCGGTCGTGCTGGCCGTGGCCGCGGTCACGGCGGCGAGTTTCTTCCTGAACGCCGTGTTCGCGTTCTCGATCGCCGACGGGAGCCAGCCGGTGATCAGGCCCGCGTTCACGCAGGCCCGGTCGCATCTGCCGATCGTGCTCGGATCGGGCTTTGCGGTGGGCGTGTGCCTGGGCGTGGCGACCGTGGTCTTCTCCCGGTGGGGGGTCAGGTGGTTCGGGCTGTCCCTGAGCATCGTCATCGGGGTGATGATGGTCTGCTACGTCGCGGTCCCGGCCCGGCTCATCGGAATGAAAACCACCTACTCGAAACGCGACAAGCTGACCGCGACCGCGGTGGGCGGGGCCGTCGGAGCGGTGGTCTGTGCCCCTCCGTACGTCCTCGGCCGCGTCGGGCTCCTCATGCTCGGATCGCACACCCTGTTCATCCTCGGCTGCGTGCTCCTCGCCGTCGGGCTGACGTTGCAGGCCGGTGCGGCCGGCGCGGTCAAGGCGGTCAAGATGAGCGCCAAGCTCGTCTCCGGTCATCAGCCGGCCGCCGGCGACAATGTGTCTTCGGGCGGGGCGGCTCGCCCGGCCGGCAGCTACGCCGATCGCCGGAGCCACGGCGCATCACCCTTACCGGATGATGCGCCGCCGCGGAGCCGGCCAGATGCTGTCGGAGGAGAGTCGGAGGAGAGAAGGAGGAAGGACCATGGCCATTGGGCCCGTGCAGCTGATCGTATTGGGGTTCAATCATCCCGACTTCCACGGTGAGATCATCGCCGAACTTGAACGGCTCCACGCGAGCGGCACGGTGCGTGTCATCGACTCGCTGGCCGTTTACAAGGACGCCGACGGCGAGCTGGAGGTGGAGCACCTCAGCAACCTCACCGAGGCGGAGGCGATCGAGGCCGGCACCAAGATCGGTGCGCTGATCGGCCTGGGCATCGAGGGTGAGGAGGGAGCGGAAGCCGGCGCGGCCGCAGGTGCCGAAGCCGCCGCCGCTGAGGGCGGCGTCAACGTTTTCACCGAGGAGGAGGGCTGGGATGTGCTCGAGGACATCCCGAACGATTCCGCGGCCGCGCTCGTCCTGCTCGAGCACCACTGGGCGGTGCCGCTCCGTGACGCGATCGTCCGCGCCGGGGGCTTCCGGCTCAGCGACGGCTTCATCAGCCCGCTCGACCTCGTGGCGATCGGCCTGGCCACGGCGGAGGAAGCCCAGGAACTGCACGACTTGGAAACGGCGGCTGCGGCAAAGTGACCGCCTCGGGTATCTGGAGGGCATAAATGTTCGGAGGACGTAGAGTAGCCCGGCGCACGTCACGGCGTACGGCCCGGCGCGTCTCCCGCCGGTAACAGCAGCGCGGGCCTGCCAGGTGCCGGCTAGCGCTGGCCGAGCTGGCGCTGGCTGGCGCAGGCTCATCCGCCGTGCGTCTTGACCAGCCACGTCTCGGCGGCCAGGTAGGCCGCCTGGGTTGAATCGGAGCACGGACGGCATGTCCATGACGAGTTCTGCATCACCGGCCGGCGCGACCGGTCGGAGGCGTCGCCCGCGCGGGCCAAGGACGCGGGCAAGAACGCCGCCAGGAACAGGGATCAGCGCGGGGCCATGGTGTGGATTCCGGGCGGCACGTTCCTGATGGGCTCGGCCGTCTTCTATCCGGAGGAGCGCCCGGTGCACCGGGTCACCGTGGACGGATTCTGGCTGGACCGGCATCCGGTGACGGTCGCGGAATTCCGGCGGTTCGTGACGGCAACCGGTTACGTCACCGTCGCGGAGCGGCCACTGGCGGCGGCGGACTACCCCGAGGCCGACCCTGACCTGCTCGTACCCGGATCGCTGGTGTTCCAGCGCACGACGGGCCCGGTCGACCTGCGTGACTACCACAACTGGTGGGCCTACGTCCCTGGTGCCTGCTGGCGGCGTCCCGAAGGACCGCGCAGCGACTGCCGTGGCCGGCAGCGGCATCCGGTGACCCATGTCACGGCCGAGGACGCGGACGCCTACGCCGCCTGGATGGGCAAGCAACTGCCGGCCGAGGCCGAGTGGGAGTACGCGGCCCGCGGCGGCCTCGACGGGGCCGTGTACGCATGGGGCGATGAGTTCGCGCCGGGCGGCCGGAAGATGGCCAACACCTGGCAGGGCGAATTCCCCTGGCAGAACCTGCTCACCGACGGCTACGAGGGCACCTCGCCGGTGGGGTCATTCCCGGCCAACGGCTACGGGCTCGAGGACATGACCGGCAACGTCTGGGAGTGGACGAGCGACTATTTCACTCCGCGCCATCCGGCCGACGCCGCTGATGCGTGCTGTGTGCCGCGTAACCCGAGGGTGAGTACCCCGGAGAGCAGCATGACCGCGGGCACGCCGGGCGCGCATCTACCGCGCAGGGTCATCAAGGGCGGGTCACACCTGTGCGCACCCAGCTATTGCCTGCGCTACCGGCCGGCCGCCCGCCAGGGTGAGGCCGTTGACACCTCCACGTGCCACCTCGGCTTCCGGTGCATCAGCCGCGGCGGGCCGCCCGTCACCCAGTAGGGCTACTCACGCGCCAGCATCGCCTGAGCCTCGCGCTCGAGGTCGACGTACGGGTCCCCGCTGACGTCGACGGCGACGCGCTTGATCGTGCCGCCGGTGAAGGCATGCGGATGCTCGCCAGGGTAGTCGCCGGTCACCGGCTCGCCGCTGTCACGGCCGACGCACAGACCCTCGCCGGCCAGGCTGAACAGCCCGGGCTGGGTCTTGATCCGGCCTTCGCCGACCTTCTTGCCCCCGTGGTACAAGGACAGGATCCCGGTGGAGACCCCGGGCGGATCCTCGCCGTCCTTGTCGAACGAGGCGGACAAGATCAGGTCCATTCCGGTCGGGACGTCCTGGTTGGCGTCGATCTTCTGCTCCATCATGCCGACGAAATTATAGACGTAGTGCAGCCGGTCATCCTTGATGTACAGAGCATGACCACCGAACCGTGACCCGTGCGCGAACAGCACGCCCTGTGCTCCAGGGACCGCGATATCCACGAGGGCGCCGATGCTGTAGGAGCGATTCCGGATGTTCACCGCCTGGGCCTCGGGCACCTCCGCGGTGTCGGGGAAGTAGGCGTACCGCTCGCGCGGTGCGGCTAGCTGCGGTCGCGGCGTGGTGATGATCTCTACGGCGCCCCGGTCGTCGAGCGGGAACGCCCCGTTGTCGCCGGCTTCAGCGAACCACAGGTTGACCAGTTCGCGGACCTTTTCCGGGTGCTCGGCGGCCAGGTCGTGTATCTCGGCCCGGTCGGTGTCGGTGTGGTAGAGCTCCCAGGTGTCGTCGTTGAAGTGGCTCCAGCCGCTGATCGTGGGGTGGGTGGTGACGGCTTTCCAGCCGTCGTGCCAGATCCCGCGCGAGCCGAGCATCGAGTAGAACTGGGTCCTGCGGGCCGACGGCGCGGACGGGTCACTGATGCTGTAGCGCATGCTCACCCCGTCGAACCGGGACTGGACGTGGCCCTTGATGGTGGCGGGTGGCTCGACGCCGAGGGTGTCCAGGATGGTGGGCACGATGTCGATGGCGTGGTGGTACTGGTGCCGGATCTCGCCCTTTCCCGCCGCCGCGCCGGTGGTAGCTGAGGGCCAGGAGATGATGCACGGGTCGGCGGTGCCACCGTTGAATTCGTACCGTTTCCACATCTTGAACGGCGTGTTGAACGCCATCGCCCAGCCATTGGCATAATGGTTGTAGGTCTTCGTCCCGCCCAGCTCGTCGATCATGGCCAGGTTGGCCTGCATGTTGTCGGGGAGCCCGTTGGCGAAGATGTTCTCGTTCACCGACCCGTTGGGGCCACCTTCGCCGCTCGCCCCATTGTCCGACACGAGAATCACCATCGTGTTTTCCCGCTGCCCGGACTCCTCCAGATAATCGAGCAGGCGCCCGATGTGGTGGTCGGCGTGGGCCAGGAACCCCGCGTACACCTCGGCCATCCGGCAGAACAGCCGCTTCTCGTCCGCGGTTAGCGAGTCCCAGGGCCGGGTGACATCCAGCGGCGGGAACGGCTGGCCGTCGGGCCCCTGGCGGGTCTCGGGCGTGCCGATCGGGTTGATCGGCGGCAGTTCGGTGTCGGCTGGGACGATGCCCATCTGCTTCTGCCGGGCCAGCGTCTGCTCCCGGATGGCCTCGTAACCCATGTCGAAGTGGCCCTTGAACTTATCGGCCCATTCCTTAAAGACATGGTGCGGTGCATGCGCGGCGCCGGGCGCGTAATAGAGGAAGAACGGCTTGTCCGGGGCGACCGACTTTGCGTCCTTGATGAACTGCAGCGCCCTGTCGGTGAGGTCGGCGGTCAGGTGGTAGCCCTCGGCGGGCGCCTTCGGCTGGTCCACCGGGTGGTTGTCGTAGACCAGGTCCGGGTACCACTGGTTGGTCTCCGCGCCAAGGAACCCGTAGAAGCGCTCGAACCCGCGGCCGGACGGCCAGTTACGCCGCGTCGACGCCAGGTTCATCTCCACGGTCGGGCACAGGTGCCACTTGCCCGTTATGTACGTGTTCCACCCGCGTTCGCTGAGGATCTCAGACAGCATCCCGTTCTCCGGCGGGATGGTGCCGCTCGCGTTCGGGAAGCCGACCGCAGCCTCGGTGATGCACGCCATCGAGTTACGGGTGTGGTTGCGCCCGGTCAGCAGGCACGAACGGGTCGGGGAGCACAGCGCCGTAGTGTGCCACTGGGTGTAACGGATCCCGTCGGCGGCGAGCCGGTCGATGTTCGGCGTCTCGATGGGGCCGCCGTAACTGCTCATGGCCGAGAAGCCGACGTCATCGAGCACGATGTAGACGACATTGGCCGCACCGTCCGGCGCCTTCGGCGGCTCGAACGGTGTCCAGTCCGGAACCGAATCGCGGATATCGACGTTGATCGTGCCCTTGAACGGCTTGCTCATTTTTTACTGCTCCTCGCGGCCCGGCGGTCATCTGCGGGATCTCCACCGGGGAGATGACCTCCCGGTTCCAGTCACAGAGACCCATCGTGAATGCTCGCCGCGCGCAGCCAAGCCACGCATCACCCGCCATGGGTGAGTGGTCAGGTGAGCGACATGACCGTGACCCGGAGCTCGCGCCGCAGCACGAGGCCGCCGATGATCTCGAAGATCCCCATGACGATGAACCAGATACCGAGCAGGACGGTGAGGACGGTCAGCGAGGAGGAAGGGTTGGCCGCGACCACGATCCCGGCGATGACGCTGATGGCGCCGAAGGCGATCCACCAGGCGCGGCCTTCGCGGGCGTCGCTGGAGATCCCCCCGATGAGCGCGGCTACCCCCTGGACGATCCAGGTGATACCGATGATCAGGCCGACAATCGCCACGGTGAGATGCAGATGACGGATCAGCACGACGCCGACGACGATGAACATCAGGCCGGCGATGCCGAGCCACACCCGGTGCGCTTCCTCCGGGTCGAACACCCGGATCAGGTGAAAGATCCCCGAGATGATCATGAGGATGCCGAGCAGGACCGCGGCCACATTCAGGGACCCGCCGGGATGAAAGGCGACCACGATCCCGAGGATCAGGGTCAGCACGCCCACGACCAGCGTTGCCTGCCACGACGATCCGGCCAGCAGCGACGGAGGAGGCGGCGGGGGCTGCGCGTCAAATTCGGCATCAGAATCGGCGGATAGCATCGGCACTCCTTCGCCCTCGCTTACGGGCTTGGTCCCTTGAGCAGCGGCCGGCGCCGATCGTCCTCGGGTCGCCTTTTCCTCGGGCTACCGCCCATCCCCATGCTCCGCCCGCACGCAACCCAGTGCCCTCACCCGCCCCGGGTGATTACGGCCCCGCGCCGCGGCCAGACCCTCAGGGGAGCGGATGCCGGAGGCGTTATCCGCGGAAGGGGGCGGCCGCAATGACCGAGGGCCCGATCGTTCCTGACCCGCTGCGGGCGAGGAGCCCGCTGAGAACGCCCCGCGCGGCCGCGCTCGCCGGGATCATCTTTTCCGTGCTCCTGATGGCCACGCTCGTCCTGCTCAGGCTCTCTGTGCCCGCTCGTTCCGAGGTCCCCGGAGCATGGCTGACCGACGCGGGGCGCCGGACAGCGGTGGCGGTCGCCCTGAACATCGTCCCGTTCGCCGGGATCGCGTTCCTGTGGTTCATCGGGGTGATCAGGGACCGGATCGGCGAACGTGAGGACCGCTTCTTCGCAACCGTGTTCCTGGGCAGCGGCCTCTTGTTCGTCTCGATGCTGTTCGTGGGCGCGGCGCTCGCCGGCGGCCTCATCGCGGAACTGCCGTCCAGCCCGCCCGGCCCAGGCACCCTGGCGCTGGGCCGTGACGTCACCTCGATCCTGCTCAACGTCTACGCGATGCGGATGGCGGCGGTGTTCACGCTGACCACCGTCACCATCGCGCGCCGCACCGAGATCGTCCGCAGGTGGCTCACCGTCGCCGGGCTGGTGAGCGCACTGGTGCTGCTGATCGGGGTAGGCCTCTCACCCTGGGTGGAGCTGCTCTTCCCGGCCTGGATCCTGGCGCTGAGCATCGACATCCTCGCGGCCGGCCTGAAGGCGTCGTCGGCGGGCACCCCGGAAGCGGCGCGGGCCTAATACGCGGGCATCACGGGTGACCCGCGGCCGGCTCCCGCGCGGGTGGCCTGCCGATCAGCTCGAAGAGCCCGAGAACGACGAGCAGCAGAACGACGATCAGGATGACAACGAGCGCGGTGGGCCGGCCCCAGAAGACAAACAAGAGAGCCGATGGAGGGCCGGCTGCGGGGTCACCCCGGGAGGGTGATGACCATCCGGCGCCCACAACCCAGCCTTCTAACGGGGACCGCGGTGCGACGGGAGCCCCCATCGAACGCGGAGAGGATGACAGGTGAGCGTGCAGTCCGGGCTCGGCGCTCAAGTGGAGAGCTTCCGCGAGGCGCGCCGGAACATTGAAGAGTCAGTCCTTCCGCTCGCCATTTCGGTGGACGGACGCCGGTTCTCTTTCCAGGCCTCGCTGCGCGGCCTGGAATTGCAGGTCGGCGGCTACGTGATGTTGGAGGGCGGCGGCACTGTCCACCTTGGGCAGATCCTCAGCCTCGAACTCGACCAGCTGAGCACGGAACTGATGCTGCCGGCTCATGCGGGGGGCGCCCCCGAAAACCGGACGCAGGTCCAGATCCGCTACGCGCGCGGCGACGGTGTCATCCTCGAAGGTGACCCGGCACCGTTTCACGATGCGCTGGTTCGTGCCGCCACCGGGGCGGACGTGCGCGCCTGGTTCCAGCGCAGCGACCGCCGCCACGCCCAGCTGCAGCTCGGCGAGCTCGCGCTGGCCCCTGGTGTGCCCTGCCTGGCGGACGCGGGCGGCTTCAACCGGCATACGTTCCTCTGCGGTCAGTCGGGGTCCGGCAAGACCTACTCGCTCGGGGTAATTCTCGAGCGACTGCTGATCGAAACGGATCTGCGCGTATCGCCGGTCGTGTCCCGGAACAGCATCCGCCAGGTGTACGGGTGCGCTTCGACGTGCGCGAACCAGGCGTGGCGCGCAGGCGCGCCGGCACGTCGTCGTCCATGTGGGCTTCGGCGAGGGCGGCGGCCGCGAGCTCTTCGCGATGGCGGCGGAGCAGGGTGAGGTACAGGTCTTTCTTCGACTCGAAGTGACGGTACAGGGCGGGAATACGCCTACGGCTGCCGTGGCGATGGCGCCCACCGCCAGGTGATCGAAGCCGACCGGGCCAGGCCATTCCACCGCCACGAGATCTTCATCCGGTTCCGGCCGTACCACTCGGCCGGGCATCTCAATGGCCGCAACGCGCTGCGCGCGGACTGGATGAGCCCGCTCAGCAGCACACCCCGGGCGCGATGAGTTCACCCCCTGCCGAGCCGTCATTTCACCGCCCGGCCGACGCTGTGAAGACCGGATTGGCAAGCGTAGGGTAGGGGGGCTGCTCCGGACCCGGCAGCGGCGCCCGTGCACACAGCGGGAGCCGCGCAGGATCCGGAGTTTTCACGTTTCCGGCTGCACGCAGAGATGGAGGCGACGGTGACGGCCATAGGCTCGTCCCCCGCGGGTCCGCTTTACGATGCCCGGCGCCGCGTCTACTACGCCAAGCCGGTCCTTCGCGGCTGGCTGCACTTGTTCTGGTTCGGGGCGTCGCTGGTGCTCGGCCCGCTGCTGCTGGCTCGCGCGCACGGGGCCACGCAGATCACGGCGGTCGCGGTCTACTCGGTCAGCGTGAGCGCGCTGTTCGGGTTCAGCGCTCTGTATCACCGCGGTACCTGGACTGCCGTCTGGAGGCAGCGCCTGCAGCGCCTGGACCACGCGATGATCTTCTTCCTCATCGCGGGTACGGCAACCCCCGTTTTCCTGCTCACCGCGCGCGGCGCCTTCGGGCTGGCCTGCGTGGTCGTGATGTGGACACTGACACTCGCCGCGGCTGCGATTCACCTGGCGTGGATGAGCGCACCAGAGCTTCTGGTCGGCGCGACGTTCGTCGGGCTGGGCTGCGCGGCCGGCCTTGCGCTGCCGTGGGTGTGGATCCATGCCGGCGTCGCTCCCGCGGCACTGATACTCGCGGGTGGCCTGCTCTATATAGCCGGAGCGTTTTCCTATCATCGTCGCTGGCCCGACCCGTACCCGTCGGTGTTCGGCTACCACGAGGTCTTTCATGTCTACGTCTGCGCCGCCGCGGCCTGCCAGTACGTCGCGATAGCGCTGTTCATCCACTGAGGCGGAGGCCTCTATGACCAGGTCGTGGTGCCGGCCAACCTGCGGCCGGCACGACGAGGCGTGGTGGGACTTTGCCGCTATGCCCGTGACCAGAACCACCCGCTGACCCAGCTGGCTAGCGACGTCATCTGCGGGACCGTCGGCTTTTCCGCGACCGTCAGGCCTAGCCGGCCTAAGCCGGGCTGACGCAGCGTTGGCAGCGGCGGGGGATCTACACCTCCGAATATGGAGTTCGGTTCATGACCGCTGCTGCCTGCGGCCTTCGGCTATCGGATGGTTGTGACGTCTGCTGTGGCCGGATGCTGATGAGTGCGGGTGCGTGCCGCCAGGCGAGGCAGGCGAGGGCGCCGAGGGGGATCGGCGGCAGGTAGGTGATGGCCCGGTACAGCAGGACGGCGGCTGTTACCTGGGCGCCGACTGCGTGGCCGGCACCGCGGCCAGGGTTCCGACCAGCCCGAGTTCGGTGATCCCGAGGCCGCCGGGCGTGATGGGCAGGGCGGTGAGCAGCCGGATGAACGCGAACGCGGCCAGGGAGGTCTGCCAGGGCACGGCTGCGGCCGTGATCAGCGCGGCGCCGGGCCGCCTGTCCGTGGCCATGACCAGCAGGGCGAGCACGGGCAGGCCCAGCAGGGCGAAGACGTTCCAGATCCCGGTCACCAGGGTGTAGAGGACGTAATCGGCCGCGCTGAGGCCCCAGCTGGAGAGCATCGCCCAGCTGACGCCCATGGCGAGGGCGCCGCCGGCGGGCAGGGTGTTGGCGACCGCGTTCGAGCCGAGGCTGACCGCTGCCGCCTGGCGCACCCGGATCCACGGCAGTACCGCGCGGATCGTGATCCAGTAAGCGGCCATGCTGGCGGTAGCGGCGGTGCCGACGAGCAGGGCGTACGGCCAGCTCATCGCGCACACGCTGGCCCACACGCTGCGATAGGACGCGACATGCGGCAGGGCGAACCCGAACGCGGCCGCGATGAGGACGGCCGACACCGCGGGCCGGAGGAGCTTGCGGGCAGTCCGGGGCCGGACGGCGGCGCCTGCGGGCTGAAGGCCGCAGGCTGGTGGCGCGGTCACAGCGGCGGGTGGCGTAGGGGCGGGCGCCGATGAGGTGGCACAGCGAGTTGACCGACCAGGTGACGTGCTGCAGTGAGGACAAGGACATACATGGCTTCGCGCCGGCAGCCGAGCGGAATCGGGATGCCCATGACCGACTCCTCAGTCAGTGAAGAATTGACGTGTGGGTAATCGGTCCTGCGCGACAGGTCGCGATGGGAGAAATTACGCCTGGCGGGCTCTTGCCCTTTCTGCGCCGTTGCGCCTTTCCGGCGTCGGGCCCGGACACAAAAAACTCCGTCCTGCGCCGCTCCCGCCAATTTCACGGGGCAGCTGCCAGGGTCCGGAGCAAACCTCACCCTACGCCCACCCGGCACCCGTGTCTATCCGCCTGACCAGCCAGAATGACAGCGTCGGGACACGGCGGCGAATCCGCCGCGGATAAAGACCCGAGCAGCTTCGTCAGGGCGGGTGAGTTCGTGATCCGGGCCGCCATGTCGTGGCCCAGGGCCCGCATCTCGGACCCGGCGTGCCTCGTGTGCGCGGCGAAGCAGAGCTCGCCGGCAGGCGAGCGCATGGTCCGTGCCCAGTAGCGGACGGCAATCACTTTGAGCAGCGGGCTGTGCAATACAGCGAGGTTGCGCGGCAGCCCTGCCGTGCCGCTAGCGCGCAGGGCGGCGAATGCCTCGGTGATGGCCTGGCACATGAGAGTCAGGGTTGCGCGGTCGCTGGCGAGGCGGACGGGATCGATTCCGCACCGGAAGAGGGCCGCCGCGATGCACGCGACGAATGCGGCGTGGTAGGCGAGCCATCCGTCCATGTCAGCTACCCGCTGGACAGCGAACCCGCGGGCCGCGAGGGCCGCTTCGAGCGTTGCCAGCCGGGGATCAGAGGTCTGCGGCAAGGCCGTCGGCTGCTGCCGGATGCGGACGTAGTCCGCGGTCCCGCCGGTCATGACGCCGCCGACGCCAGGGAATCCGAGGTAGGTATCGCCGGGCAATTCGCCGGTGATGGCGGACCTACCTGCCGGATTGTTGCCGAAGAAGACGAGGGCTGGCTTCCCGGCCAGGCCGGTGAGTCCGGCGCATGCCGAGACCAGCTGATCACGCCGGACCGCCACCAGGACGACGTCATAGTCGCCGCTGGCATCCGGCACGACGGCGGTTTCCGCGCGGGCGTGCTCACCGCCAAGGACATCCCGGGCGGAAAGTCCTCCAGTGGCGACTTCATCGGTCCTCGCCCCGTGACTGAGCACCGAGACGGTGTTGCCCGCCGCCGCGAGGTGCGCCCCGTAGACGGTTCCGATCACGCCCGCGCCCACGATGAGCACCTTCACGATGAGCTCCTAGGGTCGGTGACCGTGCTGCAGCTAGGTCACGGATCGGCGCGGCCGGTGTCCTGCGGGTCCAGTGCCTCGTGGGCCAGCGGTGGCTGAGGTATGGCCTGCCGGGAGTCGTCGCCGCCGGGCAGCGCCTCCGGCACCGTGGTGGCGCCCGCCACCGCCGTGCCCGCGTCCTTGCCCGCGTCGGGTACCCCTGTGCCGGCCTCAGGCCATTGCTTGAGCTCCACCTGCGGGATCAGCCAGGTGGCCAGGAAGGCGAGCGCGGCGATCGGCACCGCGACCAGGAACACGGTCTGGATCGACTCGGCATAGCCAGCCACGAAGCCCGCGTGCACCACGGCGGGCAGGTGGGATAGCAGCGCCGGGGTGGCGTCCGCGCTGCTGAAGCCGTGCGGCAAGGTGACCCCGTGCAGGTGCCTGGCCAGGTTGCCGATTAGTACATTGGAGAAGATGGCGCCGAAGATCGCGGTACCGAACGACCCGCCGATCGAGCGGAAGAAGGTGGCACCGGAGGTGGCGACGCCCAGTTCGCTGTGCGGCACGCCGTTCTGCACGATGATGACCAGCACCTGCATGACGCCGCCGATGCCCATGCCGAGTACCAGCATATACAGGGCTTCCAGGGCGGTCGGGGTGGTCACGCCCATCAGCGACAGCAGGTACATGCCCAGGGTCATCAGCGCGGTGCCAGCGATGGGGAAGAACCGGTACTTGCCGGTCTTCGAGATGATCTGCCCAGACGTGATCGAGACCAATAGCAGCCCGGCCATCAGCGGGAGCAGGTACACCCCGGAGATGGTCGGCGAGATGCCGCGGACGACCTGGAAGAACGCGGGCAGGTAGGTAATCGCGCCAAACATCGCGAAGCCGACAATGAAGCCGACCAGGCTGGTCACCGAGAAGGTGCGCAGCTTGAACAGGTGCAGTGGCAGGATCGGCTCGGCGGCCCGCCGCTCGACCAGCACGAACACGCCGATCAGCAGTACCCCGGCCACGCCCAGGAGGTAGATGGGTGCCGACCGCCACGGGTAGGTCGTGCCGCCCAGGCTGGTCAGCAGGATTAGCGAGGTGACGGCGAGCGACAGCGCGGCGGTGCCGAGGTAATCGATGACGTGGTGCACCCGGCGCAGGTGACCTGGCACCTGGATGGCCACTACGATCAGCGCGATCACGCCGATCGGCACGTTGATGTAGAAGATCCACCGCCAGGTCAGGTTGTCAACGAACACCCCGCCGAGCAGCGGGCCGATCACGCTGGCGAAGCCGAAGACCGCGCCGAACAGCCCCACGTACCGGCCGCGCTCGCGGGGCGAGACGATGTCGCCGACGATCGCCTGCGCGCCGACCATCAGCCCGCCGCTGCCCAGGCCCTGCACCGCGCGGAACGCGATGAGCTCCATCATGGACGTGCTCAGGCCGGACAGGATCGAGCCGGCCAGGAAGATGACGATCGCGGCCTGGAAGAAGATCTTCCGGCCGTACTGATCGCCCAGCTTGCCCCACAGCGGCGTGGACACCGTGGTGGCGAGCAGGTAGGCGGTGATCACCCAGGCGATGTGCGAACCGCCCTTGAGGTCCCCGACGATCGTCGGCAGCGCCGTGGACACGATCGTCTGGTCCAGCGCGGCGAGCAGCATGCCGAGCATGAGCGCGCCGATGATGATCAGGATGCGGCGGCGGCTGAGCCCCGGCAGGGCGCCGTTGCCGGCGACGTCCGCGGCGGGCGCGGGAGTGGCTGAGGCCATCAGTGGTTGTCCTTCCTGTCCGGCACGGGCCCTGGCAGGGGGGTCTGGGGGGGGCGTCCCCCCGGGCTGGCACAGACGTGACGGAGATCGCAGCGCTCGGGCAGGCCCTCGGCGACCGCCCGGAACGCCAGGTCGATGAGCTGGCTGAGCGGCACCGTCCCGCCGGAACTGGCCCAGAACGTCATGCTCGCGCGGAACACGCCGGACGCCGTGGCGGCCAGCAGCCCCGGATAGGGATCGCGTTCCGGATCGGTGCCGAGCCGCTCGGCGAGCCCTTCGGTGATGGCTCGCTCGACCATCGCCATCTGCGCCGCGTGGGCCGCGCGCAGGTGCGGGTCGGCACGGGCCTCCTTCATCCGGCTCAGCCACTCCGCCGGGTCGCCGCCGAGCTCACTGAGCTCATCGGCCACTGCCTGGGCGTCGCTGACCATAACCATGCGCAGCGCATCAAGAATGGGCTCGCCGGGCGCTTGCTGCACGATGCGCTGGCGCAGTTCGGAGGCCCGGTCTGGATCGGTCCCGAAGAGCGCCGCCTCCTTGGACGGGAAGTAGTTGAAGAACGTGCGCGGCGACACATCCGCCGCTTCGGCGATGTCGTCCACGGTGACGCGCGCAAAGCCGCGCTCGGCCACCAGGTCCAGCGCTATCCGGCGGAGCGACCGGCGGGTAGCCAGCTTCTTGCGCTCGCGCAGGGAGACGCGAGGCTTGCCGCCGGAAGCCGTAGTTGCCAGGGTCATCGTGCGCTCACTATAACTTTGCATGAGATATAAATTTGCACTTGGAGCAATGTTACATGACGTGCAACAGGAGCCGGTCGGCAGATGTTCCCGGTTAGCCAGCCCCGGCCGGTGTGCCAGCGCCAGCGTGGGACCAAGCGAGGTGAGGTAACCATCCTGCCGCCAGACGACGGTGGCGCGCGGGTGCATCGGGACGTCGAGAGGGGTGATCGGTGATTCTTTCACCATGCGCTCAAGCGGCAGGGGCGGCTGGTGGACACCCCCGATGTCACGCGATGTCTTCGCGCCGGCTGACGACTACTGACACCAGCCGCACCAGGAAACCGTGAAGGGGGGAACACGCCGGGCAAGCGCCTGCACGGCCGGAGGCTTGCGTGGGTGGCGATTCCGCGTGCCTGAATTCGCCGCTTATGGGAAATTGTTGCGCCCGAGGGGGATTTGAACCAATTACCCATCGGTTCGCGCTAGCCGCTGGGTTCCCGCTTGGGTACAAACCCGTTTTCGGTCTGCATGCAGCCGCCATCTCGGTATGAGGCCGAAATTCGGCGCGTATCCGCGTGTCCTAAACGGAACTACACGCCGACACCACTAACGTATCGGTACGAAACACGAATCCCTGACCTGGAGCGACGGCTGTCATCGAGCGTTTGGGCTGATCGCAAAGTAGCTCCTGCCCGCTGAACGACAAGAAGTCCCGCCGTCCTCTCCCTTTAATGACGCTTAAATTCGGCGATATGCGTTGGGAAGTAACGATCATGCGCTTCCGAAGACAGGAAGGCGCAGCCGGCCTATTCGGCTCTGCCCGCGACGGCTCTGGGCTCAGCCGTCGCGAGATACTGGCGGGCGGCATCGGCACGGGTGCTCTCATAGCGTTGCCGGACCTGGACCCGAGCCGCCGCTCGGGCGTTCGGCCTGCCGTATCCGGCCGGGACGCTTTCCGGTATGCCTTCCTTTACGGTTTGCCCGACCCGGCGACGTCCCCTGGCGCGTCCGTCGTGGCTGTGATGTGCCCGGCGTTGCGGTCAGCACCGCGGCATGCGCCGGTCCGGGTCGCCACCAAGCTCGCGGCCGCACCAGTCTCATCACCTGACCAGACCACCACCGCCCTGGCCACGGTGCACAAGATAGACGACGGTGCGAGGGTTACGCTGACCCTCATAGACACCGCCTCGGCAGCCATCGCCGAGCAGGGGTCGGTGACCGTAGCCGGCGTCCCAGATGGCGCGAATATTCTCGTTACCCCGGTCTTCGCCCCTGGCTCCACGATTATCGCCCTGGTCCTGGCCATCACGGTGCCAGTGACCAGGCGCCTGATACAGAAGGCGCACCCGGCCGGCGGCGCCGGGACGAGCCGGTGGGCGACAACCTGGAGCTCGCATCATGCGCTGGCCTATTTCGACCGGCGCAGCGGCTCCTTCACGGGACCATTTCACCTCTGCATCGAGCCGTCTCTCGCATTGTCCACTGCGGCCGCCAACAACTCCGATCTGTTGCTGTGGACGACCAGGGAGCCGCAGCCCGGCGATCCCGCCGAGACCCGGAGCCAGGCGCTGCTGTCCCGGGTGAGCGTTTTCCCCCTGGGTTCGGGTGAGGCCAGGTTTTCAGGACCAGCCCCTGCGCCATGGCCAGCCGGGGAGCCGGTCGTCACGCTTCCGAACGGTGACGTAGCGCGCCTAGTCAGAGGCCGCGATGTGCAGGTCTGCTCCGCCCGGACAGGAAAGGTGACTGAGCTGGCCGTCGCGCCGCTCAGCCGCATCCGGGCCAAGCCGAGTGCCGTCACCATGCAGACATGCCCGGACGGCACCGTGTTCATGACCAAGCCGGGGGCCGGCGTTGCCGTCGTAGCCGATCCGGCGGACTCGTTCCGGGTCAGGGCGCATATTCGCTTTCCGGCACCCGCATCGCCGCACGGCGCTCCGTGGAGCAAGGCGGTGCTGGCACCAGCAGGCGACACGCTCTACGTCGTCGGCTCGGCCCGCACCGGGGGCCTCTGCGCTTACGATGTGGCCTCCGGCGTGCTGACCGCCTCCTACAGCGAGGGGCGCCATTATGCCGGCCTCTACCAAATGCCCAGCGGGACCCTTCTCGCGGTGGGGACCGAGAATCCCCGGCTCGCGTTCTTCTCTTCCGCCCTCAGCCCGCTTGGCACAGCCAACACGAGCCTTCACGTGTCGGCTCTGTTCTGAGCCGGCAGCATCGTCGTGCAGATACCGGGCCCTTCGGAGGGTTGCCAGCTATGAGCGGATATGACACCGCGGGGAAGATATATAACACTTACGCGTCAGCGCACCGTGAATTCGGCGTGGACCCAGCCTTCTGGATCAGGTATTTCAACCCGTCCCCGGCCGCTGACCTGTTCAGCGACGACGCGGTCGCAGAAAGCCAGGGAGCGTGGGACAGCGGGGGCCACTACGTTGGCTGCATCTCGGCCCCCCGGCAGTCCCGGCTGAGCGGGTCCGCCGCGGAGGGCCAGGCCGATGCGCAGGCCTTCTGCGCGTCGATGCTCGCCGCCTATCATGCGGTCGGCCCGCTTCGGCTGCCGTCCAACGGTCAGCTGTACTGCTGGCTCGACCAGGAATATTCGACGTCGCTGAGCTCGGATTACTGGGATGCCTGGGCACGCTACGTAGCGGAATACGATTTCGCGGGCCTGGGCATCTATCCGCTTTACCCGTGCCTGTACTGCGATCCGTATTCGCCTTATCCCGATTGCTCGACCATCGCCAAAGCGCGAGGCGTCGATGTGCCCAGCGCCATCTGGTCGAGCGAGCCCGAGCCGTGCGGCAGCCTGGCCGAACCGCCCCACTGGCGTCCGGATCAGTGCCCGACGGTGCGGACCAGGCTCTGGCAATACGCAGAGCAGGACGCGTGCCACCTGTCGTCCAATGTGGACCTCGACGTAGGCGGCCCGGGATTCGTGACGGCCCGCTTCTGCTTCCATGTCAGCTCGAGGCCGTAGTGGGAGGCTGAGTGACCGGCTTTGACCAGGCCACCTCGTCAATCGTCACTGGGTGGGTCGCCAGTTGCGGCGTGGTTCTCGTCGTGGCCGGAGCGAGCAAGCTGTACCGCGGCCTGTACCGCGGCGCGCGAGGAGTGGATGGTGCTACCGCCATGAGCCGCGCGCTGCGGATGTCCCGGCGCCGGTGGGGACGCGCCGAACTTGCGGTCGGCGCCGCGGAGCTGGCGGTGGGCGTGCTCGTGTGCAGCGGGGCGTCGCCGATGCTCGGCGGCGCCGGCCTAGCCTCGTTCGGGGCGCTGTTCTGCGTCTTGCTCGGATATGTGCGCGTTAAGCGGATCCCTGGCGACTGCGGGTGTATCAGGTGGCGCCCGGCACCCGAAACGGCGCCGGAACCCGCTACCTGGCCGCCGATCGTCCGCAGCGGGATGCTGCTCTGTGCGGGCATCATCCATGTGATTGTGCCGGCAGACGCAGCGCGCGCGCCTTACCTGGCCTGGTTCGGTGGCGGACTGCTCGCCGGGGGAACTGTCCTGGTGCTGCTGAGCATGCGCATGCCCGTGCGCACCCCTATCTGCCGGAGGCCGCTCCGGCGCCGGATGCGCGCCACGCTCCGCGTGCTGGCCGGGCATGAGATGTTTGCTGCGATGACCGCCTCTGCCGGCCCCTTCGGGCCGGTGGCCCGGTACCGCCGGACCGGATGCACCGACGAGTTCTGGTTTTCGGCGGCGGCCGGGCAGGGCCAGGCCGTGGTATTCCAGGTGAGCCACGCGGCGCCCGGCGGTCGACTTGCCGTACATGTGTCGCTGCGGGACGGCCGGACGCCGGGATCGACGTGGCCGGCCCGGGCCGTCAGCGTCCAGGACTTGCCCGGGTAACGAGAGGGAGACGCCATGAGGTTCAAGGTGGTGCGTGATTCGCAGGCACGATCGGCGGTCGGTCATCGGCTCGCCATTGCCGGAACCCGTACCCGGGCGGCTATCGCGGGCGCTCTGGCCGTTGCGGCCTGCGGACTGGCCGTGATCGCGTGCAGCAACCAGAATCCGCCGCAGGCGGCACCGTTGGGGACAACGACCGGAGGTGCGACGACGGCGCCGAGCTCGCCATCACCCGGCAGCATCGAATCCTGTGTCGCGTCTCAGCTGAAAGTCAGCATCTCCAATAGCGGGGCTCTCGCGGGCCAGGCCGGTGGCTACCTCAGATTTACCAACGGCAGCCACACCCCGTGCCGCATGACCGGCTGGCCCGTTGTGACCGGGCTGACCGCCGCGGGGACGGCCACGCTCCTGCAGCACGCGCAGTCGACCATGTTCGGCGCCTGGCATTACACGCCCCCGCCACCCGTCGTGACACTCCAGCCAGGAGACTCCGCCTACGCAGTGGTCGTGGCCGATGATCAGCCGGCTGGAGGGCAGGGTCGCTGCCCCGCACCATACGTGCGCCTTCGGATCAGCCCGCCGGGCGGTTCGGGAAGCGTGGTTATCTCCGCGTGGCTGTCTGGCGCCGGGTCGTACCTGCCGGCTTGCCCGTCGGTGAATGGCTCGACGACAGCTGAGACGTCGACGATTACAACGCTCTCCAGCCTTCCGCACTAGGCACCGACCGGACGAGGGCACCGGGCCGGAGCCGAGTTGAACCACGACGGTCACGATCCTGAACCGGCCGATCGTATCGGGCCTAGTGACCGCCGCCGCCTGCATGGGGCGGCCCGGTGCCGTTCACGCAGTCGGCTACTCCCCGCCGAACTTCTTGATCTCCTCGAACTCGGTCTCGGTCAGCTCGCGCGGCACGTCATCCTTGGCGACCTTCGAGCTCTGCACGTAATGCCGGATGCTGTCGACGATCTCGGGGTTGGCCAGCGTGGTGACATCTCCAACGTCGGCGAAGTTGGAGATCGACGCGATAACCCGGCGCATGATCTTGCCCGACCTGGTCTTCGGCATGTCCGGCACGATCCAGACGTTCTTCGGGCGGGCGATTTTGCCAATCTGGGTATCGATCGCCGCGCTGACCTTCTGCTCTAGCGTCTCGCTCGGCTCGAAGCCGGGCTTGAGCGAGACGTACACCTCCACGACGCGCCCCCGGATGTCATCGATCACCGGTACTGCGGCCGCCTCGGCCACCTCGGGAACGGTGAGCGCGGCGGACTCGATCTCCTTGGTGCCCAGCCGGTGCCCGGCCACATTGATCACGTCGTCGACGCGGCCGAGGATCCTGAAATAACCGTCGGCGGCCTGGAGAGCGCCGTCACCAGCGAAGTAGGGCCAGTCGTGCCAGTCCGTGCTGTCTGGGTTCCTGTTGTACTTGCGGTAATAGGTGGCCACGAATCGCTCGGGCTGACCCCAGACGCCCTGGAAGATGCCCGGCCACGGGTTGCGGATACAGATGTTGCCCGCCCTGCCGCTCCCCGCTGGTACCTCGTTGGCGTCCTCGTCGTAGATCACCGGGTAGACGCCGAGGACACCGGGCCCGCAGCTGCCGGGCTTCATCGGCTGCAAAGCGGGCAGGGTGCTGCCGAGGAAACCGCCGTTCTCGGTCTGCCACCAGGTGTCGACGATGGCCGCTTCGCCCTTACCGACCTCGGAGTGGTACCAGCGCCAGACCTCCGGCTCGATCGGCTCGCCCACCGTGGTCATGTGCTTGAAGTGGTAGTCATACTTCTTCGGCTCCTCCGGGCCGACCTTACGCAGCATCCTGATCGCCGTTGGCGAGGTGTGAAAGATGTTCACCCCCAGCGTCTCGGCAATCCGCCAGGGCCGCCCGCCGTCGGGATAGTTGGGCACGCCCTCGTAGATCACCGTCGTCGTGCCCAGGGCCAGCGGTCCATAGACGATGTAGCTGTGGCCGGTGATCCAGCCGATGTCCGCCATGCACCAGTACACGTCATCGGGGTGAATGTCCTGGTAGTACTTCGACGTCCCCGCCACGTAGGCGAGGTAGCCGCCCGTGCTATGCACACAGCCCTTCGGGCGGCCGGTGGTGCCGCTGGTGTACATCAGGAACAACGGCGCCTCGGCCGGCATGGATACCGGCTCGACGGTCGCTCCCCGATGCTCGCTGAGCAGCTCGTCGACGAAGAAGTCACGGCCGACGGCCATGGGAGTCTTTGAGGCGTACTCGCCGTCGCGGCGCCGCCAGACGAGCACCTTGTCGACTTCCTGGCCTTCCTGGCGGGCTGCCTCGAGCGCCTCGTCGGCCTTGGCCTTGTGGTCCTGCATCTGGCCGCTGCGGTAGTAGCCGTCCATCGTGATCAGGACGCGGCTGCCGGAGTCGGCGATCCTGTTCCCGCAGGCGGTGCCGCTGAACCCGCCGAACACCTCCGAATGGATTATCCCGAGCCTGGCGCAGGCGAGCATGGTGACCGGCAGCTCGGCGACCATCGGCATGTGCAGTGTCACCCGGTCGCCGGTCTTCAGGCCGACTGAGTCACGCAGCACCGCGGCGAACTCGTTCACCCGGCGCTGCAGCTCTGAGTAGCTGATCTTTACGTGTTCGTCGGACTCCAGTTCCGGTACGAAGACGATCGCGGTCTTATCCGGCGTGGCCTCGGCATGCCGGTCCACGCAGTTATAGGAGGCATTGAGCTTGCCGCCGACGAACCACTTCCAGAATGGCGGGTTACTGGTGTCCAGGGTCGTGTGCCAGGGCTGATCCCAGACGAGCAGGTCCGCGTACTCCTTGAAGCAGTCGGGGAAGTGCTCCTCGCTGTACCGGTCCAAGATGGCCGGGTCCTTCGCATTAGCCTGCTCGACGAACTTCGGGGGTGGCGGGACGTACTCCTCCTCGCGCCAGTGCACCGCGATCTGCGCCTCGGAGGTCTGTGCCCCAGAACCCTGCGGCTGCTTGCTTTCTGCCATTGCCTTGTCCTCTCGCCGGAAGATAACTTTCGGGGAACGAAGGGCATGCCTGCCTAAGCCTCATCGAGCAGGCCTGCGCACACGCCGAACTCCCGCAGCTCGTCGCAGACCGCCGCCTGGCGGGTGAACGCCGCCGTGTCGCCTCGGTTGAGCGAGTCCCAGCACAGGTCATCTGCCACTGCCAGTGCGCGCACGATCACCAAGCCCAGTGCTGGGATCGGTTCTGTCTCGGCCGCGTGCCGCAGTGACCACGCCTCACGCCGGGCCGCCTCGGTAGTGGCCACCGCCTGCAAGTGCGCGAGCAGCACCGATAGCTCTCCCGCTAAGTACTGCCATGTCATTTTCATCGCCCGCCCCGCTGGCCGGTGCCGCCGTATCCCGCTGATGCGGCGCGCACCGGTCTATATAGAACCCGGCACCGCGCTGCTGCCCATTTCAGGCCGCTCCCAGGCTCCGGAAGTGGAGCACAAATCTACCGCTGGGCGGTATTTATCGCTGGTGACCAAGGTCCCCGCTGACCATGACATTCGGCCGTGCGGAATCCCACAGCGGAGAGAAACGGTGGTGAAGTGCAGCATCCTCCGGCACCGGATCAGCAGAGGGGGAAGGAGATGACACGCACAGATATGCACGACACGTCGGAGCATTCAGCGGAGCGGGCGGCGGAAAAAGTGTCCTCGACCGCCGGTTCGTATGCCCGCGGCGGGGAAGGGCAGCACCACGGGCGATGCCACCATCGGGTCAGGGATGTGATGACGACGTCTGTGGTGACTGTCGACGGGATGACCCCCTACAAGGAGATCACCGTGCTGATGGCCGAGCACAAGATCAGCGCCGTGCCGGTGCTGACTCTGGGCCGCCATGTCGCCGGGGTGGTATCCGAGGCGGACCTGCTCAGGGTGCTGGAGAAGCGCGCGCAGGCCGCCGAGCCCGAATCGGACGGCCGCCCCCGACGGCACGCCGGCGACAAGGAGCACTTGGACCTTACGGCGGGTGAGCTAATGACCTCGCCGGCCGTCACCATCCACCCGGACGCAACGCTGCCGACCGCCGCGCGGCTGATGAACAGCTGCCACGTCAAGCGGCTGCCCGTGGTCGACTCCGGCACGGTGTTCGGGGGCGGCGCCGGCGGCAACCTGATCGGGATCGTGAGCCGCTGTGACCTGCTGAGCGACTTTCTGCGCCCAGACGAGGACATCGCCTGGGAGGTCCGCCAGATGCTCACCGAGATCCTGCTCGCGGACCCGGCACGCGTCACCGTACAAGTGCGAAACGGCACCGTCACCATGGCAGGCCAGGTCGGGTCCGCCGAGCAGCATGACCTGATCCGGATAGCGGTCCGGCTGACCTGGAACATTGACGGCGTGGTGGATGTGGTGAACAAGCTCGGCGCATCGATCACGCCGTGCATCCCAGTGCCCGACCTGCCATACAGCGACACGCCGCTCAATCCCGGGGAGTTCGTGGCCAATGCCTACGACTTCACTGAGCAGCTGCTCACGTCCCAGCGGAAGTTCGCGGAGAAGATGGTCGAGGTAACCAAGCCGCTGTTCGGCATCAAGCAAGACGCGGCGGCGAAGGACGACGACACCATGTAGCATCCCGCGTACACCCGCCCGGGCCAGCTTTCTCCTCCTGCGAATTGCGGTACCGACCGGATGTCGTCCCACCGGTCACCTGACGGTGCGGGAATGCAGTTGCGTCAATTGAAATCTTCTTGCCATACATCCGGCTGCGCGCCGTGTCCGCCGCGCCCCGACCCGGGTGCAGGCAGCGTTCCGGGCCGCGGGCGCGCCGATCTGGTCAGCGGAGCGCGGCGATGTCCGGCGCGCCGAGCCGTGCGGCCTCGGCTGTGTCGTCGTCGGGCTTGGTCTGCGAATCCCGTTCCGCCCGCACGCGCGCCAGGTAATGGTCGATCTCCCGCTGCTTCTGCTCGTCGTCCCACTTCAGGACGTCTGCTATGAGCGCGGCCACGGTGGGGGCCGCGGTGACGCCACGGTCCCAGGACTCGATCGAAATCCGCGTGCGCCGGGCCAGCACATCGTCCAGATGACGGGCGCCCTCGTGGGTGACCGCGTAACGTGCCTCCACCCGCAGGTAGTCGTCCGCGGCTGGCAGCGGCTTAGCCAGCGACGGATCCTCCCGCAGCATGGCCAGCAAGTCATGCGCGCAGGACCCGTACCGGTTGAGCAGGTGCTCGACGCGGGCCGGGTGGATCCCGGCGGTCTTGGCCAGCGTGCTGCGCTGATTCCACAGCGCCCGGTAGCCGTCCGCGCCGAGCAGCGGCACCTGATCCGTGCAGGATTCCGGAACCCGGCTGTCCAGGCCGCGGGCCGCCTCGTTGACCGCGTCAGCGGCCATCACGCGGTAGGTCGTGTACTTGCCGCCGGCCACGACGACCAGGCCCGGGACCGGGTGACCCACTACGTGCTCGCGCGACAGCTTCGACGTCGACTCGGACTCACCGGTCAGCAACGGCCGCAGGCCGGCGTAGACGCCCTCGACATCCTCCCTGGTGAGCGGCGAGTTAAGCACGGAGTTGACGTGCTCGAGCAGATAGTCGATGTCCCGGGAACTGGCGGCCGGGTGAGCCTTCTCCAGCGACCAGTCGGTATCGGTGGTCCCGATGATCCAGTGCCGTCCCCAGGGAATGACGAACAGCACGCTCTTCTCGGTCCGCAGGATCATCCCGGTGTTGGACTGCAGCCGGTCCCGGGGCACGACGAGGTGAATGCCCTTCGAGGCCCGCACGTGGAACTGGCCGCGGGTATCGGCGAGGGCCTGGGTGTCGTCGGTCCATACGCCGGTGGCATTGATCACCTGCCGGGCCCGCACCTCGAAGCTCCGGCCGGTCTCCAGGTCGATCATCGTCGCGCCCGTCACCCGCTCGCCCTGCCGCAGGAAGCCGGTGACCTGGACCCCGTTGGCCGCGTGCGCACCGAAGGAGACGGCGGTCCGCACGACGGTCATCGTATACCGGGCGTCGTCCATCTGGGCGTCCCAGTACTGGATGGCGCCGGTGAGGGCGTCCTTGCGCAGGCACGGAGCCTCGCGCATGGCCCCCTTCCGGGTCAGGTGCCGGTGATGCTTGAGCCCGTGCGCCGTGCCCGACGTGAACGCCATCCCGTCGTACAGCAACACCCCGGCCCCCACATACTCGCGTTCCCAGTGGTTCCGCAGCGGATACAGGAATGGCACGGGCCGGACCAGGTGCGGGGCAATGCGGTCGAGCAGCAGTCCCCGCTCGTGCAGGGCCTCCCTGACCAGGCCGAAGTCGAGCATCTCCAGGTAGCGCAGGCCGCCGTGGATGAGCTTGCTCGACCGGCTGGAAGTCCCGCTGGCCCAGTCCCGCGCCTCGACGATCGCGGTCGTCAGCCCGCGCGTCACCGCATCGAGAGCAGAGCCGGCTCCCACGATGCCCCCGCCGACCACCAGAATGTCAACTTCGTCCTCGGCCATCCGGGCGATCGCGTCCTCCCGTGTCGCAGGGGACAGTTCCGCCGCGGAGGTCGACTCCGCTGCCATGAGATCAGTCGACTCCGCTGCCATGAGATCAGTCGACCTCCACCCAGTTGAGCGTGCGCTCTACCGCCTTCTTCCAGCCCGCGTAACCGTCCGCGCGCTGCTGCTCATTCCATTCTGGATCCCAGCGCCGGGATTCGTTCCAGTTGACCTTCAGTTCGTCGGTGTTCGCCCAGAATCCGGTGGCCAGGCCGGCCGCGTACGCGGCCCCCAGCGCGGTCGTCTCGGCCACGACGGGCAGGCTGACCGGCACGCCGAGGATGTCGGCCTGCAACTGCATGGCCAGGTTGTTCGCGGTGACCCCGCCGTCGACCTTCAGGACCTCCAGGTGCACGCCGGAGTCCTGCTCCATGGCCTCGCTGACGTCCCGGCTCTGGTAGCAGATGGCCTCCAGGGTGGCCCGGGCGAGGTGGGCGTTGGTGTTGAACCGGGACAGCCCGACGATCACGCCGCGGGCGTCGCTTCGCCAGTACGGCGCGAACAGCCCGGAGAACGCCGGGACGAAGTAGATGCCGCCGTTGTCGGGCACCTGGCTGGCCAGCGCTTCCGTCTCGGCCGCGCCGGAGATGATGCCGAGCTGGTCACGCAGCCACTGCACCGCCGATCCGGTGACCGCGATCGAGCCTTCCAGGGCGTAAATGGCCTTCTGGTCACCGAACTTGTAACAGACGGTGGTCAGTAGCCCGTTCTTGCTGCGCACCAGTTCCTCGCCGGTGTTGAGCAGCATGAAGTTGCCGGTCCCGTAGGTGTTCTTGGCCTCCCCGACACCGAAGCATACCTGTCCGACGGTCGCCGCTTGCTGGTCACCCAGGTCGCCGGTGAGCGCGACGCCCCCGAGCGCGGCGAGCCCGCGGACCTCGCCGTAGCCGCGCGGGTCCGAGGACGGCCGGATCTCGGGCAGCATCGCGCGCGGGATGTTGAAGAACCCGAGCAGTTCGTCGTCCCAGTCCAGCGTCTCCAGGTTCATCAGCATCGTCCGGCTGGCGTTCGTCACGTCCGTCACGTGCGCGCCGCCATCGGGACCGCCGGTGAGGTTCCAGATCACCCAGCTGTCGGTGTTGCCGAAGATGGCGTCACCGTTCTCGGCGGCTTCCCGCACCCCGTCGACATTCTCCAGGATCCACTGGATCTTCCCGCCCGAGAAGTACGTCGCGGGCGGCAGGCCGGCCTTGCGCCGGATCACGCCGCCGCGCTCGTCGCGGTCGAGCGCGCTGGCGATCCGGTCGGTACGGGTGTCCTGCCACACGATGGCGTTGTAGTAGGGACGGCCGGTCCTGCGGTTCCACACGACCGCGGTCTCGCGCTGATTCGTGACTCCGAGCGCGGCCAGATCGGAGGCGCCGAGTCCCGCGTTGTTCAGCGCAGTCTGGATCACCGAGACGGTCCGTTCCCAGATCTCGACCGGGTTGTGCTCCACCCAGCCGGCCTGCGGCAGGATCTGCTCGTGCTCAAGCTGATGCTTGGCCACCTCGTTCCCGGAGTGGTCGAAGAGCATGAACCGGCTGCTGGTTGTGCCCTGGTCGACGGCGCCGACGAAATCTGGCATGACCGCCTCCTTTTCGTATTACGTGGGATCGGGCAGGCGGCACCGCCGGCTGGCGCCTGGTTACGAGCCAGAGCCGGACTTGTCGGAGACCGTCGGGGTCTCCTCGATCGGGCCGGTGACCTGTTCGGCCATCTTCAGCCGGGCGTGCAGCACGTCGCCGACGAACAGGTCGTAGATGATGACGCCTGCGACGCCGCCGATCAAGGGCCCGACGATGGGTATCCACCAGTAGTTGCTGAAGTGGAACCCGACCGCGTTGTACGTCCCTGGGAGGGCCACCTTTCCCCACCCGGCAATCCAGGCGAAGAGCCGGGGCCCGAAGTCACGGGCCGGGTTGATGGCGTATCCCGCGTTCGCGCCGAACGAGGCCCCGATCGCCGCCACGATGAAGCCGATGATCAGCGGTCCCATGTTCGAGCCGACCGCGGTGTTCCGGGCGTCGATGACGGCCACGACGAGCATCACCAGGAAGGCCGTGCCGACGATCTGGTCGATCAGCGGTCCCCCTATCGCGCCGTGGAAGTACGGGGCCGGGAACGTGGCAAAGATTGAGTAAGAGGCCAGGGCTTGACCCGAGCTCTTCGGCGTATGCGCCGCGAGGTTGTACGCCTGGATCGCGGGGTTGTACACCCAGAACACCAGGGCAGCGCCGACGAAGGCGCCGAAAACCTGGGCGGCCCAGTACGGCACGACCTTCCGCCAGGGGAAATTGCGCCGCACGGCGAAGCCCAGCGTGACGGCGGGGTTGAGGTGCGCCCCGCTGACGCCCCCCGCCACCCATATGGCGAACGCGACGGCCCACGCCCACCCAAACACGATCAGCAGCCAGTCGCCGGCCGCCAGGAAGATCGTGGTCGGCGTGGCGGCGCGTCCGGAGCCGGGCAGGGCGGCCACGGCCATCGCCACCACCCCGTCACCGAACGCGAGAATGATGAAGGTGCCGAGGAATTCGGCCATCAGTTCGCCGGGCAAGCCGGCGATGCGGCCGATCGTGCGGCCTTCGCCTCTCGCCATCAACGGGGTAATGTCAGACATCACGCCCCCTTAGCCCTGTTCCGAGCGGCCGTTGGCCACTTCGGCCATAACTGGGTGGTCCGGTAGCCCTGTTCCGAGCAGCCGTTGGCCACTTCGGCCGTAACCAAGTGTTCTGGCTATCAACGGGATGATCGTTTAGCTCCAAAAATTAACTTACGTTGCCGATGTACAGTCGGCAATATTTCCGGCGTGTAAATCTGAATTGATGTTCCAGCACACTGCTGTTGCTGGTGTGAACTCAGGTGGTCAGCCGGCTCGCAGCAGGGCCTTCACGGCCGGGATACGGCCGGCCGCCATGGACAGTTCTGTCACGCCCAGCTCCACCAGCCGGGCCGCATAGCGGTCATCGGCCGCCAGCTCGCCGCAGACCGAAACGTCGGCGTTGCCCCGCGCGGCGCCCGCGCACACCTGGTCGAGCAGCCGCCACACGGCCGTGGCCGACGGATCAGCCAGCGCAGCCACATCGGGTTCGGCGCGGTCAGCGGCCATGGTGTACGCGACCAGGTCGTTGGTGCCCACCGACACGAAGTCGACCTCCGCGCCGATCTCGTCCGTGGCCAGGGCCGCGGCGGGCACCTCGATCATGACCCCAACCCGGTCCGGCCGGGCAGCCGCGATTCCGTCGGCCGCGAGCGATCCGACGGCCCGATCGACCGCCTCGCGGAAGGCGACCGCCTCCGCCGCCACGGTGACCATGGGTGCCATGACCTCTGCATGGTGGGCGACCCCCGCGCGGCAGATGGCCCGCAGCTGGGTGTGCAGGACATCGGGATGGCGCAGCAGCCACCGCAGCCCGCGCACACCGAGGAAGCCGTTGTGCTGCGGGTCGAGGGCCAGGGCCCGCATGGGCTTGTCGCCGCCGACGTCGAGCACGCGGACCACCACCGGCCGTTCCCCCAGCACCTCGAAGATTTCGGCCAGCTGGGCGGTCTGGGCGTCCTCGTCCGGCAGTTCCGGGAGGTCGAGCATCAGCAACTCGGTCCGCAGCAGGCCGACGCCGTCGGCGCCCGCGGCCACCGCGGCCCGCGCCTCGGCCACCGACCCGATGTTGGCCGCGACCCGGATGGGCCGGCCCCGGTACTGCACCGGGGCGGCAGCGAGCTCCCGCTCCCGGGCGCTCCGCTGCGCGGCCGCCTCGACCTCTTCCTGGCGCTCGGCGAGGTCGGGCGGGTCGACTTCGACCGTGCCCGCCGTGCCGTCCACATCCAGGACCGCTCCGGGCCGCAGGTTTTCCAGCTCCCGCCCGGTGCCCAGCACCATGGGCACGCCGAGATTGCGGCCGACCAGCACGGCATGGGCCGTCGGCGAGCCCCGGGACAGGGCGATGGCGACCGCGCCGCGTTCGACGGCCCGCGCGACCTCGCCCGGCCCGAGCTCGTCGGACACCAGGACGGCCCCCTGCAGCGTGCTGGCCGGCGGAATCCGGTCGACCACCTCGCCGAGCTCGTTCAGGACCGCCGCGCCCGCTTCACGCACGTCCGCCGCCCGGGCGGCCACGAGCTCGTCAGGGCTGGCGGCGAGCTGCTCCGCAAGGGCCGTCACCGCGTGCCACCAGGCCGGCTCGGCGGCGAGCCCGCCGGCCAGGCCGCGCTCGGCGGCCGTCCACAGCTGCGGGTCGGCTACGAGCACGGCGTGCGCTCGGCTCATCGGGTCGCCGGCGGCCAGTCGCCCGGTCGCCGCCTGCAGCGCAACGTTCAGGCGGCCGCGCTCGCGGTCCGCGCCGGAACCGGGGCGGTCGGGAACGTCCGGGACCGCCACGCGGACCGCGGGGCCGATCGCCCGGCCGGGCGCGCCGCGCGCCGGTGCTTGTGCCTTTGCCGATGCTGCTTCGGGGCGAGGGAGCCCGGACGGCGCGGAATCGGCCGGCTGGGCGCTCCCGGGTCCAGTAGTGCTCGCATCCTCCTCGCCGAATCCGGTCTCAATCACCCCCTCGAACGCAGTCCAGCGCGGCGCTCGCGTCCGGCCCAGACGCCGACAGCTCGGCCATTTCGCCGCCCCGGAGCGCCAGGCTAACGACGCCCAGCAGGCTGCGCAGATCCGTGGCCGGTTTCCCGCTGCGCCCGATCCGCACCTCGGCGTCGAGGTCGGCCACCTGCCGGATCAGCTCAGCGACGGGACGGGCGTGCAAACCCAGCTTGTTGCGCAGTCGCACCGAGCGGGTCAGTACCGGCGCCGTGGGCTCGGCGGCAGCTTCGGCCCGAGCCCCCGCAGCCCCAGCCCCCGCAGCCCCCGCCGGCCCGGCGGTGCGGCCCTCCGCAGCCTCAGCTCCAGTAGCCGCGGGAGCCTCCGCCCCAGCAGCGCCAGCCTCCCCAGCCCCAGCTGGCCCGGCTGTCCCGGCCTCGGCCGGTCCGGCGCCGGCCGCCGACCGCGCGGCGGCGGTCACGGCGGCCCGGCCAGCGCCGCTCTCGGCCTCCACCGCGGCCGCGATCGCCCCTTCGACCAGCGGCGCGTCCACGATGTCGATCCGCTCGGCGAGCCCTGGGTCGAGGAACTCGATGGCGGACTCGCTGGTCAGCCGCGCACTGCCCAGGTCATACAGGACGACGATTCCCGCAGCCGAATCCGCACGCTGGAGCGCATCAGTGATGGCCTCAAAGGACGTCCCCAGGCCGCCGTCGCTTCCGCCGACCCCGATGATCGTGACGTCCGGTGCCATCTGAGCAGCCAGCTGGGCCACGCCGGCGGCCAGCTCCGCTGAATGTGACACCGCGACGATAGCCACCCGCCGGCCGGTCATCCCTTGGCCGCCTCCGCGAGGGCGGCCAGGATCACCGCGGTCGAAGTGGCGCCCGGGTCGGCATGACCGGCGCTGCGCTCACCCAGATACGAAGCCCGGCCCTTGCGCGCCACTAGGGGAATCGTCGTGGCCACGGCGTCGTGCGCGGCGGCGGCCGCGGCCTGCAGCACCTCCGCTACCGAGTCGCCCTGGGCCGCCTCGACGGCTGGCACCAGGGCGTCGACCATCGTCTTGTCCCCGGGCACGGCCTTACCGCGGGCCTGTACACCGCCCAGCGCCGCGGCCAGCGCGGGCCCGACCGCGGCCGCGTCCAGCTGATCGGTGCCGCCGACCGCCGTCGCGGCGCGCAGGAACGCCGTCCCGTACAGCGGCCCCGACGCGCCCCCCACCGTGGACATCAGGGTCATGGCCACGAGCTTCAGGACCGCGCCGGGCGCCATCCCCGGATCGGCGTCCAGCTTTGCGACCACGGCCTTGAAGCCCCGGTTCATGTTCTCACCGTGGTCGCCATCGCCGATCTCGCGGTCCAGGCGCGTCAGCTCGACGTGCTGGTCGGCGATGGCCGCCGCGACCACCCGGATCGCCGCGGCCACGCGTGGTCCGTCGCAGCCGCCGCTCACATGCCCCACCGGAGCCCGGCAGTGTGCACCGGCGCGTCCCATAGCTGCGTCAGCTCATCATCGAGCCGCAGCAGGGTCACCGACATACCCTGCATCTCGAGGCTGGTGATGTAGTTCCCGACCAAGGATCTGCTGACCTCGACCCCTTGCTTTTCGAGCAGGCCGGCGGCGATGCCGTAGGCGAGGTAGAGCTCGAGCAGCGGCGTCCCGCCCATGCCGTTGACCATCAGCAGGGTCCGGTCACCGCGCTCGAAGGGCAGGTCTTGGACGACCGGGCCCAGCAGGTCGGCCACGAGATCGTCGGCGGGCTCCATCTTCATTCGGTGGCGGCCGGGTTCGCCATGGATGCCGATGCCCATCTCGATCTCGTCGTCAGCCAGGACGAAACTGGGCTCACCGGAGTGCGGCACGATGCACGGCGTCAGGGCGACGCCCATCGAGCGGACGTTGCCGATCACCCGCTCCGCGATCGCGGTGACCGCGGCGAGATCGTCACCGCGGGCGGCCGCCGCGCCGGTGATCTTTTCCAGCGGCACGGTGCCACCGACTCCTCGCCGGCCCGCGGTGTAGGTCGAGTCCTCGACGGCAACGTCGTCGTTGATGACAACGGCAGAGACGTCGATGCCCTCGGCGCCAGCCAGCTCGGCGGCGGTCTCGAAGTTCAGCACGTCGCCGGTGTAGTTCTTCACGATGTGCAGGACCCCGGCGCCGCCGTTCGCCGCCTGGGTGGCCGCGAGCACCGCGTCCGGGGTGGGTGAGGTGAAGACGGCCCCGGGCACCGCGGCGTCAAGCATTCCCACGCCGACGAAGCCGCCGTGCAGCGGCTCGTGTCCGGAGCCACCGCCCGAGACGATGGCGACCTTGCCGGGTACCGGTGCGTCGGCCCGCACGATGTAGTCGGGCCCGAAATTCACCCGGACGAGATCGCGATGCGCGGCCGCGAATCCGATCAGCGCCTCCGAGACGACGTTGCCTGGGTCATTGATGATCTTCTTCACGTGGCACTTCCCTGGGCGGGACGAGACGAATGTTGACAGCTCCCTTCATACCTCTGAGCACTTCAAGCCACCAGGCCCCACGGCTGTAAGTCTCAACGGGTCACGTTATTGCCAGGGCCGGCCGGACCGCGCTGACCAGTAGCTGGCAGGCGGCTCGGCGACGTCGAGGTGGGGCATTTCGGTCACAGCGAGCGCTCCCAGATTTGACTCCAGCTGGCCGGGTGTCACCGCTCCCGACAGCACCACGCTCGCCCACGGATTGGCCAGCGCCGCCGCGATCGCGATGGCGTCCACGGCCACACCCTGGGCGTCGGCGAGCGCTGTGAGCTCAGCCGGCGCGCCGGCCGGATCGCTCCCAGGAGCCAGGCGCCCGTTGGCGAGGGCTTCCTTGATCAGGATGGCCCAGCCGGCGCCGGCGGCTTCTGCTGCTGCGGGACCGACCGATGGCTCCAGCAGATTCCAGGTCACCTGGGCGCTGCTGAACACCGGCTGCCCATGCACCGTCGCTTCAAGCGCCCGGCGCAGGGTATCCGCCTGGCCGGGACCGCTGGTCGTGATGCCGACGATGACGCCCTGGGCCCGCAGGTCGGCGAGCGCGGCCAGCAGCTCCGGGTCGTCCAGCGGCCCGGAATCGGTGGTCAGGGAGTGAATCTGATAGAGCGCGAGCCGGTCCCCGAGAAACGCCCGGGTCTCGGCGAGCTGGGTGGTGAACATGGCCAGCGAGTGTTGTTTGATCTCCTGGTGCTCGGCGTCCAGCCGCCAGTCGCCGGTGTACCGGTAACCCCACTTGGACCCGGCGACGGCGGCCGGGACGCCGCGCTCAGCCAGCCACGCACCGAGGAACTCCTCGGCCCTGCCATAGGACCGGGCCGCGTCGAAGTACCGGATCCCGGCGTCGTACGCGGCGTCGAGCACGGTGAACGTGCGGGCCGCCAGGCCGGCCACGCTGCGGTCGGGCAGGTCACCGGCCCGACCGGTGGTGATGTAAGCGGGACGGCCAAGCGCCGCTAGCCCCAGGCCGATCCGCGACACCACCGGGCCGTCTGGGGCCAGCCGTGCGAGCGGCATGGGGGCCGTTCCGGGATCATCGCTGGACACGGCAGACACGGTACGCGGTAGCGGCGTCGGCACGTAGTACGTCGGCCGCATGATGTTGCCCTCGGCCGCTGTGCTCCTGATGGAATGCGAGCGGCCGGACGGCCCCCGACGTGTCGGGTGAAACCGTTTCGTAAACGGCGCGTCTTCCGGGAATTCGCTCGGTTTTGACCCGTCACCAGGTTGTCTGCTCCGGCATCGTCGGCACCACTGGTCCTGCACTTTCGATTCCGCGCTCACCATGACGTTCGGTGATCAAATCAGGATGACCGGTGGTGCGGCAACGAATGGGGATGCTTCCGCTGGCTGGCCGACCGCGCTTGTGGGCGCGCAACTCTCATGGGCGACGATCCATGATGAAAGCCGCTACCGGACTGCCGTCTGGCGTGCCCTTGCCCGCAGTCGCATTTCCGGTGCACGTCGTGGCCGGCCTGGCGGCGGCCGGTCTCGGCTCGAGGGTGGCTTCCCGGCACAGCAACGCCCGTCTGGTGTTCCGGCAGGACGGCAGGGATCCCCCGGCAGGCCGGGCGACGGGCGGCAATCGCGGCCGGCCCATCTGTCGCTATCGCGTGCAGGGGATTACCTTCGAATCGTGCTCAAGCGGAAAATTGAGTTGCCGCCAGTACACCTCAACCGAGCGGACGAATGGCGTACCGTCGAGGCGCGGTACCCAGACGAGTTTGCCGGGTTCGGTGGAGCCCGGGACTTCGACGGCCGTCTGTCCTTCGCGCCCCGGCTACCACACGCCTGGAACGATCTCGCCTTCTCGCTTCGATTCGGCGTACGGCAGATCCGGGCCAGGCTCACCCACGACGCGGAATGCTACCTCGTGCACAACGGCGCTCCGCTTAACGTGCTCGTCCGGGGGGAGCCCCACCTGCTCGGCCCCGGGACCGCGGTCGCGATCAAGCTCCCGCCGCCATGACAGGGGCGCTGCGCGCGATCATCCGTCTCCAGCGCCCGTGCTCCACTCCGCGCAGGCGCGCGCTTCGCGCCGGAGGAGCCTGGTCGTGAACGTCCCGTGGCTTAGCTAGACGAAAGGCTCAGCAAATGACTAGTAGCGTGATACAGCCAGCCGATATCCGCGAGGTGGCGGTGATCGGGCTTGGCCTCATGGGCTCGGGCATCGCCGAGCTGGTCGGCCGCAGTGGCCGCCGCGTCGTCGCGATCGAGATCAACCAGACTTTCCTGGACCAGGGCATGGCCCGGCTGCGCGCATCCCTGGACAAGGCGGTCAGCCGGGGCAAACTCACCGAAGCCGCACGAGACGAGATGCTCGCCCGGATCCGGCCCACGGTCGACATCCCGGCCGGAGTGGCCGGCGCCGACCTGGTGATCGAGGCCATACCAGAACGCATGGACCTCAAGAAGACTCTTTACGCCCAGCTGGACGAGGCCTGCCGGGCCGATGCGATCCTGGCCACCAATACCTCCTCGCTGTCGATCACAGAGATCGCGGGCGGTACGCGGTATCCGCCCCGGGTGGCCGGGCTGCACTTCTTCAATCCCGCTCCGGTCATGAAGCTGGTCGAGGTCATCTCCACGGTGCTCACCTCGCCGGAGACCGCCGAGACGCTGACTCTGCTGTCCCGTGACCTGCGCAAGACTCCCGTCCGGGTCAGCGACCGAGCCGGGTTCATCGTGAATGCGCTGCTGGTCCCCTACCTCAACCACGCAATCCGGCTGCTGGAAACCGCGCAGGCCACCCGCGAGGACATCGACACGGCGGCTACTGCCGGACTCGGCCTGCCGATGGGGCCGCTGACCCTGCTTGACCTGATCGGCCTGGATACGGATCTGTCGGTCCTTGAGGTGCTCCAGGCTGAGTTCGGTGGCAACCGTTACGCGCCCGCGCCGCTGCTGCGCAGGCTGTGCGATGCCAGGCTGCTCGGCCGCAAGAGCGGACGCGGGTTCTATGACTATCAGCGGCAGGGCTCCCCCGCGGCAGCGGGTGAGGAACCCGAGCTGGCAACTGTTCCCGCCGAGGTCGCGCTGATGAGGGAGAAGGACGGCCCGCTGGACGAGCTGGCCAACCGGATCACCGCGGCCGGTATCCGCGTCGTGCGGCAGCCGTCCGACGAGACCGGCCTGGTCATCGTGGCGGCGGACCCGAAGCAGCGGGTCCTGGATGCGGTACTGGCCGTAGGCCACCCGGCCGATGCGGTCGGTGTCCACTTCGTCAAGGTGGGCGACGGCAAGGCGGAGCTTGCCGAGCTGGTGGTGCCGGACGTGACCGCGGCAGGCACGGCCGCCAAGGCGGCCGCGCTCGCCGCCAGGATCGGGCTGAACGCGGTTATCTCCAGGGACCGGCCCGGCTTCCTCATTGAGGCGCTCGCCTATACACAGTTCAACGACGCGGTGCGCATGTTCCAGGACGGGTACGCGAGCCCGGCCGACATCGATACCGCGATGATGCTCGGCTGCGGTTACCCCCGCGGGCCGCTTCAGATGCTCGACGAGGCCGGCCCGGCGCACGTCGTCAGCGTGCTGGAGGCGATGCACGCTGCGACCGGTGACCGGGCGTTCGCCCCGGTACCCATGCTGGCCGAGTACGCCACCGCCGGGATCCGGTTCCGCAGCTGAACGCGGCGCAGCGCCAGAAACACGAAGGCATATGAGCGGGCGTTGACGATGTGACGTCGTGCCGATCGCCGTGCGAGACTCGACTGTGCCGCATGACCGTGATGTGGGGGCGGCGGCGCCGCTTACGAAAACAGTTCGCAGAGTGTTTCTGCGTGACATTCTCCGGGAGGCCCGTTCCGTCATCTGGCTGACTCGTGCGTCGAAACTTGAGCCGAAGTGCCTCCAAGCCATCGCGCGATCCCCTTCTCAGTCGGCTCCAGCAGCCGGGGCGGCCGCTTCCAGGTCGTTTTTGTGCTGTGGTGCCGCGGCTGTAATTGGGATGGATTTTCCCTGATCCGGGGGAAACAGGCACGCCCGGCTGAACGCGCGGACCTCGGCGAGCTGGATGGCCGGGGCGGCCGCCCTGACCACGCCATCGCGGTCGATAGACACCAGCAGCGGCGTGGAAGTCGCGCCGTATGCCTGCGTGGTGGTCTGTGCCAGGATGCGGCCGCACTCCAGCCGGGTAGCGCGGAAGGCATCAGAGACCTTCAGGTAACTCTTCGGGCTGGAAGTGAGCAGCAGCACCCGCAAGCCGCTGAGCTCGCCCGTGTGCTCGGCTGTCCCGAGCGCTACCTGCGACGACGGCGCTGCGCACGACGCCCGCGGCGTCGAACCTCCGCTGGGACAGCGCCCCGAAACATCGGCATGACCGGCCCCGGTGGAAGACATAGCCCATGGCGGAGACGGCAACAAATGCGCAGCCGATGGCGAAGACGAGGGCGTTCAGCGCCGTGATCGCCGGGAGCGTCAGGCTGGCCAGGCCGACAGCGAGCTCCCCTAGCGAGACTCCGACGGCGAGTGCCGACAGCCACGGCCAGGCGACGCGGAACGGGATGAACAGCCGCACGGTCGAAGCGAAACTGGCCGGGTCGGAGAGTTTGGCGCCGCCCGCAACGATCAGCAGGCACGCGACGGCCGTCTTGGCGCACAGAACCACGACGTCCACTGGCCTACACTCCGGCCCCGGCTGTGCGGCGCCGGAAGCGGCCGCGCGGCGCGAGATTTTCCTGCTCGAGCGGGAGATCCGCGAGCTGCAGCGGCTTCGTCACCTGCCATGCTCATTGACCAGGCTAGATGCCCGCACCCGGCCAGCTGAGTCGACGAATATCACAAAGGGCGTCACCCGGACGTTATATACGGCATAGAGCGAAGATGACCCAGTCAGGACCGAGATGCCGTCCAGGCCGATCATGCGCAGCACCGGCTCCGCCAGCTCGTTGCGGCGGCGGGTCAGCACCACGATCTCTAGCCGCTCCTGCGCCATGACCTCGCGCAGCCCATCCACTACAGCTCGCGCAGCCCATCCACTACAGAAGGAAAAGCTTTCAGGGAATGGTCGGTGAACATGATCAGGTGCAGGGGAGTGCTCGGGGGAGAGCGGACTACCTTGCCGGTGGAGTCCACGAGTGACCAGACAGGTGCGTCCATTCCGGGCGCCAGGCCGTCACGCTCGATCGCCTCGGCGCCGGACATTGATACGTGCGTAACCCCGAATAGGGCCAGCACCGTGGCCATGCACAAGACTAGCTATAGCTAGGGCAACAACAACAAACGAGCTGGCCAATTCTGATCACCGAAGTGCTGAGCACGCCGCGGCGGCATCGTGTGGCGCCGTTTCTGGGCACGCTGCGGCGATTCGGCCCGGCGAGCGGGAACTACCTTTCATTTTCCGGGCCGGGCTGGTCGCTGGCCGTGGACATGCCGACGGGAAATCCGAGACTGCCGACGGTCCTGAATCACCTGGACCGGCGCGTCGCCGACGCCGGCGGCCGGGTCTACCTGGCCAAGGATGTCCGGATGCGGGCGGACGCCTTCGCCGCCATGTACGGTCAGCTGGCCGAGTGGCGGAAGGTCCCGGGAGCTACTGGACCCCCGTAAAGTGTTCTCCTCCGATCTCGGCAGGAGGCTTGGCCTGTGCTGAACATGACATCGCATCGGGAAATCCGGTCGCGGTGAGGATACTCCTCGCCGAGGACGACCGCGGGCTGGCGGAGGTTATCGGGCGCGGCCTTCGGGGAAAAGGCTATGTGGTGGACCTGGTGCCCGATGGGGACGCCGCGCTGCGATTCCTGAGAACCTATGAGTACTCCGTCGTGGTTCTGGACTGGCGGATGCCGGGCTTGTCCGGCCTGGAAGTGGTTCAGCGCATGCGGCGGATCCGGTCCGCGACACCCGTCTTGATGTTGACGGCGCGAGACACTCCCGCCGACCGGGTCACGGGACTGGACGCGGGCGCCGACGATTACCTGGTCAAGCCGTTCGACTTCAGTGAGCTACTGGCCCGGCTCCGGGCCCTGCAGCGCCGGCCACCGCAGGTCCAGCCGTCCTTGCTGGTGGTCGGGGACCTGGAGTTCGATCCCGCGGCCCGCAGCGCGCGGGTCGGTCAGGACCATCCATCGCTGACCGGCACCGAACTCGGCATCCTGGAAATGCTGATGCGCCGTTCCCCGGCGGTGGTCGACCGGCGGTTCATCGCCCAGCATGTCTGGGACAACGAGGCCGATGCGTTCGGCTCCAACACCATCGACGTCCACCTGGCCCGGCTGCGAGCCAAGCTGGCGGGCGCCCGGGTGCAGATCCAGACGGTCCGCGGCGTCGGTTACCGGATGACCAGCACATGAGGATGACGGGCACATGAGGCTGCGCCTGGCCACCGGGGCCTGCCCGAACGGGGCCGGCTGCTGTCGCCGCAGTTCGCGCACGCGGCCCGGGTCGCGGGCGCCGCCACGCTGATCATCGCCATCGTCTACACCGGCAGCGTCACGGCGCTGAACCTCGTGGTGACCGGCCGGCTGACTGGGCAGACCGACGCTCGGCTGGCTGACCACCTGGCCGAGACCAGCCGGCCTGGTGGGGTCACGCAGACGTCAAAAGACAGCGACCACGATGACGACGGCGATGTCGACGACGCGCCGCTTTTCCTCTGGCTCATCGAGCCCGGCGGTCGAGTGATCCCGCTCGGCGAGGATATTCCGCCGCTGCCCCGGGGATTGCGGCCGGGCCATGGCTGGCCGTTGACCGCGAGCATCGGGGGCAGCCCGTTCCGGCTCGATGCCCGCCGCACCGGGAGCGGGTGGCTAGCGGCCGGCCAGAGCCTGGCTCAGAACCGGCACACCGAAGCGGTCCTGCTGGGCAGTGAGATCGCCGCGGCCCCGCTGCTGCTGCTGGCGATGTTTCTCGGTTCCCTGGCCGTCGGCCTGAAGGCCCTGGGCCCGGTCGAGCAATCGCGCCGCCGCCAGCTGGAATTCACCGCCGACGCATCGCATGAGCTGCGGACTCCGCTGAGCGTCATCAGCGCTGAGGCCGACGTCGCGCTGACCGGCCCACGGGCAGCAGCCGAATACCAGGCCTCGCTGGCACGGATTCAGGGCGAAGGCAAGCGCTTGCGCCGGATCGTGGAGGACCTGCTGTGGCTGGCCCGGTTCGACTCCCAGCCACCACCACCCGGCGACGAGCCCCTCGACGTCGCGACGATCGCCGGCACCTGCGCCGACCGCTTCCGCGTGCTGGCCCGGTCACGGTCCATCACGATCGAGGCGGACACCGAAACGCCCGTGCCCGCGCTGATCGTCGCGCCGCCAGAATGGATCGACCGGCTCGCCGGGGTGCTGATGGACAACGCCTGCCGGTACGCGGACTCAGCCGGCCGCGTCCGCGTCGCTGTAACGGCGACGGCGGGCCGGGTCAGCCTCACGGTCGAGGACAGCGGGCCGGGCATACCCGAAGAAGAACAGAAACGGCTGTTCGACCGGTTCCACCGCGCGGTCGACGACGGCCAGGGAGCCGGGCTCGGGCTGGCCATCGCCGACTCGATCGTCCGGTCGACCGGAGGCCGCTGGAATATCGGCAGCTCGCAAACGCTGGGAGGCGCACGCATGGAAGTGTCCTGGCACCCTTATCAGCCACGGCACATGCCCGCGCCGGCTGGGCGGCCCTGGTACCTCCGGGTGCGGCCCGGCAGACGATGGCAAACGTCAGCCGATGGCGGTCCCGAACAGGTGCCCGACACCGTAGGTAAAGGCCAGCCCCAGCGCTCCGCCGATAACCACCCGTAGCACGGCGCGGCGGATATCGCTGCCGCCGATGCGTGCGCTGAGGGCACCGGCCAGGCCGAGTGCGATGAGGACGGCGACGAATGTGACGGGTACCCGCAGGGTGGCCGGGGGCAGCAGGATGGCCAGCAGCGGCAGCAGGGCGCCGGAGGTGAACGACAGCGCGGATGCGGCGGCGGCCTGCAAGGGGCGGGCCAGGTCGTTGGGGTCGATGTGCAGTTCGGCGTCGAGATGGGCGGCCAGCGGATTGCGGGCGGTCAGCTCGGCAGCGACCGTACGGGCGGTGGCCGCCGAAAGGCCCTTGGCTTCGTACAGGGCGGTCAGCTCGGTCAGCTCGGCCTCTGGGGTTTCGGCCAGTTCGCGTTTTTCCTGCGTCAGTTGCGCGAGCTCGCTGTCGCGCTGGCTGGAGACGGACACGTACTCGCCCAGGGCCATCGACACCGCCCCAGCGACCAGCCCGGCCAGACCGGCGGTGAAGATGGGGCCGCGTGCCGCGGTCGCCCCGGCCACCCCGATGACGATGCCGGCCACCGACACGATCCCGTCGTTGGCGCCGAGCACCGCGGCCCGCAGCCAGTTCAGCCGTCCCGCGCTCCCGCCTGAGTGCGCCTCGGCCGGGTGGGTCTCCCGGCCCTCGGCGGCCGCGCGGACCTGATCAGCGGAAGGCATGTCATCATCAGCAGCGGACATGGCCGGTCATTAACCCTTCAGCCCCGGCGGTAAACCATCCGGCAGTGGCCGTGATCGGCGGGGCGATCGTCAGCAGCGACTCGCTACAGGCCCGTGCCGGACGCTCGCGTGGGCGATCAGGAGGCTGATCGGCCAGGGGGCGATCCGCCGGTGCCAGCGCAGCAGGCCGTCTTTTGCCGAGCACGTGCTCGGCAAAAGGGATGCGGCTGACCAGCAGCACCATGATCAGGGCCAGGTACGTCCCCGCCATGCCGGTGATGTTCCCGGCGAAGGTGGCCAGCCTGCCCGGAGCGGTCACCTGGCTCCAGGTCTCCGCCGTGATCGTCAAGGCCGTCGTAGCCCCCAGCCCAGCACCCGCCACGACCAGCGATGCCCCGCACCAGACCGGGCCGGGGCGGGGGCAGAACGGCGGCCGGATGGCCGGCGGTGGCTGTAACGGGATGAGGGCCGCAGCGGGGCGGATGAGACGGAGCCGGTACTCACCCGCATAAGGATGCGGTGTCATCGTGAAAGGATCATGAAGCGGAAGGCGGAGCCAGCACCTAGTCCGGCTGGCCCGCGCTGATAGAGGCCTATCCGGTGAACCCAAAGCCCAGGTGGCGCCTGACGGCGACGCGCGAAGTCACTCCGGGTAATCCCGTCACGGGCGTATGCAGGGTGATGACCCACTGGCTCAGGTGATGTCAGGACGTTCACGAATCTGTCATCCGGCGTCACTATGCTCGCGCGCATGCTCCGACAAGCTGCATCGCTGGCCCGGCTGGACTTCTCGCCACAGCACCGTCAGCCATCCGCCGGCCGCGTCTTGCTGGCCACGGTCGCGTCCATCGCCGGCTCGCTGGCCGCGGACGCGCTGCTGGTGGTCATCGGTGAACACATCTTCCCTAGCACCAGGGGATACGTCCACTTCCGCTTCTCCGATTACGCCAAGCTGACGGTGGTCGGCGTGATCATCGCCTGCGCGGCGTGGCCGGTCGTTACCCGGCTGACATCGGCACCGCGATGGCTGTTTATGCGCCTGGCCATTCTCGTCACGCTGGTGCTGTGGCTGCCCGACCTCTACATCCTCTACCGGGGCCAGCCACCCGGCGCGATCGCCATCCTCATGCTCATGCACCTGGCCATCGCCCTGGTCACCTACAACCTGCTCGTGCACGTGGCACCGGCACGGCCGGACCAGCAGGACCGAGCACCGCAGGAATACTTCAGCGGCGCCAGCGGACAGCACCAGGGGTAAGCGCGACCCGCTGCGCTTCGGGATCTTCACCCTGATCGGCGCTCTGCTCTGCGCAGCCGCGGTCTCCAGCATCGTACGGGCTGGGCTCCGGCCTGGGATCGTGTCGCGGAGACAACGCTCGCCGGGGAGTGCGGCCGGCTGAAGTTCAGCTGTGCGCGGCGATGTCGGTGGCCACCGCCACCTCGCCCTGGGCCGAACTCCACCTGAATGTGGCGTGCAGGTTGGCCAGCTCGGCGT
Source organism: uncultured Actinomycetes bacterium (assembly GCA_963742875.1). GTDB lineage: Bacteria > Actinomycetota > Actinomycetes > Streptosporangiales > Streptosporangiaceae > Bog-532. The sequence goes on along the minus strand of CAVUNO010000022.1, from coordinate 86,079 downwards.
CGACCCAATCAACGGCGTCCCGCCAGCCTGGGCCGTTCCACGTATCCCACGGGCGCTAGCCCGGCCTGCGAAGTAGGCGGCATGGCGGTCGCGGGTCGCGGCCAGCTCACCGGATGCCTCAAGCCGGTCCTCGGCGAACTGGCGGATGGTCTCGAACAGGTGGTGGCGCGTATGGGTGGTGGTGTGGTCGGCGACGACGCCGTGCCGCCCGGTTGACCTTGCTCCCGGAGTAGCTGCCGTCTTGTTCGACCGCCTCTGCGGTGTGCAGACCCATCCGTACCGCGAAGCCGATCGTGGCGTCGGCGCGCAGCTTGCGCTGCGCTTGCACCGCGGCCTCGGCCGCGCTCGCTGCCGTCGCGAAGGCCGCGCCGAAGCCGTCTGGTTCGGTGGCGAACACGTGCCCGCCGTGACCTTCGATCGCCTCCCGCACGATCGCGTCGTGGACCGGCTGGGCGGCTGCCATCTCGGCCGGCGCCTCGTCCCACCGGCGCACGGAATCCTGGATGCTGGTGAACAGGAACGTCACCGTTCCCGACGGTGGGCGGACGGGCACATCAGCACCTTATGCCGAGGTCGCGCGGGGATTCCCGGTACGGGAACATGCACGATGAAGGTCTGCAACGCGGCCCGACCGGGACAGCGCGCCACTCGGGGATTCGTCCCACGAAGGCCGGCTACTGCGCAGCCACTGAATATGTCGAGTGATATACCGATAAGGCGGCCGCGCGGCGGAGCTGTCTCAACGTCCGGGCCGCAGTTAGGCGCCAGTAGGCGCGCTAGGTGGGGGGACAACATGAGTGGACCAGTGGATATCTGGCGTCAGGCCGCCGCCAAGTGGAGCGAGGTTTACGGCCAGGTCACCGACAGCCAGTGGGACTGGCCTACGCCGTGCCAGGAGTGGACCGTGCGCCAGCTCGTGGATCACACCCTGAGTTGGCAGGCCGAGGGCGGCCGCCTGCTCAGCGCGGACACCGCACCCGGTGACAACTGGGAGCGGATCCGCGCCGCCTTCGACGCCCTGCTATCGGATTCCTCGCAGCTCACCGGGAGCGTTCCCGAGTTCGGGCGGATTCCGAAGCAGGAGCTGGCCGGGTTCCTGATCGGTGACCTGCTGATCCATAGCTGGGATCTCGCCCGCTCGGTCGGAGCCGATGAGGCACTCCCGCCGGACGCCGTCGAGGCCACGACGATCGGCCTCCACCACGTCCCACCCGAACTGCTCCGCGGCACCAACCCGCTCGGCCAGAAGATGATGGCCGCGGCTGTCGAGGTGCCCGCCGACGCCAGCCCGAAGGACAGGATGCTGGCCTTCACTGGCCGCCGCCCCTGAACGCGAATCCGGGCCGGTCCCGCGGCTGCCGCTGGCAGCGGCCGGCGGGACCGGCCCGGACCATCATCGGTCAGCTGGCCGTCACCTGGCGTTCCTGGGGGTCGATGCAGCCGAGGCCTCCCTCGGATCGTGCGATGTATATGTTCATCCGCACGTGGTGTTCCCCCGGCACCATCTCGGCCGGGCCGCCCGGACCCTCGGAGATGCTGGCGTGGTCAAGGGCGGCGATCACCTCGTCCTGGTCGAGCGAGCCGGCCTCGGTCACCGCTGCCGCGCTTGTCGGCACCCTTGGTGCCGAACACCTCCAGGAATCGCTCGACGTCCTCGACAGTAGTGGTGGCCAGGATCATAATGATCTCCTTCATTCGGATCGCTGCGGATCTCGGTGATCGCCGTCCGCTCAGCCGGCGTATGGCCACTCTCCGCGAGACACCCTGGCCGCAGCATCGGCAGATCTACCCATTTCGGCGGTGCGCAGGTGAGGCGCAGGCCTGCCCCGCCCGAACCGCCCAGGTCGGCGGCTACTTGCGCGTGGGCGTGCGGCCCAGGGCCAATCGCACTGTCGATCTGGATGGCGAGGTCGGTACGGCGCCCGGTTTGAAGGCCCTGGGCGCTGCGCTCCAGGCCCTAGCCGAGCTACTCGATCTGGGCTGTGCCGATGCGGGCATGACGACCGATCTCGACCCGCTGATCGTGACCGCATTGCCCGGAATAGGGATCAAGAAGCGCACGCGCGAGGGCGTTGCCCCGCTCGGAGGCGCCACCAAGATCCTGGGTGCGTGTCCCTAGGGACTTGAACCCCCATGGTGTCCGAGGGGGGACTTGAACACTCAAACGCGGCAATTTTCCCCGATTTAGGGAAGTCATGCGGTCGATAGCGGGCATATCCCCGTGCATGTCAAGCGGTGGTGGAGGCCTACGTGGGCTGGCTGGAGCAGAACGGCTGGACGGTGAAGTGTGAACTCAATTTCTTGCACGTATATGCCGAACGTGGTGTGCCGACCGTCTCTACGAAGCTAAGGCGCCGCATCGGGAGCGATGGGGCTCGACAATGGCGCGTTGTCCGGGCAACTCCTGAGACGGAATGATAAGATGCTACGGTCGGGCAAGGTGTGCGGTCGTGGTGCCCACTGCGCCCGTGGCGTGGCCGGGTACGTACACCAAGCGGACCGGCGCTCATCCGGCCGACAGCCAAGTCGCAGGCGTGTGTGTTAGCTGGTTGCGCCCACCCTGTGGATCGGCACGGTTGTTTTGATGGCCCGGACGATGGCCGAGTGCATCCCGTCAACGACCTCGTGGGTGGGGGTGATGCTGATGCCGGTGAAGCCCGCTCTGGCCAGGCCGTCCCGGTATTCGGTGAAGGACAAGGCGCCGGCGACGCATCCGACGTGGCTGCCCCGCTCGGCGCGGTCCGCTGCGGTCAGGTGGTCTTCGGCGAGGATGTCGGAGACGCCGAACCGGCCGCCGGGCCGGAGCACGCGGAAACTCTCGGCGAAGACGGCGGCCTCGTCGCCGGACAGGTTGATCACGCAGTTTGAGATGATCACGTCGACCGACTCGTCCGGCAGCGGGATCGATTCGATATGGCCGTGGAGGAATTCAGCGTTGGTGGCGCCGGCCTGGGCGGCGTTGTCCCGGGCGAGGCTCAGCATCTCGTCGGTCATGTCCAGGCCGTAGGCCTTCCCGGCGGGGCCGACCCGGCGGGCGGACAGCAGTACGTCGATGCCGCCGCCGGAACCCAGGTCGAGGACCGTCTCACCGGGCTGGAGGCCGGCGACGGCGATCGGGTTACCGCAGCCGAGGCTGGCCGATACGGCGTGCTCGGGGACTTCGCTTTGCTCGGCCGCGTCGTACAGTTCGCTGCCGGACCCTGTCTCGTCGTCGCCCTTGCAGGAATCACCGCAGGTCGCAATCCCGCCGCTGGTGACAGCGTTGGCGGCCTGGGCGTACCGGGCCCGTACCCGCTCGCGGACTTCGTGAAGTTCATCTGGTGTCGTCACGGCGATCACGCTCCTTCGGCTCCAGGTCACCTGCAGGTGATGGCTGATTGTCGGCTGGGACAAGTCGAACCGCCCGCCCAGGTCGCAGGCGCAGACCTCACCGCCGGGATGGGAGGCCACCAGCGACATCAGGCGCAGGCGGACGGGATCGGCCAGCGCCTTGAGCAGCGGCGCGACCTGCTCGGCCTGCTCGATGGACAGGGCCTGAACCGACAGGGGCGAGCAGCACGCCGCGGTCTCTGCCGGATCAAGGACCACCAGAGATTTCGACATGCCTCTATATTGACAGGCTTCGATGTCTTGTGGCAAGGTCGGCAGCAGGCAAGACATAGACAGTCATCAAAGTCCTGCATGCGCCGTCGCGACTATCCCGGCTGGCGCGGGGTCTGGGCGCTGGCGGCGACCGAGACCGTCTCTTACGGGGTGCTCTACTAAGCTTGCGATTTAAGGACGCGAAGATCGTTTAGGTCTGGGTTCTGGTGTTCCCTGGACGTGGGGACGGCCTTCGGGTGACGCTGAGTTCTCGCCAAGAGATCCAGCTGCACCAGAAGGCCGTGATGAACAGTCTGCAAGGCACCCCTGCTCGCGTCGAGGCGTTGTCCGGGTTATCCAGGTTCCGTGCGGGTTTTCATGCCTGCTTCACCCGCCGCGGTGATGCCCTGTTCGAGCTGGCGGACGCGATGCTGTGCGCGCAGGGCCCGGTGCGATCGCCGGTGGAGCTGTCCTTGGAGCCGGAGTTCCGCCGCCGGCACGGCTCTGTCTACGACGCCCTGGCTAAGGGCCGGATCAGCGGTAGCTGCCTGCGGCACCTGCTGGTCGGCCTGTCAGCACCGGCCAGGGCGGGCGAGCCGCTGATGTTCGCGATCGACGTCACTCCGCACCCGCGCCCCGACGCCCAGTACGCCGACGAGCGGACGATGGTGCAGGTCCGCGGCAAGGGCGGGGACCGCTGGCTGCCCGGCTGGCCCTACAGCCTGCTCGTTGGCATCCAGTGGGGTTCTTCCTCCTGGGCCGATCCCGTCGAGGCACGCCGGCTGCGGCCCGGCGAGGAGCAGCGGGGAAGCGCGCGAGCATGACTTGCGCGAGCGCCGCGGTCTCTTGCGGGGTGTCGAACGGCAGCCCCCGCTCCTGCAGCGCGAACCCGTAGGTGTAGCTGTCGAGGGCTGAGTAGGCGTGCGCGGCCAGCTCGAGTGAGAAGCCGGCCTTCCGGAGGCAGCCGAGGACGGCGTCGTGGTGCCGCAGCGTCGCCGGGCCGGGGGAGGTCCGCGACTCCATCAGGCCGATCGCCCAGCGATGTCGTGCCAGGACGGTCCGGACCGAGATGGCCCGCTGGCGCATGGCCTTCTTCCAGCCTCCGGCCGCGGACGGCAGCTCGATCTCGCCGAAAACCAGGTCGATCATGCCGTCGAGAAGGTCCTCCTTATTGGCGACGTGGTTGTACAGGGACATCGCCTCGACCCCCACCGCCTGGGCGAGCTTGCGCATCGAGAGCGTCTCGATGCCGTTCTCGTCGGCGAAGGCCGCCGCGGCGCGCAGGACCCGGTCGCGGCTCAGGGGGATGCGGGGCGCTGGTGCGGGATCGGGCGTCGCGGGCACTCGGGCTCCTGTTCTGCAGCAACGACCAGGCCGCCGCGGCACGGCTCTGGCAGGTCAGCGCCGACCTGGCCGGCCTGACCGCAGCCGGGGTCGCCGCAGGCCCGGCCAGCGGGAAGGCCGACTTAAGCCGCCGGCCTCGTGCCTCGCCGGCCCCGTGCGGATCCTCAGCGAGGACTTTCACGGGCCCGGACGGTCGCGCGGGGCCACGCACCCGGCGATCTGGGCTGATTCCCCCGGGGCGTGCTCTCCGTGTTGTAAATCGTTCGTTATCTAGAGCTGCTTCTTCATGCGGTGCCCTGACCTGGGCGGACTCGTCGGCGAGGACGTCTTCGACGAGTCCGCGTGACGGCTGATGGTGGTGGTCAGCAGGGGCCGATTGTTATCGAAGGGCGGCTGTCCCTTGATCGTTGGGACGCTGGCCCGGCATCGGAGGCGGATGCCGCGGTGTGGAGCTGTCCAAGGGCCCGCCGATTCGCAAGGGCGGCTCAACCCAAGGTTGAGGCTGGGTATCAACCCGGGCTCCCACCTGTGGGCCGACGCCGCGCCCGGGAGCCGGGAGGCACGCTGACGGCATGAACAACATCACCGTGTACCTGATCAACGCAAGCCTCATCCTCCTGGTCATCCGCCAGATCCGCGAGCACCCGCTCGATGCGCGGTCCCTGATGGCCCCGGTGCTCGCGGTGGGCTGCGCCGCGGTGCTGTTCTTGCATTCGGTGCCTGCTGGCGGCAGCGACCTGGTGCTGGAGGCGGCGTGCGTGCTGGCCGGCGGGGTGATGGGCGGGCTCGGCGGCTTGGCCACCCGGCTGCGCCTGGGCGCTGAGGGCCGGCCGCTGGGTCGCGCGGGTGCTGTGGCGGCCAGCATGTGGGTCGGCGGCGTGGGCGCCCGGCTGGGCTTCGCGGTCGCCGCGAGCAACGGCGCGGGCCCGGCCATCGCCCGGTTTTCGGTCGCGCACCACATCACCGGCTCGGCGGCCTGGGTGGCGGCGCTGGTGATGATGGCCCTGGCCGACGTGCTGACCCGGCTGGTCGTTATCTACCTGCGCGGACGCCGGCTGGCGGCGGCCCCGGCGGCCACCGCCGCTGGCATCCCGGCAGGCGTCCGTGGCTGATCTGGAATCGCGGCCCGCCGCGGTCCACACTTGTGTCTGTGAAGGCACGGCTGGCCGCGGCGGGCCTTCGTCATGGCGCCGCGCGGCCTGCTCCGCCTCCGCCTCCGGCGCCGGACGGTGGCGAGCACGTGTCGGCCCGGGTGATCCGGCGGACGACCTCCTGCGGCACGTCCCGGTTAATCATCCTGGTGCCGAGCGTGTGCCTCCACTGGTGCGGGGTCAGGTGGACGGGCTGGCCGTGTTCGTCGCGGATGTCGCAGCGTTCCAGCCAGCGGTGAAGCGCCCTGCGGTAGGCGCTGCCACCGACCGGCCGCCGCCCGTCCAGGCGCCTGGTTCACCGCGTGTTTGAAAGGCGCGTCATCGCCGGCCAGCGCCGGCCTGGCGCACGGCCCCGGCGGCCTGCCGTGCCGCCACGAGAATCGGATCCCACACCGGCGCGAACGGCGGAGCGTACGCGAGGTCCAGGGCGGTCATCTCTTCCACTGTCATCCGGTTCCATAGCGCCGTCGCCGCCGTGTCGATCCGCTTGGCCGATCCCTCCTGGCCGACGATCTGCACTCCCAGCAGACGTCCGGTGCAGCGTTCGGCGGTCATCTTGACGTTCATCCGCTGGGTACCCGGGAAGTAGCCGGCCTTCGTCGTGGACCGCACGGTTACGGTCACGTATTTGAACCCGGCGCGTGTGGCGTCGCGCTCGCGCAGCCCGGTCCGGGCGATCTCCAGATGGCACACCCTGCTCACCGCCGTGCCGACCACCCCGGGAAACGTGGCGTAGGAGCCGGCCAGATTGTGCCCGATGACCCGGCCCTGCTTGTTGGCGTGGGTGCCGAGCGCCACATGCTGGTACTGACCAGAGACCAGGTTGAGGACCTCCACGCAGTCGCCGCCCGCCCAGATCTTCTCGTGGCCGAGAACCTGCATCTGCATGTTCGTGCGCAGGCCGCCGTGATCGCCCAGCGCCAGGCCGGCATCTTGTGCGAGCGCGGTGTTCGGCCGTGCCCCGAGGCCGAGGACGACGACGTCGGCCGGGATTGAGCCGTCGGCGGTCAGCACCGAGCGGATCCTGTGGTTGCTGCCGGTCTCGAATCCGATGACGGCGGTGTCGGTGCGCACATCGATGCCGATATCCTGCATGGCCCGGTTTACCGCCGCCCCCATGTCCGGGTCGAGCGTGGTCATCGGCTGCGCGGCCTGATCGACGACGGTGACGGCGACCCCGCGTCGCACAAGTGCCTCGGCCATCTCCACGCCGATGTAGCCCCCGCCGACCACCACGGCCCGCCGCGGCTGCGCGCGGTGCAGATCCGCCAGGAGCGCGGTACCGTCGTCGAGAGTCTGCACGCCGAACACGCCGACGGCGTCCACGCCGGGCAGCGGCGGTCGCACCGGGACCGCGCCGGTCGCGATGACGAGAGAGTCAAAGCCTTCCCGGAACGACCGCCCGGCGGCAAGGTCATGAGCGAGCACCCGTCCGGCCGCGAGGTCGATCTTCTCCACCTCGGTTCGCATCCGAAGGTCGATGCCGTTGCGCCGGTGTGCGTCCGGCGAACGGGCGACCAGACGCTCCGGCCCGTCGACATCACCGGCTACCCAGTACGGGATGCCACAGGCAGCGTAGGAGCTGTACGCTCCGCGCTCGAACGCGACGATCTCGACCGCGTCGCCTGCGATTCGCTTGGCCTGCGAGGCGGCGCTCATCCCGGCCGCGTCCGCCCCGATGACGACGATCCGCTCGGTCATGGGATCAGCACACCCCGCTGCCTGGGCCGCTCCGTCGCGTGCGTCGCCACCGGTCAGACTGCCCCGGTGGTGGTACGGATCTCGGTTCCCGCCCGGACCGCCCTGGTGACCGGGGTCTTCTCCGCGATCTCGGCCAGCTTCGCGCGCTGGTCCTCGTCGACGCCGTGCAGGGTGATCAGCCGGTCGATCCACCTGGTGTTCCGGTCTTTGACGACGTAGGTCAGCTCGACATCCACGCCAGCCAGCGGCCAGCTCTGATGTTCGGCGTACATTCGCAGCGTGATCGCGGTGCAGGCACCAAGCCCGGACAGCAGCAGGCCAAACGGAGCCGGACCGGTGTCGCCGCCGCCGTGGTCGACCGGTTCGTCGCCGCGCAGCGCATGGCCCCCCGCGTTGATGCGCACACCGTACGGTGTTTCCTCACTTGTCACCGCAGCGGTGGCGATGGTGTGGTCACGGTCGTCGCTCATCACGCCATCCTTAATCCTAAGCGCGTCCGCTGCGCCGCCGCGAAGCACGCCGCATGCCAAGCACAGCTTCATCGTCATGGTGATGAAACCCGTCGTCTATGTTCCCTGGTATCAAGTCCTGCCGTGGACATTGTCCGGTGGTGATCTGCCGTCGTCCTGACCGGCCGACTGGCCCGTGGACCATCGCCTTCTCGCGGCCCGGTGCTATCTTCGTTGCACCCTGCGGAGAGTTGCGACCGCGTCCCGGGGCAAGGCCCAGCCCGGGATCGGCGGCGGGCCGGTCAGGGTGCTGACCAGCCTGGCGGGGAAGCCATCCAGCATGGACCGGTCACCGAACCGGTCGCGCTGCTTGACGCAGGCACCGGCGCGGACCACCGACTCGGCCCCGACCACGCTGCCGTCGCACACGATCGCGCCGGGTTCGACGATGCTGCCGCGGCCGATGCGGCAGCCGTGGATCATCGCGCCCGGGCCGATCACCGCGTCGTCGTCGATGATCAGTTCGTTATCGGGCAGCAGATGCAGCACCGTGTTCTCCAGGATCTGCACCCGGGAGCCGATGCGGACCGGCCCGTGGGAGTCCCCGATGATCTTCACGCCGGCGCCGATGAGAGTGCCTTTGCCGACGACCACGTTGCCGGTGATCTCCGCAGAGTCGAACAGCACCGTGCCGGCGCCGATCGAACGGGGTCTTGTCGCGGTAGGCGTACAGGGTTCCCATGCGTTCTCCGGCCCGCATCGGCCCGGACATGATCATGCCCGGGTAGTCGGTCAGGTTGGTCTGATGCTGGCGCAGTACCGCCAGCCGCTCACGGTCGGCGTCCGTGGCCGACCGGATGACATGGGGCGGGCGCCCGACCAGGACCGAACCGGCGGGAATAACGGTGCCCGGCGGCAGCAGCGTGCCCTCGCCCAGGATGCAGCCGCTGCCGAGCCGGGAGCCCGCCATGAGGATCGCGCCGTTGCCGATCTCGCACAAATCGCCGACGGTCGCCCCGACGATGGCGGCGCGGTGGCCGAAGACGGTGCGCTGGCCCACCAAGACCGGATGCCCGGGCGTGCCGACCACCACACCGTTCTCCAGCACGGCCGAGTAGTTGCCGATGCTCACCGCTCCGCCATGCGCCCGCACCACCAGGCCCTGCGCCAGGATCGCGCCGGCACCGACGTGGACCTCACCGAGGATCACCGCGGACCGGGCGATCTCGGGCTGGGGCTGGTCAACGAGAAGGTGGTTGAAACTCACGCGCCCTCACCGTCCTCCTGACCATTCGGGCATCCAGCCGGCCGGCACCGACTCTACGCGCGCACATCCCGCGCCCGGTCACTCCACCCCGGGGGTTCTGGCGGAGGCGAGGTGCGTCGGTTCGGCCGAGGCCGCTGTCGGCATGTACGTAAGCACGTGTCCGAGAGGGACTTGAACCCCCATGGCTGCGACCTGCGGCATTGCTCACCTGACCGATACCGGCAAACAGATAACCGCAGTTCAGAGGCATGTACTTGTGTCCGAGGGGGGACTCGCACCTTACGTACATGATCCCGATCACGCTGACCAAGGAGTTCGTGCTGGTCTGTGGTCCCCGGTGATGGCGGCGGATCAGGTCATCCGGTGGTCCACTGCCGGAGCTGTGATCGGGGATTGCCGCGGTCGCCGCGGAGGCTTCCCTACGAACACGCCTACGAGCTCGTACGGGTGCACGGTGAGGCGCGCTGGAATGCTCGCCTGGTCCCGCTCACGGTGGACGGGCTGATCTACGCCAGTTCGATGGTGCTGCTGGACTCGGCGCGCCGGAAGGTGCCGGTTCCGGCTCCTGCGAGGTGGCTGCTGGGACTGGGCATCGGGGCGACGCCGGCGGCCGACGCGGCGCACGGCCTGGGCCACGGGCCGGCCGGCGCCGCGGTGGTCGCGTGGCCTACGGTGGCGCTGGTCGGGTCGTATGAGCTGCTGATGATGATCATCCGTGGTGCTCAGGTACCGGCGGACGTGACGGCCGTAGCCGGGCTGCCCGGCCGGCCGCCTGACGCCGATCCGCTGCATATGCAGGTCGCGCAGGTGTTCGCTGATGACCTTGCGGCCGGCCGCGTTGCGTCGGTGCGCGCTATCGAAACACGGGGGCAGCTTTGCTCCGGGTTGCCATCGCTGCAGCGGGCGCGTCGGTCCAACCGGCGCTCGCCGGGCGTGCCGCCGCATGGGCGGGCTCAGCGACCGGGGAGGCGCCTCAATCGGGGAGCCTTCCCCGCGACAGGCCGCGGATCGCCTACCCCGCTCGTAAGCGCAGCGCTTCACACTTGATCATTCACACGCGGGATCAGGTGCCCGAAACTACGCCGACCTCGTGCGGCGCCGACTGAGACCGTTGACCGTCGTATCGGCTCGGATGCGCACGCGATCCTTGGCCTCTAGCAAAATGAACTCCGTGATGACACAACGATTGATTTGCCGGAGTCGTGGCTTTCGCGGCCCAGGGCGCTGTCCAACCGGGGGGTAGCGTGATGCAGCAGCGGCGCAATGGGCGTGTTCGCCGGCAGATGAGCCCGGTCCTGTACCGGGCGGTGTACCATGCAGTGCTCCGGGGCGCCGAGCGGGTCTGGTGCGACCTCCGCTTCAAAGACCTCCATCGGAGCGGCAAGGAGTTTGAACTCATGGAACGGGCCATGGGTTTCGCCGCCCTGGCCATGCTCACCGTGTTCCCGCTGCTCGTCGTCGTCGCTGCCGCCAGCGCCGCCACGCATCACGGCCTAGCCGTATGGGTGGTCTACGGCATGGGCCTGACCGGCTCCTCTGCCCGCGCGGTGGGACAGGTCTTTTCCGCACCCGCCAAGGTCCTGAGCACGACGAGCGTTTTCAGCCTGTTCCTGCTGGGAGTCTTCGGGGTGACGTTCGCGGGCAGCGTGCAGGCCGGGTTCGAAAGGGTCTGGGGCCTTCCCGCCGGGCCGTGGCACAAGATCTGGCGTCAGGCGGTGTGGGTGGTCGTCTTCATCGCCTACATCTACGCGGCGGCCACGGTGGGCACTGTGACACGCCATGCGCCGGCCGAGACGGTGAGCCGGGTCTCGGTGGCGATAGTGCTCGGCATCGCCTTTTTCTGGTGGGGGCTTCGCTTCCTGGTCGGCGGCCGGGTGAGCTACCTGGCGGCGATGCCAGGCGCAGTGGCGACGGTGGCGTTCCTGGCCGGCCTGCGGGCCTTCTCCGCCTTGGTCTTCGAGCCGCTCATCGTCAGCAACGCGGTCACCTACGGGGCGCTGGGCACCGTGCTGATCGTGCAGTCGTGGCTGATCGGCGTCGGCTGGGTCGTCTATGGCGGCCAGTTGTTCGGGCGCTGGTTCAACGACGCCTGGTTTCGGGCCTGGGCAGAAAACCGCTGGGGGCACAGCCAGCCGGGCGGGGAGGAAAGCGAGCCGGTCCATGGGGGTCCAAGCACACCGCCTGGATAGTGGGCAACGACTGCTGGGATCAGATGCGGAAGGGTGGATGGGTGTCCTGGCGCACAGTAGGGATGGTCGCCGCTGGCGTCCTGGCCACGGTGGCCGGTGCCATGAGTGTGACCTGCGGCGTTGCTCCCCTGTCCCATACCGGGAAACGGATGACCGCAGGTCAGGGCCATGCATGATGTGTCCGAGGGGCGAATACACCAAAAGGCCAATACGTCGCACCGCTCCTGACCAGCGAATTCGCGCTTGACGCTGTGGCAGGTGGGCGGTGAGCGGGACCGACTGCACCAAAAAAGCCCATGCCTGCCCAAGACGATGTTCTCGCTGTTCAGCGGTAATGCGCAATGACTACAGCCGATCGCGTCACCAGGTCATCGACGCGCCGCGCATGTACGCCTACTGACCGTGGCCCAGGACCTCGGCGAAATCAGGCGCCACGAGATTCCGGGCCTCCTTAAGGGCGTACTGGGCGTCACTGACGAGAATCCGCTCTTGTTCGATGCGCAGGTATTTTCCGCCGGTGAGCTCCAGCGCTGCGAGTGCGGTGGCTTCCGCCAGGGTCAGCGTCGAGTCGGGTTGGTCGTACCGGTCGAGGTCTTCTTCGACGCCCACCGGCCGGTAGGCCTCGATAGCTCCCGGCGCCATTAGCAGCGATCTGAGCCGTGAGATCATGCTGCGGGCGCGGGAGAGGAGGGTGAAGCCGTGCCGGTCGAGGTCTCCCCAGTACCAGCAGTGGTCGTGGCGGATCCATGGCAGGCGGCTGAGGACGTCGAGGTGATTGCCTAGGGAGTGGATGACCACCAGCCCAGCCGTATCGCTCCAGGCGAGGGCGGGTTCCTTGTTCTCCACAATAAGGATTGCGTCGGGGCGGATCTGGAGCCCGGCTAGCTCGTCCACCGGGGCGCTGATCTGTCTCAGGCCACCGACAGCGGCGGGCGGCCTGGTTGAATTCCTGCGGGTTCGGCATGATCACCGACGCCATGGCGTCCAGGAGGGTGGATTTGCCACGGCCGGAAGGTCCGAGGATGGCCGTACTGCCGCGCCCGGCCCGCATGACCTGCGCTCGGTGAGCGATCTCCCTGCCACTCCTTGTCGTCCCTGGCTTCCTGCAACGCCTCGGCGACGCGCTCATGGAGCCACTCCGCCGACACCGATCCCTCAACCGGCTCGAGGTGCTCGGCGAACAGGGGGAGTACCCAGTCCCGGCTGTAGGCTCCCAGCAGGGTTAGCGTGGGATTCGCCGTCGAGATCTCACCCAGCCGTCGCGCCTCGCCCGGCCCTGGATGACTCACCATAGGCGGGCTTGGGAGCCGGCGTGGACCGGGGGCGCCTCGGTCAAGAACCACGGCCCCGAGGCCGGATGGATGTCTACGTGGGTGCTCTGGCGCCTACTCATGTGACAAGCATGCCCGCCGCCACTGACATTCTCATTCTGCCCAGAGCCGCGTATGCGCCAGGGCGGCCCAGTTGAGAATCCCCGCCTGAATGTAAGGCTTAGGACAGCGGCCGTAATTCGTATCGACGAAATTGATCTTCAAAATCCTGTCCACGGCACATTCGCATGTCGGGCCGTGATGGCGATGTCCGAGAGCGAGGCGATCCCGGGACCGGGTCCCTCTGCGGCCAATGTTTACGTGTCGGCCTTAACGTATTGCACGACGATGACGACCTGCCCATCCGGGCTCTCCGTGACTGTGTACCAGATGGTCAAGCTGTCCGATGGAAGATGGAGACGGTAGGCACCCGGCAGCGGGTCTGCTTCAGGAAACGGGTCGGCAAGAGCAGGGATTGGTTCCTCGAGCAGGTGGAAGATCACCTTATGGGCGGCGTTCCGGAGTGGCTGCGGCAGTCCTTCAAGCTCGTCCCAGGTTCTGTCCGGGAAGCGAAGGACCCGGTCACTCACTGATTCCCCACGCCTCCGCCAGTTCCTCGCGAGTGAAAGTACGGCCTTCCCCAGAGTCTGACCGGATGCGCTTCAGCGCCTCACGATCCCCAGCCTCACGCCGCAGGCGGCGGTTCTCAGCCCGGAGCGCGTCCAGCTCAGCCCGCGCGACAAGAACCATGTCTTCGGCGTGTGCGGTCACGTGAACTCCTCACCATCACGAGGGCTGCTCATCTCCGAGTCTACTCATCGTGCGTCGCCTGACTTGTCAGCGATCTTCGGCCCTGTTGCCAAAGCCGAAGCCAACCAAACCAGGCGCTCAGGGCCAGCCCGCTGCCAGCGCGGCTGACCGGCCGTCAGTGGCGGCCCTGGGAAACGCTCCGGCTGCGGCAGCGTCCCCTGCTGCCGGCTCGGGCAGTCCTTCGCGTCCGGATCTACCTTCACTTGGCCCCGGCGGCTGAGATCGAGAGATGCTGGCGCGGAGGCGTCGTCTCATCCGAAGGCCCTCACCGGATCTTGGGGCTTGTATCCCTAGGGACTTGAACCCCCATGTGTCCGAGGGGGACTTGAACACGGAGAGTGGTGCGATTTCCCCGGAGCGGGGAATTCACACCGGCTACGATACACCGGCAGTGCCCGTCCTGCCGGGATCACCGGGCACCGTCCTCCGCTTCCTGCACGCCTGCGTGCGGGCAGCGACTTCTCCTGGAGTTGTCACTCTGTGTGATATCGGCCTCAAGGCCGAACGCCCGAGATCCGCCCAATTGCTCGGCTATGGTTCGGGGCTGATCTTGAGCCGGGCCGCCCAGATCGGGTTGATCTACGCGCCTTCAAGGTTGGCACCCCCAAGCCTCGGCTATTCACGGTGCCCCAAGCACATTGACTTATTATTCGCTAACGAAAGCGAAAAGTGCCACTCATCTGCGATAATGAGACTGTCTAGGTTCACAGTACCGCGGATGGAGAGGCACCTTTCCCGTGGATTCTATGGCGTGGTCGAAGGGCCTGGACGTTGAAACCGGCGGCCACGGGGTCGTGTCGCACATAGGGTCGGCGGCGACCCGGCTGCTCGCGGACCGGGCTGGGCTGACCGGAAGGCTGTCCGGCGCGCTGGCCCGGCGGGGGTTCAGCCCGGTGCATGACCGGGGCCGGGTGCTCACCGACCTGGCCGTCGCGATCGCCGACGGCGCGACAACAATTGGCGAGATTGGCACGCTGCGGCATCAGGGCGAGCCGTTCGGCCCGGTCGCCTCCGACACGACGGCATGGCGGCATGGCGGGCACTGGCCGGATGCGACGGCGTGGCCCTGGCCCGGATCAGCAAGGCCCGGGCGAAGGCCCGCCGTCACGTATGGGACCTGATCGAGGCACGGCACGGCGCTATCCCCCCGGCGAACGTGGCCGGGCGGGATCTGGGCAAGGTGACCGTGATCCGGCTGGACGCCACGATCGTCGTGGCGCACAGTGACAAAGTGACAAGCAGCAGGCCAGCGGCACGTTTAAGGGCACCTGGGGTCATCACCCGCTGACGGCCTGGTGCGACAACACCGGTGAGTCGCTCGCGGTGATGCTGCGGCCCGGGAACGCGGGCACCTTCGCCCCGGTGCTGGCGGAACCTGGACTTTCTGCGTGATCCCGGATCAGGAACTTGACTGAGGTCGCGCACTGGCCGAGGTCCATAAAGGAAGTTACGCGCCGCCTGCGTTGTCCACGCGCCGTCCGGGTGCGCGGTGATGCCGATCACCCGGTCCAAGAGCTCCCGGCGCAGGGCACCTCATCTCGCAGATCGCATTCGCTCTGGGCGCCTGCGGCGGGCTGGCCAGAATCCTGATGCCCTCGGCGGTGAACACGGTTCGGATGGCCGAGCTTGACCAGTTCGCCTTGCACCCGCCGGCCGGTGCCCCCAGCGTGGATTGTCGGTCGCGATCATGCTCATTCTGATGCTTTGAGTTTCCCGCCCGCGAATAAGTGAACTGGCCTCGCGTAGCAGCCGTGGGGCCAGTTCGCGTAATGGCACCTGCCAGCCTCTTGGAAATGTGCTTGCGGCAGGTCATCGTGGAAGTATGCGTGACGTCGGCTATAACCGCCCGAGGCGTCGGTGACGCAATCGGCCTGGCACCGCGAGCGAGCGGAAATAAATTGCACTGATAATTGCATCCCGGGCGGGACTGTCTGGATGGGGCCGCCGGTATGACGGGTCCCTGGCGAAAGAGCAGTTTCCCGCGCTTGTGGCCAATGCAGGCATTGTCTACCTGGACAGCGCGGCCACCGCCCAGAAGCCCCAGCGGGTCGTGGACGCCGTCACCGCGCAGCTGACCGGGCAGGCGGCAAACCCGGGCCGGGGGATGTACCCCTGGTCGACCCGGGCCGCGGCGATGCTCGCGAGCGCCCGTGAGCGCACGGCCCGTTTCGTCGGCGCGGCCGGCCCGGAAGAGATCGTCTTCGTATCGGGCACGACTGCGGGCCTGAACGCGGTGGCGATGTCATGGGGCCTGGCCAACCTCCGGGACGGAGACGAGATCCTTTTCAGCCCAGTGGGCCACGCGTCGAACGTGTACCCGTGGGTGCATCTGCGGCAGGTCCTGGCCCGCTTTGGCACGAATATCGCGCTGGTGCCCTACGCGGTCACCGCGACCGGCGCCGCCGACCCGGCCGACATCCTGGCCAAGGTATCGTCGCGGACCAGGCTCATCGTCGCCACGCACATCCACAACCTGTTCGGCTCGATGACGACGCTGGCGGAGCTGAGCGCTCGAGGGCGGGACGCCGGACGTCGCCGGGATTGCCGGGCTGGCTGCGGCGATCGAGTTCATCGAGGAGATAGGCCTGGACCGGATCGCCGCCCATGGCCGCGCCCTGACCCGGTTCCTGGTCGGCCGGCTGCGCGAGATCCCCGGCCTGACGCTGCTGCCCGGCGTGGCCTGGGACTCAGATCCGGTCGGATACGGGATCGTGGCCTTCCGCGTTGACGGCGCCCGCTCCGATGACCTCGGCTTCGCGCTGAGCTCTGGCGGCTTCTACGTCCGCACCGGCAGCCACTGCCTGCCCACCGCGAGCAGCTACGACGACTCGGTCCGGGTCAGCGTGCACCTGTACAACTCCGCGCAGGAACTCGGCCGGTTCGCTGACTTTCTCGCGCTCGTCACGAAAGGCAGCTAGCGATGCCGTTCTTCGCGCAGGAAGCCCCGACCGAGGGCTATGACCGGCTCGCTGCCTCCCGCGTGCTGGCCGAGCTGGCCTTTCCCGGGCTCTTACCGTCTCCGGACGGCCCGGTCGCTGCCGCGTTCTCCGGTCCGCCCAGGCAGATCCAGTACCGTACAGCGGCCCTGGTGCCCGAACCGGGAAGCCACCTGACCCTGTCCCAGCAGACTTACCGTCAGTCGTTCATGCAGCCGTGCCCGGCCGGGTTCGTGACCAGCGCCACCGAGCGGGTGACCTGGAACGACAGCGACGGCATCCCGAATGTGGGTCATGCCGGGCCGGGCTCGCTCGGCCCGGTGGTCCCGATCGTGGCCCGGGAGACCACGCTGGCGCTGTGGCGTGCCCTGGCCGGCGGACGATGCCCTGGCCAGCCGGATGGCGCGGCTCGGCCCCGGCGCCCGGCAGCTCCTGGCGGCCACGACGACCGACCGTGAGCCGGCCGAGATCTTCCGCATCGGCGTCGAGGCGACGGCGCGGACCCTGGTGCAGCACGCCTACCTGGCTGACCAGACGCCGTACCGCACGCCTGCGGAGTTCGCCCGCGGGCTGCGGGACTCAGGAGTCTTCGCGGTCGCCGGGAGCACCTGGTACTGGGAGCTGCAGGCGTCGACGTTCCGGCGCGGGATGATCCCGGTGTCCTTCGTGACCGCCGGTGACGGGACTGTCCGGTACCCGGCCGAAGCGGCGGCGATGCTGCGCGCGATGAAGAACGCCACTATCGCGCAGGCTCATGCCGTGATGGCCAGGGCCACCGGGGCTGAAGGGCTCACGGTCCAGCAGGCGGTCCGGAAATATCATCATGAGCTGGATCTCATCGCCCGGCAGTATGCGCTGCTTCCCGGCCACGAGCAGCCGAGATGCCTGGGCCAGATGGTGCACGTCATCGGCGGCCAGCGGTTCAGCGTGCTGCCCGGGGTGACCCAGGCCTATGTGGAGACCTACGTGCGCATGCTGGACCTGGTCCGCATCAGCCGGATCCCTGGCCCGCCCGATGAGGAGATCACCGATCCTGCGGAACGGACCTTCCATGTCCCGGACATGAACTGCCAGCACTGCCGGGCGACCATCGGCGGCGTGCTGGAGTCGATGGGCATTACGGTGTCCGGGATCGACCCGGTGACCAAGCGCATCATCGCGGGTTTCGAGACGGTGGCCGTCAGGGAACGGGCCTTTGACGCCATCCGGGACGCCGGCTACACGGTGGTCCCGCCGGTCAGCGCGTGACCGGGATGCGGGGCCTGCCGCCGGCGATTCATCCCGTGGTCGGGTCCTTCCTGGCGGACGGCGACCGGCCCGCGGCGCTGCTGGCACGCTGGGGCTCGCCGCTGAACCTGGTGTTTCCCGGGATCTTCCGGGCCAACCTGGCGTCGTTCCGGGCCATCCTGGACCGCTCCGGGCTGGCCTACCGGATCCATTATGCGCACAAGGCGAACCAGGCCCGGGCGTTCGTGCGCGCCGCGCTCGATGCGGGCATCGGGATCGATGTCGCCTCACCCGGGGAGCTGGCGAGCGCGCTGGCCGCGGGTTTCCCGGCCGGCCGGATAGAGGCGACTGGCCCTAAGGGCCGGCCGTTCCTCAGCCAGCTGGTCGAGAACCAGGTCGCGGTCAACGTCGACAACCTGTGGGAGCTGGCGGAGCTGATCCGGCTGGCCCGCGAGCGCGGCCGGCGCGTTCCTGTGCTGGTCAGGCTCTGCGGCGTCGGCCCCGGTGTGTGGGACATCCACTCACCCCGCATCCCGGCGGTGCAGGAGATCGCCGAGCATCTGCGGGTCGCCACAGCAGCGTTCCCGGCCCGGCGACTGTGGGTCAACCCGGACTGCGGGCTGAAGACCCGCGGCTACCCCGAGGTCCGCGCCACTCTGGCCAACCTCGTCACGGCGACCAGCCAGGTCAGCGCCGAACTCTGAAAACCGAGCGGCCAGCCACGCAGGTGGTGGGGGCGGCGCGTGCCCCCACCACCTCCGTCGCCCCCACCACCGGGCCGTCTGCCGCTGCGCGGACAGTACGGGAACGCCTGGCGGCCGGGCCGACGCTTTCGTTCGAGTTCATGCCGCCCAAGATGGCGCAGGACGAGCAGCGGATCTGGCGCACGATCCGCGAGTTGGAGTCGCGGCGGCCCTTGTTCGCGTCGGTGACCTATGGCGCTGCGGGAGCACGCGGGAGATGTCGGTGACCTATGGCGCTGCGGGAGCACGCGGGAGATGGAGCCCAGTGCGGTAGTCCCGCACGCTGGGATCTGTGCGGGGAACCGCCTGCAAGGGCGGCCCTACCGCGACCTTAGGCTAGCCTAACCTAAGTTGTCTGGTTACCCTCATTCAGTCGCCCTGCACAGACCGCAGAAGGAACGAACATGCGTCCCTCCCCCCGTGCAGTCCTGTCCCAGTACGGTTTGCGGCATCTCGCGTTGCTTCTGCCGATCCTTGTCGTGGTGGTCGGGGCGAGCGTAGCTGCCAGCCGGCATCCTTCCCCGGCCGGTAAAGCCACCGCCTCGCCTCCGCCGCCTCCGACGACCGCGCAGCAAGAAGCCGGAATGGCCCCGGGCGGGCAGCTTGCTACCCCGGCCGACCTCAACACGGCGACTCCGCCCGTGCTCAACCTGCGGCTCGTCGCCGAGCGGACGCGGTTCGACATCAGCGGGAAGAAGGTGTGGGGGGAATCCTACGACGGCGCCTTCGTCGGGCCGACCATGCACTTCGTCCCCGCCGAGAAGGTGAACCTGACCCTGGTGAACAGGCTGCCGACCAGCACCGATCTGCACTTCCACGGCATGCACATTTCACCCTCAGGCCCCGCTGACAATCCCTTCATCTCCGTTCCCCCGGGGGATACCTTCACCTACCACTTCACCATCCCGCTCGACCAGCCGCTCGGGACCTTCTGGTACCACGACCACGACATGTGCATGGGCAACGAGAGCATGTCGATGCCCGGGATGGCCAAGTCCGCAAAGCCCGCGGCGAACTGCCAGGACATCGAGACCCAGATCTACAACGGGCTGTCGGGGACCATCGTGGTCGGGGATGACCGGACGCTGCTTCCCCCCGGCCTGCAGCAGATCGCCACGCAGACCCTGGCCGTCAAGGACATCCAGATCACGCCCTGGGATCACATC
The DNA here is from genome assembly GCA_963742875.1 of uncultured Actinomycetes bacterium. Lineage (GTDB taxonomy): Bacteria > Actinomycetota > Actinomycetes > Streptosporangiales > Streptosporangiaceae > Bog-532. Next base: position 66,204 of record CAVUNO010000022.1, on the reverse strand, counting down.
GTGGCCAACTCCGGCAGCTACACCATCCTGTCCGGCAACCCGACGGTGCGCCTCGTCAACGGCCAGCTCCGTCCCGTCCTCACCATGCGCCCAGGCCGGACCGAGCTGTGGCGGATCGCCAACGAGGGCGCCGACATCTTCTATGACCTCAAGCTCCCGGGCTATACCTTCACGATCATCGGCCAGGACGGCTATCCGGCCGCGAAGATCACGACGGCGAACGCCCTGAGCTTGCCGCCCGCCAAGAGATGGGACGTCCTGGTGACCGCCAGCCACCATCCCGGCGCCTCGTGGCTGTCGACGCTGCCGATCGACAATGGCCCCCAGGGAGACACCTATCCCCAGACGGACCTGCTGAAGGTCAACGTGACGGGTGCGCCGGAAAGGCCGCTGCCGATGCCGGGCGGCGGACTGCCCACGCTGCCCTCGCTGGCGAACGCCCCGATCGGCGCCCACCGGACCGTGATCCTCAGCGAGAACGCCGCCGGCACCGTGATGTACATCAACGGGAAGCAGTTCAACCCGGATAAGTCCGTGTTCGCCACTCCGGCGATCCTCGGCACCACCGAGCAGTGGACCGTCGAGAACACCAGCGGCGAAGTCCACGTCTTCCACACCCACACCGAGCACTTCCAGGTCATGTCCATCAACGGCGTTCCGCAGCCCTACCCCGGCGAGCAGGACGTCGTCGATGTCCCCTACGAGCAGCACGGGAAGCCGGGCCACGTGGTCATCCGCATCCGCTTCACCGACTTCACCGGCAAGGTGATGTTCCACTGCCACATCGCCTCCCATGAGGACGCCGGGATGATGAGCTTCATTAACCCGAAGTTCCCCCCGAGCCGATTGGTCAACGCGTTTGACCAGGTGGTAGAACCCTTGATCACGGAAATTACATGACTACGTAGTCATGAGCTGAGGCTGTTTCACCTGGTCAGCGCCTATATCGGCTCGCCACTGGGGGGAACTACGGATTAACGTGGCCGATCCGCCGCCCGGCTTCAACTCCAGCCTCGTCACGCCCTGAGCAGAGGAAGCGTCATGGAACTGATTCGCCAACTGACGGGATGGGATCGCAGCGACCGGCGGAGGATTCTGCAGATCGTGCTCGGAGTGATCTGGCTGGTCGACGCGGCCCTGCAGTTCCAGCCCTACATGTTCACCAGGTCATTCGTGACCGGCGTGCTGGAGCCATCGGCCCAGGGCGTGCCGGGATTCCTCGGCGACGCCATCACGGCGATGAGCCGTTTCCTGCTGGCGCACATTGCTGAATGGAATTTCCTGTTCGCCACGATTCAGCTGGGGATTGCCATCGGCCTCCTCCTGCGGCCGGCGGTCAGGCTCGCCCTCGCCGTCTCGATTGGGTGGGCCGTCCTGGTCTGGTGGTTTGGTGAGGGATTCGGCGGCCTGTTTGCGAGTGTCAACCCGATCATGGGCCTGCCGGGGGCCGTCATCCTGTATGCGATCCTCGCCGTCTTGTTGTGGCCGCCGGGCAGCGGTGAGTCCGCCAACGACGAACCGGAACTGTCGGTCGCGGAGCGCTCGCCGCTGCATCCGGTTGCGGCCCGGCTGCTGTGGGCCGTTCTCTGGGTTACCTTCGCCTGGTACCTCCTGCTCCCGGCGAACACCACCCCCGGTGCCCTGAACGACCTGGTGTCTGGAATGGGACCAGGAGAGCCTGGCTGGATACAGGCGCTGGACAGGGCCATCGCAGGCGGTCTTGCCGACAACGGCCTTGCCGTGTCCATCGTCCTGGCGGCGGCCTGCGCGCTCATCGCCGACGCCGTGTTCCTCCGCAGGGGCGGTCGGTCGCTGCTCGCCGTGGCCATCGTCTTCTCGGTGCTGGTGTGGCTCGCCGAAGACTTCGGCGGGGTCTTTACCGGATCCGGCACCGATGTCAACACCGGCCCGCTACTCGTGCTGCTGGTTCTCGCGTACTCGAAACCCCGGTCCGCTATGCCGCGGACTGCAACCGCGCAGCCGGTGGTACGTGATTCTGCCGCGGCGGCGTGACCAGCTTTCGGACTTCTGGCCGGGTGCTTGGGCCGGGCCACCATCAGCACCCAGCAGCACCGTCACCGTCGGCGCCGACACCCGGTGCCCGGCCGCGGTCAGCGCCGCGGCCAGGTGGCGGGTCGACTTGGTCGTCCACCGCAGCGGCGACTCCGGATCCCCCCGCGACTCCGGGTCCACCAGCGCCAGCAGCGCGTCCCTCAGCCCCAGGTCAGTGCCGGCGACCCGCTTGCGGCCGCCGCCGGGACGGCGCGCGCGGCCCTGCGGCTCGCCGCCGCCCTCCAGCTCGGCCACGCCCCGCGACACCGTCACCGCGCTGACATCCGCCGCGGCTGCCACCACCTTGATCCCGCCGTGGCCCAGAACCCGCGCCTCGGCGCGCATCACCAGCCGCCGCTGCCGCTCATCCAGGTGCGGGAACAACGCGGCGAACTTGGCCGCCAGCGACTCCTCGGCATCCACGGGAACCGCCATACCGCAGGCATGACCGGTCGCGCATCAAAAGTAAACGTTATTCTTTTGCAGGCGCCGCGATCACAATCGCGGCGGGTGTGAGACAAATTTGTAGGTGACCGGCGGGTAACCTGCTCGAGCTTTGATGATCTGAGTCTGTGACTCTCTCAGCCGCCGCGTCAGGCCGCGCCGGGCTCTTCGGCCTTGGTCCTGGATGAAGGGCAGGAAGAACCGCATGCCGTGGGTGGCCGGGTGGTGGTCCCGCGGCGACGTAGGAGATCATGCTACGTCCGTGGTTCTGACTGGGCATGGCCAGGAAGCCCCAGGTCCACCAGGAGCCAGCATTTGTGCGGTGATTGCGAGCTGGCTGGATCAAGAAGCCATGCGGCGGTTTAGTTCAGGAAGAATTGCTCGTAGATCAGGAAGACGTTCATGAGGCTGATGGCGATGGCGATGGTCCAGGCGGAGATGACGAGCGTGCGGCCATTGACGTGGATTCCCATGATGTCGCGGCGGCCGGTGAGTATGACCAGCGGCACCAGCGCGAGCGGGATGCCGAAGGAGAGCACGACCTGGCTGAGCACGAGCACGCTGGTGGGGTTAATTCCGATGGCGAGTACGGCGAGCGCGGGGATCATCGTGATCGTGCGGCGCAGCGCCAGGGGTATCTGGAAGTTGATGAAGCCGGCCATCACGATCTGGCCGGCGTAGGTGCCGACGCTGGAGGAGGAGGCGCCGGAGGCGAGTAGCGCGACCGCGAACGCGAGCGCGGCAAGACCGCCGACGAGGTGCCCGATCTGGGTGTGTGCCTGCTGGATGGTGCTCAGGCCCGACAGGGCCGGGGTGTGGAAGAGCTTGGCGGCGACGGCGAGCATGGCTAGGTTGACGAGGCCCGCGAGCCCGAGGGCGATGTACACGTCGAGGCGCTCGAAGCGCAGCACGCGTTTTTTCTCGGTGTCGTCGCGGCACGGCATCCGGTCCTTGGTCAGCGCGGAGTGGAGGTAGATCACGTGGGGCATCACGGTCGCGCCGACGATACCGACGGCGATGTAGAGATAGCTCGTGCCGTGGATGCCGGGGATCAGGCCGCGCAGCGAGCCGTGAACGGACGGCCCGATCCGCAGCGTTTCGTACAGGAGGCCGGCGAAGATGATCGCGAGCAGCGCGCTGATCGCGAGCTCGAAGCGGCGGAAGCCGCGGGCCTGTAGCCCGAGGATCCCGAACGCGATCACCCCGGTCATCAGCCCGGCAGCCAGCAGCGGCACGCCAAACAGCAGGTTCAGCCCGATCGCGGCACCGACGAACTCGGCGAGGTCGGTCGACATCGCCATGATCTCCGCCTGGACCCACATGCCCCAGGTGAACACGCGCGGGAGGTGCTCACGCACGACTTCGGGATAGTCGTGGCCGGTGACGATCCCGAGCTTGGCCGACAGGTACTGGATCACCATGGCGACCAGGTTCGCAGCGAGCACGACCCACAGCAGCAGGTAGCCAAACTCCGCGCCGCCCTGCACGTTGGTGGCGAAGTTGCCGGGGTCGACGTACGCGATTGAGGCGACGAACGCGGGGCCGAGCATGTATAGCGTCGCGCGCACCTTTCCGCGGGTGAGCAGGCGCGCAAGCGCACTGGCCTCGAGCGCCTCGCTTACCGGCAGGGTCTGGGCAGCGCCCTCGAGCGCGGAAACCGGGCGGCGCGGTGGTGGTGTCACAACTGCTCCTGCTGGTTGCCGGTTTCGACGCCGGTCCAGACACGTGCACAGATTATGGCATCCCTAAAAGGTTATGGCATGCCTAGATTTCCCGTCAACCAGCCAAGACTGCGGTTGTCCGGCGACCAACCGCCGGTGCCGGCAGCGCGCTTCAACCCGCACCAGGCCCAGGTTTTCGCGCTCACCATCGCCGCCGTCGCCATAAAAGAAGGCCACCAAACCTGGCAAGGCGAGGGCTGCCGCGCCACCCCGCCCATCAACGGCGTTAAAGAAAAGATCAGATAACAAAGATCAGATAACACTGCGAGAACCGCGCCATTTACCGCTCAAGGGCACACGCAGACGGCTCGGAAGCCGTCATCGCCCGGGTTGGTCAGGCCTCATCGTCTACCTCGACCTGCATGGCTGCGGCCACGCTGGCCGCCAGGGCGTGCGTGACCCCGGCTACGCGGACGGCTAGCGTCCCGGCCGCCCCACGTTCGGCCAGCACCTCCACCTCTTGGCCCAAGGCGATGCCGAGGCGAGTCAGCTGGCGCAAAATCTCCGGGTCCGCATCCGATACCCGCACGAGGATCCCCCGCTCGCCCGGCCGGAGCGCCGACAGGCTTCGGGCGAGCGGCTCCTCCACCCGGCCGTCCGAGGTCGGGATGGGGTCTCCATGGGGGTCTCGGGCAGGGTTGCCCAGCTTGGCGGCGATCACCGCCTCCAGCTCCGGCGACAGGGCGTGCTCCAGCCGCTCGGCCTCATCGTGAACCTGATCCCATGACAGGCCCAGCGCCACAGCCAGGTAGAGCTCGAGAAGGCGATGCCGCCGTACTACGGCAAGTGCGCTCCTGTGCCCCGCCTCGGTGAGACGGACCCCGCGGTACTTGACGTAAGTCACCAAACCCAGGTCGTCCAGTTTCCTGAGCATCTCCGACGCCGAAGCGGCCGTCACTCCGAGATGCCTGGCCAGGTCATTGGTGCTGACAGTGTCAACTGCCGCTTCGGACTGAAGCTTGTAGATGGCCTTGGCGTAGTCCTCAACGGCCACTGACATGCTGCGCCGCACCCGCTGCGGTGCCACTCTCACAGGAAATTATGGTACGGCGAAACCTGACGCCGGTCAAAGCATACCTTAACCCTGACCTGCAATATCATCCGGCTGTCCGGCGCCACAGCGGCTCCTTGCCGCGTGGCTGGGTGGGCGGATCGCAGGCGGGACCGTAGGGTCGTGCCTTCCCTTCAGGGCAGGCCGGATGAGCGGCCTCCCCGTGGATACGCTGATCTGCTCCACGTCATGGCGGAACTGCAGCGGCTCGCCGTCCGGGAGCCGGTAGGTCGTGTCTGTCCGGCGTAATCTCGACGCGCAGCCGCCTCTGTCTGAGTGTGAACCTTACTCAGGCCAGCCGCGCATGCAGGGACAATTCGTCTCTCACACCCCGGAGCTCGTGACCCGCCCTGCACTACACCGCCGGGCCGCGGTAGCCGGTGTCGGCGGCCAGCAGATCTTCCAGCAAGCCAGCGTCCAGCCTGGCCATGGCGATGCGGATCGCCAGCTCCACCGCCTCCAGGCCCGCGCCGCCAGCGCCCAGCGACCGGGCCGCCAGGCCGGCCAGCCGTTCTACCTCGGCGGCGGCCTCCGCCGCGAACGCCGCGCGGAGCCGGGCCAAGTGCCCCCTTATTCATCCCCCGGCCCGGCCGGGGGCTCCTCAGCCGGCGCCGTGACCGGCCTGGCCTCACAGATCGCCTCGTTCACCTCGCTCACCTGCCCCACCAGCGCCCGGAACCGCTCATACTCAGCGACCTCGCGCCTGACCTTCTCCAGCTCCGGCCCCGGCCTCAGATGCCGCGCCACCGTCTTGCCACCCACCGAGCGGGTTAGGTTGTACGGCGGCCCATGCCCGGGATGACCGGGCTGCGCGCCTCCTGGACCACTCCCCGGCCGCCCACGTGCGGCGTCCCCGCCTGGACTATGAGTCCCATGCCACCGCCCTGGACCGCAACGAGCTCGGCGCGCTGCTGGTGGCGGCCGGGCTCGGCCCGCCGGCCGAGCACGCGCTGATCTCCCTGCTCGCGCTGAACGGGCTTCGGGTCTCGGAGGCCACCGGCGCCGACATCGAGCACCTGGGCCTGGAACGTGGGCACCGGACCTAGACGATTACCCGCAAGGGCGGCAAGGTCGTCACCATCCCGCTCGCGCCCCGCACCGCCCGGGCGATCGACCTGGCCACCGGGGAACGCTGCGACGGCCCCCTCTTCCTCACCGGTGACGGGCGGCGGCTGGACCGGCACGGAGCCGGGCGGATCGTCCGCAAGGTGGCGCGCCGCGCCGGGATCACCAAATCCGTCGGCCCGCACACGCTGCGGCCCGGGGTCTTGCGGCCCGCATCTGCCGCGGGCAGCGTCGGCAGGGCCTAGCTATAGCTAGGGCTGCGCGGTTGCCGACATGATGCTCTACTAATGCGGGCGCATCTGGTGTTTGATGGGGAGCGTTGCCCGCGCGCCCGGGGGTGAAGAGTGCGGACGCCACATTCGGAGTGCTGCGGATCGCCGTGTTCCTCGACGTGGCCGGCAGTAGATGGGATCGCTCGGCCCGGCATAACGGCGCGGGCTTCGAAGGGAAGCGCGGACCGGGTGGGTGCAGATCTGCTGTCCCGTCATGGTTCTCGCTATGATCGGTCGATGGTTAGAAAGACCATGACGGCGTGAAGCTTGAGCGCGCCGGCGGTGCTGCCTTCGTGCTGGGCGTGAGTGCGGTGGAGCTGTCTTCGCTGATCGCCGCCGTGCGCATGGCCGCGGACGTGCTCGAGGCGGACGAACGGGCCCCGCCCGAGGCGGCCGCCAGGCTGCGAGCGCTTCTCGGCGACTACGAGCGTGCGGCCGCCTGCCTCGACCGGCCAGATCAGCGGCTCAGCACTGGCGATCTCCCCGGCTGCACAGCGGCTCCCTGCGATGCCCGCATGTCCTGGCCGCGGCCGCGTACACCGGTCAGTCCTGTCGGGTCAGCATGAACACCGGAATCTGTCGCGTGGTCTTGGCCTGGGCCTCGCCAAGTTGGGGATACTGCGCGACCAGCTTCGGCCACAGCTCGGCACGGGCGGTTTCGTCGAGTTCCTCCGCCAGTACCGTGAACGTCTGGGTGCCCACCTCGGCCTTGATCCTCGGGTTGGCCCTGAGGTTGAAGTACCAGTTCGGGTGGGCTGACGACCCTCCGTTGGCGGCCCAGATCGCGAAGCGGCCGTCTCCTTGACGGGAGTAGGCCAGCGGCGAGACGCGCTCGACCCCGGATCTTGCGCCGGTGTGGTGGATGAGAATCAGCGTGACGCCCGCCCATGGCCCGCCGACGCGTCCCCCATTCGCCCGGAACTCCTCAATGATCTTGGTGTTGTAGTCGTCGGTCCCGCTCGGAGCCGGGTTCGCCATGATGTCCCCCAAACCGCAGAAGCGGCCCAGCCTGATCAAACACCATCGGGCTGTCCTCAGTCTCTGGACCTGTTTCGGTCGTTGCTGCTAGCCGTTGCCTATGTGGGGTGCTGGGACCAGTCGGGCGGAGTCCTCCTCCTGCCGGCCGTACAAGGTCACGTCTCAGATGTTGTTGACGAGGACGAGCTTGTCATCGGGTGAGTGACAGCATCAACTATTCCTCCACTGGTATCCATGCGATATGTGCGAGTGTCATGACGGTTCCGCTGCGGTCGCGGGGTACTCGTCGTGCCGATGGAACCATGACATGTCGCCTTCGTTGCGGCCCAGCGGCGCATGGTCCAGCCACTGCCACATCGTCCACAGCCCGTCGAAGCCGCGGGAATAGGCGGAGTATGTGTGGAACACGTCGTCGCCGTCCCGCGCGAACGCGCTCATGCCGGGCTGCTCGCCCGACCAGTCGCGCCAGGAGACGTTCTCCGCCTCGAGCTGCGCCTGATCCTTGTAGTTGTACTCAACCGGTGCCACCGCGGGATCGATCGTCACGTGGAAGTCGTGGTTGAAACTGCTGCCGGACGACGAGACCCAGTGGAAGTCCCATCCCATACGCCGCTTGTATGCGACGAGCTTGTCGAGCGGCGCGCGCGACACCACGACGAAGGCGACATCGTGGTGCTCGAAGTGCGGGATGCTGCCGGCGAAGCCGTCGGTGACCGCGGAGCAGCTCGGACAACCTTCGTTCCAGTCCGGATCGAACATGAAGTGATAGACGAGCATCTGCGAACGCCCGCCGAACAGATCGCGCAGCGACGCATCGCCGTCTTCGGCCCTGAACCGATAGTCCTTCTCAACCCGCACCCAGGGCAGCTCCTGCCGCCAGGCGCGCCAGTTCGTCGCTGCGCCGCGTCAGTGCCTTCTCGGCCTCGAGCAGCTCCAGCCGGGCCGCAAGCCACTGTTCACGTGTTCCGGTCTTGTGATCGGTCATTGTTTCTCTCCCTCATGTGGTTACAGCGGGGCTGGATGTGGTTCGTGCCGGCGATGCTACGAATCTGGGCGTCGTGTCAGGTCCGCCGGGGGATTGTCGGAGCCTTCGTTTTTCCTTGCCTGTGCGTGTGCCGCTTCGGCGAGCCGTTTGATCGCGCCGAGGCGCCGGTCCCAGTGCGCGGCGAGGTCAGCCATGGCCCGGGTGGCCTGGTCGAGACGTCCGGCCTCTACCTGGTAGAGGACCTCCCGGCCCTGCTTGCGCCGGCTGACCAGCCCGGCCTGTTCAAGCACGGCCAGATGCTTGGCGACCGCCTGGCGAGAGAAGGGTACGTGGCGCGCCAGCCAGCTGGCGCTGACGTCACCGTTGCTGACCAGCAGGTCGAGGACCCGGCGACGAGACGGGTCGGCGATGGCAGACCACAGCTCGTCATCGGCCTGCGCGATCATTGCGATTGGCGCTTCGCGAGTATGCCGGCGAGGCGGTCCAGGTACTCGGCCCAGCCGCCCCGGTGCTCGTCGGCATAACGTTCTTTCTCCGCGTCGGGCCAGGCGCGCAGCTCGTGGCCGCTTTCGGATACCCGGAGACGGGTCCGCTCGCTGCCTTCCGGCGTCAGCGTGAACTCGACGAGCATCGAGTTGCCGGTCACTGGTTCCTCCCCGCGGGGATGGTTCCAGCGGAACGAGAAGCGGGCCGGCGGGTCGACCGTCTCCACGACGACCGGGCCGCCCTGGTCCCCGAACTGCATATAGCCGTGCGCGCCGGGTTCCACGACCAGTTCCACCCGGTCGGCGAACCACTGGCTCATCTGATCAGGCTCGGTGATGGTGCGCCACACGACCTCCGCCGGTGCCTCGATCAGGATCTCCCGCTCAATCACCAGGCCTGCCATCAGTATCCGGTCCCTCCCTGAGCGCGCCGGCGCCGCCACCTGGCGTCGCATGCCGCTCATCGCCCACTCCGACTCGATCTGCAACCTACGGTAGCACATTAGGCACAGACATGCAACCGATGCTTGCACTTAATGCATCGTGCGCCGTTCCGCAGATACGCAACTTATTGTTGCACATCATAATCATCACTTGCAACCATCGGTTGCACATTGAGAAAAGGGGGAAGACATGCAGGACGTCCTATGCACTGGTGTCTTACCCGCTGGTGCCTAGGGCCGTCGGCCTGGCTCGCCTGGCCCTGGGCGAGCCAGCCTCCCCAGACGCCCCGGGAAGCGCTGGCGGGCCTTCGCCCTGCTGGCGGCGGCCTGCGGGTATGAGGGCTTCCCGCAAGGGCTGGCACCACTTCGAACCGGCAATTCGACGACCGGAGGCAAGGCAATGACTGCAGGCAACGACCAGATGACGAGCTTTACCTACACGACCTACATCCACGCCTCGCCCGAGCGGGTCTGGCAGGGCCTCACCGACCCCGCCGTCACGAGGCGCTACTGGCGGCACCACAAGGCTGGTGCGAAGACCTTCCGCTCTGACTGGAAGAAGGGCTCGACCTACGACTTGGCGCACGAGGAAGTCGGGCTCGTCGTGAGTGACCCCGGACAGGTGATCCTCGAGTCTGCCCCCTGCCGCCGGCTGGCCTACACCTGGCACACGTTCACGCCCGAGTGGGCCGCCGGTGTCGGCGTGGACGAAGCCACCGCGCACGCCTGGCGCGCTGAGCCCCGCTCCAAGGTGGCCTTCGACATCGAGGACGCGGGGCAGGGCGTGGTGAAGCTCACGGTCGCCCACGACGGCTTCGAGCCTGGCAGTGACGTCCTGCAGGGAATCTCGAACGGGTGGCCCGCCGTCCTTGCCAGCCTGAAGACCCTGCTCGAGACAGGGTCAGCCTTGCCCTGGACGTAGCGGGTTGGCCAGGGCCGGGAGCCGTGGAAGCCCCCGTCCCATCGGACGCGCCCGCCGCTTGCGGCGGCCTGAGCGACGACTGCCGCAGCTGCCCCGACGGCCTGGACCCCGTGTCTCGACGCAACGGGCTCCCACGACGACAAGAGCACGATTCAAGAAGGAGACAAATACCATGACCAGCAGCGACTTCACCGTCACCTTCACCGTCGACCGGAACCCCGGAGGAGGTCTTCGCGGCGATCAATGACGTCCGCGGGTGGTGGTCCGGCAACATCGAAGGGGACACCGACGCGCTCGGTGCCGAGTTCACCTATCGCTACAAGGACGTCCATTTCACGAAGCAGAAGATCAGCGAGTTCGTCCCGAACCAGCGGGTCGTCTGGCATATCGAGGAGGCGTTCCTCAACTTCACCGAGGAGCCCGACGAGTGGGCAGGCACCGACGTCACCTTCGAGATCACGCCGGACCGTGAGGACACCGAAGTGCGATTCACGCACCGCGACCTCGTGCCGGAGTTCGAGTGCTTCGAGGCGTGCTCGAGTGCTTGGGGCTTCTCCGTCAACGGGAGTCTGAAGCGCCTGATCACGACACTGGCTTGGCGGTCACGACCACTTCACCGCCGACCGGATGGCTGCCCTGCAGGTGAGCGAGGCGGGCGGGTGTCGCCTGCCGTGGCAGTGCTCGCTAGGCAGGAGCGGTGCCTGTTGGCAGCCGCATCAGGCGGGTCTAGGATTCCAGTCAGGTGAGCCGGGAAGCCTGGTCGGCGCGACATTTGCAACCGACCCGCCAGGAGCGCATCGTGACCACGCAGAATGCACCCGCACCTAGTCCACCGGGCACAACCACCGCCGCCCCTGCCAGCGCTCGGCCCGTGCCTGCTCCGCCGAGCTGGCCGTGGCGGCGGGGTGCGCTGATCCTGGCGGGGGCAGCACAGCTGATCACCATCTCAGCGCTCAATAGCGCCGATCCGCTGGCTGTCACGTGGTCGTCACTGCTGCTGGCCATCGCGCCCGCACCGCTCGCCGCGGTGGCTGCGTTCGCTCCGGCCCGGATTGCGAGGCTGGCCGCCGCCGTCCTGGGGGTGGTGGTCCTGGTCGCGGGTATGGCAGGCGGTATCGGGCTCATTGGCGTGTTCTTCGTCCCCGCTGCGGTGGCGCTGGCGGTCGCTGCGGTCAAGCTGTGGCGCGAGCTGCCCTGAATCCTGGCGGAAGGTGCCCCAGATGATGACCCGCCACCTGACCACGGACGGCATCGCGATTATGGCCGCGCTGGCGGCACCGGTGGCGGCAGCGGCGATTCTGCTGCCGTTCCGGGCGAGCTGGCAACACGAACGCGGCCATGCTGCTGGTCGTGGTGGTCGTCGGGGTCGCTGCGATAGGGAACCGCGTCGCCGCGGGCTGTCGGCTGTGTCGGCCGCGGCCTGGTTCGAATTCTTGCCCTACTAACGGTTCACGATCCGCAGCTCAGCGGATATCACCAACGCGGTCCTGCTGCTGGTGGTCGGCGTAGCGATATCGCGGCTTGCTGCCCGCGCCTGGCGCCTGCAGGTCATCGCGATCACCGACGCGGGCTACCTGGCGCAGATCCAGCAGACCGCGTCGCTGACCCAGACCGCCTGGTCGCCCGATGCCGTTGCCGATCACGTCAGGGAGCAGCTCATCGGGCTGCTGGATCTGGAGGGTTGCCGCTTTGAGTATGGTTCCCTGCTCGGCCGTCCGCGCGCCTGGAGCCAGATGGCACCGTGATCGCCGGTCACAGCGAGTGGGACGTGGAGGAATCGGGCCCGCCCGGCGAGAAGACCGAGCTGCGGACATTCGGCAACGGCCAGTACTACGGACGGTTCATGAAGAAGCCAGAGCCGGGCTCGAAGCCGTCCCTGCAGGTGCGTCCGGTTGCCGTCACGCTGGCAGATCAGGCCGGGCGGGCATTCAGCGCCCTGCGACCACGCGGGCCGCGCGCTGACGAACCGATCTAGCACCCGCGGCCGCCGGGCGGCGGGTGTGCGGTACAGGCGGCCTGAAGGCCAAACGCGGTCACCCCGGTGCGCCCACTGAATTCGCCCGCGGCGCCATGCGGGACGTATGGCGCCGCACCCGCGAAAAGAGGCTTCGTTCTGGCGCATGCGCATGCTCCTCGGCGTAGCTGACGATCGCGTGCGAATCTAGGTGATCGGCCGTCCTCTTGTTTCAGGTAGTCCTCGTGGCGTTCTTCGGCTAGCGGGACGGCCGTGCGGTACCAGGCGTCCCATTGCCCGGCCTTATCCCCGGCGGCGAGCAGCATCGCGTTGGGCCGGGGCCGAATATGCAAGGATGCGGATCTCGCTGCGCCCGGCTGAACCGGGCCGCAGCTCCCTGAGATTGCTCAGACGAGAATGGCGGATGCGGTCGGCCAGCGGCCGCCCAGTTCGGGGCCTGCTCCAAGGAGCAGGCTGATGGCCTGGCCGACGAGGACCGCGCTGGTCCGGTCCCGGTGCGGCAGGTCATGCAGCCGGGCCCGTACCTCGGGTCATGACCAGGGCGTAACCCACGCTGGCCAACTCCCCGGTATTGGAATATTACGTGCGCACAATATCCTGGCTCCGCGGCGGCATGTGAGTCGCCGGCCTCAGAGTTTATGGCCCGCGGCTGCGGCGTGGCGCGAACGGCGCAGGCCGACGAAGCCCGCCGCGGCCAGCAGCGCACCGGCCGCCATCGTCAGCAGCCACGGCGCGGGATCCGCGGCCGGGCTTGACGCCATTCCGCCCAGGCCGGCCGGGGTTCCGCCCGTTGGCATGGTCTGGCTGCCCGCCGCGTCCATCAGGGCATCGACCTTCAGCCCGGAGGGGTCATCAAGCACCACGATGGTGTGAACCGTGTCGGCGGCAAGCTGCACCGGCATGGCGGTGTGCTCGCCAGAGGCGGTGAACTGCACCGTCTGCACGCCAGGCGAAACGGTCGCGTACGACGTGGTTAGGCCGAAGGCGAGCTGTCGCGCGAGAATGTCCGGTCCGTAGCTGACCGTTACCTGGCGTTCCTTGAGCGACGCCTGCACGATCCGGACGAGCGCCTTCCCCGTCGGGGGGGACATCTGGTCCTTCAGCACCTCCACCCGCAGTCCCGGGTCGGGCCCGACGGCGGCCACGGTGTAGGCCGTCCGCGCGGTCACCATGAAACTGGAGGCCAGCGCGGGAGTGCTCGATGCGGGCGCGCCGAAGCCCCGCATCGCCACCGTGTACTGGCCCGGGGGTAGCGCCATGTAGCCGGAGACGTTGCCGTAGCTGACGTCCTTCAGGACGGTCGGGTGCCCGGGACTGCCGAACGGATAAAGGTAGATGTCCATGGCGGGCGCCTCGGGTGACAGATGGGCAATCCGGACCCATCCGTCCTGCGTGGCCGCTGGTGCTGCGGGAACAGCGGACGCGGCGGCTGATGTGGCCGCGACGAGGGCGGCCGTGCCCCCGAGAAGGGTGGTGATCATAGCCAGCCGGGCAAGATGCCGGAGCAGCCGCATGGTTACTTACCTCTCATCTGATTTGTCCCCTCCCCAGCGGCACGCACCAGCGATTCGCGGTCGCGCGCTGGCGCGGGCTGAAGATCGGTTTCCAGGACCGGTGTGAGCAGTCCCAGCGGGCTCGGCGCAGCGGAGCCGGACCGTACGGCCGCCCCGGCAGCCAAGGCGGACATGGCGGCACCGCCTGCGGGATCGGCGCTGCCTGCGGGCGGATTGCCGGAGGCCGGCGTTCGCGCGGCTGGCGAGGCGGCGCCAGCGATGACGCCCATGAACTGAACGGCGCCTGACGCGACGACCGCCAGAGCCAGGAGGAGGAGGAGGCCCATCCGGCGCCAGCGCCGGGCGGCCAGCTGGCACAGGTGCCCGCGACCCCAGCGGAACCAGTTCCGGCCTTGCTGTCTGGCTGTGGCTGGGGGCCCGAATCCGGGGGAACGCAGCCGCCGCGACGTTGCCAGCTTGATAATGGTGGCCAGGACCCGGCCCCACGATGGCTCCGCCTTGGCAGGCGCCGTTGGGTTGCAGTAGGCCAACGTAGGATGCACACCGCCGCTGCCTGGTTTCGCCTCGTTATCAGCCCGCTTCTGCAAGCCCCGCGGGGGCGCTATCGCGCGCATCGGGACGGGCCCAGGAGAATGCTCCCGGGCGATGCAGAACCGTGGTTGTCCAAGCTCACGTTCGTCCCCCAGCCGCGCTTCGCGCTGCGGCAATCAGGGATAGCAGAGCACACGCGCCCGCCCGCATCAACCGATATGACCAATTGGCAATGGTTCAGCGGGGATTTGTCGGTCAAGGACCGGTTGGCAAACGAACCGTAGCCGAGATGGTATCGGGGGTCGCCAGCCCTGTTCGCTGCGGCACACCGTTCTGCACGATAATGACCAGCACCTGCATGACACCGCCGATGCCCATGCCCAGCACGAGCATGAAGGCCGGGTCCTGCAGCGCTGAAGAGCCCACGCCCATCAGCCAGAGCAGGCACATGCCGAGGGTTATCACCGCGGAACCGGCCATGGGGAAGAACCGGTACCTGCCGGTCGGCGGCCTGCCGCCCGGCCAGCGCGAACACGCCGATTAGGCCGCGCCGGCCATGCCCAGGATGTAGATGGGTGCTGAGCGCCACGGGTAGGTGGTGCCGCCCAGGCTGGTCAGCAGGATCAGCGAGGTGGCGGCCACGCAAGCGGACCGTCCATGCAGCCTTGCGAAGGCACCGATGTTCACGGACGCTGGCGCTGGAGAATTACCGCGCTGACGGTGGCGGTCAGCCCGACAGCCGCGACCGCTGACAAGAACGCGTACTGCGTGATGCTGGCGAAGATCTGGTCAGGCACGCCGAGCACGACCCCTAGCGCGAAGGCGAAGCAGCTGGCGGTGGCGGTGAGGGCCCAGCGGCCGGTCAGCAGCGCGCAGCACGGGCCAACGATCAGCAGGCCGATCAGGATCAGGCGGGGCCCGCTGGCGGCGTCGCAGGCGGCGACAGCGGAACAAAGGATGAAGCTGAGCTTCCACAGGCGACCGACGCTCCACCCGGGCAGCAGCGATTCACGCCGCCACTCGCGGGCCAGGCTGGCCATCACCGTGCGGCCTGATGGCTGCCAGCGCAACGACCGGGTCAGTAGCAGGGCACCGGCAGCCGCCACCCCGGCGGCGGGAACCGCGGCGACCGCCGGGCTGACCTTTCCCTGCGCCACGCTGATGACCAGCGCCGTCACGAACGCCAGGTAGCCCACAATGATCGCCACGCCCGATATCCGGCCCAGGCCGCGGTCGCGGTAGGCGAGGGCCAGCGCGAACACGGTCAGGCCCGCATACCACGCGGCCACCAGAATGTCCTGCCCGGAACGCGGCCCGAGCCCGGTCAGGCTGGCCGGGACCAGCAGCCCGGCCGTGACGTTGATCGCGTTGCTGTTCAGAGCGGTGCTCAGCACTGCGGCGCCACGGCCCCGCCTGGCGAGGTAGACAGCCGTCACCGCGTTCGGCAGGCTGGTGACCACGGCCAGGACCAGCGCGCCCACGATAATGTCGGCGACCGCATAGCGGCGGCCGAGGGCGGTGGCCGTCTGTTCCATGGTGATGCTCGCCCCGACCACGGCGATCAGGGCGACCGCGGCGGCGAGCCCGTCCCGCCGGGTTCCCGGGCGGGGCCTGATCGCCTCGGCCAGCTCGGCCTCCTCCTCATGGACCGCTGCGGTCAGCCAGCTCGCCCACCCAGCTGGGAGCCGGAGGCGTTCCATCCGCGCCCGGCGCATGCCCAGCAGCGCCACATATGGCATTCCCACCGCCAGGGCCAGCGCCAGCCCGGCCACCGGGGGCACCACGGCGGCCACCGTCAGCAGGCATACCACGGCGACCCACACGCCGGGCACGCCGCCCAGCAGCACCACCCGGCGATGGAAGGCGATCCGCCCGGCCACTACCGCGCTCAGGCCCAGCAGCGCCGCCAGGTTGAACACGTTCGAGCCGATCACCACCCCGGCCCCAATGCTGGACTGGCCGCGGGCCAGCGCGGTCACCGCCGAGGTGATCTCCGGGGCATCAGCGGCGAGCGCCGCGACCAGCCCCAGCCAGGCCTCAGAAAGACCGGCACGCTCGCCCAGCCGCTCAAGCCGTGAGACGAGCAGCCAGCTGGCGGACAGGCTCACCGCCACGCCCGCAACGAACAGCAGCAGCCATGCGGTCATCATTGCGCAGCCACGGCTGTTTCCCGGCAGCGGCCAGCCAGATGCTGGCCGACCGGGGCCGGAGGCGCCAACGTGACGGCGCGGCGCTCGTCGGTGCCGCCGCCCAGGAGAGGTCTGCCCGGCGGCCGCATACCGATACCCCTTCCCGGCATCTCGCGGGGAAGCCGGAGGTGGGCGCTCCCGCGCAGTAGTTCGTCGCGTACATCCAGGTTAATCCCCCCATGACGCCTGTCCTGGCCGGTTATGCCAGAGGTCACGTTGAGCACTGCGCCCTGGTCAGCACCTGGGGACCGACCTCCGAGGTGGTGATCGCCGCCCGCTGACGCGGCGGCCCCCGCTGCCAGTGCTGCGCACTGTCGCCCGCCGGGTGCAGCCGGGCCACCGGCAATCAGCCGGCAACTGAGATCGCTGCCCATCCTCCTGACCGGCGCGGGTGCCCTGCGCTGGCTCGCTCCCGGCGGCTCGTCCGGTCACGGGGATCTGCCGTGCGGCCGTAAGATGCAGTAGCTGATAGAGTTGTAACGCACTTATTGCAGTAGGCAAGTAAATGGGGTGCGCCGGGCGTGACTGAGCGGGTGGCGGACGAGGCCGCGGTGGACGCGGTGCTGACCGCGAGCCGCACCCTGGTCGCGGTGGCCACCCAGTCGCTGGGTGCCGCGGCGGAGGACACGACGATCGCCCAGTACCGGGCGCTGGTGGTGCTCGCTTCCCGGGGGCCGCAGCGGGTGAGCGACCTGGCGGCGGCGCTGGATGTCACGCCGCCCACCGCGGGGCGGATGTGCGACCGGCTGCTGCGCAAAGGCCTGATCCGTCGGCACCGGGCCCGCGCGGACCGCCGCGCGGTGCAGGTATCGCTCACCGCCTCCGGCCGGGAGGTGGTGGACCAGGCGACCGCCCGCCGGCGGGCGCTAATCGCCGATATCTTGCGCAGGCTCCCGGCCCGGCAGCAGTCGGCGGTAGCCGGCGCGCTGGCGGCGTTCGCGACGGCGGCCGGGGAGATCCCCGATAGCCAGTGGCCAGCGGATCCTCCGCCCCCGCCAGCTCCGCCGCCGGCGGCGCCTGCCAGGAGGAATCTGGCGCCGGCGCGCTCCGGCAGCGCAGATGGACGATCATGACGGGCGAGACGGCGGCGGGCACGTCGCCGGGAACAGCGCGGTGGGCCGGCCGGGCGGGCGGGTGGCTGCGGGGCTCACGGGGCGGGCTGCTGGCGGTCGCGCTCGTGGTGGGCGCCGGGTCAGGGCTGGGCGCGGTCGCGTTCCGGGACCTGATCTACTTCTTCACTTGGCTGGCCACCGGTCACGCCCAATTCGGCCAGCAAGGCCGGGTCGGCAGTGCCCACTTGCCCTGGCTCGGCCTGGGGTTCTTCATCGTGATACCGGTCATCGGCGGGCTGATCTACGGGCCGCTGATCTACCGGTACGCCCGCGAGGCCCGCGGCCACGGGGTGCCCGAGGTGATGATCGCCGTCGCCGAAAACGGCGGCCGGATCCGGCCCCAGGTCGCCGCGGTCAAGTCGGTCGCCTCCGCCATCTGCATCGGGGCCGGCGGATCAGTCGGCCGGGAGGGCCCGATCGTGCAGATCGGCTCCGCGCTGGCCTCCAGCCTCGGCCAGTGGGTGCGGATGCCGGAGAACCGGCTGCGGATCCTGGTCGCCTGCGGCGTCGCCGGCGGGATCGCGGCGACGTTCAACGCGCCGATCACCGGGGTGTTCTTCGGCGTAGAGATCATCTTGCGGGAATTGTCGGTCGAGGCGGTCTTCACCGTGATGCTGTCGGCGATGATCGCCGACCTTCTCAGCCGCCAGTTCCTGGGCAGTGCCCCGTTCCTGTCCGGGCTGCTGCCGGGGATCGCTTTGCATCACCTGAGCAGCTACCTGCTGGTCGCGGCGCTGGCGGTGATCGCGGCGCTGCTCGGGCTGACATTCGCGAAGATCCTCTACGCGACCGAGGACCTGTGCGACCGGGTCTGGGGCAACCGCCCGGAGTGGGCCCGGCCCGCCGTCGGCGGGATCGCGCTCGGGCTGCTGCTGCTCGCGATCCCGCAGATGTACGGCGTCGGCTACCCGGTCCTGTACAAGGCGGTCGGGGGCAGCTACGCGCTGTGGTTCCTGGTCGTGCTCGCCGCCGGGAAGATCATCGCGTGCAGCCTGACGATCGGCATCGGCGGATCGGGCGGGGTGTTCGCCCCGTCGCTGTTCATCGGCGCCACCTCCGGGATGGCCTTCGGCGAGGTCGCGGGCCACCTGCTCGGCCCGGCCGCCGGGCAGCCCGCCCTGTATGCGGTCGTCGGCATGGGCGCGGTGTTCGCCTCCGCGGCCCGGGCCCCGCTCACCTCGGTCGCCAGCGTCGTGGAGATGACCGGCGACTTCACCCTCACCCTCCCGGTGATGCTCGCCGTGGCGATCGCCACCGCCACCTCACGGGCCCTAAGCTACGGCACCATCTACACCACCAAACTGCTGCGCCGCGGCACCGACATCGACCACCCGCGATCAGCGGACCCGCTCGAGGACCTCACCGCCGCCGACGCCATGCGCCCCTTCGCGGCGCCGCTCACCATCGCCGCCGAGCCACCCCGCCCGCCGGGCCGGTCAGGTCCCGCCCGGGCACCGCTGCCCGGCCCGGTCACCCAGCAGTGCAATCCGCAGGTGCTCTTCGCCGGGGAGTCCCTGGCCCAGGCCCAGCGCCAGCTCGAACTCTACGGCCGCGACGGGCTGCCGGTGCTATCTGCCGACGGGCAGCACCTGCAAGGCTGGATCACCAGCCAGAACGTGCTGCAGGCCGTGGCCCGCCGCATGCGCACCGCCCGGGCCGCCACCGCGCAGGCACAACGCGCTGCCGGCCCGGCCCTTCCCGGCCTGCGGGCCGCCGCCCGCGAGCCGCCGGCCCCGCTGCGCGGCTACCAGATCCTGGAAATCACCATCCCCGCGGGCTCGCCCGCCGCCGGCCGGGCACTCGGCGACATCACCTGGCCGCACGAGTGGATCCCGGTCACGGTCCTGGACAACCGTGCCCTGCGCGACCCCGACCCCGGCATCACCCTCACCCCCGGCGACCGGGTCAACCTGCTCGCCCGCGAACAGGCGGCAAAAGTCCCCGTGACCCCAAATCTTACGGATCGGTGACGCGAGGGAAGCCGCCCGTAAGAAAGCTGCTGCGGTGCGGCGCTCATGAGAGTGGATCGGCGGATCACTGCAGATCCTCCCTCACCGAAGGAGCGGGACATGGGCAAGCGCAGATGGCTGGCAGCGGGCAGTAGCCTGCTGGCGGCCGCGATCCCAGGCGATCGCCTCGGCCCGGCGCAGTGCCGCGCGCTCGCGGCCGTCATAGCGATCGGACCTGCGGGCATTCCATGGCGCTAAGCTCCCCAGGCCTGCGGCCGGATCCGCCAGATCTGCGATCCGGCGCCCGCTCCCATGATCTTCGGGGCTGTCCCTGGCTTCGCGGCTGATCAGCGGTATTCGGGGTTCTCGAAGTCGAAACGGCAGCCGGCGTCCCATTCGGAACGCTGGTTGCCGTAGGCGGGGAAGCCGCCGGCGTCCTTGAGCATCCGGGCGACGTGCAGCAGGTTCCAGGTCATGAAGGTGGTGTTGCGGTTGGTGAAGTCATTGTCCGGCCCGCCGGACCCCGCGTCGAGGTAGGAGGGTCCTG
Organism: uncultured Actinomycetes bacterium; assembly: GCA_963742875.1. Taxonomy (GTDB): domain Bacteria; phylum Actinomycetota; class Actinomycetes; order Streptosporangiales; family Streptosporangiaceae; genus Bog-532. The sequence continues at coordinate 45,969 of CAVUNO010000022.1, read as the reverse complement.
GCCCCGCTTCGCCGATCCAGCCGGAGTCAGCCTGCGGCGGGATGGTGTACCCGAGGTGCTGCAGGCTGTACAGGACGTTCATGGCGCAGTGCTTGACGCCGTCCTCGTTCCCGGTGATCAGGCAGCCGCCGGCCCGGCCGTAATAGGCGTACTGGCCGGCGTCGTTGAGCAGGTGGGAGCAGGCGTACAGCCGCTCGATCACCCGTTTGGTGACCGAACTGTTGTCGCCGAGCCAGATCGGGCCCGCGAGCACGAGGATGTCGGCGGCCAGCACCTTCGCATACAGCTGCGGCCAGGCGTCGGTGGCCGCGCCGTGCCCGGTCATGTCGGGCCACACGCCGGTCGCGATGTCATGGTCGATGGCGCGGATCGTTTCTGCCCGCATGCCCTGCTTACGCATGATCGCGGCGCTGACATCGATCAGCCCCTGCGTGTTGCTGCGCTCGGGCGACGGTTTCAGGGTGCAGTTGACATACAGCGCGTTCAGGTCGTCATAGCGCGGGCTCGTGCTGGTCACGGGTGCTCCCTTGGGGCGAGAAGTCCGGGTCGGTCAGGAACATGGTCCGCGCCGTCGGGCCTGCGTTACAAAATCGACAAGCCGACCGGCGGCCCGGGCGGGCCGCGGTGCTCGGGGCTGAGTACTCCGCCGCGCACCCACTGCGCTCGCGGGCGTCACCCGCAAGCTGCCACGAGAGCCATCGTGGCCATCGGTACCTTGGTTACACGGCGATCGCGCTTGCCAGCCGGCTCTGAGATCGTGAGCTAGAGCGGCGCGCGAGACAATCTTGGGGTGACCGAACCCGACGCCTCCACCGCGCAGTTTTCGCCGCGCACGGTGTGGGCGCGGCGACTGGAGACGCCGCTTCGCCAGTTCCTGCGCACCGAGACCGGCAGCGCGGCGGTCCTGCTGACCGCCACGCTGGCCGCGCTGGCCTGGGCCAACATCGACCCGTCGGGGTATGCGGCGACGTGGCACACCGTGCTGATGATCCGGTCCGGGACGAGGGGCCTGGCAGATAGCTGGCAGGGCTGGGTGAACTCTGGGCTGATGGCGTTCTTCTTCCTGGTGGCCGGCCTGGAGGCGCGCCGCGAGTTCGACCTGGGCGAGCTGCGGGAGCGGCGGCGGGTGGCGCTGCCGCTGGTGGTCGCCCTGGGCGGGATGGTCGTGCCGATCGCGATCTACCTGGCCATCAACTTCGGCCGCTCATCAGCGTCTGGCTGGGGCACGGCCATGTCCACCGACACCGCATTCGCGCTTGGCGCGCTGGCCCTGGTCGGCCCGGGCGTCCCGGACCGGGTGCGCACCTACCTGCTCACGTTCGCGCTCGCCGATGACGTGGCGGGGATCGTGGTCATCGCGCTGGCCTACAGCGGCCACATCGACCTGACCGCGCTGGCTGCGGGCGTTGCCATCCTCGGCGCGGTGATGGTGGCGCGCTGGCGGGGTGTCCGCAATGGCCCGGCCTACCTGCTGCTGGGGGTGGCGGCCTGGGTCGCGTTCTTCGAGTCCGGCGTCGATCCGGTGGTGGTCGGCTTGGCGATGGGCCTGCTCGCCCTGGCCTACCCCGCCGCGCGCAGCGACCTGGAGCACGCCTCGGAATCGTTCCGGCTGTTCCGCGAGCAGCCGGTCCCGGAGCTGGCCCGCGACGCGCGGGAGAGCGTGCGGTTGGCGATCTCGCCGAACGACCGGCTGCAGCAGCTGTTCCATCCCTGGACGAGCTACCTGATCGTGCCGTTGTTCGCCTTGGCGAACGCGGGGATCACGGTCAGCGGGAGTTTCCTGGCCCGCGCCTACACCTCGCCGGTCACGCTCGGGATCCTGCTCGGCTACGTGGTGGGGAAACCGGCCGGGACCGTCGGCGCGGCCTGGCTGCTGGCCCTGGTCAGCCGCGGTGCGATCCGCCCGCCGGTCGGCTGGGCGGCGGTGACCGGTGCCGGGGCCCTCGCGGGCATCGGCTTCATCGTGTCGCTGCTGATCGCCTCGCTCGCCTTTCACGGCAGCCAGCTGGCCGAGGCGAAGGTGGGCGTGCTGTCCGCCGCGCTATGCGCCTCGGCGCTCAGCTGGGTCGTCTTCCGGCTCACCGCGATGCTGCCGAAACGGCTGCGCGTCCGCGCGCTGCTCGGCACCACCGACACCATCATCGACCTGGCGGTGCCCGTCGACGCGGAACGCGATCACGTGCGCGGCCCGGGCCGGGCACCGGTCACGCTCGTGGAGTACGGCGACTTCGAGTGCCCCTACTGCGGCCGGGCCGAGCCGGTGGTCCGGGAGCTTCTGGCCGGCTACGGTGACCTGCGCTACGTATGGCGGCACCTGCCGCTCACCGACGTGCACCCGCACGCGCAGCTCGCGGCCGAGGGCGCCGAGGCCGCGGCCGGCCAGGGCAAGTTCTGGCAGATGCACGACCAGCTGCTGGACCACCAGGGCGCGCTGACGGGCAAGGACCTGATCCGGTACGCCGGCGAGCTCGGCCTGGACATCGACCGGTTTACCCGCGACCTGCGCAACCACGCCGGGCAGGCCAAGATCGCTGCGGACGTGGACTCCGCCGACCTGAGCGGCGTCTCGGGCACGCCCACGTTCTTCGTCAACGGCAAGCGGCACCACGGCGCCTACGACATCAGCACGCTTTCGGATGCGGTGCGGACGGCCAGGACCCGGATCCTGATCAGCTCCCCCCGGCAGTCACGGCGCCCGTCCTGATCAGCTCAGCCCGGCCCGATGCATGTCATCTAATCTGCGCGGCACCGCACCGGGCGCTCCACGTGCCTCGCTCGCTGGTCAGCCGCCGGTGGTGGCGGCTGACGGTTTCGGGGTCCACGGCGTGGGAATCTGGTTGCCGCGGTAGCGGTACCGCTTCACCGTAACGCTGGAGGCGCCAGTGAAGGTGACCCCGTTCCAGGCGAGTCTCCATCCCTTGTCGCAGAAGCGGCGACGGAGTTCTGGCATCCCGATCCGGTTGCGCCCGCGTTTGTACTTGCGGCGTAACCAGCGCATGATCCGGCCCCAGGCAGGCTGTCGATCGCGCTGAACACGGCCTTGGACATGGCGTATCGGAAGTAGTTCGCCCATCCCCGGTTCTCCGGGGGGTCGGCCGCTGCGGCGAAGGTTGAATCCTCGCGTTTGCGCAGCTCAGAGGCTGATAGATGTGACAGTAGCGTGCGCGGCGGGTGTGGTTCAACGATCTCGTGCGCCGTGTCGCCGGCGTGTCGTGGCGTTGAGCTGGGCCATGAGCTCACGGTTAGCGGTCCGGGCGGCGGCGAGGTCTTCACCTTGTTCTTCGAGTTGAAGGCGCAGGTCGATGGTCTGTTGTCCCAGCTTGGTGATCCTCTGGCTGAGGGCGTCGATGTCGGCGGGTGCTGCGAGTACGGACTCGCGCCAGGCCTGTTCACCGAGCGCTTCCGACAGTCGTTTCTCCAGCTGCTGGACACGGGCAGTCAGTCTCATGGCGCGTTCGTGGGCGGCGAGCAGGTCGGCTTGCAAGGATGCCCGGGTGACGGTGGGGCCTGCGCCGTCACCGGTGGCTAGCGGGGCGGCCTCGAGGCGTGGATCTTTTCGAGGAGGTCACGATGCCGGTAGAGGAACGCTGCTGCGCGAGCCGATCACCGCCAGCCAGGCCGTCGACCCCGTCCGGCTGCTCAAGGCTCTGGCCGACCCCACCCGGCTACGGCTGGTCTCCCTGGTCGCCGCAAGTGAAGGCGGCGAGTCCTGCGTCTGCGACCTGACCGAGCCGCTCGGCCTGACCCAGCCGACCATCTCCCACCACCTCAAGATCCTCGTCGAGGCCGGAATCTTCGCCCGCGACAAGATCCTCGTCGAGGCCGGAATCTTCGCCCGCGACAAGCGCGGCATCTGGGCCTACTACGCCCTGGTCCCCTCGGCCCTGAGCGCGCTGTCCGCGGTGCTCCACCAGCCACGGCGCAGCCTCAATGACGCTGCCATAAGCCCTGACGAGGCAGGTCCTACAAGCTCGCGAGAAACAGCACGAGGGCCGCGACGGCGAGCAGCACGGGGCAGACCTTAAACCAGATGACCGGGGTCCGGGCGCCGGTTAGGGCAGTCAGCGTTCCCAGGCTGATCAGCAGTGTCGAAGCGGCCCGGTATACCCACGCGCGGATGTCTGGAGCTGCCCCGGTTGCTGCTGTTGCGGCGATGACTACTGCGGCGATGCCCCACATCGTGAATGCCTCGGCCAGCCACTCCTGCAAAGATGATCCGCCGGTTATCGGTGCTGATGGGTTCGAAGCTGGCCAGGACCTGGCGCGTCGGTATGGCATGTGCCACGCCCCATCCGGCGACGAGAGCAGCGCTGACATAGGCGAGCACCGCAGCCATGTCCTTGATGATTGGCGCGAGTATGGCAGAGCCGCTAGGGGCCTAGGTCACCGGGCCGGGCCTCCAGCTCCCTGAGCAACGCGAGTACGCGGCGGCGGGTGTCATAGCGTGTGACATTGCGTGAAAAGGACATGACCAAAAAGCAAGAAACGGCCAGTCACACAAGGCCGACGAGGCGTCGGTCCCGGCACTCGTCAGAACACTAGGTACTCGTATTCCGTGCGGGCGGGTGGCTAAAGGGCGATTTCCAGCGTTCGCATGCCGCCGAAGTCCATCCACATGCGGGTACCGCCTTCGACGATCTTCACCAGGGCGTTGTCACAGTGCGGGCAGCGCAGCACGATTCCGGCGCCCCGGAAGACGTGCATCGCCCCGACCGGCCCGGCCACGCCGCAGTTGCCGCACATCATAGTGGCGGTGGTCATCTCAACCGCGAACACCTCCTGGAGCACGCCAGCGACCGCGTTGCCGTCGAGCATCAATTCGTCCATCTCAGCTTCCTGTCGGCCCGAACCGCTCAGTCTTGATTTGTTGCGGCTGGTGCCCCAGGTGCACCAGCGCCTCGGCCACAGCCTCGACGAAAGGCGTCGGGCCGCAGACGTAGACGCGCGGGTGCTCGGCTGGGCCCGGCCCGACCTCCGCCAGCATCTCTGCGTCAACCCGGCGCGCATAACCCGTCCAGCCGGGCGGCTGCGTCGCCGTCAACGTGTGCACGACCCTGAGGCTGCCGCCATTCAGCCGCTGGAGTTCTTCGCGGTAGATGACGTCGTCCCAGCCGCGTGAGGACAACAGCAACCGCGTGTCCACGTTGCTCCTGGCGGCAACGCGAAGCCGGATCATCGCCATCAAGGGCGCGACGCCCGATCCGCCGGCGACCAGCAGCAGCGGCCCACCCAGCGGCGGCTCCCACACGAAGTAGCCGCCGATCGGGCCGCGCAGCTCGATTTGGTCGCCCGGCCCTAGCTCGTCGGTCAGGTACGGCGAAACCTCGCCGTCGCCGATGCGTACTACCGTAAGCTCAACGCGAGTGCCGTCCGGCGCCGATGCGATCGAGTAGCTGCGCTCGGCCTGGTAACCGTCATCCGCGGTCAGGCGAACGTCCACGTGCTGCCCAGCGCGATGCCCGGGCCAGCCCGGGACGTCAAAGGCGATCGTCTTGACGTCTGGTGTCTCCGCGACCACGCCGGCGACATCCGCGAGCTGCCAGGTCAGTCGCCCCAGTACCGTTGTTCTCTCCACGGATCTCCGTAGTTGTGATACCCGTTTATCTCCCAGAAACCGGGCTCGTCCACCGCCACCAGCCGCAGCCCCCGCACCCACTTCGCGCTCTTCCAGAAGTACAGGTGGGGCACGAGCATCCGCGCCGGGCCGCCGTGCTGTGGGGCCAGCGGCTCACCGCCGTAACTGAACACAACCCACGCCTTCCCGCCCGTGAGGTCTGCAAGCGGGACGTTCGTCGTATAGTCCCCATCGGAGAACGCGACCGTATACTCAGCCGAGGTCTCGATTCCATCGAGGAGCGTGTCGACCCGGACACCCTGCCACACGCTGTCCAGTTTCGACCACTTCGTCACGCAGTGGATGTCTGCGGTGATTTCCTCGCTCGGCAACGCGCGGAACTCCTCCCAGCTCCAGCGATGCGGCTCATCCACCTCGCCGGCGATCGTGAAGTCCCACCGTTCCAGCGGCGTATGCGGGGTCGGACCCGCCGACAGCACAGGAAAGTCCCTGGTCAAATACTGGCCCGGCGGCACCCGGCCCAGCGGCGCGTCGCCACGGCGACGGCCCCTGAAACCCCGGGAGATGATCGGCGGCATCTTTCCTCCCCGGCAGATGACCCACATCCTCTCGCGGCCCGCCGAGCGTGACAAGATGCGGCCACGGATGGAAATTTCGGCGCTAAGCCGGGCTGGCAACGTGACCGGCGCCGACTACGTCATCGACGGCGGCCTGCTCACCACCTGGTAGACAGCAGCCAGTCTGTGCAGCCTGCAGGCGGCGCTACCGGAAATGGGCCAGGGAGGCCAGAAGTGAGACAAAAGTAGCGCGTGGTGATCGTCGGAGCTGGCTTCGCCGGCTACAACGCGGCACACGAGCTGTCCACGATCGCTGGCACCACCGAGATCGTCGTGATCAACTCCACTGACTACTTTCTCTACCTGCCCCTGATGCCCCAGGTCAGCGGCGGCCTCGTCGACCCCCGGCACATCTGCGCCTCGCTGCCGCGGCACCTGTGCACGGCTCGGTTCATCCTAGGACCGTGGACCACATTGATCCCGAGAGCAAGACCGTGAGATGGGAAACGCCCGCCGGCGAACCCGGCCAGATCACCTATGACCAGCTCATCCTCACGGCAGGCAGCGTCAACAAGCTGCTGCCCATCCCCGGCGTCGCGGAGTACGCGCACGGCTTCCGCGGCATCGCCGAGGCTATCTACCTCCGCGATCACATCACCCGCCAGCTCGAACTGGCTGCCGGGACCCCAGTATCCCGCCGAGTGAGATCAGCACAGACAGCATCGGAGGGCATATGAACCGACCAGGTACCGGAGCGCGGTGCGGGGCCACTTGGCCGAGCACCTCGGATCCGCTTTCGAGGGCTTTGCCCTGCGTGGCGCTGCGCGGGCACAGCCGAAGCAGATGGTGTCTGCGTGGGGCGGGGTGGGCTCGTCACGGATAGCCGACCTGACGATGTGCGGCCGGGCGGGTGTGGCGAGGCTGGCCGGTGACTGATCAGCAGGCTTGCCTGCCTGCGCACCTCAGCCGGAAGGAAGGTTTGAATGAGCACGATCTGGCTCGGGGGCCTGAACGATCCCGCGGACGGGCCGGGCCGGCCGATGACGATACCGATGTTCGCGGGGCAGAAACTGGTGGTCGTGGGCGGCAGCAGCGGGATGGGCCGGCAGGCCGCTGCCGAAGTGATAACGGTCGGCGGCACTGCCGTCATCATCGGCCGCGACCCCGCCAAGGTCGGCGACACCGTCCAGGCGCTGGCCAAGGACGGCAAGGCCTGCGGCATCACCGCTGACCTGGCCGACCGGGAGCAGGCAGAGCGGGTCTGCCGCTCGGCCGGGTCGGCAACGCCGCGACCTGGCCGGCACCATCACCTTCCTGCTGTCCCCGGCCACCAGCTGGGTCACCGGTGCCATCTGGGACGTCGACGGCGGCGTCATGGCCGGACGCAACTAAAAAGCCCGCCCCGCCCGTGCGCCGGCCCAGCCACCCGGCACACGGGCCGCCACACCCCGGCTACACCCCAGCCGGAAATGCAGGCCATAACAACCCGGGAGGAATGAACACATGGTGGCATGGGACCGCGTGACCGATACTGACGTATTGCGCGCGATACAGGAGTACGACCGGCTCGGGCCGGAGCAGTTCTTCGCTGCGCATGGTTTCGGCCCCACCACGACTTATGACCTGATCAGAGACGAACGCCGCTACCCGCCGAAAGCCATCTTGGGTACGGCTTATGAGTTCGCCACGGGCCAGCGCCTGGACTCCGGCGATTTCGAAGGCGGAAAGAGTGGTGCCGTCGCGGTGCTCGGGAAGTTGGGATTCACCGTCCAGTACAAGCAACAACCAGCCAGGCAAAGCTGACCCGCACGTGAGCATGGAGCACGAGATGTCCGAAAGCGATGTTGGCGTGGTGCTGGCGCATGGTGGCTGGGCTGATGGATCGAGCTGGAGCAAGGTGATCGCGGGTCTGCGGTCCGAGAGGGTGAAGGCGGTCGCCGCGCCACTGCCACTGACCTCTCTGGCAGACGACGTGGCGGCGCTCGATCAGATGCTGGAGCGGGTCGAGGGTCCGGTCGTGGTGGCCGGAAACGCCTATGCCGGCGCGGTCATCGCGTCGACGAGCGATGAGAAGGTGGCGTCGCTGGTGTATGTCGCCGCGCTTGCCCCCGACGAGGGCGAGACGGTGGGTGACATCTTCTACCGAGCGGAACCGCATCCGCAGGCCCCCGTGCTCGGTCCCGATCGCCACGGGCTGATCTGGCTTCCCGAGGAAGCGTTCGGCCGGGCTTTCGCCCAGCACGCCTCGGCGCTGGAGCAGGCGCTGCTGGCCGCCACTCAGCGGCCGCTCGCAGCGGCTTGCATCGGCGTCCCGGTGCGGCGCCCGGCCTGGAAGGACCGGCCTAGCTGGTTCCTTGTGTCCGAGGAGGATCGCATGATCGCCGCCGAGACCCAGCGTTTCATGGCGGAGCGGATGAAGGCGCGGGTGCGTACGGCTCCCACTGACCACATGCCCATGGTCACGGCACCGCCGGCGGTCGTCGGCATCGTGCTGGAAGCGGTGCGGGAGGCCGGGTCGCGCCGATGACGCCAGTGAACCGCCTGGGAGGAAAAGGAGAATTCCAAATGGCTGACATCGCATACCGCACGGCGGACGTGGATGGTCTGACGGTGTTCTACCGGGAGGCCGGCGCATCTGACGCACCCACATTGGTGCTCCTGCACGGCTTCCCATCCGCGAGCCACATGTTCCGCGAGCTGATCCCGCTGCTCGCCGACCGGTTCCACATCGTTGCTCCTGACTTGCCCGGCTTCGGCAAGTCGGACATGCCTGCACGAGGTGACTTTGGCTACACGTTCGAGCACATCACCGACGTCATCGATCGCCTGACGGAAATCCTCGGCCTCGATCGGTTCGCGCTCTACGTGTTCGACTACGGCGCGCCGGTCGGGTTCCGGGTCGCCACCCGGCACCCCGAGCGCATCACCGCGATCATCTCCCAGAACGGCAATGCGTACGAGGAGGGGCTGAGCGACGGCTGGAACCCTGTCCAGGCTTACTGGAAGGAGCCGTCGAAGGCCAACCGGGAAGCGATCCGGACGCTCGTGGAGCCGCAGACGACGATCTGGCAGTACACCCATGGTGTCCCCGACAAGACGCGGGTCAGTCCGGACGGCTACGGACTCGACAACTACTACCTCGCGCGCAGCGGCGCCGATGAGATCCAGCTCGACCTGTTCCTCGACTACGCAAGCAACGTGGCGCTCTACCCCGCGTTCCAGGAGTACTTCCGCACCAGCAGGCCGCCTCTGCTCGCGGTGTGGGGCAGCAACGATCCGTTCTTCCTGCCGGCCGGGGCCGAAGCCTTCAAGCGCGACATCCCCGACGCCGACGTTCGTTTCGTCGACACCGGTCACTTCGCTCTGGAGACCCACGTCGAAGAGATCGCAACCGCGATCGGCGAGTTCCTCACCCAATAGTCAGGTGCAGTAGCGTGGTCCGGCCGTGACTGTACCTACGAGTTTTGCTCCCGCGCCCGGGCAGGGCCGGGTGCGGCATACGTCACAGCCGCTGGCCGCTCTTCCACCAGGAAGCGATGCCCGTCAGGTCCTGGTACCAGGGCGGCGCGGATGCCCCCGCGCAGCGTCATGAGGTGGTCATCGGCCAGGGGCGTGCCGCAGCGTGCGAGCGCCGCGGCTGTTGCGTCCAGCGACGCGACTCGCAGCGCACAGTGTGTCGCGAGGATGTCGTTGCTGGCGGTGTCGGGAGGGATCGGCCGGCGTGTGCCCGCGTGGTAGCGCAGCAGTTCCAGCCGTGGCGCAGGCAGGTCCGGCGCGAGCCGGGTGACGCTGACGTGGACGTCTTCGACGTCATCGAGAGCGGCCTGTTCGGGCCCGCGGTTCTCGGTGCGGGTTCCGGCGCTGAACCCGAATACGGACCTGAAGAATCTCGTGCTGCTGGCCGAGTCGCTAACCGCGATGGCGGTGTGATCGACACCGAGAACCGGGCCGGTGCCGTTAGCGTTGCGCCATGCTGCCGGGACACGTCCCTCGGGGAACGCGAGCAGTTCCAGCGGGTGGCCGTCGTGATCACGGAACTTGAACGCTGTCACGCCTCCGGAGCTATCCGGCAGGCGCACCGGACCTTCGCGGCTGATGGGCCGGAAATGCCGGTTGGCCATGACCCGCTGGTGCGCGTGCGTCATGTCGTTCACGACGATCGCCATGTGCTGGAACCAAAGGTCGGTGCTCGTGCTGTCCGGCGGGTACGGGCGTCCCGCCATGTCCGTGAACTCCAGTAGTTCGATCCGCTCGCGGCCCAGCCGCACCAATGAGCGCCGTCCGCGCGCCCGTGAGAGGCACAGCACGCGGGTCAGCGCCGGGTCGATGTCGCCGCGTTGCTCGACGCCGCATCCGAAGGTCCTGACGTAGTCGTCTTCTGCCCGGTCAAGGTCCGACACGATCAGGGTGACCCGGCTGATCACGGTTTGCTGTCTCATGGTCATCTCGTCATCGGGTTGTCGCTGCGGGCCATGTGCCCCATGTGCAGCTGGAGGGCGCTGACGATCAGGGCGAAGTGGCTGAACGCCTGTGGGGTGTTGCCCAGCTGGCGGTGCGCGGCCGGGTCCCATTCCTCGCTCAGCAGGCCGACGTCGTTGCGCAGCAGGAGCAGGCGCTCGAACAGCTCGATGGCATCCCGGTGCTGCCCGGACGCGTGCAGCGCGTCCACCAGCCAGAACGAGCAGGCGATGAAGAGGCCTTCGCTGCCCTTGAGCCCGTCGTTGGTCTCGGTGGTCTGATAGCGCTTGACCAGGCCGCCGTCGCTCAGTTCGCGGCGAACCGCGTCGATTGTGCCCATTACCCGCGGGTCCGTGGCGGGCAGGAAGCCGACGCGCGGGATCAGCAGCAGGCTGGCGTCGAGCGCGGTGGAGCCGTAGGCCTGGGTGAAGGTGTTGCGTTCGGCGTCGAAGGCGTGGGTCACGACATCCTGGTGGATCTGATCGCGGAGCTGTTCCCACCGCAGCACCGGGCCGGGCAGGCCGTACGTGCGCACCGATCGTGCCATCCGGTCGGCGGCGGCCCACGCCATGACCTTGGAGTGCGTGAAGTGCCGCCGGTCGCCGCGTACCTCCCACAATCCGTTGTCCGGTTCGCGCCACGCTGATTCGAGGTAGTCCATCAGGGCGACCTGCAGGGTCCACGCGTCGCGGTCGGCAGGAAGACCTGCCTGCCGGGCGAGGAACAGGGCGTCCAGTGTCTCACCCCAGACGTCGAGCTGGACCTGACCGGACGCGGCGTTGCCCGTGCGGACCGGGCTGCTGCCTTCGTAGCCGGACAACCAGGGCAGGTCGGCCTCGGGAAGCCGGCGCGCGCCGTCCAGGCTGTACAGGATCTGCAGCCTCTCCGGCTGACCCGCTATGGCGCGCAGCAGCCAGTCGCGCCACGCGCCGGCCTCGGACCTGAACCCGGCCGCGAGAAGGGCCTGCAGCGTGTAGGTGGCGTCGCGCAGCCAGCAGTACCGGTAATCCCAGTTGCGGACGCCGCCGATCTCCTCTGGCAGCGACGTGGTCGCCGCCGCGACGATCCCGCCCGTCGGCTCGTAGGTCAGGGCCTTCAGGGCAATGACCGACCGGTCGAACGGCGTCGCTGTACGGCCCGGCCTGGTAAGCGGCATGAGCAGACCACTCGGTCCAGAAGTCCATCGTCGCGGACAGGGCCTGCTCGGCGTCTACCTGCGGCATCTGCGGGTCGTGGCCGGGCGCCCACGACATGACGAACGGAACCCGATCGCCCTTGCGCACGGTGAAGTCCGCGAGCGTGCCCCAGTGATCGCCGCGCAGCGGGACCGCGGACATCAGCCGGACGCGGTCAGGTCCCGCGATCGCATGGACCTGGGTGCCAAGGTTCCGGACCCACGGAACGACGCGGCCGTAGTCGAACCGCAGGCGCAGCGCCGATCGCATGGCCACGTCGCCGCGCAAGCCCACCGCGATGCGGATAAGGTGCGGGGTGCCCGCCCGGGGCGGCATGAAGTCGATGACCCGTACCGCGCCGTCCGCGGTGACCCAGTCCGTCTCGAGCACCAGGGTGTGGCCGGCGTACCGGCGGGCCGTGCAGGTGCTCGCCCCCGCGGGCGCCAGAGCCCAGTGTCCCGCCTCGTGGTTGTGCAGGAGGGCGGCGAACGCGGCGGGCGAGTCGAAACGGGGCAGGCAGAGCCAGTCGACCGACCCCGCGGTGCTCACCAGCGCTGCCGTGTGCAGGTCTCCCAGCACGGCGTAGTCTTCGATTTTCGGCATGACCAGAGACCTCTCACAGGACGGGCGAGGACTACGCGGGGGCGGTGCGGACCCGCGGGTGGCGGGTGGTCCCGATGCGCCCGGCGATGTGGTCGCCCACGCGCAGCGCGTTCGCGATGATCGTCAAGGTTGGGTTCACCGCGCCGACCGACGGCATGAAGCTGCCGTCCACCACGTAGAGGTTGTCCAGGTCGTGGGCCTTGCAGTGCACGTCGAGGACTGAGGCGGCCGGCTCGGTTCCGAAACGCGCCGTCCCGGCCTGGTGGGCGGTGGCGGCGGCGTCGAATGCCTTGTGCAGGTAGAGGCTGCGGACGAACATCGTGTCCACCATGCCGAGCTTGCTCAGCATGGCCTGGAAGGTCGTGCGGAGGCGGGTGAGGCCTTCGGTGTTGTTGCCGGGCTGCAGCGCGAGCCTGATCGCGCCGTCCGGACGGAGCGTGATTCTGCTGTCGGCAAGGGGGATGTCCTCGCTGGACAGCCAGAAGTCGATCGAGTGCTTCGCGACCTCGCCGTAGGGTGCGGACGGAGCCCACCTCAGCCGGCGTGGTGCCGCTCCCTTGATCTGCCAGTCATCGGACTTGCCGAGCATCTGGATGTGGCCCATCGGGTACTGCCAGTGCTCGCCGGGACCGTAGAAGTCGTTGAGGGCCAGCGTTTTCTGGAACACCGTCGGGTTAAGTTCGCGCGAGAACGCGATGAGCGCAAGGTTGTTGTGCCGCATGTAGTTCCGGCCGACCATGTCGGATGAGTTTGCCAAGCCGTGTGGATGCTTGTCGTTGGCTGACTTCAGCAGCAGGGCAGCCGACAGGATGGCCCCCGCGGACAGCACGACGATGTCGGCGGTGAACGCGTGCGGAGAGCCGTCCGGGAGCGTGACCGCCACGCCACTGACGGAACGGCCGCTGCTGTCCGTGATCAGGCGCTCGACAGTCGTTCTCGTCATCAAGGCCAGATTGGGGTGCGCGGCCAGGGCCGGGCGGACGACGGCCATTTCGGCGTCGGCCTTGGCGCCGATCAGGCAGGGGAACCCGTCCACGCGGTCGCACCGTATGCATCGCGAGCCCGTGGTCGCCCGGCCGTACGCGTCCTGGGTGAGCTGCACGCCCAGCGGCAGGTGAAACGGATGCAGGCCGAGCTGCTCCAGGTCGTCCGACAGCTGCTGGATACGGGGCTCGTGCTGCACGGGCGGGTATTTGTAGTCCTCGCTCGAGATGCCGGCGAACGGGTCCTCGCCGTGCTGGCCGTGCACCCAGAACAGGTGCTCGGCTCGGACGTAATACGGCTCCAGGTCCTGGTAGCTCAGCGGCCAGGCCGGTGCGACACCGTCCGGATGCTGGACCTCGCCGAAGTCGCCGGGCAGCAGCCGGAAAAGCGCCGCGCCGTACACCTTGGAGTTGCCGCCCACGTAGTAGTGCAGCTCAGGCCGGAAGGGCCGGCCGCGGTGGTCGTAGAAGGTCTCGTCCGCGGTGTATTTCGCGTCGCCGAAGACAGCCTGCGAGCTCCAGTTGTCGCGTTCCCGCGGGAGGAAGTCACCGCGTTCGAGCAACAGTACGCGCCTGCCCGTTTCGGCCACGCGCGCCGCGGTGGTCGCGCCCCCCGGCCCGCTGCCGACGACCAGGACGTCGTAGTGATCATTCCCCGCCGGAGCGGGCATGGCGGTCACAGTCCCACGCTCGACTGCGACAGGCCGCCGTCGACGGTGACCGTGGTGGCGTTGACGTACCCGGCCCTGTCTGAGGAGAGAAACACCACCACGTCGGCGATCTCGGCGGCCTGGGCGATCCGGCCGAGCGGGATCGCCTCATTCAGCTGCTTGAGCAGTTCCGGGGTCATCTCGGTGACGGCGTTGATCGGGGTGCTCACCGCCCCCGGCGCGATGTTGACGAACCGGATCCCAAGCGATCCCAATTCGACGCCCGCCGTGCGGGTGAGCATCTTCGCGCCGCCCTTCGAGACGCAGTAGGCGATGTTGCCGGGCATCGGCCAGTCCTCGTGGGTGGACGAGATCGTCACGATCAGCCCGCCGCTGGCCTGAGCCATAAATTGCTGCGCCGCGAACTGGGCGCCGAAGAACGCGCTCTTGAGGTTTACCGCCAGCACCTTGTCGAAGTCGGCTTCGCTGGTCTCCAGCAGCGACGTGCGGGTTTCGATACCCGCGTTGCTGACCAGAACATCGAGCCGGCCGAAATTCTCCACGGCGGCCCGGATAACCCGGCGCAGGTCTTCGGTGCGCGAAACGTCGGCTTCCACCCCGACCGCGCGGCCGTCAGCCAGCCCGGCGGCGGCTACGACCTCGGCTGCGTAGTCCGGGTGCATACGGTAGTCGACCACGACGTTCGCGCCTTCTGCGGCGGCGGCGAGGACGATCGCCTTGCCGATGCCGCTGTTGCCGCCGGTGACGACGATGGACTTGCCTTTGAGCAACATGCCTATTCCATCCCTATCGGTGTCGGACGGGCCGGTCAGACGAATCCGCCGTTGGCGTAGACCACCTGGCCGTTGACCCATCGCCCGGTCGGCCCGACCAGGAATGACACGACGCCGGCGACGTCGTCGGGAGTGCCGAGACGGCCGAGCGGCGGCAAGGCGGCCAGCTGTTCCTGCTCGTCGGCCGGGGTGCTGTGCAGGAACGCCTCGGTGGCGGTGGGACCCGGCGCGACCGCGTTGACCGTGATGTCGCGGCCGCGCAGCTCCTTCGCGAGGATGCGGATGAGTGCGTCGACGGCGGCTTTGGACGCCGCGTAGGCGCTCAGACCCGGTGGCGCGAACCGCACCATGCTCGACGAGATGTTGACGATCGAGCCGCCGTCACGAACCCGCCGCGCGGCCTGCTGGTCGACGACGAACGTGCCTCGCACGTTGATCCTGTGGATCGCGTCGAAGTCAGCCAGGTCAAGGTCGATGAGGGGGACGGGGTGATTGATCCCGGCGGTATGCACGACGACGTTGAGGCGCCCGAAGCGATCCTCGATGGCGTCGAAAAGAGCAGATACCGGCCCCTCGTCGGCGATGTCCGCCGCGAATGCCGCGCCACTGCGGCCATAAGCCTTGATCTCGCTGACCGTCGCGTCGGCCAGGTCCATTTCGCCGACATAAGCCACGGCGACGTCAAACCCGTCGGCGGCCAGCCTGGCGGCGATAACCCGCCCCATGCCTCCCGTCCCGCCAGTCACCAGGGCAGTGCGTATCCGGTCTCCCGCCTCATCACCTGTACTCATGAGTCCTCACCTCTTTGCGGCCGCTCATCGGCCCGCTGATCGCGACAGTCCAGTGTTGCCGCGCGATCTGCGCCGCACATCGTCAGGTCAGGTAATCGCACCGGAGCCGCCCAAGGTCCCGATCGCAAGCGCGGACGCGGGGCGGAAAGCCTCGCCCGTTCGGCAGGTCAAAATCTTTCCCGAACGGCCGTGGTGCTTGCCTCGCGAGCCGGTCAGCCAGGTCGGCGGCCGCCCTGGCGGGCGGGAGCCGGATCGCCCGGCGGCCGGGCCGTGGAAATTGCCTGTCCTGACGATGCGCGTTCGTCCGGGTCAAGCGAAGGTTCGTATCCGGAACTGCCGAAAAGGCAGGTATCAGGAGAGAAAAGAGGAACAGAACGTGAATCTCCGTATCTTCAGACGAGTGCCCGCGCGTAAACGCGGGCTGTTTGCCGTGCTCGCGGCGGCGGTGGCCGCGAGCACGTCGCTAGCCATCGCGGCGGGCGCGGGGGCGGCCGCCTCGGCCGCGCCGGCCGCCCGCGCGGACCAGGGCCCGGGTGAGGCTACTGGGCTGGGGCAGTTGACCGGCCTGCTGCCCGCAAGCCATCTGACCTTGGAAAGCGCGATCCAGGTCAACCTCAGCAACGAGACGGTGCGGCTGCCGCTGTACCCGGGCACCGCGAACGGCAAGACCGTGTGGTACGTCCTGCTGGACGCCTCCGACGCCGGGCTGGCGCACGACCTGGGCGTGAACTACGCCCCCAAGCTCGCCAACATCGCGATCAGCGACCCGGCCGCGGTGCAGACCGTGACCCTCGGCTCGCCGACGCCGCAGCAGAACCCGTTCGGGCCCGCGGTGGTGAACTTCGCCGGCGCGCCGGACTTCAGCCCCACCCGGATCGCGACGCCCGGGCCGACCGGGTTCCCGCTGGCCAAGCTCGCGCCCGGCGCCGTGGCCGGCCCCGGATACAGCCCGTTCATCAAGATCGCCGGCTCCAACGTCGTCTACAACGCGCCGATCGTGGCCACCGGCGACGGCTCTTTCGACGTGACCCACCACACCAACACAGCCGACCGGGTGCTGGGCATCCACATCGCCGGCCCGTCCAAGCCCGGCCAGTTCGCCGAATCCTGGGCCGACCTGCTGTTCGTCAAAGGATTCGACGCCGGCCAGCCCATCGTGTACCTCAGTACCGACGCCGGCCAGCCGCTGACCGCGGTACTGGAGCGCTCCACCTACGTGCCCGCGCTGGACAAGGCCGCCTTCAACGGCGGCGACGACTTCCTCGGCTCGGCCCGCGAGCGGCTGTTCGGGTTCATCAACGGGCAGACCGGCGCCACTAACCCCAACGCCCAGGGATTCGTGCACCTGGTCAAGGACGGGTTCGCCTCATCGGACGCCTCCGCCGGCAACACCGCGATGATCGACGCCCTGCGCAACGGCGGGGACCTGCTGAACGTGTTCGGTGACTTCCCCACCCTGGCCGACCCCAGGCACGCCGACGCCTACAGCCCGCTGTGGGACGCGCAGCTGGGCCTGTGGACCCCCAAGGCGGTCAGAGAAGGACTGAACACCCGCCAGATCGATGAGAACGTCGTGTTCAACCTGGCCGCCACCCGGCCCGACCTGCTGACCGGGTTCAACCCCGCCACCGGCCAGCCCGAGCCCTACGGCTCGGTCGGGGTCGACATCAACTGCGCGGTGATCGGTTACACCGCCAAGGCCCCCACCGCCAACCTCGCCCCCCCGGCACCCGGCTCCCAGTTCCCGCCCAGGTAACCGGCTAGCTGCGGCAGGCCCTGCCACGCCCATGCGGCCGGACCGGCGGCACGGCACCTCAATCACCCCGCGGGCCCGCAACCGCGGGCCCGCGGGAAGCGGGTGGCGGAAGGCTAGACCGTCCTTACGTGATCTTGTAAAGCGGGGTTGCTGGTGCTGACCTGGGGTTTTGGTGTCTGATCGGGCCTGGCGGGGACCTCCGTTCGTGGCTACGCTGGTTACGCTGCGTCGAGGCGGAGCGGGATCGGCTTGCCGAGCAGCTCGAATACGCGGCGCTGTTCCGGGGTCGGTGCTGAGAGTTTTTCCAGGCGCTGCCCGGCGAAGCTGACGGTATTCCTGGTCAGGGTGGCCAGATGGGCGACCAGCTCCTGATATCCGCGGATGGGCAGCTTATCCGGGGTGATTTTCGCGGTGTCTTTCGCCGCTGCGGCGGCGGACCTGCGGGCGGGAATTACCGGGTCTTCGCGGGCTGGTTTCTGATTATCGGTGAAAGTGAGCGGCGCGAGCACCCGGCGCAGGTGCCAGGTGAGGTAGGTGGCGAGCATGCACAACAGCACGTGCGCCCGGACCCGGTTTTCCAGGTAGTGGTAAATCGGCCGCAAGTCGATGTCTTCTGATTTCATCGACCAGAAGTCGCGTTCGAGGTTCCCGAGCTCCTTGTAGGCTCCGACGGTCTCGGCGGCGCCGAGTTTTTCCTCCGCGGCGGAAGTGCGGATGACGTAGATCCCGTCCAGTTCCGCCTCCGCGCCGATCTTTTCCTGATCGCGCTGGAACTCCAGCCGGCCGTCTGCGATGTCTGTGATGAAGTGCTTGCCGACCTTGCGCTTATTGATGACCTTGCCGACCTTCACCCCGATCTTGTCAGCGTCTTTCACCCGGCCCGCCTGTACCGACGCCCTGATTTTGCCCAGTTCTTTCTCCGTGGCTGCCAGCAGGGATTCGCGTTTGGCGGCGCGCTGGCCGGCCAGCGCGGGATTGCGGCAGCAGATCAGCCGCTCGCCCGGGTATCTGGCGTCGGTGATCTCGGCGAAGTTCTGCTCACCGGACAGCGACATCTGCAGCGGCCCGTCGTCTCTGGCCAGCGCCGCGACCTGGGGAGCGCGCAGGGCGGTGATCCAGCCCGCGCCGGGCAGCGCCTTCAGCTGCCGGATCCGCACCTGGGTGACCGACCCCCGGTCGCCGACCAGGATGACCGCACCGAGCCCGAATTTTTCGCGCACGACCGGGATGATTTCCCCGAACGCCACCGAATCTGAGGTATTGCCTGCGAACACCCGGACCGCGACCGGGATCCCGGCCCGGCTGGTCACCAATCCGAACTCGATCTGCTCCCGGTTCTTCTTCCCGTCCCGGGAATGCCCGAACGCCCCCAGCGGGCAGCTCTGCCCTTCCAGCCACGCCGATGACAAACCGGACAATGCGGGCCCGCCAGCTTCCAGGTGCCGGGCCGCCAGCTTCTTCTCGATCGCGTCCTGCCGGGAAAGCAGCCAGTCCATCGCCGCGTAAACCTCGTCGGTGGTCGCGTCGGAGATGCCCAGGTCCGCGCCCAGAGTGGTATCGGCCCACCAGCGGGTGGTGGCCAGTTTCGACGCCGGCGCGACCGCGCGGGCGATTATCAGCCCGTACGCCAGGTCCCGCTCGGGACAATCGGGGCCGAGCAGGTTTCCCAGCCCCAGCCTTGAGGCCATCACGTGCGCCGCCGCCACGTGCCCGTGCGGCAAAGACCGCTCGATCTCGAAAACATCGCCCGTGTCCACCAGAACCGAGCCGGACAGCGACGCCTTCAGCGCCGCGATTGCGCTGTCCGGAAGCGCCGACAGATTCGCCAGCGTTTCCTTTTTCACTTTCCCGCCGTCGCGGAATGAGCGGCGCAGCAGATGCGTCCGGTAGGTCCGCGTGCTGCCGTCCTTGGCCTGGTAGGTCCGGGACGGGCTCTCGACGTACATCCCCGCATGCCGTGGACTCGCCATATGCCAATCATCGCAGGCCAGGCCATAGATGTCTAGCACATTTAGTGGCTACACACGGTCACGCACCAGGACTGGTTTCCGCAGCTCAAGCCTGCCAGATGCACAAACAGTTACGGCAAGCTCGGGCTAGATCAGGCCACCTTCACGGGCGCGGATCACCGCTTCCTCCCGGGATTCGGCGCCGAGCTTGCGGTAGATCGCCCGCAGATAGTGGTACCGGAACCAGCGGCGCTCGTCGTCCAGCGGGATCACGAACAGGTTGGCGCCCTAAATTTCGCTGATCAGCTCCGCGCCATCGGTCCGTCCGGTAAGCGCGTCGCAGAGCGGCGCACACATGCGGTCGAGCACCGAGGTCACCAGCAGAAACTCGCGGACTTCGGGGGCTGACTGGCCAGCACCTCCTCGCCAAGTCCGGTGTCTGCCACCACCCAGTCCAGGATCCCCCACTGCTGTTTGCGCCCTGCTCCCCTCTCGGTTCCCCCGCCATCGTAAACCGAGTACCGCGCCCCGGTGGTCCGGGGCGGGGACGGCAGGCTGCAGGCCGAGTGGGCTCTACGCTCCCGCGTACCCGCAGCACAGCCTGGCGGAGCCCGAGCTGGAGAACGCTCGCGCGGCACTCCGCCAGGTTCTCGCCGGGCACGAGCCATATCCCGCGGCGGCGGTGGACCGGTGCTGGGAGATGGAGGACGCCAACTCCGGCGTGGCCCTGCTGGCCGAAGGATGCTCGGCGGACCTGCTGACTCACCGTGGAGGAACTGGCTATCGAGCCGTTCTATCCGGCCACCGCGGCCGGGGCCGCGCTGCGTTCGAACCCGCCCGTCTTGACCTCTCCGGCGTCGTCCCACTGCACGGAGCTGAACCCGCCGCCTCGGCGACCCCTTCCTGCAGCCGGCCGTGCAGCATGATCTTCAGTGACATCGGGAACATCCTCAGGCTGCCCCACCGGGCTCAATGGAGCTCGCCGCGCGAGGCATGAGCAAGGGAGCGGGTCACCCTGCAATTCATCGGTGTCGATGTCGACATGCCATGAGCCGTGCACAGCTCGTCCATGCACGTGGCCTGCGCCGTGTCGGCGAGCGTCGTCTCCGTTGTGCCGGCTAGCTGGTCCCGCCCGGCCGCGCGAGGCGCTGCTGCTTTCTGCGGCCGGATAAGGATGGGGGCGGCGGCCAGGATCACCAGGCCAACGGCCACGGCGAAGATCAGCAGCGTCACTCGAGGACTCAGGTGCTGCAGTATGATCCCGACCCCGACGACGGGCACCGACACGCCGGCGTAGCCGGCGGTGAAGAACGTCGCCAGGGCGCCGGCCCGATCGTCCGGGCTGGCGGTGGAGATCACCACGGTCAGGCTGCCGCGAACGATCGCGCCAATACCGATGCCGGCGACGATTCCGCCGGCCAGGAACAACGCGAGGCTGGGCGGCGATGTCCATGCTGAGACGACCAGCAGGCACAGGCCGACGATCATCGGCGCGATCCCAGCGGCAAGCAGGCGGCGGGCCGGCCAGCTCGTGGTCGTGGTCTGCACGAGCACGCCGGCGCCGAAGGTCAGGAAGATCGTCAATCCGGTCAGCGCGGGAGAAGGCTGGTGCAAGGGCCCTGCCAGGAACGTCCCCGCGAGCCCGGCGAACAGCCCGCCGACAGCGAATGCCGTGCACACCCCGGTCGTGGCCGCCAGGAACTGGCTGCGCCCGTTCGCCGGCGCCTTGAGCCGCTGCGGGCGGTACTTCGGCCGCGGATGAATGGCCGCGTGGCCCTCCGGGGCCACGATGACCAGGCCCACCGCGGCTAGCAGGAGGGCGAGAAAGACGATGAACGGGAGCGTGAGGCCGTGACCCGCATAGCGGGCGAGCAGTCCGGCGATGAGCGGCCCCAATGCCAGGCCGCCGATGTTCGCGATCGTGGCGACGATCCCGGCCCGGCGCGTAGCGACGCCGCCGGGGCCCGCGTCCAGGTCCGTGACGAAGGCGGTGGCCGTGGCGACCGCGGCGCCCAGAGCCAGGCCCGTGAGCACGCGGGCGACAATAACGCCGGCCAGAGATCTCCAGGTCAGGAAGATAACGGCCGCGGCAACGGCGACGGCGAGGGCTGGCAGCAGCACCGCACGCCGGCCATACCAGTCAGACACGTGCCCGGCGAGCAGGAGGCTCACCACGATCCCCAGCGCGTAGACCGCGTAGACGATCGTGATGGTGAGCGACGACAGATGTTCTTGTTGCTCGTAGAGACCGTAAAGGCTGCTCGGGGCGGTCGAGAACGCCGCAACGGCCAGGAATGAGAAAGCGATCGCCCAAAAGCCCGTGCGACGTGACACCCACGGTAGCGCGCGGCCAGGTGCTCGCCGCCGTGACGCTTCGGTCGTGTGCCTGATCTGAACCATGATTTCCTCCCGCGGTCATGCGGTGAACTGCTGGCCGCCGTCGAGGTCGTACGTCGCGCCGGTCAACGGATCGGACGGTACGCCGGTTGCTCTCCCGCCATTGCCGCCCGTCCTGTAGCTGGCGGCGAGTGCCAGCGTCCCATCGGCATTCCGCTGGAACGCCACGATGGAATTGCCGCTGGGATCGTTTGTCTGGACAAAGACCGCGTGACTGGCCTGGGTCCCGTGTGCCTGGATCGCGCCGGCCTGGCTAGTCTGCGCGGCCCAGGCGGGACCGCTCAGTACCGCGGCGACGGTAACAGCCACCACCCCCGCAAGCCGTGTCGAAGGTCGCATGAGAAGCCTCCTTACTTGCCGTTCACGACCGGACGGCCGTGGATGCGCCGGGGATGAACGGGCGGTCGTCGGGTGCGGCCCGGCGTGCGGCCAGGATCTCGGCGGCGAGCCGGCCGATGGGGATGCGCAGGGGCAGCTGTGGTGCTTCTGCCGCGTCGGCGATCCCGGCCGCGACTTCTTCCGGCGTGATCATCTGGCTGGCGGGCGTACCGCCGCGGCCGGGCAGGTGGGCGTAGGGATCGCCGGGCAGGGTGTAGGTGGTGACGTGGTCGAGCACTCCGGAGCTGACCGGGCCCGGTTCTAGCAGCGCGGCCTCGATCCCCAGCGGGCCCGCCTCGATAACGAGGGCCTCCACCAGCGCCTCGAGGGCCCATTTGGTCGCGGCGTAGGCCGCCTGGCGCGGCGGCGCGATGCGCCCGGCGATGCTCGACATGAACAGCAGCCGCCCGCGGCCGCGGGCGCGCATCCCTGGCAGGACCGCCTGCGCCACCCGCAGGGCACCGATCGTGTTGATGTCCAGCAGCCGCGCGAGTGCCTCCGGCGGTGTCGCCTCGACGGCGGCGTAGAAGATCTCCCCGGCGTTGGAGACCAGAACGTCGATCTCCCCGGCCTCCCCGACCGCCGAGGTGATGCTGTCGGGGTTGGCGACGTCGAGCGCGAGCCGCTGGTCCGCCGGCAGGCCGGCGAGTGTGCGCGGGTCCCGCGCGGTGGCGATCACCCGGTGGCCGCGGCGGGCGAACTCCGCCGCCGTCGCGCGGCCGATGCCCTTCGACGCTCCTGTGATCAGTACCGATGCCATGACGACCTCCTGGGTCCGGAAACTTGGCAGGTTTGGCTTCTAAACCATGAATGCCACGCCAGGCCTTCGCTGGGCGGGCTGGGCGGGTCAGGCGACCTGGGGGTAGAGGCCGGCGACTCCGGCGGACAGCCCGGCCAGGACGCGCCTGCTGGTCTCGTCGGCGATGATCTCGGTGTCGCCGGCCGCGATGCCGTCGATGGCCAGCTTGGCGACGGCGGCCGGGTCGGACTTGGGGACGTCGAGGTGGCGAGTCATGTCGGTGTCCATGTAGGCCACGTGCAGGGCGGTTACCCGGGTGCCCTGCGCCGCCAGTTCCAGGCGCAGGGCGTTGGTCAGCGACCATTCCGCCGACTTGGCGGCGCAGTAGGCGCCGGACCGGGGGATGCTCAGCCAGGACAGCGCCGACAGGATGTTCAGCACCGCGGCGCTGCCGTGGGCGGCCAGCTGCGGGGCGAAGGCCCGGGTCACCGCGAGGGTGCCGAAGAAGTGGGTGTTCATCTCCAGCCGGATGGCGGCCAGGTCCCCGGTCAGCAGCGAGGATCCGGTTGACGAGCCCGCGTTGTTGACCAGGATCGCCACCCCGCTCGCGGCCTGCGCCGCCGCGGCGACCGAAGCCGGGTCGGTGATGTCCAGGGCGATCGGGGTGACGCCCGCCAGGTCCACGGCCTGCGGGTCGCGGGCCGCGGCGTAGACGCGGGCGCCCGGGTCGCGAAGTTCCGCGGCCAGCTGCCGTCCCAGGCCACGGTTGGCTCCGGTCACCAGCGCGGTCTTTCCAGTGATATCCATGACGTCTCTCCCTGTGCGTAGGTTTTCGCGACGCGGGACCGCGGCTGCAGGTCCCGCGCTGATAGCCGGTTCAGCCGCCGCTCACCGAGGAGCCATTCGCTGTGGCCACGATGTCGCGGCCGCGATCTGCCCTCGCCCTCAGCCAGCCGAGCTGGCGACGTCGCGCGCCCGGTAGAACAGCACCACGCCGAACTGGCCGACGAACATCGTTGGCACCGTAACGGTCTACCGCCGGGGACGGTGAGCGTCAGTTCGGGGAAAGGGTCACCGGGGCGCAGCAGGGGCGTGGGCAGGCTCCTCAACGGTCTGGGGTCAGTCGTCCGGCGTGCCCATGGACATGGACTCCTCGTCCGGCGTGCCCATGGACATGGACTCCTCGTCCGGCGTGCCCATGGACATGGACTCCTCGTCCGGCGTGCCCATGGACATGGACTCCTCGTCCGGCGTGCCCATGGACATGGACTCCTCGTCCGGCGTGCCCATGGACATGGACTCCTCGTCCGGCATGTTCGCTCCTTCCGTGTGGTTTCCTGCGTGCTCGTTCGGCATCCAGGGCTATCTGCAAATCCGGGCTGCTCGCCGGAGGCCGGTCTCGTTTTGGCCCAAGCTGGCCAGCCCTGCCAGGTCGACACAGGTCACGTCGTGCGCCTTGACGAAGACCATGAGGACGCTGCCGCAGGTCCGGCAGCGGACCACGGTGCCAGGAGCCCGCCGGTAGACGACGAGTTCAGCCACTGGCCTGCTGGTGCCGCAGGTGCCGCAGGTGCTGTTCGCGGCGGTCATCTCGGTACCGAAGACGTCGATCAGCAGGCCGCCGATCGCGTTGCCGTCCACTGCGTCCATCAGTGCCCTCCTGGGGTCCCGGACCGCTCGGTCCTCACCCCGCTCGGGCGGATAGCCGAGCCACGCGAGATGGGACTCATAGCCGGGCAACTCCTCTGAATCAGCGGGTCGTTCCGCGAGACATAGGTCCACCTTCGCCGCGTGCCTGGAAGCGCACATCGTCAAAAGTGCTAATTGGTCTTCTCAGGTCCCGCCGAACCGCTCGGCCTTGATCCGTGCCGGTGGGTAACCGAGCCCGATAAGGTTCTCGGCGACTGCCTCGACGAAGGTGGTGGGCCCGCAGACGAACGCGAGGGGATGCTGGCTGGCCAGACGGTCTCCGCCAGCATCGCGGCATTCACCCGGCCTGAGTAACCGGTCCAGCCGGGCGGCTGGCTGCGGGTCAGCGTGCAGATCACCTGCACGCCGTCACGGTAGTGGTCGAGCTCACCGCGGTAGATCACATCGGGCAGGGTGCGGGACGAGTACAGCAGCCGGGCCTGGACGTTACTGCCGGTGCGCAGACGGTGCCGCAGCATGGAGCGCAGCGGAACGACGCCCGACCCGCCGGCGAGCAGCATCAGCGGGCTGTCATCGGTGGGCTCCCACACGAAGTACCCGCCGATCGGGCCGCGCAGCTCCAGTTGGTCTCCGGCCCGCAGTTCGTCGGTGAGGTACGGTGACACCTCGCCGTTCTCCAGCCGCTCCACCGTGATGGCCAGCGGCTCCCCGGGCGCCGAGGCAATCGAGTAGGAACGGTCCGCGGTGTAGCCGTCCTCGGCGGTCAGCCGCACGTCCAGATGCTGCCCGGCACGATGTCCGGGCCAGTCCGGCGGCTCCAGCCCCGCCACTGGGTGCCGAGCTTCGACCAGCGGGTGACGCAGTGGATGTCCGCAGTGACGGTTTCGGCCGGCAGAGCCTGCATCTCCCGCCAGGTCCAGGACTTGAGCGTGTCGCCGCCCTGGGTAATCGAGAATGTCCACTCCGGCAGCGGCGTTTGTGGCGTCGGGCCGGCCGAGAGCACTGGGAAATCCGTGGTTACGTGCTGACCCGGCGGTACCCGGTCCTCTTCTCCGGCCGGGACGCGGATTCGGCCGCGAAATCCGCGCGAAATAGGGCTCATGGCAGCTCCTTTCTTGCTACGGGACTGAGTCCGTGGCAGGCAGAATTCCTGCGCCTAAGGCCGTCCACATCGTCAAGGTGGCTAATTCCGCACGGGCGCCCGCCGGGGCCGTTCCTCTGGAAGGCTTCGGCAGGGCGGCGGTGAGAGTCATGAGTCGGCTGCCGCTTCCTCGATGACGATGCGGGCTAGTTCGACGCGCGAGGCGATCTGCAGCTTGCGGAATGCCTGGCGCAGGTGGTGGGCGACGGTATGGGTGCTGATGTACATGCGGGCAGCGACCTGGTTGTTGTTCAGCCCCTGAGCGACGAGCCTGGAGACGGCCTGCTCGGTGTCGGTGAGGCTGTCCCAGCCGGCGACGGGCCTGGTGGCGGGCGTGGTCCAGTGGCGTCGGCGGACGCCGAGCTCGCGCAGCCGCCGCCGGATGCGGGCCTGGTCGCGGTCGGCGCCGGTCTGGCGGTATCCGTCGAGGGCGGTTTTCAGGTGCCTGATGGCCTGGTCCCTGGCCGTGCCGGTAAGGAGGATGGCGAGGTCTTCGGCGGCGGAGGCTCTGGCCCACGGGTCGGGGTGCTGTGCCGCGGCCTCGCCGAGAAGGCCCGCGTCGCGGGTGGCGAGACCTTGGCTATGCGCCGCGGCCGCGGCCAGGGCCGGGAACCCGGGGTTGGCGTCGGCGAGGGCCACGGCGGTGCCGGTGACCTGGTTGGCCAGGGGCTGGTCGCCGGCCGCGAGCGAGGTGCGTACCAGCCAGGCCGCAAGGGCCGGTTCGCCGGCCAGCAGCCCTTGCCATGCCGGGAGACCGGCAGCGGCCTGGCGGATGTGACTGATGGCGGCGGTCGGGCCGTCGCGTGCCTCAGTGATCTGGGCCTGGGCCAGGGTGGTCTCGGTGCGCGCGTACAGGCTGGGGAAATGCGATATCGGGGCGGGGAGGCCGGCGATGTGCTGTGCCGCGGCCGCGATGTCGCCGCCGCGCAGCGCGATCACGGCAAGAACGCAGTGCGCGGTCGAGGCGTACCCGTCAGCTCCTAGCGTCTCGGCGCTGGCCAGGGCCGCCTGGCCGGCGGCGGCGGCGGCGGGTAGGCGGCCGTTGGCCACGTGGATGCGGGCGCGCAGGATGGACAAGCCCGCCTGGGCTGGGATGCCGTGCAGCGCCGGGTGGTCGGCGGCGTGCAGGATGCCGTCGGCTTCGTTGAGCTGGTTGAGGTCGACAAGAGCGGCAGCGAGCGCGAGCAACGGCTGGGGATGGCGGGCATCGGGGGAGATCCCGGTGCCGCGGCGGGCGGCGTCACGCAGCAGCCCGAGCGCTTGGCTGATCTGGCCGTTGTCCCAGGCGATGACCGCGCGGGCGGCCAGGGCCGCCGCGATGGCATGGCCGTCATGCTGGCTGGGGTCGGCAAGGATGGTGTCGGCCAGGGGCCCAGCGAGTCCCGCGCGCGACCCGGCAAGGGCAAGCAGGTGCGCGGTCAGCGCCTCCTCGCGCAGGTCGTGCGGCAGCTGCGGCTGGGCCAGGACCATCTCGGCCTGGCCGGCGGCGTCGCTGGCCTGGCCGCGGGCGCACAGGACCGAGGACAGGACGCACCGCAGCCCGGCTTCGGCAACCGGCGGCAGCGGCTTGGCCAGGGTGTCATGGGCGAGCCGGGCGGCCTGGTCCAGCCGGCCGGCCGCGGTCAGGGCCTCGGTGGCGGCCACCGCGCGTGACAGCGCGGCGGGGTCGGCCGTGGGTGTCAGCTCCAGTGCGCGCAGCGCCAGCTCGGCGGCGGTTTGCGGAGCCGAACGGAGTGTCCGCGCCGCCGCGGTGTCAAGGTCGGCCAGCGACGCGGGGTTCCCCGGATGCGCGGCCTGCAGCAGGTGACCGGTGGCCAGGGCTGCGGTTTCGCCACGGCTGAGCAGGATTTGGCCATACTGGCGATGCAGCGCCCTCCGCGCTGGCCGCGGGATCATCTCGCCGACAGCGCAGCGCAGCAGTTCGTGCCGGAATGAGAACGCGTTGTCAGCGGCGGTCATGATCCCGGTATCCATCGCCTCCTCGACCGTGGGCAGCAACCCGGCCGGCGTTTCACCGAGCATCTCCGCCGCGTCCTCCAGCCAGAACGACGGGCCGAGCATCGCCGCGGTCACCAGCAGGTGCCGGGCCTGCTGGCTGAGGCCATCAAGCCGCCGCTGCGCGAGACGGCGCACCCGCTGCGGTAGCTGGGTGGAAACCAGGCCAGCGCGGCCGCCGGTGACCCGGACGGCTTTATCGTCGCCCAGGCCGCGGATCAGCTCGGTGAGCAGCGAAGGGTTCCCGGCGGCGCCACCGGCCAGATCCATCAAGGCTTGGTCGGGCGGTACGCCGAACGCCTCAATAAGCATTGCCGCTACCGCATCCTGATCCAACGGGGCCAAAGTGACCCGAGCGGCACCATCCTTCTCCAGGAGACCAAAGAGGTATTCGGTGTCATGCTGCGGTGTGCTGGTCCTGGCAAGCAGCCAGGCGACCGGGTGGCGTTTCAGGTCCAGCGGCAACGTCCGCAGGGCTGCCAGGGTGGCCGGGCTGGCCCACTGCAGGTCATCCAGGCACACCAGGACCGGAGTTGCCGCTGCCCGCTGTTCCAGATGCGCTCGCATCTGGCTGATCCACCACCCAAGCGCATCTGATAGGTCACGCTGGGGATCATCGGCGGTGAGCCGTGCGAATGGCTCACCCAGCGCCGTGCGCAGCGCGAAGAACGGGAGCACCGTGCCTAGCTGGTCGGCCGCTCCCGCCGCCAGGGAAAACCCGTGCCCTGCTGCCATGCCAACGGCCTCGCCCAGCAGCAGGGACTTACCTATGCCCGGCTCTCCCTCCACCAGCACCACACCACCGACCCCCTGCTGAACCCGCCGGAGCAGGTCATGGAGTATCCGTCGCTCGGGCTCCCGTCCGCACATAGCCTGATCGCCGACATAGCGTGCCCGCAGCGCGGTTTTCCCGCGCGCTTCCGGCGAGGAGTCACTGATCACCGCTGTCATGTCGTTGCCTCTCGCATGCCTGATGTCTGCTCCGCGGGCGGCCGGGGACGGACGGCCAGCAACGCGCCAGCATCTGCCTGCGGGCCGGGCTCCGACGCTGAATCCGCGAAGGCCTCGCGGGCCACCGCCCGCGCCCAGCGCATCCGGATGACCGCCGTTTCGGGATGATCGCCGAACTCCTGCGCCACCCGTTCGGCACAGCCGGAGTAGCCGAAAGCACGCATCGCCGCAGCGACTGCCTGCCGCACCTGGCCCGCGCTGGGCTGATCACCGCGCTGCAGCCACGACGCGAAGACCGCGTCAGCTCGGAAAGCGCCAATGCTCAAGCAGGGCATCACCGGGCACATGGTGGGCCTCCTCGGCGTACTCATCGGTCCCGGCGGGTGCCGGCTCGGACGCGAGAGCCCCCTAGCCACGGCTCTCCCGAGCGCTTCCGGCTCACGCGGATAGGTCCGCTGTAAACGCTACGAATCCTGTAAGCCGATCGAATCCCGGAAGGTCCTTAGTCCTGCCGGTAGCCATGGGGGCCTTGCCCCGGAATGACTAAGGACTTTCATGGATGCGGGAGGCTGGCCATAACGACTAGAAAGAAGCCAGTGATCACGGGGAGGCCCACACCGGAGGTGGAACGAGCCAGCAATGAATGATGATGACCTACGGCGCCACGTCGCCGCCGAGCTCTCCTGGGATCCCCAGGTGGGCAGCGAGGCGATCGAGGTATCGGCCGCCAGCGGCGTGGTCACGCTGCGGGGGACCGTGGCCAGCTTCTGGTTGAAGCGGGCGGGGGGCAGGGCCGCGGTACGCGTCCGCGGCGTTACCCGGGTCGCGAATGAACTGCGGGTACAGATCCCGGACAAAGACCGTCGGAACGACGAGGACCTGCGCGGCGACGTGCTGGAGGCGCTGATGCTGGACATCTCGGTGCCAATGACCGTCGATGCACAGGCCCGGGACGGCTTCGTCACCCTGACCGGCACGGCGCAGTGGCACTACCAGCGCGAGGCGGCCGAGTTCCGCACCGCCAACGTCCCCGGCGTTGCCGGTATTGACAACGCCATCAGCTTGACCCAGACCCCCAATGCCCGTGAGGCACGGGACGCCGTCCATGCCGCGTTGCGGCGCGATGCCGCCCTAGAGGCGGACCGGCTCTTGGTCGAAACCTCCTCTGACGGGCTGGTGATGCTGTCCGGCACAGTCAGCTGCTGGGCCGCGCACGATCACGCCGTGGCCTGCGCCTGGTCCGCGCCTGGCGTCACCCAGGTCGACTACCGCATCCATGTCGAGAACACGCGGTAGCTCACCCTCCGTCCTGCCGCGCGGGTATCCCTTCGTGGTCGGGGAAGGTTCGGGCGAGCTGTACCCGGCTGGTGACGCCAAGCTTGCGGAAGATCTTGCGCAGGTGATACTCGACGGTGCTGGCGCTGATAAACAGGCGAGCGGCGATCTCCCGGTTGGACAGGTGCCCGGCGACTAGACGGGCGATCTGCTCCTCCTGCGCGCTGAGTACCGACTGGGCCCCCGGGCCGCGCGGGCGGGCCCGCTCGCCGGTAGCGCGCAGCTCGGCCCGGGCCCTGGCGGCGAACGCCTCCATGCCCATCGCGTCGAACATGGCGAAGGCGGTGCGAAGCTGGTCCCGGGCATCGCGGCGGCGGCGCTGGCGGCGCAGCCACTCGCCGTACAGCAGGTGGGCGCGGGCGAGCTCGGGACGGTGCCGGGTACGGCCGAGCCGGTCGATCGCCTCGCGATAGTGTCCCTCGGCGGCTTCTCCCTCGCTCAGCAGGGCGCGGGTGCGCGCCTCGATCCCTAGCCCCAACTCGGTTCCGCCGGCCCGGGTCGTTTCGGCGAGCAGATCCAGGGCATCGGCGCCAATGCGCGTGTTGCCGGTGCGTGCGGCGGCCTCGACCAGCTCGGGCAACGCCCACACGGAGACATACACGTGCTTGTGCTCGCTGGCTTGCCGGGCTGCGGCCAATGCCTCCTCGTAACGGCTGAGGCCGTTGTAGAGGACTGCGGCCACCCAGTGCGCGACTGTCACCGAGACTCCCTGGCCCCTGGGTGTGGCCTGCTCGATGATGGACTGGACCAGCGGGATAGCCTCGGCTTTCCTTCCCTGGAACGCAGCCAGCATGGTAGCGGCGACGGGCGCGAAACGAGACCCGGTCGCCTCGCAGACCGCCCCGGCTTCGGCGATCAGCAAAGTGGCAGCCGCGAAGTCACCACTCCATACGGTCTCGATAGCCATACGGTTCAGAAGGAACGAGAGCTGGTCGAGCGCGCCGACGTCACGGGCGAGCTGAACCTGCCTGACGGTCAGGCGCCAGCCCGCGTCGTCCCAGAGAGCTTCGTCCGCCACCGTGGCGATAAAGCCCCACCGGAGTATCTCTTCCTCGGGGATGCCTGGGCTGGCAAAGGCGCTCGTGGCCCGCCGCAGCAGCGGTGCAGCGGCGGTCGGTCCGTC
Source organism: uncultured Actinomycetes bacterium (assembly GCA_963742875.1). GTDB lineage: Bacteria > Actinomycetota > Actinomycetes > Streptosporangiales > Streptosporangiaceae > Bog-532. The sequence goes on along the minus strand of CAVUNO010000022.1, from coordinate 14,969 downwards.
GGTGCCCAGCAGCGCAAAACCGTCCAGCACCAGGTCGACCAGACGCGGCGGGTGCGCTGGCGGGGGGAGGGCCCGGGCGGCGCGGGAGACCTCAAGCAGGTCGCCGGCGCCCGCCAGATATCCGGCGAAGAATGCCGCTTGCCACGCGTCGACGAGCGTATCGCGGGCCAGGTCGAGGTTGAGCGGTTGGAGGCGCTTGGCCGCCTTCAGCAGCAGCGGGGGAGCGTCGCTGCCCAGGCCGGAGGCGAACGCGATCCTCCCGCGCAGCAAGTCCGCCCGGGCGGCTTGAAACTCGTCCAGCGGCCCCGCCTCCGCCAAGGCGATGAGGTCGCTTGCCTTGCCGAACGCGCCGGCCTGCAGGCTGGCCTGTGCCGCGGCCAGCGTGCGTTCGGTGCGGCGCACCGGGTCGGGCGTCAGGTCCGCCGCGCGTTCCAGGAACGCCGCAGCGGCGGCCAGCCCGCCGCGGGCCTGTGCCCGGCTCGCGGAGCGCTCAAGCTCCGTGGCGACATCCTCGTCGGGTTCCGGCGCGGCCTCGGCCAGGTGCCAGGCCCGCCGGTCCGGGTCAGCGGCCGGGTCGGTCACCCCGGCCAGCGCGGCATGTGCGCGGCGCCGCGTCCCCTCCGGGGCCGCGTAATAGGCCGCCGAGCGGATCAGCGGATGCCGGAACCGCACCCGCGGATGCCACGACACCAGCCGCTGGGTCTCTGCGGCCTCGCCCGCCTCCCGACCGGCCCCCAGCTGCCCGGCCGCCTTCGCCACCAGCGCGGGATCCCCGGTCGGGTCGGCCGCCGCCACCGCCAACACCGTCTGGGCGTCTACTGGCAGGGCCCGCACCCGCGACAGGTACAGCTCCTCCAGCCGCCCCCCGAACCGCAGCGGCCAGCCCAGCGGCACCGCCCCCGACAACTCCTCCGCGGTCAGCTCCCCGGCCAGCTCCACCAGCGCCAGCGGATTCCCCGCCACCCCGGCCACCACCTGGGCGCCCACCCGCCCATCTACCCGGGCGCCGGCCGACGTGGCCAGGAGCTCACCCGCCGCCCCGGCCGGCAGCCCGCCGAGCACCAGCTCGGGCAGCCCGGCCAGCGCCGCCGCCTGCCCCTCCCCCTCCCGGACGGTGAACAACATGCCCACCCGGTCGGCGTACAGGCGGCGGGCGATGAATCCGAGCACCTCCACCGACACCTGATCAAGCCACTGCGCGTCATCGACCAGGCACAGCACCGGCTGTCCGGCCGCCGCGTCGGTCAGCAGCGTCAGCGCCGCCAGCCCGACCAGGAACCGGTCCGATGGAGGGCCGTCCACCAGCCCGAACGCCGACTCCAGCGCCTGCCGCTGCGGCCCGGGCAGCCCATCTAGCCCGCCCAAAAACGGCACCAGCAACTGGTGCAACCCGGCGAACCCCAGCCCCATCTCCGCCTGGATCCCGGCCACCCTGGCCAGCTGCAGGTCAACAGCCTGCCCGGCCGCCCACTCCAGCAGCACCGTCTTGCCGATGCCCGCCTCCCCCCGCAGCACCAGCGCCCCACTCAGCCCGTCCCGGACCGCCGCCAGCACTCGCTCCAGCGCGGCAGTCTCCGGAGCCCGGTCCAGCAACTCGCTAATCGCTCAGTCCTCCCGCCGGGGCCGCGACGGGCCAGCCGCCCCGGGCCGACCCAGTCCGCAGGGCGGCGCACGACCATCATCGCTCACATGCCACCAGGGAACCAGCAGGTCCCAGCCTCCGAAGGCCCGGCCGGAAAGCGTGGTGAACGCAGGAGGCCGCTTCGACCTACCAGACCAAAAAAGAGAACTCCGGCGAAAGCTCATAATCCCAATCGCAAGCGACGCCGCTGCTAGGAAAGCACGAGCCGTTTGGCTAGAACCGGCCGCCGCATTCAATCGGGTTGCCTCACCCAGTGGGAATAGCGCTCTGTCTGCCCCCGGACGCCGCACAGCACGCCCAGATGAGGAAGTTCTGTGCTGACCGGTCCCGGCAATCGCAATCATCAATAGAAAGCACCGATTCGGCGATAGGGGCAGCTCCGGGATCGCCTGGATGGGTCACGTCGTTGCGGAGGCCGGCCAGGATCTTGCCGAGCCCGAGCAGGTCAGCGTCGACGTAGATGCGCACCTGAGCCGCACGCAGGTTCATCCGGCTGCGCGCTGCGACAGCTCATAACTTTGTGCCCACCGCACGGCGTCGATCTCGAGGCCGAAGTCGCCGGCGACCTCCTCAAGGGATGCTCCGCCGTTGAGTTCGCCGGCGATGGCTTCGGTCGAGATGCCGCCGATCGCGGGCATCCCGAAACGCACCAGCGGGTTGGCGGTTCCGGGGCGAACGGCGCCAGCGCGGGCTTTATGGGCCTGGGGGAACTTCGGTTTAAAGGCGGCCGAAGGCGACGTTGCCGGGGGCGGCGGCGTCCCGGCTGGCGAAGAACTCGGTGATCGCGAGGATGAGTTCCGGGGTGTCCAGGAAACCATTGTGGTCCAGGTCGAGCCGGATGAAGGCCCGCCCAGCCTGCTCTACCCGGCGATCATCCGGCTGCAGGCGGGCTCCGCCCGGGCCAGTTACCTGCTGGAGTATGCCGCGGGCGAGTTGCTGGATCAGGGGCGGCAGGGGCACGTAGCCGGTAGCGGCGGCGTAGGCCTGGCCGCCGTGGGTGAGCCAGTCCAGGAGATTGACCAGTGCCTGGCCGGTGGCCTGGCTGGCCTGGTGGGTGTAGATGAGCGCCCAGCTGTAGCCGGAGATGGGGTAGCTGTCTGCCCCGGGCTCGTTGACGATGGAGAAGTCGGCCGGCGTGATGTCTGATTTCTGGGCCGCGTCCGCGGCGATGGATGCGGTGGTGGGTGTGACGTAGTTCCCGGCCTGGTTACGGATGGCGGCGTCGAAGAGGGCCGGCCCCTCCTGCGGCACGTCACAGCAGGCCGGGGAGGCTGCGGGTGAGGGTGTACCCGGCGATGAGGATGATCAGCAGCGTGAATGCCGCGCTCAGCCGCTGCGGGTTGGCGTGCCTTGTCCTTTCAGCGGATGCGGCGTAGCGTCCGGACGACGGGAGGTGTGCTCGTTTATCTGCGTGTAAACGAGGTTGAGATTTCTCCCTGCTGCTCTGGACCTGGGTGGCGCCCTAGCGCGCAGCCAAGCCGAGGTGGCTTATGGCAGCACCTGTCCTTCATCAGGCCCCGCTCCCGTTAGCGGCCAGCGAGTTCTGCTCGCCGTCGGTGGGATGACCGTCGTCCCGCAGGCGACGGTCGCCGGGTACTACCGAGGTCACCCCGGCTCCCGACATGCTCGCTTACCTGCGGGACTAGTCACAAGGAGTGCGTTATGACCACGGATCAGGGTCCGTATCCAGCTCAGTATCCTGTTCAGTTCACCGTCGAGTACCCGGACCGGCCGCTCAACCGGCTGACCTCGTTCTTCCGGATTTTCGTGATCATCCCGATCGCGATCGTGCTCGGCACCGTTTCCGGCGCGACCTGGCAGTCGGCGGGAAGCCACTCGACCATGGCCTACGGGGCCGCCGGTGCAGGCGGGCTGCTGTTCTTCGGCCCGCTGCTGATGATCTTGTTCAGGCGCAAGTACCCCCGGTGGTGGTTCGACTGGAACCTGGAGCTGCAGCGTTTCATCAACCGGGTGTGGACCTTTCTGGTCTTGATGAACGACGGTTATCCGTCCACCGACGACCATCAGTGGGTCCAGCTTGATTACGCTTATCCGGACGCCGCCACGGACCTCAACCGGTGGCTGCCGCTGGTCAAATGGCTGCTGGCCATCCCGCACTACATCGTGCTGTTCTTCCTGGAAATCGCTGCGTTCTTCGCGGTGATCGTGACCTGGTTCGCGATCTTGTTCACCGGCCGTTATCCCCGTGGCATATTCAGCTTCGTCGAAGGCGTATTCCGCTGGCACAACCGGGTCGCCGCCTACGCGTTCGTTCTGGTCACCGATCGGTACCCGCCGTTCAGGCTGGCGCCATGACCTGGCACCGCGCGGGGCGATGAGGTATTCGCCGATCGCGTCGCGGACGCCGTTTGCAGTGGCGCGGGTAAGTGCGCGACGTAGGCCTGCCGCTGGTCTCGGTCACTGAGGTCCAACCCGGCCAGCCCGAGTGCCCACCATCGACCCCAGATAACTCATTAATCCAGCCAAGGAGACCGACATGACGACCACCATGCGAATCACAGCAACGAAAGAGCGTCGCCGTTGATCATCGATCCGTGCCTAGATAAATCGGCCGATAACACCGCGTACGTGACCGTCAATACCTACTTCGATACCGGCGGCAAATGCTCTGCTTGCTCTCACCATGGTGGCCGGGCTGGCCTCCACGATCTTTCTGCCCGCCTTTTTCTTGCTGATCATCCACCTGGGCTGGCGGCGCGCGCTGGTCGTCCTCGCCATTGCCGAAGGGGCGACGATCGTTCCTCATTTCCTGCTTGTGCGGCGGCGGCCCGCTGACCAGGGCTGGCAACGTGACGGGGCTGGCCGGGTCGGTCGTGGCCGTCCCCGGGCCCTGTCCCCGGACGGCTCCTGGAAGGCGGCTGCCGTGGCCAGCAGTCGTACAGATCCTTCGCGCCCTGCGATACCGGCCCGTGGCTTATGTCACCGCGGCCGCCGTCCTGGGCGGCGCGGCCGCCGACGCCGCCGAGCTGACACCCGCCGACCGGGTGGTCGACATCGGCTGCGGCCCCGGCACCGCCGTCCGGATCGCCGCCCGGCAGGGCGCCGCCGCGGCCGGCGTCGATCCGGACCCGACCATGCTGCGGCTCGCGCGGTGGATCACGGCGCTGCGGCGGCCGCCGGATGTCAGCTGGCTCGAAGGCCGGGCCGAGAAGCTGCCCCTGCCCGATGACCAGGCAACCATAGTCTGGGCGATCAGCTCGGCTCACCACTGGGAGGACCGCCGCACCGGGATCGGCGAGACCTGGCGGGTGCTGGCCCCAGGCGGGCCCCTGGTGCTCGCCGAGCGCCTGGCCAGGCCGGGAGCGCGCGGGCACGCCGCCCACGGCCTGACCCGTGACCACGCCGAGGACCTCGCCCGCCAGCTGGCCGACGCCGGCTTCGGCCAGGTACGGCTGCACACCGCCAAGGCCGGCCACCGGGCCCTGGTCATCATCCGCGGGGCGAAAGACCACGAAGCCTGAACCGGGCGAGGCTGGCCAGCGCCAGGTAGGGCTCGTGGGTCGGCGGGGGGATGTGGCGGCCGCGGTCAGCTCAGGAGGGATGTACCGCTGGGGCCGGTGATCCGCTGGAGCGTGGTGCGGGCGAGTTGCTGGATCTGGGCTGGCAGGGGCACGTAGCCGTTCGCGGCGGCGGAGGCCTGTCCGGCGTGGGTGAGCCAGTCGAGCATGGCGACCAGGGCCTGCCCGGTGTCCTGGTCCGGCTGGCGGGTGTAGACCAGCGCCCAGCTGTACCCGCTGATCGGGTAGCTGGTGGCGCCGGGCTGGTTGACGATGGAGAAGTCGGCCGCGGTGATGCCGGGTTTCTGGGCGGCGTCGGCGGCGACGGACTGGGTCGATGGGGTGACGTAGTTCCCGGCCTGGTTGCGGATGGCGGCGAATGGCAGCAGCAGGCCCTGGGAGTACGCCTGTTCGACGTAGCCGATGGAGAACGGGGTGCGGTAGACCGTGTTGGCCACCCCGGGGTTGCCTTCGGCGCCTTCCCCGGCCGGCCAGTTGAGCATGGTGCCGGTGCCGACCTTGGCGGCCCAGGCCGGGTCGATGCTGGATAGGTAGTTGCTGAAGATGTAGGTGGTGCCGCTGCCGTCGGAGCGGTGCACGACGGTGATCGGCGCGTTCGGGAGGGTGATGCCGGGGTTGAGGCTGGTGAGGGCCGGGTCGTTCCAGCGGGTGATCTGCCCGAGGAAGATGGCTGCGAGCACCGGGCCCGTCAGGTGCAGCCGGGCGCCTGCCGGGAGGCTGAGGTTGTAGACCGCGCCTTCGCCGCCCAGGGCGACGGGCACCTGCGCCACGGGGCCTCCGCTGGCGGCGGCCTGCTCGCTGGTGGTCATGGGGACGTCGGAGGCGCCGAAGTCGATCTGCCGGGCGCTGAATGCGGCGATGCCCGCGCTGCTGCCTACCGCGGTGTAGCTGACGGTCACGCGCGGGTGTTGCTGCTGGTACCGGGTGAAGGCGGCGGAGAAGAACGGCGCGTCGAATGTGGAGCCGGCCCCGGTAAGGGTGCCCGCATGGCCGGCTGGGATGGCGCCGGCCGTGGCCAGCGCCGGCGCCGAGCTGCCCGTGGTGCTGGTGGAGGGCGTGCTGGTGCACGCGCCAAGGCCGAGTAGGAGGATCGCGGCGACGGCCGCGGTGGCTAGGTGCGGCGCGTGGCGGAGCTTAGAGCTGGGTTTTGCGTGGTGCCATGACATGGCTGCTCCTGTGCTCGAAGTTCTGGGAGTGTCAGGCCGCTGGGTGTCTCGGAGCCAGGCCCGCGTGGCCAGCTGGACCGCGTCCTAGGGCGCTGCCGAGCGGCGGGGTGCCGGACAGGTCAAGGTCGCTGACGGCGTCGGCGGTCATGCCGTGGCAGATCGCGGGGTCGGCGACGCCGATGCGCGCGGCGACCGCGGCGTGCATATGCCCGGACGGCTGCGTGCCCAGCAGCCGCGTGGTGGCCTGGTCGCCGGTAACGCCTATGGTGATGTGGTGGTCGCCTGGGTAGCAGGCCGTGTGGTGATCGAACCCGGCCGCGGCCGCTTCATGGTCGCGAAGCCAGGTCAGGGCGTCCCGGCCGGAGGTCTTCACCACCTGGGTGCCCGGGTTGCCCGCGAAGATCCGGTGCCCGCCGGTGTCGATCCGGCGGGCATTGGTGCCCAGGCCAAGGATCATGCCAGTCGCCTCCAGGTCGGCGATGCTGCGGTGCGCCGGGTTGCGCCGGTGAGCGACCGTCCAGATCGGCTTGGACGTGCACGCGCGGGATGGCGCGGCAATCCCCGGTCTCTGGGCACGCCAGGCCGCTACGCGGCTGTCCAAACAGATCCTTCTGTGATAGAACTATAAATAGTTCCTCTACAGAAGTAAAGGGGAATAGGGCTGGGTGTTCTGGCTGTGCACTACCCCCGGGCGGAGGGCCGGCAGTGATGCTGCTGCGCGAGCCGGCCCGGCCGTGATCCGGCGACGTCCGCACCCGGCCCACTGGGTTGAGTGCCTGGCGACTCTGGAGCTACCCGGATGACCAGTCCTGACCGCGAGGCGCGCCGTCCCGGCCCATCGCACCGTCTCAGCCTGTCGCGGGCCCGGCAGCCGGCCGGGGCTAGCGAGCGCCGGCGGCGCCCGCAGCCGCTGCTGAAGCGGCGCATGCCCTCCGGCCGCGGCGCCATCGAGCAGCCGAATATCACCAGCGGCGGCGCCGGAGTCCTGACGCCCCGGTTCTGGGTGATGGTGGTGCTGACCGGCATCGCTGCCGGGCTGTTCGGCGCGCTGATGATGGCGATCTTGTTCAACGTGCAGTACGCGGCGTTCGGCTACCACGCGGGCAGCCTGGAGCACGGTGTGGCGCAGGCGCCCGCGGCGCGGCGGGTCGCCTCCTTGCTGATCGCGGGAGTGTTCGGCGGTGTCGCGTGGTTCTTGCTGCGGCGGTACACCCGGGGCGAGCCGTCCGAGCTCGACGAGGCGGTGTGGAACGGCGACGGGCGGCTGTCGTTCCGCCGCTGCCTGGGCACCTCGGTGATCTCCGAGGTCGTCATCGGCATGGGCGCCTCGATCGGCCGGGAGGCCGCGCCCAAGCTGCTGGGCGGCGCGTCCGGGAGCGTCCTGGCCGGCTGGGGCGGCCTGTCGGCGCAGCAGCGGCGGCTGCTGGTGGCGTGCGGCGGTGGCGCCGGGCTGGCCGCGGTCTACAACGTCCCGCTGGCCGGCGCCCTGTTCAGTGCGGAGATCCTCATCGGCAGCATCACCCTGCCGGTCATGCTGCCGGCCATCGCGTGCTCGTGGATCGCGACCGCCACCGCGTGGATCTACCTGCCCGATCACGCCGTCTACCCCGGGATCCCGGACTACCGGTTCACCTGGTCGGTGATGACCTGGGCGGTGCTGGCCGGGCCGGTCATCGGGCTGGTCTCGGCCGGTTACATCCGGCTCATCGGCTGGGTGTCGTATCACCGCGCCACGGGCACCATGGTGCTGTTCGCGCCGGTGCTCGCCTTCGGCGTCCTCGGCGTCATCGGCATCTGGTACCCGCAGCTGTTCGGCAACGGCCTGGACATGGCCCGGGACGCGTTCCTCGGCATCAGCAGCGGCGGCCTGCTGCTCACCCTGTTCGCGCTCAAGCCGCTGGTCACGGCCCTGTGCTTGGGCAGCGGCGCATCCGGCGGCCTGTTCACCCCGACGCTGGCCACCGGCGCGGTCCTCGGCGGCGCGCTCGGCATCGCCTGGAACCTGGCCTGGCCCGGCTCCCCGTCCGGCGCGTTCGCCATGGTCTGCGCGGCGGCCATGATCGGCGCGGCGATGCAGGCGCCGCTGTCCGGCTTGGCCCTCGTGCTCGAGCTCACCCACAGCGGCTTCGGGCTGATGGTCCCGATGATGGCGGCGACCGGGATCGCCACCCTCGTCGCCTTCCACGTCGACGGGTACTCCATCTACTCCGCCCGGCTGCCCGCCCACACCGCGGACAGCGCGCCGGCCGCGTCAGCCGACAGTCAGGCTCAGCAGACGTCCCGCAGCGATCCGGGCCGGGCCTTACCAGTCGGATCGGCCGCGGGTCATACGCGGCGGTGACCCGTTTCGGCTCGGGTCCCGCGGGTAGCGGGCCTCTCATGGTCCGGGGGCGCAGTTATAAGGCCGCCCGGCCGCGATCGCGTACCGCTCAGCCATTCGCGTTCGCCATGCTGGCCGCGCCGGTTCGGGCTGGCCGCCGTAGCCGACGAGAGAATCCTGCCCGCCCGCTGGCCGGACCGGCGCCGGTGCCTGGACGGCGGGCTGCTGGCCGCGCCGCCGCGCTGGCGGTCCTCGCCCCGGATATGGTGATAGCGATCTGGCTGGGTCTGCTCGGCGTCGGCCTGGGCACCTATCCCGGCCAGCAACACGGCGATCATGACGGCGATCCCGCCCGGACGGGCGGCCGCCGCCGGCGGGATGGTGAACATGGCCCGCGGACTGGGAACCGCCCTGGGGGTGGCGGTAGTCACCCTGGCGCTGCACACGGCCGCGTGGCTGGGCCATGCCCCCGCCGGGCCCGCGGCGGCCATGGCCGCGCTGGCCAGCTGTGCCCTGGCGCCAGCGTGGGCCAGGCGCCGCGCCGGCGCCGGGCGCAACAGCCGCGCCGTCCGCGCCGGCGGGCATGGCTCCGGGGCGGTGCCCCGGTGACCGCCCCGGCTTCGGGCGGCGCGGCGCGCGGTGCCGGTGCCCGGGCCGACGGGCTGGCCGAAGGCGTCGCCCGGCTGCGCCGGGCGCTGCGGCGCGGCGCCCGGGTGGCCAGCCCGGGCAACCCGCTAGCCGTGGCCCAGCTGGAACTGCTGTCGGTGGTGGCCGAGCATCCCGGCGCCCGGCCCGGCCAGCTGGCCCGGCTGCTGCACATGCGGCCCAACACCGTGACCACCATCGTCAACGCGATCACCGCCCGGGGCATGATCAGCCGCGCCGCCGCGGACGAGGACGGGCGCGCCGTCGAGCTGACCGTGACTGACGCCGGGCAGCAGGCCGTGCACGCGTGGCAGGCCACCAACGCCGCCGTTCTCCACCTCGCCCTGTCCACCCTGCCCGAACCCCAGCAGCGCGCCCTCACCGCCGCAGTCCCGGCGATCGACGCCTGGCGCGGGCAATCGACCGGCTGGCTGACACACCGCCGGCCGACCAGGACCCCCGGTGAGCAGCCCGGCACGCCCGCACCAGGTACGGGCCGCCGGGCGTGCTCCGGCTCAGGGAACTGCCCGAGCCCGTCCCAGGCGTGAGCGGGATGTGCTGGGCGCCGGGGGGCGTGCCCGGCCCGCCATTCGGGGCCCTCGCGCACGCCCAGCAGGATCGCGCCCTGGCGCACCAGCTGGCTGGCCTGCTCCGCGCTGGCTCTGGGCCGTCGCCGGAACAGGCGGCCGGGCCAGCCGCTCATGCCGCCCTCCCAGCTGCCGCGCCGGTGACCAGGCACAGTCGGGCATCAGCGGCGCGGGCGTACTCGTCGTCGATGGCGACCACGGCGTGCCCGGCTGCCTGGAGGAGGGACGCGGCGATGACGGCACGGTATCCGGAGCGGCAGTGCACCCAGATCTCGCCCCCGGGGACTTCGCCGATACGGGCACGCAGATCCTGTAGCGGGATCACGTCGGCCAGGTCGCGCAGCCCGCGGGTGCGCAGTTCGTGGTCGACGTTGAACGTGTACTCGAACGCCGCACCCTCGCAGGTGCACATCCCGTGCCCCATCCCGATCACCAGGGTCTGCCGCTGCCCGGCTCCCAGCTTCTCGATCACGCCGTCGAGCGCCCGCGCCGCCTGCACCGCGTGCCCGACCCGACCCAGATGTTCGGCGGGATCCAGTTCCAGTCCATGTTCGGCGAGACGACCATCACCTCGTGAGCCCTTGCCGGGCAACCGCCGCAGATGCAGGGCAGCGGTGTGCCCCGAGATCCCGGCTCCGAGGATCACCACACGCGCCATGGCCCGCCCCCTAGCGGCAGTCCGCAGGCTCGTCATCGAGCCTGTCCCCAGGAATACCCCAGGGGGTATTATTGTGGGAAATGGATCTGATCTTTCCGGCGCAGCGCCGTCCGGGCGATGCGGTGACGCTGGCCTTACCGGCCGGTCCCGGTCAGTTCGGCCGTCGGCTCGCCCTGATCGAGTGCCAGGCCGGGGAGTTCCAGCTGCAGTGTGGACAGCCCGCCGGATAGGGAGCGGACGTCGGGCCAGCCGCTTTGCCGTAGCAGCCGGAGCGCGAGGTAGGACCGGAAACCGGACGCGCAGTACACCAGCACGGGGCGGTCGCGGGGGATCTCGCCGAGCCGGTGGCGCAGTTCGGTGTGCGGGATGTTCAGCGCGCCGGGCAGGTGGGCGGGGCGGAACTCGGCAGCTGACCGGACGTCCAGCAGCACTGCCTGGGGGTCGGGGTGGAGCAGGTCGCTGCCCCGCCACAGGGTCAGGTCGCCGGTGAGTAGGTTGCTGGCGACCATGCCGGCCAGGTTGACCGGGTCTTTGGCTGACCCGAACGGCGGCGAGTAGGCGAGCTCGAGGTCGGCCAGGTCATCGACGGTCAGGCCGGCCCGGATGGCGGTGGCGATGACGTCGATTCGCTTATCGACGCCGTCGCCGCCGGTTGCCTGGGCGCCGAGCACCCGCCCATCGGGGGCGAAGAGCAGCTTCAGGTGCAGCGGGCGGGCGCCGGGATAGTACCCGGCGTGGTTGTTCGGGTGCAGGTGCACGGCGTGGTGCGGGATCCCGGCCGCGCGCAGCGCCTTCTCGCTGGGGCCGGTGGCGGCGGCGACGGTGCCGAAGACGCGCACGATGGCCGTGCCAAGAACCGGTGAGCGCCGTCCGCCGCGGCCGAACAGGTGGTCAGCGGCCGCGCGGCCCTGCCGGCTGGTCGGCCCGGCCAGCGGCACGAGGGCCGGGCCGCCGGTGACGGCGTTTGCGACCTCGATCGCGTCACCCACGCCGTAGATGGACGGCACCGAGGTCAGGAGAACACGACGCGCGCGGCCGGTGACGCGAAGTCGAGCACCGCCTGAGCCGTCCCGGCCGAGTACCCGTGGACCCCCCGGGGGGCCAGCACGGTGAGGACTCCGTCGCACCCCGCCACCGCTTTCCGGATGACCTCGCGGTCGTCCGTCGCCCCGGGTATGACGGTCATGCGCCCCTTGAACGCATCGAGTTTCGCCACGCTCTGCTCCCGGCACACGCCGACCACCTCATAACCCCGGTCAAGCGCGTGCTGCACCATTTGCTGCCCGAGTTTCCCGGAGGCCCCGGCGATGCAAACCTTCACGTTGGCGGGGTCACGGGCTTCTCCCAGGTCTTGTGCTGTTTCCATTCTTTATCCCTCGCGTTTGGAGGGTGCCGATCCAAGACGAGCCGGCGGCCCAGCTTTCCTGCCGTGTCATGCAGTCTTAATCGGTTGCAGCGGGGGCGACCGATGCAGGTCGTCTGGCTTTATCGTCTTCACACCGATCACGAGCAGGTAGATGACCATGCAGGCTTCCGCGATCGCTGACGGGATGGTGATGACGGTGTTGATCGTCTGGCCGGAGCCGGGGATCAGGAACGCCGCGAACGTGCCCACGAGGTAGCAGGCGCCCCCGGCGACGAGCAGGACGCCCAGCGCCCTGGGGAACATCCCTGATGTGCAGGCCAGATACCCCAGCGGCACCAGCCACAGGCCAAAGAAGATCTGCGCGATGAGGAACCCGTAGTGCTGGGTGTCGAGCAAGAGCAGCACCTGGCCATTCGAACCCGCAGCACCGGAGGCGGCCAGGTGAACGGCACCGGTTGCCACCCGCAAGCCCTCAAACTCAAAGACCGCGTTGAGGAGCGTGATAGCGGCCCCGATGGCGACGAAGACCACCATCGCGCTGGCCGCGCTCTTGTGGACGTGGTTGAGCAGCAGGTACAGGGCCATCGCCAGGAAGACCCAGATCGTCGCCTGGACCAAGTTGGCGACGACCGCGGCACGCACGAGCCCGGAGTGCGCCACCACGTTCCGGGCCGTGGCCGCCGCGTCACCGGAGACGTACACCTTTTTGTCCACAAAATAGGCAAAGGCGCTGAAGATGGCGACGAGCAGGTAGAGGACGCCAGCCATTCTGGCCAGGCGCTTCGATGAGTTCACGATGATCTCTCCGTCGGTCGGGCCGCGCCACGAGCGAGCGGCGCGACGCCTACTCCGTCAAGCGCTGGGCGTTCCGGGGGATGCAAGCGCAACGGGCGGCGAGCTGGGGGCCAGTCCTTGACGGTCCTGGCTTTGTCCTACGGGGAAGCCTTTCGCGATGAGCAGCACGCCGAAGGCAATCTCGAAGAGACCGCCCGGGATGGAAAGGGCCACGCCGACGTTGTGGCCGAGGATCTCAAGGATCGCTCCGACCAGGAAGATGGCGTACCCGGCCAGCCCATAGATCGCCAGGACCCCCGGCGCCAGCCGCTCGCGCAGCAGGACCCGGCACAGCACCAGGCCACCGACGCCCACCGACAGCATGCCGATCCAGAAGGAGTAGTGGTTGCCTTCCTGCGCGGCCCGCGCCGAGCGCGGAGAGCACCGAACCATCGCGGGCGCCGGAATACTGCTGAGCGAGCGGTATCCGCAGCATCAGGAACACAACCCCCACGGCCAGCATCACCCCCTGGACCACCTGGGCGCTCAGGTATCCGAAGGCAGAGATCTCGTGGTGGCGCCTCAGGACGGGGAAGATCAATACGCCGATGCCGATCACAGCGGCGGAGTTGACCAGCATCAGCAGCGCTCCTGCCGATTCTGCGCCTGATGGCTGGCGACATGCGACAGCGCGACCGTGCTGGCCGAGCCGGAGTCGGCCAGAGCGCCCCCGGCGAGGTACACGACGTACGCGAGCAGAACAAAGCTCCCACTATTCGCCCGATAGTTCTCGCTGACATTGATTTCCTGCCTTTCACTGGGGATCGAACGTTTCGCTGTGTGGGACGGCGCCAGGCCAGCAGCGCCAGGACCGCTCAGATAACGATCGGGATCCGCCGTCTCTACCAGCGCGGGATCGAATCGTTCTGGTTTCCGGGCTGGCTAACCGCTTCACAGCGATCCTGGTAATGGCCAGACTCTAAAAGATTTCCGGCCCTTTTCTTTTGCCCGCCGCGAGGGCACCCGACCTGCCCAGTGCCGAACACCACCTGCAGCCGGTTCTCCGCGTTCGCGGCGCCATCAGGCATTACGGGGAAGCGAGAATGCAGGCCGCGCCCGGTCCTACGCGACTACCCGGGCCTGCCGGGAGCCGGGCTGACCTCGGTAGTATCCCGCGACCGTTGCCTGCGGGACGACGGTCGTCCCACCGACGGAGAGCAGAACCCGCTGGCCACTAACGGGAGCGGGGCCTGCCGAAGAACAGGTGCTGCCATAAACCACCTCGGCTTGGTTGCGCAAAAGGCGCCACCCAAGGTCCAGGGCAGCAAGGAGGCATCTACCTCGTTTACACGCAGATAAACGAGCACACCTCCGTCGCCCGGACGCTACGCCCCATCCGCCGAAAGGACAAGGGAAGGGCCCGGCCGCAAGGTGAGGTGGTACGGACTTGGCTTCGGGACGAAGAGGCCAGGTCCGTGATTGCTGACCACCAAGATTGACCACAACAGGGGCCCGCGCAGGCCGGTCCTAACGGACGTGCTGTGACTGCGAGCCCAGGTGAACGATGGTGGCCGACGTCCTGTGCGTATTTTGCACGCGCAAGGTCACCGGCTTCCAGCCAATCGTCCGCTGGAAGCGGCCACTTACGGCCACATGCTGCGAGCATGAAGATGACCCGGCTGGCTGCAGGCCTGCTGACCCGCGAAGCCGCCTACCAGCGGGACGGCCAGGTCTACTTCAGGATCGAGGACACGTGCCCGCACGCCGCCCACGACGGCCATGATCATGTTCATGGGCCCGGCTGCGGCGCCACGCCGTCCCGCACGGTGATCACGCCGATTACGTTCACGAGGGTCACCGTCACGCCGCTCATGACGGGCACTGCGACGAGCACTAGAACCGGATTCGGGCCGCCCCCGGGCCCGGCGGCGGCCCGGGGGGCAGCATGGCGGCCGACGGCATGACCGGTGACCTGCACGGCGTGGTCGAGCGGCGGCTGCGCCGGGCCGATCAGCGTTACACGCCCGGCCGGCGCGCCGTTGTCGACCTGCTGGTCAGCACGGGCCACCCGGTGAGCATCGGCGACATCGCCGATCACCTGCCCGGCCTGCCGCGCAGCTCGGCGTACCGGCACCTGACCGACCTGGAAACCGCGGGACTGGTCCGCCGGGTCGCCGCCAGCGACGAGTTCACCCGTTTCGAGCTGGCCGAGGACCTCACCGGGCATCATCATCACCTGATGTGCGTGAACTGCGGCAAGGTCACCGACGTG
>CAVUNO010000021.1:0-50778 GCA_963742875.1 uncultured Actinomycetes bacterium | reverse complement strand
GCCCGGCAGGTGCGCGATGACGCGAAGGAGAACGCCCGGCGGGTACGGCAAGACGCGAAGGAATGGGCCCGGCAGGACCGCGACCAGGCCCGGTTCCCCGGTCGGGACCGGGACTGGGGCAACTGGGCGGCCTGGGCCGACTGGCCGGGACGCCGGGGATGGGCGGCGGCCGGACGTCGGCCTGCTGCGCGAACTGGAGCAGACGGTCAAGTGCTTCGCCCGGGACCTGGGCCGGCTGGCGTTGCAATCGGGCGCGGCGGCCGGCGAGGACGCGCTGACCGAACTGAGGATCATCCTGGACGAGACGCTCGAGCGGGTCCGGAGCGAAATCTTCGACACGGGCGGCGCGCACGGGCATGACCACGACGACCCGCGTCCAGCCATAGACGCTGGGCCACAGGCCGGAGACAGCCCGCAGGGCAGCCCGGCCGCAACCAGCGCGCAGGCTGGGCCGTCTGGGACGAGCACTCCAGCCGGGACGGCCGGGGCCGGGCCGCAAGGTCCGCAGGGCGGCACGACACCGGAGCCCGGTAGCGGTCCGGGGCGTTAGCCCAAGTTCCCCCCGAGCCGATTGGTCAACGCGTTGACCAGGTGGTAGAGCCCTTGATCACGGAAATTACATGACTACGTAGTCATGAGCTGAGGCTGTTTCACCTGGTCAGCGCCTATATCGGTTCGCCACTGGGGGGAACTACGGCTTAGCCCCGCGGGTCCCGCACGCCAAAAGTGGGCGATTTCTGCTGTGCGGGCCGCAACTGTTGATGCAAAGCGGTCTGGCTGATCGTGCGGCGTGCAGGTGCTCCGCGGCAACGGAAGTGGTCCCGGCTGGCGGCGTCTGGGTCCCACTGATCGCGGGAAGGTGCAGATGGGACCGGGGGTCAGCCGGTGAAGACGATCTTGCCGAACTGCTCGCCCAGGGCCATCGCGGCGAAGCCCTCCCGCGCTTCGGTCAGCGGCATAAGGGCATGGATCAGCGGGCGCGCGCCGGTCTGCTCGCAGAACTGGAGCAGCCGGCCGAGCTCGCCCCGCGTGCCCATGGTGGAGCCGATGACGGACAGTTGCAGGAAAAAGAGCCGCTGCAGATCGGCCGACGGGGCGTAGCCGCTGGTCGCGCCGGAGACCACGATCCGGCCGCCGGGCTTGAGTGACTTCATCGAATGCGACCAGGTTGCGTCGCCGACAGTCTCCATCACCACGTCGACACGTTCCGGCAGCCGGGCGCCGGTCTCGAACGCCTGATCCGCGCCCAGATCCAGCGCCTGATCACGCTTGTCCCCGCTGCGGCTAGTGACCCATATCCGGTAGCCGGCCGCGCGGCCAAGCACGATGAGCGCGGTGGCCACCCCGCCGCTGGCCCCCTGGACCAGCACCGTCGAGCCCGGTTCGGCCCCGGACTTAACGAACAGCATCCGGTAGGCGGTCAGGTACGCCGTGGGCAGGCAGGCCGCCTCCTCGAAGGACAGCGACTCCGGCTTGGGCACCAGGTTGCGGCGGGGAACCGCCACCCGTTCCGCGAACGTGCCGTCGTACCGTTCCGACAGCAGGCTGCGGCGCGGGTCCAGGGTCTCGTCGCCGCCCCCGGCGTCCGGGTCGCCAATGACCGAGTGCACGACGACCTCGTTGCCGTCCTCATCGAGGCCCGCCGCGTCGCAGCCGAGCACGATCGGCAGCCGGTCCGGGGAAATACCCACGCCCCGCAGCGTCCACAGCTCGTGATGGTTCAGCGAGGCGGCGCGGACCTGGATGGTCGTCCAGCCGTCGGGCACCTTGGGTTCGGGCCGCTCCCCCAGCTCAAGGCCGGCCAGCGGATCTTCGGGGTCGATGCGTGCGGCGGTAACAGCAAACATGGTCCGACAGTACTGTGCTGGCCCGGGGGCAGACGACCCCCCCGGAGCCCCCGGATGCGCTTCGCGCCCGCGCGGTGGTACTTCGCCGACACGCCTGCCGCTCACCGGGCCGGAGGCCCGCGGCTACGGACGGATGGCGATGGGACGTGTAAGACCCAGCCCGCCGGGAAGCCCGTTACATAGAACGAATTGAGCGAGCGGTCACCCGGTAAGCCCGGCCACCCCTATGACAGTAGATCCTCCCGCAGGCAAGGCAGGGGGCGGATGTGGACCTCACCACATACGCGGAGCTCGCCGTCAGGCTGGTCAACACGGCCTCCTACAGCGAGGACAACCTCGACCGGCTGGCCACCATGGACGGCCTGCGCGATCTGGTGGCAGACCGGGAGCATCTCAGCAGCGGTGCGACCCGCCGCGACCTCGAAGCCCTGCGCGGGCTCCGGGCCGAGTTCCGGAAGATCTTCGCCGCCTGCGCCGAGGGGAACGGCGAGGAAGTCGCCGCGCGGCTGAACTCGCTGCTCATCCGGCATCCCGTGCACCCGCAACTGTCCGGGCACGACGGTCAGCGCTGGCACGTCCACTTCACCGACAGCGGGACGGTCGCGGACAAGTACGCGGCCGCCGCCGCGATGGGGCTCGCCGTCCGCGTCACCGAGCTGGGTATCGAGCGGTTCGGCGTCTGCCAGACCGCCCCGTGCCAGGGCGTGTTCATCGATACGAGCACCAACCGGTCGCGGCGTTACTGCTCCGAGCGGTGCATGAGCCGGGCCAACGTGACCGCTTTCCGGGCCCGGCAACGGGACACCCCGGCACCGTGAAGGGCTGATGCGGCTGGGGCTGGCCCGCGACATCCTTGAAATGCATCGGACATCGGTCTGTAATGCCATGTGGGTAATTCCGTTACGGGGCCCAAGGAGGGACCCGGGAACTGGAGAGTCACGGAGTGTCGAGGGCGGGTATAAAGGCTGTGACCTGCGTTACCGAAAAGACGCCAGGGACCACTTCTCAGGTCACGACCGTATCTCTACGATGTTCTCACTTAGCGCATACACAACGCTCACCTGCATAACGCGACGATCCGACACGCGGGTGGCACCAGCCCTGCGGGGCACGATCGGAAAAGGGATCGAGCATGTCCAGTAACACAGAAGCCGTGGGAGCCACTGCTGCCACACCCACTGACATCGGCCTCAAACGGGATATGGGCTTGATCGGCGCCACCTGGGCGTCCGAGACCTCGATCATCGGCTCCGGCTGGCTCTTCGGCGCGTTTCTCGCCGCGCAGGCGGCCGGCACCGCCGCCCTGCTGGCATGGATCATCGCCGGAGTCGTCATCATCATCCTCGCCCTCGTCCATGCCGAGCTCGGCGGCATGTACCCGGTATCGGGGGGACCGCGAGATTCCCGCACTTCGCGTTCGGGAGCATCGCGGGCATCTCGTTCGGCTTCTTCTCGTGGCTGCAGGCGGTCACGGTCGCGCCGATCGAGTGCTTCGCGGTCATGACCTACGGGTCGTACTACTGGCACGGCCTGTACAACTCCACCACCAGCAACGTCACGGGGCTCGGCTTCTTGATGACGATTGTGCTGATGGCGATCTTCACCGCGATCAACTTCATGGCAATGCGCCTGTTCTCCAAGGTGAATGCCGGCATCACCTGGTGGAAGGTGGCCGTCCCGGTCCTGGCCATTATCGTGCTGCTGTTCAAGTTCCAGGGCAACAACCTCGGCGCGGGCGGCGGCTTCATGCCCTATGGGGTCAGGGCCCTGTTCGGCGCGATCCCGTCGGCGGGTATCGTCTTCGCCTACCTCGGCTTCGAACAGGCCGACCAGCTGGCCGGTGAGATCAAGAACCCGCAGAGGAACCTGCCGATAGCGATCATCCTCGCCTGCGCCATCGGCATCACGATCTACTTCCTGCTGCAGTTCGTGTTCATCGGCGCGATCCCGCACAGCCTGATATCGGGCCCCAAAGGCTGGGCGGGCATAGCCTCCACCAACCCCATCGCGATCGGCCCGTTCGCCGGCCTTGCGGGCGCGGTGGGACTGGGCTGGCTCGCCGTCATCCTGCGCCTGGACGCGTTCATCTCGCCGTTCGGCACCGGCCTGATTTACGTGACCTCGACGTCCCGCGTCGGCTACGGCCTGGCCCGCAACCGCTACTACCCGCAGCTCTTCCAGAAGACCGACAGCCGGGGCATCCCGTGGTTCAGCCTGATCATCGCGTTCCTGGCCGGCCTGCTGTTCCTGCTGCCGTTCCCGAGCTGGCACTCCCTCGTCGGCCTGGTCACCTCGGCGTCGGTGCTCATGTACGCCGGGGCGCCGCTGTCGCTGGGAGCCTTCCGCGGGCAGGTCCCGGAGGCTGCGCGGCCGTACCGGATGCCGGGGGCCGTCTGGCTCGCGCCGCTCGCGTTCATCCTGTCCAACCTGATCATCTACTGGTCGGGATTCGAGGTGCTCTGGAAGCTGGCCATCGCGATCATCATCGGCTATGTCCTGATCGGCATCTCCATGGCGTTCGACCCGCAGCGGCCGCCGCTGGACTGGAAGTCCGCGCAGTGGCTGCCGGTCTACCTGATCGGCATGGGCATCATCTCCTGGCAGGGCCAGTACAGCGGCGCGGCCGCCACACCGCCGCCCAAGCCGCCGACCAACACCTTCAACATCCCGTTCTGGTGGGACATGCTGGTCGTGGCCGGGTTCAGCCTGATCATCTACTACTGGGCGCAGCACGTACGGCTGTCCCGCACGGAAATGCTCGATCTGGTCAACCGGCAGGCCGGGGAGGCGCCCGAGCCGAGGCTGCACTAGCTAGCTGAGGCGGCACTGGCCGCCGGACCGCCCGGGGCCCCATCCTGCACGTCAGGGTGGGGCCTCCGCGTTCCCTGGGCCCCGGGAGCAGTCCGCACCGGCGGGCAAGGGACACCGGGGCCCGTTCGGCATGGCGAGGACGATCAGCGGGGCGCGCGACGGGCCCGGCGAAGCGGCCAGTAGCGCAGCAGGACCCGCCCTTCGATCAGCGTGCCCGGCACGGCACCGAACCGGGCGCTGTCCACGGCCCCGGCGGCCGGGTTGGCGGATTCGAGCCACCAGCCGCTGGCCTCGCGGCGCGCCGCGCGCTTCACGATCAGCATCTCCGGGCGCCCCGGGTGGCGGGCCAGCACGATCTGGCCAGGCCGGATCCGCCGGGTCCGGCGGACGAGCAGCCAGTCGCCCGGCCACAGCACCGGCTCCATCGAATGCTCAGCCACGGCGACCCGGAAGAGCGGCGAATGCACGGAGGCCCTCCGGTGTTGGCTGAGGCGAGCGGGGTAATGTCGGTCCTGATATCCGTGATCAGACACTACGGAAGGTGGATCGATGAGGCTGCTCGCACGCCTGCTCGAACCCAAGGCCGTCGCCTATGCGCACTGCGACCTGCCGTGCGGCATCTACGACCCTGCTCAGGCCCGGATCGAGGCCGAGTCCGTCAAGGCGATCGACGAGAAGTACCAGCAGAACACCGACCCCGAGTTCCGCGCCCGGGCGCTGATCATCAAGGAGCAGCGCTCCGAGCTGGTCAAGCACCACCTGTGGGTGCTGTGGACCGACTACTTCAAGCCGCCGCACTTCGAGAAGTACCCGCAGCTCCACACCCTCTTCAACGAGGCCACCAAGCTGGCCGGCGGGGGCGGCGGCACCAAGTCCAGCACCGACCCGGCCGTCGCCGACCAGTTGCTGGCCAAGATCGACGAGATCAACAAGATCTTCTGGGAGACCAAGCAGGGCTGATACCCCCGGCAGTCACATCGCCGACGCACCGTAGGAGGGGCCGCGACCATGTTGCGGCCCCTCACGGTATTTCCGGGGGGCCGATGACGCGGTATTTTCAGGGTAGTCCCGTGGCCCGGACCGGCGCACACAGCACCGGCCGACCGCTAATCTGACCTCGTCCCGGTTCGCCGGGTACGAACCGGCGGGGTGTCCGTTTCCGGTCTGCCCGCAGGGCAGCGTCGCCCCGTTCCACCCGTGCGCGTGAGATCATTTGACCCGCGCCGCGCGGCACGCCGGAATCGTTCGGCGTGGACGATAGGTTGCATGCGATGGGCCGGCCCAACCAGCCCGGCCCGAAGGAGAGACGTGACCGAAGAGACCGCCGCCAGGCAGACCGCGCCGGGCGCCGGGCCGGGTCCTGGTGCGGTCGCGGCTGACCGCGAGGCCCGCGACCGCGTGCGGGTGTGCATGCCGGCCGAGGGCGCGTACCTGTCCGTGCTGCGCACCGCGACCGCCGGCCTGGCCGCGCGGCTCGACTTCACCCTCGACGAGATCGAGGACCTTCGGATCGCGGTCGACGAGGCCTGCGCGATGCTGCTCAGCCAGGCCATCCCGGGCACCAACCTGGAATGCGACTTCGAGCTCGGCGCCGACCTGATGACGATCGTCGTCGCGGTGGTGGCCGCGCAGCCACGCCTGCCGGCCCGTGACACGTTCGCCTGGACCGTGCTGTCCGCGCTGGCCGGCGACGTCGACTCACGGCTGGAGCCGGACGACCGGGTGGCCATCGTGCTGCGCAAGCGCCGTGGGGCGTCGGGGTCCTGATGGCAGACTTCGAGGTCCGGGTGACCGAAAACGAAGCCCGGGTGGCCGAGGAGTACGAGGTCCGCCCGGCCGACGAGGCGCTCGCCGCCGTCGCCCGGGATGACCACGCCGTACCCGACCGCGCCCGGGCGAGGGAGCTGTTCGAGCGGCTCACCTCGCTGCCCGAGGGCAGCCCGGAGCGGGAACGGATCCGCGGCTCGCTGGTGGAGCTGCACCTGCCGCTGGTCGAGTACCTGGCGCGCCGGTTCCGCAACCGGGGCGAGTGGCTGGACGACCTGACCCAGGTCGCCACCATCGGCCTGATCAAGTCGATCGACCGGTTCGACCTGGAGCGCGGTGTCGAGTTCTCCACCTACGCGACGCCCACCATCGTGGGCGAGATCAAGCGGCACTTCCGGGACAAGGGCTGGGCCGTCCGCGTGCCGCGACGGCTGCAGGAGCTCAAGCTCTCGCTGACCAAGGCCATCGGGGAGCTCGCCCAGCGCGAGGGACGCGCGCCCACCGTCAGCGAGCTCGCGGCGCACCTGCAGATGAGCGAGGAAGACGTGCTGGAGGGCCTGGAGTCGGCCAACGCGTACTCCACGGTGTCCCTCGACGCGCCGGACTCCGGAGACGAGGACGCCCCCGCGGTGGCCGACTCGCTGGGCATCGTCGACGACGCGCTCGAGGGCGTCGAGTACCGGGAATCGCTCAAGCCGCTGCTCGAGCGGCTGCCACCCCGGGAGAAGAAGATCTTGCTGCTCCGGTTCTTCGGCAACCTGACCCAGTCCCAGATCGCCGCTGAGCTGGGGATCTCCCAGATGCACGTGTCCCGCCTGCTGGCCCGAACCCTCACCCAGCTACGCGACGGCCTGACCACGGACGAGTGACCGCGCCCCGCTAAACCCACCGGCCCGCTGACCCCGGGCAAGCGGCTGGGGTCTGGCCGCGCGTACCCGTAACGGCGCCTTTACGTGTATCCGGGTATCCGGAAAGCGCCTTTACGGGTAAAGGCGCCCGCCGTCGCGTCGCCTCCGGCGGAACGTCAGCGACGGCGGGATGGGGCTTTCTTGCCGGAGGGCCGGGCCGCCTTGCCCGCCGGCGGGACCGTGCGGGCGCCCGGCGCGGCGGCCCGGGCGGGCGACCCGGCCGTTTTCCCCGCAGGCTGGGCGGCCTGGGGTGCCTCGCACGCGGCCCGGGGTGCCTGGCCCTCCGGGCTGGCCGACGGCGGCGTGGTCTCCGGCGCCTTCGGGCTCATGGGGCCGGTGGCGAGGGCGCGCCAGCTGGGCGGGGCCAGCAGGCCGGCGAAACCGGCCAATGCCACCAGCAGCGCGGGCACTCCCCAGTCGAGCCGGTGGCCCTCCAGCAGGTAGACCCCGGTCGTCCCGACGAACAGCTGGGTGAGCAGCGCGGGGGTGCGGCTCCAGCGCCGGGCGCGGCAGACGCCGACCGCGATCAGCGCGACGACGATCACGGCACCGAACGCGATGATCGTGAGCGCGATCCCGCTGCTGCGCTGGTACGAGCGGCCCGCGGCGGTGTCCACGGCCGAGATCACCGCGGCGACGAGAAGCATGGCCGCCTCGGCGCCCAGGGCCGCCGTGGCCAGCAGCAGCGCCGGCGGACGTGGTCGCATGTGTCGCACCTTTCTCCCCAGGACTAGCCTATGCGCGTGCGCGCGCTGCTGATCGTGAACCCCCAGGCGACCTCCACGACCAAACCAGTCCTGGATTTCATCGTCCGCTCGCTGGCCGCCGAGGTGGAGCTCGAGACCGTGGAGACACGGTACCGGGGAGATGCCCGCGGCATCGCCGCCACGGCCGCCGCTGAGGGCCGGGACGCGCTGCTGGTGCTCAGCGGAGACGGAACGATCAACGAGGTCGTGAACGGCCTGATGCAGGATGTGCCCATCCGGGCCGGTCATCGAGCGGCCACCGCCGGGCAGCGACCCGCCATCGGCGCGATCCCGGGCGGAAACGCCAACGTCTTCGCGCGCGACCTCGGCGTTCCGGCCGATCCGGTCGCCGCCGTCAAAGTGATCTGCGCGCGTCTGGCCGCCGGGACCACCCGGACGATCGGGCTCGGCCTGGCTGGCGACCGGTACTTCACGTTCAACGCCGGGCTGGGCTGGGACGCGGAAGTGGTCCGCGCGGTGGAAGAACGGCGGGCCCGCGGCCGCCGGGCGTCGTCCACGCTGTACGTGCTGATGGCGCTGCGCGAGTTCTACTTCCGCATCGACCGGCGTCACCCCGGGCTGGCCCTGCAGACGGCCAGCGGAATCGCGGTGCCGAGCCTGGGCATGGTGCTCGTGTCCAACACCACGCCCTGGAGCTACATCGGCCGCCATCCGGTGAGCCCGACGCCGAACGCCTCGTTCGACACCGGCCTGGACGTTTTCGGCCTGCGGCGGATGCGGACATTTTCCACGCTGAATGCGATACGCCAGATGATGCAGCAGGACGAGCGGCCGCCGATCGGAAAGTACGTGCTGAACCTGCACGACGAGCCGGAACTCACGGTGCGGTCCCGGCAGCCAGCGGCGCTGCAGGTGGACGGGGAGTATGTGGGCGAGACGACTTCGGTAACATTCCGCTCGGTACCGGAAGCGCTACGGGTCATCGCGTGATTCCGCCCGGGAGGATATTGCGGCTGCAAACTACCGATCCTGGCATTAATTGTGATTCAGGTCACATTGAAATGCCGAAGATCATTGTTGCGTCCCCTTGCGTTCCCGGCAACGTGCTTGAGAAGCTTTAGACGATGCCGGGCGGGCAGCCTCTCGCGTTATCGAATGGTTATCGACACCGAGCAGGTTTCCCGGTTTCCCAAGCGTGCCTGGGCTAAGAAGCGGCTCCGGGCGGGTTGCTAGCTGGCACGGTCTTAATATAGGACAACGTTCGTTCCGAAGGTATATGACATAGCTCGTGAAATCATTCACAAGCCTTGATGACCGGCGCACTGGGTTCAAGCAGCCGACGTGCGGCCGTCACGCCCCGAAGGAGTCACCTCATGGACTGGCGCCATGACGCCGCCTGCCGTGACGTAGATCCTGAGTTGTTCTTTCCGATCGGCAACACAGGTCCTGCGCTACTCCAGATCGACGAAGCAAAGCGTGTCTGTCATCGTTGTCCGGTGATGGAGTCGTGCCTGCACTGGGCGATTGACTCCGGCCAGGACGCCGGCGTCTGGGGCGGTATGAGCGAGGACGAACGGCGAGCCCTGAAGCGGCGCACGCTGCGGCTCCGCACCCGTGCGCACGTGTCACCCGCCTCCCGCTGACGCCGCGGCTACGGCTGATCTATCGCACCATATCCGCCCGTATAAGGCTCCGCGCACATCAGGACTCCGCACACCAGACAGGCCCGTCCCGGGGAACGGTCAAGCCGTCTCCGAGGGACGGCCCGCTACTCGTCAGGGGGCGGGGCGGCGGGCTCGTCGTCCTGGAGGGGAAGGTCCACGAGGGCCCGGGTGCCGCCTTCCGGCCGGGGCGTTATCTCCAGCTTGCCGCCCAGTTCGCCGACGACCAGAGTGCGCACGATCTGCAGCCCCAGTGAGCTGGATGACTCGGGGTCGAAATCCTCGGGCAGCCCCACCCCGTCGTCGTCAACGACGACCGTCAGCCGGTCCGGCCCGCGCACCGCGCTGACCTCCACGCTGCCGGTGGCCCGCTGCGCCGCGCCGGCGGCCGGCTCGGGGTAGGCGAAGCCGTGCTGCAGCGCGTTCTGCAGCAACTCGGTCAGCACCAGCGCGAGCGGCATCGCCACGTACGCAGGCAGCGGGCCAAAGGCGCCCGTGAGCTTCGGGGTTACCCGGATCTCGGTGCCGGCCACCTCGGACGCCATCATGACGACCCGGTCCGCGACCTCGTCGAAAGCGACGATCTCGTCGGGCGCGTGCGACAGCGTCTCGTGCACGATGGCGATCGAGCCGACGCGGCGGACGGCGTCCTCGAGGGCCGCCCGCGCCTCCGGGCCGCGCAGGCGGCGGGCCTGCAGCCGCAGCAGGGCGGCCACCGTCTGCAGGTTGTTCTTGACGCGATGATGGATCTCACGGATCGTCGCGTCCTTGGTCATCAGCTCGCGTTCGCGGCGGCGCAGCTCGGTGACCTCACGCACCAGGATCAGCGCACCAGTCCGGCTGCCGCCCACGATGAGCGGGATCGAGCGCAGTTGCACGATCGACCCGTTGCCCTCGATCTCGGCGTCCCGCGGGACCCGGCCGTATGCCACCAGCATCAGCGACTCATCCAGCGGAGCGCCGCACGAGGCGCACAGCTTCGCGGTCAGTGGCCCCAGCTCGGCGCCCACCAGGTCGGTGGCCAGGCCGAGGCGGCAGAAGGCCGACAGCGCGTTGGGGCTGGCGTACGTGACCCGTCCGGAGCGCCCGAGGCGGAGCAGCCCGTCACCAACCCGGGGCGAGCGGACCGGCGTGGCTTGCTCACCGCCGAAGGGGAACGTCCCCTCAGCCACCATCCGGGCCAGGTCATCGGCGCCCTGCAGGTAAGTCAGCTCCAGACGGCTCGGCGTGCGGGCGGAGTTCAGGTTGGTGTTCCGCTCGATCACGGCGACCACCCGGCCCGCGCGGGTCACCGGGATGGTCTCGGCGCGCACCGGCACGCCCGTCGTCCAGTCAGGGTCACTTTCGCGCCAGATCCGGCGCTCGGCCCGCGCGGTGTCCAGCAGCGCCCTGTCCCCCGGTTCGGCTTTCGTCCCGACCACGTCATCCTGGAAAGAGGTGGGCCCGGTCGTCGGGCGGATCTGGGCCAGCGCCATCCAGCCGCTGCCGTCGCTCAGCGGCGCCCAGAGGATGAGGTCGGCGAACGACAGGTCGGCCAGGAGCTGCCAGTCCGAGACCAGGGCGTGCAGGCATTCCAGGTCGGCCCTGGCCAGGCTGGTATGGCGGCGGGCCAGATCGGTCAGCGTGGGCACATATCAATAATCGCACCCGCGGCGACTGGTTCCCGCCACACCCGTGATCCCTCGCCCGCGGCTCTCCACCCGGCCGTCCCTGGTCCGCGTCCTTGCCCGGCTACTTGCCCAGGCCAGCGGCTTCCACTTGACGGCGGCCGGGAGCTGGGGAAACCTATCAGGACCCTTGACTACTCCCCGCCCTGAAGGATGGGATTGCCGGGCTCACACCCGGGGGTTCCTGTTTCACGGCCGACTGCATCCGGGAGGACCCGGAGTGTCTGACATCGCGGACCTTCCGGTACGCCGTCCTCACCACAACCAAGTTTCTCCGATCGCACCGGTTCGGATAAGCGCGACACGCGAAAGGGGGGAGCGGCGTTTCCTCCCCGGCCCGAAATCCGGAGTCTCCACGCCCCAATTCTGATGAAGCCGCACCCGTCACGGCCGCCATCGGCAGCGCAGCCGCCGGTGAGCCAGCCGCCAGACCCCCTCGCCGTGCTCCGGCACGCGGCGCTGACCCGGGAGGCCGCGGGGCTAGGGCGCCGGCTGAACGCCCGCGCGCCCGCCCGCGTCCCCGGCGGGCCCGGCGGGATGTTCGGCGGCCCGCCAGGCAGCATTGTCGATCTGGCCTCGAATGACTACCTGGGGCTGTGCGGAGACGAACGGCTGGCCGAGGCAGCGGCCGCCGCCGCCCGCACCTGGGGCACCGGCTCCACCGGATCACGGCTGGTCACCGGCACCACGGAGCTGCATATCCAGCTCGAACGGGACCTCGCGGAGTTCACCGGCGCCGCCGGCGCGCTCGTGTTCTCCTCCGGATACCTGGCCAACCTGGCCGTGGTCACGGCCCTCGGGCAAGTACTCGGGCAGGCACCCGGGCAAGTACCCAGGCCGGCGCTCGGGCCGGTTCTCGCGGCGGAAGGGGCCGGGAACAGACGGCCCGGCCCTGGCGTGCTCATCGTCTCCGACACCGCGAACCACGCCTCGCTGATCGACGCGTGCCGCCTGGCCCGCGCCCGCGTCGAGGTCACCCCGCACGCCGACACGCGTGCGGTGGATCGGGCGCTCGCCCGGCGCACTGAGCCGGCGGCCATCGTGGTCAGCGACACGGTGTTCTCCGTCACCGGCGACCAGGCCCCCGTGGCCGAACTGCACCGCATCGCGCGCGTCCACCAGGCGCTGCTCGTCCTGGACGAGGCGCATGCCTTCGGCGTGCTCGGCCCGGACGGCCGGGGCGTGGCCGCGGCGGCCGGTATCGGGGACGACCCCCGGGTCATCCGGACGGTTACCCTGTCGAAGTCGCTGGCGGGCCAGGGCGGCGCGGTCATCGGGGCTGCGGAGGTCATCAGCACTCTCGTCGACGTGGGCCGTGCGTTCATCTTCGACACGGGCCTGGCCCCGCCGAGCGTGGCCGCAGCGCTGGCCGCGCTGACCATCATCCGCGGCGACCCGGGGCTCGGGCAACGCGCCCAGGCCAGCGCCCGGCGGCTGGCCGCCCTGGCGACCAGGCTGGGTTTCGAGGTCCCGCCTCCGGCCGCCGCCGTGGTCCGGATCACGATCGGGGAGGCGGGCGCGGCGCTCGAGGCACAGCGGATCTGCGCCGGTCATGGCATCCGCGCCGGATGCTTCCGGCCGCCCTCGGTGCCGCCGGGCCAGGCGTGCCTGCGACTGACCGCCCGGGCCAACCTGACAGAAGTTGACCTCCGCACGGCATTTCGCGCACTGGGTGCAGTGAGAGATCATGTCCGGATAACCGCTTGAGCGGCAAGGAAGTGGCCCATGACCGTCTCCCCCGTCCCTGTGTCCCCGGTTCCGCCGGAAAAGCCCAGCGTGCCCGGCGTCCAGCAGGTCGTGACGGGAGCGCCGGTTATGGACTCTGCGAGTGACAACGTGCCAGGCGAGATACTGCCGAGCCCACTGCTGCGGCTGCCGAAGTACTACACGGTCAAGCGGCAGCTGCTCGAGCTGATCGTCACGATGGCGCCGGGCAGCCCGGTCCCGCCGGAACGCGAGCTCGCCCGCGACTACGGGACGTCGCGGACCACAGTCCGGCAGGCCCTGGCGGAGCTGGTGGTGGAGGGCCGCCTGCTGCGGCGGCAGGGCAAGGGTACGTTCGTGGCCAAGCCCAAGGTGGCACAGTCGCTGGAGCTGGCCAGCTACACCGAAGGCATGCGGGCGCACGGCCTGCACCCGCAGACGAGGATCCTCGAGATCGGCTACATCGCGGCCGACGAGGATCTCGCCCTGCTGCTCGGTATCCGCCCGGGTGGCCGGGCGCTGCGCATCCACCGGCTCCGGCTGGCCGACGGCGAGCCGATGTCGGTGGACACCTCCCACCTGCCCGCGCGCCGCTTCCCGGGACTGCGCAAGCAGCTGAAACGGCACAGCTCGCTGTATGAGACGCTCGGTTCCGCGTACGGCGTCCGGCTGACCGAGGCCGAGGAAACGATCGAGACCGTGCTGGCCGACCCGCACAACGCCGACCTGCTGGCCGTCGACGCCGGCATGCCGCTCCTGCTGCTGTCCCGGCACGCGGTCGACATGACCGGCGAACCGGTCGAGTGGGCGCAGTCCTGGTACCGCGGTGACCGGTACAAGTTCGTCACCCGGCTGCGGCGGTTACCCGATTGGGCCCGATCATCGTCAGCGGAACGGACACGGGGGTCGGCAAGACCGTCACGACGGCGGCCATCGCGGCGCTCGCCCGGTCCCGCGGGGAACGCGTGGCCGTCGTCAAGCCGGCCCAGACCGGCGAGCCACCCGGCACCCCGGGCGACCTCGGCACCGTGGCCGCCCTGGCGGGTGTGACGGACCGGCACGAACTCGCCCGGTACCCCGATCCGCTCTCGCCCGAAGCGGCCGCGCGGGCGGCCGGCCGTCCCCCGCTGGACCTGCAATGGGCAGCGAGCTACATCGCGGCGCTAGCCGAAGACCGGTCGCAGGTCATCGTGGAGGGCGCCGGGGGGCTGCTGGTGCGATACGACCCGGCCGGGTCAACCATCGCCGACCTGGCCGCCATGCTGGCCGCTCCGGTCCTCGTCGTGGCCGCAGCGGGTCTCGGCACCCTCAACCACACCGCACTCACCCTGGAGGCGCTGGCCGCGCGCAAGGTGATATGCGCGGGGGTCGTCATCGGCAGCTGGCCCGCCCAGCCGGGCGTGGCCGAACGGTCCAACCTGAGCGACCTCGAAACAGTGGGCGGCCAGCCGCTGGCCGGGACGCTGCCCGCGGGAGCCGCGCGGGCCGGCCGCGCCGCCTTCCTGGCCCTCGCGCGGCGCGGCCTGTCGCCCGCCCTGGGCGGGACCTTCGGCGGGGCCAGCCGGGGCTGAGCCTTCGCCTTGGCCCCGCCGCCGACGGCCGGTCAGGCCGCTGCCCGCCCCTATTGCCCCATTACGCCCCAGGATTAGCCCGGTCCAAAACGCCGGCAACCGATCGCGAACGGTGACATTCAAGTCTTGCCGTGCCGGGCGCACACGGTGCAACATTGTAGTTACCAGTGTGCCAAGCGTCACACCCGCTGGTGCTCCGCGCCCTGCGCCTCCCCGAGGGCCCCGACGAGACGTTGCCGCACCAGTTCAGCGCCGACCCGGCGCCCTTCGCCGCGGCCCAGGTCCCCGCAGCTGCCGGGGCTGCGGCGGGGACCCGCACCGGTTACGAATCCCCTCCCATCACTTAGCTCGTAACTCGCTGGTAACATCGCCGCGTGGGCCATAAGGCAAGGGCGGAATCCCCGGCTGTGCAGGGCGGACCCGCTCCGGGGCAGGAGTCCGCGGTCGGGCGCCTGTCGGGTCACGGCGGGGAACTGGCGGTCGCCGCGGCCCGCCAGCACGGCGTGACGACGATGTTCACGCTGTCCGGCGGGCACATCTTCCCGCTGTACGACGCCGCGGTGCATGCCGACCCGCCGGTGCGGCTGATCGACGTCCGGCACGAGCAGACCGCGGTGTTCGCGGCGGAGGCCACGGCCCGGCTGACCCGGGTTCCCGGCCTCGCCGTGCTCACCGCCGGGCCCGGCGTGACCAACAGCCTGAGCGCCGTCGTGACCGCGCGCTTCAACGGCGCCCCCGTGGTCGTCGTGGGCGGCCGGGCCCCCGACTACCGCTGGGGGGCCGGCAGCCTTCAGGAGATCGACCACCCGCCGCTGCTGGCGCCGGTCACCAAGCGGGCGTGGACCGAGCACGCGACGGCGCAGGTGGCCGCGTCCGTGGACGAGGCGTTCCGGCTGGCGGCCGCCCCGCACCGTGGGCCGGTATTCCTCGACGTATCGCTGGAGGCGCTGTACGGCAAGGCCGAGATGGCGCGGCTCGCGGCCGATCACGCGCTCCGCCCCGCCCCGGACAAGGACGCGGGCAAGAACGCGGACCCCGAGGCCGTCAGCCAGATCGCCGGGCTGCTGACCGCGGCCGAGCGGCCGGTCCTGGTGCTCGGTTCCGATATCTGGATGGACGGCGCGGAGGCCGCGGCCCGGAACGCCGCGGAACAGCTCCAGCTTCCGGTCATCGCAAACGGCCAGGGCCGCGGCATCATCCCGGCGGGTCACCCGCTGCTGGTAACCCGGGCCCGGTCGGCCGCGTTCCGCGACGCGGACCTGGTGCTGGTGGCCGGCGCACCTCTGGACTTCCGGCTCGGCTACGGCCAGTTCGGCCGGGGCGAGCACGCCGCCCGGGTCGTGCACGTGACCGACGCCCCGGATCAGCTCGCGTCGCACTGCCCGCTGGCCGGGAAGGCCTCCGGTGACCTCACCGCGTTCTTCACCGGGCTGGCCGCGGAAGTGGCCGCCGCACCGGGACCGGCAAGCAGGCGGATGGCGGACCGCCGCCGCGAGTGGCTGGCCCGCCTGCAGGACACCGCGCGGACCGCGATCGCCGCGGACGCCGGGCTGCTGGCCAGCGACGCCCAGCCCATCCACCCCATGCGGGTCTACGGTGAGCTGACCCGGCAGCTCGCGGACGGCGTGGTGGTGATCGGCGACGGCGGGGACTTCGTTTCGTTCGCCGGCAAGTACGTCGAACCCGTGCAGCCGGGGCACTGGCTCGATCCAGGTCCGTTCGGCTGCCTGGGCACTGGCCTGGGGTATGCGATCGCGGCGCGGCTGGCCCGGCCCTCGGCCCAGGTGGTGCTGCTGCTCGGCGACGGCGCGGCCGGCTTCTCGCTGATGGACGTGGACACGCTGGTCCGGCACGGGCTGCCGGTCGTCATGGTGTGCGGCAACAACGGCGGGTGGGGCCTGGAGAAGCATCCGATGCGCGCGCTGTACGGCTACGACCTCGCCGCCGATCTGCAGCCGGGCTGCCGCTACGACGAGGTGGTGCGCGCACTCGGCGGGGCTGGCGAGCTGGTGACCGAGCCGGGCCAGATCGGCCCGGCACTGCGGCGGGCGTTCGCCGCGGGCGTCCCGTATATGGTCAACGTGGTCACCGACCCGGAGATCGCCTACCCGCGCTCGACCACGGGCGTCTGACGCCGGGTACCGTCCTCCGCCGGGCACCGGGCCTAGTCGAGCACAGCAATCAGGTCACCCTCCTGCACCAGGTCGCCCTCGGCCACGTGCAGCTTGGACAGGGTGCCCGCTTCCTCCGCGAGCACCGGGATCTCCATCTTCATCGACTCCAGGATCACCAGGGTGTCACCGGCGCCGACCGGCTCGCCCTCCGCCGCGACCACCTTCCAGACGTTCGCGACCATCTCCGCTCGGACCTCCGCCACCGGCTGCTCCCTTCCTCGCCCGGGCGCCGCCGCCGGTCCCGGTGCCTGTCCATTGTCCCGGACCGCGATCAGGGCCGCAGCCGGGCCACCAGAGATGTGTCGTAGTCGCCGCCGGCGAACTCGGGGCTGGCCAGCAGGTCGGCGTGAAAGGCCAGATTCGTCTTCGGGCCGGCGATGCGGAACGCGGCCACCGCGTCCCGCGCCCGCGCCACCGCCTCGGCCCGGCTGGCCCCGTACGTGCAGAGCTTGGCCAGCAGCGGGTCGTAGAACGGCGTCACGGTGTTGCCCGCGACGTAGCCCGCATCCACCCGGATACCCTCGCCTGAGGGTTCCACCCACTCGGTGATCCGGCCAGGGCCGGGCAGGAACCGCACCGGATCCTCGGCGTACACGCGCAGCTCGATGGCGTGGCCGCAGGCCGGGATGGACGCGGACAAGGACGCGGACGCCGGCGCCGGGCCGAACGACACCTCCTGGCCGGCGGCGATCAGGAACTGCTGCTCGACCAGGTCGATGCCGGTGACCAGCTCGGTGACCGGATGCTCGACCTGGAGCCGGGTGTTCATCTCCAGGAAGATGAAATCCCCGCCGTCGGCGTCGACGAGGCATTCGACGGTGCCGGCGTTCCGGTATCCGACCGCTCCGCCGGCCCGCACGGCTGCCGCCAGCATCCGCTCCCGCAGGGCCGGGCCCACGCCCGGGGACGGCGTCTCCTCGGCGATCTTCTGGTGCCGGCGCTGCACCGAGCAGTCCCGCTCGCCGAGCGCGATGACCCGGCCGTCGGCCAGCCCGAGAATCTGCACCTCCACGTGCCGGGCACGCGCGACGTAACGCTCGATGAGGATGTCCGGATGACCGAAGAAGCGCTCGGCGCGGGACCGTGCCGTCGCGAACGCGGCCCGCAGTTCGGCTTCGCTGGAGGCCGCGCTCATCCCGATCCCGCCGCCCCCGCCGGCCGCCTTCACCATAACCGGGTAGCCGATCCGTTTCGCCTCGGTGACGGCCGTGTCCTCGTCCAGCACGGGCTCGGTGCTGCCCGGGGAGACCGGCACACCCGCCGCGGCCATCAGGTTACGCGCGCGGATCTTGTCCCCCATCTGCTCGATGGCCTCGGGAGAGGGCCCGACCCAGGTCAGCCCGGCCCCGATGACCTGGCGCGCGAAGCTGGCCCGCTCAGCCAGGAAGCCGTAGCCGGGATGGATGGCGCTGGCGCCGGCTTCGCGGGCGGCCCGGAGGATTACCGCGGCGTCCAGGTAGCTCTGCGCCGGCGGGGCGGGACCGAGGAGAACGGCGTGATCGGCCTCCCGCACGTACGGGAGGTCCCCGTCGGCCTCCGAGTAGACGGCGACGGTCGTGATGCCCATCCGCCGAGCAGTGCGGATGACGCGCCGGGCGATCTCGCCCCGGTTGGCCACGAGTACGGAGTCAAACACCTGAGCAGCATAGGCCGGTCAGGCGGGCAGCACTGACCGCCGGGCGATGATGCGGCCGAGGGCGCTGACGACCTGCGGGTCGTACTCAGCGCTGGTATCCAGCCGCAGCCGGTCGACCACCGTGGCGGCCCGCCCAGGGTCGGCGGAACTGCCCACCAGGTCGTCGAAGGCATTGACAGCCCGGATGATGCGGCTGCTCAGCGGCGGCCCGGCCGGCTGCCGGGCCCCGGCGCCGGCGGTAGCCCCGGCTGCGGAGGCGCCGCCATACCGGGACGTCGCCTCGCACGGGTCGCTCTGCCGGCGCACGATCTCGGCCACGCTGTCCAGCATGGTGGCCTGCTCCACGACCTCGGCGCCCAGCAGCGCGATCCGGCGCTGGTCCTCCGGAGAGACCAGCACGGTGGCCCCGCCCGGAATCGGGTCCTGCAGCGACAGCTGCCCGATATCGTGGATCAGCGCGGCGTACTGCAGTTCCAGCAGTTCGGGTTCGGCCATGCCGAGCTCCCGGCCGACCGCCACGGCGAGCCGGCTAACCCGGTCGGCGTGACCGGTCTCGACGTAGCCGCCGATCTCGGTCACCCGCGCCAGCGCGCGCACCGTCTGCAGGTAAGTGGCGCGGATGCCGGCGTACCGGCGGAAGGCGACCTGCGTGACGAGCAGCGGCGCGAGGAACACGGCCACCGCGACCAGTCCCATGGCCTCGGCGGCGAACGCGATCAGCAGGGCGGAGGCGCCGACAGCCACACCGAGGAGACCCTGAACGCGAAGCTCGTCGGTGAACGTAACCCAGAACCTGGCCCGCAGCGTGTTCGCCCGGATGCACGCGGCGATGAATACATCTACCAGCCAGGCCACCATGACCAGCAGCGCCATCGCGGCCAGCGCGGCCCACCAGTGCCGGAGGATCTCGCTGGTGCCGGCCAGCGGGCGGAAGGCGAAGGCGGCGCACGCCACGGCGAGCAGCCGCGACGCCATGCCCGCCGTCCGGGCCGGGCGTCCCACGGCCAGGTGTGGCAGCGCGCCGAGCGCCATGCCGATACCGGTGACCGCGACGACCTGGGACGCCGAATGCCGGGCCGGAACCGATCCCACGCGGATCGCCACCGCGTACGCGAGCGCGCAGGCCGTCCCGATCGGTGCCGCCTCGCGGTCTCCCGGCAGGTTGAGCCGGAGCAGCTCGCCCAGCGCGATCAGGGCCGCGAAGGCGATCGCGCTGCGGGGAGCCACCACACCCGCACTGACCGACTGCGCGATGCAGGCCGCGACGGCCAAACCCGTCGCCGCCACGAACAGGCGCTGGCCGGAACCGGCCGGCCTGCGGGAACGGGCTCGAAGGCCCGTGGTCGCTAGCCGGTCCTGACTAACGCTCACGAGAGTCTCGCACGTCAGCGGCTCCCCATCACGCGCAGCGGCTCGACGGGATCGTCGTGATCGTACGCGGCCGCCTCGGCGGGCTCACCCGGCGGGGCTACCGGAACCTCCGGGGTCTGCCAGTCGTCGCGCTCGACCGCGGCGACCAGGGCGTCGACGAAGGCGGGATCGAACTGGGTTCCGGAGCAGCGCCGCAGCTCGGCGATGGCCTCGGCGAGCGAGCGCGCGCCCCGGTAGGAGCGGGTGGAGGTAATGCAGTCGAAGGCGTCCGCCACCGCCAGCACCCGGGCGAACTCGGGAATCTCGTCGCCGGCCAGGCCCATCGGGTAGCCGCGGCCGTCGATCCGCTCGTGGTGGTGCATGATCCCCGCCAGCGCCTCATCCAGGAAGCCGATCTCCCGGATGATCTCCAGTCCGCGCATCGGGTGCAGCTGGATAGCGGCGTATTCCTCTTCGGTCAGCTTTCCCGTCTTCTGCAGCACCTTGGTCGGCACCCCCAGCTTGCCGACGTCGTGCAGCATGCCGGCGAACCTGATGGCCTCCACGCGCTCGGGCCGCATCCCGATGGCGCGGGCGATCATGACCGACCCTTTCGACACGCGCTCGCTGTGGCCGCGGGTGTAGAAGTCCTTGGTTTCCACCGCCTGGCAGAGCACGCGCAGCGTGGCCTCGTAGGCGCGCTGCTGGTCGGCGAACTGGGCGATCGCCCAGCGCGCGACGAACAGCGGGATCAGCACCAGGATGGCGGCGAACGGCCCGACGACGCTCCAGAGTGCGGCGATCAGCAGACCGAAGACCGCGTACCCGAGGTCTGGCAACGGGAGCCGCAGGTCAAGCACGCCACGGCCGCCCGGCTGGGACCGGTCGGCGGTGCTGGTGAGCCACAGCACGCCGGCCACCAGCCCGTAGTTGGCGACGATGTGCGCTGCCGCTGCGGCCGCGAACGGGCCGATAATCTGGGGGAACGAGTCCCTGGTGGGAACGCCGACGGTCCCGCCGAGAAAGAGGAACACCCGGCCGGCGATGTACGCGCTGAGCGCGTACATCGCGCCGTTGAAGATCCGCTGTGCGATCGTGGGCCCGCGGCGCAGGCAGAACGCGCTCACGAGACCGGTCAGGGCCGCCCCGAGCGGACCGAGCAGAACGACGGAGGCGAGGGTGGCCGCGTACCCGGGTGACCACGCAACACGGCGCGGCGTGATCGCCGTCGGGACGGACTCACATACGAGAAAAAGGACCGCGAGGACCGCGAGACGGCTCCATGGGATGCCCCGATCAGGGCTGCGGGCGATTACGAACGCGGCGGCGGCCACCACTGTGCCGATATACAGCCACGTTGCCCGCGAGAGCCTGCCCAATTCCCCCCCTTCACTCTGGGCGTGCGACGCTGCCAACACAACCGGGCACGGTAAGCCCGAGGAAATACCTAGTCGCAGCGCACCCGTGCCTCCCTCCCGGACTCAGGCCCGCCGGGCTGCACCGGGCAGGCTCGCCAAGGACCACCATCGTGAGGTGCTCGCTGGCAGCCGGATGTGCGGCACGGCACCAGAACCCAGCGTAACCCCACGGCATTGATGCGCGCAGGCCCAAAGTCATTGTGAGCAAATCGTGAACACTGAATCGCTCTGAGCAATCAAAGGTCCAGCGGGCGCCGCCGGTGCGCGGTCAGAACTCGATGCGGGCGCGCACTTCCTGAATCCGGACGAGCACCTTGGCGCGCAGCTCGGTCGGCGCCGGATCACATCCGCAGTGCTTGCGCACCAGCCGCTTGACCGCGCCTTCGAGCCCGAATTCGCGCAGGCAGGGCCCGCACTCGTCGAGGTGCTGGCGCACCTTGGTGCAGTCGGCCTCGTCGAGCTCGCCATCCAGGTACGCGTAGATGCGGTCCAGGACCTCGGTGCACGGTACTTCGTGCGGCCTGCCGCAGCTCATGGGGTTTCCTCCCCGAGCTCGCTGCCCGCGGCCGACGCCACGGAGTCAGATCCGGACGCCGACCGGACCAGGCCGCGCTCGGCGGCATAGTCCTGAAGCATGTCGCGCAACTGCCGGCGCCCGCGGTGCAGGCGCGACATCACCGTGCCGATCGGCGTTCCCATGATGTCGGCGATCTCCTTGTACGCGAAACCTTCCACGTCGGCCAGGTAGACCGCGATGCGGAACTCTTCGGGCAGCGCTTGCAGAGCCCGCTTGATGTCGGAGTCGGGCAGCCGCTCCAGCGCCTCCGCCTCGGCGGACTTCAGGCCGCCCGAGGTGTGCGAGGCGGCCCGGGCCAGCTGCCAGTCCTCCACCTCTTCCGCGCCGGAGCGCTGCGGTTCCCGCTGCCGCTTCCGGTAGGTGTTGATGAAGGTGTTCGTCAGGATGCGGAACAGCCACGCCTTGAGGTTCGTGCCCGGCTGGAACTGGTGGAAGGAGGCGTACGCCTTCGCGAACGTCTCCTGCACGAGATCCTCGGCGTCCGCCGGGTTGCGGGTCATGCGGAGCCCGGCGGAGTACAGCTGATCCAGGTACGGCAGAACGTCCTGCTCGAACCGTTCATCGCGCTGCTCAAGTGTCTCCGGGACGGGACCCACCTCCTCGGGATTAAGCATGGCCGATCCGTGAAGACCGTATGGCCGGGAGGATACATGGCCGAACTGTCCGGGGTCCCCGCCCAGGGTCCCGGTGCCGCCTTTCCAGGCGGCCGCCTGACCGCCGGCGGCGATACCGGCGAGGGGGACCTGGCGGCCGGGGGAGCTGGCCGGGCGCGGGTCACAAGCTACTGGCATGTGCCGTAGAACACGGCTTTAATCGCGGTCATTCCAGGCCGATGGCGACGAGCTTGGCCGGGCAGGTGAGGAATGGGTCCCAGTGGGGAATATAGAGAGCAAATCCGCGCGGCGAGGGGGGCCGCAGCCACGGCAGGAGTCACGGTGAGGCCTTCGGCCAGCGCCACGGCCGTCGGCGATCCAGGGCCACTGTCGCCGTACTGGCGCTTTCACCAAGCGGTAGCCGAGGCACAGCTCGCGTCCTGGCTGCCGCGCGAGAGCCGTCTGTTCGTCGACATCTCGGGACCGCGGGCGCGCGCCGCCGAGATTGCCGCTGCGGCCGGCCATACCGTGCTGCGTGTCATCGAGGCCGGGGCCGGGCCGCCGGTCAACCCCGTCCCGGTCCCTGTCCCGCCGCCCGCCATCCCGCCGCACCGGCCCGGCCACCTGGTCCAGGTGATATCCGATCCGGAGAACCTGCCGTTCCTGGCCGACGGGTGCGCGGACGGGCTGATCGCCGAGGACCGGACCTTGTCCCGGCAGCTCGCCGCGGAGAACCTGATCACCGACATCGCCCGGATCCTCCGGCCCGCCGGCCGCGTCCTGGCCTGCGTCGACTCCCTCGTCCTGGGCATGGCGCTGCTGGCCGAGCAGCGCCACTGGGCCGAGCTCACCGACCTCCCGCACGCCGAAGTGGTGCTCGTCCCATGGCCGGACGGCACGATCACCCGTTGCTTCGGCGCCGAGCAGCTGCGCGAGCTGTTCGAGGATGCCGGGCTGACCGTGATGTGGATCCGGCCGCGCACCGTATTCTCCCCGTCGACGGTCGCACACGTACTGAGGCGTGACCCCAAGGGCCTGCCGCGCCTGGTGGAAGCCGAGCTTGCCATGCAGCCGGACGAGTCCGTCGGCGTTCAGCTCGTCGTCTCGGCGCGCAAGCGGGCCCGGCGCCACCCTTAGGCCCAGCGGCACCCGTCGGGCCCGGCGCCGCCGATAACCGCGTCAGCGCCCACGGGTAACGGCGTCAGCGCCGGAG
Organism: uncultured Actinomycetes bacterium; assembly: GCA_963742875.1. Classification (GTDB taxonomy): domain Bacteria; phylum Actinomycetota; class Actinomycetes; order Streptosporangiales; family Streptosporangiaceae; genus Bog-532. The sequence goes on along the minus strand of CAVUNO010000021.1, from coordinate 27,174 downwards.
ACGGTCGTGCTTGGCCTGGCAAGCCACGCACCGGGACGCGTCCGGCCGGGCCTCGAGGCGCCCCTCCGGCACCGGCTTACCGCAGTCGACACACCGCCCGTACGTGCCCTCGTTCATGCGGCGCAGGGCGGCCTCTACCTTTCCCCGCTGCTGCTTCGCGGAATGCAGGACCGCCTCGGTCCGGTCGGTTTCGGACAGGTTGGCGCCCGCGTCCGCGGGATCGAACGAGTACTCCTGGCCGTCGCCTGGCGCCGGGCTCTCGCCCTTGAGGACCGCGATCGACCGGTCCAGGCCATCGAGCATTCCCTCAAGGCGCTTACGCGTCATTGCGGTATCCACGGCGGCATTGCCTCCTGTCCGCCCGCACTCCGGCGGGGCTGTCACGCTTCCCCGGGCCCGCCCCCGGCGGCGGCCAGCGGGGTCGTCCCGGGCCCGCCCTCGGCGGCCAGCGGGGTCGTCCCGGGCCCGCCCTCGGCGGCCAGCGGGGTAATGAGGTCCGGCCCGTCGTTGGCCACCGAGTTGACGGCGGCCGATACCGGCCGGGTCTCGAGGTCATCGGACGCGGCGGGGGTGATCGCCCGGAGCAGGCTCTCCGCATCGCCGGTGGCGGGGTCCAGCCACTCGTCCCAGCGGCCCGGGCTGACCACCATCGGCATCCGGTCGTGGACCCAGCCGACGGCGTCGGTCGCGCGGGTGGTGATGATGGCCGCGGTCCACAGGCGGGCGGCCGGGTGATCGGCGGGCAGTGCCACGTCCCGCCACAACTCGTAGATCCCGGCGAAGGCCATGCCCTGTCCGTCCGCACGGTGGATGTAATACGGCTGCTTGCGAGGGCGCCCGTGCTCACGACCGCCGAGCGTGCGCCACTCGTAGTAGCCGTCGGCGGGAATCAGGCAGCGCCGGCGGGCGAATGCGCTGCGGAACGACGGCTTGACAGCGACGGTCTCTGCGCGCGCGTTGATCAGGCGGGCCCCAGCGGAGCGGTCCTTCGCCCACGAGGGCACAAGTCCCCAGCGGACCAGGCGCAGTTCACGGGCGGGCGGCTCGCGGGGCGCCGCGGCGGGCGCGGCACCGCGGTGACCGGCGGCGCCGCTTTCCCGGCTGGCCCGGGTCATTACCGCGAAGATGGGATCGGTCGGCGCAACGTTGTAATCAGGGGCGACGGCCCTGGACACCTGGTCACGTTCGACCAGGAACTCGTCAATGAGTTCCTGGCGCTGCCGCGCGGAAACGAATCGGCCGCACATGCCCCAAATCCTGAAACGTAAGAGGGAACTGCCACACGAGCCGGAATGAGCCATTTCATAACCCCAATGGGAGCTCGCCAAACCAGGAGCCCGTTTTTATGACCGCAATGGAGGGCCGCAAACCCGGTTCCGGATGCGGAAAGCAAGCCGTCCGAAAGCGGCCGGCCGCCCGTCCCGGCTGCCCACCCCGGTCATCTGCCCCGGCACGTGCCCCGGCCCTTGTCCCGGACGGCGCGGGACCGGGTCCCGGCGGTCCTGGGAGGCCGGAACGGTTCAGCCGTTACGCTCACGGTATGCGATGCGAGACGGTACGGCGGAAGGCGGAATCCTGAGCCGACACTCCGCCCACGCGGCCCTCGACGAGGACGACGTGCGGGTACGCCCAGGCCGGGGAACCCGGCCGCGCACCCGGCGCCGGCAGGCTCACGAGGATGCCCCGGAGGGGTTCGTTGTCAGCACCGAACGCGGCCGTTACGGCACCCTGACCGAGGGCCGGGTCGTCATCGCGATGAAGGCGCGCGAACTGGGCCACCGGAGCGTGGTCGTGGGCGACCGGGTCGTGCTGGCCGGCGACACCTCCGGCGACGAGGGAACGCTCGCGCGCATCGTCCGGGTCCAGCCCCGCACCTCGGCCCTGCGCCGGTCGCCCGATGACACCGACCCGGTGGAGCGCGTCATCGTCGCCAACGCCCAGCAACTGGTGATTGTCTGCGCGCTGGCGCAGCCCGCCCCCCACCTCCGGTTCGTCGACCGGTGCCTGGTCGCCGCGTACGACGCCGGTATCAGCCCGCTGCTATGCCTGACCAAGGCTGACCTCGCCCCGCCGCGCGAGGTGCTGGACATCTATGAGCCGCTGGGCGTGAGGTGCCTGGTCACCCAGCGCCCGCTCACCGGGGACCAGATCGCCGGGCTGCGCGCGGCCCTGTCCGGCCAGATCAGCGTGATGATCGGGCAGTCCGGGGTAGGAAAGTCCACACTGGTGAACGCGCTGGTCCCGGACGCGGAGCGGGTGGTCGGGACGGTGAACCCGGTGACGGGCCGGGGCCGGCATACGTCGTCGTCGGCGGTGGCCCTCGCGCTGCCCGATGGTGGCTGGATCATCGACACCCCCGGGGTGCGCGGCTTCGGCCTGGGGCACGTAAGCCCGCAGCGGGTTGTGGCGGCCTTCCCCGATCTGGCCGGTCCCGCGGCCGACTGCCCGCCCGGCTGTGACCATCTCGATGACGACTGCGGGCTCGGCGAATGGGCCCGCGAGCACGGCGCGCAGGCGCGGCTCGACTCATTGCGCCGCTTGCTGCACAGCCGCGAGGCCACCGAATAGCGCTAAATCTGCGGCACCCTACATCTCCGGCCGGACGTCGACCGTCCCGCCGCTGCGCCAGTAGATACCCGCCTGCCGGGACAGGAAGCCCTCATCCACGAGATGCCTCCGCAGGGCGGCGTGGTCGTCGCACAGCACCTTGAGAACATCGTCCACGGCGGCTTCCGGGAAGCGGAGCCCCGGCTCGAACGCCTGCGCCACACAGTCGAGCAGGAGCCGCCGCTTGGCCGGGCGCCCCGGCATCGCGGTGATCCGGCCGTCGTGGACGAATGGCCTGAGCTGTTCCTCGCTCTCGAGCCGCCCGGCCACGGCACGGCTCGCCGAGTCCTCCGGCTTGCTGAGGCTGATATCGCCCATGCTGTTAGTGTGCCCGCCGCGCCGCGCCGGCGTTCACCTGGTCACCGGACTGGCCGGCGCGGTACCGTTTCGCGCGTGGCACGTTATGACGATGACCTGCGGTTCGCGCATGTCCTCGCCGACGCGGCCGATGACATCACCAACCGGCGCTTCCGCGCGCTCAATCTCGAGGTCGAGACCAAGCCCGATCTGACCCCGGTGACCGATGCCGACCGCGCGGCCGAGGAATCGCTGCGGAACGTGCTGCGCCGGGCGCGCCCGCGCGATGCGGTGCTCGGCGAGGAGTTCGGCCGGACCGGATACGGCCCGCGCTGCTGGGTGATCGACCCCATCGACGGAACCAAGAACTACGTGCGCGGGGTCCCGGTGTGGGCCACCCTGATTGGCCTGATGGACGGGGACGAGGTCGTGGTGGGCGTGGTGTCCGCCCCATCCCTCGGCCGGCGCTGGTGGGCGGCGGCCGGGGGCGGCGCGTGGACCGGGCGCGGTCTGACCAAGGCCACCCGGTGCGCGGTGTCGGGCGTCACCAGTCTCGGTGACGCGTCGATGTCATACTCGAGCCTGGGGGGCTGGGAGGACCGCGGGAAGCTCGACGGCTTTCTCGGCCTGAACCGCGCGGTATGGCGGAGCCGCGCGTACGGGGACTTCTGGTCGCATGTCCTGGTGGCGGAGGGCGCGGTCGACGTGTCTCTCGAGCCGGACGTCTCGCTGTGGGACATAGCCGCGCTGCAGGTCATCGTGGAAGAGGCAGGCGGGCGCTTCACCGATATCAGCGGCGCGCGGACGCCCGACGGTGGCAGCGTCGTCTGCACCAACGGCCACCTGCACGACGAGGTGCTCGCCAGGATTAAAGATTTAAGCTTCTGAGCAGGGCAAATAGGCGGCACAGGGACAACCACGGAAGTCCTGGGCCGTGGGCTTGCCCTCGCGGGGCTTTTCATTGATGCTGGTCCAAACGACGGGCACAAGTTCACAAAGTCCCGCCGTGTCGGGCAAGCATCCGGGGTGAGCGACGATGAACGTACGAGATGGCATGTCGAACATGGTCCTGACGATCGGGCCCACGCACTCGCTGCGCGACGCGGCCCGGATGATGTCAGCACGGCGCGTGGGCGCAGCGGTGGTGATCGACCCGGATCATGCGGGCGTCGGGATTCTCACCGAACGGGACATCCTGGACTCCGTCGGCGCCGGGCAGGATCCGGACGCTGAACTGGCCGCGCATCACTGCACGTCGGATCTGGTCTTCGCGGTGCCGGCCTGGACCCTGGAAAAAGCCGCGGCCGCGATGGTCCGGGGCGGGTTCCGGCACCTGGTGGTGGTCGAGGGAGCCGAGGTGACCGGGCTGCTCTCGATGCGGGACATCGTCCGGTGCTGGTCGGGGTCGGCCGTACCCGCGCAGGGAGGGGCCGCGGCCAGTGAGCTGAAGTCCGCCGGCCAGGAAGTGGCCGGCGCGCGACGGTGACGCCTGGTGGCCCCGCGCCGGCTCATGGCCGGATGGTCCTGCACCTCACCACGGCCCGCTTCGTGCCCCCTTTCCGAATAATGACGACTGAAGCGCAGAACCAGGAAACCGCGCTCTTTACGGCTTGCCGCTTGCCGCGAGCGTTTATCCCAGCCGCGGCAATCGCCGCGCTTAATATGCTCTCGCCGAGAACTCTCTTTGTGCACGGCTTTTCCGTGGAAAAACGGGAGCGGCCGCGGCGTTTTCCGGTGCTCGCCGTCCCCGCGAGGGGATACATTTGGCCTCTTCCGCGGAAGCATTGACGGAAAGTGACCGACCGGTCGCAGACAGGGGGCATGGTGTTTCACCCGGACGGCTGGCCTGACTGGCCTGGCAGCTCAGGAGCGTTTGGCGGCTCAGGAACGCCTGGCGGCCCCGGAGCGCCCGGCGGGCCCAGCGACGGCGAGATGCGGGCGGCGCTGGAGGAACTCCCGCCGGGCCATCCGTCGTCGGCCTGGAACGCGGATGGCACCCGGCGTCCGCCGCCACCCCGCCTGCACGATCTGGAACTGCCGCTGCCTGGCACGTGGGCGGGCACCGCCGATGACGAGCCCTCAGCCAGCGACGATCCGCAAAATGATGCGGATACAAGGGAACCGCAGGCGCACTCAGATGCGTCATAGTTGTGCCGGTGGCAAGCGGGCCGGGCCAGGCGAATCCCATCCTCGCCGGCCCGGCCCCATGTGTTCGGGCGGCATTTCCGGCTCGCCGGCCGCTCCCAGCGGCCCGCCGCAGGTGGCGTGAGACGCAGAAGCGCGGGACCGGTGCCACGCGCGCTTACCACCGCCGCGGTCCTGCTGACGGTCGGCAGTGCCGCCACGGACGTCGCCTGCTTCACCCGCCTTGGCAGTGTGTTCGCGAGCGTGATGACATCCAACATTGTCTTCCTCGGCCTCTCGGCCGCCCAGCACTCCGGTTCACTGGCTGAACACGCCAGCATCGGCGTGGCCGCCTACGTGATCGGCGTGGCGGCCGCCTCACGGCTGGCCCGCACCGGCCACCGGGCCGCCCAGGCAGCCAGCCCGTGCGGCCCGGCCATTTCAGGCGGCGCAGGCGGCCCGGAGGCCTCTGGCGACGCGGGCGGCGCGGAGGGCTCTGGCAGCCAGGGCGCCTCCGGCGCGACGCCGTGGTCGCGCTGGATCACCGCGAGCCTGGTCACCGAGATTCTCGTGCTGGCCGTCTTCACCGCCGGATGGGAGATTACGGGTGCGAAGCCGGAGGGCCGGGCGCAGTTGATTCTTCTCGCGCTGACGGCCCTCGCGATGGGAATGCAGAGCGCAGTGGTCGCCGTGATGTTCCTCGGCGGAGTCTCGACCACCTACCTGACCGGGACGCTCACCACACTGATCGACTCGCTGGCCAGCGCGCGACCGCGTCAGGAAGGCAACGGCCGCCGCGTCGCCACCGTGTGCGCGCTGGCCGCCGGGGCCGGCCTCAGCGGCCTGCTGCTCGCCACGGTCCCGGCCGCCGTTCCGGCCGTACCGCTGGTTATGCTCGTTGGAGTGATCGGCACCGGCCTGGTCTGGCTGCGGCCCCGCAGCCGCCCGGCGCGCGAACAAGACATGTCATGAGCACTGAGGAACCGTCGCCCCAGGCGGCCGTTCCGGGCCTGAGGCGAAGCGATCCGCACGGCCCGGGAATCACCCGCGAGCGGAACGAGGCAGGCTTCCGGTACCGCGACCCGTCGGGCGCGGTCATTACGGACGCCGAGACGCTGCGGCGCATCGGCGCACTGGTGATCCCGCCAGCCTGGACGGACGTCTGGATCTCGGCCGATCCGCTGGGCCACATCCAGGCCACCGGCGTCGACAGCCGGGGCCGCACCCAGTACCGCTATCACCAGACGTGGCGCGAGCAGCGGGACGCCCAGAAGTTCGCGCACATGCTGCGGTTCGCCGACGCGCTGCCCTCGCTCCGGACGGCCACCGTGCGCGATCTCAAACGCCGCCGGCTCGACAAAGACCGTGTCGTCGCGAGCGCGGTCCGGCTCATCGACCTCGGCCTCTTCCGCGTCGGCGGAGAGAGGTACGCCGAACTGGATCATCACTACGGCGCCGCGACGCTGGAAAAGCGGCACGTGAGGGTGACAGGCGAGGCCGTCCTGTTCGACTACATCGCCAAGGAGGGCAAGCGCCGGACGATCACCGTCTCCGACGAGGCGATCCGCTCCACCGTCCGGACGCTGCTCCGCACCGGCAACGGCCTGGACGCACTGTTCTGCTGGCAAGACGGCGAGACGTGGCACCCGCTTCGCTCTCACCACGTGAGCACCTATATCGCCAGCCGCGCGGGCGGGCATTTCACGGCCAAGGAATTCCGCACCTGGAACGCCACGGTGCTGATGGGCCTGCTGCTCGCCAACGCGGCACCGGCACCGGCCGGCCACGGCCGTCAGCGCGTCATCGCCGCCAGCGTCCGCGGGGTGGCCGACTGGCTGGGTGACACCCCCGCCGTGGCGCGCGGGTCCTATATCGACCCACGGCTGATCGACCGGTACGAGTCCGAGGGCGAGCTGCCCGCGATCCCCCCGCACCCGCCCGTGCTCCCCACCGCCGCCGAAGCCGAGACCGCGGTCGCCACGCTGCTCGCGGCCGGAGACTGGCCGGCTCGTTTAGGAATCAGCTGAACCGGGGCAAGGTCGCGCGCACGACGCCCTGAACGGTCCTGTCCGCAGGGCGGTAGCACGGTCGCCAGGGCCCGTTCGGCGTCATTGAATTTCTTCTGGGCGGCGGTCAGCCGTCCGGCGGACCCAGCGCCTGGCGTCTGCGCTCCAGGAAGTCACGCTCTGCGGTGTTCTGGGCGGCCGCGATTGCCGCGCGGTACGACCGCTCCGCTTGGTCCCGCCGGCCCAGGCGCCGCAGCAGGTCGGCGCGAATGGCGTGAAACAGGTGGTAACGGCCCAGATCGAGGTTGTCGACCAGCCGGAGCGCCGCGCCGGGGCCGTCGACCTCCGCCACCGCGACCGCACGGTGCAGCTCCACCACCGGGCTCGGGACCTGCGCCATGAGCTGGTCATACAGCCGAAGGATCTGCGGCCAGCTGGTTGATGCGGCGTCCGGCGCGTCGCTGTGCACGGCGTTGATCGCCGCCTGGAGCTGATACGGGCCCGGCCGGTTGCGCCGCAGGCAGCCGCGGACGAGGGCCTGACCTTCGGCGATGCGGTCGTGGTGCCACCGCTGGCGGTCCTGTTCGGCGAGCGGCACCAAGGCGCCGCTAGGGTCCGTCCGGGCGTCACAGCGGGCGTCGATCAGCAGCATGAGCGCGAGCAGGCCGGTGACCTCGGGTTCGTCGGGCATCAGCCCGGCCAGTAGCCGGCCGAGGCGGATCGCCTCCCGGCAGAGCTCGTCGCGGATGAGCCGGTCACCCGCACTCGCGGTGTAGCCCTCGTTGAAGACGAGGTAGACCACGGCCAGGACGGCCCGCAGCCGCTCCGGGAGGTCGGCCTCGTGCGGGATCCGGTACGGGATTCCCGCGTCGCGGATCTTGGTCTTGGCCCGGACCAGCCGCTGGGCCATCGTCGCCTCGGGAACCAGGAAGGCGCGGGCGATCTCGGCGGTGGTGAGCCCGCCGAGCAGCCGGAGCGTCAGCGCGACCTGGGCGGCGGTGCCGAGCGCCGGGTGGCAGCAGGTGAAGATGAGGCGCAGCCGATCGTCGCGCACGGGTCCTTCCCCGGCTGGTTCGCCCGCCGCGTGCAGTAGGGCCGCCTGCGCCTGCCGGTCCTCACGGGACGACTCCCGGCGTAGGCGGTCGATGGCCCGATTCCGGGCCGTGGTGATGATCCACCCCGCCGGGCTGGGCGGCAGCCCGCTTGACGGCCACCGCTGCACCGCGGCCGTGAACGCGTCCTGAACCGCCTCTTCGGCGACGTCGATATCGCCGAAGACGCGGACCAGGACGGCGACCGCGCGCCCGTACTCCTCGCGGAACACCCGCTCGATGTCCGGGACGGAACCCGGGACGGAACCCGGGCCGGGAGCGGCGGCCTCAGGGGTGGCCTCGGCGGCGGCCGCGTCCCCGCCCGGGGTGGCGGGCCTGCGGGCGGCCGCGTCCCGGCCGGGGATGCCGGGCCCGTCGGCGGGCTTGGGGGTGTCCGTACGGCGGGGCATGCCCGGGCTCAGTCCCCGGAATCACTCTGGAACGGCCGCACTTCCATCGGCAGGCCGGTCGTCTCGGCGTACCGGCGCCCCCAGGCGAGCGCCGCGTCAAGGTCGGGCGCCTTGATGATCATGAATCCGCCCAGGTGCTCCTTGCCCTCGGTGAACGGCCCGTCGGTCACGAGGACGTCCCCGTCCCTGGGCCGCAGCACGGTCGCCGTGTCCGGGGAGCACAGCCCATCGCCGAACACCCACCCGCCGGAGTCCTTGAGTTCCTGACGGATGACCCCCAGCCGCTGCATGATCGGCCCGAGGATTTCGGGCGGCGGCGGATCTCCCTGCGGCTGATACATGCTGAGCAGATACTGCTTCATTTCCGTGCTCCTTCCGCCGGGCCAGCTCGTCGCCGGCCCCTCATCCCCTACACGAACGCGGAGCGCCCGGATCGACAGTCAGCCGCCGCCGCCTCGCCCCAGTTTCGCTTCGGCACCAGTCCGCAGGGTAGGTGCTGGTCCCGGACCGGGCCAGGGCCGAGCGGGGCGACGGGGCCAGGCGGCCCGGGCAGGGCACTTTGATCACGCCGCATCGCGGTTAAGTGATGGTCCGGGTTCTTGCACCACCACCGCCACCAGCACCGGCGGACGCACCTTGCATAGTCACGGGCCACCCAGCCACGTAGCCTGAGGGCGTCGGCAGAGCGGGCCGGCCAGGAATCAGGGCCGTCCGCCGATCGTTGAAGCAACGTGTGACCCATCACAACGCAGCTGCGCGGACGGCACAGGGCCACAGCGACCAGGCTTGATGGGAGTCCGGCGTGGGGGGGGCCGGTAGCGGACCGTGTCCGGCATACCCGGAATGCGCGAAACGCCTTGTACCCTGGTCCCACCACGCGTTTAACTTCTATCAGTTCAGGGACTTCTAAGACACGTTTCAGAAACTTCCCGGGTACGTTCTCCGTCATCGAGCCTTCATGTTGCGGGGGTAGACCTACGGCTCGGGTGGGAGCAGTCAACTAGGGCGCTCGGCAGGAGGTATGCGCGTGCCGCGATCGGTACCACCGAGGCACCGGTACGAGGAGAGTCTGCTGCAGGATGGCCAGGTTCCGGGCACCCCGGAGCCCGGTGAGCGCGATCAGCGCGCTCCCGAAGCCCCAGCAGGCCCGTCGGGCCCTGCCGCCCGGGACGCCTCGTACCGAGGTGCTCCCGCCGACTATGGCCAGGAGGCTTCCGACGGTCACGGCGGCTACCGTCCGGACGCCCCGTACCGGGGAGAGGCCGTCGGCTACGGGCAGGACCACTATCGGGGTGGTCGCGGCGACTCTGGGCCGGATGGCCAGCGCCCTGGTGACGACGGCCCGCGCACCCCGCACCGGCACAACAAGCGCGGCCAGGCGGACAAGCCGCGCCGTCCGCGACTGCTGCGCCGGCTTTTGTCGCACCGCAGCGTGCAGGTTGTGCTGGTGGCGCTCATCATCTTCCTCGGCTGGGTCGGCTGGTCGGTCGGCCAGGCAATGATGGCACCGGGGAACGGCACCGTCTCAACCCGGCTCGCCGAATGGGCACGGGACCACTACCTCGGGCCCGTGGTGACCCTGGGCGAATGGCTCACGTACCAGGCGCCAAAGGTCGGCGGGAAACCGCAGTTCTCGCTGACGGCCCCCACGACCGGCAGCGGGGGGACCGCACCGAAGCGGGGCGCCGCCGCACTCACTCCGATTGTTCCCGCCCGGCTCAGCTCGCCCGCCGGGACGCCCCTGGCCGGTGAGGGGCAGTGGCGCGTGCTGGCCAGCGTGAACGGCGTTCCTGCCATCTATGGCACCTATCTGCGCCCGGACAGCGTGCACACCTCTTACGTGGCCGGCATCGCGTCCATGGACCAGCGCCTGCTCACGTTCCAGCTCCGCCCGGGCACCGAAGATCCCGGACCGGGCAACTGGGGATACTCACCGTGGCTCCCGCCGAACTCACGCAGCGGGCTGCTCGCCACGTTCAACGGCGGCTTCAAGCTGGACGCTGCCGGAGGTGGCTTCTACCTCAACGGGCACACCAAGGGCGTGCTGACGAACGGCGCCGCGTCGCTCGTCTACTACCGGAATGGCCATGTGGCCATCGGTGCCTGGGGCCAGGGCGTCAGCATGAACGCCAATGTTCTCGGGGTCCGGCAGAACCTCAAGCTCATCGTCGACCATGGGGCCGTCCCGGCGGCAGTGGACCAGGACGTCGAAGGCCAGTGGGGCGCCACCCTGGGCGGCGGCTACTATGTATGGCGTTCGGGGATTGGCATCACCCGCGACGGCCGCGTGGTCTGGGTCTACGGACCGGCTCTGTCCGTCCGGACGCTAGCCGATTTGCTGGTGCGGGCCGGGGCGGTCGAAGGCATGCAGATGGACATCAACCCGGCCTGGATGTCGTACATGTACTACAAGCCGGCACCCAGTGCGGCCAATCCGACGCCGGTGAACCTGCTGCCCAACCAGCCCGAGCCGGCTAACCGGTACTACTCCATCAACAGCCGCGACTTCACAGCGGTGTTCGCGCGGTGACCCGCCCCCTCCCCGAGGCCGTCGCCAGCCCGGCGGCCCCTCCCGGCGCGGCACCATATCGGGGCCGGCTTCGCTGGCCGTTCGCGGTCCTGCGTACCGCACGCCCCCGGCAGTGGCCGAAGAACCTGCTGGTGTTCGCGGCACCGCTCGCGGGCGCGTCGCTCGGGCGCCATGACGGGCTCGGCTACGCGCTGGTCGCAGCCGCCGCGTTCTGCGCCGCGTCGGTCGCCGTGTACATGGTGAACGACGTCGTCGACGCGGACCGCGACCGGCGGCACCCGGTCAAACGGCGCCGCCCGATCGCGGCCGGGGAACTGCCGAAGGCGCATGCGCTGGCGGTCGCGGCGGTGTGCATCGTCGGGGCGCTGTCCGCGGGGTTCGCGATCCGCACGCCGCTGCTGTCCGCGATCGTCGGCGCCTATGTCGCCTCGTCGATGCTCTACAGCCTGGTGCTCAAGCACATTCCCGTCATCGAGCTGGTCTTCGTCGCCTCCGGGTTCGTGCTGCGCGCGCTCGGCGGGGCGGCGGCGACCCGGGTGCCACCGTCCGCATGGTTCCTGCTCGTCTGCAGCCTCGGTGCCCTCCTGGTGGCCACGGCCAAGCGCTACACCGAGATGTCCATGCTCGGTCCCGACGCCGTCCGGCACCGGCCCTCGATGCGCTGGTACCGGCCGGCTGCCCTACGGCTGGCTCAGCGGATCACGGCGATCGCCATGATCATCACGTACCTGCTGTGGGCGCTCGGCGACCACCGGGGGTGGATCCGGGGCTGGCACCTGGCGAGCACCGTGCCCCTCGCGGGGGCGCTTGCCCGTTTCGACCACCTCACCGCGCAGGCCACCCCCAAGCCGGTCGAGGACCTCCTGGCGCGGGATACGCCGATGGTCATGCTTGAACTGATGTGGCTGCTCATGTTCGTGGCCGGCCTATGGGAGCTCGTCTGATGACACCTGTGAAAACCGCCGGCCACCCGGCCCGCATCCTGTTGCTCGGCGGGACCAGCGAGATCGGGCTGGCCATCCTGACCGCGCTCGGCGCGCCGCCGGAAACCGAGATCCTGCTGGCCGGCCGTGACGAGGCGGCGCTCGAGGCGGCCGGCAAGACACTGCCCTACCAAGTGCGCACCTTCCGCTACGACGCCACCGAGACGGCCGCGCACGACGACTTCATCGGCAACGTTTTCGCCGGCGGCCCAGTGGACGTGGTGATCTCGGCCGCCGGGGTGCTGATCCCCCAGCCCACGCTGGACCAGGATCCGCAGCAGGCGGCCATGCTCATCGACACCAACTTCACCAGCCACGTCACGACGCTGCTGGCGTCGGCGGCGCGGATGCGCGCGCGGGGTTCCGGCACGATCGTCGTCCTGTCCTCCGTAGCCGCGGTCCGGCCGCGCAAGGCCAACATGGTCTATGGAGCCGCCAAGGCTGGCCTGGATGCCTTCGCGCGCGGCCTGGCGGACTCGCTGCACGGTAGCGGCGTGCGGGTGCTGCTCATTCGGCCGGGGTTCGTCACCGGGCGGATGACCGCAGGCATGGACCCCGCCCCGCTGGCCACGACGCCGGCCGCCGTCGGCGCAGCCGTCGCGGCCGCCCTCGCGCGCGGCCCCGCCGGGGACAGCGAGACCGTGTGGGTGCCGCGGACGATGGCTGGCCTGGCAGGTGCCATGCGGCTGGTGCCCCGGTCGGCCTGGCGCCGGATATCCCGCTAGGCACCCGCCGGGCGGGAGGGCGCGCATGACGGACATCCCCACGACGCCGGTCCCCCCCGCGCGCACCCGCCACACGCTAACACCATATGAACCCTAACTTACGGGTATTGGGGCTAACCCCGCCCTGAAGGACGGGGTTAGCCCTGCAAAGGATTGGTCACGGGCCTGGGTCACGGGGCCTCGGCGGCGCGCGGAAGGCTGCCGGTCGCGCCGTTGACGCCGGGTCCAGCCAGGTAGACAGCGGCCGCGCGGAGCAGGGCGCGGACCGTCGTGCCGGCCACCCGGCCCGTCGCCGCCGGGTCGAGATCGATGTTCAGGTAGCCGAACGGCGGCCGGTACACGCCGGCCAGCGACATCCGGGTGGCCTGCGGGCTGGTGGGCGTCAGGGTGAGGTCGGCGTCGAGGACCGGGAAAAGACCGCCCGGCGCGCCGATGGCCTCCCAGCGCAAGGCCGCCGTGACCCGGTCCGGGCTATGCGCCGGCCGCAGCGACCGCACCCGCATCAGCCGGGCCGCGCTGGGCCGGTCGGGCTGGGCCAGATGGGCGAGCTGGGCGAGCCCCTCGTCGAAAGCCGCCTGGGACGCGTCGGCCAGCGCACCGCCCGCGATCAGCTCCATCAGCCGCGGCCGGGCCGTGGCGAAGGGGACGCCGAGCTCGACGTCGTTCGCGACAAACATCCTAAGACCCTGGCACCGGCTGCGACGGCCAGCCAGGGACCAACGTCCCTAGACGGGTGGGAGGCCGTACGCGTGGCACAGTGGAGTGTGTGGGGCGACCGTGGACGTGCTAGGGCAGCTCCGCCAGGCGGGAGTGACGCGCGGGGACCTGGTCGGACTGGCCGTCGGGGCGGGGCAAGGACCGAGGCTGGGGATGGCGGCAGCGGGCCGCCGGTGGGCCGTGGGCGGCGCGGATGCCGTCCAGCTCATCGACGCCGAGTTGCGGCCCCGGTGGGTGGTCTGGTCCGGCGAGACGGCCGCGGCCCTGGCGGCCAGCGACGTGCGGCTGGCCACATGCTGGGACATCAGTGCGGTCCACCGGCTGCTGTTCGGCGGGTGGCGGGCCGACCCCGGCTGGGCGTGGGCTCACCTGCACGACCTGGCGCCCGCGACGATCCCGGCGGCCGGCCAGGCCGACCTGTTCGAGCCGGGCGAGGCCGGCGACCCTGACGATCCGGTGCAGCCGGGCGGCCACCTGCGGCCCGCCTGGGTGAGCGGTGGCTGGGTGGCCAGCCCAGCGCGGCTCACCCGCTGGGCGGAGCTGGCCGCCACGGCGGCCGGGCTGCAGCAGGCGGCGCTGGCCCGGCTGGCGGACCGGCCGATGGCCCTGGCCACGGCGCGGTCCGAATCTACGGCCGAATTGCTGTGCGCGGAACTGTCGGCCGACGGGCTGCCGATGGACCGGTCCGTCGCCGAGGAGGTCCTGGCGGTGTTCGTCGGCCCGCGCCCGCGCACCGGGGCCGAGGCGGCCAGGAACCGGGCGGCGCGCGACGCCGGCGTGCTGCGGCACGCACCGCCGGGGGGCACCGCCGATTTGCGCAGCCCGGCCCAGGTGCGCGCCCTACTGGCCCAGGCCGGCGTGGATGTTCCCGACACCCGGGCGTGGCGGCTTCGCGCCTTCCGCGACGCTCATCCGCTGGTCGGCGCGCTGCTGGAGTGGCGCAAGGCGGAACGGATCGCCACCACGTACGGCTACGGGTGGCTGGACACCCATCTCGGAGCCGACGGTCGGCTACGCGGCACCTGGACCGGATCGGATGGCGCGGCCGGCCGGATGACCGCCTCCGGCGGCCTGCACAACATGCCGGCCGTGATGCGCCGGGCGGTCGTGGCCGAGGCCGGGCACGTCTTCGTCCGGGCCGACCTCGGCCAGATCGAGCCGCGGGTGCTCGCCGCGGTGGCGCGGGACCGCGCGCTGGCTGCCGCGACCATGGCCGACGACCTGTACGCCCCGGTAGCGGAGCAGCTCGGGGTGGACCGGCCCACCGCCAAGGTCGCGGTGCTGGGCGCCATGTACGGGCAGACCACCGGGCATGGCGCCCAGGCGCTGCGCCGTCTCAAGGCGGCCTACCCGGTCGCCATGGCCTACCTGGACGAGGGAGACCGCGCCGGGCGGGCCGGCCGCGACCTGCGGACCTACGGCGGCCGGCGCATCTCGATGGCCAGCGCCGGGACGGAGTCCGCGACCCGGGCCGCCGCGCGCGGGCGCTACGGCCGGAACGCGCTCATCCAGGGCGCCGCCGCGGAGCTGTTCAAGATGTGGGCGGTGACGGTCCGGGCCCGCGGCGCGCCGCTGGGCGCGCGTATCGTGCTGTGCCTGCACGACGAACTGCTCGTCCATACGCCCGCCGGGCAGGCGGAGGCGACCGCCCAGCTCGTCGATGAGTGCCTGCATGAGGCGGCCCGGCGCTGGGCGCCCGGCAGCTCCGTCCGTTTCCTCTCCGACACCAGCGTCGTCCGCACCTGGTCGGACGCCAAGGCCGAGCCGGTTCCCGCCGACGAGCCGCCTGGCTGAACCGAACGGGCCCTAGTGGGGGCGGTAGGCGAGCGGACCAGCCGGCGTTACTGGCCCAGCAGCCAGCGGCCCGGGGCGATGAGCTTGCGGGCCTGCGCGGGGCCCCAGGACCCCTGCGGATAGGAGGCGACCCGCGGCGGATTGGAGAGCAGTGGCTCAGCGACCTTCCACACCGCGGCCAGCCCGTCCGGGCGGGTGAACAGCGAACGGTCGCCCAGGATCACGTCGTGGATCAGCCGGACGTACGGCGGCAGCGGGTCCCCGCCGGGCAGGCTGGACAGCGGGATCGAGGTCTGCGCCTCGTCGGTGTCCAGCGCCGGGCCGGGCTTCTTGGCCACCAGCGACAGGTCGATCTGGCCGTCGCCGGCGAGCGAAAACGACAGCACGTTGGAGTTGCTGGCCAGCTTCCCGGCGAGCGGCCCGGCCGGCTCGCGCAGGATCAGGCTGACCCGCTGCTGGGAGGCGGCCAGCCGCTTGCCCGTACGCAGGTAGAAGGGCACGCCACGCCAGCGGGGATTGTCGATCCAGAGTCGGACCGCGACGAACGTGTCCCGGCTGGAGCGGGACGCGACTCCGGGCACGTCGCGGTAGCCGTCGAACTGCCCGAGCACCACTTCGGCCGTCTCCAGCGGCCGGAACGACTTGATCACCTTCTCCCGGGCGGCCTGCAGATCGAGCGAGCCCAGGCTGGCCAGCGGCTCCATAGCCACCTCGGCCGCCACCTGGAACAGGTGTGTGACCAGCATGTCCAGCACCGCGCCGGTGGCGTCGTAGAACACGGCCCGGTCGGTGATGCCGAGCTTTTCCGGGACGTCGATCTGCACGGACTCGATATGCTCACGGTTCCACATCGCGGCGAACAGCCCGTTGGCGAAGCGCATCAGGTGCAGATCCTGGGTCGCCTCCTTGCCCAGGAAATGGTCGATCCGGTAGACCTGCTGCTCGTCCAGCACGGAGTGGACGACCCGGTCCAGACCGCGGAAATCCTGCTGCGAGGTGCCGAACGGCTTCTCGTAGACGACCCGGGCGCCTTCGGCCAGGTTGTGCTGGCCCAGGGCCTTGGTCAGCCCGGTGAAGGCCACGGGGGGCACCGCGAGGTAATGGACCAGCTGCGGGTCGCCGCCGAGGGACTCGCGCGCGTGGCCCATTGCGTCCAGCAGGCTGCCGGGGTTGTGGGGGCCGAAGCCGCCGCCGGCGAAGAAGACGTTCTGGGCGAACTCCTTCCACGGGCCCGGCTCCGGCTGCGGGCCGAACTCCGTCAGCACGCGGTGCACGTGGCCGCGGAAGGCCTCGTGGGCGACGTCACCGCGGCCGTTCCCGACCAGCCGCCACTGCCGCGGCAGCAGGCCTTCGAGGGCGAGCCGGTAGAACGCCGGCAGCACCATGCGCTTGGCCAGGTCACCGGTCGCGCCGAACAGGACGAAGACTGTGGGGGCGGGGCTGGGGGCACGTTGCGTGGTGGCCATGACACACCAACTTACGTAATTCAGGCCGGACGACCGGATACCACCCCCTCAAAACTGGCGCGCGGCTCTTGCCATGGCACGCCGGGATGCGAGGGTGCGAATATGGCAGATGTGGACAGGGATCCCGCCGCCGGGCAGCGGCACCTGCTGCGCACGCTGCTGGCCACCTACTTCGGGCGGGTCTCCGACAGCCTGTCACCGCTCCGGGCCAACAACGACGACGCCACCTTGGACGCCGTGCACCTGGCCTGGGCCGGCCCCGTGGCGCCGGCCAGCCGCACCACTACCGGCTGCAGGGCCCGGGGCTGCTCATCGAGTACGACAACGTCCAGCGGCGCGCCAACCACGCGCATCCGGTATGGCGCGACCCGGAGTCCGACTTCGGCCACGACGTCCTCGCGGCGCACCGGGCGGCGCACCACGGCTGATCGGGCGGAGCCGGCCCGCGGGCCTCACGGCCTCGGTCTAGCGCTCGGTCAGTTCTTCCGGGGCCCTGCGGGCGGTGGAGCGCGCGCTGTGCGAGACGCCCAGCTGCATCACCATCTGCGGAGCACCGGGCAGGGACAGGCGGTCCCGGATCAGGGCGCGGATTGAGGCGTTCTCCAGCGGCTGCGTATGCAGGCTCGCGAACACCCACTTGGCCGCCGCATGGGTGAGCACCCGCTGCAGAGCCTGGCCGGCCCGGAGCCAGTCGGCCCGGCGGTCGCCGGTGGTGAACAGCACCGCGGTCGCGGCCGGTGGCGGTCCTTCCGTGCACAGCAGGCCGAGGCTGCGGCCCAGATCAAAGTCACGCTGCGACAGGCGTCCCGGCTCGCGGCGGGCGCCGGCCGAAAACGCGGCCGCGGGGACTCCGTCGCGGGCGGGATCGTCCGCGGTCCGGCTCCAGCGACGTGTCTCCTCCCGCACGGCGAGGTCGCGGTGCTGCTGACGGTCGGCGGCGCTGGTGATGTCGGCCAGCCGCTGGTAGGCGAGGGCGCGGTCGATGAGCGCGAGGGTGGCTCCCTCGGCCAGCGCGTCATGCTGCAGCCCCGACAGCAGCCCGGCCGGCAGCAGGCCGGGGTCGAACGCGCCGCGATGGGTATGACGGTGCGGCAGTGCCTCCAGCATCTGGCGTTCCAGCGGGGTTACCGGCGCGGCCTCGCCGATCCGCACGCGGGCGAGCAGGCGCAGCCGGGGCGGGTCGGGGAACGGCTCGACGATGGGAAGGTAGCCCAGCGACCGGACCGCGAGCCGGAGCCCGAACAGGGCGGCCCCGCAGCTGATGACCATCTCCCGGCCGTCCCGGTCCATCCGTAGCTTGCGGCGCGGATCGGTATACAGGTCGATCGCGTAGTCACTGGCCCGGAACCGCCAGGGCTGGGTGTTGTGCACGGACGGCGCGCGGGCCGCGGTCGCGATCAGGTAATTCACCTGATCAGCCGGGATCCGGACCTTCTGCTGGCTGGCCTCCTCGGTCATGCTGCTCACCTGCCCTCTTGCCCGGAGGGTGACCCGGCGGGGCAGAAAAAACCAGGCCCGAAGGCGCAGCGAAAGGGGGCCGAAGGTCCCCGACCCGGCGGGACGGCCAGGGATAACCGTTCGGGCACACTGTCGGTGAGACGGCACACGGCGCGCCGAGCGTGACGCTGATGTCAGTATTGAACCGGGGGCATTGGCAGATGCCGCCGATATCCGATTCTCGGGAGATGAGATCTCGTGCGAGGACGAGAGCGGGCCGGACCGGAGCATGGGCGTACTCCCCCGGACCGCCCTGAAGGCGCCACGGCGCCCATTACAGCCGTTCCGAGCCGCACCGAGGCTGAACTGATCGTCGGCATGTTGCGCAATAACGGTGTGAGAGCGGCCGTGTCTGCGGACGATGCCGGAGGACAGCAGCCACAGCTCCAGGCGCAGGGTGTCCGGGTGCTGGTCGCTCCCGCTGACGAGGCCGTGGCCCGCCAGCTGCTCGCCGCCACCGAATGACAGGCCTGGTCATTCCGATGTCGGGCGGTGCTCGGCGGCCAGCGCGACCGCCTGGCTGGTCGGTGCCTTTGGGGCTCAGCGCTTCGCCGCCGATGTACAGCACGGCGGCGATGGGGAGGAACAGGGCCAGCACCCGCTGGCGTGCCCGGCCCGCGCCATCCAGAGTGGTAGGAATCGGCGGCTGATGCTGGTCCACGTCAACCGGGGTCCGATGTCGCATCGGGGTCTCCTTGCCCTCGTATCTGCCCGGGAACGGCTCGCCCCGGCGGTCAACGCGTATGACTCGCCGTTTCCGGCCACGCCAGGGCCAGGGCGGTGATGGCTGGCGCGCTGCGGACATCCGTGCCGGGGATGGCTAGCCCGGCGGCAATGTCGGGAACGTTGCCGTAGGTATTCTCCGCTCCGGCGCACGCTGGGAGCGGTTCGCTCGTCGGCCGGGCCGGGGCCGAGGTGATTGCCGAGCTGGTATGCCGTAAGCACGCGGACGTGCTGTTCGTACAGGAACTCACCGACGAGGCGGCAGCCAGGCTTCAGCGGGCCGGGCTGGGCGATCTGCTCCCGCACCGGGTGACGCAGCCGATGCCGCACGGCACGCGAGGCAGCATCTACGCCCGCTACCCGCTGCGCGGCGGCCCGCTCGCTGCGCCGGTCTCTGCAGCCCGGTGCACCGCCCGGCTTGACCTTCCGTCCGGGCAGTTCGTGCAACTGGCCTGCATACACGCGGCGAGACGAGACGAGCGTGCCGATCTTAGCGTCCGATGGGTGACCTGGCACGCCCTTTGTATCTGGCTTATGTTGAGGTTCCATCTGATCGCTGGGATCCACGGTCAGTTTGTAGGTCCTGGCTGGATCCCGGAGGTGCCCATGGCTACTACGTCCCCCTCCGCTGCTCTTGTCCCGGCAGCACCGGCCGCCCATGTCCGCCGTCCCGGGTGGATTATGAGTCGCATACGACCGGCCTGGACCGCAATGAACTCGGGGCGCTGCTGGTCGCCGCTGGGGTCGGTCCAGCATTGGAACATGCGCTGATCTCTTCTCTTTGCTGGCCCTTAACGGGCTGCGGGTCTCCGAAGCCACCGGCGCCACCATCGACGCCATGGGTATCGAGCGCGGGCACCGCTGCCGCTGGCCTGTCCGCGGTCGCGGTCTTGCCGGGCGCCGGGCTCCGGCGGATCATGGCCAGGTGCAGTCGGCGCTCGTGCAGGGGCTGCGGCAACGGCGGAAGGCTTTCTGTGATCAAGTATGTATACGAAATCGACTATCCGCCACGAGGCAAGGACGAGTACCTGACGTGGGCCCGGTCGGTCGCGGATACTCTTCAGGCCCCCGGTGAGCTGCGTCGGCTGGCGTCATATGACAACGCTTACTCGCTGACGCCCCATCGCGTGGTCGAGTTCACCTTCAACTCGCCGGAAGACGCTGCCAGGTACTTTGACCGGAAGGAGATCGCGCTGAAATTAAAGAGCGAGCTGCCGGCGCACAGCGCCAACATCCATATCAAGGTCCTGGTGCTGCGAGACGATTACAGCAAGGGCACCGTGACCGGGACAGCCGTCGCCCAGCAGGATCAGTACTGAGTTTCTGTTCCCTCCGATGCCCGCCTGGTGGTGCACGGCTGCTGGCAGGCTGGGCAGATGCTGATTGAACATCGGGGTCGTGCCCCGCAGGTCCATGCGGATGCCTACGTCGCGCCGACGGCGGTTTTGTGCGGCGCGGTGCGTCTGGGACCGGACGCCCTGTCCTGTTCGGTGCCGTGCTGACCGCCGAGGACGGTGAGGTGAGTATCGGTGCCCGGACGGTGGTGATGGAAAACGCGGTGATCCGCGGGCGCGCGCGGCACCCCGCGGTGATCGGTGACGATGTGCTCATCGGGCCGCACGCTCATATCAACGGCGCCCGGATCGGGGATGGCTGCTTCGCTGTCCCCAGTCTTTGGCGGCCAGGCAAGCCCGAGGCGGAAGCTCGCGATGCCGATCGGGCCGATACGTCTATCCCAACGCTCACAGAGTGTGCTCGACTGGCCGACGGCAGCTGCGCGTAGCCCCCTTATGGATGGCACGACCCAGTAGGGCTGAGAATCCCCGTCCTTCAGGGCGGGGAGAAGTCAATGAGCAGGCTCAGGCATCATCATCATCAGCCGCGGTCGCGCTCGCATACCACCGCTCGGCTGTGCGGTGGAACAGCCAGGCTCGCTCGTCGTCGGAGAAAGCGGAGAAGATGGCGTCGTAGGCGCCATACAGCGGCCCGAATCCTGACCGCAGGTTTTCTATCGGCAGGTCTGAGCCGAGCATGCATCGCGGCGGGCCGAAGATACCGGCCACCTCGAGCAGCCACGGGCGTATCTGGGAGAGGGTCCAGTCGCCGAAGATGGTGCCGATGGCGTCGATCCGGGTCGCCACATTGCCGGCTGCGGCCAGGCTGGCGAGGCGGTGCATGTTCCCGGCGCGGTCTCGCCCGTCAGGGCCGTCAGCCGGCCAGCCGAAGTGGTCGATGACGATCCTCAGGGCGGGGAACTCTGCTGCCAGCCGGGTCACGATGCCTAGCTGGCCGGCCGTCGCCTCGACCGTGGCGACCAGGCCGCTGCTGGCGAGCAGGGCCAGGTTGTCCCGGACGAGCCGGTCATCAAGAAGATCCCGGCCGGTGGCCCGTCCGGACAACTCCGGCACCAGCCGCATCCGGATGCTGCGGATCAGGGGCCACTGCCGGCAGCGATCAACCAGGTCGGGGAAAGCCGCCGACGTCGGGTCACCCAAGGTGACCATCGCGATGACCGGCGGTGACCCGTCCTGCTGGCTGACCCAGCCGGCTGCGGCCAGCGGATCCGCGGCCCCAGCGTCGGATCAGATGACGCCACGCACCTCATAGCCCAGTGTTTCCCGGCGGTAGTCAGGCAAGGTGTACCTATCGGGCAGGCTGTCGTAGTCGCCGAGCATGTCCCGGACAACGATGCGATCGGACAGCCAGAACACCGGATTGTCACGCTGATCCCACAAGTGCACGTTGCAGTCGACGATCGGGCCGATGCCAGGCCGCGCCTCCTGAGCCATCGCCAGAACCTACCGCAGTGCGGGCTCTCCCGCCGACCAGCGTGCAGAAAAGTAGAACTGCGCGCTCGCCGGATGACCGGCCACCGTCTGGCCACCCGCGCCAATTCGAACCGCAGGTCGTTCAGCCCGGCCCAGATGTTGAAACGTCACTGTTACCGGTGCCGTGGTCCTGCCGCATACTGGTCCGGTGGAACCGGCAGCTGATTCCGTCGGGGGGCAGCTCCAGCCCCCTGCGGGCCGCCGCAGGCGGGCACGCCGCCCGCGGTTAGCAGGGCCATCCGACCAGGCCCTGCACCGGCTGGCCGGCTGGTATGCGATCGCCCTGCGCCTCGGCGGCGCGGTCTTGTTCACCGCGGTAGCCGTGCTGGCCGCAACGAAGCAGATCTCCGGCTGGTGGCTGGGCGCGCCGCTGACTGCGCTGTGCTTGTGGTCAGCCTTCTTTACCTGGCGGGTCCGGAGGTCCGGTTTGACGCCGACCGTGGTACTGGCCGACGCCGCGGTTATCTCCGTGCTGGCGCTGGCGCAACAGCACCTGGTCCCGGCCGTACTGATCATGGACAGCACGACCTGGATGCTCCCGCTGGCCTGCACGTCGGTGTACATCCTGCAGATCGCGCTGCCGCCGTGGCTCGGGCTGCCCGGGGCCGCGATCGTGGTCATCGCCTACGGGCTCGGCGCCGGCCACCCGGCCGATGCCTGGCTGCTGGTCGTGGAGACGATCGTCGCCGCCGGGTTGGTGGCGGTGATCCGCGGCGGCGCCCGGCAAGCGGACGCGATCGTTGCCGCCGGCCTGGAGACCGAGCGGCAGATCCGGGCCGAGGAGGCGCGGCGCGCTGACGAGCGAGAGCAGCACCGCCAGCTGCACGACACCGTCCTGTCGACCCTGACCATGGTCGCGGCCGGCGCCTTTGCCGAACCGTCCCCGGCGCTGACCGCGCAGGCGGCCCGGGACCTGCGCGTGCTGCAAGGGCTCGCGGGCGCACCGGTCGTGCCGGGCGGGTTGGCGCCGCTAACTGACCTGAGACCGAAGCTGGAGCGGGCTGCGGCGAGCACCGATGACCTGGCCGTGCGGCTGAAGCTCGTCCCGGTCACGCTGCCGTCTCCGGTCGCGGATCAGCTCGTCGCCTGCGTCGGCGAGGCGCTGCGCAACGTCGAGCGGCACGCCGGAACCGGCCAGGCGGAAGTGATCGTCACCGGCGGCGCGGGCTGGGCGGTCATCAAGATCACTGACTGCGGCCGCGGGTTCGACCCGGCCGCCACCCCGCTATCCCGCCGGGGCATCCGCGAGTCGATCACCGGACGGATGCTGGCGGCCGGCGGCCGGGCCGGGATCGCCAGCCGTCCCGGCGCGGGCACGACCGTCACCGTAAGCTGGCCGACATGACCGCCGTGCAACCGACAGCGATGATGTCCGGCCGCTACCAGCGGGCCTTCACCATCGCTGTGATCTTCCTGGTCGCGGGCTGGCATCTCGCCGGAGCGGGCGGACAGCTGCTGCATAACCGGCTGGCCTACGGCTCGTTCGCCTTCCAGGGCGCCATGTGGCTGGTCATGGCGCTGGCGATCATCGCCGGGTTGGTCCTGGTGCTGCGCGGAGCGCCCGGCTGGCGCCCGGCCTGGGCGGTGGCCGTGATCGCGCTGGCCGCCAGCACGGCAGCGGCGGCGGCCAGCCCGGCTGGCCAGATGCTGGCGGTCAACTGGGCGTGGGGCAGTGCCGGCTGGACGGGCGTGCTCGTGCTGCTCCGCCGCCGGTTCGCCGAGCTTGCGTGGTTCCTCGCCGCCGAGGCCCTGGCCATCCTGGGCGTGCAGGTGTGGGACGGGCTGCACCGCACCGACCTGGCCGGGTTCCTCGCCGTGCTGGCCTGGTCGACCGGCGCCCAGGTGGCCGTCGCCGCCGGGGTCAGGGCGCTGGATGCCGCCGCCGGCCAGGCCGCCGCGACGGCGCAGAGTGAGCACGCCGCGCGCGAGCGCGCCGCCACCGCGGAGATCATCCGGGCCGCCCGGCACGCCCGCCGGCTGGCGCTGCAGGAAAGCGCCGTCCCGCTGGTCGCCGAGCTGGCGGCGGGGACGGCTGACCCGGGCGACGCGCAGGTGCGCATCAGGTGCGCAGTCCAGGCGGCCCGGCTGCGCCGACTGCTGGCCGAGGGCGATGAGGTACCCGGATCGCTGGTGCACGAATTGCACGCGAGTGCCGACGTGGCCGAGCGGCGCGGGGTTGCCGTCGAAATCGAGATGGCCGGGCCGCTGCCGCAGGTGCCCGGCCCGGCCCGGCGGGTGATCACCGACGCTGCCATCGCGATCCTGACCGCCGCGCGCAGCCAGGCGCGGATTACCCTGGCGGCGGTGGCCGCCGGAATCGCCGTCAGCTTCGTCGCCGATACCGGCGCGGTCGTCCGGCTGCCCGCAGCCGGTGAGGGGGTCACCATCGAACAGCAGCAAGACGGCGGCATGCTCTGGGCGGAGGCGCGATGGAACAGCCGGTGACGGTGGCGATCATCGAAGACCATCCGGTCGTCACCGAGGGGGTGGCGTCCTGGATCCGGTCCGATCCCGGCCACCGGGTGCGGCTGGTGCAGACGGCGCGCGACCTGGCCGGGCTCCGCGCCGTGCCCCGGCCGCCGGCCAACGTGGTCATCCTGGACCTGGAGCTGTCCGGCGAGCTGGTCACCACGCAAATCCCCGGGCTGGTGGCAGCCGGATACCGGGTGGTGGCCTTCTCCGGGCACAGCGATCCGGCGATCGTGATGGAGACACTGGACAACGGCGCGCACGCCTATGTGTCCAAGGAGGAGGGCCGCGACCATCTGGTCGAGGCCGTGCTGGCGGCTGCCGCCGACCGGCCGTACGTGACCCGGTTGCAGGCCAGGGCGATGCTCGCCGACCAGCGCCCGGCCCGGCCGGCGCTTTCGGAGCAGGAGCGGCAGGCGCTGCTGCTGTGGTTCCAGGGCATGTCGAAAGCATCGGTCGGGCGGCGCATGTCGATCAGCGAGAACACGGTCCGGCAGTACATCAGCCGCGCGCGCGCCAAGTACGCGGCCACCGGGCGGACCGCGCCGAGCAAGGACGCGCTGCTCGCCCGCGCGATCGAGGACGGCGTGATCAAGCCGGGCGAGATCATGCCGTACAAGTCATTCGCCCGCGCCGCGGCCGACCGCCCCAGCCTGGGTGCCCCGGGCCAGTAAATGGCCCGGGACACCCAAGCCCCCTCGGAGCGCCCCCCAGGCGAATCGGCCGCAGGCCGACGCCAGGCTACATGGCCGGGCGCGGCGCCGCGGCGTCATCAGATCCGGGCTGGCGCACAGTTAGCATTCCCGATCGAGGGCGACACTGTCATGACGCCCGATCGGGTGACACGACGGCGGGCTGGCTAGCCGGCGAGGAAATCCCGGGCGAGCCGGGGCGGCGCGCACACCAGCCAGCCGTCGGTGATCGCCTCGCGCAGCGCCGCCCCCGGTCACATCTCGCCGAGGCCGGCCACCATTGCATACCGAGCACAGACCAGCCCATTCCGCGGCGGCCCTGACGGGTGGGAGGCCGAGCATGGGGGTGCTGACGGCCGAGGAGCTAACCCGGGCCGAGCGTGAACTCGGCATGGCCGCCAGCGATAGCGCCGCGTGAGCGCACTGGTCCTAGACGCAGGCGCACTGGTTGCCGTCGACCGCGGCGACCGTGCCATGGTCGCCCGGCTGCGCGTCGCCCAGCAGCATGGCGTGAAGTTGCGCAGCAACGCCATAGTCGTCGCCCAGGTCTGGCGCGACCGTCATGGCCGCCAGGCCGGCTTGGCGCAGCTGCTGCGCGCGGTGAATGTCAGCGCGGTGAGTCCCCAGGACGGCCGCCAGGCCGGTGTCCTGCTGGGCGTAACTGGCACCAGCGATCCGGTTGACGGAACCGTCGTCTTGCTGGCCAGCCCAGGCGATCGGATCTTGACCAGTGATCCCAGGAACCTGACACCGCTCGCAGAAGCGGCCGCGAACCGCGCCGTCATCGTCGCTTGCTGACCGCACGCCCGCACCATTTGCGGCATCATGTGGGTGATCTTCGATCACCTGCGCCCTTCTGGCCACATAATGCCTGATCATGCAGGTGATCGAGGCGCAGTGCCTTTGGATCATGGAGCCTCACGATCACCTCCATATCAGCCAAGAGCGGACGGTCGGAGTCCCCGCGATGAGGAGAGGATCGCTTGCCGGGTTCGGCGCGCTGCTCGCGGCCGCGGGAGTCATCTGGGCACTGCAAGGGCTCGGCTGTATCGGGGGCAGCGTGATGACGGGCGTGACCTTGTGGGCCGTGGTCGGCCCGATCGCAGCAGCAGGAACGGGTCGGCCTGGGCGGGCTTTACGTCGCGGAGGGTGAAACGGCTGACCTCCGTGACCTCAGCCAGTTCCCGGTACATGGGGATCGCCGCATCGAGATCGGCCACGAAGACGTGAACCAGCCTACGGTCCCAGGCTGGCACACGGCGACTGGTTATCCGGGCCTACCGGAGAGTCCAGAGCTGGCCGGCAGAAGGCCCGTGCGCGCCTTCCTTCGCGATCACCAGCTTTCCGTGACAGTCGGTGAGCACGTTCTTTGACGGCCCCACACTGCCGAGCAGGGCCAGCACCGTGTACTTACCGGAAGCGACCGGGGCGAAAATCGTGCCGCTGGAAGCGCTGGTCACCAGGGTGGCCCGGATGGTGGTCACCTTCAGGTACTCATTCGTCTGCTTCCCGCCCGGAGCCCAGAAGAACGAGCCGGCGCCGTAGGCATTGGCGTAATGGTCCCCGTTCCAGTCTTCGCCCTTGTTCGTAACGCGGTACCGCGCCAGCGTGACCGGCGATCCGGTCTTGCCACTGGTGTAGACGGCCAGCTTGCCGCCCGCGAGTACGATGTGCCCCGGCGGCTCAGCGGCCGTCGCGGCGGCGAGCGGAACCGTCAGCCCGGCAAAAACGACGATGCTAACCAGCCCGGTCCTGCGGATGCTCCGGTTCATGGCCTTGCCTGTTTCTCCCGGTCCAGCCGTGCACAGTTGATGTGCATCCCGGCACCACCGGGCTCTGCCACTAAGCTATGTCGGCTTTACCCCGATGACCATCAGGGAACGTGACCGTCAGCCATGCGCGGCCATGCCAGCGATAGCCAGACACCACCGGTACTCGCTGACCAGCCAGAGGATGCCGAGGGTTAGTAACTTCTACTTCCGCTGGAAGCCGGTGGGAGTACCCCTGCAGTGTGTCACCGACTTCAAGAACCAGCTCGGCCTTGAACGCCACGGCGGCCGCGTCCCCGCCGGGCTATGGGCCAGGATCGCGCAGCGGCTGCTGGCCCCCTCAACGCCTGCATCTGGCACAACTGGATGATCGGCGCACCAGTCAAGCGCTCCTTGATCGCTTACGACCACTGATGACCTGCGCGCATTTCCCGGTTAACGATCTA
>CAVUNO010000020.1:0-92374 GCA_963742875.1 uncultured Actinomycetes bacterium | reverse complement strand
CAACTTTGGCAGATTCCAGATACCTGTACCGCTCGCCTCGACGGGCTTTGCCTGGCTCTACGTCGGCCTGGACACCGCCTTGTTCGCCTTCGGCATCGTCTGCATCTTCCTCGGCCACTCGTGGCGCGAGCTAGGTATAGCCCTGATTGTCGGTGCCATGTTCGGGATGGGCACCTTCGTGGGCCAGGTCCTGGCTTTCCAACAGAACGTGGAGCGACACCAGCACGATCTCCTATGGCGCGATGCCCTTACTCAGACATACGCCGCTCGGCTGGCCGAGATCGAAGAGCAAATGCGGGCGCTCGGCGATGAAAGCGAATGAGGTTTCAACCGACCAGGGTCCTTGCCGATCCGGCGTTTACTCAATTTAGCTTTATGTTATCCCGAAGGTTTTCCTCAAGGTTTTCCTCGCCACCACCTACCAGGACGCGGGCCGCACGGCCGAAGCGATCACCCTCCATGAGCAGCGCCCTTGACCCCCAGGACGGTGGAGTAGGCGTTTTTGCAGCTCAACCGGGTTGTGCGGGTATAGCAGGATGTTCGATCACATGCGGATTCTCCGGCTGCGTGCGTGTCGTGTGGTCCCCAAATGGTCCCCAGGTCGCGGGCACGTATTGGCGGGCGTCGGAGCGTACGCGGATCCGCCGTATCCGTGGACGACGGCTGTCTGTTCCCGCTGGAGGCGGCCCGGTGACGGCCTGCACCGTGCAGGGGATGGCCCGCGTCCGGTCCGGGCAGGCTTGCCCCTGCCCCGTGGTTTCTGGCCGGAGTGTCCGTAGAGGCTCCGGGGTCACCCTGTACGGGCTCACGCTCCTGGCCATCCGCCTCCTGGGGTCCGCCCTGGACGGGTATGCGCGGCGCGCGCACCTCTACTCCCCGCGGGGAGTAGAGGTGCACAGCGACCAGCGGAAACTGCTGCCCGTGGTGATCGGGTATGTGATCGCGATCCTCATCGGGCTCGCCCTGCCAGAACTGGCGGTGGCGCTGTACTTCGGTCTCACGGTGTACCTGATCGTGCCGTTCCGGGAGGCCGCACGGCTGCTGTCCCGGCGCTCATAGCCCCGTCAGAGGCGGACCTCCACGTCCCTCCGATGGTGAAAGGGACGGGGCACGTGATGGGCACGCCGCCAGTCCGGCGAACAGCCCAGCAATGATCCGCGGGATGGCAACCACCACTCACCAGGACCAGGCCGCGAGCTAGACAATCGGAAGCGAGGAAGACAGCTTCGTGCATCACCGTGACCGTGCTGGATGAGGGCGACTAATCTGCGGGAGCTGATCCGGCTAGGTTTCCGGATCTGTGCCCAGCCAGGGCTCTTCCACCTGGACCTGCCCGTTGCGGCCGTGATCCTGGGCGTGATCGTGTCGCTAGCGGGCGGGCACGGGCGTCGTAGTGCGTGAACGCCTGCCCCGTGTTGAAGGGCGGATCAATGTAGCAGAGGCGGACCTTGCCCAGGTATTGGGAGGTGAACTCCGGCAAGTGGGAGAGGCTGGTAAGGGCGTTCAGCGCGTCGCCCTTTATGAGCAGGTTGTCACCTGCGCGGTCCCGGCCGATCTCACCGACTGTACTGACGTCGTGGAGCAGGCGCACCTCGGCGACCCTGTAGTCCTCGGCCGACACCCACTCGTACGAACCGTCCTCGGGAGCCAGCAGGCGCCGGTCCTTGTTGGTCCATGTCAGCTCCAAACGGCCCTCGTACGTCGCCACCCAAACCCCTTTCGGCTCTCGTTGGCCGCAGTTGCTCAAACGATGATCTCGCGAGCGTCTCAGCAGCTTGGCTACGCCACCCTATCCATGGTTGTCTCGAAATTAGGATCGCTTTTCACGCATTCGGCGCGCAGCCGGGACCATCGACAAAGCAGCTCCGGCCTGCCATCACCGCGCAAGGGCAGGTCTACTTTTCCCGCCGCGGGATAGCGGTGTCTTCGGTGATTGCCTCCTCCGGGGCCGACGCACCCGAGTCTTCGGTGATTGCATCCTCCGGGGCCGACGCGCCCGGCGCGCCCCCGTAGCGGGGAGGGCCGTCGTAACCGGGCTCGTAACTGGGCGAGTCGCGGGTGCCGGCCACCCATGGTGGTTCTCCTGGCATAGGTCCAGGGCGGGGAGGGCCGTAGTAGCCGGGGTCGTTGCCAACCCGGGGCATCGGGCCGGTGCCGGGCCGGGGTAGCGGGCCGGTGCCGGGCCGGGGTAGCGGGCCGGTGCCGGGCCGGGGTAGCGGGCCGGTGCCGGGCAGGTCATCGCGCTTAGACGGCTCAATTTGTATGCGGCTAGAGCTTCCACTCATGCTGTAGTCGTAATGCTGGAGTATGGAACGGATGTGATGCTCCAGCAATCCACGTTGGTCATTGTCTAGATAGCTCAGATCGACAACCATGCGCATCGGCTGCTGCCCTTCAAGCAGCAAAGTGAGGATCATGGGTAGGCCACGACTGGCCTCTGACGTTGGCCTGAATAGCAGTTCACCTGACGGAAGATTCTCGACATGACCGATACCAGGCAGATCTACACCAGCGGGCCTAGCACGGTGCACTCTAGGAGGGACTGGACTTGGGCTTCGTGAGTGCGTCAAGTTGGCGGGATTGATGGGAGTGTTCAGACTCATTAGGCCCAGCGCAGCCGCTCTTAGGGGTATGCCGCCGGCATGGTGCCATTCTCTGGCCCGGCTATCAGGCGAAGGATCGTGACCACCCAATTCTGAGGGCGTGAAGCTCATCGTCATGCTGTCGTCGGAGGCGGCGCGCTGAGCTCCGGCGGCGATCAGGACACGCGCCCACCACGGCGAAACCGTGACCTTTATGAGCGGCCGGACAGGACGCGAGGCGCGGCCGAGCCGACCGAGTACGCCCTCACGCCGCATGTTCATCCGCCGTCTCAACTTCGCCTGTGTCGGGCTTGCGTTCGGCGACCTCGACTCGCGATAGGGCACCCCGGATGACGGACGGCGCGCTGACGCCCATGATGAACGCGGGCCACCCGCCGCTCATCTGCCCGTGCGCGGCTGCAGCCACCAACGCGCCGGTTATCAGCCCAACGACTGTGACGAACAACCGCGGCCACACGCCGTCCTCGTTGCCGCGCCAGGGCCATTTAAAGCCGACCGCAACCACTGAGGCCGACATGGAGACCAGCCCGGCAGCTAAACCGCCGGTGAGCCCCCAGGCTCCAGCATCGATAAGCCCCATGGGCCGACGATAGCCGCACACGAACCACGCAACCATGATCTGTATAAGAATGTTCCGCATCAATACCGAAGCCGGTCGCGTTGCCAGCCGACCTGCTGAAACCCGGCAGGTGCGCCGAACCTGGCAGGACACGCCGGACAAGCCCAAGCGCGTCAAATGCTCAGCAGCTACGCTCAGCCGCTCCAATCAGCACGAGCGCCCTCGATTCAGCTCATACCAGGCCCGCGACCAGCAACTTCAGGTTGGAACGACCCCAATGGGTCCAGTGCAGCTTGTTGACCTCGGTATCCGCACCGAAGACGATGTAGCGGGCTTGACCCGCGCCCCTGACCAGACGCCGCCCATCCCGTAGATGTAGACGACCGGCAGCTTGGCCGCAGCCTGCGCCTGGCAGCGGCCGTCACACAAGTGGCGAACACCATAGCGAGCACCACAGCGATCGCCGCATCCGCCACTGACTTCCGCATGACCGCCCCCTGACGAATCTCATCACATATTGTGATTATAACACTACTTTATGTGATGAGATCGCTGTGAGTCAGGTTTTCTTTCTGGTTCTCTGAAGGCTGCCCTCGCCGGGTGGTGCCATCGCCCGATCACCTGCGGCGGATCAACCACATGGGGCGGCCCGGCGAACAGGCTCATCCCGGACCGGTAAGAGCTGGGAAGCGCAGTAGTGCCGCAGCACATGCGGCGTCAACTTGCCCGACCAGACGGGCAGGCGGCGGCCGGCGGCCCCGGCCAGTGACCGGCGGAACACGTCCGCCGTCGCCCGCGAGCACGAGCCGTCCTGGCAGTTGCGCTCGGAAGGGACAGTGGGGCGCCGGGCCGGTCGTGGCCGTCATCGAACTGGCCCCAGACGTCCTCAATGAACCAGCGCAGGCCGCGGTCCGCGCCGTTGATCAGCAGCACTAGCTGCGGCTTTGGCCCCCGCTGCCGCGAGCCCTTGCCGTGACGGACATTCACCTTGCCGAACCGGTCCAGCTCCCAGCGCACGTCGTCCAGGTCCAGCATGCGCACCTCGTCGACACGCACGCCGGTGCCGGCCTCCAGCCGGGCAGTGGCGTAGCCCCGGGCGGCCGGGGCGAACTTGCGCAGGTGGCCAGTTCCTCCCGCCACCCTGTGAACAGGCGCTCGATCTCCGCCGCTGACCGCACAGCGTGACCGGGCGCGTCCATGACCGCCGGATGATCATCCGGCGGTCATGGACAGGCCCGGGACCGGGCAGGACTTTGCACGCCACGGTTATCCACATTTCCACACCCCCGCTCGTCCACACCTGTACAGCCGGGCTGACCAGCGTATCTACGCAAATCATCCACAGGTCTATACACAGAGCGTTACCCCTGGCAGGCTATGGGGCTGGAGAGGAACATGAGGTAAGGGAGAAACCCGTGATACCGCGTCGCACCCTCCCGCAGGGTGGGCAGGAGATGACCGTCACGCGCATCGCCTGCTAGCCAAGGCGGTCCCGGCCAGGTGTTCGCGCACGCGGCCGGGACCTTGTGTCGGACGAACCCAGGAGGAACCCCGACATGTTCAGTATGGCAGTTACCGGGCTGGCCAAGTCGCTGATCGTGGTCACGGTTTCACTGCATCCCGCGGCGGCGCCCCCGGCCCCGGCGCACTACACCGTCCGGCCGGGCGACACCTTGTCCGGCATCGCCCGCCGCGAGTACGGCAGCGCGGCCGACTGGCCCGCCCTGTGGTGGACCAACCGGCACGCGGTGCCCGACCCCGACGTCATCGCGGCGGGCCAGCGGCTAGCGCTGAGCACCTGGCACCCGCGCCAGGCATGGCTGGACCAGGCCGCCCGGGCCGCCATCCCGGCCCCCGCCCGGCCGGCGAACGCGCCCACCGCGGCCGTGGCCGCAACCGCGGGGCCAGCGCCAGCGCCGCCCGCGGGGACCTCGCCTGCACAGACTTCGCCCGCGGGGACCTCACGTGCGGGGACCTCCCGCGCGGCGCCGGGCAGCTTCCAGGCATGCGTGATCGCCCGCGAGTCAGGCGGAAACGCCCACGCCGTCAACCCGGCCTCGGGTGCGGGCGGCCTGTACCAGTTCCTGCCTGGCACCTGGCAGAGCCTGGGGTACTCCGGGCTGCCGCAAGACGCGCCCGTCAGCATGCAGAACGCGGCATTCCAGCACGCGTACGCCCAGTCGGGCACCAGCCCATGGGCACCCTCCGACGGGTGCTAACCGCAGCAGCGGGGACGTCCCGGCCCGCGCCGGCACGTCCCCGCCGTCAGCGACTCCCGCTCACCGCCAGGCGGGCAGGCCGCCCCAGAGCCGGGAAGCACCTTCGCCCTTGACGGGCGGGCGTGCTGGGGGCGTCGTGCAAACTGAGCCCGCCGGGACCTGGCCGGGGGTGGAACTCGTCCGGCTTGGCCGTCGGCGGCCTGGCCGATCGTCCCGCTCTGGCCCGCGACGCCGACGACCAGTAACGTCTCGCTACCGCCAGGCATGCACTCACGGCGGTCTGCACGCATACGGCCCCGGATGCCTTTGTGCTCCTGACAGCCGGGCGGCCGATCCCCCTAGCCCGTCACGAATGAGGGATGCCGTTGATCATCGATCCGTAGCCGGATAAATAGGCGGGTAACAGCTGCCAACGAATGCTACTAAATTGGCTGCCGGGTGCGTTACTAATATCTTTCCCTCCCATTATCGGCCAGGGGTTTCCTGTCGCCCCGAAGTGGCAAAGAACAGAACATTGCTGGAGCCGGGGGGCAGCAGAGTGCGAACATGGACCGCAGTCGAAAAACGGGGCAGGACGGCCGTGGGCGGCGGAGCGCGGGCGCCCGGTCTCGATGGTGTCCGGGCGCTGGCCGTGCTTGCGGTTATCGCCTTTCATGAGCAATTCGCGGCGTTTCACGGCGGATTTCTCGGGGTTGATGTCTTTTTTGTCCTGAGCGGCTACCTGATCACCGACCTGCTCGCCGCCCAATGGGCCCGGCACGGGCAGCTGGACCTGCGCGGGTTCTGGATCCGGCGCGCACGGCGGCTGCTGCCCGCCCTGGCCGTGGTGCTGGTCACCGTGACAGCGGCGGTCGCCGTGATCGAACCAGGACAGCTCGGGGCGCTGCGGCCGGCGCTGCTTGCGGCGGTCAGCTATTCGAGTAACTGGTGGCAGGCGCTGCAGCATCAGTCGTATTTCGCCGGGTTCGGCCCGCCGCCGCCGTTGCGCCATCTGTGGTCGCTCGCCATCGAGGAGCAGTTCTATCTGGTGTGGCCGCTGATCGTGATCGTGACGCTGCGGACCTGCCAGCGCCGCTGTCACCGGGCAGCCGTCGCGCTGGCGGGGGCAGCCCTGTCCGCGGTGGCCATGGCCGTCATCTACGTGCCGGGCGGGGATCCCTCGCGGGTCTACTACGGCACCGACACCCACGCGTCCGCGCTGTTCATCGGGGCGGCGCTCGCCTTCGCCTGGCCACTGCGGCAGCTACGGGCCGCGCCACGCCAGCAAGCCCGGCGCGCCGACGCGGCGGGCCTGACCGGGATCGTCGTGCTCGCCTGGGCGATGATCCGCTACTCCGGCGGGGACGCTGCCCTGTACCCGGCGGGGCTGCTCAGCGCCGCGCTCGGGGCGGGCGGCCTGGTCGTGGCGGCCGCCAGCCCCGGTGTCATCGCCGGGTTGCTCAGCTGGGCGCCGCTGCGCTGGGCCGGCGTGCGATCATACGGCATCTACCTATGGCACTGGCCGGTCATCGCGATCGCCGCCGCGATCACCGGGCCGCGACCCGGGGCCCCCTGGCTGTGGGCCGCCGAGGCTGCCACCGCGATCACACTGGCAGCCGCCTCCTGGACATGGATAGAAGAGCCAATCCTGCGCAACGGCCTCCGGTCCACTGTCCACGCCAGGTACCTCGCGGTGACCGAATCGCTGGCCGCCCAAGTCCGGGGACTCGCCCGTGCCTTTCCCGCCGTCGCCCTGGCCGCAGCTCTCATGGTCGCCTGCGCCGCCGGGTACGGGGTGCTGCGCGCGCCCACGTCGCCGGGCCTGGCGCAGCAGATCACCAAGGGAGCGAAGGTCAGCGCAGACTCCCGGGCGCACAAGGTCACCCCGGCGGCGGCAGCCCGGGTTTCCGCAGCCACCCCACCGCCCGCCCCGGCCAGCACATCGGGCGGCGGCGGTCACGCATACCAGGCGAAGATTCCCGGTTCGAAGGTCACCGCCATCGGGGACTCGGTCATGCTCGCGGCCGCCCCGCAGCTGCAGGCTGCCCTCAAAGGGATCTACATAGATGCGGCGATCAGCCGGCAGATGAGCGCCGGCCTCGCCGTCGTGCAACGGCTCGCCGGCACCGGCCTGCTCCGATCTGTGGTCGTCTTGGGTCTTGGCACCAACGGGACCGTCACCACGAGCCAGATCCGCCGGCTGCTCGCCACCATAGGACCGCACCACACGCTGGTGCTCATCAACACGTTCGATCCCCGGCCGTGGCAGAACGGGGACAACCGGGTGCTCGCCGCCGCCGCCCGCAAGCATGACAATGTCGTGCTGGCCAACTGGTTCGCGACCATCGAGCATCGCACCGGCCTGCTCTGGGACGACGATGTGCATCCCCGCCCGCCAGGAGCGACGCTGTACGCGCGCATGGTGGCAACCGCGGTGCAGGCTACCCGTAGCCGCCCCACCGCTTCACCGTGGCCGGCCACGTGCCACCTCCCATGAAGGCGGCAGCAGCCAGGCCCGGCATTTCCCGGGCTGAAGGCGACGGCGAGCAGGGATTCCACGAATAGCCCGGTGCCTCCGTCGAAGGACTCGATCGAGGCCAGGGCCAGACGGAAGAAGGCCGCCGAGTTGCCGCAGGCCGTTGTGGTTGCCAGGCCACACCTGGGGTCCGAAAGCTCGTCTTGCCGCCAGGACACGTTGCTCGCCCAGTCCGAAAAGACCACTCACAGAGATCCGGTGCCGCAGTTCAAGGGACTGCCGGCCCGACCTTCAAGGGCACGCCGCTGCCGCCACCGCAAGACGGCTAGTCATGATCGGCCTGTCTGCGTCGCCTTGGCGCGCAGGATCTGCTCCTCGATCGCCGACAGCGAGGTTGCGTGCTTGCGCTCGGTGTACTTCTCGGTCTTGATGAGCAGGCGCAGTCTGACAGCGCACGCTCGCCGGGCTCCAGGATGACGCGCTACTCGTCCTTACCCGCGCTGTGCATCCGGGTTTCCCCGGGACGGTACGCGTACTCCGGGGTGATGAAGTGCACCGCGAGTTCGCGCTGGTGGCGTACCCCTGGGTCCTGACCGGGCCGAACGGGACGGGACGAATAGCTAAATTACCTATCAATGGAGCCAACTATAACCCCGTCGGCTCATGGGCAGGTTAGCCCATGTTCTTCCAGACGATGCCAGACAGCCCATCGATCGTGTCTATGCCATATTGTTCGGTCGGGTTCCCAGTGGTGAGCACGGCCATCAGGTAGTCCCTGTGCAGGCCTGAGATCCATCCAATGCTGTTGATTTGCCAGTCCGTCTCTGCCTGGTCAAGTGGCAGCCAGCCGTTCTTGAGCGCCACGGTTGCTTGCGGTGGGACACCGCCAGAGACTCCCCAGCGCTGGGACAGCGTCACGCTCTCCATGAGCTGCAGCGCGTAGCCGCGCTGAGCTATTGTCAAGACCTGTGGATCAAGATCGTTTAGGCGGCCTCGGACTGCGCGTTCGCGCCGGGCCTTTCGACGAGTTTTCCGTTGACGAAGGTCGCCCCCGCGCGCACAAGCGCCACGAGGTGTGGAGCGTTCACGGCACGCCAGCGGTCCTGAGCGGACTCGATGAGCTTGAACGCCATCGCCAGGCCCGCCGCCCGGGAACCAGGCCCCTTGGTGATCTTGGTCCGGTGCCGGACCGTGGCGAAAGTTGACTCGATCGGGTTGGTGGTGCGCAGATGCACCCAGTGCTCGCACGGGTAGTCATAGAACGCCAGCAGCTCGTCCGCGTCGTCGGTGATCTTCGCGGTGGCCTTGGGGAACTTGGCCCCGTAAGCGGCATCGAAGGCCTTCACCGCGGCGAGGGCGTGCCGCTTGTCCTCGGCGCCCCAGATCTGCGCCAGGGCCTTCTTCGCCCCGGGATGCGCTGACTTCGGCAGTGCGGCCAGGACGTTGGCCGTCTTGTGGAACCAGCAGCGGCCCTCCCTGGTCCCGGGGAACACCTCACGCAGCCCGTTCCAGAACCCCAGCGCCCCGTCCCCGACGGCCAGGACCGGGGCGCGCATGCCACGGCGGGCGCAATCGCGCAGCAGGTCCGCCCACGATTCGGCGGACTCCCGGTAGCCGTCGGCCAGGGCGATCAGCTCCTTGCGGCCATCAGCGCGGACCCCGATCAGCACCAGCAGGCACAGCTTGTGCTCTTCCAGCCGGATGTTCACATGGATCCCGTCCGCCCACAGGTACACGTAGTCCACCCCCGACAGATCCCGCTGCGCGAAGGCACGCTGCTCACCCTTCCACGTCTCGGTCAGCCGGGTGATCACCGCCGCCGACAGCCCGGCCGATGAGCCCAGGAACTGGCCCAGCGCCGGCACGAAATCCCCGGACGACAGGCCATGCAGGTACAGCAGCGGCAGCACCTCGGTGATCTTGGGGGTCTTCCGCGCCCACGGCGGCAAGATCGCCGAGGAGAACCGCTGCCGCTCCCCGGTGCCTGGATCGGTGCGCTTGTCGTTGACCCGCGGCGCGGTCACCTGCACCGCGCCCGCACTGGTCAGCACCTCCCGGCTCTGGTGAGAGCCGTTCCGCACCACCAGGCGGCGGCCGTTCTCATCCCGTTCGGCGGCATGCGCCGCGATATAGGCGTCCACCTCGGCCTGCAGCGCCTCGGCCAGCATCCGCCGCGCGCCTTCCCGCACGATCTCATCGATCAGCGACGGTGAGACACCCTTCCCGTCCTCGTGGCCTGACTCGTCGCCAGGGACTACGGTGAGCATCGGGTTGTACCTTCCCGGCCGGCGCGCCAACGCCGGTCATTGCTTGAGACTCCAAATGATTACCGGGAAGGTACACCCAACCCGGCCCATCCACAGGTCTCAAGCATTGCTCGCCGCGCTCGGCGTCAGTGAGAAGCGGGCTTTGCTCGGCGACGTCGCGCAGCAAGGCAATTTGGTCGGCGGGGATTGTCATCGTGAGGCCCCAGCCGGGCCATGGAAACCCCGGGCACTGCACACAGCGGGACGGCGAGGTGTCCGCCAAGCCGACGGCCGCATTGAACGAGCGGATCCCGCTGGCGCCACCGACGGCATTCCAGAGGTCCGTGGCATCGGTGTTGTCACTGTCTTCGATCATGCCGCGCGCGAGCGACCGGTCCTCCTCCGATAGCCCGCGACCGTGACGGCGCTGCGCGAAGAGTGTCTCAAGAATATCTAGCTTGACGATGCTCGCTTCCGCCTGCGGGTTCCCCTGCCCGACGGTCCAGGCCCGGCGCGTGTCAAGATCATAGACTGCGGCCGAAACAGTGCTCGTCCGGGTCGTGAGATACGACGCTGCAGCCGCACCGAACGGATCCGGGTGCGGTCGGCGCCGCGGTGGGGGAGACGGTCGCGCGGGCATCGTGGCAGGCGGCGCGGATGTGCTGGGTGCGGTGGGTGCGCTGGGTGTGATGGGTGCGCTGGGTGTGGTCAAGGCCGCCGTAACCCGGCTCGGCCGCGGTGTCATGCCGTGGGCAGCGCTCGTCTGGCCGTCCGTGCACCCAGCGGCTCCGGCCAGCGCGCACGCTAGCGCCGCTGCCGGGAGCATGCGCCGGACCGGCCCGCAGCGCGCGGCAACACCCGTTCCCTGGGCCGTAGCGCGGCAGCGGCCGCCAGCCATCAGCGATGCCCAGCCAGGCGAGTGTTGTCACTGGACAGCTCTAGCTCGATTTCGGCCCGAATCGCGCGCGTGCCGCCCATTCGTGCCCCCGAAGCCGATACGGCCTGTGACTTATCGTACCTACGCGGTCGCTAATCGTCTACCTTCGACCGTCTGACGAGGGCGAAGGTATGGGCCATAGAGCCGCACGAGACAGCGCTGTCACGTGTCTTTCTCTACTCGCCGACGCCGGTTCAGCGGCCTCGGCAGCCGCGAGGCTATGGGCGGGAGCTTCGTAGCGCGTCTGCTAGCGCCAGCCTTGGATCACTACGGACTCGGCCGGCCCCGGGCCGCCGCGACCACGCCGTGGTAGTCACCGGTCGTCCGGTTGATCCAGGCGCGCATCTCGTGGGCCCAGGCGATGATCTGGCCGTGGCCGGCTCCGGTGCCGAGCGGCAGCGCCGCCTCGCGGGTCGTTTCCGCGGCGTGCCGGTTGCCGGTGTCGTACTCCGCATACCCCACCAGCAGGGCCACCCATCCGGCCTGGACCAGGATTTCGCGGTGCTGTTTGAGGGTGACGCGCTGACCCTAAAGCGTGGTGATCCGGCGCAACCTGGCCCGGCCTTCGGTCACGAGCTGGTCGGCGGGCATGTATGGGTATTCCGGGCACAGGCCAGGCCATGATGCGCAGGCCATCGAGCCTGGCCTGGTCCAGGTCGGAACGCTGCAGGGCCCGGAACCAGCGCCGCAGATTCATCCCATAGGTGCCGGGCAGCCGTCTCTGACCGGCCCGGCCGCCTGGGAGATGACGGAAATACGCCCTGGCCACCTCAGCGCACACGCCATCGCCGCCGAGCAGCCGGTAAGGCTCCCACCCATCCCCCGTAGCCACCGGCCAGCCCGCCCAAGGGCCTACCACCAGCCCAGCTAAATCCCCGGTGACGGGAGACTGCCACACCAGGAGGCTGGGGGGAGCCGAGAGAATCCCCCGGGCCGTCCGGCGCTCGGGAGACGATTGGTTGCAAAGTGTCCGATAAGTGTCACGTTGGGTGACGTTTGGCTCTATGCACCATGATGCACGCTGCGTATTCTTATGTTAACAGAGAGTGAAATAAGGCTTTTCTGCACTGGGGGAAGGCAAGACAATGAAACTCAGCAAGAAGTTCATCGCAGTACCAGCCATCGCTATCACTGCAGGCCTCGGCCTCGCTGCATGTGGCTCGGTCAAGGCCCCTGCCGCAGCACCGGCCGTGACGCACACGGTCACCGCAGCACCAGCACCCACTACGCCAGCACCTACTACAGCAGCACCGGCCCCCGTGCTTGTTGTGCCTGCACCGGCCAAGACCGTGTATGTCGCCCCGCGCGCACCGCCTGCGCCCTCGCAGCCGCTCTCAGGAACCAACTGCGGTGGCGGTGTGTACGCGGGGCCCAACACGAGCTGTGCGTTCGCGCAGAATGTCGCGGCTAATTACACGGGCTATGGTGCGGACTACGCATACAGTCCCGTCACCGGGCAGAACTACACCATGTACTGCAATGGCCCTGGTACTTATCAGGACGTAGTGACGTGCACCGGGGGTAACAACGCCTCCGTTCAGTTCATCACCTGATCGCTGGCTATCGCGCCTCGAAACGGGCATTGCGGAAAGTTCAGAAGAATCGTTGGGGGAAGGCAAGACAATGAAACTCAAATAGGTTCGCCGCAATCCCGGCCATCGCACTAGCCGCAGGAATTGGTTTGGCCGCATGCGGCACCACGGTTGTCCAGCCCGCACCGGTTAAGCCTGCGGCTACTACACCCGCAGCTACGACTCCGGCCGCAGCAGCGCCTGCGCCCAAGGTCATCATCAATAACAACAACAATCCAGCACCCGCCCCGGCCAGGACCGTGTACGTGCCCGTGCAGGCTCCCGCCGCTCCCGCTGCACAGTCTGACCCGTGGAGCGTTGCAGTCGCGTACACCAATGACGTCAACACTCCAGGCGGCAACTCGGCTGCGTGGAATCTCCTCGGCCCGTCCGTGCAGGCAGGGTGGAACAGCAACTACAACACCTTTGTTGCCTGGGCGGACCCGACATCATTCAGAAACGTCAACGAGGTGAGTGAGTCCGGTGACACTGTGACTTTCACGTTTGACCTGCACAACGGTACCTACGGCACATCCGTACCGTACACCGCTACCTTCACCGTGGACAGCGATATTATCACCTCGTCCACCTCATACGAGAACTGACCGCGATGCCCTCCGGGGCATTGCGGAGAGCGATTCAGACAGAATCGTTAAATAGGGGGAAGCGCAAAATGAAACTCGCCAAGCTCGCCGTCATCCCGGCAATTGCGCTTGGACTGGGCTTGGCCGCGTGTTCACAAGCCGTATCTGTGACTCCAGCAGCGCCGCCTCCAGTCAAAGTCAAGATCACCAACAACATCGTCGTAAATCCTTCGTCTTCGCGGGTGGTTGTGCCCAAGCAGCACGCACATACGCCCAAGCCGGTTTATGTACCTGCCCCGCCTCCAGCTCAGCCTGACCCGTTCGCGGTGGTGTCGGCTTACTTCAACGCGATGGGTGGGCAGACCAGTCTGCCGTACGCCTGGGGCCTGCTTAGTTCTGGTGAACAGGCGTCCATGGGCAACTACAGCCAGTGGGGTCGCAGACCGCAGTGACATCAGTGCCGAGTACCCAACGAAGATAAGTGAATCCGGCGACCAAGTGACGGTCTCGCTGCAACAGGATCGCTATGACGGCTCATCGAGTAACGCCACAGCCACATTCACTGTGAATGACGGTGTGCTCACCGCAGTTAGCTAGCCGCTGGCTATCCTCGGGCTTTCGCCTGGAATTACCAGCAGCCGTTGTTTGCATGAAAAAAGTGCCTTTGACCTGGGAGAATAGGGCTCGTTTAGGGTCCTGTCCGTCACCAGCCGAAGGCACTTTCCGGATGAAGAATAACGCACGTACTGCCAGGGTCGCCGTGTCATCTGACGGGAAAGGACTGGTGTCCCAGGCAGGGTCTGTCCTGCTGCGGGAGACGATGCGGGTGGCCGGGCTGGTCCGAGGCTGAGGCGTTCCGGCAGCGGTTCATCCGGGAGTCGCGGGCAGCCGCAGCCGTCGATGACCCGCACATCATCCCGGTGCATGAGGCCGGCGAGGCGAATGGCGTGCTGTTCATCGCGATGCGCTACGTCCGCGGCGGGGACGTGCGGACCGTGATACACCGTGAAGGGCCGCTTTCTCCGAGCCGCGCGGCGGCGATCATCTCCGCGGTGGCGTCAGCGTTGGACGCCGCACACGCGGCCGGCTTGGTGCACCGCGATGTCAAACCGGCGAACATGCTGGTGGACAGACGGCCGGGTCGACCCGATCACGTGTATCTATCGGATTTCGGGCTGAGCAAGGGCGCGCAATCCTCACTCGGACTGACCGGGTCAGGGCAGTTCCTGGGAACTCTGAACTATTCGGCCCCAGAGCAGATCCAGGGCGGGCCAGTGGACGGGCGAGCTGATGAGTACTCGCTGGCGTGCGCGGCGTTCGAATTGCTCAGCGGCACGCCGCCGTTCCCGCGCGGGCATGCCGCGGCGGTGATGTGGGCGCACGTGTCGGAGCCGCCGCCGCTCCTGACGTCCCAGCGGCCTGGCCTTCCGCCTGCGGTCAACGGCGTCTTGGCGCGAGCGCTAGCCAAGACCGCCGGGGACCGTTACGCCAGCTGCCAGGAGTTCGCTGATGCATTACGCAGT
Organism: uncultured Actinomycetes bacterium; assembly: GCA_963742875.1. Taxonomy (GTDB): domain Bacteria; phylum Actinomycetota; class Actinomycetes; order Streptosporangiales; family Streptosporangiaceae; genus Bog-532. The sequence continues at coordinate 77,677 of CAVUNO010000020.1, read as the reverse complement.
ACTTTCGGCCTCGCGCCATATGACTCCGGTCCAGGTGTCGTCGCGCAGGCGCATCACCCTCCCGCCGAAACTGCCTGGCCTACCGACCCCGCCACATCGGAAGACGGCCTACCGGCCGCTGCCGCCCTCGCTGAGGTCGCAGGTCGCCGCCATCAGCAGGTAATAACGCCGGACACCCGCCATTCAAACAGATACCGGCCTAGGGGTCAGACCCCTTCGACCGCCGCCTCCGGTACCGAGAGAGTGGCCAGCCCGGACTTCCCCGCTGCCGCCGACACGGGAAGCCCGCCCCTTCGGCGTGGAATACCGGCCGGACCTGTTGGGTCGCGAGGCGCTCAGGTGGGGTGGCCGTTATTGTCGGGCGCCGTGCCCCCGCTTGCTGACGGCTTCATCCCGAGACCGGCGAGTGCGCCAGACCTTGGGGCGGCGCTCAATCCGGGTGCTGCTGTGGCGCTGGCGCCTGCCCGGGGAGCTGTGGAGGGTCCGCAGGATTGGCTGGGGTCGTGCGGTAAGACCCAGCTTGCGGTGGCTTTCGCGAAGTCGTTGTGGCAATCGCGTGGGGTGGACTTGCTGGTCTGGATTACGGCCACGAGCCGCGCCTCCGTGCTGTCTGGCTACGTGGAGGCGGCGGTGGTAACGATGGGCATCGATCCCGGGGGTGATGCCGAGTCGATCGCCGCACGCTTCGTCAGTTGGCTCGGCGAGACCAGTCGGCCATGGCTCATGGTGCTCGAGGATCAGTCGGACGCGGCGGATTTGGCGAAGCTGTGGCCAGAGGGGCCGGCAGGCAGGGTTCTGATCACGACCGCGGATTCCGCGGATTCCGCGGCTCTCGCGAGCGAGCGCCGGGCGCGTGTCCTGCCTGTCGGGGTTTTCAGCCCTCGCGAAGCCCTTAGTTTTCTGAGGGGCGGTCTGACAGCCAATCCTGACCAGCGCCTCGGAGCGATCGACCTCGTCGAAGCTGTTGGCTGTGAGCCGCTTGCGCTCGCCCAGGCCAGAGCGGTGATCGCAATGTCGGGACTTTCGTGCCAGGACTACCGGGGTTATTTCCTGCACAGGCGTGAGCATCTGGCGGAGACGACTGGCGCATCGCGGTCTGCTGCCTCGGTCACGTGGACTCTCTCCGTTGAGCAGGCCGACCGGCTGTTGCCTCGCGGGGCCGTCCGGTCATTGCGTTCACGTCCACTGGAGTGGTGTATGGGGTAGCTGATCCGGCTGTGACTGTTTCGTCCGATGCCCGGCGTAGTAATAGGACAACGCGCTAGAGGCCGTTGTCGAGCAGGGATGTGGTTGAGACAGGAACGTCCTCCTGGTGCGGTGGTAGGGGCTTGGTGTCCCAAACGCAGCGAGGAGGACGTTCTGTGGGTAAGGGTAGCGGCAGCGGCATGACGCGGGGAGACCGGAAGCGGAATGCGCGGCGGGAGCGGCTGCGGGGGCTGCTGCCGCGTGACGGCGCGGTGATCGGGATCGATCTGGCCGAGGATAAGCAGGCGCTCGCGGTGATCGATCACGATGTGCGGGTGCTGGCGCGGAAGACGGTCCGGGTGAAGGCGTTCCGGCTTGGTGAGGCACTGGACTGGGTGGCTGGGCAGGCGCGGGCGAAGGGGTTCGCGCAGGTGACGGTGGCGTGCGAGCCGACCGGGCCGCGCTGGATGCAGGTGCAGCGGCTGTGCGCGGAGCGGGGCCTGCCGCTGGTGTGCGTCCAGCCGCTGATGTCCCATATCGCCCGGGAGCAACAGGACTATACGACACACAAGACCGATGAGTCTGATTGCGTGATGATCGCCCGGCTGGCGGTCGAGCTGCACTGTTATATCCCCGAAGAGCTCGATGAGACGTGGGCGCACCTGCGGCAGCTGGGCCGGCGCCGCGCGCAGCTGGTCACCGCGGCAACCGCGTCGGCGCACCGGATCGGGGACTTCTTGTCCGTCGCGTGGCCGACCGTGATGGAGACGTGCGCTCAGCCGCTGCTGTCCCGGACCTGGCTGGCGGCGGTGCAGGTGGTGACGCAGCGGTGCGGCGGGCAGCCGGGCAGGCTGGCCGGGATGGGCGAGGAGGCGTTCACCGCCCTGGTCCGCGGCGCGGCCGGCGACTGGGGCGCCTGCAAGGCCTGGGGCCCGATCTGCCGCCGGATCTTCGCCGCGCTGACCGCTACCGAGGGGGTCGTCGCCTGGTCCCGGCGCGGGCTGCTGCGCCGGGTCGCTGACGAGCTGGGCGACCTGCAGCGCACCCGCGCCCAGCTGCGCGCCGTGGAGGCTGACATGGTGGCCGTGCTGGACGAGCTCGGCCTGTCCCGCCTGGCGGGCATCCCCGCCCTGACCGCCGTCGGCGCGGCGGCGATCCTGGCCGAGACCGGTGACCCGCGCCGCTACGACAGCTCATCCTCGCTGGTCAAGCACGCCGGGCTGTCCCCCTCTGACAACGCCTCCGGCACCTTCCTCGGCGAGGCGCACATCTCCCGCCGGGGACGGCCGGGACTGCGGCTGGCCGTGTGGCGCATGGTCTGGCCGATGCTCCAGTTCAACCCCGTGATGGCCGCCAAGTACCAGGCGATGACCCAGGTCGCCGGCGACCCCGCAGAGCACGCCGCCGCCGGCACCCGGCAGGCGAGCGCGGCGGCCGCCGCGGCCCGGGCGCGGCGCGCCAAGGCCCGCGTCGCCTGCGCCGCCTCGCTGCTGCGCTGGATCTACTCCATGGTCGTCCACGGCACCAGCTGGGATGCTGCCGTCGCCGCCGGCCAGACCGCCACCCAGCACGCCCCCCGCCCGGCGGAGGCTGCCTGACCAGCGATACCGCCTCGATCCAGCATCGGCGCCCTGAAGACCTTCCTCCTGACGAGGGGGAGAGCGAGCCCGTCCCGGCGTCGGGGACCAGCCCCGTCCGACACCCTGGGCAGCTCTCCCCCGGTCGCCTGGAGCTTCTCACCAGCCCGGTTGAACGCTGTAGGAGCAGGCATGCCCGCCTTGCCGCGGGCAGGCCGAGCCCGCTTGCACTACGTAGAGCGAGAAGACCCAGGTGACGGGCGGCCCCGCAACCGCGGCACGGCGATCATCATGCCGCTGCCGGACTTCGTCATGCGCTCACCCGCGCTCCCGTACCACGCGTACGCGACACTAGCGTCACCCGTAGTAAGAACCCCCAGGCCGCGAACCGTCACCACCATCAGCGCAAGACTCGCCTCGTACCGCTTGACAACTTCTTCTTACGCTGGTGTCGGCGTGAACTAAGACGGCCACCTCGTGATCCTTCGAAGTGCTCACGACGAGACGAAGGAGAACGAAGTGGCCGCACGTGACATTGTGCCGGTTCCGGGTGCGCGGTTCGAGGAGACCCTGGAATCGGCGAGCCCGGACTTCCTGCGGGAGATGATAAAGGGGTTCGCGCAGCGGATGATGGACGCCGAGGTGGAGCTCCGGTGCAACGCCGGGTACGGCGAGGTGACGCCCGGGCGGGTGAACTCCCGTAACGGGTACCGGCGGCGGGAGTGGGACACCCGGGCCGGGACGGTGGAGCTGGCGATCCCGAAGCTGCGCGAGGGCTCGTACTTCCCGGCCTTCCTGGAACACCGGCGCCGCGCCGAGCGGGCGCTCGCCAGCGTGGTGGCGACCAGCTACCTGCTGGGGGTGTCCACCCGGCGGGTGGAGAAGCTCGCCGCCTCGCTGGGGGTGACGGGCCTGTCGAAGTCGCAGGTCAGCCTGATGGCCGGGGAACTGGACGAGATGGTGGAGGGTTTCCGGTCCCGGCCGCTGGACGCCTGGCCCGTACACGTTCCTGTGGATCGACGCGCTGACCCAGAAGGTCCGTGAGGGCGGCCGGACGGTGAACGTGCACGCGCTGATCGCCACCGGCGTCAACGCCGGCGGGAAGCGGGAGATCCTCGGCATCGACGTCGCCTCCTCCGAGGATGGCGCCGGGTGGCTGGCGTTCCTGCGCGGCCTGGTCGCCCGCGGCCTGTCCGGGGTGGCCCTGGTCACCAGCGACTGCCATCAGGGCCTGCGCGACGCGATCGCCAGCGTGCTGCCCGGCGCGGCATGGCAGCGCTGCCGGACGCACTACCATCGCAACCTGCTCACCAAGGTGCCCAAGTCCGCCCAGCCGTGGGTCTCCACCCTGGTGCGCACCATGTTCGAGCAGCCCGATGCCGCCTCGGTCCGCGCCCAGCACGCCCAGGTCGTCACCGCCCTCGAGGCGAAGTTCCCGGCCGCCGCCGCGCACCTGGACGAGGCCCGCGAGGACATCCTGGCCTTTGCCGCCTTCCCCCGCGAGGTCTGGCGCCAGATCTGGAGCAATAACCCCCAGGAGCGCCTGAACAAGGAAGTACGCAGGCGGACCGACGTGGTCGGCATCTTCCCCGGCCGCGACGCCATCATCCGCCTCGTCGGCGCCGTTCTTGCCGAGCAGAACGACGAATGGACCGAGGCACGCCGGTACATGGGCCCGGAAATACTCGCCGCCTGCCAGAAGGCAGCGCAAAAGCCCGGCACCAATGCTGAAACTGGCGTGACAATTGAGACCATTGGTGCTTAAATAGAAATAGATCGCGAGGTGGTCATCTCATACACCATCTCCTTGGACGTGGCCGTCATTGCTGGCGTTCGCTGCGCTTCTTGACGGACATGGGATTCCCTCAGCGGTCTTCACCGCCCCGGCCGCGTGCAGGTTTTTTGCGGCCGACAGCGCAGGCGGCCTAGCGGATCGGGAGCGGGTTCGGGGCGGTTTGCTCATTCTGGATCGGGTCGGCTTGCTTTCCATCGACCAGGCGGCTAAGCCGCCGACCGTCAGGATGAAGCCAGTGATCCAGGCGGCAGTCCGGGCGGCGACGCCTGAAAAATTGTTCGATCGTGCGGCCAGAGCAGCTGCGGACGCCCTGCTTGAGGTGTGGCCGAAGGATGAGCAGCGGGCATGGCTTGCTGCGGACCTGCGCAGTTGCGCGGCCGGCCTTCAGCAAGCTGCCGGAGACTTGCTGTGGGCGGGCGGCTGTCATCCGCTGCTGCTGCGCGCTGGGCGCAGCCAGGACAGCGCGCGCTTGGTCGGCTCGGCCGTCACACACTCGAGGAAGCTCGCCGCAGCCAGCCAGAGAGTCCTTGCGCCGAACCACCCGGACACCCCTACGATCGTCCGGCGATTGGCCGACGCATACCTGACGGCCGGGCTGGCGGCGGAGGCTTGTCCGTGGTTTCAGTGGATCTTGGCGGACCGGGTCGGCGCGCTTGGACCGGATCATCCCGCCACTATCGGGGCGAGGCGCGATCTCGGCCATGCTTTACTGGCCGCGAATCAGTTCCGAGATGCGCTCACCGTCCTCAACCGGGCGGCAGCCGACTGCGAGCGAATCCGCGGCGCTGACCACCCCGACACCCTCGGCGCGCGAGATGAGCTCGCGGCTGCCCACCGCGCCGCTGGGCAGTTCGATGACGCCATCCGCTTGTACCGGAGCACGCTAGCCGACCGCGAGGGCGTTCAGGGATCCCGGCACCCGGACACCTTGACAACCCGCCAGCATCTCGCCGACGCTTACCTGGCCGCCGGGCGGCCCAGAAATGCTCTTCCTCACTACAAGCGGGTGCTCGTCGGCCGGGAGCGGGGCCTTGGCCCCGACCACCTGGACACGATTGCGGCCCGCGGTAACCTAGCCGCAGCCAATTACTCGGCCGGCCGGATGGCCTCGGCGCTGCAACTTTACGAGGAGACCGGCGAGGCTTACAGCCGGGTACTCGGCGCCGACCATCCGGATACCCTGGCGCGCCGCGCGGATCTGGCGAACGCTTATTACCGGGTGGGGCGACTCGGCGACGCGGCGACGCTGCTGCGTGAGACCGTCGCACGCTGTGAGCGGGTCCTGCCACCAGGGGATCCGCTGAGGCAGACCGTGCGAGAGAGCCTGACCAACATCGCCGGGGGATGACGGTACTGCGGCACGCCCCCACACAAATCATCAGCACTTCATGGCGGAAGCTTCTTCAGGGATGAATGGCACTTTCGGCCAAGTCGCGCAAAGGCGGTGACGAGTTCAGCCCGGGGATCAGCTGTCGGCATAGCCTGGTCAGGCATCGTGAGACTCCTGACAATCGATTCTCCGGGCCTCAGCAGGCGGCAACCCGCTGAGGTTCACCGATCCGGACGGGCCGGGCAGGTCGTCCTCCCGGAGCAGGGCCAGGTCCGCGAGGGTCAGCCACTGCGCCTCGGCGATGACCACACCCGGCCGCCACAGGCATGCCTTCTTACCGCTCGCCGGCTGGCCGCGGCGGGTTGGTAGGCGGCCGCTCGAGGATCTCGGTGGCCTGGTCGATCTCGTCGGTGTCGTAGGCGGTGCGGATGCCGGAGATGGACATGCCTGCGGCGTTCGCCAGGTCGATGAGCTTGTAGGGGCGGGGGTGGGTGAAGCAGCGGCCGTAGGCGATCAGCAGCCTCATGTCCGCCTCCAGCTGCAGCCTCCGGTTCCGCAGTGAGGTGAGGGTGGACAGTAGGGGGTCAATGTCCCCCTCGGACCAGGCCGTCCGCAGGTCCTCGGCGATCTCCTCACGTTCCTGCCACGCCGCCTCGGCGGCGTGGGAGTAAGACTCATCGTCGGACTCGTCACCGTCCTCGACGGGAGTCGGCATTGGGTTGAGCAGCACGGCGATGTCCGCGCACGTGTCATGTAGCATCATAGATGACACCATACGTGATTATTTGCGATGATCGCAACAGATTGCATTCAGAAACAGCTTCCGCCTCATGAGATGGCCGGTTCTGGCCACATTTCGTGATGGCAACGAATCCTTCTGGGCGTTATTCGGCCCGTGTGGCGGTGCTTAGATAACACGGATTTGTGTTATCTCAGGAGACTGTGTAGGGTGATTGGCATGCCCAGTGACGGTGAGATCACGTTTGCTGACCATGCCGGGCGCTTCTATGCCCGGCGCTTCGGGATGGCGCCGATGGTGGGCCGGCTGATCGGCTATCTGGCGGTGTGCGACCCGCGCCAGCAGAGCATCAGCGAACTGGCCGACGCCCTGCTGGCGAGCCGGAGCGCGATCGCCGGCGCCGTGAACGTGTTGGAGAACCTCGGGCTCATCCAGCGCTCCCGGGCTGCGGGCGAGCGGATGGACCGGGTACGCATCGACATGTCGTCGTCCCACGCGATGGGCTTCGACGTCTCCGAGTACCGGGAGATGGCCGAACTCGCCCGAGTAGGTCTGTGCCTGCTGGCCGAGGTGCCACCTGAGCGGAAAGCGATCTTGTTGGAGTGGGCGGCATTCTCCGATTTCCTGGTCGGGCGACTCCCAGTCTTGGAGCAGGAGTGGAAAGCAGAACGGGAGGCGCTGCGTGCCGCGGGCGAGCTTCCCGACGACTCGACCACACGGCAAGGAGGGAGAAGGCCATGACAAGCGTGTCCGCTGGGAACGGGATCGTGGCCCAGGACATGTGCAAGTCGTTCGGCGACCATCTGGTGCTAGACAAGGTGAGCCTGGCCGTGGAGGAGAGCACGATCCTGGCGCTTCTCGGCCCCAACGGGGCCGGCAAGACCACGATGGTCCGCATCCAGTCCACCCTGATCCCGGCCGATTCTGGCTCCATGCGCATCGCCGGTCACCACGTGGTCACCGACCCTGACGGGGTGCGGGCCGTCATCGGGGTCACCGGCCAGTTCTCAGCCGTGGACAACCTGCTTACCGGCGCCGAGAACCTGCAGCTGATGGCCGACCTTCGTCACCTCGGCCGCGAGGCTGGGCGGCGGCGGGTGGCCGAGTTGTTGGAGCAGTTCGACCTCACCGACGCCGCTCACAAGCTGCTTTCGACCTACTCAGGCGGGATGCGACGACGACTCGACCTGGCGATGACCCTCGTCGGCAAGCCCCGGGTGATTTTCCTCGACGAGCCCACCACCGGCTTGGACCCGCGCAGCCGTCGCACCATGTGGCAGATCATTCGTGAGCTCGCAACTGCCGGGGTCACCGTCCTGCTCACCACCCAGTACCTCGACGAGGCAGACAAGCTGGCCGACCGGATCGCGGTCCTCGACCAGGGCAGAATCGTCGCCGAAGGAACCCCCGCCGAGCTCAAGAGCCGCATCCCCGGCGGCCACGTCCGACTCCACTTCGCCGATCCCCACCTGCTGCACTCTGCGAGCGAGCTCCTCGAGGCGGTTGCTCCGGACGAGGACCAGCTCGTCCTCCAGGTCCCGGCCGACGGCACCGTCGACTCGCTCCGGGGCCTGCTCGACGAGCTGCACGAAGCCCGTATCTCCGTCGAACGGTTGACGATCCATACCCCGGACCTCGACGACGTGTTCTTCGCTGTCACCGGCAGCCACGTCACCGCGCAGCTCAACGGAGACCCCGCAGCACAAGGAGTACCGCTGTCATGACCACGCTCGCTTACACGCTCAGCGACTCGCGGGTGATGCTGCGCCGCAATCTCAAGCACCAGCTCCGCTACCCGTCCATGACCGTGATGCTCATCGGCATACCCATCGTGCTCTTGCTGCTGTTCGTCTACGTCTTCGGCGGCCAGCTCGGCGCTGGGCTCGGCGCCCACGAGGGGCGCAGCGCCTACCTCAACTACGTGGTGCCAGGGCTGCTGCTCCTCACCGTGGCCTCAGCCATCCAGGGCACCTCAATCATGGTCGCCATGGACATGACCGGCGGCATCATCGACCGGTTCCGCACTATGGCCATCGCCCGTGCCTCGGTCCTCACCGGCCATGTGCTGGGCAGCCTGATACAAACCCTTGTAGCCATGGCCGTCCTCATCGCAGTCGCCTTCGGACTCGGATTCCGCTCTGCTGCCGGACCGCTCCACTGGCTGGCCGCGATCGGGATACTGGCCCTGTTCGCCTTTGCGCTGATCTGGCTGGCCGTCTCGCTCGGGCTTGCCGCCAAGAGTGTCGAGACCGCTAGCAACACCCCGATGATCCTGTTCCTGCTGCTGTTCCTCAGCAGCGGCTTCGTGTCCACGGCCACCATGCCGACCGGCCTGCGTCAGTTCGCTGAGTACCAGCCGTTCACCCCCGTCGCCGACACCGTGCGCGGACTACTCAGCGGCGCCGCGATTAGCGACCACGCCATCGCCGCCATCGCCTGGAGCATCGGCATCGCTGTCGTGGCCTACCTCTGGGCCATCCGCCTCTACAACCGGCGCCGAGCGGCCGAGCCGAAGTGAGCGGGGGCCGTACCGCCGTGGCTGAGCACTCCAGCTCGGTCGAACCACCAATGGCGAGGGGTCACGGTCGCGTCCCTGCTCGACGCTGATCCTGAACGGCACCCAGTTCGACAGCCTCTTCGAGGCTCAGGTCCTCACCGAGGCCTGGCGGATCGAGTACGACAACCACCGACCGCACTCGGCCCACGGCGGGCCCACCCCGGTCGAGTTCGTCGGGCGCCGCGTCCGCCGACAGCAGCTACAGCTTGCATAGCGGGTGGCTCATCAAGTGGGGTCCCCCTCAGCCTGTTCTGGCTGGTGATCGGCGTGTCGCCTAGGCAAACGACTCCTGGTAGATCGGCGGTTGTCGAATCCAGCCGTCCTCCCAGGAGCCGGGCGGCCTCCCCGGGGTTGCGCTGGAAGTAGTCCCACGGTCCGCCTGGTGCGCTGGGGTTGACGGGATCACCGCGCACCACGTCCACAAGCTTCCCCAGGCTGTCCCACAGCGGCGGCGCGACGAAACCGACGACCTGGTCTCGCATCGAGTCCGGCGCATCACTGCGCAGCCGGCCGCCGGGACCGGTCAGCACGAACCGGCCCTCCCCGTCGCGGGTAACCAGTCCGTACGCGACCGCCGTGCACAGCAACCGGGCAAGCGGATCCGGCGCGGTGCTCGTCGCCGCGGCAAGCTGGGCGGCGGTGCGCAGCGACGCCGCTAACTGATCAGGTATCCCGAGCAGTGCCACGGTGCGAACCACCTGAGTGGCCATCCAACCGCCCAGTAGTTGCCCGATCTGTTGAGTGTCGTCGTCGTCCTCTTCGGTCGCCCAGAGACTGGGAGCATTGGCCATGTGGCGTATGTAACACGGCGGCGGCTTCAGCTCGAGTGCGGACTCTGCGATCAGCGCCCCGATGCCCGCCGCATGCAGGCTGAGCGCGGTGGTCAGGCCAGCGATCCCGGCACCGGCGATCAGCAACCGGACGGGTATGATCCCCCTCCCCCCTGCCCCGGGGCCCGGGAGCTGGTGGCGATCAGGCGGCACAAGTCCCCGGTGATCCGCTCGGTGGCGATGGCCACCTTGGCGCCGTCGAGGGCGAGCACCGCGGAGGACTGGACCGCGACGTCACCGCCGGCGGCGTCCAGGCAGCCGTGCAGGTACAGGGCGCGCCGGTCCAGCCGCTGCACGCCGAGCGGGGCCAAGATCTTGCCGACGGGGACATCGGTGTCGGCCAGGGCGGCGCGGGCGTGCGGGGGGATCCGCTCGGGCAAGATGACCAGGCTGGTCTCGGCCGCCACCATGCCGCTGGCGGTGCGCAGCAGCCCGGTACGGTGGTGTCCGGCCGTGATCGGCCCGCCGTCGAGCCGGTTGTGCTCGGCGGCGGTCAGCTCGCGGTCGGCGTGGCCGAGCACCTCGATGCGGATCTGCGTGCGGGCTAATTTCTCCAGCAGCAGCGTGGCCGGGGCCGAGCTGGCCGCCAGCGTGGTGGCGAGCAGGCTGGCCACGGCGCCGGGCGAGGTGAGACCGAGCGTGTCCAGGGAAATCTCGGTCATCGCCGGATGGTCCTTTCACGGTAAAAGGGGGCGGGCGGAGGATTGACAGGTGTCCTGGCGGCTGCCAGGCGTCACCCACCGACCACGGGGAAGGCGGAGTGCAAGACACGTAGTCCGGCCGCACTCCCGGACCATGACAGGTAAGCGAGGCGAATCAGTACAAGCGCCGGCTGCAGGCAGCAGGTCAGGTCCTGCGCGTGGTTTTGGCACGGCACCCGCATGCTGGCAAGGTGATCCTTTCCAGAGGAACGTGCAGCCGGGCAGTTAAACGCTTTTTCACGCCGGGCACGTTACTGTTACGGCAATCCCACCGTGCTATTCCCGCGGGGCATGGGGGTCGCTGTGGCGTCCGGTGATAGTCGCGATTGGCCGGTAGTTCTCCGGGGAGTGAAACCCCATGAGAGCTACCGGCCGACGAGGATGCTGGGCGGGATCGTAACCGTTAGCTGGCCCAGCGCCGGGCTTCCGGATTGACCGCTAAGGGACGTTCTCCCAGGTTTGTCCGGTAGCGGAACCCGCCCTCGAGTCTCCACGGTTTCAGGGAACCCCGCTTCCAATCGTTTCGGATGATCAGCAGGAGCTGCTGATGTTGGCGCTGTTGCGGCTGATGGCCGGGCTGTACCTGGGCGAGAGCCGGGCCGGCCGGCGGGCCGGGCGCACGGGCGTGGCCCTCGAAGCCCCGGCCCACCGCCGCCGACAGCACAAGGAGCAGGCCCCCGAGGATCTGCACCACGTCCAGCCTGTTCCCGGCGGCCACGACGGCGAAGACGGTGGCGAAGACGGCTTCGGTACTCAGAATGAGGCCAACGCGTGTCGAACTGGCAGCCCTGGCCGTCAGGAGCTGCACGAACCACGCGAAAGATGTGCCCAGGACCCCCAGATGGGCGATGAGCATCACCCAGTCCCGCGCGCCGATCGCCGCCGACCTGCCAGGGCGGGCTACCGGAAACCAGCGCGGTGATCGCCGCGAGCACCGAGACCACCACGAACTCGACGAAAGTGAGGTCGACGAGGGATTGGGCCGCCCCGGCGGGCCTGCGCCCGAACAGGGTTATCTGGGTCGCCCGGACCGCAGCAGCACCCAGGACGATGAAGTCGCCTACGTGCGGCCGAAGGCCGTGGGAGAGCAGGAGAAGACCGCAGGCGATGAACGCGGTAGCGGTCATCAGGTAGACGGCACCCGGCTGGCGGCGCCTGCTAATTATCCGCTGCGGTGGCGGGATCAGGACGACAGAGACGCCCCATCCACCGGGGATCGTCCTCCCGCAGCGGCGTGCGCGCCGATCGCGGTCCGGTATCCGGGCTCGGGGACCGCTGCCCGAGAGCGACCTGGGATGAGTACCTGGTCATGTGGACCTCCGTAACAACAGGTCTGGGCGAGCTCGCCGGTTCGGGCAGGGTGCCTGCGCACCGGGCCCGGACACTCATCCGGCCGCGGTAAAAGCGCGCACTGAATTGTCGTCGTGCATTTCCTGCTATGCGGCAGCCAATGTGCCTAACCGGGCGGTAGACTCCAATGCCTACGCCGGGAAGGCTGATATCCGGTATCCATCTGGCCAGATGTATGAGTTACGACAGGCCCACAGCGAAACGGTTCAGGCCAGCCGCCAGAAAATTCAGGAAATATTTTTTACCTGGCGAGTGAACCGTTCTTGCCGGCGGCGTCGTAATCGTAACGCTGGGGCTGTGCGCAGGTGCCGATGCCGCGGCGGCGAAGGAGGTGCCCAGTCGTGCCTGACCCAGATCCGGAACTGGCCCACCCGGAGGCGGCGGGCTGGGCGCTGGGCACCCTGGACCCCGGCGACGCCGAGTGGTTCGCCGGGCACCTGCCGTCGTGCCCGGACTGCCGCGCGGCCGTGGCCGAGTTCGGCCCCACGGCGCGGCTGCTGCCCACGGCCGCGCCTGCCGGCCTGGCGCCGCCGGGGCTGCGGACCCGGACCCTGGCCGGAGTGGCCCAGGCGGCCACGGCAGCCCGGCGGAACCGCCGATGGCGGGGCTGGCCGATCCGGATGCTGGCGCTGGCCGCGGCGGTGACCATCGCCGCGGGCACCAGCATCGGGCTGCTGCTGGGCAGCGGGACGGCCGCGGAAACCTATGCGTTCACGCTGCATCCGGGGACCGGGCTGTCCGCATCGGCCAGCGGGACCCTGCGGCAGGCCAACAACGGCTGGTCGGTCCAGCTCACCGCGGTCCGCCTGGCCGAGCCGGGGCCGGGCCGGTTCTACCAGTGCTGGTGGGCCGGGCCGGGAAACCGGCCCGGTCATCCCCGGCTGATCAGCGCGGGCACCTTCACCGTCGGCCCGTCCGGGACCGCGACCGTACAGCTGTGGACCGCGGCCGATCCGGACGACTTCCCGGCCATCGAGATCACCCTGGACAGCGCCGCCCGGCCCGGCCAGCCCGGGCGGGCCGTCCTGTCCGGCACCATCAACAACGACTGACCCCGGCCCGCTACGCGGTGGGGTCGAAACCCTGCCGGGCCAGCGCGGCGCGCAGCGCCCGCATCGCATGGAACGCGCGCGTCTTCACCGTCCCCAGCGGAAGCTCCAGCCTGTTCTCGAAGTAGCGCAGGGCCTTGTCCAGCTTGTCTTTCTTCGCGCCCACCAGGGGATATGCGCGGACGGCGGCGCAGATCCCGTCGATGTCGCCGTCGTCCAGGTCCTCCAGCCGAGCAGCGAGCCAGTCCTGCTTCTGGTCCCCGAGCATGAACTCCAGGACGCCGGCGAGACCGTGCGGGTGCTCGCCGATCAGCTATCGGAGTTCGCAGAGAGGCAGCCCTTCGCGGCCATCGCGGACAGCCTGGCGCAGTCGATCGCCGGCCTGTCCGGCCGCCTCGATGCCGAGCGCAAGGCGAGCACCAGCACCACGACCCAGTTGGGCCGCGGCTACCGGGCCGAGACGCCGCCGTCCACCGGGATGATCGCGCCAGTGACGTAGGCGCTGGCCCGGCTGGCCAGGAAGACCGCGATCCCGGCCATGTCGTCGGGCCGGCCGATGCGCCCGAGCGGCGCGCGGGCGGCGATCTCGTCCCCGTGCTCACGCAGGGTCTGGGCCATCATCTTGGACTCGAACGGCCCCGGGGCGACCGCGTTCACGGTGATGTGCTGCGGGCCGAGTTCGATGGCGAGCACGCGGGTCAGGTGGTGCAGCCCGGCCTTGGCCGCGGCGTAGGAGTAGTTCGGCACGAAGGGGACGCGCAGGCCGTCGATCGAGCCGATGTTGATGACCCGGGCCGGGTCGTCGGCGGACGCGGCCTCGCCCAGCAGCGGGAGGAAGGCCCTGGTCAGGAAGAACGGCGACTTCAGGTCCAGGTCCAGCACCTTGTCCCACCCGGACGCCGGGAATTCCAGCAGCGGCGCGCCCCAGCTGGCGCCGGCGTTGTTGACCAGCACGTGCAGCGCGGCGGTGTGCCCGGCGACCTCGCTGGCCAGCCGCTGGCACCCGTCTTCACGGGACAGGTCGGCGGGGATCGCCCAGATCTGCTGTCCGTGCTGTCCGTGCTGCGCGGGTGCGGCGTACTCGCGCAGTTCGGCGGCGGCCTCATCGCAGGCCTCGGCCTTGCGCGACGAGAGGGCGACCGACGCCCCCGCCTGCACGAGGCCGCGCGCGATCATCAGGCCAATACCGCGCGAGCCGCCCGTGACGACCGCCGTCTTCCCGGTCAGATCAAACAGTCCGCTCACATGATCGCCGCCATTGCTCCAATCCGGACACCGCGAGGCGAACAGCGACACTACCCTTCCCGGCACTTGCCGCGGCACTCCTCGCGGCCCGTACCGCCGGGACCCGGGCGCGCGGGCCCCCGCCACGTCTGTTCGGCATCGCTATCAACGTGTTTATCAGCCCGAACGGACCTGTGCGCGAGTTCACCAGCCACCGATTCTTTCGTGCCGGGAGCGGGTCCGGTCCCGGTCCGGCCGGGAGCAACGCCCGATAACGTGTGATTTCGCGTCAGACGGAAAGATGTTCAGCACCGGCACCGGGGTGACGTCGCGCGCTGGCGCCGGTTCACGGTCAGGAGCCCTGCCACGTCCGTCCCACCCGATCTTAGGCAGATCGCCGCCGATGCTTTCGGCTACACCACCCTGCGGCCCGGACAGCACCAGGCGGCTACGGCGCTGGCCACGGGGCGTGATTGTCTGGCCGTCATGCCGAGCGGTGCGGGCAAGTCGGCGATCTACCAGCTCGCCGGGATCGCGCTCGGCGGCCCGGCCGTCGTCGTGTCACCGCTGCTGTCGCTCCAGCAGGACCAGGCCGAGCATCTGCGCGCGCACGGCCTGACCGCCCTCACCGTGAACGCCGCGGCGCCGGAAAGCCGCCGCACGGCGGCCTACGACCTGCTCCGCACCGGTACGGCCGGCTTCGTCTTCCTGGCGCCCGAACAACTCGCCCGCGAGGACGTGCGCGAGGTGCTCAGTGCGGCACCGCCGCACCTGCTGGCGGTGGACGAGGCGCACTGCGTGAGCGCCTGGGGCCATGACTTCCGTCCGGACTACCTGCGGATCGGCGACGTGATCGGCTCGATCGCTCGCCGCCCGGTGGTCGCGGCGCTCACCGCCACCGCCGCCCCGCCGGTCCGTGAGGAGATCGTCCGGCGGCTGGGCCTGCGGGCCCCGGCCCAGGTGATCCGCGGGTTCGACCGGCCGGAGATCCACCTGTCGGTGCGCGCCTTCCACGAGGCCGGCCCCAAGGATGCGGCGGTCCAGAAGGCGGCACGGGAGTTCAGCGGCACCGGCATCATCTACGCCGCCACCCGCGAGGAGACCGAAAAGTACGCGGAACGGCTCGGCGTCCGGCCCTATCACGCGGGGCTCAGCCGGGCGGAGCGGGAGGAGACCCAGCGCGTCTTCATGGGCGGCGAGACGATCGTGGCCACCAGCGCGTTCGGCATGGGCATCGATCGGCCCGACGTCCGCTTCGTCGTGCACGCCTCGGTGCCGGGCTCCCTGGATGAGTACTACCAGGAAATCGGCCGAGCCGGGCGGGACGGGAAGGCGGCCACGGCGGTCTGCTTCTACCGGCCCGAAGACGTCGGCATCCGGCGGTTCTTCACCGGCGGCCTGCCGGAGGAGAAGCTGCTCGCCGAGGTGGCGGCCGTCACCCGGACCCCGATCTCGGTGCGTGACCTGGCCGAGCGGTCCGGTCTGTCCGAACGCCGCCTCACCGGTCTGGTCAATCTGCTCGAGGCGGCCGGGGCCGTCCGGCTGCAGGACGTCATCGAGCCGGTCGGCGGCGCACCACCACCGGCCGAGGCTGCCGCGAAGGCGATCGAGATCGCGGCGCACAACCGCTCCGTCGAGCGGTCCCGGGTAGAGATGATGCGCCGGTACGCGGAGCTGACCGATTGCCGGCGGCGTTTCCTGCTGAGGTACTTCGGCCAGGGCGCCCTGGACCCGTGCGGGCGATGCGACAACTGTGACGCCGGGCTGTCCACCCCCGCCGCACGCGACCACGGCGCGTTCGCAATGGGCATGCGGGTCGAGCACCAGGAGTGGGGGCGCGGCGTGGTCATCTCCGAGGACGGCGAGCGCCTCACCGTGTTCTTCGACGAGGCCGGGTACAAGGAACTTCTCACCGAGGCTGTCGTGGACGGCCACATTCTCACCCCAGCCGGCGCTAACGGCACATGATCTTGGTGTGCGCCTCGTGTGCGATGGGGAGGTTAGCGGGTATGGGGTTGAGCATGGATGCTACCGGCCGCGACCGCCGCGAGAACTCCGAGGAAGCCACCAATCTCCCAGGGGATACCCAAGGGACCGGCGTCCCTGATGTGGACAGCGTTGCCGAGATCGTCGGTGAGGTGAGCGAATCAGCCGAGCGGCCCTCGCAGGGCCGGCCCGTGACCGAGGTCGCCCGGTCGGCCCTGGCCCGGGTCGCGCGGGGCGGCGCGAGCGTCACCCGCCGTGGGGCGAGCGCCGCCCGCCAGCGGCCGGACGCCGTCAAGCGCGGAACCAGCATCACCGAGCACGGAAGGAGCATTTCGCAGCGTGGAAGGAGCGTCGCCGGGCGCGGTACCCGGCTGGCCGGGCGCGGCGTCCAGGCGGGTACCCGCTGGCTGGCCAGCGAGGTGCTCGCGCTCGCCCCGCGCCTGCCCGTCCGGGACCTGGCCACCCTGCGGACCCAGTTTCCCGGCAAATCCCCGGACGAGCTCGCCACTGCGCTCATCGAGGGCGCGTCACGCGCGTCGGCGGCCATCGGCGCCACGGTCGGCGTCTGGTCCGTCCTGCCGGTCGCGCCCGCGTTCCCGGCCGAGGTCGTCACGGAGACGCTGACGCTCGTCGGTATCGAGATCAAGCTCATCGCCGAACTCCACGAGGTCTACGGCGCGCGGCCGCCGGGCGACCTGTCCAGCCGGATGACCGCCTACGTGGGGGCGTGGGCTCACCGCCGCGGTGTCGCGCTGACGCCCGGCGGGGTGGTGCTCGCCATGGGATCCCCGCTCGGACGCCGGCTGCAGCGCCGTCTCGCCTTCCGGGCGGGCCGGAGCGCCCTCTCGCTCGGTCCGCTGCTGAGCGGGGCCGCCATTGGCGCGATGGTCAACCGCCGGGAGACGCGCCGACTAGGCCACGAGATCCGCGACGACCTGCGCAAGAAGTCATCCTCCGGGGCCACCTGGCCGCGGTGAGCAGCCCGCGGGCGCCGGATGACGTCAGAGGCCGCGCAGCCCCGTGGCACCGCTGGTAGGCCCGGGCGCGGCCACCGATCCTCCCGCCACCGCCCCGGTCACGCCAATATCAGCATCACCTGGGCTTTTCCGGGCCGTGTCCCGTCTAGGGTAGTGCCAGGTAACGTTTCCATGATCGTCTGCGGCCTTCTCACCTTAGGCGGTTCTGATCCATGAGGGTCACGATGATGCTCGCCGACCACGCTCAGGTGGCCGAGGGCAAGTTGTTCATCTCGGGCGGCGGCTGGTCCGTCTGCGGTCCAGGCCCGGTGGCCTGCGGGGTGGCGGTGCTCTTCCACATCCCGTGGCAGCACACGAACAAGAAGATCGCCTTCACGCTGCGACTGCTCGACGAAGACGGAACACCGGTCAGCCAACCGGGACCCGGCGGAGGCCAGGAAATCCGGGCCGGCGGCCAGTTCGAGGCGGGACGTCCCGCGGGGCTGACCCCGGGGTCCGAGATCAACGTGCCGATCGCCTTCAACACGGTTCTCCAGCTCCCTCAAGATGCCCGGTTCACCTGGGTGCTGGAGATCGACGGGCAGGCCGATGAGGAATGGCGCCTGTCTTTCGCCACGAGGGAGCCCCAGCCGCAGGTCCTGCCCGGCTAGCACACCATGAGGCACCGGCGCATCGCGGCCGCACTGGCGCGGCGAAAGCCTGAGAATGTTGAGCTGAGCGAAAGGGGACCCGCGTGAGCGGATTCCGGAGGTTTCTGCTACGGGGCAACCTCGTCGACCTCGCGGTAGCGGTGGTCATCGGCACCGCCTTCGCCGCCGTGGTGACCGCCCTGGTCAAAGACATCATCACGCCGCTCATCGCCGCCATCGGCGGCCAGCCCAATTTCGAGACCCTGACCTTCACGATCAACCACAGCAAGTTCAGCTACGGCGACTTCATCAACGCGCTCATCTCGTTCGCGGTCATCGCCGTGGTCGTCTACTACCTGGTCGTGACGCCGGTCGGCAAGCTACTGGACATAATGAGCCGCAGGGAGGCAGCGACCGAGCGCGAATGCCCCGAGTGCCTCGGCAAGATCCCGATCGCGGCCCGCAAGTGCATGTACTGCACGACGGATCTCACGCCACCGACGACCACGGCGGTGCCGTAGCCACACCGGAACGAGGCCATACCGCGGGGAGAGCAAGAGCGTGCGTGCGTTCCGCATCCCTGGTGTCTGGGCCCGGCCCGGGGCCTGGCCGTGCCGGGCCCAGACGTCTTGGAGAAGAGGGCTTACCCTCTGCTGATCAGCCTGGCCTCCGTACCTGACACCAAGCTGGGACAAAGCTGGGAAACCTCTAAATGCCTGAAGCTGGAATCGCTAACGCGCGCTGTGCGGGCGATCCAAGGCCCGGGAGGGGCCCGATCCGGCCGCCGCCCAGGTGGCCAGCTGCTCCGTCGCCTGCCCCGGCAGCTCACCCGACGCCCATCCTGCGAGCTCGGCGGCCAGCGGGTCGTGCGCGTCATGCGGATGCCCCTGAGCCGTTGCAGCCTGGTGAAAGACCCTGGTCGCGGGACCGGGCGATGGTCCTGGGCCGGTCAGCACCGCGCCCTCGGCATGGGCCGCCCGGGCTGCGCTGGACGCCCCGGTCAGCGCAGCCGGATCCGTGATGTCCGCCATCTGGACCATTGGCTCGGACGGCACGTCGCGGGGCGCCGGCGCGGACGCGTTGACCGGCCGGTGAGCAACGCCGTTAACCGGCCGCGGTTCCGTTTGCGCGACGCTGACGCATTCATGACTCTCCAGGAAACCGGCGAAGTACTCGGCCTCCGCGGCGTCCACGCCGATGACCACGCGAGGCTGGCCCATCGGCTCCTTGTGCGAGTACCCCACGTAACTGACCAGTGGGTCCGAAGGCCCCCCGAGCCCGTGCAGTGCTCGCCAGCGCTCCCATGCCTTTTCCAGCCGCGCCGCGGCGTAACCGGCACGCGCGGCCAACTCCGGATCACGCATCGTGCGATCCCTCCCCATGAACGCAGCGCAATGCCACGTCCCCCAGCCGAGACCGGCCGACCATACGTGCGTCCGCTCGTCTGAACGCGAACCAGTATGTCGAATACCGCTGTTCAGCAGGTATGATTACGAATAATTATCGAACAATACTTACTGTAACTGCCGGGAGGCAGTCGTCTGCCTCGGTCTGCCTTGGTGTGCTGAGCTGGATCGGCCCCGGCAGTATGCGTCCGCGAGGCGCGGCGCCTATTCGACTGCTGGTGAAACACGGCCCGAAGTGGCACTTTGTCCACCGGGGCCGACCCCCCTACTGGTTGGAAGACTGCCGCCGCGCGCGCGGTGCACCGGCAGATAGCTGCCCCCCTGGCGCATGGCTTGGGCACGCGAGTGCGGCAGACCTCATTCTGAACGCTGCTGCGGAATGCCAGCGAGCAGTGCGCGGACTTCGGTCTCCCGGTACCGGCGGTGCCCGCCGAGCGTGCGGATGGACGTCAGCTTTCCTGCCTTGGCCCACCGCGTGACGGTCTTCGGGTCGACGCGGAACATCGTTGCGACCTCGGCCGGTGTCAGCAGCGGCTCTGCCTCGGGTGTACGTGCAGCCATTTGCGGCCTCTCCTCCTGGACCGAAACTTGCGATCCTGCGTTCGTTCCTTGCGCGGTGCTCCAAACGGGAGCCTGTCGTTGATGTCCCATATGGTGTACAGAGACCATATTGCCATCACCAGGGGTGACAAGTCGACCACCCGGCGCAAAGTTTTTATCTCGTGCTTCTGCAAGCCGCCGGGCCGCTGTCACTGAGCGTAAGTGTAGCGATACTTAGAGTTGCATCATGGCAGATTCGGAAATACTGCGACCGGAAGCCGCCAGGTACCCGAGCGCGGCAGACGCGGCCAACTCATCATGAGACGGTCATAGCAGCCTTCCGGTTGACAGCATATAGTGACACTAGTTCACGCATCCGTCACAAACCGGCAACGGTCGACGGCAGGCCGTAAGCAGACAAGCACAGTCGGCCGGCACAAGGTGGGATCTGCCGAATGACTACAGTCAGTCGCCGATATCGTCGACGAGCGCGAGTACGAACTGTAATCGGCCCAGGCACGAAAGCGGATCCCGGCCGACGCCGGTGACCGGAGGCGGAGTTAGGGCCCAGCGGATCCGCCCGCGCGATTGCCGAAATGGCAAGCCCGTAATTGGCCTAGCGGGCCCTTCGCCCGGCCGGGCCGCCCGATAACGACATCCCCATGGTCGCGAGGCCCGTCCGCCTAAGCTGTGGGGCAGATCCTGTGCTGAGGAAGGGCGCGGGCACGAATCGGAAGAGTCACCACAGTGACGCATGTGTTCACGACGCCCCACAAGGGCATGGGCAGCACCGAACGGACCGGCCATGAGCAGGTCGCCTTCTGCCAGGACACCCGCAGCGGGCTGAAGGCGATCATTGCGATCTACTCGACGGCCCTGGGCCCTGCCCTCGGCGGGACCCGCTTCTATCCGTACGGCAGCGAGGACGAGGCCCTCACCGACGTGCTGCGGCTCTCGGCCGCCATGGCCTACAAGAACGCCCTCGCCGGCCTGGACCACGGCGGCGGGAAAGCCGTCATCATCGGCGATCCAGCCGAACTGAAGACCGAGGCCCTGCTGCGCGCCTACGGGCGTTTCATCGCCTCCCTCGGCGGGCGTTATATCACCGCTTGCGATGTCGGCACCCGCAGCGCGGACATGGACATCATCGCGCGGGAGTGCTCCTTCGTCACCGGCCGCACGCCCGCGTACGGCGGCGCCGGCGACTCGTCCGTGCTGACCGCGTTCGGCGTCTTCCAGGGCATGCGCGCCGCCGCCGGGCACGTGTGGGGCTCAACCAGCCTGCGCGGCCGCCGGGTCGGCATCGAGGGCGTCGGCAAGGTCGGCCATAAGCTGGCCGACCATCTCGCCGAGGACGGTGCCGAGGTGCTGATCTGCGACGTCAGCGAGGCCGCGGCAGAACAGCGTCCGGGCGCGGCACCCGGACGTCGAGGTCGCGGGCAGTACCGCAGAACTGCTGGCCGCCGGCCTGGACGTGTTCTCGCCGTGCGCGCTCGGCGGCGCCGTGGACGATGACGTGGCCGCCACGCTGAGCGCCGCCATCATCTGCGGCGGCGCCAACAACCAGCTCGCGCACGTGGGGGTCGAGAAAATTCTCGCCGACCGCGGCATCCTGTACGCGCCGGACTACGTGGTGAACGCCGGCGGCGTCATCCAGGTTGCCGACGAGCGGGCCGGTTTCAGCTTCGAACGGGCCAAGGCGCGCGCCGAGCAGATATTCGCCACCACGACGCACATTTTCGAGATCGCGGAAGCCGATGGCGTGCCCTCATCGGCCGCGGCGGACCGGCTCGCGGAGCAGAGAATGTCCGATGTCGGAAGGCTCCGTGGCATCTGGCTCGGCGGCTGAGATGCGGGTCAGGACATTCCGGACAGGAACGCGACAAGGACGCGGACGGGCCTGACGGCCCGGGGAGTTCATCAGCGTACGCATGCGGCCCGCAAAGCGGGTACGGTTGTACCTGTACGGAAGCTGGTGCGCGCCAAACTCTTAATGGGGAGTGAGGCGGGTCCGTTTGTTGTGCGGAAAGCCAGCAATGCAGACATTATGGGGCCTTACCAGGCTCCGGACGTTCGAGGGGGTCGAGCCAATGGGGCGCGGCCGAGCCAAGGCCAAGCAGGTGAAGGTTGCCCGCCAGCTGAAGTACAACAGCGGCGGAACAGACCTTGACCGGCTGCGTGCGGAGCTGGGCGTGGGAGCGGATCAGCGTGACCGGGCATACGATCCGGTCGGCGCGGACCACGACGACGAAGACGACGCCGAGGAAGACGACGAAGACGACGCCGAGGAAGAAGACGACGAAGACGACGAGTGGCCGGCCTTCCTCGTAGCGTCGCGCATTCGGCCGGCCGGGAACGAGCTGACGGGAATTGAGCGGGGCGCTGGCCCGATGGCCGGTTCCCCTGCCTGCCCGTTCCTCAGCCTGAGTGTGTGCCGGTGAGCCGGGCTTCGCCGGTGCCGGGCACTATCTCGCCGAGGATCCATGCGGTCACGTCCCGCGAGGCCAGCACGCGGAGGGCCTCGTCCGTATCGGGTCGGCCCACCACTGCGGTCATGCCGACGCCCAGGTTGAAGACGCGGTCCATCTCCTCGTCCGGCACCGCGCCCGCGCGGGCCAGCACGCTGAAGATCGCGGGCGGCTGCCAGGTCCCCCGGTCCAGCACCGCGTCCGCCACGGCGGGCAGGACCCGGGCGAGATTGCCAGCCAGGCCACCCCCGGTGATGTGCGCGTACGCGTGCACGTCGCAGCACTCCGCGAGGGCCAGGCAATCCTGGGCGTAGATGCGGGACGGAACCAGCAGTTCCTCCCCGAGCGGCCGGCCGAGCTCCGGCAGATCCTGCTCCAGGTCCAGCCGGGCCCGCTTCAGAATCTCCCGGACCAGGGAAAAGCCGTTGGAGTGCAGCCCGGACGAGGCCATCGCGATCACGGTGTCACCAGGCCTGACCCGGCTGGCCCCCAGGATCGCTTCGGCCTCCACGACGCCGGTCGCCGCACCCGCGAGGTCGAAGTCGTCCGCGCCGAGATGCCCCGGATGCTCGGCGGTCTCGCCGCCGAGCAGGGCACAGCCCGCCGCCGCGCAGCCGCGCGCGACCCCGGAGACGATCGCGGCCACCCGCTGTGGCCGGATCGCGCCGCAGACCACGTAGTCGGTCATGAACAGCGGTTCCGCCCCGCACGCGGCCAGGTCATCCACGACCATGGCGACCAGGTCGATCCCAACCGTGTCGTAGATGCCGAGGCGGCTCGCGATCACCACCTTGGTGCCGACGCCATCCGTGGAGGTCGCCAGGACGGGGTGGCGGTAGGCCGCGAGCCGGGTCGCGTCGAACAGGCCGACGAACCCGCCGATGTCCCCGATCACCTCGGGCCGCGCCGTGCTCGCCACCGAGGACCGCATCAGCTCGACGGCCCGGTCACCCGCCCCGATGTCCACGCCCGCGGCCGCGTAGCTGAGGCCGCCCAGAGCCGTTTCGCCCAGCGCCGTCCCGCCCGGCACATCGGGTACCGGGGCCTCCGGTACGGCCGCATCCGGTAGGGCGCCCGGGGCCGGATCTACCCGCTCCGCGGCGCCGGACGCCGCCTGATCGCTGGACCTGCCGGTCACGGCGTGGCCTCCTCGAGCGCCCGGTACCCGGCTCCCGAAGGTACTTGCCCCGTTCGGACTCCTCGACGGGGACCGGGTAAATCCCGTCGAAACAGGCCCGGCAGAGCCGGTCAGCCGGAAGCGTGGTCGCCGCGACGAGGCCGTCCAGCGAGATGTAGCCGAGCGAGTCGGCCCCGATCGATTCGCAGATCTCGGCCACGGATTCGTGGCCCGCGATCAGCTCGGCCCGGGTCGCGAAGTCGATCCCGTAGAAGCACGGCCAGCTGACCGGCGGGCTCGAGATCCGCACATGCACCTCGGCCGCGCCCGCCTCGCGCAGCATGGCCACGATGGCGCGCTGTGTGTTCCCGCGCACGATCGAATCGTCCACGACCACCAGGCGCCGCCCCGCGACGACCCCGGCCAGCGGGTTCAGCTTCAGCCGGATACCCCGCTGCCGGATGGTCTGGCTCGGCTGGATAAAGGTGCGGCCGACGTAGGAGTTCTTGACCAGGCCCTGACCGTAAGGGAATGCCGCTGGCCTCGGCGTAGCCGATCGCGGCGGGCGTGCCCGACTCGGGTACCGGGATCACCAGGTCGGCGGCGGCAGGATGTTCGGCTGCGAGCTTGCGGCCCACCTCCACCCGGGTGGCCTGCACGTTCCGCCCCGCGATGGTGGTGTCCGGGCGCGCCAGGTAGACGTACTCGAACAGGCATCCCTTGGGCGGGGCAGCGCGAACGTACCGGGACCGCACGCCGCGCTCATCGATGGTGATCAGCTCGCCCGGCTCGATCTCCCGGACGAAGCGGGCGCCGATGATTTCCAGCGCCGCGGTCTCGCTGGCCACCGCCCACCCGGTCTCGAGCTGGCCGAGCACCAGCGGCCGGAAACCCTGCGGGTCCCGCGCGGCGAACAGCGTCCGCTCGTTCATGAAGACCAGCGAGTAGGCGCCCCGTACGAGCGGGAGCGTGGCCAGGGCCATCGCCTCGATGTCGTCGGCGCGGACATGCGGTGACGCGCCAGCCTCCGGCCGGCGTCCCCTCGGCGGGCGGAACGGGCGCCCGGCGGGAGCCCTTGATGGCGCTGGGGCGGCCGGGCGAACAGTGCGGTCAGTACGTCCGTGTCGGAGGTCGCCGCGGGCAGCCGGTACTCCGGGCCAGCATCGGCGTCCAGCAGCCGGGCCAGTTCCAGCATGTTGATCAGGTTGCCGTTGTGCCCGAGCGCCAGGCCGCCGTCATGCGTGGAGCGGAAGGTCGGCTGGGCGTTCTCCCACACCGAAGAACCCGAGGTGGAATAGCGGCAGTGCCCGACGGCCAGGTAGCCGCGGAGGGTATTGAGCGCGGCCTCGTCGAATACCTGCGCCACGAGGCCCATATCCTTGTAGACGACGATGCGGTCACCGTCGCTGACCGCGATACCGGCCGACTCCTGACCCCGGTGCTGGAGGGCGTACAGCCCGTAATAGGCGAGCTTGGCGACGTCCTCACCCGGCGACCAGACGCCGAATACGCCGCAGGCATCGCGTGGCGGCCGGTCGGAGGGATCCAGATCATCCATCAGGCGGCCGTCGGGCTTTGGCACACGACCAGTCTAATGAGAAGATGACGCGCCCGGGCCGCTACCCGCGCTAACCGGCAGGTAGGGCGCGAGGTCGGCGCGTGGCCCGCTGGCCTGGACGGCGCCTGCGCGGACGGCTTCGGCCCACGTGAGGCGGCCGGTGGCCAGCCGGATCCAGGTAACGGGATCGGTCTCGACGACATTGGGCGGCGTGCCCCGGGTGTGCCGGGGCCCCGGCACACACTGCACCGCGGCCACCGGGGGGACCCTCACCTCCACCGCGCGGCCGGGCACCGCCGCCGCGAGCAGCCCGAGCAGGTACCTCACCGCGACGCGGAGCGCGATCCGCCGGCGGTGCCTCACCGGCGTCCAGCGCGCGGGTCACGGCGGCTGCGCTCTCGGCGTCACGCGGATCCGGGCCGCGGCCGGGGCGGGCCCCGCGTCCTCCACGAGCTCCACGAGCCCGGCCAGCCGCTGGGCAACGCCGGGCTGGTTCAGCGGGCATGGTGCGGGCCCGTCAGCTGAGGATCGCCGGCAGGGCGCCGCGGTGCACCCCGGCCAGCTCCGCCAGCGAGATCGTGAAGGAGTCCTCGACCTCCAGGCATGGGCCGCCGGCGATGCCGATGGCCAGGGCCGGCACGGCGTGCGCCGCGCAAATCTGCTCGAATTCCGCCTCCGCCCCGGGACGGACCGCCACGATGGCCCGCCCCGCCGATTCGCTGAACAGGTACGTGAACGCGTCCCCGGGCAGCCTGACCTGGCAGCCGAGGCCTCCGCGCAGGCACGATTCGGCCAGCGCGACCGCAAGGCCACCGTCGGACAGGTCGTGTGCGGCACACGCCACACCGGAGGCCGCCGCATCGGCGAGAACCCGCGCCAGGGCCCGTTCGGCGTCAAAATCAACCCGCGGGAGGCCGGCCGCCGATGTGCGCATGCAGGACGTGCGCCCACGCCGACCCGCCGAACTCGGGAGCGGTTCGGCCGAGCAGCATGATGCGGGCCCCGCCGGTGCCGAAGCCGATGGACAGCCGGCGGCGCACGTCCGCGTGCACGCCCAGCACCCCGATCACCGGGGTGGGCTGGATGGCGGCCTCACCGGTCTGGTTGTAGAAGCTGACGTTGCCGCCGGTGACGGGGACGCCGAGCACGGCGCAGCCATCCGCGAGACCCCGGACGGCCTCGGCGAACTGCCACATCACGGCCGGGTCCTCGGGTGACCCGAAGTTCATGCAGTTCGTCACGGCGAGCGGCCGGGCACCGGTCACGGCCACGTTGCGGTACGCCTCGCACAGCGCGAGCTGTGCTCCCGCGTAGGGGTCGAGCAGCGCGAAGCGGCCGTTCCCGTCGGTGGCCAGCGCCACCCCGAGCCCGGTCTCCTCATCGACCCGGATCAGGCCGCCGTCCTCGGGCATGGCCAGGACCGTGTCGCCGCGCACGTAATGGTCGTATTGCTCGGTGACCCACGCCGTGTCGGCCAGCCCGGGCGAGCCGAGCATGGACAGCAGCGCGGCCCGCAGCCCGCTGGCCCCGGACGGCCGCGGCAGAGCGGCGGGGTCGTCGGCGGCCAGCTTGTCCTGCCAGCCGGGCCGGGCCAGCGGGCGGGAGTACACCGGCCCCTCGTCCGCGGCAGTACCGGGCGGGATGTCGACCACCGTCTCACCGTGCCAGGTCATCTCGAGCCGACCGCTGTCGGTCACCTCCCCGATGACCGTGGCCGGGACGGCCCACTTGGCGCAGACGGCGAGGAAGCGCGGGACGCTGGCCGGTTCGACGACGGCCATCATCCGTTCCTGCGACTCGCTCATCAGGATCTCCGGCGGCCCCAGCGCCGGATCGCGCAACGGCACCGCGTCGAGCCGGACCCGCATGCCGCCCGTTCCGGCCGCGGCCAGCTCGGTGGTCGCGCACGCGACACCCGCCGCGCCGAGGTCCTGGATGCCCACGACCAGTCCACCGCGGTAAAGCTCGAGGCAGCACTCGATCAGGAGCTTTTCCAGGAACGGGTCGCCGACCTGCACGCTGGGTCGCTTGGCCGAGTGGCCGCCGTCGCCGCCGAAGGTCGCGCTGGCCAGCACCGACGCACCGCCGATGCCGTCGGGCCCGGTCCGCGAGCCGAGCAGGATGACCTTGTTGCCGGGCCCGTCGGCAGTGGCGAGCTTGAGGTCACCGTGCCGCATGACCCCGACGCACAGCGCGTTGACGAGCGGGTTTCCCGCGTAGCAGGCGTCGAAGGCCAGTTCCCCGCCGATGTTGGGCAGGCCCAGGCAGTTGCCGTAGAACGAGATCCCGCTGACTACGCCGGACAGCACCCGGCGGGTGTCGCCCGCGCCGGCCTGCCCGAACCGCAGCGAGTCCATCACCGCGACCGGCCGCGCCCCCATGGCCAGGATGTCGCGGACGATGCCGCCGACGCCGGTCGCCGCGCCCTGGTGCGGCTCGACGTAGGAGGGGTGGTTGTGTGACTCGATCTTGAAGGTGACCGCGTAGCCGCCGCCGATGTCGACCACGCCGGCGTTGGCCCCGATGCCGGCCAGCAGCGCATCGCTGGGCGGCGCCTTCTCGGCGAACTGCCGCAGGTGCACTTTGGACGACTTGTAGGAGCAGTGCTCGCTCCACATCACCGAGTACAGCGCGAGCTCCGCGTCGGTGGGGCGGCGGCCGAGCAACTGCCGGATGCGCTCGTATTCCGGCCTGGTCAGGCCGAGCTCGGCGGACGGCTGCGGCTGATCCGGGCTGGCCGCGGCGCGGGTCACCGTGTCCGGGGCCGTCATCACGCCCCCACCAGGACGGAGACGGCCGAGGAAAAGAAGCCGAGCCCGTCGGCGCCCGGCCCGGTGAGCTCGCTGATGGCGTATTCGGGGTGCGGCATCAGCCCGACCACGTTGCCCGCCTCGTTGCAGACACCGGCGATGCTGAGCGCCGAGCCGTTGGGGTTGTCCAGGTAGCGGACGACCACCTGGCCGCCGGCCTCCAGCGCCTCGAGTGTCCCGGCTTCGGCCAGGTACGCGCCCTCGCCGCTCTTCAGCGGCACGGTGATCTGCTGGCCGGGGGCGTACGCCCGGGTCCACGGCGTGCCGCCGTTCTCCACCCGCAGCCGCACATCGCGGCTGACGAAGTGCAGGCCCGCGTTCCGGGTCAGCGCCCCGGGCAGCAGGTGCGCCTCGCACAGGATCTGGAAACCGTTACAGATGCCGAGCACCGGCAGCCCCGCCTTCGCGGCGGCCGCGACCCCGGTCATCACCGGGGAGAACCGCGCGATCGCGCCGCAGCGCAGGTAGTCGCCGTAGGAAAATCCGCCGGGCAGGATCACGGCGTCCGCGCCGCGCAGGTCACGCTCGGCGTGCCAGAGGGCGACCGGCTCGCCGCCGGCCCGGCGCACCGCGCGGGCCGCCTCACCTTCGTCCAGCGAGCCCGGGAAGGTGATGACGCCAACGCGCGCGGTCAATCGGCACCGCACAAGCTATTGAGGGGCACGCCCGAAGATTACCGGGCGCGCCGCACCTCCTGGACGCTGGTTCGGCGCCGGTTGCGTCGCCGACCCACACTCTTGCCGGGCTCTAGCCGCCGATGGCGGTCTGCTCGGTATCCAGGGAGAACACTGGCGGGGCGGTGCGGACCAGGGCGATGGCACCCTTGGCGGGCGCCCAGAAGGCCGTCGTGTACCCGGAGCCCGAGGTTCCGGATACGGCAGGCGGGTAAATGCCCAGGTCGACCAGCTTGGCGGTGACGCCGTTCGGCGGCGTCTGCCCCGAATAGGGATCCGCGGCTACCCTAGCTGACCGCTCGCATGCGGGCCAGCGGAGCGTCGCTGGACCAGCGAATGCGCTTGCGCATGGTCACCACGGTGCCGCGGCCGGGCCGACTGCGCAGCGTCACGTCGTCCACGCAGGCGCGCATGACGTCCAGCCCGCGGCCCGACTCGGGCAGGCCCATGACGTCCGCGTCCCGGCCCGGGCGCTTCGTCTCGCCGCGGCCCTGGCCAGGCCCACTCGCGGAGGTTACGCGGCGCCAGGGCATCCGGCCCAGGGCAGACTTGCGCGCAGGCCAGGACAGGGACCGCCCGGCGCGGCGCCGGCCACCCGGCATCGTGAGCCCGGGCGACGGGCGGGAAAGCCGCCGCCCGCCGGGTGCGGCCGCCCGGCGCGGGACGTCGGCCGCGGTCCCCGTTCCCGCGAAGCCCCGGTCCTCGGCGACCTCCACGTCGCACTGGTTCGCGCCGAGGGTGACGACCACGGCGTACCCCGTGGCCCGGGATCCGCCGTGCCTGAGCACGTTAGAGCACGCCTCCGTAGCTGCCAGCAGGATGTCCGAAACGCTGTCGTCGTCGACCCCCGCGTTCCGCAGGACGTCGCCCAGCACGCGCCTGGTCACCGGAACGCTGAGCGCCTCACGCCGGAAAGCCAAACAGAACTTCACAAGCCAAGGCTTCCCGCCCCGGACATTCATAACCGTGAAATTCAGGGGTTACATGCCACTGTTACATGCCAGCACGCCCAAACACCTCAGCGCGGGCACGTACGTGGGGCATATACGCAGGCAATCAGGCGAGGTGCAGCGTGAACTCCTCGATCACGGGGTTCGCGAGCAGGTCCGAGGCGAGCTTGGCGATTGCCTCCAGGGCGGGCTCGTCGGCCGGGCCGCTGATTTCGACCTCGAACCTCTTGCCCTGGCGCACGCTGAGCACGTCCCCATAGCCGAGACGGTGCGCGGACTCCGTGATGGCGTCCCCCTGTGGATCATGAATTTCGGGCTTGAGCATGACGTCAATAACCACACGGGACACGTATCCTCCTCCTCCCAAGACTAACGGGGCACATATGCTCACATGCATCTGCGCCAGGGCCGCAGCGTACGCGATGAGACCCACGCCCGCCCGCGGTCCGTACTGGCAGAGGGACAACTACACAGCGCCCCCGCATGGAAAGGTGTCCGCCACCAACGGACAGCAGCGCAACCGCCCGGCCGGTCCTGGCGATCCCACACCGGCCCTGAGGATCAAGGAGTGGCACGTGTCCGTCGAAACCGGCGGTTCGTCCGCCGCACATGAGGTCATGCCCCCGCCACTGGCCTCCGCGCCGGCCGCCGCGGCCGGCCTGCCCCCGGAGGCAGGTGCACCAGAGGAGCTGATCCAGCTCCTGACCCCCGAAGGCGAGCGGGTGGATCATCCCGACTACCCGCTCGACATCTCCGCCCGCGAACTTCAGGGCCTCTATCGCGACCTGGTGCTCGTCCGCCGGATGGACACCGAGGCGATCGCGCTGCAGCGCCAGGGTGAGCTCGGCATCTGGGCCTCCCTGCTCGGCCAGGAAGCGGCGCAGATCGGCTCCGCCCGGGCGCTCGGCGCGCAGGACATGGCGTTCCCGACCTACCGGGAGCACGGCGTCGCGTGGTGCCGCGGCGTCGACCCCGTCCAGTTGCTGGAACTGTTCCGCGGTGTCAGCCACGGCGGCTGGGACCCGGAGGAGCGCAAGTTCCACCTGTACACGATCGTGATCGGCAGCCAGACGCTGCACGCCACCGGGTACGCGATGGGGATACAGCGGGACGGGGCCACCGGGGACGGGGGCGAGGCCGTCATCGCCTACTTCGGCGACGGGGCCACCAGCCAGGGTGACGTCAATGAGGCGTTCATCTGGGCGTCGGTCTTCAACGCGCCGGTCGTGTTCTTCTGCCAGAACAACCAGTGGGCCATCTCCGAGCCGCTGGAGCGGCAGAGCCGGATCCCGCTCTACCAGCGGGCGCGCGGCTTCGGTTTCCCGGGCCTGCGTGTCGACGGCAACGACGTGCTCGCCTGCCTCGCCGTGACCCGGGCCGCGCTGCGGGCCGCCCGCGAGGGGCAGGGGCCCACGCTGATCGAGGCGTTCACCTACCGGATGGGCGCGCACACGACCACCGACGACCCGACCAGGTACCGGCTGGCCGGCGACCTGGAGGCATGGAAACTCCGGGACCCGGTCGAGCGGGTCAAGGCGTACCTGGTGCGGAGCGGGGCCGCCGACGCCAGCTTCTTCGACGAGATCGACGCCGAGGCCGCCCGGCTGGGCGCCTGGCTGCGTGAGGCGTGCCGGGCCATGCCGGACCCGGCACCGCTGTCCGCCTTTGAGCACATCTACGCGGGATCACACCCGGTCGTCGACGCCGAACGGGATACCTACGCCGCCTACCTCGATTCCTTCGATGATTCCGGGCGCGACGGGCCCGGAATCCCGCCACCGGATGGCGTGCCCGGGGGCCCCGGCGTTCCCGGCGCGGCGCAGGCCCGCGGCACCGGCGGCTTCGGGCGCAGCGGGGAGGCCCGATGACCACGCTCACCCTGGCCCGGGCGCTGAACGAGGGTCTCCGCCGGGCACTGGAGGACGATCGCAAGGTCCTGATCATGGGCGAGGACGTCGGCAAGCTCGGCGGCGTCTTCCGGATCACCGACGGGCTGCAGAAGGACTTCGGCGAGAGCCGCGTCGTGGACACGCCGCTGGCCGAATCCGGCATCGTGGGCACCGCGATCGGGCTCGCCCTGCGCGGCTACCGGCCGGTGTGCGAGATCCAGTTCGACGGCTTCGTATACCCGGCGTTCAACCAGATCGTCAGCCAGCTGGCGAAGATGAGGTACCGCTCGCGCGGCAGCGTCGCGCTTCCCGTCGTCATCCGCATCCCGTTCGGCGGTGGCATCGGCGCGGTCGAGCACCACAGCGAATCACCCGAGGCGCCGTTCGCCCACACGGCCGGCCTGCGGGTGGTGGCGTGCTCCAGCGGGCCGGACGCGTTCACGATGATCCAGCAGGCGATCCGCAGCGACGACCCGGTGATCTTCTTCGAGCCGAAGCGGCGTTACTGGGAGAAGGCGGACGTCGACACGACGGCCAGCGTCGCGGACGCCCTGCCGATGGACGCCGCGCGCACCGTAGCCGAGGGCACGGACATCACGCTCCTGGCCTACGGCCCGATGGTCAAGGTGGCGCTGGGCGCCGCGGCCGCCGCACGCGAGGACGGCCGCAGCATCGAGGTGATCGACCTGCGGTCGCTGTCCCCGCTGGACATGAACAGGGTCAGCGCCTCCGTGCGCCGGACCGGGCGCTGCGTGGTGGTGCACGAGGCCCCCGTCTTCGGTGGCCTGGGCGCCGAGATCGCCGCGCGCATCACCGAGGAATGCTTCTACTCCCTCGAGGCACCGGTCCTGCGCGTGGGCGGCTTTTCCACTCCGTACCCGCCGTCCCGGCTCGAGGAGCACTACCTTCCGGACCTGGACCGGGTGCTGGACGCCGTCGATCGCGCCTTCGGGTTCTGAGGAGGCTGCCATGAGCGAACGCAAGGAGTTCCGGCTGCCCGACGTCGGCGAGGGGCTGACCGAGGCCGACATCGTTTCCTGGCACGTCAAGCCGGGGGACGAGGTCGCCATCAACCAGGTGATCGTGGAGATCGAGACGGCCAAGGCGGTGGTCGAGCTGCCCTGCCCATTCGCGGGCGTCGTAGCGGACCTCCTGGTCGCCGACGGCCAGACGGTCGACGTCGGCACGCCGATCATCGCCGTCGACGTGACCGGCTCCGCCGGCTCATCGCCCGTCCCGGCCCGGCCGGCTCCGGACCGGCACAGCCGCCAACGCCGGCTTCGGTACCGATCAGGTCAGCGCGGATGCCGGACGGTACGCTGGCGACGGTCAGCAGGCCGAGGAGCGCCAGCCGGTGCTCGTCGGCTACGGCGTCAAGGTGGCCGCGACGACCCGCCGCAGGCGCAAGACCGCCCCCGCGCAGGCCGTCCCACCAGTCAGCTGCAAGACCGTCACACCAACCACGTCAGTCACACCAGGCTCGGGGGGATCGCGCAACGGTCATCGACCCCTGGCCAAGCCGCCCGTCCGGAAGCTGGCCCGGAACCTCGGTGTCGATCTGAGCCAGCTCAGCGGGACCGGACCGCAAGGGTCGATCACCCGGGACGACATCGGGCGTGCGGTGCAAGCCCGCGGCCGGGCCCGTTCGGCGGAAGAAACCTGGCCCGCGGCGGCGCAGGCGGGCCCGGCGCCGTCACCGGGGCAGACGGGGGTCCCGCGCGAGGAGCGCATCCCCGTCCGCGGCGTCCGGAAGCACATCGCCTCGGCCATGGTGACCAGCGCGTTCACCGCTCCGCACGTGACGGTGTTCCTGGACGTGGACGTCTCCGAGACGATGGCCGCTCTGCAGCGCATCCGCGACCTGCCCGAATTCGCCGGGCTGCGGGTCTCCCCGCTGCTGTTCGTGGCGCGGGCGGTGCTGGTGGCGGTCGCGCGTCATCCGATGATCAATTCGGTCTGGGATGAGCAGGCCCAGCAGATCGTCGTCCGCCACTACGTGAACCTCGGCTTCGCCACCGCGACGGAACGGGGCCTGATCGTCCCGAACATCAAGGACGCGCACGTGCTGACCATGCCCGAGCTCGCGCGCGCCTTCGCGGGCCTCACCGTCACCGCCCGCGACGGCCGTTGCGCGCCCGCCGATCTAACGGGAGGTACCATCACAATCACCAACGTAGGAGTATTCGGAGTGGATGCTGGCACGCCGATCCTGACGCCTGGCGAGGCGGCCATCCTGGCGGTCGGCCGGATCAGGGACGCGGCGTGGGTGCACGACGGCGAGATCGCCGTACGCCAGGCGACCACGCTGTCCCTGTCCTTTGATCATCGGATCGTGGACGGGGAACTGGGCTCGGCCGTGCTCCGTGACATCGGGCAGATGCTCGAAGATCCCGTCCGCATGCTCGCCTGGATCTGAACGCGCGATCGGGTGGGAGACCACAATGCCTGACAGCCCTTCCGGCGGCATGCTGACCGGCGACGACCTCACGAGCGTGAAACGGCGTGGCGGCCGGAACAGCCTGTCGGTGGGTAAGGCCGTGCGCGCCCTGGTGTTCATGGCCGGATTTCTTGGGCTGCTATGGGTCATCCAGCTGGCCAACTGGGCGGACAGTTACCGGCTCGACATGAGCCTCGGCATCGTGCCGCGGAGTGATGGCCATCTGGCGGACATCTTCACCGCGCCGTTCCTGCACTTCTCCTGGCAGCATCTCGAAGGGAACTCCGTCCCGCTGCTCGTCCTCGGTTTCCTGGCCGCCTACCGGGGCATCGCCAAGTTCATCGCCGTCACGGTGATCGCCGTGATCACCAGCGGCCTGGCGGTCTGGCTGTTCCAGTCCGGCAACGAGCTCACGGTCGGCGCGAGCGGGCTCATCTTCGGGTACTTCGGGTACGTGGTGGTGCGCGGGCTGTTCGACCGGAACTTCGTGGACGCGATCGTGGGGGCACTGGCGGCGGTCGCCTACGCTTACATCCTCACGGTCGCCATCCCGGGGACGCCCGGAGTGAGCTGGATCGGCCATGCCGGCGGCCTGGTGGGCGGCGTGCTGGCGGGCTGGATCCTGCGCACCCGCCAGCGCCCGGCCGTCGCCGCCGCGCCCTCCTCCCCAAAGGTCAGCGGGGGCCCGCGGGCCGCCCTGCACAAAGAACTCGACGACATGGGCTTGTAGCTTGCAACAAGCTCGGCGCCATGGGCCTGTAACGTCATTCGCAGCACGCCGGGAGCCTGTAGCGCGATGCCGCAGGCGCCGGGCCGAACGCCGCTAGCCTCGGCAGGGCCTTAGCGGTGTCCCGGCGCCGAGGGCCAGGCTCCCGCGGTGTCGTCTTGCGCGCCTGCGGCACGACCAAGCGAAGCGCCTGCGAGGGAGGCAGAAAAGCATGATCAGGCATACGGTGCTGTTCGGCTGGAACGAGCACGCGCGCGATGTGGACAAGAAGCGGGCCTTCGACGAGCTGGCCACGCTGCCAGAGATCGTGCCTTCGGTGCGCGGGTTCGCGCTCGGTTTTGACCAGCGCCTCAACGAGGGCAACTACGATTTCGCGGTCACGGCCGATTTCGACAACATCAACGGCTACCTTGCCTATCGCGACGATCCCGCGCACCGGGCCATAGTGGCCGCCTACGTCGCCCCGATCACGGGCCGCCGGGCCGCCGTCCAGTTCGAATTCACCGGCTAGCTGTGCTGGCCCGGGGGGACGACCCCCCGGAACCCCCGCGGCGCTTCGCGCCCCGCTGCGGTACTTCGCCGACACACCGGCCGCTCGCCGGGCACAAGGCCCGGACTCGCTGGGCCGGTATGAGCGCCTCGCCGTAACGCGCCTGATGCGCTCTAGAACGCTTCTTCGGGGATTTCCATAAGGTCGAGGGTGGTTTCTTCGGCGATCTTGCGCTCGGAGGTGATACGGGGCAGGACGGTTGCGGCGAAGAAGCGGGCGCCCGCGACCTTGCCGGTGTAGAAGTCGCGCTCACTCTGCGCGTGCCGATCCCCGTCCGCGGGCACCCCGATCTCGTCCAGCCGGGCCAGCGCGATCTCAGCCTGGCGGGCCAGCAGCCAGCCGACCATCACGTCGCCCAGCGCGAGCAGCAGCCGGGTCGTGTTCAGCCCGACCCGGTAGATCTCCTCGGGCTGAGTCGCCGACTGGCTCAGGAAGCCCGTCATCGCGCCGGTCATGGCCTCCAGGTCGTCGGCGGCCTGGGCCAGCGCGGCCCGTTCGCTCTTCAGCCGGCCGTTGCCGCCGTCCTTGGCCGCGAACGCCCTGATCTCGGCGAGCACGGTACCGAACGACTGCCCGCCGTCCCGGACGATCTTCCGGAAGTACAGGTCCATGCCCTGGATGCCGGTGGTGCCCTCGTACAGGCTGTCGATCTTGGCGTCCCTGATGTACTGCTCGATCGGGTAGTCCTGCAGGAAACCCGATCCGCCGAGGGTCTGCAGCGACAGCGTGAGCATCTCGTACGCCCGCTCCGACCCCAGGCCCTTGACGACCGGGAGCAGCAGATCGTTCAGGCGGGCCGTCTTCTCGTCGGTCCGCCCCTCGGCCGCGCCCGTCTGCAGGTCATCCTGGATCGCCGCCATGTACAGGACCAGCGCGCGCATGCCTTCGGCGTACGCCTTCTGCAGCATCAGCATCCGGCGGACGTCCGGGTGGTGGGTGATCGTGACCCGCGGGGCCGTCTTGTCGAGCATCTGGGTGAGGTCGGCCCCCTGGACCCGGCTCTTGGCGAACTCCAGCGCGTTCAGGTAGCCGGTCGACAGTGTGCCGATGGCCTTGACGCCGATGACCATCCGGGCGTGCTCGATGATATTGAACATCTGCCGGATACCGTCGTGTACGCCGCCGACCAGAGTCCCGACCGCCGGCCGGTCGCCGCCGAACGTCACCTCACACGTCGTGGAGGCCTTCAGGCCCATCTTGTGCTCGACGTTGGTGACCCGGACGCCGTTACGCTCGCCGGGCGAGCCATCCGCGTTGACCAGGTATTTCGGTACCAGGAACATCGACAGGCCCTTGGTACCGGGCCCGGCACCCTCGGGGCGCGCCAGCACCAGGTGGAAGATGTTCTCGGTCATATCCTGCTCGCCGCTGGTGATGAACCGCTTGACACCGTCAAGGTGCCACGTGCCGTCCGGCTGCTCGGTCGCCCTGGTCCGGCCGGCGCCCACGTCGGAGCCCGCGTCCGGCTCAGTGAGCACCATGGTCGAGCCCCACTTGCGCTCGATGGCCCGCACGGCGAACTGCTTCTGCTCGGGGGTGCCGATCTCCCACAGGAGATGGGCGAACGCCGGGCCGCTGGAGTACATCCAGACCGACGGGTTCGAGCCGAGGATCAACTCGGCCACCGCCCAGTACAGGGAGCGCGGTGCGTTCGAGCCGCCGATCTCGACCGGCAGGTCCAGGCGGTACCACTCGGCGTCCATGTAAGCGCGGAAGGACCGGCGGAAGGATTCGGTAATCCGCACGGAGCCGTCCGCCGGGTCGAACATGGGCGGATGACGGTCGGCGTCGGCGAAGGACTCGGCGAGCGGCCCAACGGCCAGCCGGTTCACCTCATCCAGGATCCCCCGGGCCGTCTTCTCATCGAATTCCTCATACGGCTCGGCGCCCATGACGTCCTGGCGGCGCAGCACTTCGAACAGGTTGAACTCGATGTCGCGCAGATTGCTCTTGTAGTGGCTCATCCCAACCCTCTGGTTCGTTACGTCGCGCCTGTCCGACCCCGACGGCCAGAGACAAGCTACTCACTAGTAACTATAACGGTGATGCGACGGCGATGCCATCCCGGAAACCAATAAGTGCGCTGGCCGAACGGCCGGCGCTGCGCTCGGGCAGCCCGATGGCAGCGAGGTAGCCTGACCAGAGGGTGGCCGGGGAGGAGCATGACGGACAGCCAGGATGGATCGCCGGCTGCGGATGTCCGGCGGCCGCCGCCGCAGCCGTACCTCCGCTCTGACGCGCAGGCCCGGCTGGCGGCCCGCATCGCCTCGAGCCGGGGCGCCAGGAGGCGGCGGGCCCTGCTGGCCGTGTGCGGAGCCATGTCCGCGCTCGTCCTCGTCGTATCCGCGGGCGCCTGGGCCCTGACCGGGTACATCAACGCCCACATCAAGCGCGTGGACGCAGGCACCGCGGACTCTGGCTCGACCGGGCCGCTCAACATCCTGGTGGCCGGCGTGGACCCCCGGACCGGTCTCAGCCATCACGAGGAAGTCGTGCTGCACGTGGGCAACGACGTCAGCTCGAATTCCGACACGCTGATGCTGGTGCACGTGTCGGCGGACCGGAGCCGGGTGACCGTCGTCAGCATCCCCCGTGATTCCTGGGTGAACATCCCCGGGCACGGCATGAGCAAGATCAACGCCGCGTACGGGTACGGGGGCGCCCGGCTCATAGTGCAGACGGTCGAGCAGGCCACCGGCCTGACCGTCAACGACTACGTCGAGGTCGACTTCCTGGGGTTCGTCAAGGTGATCGACGCGCTCGGCGGGGTGAATATCTGCCTGCCGCAGGCGCTCAACGACGCCTACAGCGGGCTGCACCTGTCGGCGGGCGTGCACCACGTCAACGGGATCACCGCCCTGGCCTACGCGCGCGACCGGCATTCCTTCGCCACCTCCGACCTCGCCCGTATCCAGGACCAGCAGCACCTGGTGTCGTCGGCGCTCACCGAGGCGATTCACTCGGGACTGCTGGCCAACCCGGTGCGGCTGTCCCAGTTCATCAGCGCGTCGCTGTCCGCGCTGACCGTCAACCAGGGCCTGAACGTGTCGGCCCTCGCGGATCAGATACGCGGCATCTCCACAGGCGATGTCGCGTTCACGACCGTGCCGCTCGCCACCGTGGACTACCAGACCCCCACCGGCCAGGTCGCGGTGCAGTGGGACGCCCAGGCGGCCGGGCGGCTCTTCCAGGCTCTGGCGAACGACCAGAGCCTGGTCAGGCCCACCCCGTCCCGGACGGCCCGCCCGCCCGGCGGGGGCTCGTCACCAGCGCCCGGTGGGAGCGCCCGGCCGGCCGTCGGCTCCGCTTCTCCCCCGGGCGCATCGGCCGCGTCCGGCGGACCGGGTGGATCCGGCAGCGACACCGCGGCTCAGGATGCCTGCGGGTAGCCGGCGGCCGCGACTGACCACCCGGAACCGAACCCGCCGGTAACAAAGCGCACGTCGGCGGCGCGAACGGCATCCACCCTGGTCGCGGAGCGCAGCTATCAGCGGGAACTACCTACTGTCGGGTTTCGCGGCTTTTGGGGCATGCCGGAGCGTGCACGGCTACGCTCGCGTTGTGGCCGATCTGCGGGAACCAGTCACCGGGCTGCCGAAGCGCCAGTCGGCGCCGCGGTCAGCGCCTGCCCATACCCCGGCACCACCGCGTGAGCCGTCGCCAGGGCCGGGTGCCTCGACCGGACGTCACCGGCGGCCGGTGCCGAACGGCCTGCCCCCGGAGGCGCCAGCCCTCGTGCTGGCCGTCGCCGGGCAGTCCGGCCCCCCGGACGTGGCCGCGGCGGTCACGTCGACCATCCGCGTCGACAATCCCAGCGTTGACGTGCGGATGGCACGCGTCGGGACCAGCCGCGACGACCCGGCGGGGCTTCCCGCCGTGCTGGCCAGCGCCGCGAACGCGCGCCCGACGGATGGCCCGGCCGCCATCGTGGTGCCGCTGCTCGCCCTCCCCTACCCGGCCGTGATCGACGCGACCCGGTACGGCGTTATCCAGAGCAACGTGAACGCCTACATCGCCGAACCGTTCAACGTGAGCCTGACGTTCGCCGAAGCCCTGCACATCCGGCTCGCCGATGCGCACCTCGCCCGCGCCGACCGGGTCCGCATGTTCAGCATCCCCACCGCGGCCGATGGCATCATCGTGGCCACCGTCGGCGGCACACAGGCCGCCGCGGCCGCCACGCCGACCTCCGTGCTGCTGGCGGCGCGGCTCGCCCTGCCTGTGTTCGCGGCCGCGCTGGACGGGAGTCCCAGCATCGGCGAAGCCGCCGCGCAGCTGCGGTACATGGGCGTGGGCCGGATCGCCATCGCGCCGTGCATCATCGGGCCGGAGGCCAGGCCCGGTGAGCTTGAGGCGGCGTGCGCGAGCATCGGCGCGGATTCGGCGGCGCCCCTGGGCGCGCACGACAGCGTGGCCAAGCTGATAACCCTCGCCTACGGCCAGGCCCTCGCCGAGATGGAATCACCCGGCGAGGGATGACTTATCCGCTTTAACCGTTGGTGCCGGCCACCAGCGTGTCCAGCATGATGCCGGGCTTCTCGCGCTGGATGGCGGCCAGCCGCCATTTGTCCGTGAACAGGGCCAGCAGGGCCCCGTCGAGGCGGCGGGTGAGGACCTCGGCCCCGCGCTGCCCGGCGAGGCTGGCCGCTCCCTCGCGGTCGGTCCGGCGGGC
This sequence comes from uncultured Actinomycetes bacterium, assembly GCA_963742875.1. Classification (GTDB taxonomy): domain Bacteria; phylum Actinomycetota; class Actinomycetes; order Streptosporangiales; family Streptosporangiaceae; genus Bog-532. The sequence goes on along the minus strand of CAVUNO010000020.1, from coordinate 37,950 downwards.
GAGCGTGTAGCCGAGATGCTCCAGCTCGGCCCGGGCCCCGAACTCGTTCTCCAGCCGGTTCAGGACCACATCGAACTGCAGCGGCCCGACCGCGGCGAGCACCGGGGCCTGGTCGCCGCGCAGGTTGGAGGCGAGCACCTGGACGACGCCCTCTGTGCCGAGCTGTTCGATGCCCTTGCGGAACTGCTTGTGCTTGCTCGCGCCCTTGCTGCGCACAACGGCGAAGTGTTCCGGGGCGAAACTCGGGATCGGCGGGAACTTGACCGCCTGGGCGTCGAACAGCGTGTCCCCGGGCCGCAGCGCGGTCGCGTTGACCAGGCCGATCACGTCGCCCGGATAGGCGACGTCCACGGTTTCACGCTCCTGGCCGAACATGGCCTGGGCGTATTTGGTCGCGAACGGCCGGCCGGTGGCCGCGTGGGTCAGCACCATGCCGCGCTCGAAGCGCCCCGAGCACACCCGGACGAAGGCCACCCGGTCCCGGTGGTTGCGGTCCATGTTGGCCTGCACCTTGAACACCAGGCCGGCGAACGGGGCGTCGACCGCGCGCGGCTCGTCCTTGACGTCACGCCGCGGGGCGGGTGGCGGGGCGAGCTCGCAGAGCCCTTCCAGCAGCCGCCGCACGCCGAAGTTGGGCAGCGCCGCGCCGAACAGGACCGGCGAGGACTCTCCCGCCAGGAAGGAGTCCATGTCCACGCCCGCGCCGATCTCGTCCAGCAGCGCGAGCTCTTCCGCCGCGGTCGTGTACGCGGCACTCTCGCGCTCGGCCGCCTGCGCGGCGTCCAAGTGCTCCTCGATGGCGCGGCCGGCTCCGCCTGGCGTGCGGGTGTAGGCCGTGAAGTCGCCGGTGCGGCGCTCGATCAGCCCGCGGAAATCACCGGCCACCCCGACCGGCCAGTTCAGCGGCGTCGGGCGCAGGCCGATCCGCTGCTCGATCTCGTCGAGCAGTTCCAGCGGCTCGCGGCCCGGACGGTCCCACTTGTTGACGAAGGTGATGACGGGGACGCGCCGGTTGCGGCATACGTCGAAGAGCTTCAGCGTCTGCGGCTCCAGGCCCTTGGCCGAGTCCAGCAGCATGATGGCGCAGTCGACAGCTTCCAGCACCCGGTAGGTGTCCTCGGAGAAGTCGGCGTGGCCGGGGGTGTCCAGCAGGTTCAGCACCATCCCGCCGTAGTCGAAGCGGAGCGCCGCGGAGGTGATGGAGATGCCGCGGTCACGTTCCATGGCCATCCAATCCGAGGTCACCCCGCGCCGGCCGGCCTTGCCGTGCACGGCACCGGCCTGTGTGATCGCCGACGCGTGCAGCGCCAGCGCCTCGGTGAGCGTCGACTTGCCCGCGTCCGGGTGACTGATCACCGCGAACGCGCGCCGTCGGCCCGCCTCGGCCAGCACCTCTGAACCCGCCGGCCCGGCTGGGCCGGCCGGGCGCTGGTGCCCGTCGCCCCGGTCTTCTCCGGCGCGCCGGCGCGCCTCATCAACGACCGTCACTTGCGGTTTTTCTCCTTCCCCGCGCCGGCCACCCTGGGCCGACGGGGCCCTTGCCTGGCCCATTCCGCCGTGTCGCGCAACAGGCAACCCGCGCGATTCTAATGTCACGCCCCTATAACAAAAGAATCCGCTCCGCTCATCCGCTGCCCCGCGCGGCGCGGGCGGCCAGCCGTCCGCCTCCTCTCGTCCGCGGCTCCGGACGGCCGCAAGGGTCTGGCACAGGTCCGTTCGGCATGATTGGCTGCTTGGTCTGGGAAGGTGGGCTCGTGCTCATTCTTCGTTCCGTTGGCTTGTTCATCCTGGCCGCGTTCTTCGAGATCGGCGGCGCCTGGCTGGTCTGGCAGGGGGTCCGCGAGCACCGCGGCTGGGCCTGGATCGGGGCCGGCGTCATCGCGCTCGGCATATACGGGTTCGTCACCACCGGCCAGCCCGACTCCCACTTCGGCCAGATCCTCGCCGCCTACGGCGGGGTCTTCATCGCGGGGTCGCTGATCTGGGGCGTCGTCGCCGACGGCTACCGCCCGGACCGCTTCGACATCATCGGCGCGGCGATCTGCCTCGCCGGCGTGGCCGTGATCATGTACGCCCCGCGGCGCTGACCGGTGAGATCGCCGGGTTCGGCGGCGGCGTGCACGGCTACCGCTCCCTCGAAGGCACCTTCCTGGGGGCTGCCTGTTCTCTGGCGGCCAGGCCGGGCGGGGCGCCGCTGGCGATACCGCCTCGTAGACCCCGGCGACAGTTCCGCGCGGCTGTCTCTCGGTGCCACGGTGCCGCGCGGATGTCTCACTCATGGTGCCGCTAGGTCACGGGCCCCACGGGCGACCAGCGGCGCGCCGTAACTCGGCGTTCCCCTGTTGCTGGATCAGGGTCACAATGTCCTCAGCGTCGAGGGCGGTGAGGGCGCGCCTCAGCCGGGCCCGGGCCACCGCCCTCCGCCGGGCGGCGTCGCCAGCGAGCAGGACCCCGCAGAAGGCCCCGAAGGTTGCGAGTATCCCCGCGCCGAACGCCGCACCGTGCAGAAAGGCCGGCCAGATGGATGCTGTCGGAGCAGCGTACGGAACGGCCATAGAAGCCACGTACAAGATCGAATCCACTGGTTGCGGTTCCTCCCCTTCGCTGCAGTCGGCTCCAGACAACACCTCAGGCCCCGGCGATGTCTGCCGTCCGCACGCTGGTACCACCCAGTTTGTTGACGCGGCGCGCACGCCACTTGTTTACCGAATTGTTCATTTTTCTAAATAAGTCCGGGAAATATGGGATTATCTACGCAGTCAGGCATATTCAGGGCATGCGGAGGCCCTCGCCCAGCACCTGTTCGACTGCCGGACCATCGCTGGCGAACGAGAGGTATCAATGGAATGCCCGGATTAGAGCGGACTAGGCGGACTGCCCTGCCGTCAGCTTCCCGTCCCGAGCTGCCGCCGCTGGCGACAGCCCCAACCTGCAGGGGGTAACCGGGGCATCTCCGCGACACCTTGCGCCACTGCGCATGGGGCGCACAACGGTACGTCCACGGCACCGCCCAGGCCCGTCGGCAGCCGCCGCGTGATCACTGCACGTTTGTCACATATTCCCATATCGTCTGGGTGCGACCTGGCGCAGACACACTCGCAGTCACGCTGGCCCCAGACAAGGGTGGTTCGCCAGGACTCCAGTACCGCGCGGATGGCCGGGTCGCTGGAGAGCTTATGGTACGCCTCGCTGGTTATGGCCGCCGTCTGCTCTGCCCACTCGGTCACCACGGCCGTGGCGGCCTCCCAGGCAGCGGCCAACTGCCGCAACGGGTTATTCTCGCCGCTCATGACCACATCGTCTCACCTGGAACGGGTGGTTGGAAATCGGATCATGCTGGTACACCGCAGCTCTTATGTCCCTCTCCTCGCCCAGACCCTCTACCGACACTTCAGGCACCTAACTGTGAGCTGAGGGTACGCGTTAGCCATCCAGATCAACCATCCAGATCGACCATCCGGCCGAAAAGTCATCGCAGGACCCCTGATTTCGCCGGAGAGCGGGGTCGCGGCTCGCCGTAGGCGATCACGGAGACTGGCCGCCGTGTCCAGGCTCGCGAAGCGACGGCGAAGCTGCGTGGCCTTGACACGGCGAACTCGGCCAAAATTGTGCCTGACAAAGTCATGCGACTCTAAGTAAACTTAGCATTACTTAGAGCGGCATTCCGGAGGAGGCCGGGCCTGGGTGGCCAGGATTCTCGTGGTCGATGACGAGCCGGACGAGCGGTTCCTGGTTGGACGGATACTGCGGAAGCAGGGGCATGACGTGACCGTCGCGGAGAACGGCGCCGCCGGGCTGAAGGCAGCGCAGCAATGGGGACCGGATCTGGTGGTGACCGACATCATGATGCCGGTCATGGATGGCGTCGAGTTCATCCGGCAGCTGCGCAGTGATCCGGCCACGGCAGGCATACCGATCCTCGCCGCGAGCGGGGACACCCACCTCGCGGGAACTGCCGACGCGGTACTCAAGAAGCCCTACGACGACCGCAGTCTCGTCACGATCGTGAATACCTTGCTCGAGAAGGGGGGTGACCGGCGTTGATGCACAACTCTCCTGGCATAGCAGGACTGGACCCGGTGCTCAACGGCGGCCTGGCCCCGGCGCAGTCGTGGTCGTGGCCGGTGCGCCAGGCACCGGGAAGACGATCCTGGCTCAGCAGATCTGCTTCGCCTGGCCACCGCAAGCGCAAGTTCCGGTGGAGCGGGCGAAATGAAGCGTCCTGCGTACGCAGACCCATGTGCCCGAGACCGTCTGGACCGTGACCCAGCTCCGCGCGTTACTGTCCACCGCAAGGCAGCACCGGCTGTTCGCCTTCTTTCAAGTCGCCGCGTACACCGGAGCCCTTCGCGGGCCTGCACGATGGGCAAGCCGAACCCTCGACGTGCGATCGAGGTTCCGGGATCCGGGGGCGGTTCGCTTGCCAGGATCCCCTTGTCGCTGGAACGATGGGGGCGTGAAACTGGGAATCCTGTGCGGTGGCGGCCCCGCCCCGGGGATGAACTCGGTCATCTCCGCAGCCACGATCGAGGCCCGGAACTCCGGGTGGGATGTCGTCGGGATCATGGACGGCTTCCAGCACCTCATCGACGGCCGGATCGAGGAGGCGCGGCCCCTCTCCATCACGGACGTGTCGAGGATCCACGTCCAGGGCGGGTCGATCCTCCGGACCTCGCGGGCCAACCCGACGGTGCGGGACGAGGACGCCGCCGACCCGGAATGGAGGTTGCACGCCTGTCTCGGGTCGTTGCAGAAGCTGGGGATCGACGCGCTCGTGACGATCGGCGGGGACGACACTGCGTTCTCGGCGTCCCGGCTGGCCGAGGCCGCCGGAGGGGGCCTCCGTGTGGTGCACGTGCCGAAGACCATCGACAACGACCTGCCGCTACCGGGCGGCACGCCGACCTTCGGCTTCGAGACCGCGAGGAGCGTGGGGGTCCAGCTCGTCAACAACCTGATGACCGACGCCATCACCACCCAGCGGTGGTACCTGGTGGTGGCCATGGGCCGCTCGGCCGGCCACCTGGCCCTGGGCATCGGAAAGTCGGCCGGGGCCACCCTCTCGTTGATCGCCGAGGAGTTCCCCCGCGACGAGCCCGTCCCGCTGGCGCGCCTGGTGGACGTCCTCGAGACCTCGATGCTCAAGCGGATCGCCCTCGGCCGCCCCTTCGGCGTGGCGGTGCTCGCCGAGGGCATCGGCCTGCGCCTGCCCCCGGACGAGCTCCAGAAGGCCATGCCGGAAGCCGAGCGAGACGAGCACGGCCACGTCCGGCTGGCCGAGCTCGAACTGGACCGCCTGCTGGCGAAGCTGGTCAAGGACCGCTTCAAGGAGCGAGAGCAGAAGGTCACGGTCGAGGGCAAGAACATCGGCTACGAGCTCCGGTGCGCGCCCCCCATCCCGTTCGACATCGAGTACACCCGTGACCTCGGCTACAGTGCCGTCGCCTACCTGAAGCAGGTGCTGGAGGGCGACGAGCCCGGCGGCATGGTCACGATCCAGGAGGGGCACATGGTGCCGCTGCCCTTCGGGTCGTTCAACGACCCCGAGACAGGGCGGGTGCGGATCCGGCTGGTGAACGTCGAGTCGAGCTCGTACCGGGTGGCCCGCGAGTACATGATCCGGCTGGATCGCGAGGACCTCGACGATCCGGAGAAGCTCCGCCCCATCGCAGCGGCCTCAGGGCGCACGCCCGAGGCCTTCCGCGACCGGTACGGCTATCTCGCCGAGGGCTGAGCCCCGGCCGCCGAGCCGCCCGGACCCGTCGGAGCGGACCCCGATGAGGAAGGTCATCCTGATGATCCCGGTGTCCGCCGGCGGCTTCATCAAGGGACCGGAGCGCGAGCCCGACGACACCCCCGAGAAGTATCCAGCCTCAGCTGGGATGATCTGGTGCGAGGCAAAGTGAGCCTGACCTACTGATTAGAAGATCGTTTCGGGCAACGCCCTTGCCCGCATGCGCCTAGCTCGGGTGACAACAGGGCTGCCCATGATGAGTGTCCGTGACTCGCTCCGATTTCCTGACTGCTCTGGCACGCATATGGGTGCCGCCGGTGTCGATCGCGGTGAGACGGACAGTCCAGGCCGCCACCCTAGTCCGCGACAAGTTCTGACGCCGGGCCAGCGGCGCCGCGAGGCGCCGCCTTGATCAAATACGGCTGAATCCGGCAGCGCAATGCGGCGTCAAATGCGGCGTAGACAAATGCGGCGTGGACGCCGTGTCGAGACGCGGGCGGGACGAACGAAGGCCCGTGAACAGGCCGCGCGCTCGGCGGGCGTGCGCTGGGTCATCGTCTGCCGCGCGCTGGCCGGTCTGCAGTTCGGCCCAGATCGTGGCTAGCGCGGGAGCGAGGTACGGTCGAAGCTGTGACTAGGGGCGGTGCGACGAGGCGGGGCAGCGTTCTGGAGGCTGACGGGTCGTTTCCGCTGCGCATCCCGTCCCCGGTGCAGGAGCTGCATGATGAACGCCTGGCCGCCGTTGGGGTCCGGCTGTTGCTTAAGCGAGATGACCTGATCAATCCGGATGTCCCCGGAAACAAGTGGCGGAAGCTCAAATACAACCTGGCTGAGGCGGAACGCCTGGGGCATCGTACGCTGCTGACCTTCGGTGGTGCTTACTCGAATCACATCCGTGCCACCGCCGCGGCGGCTGAGCGCTGCGGGTTTGCCACGATCGGCGTGATCCGCGGCGAGGAGCACCTGCCGTTGAACGAGTCGCTGGCCTACGCGGTGCGTCATGGCATGCGGCTGACTTACCTGGACCGCATGACCTACCGGCAAAAGCGTGACCCAGCCGTCGTCGCCCGGCTCCGGCATATCTTCGGTGACTTCTACCTGGTGCCGGAAGGCGGCAGTAACGGCTTGGCGGTGCGCGGCTGCGCCGAGATTCCACCGGAAATACCCGGCGATTTCAATTTGATCTGCTGCCCGTGCGGCACCCAGGGATTCGTCAAAGTCATGAGGGCTGTTTAGCCTGATGAAAGGCCTGTGAGGTCGAGGATCTGGAGTGCGCGGCGGGGGTCCTGGGCAATGCGGCGGGTTTCGGCGGTGTAGCCGGTTACTCCCTGTACGCGGAACAGGGTGATGACGAGGTTCGTGAGGGCGGACCATACCTGTGGCCCGTTTCCGGTTCGGATGAGGGATTTGTCTTCTTTCCAGATCACGTCGCGTAGCCAGTGCGCGTGCTCCACCTGCCAGTGGCCCCGGACGTGGGCGAGCAGGTCTTCCGGCGTGGTGCCGTCCGCGCTCAGGCTGGTGAGGTAGAGGACGGCCTCGGCCCGGGTATGCCACCGGCCTTTCTTCTTGTACGTGACGTACCGTTCGATGAGCAGGGCCTGGCGCGCGTCCTCAAAGCCAGTGCCGTCGGGGGCAGGCAGGACGCGGATGGTGCGGGTCTCGATCCGGCCGCGGCTGATCTCGCTGGTCGCGGCGGCGACGGGCATGGTTTCCCAGGACAGCGCATTCAGGGTCTCGTTCAGGTTCGGCTGGTTGCCCAGGATGGGCCACAGCCAGTGCGCGTCCTTGACCTTCCGGAGGAACAGGGAGTTGTCCCTGTTCGCCTGCATGGCGTCGCTGGTGACGACGGTCCCGGCGATCGGCAGCGGCGCGAGCAGCGGCTTGAAGTGGCTGATCTCGTTGGCCTTCCCGGCTTTCGCAACCCTGTCCTGGGTGATCACTATCCCGGGAGTATGGGTGACGGCGGCGAGCAGGTGCACTTTCCTGCCGCCGCCGGCTTTTCGCGCCCTTGCGCTCCTTCCCGTCCACGGCGACGCCCTGGCGTGCGGGGACGTGCCCGGGATCCCCGCAGGCGGCAGGGTCCAGCCACGGGTGCTGCGGGTGGGGCCGGAACCAGCCGTCCTGCCTCTCCTCCCGGAAGCTCTCCGCCGCCGGCGGCTTCCGTTTCCGCTTCTTCCGCTTTTCCTCCTGCTCGCGCTGCTGCTGCGCGCGGCGCGCGGCATACGCGGCCGGGACAGCGGGATCCAGCGCAAGGGCGGCCACGGCCGCCGTCAGGGCAGCCTCGAACTCGTCCGGGTCCAGCAGTTTCGGCAGTCTGTCCAGCATCGACGCCGACGGCGCCACCCGCAGCCCGGTCCGCGGGCTTACCCAGCAGCCGTGCGCTGCCAGCACCTCCTGATCCCAGCACGCCGCGGCCTGCGCGATCGCCAGCGGGCCGCTCAGCGCGGCCGCCGTGCCCGCGACCGCCACCGAGACTAGCGACGGCAGCGGATGCCGCTTTCCCCGCGCCTTCCGCGTATCGGCCAGCAGTCCCTCCAGCACCTCCCGGAACGGCACCGGATCAGGCACGATCCCGGCAGGCAGGTGGCGGCAGATGCAGTCGGCAAGCCATGATGAGGAACCGGGCGCGGTCAAGGCATTCCTAAGGCGAAGATTCCTGGCGTGAGAACCTGAATCATCACCCGCGGCAGCCTGGCCGCGCCCTCACTTCCGCCGCATCCGCCTCACGCATGCCGCCACCGGCCCCGCATACCGGTCACGGAACGTAACGACCGCGGCCATCCCGGAACCCCTGAAATATCGCCGCGGCTATCTCAAGCCCGCCCCGTCACTCACACACTGTCACGCCGACTTTGACGAATCCCTGGTGCGGCACCGGCGGGACCCTTGCCGGTATCGCGCTGGGTTTGCGGCCCGGGCAACAGGCGCTCGGGTTCTCCGTGCTAAAGAATGGTGGCTTTCTCGCTGATGAGGTTATCAGGCTGCAGCGGGAGGCGGCTGGCCGCGATGTCGGCTGCTGGAGTATCGAGCTGGACTATCATTTCGGCGGCTTTGCCAAGACTAAGCCGGAGCTGACGGCGTTCATTGAGGATTTCCGGCGGCGGCACGGGCTTCTCCTGGACTGGGTGCATGTCGCGAAGATGATGTACGGGATCATGGATCTTTCCCGCAAAAATGTTTTTGCCCGCGGGTCCACCGTGATCGCGGTCATTACCGGGTGACGAAGCGCCGGGAAATTAGAGCTTGAGGTGATAGCGCTGCTGTGTCCGCTTGGGGATCACAGATGCGATCGACACTCACGTCCAGGCCGAGCGGGCCAACGATGACGATGACGGAGCAGCCGGTGCTCTCCTGCCCATCGGCTAATGGCCCGTTAATGGCCCGGCCGGTTAGCAGATGCCCTTTCATGAGCGAGACCCTTAGCGGTGCAGGTGCCCTGACCTGCGTCTTTGCTGTGGAGCGGGTGACGGGAATCGAACCCGCACTATCAGCTTGGGAAGTCACTGCCGGTACCCGTTGACCACTTGCGGGGACGCTGACCTGCGGAAGAGGGGCAGCGTCCCCGTGAGTGCCCGCGAGTTACCGTGATCGGCCGTTCTTACGGGCACGCAACGGGCACGGGGAGGTGAACGGAGCGGAGGTTTGAGCTGCGGCCACTTGCTACACCTCGAAGCTCCGGTATATCTCGCGGCGGTGCCCTACAGCCGCGATGATGACGAGGCCGGCGTGATCCTCGACGGCATAGATCACGCGGTAGTCTCCCGAGCGCACGCGCAGATACGGCCGGTGACCTGTCAGGGGCCGGAAACCGGGAGGACGCGGATCGGTGGCCAGGCCGTCAATGACCTGAGCCACCGCTTTACGTACCGGCGGGTCAAGCCTTCTCAGCAGCGCGGTGTCCACGTGCAGGAAGTCGACCGCGAGGATCCCGGCGGCCTGGGCGTGCAGGAACTGCCGCCATTGCGACACGAGGTCGCACGTGATGAGTGAGCTAGTCGAGGAGGTCTGGCTGATGCCGGAGACATAGCTACAGGTTGTGTTCGACCTGTCCCCGCCGTGACGTGCGTGGCCGGTTCCTGACCGGTCGGGTGCGGAGCTCACGGGAAAGCCCAAGGGCCGCTGCTCCAGCCATGGTGGCCACAGGTGAGGGGAAGGACCGGTATAGGGCGACTACCAGGAAACTCTTGCTGATGCCTCTGTCAAGGGACATTAGAAACTGCCCGGTGGCGGTCATGAGAAGTGCCCGCTGGTGGCCATCGGATCTGCCCAGTGATGGCCACCAGACGTGCCCAGTCGGCTAGCTCAGCGGGACCACCCCCTGCCCGGCGATGGCCTGGGTGAGCCGGATGCTCTCGCCGGCGGTCTGGCAGACGTGCGCGTGATGCATCAGCCGATCGACCGTGGCCGTGGCCAATGTCTTGGGCATCAGCTCGTCGAATCCGGACGGGTGAAGGTTGGAGCTGACCGCAACCGAGCGGCGCTCGTATGCGGCATCGACCAAGCGGTAGAGTCCCTCGGCGGCATCAGGCCCGACGGGAAGCAGCCCGATGTCATCGACCACGGCCAGGTCCGCGCGCAGGATGCGGGTGATGGCCTTGGTCACCGAGTCGTCGGCGCGGTGCCGGCGGACCAGGGCGCCAAGCTGTTCGAGGGTGAACCAGGCGACGTTCTTGCCGGCCTCGACGGCGGCCTGCCCGAGGGCTTCGAGCAGGAACGTCTTGCCGGTCCCGGACGGTCCGCAGACGACGAGGTTCTCGTGTCGGCCGACCCATTCCAGGGTGCGCAGCGCCGCCTGGGTGGGGGCGGGTACTGACAACAGCGTCTCGGTCCCAGGCGTCGAACGTCTTGCCGGTGGGGAACGCGGCCCGGGCGCGGCGGGTGGCCAGCGAGGACCGGTCCCGGCCGGCGACTTCCTCTGCTAGCAGCGCCCGGAGCACCTCGGCGGGGTCCCACCGCTGGGCCTTGGCGGTGGCGATGACCTCCGGGGCGGCGCGGCGCATGTACGGCAGCCGCATCCGGCGCAGCAGCCGTTCCAGGCCCTCGTCCAGCGGCGGCGGGGCCGGTGCCGCGGCGGTCACCGGGCGCTCCCGGCGGGCCCGGCGAAGTCGAGGTAGTCGATCGCGAGGCAGACGTCGGAATACAGCGATCCGGCGGTGCGGGAGCGGCCGGCAGCTCCGGTGATGTCGCCGAGGGCCTGGTGGTAATCCGGGCCGGCGTGGGCTCCGGCCCAGGCCAGCGCGAACGTGCAGCTGACCAGCACCTGGCGGAGGAAGGCGATGTCGCCGGCGGTCAAGATGGCGTCCTGGCCGGGTTTGCGGAGCGTCACCGGCCTGCCTCCGTCCCGTCGCGGAGGGCCCAGCCGCCGGTGCCCTGGGCGAGGGTGCGGTCTTGCCCGGCGCGGGACGGCTCGCCGGGCGCGGCGGCTGCCTGGTGGGCCAGGATGGAGGCCAGGTCGCCGTCGGCGAACCGGCCGGCCGCGGCGGCCTGGCCGAGTGCCCGGTCCACAGCCACGGCCCCGTGCAGGGCGGCGAGCTGGACGGCCTGGCCCATCTTGGCCCGGATCCGGGCAGTGCCGGCTGCGGCGGCCTCGGCCAGCCACAGCCCGGCGCCGGACCCGATCGCGAGGAACTCGCCCTCGGCCCCGGTGCGGGCTTTCGGCTCCCGGTTCAGCGCCCCGGGCGGGGCGGGCGGGTAGTGCGCATCCACCACCCGCGGGCTGCCCGGCGACGTCTGCAGGTGCCGGGCCACTTCGGCGGCCCCGTCCGGGCCGGCGTGGCTGATCACGACGTGCTCGCCGTGCCGGCGGACATAGACCGGCTGCCCGGCCAGCTGGTGCGGCACCGAGTACTGGCCGCCCTCGAACGTCACCAGCGACATCATGTCCACCCGGCGGGCCACCCCCAGCGCCGCGGTGAACGGCGCCGCGGGCACCGGGTGCAGCCGGGCCCGCTCCTCGGTGAGCATCTCCGCCGGCGCCCGGCGGGTGATCCGGTGCGGCCGCGCGTTGACCTCCTCGCAGAACGCAGCGCACGCGGCCTCCAGCTCGCCGAAACTGCCGTAGGCCGCCCGCAGGTTCACCTCCGTCGGGACCAGGTCGGCCTTGGCCAGCTTCACCGTCGACTCCGACCCGCCCTTGGAGGCCGGGTCATACGGCACGCAGGTCGCGACGGTCAGGCCGTAATGCCGGCCGAACTCCACCGCCCCGGGGTTGCGGACCGGGATCCCGGCCACGTGCTCGACGGTCACGGTCTTCTCGTTGTCGGTCAGCAGGCAGGTCGGGATCCCGCCGGTCTTCCGGAACGCCGCGTCGCACGCCGCCCACACCGACGCCTGGGTCTTGTCCAGCAGCGGGATCACAACCCGGAACCGGCACCAGGCGACCCACAGGCAAAACAGCACCGTGGCCGCCCCGCCGATCAATGGCCCGTCGCCGAAGTCGTACTGCGCCCACATGCCCGGCTCAGCGATCCACGGCCGGTGCACCCTGCGCCGCCCCGCGAACCATGCCTCCTTCGCCCGCGCGACCGCCCGCCGCGTCGTCCGCTCCGACCCGCGATACCCCATCGCGGTGATCGTCCGGTGCACCTTATCGGCGCGGATCTTGCCCTTGCTGCGTTCGACGACCTCCTCGATCTTCTCCAGGTACACGCCGGCCACCACCGAGTCCCGGGGCGCCGCGGCCCCGGGCACCAGGTGCCCTGCGTTCCTGGCCCGCACCCAGCGAGCTACCGTGTGATGCGAGCAGCCCGCAAGCTCGGCTGCGTCTCGGTACAACCCCGTCAGGTCGTACGCCTCCAGGATGTTCATGATCTCCTCGGCACTCTTCACGCGTCCCCTTCCCGGGAAGCTGGAATCAGTTGGCGCTGACCAGCCAAACCGGGAAGGGGACCCCCACCCGGGAACCGGGCGGGAATGATCAGTTCGTGTCGGGCAGATCCGATGGCCGCCACCGGGCAATTCTCATGTCCGCCAGCGGGCCGTCATCTGGCCGTCTCCGGGCAGTTTCTCGTGACCGTCGTCATGCCTCGTCAAGTTCACATCCCGGGCTGGGTTGTGCCGCCGGGGTGGCAGGGACCAGCCGTTGAGAGGCGGCAGGCGGCGGCCGCGGATGGAGCGTGGCCGGTGAGCACCGCTGTTCCCGGGGTACAGAGAGCGCCCGGCCCGGTCTGGGTCTCACGCGCGCGGAACGTGGAAACCGTGCCATGGGTCCGCATCTCAGGCGCGGGTATGCGCAGGCGGTGCGGTAAGCCGACCGTAAGGGGGGCTGAATTCCCTGGCAGGACAGGGTGCTCAAAAAGCGAATGCCGGCAGCTGAAAGGCAGCAGGAAGTCAGGGGCCGCAGGATCGGGAACTCCTCCCGGATGGTCTTTGTATAACTGGCCGGATACCGAGCCGGTGCTCGGGTCCGAAAGGACGCTGACGTGGGCAGGTGAGCCTTTGAAGCGAAACAGAAGCAAATGCCGGAACCAAAGGATAAGTTGGACACCTCGGTGAACGGACCGGAGGACCCCCGGCCGGTATTCCCGGCTTTCGACGGCGACGCCTGGGAGTGTGTGGACTGGCGGCGCTGCGAGGAGGAGGTACGGCGGCTGCGAAGCAGGATCTTCAAGGCGGTGCAGGAAAGGGACATGGCCACGGCTGTGGACCTGCAGAAGCTGATGCTGCGCAGCTGGCATAACACGCTGGTAAGCGTGCGCCAGGTCACGCAGCGCAATACGGGCCGCAAGACCGCAGGGATCGATGGGCTGGTCGCGCTGACCAGCCAGGCACGGGCCGAGATGGCGGTGCGGGTGCACGCCACGAGGGGCTCGCATCAGCCTTCCCCGGTCCGGCGGGTGTATATCCCGAAAGCCAGTGATAAGACAAAAATGCGACCACTCGGAATTCCGGTTATTCTGGACAGATGCCACCAGGCTCGGGTCCGTAATGCGCTGGAACCCGAGTGGGAGGCCCGGTTCGAGCCCAGATCTTATGGGTTCCGGCCGGGCCGCGGCTGCCACGACGCAATAGGATCATTGTTTAACACCCTGCGCGGGAAAGGCAAACGGGTGTGGATTCTAGATGCCGACCTGGCGGGCGCATTCGACAAAATCGGCCACGAGCACCTGCTCAAGGCGATCGGCGGCTTCCCCGCGAGGGAAATGATCGCAGGCTGGCTGAGGGCAGGGATTTTCGAGGCCGGGAAAGGGTACTCGCCCACGGAGGAGGGAACTCCACAGGGCGGCGTAATTTCACCTTTGCTGTTGAATATCGCATTGCACGGGCTGGAAGAGGCCGCAGGCGTCCGATACCGGACAGGCTCTCACACCAGGGAGTTTAAGGCCGGCAGCCCGGCGCTCACTAGATATGCCGACGACCTGGTCGGGTGCTGCCACTCCAGGCAGGACGCCGAGCAGGTCAAGGCACGGCTGGCCGAGTGGCTGGAGCCGAGAGGGCTGGCGTTCAACGAAGCCAAAACCCGGATCGTCCCCGTTACTGAGGGGTTCGATTTCCTCGCATTCAATCTCCGCCGCTACCCCAACGGCAAGCTGCTCATCAAGCCGAGCGCCACGGCCATCAAGAGGTTCCGGGACAGGCTTGCGAAGGAGTTCCGGTCACTCCGCGGGTCCAACATCGCAGCGGTACTGGCGAAGATCGCCCCAATCGTGCGGGGCTGGGTCGCCTACTACCGGACGGTGGTGTCGACCAGGGTGTTCGCTGCCCTAACCGACTACCTGTGGAAGCTCACCTATAAGTGGGCGTGCTGGAGCCACCCGAACAAGCCCAGGCACTGGATCATCGGCCGGTACTTCGGGAAGTTCAGCAAGTTCAGGAACGACCGGTGGGTATTCGGCGATAAAGACACCGGCGCCTACCTGCCGAAACCGTCCTGGACCGATATCGTGCGGCACACCCTGGTCAAAGGCGGGGCATCACCCGATGACCCCGCCCTGGCCGGGTACTGGGCGCAACGCCGCCAGAAGGTCAAACCCCCGCTGGACTCCTACACCGTCCGCCTGCTGTCCAGGCAGGACGGGCGGTGCAGCCTATGCGGGGAAAACCTGCTGACCCCCCACCAGCTCCCCCAGTCTCCCCAGGGCTGGGAACACTGGTTCCTATGGGTCACTAAGAAGGCGATCACGGCGGACTACCTGGTCCACCACGACACGCCCAGCGCCGCACGCAGCAACCGGACACACCTCGTACACGCCACCTGCCACCGGACGAAACATCCGTCCCGGCTGGCGGGAAACACTGTGCTGCAGCAGACGAACTGAACCGCCCCAGCGGCTTGCTTGGGCCGCGTGCCGCGATGAGTGGCATGCGCGGTCCTGAGGGGGCCCCGGTGCAGCAATGCACCGGGGCTACCCGGCGGTCGGGCCTGACCGGCGCAGTGCCGGATCGATGCCTGCGGCATGCAGGATCTCCCATACCGTGGACGGCGCGACGAAGAGGCCGAGCTTCGTCACCTCGCCGTGGATGCGGCGGTATCCCCACAGCGGGTTCTCCTTCGCCAGCCGGACGACAAGGCGGGCGATGCCTGGGACGGTCGGCGGGCGGCCGGGCTTGCGGCTATTGCTCATGTCGTACCTGCTGGCGGCCAGCCTGCGGTGCCAGGCCAGGAGTGTCGCTGGCGTGACGGGGAAGATTTCGGTCCAGCGCCTGCGCGGGATGAGTCGTGCCAGCGCGGCGAACCACACCCGGTCAGCTGGCTCGTACCGGATCCGGCCGGCGTGGCGGCGCAGCACCGCGTTCTCGTGCCGGAACACCAGCAGCTCAGCCTCCTTCGACTGGTCCCCGCGGAATGCCAGGGCAGTGAACCCGAGTATCCGGCGAACTAGCAGGTAGACGATCTTGAGCAGCACCCCGCCAGCCAACCATCACCGCCACAAGCCTGCTGGCGATCGTGCAGGTCAGCTATCCAATCGAGTATTCAAGCGGCACAGGCCGTCGCGGCGTTCCCCGGTGGCCAGGTCGATCGCCCGGGCGGTGCGGGGGGCGAGCGGGATGGTGACGACCTTGCCGCCCTTGCGGGTAATCGTCTAGGTCCGGTGCCCACGTTCCAGGCCCAGGTGCTCGATGTCGGCGCCGGTGGCCTCCGAGACCCGAAGCCCGTTCAGCGCGAGCAGGGAGATCAGCGCGTGCTCGGCCGGCGGGCCGAGCCCGGCCGCCACCAGCAGCGCGCCGAGCTCGTTGCGGTCCAGGGCGGTGGCATGGGACTCATAGTCCAGGCGGGGACGCCGCACGTGGGCGGCCGGGGAGTGGTCCAGGAGCTCTTCTTCGACGGCGCATTTGTAGAACCCGGCGATGGTGGACAGCCGGCGGGTGACGGTCGCGCGGGCGCGGCCCCCAGCTTCCAGCTCCCGGGCGAAGCACTCGATGTCGGCCCGGCGGACCGCGAACAGGGGCAGGGA
The DNA here is from genome assembly GCA_963742875.1 of uncultured Actinomycetes bacterium. GTDB lineage: Bacteria > Actinomycetota > Actinomycetes > Streptosporangiales > Streptosporangiaceae > Bog-532. The sequence continues at coordinate 21,822 of CAVUNO010000020.1, read as the reverse complement.
GCGGGCGCGGCACCAGGTGGTGAACTGGCGCAGGTCCAGTGCATAGGCCTCACGGGTCAGCCCGCGGTACCCGGCCAGGAACCCCGCAAGCGCAAGCCGTTCGGGGTCGGTGAAGGCGGGCTGGATCGTGGCGAGGGCAGTGGATGGGCAGCGGTGGTCATCGAGCACCTCCCGGCCGGGCTGGGATCCGAGAGGCTGGGCCAGCTGCGGGTCCCAGCGATTGAAACGGACACCCAACGTAAGCCGCCCCAGCCGGTCACGCCATGTCACAACCCGCCGGAAACAGGAGCGAGGTCTACCTCCAGAGGAATGCTCCAGACCGAATATTTGCTCGTCGGTCCCGACGTCTGCGACCAGGTGTGGCCGCTCAGAATGTCTTACTATGAGCGGCTGCGACAATGCAGAGTTGGGCGTCAGGGCCGCCTCATGGAGATTTGCGTGTGGGCCGTTGCCGGGACTGTGCGGGGCGGCGGGATGGAGTCGTTCGGGCCGGGGTGAGTGGCCGGTTCGGTCGTGTGAGGGCGTACTCAGATTGCCGGGTTCAAGGGTCCTGCGATCCTCGTTGTGAAGCTTCTTCGGTGCTGCTGATGGAGGGACTGGGACATGGCAGACGATGTGCCTGTGAGCCGGGAAGACGGTCCGGGGACGCGCGGGACCGCACAGGGGACGGATGCTGTGAGTGGGGCAACGGCCCAGCAGATCGACCCGGCGGCGCTGGGGGCGGCCTTCCCTCGCACGCACCACATACTCCTGCTTGAGTTCGGGGACCGCAAGGACTTCGATGATCCGCGCCAGGCACGGCGGCGGCTGTTTTCGGAGTTGCTGGGCACCTTCGCGCTGGTCCTGGCGGCCTCGGGCGGGGGGCTCTTGCACGCCAAGGGGCAGATCAGCCTCGCCGCGGCGGTCGTGGCCCCGGGCCTGATGGTGATGGCGATCATCTTGTTCATGGGCGCGGTCTCCGGCGCGCACCTGAACCCGGCCGTGTCGCTGGCCTTCGCGCTGCGCGGGGACTTCCCGTGGAGGCGTGTCCCGGCCTACATCGTCACCCAGCTCATCGGCGCGACGCTGGCCTGCCTGTTCCTGCGCTGGATATTCGGGAACGTCGAGCATCTGGGGGCGACGCTGCCGGGCCCGGGGTACAAGAACTGGCAGGCCCTGCTGATGGAGATCGTGCTCACCGCGCTGCTGGTGAGCGTGATCTTGGGCACCGCGTCCGCGGCGCAAAACGTCGGCGCGATCGCCGCGCTCGGCGTCGGCGGCTACATCGCCCTGGCGGGCCTGTGGGCAGCTCCGGTCAGCGGCGTGTCGATGAACCCGGCCCGCTCCTTCGGTCCCGCCCTGGCCAGCGGGTACTGGACCAGCTACTGGGTGTACCTCGTGGGGCCGGTCGCCGGTGCGCTGATCGCCGTCGGCTTCGCGTACGTGCTGCGCGGCCGCGGCGGCGACGTCATCTCCCGGGCCGCAGGCTCCGGTGTGCTGGACGAGGGGGCCCTGACCGCCAAGGCCAAACTGTCCCAGGACATCGAGCAAGGCAAGGCCGTCCCCCCGGGCATCACCGGCACCGATACGCAGCAGAGTGGCCAATGACCGGCGCCGCGCTGACGAACTGGAACGATGACTGGCAAACAGGCCGTCGCTGACTCCCTCACATACCATAACCCCGGTTTCGCAGCGGCCGCCCGTCGCATTGCCCACAGGCGGCAACGACGGCACAATGTGGGCGGAGCCAGCCGGGCCGCTGAAGCCGGAGTTGTGCGCCAGATCCGGGCCAAGGAGGCGCTCTCGAATCTCTCGGCATGCTCGGCGGGAACCGTGAAAACCGGCTCTTCGAAGTTAACCGGGATGCTGCTTTCGCCCGATAACTCTGGGTGACTTCCTCTGTTGCTGAAGGTGCCCGGCAGATGCGGGGTCTTGCCAGTTCGCGCGGCCGGTACCAGCGTGTCACCCTGACCAAGGAGCCCGCGGCTCCTACGATCTTGGGTCTCACCACAAGACTTCAAGATCATCAGAAAGCCGCGGGCATCGTGTTCCACGATACGGCGTCTGTGCTATTCGGCGTGGAGGGCCTGCAGGTCACCGATGCGGAGTCCGGGCCGGGCGGCACGGTGGAGGTATGGGCGGTCACTGATCACGCAGCCGCTAGCGCGTGCCCGGACTGCGGCACCGTGGCGGGCCGGGTCCATGAGCAGGTGCTGACCCAGCCGCGGGATGTGGCCCGGGGCCTGGATGCGGTGCAGGTGTGGTGGGTGAAGCGGCGCTGGAAATGTGAAGCCGGGGAGTGTGAGCGGAAGACGTTCACCGAGTGGGTGCCGCAGGTGCCGCCGCGGTGCCGGCTGACCGGGCGGCTGCGGGAGCAGGCCGCGGCGGAGATCGCGGAGCGCGGCATCACCCCGGCGGAGGCGGCCCGGGGTAACGGCATGTCCTGGCCGGTCGCGCACGGGGCGTTCGCTGCCCGGGCGGACCCACTGCTGGAGCAGGCCCCGGCACCGGTGGCGCACCTGGGCATCGACGAGCACCGCCGCGGCCGGCCCCGGTGGCGGATCGATGAGGACACCGGGGAGTACGTGCTGCTCGCAGACCGGTGGCATACCTGCTTCTTCGACCTGTCCGGCGGCCAGGGGCTGCTGGGGCAGGTGGAAGGGCGCACTGCTGATGACGCCGCGTACTGGCTGGCGCTGGCCACCCCGGCGTGGCGGGACGCGGTCCGGGTCGTCGCGATCGACATGTGCACCATCTACGCCTCCGCGGTGCGCCGGATGCTGCCCGGCGCGCAGCTGGTGGCGGACTTGTTCCACGTCGTGCACCTGGCGGTCAAAATGACCGGGGACGTGCGGCGCCGGGTGGTGCGCGGCAAATACGGCCGCCGCGGCCGGACCGGCGACCCGGAGTATGGCATCAAGGGCCTGCTAGTGCAGAACCTGGAGCACCTGTCACCGGGCCAGTTCGCCAAGGTCATGGCCGCCCTGGGCAGTGATCCGGCCGGGCAGGAGATCGCTGCGGCCTGGATCGGCAAGGAGAAACTCCGCGACGTCCTGAACCTGCGGGCCCGCGTCACCGGCTCGGCCCCGTGCGAGCGCGACGTCCGCGGCCGGCTCTTTGCCTGCTGCGACTGGTGCGCCCAAAACGATGACATCCCCGAGCTGCTGTCCCTGGCCAGGACGGTATCCCGGTGGGAGGACGAGATCGTCGCGGCGGTCCTGACCGGGGTCACGAACGCCGTTTCCGAGAGCCTGAACCGGCTCGCCAAGCTCGAAGCCCGCATGGCATACGGGTTCCGCAACCCGGCCAGCCAGCGCCGGCGCGTCCGGACGGCCTGCACCAGGGGTTCACGACGGCGCTCACGACACGTAACCAGGAAGAGGACGCGGTTGGTAACCAGACGGCAACACGATCCCGATTAACTTCCAAGAGCCTGAAAACCTGATTCTACGGCAACCGGCGTAAGCTGACGAGTTTCGGCATTTGAAGCCAGCAATATCTACGGAGAGCTACGGCAACTTCGGCTTAGATCGAGTAGGGGGCGGGTTCCCCCGCCCCCTCTCACACCACCGGACATGCGGGCCCGCATCCGGCGGTTCGTCAGCCGTCGGATTGAGACGCTGCCTGGTTGCTGTCAGGGTTTTCAGGCCGAGGTGGTCCCAGTAGGTGTTGGGCAGGGCCACGCCGAGGACCTGGGAGCCCGCAATCCGCCAGTATCCCTTGCTGCTGCCGCCCCATTTCCGGACGTTGCTCTCAGAGATACCTCGTATCCGCAGATTGTGCCGCCGGGCGGCGGTGGTCTTCCATTCCTTCCAGCGGACCTGCCTCATCATCCGATTCCCGGTAAGCCGCATACTCCGCGTCGATGAACTCGAATTTCCCGGGCAGCGTCTAGGCTGTGGCACGCGGCCACTGCACGATCTTCGGTTGTCCTCACAAACCACGGATGATCAAGCAGTGACCGTCTGCGTGCTGCCCCGTCGGCGCCCGCTCAGCGGGGTGCAAATGGAGTATGAGAAGGGAGCCGTCGTGACGCTAAATTCATCGGCGAGCAACACCCAGTCAACCGAACAACGCCGCTCGCGTGCGGGCCGGCTCGCCCGCGGGTGGATCCTTCCGATCAAGCCTTTTCGCCCGGTCAACCCGGCGCTCCTGAAACACGCACAGGAGCGCGCCGAGAATGGCCAGAACCGCCTCGCGGACCGGATCACCGCGTTCTCGGGCTCGATGGCGTTCGTCTACCTGCACCTCATCTGGTTTTCATGCTGGATCGGATTTGGGGTCGAGAAGTATCCGTTCGGACTTCTGACGATGATCGTCTCGCTGGAGGCGATCTTCCTCTCGACCTTCGTGCTGATCAGTCAGAACCGGGCCGATGCCAAGCGGCAGGTCCTCGCCGACCAGCAATGGGAGACGGTGCAGGACGAGGATCGCCAGAACAAGGAGCTGCTCAGGCTCTCCAACCAGCAGGATCACCAGAACGAGGAGTTGCTCGATCTCTCCAGCCAGATCCTGAGGCTGACCAAGGAAGTCCGCTCGCTGGCGGAGAAGGCGCGGGAAGACAACGAGCAGAACAAGGAACTGCTGGACATCACGCGGCGTACGTTGGCGTTAACTAAGGAGGTCCACGCCCACGCCGGAGCCGGGACTCCGGCCGACGCCAGTAAGCCTCCAGAGTAACTCTTGCTCGCCGACGTCGAGGCCGGACGATCGGGCCGAGGCGTACGGGCCGCAGGCTGCTCAAGCGCGTAGCCGAGAGCTGGGCTCGTCTGGAGGCGCTCCGGCTGGGTGTGGCCCGGCGTGCGCCGGGCGGCCGCTCAACGGCAGAGCCCGGCGCTGACGCCGGGCCAGCGGCGCCCCAGGCGCCGCCTTGATCTAGTACGGGTCGCGGTAGGGACCGCCCTTGCGGGCGGCCCCCCGCACAGATCCCAGCGTGCGGGACTACCGCACTGGGCTCCTACCTTGGGTGCGTGGCGGCGAAGCGCGCCTGCGGGAATGGATGCACGATGCGGGTCTGGGGTATCCACCGGGTCGCGATGCGGTCCATCCTGGCCCAGTTGATCCGGGTTCGCTGGCTGCGGCGCCGCAGCGCCTTGCGCCAGTGCCGTATCACCTGGGTGCGGAAGGCGTTCACCGCATCGCTGTTGCCGGGCACCGCGTAGTAGGCCTGGTGCCCGCGTACCACGGCGGCCAGCCATCGTCCCTGTTCGGGGATGGGCAGGCACCGGCGCCGCCTGATCTCGGCTTTCACCTCGGCCAGCTTGGCCCGTGCCCGTTTCGAGCCGGTTTTCCGCCTAATCCAGAACCGCCCGTTCTTCGAGGTCGCGCAGATGTGCGTGAACCCCAGGAACGTGAACGTCTCCGGCTTCCCCTCACCCCGCGCCGCCCGGTCCCGGGCGGCACGCCGCCCGAACTCGACCAGCCGGGTCTTATCGGGGTGCAGCTCCAGCCCGAACCGGGCGAACCTGCCGCCCAGCTCGTCCCGGAACCGCTCGGCGTCTTGCCGGTGCTCGAACCCGACGATGAGGAGAGTCGGCGGGGGGAATCTCACCCCCCGCCGCTCGCAGAACCGGACTTGAGCCTCTCGGCTCATCCGGCTCCCATCGCCCAGCCGTCAGGACGTGCGCCGAGTCGCCAGTGCGCGAACAGGCGGGGAGATCGGCGGGCGATCTCGGCCAGCCATGCCATCGCACGCCGTTCCCGGCGCTTGAGCCGTTTATATTTCCGGCAAGCCCACCGCACCAGGTGCCGGTTGAGCCGCCGGAGGAAGCGGAGCAACTCGGACTTGTAGAAGCGCCCGGTTGGGTCGGACCGGGGCGCCCTGCCGGGATTGCTCCCGGTGGGTTTCTGACCGCCCGCCGCACCCGGCGTGCGCGTCTCCGCGCACCGGGCGCTCCACGTGTCTTGCCCGCTGGTCAGCCACCGGGGGTGGCTGCCGGTTTCGGGGTCCAGGGGGTCGGGATGTTGCTGCCGCGGTAGCGGTAGCGGGTCACTGTGACGCTGGCTGCGCCGGTGAAGACGGCCCCGTTGTGAGCGAATCGCCACCCCTGGTCGCAGAAGCGACGCCGGAGTTCCTTCATGGACAGCCCGGTCTTGCCTGCGTACTTGGCGCGGATCCAGCGCATCAGCCGATTCCAGGTGAAGGAGTCGACCACGTTGAACGTCGCCTTGGACACCCCGTGCCGAAAGTGATTCGCCCATCCCGCCAGGGACCCAGATCTCCGGAAGGCATGCCTGTGAGCTGCGGTTACTGTCCGCATTTCTTTGCATAATATGTTAGATCAGGATAAAATGCGGGCATGTCCGCCGCTGCTGCCGCCATCCTGGAGGGCATGCCCTGCCCGCGTGATCTGCACCGCTTGAACGCCGGCGGGGAGACGGTGATCTTCGCCGGGTCAGTGGAGCTGTCCCGGTTCAGCGAGGACGACGCGGCGATGCGCCACGTGGCGGCGGTGACGCTGCGGCAGCTGGGGTTCAGCGGGAAGGACGTGGCCGCGGTGCTGGGGCTGACCCCGAGTTACGTGGCCACGCTGCGGCAGCGGGCGCTGCGGGAAGGGACGGCCGCGCTGGTCCGCCCGGCGGGACGGCCCGGGGAGACAGATGATGCGTCGTGGGAGCAAGCACGGGCGTGGCGGGCCGTAGGGGTTCGGGACGCGGAGATCGCCCGGCGGCTCGGGGTGAACCAGTCCACGGTGCTGCGGCGGCTGGGCCGTGCGCACGTGCAGGACCCGCTGCCGCAGGCGCCGCGACCGGAACCGGAGGCCGCTCACACGCAGGCCGCGGAGCCGGAGCCGGAGGAGCAGCCCGGTCCCGGAGAGCCCGTGCCGCCGCGGCCAGCGGCGGATGCGGAGCGGCCCGCGGGGCCGGTGACGGTCTCGTCCCGGTACGCAGGGGCGATGCTGCTGCACGCGTTCGGGACGCGGGCCGGGGCCGGGGAGATCCTGCAGGCCGCCGCGGGCGAGGACGCCCGGCCCGGTGACGTGGCGCTGCTGTCGGCGGTGAGCCTGTGCTTCGCGCTGGGCGCGGCGACGGCCGAGCAGTTCAAGCACCTGCCTGGCGCCGAGGCCGGGCCGCTGGCCGGGCTGTCCCGGCTCCCGGGCCTGCGGACGCTGCGCCCGCGGCTGGCCGCGATCGCGGATCGCACCGATCCGCTGCAGGTGCAGCGGATGTTCGCCTCGGCGATGCTGGCCGCCGACCCGGTCCTGTCCGGGGTGTATTACGTCGATGACCACTTCGTCCCCTACACCGGCGCCAAGCCGGCGCCGAAGGGGTGGAACAACAAGCGGGGCCGGGCGGAAAGGGGCCGCGCGGACACCCACGTCACCGCCCACGACGGGCGGGCGGTGTGCTTCGTGTCCGGGGAACCGTCCGGGCTGACCGTCACCTTGCCGAAGGCGCTGTCCGAGCTGAAGAAAGCCGCCGGCCGCGGTGCGACGATCATGGTCGGGTTCGACCGCGGCGGCGCCTACCCGCAGGTCTTCACGCACTGCCGCGAGCAGGACGTGCACTGGGTCACCTACCGCCGCGCGCCGCTCGCGGTCCCCGCCGCGCTGCCGGTCATCACCCCGGTGACCGTCGGCGGCAAGAAGCGGCAGGTCGCCTGGGCCGAGGAGAAAGCCCAGCTCAAGGACTACGGCGAGGCCCGGCAGCTCACCCTGTTCGAACACGGCAAGGTCGTGCTGCAGATCCTGACCTCCGACTTCGATTCGTGCCCGGCGGACATCCTGGGCTGGCTGAAGTCCCGGTGGCGGGAGGAGAACTTCCTCAAGTACGCGGCGGAGAACTACGGCATCGACAAGATCTGCGATTACGCCGCCGAAATCACGGTGAACACCAAGATAACCGCGAACCCGGCACGCAAGGCCGCGAACGCCGCCGTCCGCGACGCGGACAAGAACCTGGCCGCCGCCGAGCGCGCCCTGGCCGCGCTGCTCGCCGACCCCGGCACCACCGCCGCAGCCAAGAACAAGGCGATCCCGGACGTGAACCACGCGATCACCGCCGCGCGGAAGAAACTGCAGGCAGCGACCGCCGCCCGGGACCAGGTTCCCGCGAAACTGCCCGCAGACCAGATCGACCCCGAGGCCCGGATCGCGGTGCTGCGCGCGGGACGGCGGGGCCTGCAGATGGTGCTCCGGCTGCTCGCCCACAACGCTGAGCACTGGCTGTCCAGCCAGCTCAACGCCTACCTGCGCGACGACGACGAATACCGGGCCGTCACCCGCGAGACCATCATCCGCGGCCTGGCCGGGACCATCACCTTCGCCCCCGCCGCGATCACGGTCACCCTCCAGGCACCCGCCGCACCCCGCGTCGCGCGAGCCCTTGCCCTGCTCACCGGCCAGATCAACGCCGAGCCGCCGTCCATCCCGGGCGACAACCGGCCCATCACCTACCAGATCATCCCGCAGCCAGTCATTTAACTCCCGGCGCCACAGGTCTTCCGGAGATCTGGGACCTGTTCACATCGGCGAGTAGCTCGCCCAGGTCCTGGTAGCGGGTTGACCTGTACGTCTTGGCCCGCACCTTGTCCTTGATCGACTGAACAGCCTTCTTGGACGGCTTGGTGTAGACGTAGTGCTTGCTGGTCCCTCGCTTGCGCATCCGGCGGATGTCAAAGCCAAGGAACGTGAAGCCCTCGTCGACGTGGACCACACGGGTCTTCTCGGGTGCCAGCCGCAGCCCCAGGGGAGCGGGCACGGCCGCCACTTCCGCACGCAATGCCTCGGCATGGTGGCGTTCCCCGCCCACCATGATGACAAAGTCATCGCAGTACCGGACGAGACGCCAGTTTCCCATGCCTTTCTTCTTGCGTGCTCTCCGTTGTTTATCGTCTCCCATGTTCTGCCGCCATTGCTGGTCGAAATGATCGTCCAGCGCGGACAGGGCGATGTTAGCGAGCAACGGTGATAGAATCCCGCCTTGTGGCGTCCCCGTCAGTGTCTCTTCCTTATTCCCGAGCTCGGTGAGAACTCCGGACTTCAGGAACGCCTTTACCAGCGCGCAGACCTGCTTATCCTTGATCCTCCTCCGGAGGCGGTCCATCACAGCCGTGTGGTCGATTTCGTCGAAGGACTCCCCGCCTTACTACCTGCTTCGATGACCTCGCCGCGGCGATCCGCGCGTGGGCGAAGGGCTGGTTGCCCGCGGAGGCGGCTGCTGAGCTGCTGATCTCGCACCGAACGTGGCTGCTGCGGGAGGATTTCCTGCAGGTCGCGGTCGAGGTCGGATGGGACCCGTTCCGGGGCCGGGAGGTCGCGGCTATCGACTTCGCCGCGGCGGCGGACGCGGTGCAGGGGATGCTGCCGTGCTCGGACGGCGAACGGCAGGTACTGCTGGTCGCGGCCAGTCTCGCCGGGGGCATCCCGGTTGACCTGCGCGAGGCGGCCCTGTGCATGGATGCGGCCAGCGCCGCACGGGCCGCTCAGGCAGTGTGCCATGCGGCTGGCCGCCGTGTGCAGGTGGTCACGGAGGCCGGCCGGTGACCGCCGTGCAGCCGGGCACGGTGAGGCTTACCCGGCTACGGCACCCGTTCGACGGCCGGCAGTTGCCGGTGCTGGGCAGCATGCGGCGGCATGGCGCGGCGGAGTTGCTGGTGGTGCTGCCGGACGGGTCCAAGCGGCTGATCCCGGCGGCCTGGACTGACCTGGAGTCCCGGCCGGCCGCGGACAGCGGCGACGCGCCGGGGACGCTGGGGTCGGTGGCGGACCTGCTGGGCCTGTCTGTGCTGGTTTCGGGCCTTTGCGCCCGCAGCGCGGGCAGCCGGGAGCAGGCTGCACGGAAGTCACCGTGCAAGGAGGACGACCGTGCAGCCTGTTCAGCTCAGTCTGCTGCCGGACCAGGTTCCGGCGCCACCCCCCGCCCTGATCGGGCATTTCCCCGCCGTGCAAGTGGAAGCGGCGTTGGTGCTGCTGGCCCGCCTGATCGCGAAAGCCGCCGGGACGGCCGGGGGAACGGGGGACAGCGATGAGTGAGTCCGGCAAGATAACCAGCTCCCACCGCTCCAGAGCGGCCGTAATATACGTCCGGCAGTCCACCCTGGCCCAGGTGGAGCGGAACACCGAGTCGACCGCCCGCCAGTACGACCTGGTCAACCGCGCCGGTCAGCTGGGCTGGCCGCGGGAGGCGATCCGGGTCGTCGATGGTGACCTGGGCATCTCCGGGTCGGTGACCGGGCAGCGGGACGGGTTCGAGGGCCTGGTCGCCGAGGTGGCCCTCGGCCAGGTCGGGATCATCCTGGCGCTGGAGGTCTCGCGGCTGGCGCGGGACAACAGCGCCTGGTACCGGCTCCTTGACCTGGCCGGGGTATGCGACACCCTGGTCGCCGACGCCGACGGCGTCTACCACCCGGCGCTGTTCAACGACCGGCTCATCTTGGGCATGAAGGGCATCATGGCCGAGTCTGAGCTGCATGTCCTGCGGGCCCGGCTGGAAGGCGGCATCAAGAACAAGGCCGCCCGTGGCGAGCTGCGCCGCGGCCTGCCGGTGGGGCTGATCTGGGGGGAGGCCGACGGCGAGATCCGCTTCCACCCCGATGAAGCGGTCACCGGCGTGCTCGCCGCCGTGTTCGGGCAGTTCGCCGTGTCCGGGTCGGTGCGCGCTACCTGGCTGTGGCTGCGTGCCCAGGGCTTGCGCTGGCCGCTGCAGCAAGCCGTCTACCTGCACGGCAAGCCCGGTGAAATCACCTGGGTCGAGCCCACTTACCATGCCGTGCACACCACGCTGACCCACCCGGCTTACGCTGGCGCCTACGTCTACGGCCGCACCCGCGACGAACACTGCCTCGGCCCGGACGGCGCGCTGCGCAAACGGCGCCGCACGCTGCCCCGCGACCAGTGGGAGGTCCTCATTCCCGATCACCACCCCGGGTTCATCGACTGGGACACTTACCTGGCCAACCAGGCCCGCATCGGGTCGAATACCCGCCCGCAGGCCAGCCAGCCGGGCACCGGCGCGGTCCGGGAAGGCTCCGCGCTGCTGCAGGGCCTGGCCACCTGCGGGTCCTGCGGCCGCAAGCTGGCCATCTTCTACCGCGGCCCGGCCAAGACCGTGCCGAACTACTACTGCCAGGGGTCTGCTGACCTGGTTAACGGCCGGGGATCCCGGCACATGAACGTCGGCGGGCAGGCCATCGACGCCGCCGTCGCGGAGGCGTTCCTGGCCGCCCTCCAGCCGGCCGCGCTGCAGGCCTGCCTGCAGGCCGCCGAGCAGATCGAGCAAGGCCACGACGCCGCGCTGGACCAGCACCAGCGCCAGGTCGAGCAGGCCCGCTACAACGCCACCAGGGCCGAACGCCGCTACCGCGCTGTCGACCCCGACAACCGGCTGGTCGCCCGCGGCCTGGAAACCGAATGGAACACCGCGTTGCAGCAGGTCGCGGATGCTGAAGCCGAGCTCGCCCGCCGCCAGACCGCACGTCCGAAGACCCTCACCCCGGCCGAGCGGGGCGCGATCCTGGCCCTCGGCGACGACCTCGGCCAGGTGTGGGACGCGCCGACCACCACCGATAAGGACCGCAAGCAGCTGCTGCGCACCCTGCTGGAGGAGGTGAACATCACCGCCCGCCGCGACGACCCGGACCCGCACGCCCGCCTGGTCTTGCGGTGGAAAGGCGGCGCGATCAGCGAGCTGACCGTCCCGCTGCGCCGCCCGCAGCCGAAAATCCGCACCGATGAGGACACCATCGACCTGATCCGCCGGCTGGCCGTGCACTACCCCGACGCCGTCATCGCCGGGATCCTCAACCGGCAGCACCGCACCACCGCCCGCGGAATGTCATACACCGCCAATAGAGTCGGCTCACTACGAACCCACTGGGGCATCCCCCGCCACCAGCCCAGCCCTGCCGCACCCCGGGAAGGAGAACTGCTCAACGTGACCCAGGCCGCCCGCCAGCTGCAGATCGCACCGTCGACCCTGCTGCGCTGGCTGAATGACGGCTTCATCGCCGGCGAGCAGGTCACCCCCGGCGCGCCCTGGCGCATCCGCCTCACCGAAGAACTGCGCGGCATGCTCACCGACAACGCACCCGACGGCTGGCTCGCCCTGCACCACGCTAGCCGCGCCCTGGATGTCTCCCGCCAGACCGTATTGCAGAAGGTCAAGCGCGGCGAGCTGCGCGCTGTCCTGACCCGCACCGGACGCAGGAAAGGCCTGCGTATCGAGGTGCCAACCCCGCAAGAAGGCCTGTTCTAAGCCGCGCAATCAGCAAAGGAGCAGTATGACCATGGATCCAAGCAGGCTTTGATGTCAGCCTCGAAAATCCATCGGTAATTGATGGATTCGGAGGTGAACAGGTGGATCTCGGCTATCGCGTCTTGCGCTCTCCGGTTCGGGTGAGTCGGCGGAGGGAATCGCACCCCCCGCCGCTCGCAGGACCGGACGTGACGATCTCTCGTCATCCGGCCCCCACAGTCCGGCCGGAGGTGTGTGCGACGAGGTCCCAGTGGGCGAAGAGCCTGGGCTCTCGCCGACGGACACCGTATAGCCAGGCCCACGCCCTATCAGGCCTGCCCCGCAGTCGTTTGAATTTGTGCATTGCCCATCGAACAATGTGCTCGTCGATGCGCTTTGCGAGGAAGTACAACTCTGAGCGGTAGAAGCGCCCGTAATAGTTGATCCAGCCTCGCACCTGTGGATTGATATCCTCAGCGAGACCGGACAGATCCGTCCTGCTCCGACGTTTGAGGTGCCAGTCTCTGATCTGCTTTCCTTTCGCCTTCCTCGCCTTGTTGCTCATGGCCGGATTGAAGCTTACAAAGAAGCCCCGCGGGCCTCGGACAACTCGCGCCCGGAAGGTATATCCGAGGAAATCAAAGCTGGTGTGCTCAGAATTTCCCCGGCGGATCGCATCCTTACAATATGCGATCTTTGTCTTCTCCGGGTGCAGTTCGAGGCCCACGGCCGCGAACCGGTCGGCGACGGCAGCCAGCAGACGCCTGGCCTGACCCTCAGTCTTGCAATGGGCGATAACGTCGTCCGCGTACCGTTCGAACGGACAGGCCGGGAACTCCCGGTCCATCCACCGATCAAACGCATAATGCATGAACAGGTTAGCCAGCACAGGTGAGATGGGGGACCCCTGCGGGGTCCCCTTTTCCCGCGCCGCCACGGTCCCATCCGGCATCTGCATCGGGGCTTTCAGCCACCGCTCGACGCACAGCAGGACCCAGCGCTCACCGGTGTGGTGAGCTACCGCCTTGAGCAGCAAATCATGAGGAACGCTGTCGAAAAAGGCCCGGATATCAAGATCTAGAATCCAGCCGAGCCGCCAGCAGCGCTCCCGGGTCACGGCCAGCGCGTCATGGGCATTTCGCCCCGGACGATAACCGTAACTGTCATGGTGGAAAATCGGCTCTAGCTTCTCTTCCAGCAGCATCGCTGCCGCGGTCTGCGCCACCCGGTCTGCCGTGTTCGGCACCCCGAGAATCCGCACCCCCAGACCATGATCTTTCGGTATCTCTACCGCTCGGACCGGCCCCGGGAAATAACTCCCCGATGACATCCTGTTCCACAAAAGGTAGAGATTATCCCTCTCCCGCTCGCCGAACTCGGCGATACTCACGGCATCTACGCCCGGTGCGCCCCTGTTGGCCCGGACCTTCTCCCACGCCCCGTATATCAGGCGCTTATCGATCTCAAACGACTTCACCTTCGGCTTGGGTCTCGCCAGCGGCTCCTCCCCGATAGGGTTGGCCGCCGGTTGACCCTGGTCTGCCCGGCCCCTTGGCTCCAGCCCCATTACAGGGCCTTCCTCGCTACTACGGGCCGGCCCGCCCCTGTGCCCCGCCTCGGTACTCTGCCGCTCGCGGTTTCTGCCGCTCGCGGTCCTCCCTCTCGCGACCAGGCAGCAACACCCCGGCCGACGGCATCGGGACGACAGGTTCTCCTGTTCCATGCCAGCGCCCGCGACGGGCTCACGCCACCTCTACACCGGACACCACCAAGACAGCATGCAGTCAGCTTCCTGGCTGAGGGCCCGCCCGCAGGGCGCGCCTTTGTCCCGGGACTTCCGACCGGCCCCGGTTTTGATGTCGGCATTCTACGGTTTCGATGCGTCAGCAGTGGTTCACACATGTTCGTCTTCCCGTCGCACACCTCGCCCCGCTCCCGGCGGGACTTTCCCGCATCGCTCACGACCCCGGCTCTTAACCGACGCCGCATGCGGTGGTTTGGGACCTCCGACTGCCCGGCGATCCCGGAGGACCTACCTCCATCACTGGCACAGCACGGTTCATGACGGCGATCATCTACCTCACGTCACTCCCCTTTCAGGACACACGCCGGAACCCGTAGGACTTCGGCTCGAACCGTGACTCCCACCCGGGTTCCAGCGCGTTCACCGCCAGGGCCTGAAGCGCCCGGTCGGCGATCACCGGTATCCCGAGGCCGCGACGGCGGCCGTTGCTCTTAGGCACATACACCCGCTTGACCGGCCGCGGCCTCCACGCGGACGTCCCGTGCTGAAGCCAGGCGGCCATGCCGGCCTTCCCCCAGCTGCCGAGCACGATGCGCCCGTCGACCCCGGCCGTCTTGCGGCCAGCATTGACCTCCGTCACCCGCCGCACGCTCACCAGCGCGTTACTGCGGGACCGGAGCATCAGTTTCTGCAGGCCGCGGACCTTCTTCAGGTCCCCGGCCCGCGATGCCGCGAAGATCCGCTGCCGCAGCCGCCGTACGTTCTCCCCGGCCTGGCCCCAGTTCACCTGGTCCCATTCCGGGAGGCCGTCCTCCGGTCCGTTCACCAGGACCGGCGCTGACGCTAGCGAGTCAGCGGTGCCGTTCACGGTGTCCAACTTGCCCTTCGGTTCCGGCGTTGCAGCTTGCTTTCCTCCGCAGGCCCACCAGACCCGCGTCAGCGCCCTTTCAGGCCGGGGCAGAGCCCCTATCCGGCCGGTTATGCGGGAGCCGCTGGCGGAGGGGCCAGCATCCGGTTCCCGGTTTCCCGGTGCCTTTCGGCCGCCGGCGTTCGCTTCTCGGGTCATCCTGCGCCCGCTGGGGAGTTGAGCCTTTCTCGCGTCCGGCCTACCGGCGGGCAGTGCCTGCCGGACCCCATCGGGGTTGTCACGTTCCGCTTGGCCGAGTTGCGGCCGGGTGGGTGCCGCCTGAACCCCGGGGACGGTGGTGTGCTCCCGACCGGTCGTTGGACCCCGGTCGGCACCTGCCGCCTTCCAGCGGCGGTCCCTTTTCTCCCGCCCGTGCATTCCGCCTGCGGGAGTCCACCTAACGGGGCGTCATCGGCGATTCACTCGCGTTCACCCGTCCGGCCTTCCCCAGCCTGTGACCCCCAGACGGAACGGGGGTCCTTGGGCGTTACCCCGGGCTCCGCACCCCGCGGTTACCCGCAGCGCACGCCAGGGCGGGGACGGTCCTTGCACACTGGACCGGGAGCTATGTCACCGACATAAGCCGGTCCTCCTTCTGCGAGCTCCGCTCGCTCCAAGCGACTTCGTGTCGCACCCAGCGCTGATGGTAAAGGGCGGCGAGTTCACCGGCGGGGAAGGCCACGGGGTCCATCAGATCGGTCAGTAATCTGACGACCTCGCCCCCGTCGACGCGGTATTCGATCACCCTCACCGGGACCCCGCCGGGATGCGCGCCCTGCTGCCCGGCCAGGTTCATCCGCGCCAGGTACGTCCCGTCGTCCAGGACCTTCACCGGGCGGCGGGCCACGCTCGACCGTGCCCGGATCAGCAGATGCGCCCTGGCCTGCGTATACGCCTTCCACAGCGCCACCCCGGGAAAGCCCCGGTCCATGATCACCAGCATCCCGGTCGCGCTGCCGGCCATCGCGATCGCCAGTTCCGGCTCCCCGCCGCGGAACCCGCCCACGCTGGCGTCGATCGACGAGTGCGTCCCGGTCTCGGCCAGCGTCACCACCCTGGCCTGGGGGAACCCCGCTGGCAGGCCGTTGGCGTCCACCGGCCCGCCGAACGCGGCCCGGTTACCCGGCGTATCCGGCACGTCAAGCACGAACCCATCCACCGCGGCCACCCGCATCCCCCGCCAGAACGCGCCGTCCAGGCCGGCCGGGGCCACCGGCCCGGCCAGCCTGCCGAACACCGCCTCGATCACCCCCGCACCCAGCCGCTGCCGGGCCCGGGTGAACGAGGACCTGGCCGGAACCGCCTCGCCCATCCCCTCCAGCGCTCCCACCAGGTTCTCCGCAACATCGTCATAGGAGTCCTGCTGGAACAGGGCCAGAGCGAGCACGTAGTAGACCATGAACCGGGCAGGAAGCGCCCCGGGTTTCTTATCCCGCGTGCCGCACTCAGCCAGGACCTCATCCACCAGATCGGCGGTCACCCACTCGGTGAGCACACCCAGCCGCACGTCATCAGATAACCCGGTCCACGGATGCATACCCAGCATCATGCACCCCCGGCCGCCTACCCACGAAACGATAGTTTGCAGCCGACAAGCAACGGCATTGGCCGGGCACCTCCAAGTGGAACAAGTGTGTATGGCCTGGTGGCCGCCCCGGAGCGATGAAATGCTCACGATGGCCCACCGGGCGCGGTCGCCGTCTCGATAGTGGAGCGCTGAGAGTCCGCAACAAGTGTGGCGCAGGGCCCGCGGGGCCTGGGATTGTCGCTGCGAGCACGAACCCCAGATTCGGTTAACTGCCAGGTCCTCCCCGGTGGGTTGTCCTATCGGCCCGAGCGAGGAGGAGCCATGGAACAGATCCACGACCGGGTGGCCGGCCTGGATGTGCACCGCGACCAGGTGACGGTGTGCGTGCGGACTTCGGGCCCGCGCGGCGGCGTGCAGACGGAGAAGGCACGGTTCGACACGACCACCGGGGGGCTGGCCGCCCTGGCGGAGTGGCTGGCCGGGCGCGAGGTCACGCTGGCCGCGATGGAAGCGACCGGCGTGTACTGGAAGCCGGTCTACTACGCGCAGGAAGGCCGGTTCCTGGTGTGGTTGTGCAACGCGCATCACGTCAAGAACGTCCCGGGCCGCAAGACCGATATGTCCGATGCTGAGTGGCTGGCCGACGTGGCCGCGCACGGGATGGTGCGGCCCAGCTTCGTGCCGCCGCCGCCGATCCGGGAACTGCGGGAGCTGTCGCGCTACCGCAAGACCCAGATCGACGGACGGGCCGCCGAGATCGCCCGGCTGGAGAAAGTGCTCCAGGACGCCGGGATCAAGCTCACCTCCGTCGCCTCGAAGGTGCTCACCCAGTCCGGGCGGGCGATGATCGAGGCGCTGATCGCCGGCGAGCGCGATCCGGCGGCACTGGCCGGGCTCGCCAAGGGCAAGCTGCGGCCGAAGATCCCGGAGCTGTCTGAGGCCCTGCGCGGCCACTTCGGCGAGCATCACGCCATCGCCGCGGCCCGGATCCTGGCCCATCTCGACTTCCTGGACGACACGATCGCGGTACTCGACGAGCAGATCGCCGCCCGGGTCGCCGGACACTGCCAGTCAGCGGCCAGGCTGCTGGCTGACGTTCCCGGGCTGGAGCGCAGAAGCGTGGAGGTCATCATCGCCGAGACCGGCGCCGACATGAGCTGCTTCCCCAGCCCCGCGCACCTAGCCTCGTGGGCGGGCCTGTGCCCGGGCAATCACGAGTCGGCCGGCAAGCGCCGCAAGGTGGCCACCACGCCCGGCAACCCGTGGCTGCGGCGCACCCTGATCGAGTCGGCCCGGGCTGCGGCACGGACCAGGGACAGCTACTTCGGCGCCCAGTACCGGCAGATAGCCCGCCGCCGGGGCCCGAACAAAGCCGCGGTCGCGGTCGCCCACAGCCTCCTCGACGTCATCTGGCACATGCTCACCACCGGGGAAGTCTTCGCCGACCTCGGCGCGGACTACTTCACCTCCCGCCACGATAAAGAGCACCAGACCCGGCGCCTGGTCAGCCAGCTAGAGAAACTCGGCTACACCGTGCAGCTCGCCACCGAAGGGTAACCCCACCGGCGGCAGGCCGATCGGCCAGTGCTTCGCCCTGGCCAGCTGCCGCGTGCCCCGACCCGGCCGCATTTCACCCCAGATCGAGCACCGGCTGTTCTCCCACATCACCCTCAACTGGCGGGGCAGGCCGCTGACCAGCCATGAGGTGGTCGTCCAGACGATCGCGGCGACCCAGACCCGCGGCGGGCTGCGGGTGGAGGCCGCCCTGGACTTAAGCGACTACCCGACCGGCGTCGCGGTCAGCAAGGAGCGGATGGCGAGCTTGCCGCTGGAACGGCACGCCACGCACGGCGCCTGGAACTACACCCTGCACGCCTGCCGCGTCTCCAGCCCCGCAGGCGCGGCACCTGCCAGCGAATCCCGCGGCGCGGCCCGGCGCCGCCAGGCCGTGCTCGCCAAGCTGGCTGAGCCGCGGCTGACCGGCATGACCGCCGCGCAGCTGGAGCATCTGGCCGCCGCGCTCGCCCCCGCCCAGGCCGCGCGGGCCCAGCAGCGGTACAGCCAGCAGCGCGGCGGCCGGGCCCGGCGGGCCACCGGAAACGTCCGCGCCAGGCCACTGTCCGGCGACGCGGCCCGGCTCCTGCTCACCCTGCTCTACCAAAGGCAGGTCTGCTCCATGAACGTGCTCGCCGACCTGCTGGAAGTCACCGCCACCTGCATCGGTGACCTGGTCAAGGAGACCCGCGAGATCCTCGAAGATCACGGCCACGACACCGGGGTGGCCCCGGTCCGGTTCACCACCTGCGATGCCTGCTCGCCTTCGCAGACAGCGATCTGCGCCCCGCACGCGCCACGGTCCTCGAGCAGCTGTCGCACCCGGCGCTGACCGGGCTCACCCGGCGCGAGCTGCATGACCTCACCGCACGCCTGGCCGCACGGCAATCCGCCCAAGCCGAGCGCCTCACCTACCAGCGGCGCGGCGGCCAGCGCCAGCCCGGCACCCGCGGCGGTGTCTTCCACCAGAAGATCAGCAACAGCGAACGCATCCTGCTCGCCCTTCTCTACCACAGGAGACTGTGCACGCTGGATGTCCTCGCCGACGCCCTCGGCGGCGTCAGCAGATCGGCCGTCGGCAATGTCATCCGCGAAACCCTGCCACTGCTCCGCGAAGAAGACCGCATTCCCGCGCCTGCGCCAGCCCGCTACCGCACCGCCGCCGATCTCTTCGCCGCCGGAGCAACGAGCGACACACCGACAAGTTGATTCTTTACGGCTTCACCGCGCACGGAACATCCTGGCAAAGATCCCGGCCGGGACGCAGGCCGAGGTCAAGGACGCCTACTGGAAGATCTTCGACACCGCAGACCTGAAGACCCCGCCCGGCCCGAACCTGGTAGAGCTGATCGATGACCGTATCAGCGAGATGGCCGCCCGGTACTCCGCCACCTACCCCTCAGCGATGAAATGCCTGACCACCGACAAGGAGGGCCTGACCGCCTACCTGCGGTTCCCTGCCGAGCACCACCCCCGCGTCCGGCACTCCAACTTCATCGAGCGCACCTTCGGGGAGACCCGCCGCCGCACCAAGGTCATCGGCCGGCTCCCCGGCGAGACCAGCTGCCTCACCCTGGTGTGGGCCGTCCTGGACCGCGCCTTGGCCGGCTGGCGCGGCCTGGCCATGACCCCCAGCGGCCTGCGCCTCCTGCAGGACCTGCGCCGCTCTCTGCTCCAACCGCCCCGCCAGCTGCAGCCACGCACTGTCACCACCAGCCAGCCCGCCGACAGCAGCGAAACTGTCAGTACCGTCGCCTAACCTGATCATGAAACCGGGAACCACGCCCGCCGATTTACACCGGATTCCGGACGCCACCGTCGAGGACGGCGGAGGCTGATGCGGTAGTTCGTCTGCGGTTGCACATTGCTCCAGGACCCGAAATACAAGATCTTGTGACCAGCCAGCCTCTCCATCGTGGCAGTCGTGAGAACCGCGGTGCCGGGCCTTGACCCGGCGGATGGTACTGCTGGTCCGGCTGCGCCTTACGACGTGAGAACACGTCTGGTGGAGCCCAGCAGGTTAGCTGGGCGCACGTCCGGCGAGGTAGGTCACCCGGCGGGCAATGTTGAAAGCGTGGTCGGCCAGACGCTCGTAAAAGCGGCCCACCAGCGTCAACTGCATCGTCACCGGAAGTGTCATCCCTCCTGAGGCGAGCTCGGCCATCAAGCTGGCGTACAACTCGTCCATCTCATCATCACGCTCACGTAGCGCAACCGCGGCGGAGCGGTCGCGCTCGCTCCAGCAGTTGACTGCCTGGCTCCACATCTCGGATGCGAGGTTCCCCATGTGCTCGAGGAGCCCCCGGCTGCGCAACGAGAGGTCCTGGCTGAGAATGAGGCTGCCCCGACGGGCTATGTCGACGATGAGGTCGTGTGAGCGCTCAAGTTCGGGCACGACCCGCAGCACGGAGATCAAGAAGCGCAGGTCCGACGCGACGGGCTGCTGTAGCAGGATCTCGCGGTCGGCCAGTTCCTCGATCGCCGGGTAGAGGGCGTCGATAACCCGGTCACGCTCGGCCAGCGTACGGGCCACCTCACTCTTGCCATTCAGGAGCGCATCGGTCGCCCGGGGCAAGTCCTCAGCGACCATGGCGAACAATTCCATGACCTTGGCTTCGATAGCCGCAAGCTCGCGGTCAAATTCCTGTCGTTCCCGTCGTCCCGGTACGTGCTCAGTCATGGCCAAAGCATATAGAACCCGACCGCGCCCCTTCGAGACGACCTGATTGCGCATCGGCGAGCAGCATTCCACCCGGTCAACGAACATACTGTAGTGCTGAAAGGACGCGGTCACGAGGAGCCAACATGGGAGCCACCCAGGCGGATGACTCCCGCGCCAAGCGGACGAATACGGACAGGCGGCTGACGATCATGCCAGGTCGCGGACCGATCCGGACGACGCTGAACGCCGGACAAGTATCTACGGAACAGAAGATTCGTGCCCGCTATGTGTCGGATCGGCCTATTGAGATAGCGCGGGATATACGCGGGATGATCTTGGGTGACGTAGTGAGCACGACCGTAAAAGCCCAGGTAGCAGTGTGGACGGGCAGAGAGTTACGTACGCCCTTGAAAACCGTCGGCTCTATCGCGGGCGCTGCCCTGGGCGTTGAACATGGCCCAAACCTGACCACATGCCCCGGCTTGTCGGCATCGGTGATGGTGCCGAGCGCTCTCCGACTGACGGGCGGGGCACTACCCTGGAGGGTTTCCCAGCCAGGCGGCATTCAGCCAGCCGATGAAGGGCCACGCTATGACGATCTACCAGCACATACGCCATCCGCGCATCGCCGCGCGGCGGGCCGACCGCCCGGTGAAGGTGGCTGATCAGCACCGCCGGGACTCGGCGGTCAACCGGTTCAACACGAGGGTCGCAATTGGGATCACGCAGGTGGTCGGCAGCATGTGGTGTGCCTTACGCCTTTGCGCTGTTCGACCTGATCAGCCTCCCGGACGCGATCCGTGGCGGCGCGTCGACGATCGTCTCTTGGGTGGCGCAGACCTTCCTGCAGCTGGTGCTGCTGTCGATCATCATGGTCGGGCAGAACGTGCAAGCCGCCGCCGCGGACAAGCGCGCGGAGGCGACCTTCGATGATGCGAGCGCCACCCTCCACGAGGTGGCGCACGTGCAGGGCCATCTCGCTGCGCAGGACGAGTTGCTGACCCGGATCGCCGCGAAGATCGGCCTCGACCCGGTCCCTGTCATCGACAACCCGGAACTCGATGAGACGGCCAACCCGGACCCGGGATGCTGACGACCAGGCAGGCCTTCTCTCGCGGTCGCCAGCCACAACAGCGGTCAAGCCCGATTCACGAGCCAGCCAGCACGACCACCAAGCAACGCGATCGGCATCTGGCAGCACGGCCCAGGAAGACAGACGTAACAACCTCCCAGCAAGCATGATCCGGAACATACGCGGAAGCGCCACGCAGCCC
>CAVUNO010000019.1:0-16438 GCA_963742875.1 uncultured Actinomycetes bacterium | reverse complement strand
CGGCCTGGATCTTTCATTGGAGTGACAGGGCTGGCCCCTTGATCACCGTTCCCAGTTTTGGATCATGGACTTCCTGTTCGTGGGTAGGGTCGTAACCCGACTGCCGCGTCGGGGGCGCCGGTTCCACATTCCGGCTGATCTCCTTCCTGGGTTGCGGGTCGGCGGTCCTGGGGTCAGGTCGGTGCGGGCAGGACCCTGACCGCGTGCCAGGCGTTGATCAGGTCAGTGGTCCAGGGCCAGTCCGCGCGCAGGTGCAGCCAGCGTTTCCGCTGGCCCCGGGTCAGGCGGCCAGGTACGTGCAGCAGCCGGAACCGCAGCAGCTTCGGGGCCGCCTCACGCAGCTCACCGGCCGGCAGGGCCAGATGGCGGAAGCAGGCGAGCAGGTTCGCGGCCAGGGCCACGATCTGGGTCCAGGCCACGTTGATGGCCCAGTGTCGGGATGGCCACCGGTTCAGCCCGAGCGCCTTGGCCTGCTTGACGTCGTTTTCGACGTGCACGTGGGAGCGGTGGCGGGCGTCCAGCCAGGCGACCTGCCCGGCCCGGGTGTTCGTGGCGATCAGCTGGTAGCGGCGGCCGAGTTTCTTCTCCCGCTCGGTGGCCCGCTGGCGGTAGCGCGGGTGCAGTGGCTCGTCGCGCAGGATGATCCGCAGGCCCGGGATCTTCCCGGTCCATTCCTGCAGGTCCAGCAGGCCGGTGATGTCAGCGACGAATGTGTCCTCCAGCACGTCCCCGTCCTGGCCGATCGCGGGCTGGCGGGCGCCGGCGGGAACCCGCCCGATCGCCTCGATCTCCCGCTCGGTGCACGACCAGCCGACGGAAAACTCCCAGTTCCGGCCCTGCCTGCCGCCACCTGCGGCGATGTGCTCGAGCAGCTCATGAGAGAACCCGGCCCCGTCCAGGCGGACCAGCAGCCGGCGCTGGAACGCCCCCGGCAGCCGGGACACCGCCGTATCCAGGGCGGCGATGTTGTCCTGCGCGTCGTTGGCGGCCGCGTTCCCTGGCCGCGGGTCAATCACCAGGACGTCGTTGGTGTTGTCACACGTCGCCAGGTTCGGGCAGAAACCAATGCCACCCTTGTAGGTGGCCACCGCGTTGTCCTTCCCGGACGCAGCGAACACGATCGTGGCGTCCAGGTCCACCACCGTCACACCGGTCAGCTCACGGCCTGCTACCCGCAGCCAGGGAAACCCCTCCGGCCGGGCCGCGAGCTGGCTCCACCAGTGCCGGCGGAACTCCACCACGGCGGCGTTGAGCCGGGACAATTGCAGTTCCCTGGCCTCGGACAGGGCCCGCCACACCGTCGGTGCGGAGGGAACCGGCCCGATCAGCGGCGCCAGGTGCGCCAGCGCCTGGAAATCGCTGATCGCCTCACCGCCGGCGATCAGCACCAGGGCCAGATCGGCCAGGAGCTGGCCGCGGTCGTATAACGGGCTGGAACCCCGCCCGCGCATCGCCGCCGACAGCCCGGCCCGCAGCCCAGTTCCCTCCGCCAGCAGCCGCAGCGGCAGCAGCCCCGCATGGGCGGCCAGCCGCTCATCATCGCCGACAAGTTCCAGGCCAGCAGCCCATGAAGTACCTTGCACGGAAGAGGTGCACCCGCCTCAGCCAGATCGCGATCCTAGACAAATCGCATTCTGGCTGGTCAGGTGCACCTCGCCCCTATTTACGGCATTTCACGCCCGGCGTGTCGCCAATCCCGGTGAAAGACAGAGGCCGGGGCACCCCCGGCAGCCACGGCAACGACGCCTGGAGCAGCCTCGCCGCCATCTCCGCCTCCCTCCGGCCATCCGTCGATACTGCGTTAATTTTCCGCGAAACCGGGACAGGTCCAGCCGAAGACATAATGATTTGCAGGGAAATTCCAGGTCAGCCACCCTGTGACGCTCCGTCAGCCAATCGCCATGTCAGGAGCCCTGGTCCGGGACTCATCCCCGGTGACCTTCACACTACTGAGTAGGGCCCCGAGGCGCAGTGCGAAATCCCGCGTCTCTATCCGCCCATAGCCTGAGGACTACCGGCCTCGGCGGGCGTCTCGGGTGGCGCCGGAAGCGCGGGTCAATCGATTCCTGCCTCAGGTTGGCTGCCTTTGTTGACAGCAGGAGCAATGCTTGAGACCTGTGGATGGGCCGGGTTGGGTGTACCTTCCCGGTAATCATTTGGAGTCTCAAGCAATGACCGGCGTTGGCGCGCCTGCCGGGAAGGTACAACCCGATGCTCACCGTAGTCCCTGGCGACGAGTCAGGCCACGAGGACGGGAAGGGTGTCTCACCGTCGCTGATCGATGAGATCGTGCGGGAAGGCGCGCGGCGGATGCTGGCCGAGGCGCTGCAGGCCGAGGTGGACGCCTATATCGCGGCGCATGCCGCCGAACGGGATGAGAACGGCCGCCGCCTGGTGGTGCGGAACGGCTCTCACCAGAGCCGGGAGGTGCTGACCAGTGCGGGCGCGGTGCAGGTGACCGCGCCGCGGGTCAACGACAAGCGCACCGATCCAGGCACCGGGGAGCGGCAGCGGTTCTCCTCGGCGATCTTGCCGCCGTGGGCGCGGAAGACCCCCAAGATCACCGAGGTGCTGCCGCTGCTGTACCTGCATGGCCTGTCGTCCGGGGATTTCGTGCCGGCGCTGGGCCAGTTCCTGGGCTCATCGGCCGGGCTGTCGGCGGCGGTGATCACCCGGCTGACCGAGACGTGGAAGGGTGAGCAGCGTGCCTTCGCGCAGCGGGATCTGTCGGGGGTGGACTACGTGTACCTGTGGGCGGACGGGATCCATGTGAACATCCGGCTGGAAGAGCACAAGCTGTGCCTGCTGGTGCTGATCGGGGTCCGCGCTGATGGCCGCAAGGAGCTGATCGCCCTGGCCGACGGCTACCGGGAGTCCGCCGAATCGTGGGCGGACCTGCTGCGCGATTGCGCCCGCCGTGGCATGCGCGCCCCGGTCCTGGCCGTCGGGGACGGGGCGCTGGGGTTCTGGAACGGGCTGCGTGAGGTGTTCCCCGGGACCAGGGAGGGCCGCTGCTGGTTCCACAAGACGGCCAACGTCCTGGCCGCACTGCCGAAGTCAGCGCATCCCGGGGCGAAGAAGGCCCTGGCGCAGATCTGGGGCGCCGAGGACAAGCGGCACGCCCTCGCCGCGGTGAAGGCCTTCGATGCCGCTTACGGGGCCAAGTTCCCCAAGGCCACCGCGAAGATCACCGACGACGCGGACGAGCTGCTGGCGTTCTATGACTACCCGTGCGAGCACTGGGTGCATCTGCGCACCACCAACCCGATCGAGTCAACTTTCGCCACGGTCCGGCACCGGACCAAGATCACCAAGGGGCCTGGTTCCCGGGCGGCGGGCCTGGCGATGGCGTTCAAGCTCATCGAGTCCGCTCAGGACCGCTGGCGTGCCGTGAACGCTCCACACCTCGTGGCGCTTGTGCGCGCGGGGGCGACCTTCGTCAACGGAAAACTCGTCGAAAGGCCCGGCGCGAACGCGCAGTCCGAGGCCGCCTAAACGATCTTGATCCACAGGTCTTGACAATAGCTCGACAGCAGCAGATACCAGCGGATCACCGTCAACCTCTGCATTGATCCGCGCGTCTCTTTATTGGGCGCAGTGGCGCCACGGCCTTCCGCCAAGGTTCAAGCGCCGGCAGCGCCGTGCCCTGCTCGTCGGCCAGTGGCCTAGGTTAGGAGTATCCGAAAGCAGGCCCGGCTCACCGCACCGGAGGTAGGGCAATGAGCACGCATCTGGCGGGCCAGAGCACGAAGTCTGTCGCGGGCGAGGTACCTGCCCTCATGTATCACAGCATCGCGAGCGGCGCGACCCCCGGATTCAGGCGCTTCGCCGTCGGCCCGGATGAATTCGCGGCGCAGATGGATTACCTGGCCGCCGAGGGATACCAGCCCGTGACCGCCGCGGACCTCGCGGCCAGCCGGTCTGGCCATCGGCTACCTCCGCGGCCGGTCGTGCTGACCTTTGACGACGCCTACGCCGACTTCTACACCACGGCGATGCCGGTTCTTCGGCACCATGAGTTCCGTTCGACGCTGTATGTCCCCACCGCGTATGTGGGCGCTACCGCTCGCTTTCTCGGTCCCGGCTGCGAGGGGGACCGTGCGGTGCTGTCGTGGCAGGCGCTGCGCGACATCGCCGCTGAGGGTGTCGAGGTGGCGGCCCACAGCCACACACACCCGCAGCTTGATCGCGTGTCCGCCCGGGTCGTAAGGGACGAGGTCATCCGCTCTCGGGGCCTGCTGGAGGACAGGCTCGGGCTGGCGGTGGAAGGGTTCGCCTACCCGTTCGGCTACTGGAACCGTGCGGCCCGGGCCGCCGTTGCCGCCGCCGGGTTCCGCTACGCCTTCGCGGTGGCCGAGCTGATGACGGAGCCCATTGATGATCTGCTCACGATGCCCCGGCTGACCGTTAACGCCGGCATCGGCGTCGCCGGGCTGGCCCGCTTGCTCGATGCCCGGCCGACTCCCGGCGGGCGGCGGGCGGCGGCGGCAAAGCGGGTCGTCTGGCGAGAGCTGCGGCGGGTGGTACCTGCCATCGGCGGGGATCCGCAGCAAGGGCGCCCCGCTATGTGACAGGCGCCCTTCATCTCCCGATGCTGAGAGCGAACGAGTTCGTCTCCAGGCCGCTACCGCCACGCCATAGCTCGAAGCCGGCCTGGACGTTCACAAGGTATGAGGTGTCGGCGAGGAATCCGCGTAGCCGTCTATGGTGACGTGAGCGACAGGGGAGCCGGATGGTGCCACGCTAGCGCTGCCGCGGTGCGCGAGCCAGATCATGAGTTCCCCGCCGTTGGGCGTTCCGGATGTCGCTGGCGTGTGGTTGAACTAGATGTCGTAGGCGACGTCATAGGCACCGCTGGGCGGCTGGGTAGTGGCCCAGTTGCTGGTGACCGTGCCGGGTTTCAGGTGGCTGACCTGGATCGGCATCTTGCTGCCCGTGGTGCAGACTCCTGCGCTGCACCCACTGTAGATCGCCGGGTACCCACCGGGGTTGCCCGTAGTCCGCTTGTAGATCGATGAGCTGGTCACCCTGAACTGAGTGCCGCCGTCGGTGGTGATGCATTCTGGAGCTGTGGAGTTCCACTCGTCGTTTTGTACGATGTACGCGGCGCCGGCGACCGATCTTTCCGGCCATCCCGCCTGGTCGCACAGCCAGGCCACCGGCGCCGATTTTGCCAGTGCAGGCGTCTTCGCGCGGGAAGCCGGGGTAGCGGCATGGGAAGATGGGCTGGCGGCGGGGGAAAACGTGGGGTGGTAGGCATAGATGCCGCCGCCGATAAGCGCCACCGCGAGCGTCGGCGCAATAAACCGTTGCTGGCGGTATGACCGGCGCGGGCGCCGTTTACCTGGTCCCGTCAGCCTCCTCTCGTGCCTGGCCACACGCACTGGCAACCCTGCCGACGGCCGAGCGGTCGCCTGTTGAGGCCGCGGGACGATCATCAATCGATGATCGTCCCGCGGCCCAGGCGCCGGGGTCCCGGCATGGCCTGCACCGCGCCCTGCCGGTGATCGGCGATACCGGTCCTGACGCCCTTGCGGCAACCGCTGCGGCGGCTCACCACGACAACAATAATACACGCAGCGGCCAGCAACCTACGGCGTAAGAGTTCTTAGGGAAAAATTTCGGAGTTCTTATGAAAAACTTTCTATCGAACAAGCGATCCCAGACGGAGTAGATATGGAGGCTTATGCAGAACGCCGCTTGTCGCAGGCGTCGTCGCAGGTCAGGCGCTCAAGGCAGAGATGTTTTGCATAACCCTCATGGCCTCCAGTGTAAACCTGATCCAGGTGCTTGGTCTTCCTTTTGATTTTTTCCTCGAGGCTTCTTTTGATGACGATAATATTATTCAGGCTGGCGGTAATAGCTCTTTGCAGCTCAGGTGCAAGGTTACTTTCCCGCAGGGCGCGCAGGATTTCGTTATGGGAAATACCGCCATGTTTGCCTGCGATCGTAGGTACTGCGGACACCAGCCTAGTGCGGCAGCCGGTGCGTCCAGAGATTATGGAGGTGATCGTCCAGCGGTCATGACCTGATCGGAAGCTCGTCGTCGCCTGCCGGTGAAAGTCCGGTCTGGACAATCGCCAGGGAGCCCGGTAGCAGGCTGGCGGTCTGGCCTGGAAACGGGCCGGGCTTGAGCCCACCGTCGAAAGCCCCTTCTGGGGGAGCAACTGAGCGGTCCGTAGCGGAAGCGAAGCCTGCCGCGTCGTTAGACACCGAAGAGAGTGCCGAGCCGGGCGGTTCGCGGCGAAGGCCATGGAAGCGGTGATCATGGCCTCCAGCACAATGCGGCTGGTCACTCCTCGCGCGACGCCGGTTTCCACCGCCACCTCGGACTGGCCTTGGATGACCGCGCACCAGGCCGCACGGCAGAGGGCGAGGTCCGCGTCACTGTAGCCCCCGGACGCCTGGCGGCCAAACGGCCGATGGCGCTCCGTGACCCGCTCGCCGATCTCCGACAGCAGCGCCTCGACATGCCGGATCCCGGCGCATGGCTACGGGGCGCCGATGGCCCGTGAAGCCGATGGCCCGGTGAAAGTGCTCGTCTCGGTCCTCATCGATGTCGTAATCGACGTCCCGGAACCGCTGCATGCGCAGGAGACCAGGCAGCGCCCGGAGCACGCTCCACGGATCGGCCGCGAACGCCCGCAGCGCCCGGGTCGGCCATCGGCCAGCCCCGTCCCCCTGCCCCCATCCAAACAGGCCATCTGGTTACGTTCAGCCACCTTCGCCTGCCATGGCCTCAGCACACGGGGATAACGGCGGAATGGCGCTTATACGGAGAGGATCTCATCCCGGCTGGCGGACCAGTCCAGCGAGTGGCGGATACCTTCCGCGATCGAGTACCGCGGCTGCCAGCTCAGATACCGCTTTGCGCGGTCGCTGCGGGTATAGGTGCCCGCGACGTCACCTGGGCGCCGGCCTGTTTCGGTGACCTCGATCTGCCGGTCCGCCACACTGTTGAAGGCGTCCACCAGTTCGCGTACGGTGGTCCCCGTTCCGGTGCCGAGATTGATCACACTGGACGTGTCCGTGCCCGCGAGCAGCGCGTCGAAACGCTCCAGCGCCGCCAGATGCGCGGTCGCCAGGTCCCAGACGTGAATGTAGTCCCGGATGCCCGAGCCGTCCCGGGTCGGGTAGTCGGTGCCGGTGATCTGGAAGGGGACGCCTTCCTCATAAGCCTGGATCATCTTGCCCAGCGCGTGGGTGGGCCGCCGGAGCTGCAAGCCGGTCCGCAGTTCGGGATCCGCGCCGATCGGGTTGAAATACCGTAGCGACAACACCCGGATGGGCTGAGTCTTGGCGATGTCGGCGAACATCTCCTCGCACACCGCCTTGGTACGTGCGTAGGGACTCTGCGGGTCGAGCGGAGAGTCCTCGTCGACGGTCAGATCGGCACCCGGGCGGTAGATGGCGGCGGAGGAGCTGAAGATCATGCGCCCGCATCCGTTGCGCAGCAGGTGCGCGACAAACTCCAGGCTCTTGGCCACGTTCGCCCGGTAATAGCCCACCGGGTCGGCGACCGAATCAGGGACTACGATCAGCGCCGCACACTGGACGGCGGCGCCGATGTCAGGATGGTCGGCGAAGACCCGGTCGATCACGGCCCCGTCGGCGATGTCGCCCTGGTAGAAAGCGCGGCCGGCCGTGAACTCCCGGCGGCCCGTGCTCAGGTTGTCGACGATCACGGGGCTGATGCCCGCGTCCACGCACGCCGAAGCGATTGTGCTGCCGATGAACCCGGCACCCCCCGCGATGAGAACCTTCATCCCTGTACCCCGCCCATCCCTGCGCCCCCAGCCGGCGGCTGGATTCCGGACAAGCCGAGCCTACCCGGACAGCACCCGGCGTGGCCGGTGCGCCCGCCGGTCCGGCTCCACTAGGCTCGAACGCGGACGACGTGACCGTCCCCCGGCGCGTGCTGTCCCGGCAGCAACCGCCGTGGGCCGGTAAGACATGAGCAAACTCGTGAAAAGCAAACTCGTGAAAAGAACATGAGGAGCCATGGTGGCCTCCATCGAAGCAATCCATGCCAGGCAGATCCTGGACTCCCGCGGCAACCCGACCCTGGAGGTCGAGCTCGCCCTGGACGACGGGGCGATAGGGCGGGCCGGAGTGCCCAGCGGCGCCTCGACCGGCGCCTTCGAGGCGGTGGAACTGAGGGATGGCGGCGATGATTACGGCGGCAAGGCCGTCACCCGCGCCGTCGTCAACGTCAACGACGAGATCCAGCCCGAGCTCCTCGGGCACGCGGCCGACGATCAGCGGCTGATCGACCAGGCCATGATCGACCTGGACCGGACCCCGGACAAGTCCCGGTTCGGCGCGAACGCGATCGTCGGGGTCAGCGTCGCGGTCGCCCGTGCGGCGGCGGACTCGGCCAGCCTGCCGCTGTTCCGCTACCTGGGCGGCCCGAACGCTCATGTGCTGCCGGTGCCGATGATGAACATCATGAACGGTGGCGCGCACGCGGACAACAGTGTCGACATCCAGGAGTTCATGATCACGCCGATCGGCGCGCCAACGTACGACGAGGCGCTGCGCTGGGGGGCGGAGGCCTACCACGCCCTGAAGTCGGTCCTGAAGCAGCACGGCCTGTCCACCGGGGTCGGTGACGAGGGCGGGTTCGCTCCCGACCTGGAGCACAACCGGGCCGCGCTGGACCTGATCGTGGAGGCGATCAGCAAGGCCGGCTTCACCCCCGGACGCGACATCGCCCTGGCCATCGACGCCGCCGCGACCGAATTCCATGGCGGCGAGGGCTACACCTTCGAGGGCGCCCCCCGGACGTCCGGCGAGATGGTCAGCATCTACCGCGAATGGCTGGACTCCTACCCGATCGTATCGCTTGAAGACCCGCTCGCCGAGGAAGACTGGGCCGGGTGGCGCGACCTGACCGCGGCGGTCGGCCGCCAGGTGCAGATCGTGGGCGACGACCTGTTCGTGACCAACCCGGAGCGGCTTCGCCGGGGCATCGCCGAGCAGGCCGCCAACGCGCTCCTGGTCAAGCTGAACCAGATCGGCACGGTGACCGAAACCCTGGACGCGGTGTCGGCCGCGCAGCGGGCCAGCTTCAGCTGCATCATCAGCCACCGGTCCGGTGAGACCGACGACACCACCATCTCCGACCTGGCCGTGGCGACCAACTGCGGCCAGATCAAGACGGGGGCACCGGCCCGCGGTGAACGTGTGGCGAAGTACAACCAGCTGCTGAGAATCGAGGAATTGCTGGGTGACGCGGCCGAATATGCGGGCGCCCGTGCCTACCCGAGGTTCGCGGAACGGGCCTGATGACCGAGTCGGCCGCGCCCCGCCCGGCCCGTCAGCCACATCAGACTCGGCTGACGGGCCGGGCGGCGCTGCTCGCGGTGGTGATCTGTGCGATCGCGCTCAGCCTGGCGTATCCGGTCCGGGAGTACATCGCGCAGCGACGGCAGATCGATCAGCTGCTGGCGACCCAGCAGTCCATCTCAACCCAGGTGAAGAGCCTGCAGGCGCAGCAGCAGCGGTTCGCCGACCCCGCGTACATCGAACAGCAGGCCCGGGATCAGCTGCACATGTGCTTCCCCACCGAGAAGTGCTACGTGATCATTGGCAACTCCGCGGCGCCGGACGCCACGCCGCAGCAGCCCCCCGCCGCCGCTCCCTGGTACACCAGGCTGTGGCAGTCGGTGAAGAAGGCGGATCAGGCCCCGGCGCGCTGATGGATCCTTCGACCCAGGCGGTGATCGCCGCCCAGCTCGGCCGCGCGCCCCGGGGCCTGCGGGCGGTCGCGCACATCTGTCCGTGCGGCCTGCCCGACGTGGTGGAGACCGCGCCGCGGCTGCCGGACGGCACACCCTTCCCGACGCTGTACTACCTTACCTGCCCGCGCGCCGCCGCCGCGGTCAGCAAGCTGGAAGCGGCGGGCACGATGCGCGCCATGACGGCCCGGCTGGCGCACGACGAGGACCTCCGGCGCTCATACGAGGCGGCCCACCAGGACTACCTGGCCCGGCGCCGGCAGGCGGCGCTAGAGTCCGGGATCGAGCCGCTGCCGCCGGGCACGCAGAGCGCGGGCGGCATGCCGGAACGGGTGAAGTGCCTGCACGCGATCATCGCCCACGAGCTCGCCGTACCGGGTGCGAGCCGGCTCGGCCGGGAAGCGGCCGCTGCTGCCGGACCGTGGTGGGCGGATGGGCCGTGCGTAACAACCATGCCGAACGGTCCCGGCGCGCTTTCCCCGCGTGAGACTTTCCCCGGTGAGACGAAAGGA
Organism: uncultured Actinomycetes bacterium; assembly: GCA_963742875.1. Lineage (GTDB taxonomy): Bacteria > Actinomycetota > Actinomycetes > Streptosporangiales > Streptosporangiaceae > Bog-532. The sequence continues at coordinate 6,186 of CAVUNO010000019.1, read as the reverse complement.
GGCCGATGACCCGGCGCGTGGCGGCGATTGACTGCGGGACCAATTCCATCCGGCTCCTCGTCGCCGACGTCGACCCGGAGCGCGGGACGCTCACCGACGTGGACCGGCGAATGGAGATCGTCCGGCTGGGCCAGGGCGTCGACACCAGCGGCCGGCTCGCCCCCGGGGCGCTGGACCGGACCATGCACGCGCTGAGCGACTACGCGGCGGTCATCAAGCGGCTCGGTGCCAGCGACGTCGGGATGGTGGCGACGAGCGCGACCCGTGACGCCGCGAACGCCGGGGAGTTCGTCCGCCGGGTCACGGCCGTGCTCGGCGCCGCGCCGGAAGTTCTCAGCGGCGACGAGGAGGCCCGGCTGTCCTTTACCGGCGCGACGGCGGAACTGGACGGTGTCCCGTCGGCGGAGCCCCCATATCTGGTTGTGGACATCGGTGGCGGCTCTACCGAGTTCGTCCTTGGCGCGGCGGGCGCGGTGTCGGCGACCGCCAGCGTCGACATCGGGTGTGTCCGGATGACCGAGCGGCATCTGCGTTCCGACCCGCCGTCGCCGGAACAGATCGCCGTGGCCACGGCCGATATCGACGCTGCCGTCGCGCGGGCGGCGGCCATGGTCGACGGCGACCGGGCGCGCACCCTGGTCGGCCTGGCCGGATCCGTCACCACCGTGGCCGGCATCGCCATGGACCTGCCCGCGTACGATTCCGCCCGCCTGCACCACGCGCGCGTCGCGGCCGCCGAGGTGCACGCCGTGGCCACGCGACTGCTCTCCCTCACCCGGGCGGAGCGGGCCCGGATCGCGGTGATGCACCCGGGCCGGGTGGACGTCATCGGAGCGGGGGCGCTCATCCTCGACCGCATCATGAGCCTGATCGACCTGGCCGGAGTCCTGGTCAGCGAGCACGACATCCTGGACGGCATCGCCTGGTCCCTTGCGGCGCCGCAGACGGCCCCGGGCCGGTGAGCGGCACTGACGGCCCCGGGCCGGTGAGCGCAGAATGCGGGCCCGTGCTGGTGAGCCCAGGAGATGACCTGCCGGGCCCGCCTGACCTGCCTGGCCCGCCTGACCTGCCTGGCCCGGCTGGCCCGGCTGGCCCGGCTAGCCCGGTGCCGGCTAGCCCGGTGCCGCCCGGGACCGGCTGGCCGCACGATCTGGCGACGCCCGCCACCCCGGTGGCGCACGGGCCCGCAGAAGTCCGGGACCTGGCCGCGAGCGCGCCGACGCTTTCCGAGCTGACCGCGCGGCAGTCGGTGTGCCGGGCCTGCCCGCGCCTGGTGAGCTGGCGGGAGGAGGTCGCGGCCGTCCGCCGGCGTTCCTTTCAGGCCGAGCGCTACTGGGGCCGTCCCATCCCCGGCTGGGGCGCGCAGGCCCCGCGCGTCCTGATCGTCGGCCTCGCTCCCGCCGCGCACGGCGGGAACCGCACCGGGCGGATCTTCACCGGGGACCGCAGCGGGGACTTCCTCTTCGCGTCCCTGTACCGGTGCGGCCTGGCCGACAGCCCGGTCAGCGTCACGGCGGGGGACGGTCAGCGGCTGCGGAACGCCAGGATGGTCGCGGCGGTCCGGTGCGCGCCCCCGGCCAACAAGCCCACCACGGACGAACGTGACACCTGTGCGCCCTGGCTCGTGGCGGAAGTCGCGCAGGTGGCCCCGTCGGTCCGGGCCATCGTCTGCCTGGGCGGCTTTGCCTGGCAGGCGCTGTGGCCGGTGCTGCGCGCGGCCGGTTTCGTGCTGCCGTCCCGGCGGCCGCCGTTCGGCCACGGGGCCGAGACCGAGGTCCGCCCGCCCGATCCGGACGCCCCGCCCGTCCTGCTCCTGGGCTGCTACCACCCCAGCCAGCAGAACACCTTCACTGGCCGCGTCACTCCGGACATGCTGGATGCCGTCTTCACCCGCGCCCGCGGGTTTTCGGGCGTGGGGGAAGACAGCGGGGGTTCCGGGGGTCGCCCCCCGGGCTAGCACTGATCCGCGCCCGCGGGTTTTCGGGCGTGGGGGAAGACAGCGCGGGTTCCGGGGGTCGCCCCCCAATGCCATGTAGATGAGCGGTTTGGGGTTTCGGGCGGTGTCGGCGGGTGTTTTACGGAGGGTGATCGTCTCTGGCGAGCATGGGGGCGGCCCGGATGTCGTTCCGGGTGGGCGGCCGGTTCCACGTCCCCGGCTGGCGGCGGGTTCTCAGGAATGCTGGCGGGGACGGGGTTCAGGCGGTGCCGCAGACGGTGATCGTGGCGGGGGCCTTGCGGGTGGCGGTGCCGCGTCCGGCGGCGGCGGGGAATGCCTGGCGGGCTTTGGTTTTGCGGTCGCGGTGCCGGTCCCGGTCGATGACGATGCGGCGCTTGCCCAGGTCGTGGAGGGCTTCCTTGCGCCGGGCCGTGGTGAGGGCGGCGGGCAGGCTGGCGGTGGCGGTTCCGTTGCGGGTGGTGGTGACGGCGGCGCGGCGGGCGGCGGTGAAGGAGATTTCCCTTGGGTGGACGCGCTGCCCGGCACGCCTGCCCTTGCGGGCCGGGGCGGCGGTCCGGGCTGCCTGCCGGGCGGTCGCGCGGACGAGCTCGGCGGCGGTGATCCAGGCGGCGTGCTCCTGGGCGATCATGTCCGGGCAGTGCGACCGGAAGATGGGCCCGGTGGAGGGGCCGGCGCCGCGGATCAGGGACTTGGCCTCCCGAAGCGCGGTCTCCGAACCGTCCCACCGCCACTTATAGGCGGCGGCCAGCACGCCGGCCGGGTACTTGTCCCAGTCGCCGAGGTCGGTGACCAGGCAGAACATCTCCGGGACGTCCTGGCCGTCCACGTGGACGCAGTACTCGATGACGCGCATCCGGATCTTCTGGTCCTTGCCGCCGATGTCAGCCATGTAGGACCCGTCGGGCAGGAAGTCCCCTATTTTCGTGATCCTGATGTCGCTTTTCAGCCTGATCAGGACGTGCGTGACCGTGATCATCCTCGCGATCCGGGCGGTTCCGGGGAAGTTGCGATCCATGACGAACAGCCGGCTCCTGGTGAACACCCAGGCGTACTCGGTCAGGGCCCGGTCCAGCAGGGCCTGCTCGGCGGCGGCCTTGTCCCCGCCGGACGGGCCGGTCACGACGGCGAGCATGCCGCGGGTGGAGGCGTCGGTGACCGGCAGGTCCCGCAGCTGCGGGTAGGGAGCCGAGTCATCGGCGGTTCCCGACGACCCGTACTCCGCCCGGTTCGCGGGCGTGTCCGGCATCCGGGTCACCGACCCGTCGATGGAGCCCAGCCGCAGGTCACCGATCTCGATGGCACGGTAGTCGTGCTCCTGGTGCTCGGCGTCCGACGCGGCGAGGGTCATGTCCCGCAGCCGCAGGAGCGGCTCCGGGCCCGCCGCGTGCCGCCAGGTGCCGAGCACGGCCTCCGCCGGGACGGCGAACTCCGCCTGCCAGGGCAGCAGCGCCAGGTCGCCAAACAGCGCGAACAGGATCTCCCCGTAGCCGGCGTCCGGCATCAGGCCCATCAGCAGCACCGCCCGCAGCGCCGCCGCCATCGTCATCGACCGCCGCGCGCTGCCCTTGACCTTCCCCCGCGGCACGGTCTCCGCCGCGACCAGGTTGATCACGCCGGGCCGCCCGGTCATCTCGTCCAGCCGCTGCTCGATGATCCCGAGCCGGGCGTGGTCAGTGGGATGCCCCCCGGCCTGCACCTTCCCGTCGCGGCGGACCACCGCCGGCGCGACCGCGACCGGCTTCAGGAACACCACCAGGTCCCCGGTCCGGATCTTCCCGGCGCCGGCCGCCGTCAGCGCGGTCCGGTCTCCCTCCCGCAGCGGCCGCCGCAGCGGCAAGGCCAGGTCAGCGACCCGGACCGCGACGATCCCCGCACCCGCAAGCCCGTCCGGCCATCCGTCCGCGACGGCAGCGCGAGTGGCGGGAAACAGCACGGCAGGATACAAAGACACGAGGGACTCCCGGGGCGAAGGGCGGTAGCACCTCTTCTCTTACCGGGAGTCCCTCCCGGAAGCCCGCAACCACGGGCAAAACCCCTCCCCGCGTGTCGCGCCGTGAACCCGCTGCACACCCGCCGGAATCACTCACCGTAACCGGCAAGCCCGGTCCCCGCAGCCCGCGAAACCGCTCATCTACATGGCATTGGGTCGCCCCCGGGCCAGCACAGTTGTGACCTGGATGGCGACCGATTTATATCCATATTTCACGGTTCAACCTTGCGGATGCACAAGCAGAATGCATTGTCCCTGGTAACGGGGCTGGCGGCGGCGTGAGCAATTTGATAGCAAATGAGATCCCGGCGGCCATGGACGCCACTAATGCACAACTTCGGTTACGCAGCGTTTAAGTTATCCGGGACCAGTGGTTACGCTGCGCATTCATTGCCCGTTAATGGCTGATCATATAAACGTAGTCAGCCTTACTTTTGGGTCCGAATATATGGGCCTTTCGATTATGCAAATTTGCGGGGTATCATTGGCCAGCCCCCGTAGCCCAAGGGCAGAGGCCGCCCCCCTAAAAGGGTCGCTAGTGTCGGTTCGAGTCCGACCGGGGGTACAGCGCACCTTAGTGGGTGAGCCCGTAAGTTCGTCGGGTCTGTCGTTATGCGGCCTGTGGCAGGCTGGCTGGTTTCTCGTGGGCGCTGGTCCGCTCGAGGAGCCGGGCCAGGTCAGCGGCGGTGTATTTCCAGTTGAATGGCCTGGCGGTCTGGTTGTAGCGGTCGATGAAGGCCAGCAGGGTGGCGGCGAGCTGAGCCGTGCTGGCGAAGTCGTTGGGTGAGATGACCTTTTTCTGGATGATGGAGAAGACGATCTCCACTTGGTTCAGCCAGGAGGCGTGCACCGGTGTGTGGATCATGATGGCGTTCGGGTAGGCGCGGCGCAGCCGCCGGGCCGCCTCCTTGCCGCGGTGGTCCGAGCCGTTGTCCACGATGACGAATACCCGGCTGGCACTGTTGTACGGCTCGGCGCTCATGACCTGGCCCATCAGTGCCATGAACGGGGCGATCCCGGTGGTGCCGGGGGTGGAGGCGAACACCGTCCCGGTGCGGGCATCCAGGGCTGCCAGCAGCGCCAGCGCGCCCTGGCGCTCGTATTCGTGCTCCACCCGGGCCTGCCGGCCAGGGGCGGGCGGGCTGGTGGGATGGCATCGGGCGCGGGCCTGGATGGAGGGCTTGGCGTCCACCGAGATGACCCGGTCGCCCGGCCGCAGCCGCTTGCCCTGGTAGTACCCCTGGTACAGGTCGAGGATGACGGTGGCCTTGGCGGCGAAGTCCGGGTCGCGCGGGTAGATCCACGATTGGTACTGCCAGGGCTTGATGGGGTGCTCGGCCAGGATCCGCAGCACCGACGATGGTGAGATCTGGCTGGCCAGCCCCGCCCTGGTGATCTCGGCGGCCAGTTCCGGGCCGGTCCAGCGGGCCAGCGGCACCCCGGTGGCGGCGGGCAGCTGGCAGGCCAGCGCGACCACCGCGGCCCGTTCCAGCGCGCTGATCCGCCGCGGCCGCCCGGACCGGGGCAGGTCCGCCAGGCCGTCCAGGCCCCGGGCGGCGAACCGGCCCCGCCACTTGCGCACCGTGTCCACACTGACGTGCAGGTCCGCGGCGATGCGGGCGCTGGCCCGGCCGCGAGCGGCGGCCAGCACGATCTGCGCCCGCAGCCAGTCCCGGTACGCGGTCTTGCCCCCGCGGGCACGTTTCTTTAACATCCTGCGCTCACCAGCACTCAGCGTGACCAGCACCGCGCGATACTGCGGCATGCCGCCTCCAGGGGTAAATCACCAGCACATGACCCGCCCCCAGACCGGTGATCATAACGGGCAGCGCGGGCCCGGCGGCACAATGAGGCCCATGGCCGCCATCCCGGAATCCACCCGCAACTCGATCACCTTGCGGCTGCTGGACCACGCCGAAGCCCACTGGCCCCAGCTCACCCGGGTGAAGGTCACCTACCGCGGTGCCTTCGGCTACGTCACCGGCGTGCTCCGCAACGGCGAGAACATCCCGCTATGCCGCCTGCGCTACGGCGGCTCGGCCCATTCGTTCGGCTTCGCGATCTACTCCGCAGCCCACGACCGCTACCAAGACGCGATCCTGCGCACCGGTCTCCCCACCGGCACCCCGCAAGAAGCCCTCGACACCGCCTGCACCATCCACCTCGCCGGGCTCGGCCACGAGCCAGACCCGTGACCCCGGCCCCCAACCCCCGACGAACTTACGGGCTCACCCACTTA
>CAVUNO010000018.1:0-46110 GCA_963742875.1 uncultured Actinomycetes bacterium | reverse complement strand
CGTTCACATCATACGGGCCCCCGGTCCCCCCGCCAAATCGCGCTCCGCGCCATACGGCTACGGCCAGGCGATCGTTACCGGCCCGGCGAACCGGGCCTCCGGCCCGGTGATGCGATGAGTGGCCGGTGTGTCGGCGAGCACCCGAGCGGGCTACGGCGAGGCGTTCATACCGGCCTAACGAACCGGGCCTCCGGCCCGGTGAGTGGCCGGTGTGTCGGCGAGTTACCACGGCGCGGGCGCGGAGCGCAGCGGGGGTTCCAGGGGTCGCCCCCTGGGCCAGCACAGCGCAGCGGGGGTTCCAGGGGGTCGCCCCCCGGGCTAAACTGCGGCGGGCTCTTCGTCCTCGACGAAACCACGGGTCTTGTTGGGGTCGACGGGGATGCCGGGGCCCATGGTCGTGGTGATCGTCGCCTTCTTGACGTAGCGGCCCTTGGCGGCGGCCGGCTTGAGCCGGATCACCTCGTCCAGGGCAGCCGCGTAGTTCTCCAGCAGCGCGCGGGACGGGAACGATGCCTTGCCGATCACGAAGTGCAGGTTGCCCTGCCGGTCGGTGCGGAACTCGATCTTGCCGCCCTTGATGTCGGACACTGCCTTGGCCACGTCGGGCGTGACCGTGCCGGTCTTGGGGTTCGGCATCAGGCCACGCGGGCCGAGGACCCGGCCGAGGCGTCCCACCTTGCCCATCAGGTCCGGGGTGGCGACAACGGCGTCGAAGTCCAGCCAGCCGCCCTGAATCCGCTCCACGAGGTCGTCGGAGCCTACGTAGTCCGCGCCGGCCGCGCGGGCCTGCTCGGCGCGGTCACCGGTCGCGAAGACGAGGACACGTGCCGTCTTACCAGTTCCGTTCGGCAGGTTGACGGTGCCGCGGACCATTTGGTCGGCCTTGCGGGGGTCGACTCCGAGCCGGAGCGCTACCTCGACGGTCGGGTCGAACTTGGTCACCGAAGCCGACTTGGCGAGGGCCACGGCCTCGGGCGGGCTGTAAAGCCGGTCACGGTCGATCTGTTCGGCGGCGTTGCGATAGGCCTTACTGCGCTTCATTCTTTCTCCTGCTCAGCAGAGGAGGTCGTGGTCCTGGGGCCGCGCCCGGCCCTCCCACGCCTGCATGTTGTGTCGTCTTCTGTTGTCCCGGCCGGGTTCACCCTGCCGGGGAGCGGCTGGGTCAGCCCTGGACCTGAATGCCCATCGAGCGGGCGGTCCCGGCGATGATCCGCTCCGCCATCTCGATGCTCCGCGCGTTGAGGTCGGGCATCTTGGTCTGGGCGATCTCACGGACCTGGGCGGCGGTAATGGTGCCGACCTTGGTCTTGTGCGGCTCGCTGCTGCCCTTGGCGACCCCGGCTGCCTTCTTGATCAGCTCGGGCGCGGGCGGCGTCTTGGTGACGAACTCAAACGACCGGTCTTCGTAGATCGTGATCTCGACCGGAATGATGTTGCCCCGCTGGGCCTCGGTCGCGGCGTTGTACTGCCGGCAGAAGTCCATGATGTTCACGCCGTGCGGGCCAAGCGCGGTGCCGACGGGCGGCGCCGGGGTAGCCTGGCCGGCCGGCAGTTGCACCTTGACAACCGCAGCGACCCTTCTCCTCCTTGGAGGCATGGTTCCCTTCCCTTGGTCAATCCGGATGGCCCGGCGGGCCGCCGGGCTCGTTCTCACCCGGCCGGTCCAGGCCGGCCGGAGCTTTGTGCTGCGGTCAGATCTTGGCGACCTGATCGAAGGAGAGCTCGACGGGCGTCTCCCGGCCGAAGATCGACACCAGTACCTTCAGCTTTTGCGTGTCGGCATTTATTTCGTTCACGGTCGCCGGAAGCGTCGCGAACGGGCCGTCCATCACGGTAACCGACTCGCCAACCTCGTAGTCCACGGTCGGCGCCTTCGCGGCCTCGGCCTGCTTGACCTGCTCCTCGGGTTCCGGCGCGAGCAGCCCGGCCACCTCGTGCAGGCTGAGCGCTGAGGGACGGCTGGACAGGCCGACGAACCCGGTCACGCCCGGGGTGTTCCTGACCACGGCCCACGACTCGTCCGTCAGCTCCATCCGGACCAAGATGTAGCCGGGCAGTACCTTCTCCTGAACCTGCTGCCGCTTGCCCTGCTTGACCTCGGTCACCTTGTGCACCGGGACCTCGATCTGGAAGATGTAGTCCTCCATGTTGAGCGAGGAGATCCGGTTCTCCAGGTTTGTCTTCACCCGGTTCTCATAACCCGCGTAGGAGTGAATGACATACCAGTCGCCGGGCATCGCCCGGAGCTGGCGCGTGAACTCCTCCACCGGGTCGGCCTCAAGCCGCGCCTCGGCTTCGCCCTCGTCCGACGCCTCGGTGTCTCCCGGCTCGGCGGCCGTCTCATCGGCGGCCACAGGCTCGTCCGCGGCCACAGGCTCGTCCGCGGCCACAGGCTCGTCCGCGGCCACAGGCTCGTCCGCGGCCACAGGCTCGCCGGCGGCCACAGGCTCGTCCGCGGCCACAGGCTCGTCCGCGGCCACAGGCTCGTCCGCGGCGCCGTCCGCCCGTACGGCGTCCTCGCCGAACCCGCCGGACAGGTTCTCGCCAGAGGAGTCGCCGTCCCCGTACGACCCGGTCTCTTCGGGCGCGGCTCCGGAGTCTTCGGTCACGTCGGCCTCCCCGCCTCGCTCGAACCCTGCGATCGCCTCGTCCGCGGCTGCGGAATCGCCCACTTGTACTTGGGGCTCGGACACAGTTGCTCTTCCTTCTATGCTTCCTCGCGGATTCTTCCGCGCTTCCAGGCGCTAGGTACCGATGCCAGCCACAACGTCGAGCCAGCGAAGACGCCACGGCCCGCCCGGCTGGCCCGTCATCCGAAGAGCGCGATGACCAGCTTGGTAAAGCCGTAGTCCAGGCTGGTGACGATCGCGATCATCAAGCCTATGAAAACCAGGGCGACGGACGTGTACGTGATCAGTTCCTTGCGGGTCGGCCAGAGCACCTTGTGGAGTTCGGCGACAACCTGGCGGAAGAACAGCGCCGGTGACATGCGGTTCCGCCGTGCGGGGGGCGTATCGCCACCCCGTCTCTCCGCGGCCTCACCGCGCGTCTGAGTCGCCATGTCCTCACCTATGAAATGCTGAACGGTTTTGCTTCTACACAAAGTGCCTGTTGCAGGGCAGGAGGGACTCGAACCCCCAACCACCGGTTTTGGAGACCGGGACTCTAGCCAATTGAGCTACTGCCCTTCGCCTGACGGCCCGGCCAGCTCCGCCTTCCGGTCCGCCACCCTGGTGGGTGGCGCCATCCGGAGGGCATGCGCGAGCAACGACGGAACACCATCAGTCCCGAGAGTCTAGCCCGCATACGCGCCCCCGTCGAACCATAGAGCTTTACCCGTGTGCAGGGCACCGGCTGTAGGTGTCACCATTGGTGTATGCCAACGACACCTCCACGCATCTCCGCGCGCTTGTCCGCGATCGCCGAATCGGCCACCCTGGCGGTGGACGCCAAGGCCAAGGCGCTCAAGGCGGCCGGCCGGCCGGTCATCGGCTTCGGGCCGGCGAGCCCGACTTCCCCACCCCCGGTTATATCGTCGAGGCCGCTCAGCGAGCATGCGCGGAGCCACGGTTCCACAAGTACACTCCCGCGGCCGGACTGCCCGAGCTGCGGCAGGCCGTCGCCGACAAGACCGCCCGGGACTCCGGCTTCGGCGTCACGGCGGGCCAGGTCCTGATCACCAACGGCGGCAAGCAGGCCGTTTTCCAAACGTTCGCGGCGCTTCTCGACCCGGGCGACGAGGTGCTCGTCCCGGCACCCTACTGGACCACCTACCCCGAAGCCATCGCACTGGCGGGCGGGGTCACCGTCCCGGTGGCGACCGATGAGAGCACCGGCTACCTGGCGTCGGTCGCTGACCTGGAAGCGGCGCGGACCGAGCGGACCAAGATCCTTCTCTTCGTGTCGCCGTCCAACCCCACCGGCGCGGTCTACCCGCCGGACCAGGTCGCAGAGATCGGCCAGTGGGCCGCGGCCAACGGGCTGTGGGTCGTGACCGACGAGATCTACGAGCACCTGGTGTTCGGCGGCGCAAAATTCTCCTCCATGCCGGTGGTGGCCCCCGAGATCGTGGACCAGTGCGTGGTGGTGAACGGCGTGGCCAAGACGTACGCGATGACCGGCTGGCGGGTCGGCTGGATGATCGGCCCGGCCGACGTGATCAAGGCGGCGACCAACTTCGAGTCGCACGTCACGTCGAACGTGTGCAACGTCGCGCAGGCCGCTGCACTCGCCGCCGTCTCCGGTGACCTGTCCGCGGTGATACCGATGCGCGAGGCGTTCGACCGGCGCCGGCGGACGATGGCGCGGATGCTGAACGAGATCCCCGGGGTGGTCTGCCCCGAGCCGCAAGGCGCGTTCTACTGCTACCCGTCGGTCAAGGGGGTGCTCGACAAGGAGATCGCCGGGCGCCGCCTGGCCAGCTCCGCCGAACTGGCCGCGCTGATCCTGGACGAGGCCGAGGTCGCGGTGGTGCCGGGCGAGGCGTTCGGGACGCCCGGGTACTTCCGGCTATCCTGCGCGCTCGGCGACGCGGATCTCGAGGAAGGCGTCATGCGCATCGCCAAGCTGCTCGGCCCGGCCCGGTAACCCCACGGTGGGGGGCAGACTAGGCGGATGGCCCGTCCGCTCGATCAGCTGCCCAAGGCGCATCTGCACCTGCATCTGACGGGGGCGATGCGGCACTCGACCCTGGTCGATCTTGCCCGCACCCACCGCGTTCACCTGCCCGCCGCGCTGGTCGAGGAGTGGCCGCCGGAGCTGAGCGGTGCGGACGAACGGGGCTGGTTCCGGTTCCAGCGGCTCTACGACACGGCACGGTCGGTACTGCGCACACCGGCGGACATGCAGCGGCTGCTGACCGAGATCGCCGAGGACGAGCGGGCGGAAGGATCCCGCTGGCTGGAGATCCAGATCGATCCGTCCGGGTACGCCGGGCGGTTCGGCGGCCTGACGCCCACGGTGGAGCTCGTGCTCGCCGCGGCGGCGGACGCCACCGCGCTCAGCGGGGTAGGGATCGGGGTGGTCATTGCCGCGAACCGGACCCGGCACCCGCTCGACGCGCGCACGCTGGCCCGGCTGGCGGTCCAGTACGCGGGGCGTGGCGTGACCGGATTCGGGCTCAGCAACGACGAGCGGCGGGGCCGCGCGGAAGACTTCGCGCCCGCCTTCCGCATCGCGATCAGGGGCGGCCTGCTCGCGGTGCCGCACGGCGGTGAGCTCGTCGGTCCCGAGAGCGTCCGGGCCTGCCTGGATGAACTGCACGCGGACCGGATCGGCCACGGCGTACTGGCCGCGATCGACGACGGGCTGGTCAAGCGGCTGGGCAGCCAGGCCGTGACGCTGGAGGTATGCCCGTCGTCCAACGTGGCGCTGGGTATCGCCACGCGCACCCGGGACGTGCCGGTGCGGCGGCTTTTCGAGGCCGGGGTCCCGATCGCACTGGGCGCCGACGACCCGCTGCTGTTCGGCTCGCGGCTGGTCGCCCAGTACGGCATCGCCCGCCGCCAGCACGGCTTCACCGACGCCGAGCTGGCCGACCTGGCCCGGATGTCGGTGCTGGGCTCGGCCGCGCCGGACGCGGTGCGGCTGGGTGTCCTGGCCGGGATCGACACCTGGCTCGCCGCCGCCTGACCGGCCGCCCGCAGCGCCCGGGCCCGCCGCGAGACCGGCCGGGACGTTTTCTGCGATGCGGACCTGCCGGGAGTCAGGCCGAGATGCCGACAAGTACCGGCTCGATGTCGAGGGTCACGCCGAAGGCGTCCCGCACGCCCGCGCGGATCTCCCGGGCGAGGGCCAGCAGGCTGGCTGTGCTGGCCGCGCCGGGGTTGACGAGGGCCAGCGTGTGCTTGGACGAGATGCGGGCCGCGCCCGGCCCGCTGGGACCGCCGGCGTGGCCGGCGCAACCCTTGCCGAAGCCGGCGTGCTCAATCAGCCAGGCGGCCGGCACCTTGACGTGCCCGTCCGGGGCCGGGAAGTGCGGCACGCGCAGGTCCGGGTCACCCGGCCCCATGAACTGCCGGGCCCGGCGTGTGACGGCGGCGAACTCGCCGGCGGTGAGGACGGGGTTGGTGAAGAACGACCCGGCGCTGCGGGTATCGGGATCTCCGGCATCGAGCACCATCCCCTTGCGCGCGCGCAGCTTCAGCACGGCCGAACGGGCCTCGCCGAGGGGCACCCGATCGCCGGGGGCGACGCCGAGCTCGGTGGCGAGTTCAGGATAGCGGATGGGAGCGGACTGGGAGCCGGGGGTGAGCCGGAACGTGACTGCCAGCACGACGAACCGCCCGGTGGCGGAGCCGGGCGCAACCGGCGTGCGCTTGAAGAAACTGGTCCGGTAGCCGAACCCGCACGCCGCGGCCGGCATCTCGGTGACGCGGCGCCGCTGGCGATCGTAGACGCGCACGCCGGTGATCGTGTCGGCGACTTCCTGGCCGTAGGCGCCGACGTTCTGGATCGGGGTGGCGCCGGCCAGACCGGGAATCCCGGATAGGCATTCCAGCCCGGCCAGTCCCTCGGCCACGCACCGGGCGACCACGTCGTCCCAGTTCTCGCCCGCCGCGACGGTCAGGGCCACGGGGGTGGAGCCCGCCTCGCCGGGGCCGGTGGGGCCGGTGGGGTTGCCGGGGTCAGCGGGGGCGAAGGACATCCCGCGGGTGGCGACGCGGACGACCAGGCCCGGAAAGCCCTCGTCGGCGACCACCACGTTGCTGCCGCCGCCGAGCACGAGGACCGGCTCACCGCGCTCGTCGGCGCGGCGAACCGCCGAGACGAGCGCGGCCTCGTGGCCGGCCTCGGTCAGGGTGGCGGCGGGACCACCGAGACCGAGCGTGGTGTAGCCCGCGAGCGGGGCGGAGCCCATCAGGGCAGGACCACGACCGCCCGGGCGCGGGTCAGGACCTTGGTGCCGCCCGACCGGGCCACCAGTGCCAGCACGACCTTGTTGCCGTCGAGCTTCTCCTCGACGGTGCCGCTGACCTCGATCGTCGTCCCCTTGTCGTCGGGGACGATGACCAAGGAGGAGAACCGAACACCGAACTCGACGACCGCGCCTGGATCGCCGGCCCATTCACTCGCGAAACGCCCGGCCTGAGCCATCGTGAACATGCCGTGCGCGATGACGTCCGGCAGACCGACCGACTTGGCGACGCGCTCGTTCCAGTGGATGACGTTGAAGTCACCGGATGCGCCTGCGTACTTCACCAGGTCGAGCCGGGTGACCGGGTAGCTCCTGGCTTCCAGTTCGGCACCGGGCTGCACGTCCGCGTAGCTAACCGTCGCTGCCACCGTTCCCGCCTTCCGCTTCAGGTTCGCGGCCGTCTCGCCCGCGTCTTTCTCCGGTCAGGCCCCGTCTGCGCGGCATCCCCCGATGCCGCTCGTATCGCGCTGGCACAGTCCTGCATCACTGTGGGTGTGCCCGCGTCCGTCCCGCGTCCTTCCCTCGTCAGCCCGCTCAGCCGCGTTCGACGAGCGTGGACAGTACGGTGCAGACGTGCTCGCCGCCGGTGGTCTTGATGTCAGTCCGGGTCGTCAGCATGACGTTGCGCCCGGCGTCCCGGATGTCGGTGATCGTGGACTGCGCCACCACCACGTCCCCGGCGCGCAGCGGACGCGTGTGCTCGAACCGCTGTTCACCGTGCACCACCATCGAGTAGTCGAGCCCCAGGTCCTGGTCGGTCACCGCGTGGGAGCTGCTCGCCATGGTGATGACGATCGCGAACGTGGGCGGCGCGATGACGTCCGGGTACCCGGCGGCCCGGGCCGCGTCACGATCACGGCACAGCGGGCTGTGATCGCCGATCGCATCGGCGAACTCGGCGATCTTGACCCGGCTGACCTCGTACGGCTCGGACGGCGGGAAGCTCCGGCCGATGTAGTCCCGGTTGAGCGTCATCGGGACGGTTAGCGGGTTTCGCGGTGCGGCCGGTGGCAGCGGCAGTTCGGGCAGTACTTCTTCAGCTCGAGCCGGTCAGGGTCGTTGCGCCGGTTCTTGCGGGTGATGTAGTTGCGGTGCTTACACTCCTGGCAGGCCAGGGTGATCTTGGGCCGGACGTCGGTGGCAGCCACGGCGAAGTGCCTTTCTCGTTCAAGGTTGGACAGCAGAACAGCGTATCAAGCGCCGTCCTTGTTCCCGCGCAGGCCTACGTGGCCCGCCGGCTCCGGCCCCGTGGGCCGAAGACCTGGCCCCTGGCCAGGTTCCCGCCCAGAGGCCGGATAAGGCATACCGCCCCGGCCCGGGGGCCGAAGGCCTTTACGCCCGGCGATCCCGCCCCGCGGGCCGAAGGCCCGCACCGGGGGGTTCCGGGGGGTCGTCCCCCCGGGCCAGCACTGAGACAACGGCGCCACCGATCGAAGATCGGCAAGCATGGTTGCCCGTAGCGGAGGCCGGACTTGAACCGGCGACACAGCGATTATGAGCCGCTTGCTCTGCCTGACTGAGCTACTCCGCCCTAAGACCACCGCGCCGGCTAGGCGTGCGGCGCGTTACGGGTCGCAGGTCAGATTACCCGATCCTGCCGCCGCCGGGTGACGGGCGGAACGTAGTCGCGGATCGGCGACCTATGCCACCAGGCCCCGGTCGCCCGGAGTTCGCGCCAGGTCGTGAACCGGTACCGGTAGAGGCGGGCCCGCACGAAGACGGGCGGCGCGCCGGGGAATGGGTTCGCGCGCAGCAGGCCGAGCGTGTCATGATCGCCTGCCAGCAGCCGGCTCAGCAGGCCGCCGAACCAGGGCTGGCCGTACTGGGGCGACAGCGCCGCGAACCACATCAGCCAGTCCAGCCGCAGGTGATAGGGCGCCACCTGCGGCGGCCGGCGCAGCGGATCACCGGCCGAAGAGCCGCCGCAGCGCGGTCGAGGCCGCGTGATACCCGCACATGCCGTGCACCCCGGGGCCGGGCGGTGTCGCCGCCGAGCACAGGTAGATGGCCCGGTCCGGCGTGGCGTACGGCACGGGCGCGAACGTCGGCCGGAAGAGCAGGCGGAGCTGGTCACAGCGGCCGGCGGCGATGTCCCCGCCCACATTGTTCGGGTTGCGGGCCTCGATGCCGGCCGGGGCCGTGACCGTGCGGGCCAGGACCAGGTCGCGGAAGCCGGGGGCGAACCGCTCGATCTGCGCCTCGATGGCGGCGGTATGGTCCCGCGGCCACCCGTTCGGCACCTGGCAATACACCCAGAAGACGTGCGAGCCCGCTGGCGCGCGGGCCGGGTCGAACAGGCTCGGCTGGGCGGTGATGAGGAAGGGGCGCGGCGGCGCTGTGCCTCGGTGCACCGATCGCAGCGCGGCGCTGATGTCGTCCAGAGACGATCCCAGGTGCACGGTTCCGGCCCGGCGGCAGGCTCCGGCGGTCCACGGCATCGGGCCGCTCAGCGCGTAGTCGACCTTGAAGACGCCCGGTCCGTGCCGGTAGCGGCGGAGCCGGCCGGCATAGCGCCGCGGCAGCCGGGAGCCGGCGATGCTGGCCATCTGCTCGGGCGAGGTGTCGAACAGGTAGGCACGGGCGCGGGGCAGCCCGGCCAGGTCACGGACTGGCTGGCCGGTCCTGATCGTCCCGCCCAGCGACGTCAGCAGGCCGGCCATGGCGCCGGAAAGGGCCTGGGTGCCGCCGCGCGGGAAGGGCCAGCCAACCTCGTGCGCGGCCAGGGCGAACATCAGCGCCACGGCGCTGGTGGCGGGCGACGTCAACGGAGCCGTGACATGGGCCGCGAGACCGGCCAGCAGGCCCCGGGCGCGCTCACCGCGGAAGTAATGCGCCAGCGCGTCGGCGGGCGCCAGACCGGGCAGGCCGAAGCGGGCCAGCAGCAGTGGGTGGCGCGGCAGGCCGTTCAGCGGCGCCCGGAGCACGTCCGGGACCAGCTCATCCCAGCGGCCCGCGAACGGCCGCAGCAGCCGGAGATAGGCCTGCCGGTCGGCACTCAGGGACGCCGCGGTGCCAGTCATGGAGCGCGCCAGGGTGGCCGCGGACCCGTCCGGGAAGGGATGAGCGAGCGCCAGGTCCGGATGGATCCACGACAGGCCGTGTTGCTCCAGCGGCCAGGCCCGCAGCACCGGGGACCCCGCGCCGAGCGGATGAACGGCCGAGCAGGGATCGTGCCAGAACCCCGGGAGCGTCAGCTCCTCGGTGCGGGCCCCGCCACCCACCGTGTCCGCGCCCTCGCAGACCACGACCTCCAGCCCGGCCTGGGCCAGGGTGATCGCCGCGGCCAGGCCGTTCGGCCCCGCGCCCACCACCACCGCGTCGACCGCGTCCATACTCCCGCCATCCCCACAGCCGCCCGTACGGGCGGCTGTCTCTGCATTACCCGCACTGAGCGGGGAAACCTACCGGCCATCCAGCAGCGGGCGGCCGGGATCCCACGAGGTCCCGGCGGCGTCGAGGCGCTTACGGGCCAGCGCCGACAGCGCCTCCGGCACGACGCGGTTGGCCAGCGACGCGGTGATCTCGGCGTGATCGTAGGGCGGCGCCACCTCGACGTGCCATGTACGGACCTTAGCGGACGGCTTTGCGGAACGACCTCGGCAAATTGGCTCACGCGCTGGCACGCTAATCCGCCGGCAGATCCGGGTGTCTCATTCTGGGACTTACCGAATGCATACGGATGTGCTGTGGTCATTGCGCGAGGCAGAAGGCGTCGGCATGATGAGTCATCCGGAAGCGCACACTCTCCGCACGCCGACGGGAAGGCATACCGCATGGCCAGCACGAGGGCGAAGCGCACGAAGGCTCAGCGCACGGAGGAGCCCGCCAAGCCGTGGCGGGTCTATGCCACCAGCGGCTTCACGACCGATCACCGTTCGATGGCCACGGCGTTCGAGCAGGTGAAGGTGGTCCACCGGTGGGGCCTGGCCGCCTCCGTCTACCGCTGGCAGGACGACGGCTGGGCGCTGTACCGCCACCTCGAGCCCCCGGAGCGCCAGCCAGAAGAGGACTCCTGGCCGTTCTGAGATCTGCGCTCCGCTCCTGATCCCGTAGCTCCTGACCCCGCAGCCGCGGCGCAGGTTAAATCTCGATCCCCCCGGCCGTAACACGCGGACCGCACGCACCTCGAGTCAGCGCTGCCCAGGCAAGCCACCTACGTTCCTGCCTGTAGAGATATAGGGTCCTCTGGGGCCTTTTCCGGCACCGCCCGTGACCCAAATCCAGGTATGTTCAAGCCTTTTAGCAATGATCATCATATTTGCGCGGTTTAGACGGTCGGCCCAGCTTATGGTGTATTAGGGAATATAGAAGTAACCCTGCGAACATCGCTAAACTGGTCTTTTTTTTCGGGTCTAGCCGCGTCATGGACCCCCGTGTCGCATCTTTGGGTCCTATGTGAATCCTCTGCATGACACGGGCGTCCCTCGCAGAGCAGGGCTTTTTCGTTTATAGGGCCGAACGGACTTATCTGCAGCGTCATTTGAGCCGTTCTTGACCGGATGCACCCCAGGGGGATCGCTGATGTCAAATCTGACAAATAACGACGGACGTAGAACACGAACGCCATAGCCACCGATGCCGTCCAGGATCGCGGCCGGCAGCGCGGTCTCCCCGCGCCAGGCCAGATAGCCGGGCGCGGCGAAACAAAACTGGTTCCCGCAACTGATACCGAACGGCATCTTCGCGGTGCTGACCTGGCCATCGTGGGTCCGGTGGGAGAAACCAGGCACCCACCCCGGAGCGAACGGCCGCGGTACGAGCCGGGTTATCCACAGCTGATTGGACTGGCCCGGGCGGATCCGGCCGGGGTGTGCTAGCTCTGAGGGTGTGGATACCGGGCGACGCCGGCTGCTCTCGGCCATGCCGCTGCACGCGATCACCGCGACCTACGGCGAAGAGGGCCTGCGGGAACGATTCACGGCGGAGATCGCCTCCTTCCCGGACGCGGAGCGGCGCCGCCTGGAGGAGGCCCTGGCGCTCGCGGCGGAGCTGCACGCCACCGACCAGCGGCAGAATGAGCCGTACCTGAACCACCTGCTGCGCGTGGCGATCAGGATCCTGTCCCATTACGGGGTACGCGACGCCGACGTGGCCATCGCCGGCCTGCTGCACGACGCGGTCGAGGACCACGCCGCGCAGCTCGCCCCGGACGGCAGCCAGGAGGGCGCCCTCGCGGTCCTGGCCCGCCGGTTCGGGCAGCGCGTAGCCGACCTGGTCGCGGCCGTGACCAACCCCGAATACGAGCCGGGCCGGGACCGGGACGAGCAGTACCGGGAGCACGTCGCGGGCAGCCTGGACCGCTCTCCCTGGGCGCGGGTCATCAAGGCGTCCGACTTCACCGACAACGGCGTGGGCCTGATCCACACCACCGGGCCACGGGTGGAGCGGCTGGCCGCCAAGTACGCGCCGCTCATCCCGGTGCTCCGCGACATCATTACCCGGCCGGACACCCCGCTGAGCGCCGCGGCCCGGCAGCGCATCCTGGACCAGCTCGACCGGGCCGCCGAGCGGTTCTCGGCCCTGCTGCCTCCCGGTCCGTCCGCGGGTACTGAGTAAACCGACCCGGGCGGCAGGGACCTGTACGCGATCGCGGGGCGCGCGCCGGGCCACCCGTTAGCCACACCACCGACCGCCGGTGGTGTGGCTGATCCACCTGTGCATCGACGTGACGGTCGGGCTGGGGTTCTTGCTGGCGGGCGGCGGGCGCTGCGGCGCGGGCCCGCTTCCGCTGGGCGAGGCCGACGACAGCCTCAATGGCGGGTTGGGTTAGCGCCCCGGTCTGCTGGGGTCGTCGAGGGGAAGGGCGATCTGCATGATGGTGCCCGCCCCGGTCGGGCTCTGCAACGAGATCCGGCCGCCGAGCGCCTCCACCCGGTCTTTCAGCCCGAGCAGGCCAGACCCTTGGCCGAAGTCCGCGCCGCCGCGCCCGTCGTCGCGGACATCGAGCTGCAGCACGCCGTCGCCGACGGCCACCTGTACCTCGGCGGCGGAGGCGTGCGCGTGCTTGGCCACATTGGTCAGCGCCTCGGCGACCGCGTAGTAGGCGGCGATCTCGACCGGCTCGGGCGGCCGCCCCGCCACCTGCACGTCGAGGCTGACGGGGACAGCGGAGCGGCGGGCCAGCGCCCTGAGCGCCGGGCGCAGCCCACCCTCGGTGAGGACCGCCGGGTGGATGCCGCGGGCGATCTCGCGCAGTTCCTCCAGCACGCCGTTCACCTCGGTGACCGCGCCCTCCAGCCGCTGGGCCAGCTCACCGGCTCCGGGTGGCGCTGCC
Source organism: uncultured Actinomycetes bacterium (assembly GCA_963742875.1). Lineage (GTDB taxonomy): Bacteria > Actinomycetota > Actinomycetes > Streptosporangiales > Streptosporangiaceae > Bog-532. Next base: position 32,920 of record CAVUNO010000018.1, on the reverse strand, counting down.
GCCTGCGCCTCCCGCAGCTGCAGCGCCAGAGAGACCAGCCGCTGCTGGGCGCCATCGTGCAGATCGCGCTCGATCCGCCGGCGCGTCTGGTCGGCGGTGGCCACGATCCGCGCCCGGGAGGCAGTCAGCGCGGCCTGAGCATCGGCGTTGGCGATCGCGGTGGCGACCAGCTCGGTGAACCCGGCCAGCCGCGTCTCGGTGTCCGGCGGCAGTTCGTGCCCGGACGCTATGCCGATGACACCCCACAGCCGGCCTTCGACGCTGACCGGCACGCCCGCCGCCCAGCGGACGCCCGCCTTGCGGGCGATGTCGGCGGCCGCGTCTGAGGCCTCGCCGTAGTCGTCGATCCGCGCCGGCCTGCCGCTCTGGAACACCAGCGTGTGCAGGTCGCGCCCGCCGAGGCTCAACCGGGTGCCGAGGGGGGCCGGCCGGCACCGGTGCTGGCCCACGCGCCGACGATCGTGGCCGCGCCGTCCGGGTCGTACCGGCTCATGAGCGTGGCGTCGGCGGAAAGCAGCCGCCCGGCCTCCGCCGCGACCGCGGCGAACACCTCCTCCGGCGGTGCTGCCCGGGCCACCAGCGTCGCCACACGGCGTAGCGCCGCCTGCTCCTCGGCGAACCCGCGCAGCTCCACGCGCGCCTGCGCGCTGGCGATCGCGGTCGCGGTCAGCTCGGTGAACCCGGCCAGCCGCGCCTCGGTCCCGGGGGGCAACGGCTGCCTGGACGTGGAGATCACCATCATGACCCCCCATAGCCGACCCTCGACGGTAATCGGCGCGCCTACCACCGAGCCGAGCCCGCTCTCACGGGCAAAGGCAGCGGGCCGGCCGGAGGCGCCGGCAACGTGGTCGATCCGCGCTGGCCGGCCCGTCTCGAACACCAGCGACACCACGTTCCGCCCGCCGAGGCGTACCCGGGTACCGACGGGCAAGGGCACGGCCGCGCCGGGGCTGGCCCACCCGCCGACGGCGGCCGCCATGCCGTCCGGGTCGTACCGGCTGATGCCCGTGACGTCGGCGGCCAGCACCCGCCCGGCCTCCGCAGCGACCGCGGCGAGCACCTCCTCCGGCGGTACCGCCCGAGCCACCAGCGTCGCCACTCGCCGCAGCGCCGCCTGCTCCTCGGCGATCCGGTACCCCCGGGGTCGCCCCGGCGAGCCAGCCATCACACCGAGCGCACCTCCTCCGCCGTCCCGGTCCCGGGCGCCCTAGCGTCGCCCGCCGGATGGGCCGAACAAGCCCAACCATGAACCTAGTGGACATTCCCGGCCCGCATCCCCGCCAGCGGCGCAGGTCAAGCGACGCAGCCGCAGCCGTGCGCGGCTGCCGGCATGCTCGGACGGGGCCCGTTCGGGATTGCGTACTCCGCTGACGAGCCTGCGCATCAACGTCGAGCTGCTGGCCAGCGATCCTAGCCTGTCCGAGCCGGAGCGCCAGGAGGTGCTGGAGCGGGTCGTCGCCCAGGTCGCGGGGCTCGGCCAGTTGGTGGGCAGCGTCACCGAGCTAGCCCGCGGCGAACCGGTCAGCAGCGCGTTTGGCGACGTCAGGCTCGATGAGGTGGTGGCGGCATGCGGCTCCAATGATGTGGCGATCTTCGGGCACCACCGCCGCGGCTGTCATCCTCTGCTGCTGGCCGGAGTGCTGCGATTCCTGCTGGCCGGTAGTCGGGTTGGGCGCTGGCCGCGAAGACACAGGCGGGCTTGGCCGCGAAGCTGGACACATGCGGCGCACGCGCTAGTAAGCCGCAAAGGTGCAAGGAAGCGAGGCAAGGACGATGACGGAAATTCTGGGTACCAAGACATCGCTTCCCGGACGGGAGATGCCGGGCACGCTCGAGGCGGTCCGGGCCGAGGCGCTGTTCGTGTCGACCCTGCAGCCCTCCGCGTCGCCCTCCCCCGACCAGATCCGTCGCGCCGTCGCGGCGACGCTGCAGCGGCTGGGCGTCCGCGGCTGTGCCGCACGGGTGGCCGACGAGTTCGGTGACCACCCGGACACTGCCGTGGCCAGGATGAGCTGGGCGCTGGCGACGATCAACACGGCCTGCCCATCGCCGTCGATGACCCCGGCTCCCGGACTGCGGTCGCTCGCCTTCGCGAGCTGATCGTGAGGTCACCGGTTGAGCTCCGACCACGACCCGAACGCGACAATCCTGAGACTGGACGGCCACCGCGATGACGATTGTGAACGTCGCCGTGTCCCACCGGCTCGCTCCCACCGAATACTCGAGAAGCTCGCCGTGCCTTCGGCAGAGCTGGGCGGCGTGCTAGGACGCCAAGGGCGAGGATCGTTGGCTGGTTACGACCATCCATAATGAGGATTAGGTGCGTTCATGGCTGAGCAACCAGGCACCAGGAGTGCTGACGTGCCGACTCGTCGTTGTCCGGGAGGCTCGCCGACTGCGCTTTGAGCGGACCAACACCCTTACGGAGGTTCGGACCATGTCAACGGAGAAGCAGAAAGAGGCTGCGCGACGCAACATCGAGAAGGCTCGTGAGGTCCAGAGCGAGCGTGCTCACGGAGAGGATATCCCGCGCAGTTCGGAGGGCCTGAGCACCGCAGAAAAGGATCACCTGACTGACGCGGAGTTCGCCTTCCCCGAGGAACGCAAAGAACCCCTCAGCGATGCGGCGCACGTGCGGAACGCGATTGCGCGGTTCGACCAGGTGGAAGGAGTCACCGACGAGGAGCGGGACCAAGCCTGGCGACGAATAAGGGCAGCGGCCAGCAAGTACGGCGTCCACATCTCGGAGGAAGACTGGCGCGACCTGTTCGCGCGGGGGAAAGAAAGGAAGCGATGAGGTTAGCGATCAGTCACATCATGTCGGCTTACCGGGATTAGCCGGGGATCGAGTTACGGCGTCCCGGGACATGTCAGGGGCCCCCGCCAGGGTCACAGGTGCCCCCGGCAGAGAACGGGCGGGCCAGGCAAAACTCTGGGGGATCTCGGCGGCCGACGCCGGGGGCGACTGGCCTGCGTACTGTTGACGGCCGCGTACGAGACAGACCCGCGGCGGAGCAGCGCGGCTGCCGGCTCGTACGGCGCGGCCGGGAAAGACCGGGCAACGGAAGGGTGCGTCGCCACGGCAGGAAGTTTCCTGATGACCGCCGTGGGACAGAGCCTGCCGCAGACGGTTCGCGTGGTCGATAATCGTGGGATGCCGGCATCGTCAGGGACACCCGGAACGGCACCGGAGAGCCGGCGCGCACCCCGGGTCGTGCTGGCCGACGACGATGTCCTGCTGCGTGAAGGTCTCGCCAGCTTGCTCGATCGTTCCGGGTTCGACGTCGCCGGCCAGGCAGGGAACGGCACAGAACTGCTCGCCCTGGTCCGTTCGGTCCATCCGGAACTGGCGATCATCGACATCCGGATGCCGCCGGCGCAAGCCACCGAGGGCCTGCAGGCGGCCCGGGTGATCCGCGAGGAACTGCCCGGCACCGCGATCGTCGTGCTGTCCGCACATGTGGAGGTGGACGAGGCGATGGAACTGCTGGCGGGCGGGCCGGGCCTCGGCTATCTGCTGAAGAGCCGGGTGACCGATGTGACCGAGTTCATCGAGACGGTCGAGCGGATCACCGCGGGCGCCTCGGTGGTGGACCCGTCCCTGGTGCAGGAGCTCATCAAGGCCCGGCGGCGGCGTGATCCGCTCGACGTCCTGTCGCCGCGGGAGCGCGAGGTGCTCGCCCTGATGGCCGAGGGTGCGTCCAACGCGGGCATCGCCCGCCGCATCTTCGTCACCGAGGGAACGGTCGAAAAGCACGTCCGCAGCATCTTGACCAAGCTCGACCTGCCGGAGAGCGACGCCGATCACCGGCGGGTGCTGGCGGTCCTGAGGTTCCTCGAAGCCCGCTAGCGGTAGTCCGTTGGATCAAGGTGGGAGGTAGAGGTTCAGGCCGTGGCCTGCGCTGACGTTGTCGAGTAGGTGCTGGAGCTCAGCGGGCGGGGGCGCTTTTGACCAGGCCTGCCACCAGCGCGTGAGCGTGATCGCGGGGGTCAGCCAGCTGCGGACCGCGCGCAGTGCGTGGGGCCAGCTGGGTGCCGGCGGGGGAGCCGGGCATGCCCGGGGCCGCTGGGACTGGGCGGCGGTGCCCCCCCTCTTGAGGGCTTGCCGGCGTGGGCCCGGGTGGAGGCGAACGGGCGGGCCAGCTGTCCCAGCAGAAGGAGAACGCGCAGTTGACCAGGGCCTGGTGACGGCGGATGGCGACGTCAGAGCGGACCTGGAAGTCGGCCCAGCCGAGCTCGTCCTTGACCTGCTTGTACGACTGCTCCACCCAGTGCCGCAGCCCGTAGATCCGCACGATCTCGGCCAGGCCTGCGGCCGGCCAGGGGTGCCGGGCCGGGGTATACGGGACCGCGTGCACCGGGTAATACAGGCGCTCATCAGCCCACACCGTAGTGACTGTGACCACCCCGTTGTCGGTCTTGCCGTACCGGCCCAGCCACTGCCGGCCCACGTGCGCGGTCTTCGTGCCGTCCTTGCGGTCCCCGCTGTCATCGATGACCAGCACCCCGCCGCCGTGCGGCGCGGTCGCCGGGTCCGCTCGCAACAACTCCAGCCGACGGTCATTGACCCGCTCGGGATCCCACACCGACTCCGACAAGAAGAACTGCAGCCGCTGTACCGCCGGAAGCTTCGACCCCGTCACCGGCTCGGCGCCAGCCAGGCACGTCAGCGTCTTATTCCGCTCCCGCGGCACCAGCAGCCCCGCCAGGCACTCGCGGAACCCCCGCCGCTGCGCCACATGAGTGAACAGGTCATCGAAACCGGGCCGCGTACCCCTCCAGCGGACCCGGCGCAGGCAGACACACCACCGGCTTGGTCATCGCTCATCACCAGCTTCGAACTCACCAGGAAACCCACTCACAGACTACCCCGAGCAGCCTTGATCCAACGGACTACCGCTAGTGTCCTGCGCCTGAAATTGGTCGCAAAAGTCTAGACTGGGCAGGTGGCGAGAACCGGGAGGCCGAAGGCCCCGCTTGTGCTGACGGATGCGGAGCGAGATCAGCTGACCCGCTGGGCGCGGCGGGCGAAGTCGTCGCAGGCCCTGGCCCTGCGGTCGAAGATCGTGCTGGCCTGCGCCGAGGGCGTGCCGAGCCGGGAGGTCGCGGCCCGGCTGGGCACGCATGAAGACACGGTTGGCAAGTGGCGGCGGCGGTTCCTGGCCCGGCGCCTGGACGGGCTGGCTGATGAGGACCGGCCGGGCCGCCCGCCGTCGGTCAGCCTGGACCAGGTCGAGGAGGTGATCGTGGCGACCCTGGAGCAGACGCCGAGGGACGCCACGCACTGGTCCCGTAAGTCAATGACCGCCAGATCGGGGCTGAGCAAGTCGACGATCGGGCGGATCTGGCGGGACTTCGGGCTCCAACCGCATCGCACTGAGGTTTTCTCAGCAAGGGTGAAGCCATCATCCGCGGCATAACGCCCATCTGGGCAGACACGCGGACATAACAGGAGATCCCCGGGAGGCGCGGAGCCCCCGGTACAAGAGGTTTCGACCAAGATCCCTCGCCTGTCCGGAGGCTCCGCGTGCTGTCCTATCGTGTCACCCTTGACGTCCCGTTCCAACTTGCGGTGTTCGTGTCGGGCCTGCTGGCAGAGCACAGGCGCGAGCTTGGCACGCGGGACGGGACACGTGCCCTGACCTGCTGGAAGCAGGCGGTCTTCGCGCTGGCGTGGTTCCGGGACCGGCCGGACATCCGGCGCCTGGGCGAGGGGTCCGGGATCTCGCAGGCCACCGCGTACCGGTACAAGGACGAGGCCGCCGGAGTGCTCGCCGCCAGGGCACCGTCCCTGCACGAGGCCCTGGACAAGGCCGTTGAACAGGGACTTCCCTACCTCATCCTGGACGGCACGCTGATCTCCTCGGACCGGTGCGCGGACAAGAAGACCAGCAAGAAAGGGAAAGAAATAGACAAATGGTACTCCGGCAAGGCGCACGAGCCCGCCGGGAACGTGCAGGCGCTGGCCGCGCCGGGCGGGGTGCCGCTGTGGGTCTCCGGCGTGCTGCCCGGCAGCACCCATGACCTGACGGCCGCCCGCGAGCTTGTACTGCCCGGAGCCCGGCCGTACCTGAAGAAGCTTCCGTTCCTGGCCGATTCCGGCTATGAGGGGGCCGGCGCGGGCGTGCTCGTCCCGGTGAAGAAACCACGCCGAGGCGAACTCGACCCCGACACGAAAACCCGTAACGCGCTGCTCCGTTCCCTGCGCTACCAGGGCGAACGTGGCTTCGCGCTGATGTCCCAGCGGTGGCGCGCCCTGCAGCACGTCATGATCAGCCCGACCACGATCGGCGACATCGCCAAATCCGTCCTCGTCCTAGTGCAATTCGAGCACAAGATGATCAGCTGAAAGTCGCTGAGAAAACCTCACTGACGGGTTCAAGCTGTCGTCTGACCCGCTGTTCACCGAGAAGGTCGTCGATGTGGTGGGCCTGTACCACAACCCGCCGGAGAAGGCGGTGGTGCTGTGCGTGGATGAGAAATCGCAGATCCAGGCCCTGGACCGGTCCCAGCCGGTGCTGCCGATGATGCCCGGCATGCCCGAGCGGCGCAGCCACGACTACTACCGGCACGGCATCACCAGCCTGTTCGCCGCCTTCAACATCGCCGACGGCACCGTGATCTCCGAGTTGCACCGCCAGCACCGCGCCACCGAGTTCCGCAAGTTCCTGGCCACGATCGACAAGGCCGTGCCCGAGGGCCTGGACATCCACCTGATCTGCGACAACTACGGCACGCACAAGACCCCGGCCATCAAGACGTGGCTGGCCCGCCACCCCCGGATCCACATGCACTTCACCCCAACCGGGTCCTCATGGATCAACCAGGTGGAGCGGTGGTTCGGGTTCTTGACCGATCAGATGATCCGGCGCGGCGCCCACAAGAGCGTGCAAGCCCTCGAGAAGGACATCCGCGCCTGGATCGAGGGCTGGAACGCTGACCCCAAGCCGTTCGTGTGGAGGAAGACCGCCGAGGAGATCCTCGACTCCCTCGCACGATATTGCCGACGAATTTCGGACGCAGGACACTAGCGGTAGTCCGTTGGATCAAGGTGGGAGGTAGAGGTTCAGGCCGTGGCCTGCGCTGACGTTGTCGAGTAGGTGCTGGAGCTCAGCGGGCGGGGGCGCTTTTGACCAGGCCTGCCACCAGCGCGTGAGCGTGATCGCGGGGGTCAGCCAGCTGCGGACCGCGCGCAGTGCGTGGGGCCAGCTCGGTGCCGGCGGGGGAGCCGGGCATGCCCGGGGCCGCTGGGACTGGGCGGCGGTGCCCCCCCTCTTGAGGGCTTGCCGGCGTGGGCCCGGGTGGAGGCGAACGGGCGGGCCAGCTGTCCCAGCAGAAGGAGAACGCGCAGTTGACCAGGGCCTGGTGACGGCGGATGGCGACGTCAGAGCGGACCTGGAAGTCGGCCCAGCCGAGCTCGTCCTTGACCTGCTTGTACGACTGCTCCACCCAGTGCCGCAGCCCGTAGATCCGCACGATCTCGGCCAGGCCTGCGGCCGGCCAGGGGCTGTCTTCCTGGTGCGGGCCGCCGGGCCGGGACAGGTTCGTGACCAGGTACCAGGTGGCCTTGTCCGGCAAGGCGGCCGGGTCGGCAGTGGCAACCACCAGGCGCCGGGCGCCGTCCGGCCCCCACCAGCCCAGGGTCGCGCCGGCGGCGTACCAGGTCCCGGTGTGCCCGTCGCGGAAGGTCCGGGTCACCGGCTGCCAGTCGCCGGGATCTTCGGGCCCGCCCCAGCGCAGCTCGCGGGCCGCATCGACGGGGGTGTGGGCATCGGCGCCGTAGGCCCAGGTCCCGCGGTGCGGCTTGAGCGCCATGACGAACGGCAGCCCGGCCTCCGCGAGCTCGCCGCGGAACCCGTCCTGGTCCCCGTAGGCGCAGTCCGCGGTGACCGCCCGGAACGCGAACCCCGCCGCCTGGGCCCGGATCGCGAGATCCGCGCCGATCTGCAGCTTGGTCCGGAACCCCGGGTCGTTCTTCCCCTTGGCAAAGTGCCGGGCCGGGGTATACGGGACCGCGTGCACCGGGTAATACAGGCGCTCATCAGCCCACACCGTAGTGACTGTGACCACCCCGTTGTCGGTCTTGCCGTACCGGCCCAGCCACTGCCGGCCCACGTGCGCGGTCTTCGTGCCGTCCTTGCGGTCCCCGCTGTCATCGATGACCAGCACCCCGCCGCCGTGCGGCGCGGTCGCCGGGTCCGCTCGCAACAACTCCAGCCGACGGTCATTGACCCGCTCGGGATCCCACACCGACTCCGACAAGAAGAACTGCAGCCGCTGTACCGCCGGAAGCTTCGACCCCGTCACCGGCTCGGCGCCAGCCAGGCACGTCAGCGTCTTATTCCGCTCCCGCGGCACCAGCAGCCCCGCCAGGCACTCGCGGAACCCCCGCCGCTGCGCCACATGAGTGAACAGGTCATCGAAACCGGGCCGCGTACCCCTCCAGCGGACCCGGCGCAGGCAGACACACCACCGGCTTGGTCATCGCTCATCACCAGCTTCGAACTCACCAGGAAACCCACTCACAGACTACCCCGAGCAGCCTTGATCCAACGGACTACCGCTAGCCCGAGTCGCGGAAAGTTCCTGCTAGCCGCAATGCGGCGGTGCCGTACCCCTGGCAATCTGATCGCATGCCGCTGCGGTGCCTGCTCGTTGATGACAACGAGGGCTTCCTCAAGACCGCGAGCCTTCTCCTTGAGCGAGAGGGCCTGACCGTCATGGGCGTGGCCTCGAGCATCGCGGGGGCGCTCCGGCAAGCCCGCGCGCTGCGGCCGGACGTCATCCTCGTCGATATCGGGCTCGGGGACGAGAGCGGCTTTGACCTGGCCCGGCTCCTGACCCAGGACGGTCAGGGCGGCGGCGCCGAAGTGATCTTGATCTCCACAGGGGCCGAAGCAGACTATATGGAGCTGATCGCCGAAAGCCCGGCAGCCGGATTCCTGGCGAAGGCGGAGCTGTCGGTGCGGGGGATCAGCCGGATCCTCGGCCACACAGCCTGAACGGTGGCCTGCGGCCGTCCTTCTCGGGCCATAGCGGTCTCAGCTGCTTCGCGAAGTGACACGACGTGGCCAGGCAGTGGCGCGAACGGTTGCAGCTAGTGTCCCGGTCCTGAGATACGTGAGCAGTAACGGCAGATGCGGTCGATGATCTGGTCGGCGGTCTTGGTCCACTTGAATGGCCGTGCCGTTTCGTTCCAGGTGCTGATCCACTCCTCCAGCGCGGTCTTGAGCGCGTCCAGCGAGCAGAAGGTGCCGCGCTCGAGGCAGCGCCGTTCCAGTTCGGCGAACCACCGCTCGACCTGGCTGATCCACGACGAGTATGTCGGCGTGAAGTGCAGCTCGAACCGCGGGTGCGCCAGTAGCCACTTGTGCACCGCCGGCGCTTTATGCGCGGAGAGGTTGTCGCAGATGACGTGGACGGCCAGGCCGGGCTCGACCTGCCGGTCGATGTCGTTGAGGAAATCGCGGAAGTCCTCCGCCGTGTGCTGTGCGGCCAGCTTGCCGATCACCTTGCCGGTGGCGGTGTTGAGCGCGGCGAACAGGTCCACGGTGCCGTGCCGGGTGTAATCGAAGCTGCGCCGCTCGGGAATGCCGGGGATCATCGGTAGCACCGGGGCGGTCCGCTCCAGCGCTTGGATCTGCGGCTTCTCATCAACGCAGAAGACCGCCGCCGTGGCGGGCGGGGCCAGGTAGAGCCCCACCACATCGCGGATCTTGTCGATGAGCAGTGGGTCTGGGGAGATCTTGAACTCCTCCACCCGGTGCGGCTGCAAGCCAAAGGCCCGCCAGATACGGTGCACGCTGGTCGGCGAGATGCCCGCCTTCCGGGCCAGCTCCCGCTTGGACCAGTGCGTGGCACCCGCCGGCACCTCCTCCAGGGTGCGCACCACCACCTCCTCCACCTGGGCGTCAGTGATGGTGCGCGGCACCCCCGGCCGCGGTTCGTCGCACAGCCCATCCAGCCGCCGGCGCAAGAACCGCTCCCGCCACTTGGTCACGGTGCCCCGGCTGGCGCCCAGCCGGGCGGCCACCGCGATGTTGGGTGCGCCTTCTGCGCAAGCCAGCACGATCCGCGCCCGCAACGCAAGGCCCTGCGCGGTGCTGCGGCGCCTGGCCCAGCTCTCCAGCGTGCGTCGCTCGTCTTCCGAGAGCACCAGCGGCTCTAACCTGGGATCTGCCATATCCCCAGCAGACCGCACCCGCCAGCCAGGCGATAGCCGTCAGCGCCAGACTGGGAGACAAATCAACTCACGTGGTGACTGGGAAACTCAAGACCGGCTCACTAGCAGGCGTTCAGCTGGTACGGGTAGCCGGGGGCAAAGATGGGCGTTCGCGGTGATGGCAGGGGCTCCGCCGGGCGAAATCCTTGGTAGCCAGGGCGCGACAACGCAAGAGCCGCGGCGCGCCCACGAGGAGGAAAGGTGGCGTGGCCTGATGAGTACCACGAGCCAGGGCCTTCTCCAGCGGCGACTCGACCGTCTGGATCTACCTGCTCGTCGAGCTCACCGGCGGCGTCGCGGCGGGACTGGCGTTCCGCGCGCTCAACCCCGGCGACAAGTGAGCGGTGTATCCGGATATTCGCGGCCGACCGTAACCGGAAGCTCACAGGTCACCGTCGTGCCGCGGCCCACCGGGCTGTGCACGGAGAACGTCCCGCCCAGCGCCTCGATGCGGTCCTTCAGCCCGAGCAGCCCTGAGCCCCGCATTGGGTCGGCGCCGCCGATACCGTCGTCACGCACGCGCACCCGGAGCCTGCCGTTGGAGGCCTCCGCGCCCACCTCGACAACCGAGGCGCGCGCGTGCTTCTCCGCGTTGGCGAGCATCTCCGAGACGACGTAGTAAACGCCGACTTCGACTGGCTCGGAAAGCCGGCCTTCGACCCGCACGTCCAGTTCCAGCGGGACGACAGAGCGCCGCCCGAGCGCGCGCAGCGCCGGGCGCAGCCCGGCTCTGGACAGGATCGCCGGGTGGATGCCACGGGAGATCTCCCGCAGGTCATCGACCACGCCCATGAGCTCCGCGGCCGCGTCCGCCATCTCGGTACGCAGCTCGCCACGTTCGGTGGATGGCTCCGCGGCCATACGCAGCCTGAGGGCCAGCGCGACGAGGCGTTGCTGTGCGCCGTCGTGCAGGTCCCGCTCGATCCGCCGGCGGGCCTCGTCCGATGCGGCGACGATTCGCGTTCGGGAGGTCATGAGCTCAGCCCGGCTCTGCGCATTCGCGACCGCTGTCGCGACCAGCTCGGTGAACTCGGTCATCCGCTGCTCGGTGTCGGGCGGCAGTGGCTCCTGCCCGGACCCGGCAGCGATCATTCCCCACAGCCGGCCATGGACGTGGACCGGCATCGCGACCGCGGACCGTAGCCCCTCGGCGAGATAAGGTTCCCCACCCGGGATGTCGCGGTAGTCATCGACCCGGGCAGCCCGCCCGGTCCGCAGGACGGTGGCAGTCAGCCCGGTCGGCGGATAGCCCTCCCAGCGTTCACCGACCCGCACATGGGGGGCCGTCGTGCCTTCGTTGGCGACGAGCGTGGCCGTTCCGTCGAGCTCAAACCTGATCATCCGGGCGGTGCCGTTACCGAAATGCCGCAGAGCTTCCCTGGTCACGGCCGCGAACACCGCCTCGGGTGACTCGCCCCGCGCGACCAGCATGGCCAGGCGGCGCAGTGACGCCTGCGTGTCGGCGAGCTCGCGCAGTCTCTGCTCGGCTTGGGCATTAGCGATTGCCATCCCGGCCAGCTCCATGAAATCCGCCATCCGTGACTCGGTGCCGCCCGGGAAGTCCTCCCGCGAGGTCGCGGCCACCGTCACGCCCCAGTAGCGTCCCTCCACGACGACGGGCGTGGCGATCGCGGCGCGCATGCCCAGCTTGCCGACGATGGCGCCAAACGGGCCGTTGGCCAGCTTTTCGCCGCTGATCCGGGCCGAGCGCCGGGTCTGGATGGCGGCGGCGCTGGCCATCCCCGGCTGCAGCCTGATCCGGAAGCCGATGGGCACTTCGTCGCGCACCCGGCCGTACGATCCGACGACGGTGGTATGCCGCTCAGGTTCCCGGCCCTCTGCAGATGGGTCAGCCGCGGGCGCGCCCGCGGCCGCCGGGCTGGCCCGGGCGGGACCGGGAGGATCAACCCGGGACACGAACGTCGCTTCGGCACCGATCAGATGGCCGAGTTCATCAGCGACCGCGGTGAACACAGCGACCGGCCCCGCGCCGCCGGCGACCAGCGTGGCCACGCGCCGCAGCGCGGCCTGTTCATCGGCAAGCTGACGTGGCCGGGCCTCGTCCGGCTGATCACGGGCCGGCCCAGTGCCGACGGTGCGGCCCACGCCGGTTCCGGCACCTGGCGTGCTCACAAGGCTGACGGTAGCCCCGATGCCCAGCGCGAAGCTACTCCGGGCCGGGCGCCAGTATCTCAATCTGGCCCGCCCGCACTCGCGTGTCGAACACGGTCAGCTGGCAGTTGGCCGGATTGGTGCCCCTGCCGGTCAGCGCGTCGAATTCCCACTGGTGGTTCGCGCACGTCAGCGTGCGCCCGTCAATGTCGCCCTCACTGAGCTGGAAACCCAGATGGGGGCAGCGGTCCTCGAAGGCCCGGATCTCGCCTCCGACGTTGACCAAGACGATGTTCTTCCCGCGCAGCTGCACTCCGGTCAGTTCTCCTGCCCAGAGGTCTGCGGCCGGTATCACCACCTGCCACGTTGGCATGATGTGGTCCTATCCCGCGAGCCCCGCCTCGCTGAGTACCCGGTGCCGTGCCGAGTTGGCGGCGTTCTCTACAGTCTCTGCGGAGCGGCCCCAGGATGGCAATTGCTCGAACAACTGGCCGAGCCCCGCTGCCGCAGCCTCCGCGCGAGGGGACCACCGCGCGATCCAGCGCTGCAGAACCTCCCGGTTGCCCGCGCGCTGTTGGATCGCGTACCCGGCGAGCGCGGTGCTCCAGCGGGTACAGCGGTCGGTGTCGGCGGCGAGGTTGCAGAGCAGCAGCCAGGTCAGGTCGTCGTTATTGTCGTGGGCTGCCGTCGCGAGCTGCCGGATGAGGATCTGGTCCAGTGTGGGACGCAGTACCAGGTTCATCGCCGTGAAGCACTCGCCCCAATCGTAGGCGGTCAGCAGCTTCTCCAGCGCTTCCCTGGCCGGCTGCCAGGCCTCGTTCTGCTCCCACACGGCCCGTTCGGTGCTGCCGATGGATGACCTGGCCGCATCGGCAAGCTGCCGCGTCCGGTAGGCCACCAGTGACACCCGGCGCAGCAGGTCCCCGGCCCCGAACACGGCGCAGTTGGAGATGTAGGACGCGGGCGCTATGTGTCCCAGGTAGGCGGTGCACATCTGCAGCGCGTGCACTGGGAACCGGGTGGGCGTGAACAAGGCCGCCAGGCATTCCACCCACTGCTCGGGCAGCGAGGTATCGTGCCCGGCAGAGCTGTACTCATCCAGGACCCTCTCCACGGCGGTTTCCTGTTCGTCCTGCATCGTCACGTATTTGCGGTAGGTGATCTCATCCGGATCGCGGAAGCCGCGCCAGTCATCCGCCCGCAACGGCGACTTGTCCCGGTAGGTCAAAAACCACATGTTCGCCGGAGTGGTGGGGTTCGACTCCAGGGCCGAGGTGCGATTGGGGCGGGTGGTGTAGTTGAGATTATGCGTGACGACCTCGTACTCGCTGGGAATGCGCCCGAGCTGGCCCAGCGAGCTCCAGGTCTTCAGCCTCCGTTTCGGGCGCGGCGGGCGGGCCTCGGTCATGCTGGCTCCTCAGCTCGTCCGCACGTTAGTAGCGGGCCGGATGCGGGGTTTCGCCCCTGAGCCGCCACCGCAGCTCTTCCGAGGTCATCTCGATGCGCCCGGCGAAGGCCGACATCAGTCCCTCGAGCTGGCGCATCTCGAAGTCACGCCCGAGATGCCGCTCGATCGACTCACGGGTCACCCGGAGCTCGCCGTCACCGCTGACCCGGGTATATGCGCCGCGGTCGACGATGGTGACCTCCTGGCCGGGGTTATCGTCCACGATGGCGGCGACGATGGCGTCCACATCGTCGGACATGCGCAGGACCGGCCCCACAGGCTTGCTCATCGGTGTCCTCCCGCCGTTACTCAGCCCAGCCGACGTTCACGACGTCCAGCGCAGCAATGCCGGACTCGGCCACGGTGACGTCGCCGGGGACAACCGCGCCGCCGAGGCGCACCACGAGCCCGGCGTCCCGCGGCGGGACCCGCCTGCCCACCACCTGCACGGCGACCTTCCTGGCCGCCTCCTCCACGGTGTCGGTGTCCAGCACGACCACGAGCTGGGTGACGAAGTCGCTGCCGAACATGGCGTTGACCGGCACGGGCTGCGCGTCATCTGGAGGTTGCGAGGTCCGCTTCGCCTGCATGCCCGGATCCCGGGCCTCGGTCGTCGTTCTTCCGTAAGGTCTTCCGGGCCGGTCCTGCTGCCCTCGGGCGCGCGCATAGGGCCTGGCCCACCGGCAGCCGTAGGCGTCATCACCCATGACGTCCGGGGTGAGGCCCATCCACGTCAGGATTCCCTCGAGCGTCGGCGGCTGGATCTCGCCGCCGAGAAGCCGCTCGATCACCGTCGGGTCGTACAGGGTATCCCGGTCCTCCCACCAGATCTGCCGGCAGGGCCGCGAGCAGAAGTGGTAGGTGTAGCCGTTGTATTTGAGCGGGTAGCTGCGCACCGGGTACTTCTCGTTGCGCGGTGAACCGGCGGTGCCGATGGGCAGGTGACACAGGTTGCAGAGCCATGGCAGCGTCTGCGGCAGGGTGAGCTCCATCCGGTTGCCGTTGATGTTGCCGATGATCACATCCCAGATCGGGCCGAACTGCTCTTCCCATTGCGGGTACTTGTCGTGGAGCCAATCACGTTCCTCAGGCGATACACCGCCCTGGGGTTTCCACCACACGGTCGGGCGCCAGTACCAGACGCCGAGATGCTGCGAGTGGTGCCAGGTGTCCAGCCCCGCGATGAACTCGTCCCAGTACCAGGGCTTTTTCAGCCCGTAATCGCGGAGCTGGTCGAGGAACTGCCCGGCGATCCATTCCTGCATGAACTCCTGGTAGGACTGCTTACGCATCGGCAGCGGCGTGTAGTAGTCCATGCCCGGGCCGGTCAAGATGGAGAAAAGCCGCGCGGACACCCAGAAGGTCTTGTCGATAATCCACTGGGCGCGGCGCGGATCGTGCTCGACGAGGATCTCCAGGGTCGGGCCACCTTGCTGGGAGTGCCGTGCCTCATCGGTCTGGATCGACGAGATCATGTTGGCGAAGTTGATGTCGCCGGATTCCAGCGCGTCCGCAGCCAGCGCGACGAACTGGACGTTGGTGAATCCGGTTTCGAAGGTGAACGGCAGCTGGATAGCGACATCGACCACGTTCGGGTTCATCATCATGCCGTCGAAGGTGGCCCGCGCCGCGATGATGCCCCACTGGTTGGTCTGGTAAGCCTTGTGCGCCCAGTCGTACTGCGGATCCTTGCCGACCAGCCCATGCGGGAAGTACAGGCTGATCTGGGTATGGCGGGTCTCGTCCAGGGCTCCGAAGATCGCCATGTTGCGCCACGCCGGCGACAGGCCGAAACGCGCCATCCGCAGCTCCGCGTAAACGGCTAGGTCCTCGACGAGGCCGACCGCGCCGAAATGCTCCTTGGCCACCGACTTCCAGCCCTCGTCCAGCTGGTCGAAGACCCGGGATTTCTGCAGCACCGCCTTCACCGAGTAGGCGCCGGTCTCCTTCTCTCGCTGTGTCGCCACGTACTCGGGATAGCTCACCTTGTAAGGCTCGTCCCACTTTGCCCAGGCCTCGCGGGGTACCTTTCCCTGCCCAGACATCCACTCCGGGAATACCGCCTCGTAGTCCACGTAGGACAGTTCCCAGTCGAGGTCGCGTGCGATGTCGTACCACTTTTCGCGCGCCATGCGTGCCATGGTCTCCTCCTGCTGAGGCCTAGTCGACCTCCAGGCAGCCCAGCTGCTTCTTCCAGCCCACGTTGTCCCAGTAGGCGACGATGTCATCGATCAACCCGTCGCCGGTCACATGGAACAAGAACAGATGCGGTACCTCGTAGTGGCCGCCGGTGCAGGCGATAATGGCGAAGTCCCTGGCCTGCGTCCCGCCGATGCCGACCTCCGCCGCGACATTGCCGTCTCCGTCGCCGTGGAGGCTGGTCACGGCGTTGGCCAGATCGGGGAATGCGTCAATCAAAGTTGTCCAGATCACCTTGCCGACGGTGCACACCTTGCCTTCGCCGTACAGGACTCGCTGACGGCCCCATACCTCGAACGGCACGTAGCGAAAGCCGGCGTTGTCCGCACACAGGTCAACCATGCGCTCAACATCGTGCGCCTGGTAGGCGTCAAAGAACCCGCGGACTGTCGCCTCAGAGCTCTCTTCGCGAGGTGCCGTACCGGCGCCGGCCCGGACTGCCTCGGTCGTCATCGCCACCTCACCCCGCCGTGATCGTGATCTTGTCGAGCCGTTTTACGCCGAGCCGGCGATAGAGCTGGTTCTGGTCCCAGTATGCGATGACAGCGCTGATCCGGTCGTCCGGCGTGACCTTAAGCATCCAGGCCTGGTCGAGATCGAAGTGCTTCTCCTGGTTGGCCACCGCGAGAAAGGCATCGGCCTGGGTGCCGTCGATGGTGATCTCGGCCACTGCGGTGTTGTCGCCGGTCACGAACAGCCTCCGTACGCGCACCAGCAGGTCAGGGAAGGACCTGGCCAGCTCACGCAGATAGGACGCACCGCCGGCCGCCATCGGGCCATGCCAGTTCAGCGGTACCAGGGACACGGTGGCCTCCGGCGTCATCATGTCCAGGATCTCGTCTGCGTCTCCGGTCTCCATGAGGGCGAAGAACTCCGCCGCCAAGCTGCGCGCGCTCAAAGTTCACGCCTTCAGCCGCTTCAGCATGGCGCCAGCGGCGGCTTCGGCCGATCCCGGGTTCTGCCCGGTGGTCAGGTTCCGGTCAATGACCACATGGGACACCCAGGCCGCGTCGCCGTCGTCGAAGATCGCGCCGCGGTTCTTCAGCGCTGCCTCCAGATACCAGGGCATGCCGATCTTCCCCGCCTTGGTCTGGTCCTCTTCCTCGTCGGTGAATGCGGTCATCCTGTAGCCATCGAACATCCACGTGCCGTCGATCTCCGGGCCGGACAGCAGTGCCGCCGGCCCGTGGCACAGTGCGGCGATAGTCTTGCCCGCCTCGTGCATCAACCGCAGGGCACGGCCGATATCAGGGCTGTCCGCAAGGTCAACCATCGCCCCGTGGCCGCCCGGGATGAATACTCCGTCGAAGTCCAGGATCTCCTCATCGGTGAGCGCGGTCAGATTGCCGGGCTGGTGCAGCCCGGGAAGCTTGGCGAGAGCCCCGGCCGCACTTTGCGCCCTGGCCTGGCTGGCCTGCCACACCTCGTCCCGGATCTCCCTGATCCGCTGCACGGATAGTCGGCTCGTCGCCTCATCGTCCTCCGCGAGCACCTCGATGAAGTCAATGTTGCGCCGCCAGGCCCTGTGTGCTGCCGATTCGACTGCCGTGCGCGCCTCGGCGGGCTCCATGCCAGTATCAAGCAGAGCGAGGTAGACCCGCCGGATCGCCACCAGGTTCAGCTCGCTGAAATGCGTGAATGTCACCCGCACACGATCTGGGTGATAGGCGAACCTGCGCAGCACCGAGAACATAAAGTCCTCGTCCACCTGCGGATAGTGGAAGAAGGGCTCGAGGCCCCACGGGTCCGGCTGTGGCACCTTCCCATCAGGAGTGGCGATCACCACGTCGACGCCCGCGGCGACGAAGGCCTCATGGGGCTTCCGGACCTCTTCTGCCCGGTAGCCGGTCGGATGGTTGCCGCCGTCCGCCAATCTGATCGTCCGCGCGCTGGATACGATCATGAGCAGCTTAGCCATGCGAGCTCCTGTGATAACGAGGGTGGCGGGCTCGCCGCTGCCAAACGACGTATGGTGAATGTCACAACATCCTCCCCCGCCCGGAGCGGGGAAGCAACCGAATGCCACCAGAACTTCGCTCATGGTGGCGACGACTCGCCCGACAGCGCCCGGTCGAGGTTGAAAGCCGAGCTGATGTCCTGGAAGAACTCGGGCAGACGACGGCAGGCGGCGTCCCGATAAGGATGCCCGGTGCCGCCGGCGGCTCGCTGGTCAGTGAGGTTGAAGGTCGTCGATGGCGAGTGCCGGGGCACGCGCCATCTTGCCCCCGCCATACTGGAGCCGATGACGCGGCTACTGGCCGGCGGCGGGCGGCCAACCAACCCTCCGAGGCGCCAGTTCCTGGCAGCGGGGGAACCCCACTAAGCCCGGCGAGACCGAAGCCGATAACACGTTGTGGTAACCAAACAATTGGGAGTTGATGTCGTCGATACCGACCAGGTCCGGGGTGATCCCGCGCGGATCGCGGTTGCCGGCTTCGTCACGTACTGGGTGTCCTGGACGGGGGTCAGCACGACCTTGAGGTGCTTGTGGGTGGCGTCGAAACGGTCGACGATCAGCTTCCCGAACGGGGCAGTGGTACGGCGATCCCAGAACTGCACGACTCCGGTGGCGTTATCCCCGAAGCCGGCCGAGGTCACTTTGATAGCGGGCCCCGGGGTCGCGCACCGTCAGGGTCATGTTCAGCGGGCCGTGTACCCGCCGTCGATCACAAGTTCGCTGCCGGTGACGAACTTCGCCTCGTCGGACGCGAGGTAGAGGATGCCGTAAGCGACGTCCTCGGGCTCGCCCAGATGCCCGATTGGATGCAGCTTAGTGAGCTGGCGTCGTGCCTCCTCAACATCTCCCAGCTCGCGGCAGACGTTCTCGACCATCGGCGTCCAGATAAAGCCGGGGTGCACCGAGTTCACGCGGATGCCGTCCGCGGCATAGAACAGGGCGTCGGTCTTGCTCATGAGCCGCACGCCTCCCTTTGTGGCGTGGTACGGGGGCGAGTCCGGCGCGCCGACCAGCCCGTAAATGGAGGACAGGTTGATGATGCTGCCGCCGCCCGCCTGCCGCATGTAGGGGATCGCGTACTTGGTGCACAGGAACACGCCATTGAGGTTGACCGAGATGACAAGGTTCCATTCCTCCAGCGTGACCTCGTGGGTGGGCTTGTTCACTCCGGAGATACCCGCGTTGTTGACCAGGACGTCCAGGTAGCCGAACGCGTCCGCCACCTCCGCGAAGACGCGCTGGATGGCTTGTTCGTCGGTGGTGTCGAGCTGCCAGTACTGCGCCTGGCCGCCGCGCTGCTTGATCTCATCCGCCGCTTCGAGGCCGGCCTCCGACTGGATGTCGGTGACCGCGACCTGTGCCCCTTCTCGTGCGAGCAGACCGGCGGCCGCGCGGCCAATCCCGTACGCAGCTCCGGTGACCACCGCAACCTTGCCGTCTACCCGGCCCATCTCTCCATCCCTTCGGAGCCCAGCCGCTCTGCACCCTGGACCGCCCCCCGGATCCTTGGCCAGTACCGCGTGCCCAACGCGGCCGAGGCCCGTGATAGGTGCGAACCTACGAGATGCCGGACAGGGGTGTCCATAGACGCGAGTCCCCAGGCTGGCGAGACTTCGGTCACCACTACCAACCTCTCGCACGGATTGCCGCAGGAAAACCGGCACAACTCCAGGCCGGTCACCCACGCCAGACCATCCGCAGCGAGATCGTGCAGGCGGGAAGGGCGGCCCGGACGACATCGCCGCACGCCGCATCGCGGTGCAGCCCCGTGAGCAGGTCTCAGGCACACACGTAAGCTGCGAGCGGGGGCTAGCCGGGGCGCCCGGCCAGACATCCCGTTCGGAGGTTGTTCATGTGATCGATCTTTCCGGCCGCGTCGTCATCGTCACGGGCGGCAACAGCGGCATCGGACTCGGCATCGCCCGCGGCATCGCCCGGGCCGGCGCGTCCGTCGCCGTCTGGTCGCGTCGGCACGAGCGCAACCTCGCGGCGGTCGCCGAGCTGGAAAGGCTGGGCGCTACGGCCATCGGCGTGCAGTGCGACGTCAGCGACGAGGACAATGTGGCCGGCGCCATGCGGGAGACGCTGGACCGGTTCGGCCGCCTCGATTGCCTGGTCGCCAACGCCGGGACGACCGGCAAGCAGTCATTCACCGACATGTCGCTCGGCGAGTGGCACCGCGTGCTGCAGGTCAACCTGGACGGCGCCTTCCTTTGCTTGCGGGAGGCGGCCCGCGTGCTGGTCGGGCAAGGGCAGGGCGGGTCGCTGGTGGGCGTGTCGTCGACCAGCGCGATCGACGGGGCTCCCGGCCAGCAGCACTACGCTGCCAGCAAGACGGCGTTGCTCGCGGTGATGCGCGCCCTGGCCGTCGAGCTGGCCCGGCACCAGGTGCGGTGCAACAGCCTCCTCCCCGGTTGGACCGACACCGAACTGCTGGCCGAGGCCAAGACACACGAAAAGTTCGTGACCGCCACGATCGGCCGGACGCCGGTCCGCCGATGGGGCACGCTGCACGACTTCGAGACCGTCGGGGCGTTCCTCGCCGACCCCTCGCTCATCTTCCATACCGGGGACAGCATGGTCGTCGACGGCGGCTACACGATCTTCTGATTCCCTATGGAGGGTCGGTTGTCAAGCATGGTCAGCGTCGTAGGCTGCGGTGGGGCAGGCTCATCATCAGGCTGGATCACAAACGCGCCCGCGCAGTCCTGCCCGAGGGCCCGGATCAGCCTCCGTCTTTCACCGGGATTGGCGACACGCCGGGCGTGAAATGCCGTAAATAGGGGCGAGGTGCACCTGACCAGCCAGAATGCGATTTGTCTAGGATCGCGATCTGGCTGAGGCGGGTGCACCTCTTCCGTGCAAGGTACTTCATGGGCTGCTGGCCTGGAACTTGTCGGCGATGATGAGCGGCTGGCCGCCCATGCGGGGCTGCTGCCGCTGCGGCTGCTGGCGGAGGGAACTGGGCTGCGGGCCGGGCTGTCGGCGGCGATGCGCCGGCGGGGTTCCAGCCCGTTATACGACCGCGGCCAGCTCCTGGCCGATCTGGCCCTGGTGCTGATCGCCGGCGGTGAGGCGATCAGCGATTTCCAGGCGCTGGCGCACCTGGCGCCGCTGATCGGGCCGGTTCCCTCCGCACCGACGGTGTGGCGGGCCCTGTCCGAGGCCAGGGAACTGCAATTGTCCCGGCTCAACGCCGCCGTGGTGGAGTTCCGCCGGCACTGGTGGAGCCAGCTCGCGGCCCGGCCGGAGGGGTTTCCCTGGCTGCGGGTAGCAGGCCGTGAGCTGACCGGTGTGACGGTGGTGGACCTGGACGCCACGATCGTGTTCGCTGCGTCCGGGAAGGACAACGCGGTGGCCACCTACAAGGGTGGCATTGGTTTCTGCCCGAACCTGGCGACGTGTGACAACACCGACGACGTCCTGGTGATTGACCCGCGGCCAGGGAACGCGGCCGCCAACGACGCGCAGGACAACATCGCCGCCCTGGATACGGCGGTGTCCCGGCTGCCGGGGGCGTTCCGGCGCCGGCTGCTGGTCCGCCTGGACGGGGCCGGGTTCTCTCATGAGCTGCTCGAGCACATCGCCGCAGGTGGCGGCAGGCAGGGCCGGAACTGGGAGTTTTCCGTCGGCTGGTCGTGCACCGAGCGGGAGATCGAGGCGATCGGGCGGGTTCCCGCCGGCGCCCGCCAGCCCGCGATCGGCCAGGACGGGGACGTGCTGGAGGACACATTCGTCGCTGACATCACCGGCCTGCTGGACCTGCAGGAATGGACCGGGAAGATCCCGGGCCTGCGGATCATCCTGCGCGACGAGCCACTGCACCCGCGCTACCGCCAGCGGGCCACCGAGCGGGAGAAGAAACTCGGCCGCCGCTACCAGCTGATCGCCACGAACACCCGGGCCGGGCAGGTCGCCTGGCTGGACGCCCGCCACCGCTCCCACGTGCACGTCGAAAACGACGTCAAGCAGGCCAAGGCGCTCGGGCTGAACCGGTGGCCATCCCGACACTGGGCCATCAACGTGGCCTGGACCCAGATCGTGGCCCTGGCCGCGAACCTGCTCGCCTGCTTCCGCCATCTGGCCCTGCCGGCCGGTGAGCTGCGTGAGGCGGCCCCGAAGCTGCTGCGGTTCCGGCTGCTGCACGTACCTGGCCGCCTGACCCGGGGCCAGCGGAAACGCTGGCTGCACCTGCGCGCGGACTGGCCCTGGACCACTGACCTGATCAACGCCTGGCACGCGGTCAGGGTCCTGCCCGCACCGACCTGACCCCAGGACCGCCGACCCGCAACCCAGGAAGGAGATCAGCCGGAATGTGGAACCGGCGCCCCCGACGCGACAGTCGGGTTACGACCCTACCCACGAACAGGAAGTCCATGATCCAAAACTGGGAACGGTGATCAAGGGGCCAGCCCTGTCACTCCAATGAAAGATCCAGGTCAGCCCATAGGGGTCGCCGGAGCACCAAGGTTTCCGCGTTCTTGGAAACATCGCTGCGGGCGAGGAGCGCCAGCCAGCCGAACAACCGGACCATGAGCAGATAGACGAGCCGAAAGAGCACGAGTGCCGAGGGTAGAAGCCCAGGTCAGATGCCCTGCACGAGTTCTGGCACGCCACACCGCTTGTACTCGCGGCCTGTATTCGCGGGACGTTCGGCACTAGTGCTCTGACTCTAGCCCTTTAGGGTCGGCGCCTAACAGGGGTGTTGCGTAGATCCGAGCTTGCGGTGACGGCCTCGCATCTATACCAACCGACGCTTGACCAGCAAGTGAGTTAGGGAGGAAATCATGGCGATCGCCATCTACCTGAACCCACCATCCATGAGTGCTGCGCAATACGACGAGGTCATGAGCCGTCTCGACGCGGCCGGTGCAGGCACACCCACTGGGCGCCTTTACCACGTCTGCTTCGGCTCCGGTGACAAGCTGCAGCTGTTCGAGATCTGGGAATCGCAGCAGGATTTCGGCAAGTCCATCGAGACGACGATGCCCATTCTCCAGCAAATTGGCCTCGACCTCGGCCGACCCATGGTTGAACCAGTCCACAAAAGCATTCCGTGACTCACAGTGAGCGGACAATGAGGCGGCGATCATCTGCGATATGGACCAACGGCCAGCGTGCCCGCTCCGGGGACCGGATCGCCACCGCCGCCTACCTCGGCGGCGCGGAAACGCGCCGACATGTACTTCGCCCGGCTTCCTGTAGGGCTACGCTCCGGAGTGGAGATAGTACCGGATTGTTTCCCGTAGCGGGCCGAGGCGGGACCAGGTGCACCGCCTGACGAGTCCCTCGTCGATGTCCGGGAGCCTGGAGTGGGCGAGGTGGTTGCGCAGGTCGGAAAGGTTCGACCAGGTTCGATCAGCACGTACAGGCTGCCCGGTGGCGGCCGTGTACGCGAGTGCTTCGTTGCCGACGGCGGTCCACAACCGGTGCAGAACCCAGCGGTAGCGGGAATCCTGGTCGAACCGCGCAGCATCGCCGTCATCGGGCAATGCCCGCGAGTTCGCCGAGCAGGGCGTCGAGTTCCAGCAGCGCGTGACGGTCCGCTCGGACATCGCTCACAGCGGCGTGGCGGTGACCAGGTCGGGGCTGACGTGCTGGTTCCAAAGCGCCCCCGCCCGCCGAGCTCCAGCACCTACTCGACAACGTCAGCGCAGGCCACAGCCTGAACCTCTACCTCCCACCTTGATCCAACGGACTACCGCTAGAGCATGCACACTATGCAGGTACAAATATTGGCAGCTATGCTACGGAACGGGTTCGTAAACGGCAGGTAGTTAGAGTACTTATGAGGCGATTGTTAAGTTACGTCCGCTTTGTCCGGATTCATGATCTAGATCGTTTAGGACTGAGGGCAAGCGGCGATGTGTGGGCTGATCTGATGCTCGCCACGGCGAGGCGCAGCATCACGGCGCACAGGGGGGGTCGATGGAGGTTTTCTCTGATTTCGACGGACATTTTTTCGATTCAGATCATCCGCCGTTTAGCGGAGATGCGGCTCCCGCTCACGATGATTATCATCACTTCCCTGCTCCGTTCAATGACCACCTCGGCCTGCGCAGCCCCGACACCGATCAGGGCTGGGGAGCGGATGCGACTTCAGGAAGCCTCCATCTTGAATCAGCGCAAGCCAGCCCCTGTTTGCCCAGTTCGGCGGCTGGGGGATTGTGCTCGCTACCCAGCTGATCCGGGCCGGGGCGAGCGACCGTCACGAACTGCGGGCCCAGCTTCTTGAGCAGAGCGGAATGGTAAAGCTGCGTGCAGCCATCAGCGCGCACTTCGGCAACCGCGCCTATCTCATAAAACTGCAGCAAATGGCAGCGGATCTGCGCCTGCAGGCCAGGACCGCAGACAAAGCCATCGCTGCCGCCTTGGCCGAAGTCGACGGCCTAGCCGTCAACGAGCACGGATTCGCCGAACTCGGCGTACTGCGGGATTACTACCGGGATCAGCTGAACCTCACAACTGCCGAAGCCGCCGAGCTTCTAAAGGTAACCGGTGAACAGGGCATCTGGGTTACTGATCGCCTTGGTCTCGACCGCCAGGCCACTCTCGATGAGATGTATACCCGGGCGCGGGAGCGACTTGATTACTGGAAGGATCGTTACGACGACCCAGAGCTGTCCGGTGCTACCAAAACAGCGGCACGGACACTGCGACGTTCATACGAATTGCTTTCCTACCATATCGGCGAGGCCCGCCGTCACTTGGAGCTGCTGCAGTAAGGGCCCTATCGGCATCGCTTACGAGCCCAAGTTCCACTCGCCGATCTTTATGTAAGATGGCCTTCCTGCACTGAAGCAACCTGGGCACTGGCTTCCAGGTAAGGACATGATCAATTCAGCTATGTGCGCGCCTCTGCTCCACCTTGCTGTGGTTTCAGCGTCCCAGATAGGTCTGATATGCGCGACCTGTCAGGAGAGTCCTGCGGCCTCATGGGAATGCAGAACGGCGGATACGCTGCGCGTTGCCACGGCGACTCGACGGCGACCACTCCAAGCGGCTGACTTCTTGGGTTTCGTGCCTGACGTAGCCGACACGCGACCGGTTCTTGGCCCGGCCCATACGGTGCCACCATCACGGCGGCGATCCTCGACACCGCTGGGGAGCGCCTGTCCACCACTGCGCTGAGCTGGTGCCCAGCCACCGGGCACGTGACGCCTGATGCACGGCGACTGTGGCGATGTATCCGATATGAAGGACGGCCCCAATCGACGTGAGTCCTTCCGCCGGGCAGGACACAACGCGAGGCCTGCGGCGCGACAGGTCACCCCAACCGGGGTGAGGCGGCAGATACGCCGACGACGAAGGATGGTAGCGGCGAATGGGCGGGCGACGGCGGCCGCCCACTGAAGATCATGTACCGCGTCGACGGCACATCCGATCTCGCCGAGGAGACCCTCGACCATTTCGAGGGCTGGCGCGGTTCGCGGCCCGTACGTATCGGCAACGGCGCTCTGAAGTCAGCTTGGTGAAGTTCTTCATGCCGTGACAACGCGGCTCTGTCTTCAGGTCGCAGAATATGCGGCTGATGCCGCAAGCTCAGCCGGCTTTGACATGGCCGTGCTCTACCGTGCTGCACATGGCCAAGGCAGCGCGAGTGCTGGCAGCACTGAAGCGGGACGGGTGGACCGAGAGCAGCCGGCCGGGTTCGCACCGGGTGCTCGCCAAGGGCGACCAGCAGCGCATCTGGGCCTACCATGATGGTGTGGACCTGGGCGGGCCGGCGATGGCCAGGATTGCCCGCGACTACGGCTATACCCTTGCTGAGCTGCGGAAGCTATAGGACGATCTGGTGATGAGCGCGCTGCGGGTCGAGCTGTTCTTCGACGAGGAAGCCGGCAACTGGCACTACCGCGTGCCTGCCCTGCACATCAACGGCGGCGGCACCCCTACTCGCGAGGATGCCGAGCGCGACTGCCTGTCCGCTATCGCCTTCGCTCTGGAAGGCGATCCCCGGGACTACGACACCGACGCCGAAACCCTCGCCTTCGACGTGAACGTGGCGCCAGCAGCATAGCCAGCCAGGCTCCACCGCGGCTTGCAGCTGCCATCGCCGAATAGAAGCGCAGCGAACTAAGAGCGCCCCTGCGGCATGGGCGCGTGTTCACGTTGCCGACTGTTGTGCATGGTTATACAGGTTGGGACAGCCATTCTGAGGTCGGTACCTTCGGCTATCTGGGCGGTCCTTAAGAGCAAGGGAGGCGAGTTGCAGTGAAGCCGGTACTGGAAGGCACGGTCGCGCTGGTGACCGGGGCTTCGAGCGGCATCGGCGCGGCCGCGGCCGCTGCGCTCGCCGCCCAGGGCGCGGCCGTGGCGCTGGCGGCGCGGCGCAGGGACAGGCTGGAGGTGCTCGCCGCCGGTATCGGCGACGAGGGCGGCACCGCGCTGGTGCTGGAGTCCGACATCACAGACGAAAAGCAGGCGACAGACGCTGTTGCGCGCACGGTCGCTGAGCTGGGGCGTCTCGACACGCTCATCAACAACGCCGGCGTGATGCTGCTCGGCCCGGCGGCCGGCGCGCCGCTGTCAGAGTGGCAGCAGATGGTCGAGCTCAACGTGCTCGGCCTGCTCTACTGCGCGCACGCCGCGCTGCCCCATCTGCTGCGCGCCGCCGGGGACAGCCCGCGCCAGGTCGCCGACATGGTGAGTATCAGCTCGGTTGCGGGCCGGGTAGCCCGCAGCGGCAACAACGTCTACTCCCTGACCAAGCACGGCGTCGGCGCATTCAGCGAGTCCCTGCGCCAGGAGGTGACCAAGCGCTACGTACGCGTCTCACTGGTCGAGCCGGGCGCGACCGCGACGGAACTGGCCGGCCACAACCGGCCCGAGGTGCTCGACAGCATACGAAACCAGTTCGGGCAAACGATGCAGGCCGAGGACATCGCCGACGCGATCATCTACATCGTGACCCGGCCGCGGCACGTCGCGGTGAATGAGATGCTGATCCGCCCGACCGAGCAGGAACGGTAGCCCGGCGCTGGCACGGTGCCTCAAAACGCCGGCTCCATTTGCCCGAGGCCCCTCCGCAAGCGCACTCGTCCACTCGGGCAGTGTCGGACGTTTCCCGCGGCCGATGTCACGGGAAACGCGGCGGCGTCAGGGGCCGGAGGCCATGTAGGCGGCCAGGCGCCATAGGCGGTAAATCAGTCGAGCTCCGTCGCTGGCTCATCTACGGTGGCAGAGACTGGCCAGCCTGGCGGTCAGGGATTCGTCAAAGTCATGAGGGCTGTTTAGCCTGATGAAAGGCCTGTGAGGTCGAGGATCTGGAGTGCGCGGCGGGGGTCCTGGGCAATGCGGCGGGTTTCGGCGGTGTAGCCGGTTACTCCCTGTACGCGGAACAGGGTGATGACGAGGTTCGTGAGGGCGGACCATACCTGTGGCCCGTTTCCGGTTCGGATGAGGGATTTGTCTTCTTTCCAGATCACGTCGCGTAGCCAGTGCGCGTGCTCCACCTGCCAGTGGCCCCGGACGTGGGCGAGCAGGTCTTCCGGCGTGGTGCCGTCCGCGCTCAGGCTGGTGAGGTAGAGGACGGCCTCGGCCCGGGTATGCCACCGGCCTTTCTTCTTGTACGTGACGTACCGTTCGATGAGCAGGGCCTGGCGCGCGTCCTCAAAGCCAGTGCCGTCGGGGGCAGGCAGGACGCGGATGGTGCGGGTCTCGATCCGGCCGCGGCTGATCTCGCTGGTCGCGGCGGCGACGGGCATGGTTTCCCAGGACAGCGCATTCAGGGTCTCGTTCAGGTTCGGCTGGTTGCCCAGGATGGGCCACAGCCAGTGCGCGTCCTTGACCTTCCGGAGGAACAGGGAGTTGTCCCTGTTCGCCTGCATGGCGTCGCTGGTGACGACGGTCCCGGCGATCGGCAGCGGCGCGAGCAGCGGCTTGAAGTGGCTGATCTCGTTGGCCTTCCCGGCTTTCGCGACCCTGTCCTGGGTGATCACTATCCCGGGAGTATGGGTGACGGCGGCGAGCAGGTGCACTTTCCTGCCGCCGCCGGCTTTCGCGCCCTTGCGCTCCTTCCCGTCCACGGCGACGCCCTGGCGTGCGGGGACGTGCCCGGGATCCCCGCAGGCGGCAGGGTCCAGCCACGGGTGCTGCGGGTGGGGCCGGAACCAGCCGTCCTGCCTCTCCTCCCGGAAGCTCTCCGCCGCCGGCGGCTTCCGTTTCCGCTTCTTCCGCTTTTCCTCCTGCTCGCGCTGCTGCTGCGCGCGGCGCGCGGCATACGCGGCCGGGACAGCGGGATCCAGCGCAAGGGCGGCCACGGCCGCCGTCAGGGCAGCCTCGAACTCGTCCGGGTCCAGCAGTTTCGGCAGTCTGTCCAGCATCGACGCCGACGGCGCCACCCGCAGCCCGGTCCGCGGGCTTACCCAGCAGCCGTGCGCTGCCAGCACCTCCTGATCCCAGCACGCCGCGGCCTGCGCGATCGCCAGCGGGCCGCTCAGCGCGGCCGCCGTGCCCGCGACCGCCACCGAGACTAGCGACGGCAGCGGATGCCGCTTTCCCCGCGCCTTCCGCGTATCGGCCAGCAGTCCCTCCAGCACCTCCCGGAACGGCACCGGATCAGGCACGATCCCGGCAGGCAGGTGGCGGCAGATGCAGTCGGCAAGCCATGATGAGGAACCGGGCGCGGTCAAGGCATTCCTAAGGCGAAGATTCCTGGCGTGAGAACCTGAATCATCACCCGCGGCAGCCTGGCCGCGCCCTCACTTCCGCCGCATCCGCCTCACGCATGCCGCCACCGGCCCCGCATACCGGTCACGGAACGTAACGACCGCGGCCATCCCGGAACCCCTGAAATATCGCCGCGGCTATCTCAAGCCCGCCCCGTCACTCACACACTGTCACGCCGACTTTGACGAATCCCTGGCCTGGCGGTAAGGGCAGGGACCGGTTGTTCCCTTAAGGGTTCAAGAAGGCCAGGAAGTAGACCCGGCCCTGCTGCCAGTCCAAGCCCGGAGTGCGGCAGAAGAGTGCGCCGCAACGCTATTCATGACGGTGGTCCTCGCGTATTCCGTATGAAATTCACCGCCGGGGGCGGGCTGTTTCAGGATGATTTGCGGGCCTTCCAGACTTCTTCGCACGGCCATTGCCGGGCCCAGTCAAGCGTGACGAACGGGTACCGGGTGGATGCTCCCGCCTCAGGCCGGAGCTCAACGAGGTCATCCACCTCCAGGCCGCAACCCCTCAGCAGCCGGATCATGTCGCCGTGGCCGAGGTGGAACTCCACCGGCTCATCATCTGGCCATTCGAACCGGTGCATGCCGAAGTAAGGCCGCAGCAGCCGCTCGGTGGCCTGCCGGTCATCTTTGTCGGGGACGGTGAGCATGAGCAGCCGAGTTCACCAGGAAGATCAGCTGCCCGCCGGGGCGCAGCAGCCGGGCCGCCTCGGGGATCCAGGTGTAAGGATCGCACCCGATGCTCGCGCCGTATTCGGAGACCCGGCCACAGCCGTCAGCATGGCCCCCGCCCGTCACGTCGTCAACCGGGTATCCCGCCAATACCACCCGCTGCACGGCATGAGCGGTCGACACGGGGGCGATTCCCGGCCGCGTCGCCATCCTTCTCCCCTCGTATCGGATAGTGCTCGGGACTGAAGCGGGGTTTATGAGCCTGGCGTGATCATCAGCACCACGCTTTCTGCGTGACTGCGGCGGCCATGGGCAATGGCTTGCACGGCGCGATAGACCGGGAGAACGATGATCCGGTCGATGCGGTACTTGCGGGCCATGAGCTGTTGCGCGCGGGGTACTTCGCTGACGGGCAGTATCTGTGCGCGTGCGGACACCCGAGGGCCGCGCAAGCGTCCCGCCGCGGTGCACTCAGCCACGGTAACCGCCGGGTTCCGGCGGATTCTCCGTACCTTGTAAGACCCATCGTCGGTGACGACGAAGATCTTGCTACCGTCGGTCACGAACCAGACCGGGGTCGCCACGCCGGTGCCGTCACGCTTGAAGCTTTCGAGGCTGAGGTACTTTCCGGTGAACTGCGGCGCTGCCAGTGCGCGCTGGTTGTCCGCGGATGCCGCCAGGCCGCGGTCCTCAGATGATGCGCTGATCGCGGCCATCATGTCCTCCGTCCGGTATTCCTGGCGGGCCCGCTGCTCTGGCCTGCCGCCGCCTCTGGCAGCCACAACCAGCTCAGCCGCCACGGGCAGGCCCGGCGAGGGTCGTAAGCCCATCACGGCAGTGCCGAGAGTCCTGTCGATCGCCGCCAACAGGGTGCATTTCCGCGCGCCCACGGCGGCATGTGAGTACGGTCGATTGGGCGTACCAACGCCTATTCTGCTGGCCCTGCCACTCGGTTGGCGGGTCGCGCATGACGCGCCGAAACTACCAAGATACGGGGGCGCGTAATTCACCATCCGAGGTGACCCGTGTCGGCAGAAGCGGTCACAAAGATGCCGCACCACCAATCGGCATTCTTGGATGGCGACTGCTATTTCGTGGCCGTCACTGCCTGGATGATGACGGCGTACAGGCGGTGCCAATGCGGTGAGTGCAATCCCGCTACCGTCAGCAGATGGGCTGCCCGTCGTCTGGTACGCGCCTTGCCCCGCCGTCCGGCCAGCATGGTCGGCAGCAGCAGCACCGAGAACAGGTCGGCCAGGACAAGGCAGCCGCCGGGCGCCAGCACCCGGGCGCACTCAGCCAGCCCCGCCCGCTGGTCCGCCCAGTGATCGAACGAGGTCGTGCTGACCACCAGGTCGAAGGTTGCCGCGGGCCAGGGCAGCCGCTCGGCAGTGCCCACCACAAAACGCAGCCGGTCATCAACAGCGGCGTCCCTGGCGACCTCGATCATGGCGGGCGCCGCGTCGATCCCGGCCAGGACCCCGGCCTGCGGGGCGCAGGCGGCAAGCCGGCCAAGCAGGTAGCCGGTCCCGCACCCGACGTCCAGTATCCGCCTCGGGGCTGGCACGCAGGTACGAGCCAGATCCGCCGTGCGGTCGGCGATCTGGTGATGCAGCCGGCCACGCCAGCCCTCGTCATAGCCTTGCGCGCGCTCACCGAAGGCCGCGACATCACGATCATGGGCCACACCTGATCCTGACATCCGCGCACCGCAGGTGCCGCACCCTCCATACGAAAGTACAGGCACCCATCCAGCTGAATGACAGCGAGTCCGATTCGGGGGAGCAGCCCCGGGATGCCAAGTTCTGTCGCATGTCACGATAGGAACATGGAAGCGGTGAATCTGGACGTGATGCTGGCGCGTTTCGCTGAGCACTGGTCGCCAAAGAAGATTGCCCAGGTCAACGAGTACGACGTCAGGATCGTGAAGATCCAGGGCGAGTTCACCTGGCACCGGCACGCCGACACCGACGAGTTCTTCCTGGTCCTCGACGGACAGCTCACCATTCAGATGCCAGACCGCAACGTGGTGCTCGCACCGCGGGAGCTCTTCGTCGTCCCTCGCGGCGTCGAGCACTGTCCGCAGGCCGATACCGAAACCGCGGTGCTGCTGTTCGAGCCCAGCGCGGTCATCAACACCGGCGATGCTGGCGGAGAACTGACTGCCGAGATCGAGGAACTCGCCTAACTGTCTGCGCACGGGTCAGTAATCCGATCCGCGGCATGAGAGTGCCCCTGTATGCACGTTAGATTCGCCTCGTTGGACGTTAAGAACCCCCTGGACTATCTCGCTAATGGCGACCTTTATGGTTTCCCGAGCCACGGCTCGGGCTCAATTTCGAGGTATCCGTCGTAAGCGTCGATTGTCACGAGGAAGTGGTGCAAGAAGCCCTCGAGTCCGGCCAGGCCGAATGGGTGGGGCCACGGATCGCAGAACCAGATGGGCGCGTCCCAGGAGAATTCGTCGGCGTCGTCGGTCATCTTGAGGCTGACGCGGGCTAGGGTGCCGACGGTCTTCAGCCCACCGATGAAAAACTCCTCAGTTAGGTCGCCTGGCAGTTCGATTCCGGTCAGAGGAGCAAGTTCCGCACTCATCCGGGTGCGCAATGCGCCCGTGTCGAGCAGGCATGCTATAGGCGCGGCCTCCAGTCCTTCCAGAGCAATGTCAACAACAGGCCGTGGTGTCAGCGCACCGCCACTCGCCGCCGGAAGCGCCGGAACGCGAATCTCATTGCGGAGCTGCGCCGATGATGGCCTGCTCGGAGTCCAGGACCCGAAACATTGACTGGGCGCGCTGGTGGTGCTTGGCCAGCCAGGCCACGACCTCCTTGGGGGAGGGAGCGGCAACGAGTACCTCATCGCCGCGCACCGCCACCCACAGGCCGATGAAAGGACGTAGCCTCCACCAAAGGTTCCGGGCGCCCAGTTGCGCCGGAAGCCGCCGGCGGTGGCGGTCCGGCGGCGGGCGAGGTTGCCGGGTTGTGTCCCCGGGGGCCTGCCGTTCGCCCGGCGGTAAAGCCAAGGCGGGTAGCGCGCGACGCGCCTGATGGGTGGTGAAGTCAGCCCGGTCGAGCCCAGTTACCAGGGCCAGGACCTGCTTGGGCGGCCAGCGGCGGCCGTTGATGACTACAAAGTGCTCCTGGAGCGGTTCGGGAAGTGCTCCTTGAGGACCGCTTCGACGTCCTGCGAGTCGAGCTGTACTGATGGCCCGAGACCGTTATCGTCGGCATGGATGTCTCCGATCAGTATTCTCTGGATCATTCTCTCTGGTTCGTCTCTACTGTAAGAGGCTTCCTGCGACCGGGCAACCCCACCCGGCTTCCTCGGCAGCAGCGAGCGTGAACCCCGCTGCCTGCCGCTCGCGCCAGCGCCCCGCGGCCGCCGACCGGCTCAGCTCTGACTCATCTGCGTGCAGCACATGGCACCACACCCGGCGGCGCATACCGAGTCGGCGCGCCTGGATGCCGATGCTTCGCCAGCCACTGCTTGCGTGACGGCGGCTCCGCTCACCCACGTGCGGGATTTCGAACACATTCCGCAACGGTCTCTCATACCAGGCCGTCATGGTTGTGCCGCCGCAGGAGGCAGGTCTGGTGATTGCCAAGAAGTGGCCGACCGGGGTAATCGAAGCCTCA
>CAVUNO010000017.1:0-1701930 GCA_963742875.1 uncultured Actinomycetes bacterium | reverse complement strand
GGTCGTCCCCCCAGGCCAGCACAGTGCAGCGGGGGGAATCGGGGGTCGCCCCCCGGACTACGGGGTCGCCCCCCCGGACTACAACGGTATGTTGCCGTGCTTCTTGGGCGGCAGCGTCTGGCGCTTGGTCCGCAGTGCGCGGAGGGCGCGGGTGACCTCCGAGCGAGTCTCGGCTGGCCGGATGACGGCATCGAGATAGCCCCGTTCGGCTGCGATATAGGGGTTCGCCAGCGTGTCCTCGTACTCGGCGACCCGCTGGGCCCGCAGCGTGTCCGGATCGTCGGCGGCGGCCAGCTCGCGGCGGTAAAGGATGTTCACCGCGCCCTGCGCGCCCATGACGGCGATCTGCGCCGTCGGCCACGCCAGGCTGACGTCGCCGCCGAGGTGCTTGGAGCCCATGACGTCGTAGGCGCCGCCGTAGGCCTTCCGGGTGATGACGGTGACCTTGGGCACGGTGGCCTCGCAGTAGGCGTAGATGAGCTTGGCGCCGCGGCGGATGATCCCGTTCCACTCCTGATCAGCGCCGGGCAGGAAGCCGGGCACGTCCACGAAGGTCAGGATCGGGATGCTGAACGCGTCACAGGTGCGGACGAACCGGGAAGCCTTTTCCGATGCGTTGATGTCCAGGCAGCCGGCGAAGTGCATCGGCTGGTTGGCCACCACCCCGACCGATGACCCGGCCACCCGGCCGAAGCCGCAGACCATATTGGGCGCGAACCCCGCGTGCACCTCGAGGAAGTCGCCGTCGTCCAGCACGTTCGTGATGACCGTGTGCATGTCGTAGGGCTGGTTCGGGGAGTCCGGGATCAGCGTGTCTAGGGCCTCGTCGTGGCTGGTGACCTCGTCCGCCGGGGCCGGGTCGTCGGGCTCGATGACCGGGGGTTCTTCGAGGTTGTTGGACGGCAGGAAGGACAGCAGGTCGCGGGCGAAGTCGATGCAGTCCTGCTCGTCCTTGGCCTGGTAGTGGGCGACGCCGGACCGGACGGCGTGCGCGTGCGCCCCGCCCAGCTCCTCGAAGGTGACCTCCTCACCGGTCACTGTCTTGATCACGTCCGGGCCGGTGATGAACATGTGCGATGTCCCGTTCACCATGAGCGTGAAGTCGGTGATCGCCGGCGAGTAGACGGCGCCGCCCGCGCACGGCCCCATGATCAGCGAGATCTGCGGGATCACGCCCGAGGCCATCACGTTCCGGTAGAAGACCTCCCCGAACAGGCCGAGCGCGACCACGCCCTCCTGGATCCGGGCTCCGCCGCCGTCGTTGAAGCCGATGATCGGGCAGCCGACCTTCAGCGCGTGGTCCATCACCTTGATGATCTTGGTGCCGTAGACCTCGCCGAGCGACCCGCCGAACACCGTGAAGTCCTGGCTGAACACGCAGACCGGGCGGCCGTCTACCGTGCCATGCCCGGTGACCACGCCGTCGCCGTACGGCCGGTTCTCTTCGATGCCGAAGTCGGTGGCCCGGTGCCGGGCGAACTCGTCGAACTCTACGAACGAGCCCGGGTCCAGCAGCTTCTCGATCCGCTCGCGCGCGGTCAGCTTTCCCCTCGCGTGCTGCTTCCCTACCGCCTGCGCGGAGCCGGCGTGCACGGCCTCCTGGCGGCGCCGCTCCAGGTCGGCAATCTTCCCGGCGGTCGTGTGCGGATCCGGATCGTTGCCGCTGGGGCCGGGCCCGGCTCCGCGGAGGCATAAGTGGTCATGGCCTAAGGGTATCGAGGAGGCGGGTGGGCGTTTCGCTACGCTTGCGGCGTGGAGCGGGAGACGATCAGTCGCGAAGATGACCGCTACCGGATGCCGGAGCCGATGCGGCGCGACGTCCGGTTGCTGGGCAGCTTGCTCGGTGGCGTGCTGAGCGAGGCCGGCGGCCAGGAGTTGCTGGACGACGTGGAGCAGCTCCGGCATGCCGTGATCGAGTCGCGGCGCGCGGCTGCCGCGCATCTGGACGGTGAGCGGCCGGAACCGGGCAGCTCGCCGGACGACATCGCCGCCCTCGTCGCCTCGTGGCCACTGGACCGGGCGGAGCAGGTCGCCAGCGCCTTCACCGTGTACTTCCACCTCGCTAACCTGGCCGAAGAGCATCAGCGCATCCGCGCCCTGCGTGAGCGGGACGTGACCGGGCACCCCCTGCCGGAGTCCCTGGACGCCACCGTGCGGGAGATCCGCCGCTCCCAGGGCGGTGACCGGCTCGAGGAGCTGCTCGCCGGGCTGCGCGTGCACCCGGTGTTCACCGCCCACCCTACCGAGGCGCGGCGCCGGGCCGTGGTCGCCTCGCTGCGGCGGATTTCCGTCCTGGTGGACGCGCTCGACGATCCCCGGCTCGCCGCGACCGACCGTGCCGAGACCCTCCGCGAGCTGCGCGAGCAGATCGATGTGCTGTGGCGAACTTCACAGCTACGGGTCAACGCCATGGACCCCATCGACGAGGTCCGCTCGGTGATGGCCGCGTTCGACGAGACCCTGTTCCGGGTCGTGCCCGCGCTCTACCGCTCGATGGACCACGCCGTCGCGGGCTCGGACAGCGGCAGCGTCCCGACGGAGGTCCCCGCGTTCCTCAGATTCGGAAGCTGGGTCGGGGCCGACCGGGACGGCAACCCCTTCGTGACCGCGCGGGTCACCCGCGAGGCCGCGACCATCCAGGCCGATCATGTGCTGCGCGCGTTCGAGCGGGCCACCTCCCGGATCGGCCGGTCCCTGACTCTGTGTGAGGCCACGACGCCGGCGTCGCCGGGGCTGCGGCGCGCGCTCGACGTGGCCGCCGCGGCGCATCCCGAGCTGCTCGCGGAGATCTCGGCCCGCTCTCCACAGGAGCCGTACCGCACCTACCTGCTGTACACCGCGGCGCGGCTGGAGGCGACCCGCAATCGCCACGCCGACCTGGCTTACTCCGGGCCGGCCGAATTCATCGCCGACCTGCGCCTGGTCCAGGAATCGCTGGCGGCCGCCAGCGCCCGTCAGCAGGCGTACGGCGAAGTCCAGCACCTCATCTGGCAGGCGGAGACGTTCGGCTTCCACCTGGCCGAGCTGGAGATCCGCCAGCACAGCGCGGTGCACGCCCGGGTACTCGCCGAGGTGCGGGCCGCGCCCGTCGGTGAGCCCCTGTCGGCAGCGGCCGAGGAGGTGCTCGCGACCTTGCGCGTGGCCGCCTGGATCCAGCGGCGGTTCGGCCCGGAGGCGTGCCAGCGGTACGTGGTCAGCTTCACCCGGTCGGCCGAGGACATCGCCGCCGTGTACGAGCTGGCGCAGCGCGCCCGGCCCGACGGCAATGCCCCGGTGCTGGACGTGGTACCGCTGTTCGAGAGCGGGGAGGACCTGGCCAACGCGCCCCACGTGCTGACCGAGATGCTGAAGCTGCCCCCGGTCGCTGAGCGGCTCGCCGCCAACGGCCGGCGGCTGGAGGCAATGCTCGGCTACTCCGACTCGGCCAAGGAGCTCGGGCCTGTCAGCGCGACGCTGCGGCTGTTCGACGCGCAGGCCGAGCTGGCGGCGTGGGCCGCGGCCCACGACGTGCGGCTGACCCTGTTCCACGGCCGCGGCGGCGCGCTCGGCCGCGGTGGCGGCCCCACCGGGCAGGCGGTGCTCGCCCAGGCGCCCGGCTCGGTCGCCGACCGGTTCAAGGTCACCGAGCAGGGCGAGGTGATCTTCGCCCGGTACGGCCGGGCCGTTATCGCGAAACGGCATCTGGAGCAGGTGACGTCGGCCGTGCTGCTGGCCTCCTCGCCCGCCCGTACCGGGAGCAGCAGCGAGGTGTCCCTGAGGTTCCGGCGGGTCGCGGACGTGATCGACGAGGCGGCGCGGCGCACCTTCCGCACCCTGGTGGAGAGCGACGGCTTCGCGGAGTGGTTCGCCCGGATCAGCCCGCTGGAGGAGATCGGCGGCCTCCGGATCGGGTCCCGCCCGGCCCGGCGCGGCCTGTCCCGGTCCGCCGTCAGCCTGGATGATCTGCGCGCCATCCCCTGGGTATTCGCCTGGTCGCAGACGCGGGTGAACCTGCCCGGCTGGTTCGGCCTGGGCAACGGGCTGGCCGCCGTAGTGGAGTCCGGCGCGGACGGCGATGGGGCGGGCCTGGCGCAGCTGCGGCGGGCGTACGCGGAGTGGCCGCTGTTCAACGCGCTCGTCGACAACGCGGAGATGAGCCTGGCCAAGACCGACCGCGCGATCGCCGAGCGCTATCTGGCGCTGGGTGGCCGGGACGATCTGTCCGCCCAGGTGCTGGCCGAGTATGACCTGACCATGCGGCTTGTCCTGGCCGTCACCCAGCATGGCCGGCTGCTGGCCGACCGGCCGGTCCTCGCCCGCGCCGTCGCGCTCCGGGATCCGTACGTGGACGCACTGTCGCACCTGCAGCTGCGGGCGCTGGCGGCGCTGCGCGGCCCGGCCGCGGACGATCCCGCCGAGCGGGAGCGGCTGGAGCGGCTGCTCCTGCTCACCGTGAACGGCGTCGCCGCGGGTCTGCAGAACACCGGCTGACCCGTGCACTAGCACCTGAAAGTTGCATGGCCGGCCCGGTCGCATGAGGTGACCTCACGCGATCTGCAGGGCCGCCTCGGCGAGCCGCAGAATATCCGGGACAACAGCGGTCAGGTCCTCGCCGGGACCGGCCAGCGCGTCGAAGGTCTCGAAGCTGGTGAGGGTGAAGAGCACCCGGACCGCGTGGTCCGGCTCGGCCGCGAGCACCGACGCCCCGGCCAGCCGGCTGACCAGCACCGTCAGTCCCTCCCGCCGCCGCTCATCCCGCGCGGAGATGACCGCGCCGACCTCCGGGTCGAGCGCGGCGAGCGCGCGCAGCCGGCGCATGGCGGCCCGGTCCACGGACCAGAACCGGCCGAAGCAGCCGATGAAAAGGCGCAGCGCCTCGCGCGGATCCGGTTCCGTGAACGGCACGGCCAGCTCCGACATCTGGCCGGCCTCGGCCAGCGAATCGCAGACGGCCTCCAGCAGCCCGGCTTTGGAGCCGAACTGGTAGTACACGGTGGCCCGGGCCACGTCGGCCTGCTTGGCCACGGCGTCCACGGTGAAGGCGGTGAAGCTGGCCGTCCCAGCGAGCAGCCGCCGGGCCGCATCGAGAACCTGCTGGCGTCCCCGGTCGATCGGGCCCCGGCGCTGGCCGAGGTTGTAAGGGCGGGGGCTCACGGCATCGCCCCCTCCCGGACCACGGTTTCGTCAGACAATCTGTTCAGCTAATTGTGTACCAGAGCCGGGGCACCGCGCCAGCCGAGGTCCCTGGGCGCGTCCGGCGCGGTTCCCGCGGGCAAGGGGCCACGCCGGGCGGTCTCACTCCGAGAGCGAGATTCTCCCGGGCGTGGGCCACGCCGGGCGGTCTCACTCCGAGAGCGTGGGCACCCGTCCCGCGCTCGCCCGCCGCATAACGTGCCGTCGGAACAGGTCGGCGGCCGGCAGCAGGCGGCGTTCGTCGGACCACGTCAGGGTGATCTCACGCACCGCCCCGGGGCCCTCGATCTCGCGGTAGAGCACCGGCCCGCTCGCCGCCTCCGGTGAGCCCGCGCGCGGTGCCGGGACGATAGCCACGCCCAGGCCCGCCGCGACGAAGCCGCGGACGGTGGACAGGTCGTCGCCTTCGAACACCACATCGGGCTGGAAGCCGGCCTGATCGCAGAGGCTGTCGGTCAGCCTCCGCAGCGCGGACGTCGGCCGCAGGCTGACGAAGGGCTCTTCGGACACCTCCGCGAGCCGGATGCGCGGCTGCCCGGCGAGCCGGTGATCGCGCGCCAGTGCCATCCGCAGCGGCTCCAGGGCGATCCGCCGGGTATGTACGGCCGGATCATGCGGACGGCGCGTCCCGATCTCCAGGTCGGCGTAGCCTGCGGCCAACGGGGCAGAATTGAGCTCGTCGCGGACCTGGGTGAGCTGGAAACGGACGTGTGGATGCGCCGCCCGGAAGCTCCGGACCAGGTCCGGCACCAGCCAGGTACCCAGGGAGTGCTGGAAGGCCAGGGCCACCGTTCCCGTGTCGGGCTCGATGAGCTGGTTGACAGCGGCGATCCCATCGTCGAGATGGTGCAGCATCGCATCGACGTGCCGCTTGAATACCGCCCCGGCGTGCGTCATCCGCAGGATGCGCCCGGAGCGCTGCAGCAACGGCGTGCCGATCTCCACCTCCAGCCGGGCCAGGGCCCGGGACACCCCCGACTGCGTCACCGGCTCGAGCTCGCTGACCTCGGTCACGGTCACGCCGTCGGCTACCTGCTGGAACCAGCGCAGAGAATCCGTCTCCATAACGATGACGCTAGATCATAAATCAAATGATCTTTAGTCGTTGAACGCACAGGTCGATGGTGGTGAGACTAGTGAGCGAAGGATCTCCGGCGGGATGAACCAGCCTGCACGCCCCGGCTCTGCACGATCCGGCTCTGCACGGTGCCATATTTCTGCCGCAGCAACGAGATCGCTGGACCGGCGGCGCCGCGAGCCCGGCAGTAGGCTGCTCAGGTGGCAGAGACTGAATGGCGAACGCACCGGCTCGAACTGGATGATCAGACGCTCCGCGAGTGGGAGGCGACCGTGCTGGCCGCCGGGCCCGAGGGGATCGTGCTCGACCGTTCGGCGTTCTACCCGGGTGGCGGAGGCCAGCCACCGGACCAGGGCGTCCTGCTCTGGGGGGGCGTACAGACCCGCATCGACGGCGTGCGGAAGGGTGACGACCTGTACCTGATTCCCGCCGAGGGGGACCCGGTCCCGCCGCCCGGTACGACGGTCCGCGGCGCGGTGCAAGACGCGCGGCGGACGGCGCTGATGCGCACCCATTCCGGCCTGCACGTCCTGTGCGGCGTCGTCTTCCGCGACTTCGGCGCCCTGGTCACCGGGGGCAACATGGAGCCCATGACCGCGCGGATGGATTTCAACCTGCCGGCGGTCCCGGACGGATTCCGCCAGGCCGTCGAGGACGCCTGTAACACCGAGATCGCGGCGGACCGGCGGATCGACGTCCGGGTGCTGCCGCGGGCCGAGGCGTTCGCCCTGCCCGACATCATCCGGACGGCCACCAACCTGGTGCCCCCGGAGGTCAAGGACGTCCGGATCGTCGACATCGTCGGGCTCGACCAGCAGGCGGACGGTGGCACGCACGTCGCCTCCACCCGGCAAGTGGGCCGGATCGAGGTCGTCAAGGTCGAGAACAAAGGCAAAGGTTTCCGTCGGCTCCGTATCCGCGTCGGCGGTTGACTTTTCCTGACCAGTAAGGCGTCCGACAGATCGGGCCAGGTCAGGGCCTATGTGGACCGAACCGGGCCTTGTTTAGCGAGCAGTGCCATGGGAACCTGAGCCTTGTGCGAAGGATGGGCCATTGTGCGAAGGATGTGTCATCCAACCAGCGACGGAAGAGGGGGCACCCATGCCTGACTTTAGTGACTTCACCGACAACGCCAAGAAACTCGCCAGCGAGCACCCGGACCAGGCCGACCAGGCCGTGAACAAGGTTGGCCAGTTCGCCGACCAGGAGACGGGTAACCGCTTCGACAGCGAGATCCAGAAGGGCGAGCAGGCGGGCCAGAACTACCTTGGCGGCCAGGGCCAGGGTCAGCAGCAGGGCCAGGACCAGAGCCAGGGCGGTGGCCAGTACAACGACCCGAACCAGGGCGGTGGCCAGTACGGCGGCGATCAGGGCCAGGGCGGCTTCAACGACCCCAGCCAGGGCGGTGACCAGGGCCAGGGCGGCTTCAACGACCCCAGCCAGGGCGGTGACCAGGGCCAGGGCGGCTTCAACGACCCCAGCCAGGGCGGTGACCAGGGCCAGGGCGGCTACGACGATCAGAACCAGGGCGGCCAGTACTAATCACGCCGAACGGTCCCGGGTATGCGGTACCGCCTGACCGGAAGGGTCCCGCCCCGGCGGGACCCTTTCGTTGCTCCCGTCCTTACCGCCGACTTGCCCCACTCCTTTCCCGGCCGGGTGTCTCCGGGGATCCGCCGCCAGAGACGCGGCGGCAGAGACAGAGACAAAGCGCGCACGCGACAATGGACGCCGAGATGACAGATGACATTCCGCCGCCCCGCCTCCCACTCAGCGAGGCGGCGCTGACGGAGCACCTCGTCCGCCCGGGCGGCCTGTGGCGCGAGGTGTCCGTCATTCCACGGACCGGCTCCACCAACGCCGACCTGGTGGCGCGGGCCGGCGGCGGAGCGCCGGAGGGCCTCGTCCTGGCCGCCGAGGAGCAGACCGCGGGCCGGGGCCGGCTGGCCCGCAGCTGGCTGAGCCCGCCCCACGCCGCGCTGACGTTCTCCCTGCTGGTCCGCCCGGCGGGCGTGCCGCCCGCCCGGCGTGGCTGGCTTCCGCTGCTTGCCGGGGTGGCCACGGCCACGGCCGTCCGGCAGGTTTCCGGCCTCGACGCCGTGCTGAAATGGCCGAACGACGTGCTCCTGGGGCCGCGGAAGCTGGCCGGCATCCTCGCCGAACAATCCGGGGACGCGGTGGTCATCGGCGTCGGGCTCAACGTGTCCACCACCCGCGAGGAACTGCCCGCCGCCGGCGCCACCTCGCTCCCGGCCACCTCCCTACTGCTGGAGGGTTCGGCCAGCCTGGACCGCGGCCTGCTGCTGAGCCGGATCCTGGCCGGGGCTGAGCGCTGGTACCTCGCCTGGCGCGGCACAGCCCCCCCGGGGGATCCCGAAACCTCCGGTCTGCGCGCCGCGTACCTGCGCCTCTGCGCGACCGTCGGCCGCGACGTGCGGGTCGAGATGCCGGCCGGAACGGTCAGCGCCGGCATGGCCACCGGCCTGGACGCGGACGGCCGGCTGATCGTCAGCACCCCGGAGGGGCCGCTCGCCGTCGGCGCAGGGGATGTCCGGCACGTCCGCTGAGAGGCCGGTATGTGCTGGGCCGCGATCCGGGCCCGTGCCACGATGAGGTCCATGGTCCTTGACGCGTCCTCGGGTGGCCACGAACGGGGCCACGAAGGCGGGCAGGAACGCAGCGTCC
Source organism: uncultured Actinomycetes bacterium (assembly GCA_963742875.1). Lineage (GTDB taxonomy): Bacteria > Actinomycetota > Actinomycetes > Streptosporangiales > Streptosporangiaceae > Bog-532. The sequence continues at coordinate 1,692,995 of CAVUNO010000017.1, read as the reverse complement.
TGATCCTTCATCCGCACTGGAAGGTGCTGCTGGGCCCAGTGATCTTCGGGGTGCTGGTCGTGGTGGCGGCACTGGTGGTGCTGACGGTCATCCCGACGGGATCGGAGGCGGGCACCGAGCGCCTGGTCACCGCGGCCGTGGCCGTGGTCTTGCTGCTCTTCTGGGTCGTGCGGCCGGTCCTGCACTGGAAGACCACGACCTATGAGCTCACCACGGCACGCCTGCGGCTCCGCGAGGGCATCCTGACCCGCAGCGGCCGGGACATCCCGCTGGCCCGTATCAGTGACGTGTCGTTCACCCGAAGCCTCCTCGACCGGCTGTTCGGCGCCGGCCGCCTCGTGGTGGAGTCCCCGGGCGAGCACGGGCAGATCGTGCTGACCGACATCCCGGGCGTTGAGCGCGTCCAGGCCATCTTGTTCGAACTGGTCGAGGAGGAGCAGCGTGGCCTCGCGGGCGAGGATCGCTGAACCGCCCGGCCCAGCCCGTCTCATCCCGGTTCCCGGCCCGCTCCGCCGTGTCCCGCCGGTCCGCCCCGTCCGGCCCCGCCCGCCCGCTCCGCCGTCCGGCCCCGCGCCCGGGGATGGTCCCTCGCCGGGCGGCACCGCCGAGCTCGAGAGGTACGCTCGCCAAACGTGAACGCGCATCCGGCCGGACCGGCCACCGATTCCCCATCTACGGCCGACTCCGTCGCGGAGACGCGGGCCCGCATCGAGCAGGGCGGCGCGCCGCGCTACCACGAGGCCGCCGCCGCGAAGGGCAAGCTGTTCGCTCGGGAGCGCATCAGCCTCCTCGTCGACGCCGGCAGCTTCACCGAGGACGGGCGGTACGCCAACGCGCTGGCCGACGGCCTGCCCGCGGATGGCGTGATCACCGGGACCGCCCTGATCGACGGCCGGCCAGTCGCCCTGATGGCCAACGACTCCACGGTCAAGGCCGGGCTCCTGGGGCTCCCGTACGGTCGAGAAGATCATCCGAGTCATCGAGAAGGCGTACTCGTCGGGCCTGCCCATGATCTACCTGGTGGATTCCGCGGGCGCGCGGATCACCGATCAGGTGGAAATGTTCCCCGGCCGCCGCGGCGCCGGGCGGATCTTCCACGCCCAGGTCCGGGCGTCCGGGTCGATCCCGCAGGTCTGCGCGCTGTTCGGGCCGTCGGCCGCGGGCGGCGCCTACATCCCCGCGTTCTGCGACTACGTCGCGATGGTCGAGGGCAACGCCTCGATGTACCTGGGAAGCCCGCGGATGGTCGAGATGGTCGTGCGGGAGAAGACCACGCTGGAGGAGATGGGCGGGGCGCGGATGCACTGCACCGTGTCCGGTTGCGGTCATTTTCTCGCCCCTACCGAACGGGACGCGCTGGGGGCTGTCCGCGCCTATCTGTCGTACCTCCCGGGCAACTGGGAGCAGTCCCCGCCCACGGCGCCGCCCCGCGGCCCGGAGCCCGCCGATCTGCGCGCGCTCGTCCCGGTCAGCGAGCGCCAGGCGTTCGACATGCGCCGTTACGTCCGCGGCCTAGTCGACAAGGGGTCCCTGTTCGAGGTGCACGCGCTGTGGGCGCGCGAGCTACTGGTCGGGTTCGCGCGCGTCGGCGGGCAGGTCACCGGCATTGTCGCAAACAACCCGATGTACAAGGGCGGCGTGCTGTTCGTCGACTCGGCGGACAAGGGCACCCGGTTCATCCAGACCTGCGACGCGTTCGGTATCCCGCTGCTGTTCCTGGCGGACGTGCCCGGCTTCATGGTGGGGACGGCGGTGGAGCGGCAGGGCATCATCCGGCACGGGGCGAAAATGATCAGCGCGGTCTCTGACGCGACGGTGCCGAAGATCTGCGTTGTCGTACGGAAGGCCTACGGCGCGGGGCTCTACGCCATGGCGGGCCCCGGTTTTGAGCCTGACGCCACCCTCGCCCTGCCGACGGCCAAGATCGCGGTGATGGGCGCGGAAGCCGCGGTGAACGCGGTCTACGCCGGGAAACTGGCCGAGATCACCGACCCGGACGAGCGGGCCGCCGAGACGGCGCGGCTCCGGCAGGCCTACGACCGTGACATCGACATCATGCGGCTCGGGGGCGACCTCGTCGTCGACGACATCGTCGAGCCCGAGGACCTGCGCGCGGAGCTGATCCGCCGGTTCGCGGCCGCCCGGGGCAAGGACCGCGCCGCGCCGCGGCGGCGGCACGGCATCGCTCCGGTATGAGCGCCCCGCCCTGATTGACAGCGGCGCGAGCAAACGGCGGGACCGTCGACCCTCTACGATCAGGGCATGACCAGCGTTTTGCTCGCTGAGGACGATGAGTCCATCTCCGAGCCCCTCTCCCGCGCGCTACGGCGCGAGGGATACCACGTCGTCGTGACCGCCGACGGCCCCAGCACGCTCGAGCGCGCCCTCGATAACGGCATCGACCTGATCGTGCTGGACATCGGGCTGCCCGTGCTGGACGGGCTGGAGGTCTGCCGCCGGGTGCGGGCCGAGGGGCACGGCGTGCCCGTGCTGATCCTCACTGCCCGGGCGGACGAGGTGGACACGGTGGTCGGCCTGGACGCGGGTGCGGACGACTACGTGACGAAGCCGTTCCGGCTGGCCGAGCTGCTGGCCCGGGTCCGGGCCCTGCTGCGCCGTGGCACGGCCGACAACTCCGTGGTGATGGGTGTGCGCATCGACCCCGAGGCCCGGCGGGCCTGGCACGGCGACGCGGAGCTGGAGCTGACCACCAAGGAGTTCGACCTGCTCTGGATCCTGTTCCGGGACGCCGGGAAGGTGATCACCCGCGAGCAGATCATGCGCGAGGTCTGGGACGCCAAGTGGTGGACCTCGACGAAAACGCTCGACATGCATATCTCCTGGCTTCGCCGCAAGCTCGGCGACGACGCGCACAGCCCCCGGTACATTACGACCGTGCGCGGGGTCGGATTCCGCTTTGAGCGCGGCAACTGACCGGCGGGACGGCTGACTCATGCGGCGCCGGCTGCTGCTGACCATGCTGGCCGTCACGGTGACGGCCGTCCTCGTGGTCGGCGTGCCCGCGGCGGCGGTGGCGGGGACCGGCCTGCGCGTGCTCATCGTCGGCCTCGGTGCCGTGGCCATTGTGGCCGCCGTGGTCGTGGCGTTCTTCCAGGCCCGGGCGCTCGCCCGTCCCATCGAGGAACTCGCGGAGGCCGCAGACCGGCTCCGGTCCGGTGACCCGCGCCCGATCGGCCGCCGCTACGGGGTCGCCGAGCTCGATCAGGTGGCGGACGGCCTGGACAGCTCGGGCCGCCGGGTCACCAGCCTGCTGGCGGCCGAACGGGAACTGGCCGTCGACGCATCCCATCAGCTGCGTACCCCGCTGACCGCGCTGTCGATGCGGCTGGAAGAGGTGATCGCCGCCGCCGAGGACCCGGCGGCGGTCCGGGAGGAAGGCGGGGCCGCGCTCGCCCAGGCCGAACGTCTCGCCGACGTGGTCAGCCAGCTGCTTGACCCGGCCCGCCGCGGGGCCGCCGAGACGGCCTCGCTCACCGGCATCGACGAGATCATCGACCAGCAGGTCGTCGAGTGGGAGCCCGCGTTCCGCCGGTCCGGCCGCAAACTTGTGGTGACCGGCCAGCGGGGACTCCGTGCGCACGTCACGCCCGGCGGCCTGGCGCAGGTGCTCGCCACGCTAGTGGACAACGCCCTGATGCACGGCGCCGGGACGGTGGAGATCCGCACGTCGCAGAACACCAAGTCGGCGGTGATCGAGGTAGAGGACCAGGGCAAGGGCGTTCCGCCGGAGCTGGTGTCCCGGATCTTCGAGCGCAGCGTGAGCGGGCGCCCCGAGGGGACCGGACTCGGCCTTCCGCTGGCCCGGACGATGGCGGCGGCGGACGGCGGCCGGGTCGTGCTGGTCCGGCAGCGGCCCCCGGTCTTCGCCGTCTTCCTGCCCCGCCGCCCGCCCGCCTCCCGCAGCCAGCCGGTCCGCAGCGGTCCGGCCTGATCCCGTTCCGCTCAGCCGGTTACGGCCGCCCGGGCGGCTCCGTCCTCGGGTGGTCGCTGTCCTCAGGTGGTGACGGCGGCCGGGCGCCTGCGCTCGATCAGGCGCCAGGTCAGGTAGACGACCGCGGTGATGAAGAAGCCGGCCTCAAATGTCAGGTCACCGACGGACGGGACGTGTTTGGGGACCACCCCGACGTATTCGGTCTGGTTGGAGAACAGCCAGATCGACAGGCCCATGCCGACCAGCATCGCCACCGGGCCCGCCCAGTTCCGGTACCTCCTGTCGAACAGCAGCGGCTCGATTGTGTCCGGCCCCTGACCCCGGCGCAGCAGCCGGTCGCAGAAGACCACCGCCAGCCACGGCGCGATCCAGTAGGCGATGATCAGCAGGAAATTCTGGTACTTGGTGCCGGCGTCGTTCAGCCCGGTCAGCGCCAGGACGAAGCCGATCGCGCCGAATACCAGGGCCACGATCGCGCGCCGCAGCGACAGCGGCAGCCTGATGCCGAGCGCGGTGAATGACAGCGCCCCGGAGTAGATGTTGAGCACGTTGGCGGACACAGCGCCCAGTGCGATCGCGAGCAGCGTCAGGTCAGCCAGCGGGGTGGCCAGCAGCCCGGTAAAGGCGCCGGTCGGGTTGCTGCCGAGGGCCGCACCCGGGCTGACCACGGTCGCGGCGGCTGCGCCGACGATCTCCAGCAGCGCGCAGGACAGGAATAGGCCGAGCCCTGCCCACAGGGCGATCGCGCGCTTGTTCGCCGACGGCGGGAGGTAGCGGGTGTAGTCGGAGGCGTAGGGGTTCCAGCCGACCGCGTAGCCGAACGCCGCGCCCACGGTGAGCAGGAAGCCGCCGATGCCGCCACCGTGGCTGGGCGCGCCGGGGCGCGCCTTGGACAGGATGACCCCGGCGGCGATCAGGAAGATGATCGTCAGGATCGGGAAGGCGTAGCGCTCGAACACGTGCACCAGGTTGTGCCCGAAGAAGGCGACCGCGACCTGCAGCACGACGATGATGACGAGGCAGGCGGCCTTCGGCAGGTGCGTGAGCGCGTTGAGGGCGAACGCGCCGCTCACGCTGTTCACCGCGAACCAGCCAACCCCGGCCGTGACCGCGTTCAGCCCCGCGGGCAGCACATTGCCCCAGTAGCCGAAACCGAGCCGGCTCAGCACCATCTGCGGGACGCCGTAGATCGGGCCCTGCTGGGACAGCAGGCCCTGGGTGATGGCACCGATCGCGGTCCCGACGATGATCCCCAGCGCCGCCTGCAAGAAGCTCAGGCCGAAGGCCGCGACCGCGAGCACGCCGACGAAGATCGTGGCGAACTCCATGTTGGGCGAGCTCCATGTCCAGAAGAGCTGGAGCGGTTTGCCGTGCCGTTCGTGCAGGGGGATGAATTCCGCGCCACCGGGCTCGACGGCGACGACCCGCTCGCCGTAGGTGCCCTCGCGTACGATCGCGCCGGCGGGTACATCCTCTTCGGTCAGGACAGCAGCGTCATGGTCGGGCATGGCCATGTGGTCCTCCGGCTCGCCTGCTGGTAATCGCGCCGATCATAGGCCTTTCGCCGTAGAAGAACTGTATCGCCCGGGTTAATTCTGCCCAGTGGGCGCCGAACCGTGACACCGTGTGTGGGCACGCCGTGGCTGCTCATAAGCTACGGGCCGTGAGTGAACAGCTCGGCGAACGCCCGGCGCCGCCGCCCGCCGGGGAGCATTCCGAGACGGGAATCCCCACCGTGGGCATGGTCGGTGCTGGCCAGCTCGCCCGGATGACTTGCCCGGCCGCCACCGAACTCGGTGTCGGCTTCCGTCTGCTGGCCGAGGCCGCCGGGGACAGCGCCGCCCGGGTCTGGCCCGGCGTACGGCTGGGCGACTACCGGTCGCTGGACGATCTCCGCGGCTTTGCGGCGGGCTGTGACGTGCTGACGTTCGACCACGAGCACGTACCGGGGGCGGCGCTGGCCGCGCTGGAGCAGGCCGGGTTCGTGCTCCGCCCCGGCGCGGCCGCACTGCACTTCGCGCAGGACAAGCTGGCCATGCGCGAGCGGCTGAGCAAGCTCGGCATTGCCTGCCCCCGGTACGCGCCGGTCAGTGACCTGGCCGGCATCGACCGGTTCGCCGAAGGCTCCGGGTGGCCGCTGGTGCTGAAGGCCATAAGCGGGGGATACGACGGCAAGGGCGTCTGGGTCTGCGCGTCGCCCCATGAGGCGGCCGAGGTCGTAGCCGAGGCGTCGGGCCGGGGGCTGCGGCTGCTGGCCGAGGAGTTCGTCGCCTTCGACCGCGAGCTGGCCGCGCTGGTCGCGCGATCGCCGCACCGGCAGGGAGCCGCCTACCCGGTCGTGCAGACGGTCCAGCGGCAGGGGATCTGCCGCGAGGTGCTCGCGCCCGCGCCGGGCCTCGCCCCGGACCGGGCCGAAGAGGCCCAGCTGATCGCGCTGCGGCTCGCGTCCGAGCTGGACGTGACGGGCCTGCTCGCGGTGGAGCTGTTCGACACCCCGGGCGGCCTGCTGGTCAACGAGCTCGCCATGCGGCCGCACAATTGCGGGCACTGGACGATCGAGGGCGCGACCACCTCCCAGTTCGAGCAGCATCTGCGGGCCGTGCTGGACCTTCCGCTCGGAGCGCCCAGCTTGCTGGCGCCCGCTGTCGTGATGGCGAACGTGCTGGGCGGGAACGACCCGGACGTCTACGACCGGTACATCCACGTGATGGCCGCCGACCCCGGCGTGAAGGTGCACCTGTACGGTAAGGCCGTCCGGCCCGGGCGCAAGATCGGGCACGTCACCGTGCTCGGCGGCGACGTCGCCGGGCTGCGGGAACGCGCCCGCCGTGCCGCGAGCTTCCTGCGCTGGGGAGACGAGGACAGAGAGGCGACAGCATGAGTGGTCAGCCGCTGGCCGGCGTCGTCATGGGTAGTGATTCGGACTGGCCGGTGATGCGCCCGGCCGCCGAAGCCCTGGATGAGTTCGGCGTGGCCTACGAGGCCGACGTGGTGTCCGCCCACCGGATGCCCCGCGAGATGATCGAGTACGGCTCCGCCGCGGCCGGGCGCGGGCTGCGGGTCATCATCGCGGGCGCGGGTGGTGCGGCGCACCTGCCCGGCATGCTGGCCTCGGTCACCCCGCTGCCCGTCATCGGGGTGCCCGTGCCGCTGGCCCACCTGGACGGCCTGGACTCACTGCTGTCGATCGTCCAGATGCCCGCCGGGATCCCGGTCGCAACCGTCGCGGTCGGCGGCGCCCGCAACGCCGGCCTGCTCGCGGTCCGCGTCCTCGCCGCCGCCGACGAGGACCTGCGCCGCCGGATGACTGAGTTCCAGGATCAGCTCGCCGCCACCGCCCGTGCCAAGGGCGAAGCCCTCCGCGCCCACCGCCACACCGGCCCCAAGCCCACCTAACCGCCTGCGGTTGCAGCAGTTATCGCCCACGGACGGCGTTCGGTGATCGTTAAGCCGGGGTTGACCCGGCGGCGCCGACCCCGAGGGCGCGATAGTGCCACGACGCGGCGCGCCAGCGGGCGGCGTCGAGCGCGTTGCGGCCGTCCACGATATTGCGGCGGCCGACGGCCTTGCCGAGTTCCTCCGGGTCGGCCTCGCGGAACTCCCGCCACTCGGTCAGCAGCAGCGTCACGTCGGCGTCGGTGACGGCCTCGATCGCCGAGCCCGCGTAGGTCAGCTCGGGGTGGGCCCGGCGCGCGTGGCTTACCGCCGCCGGGTCGTACACGGTCACCGACGCGCCCAGGCCGTGAATGGTGGCGGCGACATCCAGGGCCGGGGAATCACTGATGTCATCCGAATCGGGCTTGAACGCGACACCGAGCACGCCGATGGTGCGGCCCTCGAACGAACCCCCCGGCCAGTTCGCGCGCGAGATCGACCATGCGGGCCCGGCGGCGCACGTTGATGTTGTCCACCTCGCGCAGGAACGACAGGGCCGGCTCGACCCCGAGCTCTTCCGCCCTGGCCATTCACCCATAATAATTTCACCTTCACGCCGCATAGCCCATGACAATTAGTGATTAAGTGGTCATCGCCTGGTGCGGCAGGCTGGCCGTTGGACCAGCTCAAACGGCAGGTTCCCGGCGGATGCCGAACCGCCGCGCGATCGGCTACGCTGCACGATCAACTACTCTGACCGACCCGATGGCACTCCGTAAGCCACGTCATCTTCTGGAGCCAGGACAGCGTGAGATCCCGTTCGGTGACATTCGGGACCGTTACGGTCGTTGCGGCCGCCGTCACCATAGTGGTCGCTCACCTGATCTGGTCGTCTGCCCGTCATGCGGGAGAGACCCGGTCTCTCGCGTCGGCACCTGCCTCTTACCTGGGCGTCTACGAGAATGGACCGCCCGCTACCTACCAGGCGGTGGCGAATTTCACGGAGGCGGTCGGCAGGCAGCCGAATCTCGTCGGTTATTACAGCGGTTGGGAAGAACCCTTCAAGGATTCCTTCGCGGAAACGGTTCACCAGCACGGCGCGGCCACGATCGTTCAGATGGACCCCACCTGGGCCTCGGTGTCATCGATCGCCGCGGGAGACTACGACAGTTACCTGCGTTCATTCGCGGACAGCGTGCGCACGTTCGGCTATCCGGTGGTCATCGGTTTCGGCCACGAGATGAACGCTTACTGGTATCCATGGGCCTACGGGCATGCCGCGCCGTCGAAGTTCGTCGCGGCCTGGCGCCGCATTGTGACGCTGTTCCGTGCTCAGGGCGCCGACAATGTGACCTGGCTCTGGACCATCCAGGCGGACGAGGCGGGCACCGGGCCGATCGCGTCCTGGTGGCCTGGGGCGCAGTACGTCACCTGGATCGGCGTCGACGGTTACTACTACCGCCCCTCCGACACCTTCTTCAGCATCTTCGGCGAGACGATCGCCCACATCCGGATGTTCACGGCCAAGCCGGTACTGGTATCGGAGACCGCCGTCGGGCGCGGCGCTGGCCAGCCGGCCAGGATCTCGAACTTGTTCGCCGGGATGAGCCAGTACGGCACGCTCGGGCTGGTGTGGTTCGACATCCCCCAGCACAACGGCATCTACCACCAGGATTGGCACGTCGAAAACAGCCGGGCGGCCCAAGCCGCGTTCAGCCGCGGCGCCTCCGCGCTGACGTTGGCGCGTCCCTTACTCCCGATCGGGGGACTCCCGATCGGGCGCGTAACGCGGCGATGCCGGAGTGAGCCGCCTACGACGGGGGGAGTGAGCCGCGTACCACGCTGGTGCGCGAGTGCACGGTGCTGCCGTTGAACGCCTGCAGTGCGATGTCGACGCGCGAGTAGTTACTGAGATCGACCCCGGGCGGCATGGTGACGTGCCGTGGTGCGCAGCGCGAGCGTGTAGATGAGCGGTGCGTAGCGCTGGTAAACCTGCGCGAGGCTGTCGGGTTTGCCCTTCTGAAAGGCGGCTGCGATGTCGCCGTCCGAAGGGCTGTCCATGTCGCCGACAGTAGCCGAGCCTTATCCGCGGCCCGTTACCCGCGGGCTATCGGCGCCTGGCCGGCGGCTCAGGGGGCATCGGCAAACCAGGACAGGCGCCGCGAGATCACGCCGTGCCCGATGTTGTGGCCGCGCCAGAGCGCGAAACTGTCCCCGGCGTCCAGGTAGTCGGGGACGTCGTTGCCGACGACGGTCAGTGTGAGCGGGATGCTGTGGTCCGCCCGCGCAGAGTTTTCTTGTATCACGACGATCAGCGCGCTGAAGAGCTTGCTGGTGCCGGTTTCATGGTGCCGGGCCCGCACCGCGACCCGGGCTCCGGGCTCCAACGGCGGGTCCGTACTCGTGCTGCTGGACCCATTCAGCTTGACGAGGGCGCTGTACTTGCACTGCTCCATGTTCCCCACCGTCTCGTGTGCGGCCGGATGCGTACGACGCGCATGGCTCGCCGCATCTCCTGACGGCCGGACGGCAACCACCGGCCGGGGAACGCCGGGTCATGCCCTTCGCGGAAACCGTAACGCGAGTCAATTCACGGCCACAAATTCGCTGCTTCGCGCCGCGCCCTGCCCTCCGCGCGCCGTGCCCCTGCCGCCTGCGCCGCAGGCCGGTGCCGCGGGCGGCGGACCTCTGCCCGGGCGGACGGGCGGCGCCACGCGGGCAACTACGCGGACGGGTCGTCGCGGCGGCCGACCCCGGCCAGCAGCCAGAAGTTGGCCGCATTCGCGTCGGTGTCGCCGAGCTCGTCGGGGCGCCACTGGGTGAGGTAGACGAGCCCGGGGTCGAGGAGGCTGAACCCGTCGAAGAAGCGCAGGATGTCGGTGCGGGACCGGTAGTCCCCGCGCGCTGCGACCTTGTTCAAGTACACGGTGTTGGCTGCCGCGGCGACGTCGGGCTTCGCCTCGCCGGTGCCGTGGCTGAGCACCAGGTAGCTGCCCGGTGCCAGGGCATCCCGCAGGTGAGCCACGACCCGCCAGGGGTCGTCCTGGCTGTCGAGAAAATGCAGAACCGACACCAGCAGCAGGCCGACGGGCTGGCTGAAGTCGATGAGCAGCTGGGTTTCCAGGGCCGTCAGGACGGCGTCCGGCTCGCGCAGGTCGGCCTGGATCACCGCGGTGTCCGCGTTGTCCTCCAGGATCAGCCTGCTGTGCGCCACGGCGATCTCATCGACGTCCGCGTACACCACCCGGGAGCCGGGGGCCGCCTCCTGGGCCACCTCGTGCACGTTCCGGCCGGTTGGGATGCCCGAGCCGATGTCGACGAACTGGCGGATGCCCGCCTCGGTGGCCAGGAACCGGACGGCCCGCCCGAGGAAGGCCCGGTTGGCGCGGGCGATGCCGCGGATGTTCGGCTCGATCGCGATCATCGCGCGGGCCGCGTCCTGATCGGCGCGGAAGTTGTTGCTCCCGCCGAGCCAGTAATCGTAGACGCGGGCGATGTTCGCCTTGCCGGTGTCGATTCCTGGTGGTATCCAGCTGGATTCCACGGTCATGCCGTCTCCCGTCGCGTTGGCGCCGGCCGTTCCCCACGGTCATCGTAGCGGCGCGTTCTGGGGATTGGCCCGCCCGCGCAGACCTGCTGCCCGATTCCCGGCTGCACGTCCTGTCCAACTGCGGCCACTGGACCATGATCGAGAAATCGCCGAATTCCTAGCTAAACTAGACAGCCAGCTTCGGGGACGGCCGGCCAGGGGAGGACATAGCCAGTGGCTCGCCTGGCGATCACGAAAGGTGTCCTGGCGGAGTACGCGAAGCTGGACAAAGGCGTCCAGAACGCCGTCGAGGCGGCGATCACCGAGTTCGCCAAGGACCCTGACCCCGGCTCGCAGCTGGAGAAGGTGCCGTGCAGCCGGGACGACCGGATCCGGACGATCCGGGTGGATGGCGTCTGGCGTGGCGTCGTGCTGGCTCCGGACGGCGGGGACACCTACTGCCTGCTCACGGTCCTGCCGCAGGAAAAGGCGATCGGCTACGCCGCCAGCCACCGGTTCAGCGTCAACCCGTCGACAGGCATGCTGGAGATGTCGAACGAAATAGCGATCCAGCAACTACAGCCCTCCCTGCAGGCCGCTGCTGGCCCGGAGGACAAGCGGCTGTTCGCTGACGTCAGCGACGCCGACCTGACCCGGCTCGGCATCGACGCGCAGATCCTGCCCCTGGTCCGGCTGCTGACCAGCGACGCAGATCTGGGAACGCTGCAGTTGGTGCTGCCCGACGCCCAGTACACCGCGCTGTACGCGCTGGCCGGCGGGATGACGGTCGACGAAGCCTGGGCTGAGGTGGCTCAGCCTCTGCCGGCCCACACACCGCCCGGACAGATGGACCCAGGCGACCTGGTCTCCGCCATGGAACGCACACCAGGCCAGGTCACCTTCGTATCCGGGCAGGAGGAACTGCAGCTTATCCTCGCCCACCCGTTCGCAGCGTGGCGGACGTTCCTGCACCCGAGCCAGCGCAAGATCGCCTACCGGGCGAGCTACGCCGGCCCGGCTCAAGTGACCGGCGGCCCCGGAACCGGCAAGACGGTTACCGTGCTGCACCGGGCCGCGGTCCTCGCCGCGCGCGCCGCCACCTCATCCCCAGCAGACGAGCCCGATGCCGCACGACAGGCGTTTCCCCCAGGACCTGATGCCAAGCCGGTATTGCTGACCACATTCAACGGCAACCTGGCCGAGACCCTGCGCACCCAGCTTGAACTGCTGATCCGAGACGCCGGCCTGCGCAGCCAGATCGAAGTCCTCAACGTGGACCGGCTCGCCTACAGCATCGTCAAGCAGGCCCGCGGAACTCCCGTCATCGCGGACGAGCGGGTGCTGCGCATCCGCTGGACGGAGGCTAGTGCCGCCTCTGGGCTGGACCTCACCCCGGCCTTCTTGAAGAATGAGTGGGAGCAGGTCATCCTGGGGCAGGATCTGCGCACCGAACAGGCGTACCTGACCTGCCTGCGGACCGGCCGCGGAAGGCCACTTACCAAAGCCCAGCGCAGCCAGGTCTGGCAGGCCGCCCAGCAGGTCACCGCGCAATTGGACGCGGCGCGCGAGTCCACTCACCTGCAGTTGGCTAACGAGGCCACCCACCTGCTCCGGCAGGCTGGAGCGCCACCCTACCGCCATATCCTCGTGGACGAGGCCCAGGACCTGCACCCATCGCAGTGGCGGCTGCTCCGCGCCGCCGTGGCATCAGGCCCGGACGACCTGTTCATCGCCGCCGACCCGCATCAGCGCATTTACCACAACCGAGTCTCCCTCGCCAGCCTGCGGATCAGCGTGCGGGGACGCAGCCGAAGGCTGTCCCTGAACTACCGGACCACTCAGGAGATCCTGGCCTGGGCGATGCCGCTGCTCGGGATGGATCCGGTCACCGGCCTGGACGACGAAGCCGCCTCCCTGCTCGGCTACCGGTCGCCCATGCACGGCCAGCGCCCGCAGGTGCGTGTGGCGGCCACCCGGGCCGAAGAATTCGCTCTTCTTACCGAACGGATTCCGCTCGTGGCTGGCCGTCGGTATCGAGTCGCACGCCATCGGGGTCGCGGCCCGGTCCGCCAGCCTGGTCCGTGAGGCCCGCGAGGCGCTGAAAAGGGACGGCATCGAAACTGCGGCCCTGAGCGGCCGGGGCAGCACACAAGGGGTCCGGGCCGGCACCATGCACGCCACGAAGGGCCTGGAGTTCCAGGCGGTCGCGGTGATCGGCGTGGAGCAGGGCGCCGTCCCGGAACTAGCGGCGGTCATCCCCGGGGACCAGGACGCCCTGGCGCACGCTCAGGACTTGCAGCGCGAGCGCTGCGTCCTGTTCGTGGCCTGCACCCGCGCCCGCGACCATCTCTACGTCTCCGGCACCGGCGAGCTGAGCCTGTTCCTGCCCTCTCTCTCGCGTGGGCCATCCCGCGGTGCTCGCGTGGGTCATCCCGGTGGCGTTCGGTAAGTCAACCGTACGGCCGATGCTCCGGCGCCCGATCGAAGCGAGGATTGAGAGGATTGAGAGGTCTTCCAGGAATTGCGGGGAAAAGACATGGTCCTCCCATCTCAGACATTGACCGGAGACACGCGGGCCGCACCGGCCGCGCATCGCGCTGTTCGGCAACATCTACCAGAAAATAGACTTCCAGGTCCGCGGGGTCGCGCAGCTCGGCAGCGGCGCGAACGCGACACGCAATGAGCTGCCCGAGTCGCTGCTGGCCCTCTATCCGAACCTGCAGGTCCAGACCAGGGGCCAGTTCGAGAAGGCCCAGACGGCCAACGTCAACCAGATTCTCGGCCTGGTCTACGCTCTCCTGGCCCTGGCGGTACTCATCGCGCTCATCGGGATCGTGAACACCCTCATGCTCTCGGTGTTCGAGCGCACCCGCGAGATCGGCCTGCTGCGGGCGGTCGGCATGAAGCGGCGTCAGGTCCGGACGATGATCCGGTCCGAGGCGGTGATCCTCGCGATCTTCGGCGCCATCATCGGGATCACCATCGGCACCGGAATGGGCATCGCGCTGGTGTCGTCGCTGAAGCAGCAGGGCGTCACCGACACTGTCGTGCCTGTATCCAGGCTTGTGGTCTTCCTCCTGCTCTCCGCGCTGCTCGGCCTGGTGGCCGCCAGCTGGCCAGCCCGCCGCGCGGCCAAGCTGGACGTGCTGGCAGCCATCGCGGCGGAGTAGAACCCGGGCATGTTCCAGTCTCCGCCCCAGCTGCGGGACGAAACCACGGATGCCGAACGGGACTGGGCCGAAGTACCAGTGGTGCCCGGAGCCGTCGGAGGCAGCGTCTTTGGGTCCACTGATCTGCGGGCCCCGCAGGCCCTGCGTGCCGGCGGTGGTTCTGCGCCGCTCATCAGGCCGCCTGGCGCAGTTCGTGCCAGATCTCGCCCGCATCAGCGGAGATGAGGCAGTAGAGGCCGGGGGCGCCGTCCCGCCGCACCACCTCATAGCGGGGATGCTCGCCCCGGCGCGCGATCACGTTGACGACGTAGGCAGGGAACGCGGCGCGCAGTGCGGCGGCCTGCACCATGGCAGCCGGGAGCGGAGGCAGCGGGTACCGCGCGGCGGTCACGAGCCTTGCTCCGCGTACGTCCCGTTGGAGACGGTCATAGGGGCATTTCCCTTCGTGTGCCTGAGCGAACACGGACAGCCAACCCTGATCGCAGCTAGCCGGGATGGGCACCAACATTCTCGCCGACATCGCCCGTGACCTGGTGAAATCGCTGCGGCGAGACGTCACTACCGACTGGGTGTCCCGCGACGACGTACGCGCCAAGCTGCGTTCCACGATCAAGCGGCTGCTGGCCAAGCACGGCTATCCACCCGACGCGCAGCCGACCGCGACCGAACTGGTCCTGCGCCAGATGGAGACGTTCGCCGAGGAATGGTCACCCCGGGCAAGTTAGGGAGGGCGGGCCGGCTGGTCCCGGTCGATCAGCGCCTGCGGGATCTGGTCGTGTCCTCGCTGCGACGTAAGGGCGGCTCGCTCTCGGTGGCTATCAGCCGGTGGCGTCCCAGGGGTTGATGAGGCTGATCCCAGTGTCCGTGAAATCGCCGGTGTTACGGGTGGCCAGCGTTGCGCCGTGTACTCGGCAGATGGCTGCGACCTGGGCATCTGCCATGCTGACGGGCCGTCCCAGTTTTTCCCTGCCGACAACGACGGTGGCGTACTGGCTAGCTGCTTGGCTGTCGAACGGCTGCACGCGATCACGGAAATCTTCGTTGATCAGCGCATCGATTATTTCGGCAAGAGCGGCTCGGCGCCGCCCATCCGGCATGCGGGCGACGCCGTACAGCAATTCCGCGGCCGTGATCGCAGTGGTGGCGATCTCGGTGGCGGGCAGCGAATCCAGCCAGGTCACTACGTTGGGCTCGGGATCGATACGGGCGAGTTCAGAGATGACGTTCGTATCGAGGATGATCATGCGTCGAACACCGCTGCGCGCGGCGGCTCGTTGCGCGCAGGAAGATCGAGGCCTGCGCCACCCGCAGCGGCGAACCGTGCGTGAATGTGGCTCCCGAGGCCGTAGTCCGGCGTTGGGGAGGCCAGGCGTTCGGTGAGGATTGCTCGCACTTCGGCCTCCATCGATCGTCCGTGCTGTGCGGCACGAACACGGAGCCGGGCGTGCGTCTCCTCGTCAAGGCCGCGAATCGTCAGCGTCGGCATCCTCGACCTCCCTGCCCACCAATGCTTACAATGCTAGCACTGCAATCGCCGTGTCTGCTGTACGAGGTCGCCGACGCCGCGGCGGCTCAGCCGGTATCCGGGGGCAGTCCCAGCTCGGCCCGGATGGCGGCGGAGTGCTGGCCGACGGCCGGCACCGCGCCCATGGCGGCCTCCCGGCCGGGCACGGTCACCGGTGGGAGCATCGCCCGGATCGGGCCGCCGGGCGTATCCACCTCCCGCCACCGGTCCCGCGCCGCGAGCTGCGGATGGGCGGCGAACTCCTGCGGGGTGCGCAGCCGCGCGTTGGCGATGCCCGCCTCGTCCAGCAGCGCGGTGAGCCGGCCGGGCGCGATCGCGGACAGGGCGCGCTCGATGATCGCGGTCAGCTCACGGTCGTGCGCCACGCGGTCCGGGTTGGTGGCGAACCGCTCATCGCTGATCAGTTCCGGGCGGCGCAGGATCTCCCGGCAGAGAACGGCCCACTCACGCTCGTTCTGCACGCCGATGAAGACCTGGCCCCCGCCCGCGGCGGCGTACGGGCCGTACGGGGAGATGGACGTGTGCCTGGCTCCGGTCCGCCGCGCCGGGTGCTGCCCGTCGCCGGTGAAGTAGACCGGCTGGCTCATCCACTCGCCGAGCGCCTCCAGCAGCGACACGTCGACGCTGATCCCGCGGCCGGTGCGCTCCCGCTCATACAGTGCGGCCAGGATGCCGCTGTACGCGTACATGCCGGCCGCGATGTCGGCCACCGAAATGCCCGCCTTGGCCGGGGCGCCGGGGCTGCCGGTGATCGACAGCAGGCCGGCCTCAGCTTGCACCAGCAGGTCATAGGCCTTCTTGTTGCGGTAGGGGCCCTCCGCGCCGTAGCCGGATACCGAGCAGGTGATCAGAGCGGGATGGCGCTCCCGGAGCACGTCGCCAGCCACGCCGAGCCGGTCCGCGGCGCCGGGCGCGAGGTTCTGCACGAAGACGTCCGCCCGGCTCAGCAGGGCGGACAGCACCGCGCGGTCGCGGTCCTCCTTGACGTCGAGCTCGATGCTTTCCTTGCCCCGGTTCAGCCACACGAAGTAACTCGACTGGCCGTTCACCGAGCGGTCGTATCCGCGCGCGAAGTCCCCCGCGCCGCGCCGCTCCACCTTGATGACGCGTGCGCCGAGATCGGCCAGCTGGCGGGTGGCGAAGGGAGCCGCGACCGCCTGCTCCAGCGCGACAACCAGGATGTCCCGCAGCGGCAGGGCGGCGGTCCCGCCCGGCCGGCTCTGCTCATTCATCGGCGTCCTCCGGCTTGATTTTTTCCCGGGCCGAACGGGCTTTTCCGGGGGCTGACCGGACCGCGGGGGCCGGACGGGGACCGGGCGCCGGTGGTTGCGCCGGGGCACTCTGCCGACCCGCACCTGGTGCCGGCCCGGCCGGCGCCGGCCCGGTTCGCGGCACGGGGCGGCGGCCGGTCTGCCATACCCAGCGGGACGGCCCCAGCAGCAGCGCCGCCGTGAACGCCACGACGATGGCGAGCCGCGCGTCCCCGAGGATCTGGGGATCGCGGGTCACGATCGGGACGGCGGCCAGGGCCAGGATCGACAGGAGGGACCAGACCGGCCAAGGCCGCCGGGCGCCGATGGTGTCCCAGATCAGCGCGCCCACCATGACCCCGGCCGTGTAGTAGCCGTGCACCCCTGGGTCCAGGGCGATCCGGGCGCCGACGCCGAGCAGGATGACGGCGGGCCACCGGTGGCGCAATATCGCCGCCGCGCCCAGCGCCCAGCCGAGCAGGATCTGGGCGGGTCTGTCCCAGGACGGGGTCAGCGGGGTGGTGACCCCGACAGCGCGCAGCGCCGAGGTGGGCAGGTTGCGGATGGTGTAGCGCGCGGCGGTCATCGTGCCCGGATCAGCCAGGTAGAACGGCAGCCAGGCGGCCGCGAGCGCGGCCAGCAGGGCTACGGCGGCGCGCCACATGTCCCGTACCGGCAGCAGGAGGAGCAGGGCGGCGAAGACGAGAGCCCATGGCTTGGCGGCGGTGGCGAGGCCGACACACAGACCCGCCAGCACCGGCAGGCGGGCGACCACCGCGCGCAGCGCCAGGACCGCCAGGATCAGCGCGAGGCCGTCGTCCAGGTGCAGGTAGCCGACCGCGAGATTGACCCACGCGATCATGAATGCCCCGCCGCCGAAGAGCACAGTCAGCCGCAGCCCCCGGGGACGTTCGCGCAGTTCCGGCCGGACCGTGCGGGCGAGGCTCTCGATGGCCGCGATCAGCAGAACCCCCGCGGCAGTGAGCAGTATCTCGGCCACGACGATGCCGCTGTCCGGCCCGAGGTGCCGCAGCACTTCGGCGACGGCGAACGACAGCGGCCCGATCTGCAGGCCGGGATTGGTGGCATACAGGTGCAGGCCGCCCGGCGGGCGGAACGAGCCCGGCTCGCCGAACAGCGCCGCGGTGCCGCTCCGGAAGAAGACCCAGGCGATACCGCCGCCCGGCGCCTTGTCGATGAACCAGGCCACCGTCCATAGCGAGAGAAGGCCCCAGTGCCAGTTGCGGACGAGCCAGTTGCGGAGGCCGCACGGCCCGGCCACCGGGCGGCGGCCGCTCACGGCGTGCTCGGTCACCCGGTCTGGCCTCTCTGTCACGGGGCGGTCCGTCTGGGGGCTGCCTGGCACGGTTTCAGCTGGCGGTCCGCGGACTTTCCCGCACTGTAGCAACCGGATGACCACTGGGACGGCAGACTGGCGGCGTGGTTGCGCCCGGGGAAATGTCGCGATTCGTCGCAACAAAACACTCACAGTTAAACGTGATTAACATCACAGCACGCGCGTTCAGCCCGCCGGGCCAACCTTGGCGAATCGGTTGCGGACCCACCCCCCTTTTCTGGCAGTGTAGGTCGCCAACGGCGATTGCCCCTTACCGCAGGCCCGACACGGCCAATGTATGTGCATCATTCGCAATTGCGACGGCCCGGGCACGGTGAGGCGCTTAACCGGAGAATCGCTGCCCGTGCGTAAGCCGCATGGGTCGATGCGCCCGGCAGACCCGTCTGGTGCGCTTGGCTGACGAAGGGATTGCCTTGTCACGGCACCGGACAGGGGCCCGCAGCACGCGGCGAAGCAGCCGTTTTGTGCGCCGCAGCGGAGTCATTCTTCCGGCAGCTGGTGTCGCGGCAATTGTGGTCGCTGGCGTTTCCGTGGCCGCCTGGCTAATGGGTCCTTCGGTATCCGGGGCATCGGGCGCCGCCCAGGCGATTGAGGCGATTCCCAACAGCAGAACGGTCGCTCTGCTCGAGCAGGAACGCCAGCAGATGATCGTCATGAGCGCGGCCTCCCGCACCCTGACCGTGGTGGCCCGGCCGAAGCTGGCGTCACCGGCCTCAGCTGCGGCGACAGCGGTCCAAGCGGCGTCGGGAAGCCCGTCCTCCGGCGGCACCACCGGGTCCACCACCGGGAGCGCGCCGCCTCCTCCGGTCGCCGCGCCCGATCCGGGCAGCGCCCAGTCGGTCGCCTACAACCTGCTGGCCAGCTTTGGATTTTCCATATCGCAATTCAGTTGCCTGCAGAGCCTATGGAACCGAGAAAGCAGCTGGTCCTATGACGCGGAAAATCCCAGCGGCGCGTATGGCATTCCGCAGGCTCTGCCCGGGTCAAAGATGGCCACTGCGGGCGCGGACTGGCAAACCGACCCGACGACGCAGATCGAATGGGGTCTCGGCTACATAAAGAGCGTGTATGGAACGCCCTGTGCCGCGTGGAATTTCGAGCTGGCGAACAATTACTACTGAGCGGGCGCTGCGGCCCGGATGCTTACGTGACGCCCGCCGGTGGTCTTCCGCCCGGATGGGACCAGCCGTACTGCGGGCGGCGCTAAAGAGGGTCTTATATCTTCTTCGGGCGAATCGTGTCCATGTTTCGCCCATCGCGTTATCATTCGGTAAGATTACTCTTCGGCATCAGAATGCTACAGTCCGTTTAAATAATCGCAGCGTCATGCGTTTGGGGCGTCGTTTAGAAGCTCTCTTGAGGTAATATTCAGGTAATTTTCAGCATAAGGCCGTAATCCGGGCTGCACTCCCGTAACTTGGTCGTAATGTCAGCGCGGATGATGGTTAGTCGTGTCTTCCCAGCTCAGGGCCTATATTTGAGGCCAATGAGCGGCCCGTTCACGGCATCATGTGATCCATATCACAAGCAATAATGGCATTGTTTGCTTGATTCATCGGGCATTGTTGGTGCTCGTCAGCGTCCAGTTCGTGTGACGGCCGCCCCGCGTGCGGCCGGTGCCCTGACCCGCGCCACGTCCACGAGCCATCGCCCGGTCGCTTACCACTGCGACGAGGGCTGTCAGGGGCGGAAGAACGTCGCGCACCATGTCACCCGACTGCGCGATCGACCGAAGGGCCATATTGTCACGTCACTGGATGATCACCGGGCAGCGGAACAAGCTCCTCATCGTCGCGGCGGCCTGCGCACTGACCACGGCCGCCGTATCGGCCGCCGCCGCGGCCTGGGCATCCGGTTCCCGGGCCACCACCCCGGCCGGGACGGCGTTCAGCGCGATCACGGTCCGCCCGGGCCTGACGGCGGCCGATCAGGACTCTTTGCATTACCTGGCCGCGCAGCAGGTCAAGGCGACCGCGGAACGGCAGGCCCTGACCGTGCTGGCCCATCGGCAGGCGCCGAGAATCGCCGCACCCGCGCCATCGGGTTCCGCCCAGTCGATCGCGAAGTCCGTGCTGGGCTCGTTCGGCTGGCCGTCAAGCCAGTTTTCCTGCCTGCAGCCGTTGTGGGCGGGGGAGAGCGGCTGGAGCGTGACCGCGAGCAACCCGGCCACCGGGGCCTTCGGCATTCCGCAGGCGCTGCCCGGGTCGAAGATGGCCAGCGCGGGTCCGGACTGGCGGACGAACGCGGCCACCCAGATCCGCTGGGGTCTCGGCTACATCGAGAGCACCTACGGCTCGCCGTGTGCGGCCTGGAGTCACGAGCAGGCCGATGGCTGGTACTAGTGCGCCTGCCCGTAAATACTGTGGCCTATTTCAGGCTCCTCGCGGTGGCGCGAGCGACTTCCCCCAGCCGTGTGCGCGGCGGGGCTGGCTAGGGGTACGGCTGGAAGGTGCGCGCTTCCTCGTCGAAGGCGGCCAGATTGCTGTTCCACGCCGTGTTGGGCGACGACATGTAGAGCGCGAAGGACTGCAGGCCGGCCGACGTGGACGCGTTGTATACGAGGTCCAGGGCCCGTACCCGGCCCAGGGCCGGACTTTGCCAGGTGAACTGCCAGGCAGCGCCGCGGGTGCCCCGGACGTTCGCCGGACGGATGCCCAGACCGAGGTAGCCGGGGAACTTGCCCTGCTTCTGCGTCAGGGCCGCCAGGTAGCGCGCTTCCCTGAGCATGTCGCGGTACGTGTGCGGGGTCAGGTCGACCTGGAGGAACGCGCCGCCAGTGGGCGCCTCGGCGAAGGCGGCGGTTCCCCTGACCGAGAACTTCCACGTGTCCGGTACGGCGATGGTGAAGCCCGAGGTCGAGCCCAGTGTGGCGGCGCCCACCGTGACGGAGCGGTATCCGGCGGGCGGCGGCCCCGTGCTGGGCGCTCCGGCGGCCGCCGCCACGGGCGAGTCGGAGGTCGTATTGGAGACGGATGAGCCGGTCTGATTGGCCGCCGTATTCAGCCCCGTTCGGTGCTGGGCCCGGTCTACGAGCAATCCGGCCGCGACTGCCACGACCAGGAGGACAATCCCGAGCGTGACCACGCCGATGCGGCGGGGCCGCCGGCTGGCCCGCGTCACGGGAGAGTGGCCGCCCGGCGGTGTGGCATCCCAGGCCGGTGCGGCGTCGGCCGGCTGGGCGGGGGGAGCCGAGCCGGTCGGCCGGCCGGGTGCGGCGGAAAACCTGAACGTCGCATCGGACGGCCGATCGTCGGTTCCTGCCCCTGGCTGGCCGGTCGCCCGACTGGCCGCAGCGCGGAGGGATTCGGGCAGCTTGACCGGTATGGTCTGGTCCGGCTGCAGCGGCAGGTCCGCCGACGTCGGCATGGGCGGCAGCGCCGCTGAGCCGGGCCCGCTGTCTGCCCCGGGACTCCGCCCGCCAACCGGGTCAGGGATCTGCCCGAGGACCGGGTCAGGAGTCTGGCCGCCGGCCGGGCCAGGGGCCGACCGAAAAGGTGAGGCGGGCATCACCCCGCCGAGCGCACCGGGCGTCCCGGGCAGCCCAGCGGCGGCGCCGCGCACCCCGGGAGGCGGCACGCCGGGCACACCGGGCGCCCCGGGGGACGGCGCATTGGGCGCCCCGGGGGACGGCGCATTGGGCGCCCCGGGGGACGGCGCATTGGGCGCCCCGGGGGACGGCGCATTGGGCGCCCCGGGGGACGGCGCATTGGGCGCCCCGGCCCCGCCCGGCGAGCCAGGTTTTGTCCGGCGAGGCCGGAACGGCGTGTAGACGTTGCCCGGGCCGGCGGGGCCCGGAAGCGGTCCCACGGCGCCGAGCATCCGCGCCGCGGTCGCGGCGTCTGGCCGGTCCGCGGGGTTGCGCCGCAGCAGGGCGTCGATGACCGCGCCGAGCCCGGCGGCCGACGGGGCGGACGGCGGGTCGGAGTTGATGATGGCCGACATCGTCGTGATGGCCCCGCCCGCCCGGTCGAAGGGCCCGTGTCCCTCGACCGCCGCGTACAGGGTCGCGCCGAGCGACCACAGGTCCGATGCCGGCGTGGCCGGGTTGCCCTGGATGCGCTCGGGGGCCGTGAAGCCCGGTGAGCCCATGACCATGCCCGTCTGGGTCAGCTTCGGGTCTCCCTGGAAGGTCGCGATGCCGAAGTCGGTGAGTACGGCCCGGCCGCCGTCGGCGAGCAGCACATTGCTCGGCTTCACGTCGCGGTGCAGCACGCCGGCCGCGTGCGCGGTGGCCAGGGCGGCCAGCAGCTGGCGGCCGGCGTGGGCCGCGCGGTGCGGCGGCAGCGGCCCGTCGTGGGCGATGATCTGGTCGAGCGAGCGCGCCGCGACGAGCTCCATGATGATCCAGGGGCGCTCGTCTTCCTCGGCCACGTCGAAGACGGTGACGACGCCCGGGTGACTGAGCCGCGCGGCGGTTCTGGCCTCGCGGTGGGTCCGCTGGTAGGCCTTGGCGCGTTCGTCCGGTGGCAGGCCGTCGCTGATGCGCAGTTCCTTGACGGCGACCTCGCGGTCCAGGATCTCGTCCCACGCGCGCCACACCGTGCCCATCGCGCCCCGTCCGATGGGCTCCTTGAGGCGGTAGCGCCCCGCTATGACGCGCCCCGTGCCCGCCATAGCGTGCATAGCCGGACCATACACGGGATCGGCGGATAGGTCCCTAGGTTGCTGGTGAGAGTTCGATGGGAATTAGGTCACGATCTGCCAACCGGCCAGCTCATCGACCCTCCCGCGGCCACCGGCCACGCGCCGGGCGCCTGCCCGGGCGTTTACCGGGGCGGCTGGCTGCCGATCGTGAGCGCCGGCCCGGATGGGTCCGCGAAAAAGTCGTTTCCCTTGTCGTCCACGATGACGAACGCGGGGAAGTCGCGGACCTCGATCTTCCAGACCGCTTCCATGCCGAGCTCAGGGTACTCCAGCACGTCCACGTGGGTGATGCAGTCCTGGGCCAGCCGCGCCGCCGCGCCCCCGATAGAGCCGAGGTAGAAGCCGCCGTGGCGCTGGCAGGCCTGGGTCACCGCCGCCGACCGGTTGCCCTTGGCCAGCATCACGTACGACCCGCCCGCGGCCTGGAAACGCTCCACGTAGGAATCCATCCGGCCCGCGGTGGTGGGCCCGAAGGAGCCGGACGCGTACGCCGGCGGGCGTCTTGGCCGGTCCCGCGTAATAGACGGCGTGATCACGCATGTAGGCGGGCAGTGGCTCGCCCGCGTCCAGCCGTTCGGCGATCTTCGCGTGGGCGATGTCGCGCGCCACGACGAGCGGGCCCGACAGCGACAGCCGGGTCCGGATCGGGTACCGGGACAGTTCGGCGCGGATCTCGTCCATCGGCCGGTTCAGGTCGATGCGGACCACCCCCGCCTCGGCCTCGGCGTCGGCGTCCGTGGGATCGGGCAGATACTGGGCCGGGTCGGTTTCGAGCTGCTCGAGGAAGACGCCCTCCGGCGTCACCTTGCCGAGCGCCTGCCGGTCGGCCGAGCAGGACACCGCGATCGCGACCGGGCAGGACGCACCGTGCCGGGGCAGCCGGATCACCCGGGCGTCATGGCAGAAGTACTTGCCACCGAACTGGGCGCCGATCCCGATCCGCCGGGTGAGCTCGAGTACCTGCTGCTCGAGTTCCAGATCGCGGAAGCCGTGACCGGACAGCGAGCCTTCCTTCGGCAACGTGTCCAGGTAATGGGCCGACGCGTACTTGGCCGTCTTGAGCGCGAACTCGGCACTGGTGCCGCCCACCACGATGGCGAGGTGGTACGGCGGGCACGCGGCCGTGCCCAGTGACCTGATCTTCTCCTCCAGGAAGGAGATCATCTGGTCGGGGTTCAGCACCGCCTTGGTCTCCTGGTAGAGGAACGACTTGTTCGCCGATCCGCCGCCCTTCGCCATGAACAGGAATTTGTATGCGTTGCCGCCGGTGGCGTAGATCTCGATCTGGGCCGGCAGGTTGCTGCCTGTGTTCCGTTCCTCCCACATGGTCAGCGGTGCCATCTGCGAGTAACGGAGGTTGAGCGTGGTGTAAGCGTCGTAGACGCCACGGGCGATGTGTTCCTCGTCGCAGCCGTCGGTGAGGACGTGCTGCCCGCGCTTGCCCATGACGATGGCGGTCCCGGTGTCCTGGCACATCGGCAGCACCCCGCCCGCCGCGATGCACGCGTTTTTCAGCAGGTCCCGAGCGACATAGCGGTCATTCGGGCTAGCCTCAGGATCGTCCAGGATGGAACGAAGCTGGCTGAGATGCGAAGGCCGGAGCAGGTGGGCGATGTCATGCATCGCGGCGCTGGTCAGCTGGGTGAGGATCGCCGGGGCGATGTCCGTGAACGTTTTGCCGAACGACTGCCGGGTAGTGACGCCTTCCTCGGTGATCAGCCGGTAGGTGGTGTCATCCGTTCCCAGCGGCAGCAGGTCCGTGTAGCTGAATTCAGGCATCGTGGCAGATCCTCGTCGGTCGACCGTGACTTGTTTACAGCTTAGGGCGCGGGGCGGGGACACGGGCCGGTTGCGATGGCGGCAAATCCCGCGCGTGTGGGCTCGCAAGCAGCGGCACTAGTGACCGCCGCGCCCGGTCCTGTCCCGTCTCACGCGGATATGGAGAAAGGGATACCGGGTCCCTGGGATCCGTCCGGGCCCACGTCCATGTCGGTGTCCGCGTCAGCGGGCGTGAAGCCGTCCGGTTCGGCGGCCCGCTGGAACGCGGCCAGGCCGTCGGCGAGTTCGGTGCGCCCAGGCGGCGGCATGACGTCGAGGACCTGCGCGATCTGCTCCTGGCGGCGCTTTCGTGCCTGCTCGAGCAGGTCTTCACCCTCCGCGGTGAGGCGCAGGCTGACGGCGCGCCGGCTCGCGCGGCCCGTGTCCCGGGTGAGCAGACCGGCCGCCTCCAGGCGGTCACACAAGCGGCTGGCCGAGGAGGGCAGGGCGCCGAGAGCTTCGGCGAGCTGGCTCAGGTTGAGCTCGCCGTAACGGCCCACCGCGGTGAGCGCGCGCAGTTGGGTGGGCGAGATCCGCACATCCAGGGAATCCGCGACGTGCGACCAGATGCCCACCAGGGCCTCAGCGGCTGCCTCCACCTCGGCTGCCGCCTGCCGTGCCGCTGCAGGGTCAGCCTTGCGCGAGGCCATGTGTCCACTGTCGCACATTCGGGTGCCGCAAAGCACCTACCATTTCGTCAATCGTGACTGGTACGGCCATTTCGTAAGGCCGGCCCAGCGCTGAGGGAACGTACCTGGGACATCATGCCTGAAGACCGCAGCACCATCGAACGCTCGATCTGGGCCGCTCGCCCGACCCGGCTCGTGCAGACCGCGCGCGAGTCCATCGACAGCTGGCTGGGGGTATCGGGGGCGGAGATCCTGCTCATCGACTACCACCAGTCGCACCTTATCCCGTTCGCCGACGGCGACGGGGGAACGCCCGTCCTGGTCGATTCGCACCCGGCGGGGCGGGCCTTCGCGTCGGGCCGTCCCGTCCAGGACGACGATCATCTGTACCTCCCGCTCAGCGTGTACGGCGAGCGCATGGGTGTTCTTGCCGTGAGGCTGCCCATTGGGACCGACGTCGGCGACGAGGACCTGACGGAGATCGCCGCCAGCGTGGCCCGGTCGATCCGGCTGGCCGACACCGCGACCGACATGTACCGCGAAGTAAGGCGGCGCAGACGCCTGACGATCGCCGCCGAGCTGCAATGGGATCTGCTGCCGGGCCGCATCTGCGAGTCGGACGAATTCACCCTCGCCGGTCAGCTGGAGCCGGCGTATACGGTGTCCGGGGACAACTTCGACTGGTCGCTCTCCGATAAATACCTCACCCTATCGGTGAGCAATGGGATGGCAAGCGGCATCGCCGCCGCGCTGCTGACCCAGCTGACCGTCAACGCCCTGCGGAACGCCCGCCGCTCGGGCGCCGGGCCGGCTGAGGCGGCCGAACTGGCCAACGAAATTGTCTACTCCCAGCACGGCGGGACGCAGCATTCCTCGACTTTGCTGCTGCGCATCGCCCTGTCGACCGGGGAAGCCGAGGTCGTCGACGCGGGGTCGCCGCGTATGTTCCTCGTCCGCCGCGGCGAGATCGAGCCGATCAAGCTGGACCAGCAGATGCCGCTCGGAATGTTCGGCGACACGCGCTACCGGGCCCAGCTGGTTTCCTTCCTGGCCGGGGACCGCCTGATCATTCTCAGCGATGGTCTTTACGGGGCCCGCGGGCCGTCCGGCCGGGTCTACGGCCAGGCCCCGCTCACCGCGGCATTGCGCAGTTCCCGCCTCCAGGCCCCAAACGAGACCGTGCGCTACCTGATCACCGACCTCCTCGCGCATCACGAGGGAACCGACCTGGCCGACGACGCGATCGCCGTGTGCCTGGACTGGCACGGGGCCGGGAATCACCCCGTCGCCGCCGCCAGTACGAGCCTCAGCGACCTTCCCCGGCCCGGCGACGGGCCGTCGGTGGTCGCCCGTCCGGTCAGGGTCCGGTCCGCGGACGGCAACTGCGGAACGTAGCCGATCATCCGGCGCACGAGATCAGGCCTGCGCCGCAAGTGACCCGACGATCGTGTGTTTCGCCGTTACGGGGGTAAATAGGGCCCGCAAGAACGCCCAGACGGAGGTGTGACGATGGCGTCAGCGTCCGGCACAGCCGAGACCCCGGTGATACGCAGTTCGATACCCGCGCGGATCGACCGGCTGCCCTGGTCGAGATTCCATACCCGGATGGTGGTGGCGCTGGGTGTGGCCTGGGTCCTGGACGGCCTGGAGATCACGATCGCCGCCAACGTGGTCGCCGACCTGACCCAGAAGAGCACGCTCAACCTCTCCGCTGGGCAGGCCGCCGACATCGCCACCTGGTACCTGGTCGGTGAAGTGATCGGCGCGCTGTTCTTCGGCCAGCTATCGGACAAGCTGGGCCGGCGGAACCTGTTCATGATCACGCTGGGCGTGTACCTGGTGGGCAGCGGGCTCACCGCGGCTACCGTGGCGGGCGGCGGCTGGGTGGTGTTCCTGTACGCCACCCGGATCATCGCCGGGATGGGCATCGGCGGTGAGTACGCGGCGATCAACTCCGCCATCGACGAGATGATCCCGGCCCGGTACCGCGGCCGGGTGGACATCGCCGTGAACGGCACCTACTGGGCGGGCTCGATCCTCGGCACGATCGCGACGCTGTTCCTGCTCAACCACCTGTCGGCCGACCTCGG
This sequence comes from uncultured Actinomycetes bacterium, assembly GCA_963742875.1. Classification (GTDB taxonomy): domain Bacteria; phylum Actinomycetota; class Actinomycetes; order Streptosporangiales; family Streptosporangiaceae; genus Bog-532. The sequence continues at coordinate 1,665,656 of CAVUNO010000017.1, read as the reverse complement.
CTGGCGGCTGGCCTTCCTGCTCGGCCCGGTGCTCAGCCTGTGCATCATCTACGTCCGGCGCAACCTGCCGGAGAGCCCGCGCTGGCAGATCATGCACGGCCGTGAGCAGGCGGCCGAGGGGAGCATCGCCGAGATCGAGCGGGACGTCGAGGCGACCAGGGGCCCGATCCCGCCCGTGGACGAGAGCGCGGCCATCGAGATCACGCCCACCGAGAAGATCGGCTACCTGGCGCTGCTGCGCACTCTGTTCATGCACTACCCGGGGCGCTCCACCCTGGTCGCGGCGCTAATGATCACGCAGTCATTCCTGTACAACGCGATCTTCTTCACCTATGGCCTGGTGCTGAAGTTCTTCTTCCACGTCCCGGCCACCAGCGTGCCGTACTACTTCTTCGCGTTCGCGGCGGGCAACTTGCTGGGGCCGCTGACCATCGGCCGGCTCTTCGACACGCTGGGCCGGAAGAAGATGATCGCGGGCACCTATCTCCTGTCCGGGGCGCTGCTGATCATCACCGCCATCCTGTTCAAGCAGGGCACGCTGGACGCGACCACCCAGACGATCGCGTGGGCGGTGATCTTCTTCTTCGCCTCCGCGGGCGCGAGCGCCGGGTACCTGACCGCCAGCGAGGTCTTCCCGCTGGAGGTGCGGGCCAAGGCGATCGCCGTGTTCTTCGCCATCGCGCAGTTCTTCGGCCTGCTCGGGACGCACCTGTACGGCCACCTGATCGGCACCGGCAACGACCCGAACAAGCTCTTCGTCGGCTACCTGATCGGCGCCGGCGCGATGATCCTCGGCGGCGTGGCCGAGATCATCTTCGGCGTCGCGGCGGAGGGCAAGTCGCTGGAGGACGTCGCCAGCCCGCTGTCCATGGTCCGTAAGGCCGCCGCCTCGGTCGGCGAAGCCAGTAAGAGCCCACCACCCCTGCCCGGCCAGGCCACCTGACGCCACCCGGCGCCCCCTGCTGCGCGCCCAGGCCCCCTTCGGTCCGCGCTCAGCACGGCCAGGGCCATCCGGCCAGCCCGGACCGGCCGGCGTCATCCGCTGCCCGCCACCGCTCCGAGGTGGCGGGCAGCGGCATCCGAGGCCCCGGTCAGGAAGCACGCCGAACAGGCGGCACGAGGTGCCATCCGGGTGTGCCAGGGCGTGCTGGCCCGCGCCGAGCCAATGACTTTGCGTTACCGGGTCCTTCCTGTCGCCTGCCTCATAGCTAACCGATGGGGTTCGTACAGGAAACTTCGAGTACGCGACCGCAGGATGGGATACTTGAGCAGCGCGCCAGCAATTGAGGTCAGGTGCTTGACGGGCCGGAAGGGGGCGCCGCGCATGGGTCAGGGCGTTCAGGTACCGGGAGAGGAGGGCTCGTATGGGGCGGCATTCATCCGCGGAGCAGGACGTGGTCGGAATAACGCTGGGTGGCGCCGCGCAACCTCGTGGTTCCACGCGATTCTGGACAAGACGGCGCATAATGGTCCTGACCGCGTTCCTCGCCAGTTGCGCCATAGCGGCGTTCGTCATCATGGCGGCAACGCAAACGGGCAACAGGCCGTCCGGCAATGTCGCCGCGCGGGCAAAACCGCCGGCCAGCGCTTCCGGCTCAAGCCTGGCAGAACTGCCGGTGAACACTGCATTGACGGGATCAGCAGCAATTGCCTGGGCCGACGCCGCCCTCGCTGCGCTGGGCGCCCCCACGACTAGCGCGAATGTGCAGACAATGGTGGACTGGTTTACCAATGAGGGCACGCCGCATAATCTCAATAATCCTCTGAACCTTCAGATCCCATACGGCGGGAGCGCCGTTAGCACGGCTGATGGTGATCCGCCCACTGACCATATTCAGGCCTACCCAAACCCAGCCGATTTTGTGGCGGCGTTTCCGGTAGAAATGAATAACGGTTCTTATCCGGCCATCGTCGCGGCGTTGAAGGGGGGGACAGGCTTGGAAGGCTCCGCTGCGAGTGCCAAAATTGCTTCAGAGCTATCGGTCTACTCAGGTGGAGGGTACAGCAGTATTCCGGCGACCTATAGCCAGTGAGATCGTCACGCCCAGCCGGGCCAGGGCACCCAGGCAGGCCAGCGGACATGCGCCACCGACCTGCCTGCCTTTGCTGATGTGCTAGGCGGCTCCATTAGCCGCCGGTGGTGTTCCGCTGCTGATCAGCAGCTGTCGTAGGCTGACCAGTTGGACTGGCCGCCCGCTGCGATTGCGTTGTTGAACACCTGGTTCTGCTCCGCCATGCTGGCGTGACCGAAGGACGCGGGGGAGCCGCCGTAGGCCACCCAGGTGGCGTAGCTGAACTGGTAGAGGCCATAGTGCCCGCTGGCGTTCATCGCCTGGGCGTTGCCGCCGGACTCACGGGCAATAACGCACGACTGGAACGAGCCGCTGCCCGAATAGGTGGCCGCGGCAGCGGCCTTCGGGGCAGCCCGCACGGCCACATGCGCCTCGTGGGCCACGTGGGCCACGTGCGCGTCGTGTGCCGCGGCGTTCCGCGCTACGGACATTAGCCGAGCGGACGAGGAGTCCGCCTGGACGGCGGCCACAGTGTGCTGCGCAGTAGCCGCGACGGTTGCTGCACCCGCGGGTGCAGCCTGCGCCGACAAGCAAAGCCCCGCGGCGGCCAAGCCGAACAGCGTGGGCGCGGCGACCATTGTCAGCCGGTACGGGCGTCGGATGCGTACGTGTTTCCCTGGGTGTCCCATAGGACTCCTTCCCGCGTAGGGCGCGCTCACCGGGAAGGCTGGACACGGTGCGTTTTTGACGGCACCTGGGTGTGCATAGCCTTCCGAGCGCCTAACAGCCCCTGAGCATAAACGGATGGAAACAAAGCGGTAAAGGGTGGGTAAAAGCAACTCCCAGGGCCGGGTTCCGCGGTGCCCCGGTGGGGGCGTGACGCCGACCGCGCCGCCTGAGCGCGTGAAACCGCGCTCGCCGGGGCCCGGAGAGCGCGATCATGAATGGCCGCTGACCTGCACGCCGGCCGGCCGCGAGCCGCCGGCCCGGGCCGTCCTGGCGGGTCACAAAAGGCACAGCACGGGATGAACGCGTCGGATCGCTATAGTTTCTGTGTGTTACCGGCGGAGTGGTCAAGGTCACGTAATTGCGGAACGCACTGGCTGGTTTTGGCAAGGCGGAAGTTAGCCAAGGGGATCGTTTCCCGGCCGGACCCCGATGGCCCGGAGCCCCGATTTCCGGGCCGTCCCGGCGCAAGCCAAATCCACCAGCGGGGGAGGCCCCCGCCGACCCGAATCAACCAGCCGGGCAGGCCCAGGGCAGAGCTAATAAGCAGAGCTAATAATTAGCGCAGCTAACGAGATTCCTGGCCAAATCTGGGGCAATCAAATAGCCGAACCTAGCCAGCGCCAGCCAACGCCAGCAAATGGTTAAATCCGCAGGTCAGCGGACGTGTGGGGCAGAGCGCGCAGGTCAGCGCATTGGCCCGGATCACAGCTTCGTGAAGTGATGGAAGCACTCGTAGGCGGCGTCGTGCGCGGCGAAGTCGGCCGCCTCGGAACGCTTCACCGCCAGGTAGGCCCGGCTGCGGAGCGGCCCCAGTGCCGTCATCAGCAGATCGTCCGCCTCCAGGGCATTCAGCGCGGCGTCGAGGGAGTCAGGCAGACGGCGGGCTCCCAGCCGGGCCCGTTCGGCATTGGAAAGAGTGGCGGGATCCACGTTCACCGCCTCACCGGGATCGATCTGCCCCCGGATCCCGTCCAGGCCCGCGTAGATGAATGCGCCCAGGGACAGGTACGGGTTGGCGCTGGAGTCCGACGGCTTCAGCTCAAGGTTGACCGAGCTGGCCGGGTCGCCGCGGAGCACGGACGCGATCCGCACCGCCGCCTCCCGGTTGTCCATCCCGTAGATGGTGTAGGCGCTGCTCCACATCTGCGGGGCGAGACGGCGGTAGCTGTTGACGCTGCCGCAAGTCAGCGCGGTGAGCGCGGGCAGGTGCGCGAGCAGGCCGCCGATGAAGTGGTAGCCGGTCTCCGACAGGCCGTACCGGTCGCTGGCGTCCGCGAAGACGTTCCGCCCGGTAGGTGTGCCGTGCGGGCCGAGCTCGAACAGGGACCCGTGCAGGTGGGTGCCGTTCCCGGCCTGGTCGGCGATGGGCTTCGGGGCGAGGCTGGCCCAGACTCCGCGGCCGAACGCCACGCCCCGGACCGTCTCCCGGTACAGCAGGTGGTTGTCGGCCGCGCGCAGCGCCGGGGCGTGCCGGATGACCACCTCCTGCTGGCCGTGGCCAAGCTCGGGGTAATAGTGCTCGACCTCGAGCTGCTGGGCCTCCAGCGCCTGCACCAGGGCCATGACGAAGCCGTGGGCGCGCTGAAAGCCGGTGGAGGAGTAGCACAGGCTGTCGTCGGCGGGGATCATGCGGTCGGGACCGCCGTCCGGGTCGGGCTCGCGCTGGCCGAGCGTGAACTCCGGCTCGAACGCCGCGCTCATGGCGTACCCCTCGGCCGCCAGTTCGGTGATGGCCTGCTTGAGGAAGGTCCGCGAGCACGCGTCCCACGGCTGCCCGTCCGGCCGCACCAGGTCCGACGCCATCGCGGCCGCGCCGGGCGCGTACGGCAGCGGTACGAACGTCCGCGGGTCGGGCACGATGCGGACCTCGCCGACCGGGCCCATGCCCTCCACCGGCTGGAGGTGGTCGAGCATGTTCATCGCCATCATCGCGACCGTGTGACCGATGCCGCTCGCCATCCGGGCTTCCAGGCCCGAGACGTGCGTGGCCTTGCCGCGGATGATCCCGCCGTGGTCGGCGTAGAGGAACCGCACCAGTGAGATCTGGCCGGTCCGGGCGTGTTCCAGCACGGCGCTGGCGACACGGGGGTCCACCCGGTCAGCCGGGGCGGCTGCGGTTGCGGCTGCGTCGGTCATCAAGATAGCGGCGCGGAAACCCCGGACTTCGGGCCGGGAAGGAAACGCCGCTCCCCCCTTCCGCGTGTCGCGCTTATCCCAAACGGTGCGATCGGAGAAGCTTGGTTTCCGTGAGGACGGCGTACAAGTGCCGGGCCTACCCCGCATCGGAGCAGGCCAGCGTGCTTAACGGCACGTTCGGCTGCGTCCGCGTGGTGTGGAACCGGACCCTGGCCTGGCGTGGCCAGCGGTACCACGCCTAACAGGTCAGGACGGGCTTCACCCAGGCCAATGCCTACCTGACCGCCATGAAAGCCACCGGGGAGCTGGCGTGGCTGAACGAGGTGTCCGCGGTCCCGTTGCAGCAGGCGATCCGGCACCAGCAGGTCGCCTACACCAACTTCTTCGCCAAACGCGCCCGCTACCCGAGGTTCAAGTCCCGGACCGGCCGCCAGTCCGCCGAGTTCACCCGGTCGGGGTTCCGGTACCGGGACGGCGCGCTGTGGCTCGCGAAGATGGATACGCCGCTGGAGTTCACCTGGTCGTGGCCGGGCATTGACCCCGCGTCGATCGACCCGACCACGGTGACGGTCTCCAAGGATCCGTGCGGACGCTGGTACGTTTCGTTCGCCGTCGAGGTGGCCGAGCCGGAGCGGCTTCTCGCATACAAGGCGGCCAGGGCGGGACGGCACCTGATCGTCATCGGCCGCTGGTACCCCTTCAGCAAGACCTGCTCGGCGTGCGGGCATCTGCTCGCCGACCTGAGCTTGACGACGAGGCACTGGACGTGCCGGTCCTGCTGCACCCGGCACGACCGGGACATCAACGCGGCGAAGAACATCCTGGCGGCAGGTCTTGCCGTAGGCGCCCCTGGCGCCGATGCCTGCGGAGCTGATGTCAGACATTCCGGGTCCTCCCGGGTGCAGTCGGCTGTGAAACAGGAAGCCCCGGCGTGAGCCCGGGAATCCCCGTCCTCCAGGGCGGGGGAGTAGTCAAGGATTACGGGTAGCACGATGTGCCGTAGCCCGTACAGTGGTTCGCCGACTCCGGCAGCGTTCCCTGTCCCGGCCCGCCTGCTCCGGCCTGCGGGCCGGGCCACATCACGCGGACCGGCCCGCAGCATGTCCGTTCAGTCGAAGTTGATGGAGCTGTAGGCGCGCAGCTTCCACAGTTGGTGCTCGCTCTTGATGCTCCGGATCGTCCCGGACCGGGAGCGCATGACCAGGGAATGCGTGGTGGCGTCGCCGCGGCGGTAGCGGACCCCCGCCATCAGCTCCCCGTCGGTGATCCCGGTGGCCGCGAAGAAGACGTCGTCGGAGTGCACGAGGTCGTCGGTGGTGAGGACCCGGCTCAGCTCGTGACCTGCGTCAAGGGCGCGCCGCCGTTCGGTGTCGTCACGGGGGGCCAGCCGGCCCTGGATCGTGCCCCCGAGGCATTTCAGGGCGCAGGCGGCGATGATGCCCTCGGGAGTCCCGCCGATGCCGAGCATCAGGTCGATCCCCGTGCCCTCCCGCGCCGCCATGATCGCGCCGGCCACGTCGCCGTCGGTGATCAGCTTGATCCGGGCTCCGGCCGCCCGGACCTGGTGGATGAGTTCCTTGTGCCGGGGCCGGTCCAGGATGACGACGGTGACGTCGTGCGGCGAGCAGGCCTTGGCCCGGGCCACGGCGGCGATGTTGGCCGCGGGCGGGGCGCTGACGTCCACCGTGCCGGCCGCTTCCGGGCCGGTGGCCAGCTTTTCCATGTAGAAGACCGCGGACGGGTCGTACATCGATCCCCGCGCGGACACCGCGAGCACGGATACCGCGTTCGGCATGCCGTTGGCGCACAGCCGGGTGCCGTCGATCGGGTCGACGGCCACATCGCACGCGGCGCCGGTGCCGTCGCCGACGTCCTCCCCGTTGAAGAGCATGGGCGCTTGGTCTTTCTCGCCCTCGCCGATCACCACGACGCCGCGCATCGACACCGAATTGATCAGCAGCCGCATGGCGTTGACGGCGGCGCCGTCCGCGCCGTTCTTGTCTCCGCGGCCGACCCAGCGAGCCGCCGCCATCGACGCCGCCTCGGTGACCCGGGCCAGTTCCAGTGCGAGGTTCCGGTCCGGCGCGTGCTTGCCTGGCTCCGGCAGTGGACTTTCGGCGCCGGGACCGGGCTGGTCAGGCGTGGTATTGGTGCTCACGTCGTCGGCTGGCATCCGGCCGTCCCTCCTGTTACGTCACAAGCGTACGTTCGGCCATCTGGCCTCACCCATGATCGGTTATGAGCTCATGAAATACAGCTACTGGTTCGGCGTAGCCTAGTCACCTGAAGCGGCGGCCCGTAGGGCCGGGACCGGAAGGCCGGACCGGAAGGCACTGGCGGCGATGTCGGCAGATCGGGCATACTCACGGGTGCTCGCCGACGGTGTGCTCGCCGTCATCGGGCCCATCGATATCACCAGCCGGAGCTGAACGGCGGTGCTCGCCTCCCCCCTCCCGGTGCTGCGCGGCGGTCTGGCCGCTCACCCGGTGCTGCGCGGCGGCCGGTCCGTGCTGACCTGTCTGCTGCTGTCCGTCGTCATCATCGTGGCCGTGCCGCTGCAGTACGCCAGCCCGCCGTCGGCCGTCAGCTACCAGAGCGACCTGGCCACGATGATGCGGGCCGCGCGGTACCCGGTGCTGGCGCCGGCCGGGCTGCCGTCGGCGTGGTCGCCGGTCAGTTCGGGTGTCGCCCTCGGCGGCGCCAACGGCGCGGGCACGGTGACCTGGCATCTCGGCTACGTGACTTCGTCCGGGACGCTCGTGTCGGTGGAGCAGAGCGACGCGGCCGCGGCCAGCTTCATCCGCCGGATGACCAACGCCGGCCCGGCGGCCGCGCCGGTTCGCGTCGCCGGCCGGACGTGGCGTTCCTCGGTGAACGCCGGCCGTGATCAGCGCTCTCTCTACGAAACGGATCCCGGCCGGGGCCACCATCGTCATCACGGGCAACGCCTCCGGGGCCCAGCTCCGCGTCCTGGCCGCGTCGCTGCGCCCGGTGACGCCCGAGGGCTAGAGACGCCAGGGCATGAGCGAGGCCGGGCCGGCGCTAGGGAGGCCGGGAACGAGGGACGCTGAGGCCAGTCCGGACGCGGGTCTGGCGTCGGGGACGCCGGGTGCTGCGTTAGAACGGCGCGTCGGGATCGCCGTCGCCGGAACGCTCCGCCGTCACCGTGGACAGCCGCGCCCGTGCTCCGTCCAGCAGCCGCCCACAGACGGCGGCGAGCCGCTCGCCGCGTTCCCACAGCTCAAGTGATTGCTCGAGGGTGAGGCCGCCGGCCTCCAGCCGCTTGACCACCGAGGCAAGCTCGTCCCGGGCCTGCTCGTAGGACAGCGCCCCGGCCTGCTCACCGGTCTCGTCCGGCCGTTCGCCAGCCGCGCCGCTGTCGCCGTCTGCCATCGCGCCAGCCTATCCCGTTCCGCATCTGCCGATGCGGAACGACGCTCACGACGGCTGCCGGTCTCCCGCGCGGCCTTTCGCCCGGGTGGGCTTTCCGGGCGTCGCCCCGGACGGCTGGTTGCGCGCGGGCGCCCGGCCGGCCCCCTTACCGGGCGGTGGGCCAGCCGGGCCAGCCGTCGCGCTGAGCTGGTCCTCGGCGAACCGGACGGTCAGCGGCTCACCCGCGGACACCTCGGCCGCACTGCGGACCACGCCGTCGTCGGCGTGCTGGACGATCGCGTAGCCGCGCCGCAACGTCGAGGCGGGCGAGAGGGCCAGCAGCCGGGCCCGCGTATGGGCCACATCGTCGCCCGCCCGGTTGAGCGCGGCGCCGAGGCACCGGCGTGCGCGCTCGGTCAGCGCCGCCACCTGTTCCTGGTGCCGCTCGACCTCCCGTACCGGATTGGCGACCGCAGGCCGTGACCTGACCGCGTCCAGCCAGGACGTCTCGCGCTCGATCCGGCCGCTTACGCAGCGGCGCGCCCTGTCCCGCAGGCCCGCGATGAGGGACAGTTGCTCCATGACGTCCGGGACGACACGCTTGGCGGCGTCGGTCGGCGTGGCCGCGCGGAGGTCGGCCACATGATCGAGGATCGGGGTGTCCTGCTCGTGCCCGATGGCGCTGACCACGGGAGTGCGGCACGCGGCCACCGCGCGGATCAGTGACTCGTCCGAGAACGGGAGCAGGTCCTCCAGGGAGCCTCCGCCGCGAGCGATAATAATTACATCTACCCCGGGGGCCCCATCCAGCCGGCGCATGGCCTCGATGATCTCCCCGGTGGCGTACGGCCCCTGGACCGCCGTCTGCTCGACGCGGAAGCGCACTGCTGGCCAGCGCCGCGCGGCGATGCGTTGCACGTCGCGCTGGGCGGCCGAATCGCGCCCGCAGATCAGGCCGATCACGCGCGGCAGGAACGGCAGCCTGCGCTTGCGCTCAGGGCTGAATAGTCCCTCGGCGGCCAGTGCGCGCCGGAGCCGCTCCAGCCGGGCCAGCAGCTCACCGATGCCGACCGGCCGGATGTCCAGGGCCGTCAGCGCGAAAGATCCGCGCGTGGCGTTGAAGTCGGGCTTGGCGTATACGACCACCCGGGCCCCCTCGCTGGGCGGGGGATTGGTCGCTTCGAACACGGCACGCGTGCAGACCACCCGGACCGATACGGCCGCCGCCGGGTCACGGAGGGTCAGGAATACCGTCCCGCCACGGCGGGCGTATTCGGCGATCTCACCATCCACCCAGATGCGGCCCAGGCGGGAAACCCAGCCGCCGACGAGCTGCAGCACCGTCCGGACGGGGACCGGCGATTCGGCCGACGTCTGCAGGGCCATGGTCCCGGCCGGCTCAGCCTTCGGGGCTTTCCAGCTTCGTCACGCGGCGCTCGAACATCGAGATGACGTCCGGACGGTCGGCGTGCGCCCGCTCGTACACGATGAGCTCGCGGACCTGGGTGATCGTGAGACCGCGCAGCCGGGCGCGCAGCGAGGCGATGGTCAGCTGCTCATAGTTGGCGATCGGCGGTGCGGTCTCCGTGGCGGCTGGCTCCCCGGCCGCCGGTGCCGCCTCAGCGGCCCTTGCGTCGACAGGCTCTGCGGCGGCAGGCTCTGTGGCGGGCTTTGCCGGTGCCTCCGCTGCGGGCGCTGCGGGCACCGCCGGTGCCTCCGCTGCGGGTGCCGCCGGTGTTTCCGCTGCCGTCGTCGCCAGAGCGTCCCCGGCGGGCGGGGAGCCAGCGTCAGGCAGCAGGCGGACGTTTCCGGTCTGTGTGTCCCGATTGGCCGCGGGCGGCTCGGCCGCCGGTGCCTTGGCGGCCCTCTTCCCGGTCTTGGCGGCCGTCTTGCGGGCTGCGGACGCCGGGGCCTTTGCCTCAGCCGCGGCGGCGGCCGCCGGAGCCGCCGGCGTGGGCTCGGCGGCGGGGGCGGCCGGAGCGGTACCCGCCCCAGTACTCGCCGCGGCGGTGGGCGGGGGCCCTTCCGCCGTGGTGGTCTCCGCAGCTGCGGTCTTCCGGGGGGCCGCGGGCGGCGTGGCAGTGGCGGCCGCCTCTTCCGCGCGTTCGTCCGCGCGCGGTCCGGCGGCCTTTTCCCCTTCCGTCGGCTTGTTCCTCATCCGGTCGGTGACCAGCAGAACCTGGCCGATGCCCGCGAACACGGCACGCAGCGCGTGCGCCGGTGCCTCCTTAACCCGTTCGCTTACCTGCGGGAAGCGCATATCTAATCTCTCCCTGAAAGGGGACGGACACGTGCAGGATGCCATACGTAAGCGACTCGGTCGCGCTCATCATCGATGCGTTTCCCGGCCGGCATCTTGGCCCCTCACCGGAGCCGTGGCGAATAGAACGAAATCGCCCCTTGTCAAGGCCTGGTTACCGGCGGGTGGCCCGCCGCGCGCGGGCTCTGGCATGCGGCCGGGTGCGCGCCGTCTTCCCTCGCCTAACATGGGTGACATGTCTGTGACCACCAGGCGTGTCCTCCTCGCAAAGCCGCGCGGCTACTGCGCCGGTGTCGACCGGGCTGTGCAGACGGTCGAGATGGCGATCGAGCGCTACGGCACCCCCATTTATGTACGCAAGCAAATCGTGCACAACCTGCATGTGGTGCGATCCCTAGAAGAACGCGGCGCCGTATTCGTCGACGAGAACGCGGACATACCGCCCGGATCGGTGGTAGTGTTCTCCGCGCACGGGATCGCCCCCGACGTCCGTGCGGACGCGCATCAGCGTGGCCTCCAGGTGATCGATGGGACGTGCCCCCTCGTCACCAAGGTGCACAACGAAGCCAGGCGCTTCGCGGCTCAGGACTACGACATCCTGCTCATCGGCCACGAAGGTCACGAAGAGGTCATCGGCACCACCGGGGAGGCGCCGACGCGCGTCCGGCTGGTGGACAGCCCGGAGGGCGCCGGTTCGGTGGACGTCCGCGATCCGGCCAAAGTGATCTGGCTGTCGCAGACGACGCTGTCCGTGGACGAGACGACCGAGACCGTCGCCGCGCTGCGGGACCGGTTCCCTACCCTGATAGATCCACCGAGTGACGACATTTGCTACGCCACCCAGAACCGTCAGCTGGCCGTAAAGGAGATCGCCCGCCAATCCGACCTGGTCCTGGTGGTCGGCTCGCAGAACTCCTCCAACTCCGTCCGCCTGGTCGAGGTGGCCAAGGACTCGGGTGCGGCTGCGGCCTACCTGGTGGACGACGCATCGGAGATCGACGAGCGCTGGCTGGAGGGGGTGAGCACCGCCGGCGTGACCAGCGGCGCGTCAGTCCCCGAAGAACTCGTCTCCGGCGTGCTCGGCTGGCTGGCGGAGCGGGGCTTCGACAGCGTGGAGGAAGTGGAAGCCATCAAGGAACGCATGTCGTTCGCCTTGCCGCGCGAGATCAGGCCGCCGCGCACTCGGGACCACGCCGAGAGCCATGCGGCGGAAAGCTAGACCGCCGACCAACCGTATTCCCTTAGATCGCAAGGGCCGCTTCGCTTAGATCGCAAGGGCCGCGCGAACGCCCGGCTCGTGCTCGTGACACACGCCCCGGCTCGTGCTCGTGACTGTGGCCTAGGGTTCAGTGTCTCCACGTCGGGCCGCCGGAACCCGGGTCCAGCGGGCCGCCGGCGCTGCTCCTCGCGGCGCGGCGGCCACGGTCCGGCGACAGTCCGTCCGGCTCGCCCTGCAGGCCCCGGCGCAGGTCACGGATGTTGTCGAGGAGACCACGGCGCAGCCCGATGAGGATCGTCACCGCCGTACCAAGGAAAAGCCACGGGGCTGATGTGGCCAGCGTGACGAGGGTGCCCTCGGCCGCCGAAGTGCCGCCCGCGGACGTGGCCAGCTCGGCGCAGACACAGGCGACGAAGAACGCGAGGGGTGGGCACACGGCGACCGGGAGCAGGTCGGTGGGTTTCGCGTAGCAGGCGATCACGGCGCACGCCGCGACGAATGTCGCGTCCGCGAGCATCCCCCAGTCCAGCCAGTCCGACACGATCAGCCCGAGGAAGGACAGCACCAGCAGGGCCAGGATTGCGCCGCGGCCGGTCAGGCGCAGCCCGGGCGCTCTATCGCCCTCCCGTGGCCCGCGCGGTTCCCGTGACCCCCGTGGTTCCCGTGGCCCGCGCGGTTCCCGTGACCCCCGTGGTTCCCGGGGGGCGCGCGGTTTGCGGAGTTCTCGCGGTTCGCGGGGATTGGGAGCCCGGTAGGGGCTACCCTGCGTCCCGCGGGCTCCGGGTCCGCGCCGCCCTGGCCGGCCGACTTCGGCCCGGTCCGCCGCGCTGCGCGGCTCGGCGACGGTCTGCGGGCGCGGCCGGCTCATCCGGTTCCTGGCGTCATCCGGCCATCCTTGACGGGGCGAAGCGGGAGTGCCACGCACCATGGGCCGGCCGACGGCATCACCGGCCGCGGCCGCCGGAGCGGTTCGCGGCCGTACCGGACCTTGCCACGTGTATTCGGGCACGCCTGCGGTTCATCCTCCCGTCGTGGCGATGCCTGGCAGCGGGCGACCTCCGGCATCGCTGATCTCAGGTCCATTGTGACGCCTCGATGAGCTGATCGTGGTCATCGATTTCGGGCGATTCCGTGCCCGGTTTTGATCCGGATGGGTTGATCGGAGCGGCCCGGGCGGGCGCTTCGGGGGCCAGCAGCTCGGGGGCGGATCCGGCCAGCTCAGGAGCGGATCCGGCCAGTTCGGGGGCGGACAGGGCGCGGGCGGCCTCCTCGACCTGGGCGGGAGACGGCAGCTCACTGTCCACCACGCCCAGCTGGCTGAGCCGCCGTGCGCTGACCAGTACCCGGCTCTCCAGCGATCCGACCGTCTGGTTGTAGGCCGTCACCGCCTTGGTCAGCGTCCGCCCGAGCGTGTCCATGGTCCGGCCCATTCCCGCGATCCGGGCGTGCAGTTCGCGTCCCAGGTCAAACACGGCGCGCGCGTTCTCCGACAGCGCCTCCTGCTGCCATGCGTACTGCGCGGTCCGCAGCATGGTGACCAACGTCGTCGGGGTGGCGATGTGGACCCGGCGCATCATCGCGTGCTCGAGCAGCCCGGGGTCCCGTTCCAGGGCCGGGGCCAGGAAGGCCTCACCCGGGATGAACAGCACGACGAACTCCGGCGACTGGCGCAGTGCCGTCCAGTAGGCCTTGGCGGCCAGCCGGTCCACATGCTCGCGCACGTGCCGCGCGTGCGCATCGAGCCGGGCCGCGCGCACGGACTCATCGGCCGCCTCCACCGCTTCCAGGTAGGCGGCTAGCGACACCTTGGAGTCGACCACGATGTTCCTGCCGCCGGCCAGCCGCACCACCATGTCGGGCCGCTGCGGGCCATCGTCCGCGGCCACCGCGACCTGCTCCTCGAAGTCGCAGCGAGACACCATCCCTGCTAGTTCGACCACGCGCCGCAGTTGCAGCTCGCCCCAGCGCCCGCGCGCTTCCGGCCGGCGCAGCGCGGTGACGAGCGCCTGGGTCTGGCCGCGGAGCTGCTCAGCGCTGTGCCTGGTCAGGTTGACCTGCTCGGCCAGGGCCGCGTGCGAGGCGCGACGGGCCGAATCGGACTCACGCAGCTGCGCTTCCAGCCGGGCGAGGGTGTCGTTCAGGGGGGCGACGAGGTGCTCGACGGCGGCGCGGCGGTTCTCCAGATCCCCGGCCGCCTTGACGTTCTCCGCGCGCAGGCGCCCCTCGGCGATCTCCAGAAAACGTGCCGTGCTGGCGTCCAGGGCCTCCGCGGACAGGCTCTGGAACCGCTGGGCCAGCTGGCCGTCGATCAGCGCCGCCCGATCCCGCCCGGCCCGCTCGATCATCGTCGCCCGCTCCTCGGCCGCGCGGGCTCGCTCGGCCGCGGTGCTGGCCTGGCTGGCCAGGTCGGCAGAAGTGGACGCGATCCGGCCGCGGGCGTACAGGTACCCGATGGCCGTGCCGATGAGCAGCCCGAGTACCAGTCCGGCAATCAGCATGATCGCGCTCATGCGTCGCAATACTGACAGCTAGTAATGACATTCCGGCCCTGACACGCCGTTTACGCGGGCGCGGAGCGCCGTCTCCAGCAGCAACTCACCCTCAGCGATCTTGTCCCGGTCCCATCGTCCCCGGTCCTGGTCGGGCAGCACGATCAGGTTCCCGTCGGCGCTGATCCAGCAGGAATATGTACTTCGTCGCCCGAGGCCTCTCCGCCGTGGGCCAGCCTGCGCCGGCCACTCACCCATAGTCGAACGGGACCCGTCCGTATCGACGGGTGCGCGCAACATTCGCCGGCGAAGCTGACCAGACTGGGCGCCCGCACCGCCGCAACTGGTCCGCGCGGGCACCTAAAATCGCCACGTGAGTTTGTCCATCGGCATCGTCGGCCTCCCCAACGTTGGGAAGTCCACCCTGTTCAACGCGCTGACCAGGGCGAGCGCGCTGGCGTCCAACTACCCCTTCGCCACCATTGAGCCGAACGTCGGCATCGTCGGGGTGCCCGACCCGCGGCTGGCCGCGCTGGCCAAGCTGTACGACTCGGCCCGGATTGTCCCGGCCACCGTGCGCTTCGTCGACATTGCCGGGCTGGTCCGTGGAGCCGCGCAAGGCCAGGGGCTCGGCAACCAGTTCCTCGGCCACATTCGCGAGACCGACGCGATCTTGCAGGTCGTTAGGGTATTCAGCGATCCTGACGTCAGCCACGTCGAGGGCGACGTGTCACCGGAACGCGACATTGAGACCGTCGTCACCGAACTGATCCTCGCCGACCTGCAGACGCTGGAGAAGGCCTCAGCGCGGCTGGCCAAGGAAACTAAATTCGCTAAAGATCCCGAACGGAACCGGGTGGCCGACGCCGTGGTGCGGGCGCAGAAGCTGCTCGACTCCGGGACGACGCTGTTCTCCGGCGCGGCCTCGGCCGGGATCGACCTGGCCGACCTGCGTGAGTTCCACCTGCTGACGGCCGAGCCCTTCCTGTACGTTTTCAACGCCGGCAGCGACGAGCTCGCCGACCCGGCGCTCCGGGAGCGGCTGTCCGCGCTGGTGGCGCCCGCTGAGGCCATCTTCCTGGACGCCAAGACCGAGGTGGACCTGGCCGAGCTGCCCGAGGATGAGGCCGCCGAACTGCTGGCCGAGGCCGGCCTGGGTGAGCCGGGCCTGGACCAGCTGGCCCGCGCCGGGTTCCGCGCGCTCGGGCTGCAGACCTTCCTTACCGCCTGCCCGAAGGAAACCCGCGCCTGGACGATCCGGATCGGCGCGACCGCCCCGGAGGCGGCGGGTGTCATCCACACCGACTTCCAGCGCGGCTTCATCAAGGCCGAGATCGTCTCCTACGACGACCTGATCGCGGCCGGCTCGCTGCCGGCAGCCCGCGCCGCCGGCAAGGTCCGCATCGAGGGCAAGGACTACGTAATGCGCGACGGCGACGTGGTGGAGTTCCGGCACAGCTAGACATCATGGCGCCTTGGACCTGACCAGGATCGGACGAGTGATCGCCGGGGCAAAACCGGGCCCGGCTACGGGGCTGGATCTGGACTGGGTGCAGGACCCGGGACAGCCGCGGGAGCCGGGTTCCTGCTCCACCTCGCCAAGGCCAGCCCCGCCGCTACGCTCACGGCCCAAATGCGTCGATAGCCAGGACCAGATAGCCAAGCGGCGCGTCAAAGACGCGCTATGCTGCCCACGCCGCCCGATGTTGTCGTGCTCGCGGCCATTGGGCTGCCTTTCAGTCACAATCTGCTCTGCCTCCATGTCCTTCCGCCCGGCGTTCTGACCTGGCTCACAACGCGCCGCGTACAGTCAACCCGGGCTAGGCCTGTCTTAAGCCCCTTGGTTGCCGCACTCTTGCAGTGTCCCTGATCACGGATCCGATGTCGTGATCTGCAACGAGATTTGGCGGAGTGAATATCATGAAGATCAATTCGATTCCGGTCGCAAGATCGACCGAGTGCTCCGCATAAAGCGCCATCGACCGAGTGCTCCCCGTAAAGGGCCGGAGCTAGAATCGCTGGCATCAGTGCACGCGTTCCGGAGGTCCAGTAATGACGACGACCGCACCCACGACCGCCTCCGCCCAGGGCACCGAGGAGATCCAGGACGCCGGCCACGTCGACGTCCTCATCGTCGGCGCCGGGGTCTCCGGCATCGGCGCCGCGCACCACCTGCGGGAGCAGTTCCCCGACCGGGCCTTCGTCATCCTGGACGCCCAGGACAACCGGGGCGGGACCTGGTGGACCCACCGGTATCCGGGCGTGCGTTCCGACAGCGACCTGTTCACCTACGGCTACCGGTTCAAGCCGTGGCGCGGCCCGTCGATCGCGGCGGGCGAGGAGATCCTCGCCTACCTCGACGAAGTCATTGACGAATCCGACCTCGGCCAGTACATCCGCTACCGGCACCGGGTCACGGCGGCCAGCTGGTCCACCGAGGACCGCCGGTGGACCGTCGAGGTCACCCGGGGCGACACCGGACAGCAGCTGCGGTTCACCACCGGCTTCCTGTGGATGTGCCAGGGCTACTACAACCACACCAAGCCCTACCAGCCCCAGTGGGAAGGCATGGACCGCTTCCAGGGCGTGGTCGTGCACCCCCAGCGGTGGCCCGAGGACCTCGACCTAGCGGGCAAGCGCGTGGTCGTGATCGGCTCCGGCGCCACCGCCGCGACGCTGATCCCCGCGATAGCCGAGAAGACGAAGCACGTGACGATGCTGCAGCGCTCCCCCTCCTACTTCTTCGCCCCACCCACGACGCACGAGCTCGCCGTGACGCTGCGCGCCCTGGACATCCCCGAGGAGTGGACGCACGAGATCCTGCGCCGCCAGTACATCTCGCAATACCACTGGCTGACCCGGACGTCGCTGGAAGCGCCCGGCGAGCTGCACACGTTCCTCATCGAGTCCATGCGCCCACTGCTGCCCGAGGGCTTCGACGTCGATAAGCACTTCACCCCCCGCTACCGCCCGTGGCAGCAGCGCATCGCCGTCGTCCCGGACGGCGATCTGTTCGCGGCCCTGCGCGAGGGGAAGGCCTCGATCGTCACCGACACCATCGAGACGTTCACCGAGCATGGGATAAAGGTCAGCTCCGGTGAGGAGATCCCCGCCGATGTCGTCGTCACCGCCACCGGCTTCAACCTGTCGGTCCTCGGTGACGTCGCGTTCACCGTCGACGGCGAACCGGTCGACTTCACCGAACGCGTCACCTGGCGCGGCATCATGATCGACGGACTGCCGAACATGGCCTACGTCTTCGGTTACTTCCGGCAGAGCTGGACCCTGCGCGTGGACCTGGTCAGCGACCTGGTGGGCCGCCTGCTGGCAAATATGCAGGACAAAGGCGCCACGATGGTGGTCCCCACCCTGCGACCCCAGGACACGGACATCCAGCTGCGGCCCTGGTCCGATCCGGAGAACTTCAACCCCGGCTATGTCATGCGCTCGCAGCACATCTTGTTCAAACAGGGCGATCGCGAGCCGTGGACCCACATGCTGGAGCACGAGCAGGAGCGCGAGATCCTGCCCGAGGCGGACCTCGACGACGGGACGCTCGTCTACCGCTAAGTGCGGCGGGCCGGCCTCGGCCGCGCGCTGGCCGCCGTCCAATCTCCCGCTCCTGACTCGGCAGCTGTTGCTGTACCGTGCATCGCTTGCGCCCGCAGTTACGGGCAACCCTGGCATCGGAACATCACGAGCGAGCCGGGCCGCTCCGCGTCCCACCGTCGCCGCCAGCCGCCGGGGCCGTCGCTGAGCACTCATCGCCGGGTTATCCTCGGATGGGCTGACGCGCAGAGGAGGGTGCCGGCATGGCGCAGCAGGCCGTGGGATACGAGGACGCCGACATCCCGCTGGAGTCCGGAAGGCTCCGGGTGCGGCGGTGGGGTGCTGCGGAGGCGCCGGCGGTGGTGTGCGTGCCCGGCCTGTCGGCGAACCTGTGCGGCTTCGACCGCCTCGCCGAACGGCTCGCCGGTGAGACACTGCAGCTGGTGGCGATCGACCTGCGCGGCCGCGGCCGCAGCGAGGTGACCGGCGCGGGCACGTACGGCTGGCGCAACCACGCGCGCGACGTGCTCGGCGTCGCGGACGCCGTTGGCGCGCCGTCGTTTGCGGTCATCGGCCAGTCCAGCGGTGCGGCCATCGCCATGACCTGCGCGCAGCTCGAGCCGTCGCGGGTCGAGCGGCTCGTCCTCGTCGATCTGGCGGGCAGTCCTGACGAGCGGTCGGCGGGGCCCGTGGTCGCTTTGGTGAGCCAGCTCGGCACGGTGTACCCGTCGGCGCAGGCGGCCATCGCGCTGGTAAAGCAGATCGGTCTCATTCCCGAGTGGGACGAGTACTGGGATCGCTACTTCGGGTACGAGCTGCGCGAGGTCAGCGGCGGCGTGGCGTCGAGCAGCGATCGCGGCGCGGTGCTGGAGGATCTCGGCTACGGCAACGCGATGTACTGGTCGGACCCGGAGGCGCCGATCCACGCGCTGTGGGATGCGGTCACCATGCCGGCGCTGGTGCTGCGCGCCCGGCAGGAGATCTTGCCGGGGTTCGGGTTCATCCTGCCCGCCGCGGAGGCGGAGCGGTTCGCGGCGGCGGCGCCCTCGGCACGGGTGGCGGAGATCGACGCGAATCACTTCACGATCACGATGCACGACGATTCCATCGCCGCCATCGGTGCGTTCCTGCGCACAAGCTGACCCAGGGCGAAGCCGCCTCGGCCGCAGGCTGATCTGCGCGCTGCTGGCTCACCCGACGCCGGGCATCGGGTGAGCCAGCAGCGCGCATCGGGGGGCTCGGCGTGCTTTCCAGCCTCTCCGGACGACCTATCCAACAGCGCAAACATTGCCCGGTCGCGGCACTAGCGGCGCCGCTGGGAGTGGGCCCGTCGTCCCTGCTAACTCGGTGTTCGGGCGGTTGTGCTGGCTGGCGATTGTGGGGGGCGTTGTGTACACAATTGCTTGCTGTACAGCGCCTGACATAACTCCGAGGCGTGCCGGATCGTCGGGATCAACCAGCGGACCGGGAAACGGTGGAATTCCGCTTCAACGTCTAGACGGCGGCATTCTGGCTGGTCAGCGGAACCGGGAGTACTGCGTCTCATCCGCTACCACCGCGACCGGCTCCTGCCCGCGCCTCAACCCGCGGCGCTTCCCAAGACAGCGAATGAGCCCGGCGAGCGGGAAGATCTTTCCGGCGAACCCCTCAGGGCCGCGTGGGTGATCATCCGTGACTGCATT
The DNA here is from genome assembly GCA_963742875.1 of uncultured Actinomycetes bacterium. GTDB lineage: Bacteria > Actinomycetota > Actinomycetes > Streptosporangiales > Streptosporangiaceae > Bog-532. The sequence continues at coordinate 1,646,208 of CAVUNO010000017.1, read as the reverse complement.
CCACCGGGACGCACCCCGCGGAGGCCGCGCTACGCCTGGTCACCCGCGTCTGGCCAGCACGAAATGCGGCCACAGCGGCGGCCATCTCTGGTTGTTTGCGCAGGTCAGCGGCGCGTTCTGGTCGCCTGGAGGGGTATTGGGGTCGCGCAGCTAAGGCGAGGCCATAGAGTCACCGCTTAAGCATGTTGGTTTACCCGCGCATCGGCAGATCCGGGGCTTTATCGGCTTATTCGGGTGCAGGCTAAAGAGTCATCAAAACGTCCTCCCATGACGGGCTTTTATGACGCACAATGAGTCCTAAGGTAGGCGGGGTGGCGTCAGCCGAATGAAGGGCCCAACGCGGAGTGGGCGGAGGTGTGATGGTTCGCGGTTCGGGCGTGGATGACGCAGCGCGGCCGGCTGGGTACGCTGACGACCCGGAGATGGATGCTGGCATACCAGGACAGCCTGGCGGGCGGTCCCGCCAGCCCCGCTCGTGGAACGGTGGCGGAGGCCGGTGGCTGGTCTGGACCCTCCGGGCTGTGCTGTGGATTGTCCTGCTCATCATCGGCTACCGGGGTATCACGGCGATCATCTTCAACGAGACTCCGGCGTCGCGGTCCGGCTCGTCCGCCCCGGCCTCGGGCGGCACTGGGACGAGCCAGTTCCCGGTGACCCTGGCCGAGGCGTACGCGATGCAGTTCGGCGCCGTCTATTTGAACTTCAGCACGGCAACCGCTGGGCAGCGCTCCCAGGAGCTGGCGAACTATGTGCCGGGTGCTCTCATCAGCGCTGACCCGCAGCTTGGCTGGGACGGCTCCGGGAGCCTCCAGCTGAATTCCGAGCAGGTCGCCGGGATCACCGTGCAGGACGCCACGCACGCGGTGGTGACCCTGCTGGCGAGCGTGAACGGACAGCTGATGCAGCTGGGTGTGCCGATTTACGCCGCGAACGGCGGCCTGGTGGTGTCCGGGGAGCCCGCCTGGCTGGCCGCCCCGCCGCAGGCGGCCCCGCCCTCGCCGCCTGCCGCGGCGTCGGATCCGGCCGCGACGGGTGCACTGAACGCCCAGCTGCCGGCCTTCTTCCAGGCCTACGGGAGCGGCGACAGCGCCACGCTGAACCGGTTCCTCGCGCCCGGCGCGACGGTGCCCGGCCTGGGCGGTGCCCTCACCTACACGGGCATCTCGAATCTGTACGTGCCGACGGGCGGCGCGACCCGGGACATCACCGCCACCGTCGTCTGGCAGCTGGCCGGGTCAGGCGCGAGCGGCCCCGCCAAGCTGGAGATGACGTATGACATGACCGTCATCGACCAGGGCGGGAAATGGTACGTGCAAGATATAGCGGCGTCGACGCGGGGTAATCAGCCGACGGGGGGCGCATGACCTACGCCGGATATCCCGCCGCGGCCCGGACAGGCGAGACGTGGGGTGAACCGCACCTGGGGGGCCCGACGTATTTCCTGGGGGAGGTTACGGGCGAGGGTGAGCCTTCGTCCCCGGCTGGAACGGACTGCCTTAAGGTGGGCGCGGCACGGTTCTCGCCGGCCGCCTGGCAGGTACCGGCCGCCTGGCAGGTACCTGATGATCCCGGAAGGGAAGAGTTATGTCGCTGCATCTCCTGGTCACGGAGCCGGTTGCCCTCAGCACTCAGGGGCTCGTCAGCTATCTGCAGGGGCTGTTCGGGCCGCTGTTCCTCGGCATCGTGGGGATCGTCGCGCTCTTTTTCCTCTTCACGCGTGAGATCACGCGGTTCGTCCAGTTTATTGTGCTCGCCGTGCTGATAGCGATCGTTTTCTACACGCCAAGCATCGTGCAGGCATTGGCCACGGGAATCACCAACGCGCTCGGAGTCCACTAGCCGCCGTAACGGCGAAACCCCCGTCACGGCCAAAGGAGCGCCCTTCGTGGACCTGCCCACATATACGAACATCTGGCGAATTGAGAAGCGGCTCTACAAGCTTTATGATTTCCGCTTGCCGATGCCGCTGCCCATCAGCTGGATCGCCGTTTTCTGTGGTATCACGATTCCCTACGTTGCCATCCTCGTAGCTATTGGGCTGCCCTTCAATCACAATCTGCTCTGGCTCTATGTCCTTCCGCCCGGCGTTCTGACCTGGCTCACAACGCGGCCCGTACTTGAAAACAAGCGGCTGCCTGAGCTGCTTGTTTCTCAGCTTCGCTACATTGGCGAACCGCGCACGTGGTGCCGCCTCGCCCCATTGTCAGAGAAGAATGAGATACGGGTCTACGCCCGGGTGTGGCACCGCGCCCCGGCCTATGCCGAGGAGGCCGAGGTGCTCACCGCGCCGCCCGCCAGGGCGCCCGCCCTGCGTGGCCGTGGCCTTCCGGCGGCCCCAGAGCCACGGCCGGTGACCGGCCGGGGCTCCGGTCCGGCGCGCCGGATCTGGCAGGCCCGCCCGGGACGGCCGGATCAGGTGCCGCAGTCGGCGCAGGCCGGCCCGCGCGTGTGGCCGCACGCCGGGATCGCTCCCGTACCGGCCGCCGGGGACGCGGCAGGCGCGAGCGACCCGAGAGGACTGTCCGTGCCGGCCCGGTCCGGCTCCGAACGGGCCCCGCTGGGACGTGCCGCTCCCGCCGCGCGCCACGGGACCAGACGGTCCGTGCCGGGCTGGACTGGCCCGGCGAGCTCACCAGGTGCGGCGGGCGCGGCGCGCCTGCCGAGGCCCGCGCCCGTGCGGACGGGTTCGGGTGCGATCTCCCCGGGACGGAGGCTCGCCATCCCGGGCCAGGTGCTGAGGGACCCCGCTCCGGGCGGGCTCGCGGCAGCTGGTCCCGCTCCGGGCGGACCTGCTGTGGCTCGTCCTGCCGCGGCTGATCCCGCTGCCGCTCGTCCCGCTGCCGCCGTCCGGGCTGCGACTGGTCCCGCTGCGGCCGGTCCGCGGCCGATAGCACCGCCGCCCATCGAGGTAGCCCACGAGACGCAGGGACCGCAGGGGCCCGCGTGCGTCCCCCTCTGGGGCCGCCCGTCCTCTCGCCGTCCCGCGCCCAGCGCTTCCAGCGCTCCCGGTTCCGCGGGTACCCCCGCTCCCGGTGCCGCAGCTCCCGGTGCTCCGGCCCTCAGTGCGGGTCAGCCGCGCACCATGGACGCGCCGTCGCCCCTGATCGGCGCCCCACCGGCCGGGCCCCGGGACGCGGGGCCGCCTGCGCCATCGATCGAGCGCGCCCTGAGCGGGCCGGACCGGATCGACAGCTGGCAGCGGCGTGTCCGGGTGGTCCCCGGCGGTCAGGGACCGGGCAAGCGGGACCAGGAGACGCTGGACCGGGACCGGGCGCGGCTCCCGCTCACCGGCCCGCGCCGCATTCTGTTCCTCGGCTGCACCAGCGGCGCGGGCCAGACCGTCACCGCGCTGATGACGGGCCAGCTGCTGGCCGCCCTGCGCGGTGTCCCGGTCGCCGCCATCGACCTGAATCCCGGCCACGGGTCGCTCGTCCGGCAGGCGCAGGCGACCCCAGCGCTCACCGTGGCCGCGCTGCTGGACGGCGCGGAGCCGCCCGGCCCGGCGAATGCGGCCGCGGAAGCCAGGTTCGACGTCATCACCCCCGGCGCGGCCCCGGCGGTACCCGGAGACTGGGACTACCCCCGGCTCGCGGAGCGGGCGGGCCGCCAGTACCCGCTGACCATGCTCGATCCGGGCGCCTCGGAGGTGACCCGGGTCCTGGGTATCGCCGACCAGCTCGTGCTCGTCGCGCCCGCCAGCGCGGACGCGCCGAGGTCGCTGGCGATGACCCAGAAATGGCTGAGTGGTAACGGGCACGCTGAGCTGGCGGCCCGCGCGGTGACCGTGGTCAATGGGGTGAGCAAGGCCAGTATGAGCGACGTCGAGCAGGCCGAGGCCGTCGCGCGCGGGCGCTGCCGTGCGATCGTCCGCGTTCCGTGGGATGACCTGATGGCCGCAGGCGATGCAGAAAGCGAAGGGCCCGGAGCGCCCGCCGGAGTGTCGGTGCTCGGGCCGCAGGCCCGGCACGCCTACACCGCTCTCGCCGGAGTGCTGGTCGCGGGCCTGGCCGCGGCCCCGGTTCCCCGGAAGGTCCTGCATTGACCAGTCGGACGAAGGGCCGCAGCCGACTCGACATCCGGTATTTCGACGACCGGATCCTGCTGACGGATACCCACGCGTGGGCGTACTTCCGGCTGCCGTCGATTTCGTACGAGTTCACGACGCCGGAAGAACGCGAGGCGCTGGCCACTAACATCACGGTCGCGCTGGCCGCGATCAGGATGCCGGACGCCGAGGTGCACCTGCGGATCGCGCACCGGTCCTATCCGGCGGCGGACTGGGCCACCGGCCTGGACGCCACCTCCGATGGGGGTTCCGGCTGGCGCGAATACCTCGATGAGTCCTACCAGCACGTGTGGACGAAGGACTTCTGGAGCAAGGAGATCTACCTGGGTGTCCGGCTCGGGCAACGCGGCATGCGCGCGCAGATTTCCGGCGGGGTGCTGTCGCAGTTCATCTCCCTCTATCAGAGCGGCGAGCGCCGGCTGGGCATCGAGGACGACGCAGTCGGATCGACCGAGGCCGGCAAGTGGATCGACCAGGCCGAACGGGTCGGCCGCGCACTGGCCGCCAGTGCGCTCGCCGCCCGGCACGCCACCTCCGACGAGCTCGCCTGGCTGTTGCGGCACGCCCTGATGGGCTCGCTCGGTGAACCACCCCCGTCGGCCACCAATCGGCGGACCTGGGGCGCGGGGGAGATCGAGGGGCTGTTCGAGGGCCAGGTGCACAACGGCCGCACGCTGCTCCGGCTCGAGCACACCACCGGCGATTCGTACGCCGCGTTCCTGTCCTTCTCGCGTTTCCCCGACGTCATGGCCTTCCCGGACGGGGAGCCATGGCTGCACTACGCCGACTCGCTGCCGTTCCCGGTCGAGGTCAGCTCGCGGATGCGGCTGATCCCGCCCGCGAAGGCGAGCAAGGACGTCAGCCGCCGCCTGGCCCACGCGCGTGACATGGACGCGCACATCAGGGAGGCGGGCGTGGAGGCGCCGATCGCGCTCGCCGAGCAGATCGCGGCGGCGCGCATGCTGGAGCACGGCATCACCAAGGAACGCCTGCCGTTCGTGTACGGGTGGCACCGCCTGATCGTCACCGCCCCCACCCGGAGCCTCGTCATCCGGCGCGTCGAGGCGGTCATCGAGCATTACCGCGACATCGGGATCGACATCGTCAACTCGACCGGGGACCAGTTCTCGCTCCTGTGCGAGTCGCTGCCCGGCGACCGCGTCCGGCTCACCTCCTACCTGCAGCGGCAGCCGCTGTACACGATCGCGGGCGGCATGCCGACCGCCACCGTGGACCTGGGCGACCGGATCGCCGACGGTGTTGGCTGGATTGGCCCGTACATCGGCGAGACGCTCGGCCGGGCGCGGGCAATCGTGCACTTCGATCCGCTGATCGCCGCCGGGCGCAACCGGCCGACCGCCATCGCGATCACCGGGGAGCCGGGCGGCGGGAAGACAACGCTCGCCCTGCTGCTCATCTATCAGCTCGCGCTGCGCGGGGCGACGGTCGCCGTGATCGACCCTAAGGGCGACGCGACGTCCCTGGTCCGGCTGCTGCAGTCACGCGGCCGCCGGGCGCGGATACTCTCGCTGGAGTCGGCGGCACCCGGGCTGCTCGACCCCTTCTCCTTCGGCGACGACCTGGCCACGAAGCGGACGATGGCCACCGAGACACTGCGGCTGCTGCTGCCAAGGATGAGCGAGGAACGCGAAAGCGCGATGATCCAGGCCGTCGGGGCGGTGGCCGCTGGTCCGCGGCCGAGCCTGGGGAAGGTGGTCCGGCACCTGGAGCAGGCCGACGACCCGGCGTCGAAGAACCTCGGCCACGTGATGCGGTCCATCTCCGAGATGCGCCTGGCCCGGCTGTGCTTCGCGCCGTCGGGCGGGCAGCAGGTCGATGCGGAGGGCTGGACCACAGTGTTCACGCTCGGCGGCCTGACCCTGCCGGACACCGCGATCGGCCGGGACGACTACTCCTATGAGCAGCGGCTGTCGGTGGCGCTGCTCTACCTGGTGTCGCAGTTCGCCCGGCGGCTGCTGAACGGGATGGACCGGCGGATACCGAAGGCGATCTTCCTCGACGAGGCGTGGGCGATCACCGCGACGCCCGAGGGCGCGAAGCTCGTGCCGGAGGTTTCCCGGATGGGCCGGTCGAGGAACACCGCGCTGATCCTGGTTTCACAGAACGCCAGGGACCTGCTGAACGAACAGGTGACGAACTGTATCTCCAGCGTCTTCGCATTCCGTTCCTCGGAACGGACCGAGGTGCAGAGCGTAATTTCGCTGCTCGGCGTCGAAGCCACCGATGAGCACAAGGCGGTCCTGCGCGGTCTCGGCAACGGCGAAGCGATCTTCCGTGACCTGGACGGGCGCGCGGGCCGGATCGGCATCGACCTCGCCTCCGACGAACTGCAGCGCTGGCTGGACACGAACCCGACCCGCTCCCGGCCGGACGAGGCCTCGCACCAGCGCGGCGCGCCCGCTGCCGGCACCGAGAACATGGACGGTACGGATAGCGCGGCCATGGCGGACAGCCCAGGCAATGCGGACAGTCCAGGCAATGCGGACAGTCCAGGCAACGGGGCCATGGCGGATGGTGCGGACGGCGCGGATGGCGGCGAGCCGGATACGCCGGGCCCGCCGCCCGGCCGCGGGCACGACGGCGAAGCAGGCTCCGGGCCCGACGACGACGGCGGCCACCCGGCCCGGGAGACCGTAGCCGAGGCGAGCAAGTGACCACCCGAAGAAGCTCACCAGGAGCTCCCCAGATGGCCAGATCCCCGTTGCGCTGGGTGGCCCGGCTGCTGATTGTGATGGGCGCGATCGTGGCCGTCCCCCTCTGCGCCGCGGCCGCGTACGCGTCATCCCCGGCTGGAACCGGCGCCCCCGCCGCGCCCGTGTCCGTGTCCGCCGTGGCGGATGCGCATGTGGTCACCGCCGCCGTTCCGCTGCATCCCGGCCCGGTGCCGCCGCCCGCCGGGGCGGCCCAGGACGCCAAGGCGGTCCTCACCGCGGCGCATGCGGTGGCTACCCCCGCTGCGCCCGCGGGCGGCGTCTGCTCGGTACCGGGCATCGGTGACATCGGCGGCCTGCTCGGGCTCTGCTCGGCCGGGTCGAGCGGCATCATCGGCGACCTGAACAACGTCTGCCAGCCGTCCATCCCGCAGCCGGAGCCGGCCAACGGCGGAATCGACGCCCTGATCCAGCCCCCGGCCGGGGTCGCGGCCGGAAACACCCTCTACGACAGTTACGGGGTGGCCGGGCAGTTCTGGGCCGCGCATGGCCTTCAGTGCTCCGATATGACCTCGCTGATCGGCAACAACGTGGCCGGCATGGTCTTCGACGCGGCGAAATCGATCGACCGCGTCACGATCACCGTGTACCAGTCCGCGGCCGGCAACGGCATCCTGAACTGGCTGCAGAGCGTCGTGGACCGGCTGATCAGCGCGCTGGGCAACGCGATCTACTTCCCGTACCTGGCCCCGGTCATCATCCTCGGCACGATCTGGCTGGCCTGGAATGGCCTGGTCCGCAAGCGGGCCACCCGCGCCATCGAGGGCACGCTCTGGATGGTGGTGGCGTGCGCCGCGGCGATCTGGCTGATCGGCCGGCCCGCCGACTTCACCGGTGTGGGCACGACCGTCTCCAACGGCGTCACCCAGGTCCTGAACGTCGCCTTCGCGAAGCTGCCCAACCCCGGCGGCAGCAACTGCGTGCCCGTCCAGGGCGGTGACCCGCAGGCGGCCTCCGGCAACTTTGGCTTCACCTCCAGCAACGGGCTGGTCGATAACAACGCCAACGAGCTGTGGTCGGTGCTGGTCTGCAAGCCATGGCTGGACGGCGAGCTGGGCACCACCCAGTACGCCACCTCGGCCAAGGCACCACAGACGGTAGTGAACACCTACGGCCGGCAGCTGCTGTGGGCCCAGGCCATCGCGGCCAACGAGCAGCCGTCGTCCAACCTCATCCAGGCCAAGCAGGCGACCTACAACGGCATCGCGTCCGCCCTGCAGCAGAACAACCCCGCGATCTACCCGCTCTTCCAGGGTAACCAGTGGACGACTCGGCTGGAGATCGGGTTCGCGGCGCTGTTCGCGGCGCTGGTGGCCGGGCTGCTCATTATGCTGATCGCCCTCACCCTGATCATTTTGAAGCTCGGGTTCCTGCTGCTGCTCATCGCGGGCCCGTTCTTCCTGATTATTGGCACCCATCCGGGTTTCGGCCGGATCATCGCGATCCGCTGGTTCGAGATGCTGGTGGGCGTGCTGATGAAACAGGTGGCGGTCGCCCTCGCCCTGAGCGTCTTGCTGTACGCCTACTCGCTCATCATGGGCACCGGCGACGCGGTACTGCCCTGGGCGCTGAAGATCCTTATGATCGCGTTGGTGACTGTCGCGGTTTTCATCTACCGCAAACCCTTCCAGCACCTGTTCTCCGCGGTGGGTTACGGCGTCATCGGCTCGCAGGACCGTGCCGACGGCAGTCTGCGGCAGGCCAGCACCACCTTCCGGCGCGTGACGCGGGACACCGCGACCGTCGCCGTCCCCGGTGTCGCGGCCTACCGCGTCGGCCGGTGGGCCCGGCGCAATCCCGGTGAGGCGGCCGCGCTTGCGGCCGGGATCGTCGGCGCGGCCGGTGCCGCCAGCGCGGGTGCCGCGGCCGGGAAGATGGCCGCGGCCCAGGCGGCGGGCGGGGCGTCCGGCGTCACCGACGAGGCTGCGGCGGGCGTCCGGCCGGTGGCCGACGGCCAGCCAGGTGACGCCGAGCAGGCCGCTGAGGGCGGCCCCGGCGCACGGCCCGCGACGGCGGAGCGTGCCCGGCGCTGGCCGAACGGCGACGAGGATGGCCGGCGCTCCGCGCCGCCGTTGCAGTTGCCTCCCCGGACCGGTGGTGGCGAGCAGGCCGCGAGCGGGTCCGGCTGGGCGCGCACCAGTGCCCAGGCGGGCGCGGCGGTGCGGAGCGGTGAAGCGCCCCCCCGGCCGGGCTCGGCAGTGCGCGTCACGAACACGCCCGGCCAGGCCGCGGCCTCAGCGGGCCGGCCCGCTGGCCCCGGCGGGCCCAGCGGGCCCGGCGTCAAGCAAGCCGCGGCGTCCGCAGGCCGCCCCTCGTCGGCGGGCCCGCCCGCAGGCGGGAGCAGGCCCACGGCGTCACGTTCGGGTGGATCGTGGTGGCCATCCGCGGGACGGTCCGCAGGCGGCCGCCCGCCCCGGAGCCCGGCTGGTCCGGCTGGTCCGGCGCCGTCACCCGCCCCGCCTTCCTCACCGCCCGCCTTCGGCGGCCGCCCGGCGCCCAGCCGTGGCCGTAACGGCTCCGGCGGCGGGAACGGCTCCGGCGGCGGGAACGGCTCCGGCGGCGGGAACGGCTCCGGCGGCGGGAACGGCTCCGGCGGCAGGAACGGCTCCGGCGGCAGGAACGGCTCCGGCGGCAGGAACGGCTCCGGCGGCAGGAACGGCTCCGGCGGCGGGAACGGCGGCCAGGCGAGCGGCGGCCGGTCCGGGGGACCCTGGTCTGGTGCGGCCACGCGGCCACGCTGGCAGCCCGGCCCGATCCGGTCCTCCGGTGGATGGGCGGGACGCGCCCGTGCACCGGAAGCTTCCGGGGGCGCGCCGTCGGGCGGCGGCTCCCGGTCATCGGCCCCCAGCCGCAACGGCGGCCGCGGGAGCCCATCACGGGGACGGTCCGGCGGCGACCGTGATCCGGGCGGCCAGCGCGGTTCGGCGGGCTCGACGGGGTGGGCGGCCCCGGCGCGCCCGGGGAACGGGCGTGACGTGGGCGGTGCGGAACCGCCGGACGCGCCGATGCCCTTCTGGCTCCGTCCGGTTAGGCGCAGGAAGTAGCGCGGCACGATGGACCTGTCCGCAGGCCAGCAGAAGGCACTCTTCGCGGTTATCGTCGTTGTCCTGGCGGGGCTCGGGATCTTCCTGATCATCTCGCACGGCAGCAAGCAGCCGGCGGCGTCCCGCCCATCCTCCGCCTCCCCGTCCTCGCCCGCGCAGGCGGCCGGCTCGCCGTCGGCCGTGCCCTCGCCCACCGGCGCTGCGGGCAATGCCAGCGTGAACATCTACCAGTGGCTGCCGTTCACCCAGCCGGACCTCGCCCGGGCCGCTGCGGTGACCACGCAGGTCACCAGCGACTACAACACGTTCACCTACACTCAGAGTGCCGCCAGTTACGTGGCCCAGATGAACGGACTGATCACCAGCCAGCTCAGCCAGATGCTGCAGAACGGCTTCTCGACCCTGGGCGTGGCCCAGGCCCGGACCAGCCAGAAGCAGGTCTCGACCGGTAGCGCCACGATCGACTCGATCCGTACCTTCGGCTCGTCCAGCATCACGTTCCTGGTCACCGCGACGCAGAAGCTTACCGGGACACAGGGCAGCCACACCAGCAGCGCGCAGTACGCGGTGACGGTCAGCGGTCAGGGCGGATCGTGGCAGGTCTACGACATCGAACCGGCCGGGGCAGGTAATACGTGACCCGCCTGCCAGGTTGGGGACCAGGGGGGCGACGCAGGACGGTAGAACGCACCGGGGCTGCCGCACGAGCCGCCCGGGACGGCGGGGACGCCGGGGACGCCGGGGACGCCGAGGACGCCGGGGACGGCGGGGACGCTGGGGCCAGCCAGATCGTTGTGATCGGCATCATCGGTGCGGCGGCCCTGCTGCTGATCGGTGCCCTGACCGTCCCCATGATCGTGGGCGGCTCCAGCCTGCTGTTCTCCGCGGGCACCGGCGGCTTCGGGTGCTCCGGCTCGGCCCAGCAGGCCAAGACCGCCCTCCAGTCCAAGGCCAGCGCGCAGGCGAAGAATTCGATCCCGTCCGACTACCTCAGCTGGTACCAGAAGGTCGGCCAGCAGTACGGCGTTCCCTGGGTCATCCTGGCCGGGATCGGCACGGTGGAAAGCGACAACGGGCAGTCGACCCTGCCCGGCGTGCACAGCCTGTCCAACGCCTTCGGTGCGGCGGGCCCGATGCAGATCGGCATCGGCGGCGCGGCCGGCAACTCCTGGGGCGGCGCGCCGGTGCATCCGGCCAGCCAGACGGTGAACGGGGTGGCCACCGACGAAGACGGCGACGGGATCGCGAGCGTCTACGATCCCGCCGACGCGATCGCGGGGACCGCGAAATACCTGCTCGCGCACGGCGTACTCACCAGCGCCTCCTCGGCGATCTTCGCCTACAACCATCTCGATTCCTACGTGCAGGCGATCCAGAACTACGCCAGCACCTACGCCAGCGGTGGGTACTCGGTCGCCCCGTCGGTGGGCAGCCCGGCCGCCACCACGGCAGCGTGCGTGCAACTGGCCGGCACCGTGATCAGCGGCTCGACCACGGTGCCGAACCACGCCGTGTCCGCCGCGATCGCCTTCGCCCAGCAGCAGATCGGCAAGCCCTACCAGTGGGGCGGCACCGGCCCGGATGCCTTCGACTGCTCCGGGCTGGTCATGATGGCCTATCAGGCGGCGGGCGTGGACATTCCCCGGACGTCTGAAGCGCAATGGGCGTGGGGGCCGCAGGTCCCGTCCAGCCAGGTTGAGCCGGGCGACCTGGTGTTTTTCGCGGGATCGGACGGCACCGCGACCAATCCCGGGCACGTGGGGCTGGTCATCGGGGGCGGGAAGATGATCGAGGCGTACGCGACCGGCTTTCCGATCAGGATTTCCAGCTACGGCAGCACGTCATCCGCGGGGGGCGACAACCAGGCGGTGGGATTCATCCGGCCGTGGGCGCATTCCGGCGTCGCCCTGCCGAATGCGCCCGCCTCCGCGTCTTCGGCGTCCGCCTCCCCCTGAGCCGCTGGGGAACCGCCCAGCGGCGTCCTGCAGCCAGGCCCCCCAGGCCAGGTCCTCTAGCCAGGCCCCCGCCATGCCCCCAGCTGGACCGTCAGCATATGTTGACGACAATGTGTCGTCAATATATGCTGACGGCTATGGAAACCACTCTCGAAATTGCCGAGGGCGCCGCCAGCAATGACCCCGAGGTCGGGCTGCGAGCGGTGGCGGCCCTGCGGGCGCTCACCGAACGGCTGGAGATTCTCCAGGTCGAGAACGCACGGGAACTTGGCTGGACCTGGCAGGACATCGCCAGCCGGCTAGGGGTCACTAAGCAGACCGTGCATCGCAAGCACGGCCGGCGGATCGGGAGGCGATGATGTTCGAGCGCTTCACCGGCAGCGCCCGCCAGGTCGTCGTCCAGGCCCAGCCGCAGGCGCGCCAGCTCGGTCATGGCTTCATCGGCTGCGAGCATCTGCTGCTGGCCCTGGTCTCGCTGGACGAGCCGGCCGCCGCCGTTCTGCGGGAACATGGTTTGACCCCCGAACGGACCCGGGCGGAAGTTATCCGCCTGGTGGGACCCGGCCGGACCGTCAGCCTGCTGGCCGGCCTTGACCGGGAGGCGCTGGCCTCCATCGGGATCGACCTCGACGCCGTGCGCAGCCGGATCGAGGCTACGTTCGGCCCGGACGCGCTGGCCCGTGCGGTCCCGGCCGTCCGCCGTCGCCGGCGGCGCGGTCTCCGGTCCCGGCTGCGCAGGCCCGCGCGCAACGCGCGCCTTCTGCCCCCCGCGCCGGGCAATAGAAGGCCGGAGGCGGCCGACGCACCGCGCGCCCATATCCCGTTCACCGGCCGGGCCAAGAAGGCTCTGCAGCGCTCGCTGCGCGAGGCGCAAGCGGCGGGTGACAGCTACATCGGCGTCCAGCACGTCGCGCTCGCCCTGCTCAGCATGGACGACGGGATGGTCCCGCTCATCCTGTCGGCCCTCGGAGTCTCGCCGGCCCCGCTGCGGGCGGCGATCCTCGACCGCTACCGCAAAGCGGGCTGATCCCCGCTCAGCTGATCCCCCTCAGCTGATCGTGGCCCGGGCCGAGCTGAACTGCTCGTACCGGACGTGGTCCAGCTGGCCGAGGAAGGCCTTGAACGCGCCGAGCCGGTAGGCCGTGCCATCGCGGGATATCGCCATCTCGACGTGAAAATCGCGCCCGAGGTCCTCCATGCGCCGGAGGACGGCGGGCGGGCTGAGTGCGGCCGCCGGAATCCCGCGCGCCGCGGCCTCGGCCCGGACGGCCGCGGCGATCTGCGCGGCGGTCAGGAACGCATGGCGCGCCCGCAGCACCGCGAAGACCGGGTCGTGCAGGTGCGCGGATTCGTCGGTCAGCGGGTACGGGTCGCCCTCGTGCCGCAGCGCGCGCCGGATCGCGCCGCCGACCGCCTCGGCGACGGGCGGCGGGAACGCGTTGCCCACCTGCCGGTACCGCGCCGTCTTGCGGCCGCTGAACTCCCAGCCCCACTCGTCCTGCCAGCCCTGCAGCCGGGCCACCATCTCACCGGTCAGCCGGGGGATCAGCGCCGGGTCAGCCCACGGGGCGGGCGGCTCGTCGGCGAGGCCGAGCCCGTCGACACCCAGCTCCGCCCAGGCGCGTTTGGCCCGGGTCGGGCCAAGATCCGCGCCGCCATGTTTCTTGGAGCCGCCCACGATCGTGGGCGCGATGGTGCTGGCGCGGCGGGCCCACCCGGCCGCGCCCGGCCAGCCCCGGGCGCCCATCAGGTCCCCGATCGACTCGCCCACGCTCGGCGGGCGCTGCACGGACGGCGCGGGCCAGCGGAACCAGGGGGCGTCCTCGGGTTGCAGCGCGACCAGCACGGATCGGGGCCGCAGTTGCGGAACCCCGAAGTCAGATGCGTTCAGCAGTTTCCAGCCCGGCACGTAACCGAGGTCGCGCAGCCGGTCCAGCACGTGCTGCCGGTAGGCGCCGAACCGGCTCATGCTGAGCCGTTACCTGATCGATCAACTTCTGTCTCATGATCAGGCAGCCTCTCCTTGCGGAGGGGCGGTCCCCGTCTGATCGGCGGCGGGTGGGCCGCTGCGCGGGGTTGACGCTTCCTCGCCTCCGGCCACCGCACCCGAGAGTGGGCTGGTCTTACGGATGGCTCTACGTCCTGCCACCGGGCCACTCCCGGCGGGCCTGCCTTCCACGCCGGGGGCGTGCTCGCTCAGGCGGGCGAGGTTGATCGCGGCATTCACATCGCGGTCGTGCAGGGCGCCGCAGCCGTCACACGTCCAGTTGCGCTCGGCCAGGGTGAGCTTGGCTTTCACCACGCCGCAGGCCGAGCAGGTCTTCGAGGATGGATACCACCGGCCGGCCACCACAAGCCGGGAGCCGTACCAGGTGCTCTTGTAGGCGAGCTGGCGACGCAGTTCGGCCGGGGCGGCGTCGGCGATGGCCCGGTTCAGCCCGCGGCCGCCGCGGCCCGCGCCGGGTTTACGCCGGGACATCCCCGTGACGTTGAGGTCCTCGACAACGATGACCTGGTGGCGTTGGGCCAGCGCGGTGGTTGCCTTGTGCAACGTGTCGCGGCGCAGATCGGCAGCCCGGGCGTGCACCCGCCCGATCTGCGCCCGGGTGCGCCGCCACCGGCGCGAGGCCCGCTGCCCGGTGCGCCGGTCCGGGCCGATCTGCCGGGCCGCTTTGCGTTGCAGGACCCGTAGCCGGGCCTGCGCCGCCGCCAGCGGCTTCGGTGCGGGCACGCGCGCGAGCACGGTGCCGTCCGTCGCGGCGGCCACCAGCATGTCCCGCACGCCCAGGTCGACGCCGATCATCGGGTGGGCCCGGTCCAGGCCCACGTGCGCGGGGCGGGCCAGGTGGCGCTGCACCTCGACGGTGAACGCGCATTGCCAGCGCCGCCCGTCGAAGGACACCGCGGCTGACAGGATCCGTGCGGCCCCGCCGCGGACCCGGTCCAGCAGCGCATCGGCCGGCTCGTGGGTCTTGACCCGGCCGATGCGGGGCAGCACCACATGCGTGCCGTCCTGCACGCGGATCGCGCCGGTGGTGAACCGGCACGATACCCGCGACCGGCGCCGGGACTTGAACCGCGGGAAGCCGATCCCCGGGCCGCGTCGCTTGCCTGCCCTACTGCCGGAGTACTGCTTCAACCCGCGGGCCAGGGCGTCCAGCCCGGAGTTGTACGCCTCCTTGCTGTTCTCCGGCCACCACGGCGCGATCTCGTCCTTGTTCGCGTTCCACCACCGGCGCAGCGCCGGCAGCGTCCACGGCACCTCGGTCAGCTGATCTTCGGGCACCCCGTAGGAGCGTTCGGCCGCGCGCTGGTCCAGGCACCGCCGCACCCGGGCCAGTCCCTCGTTGAACGCCTTGCGCGCCGCGCCGCAGTGCGAGGCCAGCGCGCGCGCCTGCCCGGCTGCCGGATCCAGCGCGAACCGGTACGCCTGCAGCACCACTCAGGCCGCCGCATCCATCTCAGCGTTCCTGGCCGCGGTGACCGCACGCATCGCCCGGTTACGGGCACCGCGGCGGCCGTACAGCCGGGCACACATCGAAGTAAGCACCTCGATCATGTCGCGGACCAGGTCATCGGTGGTCTCACCCGGGTCGGCCACGATCAGACGCCGGCCGTGCGCGGCCAGCGCCGCGTCCAGGTGCTCCACCCCGAAACGGGCCAGCCGGTCGCGGTGCTCCACAACGATCACCGCGGCAGAAGGGTCTGACAGGATCCGCCGCAGCTTCGGACGTTTGCCGTTCAGCCCGGACCCGACCTCGCGCACCACCCCGGCCACCGTCAGGCCCTGACCGGTAACCCATTCGGTAACCCGGGCCACCTGCCGGTCCAGGTCGGCGCGCTGGTCATGCGAGGACACCCGCGCGTACACCACCACCCCAGCGGCGCCGCTGCTCGCAGCGGGCACCTCGACCAGGATCGTGCCGGTCGCGGTCTGCTGAGCTGGCACCGGCAGCTTGCCATCCCGCCACCACCGCCACGCCGTCTGATAATGCACACCCTCCCGGGCGGCCCACTCGTGAAGCTTCACAACACTGATGCAAACAGATGTTTGCTGATATCTGATGACGCCACGCCGAGCAGTTGCTAACCCCCGGACGTTCTCCAGCAGCAGGGCGCGGGGTCGCAGCCGCCCGCACAGTTCCACCGCCCACGCGAACAGGTCCCGCTCGTCGGTGGCGCCGAGCTGGCGGCCGGCCACCGTGAACGGCGGGCACGGCACGCCGCCCGCCAGCAGATCCACGCCGGTATAGGTTTCCGGTTCCCATACGTCCCGGTCCGCTACGTCCCCCTGGGCCACCTTCCAGGCTGGCCGGTTCGCCCGCAGGGTGGCGCAGGCCGACGGGTCCAGCTCGACGGCCAGGGCGTGCTCGAAACCGGAACGTTCGAGGCCCAGGGCCTGCCCGCCTGCTCCGGCGCAGATCTCGATGACCTCAAGATCCGTCACGCGGCCCTCCTCCTGCCCACGGCGCCTGCCACCCATCTTGGCGCAAACGAATCCCCGTCACGGTGAACGGCGCGCGCCGCCGCCCCGTGTCCTGTCCGGGACGTTAGCGCGGTGTGGTGACAGTTGGGCCGGGATGGGCCAGTCGGCCGTGCGGGACCGGTACGGGAGCGTATTCAGCCGGCCGTGCGGGACCGGCGCGCGGACCGCATCCGGGCCCGCGGCTCGGGCTTGCGCTCCAGTTCCTCGGGAAGCCGCAGCAGCGCGTTCGAAGAGCTGTTCACGACGTCGTCCGCGATGTCGATGACCCGCCTGCCGCGGCTCCGGGCCGCGTTCCTGAGCAGCTCGAAGGCATCGCGGGTGCAGAGGCGGTGACGTTCGGCGAGGACCCCGATGGCCTGCTCGACCCGGACCCGGGCGGTCAGCGCGTGCTCGAGCTGGATGACCGTCACAGCGAGCCGCGCCGCCTCGTCCGCCTCGTTCATGGGGCGAGCGTCCCGCCGGGCCGCCGGCGACGGGCCGGCTTGCGCCGTGCCGCCGTCGGTCGTGCTGGCCTGCGTCGAGGACGCTGCGGAGCCGGAGGGCGCGGAGCCGGAGGGCGCGGAGCCGGAGGGCGCGGAGCCGGAGGGCGCTGAGCCAGAGGTCGCAAGGTCGGCGGCCAGCAGGTCGGCAAGCACCATGGCGCTCGTCAGGTCGGACGCCTCCTCGTCTCCGACGACCCAGCCCCGCCCGGATCTGCGGAGGACCGTTTCGCCCGATGCCCTTGCCCCGCTCATCTGCCGCTGCCTCTCCTGACCAGGCTCACCTGCTCGGCGCGAGCTCGGCCATTCGCTTCTGCACCTGCACAGCCGACGGGTTGACCATCACGCTTCCGTCGGGGAACACGATAGTAGGCACGGTCTGGTTGCCTCCGTTGACGCTCATCACATAATCGGCCGCGGCCGGGTCGCGCTCGATGTCGACCTCCGTCATGGTGATTCCGTCCCGGGCCAGCTGGCCCTTGAGACGCCTGCAAAAAGCGCACCATTGAGTGGTGTACATGGTCAGCGGAGCCGACACCTGCTGTCTCCTTTTGTCATGTGCCCCCGTCTGAGGACTAGCAACACCGAAGGCTCCGCTGGGCTTCCCGGGAGGCGACGGCCGGTCAGGTGCCGCGGAAGATGGGCTGGCGTTTCTCGGCGAACGCCCTGAGGCCCTCCAGGTAGTCGCTGCTGTCGTACGCCTGACGGCGCAGCCCCTGGAGGCGTTCGTACACCTGCGCCGCGATGGGCTGATAGTCGGTAAGGACCCGGAGCTGTTCCTTGATGACCGCCATGGCCATGGGCGACTTCGTGGCCATGACCCCGGCCAGCTCCAGGGTTACCGTTTCCAGCTCGTCCGACGCCACCAGGTGGTTGACGACCATCGACTGCTTGGCCTTCTGCGCGTCCAGGGGGGCGGCGGTGAAGAACATTTCCTTGATCAGATTGAGCGGCAGCCGACCGACGAAGTGCAGCAGGCCGGTCGTGTTATAGGGCAGTCCCAGGTTCGCCGGGGTGATGGCGAACGACGCCGTCTCATCCGCGGTGACCAGATCGCAGCTGAGCACGAGGTCCAGCGCCCCGCCCCACACCGTGCCGTGCACCATGGCCACGACCGGCGCGGGAAAGGTGCGGATCGCGCGGAGCAGCCCTTCCAGCGGGTCGTCGTAGCCGAGCGGGTCGCGCCGGCCCCGGGGGAGCTCGCTGATGTCGTGCCCCGCCGACCAGACGGACATCCCCTCCGCGGCGCGGATCACGATGGTCCGCACGTTCTGCGCCCGCAGGCTCGCGAGCGCGGCGACGATGCCGTTGGCCATCCGGGCCCCGATGGCGTTGCGTTTATGCTGGTCGGCCAGCGTTATGATGCCCACCTGCCCTCGCATCGCCGTCTGCACGATGGCGTCCTCCGGGCCGCCCGTTCCGCTCGTCCCGTCGGCCCCGTCTGTCCCGGGCGCCCCGGCGGGTCCGGTCACGGCAACTGTCCCGCTCCCTCCCTTGGCCAGGGCGACGTAGGTCCTGGCCAGCGCATCCTTACCGGTCCCGAGGATCGCGTTCACGAGCCGGAGCGTCTCTACTTGCTGGTCGCCCGGCAGTGCGGCGGACAGATGACGCCAGAGCACGTCCTGCAAGACCACGAAGGCGGCCTGGACGTCGGAAAGGTCGATGCCGGCCCGGAAGCAGTCCGCCGCGAGGTGCTCGGACGGCGTGATGATCGGATCGGAGCGGCCCTGGTGCAGGCACTGCCGGACCAGTTCCAAAAGGTACTCCACGTCGCGACGGCGCTCCGCCGGGCTGGGCACGCCACGGCGGGCTTGATCGCGCTGTTCAAGGGCGGCTACCGCGTCGCCGATCACCCGGTCCCCGGTCCGGACCAGGATTGCTGATATCTGCACCGATACCTCCATCAGCCGGTACCTCCGTCGTTCCTTTCCCAGCCTGCGCCGGGCGGCGGCATCTGGAAAGACATGCAGTGGCCCCGGCGGGCTAGAGTAACCCGTCAGGCAGGAGGGCGGACCAGATCTGTGGAGGCGGACGTCAGCCAGTTCGGAGCCGACGCGGTGCTCAGCGCGCTGGACCCGGAACAGCGCGAGGTGGCGCTGGCCGTGCGCGGGCCGGTGTGCGTGCTCGCGGGCGCCGGGACCGGCAAGACCCGGGCTATCACCCACCGGATCGCCTACGCCGCGCTGACCGGGGTGGTGGACCCCGCGCGGGTGCTCGCGCTCACGTTCACCGTCCGGGCCGCGGGTGAGCTGCGCGGTCGGTTGCGCCTGCTCGGCGGCGCGGGCCTGGGCACGGCGGCGGTGCGCGCCACGACCTTCCACGCCGCCGCGCTGCGCCAGCTCACCTACTTTTGGCCCCGGGTGGTCGGCGGCCGCCCTCCCCGCCTCGTGGAGTCCAAGCTCCCGCTGATCGGCGACGCGGCGCGGGTGCTGCGGCTGCGTCTGGGCGAGGGCGGCCTCTCCGATATTGCCACCGAAATCGAATGGGCCAAGGTGACCCAGCTGCGCCCGGACGAGTACGTGGCCGCCGCGGCCCAGGCGGGCCGGCCCGCCGGGCCGGTCGGGACGGACGCGGTGGCGGCGCTCTACGACACCTACGAACGGCTGCGCCGGGAGCGCCAGCTGATCGACTTCGAATCGGTCCTGGAGCTGACGGCAGCGATCGTGGCCGAGAGCCGCCAGGCCGCCGACCAGGTGCGGGCCTCGTTCCGGTACTTCGTCGTAGACGAATACCAGGACGTCAACCCGCTGCAGAAACTTCTGCTCGACGTCTGGCTGGGGGACCGCGACGACCTGTGCGTGGTCGGTGATCCGCATCAGACGATCTACTCCTTCACCGGGGCGACCCACCGGTACCTCACCGGGTTCGCCGCCGAGTTCCCGGACGCGACGGTGGTCCGCCTGGTCCGGGACTATCGGTCGACTCCGCAGGTCGTCGCGGTGGCGAACCGGCTGGCCGGGCCGGCCGCCGCGCTCGCGGCGCAGCGACCGCCCGGTCCGGAACCGGTGCTGATGGCCTACGACGACGAGGTTGCCGAAGCGGAGGGCGTCGCGGCGCACGCGCGATCGCTCATCGAGGGCGGGGTCCCCGCGCGGGAGATCGCCGTGCTGGTCCGCATCAACGCCATGCTGGAACGGTTCGAGAGCGCGTTCACCGCCGCGGGCGTGCCCTACCAGGTCCGGGGATCGGAACGCTTTTATGAGCGGCCCGAGGTACGCCAGGCGGTCATGATGCTGCGCGGAGCCCTGCGCGGCCGGGCGGAAGGAGACGGCGCCGGCCCGCTCCCGGTCGAAGTACGCAACGTCCTGTCGGGGATCGGCCTGACGCAGGCCGAGCCGGCCGGGGGAGGCGCCAGCCGGCAGCGGTGGGAGTCGCTGGCCGCCGTCCTCCAGCTCGCCGACGATATGTACGCGACGCACCCGGACGCGACGCTGGAACGCTTCGTCACCGAGCTCCAGCACCGGGCGGACGTGGGCCACGCGCCGGTGATGGACGGGGTGACGCTCGCGTCCATGCACGCGGCCAAGGGGCTGGAATGGGATGGGGTCCTGCTCCCGGGCCTCATGGAAGGCATCATGCCGATCGTCTACGCCCGGACGCCGGAGGCCGTTGATGAGGAGCAGCGGCTGCTCTACGTGGCCGTCACGCGGGCCCGGGAACGGCTGTTCCTGTCGTGGGCGGCGGCCCGCAGGCCGGGTGCACGGACCACCGGCCAGCCCTCCCGCTACCTGCTGGAGCTGGGCCCGGCGGTACCGGCCGGGGCACGGCTTCGGGATAATCCACGCAGCGGCTCCACGCGGCGACGACATGGTTGGTGAAGGCGCCAGATGAGTAGGCACGGATGAGCAAGCCCCTCGACAAGCTTCTGGCACTGCTCGACCTGGAGCAGATTGAACTGGATATCTTCCGCGGGCGCAGCCCCGACGAGAAGGTGCAGCGCGTCTTCGGCGGCCAGGTCGCCGGGCAGGCGCTCGTCGCCGCCGGGCGGACCGTGGACGGGGACCGGCCGGTGCACTCGCTGCACGCCTACTTCATCCGGCCGGGCGACCCGGCCGTCCCGATCGTCTACACCGTGGACCGGGTGCGGGACGGCCGGTCCTTCACCACGCGCCGGGTGTCGGCGATCCAGCACGGGCGCACTATCTTCACGCTGTCCGCGTCGTTCCACCACCCCGAGCCCGGGCCCCGCCATGCCGACCAGATGCCGGACGTCCCGCCGCCCGAGGGGATCCCGCGGACGATCGACCGGCTGGAGAAGCTGTTCGGCACGCTGCCGGCCCAGTACCGCGAGAGCCCGATCGACGTCCGGTACATCGGCCCGCTGACGTTCGAGGCGGAGCGCGATCCCTCGCTGCGCCGGACGCACAACCTCGTCTGGCTCCGGGTGGACGGCGAACTGCCCGACGACCCGCTGCTGCACGTGTGCCTGATGACCTACGCCTCCGACCTGACCCTCCTCGACTCGGTGCTGCTGGGCCACGGGCTCTCCTGGGCCGACGGCAAGACGAGCGGCGCGAGCCTGGACCACGCGATCTGGTTTCACCGGCCATTCCGGGCCGACCGGTGGCTGCTCTACGCCCAGGAGTCCCCGGTCGCGGCGGGCGCCCGCGGCCTCGCCCGCGGCGAGGTCTTCACCGCCGGGGGAGAAGCCGGGGGAGAACTGGTCGTCTCGGTCGTGCAGGAAGGCCTCATCCGGACGCAGTTTTGACATCCTCCCCGCCCTAAGGGACGGGGGTTCCTTCCCTCACGGGTCGCGGTTCCTGTTTCACCGGCGACCGCGCCCGGGTTGCCCCGGCCCGTCTTACCCCGCCTCCGCAGCCAGAAGCCGCCAGCCCGGCGGCCGAAGCGATGTTCTTCGCGGCGTTGATGTCCCGCTGATGCAGGACGCCGCACCCCGGGCATACCCACGAACGGGTGCCGAGGGAAAGCGAGGCGAGCAGATGCCCGCACGCGGAGCACGTCTTGGAGGACGGGTACCAGCGGTCCACGACGGCCAGCTCGCGCCCGTACCGTTCCGCTTTGTAGCCGAGGAACGCGCGGAACTGCGCCCACCCGGTGCGGCTGATCGCTTTCGCCAGCGACCGGTTGCGGATCATGTTCCGGACGGCGAGGTCCTCGATGGCGATGCCGTCGAACCCGGCGCACCAGATCGGCGCTGGCCTTGCCCTGAACGACGGGGCTTTCTCGGAGGACTACGGTAACCGCGTCCCGTTCCGGCGTCATCGCGTCCGGCCCTGCCGTACCCCGCCCGTTCCGGCCGTCATCGCGTCCGCCCCGCCCGGTTGTTGATCCTTGATGTTTCAGGCAAAAAACCAGGTCAATAATGTGTTGCTCATCACGGGGCGGCCTACGTAGGCTTCTCGCATGCGTCTGGCACCGCCGTCGATCCCATGAGGGGAGGTGCCCAGTGAACAACATTGATCTCGCCGTTCTGGCTGCCGTGCAGCCTGGTCGCGACGGCATTTCCCCGCTGAGTGCCACCCCGCTGGGTACAAGCGGCGTTTGGCTGCCCGGCTTCCTGGCGTACCGCCGCCGGCATCAAGCGACCGCGTTTGGGTGGCCCTACCGCCACCGGATTCGCGCTCGCCATGACGCTTGCCGACGTGACGAAGCCGGGGCACACGAATATCCGCAACCAGCACACGAACATGACCCGCGTCTACGCCGATGGCGAGGGCGGATCGGGTCCGCAACCCTTGAGCAAACCGGCCTAACCGAGCCTGCCGGAACCTCTCAAGGCCGCGGACCCCACACAGGGTCCGCGGCCTTAAGCATTTGGGCCTCGGTCCCTCCGGACGGGCGAGCAATCGCATGAACGACGAGGGATCAGCGA
Source organism: uncultured Actinomycetes bacterium (assembly GCA_963742875.1). Lineage (GTDB taxonomy): Bacteria > Actinomycetota > Actinomycetes > Streptosporangiales > Streptosporangiaceae > Bog-532. Next base: position 1,623,613 of record CAVUNO010000017.1, on the reverse strand, counting down.
CGAGAGGGGTTGGCTCCGATGCAGTGGCCCAATGCCACCGCCAGCGTGGCGGACGCAGAGGGGTTCGAGGCAGGTCTGGCCGGGTCGGGGGGCGGCCCGGTGCCGGTGCTGGGTGGGGTGAAGGCGACGAACCTGCCCTGCTCCGACGATCCGGAATTGTTTTTCGCCGAATCACCGGCAGACGTCGAGAGCGCGAAGGCGCTCTGCCGCGACTGCGCGGCGCGGCTGGCCTGCCTGTCCGGCGCGCTTGAGCGCAAGGAGCCGTGGGGCGTCTGGGGCGGAGAACTTCTCCTGCACGGCATGGTCGTGCCGCGCAAGAGGCCCCGGGGACGTCCCCGCAAGGCCGAGGTGGCCGCCTGAACCGTACATCGGCGGCCTGAACACGCATCCGAAGGTGGCGACCAGCATGTATCAGATAGCGGAAATGGCGGCCGACCGACAGCGAAGTTACCGGGAAGAGGCGTCACGGGCGCGGCAGACAGTCCGGTTGCGGGCCCTGCACCGGGCGGCCCGGCGGGTGGAACGCGCCGAGCGCCGCATGCGGCACGCCCGCAGTGCCGTCGCGCGGCTGCGCACCGAACTGGAGCTGTAGTCAGAGCGGACGCCCGCACCGCGGGCCCGGCCGCCGGAAACGGCGGCCGGGGCCCGCGGCCAGCTCAGCCCCGAACGCGGGCCGAGGCACATCATTCACGTGTTCTATGTCCGTCACGAAGGTGTGCCGCTGAGTCGTGGCGGCGGTACACCGCAGGTGCAGCGCGCGTGCGGCGGCCAGGTCCGGCGCCGCCACTGCCAGTCGGGCACGGTCAGCTCCAGCGTCCCGTTGGTGACCGCGGCGCCCGGGCGGTCCGTGTCGATGAACAGCAGGACCTGCGCCGCGGCCTGCGCTCCGGTCGCGGCGGCGAGGACGGTGTCGCACGCCTGCGGCTCCAGCCGGGCCCCGGCGAGCTGCGCGAGGATGAGCGGCCACGACGGGTCCCGTTCGGCGCGGCCCAGGTCCAGGCACCGCAGGCACGCCGACCGGCCCGGGCTGACGAACGGCCCCACCACGCCGACGGCCTCGGCGGCCCCGACCGCGAGATGCGGGATCCGCTCCCGGACCAGCGCCGCCCCCGGCCCGGGGTCGCTGATCTCCGCGAGGACCACGAGATCGGGCCGCGCGCCGTCGTCGCCGGTCCGGACCTCGGGCGCGATGCGGCTGATCGCCTGGGCCACACCGCGGGATCTCGGCAGATCAAGCTCGGCCAGGCTCAGCCCGGCCGGGGTGAGGTCCTGCGGCCGGGTGAGCTCGCTGTCCTGGCACGAGACGTGGCCAATCCCGGCGGCCGCGAGGAGGCTGGCCACCCCGGAGCCGATCCGCCCGGCGCCGTGCACGCGCACCCGGGCCGCCCGCCGCCGGGCCAGGGTCCGGGCTCCGCCGTCACTGTCCCCGTGCGCCAGGGAAGCGGTGGCCAGTTCGGGAGCGAGCCGGCCGCGCTGCGCCGCGGGCAGCCCCGCGAGTGCCCGCGCGGCGGAATCGGCCAGTGCCCCCGCGGCCGCCAGTAATCCGAGCACCCGGTGCGCCGCCTCGGCCGGGATGCCCGCGTGCCCCGCAGCCTCGATAATCGCAGCCCAGTCGCGGCTTCCGTCGAGCAGCCCGAGTACGGCGGCCGATTCACCGATCCCGGACAGGGCCGTCGCCCGGCGCGGGTTCACGCCGATCTGCAGCGTGTCGCGGTCACGCCATACCGGCAGCAGCCCGGCCCTAAGCGCTGGTCTCATGCCGCTGATGGTGACACCGCCCGGCTGACATTTCCGTCTGCCCACAGGGGGCGGAACGCGGACGGGAAGGCCGCGCGGAAAGAGGATCCCGGGCACGCGGGCGGCCTGAACCGGGACCGCAAGATCGCCCGCGCGAGCCGACCGTCTCCCTTCCCCTGAATACGAACGGCCCTGCCAGGGTGACCACGTGCCCGCGCACCCGGGAACTCTGCTGGCGAACTTAAGAGCCGCCTGCTGCCGCGTCAACACAGCCTGTGGATAACTCTGTGGAGGACATGGGGAGGGTCCGGCGTGTTCCTGGGGAAATCAATTTCCTGATCCTGTGGATTTCCCCGCGCGCAATTGTTGCCGGACACCTTTAGCTGCCGGAACGTCCTCCACCGCCTGTGGAGGGAAAATTCCGTCCGGACGGCGTCAGTCCTGCGGGCTCGTTGGCCCCTCGGATTTCCCGGGTCCGTCCGGACCGCCGGGTCCATCCGGACCGCCGGGTCCATCCGGACCGCCGGGCGGCTCCGAGCCCTCCAGCCCGGCGCTGCCCAGGTCCGCCTCCAGATCGGGGATGTTCAATTCCGGGCCGCCGCGGACGAAGCCATCAGGGTCGTCAAGGTCGTCGGCCGTGGGCAACAGGTCGGGATGGGCCCACATCGCGTCCCGGCCGTCCACCCCCCGGGCGGCGGTGAGCCCGGCCCAGATGGCCGCCGCTTCCCGCAGTCGCCGCGGCCGCAATTCGAGGCCCACCAGCGTGGCGAAGGTGCGCTCCGCGGGCCCGCCGGTCGCGCGGCGCCGCCTGATCGCCTCGCCCAGCGCGCTCCCGTGCGGCAGCCGTTCGGCGGCCGCGGCATCGACCACCGTGGACACCCAGCCCTCCACCAGGGCCAGCGCGGTCTCCAGCCGGGCCAGCGCCACCTTCTGTGCCTCGGTGTTCTCCGGGCGGAACAGCTCACCACCGGCCAGCGCGTCCCGCATCGCCTCCGGATTGCTGATGTCGATCTGCGGCATGGCTTCCTCGAGCCGCGACAGGTCGACGGTCATGCCCCGGGCGTACGCCTCGACCGCGCCGAACAGGTGGGCGGTCAGCCACGGCACGTGCGCGAAGAGCCGGTGGTGGGCGGCCTCGCGCAGTGCCAGGTAGAGCCTGACCTCGCCCGCATCCAGGCCGAGGCCCTCGCCGAACGCCGCCACGCCGGACGGCAGCAGCGCGGCCGTTCCCGAGGGCCCCAGCGGCAGCCCGATGTCGAAGGACCCGGTGACCTCGTTGGCCAGCTCGGCCACGGCCGCGCCGGTCTGGCCGCCGATCATCGCCCCGCCGACCTGCTTCATCATCGCGCCGAGCCCGCCGAGGCCGCCCAGGCCGCCGCCGAACGCGCCGAATGCGGACTTCAGCTCCTCCGGGACCCCTTCCATCTGCGACGGGTCGACCGACAGCATGCTGCTCATACCCTCGACCACGGTGGCGGCGATCGGCTCGCACAGCTTCGACCAGACCGGGAAGGTCTCCTCCACCCATTCCGAGCGGCTCCAGGCCTGGACCGTCTTGATCCCGGAGGGGAAGGTGGTGACGTCCTCCAGCCACAGGTCGGCCAGGCGTACCGACTCGACGATCTCGTGCCGCTGGGAAGCCAGTACGCTCGGGTCGCCGGCCGCCGCGACCGCGTGCCGGGCCACGTTCTTGGCCAGGTCCCAGTTGACCGGCCCGCCGCGGTACGACATCAGGTCGGCAAACTGCCGCAGAGCGTCGGCGAACTGCTGGGGATCACCGAACGGGTTCGCTCCCCCGAAAGGGCCGTCCGGTTCGGGGGGCTGGCCGCCGCCTGCGCCCGAGCCGCCGCCAGAACCGCCGGGGGGCCGGCCGGAACCACCGGATCCTCCGGGCTCACCCGGCCGCCGCTCAGGGTCGGACGGGCCAAAGCCGAACGGACGATCAGCCATTTGTCCGTCCTCTCGGGCAGGATGGAAGGGTCATGACCGTCACGTTATCTCGGGAGCGGCTTAATTTGAGAAACGTACAAGGCCAGGTTCGCCCACGGCGCAGTGGCGGCGGCCCGGCCGGCAAGCACCCCGTGGTGGCCGTCACCGGGGCGGCGCGCGGCATCGGGCGGGCGCTGATCGCCCAGCTTGCCACGTCTGCCCACGTCCGGAAGGTCGTCGCGATCGACGATCACCGTGGTGACATCCCCGGCGTGACCTGGCGGGTGGCCGACGTGCGCGACCCGGCCCTGGCCGGGCGGCTGGCCGGCGTGGACGTCGTGGTGCACACCGACCTGGACCTCGCGCCCGACTCCGAGCACCGGACGCGGCGCGCGTTCAACGTCCGCGGCGTGCAGACCGTGCTCACCGCGGCCGCGGCCGGACGGGTGGGGCGGGTCATCCTGGTCACCAGCGCGATGGTGTACGGCGCGCGGGCGGACAACCCGGTGCCGTTGCCGGAGACCACCCCGCTGGCGGCCGACGTGGACAGCAGCGTGGCGGGTGACCTGCTGGAGATCGAGCAGCTGGCGCAGCGCTCGCTGCGCGCCCACCCGGGCATGGAGCTGACGGTCGTCCGCCCGGCGGCGCTCGTCGGCGACGGCATCGACACGATCGTGACGCGGCATTTCGAGGCGCCCCGGCTGCTGACGGTCAAGGGCTGTGAGCCTCGTTGGCAGTTCTGCCACCTGGACGACCTCATCTCGGCCCTGGAGCTGGCCGTGACCGGAGAGGTCACGGGCGAGTTCGCGGTGGGCAGCGACGGCTGGCTGGGCGCCGAGGCGGTCGGCGAGCTCAGCGGGCTGCGCGGGATCGAGCTGCCCGCCAGCCTGACGTTCGGCACCGCGCAGCGCCTGCACCGTGTCGGGGTCACCCCGGCCCCGGCCGCCGACCTGCGCTACGTCGTCTACCCCTGGGTGGTCGACTGTGCCACGCTGCGCGAGGCCGGCTGGCATCCGGCGTACGAAAACACCCAGGCCCTGGAGGTGCTGCTGGAGGGGCGCGTCGGGCATCATGCGGTGGTCGGCCGGCGGATCACCCGGAAGGAGGCGACGATCACCGCGGCAGGCGCGGCGGCCGGCGCCGGTGCCGTCATCGGGACCGCCGCGATCGTCCGGATCGCGCGCCGCCGCCGCAAGGGCGGCACGTGACCCGGGGTACCGTTAGCTGGGTGAGTCCCCTACGCCTGATCGCGCTGCGCGATACCCCGCTGTCGGTGGATGAGGTCCAGGCCGCCGTGATGGCGGACGAGGCGGGCGGGATCGCGGTCTTCGCCGGAGCCGTACGCGACCATGACCACGGCCATCCGGTCACCGGGCTGACCTACGTCGCGCACCCGTCGGCCGAGGCCGGGCTGCGCAGCGTTGCGGAGAGGGTCGCGCAGAAGTACCCGGTCCTGGCCATCGCGGCCGTGCACCGCGTCGGCGACCTGCGGATCGGCGACCTGGCCGTGGTGGTGGCCGTGTCGTGCGCCCATCGCGGCGACGCGTTCGACGCCTGCCGCACGCTGATCGACGAACTGAAGGCGACGGTGCCGATCTGGAAGCATCAGCGCTTCGCGGATGGGAGCAGCGAATGGGTGGGGTGTGCGTAGTCTTCGGGTCATGTCCCGACGCGCCCTGACCTTGTACATCGCGGGAGCCGCGGTCATTGTCGCCCTCGTCGCCGCCGTCCTGCTGCCGGTCCCGTACGTCATCCTGGGCCCCGGTCCCACGCTGAACACCCTGGGCCGCGACGCCAACGGCAAGCCGCTGATCACGATCACCGGCCACCGCGTCTACCCGGCCAAGGGCCATCTCAACATGGTCACCGTCAGCTACCAGGGCGGCCCGGGCAATGAGTTCAACGTGTTCACCGCGCTGCGCGGCTGGCTGAACCACAGTGAGGCGGTCGTCCCGGAGAGTGAGCTGTTCGCGCCGGGCCAGTCCCAGCAGCAGGTCCAGCAGGCGGATCAGGCGCAGATGACCGGCTCACAGCAGACCGCTACCGCAGCGGCCCTGCACCAGCTGGGCATCGGCTATACGACCGTCGCCGGCGTCGTGGGTACCGAGAAGGGGATGCCCGCCGCCAGAGTGCTGCAGGCCGGTGACCTGATCACTGCCGTCGACGGCCAGCGCGTGACCGGCCCCACCCAGCTCACGTCGCTGATCAAAGCGCATTCGGGGGCGGCGCCGCTGCGCCTCACGATCGTCCGGGGCGGTGCCACCCGGCAAGTGCAGATCACGCCGCGGCTCGTCAAGGGCCGTCCCACCCTCGGCGTGATCGTGCAGCCGCAGTACCAGTTCCCGTTCTCCGTGCAGATCAGCATCGGGAACATCGGCGGCCCGAGCGCCGGGATGATGTTTGCGCTGGGGGTCATCGACAAGCTCACGGGGACGAACCTCACCGGCGGCCGGTTCATCGCCGGCACCGGGGAGATCTCCCCCGGCGGGGCGGTCGGGGCGATCGGCGGTATCCAGCAGAAGATGGTCGGCGCACGCGACGCGGGCGCGACCGTCTTCCTCGCCCCCGCCGGCAACTGCGCCGACACGAAGGGCGCCGTCCCGGCCGGCCTGCGGGTCGTGAAGGTCAGCACGCTCTCCGGCGCCATCTCCGCCCTTCAGGCGATCAAGGCTGGCCGTTCCGTCCCCGGCTGCTGAGCGGTGACGCCGACGCTGCCGGGCCGGGAACCGTTGCATCCCCGCACCGCTGGACCTATTCGTATGGTCTAGGCCATAGTCTGGCCCTCATGAAGGTAACGGACGCGGTCGCGTTCGCCGGGCACCAGGTGCACGTGTGCCGGTGGCGGGAGGCCGGGACGCTGCTGCGCTGGCTCGGCCCGGACCTGCGCGGCCTGCGGGTCCTGGACGTGGCCGGGGGTGACGGGTACTGGGCCGGGCAGGCACGCCGGCGCGGGGCGTACGCGGTCGCGGTCGACATCGCCGGCGCTAAGCTCCGGCGCGGCCGCGAGCTGGCCAGCGCGCCGTCCCTCGTCCTCGGCGACGCGCTGCGGCTGCCGTTCCCCGACGCCAGCTTCGACCGCGTGATGTCCATCTGCGCGATCGAGCACTTCGACGACGGCCCGCTGGCCCTGCGCGAGATGGCCCGGGTGCTCGCGCCGGGCGGTGAGCTCGTCCTGTCCGCCGACGCGCTGAGCCGGGCCGCCGAGTGGCCGCACCTGTATAAGGCTCACTGCGAGCGTTACCACGTCCAGCGGACCTACACCCACCAGCAGCTCACCGGCCTGCTCGATGAGTGCGGGCTGGACGTCGCCGAGTATCTTTATCAGTTCCGTTCGCGCTGGTCAGAGCGTCTGTATCTGACGCTGTCCGCGCACGGTGGGCAGGTCGGTTTCAACGCCGCCGCGCCGCTCGTCCCGCTGGTCGCCGCGGCCGACCGGAGCACGCGCGCGGACCGCGGCGCCATCGTGCTGGTGCGCGCCCGGCGTCAGGCGGCTGACCGCGCGGCGGCGGCCCCGGGGCAGGCGGCGGCCGAGGCGGCCGCGACATGAGCCGGGACGCTGCCTACTGCTGCGCGGAGGGCGTAGGCTTCGGTGCTGACGGGACATCCACAGCGTTGCTGACCTCCCTGTGTGCCCGTGACCGGGTGGAGAGGAGCAGATACGGCCGTGGCGCCTCGTGTGCTTGTTGACGCGACAGAGGTACCGGCGGACCGGGGGGCACTTGGCCGGTACGTCGACGGGCTGCTGACTGCGCTCGGCGCGGCCGGGACCGACCTGGCCATCGCCTGCCAGCGCGCGGATGAGGAGCGCTACCGTAGGCTGATTTCCGGTTCCGAGGTTGTGACCGCCCCCCCGACGATCATGCACCGGGCGGCCCGCCTGGCGTGGGAGCAGTCGGGGCTGCCGGTCGTGGCCCAGCAGGTGGCCGCCGACGTCATTCACGCCCCGCACTACTCGATGCCGCTGCGGCCCGGCCGGCCCACCGTCGTGACCATCCACGACCTCACGTTCTTTACCGAGCCGGAGCTGCACAGCCCGGTGGCCTCGGTGTTCTACAAGTCGGCCATCCGCACCGCGGTACGCCGCGCCGCCCGGCTGATCGTGCCGTCCAAGGCCACCCGCGACGAGCTCGTCCGGGTCCTGGACGCCGACCCGACCCGCATCGACGTCGCCTACCACGGCGTGGATCACTCGCTGTTCCACCGGCCCGATCCCCATCAGGTCAGCCTCGTGTCTGACCGGCTGGGCCTGCACGGCAAGCCGTACATCGCCTTCCTCGGCGCGCTGGATCCGCGGAAGAACGTGGCCGCGCTGATCACCGGCTGGGCCGGTGCGGTCGCCGACCTTGACGAGCCGCCCGCGCTGGTGCTGGCCGGAGGGGGCGGCTGGAGCGACGAGGTGGACGCGGCGGTGGCCGCCGTGCCGCCGCACCTGCGCCTCGTACGGCCGGGCTACCTGCCCTATTCGCTGCTGCCCGGGTTCCTCGGCGGCGCCCTGGTCTACGCCTACCCGAGCCGCGGAGAGGGCTTCGGGCTGCCCGTGCTCGAGGCGATGGCGTGCGGCGCTCCGGTGCTGACCACGCACTGCACGTCCCTGCCCGAGGTGGGGGGCGACGCGGTCGCCTACACCGAGCCGGACGCCGGGAGTATCCAGGCGGCGCTGCGGGGGCTGCTCGACGATCCCGTCGGCCGCGAGGCGCTGGCCCTGGCGGGCCACGCCCGGTCGCAGGAGTTTACCTGGGCCGCGTCGGCCGAGGCGCACCTGGCCTGCTACCGCCGGGCCGTCGAGAACGGCGCCGACCAGCAAAGCGCCGTCTAGCCCGGATACCATCTTGGCCGGGCCGCTGACCCGCCCGGCTGGACAACTGCCAAGAGATGACGACAGAGGCGATCAGAACCCATGCCGCGTGAACTGCTTGAGGCGATCCTGCTGGTTGGCGGACAGGGCACCAGGCTTCGCCCGCTGACCCTGTCCGCGCCGAAGCCGCTGCTGCCGACGGCGGGCGTGCCGTTCCTGTGCCACCAGTTCGCCCGGGCCGCCGCGGCCGGCGTCACCCACGTGGTGCTGGCCACCTCGTACCGCGCCGAGATGTTCCGCGAGTGCTTCGGGGACGGAGCCGCGTTCGGCCTGTCCGTCGAGTACGTCCACGAGGACACGCCGCTGGGCACCGGCGGCGGCATCCGTAACGCCGCCGCGCGGCTTCGTGGCGGCCCCGACGATCCCGTTGTCGTGCTCAACGGCGACGTCCTGTCCGGGCACGACATCGGCGCCCAGCTCGACATGCACCGCAAGGCGGACGCGGCGGTCACGCTGCACCTGGTGGAGGTGCCGGACCCGGCCCGGTTCGGCTGCGTGCCGACCGATCCGGCCGGGCGGGTGACCGCGTTCCTGGAGAAGACGCTCAACCCGGTCACGAACCGGGTCAACGCCGGTTGCTACGTATTCACCCGGCGGGTGATCGACGGGATACCGGATGACCGGCCGGTCTCGGTGGAACGGGAGACGTTCCCGGGCCTGATCGACGCCGGGCGGACCGTCATGGGGTACGCCGAGTCCGCCTACTGGCTCGACGTGGGCACCCCGGCCGCGTTCGTGCGCGGCTCGTGTGACCTCGTGCTCGGCCGGCTGGCCTCCGCTGCGCTCCCGGGCCCGTGCGGCGCGTCCCTGGTGCTCCCGGGCGCGTCCGTGGCCGACGGCGCCGTGGTGTCCGCCGGCACGGTCGTCGGCCGGGGCTGCGACATCGGCGCTGGCGCCATCGTCGAGGGCAGCGTGCTGTTCGATGAGGTGCGGGTCGGCCCGGGTGCTGTCGTCCGGGACAGCATCGTCGGGGCGGGCGCGCAGATCGCCGCGGGCGCCGCCGTGGACGGCGTGGTCATCGGCGATGGCACCGTCATCGGTGCGGGCAACGAGCTGGCCCGGGGCATGCGGGTCTGGCCCGGGGTGCGCCTCGGCCCAACGTCCATCCGATTCTCCTCCGACGCCTGACATGGCCGTGGCACCGGGCCGGGGGCGTGACTTGACTACTCCCCGCCCTGAAGGACCGGGATTCCAGCCCTCACGGGCTGGGGTTCCTGTTTCACTGGCACCCGCTCCCGGGAATGTCCGCTCGCGCGGTCCCCAGCCGGAGTCTTACAGCGCCTCCGCAGGCATCGGCGCCGTTCCCGGCACCTACGGCACGACCTGCCGCATTTGTCTTACCGGAAACCAACCTTATCCGCTGGCACCGTCCCGGACGAGCGTGACACGCAGAAAGGGGGGGCGGCGTTTCCTCCCCGGCCTGAAGTCTGGGGTTTCCACGCCGCAATCCTGGTGACCGGGGCGTCCGGGCCCGCGCCGGGGCCCGCGTCCGGGCCGCCGTGCGGGCCGGCGTGCGTGCCTGCCGTCCGTGACTGGCATGCGCCGTTCCCCATCGACGTGCGGCTGACCCTGTCCGTTCACCGCCGGGGTGGCGGCGACCCGGCCTACCGCGTCGAGGCGGCCGGGGCAGTCTGGCGGACCTCGCTCACCCCCGAGGGCCCCGCCACCCTGCGGGTGCTGCCCGCCCGCGGCGGCATCATCATGTCCACCGCCTGGGGCCCGGGTGCAGACTGGCTGCTGGACACCCTCCCCGACATGCTGGGCGGCCGGGACGAACGGGCCGGTTTCCGCCCCGGGCACCCGCTGGTGCGGGAGCTGGCCGCCCGGCACACCGGTTTGCGCATCGGCCGCAGTTACCGGGCCATGGAGGCGCTGGTCCCCGCGGTCCTCGAGCAGAAGGTCCTCGGCCTCGAGGCGCACCGGGCCTGGCGCACGCTGATGTACCGGTACGGCACCCCGGCCCCCGGTCCCGCCCCGCGCGGGATGCGCGTGGTCCCGCCCGCGCGGGTCTGGGCCCGGATCCCGTCCTGGGAGTGGCACCGGGCCGGAGTGGAAGCGGTCCGGACCCGTACCATCGCCGCAGCCGCGCAGGTCGCCGGGCGAATGGAGGAGATCGCCGGGCTGGAACCGGAAGAAGCCAGCCGGCGGCTCCGCGCCATCCCCGGCATCGGCGTCTGGACGGCCGCGGAGATCGTGCAGCGGGCCGCCGGTGACCCGGACACCGTCTCGGTGGGGGATTACAACCTGCCCAAGGCGGTCGGCTGGGCTCTGGCCGGCCGGATCGTCGACGACGAGGGAATGCTCGAGCTGCTGGCCCCCTACGTCGGCCACCGCTACCGCGTCACCCGGCTCATTGAGCTCAGCGGCATCCGCCCGCCGCGGCGCGGCCCCCGCCTCGCCGTCCGCGACTACCGCAACTTGTGACCCAGCCCGGGTGCCCTCCGGGGCAGATGTACCCCCGGCGTAGGGTCGACGTGGGTTTCTGGCCAGGTAACGGCCGCCGTCGGCCTGCCCTGCCCCCCGATCGCTGACGAAGGGATAACGTGTGACGTCTTCCGCTGAGCCTCAGCCAGGCCTGCGCCGGGCGCTGGCCCGTGCCCGGGACGGCAAGGCCCTGGACCCGGGCGAGGCCGCGATCCTGCTGCAAAGCCGCGGGGCCGACCTGGAAACGCTGCTCGGCTACGCCAGCCGGATCCGGGACGCGGGCCTGGCCGCCGCCGGGCGCCCCGGGATAATCACGTATTCACGGAAGGTCTTCATCCCGCTGACCCGGCTGTGCCGGGACCGCTGCGCGTACTGCACATTCGCGACGGTCCCGCACCGGCTGGACAGTCCCTACCTGGAGCCCGACGAGGTCCTCGCTATCGCGCGGCAGGGCGCCGCCCTCGGCTGCAAGGAGGCGCTGTTCACCCTGGGCGACCGGCCGGAGGACCGCTGGCACCAGGCCCGGGAGTGGCTGGACGCCCGCGGTTACGACGACACGCTCTCCTACGTCCGGGCCACGGCGATCCGCGTGCTGGAAGAGACCGGCCTGCTGCCGCACCTCAACCCGGGCGTGCTGGGCTGGGCGGACTTCCAGCGGCTCAAGCCGGTGGCACCGTCGATGGGCATGATGCTGGAGACCACCGCGTCCCGTCTGTTCACCGACAAGGGCGGCCCGCACTACGGCAGCCCCGACAAGGACCCCGCGGTCCGCCTGCGGGTCCTGGAGGACGCCGGGCGCTCCGGGGTGCCGTTCACGACCGGAATCCTCATCGGCATCGGTGAGACGCTCGCCGAGCGGGCCGAATCGATCTTCGCGATCCGCCAGGTCGCCCGCGAGTACGGCGGCATCCAGGAAGTCATCGTGCAGAACTTCCGGGCCAAGCCGGACACCAAGATGCGCGGCGTCCCGGACGCCGACCTCGCCGACCTCGCCGCGACCATCGCCGTTGCGCGGCTGGTCCTCGGGCCGAAGACGCGTATCCAGGCCCCGCCGAACCTGATCGGCGACCAGTACCGGATGATCCTGGCGGCCGGGATCGACGACTGGGGCGGGGTCTCCCCGCTGACCCCGGACCACGTCAACCCCGAGCGCCCGTGGCCGCAGATCGGCGAGCTGGCCGCTCGGACCGCCGCCGGGGGGTTCACCCTGCGCGAGCGCCTGACGATCTACCCGCCGTACATCCGCGAGCCGTGGCTCGACCCGCGGCTGGCCGCGCACGTGTCCGCCCTCGCCGACCGGGCGACGGGCCTGGCCCGGGATGGCGCCATGCCGCACGGGCTGCGGTGGCAGGAGCCGGACGGTGGCTGGCAGGAGGCGGGCCGCACCGACCTGCACACCTCGATTGACACGACCGGCCGCACGACGGACCGCCGGGACGACTTCGCCGAGGTCTACGGCGACTGGGACGAGATCAGGACCCGCCTCGGCGGCGGCCAGCACGCCGGCGCGCCCCGGATCGACGCGGACGTCAAAGCCGCGCTCCGCCAGGCCGAACGGAACCCGGCCGGGCTCGCCGACGATCAGGCGCTCGCCTTGCTGGCCGCCGACGGAACCGCCCTGGACGCCGTGACCAGCCTGGCCGACGCGATCCGCCGCGACGTGATAGGCGACGACGTCACCTACGTCGTCAACCGCAACATCAACTTCACCAACGTCTGTTACACCGGCTGCCGGTTCTGCGCGTTCGCGCAGCGCCGCACCGACGCCGACGCCTACACCCTGTCGCTGCAGCAGATCGGGGACCGGGCGCAGGAGGCCTGGGAGGCCGGGGCGACCGAGGTGTGCATGCAGGGCGGCATCCACCCGGACCTGCCGGGAACGGCCTACTTCGACATCGCCGCCGAAGTCAAGCGCCGCTGCCCCGGCATGCACGTGCACGCCTTCTCGCCGATGGAAGTGGTCAACGGGGCGTCCCGCACCGGACTGCCGATTCGCGAGTGGCTCATCCGCGCCAAGGAAGCCGGGCTCGGCTCGATCCCCGGCACCGCCGCGGAGATCCTCGACGACGACGTGCGCTGGATCCTGACCAAGGGCAAGCTGCCGACCTCGGTGTGGATCGAGGTGATCACGACGGCGCACGAGCTCGGCCTCCGCAGCTCGTCGACCATGATGTACGGGCACGTGGACACGCCGGCGCACTGGGTCGCGCACCTGCGGGTGCTGCGCCGGATCCAGGAGCGCACCGGCGGCTTCACCGAGTTCGTGCTGCTGCCGTTCATCCACTCCAGCGCGCCCATCTACCTGGCCGGCCTGGCGCGCCCCGGCCCCACCCGCCGGGAGAACCGGGCCGTCCACGCGGTGTCCCGGCTGCTGCTGCACGGCGCGATCGACTCGATCCAGTGCTCGTGGGTCAAGCTCGGCGAGGATCTGTGCCACGATGTCCTGCAGGGCGGCGCCAACGACGTGGGCGGCACCCTGATGGAGGAAACGATCAGCCGGATGGCCGGCGCCGACAATGGTTCGTTCCGCACGATCAGCCAGCTTCAGGCGATGATCGCGCCTACCGGCCGGCCCGCCCGGCAGCGGACTACCTGCTACGGCGAGGTCCCGGCGGAGCGTGTCGCCGCCGCCGCGGCCAGCGACGGCGTGTGCGCCTCCATCCGCTCGCCGCTGCCGGTTCTGGGCGCCTGATCCGGCCGGACTCACCCCGGGGGCCATCCGGGGCGGCGGCCGCTACAGGGTGAGGATGAAGTAGTCCGGGTCGCGGGGCGGGCGCGGGGCGGGTGCGGCCGCGGGGTGCCCGATGCCGATGGCCCCCATCGGGTGGCAGTCGTACGGCAGGCCGATGGCATCGCCCGCGACGTCCGGGCAGAACAGCGTGCTGGATATGTAGCACGAGCCCAGGCCCTCGACCGCGAGGGCGACCATGAAGTTCTGCACCGCCGCCCCCATCGAGATGAGGAACATCTCCTGCTCGGCGCGCGACCGCCGCTCGTCCGGGTAGCGGTGCAGGCCCTTGGCGATCAGGCACGGAACGGCGATGAGCGGGGCGTTGCGCAGCGGCTCGCCGCGCCGGACCCGCCGGGCGATCCGCTCCTCGCTGAAGCCGTCGCCGCGCAGGTCGGTGATCCACGCGTCCAGCATGGCCGCACACAGGTCCGCCCGGCTCTGCGCGGACTCCAGGATCACGAAACGCCACGGCTCGGTGTGGTGCGGTGCCGGGGCGGTCAGCGCGGCGGTGATCGCGCGCCGGACCGCCGCCAGGCTGACCGGCTCGCCGGTGAATTCCCGGACGGTCCGGCGGGCCAGCGGCACGTCGGCGGCGCCGAACCGGAACATGTCCTCGGCCGGCGGGCGGATCAGGGCGCGCGCCCCCGGGCCGTCCCCGGCCGTGACCAGGTCCGCGAGCCCGCGCACCACGGCCACCGGCACGCCCGACGCCTTGCCCTTGACCAGGTCCGCGGCGGCGGCTATCTCGTCGGCAACCGCGTCCAGGGTGACCTCCAGCGAGTTGCCGAAGTTGTCCTCGGTGCCCCGGTAGTCGACGAAGGGCCGCACGCCCGCGGCGCCGATCGCGGTGTCGGTCTGCCCGATCCGCCACGCCCGGCCGAGCGTGTCGGTGATGATGACCCCGACGGCGGCGCCGGGCCGGTCGCGCAGCGCCTTCCGGAGCCGCCGCGCGGACTCGTCCGGGTCCTCGGGCAGCAGGACCACCGTGCCCGGCGGGGTGTTGGAGGCGTCGACACCCGCCGCGGCGAGCACCAGGCCCTGCCGGGTCTCGACGATGCGGGCGTCACCGCGCCGCGCGACCACCCGGACCGTCTCGGCGTCGATCGCGGCCTCGCGGTCGCCGTGGACGACCCGGCCCTCCGCCTTGCTCACGATCTTGGACGTCACCACGACGATGTTGCCGTCTCGCAGGTCATCGGCGGCGTCCGCGATCAGCGCGGCCAGGTCCGCGCCCGGCTCGATCTCAGGGAGCCCGGGAACGCCCCGGACGCTGATCTCCCCGCTCCCCGGCATCAGGCGAGCTCCGCGGCCAGGTCGAGCGCTGCCCGCGCGATGCCGGCGGTCGCCGCGAGGTCACGCATGTACAGGGGCATGATCCGTACCTCAATCCCGGCCAGCGCCGTGTCCGCCGCGGCCGCCTTGTCCTCGTCGTCCACCAGCCAGCCGTCGACGAGCCCGGCCCCGTAGTGGGCCCCGACGGCCATGGCGGTCGTCGGCACGCCGATCGCGGCCAGGCACGCGTCGGCCATCCCGCGCACCGGGGCCCCTCCGATGATCGGTGACACGCCGATCACGGTCTTGGCCGCGACCGCCTCCCGGATGCCCGGCACGGCGAGGATCGTGCCGATGCTCACCACCGGATTGGACGGCGGGAACAGCACCATGTCGGCCCCGGTGATGGCGTCCAGCACGCCCGGGGCGGGGCGGGCGCCGGCCGCGCCGGCCGGCACGATCGCCGACGCCGGCACCTGCGCGTGCATCCGGACCCACCATTCCTGAAAGTGCACGTAGCGTGGGCCGTTGCCGTCATCGATCAGCACATGCGTCTCGATCTGGTCGTCCGACATCGGCAGCAGCCGGACCCCGGGCTGCCACCGCCGACAGAGCACCCCGGTCACGGCGGAGAGCGGGTGGCCCTCGGCCAGCAGCTGACTGCGCGCGATATGCGTGGCGAAGTCGCGGTCGCCCAGGGTGAACCAGTCCGGTCCGGCGCCGTAGCCGGACAGTTCGTCCCGGATGGCGAACGTCTCCCCGGCGCGGCCCCACCCCTGGGCCTCGTTGATTCCGCCGCCGAGCGTGTACATCACCGTGTCCAGGTCCGGGCAGACGCGCAGGCCGAACAGCGTGATGTCGTCGCCGGTGTTCCCGATCACGGTGATTTCCGCGTCCGGGGCGGTGGCCTTGAGGCCACGAAGGAAGCGCGCGGCGCCCACGCCGCCGGCCAGCACGGTGATCCGCATAAGGCAAAGTCTGGCAGGCTCTCGCATCGGGCCCCAGCGCGGCCCGGGGGTCTTCGCCGTCGGCACTGGTTTCGCGCAGCTTCGCTGCGTACCGGCCTCGGTTCGCTCTGCTAACGGCCCGGCAACGGATAGGCCGCAATTTTGGGGAACTTTTCGCCCAACCGCGGACATTAGTACCGCCAATATCACCTAGCAGGCTTGACGGAAAGCAAGACACGCCGTGTAATTTCACTGTTGTAAGTACGCGCCCCCGGGGGAGGGGCGTGAGTCCGGGGGCCCCCACAAGGGGCAGGAGGTGCGTGTGTCTGAAGTCATTATCCCACTTGAGCACGGGGTGGAGTGGTCAGACGACGCCGAGGATCTTGGCTGGCAAGACCGGGCCCTGTGTGCCCAGACCGATCCTGAGGCGTTCTTCCCAGAGAAGGGCGGCTCGACCCGGGAGGCCAAGAAGGTCTGCCGGGGATGTGAGGTCCGGGCCGAGTGCCTGGAGTTCGCGCTGGAGAACGATGAGCGGTTCGGCATCTGGGGCGGCATGTCCGAGCGGGAACGTCGGCGACTGAAGCGGGAAGCGGTGTAGCCCTCGCCCCGCCGGCGCCGACCCGGCGGGGCGAGGGCCTGCGGGCCGGGCACGGCCCGGCCCGCAGGCGTCCGGCCTCCATCAGGCGGCCCGGGCACACCCTGGCTCCGGAGAGTCAGTCCCCTTCGGGATGACCCGGATCGATCGTGTCCGGATCCATTCCCAGCAGCTCGGCGAATTCCTCGACCACCACGTCGAAGATCAGCTCGCTCAGTTCATCCTCGTCTTCCGCCCGGGCCAGCAGCGGCCTCCGGTACAGCACGATCCGCGGCGACCGTGAGCCGGCCGCATCCAGCGGGTCCGCCTCCCCGGGATCGATCCGGGCCAGCGGCACCGGGACGATCTCCTCACCCAGGATCTCCTCGTCTGGCACCTCCTGCACTGCGAACTCGATGCCGGACAGCTCCGCCTCCCACCGGGGCTCCAGCCGCGCGACCGCGTCCAGGACCAGGTCGTCGAACTGCTGCGCGCGGCTGCGGTACAGCGGAACGTCCGTGGGCACCAGCCGGCCCCGCAGGCCGCGCCCGTGCCGGTCCCGCCGCCGGATGCGCCGGCGGCCGGGCACGGAACTGGTCTCGCCGGTCTGCATAGTTACCGAGCGTATCTCCACGGGCAGCGCAGCTGGTAGACGCCGGCCGGCCCGGCCGAAGACACGATCGCACAGAGTGCCCCGGGTGGTGGCGTTAACGACCCCGGCCAGCTACCGTCGACGGGTGTACGGGACGCACGCTGGGCTATTCCGGACCTGCTCCGGGATAGTGCTGCGAGGCCCGGCCCCCGAGGGTGACAATCTCTCCGGGACGCTCGAGCGACCCGGCGTGTCCCGGCCGCTGCGATGCGGTCTCGGCAGTGCCGGCGGAGCTTGATCATGTGAGTGAGGTGGGTCGGTGAGTTCGCGTTGCTGCTCGCGCACCGCATGCAGGCAGCCCCCCGTCTACACGCTCACGTACGTCTACCGGGACTCGACGGCCGTGCTGGGCCCGCTGGCGGCCTACGTCGAGCCGCACTGCTATGACCTGTGCGCGACGCACGCCGAGCGGCTCACCGTGCCCCGGGGCTGGGACGTCGTACGGCTGCCCGGCGATCCCGTCCAGCAGAGCGTGGACGATCTAGAGGCCCTGGCCAACGCGGTCCGGGAGGCGTCCCAGCAGCAGCGCCAGCGCCCGCGGGAGTCGCAGGGCCCGCCAAGCCCCGAGCCGGTCGGGCAGGGCGTCGAGGTAGGGCGGCGCCGCCACCTGAGGATGGTCCGCTCGGCCCCGCCGGAGACGGCCCCGCCGGGCGAGCCGGCCTGCCGGCAGCCCACCACCTAGCGGCGACCTGCCCGCGCCGTTGCCCGCGTCTTTGTCGCGCGTCCTGGCCTGCGTGCTTGCCCGCCGAGGATCTGCTCCGCGACGGGGACGGTAGGCTCGATGCCCGGTGCCGGTGCCGGTGCCGGATGGCGGCGCAGCGGCCGGACGAGTTCTGTTCGCCCCGCGTGCGAAGCACCACCGCATCGCACCGGGTAATCGCACGGGGCAATCGCATCGGGCACGGGGCACAGGAGGCGCGAGCCGCAGTGGCTGACTTGGCGAAGATCATCAAGGCGTACGACATCCGGGGTGTCGTGCCTGACGAGCTCAATGAGAACGTGGCCGAGGCGGTGGGTGCCGCCTTCGTCCGGCTGACCGGCGCGGCCGAGGTCGTGACGGTGCACGACATGCGCGCGTCCGCTGAGCCGCTGGCGGCGGCGTTCGGCCGGGGCGCCACGTCGCAGGGCGCGGACGTCATCGACGCCGGCCTCGGCTCCACCGACATGCTCTACTACGCGAGCGGCACCCTCGGCATACCCGGGGCCATGGTCACCGCCAGCCACAACCCGGCGCGTTACAACGGCCTCAAGCTGTGCCGGGAAGGGGCGAAGCCGGTCGGTCAGGAGACCGGGCTGGCCGAGCTGCGCGCGATGATCGAGGCGGGTGTGCCGGCCAGTACCGCGCCGCCCGGCCACCGCACCAGTCGGGACATGCTCTCCGGCTACGCGGAGCACCTGAAGAAGCTGGTCGACGTATCGGCCATCCGCCCGCTGAAGGTCGCGGTCGACGCCGGCAACGGCATGGCCGGGTACACCGTGCCGACGGTGTTCGACGGGCTGCCCATCGACCTCGTGCCGATGTACTTCGAGCTGGACGGCACCTTCCCTAACCACGAGGCCAACCCGATCGAGCCGGCCAATCTGCGCGATCTCCAGCGGGTGGTGACCGAGACCCGCGCCGACATCGGGCTCGCCTTCGACGGCGACGCCGACCGCTGCTTCGTGGTGGACGAGAACGGCAAGATTGTCTCCCCGTCGGTGCTCACCGCGCTCATCGCGACCCGTGAACTGGCCCGTGAGCCCGGCGCGACCGTCATCCACAACCTGATCACCTCGCGTGCGGTCCCCGAGATCATCGCGGAGAACGGCGGCACCCCGGTCCGGACCCGGGTAGGCCACTCCTTCATCAAGGCGGAGATGGCGCGCACCGGCGCGATCTTCGGCGGCGAGCACTCCGGCCACTTCTACTTCCGCGATTTCTGGTTCGCCGACTCCGGCATGCTCGCGGCGCTGCACGTCCTCGGGGCGCTGGGGCACCAGGACGGCCCGCTGTCGGGGTTGCTGGCCCGCTACGGCCGGTACGCGGCGAGCGGGGAAGTCAACAGCGAGGTGACCGACCAGGCCGAGGCCACCGCCCGGGTCCGGGACGTCGTCGCCGGCCGCCCCGGGGTCAGCATCGACGAGCTCGACGGGCTCACGGTCCTGGCCCCCGAGTGGTGGTTCAACCTCCGGCCCTCGAATACGGAACCGCTGCTGCGGCTTAACGTGGAGGCTGCTGACGTGGCGACGATGGAATCGGTGCGCGACAAGGTGCTCGCCATCGCCCGTGGCGCCGGAGCCTAGCCCCGGCCCGCACCGGACAGACCCGCACAGGACAAACCTGCACAGAACAACCAACAACGTAGGAACTGAGGAGAAAGCGTGAAGCTCGACGACTGGCTGCTGGAGATCCTGGCCTGCCCGAACTGCCATTCGCCGCTGCGCGCGGACGACGAAGCCAGCGAGCTGGTCTGCACCTCCGCCGAATGCGGCCTTGCCTACCCGGTCCGCGACGACATCCCGGTGCTGCTCGTGGACGAGGCGCGCCGTCCCGGGGTGGAGGCGTGACCGACGCGGGAGATCTGGCCGGCCTGGACGCCGAACTAGCCGCCGACCGGCTGGACGAAGCCGAGCTGGTGGAGGCCGCCGACCCCGGCGAGATGCTCCGGCAGGTGGCGTCGTCCGCCGCCCAGGTCAGGTCAGCCGTCCAGACGTGCTCGGAGGTCGACCTGTCGCCGGTGACCTCCGCTGGCCGGCCCCGCGCCATCGTGGTGGCCGGCATGGGCGGATCCGGGATCGCGGGCGACGTCCTCGCCGCGGTGTGCGGCGCCGGCAACGGCGTGCAGATCGTCACCTCGCACGGCTACCAGCTCCCGGCCTGGGTGGGCGCCGCCGACCTGGTCATCGCGGTGTCGTGCTCCGGCTCCACCGAGGAGACGCTGACCACCGCGACGGAGGCGGCCCGCCGGGGCTGCCCCCTGGTCGGGGTGGGCGGCGCCGGGTCACCGCTGCAGGCCATCGCCACCCAGGCGCGGGCACCGTTCGTCCCGGTGAAGTCCGCGGGCATGCCCCGCTCGACGCTGTGGGGGCTGTCGATCCCGCTGATCTCCATCGCCGAGCAGGCGGGCGTCGTCGACGTGGGCGAGGACGTCTACGAGACCACCGCGACCCTCCTCGAGCAGATCTCCTTCCAGTGCCGGCCGACCAGTGAGTCGTTCGTCAATCCGGGCAAGTCGCTCGCGCTCGATCTGCTCGGCTCGCTCCCGATAATCTGGGGTAGCTCGCCGCTCAGCGGGGTCGCGGCCAAGCGCTTCGCCGCCCAGCTCAACGAGAACGCGAAGTACCCGGGTATCGCCGGGGAACTGCCGGAGGCGAATCACAACCAGGTGGTCGCCTTCGACGGCGCGTTCGCGCCAGGCCGCACCCGGCTGGCCGCGGAGTCAGGCTTTCCGCTGCGGCTCATCCTGCTGGCCGATCCGGACGAGCACCCGCAGGTGGCCCAGCGGCGGGCGGCCTCGGCCGAACTCGCCTCCGAGCGGGGCATCCGCGTCTCGGAGCTGGTCATGGAGGGGGAGCATCCGCTGCCCCGCTTCGCCAGCGTGGTCCAGCTCATCGATTACGCGACGGTGTATCTGGGCATCGCCTCTGGAGTGGATCCCACGCCGATCGAGATCATCCAGGAGCTGAAGGAGCGGATCTCCTAGGCCCCGCCCGGGAGTCCGGGAAGGAAGCCGGCATCAGAGCACAGGATCAGCCGTGCAACGCCCCGGACGCGGCCGCCCCGCCCCGGGGAGAGGCCGCCGCGGCTCCGGGACGGACAACACCGCCCCCGGGAAGGGCCACCGCCCCGGCCGCCCAGCCGGAGCGCCCGGAAGAGCCCGGTGGCGAGCCGGCCCGCCCGCGGCCGGGCCGGTCGGGGAGCCTGACCGCGGTCCTCGCCGCCTTCGCGGCCAACGTCGGCATCGCGATCACCAAGCTGATCGCGTTCCTGCTCACCGGGTCGGCCTCGATGCTGGCCGAGTTCGTGCACTCCGTGGCCGACTGCAGCGACCAGATCCTGCTGCTCGTCGGGCGGAACCGGGCCCAGCGGGAGAAGACCGAGGAACATCCGTTCGGATTCGGCCGGGAACGCTACTTCTACGGGTTCCTCGTCGCGCTGATGCTGTTCTCGGTGGGCGGCGCGTACTCCGTGTACGACGGCGTCCGCAAGATCCTGCATCCCGAGCCGATCACGAAGCCGTACGTCGCGTTCGGGGTGCTGATCGTCTCGGCCATCCTGGAGAGCTTCTCGCTGCGCACCGCGATCAGGGAGTCCAACCCGCACCGGGCCGGCCGCGGCTGGGGCTCGTTCATCCACCGGGCCAAGGGCCCGGACCTGATCGTCGTCCTGCTGGAGGACTCGGCCGCCCTGGCCGGCCTCGCGTTCGCCTTCGCCGCGATAGGGCTGTCGGTGCTAACCGGGAACGGTTCCTGGGACGGTGCCGGGTCGGTCGCCATCGGCCTGTTGCTGGCCTTCGTGGCGGTCGTGGTGGCCCGGGAGACCAAGAGCCTGCTGATCGGGGAGTCGGCGAGCGCCGAGGCCGAGCGCACGATCGTCGCCGCGCTGGAGAACGGCCCCGAGCTCGATCGGGTGATCCACCTGCGGACGGTGCACCTGAGCCCGGACTCCCTGCTGGTGGCGGCCAAGGTCGCGGTGCGCGCCGATGACTCCGCCGCGACCGTGGTGCGCGGCATCGACGCGGCCGAGAGCCGGGTCCGCGCGGCGCTGCCTATTGCCCGCGTCATCTACCTCGAACCGGATATCTACCAGGAGTCGAGGGCCGACCAGACTGATCCGGCGATCCGTGTCGTCCAGCGCGCCTGGGATGACAGCGGCGGCACCGGTCCCCAGCGGGCCATCACCGACCAGCACGAATCCCCAGCCTGACCGGCCTGACCGGCCTGACCGGCCTGACGGAGGCCGGCCGAACTGGCCCGGCGTACCGGCGCGCTGTCTCCCCGTCGGCCGTTACCGGGCCGGACGCTGCGGGCGCCCCAGCAGCCGCAGCGCCCGCTCCTGCTCGAAATCCAGGGCCCGGCCCGGCCACTCCGGCAGCCGCCCCAGGCGGCGGCTGAGGTCGGCGACGGCCGCGCGTACCGCAGGTTCCGAAAGCACGCGCAAGCCGAACGCCACCGACGCGGGGCTGACCTGGTAGCGCCGCTCTAGTTGCAGGGCGGCGGTCACCGCGCTCAGATCCGCTTCGCCGAACTGCCGGTGCCGCGGCCCGCGCCCGCGCCCGTGTCCCTGGCTCGCCTCGCGCACCGGCGGCAGCAGCCCCAGATCCTCGCGGTAGCGGAGCATCCGCGGTGACATTCCCAGCCGCCTGGCCGCCTCAGAGATGCGCATAACCCGAAGCTTACAATTTTTTGTAAGGAACGGTCCCTGAGGCGTGCGCGGCCCCCAGACTTCCCGTACGGTCGATAGCGCGGCCGGGCCGCCCGGCGGCGCGGGCCCACGAACCGGGAATGCCGGAGATAACGAGGAGAATGCATGTCCAACGCACCGCTTCCGTACAAGGTCGCTGATCTTTCCCTGGCGGAGTTCGGCCGGAAGGAGATCGGCCTGGCCGAGCACGAGATGCCGGGCCTGATGGCGGTCCGCGCCGAGTTCGCGGACGCCCAACCGCTGCGCGGCGCCCGGATCACCGGGTCGCTGCACATGACGGTGCAGACGGCCGTGCTCATCGAGACGCTCACCGCGCTGGGCGCACAGGTCCGCTGGGCTAGCTGCAACATCTTCTCCACCCAGGACCATGCGGCCGCCGCGGTCGCCGTCGGCCCGCACGGCACCCCGGACGACCCGGAGGGCGTGCCGGTCTTCGCCTGGAAGGGTGAGAGCCTCGAGGAGTACTGGTGGTGCACCAACCAGGCCCTGACCTGGCCGGGCGATGAGGGCCCGAACATGCTGCTTGACGACGGCGGTGACGCCACCCTGCTGGTGCATAAGGGTGCCGAATACGAGAAGGCGGGGGGCGTCCCGTCCGCGGCCGAGGACGACGCCGACGAGTGGAAGGTCGTCCTGGACCTGCTGCGCGAGTCGCTGGCCAGCACGCAGGGCAAGTGGACCGCGGTCGCGGACTCCATCGTGGGCGTGACCGAGGAGACCACGACGGGGGTGCACCGGCTGTATGAGATGGCCCGGTCCGGTTCGCTGCTGTTCCCGGCGATCAACGTCAATGACTCCGTGACCAAGAGCAAGTTCGACAACAAGTACGGCTGCCGGCACTCGCTGATCGACGGGATCAACCGGGGCACGGACGTCCTGATCGGCGGCAAGGTCGCCTTGGTATGCGGCTACGGCGACGTCGGCAAGGGCTGCGCCGAGTCGCTGCGCGGGCAGGGCGCCCGGGTCATCATCACCGAGATCGACCCGATCTGCGCGCTGCAGGCCGCGATGGACGGCTTCCAGGTCACCACGCTGGATGACGCGGTGGGCACCGCCGACATCTTCGTCAGCGCCACGGGCAACCGCGACATCATCACGGCGGCCCACATGGCCGCCATGAAGCACCAGGCGATCGTGGGCAACATCGGCCACTTCGACAACGAGATCGACATGGCCGGGCTGGCCCAGGCCCCGGGCATCCGCCGGATCAACATCAAGCCACAGGTCGACGAGTGGGTCTTCGCGGACGGGCACGCGGTCATCGTGCTGTCCGAAGGGCGCCTGCTCAACCTGGGCAACGCGACCGGCCACCCGAGCTTTGTGATGTCCAACAGCTTCACCAACCAGGTCATGGCGCAGATCGAGCTGTTTACCCAGACCGGCCAGTACCCGATCGGGGTGTACACCCTGCCGAAGCACCTGGATGAGAAGGTGGCCCGGCTGCACCTGGACGCGCTGGGCGTGAAGCTGACCCGGCTGACCAAGGAGCAGTCCGACTACATCGGCGTGCCGGTGGACGGCCCCTACAAGCCGGACCAGTATCGGTACTGACCACGTGGCGAACGGCAGAGCCGCCGCCAGGCCGCGCGCGCCGCGGCCTGGCGGCTCGCTGGAGGTGCCGCCGGAAGGCCGGCTGGATGGGGAAGTGCCGCCCGGCGCGCCCGGTGACATCGCCGATCCGTCGCTGGCCGACTCCGGCAGTGCCCGTATCGAATGGGCCGAACGGGCCATGCCGGTGCTTCACCTGCTCCAGGAGCGTTTCGCCGCGGAGCAGCCGTTCGCCGGCCTGGCCGTCGCGGCCTGCCTGAACGTCACGGCCGAGACCGCGATCCTGCTCCGGACGCTGCGCGCGGGCGGGGCCAGCGTCGCCCTGGCCGCGTCCAACCCCCTGTCTACCCAGGACGACGTGGCCGCCGCGCTGGCCCTGCGGCACGGGATCGCCGTGTTCGCCCGCGCCGGCGTGGACCGGCCTACCTACTACGCGCACATCGCCCGCGCCCTGGACGGCGCGCCCGATCTCGTCGTCGACGACGGCTGCGACCTGGTCAACACGCTGCACACGCAGCGGCCGGACCTGCTGCCCGGGGTGCGCGGCGGCTGTGAGTCCACCACCACCGGCGTGATCAGGCTGCGCCGGATGGCGGCCGAGGGCGCGCTGAAGTTCCCGGTCGTCGCGGCCAACGACACCGCGACCCGGCGCCTGGTCGACAGCACCTTCGGCACCGGGCAGTCCGTCCTGGATGGCATCCTGCGCGCGACGAACACCCTGCTGGCCGGCAAGACGGTGGTCGTCGCGGGGTTCGGCGCGTCCGGCCGCGGCGTGGCGGAGCGGGCGCGCGGTCTCGGCGCCGAGGTCGTCGTCACCGAGATCGACCCGGTGCGGGCCCTCGACGCGGTGCTGCGCGGTTTCCGCGTGCTGCCCATGGCCGAGGCGGCGGCCGCCGGTCACGTGTTCATCACCGTGACCGGGTCGACGGAGGTAATCGGCGCCGAGCACCTGGCCATCATGCGCGACGGGGCCATCCTGGCCAACGCCGGTCACTTCGACGTGGAGATCGACGTGCGCGCGCTGGCCGATATGGCGGTCGCGGTCCGCCGCGACCTGCGCCCGCACGTGGACTCCTTCGACCTGGCCGACGGGCGCCGGCTGCTGCTGCTCGCCGAGGGCCGGGTGGTGAACCTGGTCGCCGCCGAGGGGCACCCCGCCCAGGCGATGGACCTGTCGTTCGGCGTGCAGGCGCTCGCGCTGGCGTGGCTGGCCGGCCACGCCGGGAAACTGGCCCCCGACGTACACGAGGTCCCGGCCCCGATCGACGCCGAGGCGGCCCGGCTCGAACTGGCCGCGATCGGCACCCAGATCGACGTCCTCACCCCCGCCCAGTCGGCCTACCTGGAGTCCTGGCGCATCGGCTCCTGAACCGGTTAGCGGAGGGCCCAGTCGATGGGCTGGCCGCCGTGGGCCGCCAGCAGTTCGTTCGCGCGGCTGAACGGGCGCGAGCCGAAGAAGCCACGGTCGGCCGAGTACGGGCTCGGATGCGGGGACTCTATCTTCGGCACCCCTTCCATCAGCGGTGCGAGGTTCTGGGCGTCCCGGCCCCACAGGATGGCCACCAGCGGGACCCTCCGAGCGGCGAGCGCGCGGATGGCCTGGTCCGTGACCTCTTCCCAGCCCTTGCCGCGATGTGAGCCGGGCTTGCGCGGCTGCACGGTGAGCACCCGGTTCAGCAGCAGCACACCGCGCTCCGCCCACGGGGTCAGGTCACCGTTCGACGGTTCGGGCAGGCCGAGGTCGTCGGTGTACTCCCGGAAGATGTTGACCAGGCTCGGCGGCAGCCGCCGCACGTCCGGCGCCACCGAGAAGCTGAGCCCGATCGGGTGCCCAGGCGTGGGGTAGGGGTCCTGCCCGACGATCAGCACGCGCACGTCGGCGAACGGCTGCTTGAAGGCGCGCAGGACGTTCTCGCCCGCGGGCAGGTAACGGCGCCCGGCCGCGAGTTCCGCGCGGAGGAAGTCGCCCATCTCCTTGATCCGCCCGGCCACGGGTTCCAGCGCCTCGGCCCAGCCGGGCTCCATCACGTTCTGCAGCGGCCGGTCTGCCATGCGCTCGGCCACGGCCTCCGCTTCGGGTTCCGCCATGGCGAGCCACTTTACCCGCCGCGTGCCCGCTCATACGCGGCCTTCACGCGGGCGGCGTGAAGCCCCAGTAGACGGTGTCCCCCCGTCGCTCGCCGCCTTACCGGAAAGTCTCGCGGTCTGCGCGGTGACTTTCGGACTGGCGGTGAGTCTGTACCAGTGACGGCGTTGGCCGTCGGCGCGGACGAACCGGGGTGGCGATGACGGCTGGCGAAGATTTCACCATGTTCGGCTCGTTCCGGCTCCCGCCTGTTTACCAGCCCGCCGCAGCCGGAGCCGTCCGGACGGGCGCTGACCGTGCAGGCCACCGTGGCGCGTGCTGACCGCGCAGGTCACCGTGACAGCGCCGGTTGAGCGCGGGCTGCTGGTCCGCGCCGTCAGGTACGCGCTGACCGCGGCCCGGCTGGCCACCCCGCCACGCCTGCCGCTGCCGACGCCCTGCGCCGGATGGGACCTGCGGACCTTGCTGCACCACGTCGGCGACTCGATGGACACGCTGTCCGAGGGCCTGTACACCGGTTTCGTCCAGCCGGGCGCGGCTGCCGACGGTGGCTGGGCGGAGGCTGGCTGCGCCGAGCCCGGCGGCCCGGTCGGCGGCTTGAGCGAGCGGGCCGCAACGCTTCTGTGCGCGTGTGCGGCAGCCGGCTCGGCCGAGAGCCGCGTCGTCATCGGTGACCGTGACCTGAACACGAGCCTGATCACGATGACCGGGGCGGTCGAGATCGCGGTGCACGGCTGGGACATCGCCGTCACCTGTGGCGGACCGGGGACGGTTCCGCCCGGCCTGGCCAGCGAACTGCTGCCGATCGCCGCGCTGCTGGCTCCGCGCGGCACCCGGGCCGGGCTGTTCGCCGACCCGGTTCCGGTCGCCGACCTGGCCTGCCCGGGCGACCGGCTGGTGGCCTTCCTCGGCCGCCGCCCGCGTCCCTGAAGCCGAGGCCACCGCCCGCGCCGCTGAAGTCGCACACTCCATACGCAGGCACGTTAACTCTGGAAATTTATTGCTAGTTTCCAGAGTGGAAGCGTAGTTTGAAAAAGTCACCCGGCAGCGCGACGCCGCGCACCCGTTTCGGAGCCGGAACGTCCTTGCGCTCGAGCCTGCGCAGAGCGTTCAGCCTGCCGCGGCCCTCGGCGCCGATTTCGCCGTCACGATCCAGAAAACCACCGGACTGATGCCATCCCCGAAAGGACCAAGCTATGGATGAGGATCACCTGCACGTGGTGTTCGGGACCGGCCAGGTCGGGCAGGCCCTCGTCACGCACCTGACCACCCAAGGGGTGGCCGTCCGGGCGGTGTCCAGGCACCGGCCACCCGCGCTGGCCGGCGTCGACTGGCGGACCGTGGACGTCACCGACCCCGAAGCCGCCGCCGACACGGCCAAGGGCGCGTCGGTCGTCTACCAATGCCTCAACGCACCGTACTCCGAGTGGCCGGAACGCTTCCCCCCGCTGCAGCGGGGCGTGCTGGCCGCCGCCGAACGCAACGGCGCGCTCCTGGTGAGCCTGGAGAACGTCTACGGATACGGCCCGACCGAGGGCAGGCCGATGACCGAGGACCTGCCACTGGCGGCGACGACGGTCAAGGGCCGGACCCGGGCGGCGATGACCGGGGAACTGCTGGCCGCCGCCGCGGCCGGCCGGGTCCGCGTCGCCATCGGCCGGGCTTCGGACTTCTTCGGCCCCGGCGTGACCCAGGGCTCAACGCTCGGCGAGCGGGTCTTCGGCAACGCCCTGGACGGGCGGCGCGCCGACTTTATCGGCGACCCTAATTTGCCCCATAGCTACAGCTACGTTCCCGACGTCGCCGCTGGCCTGGCCACTCTGGGCACCGACGTCCGGGCGATCGGCGAAGTGTGGCACCTGCCCGGCCCGGAGACCGTCACGACCCGGGCGCTCCTTGATCTGGTCGCCAACGAGGTCGGGCATCCGGTCGCCATTCGCGGGCTATCCAAGCTGGCCCTGCGCGGCCTGGGGCTGGTCAACCCGACGATCCGGGAGCTGGGCGAGATGGCCTACCAATTCGACCAGCCCTTCGTCCTCGACACAAGTAAATACGACTCCATGTTTGGAGCCGCCGGCACCCGGTTGCCTGTCGCCATCGCCGCGACCGTCGGCTGGTACCGAAGCCGTTCCAGCACGCCATGACCGCCAGACGGAGGCGGTGAATGCCATAGTGCTCGTCGCTATGATGTCGGGCTCCGCGCTCGCCGTGACCACGGGCCGGCCTGCTGGTCAAGCTATGCGAATTCAGCCCGTGCCGCCTGCTGTGGCCTTCGAATTGGCACACTTGACGGCTGCGCTTTCGGTACGGTGGTTGTGCTCGCACCGGTAGAATTGGCCGGTCTGGCTTTCCAGGTGCGCGTGATATTGCGGCCCGCTGGCGCCGGACGCGATTCCCAGGCGGCGTTCAGTTCCGGTTGCGCTGGGCGCGTGCGGTGCTCGATGACACCGGCCTTTCTGCCCCGTCCCTGCTCACGGGCATTCCCCGGCTGGCGGACCTCGAACTGGCGCAGGCGGAGCAGCGCATCGCCAGAGCTTCATGACGGCTCACCGCCGCCAAACCAGGCCTCGGCGCTGTCAGCGGGTAGGCCCATGAACGCACCGATAACGGCCCAGCCGTGGCCTTCCCTGCGGGCCAGGCTGACCGCGACCGCGAGCCCCAGGGCAGCGGCGGCCACGTCCCTGAGGGCCGCAGGGACCTCCTGCTGCTCACTCATGACATTCGCCTGCCGGTCAGGGCATAGGCGGCCAGGCCTGCACTGTAGGCGATGATGGCCACGGGCACCCAGTAGCTCTCAGCGAACGCCCAGAGCTTGACTAACGTGTGTGTCAGCCAGTCCCGTACGGCGCTCATGATGACTCACCGGGGATGGTGCCTGCAGGCTGCATATCGCTCCCCCATTGATACGGCTCCCCACGGTCACGGAACGCCGATAGCTGGGCTGGGGCTCAAGGGGGTGCTCATGACGGCCCTCCCGTGTGCCGTAGACCTGCGCTACCTGGCAGGGGCTCTGCCACGTCCCCGTGATGAACACGGCAGGGAAGCCGAACGTCATGGCCTCCATGCTGGCAGGCTGCATGATTTGGCTGGTGCCCTGGTCGGTGCCGTCGATAGCCATTGAGCCGCTCTGCTGGCGGTCCTGGCCGAACGTCACGTCAAGGCCTGACGTGGTGATTTCGCCCGTCGTCGGGCCTGATCCCCGTCCGCTTGTCCTGTCATCCAGGTCGCGCAGCCGGACGCCGTAGGCGTCACGTCGGTGGTCCGCCCAGGGCTGGTGGTGGACGGTGCCGCGCTCGGCGGGGCTGGTGCCGATGATGGCGGGCCACCGCCGCCACTGGTCCCTGTGCTGGCACGGCACCCGGCGATGGTAAGTCCTGCGGCGGCGGCTGCCGCGATCCCCGGAATCCTCTTGTTCATGATGGCAGTTCTCCCCGCAGTTACGAAGCCGCTGCGTTACGTATACCGATGACACTACCGGTAAGTCGCTGACCAGCCTGGTTAGTCGCGGCTACGATGCCATGGCGCCGGCTTTTTGTCAGCCTGACTCTCGGTGTCGCTGAAAGTCAGTGCCCGGCTTGAGAAGCCGGGCCGCCCGATTCCCGCCACCGGGTCTTTCCGGTGGCGACCTGGTTGACCCAGTCCCGCACAATGCCGGGGATGGCCTCGATGCCCGCTGCAGCGGCGGCGCGTCCACCACGACGACTCCCCGCCGCCGATGTTCCTGGGCCGCGCGGGACCGCTCGGCCTGGGCCCGCGGGCGGGTGGCGGACCCGCCAAATCGGGCTCTCGCCGCATAGTTGCGGCCCCGGCATTCCCGCACTGGCCTCCCCATGCCCGATCACGTGGAACTATAGGGCCATGAAAGGACGTGTGCTGGTCGTCGATGACGACGCGGCCCTCGCAGAAATGCTCGGGATCGTGCTCCGCGGCGAAGGATTCGAGCCGACGTTTGTCGCCGACGGCGACAAGGCGCTGGACGTGTTCCGTGACACCCGGCCGGATCTGGTGCTGCTGGACCTGATGCTGCCGGGTACCGACGGGATCGACGTCTGCCGCCAGATCCGGACCGAGTCCGGGATACCGATCGTCATGCTGACGGCCAAGACCGACACGGTGGACGTCGTGCTGGGCCTTGAGTCGGGGGCGGACGATTACCTCGTCAAGCCGTTCAAGTCGAAGGAACTGGTCGCCCGGATCCGGGCCCGGCTGCGCCGGACCGACGAGCCGGCGCCGGAGATGCTCCAGATCGGGGACATCAGCATCGATGTGGCCGGCCATTCGGTCAAGCGGGACGGCGAGGCGCTGAACCTCACCCCGCTCGAGTTCGACCTTCTCGTCGCGCTGGCCCGCAAGCCGCGCCAGGTCTTCACCCGGGAGGTACTGCTCGAGCAGGTCTGGGGCTATCGGCATGCCGCCGACACCAGGCTGGTCAACGTGCATGTCCAGCGGCTGCGGGCCAAGATTGAAAAGGACCCGGAGCGGCCGGAGGTCGTGGTGACCGTGCGTGGCGTCGGTTACAAGGCCGGCCCGGCCTGATGGGGGCGCCTGGTTGGGCGGCGGAACCCTGGCTGAACCAGGAGGAACGGCCTATGCTGCTCCCGATGAACGATGACGGGGGTGCCTGCGCCTAGCTCAGCGGCCGATACGCGGAAGGGCCGGGGCGAGCCGGGCGCCGGTGGCGCGGCCCGGAGTCGCAGCGCGCCCCCGCGCCGGTGGCGAAAGGGCAGGCGCAAGGGCTGGTACAAGATCGTCCGTCAGTCGCGGCTCGCGAAACTGGCCGGCCGCCGGCTGCCGCACCGCGCCAAGCGGATCCTGCGCGCGACGCGGAAGTGGCAGCGCGAGCGGTCGGAGGACCTGCGCTGCCGCTGGCGCCGGTCGCTCCAGCTGCGCGTCGTCACCACCACGCTGGCCCTGTCGGCTCTGGTCATCGCTGTGCTCGGCTTCTTCCTCACCCAGCAGATCGCCGACGGGCTGCTGCTGAACAAGGAGAGGTCCGCCACCGCCCAGGTGTCGCAGGGCCTGACCGTCGCCGAGAGCAGTCCCCTGCTCAACCGGGCCCCGTCCAGTGCCGCGGCGGCCGACACCTTCCTCTACCCGACCGCGCAGGAACTGCAGAACGCGAGCGGCAACGACGGCGGCTACGACGTCGTGATCGAGGTGAGCCAGGACCGGGTGGCCTCCCCCGTCTACACCCGCGGCGTGGCGGGCGGCGCCGACCCCTTGGTGAGCATTCCGGCCGCCCTGGCGGCCAGCGTGCAGGCGGAGCAGGACCACGGCGGGGCCAGCAAGATGTACTACGCGCCGACGATGATCGTGTCGACGCTGGACCGCGTCAGCCAGCCCGGGCTCGCGATCGGCACGCCGCTGGGCAACTACTACCAGCTCTACTACCTGTTCCCCATGGGGCAGGAGCAGCAGACCCTCCAGTTGGTGCAGCGCACGCTGATCGGGGCCGGGTTGGCGCTGATCGTCCTGCTCGCCGTGATCGCTTCGCTGGTGACGCGGTGGGTGGTCATCCCGGTTCGGCACGCGGCGCAGGCGGCGCAGCGGCTGACCGCCGGCCGCCTCGAGGAGCGGATGCGGGTCCGCGGCGCCGACGACCTCGCCGCGCTCGCGACGTCGTTCAACGACATGGCGGTGAGCCTGCAGGATAAGCTCCGCGAGCTCGAAGAGTTGTCCAAGGTGCAGCGCCAGTTCGTCTCCGACGTCTCACACGAGCTACGGACTCCGCTGACTACGATCAAGATGGCCGCGGAGGTGCTGCTCGAGGCGAAGGACACCTTCGATGTCTCGTCGGCGCGCTCGGCCGAGCTGCTGCAGGGGCAGCTCGAACGCTTCCAGGAGCTGCTCGAGGACCTCCTGGAGATCAGCCGGCACGACGCGAACGCCGCCACCCTCGACGCCGACTCGGTCGACATCAGCGACCTCGCCCGGCGGGCCGCCGACGACGCACAGCAGCTCGCGGAGCGCCGCGGTGGGCGGATCGAGTTCCGGCTGCCCGCCGAGCCGTGCATGGCCGACGCGGACCGCCGCCGGGTCGAGCGCATCCTGCGCAACCTGCTCGTCAACGCGGTCGAGCATGGGGAGGGCAACGACGTCATCGTCACCGTGGCCGCCGACCGGGACGCGGTCGCGGTTGCGGTCCGCGACCACGGTGTAGGCCTGAAACCGGGACAGGACCAGCTCGTCTTCGACCGCTTCTGGCGCGCCGATCCGGCCCGCGCCCGCGCGACCGGCGGCACCGGGCTGGGGCTGGCCATCGCGCTGGAGGACGCCCAGCTGCACGGCGGATGGCTGCAGGCGTGGGGTGTGCCGGGCAAGGGGTCCGTCTTCCGGCTCACGATCCCGCGCGTCGCCGGCCAGAAACTTGTCGGCTCCCCGCTGCCGCTGGTCCCCGACGACACCGACGTCGTCCCGAGACTCGGCGAGGTGGTCTCCGGCGGCCTGGTCCTCGGGGCCGCGGCTCCGCCGCCGGGAGCCGTCCGCAGCGACGAGACCGGGCCGCTCGATCAGGCCGACCCGGTTGGCGGGACCGGGGTGGGCACGCGTGGCTAGCACGCCCCGGCCTCAACGAAGAGGGCCGGCGGTGGTCGCCGCGCTGTGCGGGCTTCTGCTCGCCGGCTGCGTCACCGTGCCGACCAGTGGTCATGTGCAGTCCGTGAACGTCACCCAGGGCGGTTCGGACGGCGGCCAGTACTACCTGCAGCCGATCCCGGTCCCGCCCGGGTACGGCTGGTCGCCGCAGCAGATCGTGTCGGGGTTCCTGGCCGCCAACGCCAGCTTCGCCAGCGGTCACGCGGTCGCGCGCGAGTACCTGATTCCGTCGGCCAGCCGCACCTGGCACCCGGGATGGGCGGTAAAGGTCTTCGGCCAGAGCCCGAGCATCGTCACGCCGGTGCGCTCGCCATATTCGGGCAAGACGGCCGCTACGACCGTGGTCGAGGTCAGCGGCCCGGTCCTGGGCAGCGTCTCCGACAGCGGGCAGTACGCGATCTCATCGCAGGGCCAGTCCGCGGCGCAGGAGAAGTTCCAGCTCGTCCGCCAGAACGGGGAGTGGCGGATCTCTGACCTGCCCAGCGTCGTGCTGCTGACCCAGGCTGATTTCGTGCACGTCTATCAGCCGCGCAATATCTACTTCTTCGACCCGGCCATGAACGTGCTGCTGCCCGATCCGGTGTACGTGCCGCAGGAGGCCACCCCGGCGGATCTGATGACCCAGCTCCTGCAGGTGCTGCTGGCCGCGCCGTCCGGCTGGCTGCTCGGCGCCGCGCAGACGGCGTTCCCGGCCAGGACCCGGCTGCTGAGCGTTTCCCTCGACGGCCGCACCGCGATCGTGAACCTCAGCGGGCCAGTGGCGGGCGCCAGCGACCAGGCCCTGCGCCAGATGTTCGCCCAGCTGCTGTGGACCCTGGCCGGCTCCAGTTCGGACCAGCCGTCGATCCAGTCGGTGGAGCTGGAGGTCAACGGGACGCCGCGGACACTGGCCGGGTCGCAGAGCCCCGTCCAGCAGATCGGGACCTACGCCAGCTACGTCCCCTCCGCCCCCGCGCACGCCAGCTTCTACTACGCCGACAGCCGCGGGGCGGTGCGCTCGCTGTCCGGCACCGCCGAGGTCAACGCGCCGCAGGGGGCGCCGGTCCCCGGCCAGGCCGGGACGGGACAGATCCCGCTCACTCAGGTCGCCGTCTCACCCAGCGGTCAGTACGTGGCCGGGCTCGGCCCCGGCGGCGCCCTCTACATCGGCCGCCCGACCAGGAGCGCCACGCTGGCCCAGCGGGCCAACGGCCCCTTCACGTCCCTGAGCTGGGACAGCCACGACGATCTGTGGGCAACAGGCAGCGGGCAGGTCTGGCTGGTGCCCGGGCGCGGCGGCGCGGCCATCCCGGTGGCCACCACGCTGCCGTCCGGCAAGCAGGTCACCGCGCTGAAGGTGGCCCCGGACGGGGTCCGCTGTGCCATGCTCGTCACCGGGAGTGGCGGGTCACAGCTCGTGCTCGCGGCGATCGTGCGCTCCGGCTCGCAGGCCTTCATCGGCCCAGCGGTTCCGATCAGCTCGCAAAACGGTGACTTTATCGCTCTGAGCTGGTACGACGCGGATCACGTGATCGTCCTGAGCCGGTCGTCGGGCAACACGGTGCTGGACGAAGTCGCCATCAACGGCGAGACGCTCGTGCCGGTGCCGGCGGAGGACGGCACCGTCTCGGTCACCGCGGACGGCTCCTCCAATCCGCTGGTCGCGGGACTGTCCAGCGGGCAGATGACCACGCTGGCGAGTCTGGGCGGCCTATGGAGCGGAGTCGTCGGAGCGGGCCGGGCCCCGGCTTATCCGGGCTGACCGTGTGTCGTTTCCTGCCCGTTACGGGAACTTAGCCTGTCCGTTATAGGGCCCCGACGGCCATGGTGAGACGTTCTGTAAACGAGCAGTTACTTTTTGCGTACAGTTCCCCGCTGACAATTGGCCCAGATAGGGCTACCTTCGTGTCATGGCACCCGTCCGGGTCCGTGGTTGCGTCAGGCTGGGCCCCTTGGGCACGACTCAGGGGCTGCGCCCGGCATGGCAAGCCGATGCCAGCCGCAGGCTAAACGGCCCACGTAAGGCGACTTCTCGTCGACCGATCACGGTGCGGCTTAGAAGTAAGTCCTGCCCCGCCAGCGAGCACCAGGTTCGCTGGGCCGGGAGAAGGGCAGTAGTGGCCACAGAGATGCCGCGAACCCCTCAGCAGGCGGATGTGGGGACGAAGACCAGGTCGGCCGGACGGGTGCCCACCGTACAGTCGCCAGCAGGAGCGACACTCGCAATTAGAGGGGATCGCAATGGACATCATCTTCAGGAGCCGGCGCACTAATATCCCCGAGCGCTTCCGCGAGCACGCGGTCGGCAAGCTCGTCAAGATCGAAAAACTGGACCCGAAGGCAACGAGGGTCGATGTGGAGGTCAGCAAGGAGCCCAATCCGCGGCAGTCAGGGCGCCGGGAACGGGTTGAGCTCACCATTCTGTCCCGCGGCCCCGTGATTCGGGCGGAGGCGTGCGCCGATGACCGTTACACGGCCCTTGACCTGGCCTTCGCCAAACTCGAAGCCCGGCTGCGGCGGGCCTGCGACCGGCGGAAGATCCACCACGGCGAACGGGACCTGGTCCGGGCCGGCGGCACGGTGGCGCCCGTATCCGGGGAGGCCATCGTGCCAACTCCGCCGGAACTGGGCCTTCCCGGCGGGCCGGGCGCCCCGGCGCCGCCGGGTCCCGGCAGCAACGGCCACCGGCGGACCAGGCTGACCGAGCTGGAAGCCCCGGACCTCGACGAGGATGCCCTGCTGAACTACGAGATCGACGCGGAGGAGTCCGCGTCGGCGCACCTGGTCCCGATCCCGATGGAAGGGGACGGGCCCCTGGTCGTCCGGGAGAAGCTGCACCAGGCCGAGCCGATGACGATCGACCGGGCGCTGCTGGAGATGGAACTCGTCGGGCACGACTTCTATCTCTTCCATGACCGCGACTGCGGCCTGTTCAGCGTGGTCTACCGGCGCCGGGGCTATGACTACGGTGTGATCCGATTGATGGAAGGTTCCGCATAGGGCCGGCGGAAAAGGGGTACCGGATACCGGCGGTGCGGCCGGCGCCCGGCGCGCCTGATTTGCGCGGCGTGCCACGGCTCGGCAGAGTCTGTGCACATGAGCGCTATGTCGATCGAACGCCGGTGGGTCGTTGCGGCCGGTATCCGGGCGAACGGTCGTAGGTGGGAGGAGACAGCGTGAGCGAGGGTTCCGGTGCTCCCGACGGCGAGCGGGCCAGCGACAAGGCCTCAGCCGACCCCATTCGCGTGCTGATCGCCGATGATCACGCGCTCTTCCGGCGCGGGCTGGAGATGGTCCTGGCCGATGAGCCCGGCATCGAGTTGGTGGGCCAGGCCAGCGACGGCGCCGAGGCGGTGGCCCGGGCTGGTGAGTTCCTTCCCGATGTGGTCCTGATGGACATCCGCATGCCCAAGACCAGTGGCATCGAGGCGGCCCGGGCGATGAAGGAGTCCGCGCCCAGCGCCAAGATCGTGATGCTGACCATCAGCGACGAGGAGGAAGACCTCTTCGAGGCGATCCGGTCCGGAGCCAGCGGTTACCTGCTCAAGGACATTCCGCTGGACGAGGTCGCGGACGCCGTGCGGGCGGTGTATGGCGGCCAGTCGCTCATCAATCCCTCGATGGCCGGCAAGCTCCTCACCGAGTTCGCCACGCTGGCCCGCCGCGACTCCGAGGAGGAGCGCCCGCAGCAGGTCCCCGCGCCCAAGCTCACCGACCGTGAAATGGAGGTCCTGAAGCTCGTTGCGCGCGGCATGAACAACCGCGACATCGCCAAGGAATTGTTCATCTCCGAGAACACGGTGAAGAACCACGTCCGCAATATCCTGGAGAAACTTCAGATCCATTCCCGGATGGAAGCCGTCATGATCGCCGTCCGCGAAAAACTCATCGAGTTCAGCTAGTGCTGACCCGGGGTGTCTGACAGCATCCGTGCTGGCCCTGACAGCACCTGCGCAGGTTACGGCGAGGCGCTCATACCGGCCCAGCGAACCGGGCCCTGTGCCCGGTGAGCGGCCGGTGTGCCGGCGAGTAACCACAGCGGGGCGCGTAGCGCATCGGGGGGCTGCGGGGGGTCGTCCCCCCGGGCTAGCACAGCTGCCGAAGTCGCGCTGCGCTTTCCGCAGGTTCGACTCGTTCCAGCTCGATGCGTTCGCAGCCGACCCATTCGGCGGCCTCGTGCAGCGCGCGGGCCATCGGCTCCGCCGCCGAAGGCCGGTCGAGGGAGACCTGGCGGGCGACCAGCGTCGTGCCCCAGCGCACCGGATCCACCCGGCCGACCAGGCGCCCCCCGGCGAGCAGCGGCATGACGAAGTAACCGTGCACGCGCTTGTCCTTCGGCACGTAGGCCTCCAGGGTGTGCTCGAAGCCGAACAGTCGCGCCGTCCGCTTGCGGTCCCAGATGAGCGAGTCGAACGGCGACAGCAGCGTGACCCGGTGCCGTTCCCGGCGGTTACTGTCCGCGGCGGACAGCGCGGCCGGGTCGGCCCACGCGGCGACGCTGCCCCGCGCCCCGGGGATCGTGACGGGCGCCAGGCCCGCCGCCCGGGCCGCGTCGTCCAGCGCCTCGGTGCGGCCGTGGCCGCCCGGCAGCCGCCGCTGCAGCCGTTGGTAGTCGGTCAGGTCGCCCCGCGTGGCCACGCCGAGGGCCCGCGCGGCCACCCCCACGAGATGGCTCACGCACTCCTCGTCGGAGGGATCCATGTTCAGCAGGTCCGCCGGGACTACCCGCTCCGCCAGGTCGTATACCCGGCGCCAGCCGGTCCGCCGGGCGCAGACCAGATCGCCGATGTCGAGCAGCCACTCGGCGGCGACCTTGACCTCGGACCAGTCCCACCAGGGACCGCCGCCCTTCGCGCCCCGAGCTGGGTGGCGGTCACGGGGCCCTCGGCGGCCACGCGCGCTAGGACCGGGGCCAGACGGTCGGCGTGGGAAAGACTCGGCACAGAACCCGAGCGTAGCCGCAAGGGGTGACATCAACCGGGCCTGGCACCACCCGTCGCCAGGCGCCCAGCGGGGCCCGTTCGGCATCAGTCATGCGGCGGTAACGCGGCGGACGGTTCGTTCCGAACGGCGTCCTGAGCCCGTTCAGTACCAGTCTTCGGTCACCCTGGCCAGCGCGCCGGTGCCAAGGCCCACCGCCGTGATCCCGGCCGCGGTCCAGAACAGCCACCAGGTCGGGGTGGGAACCATGGCGAAGCCGCCGATGATGAAGCCGATGACGATGACCGTGACGGCGACCCACGAGACGGGACGGCCGTGGAACGACTCGTGAGCCAGGGCCATGGCGTGCCCGGCCGGTGATTCCTCCGGAGCGGGGCCGACCGTTTCCGGAGCCTGCCCGACCGTGCCGCTGGTGGCACCCGCCAGCATCCGCGATCCCGGCTGCTCGGTCATTGCCTTGCTCCTCTCGTCCCGCGCCGGCTCCGTGGTACGAGCGTGGCGCGCGCGTCCCTTGCCGTCGCTGCGACACATATTATTGTGGGGCAGGCATGCGGGGACTACTACCGGTTCCGGCGCACCAAGAGTCTGTCCCTGCTGCCACGGGACTTCCGTAGGGGCTCGGTTTCGTGCCGTGACTCGCCTACCATGACTGTCGGGGTGCATGTCCCGTATCCCAAGGCTCGCCCGGCCTGGCGAAGACCGGCCGCCCGGGCACGCAGGGCCCGCTCGGCGCCGGTGGCCGTCAGCTCAGACAATCCGCGAGGAGCGCAACAAGAAGTGCCAGTCATCCTAGACAGCGTCCTTCGTGCTGGCGAAGGAAAGATACTTCGCAAGCTCAAGCGGATTGCCGGGCAGGTCAACTCTATCGAGGACGATTTCGTCGCGATGAGCGACGCTGAGCTGCGCAGCATGACCGACGAGCTCAAGCAGCGGTACGCCGGCGGCGAGTCGCTGGACGATCTGCTCCCGGAGGCGTTCGCGACCGTGCGCGAGGCCGCGAAGCGCACGCTCGGCCAGCGTCACTTCGACGTTCAGCTCATGGGCGGCGCGGCGATGCACATGGGAAACATCGCCGAGATGCGGACCGGTGAGGGCAAGACCCTGACGTCGGTCCTCCCCGCGTACCTGAACGCGCTGGCCGGCGACGGCGTGCACGTCGTCACGGTCAACGACTACCTGGCCAAGCGTGATGCCGAGTGGATGGGCCGCGTGCACCAGTTCCTCGGCCTCGAGGTCGGCGTCATCCTTTCGGAGATGCCGCCCGAGGAACGCCGTAAGCAGTATGCGGCCGACGTGACCTACGGCACGAACAACGAGTTCGGCTTCGACTACCTGCGCGACAACATGGCGTGGAGCCTCGAGGACTGCGTCCAGCGCGGCCATCACTTCGCGATCGTGGACGAGGTTGACTCGATCCTCATCGACGAGGCGCGGACGCCCTTGATCATCAGCGGCCCCGCCGAGCAGAGCGCACGGTGGTACGTCGAGTTCGCCAAGATCGCACCGCGGCTGCGCCGGGGTGAGGACGGCCAAGGGGACTACGAGGTCGACGAGAAGAAGAAGACCGTCGGCATCCTGGAGTCCGGCGTCGAGAGGGTCGAGGACACTCTCGGCATCGACAACCTCTACGACCCGGTGAACACCCCGCTGGTCAGCTTCCTCAACAACGCGATCAAGGCCAAGGAGCTGTACAAGCGGGACAAGGACTATGTCGTAATGAACGGCGAGGTCCTCATCGTCGACGAGTTCACCGGCCGCATCCTGCACGGTCGGCGTTACAACGAGGGCATGCACCAGGCCATCGAGGCCAAAGAGGGCGTGCAGATCAAGGACGAGAACCAGACCCTCGCCACGATCACGCTGCAGAACTACTTCCGGCTCTACGACAAGCTCGGCGGCATGACCGGCACGGCCATCACCGAGGCCAACGAGTTTCACCAGATCTACAAGCTCGGCGTGGTGCCGATCCCGACTAACAAGCCGATGATCCGGGCCGACGAGTCGGACGTTGTGTACCAGACGGCGCAGGCCAAGTTCGAGGCGTGCGTCGAGGACATCGTGGAGCGGAACCACAAGGGCCAGCCGGTCCTCGTCGGCACGACCAGCGTGGAGAAGTCGGAGATCCTTTCTCAGATGCTCACGCGCCGCGGAGTCGTGCACGAGGTGCTGAACGCGAAGTACCACGAGCGTGAGGCGGCGATCGTGGCCATGGCCGGGCACAAGGCCGCGGTCACCGTGGCCACGAACATGGCCGGCCGTGGCACCGACATCATGCTCGGCGGCAACCCCGACTTCATCGCCGACCTGGAACTCCACCAGCGTGGCCTGTCCCCGCTGGAGACGCCGGAAGACTACGAGGCCGCCTGGCCCGAGTCGGTCGCGAAGGCCAAGCGGGCCGTGGCCGAGGAACACGAGGAGGTCGTCGCGGCCGGCGGCCTGTACGTGCTCGGCACCGAGCGCCACGAGTCACGCCGGATCGACAATCAGCTTCGCGGCCGTTCCGGCCGTCAGGGCGACCCGGGCGAGACGCGGTTCTACCTCTCGCTCGAAGACGACCTGATGCGGATGTTCAACTCCGCCCGGGTCGGGGCGATCATGGACCGGCTGAACATCCCGGCCGACGTGCCCGTCGAGTCCAAGGTGGTGACGCGCGCCATCCGGTCGGCGCAGACACAGGTGGAGCAGCAGAACTTCGAGATCCGCAAGGACGTCCTGAAGTACGACGACGTCCTGAACCGGCAGCGCCACGTCGTCTACGACGAGCGGCGCCGGGTGCTGGAGGGCGCGGATCTGAAGGAGCAGATCCTCGGGATGACCGATGAGGTCATCGAGTCCTACGTGGTGGGCGCGACCAGCGAGGGGTTCCCCGAGGAGTGGGACCTGGACAAGCTGTGGAAGGCATTCCGCCAGCTGTTCCCGATCACCCTGACCGTGGCCGACATGGAGGAAGAAGCCGGCGGTAAGGCGAACCTGTCGTCGGACCTCATCACCGAGGTCGTCACCGACAACGCGCACGAGGCCTACGCGCGCCGCGAGGAAGAGCTGACGCCCGACGTCATGCGGGTGCTGGAGCGCCAGGTCGTGCTGTCCGTCCTGGACCGCAAGTGGCGCGAGCACCTGTACGAGATGGACTACCTGCGCGAGGGCATCGGCCTGCGCGCCATGGCGCAGCGCGACCCGCTGGTGGAATACCAGCGCGAGGGTTTCGACATGTTCAACGCCATGATGGACGGCATCAAGGAAGAATCGGCCGGGGCCCTGTTCAACCTTCAGGTGGAAGTCCAGCAAAACCCGATCACCGAAGAGGCCACCGACCCCAGTGCGGTGCCCGGGGCCCAGCCCGGCCTCGCCCCGGCAGGCCCCGGGGCCACAGCGGGCCCGGTGAACCCAGCGGGCGCGGTCGGCCCCGCGGGTGCGGCGCCCCAGGTGGGTGCGGCCCCGGCGGCCGGCGCCGCCACCGGGGCAGGCGCGAGCGCGGGTGCCGCGACGGGCGCGGGCGCCTCGCGCACGGGCAACCGCCGGCGCAACGAGGCCGCGACTGCCTCCGGTGGCGCGACGGCCGGAGCCAGGGGCGCATCCGGGACCGCGAAGGCATCCGGGACCGCGAATCGTACCGCGACCGGGTCCGGCAGGTCCGGTGGCCGGCACCGGGGCGGTCCGGCGCCGGAGGCCACCGACGGCAACGGCGCATCCCCCGTGCTTCCGCCGGGACTCACCCCGCGCCGGACAGGTGCGCTCCAGTACACCGCGCCCTCCGTAGACGGCGGCGCCCACGTAGAAAGCCACATCGAAGGCGCCCCCACCGGGGACTTCGCCCACGCCGGGCGGAATGACCCGTGCCCGTGCGGTTCGGGCCGGAAGTACAAGCGCTGCCACGGCGACCCCCGCAACCGCGCGACCAGCTGACTCCATGACCCGCCTGGCGACTGTGCCGGCCGCGCCGGGCTGACCCTGGCGGCCCTGCCGGGCTGACCCTGGCGGCCCTGCCGGGCTGACCCTGGCGGCCCTGCCGGGCTGACCCGCAACCGGGTGGCAGCCCGGCCGGGACCGGCTGGCGCGGGCGTGTCAGGCCGATTCGACCGCCGTGCAGAGCCAGCGTGCCTGGCGGGCGGGGCGGCTCAGCGTGGCCGCCTGCGGACCTGCCCGTTCCAGCCGGGCAGCCAGGGCGCGCGTCCGCGACCCGAACCCGACGATGACGGAGACTTCCACCACGTCCTTCACGGGGCGGGACGTCAGGACCCGTTGCACCCTTGGCCGCTGTTCGGCGGCCAGCAGGGGACCGAGGCGGCGAATGTGCGCCCGGGCACGTTCGGTGGTCCAGGGCGTTATCTGGCTGGCGGGCCGGGAACCCGCCAGCGTCTCCGCGAGAACCTGGGCGAACTGGCTCGGCCACCGGTCAGAGTCCGTATCCCCGCTCCCTCGTTCCCGGCGGCGTTCGTCCTCCCCACTGGCTCTGGGCTCCCCGGCTGCGTGCGTTCCCGCAGTTACGTGCGTCCCGGTCGCGTCCGCCGCCCCGGTCGTGTGCGCCGCCCCAGTTGCGTGCTCCGCCTCCGCTGCGTGCGCCTCCGCGGCCCGCGAGGTTGCCGCCTGAAAGGGAGCGCCCGGCCCTGCCGTCGGCCGGGCGAAGAACTCATCGTCGTAAGGTGGCCACCCATTGGGCACGTCGGCGAGATGAATCGCCATCAGATCTGGCCACGGCCGCCCCGTCTCCGGAGACTGGCACGGGCTCAGCGGGACCTCCCCTGGCCGAAGGCCCCCGGCAGCAGGCGAGTCATCCATGGTTCCTCCGCAAAGATCACAGCGCGCGCCGCGTGACAACAACGCTGTCAAGCACCGCGCCGCCACGCTTTCCTGCTCGCGCCGCTTTTGCGGCACGTCCCCGTTCTAGCAGCAGCCGGTGACATTTCCGCCGCCGTACACCGTCCCTGCCGGTACCGGCCCGGGTCTTTCCACGCTCGTGGCGACTGTCACGTTGGGTGACCTTAGACTCCGCTTCCCGGTCATTTTGGCCCGGTCATTCGGACCCGATTTCCCGGTCATTCTGCTCTGAGCACCAGGATGCACGCTGCGTAGGGTCCGCTAACAGATAGCGAAATAGGGCTCTCTCTGCACTGGGGACGGCAAGACAATGAACCTCAACAAGGTAGTCGCAATCCCGGCCATCGCACTTGCAGCCGGTCTCAGCCTCGCAGCATGCGGCGCGGTCAAGGCCCCGGTGGGTGCCGTTACTCACACGGTCACAGCGCCCGCTGCCCCGGTTGCCACCACGCCCGCCCCGACGACTCCCGCTGCGACGACGCCAGCACCGCAACCGGCCAAGACCGTCTACGTGCAGGCTCCTGCCGCACCTGCCGCGCCCGCTGAGCCCGCGTACTTCACCAACAGCACGGCTGTCGTGCAGCAGTTCTACCAGGACATCAACGACGGGGATTATTCGGATGCATGGGCGCTCGGTGGCGACGACATCGGCGGCAGTGATTACGCCGGATGGGTGGCTGGCTATGACACGACTGTGAGCGTATCGCTTGGCACCTTCAGTGCATTCGGCTCAGATCAGGTCCAGGCCAGCCTGTCAGCATTGCAGAGTGACGGCACCACGAAGACCTACGAGGGCACCTACACCGTTTCGGGTGGCGTCATCGTCGCCGCGAGCATCGTGCAGACCGGCTGATGATCGCAATGAAACTCATCAAGCTCGGCGCAATTCCGGCCATCGGGCTTACCGTAGGACTCGGCCTCGCCGCATGCGGCTCGCAGGGTCATGCAGCTCCAGCACCGACTAAAACGGTCGTGGAGCAGCAGACCCGGACGGTTACCAAGACCATCACCCAGTGGAAGACCCGCACGGTGCCCGGCCCAACGGTCACGGTGACGGCCACCTCAGCCGCCACGACCGTCACGTGCTTTCCCTACAACGGGGTGGCATACCTGGCACAACCTGGTGCCGGCGTTGCACCTGTAAGCGGCTGCACCCTCTCGATTGTGCCTGTTCTCCCGATGTCATCTGGAGAAGTGCAGATCACCGTCACTGCGCCGGACGGATCAGTCGCAAGCATCACTGCTCCAGAGGGCTGATCATCGTGAAGAAGCTACTCGTCGCAGTCCCAGCAATTACACTCGCAGCCGCTCTCAGTCTCTCTTCGGGCCGGTTGAGCAGTTCCCGGAGGGACAGCGCCGCGACGACGTGACAGTCACTCCCGTCGCCCTTTCCGCGATGAAGCGCCGGGCTCCCTCCTGGGCGTGGATCGACCACTCGGGGTGATCTCCGATGAAGTGCTGTTGCCGGACGACTTGGTCAAACGGCAGACCCATGACAGCTTCCCTCGCCTGACCCGTGGACCTGTGATGGACCGTGCCTGGCTCACGGGTCAGCCAGCCAGGCATGGCCTTTGCCAACTTTAACATGGCTTATACAACCTCAACTATATCACGCCGTGTAGGGGTTTGCGGGGC
The DNA here is from genome assembly GCA_963742875.1 of uncultured Actinomycetes bacterium. GTDB lineage: Bacteria > Actinomycetota > Actinomycetes > Streptosporangiales > Streptosporangiaceae > Bog-532. The sequence goes on along the minus strand of CAVUNO010000017.1, from coordinate 1,579,487 downwards.
TTTACCATGATCATATGAGCCAACCTCGGCAGGCCCAGCCGCCCTACCTGCGGATAGCCGGAATCATCAGGGAGCAAATCGAGCACGGAGAGTTGCAGCCTGGTGAGCAAGTGCCGTCCGTGACGAAGATTGCCGACGAGTACAACGTGTCGAGGGGCACGGCACGGCGCGCGCTCGATCAGCTCAAAGAGTGGGGCTTGACTGAGGCAACGCCCGGTTGGGGTACGTTCGTCAAGGAAAAGACGTAAATTCGAACCAAGGAAAAGACGTAAATTCGAACCAAGGAAAAGATGGGCCACTTCGTGGCGCGATGCCCGGGATGAAATTGGGGGCGGGCCGGGGTCTGGGCGTGGTTTGCCGTGGTTTCGCAGGATGGGGCTGGGGCGGAAGGTGCATGCTGGGTCTGGCATGCCGTCCGTCGTCACCGGTTCACTTTGGACCGTTCGGGGCCGTAACCAAGTTTGGTGCTGGGATCCCCGTTGCGGGTCATGCCCGCTGCTGCTGCGAGCGCGTGTGTCAGTCTCCTGATTGATGTGCGGGGTCCGGTCGGACGGCGTGCCTTGTGTTCCCGGTTAGTTACGGCAGCCGCTTCAGGAGGTGGCGCATGCGAGTGCTCTATGACCGGGTGGCCGCGATCGATGTGCACAAGGACATGGCTGCGCCGCGAGGCGCCCTGTTGTATTCCCGGTTCAGCCGGGAGGAATCCGGAGGGTATTCCTGGGTCTGATGGCTTACCTGGAGCCGAAAGGTGAAGGGGACAATAGCATGCTAGGAAAGCAGCGGCCGTGCCCATGCGCTGGGGCGGGGTGCTGCGGGACCCGCGCGATATGGTTAAAGCTATACTGCCTGAACCCTAATCTCCAGCAGGTGTAATTTGTCGCCCGCCGGAAATGCGCATGGAACCGGCGCCAGCCCTGTTCCCGGATGACCATGTGCCGGGGGCACCTCCGCTGGTGGCACGGTTCGGCGGTATCCCGCTCAAACGGCAAAAACGGGCGGTCCTCGATGACCGCCTGCCGGTCCTGCCTGCCACCCGCCGCAAGGAACTGGTCACCCGGCTCCTGCGCGGCAGGTGCGAGTGGTGCCAGCAACGCGCCCAGGTGCAGGTGCACCAGGTCTGCAAGCTGGCCGACCTCGGCACGCCGGGACCGGCGCAACCCCGATGGGCCAGCCTGATGGCGCGCATGCGGCGCAAGACGCTGATCGTCTGCGCCGCCTGCCATCAGCTGATCCACGACGGGAAGCCAGCCGCGATCTGCACGCCATAGTCACTGGAGAGCCGGATGCACTGAAAGGTGCCCGTCCGGTTCGGACCGGAGGTCGCCGGAAAAGGACCCGCACCACGGGCACCTCGCCGGCGGCCTACCGGTGTTCAAGGTCGCGATCCGGTCCCCGGGCGCGAAGCGCGGGACCCGCAAGACCGATGTGCTGGAGTTCCGCACGTTTTACGGGGTGCTCCAGGCGATGGCCCGCGAGCTGCGCGGCCGCGGCGTCACGCACGTGGTGATGGAGGCGTCCGGGGTGTACACCGGCCCGGTGTACTACGCGCTGCGCGAGCTGGATTTCACCGAGGTGATGGTGATCAGCCCGGCGCACGCCAAGGCGCTGAAGGGCCACAAGACCGACGCGAACGACGCGGTCCGGCTGCTGGATTTGTCCGAGTGCGGGCTGCTGTCCGGCTCCTGCATCCCCGATCCGGATCTGAGGGAGGTGCGGGACCTGGCAAGGTACCGGATGAAGACGGTCCAGGCCCGCACCTCGGAGATCCAGCGCCTCACGCGCTGATGTGCCGGCTGCACCGGGACCGGATCAAGGTCTTCGACGACGCGGTCAAGGACCTGGATGCCAAGATCGCGCCGCTGGTGGCCCGCTACGCCCGCGAGGCGGAGCTGCTGAATACGCTGCCCGGGTTCGGGGACGTGATCGTGGCCGGCTGGCTGGGCGCGATCGGCCCGGCCCCGCACCAGCACTTCGCCACCGCCAGCCGGCTCGCCTCCTGGGCGACCCTGTGCCCGGGGAACTACATGAGCGCGAGAAAGAGCAAGGGCGGGCGGACCGGCGACGGCGGCGCCTACATCAAGCCGCTGCTCATCCAGGCCGCCTGGGCCGCGGTCCGGGTACCGGGCCGGCTGCAGGCCAGGTTCCGCCGCCTGGTCCGCAAGCTCGGCGGCCCGAGGAACAAGGGCGCGCAGAAGCGGGCGATCACCGCGATCGCCCACACCCTGCTCAAGATCGCCTACAGCGTCCTGAAGACCGGCAAGCCATACGCCGAGCTGGGCGCCGACTTCTGCACACGCCGCGAGTCCCCCGATGCCAGGCAGGACTCCCTGATGCGGCAGCTGCAGAAACTCAACCCCGGCTGCGTCATCAGCATCACCCCCGCGGAGGCCGCCTGACCGCGAAGACCACCCGAATGCCGGACCCCGCCCCAGGAGCCGCCCAGCCCCGTCCGCAGCACGCAGCCCGCCGGACAGCCACATCACCATGCCGGCCGCCGCCGGGAACCACCCCGGACACCAGCCGGGCACCACGCAGGCCCGCCACCTCACCGGCCAGGGTCAACTGCCGTGCGCCCGCCCAGTCACGCTCCCCGACGTCCCAGTCAATGTCTCCGGACTGGGTCATTTGCACAGTGAAGTGGGACATCGCCCGGTCGGCGGTCGCTCCGTGCCAGTGCCACTCGTCGGAGCGAACGGTGACCACGTTGCACGCGCGGACGACGTGGCGACCGAGCGCCGGGTGGCCCGGGGAAGGCCTGGCTTCCCCCAGATCACGGCGTGACAGTCTCCCGTCACCGGCGATCTAACACGATCTCGCTTAGTCAGTGATTTCCGGCGGTACGAGCGCGGTCCTCAACCTGTAAGGTCTTCCGCGGCGTGGGCACAGTAGAACGCTGTGTCATGGAGGAGCAGCCGCCGCGCGCTGCCGGTCCGCCGCGCCGGCGCCCGGGACCGGCAAACTCACCGACTGGGACTGGTGTAAATAGTAAAGTTTCTTGCATAATAAGTGAGGCGCCGAGAGGCCACGACTAGTGTCTGATTTCCTAGCCACATCTGTGCAAAGCTATGCGATATGGGTAGTGTTTACCGGATCGGCGAGTTCGCCAAACGGGTCGGATGCTCGGTCACTACGGTCCGGCGGTGGGAAGCCGCTGGCCGGATCACTGCCCGCAGAACACCGGGCGGGCAGCGCTATTTCGATGACACCGACGTCCGCCGGGTGCTTCGGCCGGGGTTCCGGGACGAGACCCGGAAGGTCATCGTGTATTGCCGGGTGTCATCGCCGGGCCAGAAAGATGATCTGGCGTCGCAGGTCACGGCGATGGGGCAGTTCTGCCTCGCCCGTGGTCTGGCGGTGGATGAAGTGATACAGGAAACCGGCGGCGGGATGAACCTGCGGCGCCGGAAGTTCCTGACGCTGATGGACGACATCGAGCAGGGCCACGTCGCGGTTCTGGTCGTCGCCCACAAAGACCGGCTGGCCCGGTTCGGGTTCGACTACCTGGAGCACGTCGCGGCGCGGAACGGGTGCGAGATCATCGTGGCGAACCAGGAAACGCTGTCGCCGCAACAGGAACTCGTTGACGACCTGCTGACGATCGTGCACACGTTCTCGTGCCGCCTGTACGGGCTGCGGAGATACGAAAAGACGCTCAAAGACGAGCTGTCCGGCAGGCTGTCGTGAAGGTAACCTGGGTCGCGTATTCCCGCGACCTGAATCCGGGGAAGCTTGCTGCGCTCACCGAGCAGGCCCGGCGCCTGGGCCGGGTCCGTGCGGAGGTGTGGCAGCGGTACGGGTCGGTCGCCGGCGCTCGCCTGAGCGACCGGCAGGTCCGGGATACATGGATGGCAGACCGAACACACGCGGGGTTCGGGGTGACGCGCGTTTTCGCCGGCCGCCGCAACCTCGGCCGGAACATGAACCGCCGTCTGGCGGCCTGGACGAAGGGCCTGACGGCGGAAGCACTTTCAAGCGTGCCGGAGCGCAGAGGTTCTGCGCTCGTGCTGGTCAACGCGGCCTACACCTCACAAGCCGACCCCGTGACGGGCACCCTCGGTGTCCGGAAAGGGGACCGGCTTTACTGCGAAAGCGGGGACGTGTACGACGCCGACCACGCCGCCGCGATCAACATCCTGCAACGGGCAAGTGACCCCGACATCACACTGCACACCCCGCACACACGGGTCAAGCAGATCTTGCAGGAACGGGCCGATCGCCAACGGGCCAGACTGCCGGTCCAGGACTCCAGCCCCGGTAGCGGGAGCGGAGAGCGAAATATCCGTAAATGCTCAGGTGTGAGCAATGAATAGGAAGCAGAACCGAGAGGAGCCGTGCGCCGAGATGCTGATCGAGGCCGAACGTATCGTGCCGGGCGACCTCACCACCATCGCCCCCGGCCACATCCTGGTTCGCGACGGCGTGATCGCGGCGGTGGGAGAGGGGCCGCCCCCGCACCGGCCGGACGTGCGGCTGGGCTCCGGGGTTCTCGTCCCGGGCTTCGTCGATCTTCAGGTGAACGGGTATTTCGGCGCCGAGCTCGAAGCGGTGCGGGCCGATGAGTGGCGGATGATCGCCGCCCGGCTCCCGGAAACCGGGACGACGGCGTTCATGCCGACGTTCATCACCGCCCCCGTCGCGCAACTCGCCAGCGCCCTCCGCCGGGCCGCTCCGCTGGCCCGCCAGCAGGCCCAGCGAGCCGGGCACGCCGGGCAGCCCGGGCACGCCGAGTCCGCCGTCCGCGTCCCGGGAGCCCGGGTGCTGGGCGTGCACCTGGAGGGACCGTTCATCTCACCGCTCCGGGCGGGGGCCCATAACAAGGACTGGATGACCGATCCGGCGCCCGGCGCCATCAGCGAACTGCTCGACGCCGGCCGCGGAGTCCTGAAGATCGTCACCCTGGCCCCGGAACTGCCCGGCGCCCTGGACGCCATCATCCGCCTGGCCGAGGCGGGCGTCCTGGTCAGCGTTGGCCACACGGATGCGCTCGCCAGCCAGGTGGCGGCGGCCGCCGCCGCGGGGGCGCGAATGGTGACGCACCTGTTCAATGCCCAGCGCCCGCTACACCATCGGGAGCCGGGGGTCCCGGGCCAGGCCCTGTCGGATCCCCGGCTGACCAGCGGGCTGATCGCGGACTTCCATCACGTCGCGCCGGAGGTCTGCGCGCTCGCCTTCGCGGCCGCGCCGGGGCGGATCCACCTGGTCACGGACGCGGCGGCGTGTGCCGGGATGCCGCCGGGCACGTACCTGCTGGGCGGTGAGCCGATCGAGTTGCCCGCCGGGGACGGGATGCCGCCGATCCGGGCCAGCGGAACACTGGCGGGCTCGGCGCTGCGGATGGACGTGGCCGTGGCGAACATGGTCCGCGCGGGCGCCGGGCTGCCCGCCACGGTCGCGGCCGCGACCCGGATACCCGCGGACCTCATCGGCCTGCCGAGCTCGGCCGGATCGCCCCGGGCGCGCTGGCCGATCTGGCCTGGCTGGGCGAGGACCTGCGGGCCCGGGCCACCTGGATGGCCGGCGACCTGATCTACAGCCAATGACCAAATCCTTGCAGGGCGCAAGCCTCGTCCTTCAGGGCGGGGTCAGCCCGACGATCCTCCCGGCACCGTGCCGTTGTACGTGCTCACGATGTAGTTGCTCATGTTGACGTTGGTCGGGATCAGGCCCGCCTTGTAGAAGTTGGTCACCAGTTGCTGTTCGGCGGACACGACGCTGCTGTTGATCGTGGCCGGTGCGGTCGCGTCGTCCACCGCAGCCTTGTCCATGATGCTGGCCGGCAGGCCGGTGGCATCACCCCAGAGCTTCGCCCACGCCGCGGGGTGGGTGCCAGCCCAGACGTAAGCCTGGTTCAGCAGCGTGAGGTAGTCGCGGATCGCGGCGGCCTTGGCCGGGTTGTTGAGTGCGGAACGGGAGGCCACCTCGAAGGAGTAGTTACTGCCGAACCCGGTGCCGTTCACGAGCACCCTCGCGTTGTCCTGGCCGACGACCTGCTCGATGTACGGTGACCAGATGTCCCAGGCGTCGACGTGGCCGGAGTTGAACGCGGCCAGCGCGTCGGCGGGCTGCAGGTAGTCGAGGGTCACCTGCTTGGTGGTCAGGTCGGCCTTGTTCAGCACCGTGAGCAGGTGGTAGTCGGCCGAACTGCCCTGGGCCACCGCGATCTTCTTGCCCTTGAGCTGGGAGATCGAGGTGATCGGGGAGTTCTTGGGTACGACGAGCGCGGCCCCGTTCGGCCCGGCCGTGCGGGCGCCGACGATCGCGACCCGCTCCCCGCCGGACGCGGCGAAGACCGGGGGCGCGTCGCCGACGCCACCGATGTCAACGGAACCGGCGCCCATGGCTTGCAGCATCGGCGGCCCGGAGGTGAAGTCGGACCAGCTGGCCTTGAACGGGAGCTTGCTGATCAGGCCTGCCGCCTGCAGCACCGCCTCAGCGCCGGTGCCTTTCTGGTCACCGATGTTGAGGGTCACCGACGAGACGTTGGTCGTGCCGGACCCGGAGCCCGACGATGAAGAGCCGGTCGGCGAGCTCCCGGCCGACGAGCTCGAGGAGGAGCAGGCCGCGGCGGTGAGGACCGCCGCGGTGCCCGCGACGGCCATCAGGACGCGTCCGTATCTGGACCGTACTGGAGTAGTCATATGTGCTGTCCCTTGTTTCTCAGTCCACGTCGCGGGTAGCCACGCCCAGCTCGGTGAGCAGGCCTATGCGCAGGGCCACGAGGTCGGGATGGTCCCGGTCCCGTGGCCGGTCCAGTGTGATGTCGGCGGAGTGCGCGATCTTGCCGTCGGCCAGCACCAGCACCCGGTCGGCCAGCGCCAGGGCCTCGTCCACGTCGTGCGTGACGAGCAGCACGGCCGGCTGGTGACGCTCCCACAGCGAGAGGACCAGGCCGTGCATGCTGATCCGGGTCAGCGCGTCAAGTGCGCTGAACGGCTCGTCGAGCAGCAGCAGGCCGGGGTCGCGCACCAGGGCGCGGGCCAGCGCCGCGCGCTGGGCCTCGCCACCGGATAGTGTGAGCGGCCACGCATCGGTGCGCGCCGCGAGCCCGACTTCGTCCAATGCCGAACGGGCCACGCCGCGAGGATCACTGGCGCGCAGGCCCAGGCTGACGTTGGCCCAGACCCGCTTCCACGGCACGAGCCGCGGCTCCTGGAACACCACCGACACCGGAGCGCTGACGGACAGGTCACCGGTCACGTCCCGGTCCAGCCCGGCCAGGGCGCGCAGCAAGGTGGACTTTCCGGTCCCGCTGCGGCCGATCATGGCCACGAACTCGCCGCTCCCGATCTCCAGATCCAGGTCGTCGAGGACGATGTGACCAGCGAACGAACGGCTGAGCCCGCGCGTCTGTGCCACCGCTCCGGGGGCCGCCACTCCCGGAGCCTCCACTCCGGGCGCGCCGACGTGTCACAGGCCAGAACGTTCCGTCGCTAGGTTTCCATGATTCCGCGCCGCCATGTCAGTGCCCTCCTCTCGATGAGCCGGACGATGTAGTCGGTCACGAGCCCGAGGATCAGGTAGACGAATAGCGCTACGAAGATCACGTTCTGCTGGAGGAAGGTCTCGCCCTGGTTGATGATGAAGCCGAGGCCGGCGTTGGCGTTGATCTGCTCGGCCACGACGAGCGCCAGCCAGGCCACGCCCAGGCTCTGCCGCAGCCCGACCAGGATCATCGGCAGCGCGCCGGGCAGCACGATGTCGCGGATCATCTCGCGTCGGCGCAGCCCGAGAACCTGCCCCAGTTCGGCGAGCTTGCCGTCGACGCCGCGGATGCCCGCGAAGGTGTTGAGGTAGAGCGGGATGGCCGCGCCGAGCGCGATGAGCGTGATCTTCGGCGTCTCGCCGATCCCGAACCACACGATGAACACCGGGATCAGGCCGAACAGCGGCAGCGTGCGCAGCGCCTGCATGACCGGGTCGACCGCGTTCTCACCGAACCGGCTGAGCCCCGCGATGACGGCCAGGATCACGGCAAAGCCGCCGCCGATCGCGAAGCCGATGGCCACCCGCTCGAGGGAGATGGCCATGGCGCCCTGCAGCGTCCCGTAGGTCGGTGAGGTCGTCGTGGTCAGGCGGACCGCGGTGCTCCACAGCGTGGTCAGCGACGGAAGCTTCTGCTGCGACACGATGCCGGTCACGGAGATGATCTGCCACAGCGCAAGAACCACGATCGGGCTGATGAGGCGTAGCGAGCCCTTGTGCCGCCAGCTTCGGCCCCGGCCGGGGCGCTCCTGCGGGGCGGCCGTGACGCCCGCGATGGGCAGGCTTCCTGCGCCCGCTGCTGGTTCGGCCGGGCTGCCCCGCCTGCTCGCACTGGTCCTGGTGGATACGGACACGGGGAACCTCTTCCGTGATGAATCAGAGCGGCGCAACTTATAGTGTCCAGTTTTCCCTATTAAGTCAACTGGACATATAGGAAATAAGTCAGGATAACCGGGGCTTACGATCACAGATATGTCTCCACTCCTGCGCGGTGTCATCATCGACTGGGCCGGCGTGCTGACCAATCCGCTGCGCGGAACGGTGCGGGCCTGGGTCGAGGCGGAGGGTATCGACTGGGACAGCTACGCGGCCTGCATGCACTCATGGCTGGACGACGCTTATCTCCCGGATGCCGTCGGCAACCCGGTGCACGCGCTGGAGCGCGGCGAATGCAGCGTCGCGGAGTTCGAGCAGACTCTCGCCTCGCGGCTGCTGCGGCTCGACGGCGGGGCGGTCCTGGCCGAGGGCCTGCTGGAGCGGATGTTCGCGGCCAGCCTGACGGTCCCGGTCATGTACGACATGCTGCGCAAGATCCGTGCGGCCGGCATCCGCACCTGCCTGCTGTCGAATTCCTGGGGGCCCGGCGGGTATCCGCGCGAGGACTTCCCGGGGCTGTTCGACGCCGTCGTCATCTCGCACGAGGTCGGCATGCGCAAGCCCGAGCTGCGGATCTTCCGGCACGCGGCCGAGCTGATCGGCCTGCCGCCGCGCGAGTGCGTCTTCATCGACGACATCGAGGCCAACGTGACCGCGGCGCGCGAGTGCGGCATGACCGGCATCTGGCACGACAATCCCCGGAGCACCGCGGAGCGCCTGTCCGGCCTGCTCGGCATTTCCCTGGCCGCCCACTAGCCCGATCGAACAGCGCAGCCACGCTAGCCTTAGGCGCCATGGCGGACCAACCCGGGGCCCTCCACCGGCCCGAGGCCCCCCGCTACCCGAAGGCCTCCAGCGAGGGCCGTTCGGCTAACATGCGCGCTATCCGGCGGACCGACACCAAACCCGAGCTGGCGCTGCGCCGGGCCCTGCACCGGATGGGGTACCGCTTCCGCAAGGACTACCGCCTCGACCTCGACACCGGCCAGCGGGTGCGGCCCGACGTCGTGTTCACCGCGCGCAAGGTCGCGGTCTTCGTGGACGGCTGCTTCTGGCACGCCTGCCCGGATCACGGTTCCAAGCCCTCGGTCAACCAGGGGTACTGGGCGCCGAAGCTGCTGCGCAACGTGGAACGGGACCGCGCCGCCGATTCGGCGCTGGAACTGGCGGGCTGGCGGGTGGTCCGGCTGTGGGAGCACGTGCCGCTGGCGGCCGCGGTCGCCGCCGTGATCAGCGCGCTGGGCGCCCCCAGCGCACAAAAGCCCCAGCCGCCGCAGGTGACCAGCGAGCCGGGCCAGCAAAAGGCCAGCCGGGATGCCGGGCCACCGCCGGACCTGTCACACTCTTGATCGACTCGCCTTCGGGCTTGTTCCACTCGTGACCAATCGCAGCCGCCCGAGGAACCCATGCGTGTATACCTTCCGTCGACGCTCCCGGCGCTCACCGCCGCGCTCAAGGCCGGGGAGATCGGGCCGGCCCCGATAGCGGGGTTCGCCGTAACGCCCGCGCTGCGCGAGGGGTACGCCAGCGGTGACCTGGAAGAGCTCGAGTACGTGGCGCTGATGGAAGCGGCCCGGGCCGCACTGCGCCTGCTGGCCGGGGATCCGGACGCGCCCGCGCGCCGCGTCGTCCTGGTCGCCGAGGTCTCCGGCGACGACGTTGGCCGCTCCGGCGAGCACCAGGCCGCCGTGCAGATCCTGAGCGCCATCCCGTTCACCGACGTCGCGGCGGGCCACGTCGACGACCCGGACGCGGTCCGTGACGTGCGGGCCGCGGCCGCCGCGGTGCCGGCCGCCGACGAGGGCGATGACGACGCCCGGTTCACCATGGACGGCGCCGAAGGTCACGAGCTTCTCTGGTACGCCAGCCAGGAGCTGCGCTTTCTTTTCGAGTGACCCTCAAAGGGGACGTCAGCGACTTAGCCCTGGGCCCAGGAGCTGAATATCTGGAGCCCTTTTCCGCCGGTCCAGATCTCGAATCCGGCGGTGATGTTCTCCAGGTACCAGTTCTTGCTGACCAGCCTGTGCGATTCCGCGACCTTTATGAAGTTCGTTGATATGGATGCCGCGCAGGTCATAGACCTGATGGACCTTTCGGAACTGGATGTAGTTCCACGAGCCTCTGCTGTTGCCGGCCCGCCAGTGGATGAACCAGTACAGCGCGCCGTCGACCCGGACCTCGGGGGCCCCGGCCGTGGTACCGATGCCCGGTGTCTCCCGCGGCCAGATCATGATCTCGGCCCCATGCGGCTGGCCGCCCAGGTACGGCTTCAGCTCCAGCCAGATGTCGTAATTGGCGTTGTACAGGCCCCGCGGGTGGCCGGCTGTGCTGACGGAAGCCCCGGGATCACCGTCGTGCCTGATCTTGACCGGCAGGGCCCGGTGCGGCGAGCAGATGCCCCATGAGCAGCCGAACAGGAAGTTCGGCGAGGCCAGGACCCCGCTGCTGCGAGGGGTCTGGGTCTGGACGGTGAAGTTGTCACCGTAACCGACGTTGCTCAGTACAAACGTCTCGTGGATGCCGTCGGGGTTGATGAGGTACCGGTTGTCCACGTTGATGGTGTGTTTGCTGGTCCAGTAGATCTTCGGTTTCCGGGCCTGCTCGGGTCTGCTGGTCGGCTTCGGCTTGGGTGTACCGCCGACGGTCGGCGCGGGCGTGGGCATGCCGGCCGATGACGTACCGGCTCCGGATGTTCTGGGTTGTTTAAGATTGTTCGCGGTAATTGAAGACATCGTTGTCAGGATCGTGACGGCCCGCCCCGTGTTAACCGCGTTCGTCTTTGATCCCGTGGGCCCCGCCGCGGCGTTCGGGCTGGCCCAGCCCGCGAGGTAGCCTCCCAGCATCCGACCGAGAACCAGGGAGAACCCCTCATGGATGCCGTCACCACCGTGCCGGTCCCGGCCAACGAGCCGGTCCGAACCTATCAGCCGGGGAGCCACGAGCGGACCGCGCTGGAGAAGAAGATCAAACAGCTCGCCGGGGAGCAGGCCGAGCTGTCCATGACCATCGGCGGCCAGGCCCGGATGGGCGGCGGCGACCGGATCGAGGTCGTCCAGCCGCACAACCACCGGCACGTCCTCGGGCAGTTCGGCAACGCCACGGACGAGGACGTGGCCGCCGCGATCGCCGCGGCGGGCGCGGCGGCCACGGGCTGGCGCGCGCTGTCGTTCGACGACCGGGCCGCGGTCTTCCTGCGCGCGGCCGACCTGCTGGCCGGCCCCTGGCGCGCGACGCTGAACGCGGCCACCGTGCTCGGCCAGTCGAAATCGCCCTACCAGGCCGAGATCGACGCCGCCTGCGAGCTCATCGACTTCTTCCGGTTCAACGTGCACTACGCGCGACAGGTCCTGGCCGAGCAGCCGCAATCGGCGCCGGGCGCGTGGAACCGGATGGAGTACCGGCCGCTGGAGGGGTTCGTCGTCGCGATCACCCCGTTCAACTTCACCTCGATCGCGGGCAACCTGCCGGCCGCCCCGGCGCTGATGGGCAACGTGGTCGTCTGGAAGCCGTCACCCACCCAGCAGCTGGCCGCGCATTACACGATGCGCCTGCTGGAGGCGGCCGGACTTCCGCCGGGAGTGATCAACATGGTGACCGGCGACGGGCAGGCGGTGTCCCGCGTCGCGATCCCGCATCCCGACCTGGCGGGCATCCACTTCACCGGCTCGACCGCGACGTTCCAGCACCTGTGGCGCACGGTGGGTGAGAACATCACCGGCTACCGCGGCTACCCCCGGCTCGTGGGCGAGACCGGCGGCAAGGACTTCGTGGTCGTGCACCCTTCGGCCGATGAGGACATCCTGGCCACGACGCTGATCCGTGGTTCGTACGAGTACCAGGGCCAGAAGTGCTCCGCCTTGTCCCGGGCTTACGTGCCTCGCTCGATGTGGGAGCGGCACCGCGACGACTTCGTCGACCAGGTTGAGTCGCTGACCATGGGGGATGTATCCGCCGACCTGTCCCTGTTCATGGGGGCGGTGATCGACGCCCGGGCGCTGGCCAAGCACGCCGCCGCCTTCGAGCGGGCCCGCAGCCGTCCCGCGGTCACGGTGCTGACCGGCGGCCGGACCGACGACCGCGAGGGCTATTTCGTGCCGCCGACCGTGCTGGAGTGCACCGACCCGGCGGACGAGGTGTTCACCACGGAGTATTTCGGGCCGATCCTGGCCGTGCATCCCTACCCGGACGACGCCTACGCGGACCTGCTGGCGCAAGCGGCGGACGTCGCCCCGTACGCGCTGACGGGCGCGATCCTGGCCCAGGACCGGGCCGCGATTGCCGAGGCGGCCGAGAAGCTCAGGTTCTCCGCCGGGAACTTCTACATCAACGACAAGCCCACCGGCGCGGTGGTCGGCCAGCAGCCGTTCGGCGGCGCGCGGGCCAGCGGCACCAACGACAAGGCCGGGTCGGTGTTCAACCTGATCCGGTGGGTGAGCCCGCGGGCCATCAAGGAACTGTTCGTGCCGCCGACCGACTACCGTTATCCCCACATGGGCTGACGGAGATGAGGCGTCAATGCAGGTCACGGGATGAAAATCGGTAGGCCGGGAGCCTAGCCAGGGAGCCTAACGCCCTAGGAACTGCTAGCGTCGCCAAAGATGGCATCCATCGCGGTCGCCACTGCGGTGACCTCGTCCGCGATCTGATGCCGGTATGTCGTCTTGGTGACCGCCGAGTTGACGTGCCCGACAGCGTCGGCGATGTCCTCGATGCTCACACCCGAGGCGGACAGGACCGAAACGAACGTGTGCCGCCCCTCCCGGGGCGTCCAGTTCTTCCCGATACCGGCGCGGTCGCACAGGATTATGAAGTACTTCCGCACATCCTGCGGCCACCTCGGGGCGCCAGCGTCATCGCAGAACACGATCCCGAGGCCACGAACGTCGTACAGCACGCCGAGCTTGAGCCTCTTGGCCGCCTGATCCCTGCGCAGCGCCTGGAGGACCGTCGCCACATGCCGGGGCATCCTGATCGTGCGCCTGGACCGCTCCGTCTTCAATTCCTCCAGAACGAGCCGCCGCGTGCCGGTCTCCGGATCAGGCAGCGCCTTAAGGCACTTGCGGACGCGGATCACGCCCTCATCAAAGCCGGCGTCCTCCCATCGGAGCCCTAGCAGCTCGCCCGGTCTCAGACCGCACATCAGCGCGGTCACGATGTAGGCCCGCCACCACGCATTCAGCTTGAGGCCAAGCAGGGCACGGATCTGGGGAAGCGTCATCGACTTCGATTGCCTGCGGGCCCCGGCAGGGACTTCGGCCAGTTCTGCCACGTTCCGGAGAATCCGGCCGTCCCGCTGCGCACGCCGAATGGCAAGACGCAGAACCGACCGCGTCCGGCGCATGGTGTCGGCGGCGTACCCGCCGGCAGCCATGCCCTCAAGCAGCCGCTCCACCTGACTGACGGTAAGCCGGGCAACCTTGATCTTCCCCAGCTTCGCGATGATGCGGTCAGCATGGAGCTGGTTCTGCTGCAAGGTAAGCGGACTCTTCCACCTTGCCGGGGGATGCGCCATCAGATCGTTCACCAGGTGGGCGACCGTCAGGTCACGCGGCGCGATACGACCGGCTTCCTTCAGTTCCGCGCGCTGGGCGTCGAGCTGATCCCAGCACTCGCCGACGGTTTTCCCGTACACCTTCGGGCCGCGCTTCCGGTTGCCCTCGTCATCGAAGCCGAGCGAGAGCTGACCGACGTAGCGGCCCCGGGACTTCTCGTAGAACACCGTGCCGCCACCGCGCCGGCCGCGCTTGGTCACTGTTCTCCGCCTGCTGGCCCCTCGGTGTCGCGGAGCCTGATCACGGCGTCGACAAGGCCCTCGAAGCCGCCGGCTAGATGCTTGTACCGCGGATGCTGGGCGGCCAGTACTTCTATGCGGGCATCGATCCGGAGCAGGGCGGCCGCTATTTCGGCCTCGTCCTGCTGCGCACTGGCGGCCCTCCGCTGTAGCCCGAGAACATGCGAGTGGATACCGGAAAGCTCGTCACGCAGGCGGGTGTGCATCGTAAGGAGTTCGCTGATCTGCCGCTCTGCGGCGTCAAAGTCCTCTGGTGGGCCGAATCCGAGAAGCTCCATTGCCGGGACCTGGAATAGGAGGGCCAGGTCTGCGAGCTCGTTGAGCCGGGTGGGCCGGGTGGCGGCTTCCAGTCGCGTGACGATGGCCTGGCTCCAGTCGTAGCCGTAAGCACGCATCTTTTCGGCTACGTCGTGCTGAGACCAGCCCCGGCGCTGCCTTAGTAGCCGGATCTGCTGGCCGGCCCGCTGCTCTGGTGACGGCATGTCCGCCTGCACAGGATTATTCATGACGCGCATAACACTACAGTGCGCGCCGTGTTGCGTCCAGGCTGGACTGCCTGATACGGATATGCATGTCACGCCGCAAGCCCTTAGTCGCTACACGCGCCTTCGGGTGAACGCCGAGGAGGAACCCGCAATGTCCACCACCCCCCTGCCTGCGCCCCTGCTCCCGCCGGCCGAAGAGGCAGACGCGCCCCTGTCTGCGCCCTTGCTCGTGTCGGTCGAAGAGGCTGCCGCTCAGATCAGGGTCAGCAGGGCGCGCATGTTCTCCGGCTTCGTGGCAGGTGGCCACCCGGTTCCGCCAGCTCCGTGACGACGACTTCACCGGCGGGTTCGTCCTGCGCCGCTTCGAGCGCTTCACCTCGGCCGAGGTCCGCACCTGGTGGGTCAACGGCACTCGCGCGCTGACCACAGCCCACCCGGACACTCCCGGCGACCAGCCGCCCGCTCACTTCAGCCCGGGCGAAGCGGCAGCGCTGATCGAGGCCGTGGACCTGCCGTTCGTGACCGCCGACTTCGCCCTCCGCGACGACGGCGCCTGGCGGCTCATCGAAGTTGGCGATGGGCAAGTCAGCGACCGGCCAGCCAGCACTCCACCGGAAGCACTGATCACTGCGCTCCAGCGCGGCCGGTGACTGTGGCCGGGCGGCCGCCGCCAACCGCCGGGGGCCTGTCCTGGCTGGGGCGGCTATCGGGCCGCCGCGTCGCCGAGGTCTGGCAGATCGGCGGCCGACAGGGCGGCGGCCGACATTGCCGCCCAACTACGTCGAAGATGACCTATACCGAAGTTACGGCTAGTTCGGCAGGCGATTTGAGGTTTGACCTGGGCTTTTGGGGGGCTGGTCGGGCGGTGTTCTGACTACTTCAAGGTGAGCGGTATGGGGGCGCCGAGGAGGTCGAAGGCCTGCCGCTGGGTGCTGGTCGGTTCGGTGAGCATCGCGATGGACACCTGGGTGCCGGCGTACCGGACCTGGTTGCGGGTCAAGGTGGCCAGGTGCTCCAGCAGGCCGCGGAAGCTACGGTAGGGCTGCCCGGCCGGGTCGTACTGGCAGGACGCCTTGGCCTGGGCGGCCGCGGAGCGGCGGGCGGGGGCGACGGGGTTGTCCTGCTGGGGCGGGTCCTGGTCGGTGAAGGTCAGCGGGGCCCAGGCGCGGCGCAGGTGCCAGGTGAGGTAGCAGGCGAGCATGCAGATCAGCACGTGGGCTTTGACGCGTTCTTCGAGCCGGTGGAAGATTGGCCGCAGGTCCAGGTCGTCGGATTTGATGTGGCGGAAGTCCCGCTCGACGTATGTGAGGTTCTTGTAGGCGGTCACCACGCCAGAGGCGTCCAGTTCGTCTGCGGGGAGTGGGGTGCGCAGCACGTAGAACCCGTCCAGGGCGGCCTCGGCGGTCGATCTGGTCCTGCTTGCGCGTGACTGCCAGGGTGGTGTCGGTGATGGTGACGGCGAAGTGCTTGCCGGTCTTGTACGTGCTGATCACCTTGCCGACCTCGACGCCGATCGGCCCGGCGCCGGTGAGCCGGCCGGCCTGGACCCGGGCGAGGAGGGGGGCGAGCAGCTTCTCGGTGGCGGCGAGCAGGTCCTTGCGGGTGCGGGCGCGGTCGGCGGCCAGCACCGGGTTGCGGCAGGCGATCAGCCGCTGGCCGGGGTAGTCCGGGGAGGTGATCTCGGCCAGGTCCTGCTGGTCAAACAGGGACAGCTGGAGCGGGCCGTCGTCGGCCATCAGCTTCTTGATCGCCGGGGCGCGCAGCGCGGTGATCCACCCGTAGGCGTCCGCGTTTGGCCGCTGGGTTCCGTCTTCCAGCTGGTTCAGCGCGGCGATCCGGGCGCTGGTGATCATCCCGCGGTCGCCGGCCATGACCATCTTGGCCAGCCCGAACTTGTCCCGCACCACATCCGTGATGGCGGTGAACGCGGCGGGGTCGCCGGTGCTGCCGGGGAAGACCCGGATCGCGACCGGGCGGCCTTCGGGGTCGGTGAGCAGCCCGTACTCGATCTGCAGTTTCCCCTTCTTGCCGTCCCGGGAGTACCCCCGGCGGCCAGCGGGCACTGCGAGCCTTCCAGCCACGAGGACGACAGGTCGAACAGCGCCATCCGGGACGGGTTGGGCTGCGGGGCCAGGTGGCGGCGGGCCAGCTCCGCCTCGATCGCGTCCTGCCGGTGCTCCAGCCAGTCCATCGCCGCGTAGATGTCATCGGTGCTGGCATCGGCGACGCCGAGGTCGGCGCCCAGGGTGGTGTCGTTCCACCAGGTCAGGGTGGACAGCTTGGAGCCCGGCCGCACCACCCGGGAGATGATCAGCGCCAGGGCCAGGTCCCGGGCCCGGCCTTCCGGGCCCAGCAGCGCGGGCAGGCCCAGCGTCACCGCGGCCGCGTGCACGGCGGCGACGTGCCCGTGCGGCGCCGCGGCGGTTGATTGTCACCTCCTGCCCGGCCGGCACCAGCCGTTCCCCCTTCAAGGCGGCCTCGATCGCGGATACCGCCTCGGCCGGCAGCGCCGACAGGTTTGCCAGCGTCTCGTGCCGGACCTTGCCGCCGTCCCGGTAGGTGCGGCGCACCAGCACCGACTCATACACTCGCTGCTCCCCGGACTTCGCCACGTACGTCCGCCGGTTCCGGGCTACATGCATCGCCCCGCCGCGTGCCACCATAACCCGAATCATAGAGTATGAGGCCCGAAGGAAACGGGAGCGACACACGATATTTCGTGGCTACGGCAACCGGCGCAAACTAACGAGTTTCGCCACTTCAAGTCAGCAATATCTACGGAGAGCTACGGCAACTCCGGCCTATAGATCAGCTACTTGGCGGCTGGAGTCACGTTCGGGAGGAGGACGCCGACCCCGAAGGGCAGGCCGGCCCGGTGAGCCTTTTGCCCGGCGGGGTCAGCGGCCGGTGAAGGTGGGCGGGCGCTTTTCGGCGAAGGCGCGCTGGCCCTCCCGGTAGTCGTCCGACTGGTAGCAGGCCTCGATCATCGCCTCGACCCGGGCGATATCCCGCCGCTCGGGGGACCTGCCCGCCTCGCGGATCGCCGCCTTGCATGCGGCGACGGTGAGCGGCGCATTGCCGGCGATGCTCGAGGCCAGTCTCATCACCTCGTCCCGGAGCCCCGCTGCCGGGACAACCCGGTTCACCAGGCCCATCTGGAGGGCCTCCGCCGCCGAGAACCGCCGGCCGGAAAACACGGCGGCCTGCATCTGTACTTCCGCGCCCCGCCGGCGTGCCGGTCGTGAGCGCCATCGCGAGATGGCCCGGTATCGACATCCGCGGCCCGGGCTACCGGCTCGGCGGCCACCTCGCGGGCCCGGGCTCGGTCGTGGACGGCCAGCCGTACATCATCGAGCGGGCCGCGCCCATCCGGGACCTCCCGGCCTGGCTGGCGGCCGCACTCACCCGCCGGAAGTGCTTGCGGCGGCAAGCGGCCAGCTAGCGGCCAGGTTGACATAAAACGACTTAGCAGCGCTCCGGGACCGGCCCTGACCTGGGCTAATGTCGCAGCAGCCCGGTTATCGCCAGCGGCCGGGCTGCCGTAACCCCGGAAGGCCGGTTTCGGTCACCCAACGGCGGCGGCCACGAGCAAGCACCGGAGCGGGCCGCCGAAATGAGAGTGGGCCGATGTATGTTCTCCACCAGGAACGCTTGAGGGCCTCCTAGTGAGCCGGTCTTGAGTTTCCCAGTCACCACGTGAGTTGATTTGTCCCCCAGTCTGGCGCTGACGGCTATCGCCTGGCTGGCGGGTGCGGTCTGCTGGGGATATGGCAGATCCCAGGTTAGAGCCGCTGGTGCTCTCGGAAGACGAGCGACGCACGCTGGAGAGCTGGGCCAGGCGCCGCAGCACCGCGCAGGGCCTTGCGTTGCGGGCGCGGATCGTGCTGGCTTGCGCAGAAGGCGCACCCAACATCGCGGTGGCCGCCCGGCTGGGCGCCAGCCGGGGCACCGTGACCAAGTGGCGGGAGCGGTTCTTGCGCCGGCGGCTGGATGGGCTGTGCGACGAACCGCGGCCGGGGGTGCCGCGCACCATCACTGACGCCCAGGTGGAGGAGGTGGTGGTGCGCACCCTGGAGGAGGTGCCGGCGGGTGCCACGCACTGGTCCAAGCGGGAGCTGGCCCGGAAGGCGGGCATCTCGCCGACCAGCGTGCACCGTATCTGGCGGGCCTTTGGCTTGCAGCCGCACCGGGTGGAGGAGTTCAAGATCTCCCCAGACCCACTGCTCATCGACAAGATCCGCGATGTGGTGGGGCTCTACCTGGCCCCGCCGCCACGGCGGCGGTCTTCTGCGTTGATGAGAAGCCGCAGATCCAAGCGCTGGAGCGGACCGCCCCGGTGCTACCGATGATCCCCGGCATTCCCGAGCGGCGCAGCTTCGATTACACCCGGCACGGCACCGTGGACCTGTTCGCCGCGCTCAACACCGCCACCGGCAAGGTGATCGGCAAGCTGGCCGCACAGCACACGGCGGAGGACTTCCGCGATTTCCTCAACGACATCGACCGGCAGGTCGAGCCCGGCCTGGCCGTCCACGTCATCTGCGACAACCTCTCCGCGCATAAAGCGCCGGCGGTGCACAAGTGGCTACTGGCGCACCCGCGGTTCGAGCTGCACTTCACGCCGACATACTCGTCGTGGATCAGCCAGGTCGAGCGGTGGTTCGCCGAACTGGAACGGCGCTGCCTCGAGCGCGGCACCTTCTGCTCGCTGGACGCGCTCAAGACCGCGCTGGAGGAGTGGATCAGCACCTGGAACGAAACGGCACGGCCATTCAAGTGGACCAAGACCGCCGACCAGATCATCGACCGCATCTGCCGTTACTGCTCACGTATCTCAGGACCGGGACACTAGGGGTGCAGCCAAGGTAAGCGCAAAAGGTGCCATGAGTGGATCTTGAGCGAGGTTTCCGCAGGTCATGGACCATCGGATGCTTGATCGATACTGGTGATCAAGTCGACTGGTACGCCTGGTACCGTCTTCGATCGGTATGGGTTGATCTTGTCGGGTCGTAGGGTGGTCGGCGCGGGTGACCTCGATCGATCGAGCGGACGGCATATCCGCGGTTCAAGCGGCTACTGTCGGCTCGGGAGCTGCACGTGTTCTGCAGCCCAACCGCCGATGAGGTGGCGTGGGCCCGGGGGTTCGCCGGGTCGGACGAGCACCTGCTGGTCATGGTGGTGCTGCTGAAGTGCTTCGGGCGGCTGGGGTACTTCCCGCCGTTGCAGACGGTGCCGGCGGTGGTGATCGAGCACGTGCGCCGGGATCTGGGGCTGCCGGAGGACGTCGTGGCGGTCCACGCCGCGCCCCGGACGGCCAAGCGGCACCGGGACTTCGTTCGCCAGCGGTTCGGGGTGGTCCGGAACTCGGCGGCGGCACGCAAGGTGGCCGCCGAGGCGATCCAGGAGGCCGCCCACGCCCGCAACCAACCCCCAGATCTGATCAACATCGCGTTGGAGCGCCTGGTCGAGGGCTGCTTCGAGCTGCCGGCGTTCTCAACCCTGGACAAGATGGCCTCGCGGATCCGGGGCGAGGTCAACGGGGAGATCTTCGCCGGGATCACCGGGCGGGCCGGGCCGAGTGGGGTGGGCAGCCTCCAGGCGCTGCTGGAGCCGAAGGGGCCTCGGGGCAAGACCGACCTGGACCGGCTCAAGCGCTCGGCGCCCCGGCCGACGTGGACGAACTTCCGCAAGCAGCTCGATCAGCTGCGCTGGGTCGACGGGATCGGCGACGCCGGCCGGTGGGTGGAGCCGATCGCGGCGACGAAGCTGGCCGATTTCGCCGGGGAGGCCGAGGCCGCCGACGCGGGGGTGCTGCGCGACTACGGCGAGGCCAAGCAGGTCGCGGCCCTCGCGGCCTTGGCGCACTGGCTGGAGTGGTGGCGGCGGTTCGGTCCGGCATCCGGGTCGGACCCGAAGTTGGCCGACGCGTTCTTCCGGTACGTGCTGACCGCGTTCACCTACGGCTCCAACCTCGGGCCTGCGCAGGCCGCGCGGCACATGGCCGGGGTGTCCGCGCACGAGCTGGGAGCCACGTTCCGCCGGCACGCCACCCTCGGCAAGGTCAACCGCGCCAGCGCGGACGTGGTGGACGCGTTCTGCGAGCTTGACCTGGTGCGGGCGTGGGGGGACGGGGCGGCGGTGGCCGCCGACGGTACCCAGATCGACACGTTCATCGACAACCTCCTGGCCGAGACGTCAATCCGCTACGGCGGGACCGGTGGGATCGCCTGCCACTACGTCTCCGACACCTACATCGCCCTGTTTTCGAAGTTCATCCTGCGGGGTGTGGGAGGCCGTCCACCTGATCGACGGGCTGCTCAAGCAGGAGTCCAAGCTGCGGCCCGAGACGGCGCACACCGACACCCAGGGCCAGTCGTTCCCGGTCTTCGCTTTGGCGCATCTGTTCGGGTTCGACCTGATGCCGAGGATCCGTAACTGGCGGGACCTGAACTTCTACCGCCCGTCGGCCGACGTGGTGTACCGGCATATCGACCCGCTGTTCGGCGAGTCGGGGCGCAACGTTATCGACTGGGACCTCATCGAGACCCATTACGAGGACCTGATGCGGGTGGTCCTGTCCATCCAGGCCGGGAAGATCTCCAGCGTGACGCTGATGCGCCGGCTGTCGACCTACTCCCGGCGCAACAACTTCTACCGGGCCTTCCGCGAGGTCGGCCGGGTCATCCGCACCGTGGCGCTGCTGCGCTACCTGTCCGACCCGGCTCTGCGAGCGCGGACCAGCGCGGCGACCAACAAGGTCGAGTCCTACAACCAGTTCGTGGCCTGGTGCCGGTTCGGCAACCGCGGGATCATCGCCGACAACGACCCCGACGAGCAGGAGAAGATCGTCAAGTTCTCCACCCTCCTGGCCAACTGCGTGATCTTCCACACCGCCGTGGACATGACCACGGTCATCCGCGACCTGGCCGCCGAGGGCTGGACCATCACCGCCGAGGACCTCGCCACCCTCTCGCCGTACCTGACCGCCCACATCCAACGTTTCGGCACCTACGCCACCAACGAGGTCACCCTCGCCCCGACGCCTACGACGCCCACCTGGGCGTCGACCTGGACCTACCACCCCTGGCCGCCTGAGTCCCGGGGTATCAGCCAGCCGGGGGCGACACGCTCACGCCGGGCTGGGAACCACCGACTCCCCGGCGTCCGCCGGGCGCAGGTAGCTGTACCCGGTCTCGCGGCTGACGCCGAACTCCCTGGTTGTCAGTTCCCGAAGTCTTCCGCACGAACGGGTCTATGCGCAACGGTCTGTTCGGCACGATCGTCATCGACCGCGACGGCCGGATCCTCCGGGCCTGCCTGTTCCACGGCAACCAGAGCGTGGAGCGCCGTTACGAGGGCGCCGCGGAGGTGCGAACTGTCATCGCCTCCTGGGGCGCCATCATCCGGTCGATGCGGGCGGAGGCTCGCGCATGATGACGAGGGCGGGGCAGAAGCCGCGCTCCGGATCATCCGCCTGTTCCGGCAGGCCGGCGTTGCCGTGGTCAGCGTCCAGGAGCCCTGGCTGAACGGCGCCGGCGAGGTGCAGGACGTCCTGGCGGCGTTCGCCGGCTGGGTAGCCGGGCGCGAGAGCACCCGCCGTTCCCAGCGGATCAGGAACGGCCTCGAGCGGCGCCGCTCCGAGGGCAAGCCCGTCGGCCGCCAGCCCGGCGCCGTCGACAAGGCCCCCCGCAAGCGCGCCGGGTACGGCGCCTCCTGGGAAAGCGGCAAGCGCCGCGCCGCCCACAGTGCCAGGATCACGTCATGACCGCGGCCACCACCGGGACACGGGCGGCGTTCGGCTGGTACGGGTCGAAGGCCCGGCTCGCCCCGCGGATCGTCGAGATGGCTGCCGCGATCCCGCACCGGGTCTACGTCCGCGGCGCTGCGCGCCACCGCGGCGGCGGTGCTCGTCTCCGGCTACGACCACCCGCTCTACGAAGACCTGTTCGCCGGATGGCACCGTACCGAGATCCGCGTCACCAAGTCCAGCGCCAATCACAGCTCAGCCGGTGCACGGCACGCCGTGGAAGTCATCTGGAGCAACCGCCCGCTCAACAGCGACGCCGTCCTGTTCCCGATCATCACTCCCGAGCTGTGTGACGAAACCGCACCGACCGGCATGCCGCGTGACGAAACACCAGCGCCGGAACCAGTCCGGTCCTGCCGGGTATGCGGCGATCCCGTCAGCGCGGCGCCGACCGGACGGCCCCGCGACTACTGCTCCCGCTCCTGCCAGGCCCGGGCCTACCGTGCGCGCGCAAAGCGGGCTTAGCGTTCAATATTGCCTCGATCCTCCACACCGCTTAGCGGAGGATCCTGTACCGATCTTCCCCAGACCCCCAGCCGGTCGGGGGAGGGGGGCGCGAAGGTCCGCTGGTGGGTGATCGAGGCCGGCGGCGCTAAGGCGGGTACCGAGAAAACGCAGACGCTGGTCCTGACGCTGATACCGGGCCTCTACGACGAGCAGGGCAGCCCCAGGCCGCTGGACGTGGCGGGTGAACAGCCGCAGTGAGGGCGTCCAGTGCCACCAGCCGCAAACGGCGATGATCGCTCCGGTCGTCAGCTTGGCAGATCAGGCAATCCGGCTGGCCCGGCGGACGCCAGCCGCCAGGCCGGTCACGTCCGCGGGCGCCTCAGCCACCGGCGCTTCTGCCTGAGACAGCCTGGACGTGGTGGACGCTGCCGCCTACGATCTCTGGGTGTCTCGCCCGGAGATACCGCAGGCACCCCACGTGTTTCTGGTCGTGCTGGGCTGGCGGGCATCGTGGGAGCGCGCCGTGTGGTGATCGCCGTCACTGTGGCCCTTTCCGGCCAGGCAGCTGGCCTGTGGCAGTGCCGGTTCTGGTGTTGATCAGCGCGGTGATGGCCGGGTGGCGGCGGATTTTGTCCAGGCAGCGGCCGCGGATCGGCCCGATGCTGCCGACCGCGATGCCCAGCCGGGCGCTGATCTCGGTGTACGGCAGGGGCGGGTCCTCGATCAAGAGGCTGATCAGCCGCTGGCAGTGTGGAGGCAGCTCCAGGAACGCCTCGCGCACCGCCGCGTGGCGCTCGGCCACGAGCAGCGCCTGCTCCGCCATCGTGGCCTGCTGGTCCGGGATATTCCCGGCGTCCAGCACGTGCCCGGCAGCGTCCGGTTCTCGCGCGGCGCGCAGCACCCGAACGCATTCGCGCCAGGTAGTGGTGGCCAGCCAGCCGGGCAGCGCGGCCGGATCGCGGATCTTGTCCAGCTGATCCACCAGGGCCAGCCAGACGCTCTGGCCGACGTCGTCGGCGTCCGCGCCGCCCAGCCGGTGCCTGCGGCAGATGGACCAGATTAACGGGGCATACCGTTCCACCAGCGTGTCCCACGCCTGCTTGTCGCCATTCCTGGCACGGCCCACCAGGCCGGTGACCACCAGCTCATCGTGCACCGGGTCAGCATCGCTGGCGGGATCTGGGTGTGCGCGGCGCACCGGCACGGCGGCGGTGCGCCGTTCGCCGGGATCGGCGGGCCCGGCTGGCCGGGCATCACGCCTCGCCATCTGCGCACGTGCCAATGCAGCTGGGCGATCGGGGACCGGTCCGGCTGGTGGTGGATGGTAAGAGGTCGTTCGCATGGGTCTTCCTCTTGTTGGGTCGCCGCATCCCGATTAGCGGTGCTTGCTACACGCTGTGAGCACGTTTATCGGGCAATTCCGAATGCAGCGTGCGTAGACTCCGCAGAGCCGAGGACCGCACCGTTTGAGCCGGACCTCGATACCTGAACCTGCGGCTGTGCGCGCTTTCTCCTCGGGTATGAGACTTGCTTTCCAGGTGTACGGTTCGAGGGTGGAACAGGGGCGCTGACAGCCCGCTGACAGCGGTGGGAGGCGATGAAGGTACGCATCCTCGGCCCGTTCCAGCTTGAGAACGACGGCCGGCAGGTGACCATTGGCGGTATCCGCCAGCGCGCTGTGCTCGCCAGGCTGTCGCTACAGGCGAACGAGGTTGTGCCGAGTGAGCAGCTTCTGGTGGATCTGTGGGGCGAGGACTCCCGGCAAGGTGCGGCCAACGCTCTTCAGGCGGCGATCTCACGATTGCGGCGAGTGCTCCCGCCGGGTCGCCTCATCACCAAGGCGCCGGGCTACGTGCTGTGGATCTTCCCGGATGAACTCGACGTCAGGCAGTTCGAGCGCCTCTTGGCCGAGGGCCGTGATGCTCTCGCGGCCGGGGCCGCGGCAGAGGCTGCCCGGACGCTGGGCCAGGCGCTGTCCTTGTGGCAGGGTCCCCCGCTGGCCGATTTTCGCTACGAACCGTTCGCGCAGGCGGAGATCGCCCGGCTGGAGGAGCTGCACCTGACGTGCCTGGAGGAGCGGATCGAGGCGGATCTGGCTCTTGGCTCGGCGGGTGCACTCTCGGCAGAGCTGCGGCGACTGGTTAGCGAGCATCCGGTGCGCGAGCGACTTCGCGGCCTGCTCATGCTCGCCCTTTACCGCAGCGGCCGGGCAGACTGAAGCCCTCGAGGTCTATCACGAGTTCCGCAGCGTGCTGCGGGACGAGCTGGGGTTGGAGACGTCGCCTCTCCTACGGGAGCTCGAGGCCGCGATCTTGCGCCATGACCCGGCGCTTGCACCAGTATCGACCGCGATGGCGGCGGCGCTGGCACGCCGGCCCGTGACCGTGCTCTGCGTGGTGGTGCAGGCGGCGTCCAGCTCGGGTGGCGCGCTGGACCCGGAGACGCACGAGGTCGTGCACGGGCGCTCAGTTTCCGCCCTGACGGCGGTCCTCGATCGGTACGAAGGAAAGCTGGCGATAAGTGGCGGCGAGCGCCTGATGGGCGTCTTCGGTGTCGCTTCCCTGCACGAGGATGATGCCCTGCGGGCGGCCCGGGCGAGTTTGGAGGCGCGAAGCGCGCTCGCCACTGAGGCGGGCATTCTGCTGCGGCGGCATGGCGTGAGCCTGGCATGTCGCTTCGGCCTTGCCACGGGCGAGGCGCTGGTGGGCGCGTCGGGGCCGCTTGGGTTCGCCGGGGAGGCGGGGACCCAGGCAGTACTGCTCGCGGAGGCCGCCGAGCCTGGCCAGATCCTTATCAGCCGGCAGACGCAAGAGCTTGCTGCGGCAGCCATCGAAGCGGAAAGCGCCGGTCCCGATCGATTCCTCCTGCGATGCGCGCACGCAGGCATGCGTCCGCTGCCGCTCCGTCTCGATGCGCCCCTGGTGGGCCGGAACGAGGAGATACACCGGCTGGCAGCCGCGTACGCGCTGGCTGCTCGCGAGCGAGTGACGATGCTCGTGACCGTGACGGGCGAGGCAGGACTTGGCAAGACACGGCTCGTTCACGAGTTTGCGGGACGTTTAAGCCGCGAAGCGAACGTGCTCACCGGCCGGTGCCTTCCGTACGGGGAGGGCATCACGTTCTGGCCGCTGCGGGAAGTGGTTCGCCAAGCGGGGCACGGCCACGACTCGCCGGACGCCATCAAGGCCCTCCTCGAGGGGGAGGCGGATGCGGCGAGCGTCGCGGAGCGGCTGAGCCGCGCACTAGGCCCCGGTAACCAGGGCAGGTCAGATGCCGCAGAGCTTTTCTGGGCGGCCCGTCGACTGCTTGAAACGCTCGCCCGGCCCCGGCCGTTGCTTGTCATCCTCGAGGACCTGCACTGGGCCGAACCCACCTTCCTCGACCTGGTGGAATCCCTTGCCGTACAACCAGGGCGATCGGCGCTTGTCCTTGTCTGCCTTGCCCGGCCGGAGCTACTGGAACAGCGCCCATCCTGGGCGGCCGGGGCAGCGAAAGCCGCTTCTGTCGATCTCACGCCACTCGCCGAAGAATCAGCCGCCACGCTGCTGGACGCGCTCGCGAAGGATCAGACCATCCCACCGCTCACGCGGGCACGGCTCCTTGAGACGGCGGCCGGCAATCCGCTCTACCTTGAGCAACTGGCGGCCGCACTCAGCGAGCAGACCGGGAGCGAGACCCGCCTGGTACTGCCACCCACCATCGAAGCTCTGCTGGCGGCGCGCCTGCAGCGCCTTGGGCCGGGAGCAGCCAGCGTCCTCGCCCGCGCGGCCATCGTCGGCCAGGACTTCGGAGTACGGGCAGTGCGAGAGCTGCTCCCGCCGGAGGCGCGCGGCCCGCTCAGCCGCAACCTCCAGACCCTCGTCGCGAAGGGGCTCGTGGAGCGCGGGTCGCCGGATCGAAGCCCCGGGGAGGAATACAGCTTCCACCACATCCTCATCCAGCAGGCGGCGTACCAAGCGATCCCCAAGTCGGCTCGCGCCGAGCTGCATCACCGCTACGCCGACTGGCTCGAGTACGTGATCTGGGAACCAGCCACCCAACGCTCGGAGATCCTCGGCTATCACCTCGAGCAGTCCGTCCGCTATCGCAGCGAGTTGTGGCCCGCCGATGCCCAGTCGACCGCGCTGTCACGCCGGGCGGCCGGGCACCTCGAGACGGCCGGGTGCGCCGCGCATGACCGCGGCGACGTGCTCGCGGCAGTGAACCTTCTGGACCGCGCGGCTGCCCTCCTGCCGAGCGAGGACCCGGCGCTGGCGCGGATCTACACGAGCCTCGGCACAGCATCAACGGAGGCCGGTCAGCTTGAGCGGGCGGGAGCCACACTCGACCGGGCTCAGCGGATAGCCGCCGCCAACGGTGACGAGGGTCAGCGTGCGCACGCTCGGGTCCAGGCCCTCCTAGTGGGTCTAAAGGTGGACCCGAACGGCGCAGCACTTGAGATCGCTCGCGCGCTCCCCGAATTGCACCGTGAATTCGATCGGAACGGGGACGAGCTGGGACTTTGCCGAAGCTTGCAGCTACAGGCCGCCATACACTGGGACCAGGGGAGGTCTGCCGCCGCGGAAGATGCCTGGCAACGCGCCGCAGCGTACGCGCGGCGGGTAGGCGACCGCAGTCAACTGACCGAGATACTCGGCTGGCTCGCATCGGCCGCGCTGTGGGGTCCAACGCCGGCGGCGGAAGGGATCCGGCGCTGTCAGGAGTACCTCCATGAGATCGGCAACCACCCCGGCGGGCAGGCCGGTATCCTCCTTCGCATGGCGGGCCTGTATGCGATGCAGGATGACGCCTCCATGGCACACGCGACGCTCAACCGCGCGAAAGCCCTCCTGCACAGCCTCGGCCCAACGCTGACCGCTGCGCTCATCCAACCCGCTGCCTTCATTGCTATGCTCGCCGGCGATCCCGCGACCGCCGAGACGCACCTTCGCCTGGAGTACGAAGCCCTCGACCGGATGGGCGAGCGGAATATTCTAGCCACCACCGCAGCGCTGCTGGCCAGAGCCATCGCGGCGCAAGGTCCGAGCCGGTACGATGAAGCCATCCACTTGATCACAGCGAGCTGGCAAGCCGGTGGCGGCGAGGACCTGTCCGCCCAGGTCATCGGGCAAGGCTCGGCCGCCAGGATCCTCGCCGATCGCGGCCACCACGCCGAGGCGCTGGAGCTCGCGCGCTCGGCGGTGCGGCTCGCTGCACAGACGGACCTGCGAAGCCAGCACGCCGACGCCCTGCTCGACCTTGCTCACGTCCTCGCTGCCGCTGGCCGTCGCGCTGAAGCGCACGCCGCGGCTACCCAGGCTCTTGACCTGCACCAACGCAAAGGCAACCTGCCGGGAGTCCAGGCGTCACGCCGATATGCCGCCTAGCAGGCGCCCGTCTGAAAGGTTTCTTCCATGTCCCTTGACAGGGTTCCCGAGATCGAACTCAGCGACGACGGCAGTCTCGTCTTGACCGTAGAGGTCTTCGGCTTCAAGGCTGGCGCGCAAGTCGAAATATCCGGCAGCGCAACTCAGGCCAACGGAGCCATCGCTACGTTTTATGACATCCAGAGCCTCCCGCCCGCCGAGCCCAGCGGCGGCTCCTTCGTGACGGTGACCGCCTCCCCATCTACCGATTTCGTGCCAGGGGAGGTGATCACGGTCGTCGGACGTGCCACCGCGATCTGGGGCACCGTGTTGTCCGGAGACCCGGGTGATCAGCGCCCGGGGATCAAGGCGGTCTGGAAAGCGCCAGAAAGCTAACGGGGCGCCTCGATGAGATGGCGGTACAGATCCCGATAGGGAGTCAGCGACGCTGCCATAGAACTCGTCCTGGTAACTCCTGCTGACGGTGCCGGAACGGGTTGTACGCCTCATAGGACGGGATATCGGTTTCGCCGCGCCGGTAGCGTTCAGCGGCGAACAAGTCCCAGGAGCGCTCGGACCGGGGCAGCTTGTTGCGGCGGCAGAACTCCCGGAAGTCCAGGTCCGAACGGCCCCGGATGCACCCTGGCGGCCAGCTCGCGGGCCAGCCGGGCTCGCGGCACCATCCAGCGCAAAAACAACGGTTAGGATCACGGTCAGGTAACGGGTCTGTCCGCTACGGGCTACCTCGTAGCCCCCAGCGTCCGGCAGCCGGTCATGGACGCCGACGCCGGGCGGCTGGGCCTGTGACGAGGATTGGTGCAGGATCCTGAGTCAGTCCTTGGTGCTATTGCTGTGGGCGGGGCATAGCGGTTCGGGTTCGAGTTGCCATCCGCGGCTGGTGAGCCAGGCGCGGAGCGCCGTGGGCTGGTTCGCCTTCACCGCGTGGCTGTACCGGCAGGCCTGGGCCGATGAGGTGGCCTCGTCGGTGTTGTTCCGCGCCGCCCACCGGCAGTTGCTGGCCCGGCGGATCCTGCTGCCCGGCCACAGCGTGCTAGTGCGGCTGGTCGCCACGGTGCGGGAACGCGCCACCCACCGGGTCCACAGCCGCCTGGCGCGGGCGGCCGGCCCGGAGTTGCGGGCCCAGCTGGACAAGCTCCTGCTGGTGCCCGAAGGGCAGCGCCGCTCGGAGCTGGATCTGTTGCGGCGCCCGCCGTTCACACCCACGATCACCGGACTGGTGCGCGCATTGGACCGCCTGGAGCGAGTTCGGGCCCTTGGAGCCGGCCAGTTGGACCTGTCGGGGATACCGTCCGCCCGATTGGTGGCCCTGGCCCGTTACGCCGACCAGGCTTGGGTCACCCAGCTGGCCGATCTGGGACCGGAGCGGCGGATCGCCACGCTTGTCGCCTACACCCACCTGCTGGCCGCCAGCGCCCGCGACGATGTGATCGATATCTTCGACGTCGTCTTCGGGGACCTGCAGCGCGCTGCCACCCACCGCGGCCAGAAACGCCGCGCCGGCGAGCTCCGCGACTACGACCAGGCGGTCGCCGCGGTGCACGCTCAGATGCGCTCGCTGCTGGATGCCCTCGACGACCCGCCCGCCCTCGAGGAGGTGCTAGCGGAGTTCCGTACAAAGCGCGAGCGGATCGAGACGAACATGGGCAGGGTAGAGGCGTTGATGCGCCCGCCCGGGGATCCGTTCTATGAGCGGCTGGTCGCGGTTTACCCGCAGATCCGCCGGTTCCTGCCCAGGTTGATCGAGTCGATCGAGCTGCAGGCCATCGACTCGGCCGCTCCGGTGCTGGCCGCCTACCATGCGCTCGGCGAGTGGCTGGCCGACAAGCCCCGCACCACGTGGCGGCCCGCCGGGGAAATTCCTTTGGAGGTGGTCACACCGTCGTGGCGACCGCATGTGCACGACCTGCAGACCGGCGCCGTCGACCGCGCCGCCTACACCTGCTGTGTGCTCGACCAGGTCCGCACCCGGCTGCGCCGCCGCGACATCTACGCCCCCGGCAGCACCCGGTGGGGCGATCCCCGCGCCGAACTGCTCACCCGCCACGAATGGGCCGACCGGCGCGACACGTTGTGCGAGGAACTGGCCCTCGACCCTAATCCGGCCACCATCATTGACCAGCTCGCCGCCAGCTTGGACGCGGCGTGGCGGCGCACCGCGGCCGGGTATGCCGCCATGCCGACCTGCGAATCGAACACCGCAGCGGCCGCGACGAGATCGTGCTCACGCCTTTGGACGCCGAGGCCGAACCCGCTTCGCTGGTCACCCTGCGTACCGAGGTAGAAAAGCTCTTGCCCGAGGTGGAGATCGCCGACCTCCCGCTGGAAGTGCACGGCTGGACCGGGTTTCTCGACGAATACACCCACATCAGCGGCACCGAGCTGACCCGCGAGGAAGGCCTCATTGAGACACTCTCGGATCTGCTGGTCTCCGAATCATGCAACGTCGGCCTGACCCGGTCGCCGACCCGGCCTACCCGCCGCTGACCCGGGAGCGGTTGAACTGGGTCGGGCACAACTACTTGCGCTCGGCCACCCACGCCGCGGCCAACGCCCGGCTGGTCGATTACCATACCCCCTTGCCGCTGGCCCAGGCCTGGGGCGGCGGGGACATGGCCTCCGCCGACGGGATGCGCTTCGTCATCCCCGTGTCCACCATCCACGCCGCCTACAACCCGCGCTACTTCGGCCGGCAACGTGGCTCCACGCTGTACTCGTGGATGGCCGACACCTACACCGTCTTCGCCCAGAAGCTGATCCCCGGCACCCAGCGCGACAGCCTGCACGTCCTCGATGGGCTGCTGGCCAACCAGACCGGCATCCAGCCCGAGATGGTCTCCACCGACACCGCCGGCGCCTCCGAGATCGTGTTCGCCCTGGCCTGGGCGCTGGGCTACCGGTGGGCGCCGCGGCTGGCCGACCTGCCCGATCAGCGGCTGTGGCGCATCGACCGTGACGCTCACTACGGCTCGTTGAACGGGCTGGCACGTCATCGCATCAACACGCGGCTCATCGTCGAGCACTGGGACGAGATCTGCCGGCTCACCGCCTCCCTGCGGGCCGGCACCGTCGTCCCCTCGGCGATCTTGCGCACGTTGCAGCGCGGTCCCAGCCCCTCCAGCCTCGCCCGCGCCCTGGCCGAGCTCGGCCGGGTGATCAAGACCCTGCACGTGCTCGAATACGCCCACGACCCGGCCTATCGCCGCATCATCCACCACCTGCTCAGCCGCGGGGAACGCCGCAACTCCCTCGCCCGGGATGTCTTCCACGGCCAGCGCGGCCAGATCCGGCGGCACTACCAGGTCGGGCAGGAAAACCAGCTCGACAGCCTCGGCATCATGATCAACGTAATCGTGTTGTGGCAGACCGTGTACACCCAGGCCGCTCTCGACCACCTCGCCGCCAGCGGATACCTGCTGGACCCGGCCGACGTAGCCCGGCTCACCCCGCTCGGACACCCCACGATCAACCTGGACGGCCGCTACCGGACCACCAGTCGGCCACCCGCCACCGGCCTCCGGCCGCTACGAATCGATTGACTCAGGATCCTGTACCGATCCTCGTCGCAGGCCCACTTGGGCAGCGCACGCTGCCACACCTTTATCCTGGCCGCTGCGGCCTTGTCGTATGTGCCTTGTTCCAAGCCAGGCAACGGAAGACCTTTGCCCCTGAACGTGGCGTTGAGCACGATGAATGATGTGATCTGGCGCCGAGGAACGTCTAACGCCCCGAGCACGGGGAGGATTCGTATGACCTCGTTGCCTGAAGCTCCGGCTGCCCCGCCGCTGCCGAAGGCCCCGACCGGTATCCGGGGACTGGATGAGATCACCCGGGGTGGGCTGCCCCAGGGCAGATCCACGCTGGTGACGGGCGGCACCGGCACCGGTAAGACCCTGCTGGGCCTGCAGTTCCTGGTCGCGGGCGCCCGGGAGCATGGCGAGCCTGGTGTGCTGGTTACTTTCGAGGAGTCAGCCGAGAAGGTCACCGCCGACGTGGCCTCGCTGGGCTTTGACCTTGACGGGTTGCAGAAGGACGGGATGCTGATAATCATCGCCTTCCCGGTGGAGGCGGCTGAGATTGTCAAGACTGGCGAGTTCGACTTCGGGCCGCTGTCCCTGGTGCTGGACGACGCGATCAGGCGTATCGGGGCCAGGCGGGTCGTGCTCGACAGCATCGAGGTGCTGTTCGAGGCGTTCAAGGCACGGGCGATCGTCCGGGCTGAGCTGGGCAGGTTGTTCGGCTGGCTGGAGGGCCAGGAGGTCACTGCGGTTGTGACCGGCGAGCGTGCTGACGATGCGCTAACCCGGCATGGGATCGAGGAGTACGTGTCGGACTGCGTGATCGTTCTGGACCACCGCGTGCACGAGGGGGTCGCCACGCGGAGGCTGCAGGTGATCAAGTACCGCGGGTCGACGCATGAGACCAATGAGTACCCGTTCCTGATCTCGGTCCGTGGCTTCGAGGTACTGCCAGTGACGGCGGTCAGCCTCGACTACGGCGCTTCCAGCGAGCGACTGTCGACCGGCGTGCCCCGGCTGGACCGCATGCTGTCCGGCGGCCCGTACTCGGGGTCAACCGTCCTGGTCAGCGGGGCGCCAGGCACCGGCAAGACCACGCTGGGGGCACACTTGATCGACGCAGCGTGCGCGCGGGGCGAGCGGGCCCTGCTGGTCCTGTTCGAGGAGTCGCCGGATGAGGTGATCCGCAACATGGGCTCGGTCGGCCTGGACCTGGGACGCTGGGTGGAGGCGGGTCTGCTGCGGATCTGGGCCGCCCGGCCATCGGCATTCGGGCTGGAGACGCACCTGACGATCCTGGCCCAGCTGATGGATGAGCAAAAGCCGGCCATCGCCGTTCTCGACGGGATCACCAGCCTGACTCACCAGCCCACCCAGGCCAACGTGGTCTCGATGGTGGCCCGCCAGATTCACCTGCTGAAGAGCCGAGGGATCACCGCTATGGCGACCACGCTGGTCCAGGATGACGAGGCGAGCGGGGCGGGCGTGTCCTCGCTGATGGATACCTGGCTGCTGCTGCGCAATGTCGAGTCCAGCGGCAAGCGTAACCGGCTGCTCTACGTGCTCAAGTCGCGAGGCACCGCCCATTCCAACCAGGTGCGGAAGTTCGTGCTTACCGACCATGGGGTGAAGCTTGCGCGACGCCGGTGGCGACACCGATGACGCGGTTCAGCCAGCGGCATCTGCCGAGGAGACCTGGCAGTCGCGGCTGTACGTGAACCGGCCGCACGCCCACGTGCGTCCGCGCGCTCGCCGACCTCCAGCACGCCTGCGCGCATTGGCTGCCGGGCCAGTATCACATTGAGGTCATCGACCTGATGGAAAATTCGCGCCGGGCCGCCGAGGACCAGATCGTGGCCGTACCGACGCTGGTCAGGATGCACCCGCAACCCACCCGCAAGATCGTCGGCGACCTCACCGACACCGAGCGCCTGCTCGTCGGCATGCAGCTGCGGCCAGGATCAGCCAGGCTGACCGATGAGCGTGGCTGATCAGCGGGTTCCTGTGGGAGTGCGGCCCGGCGTGCGCCGGGCGGGCCTCCCAGGGCAGAGCCCGAGCGCTGACGCCATCGCGGTCACCGCGTCGGCTGCCGCCTGTGGGCTGTCGATGCCGAGGGCGACGCCGCCCTAACGGCCAACTCGCCGGCCTCCATCGTCGCGGTGTGCGAGGACGCCGCCCGGCGCCCGGCGCCGGTACAGGCCGGCCTTCAAGGCCACGATGGGCAGCAGCAGGGCGCCGATGCTGGCAGCGCGCCGGATACGTTCATCAGTCCGGTCGTCCCCGGTTGCCATGGAACTACGTGAACGCTGATGCGCAACGAGCCGCCAGGGGCTCACCCTGCCAGTAAAGTCCAACGGCCCGCTGCCCGGCCCTGCGGACCCAGTCTCAGGGGCGGGCGGCCCTGGTTGTGGCCAAGAACCCGGGCCCGTGGGCATGACGGTGGGCGCTGAGAGCGTGGCATCCGGGCCCTGAGTCCGAGGATCTGCCCTATTGCACGGGGTTAAGATCGGCCTTAGCCTGCCGCGAGTAGACCGCGTCGCCCGGACCTTGGAGGCACGGCCGTTATTGCCGGATCGGACTGAGGTGCCTCAGCGATGTGCCAGCCAGTACGGTGCGCGGGAGCAACCTGATGTCCGACACTGCTTCTTATCCTCCCGGAGGCGCGGCCCGACCGGGGGCGGCTCTTGCCGAGATTCCGCTGGAGACCCTGCATTTCGAGGATCTCGGCCGCTACCTGCTGCTACCGATGATGCAGCGCGTGCGCGTGGCCCGGCAGCGCGCCGGTGAGCTGCTGGGCGGACGGACGGTGTGGATGGTGAACTCTACCGCTTTGGGTGGTGGAGTTGCGCAGCTGCTTCGTACGCTGCTGCCGTACTGGAAAGGTGCAGGGATCGACGTCCGGTGGATGGTGCTCAACGGTTCTGCCGAGTTTTTCCGGGTGACCAAGCGCTTTCATAACCATCTGCAAGGCCAGCCAGGCGATGGCGGCGTGCTGGGGACCGAGGAGCTGACGACGCTGGACCGGGCCGCCCTCTGCGACGCCGAGGCGCTAGCGTCCCTGCTGTCCCCGGGAGACGTGGTGGTGCTGCACGACCCCCAGACCGCGGCCATGTCGGTGCCGCTCGAGCGGGCTGGCGCGACCGTGATCTGGAGATGCCACATTGGCACCGACCACCACAACGAGTACTCCCGGAACGCGTGGCGGTGCCTGCGGCCGCGCCTGGCCGGCGTGCGCCGCTTTGTCTTCAGCCGCCGTACCTCGCTGCCGGAGTGGCTGGGCGGGGCGGAGACGTCGATCTTGACGCCGGGTATCGACCCCGGGTCGACGAAGAACCTGCCGATGTCTTATGGCGCCGCCCGGGCGACTGTGCAGCACCTGGGCCTGGCCGCCGGGGTCCCGGCTGCCGCCCCGCGCTACGCCCGCACGGATGGGTCGGTGGCGACGCTCGCCGCTGGTCCCACGGTGGTGGACTCCGACGGCCCGCCGGACTGGGGCCGGGACCCGGTGGTGGTCTCGCTGGGCCGATGGGACGGGATCAAGGACCCGCTGGGGATCCTGGATGGCTTCGTAGAGCGGGTGGTACCGGCGACCGGCGCGCACCTGCTGCTCGCGGGCCCCGACGCGGGCCAGGTCGCCGATGACCCCGAAGCCGAAGCCGTGCTCGCCGGCGTCCGCGAACGCTGGCGGCGGCTGCCGCCCCGCGCGCGGGCCCGGGTTCATCTCGCCTGCCTCCCGCTCACCCCGCCCGAGGAGAACGCCGCGATGGTGAACGCGATCCAGCGCCTAGCCGCGGCGGTGGTCAAGAAAAGCCAGCAGGAGGGATTCGGCCTGGGAGTGACCGAGGCGATGTGGAAGGCCCGTCCGGTCGTCGCCAGCGCGGTGGGGGGCCATCTGGATCAGGTCCAGCACCAGCACAGCGGGCTGCTGGTCGACGACCCTGCCGACGTGGCTGCGTTCGGCGATGCGATCGTCGAGCTGCTGCGTGACCCGCCGCTGGCCGCCCGGCTCGGCCCGGCCGGGCGCGAACGGGCTCGCGCGCTGTTCCTCAACGACCGGCACTTCGTGAGCTGGGTCGACGTCTTCGGCGCGGCGCTCGAGCCGCGGGCCGGTGCCAGCAGATCGACAGGCCCCGGGGCGGGCGTGCCAGCGCCACCACGGCCCGGTGCCGCAGCGCTCGACCCTGCCGACCACGACGCCCTGACCGGCCTGTGGAATCGCCGGCGCTTCGAGACCGAACTCGGCCGCGCCCGGCAAAACGCCGAGCGCCTCGCGCTCTTGTCCATGGACGTGGACCGATATAACGAAGTGATCCGGCGCCACGGTGCGGCCGCCGCGGAGGTACTGATCCAGAGCATCGCACACGTGCTAGCCCAGCGCCTTCGGCCCAATGACACGCTGGCCCGCATGGGAGGCGACGAGTTCGCCGCCGTATTCCACTCCGCGACGCCCTCGCTGATCCAGAGCCTGGCCGACGGGCTCTGTACGGCCGTGCGCGAGCAGACACACACCACCGGCACCAACTCGATCCCCGCTACCATCAGCATCGGCGCCGCCTTCTTCGACGCGGGCACCCAGACCCACCACGAAGCGCTGCGCGCCGCCGACGCCGCCCTGCATGAGGCCAAGGTCGCAGGCGGCGACCGCGCCATCGTGCACCAGTCCTTACAAGGGGGCCGGACCAAGTAAGCCCGAAAGAGGCAACGGGCTGGTGATCGGGGTAGTCAGTGATCGAAGACTCGCTCGATGACGGCGACGGAACAATGGAACGCCCAGGGGCGATAACGAGTCGCGGGGCGTGGAGATAACGCCATCTGGCGTTCGGATGTACCTGGGCGATGGCGAGTCCGCGGCGTCGGCGTCGGGCCGCCGGGTTCTCCCTCGTGGTCAGCGCCGACGGTGGCCTGTTGGGATCTTGCAAAGGTAAGGGGTGCCGGTAACAACGGCGCCAGGAACGGCGTTAGGCCGTCCAGTTTGCTGAACATTCCGGCCAGGGGCAGCCGACCGCCGCCCATCGTGCCAACCGCGTTCAGGAAGCTGGACACCATAGCGGTGCTGACGGGTCCATTGTTACCGACACGCTGAGCCCGGCTGCTACTTTGCGGCTGGCCGTAGCTATAGGAGTTCCAGGCCTACAAAATTGACGCACACCCGGGGGAACCTATCCGTCTGGGGGATATGGGCTGGCCGGGCGCGCGGCTAGGTTGAGCGCCGAGGGTGGCCCAACGCCCGTCCCGGGCACGGGCCAGGTCAACTGGGCAGCGTCTACCGGAGGCGAATAATGGCGCGGATCTTGCTGGTGCTGTCGGGGAG
Organism: uncultured Actinomycetes bacterium; assembly: GCA_963742875.1. GTDB lineage: Bacteria > Actinomycetota > Actinomycetes > Streptosporangiales > Streptosporangiaceae > Bog-532. Next base: position 1,542,407 of record CAVUNO010000017.1, on the reverse strand, counting down.
CGACCATTGGACGCTCGCGGACGGAACCCGCCATCCCACCGGCTACTGGGCCGAGGAATTCGTGGTGCCGCACCGGACGTTCCGCGCCCAGGGGGTCGACGTGGACATAGCCACGCCGGGCGGCGTCCACCCCACCGTGGACCAGGCCAGCCTGAGCCCGGAGGCAAACGGCGGCGACGAGGCCAAGGCCGCCGGCCTGCGCAGCTATATCGACTCGATCGAGGCCGAACTGGCCCGGCCGCTGGCCCTGGAGGACGTGCGGCAGCGAGCGGGCGACTACGACGCCAGCTACATCCCCGGCGGCCACGGGCCGATGGAGGACCTGCCCGGCTGCGCGCCACTCGGCCAGATCATCATCGAACTGCACGACACCGGACGGCTGGTCGCGGCCATGTGCCACGGCCCCGCCGGGCTGCTGTCGGCCAACCGGGACGACGGCAGCTGGCTATTCGCGGGCCGGCGGCTCACCGCGTTCACCAACGAGGAAGAGGAGCAGGCCGGGCTGGCCAGCAAGGCACCGTGGCTGCTGGAGACCCGGTTGCGGGAGCGCGGCGCGCGCTTCGTCCCCGGGCCGGCCTGGCAGCCCCATGTGGAGACCGACGGCAACCTCGTCACCGGCCAGAATCCCGCGTCGTCGCAGGCGGCCGCCGACCGCACGCTGGCCGGCCTGCGCGCCGGCCAGCCATGAGCAGCGCTGGCGACCTGGTCCGCGAGTTCTTCGCGCTCTACCGCAACCACGAGATCGCGAAGATGACCGAACTGTGCTAGCCGGATGGAATCCTTTGAGTATGTGCCCATGGGCGATCAGGGGGTACGGCCAAGATAAGCACGAAACCCACAGTGGGCTCGCCGTGCGTCGAGGCCCTCGCCCGGCCTCGCCGTGCGTCGAGGCCCTCGCCCGGCCTCGCCGCCGGGTCTGGCCGCCAGAGGGACTGCCTGTTCTCTGAAGCCGTTGACCAGATCTTTCGGCCGAAAGCTCCGGGTTCTCTGAAGTCATAGCGGGGTTGGCTTCAGAGAACGAGTCTTCTCTGAAGCTCTGGACCACCCACGTGGGAGTCCCCCCGCTCGATTCGCAGGCACCCCAGCTTACCAGGGGAAACGCTTCCTACTGCGGGTTTCAGGCTTATCTTGGCTGTACCCCTTGTCCCGCAGCGCCCGCTTCCACATCTCCGAGGCGAAGGCCGCGATGTCGATGGAGACCTCCGCCTTCTCCTCGCCACGCATGACGGTGACGCTCTGCCCGATCCACTCCCCGCGAAGGTGCCGGACCGCGCGGACGAACTCCAGCGCGTCGAGCACCGCCCGGTCCTCGCTGGTCGCCTCCAGCTCGATCGAGTCGACAAGGGTGAACAGCGCCGCGCGGTGGGAACGGTAGAACGCCTCCAGCAGCGGCAGGTAGTTGTTCCCGTGGTACGCGGCCACCGACTCGTACGCGGCCGCCAGCCGCTCCAGGCCCCCGGCCGCGTCCAGCGTCTCGAGTACCAGCCGGCCGGTCCGCGCCTCCAGATCGCCCGCCCTGCCGGATCCGGCCGCCGGCTCCCCGGCCGCCTCGCCGTCGGCCGACGCCGCGGCGGCACCCTGGGCGAGATCCCCGGCGGCATCGTCGCCCGCAGATTCGCCCGCCTCGCCGGGCGCGGCCGCGTCCCGCGCGGCGGCCAGCACATCGCCGAACACCTCCAGCAACCGCTCGGACTCGGCCCGGTGCAGCTCGCGCAACTCCTCCAGCCGGTCCCTGCCCTTGCGGTGGATGACGGCCATCCGCTTGCAGAACATGTCCGTCACCTCGTCCCGCGCCGCGACGCGCAGCACGTGGATCAGGCAGGCCAGCAGCGTCAGCCGCCTGGCGTCCTTGACCCGTCTGAAGTCCTCAACGCTGGTGACCCGCGCCTCCCCGGCGAAGTTCCCGATCTTCCCCGGCGGGATCCCCTCCAGCCACACCTCGGTCGGGCCTAGCGCGTCCAGTTCCGCCAGGTAAACAAGCCGCTGCCTGAACTTCCCCAGGCTCGCCGCCAGCGCCGGGTCCTTCAGCCGGTCGAAGCCGCTGCGCCTGGTGGCCGGATCCACCACCATCAGCCGCTCCAGCACCGCCCGCTGCGCCGGGGTGATCCGAGCCGCCGCGGCGGCGAAGAAGTCCCGGTTGACCCTGGCGCGGATGGTCTTGGCCGCCAGGTCCAGCGTGGTGTAGCCCGGCAGCTCACAGCTCTTGCTGATCAGTACATCCAGCGCCACGTTGATCAGGTCGGCCGGGTTGTCCTTGGTCTGCGCCGCGTCCTGGATCGCCTCCTCGGCGAACGCACACGCGGCCGCCGCGTCGTACTTCACGCCCAGCCGCCTGCGGACCAGGTTGCGGTGCCGCTTCGCCGTCCGCGCGGCGCCCGCCTCCGGCGCTACGCCAGCCGGAAGTTCCAGCACGTCCCGGATGTGGTCAACGACGATGCCAGGGACCTCGTCCAGCTTCGGGAAGTAGCCCAGCCGCTGGTGGCTCTTCAACCACACCGTCAACGCCAGCAGGTGCGAATCGGTCGCGGTGCTGTCCCGGGCCCATTCGATCTCCCCGGCCGACGGCGTAAGCAAGTCCTGCAACTCGCGCGATGTGACCATCCGGCCGAAGGTCGGGTAGGCGGTGCGATCGATCGACGTCATACGCACCTCGAGTATCGGACCAGCAGGACCCCGACAGCCTAGCCACCATGTTCGAACACATACGAACCGGTCCCGGCCTGGCCGTCTGCGTCACCAAGATCGAGTCATGGCCCCTTTCGCACGTATTCAGTTCCCACCCCAAGGACCCCCGCACCACCCGCCGGTACGACCACGCCCGACAGCCTGGACCGCAACGCCGCCTACGCGGTCGCGGCCTACCTCGTGTGACCGGGACACACTCCAGGCGGCCCTCCGCGGTCCGGCCGCTACGTTTACGGCCTCGGGCCGATCCGTCACGGGCCTCGCGGCCGCGGCCGGAGCTGGCGCGGCCCTCAGCGCTTCCCACCCAGCAGGCCAAGCAGACCTATCCGGCTTATCAGGCCTCGTAGCGCGAGGCACAGGGGGCAGCAGCGGCGGGGGTTCGATGTCATCGAGCACCGGCAACTCGGCGGCGATCGCTGCGTCCGGCGATGGCTGACCGCCGGACCGTAGCACTGACTCGGCACCTAGAACCTGATCACCTGCCATGCCCGGGATGGTAACGACGGGTACCGACGAGACCGGGTGATAAAGCGGGTTATCACCCGGTCCGCCTTTTCCTGGTCGGAACGCTGCTCCGCTGGAGCGCCCCGTCCGGCTGGAGCGGTTTGGCGACCGCCGCCTGTTGTGACAGGTGGCCGTGTTGCGGATGCGGCGCACCCTGCCCGTTTCGGCGAGCACGGCCAGGGCGTGGCCGCACGTCGTGGTCTCGGCGACCTTCCGCGGGAGCTTGTCCGAGGCGTGTCCGGCTACCTTGCCCCTGGCCGCCCTTTCGGGAGTCCTAGACTGAGGCTGACGTGTGCGGTGCCTCAAGCGGGTGAACCGGAGAGCGAGGCCAGCGAGGGGAGTACTGCAAGCCAGTTGGTAAGTGCCGAGTTCCGGCGCACCGAAGCAAGCAGTTCGGCGGTCGGCCGGACCGTCCAGGCGCGCCATGTTCTGAGGTCGTGGACTGTCGGGTCGAGCAGGACCAGCGCGCCTACCAGCTCTGCGGCCACCCTGCTGTCGGTCTGGCGGGCCAGCAGGCCGAGCAGCGCGCCGCGGGCCTGGCGCCGGTGCTCCGCCGTCGGGTCGAGCGGGCCCAGCGCGAGCGCCAGCTTTGCGGCCACCCTGCTGTCGGTCTGGCGGGCCAGCCGCCCGAGCAGCGCGCCGCGGGCCTGGCGCCGGTGCTCCGCCGTCGGGTCGAGCGGGCCCAGCGCGGCCGCCAGATCTGCGGCCGCCAGATCTGCGGCCGCCTCGCTGTCGGTCTCGCTGTCGGTCTCGCGGGCCAGCCACCCGAGCAGCGCGTCGCGGGCTTGGCGATCCGAGGTCCCCCAGTGTGCTGCTCCGCCGAGGTCACCGAAGCGGCCCGACTGGGCGAGCTCCACCCGGGCTTGGCCAATCATGGCTGCAATCTCGGGCGACCAGTCAGACTCGCTGGACTCGGCGGCTATCCGGGCGAGGAGTTCCCGGGCCTGCCACCCGGCGTCGATGACAGAAAGGTCCCCGGGAATCTGGTCCGACCTGGCGGCACGGCAGATCAACTCCCGCACGAGCTGGTCATGCTGAGGGTGCATGGCGATCGCTGCAGGGGCCGCGTACTCCCAGTCGGGGTCATACCAGAGGTGCGGGAGCAGGACCGTGACCGCCTGATCCACGGGAAGGCTGGCGACATACCCGGCCACCAGGTGCTCACGGACCGACCGGTGGACGAACCGGCGCAGGATCGTCCCGGTGTCGACATCGGGGCGGCCGAGGGGCGTGGCGACATGATCGACTGCGCCCGCGTCGGCCTCGCCCAGCCGGACTCGCTTGGCAGGGATGTCATCGGCCCACGTCCCGACACCGGAGACGGGGTGACTGGCTGCCCCGGCCCAGGCCCAGGCCCGGAGCGTCTGCAGGCAGGTGCCCGCGTCGGGCTGGCGGTCCTCATCACCGCGCCAGCGGCCGGTGAGCATCCGGTTGAGCACTTTGGTGTACAGGTCGCGGCGGAACTCCGGCAGCGGCCCGGTACCGCCGACGATGCAGTAGAAGGCCAGCATCAACGGCACGGTCGCGGCCTGCTGGAGGCCAGGACGCCGCGCGATCTGGGCGGCGAGATCGTGGCCCTGCTCCGGCTGCCCGGCGAACCAGCGCTGGATGAAGGGCTCGACGTCGCCGGGGTAGTCCAGTGGCTGCAGCTCGCCGGCACGGTGGGATTGGTCTGTGTCATCGATCGGGAGCTGATGTCTCCACGAACTCGCCCGGCTGGTCAGAACGATCCGCCACGGCAGGGTGCTCGCCTGACGGAGCCGCTCGCTGGGACCATGGGCCTCATCCAGAGAGTCGATGACCAGCAGGGTCGGCGCGTTCCGCTCGGCGAAGAACACGCCGAGGGCCTTGCTGATCCGGGAGCCGCCCAGGTCACCGAGCTGGCCGAGCGCGCTCGACACGACCGCCTCACGGATGCCGCCGCCCGCGCCGAATAGGCGCGAGCAGGTGGTGTACAGCGGCAGCTCGGCCTCATCGAGAGTCCCGCCCGCCGCCAGGCCCTCCAATGCAGCCTCGGCGCAGCGCCGCGCCGTGCGCTTGGCCAGCCAGGTCTTGCCCGAACCCGGCCCGCCCAGGATGACCAGCCGCGCGCACTGCTGTGCCAGCCCGTCGGCGTCCAGGTCCTGCTCGCGGTCCCGGCCCTCGGTAGTGACCCGCAGTTTGCGCTCGATGGCCGCCGGGGTGAGCACAGGCCCGCCGAACTGCGGGTCCCGCGGCCATGGGTCAGTGCTCAGCCAGTTGATCAGTGTCCGGAGGTAGACCGCGATCTCGCCTCGGCCGCGGGACCCGGCGGCAACCGGTCCAGAACCAGCTTGAGCTGATCCATCACGCTGTCGAAACCGGCCGTGAGATCAGCGTGCAGGTCGAACATTTCCCTATCCAGCTCGCTTGCCTGGCCGGTCTCCATCCGCTGCAGACGGGCCATTAGCACCTGCTGGAACAACTCCGGCTCAAGATCAGCGACGGCGAACTCGATCAGGCCGCGAGCGATGGTCAGCGCTGCGGCATGCGAATCGTCGGCTTTCCGGCCGTCGCGTGGTGGCAGGCAGGCAGCGATCCGCGTGGCCAGGTCCTCAACGGTGCCCCGCCCGGCCACACTCCAGGTCTGCTGGTCCTCCAGCAGCTTTCGCAGCGCGCCGAACTCAGCCTGGGTGAGATCGACGGAGCTGCCGGTCGCTGCCCTCACCAGGCGGCTCAGGTCGTCGGTGCGCCGAAGTCTCTTGAACCAGCGCTGGGCCGCACCAGCGAGCGCATCCGCCGCCCAATTCACCGGCACGGCGACGGCCGCCGGGCCGAGCCCGGCTCCGAGCAGCCACGAGATCACTGCAAGAGGCTACCTACCCGGCACGCGCGCCAGGAGATCGGCCGAACGCTACCGGGTAATAAGACCGCGGTTCACGGAGTCCGTTAGGGGATCCCCGGGTTGATGGCGGATTCTGGCGGTGGTCGCAACGAGGTGGTCGTTCGTCATGGTAGCGAGCTGATTGGGGCCGATCCCTCATTGGACACCACCCGACCGACCTCGCCCTGCACCAGTCACCAGCGCGAACGCCGTCTCAATAGACCCGTCCGGTGACCGTCTCAGCTGTCGGGGGCTATCCGTACGCTCCGCACACGACCATCCCCTCCCTCAGGGGGGGATCTTGATCGGTACGCGCGGTGCCCCACCGACGAGCAGGACCTCACCCAACGCGTCGCGCGGAAGCCGCCGACGCGCTGTGAGCCGGTGAGGCCCGCATCGCGGTGATCGCGCGGCCGGTGATCTACGCCGCGGTCTGGCGTTCGTCGAGGAACTGCCACCATGCGCGGGCTCCGTCCGCTGCCGCGCTGGTCACCTGCGCGGGGCTGGCGGCGGTAGCAGCCAGCGCGCTGCCGCTATGGCGTCCAGTTTCCTGGACAGCCCTGGTGCGCGCTGTGGCACGGGGTGGTCGTCAGCGCGGCCGGAACGGGTTGCCGGTGCAGCCGGGCCGTTGGCTGATCTCGCCGCGCTGGTATCGCCCGGCCTGCCAGGTCTCCCAGGCCCGCTCCAGTCGCGGGCCGGGGAGGCGGGCAGCTTCCGCAGGCCCGGAACCACAGGGGGCGCCACGGGGGGATTAGTCCCCCAAGGGGCAGGGGTCCGGGGAGCGGCGAGCCCCCGCGGGTGCGCGGCAGCCGGTATCACAGCCGGGTAACGGTCTGGCCGACAACCCGTTTCTCCGCTTCCAGCGCCGGTCGGCGGTGTGTCACAGTGAGTGGCCTGTATCGACCATTTTGGGGGGATCGTGAGGAAGCTGGCAGGTCTGTTGGGAGCCATCGTGCTCGCCGCCGCCGTGGGGGCATGCTCATCGTCCAGCAGCAGCACCAGCGCGAGCAGCAGCACCAGCGCGAAGCCGACCGGCACGCCGAACGTCGAGGTCGTCGCCAGCGGTCTCAATTCACCGAAGCACCTGCTGTACACGTCGGCGGGTGTATACGTCGCCGAGTCGGGCACCGGCGGTTCGACCTGCGTGAGCGGGCCGAACGTCGAGGGCACCGGCACCACGCAGTACTGCGAGGGAGCGACCGGCGCGATCGCGCTGATCAGCGGCATGCACGTCAAGGTGGTCGACGGCAAGCTTCCGTCGGTGGTGGAGAAGGACTCCGGCGAGGTGGCCGGGCCGGCCGCCGTGGCCGTCTCAAATACGGGCCGGATCTCGGTCGTCTTCCAGGACGAGCTGGTCAACAGCGCGGGCGGCAACTCGCTGCCCGCGCCGGCCAGCACGACGTTCGGCACGTTCCAGATCTCGCCCGGCGTGGTCGCCGAGGTGGCCAAGTTCGCGGCCGCGAATCCGCAGGACAAGGCGACGCTCGGAGGCACTCCCGGAGAGACGACCTATGACTCGGACCCGTACGACGTGACGCCCTACCACGGTGGCTACGCGCTCACCGACGCAGCGGCCAACGACCTCCTGTTCATCACGAACACGGGCCAGGTCAGCGTCCTAGCGCGGTTCCCGACCCAAGCCGAGACGGCGCCGGCCGGGACGCTCCGGCCCACGGCCGTGACGATCGACGCCCAGGCCGTTCCCACCTCGGTCGTGGTCGGCCCGGATGGCGCGCTGTATGTCGGCCTGTTGCGCGGCGCCCCCGATCTGCCGGGTACGGCGGAGGTCTACCGGGTCACACCCGGCCACGCTCCGGCCGTCTGGGCCAAGGGGCTGACGGCAGTGACGGCGATCGCCTTCGATTCGAAGAGTCGGCTGCTGGCCACCGAGTACAGCACCGGCGGGATCCTCGCGCCGAAGACCGTGCCGGGCGCGCTCGTCCGGATCAGCGCCAACGGCAAGGAGGTGACCACCCTGCCCGTGTCCGGGCTCTCGGCCCCGGCCGGGCTGGCGGTGGCGCCCGACGGTGATGTGTATGTCACCAACCATGGCGCATCGCCTGGCAACGCCAAGCCGTCCGGCGAGGTGCTCGAGATCACCGGGCTCAGCTAGATGATTGGTTCCACGGCGGGGGTCGTGGAGCAGGGGTGTCGGTAAGGAACGAACCACCAGCCGTGCCAGCGTGTCCACTTTGCTGAACATCGCTGGCAGGGCACGCTTCATGCGTGATGTTGGGGTCTGAGGAAGATCGGTGGCGGCTGCTCAGGTACGGCCTGGAAGCCGATGGCCGCACGTTCGCCCCGTGGTGAGAGCCGTCCCGGAAACGAACGATTGTGAGACGAGCCGGAAGAGGCCTGCCTGTGACTTTCAGCGATCTATGGCACGGAATCTTCAGCGCTAAATGGCGTCTTCCGGTCCGGGAGGGAGGGCAGCAGCCTGGCGCTCGGCGGTGACCTCGGGGACGTACTTGTAGATGATGGACGCCGGGCTGCCCCACCCCGCCCGAAGGCGCCCGGCGGACTTCGTGCCGGGGTTCCAGCCGACCTCCAGGCGTCGAGCAAGAGCGGCGCGCACGACCGGCCCTGGCTCCCCTTCTTGCATGAGCCGGCCGGTCCTAAACCGGGCCCCGTGCCGGGGCGGACGGCCGGGGTAGCATGCGATGGCCGGAAAGGATCAAGGGCCCGGCCTGCCGGCCTGGACCGCCCTTCCCGGCCGATGCGCGGCAAGCCGGGCATCCGCCGGCGGGCCCGGCCAGGCAGAGCGGAGGCGGAAGTGATCAAGTCCAGGGAACCAAGGGCAAGGCCCGCGTCACGTTCACCGTCGATCCCCGGGTGGGCGCCCGGACCGCGGCGGTGTGCGGGGAGTGGAACGACTGGTCGGCCGGCGCCGGGGTGATGCGCCGCGATACCGAGGGGGGATTCAGCCTGACGGTTAGCCGGGACACGGGGCGGGCCTACCGGTTCCGGTATCTCCTGGACGGCCGGCGGTGGGACAACGACTGGGCCGCCGACGCCTACGTCCGCAACGATTTCGGCGGAGATGACTCGGTCGTGGACCTGACCGTGCTGGCCGGGCCGGTCCCGTCGGCCGCGAGCAGGACGCTGGGGAAGAAGGAAGCGGCGAAGAAGGCGGCGCCGGCGCGTACCGCGCAGAAGGCCGCCGCGCCCGCGGCCAAGTCAGCCAAGGGGACGGCGAGATAGCGCGGGCGAGGCGGGGCGGTGCTGCAGGCGGTGCCGTGGCGGGGATTGATTCCCCGCACCGCGCGACTGGTGCCTCCGGCTTCTTGGGGAGACGACCGTGTTCGTGGTGATGATTGCGTCCGAGTGCGCGCCGGTGGCGCAGGCGGGCGGGCTGGGAGAGGTGGTCTTTGGGCTGAGCCGGGAGCTGGAACTGCGCGGCCACGCGGTCGAGATCATCATGCCGAAATACGATTGCATGCGTTATGACCAGATCTTCGGGCTCACGGTCGCCTATCCCGACCTGTGGGTGCCCTGGTACGGCGGGTCCGTGCACTGCACGGTGTGGTTCGGGTTCGTGCACGGCCGGCGGTGCTTCTTCCTCGAGCCGCACTCTCCGGGCCGCTTCTTCAGCCGGGGTCACTTGTACGGTTCAGCCGACGACGTGACCCGGTTTGCCTTCTTGTCGAAGGCGGCCCTGGAGTTCATGTGGAAGGCCGGCAAACGGCCCGAGGTGATCCACTGTCACGACTGGCAGACGGGGGCCGTGCCGGTGCTGCTGTATGAGATCTACCAGCACATCGGCATGCACAATCAGCGTGTCTGCTATACCATCCACAATTTCGCACACCAGGGTATCTCCGGTGAGTACATTCTCTGGGCGACAGGCCTCACCCGCCCAGCGCACTTCTTCGATTACAGTCGGCTCCGCGATAATTTCAACCCCGGTGCAATCAACCTGATGAAAGGCGGCATCGTTTACTCGAACTTCATCACCACGGTGTCACCGCAGCATGCCTGGGAGGCGACCTACGCCGATCAGGGGATGGGGCTGGGGCACACGCTCGACATCCACCGGGAGAAGTTCGGCGGTGTCCTCAACGGCATCGACTACAACGTCTGGAACCCGGAGATCGATATCCTGATCCCATCGAACTACACGGCCGGCACGGTGGAGCGGAAATATGCGAACAAGGATGCCCTGCGCGACCGGCTGATGTTGCGGAATGAATACAAGCCAGTCATCGCCTACGTGGGCCGCATCGACCGCCAGAAAGGCGCCCATCTCATCCAGCACGCCCTCTACTACGCCCTGGCCCACGGCGCGCAATTCGTCTTGCTGGGTTCGTGTCCCGATCCGGCCATCGATGCTCACTTCTGGCAGTTGAAGCACCACCTGAACGATAACCCTGACTGTCACCTGGAAATCGGGTTCGAGGAAGGCCTGGCCCATCTGATCTACGCCGGTGCCGACATGCTGGTGATGCCCAGCCTGTTCGAGCCGTGCGGCCTGGCGCAGATGATCGCCCTCAAGTACGGCACCGTCCCCATCGTGCGGGCCACCGGCGGCCTGGTGGACACGGTCTTCGACCACGATTATTCCGCACGTCATCCGGACGACCGTAACGGCTACGTGTTCCACCAGCTTGACAACCCGGCGCTGGAGTCCGCGATGCGCCGGGCCATCGGGCTCTGGTACTCCTACCCCGGCGAGTTCCGCCAGCTTATGCTGAACGGAATGCGGCAGGATCATTCCTGGACCTGGCCCGGCCAGCACTATGTGAACATCTACGACCATATCCGCCACAAATAGGGCCGCGCGCATGCCGGGCAAAGGAGCCGGAGCAATGGGCGAGCCTGCCGAGGACAGTGGCGGGCCGGCGCGCACGCTACCGTCAGGCCGGGGAAACCGCCACGGCCTAGCAGCTCGCCCAGCGGGCAGGCCTTCGCCTTGACGGTCTTGCGCGCCAGCACCCGGCCTCATGATCACTAGCGTCGCAGCCTGCTTATCCTCGCCCAGATCCACCCGCCGGCACCGCCCGGTCCCGGGCGGACGACGGCACACAACGCGGCGATCCGGTCGTTCCGGTCCCCTAGCGTCACCCCGCTCCCCCTGGCGGCATGGACGTCCTCCCGCATCTCTTGGGTTCTGAAGCCCCGTCAGCCACATCAGGAGGAGGAAAGACCAGTGCCCAATAAAGTACTGCCTATGTTGTTCAACGTCACGGTGAGAGAGCACACGTATACCGGGCGCTTCTATAACGACGTGGTGGAGGCCGGGTCCTGCGAAGAGGCGCTGGACCTGGCCGCCGGGCAAGCAACCGCGCCCCAGCCGCCGCCTGGTTCTAAGCAGCGATTGTTCAACGTCACGGTGAGAGAGCACACCTGCACCGGGCGCTTCTATAACGACGTGGTGGAGGCCGGGTCCTGCGAAGAGGCGCTGGACCTGGCCGCCGGGCAAGCAACCGCGCCCCAGCCACTGTCTGGTTCCACGCCGCAGCCAGACGACGCGAATCGCCGGAGGTGCGCCGATGCCTGGGTCTACTCCCTGCTGCACTGCGAGCTGGCGGAGGGACACGATCCGCCGCATATGGCCGTCGCACGCGGTTACCGGCGTCCTGCGCAGTGGGTGAGGGACGATCGCGGCCTGGCGCATGCATCGCCGAAGCCAGCCAGTCCTCCGTGATTTCCTCGATCACGCTGCCGCCGCCCGCTCTGGAAGGGGAAATTTCCCAGGTACCACTCACAGGAGGAGGCGGTGGCTGAGTGCCGATGCACCACACAGGGCGACCCGGCACCTCGGCGCCCCGAGGAAACCATGTCCCATCCGGCGAACGCCGCGGCGATCGCCGGGGCTCGGCACGCCCTGGACCGTGTGGTGCTGGTGAGCACGGGGCACCACCTCGACGAGCACGCGATAGACGGTCGGAGAATTACGTGGAAGGCTGCGTGTCCGTAAACGAGCGATTGTGAGACGAGCCGGAAGAGGCCTGCCTATGACTTTCAGTGATCTATGGCACGGAGTCTTCAGCGCTAAATGGCGTTCTCCTGTTCGGGAGGCAGGGCAGCAGCCTGGCGCCCGGTGGTGACCTCCGGGACGTACTTGTAGATGGTGGCGCGGCTGACGCCGAGCACCCGGGCGATGGAGGAGATGGTGTTGTCCGGCCGGGTCAGCAGGTCGCGGGCGTGGCGGATCTGCTCGGCGGTCATGGCCGGGGGCCGGCCAAGACGCTGGCCGCGGGCGCGGGCGGCGTCCAGGCCCTCGCGGGTGCCCTCGACGATCAGTTCGCGGATGAACTCCGCCAGCGCGGCGAAGACGTGGAAGACCAGCCGGCCGCCGGGGGTGGTGGTGTCCAGGGCCTCGTGCAGGCTTTTGAAGCCGACGCCTTGCTTGCGCAGCGTGCCGACGATCTGGATCAGGTCGGCCAGGGACCGGGACAGCCGGTCCAGGCTCGGCACCACCAGGGTGTCGCCGGGCCGCAGGTAGTCCAGGCAGGCCGCCAGCTCGGGCCGGTCGGCGTTCTTGCCCGACAGCTTGTCGGCAAACACGCGGAGACACCCGGCCTCGGCCAGGGCGTGCTGCTGGCGGTCCAGCAGCTGGCCGGAGGTGCTGACCCGGGCGTAGCCGATCAGCGCGCCGGTCCGGACGGCTGGCTCCGGGGCCAGAAGGTTGCCGGGCGCTTCGGAGGTATCGGGATAGGGCGCGGTCACATCCGGGACTGTAGAAGAAACGGCGCCCGCTGGATTGATAGACACGCCGGCTTTACAACACCTTTTACGACAATCACCAGGCAGCGCAGCGCCCAGTCCGGGCCGCGCTGGTGATCATGTCGAGAATCGTTCGATTCTCGACAGGCCGGATAGGGCGACCGTCAGTGAACGATCTTCGCGGGCGGGGACCCTGGAAGCAGGAAAGCTGCCGCCGTCCCGCGGGGTCCGGGCCCGAGAACGACGGGCCAGCGGCCGGTCGCCGCCACGGTACGGGCATGACCTGTCATATCCACGGTATGCTGTCGTCCTGGGGCTGAGCCCCGGTTCGCCGCGGGCACATCCACGCGGTGGCCATGCGGGACCTCGCCCCGGCCGGCACACTTCACGCCGTGTGCCAGGCTACCCGGCGCTAAAAGCCGCCCCCCTTGGGAAGACCCGGATTCCGCTGTCACCCAGGGGAAGATCAACTGTTTAGGCCCCTGGGCGCACGGTCCCTTACCTAATGCCCCGGCTGGCCCGGCGCATTCTCGGCGAGCTGATGGACGGGCACCCCCGAACCTTCGCAAAGGAGTTCGCGCGATGAGCACCCTCATCCGCAACACGACGACGCTCGAATACGGCATCGACCGGCGCGTCGGCCGCGCAGGCCACGGCGAGCACGGCGGGTGGTCGCTGAGCCAGGGCACAACGATTATCTGCTTGTGCGGCGAGCGGCTGTTCGAGCTGGCCGACCTGAAGGCGGCGGAGGCCGCGGAAGGGGTAAGCACTGTCGTCATGGGCCCGAACGTGCTCGTCGGCGGGTATCAAGCAGACGCCGGGAACTTGAACGTCCAGGTCCTGGTGAGAAATATTGCCTTCCAGAAACAAGTGGCCATAGTCCACACCACGGACAACTGGTTTACCCGCCACCACGCCTTCGGTATCTACTCGCGGCCGTTCGCGCCAGCCAGCACGCCGCATCAGCTCAATACCGAATTGTGGAACATCGGTCCGGTCGCCGTAGGCACAACAGGCCAGTTCGCGGCTTTTTATACTGCCGCCGGAGCCACCTATTGGGACAACAACTTCGGCCTCAATTACTCATTCGAGCCTCAGATCTCCGGAAGCCGGGCGGCGGGATACCTGCTGACCTGCGGTCAGCGATCTGGGATGGTTTCCGTAAAGTGTTAAATTGGTGGTGGTAGGATTGTGGCATGTCGCCCGCCGCGGCTGCCATCTTGGAGGGCATGCCGGACCCCAGGGACCTGCGCCGCGTCAGCACGGATGGGGAGACGCTGATCTTCGCCGGGTCGCGGCTGCTGTTCCGCTACCGTGACGGCGATGCCGGGGCGCGGAACGTCGCGGTGGCGGTGCTGCGGCAGCTGGGCTTTGGCGGTCAGGTGGTGGCGCGGCTGATGGGCCTGACGGTGAACTACGTGGCGACGCTGCATAACCGGGCGCTGCGGGAGGGCACCGGCGGGGTGGTCCGGCCGCGGGGCCGCCCGGGCAAGCTGGATCCGGCCGCGTGGGAGCGGGCGCGGGAGTGGCGGGCGGCCGGGGTGCGGGATGCGGAGATCGCCCGCCGCCTGGAGGCAGCTCAGTCCACGGTGCTGCGGCGGCTCGGCCCCGCCGGCGTGCCGGACCAGCTGCCGCTGGGAGAGCCCGCGCCTGAGCCGGGACCGGCACCGGGACCGTCACCGGAACCCGGGCCGGCGCCGCTGCCGGAACCGGAACCGGACCCTCAGCAGGGCAGGTCAGGGGGCAGGGAGCCGGAGCCGGGGCGGCAGGCTGCGGCGGAGCCCGGGCCGGTCGCCGGCGCCGGGCAGGACGGCGCCGCCGGCGGCGGGGCCGGTGAGGGCGCGGCGGTGTCCGGGCCAGGCATCTGCGGCGAGGTCGCCTCCCGGTACGCGGGTGCGATGCTGCTGCACGCCTTCGGCGGCCGGGCCGGCGCCGGGGAGATCCTGGCCGCCGCGGCGGGCGGGGACGGGCGGCCCGGTGACGTGGCGCTGTTGTCGGCGGTCAGCATCTGCTTCGCGCTGGGCGCGGCGACGATCGAGCAGTTCAAGCACCTGACCGCCGCGGCCGCGGGGCCGCTGGCCGGGCTGGCGGCGCTGCCGGAGCTGCGGACCCTGCGGCCGAGGCTGGCCGCGATCGCCGACCGCACCGACCCGGTCGCGCTGCAGCGCCTGTTCGCGCAGGCGATGCTGGCCGCCGACCCGGTCACCTCCGGTGTGTATTACGTCGATGACCATTTCGTGCCCTACGCCGGCGCCAAGCCGGTCGGCAAGGGCTGGAACAACAAGCGGGGCCGGGCGGAGAAAGGACGCGCGGACACCCACGTGACCGCGCACGACGGCCGGGCGGTGTGCTTCGTCACCGGCGAGCCGTCCGGGCTGGCCATTACGCTGCCGAAGGCGCTGGCGGAGTTGAAGAAGGCCGCTGGCCCGGGCGCGCAGATCATGCTGGGGTTCGACCGCGGCGGCGCGTATGCGCAGGTGTTCCGGCACTGCCGCGACCAGGACGTGCACTGGGTGACCTACCGGCGGGCGCCGCTGGCCGTCCCGGCCGTCCTGCCGGTCATCACCACCATCACGGCCGGCCGGCGGCGCCGCGAAATCGCCTGGGCGGAGGAGACCGTTGACATCAAGGACTACGGCCAGGCCCGGCAGCTCACCTTGTTCGAGCACAGCCAGGTCGCCCTGCAGATCCTCACCTCCGACTTTGATGCCTGCCCGGCGGACATCCTGGCCTGGCTGAAGTCCCGGTGGCGGGAGGAGAACTTCCTCAAGTACGCCAGCGAGAACTACGGGATCGGCAAGATCTGCGACTACATCGCCGGGATCGAGGCAAACACCAAGATCGCGGACAACCCGGCCCGCAAGAAGGCGAACGCCGCCGTCCGGCAGGCGGAGACGGCGCTGGCCGCCGCGGAGCGGGACCTGGCCGCGCTACTCGCCGACCCGGCGATCACGCCCGCCGCCAAGAACGCCAGGCTGATCCCCGCCGCGCAGGAGAAGATCACCGCCGCGCGCAAGAAGCTGGACGCCGCCGCCTCCGCCCGGGACAAGATCCCCGCCAAGCTGCCCGCCAACGTCATCGACCCCGAAGCCAAAGTCGCGCTGCTGCGGACCCGCCGCCGCGGCCTGCAGATGGTGCTGCGGCTGCTCGCGCACAACGCCGAGCACTGGCTGGCCAACCACCTCAACGCCTACCTGCGCGACGACGACGAATACCGCGCCCTCACCCGGCAGACCATCATCCGGGGCCTGGCCGGCACCATCACCTACACCCCCGGCAGGATCACCGTCACCCTCCAGCAGCCCGGCACGCCCCGCATCACCCGCGGCCTTGCACTGCTCATCGACGAGATCAACAACAACCCGCCGGCCATGCCCGGCGACCAGCGGCCCATCACCTACCAGCTCGCCAGCCGACCCGAATTATTTAAAACCCGACCTACAACACGTTCCGGAGATCTGAGCCTCGCAAAGGAGTTCGCGCGATGAGCACCCTCATCCGCAACACGACGACGCTCGAATGCGGCATCGACCGGCGCGTCGGCCGCGCAGGCCACGGCGAGCACGGCGGGTGGTCGCTGAGCCAGGGCACAACGATTATCTGCTCGTGCGGCGAGCGGCTGTTCGAGCTGGCCGACCTGAAGGCGGCGGCGTGATGGCGGAACCCGCATCGGCCCGTGGGGAACAATGGACCGCTCATTGGCGGTAACGGGCTGGGAGTGAGCCCAGGTTAGCTAGCGCCAGTCGTCGTTCCGGATGTTCCCTACGAGCCTGTTCGTTGTTCAGACCGAGTTCCGTGACGGGAGGATGGAAGACTTGCCACGTGCCCTAGTTTAGTTAGACGTACGTGGCTCGACACCTGACCCGGCGGCTGTTCCGCCTGACCGGGCTGGACCGCCCGGCAGGGCTGGCGGGCACCGTGGCCGAGGCGCTGCAGATGCTGGCGGCGGGCCCGGACACGCCCGCCGGCGGCAAGCCGCGGACGGGGGAGCCCCGGGCTGAGCCTGGCCCCCTGGTCCCCGCGCCGCGCGCAGTGGCCTCAGCGGAACCTGAAGCTGTCTGACCGGGTGCGGGCCCGGCTGGCCCTGACAGCCCGCCGGCAAGCCGGGCGCCCCGGGCACGCCCCGCAGGTCAGCGGCGATCCCGGCGGGACCATCTATCTCCAGGATGAGCCAGCCGGGCGGCGCCGAGCCGTGATCATCTTGAGCGCCGTCGAGCGTGCTGCCGATTACTTCCGTGACGCAACCGCGCTAGCGGCCATAACCGAGGCCATCGCACACAACAGCGTCATCGTCGTGTTCGGCGCTGCCACCACGAGCATGAGCGGGTGCAGGTCCTGCCCGCCCGCGCGGCTCAGCGGGCGCAGCTGATGTACCCAGCGAGCAGGTAGCCGGGGCGCGACCCCGGTGTGCGGGATGGCGGGCAGCGCGGTCACGTCGTCCCGGCAGGCGAGGCCGCCGGCCTGGTGACAATGTTCGTTAACGCGTCACCCCAAGTGCTGCCAGGGAATCCGCAACATCGCGATCAGCCTGCTCCACCCCGCAGGGATCGCGAGGTCACCTTCGCCCTCCAGGGCATCACCGGGGACCGTACCCGCGCTCTCGTCTTCGCCTGTGAGACGGAAATCACAAACGGCTTTTCCGGTCCCGTGCGCCGGGCGGCCCGCTCACCGCAGGCAACGAAAAGGACGCGGTCAAGCAAACCACAATGGCCTGCCGCTTTACCGTTGGGATCGCCTCGGGCACCTGGCGATCCCGGGCTGGCAAGTCATCAGTTTCAAAGCCAATACATGCCACGGCGCCGGGCCGCGTACTTTCCCGGCGGAGCCGGTGCCCAAATAGAGTACCTCCTGTGCCATTGCTGGGCGTCATGGTGACAGGGCACACCTGCACCGGGCGGTTCTGTCACCACGTCGTGGAGGCCGGGTCCTGCCAGCGCAGGCGCTGCAACTGGCCGCCGGGGCGGCACGACAGGTGACAGGAACGGTGAGGCAGCCGTGTTCGTGGTGATGGTGGCGTCGGAGTGCGCGCCGGCGGCGCAGGCCGGCGGGCTGGGGCAGGTCATCTTCGGGCTGAGCCGGGAGCTGGAGCTGCGGGGCCACGCCGTGGAGATCATCCTGCCGAAATACGACTGCATGCACTACGACCAGATCTTCGGGCTCACGGTCGCCTACCAGGACCTGCAGGTGCCGTGGCACGGCGGGTCGGTGCGCTGCACGGTGTGGTTCGGGTTCGTGCACGGCCGGAAGTGCTTTTTCATCGACCCGCACTCACAGAACAATTTCTTCGGCCGGGGCCACCTGTACGGCTCGCCGGATGATGCGGCCAGGTTCGCGTTCTTGTCGAAGGCGGCCCTGGAGTTCATGTTCAAGTCCGGCAAGCGGCCCGAGGTGGTCCACTGCCACGACTGGCAGACGGCGCTGGTCCCGGTGCTGCTGTACGAGGTCTACCAGCACGTCGGCATGGGCGATCAGCGGGTCTGCTACACGATCCACAATTTCGGGCATCAGGGTATCTGCGGGGAGCAGGTCCTGTGGGCCACGGGCCTTGCCCGCCCGGCGCACTTCTTCGATCATGACCGGCTCCGCGATAACTTCAATCACGGCGCGATCAACCTGATGAAAGGCGGCATCGTCTACTCGAACTTCACCACCACGGTGTCTCCGGAACATGCCTGGGAGGTAACCGAATCCGATCAGGGGATGGGCCTGTGGCACACGCTCCACCTCCACCGGGGCAAGTTCGGCGGTGTCCTGAACGGCGTCGACTACGAGGTCTGGAACCCGGAGATCGATTTCCTGATCCCGTCGCAGTACACGGCCGAGAAGATAGAGCTGAAGTACGCGAACAAGGATGCCCTGCGGGACCGGCTGCTGCTGCGGAAGGACTACAAGCCGGTCATCGCCTACGTCGGCCGCATCGACCGGCAGAAGGGCGTCCATCTCATCCACCACGCCATCTTCTACGCCCTGGCCCACGGTGCGCAGTTCGTGTTGCTGGGTTCCTGCCCCGACCCGGCCGTCAATGCCCACTTCTGGCACCTGAAGAACCACCTGAACGACAACCCCGACTGCCACCTGGAAATCGGGTTCGACGAGGGTCTGGCCCACCTGATCTACGCCGGCGCCGACATGCTGGTGATGCCCAGCATGTTCGAGCCGTGCGGCCTGGCCCAGATGATCGCCCTCAAATACGGCACCGTGCCCATCGTGCGGGCCACCGGCGGCCTGGCGGATACCGTGTTCGACCGCGACTATTCCGCATGTCACCCGGACGACCGGAACGGCTACGTGTTCCACCAGCCCGACAATCCGGTGCTGGAGTCCGCGATGATACGGGCCATCGGGCTGTGGTACTCCTACCCGGAAGATTTCCGCCGGCTCATGCTGAACGGGATGCGGCAGGATCATTCCTGGACCTGGCCCGGGCAGCACTACGTAAACATCTACGACCACATCCGCCGCAAATAAGACCCGGGCACGGTCGTCATCTGGAGGTGCTGCAGTCCTGGTCTTGAGGCAAGCGCGGGCATCTCGGCAGCACGAACCCAGCGCGGCCATCAATCACCCGGACCTCCACCGCGCCCAGATGCTCTGCCCATGTCTTCCCGCAACCCGGACACGGCAGCTCTAGATCCGGCATCTCATCAACCTGGGGTACAGCCAAGATAAGCCTGATGCGCAAGGGCGCCCGGAAGGCGAAGGTGCCCCTGACCCCGGCCACGGGGGCCGCGCTGGATGCCTACCTGGCCGCCCGCACACCGGGCCGGGCTGGGCGGCCCGGCCCGGCTGGCCGGGCCGCTGCTGGCGACCGCCACCGGGGGGCGGCTGCGCCAGGGGCACCTGTGGGAGCTGGTGCGCCGGCTCGCCCGCGACGCGGGCATCGGCACCTGGCAGGAATTGTCGCCGCATTCGCTGCGGCACTCGGCGATCACCTTTCGCCCTCGACGCCGGCGCGGCCCAGCGCGATGTGCAGGACTACGCCGGGCACAAGGACCCCCGCACCACACCCGGCGCTACGACCACGCCCGTGACAGCCCGGACCGCAACGCCGCCTACGTGGTCGCGGCGTACCGGGGTGCCGGTAAGAACGGCGCCGGGAACCGCGTTAGGCCGTCCAATTTGCTGAACATCGCCGGTAAGAGCAGGGATTATGCGTACGGCCCCTGCTCGCGGCGCCGGAACGGGTTGTACGCCTCATAAGACGGGATATCGGTTTCCCGACCAGCGGGCCGCCAGGCGGCTCTTCGGCACTGACCCGCTGGGCGATAGGTGGGCGGCCAGCGGGCTCGTCCTGGTCGACGTCAACGGGGCCAGGCCGCAGGTCTCGATCGCGGCTGGCGACAGAGGCCGGTACGCCCAGCTGTGGCTTGACCAGCGGCTCGTCAGGGGAATCCAGGACGCCATCGAGACCAGGGCGACGACGGAGGTGTAGTTCCGGAACGAAAAGTCACGCTAAGAGGCCTCGGCCGGGCTCCTTACCGTGACTTTTCGTTCCGCTGCTACATCTGCCCCGCTACCTGCTGACCTGGCTGGCCGGCAACCACCCCGAGATCACCAGCCTGACCGAACTGACCCGTGACCACATCGAGGCCTACCTCACGCACCTGCACGACCGCATCAACCCGCGTAACGGACGGCCCCTGGCGGCCCGGACCCGTTACGGCTACATCAGCCCACTGCTGATCTTTTTCCGGGAGGCCAGCCAGTGGGGCTGGGACGACGTGCCCTCCCGCCCGTTGCTCGGCCGTTCCGACCTGCCGAAGCTGCCGGCCCGGCTGCCGCGGTTCATTCCCCGGGACGAACTGGACCGGCTGATGAAGGCCGTCGAGGGCCTGGAGAATCCCTATCAGCGCACCGCGCTGCTGCTGGTGCGCTGGAGCGGCGCACGCAAGGGCGAAGTCCGCCGCCTCGCCCTCGACTGCCTGGACGCCTACCCCGACGGCTACCCACGGCTGCGGATCCCGGTCGGCAAGACCTACACCGAACGCATGATCCCGCTGCATCCCCAAGCCGCCGAGGCGCTGCGGGAGCTGATCGAGCTGGCCAAGGCCGCCGCCCCGGCGGCCCGCTTCGACACCTGGGCCCAGCAGCCGGTCCGATGGGTGTTCATGCACCGCGGCCAGCCGATGGGCAAACGCTACCTGTTCGACGAGCCGCTGGAGATCGCCTGCCAAGCAGCCGGGCTCCTCGACGCGCAAGGGCGGCCGACCGTCTCCGCGCACAGGTTCCGGCACACGGTCGGAACACAACTCGCGGAAGGCGGGGCGCAGATCCAGACCATCATGGCGATCCTCGGCCACCGAAGCGCGACGATGTCGGCGACGTACTCCCACATCAGCGACCCGGTGCTGCGGGAGCAGTACGAGAAAGTGATCGCGGCCGGAGGCCGGGTCGCCGGCCCCGCCGCCGAGGCGCTGCTGGCCAGCCAGCTCGACCAGGACACCCTCGACTGGCTGAAGAGCAACTACTTCAAGACCGAACTTGAACTCGGCCACTGTCTGCGCACCCCCGCCGAGGGCCCCTGCGAGTGCGACCTCTACCTGCGCTGCTCGAAGTTCTTCACCACCAGCGAGTACGCCCCACGCCTACGGGCCCGGCTGGTCCGCGAACAGCAGCTCATCCAGGACGCCGCCGAACGCGGCTGGCCCCGCGAGGCCGAACGCCACACCGCCATCTCCGGCCGCATCTGCGAGCTGCTTACCGACCTCGGCGAGAGCACCCAACCCGACGACACCGACCCGGAAGGACCCGGTCCATGCACACCTACCGGCTGAGCGAGCCTATCGACGACTTCGACGGGCTCATCCCGCTACACGAATGGCTCGACGGCTCACCCACCCGGCTGGCCTGGGCACTGCAGGCCATCCTTGCCCTTTCCGAGGCGGCGCCCACCGTCGGCTGGAAGGGCGACATGCGGCACCCGCCGATGGTCGGCCACCTCCCGACCAGCCCATTTGTGACCCGCTACCTGGTCATTAAGCAGAACAACAACGGGGACACGTTCCTGATCAGCCAGGCAGACCCGGCCGAGCTCCTCGATCACGCTGCCGACGACGAGGTTACCCCCATGCCCATCGGCGCCTGGTCACCGACCGACCCCGACGAGCCGCCCAGCGAACCCGAACTCCCCGATCTCGCGAACATCAACTCCACCGAACCAGCCTTCTGATCGACGAACGACTGCGGCCGGTGTCGTGGCATCACCGACACCGGCCGGGCAGCAGAACTCGCTGGTCCAGCCACATAACAAATCTGCAACTTTTCCAGATAAAAGTTGATGTGGTCGTACTGGAGCGGGGACAGCCGGGCGATCAGGTCGTCGGTGACCGGGAAGCCGTCGGCGGCTAGCTGCTTGACGGCCGCGTCGATGTACAAGGTGTTGAACAGCACCACGGCGTTGAGCGCGAGGCCGAGAGCGCCGAGTTGGTCCTCCATTCCTTCGCGGTAGTGCTGGTGCAGTTCACCGCGCTGCCCGAAGAAGATCTTCCGGGCGATGCGGTGGCGGGCCTCGGTAACGTTGAGCTGGGCGCCGATCAGCCGCCGGTATCCCTCGTCGGAGACGTACTGGAGCAGGTGCAGCGTCTTGAAGATCCGGCCGTAGTGAGCGAAGGCGTCGCCGAGCCCGGTGGGCTTCCCGTCGCGGGACAGCATCCGGATCAGGTCATAGCCGCGGACCTCGCCGAGAGTCAGCGATCCGGCGACGCGCAGCATGTCGCCCCAGTGGGTGCGCACTCGGTCCAGCCGGATGGCGTGGCTGGAGGCGGGCTGGAGCGGCCCGTAGTCGGCGGCGGCGTTGATCCGCCACAGCCGCGCGTCGCTGATGTCGGCGATGCGCGGGGAGAACTGGTAGCCGCAGATCGCGAACAGGCCGAAGACGATGTTGGAGTAGGAAGCGGTATCGGTGATGACGGTCTCCGGTTTGGGGCCGCCGTCGCGGGCGTGGATGGCGTCCAGGATGAACAGCGAGTCGCGCAAGGTGCCCGGCACGACGACCCCGCCCAGGCCCATGACCTGGTCGTTGATGACGTTCAGCCAGGTGGCGCCCTTGTGCCGCAGGCCGAAGTACTTCGGACTGTGCCCGGAATACAGGCTTTTGACCGGCACGGTGAACCGCACGCCGTCGGCGGAGGCAACCAGCCCGCCGCCCCACGCGCGGGCCGCGTCGATCTTCGCCTGGGCTTCGATGAACAGCCCGTTGCCTGCCGAGATGTTCTCCGCCCGGAAGTAGCCCTGGTCGACCTGGACCAGCCTGCCACGGGTGAGCGCGGGCATGTCCGGCTTGATCACGGGGGTCATGCCGACGTTGCATGCTTCGCTCAGCCAGACCGCGCACAGGCTGACTGCGAAGTCCTCCATGGTGGTCGGGGCGCCGGAGATGTGGGTGAAGGCGTCGGGGAGGTCGGTCAGCTCGGCGACCTCCAGCAGCAGCTCGGGGAAGTCGACCGTTGGCAGCATGTTATTGACCAGCTGGCGGAACGGCGGCATCAGCTTCGGATCGGCGGCCTTGCCGAGCTTGTCCAGCTTGAGCTTGCCTCCCTCGACCTGCACCGCGGTGTTGCCTGGCAGCCCGGCGGCAACCTGGACGTACGCGGCATGCAGCTGGGAGGCGATCTCGGCCAGGTGCCCCGCTGGCTCTGCCTCCAGCCCCAGCGCGGTGAGCACCTTCGGTTGCGCGGCCACCCAGCGGTCGCCGGACAGCAGCCTGGTGCGCGGGTCCCCCCACCGGTCTCCGCCTTTGGCGAAGATGTCGCGCCGCCGCAGCGACCGGTGCAGTAGCTCCAGCACGCAGAAGCAGTACGCGGCCTTGTCCACCGGCACAGCCCGGGCAGCTCGCCTGCGAAGCCGGCCTCCTGACCACCTCGGTCCCGGCCCCGGCCGCGCCGAAGTCGATGACCTCCACCAGCAGCTTGATGAAGCAGCGCACGGTGCCATAACGGGCGACCAGCTCACGGCGCCACTCGGCGTCGCCGTCCCCGTCGTCATCGGGCACCGTCTCGGCGATAACCGCCAGCGCAGCGGCCAGCTGCTCGCGCGGCACCACCTTCTCGATCGCCGACCAGGCGTCGGCGACCGAGACCACGTTGCCGTCCTCGGTCGCCGGCGCCGTGCTCATGAGCACGTCCACCGCCGCGGCCACCTTCTTCGCCGCCGCCCGCAGCCGCGGCAGGGTCTTGAGCCCGGCGTCTTTACCTAGCCGTTCCGCCTTCGCCAGCAGCTTGGAGGCCATCAGCGCGTCCAGCAGGTCCAGGGCATCATCTACCGTGGCGGTCTCCAGGTGGCGCACGGTGGCGAGCAGGGTCGCGGCCTGCCGGGTGACTTCCAGCCGCTTGAGCGTGGGCGCCTTCGCGGTCAGCCCGTACCGGGCCAGCCCGGTCAGCCGGGCTGCCGGGACCTGCGCGACGTCGACCTTGCCAGCGCCGAGATCCCGCACCTCCCTGGCGCGTTCGAGGGCGTACTGCATCGCCCGGCCCGAGATGCGCATCGGCCCGAGCCGCAGCCGCTCCAGCTCCGAGACCCGGCGTTTCTCCGGCACCTCCAGCAGCCGGGCCATCTCGGTGCGCAGTTCGCGGGGGGTGGCCCGGTACAGCGTGGCGTACAGCCGGTCGTTCTCCTCCTGCCGGACCTCGGCCACCATCCGGGCCAGCGTGGTGATTCCCGGCAGCAGCACCTGGCTGCCGATCAGCCACACCACCGCCCGGTCGAAAAGCGCCCGCGGGCCCTCCAGCGACGACCACACCCGGGCCGCCAAGAACTCCCGCAACTCGTCCTCCCCCGCGGCGAAGTCCCGATAGCCGTAGGCATCCCGGATCTCCCACGCGTGCTCGTACGGTGTCTGCTGGCGGGCGCCGTAGCTGGCAAAGTGTTCAGCGTCCTCGCCGAGTTGCCCGGCCACAAACGCCACCACGGAGGCCGGGACTGAGGTCGGCTCTTCCGTGAGAAAGGTGCCGAGCATCCGCACCGTGCCCCACTGCACGGCCCAGCCCAGGCGTGTGGTCGCACGGCGCTTGGCCCGCGCGGACTCCAACGCCTTCGCGTCCAGGCGGAAGAACCGCTCCAGCTCGCCCGGGGTCGGCTCGGCGGCGAACCGGCCGTAACGGGCCTCTTGCTCAACAGACAGGTACTCAACTGGCATGCCGAGGACCGTATGGCCGGGTGTACAGGCAAAACAGTCCCGTCACCGAACCGGAATCGAGATCACCCCACAACCGCTAATTTCCGCTCCGATACTCCTCAAGGGCCGACGGCGCCTCGGCGAGCCGGACCCACGGCGGTGGATCGAGGCTCAGGAAACGGACATCAGTGGATAAAGGCTCAGGAAACCGACATCAGATGTCCAGCACGCGTGCAGCGCATCCACGTATCCAAGGACGAGTAGCAATCTTTGTGACAAGCAGTGACAAACGGGGGCGGCGCAACCCGCCCCGCCAGGCCGGTGCTGGGGTCGGCAGGGGTATCAGGGATTACCAGTGAGTGACAGCAAACAGCAGGCAGGCCGGTCTCGCCGTCAGTTTCTGACCAGGGCCTGCCCCGGGGTAGGACGGCTTGATCCGGTGGCGGGAAACGTGCGTCTGGAGCCAGTTGTCCGAGGGCCGTTACGACTGGCTGCGCCTGGCAATGCCGCGGTGATCATCTCGCGGTGATGCGGGGGACGTCACGCTGAACTGGCTGCAGCTGGACGTGCAGGCTAACCAGCCGGCGCGGTTCGTGGCGGGCGGGGGGTGTGGCCGGGTGACCGGGCCGGGCTGCTGCCCGACCGGGCGGTGGGCGGTTACGCCGGCATGTTAGCCGTTCTGAAGCTCCACGCGGCGTGCTATCGGCAGATCATCAGCCAGGCAATCGGGAGCGCACCGGACCCGATGGCGGCGCGTCACTACCCCCCGCGGCCTGGGCGGGGCATCCCGCCCCCACTTTGCCCGTCCAGGCGGCACGGCGCCGTCGCGGCGGGTGCCCCGTGCCCTGAATTGAGCATCGAGACAGCCCCTGCACCTTCGTGATCGAAGATTCGAGTGAGGAACCCGTGCCCCTGTCAAATGAGCTGACGTTCTCAGCTTCATCAAATGAGCTGATGCTTTCAGCTTCCGGATTGGCGGTTTTCCCGGCTGTCGCGGCGGCGCCGGAGCGTACGCTGGTCGATGTTTTCGAGGCCACGGTGGCGGGCTGCCCGGATGCCCCGGCGCTGGATGATGGGCGCGCCGCGTTGGATTACCGGGCGCTGGCGGCCGAGGTGGGCTCGCTGGCGGCCCGGTTGCACCGGGCGGGCGTCGGCGCGGGCGATCGGGTCGGTGTCCGGGTGCCGTCCGGCACGGCCGATTTGTACGTGGCGATCCTGGGTGTGCTGGCCGCGGGCGCCGCCTACGTCCCGGTGGATGTGGATGACCCGGACGAGCGCGCGGAGCTGGTCTGGGCCGAGGCCGGGGTCTGTGCGGTGCTGGGCGCCGGGCTGGCGCTGGCCCCCCGGCCGGGGGTGGTCCCGGGCGGTGAGCGGCGCCGGCCGCGCCCGGATGATGACGCCTGGATCATCTTCACCTCGGGGTCGACCGGGAAGCCGAAGGGCGTGGCGGTCAGCCACCGCTCGGCGGCGGCGTTCGTGGACGCCGAGGCGGCGCTGTTCGTGCGCGGGCGGCCGCTGGGTCCCGGTGACCGGGTGCTGGCCGGCTTGTCGGTGGCGTTCGACGCGTCGTGTGAGGAGATGTGGCTGGCCTGGCGGCACGGCGGGTGCCTGATCCCGGCGCCGCGCGCGCTGGTGCGGGCCGGGGCCGACCTCGGCGACTGGCTGGCCGAGCGGCGGGTGACCGTGATCTCGACCGTGCCCACTCTGGCCGCGCTGTGGCCGCCGGAGGCCCTCGCGTCGGTGCGGCTGCTGATCCTGGGCGGCGAGGCATGCCCGGGCGAGCTGGCGGCCCGGCTGTGCGACGGCAGCCGGGAGGTCTGGAATACTTACGGCCCGACCGAGGCGACCGTGGTCGCCTGCGCGGCCCAGCTGTCGGCTGACGGGCCGGTCCGCATCGGCGTGCCGCTGGACGGCTGGCAGCTGGCCGTGCTCGGCCCCGGCGGGCAGCCGGTGGCCTGGGGCCAGGCCGGGGAGCTGGTGATCGGCGGCGTCGGGCTGGGCCGCTATCTCGACCCGGCTAAGGACCGCCAGAAGTATGCTCCGGTGCCAAGCCTGGGCTGGCAGCGCGGCTACCGCAGCGGTGATCTGGTCCGCGCCGACCCGGCCGGTCTGCTGTACCTCGGCCGGGCCGACGACCAGGTCAAGCTGGGCGGCCGGCGGATCGAACTGGGGGAGGTGGACGCGGCGCTGCGGGCGCTGCCGGGGGTGCGCGCCGCCGCCGCCGCGGTCAAGACGACCGGCGGCGGCGCCCAGCTGCTGGCCGGGTACGTCGTCCCCGCGGACGGGGCTACCATCGAACCCGCGCGCGCCCGGCAGGCGCTGGCCCGCACGCTGCCAGCGGCGCTGATCCCGCAGATCGTGGTCCTGGACAACCTGCCCACCCGCACCTCCGGCAAGGTGGACCGGGCCGCACTACCCTGGCCACCGCCGCTGGCCAGCGGTGTGCGCGATGACTATGTCGCCCCGGCGGCCGGCACCGAACGGGAGCTGGCCGGCCTGCTGACGGGCCTGCTGGGGGCCGAGCGGGTCTCGGTGGACAGCCATTTCTTCGACGATCTGGGCGCCGACTCGCTGGTGATGGCGCGGTTCAGCGCCGCGGTCCGCACCCATCCCGGCCTGCCGGCCGTGTCGATGAAGGACATCTACCTGCACCCGACGGTGCGCCGCCTCGCCGCCGCCCTCGCAGCGGCCGGGCCGGCGTGCGACCCGGTGCCAGGGGCGGCGCCTGCGTCCACGGATGGGACGGCCGCGGCGGCTGGCACACCGCGGTATGTGCTGTGCGGCGTGCTCCAGCTGCTGGTATTCCTCGGCTACGCCTGCGCCGGTTCGCTGCTGCTGGACGCCGGCGCCACCTGGGCCACCGGCGGCCGCGGGATGCCCGGTATCTACGCGCGGCTGGTGGTGTTCGGCGGCGCCGCGCTGCTGGCCATGGGCGTGCTGCCGATCGCGGCCAAGTGGGCCCTGATCGGGCGGTGGAAACCGCAGGCCGTCCGGATATGGAGCATGGCCTACCTGCGGTTCTGGATCGTCAAGACACTGATCGTCGCCAACCCGCTGGCCCGGCTGTGCATGGGCACCCCGCTGTACACCCTGTATCTGCGGGCGCTGGGCGCCAAGATCGGCCCCGGCGTGGTGATCCTCACCTCGCACGTGCCGGTGTGCACCGACCTGCTGACCATCGGCCCGGGCAGCGTGATCCGCAAAGGCGTATACCTCAACGGCTACCGGGCCCGCTCCGGTGTCATCGAGACCGGCGCCGTCACCCTCGGCGCGGACGTCTTCGTCGGTGAGCAGACGGTCCTCGACATCGGCACCACCCTCGGCGACGGCGCCCAGCTGGGGCATTCCTCCGCCCTGCACACCGGCCAGGCGGTGCCCGCCGGGCAATGCTGGCACGGCTCCCCGGCCCAGCCCGCCGGGCCCGGCTATGACTACCGGACGGTGCCGCCGGCCCGCTGCGGAAGGCTGCGCCGGGCCACCGCCGGTACCGTGCCGCTGCTGCTGGAGCTCGCCGTCGCCGCCCCGCTGGCGGGGGCCGCGGCCAGCCTGCTGCTGGCCCCCCCGCCGCGGCTGGCCCATCTGCTGGCCGGCCAGGCGAACGTGACGAGCTGGGCGTCCATCCGCGACGCGCTGGTCATCGCCGCCGTCCTGGTGTTCGGCCTGCTGCTGCCCGGGCTGCTGGTCGTCAGCACCGTTCCCCGGCTGCTCAGCCGCGCCCTGACACCAGGCAAGGTGTACCCGTTGTACGGCTTCCACCACACAATGCAGCGTATTGTTGCGCGGCTGTCGAATGTACAGCTCTTCATCGACCTGTTCGGGGACAGCTCAGCCATCGTGCATTACCTGCGGGCCCTCGGCTACCGGCTGGCCCCGGTGCAGCAGACCGGCTCCAACTTCGGGACCGAGGTCGGGCACGAGATGCCCACGCTGTGCACCGTCGGCACCGGCACGTCGGTCGCCGACGGCCTGTCGTTCATGAACGCCGAGTTCTCCAATAGCTCATTCCGCGTCATGCCCGTCACCATCGGGACACGGAACTTCCTGGGGAACGCCATCGCCTACCCGGCTGGCGGCCGAACCGGCGACAACTGCCTGATCGCCACCAAGGCCATGATCCCTATCACCGGGCCGGTCCGGGAAGGGGTCGGGCTGCTCGGCTCACCCAGCTTCGAGATCCCCCGCACGGTCCAGCGGGATCACCAGTTCGACCACCTCAGCACCGGACCCGAACTAAAACGCCGCCTGGCCGCCAAGAACCGGCACAACGCCGCCACCATCGGACTGCACCTGCTGGTGCGCTACATCTACGTCGCCGGCCTGACGCTGATCGCCTTCTGGACGTTCGGCAGCGGGGACTGGCCCGGCTGGGCCGCCACGCCGGCATCCATTATGCTCACGCTGGCGTTCACCGTCGGCTACTCTGCGCTGGTCGAACGCGCGGTCCTCGGGTTCCGCCCGCTCCAGCCGCGGTACTGCTCCATCTACCAGGCCCCGTTCTGGCGGCACGAGCGGTACTGGAAGCTCCACTCCAACGCCTACCTGCACATCTTCGACGGCACCCCATTCAAAGGCGTGCTGTGGCGGCTGCTCGGCGTACGGATCGGCCGCCGGGTCTTCGACGACGGCTGCGCCATCGTGGAGCGGACCCTGGTCAGCGTGGGCAGCGACAGCACCCTCGGCACCGGAAGCATCGTGCACAGCCATTCCCTGGAAGACGGGACCTTCAAGTCCGACCACGTCACCATCGGGACCGGCTGCACCATCGGCACCGGCGCCTGGATCCTCTACGGCACGACCATGGGCGACGGCTCGGTCCTCGACACCGATTCCTTCCTCCTGAAAGGCGAACACGTCCCGGCACACGCGCGGTGGCGCGGCAACCCCGCCACCGAGGTCCCGGCCACCACCGCCCCACAGGTCCGCGCCCCCGCCAGCGCTAGGCGACCAGCGTGGCGATCCGCCGCTGCGGTGCCAGATCGGCCAGCTGGGTGGCCCAGGCCTGGTCGGCGTAGCGGGCCAAGGCCACTACCCGCGCGGCCGGCACGTCCGGCAGGTCCAGCCCGCCGGTGCCCAGGGCCCGAACCCGCTCCAGCCGGTCCAGCGCGCGCACCAGCCCGGCGATGGTGGGCGTGAACGGCGGCCGGCGCAACAGGTCCAGCTCCGAGCGGCGCTGCCCCTCAGGCACCACCAGGAGTTTGTCCAGCTGGGCCCGCAGCTCCGGGCCGACTGCTCGCGCCAGGCGGCTGTGAACCCGATGGGTGACGCGTTCGCGCACCGCGGCGACCAGCCGGGCCAGCACGGTTTGCCCGGGCAGCAAGATCTGCCGGGCAAGAAGTTGCCGGCGGGCCGCGCGGAACAACACCGACGAGGCCACCTCATCGGCCCAGGCCTGCCGGTACAACCAGACGGTGAAGGCGAACCGGTCTGGCCCAGTGAAGTCGCGGTACCCGTAGCGGTCCCGGATCTCGGCGGTGTGACGCCACCGCACCGGCATGTCCCGGTAGCCGGTCAGCACTTCCAGGTCATCGATGCCGGGCTGGCGTGCCACAGCGGCCACGACCGGCTCAGGTACCGCGGACGGGTCCGGCTGGAACGTGCCGATCGCCCGGACGGTGACCAGCTGGATCGCATATCCCAGCTGGGTCACCGGGTCGGTCCGGCGCCAGATCACCGCCAGGTCCGCCCCGCTCAGATGGCACATCCGCCCCAGCCAGTCCCGGTCCAGCTCGGCCGGAAACTGGGCGTACGATGCGACGCTGGCTCGATCCGCCGTTGCTGGCATACCTGCCTCCCGGCCAGTACCTGCTGCAGGCGCCAGCCTCAGCCCGGCCCGACACAGCCTCGTCGACGGAAATAGTGCCATCCCTCCGTGATCGGAGTGGGTAGATAACGATCATTTGAGTCCCACTTCCGCGTGGTCGGAGCGGCATCACGTCCGCCCAGCTCACTCCCGCCTAAAGTGGGTCACAACTGCGGGCAGAAACAGCGTGTCGCTGGAAGCGCGCAAGTACCGTTTGCGGCATACTTCCGCGTATGGCCCGGTACGGGTACGCCCGGATCTCCACCCGCTCGCAGCGGGACGACTCCCAGCTCGACGCGCTGCGTGCCGCGGGCTGTGAGCGGAACTGGACTGACACCGCCTCCGGCACGCTCGCCCGGCGACCCGAGTGGGACAACTGCCTCGATCATCTCCGGCGCGGCGACCAGCTCGTGGTCACCCGGCTGTCCCGGATGGCCCGCTCGGTGCGCCACCTCACCGAGATCGCCGCGCTGCTGGAGGAGCGCGGGATCGACCTGGTCGTGCTCAAGCAGGGCATCGACACCACCACCCCGGCCGGCCGGTTCACCTTCCACGTGCTGGCCGCGATGGATGAGATGCTCGCCGACCTCATCTGCGAAGGCACCCGCGAAGGCCTGGAATTGGCCCGGGCCCGCGGCCGGGCCGGCGGCCGCAAACCCAAGCTGACGGCCCGGCAGGCCGAGGTGGCGCGCGGCATGTATGACGAGACCGGTGCCGACGGCAGGCGAAAGTACACCGTCGCCGAGATCGCCGGTACCTTCGCAGTCTCCCGCAAGACCATCTACCGGCACCTTGACAACAACGGCGCCCAGCGGCAACCGGACAAGAGCACGCGGCCGCGGCCCGTCACCCGGCCCGGGGACAATGGCGCCACCTGCCCTGCGATCACGCCAGCGGCGGCCGGCCCGGCAGTGGCGCAGGCCCGCCCGCAGCGCCAGCGTTCCGGCCTCACCCCGGCCGCGCTGGCCTGCCCTGCCTGCGGACACCAGCCCGCCAGCAGGCCCGAAGCGCTCCGGCAACGCGAGGATCTCGCGATCGTCTGGCTCCACCAAGACAGCCCAGCCGGGCCGATCAGCCAGCACCGGCACTGCGCGAGCTGCCAGCCCCACATCGAATGCGGCACCGTTGAATGCGCGCACTGCGGCGACGGCCCCATCCTCACCGGCGCCCTCGCCGGTCAGCTCGGCAAGCACGACCCGGACCAGCCCACGGCGCTCCGCGCCTGGCTCACCAGCCACGGATGGCAACTCGAACCCGAACCGCTATGCCCCGCCCACAGCAATAGCACCAAGGACTGACTCCGGCACCCCTAGTGGCCATGGTCGCGATGCAGGACGACTACATGAAACGGGTCCGCGGCGGCGGCGGCGCGCGCGACCAGCTGCAGGCCGAGGGCATCGTGATCTTCGGGGACTACGCCGGCGACCAGGTGCTCGCCTCGGCCCTGGGCCTGCCCCGGCCGGGCCCGGGCGAGTTCGTCAGCGCCCGGCTCGCCCGGGCGCGCGAATCCCGCGGCTACGCCGGTGCCATCCGCCTGGCCGGCGCGGACTGGCGGCTCGCTTCTCCCGCCGGCTCACCTGAGCCTGCGCCCGCGCTGCCCAGGCCAGAACGGGCATCCTCAGGAGCAAAGTCCCGGCATGACTCCTGAGAACACAGCGGAACTGCCGCCTTCGGCGGTAAGCGGCAGGGCATCTCCGGCGCTATCTGGCCGGGTCCGGCCATAGGAGTGATAATGGCCTATTCTCTACCACATCACTGCCCGGCCGTCACCGTGACCTGCCAGTCTCTGAAGTGGTCGCCGTGTCAGGCGAGCTGATCGTTGTCATGTCACATCTCCCTGGCCGGGTTTCCGCCCCACCGTGCGTGCGGCGGGACTTCCTCGCCTTTCATCAGGAAGGAGTCGGGGGCGAGCACGGAGCCATCGCCCATTGTCACGCCGTAGTGGACCATGGCGCCGACCCCGAGGGTGCAGCCGGCGCCGAGCGTGGTCCGGTCGGACTTGAAGGTGCCGTCCTCCTGGGAGTGGCACTGGATCTTGGTGCTCACATTGAGCGTGCAGTCGTCCCCGATGGTGGTCAGGGTCCGCTCCGTCAGGTAGCAGCCGTCGTCGAAGACCCTCCGGCCGATCCGCACCCCCAGCGCCCGCCAGATCAGGTTCTTGAACGGGGTGCCGTCGAACAGGTGCAGGTACGCCTCCCCGGGTACCTTCCACAGGCGCTCGTGCCGCCAGAAATACGGGTCATAGATGGAGCAGTACCTCGGCTGCAGCCGGCGGAATGCCCTGCAGCGCCCGCTCCACCAGCACGAAGTAGACCGGGGTGATCAAGATACTGAACACGAACAGCGCGGCCATCCACAGCTGTGCGTATCCGCCGTGGGAATCGAGGGCGGCCAAGCCGAATACGGTGATCAGGAAGACTTCCAGCCACCGTCCGGCCAGGAACACACCCATGGTCCGCAGGTTGTACCGGTTCTTCGCGGCCAGGCGGCGGCGCAGCTCGTCCCCGGTCCGCAGATGGTCGAACCGGCTGTCCCGCTCCACCGACCGCGGGATCTCGAAGGACGGCGAGCCCAGCAGGCCCACCCCTTCGCGGATCTGCCCGTCCAGCGGGATCATCGCCTTGGTTGCGAGCAGGCAGTTCTCGCCCGTTCTGCCTCCCGCGGGATAGGCGATGTTGTTCCCGATGAAGTTGTGCGGCCCGATCGACACCCGGGACAGGCAGAAAGACGTGCTGGAGAAGTCGGCGTTCATCATGGACAGCCCGTCGGCGACCATCGTCCCGCTGCCGATGGAGGTCAGGTACGGGGTCTCGTGCCCGACCTCCGTGCCGAAGTTCGACCCCGTCTGCTCGACCTGCGAAAGGTCATACCCCAGCCAGCGCAGGTAGTGGACGATGTAGGAGCTGTCACCGAAGAAATGCGTGAAGAACTTTATGCCCGTCATCGTCGCGATCGCCCGGTGGACCCGGTCGTGGAAACCGTACAGGGGATAGACCCGGTCCGGCCGGATGAACAGGTTCAGCACCCGGGGGACGGTGGCCACCCACAGCAGGCCGACGAGAAGGGCACCGAAGAAGAACACGAGGGAGACGGCCGCCGCGTCCATGTACAGCGCCCGCGAGGTGATCGCATCGGTGCCCGGGTTCAGCACCTTGCCCAGCGACGGCACGGCGGTCAGCAGCAGGAACACGCCCCCTTCGACCAGCGGCAGGTACAAGAAGAACACACACAGCAAGGTGACGGCGCAGAACCTGACCCGGCGCAGCGTGCCGCAGCGAGCCGGGGCGACCCTCAGGTAGTTCACCTCCGTGCGCTGGGCCGGGGTGCCGTGCCACCGCTCGCCGTCCGGTACCGCCTGGCCGCTGTACAGCGCGGAGGCATGCCCGAGCTGCGCCCCCTCGCCCATCGACGTGCCGATGTCGAGCACGCTCTTCTCGCCGACGAACACATCCGGGCCGAGGGTGACCGGGCCGGTCTGGATCCAGCCCGCCTGCGCCCGGTAGCACTGGAAGAACGCGTCCTTGCGGATCACCGTGCCCGCGCCGATGGTCAGCAGGTCGGTGCACACCGGCACGTGCCTGGAGAAGATCACGGCGCCTGCCCCGACCTTGGCGCCCAGTGCCCGCAGATAAAGCGTATACAGCGGCGAACCGAGGGTCAGGAAGGCCAGCGGGTTCGACCGGACCAGCGTCTTGACGATCCAGAAGCGGACATACGCCAGGCTCCAGATGCGGATCTGCTGGGGCTTCCACCGGCCGATCAGCACCCATTTCGCCAGGATCGGCAGGGTGCACAGCACCACGAACCCCGCGCCGCCGAACAGCACCGCCCGCAGGTAGATGCTGGCAAAACCTGAGCCGGCCGAGATCCACGCATAAGCCCGGGCGCCGACCAGCGCGGCCACCCAGGCATAGCCGAGGAAAAACAGGAACTGCAGCATTCCGCAGAAGACGTACTGCCGCGTGCTGGCCGGGGCCGCCACCCCGGCCGGCGCCGGAACCGGCGACCCGGCCGGGGCGGGTGCGGCGCCCGCCAGCGCCGTCGCCAGGCTCCTGATCGTCGGATGCTGGTAGATGTCCCTCATCGACACCGGCGGCAGGTCCCCCCGCTTCCTGACCCGGGCACAGAACTGCGCCATCAGCATCGAGTCAGCACCCAGGTCATCGAAGAAGTTGCTGTCGGCCGGCACCTCCCCGGTGTGCATGACATCCGCCAGCACCCCGGCCAGGATCGTCTCGGTGCCGGTCGTCAGGCCCGCGCACCCGGGCTGGGTGGCTGAGGATTGAGCCAGATCGGCGGTCAAGATCTCGGCCGAGTTACTCACCATGCTGGGCTCCTTGCATCAGGGGTCGTCAATTTCGTGACCCGTTCCGGCAGGCACGTGACATGCGTGCCGATCACCGCGCCGATGGCGCGGGGGCAGGCTGCCCAGAGCCGGCGGCCGGCTCGTCGGAGCCGAGCACGTCCTCGCCGTAGAGACCCTGCAGCCAGTTGGTCTGGTAGATGGTGTCGAGGTAGCGCTCGCCCAGGTCCGGGGCGATGGCCACCGCGGTCAGGTCACCCGCGTCATGCCGGGCCAGCCAGCCCATCGCGCCGCTGACCACCGTGCCGGTGGAGCCGCCGAACAAGAATCCGCGCCGGGCCAGGCGATGGCAGGCGCGGATGGTGTCCGCCTCCTCCACCCGCACCACCTCATCCACGTAGGACTCATCCAGCAGCGGCGGGCGGATGCTCATGCCCAGGCCGGGAATCATCCGGCGGCCCGGCGCACCACCGAAGCTCACCGAGCCGACGCTGTTGACCGCTCTTGTTGTCCCGCCAGATCGGCGTTCGGCGGCCCGGCCCCATACTCGCTTGGTCGGGTTGCGCCGCCCCCGTTTGTCACTGCTTGTCACAAAGATTGCTCACTCGTCCTTGATACGTAGCTGCGTTGCACGCGCGCTGGACATCTGATCTCAATTTCCTCAGCCTCAATCCACTGATGTCCGTTTCCTGAGCCTCGATCCACCGGGTGGGCCCGGCTCGCCGAGGCACGGTCGGCCAGCCGGACGAGACGGGGCTTGAGCAACAACGGAACGGCCAGTGGCGGTAGCGGGCTGAAGAGCGCCGATGTGGCTGTTTCACATGTGGCCACCTATGAAACAGCCCGGCTGTCAGGTGCGGAACAGGGCGAACCACGTTTCATGGGTTGTTGCATACGGATGGACGGCTGAAACACCCACATGAAACGATCTGCGGGTGAGCGATGACGACTTCCTGCGCGTGGAGGCGAGCGACTGCCCGATGTCGTCCTGCGCGGCCCCTGCCGGGTCGCCGTGCCGGACGGGCAAGGGACGGGTGGCCGCCCCAGTACCACACCGCCCGGTTCCGGCTCGTGCCCGCTCTTGCGAAGGCGCTCAGCGTCCCGGTCCCGCCGGTCCGCAAGCCCGGCTCGGCCTGGACCGAGCTGCCCCGCCCCGCGGCGGCCGGCTCAGCGCCAGCCGGGCACGTGCGGATCGGGTACGCCCGCGCGTCCACCGTCCGCCAGTCGCTCGACACCCAGACGGACTCGCTGAAGGCCTCGGGCGTCACCCGGATCTTCGCCGAGAAGATCTCGACCCGCGCGGTCACCCGGCCCGAGCTCGACCGGGCCGTCGGCCTCGCCCGCGAGATCCGCGCGTCCGGCGCCGCCGTCACGATCGCCGTGCACGAGCACAAGCGGCTCGGCCGCGGCATCGAGCTCGCCGCGCTCGCCGAGCAGCTGCGCGCCGACGGCATCGGCCTGGAGTTCCTCACCGGCGAGCTGCAGGGCTCCCACGACCCGTCCGGGGTCGTGTTCACCGTGCTCGCCGCGCTGTCGGGGATGGAACGCGAGTACATCCGCGACCGCACCCTGGAAGGCCACGAGTCAGCCCGCACCCGCGGCAAGGCCATCGGCGGCGCGGCCGTCACCGACGAACCGATGCTCGCCGCCGCACTCCACCTGCGCGGCCAGGAGATGAGCCTGCGCGACATCGCCGGCCGCCTCATCATCGCCACAGGAAAGAAGAAAGGCCAGCATCCGTCGCCGGCCACCGTGATGCGCATGCTGCGCGAGCACGATGAGAAGGCAGCGGCGGCGGATGTCAATCTCATCATGGGATAGCACGGCGGGATTTACTGCCGCCGTACTTTGCCCTTAGCCGTAGCTATAGGAGTTCCAGGCCATAGTGAGCTGCGCGAACGCCCGAGGCCGGGCGACCGCGGGGCCGAAGTGAGCCGATGAGCGGCGGGGAACCCGGCCGCGACGTGGTGCTGATCACCGGGGCGGTCGAGGCGTTCCTGGCCAGCCCGCACTGCACCGGCTCGGGTAACACCTACCGCGCCCACGCCGGGGTGCTTGCCCGCTCGGCGCCCACCGGCCGCTGGCCGGCCATCGGTGAACAAGAAATCGGTGCCGCCCTCCACCAACTGTGGGGTAACGCGGCGCCGGCCACACCTGGAACCGCAACCGCGCCATCGCCGCCTCCCCGCTCACCAGGCCACCGCCCTCCTCGACCCGCCCCACCGTCGCAGCTGAACGCGCCATCGCGACGATCAACAGCACCCTGAGCTGCCCGAACCGGCGGGAGCGTTGTTTTTTCGCTGCATACTACGGCCGGGCCTCGGTGTAGGTGGGGAACTGACCTGGTCGAGCAGGGTGCCGATGGGGCCGACTAAGGATCCAACGGCGCCTCCTCACCTCGCGTCCCGCAGGAGTAGTGCGACTTGCGGGCGGCGGCCTGGCGGTCGCGCCGTCTGACGCCGTTGGGGCGCTGGCCACGGTCCCGGTATTGGTCAGGCCGCTGTGCGGCCGCCGTCGACGGCCAGGATCGCGCCGTGAACGAAGCTGGCCTCGTCGGAAGCCAGATAGGTGATCGCTGCGGCGATCTCGTCCGGTGAAGCCGGCCGCCCGGCTGGAGCCAGCGCCGCGAACTGGTCGATCGCCTCGCCCAGCACCGCTGTCCCCTCGGTCCGGGTGGGTCCGGGGTTGACGGCGTTGACCCGGACCCCGCCCGGGCCGAACTCGGCCGCCCACGCCTTCGGGAGCAGGACGAGCGCGGCCTTACTGGCCCCGTAAAGCGACGTGCCCGGCATGCCGAACTCGGCGACCATCGTGCCGGCTTCCCCGTTCTTCGGGTCCCAGCGCGGGCGCGGCGGCGGAGTCGAACGCCTGGGTGCCGATCGCCTCGTAGAGGGGCCCGACCGCCTGGCGGCCGTGCTCGGCGCGGGTCCGGGCGGCCACCCGCAGCAGCCGCAGCCCAGCGGTGTGGCCGGCCTGGTAGCCTGCCGGGAAGCGACTGTCGTAGTCGACGCCGGCGTTGAGCATGCGCAGCGAGATGAACCGCCAGTCCACGGTGTAGTCGCGCTGCGCGGCGACCTGCCGGACCCATTTGCTCGTCATCCGGGCGAACGGGCACAGCGGATCGAAGTAGAAGTGGATGTCCGCGTGGTTCCTGGCATCCGGTCCCGTGGCTATCACGATGACGCGGCGGCGTGCTCGCGCAGGTACCGGACCAGGCCGATCACGTCCTCGGGCACCAGGCGGCCGATGGCACCGCTGGAGTACACGCTCACGATCACCTTGCCCTGCGGGTCCAGCACGAAGCCGGTGGACTGCAGGTACAGCGGGTCTTCGTTGACGAACGCGCCGGTCAGCCTGGCGATAGCGCGGGCGTTGGCGCTGTGCCCCAGCGGGAACGTGAGGCCGTGCCTGGCGGTGAAGTCCGCGGTGGTCTTCTCGTCGTCGACCCACAGCGCGGCCACCCGGATGCCGGCCTGGGTCAGGGACTCGCCGGCTCGCTGGAACGCGCGCAGTTGGGCGGTGCAGTAGGGGCACCACGCTCCGCGGTTGAACAGCACCACGCCGAACTCGCCGGCGAACCAGCCGGGAACCTGGATGGCCTGCGCGCCGGGAACGGTGAGGGTCAGCTGGGGGAACGTGTCGCCCGGGTGCAGCAGGGGCATGGCCTGCCTCCTTATAGATCTCATCGCGTGAATCTGTCCGCACTGTTAGCGCGGCCCGCGGCCGCGGTCTTACCCCGTCGCCTCCGGGAAGGGCACCTCGCTTGAGCGGGTACAGCGGGCAAGAGGTGTAAAGCCCGCCGAACGCTTACCTGTTATGGAAAGCGCCACCCCGTGACAACGGAACTCGCTGGCAAGACCGCCGCTTATCACTGGTGCCGGGGGCGGTATAGGCCGTGCCCTCACGTTCGGGCAGGCCGGCCGGCCTGCGCCTTGCTATGCCTCGGGTGTCGTGACGCCGCCCGGTGCGCCGGGAGGTAAGAACGTCGCCGGCGGCGAAGCGAACGTGTCAGCACAGTCAGTCGATGACCGCCTGGGAGGCCGTGGTGACTTCTGATGCCGATGTGTGATCGTGGTCGGGCTCGGTGTGGGTGGGGAGTTCGTCGCCGGACGCCTCGCCGACGCGGGCCTGGAGGTGGTGGCATCGAGTCGGCCCTGGTCGGCGGGGAATGTCCGTACTGGGGATGCGTGCTGAGCAAGATGATCATCCGGAGCGGCGAACACCTTCGCCGAGGCCAGACGGGCCGGCAAGCTGGCCGGCCACGCCACCGTTCAGCCGGACTGGTCGATCGTGGCCCGGCGGATCCGGGAGGAGGCCACCGACGACTGGGATGACACGGTCGCCGTTGAGCGGTTCACCGGCAATGGCGGCCGGTTCGTCCGTGGCCGCGCCACGGTGAACGGGAGCCGCACCGTCGTCGTTGGCGGGCAGGAGTTCCGCGCGTCGCGTGGACTGGTGCTCGCCACCGGGACCCAGCCGGCGGTTCCCCCGGTCGACGGGCTGGCCGGCACCCCCTACTGGACCAATCATGAGGCCCTGGAGGCCAGGGAGGCACCGGCCTCGCTCACCGTCGCCGGCGGCGGCGCGGTCGGCGTGGAACTGGCCCAGGCGTTCGCCAGATTCGGGACCGCGGTCACGATCGCCGAGGCCGCGGACCGGTTTCTGCCGGCCGAGGAGCCGGAAGCCGGCGAGCTGATCGGCGAGGTGCTCGGCAGGGAAGGCATCCGCGTCCTGACCCGGACGCGACTGTGGCGGGTCAGCCACGACGGCCGCGGTTTTACGGTGCACCTTGACGGCGCCGGGCCTGTTCACAGCCAGCGCCTGCTGGTTGCCACCGGGCGGCGCGCTGACCTGAAGGCCCTGGGCGTGGCCGCCGCGGGCATCGACGGCACCCAGCCTTTCATTGCCGTGGACGATCACCTGCGTGCCGCCGGCGGCGTGTGGTCCGTCGGCGGCGTCACCGGCGCGGGGGCGTTCGCGCACGTCGCGATGTATCAAGCGCGCATAGCAGCCAGCGACATCCTCGGCCAGGCACACGAGCCGGCCAGCTACCGGGCGCTGCCCCGAGTGACCTTCACCGATCCCGAAGTCGGTGCCGTCGGCCTCACCGAAGCCCAGGCACGCGGCAGGGACTTCACCGTGCAGACTGCGGTCTCCCCGAT
Source organism: uncultured Actinomycetes bacterium (assembly GCA_963742875.1). Classification (GTDB taxonomy): domain Bacteria; phylum Actinomycetota; class Actinomycetes; order Streptosporangiales; family Streptosporangiaceae; genus Bog-532. Next base: position 1,502,333 of record CAVUNO010000017.1, on the reverse strand, counting down.
CCCGTCCTCGTCCCGGGGCTGGATCCACGGCCCGGGCAACGACGGGTTCATCAAGCTGATCGCCGACGCCGGCGCCGGGATGCTGATCGGAGCCACCTCCGCCGGGACGGCCGGCGGTGAAGTGCTCGGTGCGCTGACGGTCGCGGTCCACGCTCGGGTCCCGGTCGCCATGCTGAGCCAGATGATTTACGCCTACCCGGCGTTCCACCGCGCCATCGAAGACGCCATCACCGAGCTGTCCTGACGTCTTGCCGGGTGAACGCTGCGAAGCCGAGTGTGCGGCAGGCTGCCTTCCCCACGGCGATCACGAGCAGGCCCGGAACGGGTCAGGGGCTGGGGAACGGCGCGCCGGTGTACTTGACGAGATCGGGTCCGGGTACCGGCAGCCCTCGTCCGGGCGTACCTCGATCACGCGGCCCCGGATCGTGGCCATGCGGTACGGGTTGGCCAGGTCGGTGACCGACAGGGCGACCCGGGGGTCGCGGCGCATATCTTTGGCCTTCCAGATCGCGTCAGAGGTGCGCATCAGGATGTAGTCGTCCTCGAGCCCGACCCAGACCACCCAGTTCCGTGGTGAGCCATCGGCCCGCGGCGTGGACAGGTGCACGTAGCTGGGGGCGTCAAGCAGCTGGCGGACATCACCCGGGATCGCCATCGCCTTGCTCCTTCCGCCGGCGTGATCGGGATGATCCGGTCGGCAGCCCCGGACGAGATGGCTGGCGGTGGACCCTCGCTGCGCTGTTCGCTTCCCCCGGGTTGGCGTCCTGTGACGGCCGGGATGGAGAGCGGAGCATTCTGGGGGAGGCTACGCCGCGAGCGGCACGGGATCCGGTTGCCTGGACCGGGGCGCCTCCCCGGAGGCGGACCGTGGGCCGCACCATTGCCTACTGCCGGGTGTCAGCCCGCGACCAGAACCCCGAGCTCCAGCTCGACGCCCTGCACACGCATGGATATGACCGGCTGTTCGCGGAAAAGGAGTCCGGCAAGCACGGTGTGGAGCGACCCGAGTTCCCCACTGCACTGTCGGTCCTGGAGGCCGGCGACACCCTGGTGTTCTGGAAGTCCGGCCGATGGGGCCGCTCAGCCGCGCACGTCCTGACGACCATCGACGAGTTACGCGACCGCGGCGTGACGGTGAAGTCGCTGACGGGGAACTTCGACCTGGACACCAAGGAAGGCCGGTTCATGTTCGCGGTCCGGGTCGCCGCCGCCGCCGAGTACGAACTGGAACTTCGCGCCAAACGCCAGGCCGAGGGGATCGGCGGCCTGGCGTGGCGCCGCCAGGCCGAAGGCCGGATGCTGCCCGGCAAGAAACACATCGGCCGCCCGAAAGTGACCGGGCCGGCCGAGATCACCACGCTTCGCCGCCTCGTCGCCGACGGCACCTCCGTCACCCAAGCCGCCCGCACCCTGAAAATCTCCCGCTCCACCGCTTACGCCGCGCTCGGCAGCACGCGCTGACCCATAAACAGCCGCAGGCCCGCATCACCGAGACCGTGTTACCGCAGCAGGGATATCCGACCAGAATTTCCCCAGGACTACCGGGACCCCGGTGTGGCATGGCACGCGTTAGCGCCGGGGTCCCGGCGTCATCTTGCCCTGCCTGGTGGGCTCGGCGCGGGGGGTGCGAGCCCACCGCGCGCATATCTGTGAGCCGAGGGGAACGTAAGACCCCCACTTCCGCCGACACCAACAACGTGTAAGCGAAACAGTGCCGCGACGGATCACCGCCGGCCAGGTTCCGGCTGGCCGGAGAGGAGAGCAGATGAAGATCTTGTCACGCCGCGCCCACTCGCAGCGAGCCCTAGCCACCCAACGTGGCAGGCAGCGAAAGGATCAGCCATGACACGCATTGTTCATTCCCCGGCGCCCCCGGCTGTGACGGCCGAGCACCCGGTGGCCATCGCCGGCCGGCTGCTGGTCCGGTACGGGCTCGTGGTGGTCATCGCCTGGATCGGCGCACTGAAGTACAGCACCTACGAAGCCGCCGCCATCCAGCCGCTGATCGCCCACAGCCCGCTGATGAGCTGGCTCTACAACATCTTCAGTGTCCGTGCGCTCGCCGCCGTGCTCGGCACCGCGGAGATCATCGCGGCGGTGCTCATCGCGCTGCGGCCGCTGTCGGCTCGGGTGTCGGCTGTCGGCAGCGCGTTCGGCATCCTGCTCTTCCTCAGCACGCTGAGCTTCCTGTTCAGCACGCCGGGGGTCACCGCGGCCGGCGGATTCCCGGTGCTGTCGGTGCTGCCCGGCCAGTTCCTGCTGAAGGACCTCGTGCTGATCGGCGCGGCGCTGTGGACGCTGGGCGAGTCGCTCGGCATTGCCCGGGCCCAGAGCCGCCTGGCTAGGTAGCCGGGCAGCAGGTCAATCGCTCGCCTTTACCCGTCCGCTGGTTAACCGCCGCGATCGAAGGGACCGAACCATGCACAGCCAGGAAGCAGGCATTTCTGCCGGATCAGCAGCTAAGGTCCAGCATCCAGGTGAGCAATGGAGACGGGACCCGGCCCGGGAGCAGCACCAGGTGCTCTCCGGCGGCGGTTATCCCGGTCATGTATCCCGCGACGGGCTGGTCCCGGCGGCCAGCCACGGCGATCACCGGCCGGGCCGGCTGCCCCTGAGCGCACTCCCCGGCCGGCCACCCCGCAGCCGGCCGGGGAGTGCCCAGGTCGCGTTCACCGGGTGGTGGTCGTCGGCGGGGGCTTCGGCGGCTTGCAGGCGGTGCGGCTCCTCCGTAACGCCGCAGTCGAGGTCACGCTGGTGGACCGGCGAAACTACCATCTCTTTCAGCCACTGCTATATCAGGTCGCCACCGGGGCGTTGTCCCCGGAAGAGATCGCCCAGCCGCTGCGCGGGATTCTGGCCCGGCAACGCAATGCGCGGGTCGTCCTGGCCGAGGTGACGGACATCGACCTGCAGAGGCGGCGCATCCGGCTGCGGGCGCAGGCCAACGGCGAGCCGGTCGATGACCTGGCTTATGACTCGCTGATCGTCGCCGCCGGGGCGGCGCATTCCTATTTCGGTAAGGACGAGTGGGCGCCGCACGCACCTGGCCTGAAGACCGTGGAAGATGCCCTGGAGATCCGCCGGCGCATCCTGACCGCTTTCGAGGCGGCTGAGCTAGAGACCTGCGCCGAACGACGCCAGGCATGGCTGACGTTTGCCGTCATCGGGGCCGGTCCTACCGGCCTGGAGCTGGCGGGTCAGATCGCGGAGATCGCCCGGGACACTCTGCGGCGCGAGTTCCGCACCATCGACCCGAGCGATGCGGTGATCCTGCTGGTCGAAGCCAGCGGGCGAGTCCTGGCCGCCTATGACCCGAGGCTGTCCGGCAAGGCCGCCGCAGCGCTGCGGCACCTCGGCGTCACCCTCATGCTCAACACGACCGTTGCCGACGTCACGGACGGGTCGATCCGCCTGATGGCCGAGGGAGGTAGCGCCAGCGAGGTGCGGGCCCGGACCATCATCTGGGCGGCGGGCGTCTCCGCCTCACCCCTCGCCGCGGCGCTGGCGCAGGCATCCGGTGCGCAGCTTGACCGGATGGGACGAATCACTGTTCAGCCTGATCTGACCCTGCCTGGCTTTCCCGAGGTCTTCGCCATAGGGGACATGGTCCGCGTCTCCGACGGCACCGGCGCGACCCTTTCGATCCCGGGCGTCGCGCCCGCGGCGGTGCAGGAAGGCCGCCACGCGGCGCTGGCCCTCAGGCTGCGCCTGGCCGGGCTCGCCGCCCCTCGCTTCACCTACCGCGACAAGGGATCCCTGGCCACCATTGGCCGGGCGGAGGCAGTCGCGCAGATACGCCGGGCCCGGCTTAGCGGGCTCCTCGCGTGGATGGCGTGGCTGCTCATCCACATTTCCTACCTGATGGGCCTGCAGAACCGATTCATTGTGTTCATCCGCTGGACGGCAAGCTTCGTAACTCACGGCCGCGGCGCCCGTCTGATCTCCGTACCGGGCACGCCAGGCCCGGCCGTGCGCCGGGAAGATGCCGCGGGGAGGGTCTCCCGCCGCAGCTCTTGAAGGCCAGGGGGCGCCCAGGTGGGTGGTCCCGCTCCGGTGCTAGGGCTGGGCGTAGGCGACCCGCCGGGCGCAAAGCAGCGTAAGCGCTCGACATGGGCGAGCGCTGGACGTTGGCCACTGAGGTGATGAGGGCAATCCCGCTTCCCGATGGCATATACGGCGCCAGCTTCTGGGCCGTGAATCGGATACCCGATGCCGGCGTTGAGCACCATCGCGTCCAGCTTCCCGAACGAGTCTTTGACTATTTCTGCCAGCGCATCATTATCGTCCAGCGACCCGGCGTCACGTCTGACAACGGTTGCTCGTTCGCCAAGCTGGACTCGGGCATCATCCAGAGACGCCTGTGCCCGTCCAGTCACCAGGACCCGGGCGCCGCCGCTAACTATCCAGAGGTCTTGCCATCGCCCGGCCCATACCGGCTGACCCGCCGGTCACCAGCGCTGTCTTACCGGGCCACCCGGCCTTAAGCGGCGGCCGACGCGGGCTGTCCGGTGGTAGGCCGCTCTTTCTGCCGCTGCTCGGCTTCGGCAATGGCCCAGGCGGCGTTGACCAGGCCTATATGGCTGAAGGCCTGCGGGAAGTTGCCCAGTAGTTCACCGGAGCCCGGGTCGACTTCCTCAGCTAGCAGGCCGAGATCGTTCACGTAGCGGATGGCGCTCTCGAACACCTGCCTCGCCCGTTCGGGCTGGTCGGCCAGGGCCAGTGCTTGAGCCAGCCAGAACGTGCACAGCATGAACGCGCCCTCGCGGCTGGCCAGGCCATCGACTCCGCCGCGGGTGTCGTAACGGTATACCAGGCCGGATTCGTGGGTGAGGCGCGCCGCGATGGCGTCGATGGTGGCCAGCATGCGGGGATCGGTGGCGGGCAGGAATCCCACGATCGGCATCATCAGGCTGGAGGCGTCGAGGTCGCGGGAGCCGAAGTACTGAGTGAAGGCGCCCGCCTCGTCGCTCCAGCCCTCGCGCAGCACGGTCGCGTGGATCTCGTCCCTGGTCTGGATCCAGCCCGCCACCTTGCTCTCCGCGCCGAGCGTTCCGGCGAGTGAGACGGCACGATCCAGGGCGACCCAGCACATGACCTTCGAGTGGAGGAAATCCCGTGCGGGGCCGCGGATCTCGCAGATGCCTTGATCCTTCTCTCGCCAGCGGCGGGCGGCGGTGTCGGCTACCAATACCAGAAACTCCCGCGTGGCGGCAGTGAGCTCGCCGATCTGACCGCTCAGCCGGTCGACGGCCGCTAGCAGTTCGCCGTAGATGTCGACCTGGCGTTGGGTCCAGGCTTGGTTGCCGACCCGGACGGGCGCACTGTCGCGCCAGCCGCTGAGGTGGCGAAGCTCCCGCTCGTACAGGGCACGCTCACCACGTATGCCGAACATGACTTGCAGGTCGGTACCGCGGACCAGTGATGTGGCTGCCGCTGTGGCCAGATAGCCGAAGAACTTCTCTGCCTCGTCCGGGCAGGCGGCCACCCACAGGGCCTGCATGGTCAGTGAGGCGTCGCGGACCCAGGAATAGCGGTAGTCCCAGTTACGGCTGCCTCCAGGGGTTTCTGGCAAGGATGTGGTCGGTGCCGCGATGACAGCGCCGGTGGGGTAGAAGGTGAGGGCCTGCAGAACCCTTCCGCTGCTGTGCACCAGTTCGCGCCACGGGCCCTGGTAGCTCTGGTGGATCTCCGACCAGGAGCGCCACGCGGCGATCGTAGCCTGGAGCCGGCCGGCCAATTCGTGCTCGCTCCACACCCGAGGCGCTCGCCCATCGGGCCGGCCGTAGTGCAGCGCGAAGGTGAGTCGCTGGCCAGCCGCGACGGTGAGGCGCCCGAAGGCCGTCCCGGGGGTTATCGTGACACCGATTGGCGTGGAAAGCACCGTCAGGTCGGCTCCGCCGCGGCCCGCGATGCCGCCGTCGACGCGCGTCAACAGCGGCCAGATCAGGCCGTATTCGGTGCGTGGCACGTATTCCATGACCAGGTCCACCTGCCCCGTTACCCCCTGCACCTGGCGTATCAGCAGGTTGGAGGCGCCCGCGCCGAGGCCATGGCCTCGGTCGCCCGGGCCCGTGGCCAGCGCGTCGACGAGGGTGACTGAGCCGGTCGAGGTGCTAAAGGCCGTTTCCAGCACCGTCGTCTTCTCCAGGTAGCGACGGGTGGACTGGAACGCCTCGACCGGGCGAATCGACCAGTGTCCGGCCTGGTCGTCGAGGAGGCGGCCGAAGACCGAAGGGCTGTCAAACCTCGGGAAGCACAGCCACTCGACCGACCCTTCCCGGCTCACCAGGGCGGCCGTGTGGCAATCGGACAGCAGGGCATGATCCGCGATCGGCGTGGAGCTCATGATGGCTCTACAGGCCCAGCTGCCCGACGGTGGCGGTCTTTTCCGGCGTGCCGATGAGGATCTGGCGCATGTCAGCTCACCGCTCCTGCGGCGCAGGCTGTCACCGGCCGCGGCGGCCAGGGCACACGGGACAGACGGGCGATCACCGTCAGGTGGGCCGGGCGGTGCGGCGGGATGCTCCGGCCATCGGGAAGCAGCGCGCCGGTGTCCTCAAACACCACCACGCCGTTACAGAGCAGGCTCCATCCCTGTTCGGGATGGGACGCCACGACGTGGGCCGCCTGGTGATCCGGTGCGTCCGCGGACGGACAGGCAGGTTGATGCTGGCACATGATGCACCCCGATGGTGTTGCCGGCCCGAAGGCCGTGCCGTCGGCGCAGATCCTCCCAGCCGATCAGGGGCCGCCGGTTGCCGTGCCGACTTGCGGGTGGTCGCACCTAGCTCATCCGGGGCTGGAACCTGGCCGGCGGTGATCCGTCGCCGCGCTGTTTCGCTCACACCACGTTGGCATCGGCGGCGGTGGTGATCTTACGTCCTCTCGGCACGCAGATGAGCGCGCCGCGGGCTCGCGCACCCTGAGGCGGACACACGCCGGCCGCCACCTGTGGGGTCCCATCATGGGGCATACGCCACAGAGCTGCGGGTTCGCTATGCATTGAGGTCGTATCGCAGGCATGATGGCGGGTTCATGACGCTGCGTCTGCTGTACCTGGTCTTCATCCGCATCTGCGGTCGGCTCGCGCTGTTCGCCTGCCCGGGTGCCGCCAAGGACGCCGAACCATTCATACTCCGCCATGAGGTCGTTGACGATCTCGCCGTGTGCCAGGCCGGAAGCCACAATCGCGCCGATCATGCCGGCGGCTAGTGCCAGAGCTGCCAGCCGGGTGAGCAGGCCGATTGCCAGCAGGAGGCCCGCCGCCGATCTCCACCACCCCGACCACGAAGACGAAGGAGTGGGGGGCGGCGCCGAAGCTGAGGAATATCATCGCGGCCGCCCAGCGAATCCCGGCCAGCCAGCGCGGATTCCTCCCCTTGGGAGGCTCTGCGCCGGTGCCGACGTCAACGGCGCCGGGCGGAGCATCTGGGTAGCATCGTGACAATGGAGGAGAATGGCACGGCTTACCGGCCCTCTGCCGCGGCTGCCGCGCTGGATCCGGAGTCGGCCGAGTGGGTCCGGGTGCTCACCGGTGCCGGCCCGGCGCGGGAGGCGGCGCTGGCCCGGCTGCATGAGCTCCTGCTGCGGATCGCGCGGGGGGAGGTCGCCCGGCGCGGGCCGCGGCTGCAGGTCACCGGCCCCGAACTCGATGACCTGGCCTACCAGGCGGCGGCCGACGCGCTGCTGGCGATCACCGGCAAGATCGGGCAGTTCCGCGGGGAGAGCCGGTTCACCACCTGGGCGTACAAGTTCGTCATCTTCGACGTCTCGGCCAAGATCGGGCGGCACTTCTGGCGAAACCCGGTCGTGCCGCTGGACACCGAGGAGTGGGGTCGGCTGCCCGGCCACTTCGGGTTCGACCCCGCGCACCAGGCCGAGTGGCGGGATCTGCTGGCCGCGCTGCGCCGCGCGGTGGATGAGAAGCTCACCGCGCGGCAGCGGGCGGTCTTTGTCGCGATCGTAGTCAACGAGGTTCCGCTGGATACCCTGGTCCTTGAGCTGGCTTCCAACCGCAACGCGATCTACAAAACGCTGTTCGACGCCCGGCGTAAGCTGCGGGCCGCCCTTGCTGCTAACGGGTATATAGGCGATGACACTTCGAGGAACTCATGAACGGCTGGTCCGAACTCGACCGCTTCCTGCGAACCGATCCGCGCGATGTGGGATGCGCCCAGGCGATGGAGATGCTGCACATCTACGCCGAGCTGACCGCTGCGGGCGCGGATGCGGAGCAGCGGTATCCGGGCATCGCGGCGCACCTGCGCGCCTGCGGCCCGTGCGGTGAGGACCTTGAGGGGCTGCTCGCCGCCGTGCGCAGCGAGACGCGCTGACGGTCTAAGCGGCACGTGATGACCGGGCTAGCCGCACGTAAGGAGGATCAGGAGCGGCTTTCATTCCGTCCGTATGACGAACCTCGTACCGCTACCCGGACCATGGAGGTACAAGATGCCTGAAGGCAGCCAGCCCGCATATGAGATCGTACTGGCCCACTTCATCGTTTCTGACGACGTGGAGCGCTCCCGTCGCTTCTATACGGGGTGCCGGTAACAACAGCGCCAGGGGCGGCGTTAGGCCGTCCAGTTGCTGAACATTCCGGGCAGGGGCAGGGTGTCAGCGTGACAATCACGGACTGGATGGCCGCCTGGCGGCGGGAACGGCGGGTGCTGCTGCGGGTGTCGCGGGCGGCGTGGCGCCTGGAGCAGGCGGAGCGGGAACGCAGCTGGGCGCTGGCCTCGGCCCGTGCGGAGGGGGTCTCCATCCGCAAACTGGCGGCCGCGGCGGGGCTCTCCCCGGCGCGGGTACATCAGATCACGGCCGGCGCGGACCTGGACGAGCTGGATGCCGCACTGGGAGAGCTGCGGGCCGCGGGCTGGCCCGCACCCGAAGATCCCGGCGGAGATGACGACGCCGAGCTGGACGGCCGCGACCTGATCTGCGACCGCCTGCTCGATGAGGTGGGCTGGCTGCGCCAGTGCGCCGGCTGGCTGATCCACCTGCAGACCAGGGAGTTCCCCCCGGTGGTCAACTTGCGCCCCGAAGGCGATCATCCTGACCGGGCGCACCTGGTGGCCGACCTGCCCCGGGTGGCCGCGATCGTGCAGCGGATCGCCGCCGACATCGATGAGCTGGCCCGCGCCCGCCGCGTGGCCGACCTCGGCGCGGCGGCCGCCCTCCCTGACCGGCGGGCCGAACGGCGGCGCCGGGTAGCCGAGCCAGACCTGGACTTCCGGGAGTTCTGCCACCGTAACCAGCTGCCCCAGTCCGAGCGCTCCTGGGACCTGTTCGCCGGTGAACGCTACCGGCGTGGCGAAACCGATATCCCGTCTTATGAGGCGCACAACCCGTTCCGGCACCGTCAGCAGGGGCCGTACGCATAATCCCTGCTCTTACTGGCGATGTTCAGCAAACTGGACGGCCTGACGCCGTTCCTGGCGCCGTTGTCACCAGCACCCCATCTGAGCCAGAAGACAATCCCCAATAACGTCTCCAACATCCTGGTCAAACTCCAGGTCGCTGATAGGGCGCAGGCCATCGTGCGGGCCCGCGACGCCGGCCTGGGCCACCAGTCCCGCACCTGAGCGCCGATAACTCCCGCAAACCACGGGACATTCACCCCGTGCCCCCGGGACACCGCCCCAGGCATCCTTCCAGCAAGACACAGGCCGCAGGAAACTACCTGCCATCCCAGGAGAAACACATGAAGAAGATCGAGATCCGTAAGACCGGCGCGGTGCGCCTCACCAGCGCGGCACACCCCCTGTATGGCGCACACTGCACAGTCGGAATCGCCTGAGCGACGGACACACTGCCCCGCCTCGCAAGACAGTAGAGGCGGGGCAGCGTCCGCCTCAGCCCGGTGCCGCATTGCGCGGACCACGACTTTGAGCGAGGCAGATAATGCCCATCAGCACCACAGGCGAGCACACTGCCGACCGCCGGGCCCGTGACCGGTCCGTCGCGCTGCATTCGCTGACCTATCTAGACGAGGGCCGGGATGTGACGGTCGGGCGCAGCGACGTCGACGCGTACGCGGTGCTGCCGGCTGAGGGGGCCGCCCTGCTGCGCCGGCTGGAAGAAGGCCTCACGCCGGACCAGGCGGCGGGCTGGTACGAGCGGACCTACGGCGAGCTCGTCGACATCGGTGATTTCCTGGCCGGCCTGGAAGAGCTGGGTTTCCTGCGCGACCCGGGCGAGGCGGCCCATGCGGCGCCGCCGGTGCGCTGGACGCGGCTCGGGCGCGCGGTGTTCTCGTCGGCGGGCGGCGCCTGCCTGGCCGCGGCGCTGGCCGCGTGCGGCATCGCCATGCTCAGGTCACCTGATCTGGTGCCTGGCTACCACGACCTGTTCTTCACGCGTTACATGACGGTGCTGGAACTGGTGACGTTCGTCGGCCAGTTCCCGCTGATCCTGCTGCACGAGACGTCGCACGCGCTGGCCAGCCTGCGCCTGGGGCTGCGCACCCGCCTGTCGGTAGGAAGGCGGCTTTACTTCATCGTGTTCGTCACCGTCATGGACGGGCTGGTCGCCGTTCCACGGCGAAAGCGCTACCTGCCGATGCTGGCCGGCATGCTGGCCGACCTGTTCGTGTTCGCCACTCTGGTCCTGGTGGCTGACGTCACCAGGCGGGCGGACGGAGGTGTGTCGCCGGCAGGCGCGGTCGCGCTGGCATTCGCGTACCTGACGCTGCTGCGGCTGGCCTGGCAGTTCTGGTTCTATCTGCAGACCGATCTGTACTACGTGTTCGTGACCGTGCTCGGCTGCGTCGAACTGCAGGGTGCCGCGCGCAAGGTGCTGCGCGACCGGCTGGGCCGCGTGCTGCGGCGCCCCCCGGCGCCGGACCTCGACGCCATCCCGCATCCGCGAGACCTCGCTGTGGCCCGCTGGTACTCGTGGCTGCTGGTGGTGGGCTGGGCAGTGTCTATCGCGGTCCTTTTCACCGCTCTCGTGCCGACTGCTGCGCACATCCTCTCTACCGTCGGGGGGCGGCTCACCGGCTCGGGCGCGCAGGGCGGCGCCGGCCTCGCGGACAGCATCGTTTTCGTGCTGCTCAATCTCACCCAGGTGATCATCCTCGCCGCAGTGGTGCTGAGGGAACGGCGGCAGCGATCTCACCGCGGCAGGGGCCAGGCCTGATCGAACCGGAGGAATCAATGAATACGCCGATGAATGGACACTCACGTCACTACTGGGTCGACACGCCCGGGCGCAGCCAACGCGCTGCGACCATCGCAGGGCTAGCCATACCCCCGCTTCTGCTGCCCGTGACCAGCGCGCACCGCCGCCTTCGCGGCCCGTACACAGCCGCAGGGACCATCGTGCGCGAGCTCACCCCCCGCGCGATGGAGCAGTTTCCCCCGCTGGTGTCCGCGCACGAAATCGAGATCCTCAGCGTGGCGCCCGAACTGCGGGATCAGGTACCGGCCACCCATGAGACCTTGACCTCGCTCGCCGTGCCGGAGGAGCGCACTCGTTTCTACTCCCGGCTGCGCACACTGCGGATCGCCCACGGGCTGACCGAGTTCCTGCGCGACTACGTGGCACGGATCGGCGGGCCGAGATCCCTCGTCCTGGACCATGTCGACAGCGCCGACCAGACCGACCAGGAACTCATCTCGGTCCTGCTTCGCCGGCTCGACCCGGACCTGGTGACCGTGGTCGTCGGGACCGGCGGCGCCCCACGCCAGCCCGCGACGCTGACCAAGCCGCTTGCCGAGGCGGTGGCCCGTTACGCGAAGCGGTGCGACGCCCGCGCGCCTGCCCCGGCACCCGCCGCAGTCATGGGTGATGCCGCGGACGGCCACCGGCTGGCCGCAGCCCACGTCGCCTCTGACTGTACCGACGACGCGCCCGAACTGGTGTCCGCCTATCTTGGGCTGCCAGCAGACGAACGCGGGCGGCTGCACGACGCGCGCGCCGCGGAACTCGCGGCAGCGGGTGACCTCTCGCTCCGGCTCGGGGCGATCCCCTACCACCACGAACACGGCACGGACCCTTCCGGCGCGGGCGCCGAGGCGCTCCGCGAGGGCCTCGACTACTGCATCGACATGGGCTTCTACGAGGCGACCGTCGACTTCGGGCGGCGCGGACGAGCCCTCATTGACTGGCAGGGCCAGCAGAAGCCGTGGTGGGTCTTCACCACGAAGATGACGACCTCCCTGGCGGCCCTCGGGCGCCCGGAGGAGGCCGAGGAGCTTTACGACGAGGCCCGCGCCATCGACACCTCCGCCTCGGTGCACATGCAGGCCGCCTACGCCACCGCCATGCTTTACACCCGCCACCACGACCAGGAGCGGCGTGACCACCGCCGCGCGCTCGGCTGGATCAACGAGGCCATCGCCATCGCGACGCTGCTGCCCGGCGTCAAGGAACGGGCGATCAACACGGTCTTCAACCAGAACGGCCTCGCCCTCATCAAGAACCACCTGGGCGAGCATGAGGAAGCGCTGCGCCTGGTCAGCAACGGCCTGGAGCGCCTGGACTCCGACCTCGCCTCCGATGAGCACCGCCTGCACCGCAGTGTGCTCCGCTACAACCGCGCCCAGGTGTACGCAGGAATGGGCCGCCTGGAGGAAGCCCTCGCCGACTACACCGCCGTGATCGAGGAGGATCCGCATTACCCCGAGTACCACTTCGACCGGGCCGGTCTTCTGCGCCGCCTCGGGCGGGACGACGAGGCGATGGCCGAGTACGAGACCGCGATGAGGCTGTCGCCGCCCTTTCCCGAGCTGTACTACAACCGGGCTGACTTGCGATCCGCCAAGGGTGACCTGGACGGCGCATTCGCGGACTTCGGCTACGTGCTCGAGCTCGATCCCGATTATGTGGATGCGTACATCAACCGGGCCGACATCCTACTGGGCAGGGGGCAGCTGGTGACCGCCCGGCGCGACGTGGTTGCGGGCCTGGCCGTCGCACCTGGCGACCCGCACCTGCTGTGCCTGCTCGGCCGCCTCGAGCTCGAAGAAGGGCACCACGATGCTGCTCGCGCCGCGGTCGACGCGGCCGTGCGGGCGGACGTGCCTGTCGCCGAAGCGTGGGCCACGCGCGCTGCCGTCGCGTTCGAGACCGGCGATCCCGGTGCCGCGCTCGCCGACCTTACCCGCGCCATAGAGCTTGCGGCAGACCCGGCCCTGCTGTTCAACCGGGGCAGCGTCCACCAGGCCATGGAGAATTGGGCAGCAGCCGAGGCCGACTTCACCAACGCGCTCGAGTCCGAGCCCGGCGATGCTGACACCTGGCTGCGCCGCGGCGCGTGCCGACAGCAACTGGGCAACGCCGGCGGTGCCCGCGACGACCTGCGGCAGTTCGCCGCGCTGGCGCCGGAACGCGCCGCCGAGACGGTCACAATCACCGGTGGCGCGCGGTGAAGCGCCATCGTTCCATGACGCCGCTGGGCATCCGGCCGCCGAGTATCCCCGCTGCCGGGCCAGCCTCTGCCGTGCATCCGGCCATCGTGCCTTCGGAGGCCGCGCCTCCGGAGGACCTCATGGCCGTGGACGTCAGGACCTTCCGGGACACAATGGCCCGCGTAGCGATGCCAGTATCGGTCGTCACGACCCTCGACCGCAGCGGAACGGTACGGGGCGTGACGGTAGGAACGCTATGCTCCCTGTCGCTCTCCCCGCCGCTTGTCATGTTCTGCCTAGACGGGTCCGGCCGGTCCCACCAGGTACTGACGACCGCCCCCCGGATCTTGATCCACGTGCTCCGCGACGATCAAGCGGTGGTCGCGGCCCGTTTCGCACGGACCGGCATTGACCGCTTCGACGGGCTGGCCGGCAGCTGGCATGGCCTGCCGGCCATCCCCGGTGCCGTGGTCCGGCTGGCCTGCGCCCGTTACGGCATCGTGGTGGGCGGCGACCACACCATCGTCATCTGCCTCGTAGAGGACGCCGAGATCGGCTCGGGCGACCCGCTACTGTACTTCGAGCGCGGTTACTGCGCGCCGCTGCCGCTGGCCCTCCCGTCGGCGGATCAGCCTCCGGGATTCAGCATTGACCCGCTGACCGGGAAGTGACGGTTGCTTTGCGGCTTTGATCTGCGATTTCGTGGCGGCCTGCCGGGCCGGCGGCGCGTTGAGGCATGCACCCGATGGGTGCGCGGTGACCGCGGCTGGTGACGGGCTTGAATGGGGCGTCTGGCGGCACGCGCCGAGGCCGCCGCTGGCGTGACCGGTTCAGCAGCGAAGAGCGCCCCGGTTCTGGGAGATTACGAGGTAACCACACACTTGTAACTTCCAGGGGCAGGAGCGCTCTTCGCGATGAAGAATACGCTGTGGGACCACGGGCTGAGGGTCACCGCTGAGGCTGACGGGCTGGCCGGGCATGCCGGGGCGGTGCTGCTGCGCAAGCTGGCCGACCAGGCGGGGCTGACCGCGGCGCTGGGATCGGCGCTGGCGCGGGCCGGGAAGTTCCCGCTGGTGGACCGGGGCATGGCGCTGGTGTCCGTGGCGGTGACGATCGTGCTCGGGGCCACCAGCATAAACGACATCGCCCTGCTGGCGCATCAGGAACCTGTCTTCGGGGCCGCGCCGAGCGACACCACGGTGCGGCGGACGCTGGAGCTGGCCGATCCGCGCACCCTGGACAAGATCGCCCGGGTGCGGGCTAAGGTCCGCGCGCACGTCTGGTCGCTGATCGCGGCGAGGCCGGCCGGGTTCCCGTGGCTGGCCATCGCCGGGAAGCTGCTGGCCGGCTGGCTGGTCATCGACCTGGACGCGACGCTGATCACCGCGCACAGCGACAAGGAAGGCGCCGCGCCCACGTTCAAGAAGGGCTACGGCTTCCATCCACTAGTAGTACTTTGTTAGGTCGGGTATGGTTGCCGGGTCCTGCGGTGTTATACCGGCATGACCCCTCAGGAGATCGCGGAGGTCCGGCCCCGGCTGCTGGATTTCGCCGCGGAGATGCTCGGCGGGCTGCCGCGGAAGGACCAGCGGGCGGCCGGTGAGTTGTATGTGCGCGGGCTGCTGACCGACGGGCAGCGCAAGTCGATGCAGCCGATGGCGGCGCGGCTGGGCATAGATCATCAGCGGCTGCAGCAGTTCATCACGTCCTCGACCTGGGATTATGCGGCGGTGCGGCGGAATGTCGCGCGGTGGTTCGCGGCCAGCCAGCCGGTGGAGGCGCTGGTGATCGATGACACCGGGTTCGCCAAGGACGGGACCGCCTCGCCGTGCGTGGCCCGGCAGTACTCCGGGACGCTGGGCAAGGTCGCCAACTGCCAGGTCGCCGTCAGCGTGCACCTGGTGAACGAGCACGCCTCCTGCGCGGCGGACTGGCGGCTGTTCTGCCCGGAATCCTGGGATGACCAGGCGCTGGCCGACCCGGCCCAGGCGGCCCGGGCCCGCCGCCGCCGCGAGCGGGCCGGCATCCCCGGTCAGGTGCGGCATACCGAAAAGTGGCGGCTGGCGCTGGAGATGATCGACGAGATGGCCGGCCCCGGCGGGTGGGGCGTGCTGGAGGAGATCACCGCCGCCGGCGGCGCGCGGCCGGTGGTGGCGGCCGATGCGGGCTATGGCGATAACACCGCCTTCCGCCTGGAACTGGCCGCCCGCGGCTGGCAGTACGCAGTCGCGGTCAAGGGCACCACCAGCGCCTACCCGCACGATGCCGTTCCGGAGATGATGGCCTGCAGCGGCCGGGGGCGGCCCGGCGTTCCCCGCTACCGCGCCCGGCCGCTGCCCCTGCGCCAGCTCGCCATCGCCAGCGCGGACATGATCGCCCCGGTGACCTGGCGGCAGGGCACCAAGGCCACCAGGGACAACCCTGACGCCGCCATGACCAGTCACTTCCTGGCCATACGGGTCCGGCCAGCCAACCGGGACATCCCCCGCGCGGCCGATGGCAGCCTGCCGGAGTGCTGGCTGCTGGCCGAATGGCCGCCCGGAGCCGATGAGCCCACCGATTACTGGCTGTCTAACCTCCCGCCGGACACCCCGATCGCCGAGCTGGCCCGGATGGCCAAGATCCGCTGGCGGGTCGAGCACGATTACCGCGAGCTGAAGACCGGCCTGGGCCTGGGCCACTTCGAGGGCCGCTCGTTCACCGGCTGGCACCGGCACGTCACCCTCGCCGTCCTCGCCCAGGCCTTCTGCACCATGATCCGCACCGACCCAAAAGTCCCTGCGCCGGGATGACCCTCTACCAGGCCCTGCGAGAACTGCAGCTCGTGCTCGCCCTCATCCTCGGCGCCTGCCCCCTATGCTGCCAGCCCTTAACCCTTGACCGGCTCGCCGCCACTCTCACTCCGACCTAACAAAGTACTACTAGAGTCCAGCTTGACATTTTTTGGGGTGGAAGGGGTCGGACGGTGCGGGTGGGCTACGTCAGGGTCAGCAGCGGCGACCAGAACACCGTCCGGCAGCTCGACGGGATCGACGTCGAGCGGACCTTCACCGACAAAGCCTCCGGCAAGGACACCGCCCGCCCGCAGCTCGACCAGCTGCTGGCGTTCGTCCGCGACGGCGACACCGTGATCGTGCACTCGATGGACCGCCTCGCGCGCAACCTCGACGACCTGCGCCTGCTGGTACGGACCATGACCGACCAGGGGGTGCGGGTGGAGTTCGTCAAGGAGAGCCTCACCTTCACCGGCGAGGACTCGCCGATGGCCACCCTGCTGCTGTCGGTCATGGGCGCATTCGCCGAGTTCGAACGAGCCCTGATCCTCGAACGCCAACGCGAAGGTATCGCCGCAGCCAGGCAACGCGGCGTCTACACCGGCCGCAAACCCGCCCTCACTGCCGAGCAGGCCCACCAGTTGAGTGAGCGCGCCGCCGCCGGGGAGCGGAAGTCCGCCCTCGCCAGGGAGTTCGGCGTCAGCCGCGAGACCGTCTACAGCTACCTACGGACCCGAAGCACTGGATCGCCAACGGTCAGCACCACTGCGGCTTCGGGGTGAGGTGGCGGCACAGAGCAGGCAACCTACTCGACAACCTCGCTGGCATCCGTGCCCGATCCAGTTGAATCCTGCGAACGGCCACCGCGCCGACCTGCGGCTCGCAGGGTAGGTCTGGCCACTGCGGCCCGAATCTGGTCATACCTATCTTGCGGATTCGGTGGATCTTGCCTGAGTCGCTGGAGGTACTCACGGTGTGATGGACACCATCGGTCTACCTAGGTAGAGTGCTGTGTTGTGGCTGATAGTCCAGGGTTCTCCGACCAGACGTTGTCCGTGCTGGCCGCGCTGGAGGCGGACCCTACCGCGTGGCTGCACGGGTACCTGGTCGCCAAGCAGACCGGGCTGGCGTCAGGCACGTTGTATCCGATCCTGATCCGGTTGGCCGAGCGGCGCCTGATCGAGGCGCGGTGGGAGGACGAGCAACCGGCCGGGCGCCCGCGGCGGCACCTGTACCGGCTGACCTCCGACGGTCTGGCCGCCGCCCGCACGGCGCTGGCCCAGGCGGCACCCAAGCGGCGACCCGCGGCCGGCCGGGCGGCCCGGCGGCGGCTGGCGGCGGAGGGTGGCGCGTGATGGACCAGTTGACGCGGATGCTGGCCGGTCTGCTTCGGGGCCTGGCGGGACTGCTGGGCGAGCAGCGCCGCGACTGGGTGCACGCTCTGCTGGCCGAGACCGACGACCTGGCCGCCCCCTCGGCGCGGCTGGCCTGGCTGGGCGGCGGGCTGTGGCTCGTGGCACGGGAGGTGCTCATGAACCGGATCATCCAGGCACTGGCCTTCGTGGCCGGGGCGGTGGGGCTGGTGTGGATCGCCTGGCCGGGGGCGTCGACGAACTCTGCCACCCCGGTCAACCGGATGTACGTGGTGGGCACCCTGGTCCTGCTGGCCGGCCTCCCGCTGCTGGTGCGCCGCTACGTCGGGCCGGTACGCCAGGGCTGGGGGCCCCGGGTGGTCCGGGTAGGTGGGTACGCGGTGGTGCTCGCGCTGATCGCCGCCACCGCCGTCCAGCAGCGCATCGGCAGCCAACTCGGCGGGTACTTCCCCGTCATCCTGCCTATCTGGGCGATGGACGTCGGGTTCCTGCTGATCCTCGCCGGCTACGTTACCGGGCTGCTCATCCTGACCGCCCGCCGCGTCCAGTTCACCCGCCGGATCTTGGCGACCGCGCTGGGAATCGGAGCCCTGACCGCCGGGGTGCTCTACCCGCTGGCGCCCTTCGGCATCAACGACACGGCCGAGACAGCCGCCCACTCCCTGCACGGCGGATCTGTCGTCGTCGCGGACTACCTGGTGCTCGCCTGCTTCGTCCTGGCCGCGCTGGCTGTCCCCGTGGCCGTGCACGCCGTGGCAACCCGACTGGCCGACCGCGACACCCGACCTGCCATCCTCAGCCCGGCCCGGCAGGCCCTGCTGTCCACCACCGGCGCTATGGCCACCGCGGCCATCCTGGTGGCGCTGTTCACCACCCTGACGATCGCGCTGTCGCCCCACCACTTCACCGGGCCGCAACAAGCCGCCGACGATGGCATCTGCCCCACCTGCGAGCTGAGCACCACCATCATCCCGACCAACCTGCGCCACGAGTACTACTTCGAGGGCCGCGTCAACGGGGCCGGCGACGGGGCCATCGCGTTGCTGATCGTGCCGCTCATCGGCGCCGCCCTGGGCGCCCTGCGCGGTCATCTCCGCTACCCACCGGCCGCCACCCGACCCGAGGGCCTCCCTGAGGGAGCGTGACAGACCCGTTCGTGCAGAAGACTTCGGGAACTGACAACCAGGGAGTTCGGCGTCAGCCGCGAGACCGGGTACAGCTACCTGCGCCCGGCGGACGCCGGGGAGTCGGTGGTTCCCAGCCCGGCGTGAGCGTGTCGCCCCCGGCTGGCTGATACCCCGGGACTCAGGCGGCCAGGGGTGGTAGGTCCAGGTCGACGCCCAGGTGGGCGTCGTAGGCGTCGGGGCGAGGGTGACCTCGTCGGTGGCGTAGGTGCCGAAACGTTGGATGTGGGCGGTCAGGTACGGCGAGAGGGTGGCGAGGTCCTCGGCGGTGATGGTCCAGCCCTCGGCGGCCAGGTCGCGGATGACCGTGGTCATGTCCACGGCGGTGTGGAAGATCACGCAGTTGGCCAGGAGGGTGGAGAACTTGACGATCTTCTCCTGCTCGTCGGGGTCGTTGTCGGCGATGATCCCGCGGTTGCCGAACCGGCACCAGGCCACGAACTGGTTGTAGGACTCGACCTTGTTGGTCGCCGCGCTGGTCCGCGCTCGCAGAGCCGGGTCGGACAGGTAGCGCAGCAGCGCCACGGTGCGGATGACCCGGCCGACCTCGCGGAAGGCCCGGTAGAAGTTGTTGCGCCGGGAGTAGGTCGACAGCCGGCGCATCAGCGTCACGCTGGAGATCTTCCCGGCCTGGATGGACAGGACCACCCGCATCAGGTCCTCGTAATGGGTCTCGATGAGGTCCCAGTCGATAACGTTGCGCCCCGACTCGCCGAACAGCGGGTCGATATGCCGGTACACCACGTCGGCCGACGGGCGGTAGAAGTTCAGGTCCCGCCAGTTACGGATCCTCGGCATCAGGTCGAACCCGAACAGATGCGCCAAAGCGAAGACCGGGAACGACTGGCCCTGGGTGTCGGTGTGCGCCGTCTCGGGCCGCAGCTTGGACTCCTGCTTGAGCAGCCCGTCGATCAGGTGGACGGCCTCCCACACCCCGCACGGATGAACTTCGAAAACAGGGCGATGTAGGTGTCGGAGACGTAGTGGCAGGCGATCCCACCGGTCCCGCCGTAGCGGATTGACGTCTCGGCCAGGAGGTTGTCGATGAACGTGTCGATCTGGGTACCGTCGGCGGCCACCGCCGCCCCGTCCCCCCACGCCCGCACCAGGTCAAGCTCGCAGAACGCGTCCACCACGTCCGCGCTGGCGCGGTTGACCTTGCCGAGGGTGGCGTGCCGGCGGAACGTGGCTCCCAGCTCGTGCGCGGACACCCCGGCCATGTGCCGCGCGGCCTGCGCAGGCCCGAGGTTGGAGCCGTAGGTGAACGCGGTCAGCACGTACCGGAAGAACGCGTCGGCCAACTTCGGGTCCGACCCGGATGCCGGACCGAACCGCCGCCACCACTCCAGCCAGTGCGCCAAGGCCGCGAGGGCCGCGACCTGCTTGGCCTCGCCGTAGTCGCGCAGCACCCCCGCGTCGGCGGCCTCGGCCTCCCCGGCGAAATCGGCCAGCTTCGTCGCCGCGATCGGCTCCACCCACCGGCCGGCGTCGCCGATCCCGTCGACCCAGCGCAGCTGATCGAGCTGCTTGCGGAAGTTCGTCCACGTCGGCCGGGGCGCCGAGCGCTTGAGCCGGTCCAGGTCGGTCTTGCCCCGAGGCCCCTTCGGCTCCAGCAGCGCCTGGAGGCTGCCCACCCCACTCGGCCCGGCCCGCCCGGTGATCCCGGCGAAGATCTCCCCGTTGACCTCGCCCCGGATCCGCGAGGCCATCTTGTCCAGGGTTGAGAACGCCGGCAGCTCGAAGCAGCCCTCGACCAGGCGCTCCAACGCGATGTTGATCAGATCTGGGGGTTGGTTGCGGGCGTGGGCGGCCTCCTGGATCGCCTCGGCGGCCACCTTGCGTGCCGCCGCCGAGTTCCGGACCACCCCGAACCGCTGGCGAACGAAGTCCCGGTGCCGCTTGGCCGTCCGGGGCGCGGCGTGGACCGCCACGACGTCCTCCGGCAGCCCCAGATCCCGGCGCACGTGCTCGATCACCACCGCCGGCACCGTCTGCAACGGCGGGAAGTACCCCAG
The DNA here is from genome assembly GCA_963742875.1 of uncultured Actinomycetes bacterium. GTDB lineage: Bacteria > Actinomycetota > Actinomycetes > Streptosporangiales > Streptosporangiaceae > Bog-532. The sequence continues at coordinate 1,481,638 of CAVUNO010000017.1, read as the reverse complement.
CCGCCCGAAGCACTTCAGCAGCACCACCATGACCAGCAGGTGCTCGTCCGACCCGGCGAACCCCCGGGCCCACGCCACCTCATCGGCGGTTGGGCTGCAGAACACGTGCAGCTCCCGAGCCGACAGTAGCCGCTTGAACCGCGGATATGCCGTCCGCTCGATCGATCGAGGTCACCCGCGCCGACCACCCTACGACCCGACAAGATCAACCCATACCGATCGAAGACGGTACCAGGCGTACCAGTCGACTTGATCACCAGTATCGATCAAGCATCCGATGGTCCATGACCTGCGGAAACCTCGCTCAAGATCCACTCATGGCACCTTTTGCGCTTACCTTGGCTGCACCCCAGCCGAGAGCGAATCCATCCGGCGGGGGAGTAGACCCCGGCCGTGTAGCCGTGCTGCCGCCCGCGTGGCTCGTGGTCGATCGCATGCAGGACATCGCGGGGTGACCAGCCCGCAGCGAACTAACTAAACTAGCCGCTGATGCCGGTGAGGTACTCCTGGCGCTCGGCCGCCGTGAGCTGGCGGGTGACGCGCTGTTCGGCGAGCCGTTCGAGCGTAGTTAGCGAAGGTGTCGCCAGCTGGGAACTCCAGATCCGCACGCCACCAGTACCGTCGGCGTCGAATGCCGTGACGATGCTCTTACCGTCCGGACTGAACGCGGCGCTGTTGACCTGTCCTGCGTTGGCTGCCTGCAGCATGGTCAGCTGCTCGCCGGTGGCGGCGTCGAACACCGGCGCGCTGCCGTCACCACAGGCAACCACGATCTTGCTGCCATCAGGGCTGAACGACGCCGTGCTGGGTCTCGGGCACGCATTGATCGGCGGGAGCAGCTGCCGGTCGTCGCTTGCGGCCCAGATGGTTACGACTCCGAGGTCGGACAGTGTCACGAACTCACTGCCGCTGCTGTTGAATTCGACGTCGCTGATATATGGACCAGGTGTGCCCAGCGTCCGGATCTCGTGTCCGGTGGCGGCGTCCCACACCTCCACCTGGCCGTTGCGATCACCGGTGAGGATCTGGCGCCCGCTCGGGCTGAACACGGCCACCGTGAGGTAGAAACGGTGACCCGGGTTGAGCGTCTGCAGCAGCTGGCCGGTCTGCGTGCTAAATACCTTTGCCGTGTCGTTGGTGGTCACGACCGCGATGCGGGACCCGTCTGGACTGAAGGCGGCGTACAGCACCGACCCGTTCAGGTGGATGGGTGAGGGGAGGGGGATCTGCGTGTAGTTGGTGCCGGTGGCATGCCACAGGTCCACCGTCCCGTCCGAGTCGGCCGTGACGATCTCCGTGCCTGCGCGATTGAACCGCGCAGAGTTCACGGCCACCGCGTTGCCGGGATTGATGACGGCCCGCTGCTGGCCACTGGCCGTGAACACGTAGGCATTCCCGGAGTTGTCAACGGTGAGTATCCGGCCGCCGTCAGAGCTGTACTCGGCCGCCAAGACGGGGTTCGGCAGGTTCGGCGTGCCGCCGCTATATGAACTGGTGAACGCTGTCTGCAGCTCGCGCGGCTGGGCGTGCCAGACGCGGATCGTGCCGTCATCGCTTGCCGTCACGACCTTGCTGCCGTCAGCGTTGAACCGGGCCGTGTCAACGGCACTGGCATTGCGTGCGAGCAGCGTCAGCTGGAGTCCGGTGACAGCGTCCCAGACGCGCGCCGTCCCGCTCAAGTACCCGGCTACGATTTGCTTCCCATCCGGGCCGAACGCCACGCTGGTGGGGTTTTCCTCGCCCGCGTCTAGGGTCATCACCTCCTGGAAGGTGGTGAGACTGTACACCCTCACCTTTCCGTCATAGCCGTCAGCGGTCACGACCTCGCTGCCATCGGGGCTGAATTCGGCATCGTCATCGCGCAGACCCGCCGGTTGCCCCTGGCCTAGTGATCGGTGCTGCATGGGGCGTAGGTCACCTCGGAGCTTCCAGATAACCGTGCCATTGTCGGTGGCGACGGCGAACTCCATCGGGTTGCGCGGGTCAACGGCGATAGTGTTTGCCTGCTCGCTGGATGACAGTACGTCGCAGCAGCTCGACCCATCCCCCGGTAGCCACAGTTCGACACCGCTGTCCGTTGCGATGGCCAGCTCGCCTGTGCTGCCGACGAACCGGGCGTCGTTGACCGTCGCCCCGGCGTTGGCCGACCGCAGTTCTTTCCCGCTGCGAGCGTCGAACAGGGCCACCGTGCCATCCGAGTAGCCGACCGCGACCTCCGTGCCGACCGGATTGAAGGCCACGTCGTCGGCGGTTCGAGTGACCGTGTAGCCCTGCGGCGACAGGCGCACAAGGTGGCGCTCGGTCTTGACGTCCCAGATCCAAGCGACGCCGTTCTTGTCGGCACTAGCGACCAGGTTCACGTTGACAGGATCGAACACCGCGCAAAGCACAACAGTCCCGTCTGGGAACGTCCTCACCTCCTGCACTTCTGGCAGCGCCGCCCGCAGCGCGGCCTCCGCCTGGCTCGTGTCGCGCAGGCGCAGGCCTTGCAGAGCCAGCAGCGCGCTCAGCTCCGGATCGCGCGCGACGTTCACATCCGCAGCCGCTGCCAACTGGCGCGATTCGGCGGTATCGCGGTTGGAGACGGTGAGGCGCCACAGCACGATCGTGCCCACGACGAGTGCAGCGACCAGCAGGCCGAGCGCCAACGCGGCCAGGCCCCGGAGCCGCGCCCGCGCGCGGCGCCGCTCTTCGCGTGCGGCGATGGTGCGGTTAATGGTCGGCGTGAGCACGTCGTGGAAGATCTCGTAGCGGCGGAACCGCAGGGGGTCCTGCCCTGGTGGTGCGGGGACTGGCCTGACGATGCGCGCGTGATCGAGCTTGTCCAGGACGCTGCTGGCCTGCTGCTCGCTGTGTCCGGTGCGCTGCGCCAGATCGGGGACGGATTCCGCGATCTTGCCCCCGGACGGGGTGACGAGGTGGTCGAACATATCGATCGCGGTCTGGCGTTCGCCGCGGCCCAGGGCGTGGAGTGCCTTCCCCAGATGGGTGTCGACGATTTTCCCGACGCCCTCTAGGTTCTGCAGCGTCGCCAGGCGCAGTTCGGGTGAGCCCTCGGCGCGCTCTCGCTGCCAGACCGTCTCCATCACCAGCTGCAACAGCGGGGTTGCGACGCGGCCGCCGCCGTTCGCGGCCGCTGCTCGGCCCTGCAGTGGGTCGCCGTCGGCGTCGTAGGCCCGCACCTGGTCGAGCACGGCCTCGACGAGCTCGTCCTGGATCTTGACGTGCTCACCAACGTCAGGCTGCCCGTTGTAGATCTTGAGCGGCTCCCGTATCGCCTTTTCCGCCGACGCCCGGTCGAGATAGTTGATGTGGAGATAGTTTCTGTAGACGTTGGCGATCCGGCCCTTGAACAGGTCGCCCAGGCTCGCGTAGGCGTCCTCGCGGATCGCGATGAGGAAATTGGCGGGCAGATCAGCCCGGTTAATGCAGCGGGCGAGCTCGTCGGCAAACCGCTCGGGCGTGGGCTCACGGGAACGATAGAGGAAGTACTCCTCGAACTGGTCGAGGATGACAAGCAGGCTCGCGTTCGCCGCGTCCGCCGCCGCTTCAATTGCCGCGTCCAGCCGGTCGGCCCGCAGGCCGCGTCCTGGACGGCCCGTCAGGAACGGCCCGATCGCCCTGCGAATCGCACCGACCAGCCCCGGGACGGGGTTGTCCTGCCACGAGCTGAAGACGACCGGGACGTCAACGATGGCACCCGGGAGTGGCCGGCCCGGGCGGGCGAGGTGGCGGCGAAGCCGCCACGCCACGCCCGCGTGCAGGAGCGAACTCTTGCCGACGCCGCTCTCGGCGTGCAGCAGCGTCAGACGCGCGGCCTGCAGGTTAGTGATGATCTTATCGCCGTCGGCCTCACGCCCGAAAAACCAGGCGCCGAACTTCTCCTGGTAGTAATCGAGGCCAAGGTACGGGCAGTCGCGAGGCTCGACCGCTCCTTCAAGCTCGCTCACGGCTGCGCTTCGCCGGGGTGGTCGTCGAGGAAATCGTCAAGCCCCTTCAGGTAATCGGTAAGGCTGCTCTGGTAGAGGGTTACGCCCGCTTGCTGCCAGAGGTCTCGCTCTAGCACGCCGGGCTGGGGCTCGACCGCCCAGTACTTGGCGCGCCCGAGCCTCGCGCCCCGCCAGATCCGTTGCAGGAAGACCCTGAGCGGCCAATCAGCAATCGTGTAGCCGAGGAACAGGTAGTTCGCTTTCCGCAGCTTCGCGAGGATCTGCCCCGGCACAACCTCCTCGGCCGGACGGCCGCTCAGGTAGTCGATGTAGTGATCCTCGGTAATCACGTAGTTGTCCTCCCACGGGAAGCCCGCCGCCGGGTCATCCACCGCGCCGTTGATCCTGACGATCACGGTGCGCCGCAGCCTGCGGTCCTCGGTGACGATCGGGAACTCCGCATACTCGTTGGGCTTGCCGATGGGCCTCGGTGGCTCCCCCCAGGGCAGGTGAACGAACCTGCCTGCCTGGTCCGTCCCCGGCGCCATGTACACCGCCACGTCGAAGTCCTCGTTTGCTTCCCTGAATGCCTTTTCGAGCGCTGCGTCGTACTTCGGCGTGACAATCATCTGGCAGCGTTTTCCGAGCCGTGCGGGAAGGCCCGCCAGATATCCGTGCACCGGCCCCGGCTTCGAGTCGACCCGGACAACCCGCCTGACCCAGCCGAACAGCTCGATCTCACCGTGCATCGCCCCCGCGTATTGCGCGACCTCAGCCAGATGCAGCGGCGCGTTCGTCAGCCCAGCGTGGGAGGCCAGATATTGCGCAAGGTCCCGGTCATCCGGGAGCCCGCCAGAGTCCGGCGACCAGGGCCCGTCGTGGTCATCTGCGTTCGCGCCCGCGCCGAGGAACACCACCAGGTTGCCAGCACATCTGGCAACCATCCGGTAGTGATCCTCGTCTGGACGCAAAGCGAACGGCCATGGCTCGGGACCAGGCACGGCGCGGCCCCGCGCGACCGCCTCGAACTGCGCTCTGGACGGGCCGGTCAAGTGCAGCGCATTGGCCAGCAGGCGGGCGGTGTCTTTACGGGCGGTCAGGTTGACGCCCCGCTCCAGATCACTGACGGTGCGCGGGCCCACCCCCGCCGCCTCGGCCAGCTCCTCCTGGGTCAGCCCGGCATCGATGCGCAGCTTCCGCAGGACAGCGGCGAGGGTAACCGGCGACTCGGCCACAGCCTCTCCCCCCTAGCTAGCCCGCAGACGGCGCCATCCACGCCGAGCATACGCCGCCAGGAACAACGGTGGCCACCGCACACACCGCCCCACCTCACCCGGCACGGCACCCATCCCAGCCGTCCCGCCCCGGCCGCGCTCCTCCGCACCTGGCAGCTGGTCGTCGGCTCATGCCACCCTCGCGCGGCGCCGCTCCTCTCGGTCACTGGGCGAAAGAATCCGGTCGGCTTCCGGCCGCTTGTCGTCGAGCATGCGTTCGAGTATCGCATCCTCACGGATCGGCGCCAGCCCGGTGCCCTCCCCGGGATGCGCCGATCCTGTGGGTCTCCCGTGCCCGGACCTGTGTGGTGTTTGCCTGGACCCGGCGGCACCGTGGAATTAGCCCGGGCCTCGGAACGACGGAGCCAGGGCAGCGAAGCGAAAGCCAGACCAGAGGTGCGCCATGTGTTCACACCGACCCCCGTGTCCCCCGGCTGACCACCGCGACCACGCCGCCGCCCGCACGGTCGCCTTTCACCCCGAGCAGGGATGGAGCCTGCTGTGCAACGGAGTGATCGTGTTCGACGACACCGGTGCGATCCTTCCCGGCGGCCGGGTGATTCCCCCGCAGCGCCCCGCCCCCGCCCGGCTGGCCGCCGCGTGACACGCGAGAACGCAGGAGGACCATCATGCATCCCATGTTCGTGACGTTGTTCATCGAGACCGACGCCGACGATTGGCTGACCGAGGAGCAGGACAGGAAGCGCCGTGCGCGCGGGCAGGCGCGGCAGAGCGGCCGGGCCGTAAGGGCCGCCGCCGCTACCCCAGATCGCCCGCGCCGCCCCCGCCCCTGACGTATGGCCCCGCACGGGGGTCTCGCCGGCCTGTGCATCTCGTCTGCAGCGTGGCCGGCTGTTCGCCGTTCAGGATGTCCATGACGGCGACGTTCGCGGTGGCGACGTAGATTCGGGCCCGGCATGCGGCGGCGGGTTGGTGGTCATGGTGGCGGTGATCTGGCCAGGGGGTCGCGGCGCGGGGAGCAGCTGGCCGGGGCGGGCATCAGGAAGCGGGCCAGGCCGAGCCGCCCGGCCAGCGGCCAGGTCATCTCCGGCCCGTGCCCGAAGTTGCGCCGGGCGCAGTCCACCACGGGTCGGCTTAGCAACGGAGCGAATCTGGTTGTTTCCGCGAGGGGGCTGGCTAGCGTGCTGTGACGGCCCGGTCCGGGCCGCCCTGGAGGCGTGATGCCGGTCCGCTACTTGTCCCATCCGGAGCTTGCCCGGCTAAGTGGCTGGCCAGGTGAGATTGCGGATGCGGACGCGGTTACCTACTTCACCCTATCCGCTGACGATCAGTCCTGGCTGGCCGGCTTCAACCGCGCCGAGCCGCCTGGCCCCGCTGCTGCAGCCGCCGAGGCCTATGCAACTGGACGGGCTACTCGATGTCGACCCGGACCTTGGCATTACCCGCCTGGCGTGGCTTCGCAGCGGCGCCACGACCGCTACCCCGGAGGTGCTCAAGGCCCGGCCAAGCTGGAGTGCCTGCGCCGTCATGGTGCCGATCAGCTGGACCTGTCGCAGCTGCCCGCCGGGCTGAACGCGGGCAGGCGTACTATCGTGCCCGCCGAGGCGGCGACCGTCGAGGCGACCGTGTTCGTGTCGGCCCGGTGGCACGGTACCTCGACACCACCCGCGGGCTGGACCGCGGCTCCGCCTACCGGCATTACTGGGAGCTGAGCGTGCTGTCGGTGTGCAGGCCGGGCTGCGCGCTACTGCGATCTGTGGGTGCCCGGCTCGCGTCGCTACATCGACCCGGCCACCCTGCTGCTGTCGCGGCTGAGCGGTGGGCCGAGCAGCGCGACGACATCTGCACCATCACCGGCACCGCCCCGGATCTGCACTGTCAGCTCGAGCGCCCGACGCCGAGCTGCACGACGCAGTCGCGGCGCTGGAGGCGGTCCTCCGGCAGCCTGCGCGATGAGGGTGTCGAGGTCACCGACGAAGCCGTCGCCCACCTGACACCAGCGCAGCACGACCGGCACCTACTTCTTAGACATCGACGCCGAACTCCGCAGCGAAGGCCCCGGCCGCTGCGCATTCCCGCATAGCCCCCAACAAGATCACGAAAACAACCAGCCCGTTGTCTTTCAGTTCCCGGATCCCGGTGTGGCGGAGCGGAGCTGGTGGAGTGTCCAGCCGGTGGCGGCGGTGAACACCTCGCCCGCCGGTAGGACAGGCGGGCCCGCCCGGTCGCGGGGTACAGGTCGATCGTGGCCACGGGATGGCGAGCCTGGGGGGTGGCGAGGAACAGCGGCCCGCCGGTGCGCCCGCCGATCACCCGGGAGAGCAAGGCGGGCGGTGTCTTTACGGGCGGTCAGGTTGACGCCCCGCTCCAGATCACTGACGGTGCGCGGGCCCACCCCCGCCGCCTCGGCCAGCTCCTCCTGGGTCAGCCCGGCATCGATGCGCAGCTTCCGCAGGACAGCGGCGAGGGTAACCGGCGACTCGGCCACAGCCTCTCCCCCCTAGCTAGCCCGCAGACGGCGCCATCCACGCCGAGCATACGCCGCCAGGAACAACGGTGGCCACCGCACACACCGCCCCACCTCACCCGGCACGGCACCCATCCCAGCCGTCCCGCCCCGGCCGCGCTCCTCCGCACCTGGCAGCTGGTCGTCGGCTCATGCCACCCTCGCGCGGCGCCGCTCCTCTCGGTCACTGGGCGAAAGAATCCGGTCGGCTTCCGGCCGCTTGTCGTCGAGCATGCGTTCGAGTATCGCATCCTCACGGGTCGGCGCCAGCCCGTGCCCTCCCCGGGATGCGCGATCCTGTGGGTCTCCCGTGCCCGGACCTGTGTGGTGTTTGCCTGGACCCGGCGGCACCGTGGAATTAGCCCGGGCCTCGGAAGGCCGCCGGGCAGGTACGTACGGGTAGGAGCACGTCAGTTCCGAGGAGGGAATAATGGGATTCTGGTCGCTCGCGGTCAACCGGAGCACTCGCGGCCTGCGCGGGACCTGGGGCGAGAAGCTGGGGGAGGGCTGGGTGCGCGTCTTCGACGTGGCCCCGGAGAACCAGGCCGCGGTCAAGATGCGGGTCAGGAAGGGCTTCGTGGTCGCCACGGGGATCGCCACCTCCGTGGTCCTGGCCGACGCTTTCGGTCTTGCCGCGGACGCCCTGGATCACGGGGCGAACCTCATGGACATCTTCACCGGGATGGATCACGCGGACACGGCCGGCGCGCTCCTTCCCTCGCCGGACGGCGCGTTCCCGGACGACTCGTTCTGCACGACGGGCGATGACGCGCTCGCATTCGGCGGGGCCGGGCACGTCCCGGGCGACGGAGTCCGCTTCGGCGACATAGGCACGGTCAGTTCCGTCACGGGTGACGTGGTGAACTCGGTGGGCACTCCCTTGCAGGACCCGCTGCCCGTCCGGTTCGGCGACGTGATCGCCACCGGCTATAACCCGGACGGCAGCCCGCAGGGCTTCGAGAACGTCTAGGCCTCTGAGGCGCGCGGACTTTGACGTTTGTCCTGAGTTTTGACCTCGGGTTTCTCCGTGCGGTGAGCGGGCGGGCAGGGGTTCAGGCCGCGCGCCCGAGCCGGGCGGCGGCGACGGTGCTGTCGATATGTCGGGTGACGGTGCACCAGGCAGCGCGCACGTGTGCGGGCGCGGCGATGGGCTGGTCGTGCGCGGTGAGCGGGTAGAGCACCTTGTCGTGCACGCGGCTGTAGACCAGGGCGAAGGTCAGGCCCTCGGAAGTCAGCCGGTAGGTGTTCGTGTGCGGTACCCGCTGGATCAGGCCGTGGCGTCGCAGCCGGGCCAGATCGTACGATGCCTGGTTCATGCTGTAGGGAGTGCCGAGCATGCCGGTCATCCAGGCGCGCAAGCTCTTGTTCGTGATGCCGGAGACGGCCATGTCCCATACGGCGAGGCAACCGGCCAGGGCCTGCACCCGGGGGTCCCCGAACCGCATGGCCGGAACCCTTCGTCCCGCCGCATCCGCAGATGGGCGCGCCGTCCGCTCGAAGACTGGACTGGCGAGGATGCCGCGGCCCTGGCCGGCTATTACAGCATCCATCAGCCGGGCGTTGCATGCACGCGCCTTGGCCGACAGCTCGTCCAGGTGCTCCAGACTCCGCTTGCAGCCCAGGTCACCGGGGTCGTTGATGACGGTCTCTACCCGTAGCGCGCGATCCTCTTTCAGGTAGATCTTGATCCGGGAATGCTTGAAGGACAGGTTGATGGTGACCTGATCGGGGCGGTTCAGCAGCCGGGTGGCGGACTCCCAGCGTTCCAGGCGCGGCAGCTTGGACGCGAAGATGATCTGCGTGTTCTCCGGCCGGCCCAGGTCCATGTTCCCGGCCAGCAGCTGCTCCCGGTGCTCTCGGCCCACCTCGGTCATGCCGAGCCCGCCTACACCTACACCTACATCTACCTCCATGCCTGTCCGGAGCTGCTGAGTGCCGGTTTGGCTACTTTCGGCCAGAGAGGCTGCGCCTCGGACCGCCGAGTTTCGTGGTTCCGGTCGCGCGTAGCTGACCGGGGATTCATCCTCAGACCGTAGAAGCGCGTATTGAGGGTGGTCAGGATGGGACGTTATGGGCCCGCTGCGGCCGACCCGGCGGTGGTGACTGCCGCAGACATGGTGGCCGGGCATGTCACGCTGGATGTCTCCTGCCCGGACCGGTTGTACCTGAACGGCTATGTCGCCAAGCTGCAAAACTCCCGGCGGGGTGGTCTACTTCTTCCACGATCACCGGGGCAAGGCAATCGTTTCCCCGGCGCTGTTCGAGCCGATCGGGGAGAAGTTCCGGGCTGACATCAGGGACTGGGCACAGGCAAACGGCGTCCCGGTGATCCGGTTCAAGGCCGGGGAGCGTAAGGCTGATGTGATGGCTCCGTACCTGGACGCCGCCGCCGCAACGGGACACTCGCAGGTGGTGGCGATCGGCTGCGCCCAGGAGTTCCAGCTGGTGTGGACGGCGCGGAAGCGGGACACCGATCCGGGCGGGTGCCCGCAGTTCTCCTTCACCAAAGAGCAGCGCCGGGTGTCGGTGTTCTACGTCTACATCTGGGACGACAAGATGGGCAGCGGGTTCATCAAGATCTGCACCTATTTGGGGTGTTGGTAAGAACCCTGTCACCAGAGGCCATCTGAAAGCTGTCTTGGTCAGGTCGGCGGACTATCTCGCGCTGTCCGCGGCCAGCCCTAAGAAGAAACGGCCGACTCAGTGGCTGCGCCGGGGCGGGCCGAGCAGGCTGGTGACCTTGGCCACGGCCTCGTCGCCGGGCTTGACGTAGCGCATGACGGTGCGCGGGGACTTGTGCCGGGTCTTGGCCATGATCAGCTGCAGCGGGACCTTCTGGTCGCCGAGGTGGGTCGCCGCGGAGTGACGGAGCTGGTGGAGCTCCAGCCCGCCGCAGGCGGCGGTGGCGGTGTACTTCTTGAACAGGATCCGGGCACGGTCGTAGCCCAGGCGGGCCCGGCCGGTGTGCGGGCAGATGTCACGGGGCGCGGGCCGGCGGGCGGGGACTGGCCTGCGGGCGGCCAGGAACAGCGGCCCGCTGGTGCGTGAGGTGCCGTCGGGGAGGCGTAGCAGCCGGGGCAGCAGGTTCGCGGTCCCGGTGTCCCAGTAGACGAACTCGGTGTCGCCGCCCTTGGACCGGACAGCTGCCCGGCGCTGCTCGAGGTCGAGGTCCTCGACGTTGAGCGCGAGGATCTCGCTGGCGCGGGCGGCGGTCTCGTACAGCATCCGCCACAGCGTCTTCTCCCGCAGCGGGATGTCGCGGCGGGACAGCAGCCGCTCGACGCGGCCCCGGGGCAGCGCCCTGGTGGCGTCGTTGTTCTCTTTGCGCCGCTCGGCGTCGGGCGGCAGCTGTGGGGCGGGCCACCGCTTCTTCACGGCGCACCAGTTCAGCCAGGACACGACGGCGGCCCGGTTGCGGTTCCACGTCGCAGGGGCGCTTCCGCCCCACAGGCGGCGCAGCGCGCCGGCGATCTTGCCGCCGGGCACGGCGGCGAGCTGCCGGCCCGGGCCGAGCTCGGCGGCCAGGCGGTCGAGCACGCCGGCGTAGGCGCGGCGCGTGTTGGGGCTGGCCACCCTCGGCGAGGACAGGAACGCGTCGGCCGCCTCGGCGAGGGTGACGGTGCCGCCCCGGATCTCGGTCGGCGTCGTGCTCGTCCGCTGCCCTGCCATGCCGCCTCCGCCATGCCGCTGGTGATGTGCCGGATAACGTGCGCGAGTCGCGCGGTCGCCGCCAGCCGGGACCGGGTGCTCGGCCAGGGTCGTGCCGCTGATGTACCGGATAACAGTCCATTATCACGGTGACTGTGCCGGGTCAGCGGTTGGCCGCCGGACATTGATGGTTGTGTGGGTGACCGTGCGCCCGAGGTCACCAGGCTGGGTAGCCGGGCCACCGGGGCAAGACGCGGGCCGGGTGCCAGCCCCGGTTGCGGGAGGGTGAGGGCTGCCTCCCGTTTCGGCAACTGCTGGCATTGGGTCCGGTATGGCGGGATGATGCCAGCTGGAGGGGGTGTGCTGGCGTGGGCAACGAAGACGGTGAGTTCCCGAGTCTGGCCGACACGATCGCTGCAGTCCGCCGTGAGCTGAGCTCGGCACAGACAGCCGGTCAGGGGCAGCCGGTCCAGTTCCGGACTGGGCCGGTGGAGCTGGTGTTCGACGTCGCGGTGACCGCCACCCGCAGTGGGGAGGGCGGGGTGCATATCTCGGTACTGACGCTGGGCGGCAAACTCGGGCGGGAGCATGCGACCACGCAGCGGATCAAGATGACGCTGCAGCCAGTGAACCCGGACACCTACGAGGACGCGCGGATCGCCGACAGCAGCCGGGGGCGGGAACCGGCCGGGCCGCCGCCGTAGCGCGGGCGCTGACGGTATCTGGGGACGGCGTGCGGCTGGCGCGGCGCGGGAGGCGGCGTGGGGGTTGACCGGTACCGGGTCTGTGAGGTGTACGCCGCTAGCCCAGATATCGAGGGCTCGGGCTCGGGATTCCGGCTCGGCGATCGCCTGGTGCTGACCGCCCGGCACGTGATCGCCCCTGCGGTGGCCGGGCCGGGCGGGCGGGTGCTGGTCCGCCCGGTGGGGGTGCGGGGGTGGCTGCCCGCGCGGGTGGAGTGGGAGAATGCCGACGCGGATGCGGCGCTGATCGGGATCGAGGACGAGGACTGGCGCGCGCCGACAGGGGAATCGGTGCTGCGCTGGGGGGAGCTGGCCGGCAGTGACCCGGTGCCGTGTGCGGCAGTGGGGTTCCCGTGGGCGTCGGCCCGGCCGGACCGGATGCGGGACACCGCGCACGTGTACGGGCAGTTGGCCCCGCTGGGGGAGCTGAAACAGGGCCGGCTGGACTTCGATGTGGCGTCGGCGTCGCCGTTGGCCCGGGAGGGCGGCTCACCGTGGGCGGGGATGTCGGGTGCCGGGGTGATCGCCGACAGCCATCTGGTCGCGGTGATCACCGTGGATCCGGCCCGCTACGTCGGCCGGCTGGTCGCGGTGCCGGTGGGCCGACTGCTGGCCGCCCCGGGTTTCCGGGCCTGGCTCGCCGAACATGGGGTGCGGGCCGAGGCGGCCCCGGCCGGGGCCGGGTGGCATCTGCAGCTGCCCGGCGGGCAGGCAGTCAGCCTGGCCCCGGCCTACCGGCCGGTCAGCCGCCGGTTCCGCCCGGCGCCGTCCACGCTGCTCCGTCCCGAGCACGGGCTGGTGCCATTCTTAGGCCGCCAGGCGGTGCTGGATCAGATCAGCGGCTGGTGCCAGGGCCCGCCCGGCACACCGGTGCTGCTCGTGACCGGCGGCGGCGGGTCGGGCAAGACCCGGCTGGGCCGGGAAGCCTGCGTGCAGATGCTGGTGGCCGGGTGGGACGCGGGTATCGCCGACGACCAGCGCCGCGGCGGCACAGCTACGTCCCGGCTGCAGCGGCCGACGCTGCTGGTGGTCGATGACGCCGACCTGCGCACCGGCCTGATCGCCGCCCTGGTCGACTACCTGCGGTGGGATGATGCCGGACCGCCGGTCGGGTTGCTGCTGCTGGCGCGGGCCGCAGGAACATGGTGGGACCGGCTGGTCCGCCAGCACGGGCTGGAGGACGCCTGCACGGTCGTGGACCTGGAGCGCCATCCCGTCCCGCCCGCCGACCGGGCCGAGCATTTCCGCCGCGCCAGCATCGCGTTCGCCGCCTACAGCGGGCCTGGGGCTCGGCCGGCCGTCCCGCCTTCCGCTGCCGAGCTGGCTGACCCGGCGTACGCTGAGCCGCTGCTTATTCATATCGCCGCGCTGTTGCGCAAAGCAGATATGTCCGCGACCCGGGCGCCGGGCGCGGGCGAGGGCCCCGCCCCCGGCAAAAGCCTCACCGCAGATCAGGGTCCATCGGCCAGGCAAGGGCTGCTGCGGGCGTTGTGTGAGCGGGAACGGGCCCGCTGGTATGACCTGGGCGCCGGATCCCATTTGGCCTTCAACCCGGACCTGCCGCTGGCCGATCAGGTGGTCGCGCTGGCCACGCTGACCGCCGCTGCCGACCCGGCGTCCGCCGCGTTCTTGCTGGCGGCGCTGCCTAACCAGGCCGAGGTCACCCGGCTCGGCGCCGAAGCGCTGGCGGCGTGGGCGCACCGGCTGTATCCCGGGCCTGGCTACTGGAACCCGCTGCGGCCGGACCTGCTCGCCGAACAGCACCTGGCCGACACCCCGCAGCTGGCCGCCCTCGCCACCACCGCCGCCCAGCTTGCCGCCGGGCAGCAATGGGAAGCCAGCGTGCTGGCCCAGCAACTGGCTGAGCTGACCCGCGCCACTCCGAACCAGCCCGCCGTCCGGGCGGCCCTGGATGAGCTGCTCGCCGCGGCACTGCCCCGGATCGTCGACCTGGCCATCACCGGCCCCGCGGAACTGGCCGACCTGGCCAGCCTCGCGCTGCAGCACGCGCCCCAGCCCGCCCTGGCCGCCCTGCTCGCTGACCGGATGCCCGAGCACAGCGTGAGGCTCGCCGCGCTGGCCGCCACCCTCACCAGCCAGCAAGTCACCTGCTACCGGGCAGACACCCTCGGCGGAGAACCAGCCGCCGCCGACCGCCTGGCCGGCTCGCTGAACGACCTGTCGGTCCGGCTGGGCGAGCTGCGGCGGCGGGAGGAGGCGCTGGCCGTCATCCAGGAGGCCGCCGGGGTCTACCGGGAGCTGGCCGCGGCCCGCCCGGACGCGTTCCGCCCCGGCCTGGCCCGCTCGCTGAACAACCTGTCGCTCCGGCTGGGCGAGCTGGGGCGGCGGGAGGAGGCGCTGGCCGCGATCCAGGAGGCCGCCGCCATCCGCCGGGAGCTGGCCGCGGCCCGCCCGCACGCGTTCCGCCCCGGCCTGGCCCGCTCGCTGAACAACCTGTCGCTCCGGCTGGGCGAGCTGGGGCGGCGGGAGGAGGCGCTGGCCGCGATCCAGGAGGCCGCCGGGGTCTACCGGGAGCTGGCCGCGGCCCGCCCGGACGCGTTCCGCCCCGGCCTGGCCGGCTCGCTGAACAACCTGTCGCTCCGGCTGGGCGAGCTGGGGCGGCGGGAGGAGGCGCTGGCCGCGATCCAGGAGGCCGCCGGGGTCTACCGGGAGCTGGCCGCGGCCCGCCCGGACGCGTTCCGCCCCGACCTGGCTATGGCGCTGAACAACCTCGCGGCCGACCTGGGCGAGCTGGGGCGGCGGGAGGAGGCGCTGGCCGCGATCCAGGAGGCCGCCGGGGTCTACCGGGAGCTGGCCGCGGCCCGCCCGGACGCGTTCCGCCCCGACCTGGCCGGCTCGCTGAACAACCTGTCGCTCCGGCTGGGCGAGCTGGGGCGGCGGGAGGAGGCGCTGGCCGCGATCCAGGAGGCCGCCGGGGTCTACCGGGAGCTGGCCGCGGCCCGCCCGGACGCGTTCCGCCCCGACCTGGCTATGGCGCTGAACAACCTCGCGGCCGACCTGACCGACCTGGGGCGGCGGGAGCAAGCTCTGGCCGCGATCCAGGAGGCCGCCGGGGTCTACCGGGAGCTGGCTGCGGCCCGCCCGGACGTGTTCCGCCCCGGCCTGGCGGCGTCGCTGACGAACCTGGCGGAGGTGCTGGGCGAGCTGGGGCGGCGGGAGGAGGCGCTGGCCGCGATCCAGGAAGCCATCGGCATCTACCGGGAGTCAGTCGGCATGTGGCCCGATGCTTACCGCCATGAGCTACAAGAGTCGCTGCGAGTCGCTGCCCGGCTTGGGTTCGGCGAAAACCTCGGGAGCGCATCCCCGCGGGAGCCCGAGCACAGAGTGATAACGGCCCGTTATCACGTACGTGGCGGCCCGCTGCGGGTGGCGTCACTCGTCTTCGTCGCCGAGACCCGCGTCGTCGGCGTTGAGGGCCAGGGCCTCGCGCAGCCACCCGAGCTCGTCGGGGTGGAGGACCACGGTGGTCCATCGGCGGATGGCGGTGCCGTCGTCCAGGTCGTTGTCGCCCTCGTACTCGCCGGCCAGCTTGACGGTGATCCAGATGTCCTGGGCGAGCAGCCGGGCCGTCTCCCGCAGCCGGGCCACGGTAGGGTCGGCGCCGATGCTGTGGCTGTCGTCCAGGTCCTCGACGTCGATGCCGTGCCACGGCTCCATGTCGTGGACGGCGGCCAGGCCCGCGGTACAGGTGACCGCGAGCGCGGGCCGCTGCCGCGCCGGGGTATCGGTCGCGTCAGGGAGGTTGGCGAACTGCTCGACGGCCGCCTGCGGGTGCATGGCCAGCAGCTCGCCGACGTCCCACCAGTCGAGGCCTTCGGCCAGGGCGTCGCGGATGACGCTGTGGTGCAGGTGCAAGGCGCCTGCCTGGACGCGGGCGGCGCTGGCGGCGGCGCGCTTCCAGTCCGCGGCGGCGGCCGCGGCCGCGGCTCCGGCCGCGTCGGCGGCGATGGCGTCGCCGTGCTGGTCGAGGAATGCCCCGGTATAGGCGCCGGGCGGGGTCGTCATCGTGGCTGCTCCTTGTCAGGTGCCGGATCGGCGGGCCGGGGATCGCGGTCGCTGCCGCCTGGTGGCGGGGCGGGGCTGTCGCGCAGGGCGAGGCGGCTGCTCATGTTCAGCCGGACCTCGCCGTAGGGGGCGATGTTCGACCAGAACAGCGGGGTCAGGCCGCGCAGGTCGTCAGGGTTCAGCTTGGCCAGGCCCTCGTCGAGGACGTCCTGGATCATGAGGTTGTTGACGTACACCACGGCGCCTTGCAGGGCGCGCAGGCACAGCACGGACAGCTCCTGCTCATCGCGGCGGTTGGCGGGGATGTCGCCCCCCTTGCCGAAGTAGATGACCGAGTTTCCCGCGTTCCACGACTCGGCGACGTTCAGGCCCGCGTTGATCTCGCGCTGCAGCTCCCGGTCGCGCAGGTAGCGGGCCACGAACAGCGTCCTTTGCGCGCGGCCGACTTCCAGCATCGCCTGGTAGGTCGGGTGCATCGCGTTGGCGCTCTGGAAGCGGCGCAGGATCGCGGCGGTCTGCGCGGAGCGGGTGCGGATCGCCGTGGCGTACTTGACCATCTCGTCGTACTGGTCGGCGATCAGGTCCCACCGGATCGGCCGGCCGACCATCGCGGGGGCCAGGCGCGGGTAGGAGTCGCCGGGGCCGGGGCGGTAGAGCCGGACCCGGTTGACCGCCTTGATCCTCGGCAGCAGGTCGAAGCCGAGCAGCCGGGTCAGCCCGAACCCGATGACCGACTGGCCGTGGGTATCGGTGTAGTTGGCCTCGACGTCCATGCTGGTGCCGTGGTGCATCGCGCCCTCGATCATCGCGGCGACCTCGCTGGCGGTGCAGTTGATGACCTGGGAGTGGATCACCATGCTCTTGCGCTCGACGTGCCAGTAGATCAGCACGCCGCGGCCGCCGTAGCGGGAGTGCCACTCCGTGAAGATGTTCTGGTCGAACGCCCCGAAGTGGGTGGAGTCCGACGCCACCGCCGATGACCCGGTGCCCCAGACCGCCCGGGCCCTGGCGGCGAAGGTGGCGTCGGCGATGTCGATCGCCATCGCGCGGACCAGATCGGGCGTCAGGTAGCGGCGGCGGACGGAGTACAGCTGCTCCTCGCGGTGGCCGTGATCGCCTGCCGCGACGGCACGGATGCCGGCGTTGGTCCCGTAGGCGTACAGGACGAGCAGGAGCCGCTCCAGGAGCTGGCCGCCGACCGCATCGCCGGTCATTGAGCTGATGGTGGAGCGGCACGCCGACCGGAGCACCGCCTCCTTCAGGATGTCGATCAGCGGCACCGTACCCCACTGCCGGGTGACGACCTTCTTGAGCTGGCCGAAGGCCAGGCTCGGGCAGCGCATCCAGCGGCGTGAGCCTGATGGCACCCTGGTTGCCCGGCCGCTGCCTGACCTCCAGCCACGGCAGCGGCAGCGCGGCGTCCAGCGCGGCGAGCTCGCCGCGCATCTCCTCCTGCAGCTGGCCGATGAACTCCGACGGGTCGAGCGGCTTGCGGAGCTTGGCGTAGTTTTCGGCGCGCCGCTCGGCGAAGTCGCGGGGCAGGTCCTGGTCGGGGTCGCGGAACTCCATCGCCCCGGCCACCCACACCCCCTTGCGCTTGAGCTGGTCGCACAGCGCCTCGAAGGTCCGGATCTCGTACACGGCCCGGACCACCCGCTTGCGGCCCCGCTTGTCGGACTTGTAGGCCAGCTCGGCCCAGTCGCCAGACAGCCCGGAGTGGACCGGCACTCGTTCCCCGGCCGGGTAGTAGGTCAGGTCGGTGGCGCTGCGGTAGCGGTGCACCAGGTCCAGGGCGTCGAGCACCGGGCGGTGGGAGTTGCCGCTGCGGAACTCCAGCACCTCCAGCAGCCTGATCAGTCCCTTGCGGTAGTGGCCGGAGTAGGACGCCCGGTAGGTGGTCTGCACGGTGCGCCGGTACGTTGACCCGGACGACTTGTACTCGGCGATCAGGTTCCGCAGGTTGTCCTCGCCGAGCACCGGGAACACGACCTGCCTCACGGTCTCGTCCGGCCGGGCCGCGGAGGCCTCCGCGACGCGGAACAGCAGGTTCTCCTTGCCGTGGACCCGCCTGAACTCGGCCACCAGCTGCCTGGTCACCCGCCGGTCGGCCCGCGCGCCGATCGCGTGGACCATCCTCAGCAGCAGCGTGACCAGGGCGTTGGTGATCTCCCAGGTGCGGCTGTAGACCAGGGCGGCCAGCAGCGTCACGGTCATGTCGGGGTCGCTGCGCTGGTCGCGCAGGTGCAACGGGGACTCCACCGCCGCGCGTGACCGCCAGGCCGCCACGACCCTCGGCGCGACGTCGGCGAACAGCCCGTCCGGCAGGCCGATCGCGCGGACCGCCTCCAGCCGCGAGATCTCCGTCAGCATCGAGGCCAGGCTGACGTTGCCCGTCGCTGCCTTGATCAGCGCCAGCAGCCCCGGGTCGGCCTCGCTGTCCCCGTCGCCCTCGTCCGCGCTGACCAGGGCCAGCAGCCGTGCCCGCACCTCGCCCGGCAGCCGCCCCGAGATCCGGGAGACGAGGGTCTTCTCAGCCTGGCGCAGACCCGAGCGGACGATCCTCTCCACCCGGTCCGGGGTCGGCGGCTCGATCGACCGGGACCGGAGCTCGGCCAGCAGCGCGTCCCTGACCAGCTCGTAACGGCGCTCCTCCTGCGCGTAGCCGCCCGCCAGCCACCCGGCGAGGTCATCGGCGTCCGCGACGGTGCACTCCCGGAACCCGAAGTGCGCCCGGATCTCTGCCCGGTGCCGCGTGAACGTGCGCCCGGACCACTCGTAGAACCCGACAGACCCGGCACCCACACTGAGCTGCCGGGCGACGAACTCGACCGCGTCATCATGCAGCTCGCTGCGGCCGTGCGGGAACGGGCGAACCGGCCGTAGGACTTCAGCAGCAGCGCGAAGCCAAGCTGGGAGTCGTAGTTCTTCGCGGCCACCAGGTCATGCTCAGTCCCGACCAGCGTCCAGTGCTCAACCAGGTCACCAAGCTCAAGCGGAGGGCGTTCCACAAGCGCTCATCTTCGCGGCGAGCGTCACGACCAAGCCACCGAAACCGGGCAACCTCAGCCCAAATGCAACCTCAGCCCAAATGCAACCTCAGCCTCAAATGGCCTCTGGTGACAGCATTCTTACCAACACCCCAATTAATGCCATTGGCGCTTAAATAGAAACCGATCGCCAGGTGGTCAGCTCATAGACCATCTCCCTGGCCGTGGCCGGAGCCGGCCATGGGTTTTCGTTCTGCTACCGGGACGCGCTTGGGCAAGCACGGCACCGGCCTGCCGCCAGGCCGCTCCCGTTCTCACACCGGTTCTACCACGCCAGGCTCCTCGGGGCCTGGTCAGGCCTGCTGCGAGCGGCCCTAGCGGCGTTCACCCGCCCTCGCGCCGGGCGCGATCCCTGGCCCCGACCGCCTCCTCCAGAGCCGTTAGCCTCCGCTATTCAGCGATGAAGGCGAGCTGAGCGGTCAGCTGGCATTCCAGAGCCACGAGCTGGGATTTCGTGCTCTATCGGACCATCGAGCGAGTGCACCTTATGGGTGCGGGGGGCCTACCAGACCCGGGAATGACAAGGGGACGGCCGCGGAGCGGCCGTCCCCTTGTGGCTTTGAGGGCGAAGAGCGCCCTGGATCTGGAAGATTACCGGTTACCACACTCAGCAAATTCCAGGCCGGAGCGCTCTTCGCCATGCAGCATAACGGTTGGGACCATGCCCTGAAGGTCACCGCGGACGGGACAGGCCTGGTTGGCCACGTCGGCGCGGTGCTGCTGCGGAAGGCCGCGGACCAGGCGGGACTTACCGCGGGCCTGAGTGCCGCGCTCCGCAGGAAAGGCGCGTCGCCGCTGCTGGACCGGGGTGTCGTGCTGGTCTCGCTGGCGGCGGCGATCGCGCTGGGGGCCACCAGCATGAGCGACATCGCGGTGCTGGCGCACCTGGCCCCGGTGCTGGGGGCGGCGCCGAGCGGGCCGACGGTCCGCCGGGCGCTGGACCTGGCCGGCACCCCTGCCGTGCTGGACCGGATCGCCCGTGCCCGCGCGAAGGCCCGGGCGCACGCGTGGACGCTGATCGAGGGCACGCCCGCGGGGTTCCCCTGGCTGGTCATCGCGGGCAAGACCCTGGCGGGCTGGGTGGTAATCGACATGGACGCCACCTTGGTGACCGCGCACTCAGACAAGCAGGGGGCGGCTCCCACCTGGAAGAAAGGCTATGGCTTCCATCCATTGGCGGCGTGGGCTGCGAATACGCGCGAATGCCTGGCCATGCTGCTGCGCCCCGGCAACGCCGGCTCGAACACCTTCACCGATCACCGGGACGTGCTGGCCGCGGCCCTGCGGCAGGTCCCCGCCCGGTTCCGGAGCAAGATCCTGGTCCGCGCCGACGGGGCCGGCGCCAGCCACGAGCTCATCAAGCACCTGCTGTCGCTGTCCTCCCCGCGCCGGGAAACGCTCTTCACCTGCGGGTGGATGATCACAGCAGCCGATGAGGATGCCATCAAGATGGTGCCGGCGGGCGCGTGGAAGCCCGGCGTCGCCCAGGACGGCACGATCGAGGAGGACAAGCACGTCGCGGAGATCACGCACCTGATGAGCCGCGCCGGGAACTGGCCGGACGGGCTGCGCTGGATCGTCCGCCGGGTCAAGCCGTCCCGCCGCCAGATGGGCAACCTCACCGCTTACGAGAAGAAGACCGGCTGGCGGTACTCCATCATCTGCACGAACGTCCCTGACTCCGGCATCGGCGGCGTCCCGGGCAGCCACCACCTTCAGTACATCGACGTCGTGCACCGCGAGCACGCCGTCGTCGAGACCGGCGGCGTCCGCAGCGCCAAGGCCATGGGGCTGCGAGGGCTGCCATCCAAGTCGTGGCAGGTCAACTGCGGCTGGGTCATCGCCGGCGAACATCGCCGCCGACCTCGCGGCCCGGACGCGTCTCCTCGGCTGCCACGATGACGAGGACCTGCGGGAAGCCGACCCGGATACGCTCCGCTACCGGATCTGGCACATCCCCGCCCGCGCCGCACATCACGCCCGGCAGCGCATCCTCAAAATCAGCCCCGACTGGCCCTGGAAGGAGGCGTTCCTCACCTGCTGGCAGCGGCTCTGCGCCCTGCCCGCACCCGCCTGACCAGCACAAACCGCTCCAGCTGCACGAAAGGAGGACCACCCCGGCGCGGTCGGAGCCGGTGCGCACCCGGGCACCCCGGGCACCACCGGACGGCCAGCCCCGACAGCCAGACAGACACCACACCCGAAACCGGGCACCAGCACAATCAGTAACCAGGCCTCAAGAACCCTGAACGATTGAGGTTAGGACCGGGCCGAATTACCCGGGCCAAAATAATGGGGAAAAATGCCCGGCTCAATTGAGAAATTCGGCTCTGCGACCACAACAAGAACTCACGGAGAGTGGTGAACAGATTACAGAGGGGAAACGAAAGAAGGAAGGGCCATGATCATCAGGAGGAAGCCCAGGAGCACCATCACCGCCCTGCGCGCGCCACCATCCCGGATGCAGTCCGGCCGGGCTCGCGCCATCCGTGCCGCTGCCTTTGCCACCGCCGGCCTCGCCACGGTGGGCCTGGTGCTCACGGGGGTCTTCGCGTGGGGGGCATCGGGGACCACCCAACTGCCCTGGGCCAGCGGGGTCTACCTGCCGAACGCCACCCCGGCGTCCGTCGCTGCCTTTGGTGCCTGGCGCGGAGCCCCGGTGAACGTCGCCACCGTCTGGTCGAATCGCTCGTCGTGGAATGACATCACAAATCCGGCCTGGCTCTACCAGCTCTGGAAGGGAGCACCGGAAACAGTGGCCTTCGGGGTGGCGATGCTGCCCGAGAAGGTCCCGGGAGTGTCCCTCCAGGCGTGCGCGGCCGGCTCCTACAATTCCTACTGGCGCCAGTTCGGTACTAACATCTCGGCCTACGGCCTCGGCAAGTCGATCATCAGGCTGGGCTGGGAGTTCAATGGGAACTGGTACGTCTGGCAGGCCACCAACCCGACGGTCTGGGCGGCATGCTGGCAGCAGATCGTCACCTCGGCGCGAACCACCGCGCCCGGCCTGCAATGGGACTGGAACGTCAACCGCGGCGTGTCAGCCGGGCTGGCCGATCCCACCCAGGCCTACCCCGGAAATGCCTACGTGGACACGATCGGGGTCGACAGCTACGACATGTGGCCTCCCGCGACCAGCGACGCGAACTGGCAGAAGCAGCTCACCGGCACGCAGGGCCTGAACTACTGGCTCAGCTTCGCGAAGACGCATGGTAAAAAGTTCGCGGTGCCCGAGTGGGGCAACGTCATGCCCGGCACCGTAGCGACCGGGAGCAACGCGGGCGGGGACAACCCGGCGTACGTGAACGACATGGCCGGATTCTTCCGGGCCAACGCCGCCAACCTCGCCTGGGAGTCCATTTTCCAAAGTTCTACCACCGGCGGGGTCTACGGGACGGGCACACAGGTGCCCAAGGCCTCAGCGGCCTACAAGGCAGGATTCTGAACCGGGGCCGGGCTGGCCGCCCGGCGCCCAGCACGGGGCCACCGCGATGATGATCATCACGGTGGCCCCGGCTATCCCACCGCCAGTTCATCGTGATATGGGAGAACACCCCTGACGGCGAACTCACTGAACGGATCAGCTAACCACGCAGCGCGCGAGAGCATCGGGCGGCAAAGCAGCCGACATTGCGCCCGAGGAACCTGCCAGGGAGCGCTGAACGTTCCCGGCCCTGGCTGAGCGGGACGGGATGGGACTCGGGTGAGACCGTCGATGACCTTTGTGAAAGTGCCGTCGGACCAGCAGGTAACCGTCCATCTCCCGGAGCGATGCGCGGGGATTGCCTCCCGCCCGCCGTCCTCCGCCTGGCGCGACCAGGTGAGCCCGCGGGCCCGGGCGCTGGCCACGACAGTGTCCAGCGCTGCCGTCAGGGCCTCATCGAGGGGGACGCCAGGCGGGGGCGTCACAACCAGGTCATGGCCTGTGACGAGGATTGGTACAGGATCCTGAGTCACTCGACGCGTAGCGGCCGGAGCCCAGCGAGGGGCGGCCGACTGGTGGTGCGGTAGCGGCCGTTCAGGTTGATGGTGGGGTGCCCGAGCGGGGTGAGCCGGGCGACGTCGGCGGGATCGAGCTGGTATCGGTTCGCCGCGAGATGGTCGAGGGAGGCCTGCATGTAGCGGGTCTGCCATAGCACGATTATGTTGATCATGATGCCGGGGCTGCCGAGCTGGTTTTCCTGCCCGGCCTGGTAGTGCTTGCGGAGCTGGCCCCGCTGGCCGTGGAAGACGTCGCGGGCGAGGGAGTTGCGGCGTTCGCCGCGGCTGAGCAGGTGGTGGATCGTCCGCCGGTAGGCGGGGTCGTGGGCGTATTCGAGTACATGCAGGGTTTTGATCACTCTGCCGAGTTCGGCCAGGGCGCGGGCGAGACTGGAAGGGCTGGGGCCGCGTTGCAGCGTGCGCTGGATCGCCGAGGGGATGACCGGTACCGGCCCGCAGTGAGGCGGCGAGCCGGCAGATTTCATCCCAGTTCCCGGTGATGAGGCGGGTGTTGATGCGGTGGCGGGCCAGCCCGTTCAGCGGGCCGTAGCGGGCGTGGGGTCGATGCGCCAGAGCCGCTGGTCGGGCAGGTCGGCCAGCCGGGGTGCCCACCGGCAGCCCAGCGCCAGGCGAGGGCGAACACGATCTCGGAGGCGCCGGCGGTGCCGGTGGAGACCATCTCGGGCCGGATGCCGGTCTGGTTGGCCAGCAGCCCGTCGAGCACATGCAGACTGTCGCGCTGCGTTCCCGGGATCAGCTTCTGCGCGAACACGGTGTAGCTGTCAGCCATCCACGAGTACAGCGTGGAGCCGCGCTGCCGGCCGAAGTAGCGCGGGTTGTAGGCGGCGTGGATGGTGGAGACGGGGATGACGAACCGCATCCCGTCCGCAGAGGTCATCTCCCCGCCGCCCCAGGCCTGCGCCAGCGGCAGGGGCGTGTGGTAGTCGACCAGCCGGGTGTTCGCGGCGGCGTGGGTGGCCGACCGCAGGTAGTTATGCGCGACCCAGTTCAGCCGTTCCCGTGTGAGCGGCCGGCGGGTCTCGTCGGCGACCGGGGTCAGGCCGACGTTGCAGGATTCGGAGACCAGCAGGGCCGAGAGCGTCTCGGGCAGGCCGGGATCGCGGGTCTCGGTGCCGGCCATGTGGGTGTATTCGTCGAGGAATCCGGTCCATCCGTGGACTTCGAGGGGCAGGTCGGCGATCTCTACCTCCGGCAGCAGTTTTTCCACCTCGCTGCGGAGTTCGGTGAGCGAGGCGGGTTCGGGGTCGGCATCCAGCGGCGTGAGCACGAGCTCGTCGCGGCCGCCCCGGCGCTCGATACGCAGGTCGGGGTTGGCGGCGTAGCCGGCCGCCGTGCGCCGCCATGCCGCATCCAGGGTGGCGGTGAGCTGGCCGATGACCGTTTTCGGGTGGGGGTCGAGGGCCAGGTCTTCGCAGAGCGTGTCGCGCTGCTCGGTCCAGGTTTCTGGTGTGAGGAGTTCGGCGCGGGGATCGCCCCACCGGGTGCTGCCTGGCGCGTAGACATCGCGGCGCCGCAGGCGGGTACGGAGCTGGTCGAGCACACAGCAGGCGTAACCGGCCCGGTCGACGGTACCGGTGGCATCGCGCACGTGCCGCTGCCAGGACGGCGTGACCACCTCCAGCGGCAGCTCCGCGGCGGGCCGCCGGGTGGTGCGGGGTTGCTCGGTCAGCCAGTCCCCGAGGGCCTGGCAGGCATCCAGCACCGCCCGGCCGGGCCCGGCGGCCTCCAGCTCCAGCGCCTCGATCAGTCCGGGCAGGAACCGGCGGATCTGGGGATAGCTGGCCACGAGCCGTTCGTGGAACGGATCCCCCGGCGGGCGCATCAGCGCCTTCACCGTGCCCATGTTCTCCTCGATCCCGGTGCGCCCGGCGCGGAACTCCTCCAGCACCGCCGCCAGGGCGGGGTCATCGTCGAGCACGTCCGGCAGCGAGCGCATGCGGGCATGCACCGCGGCGACGGCCTGGTCGTAGTCCCGGAGCTCGCCGGCGCGGCGTTTCTCCCCGCGATGCGTCGCGGCGCGCTGCAGGTCCCCGAAAACCACATCGAAGATGTCGATCACGTCGTCGCGGGCGCTGCCGGTGAGCACGTGGGTGTAGGCCGTCAAGGTGGCGATCCGCCGCTCAGGGCCCAGGTCAGCCAGCTGGGTGGCCCAGGCCTGGTCGGCGTGGCGGGCCAGCGCCACGATCCGCGCGGCCGGTATCCCGGACAGGTCCAGGTCACCGGCGCCGAGGGCCCGGATGCGGTCAAGCCGGTCCAGGGCGCGCACCAGCCCGGTGATCGTAGGCGTGAACGGCGGGCGGCGCAACAGGTCCAGTTCGGAGCGGCGCTGCCCTTCGGGCACGAGCAGGAGTTTCTCCAGCCGGGCCCGCAACTCCGGGTCGGCCGCTCGCGCCAGACGGCTGTGGACCCGGTGGGTGGCGCGTTCGCGCACCGTGGCGATCAGCCGCGTGAGCACGCTCTGCCCGGGCAGCAGGATCTGCCGGGCCAGCAGCTGGCGGTGGGCGGCGCGGAACAACACCGATGGGGCCACCTCATCGGCCCAGGCCTGCCGGTACAACCAGGCGGTGAAGGCGAACCGGCCGGGCTGGGCGGCGAAATCCCGGTACCCGCAGCGGTCCCGGATCTCGGCGGCATAGCGCCACCGGACCGGCATGGCACGATAGGCGGCCAGCGCGCCGGGGTCATCGATGCCGAGCTGGCGGGCCACAGCGGCCACGACTGGCTCGGGTACCGCGGCCGGGTCTGACTGGAACGTGCCGATCGCCCGGACGGTGACCAGCTGGGTCGCATAGCCCAGCTGGGTCACCGGGTCGGTGCGGCGCCGGATCACCGCCAGGTCGGCCTCGCTCAGATGGCACACCCGCCCCAGCCAGTCCTGGTCCAGCTCGGCGGGGAATCGCGCACACGGTGCCAAACTCCGGCGATCCGCCGTCACTGGCATGTGCGCGTCTCCCGGCCGGTGCCTGCTACAGGCGCCTCACCTCACGCGGCCCAGGCTCCCCGGCGGTAATGCTGCCACCACTCCGTGACCCGGGTGGGTAGATAACGATCATTTGATCTACCGGCACCTTGACAACAACGGCGCCCAGCGGCAACCGGACAAGAGCACGCGGCCGCAGCCCGTCACCCGGCCTGGGGACACCGGCGCCACCTCGCCAGCGATCACGCCAGTGGGGGCCGGCCCGGCAGTGGCGCAGGCCGCCCGCAGCGCCAGCGTTCCGGCCGCACCCTCGCCGCGCTGGCCTGCCCTGCCTGCGGACACCAGCCCGCCAGCAGGCCCGAAGCGCTCCGGCAACGCGAGGATCTCGCGATCGTCTGGCTCCACCAAGACAGCCCAGCCGGGCCGATCAGCCAGCACCGGCACTGCGCGAGCTGCCAGCCCCACATCGACTGCGGCACCGTTGAATGCGCGCACTGCGGCGACGGCCCCATCCTCACCGGCGCCCTCGTCGATCAGCTCCGCAAGCACGACCCGGACCAGCCCACGGCGCTCCGCGCCTGGCTCACCAGCCGCGGATGGCAACTCGAACCCGAACCGCTATGCCCCGCCCACAGCAATAGCACCAAGGACTGACTCAGGATCCTGCACCAATCCTCGTCACAGGCCAGGACGCCAGATCGCGCCGTTGGCACACGCCTCTCGTACCACACACGCGTGGTCCAGAAGATTGCGTGGAACCACCCGAACTCGAATACGTACGAACCAGCCACCTGGCAGTTACGAGGACCAGGGCGAGCATGCGCCGACTACGATCAGTGCCCGTATTTGGCCCGGCTTCACCCGCAAAAAGAACTTTGGTCGATCACCTCAACGTCGACCGGGATACCGTCGGGATACCCCCACTGTGAGGTCTGGTCTTGCTGGAAGAATGAGCCAGCAGGCAGGTACTTGATCTCGAAGCAGTCGTACCCTTTGTAGGCCTGCTGCAAGGTGTCGAAGAAGTTGATCGCAGAAGCCAGTCCCGCGATCCCACAGGCAGCGTAAGCGAGACGGAGGTCCACACCCTCGACTGCGCCAGAGGCCTCCTCGCAGGCCGTAGTAAACCCTATGGACGCACCGCCGTCTATTAGCTCCCGGTCGGGTATCAAAGACTCTGCTATCTGCTGTGTGGTCGCACGGCTGTAGTAGATGCTGCACGTGGCGTAGCCGCAGTTCGTTCGCCAGGCCGGTGCATTGTAGGTATCGGCGAGAACAACTTTTGTTCCGTCGGGTGGTGAAGCCAATGCCCTATCTTGACGCTGCGGATCGACTCGTTCGACACGCACGCTCGAGCGTGGGCTCGAGCCGGACGCCGCTTTCGCCGCTAGCGCGGCACCATCACCCGCAGCGATAACGCCAGCAGCGCTGAGAGTCACCACAGGATTTCGTGCAAGACGGGCAAGACCCAAAGGCTTTCGGTTATGCACGATAGGGCCGTCATCCTGTGTTTCCGAGCTGACAGTTGTACGGTTCTGGGCTGATCTGAATCGAAGTGCCATGGCGCTAATCACCAGCCCTGTGGCCATTAATAGGGAGATAACCCATCGGGTTCTCTTTCTTTTTTTGCATCATGACTAATTCCCTCTCCGTTCTGTACGCCTTGCCTGGTAAGGCACCTGAGAGTCGCCCGGCTTCACCCCTGACTAAAGCCGTCGTGTACTGGCAATCGGTGTCCCTTGGGCTCCCCCCGTCCTGGACGGGATCGGGTCAGATACGAGGGCTTCGGGCTCTGCGATTCGGCGCCGCGGCGCCCCCGTGAGAGCCGCGGCGCCCGTGGGAGTGGTGGATCCTCGGTTCCTCGCTCCTATTCGCCCGAGCCGACAACGGCGGTATCTGGTGAAACTGCGGCACGCGCTTTGTGGCACGATCGCGCGGTCCTCGGTGAGGGTCACCCGGCGGGGGCGGCCGGCGGTAGCCTGCCAGCCGGGGCTCGTGGTACGGATAGCCGTGACATAGCCCTGGGTTTTCCGCGGCTACGGGTCGTTATGGGTGTGCACGATGGTGGGGTGCCTGAGATCGTTGTAGACGGGCGTGCGGATCGGCGGTCGGCTGCTGCCATCAGCCGGCCGACGCTGTGGGTGATGCTCGGGACGCTGGTCCCGTCGGCTACTGCTGTCGGGGCCGTTGGGCTGTGGCCCATGTGGCACACGGCGGTGCCGACGGCGCTGGCGGCCTTGGCGCTGTTCGCGGCGTTGTTCGCTGCTGGCGTGGTGCTGCTGGCCGAGCCCGGGCGGGTGCCCGCGGGGATCGCCATGATGCTGTCCGCCGCGCTGCTGATCGTCAGCTGGGCCAATGAGTGGGGCGCTGGCCCGCTGCCGCTGATCAGCGTCGTCGTGGGCAACCTGTGGCTGCTGGGTGTCGGGTGGGCCCTGTACCGTTATCCGCACCGGCGGCTGGCTCGCGGGGACCGCTGGATGTTCACTGTGGCGCTGGCCTGGTTCGTGGCCTCGTCCTGGCTGCTGGTGTTCCTGTCCCGCCCGCAGTGGCACCGGTTTCCGCCGCACTGGTGGCCGGTGCTGTTCCCCAGCCTGGCCGTGTACCGGGTCGTGACGCGGGTGGTCAACGTGGGCACGGTGGGCCTGGGGCTGCTGTACGTCTCCTGGTGGGTGGTGCGGCTACGCCGGGCAGGCGGCGTCGAGCGGCGCATCAAGATGCCCACCGCGGCGGCGGCGATCGCGGCTATCACGGTTGGCAGCGCGCTTTATCTCGCCCGCGCGCTTGACGTGCCTGCGCCGGTCGACAACGTGCTGTTTGTGGTCACGATGTGCAGCATGCTCGCCATCCCGGTCGCATTCCTGGTCGCGGTCATCCGCCGCTCTCTCAGCCGTAGCGCGCTGACCCAGGTGCTGATCAGCCTGGGCAGCAGCCCGACGACCAGGCAGATCACCGCGGCGCTCCGGCAGGGGCTGCGGGATCCGGGCCTGCGTATCTGGTACTGGTCACAGGATGAACGTTCTTATCTCGACGAGGCCGGGCAGCCCGTCGCCGATCCCCGGCGGAAAACCGGCCCGCTGGTCGCCGAGATCAGGTCGTCCACGGGAGACCACCTGGCGCTCATGGTCGCCGACGCAGCCCTGGACCACGACCCCGACCTGATCGAGGCGGCCGTCGTCGCGGTGCGGTTCAGCATGGAGAACGCGCTGCTGCTGGAGACCGCGCAGGCGCGGCTCGCTGACCTGCAAGCGGCCAGTGCCCGGATCGTCCAGGCCGGCGCCCTGGAGCGCCGCCGGATCCAGCAGGATCTGCATGACGGAATCCAGGGCAGGCTGAACGCGCTGGCTCCCCGGCTGGGTGCGGTGAAGGCCACGACCACCGACCGGCACGCCGCCGCCCACATCGCCGACATCCGGGACGCGCTCGCTCAGGCCTTAACCGACCTGCGCAAACTGGCGGCGGGCATCCGCCCGGACGTCCTCAACCTCGGTCTGGCGGCCGCCGTCACCGACATCTGCCATCCTTATCAGCCCGGCCTGGCCATCACCATCGACCTGCCCGACGTACCTGTTCCCGAACCGGTCGAATACACGGCGTTCCTCGCGATCTGCGAGGCCATCACGAACGTCGCGAAACACGCCCGGGCGCGTTCAGTGGGCATCTTGGGCCAGCTGCAGAACGGCATGCTCACCGTCAGCGTCACCGACGACGGCATCGGTGGTGCGAGACCGAACCACGACGGCACCGGGCTGGCCAGCATCACCGACCGGATCACGGCCCTGAAGGGGCACGTTCAGATCATCAGCCCGCCGGGGCAAGGGACACGAGTGACAATGACGATCCCATGCGCGTAGCCATCGCCGAAGACGACACCGTATACCGCGCGGGACTAGTGGAACTACTGACCGCGGCCGGCGTGGCGGTCGCCTGCCAGGCCAGCAGCGGCCGGGAACTGCTGGACTATCTCGCCGGGGACCTGCCGGACGCAGTGCTGCTGGACATCCGGATGGGCGGCCGGCCCGATGACGGGCTCACCACCGCAGAGGTCATCGCAGAACGGTACCCAGACGTGGGCATTCTCCTGCTGTCCACCTATGACAACGACGCGTTCGTCCGGCGCTTCTTCGCTCACGGCACGGCCGGCCGCGGCTATCTCCTCAAAGAGCAGTTCAACGACATCGACGACGTCCGCTACGCCCTGGACCTGGTCCGGCGCCGCAAGACGTTCAGCGACACACCCATCCTCGACCGCCTCCACCGGCGGCAGCCGGCCATCACGGAACTGCTGACCCCCCGGGAACTGGACGTACTGCGGCTGCTGGCGGCCGGGCTGTCCAACGCGGCCATCGCCACCCAGCTACGGATCAGAGGCGACAAGGTGGAATACACCACCCAGAGCATCCACACCAAGCTGGACATCCCGCGGACCCCAGACCAGAACCCGCGGGTCCACGCCGCCGTCCGCTGGCTGCAAGAGAAGCCCGAAGACGGCCGACCCGCCGCGACATAACCGATGGTCAAACTCACATGCGCCCTGGCGGAGAGCACCAATCAGGATGAAACATTGGGATGTCATCTGCCAAGACCGAAAGCCTCAATGGTGCCGCGAGCCTGATCAGACTGGATGGGACCGTGCAGGCACCGATGAATGTTTGCCGGATCTGATCGCGGCGGCCAGCTGCCGGACAACGGCGGACACCCGTAGCGGAACCGTCGGTCAGGCGGGTCTGTCATCAACTCGATGGGGAATTCCCGGTGCCGGTCAAGCTCATACTCGGCTTCCAGCGCCTTGAAGAGGCGAAGCAGTTTTTCTACATCAACTCGCAGGCGAAGAACGTCCGCCGACTGCTGCAGTGGATGGCACGGCGGGACGAGAACGAGGCGGAGTATCTCAGCGAGCGGAAGAACAAGGGCAGCCTGCTGAAGAGCGCAACCATCTATGACGCCATGGTCGCGACAAAGAGCCCGTGGCTCCAGCGCATCCGGCGGCCTAACGAGCCAGCCTCGAAGGACAAGTCGATCGCGGTATCGCAGTTCATCAACAGCCTCGTGCCGTTGCAGTCTGCGCCGATGCCACGCGACCTGAGCCCGGAGGAGTGGGCGCGCGTTATTGACGGTTTCTGGGAATAATAAATAACCCCAGAGTTCCCCGAGGTTTCAATAACTTCTATAGCTCTTGGACCTGGGCTTTCTGTGCTTCAGCCGGGCCGGTCTCACCGTTGAGGAGGTTTCAGGGACGATGAAGGATCATCGCTTGAACTGACTGTCCTGCAGTCCCGGTGAACTAGTGCAGTCGCGTGCCCGGAGTCGGCAGCGCCTGCCCCGTTGTCCTATCTCATCCGAACTGAGGCGAGTCTCGCGAGGGCGAGGCATCCGCCGCGCCATCTCACCCAGATGAGGCACCTGCGCCACTGACCTCGTTGGACATCGTCAACGGCTCGCGGATTTATCTCATGATCGGCGAGACGACTGACGGGGCCTACTGTCTCATGTACTTGAGGCACCGCGGGTAGAAGCGTTCGCCGTGCCTCATGATCAACGAGACAGGACAGTGCCTTCAGCGTGTTTGCGACGCCGCCGTAGTCTGTGCGCTGGACCGCATCGTGCCGCGAATCGTCGTCTGGCCGTAAAGGCAGAAGTCACTCCGGACGGCCGGGAGGGCAACTCTGCTGGTCAGAGCCACGGACGAGATCTCGGCACGCACACCCTTAACCGTTAGCGCAGCCCGGATAGGGCCTGCGCCAGCGGCGCGAGAATGGCTGGGTCGTGCGGTGGCGGGAGGTAGATGACGGCGAGGTCGAGCCCTTGTTCACCGAGCGTAGCCGCCGCCGCGACCGTGGCCCCGATGTCGCCGTTGTCCAGCCGCACATGACTGGACAACGTGATTTCTTTCGGATCACGGCCGGTATCCTCGCAGTGCGCATAAAGCACATCCCGCTTGCGGGCGAACTCCGCTGGCGTGCCGCCCACGAAGTTCCAGTGCTGTGCGAACCGGGCGGCCGTGCGCAGCGTGCGCCGCTCACCGCTGCCCCCGATGCAGATCGGTGGGTGCGGCCGCTGGACGCCCTTGGGTTCGCATCGCGCGCTGGTGAGCCGGTAGTACCTGCCGGTGAAGTCGGTCGTCTCCTGCGACAGCAGGCTCACGATGACCTCGCAGGCCTCCTCGAACCGGTCGCTGCGCTCACGGGGACTGCCCAGCGCGATGCCATAGGCGCCGGACTCCTCTTCGTTCCAGCCCGCGCCGATGCCGATCTCCAGCCGTCCGCCCGAGATGACGTCCAAGGTCGCGGCCATGTTGGCCAGCACCGCTGGATGGCGGTAGTGGATACCGGTGACAAGCGTTCCCACCCGCAGCCGGCATGTGGCCTGCGCGAGCGCGGTCGTCGTCACCCAGCCCTCAAGGCACGGGCCAGCCGGGTCGGAGAAAATCGGGTAGAAGTGGTCGAAGGTCCAGCCCGACTCGAAGATCTCGATGTCGTCGGCTTCCTTCCAGACGGCCAGCATGTCCGGCCAGGTCGTGTTTTGCGGCGCGGTCTTGAAGGCGAAACGCACGTCGTGAGGGTATCGGCCCTCCGCCCACAACGGAACCGTTTTGGGCGTTAGCGGGCTAGGGGCTTCGGCTCGCCGTGTTACCGCCCGGGACGGTTCGGATGTGGGTCGATCGCTGGCGTATGCAGTTGTAACGGTTTGATCGCTCTGGGTGGGAAGGGTGTCATCACGCCATTACCGTGCGTTCTATGCCGGTTGAGTTCCTGACGGATGACGAGGCGGCAGCGTACGGCCGGTACGTGGGGGACCCGTCTCAGGCGGACCTGGAGCGGGTGTTCTTCCTCGATGACGAGGACATGGATCTCGTCAACCAGCACCGTGGCGACCACATGAAAGTTGGCTTCGCCCTTCAACTCGTGACCGTCCGCTGGCTGGGGACGTTCCTGGATAATCCGCTGGACGTGCCGGCCACGGTGCTCGAGTTCGTGGCCGGGCAACTGAGCGTGGCAGACCCGCTGGTGGTGAATAAGTACGGCGAGCGGGTGAAGACGCTCTCGGACCACCAGCTTGAGATCCGGCGGGCGGAAGGCCTGCGGGACTTCACCGAGGCTCAGGAGGACCTGGCCGCCTGGGTGGCGGCCAGGTCGTGGACGTCCGGGGACGGGCCGAAGGCGATCTTCCTCGACGCGATCACGTGGATGCGCGAGCGGAAGATCCTGCTGCCTGGCGTGTCACGGCTGGCGCGGCTGGTCGCGCGGGTGCGCGACGACACGACGCACCGGCTCTGGGCCGAGCTGGAGGGGCTGCTGACGCCGGTCCAGCGGCGCGTGCTGGATCAGCTGCTGGAGGTCCCGCCAGGGAAGAGGGTGTCGGACCTGGAGCGATGGCGCAAAGGGCCGCCGCCGCGCGGCAGCGGCCCGGCGATCATCGCGGCCCTGGACCAGGTGGCGGAGATCCAGTCACTCGGGCTGGCGGACCTCGGGGCCGAGTCGGCGGTGCCGCCCCGGCGGCTGGGCGAGCTGGCCCGGTACGGGATGACCGCGGACGCCTGGCTGATCCGCCGGCACCCCGACGACCGGCGGCTCGCGACACTGCTGGCCACGGCCCGGCACCTGGAGGCCAAGTCGGTCGATGACGCCCTGGAGCTGCTGGACCTGCTGATGTCGGCCGAGCTGCTGAACAAGGCGCAGCGGGAGGCCGACAAGGACAAGGCCCGCAAGCACCCCCGGCTCGCCAGGGCATCAGCCCGGCTCGCGGTCGCGGTGGAGGCGCTGTTCGACTCCGATGGCTGGGGCGGCCCGGACGAGGAGCCGCGGGTGTCGCAGGTATGGGAGGCGATCGAGGCGGTCGTCTCGCGCGCCGACCTGCGTGCCGCGCTGACGGTGGTCAGCGAGACTGCCCCGCCGCCCGGCGCCGAGGATCCCGACGACTGGCGGGCCGAACTGCTTGGCCGGTACCAGATGGTGATCGGGTTCCTGAAGCTCCTGCCGGCCGTGATCTCGTTCGGCGCGACCGCCGAGGGCGCGCCGGTGCTGGCCGCGATGCAGGCGCTGCCCGACGTGCTGGCCTACCGCAGCCGCCTGCCCGCCCCGCTGATCCCCGGGAAGCTCATCAGGGTCGGCGTGGTGACCGGCCCGTGGCGGCGGCTGGTACTCGGCCACCCCGCGCACGAGGGCGGCGCGGTCAGCCGGCACGCCTACGCCTTCTGCGTACTCGAGCAGTTCTGGCGCGGCCTGAAGCGCCGCGACATCTACGCCGACGCCTCCACCCGGTGGCGCAACCCGCAGGCCCGGCTCCTGGAGGGCCAGGCATGGGCGGCAATCCGCGGCGACGTGCTGACCATGACATGGTTTAACGCCATGAATGACCGCGGAATGGGGCGCGGCGCGAAGGTCGTGTCCGGGACCGTGCGGGACTCCCTGCACATGGTCGACGTGATCTTCGGCCTGGACGGCGGCGAGCTCCCCGAGATCGTCGTTTCAGATACCGGATCTTACTCGGACGTCGTCTTCGGGCTCCTGGAGCTGCTGGGCATCTCCTACCGGCCCGCGCTGGCCGACCTGCCCGACCAGAAGGGCTGGCGAATCAGGGCCGAGGCCGACTACGGGCCGCTGAACACCTTCGCCCGGGGGAAGGTTGACCTGACGAAGATCCGCCGGAACTGGGAGGACATCCTCCGGGTTGTCGCCTCCATCTATACCGGGACGGTGCGGGCCTACGACGTGGTGACGATGCTGCAGCGCGACGGGCACCCGACCGCGCTCGGTGAGGCGATCGCGATGTACGGGCGGATCTTCAAGTCGCTGCACATCCTCAGCTACATCGACACCGACGAGACCTACCGCCGCGACATCAAGGGCATCCGCAACCTCCAGGAAGGACGGCACGCCCTCGCCCGGAAGATCTGCCACGGGAAGAAGGGCGAGCTGTACCACCGCTACGAGCGCGGCCTGGAGAACCAGCTCGGCTCCCTCGGCCTTGTCCTGAATTGCGTCACGCTGTGGACGACCGTCTACCTGGACGCCGCCGTCCGCCAGCTCAGGGACCAGGGCTACCCGATCCGGGACGAGGACATGGCCCGGCTGTCCCCGTTCGTGAGCCGTCACCTGGGCGTCCACGGGATCTATACCTTTGCCCTCCCGGACCTTGCCCTGGTGCCATCCGCCAGCTGCGCGACCCCGACGCCCCCGACGAGGACGACGAGTAGCGCCTTCCCGCGCTCAGCGGCGGCGGTCGGGGTCGGTGGCCGCCATGAGCGCGGCGACGGCGTCCTGGCCGGGCTTGACGTACTGCTGCAGGGTGGCCAGCCGCTTGTGGCCGCTGATGGCCATGAGCAGGGGGGCGCTGACGTTCTGGTCGCCGAGGTGGGTGAGCCGGGAGTGCCGCAGCTGGTGCAGGGTCTTGCCGCCGGAGTGGCGCTTGAACAGCTGCTCGGCCATCTCGTAGGACAGCCGCGCCCGGCCGGTTTCCGGGTCCAGGTCGGCGGCCGGGGTCACGCGATGGGAGGCGGCCCGCCGGGCGGTGAGGAAGACAGGGCCGGACTCGCGGCCGGCGGTGAGCTTAGCCAGGAGCCGGGCGGCGCCGGTCTGGAAGTGCAACGGCCGGACGTGGCCGCCCTTGACGCGGGCGCGGGCGCGCCGGTTGCTCAGGCCGAGGTCGGGGACGTCCAGGCCGAGGGCCTCCTCGGCGCGGCCGGCGGAGTCGTACAGCAGCCGCCACAGCGCCCGCTCCCGCAGCGGGATGGCGGTCCGCGACCATAGCCGCTCCAGCTCGGGCAGCGGGATCGACTTCGTGTCGTCATCGTGTTCGGCCCGCCGGTCGGCGTGCAGCTCCAGGTCGCCCGAGGGCCAGCCGTGCCGGCGGCACCACGTCAGGAACGACCCGACCGTGGCCAGGTGGCGGTTCCAGGTGCGGGCCGCCAGGCTTCCCCACAGGACGATCGCGGCCTCGGCCATCTCCTCGTCGCTGACGCCGGCCAGCGGCCGGTCCCGGCCGAGCACCGCGGCCATGCGCTCGAGGGTCCCGCTGTAGGTGCGGGCGGTGGTGGCCGGCCACGGCTGGGACAGGAATGCGTCAATCGCGGCGCCGAGGGTCCGCCCGCCGCCGGCAAGGGCCGTCACCGTCCCGCGTCCGGGGCCGCTGGCCATCCTCGCCGTCCTCCCTCACACTTATTACAGAGAATCCGCTCTCCGGACCTTGCACCGGCCCACTGCGGCCGCCAACCGCAGATGCTCCTGCCAGCGGGTTCGCGATGGCGCCTGTCCGCCGCCGGATCGCCTTGCCGCTTCTATCACAGAGAATAAACTGTTCTCTGTGATAAGGATCCTAGCCCGGTCCCCGAAGGAAGGCGGCGATCGTGATCCGAGAGACGTACAAGGGCCGCGAGCTCAAGGTCGTGAAGGCCAGCGGCGGCGGGCTCGTAGGCTCCATCAACGGCCAGCCGGTGCCCACCCGGTACGGCGTGCCCGAGCAGGAGGTCATTGAGCAGTTTCACCGCGACATCGACCACGTTGACCGGGCGCCGGTCGACGGCGACCGCTGGGGTGCCTACGTGTACGCGCCCGGAACCTACGAGCTCTGCGACATCGGGCACCCGAAAGCCATCGGCGGGCCGTGTCGGCACAGCTCCTACGGCAGGGGCGGCCCGCCCGCGGCAGCAAGCCCGGCTGGCACGACGCCGCCTCGATCACCGTCAAGGCGGCGGATGCTCGCAGGCCTCCAGGCAGCGAACCAGACGAGGGAGGGCTGACCATGGGTCACGAACGCGATGCTGTAGCCCTACCTGAGACCCAAGGACAAGGACACTACGATGGCGGAACTCCTCATCGACTTCATTACTTCGCTCGATGGCTACGCGGCTGCCGACGGCTGGCCGGGCTGGTGGGGGCTCCAAGGGCCCGAGTACCTTGCGTGGCTGGAAGAGCAGCCAGAAGCGGACTACACGGTCCTGATGGGCGCAACCACTTACCGCCTCATGTCGGGATTCGCCGCCGGGGGCGAGCCAGGCACCGATGCCCTGGCGGGTCTGTCGAAGGTCGTCTTCTCGACCACGTTGAGCGAGCCCCTTTCCTGGGCGAACACGCAGGTTGTGGCTCAAGATCCCGTTGAGGCCGTGCGGGAGATGAAGGACAAGGCCTCCAAGTCGATGCGCACCATAGGCAGCCTCACCCTGTGCCGTTCTCTCCTGAAGGCCGGTCTCGTGGACCGCTTCCGCGTGGTTGCCTTCCCCGTTATCACCGGAAGCAGCGGTCGGGAACGGATCTACGACGGCTATCCCGATGTTGCACTAGACATGATCAGCAGCCACACCTTCGACGGTCGCATCCAGCTGCTCGAATACGTTCCGACGATTCTGGCTGGGCCCCCGGGCACCGGCAGGGTCAACGCCTGACGGGCACCACCTGGCGCAGCGAACCCTCGGTCGATCTCACGGGCCCTGTTGACGCGCCGGTTGACGACCAGGTCCAGATCGACGGGTCAGGAGCCTCCGGCACCGCCGCGCAGTCACAATCCGTTACCAGGCTGGCCGCCACCGGGCACTTCCTCATGGCCGTCGGTGGGCAGATTTCGACGGCCGCCCACAGGCCGACCCACATCGGAACCATCCCGGGCGGTAACGCGGCAGCGGGCGGCTCGCTAACCCGAAGTTACGGCCAGTTTGGTAGGCGGTTTTGTTTCTGACCTGGCCTTTTGCCTGGCCTGGCTGGGTTGTGTTCTGACTACTTCAAGGTGAGCGGTATCGGGACGCCGAGGAGGTCGAAGGCCTGCCGCTGGGTGCTGGTCGGCTCGGAGAGCATCGGGATGGTGACCTGGGTGCCGGTGTACCGGACCTGGTTGCGGGTCAGGGTGGCCAGGTGCTCGAGCAGGCCGCGGAAGCTGTAGTAGGGCTGCCCGGCCGGGTCGTGCTGGTATGACGCCTTGGCCTGGGCGGCCGCGGAGCGGCGGGCCGGGGCGACCGGGTTGCCGGGGACGGGCGGGTTCTGGTCGGTGAAGGTCAGCGGGGCCAGGGCGCGGCGCAGGTGCCAGGTCAGGTAGCAGGCGAGCATGCAGATCAGCACGTGCGCCTTGACGCGTTCTTCGAGCCGGTGGAAGACCGGCCGCAGGTCCAGGTCGTCGGCTTTGATGTGCCGGAAGTCCCGCTCGACATATTTGAGGTTCTTGTAGGCGGCCACCACGCCGGGCGCGTCCAGGTCGCTGGCGGGGATGGGGGTGCGCAGCACGTAGAACCCGTCCAGGGCGGCTTCGGCATCGATCTGGTCCTGCTTGCGGGTGACGCTCAGGCTGGTATCGGTGATGGTGACGGTGAAGTGCTTGCCGGTCTTGTACGTGCTGATCACCTTGCCGACCTCGACCCCGATCTCGCCGGCACCCTGGAGCCGTCCGGCGGCCACCCGGGCGGTGATGGGGGCGAGCAGTTTCTCGGTGGCGGCGAGCAGGTCTTCGCGCTTGCGGGCCCGCTCGGCGGCCAGCACCGGGTTGCGGCAGGCGATCAGCCGCTCGCCGGGGAAGTCATCGGAGGTGATCTCGGCGAGATCTTGCTGATCGAAGAGGCTGAGCTGGAGCGGGCCGTCGTCGGCCATGAGCTTTTTGATGGCGGGGGCGCGCAGCGCGGTGATCCACCCGTAGGCATCCGGCCGCGGGGTCCCGTCTTCCAGCTGGTTCAGGGCCCGGATCCGCGCCGAGGTGATCATCCCCCGGTCCCCGACCATGATCATCTGCTCCAGCCCGAACTTCTCCCGCACCACGTCCACGATGGTGGTGAAGGCGCCGGGGTCGCCGGTGTTGCCGGGGAGCACCCGGACCGCGACCGGCCGGCCTGCCGGGTCGGTGAGCAGCCCGTACTCGATCTGCAGCTTGCCTTTCTTGCCGTCCCGGGAGTAGCCGCGGGCGGCCAGCGGGCAGTGCGAGCCTTCCAGCCACGAGCTGGACAGGTCGAACAGCGCCATCTTCGACGGGTTGGGCTCCGGGCCGAGGTGCCGGCGGGCCAGCTCCGCCTCGATCGCGTCCTGCCGGTGCTCCAGCCAGTCCATCGCGGCGTAGATGTCATCGGTGGACGCCCCGGCTACGCCGAGGTCGGCGCCCAGGGTGGTGTCGTCCCACCAGGTCAGGGTGGACAGTTTGGAGCCGGGCTGGATCACCCGGGAGATGATCAGCGCCAGGGCCAGGTCCCGCTGGCGGCCAGCCGGGCCCAGCAGCGCGGGCAGGCCCAGCTTGGCGGCCAGGGCGTGCACGGCGGCGACGTGGCCATGCGGCAGCGACCGGGTGATGGTGACGGCCTCGGCGGCAGGGACGAGCTGCCGGCCCTTCAGCCCGGCGTCGATCAGGTCGATGACGTGGCCGGGCAGGGCGGACAGGCTGGCGACGGTCTCGTTCCTGACCGTGCCGCCGTCGCGGTAGGTGCGCCGCAGGTACGCCGAGGTGTAGTCCTTGCGGCGGCCCTGCTTATCCACGTAGCCGGTCTTGCTGACTCTGACTACGTGAACTTTCCCGCTGGTTCCCGCCATAGCCCCGATCGTAAGGGAATATCTGCGCATAACCCGGCAGCGACACGCCAGAAATTCTGACTACACTCCGCAGGCAGATTCCACCGAAGCCGCAGGTCAGGATGCAACGCCTACAGAGAGCTACGGCAACTTCGGGCTAACGCCCACGACGGTTCCATTGTGGGCGCAGGCCCGACGCACGCCTGGCACAGCCGCTCGTCCTCGAACTTCTCCACCGGCTGGCCTGGCGCGCCGGGCCAGCCGTGACGCCGCCTCGTTCATCTGTCAGACGGCCGGGCTCTGGTCAGCCCTCCTCCGTTGTCTCAGCATCCGCCCCGGCTTCCTCACCGGCGGCCCGCGGCCCGAGTAAGCCCGCCCCGGACGGCTCTTTACCGTGACTCATCGTTCCGTTGCTACCGCTGGCCCGAGTCCCGTTCTGGACGACGTAGGGGTACCCGGCCTTCGTCGCCTCCCGCGCCGCCTGGCCCAGCTTCGGGGCGCGGGCAGCCAGCAGCGCCACGGTCTCCTGCACATACCGCCAGGCTGTGGAGGTTCCCACCCCGAACCCGGCCGCGAGCCCGGCGAACGTCTCGCCCTTGCGCAGGTACGCGAGCACCAAGAGCGCCTGCTGCCCGGGGTTCAGCTTCCGCCAGAACGACCCGGTCAACGCCCGGTGACGGCGGATGATCCCAAGCACGGAAGCCCCCGGGGCGATGAAGGTCGTTTTGGTCGACTGCCTCATCTACCGGGGGCTTCCTTGTTACCGGCGGCGCCACGCCGTACCGTCACCAGTTCGTGACGAACCCACCACCATCAGGATGAAAAAGGCTCCGTGATAGCGTGGTGATTACGCGTTACCTCCTGCCTTTTCCCGGATCACACCGCGCATAATCTTGCCGAGTGCTTGCTTAGAGGTCTCGCCCTTGAAGTAGGCCTTTGCAGTTTCGCCTACAGCGTAGGCGATCGCCGCGCAAGCCGTCGCCTCCATCGTCACGGCTCCGACATACCCGATTCCTGTGCTCGCGAGGATCGCCGAAATCATCTGCCACCCAACGTAGAAGCCCGCGAACGTCAGGCCGGCTCCACTGATGAACTGACGGATGAGCTTCCAGGCCTCGTCCTTAGAGAGCTTGACTCCGTAGCACAGGCCGATTCCCACCACGCCGCTTCCCATAGCCGCAGCCAGGGTGGGAAGGGAAATGACAACCGGTACGACCGCGCCTCCAGTCGCGGCAGCGACCATCGTCGCGATAACCGCATCCGCCTTTTTATCTGCACTGCTCAGGTTTTTATCTGCACTGTTCATCGGGTCTACTCCGGTGTCTGCGGTGTGCCCGGGCTGTCAAACCATATTCCCTGGGCTTCATCTTTGATCTTCGGGTTGGTGCCGTGCACCCAGTCCGGGGTGCCCGTGTAGCCGTTGCCGAGGTTGTCCGTTTTCACGATATGAGTGCCATCGAGCGTAGTCCCGAGATCTGTGCTATCACCCGCATGAGTGCCATCGGGCGTAGTCCCGAGATCTGTGCTATCACCCGCGAAGCGGACGCCGCTGCCAGCATGATGATGCTGGAAGTGGGCGAAGAGGTTGCTGATATCATCTGCGGTCAGCCCGGAAACATCAGCCCCGCTGTGGGCGAGCCGGTCAAGGAAATGGCTGAAATGGTCACCCGCTGTGGCGCCCACCAGCTGCACTAGGTGGTCGACCCAGCTGTCGTGGTCCATGTCTTTGTCCTTTTCTCTTCTATCGCCCGCCGAGTGGCCAGGGCGCTTTTGCTCGTTCGGATGTAGCCTGGCGGATCTTCTTCATGGGATGCTCCTCTCCTCTTGACTGCGGCGTTGCGTGGTGACCAGACGCCGCTGCCCTTGCTCCGTCCTTTCCGAAGGCCGGGCTAATTCCACGGTGCCGTCGGGTCCAGGCAAACACCACACAGGTCCGGGCACAGGAGACGCACAGGATTGCGCCATCCCCGAGAGCGGGACAAATCAGGGGAGGCCCGTAGGCCGTGTGCTGGCGCCGGTGGCGAGGCCTCGTAACAAAGGGGTGCCGGTAAAACCACGCTATGAACACGCCAGCGTGTCCACGTTGCCGAACACTGCACGCAGGACAGGCTGAGTGCATGAAGATCGCGAAGCGGACGGCCACGCGGCGACGGAACGCCGGGTGCTGCTCCAGGTCCCGCCGCAACGCTTGGTGTGCTACCTACGCCACGGCGACAAGGTGTTCGAGACTTACTGGACCACTATCTGCGGCGTGGAGGCGATGGACTACAGCTTGGCGCTCATGGACCTCACCGTGTACGGACGCCAGGAGCCGTGGGAGGACTCGCCCCCGGCTGGCCGCAACCGTGGCAACTTGATGAGGGCGGCTCCACCGCTGGCGGGAGCCTGCTGCTGGCGGCCCGGCCGAAGATTTGACTGGTAACGGCCCTCCACTCGGGAAGCTGCGATGAGACCCCAAGTAGCTCTGCGTAGTGTTCCGATTTCGCCACGCTGCGATCACGTCTAGGAGATACCGGACAGTAATCGATTCATCACAGATCAGTGTTCTCCCGACCTTCTTCATGGATCGGGAGAAAGAGGTGCACTGTGCGCCGGGAGTGGAATCTGGAGGACCTCATCGAGTGCTGGACCCTCGATGAGTCTGAGCTCAAGGAGCTCGGAAACAAGAGCGGCGCGACCCGTCTCGGGTTCGCGCTGATGCTCAAGTACTTCGAGCTGGAGGGCCGGTTCCCGCGACGCGAAGACGTGCCCCGGGCCGCGGTCGAGTACCTGGCCAAACAGGCGAAGGTCGCTCCGGAACTGTTCGCTGACTACCCCTGGACAGGCAGTAGCTTCGACAGGCACAAGGCCGACATCCGCAAGTTCCACCGGTTCCGGGTCATCACCGTCGGTGATGAGAACAAGCTGGCGTCGTGGCTGGCCACAAAGATGTGTCCGACCGAGATGTCGCGGGACCGGCTGCGCGCGGCGCTGTTAGCCCGATGCCGGAAGATGCGGGTCGAGCCGCCGAAGCCCGCTCAGGTCGAGCGACTGCTCGGCTCAGCGGAGACGGCGTTCGAGCGCCAGTTCACGACAACGACGATGAACAGATTGAGCAAGGCTTCGATTGCCAAGCTCGAGGAACTCATCACAACCGATGATCCGGATTCAGCGGGAGGCCAGCGGAGCTTCCTGCAGGAGCTGAAGGAGGATCCGGGGCCTATCCAGGTGGAGACCCTGCTGGGCGAGATCACGAATCTGGAGCGGGTGAAGGCGGTCGGCCTGCCAGTGAACCTGTTCGAGGGCGTGTCGGAGAAGATCGTGGCCGGGTGGCGGGCGCGGGCGATGAAGATGTACCCCTCCGACTTCGCCACCGCAGAGCCGCCAGTGCGGCTGACGTGCTTGCCGCGCTGTGCCACACGCGCAACACCGAAATGATCGACGGCCTGGTCGAGCTGCTGATCCAGATGGTCCACAAGATCAACGTGCGGGCCGAGAACAAGGTCGAGAAGGAGATCAACGCCGAGTTCCGGCGGGTGCACGGAAAGAACGGCATCCTGGTCCGGCTCGCCGCCGCGGCGATCGCACTGCCGGATGAGGTAGTGCGTAAGGCGATCTACCCCGTTGTCGCACAGCGGACGCTGAACGACATCATCGCCGAGGCGAAGGCGAACGAGGCCGCGTTCAACAAGCGGGTCCGCACCAAGCTGCACAGCTCTTACTCCCACCACTACCGGCGCGGGCTGCCGAAGCTGCTGAAGGCGGTGACGTTCCGGAGCAGCAACACCGAGTTCCAGCCGGTCATGGACGCGCTGGCGCTGCTGGACCGCTACGCCGACTCGACCGCGGAGTTCTACGCCGCCTCCGACACGGTGCCGATGAAGCACATCGTGCCCGAGGACTGGAAGGACGCGGTTGTCG
This sequence comes from uncultured Actinomycetes bacterium, assembly GCA_963742875.1. Taxonomy (GTDB): domain Bacteria; phylum Actinomycetota; class Actinomycetes; order Streptosporangiales; family Streptosporangiaceae; genus Bog-532. The sequence goes on along the minus strand of CAVUNO010000017.1, from coordinate 1,438,216 downwards.
AGGAGGGCGGCAAGGTCGCACGGATCCCGTATGAGCTGTGCGTGCTGCGGGCGCTGCGGGTGGCGATCCGCCGCCGGGAGATCTGGGTGGAGGGCGGCACCACCTGGCGCAAACCCCGACGCCGACCTACCACCGGACTTCGAGGACAACCGGGACGTGCACTATGAGGCGCTGTCCAAGCCACGCGACCCGTCGGATTTCATCGCCGACCTGCAAAAACGCCACACCGCCGCGCTCGACCGGTTGAACAAGGCGATGCGCAAGGACACCACCGGCGGCGTGCGGATCACCATGCGGCGCGGCGAGCCGTGGATCAGCGTGCCGCCGCTGGCCAAGCAACCGGAGCCGGCGAACCTGGCCGCGCTGAAGGCCGAGATCAGCAGCCGGTGGGGCGTGATCGACCTGCTCGACGTGCCGAAGGAGGTCGACCGCGCCACCGGCTTCACCGCTGACTTCACCTCGGTTGCCTCCCGCACCAGCATCGACCCGGACGTGCTCCGCCGCCGGCTGCTGCTCGACCTGTACGGACTGGGCACCAACATCGGGATCAAGCGGGTCGCCGACGGTGTCGCGGCAGTGCCGGGCCTGGAGGGCGACATCGAAGCCGCGCTGCGCCGGATCCGGCGGCTGTTCATCAACCGCGACAACCTGCGCGCGGGAATCCGCACGATCGTGAACAAGACCCTCGCGGTCCGCGACACCGGATTGTGGGGGCCGGGCACCTCGTGCGCGTCGGACTCGCGGAAGTTCGGGTCGTGGAACGCCAACGCCATGACGGAGTGGCACCAGCGGTACCGGGGACCCGGAATCATGGTGTACTGGCACGTCGAGCGACGGTCGGTGTGCATCTACTCCCAGGTGACGGCCACATCGGCGTCAGAGGTCGCGTCGATGATCGAGGGGCTGCTTCGGCATCTGACCGACGCCGAGATCGACCGCCAGTACACCGACACCCACGGCACCACCATCGTCGGGTTCGCGTTCTCCGAACTGCTCGGGTTCTCCCTCATGCCGCGGCTGAAGAACATCGGGTCCGCGCGGCTGTACCGGCCGGGGACGGACGAGCCTGCACCGGTCCCGGCCCGGCGGCATGGCCGGTTTCCCGGATCATGGTGGCGGAGGGCCGTGGTAAACGGGAGCCAGGGGCGCGCCCGGCCCACCACGGAGGCTCATGGCGGCGGCATCGTCGCAGCTGTACCAGGCCCGGGCCAAACCGCCCCTAACAGGGCTCCGCTTCCTACGTCCCGGCCTACACCACACCGTGACCACACAGGCCCGAAGCCCTTTACTGCACCGCCTTGGCTTTTAGGCGAGTGGCTCCGTGGCGTCCGGGCACGGAGCCTCCGCAAAAACCCGTTGGCGGACCACGGCGACCACTGCTAGTTTTCCGGAGGCCGTTCCAGAGAACGAGGAGGTGGTACCCGTGAACGTATCGACATGGGTGCTCCCCTCCGGGTCACGGTCGGGCGATAGGTCGTCCGGGAGCGCCGTTCAAGAGCACTCCCGAAAGGCACGACCATGCGATTCACTTCTGAACAGCGCCTCGACGACGGCGTCCTCGAATGCGAATTCACCCTCGGCGAGATCCCCGGCGTCCTGTGGACGCCTGGATCCGCACCGGCCCCGCTGATCCTGAGCGGCCACAACGGCGGCTTGCACAAGCGGTTCCCCCGGCTGGTGGCCAGGGCCCGGCACTACGCGGCGGAGTACGGCTTCGCGGTGGCCGCCATCGACGCCCCCGGGCACGGTGACCGGCCCCGTTCCGCCGTCGACGAGCAGGCCCGCGCCGGCCTCCGCCGGGCGTTGGAGGCCGGCGAGCCGGTCGGCGAGATCGTCGACGCCTTCATCCTCCCGCTGGTCGAAAAGGCGGTCCCGGAATGGCGGACCACCCTGGACGCCCTCCTTTCGCTGCCCGAGATCGGCGGCCCGGTCGGGTACGAGGGGATGACCGCCATCGGCATTCGGCTGGCGGTGGTCGAGCCGCGCATCTCGGCCGCCGTTTTCTTCGCCGGGGGTTTCGTGCCCGGCACCCTGGTCGAGGCGGCCCGGCAGGTCACCATTCCGCTGCAGTTCCTGCTGCAGTGGGACGACGAAGGGATGGAACGGCAGCCGGTCCTGGACCTGTTCGACGCCTTCGGCACCAGGGAGAAGACGCTGCACGCCAATCTGGGCGGGCACGCCGGTGTCCCGTGGTTCGAGGTGGACGCCGCGGCCCGGTTCTTCGCCCGGCATTTGAGCTAGCCGCAGGCCGGCCCCGCCGTCAGGCCAGCAGCAGACGGCAGGCGGTGTCGGCCAGGATGCCGCTCATCGAGGACAGGTCCGGCCCTCCTCGATGGCGGTGGCCAGCAGATGCACAACCGCCCCGATCGCGGCGGTACCGGCCATCGGCGGTACCGGCCGGTCGGGGCGGCGCTCGGCCACCAGCGCCTCCATCAGCTGGGCCCACGCCGTGAGGCACTCGGCCCGTACCTTGCGGATCGCCCGGCAGGCGGCCGACTCGACCACCAGCGCCCGGGCCGGGCCGGGGTTGGCGGCCAGCAGCCGGCAGTAGGTACGCATCGCGGCGTTCAGCATCCCGCGGGGGTCGTCGTTGGGCTGTCATTGAGCGAGCATGCTGTCGGCCGACCACACCCCATCACGATCCGTCCGGCCGCGTCGTCTGCCGGCCGTCTGCGAACCAAGCGCAACATGGAGCACCACGCCAAATTCCACACCGAACGTGGTCACAGGCCGTAGTGATTACTACGCAGGGCTACTTGGGGTCTCATCGCAGCTTCCCGAGTGGAGGGCCAAGTACCGCGCCATGATGCTCCCGCCACATCTGATCCCTGGCCTGTTTCCGCGCGGTGACCGCATCAACGACCACACCCTCAAGCGCGGCGCCCTCCCGGCCACCAGCCGCCACCGCGGCGGCCCGCGGACCCAGCACCACCGCCTCCCGCTCCGCCAGCTCCCGCGCCTCACGTTCCGCGATACCCGCCTCAGCCTTCCGCTTCGCCCACGCGAGCCACGCCGCCGCCCCGTTCGGCGCGTCCAGCAGCAACGCCGCCAGCGCCTGACTCGTCGCGTCGACCTGGTCATCATGCGCGCCCGACGAGGAGAAGGCACTGAATTCCTCGAGGGCAGCCTCAACATCGAACAGGGCCACCTCCCGGGCAGGCAACCGAACGTTCCCCGCCTCAATGAACGGGCTCACCGCACTCGCCCGCGCATACTTCGATTCCTTCGGGTTCACCGGCACAATCCCCGGGACCTTCGAACTCAGCGACGACAGCACAGCGCTGCCGTTGGCTTTCTCCTCAATGATCTTGCGGGAGCGAGCCATCAGCATCGCCGACCTGACCGAAGACGACATAGCCGCAGACCTGGACCCCTCGGCCCCGCGGAACAGATGACGGTCTTCGTGACCTTGTTCTACATGTACGGCACCAAAGTTGGGGCGATCAAACACCGGATGGGCGTGGCCTAACCCGCCGGTTGCCTCCCTAGCCGTGATCCTCGCGGGAAGAGACGGCCGCCACCCGGCTATTTTTTACGTTCTGGCTGTGCGGCTCAGCCGTGCAGTCTCATCGGCCGCGTACCGGTAATCGCGCGCCAGCACGGCGAGCTCGTCGGCGGCCAGGCGCAGATACGCGATTGCCGGTCAAGGTCGGCGGGCGGCAGGGCCGGGTCGCAGGCGCAGGCCGTATGAGGAGGTTGCTATCTGTCGCTACTTGCCGATCGCCTGATGGACCGAGCGGATCGCGCTCGAACCTTCACCCACGGCAGCTGCGATCCGCTTCATCGAGCCGTGGCGCACATCGCCGGCGGCGAAGAGTCCTGGGATGCTGGTCTCGAACGCCAGGGGCTGACGGCCGAGTAGCCCGAACGAGTCGCGCGGTTGCGTCTCCGGTAGATCGGTGTCGGTGAGGATGAAGCCGCTTCGGTCAAGTAGGACGCCCTCGAGCCAAGACGTCGCGGGCACGGCGCCTATGAAGCAGAAGAGTCCCGCGCAGGGCACGCTCTCCCGAGTCCCTGTGATCTTGTTCGCGAGCACGATCGAGTCCAGATGGTCACCACCGTCGACTCCGACGACTTCGGTGCCTAGGTGCAACTCGATACGACTGTCGACGAGGATGCGGGTCGCGAGGTAGCTCGACATCCCGATTCCCAGATCGTCGGCGCGCACGACGAGCCGGACCCGCGACCCGCGACTCGCGAGAAACAGGGCCGCCTGCCCGGCGGAGTTGGCCCCGCCGATCACGGCCACCTGAGGGCCGTGAATCCCGCCCGCACGGGCTTCAAGCTCGGTTGCCGCGTAGTAGATGCCGTTGCCCTCGAAGTCCGCCCACCGCTCGAGGCTCAGTTTCCGGTAGTGGGCGCCGCTCGCGATCACGATCGAGCGGGCCGAGACCTCGCTCCCGTCCGACAGGGTCACCACAAGGTCGTCCGCCGTCCGCAGTGACGTCACCTCGCACGGGCTCTTTATCTCGGCCCCGAACTTTTGGGCCTGCACCAGCGCTTTGGCAGTCAGCTCCGCGCCGGCGAGACCGGACGGGAAGCCGAGGTAGTTCTCGATACGTGCGCTCGCGCCGGCCTGCCCGCCTACGGCGACCCCTTCCAGCACCAGCGTGTCCAGGCCTTCAGAAGCGCCGTAGACGGCAGTCGCCAGTCCGGCGGGTCCACCACCGACGACAACAATGTCGTAGACCTTCCCTGGTACAGAGCGGTACGCGAGCCCGAGCTGGTCCGCCAGTACGCTCGGGGTCGCATTGCGGAGGATCGCGGTCGGGGTGATCACGACCGGGAGGTCTGTGACGTCGAGCCCGAGAGACTCCAGGATCCGGTGCCCATCGTCGGTTTCGACGTCGAGCCAGCTATGCACCACGTTTAGACGCGTGGCCCAGTTGCGGAGCTCCAGCGTCTCGGCCGACTGCGCGCCGCCGACGATCTGGAAACTGCGCGCCGCTTCGCTCGTGCGTAGGAACTGGCGCCGTGCCATGAACGCCCTGAGAATGACGTCGGACAGCTCCGGGGCGTCGGACATAAGCTGCCGGAAGACCGGACGTGGCATCCGTTGGATCACGCCGCCGACGGGCATACGCGCCGAAAACATGGCAGCCTGCCCGGTCAGCATGTCCAGCTCGCCCAGGAACGAGCCTGGGCCGAAGATCGCTATGACCTGCTCCGGTAGCCCGAAGGCCGCGAATCTCACGACTTCCACATCGCCGGCCTCGACCAGTATGAAGTCATAGTCGACATCCCCGGCGTTGCCCAGGGACGCGCCCGGGTCGACGACCGTCTCCGTGGAACGCTCGCGGATGAGGTCTAGCTGCGACGCGGTGAGGTCCGGATATCCGCCCGGGATTTCCGGCGTCGCCACGGCCGCTGTCTCGGCGTTCGCTCGCTCCACACTCAAGGTCAGCCTTCCAGCTGGGCAGCGAGGCGCGCCAGAGTGGTGCCCATCATCTCCTGGTTCTTACCCGGGCGGTCCTCGCCCTGCTCGCCGACAAGGTTGCCGACACCGAGATCCGCGCCGCCCGCCGCAAGCGCGAGGCCCCGCGTGGCCTGCTCAGCGAATGGGCATGGGCCGCGATCGCGCGCCTGCATGCGGCCGGGGACGGCGGGCTGGTGCTGGACTTCGACGGCAAGCTGGTGCGCGCGGTTCCGTGGTGGGAGAGGGCACCGGCGCGGAACACGATCGTCCGGCTCCGCAACCGCAAGGTCCCGTACGTACAGGAACTCAAGGTCGACGGCGAGTCGTGCGTCCGGCTAACCGCCGCCGGGCGCGCCCACTACGAGGACCACCTTGACCGCTACCGCGCCGCGTACCCGCAGGTCCGGGTCCCTGGCCCGGACTCCCCCGAGGCGCTCCACCGTGGCGACCCCGGGCAACTCCACGCCGACGCCGAGCACCGCCGCCAGCTCTACGCGCTCAGTAAGACCGAGGTCCAAGCCCGCATCGCCGACAATGAAGCTGGGGTGTGCCTGCCGGTGCAGCGCGCCGGCGATCTGCGCAAGTCCCCGTCCGTCGCCTCCCTCTACCGGGCGCTCGCAGAAGCCGAGCAGGCCGCCGCGGACGACGGCCTGCCGATCCGGCCCAGGCCCGTCCGTATCCGCCGCCCCGACGACCCGCTGACGCCCGAGGAAGCCGACCTTCGCGAACGGGTCCAGGCGCAGGTCCTCCAGCGCTCAGAGGACGAGTAGCCAGCAAGATCAATCTCAGCGCCAACCACGGTCCCATTGATCCCCGGGGCCGGTAACGACGGGCGCTACCTGGCCGGGTTCACCTGGTGCGCGGCGAACTGTGCTCCCTGCTGGGCATTGCCGTTGGTGGCGTACGCCCTGTGCGTTGTCAGGGTGAAGTCGGTCCCGTTGGCGCAGACCGGATCCTGGGGGGTGCAGAAGTCGTCGGACTTTGGCCCGTAGACCGGGCTTGCCGTGGCGATGGACTGGTTGGCCCAGTGAATCGGGTTGCCCCAGGTCACGATGGCGGCGATCCGCCCGGCGAGCGAGTGCGGCAGACCAGGCTGGGTGGCGATCAGGGTGCCGGCGATGGGACCAGCGGCAAGGCCGAGGACCGGGGACAGGATGAGGCCCGCGGTCGCGTAGACGGGCGCGAGGACGGGGCCGAGGCCGAGCGTGAGGTCAACGACCGTCGCTCCCTGGGAGTAGCCGCCGAGCACGAACTTGGTGCTGGGGCAGTGGGCCGCCACCGTCTTGACATGGTTTTCCATGTCGTTCGCGCCGGCGATGGTGCTGACCTGGGCATAGTCGGCCTGGAACTAGACGCCGTAGGCCTGCACTGTCTTGCCCGGCAGGTGTTTTGTCAGCGCATCGACGAACGGCCGGCCGACGCTGGCCAGGCCGTGGTGGTCGTCTTGGTGTTCGCCGGTGCCGCGCGCGAACACCACGTCGAGGTCCGGGCAGGCGCCGCTGACCTGGGTGCCTTCGGTCAGGGTGCTGAGGGTGATGAGGCTGGTATCCAGGGTCCCGCTGCCGGGGTAGTCGTACACGGTCGCGCCCGCACCGTTACTGGACACGCTGCCGTCATAGGAGGTAGCCGCTGCCTGCCGGGTGCGCTCGGTGGTGCCGTGCGCTGTCAGGTGCGGCGTAATCGCTGTCGCGCCGGCGACAAGGGCGACGGCGGCGACCGCCGTGGTCATCACGCGCCAGTCGCGGCGGTACCGTGGCTGGCCAGGCGGGAATTTGGGCATGACTTATCCTTTCTTTAGCGGGAAACCAGGCTGCTGCTTATCGCAGCCGGGCGATTTTTCTGATCCGCGGTAAACCGCGGGGCCATTCAGGCCGTGATCAGGAATCCTCAGCCCTGGCACTGCCAGGAGCTGAAGCCGTGCAGGTCCGGAATGTGGCTCACGAGGGCGCACCCGATGTGATTGAGCCAGGAGCAGGTAACGCCGGCGCCGTCCCGGGCGCCCGGTGCCTGCCCGGCAATCGACGTCGCAGGCGGTACCGCTGGTGAACTGACACGCCACAGAGACGAACGCGCGGCCAGTATCGGCCTGTCCCGCCTCGCTGCCCGGCGTTGCCTGGCGGCGGGCGGGCGATGAGGCCCCGTCGCGCGGCGGGTGGGTACCTGGCATCGCCGCAGGTGGCCGCGCGGGCGGCGCGAACATGAGCGTGGTGGCCCCGCTGGCGCGGACGACGGCGTAGCTGATCACGATGGCGCCGGCCAGGATGAGCGGCGCCGAGCCGGACCGGGGCCTGAGCTGCGGGTCACGGTGCGGCCGCGCCCCTTGCGGCCGTTCGTGTCTGCCCATTATCTGCCTCCGTTTGCCTGCCATCAGGCCTCCTGCATCTGTATCTGCTCGGCGCGGGTGGGGTCCCAGCGCCGCGAAGGCGCGGCGGACGGAAGGCCACATGCCCGGGAACCGGCCGTGGGCGTGCTGGCTAACGGTCATCACGGTCACCTGGGCCCATGGCCCGGGCTGCCTCGGCTGGGGCCGGGGAGGCGGGCGGTCCGGCCGCCGGGGCGGCCTGCCGGGTGCGGCCGACAAGGGCGGCCGCCACCAGCGCGGCGGCCAGGGCGAGGGCGCCGGTGATGGCGAACGCGTCGTGGAATCCGCCGGTCAGCGCGGCGGTGGCCGGGTGGCCGGAGTACAGCAGGCTGGCGGTGCGGGCGGCGGCGATGGCGGTGGTCACCGCCAGGCCGACGGCGCCGCCGATCTGCCGGCTGGTGTTGATCAGGCCCGAGGCCAGGCCCGCGTCGGCCGGGCGCACTCCCGTGGTGGCGGCGATGAGGTCGCCGACGAGGGCCAGCCCGAGCGCGGCGGCCACGAGCAGGAACCCGGGCAGCAAGTGCGCGGTGTAGCTCCCGGCGGCGGGCAGCCGCAGGAACAGCACCTGGGCGGCGGCGAACCCGGCCAGCCCGGTCGTGAGTACGAGTTTGGCGCCGGCCCGGGTGACCAGGTGCTGGGCCAGCCCGGAGGAGGCGATGATCCCGGCCGCGATGACCAGGAACGCCAGCCCGGCCCGGATCGGCGAGTAGCCCCGCACCTGCTGCATGTACAGCGACAAGAAAACGAACATCGGGAACACCGCCCCGCCGAGCAGCAGCCCGGCCACGTTGGCGGCGGTGACGGTGCGGTTGCGGAAAAACGACCGCGGCAGCAGCGGCGCCGCCGACCGGGCCTCGATCACCGCGAACACGGCGATCAGCGCGGCGGCCCCGGCCAGCAGCCCGACGGTGGTGGCCGATCCCCAGCCGTGGCCGGCCGCGGTGACCACCGCGTACACCAGCAGCGACAGCCCGGCGGTGACGGTGACCGCGCCGGCCACGTCGAACCGGCGGTGGCCCAGGCCGGCCCGGCTTTCCGGCAGCAGCGGCCGGGCGCCCGCCACGATCAGCGCCCCGACCGGGACGCTGACGAAGAAGATCCACCGCCAGGACAGCCAGGTGGTCAGCATCCCGCCGGCCAGCACCCCGATCGCGCCGCCGGCCCCGCTGACCGCGCCGATCGCGCCCAGCGCCTTGTTCCGCTGCGGGCCTTCGGGGAAGATGGCCAGGATCAGCGACAGCGCCGCGGGGGCCATCATCGCCGCGCCCAGGCCCTCGGCCGCGCGGGCCGCGACCAGCAAACCGGCCGAGCCGGCCAGCCCGCAGGCCAGCGAGCCAGCGGTGAACAGGCCCGTCCCGGTGATCAGGATCGCCCGGCGGCCCAGCAGGTCGGCCAGCCGCCCGCCGAGCAGCAGGAACCCGCCGAACGCCAGCGCGTAGCCGCTGATCACCCACTGCAGCCCGGCCGGGGAAAAGCCCAGCCCCCGCTGGATCACCGGCAGGGCCAGCGTCACGATCGACACATCGATGACCACCAGCAGCTGGGCCGCCAGGATCAGCGCCAGCGCCAGGCCCCGGTGCCGGGCCCCGCCGCGTCCGGCCGGGCCACCGGCGGGCTGGGCCGCCGGGGCAGCCGCGGCTTGAACGGTGCTGTTCATCACATTCCTTCCAGTTGCTGGCCGCGCCGGCTTGCGGCATGGCCTGGTTCACGGCACTGCGTGCCTGGCAGGCCGGTCTGTTCAGCTGTGCCTGCACCAAGGCTCGCGCTAAGCCGGTTCCCGGCGCGTCGGACGGATGCCGTATCTGTGGCTGCGGGCACCCGTCGTGACGGCTAAGCAGTGCTTAGCCGGGCTTAGGAGGACGCCGTCTATCCCGGCAGCCCCAGGTGGGACAGGCGGCGGTGGCGCAGGCCATCGTGGCTACCGATGGCTGCCGGGTTGCTGGCATCCTGGGGATATGACCAGCCGTGCGGTAAGCCCGGTCTTCGCCGGGCGCGGGGCCGAGCTGGCTGTGCTGGCCAGCGCGTTCGACGATGCGGCCGGCGGGCTGGCAGGCACGGTGCTGGTCGGCGCGGAGGCCGGCGGCGGCAAGTCGAGGCTGGTCAGCGAGTTCGCCGCGCAGGTAGCGGGCCGGGCGCTGGTGCTGGCCGGGGGGTGTGTGGAGCTGAGCGCGGCGGGCTTGCCGTACGCGCCGTTCACCGCGGCGCTGCGGCAGCTGGTCCGGGACCGGGGCGCCGCCGGGGTGGCCGCGCTGCTGGGTGGCCGGGACACCGGCGAGCTGGCCGCGCTGCTGCCGGAATTCGGCGCTCCGCCGGCCGGGGCTGACCCGGATATGGCCCGCGCCCGGCTGTTCGAGCTGGTGCTGGCCCTGCTGGAGGCGCTGGCTGAACCGCGGCCGCTGGTGCTGGTGGTGGAGGATGTGCACTGGGCCGAACGCTGTGCCCGCGATCTGCTGAGCTTTCTGGTCCGCAACCTGCGGCACGCCGGCGTGCTGCTGGTGGTCACCTTCCGCTCCGCTGAGCTGCACGCCACCCACCCGCTGCGGCCGCTGCTGGCCGAGCTGAGCCGGATGGCCGGGGTCGCCCGGGTGGAGCTGCCCCGGCTGTCGCGCGGCCAGGTCGAGGCGCAGCTGGAGGGGATCTTGGGCCGCCCGCCCGAACCCGCCGTCACGAACGCGGTTTACCAGCGCGGCGGCGGGATCCCGCTGTTCACCGAGGCCCTGGTCAGCGCCGGCGGCACCGTGACCCTAGGGGTGCCGTGGTCCCTGAGGGATCAGCTGCTGGGCGTGGTGAAGGAGCTGCCCGAGCAGACCCAGCAGGTGCTGCGTGCCGCCACCTTAGGCGGCGCCCGCGTCGGCCACGTGCTGCTGGCCGCGGTGACCGGGCTCGATGATGCGGCGCTGGCCGCCGCGCTGCGGCCCGCGGTCGCCGCCAACGTGATGGTCGCCGACCCCGGGGGCTACGCCTTCCGGCATGACCTGATCCGGCAGGCCGTCCAGGAGGACCTGCTGCCCGGCGAGCGCGTCCAGGCCGAACGGGTGTTCGCCCAAACGCTGGAAGCCGACCCCGCGCTCAGCGGCGACGGCATGGCCCAGGTCCGGCTGGCGCTGCACTGGCGCAACGCGCATGAGCACGAGCGGGCGCTGCGAGCGGCCTGGGCTGCGGCGGCCGGCGCCGCGGCCCGCTTCGCCTTCGCCGAGCAGCTGCAGATGCTGGAGCAGGTCCTGCAGCTGTGGGACCGGATGCCCAGCGCCGCGGAGCACACCGGCACCGACCGCGCCGGAATGATCGAGCTTGCCGCTGACGCCGCCCGCCTGGCCGGCGCGCCGGAGCGTGGCCTGACGCTGGTGGAGACGGCCCTCGGCGAACTCGGCGAGTCAGGTGATCCGGGTCGCCGCGCGTCACTGCTGCTGCGACGCGCCGTGCTCCGCCAGCAGGCGCTGATCCCCGGGCCGGTCGACGACCTGCAGACGGCGCTGCGCCTGGCCCGCAGCCCGGACCGGGTGCGCGCCGAGATCCTCGGCCAGCTCAGCCGGGCCTTGTCGCTCCGGGGCCGGGACGAGGAAGCAAAACGGGCCGCCGAGGAGCTGACCGCCCTGGGCCGGCGGCTCGATGACCAGGAGTACCAGGCTGAAGCGCTGATGGCGCTCGCCCAGATCGGCGCCCGGGAGGGCCGCGACGTCATCGCGGCGCTGCTGGGGGTGCGCGAGACCGCCAGGCGTATCGGCTCCGTCCAGCTTGAGATGCGCGCCTGCGCCGTATTTACCCACGTGCTCGAAGGCCGCGGCGACCACGAGCGCGCGATCCAGGCCGGCCGGGAGGGTCTCGCCCGGGCCCGGCAGCTTGGCCTCGCGCGCTTTGCGGCGACGCCGATCGGACCCAATTTGGCCGAAGCGCTGACATCGGCGGGGCGCTGGGACGAGGCGCTGGAGACCATAGAGGAAGCCCTGGGCCTGGACCCCGCGCCGGAAGGGCGCGCCGCCCTGCTGCTGCTGCGCGGCGGGATCGCCGTCGCCCGCGGCGAGCACGACACCGCGGCGGGGATAATGCGGCAGCTGCCCCCGCCCCCCGCCGGAGCACAGGGCGGCGCACAGGCCGCTACGCAGCTGGCGCTGCTGATCGCCTGGCTGGCGACAGAGGCCCGGCTGGCAGACGGCGACCTCGCCGGGGCCCTGGCCGCCGTACGCGCGGCCTCCTCACAGCGACCGGACGCCGAGGCGCGTTACCTGTGGCTGCTGCTGGCCACCGGGATGAGAGCCTGCGCCGAGGCCGGCCCTGCCCGGCTGCCGCCGGAAGCTGGCGACCCGGCCGAGCTGCGGCGGGCGCTGGAGCTGGCGGCGGCGGGGCTGGCGCGCCCGGGCCGGGTCGAGCAGGCCTGCGCGGCGGTCTTCGACGCCGAGGCCTCCCGTGCCGCGGGTCACCCGGACCGGGCTGCATGGGATGCCGCCGCCGCGGCGTGGGAATCACTCGGCCAGCCTTATCCGCTGGCCTACGCGCTGCTGCGCGCGGCGGGCGCCGCCGCGGCGGCCGGAGACCGGGACGCTGCGGCCTCCCGGCTGCAGCGAGCGGCGGAACTCGCCGGCCAGCTCCGCGCCCGCCCGCTGCTGCAGCAGATCAGCCGGGTGGCGCGCCGGGCCCGCGTCGAGATCACCGGAACCAGCCCGGCCGGCGCGGCCGCGCCGTTCGGGCTGACCGGGCGCGAGCTGGAGGTGCTACGGCTGGTCGCGGCCGGGCGCGGCAACCGCGAGATCGCGGCCGAGCTGTTCATCTCGCCCAAGACCGCCAGCGTGCACGTGTCCAACATCCTCGGAAAACTCGGCGTTGCCTCCCGCGGCGAGGCCGCCGCCACCGCGCACCAGTTGCACCTGTTCGACCCACCCTGACCGCATGACCCCGCTTGATCCTGCTGATCAGGTCACCGAGTGTGCAGGAATCCAACGGGCAGCCCTGGCGTGTCCCGGCGGCCGCCGGCTGCGAGCAAGCACCGGAGCGGGCCAGGTTTGCGTCAGCCGGCGCAGACCGGCACGATCTGGTATCCGGCAGTCCGTATGCCGCGGATGATGGCTGGCAGGGCGGCGACGGTCTGAGAGCGGTTACCACCTCCCGTCGTGCATGATCACGATGGCGCCGGGGCGCAGGGCCGCTAGCACGCGCCGGGCGATCACCCCGGCACCCGGCCTCAGGTAGTCCGACGGGTCTAGGTCCCAGCCGAGTTCGGCCAGGCCGCGCCTGCGTAGCTGTGCGTCCACCGCCCGGTCGCTCAGGCCATACGGCGGCCGCAGGCACCGGACCGGGTGGCCGGTGACGCCGCGCAGCAGCCCGCTGGTCCGGTCGACCTCGGCTGGCCATCGCCACGCGGGAAGGGGGCCGAGGTCGATGTGGGTCCAGGTGTGGTTCACCAGCGACATGCCACCTGCGTTCTCCGCACGCAAGATGCCCGGGTAGGCGCCGCATGCCCGGGTAGGCGCCGCCGTGCAGGGGGGCGGGACTCTACTGACGAGTATTAACGCTAAGGACTGATCTGCAGGTCAGGGGAAGGCCCTGCGCCAGTGGCATCACGAAGCTGCGACTGGCCAGGCCAGGCGACCGCAGACCCGGCTACAGTGCCGTCCGTGACCGGACCCATCCTGCGCTGCAACACCCGCGTCGAGCTGACCGTCACCGAGTTCCTGCGCCTGGACCGGATGCCCAGGGCGAAGCACGCGGTCCCGGTCCGGCTGCACTGCGAGCTGGAGCACCAGCACGACGGCGACCACGTTGTGTTCGCGCAGGCCGGGGAGGGCGTCTACAGCGACACCGCCGAGTGGTGGATCCGCTGGAACGGCGGCCGGCGGGACATCACCGAGCGGATCCGGGGCTGATGTAGCAGCGGAACGAGAAGTCACGCTAAGGACCCCATCCCAGGCAGGCTTAGCGTGACTGGCCGTGCCAGTAGTCGGGCAGCTCGTCGTCGGCGGCGTCGGGGTCGCGCAGCTGGCGGATGCCGCCCTCGCCCAGGTCGGGGAGCAGGAAGCTGTACTTGCCGACCACGTTGAGGTGCTCGCGGACGAACGGCGAGAGCCGGGCGACGTCCTCGTCGAGCGCCGGGTACCCCTGGGCGCGCAGGGCGTCCAGGGCGGCGCTGATGTAGCGGGTGTTCCATAGCACCACGCAATTGAGGATCAGCCCGAGTGCGCCGAGCTGGTCTTCCATGCCTTCGTGGTAGCGCTGGTACAGCTCTCCCTTCTTGCCGTGGAAGATCTTGGCTGCCGGGCTCGCCTTCTGGGTGCGCATGGCCTTGATGTCGCGCCGGTACTCCTCTGGCCAGGGTGCAGATGTGCAGCTCTTGGGGATACGGCCGTAGGAGGCGATCGCCTCCGCGAGCGCGGTGGGTGCCCGTCGCGCTGCAGCATGCGGACCACGTCGTAGGCGCGGACCTCGCCGGTGTAGATCGACACGACCACGCGCAGGATGTCGTGCCAGTGCGCGCGGATCCGCCCCAGGTCGATCCTGCCGTGGGCGAAGGCGTGAGGCCGCGCTGCAGACCGGCGGCGATGACCAGGCGCAGCGGACGGCGCTGGAGCGGATCATCGAGCTGAACATGATCGGAACTCCGGAGCAGTGCGCGGACCGGTTCTCAGAACTAGCCAAGGCCACCGGCGTGCGGCATCTCGTTTGCGGCTTCGAAGTGCTCAAAGAACAGGAACTCATCCACGCCAACATCAGGCGTTTCGTCACCGAGGTTGTCCCCAAGATCTCACTGTGAGCGAGGTCTCGGCGCGGAGGTAAGGCAATGCGGCAGCGGTGGAAGGTCCTGGCGGTCACATCGGCCGCCGTGTTCATGGGCTTCCTCGACAACACCAACTCCTGTGCTAACACGGTGCCCAGGGCACCGGTACGCCGCTGACCTGCACAAACTTTCGTACTGCCCTCCAGGCCGCGCCTGTAGTTCGCCGCGCTCGATCCCGCGTAGTGCATCCCATGCAGTTACCGCCCACAGTGGCTGCTCGGTGGCCACGGCGCGGGCGTGTTTGCGGGTGGCGAGGAACACAGGGCCCGCCCAAGGCACCACCAGCCCTGCTAAATCCCGTGATGGCCACGCTGGGTGACCTTCGACTCTGTTTTACCGGGTCATCCTGCTCTGACCGCTAGTATGCACGATCCGTAGCGTTATGATGACAGAGAGTGAAATGAGGCTTTTCTGTACTGGGGGAACGCAAGGCAGTGAAACTCAACGAGAAGTTCATCGCAGTACCAGCCATCGCACTGGCCGCAGGTATCGGACTCGCCGCGTGCGGCAACTCGGGTGGTAGTTCATCGGGAGGCTCTTCGGCCCCGGCCGCCGCCGCAAACCCGGTCAGTTAGTGGGCACCTGGGCCAGCGGGCCGGGGCACGCCGACCTGGAGACGGTCACAAGCGACCTCAACCAGATCAGCACGGATGCAGGCAATGACGATTCTTCGGCCGTCGAATCAGATGGCAGTACGCTCACGACTGACGCACAGACCGCGATTGGAAGCCCACCGCCAATTGATGGTGCCGATTACATCTCAGCAATGAATGATGATGTCACGGCTGGCAATGACGACGCGAACGATGATTTCACCGACGCGAGTACTGCAATAAACAACGGTAATGCGCTGATAAACAAGGTGACCGCTGCCGCTACTGCCGCCGGGGTCTTGGGTAACTAATCTGATTGCTGACCGTGATGCCCTTCCGGGCATTTCGGCGGGCGATTCAGGGGGAATCGCCAAAGTAAGGGGGATCAACCGTGAAAAGGATACTGTCCGCAATACCGGCGCTCGCGCTGGCTGCTTGGGGTATCGGCCTGGTGGGCTCAGCCGGTGCGTCGAATACGATAACACCTGTCACCGTAAGCGCGCACCCGATGGCACTCGCAAATGTGCCAGCCGGGCTGCCGCATACGCATCTGCCTGAGCGCCTGCTTACCAACTCTGCCAACGGGTCAGCCGTCAGCAACAACTGGGCTGGCTACGCGGCGGTTGCCTGCTCCACCTGCCACCTGCGGTACGCCGAGACGCAGTTCACTGTCCCATCGGTGAGCTGCCCCAACTCCACCATTGGCACGTCCGGGTACGCGTTCGCGTCGCACTGGGTGGGCCTGGATGGATTCAACAACGATACCGTTGAGCAGACAGGAGTCAGCGGTTATTGCACGTCAACATCCAGCCCGGCTTCGTACTACGCGTGGTATGAGATGTACCCGCTAGACCCTGTTACGTTTTCAGGGGTAAGCCCTGGTGACGCGATCACCGCCAGTGTCTTCTACACTGGCTCGGCCTACTCGATCAACCTGACTAACACCACGACCCGTGGGTACATCCAGACCACGCAGGCGTGCCCGTCCGGCAGCAGCTGCAAGCACACCAACGCCGAGGTCATCAGCGAAGACCCGGGCGGCGCGGTGCCCTACGGCTACGACCTGGCCAATTTCGGCCGGTCAAACTACCGGAACAGCCAGGTGACTACCAAGTCTGGTGTGCACGGCAACTACGCGTCCACCGGTTACTGGACTGCGTACTCGGTGACGATGAAGAACGGCTCCGATCTGATGGCCTACCCTGGGTCACTTAAGGGCGGGGCCGCATTCCCGATCGTCTACCACGCTGGTCAGTAGAACGACCCCTGGGCGGTCCTGGGAGCTACGCTGAGCACCACCCGGGCTGTGACGAGGATGGGTGCAGGATCCTGAATGGGTGGGCCGGTTGGCTACCGCACGGAGGATCAAAACCGCAGGTCGGCCCCGTCAGCCGTTGTTCAGGCAGAACCGCCGGTTCTCCTCTCACACCCGTTCGGCCGGGCGGGGCTGGCGCGATTCGAGCCGCGCCGCCTGATCAGCACCTCGGAGCGAAGGCTCCCCGGTGAGAACGTATGTTATCTCAGGAACCTTGGCACCGACGAGCCGCTGACCAGCATGAACGAGATAGCCCGGGGTCGGGCAACCTCATCGTTATCACCGGAACCGACAGAACCGACGGAACCGTGAGCCGATCCGGACAGGCTCTCGTTCAGGATCCTGCACCCATCCTCGTCACAGGCCGTTCGCTGTGGCGTCCGGGCTGCCGCCGAGCGCGGATGACACGGCAGCCGTCACGACGCCTGGACGTCAGGACGTCGTGACACCGGCTGCCGGGGCACGGGCGCAGGAACGCCGCACAGCGTTCACGTGGCGGCTGACGGCAGAGCAGGGGGATCACGCTCGACACGATGATGCTCCGCCTCAAGCGCGAGCTCGGGCGGCCGAAGCTCGACCAGGCGGAGATGCTCGCCGCGCTCGTCGGCCTGGCCGACGACAACCCCGCGGTGTTCGGCGCGCTCGTCGCGCGGATGCAAACTGGGCAGACGTCATGACGTCTCGACGCCCTGGCGTCAGGTAGGCATGGCCCGGAGTGACCGGGACCGGCTAGTGTCCCGGTCCTGAGATACGTGAGCAGTAACGGCAGATGCGGTCGATGATCTGGTCGGCGGTCTTGGTCCACTTGAATGGCCGTGCCGTTTCGTTCCAGGTGCTGATCCACTCCTCCAGCGCGGTCTTGAGCGCGTCCAGCGAGCAGAAGGTGCCGCGCTCGAGGCAGCGCCGTTCCAGTTCGGCGAACCACCGCTCGACCTGGCTGATCCACGACGAGTATGTCGGCGTGAAGTGCAGCTCGAACCGCGGGTGCGCCAGTAGCCACTTGTGCACCGCCGGCGCTTTATGCGCGGAGAGGTTGTCGCAGATGACGTGGACGGCCAGGCCGGGCTCGACCTGCCGGTCGATGTCGTTGAGGAAATCGCGGAAGTCCTCCGCCGTGTGCTGTGCGGCCAGCTTGCCGATCACCTTGCCGGTGGCGGTGTTGAGCGCGGCGAACAGGTCCACGGTGCCGTGCCGGGTGTAATCGAAGCTGCGCCGCTCGGGAATGCCGGGGATCATCGGTAGCACCGGGGCGGTCCGCTCCAGCGCTTGGATCTGCGGCTTCTCATCAACGCAGAAGACCGCCGCCGTGGCGGGCGGGGCCAGGTAGAGCCCCACCACATCGCGGATCTTGTCGATGAGCAGTGGGTCTGGGGAGATCTTGAACTCCTCCACCCGGTGCGGCTGCAAGCCAAAGGCCCGCCAGATACGGTGCACGCTGGTCGGCGAGATGCCCGCCTTCCGGGCCAGCTCCCGCTTGGACCAGTGCGTGGCACCCGCCGGCACCTCCTCCAGGGTGCGCACCACCACCTCCTCCACCTGGGCGTCAGTGATGGTGCGCGGCACCCCCGGCCGCGGTTCGTCGCACAGCCCATCCAGCCGCCGGCGCAAGAACCGCTCCCGCCACTTGGTCACGGTGCCCCGGCTGGCGCCCAGCCGGGCGGCCACCGCGATGTTGGGTGCGCCTTCTGCGCAAGCCAGCACGATCCGCGCCCGCAACGCAAGGCCCTGCGCGGTGCTGCGGCGCCTGGCCCAGCTCTCCAGCGTGCGTCGCTCGTCTTCCGAGAGCACCAGCGGCTCTAACCTGGGATCTGCCATATCCCCAGCAGACCGCACCCGCCAGCCAGGCGATAGCCGTCAGCGCCAGACTGGGAGACAAATCAACTCACGTGGTGACTGGGAAACTCAAGACCGGCTCACTAGCACCTGGACGCGGCCGGGTCCGCAGCATCTCGCGTGCCCGGGCGGCCTGTACCGGGTAGTCCGCGGCCCGGGCCCGGGCGTCGGCGTCGCGGGCCCGGCGGGCGGCCTGGTCGGCGAGGACCTGGCGGCGGGCCTCGGTGAGGCGCTGGCTGCGGGATGGCAGTGGGATGCCGTTCGGGCCGGACCATGCGGCGAGCCGTGAGTGGATCCATCCGGCGGGGGAGCGGACGCCGGCTGTGTAGCCGTGCTGGCGGCCGCCCGGCTCGTGGTCGATGGCGTGCAGGACATCGCGGGGTGACCAGCCCGCAGCGAAGAACGGCCGGGCCAGGTGCCGCAAATGCTCACCGGAGATCCGCCGGAGGACACGGGCACGCTCTTGCAACGCCCGGGCCGCCCCGAGCGCCTCGATGCGGTTCTGAGGGACAGCACCGAGAGGGAAGACACCAGCGGGCGGTAGCACGGACTGTCCGCGCGGAGCGCGGGCTTTCGCCCTTGACCTTCGGGCTTTCGCCCTTGACCTTCGGGCTTTCGCCCTTGACCTTCGGGCTTTCGCCCTTGACCTTCGGGCTGGCCTCGCGCGCGCGAAGGGCTATACCAGGCTCCCTACGGGAGTCAGTTAGGGACCCATTTACCCGCGGGGATCCCCCATCGGAGCGGGGCCGCTGCCTGCGGCGGGGAACAGTGAGCACGAACACGGCTGAGGTGCCGGTCCCGTCGTCGAGCGCGCCCGCCCGCAGCGAACTCGTCCAGCCCTGCGCGACCAAGCCGAGGAAACCGCGTTCCTCAAGGACCAGGCGGGCCCGCTTGTAGGCACTGATGCTCAACGGCTTGGACGGGTCGCGGCTGCTGCCGATCTCGGCGCACGCCCGTTCCCGTGGCCGCCAGGACGTCATGTCCCGCCAGTTGGCGTGCCGGGCGAGGATGCGGGCCAACTCGAGCACGGCACGGCGACGGTCTTCGCCGGCCGGCCACCCCAAGTGGCGGACTCAGCACGTCGCCCGGCGTGTCGCCCAGCCCCTCCGTCAGGGGCTGTCGGTAAGACTGCTGTCATCAGGTACACGCGATTGCGTCTAACCCGTAGTTCCCCCCAGTGGCGAACCGATATAGGCGCTGACCAGGTGAAACAGCCTCAGCTCATGACTACGTAGTCATGTAATTTCCGTGATCAAGGGTTCTACCACCTGGTCAAACGCGTTGACCAATCGGCTCGGGGGGAACTTCGGTCTAACTGGACGGCCAGCCCTCGTCCTCGCCCGGCCATTCGGCCCCCTTACCGGGGTGCTGGTAACAACGGCGCCAGGAACGGCGTTAGGCTGTCCAGTTTGCTGAACATTGCTGGCAAGGGCAGGGATTATGCGTACGGCCCCTGCTGGCAGTGCCGGAACGGGTTGTACGTCTTATAGGGGGACAGCCAAGGTAAGTCGAAAAGGGGCAACGCCTGGTGAGGGATACTCAGCGGGGACGGCGACGTGCCTACTTACGTCCGGGCCGTCTGGTCACTCCGCCGAGGATAGCCACCCCCGCCCGGCGGCGGAGCTGAAACCCGCTGAGCGGAGGCTCAGGCGGCAAGATCGACGGCGGTGAAGTCGACTTCCTTCAGCACCGGGTTGAACGCCGGCGGCCGGTGGGCGAGTTCGTCGGTGGAGTAGGCGCCGAACCGAGATATGTGGGCGCGCAGGTAGGGCGACAGCGCGGCGAGCTCGGCCGCGGTGATGGTCCAACCTTCGGCGACCAGCTGACGGACCACGTCCATGATGTCCAGGGCGTTATGGAAGATGACCAGGTTGGCCAGCAGGGTGTTGAGCTTGATCAGTTTCTCTTGCTCTTCGGGGTCATTGTCGGCCAGCACGCCGTTGTTGCCGAAGGACAGCCACTGGGCGAAGCCGTGGTAGGACTCGACCTTGTTGGTGGCGGCGGTAATCCGCGCCCGCAGCTGAGGGTCGGCCAGGTAGCGCAGCAAGGCGACGGTGCGAACCGAGCAGCCGACCTCGCGGAACACCTTGTAGATGCGGTTCTTGCGGGAGTTGGACCGCAGACGCCGCATCAGCGTCGACGAGCTCAGGCGGCCCTCGGAGATGGAGATCGCGACCTGCATCAGGTCGCGCCAGTGCCGCTCGATGAGCTTCCAGTCGATCACGTTCCGGCCGCCACCGCTGGCGGTGCGTTCGCCGAACAGTTCGTCGATGTGCCGGTACACCAGATGGGAGCTGGCGCGGAAGAAGCTCAGATCGCGGAAGTTGCGGATTCGCGGCATCAGGTCGAACCCGAATAGCGCGGCGAGGGTGAACACCGGGGCCGACTGGCCCTGGGTGTCGGCGTGCACGGTGGAGGGCTGGATGTCGGACTGGTTGGCCAGCAGGCCCTCGATCAGGTGCACCGCCTCCCACACCCCGCACGGGATGAACCGGGAGAACAACGCTACGTAGGTGTCGGAGACGTAGTGGTAGGCGATGCCGCCCACACCCCCATACCGGATCGAGGTCTCGGCCAGCAGGTTGTCGATGTAAGTCTGCACCTGCGTGCCGTCGGCGGCCACTGCGGTGCGGTCGCCCCACGCCTTGATCACGTCCAGCTCGGCGAAGGCGTTGACCACGGCCGCCATCGCAGCGTTCAGTTTCTTCAGGTCGATGTGCCGGTTGCGCACCATCGATAGCTCGCGGGCCGATACCCCGGCGATGTGCCGGGCCGCCTCGTACGGGCCCATGTTCACCCGCCGGTGAACACCGCCATGCAGTACCGGCCCAGCGGGTCGGAGATCTTGGGGTCGGAGCCGGAGGCCGGGCCGAAGTGGTGGTGCCAGCCCAGCCAGTGCGCGGTGCGCGCCACGATACCCAGCAGCGACCGCTCGGGCATCCTCCGCGCGATCGCCTCGGCCAGCTGCTCGGCCGCGGCCGGGGTGCCCGCGCCGCGACGCCGCTTTAGAGTGGGGACGCCGCCATCCCCGATGACCAGATCGGTGTTGTCCTCGTAGCCGGCGTCCAGGTCGGCGGCCGCGTCCAGGTGCGCATGCCGCAGCCGCTCGACGAACCCGGCGGCGGTAGCGGGCAGGTCGGCCTCGGCGCAGAACCCCGCCAGCAGCGGCTCGCATTCCGCCCAGGTGAGCAGGTTGGTGCGCCAGTCGGCGTACTCCCCGGCCCCCGCCACGGCGATGTCGCCGGTGCGTAGTTCCTCGGCCAGGTAGGTGAACACCATCGCCTCGAAGTGCCGCCGGGCCACCATGCCCGGCCGACGGCGGTCGGTGACCGCGCGCCGCCAGTTCTGCGAGGCGAATGCGATGCCCGATTCGGGGTCGTCACCGTCGACGGGCGCGGGCATCGGGATGAAGTCGCGTCGGCTGACCTGGTAGGTCTGGGCGTGTTCCAGCGCGGCCAGCACCGAGTCGTCGGTGGAGGTGGCCACCAGATCCAGCTTGCTGGCCAGCTCGAACATCACCGCACGGTCCTTGATGAAGTGGCGGTGTACCAGGACCTCGTAGTTGTCGCCGTGGAAGGCCGACACCTCCTCGATGCCGGCCAGTTGCGCGGCGAACCCACCCGCCTCCTCCACCGCCGCGACCGCACGCGCCGTCCCCTCACCCGGCGCCTGCCCGTCCGCAACCTGGCGTTCGGGGTCCAGGTGTTCCAGCACCGTGCGGTAGGTGCCGATCAGCCGCTCGGAGGTCGCGCGCTGCCACTGGCGGATCTCCTCCAGCTGCGCTTTGGCCTTCTTGAGGTTGGCCGCCACCCGCTTGCACAGCATCTCGGCCAGATCGTCGCGGGCCCGCATCCGCGCGGAATGCACCAGGCACGCCACCAGCGCCACCCGCTTGACCGGGGAGTAGTCCCCCATCGCCGCCGCGTCCTGGGCGGCCGCCTCCCCGGCGAAATCAGCGATCTTGCCGGGGGCAATCCCCTCCAGCCACGCGGCGGTGTCACCCAGCTGGTCAACCTGGTCCAGGTATTCGGACTGGGCCTTGAACCGCAACCAGGTGGCGCGCTGTGCCGGCTTCTTCAGCCGGTTGAACATCGACCGGCCATCCGGGCCCGGCGCGGTCAGTAGCGACTGCATCCGCTGGCGCCCGTCCTCGCCCATGCGCTCGTGGATCGTTGTGAAGATTGCGGTGTTGACCTCGGTACGGATGCGCGTGGCCATCTCATCCAGCGTGGAGAATGCCGGCAGCTCCAGCGACGCCTCCAGCAGCTTCTCCAATGCCACGTTGATCAGGTCCGGCGGGTGATTCCTGGCTTGCGCCGCCTTGCGGATCTCGGCCGCCACGATGGCCCGTGCCCGTCGCATGTCGTACTTCACGCCCTGGCGTGCCCGCACTTGCTTGCGGTGCAGCTTGGCCGTACGCGGCGCGCCATGATCCGGGTCGACGTCCGCCTCCAGATCCAAGCAACGCCGCACGTGGTCGACCACCACGTCGGGGATCTCCTCCCGCGAGCAGAACCGCGCCATCTTCTGGAAACATTTCAGATCCAGCACCAGCGCGAACAACGCCGCTGGCTCCTTGGCCCGCTCGCGCGCCCAGGCGATCTCCTCCGCCGTCGGGGCGAAGAACACATGCAGCACCCGTGCCGAGGTCAACCGCTTGAACTGGGGATAGGCGGTGCGCTCGATCGATGTCACCCGCGCGCCCTCCCGAACCACGCCGTACCACGCCGTACCGGACCCATGCACCGTAACAAAGGGCAACCGTCGCACACCCCAGGTTCACCGAACCGCAACCGAATTAACACGGATGGTCACATTTCGCCCTGTCAGCCTCCCTCTAACCAGGGCGTTGCCCCTTTCCGGCTTACCTTGGCTGCCCCCGAAGAACGGCCGGGCCATGTGCCGCAAATGCTCAGCAGACAGCCGCCGGAGCACACGGGCACGCTCCTGCATGACCTGAGCCGCCGCCAGTGCTTCGGCGCGATTTTCGGGGACAGCGGCGAGGGGAGCCGCACCAGCGGTCGGCAGCACAGACTGTCCGCGCGGAGCGCGGGCCTTTTCGCCCTTGACCTTCGGGTTTCCGCTCTTGACCTCGGCTCTGGCCACGCGCGCGCGAGGGGCTATACCTGGCTCCCTACGGGAGCCAGGTAGGGGCCCATTTACCCGCGAGGATTCCCCATCGGAGCGGAGCC
The DNA here is from genome assembly GCA_963742875.1 of uncultured Actinomycetes bacterium. Classification (GTDB taxonomy): domain Bacteria; phylum Actinomycetota; class Actinomycetes; order Streptosporangiales; family Streptosporangiaceae; genus Bog-532. The sequence goes on along the minus strand of CAVUNO010000017.1, from coordinate 1,414,739 downwards.
GCTGCTTGCGGCGGGGAACGGTGAGCACAAACACGGCTGAGGTGCCGGTCCCGTCATCGAGCGCGCCCGCCCGCAGCGAGCTCGTCCAGCCCTGCGCGACCAGGCCGAGGAAACCGCGTTCCTCAAGGACCTGGCGGGCCCGCTTGTAGGCGCTGATGCTCAGAGGCTTTGACGGGTCCCTGCTGCTGCCGATCTCGGCGCACGCCTGTTCCCGCGGCCGCCAGGACGTCATGTCCCGCCAGTCCGCGTGCCGGGCCAGAATGCGCGCCAGCTCGAGCACAGCGCGGCGCTGGTCAGCCCGCAAGGCGGCGATCACCGGGTCAGCGACCACAGCGCGGAGATAGCCCCGCTGACTGCGGACACGCTTGCACCCGGCTGGGATCGCCCTGACGATCGCCAGCCTCGAAAGCGATTCAGGGTGGCCCGGCAACACGCCAGGCAATTCAGGGTGTACTGACCAGACCGACTGGCCATGTGTAATATCGGCCTCGGTTGAGGTAAGGATCTCGTTCGCTTGAAGGTGGGGACCTCAAGGGGCGAACGGTGATCCGATCGGATCTGGTTGTAGTGCGCTTCCCCATCACGGGGGGAGCGCCTTTTTCGTCTCTGGGCGCCTCCTGCGAGCATGCCGGTCACACGTCGGGGCCTATCTTCGCCGGCCGGCGCTCACGCATCGTGGAACCTGACCGTCAGCCCGGCGTGTCGTCGTTTACCGAGGGTGGCGATCTTGCCGTATCCGGTAAAGCCGCGCCTTTCCCGGCCCCGGGACAGGGGCCCATGTGGACCAACCGCCAGAAATCCGGCACTCCCGGGCCGTCCTGTGGCTACGCTCAGCCGATGAGCACAGAGCCCGGCCGTGAACAGAACTGGTACCCGATCAGCAAACTCGGCTGGTTCACCAGCCACATCAGGGAAGGCATCGAGGCGACCCGCCAGCAGCTGGAACTGCTCCAGCCCGCCCGAGCACGGCCCTACCTCCTCGACAACGCCACCGTGACCCGCATCATCCGGGTACACCGCGACCAGGCCGACGACCTGACACTGTTCCAGAACCAGGCCGTCAAGTGGAAGGCAACCCCAGGCCTGACCGCCACCCAGCGGGCCGGAATCGCCGAGTACGAGACGCTGATCGCCCAGCTCCGCCAGATCAACGCCGAAGTCCTGGCCGTCGCAGACGAACTGTCCCGCGGCACGATTGACACCGTGCTCGCCAAGTCCGACCTCGAGCTAGGCATCGAGGCGCTGATACACGGAATGCAGCCGTAGCGGGGAAACCAGGGGTGCTGGTAACAACCGAGCCGTCAGCACCGCTACGGTGTCCAGTTTCCTGAACGCGGCTGGCAGGCTGGGCGGGTGACGATCAGCGAGCGGATCGGGGCGGCCCGGCGGGAGCGGCGGGTGCTGGCGCGGGTCTGCCGCGCCGCGTGGCGGCTGGAGCAGGCCGAGCGGGAACGGACGTGGGCGCTGGCGGCCGATCCTCGCTAGCCGGGATTACCGGGCCGGCCGCGGCGTGTGGCCGGTCATGATGTACCCGCAGCCGAGCCCCAGCTCGCGGACGTGGACATCCTCGACCAGCCCCTCCAGGTGCCGCCACGGCCGGCCGAATCCGCTGAAACTCCGCACGTACGGCGCATGCAGCATCCTGACCAGCAGGTTCAGCCCCACCAGCATCGGAGCGGCCCACTTGCCGCCACCGGCAGCTATCCAGGCCCCCGGGCGCAGGCTGTTCACCACGTTCCGCAGCGCGTCCGGGGACTGCAGGACGTCGTGCACGGCGCAGAACAAGGCGGCGTCGGCGGTGACCTCGATCTCGGCATCCTCGGCCGGCGACTGCACCACCGTGACATTCTGCCAGCCTTCGCACGCGATCTGCTCGCGCGCCACCGTCGCCATCTGCGGTGACTCCTCGATGCCGACGATGCCTCCCTGTGGGCCGACCTTGTCGCGCAGCAGGCCGCAGCACAGCCCGGTACCGCATCCCACATCCAGGACCACCTGGCCCCGGCGCAGCGGGAGTGCCTCGACGACCGCCCGGCGGTAGGGCTGGAATACCCCGGTATCGCGCTCATAGGAACGGGCACGCGTGCTGTAGGCCGGCTGCCACCCGGCGGGCCGGGCGGCCGGCTCGGAAGTAGATGATCTGCTCATCGCTGTCCTCCTGACCCTGATGATCGGTGCTGGTGAACTGATCGGTGCTGGTGAACGCGGGAGGGCAAGGTTGACGCTCGCGGTAAGCGCGCGGCCGGGGGCATAACCTCCCGGGCGCGACCACCCGCAGCCGGGGACTGTCAGCGGCGGGAGGGCCAGCGTCGCGGTGATCGCGTCCGCCGCCGTCCCCAGGAACCCAGCCCCACGCGGTGATGACGGCGAGGACCAATGTGCGGAACATTTGGTCTTCTCTCCTTGCGCACCCCGGGGGTCCAGGAACGCGTGCTACGTCATCTTCACTGCACGGTACGCGGGAAAACATCCGTCAGGTGACGGATACGGCCCATGAGGACCAACGGCCGGAAATCCGGCGCTAGCGGGTGATTGTGCCGTACGTTGATCGCTCGTGCCGACCAGATTCCTGACGGATGAGCAACTCGCGACGTATGGCCGGTACGCGGCTGAGCCTCCGGATCAGGGGGTGCTGGAGCGGTTCTTCTTCCTCGACGACGCGGACCGGGATCTTGTCGCGAAGCGGCGTGGTGATCACAACCGGCTGGGGTTCGCGCTGCAGCTGGTCACGGTTCGCCATGTGGGGGCGTTCCTGGCCGATCCGCTGGACGTGCCGCTGGCGGTGCTGGGCTACGTCGCAGCGCAGATCGGGGTGACTGATCCGTCGTGCGTGAAGGCCCGGTCGGATCATCCAGCGGAAATCCAACGTTTAGCATCACGGCGAGGTAACGGCGGGCCGGGTTGGGCTGGATTGGCCTGTTTTGCTGCGCGTGTGCGTCCATGTCGGATAGGTGTTCTCCGTCGGGGTTTGATCTTCGGGGGAAGGTGCGCTGGTGGCGACCGGGGACGTGTTCTCGGCGGATGAGCTTGCGCAGCTGCGGGTCTTCCCCGAGATCGGCCGCGCCGAGCTGATCAGGTTCTTCATGCTCACGCCAGCCGATGAGGAGTTCGTGCGCAGGTTCCGCGACAAGCGGAACGTGCTGGGCGCCTCGGTGCAGCTGTGCACGCTGCCGTGGCTGGGGTTTGTCCCGGAAGACGTGCCCGCCGCCCCGGCCGCCGCAGTGGCCAGGCTGTCGGAGAGGCTGGGCATCCCGGTCGGCGAGCTGCGGGGCTACGGTGCCCGCGAGCAGACCCGCTCTGACCACCTGCGCGATGTGGCCGCCTACCTCGGCTGGCACCAGGTCGACGGGCCGCGGTGGAAGGACCTGGAGGAGTTCCTGTTCGCGCGGGCGCTGGAGCACGACTCGCCGAAGCTGCTGTTCCGGCTGGCATGCGAGTACCTGTCGTCGTCCCGCCTTGTCCGCCCGGGCGTGGTGCTCGTCCTGGAGCGCGTCGCGACCGCGCGGAAGCGGGCGCGCAAGGAGACGTGGCAGCGGCTGGAGCCGATGCTGACCGGCTTCCTGCGCGATGAGCTGGACGGGATGCTGGTGCCCGACCCGCTGCTGGGCCGTACCCGGCTGGCCTGGCTGGGGACCGGGCCTGTGTCGTCGACGCCGGCGGTGGTGAAGGGCGAGCTGGAGAAGCTCGCGTACCTGCGCGGGATGGACGCGCACACGCTCGACCTGTCGGTGCTGCCGGCCGAGCGGCGCCGGTTCCTGGCGGGCCTGGGCCGCCGGCTGACGGCGCAGAACCTGGCCCGCCGTGACGATGACCGCAAGTACCCGATCCTGCTGGCCCTGGCCGCGCAGTCCGCCGTGGACGTGCTGGACGAGGTGCTGCTGCTGTTCGACCAGGCGCTGTCCGGCCGGGAAGCCGCCGCGCGGGAGCGGCTGACCGAGGTCCTCGCCGAGCGCGCCCGGGGCGGCGAGGACCGGCAGGCCCTGCTGGACGACATCCTGGCGATCGTCCTCGACCCCGACGTGTCCGACGACCAGGTTGGCGGGCGGCTGCGGCGGGACGTCGGCCGCGAGCGGATGCGGGCCGCGCACGAGGCCCGCCGCGAGCGGCTGCCCCGCGACCACGGGCACCTGGCGCTGATGGACGCCTCCATGTCCTACCTGCGCCAGTTCGTCCCCGACGTGCTGGCCGCCGTCGGCTTCGCCGGCGGCCCCGGCATGGACGACCTGCTGCAGGCGATTGCCATCCTCGCCCGGCTCCACGCGGCCAGGGCCCGCAAGGTCCCCGACGGGGCACCGGACAGCTTCGTGCCCGCCCGGTGGGCCGGGTACCTGGAGAAGGCCTGGAAGAACGGCGACGTCACCGCCTACCGGCACTACTGGGAGCTGTGCGTGCTGATGGCCCTGCGCGACGGCCTCCGCTCAGGTGACGTCCACGTGCCGGGGTCGCGCCGGTACGCCGACCCGGCCTCGTTCCTGCTGACCCCGCAGCAGTGGGAGCCGCAGCGGCTGGAGTTCTGCCACCTCGTGGGCAAGCCGCCGACCGCGGCCGACGCCCTGGCCCTGGCGAACGACGAGCTGCACGCGGCGCTGTCGGACCTGGAGGCCCAGCTCGCCCGGGGCGGCGGGAAGGGCGAGGTCCGCCTCGGCCCCGACGGGGAGCTCATCATCCCGCCGCTGACCGCCGAGGACGTCCCCGCCGAGGCCAGCGCGCTGCGCGACGAGCTCGCCGCGCTGCTGCCCCGCGTCCCCATCGCGTCGGTGCTGGTCGAGATCGACGCCCGCACGGGGTTCACCGACCGCCTTACCCACGCCGGCGGCATGGCCAGCCGACCGCAGGACCTGCGGCGCAACCTGCTGTACGTCATCATCGCCGAGGCCACCAACATGGGCCTGTCGGCGATGTCGGAGTCCTGCGGCGTCTCCTATGACACGCTGGCGTGGACGGCCGAGTGGTACTTCAGCGAAGAGACGCTCGAGGCGGCCAGCGCCGCGATCGTCAACTACCACCACCGGCTGCCGATGACCCAGTCGTTCGGCACCGGCACCCTGTCCTCCTCCGACGGGCAGAAGTTCCCGGTCAAGGGCAAGTCGCTAACCGCGGCGCACCTGTCCCGCTACTTCGCCCGCGGCCAGGGCGTGTCCACCTACACCCACGTCTCGGACCAGCACGCGACGTTCGACACGAAGGTGATCACGTCGACGTCGCCGGAGAGCCCCTACGTACTCGACGGCATCCTGGGCAACCAGACCGACCTGATCATCACCGAGCACGCCACCGACACACACGGCGCGACCCTCGCGAACTTCGCCCTGTTCGACCTGGTGGGCCTGCAGCTGTCCCCGCGCATCCGCGACCTGGGCAAGATCACCCTCTACCGCACCGGGCCGCGAGCCGGCTTCGCCGCCCGCCACCCGGCCTCCGGGCACCTGCTCACCCGCCGGCTGAACGAGGACCTGGTCACCGGCATGTGGGACGACGTGCTGCGGGTGGCTGCCTCGGTCAAGGGCGGGCACGCCAGCGGCGCCCTGGTCGTCGGCAAGCTGTGCTCATCGAGACGGCAGCAGAACGCCCTCGCCTCCGCGATCAAGGAGTACGGGGCGCTGCGCCGCACCGTCTACGCCGCCCGCTACCTCGTTGACGAGACCTACCGGCGGCGGATCGGAAGGCAGCTCAACAAGGGCGAGAACGTCCACTCCCTCAAGCGGATGCTCGCCTACGCCGGGGAAGGCGCGATCCGCCGCCCGCATCACGAGGAGCAGGCCGAGCAGATGTGGTGCCTGACCCTCGCGACCAACGCCGTCGTCACCTGGACCACCGAGTACAACGGCCTGGCCGTCACCGCGCTGCGCCGCTCCGGCCGCGACATCGACGACGCCGTCCTGGCCCACATCTGGCCGACCCACCACGAGAACATCCACTTCTACGGCACCCACTCCGTCGACGTCGCCGGCGAGCTCGCCAAACTCGGCTCCGACGGCTACCGTCCGCTGCGCAGCACCGCGACCCAGTACGAATGAGCCGGCGCAACCCTTGATTCCCTGGCCGGCCGGTCAGCCGGGCGGTTCCCGGCACTCCGGGCACTTCATCAGGTGAGCGGCCAGCGCGGGACGCTGCCATTCGGGCACGTCCGGCCTCGACGTGCATCAGGCGGTTGTTGCACGGCACGCACGCCAGCCCGCGCACCCAGCCGTGCGCGTGGCAGTGGCCGAAGACCAGGCGCCCGGCCTCAACTTCCATGCCGTACGCCCGGCAGATGCCGATCTCGCACGGGCCTTCCCGCGGGTACCTGGCCCCGAGGCCGTGGGCGTACCGGACCAGGCCATGCCGTTCTATGAAAGAGCTGTGACCTGGCGGGCTGTCAGTCGTCCTGGTCGCTGTCCGCGTAGGGGTGAGCCTCGGCGTAGGCGTCTTCGTCGGTGTCCCGCGGGAAGTAGTCCTCGTGCCAGGCCTCGTCTGGCCAGTTCACCGGGCGACCGGCCATGAGGCCGGGGTACTGCCATTGCGGCTCGGAGACGTACAGGGCGTGCGCCTGGACCTGGCCGTCGAGGGACCGGCGGCGGAATTTCTCGTTGTAGATGCAGAGGTTCATCGTGTCGTCGCGGTCGAGGCGGACCTCGCCCGGCAGCGTGACCACGCTGGTGATCTCGTCGGTGTCGCAGTCGACCTCGACCATCACCGGCATCACGTAGCGGACCCAGCGGCGCGTGTGCCCGGCCCGTTCGTCCTCATCCTCCTGGCCGTCATCGTCCTGGTCGTCGAGCTCATCCTCAGTTGTCTCACCGAGATCAGCAGGTGCCATGTCCACGGGGGCGGGCCTCCAGCGCTACCGACGGGGCGGGGAAACAGGACCAAGCATCCCCCCGTCCCGGGATGCTGCCGCTGGCCGAATGCCCTGATCCGGCCTCCCCACCGCAGAGCCCGGCCCGCCGTTACGCCGGCCGTGATGCTAAACGTTGGATTTCCGCTGGATGATCCGAGTCGGCCCAGTTCCCACAGGTGCCCCTGCCGGAGGCGGCCGCCGCTGGCGGTGGCCAGCAGCGGACCAGCCAGCTGCCGTGCGTCGCTGAGCCCGCAGCCGCGGGACCGATCCGCAAGGTAGGCGTCCAGCGCGGCTGCCGTCGCTGGGGCCAGCGGTACCTTCGCCCGCCGGGCGCCCTTGCGGGTCACCCGCAGCACCCGGTGCCCGGCATCTGCTCCCAAGTCGGCAACATCGGCGGCGCAGGCCTCATCCACCCGCAGCGCATTGTGCACCAGCAGCCGGATCACCGCCGCGGTCCGCAGCGCCTGCGGCCCCCGGTCGGCGTCGGCGGCCGCGACCAGGGCGCGCACCTGGTCGCGGTCCAGGCCCACCGTGGCGGTGTAATCCGGGTCCACCACCGGCCGCGCCACCCCCGCAGTCGGGACCCGGTCGACCAGGTCATGCGCGGCGCAATAGCGGTAAAAGCTCGACAGCGCCGACAGCCGACGCCGCACGCTGGCCGCTTCCGCGCCCTGGTCCTGCTGGCCGGCCGCCCACATGTCCACGTGCACCCGGCCCGCGTCCAGCACATCGGTGCCGCGCTCGGCCAGCCACCCCAGCCAGCCCCGCACGTCACCGGCATAGGCGCGCCGGGTACGGGGCGCACGCAGGCTGGCCAGCCAGGCGGCCGCCAGCAGCTCCTCCCGCTCACCCAGCCCAGCCAGCACCGGCAGCTCGGCGCGCGTGTGCGCGAGCAACTCGGCGGCGATCGCCACCGGCCCCGGCGGCCGGGCACCGGCCCAGGGCACCAGGTCACCGCCTGCGGTCACGGCCGCCGCCGCGGTCACCGTTTCCTGGTCACCTGCCATGCCGCGGATAGTAACGACAGGCACCGACAGAACCAGGTGATAGCGGGTTATCACCCGTTTCCGCCGTGAGCTCAGCCCGACTGATAGGACGGCCGTCCCCCATCGCACTATCCCAGCCGACGAATTGCAGCTCCTACACGATTCTGCCGAGGAACGGGAGGAGCTGGCCTTGGCGTCCATCGGACGTGCTGAGCGGAAGTTCAAGGTCAGCTTGAAGCGCCACTTCTGGGACCCCGCCAGAGGCCGGCCCGCAGCCGGCAGCAGCCGGGGCAGCAGCAGCGCGGCGCCGGTCTGCCAGTGCAACCCATTCGGTCGTGCCGCCCTTGGAGATGACCCGGGCCCGCTTGTCCCTCCTCGTTCAGTCGGCGGGTGAGCAGGTGCCCGGAGGCCGGGTAGCGGGCGGCGAAGCCGGCTCTCGGCCCGGTGCGGTAGAGGGTGATCTTGCCCAAGTCCCGGATGGGCCGAATTCCGTCTACCGTTGGTGAGTATTTTCCTGTCCCTGGTCTGGCTGGCCGGAGTTGTAGCAGGCGATGACCGTCACGTCGTCTTCTTGTTCGTGACCTGCGAGCACACGGTCAACCAGGTACTCCAGAAGGCGTTCCGGCTGACGTAGCAGGTCCTCGTCCGCGCGTGCCGCCGCCGCGGCCAGGTCCTCACGGCCCGCGTCCAAGTCGCGATTCCTGCTCCGTACTAGACCATCGGAATAAAAGACCGTCGTGCTGCCCGGCTGCAGGCTGAACCAGTGCTGTTTCCTCGGGCTGGCCCAGCCGAGCGGGGTTCCGGCTTCCACCTGGTCGAACCGCGGCGCCATGCCCGCCTGGAGCACCAGCGGCGGCGGGTGGCCCGCGTTGGCGAGCGTCCCCTTCCCGGTCTCCGGGTCGATCACCAGGTAGGCGACGGTGGTGATCTGCTCGGCCTCCTCTGTGGCGCTGAAGAAGCGGTCCAGCCCGTTGAGGACCGCCGCCGGGCGCGGGTCGGTCAGCGCGAGCGTTCGCAGCGCATTGCGGACGCGGCCCATGCCCGCGGCGGCGATCAGCCCCTTGCCCATGACGTCGCCGACCGCGATCGCCAGCCGCCCGTCCGGGAGCCGGAACGCGTCGTACCAGTCGCCGCCGACCTCCATGTTCCTCGCTACCGGAAAGTACCTGGCGGCCAGCACCAGGCCCGGGATGCTGGGCAGCTTGTCGGGGAGCAGGCTGTGCTGCAGCGTCTCCGCCGTCGTGTGCTCCCGCTCGTACATGGCCGCGCGTTCCACCGCCAGCGCGCACTGCCCGGCCAGCGCCTGCAGGAAGACCTGCTCCTCCTCGGTGATCTTCCGCGGGCGGCCGAAGGAGAACCGCAGCGCGCGCAGCGGGGCGCCGGCCGACAGCAGCGGCAGGCCGACCCAGGCCTTTTCGTCTTCGCCCGCGACGATCTCGATCGGGGCGTCTTCCAGCAGCAGCCGCAGCGCCTCAGTGTCCTTCGCCAGTACGGGGCGGCGGGTGGCGATGGCCCGGGTCATCACGCCCGGGCTGTCCAGCAGGATGTCGCGGGTGGCGGCGGACTGCCCGGGCGGCATGCCGGCCGGGTTGATCACCTTCAGGCGGCCGCCGTCCAGCAGTGCCACCGCGGACCGCTGCGCGCCGATCGCGGTGCGGCCCACCTCGGTGATGACCTCGACCACCTGCTCGACGGTCAGTGCCTCGGCCAGCATGGAGGTGGCCTGCTGCAGCCGCGCGGTGCGCAGCGCGGCCGCCGAGAGCTGCTCGGTGAGCTGGCCGCGCATCGCCTCGGCTTCGCGCTGGCCGGTGACGTCGGTGCTGGCTCCCACCCACTCGACGATCTTCCCGTCCCGTTCGACCGGCACGGCACGGACGTCGTAGTGCCGGTAGGAGCCGGCCCGGGTCCGCACCCGGTACAACTCGTCGAACGTCTTCCCGGATTTCACGCTCGCCTGCCACTTACGAGTGACCCGGTCCCGGTCCTCGGGGTGGACCGCGTTCAGCCAGCCGCCGCCCAGGTACTGCTCGGGGGTCTGCCCGGTGACCCAGCGCCATTCCGGCGAGTCTTCCTTCATTCCGCCGTCGGGTGCCGCCACCCAGACCAACTGCCCGCGGCTCTGGACCAGTGAACGGTAGCGCTCCAGTTGAGTGTCCGCGCTGATAGCAGGCCTGCCAGCAGATTGTCCGGCGGACATTGGCGCGATGTCCGCTGAGGCCGCAGAGACCTCGCTTTGCAGGCGGTCCAGGTTTTCGGCTTCTTCCTCTAGCGTGTCGTCTACCCGGCGCAAGATCTCGGCGGCAACGGCCTGGTCCACTGCGCCCATCAGCGCTCTGTCAGGGCCAATGGGCTCTTGTTCCCCAGATGGGTGATCCACGAAGGAGACCGCGTGCTGTTCCAGGCCGGCTAGCCGCCGCCTGGCGACGTCGGCCTGACTCAGGGCCGCCTGCTTCAGGCGCTCGGCTTCTTCTCGCTGGCGAAGCGCCTCATCCAGCCGACGAGAAGTATCGGCCTGGAGCTGCTCCGCTGCATCGAGGCGCCGCTGGGTTTCATCTAGCAGCAGGCGAGTCTGGCGTAGCTCATCAGCCGTACCGATGTGGGCCCGCAACTCCTCCCGTAGAGCATCTCGTTCATCGGTCAGCGTCTCCGCGGCCACGGTGAGCTGGTTCAGCACGGCTGTCAGCCCATTTACGAGGCCGAGGTGGCGGCTGACAGAAAGTTGCAAGCTGGCGACCGTTTGCTGGGCGAGCGCAGTCTCCCGCAATGTCGTGACCCAGGTACGCAGCTCTGCCGACACCAGCTCCGCAGAGGCCACTGACGTCGCGGGAGCAAACCGGGTAGCCCGGCCGGGAGCGGCCGCATCCCACAGCAGCTTCACCTTGGTCTCGAGCATCGCCCGTGCTTGCCGGTCATGTCCGGTACAGGCGTCCAGGAACGCCGCCACGAACTTCCACGCGGGCCTCTTCTCACCGTTCAGATTCTCAGCGATCACGGTATGCCCGTATGGCATACGCGCCTCAAGATCACGAAGCGTTAACCCGTGCCCACTGGCTACATCCCGCAGTACGTCGGCGAGATCACGGACCTCGCGGTACTCACCGCGAAGCTGCCCCCATTTGCGGCCCGGCCGCGCCATCCCCTCCCCTCCCTCCCCGGGCGGACATCCCCTGTTATCCGCATTCCGCCTGCGCAGATGCCACACGTGCCCGGCGGACAAACATCATGGCAGATATCCCTGGCGCCAGATAGAAAGTCAGCGATGCGACAGGGGAGAAGCGATGGGAGCGACGCGAGAACCGTCCGACAGGGATCTCATAGCCGAGATCACCTCGCTGATTCAGGGAGCCTTGGATAGCTGGCCGAAGACGTTGCGGCTATGTCTGGTGCTGGCTGCTATAGCGCTTGTGCTTGCCGCGTGGAACGCCTAGCGAGCGACAGCAAGTATCGGGCAATCGATGGTCGGGCGGCGCTCGGACACGACCTCGGCGGCCTCGACTGCGAAGTCCGCTGCCGGTTCGGCCGGTTCCCGCGCGGCCGCAGCGAGCTGCATAGCGACCCGGTCGAGTTTGTCGCGCGGCAGCTCGGCGTAGGTGCCGGGTCTGTCGGGTTCTACGAGTGGTCCGGACGCACGTTCACGCGGCACCGGGCGGAGATCCGGGCGCACTTCGGGTTCCGGGAGTGCACCGTCGCGGACGCTGACGACCTTGCCGGGTGGCTGGCTAGCGGGTACGCGCAGGAGGAACGCCGTTACGAGCTGGTCAGGGACGCGCTGCTGGCCGAGCTCCGGTCCCGGTCGATCGAGCCGCCGGCCCCGGACCGGGTGGAGAGGATCGTCCGCTCGGGGCTGCGCCAGGCTGAGAAGACCCTCGTCTCCCGGATCTCGGGACGGCTGCCGGGCGAGGTGCGGGCACGGCTGCTGGCCCTGGTAAGCGCGGACGAGGGCGACGGGGACAGCGAGGCCGACCTGGGACTGCTGGCGCTGATCAAGGCAGCGACGGGCAACGTCAGCCTGGCCTCGATGCTGACGGAGGTCTCGCGGCTGGAGGCGGTCCGCGCGATCGGCCTGCCGGACGGGCTGTTCGCTGACGTCGCGCCGAAGGTGGTGGCCGCCTGGCGGTCCCGCGCGGCGGTCGAGTCCCCGTCGCACCTGCGCGACCCGCGCAGCGACCCGGACATGACCGTGACGCTGCTGGCGGCCCTTGTCTACAGCCGTTCCGGGCGCATGACCGCGCGTACCGGGCGCGGGCCGGGTTTTCGGAGGGAATGGCTACGGGGGACGCCGCGATGTATCAGGGGCGCGGGCGGGTCGCTCCGTCAGGGTATGTGTGGCTGGGTGACCGGATGGCCGCCCCAGCGGCTGTGCGCCCTGCGGCGGGGAGGTGGGTGTTGGCCTTTGCCGAGCACAGGTTGCCGTCTGCTGGTCCGGGACTGTTTGTTGGCCGGGCGGGGGAGCTGGCGGTGCTGGAGGCGGCCGCGGCCGCGGCGGCGCGCCGCGACCGACCGGGGGTGGTGCTGGTCGAGGGGGAGGCGGGCATCGGTAAGTCGGCCCTACTGACGCGGTTCGCGTCGGGGCTGGCCGGGGTGACGGTGCTGCGGGCCGGCGGTGATGAGGCGGAGTTGCTGCTGCCGTACGGGGTGGTGGGTCAGCTGGTGGCCAGCGCCCGGGGGGCGGGGGGCCGCCCGCCGGGGTTGCTGGCCGCGGAGCTGAGCGGCGGGGTGGACCCACTGGCGGTGGGCGCGGACTTGGTGGGGTGGCTGGGTCAGTTCCAGACGATGGTGCTGGTGGTGATCGATGATCTGCAGTGGGCGGATGGGCCGTCGGCGCGGGCGTTGCTGTTCGCGCTGCGCCGCCTGCAGGCTGATCCGGTGCTGGTGGTGGTGTCGGCCCGCCCGGGGGAGCTGCCCCGGCTGGGTGAGGGATGGCTGCGGTTCCTGGCCGGGGATCACCGGGCCGGCCGGGTCCGCCTGGGCGGTCTGGGGCCCGCGGAGGTGGTGGCGCTGGGCCGGGCGCTCGGGGCGGGGGAGCTGCCGCGCCGCGCCGTCCGCCGCCTGCTGGAGGAAACCGGCGGCAACCCGCTGTATTGCCGGGCGGTGCTGGATGAGGCCGGGGCCGGGGGCCGTGACCTGGGCGGCGGGACGCTTCGGGTGCCGCGGTCGCTGGCCGGGGCGGTGCGGGGGCGGGTGAGTGCGCTGAGCCCGGCGGCCCGGGAGCTGGTGGCGGCGGCGGCTGTGCTGGGCCAGCACTGCGGGCTGGGAGCTGCGGTGGTCCTGGCGGGCCTGGGTGATCCTCTGACGGCGCTGGGGGAGGCGGTGGCGGCGGGAATCTTGATGGAGGAGCCGACCGGGGCCGGGGCCGTGATCGGGTTCAGCCACCTGCTGGTGCAGCGGGCCGTCTACGGCGATCTGAGCCCGGCGCGGCGGCGCCGGCTGCACCAGCGGGCCGCGGACCTGGTCGATCGGCAGCGGGCGCTGGGGCACCGGGTGGCGGCGGCGGTCGGCCCGGACGACCAGCTGGCGGGCGAGCTGGAGGCGGCCGCCCGCGAGAGCCGCTGCCACGGCCGGACGGAGCAGGCGGCGGCCTGGCTGGCGCAGGCAGCCGCGCTGAGCAGCCAGCCGGAGGCGGCCGATCGCCGCCTGGAGGACGCGCTGAAGATCCTGGTCACCCATGGTGAGGTGGCCCAGGCAGAGGTCCTAGCCGCCCGAATGGCCGCCGCCGGGCCGAACGCCCGGCGCAACTGGCTGCTGGGCACGCTGGATTTCTTCGCCGGCCGGGACCGGGTCGGCCGAGGCCCGGCTGCTGGAGGCCTGGCAGGCTCACGATCTGGTCCGGGACGCAGCACCGGGTGCCGCGGCTGCCACCCGGCTGGCGGGGTTGTACCTGGAGACGGGCCGGATCTTGGAGGCGATCGAGTGGGGCGAGCGGGCGGCCGCGGCCGGCGCCGCGCCGGCCGCCGTGCGCCACGCGGCGCTGGGTCTGCTGGCGGTCGCCCTTTTTGCCGCTGGGCGCGGGCCTGAGGGCCTGGCCCGGCTGGCGTTCCTGCCCGCCGCCCCCGCCGAGGTGCCGCGGCAGGACACCGACACGCTCATGATGCGTGGGCTGGCCAGGCTCTTGGCCGAGGACCTGGCCGGGGCGATCGCCGACCTTTCCGCCGCCGCCGCGAGACAGCGGGCCGGTGTCCCGCTGCGCTGCGGCGAACAGTGCCTGAGCTACCTGGCGGGAGCCGAGTACCGCCTCGGGTCCTGGGATGACGCGGTGGTGCACGCCGAGCTGGCCGTCTCGCTCGCCCACGACGCCGACCGGGTGTGGGAATTCGGCTACGTGCACAGCGTCGCCGCGGTTGTTCCCGCGCTGCGCGGCGACTGGGAGGCAGCCAGCGCGCACGCGCGGATGGCCACCGAGGCCGGCCAGGCCCTCGGCGCCCCGAGAGCGATCGCGGCGGCCGCTATCGCCCAGGCGTTCGTGGCCATGGCCCGCGGCGATCCGGAAGGCGTCACCGGCGCCGCCGCGGCCGTGCGCGCCATGGGCACGGTGGAGTTCCTGAGCCTTCTGCCCTACGACTGGCGGTCCCTTGAGATCGACGCCCTGATCGGCCTGGGCCGCCTTGGCGAGGCCGGAACGGCGCTGGCTGAGCTGGAGGCGGCCCTGTCACCGGCCGGCCCGCCGTCGGCGCTGGTGGCTGCCGCGCGGCTGCGCGGCGACCTGGCCGCCGCGGCCGGGCATCAGGCCGCCGCCGCCGCGGCGTTCGAGACCGCCTGGCGCCGCGCCCAGGGTCTGCGGGTGCCGCTGGCCCTGGCCCAGCTGGAGATCTCCGACGCCCGCCGGCTGCGCGCCGTCGGCCAGCCGCGGCAAGCGGTCGCGCGGCTGCGGTCGGCCCGGCAGCGCCTGATCACCCTGGGCGCCCGGCCCTGGCTGGAGGTCTGCGACCGGGAGCTGGCCGCGGCCGGCGCGCCCGTGGAGCCAGAAACCGTCCCCGCTTTCGCCGGTCTTACCCCCGCCGAGCAGGCAGTGGCCCGCCTCGTCGGCACTGGGCGGACCAACCGGGAAACCGCGGCCGAGCTGTACGTCAGCGTCAAAGCCGTCGAGTTCCACCTCGGGCACATTTACGACAAGCTCGGCATCCGCTCCCGCAAAGACCTCATCACCCGCATCAGCGCGCCCCACCCTCAGCTGGAAACCTAGGGTCCGTAACCAGGGTGCCGACCCTAGCGACACGGCTCCAGCGGCCCGGCGAGGATGACCCCATGAACGTGCGGCCCGCCCGGGCCGGCACCCATAAGAGGGGAATCATCGATGTCGGGCGATAACCAATTCACTGCGCTCGCGCCAGCACCCATCACCACAGGTGGTGTGCGTGGCGGTCGCCGGGCCTTCGGGCGGGACCTGGCGGCCAACACCAAGTTGATCTATGACGTCACCAGCGACGGGCGGCTGGCGCAGCCGTGGGACACCGATCGCTGAAACCTCGTCTTCCCGGCCGAGGCCGGCGGCCAGCGCGCGCTGCGGTTCGAAAGGTCCGTGTGACGGCCGCCTCCCGAGGGTGGACTCGGAGATGAGGGAAGAAGGCAACGATGCTTGACTGCAGTGGGTTCGAGCAGCTGGTGCGGGCCTCCGGAGCCGCCTTCAGAACGATCTTCTGGCCGGCCCGCCTGTTGAGCAGCAGGCCGATTAGATAAATGATCCGTTCATCAATGCCGGACGCTGGGAGGCCGGAAGACATGGGCGGTTTCTCGGCGCGGCACGTCCGCTCGATTGTGGCCGCCGTCCCCGCTGTACGGCGTCGGCACGGCACCGTCTGGACCCTGAGACTGGCCGCCAGCGAGCTTCTGTTCGACCTCCGCCACGGCACTGACACGACCCTGCACACCGATACTTCGGGCTCTTCCAGAGCTACCGACTTTCGCGGCGGGCACGCCAGTGTCGAGGCGCCACGGCACGAGGCCTGCAATCCTGTGATCTTCGCCGAGATGGTCCGCCATCTGCCGATCGACCCGGCCGACGCGACGATGCTGGACTTCGGCGCTGGCAAGGGCAGGGCGCTGATAATGGCTGTGGAGCGCGGCTTCCGCCGGGCCGTCGGCGTCGAACTGTCCGCGCAGTTGTGCGTGGTCGCCGACCAGAACCTCGCCCGGTTCCGCCCTCGGCATCCGGCCGCACGGATCGAACTCGTGTGCGATGATGCAGCCACTTTCGAGGTCCCAGATGAGGTGAATGTCGCCTTCCTGTTCAACCCGTTCGGGGCCGACGTTGTGGCCGCTATCATCGAACAGATCGACAGCTCGGTGAGGCGCGCCCCTCGGGCGTTTCACGTCATGTACGTGTATCCGCTGTTCGCCGATCAGTTTCTGGAGGCGGGTTTTTCGGTCGAGCGCCGGTGCGGGACGGTCGGAACTATCCTCAGCAGGGTCACCCGGACGGCGGATGATCGTGCCACCGCGGCGGATGTCCTCTGAGGGACAGTGCGGACGTCGACACTGTGCGGCTTCGGCCGATCCACGCCCAATAGAGTCGGCTGAGAAGGTCGTACAGGACGAACTCCTGTGCCCGGACCGAGCAGCCGAGGATGCGGTTGGCGTGCATGTGTACGTGACTGCCGGCCAGCTCGCGCCAACCGACCCGAAGCTCGCCCGCGTCGGCCAGGGAGGCGAGTTCGGCCGCGACCGACCGTACCACCCTCGATCGCGGCTCGAAGAACCGCGCGGCGGCCGCGACGAGTGGGGGGGCGTCGGCGGCGGTCGGGTCGATCATGAGCTGTTCCAGGCCGACTCGTTCCCGGCGGAAACGATCGTCAAGCTGTCGGCGCAGCCGGGCGTCGATCCTGAGCTCGGACGCGAAGGCGTCCCGGGCCGCCCTCACCACGGCCAGCCTGTCGCCGACGTCGAGCCCGAGATCGGTGAACAGCCGGTCCATTCCGATCAACGCGAGTCGCCACCGGTCGTCGGCCGTGAGGTCGCCTTCGACGAGCTGGATCACCCGCATCACTGCGGCGCTGTCGGCGTGGAAAATCCGCTCCGACAGCGCGGTTCCGGCCGGACCGCCGTATCGCTCCAGCTCGCGTTCGTAGGTATCGAGCTGTATTCGCCATAGCACGCCGGCCGCGAGCAACGGCTGGATCTGGTCGAACAGTATCGGCATGACCTCGGCGCGCAGGCGTTCTGGATCGCCACGCATCCGCAGGCGAACGTGCCAGTCCGGGTCGGCGTAACGCACGAAGAACCACTCGTCGACCGCTCTCAGCCGACGGGACCGCTCGACCGCGGGGGCGACCACCTGGCGCAGCACGGTATCGGCGCCGCTCGGCCCCGAGTACAGCTTCGCGAACAGCCACTCGGAACCCGGCGGACGACATCGCGCCCCGACGGCGCTGCCGAGGGACGCACCGACGGAGGCCCCGACCGGGGTGTTGCTGGAGGCGTCGACAGAGAAGGTCGGGGGCCGCAGGTCGGCCTTCGGCGGCATCGGTTCCGGCGCGCTGGTGCGGACGAACGGGATGACCAGGTCGTGGGCGAACCGGCCGCCCGGCCCGTGCGCGGCGAGATCGCCTCGATCAAGGAACGACTCGACCAGCGTCACGGTGCGTCGGCCCTTGACGGACTCGACAAAAAGATCGACGCCGGATGGGTCGTCGAGATCTATCGGCAGCAGGTTGTCGCCGTCCTCGATGGACACGAAGCGGGGCATGCCCAGGCGGACGCGCAGGTCCTGGACAGCGCAGCGCCGAGCATTCCCGCGTGACTCGCGCAGCGCGCCGAGGTGCGTCGCCGTCAGATTCCAGCGTGCCGGCGACAAGATCAGCCGCCCCGAGACCACCCGGGGCAGTCGCGGCGCGACCGAGACGGCCCCGAACGAGAAGCGCAGCCCGCCGGCCACGTCCTGGTCCTGCAGCGCGCAGAGGAACTGGTAGAGGGCAAGATTGCGGGAACCCGCGAAGTTGTGCGCGGTGGAAAGCCGGGGGACGACCGGACAGCCCAGCCGCCGCGACGTGAGCAGCACCCGCTCGCCGACGACGGAAACCAGCAGGTCGGTGACCGGAATCCGCTGCTCCGGCGGAGCGCCGGATCCTGCTAGGAAGGGAATCTCGTAGGAGCGCAGGCGGGGACGGACCATCACGTCGGCGATGCGGTCCTCGGGCAGATGGACGATCTCCGCGAACACCGCGTCGGGCCGCAGTGCCTCCTCGTCCCGGAGGTGAGCGGCGACCTGACGCGCCAGCGCGTCGTCGCCCCGACACAACCGGCCGAGCAGGTTTGCCCCCGACGGGCCACTCGCCCCGCGAAGCAGCACGCGGTAGTCGCCCGCCGCAAGAGCTGCCTCGTCTAGCGCGAGCAGGCTCGCGATCGCCGCCAGCGAGTCCGGCAGGGGCGCGCGGATGGCCGAGCCGGACACGGCCTCCAAGGCATCGACCTCATCCGGTCCGAGGACGATCTCGTCGTCGCCGTTTCTCTCGGCCGCAGTGATCCATTGCAGGAGAAGCGCGTCGCGGTCGCCGAAGGCGACGGCGTCCGGCATCGCGTGCGGAAGCGCCAGGCCGTCGAGCAGCGGAGCGAATCCAGCGGTCGCCGGATTCCACGGCGAGAAACCGATGCCGACGTCGTTGTCCGTAACCTCGCACAGGGCGACATCGCGCCGCTGCCCGTAGCGCCGCTGGAAGTCCTCGCGGAAGCGCGCGAACGCGTCCGGCCTTGATGACCCGCCGACGCGGTACAGGAGGTCGACGCCGCGGGCGATCTCGGCAATGATCCGCTCCGGCAGCACCAGTCCGTCGGCTGGCTTCACCAGCTCAACCCGGAACAGTCGGGAACGGTCGATGCCAGCGCCGCCCAGAATGCCGAGGTCGGCCTCGACGCGGTCGTAAGCCTCGACCAGCTCGCCGGGCGGGTACGCGCTGAGCGCGGCCAGCTCGTCGTGGACCCGAGCGAGTATCGCCGCCGGAGGACGCGCGGGGCCGTCAATCGCCTCTAGCCTATCCACCATGGCCGACAGCGGATCGGCAACGGTGACGATCGGTTCAAGTTCGGACACCAGCAGCTGCGCTTCGATCAGTTCCTTGACGAAGGCCCAGGCGTCATCGACCGGGACGTCCGGGCTGGTCGCGACGATGCTGGCGACCAGGTCATCGACCCTCGCGCCGTTGCCTGCCGCCCGGTCGAGAGCGACCAGTAGCGGGGAACTGGCCTCGGCGGCGACGAGGTGGTGCGTCCTGCCGGCGGGCGTTCCGCGCGCCTCGACATAGCGGACCTGGCCCATCGTCTGGTACGCGCTGGAGTTCGGGAAGAACAGCAACCGCTCACGCAGCGCGTCGTCGCCGCGCAGCAACTCACCCAGTGCCCGAAGACAGCCGACGTCGAGCCGGACGTGGCGTCGATACTCGGCCTCACCCGGTAGGCGCAACAATGGCCGCGCGTCGGGAGCGCCAACGACGCTCCCGACCGAGAGCCCGGCGAACATCCCGAACGGAGTGGGGCGGGTAGACATCCGCAGCAGGTACTTCAGCAGGCTGCGCTCGACTCGTCCGTTTGTTGCCGTTGTTGCCGTTGTTTGCCGTCGCTGGCCGGGACGCCGCGCCACGCCGCCACGCGCTCTGCGAAGGCCGGGGACGCCAGCCGCAGCGCCTCCTGGACATCGGTTCGGCTGGCGAGCCGCCGCAGGCGTTCCCGAATGTCCGGCCGGTCACCGTCGACCGCACCGGCCGCCGTGGACGGCTCCGCCGCGCGCGCGACGGAGTCCGTGACGTCGCCCGGCGAGGGACCATCGATTGCCAGGACAGCGTCCGCGGGCAGGTACGGGGTCCGCATCACGAAGAAGTCGGCCGACCATAGGCCGACTGGCCGCGGGCGGGGACGACTCATCGAGGCGCCCGCGGCCGTCGGGCGGCGCGCGGGAGCGTGGGCGCGAGAGGGGATCCGCGACGGCGCGCCCGCGCCCAGCCTCGCCTGAGCAGGAAGGTCCACAGGTACGGGAGGAGCAGACCCTGCGGAAAGGGCCGCGGCCAGAAGAAGTTTACGTTCAACGCCCAGCCGGACTTGACGGTGACCTGGTGGAACCAGCCGGCCGGTATGTACAGCGAGTCGCCCGGCGCGAGCACGCACTGCCAACCGGCCGCCGCCCGGGCCAGGGGAAACCGGTCGAAATCGGGAAAGTTTGGGTCGAACCGGCAGTGTGTCACTCCGCGGACACGGTAGACCCGGCGAGCCTGGGACGGTGGGAAGAGATAGAAGTGCTTCTCGCCGATGACCTGGGTGTTGCAGTTGGGAGTGACGTCGGAATGGAGTCCCGACGACGTTCCCATAACTCCGCACCAGAGGTTGACGTCGAGCGGACGACGCGAGAACCAGCCGGGGACCGGAGTCTCCGCGAGCAGCGACGGCGACAGCCGCATCAGGTTGGTGTCCAGATAGTAGGAAACCTCCAGATCGCTTGCGTACACCGCGGCGGCGATCTCGCGGATGTTCTCCGGTTCCCCGATCAGCCGAATCAGGTCGTCGGCTGTCTCCAGTACCCAGTCGAAATACTCGGCGAAGGTGACACGGCCGCGTCCGGCCAGATTCTGGAAGACGTTGCGAGGGGGTCCCATCACCTCGCGTACCGCCACTTCGGTGCCGCCCAGAGCCGCTTTCAGGTGCGCGGGACCCCAGCGGCGT
This sequence comes from uncultured Actinomycetes bacterium, assembly GCA_963742875.1. Taxonomy (GTDB): domain Bacteria; phylum Actinomycetota; class Actinomycetes; order Streptosporangiales; family Streptosporangiaceae; genus Bog-532. Next base: position 1,394,294 of record CAVUNO010000017.1, on the reverse strand, counting down.
GGCGCGGTCCACTCCGGCAGGTTGTCGACGACCACCACCGGTTGCCCACCCGACCGTGACGGGTGGAACGCCTCGCGGGAGATGCGCGGCACATCACGGAGAATCATCGGAAACCGGCTGCCCGCCCTGATCTCGGCCGCAGGACATGGGAGAGATGTTTTCGCGAGACATCCAGCCGGTCATCGGTCCAGGCGATGCCGGTGTGGGCCGTCCGGAGCGGGTCGGTCGACGGCCTCGGTCCCGTCACACGTCCACAGACTGTGACCTTGAGAGGAGAGCAGGCCCGAGTCCAGATTGCCGACCGTTTCTCGCTTGAGGAACAGGGTCCGCTTCTTCGGCGCGTTGTGGTTGGTCTCGGACATGGCCGACCGTGCTTCATCCCGACTAGATCCGGTGGCCGGCCATGCAGAATCGGAACTGGATTGCGTTGTGTCCACAACAACAGTCATGGAGTCCTCCTAAGAAGCCGCACGGCTTGCATTCTGATTGATCTGATCTAAGAGCCCGTTCTTAGGCGGCATCCGCCCCTGTGGCTCAGACTTCATCCTCCGCCGACCACTGAAGCCGTGTCGCTAGGGTTGGTCCCTAGTTATGGACCCTAGGTTTCGAGCTAAAGCTGGGATGCGTCGATGCGGGTGATGAGGTCTTTGCGGGAGCGGATGTCGAGCTTGCTGTAGATGTGCCCGACTAGGGGATGCCGGTCTCATGCGGCGGCCAAGATCAACCCATGGCCGGTTTCGCACGTATCTCGGTCATCCCCGTATCCAGACCGCCGCTGAGGCCCGCACACCGCCGACGTTAAGGTCCGGTTGTGCCGTGGGTGAAGTGCAGGCTGCGATACGGGGGACCGGGACTCTACTGGCGAGTATTAACGCTAGGGACTGGGACGCAGGGCCTCGTCTCTCGACTGGAGCGGTGGTTGTTGATCTGTGAGTGGGTCGATGTATGTTCTCCACCAGGAACGCTTGAGGGCCTCCTGCCAGCTGCGGTCGCGATACCCACCGGGAGGAGGCCCTCGGGTTTATGCAGGCATAAACCCCTTGCCCGCGGCTAGCGGAACCGGCGGAGCGCGTCGATCAGGCTGGCCGCCGCGTTAGCCGCGGTGACCGTCAGCCTGATGACCCGTTCCAGGTCCCAGTGCGGGCGCCGGCGATGCCTCATCCCGGTCCCTTCCCGTCTGCCTGCTGACCCGTGAGAGCACGGCGTTTGGCTCTCCTGGGAGCCGGTCGGCAAATCCGGCCATGGCGTCGGATCTCCCGAGGAGGGCACGAAGGACTGAAGGTTGATGCTCGCCCGGAGCACCCGGTCGGCATCGTAGGGGTACAGCCAAGATAAGCCTAAAACCCGCAGTAGGAAGCGTTTCCCCTGGTCAGTGACGACGGTCACGAGAAACTGCCCGGAGACGGCCAGATGACGGCCCGCTGGCGGACATGAGAATTGCCCGGTGGCGGCCATCGGATCTGCCCGACACGAACTGATCATTCCCGCCCGGTTCCCGGGTGGGGGTCCCCTTCCCGGTTTGGCTGGTCAGCGCCAACTGATTCCAGCTTCCCGGGAAGGGGAACGCGTGAAGAGTGCCGAGGAGATCATGAACATCCTGGAGGCGTACGACCTGACGGGGTTGTACCGAGACGCAGCCGAGCTTGCGGGCTGCTCGCATCACACGGTAGCTCGCTGGGTGCGGGCCAGGAACGCAGGGCACCTGGTGCCCGGGGCCGCGGCGCCCCGGGACTCGGTGGTGGCCGGCGTGTACCTGGAGAAGATCGAGGAGGTCGTCGAACGCAGCAAGGGCAAGATCCGCGCCGATAAGGTGCACCGGACGATCACCGCGATGGGGTATCGCGGGTCGGAGCGGACGACGCGGCGGGCGGTCGCGCGGGCGAAGGAGGCATGGTTCGCGGGGCGGCGCAGGGTGCACCGGCCGTGGACTCGTTCTCTGAAGCCAACCCCGCTCTGACTTCAGAGAACCCGAAGCTTTCGGCCGAAAGACCTGGTCAACGGCTTCAGAGAACAGACAGTCCTCTGCCGGCCAGACCCGGCGGCCAGGACGGGCGAGGGCCTCAACGCACGGCGAGGCCGACCCACTGTGGTTTTCGTGCTTATCTTGGCTGTACCCCTACCTCGACAAGGGGCTCACCGGCACGGAGACCGGGAGAAACCGTGGGAGGTCAGGCAGCGTCGACTAGCCGCTGATCCGGGGCGGTGAGCCCGGGGTACCAGCGGGCGAAGTCGGCGGCGAGGTCGTCGTTGAGGACGCGGGTGCGGACCTGCAGGAGGAGGTGGGCGCCGCGGGGCGACCAGCGCATCTGCTGCTTTTTGACCATGCGGCGGCTGATGACCTGGTTGACGGTGGCCTCGGCGGTGGCGGTGGAGATCGGCTCGCCGCAGCGGTAGCGCTCGCCGTAGTTCGGGATCTCCTCGCTGTTGCGCCCGATGTAGGTGCAGAACTCGGCGAGCCGCTCGTGGAACGCGCGCTGCTTGTCGTCGGCGTCAGCGGCGGCGCAGGCGATCTCGAAGTCGTCGCGGAGGTCCTCGAGGATCTGCATCGCGCGGAAGGTGTTGCCGTGCCACAGGAAGTGCTTGACCCGCTCCAGGTCCCGGTCGGCCTGGCCGGGGTCGGGGGTCCAGGGCGTGTCGTCGTCATCGTCCTGGTCGGCGGGCCCGGGCGGCAGGGAGCGGGTCATCTGGCGCAGCACGGTCAGCCGCATGGTGACGTGGAACCAGTCCAGGTAGTGCTCGGCCTGCGGGTTGAGGTAGCGGGGGATGTCGCGGACGTCCTCGCCGCCGTCGGTGAGGAAGACGACCTGCTGGTTGTCTTGCATCCCCTGGGAGCGCAGCAGTTCGTACAGCCTGCGTTTGGGCTTGGCGTCGTAGGTCTGGACGTAGGCGAAGGCCTTGGCGGGCCCGTCGGCGGGGGTGCTGGTGCCGGTGACGGCCTCAAACCAGCCGTCCTTGCGGGACGTCTGGCGGCTGGAGTGGACGTAGCCGCCGTCGAGAGTGACGACCAGGGGCAGGCCGGGGCGGGGCATCTCCTCCCATTCGGCGGGGCAGGTGTCGATGAAGCTGAACCGTTCCTCGCCGAGCTCGTCTTCCAGCCGTGTTGCGGTGCGCTCGACCTGCTGGCGGACCGCGGTGGGCTGCAGGGTGCGGCCGAGCGGGAAGGCCTCGCTCAGCAGCGACGCGGCGGCGCCGTAGGAGGTCAGCGTGGCGTACCTGGCCTCCCACAGCAGCAGCTCGGGCGTGGTGCGCTCGGGCAGCAGGGCCGCCACCGGGCTGACGGTCGCCGGGCCGCCGGCGGCGCACGGGCACGTCTTGTACCGGGGGCTTTCCAGCCGCAGCGTGCCAAACAGGGTGCGCAGCACGATGTGCCGGGTGTCCTTGCGGGCCCGGGGCCGGCCGCAGCTCCCGCAGGGCCGCCCGGCGACGGCGGCCGCGGCGGCCTGGGCGGCGGTCAGGTGGTGCTGGATCCCGGACAGCACCTCGTGCGCCTCGGCCAGGGCCAGCCCAGCGCTGGCCATGGTCAGGTCGTCCCGCGCGATCGCGGCGACCTGCTCGGTGGTCGGCGGCGTGCCGTCCTGGGCGTCGATGACGATCTGAACGGTGATCTTCACTGCTGCCTCCCGTCGCTGACGGACTCGGGGGTGATGTCCAGGGCGTGCAGGGCGCTGTTGAGCGCGGCACGGTCGAGCTTGTCGAGGCGGGCCAGGTCGAGCAGCCGGGCCAGCTCATCGCGCTGGTCGCCGATGGCCTCGCCGGCGGGCGTGTCGCCGTCGGCGTCCAGGATGTCGGCGAGGATCTCCGCCATCCGGGCGGCGATGAGAACAGGCGGCCAGCGCTGCCGCAGCGCCAGGAACTCCTCGAGGCTGCCGCAGTTCTCCGGCGGCGCTTGGTGGGCCCCGCCCGTGCAAGCCGGGTAGCGACGTCGCGGCGAGCGGGACAGGATCTCCTCCACCCGGATGTCGTGCCTCCACCCGGCGAAGAAGTTGTACTCGTAGGTGAACCGCTCGCCCGGCCGCAGCCCGAACTCGGCCAGCGGCACCTGGCGGGCGTCGCGGCTGAAGCCTGCCGAGCCGGGCCGCCAGAGCCCGTACTCCACCGCGTGGATGGTGAACCGGTGCAGGTGCTCGTCGCTCCACCCGAACGCCGTCTGCAGGATCTTGTGCAGGCCGGCGATCGAGGTCTCGGCGGGCACCAGCAGCCGCCGCCACACCATGGGGCTGATCCCGGCCAGTACCACCCGCAGCTGGTACACCGTGCTCGTCACCAGAACGCCACGCTGGGCACAATGCCGATTGTCCTGGTATCTGCCGCTGTCCGCGCCGGTTACCGCAATATCCCTGCAGTCGGCCTGTCCGATTTACGGACGGGGGTTTCTGGACGGTGTTCGCCCAGGTCGCTATCGTGTCCTGAAAAGTAGACGTTTCCGGACGGCACCCCCGGCCGGAGGCAGATCGGAGACCCTGGTGACTGGGCAGGTCTGGGCGTACGCCCGCGTCTCGACGCGGGACCAGAACCCGCAGCTCCAGCTCGACGCCCTGGAAGCCAGCGGCTACGACACGCTGGTGCAGGAGAAGGAGTCAGCCAAGCGCGGGGTGCTCCGGCCAGCCTGGCAGGAACTGCTGCCGCTCCCGCAGCCCGGCGACACGCTGAAGTTCTGGAAGTCCGACCGGTGGGGCCGCAGCGCCGCCGACGTGCTGGCCACCGTCAACGAGCTGCGCGACCGCGGTGTCACGGTGGTGTCGCTGACCGAGAACTTCGACCTGGGCACCAAGGAAGGCCGGCTCATGTTCGGCGTGCTGGCCCTGGCCGCCGAGTACGAGCTCGAGCTGCGCGCCGAGCGCCAGGCCGATGGGATCGCCGCGGCCCGGCGCCGCCAGGCCGAGGGCCGGATGCTGCCCGGCAAGAAGCACATCGGCCGCCCCCCTGCCACCGGCCCCGCCGAGCTCGCCGCCCTCCGGGGCCTCATCGCCGGCGGCAAGTCCGTCACCGAAGCCGCCCGCATCCTCAAGATCGGACGCTCCACCGCCTACGCCGCCCTCGCCGCCACCTAGAAACAAGCCACCGCTGATCACTCCATCGCCCTCAACCCCGACCTGCAAAGCGACCCACGACCTGTCGGTTCGCCTAGCAGGTCCCTACGCCAGGGGCGGCTGCAGAGGCGGTAGCGAGTAGAGGAGTCCATCGGCTGGGTTCGACCACCACCGCGGGACGCCGATGACGATCTGGGGCAGGAGTCCGGAATGCGCGGGCGACCAGTCTGGGTCCCCGACCAGCAGCGCTTTCAGGCCAAGCGCCTGAAGCTGCAGCGCGGGTTCGTATGGCACGGTAAACAGCGGGATGCGCCATTCCCGCTCCTCGAGCCAGTCCGAGGAGCCGTCGAGGCGTACGAGCCAGGACTGCAGGCGGCTGGCGACCTGACCTGATTCGCACAGGCCCCGCAGGAACTGGTACTCATCTGGGCGCGCGTACCAGACCGGCCCGCCTCCGGCGTCGTAGATGCTTTGCCGGTCGAAGACCAGCCCCCAGGGCCGGTAGAAGCGCCGTCCGATCATGAAGTTGAGGCCGTTCAGCGTCGCCTCGGTGAAGCAGACGGCGGGGACGCCGCCGGAGAAGGTCGTGAAGCCCCACAGCTTCCCCTGCCAGAGGATCGACTCCAGCCGCTGCTGTGCGGTCATGCCCTGGATCTCGGGAAGCACGGAGGGTTGCGGGCGATTCCGGTAACAGAAGTGAGTGAGCACGCCCGAAAGGTCCGGGTGCTGGACTGGCCTGAGAACGTCCCGAGGCCGCGCAAGCGGCGCCGATGGCAGGGGCATCATGATCCCCGCAAACCTCTCCGAACCCCTGGTAATTCCCCAATGACTTTTCGTGGCACGCCGCGCGGTCGCCCTACGGCACCGTTGTCCACGTCACGAACGTCCGCATGAGGTCGTTGCCCGCCAGGTCCTCAAGGCTGAGGCCGTCCACCCGCCGGCTCAGGTTCTCGATGCCCTGCCTAACCTCCCACGGTTTCTCCCGGTCTCCCTCCCAGATGGGACCAGCCCTGAAGCGGCATCGGTCAGGTCAATGACAGGTACTGATCCGCGGTCAGGCGACGGCGAGCGCGGGGAACGCCCGCTGCAGCGATGCCCGCCAGTCGCCGATCGGTTCGAGCCCGGCCAGGGCGTGGCGGCCGTGGCCGAGCACGCTGTAGGAGGGCCGCGGCGCGGGCCGCGGGCAGGCGCCGCTGCTGGTCGGCCGTACCCGCGAGGGGTCGGCACCGAGCAGTCGGAAGACCTCCTGGGCGAGCCCGAGCCGGGTCGTATCGCCCGAACTCGTCGCGTGGTAGATGCCGGGCCGGGCGTCTGAGGAGACCAGCGCGATGATCTGGTCAGCGACATCGGCCGTCCAGGTGGGCTGCCCGCGCTGGTCAGCGACGACATCGACGAACGGCTGCCCGGCGGCGAGCCGCGTCATCGCGTGCACGAAATTGGGCCCGTGCGCTCCGTACAGCCAGGCCGTCCGCACCACGTAGCCGGTCTCGGGGAGGAGCCCGAGGACGGCTTGCTCCCCGGCGAGCTTGGTGCGCCCGTAGGCGGTGCGCGGCGCGGGGCGGTCATCTTCGGCGTACGGCCGCCGCTGGTCCCCGCACCCGAATCCGCGAGTAGAGCGCTGGCCGTTATCCACAGCTGGGTAGTTGATCTTGAGGTGATGCCGCGCGGTCGGCGGGCATGATGATGACCCGGTGTCGCACCGGGGCTGAACACGTAATCGGTGGACACGTGCACCAGTTTGGTGCCGGTGGCGGCGCACGCGGCAGCGATGTTCCGCGCGCCCTGACCGTTTACCAGGAAAGCCTGGTCCTCATGCGCCTCGGCCTGGTCCACTGCCGTCCAGGCCGCGCAGTTGACGACGACGGCAGGCCGGTCGCGCAGGAGTGCGCCGCGTACCGCGGCGTCGTCGGCGACGTCGAGATCCTGCCGGGCCAGCCCGGTCACGTCCGCGCCGGTGCGGCGCGGGATGCTGACTAGGTCCTGGCCGAGCATCCCCCCGGCTCCGGTGACCAGCCACCGGCTCATGTGGCGAGCCCGGATCGGGCTGCCGCGGCCACCCCGTTCCTGGCCGAGGACCCGCCGGTGCGGCCTGCGCTGCACCGCCCCCGGCTGAGCGGCTCCCACCAGCGGCGGTTCTCCCGGTACCAGTGCACGGTAGCGCCGAGACCCTGCTGGAAGGGCGTCCGGGGAGCATAGCCGAGGGCGCGCAGCGCCGAGTCGTCGATGCTGTAGCGGCGGTCGTGCCCCTTGCGGTCCTCGACGCGCGCGACCCTGTCCCAGCCCGCGCCGAAGCAGTCGAGCAGTGCCTGCGTCAGCTGGATGTTGGTCAGCTCCGCGTCGCCGTTGATGTGGTAGACGTTCCCGGGCTTGCCGCGCTCCAGGACCAGTTGGATGCCGCGGCAGTGGTCGTCCACGTGAATCCAGCCGCGAACGTTCCCGCCGTCACCGTAAAGCGGGACCTGCAGCCCGTCGAGAAGGCTGCTGACGAAGAGCGGGATGACCTTCTCGGGGAACTGGTAGGGGCCGTAGTTGTTGCAGCAGCGGGTGATGCGGACATCGAGCCCGTGGGTCCGGGCGTAGGCCCGTGCGATCAGGTCGCCCCCGGCCTTGGCGGCGGCGTACGGCGAGTTCGGCGCGAGCGGCGCGTCCTCCGCCCACGATCCGCGCGCCACGCTGCCGTAGACCTCATCGGTGGAGACCTGGACCACCCGCCGCACCCCCGCGTCCAGGCATGCCTGCAGCAGGACCTGGACGCCGACCACGTTAGCGGCGACGAAATCGGCTGCGCCGGCGATGGACCGGTCGACATGGGTCTCGGCGGCGAAGTTGAGCACGGCGTCGTGGCCCGGGACGACCGCCGCGAGCAGCGGGGGGTCGCAGATGTCACCGTGCACGAACGCGAGCCGTGAGCTGCCCGCTACCGGCTGCAGGTTGGCCAGGTTGCCCGCGTAGGTGAGCTTGTCCAGCACGGTCACCTGGGCATCCCGGAAACCGGCATACCCGCCGGCCAGCAGCGTGCGGACGTAATGCGAGCCGATGAACCCGGCCCCGCCCGTCACCAGTATCCTCATGAGCTAATCTGTACCTTGCTGTGATCACCCAGCACCAGGCGGTGCGCCCGGGGCGCGCCCGGCGCCGGGGTCACCTCCGCGTGGTGGCCGATGAGTGACGCTTCGATCCGCCTGACCCCGTGCACCGAGGCGCCGCGCAGCACGATCGAGTACTCGATCTCGCCGTCAACGATGGCGCACTCCTGGTCTACGGATGTGAACGGGCCGATGTAGGAGCGGTCCACCTGTGTTCCCGCACCGATGATGGCCGGACCCACGATGCGCGAACGGCTAACCCGGGCGCCACGCTCGATCACCACCCGGCCGATGAGCTCGGTCGCGGCGTCGACCACCCCGTCTTGCCGCGCCTCGACGCCCTCCAGCACCATGCGGTTGACCTCGAGCATGCTGGCGACGTCGCCGGTGTCCTTCCAGTACCCCGATATGATCGTCGACCGCACCTTGTGGCCGCTGTCGACGAGCCATTGCAGGGCGCCGGTGATCTCAAGTTCCCCGCGGCCGGACAGCCTGAGCCGCCGAACCGCCTCATGCACAACGGGGGTGAAGATGTACACCCCGACGAGCGCGAGAGCGCTCTTCGGGCAGCAGGGCTTCTCCTCCAGGCCGACCACCTCGCCCGCGCCGTCCAGCTCTGCGACGCCGAACTGGCGCGGATCCGTTACCGCGGTCAGCATGATCTGTGCGTCCGGCCGACCCGACCTGAACTCATCCACCAGCGGGGTGATGCCGCCGACGATGAAGTTATCGCCCAGGTACATGACGAAATCCTCATCGCCGAGGTAGTCGCGCGCGACCAGGACCGCGTGGGCCAGCCCGAGCGGGGCGTCCTGCCTGATGTACGTGACATCCAGCCCGAAGTCCTGGCCGCTGCCGACGGCCGCCTGGATCGCTGCTGCCGTGGTTTCCCCCACCACGATCCCGACGTCGGCGATGCCGGCGTCCCGGATGGCCTCAAGACCGTAGAACAGAACGGGCTTATTGGCCACCCGGACCAGCTGCTTGGCGGACGTATGCGTAATCGGGCGGAGCCGGCGGCCGGACCCGCCCGCCAGCACCAGGGCCTTCATGGGTGAGATCCTGGCAGGGCGCGGGGCCGGAAGGCACGCTGGCAGGCGGCTACCTCGCCGGGCGTTCCGACCTGGTAGGCGGCCCGGCGGTAAACGTCGCGGGCCAGCCGGGTCTCGGTAACTGCGGTGCTGGTGGCCGTCGTCGTCGACCGGGCGGCGTGTATGTCAGACATCGGTGATCCTTTCAGCGACATGGGTCCGGCGGGACGCGGGGCTCAGTCGCAGGCGAGAGTCTTGGCGACATACGCCGGGTCCGGCATGCGGGCGATCTGGTGCTGGATGCGCGCTGCCGCCGCGGTGAACCCGCGCTCGTGCAGCACCCGGTCGGCGGCATCGCCGAGGTGCCGGGTGTCAAGGGCGCTGGGAGGGACGCTGACGGCGGCGCCGGCTGCGACTGCCCGTTCGGCGTTGATGAACTGGTCGGCTGATTGCGGGATCATCACCATCGGGATGCCGGCTGCGAGGCTGGCGAGGGTGATGCCTGCGCCGCCGTGGGTCACCACGAGGTCGCAAGCCGGCAACACCAGATCGAGCGGGATGAAACGCTCGACGTGCACCCTGCTAGCGTCGGCTTTGATGGCCGCCGGATCCCCGAGCGGCCCGACCGTGACGAGGATATTGACGTCGAGTTCGGTGAGGGCGTGCACGGCGGTGGTGAAGACGGCCGGGCTGCCGAAGATCGTGCCCATCGTGAGCAGGACAAGCGGCGCCGACGCGTGGCCCGCGAAGCCGGGCGCGGACCACCGGGTGCCGGGGCGGCTGTAGGCCTCGGGCCGGAGCGGTTGCGCCGCGGCGGGTAGCCGGAACCTCGGCTGCTGAAGGGCCGGGGGGCAGGTGTCGAGGTAGGTCCCGTCGTAGAGCCCCGCGCTGGCCGGCGGCCGCAGGCCCAGGTGTTCGTAGGAGGAGGCGACGGACCTGCCGGCCAGCTCCAGCCAGTCCGCCGGATGGCCCGGCCCGAAGCCGAGCGTCGCGTGCCGGATATCGAGGAGTGCGGCCAGCAGCGGCCCCACGAAGTCGGCGTGCTCGCTGACGATCAGGTCGGGGCGCCAGCCCCGGGCCGCGGGTAGCGCTTCGGGCACCGTGAGGTCCAGGCGCACCTCGCCGAAGACCGGGATGCCGGCGCGCATCGCCTCCTCGGCTGGCAGCGCGGCCAGGTCAGGGTAGCGGCGGAAGGCTTCCGGGAGCAGGACCTCGATGCCAGGTCCGGCGGTGAGGAAGTCGAACTCCTCGCCCGCCACCGCGGCGGCGAGGCCGCCAGAGGCCAGGAACGCTACGTCGTGGCCCTGATCGCGGAACTCGCGGGCGAGTGGCAGCAGCGGGTAGAGGTGGCCGATGCCGGGACTGCAGGAGAACAGGACGCGCATGGTGGCGCTCCTCCCATGATGAGGCCTGAGGTGAGGTGGATCACGCCACCAGGACCATTCGGAGTGATGATCTTATATTCAAGGTAGGAGCTCTACTGTGAATATGCAAGAGATAAGATGACGGGAGGGCATATGACGAGCATCGCGAGAAGGACGTGGCCATCCTGCTCGAGGGCGCGCCGACCCGGCTGCGGGTGGCATCGTGCGCGAGGGCATCGGCCGTTACCGCGACGCGCTTGCCTTGCCGCTCACCGAACCGTATGTTCCTAGCCACCTGGGGGATCAGATGGACTCGCTCGGCATCGAGGGTGCCTGGCTTTTCACCCCGCGGATTCTCCGCGACGGCCGAGGAAGCTTCCTGGAGTGGTTCCGCGGCGAGGAGCTGTCCGAGGCGCTCGGCTGCCGGCCCGAGGTCGCCCAGGCCAACTGCCCGGTGTCCCGTCGCTGGGTCGTCCGGGGCATCCACTTCACAGCCGTCCCGCCTGGCCAGGCGAAGTACGTCACCTGCGTCAGCGGCGCCATCCTCGGTCGTCAGGTCGGCTCGCCTGGCTATGGTTGCCGGGAGTCCGTGCGGCTGGATGACACCGACCGGCGCGCGGTGTTCCTTTCCGAAGGCCTCGGGCACGCCTTCATGTCGCTCAGCGGCGAGGCGGCCGTGGTCTACCTGTGCTCCACCGGCTACGCACCCAGCCGCGAGCACGGCGTGCACCCGCTCGACCCCGGCATCGGCATCGACTGGCCGACGGGGGCACGGCCAATCCTGTCCGAGAAGGATGCCGCCGCCCCCACGCTGGACCAGGCACGCCGCGGCGACCTGCTGCCGACCTACGCCGACTGGGCCAGCCTGCACGGTCGGCTCCCCGGCGGCAATAGCGGATCTTGACCAGCTCGATAACGCCGCATCAGGCACCTGCCCGGGTGCCGCGGTCCCCTGGTCGGCCGTCCGCCCCGGCCAGTCCCGCCCGGCTTGATCGCGGGGCGGCTGTCAGCTCTTGGGGTGCGAGGGGAGCAGGGAGTCGATGGCGCGCTGGGCCAGCCAGTGTTCGGCCCGGTCCCAGGTCCAGCCTAGGTCGGCGATGAGGGTGCGCCAGGAGTGCAAGCCGAACAGGTACCAGAAGACGTCGCTGGCGTGGCCGGGGTCGGCGGCGTTGCTGGCGTCGAGTTCGGTGAGCCGGCGGGCGGCGAGGGTGAGCGCGTCGCGATAGCGGCTGATGCCCTCGCGCAGGATGCCGGCCGCGGCCGGGTCGGCGCCCGCGCCCTCGAGCAGGATGACGACGTCTTTCTCGCGCTGCTCGTTGAGGCGGCGGGTGCCGGCGGCCGTCAGCCGTATCACGGTGACCGGATCACTGGTCCGGGCGATCTGCTCCAGGGCGTCCGCGACGGACGGGTCGCGGACGCCCTCGTCCATCAGGGCCCGCAGCAGGTGCGCTTTCCCGCCGACGCTGGTGTAGACGGTGTTGGCCGCGACCTGCGCGGCGGCGGCGATCTGGCCGATCGTGGTGGCGGCGTAGCCCTGGGCGGCGAACAGCTCGCGGGCCGCGTCCAGGATCGCGGCCCGGGTGGCGGCGGCGGCCTGCTGCCGGCGTGGCGAGTGGTACGTGGCCCGCGTCATCCCGTCATCTTAGCCATTGCATATTCATGATATTGGCTCTACTGTGAAGGTTTTGGGAAGCCGATGCTATTAAGCAGAGCCGGCGAGGTGCTGCGCCGCCTGCTCGCCGACGACCACGCCTCGGCAAATGCGGCGCGGACCTCAGCGGACGATCGTGACATCAGCCAGCACTGCTGGTCCTGCGAGCTGAAGGGCATGCCGGTCAAGGGTCGCGCAGCGATCGCGGAGCGACACCCGCAGGGTGCCCGCCCGGGCTGACAGGTACGCCCTCCGGATCCCTGGCCAGTACGCCGAGCCCCTGCCGAGGCCGACGTCTGCCCGGAGACCGGACGCGGCCGGCTGTCCTACCCGCGCGCCGAGTACCTGTTCAAGCAGGCCGCCGCCGCCCACGACCCGCACAAGCAGGGCTGGACGCTCCACCAGCTCCGCCACTCCGCCCTCCAGCACCTGGCCGCCGACGGACGCACCGCCCCCGAGCTCCAGGCCAAATCCCGGCACCTGCACCTGGGCAGCCTCGGCCGGTACGTCCAGCTCGGCGAGCAGACCTCCGCCCAGGTCACCGCCGACGCAGACCCCGCAGCACGACGCAGGACTCGCTGACCAAGCCCGAATAACACCACATCACCGCAGGTCAGCGGTTGGTTCGTTGGATTTTCCGCGATTGCTGCCGGGACCCCTTCTCCCCGGCCGCGTAGAGCTTCTGGTCGCTGTCGGCGCCCGCGTAGCGGGCGAGCAGGTCGATGGCGTCCATCACCGGCCGGTAGGCGCTGTTGTTGCAGCGGAACTCCAGCGCGGCCAGCAGCGGGGCGAGCATCCGCCGGTAGTAGTGCGAGTAGGAGCCGCGGAGCTGGTAGCGGACCCGCTCGGCCACCGCCCGCTCGGTTGCCTTCAGCTCCCGGGCCAGCGCGCTCAGCGTCTTCACCCCGCCCGGCACCACCGGGTACAGGGCTTCCCGCACCGTGTCGTCGGGATGCTCCAGGGCGGCGTCGACCATCCTGGTGAAGATGCCGCGCTTGCCCGGCACGTTCGCCAGCTCGCCGATCAGCTCCTTCTCCACCCGCCGCTCGGCGCGTGCGTTGATCCGGTGGATCAGCCCGATCAGCAGCTCCACCAGCCCGTCGACCAGCTCGGCCTGCCGCGTCCAGCACAGCGCCGCCAGCAGCGCGTACCGCACCGGCTCCGGGCAGTCGGCGAAGTCCGAGGCGTACATGCGGGCCGCCCGCGCCCGCCAGGCCGCCACGATCCGGTCCGAGGCGTCGCCGAACACCGCCTCGGTCAGCCCGAGCGCCCGCACCGTCGACAGCTTGCCGATCTCGGCCAGCAGCGTGTCCAGCCCCAGCGGTCCCGGGTCGGACTTCAGCTCGGCCAGCACGTTCGGCCGTGACAGCAGGTCCTCCAGTCGGCCGCACACCACGGGCCCGAGACGCCCGGCGGCCGTCGCGGCGAAGTCATCGTCGAACCGGCGGCCCGCCGAGGCGACTACGCGCTCGACCTGGCCTGTGCTCGGCGGCTCCACGTTCTCGCTCCTGCAGCGCCGCCGCAGCGCGGCCGCCAGCCGGTCCCGGTTCGTCTCGGCCGGGCACAACTCCGCGGCCAGCCACTGCGCCCAGCGGTCCTCGTCATCCTCGGCCGGCGGCCGCGTCCCGTACACCTTGCGGATCTGGGACCTGTGGTACTTGATCGACCGGCCCGCCCAGGAGTACTTGGCGAACAGCGCCGGATCGACCTTCACGAGTGACCCGAGATAGCTGACCGCGGCGGGCGGGACCTCTTGGGGATAGGCCGGGAAGCGGCCCTCGATCTCGTAGAACTTCAGCATCACCGCGAAGCCGAGCCGGGTCACGCCCGCCTTGTTCGCGATCAGGTCCCAGTCGTTCCCGGTCAGCGTCCATGCGTCGATCAGCTCATCCGGCTCCCACTCAGCTTGCACCCCGTTGCCCCTCGTTAGCGATCACGGAAAGACGATCGCCACCACGATCAGGAACAGGGGCTACCTGCACCGTCGGTATGCCTCACTTGTGACCGCTACGTGCCGAATCCGATAGATGCCTCAGCGCTACTTTGCCCTTGGCCGTAGCTATAGGAGTTCCAGGCCAAGTAGGCGCGCAGCGCCTCGTACCGGCGCTGCGCTGAGCTCGCCGGCTCGGTGAAGTACTGCGCGCCGTTCCGCATCCTGCCTATCCTGGCGCCTCAAGTCATCTTGCTGAACTACTCCCAGAGATGGTAGTGCCGTATCAGGCAGCAGGCAGGGAGACACGCCGGTCAGGGCAAGATGCCTGCCCACGGTGTCCGATTTCCGTGCCCTCAACTAGAGGCACTCAGTTCAGGCAGACTCATTGAGGTTATCGCGAGAGTGAGCGGGAACATGCCCGCCTGCCAGCATGAACGCACCTGGGACAGTCAGGAAGCCCGGCGGTCACGGGCTCCCCACCGTCTCCCGGGAATCGAGGTTAGTCGGGGTGCCGGTAAGAAACGTGTCACCAGCCGCAAACGAGCATGATCGTGCTGGTCAGACCGGGAAGTCACCGACGACGTCGTCGTAGCGGTTCTGGGCGCCGGCGAAGGCCAGACAGGGGCCTCGTTACCGACGGTGACAGCTCCGCGGTCGTGCGATATGCGATATCAGCCAATCTGTTCCGCCAGCTCGGGCCGGAGAAGTGCGCGCAGCGACCGGACGAGCCACTGCTCGTACTGCTCAGCTGTCCAGCCGCACTCGACGGTCAGGATGCGATGGACATCGGGAGACAGGGCGACATACGTGATGTCGGCCGCCACGGAGAATTCCAGCTCGGGGTCGAGGGCGTCGCGGGCGGACAGGGCGGCGACGATCCGGGACTGGCCGGTGCGGCGTTGCCGCCTGATCTGCTCCATGAGCTGCGCCGCGTCGGAGTCGACCTGGGCGGCGGTTGCCAGGACGTGCATGATCGCCGAGGACCGCGCCATGAAGGCACGGCCGATGCGGGCGAACGCCCGGACCAGCGCCACCGGGTCCGGTTCGTCCCGCGCTGCCCGGACCTCGGGCCGCTCGCCGAAGGCGACGGGCTGGTCGTCACCGCCGAAGGAGACGTCAAGGACGGCCTTGAGCAGCGACCGCTTGGAGGGGAACAGGCGGTACAGGGTCCTCCACCGCGGCGGCCAGGTCCTCGCGGGAGACGACCTGCTCGACCGCCGCGCTGCGGCCCGGGCTGGAGCAGTGGCTGACCGAACGCGCTGCCTGGCCCGGCGCCGGCACCAGTCCCGCGCTCTTCCTCAACACCAACGGCGGACGCCTGTCAGCTCGCGCCGCTGGCGGCATCATCGCCGCCATCGCCGAGCAGGCCGCGCTCGACGACGACCCGACAGCCCATGTCCTGAGGCACACGTTCGCGACCAGTCTGGTGCGCGGCAAGACCGACCTGGTCGTGGTCGCTCGATGCCTAGCTCGAGGTCGGACTTGGCGAGCACGGTGTCAATCGTGCCGCGGGACAGTTCGTCCGCGACGGCCAGCACCTCAGCGTTGACCTGGCGGAGCTGGGCGATCAGTGTCTCGTACACGGCGAGGTCGGCCCGCTGGGTGGCGGTCAGGCCCGGGTCGGTTTTCCACCGGTCGGCCTGATTCTGGAACAGTGTCAGGTCCTCGGCCTGGTCGTGGTGTACCTGGATGATGCGGGCTACGGTGGCGTCGTCCCAGCAGATAGGGCCGTGCGCGGGCGGGCTGGAGCAGTTCCAGCTGGCAGCGGGTCGCCTCGACGCCCTCACGGATATGACTGGTGAACCAGCCGAGCTTGCTGATCGGGTACCAGTTCTGCTCCCGCCCGGGCTCTGTGCTCGTCGGCCGAGCGCGGTATGCCGGCGTGCCTAGCGCGCCGAGCTCACGGCAGCCAGCTCGGCACGGGCCTTGCCGGAGCGCGCGGGCGCGCGATTGGGGCGGTGCCTGTCGCGGCCGTCCCCGGCGTGCCCCCGCTGCCGCGCTGGCGTGGTTGCGGCGGCACCGTTGGCGGCGGCCAGCTCGCGGAAGTCGGCCCTCAGCCGCCCGGCCTCGGCGGACAGCGGTGAGCTGGCGAGCTGCCGCAGTTCCCAGCCGGTCAGCTTCGCGGTCGCGGCTGAAGCGGCCGCGCCGGCCAGCACCGGGGCTGCGGCGGTTACCGCGGCGATCCGGACGGTATAGGCGGCGGCGCGCGTGAGGGTGCTCATGATTGTCTCTCCCGCAAGGTCTGGGCGGTAACAGTTCGCCTGCCACAGTGCCCGGCAGGTGACCGTCGTCAAGGTGAGCATGGTCACCCCGAGAGGGAGCTCCCCGGCGGCCTCTCGGTCCGCATAGAAAACGTCTCCGGCGGCGAAGACGGGACGGTGCGCACTGGCCCGCTGACGGCCGCGCTGCCCGCTGTTACGGCCTGGTCCCCACGGCGGGCGGGTCAGTCCTCCCAGATGTCGCCGGTGAGCGTGATTGCCGCGGACCGGTGCCGGGTGCGTTCCCGCTTAGCCGTGCCGGTGATTGTGGTCATCCTGCTGTCCTGGTGGTATTCCTCGCCCAGTGTGATGCCGAGCGCCGCGGCCCACGCGGTGAGCGCGGCGCGGCGGGCGCTGCCCGGCTGGGCGTAGGACCGGCCGGTGACCTGGGCGCCGTTGTGACTGATCGTCCACTCCAGCACGGGCAGGCCCTCGTGGTCCCCGCGCTCTAGCAGGTCGGTGAGCACGCGGGCGGCCCGCAGCTGCCAGGTCATCTGCTCGCGGAACCCCGATGCGGCGCTCTCGCCGCCGGTATGCGTCATCGCCTGCTAAGTCCTGGCCCTGGCGCGGCTGCCGGGACCCGGGCATCGGGCCCGGCGCCACCGGCGCGGGCTCGTGGCCGGACACCGTTGCGCGGGCGAGTGCCGTGATGAACGCGGGCGTGGATGCGGCGCTGGTGAACAGGGCCCGCTGGCGGCCGGCTCCGGTCCCCCGCTGGTCGAGCTGGTGCAGCAGCCTGGTGATCGTCTCGGTGTCGCCGTGGTCCCGGAGCGCGGGGTAGACATGATCAAGGAGGCGGGAGCGGAGCGCCGGCGCATCGACGGCCTGCCCGGTGAACGGGTCGACTCCCGCGCCGGCGAGCCCCTGCCGTGCCGCAGCGGCCAGCGCCGCGGCGACCTGCCCGGCCGGCGCCGTTGCCACCGGCATCCCTCGCCGGGCCTCGGCCAGGGCGGTGGCGACCAGGGCGCGGATCAGCCCCGCCAGCAGCACCGCGGTGCCCGCGTCGAGGCAGACGTCGGCGACCCGGACCTCGACGGTGGGGTAGCGCGGGGAAAGCCGGGCCAGGAAGTAGACGCTCCGCTCGTCCAGTGCGGCGCCGCGCCCGATAAGGCGGCCGACGGCCGTGTCGTAGGCGGCCGCGTCCGGCCACGCCGCGGGCGGCACCGCGGTCGGCCAGCGTGTCTGGATCGTGTACCGCCAGCTGGCCCATCCGGTATCGTGCCCGTCGGCGATCGGGGAGTTGGCGGTGACGGCGAGCAGCGGCGCAAGCCAGGGACGCAGCCGCGCCAGGACCTGGACGCCCAGGTCCCGGGAGGGGACCCCGACGTGCACGTGACAAGCGCAGATGCCGGCCTCGGCCACCACCGGACCGTACCGGCGTGCCAGCTCGTGATAACGGGGCTGACATGTTAAAGCGGCCAGCCCGGGCGTGCGGTACGGCGCGACCCCTGACGCCACCAGGCGGCAGCCCAGCTGCGCCGCGGCGGCCGCGGCGAGCCGCCGGAGCCTGACCAGCTCACCGCCGAGGTCGTCCAGGCCGGTGCACACCCTGGTTCCGGTCTCCACCTGGAACTGCATCAGCTCTTGCTGCACGCCCGGCTCCCCGCCGAGCATCCGCACCAGGTCCGGGCCGGCTGGCAGCGTGACGCCGGTGGACGGGTCCAGGAGCACGAACTCCTCCTCTACCCCCAGCGTGACCGCATCGGCCGCGCGCACTGCGCCCGGCGGGCCACTGGGCACCGTCGCGCCCCGTCCTGTCTCGCCCGGTCCGGGCATTACCACGACCACCGGCTGGTCCGGGAACGGGCGCAGCGGCAGCCATGGGCCCAGCGCGCTGGCCAGACCGGCCATTGCGTGGGCTGCGGAGATCGACGGCCACAGCACTGCGGCCCGCGTGAAGGAGGCTGCCGCCTGCACGGCCACCGCCTGCACGGCCACCGCCTCGGCGCCGGCCAGCGTGACGACGTGCCCGGCTGCCTTCCAGGTTGCGTCCAGCGGCTGCTCGGCCAGGATCGGCGGGGTCCGGGCCATTGTCCCGTCCTTTCTTTCGTTGAGGACACGCCGTGAGTCCCCCGGCTAGGGGTACCGGTAACGAGCGTGTCACCGGGGGCGAAGCAGGGGTCCCGGTAATCGCGGGGAAATTCTGGCCGGACATCCCTGAGCTGCACTGATGCCCGGTGCCGGTGTCAGCGAGAGATCAGCCGCTGGTTCTCCCCCTGGCGATATGCCAGACCGGCACCACGTCAGCGGCACCACCACAGCGGCGTGCCCGCCCAGGTGGATCACCTCATGCGAGCCGGTGTCCGGGCCGTGCGCGGGGCCGGTCGGCTGAGCGGTCATACCGCGGCCCCCTGTGCCTTCTTCAGTTCCCGGTAGATGGTGGCCCGCGACACCCCGAACAGCTCCGCCAGCTCGGTCGGGGTCTTCGCCCCTTGCCGGTCGAGTTGGAGCAGGTGTGCCCGCTGCTGGCCGTTGAGCTTAGGCTGCTTGCCCTTGAGCTTTCCGCGCTGGCGGGCCCTGGCCATGCCCTCGATCGTGCGCAGCCGGATGATGTCGACCTCGAACTCGGCGAACGAGGCGAGGATGTTGAAGAACATCTTCCCGAACGGGTCGGCCGGGTCGTACACCGTGGAGCCGATCTGCAGGCAGGCTCCCCGGCTGATGATCAGGTCGGCGAGGGAACGTGCGTCGGGCACCGACCGGGCGAACCGGTCAAGCCTGGGGACGATCAGGGTGTCCCCGGCGTGCACGGCAGCGAGCGCCTGGTCCAGGCCAGGCCGGCCGGTGCTGGTCCCGGTGAATCCCTCATCGACGTAGACGCGGTTGGCGGGGACGCCGTACCCGGCGAGGGTGGCCCGCTGGATATCGGTGTCCTGGGCGACGGTTGAGCACCGTGCGTACCCGATGAGCGCGCCAGGCCGGGCGGAGGATGGCGCTGCGGCGGCCGCGTCAGTGTCGGTCACCTGCCCATCGTACGGTAGAGGCCCCTCAACTGAGAACATCACCGTACGACCTATCTGAGACACCGCGACCTGGTGATCTGTCCTCCTCCGGCCCCGGGACGATCACGTGCGCAGGACGATCCTCTTACGGACATCTGCTAGGGGCGCTGGGTTAGTGCTGCCATCAGGGTCGAGGACGAGACCATGCTCAAGGTCGAGGGTGCGGTCGATGACATGGTGGACGTAGCCGACGAGGCTGCCGATGACCCATGTCCAAGATCAACAATTTGGCGGCTCAGCGCACGCTTCTTACTAAGCGCGCGTCGATGAATAACACAAGGGGAGGTGCACAATGGGGATACGCCAGAAGGTACGCCCCGTCCCCAGGCCCGCCGAGGCCAGGATCCGTGGCTCGAGCGGCAGGTGCAGTACGCGCGGGGCACTGGCGGTATGAGGAGGGCGCCGTCCGCGGCGCCGGATGGTGGGAATCGGTGACCCATCACCTGGTCGCCGACATCCGCGACAGCACCGGAGCGCCATCCCGGACTGGTGCGCCGTGCGCTGGTGACCGCGGTCGACGTGATCGCTCCGTCGGTCGCCGAGCTCGCGGCGGCAGGCGCCGTGCGGCTGCTCGGCCGCCAGCGCGCCGCGCGCTCCCGGCACTGCCCCGGCCCCGCCAGATACTGTCTGGCGTGGCCAGGGAACTGCCCGCCGGGACCAGCAGGCCGTGACCGTGGTCGGCGCAGGCCGGCCCGCAAAGGTAGCTCGCCGGGTCAGCCGGGGGCGAGGAGCACGAGGGTGTCGCCGGGCTGCGGGGTGAGCGGGCGAGAGGTTGTCGCCGGGCGGAGGGATCCGTCCGGGCCGATCAGGAACAGCAGGTCGGCTCCGGGCGGGATGACGCCGTTCGCGGGTATGGTGACGGTCCGGGCGCCGGCGGCATGGCGCAAGGCGATGTCATCGTGGGTCAGGCCGAACACGGCCTCGGCGCCAGTGGAGGGCGCTACCACGCCGTGGCTGGGCTGACGCGGGGCGAGCCGGTACACCGTGGTCTCCGGGTTGCCGACCACGATCGTTGAGGCCAGGGCGTTGAAGTCGTCGTCGTCGGTGAGCAGCAGGACCGCGGTGATGCCCTCCAGTTCGGCGCCGGTGGTGGCCGCCGCCAGCAGCTCGCCGTGCGCGAGTTCCAGGCCGGCCTGGGTGATCTGGTCTCGCTCGTCCTCGGCCGCGGCCCACATGACCACGCCCAGGCCCGTGTTGCGCAGGGTGCCGGCCAGGTCGATCACCCACGGGTCGCCGCCCACCAGCAGCGGGCGTGCGCGGGCAGGGCGGGTGACGCCGAGGCGCCGGGCCACCGGGACCGCGGTCACGCTGTAGATGCCCACCGTCGCCACGATGACCAGGAACGTGACCGGCAGGATCTTGGCGGCGCCGCCGACGTGGGCGGCGGCTAGGCCGGTCCCGAACGTCGAGGCGGTCGCGGCTGCGACGATGCCCCGCGGCGCCATCCAGCCGGTGAACATGCGTTCACCAGCGGTCAGGTCGGTTCGGATGGCGGCGAGGAACGCCACCAGCGGTCGGGTCACCAGCACCAGGACGGCCACCAGGCCGACCGTCGGCAGGACCAGGAGCCGCAGCGAGGCCGGGGTGACGGTGGCCGAGATGGAGATGAACAGCACGCCGATGATCAGCTGCACCAGCGTCTCGAAGAACGGCCGGCGCGCGGGGACGTCGAAACCGGGCATGTTAGCCAGGGCCAGGCCCATCAGGACCGCCGCGATGAGCCCGGCGTCGTCGCGGGCGATGTCGCAGGCGGCCGCGACACCTACCACGACCGCGAGCTGGCAGCTGGTGCCCAGGACCTCGCCGAGGTTGAGCGTGCGCAGGCACAGCCACAGCACCGCGACGCCGATCACCGCGCCGAGCACGCCGATGGCCACTGATAGGAAGAACTGCCCCAGCGGATAGGCCAGCCCGTGATGGGTGCTGGCCAGCACGGCGCGGAACACCACCGCGCCGAGGATGCCGCCGACCGGGTCGATCAGCGCCCCTTCCCAGGTCAGCACCCGTTGCAGGCGCTCGGCCGGCCGGACGAACCCCAGCAACGAGCCGACCACCGTGGGCCCGGACACCACGAGGATCGCGCCGATCATCAGCGCGGCCTGGGCGGACATGCCCAGCAGGAGACCGGCGAACACGGTGCCGAACGCCCAGGTGACCGGTACCCCCACGATGATCAGACGGCCGACCACCCGGCGGGTGTGCCCGCGCAGCTTCGCCTGCTCCAGCGCCAGGCCGGAGTCATACAAGATCACCGCCACGGCCAGCGACACCAGCGGCTGGAAGGCCGCGCCGAGCAGCCGCTGGGGGTTGACGTCGCTGGTGGCCGCGCCCGCGATGAAGCCCGCCGGCAGCAGGATGATCAGCGCCGGGATGCGCAGCCGGTCGGCCAGCACCTGCGAGCCGACGGCCAGCACGAGGATGAGGCTTACCCCGAACAGGACCTGGTTAGTGGTCACTGCGCAGCTCCGACGCGGAACAGCTTGCCGATCAGCGTCTTGATCCGTCCGAGGGTCCACCCCTGGTCCCCGGCAAAGCCGTGCGCCAGCGGGCCCTTCCTGAGCTCCTGCTCCAGCCGGGCCCACTGCTGCGGGCTCAGCTTCTCCCGCGACACCGGCCCCCTGGACCGCAGCGCGCCGGCGCCGCCCTCTCGCCAGGCCCTGCGCCACCGCCGCACCGACCCGGGCGTGACCCGCAGGTCGTGCGCGATCTCATTGATCCCGTCGCCCCGGGCGAACCGCCCGGCCGCCTGCAGCCGCAGTCGCTCACGCCGCTGCTGCCCGGCGGGCGTGTACCCGCCCCGTCGCGCATACCGCATGCTCCCGTCATACGACAGTGCGAACCCGGCGTCACTACCTCCGGCCGCTGGGCACTACGAGTTCAACCTGGTTAGCGCCTCCATCTGAGCTTCGTCATGCGCCTACCTGATGTGCTCAATGTCCCGAAACCCGTCGCGACGAATACACAACCTGCGTTCTCCTGGCCGATGATTACCGGACGCCCCATTAATTACTCCGACATGCTGCACCCTGCTACCGTTTACGTAGAGGTCATTGATTACCCGACCAGAACGTTGTCCGTGCTGGCCGCGCTGGAGGCGGACCCTACCGCGTGGCTGCACGGGTACCTGGTCGCAAAGCAGACCGGGCTGGGCAGAACATCTCGGCCACGTCGTCGCGTGCCTTGGCCTGCGCGGCGTGCACCAGGCGGCGCACCAGTTCCCACAGGTGCCCTTGGCGGAGGCGGCCGCCGCTGGCGGTGGCCAGCAGCGGCCCGGCCAGCTGCCGCGCGTCGCTGAGCCCGCCGCGGCGGGCCCGGTCAGCAAGGTAGGCGTCCAGCGCGGCTGCCGTGGCCGGGGCCAGCGGGATTCTCGCTTTCCGGGCGCCCTTATGGAGCACGCGCAGGACCCGGTGGCCGGCGTCGGCGCCGAGGTCGGCGACATCGGCGGCGCAGGCCTCATCTACCCGCAGCGCATTGTGCACCAGCAGCCGGATCACCGCCGCCGTCCGCAGCGCCTGCGGCCCCGGGTCGGCGTCGGCGGCTGCGACCAGGGCGCGTACCTGGTCGCGGTCCAGGCCGATGGTGGCGGTGTAGTCCGGGTCCACCATCGGCCGCGCCACCCCCGCCGTCGGGATCGGAGACCGGGAGAAACCGTGGGAGGTCAGGCAGCGTCGACTAGCCGCTGATCCGGGGCGGTGAGCCCGGGGTACCAGCGGGCGAAGTCGGCGGCGAGGTCGTCGTTGAGGACGCGGGTGCGGACCTGCAGGAGGAGGTGGGCGCCGCGGGGCGACCAGCGCATCTGCTGCTTTTTGACCATGCGGCGGCTGATGACCTGGTTGACGGTGGCCTCGGCGGTGGCGGTGGAGATCGGCTCGCCGCAGCGGTAGCGCTCGCCGTAGTTCGGGATCTCCTCGCTGTTGCGCCCGATGTAGGTGCAGAACTCGGCGAGCCGCTCGTGGAACGCGCGCTGCTTGTCGTCGGCGTCAGCGGCGGCGCAGGCGATCTCGAAGTCGTCGCGGAGGTCCTCGAGGATCTGCATCGCGCGGAAGGTGTTGCCGTGCCACAGGAAGTGCTTGACCCGCTCCAGGTCCCGGTCGGCCTGGCCGGGGTCGGGGGTCCAGGGCGTGTCGTCGTCATCGTCCTGGTCGGCGGGCCGGGGCGGCAGGGAGCGGGTCATCTGGCGCAGCACGGTCAGCCGCATGGTGACGTGGAACCAGTCCAGGTAGTGCTCGGCCTGCGGGTGAGGTAGCGGGGGAAGCCGTTTCCGGACGGCGCCACGCGGCCGGAGGCAGATCGGAGGCCCTCCCGGTGACCGGGCAGGTATGGGCGTACGCCCGCGTCTCGACGCGGGACCAGAACCCGCAGCTCCAGCTCGATGCGCTGGAAGCCAGCGGCTACGACACGCTGGTGCAGGAACAGGAGTCAGCCAAGCGCGGGGTGCTCCGGCCAGCCTGGCAGGAACTGCTGCCGCTCCCGCAGCCCGGCGACACGCTGAAGTTCTGGAAGTCCGACCGGTGGGGCCGCAGCGCCGCCGACGTGCTGGCCACCGTCAACCAGCTGCGCGACCGCGGTGTCACGGTGGTGTCGCTGACCGAGAACTTCGACCTGGGCACCAAGGAAGGCCGGCTCATGTTCGGCGTGCTGGCCCTGGCCGCCGAGTACGAACTCGAACTGCGCGCCGAGCGCCAGGCCGACGGAATAGCCGCGGCCCGGCGCCGCCAGGCCGAGGGCCGGATGCTGCCCGGCAAGAAGCACATCGGCCGCCCCCCTGCCACCGGCCCCGCCGAGCTCGCCGCCCTCCGGGGCCTCATCGCCGACGGCAGATCCGTCACCGAAGCCGCCCGCATCCTCAAGATCGGACGCTCCACCGCCTACGCCGCCCTCGCCGCCACCTGACTGTCCAGGAGCACGGACGGGAACGGCCATGTCAGCGCTCGCCGGGGCCCGGGCGGGAGATCAGCCAGGTGATTGAGCGCCACACCGACCCTCGCCTCGACAAGGTCACCGCCAGCGCGGAGACCGTCCACCGCATGATCACGGGAAAGGTCCTCCCCGGGCAGGAGCGCCTGTACGCAGTCTTCCGCGTGCTCCGCGACCTGGCGGAGGTCGATCCGGACGCCGAGCGCTGGAAGGACGACGGCGGGTACAGCCACCCCGACCCCGAGAGCAACTGGCAGTACCTCCGGCGGCTATGGGACACCGCCCTGGAGGACGAGTCCGACGCCCCGCCCCTTCCCCGGCCGACCCCGCCTCCACCCGAGCCCAAGCCAGCGCCAGCGCCAGCGCCAGCCAAGGGCAACTCGTGGGCCGCGGCCGCGAGCGACGACCCGTGGAACCGCGACGGCGGCCACTCCGACGAGCCGCCCTTTTAGCTTGGCCCAGGCGGATGACGGGAGCTCACGGGAGGCCTCCGCCTGCAGATCCGCACCCGCGTCCTCACCGACGACCTCGCCAGCGACTTCGCCCGCTGGTACCCCGGACTCACCAGCCCAGCTCAGCGAACGGACGCCGCTGCCTGACCTCCCACGGTTTCTCCCGGTCTCCGTAACGGCGGGCACCGACAGAACCGGATGATAGTGGGTTATCACCCGGTCCGCCGTCAGTTCAGCCTGACTGAAGGCTCCGCACCGGGTGTGTCCGGTGACAGGCATCTCGGCCCGCTATGACGCCTCTAGCCGATTCGCCCGTGGCTGGGGGGCCGCGGCTTCAGTCGCGACGCGGCGCAGTCATCGCACCACAGAGCATGAATTCACCCACCGAGCTTTCTTCGACGTATCGGGTCCCAGTCAGGCGAGTGAAGCGGTCGGCATCGCCGAGGCCGAGCGCGCAGGGGGAGAGCCCCATCGCGGTGGCCACCAAGTACATGGTCGAGTAGAGCACCCCGGTGTTCTTAAGGATGGTTGCGTAGGCCATCGCGTCGTACTTCCAGGAGACCCGCTGGAAGCGGGCGGCGATGACGAACAGCATCTGCGGCCAGGCCATCCGGGCAGACGCGTAGTGGGCCTCCACCATCAACCCCCGGGTCTCGTCGCTGGGTTCGCACACCTGGCAAAGCGCGTGCGCGACTGGGTCATACCAGTAGAACCCGGGCGCGGCACCCGCACCGTCGCCGATGTTGACGTAGATCTCCAGCTCGTAGCTGGCGCCGCCGCTCGGGTACGGCCGCGACGTGAAATCCCCCTTATCGTCGATGGTGTAGCGGCGGCGGACACAGGCCACGCGGTAGAGGAACTCACCGAGCCTGGCCAATCCGATCGGAAAGCCGTACAGCAACCGGACCGACCGGCGTGCTTCGATCACACTGGTCAGCGGCGGGTCGAAGGCCGCGGTCACCCAGAGGTCCGGCCGTGGCAGGACGATCGAGATCGGCCACGGCGCTGACTTGACGGCCGGCTGCGGAGGGATTTCGCCGAGGAAGCGGAATCGGCCTCCCACCGGCCCGTCGTGGCGGCCCAGGCGGCTGCGGGAATGAAAGAGCAGATCGTGGAAGTCCCACTGCCGCAGAGCTGGGTCATCATCCTCCGCCAAGTGACCCCGGTCATCGAGGATCTCCGCTACACCGGCTCTGAGCAGGAGAAGCACGACCGCCGCAGCCTCCTGCTCAGCGAGCTCCGTGCCGGATGTGAGATCCTCGACAGAGGCTCCCGCGGCCAGTCGGCTCACAACCTGTGCCGCGTTTAGAGCGTCGAGATATACGCGGGCAAACGCCAGCGGGGATTCGACGACCAGAACCCCGCATGAGTGGCGCCGCAGGAAGCTGAAGCGCGAAAGGGCCACCGCGGTATGGGGCTTCAGCGCTGCGACCTGCGGTCTGAACTGGGGTGACACCGACTCCAGCGTTGCGAGCGCATCCCCCCTGCGAGTTTGTGCTCGTGCTCGCAGGAGCCGGTAGCTCAACAGAACGGCTACGTCGAAGGCGAAACGCTCGAGTTCCTCAGGGTCGCCAGCTTCCACCAGCCGGCGTTCGGCTTCGCATTCGGGAAGAGCACTCTGGGCGAGCCCGAGGATCATCCGGCGGGCAAGCGGGCCGGAGCACCGGAGCTCGTGCTCTGCCCAGGCAGCGAGAACGCGGACGCTCCCATTCTGCGCCGCGACCTCAGCGTCAGGCGTGAGGCTCAACGTCACCAACTCGGAGCCCATCGTCGATACCCCCACGTTCAGACGAACATCCCAATTGGGTTGAGCGCCGATTCTGTCAATGGCGCGGGCAGCCAGCCCATGCGGGCCGGCACGTCGTAGAGACGGCCGGGCGCGAACCGTGCCCAGAAGTGGCGCAGGCCCGGCACAATGACCTTCACGACCGCAAGCCCAATGTCGGGCCGGGTCTGATTGAGGACGAGCGTCTCGTGACCTAGCCGCGTGGCGGCATCGACGGATGTCATCAGGTCCCGGCCGGCATCCCCGGAACTCAGCGCCGGATAATCGCCGATCCGCCGCGGCTGGACGTCAAGCGGAATCAGATACGGCTGATTCGCCACCGTAGCTGTCTGCCACCACCGCAGCGCGTCGGCGTCGTCGAAGGCATACGCGGTGCTTCCGTCCGCGTGGCGCTGGTAAACGGCGGGCATGAACTGGTTCATCTCGGCTATCGCCCTGAGCACCGCGACGCGAGCGTCCAAGTGCGCGCCGAAACCGATGATGATGTCCTCGACGGCGCGGTCCACCCGCCGGTTAACTGCCACAAACGCCGGGATCCCGAGATCGTTGGTCAGATCAAGGACCCAGAACTGCCGCCCCTGACGCTCGTAAAAACCCGCCAGCTCGTCTACGTACGGATCATCAAGGCTGCTCAGGTCCACGGCGGGACGCTGGAGGCGGTTATACCACCAGACGCAGAACGGCGTCGCGCTCGGCCAACTCGAGGAACCCCTGGAGCGCCGCTTCCTCAATGGTATTGCCCGCCGCGTTGCCGTTGCTGTCCGCCCAGTAGTAGAACTCGCGCTCGCTGTACGGGTAGCCGTAGTAGAGGTATCCGGTTGGCAGGTACCGGGTGTTACCCGTGGTCATGGAGCGCACTGGTGTCCATTCGACCACGGCGTCCTCGGGAAAGGGCAGCGGTACCACCTGGAACCGGCTCTGCCGGGCCAGCCAGGCATCACGATCACGGAACTGAGCATCGCTGTACAGCATGCAGGCATTCGGATGAATGCCCAGCCCATCGAGATCGGCGAGCCGGGCCCGCATCCGCCGCTCATCGCCGCGAAACACGCCGCTGTAGCGCTCGATCGCCTCGCACAGCGCGGATGCACGCGCCTGCGCCGGGGTCCGGCCCTTGCCGGCACTGTTGGTGCGAAGCCCCTCACGAAGGAAATACAGCGAATCATTCTTAAGCGCGAAGTTATGGCCGGCCACGTAGACGTGAAGCGGCGTCGCCGCAGGATCAGCGGCGGGAACAATCTCCCGGACGATGCCGGTGACCGGGCCCACGAAATGCTCGTAGCGCGCGTAGGTCGCCTCCGCGGCGGCCCCGCGCAGACCTCCGTCGGTGAACAGCGCCGGGCCCGTCGGACGCGGCAGCGGCACGTCATCACTGTTCAGCGCCAAAGAACGCGTCGCCGCACGTCTCGCACTGGGGCCGCCGGACGACGGTGTGGCTTCGCTGCTCGAGCGTGGCCCAGTTCATGGTGACAATCCGTGACAAGAGCACCGATGTTTCGCCGGCGCTCACGAACATCCTCAGCTGTAGCGCGGCCAGCTCAATCGTCGCATCGATGGTTGCCGGCAGCGCCGCCAGCGAGACCGGGAAGGGGCCCGTGCGGCCACGGCGTTCCAGCAACGACTCCACCTCCCGGTTGGCGCGGAGCCGATGCTCCAGACAGCGCCAGCAGGCGGTGCGCCCCGGGACGAAGATCGGCCCGAGCCAGGTGTAGGCACCTTCCGGCTTGACCAACAGCCACGGCCGCCCTGTGCGGATGTGCTCCTCGTTGATCTCCAGCAGTTCGGGCCGCAGGTAGTCGTCGGTAAAGACCAGCGACACGGTGGCGTCCTGCGAAATCCGCAGGCCCGCTCGGGCGAGGGCCACCTTCACGCTCGCGGGAACCGGGCCGCTTGTCGATCGCGCCCCGACAGTGGCCTGCTCCGCCCGCTCCCTCGCGACCCGGGAGTCGACCCCCAGCGACGCCCACAACGCAGCTTCTGCCCGGTGGGCATCAGGGTCCGACTCGATCAAGTAGCCGTCCCGTTCCAGGGTAGCCAGCGACAGATACAGTTCCTCCATCGTGACGCGATCAACAAGGCTGTCGACGATCTCGTCAGCAGTGCGCCGCCCATCGATCGCCGACGCCACCAAGTTGTTGGGCGCCCCGAAAAGAACGAAATGACCCAACTCAGACAGCAGAAAGGTGCCGTCCTCGGCGACCTGCTCGACGTGGAAATACGGCTTGAATGCGGGGCGATGCAGCACGGATCGGAACTCCTCGGTACCGGGACCCGTCGTGGCGACGGCTGGAATCAGTGGCTCGCCCCGCGTACGCCGGGCAAGCCACTGAAGGGATACACAAGACGCGGCACGGTGGGCATCGCGCGAACCCGTCCGCGCCGCCAGGCTTCTCCTAGCTCGGGCTGTCCCTCGAGAATCGCCCTGGATGGGACGGCGCCCGCACGTGCTCTGGCGGGATCACTTTGGCACGTCGTCCCCGGCCTCGCCCCCACCGTCGGCGGACTGCTCTGGCCCACCGTCGGCGGACTGCTCTGGCCCGGGCGCGCTAGGCCCGACATCGCCCACCTGGGGCGCAGCGCCACCAGCGGGCGGTGCGCCCCAGGTGCCCGCAGTGGCGATGGACCCGAAAGTTCCGCAGATGGTGCCAACGGAGCCACCTGACCCGACCGTGGGTGCAGCGCCGACCAGGCCACCGCCGAGCGCCGCCGAGCCCGGACTGGGAGCCGCACCGGCGGTGCCGGCCGTGCCAACGCAGAACACGCACGCCGCGGTGCCACACACCGTACCCAGGGAACCCGAGGTCCCGGCCGACCCTGCCGTCGTCCCAGCCACCTGGGGTGGAGCACCACTAACGGGCGCCGGGCCGTGCGACCCGGCGGTGCCCGAGCAGCCGATCGTCCCGGCAGTCCCGCAGAAGGTGCCAAGCGATCCGACCGTGCCCGCGCTCCCGACCGTGGGTGCAGCGCCGACCAGGCCACCGCCGAGCGCCGCCGAGCCCGGACTGGGAGCCGCACCGGCGGTGCCGGCCGTGCCAACGCAGAACGCGGACCCCGCGGTGCCACACACCGTACCCAGGCAACCCCCGGTCCCGGCCGACCCTGCCGTCGTCCCAGCCACCTGGGGTGGAGCACCACTAACGGGCGCCGGGCCGTGCGACCCGGCGGTGCCCGAGCAGCCGATCGTCCCGGCAGTCCCGCAGAAGGTGCCAAGCGATCCGACCGTGCCCGCGCTCCCGACCGTGGGTGCAGCGCCGACCAGGCCACCGCCGAGCGCCGCCGAGCCCGGACTGGGAGCCGCACCGGCGGTGCCGGCCGTGCCAACGCAGAACGCGGACCCCGCGGTGCCACACACCGTACCCAGGCAACCCCCGGTCCCGGCCGACCCCGCCGTCGTCCCAGCCAACGGGGGAGGGGGCGAGGGCGCGGCCATCCCTGCGGCCTGGGCGGCCGGAATCGAGGCGGACGCGCCCGGCGG
This sequence comes from uncultured Actinomycetes bacterium, assembly GCA_963742875.1. Taxonomy (GTDB): domain Bacteria; phylum Actinomycetota; class Actinomycetes; order Streptosporangiales; family Streptosporangiaceae; genus Bog-532. The sequence goes on along the minus strand of CAVUNO010000017.1, from coordinate 1,364,309 downwards.
GAGAGATGTCCACGGCCGCTGGCCGATCGAGAGGTGGGCATCTGCAGGGATGTCCGCCCCTTGTTCACGCAACACGCGGACCGGGTCGGCGGCAAATGTTGCGCGAAATTCATCGTCTACCCACGCTTGCGCGACCGCTCTGGCCCAAGCCCGCCGGAAGGTCGCCGCGTTCACATCGACGCCGCTTGATTGCTCTGCTGATGCCATAGGGTAAGCCCCCTTTAAGACTGCGAACATAATGCTAATCTTTTGACGTCCCAAAGATCAGCGGACAGGGCCATGGCTGCCCTTCCTAATAATGCTTCTGCACTTGACTACAAAGGGCCGGTCTATCGAGGATGCACGGCGGAATATTAAGAGAAAACTCTAGGTGCTAATCCGTGCAGGAGAACCTACGTTTGGCGATAATGGGGCTGGCATGCCCGCTGAGCTGACCCTGCTGCCTGGCGGAAGGGTGAAAGATAGAGTGCTTACGGAACGGCTGGGACTGTTTAGGTAATTTCAATCACGGTATCGGCAGCTATGTCAACCCTGGCTTCTCAACCTTGGGCCCGCACCTGACCAGCATGCCAGCAGCAGGCAGCGCCCTGACATGGGACGATAAAAGTGCTGAAATCCGTCCGGTGATCAACTGCTGGCGGCGGATGTCCTCCAGCTCGTCGCGGGCCTTCCTAGTGTGGGTGGCCACCCGCTTGCAAAACATCGCCGCCATGTCATCGCGGGCCCGCATCCGCGCCTTGTGCAGCAGGCAGGGCGATTAGCACGATCTGTTTGGTGCGTTCGTAATCGCCCATCACCGCGGCGTCCGCAGCGTCAGCCTCCCCGGCGAACGAGGCGATCTTCGCCGGGGCGACGCCCTCCAGCCACGTCTCGGTGTCGCCGTAGCCGTCGACGAACGCCAGATGGCGCGCGAGCTGGCGAAAGTGCGACCACGACGGCCGCCGCGCCGTCTGCTTAAAGGCGTTGAACAGGGTGTTGCCGTCCAGGCCGATCGCCTCCAGTCGGACGCGGGGGTGCGCCCACAATGGAAGGCCTTCCCGAGTGGAGGGCCGTCCAGGTCGTCGCGGCGGGCCTCCGACCCCGACAGGTGCGGCATCGCGTCCAGGAACCCGGTGCGGGCGTTGACCTCCAGCAGCAGCTCCGGGTAGTCGATCCGTGGCAGCATCGCCGCGACCGCGTCATGCACCGCGGCGAACCCCTCCGGCGGCGGGGCGGCCTCCAGCCGGGCCAGCGACAGCTTCCCGTCCTTGATCCGCGCCGCGTCGTTGGTGGCCAGGCCCGCGCCGACCTGCTTGAACGCGCCGTCCAAGACGTCGGCGAGCTCGGCCAGGTGCTCGCGCGGGTCGGCGGGCAGCCCGAGGGCGGTCAGCACGGTCTCCCGTTCCCGGACCCACAGCCGGGACTCGATCAGGCGGACACGCGGATCGCCCCACTTGTCCGCCCCCACCGCGTACACGTCCCGCCGCCGTAGCGCGTCGTGCAGCGTCTCCAGCACGCAGAACACGTAGGCGGGCCGGTCGATCAGTGGCGCTTCCAGCTTGGGGCTGGCGAACACCAGCCGCCGCCACGACCCGGTGACCAGGTCCTCGAACCCGCGAATGTGGTCGGCGCCGGGCTTGCGGGCGGCCATCATCTTTGGCAGGCCGCGCAGCGCCGCGAGGATCCGGGTTCCGGCGTCGGTGCAGCCCCACGGGATCACAGAGGCCAGCAGCTCGATGAACGGGCGGACGCTGGCGTACCGGCCGGCCAGGGCCGCCCGCCATCCGGCGTCGCCGTCGTCGCCCTCGCCTGGCGGGGGCAGCAGCTCCCGCACCGCCTCCACCGCGGCGGCCAGGTCCTCGCGGGAGACGACCTGCTCGACCGCCGCCATCATCTCCGGGAGCGACGCCGGCTCCTGTCCCGCGGGCCGTTCCGCCAGGACGATCGCCCACGCCGCCGCCATCCGCGCCGCGGCGGTCTCCGGAACTCCAGCAAATCCCGGATCTCCCACGCATGCTCATACCGCGTCGGTACCCGCTCGGCGTACTGCTTGATACACGACGGGTCGTCGATCCCCAGCTGCCCGGCAGCGTAATCGGCGACCACCCGCGGCACGTCGACGGGGTCCTCCAGGAACGTCCCCAGCATCCGGACCGTCCCCCACTGGACCACCCAGCCGAGCCGGTTGTGGCGGCGGCGCTTGGTCCGCGCGACCTCCAACGCGGCCGCGTTCAGGAAGAAGAACCGCTCCAGCTCCTCCGGCGTCGGATCCGCCACGAACGCCCCGTACCGACGGACCTGCTCATCCGACAGGAACTCAATAGCCACAATCCGTGACGATATGGGCGTTTCAAGCCACTACCGATCAGTACGCCCAAACCGAGATCAACAACCACCGCTCCAGTCGAGAGACGAGGCCCCGACCTGCGTCCCAGTCCCTAGCGTTAATACTCGCCAGTAGAGTCCCGGTCCCCCGGACCCGGGTCTTCGGCGTCGCCGTTGGAGCTAATCTCCGGCCCGATAGTCCCCGGACCCGAGGCCGTTACCGTCGAGGACGGAGATTGCCGATGCAGGGCATAGTTCGGCTGCCACGAGCACCCGGTCGTCATCGTCCTTGACTGCGGCCCTGATTGGCCGCGAGCGACCGCCAACGAGGTGGAAATAGCCCGGTGCGGTGGCGAGGCAGATCCCCGATCCCATGCAGGCCCGGGACACCTCTATACGCCAGGTTTTCTCGGTCATCGCGTGCTCCGGATTACCAGGTGACGAGAAGGGCAAGCGGGCAGCGGGCGATCAGCCCGGTTTTCCATCGCACCTGCCCGGGCGGCGTAGCCAGGGCCAGGCCCGGGAATTGCTGTATCAGCCCCTCAAGCACGAGCCTGAGTTCCATCCTGGCCAATGACGCGCCGAGGCAGTGGTGCGCACCGTGCCCGAATCCGAGATGAGGATTGTGCTCCCGGGCGAGGTCCACGTGCCCTGGATTGTCGAACACTCGCTCGTCGCGGTCGGCGGCGGCACGCTGGAATATCACCGTGTCGCCGGTACGAATAAGGACACCGCCGATCTCGACGTTCTCTTTCGCCACGCGCGGGAAGCTGCCTACCGAACGCAGGGGGATCACGCGAAGCATTTCTTCTATGGCGCTCGGGACCAGCTCGGGATCGGCGCGCAGCTGCGCGTAGAGCTCTGGTTTCGACAACAGGAGGTATAGGGCATTCGAGATCATGCTCAGGGAGGTCTCGTGTCCCGCCATCAGGATGCCGATCCCTGTCCTGGCCATCTCGTCCTTCGAGAGTTTCTTGTCCACATCGAAGGCTTCAAGAAGCGTACTCGCCAGGTCGTCACCCGGCTGGCCCTTCCGCTGTTCCACCAGCTCGAGAATGTAGTCTTCCAGCCGGTCTCGCGATTCGTTTATCTCTTCCGCCGAGAAGGCCGCGGTGGCGACGAACACATCGGAGAAGACGCGGAATCTGTGCCGTTCCTCATAGGGAATGCCGAACAACTCGCAGATCATCGTGACTGGCACGGATACCGCGAGGCGCTCGACTATATCGGCGGGCGGTCCTTCCCGCTCCATGCGGTCCAGCGTTTCGTCGACAACCTCTTTTATCCGCGGCTTGAGCTTCTCGACCTGCCGCATGGTGAATGATCTGGCCACCACGCGCCTTATACGGGAGTGCTGCGGCGGGTCCATGGAGAGCAGGTTCCCGGCCCGCAGCGGAAGCGGCGTCACGCGGGCAGTATCCGGCTCGGTCGCCTTGAGCGAGCTGAACCGCGGATCGGCCAGGAATTGCTTGAGCTCCGGGTAGCCGGTGATGAGCCACGCGTCGCCGCCGTAGGGCATCCGTACCCGGGTAACTGGCTCGCTACGGCACAATTGCGAGTAGCGCGGATGGAGATCCAGCGCTTCGACTGATCCGAATGGATACGCCGGAATGCCAGCGGTAGCCTGATCAGGCACTTTGGCCCCCCGTTTCGATTACTCGGGTCAAGACCGAGACAGGGCTCGGTGAAAATACGACAGGCAGCGACTCGGTACCGCGTCCGAGCACGGCCGGTATCCACCGCAGTTCGCTCGCTGGCACCGCCAGGCGAAGGTCTGGCAGGCGATCGAAGATCGCGTTGAGCGCGATCTCAAGCTCGACACGGGCCAGCGCCGCCCCAGCGCAGAAGTGAATGCCGTGACCGAAGCTGAGGTGCGGGTTGGGTGAGCGTTCGAGGTCCAGGTCATCGGGGTCAGGAAACCGCCGGGGATCGCGGTTCGCGGCGGCCAGCGACACGATCACCGAGTCGCCCGCGGGGATGCCGGCTCCGTGCAGCGATGAGGGCTCCGCGAAGAACCTCCACGTCGTGAGCTCGAACGCGCCGTCGAAGCGGAGCAGCTCCTCGACTGCGCGCGGCATGAGCTTGCGCTCCGCCCTGAGCCTGGCGAACTGGCCGGGATGGCTCGTCAGGGCGATAAGCGCGAGGCCGATCTGGTTGGTCACCGGCTCCTGGCCGGCGACCAGGAGCTGGAATATCGAGGACGCGAGCTCCGCATCAGTGAGCTCGCCGGCATCAGTGGCTCTCACGAGGTTGCCGAGCAGGTCATCCCCGCCCGACGCCCGCTTGTGAGCTATGACCTCGGCGATAAACCGCTGAAGTCCTTCGAGCAGCCCGATGTAGGCGGCGCGGTGCGGGGACCTCGGCCCGACCGGCTGGACGACCTTACACCACTCAAGGCGGAAACGTCGCTGGTAGGCGGCGGGCAGGCCGATGACCTCGCTGAGGACCAAGAAGGGGAACCGTGAGGTAAAGGCCTGGACAAGGTCCGCGCTGCCGGCCGGGTTTATCTCATCCAGCAGTTTATGGGCTATCTCCGTAAAGCGTTCCCTCATGCTTTCCACCCGGCGGGGGGACATCGCATCGAGGACAATGCGCCGCATCGCCGTGTGCTTCGGCGGATCTTGGTGCAGCAGGTGAACCTGCAGGGTCGAGTGCTGAGGCTCGGGCATGATGGCCGCGAGCTTCCGCCACGCGTCATTGCCGAGAGCATGGTTCTTCCCCAGGCGCCCGTCCCCGAGGATCGAGCGGGCGGCCTCATAGCCGGTCACCAGCCATCCGATGACACCGCTAGGAAACTCGACGCGGTGCACCGGGCAGGTGTCACGTAGTTCAGCGTAGACGGGGTAGGGATCCATTTTGAAATCATTCCCGTACAGCGGGAACGGCCCGTGCGCATCCATCGGTTGTTTCTCCATGACTGAGTCGGGCGGTGCCCGTTTCTTTCCCTGCACCGAGCCAGAGCGGGGAGATCCCCTGGTTGATACAAGGTGTTTAGCATGGGAGAGTCCGGCTGCACTTCGCCAGCAGGTACTGAAGCCCTCGCTCCGCCGGCACCGCTGCGCCAGCGCGAGCGATGCTCCAGGTTGCGTGGCATAGTGCCCGGGCGCCGTCAACGAGCTCTGACGGCGGCAGCTCGGCGCCCGCCGCACTGCCTGCCGCCTGAAGCGTGATCTTCTCGTCGCGCAGGCTCGCTGTCCAGCGCCCGCACATCCAGGCAGAGCCGTCGTAGCGGACGGCGGGCTGCGACCGGAGCAGATCGCCCAGATCAGCAGCGAGATATGTCGGCCGGCGCAGCGCGGGTGCGGTGAGAAGATCGCGGAGGGCCGTTACGCCCGTCAGGACCAGGACGCTGTCCAGCCCGGAACGGTGGGCGCCCTCGATGTCGGTTTCCAGGCTGTCCCCGACGACCAGGTAGGGTCCCCGCGCGCGGCGGAGCGCCTCGGCGTAGATGGCGTCGTGTGGCTTCCCCGCAATGATCGGATCCTTTCCGGTGGCGACCCGCACGGCGTTGACAAGTGTGCCGTTGCCCGGTGCGGTGCCTTGCTCGCGAGGCACCGCGAGATCGGTGTTGGAGACGATCCACGGGATGTCCGTGGCCACCGCGTATGCGGCTTCCGCGAGTTGCCGCCAGTCCACATGAGGAGCGAACCCCTGCACGACCGCGGCCGGAGCAGCGCCGGCCGAGCGCACCGGGCGGAGGCCGTGTTCCGTGACCGCGGCTTTCATGGCGGCGCCGCCGACGACGAGGACAGCCGACCCCGGGAGCACGCGAGCCGCGGCGAGGCTGGCAGCAGCCTGGGCCGAGGTGACCACGTTGGGTTCACCGGCCGGCAGGCCCAAGCTGCTGAGCAGCGCCGCCACCTGGCGCGGAGTACGCGATGCGTTGTTTGTTGGTGACAAAGAGGATCCGGGTGCCGCCGCACCGCGCCTGCGTCAGCGCCTCGACGGCGTACGGAAGGGCGACCGAACCCCGGTACGTCACGCCGTCGAGGTCCGTCAGCAGGGCAGCGTAGCGTTCGGCGAGCGGCCGGCTTGTGCCTCGCAACGCCGGGACCGAATGGGTTTCCTGGCACGATGTCGCCATGGCTCAATCCGGGAAGGCGCGGGCAGCGGCGAGGAACGCGTCGTTTTCTGCTGGCATGCCGATCGTGATCCTGACGCCCTCGCCGGGGAATGCCCGCACCACTATGTTGCGGCTGAGGCAGTGATCATTGAATCTCGATGCCCGCTCACCGAGCGGCAGCCAGACGAAGTTCGCCTGCGATCCGGGCACCTGGTAGCCACCTTCGAGCAGCGCGGCGCGTACCCGGTCCCTTTCCGCTGCTACCTCCCGGCACCGGTCCAGCAATTCCCCCGCCGCGTCCAGCGACGCCGACGCGGCCGCCTGGGCCAGGGCGTTCACCGAAAACGGCATGCTTACCTTGCGGACCGCCGTGGCGACGGCGGGCGGGGCGACGCAGTAACCCACCCGCACGCCGGCCAGCCGGTATGCCTTGGAGAAGGTCCGCAGCACCGCGACGTTTTCCCGGCCCGCCGCCATGCTAAGCCCGTCAGGTACTTCCGGGTCGGTGACGAACTCCCGGTATGCCTCGTCAAGGACAACCAGGACGTAGTCAGGCACGGCGTCCAGGAACGATTTCAGTTCCGCCTGGCGCAGTGCCGTACCGGTCGGGTTGTTGGGGTTGCTGACAAATACCAGCCGGGTGGCATCGGTGATCGCCGCGAGTGTCGCGTCCAGATCGTGCGCGAGACCGGATGTCAGCGGGACAGCGCGCCGCCGTGCCCCGACGACCTGCGTCACGATCGGGTACGCCTCGAACGAACGCCACCCGAATACCACCTCATTGCCGGCAGTGCACATCGCCTGCACGAGCTGCTGGCACAGGCTCACCGACCCGCACCCGATCGCGATCTGGTCCTGACCGAAGCCGAGCGCCGAGCTGAGCCGGGCCGTCAGCGTGCTCGCACCCGTGTCGGGGTACCGGTTCACGCCCGTCGCGGCCTCGCACAGCGCCGCCACGACGGTCGGCGGCGGGGCGTAGGCAACCTCGTTGCTGGCCAGGATGATGGCGTCCGGCACCTTACCGCCCGGTACGTAACCGGGAAGATCCGCCAGGTCCGCGCGTGGTGCAACGGGCATGATCACGCTGCCTGGCCGATAGCCGCGGCCACATAGTGGCTTGGCCTGCCGTCCACGTGCACCAGCTCGCCGACCTGCTCGGCCTCGGCTCGTTTCAGGAGGGTGAGTTTTCCGTCCGGGCCCATGACCGCGGCGGAATGCCATGGCGTCTGCCAGTTGCTGGCCGAGTCGAGCAGCATCAGCCCCAGCTTCACTGACCCGCACGGCTGCGGGTGAATCGACAGCCGGACGGACCTTGGATGATGCTTGCTGATCAGGCCGGACCAGGCCCTGCTGCGCCGGATGACTCCGTACGCCCGTTCCCGGCAGTCCTTCAACAGCGCGGATTTGCTTCCGCGGTATGTGGCCTTGTGGGCATCTTCAACCAGGAACCTGGTGATTCCCCGGTAGAGCCTGAGTGCCTCGCCGTCTGACCGCACCTCGGCCCGGAGGCTCTCCAGCGGTTCGGCGAAGTCCGCCTCCAGGAGGCCCCGTTTCGTGTCGAAGTCGAGATCCCCGTATACGTGTTCGAGGCTAAAGGTCTCGATGCTGGTGCAGCCTTCTCGTTCGATCATCTCGCCCAGGCAATCGCCATATTGGCTGATGTGATGGTCCGGGACATGTATGAGATCACCGAATACGTGCCCATCTGAGCAGATCAGGATCCGGGCGCCGGGCGGATAGACATCCTCTATCTGCTCACATAGCCGCTGCAGGAAGCGCAGGGATGCCCGCTCGCCCATGTCGGGCAGGTGGCCGAGAACCTTGTCCGGGTTCGGCGACTTGCAGGGAAACGCCGGGAGCGTGAAGCCGATGGGAAGCCCCTCGGAGGCGAACTGGCCGATCTGGGAAAGCTGAGCGGAGAAACACCTCCGGAGTGAGGATTCGTCGTGATCGTGGTGCTCTTCCGACCGCTTGTAGGGAAGAAGTATCCCCAGGATAAGTTCGGAAATCTGGCTTTGCGGAGCATTAAGCTGGCATGCCGCAGGCATGATCGACCCCCATTTTACACGGTTACTTCATCCTTGGCTGAAGGAAATGAGAAGGCGGGCGGGAACAGGCGGGAACACGAATTTTGACTCGCCCCATCCGGGATGGAGTCTCTGGAGCTCACGTGATCCTAAGCAACAGATTTATTTGTTCGGGCCGGTAATTTCTTCCGCGCGTCCACCCTATAAAGCGCATCAGGTTTCTTACAATTAACCAGAGGCCGGAGCTGCCGGACTGATACACCGTGCCTTATGCAAAGTTCCGCGTCATGCAAGAAGCCGCTGCTGGCCTGGCCTGTCCCGGAATCCTGGAACGCCTACTCTGGCGTGCTCGCTTTTCTCCTCAGAACCTCGGCGAATCTTCGCCACTCGTGGGCATACTGGAACGCCAGGTCGGCGACCAGAGGAATGGCGTGATACGGGATATCGGCCCCGAGCCGTTCCCAGTCTTGGGTGCGTATCGCGTGCCCCGCGAGCCAGCGCAACAGCAGGCGCCCATTGTCGCTTAGCCGCATGGCCGGGTCGTGCTGCAGGCTCTGCAGGATCAGCACCCCGTCTCTGCCGTGCCCCGGTATAAGCGCCCTGCCATCAGCCTCGTTCTTACGTTCCGCCAGCGCCAACTTGGGGGGAACCGGATCGTCTCCGCGGCGTACCCGGTCGCGCACGTCTCTCGCGGTCGCCAGCGAGATGCCAGACGCCTTGGCGATCTCGCGGAGCGGCGCACCAGGGCGGTCGGCGATTACCTGGCCGGCGATCCGGCGTCCGCGGGCAGTGCTGGCAGGACGGCGCCGGCCGTCCCTGCCAATCCGCGTGTTCAACTGCGCACCGTGCTCAGTTGCACCCTGCTCGGCTGCACTGGCCCGGATTTTCGCCACCGTGTGGCCGGCCAGGCCGGCAGCTTCGGCGATGGCCCGATCCGACCACTGGGGATGTGACTTGATAATGCGTGCCGCCGCCGCCATGCGGTCGGTCAGGGAAAGCGGAAGGCCATGCGTGATGTTGGCCTGCACCGCCGCGACGAACGCGTCTTTCTCGGTACCGTCGAAGAGCCGGACCTCGATCTCGTCCCGCCCGTTCAGGATCGCGGCGCGCAGCCGGTGCATTCCGTCGATCACGCGCATCGTGTCACGGTGCACAAGGATCGGGGGGAGCGCCGAATCGGTCATTGAGAGAGTGCGGGCGTGCTCATCACTTTCTCCCGCGAGCCGAGGTGAGTCGGCGGCCTGAAGCGAGCTGATCGGAACCACGGCCGTCTCCCGGTCGGCCGGTGGTCTGCTGCTCGCGCGCGAGTTTCCGGTCATCGCTCCCTCGTCCGATCGCCTCGGCAAGCATCACCTCGGCTCGCCGCGGCAGGCCGCCACCGGTGCCGCGGCCCATGGTCCCTTGCCCCTCAAAGAGGGGCCGACCGCGAGGCTTGATACGCGAACCCGCCACCCGGGGGTGCCCTGGACGGGCGGCGGCAGCCGCGCAGGCTGAATCCGCCCGGGCCGGTCAGGCCCAACCTGCCCGAACCCGAGCCGACTTGCAGACTTAACCTGCCGTATGCCGTGAATTGCCCGTACGCGCACACGCGCACCGGTCCGTTAAGGCCGCGTGACGGAGCCTGGTCCGGCCGAGGTTGTGCAAGCTTGTGGGATTACCAAGTGGTTCGGCGAGACGACGGCCCTGGACAGCGTCGATTTCCGCGTGTCCTCCGGTGACGTCCACGGCCTGTACCGGCGAAGAGCAGACGGCGGGTCAGGTCCCCAGGGCCGGGGAGCCTGGCCGCCGAGATGCGGGAGATGGGGCTATGCAGGGCGGCCGGTCCGGACCGTGAGCGGCGATCATCGAGACCCGCACCGGCGCGATCGTGCCAGTACTCAGGCCCTGGCCCGCCCCAGCGGATAGCTCCCGGTGACCGGTGCCACCGTGGAAATCGCGGACGGAGCTTTGGCGGGTCGCCCGGCTATGGGCCAGATTTGCGGCCGATGGCGACATAGAAAGTGAGGCCGCCCGGGGGGATGGGGACAGTGTCGCTGTGCGGACGCCACTTGGGGTATTCCACGACTCCCGGCTCGATCAGTTCGTACCCGTCGAGCAGGGCACCGATCTCGTCCCCTGACCTTGGGGTCAGGTCCGCGCCCACCTCGGAGTCGTACCTCTCCCGCATCTGGGCCACATCCGGAGTGGCCGCTGACCAAGAACTATGCGAGATTACCAGGAAGCTCCCCGGAGCTGAGGCATCCCGGAAGCGGGCGAGGATTCCGGCTGGGTCGGCGCTGTCCGGAACGAAGTGCAGCAACCCCAGCAGCAGGACGCCGACCGGCTCAGTCAAGTCGATCAGGCCGCGCAGGGCCGGATCGGTGAGGATCGCGTCGGGGGCGCGCACGTCGGCCTGGATCACGGCTACCTTGTCGTTAGCAGCGAGGATCTCGCGGCTGTGTGCGACGGCCACCGGATCGATGTCCACATAGGCCACCCGGGCGCCGGGCGCTGCGGTTTGGGCGACCTCATGGGTGTTGTTGAACGTGGGGATGCCGGAGCCGATGTCGATGAACTGGCGTATGCCCTGATCCACCAGCAGCCGGACCGCCCTGACGAGGAATTCCCGGTTGCCCCTGACCAGTTCCCGGAACTGCGGTTCTCGGGTGAGCATAAACCTGCCGAGATTCTGGTCCGCCGTGACGTTGTGGCTGCCGCCGAGGAGGTAGTCGTACACGCGGGCGATGCTTGGCTGAGTGAGGTCGACGCCCCCGGGCGCCCAGTCTGGCCGGTCCACACACGCCTCCCGTGAATCTGTTTCCCGCTGGTTCGCCGGGGAAGCTGCAGCATCGATGACCTCCCCGGCCCCTTGCGCTTGGTCTTTATCCTCTTGGTCCCTTAAGAGGACCATCCGCCTCGCCTGATACACCCAGAGCTCGCAATGCGTTTCTCGACACCCTCCGGGTGGTGATTCGGGTGCCCAGCGGGCAGAAGTTGATCTTGTCTCGGAGATCCTCGAGAACAGCCGGGCCGCCGCATCCGGATGGATGTTCTCCAGCAGCAGCGCCCGCCCGGCGCCACGGCGTCGCCGTGTCCAGCGTCCAGCCCCTTACCACAAGGGCATCGCCGGGCGCATCCACTTGCTGATCGTGGTCACTGCCGCACTGCCTGGTCATGTCCTGCCCGTCGCCGGCGTCGGCCCGGGCGCACAGCCCGTCCAGGTCACCGCGGTCGGCCAGCAGCCCGGCCAGCCGCCAGGCGGCGTGCGTGTCGCCGGCGTCGGCGGCGTGACGGTACCGGGGGGCGCGCACCCGTGGTAACCCGTTATCACCCGGTTCTGTCGGTGCCCGCCGCTACCATCCGCGGCATGGCAGGTGACCAGGAAACGGTGACCGCAGCGGCGGCCGTGGCAGCGGGCGGCGACCTGGTGCCCCGGGCCAGTGCCCAGCCGACGGCGATCGCCGCCGAGCTGCTCGCGCGAACCCGCGCCGAGCTGCCGGTGCTGGCCGGGCTGGGTGAACGGGAGGAGCTGCTGGCCGCCGCCTGGCTGGCCAGCCTGCGTGCGCCCCGCACCCGGCGCGCCTACGCCGCCGACGTGCGGGGGTGGCTGGGGTGGCTGGCCGAGCGCGGCACCGATGTGCTGGACGCAGGCCGGGTGCACGTGGACGTGTGGGCGGCCGGTCAGCAGGACCAGGGCGCGGAAGCGGCCAGCGTGCGGCGCCGGCTGTCGGCGCTGTCCAGCTTCTACCGGCGGCCGCCTCCGCCAAGGGCACCTGTGGGAACTGGTCCGCCGCCTGGCCCGCGACGCGGGCATCGAGGCCTGGGACCAGCTGTCCCCGCACTGCCTGCGGCACTCGGCGATCACCTTCGCGCTCGACGCCGGCGCCGCACTGCGCGATGTGCAGGACTACGCCGGGCACAAGGGACCCTCGCACTACCCGCCGGTACGACCATGCCCGGGACAGCCTGGACCGCAACGCCGCCTGCGCGGTCGCCGCCTACCTCGCCTGACCGGGACACACTCCCGGCGGCCCTGCGTAGCTCGGCCGCTACGTTACGGCCTGGAGCCGATCCGTCACGGGCGTCGCGGCCGGAGCCGACGCGGCCGTCGGCACTTTCCGCCAGCAGGCTTAGCAGACCTATCTGGCATATCAGACCTCGTAGCGCGCAGGCACGGGGCAGCGGCGGGCACCGGCGAGACCGGGTGATAAAGCGGGTTATCACCCGGTCCATCTCGGGGCGGCTGCCGGGCGAGGTGCGGGCGCGGCTGCTGGCGCTGGTCAGCGCGGACGAGGGCGACGGGGACAGCGAGGCCGACCCGGGGCTGCTGGCGCTGATCAAGGCAGCGACGGGGAACGTCAGCCTGGCCTCGATGCTGACGGAGATCTCGCGGCTGGAGGCGGTCCGCGCGATCGGCCTGCCGGACGGGCTGTTCGCCGACGTCGCGCCGAGGGTCGTGGCGGCGGTTACTTTACGTGGTTGCGGGTGGCGCGAGGACTCGAGCGTAGATGCGGCGTGCAGGGTTGGGGGCTGGTGCGGGAGTGATTCGCGGGCAGGCACGGTGTGATGGCCGCGCGCTCGGCGGGCACGCGGCCATCACTGGTGGTGGGGCTAGCCGGCTACGACTTGCTTCTGGTCGCGGCTGGTGATCTGGATGCTGCGGGGCTTGGCTGCCTCGTGGACCGGGATGGTCAGGGTAAGGACACCCGCGGCGTAGTCGGCGCCGATGTGGTCGGCGTCGAGGGTTTCGCCGAGGAAGACCTGGCGGGTGAAGGTGCCGGACGGGCGTTCGGCGACGATCATCTGGGCGCCGTCATCTTCCACCGGGGTGCGTTCGGCGCGGATGGTCAGCACGTTCTGCTCGACGGTCAGGTCGATGGAGTCGGCCCGGACGCCGGGCAGGTCCAGGTGGATGTAGAAGTTGTCGCCTTTGCGGTAGGCGTCCATCGGCATCGCTGCGGGGCGGGCGGCGGTGCCGAGCACCTGCTGGGTCAGCCGGTCCAGTTCGCGAAACGGGTCGGTGCGCATGAGCATGGCCGGAAACCTCCTCACCGATTGCGTTGTCATGCCGCGCTCTGCAGTATTTACATATCACGCAATGAGGAAACCCGACAAGCCTCGACTGAGGTTTTCTTATCCGGCATACTCGGCTTAGAGACGTGCGGTGGTATGCAGCGGAGGAAAGGTGACCGCCATGACCATGCCGCGGCCTGGCGAGCCGATGCCGGATCTTTATCAGCTGCTGGGCGTGGCACGTGGGGCCCCAGCCGGGGAGATCGCGCAGGCCTACCGGCGCAAGGCCCGGGCCGCGCACCCGGACTCCCGGCCGGGCGACGCGGATGCGCCGGCCCGGTTCCGGGTGCTGGCAGGGGCCTACCAGGTTCTCAGTGATCCTGCCCGGCGGGCTGCCTACGACCGGGCGCTCCGGCCGGAACGCCCGGCCCACGCTTCCCCCGCCCGCACCGCACCCGCAGCGGGCGCCACGGCAGCGCAGATGCACCCGCTATGGCTGGCCGATGTTTCCCGCCCCGCCGGCAGGACGCCGGCCGCGCCCGGCCCGCCGCTGTGGGCGGGCCCGGTCCGGGTAGAGCCCGCGGCTGCAGCGCCGGCGCCGACTGCGCGGCGTGACGAGGACGCCCGGCTGGCCCTCATCGCGGAACTGGTCAGCCGTTATCTCGGCGCCAGCTGGGGCCAGCCATGGTGAACGGCGGCTGGGCTGATCCCGGCCGGGGCCTATGGGCTGACCCGGACCAGGGCCTGTTCAGCATCTCCGTGGCCGCCGCGGTTGCCGGGCTGCATCCGCAGACACTGCGTATCTATGAACGCGAAGGCCTGCTGGACCCCGGACGGACCGCCGGCGGGACCCGCCGGTACAGCCAGCGGGACATCGGCCGGCTGCAAGAGATCTGCACCCTGACCGGAGAAGGCCTCAACATGGCCGGCATCCGCCGCGTCCTCCAGCTCCAGGACCAGACCCGCCGACTGCAGGCCGAGCTGGACAAGCTGCGCGAACTGACCGGCCCGCAAGGCGGAGAGGAGGAGAAGTGATGGCATCGGACGGCCAGGAGCCGGGCCAGGGTGAGCTCACGCCGGCCCAGCGCTCCCAGATGGAGCAGCGCCAGGCCGACCAGGACCGCACACTGCTGGCGATGCGCCAGCTCGAGGCTGCGCTGGCCGCCGCTGCCCCGCGCAGGGAGCAGGCATGGCGCACCGAAGTACGCAGCGCGCTCGGCGTTCTGGCGGAGGCGGCCAGCAGCGAAGCCGGCAACGCGATGCTGCCGGACAGCTTGCTGTCCGACATCGCCCGTACTCAGCCGTGGCTGCGCAACCGGGTACGGGGCCTGCGGATGCAATACCGCCAGCTGTACGACTGAGGTGCCCCAGAGTTTCCGGAGAAGATCCTATTGGATCCCCTGTCCGGAAACTCTGGGGCACCTCAGAGGTACTCAAGGTCATCGTCACGCCCGGTGAGGGGTGCGGGCTGTATGGCTGATCGGGGCACTGTCGCCGGCAGGGCCCCCTTCGCGGCCAGCAGGCGCGCGCCTGGGCGTCGTAGTGTTCACTGCCTGTCTGTCTGTCTGTGGTCACACCGGGCAATTCCGGGTCGAACGGGCTGTGGTTTACTGCCTTGGCTTGAGTGTAATAACCGGCCAGACCGGGAGCGGGTAAGCGTCTCCGGCGTTGATCTCGGACTCCGCAGGCACCAGGACGGGACGAGCGGCGCCCGGCTGGGTCGTGCAGGGAGGATCGGTATGGGCAAGGTTGGCTGGCCGGCGGCTGGCGGGCGCGGCGCACGGTGTGGTTCGGCGGCGTGTGCGTGGCCGTCGTGGCCGTGATCGCAGCCGGCGTGATGATCTTCTGGCCGACGTCGCACCCCGCGGTACCCGCGCCGACCCGGACCGGCCACTCGAGTGCGGGGCGCGCTGCGCCTGCGGACCTGTCGGAGCCGCTGCCGGGGATGCCTCCGGTACCGAACCCGGCGAACATCTACGCCGATGCCGGGGCGAACATGCTCAGCCCGGCCGTGCGCGGGGTGCCGTACCGCATTTACGTGCCGAACAGCGGCGGCTCTACGGTGACCGTCATCAACCCGGCGACCTACAAGGTGATAGGGACCTACCAGACCGGGCTCAACCCCCAGCACGTCGTGCCTGCCTACGACATGCGCACGCTGTACGTGACGAACGACCTGGGCAACAGCCTCACCCCGATCAATCCCCGCACCGGACAGCGGGCCGGTCCGAACATCGCGGTGGACGACCCGTACAACATGTACTTCAGTCCCGGCGGGCGCTACGCCATCGTGGTGGCCGAGTCCCGCCAGGACCTGGACTTCCGTGACCCGCATACCTTCGCCCTCGAGCACCGGATCCACGTCGACTGCGCGGGCGTGGATCACACCGACTTCGCGGCGACCGGCGCCTACCTGATCGCCACCTGCGAGTTCGGCGGCCGGCTGGTCCGGGTCGATCTGCACACGCTGAAGGTGGTGGATTACCTGAACCTGCCGGGCTCGGCGCCGCAGGACATCAAGCTCGACCCGGCCGGGCGCATCTTCTACGTCGCCGACAAGAACCACGCCGGGGTCTGGCTGATCGACGCCGCGACGTTCCGGGTGGCCGGGTTCATCCCCACCGGCCCGGACGCCCACGGCCTGTACCCGAGCCGCGACGCCCGCTTTCTCTACGTAACGAACCGCGGCAACGGCACGATCACCGTGATCAGCTTCGCGACCAGGAAGATCGTCACCACCTGGCGGATCCCGGGCGGGGGCAGCCCGGACATGGGCAACCTGTCCCCGGACGGGAAGGTGTTCTGGGTGTCCGGACGCTACGACAACGTCGTCTACGCCATCGCCACGGCGACCGGCCACCTGCTGGCCAAGATCCCGGTGGGAGTGCAGCCGCACGGGCTGTGCGTATGGCCTCAGCCGGGCCGCTACTCCCTGGGTCATACCGGGATCACCCGATGAGAATCTTCCGCATGGCGCTGGTCGGCCTGGCCCTGCTCGGGCTCGCGAGCGCGGCCCCGGCTCCGGACACCGTGCTCGCCCGGCTGGGCCCGGTCACGGTCAGCGCCACCGCGCTGGCCCCTGGCCCGGGCGGCACGCTGACCGCCAGTGTGCAGGTCAGTACCAGCGGGCAGCCTTCGGATCAGCTGGACGCTGCGACCGCCGCGGACGGCGGCCCGGTCGCGGTCTACCACCAGCAGGTCAATGTCGGAGAGCTGCCCGACCTGTCCGGCTGCGGGGCCGAGACCCCGTCGCCGGCCGTGGTGGACACCTGGCTCCACTACGGGCCGTTGCTGATCCCGGGCCGGTCCGGCGGCGCGTCCCCGCCCGCGACCGCGACCCTGACGATCCAGCCGGGCTCGGCCCTGCCGCCCGGCACGAGCCTGGCCATCACCCTTTACTTCGCCCACGCCGGTTCGGTGACGCTGCGCCTGCCCGTCAGCCGCGCGTGAGCGTCGCCGGCCCAGCCGCCAGCCAGCTCAGCTGCTGGCTGGCCGGATCGGCCGCCCGGTCAGCCAGGCGATCGGGCTGAGCGCTTCGGCCGCGGTCCAGGTGCTCGCGTCGGGATGGCTGAGGTCGGCGCGGCCCTGGCCGCTGAGGAAGCGGCGCAGGGCGGGCGCGACGGGCGCCCCGGACGCGTTGGGCGAGCCCACGACGACGAAGCGCACCCGACCGGAGGTGTCGAGGTAGAGCAGGGCGTCCTCGTGGTCGACGTCGTAGGTCAGCGGCCGGCCCGTCAGCCAGTCGGTCCCGGGCGGGCTGTCCTCGCCGACCCGCTGGTACCAGACCCCCAGATACCGCCAGATCCGCTCGATCACCGCCAGGCGGCCGGTAAGCAGCAGCAAGTTCGCCGGCGCCCCGATCAGCGCCCGGTACGCGCGCAGCCGGGCCGGGGTGTCTCGCTCCGGGTCGACGGTCAGCTCCGCGAAGCGCACCCGGTGTCCCTGGCCCGCCGCCATGACCGCGCGATCCATCACCAGCAGGTTTCCCGTGGTCAGCGGGCAGGTCTCCTGGCACAAGGTGAGGAAGTCCGCGAGCACCACCACCTGGCCGTGCCAGGCACCCAGGCTGGTCGGCCTGCCAGCGTCCGTGGTCAGCGGCAGGTCCGCGATCCCGGCCGGCACCGGCCGGTCTACCACCGTACCGAGATAGGCCGACGGCGGACCCGGGACGGCCGTGCTCCCACCGCACCCCGCCACGATCGCCCCAGCGGCCAGCACTAGCGTGCCCGCCAGCCGGGCCGCACGGGCCGTCACGGGGACAGCAAGGCGGTCAGGGTGACCGGACGCAGCCTCCGGCTGGCCAGGCCGCTCAGGATCGCGGGCAGGGCCGTCACGGTACCGGAGTGGCCGAAATGCAGGCTCACGATCGACCCTTGCCGCACCGAGCCGAGCACGGTGGATACGATCGCGTCCGGTCCGGGATCGGTGTAGTCGAGCGAATCCACGTCATAAGACACGCAGGTCTGGTAGCCCGCCTTGCGGGCCTCCCGCTCGATCAGCGGCGTCGTGTACTGCGTCTGCGAGGGCCGGAACCAGCGGCCGGCCGATCCGGTCAGGACGCGCAGCCGCTGCGCGCACCCGGCGATCTCCGCGTAGGCGCCAGCGGCGTCCATGGCCGCGATAGCCAGGTGATGCATGGTGTGATTGCCCAGGTCGTGGCCTCCGGTCAGGACCCGCTGCGCAATCTGCGGGTATTGCTCGAGCCAGGTCCCGACGGCGAGCACCGAGACCGGCGCTCCGGCCCGCTCTGCCTCGGCCAGCAGCGCCTCGGCCATCGATAGCGGTCCTTGACCATGGAAGGTGAGCGCCACCTGGGACCGGTCTCGTGGCCCGTGCACGACTTGCGGGCCGAGTTGCGCACTCGGCTGCCTGCTCGCGTCGCCGCGCGGGCTCGCCGTGGGCGACGGCGCGGCTGCGGATGATCCAGGATGGTTGCCGCCGGACGGCTCGTCGGCCTGGCGCGTGCTGATGCAGCCAGCCAGCCCGGCTCCGACGGTGGCCGCACCGACGAGCAGGAAAAAATCCCGCCGCTCGATAGGCACCAGGACACACTACCCCGCGTGCGGCGGGCCTGGGACCCGGCTCAGCGGCGACCAGCGCCGGCTGTCCAACACCTGTTCGGTACGCCCGTTTTGGCTCCCCAGCGAAACGTATATTCGAAAACGGTGGGCCGTACTGGATTTGAACCAATGACCTCTTCCGTGTCAGGGTGCCGCTCTGGCGCTTCGGGGCAAGTACTAACGAGGCTCTGACCTGCCATCTTGCTCGGTAGGACCTCCGGCAGGGCCCTAGCGTGGTGACGGTGGCTGCCAGTGAGGCTACTACGGTGTTATGAGGTATCCAGATGGTGGTGGCCTGTCCGCCGCTGGGCGGGTCAGGCGCGAGGAAGTACGGCTGCAGGCCGCGGAGTGGTTCGCGGAGGGGGTCGAGCCGCCGGAGGTGGCGCAGCGTCTGCGGGTCTCATCGAACTCGGCGTATGCGTGGCGGCGGCGCTGGCGCGCCGGCGGCGAAGCCGCCTTGGCGTCCAGGGGCCCGGGCGGGGCGGTGTGCCGGCTGGGCGGGGCGCAGCTGGCCCGGCTGCGGGCCGCGCTGGACGGCGGCCCGGCCGCCTGGGGATGGGGTGAGGACCAGCGGTGGACACTGGCCCGGGTCACCACGCTGATCGGCCGGCTTTTCCATGTCCGGTACACGCTCCGCGGGACCTCTTACCTGCTGCACCGCATCGGGTACACCCCGCAGGTTCCGGCGCACGGGGCCGTAGAGCGCGACGAAGATACGATCGCGGCGTGGCGCGCCGTGACCTGGGCGAAGGTACGAGGCTAGCGGCGGCGACCGGAGCGTGGGTGTGCTTCGAAGACGAAGCCGGGCAGCACCTGCGCCCGCCCAAGGCCCGCACCTGGGCCCGCCGCGGCCGCACCGCCGTGGTCGGGGTGTCGGTAAGGAAGCTGTCACCAGCCGCAAACGAGTATCTGCTCTCCTGGTTACGGGGTGCGCGAGTAGCGTCCGCGCATGGTGGTGAAGCTTGATGAAGACGAGCTGATCGAGCACTGGACGCTGGTTGGTGACGAGCTGGGGCAGGTAGCCGGCAAGCGCGGGGCGACCCGCTTGGGCTTCGCGCTGCTGCTGAAGTTCTTCAGCCGGATGGGCCGGTTCCCGCGCGGCCGCGGTGAGTTGCCAGATGAGGCGGTGGCCTATGTCGCCCGCCAGGTGGGCGTTCCGGCCTCTGACCTTGGGTTTTACGAATGGGATGGCCGCACGGTGGAGTATCACCGTGCGCAGGTCCGTATTCCTCGGTTTCCGCGAGTGCACGGTGGCGGATGCGGAGAAGCTGGCCGCGTGGCTGGCCGGGGAGGTCTGCCAAGGTGAACGCCGGCCCGAGCGGTGCGTGAGGAGCTGCTGAAACGGTGCCGGCAGGAGGGCATCGAGCAGCCCGCGCCGGGCAGGACGAACCGAATCATCGGCTCGGGGCTGCGGGAGGCGGAGAAGGCGCTGGTGGCGAAGGTGACCGGCCGGATCCCGGCGCAGGTGGCCGCGCGGATGAACGCCCTCATCGCCGGGGCTGGTTATGACGACGATGCCGAGGACGAGCCCGGTGAGGACGGCCGAGCGCTGTTCGCGCAGATCAGGGACGATCCGGGCAACGTGAGCCTGGCCGCGGTGCGCGAAGAGGTCGTCAAGCTGGCCGCGATCCGGGCGATCGGCCTGCCGTCCGGGGTGTTCGCCGGCATCGGCCACGGCTGCGGACCTACCTGGAGGACACGGAGTGAACCCCGAACCGCTGCCGGGCACCACCGCCACCCGGCGGGCCGGCGAGTTCATCGCGACCAGGGAACACCGCCGGTTCTGCGAATTCGCCGGCGCCGTACGCCGCCACGGCTACATCGGCCTGTGCTACGGGCCCGCCGGAGTCGGCAAGACACAATCAGCACGCCGCTACGCCCAATGGGACACTGCGGGCGCCTGGCTGGAGGAGTGGGGACGGCGTACCCGGGCAAGGTGGGCAGGCACATCTGGTTGATGGTGTCGAAATACCGCTCGATTTTTCCGCGGCCGCGAGGTTCTCCCTGCCGGGAGAACACCAGGCGGATCTTCAAATCGATGGCGACTTGTTCGAGATGGCGGGAGGTGAAATCGGAGCCGTGGTCGGTGTAGAAGGCGTCCGGGATGCCGCAGACGTGCCAGCCGGGTTCACTCTTGCGCCAGATCGCCTGGCGCAGGGTCAGGGCGGTCTGCAACGCCGAAGGGGCGCCAAGGTTGACCGCGTACCCGGCGATCGCCCGGGAGTGGTCGTCCTCGATCACGGTCAGCCACGGGCGGGCTGGCTTCCCCGACGGGGTCACCACCCAGAGGTCGAGCAGGGTGTGATCGGCCTGCCATATCTCGTTGGGCCGGGCCGCCTGCCTGCGGTAGATCAGCTCGAACACCTCCGCGTAGCGTTTGCTGCCCTCCACCGCCAGGGTTCGCAGCGCCGGGTCGACGTCTGCGATGATCGCGTAGACGGTGGCGTAGGACGGGACGGCCCAGCCCTCCCGCTCGGCGACCTCGGTGACTTGGCGGTGCACGTGCGCCGCCGACGCGGCGGGTTTACGTAGTGCCAGTCCCTCGATCAGCAGCCGCAATGGTCCGGGAAAGCGGGAACGGCCCTGGTCTGCCCGCGGGGTACGGGCCAGGCCCGCCAGTCCGGTGTTGCGGTAGCGGGCCAGCCACCGCTGCAGGGTGCGCTGCCGGATCCCGGTCTCGGCGGCGACCTGGCTCAGCGCGACACCGTCCTCGAGGTGCGCCCGCAGGATCAGCCAGCGGCGATGCGCCTCTGCGCGGTCCGCCTCGTTCAGTGCGGTCAACGCCGGCGGGGCGGCGGGGTCCGGCATCGGCCCGGCCCGCTACCGCGCTGATTCCAGGCCGGCCGGTACCTGGCCGCCTTCCAGGGGTTGCAGTGCCCGGTACAGCGTCGAGCGGCCGATCTTGAGGTGCCGGGCGATGGCCGCGACCGATTCGCCCCGGGCGCGCCGGGCCTGGGCGACGGTGAGCACGTCATCATCGACGGCGGCGGGGCGGCCGCCGCGCCGCCCCTGAGCCTGGGCAGCACGCAGCCCGTCGAGGGTCCGCTCGCGGATGAGGTCTCGTTCCATCTCGGCGGCCATCGCGGCGACCATGAACAGCATCTTGTCGGCGATGGTGGCGCCATCGGGGCGGTGCAGGCCCGCGCAGATGCCGGACAGGATGTGCAGGTTGATCCCGCGTGCATGCAGCTGGTCTTCGAGCAGCACGAGGAGTTCCTTCATGGAACGCGCCACCCGGTCCGGCTTGTAGATCACCAGGGTGTCGCCCGGCTTGAGCATGTCCATCGCGGCGAGCAGTTTCGGGCGCTCGCCACGGGTGCTGGCGGTCTCGACGACGACCTCGCGGCAGTGCGCTGCGGTGAGCGCGTCGAGCTGCGCTTGGTGATCTTGGGTGCGGGTGGAGACGCGGGCGTAGCCGATGCGCACGCTGTTGTCGTAGACGGCGGGGGCAGTCATGGCGCGATCATCCCGGAACCCGTCCCGGAACCAGTCGAGCGACACGCAGTTCCGGGACTAGTTTCCGGGACGACTTCCCGGGGTTTCCGGGGCGCTGCCAGGGTCGTCCCGGAAACGGCCGATTCCGGGACGACCAGAAGCAGCTACAGAGTCACACGACCTCACGGTGCGTAACCGGGACCTCTCCGAGGAGACGCGCACAGTCCCGCCTGCGCGGCGGCCGGCTCAATGCCGGTCAAGACGCTGACAGCCCAGATCCTGGGATTCTGCGGGCCCGCGAGCTGGTGGGACGGGGATCGCCGGTTCCATCCCGGGTCCGCTGGACACGGGCAGGTGTTCGGTAACGGCGCATCGGTGCCAGCGGGTTTGATGGTCTCGGGAGCTTTCGGGCGTGTCAGCCGGTCGTGACCGCCTGGGGCTTCGGGGATGATTGAGCCTGTGAGCGACTCTCGCAGATCCCGCCTGCCGGGGCCTCGGCGGCCAGCTGGATCGCCTGCCGGGCCGGAGGAGGTGCGCCGGGCGGTGCTGGATGCCGCGGCGACACTGTTTGCCCTGCGCGGGGTCGACGCGGTGTCACTTCGCGATATCGCGGCGGCGGCCGACGTTCATGTTGCGCTGATCATCCGGTACTTCGGCCACCGGGAGGAGCTGGTGGCTGAGGTGTTCGGCCATGTCTCTGATCAGCTGGCCCGGACGGTGGAGGAGAATCCGCTGTCGGGGCAGGGGTTCTCCGCTGACACGGTGATGGGGAAATGGGTGCGGATCGCCGCCGCGCTGGCCATCTCGGGCCGGTCGCTGGAGAGCCACCGTGATTTTAACCCGGTGGTGACGATGGCCCAGACCATAATGTCCGGGTACGGCCTGGCTGGCGAGGCGGCCCGGCTGCGGGCGGCCCAGATCGTGGCGGCCGCGCTCGGCTGGCGGATCTTCGAGGCCTACCTGATCGAGGCGGGCGGGCTGGGCGACGTGCCGCTGGAGACGCTGCGCGACGAGCTGGCCAGGTCCGCGCGCCGGCTCGGCGCCACCCCCTGGCCCTCGCCGCCCGACCCCCAGCCACGCACGCGCTGAGCCAGCCGGCCGCCCTGCCGGGAACTCCGGCGCTGCCCTTCGGGACCTTCGGCCCTAGGCGGCCGCGAGGCGCGGGTGCTGTGTTGTAAACAACCGTACAAATCGGGATCCCTGGTGCCCGCGACGGCCGGACCCTCCGGCGGCGGGCGGAGTCCCGGGCGGGAGGAGATTCCCATGACTGTGACCGAGGCTCCCACGAAGCAATCCAGCACGGTCCCGCTGGACTGGAACGAGGTGTACTACACCAACTGCCCCCTGGTCTCCGCCAGCAACGTCGACCAGGAGCTGGGGTGGACCCGCGAGGAGTACAAGAAGATCGGCGTCGAGTACGCCTTCCTGCGCTCGCGCCGGGGGAACAACTGGTACCCGCACTACATCCACAACATGGACAACCTGATCCGCTTCGGCGGCCTGTTCCCGCCCGTCCACGTTCATGCGGAACTGCGCCGGACCAAGCTCCTGGGCGCGACTCATGCTCCCCACGAGGGTGGCTGCATGCTGGTGCGCGCCCGCGACGACATCTACCGGATGACGGAGCTGAGGGGGAAGAAGATCGGCCTGACGAAGAGCCTGAACACCATCAAGAACGACTGGTGGCGCATCCAGGAGGAACAGGGCATCGAGCTGATGCTGCGGATGAACGGCATGACCCGCGACGACGTTGAGATCGTCGAGTTCCCCTACCCCGACGACTGGTACGACGACCCCAAGATGCTGGATCCGATGAACAACCCCTCCGAGCTATGGCTCAAGCGTGACCACAAGCACGACCTGGCGTTCCGCCCGCTGGAGACCGCGCTGGAGAAGGGCACCGTCGACGCGATCTACACCCAGAGCAAGCCCTTCCAGCACCTGCAGGAGGCCACCGGCAAGTTCAAGGCCATCGAGGACCTGTCCCGCTACCCGGACTGGACGCTGCAGGTTGCCAACATCCCCGCCGTGATCACCTGCACCGCGGAGATGGCCGAGCAGCACCCCGAGCTGGTGGTCACCTTCATGAAGGGCATGATCAAGGTCGGGCGCTGGTCGAACGAGCACAAGCACGCTGCCGCGGCGATCCTGGACAAGCAGACGTTCTACCTCGACGTCGAGGACACCTACCAGGGCATCAAGCGTATCGACATGGTCCCCAACCTGTCGCCGCAGAACCTGGCTTCCATCGAGGTCGGCAAGGACTTCATGCTCAGCCACGGCTACATCAAGCACGACTTCGACGTGCACGAGTGGGCCGCGCCTGAGTTCCTCGAGCAGGCCGCCAAGCAGCTGCTCGAAGAGGAGTGGGAGAAGATCACCCTGATGAAGGTCGGGACCCAGGAATCGCTCGGTATCGGGCACGCCCGGCTCGGCTGACCAAGGCAGCAATGGCCCCGGGGCCGGTCTGACGACCGCCGGGGCATGGCAGGAGCGGCCGTCGGCGGGCGCTGGGCCGGGTCACGCGAGTGGCCCGGCCAGCACGGCCCGGCGAGCACGACCCGGACAAAGGAGAACACGATGACTAAGACCGCGATGCAGATGATCGGCGAGGCCCGGGCCCAGGTGGGCACCGTGGCACCGAAGAAGGCAGCGGACGAGCTCGGCAACGGTGCCGTGTTCGTCGACGTGCGCGAACCCGAAGAGTGGCAGCACGGCCACATCAACGGCTCGGTGGCGGCGCCCCGCGGGCTGCTGGAGTTCTTCGCCGACCCCGCCAGCCCCCGCCACAACCAAGCCCTGGACCCCGGCCGCCGGGTCATCGTCGTGTGCGCCTCCGGCGCGCGCGCGTCGCTCGCCGCCCTGACCCTTAAGACCATGGGCTACCGCGACGTGGCCATCCTCGACGGCGGGCTCAAGGGCTGGACCGAGGCCGGGCTGCCGGTCAACGAGCACGAGTACTCCGGCATCTAATTCTAATTACTCGCGCCCACCGTGTGCCGGGTGATGTGTGTGCGCCGTGAGGCGCTGAGGTTCGAGTGGAGGTGAGAGACCTTCGCCGCTGATCCCGTCGCAGCGGGACGGTGGAGCTGAGGGCAGCCTGATCCGGGTGGTGCCGGGGAGGGTGGGAGCAGCCCTGACAAAGCCGGGGCGGGCCAGTACCGCCAGATGGTCCGGGTCCGGCGAGCGGGACGGAGAGGAGTACGCGAGGAACCGGCGTTTGACCGCCCCTTGATGCGGCACCGGCTCGAACCTGGTGGATCTGGGCCGGGAGCGGCGCGCACCCGCTGGGTAGGTGGGCGGGGAACTCCCGAGGTGGTAGGCACATGCTGCCAGGGAGGCTGCGAGGAAAGACTGCGGCGTACTTGCAGCGAGGCCGCAGGGGTACAGCCGGGCTCCTACTCCGGCGAGCGAACCTCAGTGAACACGGGAACTGTCCCGGGTCTTGCCCTGCTGCCCGTATCCGGCGGGAGGGGCGGGGCTGGGTGCACCGACCACGGATCGGCCCGGGACGGGGCGGAGCCGCCGTAGTGTGCGCCGGGCGGCGCAGAGAACTTGCTGGTGAAAGTCCAGCCGGACCGGCCCCAAGCGGGGTCCGTAGCCGAAGGCGGGGGTAATGCCTCGCCGGGCGGTACTGGGAGGTGGAGGCGGTGGTCGTGAGTGCGGGCTGTCGTGTCAGGCTGACCAGTGGCGCAGGACAGGGCGCCCACCGTGAGGTGGGGTCTGAAGGGTTTGAGGCGAAACACCGAGCCGTAGCCGAAATTGGCGAACCGGTCGGCCCGATCCAGGTGATGCCGAGCCTGCACTATGGGGGCGAAGGAAATACTTGGGGCACCTGGGCGCAACAAGGTGTGTGCGGGCGGCGCGGTGGGACAGCTCTCTGCGTTACCCCGGGAGATCTCGTATGGTCCCGCTCGACGGAGCTGGGTAGCTGGGCGTATAAGCCGCGAGGCGAAATCGCAAGCGATGCCGTGCGAGAAGTCGGAGTGACCCGCGGTACTTATGAACCAGGAAATAACAGAAATCCTGGGACCGTCGTGATGGTGCGGCGGCGGGCGGTGACTCAAAAGGCACCGGCCTGGGGAAGGGGTCACGGTGGGAATGGCGTCATCGGAGGCGATGCCGGGTGAGTAGGCGGTGCCGGGCTGATGGTTGCTGAGGCAATGACCGAGGCGGCGCGGCTGAGGATACCCGGGATGGTGTTCTGGTGAGCCAGGTAGCGAGGAAACGTGTGCAGGTGCGGAAGGCGCACTCGCTGATCGGTCAGGTTCATGACCCGCGTAATCTGGCGCGGGCGTGGGAGCGTGTGCGGGAAAACCGGGGTGCTGGTGGTGTGGACCGGGTCAGTATTGACCGGTTCGAGCGCGAGCGCGGCCGTTATCTCATGGTTCTGCAGCAACGGCTGGCGGGTGGATGTTATCGCCCTCAGCCAGTACGCCGGGTTGAAATTGACAAGCCGGGATCGGCGGGTAAACGTCCGCTGGGTATACCCACTGTGATCGACCGGGTGTGCCAGCAGGCGCTGCGCCAGGTCCTGGAGCCGATTTTCGAGCCGGTGTTCTCCGAGGTCAGTTTCGGGTTCCGCCCGGGCCGGTCGGCGCATATGGCTATGCGCCGTATATGGGGACAGTTGCAGGCTGGCGGGAAATGGATCGTCGATGCGGACATCGCCGATTTCTTTGGGACGATCTCGCATGACCGGCTCGTCGCCCTGGTGGCCGAACGGGTCGCCGACAGCAAGGTGCTGAGACTGATACGTCAGGTACTCACGGCTGGAGCACTGCGAGACGGCATTTATGAAAGCACGATCGCTGGCACGCCACAAGGCGGGGTTATCAGCCCATTGCTCAGCAACATTTATCTGCACGTCTTTGACGAGCAGATGCAGCGGGCTGGATTCCAGCTTACGAGGTATGCCGACGATTGGCTAGTGGTATGCCGGACTCGTGAGGAAGCGGAACGAGCGCTGGCGAGCGCTCGTGCGGTGCTGGAAGGAGAACTGGGCCTGCGGATTCATCCGGAGAAAACCAGGATAGTCCACGTCAGCCAGGGGTTCGAGTTCTTGGGCTATAAGATCGGCCTGGGTAAGGGGCTGCGCTTCAGGCAAGGTGGTAGCGGCTTGTACGCGATTCCCCGGCAGCGGTCGGTTGACCGGTTCAAGGATAAGGTACGGGCGCTCACGCGCCGTCGTATCGCTGTGCCTCTGGAAGAGCTGATACGTGCTTTGAACCCGGTGATCCGGGGCTGGGGCATGTACTACCGGCGGGCGAATGTGCGCCGGTTGTTTAATCGGCTCAATATGTGGATCGTGCGGCGAATCTGGGGGTGGCGGTTCAAGCGATGGCGTAACGCCGGATGGCGCACGCTGCCGGAGACCCGCCTCTACGGTGAATACGGCCTGGTCAACCTTCTGCAACTGGTTCCCAGCATGCGCGACTACTACCGCCGGAAGGGCTATACCCATTGAGAGCCGCTTGCGGGAAAACTGCATGAGCGGTTCGGTAGGGCGGGCGGAGGCAGCGGGCTTTCAGCCTGCGGCCTCCCCCGACCCGACACTCCGAGCCGGGGAAAGCCCGCGCACATGGGGAAGGGCGGCAGCGGTTACGAGAAGGACTGGAGGCTGCAATGCCGGAAGACGCGCCGCTGAATGGCGACGCTCCGCGCCTGGGACCTGCGGGGTCTGGGACGAGGGTATCGGAGATGCAGGCCAAGCTTCACTGCTGGGCGGTGGCCGATCCAGGCCGCCGGTTCGATGACTTGTTCAACTTCGTGTACGACCCGGCGACGCTGATCGCGGCGTTCGGCCGGGTCGCGGGTAACCGGGGTGCCGCCACTCCCGGCGTCGATGGCCTCACGGTCGCCGACGTTGAGGAACAGGTCGGGGTCCCCGGGTTCCTGGACGATCTGCGGGCCGCCCTTAAGGACGGCTCGTTCCGGCCGCTGCCGGTCCGGGAACGGCTGATTCCCAAGCCGGGCGGGTCGGGGAAGGTCCGCAAGCTGGGCATTGCCACGGTTGCGGACCGGGTTGTCCAGGCGGCGCTGAAACTGGTCCTGGAACCGATCTTCGAGGCGGATTTCCTGCCGTGCTCGTATGGGTTCAGGCCCCGCCGGAGGGCACACGACGCGATCGCCGAGATTCACCACTTCGGCACCCGGGGCTACCGGTGGGTGCTGGACGCGGACGTCGAGGCGGCCTTTGACAACCTCTCGCATTCCTTCGCCATGGGCCGGGTGCGGGCGCGCGTCAAGGACAAGCGCGTGCTGGCCCTGGTGAAGGCGTTCCTCAAGGCCGGGGTGCTCACCGAACTCGGTGAGCACCGTGAGACTCTCACCGGCACGCCACAAGGGGGAATTTTGTCCCCGCTGATCTTCAGCATCGCGCTGTCCGCGCTCGATGAGCACGTGATGGCGCCGTGGAAGCCCGGCGGGGCGATGTCGACCCCGGGCAAACGCAGTTACCGTCGCTCCAAGGGAGCGCCGACGTGGCGGATCACCCGCTACGCCGACGACTTCGTGATCTTGGTGCACGGTTCGCGTGAGGACACCGAAGCGCTACGCGAAGACGTCGCGCGCACGCTGGCCCCGATGGGGTTGCGGCTGTCACCGGCCAAGACCCACGTGGTCCACATGGGCGACGGGTTCAATTTCCTCGGTTTCCGCATCCGGTGGAAACGCAAGAGGGGAACGGCCAAGTGGTACGTCTACACCTTCATCGCCGACCGTCCGGTCAAGTCGCTGAAGGCGAAGATCCGTGCCCTGACACACAAGACATCGCAGGGAAACCTCGCATGGGTACTGACCCGGCTGGGCCAGATCATGCGAGGCTGGGCCAGCCATTACAAATACGCCGTGGCCAAACGCACCTTCGGCAAGCTGGACGCCTTCACCTTCTGGAGGCTCACCCACATGCTGAAGGCACGCCACGGCTGGAACTGGGGCCAGCTCCGCCGCCACCTGACCGCCGCCACCGGGCGGTGGCACATCGCAGCGGACGGGGTCGAGTTCTTCCGGATCGAGAAGGTGACGGTCTCCCGTTACACCTACCGGGGTAACAAGATCCCAGCCCCCTGGCCGACCACGAACCCCGCCTGACGGCAGAAACCGTGGAGAGCCCGTTACCGGGAGATCGGTACGGCGGGTTCGGCGAGCGGTCCGGGGAAACGGGCCGGTGGCAACATCGGAACCGCGCCCCGGGCCGACTCAACGATCTGTGGAGGTGGGAATCATGATCTGGGCACTACTGGCGCTGGTGGGTGTTCCGCTGTGGCTGTGCGCTCTCGGCATCCTGGCTTTGGTCTACCGGAATCGCGGCCTGCGTAAGCGGTATGGCGACATCGCG
This sequence comes from uncultured Actinomycetes bacterium, assembly GCA_963742875.1. Lineage (GTDB taxonomy): Bacteria > Actinomycetota > Actinomycetes > Streptosporangiales > Streptosporangiaceae > Bog-532. The sequence continues at coordinate 1,335,089 of CAVUNO010000017.1, read as the reverse complement.
GTGCGGGTGCAGCGGACCGGTAAAACCCGGTGGACGCGGGGCCACGCCGTATGGGTCTCCGATGTCTTCGCCTGGCGAGGGAGCCCGGCCGCCTGGAGAGAGGACCTGGTGCGCGTCGTCGGCGCACGCGCCTGCAGCGCCACGCCCGAGGAACGGAAGAAGCTCCATCGGCTGGGCGACGGACCCGTGATCGCGACCTTGACAACCGATCACGGCGACGTGCTGCGCGTCGCTGCATCAGCCGAGCACCGGTCGGCACTGAGCGGGCCGTTCGCCTCGCCGATTATGTCAAACGGGTAGCGCCGGGCACCGAGCCGCAGATGCCCAAGTAGATGGCCGGCATCGACGCGTTCACGCCCGCCAAGGCGCTCGGGCTCGGCCTGCTGCCGGCGGGCGTGAACCCCAAGAACCTCCTGCTGGCGGCCGACGCCGGGTCCGCCCTGGCGGTGACCGGGCCCTCGACGACGGAGGCGGTCATCGCACTGGTCGTCTTCGTGATCGTCGGCAGCCTCACGATCGCCGGCCCGGTCGTCTTCTACCTCACCGGCGGCGATCGCGTGAGGCTGCACAACTCGACGCGTCGAAGGAATGGCTCGCCGTGCACAACGACTCCGTGACGACGGTGCTGTTCCTCGTCCTGGGCGTGAACCTCATCGCCAAGGGCATCCCACCGCTGACCAGATAACGACGAAGCCCAGACAGCCTGCCGGAGGTGACACGATGACGGTCGCGGATCTGGCGATCATCGCCGGGCTGGTATTCGCGTGGGGCACGCTGTCGGCGCGGCTGGAACGCTTGGACATGACCGCGCCGATCGTGTTCACCGTCGCGGGCGTGCTGCTGACCCATGGCCCGCTGGCGCCGCTGGGGATCACGCCCAGCAGCGAAGTGGTGAAGGTCCTCACCGAGGCCACCTTGGCCCTGGTGCTGTTCTCAGATGCGTCCCGGGTCGGGCTGCATCAGCTGCGGGCGGACCTCGGGCTGTGCCTGCGGCTGCTGGGCATCGGGCTGCCGCTGGCCATCGGCCTGGGCACGCTGGCCGCGTTCATCCTGCCCGGGGTAAGCGACATCTGGCTCGCCTGCTGGTCGGCGCGGCGCTCGCGCCGACCGATGCCGCCCTCGGCGCGGCCGTGATGGTCAACCGGGCGGTCCCGGCCAGGATCCGGCGGCTGATCAACGTCGAGAGCGGGCTCAACGACGGGATCGCCACCCCGTTCGTGCTGGTCGCCATCGCCGGGGCAGCCACCGCCGAGCACGCCGCCAGCACCGGGCCCGGGGCCGCGGTGGCCGAACTGGCGCTCGGCCTGCTGATCGGGATCGCGGTCGGCGGTGGCGGCGGCTGGCTGGTCAAGGTGGCCCGTGGCCGCGGCTGGGTGGCGGAGGGGTTCGCCGGCGCCGCGGTGCTGGGCCTGGCGCTGTGCTCCTACGCCACCTCCGTGGCCCTGCACGGCAACGGGTTCATCGCCGCGTTCACCGGCGGCCTGGCCTTCGCCGCCGCGGGCGGCCCGGCCGCCAAGCTGGTGCCCTTCGTCGAAGAGACCGGCGCTGCGCTGTCGCTGCTGGTCTGGCTGATGTTCGGGGTGGTCGCGGTGGTCCCGGCCCTGAATGACCTGACCTGGCAGACGGTGCTGTACGCGGCGCTCAGCCTGACCGTGATCCGGATGCTGCCGGTAGCGGTCGCGCTGGCCGGAGCCCGGCTCGGCCTGCCCGCCGTGCTGTTCATAGGCTGGTTCGGCCCCCGCGGCCTGGCATCGGTCGTCTTCGGGCTACTCGCGCTGGAAGACCTGGGCGAGCCCGCGGCCAAACCCGTGATCACCGTGATCGCCGTCACCGTGCTGCTCAGCGTGCTCGCGCACGGCCTGAGCGCCGACCCGCTGGCCAACCGCTACGGTCCCCGGCTCACCCCGCCACCAGGCGCCGCTGGCCCCGTCCGGCTGGCCGAGATACCCGAACGGCGCCTCATCCGCCGCTCCCCAGCCGCCAGCCGACCCGCAGAACAAGGAAACGCTGATGACGACAGATCAGGTCCCGCCCGGGCAGGACCTGTCGACGCATCGCAGAACCGGCCCGGATGCCCGCGAACTGGCAGATCGGAGGCAACAGATGGAAGACGATGGCGGAGGTATTCCCGCGCGGCCGCGTCCGGGCGCGGTGATGCAGCCGCTGGCTGACCATCCGCTCGGGCGGTTCGCCCGGCCCCGGCGCCGGCTGCGGGCCGGCCTGGTCAACCTGCTGTGCGTGCTGGCCGGGCTCGGGTTTGGCCTGCTGCTGCCCCGGATCACCACCGACGCCACGGTGGCCAGTGCCCGGGTGACGGACGTGCTAATCGGCGTGGGCTTCGGCGTCCTGGGGCTGGTGACCATCATCTACTCGCTGCTCTTCCTGGTCGTGCAGTGGTCCTTCACCAGCCTGTCGCCCCGGCTGACCCTGTTCCGCGACGACCCGATCATCTGGCGGACCTTCGCCTTCGCCGTCGGGGTGTTCGTGTTCTCGGTCACCACCGCCCTGGTCATCGGCGACCAGGACAAAGTATCGGTGATCGTGCCAGCCGCCGAGATAGTGGCGGTGCTCGCCGCCATCGCCCTGATCCGGACCCTGCAAGTCAAAGCCTTCGCCTCCCTCCAGCTAGCGCCTACCCTGGCCGCCATCGCCGGGCAGGGCCACGGCACCCTCGCCGACCTGTACCCCCGGCCGTACACGCCAGGCTGGCCACCGGCTGCCCCGCTGCCGCCGCAGCTCAGGACGATCCTGTGGCCGCACCGCCAGGTCACCTTGCAGCAACTCGACCTGGCCCGGCTGCTTGCTGCCGCCAGCGGCGCCGTCATCGTGCTGCGGGCCAGCATGGGCGACACGCTGCAGCAGGGCGCCCCGGTCGCCGACCTGCACGGCGGCGAAGCGGCCGACAAGGCGGTCCTGGGCGGGCTGGTGACCGGGCCCGAGCGCACCTTCGACCAGGATCCGCTGTTCGCGTTCCGGCTGCTGGCCGACATCGCCCTGCGGGCGCTCTCGCCGGCGGTCAACGACCCGGCCACCGCCGTCCAGGTGCTGGACACCATCGAGAGCCTGCTCCAGGTTCTGGTATCCCGGGACCTGGATGTCGCCGGCATCGCCGATGACACCGGGACGGTCCGGGTCATGCTGGCCCTGCCGTCCTGGGATGACTACCTGCGCACCGGCCTGGACGATCTCCTCGAGTCCGCGGCCCAGTCGCCCATGGTCCTGCTGCGGGCCCGGGCCCTGCTCACCACCCTGCTGAACGCGGCACCACCGGCCCGCCAGCCGCCGATCACCCCGCGGCTTCACCGCGCCGAACAGCTCGGCGCCGGCAACTTCCCGCTGATCTGGCATGATGCGACCAGCACTGCCCGTCGGTCCAGCCCGGCAGCTGATCAGCCACCCCCAGCTTCCTAACCGGCACGACTCGCCCCCAGCCACCTGCGCCTGTGACCACCTGTTCCCGGCAACGGAGCGCAGGAATCTTTGCACCTGCTGCCGGACTCCCAACGTCGTCGGCGCTGAACACCGTTCCGCTGCCCACGGTTGCCAGGATCTAGCTATTACTTGGTACCACCACGGCGAACTCAAACCGGACGCCGGCTTCGGGCCAAAACGACGAAAATGCGTCCCAGCAGGCAATGGCCGCAAGCCTGACCAGCGGGCCGAACTCCCGCGCACCCAGACAGCCCAGACGTGCCGCCAGCCGGCAAGGGAGCCCGCCGCCGGTTCCGGTTCGAGTGGCGGGCCCGCTCGCCACGCTGCTTATCTCAGCAGGGGACTTGCGGCATCGCCATCCGTGGCCAGCATCGTGATTGTCACTGGGCAGATCCTGATGGCCGACCACAGTGAGCCCTGCTGAGGATTTCACACGAGGCTTTGCTGCCCAGACCGGGACGGAGACGGGACATCACATCGGCACTGCGCCACATAACGTCAAAAATCGGCGCCATAAAGCTCTGAAAGTCACAGGCCTGCCTGACGGACGTTTCCCGTCTCAGAACTCGTCTAACAACTTCCCTGAAACACTGTAGGTTATGAGACGGTTCTGAGACCCTAGGCGCATGGCGCACACAGCAGAGACCGCCAAGCGCCCGGCCGGCTTCCCGGTTGAGGACATCCCGGGCGGCGACCGGAACCTCATCGGCCTGGCGCGTGTCTTAACAGACGGCCAGGACGCCCAGCTGCAGCGCGACGACCTCCGCGCCGCCGGATGCGGCCGGATCTACGAAGAGAAGGTCAGCACCCGGCAGGCCACCGCTGACCGGCCCGGCCTGACCGCCGCGCTGGACTACCTGCGCGCCGGTGACACCCTCGTCGTCTGGAAACTCGACCGGCTCGGCCGCTCGGTCAAGGACGTGCTGACCATCGCCGGCGACCTGCACGAGCGCGGCGTCGGCGTCCGCATCCTGACCGGCAAGCTGTCCGGCACCTACTCCCCGGCCGGCGAGGGCAAGTTCTTCTTCACCATGCTGGCCGCCTTCGCCGAGCTGGAGCGCGACATCATCCACGAGCGGACCATGGCCGGCCTCCTCGCAGCACGGGCACAGGGCCGCCGCGGCGGCCGCCCGGTCGTGATGGACGCCGACAAGCTCGCCGCCGCCAGAGCACGCCGTGCACGCGGCGAGAGCCCCGCCCAGATCGCCAAGGCCCTCGGCGTCAGCCGCGCCTCGGTCTACCGTCACCTGGGAGCCGACTCCGCAGACGAGGCGCACTGAGCCTGGGTGATCGCTAGCATCTGGCCGTGAGCAAGCGCACGGCCAGTCGGCTTGGTGGCTGGTTCTGCGCCGGTAACTGATCAGCTTGCCGCGGGCGGCGGGGCGCGATGGTCGCTCCGTCCGCCCTCGGCGCGGCGGCGAACATGGCGTGAGTATTACTTGCGCATATCTTGCTCCGCCCAGGCCTCTGTTCTGAATTGCATCCGCTGCGGACACGACACGGTTAGAACGGCAGCGAGGATCAGGGCTGCTGGATCGAGCCAGGTCTTCAGGGACGAGGCAAGCACGGTGCCGACGCCCCCGGCCCCGAGCGCAACAGTCAGCAGCTCCGTGACCGAGCCGAGCTCGGTGTCGCCGATCGGGCTGTGGACGGTGCGGACCCGGCCGCGCAATTCGTTCTCGTCGCGCAGCCATTCGCTGAGCGCGGCCAGTTCCCCGCCGGTCCCGCCGGTGATCCAGATCTGTGCGTCCATTCCCCCGCCAGCTCGTCGCGCCGGACCTGTTACTGCCCCACGCTTGATCGCTGAACGTATTCAAACAGTAACTCTAAGCCGAGCGGTGTGGGCTGAAATCTCAGCTCCGATATAGCCGAGGAAGGGTAGGCCCAGAGAGGCTGACCTGCCCTATTACGCAAGGGCGTTGCGCGGCGGTGCGCGCGCATGCTAAGGGAGCGTGCTGGCAGGCGGCGCTTAGCCACGACTGCGCCGACTGATCACCCGTCAGTGCCGATCTCCCCCCGTCCCCGCCTGTCCAGCCCTAGCCCCTGACTCCAGGGCTTCCGCGATCATCACCAGCGCCTGTGCCTTCGGGGACTTTCGGTGATCGAAGTCGTGGATGGCTGGCGCCCGCCCGGGGTATGTCAGGCGAGAACAGGTGTCTCGCCGGTGATCCACCGGCCGAGGTGGGGCATCTTCCCGCCGCGGCGAATCAGCCGGTACACGGACTCATACGTTTCGCCGAGGTCGGCAGGGACAGGCCGGAGCCGGCTCCGGGCCCGCTCGAGGCGCTGACGGAGCACCGTGAGGGCCTGGCCGATGTCCTCACAGATGCTGATCCGGGTCCCGCATTCGGCGACGAGGGCCTCCGCCGCGGCGATCGCGGCGGCCTTGACGCCATGGCAGCCGTCGCATGGCTCATCGGTGGGCAGGGCGTACGCGGCGGCGAGCTGGGCGCGGGCGGCGTGCAGGTCCTGGTGGCCGGGCCCGGGAGCGGCAGATCAAGCGGCAGGGTGGCGCGTCACGATGCTGCCCGCTGTGCGGCGTCAATCCACGTCCGGCCACCGTTGCGGCGGCTGTCAGGCCGGATGACGGTGGCGCGGAGTACACCCGTGCCATGGCCGAGCTCGCCGCGGACATGTGGCGCCGGACGAACGAGTCACTCGCCGCACGGATGGCGGTGGCGTCATGACACTCACCGAGACCTTCGGGTGGCAGGACTTCGCTGCCTGCCGTTATGGGCCGCTGGATCTGTTCTTCGGCCCCGATGGTGAGCAGCAGCACGTTAAGCCGGCGCGTGAGGCCGAGGCCAAGAGGATCTGCGCCCGCTGCCCAGTCCGTACCGCCTGTCTCGATGACGCTCTGGTCAACGGCACCCGGTTCGGTGTGTTTGGCGGCACTGGGGAGGACGAGCGTAAGACGATGCGGGAGAACCTCAGGCGCCGGGTGCGCGCGGCGGAGCGGATCCGCCTCGCCCGGGACGGCCAGGGCGGCGACGAGCTCCGGACCGCTGATCAGCCCACGGCGGAAAGCGGCCGACAGGCGGGCGACGTGGTAGCCGCCGGCGCCGGTCTTAGGGTGTGGGGTGCACGGCAGGCCCGGGACCTGCAGGCACTGCCCGCAATCGGCCAGGCGGGCGTCCGTGCAGATATCCAGCAGCGAGCGTGCCACTGGGGGGCTACTGGTCATCGTAGGATTTGGCATTGGATCACTCCTGTGGCAAGCGGGATAGGTCCGGGCCCGTCGCGGTGTTCGCGCACCGCGCCGGGCCGATTTCGTTAAGGGGGAAGGGGGCATTGGCGAGGGCCGCGATGACGAGGTCGTAGTCTGCGCCGAGCAGGGCGCGGACCTCGGCAATAGCCCGTTCAGGGCTGGTATCCGCGGTTTCGGCGATGGTGTTCATTCAGGCCACCGCCCCGGCGTCTGTCTCGTCTTGATCGAGGGCTTCAGCGAGAGCCCGGACCTCCGGCTCGCGGTATCGGCGATGACCGCCAGGCGACCGTTTGAAGGAGAGCCGTCCAGCCGCCGCTAGGCGGTCCAGCGTGCTGGGCGAGAGCGGGACGCCGGTAAGCGCCTTGTAGATCCGCCTCGCCATCTGGGGCGTGACATCCCACGACTCGTGCACGTTGGGCCGCTCGGGCGGCTCGGTGACGTTGGGTCGGTTGGGCATATTCAGAACGTACGACTCACGTTGTGAATATGCAACCGTATTCACTGAGAAGATTTAGACTGTCGGCGCCAGGTCACGCAGGATGCCCCCGCCGCCGCCCGGCTGGACGGCGGCGGGGCTCATGCGTGAATATTCAGGGGTGAGGCAGTAGCGCCAACGGAAGGAAGTCCAGCCACGGCTACCAAGCCACCCGTCCAGCCGATCGACTTCGACCCCGGCGACGTGCAGTTCGTGCGCAAGGACCCGGCCAGCGCGGCGGGGGACTGCGCGTCGTTCAGCCGGGTACCCGGCGGCTGGATCGTAAACGGCACCCCAGTCGGCGAAGCCACCGAGGCCGTAGTGAAGCAGCGCGGGCCGGGGGAGAGGGCCGTATTCATCCCGGAGGGTCTGCTCATGGCGATGCAGGAGGAGGGCCTGATCGGATGAACGGCCGGGTCATCGACCGAGCGGAGCATGGCCGCCTGCTGGCGTCGTTCAACGACGCTTTCCGCTGGGAGGCCCGGCGCGCCTACAACATTCCCTATGAGCGGAAGGACTTCGCGCGATTCCGGGCCGGCAACCCCCGGCCGCCGCGCGAGGCCCCCTGGTGGGCCGCGTGGCTGGATCAGATCGCCAGCCTCACCGCGGCGGGCAAGACCATCGCCCGCGTCCGGGTGCTCGACGACCCGCCCACCGACTACCAGCGCTGGGAACTGTCCGCCGCCGCCGAGTACGTCCAAGCCGGTGACGACATCCAATGGCTACCGCGCGAGGTCGCCCGCGACATCGGCATTCCCTTCGGATATGACTGGTGGCTGCTGGATGACAGGCAGCTGATCATCATGGAGTTCAACGACGCCGACGAGGTGGTCAAGCGCACCCTCGTCACTGACCCGGGCGAGGTTGCCCGGCATCGTGCCTGGCGTGATCTGGCAGTCAGCCACGCACACCCGGCGGGGCGCATCGCCGCCGCCTGAACGAACGGAAACCTGCCACCGTGCAGCCGATCAACGAATGGCTCGCCCAGCCCGGCGGCCTCGCGCACCGTCTGCGTGACCTGCGCCGGGCCGCCGGGCTGGATCAAACCCAGCTGGCCGCCCGGATGGGCGCCAGCCAAGCCAAGGTCTCCCGGCTTGAGTCTGGGCGACGATTGCCTACCGAGGCTGAAACCCGAGCATGGGCTCAGGCCACCGACCCCGGAACAGCCGATGAACTACTGGCTCTGCGTCATCAGGGCGAAATCGTCCACCAGCGATGGCAAGAGCAGCTCCTGGACGGCGCGGCCGTCCAGAGAGACTACGACCAGCTGTACCGTGAGGCGACCCGGATCCGCAGCTACCAAGTGCTGATCGTGCCGGGTCTGGTCCAAACTCGCGACTATGCCCGGTACCAGTTGCTGAACGCTTACCGGCTCAACGACAACGACCCGGCCGGCATCGACGCCGTGGTCGACGGCCGCATGCACCGCCAGGAAGTGCTGTACGACCAGGGTAAGCAGATCGAGTTGCTGTGCACCGCAGCGGCGTTGCACTATCCGCCGTGCCCGACGCCGGTGATGGCCGCCCAGCTGCACAAGCTGATGACGGCCACCGAGCTGCCGAACGTCACTATTGGGATCATCCCGCCGGGCGTCGAACTCGCGGCGTCGCCACAGGTGGGCATTCTGATCGCCGATGACATCACGATCGTTGAAACACCCGCCACTGGCGACGTGGTCCGCGGAGACAAAGAGCTCGCCGTGTACGAGCGTTACGCGGAGGCGATGGCCGCCGAAGCGGTCACCGGGGATGAGGCGCGGCGGCTGATCGCTGAAGCGGCGGCGGCACTGCGGTGAACTGACCAGACTTGCGGGAGCCACAAAAGGGGAGCCAACCCCCCTGCACTGCTGTGGACTGCTGTGGACTGATTTGCGGTAGATTGCCCGGCCGGGCAGCCTGTTCTGTACCGGGCTGGACTAGCCTGTACGGCGAAGCCATCCCCACATGGGCTGACGGAACGGCGCCCAGTCGCCGCGGTCTTCATCCGGATCAGTCCGAGCGGGAGCGGAGGTATCCATTCACCGCCTGGTGCTATGGAACATCGACCTGACGCTGGTTGATGTGACACGGGTGACACGAGAGGCTTACGCGGACGCCTTCCGCACCGTGACCGGCCGGCCGCTGGTCCAGTTGCCGCAGATGGCGGGGCGTTCGGAATCGGAGATCTTCTTCGACGCGCTCGCGCTCAACGGCGTGGACGTCAGTGCCGTCGGCCCGTCCGAGCAGCTGCTGGCACCGTTCGGCAGCGAGCTGGCCACCGCGCTCGCCGCACGCCGGGACCTGCTGCACCGCAACGGCCACGCGATGCCCGGAGCCCGCGAGACCCTGACCGCGGTCGGGAGGCTCGACGGGGTTATCCAGACCGTGCTGACCGGCACCAGCAAGCCGAACGCCCTGCTGAAACTGCGCAGCTTCGGGTTGGAGAGCTTCTTCGACTTCACCGTCGGCGGGTACGGCTCCGAGCCATACCCGAAGGGCGCACTGGTCCGGGTGGCCCGGCAGCGCGCGGCGGAGAAGTACCACGTCACCCTGGGGGAGCACGCCTGCGTCTACATCGCCGACTCGGCCCGGGACGTGGCAGCGGCCCGGATGGGCGGTGCCGTCTCGGCGGCGGTCGCCAGCGGGCGCGCGACCGCTGCGGAGCTGCGCGCGGCCGGCGCCGACCTCGTGCTCGCCGACCTCACCGACGCGGACGAAGTGGCCGCCGAAGTCGATCGCCTGACGAGCTCCTGATCGCAACTGCACCCCTCGCACGTTACGGCCGATAATCGGCGGGTAGAGCCACCGAGCGTAACGAAGGGCGGATTTGATGGAACGGACCGCAGGGAACACCGGCCAGCCGGCGCCGGGGAGCGTTCGGCCGGCGAACTGGTCAAGGAGCTTTCCGAGCTGGTGCCCCGGCTCGTCCGCGACGAGCTCAAGCTCGCCCAGGTGGAGACGGCCCAGAAGGGCAAGCAGATGGGCATCGGCGCCGGCGCGTTCGCCGGCAGCGGGGTCATTGCGCTGTATGCCGTCGGCTGTCTGCTAGCGTGCGCGATCATCGCGATCAGTGGGGCGGTCACGGCGTGGCTGGCGGCGCTCATGGTGGGCGCGGCGCTCCTCGCCGTCTCCGGCGTCGCCGCTCTGGTCGGGAAAGGCCGGCTGCGCAAAGGCACACCGCCGGTGCCCAAGGAGGCCATCGGCAGCGTTCAGGCCGATGTTCACGAGGTGAAGGAGAAGGCACACCGATGACGGCAGATAGAACCGGGGGGACAGGCGCGCACTCCGCCGCGCCCGACGACCCCGAGCAGCTCAGGCAGGAAATTGAGCGCACCCGCGAGCAGCTCGGCGAGACCGTCGAAGCGCTCGTGGCCAAGACCGACGTCAAGGCGCGGGCCAAGGAGCGGGCCGGTCAGCTTTCGCAGGCGCTGAAGGAGAAGGCCGCGCAGGCGAAGGAGCAGACGACCGCGCGTGCCGAGCTGGCGCGCGGCCAGCTCGCCGGCAAGACGGCCGAGGCCAGGACTGCGGCCGAGCCGGTTCAGCGGGCCGCCCAGCAGGTGACGCAGCAGGTGAGGCAGCGAGCATCCGCCGTAGGCGCCCCGCGCCTGGGGGTGGTCGCCGCGGCCGTCGCCGGTGCCGCCGTGGTGGGCATCGTCCTGGTCCGGCGGAGGAGACGGCGGTGATCATCATGAAGATCCTTTACAAGCCGTTCGGCATCGTGGTGAGCGTGCTGGGCGGAATGATCGCCGGCGCCATTTTCAAGCGCGTCTGGAAACTCGCGGCGCACGAAGACGAGGCCCCGGACGCGACCGACGCCCAGCGCGGCTGGGGTGAGGTGCTCATCGCCGCGACCCTCCAGGGCGCCATCTTCGCCCTGATCAAGGCGGCGACCGACCGCGGCGCGGCGACCGCGACCCGCAAGCTCACCGGTTTCTGGCCGGGTAAGGACGAAAACGCGGGCGAGGACGCCAGCGCCTGACCGTGTGACGAACGCGGCGTTGTCAGCGTCACGCTCCGGCCTAATGCTTGGGTGATGGCCATCAACGATGAGGGCAGTACCACCGTGGGCAGCGCGACGGCCGGAGAGCTGACCGAACCGGGGTACGGGGACGTTCTGTGGACCCCGGACGCGGCGGTCACAGAACGGGCCCGGATCACCGCGTACCGGCGCTGGCTGGCCAGCGAGCGGGGCATCGACGTCGATGGCTACGACGCGCTCTGGCGCTGGTCGACCAGCCATCCGGGGGATTTCTGGGCCAGCATCTGGGATTACTTCGACGTGCTCGGCGAGCGCGGGACGGGGCCGGTGCTGGCGGGCGGCCCCATGCCGGACGTGCGCTGGTTCAGCGGCGGATGCGTCAACTACGCCCGTAACGCGCTGCGGGCCGCACGGACCGATCCGGGCCGTGTCGCGCTGATTTACCGGGCCGAACGGGCCGAACGCGGAGCCCTCACCTATGGCGAGCTCGCCGCCGAGGTTGCCCGGGTGGCCGGCGGCCTACGGGACCTCGGCGTGCGCACCGGGGACCGCGTGGCGGGACTGCTGCCGAACGGCCCGCACGCGATCATCGCGCTGCTGGCCGCGGCCAGTATCGGTGCCATCTGGTCCTCGTGCTCGCCCGACTTCGGTGCCGCCAGCGTGATCGACCGGTTCGCGCAGATCGAGCCCACCGTGCTCATCGCGGTGGACGGCTACTCCTACGGCGGCAAGGATTACCGCCGCGGCGATGTGGTCCGCCAGATCGCGGCTGAGCTGCCCGGCCTGGCCGCGGTGGTGATGGTCGGTGGCGACGGCGTCCTTGCTCCCGATCGCGGCAGCCAAGGCACCCAGCACAGGCCGCAACTGCTCGACTGGTACGCCCTGGGCGAGGCCGGCCACGCCGAACCGGACTACGAGGAGCTGCCGTTCGATCATCCGCTGTGGGTGCTGTACTCCTCGGGCACCACCGGCCTGCCCAAGCCGATCGTGCACGGTCACGGCGGCGTCATCCTGGAGCACCTCAAGACCCTGGCCTTCCACCAGGACCTGGGGCCCGGTGACGTGTTCTTCTGGTACACCACGACCGGCTGGATGATGTGGAACTTCCTGGCCGGTGCCCTGCTGGTGGGGGCGACGCTGGTGACCTACGACGGCAGCGCCACCTTCCCCGGCGCCGATGCCCTGTGGCAGATCACCCAGCAGGAGGCCGTCACCTACTTCGGGGTGGGCGCGCCGTACCTGCTCGCGTGCACCAAGGCGGACCTGGCGCCCGGCCGTGACCTGGACTTGTCCGCACTGCGCGGACTGGGCTCGACCGGGGCGCCGTTGCCGCCCGAGGGCTACCACTGGGTCTACGAGCAGGTCAAGGTCGACCTGATTCTCGGCTCCTTCTCCGGCGGCACCGACCTGTGTACTGGTTTCGTCGGGCCGTGCCCACTGCTGCCGGTCCGTTCCGGCGTGATCGCGGGCCGCTGCCTGGGGGCCAAGGTGGAGGCGTTCGACCCGGCCGGGCATCCCGTCGTGGGCGAGGTGGGTGAACTGGTTATCACCGAGCCCATGCCCTCGATGCCGGTGGGCTTCTGGAACGACCCGGACCGCACGCGCTACGCCGGCAGCTACTACGCCGACTTCCCCGGCGTGTGGCGGCACGGGGACTGGATCAAGATCCTTCCCGACGGCGGGTGTGTCATCTACGGCCGTTCGGACGCGACGCTGAACCGTGGCGGCGTGCGGATGGGCACCAGCGAGTTCTACCGCGTTGTCGAGGCCTTCCCCGAAGTGGCGGACAGCCTGGTGGTCGACACCGGTCAGCTCGGCCGCGAGGGGCGGCTCGTGCTGTATGTCACCCTCGCGCCTGGGCAGGAACTCGACGACGAGCTCACCGGCCGGCTGCGCCGGGCGCTCCGGGCCAAGCTGTCCCCCCGGCACGTCCCGGACGAGATTCATGCCGTCCCCGGCATACCGCGCACGCTTTCCGGTAAGAAGCTGGAAGTGCCGGTGCGGAAGATTCTGCAGGGCACTCCGGCCGCCGCGGCCGCGGACCCGGACTCGCTGGTCAACCCGGATGTGCTGGTGCACTTCTCGCCCTCGCCCGCGGGCGAGGGCGAGAAAAAGGGCACCGGCGGCGGGATAGCCTAGGTGGCTGGGCAGCAGAAGGGCCCGCTGCCCAGCCGTCCGGGTCCTTGCCCGCGCACCGGTCCAGGCCGGTTACATAGGGAAATCGGGTCGTAACTTGATGGCGCTACGTTGCTCGCCGGGCGGCTGGAAGGCGGTCCCGCGCAGGACCCGTGCTTGGCGGCCGGTCCCGCGCGAGGTACGAAACTTACATATGCGGCCGAATGCAGCCGCGGGCCTTTAGGGACAAACAGCGATGCCGGACAATACGGACAAGCCTCAGGACGCTGTGCTGGATGCGGCGGCACAGTCCATGGCGACAGCCTCCGGGAGAAACGGCGCGAGCGGCGGAACCGGGGCGACGGTAGGTGATCTGACCGGCTTCCTGCGCTCCTACTACCGGCACGTTGCCGCCGAGGACCTCGCCGCCTTCGGTGCCGAGCGGATCGCCGCGGTCGCGTCCCGGCACGCGGCCCTCGCGGCGGAGCGCCCCCAGGGCCGGGCACTGGTCCGCGTGGTGGACGCGGTCACCGGCCCCCGTGGGCCCAGCGGGCCCGGTGGCACTAGCGAGCCCGGTGAGACTCGCGCGGGTGAGGCCATCGCCGCTCACGGCCCGGTGCGAGTGGTCATCGACATCGTCACCGACGACATGCCGTTCCTGGTCGATTCGGTGACGATGGAGCTGAACCGGCACCGGGCCGACATCAGCCTCCTCCTGCACCCCCGCCTCGTCGTGCACCGCGACGTCACCGGCGGGCTGCATGGCGTGTCGGGCATCGTGAACAGTGCGCCGGCGGCTCCCGGTGAGATCACCGAATCGTGGATCCACGTCGAGATCGCCGCGCTGGGCGACCGCGTGTCCCGGACCGCCCTGGAGGCCGGGCTGCGCCAGGTCCTGGACGACGTCCGGGTCACGGTCGAGGACCAGCCCAAGATGATCGCGGCCGCCGCCTCGCTGGCCATCAGCCTGGCCGGCGAGGCGGCGGCCGTGCCGCTGCCGGGAGCGACCGAGCCGCAGTCGCTGGACGGTCCCGACCAGGAGGCCGGCGAGCTGCTGAGCTGGCTGGCCGACGGGCATTTCATCTTTCTCGGCTACCGGGAGTACGACCTGATTCCGGGCGACGATGGCGAGGCGCTGCGCGCGGTGCCCGGCACTGGGCTCGGTTTCCTGCGTCACGACCGCCTGGGCTCCGATTCCTTCGCGGCCCTGCCCGCCGACATCAGGGCCAAGGCGCGCGAACCGCACCGCCTGGTCCTGGCCCAGGGCAACTCACGATCCACCGTCTACCGCAGCAAGTACCTCGACTACGTTTCGGTCAAGAAGCTCGGGCGGGACGGCCGGGTGATCGGCGAGTGGCGGTTCCTCGGCCTGTACACCCACTCCGCCTACACCGAGAGCATCGCCCGCATCCCCGTGCTGCGCGGCAAGCTTGCCGATGTCCTGACCGCCGCGGGGGTCACCCCCGACAGCCACGACGGCAACGACCTCATCGAGATCCTGGAGAACTACCCGCGCGAGGAGCTGTTCCAGATCTCGACCGGCCAGCTGACCGAGATCGCCACGGCCGTGCTGCGCCTGCGCGAGCGCAAGCAGACCCGGCTGTTCCTGCGCCGGGACGCCTACGGGCGTTACATGTCGTGCCTGGTGTACCTGCCGCGGGACCGCTACACGACCGCGGTCCGGCTGCACGTCCAGCAGATCCTGCGGGCGGCGCTGGATGGCGCCTCGGTCGACTACAGCGCGATGGTCGGGGATTCGGCGCTGGCCCGGCTGCACGTCGTCGTGCGCGGGATGCGCGGGCGGCCGCTGCCCGACGTGGACGCCGCGGCGCTGGAACGGCGGATCGCGGCGGCGGTCCGCACCTGGGACGAGGACCTCGAACAGGAGGCGCTGCGGACGCTGGGCCAGCAGCGGGCCGGGCTGGTCCTGGAGCAGTTCGCCGCCGCCATCCCGGATACCTACAAGACCGACGTCACCGCGGCCGACGCCGTCGGCGACCTCGGCCGCATCCTGCAGCTGCGCGAATCCGGCGATTCGTTCGCGGTCCGGCTGCGCGACGACGGCCGCCCCGGTGGCGGCCAGTGGCGGCTGCGCGTGTACCGGTCGGGGGTCCCCATCATCTTGTCCAATGTGCTGCCCCAGCTGCAGCACATGGGCCTCGAGGTGGTCGACGAGCATCCCTACGAGTTCCGCGTGGCCGGTACGGAGCCGTTCTGGATCTATGACTTCGGGCTGCGTACCGAGACGACGGCCCGGAAGAAGCGCCCCCGCCGCGAGGGCGAGAAGGAGCAGTTCGAGCAGGCGCTGTGCGCGCTGTGGCGGAACGAGGTCGAGGATGACGGCTTCAACGCGCTGGTCCTCGACGCGGGCCTGACCTGGCGCGAGGTCGTGGTGTTCCGGGCCTACGCCCGGTACCTGCGCCAGGCCGGGAACCGGTTCAGCCAGGGCTACATCCAGCGGGTGCTGCGCTCGAACACCACGGTGACCCGGCTGCTGGCCCGCCTGTTCGCCGCCCGCTTCGACCCGGCCCGCCAGCGCGGGGAGGCCGAGTGCAGCGAGGCGATCGTGGAGGAGATCCGCGGGGAGCTGGACGAGGTGGTCAGCCTGGACCACGACCGGATCTTCCGGTCCTACCTCGCGCTGATCGGCGCGACCTTGCGGACCAACTACTACCGCGCGGCTGGCCCGGATCCTGGTCCCGGTCGTGGCCCCGAGCCCGGCCCGGGCACGGTGCCGGCCTGCGTCCCGCCCGCGAACGCGCCCTACCTGGTCATCAAGCTCGACCCGGGCCGGGTGGCCAGCCTGCCGGAACCACGGCCCAGGTTCGAGATCTTCGTGTACTCACCCCGGTTGGAGGCGGTCCACCTGCGGTTCGGCCGGGTCGCCCGCGGCGGGCTGCGCTGGTCGGACCGGCTGGAGGACTTCCGCACCGAGGTGCTCGGGCTGGTGAAGGCCCAGGAGGTGAAGAACGCGGTCATCGTCCCGTCCGGGGCCAAGGGCGGTTTCGTGTGCAAGCAGCTGCCCGACCCCGCCGACCGCGAGGCGTATCAGGCCGAGGTGCTCGGCTGCTACCAGATGTTCATCAGCGCCATGCTCGACGTGACCGACAACGTGGACGGTGAGCGGATCTGCCCGCCGCGCAACGTGGTCCGGCGCGACGGCGACGACCCGTACCTGGTCGTCGCGGCGGATAAGGGCACCGCGACGTTCTCCGACGTGGCCAACGAGATCGCCACCAGCTACGGGTTCTGGCTCGGTGACGCCTTCGCCTCCGGCGGCTCGGAGGGCTACGACCACAAGAAGATGGGCATCACCGCGCGCGGCGCCTGGGAGTCGGTGAAGAACCACTTCGCCGCGCTCGGCATGAACCCGGCCATCGACGAGTTCACCGTGGCCGGCATCGGTGACATGTCCGGCGACGTATTCGGCAACGGGATGCTGCTGTCGCCGGTGATCAAGCTGGTGGCGGCGTTCGACCACCGGCATATCTTCCTCGACCCCGACCCTGACCCCGCCACCAGCTTCGCCGAACGGCAGCGGCTGTTCGCCCTGGGCCGCTCGTCGTGGACCGATTACGACCGGTCGCTGATCTCGGCCGGGGGCGGCGTCTGGTCGCGCAGCGCGAAGTCCGTGCCGCTCTCGCCGCAGGCCCGGGCCGCTCTCGGCGTCGACGACACCGTGCTGGCGCCGTCGCCGGACGAGCTGATTTCACGGATCCTGACCGCACCGGTCGACCTGCTGTGGAACGGCGGCGTCGGCACCTACATCAAGGCCACCAGCGAGCCGCAGACGGCCTGCGGCGACCGGGCCAACGAGGTGGTGCGCGTCAACGCGTCGCAGCTCCGGGCCCGGGTCATAGCCGAGGGCGGCAACCTCGGTCTCACCCAGGCCGCCCGGATCGAGTTCGCGGTGGGCGGCGGCCTGGTCGACACCGACTTCATCGACAACTCGGCCGGCGTGGACACCTCGGACCACGAGGTCAACATCAAGATCCTGCTGGACCGGGCCGTCCGGGACGGCGAGATCTCGCACGACGCGCGCAACACGCTGCTCCAGGAGATGACCGACGAGGTCGCCGCGCTCGTGCTCCGGCACAACTACCACCAGAACATGGCGCTGGCCACCGCGCGGGCCCAGGCCCCCCAGATGCTGCATGTGCACGCGCGGTACCTGCGCATGCTGGAGCGCGGCAAGCGGCTGCGCCGCGGCCAGGACGCCGTGCCGGGGCAGAAGGAGATCGCCGAGCGCCGGTCGGCGGGCAAGGGCCTGACCAACCCGGAGCTGGCCCTGCTGCTCGCGCACACGAAGATCGCGGCGGCGGAGGAGGTGCTCGCCTCCGGCCTGGCCGACGACCCGTACCTGCGCCGCGAGCTGACCGGCTACTTCCCGGCGCCGCTGCGCAGCTCCCAGGCCGGCCGGATGCAGACCCACCCGCTGCGGCACGAGATCATCACCACCTCAGTGGTCAACGAGATGGTGGACACCTCCGGCACCACGTTCGCGTTCCGGCTGAACGAGGAGACCGGCGCGTCGGTGCCGGACATCACCCGTGCCTGGCTGGTGGCGCGTGAGGTCTTCGGCATGCGTGACTACTGGGCGCAGGTCACCGCGCTGGACGCCGTGGTGGATATCGGCACCCGGATCACCCTGCTGCTGGAGGGGCGCAAGCTGGTCGAGCGGGCCTGCCGGTGGCTGCTGTACAACCGGCGGCCGCCGGTCGACATCACCGGCTGCGTGGACTACTTCGGCAGTGGCGTCCTCGCCGTGCGCTCGGGCCTGCCGAAACTGCTGGCCGGCCGGGACGTGCAGACCTTCGAGGAGCGGCGGGACGCGTTCATCGTGCGCGACGTGCCGGTGGGCCTGGCCGAGACGATCGCCGGCCTGGTGGCGTCCTATTCCGCCTTCGACATCGTGGAAAGCGCGGCGGCCACCTCCCGCGGGGTCGAGGAGACCGCCGAGGTCTACTTCGATCTCGCCAACCGGCTGCAGATCTCCCGGCTCCGCGACCGGATCACGGCGCTGCCCCGGGACGACCGGTGGAGCAGCATGGCCCGGGCGGCCATTCGCGACGATCTCTACGCCGCCCACGCGGCGCTCACCCGCGACGTGCTGTGCGCCACCGGCCCCGGTACCCCGGAGGCGCGCCTGGCGACCTGGACCGAGCAGAATGCGGCGGCCGTCGGGCGGGCGACCCGGACCCTGGGTGAGATCTGGGAGAGCGAGCGCTTCACGTTCACGACCCTTTCGGTCGCGCTCCGCGCCGTCCGGGCCCTGGTCGCGTCCAGCTCCCTGCCCCAGCCAGGGTGAGCGGCCAACGCAGTCGCGAGCACCCACCGCAGACTACGGCGAACCGCTCGTTACCGGCCCAGCGGGCGGCCGGTGCTCTCGGCGGGCACCACCGCAGGGTACGGCGAGGCGATCGTAACCGGCTAGCGAGTCCGGGCCGTTGTGGCCCGGCGAGCGGCCGGTGTGCCGCTGATGTACCACCGCGCGGGCGCGGAGCGCATGCGGGGGTTCCAGGGGGGTCGTCCCCCTGGGCCAGCACAGCCCGGGGGGTCGTCCCCTGGGCCAGCACCGTCAGGTGCCGTGGACGTAGGTGGGGGCGCCGCCGGTGCCGATCACCTGGAGGGTGCCCGCCTGCGAGGTCGCCGGGGGGTCGAGCGCGAGGTAGCTGAGCGTGGAGTTCACGGTCAGCCCGTGCCGGAACGGCGGGTGCGTGGTTGGCACCAGGCTCTGCAGCGCGGCGGGCACCGGCATACCCGGCCACTGCGCCTTAGGGTGCGCCGGCGGCAGGTGGGTCGGCACGGTCGTGGTGACCAGGGTCATGGTGTAGAAAACCAGGGCGCCGCCGCCCGCCGTGCGCAGCGCGAAGAACGGGTAGCTGGTCCCCTCGAGCTCCCAGGTGTACCTCGTCTTCTGCGCGGCGGCCTGCCGGGCGACCGCCGCGCTGGACTGGTACAGCCCGGTGGTCTGCGGCCCGGCCTGGACGACCGGGGCGGCGGCACTGGACGGCCCGTCGTCCGCGACGGCCGCGTGCATCGCGCCCACGGCGTCCGGCCGCAGTTTCAGCGCACCGTCCGAGGTGGCCAGGGCGGTCGCGTAACCGGAGCTGTCGACCGCCACCTTCAGCGCGGGGGCGCCCGGATTGAGCAGAACGGACCCGCTGAGCGCCCAGGTGGTCTCGGCGTCGAGCCGGTCAAACACCAGCAACGCGGTCCGGACCGGATCGCCGGGGGCGGCGCGCTCTGGCACCGTGGCCATGAACCACTGCGGGTACGTGGTCAGCTTGGGCACGTACAGCGTCGGGTGCCCGTAGACCGGGCCAATCACCGGATGGCCGGCCGCCGCGTACGTGGCCCCGGCGATGCTGTACTGCGATCCGGTCAGCAGCGACAGGGCCAGCAGCTCATCGTGATTGGCCAGGGCGACCTTCTCCGCGGTGGCGAAGGAGTTGAACACCCCGAGCGCGCTGGCCGGGGTGGGCCCCGTCGCCGAGGTACCCGCCGACGCGGGCGTGCTGCAGCCCTGCACGGACAACAGCAGGCCGAGCGCCACCAGCGGGCCGAGAATGGCCAGGAGCGCCCGGCGGATGCCGGTAAAGGTCGCATTCATGTTCGTATCCATTAGAAACCGGGGGCGTCCCGGCCCCGCTCTTGTCGTCGCAGTCCAGGCCGGCGGATCAGACGGACCCGTTCGGCAGGATACCTGGCTCCCGCGCGCCGTCGTGCCGGCATGCGCCAGCTGGCACCGGCTCGCATAGGCTGTCCGCCATGGCAGCTACCGATCCCGCTGATGAGATCTCGGAACTGTCGTCGAAGCTCACCAGCGTGGAGGCGGTTCTCGATCCCGGCGCCATGCGGGCCGAGGCCGAGAGCCTACGCGAACAGGCCGCCGATCCGGACCTGTGGGGCGATCAGCAGCACGCCCAGTCGGTGACCCGCCGTCTCTCCTACGTGGAGGGCGAGCTGGCCAGGCTGGAGGACCTACGGCAGCGGCTCGACGACACCCGGGTGATGTTCGAACTGGCTGACAGCGAGAACGACGAGCCGACCCGGGCCGAGGCCCAGCGCGACCTGGCCTCCCTGCGCAAGGAGATCGACCAGCTCGAGGTGCGCACCCTCCTGTCCGGGGAGTACGACGCCCGCGAGGCTCTGGTCTCGATCAACGCTCAGGCCGGGGGAGCCGACGCCGCGGACTTCGCGCAGAACCTGATGCGCATGTACCAGCGCTGGGCGGAGCGGCATGGGTACCCGACCGAGGTGTACGACATCTCCTACGCGGAGGAAAAGCCGGCATCAAGTCGACGACGTTCGCGGTCAAGGCGCCCTACGCCTACGGCACGCTCCGCGGCGAGCACGGAACGCACCGGATGGTGCGGATCTCCAAGTACGACAACCAGGGCCGGCGGCAGACCTCCTTCGCCGGCGTGGACGTGGTACCAGTCGTCGAGCAGACCGACCACATCGAGATCAACGAGGACGAGATCCGGGTCGACGTGTACCGCTCCAGCGGGCCCGGCGGCCAGGGCGTCAACACGACCGACTCGGCCGTCCGGATCACCCACCTGCCGACCGGGATCGTTGTGTCCTGCCAGAACGAGCGCAGCCAGATCCAGAACCGCGCCTCAGCAATGTCCGTTCTGCAGGCCAAACTGCTCGAGCGCAGGCGCCTGGAGGAGGCCGAGGAAATGGCCGCGCTGCGCGGCGAGTCGACCGGAAGCTGGGGCACCCAGATCCGCAACTACGTCCTCTACCCGTACCAGAACGTGAAGGACGTGCGGACCGGCATGGAAACGGGAAACACGACGGCCGTGCTGGACGGCGAGATCGACGACTTCATCGAAGCCGAGATCCGCTGGCTCCGCCGCGGCCAGAACGGCAAGAAGGACTAGCGGTCACAGAGTTCCGTGTGCGGCCAGGACGGCCAGCAGGACGATCAGCAGAACCGAGGCGACGAGGATGTGCGGGCGGTAATTGGCCTGAGTGTGATGCACTTCCGCCTTGGACGCCCGGCAGGCTGGACAGCGGCCCTCGCTCACCGGGCCTCCGCAGCGGGCACAGATAAGGTGTTCGCAGCTCAATGGGGAGTCCTTCCAGCCGGTCATGCCCTGCACTTGGAGCGTTATAGGGCTCTGCTCGCTAGTTTCCCCCTACACTGTTCCATTGACTAATCCAGGCTACCCGCTGGAGTGCCGCCAGTCGCCGCGCTTACGGCGGAGTGCCAGGCCACGTGCCATTCGCCGGGCCCTGCGAGCCCGGCCGACGGCACCTCGAACTCTGCCCAGGCGCTCCCGTCCCTCGCCCGTTTCCTACGCCGCTGTGATGGTCCTGTGATCAATTTCGATAACGTCAGCAAGGCCTACCCGAGCCAGAGCCGGCCCGCCCTGGAGAACGTCAGCATCTCGGTGGAGAAGGGCGAGTTCGTCTTCCTCGTCGGTCCGTCCGGGTCCGGCAAGTCCACGTTCCTCCGGCTGGTGCTGAAGGAGGAACGGCCGACCGACGGCCAGATCCGGGTTTCCGGCCGGGACCTGGCCCGCCTGTCCAACTGGCGGATCCCGATGCTCCGGCGCCGGATCGGCTGCGTGTTCCAGGACTTCCGGCTGCTGCCGAACAAGAATGTCTACCAGAACGTGGCCTTCGCGCTCGAGGTCATCGGCAAGCCGCGCCGGTTCATCCGCAAGGTGGTGCCGGAGGTGATCGATCTGGTTGGCCTTGAGGGCAAGCACGACCGGATGCCGGACGAGCTGTCCGGCGGTGAGCAGCAGCGCGTGGCGATGGCCCGGGCCTTCGTCAACCGCCCCATGATCCTGCTCGCGGACGAGCCGACCGGGAACATCGACCCCGCGACCTCGATCGGCATCATGAAGGTCCTGGACCGGATCAACCGGACCGGCACCACGGTTGTCATGGCGACCCATGACGCCGCCATCGTCGACTCCATGCGCAAACGGGTCATCGAACTCGAATACGGCAAAGTCGTCCGGGACCAGTCTCGCGGTGTCTACGGCCAGGCGTACTGACGTGCCGTAGCCTGTCCGCCAGGCCGTCAGCGCCCACCGCCCGGGGTCACCCGCCGCCCGATCGAGTACTGCGAGGGATCAGCCAGCATGCGTGCCCAGTTCGTTCTCCAGGAGATCTGGATTGGCCTGCGCCGGAATCTCACCATGACGGTCGCGCTCATCGTGGTGGTGGCGATCAGCCTTTCCCTGCTCGGTGTGGGGCTCCTCTTCGTCAAGCAGGTCGACGCCACGCGCAGCTACTGGCAGGGCAAGGTCGAGCTCTCCATCTACCTGTGCACGGCGCAGAGCGTCAGCGTCCAGTGCAAGCAGAACGGCGCGGCCACCGACGTCCAGCGGCAGCAACTCCGGCAGCAGCTCACATCGATGCCCCAGGTGGCCAGCGTCATCTACCAGTCGCAGCAGCAGGCCTACCAGCAGTTCAGGCAGGAGTTCTCGAACAACCCATCGTTCGTTTCCACCGTCTCCCAGGGCGACATACCGGACTCGTTCCAGGTGAAGCTGAAGAACCCGCAGGCGGATTACACCACCGTCGCGTCCGCGCTGGCGGGCAAGAGCGGGGTTGATTCGGTGATTGACGACCGGTCGATCCTGGCCAAGTTCTACAAGCTGCTCGGCGGCGCGCGAAACGCCGTGGTCATCGTCGCGGTGATCCTGCTGATCGCCGCAACCCTGCTGGTGGCCAACACGATCCGGCTCTCGGCGTTCAGCCGCCGCCGGGAAACCGGCATCATGCGGCTGGTCGGGGCGTCGAACTTCTACATCCAGTTGCCGTTCCTACTGGAGGGAATCATCGCCGGCCTGATCGGCTGGGCGATCTCCGTCGGCCTCCTGATTGCCGTGAAGTCGCTTTGGCTGGATACGCTACAGCAGTACTTCACTTTCAACGTGGTTCTCAGCGCGGGTGACCTCGTGGAGGTCGTGGTCCTCGCCATGTGCGTGGGCGTGCTGCTGTGCGGCGCGACGTCGTTCCTCACGCTTCGCCGTTACCTTCGTGTGTGACATGAGCAGACAGGGGGGACGTGGCTCGGGAGCAAGGGCGGAAGGTAATCGCCCGCAACCGCCGCGCCCGATTCGACTACCGGATCGAGGACACCTACGAGGCCGGGCTCGTGCTCACGGGGACCGAGGTGAAATCGCTCCGGGCCGGGCGCGCATCGCTGACGGACGGTTTCGCCCAGATCTCCGATGGAGAGGTGTGGCTGCACAACGTGCACATCCCCGAGTACACCCAGGGCACCTGGACCAATCACGAGCCACGGCGAACCAGGAAACTACTCCTGCACCGTAAGGAAATCGAAAAGCTGTCCTCCCGGACCGCCGAACAGGGCTTGACGCTGGTTCCACTGTCCCTCTATTTCAAAGACGGGAAGGCCAAGGTCGAGTTGGGCCTTGGGCGCGGCAAACGGACCTACGATAAGCGTCATGACCTGGCGAGCCGGGATGCGGCCAGGGAGATGGATCGTGCTCTCCGGCGGCGACGGTAACGGGGGGGAGGACAGTGTCCTTCTACACCCGTGACCGGGGCAGCCACGCCGGCCGTGGCCGGCCGGGGCGCGTTGTCCCGCGCCCTCGGCGGCGAGCCGTCCCGCCGGGTCAGCGGCCGCCCCTCCCGCCCCGGCCGGCTTCGGCGCGCGGGCATCGGCCGGCCCGGCGCCTGTCGACGCGCGTTCGGCGGATCCAGCTGGTCGCCATCATCGCGATGGCCGGCATCGTGGTCGGGGGTTTCCTGGACGGCTTCGCGCAGGAGCCGTCCGCGGAGGGAACCGTCCAGGCGTTCCTGCTGGCCTGGCAACGGCACGATTACCGCGCGGCCGCCGCCTACACCACCGGCCCCGCGCCCGCCGTGTCGGGCGCCCTGGCTGGTGCCTTCACCCAGCTGGACGCGACGGCCATGTTCCTGTCCATGGGCCGGGTCGATCAGAGCGGCGACATCGCCGAAGCCCACTTTTTCGCCTCGGTGAACCTCGGTGAAGGGGGACACCAGTGGACGTACCCCGGCCAGTTCGCACTGCGGCGGGTCGGTTCCGGCTGGAAGGTGCAGTGGGCGCCCAGCGTCATCAACCCCCAGCTGGGCCCGGGGGCACGCCTCGCGGTGATCACCCAGGTCCCGGCGCGCGGCCAGGTGCTGGACGCCAAGGGACAATCGCTGGAGGTGCCCTCGGCGGTGTACGAGGTCGGAGTCTGGCCCAGGGCCCTGGCCGACACGGCCGCTACGGCCCAGGACTTCGCCCAGGTGACCCAGCTCAACGCCAACCAGGTACAGGGCCAGATACAGGCCGCCTCGCCCGGGCAGTTCCTCACCCTGCTCTCCCTCGACCCGCACTCCTACGCCGGGCTGGCGCCGGAACTGGCGCGGGTGCCCGGCCTGCAGGTGCACCGGGTCAGCCAGCGGCTGTTCGCCTCCCAAGCCGGTGAGGTCGTCGGGACGGTCGGCTCAGAGAACTCGGACCTGCTGCGCGACGAGGGTGCCTCGTACCAGCCCGGCACCACGGTCGGCCTGACCGGCCTGCAGGCCGCGTACCAGCGGGTGCTGGCCGGCTCGCCGACCACCAAGGTGGTGGCCGAGAACGCCAGCGGGGCCGAGGTCGCGGTGCTGGCGCAGTGGCCGGGGAACGCCGGCCAGCCCGTACGGACCACGATCAGCTCGCAAGTCCAGGCGGCCGCGCTCAGCGCGCTGGACGCCGTGCCCAGCGCGGCCGCCGAGATCGTGGCCGTCCAGGCCTCGACCGGGAAGATCCTGGCGGTCGCGGGCCGGGGCGCGCCCGGTGGGCAGCTCCCGGCCGGCGGCGCGCTCAACGCGCACCTGACGCCCGGGACCGCGTTCACGATCGTGTCGACCGCCGCGCTGCTGGGCTCGGGCTTTTCCACCAGCACCGAGATCCCGTGCACCAGCGTGGCCAACGTCGGCGGCGAGCTGTTCAATGATCAGCAGCTCGCGTCTAGTCTCGGTGCGGACACGCTCTTCAGCACCGACTTCGCCCAGGGCTGCGGCACCGCGTTTGCGGGGCTGTCCCGCCGGCTGACCAGCAGTACCCTGACCACCGCAGTGAACGGCTTCGGCATCGGTTCGAAGTGGCAGCTGCCGCTGCAGGCCTTCTCCGGCTCGGTGCCCGCCGCGACGACCGACGGCCAGCTGGCCGGCGAGACCATCGGGCAGGGCGTCCAGGTGAGCCCGCTGGGCATGGCCTTGATCGCCGCCGAGGTCGACTCCGGGGTCTGGCGGTCCCCGGTGCTCGTTACGAGGCCGCCCGACGGGGCCGCGTCTATCAAGTCGCCCCTGACTCCGGGTGCCCTCACGTCCCTGCGCGCGCTGATGCGCGAGGCCGTCACGGCCGGCTCAGCCAAGAGCGCCAACGTGTCAGGCGCGCCGGTGTACGGCCAGGCCGCGCTCGTCCATACCGGAAGCGGCAGCAGCGCCCAGTGGCGGAGCTGGTTCGTCGGCTACCGCGGAGGCGTCGCGTTCACGGTCCTGACCTCCAGCCAATCGCCCGAGGTCTCCGCGTCCGCCCTGGCCGCCCAGTTCCTCAGCGCCCTCCCCGCCAGCTGACCCCGCCCCGTTACCTATTCGTTGTTAAACTCTCTGTGATCGGAGGCAACCATTTGGCTACTCTCCGACGTCTTAGCTGGTGACTGGGTTTCGCTAGGGGGGTTGCGGCCTCAGTCGCGTGATAAGACCGGGTCTCATCTCGGGAGAGATCCGGGGATCCGGACCGGCTCCGACCCTGCCGGTCGACCCCCGCGGGCGCGTCGATCACCGCCAGCGCCCGCGGGGGTCATTCCCCCCCTCCAGTGCCGTCCGCTCGCCCCACTCTGGCGCCCGCCTTCGGCACCCTCCGCCGGTCGTGCCAGCGCCCCGGTGGTGCACCTCCGTCCGTTCCCCCCAGCGACCGCAAATGGCGCCACCGCGGACACGCTGCGACCACGATGACGCCACCGTGGACCCAAGACGGCCGGGCGGTCGCCCGGCGCCTCCCGGCCGGGAATCTTGGGTGGCGGCTTGGCGTTGAACCGGGTACGGTCGGGCGCAGCAGGTCATCGCGTGCGATGCCCGGTTGAAAACTCAAGAGGGGGTGAACGGTTTCGACTTCGGTGGTTGATTCAGGGGAAGCGGGCCGAGGATTGCGGTTGTGACCTCGCTAATCACATGACCGCAAAACAATAAGTGCTAACTCACACCAGCACGACCTCGCTCTCGCCGCCTGAGGCGAGTTAGAGGTCTGTCAGCCCGGGGATGCCTTCGACCCGGTGCCTGGCATCAGCTAGAAGGATTACCGTCTGGGCCGGTCACGGGACTAGACGGGACATCAAACAGTGACTGAGCCCGTCGGCATCTTGCCTGTGTGAATGCCGGGGCTGAGAAAACACAGCAGGCTGCGCCCGGAGAAGCCCTGTTGATGCACTGAAGGACGCGGGTTCGATTCCCGCCACCTCCAAGAGTGTTCAGTGGAGACCCTGAACATTGTTGGGGGTGCCCGTTCCCTCTTGGTACACCATGCCTATGCCCGGCGCCCACGAGGCGCCGGGTTTTTTTTGCTCCGCGTCGGAAGACTGCAGCACGTGCGGAGGCCGTCACTGGCCGGTCACGATCTCATGGAGCCGGTTCAGCAATTCCCAAGGTGCTCATCATCACGGGGCGCAATCTGTCCGACGCAGAGCTGCTGCCTGTAGGGAGCCCGCCACCTGCCAAGCCGTAAGCGCGGCAGGTGGCGGCGCGGGCGGTACCGGCTAGCGGAAAGCACTCGCACGAGCGGTGCAAGCTCGCCGCGATCGAGGCGCCGTGCGTGGCCGAATCTGCGCCGGTCAGCTTGTCATGACTACCTTGACGGCCCCGGTATCGGCGGCGTTCTGGAAGGTGTCGTATGCCTCAGTCATCTCGTTGAGCTTGAAATGGTGGCTGACAAAGCGCGCGGCGTCGATCTTGCGCGCTGTGACCAGCTGCATCAGTGTCGCCGTGGAATAGGCGTCGACCAGCCCCATCGTCACCGTGATGTCCCGGATCCACAGCGACTCCAGGTGCAAGGTGGCGGGCTTTCCGTGCACGCCGACGTTGGCCACGTGACCGCCCGGGCGCACGAGCTGTGTGCACAGCTCGAAGGTGTCGGGTACGCCCACTGCCTCGATCGCCACGTCCGCTCCGAGCCCGCCGGTAACGTCGTTGACGAAGGCGACGGCGTCGCTGCGGCCGTTATTGACGGTCAGGTCGGCGCCGAATGCGATGGCCGCCTCCAGTCGTGCGTCGGCCAGGTCGATTGCGATGATGTGGCTCGGCGTGTACAGCCGCGCCCCGGTGATCGCCGCCAGGCCGACCGGGCCCGCGCCTACCACGGCGACCGTGTTTCCAGGCCTGACGTTGCCGTTGAGCACGCCGACCTCGTAGCCGGTGGGCAGGATGTCGGAGAGCATGAGGATCTCCTCATCGGCCGCTCCCTCCGGCAGGGGGTAGGTGGAGGTGTCGGCGAAGGGGACCCGGACGTACTCGGCCTGAGTGCCGTCGATCATGTAGCCGAGGATCCAGCCCCCTCCGCCGGTGCACTGGCCGGACCGGCCCTCCCGGCAGTACTGGCACCGGCCGCACGCGGAGATGCAGGAGACCAGCACCCGGTCGCCGGGCTTGACCGTCGTTACCCCGGCACCAACCTGCCGGACTGTGCCGACCGCCTCGTGGCCGAGGATGCGGCCGGTGGCGACCTCCGGGGTATCACCTTTCAGGATGTGCAGGTCCGTGCCGCAGATAGTGGTGACGTCGACGTGCACGATGGCGTCGCTGGTGTCCTGGATCACGGGGTCGGGCACATCCTCCCAGGCCTTCGCGCCGGGACCGTGGTACACAAGTGCCTTCACTACTATCACCTCACTGTGATGGGTCGACTCCGGTCATCGCAAGCTGACCCCGCAACTTTCCAGGCGCCAGGGTCCAAGGTCACGACGCGTCATCCGCGTTCGGCGAAATGGATGCCCATTATCCAAAGCCCCCGTGGCGCCCCGCGAAAGAACAATAAATGCATCAATAAATGCATATTGACGGCGAGCCGGACTTATCGGGCGCTAAAAGCCGCCTCGTCGGACTGCCGAAAAAGCAGCGCCGCGTGTAACGCAAAAGCGCAGGTGAGAAGGGCATCGGCGCGGAACGGTGATAGAGACAGTCGGGAAGATCATAGAGACTTATGCGGCGAGAAGCCTGCAGGGACGCGTGAGTGCTGGTTACGATGACTCGTCAGTTAGCGACATTACACAAAGCGTGGGCGTCATGACGTTCGGTGCGCCGCACGCCGGCCGCCGGGATGCGGGTCGGCAGGGAGTGGGCCCGGATATGGTCGCCCATAACGCCGTGGGAGTGGCCAAAAATGAGTGACCTGGTTGACCTGACGTCCCGTTTGCTGGACGGCGGCTTCGTGATCTGCTCGGAGAAGACGGGAGACCGATTCACGGTGGTGCTGCGCCGCACCCGTCCGGAGGGGCGCCGCGTGTTCTGCGGGACCGGGGACAGCTTCCCGGATGCCCTCGTCGACGCGGCAGAGGAGGCCGCAGTTCCCGCCGCCTGATCCCATCACCGCGCAGGCCTGATCCCATCGCCGCGCAGGCGGGCAACGGCGCCCGCCCAGGATCAACAGAGACCGTCCAGGACTAAGGACGGTGACGCCGCGGTCGGCCCAGGTGTGACGATCCCGTACTCGTGAATCTTGCGGTAGATCGTCGCGCGTGACATGCCGAGGGATTCGGCCGCCTTGACCTTGTTGCCGTCGCAGTCCAGCAGGCTCTGCACGATCGCGTCGCGTTCCATCGACTCCAGCGGGCTGAGCAGCCGGCGGCTCACCGTCCAGCATTCCGGCGGCAGGTCGGTCGGCTGGATCGAGCCTGCCCGGCGGCGCTGGACGACTCGCTTCAGCACCTGCCACAACTGGCCGGTGTTACCGGGCCAGCTCGACCGCAGCAGCAGCTGCATCGCCTCGGGCGAGCAGACCACCCGGCCGTGCTGGCTCAGCCGGGCCAGAAAGAACGGCACCAGTTCCTGCAGGTCATCGATGTGATGGCGGAGCGGGGGCAGCTCCACCGTGGCCGGGAAGAAGCGCAGCAGCTTGGTCAGGTCCGCGTTCGCGTTCTTGCGGTACAGCGTGACGGCCACCCGCAGGGGGGTGTCCCGCTGGACGGCCCGGGCCTCTTGCAGGGCGCTGGACAGCGAGTGCACCTGCTTCGTGTTGAGTTCATCGACGTGCCGGATGACCAGCATGCCCGCGCCGTCGAGCAGTTCGTTGCGTGCCTTGCCCAGCCACTGCGCGCCGGTCACCTCCGACGCGTCCAGAACGTGCAGCCGGCCCGCCGGATTGCGCCGCTGGTGCACAGCCTTGACCAGGGCCATCTTGCCGACCCCCGGCTCGCCTTCCAGGGTCAGCCATTCGCCGGAGTCGTAGGCGAGCTCCGCCTCGCGGCACGCCCGCGTCCACAGCACACCCGTGCCGACCAGGCCGGGCAGGAACATCGGGGCCCTGGTGCCCGTCTTGCCGGGCGGTGTGGCCGGGTGGGCGGCGGCCTCCATCGGCTTCACGTGCACGATGCCGTCGCCGAACGGGGTGCCGCTGTCGATGGGACGGCAGTACATCCGGGCCCTCAGGCCGGTGGGCAGCTCCGCGGTGACGGCGCCGGCGTGGTGCCGGGCCAGTACCTCCGCGGCCTGGCCGATGAGCGCCGCCTGATCGGCCGGATCAAGGATCCGCCGGGCGTAGTCATTCATCATCACCACGTCGTTGCCGATCGCCAGGACGATCCCGCCGGTCCGCCGGCAGGCGCGCACATACTCCTCCAGGAGGCTGAACTCCCGGCTGCTGCTCCCGTTCAGCAGGGCCTGGGTGATCTGGTCGGCGGTCGACTTGACCAGGGCCACCAGCAGCGGGTCGGCGTTCTTACGCCAGCACGTCAGGTCGATCACGCCGGCCGTCTTGCCGGTGATGGGGTGGTGGATGGGCACCCCCGCGCAGGCCAGTCCCTCGAGCTTCTCCGCGTAGTGCTCGTGGCCGAAGACGTGCGTTGGCCTGGCTTCCAGCGCGGTGCCGATCCCGTTCGTGCCGACGAGCTCCTCTGAGTAGTTGAAGCCCGGCGCCAGCTTGACGCCATCGAGGTGACGTTCGAGATCGTGATCGGCCGTCAGCCGGTTCAGCACGAGACCGTTGGCGTCGGTGAGGATGACGCTGATGGGCTGTCCGTCGAGCTCGTCGTGCAGATGCCGCAGCACCGGATCGGCGTGCCGTGCCAGGGCCGTCTCCGGATCGGGATCACGGGTGTACCTGAGCTCGATCCGGTCCGCCGCGACGCGCCAGTCGCGCGACCGTCGCCAGGACGCGAGGATGGGCTCTCGCACTTCATGCTGATTGACCGGCTCAGCGGCCAGGAACCGCTCCCGGGCCTTCGCTAGCCGGTCACTGCCGCTCACGGCCTGCAGCGGCACTGCTGCCTGCACCATGGTGCCTCCCGGGACCGTGCGGACGATGTCTCAGGCTGGAGGCTCAGCCTGCGAAGGGGCGCATGCATGTTTACGTGGTTTACGTGGCTGATACCAAGCTAAACGAATCGTTAAACGCCTTTGCTCTCCCCGCTGTCTCAAGTTGAGACCCCCGAGGTAGTAAGACCGGCGTTGGCTCGTTCGCGTCCCATCCGCCACGTTCGAGGCGGAAAAGCCGGCACCACCGCCTCAGCGCGCTACGTCGATCACGTGCGACGCCGATCATCCGCCGGGAGGTGGCCGTGGAGCCAGCTGAATCTACCTGCGAGACCTTCAACCCGTGGAGCATCGTCAACCTGGTATTCGACCACCTGGCCCGCGAGGGCCTGCACCCGACTCTGGGTGAGGGAGGCGATCCGGGCGCTCCCGCCGCCGCGCTCCTCAAGTGCATGGGGATCACCCCGGCCGCGGAGGGCAACCGGCAGGTCGCCAACAAGGTCCAAGACCGGCTCGCCGAACTCAGGGATGCCGTCTTCGGTGACGGCTGACGCAATGGCGGACGTGATCCTCTCCGTGAGACAACAGCCGGGCAAGGGCCGAACGTCCTGGCCACCGTCATGTGTCTCATTTCGAGAGCTCATGACCTTGGCTTAGGGGGTGTGATCTGGCACACGAGAACTTTTCGTGTGGGTGGACCACGCACGGGTCCGGCGGTGGAATGGACCGGCCAGTGCCCACCCAGGGGCTGCGCGGGAGGGCAGCCGGAGCAGCTCGAGAGGAAAGGGGTGACGATGAGTCGCCAGAGTGTGGCAAAGGCTCACCAGAAGATCCAGGAACTGGCCTGGGAACCGCAGTACCACGAGCCGGTTTCGCAGTACGGGACGGACTACACGTTCCGCAAGGCTCAGAAGAAGGACCCGCTTAAGCAGGTCCTGCGGTCCTACTTCCCGATGGAGGAAGAAAAGGACCACCGGGTCTACGGTGCCCAGGACGGCGCGATCCGCGGCAACATGTTCCGCCAGGTGCAGGAGCGCTGGCTGGAGTGGCAGAAGCTGTTCCTGTCCATCATTCCGCTCCCGGAGATCTCGGCCGCCCGGGCGATGCCGCTGCTGTTCCGTACGGTTCCCAACCCGGAACTGCACAACGGCCAGGCGATCCAGATGATCGACGAGGTACGGCACTCGACGATCCAGCAGAACCTCAAGCGCCTGTACATGAACAACTACATCGACCCGGCCGGATTCAACTCCAGTCTCCGCGACTTCCAGAGTGACTACTGCGGGACGATCGGCCGGCAGTTCGCCGAGGGCTTCATCACCGGTGACGCCATCACCGCGGCGAGTATCTACCTGACCATCGTGGCCGAGACGGCGTTCACCAACACGCTGTTCGTCGCCATGCCCGCCGAAGCGGCCGCGAACGGCGACTACCTGCTGCCCACCGTGTTCCACTCGGTGCAGTCGGACGAGTCGCGGCACATCAGCAACGGTTACGCGACCCTGCTGATGGCGCTCTCGGACGAGAGCAACCATCAGCTCCTCGAGCGTGACCTGCGCTATGCGTGGTGGAACAACCACCGTGTGGTGGACGCGGCCATCGGCACGTTCATCGAGTACGGCACCAAGGACCGCCGCAAGGATCGTGAGTCCTACGCCGAGATGTGGCGCCGGTGGATCTACGACGACTACTACCGCAGCTATCTCCTGCCACTGGAGAAGTACGGCCTGGTCATCCCGCACGACCTCATCGAGGAAGCCTGGAACCAGATCTGGAACAAGGGCTACGTGCACGAGGTCGCGCAGTTCTTCGCCACCGGCTGGCTGGCGAACTACTGGCGGATCGACCCGATGACCGACGAGGACTTCGAGTGGTTCGAGTACAAGTACCCGGGCTGGTATGACAAGTACGGCAAGTGGTGGGAAAACTACAACCGCCTGTCCATGCCGAACGGTCACCATCCGATCGTGGCCGAGGACGTCGACTACGCCTACCCGCACCGCTGCTGGACCTGCATGGTCCCGTGCCTGGTCCGCGAGGACATGACCATGGCCGAGGTCGACGGGCAATGGCGCACGTACTGTCACAAGGAATGCCAGTGGACCGACGAGACGGCCTTCCGCCCGACCTACCAGGGCCGCGAGACGCCGAACATGGGCCAGCTCATCGGTAAGCGCGAATGGGAAACCCTCTACCACGGCTGGAACTGGGCCGATGTGGTAAGCGACATGGGCTTCGTCCGCGACGACGGCAAGACCATGGTCGCCCAGCCGCACCTGAACCTGGACCCGAAGAAGATGTGGACGCTGGACCACCTGCGCCGCATGCCTCCGCTCCAGAGCCCCAACGTGCTGCTCAACGAGATGACCGACGAGCAGCGCCAGGCGTTCCACGCCGACTACATCAAGGGAGGCCCGGCGGGCAGGCCGGCTCCGGCAGACGCCTGAGCGCCCACCTGAGTACGGGGCGGACGCCCGAGCGCAGCCCGGATGCCGGTGAGGCAGGAGGGCCGGAGGTAACACTTTGGCCCCCCTGCTACCACGCAGCGCAGCACTGATCGTGAGGTGACCATGGGCGAGAAACACATCGTGCGTTTCGAGCCGGTCGGTATCGAGATTGAGGTCGACGAGGACCAGAACGTCCTTCGCGCCGCAGCCGAGCAGGGGATCATGCTCATGCACGGCTGCAAGGAGGGCCAGTGCTCGTCCTGTAAATCGTTCATCCTCGAGGGCGACGACATCGAGCACGACCGGTACTCGACCTTCGCGCTGCCCGACTACGAGAAGGAGGAAGGCTACACCCTGCTCTGCCGCGCGCACGTCTACGAAGACGTCACGATTGAGCTACTCAACTACGACGAAGAGATGATCCGCTCCGGCCTGCCGATCCAGCAGGGCGTGGCGGAAGTGGTCGCCAACGACCCGGTCACCCACGACATGCGGCACGTCGTCCTGAAGCTGATCGAGCCGGAAGAGATCAGGTTCTTCCCCGGCCAGTACATGGACATCACGATTCCGGACACGGACACGGTGCGGTCGTTCTCGATGGCCAACATCACGAGCCGCGAGGGCGGGCTGCTCGAGTTCGTCATCAAGGTGTACCCGGACGGGAAGTTCTCGCATTTCCTGGACTCCAAGGTCCAGGTAGGCGACCGGCTGGATCTGTCGGGACCATTCGGCGTTTTCACCCTCCGCGACGGCGACGACGACCTGGTCTTCGTGGGCGGCGGTGCGGGTATGGCGCCGATCCTGGCCCTGCTGCGGTC
Source organism: uncultured Actinomycetes bacterium (assembly GCA_963742875.1). Classification (GTDB taxonomy): domain Bacteria; phylum Actinomycetota; class Actinomycetes; order Streptosporangiales; family Streptosporangiaceae; genus Bog-532. The sequence continues at coordinate 1,301,186 of CAVUNO010000017.1, read as the reverse complement.
GATGGTCGAGCGCCGCCTCGAGCGCAAGGCCACGTACTTCTACGGCGCGCGCACCAAGCGGGACCTGTGCTTCGAGTCCGAGCTGCGCGACCTGGAGGAGAAGCTGCCCAACTTCCGCTACCTCCCGGCGCTGTCCGAGCCGTCCGATGACGACGACTGGGACGGCGAGACCGGCCTGATCACGGATGTCGTCAAGCGGCACGCCGACAATCTGACCGGGGCGCACGCCTACGTGTGCGGCCCCCCGCCGATGGTGGAGGCCGCGGTGCCGCTGCTCGCCACGCTCGGCGTGGAAGAAAAGCGCATCTACTACGACAAGTTCACGACCACCGGTGAACCCGAGGAATGACGAAGGTAACCCGGAGCCTGAGCTGCGCTCTGAGCCAGACAGAGCCGCTCTCCCGGTAGCGATATGAGCTGGAATGACGAAAGAAGGACTCATGACTACTCCGCAAGAGCGCAGCGTTCCCAAGCCGGTCTTTACCGACGCCGAGGCCGGTGCGAAGGAATTCCCGGACTCTGACAACCGCAAGTTCACCTACTTCAACCCGGCCAAGCGCAAGCCGTCCCACTACGAGGACGTGACCGTGGAGGTCCAGCCGGACCCCCGGCACTACCTCTCCCAGGGCTGGCTGTACGGGTTCTCCGATGGCCGCGGCGGTTACCCGCTGGACTGGACGGTCCTGAAGGCGTGGGGGTCGGACCGGCCCGAGCCCGAGCGCTTCCCCGGTTCCGGCGGCAAGGGCTACAACTGGCCCGCCACCGGCTGGCACGAGTTCCGGGACCCGAACGAGGAGTGGGAACTCACCATCTACCGCTACAACTCCAACGTGGTGCGCCAGGTCAACCAGAATATCGATAACGCCCGCCAGTCCAAGGCGTTCGAGCAGTGGAACCGGAACTGGGTGCGCTTCGTCGAGCGCAACGTCGGCGCGTGGATGCATGTCGACCACGGCCTCGGCCTGTACCTGTACGCCAACGCCAACCGCCGGGCGCCGACCAACATGCACAACAACGCGATCTCGGTGAACAGCATGCACCGCATCCGGGCCGCCCAGGACCTCGCGCTGTACAACCTGACGCTGTCGGAGGAGATCAACGGTTTCGACGGAGCCGCGCACATCCAGACGTGGAACTCCGACCCGGTCTGGCAGGGCGTGCGGGAGACCGCCGAGCAGCTCACCGCGATCGACGACTGGTGCGAGGCCATCTTCGCATCCAACGTCGTGTTCGAGCCGCTGGTCGGCGAGCTGTTCCGCAGCCAGCTCGTGCAGCACGCCGCGCCGCGCAACGGCGACTTCGTGACGCCGACGATCGTCGGCGCGGCCGAGCACGACTTCGCCGAGCGTGACCTGCGCTACACGCGGGCCATGTTCGAGCTGCTTACCGACGACCGCGAGTTCGCCGACCACAACAAGCAGATCATCCAGCAGTGGCTGTCGACCTGGGTGCCGCGCGCCATCACCGCCGCCCGGACCCTGCAGCCGATCTGGTCGCAGCCGGACTCCAAGCCGCCGCGCTTCGAGGACGGCCTGGACGCCGTCAAGAGCCGTTTCGCCGCAGTCGTGTCCGAACTGCACCTGGACGTACCGAAGGAGCTGGGCCAGTGACCACGTTCAAAACCTCCGAGAGCCCGTTCAAGTCCGATAACACGGCGTCGAACAGGTGCGGTTTCACGCTGATGAACAACCAGGTCGGCGCGGTCGTCGCGCGGGTCATGAAGGACAAGCCGAACGTGACCGTGACGTTCCTGCCGTCCATGATCAGGGTTGATGCGGTCGGCCGGATGGACGTCGACTACGACGAGGTCTCCGACGCGCTCGGCGAGGAGCCCGGCTACTTCGACGCCGCGGAGTTCGAGGAGAACATGTCGACGCACTACGGCCGGATGGTCCACCTGGACGACCGCACGATCATGTTTTCCAACCCGGAGGAAGCGGCCGAGTACCTCGGCTTCGACCTCACCGACCTCACTCCACGCGGCTAGCGGCGCGCGGACGCACTCGACCCAGCTCGGCAAGGAGGCACAGTGTACGAGAAGGATGGCGAGAAGTACTTCATCGTCGATAGCCATATGCATTACTGGAACGCGGCCCCGGACAACTGGGTGAAGGGGGCTGAGCAGTACGCCAAGGGCTGGATCGAATGCTTCCACGCATACCAGTCGCTCGGGCCGCCCGAGACGCACTGGACCCTTGAGCACTTCCAGAAGTACTCCGAGGACGACCTGATGAAGGACGTCTTCGAGGACGGGTACGTGGACGTGGCGGTCTTCCAGCCGACGTACCTGAAGGAGTGGTACGCGGAGGGCTTCAACACCACCGAGCGCAACGCGCTGATGGGGCAGAAACACCCTGGGAAGTTCGTCTACAACACCCGGTTCGACCCCCGCGACGGCGACCCCGGCCTCGAGGAACTCAGGCGCAACGTGGAGCGGTTCGGCTCCAAGGGCGTCAAGCTCTACACCGCCGAGTGGAACAACGGCTCGCGCGGATACAAGCTGAGCGACCCGGGCGCGTACCGCTTCCTGGAAGCCGCGCAGAACCTCGGCATCAAGAACGTCCACGTGCACAAGGGCCCGACGATCTGGCCGCTGGACAAGGACGCGTTCGACGTATCCGACGTCGACCACGCCGCGACCGACTTCCCGGACCTGAACTTCATCGTCGAGCACGTGGGCCTGCCGCGGATCGAGGACTTCTGCTTCATGGCGACGCAGGAGCCCAACGTCTACGCCGGCCTGTCCGTGGTCATCGGCGGCCTGATGTATGCGCGGCCCAAGTTCTTCGCCAAGGTCATGGGCGAGCTGCTGTTCTGGGTCGGCGAGGACAAGATGACCTTCGGCAGCGACTACGGCATCTGGGAGCCCAAGTGGCAGATCGAGGGATTCGTCGACTGGGACTACCCCAGCGACGAGTTCTCCGACTACCCGCGGCTGGGCACGGCCGGCAAGAAGAAGATCCTCGGCCTGAACGCCGCCAAGCTCTACGGCATAGAGGTGCCCAAGGAGTTCCAGCTGAAGGACGAGTCCGGCGGCCAGCCGGCCGAACAGGACGACGCCAAGCTGGTCGAGGACGCGGCGCCGGTCGCGGGGGCATGACCTCCCCCACCACCGCGACCGGAGCGGGCCCGGGGAAGCAGCGCCCCGGGCCCGCTCCGGCGGGCGGCGCTCATCCGGGGAAACAACACCCCGGGCCCGCTCCGGCCGGCGGCGCTCATCCGGGGAAACAACACCCCGGGCCCGCTCCGGCGGGGATCCTGGATGCGCTCGGGACGGTGCGTGACCCGGAACTCGACGAGCCGATCACCTCGCTCGGGTTCGTCGCGTCGTACACCATCTCCCCGGACGGGGACGCTCAGGTCCGGCTGCGCCTCCCCACCTACTTCTGCGCGCCCAACTTCGCCTTCCTGATGGTGGCGGACGCCTACGACGCGGTGTCCGCGCTGCCGGGGGTGCGCAGCACGGAGATCGTGCTGGAAGATCATTTCGCCTCGGCCGCCATCAACGGCGGAGTGGCCGCGCACGCGGGCTTCGCGCAATCGTTCGACGGGGAGGCGGTCGGCGAGCTGCACGAGCTGCGCGCCGACTTCTTGCGCAAGGCGGTCATGGCCGGCACCGATCTCGGTGTGCCGGCCGCTCATTGCGGCCGGCACCGACCCGTCGCGGCTGCCCGGCATGGTTCTGGGTGACCTGCCGGTCTCTCGTGAGCTGGACCGGCTGCGGCAGCGCCGGGCCGAGCTGGGCCTGCCGGCCGGCGACAACGCGCCGTTGCTGATCGACCCCAGGACCGGAGCGCCGGTCAGCGGCGACGCGATGCCGCTGCACCTGCGCAAGGCCAGGACGACGCGGATCAGCATCGAGTCAAACGGCAGCATCTGCCGCGGCATGCTTCAGTACCGCTACGACACGCAGGGACAGGGCGAGGAGGACCAGTGAAGGCCGTCCGCTTGCACGAATTTCACCAGATGCCGGTGATCGACGAGGTTCCCGAACCAAAGATCAGTGGCCCGCTCGACGTCATCGTGAAGATCGGCGGGGCGGGGGTCTGCCGCACCGACCTGCACATCATCGAGGGCCAGTGGGACGCGGCAATGGGCACACCGCTGCCCTACATCCTGGGGCACGAGAACGCCGGCTGGGTGCATGAGATCGGTTCGGCGGTGACCAACGTGGCCGTCGGCGACACGGTCATCCTGCACCCCACCCCGACCTGCGGGCTGTGCCACGCCTGCCGGGCCGGCGACGACATGCACTGCATCAACAGCTCCTTCCCGGGCCTGTCCACCGACGGCGGCATGGCCGAATACCTGCTGACCTCGGCCCGGGCCTGCGTGAAACTGGACCCGGAGACCAAGCCGGAGGACGTCGCCGCCCTGGCCGACGCGGGCATCACGGCCTACCACGCGGTCCGTAAGGCCATCCCGCTGCTGTACCCGGGCACCACCTGCGTGGTCATCGGCGCTGGCGGCCTGGGCCACATCGGCGTCCAGTGCCTCGCCGCGCTGACCGCGACCCGGATCATCGTGGTCGACCGCAATCCCGACGCGCTGAAGCTGGCCGAGCAGCTTGGCGCGCAGCACACCGTGGTCGCCGACGGCGGCCAGGTCGACGCCGTCAAGGACCTGACCGGCGGCACCGGCGCCGAAGTGGTGCTCGACTTCGTGGCCGAGCAGGGCGCCGAGATGGACGGGTGGAACATGACCGCCCCGGCCGGCTCCTACTTCGTCATCGGCTACGGCGGCACGCTGGAGATCCCGACGCTGGACATCATCTCCACCGAGCGCAACATTATCGGCAACATCGTCGGCACCTACAACGAGCTCGCCGAGCTTATGGCTCTCGCCCAGGCGGGCAAGGTCACCCTGCACACCCGGACCTACCCCCTGGACGCCGCGGTCGAAGCGCTCGGCGATCTCGACGCTGGGCGCGTCCGCGGCCGGGCCATTCTCGTCCCTTAGCCCGCCCCTTCGCCCATCTGTTTGCCGCATTCGTAAGTCCCAGGAGGACCAATGGCCAAGGAACTGCGTTTCAATGAGGAAGCCCGGAGCCTGCTGCTGGCCGGCGTCGACCAGCTCGCCGAGGCCGTGAAGTCAACACTCGGCCCCAAAGGGCGCAACGTCATCCTGGAGAAGATCACCGGGTCGCCGGTCGTCACCAACGACGGCGTGACGATCGCGCGCGAGATCTTCCTGAAAAACCAGTTCGAGAACATGGGCGCCCAGCTGGTCAAGGAAGCGGCGATCAAGACCAACGACATCGTCGGTGACGGGACCACCACCGCGACCGTCATCGCCCAGGCCATCGTGCACGCGGGCATGGACGCCATCGGCAAGGGCGGCAACCCGGTCCTGGTCAAGCGCGGCATCGACCTGGCCGTCGGCCGCCTGGTCGAGCACCTGCGCAGCGTCGCGCATCCGGTGAAGACGGAGGAGGACTACGCGCGGGTGGCGGCCATCTCCGCGAATGACGACGACACGGTCGGCGCGACGATCGCGAAGGCGCTTTACACCGTCGGCGATGGCGGCATCGTCACGGTGGAGGAGTCGCCCAGGTCCGGGATGACGGTCGACTTCGCCGACGGCTTCGAGTTCGACAACGGGTACCTGTCGCCCTATATGGTGACCAACCCGGCAGCCCTGGAAGCCGTCGTCGACGATCCCTACATTCTGCTCTGCAGCGAGAAGATCACCAAGGTCCAGGAGCTGATGCCGCTGCTGGACAAGATCATGCGGGCGCCGCGGCCGCTGGTGATCCTGGCCGAGAACGTCGAGGGCAGCGCGCTGTCCATGCTGGTGCACAACCACGTCAACCGGATCTTCCAGTGCGTCGCGGTGCGGGCGCCCGGTTTCGGGGACCGTCGGCTGCACAAGCTGGAGGACATCGCCGTGCTCACCGGCGGCGCGGTGTACAGCAAGCACTCCGGGTTCTCGCTGGAGACGATGACCATCGAGCAGCTGGGCCGGGCGTCGCAGGTCCGGGTCAACGCCGACAGCACCACCATCATCGGCGGCCATGGGTCCGCGGACGCGGTGGAGTTCCGCCTCGCCCAGATGCGGTCGGAAATGGAACGCGCCACGTTCGGGATCGACGAGGATGTCCTGAGCGAGCGGATCGGCGCCCTGTCCGGCAAGGTGGCCGTGATCAGCGTCGGCGCCCCGACCAGCGCGGAGCTGAAGGAACTGCAGCACCGCGTGGAGGACGCGCTGTCCGCGACGCGGGCCGCGATGGCCGAGGGCATCGTGGCGGGCGGCGGCGCAGCGCTGCTGCACGCCGAAGGCGCGCTCAATGACCTGGACGTCCGGGATGACTACGCGATCGGCGTCGAGATTGTGCGGAAGGCGCTCACCGAGCCCGCCTACCTGATCGCGGCCAACGCCGGCTACAACGGCACCGAGGTAGTGGCCAATATCACGCCCATGGGGCCGGACGAGGGCTTTGACGCCCTCGGGGGCCGCTATGGCAACATGATCGATATGGGTATCATCGATCCGCTGCGGGTGGCCCGGTCGGCTCTGCAGAACGGCGCCTCAGTCGCCGGCCTGCTGCTGACGACCAACACCCTGGTCGCCGAGGAGCAGACGCCGTGGGGCGGCAGCCCGGCGCTGATGACGGAGTTCGGCCCCCTCGACGAGGGCCTGAACCAGCCGTCCCCGGACCCCAGCACGCCGCAGTCGCTCGGGCTCGGGCCGTCGGTCGGCTGACTTGGTCCCACTGACCACCGATTCCGCTTTTCCGGCCGCCGAGCGCGGCATAGCAGACCACAGCGGGCTCCGCCTGCTGCGCTCACGCGGCCGGATTCGCGGGGTGGTCGCGCTCCTGGGTCCCGCGTTCGTCGCCGCGGTCGCCTACGTCGACCCCGGCAACTTCGCGACAAACTTCTCCGCAGGCGCGCAGTTCGGCTACGGCCTGGCCTGGGTGGTCGCGCTGGCCAACCTGATGGCCATGATGGTGCAGTACCTCTCGGCCAAGGTGGGCGTGGCCACCGGCCGTGACCTGCCCGAATTGTGCCGGGATCTGTTCCCGCGCGCCGTCACCCGGATGCTGTGGGGGCAGGCCGAGCTGATCGCGATAGCGACCGACCTGGCCGAGTTCGTCGGCGCCGCGATCGGGCTGAACCTGCTCTTCCACGTGCCGCCCCTGGTGGCCGGGCTGATGACCGCGGTCGTCGCGTTCGGCATCCTGGCTCTGCAGCAGCGCGGGTACCGCCGCTTCGAGCTGGCCATTGCCGCCCTGCTCGGCATCGTGTCGCTGGGGTTCGGCTACGATCTGGTCGCGGTGCACGCGGCCCCGGCGAGCATGGCCGCCGGCTTCGTCCCGCATCTGCTGCCGAGCAGCCTGCTGCTGGCCTCCGGCATTATCGGGGCCACGGTCATGCCGCACGTGATCTACCTGCATTCGGCGCTGACCAAGTCCCGGATCGCCTGCCACGATGACGCGGAGCGCCGCGAACTGCTGAGGTTCCAGCGGCTCGACGTGGTCGTCGCGCTCGGGGCCGCCGGGCTGATCAACCTGGCGATGCTCTTCGTCGCCGCCGCGCTGTTCAGCCGCACCGGCGGCCAGGCGGCGAACTCGCTGGCCGCGGCGCACGCGGGGCTCGGGCATCTCATCGGCGGCGGTGCCGCGCTCGCGTTCGCGGTCGCGCTGCTCGCCTCCGGTCTGTCATCCTCCAGCGTCGGCACCTACGCGGGCCAGGTCGTCATGCAGGGATTCGTGCGCCGCCGGATCCCGCTGTTCGCCCGGCGCACGCTGACCATGCTGCCCGCGCTGGTGGTGCTCGGGCTCAACCTGCCGGCCACCGCGAGCCTGGTGATCTCCCAGGTCATCCTCTCCTTCGGGATCCCGTTCGCGCTGGTGCCGCTGGTCCTGCTGACCCGCCGCGCCGACGTCATGGGCGCGCTGGTGAACCGGCGCCGGACCACCGCCGTGGCCGCCGGCATCGCGTCGGTCATCATCGTCCTCAACATTTTCCTGATCTACGTCACCTTCGCAGGTTAGCGAGGGCGAGCGGTAACCGGGTCAGGACGGTATGAGACATTGTGCGCATGCCTGATCTCCCTCATCGCGCGGATGGCGGTGTGACCCACGGTTACTTGTCCGTACCCGGCGGCCCGGGGACGGTCCCGCCCCCCGGGCGATGGCCCGGTGTCGTGGTCATCCACGAGGCGTTCGGACTCACCGACAGCATCAGGCAGCACGCGGACCGGCTCGCCCGCGCCGGGTACCTCGCGTTCGCGCCCGACCTGTACCTCGGCAAGCCGTGGGTGCGCTGCGTCCGCGGCGCGATCCAGCAGCTGCGGGCGGAATCCGGCCCGGCCGTCACCACGCTGGAGGCGGCCCGGGCGTGGCTGGCCTCGCGGCCGGACTGCTCCGGCAAGACCGGCGTGATCGGCTTCTGCCTGGGCGGCGGTTTCGCGTTGCTGTGCGCGCCGCGGGACGGCTTCGCCGCGGTGAGCGTGAACTACGGGCCGGTACCGCGCAACCCGGAGCGCGCCCTCGAGGGTGCGTGCCCGGTGGTGGGCAGCTACGGCGAACGCGACCCGATGGGGGTGGAGCCGCCGAAACGGCTGGATCAGGCGCTGACCGCGCTGGGCGTGCCACACGACATCAAGATCTACCCGGACACCGGGCACCACTTCATGAACAAGCCCACTCGCTGCCTCGCCCCGCTGGCCAATGCGCTCCGGACGGGCTACCAGGAGGAGGCCGCGGAGGACTCCTGGCGGCGCATTCTCAATTTTTTCGGGGAACACCTCTGCTAGCCCGGGGGGACGACCCCCCGGAACCCCCCGCTGCGCTTCGCGCCCCGCTACGGTACCTCGCCGACACACCGGCCGCTCACCCGGCCTGCGGCCGGGGTCGCTGGGCCGGTAACGATCGCCGCGCCGTAGACCCGCCCGAAAGGGCTGTCCCTGCTGTAGCCCGCGTCTGGTGCCCGCCGACAGCACCGGCCGCTCAGTGGAGCCGGGGCCCTCACTGGCCCGTGTAGCGGGGCCGCTCCTTGCGGACGAAGGCCATTGTGGCGGCCCGATGGTCGGCCGTCCGGCCGAGCCGGGCCTGCAGTTCCGCCTCCTCGTCCAGGGAGTCGGCCAGGCCGTGGGAGGCCGAATACAGCAGGGCTTCCTTGATCGCCGCGTAGGACCGGGTCGGGCCCGCCGCGAGCCGCCGGACCAGATCGAGCGCGTTCTCGCTGAACTCGTCGTCGGGGACCACCGACGTCACCAGGCCCAGGCCGAGCGCGCGGTCCGCCGGGATCGGCTCGGCCAGCATGAGCAGCTCGGCCGCCCTGGGCAGGCCGACCAGGCGCGGCAGCGTCCACGACACGCCCGAGTCGGGTCCCAGCCCGACCAGAGAAAAGGACATCACGAAGCTCGCCGCGCGGGCCGCCACCCGGAAGTCGCACGCCAGCGCCAGGGCCGCGCCCGCGCCCGCGGCGACCCCGTTCACAGCGGCGACGACCGGCTTCGGCATGGTCATGATCTCCGTGATGATCGGGTTGTAGTGGTCCCGGACCGTGTCGAGCTTCGTGTCTCCCGCCGCGAGGATCTCCGCGTGTTCCACCAGGTCCTGGCCTGCGCAGAAGCCACGGCCGTTAGCGGCGATAAGGACCGCGCGGGCCGGTTCGCTGGCGGCGCGCCGCAGCGCGGCCAGCAGGCCCGTCTTCATCTCAGCGGTCAGCGCATTCATCGATGAAGGCCGGTTCAGCCTGACGACGGCGACGGTCTCGGCCGTCTCGTACAGCACGGTCTCCGTCATGGTCGACCTCTCAGCTCGTCGGCGCTCGAACGCGATCATTACCATTCTGCGTCCGAACACGGGATAATAGGGCGACTGGCAGAGACGGTTGAGGCTGGCCGGTTCCCGCCGCAGGCGCCGGGACCGCGGATGCGTGGAGCCAGAAAAGTCCGGCGCGGATCCAGGGAAGAAGGGGTGCAGGATGGCGGCGATGAAGCCGCGGACGGGCGACGGTCCGCTGGAGGTCACCAAAGAGGGACGCGGCATCGTGATGCGCGTCCCGCTCGAAGGTGGGGGCCGCCTGGTTGTCGAGTTGTCCGCTGATGAGGCGGCCAAGCTCGGCGATGCCCTGAAGACTGTCGTCGGCTGACTCTTGCCCGTCGATATCGCCGTCACCACCGTGGCCGCGGCCGGGCGGCCGCTGCTGGATGGCTATCTGACCAGCCAGGGCGGGACCGCCGGTGCCTCCCTCCTCGCGGTGCCCATCCGGCGTGCGCAGGTCCGCGCGGCGACCGGCCCCGGCATACCCGAGGCACCCGAGGCGCCTGGCCCCGGTACACCCGAGGCAGCCGGCACACCCAAGGCGCCCGGTGACCCCGGTGACCCGGGTGACCCCGGTGACGGGAGCCCCGACGGCTGGGCGGCTCTGACCGGTGTCGGCTCCGCCGCGCTGGCCCCGGCCACCGGCCTGAGCGCGGCCGAGGCGATCTCCGCGTACGACCTGTCCGGCAAGGCCGGTGAGGTCGCCCGCCTGGCGGCCAGGACCCCGGATGGCGTGGTCCGGCTGATCCTGCTGGGCGTGGGCGACGGCTCCCCGGCCGAGCTCCGCCGCGCCGGCGCCGCGCTGGCCCGGCAGGTGGAGCGTGGCCAGAAGGCCGTGGCTGCCCTGCCGTCCGATGCCACCACTGCCGACACGGACGCGTTCACCCAGGGCCTGCTGCTGGGCGGCTACAAGTTCTCAATGCGCGGCGAAGCGGCCGCCTCCCCATCCGGGCGGCCAGAAGCAAGCCCCGACGGCGGCCGCGCCGTCCAGCTACTGGTGCCGGCCTCAGACGCCGCCGGAAACTCCGAGCCGCGCCGGGCCACCGTGATCGCGGCCGCCGTGGCGCTGGCGCGCGACCTGATCAACACGCCGCCGGACATCAAGACCCCCGGCTGGCTGGCCGCCCACGCGGTAGCCGTCGCCCAGCGCCACGGCCTCGGCGTACGGGTCCGGGAAGAGGCGGAGCTCGCCCGGGACGGATTCGGCGGCATCGTGGCCGTCGGGGCCGGGTCCGCGCACCCACCACGCATGATTCAGCTAACCTACGCGCCGGAGGGCGCAGCCGCGCACGTCGTCCTGGTCGGCAAGGGCGTCACGTTCGACAGCGGCGGCCTGTCCCTGAAGCCCAACGACGGCATGAAGCTGATGAAGACCGACATGGCCGGCGGCGGCGCGGTGATCGCCGTGATGTCCGCGCTCGGCGCGCTGGGCGTGCGCGCCCGCGTCACTGGGCTGGTCGCCGCGGCGGAAAACATGCCGTCCGGATCGGCGATGCGGCCGGGCGACGTCATCACCACTTACGGCGGCCGGACGGTGGAGGTACTGAACACCGACGCCGAGGGCCGCCTCGTGCTGGCCGATCTGCTCGCGTACGCCGACGCGGCGCTCGATCCCGGCGTCACCGTCGACCTCGCCACCCTGACCGGCGCGGCCCGCATCGCGCTGGGGGCATCCACCTGCGCCCTCTACGCCAGCGAAGACGGGCTGGCCGCGGCGCTGACCGAGGCCGCCGTGGCCGCCGGGGAGCCGCTGTGGCGGATGCCGATGCCCGCCGACTACGCCAGCGCCCTCACCTCGGTGACCGCGGACCTCGCGCACATCCCGAGCGCCATGAACGGCGCGCGGAACGGGCAGGCCGGTTCGATCGTGGCTGCGATGTTCCTGCGCGAGTTCACCGGCGGCCGCCGCTGGGCGCATCTGGACATCGCGGGTCCCGCGCGGGGCGGCGGCGACGATGGCGAGATCACCAGGGGTGGCACCGGCTTCGGTACCCGCCTGCTGCTGCACTGGCTGACCGCGGCCGCTTTCCAGCCGGATTAATCAGCCGAGCGGGCCCTATTAATCAGCCGAACGGGCCCCGCTGAGCGCCCACCGGGTGCCCGCGCGCACCCACATCAGGAACGCTTGACGGCCGCGAGGATACCCTCGCCGACCGGCAGGAACAGCGGCATGAGGCGCTCGTCACCGCGAATCACCTCGGCTAGCTCCTGCACCTGCGCGGCGCCCGGGCCCGCCCAGTCCGCGGCTTCGGCGTCCGCCGCGGATGAGCCGGCCAGCTCCGGCGGCACGACCGCGTCGTCGAACGCCACGATGCCACCGACCCGCAGCAACCGCAGCGCGGCCTCCAGGTAGTCGGGGTACTCGCGGCTGTCCGCGTCGCAGAACACCATGTCGTAGGCGCCGTCGGACAGCCGGGGCAGCACGTCCAGCGCGCGGCCCAGGATCAGCCGGTACCGGTTCGCGGCGAACCCGGCCAGTGCGAACGCCTTCCGCGCCATCCGCTGGTACTCGGGTTCCACGTCGACGCTCGTGAGGACGGCGTCCGGGCGCATGCCCCGCAGCAGCCAGATGCCGGACGAGCCGCAGCCGGTGCCGATCTCGACCGCCGTGCGGGCGCCGATTGCCGCCGCGAGGAACCGCAGGACGGCCCCGGCGGAGGGCCGGACCGGCTCGCTGCCGCCCAGGTCCTTGGCGCTGGCGCGCGCCTCCAGCAACGGCTCATCTTCGGGAAGATAGCCGTCCGCGTAGCGGTATGCTGCGTGCAGGTTCGCGATGATTTCCTCCCCCGGGAAGAAAAATGGATCCGGAACGGAGCCTAGTGCCCACCGGCCTGCACGGGAACCAATTTCCCCCGGTGAGCCGTTAGGTGTGTCGGCAGGCGGCTGGCACCGGCAGAGAATCGCGGGCACGATGGTTTTGACTGAGGCGCGAGACGACGCGAGGGGGTTCGTCGTGGAGGAGTCCGGTCCGCTGGCCACCCCGGCGTCCCCGTGGACCGCCCCGAGCTGGGACGACATCGTCCGTACGCACTCGGTGCGAGTGTACCGCCTTGCGTACCGGCTGACCGGCAACCCGCACGACGCCGAGGACCTCACCCAGGAGGTCTTCGTCCGCGTGTTCCGCTCCCTGCCGAGCTACACCCCCGGCACGTTCGAGGGCTGGTTGCACCGCATCACCACCAACCTCTTCCTGGATTCCGCGCGCCGCCGGCAGCGGATCCGGTTCGAGGGCCTCGGCCAGGACGCCGAGGGGCGCCTGGCCGGCGGCGACCCGAGCCCGGCGCAGGCGTTCGACGAGCGCCATCTGGACGGCGACATCCAGGCCGCACTGCGGGATCTGCCGCCGGAGTACCGCGCGGCCGTCGTCCTGTGCGACATCGAGGGCCTGTCGTACGAGGAGATCGCGGCGACCCTCGGCGTGAAACTCGGGACGGTCCGGAGCCGGATCCACCGGGGCCGCGCGCAGCTCCGGACGGCTCTCGAGCACCGCCGCCCGCACCGGTCCGAGGCGGGGCAGGCCGAGGCGGGACAGGGGGAACGGCCGTGAGCCACCTGGGACGCCGCCTCACGGCCCTCGTCGACGGTGAGCTCAGTCCCGCCGAACGGGACCGCGCGCACGCACACCTGGCCCGGTGCGCCGCGTGCCGGGCCGAGGCCAAGGAGCTGCGCGAGCTGAAGAGGCGGATGCGGGGACTTGCCGACCTGGCCGCGGGGGACGAGCTGACCCAGCGCCTCATCGCGATCCCCCGGCCGGGCGGACCCGGTCCGGTCCGCCGCCGGGGCCGCCGGCCCCGCATCCGCTACGTGGCGTTCGGTGTCGCGTCGTGCGTCGTGACCGGCCTGGGCGTGACCGCGTTCAGCGTGGGCGGCGGCCCGTCGGCGCCGGGGCCGCGGGTCACCCCGCCCGTCGAGATGTACAGCGTCGAGCACGCCATCACGACCGGCCAGATCCCCGTCGGCGGGATGGCCGTGGTCCCCGTGCCCGCGCTCACCGGCTCGTCGCCGCATCCGTGAGCCCACCGATGACCCGTCATGCCGGCCCGCTGGGCCCCCTGGCCACCATCGCCGCGATGGCGGCGCTCCTGCTGCCGTGCCTGCTCGTGACCGCCTGCAGCCGTGCGGCCGTCCCGGCTGCGGGCTCCGGGGAGTCGTCCCCGTCCGGCGCTCCCGGGCGGCTGGACCTGAGGCCCGGACCCCCACGCGACGGCGGTCCCGGCCTGCAGTTGCTGCAGCAGGCGGCGCAGGCCGGGGCCCGTGTCTCCTACCAGGGCGTGGAGATGGTGTCCGGGTGGGGCGCGACCGGCGACACGACGGTGACTGCGAACGTCTGGCACCACAGCGGGGGAGACACGCTGGTCCAGGCGGCCGCGGCCGGGGCCGGGGCGGTCAGCCAGGGACAGCGGGCGAGTGTGTCCGACGACACCGACAGCCAGGCCCCCGAGGGCGTGCTCGGGGTCACCGGCCAGCTGGTCGCGCTGCTGGCGGCCCACTACGACCTGGCCTACCTGGGCCCGGGTTCGGCGGACAGCCGGCCCGCCCTGGTGGTCGAGGCGCGGCGCGAGGACGGCTCGCTGGCGGCGCGGTTCTGGCTGGACCAGGTGACCAGGCTGCCGCTGCGCCGTGAGGTGTTCGACTCCGGCGCGCACCTGGTCAGCGAGGACGTATTCATCGACCTCAAGGTCGGTGTGTCCGCCGCGAACTCCGGGCCCGCCGGGCCGGCCACGCCCGCGCCGCAGGCAGTGCCCGGAACGCGGCTCGCGGCCGGCGATGTGACGCGGCTGCGCACCCGCGGCTGGCCTGTCCCCGGCGCCTTGCCGGGGGGCCTGTCGCTGTTCGAGGCGGGCTCGGCCGCCACTCGTTCGGGCCAGGTTCTCGACCTCGGGTACTCCGACGGCCTGTTCGTGGTGTCGGTGTTCATGCAGCGCGGCGACCTGCCGCCCATCCTGGCCGGCTGGCAGAAGATCACCCTGGACGGCCGCGACGTCTACACCGGCCGCCCCGACCAGGGCAGCATCACCTGGGACGGCCGTGGTTTCGTCTTCACGGTCATGGCCGACGCGCCCCAGGCCACGCTGGACCAGGCCGTGGACACGCTGCCCTACAACGCGCCGCCGGGCTTCTGGAAACGGCTGTCGCGGGGCTTCGGGCGCCTGGCCTCGTGGGTCAACCCGTTCCGCTGATCAGCGTCGCGGGCCGGGACGCGGGCCAGGAGGCGGCGACCGCGGCCGCCCGGCCCGGCGCGCCAGGCGTCCGGACGGATTACAGTGGACCCGGAGCGGCAACCGCCGCTGGCGGATGAGGCCGTTGGAGACCCGGTGTTCGACCTGTCCCTGCCCAAGCTGCTGGTGCTGGCTGTGATCGCACTGGTGGTGTTCGGTCCCAACGAGCTGCCCAAGATGGCGGCCAAGGCGGGGAAGGCGCTGCGCGAACTGCGGCGGATCGCGGAGGGCGCCAAGGCTGACCTGCGGGAGGGCCTCGGCCCGGAGTTCGCCGACTTCGACATCGACGACCTGAACCCGCGCCATTTCGTCCAGAAGCACCTGCTCAGTGACCTGAACGGCGAGATGAACGGCCACGACGGCAGCGAGGCCCCGGTCGCCTCCGCCCGCGCCAATGCCCTCCTCCCCGGCGAGGAACCCCCCTTCGACACCGAAGCGACATAACTCCCGGGGGGCGACCTCCCGGAACCGTGCTGGCCCAGCGGGGACGACCCCTGGAACCCCCGGGTGCGCTTCGCGCCCGCGCGCTGGTGTCTCGCCGGCACACCGGCCGCTCACCCGGGCCGCTGCCCCGGGATTCGCTGGGCCGGTATGAACGCCTCGCCGTAGCCTGCTGGGATGACCGCCGCTAGCGCGGGCTTAGCGGCAGGGAACGCCCCACGAGGCCGCGAGCCCGGCTGGCCAGGCCGTCGGCGATCTTGTTGAGTTCCACAGCAGCGGGTGCGGATGGGTCGCTGAGCACCAGGGGCCGGCCCGCGTCGCCGCCCTCGCGCAGCCGGGTGTCGATCGGCACCCGGCCCAGCAGCGGGACCTGCGCCCCGGTGATCCGGGTCAGCGCGGCGGCGACGGTCTGGCCGCCGCCGGAGCCGAAGATGTCGGTGTGCTCTCCGCAGTGCGGGCAGGCCAGGTACGACATGTTCTCGATGACCCCGGCGATGCGCTGATGGGTCTGCAGGACCATCGGCGCCGGCCCGCTCGGCGACCTCCGCCGCCGCGAGCTGCGGGGTGGTGACCACCAGCAGTTCGGCGGTGGGCAGCATCTGGGCCACCGAGATGGCGATGTCGCCGGTGCCGGGCGGCAGGTCCAGCAGCAGGACGTCCAGGTCGCCCCAGAACACGTCGGCGAGGAACTGCTGCAGGGCGCGGTGCAGCATCGGGCCGCGCCAGACCACCGGCGCGTTGCCCTTGGTGAACATCCCGATCGAGATGACCTTCACGCCGTGCGCCGACGGCGGCATGATCATCTTTTCCACCTGGGTCGGCGTCCCGGTGACCCCGAGCATCCTGGGCACCGAATGCCCGTAGATGTCGGCGTCCGCGACCCCGACCTTCGCCCCGGACGCGGCCAGCGCCACGGCCAGGTTCACCGTCACCGACGATTTGCCGACCCCGCCCTTGCCGCTGGCTACCGCGAAGACCCGGGTCAGCGAGGTGGGCTGGGAGAAGGGGATCTCCGGGGCCTCCTGGCCGCCGCGCAGCTGGGTCTGCAGCCCCCGGCGCTGCTCGTCGCTCATCACGTCGAGCTCCACCCGGACCCGGGACACGCCCTCGACCGCGCCGACCGCGGCGGTCACCTCGCGGGTGATCGTGTCCCGCAACGGGCAGCCGGCGACCGTAGGTAGACATCCACGCGGACCGAGCCGTCCGGTGAGATGTCGATGTTCTTGACCATGCCGAGTTCCGTGATCGGCCGCCGGATCTCCGGGTCGTTCACGCCGGCGAGCGCGCGGGACACCTGTTCGGTGGTGGGGGAGGACACGGTGGGGGATGTCATGTCCTCATGCTATGGAGCCAGAGACGATTGGCGAAACAGGTAGAGGTGTACCAAAAGCCGGCGGCGGCCTACAGGACGCCCCATGAGGCGAGCGCTTCGGCCAGGCCGGAGGTCAGCGGCAGGCGCGGCACGTCCGCGGCGGCCACCCAGCGGGCGTCGGCGGCGTCGTCCCCGGCGGCCAGGGTGCCACCCGTCACGGTGGCCGCGTAGTCGCGGATGTCGATGATGCTGCCGCCGGGGCCGGGCCGCTCCACCGCGCCGAGCAGCGGCCCGGGGACAACGGTCAGCCCGGTCTCCTCGCGCATCTCCCGCACCAGGGCCTGCGCGGCGGTCTCGCCGGGCTCGATCCGGCCGCCGGGCAGCGACCACTTCCCGGCCTCGGGGTCGTGCCCGCGCTTGATGAGCAGTAGTCTCCCGGCGCCGTCCCGGACAATGGCGCCGACGCAGGGAATGCGGGTGCCATTCACGGCCCGTGGCCCGTTGTTTTCACGCCGGGCGCCTTTCCGCATTGTCCGTTACAGCATATTTTCCGGCACATGTTCTCAGCGTAACTGCCGTCACCGCCGCCCGTTCTGCCGGGGGAATTGAAGCCGGGTGAGGTGGGACAGGATATCCCAATTTTGGCTACTTATTGTAACTGGTTTGGGATGTCTTTCCAGTTATTACGGAGCGCACATGTCTGACTCCAAATGAACAGTTTCCGCAGGACAGAGGTCACAGTTCGATTGCGAACGGTTGCCATGCCCGGTGTCGCGGATACACTCAGTCAGCGATCGGATGCGAAAAGTAAAATTCTGGTCACGGAGAGCAAATACTCTTTCGTGCGTCTCAACCGTGTTACGCTCTGCTGCGTCTTGCTTATGCGAGGCCTCGAAAGGGGGCCGGTTAACCGCAGTAAATCGGCACGCGATGGCCGCCACAAAAAGGTGGCTCTGCCCGGTGACCGCAATTCACCGGGCAGAGCCTAGAATCTCGCCCTGCACAGGAGGGACGGAGACCGGTGTGCAATTCTAGCAATGCCGCCTATGCCGCGACAGCGGCGCTTGTACCGAAATCGCTTCGCTTGGGTAACGCCTCGCTGAACTCGCCGGCGTTGCCCGTTTTGCGCCCCGCCTGACCGCGCCCAGCCCGCCCAGGGTGCCCAGCCCGCCACGCTGACCCGGGCCGATCCTCCGCATCTCACTGACCGGAACCACCCGCGAGCAGGCGTCAGCACGCACCGTAGTCATATGCGTACGGAAAGCTGCCGCCTGCTGGGGGGTAGTCCCCTAACCCGTGCGCGAAGCACGGTCGTCGTTCCAATGGGAGGCACCATGCGCAGACGTATCACCTGGCGGTCCGCCGCCGCCATATCAATGCTGGGGCTGGCCCCCGCGATCGGGGCGGCGTTCGCCGCTCCCGCCGGGGCCAGCACAAACGATTGCCTCGCCGCGTACGGCACCCAGTGCGGCACATTCACGGAATCTCCGGCCAGCGCGGACGGTGCCAGCGGCGGGCTGGGATGGGCCGTCAAGGGCCAGTCCAGTGCATCCAACACCCCGCTGATCGAGTACAAGAACTACAGCCCCGGCACCGATCCGGGTACCGACCTGACGAAAGTTGAGCACTACGGGCAGATCCCCGGATCACCGTCAGCGTCGCCCGGAATCTGGTACTCGATCGTCTACACGCCGTCTGGTCAGTGGACGTCCATGTGCGTGGCCAACCCCGATAACAAGGGCAGGGGCGGTACCAACCTGGTCCTGCGGTCCTGCAACCAGCAGGTGTGGCAGGCGTTCATGGCTGTTGCGCCCACCCCATGCCGCGGCTGCCGTCGCCGGCCGAAGGCCAGCCTGCCGACGACGACGCCGCCGCCGAATGTCCTGCCGCCGGCGCCCAGCGCGCCCACGCCCTGGCGCGGGTCGGTTGTCATCCACAACGAGCAGCAGCGCCACCGCCTACGCCCTGTACAGCGTGGCGAACGGCAAGTTTGTCGAGGGCGCCCGCTCCTACATGTCTGCCGGCGAAGCCCGGCCGCGGCCCCGGCTCCCAGGGGAGGGCTCTTTCCGCCACCGGCCGCACCGGTGACGCGCTCAACAGCCACAACAACACCAACACGTGGTTCTGGACGAACGCCAACGGCACCGGCACCCGCCGTTGAGCTGGCCGTAAACTGACCGTGCGCGGAGGACGGAGCGGCCCCCGGCTAGGGGTTTAGCCGGGGGCCGCACCCTTGCCGGTGGCGGCCCCGCGGGTGCGGCGGCGAATCGGCTCTGCCCGTTTTAGGCCCCGTCTGACCGCGCCCCGCCCGTTCCGGGCATCCCGCGCTCCCGGCGCGCCCGGCGGCCTTCAGCCCGGGCTGATCCTCAGCACTTCCATCCGCCCGGAACCACTCACGCGCAGGCACCAGCACGCACCGTAAGAATCTGTGTGCAAAGAGCTGATGCCTGCTGGGGGGTGGTCCCCCTTAACCCGTGCCCGGAGCACGGTCGTCGTTCCATTGGGAGGAACCTGAATGTCCTTGAAGGCAAAGCTCGCGGCCGCAGCCGCCACGTTCGCGCTGGCCGGCGGTGGCCTTAACATGCTCAGCACACTGAGTGCCAGCGCGGCCACCAGAGGCTGCGGTCCGGGCTGCAGTGACGTGCACACACTGAAGTTCGGCCCCCGCTTCCTCCTGGACACGTTCCAGGGCACGACCGCGGCGGACCAGGAGGTCATCCTCTTCCAGGCCTCCAGCAGTGACCGGGCCGAGGACTTCGTGATCAAGGACCTCGGCACGGTCCGCAGCCTGTACACCATGAGAAAGCACAGCCTGATCGCGCGGCAGTTCAACGCCAAGTACGGCTCTTTCCGCGCGTTCGAGTTCCAGTACGCGCCGCTCGGCCGCAAAAGCGGCCTCTGCACCAGCACCTGGCCGGGTGTGATCGCCCAGCCCGGCTACAAGGTCCGGCTGGAGCCGTGCGGCCGGTACTCGAACTCGATCTGGGCCGCGGGCCTAGCCCCGCACCATGGCATGGCGATTCGTGACGTGCCGAAACATCGCTACGCCTTCCTCATCAACGGTGCGACGGACAGCGTCTCCGACCCGCTCGTGCTGAACTACCCGGTCGGCAACCCGACCGACATGCCGCGTCCGTGGGTGAATGTCCAGCCGCTGCACCACTACGCGAATGGCACCGTCTTCGACAACCAGCAGTGGAGCGCCATGGCCGGCCCGGTCCACGGCGCGATGTAGCCACTAAGGCAGCACGGTGACCGCATCGTCACCGGCCACCCGACGGGCGGCAGGCCCCGTGCCTGCCGCCCGTCGGTGCTTTTCCCGGGTGGACAGGTCCCGCATACGATGGGCCGGTGCGCATCGACCTGCACACCCACAGCAGTGCCTCCGACGGTACCGATCCGCCCGCCGAGGTCATGCGCCGGGCCCGGGAACGCGGCGTCGACGTGGTCGCGCTGACCGACCACGACACGGTGGCCGGCCACGCCGGGGCGCGCGCCGCGCTCTCACCGGGCCCCCGGGGCCCCGCAGGCCCGCCGGACCCCCCGGGCCTGACCTTCGTCCCGGGCATGGAGCTGTCCTGCCACCTGGACGGGCGGAGCCTGCACCTGCTGGCCTACCTGTTCGATCCGGCCCATCCCGGCCTGGCCGCCGAAACCGCGAGCATCCGCGACGACCGGGTGCGGCGCGCCCGCGCCATGGTGGCCAAGCTGGCCGCCCTCGGCGCCGGCGTCACCTGGGAGCAGGTGGCCGCGATCGCCGGTGGCAGCGTGGTGGGCCGACCGCACATCGCCCGTGCGATGGCGGCCGCCGGCGTGATCAGCGATCCGGCCGAAGCCTTCACCGCGGAATGGATCGGTGACGGCGGCCGCGCGTATGAGGACAAGTACGCGCTCGACCCATCGGTGGCGATCGGCCTGGTCCGCGACGCGGGCGGGGTCAGCGTGCTGGCGCACCCCGGCACGCCCGGTTACGAGGTGCCGGACGAGGTCATCGCCAGGCTGGCCGCCGCCGGGCTGGCCGGCGTCGAGGTCTGGCATCCCGACCAACCCGCGGCCGAACGGGCCCAGGCGCGAGCCCTCGCCGGTGAACTGGGCCTGGCCGCGACGGGCGGCAGCGACGATCACGGCGCGCTGACCGGGTACCGGATCGGCTGCGAGACCACCCCTCCCGAATCGTGGGAGCGCTTGGCCGCCCAGGCATCCTGAACGCCGCCCGGGCATCCGGCACCATCCTCCGGTGCTGGTCAGGCAGCCAGCAAGCATCCGCATGGCTGAGGGCTGGGGCCCGGGCCAACGTCGCGTTCGTCCCGCTGGGCACCCCGCTGCTGGCCGGGCCGGGCGCGATCGTCGCCACCATGTTGTTCGTCCAGCGGATCCACGGTCCGGCCAACGTGCTGGCCCTGGCGCTGGCCATCCTGGCCGTGATGGTCGTGGTGTGGCTGGCGATGCGGTTCTCCACGGTGATCCACCGCATCCTCACCGACAACGGCGTCGAGCTGCTGACCCGCATCGCGGGCCTGCTGCTGTCCGCGATCGCGGTCCAGCTCGTCGCGACCGCGGTGCTCGCCTTCGCGCACCAGCACTGACGCTCTTTTGTCGGTGGTACCTGATAGCTTGCGGACGGTGACAAGGGAGGAGCGCATGGGTGCGGCGGAGCAGCTCAGCTTCGGCGGGATGCCGGAGAAGTTGTATGCGTGTACCCCGACGCGCCTGACCTCCTGGCTGGATTGCCCCCGGCGTTACCGGATGGCCTACCTGGACCGGCCGCCCCCGCCGAAGGGGGCACCCTGGGCCCACAACAGCCTCGGTGCCAGTGTGCACAACGCGCTCGCGGGCTGGTGGCGGCGGCCGCTGCCGGGGCGCACCGTGACCGCGGCCGGTGACCTGCTCCAAGCGGGATGGATCGCCCAGGGCTTTGCGGACGAGCGGCAGTCCGCGCGGCAGCGCGCGCGGGCCCGCGCGATGGTCGAGTCCTACGTGGCGGCGCTGGACCCGGCCGACGAGCCGCTGGGCGTGGAGCGGACGGTCGCGACCCGCACCGACCGCATCGCCGTGTCCGGGCGCATCGACCGGCTGGACGAGCGTCTGGCGGGCCCGCCAGGGCCGCCGGGCCCGGTGGGCCCGGCGACCCAGGCTGGCCGCGATCGCGGCACCGAGCTGGTCGTCGTGGACTACAAGACCGGGCGTCAACTGCTCAGCACGGACGACGCGCGCAGTTCGCTGGCGCTCGCCCTGTACGCGGTCGCGGCGGCGCGTTCGCTGCGCCGGCCCTGCCATCGGGTCGAACTGCACCACCTGCCCAGCGGGACCGTGCTCGGCTGGGAGCACACCGACGCCACGCTGGCCCGGCAGGTGCGCCGGGCCGAGGACATCGCCGCCGAGTGCGCCGCGGCGGACCAGGCCTACCGCGGCGGCCAGGAGCCCGCGCGGTACGACGAGGTGTTCCCGCCGCGGCCCGGGCCGGGCTGCGGCTGGTGCGACTACCGGCAGCATTGCGCCGAGGGAGCCGCGGCCAGCCCCGCGCGCCGTCCCTGGGACGGCATCACGGACGACGAGAGCGCCTGACCCTACAGCGGGCGGGCCCGGGCTTTCCGCCTGGCTGCGCGGTCCCGGCCGTCCGCTGCGGCCTCGGCCTCGGCCGCGTGCCAGAACGCGTTGAGCGCGCTGGCGGTGGTCTCCGGCGCGTCTACGGCGGGGGAGTGGGCCGCGGCCGGGATGCAGACCCGTTCGGCGGTCAGCTGCGACGCCATCTGCTCCTGGGCGGCCGGCTCCCACTTGTCGTCGTCCTCGCCGTACAGGACGAGGACGGGGGCATCAACCGACCGGGCCAGCTCGGCCGTGCGGTCCGGGGCGCCGAGCAGGTACCGGCCCATGACGCGCAGGCCGACGGCGGAGTTGCGCAGCATACGTTTCCGCAGGAAGGCCGCGACCTGGGCGTCTACGTCCGCGGCGGTCGCCTGGAGGGCCACGGTGGTGTCCCAGGTGCGCCGGATCGTGCGCCGCATGACCTCAGGGCTGCTGCCCTCCAGGCTCGCGGTCAGCTGGGCCAGTTCGGCGGCTGCCGCTCCGGTCAGCTGGCCCGGCCCGGAGCTCATGAACGTGAGGGATCCGATGCCGGAGGCGCCAGCCAGGACGGCTTCGCGTACCACTAGGCCGCCGAAGGAGTGGCCGGCCACGTGCACCAGTCCGCGTCCGCCGCCCGCGATGCCGTCCGGGGCCGCCGCGCGGGCGGCCACGGCGTCGATGACGGCGGCGATGTCGAAGGCGAGCTCACCGATGGTGTAGGCGCGGGGATCGTCCGGGCCGGCCGTCTCGTACTGTCCCCGCATGTCGAGCGCCAGCACCCGGCGCCCGGCCGCGGCCAGCTGGTGCAGGATGGCCAGGAAATCTTCCTTGCTGCCCGTGAAACCGGGAACCAGGACGGCGGGCTGGCGCTCGCAGACTCCTGAGCCGGGGACGGCTTCAAGCGCCGCGAAGGCCCCGCGGCTCGTCTCGATCGCCGTCCGCCGGATGCCGTCAGGCAGGACGAGGGACGTGGGGGTGCTCACCGTCGGAACCCTTACCGAGCACTGCTGATGCCCATGCTGATAGACGTGCCGGAACGTCGCTGCTGCCATTGAATCACGCGAAGGGGGCGGCCATCACGCGCTGGCGCCCCGCTGGCCGGGCCGTACGCTGCAGCGGCCAGCGGTCGGCCGGGGCGGTGAGCGCCGTCATTCAGGACGCGGTTCTGACCGCCCCGCGTCCGGCGCCGCCGGGGCCGGGCGCTGCGCTCGGCGCCGTCCGCGTACTTGCCCGCGGCCGGGTGCGCGGGCGAGTGGGCGGACGGCTGCGCGGGCGGCTGGCCGGCGCCCTCCCGCGGCTCATGCGGCCCCAGCGGGTCCGGGGTCCGGGCGTCCCGGCCGCTCCGGGTCCGCCGGCGGACCCGGGAGCGTTCCCGGGGCGCGGCGTCGTGGCCGTCAGTGCTGTCGGCCGGCGTCCGGCCGTCCGGCGCCGCGGCCGCACCGCGCCGGCTGCGGCCGCCCCGGGCCGGGGCGCTCCGCGTTCCCTTCGCGCCGGTCGCGGCCAGCCGCCCGGTCTCGCCGATGTCCTCGACGTCTTCGGCGTCCAGGCCGGCCCGGCTGCGCATCGCCCTCGGCAGGGTGCCGGTCGCCGACCGCGGTATACCCAATTCGGTGAAGAGGTTCACCGACGTGGAGTACGTCTCGACCGGCTCGGCCTGGGCCAGGCCGAGGGCCTCGTCGATGAGCTTCCAGCGGTGCATGTCACGCCAGTCGACGAACGTCACCGCGACGCCGTCCCGCCCCGCGCGCCCGGTTCGCCCGATGCGGTGCAGGTAGGCCTTGTCGTCGTCGGGGCATTCGAAGTTCACGACGTGCGTGACGTCCTCGACGTCGAGCCCGCGCGCGGCCACCTCGGTGGCCACGAGCACGTCGACCTTGCCGCTGCGGAACGCGCGCAGCGCGCGCTCCCGCTGGCCCTGGCCGAGGTCGCCGTGGACGGTCGCGACCGCGAAGCCCCGCGTCGCCAGGGCGCCCGCGACCTGGTCGGCGGCCCGTTTGGTCTGGCAGAACACCATCGTCAGGCCCCGGCCCTCGGCCTGCAGGACGCGCGCCAGCACCTCGACCTTGTCCATGTGGTGGACGCGGAAGACGTGCTGCCGGGTGCTCGGGACCGGCGCGGGAGCGTCGATGGTCTCGGCGCGCACGTGGGTCGGCCGGTGCAGATGCCGCCGCGCCAGCGTGACGACCTCACCGGGCATGGTGGCCGAGAACATCATGGTCTGCCGGCCGTCGGGGGTGAGCTGCAGAATGCGCTCGACGTCCGGCAGGAAGCCGAGGTCGAGCATCTTGTCCGCCTCGTCCAGGACGAGGGTGCGGACGTCGCCCAGGCCCAGGTGGCGCTGCCCGACCAGATCGAGCAGCCGCCCGGGTGTGCTGACGACGACGTTGATGCCCGCGCGGAGCGCCTCGATCTGCGGCTCATACGCCCGGCCGCCGTAGAGCGTCAGCACGCGGGTGCCCAGGCCGGAGCCCGCCATCCGCAGATCGCCGGCGACCTGGATCGCCAGTTCCCGGGTCGGCACGACCACCAGAGCGCGCGGCGCTTTCGGGGCGGCCGGCGGGCCGTCCTGCAGCCGCTGCAGGAGCGGGATGCCGAAGCCCAGCGTCTTGCCGGTGCCGGTCCGCGCCTGGCCGATGATGTCGTGGCCGCCCAGCGCGATCGGCAGGGTCAGGGCCTGAATGGGAAAGGTGGTGTGGATTCCTGCGGCCTCAAGGGCCGCGCAGATCGTGTCGGAGACACCGAATTCACGGAACGGAACCGCGTGCGCGGTGTCCGCGCCTCCGGCCGGCTCGTCATCCAGCACAATCTCGCTGCCGGGACTGTGCCCGGTCAATGTTTCGCTCGTCAGGGGGTTCAGCCTCCATCAATACCCCTTACCTTACCCCGCCACCCGCAGGCCGGCGGGGCGAAGGTCCGTCGTGTGCCACCGCGGCGCTAACCGCGCACGGTGCCCGTTCGTATACGGGGGCGTGTCCCGCTGCCCGCGCCATCACCGGCGCGCGGCGGTCGCCGCATCCGTACCACGTACAACGCAAAGTATAGCAGCAGGCTTCCCGGCACAGGTCAGCGGCTCAGAGGTTGCCGAAGCCGATCGGGCGGGCCTCCGCTCCGATGAACTCGAGGTAGGCGATCTTGTCCGCCGGCACGAACACCTTGCCGCCCCTCTCCACGGCGAGCGTGAAAACGCCGTCGCCGGCCAGGGCGTCGGTCAGGGCCCGCTCGATCTGGTCGGCTGGCGTGCTGGTCTCCACGGTCAGCTCGCGCGGCGCGGACTGAACTCCAATACGAACTTCCACCAGGCTCCTTCGATCAGGATCAGCCGCTGGTCAGCTGCTGAGAGGCCAGCCGCTGATGCCCCGCCAGGCCAGCCGGGCCATCAGCTGCTCGGCCTCCTCCTGCGGGATGCGGCCGTCGCTGCCGAGCCAGTATCGCGCGGTGACCTGAGCCGTCCCCACCAGGCCCACGCTGAGCAGGTGCGCGGCGTCGGCCGGTATGCGCGTGTCTTCCTTGATGACCTCGCTGATCATCTCCGCGCACTCCTGGACGGACCGGTCGAGCCGGGCCCGGACGGCGGGTTCGTTGCCCAGATCGGACTCGAACACCAGCCGGTAGGCCCCGCCCTGGTTAGCCACGAAGCCGAAGTACGCGCCGAACGTCGCGGCCACCCGCTGCTTGTTGTCGTTCGTCGAGCTCAGCGCCGTGCGGACGGTGCCGATGAGCGCGTCCACGCTTTCGTCCAGCAGCGCGAGGTACAGCTCGAGCTTGCTCGGGAAGTGCTGGTAGAGCACCGGCTTGCTGATCCCGGCGCGGTCCGCGATCTCGTCCATCGCGGCGGCGTGGTAGCCCTGGCTGACGAACACCTCCTGGGCTGCGCCGAGCAGTTGGCGGCGGCGGGCCTGCCGTGGCATCCGCGCCCCCCGTGGCCGTGCGTCGGACGTTGCCGTCACCGCAGTCTCCGAGATCCTTGAGCCGAGTGGAGGACGATTCTCCGAGTTCCCGGCCATGTTAAGGCCAAGCCGGCCGACCAGCTAGTTTCGCTGTCCGGGTACTTGCCCGGGTGCTTGCCCGGGCGGGCTGCTCACCGGTAGTCGTCGTCATCGTCGTCGCTGACCGTCCGCTCCTGCTCCGCCACGTCGGCTTCGTTCGCGTCGAGCGGTATGTCCGGGTGTTCCGGCACGTCCTCCTCGTCGGTTTCGACCACCGCACGCTCCTGCTCGAGGGCGTCGTCCGCCGGCTTTTCCATGTCCATCTCGCTCAATGCGAGCCACTCCTCGTATGTTCGTTCGGCATCGGTGTGGTCACGAGAGCTGGCTGGCCAGGTCCCTGATGGCCGGCTCGAGCGCCGCACTCCAGGTGGGGAAAGCGTGCACCGTATCGGCCAGGATCGCCAGGGGGAGTCCGGCCCGGATGGCCACCGTCACCTCGCCCATCCAGTCCGGCGCGTGCGGCCCGACCGCCGCGGCCCCCAGCAGCAGCCCCGATTCCGGATGAGCGTACAGCTCGACGCGCCCGGCGTCCGCACCCGTGAGGGTAGCCCGCGCCGTAACCGGCAGATCGGCGCCCCCGGTCAGCACGGATATCCCCGCCTCGGCGGCGCCCTGCGGGGAGACGCCCACCGCGCACACCGACGGCATGGTGAACACCGCGCGCGGGATAGCGCGGTAGTCCGCCTCCCGCCGCTGGCCCAGGAGGTTCGCGGCGATCACGGCGCCCTGGTACTTCGCCGTGTGCGAATGCGTGCCGAGCCCGGTGACGTCTCCCGCCGCCCACAGGCCGGCCCGCTGGCCGTCCGCCGGGCCGGGCGTGACCACCCGGCAGGTGGCGTCGACCGGGATCGCCGCGCCGGGCTTGACGTCGACGCCGAGCTTGTCCAGGCCGAGGCCGCTGAGCCGGGGACGCCGCCCGGTCGCCAGCAGCACCCGGTCCGCCTCGATCCGCGTCCCGTCCTCCAGCGTGAGCGCCAGTCCCTCGTCGGTCCGCTCGGCCTTCGCCGCTGCGGAGCCGAGGCGCACGTCGACGCCAGTCCGGCGGAGGGCCCCGGCCAGGATCTCCCCGGTGAAGGCGGCCTCGGCCGGCAGCAGGACGTTCTCCGTCTCGACCAGCGTCACCTGCGAGCCGAACGCCGCGTAGATCTGCGCCAGCTCGCACCCGGCGGAGCCGCCGCCGAGGACCACCAGCCGCCGTGGCAGGTCCGGGCAGCTCAGGGCCTCGGCGCTGGTCCAGGCGGGGATGTCGGCGAGGCCCTCGATCGGCGGCGCGACCGGCTCGCTGCCCGTGGTGACGACGAGGTTGGCGTAGCTCACCGGATCGTTTTCCGGGACTTCCACCGTTCCGGGCTGCGTCACCTTCCCGGTGCCGCGCAGCAGCGTGACACCCGCCTCCGTCAGGCGCGCGG
Source organism: uncultured Actinomycetes bacterium (assembly GCA_963742875.1). Lineage (GTDB taxonomy): Bacteria > Actinomycetota > Actinomycetes > Streptosporangiales > Streptosporangiaceae > Bog-532. The sequence goes on along the minus strand of CAVUNO010000017.1, from coordinate 1,273,479 downwards.
CCGCGGCCGTGTCGTCCAGGTGGCTGGCCGCATCGTCCCGCCGGGCGACCGCGTTTTCCCACGCCTCACCCCGGCCGGCCGCCTCCAGCAGGGCCTTGGAGGGCAGGCACGCCAGGTAGGGAGACTCGCCGCCCACCAGCCCGGCCTCGGCCAGCGCCACCGAACGGCCTGCCCGGGCGACCGTGGAGGCGACGTGCACACCCGCGGTCCCGCCGCCCAGCACGACGACATCGAAATCGGGCATAAGATCACCTTCCATCCCCCGGCCCCGGGACCACGCCCGGGATAAGCAGATCCGGCCATCATCTCAGCCAGGGCACTGGTCCGCCCGCTCTTTACGGCCCGCTCCGGCGGGGTATTCAGCCGGCCATGCGCAGTCTGTGGGCCGGTGCCATCTCGTTCGGCCTGGTCAATATCCCGGTCCGGTTGTACCCGGCGACGCAGCCCCGCGAGGTGGCCTTCCGCCAGGTCCACCGCGAGGACGGCGGGAAATCTCTTTCCGCCGGGTCTGCCTGGACTGCGGCCGGGAGGTCCCCTACGCCGGCGTGGCCAAGGGCTACCAGCGGCCCGGCGGCGACGTGGTGATGCTGACCGACGAGGAGCTGGCCAGCCTGCCGCGCGAGCGCACGCACCGCATTGAGGTGCGCTCCTTCACCCGGGCCCACGAGATCGATCCCATCCTGGTGGCCCGGAGTTACTACCTCGAGCCGGCCGAATCCGCCACCCGGGCGTACGTCGTGTTCCGCGAGGCGCTGCGGCGCGCCGGCAAGGTCGCGGTCGCTACGGTGACGCTGCGGCAGCGGGAGGTCCTGGCCGGGCTCCGCGTCCGGGACGGCGTCCTGGTCCTGCAGACCCTGCTGGCGCCCGGCGAGGTCGCCGGCGCCGATTTCCCCTTTCTGGCCTCCGGCACCGGGCCCCGCCCGGCGGAGCCGGAGCTGACGATGGCGACGTCACTGATCGACGCGATGACGCAGCGGTTCGACCCGGCCGCTCACCACGATCGCTACCCCGAAGAACTGGACACCCTCAGCACAACAAAGGTCTCAGGCCCGACAAAGGTCTCAGGCGCGCCGGAACTGGGCCCCTCGGACGACGAGCCCAGCGACCCCGGCACTGCGGAGCCGGACCTCGCTGAATCCTTGCGTGCCAGCCTGGCCGCGGCCAGGTATCGCCAGGCGGCCGTCTGACCCCACCCGGAATCCAGCGTGGGTGTTTTGGGTGAACGGCTGGTTGATTAACCTGGAGCGTCAGTGAACGCGGTGTTCACCGGGCGGGAGGCGGTCCATGGCAGAGCCCATTCCGGCGTGGCCGGGGGAGTTCGTCAGCCTGGGTGACGGGGACGTCTTCGTGCGGACTGCCCCGGCGGCCCTGGGCGCGAGCGACGGGGCCGGGTCTGCCCTGTTCGTGCATGGTTTCGGTGGTTCCTCCACCAACTGGACCGACCTCATGCACATGCTGAGCACGTGCGGCGACGGTGCCGGGGTCACATGCGACGCTCTCGACCTGCCGGGCTTCGGGTACTCCCAGCCCGCCGAGCAGAGCTGCACGGTGAACGGGCAGGCGGCCACGGTCGCGGCCCTGATCGAACAGCGCGGCCGCGGTCCGGTCCACCTGTTCGGCAACTCCCTTGGCGGCGCCGTCTGCACCCGGGTCGCCGCGACCCGCCCCAACCTGGTCCGGTCGCTCACCCTCATCGCCCCGGCCATGCCGGATCTGTGGCTGCGCCCGGCCACCGCCCGCTTTCCGGCCCTCTGCGTCCCGAAGTTCGGCAGCTGGGTGCTGAGCCGGGTGCAGAAGATGTCCCCGCAGGAGCGGGTCGAGGCGTCCATCGCCACGATCTACTTCGACGGCACCTGCGTGCACCCGGACCGTATCGCCGCGGACATCGCCGAGATCGAGCGCCGGGACCAGCTCGGTTACGGCGGGGCGGTACTCGTCCGCTGCGCCCGGTCCATCGTCGCGGAATACCTGCGCCGCGGCAGTGCCTCGCTGTGGCGCGACGCCGCGCGGGTCAGCGCTCCGTCGCTCATCATCTACGGCAGCCACGACCGGATCGTCGACCCCCGGATGGCCGGGCGCGCGGCGCGCACATTCCGCCGGGCCCGGGTCGTCGTACTGCCCCGGACCGGGCATGTGGCCCAGATGGAGCGGCCGGCCGCCGTCGCGGCCGAGTTCCGCCGGATGCTCACCGGGAATGAGCCACTGTCCGTCCCGGTTGTGTAGGAAGGTACCCCCGAGGGGTGCCGTACAGCCATCATGAGCCCATTGATCTGGAGAGCACTGTGTCGTTGCCACCCCTGGTCTCCCCGGCTGACGAGCTCTCCGTGGACGAGGTGAAGCGTTACTCCCGCCACCTCATCATCCCCGACGTGGGGATGACCGGGCAGAAGCGGCTGAAGAACGCCAAGGTGCTGGTCGTCGGCGCCGGCGGGCTCGGCTCACCCGCTCTGCTCTACCTGGCCGCCGCGGGCGTCGGGACCCTCGGCATCGTCGATTTCGACGTCGTGGACGAGTCCAACCTGCAGCGCCAGATCATCCACGGAGTGTCGGACGTCGGGCACCCCAAGGCGGAGTCCGCCCGCAACAGCATCCGTGAGATCAACCCGTACGTCGAAGTCGTCCTCCACACCGAACGCCTGGACTCAGAAAATGCCCTGCAGATCTTCGAGCGCTACGACCTGATCGTGGACGGCACGGACAACTTCGCCACGCGCTACCTGGTCAACGACGCCGCGGTGCTGCTCGGCAAGCCTTACGTATGGGGATCGATCTACCGGTTCGACGGGCAGGCGAGCGTGTTCTGGGCCGAGCACGGCCCGTGCTACCGCTGCCTGTACCCCGAGCCCCCGCCGCCCGGGATGGTGCCGTCCTGCGCCGAGGGCGGCGTCCTCGGTGTGCTGTGCGCGTCGATCGGCTCGATCCAGGTCAACGAGGCCATCAAGGTCATCACCGGGATCGGCGAGCCGCTGGTCGGGCGCCTGATGATCTACGACGCCCTGGAGATGACCTACCGGTCGGTCCGGGTCCGCAAGGACCCGGAGTGCCCGGTGTGCGGGAAGAACCCCACGATCACCGGGCTCATCGACTACGAGGCGTTCTGCGGCGTGATCTCCGAGGAAGCGCAGCAGGCGGCGCAGGGCTCGACCATCACCGCGCGCGACCTGAAGAAGATGATGGACGCGGGCGATCCCATCTTCGTCGTGGACGTCCGCGAGCCGAACGAGTACGAGATCGTGTCGATACCCGGCGCCACCCTGATCCCCAAGGGAGAGTTTGTCTCCGGTGCCGCCCTGGAGCGGCTGCCGCAGGACAAGCGGATCGTGCTGCACTGCAAGAGCGGTGTTCGCAGCGCCGAGGCCCTCGCGATCGTGCAGGACGCCGGTTTCTCTGACGCGGTGCACGTCGGCGGTGGTGTTCTGGCCTGGGTCAGCCAGATCGACCCGAGCCTGCCAACCTACTGACCTAGCAGGCTCGGCAATGGCCGCCGGGTGACCGGCGGCCATTGGCGTCTGGTGGCACGATAAGCCGCAAACTGCCGTCAGTCAGCCCAGACCAGGCCGTACCATTCCCTTGTGCCGAACGAGCCGGATGCGTGGGGTGAAAGGCCGCGCTCGTCGCCACATGCCGCCGCCGTCCGCCCGGGCCGCCCCGTTCGCCCGCCGCGGCACCGGTCCCGGGGGGCCGGCAGCACCGCCGCGCTGACCGGGGCCATCTTCGGTGCCGTCGGCCTGATCGTCTCGCTGACCGGACTGGCCGCCCAGCTGTTGCCCCGGCACCTCAGTGCCGCCGAGCAGCGGCAGATCATGGCGTGGGAGGTCAGCAAGCGGTGGCGGTCTCTGCCGGCGGGGGACATCTTTCCGGCCTCCGTCCGCTACCTGCTGCCCGCCGCGACGCTCGCCGACCTGAGCGGCGTGAACCTGCAGGCCGCCCGCGCCGGCATCGCCGGGCAGTCTTCCTGTGCCGACGGGACCGACGCGGCCGCGGCGCGGCTACTGGACGCCGGGGGCTGCCAGGCGCTGCTGCGGGCGACCTATACCGACGAGTCCGCCACCTACGTCATGACGGTCGGGGTCGCGGTGCTGCCCGGCGCCGCCCAGGCGTCCGCCGCCCAGTCCGCGATGGCGCGCGCGGGGGCCGGGAGCGCCCTGGACCCCGGGGTGCACGCGGTGGCGTTCGGCGGGACCCCGGCTGGCTTGTTCGGTGATGCGCAGCGCCAGATCTCCCGGAGTTTCGCGGCCGGCCCCTACGTCATCATGTACACCGCCGGGTACGTGGACGGCCGCCCCCGGGTCTCGATCGGAGACGACCAGTACGCCGAGAGCGAGATGGGCAGCGCCGCCCGCGGGGTGGCCCAGGCGGTCGCCAGCACCCTGGCCACCCTGCCGCCGCCGCCGTCCTGCCCCGGGTCGCCCGGATGCTGAGGCTCCGGCTGGCCGCCGCGCTGAGCCTGGCCGCCACGTGTGCCGGGGCGCTGGGGGTGCAGGGCGCGACCGCGCCGGCGGCGACGGCGGACAGCGTCCGCGACGGCCAGCAGGGCGTTCTGGCCATGCTGAACGTCCCGGCCGCGTGGACCGTGAGCCGGGGACAGGGCGTCACCGTGTCGGTGCTGGACAGCGGCGTGTTGCCCACGGTGTCCGACCTGGCCGGATCGGTGACCGCCGGGCCGGATCTGACTGGCCTCAGCACCTCCCCGAGCAGCGCCGACTGGGGCCAGCACGGCACCTGGATGGCGTCGATCATCGCCGGGCACGGCCACGGCGCAGGCGGGCAGGACGGCATCGTCGGCGTCGCCCCGCAGGCCAGGATCCTGTCCGTCCGGGTCATCCCGGACCGGAACGATCCCGGCTACGGCAATTACGAGCGCGAGCGGGAGGACCGGGTCCAGGACTCGCTGGCCCAGGGGATCCGGTACGCCGTCGATCACGGCGCGGGCGTCATCAGCATGTCCATCGGCTACAGCTCGCCCAGCGCCAGCGTCCGCTCGGCCCTGCAGTACGCGTACGGGCACGGCGTCGCCGTGGTGGCCTCCTCCGGCAACTCGGGTGATACGCCGACCGCCAGCCGGAACGGGTACGCGCCGGTCAAGTTCCCCGCCGACTACCCGGGTGTGATCGGCGTCGCCGCGGTGAGCTCCAGCGGGACCGTGGCCGGATTCTCCAGCGACAACCTCTCCGTCGAGGTCGCCGCGCCGGGCGTCAACGTGTCGGCTCAGGGCCGGGACGGCCAGTACTGGCTGGTGACCGGCACCAGCCCGGCGTGCGCGCTGGTCGCGGGCGTCGCCGCCCTGATCAAGTCGAGATACCCGGGGCTCGCGCCCGACCTGCTGGCCCGCGCGCTCAGCTCCACCACCCGGTTCCGGCCCGCGGGCGGTTACGACCAGCAGGTCGGTTTCGGCACGGTGGACGCGGCCGCCGCGCTGGCCGCGGCCGCCCAGCTGTCCGCCCAGCGCGCGGCCGGCCTGGGGGCGGCGCCGGCCGTGAACTTCGGCGGCGGCCCGTCCGCGGTTGCCCCCGAGCCGGTCCGGCCGCGCGGCAGCGGGCAGATCGTCCTCTTCGCCATCCTGGCACTGGCCGCGCTCGTGCTGGTCATGGCCGTGGTCAGACGGCTCGCGGTGCTGCGCCGGATACGGCGCCGCGAGCAGGAGCCGGCCCGGTCCGCCCCGGTGCCGTTCACCGCGGCCGGCTGCCCGGGCTACCCGGTGCCACGTGACTGACTCCGGGCCGCTGGACGACTTCGCCAGTGACGTCCTGGACACGGTCGAGGCGATCCCGCCCGGCCACGTGATGTCCTACGGCGACATCGCCGAGTACCTGGGCCGTGGCGGGCCCCGCCGGGTCGGCCGGGTCCTGGCCACCAGCGGCGGCGCGGTCCCCTGGTGGCGGGTCATCCACGCCGACGGCTCGCTGCTGGCCGGGCACGAGCGCGCGGCCCTCGCCCACTACCGTGCCGAGGGCACCCCGCTCCGCCCCTCCGCCGGCGGCGCGCGGGCCCGTGTCGACATGCGCCGCGCCCGCTGGCACGGCCCCCGGCCGGCCTAACCCGGTCCCGGTCGCACGCCACTCGGCCAAAATCCTTCGGAGTGTCGGTGGGCTCTGCTGGAATGCCGTTGAGATGGAAAGCACCTCACCCCCGGCGCACGCCGTTCATGCCGGGCACCCCTACCGGCTGGTCCGCCATCCGGCCGCGGCCGCCGCGCGGCTCAGCCTCGACGCCACGCAGCAGCGAGTGGTCAGCCATTCCGGCGGCCCGCTGCTCGTGCTGGCCGGCCCCGGCACCGGCAAGACGGCCACCATCGTCGAGACGGTGGCGCACCGGATCGAGGACCGTGACCTGGACCCGGCCCGGGTACTGGTGCTCACCTTCAGCCGCAAGGCGGCCGGCGAGCTCCGCGAGCGCATCGCGGGGCGGCTGCACCGCACGATCAGGGAGCCCCTCGCGCTCACCTTCCACAGCTACGCTTACGCCCTGGTGCGCCGGGAGTTCGCGCTGCTGGGAGAGGAGCCGCCCCGGCTGCTGTCCGGGCCCGAGCAGCTGCTCGAGGTCCGCCGGCTGCTGCGCGGCGAGCTCGCCGACGGGGCCGCGCACTGGCCGGAGGCGCTCCGCCCGGCCCTGGCCACCCGGGGGTTCGCCGAGGAGCTGCGCGACTTCCTGCTCCGGGCCGCCGAACGCGGGATGGATGGCCGCCGCGTCGCCGCCCTCGGCCGCCAGCGCAGGCGCGAGGACTGGATGGCCGCCGGCCGCTTCCTCGACCGTTACGCGGCGCGTTTCGACCTCGCGCCGGTCGCCGCCTACGACTACGCGGAGATCGTCCGTATCGCGGCCGCCCTGCTGAGCCGGACCGCGACCCGCCAGCGGGAGCGCCAGGCCTACGACGTCGTACTGGTAGACGAGTACCAGGACAGCGACCCGGCTCAGGAATCGCTGCTGCGCGCGCTGGCCGGTGACGGGCGCGAGCTGATCGCCGTCGGGGATCCCGACCAGTCGATCTACGCCTTCCGCGGTGCCGACGTCCGGGCCATCACCGAGTTCCCTGACCGGTTCCGCGCGGCCGATGGCAGCCCCGCCCCGGTCGTCGCGCTCGGCACCAACCGGCGCAGCGGGCCAGCCCTCATCGCCGCCTCCCGCCGGATTGCCCGGCACCTGGCGGGCGGCCACGCAGGCCACCGCGAACTACGGGCCCGGCCCGGCGCCGAGCCCGGCGAGATCCGGATCGCGGTCGCGGAGAGCGCGAGCCAGGAAGCCGCGCTCATCGCGGACACGCTCCGCCGCGCCCACCTGGCCGGCGGCATCCCGTGGTCGTCGATGGCGATCCTGGTCCGTTCGGCGACCCGGCAGGTCCCACTGCTGCGGCGGGCCCTGAGCGGGTCGGGCGTCCCGGTGTCCGTCGCCGGGGACGAGCTGCCGCTGCCCGAGGAACCGGGGACCCGGCCGCTGCTGACCTTGCTGCGCTGCGCGCTGCGGCCCGACGCGCTGGACGAGCAGACCGCCACCGAGCTGCTCACCGGGCCGCTCGGTGGCACTGACGCTCTCGGGCTGCGGCGCCTGCGCCGCTGGCTACGCGTGATCAGTGATACGGCCGGCGCTGATTCGGCTTCCCAGGGCCCGCGCCGGCCCTACGATCCGGGCGACCTGCTGGCCGCCGCCATCCTCGACCCGCGCGAGCTGATCATGGTGCCGCGGGCGGTCGCGGCGCCCGCGGAGAAGCTGGCGCGGCTGCTGTCCATCGCACGGGACGCCATCGCGGCCGCCCGGACCGCGGAGGAGACCCTCTGGGGCGTCTGGGACGCCTCTGGCCTCGCCCCGGTCTGGCAGGCCGCCAGCGCCGCGGGCGGCGCGGCCGGGGCGGCGGCCGACCGGGATCTCGACGCCGTGCTGGCGCTGTTCGGCGCGGCCAGCCGGTTCACCGACACGCTGCCCCCCGGCGCGCCGGGCCTGTTCATCGACAGCCTGGCCGGCCAGGAGATCGCCGGCGACACGCTGGCCGAGCAGGCCACCCGGGACGAGGCGGTCCGTATTCTGACCGCGCACCGGTCCAAGGGCCTGGAGTGGGACCTGGTCGTGGTGGCCGGTGTCCAGGAAGAAACCTGGCCCGATCTGCGCCTGCGCGGTTCTCTGCTGGGCACCGACGAGCTCGCCGACGCGGCGTCCAGTCCAACTGCCGACGCAAACGCTCCGGACGCAGCGGCGGCGGCCCTTGCCTCAAAACTGCTGGCCGAGGAGCGTCGGCTCTTCTACGTCGCGGTGACCAGAGCCAAGCGCACCCTGGTGGTCACCGCGGTCGGCGGCGACGGCGCCGACACGCGGCCGTCCCGGTTCCTGGCCGAGCTGGCCGGCCACGACATCGAGGTGCAACGGGCGTGCGAGCCCGGCCACCGGTGGCTGTCGCTGGCCGCGCTCACCGCCGATCTGCGCCGGACCCTGGCGGACCGCTCCCGCCCGCTGCCGGTCCGCCGCGCGGCCGCCACCGAGCTCGCCCGGCTGGCCGGTGCTGGCGCCCGGGGCGCCCATCCGGGACACTGGTACGCGTTGGCGCCGCTGTCCGACGCCGGGCCCATCGCCACCGCCGGGGAGCAGGTCCGGCTGTCGCCCTCCCAGGTCGAGGCGTTCACCCGGTGCGGGCTGCGCTGGCTGCTCGAATCGGCCGCCGGCGCGGGCCGGTCCGACGTGCTGCGCCACCTTGGCACGGTCATCCACGCCGCCGCCGTGCTCGCCGCGTCCGGCGCCTCCGACAGCGAGATCGGCAGCCGGATCGACGACATCTGGCACCACCTCGACTTCGGCAGCGTCTGGTACAGCGCCAAGCAGCGCGAGCAGGCGGAGCGGATGGTGCGCAAGTTTCTCGACTGGCACGCCGCCAACCCGCGCGAGCTTGTCGCGGTCGAGCAGTCACTTCAGGTCCAGATCGGGCAGGTGCAGATCACGGGGCGGGTCGACCGGCTCGAGCGGGACGACCAGAGCCGGGCGGTGGTGGTCGACCTGAAGACCGGCGCCACCGCGCCCCGCGAGGAGGACCTGGGCCGTCACCCGCAGCTCGGCGTATACCAGCTCGCGGTGCTGCTCGGCGCGTTCGAGCGGTTCGGACTCACCGATCCGGGCGGTGCCGAGCTCGTCCAGGTCGGCAGGGCGGCGCTCACCGCGCGGGCCAGGATCCAGCCGCAGCGGGCGCTCGGCGACGACGACGATCCGGCCTGGGCCAAGGATCTGGTCGAGACCGTCGCGGCCGGGATGGCAGGCCCGGTCTTCACCGCGCGGGTGAATCCCGGCTGCCGGACCTGCCCGGTGGCGTCGTGCTGCCCGGTCAACGACAGCGGTACGCAGGTCCAGCCATGACCACCCGGTTCAGTCCGGAAGACGTCGCCCGCGCGCTAGGCCTCCCCGAGCCGACCCACGAGCAGTCGGCCGTCATCGCGGCGCCGCCCCAGCCCCTCGCGGTGATCGCCGGGGCCGGCTCGGGCAAGAGCGAGACCATGGCCGCCCGGCTGGTGTGGCTCGTCGCCAACGGCCTCGTCCGGCCCGATCGGGTGCTGGGCCTGACCTTCACCCGCAAGGCGGCCGCCGAGCTCGCCAACCGGGTCCGCGCCCGGTTGGACCGGTTGCGCCGCTCAGGTCTCGCGACCGCCGGGGAGACGCTCGGCGATCCGGTCATCAGCACCTATCACGCCTACGCGGGACGGCTGGTCAGCGACCACGCGCTGCGCGAAGGCCTGGAGCCGTCCATGCGGCTGATCACCCGCGCCGAGTCCTGGCAGCTGGCCGCGCGCGTCGTCGCCGCCTACGACGGCCCCATGGGGGACATCGGCTGGGGACCGCCGACGGTGACCGCGGCCGTGCTCGCGCTGGCCGGTGAGCTGAGCGAGCACCTGCGCGACCCGGACGGCGTGCGCGCGGTGGGTGAGTGGCTGGACACCCGCCGCGCCGCCCTCGGCGGGCGGCTGCCCGCGTACGTGCGGAAGATGCAGGAGAGCCAGCGTGCCCGCGAGCAGCTGCTGCCCCTGGTCGCCCGGTACGCGGCGGCGAAAACCGCCCGCGAGGTGCTCGACCACGGCGACCAGATGGCGCTGGCCGCCCGGATCGCCTCCCGTCATCCGCAGGTCGGCCTGGCCGAACGGAGCCGCTACAACGTCGTTCTGCTCGATGAGTACCAGGACACCAGCCACGCGCAGCTCGTGCTGCTGCGTGCGCTGTTCGGCGGCGGCCATCCCGTCACGGCCGTCGGCGACCCGTGCCAGTCGATCTACGGCTGGCGCGGCGCGAGCGCCGGAAACCTGCGGCGCTTCGCCCAGGACTTCCCGGTTCTGCCGCGGCCGTTCCGGCCCGGCGTGGCGGGCTATCCCGCGCCGGTGAAGCTGCTGTCGACGAGCTTCCGCAACGCCGGCCGGGTACTGGAGGTCGCCGCGGTCCTGCAAGAGAAGCTGCGCGCCGAGGCGCCGGACGTGCCCCGGCTGGTGGCCGCCCCCGACCGGACCGGGCGCGGTGAGGTCGCCTGCGCCCTCCTGGACACCATCGCCGCCGAAGCCGGCTGGGCCGCGGCCCGGATCGCGGGCCTGCTGGCCCTGCCGCCGGGCACCGCGCCGGACGGTGCCCCGTGGCCGGACGGACGCGACGCCCCGGTCCGCCCGTCGGACATCGCCGTATTGTGCCGCAAACGGTCACAGTTTCCCGCGCTGCGCCGCGCGCTCGAAGCCCGCGACATACCCGTGGAGGTCGTCGGGCTCGGCGGCCTGCTGACCGTGCCCGAGGTGCAGGACGTCGTGGCGACGCTGCGCGTGCTGACCGATGCGGCCGCCTCCGACGCGCTGGTCCGCCTGCTCACCGGGCCGCGCTGGCGGATCGGCCCCCGGGACCTGGTGGCCCTCGGCCGCCGCGCCCGGTCACTGGCCCGGTCAGACAAGCCCGCCCAGTCAGGCACAACCTCCCAGCCCTCCCAGCCGCCCGCTGAGGAGGACCCGCTAACCGAGGCGCTGACGGACCTGACCGCCGAGGCCGGCAGTCTCGTCGAGGCGCTGGACGACCTGGGGGAGGCGGCGGCCTACTCACCGGCTGGGTACGGCCGGTTCCGCACCCTGGCCGTCGAGCTCCGCGCGCTCCGCGGCCAGCTCGCCGGCCCCTGCCGGACCTGATCGGCGAGGTGGAGCGGACGCTGAGCCTCGACATCGAGATCGCCTCCCGCCCGGGCGTGGATCCGCTCTCCGCGCGCGCCGACCTGGACGCGTTCGCCGACGCCGCCGACGCGTTCGCCGGGTCCCGGGAGGAGCCGACGCTCGGGGCGTTCCTGGCCTACCTGGCCGCGGCGGAGACCGAGGAATTCGGCCTGGAGACCGGCCGGGTGGGCGAGACAGAACTCGGTCAAGCTGGCCACCGTGCATACCTCCAAGGGCCTGCAGTGGGCCGCCGTCCTCGTTCCCGGGCTCGCCGCCGGGGAGCGGGCGCAGGTCTTTCCCGCGCGCCCGCGGCTGTCCACGCGGTGGACGGACAACCCGCGGCTGCTGCCGTTCGGCCTGCGCGGCGACGCCACCGACCTGCCCGACCTGCGTGATCTGGATCCCGGCTCCGTCGACGCCTTCACCCAGCGCTGCGCCGACCGTGACCTGGCCGAGGAGCGCCGGCTCATGTACGTCGCCGCGACGCGGGCCGCGTTCTGGCTCGGCTGCTCGGGCTACTGGTGGGGGGAGGGGGCCAGCGGCTCGGGCCGTCGCCGTTCCTGGGCGAGGTGCGGCTCGCCTGCGAGGCGGGCGCCGGCCAGGTGGACGGCTGGGCCCCGCCGCCCCCCGAGGACGCCCAGAACCCCGCGCTCGCCGAGCCTCCCGCCGCGGAGTGGCCCGTCACCGCGGCCGGCGCCCGCTACGAGGCGGTGCTCGAGGCGGCCACGATGGTCAATGAAGCCATGCGGTCCGCCACCACGCCGGGGCAAGCGCCGGGGAACGGCGACGCGGACCTGGCCCTGCTCGGCCCGGCCGACCGGGAACTGGTGCTGGCGTGGCGCCGGGACGCGGATCTGCTGCTGGCTGAGCGGGAGCGGCGGCGCGCCGAGGGCGGCCTGCGCGTCACCCTGCCCGGGCACCTGTCGGTCTCCGCGCTGGTGACGCTGGCGCGCGATCCGGCCGAGCTGGCCCGCCAGGTCCGCCGTCCCATGCCCCGGCCGCCCGCCCCGTACGCGCGCCGTGGCACGGCCTTCCACCGCTGGCTGGAGGAGCGTTTCGGCCAGCAGCGGCTGATCGACGCCGACGACCTGTTCGGCGCGGACGACGACGGCAACGTGGCCACCGGGACCGGCGCCGACCTCGCCCGCCTCCGCGACCGGTTCGAGGCCAGCGCCTGGTCCGGGCGGTGGCCGCGCGAGGTCGAGGTCCCGTTCGAGACGCTGATCGGGGACCGGCTGGTCCGCGGGCGGATCGACGCGGTCTTCGACGACGCCGGCGACGGCACGTTCGACGTGGTCGACTGGAAGACCGGTCAGCCGCCCGCCTCGGCCGCCGAACGGCACGCCGTCGCGGTCCAGCTCGCCGCCTACCGGCTGGCCTGGGCCGCCCTGGCCGGCGTCCCGGTGCAGCAGGTCCGCGCCGCCTTCCACTACATCCGGCCCGACCTGACCGTCCGCCCGGCCGACCTGCTCGACGAGGCGGGCCTCGCCGCCCTCATCGAGGCCGTCCCGGCCGACGTCTGAGGCCGGTGCCTGATCAGGCCGGCGCCGTTCCCGCGGGGGCCTGGATGCGCCACAGCACGTGGTGCCGCAGCGGGTGCCCGCCGGGCAGGCGCGGATGGTCGAAGTCATCGGCCGGGTCATGGGTCATGCCGATGCGCCGCATGACCGCCTGGGACCGGACATTGCGGACGGCGGTGAACGAGACCACCTCGGCCAGCCCGTAGTCGATGAACCCGCTGGCCAGCGCGCGCCGGGCCGCTTCGGTCGCGTAGCCGTGCCCCCAGCTGGGCCGCGATAGCCGCCAGCCGGCCTCTACCGCCGGGGTGAAGTGCGCACCGAAACCCGGTACCGACAGCCCCGTAAAACCTATGAACTCACCCGAAGCCGCCACTTCCACGGCCCACAGCCCGAACCCGTGAGCGGCGAATCCCGCCTCGATCCGTTCGATCATCGTGTCGCTTTCTTCCCGGGTCAGCGCGGCCGGGAAGTGTTCCATCACCTCGGGATCGGCGTTCATCGCCGCGAACGGGGCGCGGTCGCTGTCCCGCCAGCGCCGCAGCGCCAGACGTTCGGTTCCCAATGTCCCCGGATCGGCCACCGCTCATTGTAGGCGGCTCAGCAGACGTAGCCAGGAACCTCGGTCCTTCAGGGCCGGGAGGAATGGCTACGCGGGCCGGCGCTGATTTTCGATGTATTCTCGTACGATGCTCAGCGGAGCGCCACCGCATGAGTCGGCAAAGTACGGCGGCGACCAGAATCGTCCGTGCATAACCGCACGATTGACCTGTGCTGGGAACTCTTCTCGCAGTCGCCGGGAGGACACGCCTTTGAGGCTGTTAACCAAACGGGACAAGGCGACTGATGGCGGGTAGTGCACCAGCAGATGCGCGTGATCGCTGTCCCCGTTGAACTCTCGCAGCCCGGCGCCGAAGTCGGTGCAGACATCCCGCATGATCTGTTCGCCGCGCTGGAGCATCGCGTCGCCGAACACGCCGCGCCGGTACTGAGGTGTGAAGACCAAGTGTGCGTGCAGGTTGTCAACGACGCTCCTGCCGCGCCGGGCATCCGGATCTGGTGCCCATCGCGGTGACATAGGCCAATGTTAAGGTCTGCCTGTGAAGCTCGCCGTGCAGGTCAAGCTGCTGCCCTCCGCCGACCAGGCGGAGGCAATGCGAGCTACCCTGCACGCGGCTAACGACGCAGCTAACCGGGTGTCGAAGGTCGCGCACGAGAAGACGGTTTTCCGGAACTTCGCGCTGCGTAAGCACACGTACCAGGACATCCGTGCCGCGGGCCTGGGTTCGCAGGCCGCCCAGCACGTCATCAAGAAAGTCGCCGACGCCTACCGGACACTGCACAGCAACATCAAAAACGGCAACTACGGCAAGCCGGACAGCAAGCGACGGCTGAAAGTCCAGTCGAAGCCGATCGAGTTCCGCGCCGATGCGGCGCAGCCGTACGACCAGCGCAACCAGGCCGGCGAAACGAGTACTGAAACGGCAGCGGCGCAAAGAACAGCGGCGCGGCCGGGATATCAATCACCGCATTTCTAAGCACATCGTGACCGAGGCTGAACGCACCGGACGCGGCATCGCCCTGGAAGACCTCACGGGCATCCGCGCACGGGTACGGCACCGTAAGCCCCAGCGGGTCATGATGAGTTCCTGGTCGTTCGCTCAGCTCGGTTCCTTCATCGAGTACAAGGCACAGCGTGCCGGGGTGCCGGTGGTCTGCGTTGATCCGGCGTACACCTCGAAGGAATGCGCGGACTGCCACCACATAGAAAAAGCTAATCGCGTTAACCAAGCGCTTTTCATCTGCCGGGACTGCGGCGTCGTTGCGCACGCAGACCGGAATGCTTCCCGCAACATCGCTGCTCGCGCAGCGGGTGTGCGGGACGCGGGGCGGCAGTCATCCGTCCCGGCCGCGGGAAAACTGCGGTCAAGACGTGACAGGCAGACCGGCAGCCAGCCGAAGCCTAGTTACAAGCTTGGTCCTTTAGGGCCGAGAAGTTGACGAACGCAGGTACCGCTCGACGGTTTCGACCTTGGCGGTGAGGCCGTCGGTGACGCCGGGGCGCAGGTCGGCCTTGAGCACGAGGCTCACCCGGGGGGCCCGGGCCGCGACCGCGTCCACCGCCCGCTTGACGACGGCCAGGGTCTCGTCCCAGTCGCCCTCGAGGGTGGTGAACATCGCGTCGGTCCGGTTGGGCAGGCCGCTCTCGCGGACCACCCTGACCGCCTCCGCGACGATGTCCCCGACGCCTTCGCCGGTGCCGAGCGGTGTGACCGAAAACGCGACGAGCATGGGACGCCCCCAAAGTTGTTGACGGATTCAGGTGGCCGATCACTGGCCCCGATCATGGACATGGCCGTCGAAGCCGGGCGGCCGCGGTCTGCCTGCTCCCCAGAATCGCCCGCCCCGGAAGTTGTGGGGTGCGTGCGGAAGGAGGGAATCAGCGTGTAACATGACTGGCATGTCGCAATGGTATTGGCGCTTTCCGCTGGCTCCAGGTGTAGCCAGCCGCGTCCACCAGCGCTGACCACGCACCTGGAGCCAGAAAGACAGAGGCAACTGCCTCTGTCTTTGTCATGTACGGGCTGACTGGCTCCCCGGGCGCGGGTGTCCGGTCCCTGTGAATAAGGAGACACGCGATGCCCCACCACACGAGCGATACACGCATCCTGGATTACGAACCCTTGCTGGCGCCCGCGGCGCTGTTGCAGGAGCTTCCGCTGGGACAGGCCCGGGCGACCACCATTGAGCAGGGCCGCGCGGATGTCCGCGCGGTACTGGACATGGCCGATGACCGCCTGCTGGTCGTGGTCGGGCCGTGCTCGGTCCACGACCCCGTCGCCGCGATGGACTACGCGCGCCAGCTGGCTGAGCTGCGGCGCTCGCTGGACGACGAGCTGCTGATCGTGATGCGGGTGTACTTCGAGAAGCCGCGCACGGTGACCGGATGGAAGGGCCTGATCAACGATCCGGGCCTGAACGGCAGCTACGACGTGCACCGCGGCCTGCGTACCGCGCGGAAACTACTGCTGGACGTGGTGGAGCTTGGCCTGCCGGTCGGCTGCGAATGGCTGGACCCGGTCACCCCGCAGTACATCGCGGACACCGTGGCCTGGGGCGCGATCGGCGCGCGGACGACGGAGAGCCAGGTACACCGCCAGCTCGCCTCCGGGCTGTCGATGCCGGTGGGCTTCAAGAACGGGACCGACGGGGACGTCCAGGTGGCGATCGACGCGTGCCGGGCAGCCGCGGCCCAGCACACGTTCTTCGGCGTGACGCCGGCCGGCGCCGCCGCCGTGGTCACCACGGCCGGGAACAGCGAATGCCACATCATCCTGCGCGGCGGCCGCTCCGGGCCCAACTACTACCCCGGGGATGTGTCGGCCGCCCTGGACGCGGTCACCCGGGCCAAGCTGCCCCGGCGCCTGATGGCCGACGCCAGCCACGGCAACAGTGAGAAGGATCACCGCCGCCAGCCTGCGGTGGCGAACGCGCTGGCGGACCAGATCGCCTCCGGCGAGCAGGGCATGGTCGGGGTGATGCTGGAGAGCTTCATCGAGGCCGGGAACCAGGCGCCGGGCGATCCGGCCACGCTGCTCTACGGTCAGAGCATTACCGACGGGTGCATGGACATCAGCACCACCGCGGAGGTCCTCGACCGGCTCGCGGCCGCGGTCCGCCGCCGCCGTGAGGTGCATCTGGCCGGAACGCGCCGCTCCTGCGTCACCGCTGGCGCGGCGGGGGCCGGCTAGCCCGTACACTGAGCGGACATCATCGCCGCGGCCGGGCGAGTTCCCGTATCGGTTAACGGCAGCTCCGTGCGACGTTCTGGCCGCAGTGCGGGGGCCGCTGGCTGGCCGATGTGCTCATAGCGCTGGACGGAGACCATGCTGACAATGCGTCGGCCCGCGGTACCTCCAGCAGGATTATCCGGAGGTAGCCGATGGGCCTTGGACCGAATGAGCAGCGCCTGCTGGGCCAAATCGAACGGGCGCTCCGCGGTTCGGACCCGAAGCTGGCGGCCACGCTCGCCAACTTCAACCGTCTCGCGTTCCACGAGGCGATGCCCCTGCGCGAACGGTTGCTGCGTCCCCGGTCCCGGGTGGTCCGCTTCGCTCCGGTGGCCATAGCGGCGTGGGTGATGTTCATGATCCTGATTTCGGTCACCGTGCTGAGCCATATCGGCCCGGCCAAGGGCGATGGCGCTGCCGCGTGCGAGATCGTCTGGGTGCAGGGTTGCCAGGCGGGGGGCGCGTCACCGCACGCCGAACACGGCGTGGTCAACACCCGGCGATAACAGCGCACCGGCCATCCACGGTGACGGGCCGGCGCGGCAGCGGGTGACCACGCCGGCCTGGCTAGAGTTGCCTCATGGATGCCCGTACCTACGTCGAGGCGAACGCGACCGGTTTTTTCACCGATCTCAAGGCGTGGCTGGCCATCCCATCGATTTCTGCGGATCCCGCGCGCCGCGATGATGTCCGGAAATCCGCGGAGTGGCTTGCGGCTCGTTTGCGGGACACCGGGTTCCCCGTGACGGAGATCTGGGAGACGGGTGAGGTCGCCCCCGGTTCCGGGCAGCCGGCCGTCTTCGCCGAATGGCCCGCCGGGGACCCGTCCGCCCCGGTCGTGCTGGTTTACGGCCATCACGACGTGCAGCCGGTTGAGCCGCTGGACGAATGGCATAACCCCCCGTTCGAGCCGGCCGAAGAGAGCGGCCGGCTGCTGGGGCGCGGCGCCTCGGACGACAAGGGCCAGGTGCTCTTCCATGCGCTCGGGGTAAGTGCCAGCCTCGCCGCGTCCGGCCGTGCGGCGCCGCCGGTCACCCTCAAGCTGCTGATCGAGGGCGAGGAGGAATCCGGCTCGCCGAACTTCGCCGGCCTGCTGCGGCGAGAGCGGGCCCGGCTCGGCTGCGACGTCATCGTGGTCAGCGACACCACGATGTGGTCCGAAGAGGTCCCGTCGATGTGCACCGGGATGCGAGGGCTGCTCGACGCCCAGATCGATCTGGCCGGACCAGACCACGACCTCCATTCGGGATCGTTCGGCGGAGCGGTACCCAACCCGCTGCACGCCCTCGCCGCGCTGCTGGCCGGATTGCACGACACGACGGGCCGGGTGACGCTGCCGCGGTTCTACGATTCCGTGCTCCCGCTCAGCGGCGCCGAACGCGACCTGTTCGCCCGGCTCCCGTTCGACGAGAGGACCTGGCTCGCGGAGGCCGGTGACAGCCGTGCCGCCTCCGGGGAGAAGGGCTTCACGACCCTGGAACGGATCTGGGCCCGCCCGACGGCCGAGATCAACGGGATGTGGGGCGGCCACACCGGGCCCGGCACGAAGACGATCATCCCGCGGGCGGCGCACGCCAAGCTCTCGTTCCGGCTCGTCGCGGACCAGGACCCGGCCGACGTGGCGGAGGCGCTGCGCGAGTACGTGTCCGTCCGCACCCCGCCCGGCATCGAGGCGGCGGTGACCTTCGGCGGTCCGGGCGCCCGCGCGTCCCATTCGCCGATCGACTCGCCCGCGGTCCGCTCCGGGCGCCGCGCGATGGGCCGGGCTTTCGGACGGGACATCCTGTTCACCCGGGAGGGTGGCAGCGGACCCGAGGCCGATCTCACGGAGATCCTCGGCGCACCGCTCGTCTTCATCGCGGTCGGTCTCGACTCGGATCGCATCCATGCGCCGAACGAGAAGGTGGAAATGGGCCTCCTGCTCAGGGGCGCCGAGGCCGTCGCGTACCTGTGGGAGGAACTCGCGGCCGCCGCCCCGGAAGCTAGCGCGGGAGCCAGCGACGAGCCGCGCCCGTGACGGGTGACCGGGGACTTGGCCGGCTGGCGCTGGCCCGCGAGACCGTCGACCGGGCGACGGAACGCCGGGCCGACCCGGCCTGGCTGGCCGCGGCGTGGGCCGATCCGCGCACCCGCGTGCTGGTGGTCCGCTCCGGGACGGCGCTGGTACGGTTCGCCGAGGGCCGCGCGGACCTGGTGTTCATTTCCCCGGCCGAGGCGCCTCCGGGCGTCCGCTTCCTGCTGGGGGTCGACGCCGACGGTGTCGTGTACGTCGGCGTGGACGCGCCGCTGGATCGCGTCCCCATGGACGGGCAGCGCGCGCCCGACGGAGCCGGCCTACGCCCGAGTTCGCTGCGCCAGGTGGGATCGCTGCTCGGCGACCGGGACGCCGGGCTGCTCACCCACGCGGTCGCGCTCGCGAACTGGCATGAGACCCACACGCACTGCCCGATCTGCGGCACGCCGACCACGGTGAACGCCGGAGGACACTCGACCACCTGCCCGAACGACGGCACCGAGCATTTCCCGCGTACCGATCCCGCGGTCATCATGCTTGTCACCGACCCAGCCGACCGCTGCCTGCTGGCCCATAACAAGGCGTGGCCGGAGGGACGGGTGTCCATCCTGGCCGGTTTCGTCGATCCCGGGGAGTCGGCCGAGCACGCGGTCATCCGTGAGGTCAGCGAGGAAGCCGGCATCACGGTCGGCCGGGTCACCTATCTCGGCAGCCAGCCGTGGCCGATGCCGAGGAGCCTGATGCTCGGCTTCCATGCGTTCGCCGAGGGTGGCCAGGATATCCGGGTCGACGCCGAGGAGATCGCCGACGCGCACTGGTACACCCGCGGGGAACTCCTGGACAGCCTCCAGGCTCGCCAGCTGGGCTTGCCGCCCCCGGTTTCGATCGCCCGCCAGATCATCGAAGCCTGGTACGGCGGCGCGCTCCCGGACGGCGCCAGCTTCGAGTAAGCACGCTGACCGCGGCCACAGGGCGGAACGCCGTCAGACGGTTTCTTGATTAAGCAGACCCGTTTAGTAGGATATAGCTTGTGACTACTTCGACGCGCCTGGCGCGGCGCGGCCATGTGGACTTTGTCCGTGTTGCCAGCGCCCAGTGTCGCGGGGCATCCCGAACCGGGGTGCTTTCCGTACCTAGAGGGGCCGTTTTGATGCGAAGGAGCCACCCATGCCGTCCAACCTGCTCGTCGCCGCCCGAGTAGTACAGCCGGAGGAAACGAGAGGTCCGGAGGAGACGACAGACCCGGCGGGCACGCTGCTGGCGGTGGTCCCGATCCCCGGCACGGACACCTCACTGGCTATCGTCGGCTACACCATTCGGACGGCGCCGCCCAGCTCCACCAGCGCCGCCGCAAGTGCCAGCATCGCCATCGCGCCGCGCCGGACGGACGGGGGGCTGGTCGTCGACCATGCGCGTCGCTGCGCATGGCTCGACGGGAAAGAGGTGGAGCTCACCTACCAGGAGTTCGAGTTGCTGGCGTTCCTGAGCGCGCGTCCGGATCAGGTCGTCAGCCGCGCCGACCTGCTTGCCCAGGTCTGGGGCCAGATGCCGGAGTCAAAAACCCGGCCAAGTATGCGGGCAAGCAGCCGGGTCCCCACCCGGACTGTTGACGTGCACGTCAGCCGGCTGCGGCGCAAACTCGGCCCGGTCTACAGCCTGTGCCTCACGACGGAGCACCGGGTCGGCTACCGCTTTGATCCCACCATCAACGGTGCGACCTAACTTGCTGTGCTTTTCCAGGTAGTCGATGTACAGGGGCCGGAGCGCGTCCG
The DNA here is from genome assembly GCA_963742875.1 of uncultured Actinomycetes bacterium. Classification (GTDB taxonomy): domain Bacteria; phylum Actinomycetota; class Actinomycetes; order Streptosporangiales; family Streptosporangiaceae; genus Bog-532. The sequence continues at coordinate 1,253,244 of CAVUNO010000017.1, read as the reverse complement.
CGGTCTTCCCCTCCCCGGAGCCGAGCGCGTCGGTGATCAGCGCCGATATCCGGTACATGTCGGCACCGGAGCGCCCCGGGTTACCCTCGATCGCCTCGGCCGCCGGGATCTCCCGCAGCAGCGTCCACAGGAACCCGACGTCCGCATGATGCAAGGCGCGGCGCATGGCCAGATCGTGAAGCTCGTGGGAGGACATGGCCTCCAGATCACTGCGGCTCGGCACAAGCGTCACCATACCCTCGCCTAGCATGGGCCGGTGCCGGAAGCCTCAGCGCCTGCAGATCCAGTGCCGGAAGACAGTGCGGCGTGCGCGTTCTGCGCCATCATCAGGGGCGAGAAGAAGGCGGAGATCATCCACGAGACCGGGCACCTCATCTCGTTCCTCGATCACCGGCCCCTGTTCCGCGGGCACACCCTGCTCGTGCCGAAGATCCACGTCCGGCTGCTCAGCGATCTCCCGGCCGGCCGGGTGGAGGAGTTCTTCCTGGAGGCGCAGCGGCTGGAACGCGCGGTGGAGACCGGCCTGGGCGCTGCCGGGTCGATGATCCTCATCAACAACGTCGTCAGCCAGTCGGTGCCGCACCTGCACCTGCACGTCATTCCGCGTAACCGCAAAGACGGCCTGCGCTTCTGGCTCGGCCCGCGCCATCCCTATGACGCCAGTCACCCGGCCAGCGCCTACGCCGAGAAGATCAGGGGCGCCCTGCCGGCTGGCCCGTCCCCGGCCGCCCCGGCTGCCCGGGACCCACACTGATGCGCGCGCCGCCGCTCGGGGAACCCGCCACATCCGTCGCCCGCCGTCACGCAGGCCGCGGAAATCCGCATGTGACCTGCGTCAACTACAGGATTGATCGGGCCCGGACCGGGCACACGCTGACCATGGTTCTTGACTCTGCTGAACCCACCGAGCACGGCACGGCCCCGGGCAATCACCTGCCCGGCGAACGGCCGATCGGCGGGCATGAACACCTGCACGGCAGGCCCGTGTCCTGGGTGCTGGTCGGCGTCCTCATCGCCACCTTCATCGCCGGTGGCCTGGCCGTCGTGAACCGCCTGTGGCTGCTGTTCTGGGTGTGTCTCGGCGTTATGGTGCTGTCCGTGCCGGCCGGTAAACTAGTTGGCATCATGAACGACACCGTGCTCGCCGGTGATCCGTCGCTACAGGTCGGCCAGGAAGGCGAGGTGGCAGGGGACACCGGCTCGGTCGTCAATCCGGGCGTGGATGTCGGTGTGACGCGCACCGTAGGTTCCTTAGCCGCTCCATCTCGCCGAGCACTGGCCGCCCATCTAGCCGAGCCTAGCCCGGCGAACTTGGCCCGCCCGGTGCGGGCCGGCCAGGCCGGCCTATGATTCCCCCTCAGTATCGGCCGCCCGGGCGGCCTGACGCCAAGGAGTCACTCATGCCGCCGTGGCCTGGCGCGTCCTATCCCCTCGGCGCCTCTTACGATGGTGCGGGCACCAACTTCGCGCTGTTCTCCGAGGTGGCCGAGTTCGTTGAGCTGTGCCTGTTCGATAGCGACGGCAAGGAGACCCGGGTCCGCCTCAGCGAGACGGACGGCTTCGTGCACCACTGCTACCTGCCCAATGTCGGGCCCGGCCAGCAGTACGGCTACCGCGTGCACGGGCCGTACGATCTGGGCCAGGGTCTGCGCTGCAACCCGGCCAAGCTGTTGCTCGATCCGTACGCCAAGGCGGTCACCGGCGGCCTGGACTGGGACGAGTCGCTGTTCGGTTACCGTTTCGGCGCGCCGGACGAGCGGAACGACGACGACTCCGCGGCGCACATGTGCAAGGGCGTCGTGGTCAACCCGTTCTTCGACTGGGTCAACGACCGGCCGCCGCGGATTCCGTACAACGAGACGGTCATCTACGAGGCCCACGTCAAGGGCCTGACCATGCGCCACCCGGGCGTGCCCGTGGAACTGCGCGGGACCTACGCGGGCATCGCCCACCCCGCCGTCATCGAGCACCTGACCCGGCTGGGCGTGAACGCGGTCGAACTGATGCCCGTCCACCAGTTCCTCGACGACAAGGTGCTGGAAGAACGCGGCCTGCACAACTACTGGGGCTACAACACCATCGGCTTCTTCGCCCCGCACGCCGCCTACGCCGCGGCCGGCGGCGGGAACCAGGTGCAGGAGTTCAAGGCAATGGTCCGCGCGCTGCACGAGGCGAGCATCGAGGTCATCCTCGACGTGGTCTACAACCACACCGCCGAGGGCAACCAACTGGGGCCCACGCTGTCCTTCCGGGGCATCGACAACGCCGCGTACTACCGGCTGGTGGACGACGACCCGCAGTACTACGCGGACTACACCGGCACCGGCAACTCGCTGAACGTCCGGCATCCGCACTCGCTCCAGCTCATCATGGACTCGCTGCGCTACTGGGCGACCGATATGCGCGTCGACGGCTTCCGCTTCGACCTGGCCGCGACCCTGGCCCGCGAGTTCTACGACGTCGACCGGCTGGCGGCGTTCTTCGACGTCGTCCAGCAGGACCCCGTCATCAGCCAGTCCAAGCTCATTGCCGAGCCATGGGACGTCGGTCCCGGCGGTTACCAGGTCGGCCAGTTCCCGCCCCTGTGGACCGAATGGAACGGGAAGTACCGGGACACGGTCCGAGACTTCTGGCGCGGCGAGCCCGCCACCCTCGGCGAGTTCGCGTCCCGCATCACCGGCTCCTCGGACCTGTACCAGCACGACGGCCGGCGGCCGTACGCGTCGATCAACTTCGTCACCGCGCACGACGGCTTCACCATGCACGACCTCGTCGCCTACAACGGCAAGCACAACGAGGCCAACGGCGAGGGCAACCGGGACGGCGCGGACGACAACCGGTCGTGGAACTGCGGAGCCGAGGGCGACACCGACGACCCGGCCGTGCTCGAACTGCGGCACCGGCAGCAGCGCAATCTGATGGGGACCCTGCTGCTGTCGCAGGGCGTGCCGATGATCCTCGGCGGCGACGAGATCGGCCGCACCCAGCAGGGCAACAACAACGCCTACTGCCAGGACACCGAAGTGTCCTGGGTCGACTGGTCGCGGGCCGAGCCGAACGCCGACTTGGTGGCGTTCACCGCGGCACTGTCGGACTTCCGCCGGGCGCACCCGGCGTTCCGGCGCCGGCGGTTTTTCGCGGGACAGCCCGGGCGGCGCGACGACACCCTCGGTGACATCGCCTGGTTCAGTGCCGGCGGGACGGAGATGGCGGATGCGGACTGGGACACCGACATCGCCCGCTGCCTGATGGTCTTCCTGAATGGGCAGGCCATCACCGACGTGGACGCGCGAGGTGAGCGGGTCACCGACGGTTCGTTCCTGCTGTGCTTCAACGCCGCCCCCGAGGACGTGGACATGGTGTTGCCGAGCAGCGACTACGGCCAGAAGTGGGCCGTCGTGCTCGACACCGCGACGGGCGAGGTGCCGGCCGGCGTGGGCGGTCTGGGGGCCCTGGCCCCGCCGCTCGGCGCGGTCGCGATGGGCACCGGCTTCGACGTCCTGGAGGGGGCCCGGACCGTGGAAGCCAAGGCCACGCTCAAGGTCACCGGACGGTCCCTGGTCGTGCTCCAGCGCAGCGAGCCGGCCGAGTGACCCCCCCGGCCTCCACCTACCGGGTCCAGCTCGGGCCGAACCTGACGTTCCCCGGGGCCGCGGAGCTGATTCCCTACCTGCGCGACCTCGGTGTCGGCGCGATGTACACCTCACCGGTGCTGGCCGCCGCGCCAGGTTCTACCCATGGTTACGACGTAGTCGATCCCACCAAGGCCAGCCCCGCCCTAGGCGGCCAGGAAGCGTTCACGCGCCTGGCGGACGCGCTCAAGGATGCGGGCCTGGGCCTGGTCGCCGACATCGTTCCCAATCACATGGGCATCGCGGTCCCCGCGGCCAACCCGGCGTGGTGGGACGTGCTCCGGCTGGGCCGCGAATCGCCGTACGCGCGGTTCTTCGACATCGACTGGGATCGGGCGCCCATCATGGTGCCGGTCCTCGCCGACGCCGGCGCGGTCGCCGACCTGACGATCATTGACGGCCAGCTCGCCTACCACGACCTGCGGTTCCCCATCGGCCCGGGTACCGGGGGCGGCACACCGCAGCAGGTGCACGAGCGGCAGCACTACCGGCTCGCGGACTGGCGCCGCGCGAACAGCGAGCTGAACTACCGCCGCTTCTTCGACGTCACCACGCTCGCGGCCGTGCGGGTCGAGGACCCCGAGGTCTTCGAGGCCACGCACGCCACCGTGCTCGGCTGGGTGGCCGCGGGGCAGGTGACCGGACTGCGTGTCGATCATCCCGACGGCCTCGCCGATCCCGGGGCCTACCTGCGGCGGCTGGCGGCGGAGGCGCCGTCGGCGTGGCTGGTGGTGGAGAAGATCCTCGGCCCGGACGAAGCGCTGCCGGCCCGGTGGCCGGTGGACGGCACGACCGGCTACGACGCTCTCCGGCTCGTCTGCGGGCTGTTCGTGGACGGTGCCGGCGAACTGGCGCTCACCGCGTTCGCCGATGAGGAATGCGGCGACCAGGACCTGCGCGAGATGGACTACACCGCCAAATGGTGGGTGGCCGAGGACATCCTGCGTGCGGAGGTGCGCCGGATCGCGCGGGTCGTCGGCCGGGTCGTCCCGGCGCAGCAGACCGAGCCCGGGCAGGCCGAGCAAGTCGTGATCGAACTGCTCGCCTGCTTCCCCGTCTACCGTTCCTACCTGGCCGACGGCGAGGACGACGCGCTGCAGGCGGCCGCCGCCGAGGCGACCCGGTGGTCGCCCGAGCTGGCCGGGCCGATCGAGGCCCTGGTGCGGCAGATGACCGGCGACCGGGACGGCGAGCTGGCCGAGCGCGTCGAGCAGACCGCGGCGATGGTGATGGCCAAGGGCGAGGAGGACACGGTCTTCTACCGCTACAACCGGTTCATCGCGCTGAACGAGGTCGGCGGGGATCCGGGACGGTTCGGCGTGCCGCCGGAGGAGTTCCACCACCGGGCCCGACGGGCCGCCGGTGACCACGCCCACTCAATGACCACACTGTCCACCCACGACACCAAGCGCTCGGAGGACGTGCGGGCCCGGCTGGCGGTGCTGTCCGAGGTGCCCGGCGAATTCACGGACGCCGTGCGCCGGTGGTCGGTCCGCGCCGGCCTTCCGGAGCCCGCGCTCAACCTGCTCGCGTGGCAATCACTGGTCGGCGCGTCGCCCATCACCCCGGAACGGCTGGCCGGGTACCTGGAAAAGGCGGCGCGCGAGGCCAAGATCGAGACCAGCTGGATCGAGCCCAACCCGGAGTTCGACGCGGCCGTGGCCGCCTGGCCGAAGACGGTGCTCGCGGACGAGGAACTGGCCGCGGACGTGGCCGGCTTCGTCGCGCTGGTGCGGCCGCCCGGCTGGTCAAACTCGCTGGGCCAGAAGCTCGTTCAGCTCACCATGCCCGGCGTGCCCGACCTCTACCAGGGCAGCGAACTGTGGGACCTGTCACTGGTCGACCCGGACAACCGCCGTCCCGTCGACTTCGCCCAGCGCCGGGAACTGCTGGCGCGCATCGACGCCGGCTGGCAGCCCGACGTGGACGAGTCCGGCGCGGCCAAGCTGCTGGTGGTGACACGGGCCCTGCGGCTGCGCCGGGACCGGCCAGGCCTTTTCGACGGCTACCGCCCGCTCTGGGCCGAGGGCCCGGCCGCCGGTCACGTTGTCGCGTTTGCGCGGGGCGGCGGCCGCCTGGTCGCCGTGGCCACCCGCCTCCCGCTGACCCTGCAGCGCACCGGCGGCTGGCGGGGGACCTTCCTGCCCCTGCCGGACGGCCCGGGGGAGTGGACGGACGTTCTTACCGGCCAACCCGTCGCGGCCGGCACCGTTTGGCTGGATCGCCTGCTCAGCCGCTATCCCGTTGCCCTCCTGGTCGGAGGTGACCAATGAACCCGGGCCCAGTGATCCCCGGTTCAGTGTGGGCCCCCGACCGGAACCGGGTCCGCATACGCGTCGCCGGCGAGACCTTCGAGATGTCCCGCGGCGACGGCGGCTGGTGGCACAAGCCCGAGCCGCTCCTCCCGGGCACCGACTACGCTTACCTGCTCGACGATGACGACACGCCATTGTCTGATCCCCGCTCCCAATGGCAGCCGCACGGGGTATTCGGGCCGTCCCGCAGCTACGACCACTCCGCGTTCCGCTGGACCGACGCCGACTGGACGGGCCGCGCGCTGCCCGGATCGGTCCTGTATGAGCTGCACATCGGGACGTTCACGCCCCGGCGGACATTCGACTCGGCGATCGATCGGCTGGACTACCTGGCCGACCTGGGCATCGACCTGATCGAAGTGATGCCGGTCAACGTGTTCGACGGTACGTTCGGCTGGGGCTACGACGGCGTGCTGTGGGGGGCGGTGCACGAGCCGTACGGCGGCCCGGACGGGTTCAAGCGGTTCGTGGACGCCTGCCACGCCCGGGGCCTGGGCGTGCTGCTGGACGTCGTTTACAACCACATCGGCCCGTCCGGCGCGTTCCTGGACCGCTTCGGCCCGTACTTCTCCGGCCACAACCAGTGGGGCGCCGCGCTCAACGTGGACGGCCCCGGCTCCGATGAGGTCCGGCGCTACGTGATCGACAACGCCACCGGCTGGCTGCGCGACTTCCACCTGGACGGGCTCAGGCTGGATGCGGTGCACGCGATCGAGGACCGCCGCGCCATACCGCTGCTGGAGGAACTGGCCGCCGCGGCCGATTCGCTGTCGGCCGGGCTGCGGCGGCCGCTCAGCCTGATCGCCGAATCTGATCTGAACGATCCCAAGCTGGTGACCTCCCGGGAAGCGGGCGGCTACGGGCTGGGCGCCCAGTGGTGTGATGACCTCCATCACGCGCTGCACGTGAAGCTGACCGATGAGACCCAGGGGTACTACCGGGACTTCGCTGCCCCGGGAGCTCTCGCGACCACGCTCCGTTCGGCCTATTTCCACGCCGGCACCTGGTCGTCGTTCCGCGGCCGGACCCACGGCCGGCCGGTGGATGTCCGCCGGATTCCGGGCAGCCGGTTCGTGTGCTACCTGCAGAACCATGATCAGGTCGGTAACCGGGCCCAGGGCGACCGGCTGTCAGCGACCGTGCGCCCCAGCCGGATCGCCTGCGGGGCGGCCATCGTGTTCTGCTCGCCCTACACGCCGATGATCTTCATGGGTGAGGAATGGGCCGCGAGCTCCCCGTGGCAGTTCTTCGCGTCCTTCCCGGACCGCGCCCTGGCCGACGACGTGCGCAACGGGCGCCGGGCGGAGTTCGCAGCTTTCGGCTGGGGGGAGGAGGAGATCCCCGATCCGCTGTCTCCGGCCACCGTCGAGCGGAGCACGCTGGACTGGAAGGAGCCCTTCACTGCGGAACACCGCTCCACGCTGGAGCTGTACCGGGGGCTGATCGCGCTGCGCCGCGAGCGTCCGGAGCTCGCGGACCCGCGGCTGGATCAGTTCACGGTGGAGACCGGTCCTGGCGAGCGATGGCTGGTGCTGCACCGGGGTACGCTGCGGCTGGCCTGCAACCTCGCCGGCGAGGTCGACAACATCCGGCTGGACCGGGCGGTCGGCGTCGTCCTGCTGGCGTCGGCGGAGGTGACCCACTCGGGCCACGTCCTGAAGATGCCGCCCGAGTCCTTCGCCGTCGTCACGACCCTCGATGCGGAAACGCGGCCCTCAGCCAGCGACCTCGCCGCCATCGAGTGACGGCGCATCCAGATACGGGCCGGGGATCGCGAACGCGCCCACCAGCGTCTGCGCGTGCGGGCGCAGCTCCTCGCAGAGGGCGTTGACGGCGCTGGTCACCGACTTGGCCCGGGTCGCGGTCAGCCGGCCGTGCGCCAGGAACCACGCCAGGTCCGCCTCGATGGTGGCCAGCACGTACAGGTCGCAGACCCGGCCCAGCAGCGCCCGGGCGTCCGGGCCGGGGCAGCGGTCCACGGCCGCGACGAACGCCTCCAGCACGATCCGGTCGACGTGCGCGCGGGCCGTGCGCAGCAGGTGGTCCTGGGCGTCGTTGAACACCGCGAACGGATCGCTGGCACCGGCGGCGCGCCGGAGCCGGCGGGCGAGCCCTTCGAGCATGTGCTGTTCCCGGTCTTCGAATGACCGGACCTGCCAGGCCCGGTCAAAGAGGACGGCTTCGTCGTCGCGGCGCGGCCCCGCGGCCAGGAGACGCTCGATCACGCCGCGCGCCGCGGTCCGCTCGATGACGGACCCGGCGAACTGCTCGGCCATGAAGCGCACCGTGGCCAGCGTGCCGAGGTCCTCGAAGTCGCTCTGGTAGTGGGTCAGCAGGCCCTTGGCCACCAGCTGCAGCAGGACGGTGTTGTCCCCCTCGAACGTGGTGAACACGTCGGTGTCGGCCTTCAGCGTGGTCAGCGGGTTCTCGGCTAGATAGCCGGCGCCCCCGCAGGCCTCACGGCACGCCTGGATGGTGGCGGTCGCGTGCCAGCTGGCCACCGCTTTGATCCCCGCCGCGCGTGCCTCGAGCTCACGCTGCCGCCGTTCCGCCCCTGCAGGCCCCTGCGCCCCTGCAGGCCCCTGCGTGCTTGCAGGCCCCTGCGTGCTTGCGGCCCCTGCTGCTTGCAGCCCCCTGCGTGCTTGCAGCCCCCTCCGCCCCAACCTGGTCAGCGAGCGCGGCGACGAGCTCGTGCTGCGCGAAGTTCAGCGCGTACGTGGTGGCCAGGGCCGGGAGCAGCTTGCGCTGGTGGGCGCGGTAATCCAGGAGCACCACCTCCCCGGACCCGCCCGGCCGGCCGAACTGGCGCCGGGTATTCCCGTACCTGACCGCGATGGCGAGCGCCCGCTTCGTCGCGCTGCCCGCGGTGCTGGCCACGCTGATCCGGCCCCGGATCAGCGTGCCGATCATGGTGAAGAACCGGCGGCCGTCACTGGCGATCGGGCTTCTGTAGGTGCCGTCCTCGGCGACGTCGCCAAAGCGGTTGAGCAGCGCCTCCCTGGGCACCCGCACGTCGCGGAAGGTCAGCCGGCCGTTGTCGACGCCGTTGAGACCGCCCTTGCGCCCGCAGTCGCCGATGGTCACCCCGGGCATCGGGCGGCCGTCGCCGTCCCGGATCGGCACCAGCAGCGCGTGCACGCCACGCCCCGCGCCGTCCGCGATGAGCTGGGCGAATACCACCGCCATCCGGCCGTCGCGCGCCGCGTTGCCGATGTAGTCCTTGCGGCCGCCTCGTCCGGGGTGCTGATCACGAATTCGCCCGCGGCCGGGTCATAGGTGGCCGTCGTGCGCAGATGCTGAACGTCAGACCCGTGGCCCGTCTCGGTCATCGCGAAGCATCCGGGCAGGGTCAGGTCCATGATGTCGCGCAGGTACCGCTCGTGGTGCCGGCGCGTCCCGAGGAGCTGCACGGCACCGCCGAACAGCCCCCACTGCACGCCGGCCTTGACCATGAGCGACAGGTCGCCGAAGCCTAGCGTCCCGTGCGCCACAACCGACCCGGCCGGGTCACTCATGCCGCCGTACTCGCGGTCGAAGCCGAGCCGCGAGTAACTGGTCTTCGCCAGCAGGTGCAGATCGTCGAAGACCTGCCGACGGTACTCCTCGGTAGGCAGGCCGGAGCCGTCGCGCACCTCGGCTCCGGCCATCTGGGCCCGCAGCTCCCGGAGCATTCCGCCCCAGTTGCCGTCCAGCACCACCGTGAGCTCGTTCGGCGGATCCACGATTCCTCCGGCCATTGAGGCAGCACCATTGCTACTTAAGAGTAGCCCGGCGCACACTCGCACCCGAAGGCGTCCGCAGCTAGCTGGCCAGCGAGGCGGTCTGGCTGGCCGGCGAGGCGGTCTAACTGGCCAGCTCCGTTTCGTCGTCGTCCGTCAGCATGTCCTCGGCCGGCTCGCTCGTCAGTTCCTTGAGCGGCAGTGTCCGCTGACCGGCCGCGAGCTCGCTGGCCAGGTCCTGCAGGCCGTAACCGTCGACGTGCTCGGGGTCGTCCAGGCTGATGGTGCGCAGGCCCTGGGCGACGAGCCGGTCGTTGATCTCTTCAAAGTGGTCGCGGACGAGTTGCTTCTCGGCGTCGGTCGTCTTGCCCTTGTGCGGCTCGCCCGCGTGCTCGAGCGTCGCGTAGCTGACCCGTCCGCCGCCGTCGCTCGCGGTCGCAATGGGTGCCGTGGTGGCAGTGGGTCCGGTGGTCGCCGTGCCCGTCGCGGGCGGAGTGCCCGTGCCGGGCGGAGTGCCCGTGCCGGGCGGAGTGCCCGTGCCGGGCGGAGTGCCCGTGCCGGTCCCAGTGGCCGTGGCGGTCGCGCTGGATGCCCGGGTGCCCCGCCGCGTCTGACGGGCCGGGCGCGCTGGGCGGGCCGAGATCAGGAGTTCGCTCATCGGCGTGTCGGTCGCCAGCCCGTCAAAGGTCTCAGCGTCGACCACGACCCGGCGAGGCTCCTCCTCACCCGGGAGGTGCAGCTCCACGATGGCCACCCGAAGCGCTGCCTTCTCAAGGGTCCTGGCCTCGTCGGTCAGCGCCTCGATTTCCACCGGGCTGTCCCCCAGCTCAGGGTGGTCGTGCACGACGATGCGCGCCAGCGCGTCGTCTTCGGTAATGAGCTGCCCGCTCAAGTCGCTGAATCGGACGGTCTTCTGGCCCACGATCGGCTCCTCCCGGATGGCTAACGTTCGATGGCGTGATCCCAACCATCTCGTATCACCGGTGTTATGTCAAACACCTGTTCGATCCGGCGTGCCGTTGAGTGTCCCGCCACCGTCCATTCGGCACGGGCAGAATTATTACTGAGAGGAGTCTGGTCAGTTCCCCTAAAATGCACAGGACGACGTGACATATTGATCGCCCTGGAAGCCGCGGCGAGCCCCTGGCGCTCAGCCGTCGAGCAGCGCGCTGATCGTCTTTTCGATGCGCCGCTGCCGCGTCTCCGGCGTTTTGGCGTCCTCGATGGTGGTCACGTATCGCAACTGGTGACTGTAGGGCATCCGGCCGAACGCCTTCCTGGCGTCCGGCTCCCGCTCCAGCGCGGCCGTCAGGTCGTCCGGCACGCTGACCTCGCGGGCTTCCGTGTCGAGTTCGACGTCGACCTCGGCCTCGTCCCCAGCGGCGATCTTGGCCCCCTCACGGACCTGCGCGCTCACCGGCAGCAGGAACTGCCCGCCCATCGAGCCCACACTGCTCCGGTAGCTGTAGCCGTTGATGGTGATCCGGATCTTCGGGCGCTTACCGCCGCCGAGGCCGGTGACGACATCTTCCGGGACGGCTATCCCGGTCGCTGTCTTCCTGTGCAGTTCGACGACTCCGCGAAACTTCATCGTTCGCCCCCATCCTCGCCGTGACAACCGCCTGTTTTCGGTATGACCATATCGAGGCTAATCCGATGGCTCCAGATCAGGCGGCGTACATCGTGGGCTGGTGAAGTATTTCCAGCCCGACGGAGTTACCCAGGCGAGAACACCAGGTTCGGGCTGCTCGAGCCGCCACCCCTCCAGCTGTTTGACTTGGTGATGGTGCCGGCACGGAGGCTCCTGCTTGTTATAACAACACACAGATCATGAGATGCGGCCGATGTTGATGATGGAGACGACTGAGGCCTCGTCGTCGACCTCGTACAGGATCCGGGCGCTCCCTGTATGCAGCCGGAAGATACCGGTGTCACCCCAGGCAACCGCGCCCTCAGGATGGGGCTGGTCAGCGAGGGCGGCAATGGCCCGGCGTATCTGGGCGAACGATTCTTTGTCGTCGCTGCGGACGCGGGCCAGAGCACGGAGCGCCGTCTCCCGGAAGACGACGGTCAGGCTCACTCGATGGTCTCTGCGTCGATCCGGTCAAGCGCGGCGTCCAGCGCGTCGAGACTGACCCCGCTGTGCCCAGCGGCCTTCTCAGCGAAGTGCGCGGCCAGCGCCGCGCGATCCTCCAGGTCGGCAAGGTCATCGATATTGATAAGCGCGACGACGGGCTTGCCGTGCTCGGTGATTGTGACGGGCCGGTGGGTGTGCCTGGCCTGGGCGACAAGTTCCCCCAGGTGTGTGCGAGCCGCAGTCAGCGCGTAGCTGGTCATACATCAAAGTTTACACTCTGTGGTGTGGTCCAGCCGTCGATCAGCGCAGCAACTCCCGGTAGCGTGGCGTCCGGGAGCGCCGCTGCTCCACCGAGGCGGCCACCCCGCGTATTTGGATCACAAGTGCCGTGACCACGACGGTAAGGGTCAGGAGAAGCAGCAGGCGAGTCCAGCCATGATGGGGGCCGGGGCCGTTGGGGACCGAATTATCGATGATGTTGCCGGAGTGCGCGACTGCGGCCGCGATGGCCAGGAAGCCGCCCGACTTGACGGCGGCCCTTGCCAGCGGCCAGCGGCGTGCCAGGACGGGAGGGCCCGCCACCCCGGCCCTGGCCGGGGCAGGCGAGCCATCCAGCCGGGGCGCGCCAGGGATGTCGGCGGTGACCGCGTCCAGCCCGGCGTAAGTCCGCGCGGCGAGCGCCTGGCTCGTTCGCGCGTCGAGTTCGTCCCTGGTCAGCCGGCCCCGCGTGAACGCGTCCTTCAGCGTGTCGATCACCTGCTCGCGGTCGGCGTGGCCCACCCTGAGGCGGCCACGGCCCGCCGCTGCCGGGTCCTGCGGTCCTGCCCTGCCATCACCGGCACCTCCCCCTAGCACAATGCAGGCAAGCGTAGCGCGGCTGCTCCCCCCGGAACCATCCTGCAGCCACGCCACCCAGTGCCGGGAAGCCAGTTGAGCACGTCGTCGCCAGTGCGATGCAGGAAGTTCTTGATCTCGGCAACGTCGCCAGATGTCAGATCAGACATGCTAATTATCTAACCCACAGAAGGCCTCGACGGCTACGCCTTGCGCCTGTTGGTGCATGCACCAGGATCTTCGAACCGAGCGCTGTAGTCTTGTCACATGGTCTGGCGCGTCACAATGCTCCTAGATCTCACGAATGCGGTGGTTGGACGACGAAAACTCGCCGCCTGTCCTGCGGACATGAACGCAGTGATGGAGACGACAGGCGGTACACAGCGCCGGATCGTCCTCACCGTCAGGGACGCTGATGGCGAATCGGAGGCAGGGCGGCGGGGTCGGAAGCCATCCTCGAAGTTCTCGGATCGGAAATTTCAGGCGACATATCGATCGAGTCCAGTCAGGAAGAAAGTAAATAATGGCCAGATCTCTGATAGGTCGCTATCTAGCACTCCGCATAGGGCTTGATTTTCATAATGTCGCGATTTGCCGAAAAAACACCCACGTAACTTATATAGCCATGGCGAACGACAGCAGATCGCTGGACAAGCTCGGTGTCCCGTTGTGCATCAAGCCGATCGCGTCGGCATTTGTTACTGCCTGCGCGGCCACTGCTGACAGGGAGCGGGGCCGATCTCTTTCCGTGGCATCAGAGAAGCCAACAGCAAGGCGGCGGGCCAGCCGACCGGGATGGTGTTCAGGCACATCTCGGCTGCGGGAATCGCCCGGTACAGGGCAAGGGCAGGCGGACCAGCTGGCACCAGCGCCCGGCGTCACGCCCGTGATGGCGCAGTTCGCCGGGAAGACAGATGACGACGGACCGGTCGACAACGGAACCCTGCCCGGCTTCCTGCCCATCGCCCAGCGGTATGACCTGGCCCTCTCGCCGCCGCAGCAGCACCCTGCGATCATGGCGCGAGTCACGGGCATCACCACACGCGGTGAGGCACGGCAGTATCTGGAGGAGGTAGCAGCAAAGACGGCCGCGGCCAACTCGGCCCGCGGGCTGTAGCGCCCGCCAGCACCACGCGGCCGCGCCGTCAGGAAGGCGACAACTCGCGGCCCTGTTTACGAAAATACCTACCGGCAAAGCAGATTCAGCCCTGCACAACGATCAGTCCCGCGATGTCGGCGAACTCGATCTGACCTGGTATTCCGCGCCCTCATGGTCGCTGCCGCGGGCGGGCCGCCCGATTCCGGTGGTCGCGTTCAGCGAGCCGCGCGCTCCGCGTCGGCGCGCCCTGGAAACGCTGTCCGGCCACGGCATGGCCCCGGACCGCCGGATGTTTTTCCGCTAGCCGAACGGACATAGCCGGGGCGTAGCCACGCTGCGCCGAGTATCCGGTACAGGCCCGCCCGGTGGTAGTACACGTTCGACGCGACCTGCGGGACGACGAAGGTCACCGGCCACAGGGCCGCGCCCAGGCCCGGAACGACCGGGATCGGGCAGCGTACAGGACATCACCACGCGCAGCACCGCGTCGGCCAGCAGGCCCACTCCCCACATTGCCCGACCAAGGTAGCCAAAGTATTTTCCGGCGCGCGCTGGCGAGCCCCTATCGGCTGGTCCCGGAGGTGCGCTGATAACGCCGTCCAGCCGATCCGCGACCGCGGCCCTAGCGACCAAACTCAACTCGCGATATAACTTGTATCGCAACCAACGTCGACGTATACTCGTACACGAATATACGTCACAGGACATCACCGAACGCGAGGCGCGACACCCATGGCGCGGAGGCGCAAGCTGACGAACCCGCTCGGCCTGGCCGTGCTGGCCACGCTGATGAGCGGGCCGATGCATCCGTACCAGATCGCCCGGCTGCTCAAGCACCACGGCAAGGACGACTCGATCAAGATCCGTTACGGCTCGCTCTACACCGTCGTGCAGGACCTGGAAGGCCGGGGCTTCGTCGAGGCGGAGGGCACGGCGCGGGCGGGTCACCGCCCCGAACGGACCGTCTACCGGGTCACCGACGACGGCCAGCGCGAACTGGAGGACCGGATCCGCGAGCTGATCAGCGAACCCGTCAAGGAGTACCCGCTCTTCACCGCGGCGCTCTCACTGGTCTCGGTGATTCATCCCGATGAGCTGGCCGGGCTGCTCGCGGAGCGGCTGCAGGCCCTGGAGATCGAGATCGCGGCCACGACCGGCATCGTCGATCATGCCGTCGCCCACCGGCTACCCCGGCTCTTCCTGCTAGAGACCGAGCACGGGCTGGCGATGAAACGGGCGGAGGCCGATTGGGTGCGCGGCCTGATGCGGGAACTGGCCGACGGCACCTTCCCCGACCTCAAGTTCTGGCGCGCCTGGCACGAGACGGGGGAGTTCCCCGCGGAACTGGCCAGCACCGACTGGGCCCAGGCCGAGCAGGCCGTGTTCGCCCAGCGGGACGTCCACCGCCGGCCACCGCCGGAGCGAGAGCCCGGGCGGGAGGTCGATGAGCCTGGATAGCACCTGAACCAAAGACACCCCGGCCGGTGCCTCTCACCGCCAGGATCCGGAGCACCGGGCCGGGGTCGCGACACCGCCGAACCGCTGGCCGGCAATGCGGCATCTCCCAGGTTACCTGGGATGCGTCCGCCGGCCGGTTCGGTGCAGCTGACCAACCACCGACCGGAGGAGCAATAGCGCTATGTCACCGACCGTGGCCTGCCACGCCGCCACCACGGCGGCAGGCAACCCCGCCGCCAGCCAGGCCGCCGCCCATCAACCCGCCGCCGCGGCGCGCAATGCCATCGAGGCGGAGGGCCTCGTTAAGACGTATCCCGTCCGCGGGCACCGGGAGGGCGTTCGCGCCCTGGACGGGCTCACCATCACCGTCCCGCGGGGCATCGTCTTCGGCCTGCTCGGCCCCAACGGCGCGGGCAAGTCGACCACCATCAAGATCCTGACCACGCTGGCCCGGCCCGATCAGGGCACGGCCATCGTGCAGGGCCTCGACGTGCTCAAGCGCCCCGACCAGGTCCGCGAGGTGATCGGCGTCGTCGCGCAGAGGTCCGGCAGCGACCCGATGGCCACCGGCCGGGAGAACCTCATCCTGCAGGGTCACCTGTTCGGCATGCGCGGCGCGGCCGTCCGGGCCCGCGCCGACGAACTGCTGGACCGCTTCGACCTGGCCGGCGCGGCCGGGCGCCTGGTCAAGACGTATTCCGGCGGCATGCAGCGGCGCCTCGACGTGGCCCTGGGCCTGGTGCACCGCCCGCAGATCCTGTTCCTGGACGAGCCCACCGCCGGCCTCGACCCGGAGGCCCGGACCGCGATGTGGCAGGAGATCGCCCGGCTGTCCGGGGGCGAGGGCATGACCGTCCTGCTCACCACGCATTACATGGAGGAGGCCGACCGGCTGGCCGGGCGGCTCGCGATCGTAGACCACGGCCGGGTCGTGGCCGAGGGCTCGCCGGACGAACTGAAGGGCGACCTGCGCGGCGACGCCGTGCACCTGGAGCTGTCCGTCGGCTCCGACCCCGCCCGCGCGGAAAGCGTGCTCGGCCAGCTGCCCAGCATCCGCGACCTGCGCATCTCCGGCCGGAACATCAGTGCCCGGAGCCACGACGGCGCGGCCGCCGTGCCGGGCATCCTCGCGGCGCTCGACCGGGCCGGCGCCCCCGCGGCGGCCGTGACCGTGGCCCGGCCGTCGCTGGACGACGTGTACCTGCGGCACACTGGGCGCCGCTACTCATCCAGCACGCCCGGCGAGCCGAGCCTGGAGGTGAACCAGTCATGACCGTCACCGAACTGACCACCGCACCGGACCTGACCGCCCTGCCCCCCTCAGACCAGGCCGGCCGCATCGGCACGACGTTCCGCCATACCTGGTACCTCACCGGCCGCAAACTGCACGCCGTGCTACGGCAGCCGGCCTTCATCGGGATCGGCCTGGTCCAGCCGGTGATCTGGCTGTTCCTCTTCGGCCAGCTGTTCCGGCGGGTCGTCGACATCCCGGGGTTCGGCGCCGGCGGGCCCAACGCCTCCTACCTGGACTACCTGATCCCGGGCATCGTCATGATGAACGCGATGAACGGCAACATGTGGGCCGGGATGAACGCCATGGAGGAGATCGACCGCGGCACGCTGAACCGGTTCCTGGTCTCCCCGGCCCGCCGCGTTGCGCTGATGAACGCCAACGTGGTCGAGCAGGCCGTCACCACCATCGTCCAGACGGTGATCATCCTGGTACTGGGCCTGATCGGCGGGGCGCGCTATCCGGGTGGCTTCACCGGCGTGGCGGTCGTGGCCCTCGCGTCGATCCTGATCGGTACGGTGTTCGGGGCGCTGTCCAACACCATCGGCATGCTGGTGCGCCAGCGGGAGGCGATCATCGGGATCAACGTCTTCTTCATGTTGCCGCTGACGTTCCTGTCCTCGGCGTTCCTGCCCACCGCCCTGATGCCCGGCTGGATGCGCGCGATCGCCGCGTGCAACCCGCTCAACTGGGCGGTACAGGCGGGCCGGGACGCGCTGAACGCGAGCGCCGATTGGTCCGCGGTGGCGGTCCGCGGGGCCGGCCTGCTGGCCCTGGCCGTGGTATGCGTGACCATCTCGGTGGCCACGTTCCGCGCCTATCAGAAGAGCGTCTGACCGGGATGCGGTAAAGCCCCGGTACCGGACAGGGGCCGGTACCGGGGCGCCCGCCCGGGCCGCCGGGCTATCGTCGGTGGCGTGAAATTCGCGATCTCCCTCCCGCAGGAATGTTCCGACGGCGCCTTCGACCCCGCTGCCTTCGCCGCCTACGCAAGGCGCGCCGAGGAACTCGGCTTCGACAGCGCCTGGACGCAGGAGCAGGTCCTCGGACCATGGCCGCAGCTGGGCGCGCTGGAGACGATGACGTTCGCCGCCGCCTGCACGCAGCGCCTGCGGATCGGCTGCTCGGTCTTCGTGAGCCCGCTGCACCAGCCCGTTCAGCTGGCCAAGAGCCTCGCCACGCTGGATCAGCTCAGCCAGGGCCGGCTCGAGATCGGGTTCGGCACCGGCGGGCACGGCCGGCCGTTTTCGGCGTTCGGCATCGGCCCGGACCATCTCGTGTCCCGCTTCACCGAGGGAATCGCGGTGATGAAGGCCTGCTGGACCGAGCCGGAGGCCACCGTGCACGGGCGTTTCTGGCAGCTGAAAGGCGCGACGATGGAGCCCAAGCCGTTCCAGAAGCCCTACCCGCCGCTGTGGATCGGCGGCAGCGCCAGCCCGCGCAGATGGAGCGCCTCGCCGCCGAAGTCGTGCCGCACCTGTCCTAATCGCCGCCTGGGCGTTGTTCGCCCGAATGGGGACAAGACAACAACAATGACGAATGCTCAGGGCCCTTCAGAAGGAAGCCGCAATCGGCCGCAGCCGACCATATGGTGGTGCACGCAGGCAGGATTTCGCCCTTACCATTAACGGGGCTGGGCATTTGCCCGGATACGTGAGCGCACAAATTGCACCGGCGGGGTAGGCCGCCTTCCGGGCTGCTGAAACGCAGCCCTGTCATCTCGTCAGGAGTTTTACCGTGACCGAGGACCGTCCCGCGCGCGAGGTGCCGTCCACGCAGAAGATCGACACCACCGTGCCGCATTCGGCCCGGATCTGGAACTACTGGCTGGGCGGCAAGGACCATTATCCGGTCGACCGCGAAGCCGGGGACGCCTACCGCGAGATCTACCCGGGCATCGTAGACACCGCGCGGGCCGGGCGGTATTTCATGGCCCGGGCCATCCGCTACCTGGCCGGCGAGGCGGGCGTGCGCCAGTTCCTGGACGTCGGGACCGGCCTCCCGGCCGTCGACAACACTCACGAGATCGCCCAGCGGGTCGCGCCGGAGAGCCGGATCGTCTACGTCGACAACGACCCGCTCGTGCTGGCCCACGCCCGCGCGCTGCTGTGCAGCTGCCCGGAGGGTGCGTGCGATTACGTCGACGCCGACATGCGCCATCCGGACGACATCCTCAGGGCCGCGACCCGGACTCTGGACCTGACCCAGCCGGTGGCGCTGCTGCTGATCGCGGTGCTCGGCCACGTCAGCGACTACGGCGAGGCGCGGTCGGTGGTGCGCGGGCTGCTGGACGCGTTCCCGCCCGGCAGTTACCTCGCCCTCGGCGACAGCGTCCGCGTAGGCGGCGCCCACATCGCCGCGGCCGAGAGCTACGCCGAGACCGGTGCGGTGCCGTACCAGCTCCGCAGCGCCGAGGAGATCGCGGGCTTCTTCGCCGGGCTGGACCTGGTGCCGCCCGGCATCGTGCCCGTACCGGAGTGGCGGCCCGATCCGGCGCCGTTCCCCGCCGTCCATGTCGACGCGCTCAGCGGGGTGGCGCGCAAACCGGGCTACCCGTGATGGCCGGCCTTCCCGGCCGCGCCAGCCGTGCGGATGCGGACATGGACGGGCGGTGGCTGGGCGTTGGCCTGGAGGCGGGCGACATCGCCGGGCTGCTGGTGGAGATGATCGTGCCGAAGTTCTCGGACGGCGGAGCGGTCTTCGTCCTGGAGCGCGGGCACGGCGGGAACAGCGGGCAGGTCGTCACGCGCAGGCTCGCCAGCCGGTTCGTCGAGCGGGACGGCCACCCGGCCGAGAGCGTGCTGCCAGCGGGCGAGGTGTTCGCCTTTCCGGTGGATTCGCCCTACGGCATATGCCTGGCCAATGGCACCCCGCTGGAATTCAGCGGACCCGACCCAGTGACGATGAAGCGGGTCCGCCCCGCGGGCCGGAAGCTTCTCTCTGACCACGCCGCGTTCCTGGCGGTGCCGCTCACCGCGGGCGGTGAGGTGACGGGGGTGCTGGTAACGTCCCGCGGCGGTGCCCGGGCGCGGTACGGCGACGGCGAGGTCGCCATCATCGCCGACCTGGCCGGGCACGCGGGCACCGGGATCGCCCGCGCCGCCGAGTTCGCCCGGCACCAGCGGGACAGCCGGGCGCTGCAGCAGGGCCTGGTCCCCGCGCCGCCGCAGGTTCCCGACCTGGTCGAGGCGGCCTGGCGTTCCAGGCCGGCTCCCGGCGAGGTGGTGGGCAGCGACTGGTGGGACATCGTCACGCTGCCCGGGGAGCGGACCGGACTCGTGGTCGGGGACGTGATGGGACACGGGCCCACGGCCGCGATGCGCCTGGCCCAGCTGCGCGCGGCCGCGCATACGCTGGCCGATCTCGACCTGGAACCAGCGGAGACGATGCGGCGGCTGGACCGCAGCGCCTCGGCGCTGACCGATGGCACGTGCGCGACCTGCGTGTACGCGGTCATCGATCCGGCGGACGGGTCATGCACCATGTCGCTGGCCGGTCACCTGTCGCCGGTACTGGCCCTGCCGGACGGGCGGACGTACGTCCCGGCCCTGCCCGCGGGAATGCCGATCGGCCTGGGCACCGGGCTGTTCGGCCAGGTCCGGATCAAGCTGCCGCCGGGCGCCGTCCTGGCCCTGTACACCGACGGCCTGGTCGGCAGCCGGACCCTGTCGTTCGAGCGGGGCATCCTGGCGCTGCGCGCCGCGATCTCGGGCGAGAACGGCGCCCTGGCCGACACCTGCGACTCGCTGATCGAGTCACTGCATCACGACGACGACGTCACCGTGATGCTGGCCCGGATCCCCGGCTGAGCCCCGCCAATTGCAAATGCGGACCACCGGCCAGGGAAACGGGCTGGCCCGGGCTCGTGGGCCCGGGCCAGCCCCGGTACGGCGGAACTGGATGGTTAGGACTTCGGCATCAGGACCGTGTCGATGATGTAGACGGTGGCGTTCGCGGTCTGCACGTTGCCGCACACCACGTGGGCGCCGTTAATCGAATAGGTGCCGTTCATCATCGCGGGCGTGATGGTCGTGCCCTCCAGGGTCTTGATCGCCTTGCCGGAGGCGAGCTCGGCCGGGGTGTAGCGGCCGGCCACCACGTGGTATGTGAGGATCTTCGTGAGCTCGGCCTTGTTCGCGAGCACCGAGTTCAGGGTGGAGGCCGGGATCTTGGCGAAGGCCGAGTTGGCCGGCGCGAACACGGTGATGTTCAACGCGGAGTTCAGCGTGTCGACCAGGCCGGCCTTCTTGACCGCCGCGACGAGCGTGGACAGGACCGGGTTGGCGGAGGCGCCGGTAGCGACCGGCGCCGTGGACATCCCGCTGAAGCTGCCCGCCCCGACCTTCGGCACCGACGCGCAGCCCGAGCCGAAATCGGCCGACACATGGGTGAGCGGCTTCGGCACGTCGATCCGTGATTCGGTCTTGATCTGCGCCTGCTGCGCGTACCCGCGCTGCGTCCAGTAGGCCCTCTGCTTCGCAAAGGTGGTCACCTCCAGCGAGGTGACCCACTTGGTGGCCGAGGTGTAGCCGTACAGGCCGGGTACGAGCATCCGCGCCGGGAACCCATGCGCGACCGGCAGCGGCTGCCCGTTCATGCCGACCGCCAGCAGCGCGTTGCGGCCGTCCATGATCGCCGAGACCGGCGTGGAGATTGTCATGCCATCCACCGAGCCGCTGAGCACCTGATCGGCGCCCCGCTGGATCCCGGCCCGCCGGAGCAGGGCGGGCAGGCTCGCTCCGAGCCAGCGCGATCCCGGCCAGGGTCGGGAGCACGTCGGACGCTCCGGCGGCGGGCCGGGTCAGCACGGCGCTGACGCCCAGCGCAGCGAGAGTCAGTCAAGCTCGCCTATTACGGGGGGTACACCTATCCGCAGGTGGCGAGGCTTCTCGGTGTCGCGCTCGGCACAGTCAAAACCAGGATCCGGGACGGGCTGATCCGGATGCGCGACTGCATGGAGGTGAGCTGGTGAGGCTTCAGCGGCACGACCCGCACACCCTGACCGGCAGCTACGCACTCGATGCAGTGCAGGGCGAGGAACTCGCCGAGTTTGAGCGCCACCTGAACCACTGCCCGTCGTGCACATCAGAGGTCCGCGGTCTCCGCGCGACGGCGGTCCGCCTCGCCCTGGCCACGGCAGAGCGCCCGCCGGCCACGATGCGCGGCCGGGTCCTGACCATGGCCGAACGGACCCGGCAGCTCCCGCCGCTCACCGACGAGCGGCCCGCGCGGCGGGGCATCAGCCGCCAGGCGCGCCGGGCCCGCCGCGTGTGGATACCCCGGTTCTCCGTGGCCGTCGTCGCCCTGAGCGTGGCCGCGGCCGTGGTGTTCGGGATCACCCAGAACAGCGCCCAGGACCAGCTCAACAGCATCCGGAGCCAGCTCGCCAGCGCCGAGGCGCACAACCACGAGCTTTCGGCGGTGCTGGCCGCCTCCGATGCCCACCTAATCAGCAGCGCGACCTCGCGCGGCGGTGCCGTCACCGCCGTCGTCTCGCCGGGCCAGGGCAAGCTGGTCGTCGTGACCTCCGGGCTGCCCGCCCTGCCCGCGTCCAAGGTCTACGAGCTGTGGCTGCTGGGGCCGTCCGTCACCAAGCCAGCCGGTCTGCTCAGCGGGCCGCAGAACGGGCGGACTGATCCGGTCGTCGCGGCCGGGCTGGTCGCCGGGTACAAGCTCGGTATCACCGTGGAATCGGCCGGCGGCACCCTGAAGCCCACGACCGCCCCGATCGTCGACATGCCCCTGCCAGCCTGACGAATCCCGCCAATCCGCCCGCACGCTCACGCCGAATGGATCACGGGAAGAGCGAAGTGGAGGGCACGATGCCAGCACAGGCTGGCGTGTGACGCATGCGCAATGTGAGAACAACGTAAGGGGGGCACGTTGTTGTCTGCGTCTCATGTTACTGGGCGACGGATCGCGGTCATCGGTGGCGGCAAAGTGAACTATTGTGCGCCGGTCACGCGGGCGGCCGGTAACGCAGCCCGTCCATGAGCAGGTCCAGCATCCGCCGCGCCTGGTCGCGCTGGGCGGGCTCGCCCGCGGCCAGGGACACCCCGCTCAGGCTGGCCAGCACGTCACCCGGATCGACGTCACCCCGGATCGTGCCGGCTGCGGCGCCCTCCGCCAGGAGCGTCGTGATCGCACCGAGGAGCCGGCCCCGGCTCTGCGCGAACGGGTCTCCGCCGGACGCGATGAGCGCGCGCAGCGCGTCGGCCATGCCGCGTTTGGTGATCATGTAGTCGATGAACCGGTCCATCCACGCCCGCATCGCCTGGTCCGGCGGCCCGGCCCGGAGCAGGTCCGCCGCCGCGTCGCAGAGCCGGGCCAGCTCGTTCCGGTACACGGCCTCGACGAGCGCCTCCCGGGTGGGGAAGTGGCGGTAGAGCGTGCCGATGCCCACGCCCGCGTCCCGGGCGATCGACTCGAGCGTCACCTCCGGCCCGTCCTTGGAGAACGCACGGACAGCCACCGCGAGCAGGCGGTCACGGTTCCGCTGGGCGTCAGCCCGCAGCGGCTTCACCTCAGAGCCCGGCACATGTCTCCTCCCCGCGCGTGTCGCAACTGGAGTTGCTAAGCGGAGGAACCTCCGCTTATGTTTGGCGGATTAGATCGGAGGGCCCTCCGCTTTCCATCGTAACGGCCGGCCACCATCTGAGCGGCACCGAGCAGGACGGGAAACTCCATCCCGACGAGCCATCGCAGCAGCGCGCCGTTCACCCCAGAATCGACCGCCGCTGAGGTTGTCGACGGCATCGACCTCACCGGCCGCCGCGCCGTCGTGACCGGCGGTGGCCCCCCGAATCGGGACCGAGACTGCTCGGCGCTCGCCGGCGCGGCCGAACAGTGCCTGTACAAGCTGACCGCGGGTTCGGGAGAAGATCGTTAATCCCGGCTGCCGCCGGGTAGAGTAGGCGCCGCGAAGGGGAGTAACTCCATCGCCGGGATGCCGACAATCTCGGCCCGCTCTGCGCGGGCCCGGTGCCCGGGGGCGTGGACGCCTGAGTGAGACCTTCGGCCGCAGCGGAAGTACGAGCTGCCGAGCCGGAGGACTTGCGTATCCGCCGGTCGGCCCGACCGGACAGGGGCGTCGCGGGTGAACCTAGCCGTTATGATCACGGCGTTCCTCATCATCCTGCCGGCCGAGCTGCCCGATAAGACGATCATCGCTTGCCTCGTGCTGGGCAGCCGTTTCCGGCCCGGGTACGTGTTCGCCGGGGCGGCTGCCGCGTTCGCCGTCCAGGCCGCGCTCGCGGTGATGGCCGGCGGCCTGCTGAGCCTGCTGCCGCACACACCGACGCAGATCGTCGTGGCCATGCTGTTCACCGCCGGCGCGATCCTCCTGCTGCGCCAGAAGCCCACCGGCAGTGACGAGTACGTCGAGGACCATCACGCGCGGCGGACGTTCCTGCCCGTCGCCGCGACCGGTTTCGCGGTGATCTTCACCGCCGAGTTCGGCGATCTCACCCAGATCATGAGTGCCAACCTGGCCGCCAAGTACCACGACCCGCTGTCGGTCGGGGTCGGGGCGGTGGCGGCCCTGTGGGTGGCCGCGGGCCTGGCCATCATCGGCGGCCGCGGCCTGCTGAAGGTGATCCCGATCAAGTGGCTCAGCCGGGGAGCCGCCGCGGTCATGCTGGCCCTGGCCGGGGCCACCCTCGCCGCCCTGTTCTAGGGGACGCCGTTAACAGGTCAGGCCGGGCATGCCGGTCAGGCCGGGTATGCCGGTCAGGCCGGTCATCCGATCAGCCGGTCAGGCCGGGCATGCAAGTCAGCCGGGCATGCCGTAGGGGATCTCCGGGGAGTTGGCCGCGATTTCGATCAGGCGGTTGTATTTGGCGACGCGCTCGCCGCGCGCGGGTGCGCCGGACTTGAGCTGGCCGCTGCCGGTGCCGACGGTGAGGTCGGCGATGAAGGAGTCCTCGGTCTCGCCGGAGCGGTGCGAGACGAACTGCCGGTACCCGGCGTCGCGGCAGATCGCCATCGCCTGGAGTGTCTCGGTGACGGTGCCGATCTGGTTGAGCTTGATCAGCGCCGCGTTGGCGATGCCGCGCTCGATGGCGCTGGTGATGATGGCGGGGTTGGTGCAGAAGTTGTCGTCGCCGACCAGTTCCACGGTCTGCCCGAGGCGGGCGGTCAGCGCGATCCAGCCGTCGTCGTCGTCCTCGCCCAGGCCGTCCTCGATCGAGTGCACCGGGAAGTCCGTCACGATGCCGGCCAGCCGCTCGATCATGTCGGCGCTGGTCAGCAGCTCACCGGCGACCCGGTACCGGCCGTCCGGCTGGCGGAACTCCGACGCCGCCAGGTCCAGGGCGATGGAGACTCCCCCGGGCCCGGTCTGGTAGCCGGCGTCGCCGATGGCCTGGACCAGCAGCCGCAGCACTTCTTCAGGGTCGTCGATCTCGGGGGCGAAGCCGCCCTCGTCGCCCAGGCCGACCGACAGTTTCCGGCTGGTCAGCTCGCGCCGCAGCGTGGCGTAGACCTCGGCGCCGGCCCGGACGGCTTCGGTCATCGACGGGGCGCCCAGCGGGGCGATCATGAATTCCTGGAAGTCCAGCGCGTTCGCCGCGTGCGCGCCGCCGTTGAGCACGTTGAAGTGCGGCACCGGCATCCGCGGGCGCACGCCCTCCGGGGCCAGCCACTGCCACAGCGGTATCCCCGCGGCGGCGGCCAGGGCGCGGGCCAGCGCCATCGAGGTGCCCACGGTGGCGTTGGCGCCGAGCCGGCCCTTGTTCGCCGTCCCGTCCAGCTCGATCATCGCCTCGTCGGTCTCGGCCAGCGACGCCCAGGACCGCCCGCGCAGCAGGCCGGCGATCTCGGTGTTCACCGCGCCGGCCGCGCCCAGCACGCCCTTGCCTTCGTAGCGGGCCTTGTCGCCGTCCCGCCGCTCCACCGCCTCCAGGGTTCCCGTCGACGCCCCGGACGGCACCCCGGCCCGCGCCGTCGTGCCGTCGGCGAGCCGGACGGTCACCGCCAGCGTCGGCCGCCCGCGAGAATCAAGAATCTCCAGCGCCGATAGATCTGCGACATCAAAACGCGTCATCATCAACTCCCATGGTCCCTGAGCACCAGGCCGCCGGCGCGTCGGCCCGCAGCCTTCACAGGCCATCCTGGACCGCCACACGCCGGACCGGGAAGGGACGTAGGGCTCTAATTAAGACCTGTTCGGGACGGGGGCCGATGGTGAGGTCTGTCCGGCACGCGAGCCGCGCTCGATGCTCTCGGCGGCCAGCTGGATGGTTGTCCAGTGCGAGGCCACCACCCGGAGCAGCCGCACCTCGCTGTCCAGGTCGGCCCCGGAACTGAACTCCTTGTCGGGGTGCGGGACGCCGGTCAGGGCCCGTACCTCCCCGCGCAGCTCGGCTCGCCGGGCCAGTTCCAGCCGGGTGGCGGCGGTGACCGTCGCTTCGTCCGCCGCCGACAGAGCGCGCCCAGCGGCGGCGCGCACCGTCTCCTCGATCCCCGGCACGTCCACAGGGGACAGCGCCATGTACCCGTCCCGGATCTCGATGACGCGCCGGTACAGCCGCATCCGCAGGTCACGTGGGTCGAGCCGGTCGGCCCAGGCCGGCACCGGGTCCAGCGCGATCCCCGGGACCGCCTGGCACAGGCCGTCCCACAGCGGGTAGAGCCGCCGCAGCGACCGGTAGAACCCGGCCTGGCGTACCAGCGGCCAGCGCTGGGCCGCCGGCAGCACCCCGCCCGCGGCCACGAGCACGATCAGCGTGCCGAACAGCGCCTGGATGACGCCGGGGGCGGTGCGGATGAACGGCCCCTGGACCCCGAGGGCGCGCGCGGCCACCACACTGCTGCCGTAGCCGAGGTAGGCCAGCCCGGCCACCATCCCGGCGGCGAGCAGTTGCAGGCCGCTGCCGAGCGGGGAGCGGCCGGCGGTGCGCCCGTACCGCCAGGCGAGCCGGGCGATGATGACGAATGTGGTGCCCAGGTAGGCGGCGAAGATCGCCCAGTAGGCGATGACTTCCGGATGGGCCGCGTACTGCATGGGGAAATCGGCGTACAGCGCGACGTTCGTGGACCTGGTGCGGGCCGGGGACACCGCGAATAGGCCGATGAGGGCGGCGACGGTGCACGCGGCGATGGCCGAAGCCCGGACCGGGGACCAGCGTACGCGCTGTTCCGGTGTGCCGAAGATCGCCACGGCGCTGTACCGGGCGAGCGTGGCGGCGATGATCGCGAGCACATGCTGGGCGACGTCGGCCATGTTCGGCAGCCCGCAGGCGGCGTCCAGCCGGGCGCCGATCGCGGTCAGGTCCAGGGTGCCGATCGCCGCCAGCAGCAGCATGGTGCCCCAGACCGCGAGCCTGGTCGGGGCGTGCCACTGCGAGGGGACCTGTGCCAGGACGGCGATCCAGAGGAGCGTGACGGCCACGGTGCTCGCGGTCACGGCTCCATCCCCAGCGCCAGGCCGGCCCGGCGCAGGATCTGCATCTCAGCCGCCGAGAGGTCCCGGACCGGCATCACGACGATGGCCCGCTGGGCCTGGGCGAGGATGAGCGAGGCGAGCAGTTCCGCTTCCCGCTCGTGTTCGGAGCGGTAGCTGGCCCGGCTCAGCACCGTGCGCACCATGTCGGGGGACAGGTGCGGGAACAGCCGCCCCAGCATGTCGTTCTCGGGCAGCTCGGTCGCGTCGTGGCCGCAGAGCATGTGGGCCAGCTCGTGCACGACAATGTGCTGGCGGTGCAGCGGGCTGGTGTCCTGGTCGACGAAGATCCAGTCGTCGTCGGTCGCGATCCAGATCCCGCACGGCCGGGTCCGCGTCGTCGGCCCGGGGATGCCACGCACGTGCAGCGGGCGCCCGCGCCGGGCACTCACCGTCTGGCACAGTTCGGCGAGGTCGAACGGTTCCGGCAGGGTCATCTGACGGAGCCGGGCCTCGCAGCGCCGGCGGAGGCTGTCCATCACCCTGCCTCCCGGGGCTGGTCGCCATCTCGCCCGGCCACCTGGGGCTGGTCCCCATCTCGCCCGGCCGCCCCGGGGCCGGCCCCGGAGCCCGCCCCGGGACTCGCCGTGCCGGAATCGGCTTCCAGGCCCTCGAGGCGGCGGGCGTGGTCGATCACGACCTGGACCGCGGCCAGGCTTTCCACCGACAGCCCCGCTGCCCGCAGCGCCACGCTGCGCACAGACGCATCACGCATGGCGGCAAGCAGGCTGAGCTGCGCGTCGACGACTTCCGCGGCGTCGTTATCGAAGAAGTAGGCGGGACTGACGCCGAAGAAACGGGCCAGCGCGGCGAGGTGATTCCGGGTCGGGTTGTCGCGAATCCCCTTGCGGAGCTGCCAGAGGTAGGTGGCGGAAATCGTGGGGCCGCCTTCGCCGCGGATGCCGTCGGCGACCTCCTGGTAGCTGTACTCGCTGCGGCCGGCCGGCCGAACGGCCTGGAAAAGCCGGTCAAGCTTGGTGGCCAGGGACGGTGGTGGTCGCCGCGTGTCTCCCGCCGGCATCGGCATTCCTCCCGCTTTCTGCGTTCCGGCTGCTGGCCACCCCCCGCACCGTCCGTGGCGCGCCGGCCAATTGCCCGCATTGCCAGTCCGTAGCGTAATCGTTCCGGCCCGGGCCCGGCGCCCCCGCGCCCCCCGTGCGCCCGCGGCTCTCGCGCCTCCGACTGCTCGTACTCCACTTGCCCTTCTGTCCCTTTCACATCTACAATCACACCTGTCTCACCCCGTGTTCCGTGTAGCCCGTTTCCCACCCGGAAGCCGCGCCGCCGCGATCCGCGCGCAAAGCGGTTCCTCTCGGCCGTTATACCGGCGCTGACCAGCGCGAGCCGGGCAGCGTGACCCAGCGCAAACGATCGGGCCACGGTGCACGTAGCATGGATTGCGTCGGTTGTGCATCGTTTCGTGGCGGTACCGGCAGTTACCTGCCGGTGCGTTGACCGCGAGATCGGAGGCCGCAGGCATGCAGGTGGGTCAGCTTCTGGGAGAGCGCTCCGGCGAGGCCGCGCCTCCTGGCTCCCTCGCACCCCTTACGCCCCTCGCGCCCAAGACGTCCCTCGGGTCCCGTGAGCCGGGCCGCCCCCCGGCTGGCCTCCCGGGTGATCGCACCGGAGATCGCGACCTGGACCAATGGCTGGCCGGGGTCCAGCACCGGGTGACCGGTGTGCTCGCGGCGTTCGTCCGGGACCGCTGCGCGGAGTACGTGCACGGCGTGGCCGGAGCGGACTTCGTGGCCGGGCTGCTCGCCGAGTTCGTGGCCGGCGGGAAGTTCGTCCGGTCCACCTTCACCTACCTCGGCTGGCTGAGCGGCGCGGAGGAAAGCGACACGGCGCTGCGCGCCGCGGCCAGCACCGAACTGGTGCACGCCTTCGCCCTGCTGCAGGACGACGTCATGGACCGGTCTGCGATGCGCCGCGGCCGCCCGTCCGTCCACACGCGCCTCGCCGACTGGCACCGTGCCCAGGGGCTGAGCGGCCCGGCCGAGCGCTTCGGTGAATCGGCTGCGATCCTGCTCTCCGATCTGTGCCTGGTGTGGGCGGAACAGCTGCTGCGCGACAGCGGTCTCAGCGCGGCCGCGCTGGGCCGGGGCTGGTCCCGGTACGACACGCTGCGCGGCGAACTGGCCGTCGGGCAGTTCGCCGACCTGGTCAACGACGCCCGGCGCAGCCCCAGCCTGGACGACGTGCTCGACGTGACCCGGCGCAAGTCCGGTAACTACACGGTCCGCCGCCCGCTGGAGCTGGGCGCCACGCTGGCCGGCTGCGGCGAGCAGGTGCTGGGCGTCCTCGGCGAGTACGGAGCGCTGGTGGGCGAGGCGTTCCAGCTTCGCGACGACGTACTCGGCGTCTTCGGCCGGCCGTCCGTCACCGGCAAGCCAAGCGGCGGTGACCTGCGTGAGCGCAAGGCGACGAGCATGGTGGTGCTGGCCGGTGAGATGGCCACGCCCGCTCAGCGCGCCCGGCTGACCTACCTGTCTGGCCGGGAATGCCTCGACGAGGACCACGTTCGACCAGTGGCGCCGCCTCATCGCCGAAACCGGGGCCACGGCCCGGATCGAGCAGATGATCAGCAGCCGGGTGAGCGCCGCGTGCGATCGCCTGGCGGACGGCGGCCTGAACGATTTCGTCCTGGGCGCCCTCCGCGACCTCGCCATCCGCTACACGAACCGGGCCTGTTGCGGCCCGCACCGTCCGCGGTGGTCCTGCACGCCGGCACCGGGCGCCGCTGGCCCGATGCCGCCCACCACACGATCGTGTTCGGCGACGCCTGGCAGGAAACGTTCCGCGAGATCATTACCGAGGGGCGGCTGATGAGCGACCCGTCCCTGCTGGTCACCCGGCCCACCGCGACCGACCCGGGGCTGGCCCCCGACGGCGCCGACCTGCTGTACATCCTGGCGCCCGTCCCCAACCTGGCGCTCGGCCGGATCGACTGGAGCGCCACCGCCGGCCCCTACGCGGACCAGCTCGCCTCCCTGGTGGATAAGCGCCTGCTGCCCGGCCTGGACGCGGAGATCACCATGCGCCAGGTGGTCACGCCGGACGACTGGGCCGCCCACGGGCTGGTCGCCGGGACGCCTTTCTCCTTCGCGCATTCGTTCCTGCAGAGCGGGCCGTTCCGGCCGGGTAACCTCCCGCGCGGCACGGACAACGCGGTTCTGGCCGGGTGCGGCACCGTGCCCGGGGTCGGCGTCCCGACCGCGCTGGTGTCCGGCCGGCTGGCCGCAGACCGGATCACCGGACCCCGGCAGGCCCGGTCGACCGCCCCGGCCGTGCGGAGGCCGTCTTGACATCCTCCATCGCCCTGGAGGGCGAGGATTCCCACGCGACTCGGCATGCTCAAGATAGCGCGAAGGCCGCCGCCGCTTGGCTATGGCTTCTCGCGACGGGGGCTTTTTCATGATCGACGCGGAACTGGACGCGGCGGGGCTGACCGATCCCCGGCTGCGCTCCGCTTACGAGCGCTGCCGGGAGCTGAACGCCCAGCACGGCAAGACCTATTACCTGGCGACGAAGCTGCTGACGCGGGCTCAGCGGCCCGCGGTGCACGCCCTGTACGGTTTCGCCCGCTGGGCCGACGACATCGTCGACACCGCCCCGCCCGGCGCCGACCGCGGGCATGTCGCGGCCGGCCTGACAAAGCTGGCCGAAGGCCTGTCCGCCGGGCTGCGGACCGGGCACAGCGACGACCCGATCCTGGCGGCGGTGGTGGACACCGCGGCCCGCTACCGGCTCGCCCCGTCCCTGTTCGAGGACTTCCTGACCTCGATGCGGATGGACCTGGAGATCAGCGGCTATCCCGACCGGGCCGCGCTTGACACCTACGTGCACGGCTCGGCCGAAGTGATCGGGCTGCAGGTAATGCCCGTGCTGGGCACGGTCGGGCCGACCGCCGAGGCCGCCCCGTACGCCGCCGCCCTGGGCAAGGCGTTCCAGCTGACGAATTTCCTCCGGGATGTCGCCGAGGACCTGGACCGGGGCCGCGTGTACCTCCCGGCCGACGAACTCGCCGCGTTCGGCGTGGACCGCCCCCTGCTGGCCTGGTGCCGTGCGCATCAGCGCACCGATCCCCGGGTGCGCGCCGCGCTTTCCAATCAGCACGCCACCACCCGCGCCATCTACCGGTTCGCGCGCGGCGGGATCGCCATGCTGGACCCGGTGTCCCGGCCGTGCGTCGCGACCGCGCTCGCCCTGTACTCGGAGATACTGGACCGCATCGAGGACATGGACTTCGCGGTGTTCGCGCGCCGGGCCCGGGTCAGCCAGGCCCGGCGCCTGCGGGTAGCGGTCCCGGCCCTGGCCCGTGCGTGGTCGGCCCGGCGCGGCGGGCGCACCACGGGGCACATCACGGGAGCCGTGGACGTGACCGGGACGATGGACGCCCCGGGAGCCGGGGGTGCGGGCTGATATGGACCACTACCAGTACCTGATCCTGATGGGCGCCTGCCTCGCGGTCACCGCGCCGCTCGAGGTGCTCGGCGCCCGGGTCTACCGGCGCCCCGCCCGGCTGGTGCGGGCCGTGCTGCCGGTGGCCGCGGTCTTCCTGATCTGGGACGCCGCGGCTGTCGCCGGAGGGGTCTGGACCTATAACCCGCGCTACGTGACCGGGCTGCGGCTGCCCTTCCGGATCCCGGTCGAGGAACTGGTGTTCTTTCTGGTCATACCGGCGTGCGGGATACTGACCTACGCCGGCGTGCAGGCGGTGGCCGGCCGCTGGCACGCCCGGCGTTCCCGGCCCCCCCAGCCGCGTCCGCGTAGTTGCCCGCGTCCTTCCCGGGCCGCGCCGCTGCGCGAGCGGCCGGAACGGGCGGAACGGGCGGTTCGGTCATGACTGGCGTCGGGTACACCGTGCCGGCGGTGCTGGCGGTGGCCGCCGTCTGCGCATGGGAACTGGCCTTCCTGCGGACCGGATTGTTCCGCCGGCCAAGCTACTGGGTGGCCATGGCCATCGTGCTGGCTTTCCAGATCCCGGTCGACGGCTGGCTGACCAAGCTGTCCGCGCCGGTGGTGCAGTACGCGCCCCGCCAGATGACCGGCCTGCGGTTTCCCTGGGACATCCCGGTCGAGGACTTCCTGTTCGGGTTCGCCCTGGTCACGGCCGCACTGCTGCTCTGGGAGCGACAAGGACGCGGGCAGGGACGCGGGCGGGCCGCCCATGATCTGCGAGGGGAGCCGCAGTGACGACTGAGGCCGTATTGCGGCGCGAGGAGGTCCCGGCTGCCTTCGACACCGGGGCCGCCGCCTACGACCGCCTGGTGGGCGCCAACCCGGGGTACCACGCGCACCTGCGGCTGTCCGCCCGCCGGATGCGGCTGCCCGGCGACGGCCGGGGCCTGCGCCTGCTCGACGCCGGGTGCGGGACCGGCGCGTCGACCGCCGCCCTGCTCACCGCCGCGCCGCACGCGGAGATCGTCGCGATCGACGCCTCGGCGCAGATGCTGACCCAGGCCCGGGCGAAGGCCTGGCCGTCGTCCGTCCGCTTCGTGCACGCGCGGGTCGAGAACCTGGCCGAAGCCGGGGTCCGCGGGCCATTCGACGGCATCCTGGCCGCCTATCTCATCCGCAACCTCGCCGATCCCGACGGCCAGCTTCGCGCCCTGCGTGATCGGCTGCGGGCCGGGGGCACGTTGGCGGTGCACGAGTACTCGGTGCGCGATTCGCTCCGGGCCCGCGCGATGTGGAACGCGGTGTGCTGGAGCGTCATCATCCCGTCTGGCCGGTTGGCCACCGGCGACGCCAGCCTGTACCGCTATCTGTGGCGCAGCGTGGAGGGCTTCGACGGGGTGCGGCGCTTCCGCTGCCGGCTGCGCGAAGCCGGGTTCACCGGGGTGCACAGCGAGACCATGACCGGCTGGCAGCGCGACGTGGTGCACACCTTCCTGGCCAGCGCACCGCCGGTTACCACCGCTGGTACGCTGCCGGACGCCGCCGGCGCACCGCCGGTTACCACCCCTGGTACGCCGCCGGACGCCGCCGGCGCACCGACAGTTACCACGGGGACCGGATGAAGACAGCGGGCGGCCGGGACCCGCGGGCCGTACGGCACCGGGCCCCGGACGGCGCGCCGGATGCGAGCCTGCTGCCCCGGCGGCCGCACGCGGTCGTCGTCGGCGCCGGCATCGCGGGCCTGGCCGCCGCGACCGGGCTGGCTGAGCGCGGGGTACGGGTCACCGTCGCCGAGCGCGAGCCGTACCTCGGCGGCCGGGTGGGCGGCTGGGCGGAATCACCGCGCAGCCGCGACGTGACGGGCGGGATCGATCTGCCGAACGGACATGGCCGGGACGGTAGCGACGTGACGGGCGGGATCGATCTGCCGAACGGACATGGCCGAGACGGCACCAGCCTGGCGGGCCTGCCGATGAGCCGGGGATTCCACGCCTTCTTCCGCCAGTATTACAACCTCCGCTATTACAACCTCCGCGCGCTGCTGCGCCGAGCCGACCCGGGACTGCGCCGGCTCGTCCCGCTGACCGACTATCCGCTGGTCGACGCCCATGGCCGGCGGGACAGTTTCCGCGGCCTGCCGCGCACGCCGCCGTGGAATGCCCTCGCCTTCGCCCTGCGCAGCCCCACCTTCCGGCCGCGGGATCTGCTCGCCCTGAATGCGTCCGCGGCGGCCCCCCTGGCGGCCGTGTCCGTGCCGGGCATCTACGAACAGCTCGATGGCGTCGACGCCGAGACGTTCCTGCGCCGCATCAACTTCCCGGCCGCCGCCCGGCACCTGGCCTTCGAGGTCTTCTCCCGCAGCTTCTTCGCCCCGCCCGGCCAGATGTCCGCGGCCGAGCTGGCCACGATGTTCCACATTTACTTCCTCGGCTCCAGCGAGGGCCTGGTGTTCGACGTCCCCGACGCCGGCTTTGACGCGGCCCTGTGGGCGCCGCTGCGCGACCACCTGACCGCGCAGGGCGTGGCCTTCCGTACCGGCACTGAGGTGACCGAGGTGCAGCTCGGTGACGGCACCCGATTCGGCCAGGCAACTCCGGTCAGCAAGGGCCCGCACGATGGCCTGCACGAGGGCTGGCCGCGGCGGTTCGGCGTGCTGACCCGCGACGGCGCGCGCCTCGACGCCGACGCGGTGGTGCTGGCCACCGATGTGGCCGGGCTCCGCGCGATCGTCGGCGGGTCGCCGGATCTGGCCAGCCCGGACTGGCGCGATCGTGTCGCGGGGCTGCGAACCGCGCCGCCGTTCCTGGTGCAGCGGCTGTGGCTGGACCGGCCGGTCGAGGCGAGCCGCCCGGCGTTCCTGGGCACCAGCGGTCTCGGCCCGCTGGACAACATCAGCGTGCTCGACCGTTTCGACCGGCAGGCCCGGGACTGGGCCCGGCGGCAGCACGGCGCCGTGGTCGAACTGCACGCCTACGCCGCGCCGAACGACCCCGCCCTGGGCAAGCGGATGACCGAGCGGCTGCACGCGCTGTACCCGGAGACCGGCACGGCGCGGATCGTCGCCGCCTCCGGGCTCTGGCGCGAGGACTGCCCGCTGTTCGGCGTGGGCGACTTCGCCCGGCGGCCGAAGGTGGTCACCCCGTTCCCGGGGCTGGTGCTGGCCGGCGACGGCATCCGCATCGACCTGCCCGTGGCGCTGATGGAGCGGGCCGCCAGCACCGGCTGGCACGCGGCCAACTGCCTGCTGGCGCGGTGGGGGCTGGCCGGCCATACCGTGTATTCGGTGCCGACCCGGGGGCGGCTCGCCCCGCTCCGCTGGCTTGCTGCGCAGGGTGCGCCCAGGGCGCAGGGGGTGCGAGAAGCGGAAGGAGCGCGCAGATGACGTTGGGCGCGAGGGGCCGGCTGGCCCGGCGGTGGCCGCCGAACTGGCCGCTGCGCCCGCTTCCCCGGGGGGACTGGGCCGGTCAGGGCCCCACGTACGGCGGCGCCCGCCCCGCGTTGATCGACGCGGCGGTCAAGCGGGCCCAGGCCCGCCCATCCGGTAACTGGTTCGTGCTGGCCGCCAGCCGGGAGATCCACGCCGACCGCCCGTTCGGGACCAGCGTGGCCGGGGCCGAGGTCGTGGCCTGGCGAGACGCCGAGGGACGGCTGGCCGCCGGGCCGGGGGCCTGCCCGCACCTGGGCGCTCCGCTGGCGCTGGCCGCGGTCGACTGCGGCGCGCTGGTCTGCCGGTGGCACGGGCTGCGGGTCGGCCCCGGCCGAAGGGCTGGGTGGCATCCGCTGCCCGTTCACGACGACGGCGTGCTGGCCTGGGTGCGGCTGGACGCGGCGGGCGGTGAGGAACCGCTGGATGCGCCGGTGGTGCCCGCCCGGCCGCCCCGGGCATCCAGCGTGGATTCGGTGGCCACCCTCACCGGGGTGTGCGAGCCGGCGGATATCGTCGCCAACCGGCTCGACCCCTGGCACGGCTCCTGGTTCCACCCCTACTCGTTCAGCCGGCTCTCCGTCCTGTCCGCGCCCGATGAGGTGGACGTGGCCGACGACGACGACCGTTTCCTGGTGTCGGTGACCTTCCGGGTGACGCCCGGCCTCGGGGTTCCGGTCCGCGCCGAGTTCAGCTGCCCCGAGCCGCGAACCGTGGTCATGCGGATCACCGAGGGTGAGGGGGCCGGCAGTGTGGTGGAGACGCACGCCACGCCGCGGGGCCGGGGGACCGACGGCCGCCCGCGCACCGCGGTCATCGAGGCCGTGGTCGCCGACTCGGGCCGGCCGGGGTTCGCGCTCGCCCGGGCCGTGGCGCCCGCGTTGCGGCCGGTCATGCGGCGGGCCGCGGCCCGGCTGTGGCGCGATGACCTCGCCTACGCTGAGCGCCGGTATCAGTTGCGGTCGATGTGAGGCGGTATGGGATCACCAGGAGAGTCAGCGTGGACCGCAGGGCAGGTGGCTCGGCATCTGGGCATCGCCGAGTCGACGCTGCGCTCATGGCATCGCCGGTACGGCATCGGGCCGCAGGGCTCGGAGCCCGGCCGGTACCGCCGGTACGGCGAGGAGGACGTCGCGCGGCTACGCCGCATGCTGGACCTGATCGGCCTGGGCATGCTCGCGTCCGAGGCCGCGCGCACGGTGCAGGCCGGAGATTCTGAGCCGGTATCGGCCGAACGGGACGTGGCGGACCTGGTCGCGGCCGCCCGGCTGTCCGATACCGAGCGCTGCCGGATCGTGCTGGACAGCGTGCTGTCGCGGCGGAGCGTCATCGACGCCTGGGACCAGGTGTGCCGCCGGGCCCTGGTCGCGGTGGACGCCGACCAGCGCATCGACCCGGACTGCATGGACATCGAGCATGCGCTGTCGTGGGCGGCGCTCGGCGCGCTGCACCGCGTCCCGCGGCCGCCGGTCTCGCCGGACGCGCCGCTGGTCCTGCTGGCCTGCGTGGAGGCCGAGCATCACACGCTCCCGCTCGCGGCGCTGTCCGCCGCGCTGGCCGGGCACCGGATACCCACGCGCATGCTGGGCGCCGCCACGCCGACGCCGAGCCTGGTGCGGGCCGTGCGGGACACCGTTCCCGGGGCCGTCGTGGTGTGGGCGCAGCGCCCGGACACCGCGGTCCCGGAGGTCGTGCGGGCCCTGCGGCCCTATTCGGTGCGGCTGCACACCGCGGGCCCCGGCTGGCCGGTTCCGCCGGCTCCGGGTGTCCGGCACCTGGGCAGCCTGCGGGAAGCGGTCGAAACGCTGGCCGGGCCGCTGGCCGGGACCGCGCCGCCGGCCGGGAATGCGCCGTCCGGGATCGCCTCTGTTCTCCCAGCCGGCACATTGCCCCCATCGGGGCCGGTTCGGTCACTTCAATAACTCTCCGTGTTCGATATTGTCTCCTGCGTGATGGCTAATATAAGAAAAAAATAGGTTAGCCATCGCTTCCTGTACGTACCTGGAGTGAATAGTGCGCCGTTCCCGTCTGCTCGCCGGTGTGGCCATCGCCGCCGCCCTGACCGCGACCACTGCGGCCGCCGTGACCGCGGCGACCGGAACGGCTCCGGCCCGTACGGTGCAGGCCGCCAGCCCGCGCGCCGTCCGGTACGTGGCCCTCGGCGACTCCTATGCGGCCGGCACCGGGGCCGGCGACAACGGCTCGTCCACGGGCAGCTGCGTGCGCAGCACGAACGGCTATCCCGAGCAGTGGGCCCATCGCCACGCTCCAGCGTCCTTCGTCTCGGCGGCCTGCGACGGGGCCACCACGTTTGGCGTTCTCAGCGGTCAGCTGGCGGCGCTGAACGCCCGCATCACCCTGGTCAGCATCACGATCGGCGGCAACGACGCCGGCTTCGCGCACGTGATGCAGACCTGTGTGCTCAAGTGGGACAGCGCGTGCCTGGACGCCGTCTCGTCGGCCGAGGCCTTCGTCGCCAGGACACTGCCGGGCCGCCTCGACGCCACGCTGCGGGCCGTCCGCGCGCACGCGCCGTCCGCGAAGATCGTGGTCGTGGGCTACCCGGACCTGTACGACCTGTCCCAGTCGGCGGATTGTATCGGCCTGGGCACCACCAAGCGGACCGCGCTCAACCAGGGCGCCGACGACCTGGACCGGGCGCTGTCCGCCGCGGCGGCCCGCAACGGTGACGTCTTCGCCGACGTCCGGGGCCAGTTCTCCGGTCACGAGGTCTGCGACTCCGCGAGCTGGCTACACTCCGTCACGTTCCCGATCGGCGACTCCTACCACCCGAACGCGGACGGCCAGGAACTCGGCTACCTGCCCGCCTTCACCGCCGCCGCCGCTGGCCGAGCCTAGCGTCTACTGGAGAGCCGCCCCCACCGGCGGGCTTACCCGGAGCAGGGCAGTAGGCCGTAGGCCTGCTTGGCGGCCAGCACGTGCATGACCGCCGCGCCGACCTGCCCCCCGAACGTCCCGTCCTGCGCCCCCCGCTGCAGCACGGCGCTGTCCATCGCGGCGGCCACCGGCACGCTGACGGACGTGATCAGGTCCCCGCCCGCGGCCAGGAACCCGATGGCCCGGGCGGCGGGGGATACTCCGCCCACCGCCGAGGCCGCGCCCATGTCGTCGGAGACGATGACGCCCCCGAAGCGCAGCTGCTGCCGCAGGATGGTCTGCATCACCCGCGCGGAGAACACCGCGAGGTGCGTCGGGTCGATCCGCGTGTAGGTGGCCAGCGAGACCATCACGAACGGCACGCCCGCGCGGATAGCCGCCTCGTAGGACTGCAGATAGGGATCATCGCCAGTGGTGACCGTGTCGACCACGTTCGAGGCGAAATCGGTGTTGCCGCGGACCCGGCCCAGCCCGGGGAAGTGCTTGGCGGTCGTCGCCACGCCCGCCTCGCCCATCCCGCGGGCGAAGGCCACCCCGTGCGCCGCGACCGTGCCGGGGTCATGGCCGAATTCGCGCTGCAGCGCTCCGATCGGCGCGTTCTGCTGGTCGGTGCCGGGCGGCACCACGTCCATCACCGGGGCCAGATCGAGGTTGACGCCGGCCAGCCGCAGCTGCCGCCCCCAGCCGGCGGCCTCCCGCTGCAGCACGCTGGGGGCGGCCTGTCCCTGATCCAGCGCGCTGGGTATGGCCGCGAATCCGGCGCCCTGCAGCTGCTGAACCTGCCCGCCCTCCTGGTTTGCGGCGACGAAGAACCGCACCCCGGCCGTCACCTGCGCAGACGCCAGCGACTGCGCGGCGTTCGTGACGGCGCGGGTTTCCGTCAGCCCGGCGTAGCTGGTCGTCCCGAACAGCACCGACCCGAAGTGATCGGACCGGATGGCGGCGGCCGTGGCCGGGTCGAGCTGGTCGGTGGCCAGTCCGACGAGGAACAGCTGGCCGACGCGCTGGGCCTCGGTCATCCGGCTGTAGACCGCGGCGGGGCAGGACGGGCTAGCGGGGCTCGCGGTGGCCGCGGGGGTCGTGGGGCGCACTGGGGACGCCGGGCCTGCCACGGCGGGCCTGCTGGCCGGGCGGGACGGGGACGTGGTGCCCCGGTCCTGGCCGGCGGGGGCCGCGCCGCATCCCGCGGCCGCGAGGGCCACAGCCAATGCGGCGGCGGCGGGGATCGCGGTCCGCCGCCGGCCCGGTACGCGCCGATGGCACCCGCGCTCAGGCGTCGCCATCGATACCGTTCCCCTGGTCGCCCCCTCGTCGCACCGCACGTACCGGAAGACTAGTACGGCCGGTCCGTCGACTGACCGTGACAAACGGTCTCAGCCTGTCACCTGGGCGAGCGGCAGAACCAGCTGGCGGGCAAACGCGGCCAACCCGGGCCACGGGAAACCGGGCAGCGCCGTGCGCAGGGTGACCGTGCCGTGCAGCGCGACCCACACGGCGGTGGCGTCGGCGACGGCATCCGTGCTCGCCGAGACGCCGGCCGCCACGCAGTCCTCGATGGCCTGCACGAGCAGTGCGAACGACTCCGCGCCGAACTCCATGACCGGCCGCCCGTCCGGCCCCAGTGAGACCGGTCGGCAGTAGTCCTCCGGGCTCATACCGCGCTGGGCGAACAGCACGCCGTAGCGCGCCGGGTGGTCCAGGCCGTAGGCCAGGTAGGCCTCGCACCCCGCGACCAGTCGCCGGACCCCGGGACCTCAGGACACGGGATCTTAGAGACGGAGGGAGTGAGCGAGATGATAATTCCGGACAGCGAAGGCGGCAGCCCGCTGCTGACGGAGGCCACCCGCGAGCTGGAAGCGGCTATCCACGACGCACGGGTCGCCTTCGACTGCATCGGCCTCGGCGAGATCGACCGCGCCCACACCAGTGCGCTGACCGCGAGGACGGCGATCGACGCGGCGGTGACCGCCGTGCAGGCGGCGCTGGCGCAGACCGCCAGCCAGCCGGCCGGTGATCGCGAAAGCTGACGCGAGAGGGATCATGGGAAGGACTTCAGGAAAGGCGACCGCCCGTGCTTAAGCAGGATGGAAGAAGCTGACCGGTATGCGGTATCTGGACATCGACACGGCCCCGAAGATCTCCAAGATCGGCCTGGGCACCTGGCAGTTCGGCGCTAAGGAGTGGGGATACGGCGAGGGGTACGCCGGGCAGGAGGCGAAGGAGATCGTCGGCCGGGCGATCGACCTGGGTGTCACGCTGTTCGACACCGCCGAGATCTACGGTTTCGGGCGGAGCGAGCGGATCCTCGGCGAGGCGCTCGGCGACCGGCGGGCCTCGGTCTTTCTCGCCACCAAGATCTTCCCGCTCGTCCCGGTGGCTCCTGTGGTGGAGCAGCGCGCGGTGGCGAGCGCGAACCGGCTGGGCACCCGCCTGATCGACCTGTACCAGGTGCACCAGCCGAATCCGCTGTTCCGCGACGGCACGATCATGCGGGGGATGAGCGCACTGCAGCGTGTCGGTCTGGTCCGCGAGGTCGGTGTCAGCAACTATTCGGTGCAGCGCTGGCAGGCGGCCGAGGACGCGCTGGGCAGCCGCGTGCTGAGCAATCAGGTCCGGTACAGCCTGGCCGACTGCTCGCCCGAGGATGAGCTGCTGCCGTATGCCGAGGCCCGCGGCCGGGTTGTGATCGCCTACAGCCCGCTGGCGCAGGGCCTGCTGTCCGGCCGGTACGAGCGCAACAGCCGTCCCACCAACCGGGTCCGGTCCGGCAATCCGCTGTTCCTGCCGGAGAACCTGGACCGCGCCACTGACCTGATCGGTGTGCTGCGCGAGGTGGCCGGCGCGCACCGCGCT
Source organism: uncultured Actinomycetes bacterium (assembly GCA_963742875.1). Lineage (GTDB taxonomy): Bacteria > Actinomycetota > Actinomycetes > Streptosporangiales > Streptosporangiaceae > Bog-532. The sequence goes on along the minus strand of CAVUNO010000017.1, from coordinate 1,212,802 downwards.
ACCCCGGCGCAGATCGCGCTGGCCTGGGTCATCCGGCAGCCCGCCGTGACCGCGATCCCGGGTGCGTCCGGCATCGAGCAACTGGAGAGCAACGTCGCCGCGGCCGACATCGATCTGGCCGCCGACGAGTATGACGCCCTGCGCGCCGCCGCCGAACGGTTCCGGCCGATCACCGGGCGCGCCGCGGTCCCCGCGATGGTCCGTGCCCGGCTGCGCCGCTGAGCCGCTCTTTCTGGCACAATGGACCGGGATGAGCAGCTCCGATTCTCCTCGATATCCCGTAACCGTCACGCAGTTGCCGGTTACCCGTTGCCAAATCTGCCGGCGCACGGTGGCCTACCGTCCCGGCCAGGCGAGTGCCGCCCTGACCAAGCACTACCGCCGCGCCCACCCCGAGAAGCTCGGCGGCGACTCCGCCAAGTAACGCCCACCCGTGACCGGCCGCCGCTGAGCGGGCGTCGAGCCCGTCGCCCATGCCACGCCCGCGCCGCTACGACTGGTAATTGTCGCGGATTTTGGTTATCAGGCTTAGCGAATCGCGCGGGCTCAGGGCGGCATCGCGCAGGTACTCCATTGCCTCACGGTACCGTGCGATTTCGTCTGGGCGTTCAAGATACCGATTAGTGAACAGGCCTTCGACGTACACCACCGGCCGCTGTGGTGAATCATCTCGAAATTCGAACAGCACAGCATTGCTGTCGGTGCTGGGATATCGGTTGGCGTCGAATGGGATAACCTGGACGGTCGCTTTTGTCTCCGTCGCATACGCGAGTACCCTGTCCAGCTGGGCCCGCATGACTGCTGGGCCACCCACCTGCCGGCGCAGGACAGCCTCGTCAAGCAGCGACCGGTAGCGGGGAGGGTCCGGCCGTTCGAGCAGTTCCTGTCGCCGCATTCTCGCTTCAACCCGCTGGTCCAGGACGGCAGCGTCCATCCTCCGATCGATGCCCTGGATGGTGGCCCGGGCGTACTCACTGGTCTGCAGCAGGGCCGGGACGAAGGACATGGAATAGACCGTAATCGCGGCGGCTTCCTGCTCCAGGCCGAGGTATGGAGAAAGCTTGGGTTCGTCATACTGGTTCCACCAGCCCGGTTCGCGGGCCTGGCTGGCCAGCGTCATCAGCTCGTCGACCTGGGCTTCGTCGCTTACCCCGTAGATGCGGCACAGATCCCGCACGTCTCGCTGGCTGGCTCGGCGAGATCCTGTTTCCATCCGGCTGATCTTGGTTGCCGAGCACAGGAGCTGTTCCCCGACCTGCTCGACCGTGAGGCTGACCGCATTGCGAAGCTCGCGCAGCCGAATTCCCAGTTCGCGCTGGCGCACCGTCGGGTTGCCGCCGGCTGATGCCGCCCGCCTTCTCGTGGTGCGCATGTGAGCTGCGCCGGGGGACTGCCGCTCGCTGTCGCCACCGTTACGTGCCACGGATGAGAATTTTACGCCTCCGTCGCCGTCCCGCCGTCATCATCCAGCTTTCTTTCTAACCCAGTATATGACAACGGGGACCAGCAAATCGCTGATCCCCGTCGGCTGGATCTTCGGCCGCTTAAAGCAGGTCGTCGAATTCTCCCCGCCGAATTCCTTCGACGAACGCCGCCCATTCGGCACGATCATACGAAAGCACCGGACCATGCGGGTGCTTGGTGTCCCCAATGACAATCATTTCGTCGTGAGCTGCGATGCGGACACAGCTGTTGGCGTCGCAGCCCCGTGCGACGCGCCAGGCCAGACCGCCCGAGGATGGCGGCGTAGAGGATGACATCAGTTCTCCTTGACAAGGCTTCCGCGCACCCTCTGCCGCTACGGGCGGGAGGGCCCGAGGGGAATGTGTACAGAGGTGACATCGCCTTTGGCATTTGCCACGGCGGCAGACTTTACTCTTCCGTAGCTGCGTGCGGCCATATGCGGGTGAAGATACGCAGCGTGTCGTGGTCGAACATGGCCGATGGCACATGACAAACGGGGGCGAGGCGTCTGGGCTCGCCGCACAGCATGCAGATCCGTAAGCTCCGGGACGCCCCTAACATAGGATGATGCCCGGGGTCTGGCCGCTATGAGCAGCACGCGCCACCGGGCGCTGCGCAGCGACGCCGCGGCCAACCGCGACCGCCTGCTGGCGGCCGCGACCGTTGCCGTCAAGCACGACGGCGAGAAGGTCCCGATGGCCACGGTAGCTGCCCAGGCGGGCGTCGGCGTGGGCACTCTCTACCGGCATTACCCCACGCGGGAGGCCCTGCTCTCGGCGCTGGCCACGCAGTCGTACGAGCTCGTGCTGTCCGCCGCGCGCCAGGCCGCAGAAAGCCCCGGCCCCGCGCTCACGTCCCTGCGGGCGTTCCTGGAGGAGGTCATCCGCCGGCGTGACGAGCTGATCCTCCCCCTGCACGGCGGCCCGGTGATCCTGGACCCGGACACCGTCGCGCTGCGCGGCGCGATCAGCCAGGCGATCGAGCGCGTGCTGGCCAAGGGCCGCGCCGAGGGGACCGTGGGACCGCAGATCACCAGCGGCGACATCATCATCATGGGCGCGCTGCTCGCGCAGCCCCTGCCGTACGTCCCGGATTGGGAGCAGACCGCGCGGCGGGCGGCCCGGATCTATCTCGCCGGCCTGGCCCCGGCCTCGGCGCGTGACCTCCCGGGAACCGGGCTGACCCGCGCCGACCTCGAAGCGGAACTGACCGGCCCGGCCGGGCCCTGACGTTAACCGCCGGTCAGGGGCCCGCGCAGCGTCTCGAGCCAGCGCAGGTGACCGTCGACCACGGCCAGGTTCTCCCTCCGGCCGTCCGGGGCGCGCAGCAGCCAGGGCGCTGCGCAGCAAGGCCCGCTGGGCGTGATTCTCCGGCCGCACGAATGCCTCCAGCCATGCCCGTTCGGCCGGATCTTGCACGTCGATCGGGTGGAGATCGACCCCCTGCACGCTCGCGACCGGTGGCGGCACGTCCAGGTCCGGCAGCCATTCGCGGCTCGGGCGCCCTGAACAGGACCCTTCCGCGAGCCGGGGTGGCACCCGGCTACGATGTGTCCCAATGAGCATGGCCCAAGCGCCAGCGAGCGCTACTGATCAGCGCCACGCCGCACCCGGCGGGATCATCCATACCGAGGACCTCACCAAGGTCTACGCGGGTACCGACTTCACGGCGGTTGACCGGCTGAATCTTGACGTCCGGGCCGGCGAGATCTTCGGCTTGCTGGGACCGAACGGGGCGGGGAAGACCACCACCGCGGGGATGCTGACCACGCGCGTGGTACCGACCTCCGGACGGGCGTTCCTCGCCGGGGTGGACGTCGCGGCGCACCCGGCGCTGGCCAAGCAGCTGAGCGGGATCGTCTCCCAGCAGAACACCCTCGACCGCCAGCTCACCGTCTGGGAGAACCTGTACTTCCACGGCCGGCTGTTCGGCATGGGGGCGAAGGTATCCCGCCGGACCGCCGATGAGCTGCTCGATCAGTTCCAGCTGTCCAAATGGGCCAAGGCGTCGGTGTACGCCCTGTCCGGGGGGATGGCACAGCGGCTCATGGTGGCGCGGGCCATCTTTCACCGCCCGTCCGTGCTCTTCCTCGATGAGCCGACGGCCGGGCTCGACCCGCAGAGCCGTCTCGCGCTCTGGGACCTGCTGCGCGAGCTGCACGGTCAGGGCCAGACCATCCTGCTGACGACGCACTACATGGAAGAGGCCGACCAGCTCTGCGAGCGGGTCGCCATCATGGACCAGGGCCGCATCCTGGCGCTGGACACCCCGGCCGCGCTCAAGCAGGGCGTGGGCGCCGATACGGTGGTCACCGTGAGGACCGGCGGTGACGCCCCGAAGCTGGCCGAGCTGTTCAGCCGCGACGTCGCGGGCGTCACCCGCGCCCGCCTCGTGGACGGTGGAGTTCAGCTGCACATGCAGGGCGGTGACCGGCTGATCCCGCGGATCGTCCTGTCGGCCGAGCGGGGCGGTTTCGAACTGAACGATGTGTCGGTCTCCGAGCCCAGCCTGGAGACCGTGTTCATCAACCTGACGGGGCGGGAGCTACGGGACTTATGGCTGCGCCTGCTATCCGCGAAGCGCCGCCCCGGCGGATCGGCGGGGGCCCCACCCGCTCGGTGGCCGCGGCGAGCTGGACCGCGCTGGGTGCGCTCATGCTGCGCGATGTCGTCGTCCTGCGCAAGCATTTCTGCGAGTTCGTGATCCGCACGCTCATCCAGCCCTTCCTGCTCTGCTTCGTCTTCCTGTTCGTCTTCCCCAAGATCGGCCAGGGCGTCGGCGGCGGGCATGGCACCGTAGCTGAGTCCGCGTTCGCGACCATTCTCGTACCCGGGGTGGTGGGGATCTCGGTCATGTTCCAGGGCGTGCAGTCGATCGCCCTGGCCATGGCCCAGGAGTTCGGCTTCACCCGGGAGATCGAGGACCGGGTCCAGGCGCCCTGCCCCATCTGGCTGGTGGCCATGGCCAAGGTTCTCTCCGGCGCGGCTCAGGGCGTTCTGTCGGCCATCATCGTGCTGCCGATCGCCTCCGTCGTGCACGCGCCGGGCGTGCAGGCCCACCTGTCCCTGCACTGGTGGATCATCGTGACGTTCGTTCCGCTGGCGTCGGTCGCGATGGCCGGCCTCGGGCTGGTCCTGGGTACCAGTTTCGAGCCCCGGAACATCGGGCTGATGTTCGGCTTCATCATCCTGCCGATCACCTTCCTGGGCGGCACCTACTACTCGTGGACCAAGCTGGCGCCGGTGACCCTGGGCGGGTGGCCTTGGCTGCAGACCCTGGTGCTCATCAACCCCCTCATCTACGTGAACGAGGGCATGCGCGCCGCCTTCACGATGGCGCCGCATATGCACCTCTACGTGGTATATCCCGTGGTGTTCGCCTTCGGCGCCGGCTTCATCGCGCTGGGCCTGCGCAACTTCCGGCGGCGTGTGCTCTCCTGAGCCGAACCGCCGACGGCAGCTGCTCAGTCCCGGGATGCGCGATCTGATCCGGCGCATCGGCCAGACCCCCGAAAAGTAGGGCCGGGCTGCCGCCGGTGATCTAGCCCCCCCGCGTACCCGCCTCCCCCGCAGTTGGTCAGCCGAGCCGGTGCGGGCTGCAATGCGGCCGGTGGCTCGTCAGCGATGTACAAGGCATCAGAGACAACACTCAGCGAGCCGTTAGAGCCGGCGGCGTAGGTGTTTGTGTTGCCTGAGCTGTCTGTCAGCGTCATCGCGGTGAAGTAGGGACTGCTGCCGCTCGTTGGAGCAGATAGGGCTACCGAAACACGGACGTCTACCGTGGTGCCCTGTGCACAGTTGGGCTGGCAGTTGTTCACGTTGAAGGAGCCAGAGCCTGCAGCGCTGTATGCCGTCCACGACGACCAGGTAAGCCCGTTCAGGTCACCATTGCCATCGGCCGACAGATCGATCATGGATGGCTCTACGGCCTGCGCCCCATCGATCGCGCTGTTTGTTGAGACTGTCGGCAGAGCAGCACCTGGGATCGGTGCTGGTGCGGCAGCAGGAGTTGTTGCAACCGGCTTGAGATTAGCCGAGTGAGTGGTCTTGGTGGCAACCGGAGCCGACGTGGTCAGCGTATGGTTCAAGCCGAGAGCGGGAGCCTTGACGGAGCCGCACGCGGCGACCCCGAGCCCGGCGGTGAGTGCGATGGCCGGGATCGCAATGAGCCTGTTGAGTTTCATTATCTTGCCTTCCCCCCAGTGCACAGAAAAGCCATATTTCGCTCTCTGTCAGATTTACCCTACGAAGCGTGCATCCTGGTGCTCAGAGCAGGATGACCGGGAAATCAGGTCCAAATGACCCGGAAAGCAGGGTCCAACGTCACCCGACGCGAGAGTTGCCGGACGTTCGGCAATCAATCGCCTGGCGTGTGATTCGCTGGCCTTATGTCACCCGCCTCCGGTTTCCCAACCAGTACCGATTTCCGCTCCCGCCTCATCGCCCGCGAAACCCTCTATGGTGCCTGGGCGGCGGTCCCCTCGCCGCTGAGCGTGCGCCTGCTGGCCGCGGCGGGGCTGGATTACGTGGTGGTCGATCTGCAGCATGGCGGAGCGACCGAACACGACCTGCCCGGGCTGACCACGGCGATCCGGCTCGCCGGCGCCACTCCCATCGGCCGGGTCCGGCACGCTCACCCAGCCGATATCGGGCGGGCGCTCGACCTTGGCTGCGAAGGTGTCATCGTGCCGAACGTCAACTCGGCGGCCCAGGCGCGCGAGGTGGCGGGCGCCTGCCGCTACCCGCCGGCCGGGTACCGGTCCGCCGGAGGCGTCCTGGCGGCTGGCGAGCCGTTCTGCATCGTGATGGCCGAGTCGGCGGAGGCCGTCGCGGATCTGGAGACCACGCTGGCCCAGCACGGGGTGGACGGGATTTACGTCGGCCCGCGGGATCTGTCCTACTCGCTCGGCTGCCCGCTCGACCCGAAAGACCCCGTGCTGAGGCCGGCCCTGGAACGTATTTGGACTGCCTGCGCCGCCGCCGGCAAGCCGGTGGGCGTGCACGCCACGGACGGCGCGACCGCACGGCTTTACCGTGACGGCGGGTGCAGCCTGATCACGGTCGCCTCGGACGGTGTGGCCATTTCCCGCGGGACGGCGGCCGAGCTCGAAGCCGTCCGCAAATAGCCGGGCTCTTCGTTGTCCGGCGCCAGGCCGCGAAGCTCGCCCAGCGAGCCGCGGCCGCGTACCTCGGCCGCGTACCCGGCCCCCTGGGGCAACCAAGGGGCCAGCAGGACGCTCCCGTCGCCGGGGCTCAGGATGGTCCGAGGTCCGGTGATTGGCCGGTCCCGGCCTCTCGCGTTCGCCGTGGCCGCGGGCTTACACTCGCGCAGAGGGTGATTGCATGGACGATGCGGCGGGCCAGTTCCTCGATCTGATTCACAGTCTCGAGGAGGTCAGGGATGCCATGACCCCCGAGCGTGCCCACGCCGAGTTCGACGAGACGACCCTGCAGATCTTCTGGAAGAAGTGGCCCGGCCTGTCGGCCTGGGCCGGCTCGCTGTGGCGGATGCTCTCCGAGGAACTGGCGGGCCCCGGCAGCCCCTATCTCGACACCGAGCTGGACGAGGTGGGGGGCAGTGACTGAGAGCCTGCGCTATCCGGGTCGACGGCCGTGACCGTGCTGCGCGATCTGATGCATAGACGCGTGGCCAGTACCGCGCCGGATACGGCCGTGGCCGCGGCCGCCGCGGCCATGGTGGAGGCCAGCGCGGGCTCGGTCATCGTCATGCAGGGACGGTTCCTCGCCGGAATCCTCACCGAGCGCGACGTCCTGCGGGCCGCCGCGTCCGGGGAGGATCTCACCGCTTCCACGGTGTCGGACTGGATGACTCCCGACCCTGAATCGGCCAGCCCGGACACCTCCACGGAAGCTGCGGCCCAGATCATGCTCCTGAACGGATTCCGCCATCTCCCGGTGGTGGACGGCCGGACGGTCTGCGGCGTGGTGAGCCTCCGCGACCTCTTCGCCGCGAGAATCCGCCGGCCGCCCGCCGGCTGAGCGCCCAGACCGGTGCTCACCGAACGCGACTGCGGATAGCTGAGCGTAACCGAGCGGCCCTCGCTCACCCCAGCCTTTGCGGTGCCGGGTCACCGACGGCCGCCGTGTCCAGCGGTGTGCCCGCCGTGGCTGCCCTCGGGGCGGATGCCGCGGCGCGTAGCATGTATCGGTGGCTGGTAGCCGGCGTTGCGGGCAGTGTGGCGTGATGTTCGCGCCGCGCCGCGAGCATGCCCGGTTTTGCTCTCCGGGGTGCCGGGTGGCCTGGAATCGCGATCATTTGCGGGATTCGGTGGCTGAGGACCGGGCGCTCGCGTGGTCCATCGCCGGGATGCGTGACGTGACGGAGCAGCTTTCCATGTGCCAGTCGGCTGATCAGGCTGCGGCGTTGACGGCGGTGACCGAGGCGGTGTGGTGGGTCACGATCATTGACGCGCGCCTGGTCCGTCAGTACACGGACCTGTACGACGGCGTGCTCGCGGCCCGCGTCGCGGTGCAGCGGCCGGTGATCGAGGGGACGCTGGCCGGACTGCGGTTTGTCAGGAACATGATGAGTGACCAGGCCGCGCGAGTTGATTTCATCGGGCCGCCGGCGTGTCCCGGCGCTGACGATGGCGTGGTGGCGGCCTGGATGTGGAAGCGGGTGCCGGAACTGGCGCTCGGGCCGCTTCCCGCCAGGGTGCGGCCGTGGGAGATGACACGGTACCGGGCGTATACGGCCTGGCTGGCCGGCCGGACCGTGGGAGAGGTCTTCGGGCGGGCGGCGGCGTTCCTGGATCTGGCCGCCTCGCCTGCGGTCTCAGCTACGGATACCAGCCTTTTGGCCAACTGGTAGAGCAGCTGATGTCGGGCGGAGTCCGAGGTCGATTTTCGAGCTGGCCGATCGTCACATGAATGTCCCCGTACCGCTCGATGGGTTAGCGCGCCTGCAGCGGAATCGGCAGTGAGCTGGCTCAGCTGCGGAGACGCGGGACGACCGGGTGTGAGATCTGCTGCGATTCATATCAACGCTACGCAGCAGTTGTCAATGAGACAACCCGGCCGGCTCCTGACCGCCAACCCGTCCGGAATGACTAGGCGCAGTCGGCTTGTTCTACCCGGGGTGGTTCCCGGGATTCACCACGGGACCGGCCTGATGGGCGGTCCCGTGGTGACCGGGACTACGCTCGCGCCAGGTGCTTCCTGCCCGCGCCCGGCGGGCGCGACGGGCCGGGGCAATGCGACAGCCGATTCGGCCGGTGACGGGTCCAGCACTTGGAAAGCCGCAGCCAGGGGAGAGTACCGATGCGCCGCAGAAAGGCCACTCAGGCCACCGCAGCGACCGAGATCCAAAAGCCGGACGAGCAGTGGCAGCAGGAACTGACTCGCCAGCAATACAACGTGCTGCGCCGCGGCCATACGGAGCCCGCCTTCACCGGCAAATACGTCCATGCCAAGGACAACGGCTCCTACTGCTGCGCCGGCTGCGGGAACGAGCTGTTCACCTCGGACGCCAAGTTCGAATCCGGCACGGGCTGGCCGAGCTTCTACGAGCCGGCCGTCGCACAGGCTGTCGAGCTGCGACCGGACTACGGCCTGTTCCTGCGCCGCACGGAGGTGGTCTGCCGCCGCTGCGGCGGCCATCTGGGCCATGTCTTCCGCGACGGGCCGGCTCCGACAGGCAAGCGCTACTGCATCAACTCGTGCGCGCTGGCCTTCGAGCCCATGCCGCCGGCCCGCGATCACAGCGACAACCAGCCCGGCAGCTGACGCCTGCAGGCCGTGGTTGTGACGGCGCGGCCCCGCTCGATGTCCGCGCCTGCCCCGCACGAGCTCTCACTGCCGCCTAAGCTCAGCTTCTCATACACCGGCTTCGACTGCGACATACTCGGCCCAATCAGCCGAGTTCGCCAGATCCGTGACGCGGCGCACCAGTGACTCACGTGAATCTAGCGACACACAAATCCGTGCACAAATTGGGTTCCTGGCCTGCCGGTTTCATATCTCTCCGTGGCTGCCGCAGCCGCGCCGCCTCGCCCAATAGCGCGCGAGTTCCCGAAGCATCGCGAGGGGCACGCCTTGCGAATCATCCGTGACCGTTTCCCGCTAAGGCCACTTTGCCGTGTTTATGCGGCTGCGCAATTTGGTTAGCGCTGCTTCCGGAACATTCACACGAAACGGACGAACAGCGGTCTTATCGCCACACTTCCACAGGCCGCTTATCCACATTTATGTAGGAGGCTGGGCAGCGTTTTTACTCAAATCCTCCACAGACTTATGCACAGGTTATTTTCCTGGCAGACTGAGGCCGCAGGTGAGCGTGAGCCAAAGGAGGAAGTCTGTGATATCGCGTTACACAATCTCCGGGGGTGGGCAGGAGGTGCCCCTGACGCGTTTCGCCTGCTAGCCAGGGCGGTCCCGGCCAGGTGTTCGCAGCACGCGGCCGGGACCTTACGTCGGACCGACCTCAGGAGGAACGCCGACATGTTCAATATGATAGTTGCCGCCATGCGCACGCGCAGGTTTGTCGTGGCGGCCGCGCTGGTGGCCGCGCCGCTCGCCCCGGGCGCTGCCGTGGCCACTGCGGCTGCGCCAGCCGCGCAGGCCTCGGTGTCCCATTCCGCCGCCACCAGCGGCCACGGCGGGAGCCCGGCAGGCAACACGGCTCTGACCTGGGCCGAACGGCACGCGACAGGCTGCTCGTACTACTACGGCGGGTCCAGCTGCTCCCCGGGCTATGACTGCTCGGGCCTGGTGATGGAGGCCTTCGGCTACGGCGCCGGGATCTGGCTGCCGCATTCGACCTACGCGATGCTCGGCAACCGGCACCTGCACTCGATCCCGCTGTCGCAGGCCCGGCGCGGCGACCTGATGTTCTACGGCTCCGGGCACGTGGAAATCAACACGATCTGGTATCACCAGACATTCGGGGCACATGACTGGGGTCAGCCTGTCGGCTGGATCACCTGGGGGCCGTGGTGGTATCCCACGGCCGCGTACCGGGTCTGGTGACCCTGTGGAGAGCGCGCGTGGGCGGCCCACGTGCGTGCGACGCCGGGTCTGGCCTGCGCCAGCGGTCAACGGTATCGTCGTGCAGCTTGAGCACGGCGACCGCGGCACAGTGGAGTTGCCCGCCCACAGAGCGCGCAGGACGTCGATCGCCTCGTCGGCGCGGCGGCCCCGGGTCGCGTAATCGACTCCGACGGCGGCGGCCTCGCCGGGGAGGCTGCCGATCCGATCGTGAGCAGGCGCGGCGGTGTAACCGTGGGATTGCTGCCTGGGCACGGTACTGCGCGACGGCCGCCTCGCAGACGGCCCGCACCGGCCAGCCCAGGGCGCGGGCGGCGGCTTCCGCCTCGGCCAGCTCCGCCGTGGCCGTTCCGAGGCCCGCGACGCCATCTGTGGTGTCGGCCACCTTGACCGTAACGATCTGACTGCGGCCCGGCGGTCCCACTTCCACCTCCACCGACGTCCGGGAGGCGGTCAGCCGGTTCATCCGGGACCAGCGGACGCCGAGCGTCCCGGTGTGGGCGAACATCGCGGCGGCCACGGCACGACGGACCGGTTCAGCGCACAGGGCGGTGAGGACCTGGCCCGGGCGGCCGTGCCGGCCGACGATCGGGGTACACCAGCAGTCCCAGGCGCCGGCCGCCCGCACCGCCTGAAGGACGGAAGGCCATAGCCGGGGGTCGAGGTCGTCGACTGTGCTCTCGACGACGGTCACGTCGCCCTCGCGCAGGTCCCGCTCCGCGCCGGACGCCGCCCCAATGACCACCCGGGTGATGTTGGGCCGGTCCGGGGTGTCCCGGCCACCGCCGCCGGTGCCCACCGCGCGCACCGTCATGGCCGGAAAGCCGCCCGGTGTGGCCGCCGCAGCGAGCAGGGCCGCACCGGTCGGCGTGGTGCGCTCGCCCGTCAGCTCGCCGCCGGCCAGGTCCAGGCCGGCCGCGGCGGCGATACGGAGGACGGCGGAGCCGGCACCGGAAGGCGGCCGTGCCGGCTGGTAACGAATCCGCTTCCGGCGGCCAGGGCCGAACAGCAAACCACCGCGCCCGGCCGCAGCAGTCCGAGATCCTCCAGTGCGGCCGCCGATCCCACCACGTCGGCCAGTGAGTCGAACGCACCCACCTCGTGGAAGTGCACGCCTTCGGGCGGCTCGCCGTGCACCGCCCCCTCCGCTTCGGCCAGCAGCCGGAAGACCCGTGCCGCGAGATCCTTCCCGGCCGGGCGGAGGTCACTGGCGCCGACGTGCCCGAGCACGTCGGCGAGGTGCCGTTCGCGGTCGGTCACCGTCGGCGTGGTGATCACGGCCCGTAGGCACGCGAGGCCGCCCCGGCGGGCGGTCTCGGTCCGCAGCCCGAGACCGGGCACGCCAAGTGAGGCAACGGCCCCGCGCACCCGCTCCAGGTCGGCGCCCGCATCGAGCAGCGCGGCAAGCAGCATGTCGCCAGCGATGCCCGCGGACGCGTCGATGTAAGCGGCACTCGGCCGGTCCGTCACCGGTGCACCGCGCGGATGATCTTGGCGGCGTGCACGGCCGCCCCGAACCCGTTGTCGATGTTGACGACGACCAGACCCGGGCTGCACGAGGCGAGCATGCTGGCCGCCGCGGCCAGGCCGCCCGCCGCGACGCCGTAGCCGACACTGGTCGGCACGCCGATCACCGGCGCGCTGACCAGTCCGGCGACCACACTCGGCAGGGCACCGTCCATTCCGGCCACGACCACCACGCACTCAGCGGCGCGCAGGTCGTCTACCCGGGACAGCAGCCGCCCGAGCCCGGCCACGCCCACGTCGGCGAGGACATCCGCGCGGACGCCCAGCACGGCGAGCGTCGCCGCACATTCCCGGGCCACTTTCAGGTCCGTGGTGCCGGCCGTCACGACCAGCACGTTGCCGCGCGCGGGCGGCAGAGCCCCGACGGCGACCGTTCCGGCGACTTGATCGGCGTGCACGGCGTCGCCCGGGAAACGGGTGGCCGCCCCGTCCAGCACGCCGGCGGGGCAGCGCGTCGCCAGGGCCGGGGCCTCCAGATCGCGGGCCCGCAACTCGGCCAGAAGCGCGAAGATCTGCTCGGGCGTCTTACCTTCGCCGAAAATCACTTCCGGGACGCCGGTTCGCCGCCGACGATCTACGTCCAGCAGCGCGAACTCGCCCAGCCGGACGCCCGCCGCCCCGGCCTCCGTTCCGGGCGGGACGCCGGGCACTGCCCCGTTCGGCATCCTCGGCGCTCCATTGGGCATCCCGGCTGCTTTATTCGGTGTGCCGGGTGCCCCAGGCATAGCGGGACCCTCAGCCGGCACGACTGACCGGTGTAATGTCGAGGTTCAGCGAACCAGACCGCAACGGCTGCTCGTCGATCTCCGCGCGCCGATATCCAGCCGCCCGGACGCAGGCCAGCACCGCCGCATGCTCGTCCGGGCCCGCCGCCCGCGGCAGCTCCGCCGCGCCGAGCTGCACTCGGCCGAGATCACCGAAATGCCGTACCCGCAGTTCGCGGTAGCCGCGCTGCTTCAGGCTTAGCTCGGCCCGGTCTACCTGGGACAGCACCTCGGCGCTGACCGGGGTGCCGTAAGGCAGCCGCGATGCCAGGCAGGGCGACGCGGGCTTATCCGCACTCGGAACCCCCAGGTGCTGCGCCAGCACCCGCACCTGGTCCTTCCCCACGGACACCTCCAGCAGGGGATGCCGGACACCGTGCTCGGCCGCTGCGCGCAGCCCGGGCCGCCAGTCACCCGTGTCGTCGGCGTTAGCTCCGGACAGCACGGCGGCGAATCCGCGGCGCCGGGCCAGCTCGGCCAGCCGCTCGTACAACTCCGATTTGCAGTAGTAGCAGCGGAAGCGGTCGTTGCGCCGGTAGTCGTCGCGCTCCAGCTCGGCTGTGCTGATCAGCTCGTGCCGGACACCTACGGCCCTGGCCACCGACCGGGCGCCGTCCAGCTCGCCGGACGCGAGGGCCGGCGAGACGGCGGTGACCGCGAGGGCTCGTTCGCCGAGCGCCCGGGCGGCCAGCGCAGCGACCAGAGAGGAGTCCACCCCGCCGGAGAACGCGATCAGGGCGCTGCCCAATCCGGCCATGCGCTCGGTCAGCTGGCCGGCCAGCGCGTCAAGCTCGTTAGGCACGCCGTTCCCTTCTCATGTTACCCGGGAATAGTCAGCCACCCAGGTCACCTCGCACGTCACGCGCATGGCGCGCCATGGCCCACTGCCGGTTTACCCATCGCCAGGCGGCCAATCCTATTTACGGCCGATCGCCCGCCATACCACAGCTGATCGTATGATTCGGACTATACGCTTCGGCGCGGTTGCTTCGACTTTGCCGCCGCGATCCGCTGTACCCTCAGACTCAGCGTTTGGCAATTCGGGAGGTCTTGTGCCCATCGAACAGGCAGAGTTCGGCCGCACCGGCCACCAGAGCAGCCGGGTGATCTTCGGAGGGGCGGCTCTCGCGCAGGTCTCCCAGCGGGTCGCGAACGAGACCCTGGACCTCCTGCTCGCCCACGGGGTGAACCATCTGGACGTGGCCTCGTCCTACGGCGAGGCGGAGGTGCGCATCCGGCCGTGGCTGCAGCGCGAACCGGGCCAGTTCTTCCTGGCCACCAAGGGCGACGAGCGCACCGCCGCCGGGGCCCGCGAGGAACTGCACAGGTCCCTGGACCGGATGGGCGTCGACCACGTCGACCTCTGGCAACTGCACGCCTTGGCCGATCCGATCGAGTGGGACACCGCCCTGAGCCCTGGCGGGGCGCTCGAGGCCGCCCTTGAAGCCCGGGACCAAGGCCTCATCCGCTGGATCGGGGTGACCGGCCACGGCAGCCAGATAGCCGCGACGCACCGCCGCAGCCTCGAGCGGTTCGGCTTCGACTCGGTGCTGCTCCCGTACAACTTCGTCACCATGCAGAACCCGTACTACGCCGACAACTTCGACGCCTTGTACGAGACCTGCCGCGAGCGGCGGGTCGCGGTGCAGACGATCAAGTCGATCGCGCTGCGCCCGTGGGCGGGCCGACCGCACACCCGGGCGACCTGGTACGAGCCGCTTGAGCAGCAGGACGATATCGATCTCGCCGTGTGGTGGGCGATGAGCCGCCCCGGGGTGTTCCTCGACAGCGTGGGAGACGTGGACCTGCTCCCGAAAGCGCTTGACGCGGCCAGCCGGTTCGCCGAGGCGCCGGACGACGCGGCGATGAGAACGCTGGCCGGCCGGACGGCGGCGGTACCTCTGTTCGTCTGACCGGGGTCGCCCTGATCACGCTGTCTGCCCTAGCCATGGCAGTTGCGGCCCGTCTCGGATATCAGGGCTGGGAAGTCGACGACTGTGCTCGCGGTTCAAGGTGGACCGATGCAGGGTCGCCAGTCCGGCCCAGATGCGGGCGCTCGCGTCATCGTCCAGAGGTTCATCAGGATGACGTGGCGTGCAGGTGCGGCGGGGCCGAGTAGCCCGGAGTTTGAGCCACTCGGGACCCCGCCGAACAAGGGTGCATGCAAACGTCTGACCGTTGTCTAGCGCAGTGACCGGAACGCCGCGCGGACCTCGGCGGTGAACAGCGTCGGCTCCTGCCAGGCGGCGAAGTGGCAGCCCCGGTCGACCTCGTTGAAGTAGATGAGCTTGGGGTAAGCCCGCTCGGCCCAGCTGCGCGGGGCCTTGTAGATCTCCTTGGGGAAGACGGTCACGGCGGCCGGGATGGCCACGTTCTTGACGCCGAAGAAGTCGAACGTGTTTTCCCAGTACAGACGACCGGAGGAAATCCCTGTGTTCGTCAGCCAGTAGAACGTGACGTTGTCGAGGACTTCGTCCCGGGTCAGGTTGCCGACGGGGTGCCCCGCGACGGCGTCCGCGATGTCCTGGTAGCTGGCCGCGTCGTGGTTGATCATCCAGGCGGCCAGCCCGACGGGTGAGTCCGCGATCCCGTAGAGCGTCTGCGGCTGGGTAATCATTTCTATCCCGTAGCCGATGCCCTTCGTATAGAAGAAGTTCAGCTGCTCGTACGTGCGGCTTTCGTCAGCGGACAGGCCGGGTGGTGGCGGGCCGCCGGCCCCCAGTACGTTGCGCGCTAGCGCCGTTGAGACATCGGCCGGAACAACGCCGGGCATGTTGGTGTGCATGCCGAGCAGTTCCGGGGGTGCCTGGACGGCCATCACGTCGGTGATGATCGCGCCCCAGTCGCCGCCTTGCGCCACGAACCGGGTGTAGCCCAGGCGCCTCATCAGCTCGGTCCAGGCACGGGCGATGCGGTCCGGGCCCCAGCCGGTTTCCCGCGGCTTGCCCGAGTACCCGTAGCCCGGCATCGACGGGATCACCACGTCGAAGGCGTCCGCTGCGCTCGCGCCGTGGGCGGTGGGATTGGTGAGCGGGTCGATGATCTCCAGCAGCTCGATGACGGAGCCGGGCCACCCGTGCGTGACGATGATCGGCAGCGCGTTCTCATGCTCCGAACGGACGTGGATGAAGTGGATGTCGAGCCCGTCGATCTCGGTCATGAAGTGCGGCAGGGCGTTCAGTTTCGCCTCGCACCTCCGCCAGTCGTACTCCGTCGCCCAGTAGCGCGCGAGTTCCTGGATCACCGCCAGCTGCACGCCCTGCGAATGATCGGCGACGAGCTCCTGGTCGGGCCAGCGGGTGGCCGCGACGCGCGCGCGCAGCGCCTCGATTTCCGGTTCGGGGGTGACGGGGACCGTGAACGGCCGGACCGCCGCGGTACCCGATGACTTTTCGGTTGTGGCAGACATATGGGGGCTCCCTTCTCCATAGGGTGTGACTACGACACAAAGCCTGCTCGTCTCGTCTCCACCCCGCGCCCGTGGAAGGCCCTGGGTTGCTCACTGGGGTAGCGCTCCCTGGGGGCAGCGCTGACTGGGGGCAGCGCTCCCTGGGTCCTGATCGCGTCGTCACGCCCGGGAGCGCTATGAGGCAGGTAGAGGTAGCCGTTGACGCCCGTTGATATGGCACGGTGCTGAACCAGAGTATTCGGCCGGCTGGCCGAACTGGTCGTGCACATCGCGTGTCGTAGTAGGGTTCGAGGTCGGACCGGCCGATCGGCCAATCGAGCAGGCTGGCGCCGTCGATGGGCCCGCGCTCGGAGCGGATCCGGAACTCCCATTCCTTGAAGCGCGGGCAGCCCGGCCCAGTGAACGGTCGTGCGCCAACCGTCTTGCAGGTCCAGCTTGCAGGTCCAGGCGGGCAGGTTCGCGAATTCCTCGGCTATCCGCCACGAGCCAGCATGATCGGTATCCGATCCGCGGTTCCGGTTTCACCTGCCGAGTACCTCCCGGTCCGGAACGTGAGGCCGGCCGGCCACCCGCGCGTCGCCCACCGCCACGACACCCCCGCCGAAGGTGACGTCGCCTTCGACCTCGAACCGGCGGCAGCGGCGCAGCGACGGCGCCCCGGCGGGGAACCGCTGCTCGAAGTCGGGCAGCAGTTCGTAAAATTGCGGGTCCAGCGTGACGACGGGCCCCGGGCCGTCGAAGCCGGGCCTCATCTGCCCGTCACCGGTGAGCTCGTAGGCGTCCGAGCGCACGACCAGCAGGTCGTCGGTGGTCTTGACCGGGGCGAACCGTGAGCGGGGGACGTGGACCGCCCGGGCGCCGGGGATCGAGCCGATCGCCGCGCCCATCGCCGACTCCAGCTGGATCACCGGGGTGCTCCCCGGGTCGCGCGGGTCGACGGTCTTGCGGTTGACGATCAGCGGCAGGGCCGGTGCCGCCGAGTCGGTGGCCTGCAGGTCGGCGAGCGCGCGCAGGTCGATCCAGATGTTGTTGGTGTTGTACCAGCGCCAGCGCTCGACGTCGGTGAAGGAGGTGTCGCCGCCGGGCACCTGCGCGGTCTCCCGCAGCACCACCCGGCCCTGGTAGCGGGCGAGGTGGCCGCCCTTGCGGTCGGCCGGCGTGCCACGCACCGTCTCCAGCGCGAACGGCACCCGCTCCGCGGCCAGCCATGCGGCGATCCGGACGTCGGCGAGCGCGCCGAGGTTGTCGGAGTTGGACACGAAGGCGTACCGCAGCCCGGCGCTGAGCAGGGCATTCAGCGTGCCGGACACCGCCAGCGCGATATAGATGTCGCCGTGGCCGGGCGGGCACCACTCCAGCTGCGGGTCGGCCGGCCACTGCACCGGCTGCCAGTCATCCGCGCGGACCTTGGGCTCGCGGCCCTGCAGGAAGTCCAGCGGCACGCCCGGCACGGGCAAGCCGCCCTGGCGGCGCAGCGCGTCCAGCGAGGGGCCGCGGGTGGCCGCGGAGTTCATCAGCACCAGCGGCAGCCGGGCACCGTGCCGCTCGCGCAGCGCCAGTACCTGCGTGGCCAGGACATCGAGGAAGCTCATGCCGGGCTTGATCTCCAGCAGCGACTTCGGCCCCGACAGGCCCATACTCGTCCCGAGCCCACCGTTGAGCTTGACGACCACCAGCCGGTCGAGCACGTCACGGGCCTGGCCGGGTAGCGGCTCGGGCAGATCCTCCAGGCGTGGCAGGTCCGCAAGCGGCTCCAGGACCTCACCTGGCAGGAGCCCGGCCTGGCGCTCACCCAGCTGCCGCAAGCGCCGGCGCAGAGCGGCCAGCTCAGCGCCGCGGACGCCTCCCGCCTCGGCCTTGGCCAGGACAGCGGCGACATGACCGGACGTATTCATGCTCTGATCTCCTCTCTCAGCGATGCGGCCTCAGCGAAGTTGCCCACAGGCGCCCAGCCGAATCACTTCGATCAGTTCCGCGGCACGACGAGTCCCAGATGGCTCCGCCTTATGCCTGCCGCGGCCGGGAGAAGCGAGGATGGCCGATGGCCCGCTATAGGCATTGGCCGTAACCGGGCAGGATCGTTCCGGCCGACCGCGCATCGGAACCAAGGTTCCGATGTTAGTTATCTAAGTCGAAAACGCATGCGTCGGCTACTCAGCGCGCATACCGACCTGTTCTGTGTGCCTCCAGCCGACCCGGACGAGAGAGAGATCATCAGGGTCCAAGGTCGGCATGCGGTGGGGATGACCGGCTCTTACCAGATGCAGCCAGCCGAATCCCGCTATTACCATCCCCGGCAGGGGCTGTAGCCAGGTACGGACCAAGGCCCGCAGGGCCTGGTCAGTTGTAGAGGGCGTCGACGTCGCTGGCGTATTTGGCCAGCACGTAGTCCCGGCGGACCTTCTGGGTCGGGGTCAGCTCGGCGCCGGTGGTGAAGGCGGCGGCCAGGATACCGAACCGCTTGATGCTTTCGGCCCTGGACACGGCCGTGTTCGCCCGGTCCACGGCGTCCTGGACGGCGGAGCGCAGGTCCGGGTCGCCGCGCAGGTCGCTGACGGTCGCGGTGGCCGGCTTGCCTTGCCGCTGTTTCCACCGGGCGAGGGCCGCGGCGTCCAGGGTGACGAGGGCGGCGATGTAGGGCCGCTGATCCCCGGTGATGATGGCCTCTTCGATGAGCCAGTGCTCGCGCAGCCGGTCTTCCAGCACCGTGGGCACGATATTTTGCCCCGTGGCCGTGATGATCAGGTCCTTCTTCCGGCCGGTGAGGTGGACGAACCCATCCTCGTCGATCCGGCCGAGGTCCCCGGTGCGGAACCACCGGCCGTCGAACGTGCCGCGGGTGGCCTGCGGGTCCTGCCAGTAGCCGGAGAACACGCCCGGGCCCTGGACCAGGATCTCCCCGCCGGGCGCGATCCGGATGGCGCAGCCGGGCAGCGGTACGCCGACCGAGCCGATCCGCTGCGCGCCGGGCAGGTTCATCGTCACCGGGCCTGCCGTCTCGGTCAGCCCCCAGCCCTCCAGGATGGGGATCCCGGCTCCCCGGAAGAAGTGCCCGAGCCGTGGGTTCAACGACGCGCCGCCGCTGACCGCCCAGGCGACCTGGCCGCCGACCGCCGCACGCAGCCGCGCGTAGACCAGGCGGCCGAAGACCGCGTGCCGCAGCCGCACCCGCAGGCCCGCGTCCTGTCCCGCATGGCTGTAACTGATCGCGGTGCCCTCGGCCGCGGCGAACAGCCGCTGGTGCCCGCCGGCCTCGGCCTGGTCGCGGGCCGTGACCGCGAGCTTTTCGAACACGCGGGGCACCGCGAGCAGGATCGTCGGCCGGAAGGTGGCCAGCGCGGCCGGCAGCTCGCCGAGCTCACCGAGGTACCCGGCCCGCGCCCCGGCATGGACCACGCACAGCGCCACCACCCGGGCGAGGATGTGTGACAGCGGCAGGAACAACAGGATGGACGAGTCCGGTATCAGCACGCGTTCCCGGATCCCGGGTGCGCTGGTGATGGCGCGGACCGCCTCGGTCAGGTTGCCGTGGCTGATCTCGCAGCCCTTCGGCCGGCCCGTCGTGCCCGAGGTATACACGATGGTCGCGAGCGTCGCAGGCGTCACTGCGCGGCGGCGCTGAAGGATCTCGCCCGCAGCGACCTGCGCTCCGGCCCGGGCCAGGCCGTCAAGGCCGCCGGCGTCCAGCACCCACACCGCCTCCAGCGTGGGCACCTGCGCCTGCCGAATGACCTCGGCACGCTGCGCGTTCTCGGTGAAGACCGCGACCGCGCCGGAGTCGGACAGCACCCAGCGGACCTGCTCTGCTGAGGAGGTTTCATAGACGGGCACGGTCACCGCGCCGACCGCCCAGATACCGAAGTCGCATACCGCCCAGTCCAAGCTGGCTGATGACATCAGCCCGACCCGGTCACCGGGCCGGATTCCCGCCGCGATCAGCCCAGCGGCGACTGCGGCCACCCGTCCAGCGAACTCCGCCGCTGTCACCGGCTGCCAGCCGCCCTCACCCTTCCGGCTGAACATGGCACGATCCGGGTCGCGGGCCGCCCAGTCAAAGACATCATCGGCCGCGTTGTCACCCATCGCCCCCCACCGCGGGGAAACGCCGGCCGGGTGCTGGTGCACTACCCCTGGCCAAAGGTCAGGATCACGGCTGCCGGACGCGGGCCGCGCTGCCTTGCTCATGATGATGGCGCCTCCCGCACTCCGGGCTTTCCGGACCCGGCGCTGTCCTCTCGGCCCGGCACGGGCACACCCTGCGAGCCCACGATCACGGTGGGCCGCACCCAGCCGGCCGGCCCAGGGGCACAGGTCATGACCCACAAGGACCTTCCGCATCAGGTCAGCCAAGCCGTGTGATCTTGACACCCTCGCCCGTGCCATGGTTGCGCAGCGGACTCCAGCGCCTCCTCGAAGGCCGCCGCCAGCCTGCGCCTGCACCGGCGAGAACTTCGGCTCAAGCCGAGACCAGAAGCTTCCTATGGGCCGCCGTAGGCGCCCCGGAGGTGGCGTTTGTCGACCCAGGGGTGCGGTGCGGCGAGCCGGAAGTCTGTCCGGTGAGCCGCTGGCGGGCAGCCTGCAGCGCTGTCGCGGAGATGTCCACGGCAATCACGCCAGGTGAAGTGGTCGGGGTCATCGTCAGCGCGGTGGATTCCGCCGCGGCCGGTATCCGCCGCGATGCGGCCGGCCGAACGCCGCGGGCGATATCCGGGCCACGGCGGTGTTTCGCTACCGCTGGCACCCGGGTCCGTAACATCACGGGCGCTGACACCTGGTGAATAGCTACGAGGAGAGCGTATGTATCAGCCGTGATGCCGCGTGCTCTGACCAGTAGGGAGCGGCTGTGGCGGTCAGGACGCGCGCTCATCAATGTGGGAGGAAGCCTCATGATCAGGCATATGTCAGCGGTGGCGGTCACGGCGCTCGCAATCGGGCTGGCGCCACTCGCGTCGGCGCAGGCGGCGACGGCACCCGCTGCCAAGCCGCTGCCGAACCCGTGCCAGACGTTCACAGCCAGGTCGGCCGATGCGCTGCTGCAGCTCAGCAGCCGCACGCACCTGTCGGAGAAGCTGGGCAGCAGCAACAACCCCTCCGCCCGGACCTGCACGATCCGGCACGGGAAGACGACGCTGGTCGTGGAGGTTTCACGGCAGGAGGGCGGGACCGGCAGCGAAGAGACCTGCTACCGGTACCCGAAGCTCGGCCGCGACAGTCTGCTCTGCGTGGCGAATGCCCAGTCCCCGCCCTTCTCCTTCGTGGCGTTCCGCAAGGACGGTTTGTGGATCGGCGACGGCATCAACGTGCGGATGCCGGATAAAGGCAAGCGGCTTTACGAGTTCGCGCTGGCTCAGTACAAAAGCTTCAAGGGCTGAGCGGCGACAATCGCATCTAGCAGGTGCCCTTCTGAACTGGCCGCCAGGAACTTCAGCAACTCGCATCGTCCCAGTTCAGGGGGCACTTTCTGCGTTGACACGCCCGCAAGGACCTAATTGCGCGGTGGATTGAGGCTTGGAGAAGCGGCGATGGGCCAGCACGGTGTGGGATGTACTGACGTGGCGCCTGGTAGCTGCGACCTGGGACCGGCCGAGGCCGCGCGGCCAAGAGCAGGCATCGGTCTGCGCGATGAATGAGCTGTGCTGATCTGGTGAGCCTCGCGGCGTGGCCCGGCGTGTGCCGCGCGGGCCTTCGGAGGCTGAGCGCGGCGCTGACGCCGGTCAAGGCGGCACCGGATCGGTCACCGCTTGACATTGACCCTACGTCAGGCTTGCAAGATGGACGTATGCAGAATCACGCACGGCTACCCACGCCGGGGGAGAGTGCCCCTCAACTGGCGATCGACGCAGTGGGGTTGGCCAAGTCCTTCGGTGGCCAGCACGCACTCACCGGTCTCGACCTGGCCGTCCCCGAGGGTTCCGTCACGGCCCTCATCGGCCCCAACGGGTCAGGGAAGACGACGACGATTCGCATCCTCTCGACGCTTCTTGCTCCGGACGCTGGCTGGGCGACCGTGTTCGGTCACGATGTCGTGGCAGAGCCGGAGGCCGTCAGGGCAGCGATCGGTGTCACCGGCCAATTCTCTGCCGTGGACAAGTTCCTGACCGGCAGGGAGAACCTTGCCCTGATGGCTGGGCTGCACCGCCTGCGGCGGGCTGTTGCGCTGGAGCGGACGGCAAGAAACCTGGAGCGCTTCGAGTTGACCGAGGCAGCGGATCGACCTGTGATCTCCTACTCGGGAGGTATGCGCCGTCGTCTCGATCTTGCGATGACCCTCATGGGCGAGCCGCGGATCGTCTTCCTGGACGAGCCAACGACTGGCCTTGATCCACGTGGGCGACACGTTCTCTGGCGGATCGTCCGGGACCTGGCCGGCGACGGGGTGACCGTCCTCCTGACGACGCAGTACCTGGAAGAAGCGGATCGCCTGGCAGACCGTGTGGTCCTCATCGACCGTGGTGCCCTGGTGGCAGAAGGCACGCCGTCCGAGCTGAAGAGGCGGGCACCCGGCGGACGCATCCGGCTCCATTTCGCCGGGGATGATGCGCTCGCTGCTGCGGCTGTGGAGTTCGGCAGTGCAGAACGGAGCGATGACGACTTGTCGCTCGAATTGGCGAGCGACGGAAGCGTGGCTGGCCTCCGGCACGTGCTCGACCGGCTTGAGCGTCACGAGATCACCGTGGAGAGCCTTTCGGCCCAGCCCCCGGACCTCGACGACGTCTTCTTCGCCTTGACTGGTGGCGGCCCTGAGCCGTCTCGTGCCAACTCGGTGGGGGAAGGACAATGACGGCCCCCTCTCTGGCACTCGCTGACACGGCCACAATGCTGCGCCGAGACGTACGTCACGCAGTGCGCTTCCCGATGGTGACGATCAGCGGACTACTCGTGCCGGTGCTCTTCCTGCTCCTTTTCGATGGTGTCTTCGGTCACGCGCTTCGCGCCGGGCTCGGCAGCGCCGTTAGCGGCGGCTACATCAACTACGTGCTTCCCGGCATCCTCGTGCTGGCCGCTGCCTCGGTCGCTGAATCGACGGCGCTTGGCGTGAACGCCGACATGGGTGAGGGGATCATCACCCGTTTCCGGACGATGGCCATCTGGCGTCCTTCGGTCCTTGCCGGGCCGGTGACCGGAAGCACCGTCCGTACGCTCATTACGGGTGCAGCTGTTTGCTTGTTCGCACTCGTCCTAGGGTTCTCACCCAACGCCACCGCACTCGGCTGGCTCGCCGCCATCGGGCTGTTCGCCCTTCTTGGAATGGCACTCTCGTGGCTGACGGTGGCCTTTGGGCTGCTCGCCAAGACGCCAGCCGGGGCAAACAGCCTCTCGCTCATTCTCCTCGTCCTTCCGTTTGTCAGCAGCGCGTTTGTTCCCACCGCCACGATGCCCGCAGGAGTACGGGCGTTTGCCGAGTATCAGCCGTTCACCTCGATCATTGACACCTTTCGCAGCCTGCTTACCCGAACCCCGGTGGGCAATCACGGCATTGTGGCCGTGGCCTGGTGTGCCGGCATCGCAGTGGTCGGATTCCTGTGGGCGGTGAAGTTGTACAACCGAGATTCACCGGTAGCGTCCTGATGGCGAAGCTCCTGACGATCGGCCAGCTGGCCAGCCACTGCGGCGTCACCGTGCGGGCGGTCCGTCATTACCACCGGGCCGGTCTGCTCCCAGAACCCGTCCGGGATAACTCCGGTTACCGCCGCTATGGTGCACAGGCGATCGTCGATCTGGTGCGGATCAAGGTCCTTGCCGATGCAGGTGTCCCGCTCGCTCGGGTCAGCCACTTCCTCAATGCTGACCCGGATGAGTTCGGCGCTGCGGTTGCTGGGATCGACGAGGCGCTTCAGCAGCAAATTGGTCAACTTGAGCATCGGCGCCAGCAGCTCGCCGGCCTCCTCGCTGGTGACCAGCTCGTACTGCCATCTAAGGTCGCAGAGATGCTCAGCGCCCTGCGCGAGATGGGCGTGAGCGAGCAGGGCGTGCAGATCGAACGAGACGGATGGATTCTTCTCGCCGCACTCTCTCCCGAGGTGGTTCCAGAGTGGACGAGGCAAAAGCGAGCCGCGCTGGCAGACCCTGAGTTCCGGCGCATCTACCTGGCCTACGACGAAGCCCGAGACTGGGACCCGACCGACCCACGACTGAAACCACTGGCCGACAGGACGGTCGAATGGATGGCGACCCGCCACGATGCGGTCGTCGGTGCTCGTCCCAGCACGCTCCCGAGCGAGCCGAACGTCGTCCTCGTCGCACAGCTCATGGACGCCGAGTCCGCCTACACCTCGCCCGCCTTGAACCGACTGGCGGAGCTTTGCAGGTCACAGCTCAATTCGTCGGCACGGCCTCCACGTCATCACGGGAGTTCATAGGACATGACTGAACAACTAGACCTTGCGAACATCACGGATCAGATATCCCAGCTCCTGTCGGAGTCAACGGCAGCTCGTCAAACGACCCGAGGACGAGGCCGCCTGGGAGTGGCGGCCTCTGGGCGTACATGGTGAGACTGGCCCCGAATGGCAGGTCTGAGCTAGCGGCGAGACCGCCTGGCAGTCGGACGTGGCACACTTGTCCGATGACTCCAGCGCTCTCGGATCATCCGGCTACGGAGTGATAGCGGCTGGGTGGGCAGCGGGTAATGACGGGTAATGAACGGACTCACCGGCGTCGGGATACGGTTCTGGGGACCGTGCTTTCGTCGGCCTGAGCTGCGTGTCAACGGCGCCGATGCGAGGGGCCGTGGCCGGATGGGAGCATATCGGGAGCGAAGCGACTGCCTCATTGCGAAGGTCCATCCGGTCGATTGGTGTATGTGTTCGGTTTAGCGCCCCCAGTAGGATTCGAACCTACGCACACGGCTCCGGAGAGCACTGATAGCCCGGGCCATGACCAGTGGAAACAAGCAGAGGGCTACGCCCTGGGGTGCACCTGGGGTGCGGGAAGCGCGACGCCTGGCTTTGAACCGGTGTCAACGGCCTCTTCGTCCCGAAGGAACACCGAACCTCACGTGAGCTACCCCGAACGGTGGCCGCTCGGGTTGCCAACAGCGCTGGACGCTTCAGCGGAGTCCGTGGAAGTTCGCCGTAGACAGCGGAGATAGGCGGCCCTACACCAAACGAAGATCATCGACTGATCCCCTCGATGCGAACTAGCCGGATGGTGGTAGATCGAGGTCGTTGGCGCAGGTCACGGGCTTTAGCAATCGGTTGAGGTCGATGTCGGCCGCTGTGGTTGCTGCACTTTGCTACTGGTCGTTCTTCAGCGACGGCCCGCGACCTTACCGCGTGTGATCTCGGGGCTCGGGCGTTGGTGGCGTGGATAACTATTGCTGGGGGGCGGTGACAAATGCAATGTCCGCCGCGCCGCGTCGGGTCGGCCCCCTGGGGGCCGCACGCCAGGCGCCAAGCGCGGTCGGGCCGCCATGGCGCGGAGCGTCGCCCCTTGATTCAATGGGCCCGGGAGGTTCACCCGTGGCCCGGATCTTCGCGCGGCGATACGGGCGGCCCGTGTGTCCTCGGCCGCGTGATACGATCTTCGTCGCAGTTCTGCGGCGGTTGATGGCGGCCTGCCCGCGGTAGGGAGGAAATGAGCCAATGGTGGAACGGGTGAGGGCCGAGCTGGCCATTCTCACCGACGGGGACGTCTTACGCCGCGAACGGCTTACCCGGTCGCTGTACACGGAACTTCGCACGGTCGAAGGCATTGACGTCCGCTTTGCGCCCGAGACCCGGCCTGAGGAGGCGGGGGCGAAAGGCGCTGGCGCGCTCGGCGACGCCTCCCTGTGGGTGTTCCTGGCGGCGGGTACCTCGGGCGGCGCCCGCGTGCTCGTGGCGGCGATTCAGGCGTGGGCGCAGCGGGAAAGGCACCGGGTCGTTCGGCTGACGATGGGTGACCGGTCGATAGAAATTCCCTGGGCCACGACGCAGGACCAGCAGCGCCTGGTCGAGGCGTTCTTGCGCGGCGAGGAGGAATAGCCGTGTTGCCGCCCGCCCGGAAGGCGCTCCTGATCGGAATAGAGACCTATGACGACGGCCGTTTCGCACCGTTGCCTTCCTGCCGCGCCGACGTATGGCAACTGAAGCAGGTCCTTGAGCACCCCGCCGTTGGTGGCTTCGACGGGTGCGTCTTTCTGAGGGTTGTGTCATTTCCGGGTGTTTCGGTCATGCGGCAAAGCCGAGGTCGGCGATGCTGGCCGGGTCGTAGCGGTTCAGGTGGATGTCTTTGCGGTAGCGCGTCTTGTAGTAGTTCATGTAGTCGTCCAGGTCGCCGTTGACGACCACGGCGCGGAGCTTGAGGATGACTTCGGCGCCGTCGGGGGACCATCTTGCACCGGTGATTCCGAAGCGGTCTTCGATGACGAAGCGGCAGGCTCCCTCGATCAGGCCAGTGGCGATCGGCCAGCCGCTGGCCAGTGCCTTGTCGTAGCGCATGTACATGTGGTTGTTGGTGAGGTATGTGACCGCCTTGTCGACGTCGGTGAGGTCCAGGTGGCGGGTACTGGCCTTGGCTCGGGTCTTGGCGGCGACGGATGCCAGCGTGGCGGCGACTGCCTTGCCGCGGCCGTGCAGTACCCGCAGCCGCTGCCCGTCGGCCCATTCGCGGGCGGCTCGCGGGTCGCCGGGGTGCAGGGCGGCGGCGGCTTTGCCGAGGTAGCCGCTGACGTGGATGAAGTCGATGAGGACCGGGACCTTGAGGTCGCGGTCCTTGGCATGGGCGGTGATGGCGGTGATCTGCTGCTTGTTCCCGTCGACGAGGAAGAGCCGCTGGGTCACCCGGTACGGGTCCCGGCGGTCGGCTTCGTCGAACGCCGCCCCGATCATCGCGGGGATGTCGTCGGTGATGGACGCCGAGACCCATTTGCTGCGTGCTTCCGGGCCGGGGTGCTCGTTGCGGCGGGCTGGCGGGGCGGCGATGTCTTCGGGTGCGCGGACGGCCGGGGTGAAGCCGGCGACCGCGACGATCTCGGCCATCTTCTTGATCCCCGGATGAGCGGCATCGGTCCCCTTGCCGGCGCTGGTGCGGTGCTCGGGCCGCAGCGCGATGCCCTTGCCGTCGGCCTGCATCATGAGCACGTCGCCGGCCGGCGGGCCGGTGTCCGCGTCGCGGGCCCGCTGGGCGTAGAAGTCGTCTGCCCAGGCGGCCAGGTCCTCGGCCAGGCCGGCCATCTGAGCCCGGCCGATCATCACTCCGGTGCGGGCCTGGATGACTTCCTGGGCCTGTCCGTAGCCGCCTTCGGCCAGGTGATAGGCGGCCAGGGCGCGCATCCCGAGGGAGTAGGGGTCATCGGGCAGCATCCACCGGGCATCGGCCGGGTACAGGTTCGCTTCGCGGCGGTTGCGGTAGGCCAGCCGGGTGGCCCGGACCGGCCCGAAGATGCTGACCACGCCCCGGTCATGACCAGTTTCCACGCTGCCGTGCCGGATCCCTGCGGCGCTGGTGACCTGCTCGATGCGCTCCTCGCGCGCGGAGTCGATGGTGAAGGTGGCTTCCAGCAGCTGCCGCTGCAGCTCCCGGCCCGAATCCGTGATCGCTTTCTCCCGGTCCCCGTGATCGAGAGCGCCGGCGTCCTGCGCAGTCCAGGTGAGCATCGCAGAGAACTGCTCTACCGGGCCGGCCAGCGCCGCCGCCAGCTCACTGTCCACCGGGCCCGCGGTCCCGTCCTCGCCGATCTGCGTCACCGTCACCGAAACCGTCACCGCCGGGCCTCCGTTGCCTGCCGAGGGTCATGTTCCCCCCACGATCCCGGAACCGGCCCAGGAACCGGGGGACCCGGCACCCGGATACCACCCCGGATCAGCCCCCGGCAACCCGCCTTCACTACCACTGACCAGCACAGATCACCTGCGGTGACACCCGGTGCATTCAGAAATGTGCAGACACTCCACGTTTCGAGAGGTTAAGGAGAGTATCAGCGCAAGATCACGCCCCTCAAAAAGACGCACCCGCTTCGACACCGTCGTACCGTTAACCGATCTCGCCGCGACTGATATGCGTCAGGCGATCGGGGATTTTCTCGACGATGCCGGGCCGGGCGATCTGGCACTGGTTTACGTCAGCGGCCATGGTGTCAGGCTGAAGCACAGTGCCGGGGAATTCTTCTTTGCCGCGAAAGACACCATGTTCGACCAGCCAACTGACACGGGCGTATCGGCCAGTTTCGTCAATGAGCAACTGGAAGCGTGCCGCTCGCCTCACAAGATCATGATCATCGATGCGTGCGAGAGCGGCGGCTTCGCGGTCGGCCTGCGTACCCGCGACGCCAAGGCAAGCAGGGCAGCTCCGCTGCAAACCCGAGGGGTCTACGTCCTGTCGTCATCGGGGCCAGGTGAGGCGTCCTACAGCGGCGCGCCCAGCCCCTCCGGTGAGGCTGCCCCGTCGGTGTTCAGCGGGGAGATCATCGAAGCGCTCCGGACGGGCAAGGCCGACAGCGACGGTGACGGCAAAGTCTCGGTCGAGGACCTGTTCCACTACGTCAGCAGGCGGGTCCGCAGTCAGGAACTCCAGTCGTCGCAGGCACCGGTCTACTCGGCCGTCGGCGTCAACTCGAAGATCGTTGTCGCCAGGGTAATGGCCGGCGCGGCCATCCGGCTGGGGCCTGTGCCCGCCGCACCGGCCGCAGGGGGCGGCGTGCCCACGGCCCCGGCCGGCGCCACCGCGCCCGCCACCCGGGAGCAACAGTGGGCGCGGCTGCTGGAGTACTACCAGGAGTGCCTGCGCTCGGAGACAGCCGACGTCCCGCTGCTGCGCGCGGGCGACAGCGGTGGCAGGTTCATCTATCTGGAGGGCCGTGAGCGCGCCTTGTCCGGCGGCGAGAGCGACCAAGATCACCTAACGCTGCCGGGTGCGGCCGTCAAATGGGTGAAGGAGGCGGCCGCGTCCGAGGACGAGCTCTGGGCCGGATACCCGGCGGTTCTGCTCAATGAGTACCAGGGGAAACAACTGAGGGACGGCGAGTTCGCTCCACTACTCGTCCGCCCGGTGAGTGTGTACGAGGCCGCCGGGGAGCTGCGGGTGGAACCGTTTGGGCCGGCGAAGCCTAACCACAGCCTGGCCCGTGCGCTCCTTGGAGCCGAGCAGGCGCAGCACCTGGTCTCCACCTACATCGCCACCTGGCACGGCGGAATGTACGCGCAGATGGTCAGGGACATCCGCAACCTGCTGGAGGTGGAGTTCGAGTTACCCGTCGTCGAGGAACTGCGCCCCGAGTACCTGAGCCAGACACTTGACCTGCGAACCCCAGCCGCCGGAGCACGTAATGTCGCCGTGCTCTTCCGCGTCTCGCGCAAGGAAGAGGCGATCGCACCCCTGCTCAAGGACCTGGACCACATCAGGCAGCGGCCGGGGCAGATCGCCGGAACCGCTCTCGCCGTCGTCCTGCCGGCACCGGCACCGGCGCCCCCGTCACCGGCAGCAGCCACAGAGGCATCGGCCACCTGGCCGCTGGTCACGCCGCTTCCCTGTAATGAGGCACAGCACACGGTGATCGCTTCGGCTATGACGGCGGCGCTCACCGTGGCCACCGGGCCGCCCGGCAGCGGGAAGAGCCAGCTCGTCGCCAACCTGACGGCGACGGCGGTGGCACAGGGATGCAGTGTCCTGGTCGCCTCGACCAACAATGCCGCCGTGGATGAGGTCTGGCGGCGGTGCCAGCGACTGGTGCCGGGGATGCTGGTACGCACCGGCAGCCGCTCGGGCGCGGTCAACTATGTGGAGAACGAGACCAAGGAACTGACCGCCCTGCTGCGGTCTGAGCCGCCCACCTCCAACGTGGCCACCATCGGCGCTGAACTGACCGCCGCGACCCGGCGGCTGGCGGATGTCCGGGCGAGGCTCGGCGGGCTCGCCCGGCTGGAGCGGGACCTCCGGGTGGCCGCTGAACTGCGGGAGAAGCTGGCTGGCGAGCTGTCATGGACCGCCGCGGATCTGGCCAGCCACTTCGGCGGCGACGCCGCCCGGTGGCAGCGGCGGGCCCAGCGATGCGCCGACGCGAAGATTTTCGCGGGCTGGCGACGCCGGCGGCTGCTGCGCGCCCTGGACCTCCCAGGTGCAGCCCGGCCGCTGAGGGCTGCCGGACAGTGGCGCAGGCCGCAGCGACCGAGCAGCGGTGGGCGCTGATCCGCCAGCAGGCGGCCCAGACCGGGCCGGACGCCGTCCTGACGACCGAACTCGGCCAGGCGGAGCGGGCTGTCCAACAAGCTTCGCACGCGCTGGCCGACACAGCTGTGCGCACCGCCGCCCGGTCCGGCCAGCACCTGATCAACCGGCTGCTCCAGGCAAAACAATCCGGCGGCCAGGACTGGTCCAGCGTCAAGCAGGTGCTGCGATCGGTGCGCGGCTGGGCGGTGACAAGCCTGTCGGTTCGCCGCTTCCCCCCGGAACCGGGATTGTTCGACCTGGTCGTCATCGACGAGGCCAGCCAATGCTCTATCCCGCAGGCCCTGCCGTTGCTCTTCCGGGCCAAGCGTGCGCTGATCATCGGTGATCCGATGCAGCTCCCCCACATCGCCGAGATCACCCCCCAACGTGAGGCCGCCATCCGGAAAGCGGCCGGGCTGTCCGCGGACTGGCTGGAAAGCCGCCAGCTGGCTTACCGGCGGCACTCGGCCTTTGACGCCATGGAACGGGCGGCCAGCCGCAACCATCTGCTCGACGTGCACTACCGGTGCCATCCGCTCATCGCGGATGTCGTCAACCGCATGTTCTACGGCGGCCAGCTCACCGTGCTCACCGATACCCGGAAGCTGAAACAGATCGACCGGCCGCCCATCGTGTGGGTACCGGTGAACGGGCAGCCAACCCGGCCACCCCGGGGCGGGTCGTGGGTCAATCAGGCCGAGGCCGTCAAGGTAAACGAATGCGTGAGTTTCCTGCTCGGAGAGCTGCCCCCGGACGCCACGGTCGGTGTGGTGACCCCCTTCAGGGCACAAGCCGACCTGATCGACGGGCACTGGCGCGAGGAGCCGCGGGTCGGGGTGGGTACCGCGCACACCTTCCAGGGCGGAGAGCGCGACGCCATCGTGCTGAGCCTGGTGGCGAGCCCGCAAATGTCCGCGGGCGCCATCGCCTGGCTGGAATCCGCCCGCAACCTGTGGAACGTGGCCATCAGCCGCGCCCGCGCACACCTGATCGTCGTTGGCGACAAGCCGTTCTGGGAACGCCGCGACGGTGTCGGCGCCGACCTGGCCGCGGCCGACGCCCTCGCTGATGAGCCTCCGCCGAGCGGTGACCCGCTGCTGCAACTCCTGTACGAGCGATTGAGCCGCCTGCCGGGTTCACAGGTCGAGCTCTCAGCGACCGTCAACGGCTACCACGCCGACCTGCTAGGCCACATCGACGGCACACCAATGGCCGTTCTTCTGGACCGGTCGGCAACAGCCGGCGCCGGCAGCCCCGACCGGCATCTCCGCCTGCAACTGCGGCGCAGGGAGTTGCTCAGCGATCCCGCCGGTCACCGCCGGGCAATCCGGATGCCCGCCTGGCGCCTCTACGACGATGAGGGCCAGCCACCGTTGCCCGGCTGAGCCGTTACGCTCGCCCTGCACAGCCGGGCACGGTTGCGTTGCGCTCCCCCTGAATAGGGTCGGAGCATGATCCGGAGGCTCCGCTGGCTTCAGATGGCGAGCGCGAGGTCGTCGAATGCCACGCGGAGCCTGTGCCGGCTGGGGACTTTGGCAGCAATGTCGTAGTGACCGCGACGGAGGTTCTGCCCGAAGGCGTGACCGGTGGCGAGGATCTGCGCTGAGCGGTGAGGCTTCAGGCCTCGCGTCGGCCGAAGCCAGGCCTTCAGCCGTCTATGATCCGCTTCGATCGGGTGGACTTGGCCGCGTTCGTGACGGTACTGACGACCGGTGTGATACTGGTCGTCGTTGACCATCTCCCAGCAGCGGCCTTGGTGACGGTATGTACCGCGCTTGTTGGGCTTTACGCGGCTTGGAGGAATCTCAGGCCGGTTCGACATGCGCGCCGAGGAGCCCCCGACGAGCTTCCCACAGACGAGGAGCAGAAATCCGAAACCTACCTGTGAGGCCTACGACGTCGCCTAGCGCAGCCTGTCTCTGCTAGGGCAGAGAGTCCTTAGCGACGGGCGAGCCGACCGATAGGCGGCCTTTTCTTTTAGGCGGCCCAGCATCAAAAGAGGCCCTGCATTGGTCTGGTGCAGGGCCTCTGAGCTGGTCGGGGTGGCCGGATTTGAACCGGCGGCCGCTTCGTCCCGAACGAAGCTAAGCCCGCAGGCTGCGGACTCGGGTAATGCTCTGAGCTGCGAAAATACGCCGCACCAGTCCGCAGTATGCCGCAGCATTTCGGGGGCTCTTGGCGCATGAGTGGCGCACGTCATGACGCCCCGTTCGCCCGGTCACTCCTGCCGGTCCTTGCGCGCCAGCCAGGACGCGACGGCCGGCCCTTTCGGGGAGTGCCGCGCCGGGACGACGTACCGCAACGGCCCTCGATCACCACACCTGCAGTACCAGGAGGAGTATCCGATGTCAGAGTCTCATGGCTCTTGGTCAGCGTCAGCAGGCCAGCCGGTGAGGTTTCCCGCTGGGGCGACCTCCCCGCCGAGCGGAAGATGCGCGGCGTCCTGCGCGTCCTGGTCGCCGGTCAGCATGCGGGCGCAATCTCGAGCACGTGGGCGGCACCTGGGCCGCGCACTGGTTCGCGGGCATGACCGCCTCGGGCTCGATGCGCGACCGGGTGACCGAGCACGCCAGCGCCGACGAGGCCCTCCGCGCGGTCGTGCGGTCGGCGTGGGCCCGGCGTCTGGGCGCCCGGGCGGCGTCCCGGGTGCACTGGCCTGACCGTGCCCGCGGGCCGCTGGCGGCAAGAGCCCTAGTCCCGCTTTGTGACGAAGTGACCGCGGCCCATCGCTGACCGGATTAGGCTCTCCGACCGCAGCAGGGCGAGCGCTCGCTCGGCGGTACCGATAGCCACCTCGTACTGCTGGGCGAGCGTTTTCGCTGAGGGCACGCGCCCGGTCAGCTCGCCGCGCTCGATCTGGCCGCGCAGCACGTCCGCGAGCTGCACGTACAGCGCCTCGGGCGACTCGTGGTCAAGACTCACAAGGTCACCATACGGAACCTATAGTTTGACCTGCGTTTTCAGATGTCCCCATAGGTTCCCCTATGGACCTGTGGCTCGCATCGTCGTAGGGTGACGGACATGCGGCGTGATGAGGCTCTGGCCAGCTTGAGCTGGCATTGGGGCGACGCCTACGAGGTCAGCGAGGCCCTTGGCGTCTGGCGGGCCGTCCGGCTCGACACCGGGCGCACCCTCGTCGCGACCAAGGCCGAGGAGTTGTGGGACCTGATCACGGCCGACTACGCGAGGCAGCCCGTCCCGCGCTGAGACTCCTTCGCTCGTGAAGGTCCACTTACCGCAGCAAGCAGCGTGTTTCTGCCATTGCCCCCGCGAGGGCCTTAATGCGGGCGGCCAGATTTCCGGCATCGGATGGCATCGACGTAGCCAGCGCGGAACATGGTGCCGTCCTCGACGGTGATGAGCACCTGATCGCCGCCGATGTGCACGTCAGTGAAAAGGGCCCACTGGCCGGCGCCGAGCCACAGTTCCCAGCCGATACGGCTCCGCATCTTGCTGGCCTGGCACCAGGCGCCGGAGGTTCCCCGGCTCATACGCCATTGTGCAGTGACCTTGGCGAGCACCCGTCCCGGCTTACGCGCGGGTTCTCATCGCGCTGCCGCCCGGCCAGGCACTGCCCTCGGCGTCCCGATGCGGCTGTCTGCGGGCCTGGCCGCAGTGGTGATCTTGCCGTCCGGGCCCGGCAGCCACAGCCATGCCCGGCGCGGCCGCACCAGCGCGCCGCGTCCCTCGGCGATCACTTCGGCGCACCGTGCCCGCAGCCGCCCGTACCCATCGCCGATGCCGTCCCACTGCTGCCGGGTGACGTGCAGCCGCACCGGCGCGCCGTCCCACGTCCCGGCCACGATAAGCGCTGCGCCGCTCCTGCGTGCGGCGGTCTCCAGGCGCCGCCGGGCCCGGGCAGGAGCGAGCCCGGGCGGTCGCAGCAGCACGATCTGGCAGGCATCCAGCATGGTCGCGGCCACCTCCGTCCACCGCGGGCCCGGCTCCGGGACGAGCATCATCCGTCCCGGCTCGGCACCGGCCTCCGCCGCAGCGGCGATGCCGAGGTCGGGCAGTCCGGCCACACCGCACCACATGCCCGCCTGGGACGCTCCGGCCATCAGCGCCACGCAAAGGGCACCCGCCCGGTCGACCGCAACGACGGAGCCCTTCGCCAGGCCCTTTTCCGGCAGCAGCGGCGCCAGTACCGGTAGCACTGGCAGCACGTCATAGGTCCGCTGCGGGACGCCCGCAGTGATTCCCTCGTCGAGCACCGTCAGCGGCAGGGCAAGCTCCGTCTCCCGGCCCGGGCGGCTGCCGGTGATGGCGAGCAGGATGTGCGACGGGGACCGGATCTTTCCGGTCAAGCGGGGCCGGGGCCGCCCGCCCGTGGGGCCGTCGACAAACCTGCGCTTGACCCCGGAGCTGCGCGAGGCGCTGGACGCGGCGCGGCGCCGGGGGGAGGGGGTGGCCGAGGCGGCCCGCCGTCTGCTGGGCGTGGCGCTGGACCCGGTGCTGCCTCATGCCCTGGCCCTGGCCGCGGCCGGGTGGGGGGGCGTGTCTACGGCCGGGTGCCTGGACTGCGCCGCCGAATACGGGGACTGTGCGCCGCGCACGCCAAGGCGGTCGGCGGCGCCGACGCGGCCCGCGCCCTGCCGGCCGAGCTGGCCGAGGTGCCCGGCGGGGGTAAGCGATGACCGCCGCCCGGCCGACCGCCGGGGCGTGACCCGCCCGGACGGCGGGGTGTCCTGCTATGCCGGGGGCGCGCATCCGCCTGAGGCGTGGCGCAAGGATGAGGTGATCGCCTCCATTCTGTCGATCGAGGACCCCCGGAGGTGGCCCCGTGACCGCCCGTCGTCGCCCGCGCCGCCGCCGCACCGTCCAGGTGCCCGGGCGTGAGCGGCAGCAGCGCACCCATGACATTTAGGAAGACTCGTCATGCCCCACCTTGACGGCGCCCACACCCATGGTGGAGGCGGCGGCGCGGTCCTGGCCGTCATCGCCGCAGCGGGCCTGATCGGCTCCGGTGCTGCGTCGGCGGTCGCCAGCGGGCAAGGTACTTGCACACGGTTTTGAGCAAGATACCGCCGGGGCAGGCTGGCCTAGTCTTGGGGGATAGCCAATAGTCAGAGACGGAAACGGCCAGTGGGCACGGCCACTTGCACACGCTCTGCCAGACCGGCCGCAGCCCTAGGGGCGCGTGACCCGTCCTTTGCGCCGGCATGGAGCGCCCGCACCTGGCGGTTGACAAGTGCCGCCCGCGGGCTGCGGGAACTGGGCGCGTGAGCGGAGGGCGTGTCTACGGGGGCGCGGCGGTCACCACGGCGGTGTGCCGTGTGGCCCTTCTGGGAATGGTCCTGGTGCTCATCGTCATCGCGTACTTCCCGTTCGCCTGGAGCCCGCCGCGCACGGTGCGCAACCAGGTAACCAGAAGCACGGATGGGTCCTTGCGGTTCGGCGAGATGAACCGCGCGCGCACGTCTGGCACACCGGCCTGGCTGCAAGATGTGCGCGCATCCGGCGTGATCCAGATCCAGCTCAAGGCCAACCCGCAGTCACTCCAGCAGCGCGCCGCAATCATGATGCTGGCCAGCGACTACGGGCACACTGACTTCGCCATCGGGCAGGACCACTCCGACCTGCTGGTGTGGCTGCGCCGTCCCGGGTCGGATGCCAACGGCGGCCCGCCGTTCACCATTAGCAGGGTTTTCCATCCGCAGCGGTGGACCAGCGTGAATGTGATGTTGCGACACGGCGACCTCCGCATTGAGCTCGATGGCAGGACCCGGCTGACCGAGCACCTCCCAGCCGATTCCCTGGGTGTCTGGGGCCCGGGGCAGATCGCGCTCGGCGATGAGGTCCATGGGGGCGGCCCGTGGCAGGGCCAGGTCCGCCTCGCCGAGGTGCGCACACCGGGCTATACCGCCGATTACGTCCGCCCGGGCGCGCTGTCGATACCTGCGAGCTACCTGTACCTCCCGGACCATATCGAACCTTTCCCGCCAGCGGACCGTGTGCAGTGGCTGACCGCCTTCCTTGACATGCTGTCGTTCATTCCGCTCGGCTTCCTGATCGTCCTGGCTCGAAGCCCACCCGTGCGGCCAGTCCCCGCGACCCTGGCCGCGGCGGCGCTCGCGGTGGCGCTGGCAGCCGGGAAATTCCTGTTCCATGGCCGGCACACGGCGGTGCTCAATATCGTCATGGAGGCGGCTGGAGGGCTGCTGGGGGCATTGCTGGCCTGGCGGCTGGCGCATGCCCGGCGCAGCACCGCCGCGCCGCGCGCGGTTGACGGGAATGCCCGCCCGGAAGCGTAGCTGGCAACGGGTCACTCGCATTAGCGTGAGACCAGCGGCATCCGGGCTATGGCCATTTACCAGCGGGAACGCGAGAGCACCGCCAACGTAGCGGCCGACCAGCCACCTGACCGGGCATCCGATGCCGCCCGGCCGCGCATTGACTGACCTGTGATCGGACATTCCGGCCATCCTGGCCGGGATCACCGGCCAGGTGGGGGACTCGCGGTCACCCCGCCGCGCAACCGTCACCCGCGCTTTCGCCGACTACGGCGTGCGGTGATGCCCCGCGTGATGTGCGGCCCTCGCCCGACGCCGCGTCGAGAACCGCCAGCGCTGGGCGGCTGGTGACTCAGGAGCCATAAAGGCGCTGGTGGATCTCGTCATCCCGGTCCGGCTACTCGCAGGAGATCAAACCCAGCACCGACAGGAGAACATCCTGATCGAAGCGCTCGTCATCGCCCGCCGCGGTCGTGTACGGTGTGCTGCACCTCGGCCACCGCGGCGCCCGCCGCCGCGGTGAGCGCGGCACCTCGGTCTACTGGAACTCGCGGAGCTGCCGCCCCTACGTGTCGATCCCGCTGCCTGGCGGCTTCCGCGTGGGCCACAAGCTCGGAAAGTACCCCGGCAAATCAGGAGCGGCCACGCCCTCTCCCGGGCAGATTTTCCCGTTCACCACCCAGCCCCAACAGCACGCCACTGCGATACTGGCGGCTGCCGCCGCCACACCGGCGGCACCGGCGGTGTGAGTATGTGTAAAAGGCGCCGCTGTGCCGCCCGGTGCCTCCGCACGTGGGGCACCGGCGGAACGGGTGCAGCCGCAGCGATATCAAGTACCCGGCGCTCAGTAGGACGAGCAGCACGATCAAAAACCCATGCCGTCACCTCGCTAATTTCAATCTGCCAACCTCTGCTGGTCGTCGGTCCGCGGCCCGTAGATCTCGATACCGGGCCCGTTCGGCACCCGCATCGGCCACCGGGCTGTAGCCCGTGCGTCAAAGCGCCCGTTATTCCGAGCGATTCCGGGGCCTGCCGGTACCTATCTGCGCGTCGTGGCGCCGGAGATACCGGGATCAGGTGCTTGCACTCTCCGGCAGAAGACCGAGCTGCCGGGCGACAGCCATGTTGTCCCAGTACATGCGCTGCACGGCTGCCTTCCCGCCGCGCACTTGCACCAGCTCCATGCCTTTGGCCTCGACCCGCTTGCCGGTCGGTGGCACCTCAGTGCCGTCCGGCAGGACAAGCGGACCCGCGTGCGTAGCGGCCCAGGTGAACCCAGCACCGCATCCTCGGCGTAGAGATTGGCGAGGCCCTCATTGTCTCCAGCGTTGTACAACTGGAGGACCCGTTCGTATGCCTCTCTGGTGTTGCTCACAGCCAGTCCCCCTCTTCCTCCGTGGCGGGCCAGCCCACTCAGCCAGGCCCATCGCCCGCCCTGGTTACTTTCACCGTGCGGCTGTACCCGGCCGACGATAGAGGCGAAGGTCCCAGCGCCGGTGACCGCGGCCGAGCTGGAGGCGCTGCGCGCCGAGGTCAACGACCTCCGCGAGCACACCAACGCGATGTTCCGGATTATCGGGATCTTCTACGACGCCGGCCGGGAGGATGAACGCCGCGAGCACCGGCCATGGGCGGAGCCGCGGCAGCGCGGCCAGCTCACGGTTGCGCGATGACCGGCCTGACCGCTGCCAGGACAGCCCGCCGCTCTGCAACGGGCGGCGGGGCTGTTCGCTGTCTCATCCAAGGTCCTGCGCCGCACCGCTGCAGGAGGCGAACTGGCCACACTACAGCCTCGGCCACGGCTGGTACGGGTCTGTCCGGCTGCCTGGTGGCTGGCGCGTGGGACACCGCTTGGAACGGCAGTAAACCGGGCACACACCCCATAGGCACCCTTTCCCGCGACAGGATCACACGACTCAATGACGACAATCGAGATCATCGCAGCCGTCGCCGTGGCCGTCCTCGCGGGCGGCGCGTACCTGAGGTGGGCATTACGGCCGGTCCGCGGCGCCTACTGGCTCGGCGTGAAGATCGGCAAGCAGATCGGCCGCAGGCAGGCCGACAGTGACCGCCGAACTTGAGGCACTGCGCGCCGAGGTCGACGACCTACGCGAGCACCACCGACGCGATGTTCCGGGTTATCGGGATCTTCTACGACGTCGGCCGGGAAGACGCACTACGCCAACGCCCGGCCGGCGTGGCCGCTACCGGGCCGTTGGCAAGACATCAAGCCCATGAACGACGAACGGGCTCATGGTTGGTCTCCCCTCACGGACCGCCGCGGCCAATCATCCGCGGCGCGAAGCCGGTTCGGTTCAAAAGACGGATCGCGCCGGTCAGGCCGGAACCGCCGACGCGGTGGACACGTCCAATCGAGTGGGCGGAAACTCTCCCCCCCAAGTTGTCCGCCAAGGCCCGTGGCCCCCTCAGCCACGGGCCGCTGACCCTATTGAGCCCGCCCCAGTCTTCCGCCTGGTAGGGACGAAGGTCCCTGACCACGGCCAAAGGCGTCCGGGCCGGGACCTGAGCGAAGGCGAACAACGTCGAGATCGCCTATACACCGGGCCATTCCTTTGCTTAACCGCATCGAAGCCCAGTTCACCGCGCTGCGCTATTTCGCGCTCGACGGCACCAGCCACGCCAGTCACAAGGAGCAGGCCAGCATGATCCGCCCGTACATCATCTGGCGCAACAACCACGCCCACGATGAACGGCTCCGCCGCATCGTCGGCCGGGACAAACGTAGCCTGATGCGGCACCAGCACGTGATCACCTGCAGTTGCGGCCACAATAAGGCCGCGCATGAGCATTACCGGGCCGGGACTGACTGCGGGCTGTGTGACTGCCCGCGCTGGCGTCGGCGCTGGCGCAGCGCGATCAGGGATGCTGGCGTCTTCTACGAAGCCGGCTGGGAAGACGCGCTCTACGGCGTCCCGCCCGAACAGCCGGCGGCCAGGCGGCCACAGCACCTGCAGGTGGTGCCCGGCGGCAGCTGACCGGCGCCCCGGATTACGAAGACGGCGGCCCGCCAGGGGATTCTTCCCCCGCCGTCATCTATGTGGACCCGCGGCGCCGGGCCGGGCAGGATCGGTGCCGTGGGAGCTTGCCGCCCGCCCGGGCCCCGCGGCGTGGCGCTTGCAGGACCGCCATGCCGCGGGGCCCCATCACATGACGTCTAGCACCAGAGGGCCGACATGCCGCCGCGGGCCTGCATCCGGTCGAACAGCCCCGGGACGTCGTACCTGGCCTCCATCCGGGCCCGGAGCGCCCGGCCCTGCGCAACCCCGTCCATGAGCTGCATGTGCAGCTCCCGGTTCGCCCCGTCCCGCGCAGCCGCATCCGCGAAGGCAGCGGAGACGGCCGACGCGAGGCGCTCGATCGGGTCATGAGCACGATGGACGGCGTCCACAAGCGCGTCAAGCGGGTCCCTGTCCGGCATGCTCACCACCGCCCCGATGGCAACGGGCGCGGCTTCCATCCCGCGTGCCGCTCCCACGCCACCTGGATCACCGGCAGCAGGTGCGCCGCCGGGTGAGCCTCATCAGCCGCCCGCTGCCCCGCCGTCTTCAGGCATTCCCACAGCGAATGTGCCTGGCCCTCGTCCAGGTCCGCGGGCGCCTCGAGCGGGCCGGTCCCGGCGGCCGAGCTGGCCAGGGCCGCCAGCACGCCGATCACGGGGCGGGCAGACGCGAGCGGGGCGCCGCCGCGGGTCCGCGCCGCCGTCTCCGACAGCAGCTCCGCGAGTGCCAGCCGGGCCTCCGGCGCCAGGTCAAGCGGCACGCGGAATGTGGCCCTCGCGGTGCGGGGATTCAGGTATCGCCTGGCCAATTCGCCCTCCTCGGCGGCACAGACGCGGTCGATCTGCACGCGCCGTGCCGCCGGGCCCTCACACGAGGCGTGGCCGCAGGCGCTCACCGTCCAGCGTAACGGTGATCAGCGTCAAGACAGGAAGATCTCCGCTCTGATGCGCGAGCTACAGGAAGATTTCCGGGGGCTAGCCGGGTCAGGTGCCTGCCTCCCCCGGCAGAAGACCGAGCTGCCCGGCGACAGCCATGTTGTCCCAGTACCCGTGGTGCACGGCTGCCTTCCCGTCACGCACATGCAAGAGCTCCATGCCCTTGATCTCGACCCGCTTGCCGGTGGGGGGCCTCTCAGTGCCGTCCGGCATGACGACCGGACCCGTGTGCGTAGCGACCCAGGTGAACTCGCTCGCAATGGTGTCGCCCTGCTCGACGATCATATCTATGTTCACGGTGCAGTCCGGGCAGGCGGCCTTGTCGCGGCTCCATTGCTCGCGGATGGCGGCACGGCCCTGGGCGGTGCCGCTAGGATTTACCAGCTTCGCATCCTCGGTGTAGAGATTGGCGAGGCCCTCCAGGTCTCCGGCGTTGTACAGCTGGATGGCCTGTTCGTATGTATCTCTGGTGCTGCTCATGGCCGGTCCCCTTTCCCGCTGTGGCGGGCCAGCCACCCGGCCAGGCCATCGCCCGCCGCGGTCAGCCCATCATGCGGCTGTGTCCGGCTGACAGCAGAGGCGAAGGTCCCGGCTACATCCGGCCGAGCTTCCGCTTCACGGCCAGGTGCTCAGCCCGCAGCCGCGCTATCCGGTTCGGCGTGGTCCGCTCCGGTTTCCCGGCCGGCCGGGCCGCCGGGGTCGCGTGCAGCTCGCCAAGCGCCCGCAGGAGCAGCGGGCCGATCCACCGGAGCGCGTACGCCGGGTCCGCGGCCTGGTCGATCACCGTGGCGTACCGGCGGGCCAACTGCGCCGCCGCGGCGTCCCGCTCGCTGAGCTTCAGGGCATCAAGCGTCTCGGCGACGGCCGTGGTGAGCTGGTCGGCCTGGGGAAGCGGGCACGGGCCGTCCACGGGGATCAGCGCGGCGGCCCTCCGCTCGCGCAGGCGGCGCATTCGCTCGGCCGAGGTGCTCACGGGGCGATTATGACGCCCGGAGGGCCACCAGGAGGGTGACCGTCACGCACCGCGCATTCGAAAACCGCATCTGGGCAGGGAAAACGGGCAAGCGTCACAGGCGTCACGCGTCGGCCGCCTCACCGGGCGGGTGCTGGCCTGGTGGCACTGGACCGACGGGTGGCTGCTCGAATCGATGGCCGTCGCCGCCGGGCGGCCGGGGCACCACGACGCGATGAACGCTCACCGTGAGGGCAAGAAAACCCGCGGCACCCGCGGCCAGATCCTCGCCGCCAGCGTCGTGGGTGCCCTGGTGCTGCTGCTGGTCATGGTCCGGTTCCTGCCCTGGTGGGGCTGGCTCGCTGTGGCCGCCATCACGGTGCGGGTGCTGGCCCGGCACGGCGCCCCGGAAGGCCAGCCGATCATCCGCGCCGCCATCATCCCCACCGCCTACCAGCCCCCGACCCCGGAGGTGATCACCCGGGCGCTCGGCTCGATCGGGATCTCCGCGATCAACGCCGTGATCAAGGACGGCCCGGGGCTGGCCTTCGTGTCCGACGTGCACCGCGACGGCGACGGGTGGGGCACCGAGCTCGACCTGCCGCACGGTGGTCACCGCCTCCGACATCATCAAGCGCCGCGAGGCGCTGGCCTCTGGTTTGCGGCGCCCGCACTCAGCGACCTGGCCCGAAGCGGTCCCGTCCGAGCACGCCGGGCGGCTGTACCTGTGGATCGGCCGCCACGACCTGTCCAAGACCAAGCCCGCCCCCTACCCGCTGCTCAAGACCGGGACCGCCGACGTGTTCGGGCAGGTGCCGTTCGCGGCCAGCCCGCGCGGGCTGGCCGTCGGGGCGCCGCTGTTCGAAACCAACTGGGTGATCGGCGCCGCCCCCGGGCAGGGCAAGACCACCACCGTCCGCGTCCTGAACTGCGGCGCCGCCCTCGATGTGGTGTGTGACTTGTGGATTCACGAGCTGGCCGGTGCCGGTGACCTGGAGCCGCTCGCGCAAGTCTGCCACCGGTACGTCTCCGGCCTGGATGACGAGGCCATCGCCTACGTCGCCCAATCGGTGAAGATGCTGTGCACTGAGGTGGACCGGCGCGCCGCGGCCCTGAAGTCGCTGCCGCGCGAGGTCCGCCCGGACGGCAAGCTCACCCGGGACCTGGCCAGCCAGCGCAAGCTGCGGCTGCGGCCGATCGCCGCCACCTTCGATGAGATCCAGAACGCGATCATGCACCCCAAGTACGGGCCGCAGATCGCTGAGGGCCTGGCCTATGTGGAACGGCTGGGCCGCAAGCTGGGCATCTTCCTCATCTTGTCCACCCAGCGGCCCGACGGCGACGCGCTGCCGCCCAAGTCCCGTGACCTGGCCACCGTCCGGTTCTGCCTGAAGGTCCCTGACCAGGTATCTAACGACATGATCCTGGGCACCGGCTCCTACCGGGCCGGGTACCGGGCGAGCGAGTTCCGGCCGAAGATCGACGCCGGGCTCGGCTGGTTCAAGGGTGAGGGTGACCCGCAGGCCGTCCGCACCTACTACCTGGACCTGAACGACACGGCGCGGATCGCCGCCCGCGCCCTCGCCATGCGCGAGGCCGCCGGGGTGCTGTCGGGGTACGCGCTCGGTGAGGCACCGGCCGAGGAGGCGCGCAGCTTCGCCGCCGACGTGCTGACCGTCTTCGGCGGCGCCCGCGCGCTGTGGTGCGAGACGATCGCCGCCCGGCTGCGCGAGCACCTGCCCGCCGTCTACGCCGACATCACCCAGGAGGCCGTAGCCAGCCAGCTCCGCGCCCTGGACGTCGACGTGCGGAACGTCCGCGAGCCCGGCCGCGGGCCGCGCAAGGGCTGCTACCGCGAAGCCGTCCAGGCCGCCGCCGACGAGCGGGAGGACAGCGATGCGTAGCGCTACCCCCCGGCGCCCGTTGCGGCACCGCTACACGCCCCGGCCTGCGCAAACGCCAGCAGGCCGCTACACCGCCCGCCTGGCGCTACACGCTGACCAGGGATGTTACGGCGTAGCGGTGCCTGGCCGCCCGGCCGCCGCGGCGCGGCTCCTAGAGACCGCCCGGCGGCGCCCCCGGTGCTGCCGCTACACCACCGCGGCGGTGGCCCGGTGACGGCGACTGGCCGGGCCAACCCGAAGCAGGCCGATACCCACGACTACCGGCAGTGCTACTACGACAGCCAGCCCGCCCGGGGCCGCGCCGCCCAGGACTGCGACCGGTTCGCCTGCCGCGTCTACCGCGAAGGCCGCGCCCACGGCCACGACGACGGCCACGCCAAGGGACATGCCACCGGCTATGTCGAAGGCTACGACGCGGGCCACCGGGACGGCTATGAGCGCGGATTCCCCGACGGCATCGCCGCCTGCCCGCTGCTCCACGGGAGCGGGTGACCGCCATGACCAGCGCCATCGCCGCCGCGGCCCATGCGGCCGGGCACGGGGCCGACCCGCTGAGCCTCATCCTGGTCGGCTTCGCCGTGGCCGCCTGCTACCT
Organism: uncultured Actinomycetes bacterium; assembly: GCA_963742875.1. GTDB lineage: Bacteria > Actinomycetota > Actinomycetes > Streptosporangiales > Streptosporangiaceae > Bog-532. The sequence continues at coordinate 1,168,867 of CAVUNO010000017.1, read as the reverse complement.
GCTCTCGCTGTATGTGTGGCCGTTCCGGCCCTGCGCCCGCTGCGGTGGCGCGCGGGTCAACGGGGGCAGTACCGGCCGCCGGTTCGGGCTGTGCAAACGCTGCGGCGGCACCGGCCGTACCCGCCGCCTCGGCGCCACCACCGTGCACCGCTTCTACTGGTCCGTTTTGGGTGACCGGCTCCGCGAACGCCGCCGCGACAACCTCCGCGAATCCCGCCAGCACTCCGACTACCCCGATCTATAGCCCACCGCCCGGGACCGCACCCCGGCCCCGGGGCCAGCCAACCAGGAGGAACCACCCCGTGATCACGCTGCTCATCCTCGCCGCCGTGCTCTACCTGCCGTTCCACGCCGGGCACGCGCACGCCAACTACCGGCACGGCCGCGCCCGCGGCCACCGCGGCATCAACCTCTGCTGGTCATCGGCCCGCGGCCCCTGGATCTCCATCCCCGGCCCGTTCGGCACCCGTATCGGCCACCGCCTCTAACCAAGGAGACATCCGTGAAAAGGCTACTGACCTGGGCCGGGATCATCATCGCCGTGCTGTGGGTGGTCAAAGACCCCACCGGGGCCGCCGCCCTGGCCCACAACATCGCCCACTTCCTCAGCCAGGCCACCACCTCCCTCGGCACCCTCGCCAGCTCCCTCTGACCCGCGCCCGTGCCCGGAAGGACTCCCGATGACCGCCCCTGAGACCGACCGCCCTATCCCGTTCACCCTGACCCCCCAGGCCCTGGCCGCGCTCGGGGACGGGCAGCCACCCGTCCCCGAGACGGATGTGACCATCTGGCGGCACGTCGCCACCCTCGTGGCCTGGCTCGATGGCGCCCACCCGCGCATAAGCCACGAGGTCGCCTGCCGGGTGATGAAACTCGCGGAGGAAACCGGCGAAGCGGTCGCCGCCTACATCGGCATGACCGGCCAGAACCCCCGCAAGGGCACGTGCGCCACGCTCGCTGACCTGCAAAGCGAACTGTGCGACGTGATCATTACCGCCATGGTCGCCCTGGCCACCATCACCGGGGACACCACCGGGGCCGAAACCCGGCTGCAAGGGCACCTGTCGGCCCGGTTCGCCCGCCTGCTGACCCGCATCGGCCAGCCCGCACCCGGTGGCACACCCGGAGCTGGCCAGTGACCGGCCAGCCGTATGCGGCCGAGGTCCGCGTGGCGGAACGAACATCGGCTGTCGGCCGATGTTCCGCCTGATCAAGCAGCTATTTCGCTGGTAGTTTCGAGGCGCCCCCAGTAGGATTCGAACCTACGCACACGGCTCCGGAGGCCGTTGCTCTATCCCCTGAGCTATGGGGGCCCGGTGACGATCCGTACTCTCGCCGAACGTCGCCGATTGGGACGCAGCAACACTACCAGTGTGGGGCACGCTCCGGGTACGCGGCCGAACCCGTGTGCGGCACGCTCCGGGCACGCGGCCGAACCCGTGTGCGGCACGCTCCGGGCACGCGGCCGAACCCGTGTGCGGCACCGCTCCGGGCACGCGGCCGAACCTGTGTGCGGCACCCTCCGGACACGGGAGCGAACAGCGCGCGCCGCGCGCCCCGGAACGGATAATGTCGCCCGAGTGACGCAGGCACTGGGACGCGTCCTCGTTGTCGACGACGACGAGGTGATCAGGCAGCTTATCGCCGTGAACCTCACGCTTGAGGGCTTCGACGTGGCCACCGCGGTGGACGGTCAGGACTGCCTGGACAAGGTAGCGGCGATCGCGCCGCAGGTCATCACGCTCGACGTGATGATGCCGAGGCTGGACGGCTGGGTAACCGCCGTAGAGCTGCGGAAAAACCCGCAGACCTCTCATATCAAGGTGGTCCTGATCACGGCGCGGGCGCAGGAGGACGACAAGGACCGCGGGCACCAGATCGGCGTGGACGCCTACCTGACCAAGCCGTTCGACCCGGGCGAGATGATCCGCGTGGTCCGCGAACTGGCCGGCGCCCCGCCCAGTGTCCTCGGCTGAGCCGCCGCGCCGGGTGCCCATCCAAGACCGCCCACCGCCGAACCAAGGGCCGCCCACCGCCGAACCACAGGGCCGCCCACCCCTTCGGCTCATCCCAGGCCTCCTCGGCTGAGCCCGGCCGGGAGACAAGCCCGCCGCCGGTACCCTGACCACGTGCTATCCGCCGACCTCCGTCACCTGGTCGCGGCGGCCGCCCGGGACGCGGGGTACCCGGGTCACGAGCGTGACGTCGGCCTGCGCGACGGCGGTGCGCCCGGCCGGTACTCCAGCAGCCTCCCCCTCCGCCTCGCGCCCTACCCGGCCGAACTCGCCGCCCGCATGGCCGCCCACCTGCGCACCACCGCCTGGATCGGGGACGCCCAGCGCACCGGCCACGGCTACCTCACCATCACCGTGACTCCCGGGAAGCTCACGGAAACCGCCGTCCGCGTCACCGAGACCGGGCCCGCATGCGCCCGCAGCGACGCCCTGGCCGGAACCAGTCGGCCCGCGCCTCCGGCCGGCCACCTAACCAGCGCGCGGAGCTGGCCGGAGGCCAGGGATCTGGTTGTCGCCCAGGTGACCGCCCGGCTCGCGGCCGCTGCGGGCGCGACCGTGACGGTGCCTGATTCAGCCGAACGGCCCCCGGCGACCCTCGATCCCAGTGCCGGGACTGGTCCGCTGCCGGACGCGGTCGCCTTCGCCGGCCTCGACGCCATTACCTATGCGCTGGCCCGCATCCCCCCGGAACATCCCGTTGCCCTCGACCCGGCCGCCTGGGCGCGGCATGTCCCGGCCAATCCCGCCTATGCTGTTCGTTACGCGCACTCCTGCGCTGCGTCGACGCTGCGCTGGGCCGCCGCTCTTGACCTGACCAGGGGCGAGGCGGCAGTGGTGCGGCCGGGCTCGCTCGCGCACCCCAGGGAGCGGGCTGTGCTCGCCGCGTTGTCCTGGCTCCCCGAACAGGTGGCCCGGGCCGCGCGCCGCGGCCGGCCGCACGAGTTCGCCGTCTTTCTGGAGGAGCTGGCGGAGACGTACCAGGTGTGCCGCGTATCCTGCCCGGCCTGGCCGGAGCGGGGGCACGACGGAGACGAGCACGAGGGGGCCCGGACCGAGGGGACGCAGCACGAAGGGCTGCCGGGCGATGCCCGCACCGTCCGCGCCCGGCTGTGGCTGGCCGGGGCCGCGGTCTCGGGCCTGGCCGCGGGCCTGGAGCTGCTCGGCGTCGGCGCGCCGGGCCGGCTGTAACCCAACCTGGACTCCGACCGATCCCGCGCCGGCCAACGGACCGACTACGAAGGAATGTCATGAGCCGTGTCGCCCACCCGGCCGGGCCACGTTACGCGGACGTGCTGCCCGCCGATCATCCGCCGTCGCCGCCCACCGACCTGAACGCGCTCTCGGCGGCGATCTGGCCGCGTTCGGCGCGCCGGGAAGACGGCGTCCTGATGATCGGCGGGATGGACGTGCGCGAGCTGGCCGGGACCTACGGTACGCCGCTGTTCGTCTGCGACGAGGCGGACATGCGCAGCCGGTGCGCGGAGTACCGCGAGGCGTTCGGGCCCGACGCCGCTGTCTTCTACGCCGCGAAGGCGTTCTGCTCCCGGGCCGCGCTGCGCTGGGTCAGCGACGAGGGGCTCGGCGTGGACGTGTGCACGGGCGGTGAGCTGGAGGTCGCCCTGTCGGCCGGGGTCCCGCCGGAAATGATCACCATGCACGGTAACAACAAGTCGCTGGCCGAGCTCACCCGCGCCGTGGCGGCCGGTGTCGGGCACATCGTCGTCGACTCGTTCGAGGAGATCGCGCGTCTGGCCTATGTCGCCGACCGGGACCGGCCTGGCGCCCTGGCCGCCCGCCCCCGCGTGCTGGTCCGCGTCACTACCGGGGTCGAGGCGCACACGCACGAGTTCATGGCCACCGCCCACGACGACCAGAAGTTTGGCTTCTCGCTGTCCTCCGGTGCGGCCGACGAGGCGGTCCGCCGCGTCGTCACCTGCCCGGAGGTGGAGCTGGCCGGCCTGCACAGCCACATCGGCTCGCAGATCTTCGACACCGCCGGGTTCGAGGTCGCCGCGCACCGGGTGCTCGAGCTGGCGGTCCGGATCCGCGACGAGCACGGGGTGGAGATCGAGGAACTCGACCTGGGCGGGGGATTCGGAATCGCCTACACCGACGAGGATGCGCCGCCCGAGGTCAAGGTGCTCGCACAGAGCATCCGGGACATCGTGGACCGGCAGTGTCAGGCCGCCGGGCTGCCCCGGCCCCGGCTCACCGTCGAGCCTGGACGGGGGATCGCCGGGCCTGGCACGGTTACGCTCTACGAAGTCGGAACGGTCAAGGACGTGGACGGACTGCGCACGTACGTCAGTGTGGATGGGGGCATGAGCGACAACATCCGCACGGCGCTGTACGACGCGACCTATACCTGCGCGCTCGTCTCCCGCGCCGCCGACACCCCGCCCATGCTGTCCCGGGTGGTGGGAAAGCACTGCGAGAGCGGGGACATCGTGGTCCGGCACGCCTATCTGCCGTCCGACCTGGCCCCGGGTGATCTGCTGGCCGTCGCGGCCACCGGCGCGTACTGCCGGTCCATCTCCAGCAACTACAACCACGTGCCGCGCCCGCCGGTGGTGGCCGTGCGGGACGGCGCGGCCCGGGTCATCGTCCGCCGGGAGACCATGGACGACCTGCTTCGGCTGGACGTCGGATGACCGCCCCTAAGACCCCTCCCGCGGCCAGCGAAGCGCCCGCGAGGGAGGCAGGAAACGGGGCAACCCTGCGGATCGCGCTGCTCGGCTGTGGCTCGGTCGGCTCCCAGGTCGCGCGGCTGCTCCGCGAGCAGGCCGCCGACCTGACCGTGCGGACCGGGGCCCGGCTCGAGCTGGCCGGCATCGCGGTCCGCCGCCCGGCGCATCCCCGGGACGCCGGGATCGACCGCGACCTGCTCACCGCCGACGCGATGATGCTGGCCACCCGGCCGGACATCGATATCGTCGTGGAGGTGATCGGCGGCATCGAGCCCGCCAGGTCCCTGCTGCTCGCCGCGATGAAGGCGGGCAAGTCGGTGGTCACCGCGAACAAGGCGCTGCTGGCCGAGAACGGCGCGGAGATCCACGGCGCGGCGCGCGAGCACGGTACGGACCTGTACTACGAGGCCGCCGTGGCCGGCGCCATCCCGCTGCTGCGGCCACTGCGCGAGTCGCTGGCCGGGGACGCGGTGCGCCGGGTGCTCGGCATCGTCAATGGCACGACCAACTACATCCTGGACCGGATGGACTCCTCGGGCGTCGGGTTCAGCGAGGCTCTGGAGGAGGCCCAGTCGATGGGTTACGCCGAGGCCGATCCCACCGCGGACGTCGAGGGCTTCGACGCGGCGGCCAAGGCGGCGATCCTGGCCGGCCTGGCCTTCCACACCGCAGTGACCGCCGCCGACGTGCACCGCGAGGGCATCACCGACGTCACCACCGCCGACATGGCCAGTGCGCGCGCGCTGGACTGCGTGGTCAAGCTGCTCGCGATCTGCGAGCGGACCAACGGCGGCGTGTCGGTCCGCGTGCACCCGGCGATGATCCCGCGGTCCCACCCCCTGGCCGCGGTCGGCGGCGCTTACAACGCGGTCTTCGTGGAGGCCGAATCGGCGGGCCGTCTCATGTTCTACGGCGCGGGGGCGGGCGGCACCCCCACCGCCAGCGCGGTCCTCGGCGACATCGTGGCGGTGGCCCGGAACCGGCTGGCCGGGACGCGCGGGCCGGACGCCTCCACCTACGCCGCGCTGCCGGTCATGCCGATGGGGCAGACGCTCACCCGCTACCACGTCTCCCTGGACGTCGCCGACCGGCCGGGTGTGCTCGCCCAGGTGGCCGACGCGTTCGCACGGCACGACGTCTCCATCCGCGCGGCCCGCCAGGAAGCCCGCGGCGACGACGCGCAGCTGATCATCGTTTCCCACCAGGCCCGTGACGCGGCGCTGGCCGCGACGGTCGGCGAACTCGAGTCCCTCGGCGTGGTCCGCGCCGTAGCCAGCGTGATGCGGGTGGAAGGTGAGGAGGGTCCATCTTGACTACTCCCCGCCCTGACGGACGGGGATTCCAGCCTTCGCAGGCTGGGGTTCCTGTTTCACGGCCGACTGCATCCGGGAGGACCCGGAGTGTCTGACATCAGCTCCGCAGGCATCGCCGGGGTTGCCCCCGGCTACGGCAAGACCTGCCGCCCGGATGTTCTGTGCCGCGTTGATGTCCCGGTCGTGCCGGGTGCGGCAGGACGGGCACTGCCACGTCCGGGTGTTCAGGCTCAGCGCCGCGAGCAGATGCCCGCACGCCGAGCACCTCTTCGAGCTCGGGTACCAGCGGCCGATCACGATCAGGTGCCGTCCCGCCCGGGCCGCCTTGTACTCGATCAGCTGGCGGAAGGTGCCCCACCCGCAGTCGCGGATGGCCTTGGCCAGCGACCGGTTGCGGACCATGTTGTGCACGGCCAGGTCTTCGATCACGATCACGTCATGGTCGCGGACGAGGGCGGTGGAGGTGCGGTGCAGGGAATCGGCGCGGGACGCGCGGACCTTGCGGTGCGCGCGGGCGACCTTTGCCCTGGCCTTGGCCTGGTTCGCGGAGCCGCGCTGGCAGCGGGCCAGCCTGCGCTGATACCGGGCCAGGGCCTGTTCCCGGCGGGCCAGCTTCCGCGGGCTGGGGATCTTCTGCCCGCCGGAGGTGACCGCGAAATCCTTGATACCCAGGTCGATCCCGGCCACGGCACCCGTGGCGGGAAGTTGCTCCGGGCCGGCCACCTCGACGGCGAGGGACACGTACCAGCGCCCGCACGGATCACGGGAGACCGTCACCGTGGTCGGCTCGATCGATGCCGGGTCAATGCCGGGCCACGACCAGGTGAACGCCAGCGGCGTGTCCATCTTCGCCAGGAACAACCGGCCGTCCCGGTACCGGAACCCGGACCGGGTGTACTCGGCGGACTGCCGGCCGGTCCGGGACTTGAACCGTGGATGGCGGGCACACTTGGCAAAGAAGCTGGTGTAGGCGACCTGCTGGTGCCGGATCGCCTGCTGCAGCGGGACCGAGGACACCTCGTTCAGCCACGCCAGGTCTTCGGTGGCCTTCATGGCGGTCAGGTAGGCGTTGGCCTGCGTGAAGCCCGTCCTGACCTGCTCGGCGTGGTACCGCTGGTGCCGCCAGGCCAGGGTCCGGTTCCACACCACGCGGACGCACCCGAACGTGCGGTTGAGCACGCTGGCCTGCTCCAGTGCCGGGTAGGCCCGGCGCTTGTACGCCGTCCGCATAACAACCAAGCTTCTCCGATCGCACCGTTTCGGATAAGCGCGACACGCGGAAGGGGGGAGCGGCGTTTCCTCCCCGGCCTGAAGTCCGGGGTCTCCACGCCGCGATCTTGATGACCGAGCCGGTTGTCCGCCTGTCAGAGGCGCCGACGTCCGCCGCACCAAGGGCCGAGAATGGGACGCCCGCCCCGGAGCGGCCTGTCCCGCCCCGGCCAGCCGACCCGGCGGCCACGCCCGCCCCGCCGGGTCCGGCACAGGGAATTCAGCGTCTGTGGCGCGGCGTTATCGCTGAGTACCGGGACCGGCTGCCGGTCGACGGTGACACGCCGGTCGTCACCTTGCGCGAGGGCGGCACGCCGCTGCTGCCCGCGCCGGTGCTGTCCGCGCGGACTGGGTGCGACGTGTACCTCAAGGTGGAGGGCGCGAACCCGACCGGCTCGTTCAAGGACCGTGGGATGACCGTCGCCATCAGCGCTGCGGCCGGACGCGGGGCTCAGGCGGTGATCTGCGCGTCCACCGGCAACACCAGCGCGAGCGCCGCCGCCTATGCCGCGCGCGCCGGGATGACCTGCGCGGTCCTCGTCCCGCGGGGCAAGATCGCGATCGGCAAGCTGGCCCAGGCGCTCGTCCACGGCGCGAAACTGCTCCAGGTGACCGGGAGCTTCGACGACTGCCTCGAAGTGGCACGCAAGCTCTCCGCCGAACATCCCGTCGCCCTGGTCAACTCGGTGAACCCGGACCGTATCCAGGGCCAGAAGACCGCCGCGTTCGAGATCGTCGACGCGCTCGGTGACGCGCCCGACGTGCACTGCCTGCCCGTGGGCAATGCCGGCAACATCACGGCGTACTGGATGGGCTATCAGGAATACGCCCGGGACGGGCTGGCCACGCACACGCCGCGGATGTTCGGTTTCCAGGCCAGCGGGGCCGCCCCGATCGTGAACGGGGAGCCGGTTCGCCAGCCGCAAACGATCGCGACGGCGATCCGGATCGGCAACCCCGCCTCCTGGCATCAGGCCGAGGCGGCCCGCGACCAATCCGGCGGCCTGATCAGCGCGGTGACCGACCGGGAGATCCTCTCCGCCTACCGGATCCTGGCGCGGGAGGAAGCCGTGTTCGGCGAGCTGGCCTCGTCGGCGAGTGTGGCGGGCCTGCTGCGCGCGCGCGCCGGCGGCCTCATCACCCCCGGGTCCCGGGTCGTCTGCACGATTACCGGCAACGGGCTGAAGGATCCTGACTGGGCGCTGTCCGGAGCCCCCTCACCAGCCACCATCTCGGCCGACTCCGCGGCCGCGGCCGCCGCGCTCGGACTGGCCTGAACGGCCCCGATGGACGGTTCCGTTCGGGTCCGTGTCCCCGCCACCAGCGCCAACCTCGGGCCGGGGTTCGACGCGCTCGGCCTCGCGCTCTCGCTACACGACATGGTGGAGGCGCGCACCGACCGCCCCGGTCTCACGATCGAGGTCGCGGGCCATGGAGAAGCCAGCGCCCAGGCGGGGGAGAAGCATCTGGTGGTACGGGCCATGCGCGAAACGTTCGGCCTGCTGGATGGCCAGCCACCCGGCCTCGCGCTGCGCTGCGCCAACCGCATCCCGCACGCACGGGGGCTCGGCTCGTCCGCAGCGGCAATCGTCTCCGGCATCCTGGCCGCCCGCGCGCTCGCGGAGGGCGGAGCCGCGCGGCTGTCGGCCGGCGCAGTGCTCCGGCTGGCGTCGGAACTGGAGGGCCATCCCGACAATGTGGCAGCGTGCCTGCTTGGCGGGCTGACGATCGCGTGGACCGGCGACGGCGGCGCGCGGGCGACACGGCTGTCCCCGCTGACGACCATCGTGCCGGTGGCCATCGTCGCACCGGAGCCGCTCGCCACCGAAACGGCCCGGGGCGTGCTGCCGGAATCGGTCCCGCACGCCGACGCCCAGGCCAACGCCGCCCGCAGTGCCCTGCTTGTCGCCGCGCTCACCAGCGCGCCGGGCGATCTGCTCGAGGCGACCCGGGACTGGCTGCACCAGCCCTACCGGGCCGGGGTGATGCCGGTTACCGCGGACCTGGTCCGGCGGCTGCGCGAGGGTGGCGTTCCCGCCGTGGTATCCGGGGCGGGCCCGTCCGTGCTCGCGTTCCTGGTCCGGCCCGCGTCTATGTCAGAGCCTGACCTGGGACCTGCGTCCTGGTCTGCGCAGGCCCCGGCCACGGCCAGCCTTAATGTCCTGGATTCAACCATCCGGGAAATGGGTATCGACTGGGACATAAGCGTTCTTGACGTTGACCGGCGAGGCGCTAGCATCCAGTCCGTAACGCCAGGCTCAGTTCCCGCAGGCGGCACACCCCAGTGATCACGCCAGGAGAACGTGCGCCTCCGGCGGCCGGACACGCTCCATCCTGCATGCTGGTCGTCCTCTTCTGCGACACACGGATACCGGTGAGGGAATGCGGTGGGCTCTCATGGTGTTAGGGTGGGTGTTGCACCAGGTGCCCCGATGCGGGGCGGGTGCTCACCAGCCATATGTGACCTGACAGCTCCTGCTGCCGTGGTCAGGCAGTGGCCCCCCGGTAATGCGTCACTTACGGTTTTTCGTTCTCGCCCGGTTTCCGGGGGAGAACGGGTTGGCAGGCGAGCGGAATCCGGGAACTCAGGCGGGTGGCCGCGTGGGTTTGCCTGGGCTTGTTTCGCCCGGCTGCGGGCGCACAGCACATTCATGGAGGAACATCCCAAGGCGCCAGGGCAATGACGCATATCAGGGAAGCGTGAACCTACGCCTGAGCACCGCCAGGTCGCGGCGCCCGGCCGATCGGCCGTAGGACCGGCCGAGGATCGTAATGGAAGGACCATTAGTGAGCGACACCACCGAATTCCTCAGCGGCGCACAGGATGCGCCCGGGGAAACCCCCCTCGGTCGTCCGGTATCTCCGGTGAATGCCGATCCCGAGGGTTCCCACGCCGGATCCAGGGCGCCAGCCGGGTCGGACGGTGCCGCGGCCGCCAAGGGGCGCCGCCGCCAGGGGACGGGTCTTTCCGCGTTGCTGCTGCCCGAGTTGCAGCAGGTTGCGCAGCAGATGGGCATCGCGGGCACGGCCCGCATGCGCAAGAGCCAGCTGATCGCGGCGATCCAGGAGAAGCAGGGCGGCGGCACCGCTGAGGAGCCGCGCCGTGGTTCCCGGGCCGGCGCTACTTCCCGCGAAGTCTCAGCCCCGCGGGCCGCGTCTGCGGGAGCCGACGCGTCTCGCCCGCTCAAGCAGGACGCCATGGAACCACAGACATCCACCGAAACCCGCATCCGCGGCGACGCGCGGGCCGACGGCAATGGCGTGCCCGCTTCAAGCCGCGCCGATGCCGTCAGCCAGCAGCTCAGCTTCGACCAGGCCCCCGCGAGCGACACCGGCCGTGCTGCGCAGGGCTCACAGAGCCCGCAGGCAGCCCAGGAGACGGCGACCGAGGCCGTCCGCGGTGACGGCCAGCAGCCCGCTGACGGGCCGCGTGGCGACCGCCGCCGCCGGGGCAGCAACAGCCGCGGTGACGCCCAGCAGTCCCGCGGGCGCGGCGACAGCAGCCGCGACGGCCGGGACGGCAGCAACCGCGTTGAGCGCGGTGACAGCCGCGAGCCGGCCGCCGCGCAGCCATCTGGAGCCGATCAATCCTACCGCGGCGACGACGACGGTGACGGCCAGGGCCGCCGCCGCAGCCGTGACCGGTTCCGCAACCGCAACCGGCGCCGCGAGCGTGGCCCCGGCGGTGGCGAGCCCGAGCCGACGATCACCGACGAAGACGTGCTGATCCCGATCGCGGGCATCCTCGACGTTCTCGACAACTACGCCTTCGTCCGGACGACCGGCTACCTGCCCGGTTCGAACGATGTGTACGTGTCCCTGTCCCAGGTGCGGCGTTACGGCCTGCGCAAGGGCGACGTCATCGAGGGCGCCGTGCGGCAGCCGCGCGACGGCGAGCGCCGGGAGAAGTTCAACGCGCTGGTCCGCCTGGACAAGGTGAACGGGCTAGACCCCGAGCAGTCCCGGTCCCGGGTCGAATTCTCCAAGCTGGTCCCGCTCTACCCGCAGGACCGTCTCCGGCTGGAAACCGAGCCCGGCATCATGACCACCCGGATCATGGACCTGATCTGCCCCATCGGCAAGGGTCAGCGTGGCCTGATCGTCTCCCCGCCCAAGGCCGGAAAGACGATGATCCTGCAGGCGATCGCCAACGCGATCACCAAGAACAACCCCGAGTGCCACCTCATGGTCGTCCTCGTCGACGAGCGTCCCGAGGAAGTCACCGACATGCAGCGTACGGTCAAGGGTGAGGTGATCCACTCCACCTTCGACCACCCCGCCGACGACCACACGACCGTCGCGGAGCTGGCCATTGAGCGCGCCAAGCGCCTGGTGGAGATGGGTCACGACGTGGTTGTCCTGCTGGACTCCATCACCCGTCTCGGCCGCGCCTACAACCAGGCGGCACCGGCCAGCGGCCGGATCCTGTCCGGTGGTGTGGACTCCACCGCACTGTACCCGCCGAAGCGGTTCTTTGGCGCGGCGCGCAACATCGAGAACGGCGGCTCGCTGACCATCCTGGCCACCGCTCTGATCGAGACCGGCTCTCGGATGGACGAGGTCATCTTCGAGGAGTTCAAGGGCACCGGCAACATGGAGCTGCGGCTCCGCCGCGAGCTCGCCGACAAGCGGCTCTTCCCCGCTGTGGACGTGGACGCCTCCAGCACCCGCAAGGAAGAGATCCTGATGGCCCCCGACGAGCTGAAGATCATCTGGCAGCTCCGCCGGGTGCTGCATGCGCTCGACCCGCAGCAGGCACTTGAACTCCTGATGGAGCGGATGCGGGAGACTAAGAGCAACGCCGAGTTCCTGCTTCAGGTGCAGAAGACCACACTCAGCAACTGAGAAGGCGCCCGGTTACATCGTGATGCCCGTGTCCCCTCATCCCGGGGACACGGGCATTGCCGTTCCCGGCGGTACGGCTTTATCGGCTGCGGCGGATTCTAGCTGGATAAGCGTGCCATAGACCCCGTTTCGGGAAAATTAGGGACAATTGTGCCCGATTCCGGGCAGGTAAGTTGCTGTGGGGGGCCGAAGATGGCACATTGGGGGTCATGCCGGAGCTGCTCCCATCTGTGGAGTCCGACCTGATCCGCTACGTGACGGCGTCGACGGGCCTGCCGAACGTCACCGCCGCGCGGGTCATCGCGGATGTGCTGGCGTACTTCGACGAAACCGTCGAGGACTATGTGCGCCGGCGGCATCACGAGCTGAGGCTCCGCCAACTCAAGAATGCCGATATCTGGTCGGCTATCTCCGCCGAGATAACCACGCGGCGGTTCGCGGCGCCGGTGCTGTCGCAGCGTCAGCTCCGCCGGATTGTGTACGGCTGACCTAGAGGGGGAGACGCATTCATGTGCGGAATCGTGGGCTACATCGGCCGCCGGGAGGCGGTGCCCGTACTGCTGGAAGGGCTGCGACGGCTGGAGTACCGGGGGTATGACTCCGCGGGCCTAGCGGTAGTTTACCGCGGCAGGCTTCAGGTCACCAAGACCGCCGGGCGGGTGCAAGATCTCCGGGATCAGGTCAGCGACCGGGTCCGTAGCACCGTCGGGATCGGGCACACTCGGTGGGCGACGCACGGCGAGCCCAACAAGATCAACGCGCACCCGCACCTGGACGCCGCGGGCAACATCGCCGTGGTGCACAACGGCATCATCGAGAATGCCGAGCAACTGCGTGACCAGCTGACCGCCGCCGGCGTCCCGCTCGTCTCCGACACCGACACCGAGGCCCTCGCCCACCTCATCGCGGCCGAGATGACCGACGGCAGCTCTCTGGAGGACGCCGTTCTGCGCGCGCTGAGCCGGGTCGAGGGGACCTACGGCCTGCTCGTTCTAGACGTGCGCCATCCCGACGAGCTGGTGGTGGCGCGCAACGGCAGCCCGATCGTGCTCGGCATCGGGGAGAACGAGATGTTCATCGCCTCCGACGTCGCCGCGATCGTCCGGCACACCCAGCAGGTCGTCTACCTCGACGACGCCGAGGTCGCCACGGTGCGCTCCAACGGCTACCAGACGCGCACGCTGGACAACCAGCGCACGGACAAGACGCCGACCATGGTCGAGGCCGAGGCGGGCGACTACGAGCTGGGCCCATACGAGGACTTCATGCGGAAGGAGATCCACGAACAGCCGGAAGCGCTGCGCCGTATGCTCCGCGGCCGGCTCGACGAGCGGTTCGCCACCGCGCGCCTCGGCGGCATCAGCCTGGACGCCCGCCAGCTCCGCTCGGTCCGGCGGGTCAAGTTCCTCGGCTGCGGATCGGCGTACTACGCCGGGCAGATCGGGGCCGTCCTGGTCGAGGAGCTGGCCCGGGTGCCCGCGGACGCCGAGCCCGCGTCCGAATTCCGCTACCGGAACCCGGTGGTCGACCCCGACACCCTCTACGTCGCGATCAGCCAGTCCGGCGAGACGCTGGACACGCTGATGGCCGTCCAGGAGCTGAAGCGGAAGGGTGGCCAGGTCGTGGGCGCCGTCAATGTCGTCGGCAGCGCGGTCGCGCGGGAGTGCGGCAGCGGCGTGTTCCTGCACGCCGGACCGGAGATCGCCGTCGCCTCCACCAAGGCGCTGACCAATATGGCGGCGTCCTTCGCCCTGCTCGCCCTTCTCATCGGCCGGGTCCGCGACATGTCCGCCGCCGAGGGGGCCAGGATCGTGGCGGGCATGCGCGCGCTGCCGGAGCAGATCGATCACGTGCTCGCCCAGGAGGACAACATCGCCGCGATCGCCGGCCAGCTCGCCGGCGCGGAGCACATGTTCTTCATCGGCCGGGTCCGTGCCTGGCCAGTGGCGCGCGAGGGCGCCCAGAAGCTCAAGGAGATCTCCTACGTGCACGCCGAGGCGTACCAGGCCTCCGAGCTAAAGCACGGGCCGCTGGCGCTGATCGACGCGAGCATGCCGAGCGTGGTGCTGGTCCCCGACGACGAGCTGCTGAGCAAGAACATCTCCACGATCGAGCAGATCAAGGCGCGTGGTGGCCCCGTCATCGCGGTGACGAGCGGCGATCTGCCCGCCGACCTGGCCGACGCGGTCATCCGCGTCCCACACTGCACGCCGGAACTGGACCCCATCCTGCTCACGATCCCGCTGCAGATGTTCGCCTACCACATGGCCGCCAAGCTAGGCCGCGACATAGACAAGCCACGTAACCTGGCCAAAAGCGTCACCGTCGAATGAGGGGCAGGGAGCGAGAACCCCGCGCAGGCTACGGCGAGGCGCTCATACCGGCCCAGCAAACTGGGCCTTAGGCCCGGTGAGCGGCCGGTGTCTCGGCGAAGTACCGCAGCGGGGCGCGAAGCGCAGCGGGGGGTTCCGGGGGGGCGTGCCACTCCAAATGGCAAACAGCCAACCCAAGCCGACGCCTGGTGATCGAGTGGATCACAGAACTGTGACCCGAGCCCGCAGCGAAGGGGAACAGCAGTGACACCGACTTTTCCAGGTTCGCTCCCCATAGGGATGCAGAAAAATCCCGACCCAGCCCGGCCGACTCGCCAACTGGTCAGCGAGTGGACGGCCAGCGCATGACCGCCCACGCTGGTGAGTAAAGGATTCAACGTCCTAAACAAGGCAAGCCGGAAACATGGGCATTATGCCGTGAACCAGATCATACTTTCAAATTTGCGCCAGCGGAACTTAGGGAAATAATGGCGGTGTCAGGTTCCGGGCCGGGCTGCCGAGGCCGCCCGCCTGGGCTTTTGTGACCTTTGACTCTGGGGGGAGGAAAGTAGCGGGGAGGATAAAGTGTAACTATTCGGAAGTCCTGTGGTCCGGTTCGCGTTTGCCCTGGTAGGCGCGATCCAACTCGCCCCCAGCCACACGATTTCCGAATACGTACGATAAAGTAGCGGGCAGGATGGGGTTAGCGTGCGGGTCTTTGGCCCGGTCAGAACATGGGCGCCTTGTGCGCGCAATCCCGGGGGGGAGCCGTCTTGAGCCCGAAGATCATCGGCATTTGCGGGGCTGGCGCTCTGAGTGACTAGCTCCCGGTTCCAGGTCGAGGTGACAGGTGGTGCGTCTGGGACCAGGCAACCGGCGACCGCCGTCGCTGATACCGCGGGCAGGGGTGCGGCGCGGCGGGCATCCGTTCCCCATGCGCTCGTGCTCGCATCGGTGGCTCTGCTCCTGATTCTGTTCGTGGCCAGCTCAGCCCTCTCGGTGCTGTCCTATGTGCTCTATGACAGGGCTGACGTCACCACCTCGGATGTCATCGGGGCGAGCAACGACCTGCTGATCGGGTTGCTCAACGCCGAGACCGGCCAGCGCGGCTATTTGCTGACCGGCAACCCCGCTTATCTTCAGCCCTACGATGCGGCGCTCTTGACGGTCCCAGCCGACCAGCAGCGTCTCGGCTCGCTGGTCTCAGCGGTCCCTGGCGGCGGGCAATACTTCGCAGCGCTCAAGAGTCTGGTCGCGGCGAAGCTGGCGGTGATAGCCGAGACCATCAAACTGGAGCGCGCCGGTGATCACGCCGGTGCGGTGCGGATTGTGGACACCGACGAGGGCAAGCGGGTCATGGACGATGCCCGCGGGGTGACCGCAGACCTCCAGCGCGCCGCCACTGCGGCAGGCGCCTCGCGGCGCTCGGCCCTGGGTACCCAGCTGACCTTCTTCATTGTCCTGGCCGCCGTCCTGGCCGCCGCCGATGTGATGGCCGGTCTTTCCCTTCGCCGCCGCCTGCGCCGGGCAACCAAGGAGATCCGGTCGCTGAACGCGAACCTGGAACAGCAGGTGCAGCAGCGCACCATTCACCTGGAGCGGGCCAACAAGAACCTGGAGGCCTTCGCCTACTCCATCGCCCACGACCTGCGAACCCCGCTGCGAGGGATCAGCGGGTTCGCCGAGGCTCTTGTGGAGGACTACGGCGACCGGCTCGACGAAACAGGCCGCGAGTACGCCGGGCGCGTCCAGGCAGGCTGCGCGCGCATGGCCGCCCTGATCGATGACCTGCTGCACCTGGCACAGGTGACCCGCGCCACGATGCACCTGCAGGACGTCGACCTCAGCGCCGAGGTCACCGCCATCTGCGACCAGCTCCGCGCCCGTGACCCCGGCCGACAGGTCAAGGTGACCGTGCAGGACGGCGTCCGGGTCACCGCGGACCGCGCCCTGATCCGGTCCGCGCTGGACAACTTGCTCGAAAACGCCTGGAAGTTCACCTCCCGCCGCGACCGCGCCGCCATCGAGTTCGCGACCGCACCCGTCGGCGACGCCCCCATCTGCTGCTACGTGCGCGATAACGGGGCCGGCTTCGACCCCGCTTATGTCGGCAAGCTGTTCCAGCCGTTCCAGCGGCTCCACCACGCCGGCCAGTTCCCCGGCACCGGCATCGGCCTGGCCAGCGTCCGGCGCATCATCGAGCGTCACGGCGGCCGGACCTGGGCCGACGGCACCGTCGACGGCGGCGCCACCATCTACTTCACCCTCAACCCCGAGGCGGCGCCGCATGAATGACCAGCCGATCATGCTCATCGAGGACAACCCGGACGACCGCGACCTCACCATCCGGGCACTGAAGAAAAACAACGTCCTCAACCCCCCACAACGGCGAGCACCACTCACGCGATCGCCACGGCAGGACCGCGCGCATCCGGCTGATCAGCGGGAAACCCGAGCGCGGAGCAAGCGGCCCGTCGCGCCGGGTCGGCCCGGAGGGCCGGAGCCCGGCGCGGGCGCGGCCGGGTGAGAGGACGCGAAGCGCTGCCGTCTTGATCTCGTACGGCTTAATTCGGCAGAGGGCGCAGGGACAGCGCAGGGGCGCAGGGGCGTCAGGCTGACTGTTCATGCGCGGCTGAGCGTGTCGCGGATAGCCCATCGTGCTGGGCAAACTTACCTGCCAACTCTGACGCCTCGCCGTCGCGGGAAGCGCCGGACGCGGGGCCGCGCAGCGGCGCCGCAGGCGCGGGACCTGGGGAAACCGGAGACGTTCAGCTTTCTCGGCTTCACGCACATCTGCGCGAGGATGCGGGACGGGCGTTTCTGGGTGCGGCGTATCACGGTCTCGAGGCGGATGCGGGCCAAGCTGGCCGAGGTCAAGGACCAGCTCAGGCAGCGCCGGTATTGCCGATGAGCACCTGGGCGAGGTGCATACTCTCGATTGACATCACAGATCAACCATGCGAGCTTCTGTCCGCATGGTGCCCAGTGTGTACGACGCCTACCTTGGCGCGGTTGCCACAGCTGCTGCGGCACTCATCGGGCTCTTGTTCGTCGCTGTTTCGGTCCGAGACGACACGATCTTCGGGCCCAGTGCCATACCGGGTGGCGAAGCGCTGGCGATCACCGCCTTCACCGGCCTGGTGAACTCGTTCGTGGTGTCCCTGCTGGGGCTCATTCCTAAGGTCAACATCGGCGAGCCTGCTGTGATCATGGCCGTGATCGGTATCGTCGCGGCCGTCAGCCTCCAGCGTCGGCTGCACACTGGCAGTAACCTGATCGTGATGGCAGTCACGTTGCTTGCCTACGCGGCTCAATTCGTATACGGCGTGCTGCTGCTAGTCAATCCACATGACAGCGATGAGGTGATCAACCTGTCCTTCATCGTCTTCACTACGCTGATTGTGTCGCTGCAGCGCGCGTGGTCGCTGCTCAAGGGGAAGCACCTAGCTAGCGCACGCGGTACCGTTGCGCCCGGTGATAGCGATCCGCCGCACGGGTCCGACCCGGGACGATAGCCGATTCCACCTCGGATTTCCGGTCCTTGCAGCCCGATCCTCGCGAGGCGGGCCGACGATGCCCCGGCCTCCGCTCAGGCGCCCCAATGCTTGCCACAGACGAGTGATTCCAAGGGGTCGTACCCGTCCTGGCTGAGCTTGGCCACGATGATCCGCGTCGGTCCCCACGCGGCCTGTTCGCCGTCCAATTCGATCCATGCCCGCGCCATCGAACAGGCATACCACTGCGTTCGAAACTAGCTCTTTGCCTTGACGAATGAGCCCCATCCGGGCGTGATTTCAATCAGGCCGTCGTCAGCGAGGACTGCCAGCGCGTGCCGCGCGGTGTTGCGCGCGATCCCGTACTCCTGCATCAGCGTGGTGATAGACGGCACCCGGGTACCTGGCGCCAGTTCCCCTGATTCGATCCGGGCACGCAGCTCGTTGGCCACCTGGCGGTACGGCGGCACAGCGGAACCATGATCAACAGGCACATGAGCAGGCTAAACGATCAGGTTAGGCCCATCCGTGCCTGAATCTATCAGGACAGGCTCTGCTACAGAATGATACAGTGGCCGCAGGCCGTGCCCGGCTGGCTGACCCGTGAGCCGGGCACGGTCCCTCACGGGTCCACGGGTCAAGGCAAGGGAAGCGGTCATGGGTCTGCCGTTTGATCAGGTCGTCCGGCAACGGGGAAAAACACCCGCACCCCAACCCCATCAAGGCCGCCGACGGCCGCACCAAAACCCGGCTCATCGAAGACCCGGTGTACGGGCCGGTCATCGGCCAGATATACCGCTGGCGGGTCAGTGAGCACCTTGGCAAGCCCACCATCCGGGCACGGCTGGCCGCCGGCCCGCACGCCTACCCGCCGCCCGGCCCCACGGCCGGGTGGTCGCTGGCGCTGGTGGACGAGATCCTGTCCAACCCCAAGTACACCGGGCACCAGGTGATGGGCCGCCGCCGCAAAGGCGGCAAGAAAATCTGGGCCCCGCCGCAGGAGTGGATCTGGACACCCGAACCCACCCACCCCGTCCTGGTGGACAAGGCCACCTGGGACAGGGCCCAGCGGATGGGCCGCCGGCACGGCAACGTCCGCGACCCCGAAATGCCCACCCAGCGCAACGCGCCCTGGTCACCGAACTGGAACCCCATCGATCCGGCCGACCCCGCCATACCCAGGGTCGTCCCCCCGGGCCAGCACGGCGAACTGGGCCTTAGGCCCGGTGAGCGGCCGGTGTCTCGGCGAAGTACCGCAGCGGGGCGCGAAGCGCAGCGGGGGGTTCCGGGGGGTCGTCCCCCCGGGTCCAACACTAATGCAACGGCAGAGGATTGACCTCGACGCCGGGGAGGGGCTGCTCGCACCAGACGACCTTGCCGGTGCGGGTCCGGCGGGCGCCCCAGCGCTTCGCGAACTGGCTGACCACCTGCAGGCCGCGGCCGTTCTCGTCGTCCCGGCCGGCCTGCCGCAGCCGGGGCAGCGCGGCGGAATTGTCGCCCACCTCGCAGACCAGCGCGCCCTCCCGCACAATCCGCAGTGTGACCTCGCCGGGGGAGTACCGCAGGGCGTTCGTGACCAGCTCCGACACCAGCAGTTCGGTGACCGGGATCATGTCCTCCAGGCCCCAGCGCTCCATCGGCTCCCGGATCAGCGTGCGGGCCCGGCCCACCGAGGTCAGCTCCCGGCCCAGCATCCAGGTCGCGTGGTGGTCTTCAGGAATGCGGGACAACCGGGCCAGCAGGACCGCGATGTCGTCGCGCTGCTGGTCGGCGTACACGCCGTCGAGCGTAGCCTTGCACAGCTCTTCCAGCGAACGTGACGGGGCGCCATCGCTGAAGATCTTCTGCAGCCGCTGGAGGCCGTCGTCGATGTCCCGGGTGCGGTTCTCGACCAGGCCGTCGGTATAGAGCAGGAACAGGCTGCCGTCCTCGATGGTGAACACGCGGCTCTCGATCGGGCCCTCGCCGACGCCCAGCGGGGGAGCGGGCGCCACGTCGAGGTACTCGTTGCTGCCGTCCGGCCGGACCAGCAGCGGTGGCAGATGCCCGGCCACGGCCACTTCGCAGGTGCCGCTGACCGCGTTGAAGATCGCGTATGCGCAGGTCGCGAAGTGCGGCTCCCGCTCGCCCAGCGTGTGCATGAGCTCGTCCAGTTGCTGCAGCGACTCAGCCGGCGGCAGTTCGAGCCGCGCGAGCGTGTGGATCGCAGTCCGCAGCCGCCCCATGGTCACCGCGGCCCGGACACCGTGCCCGGCCACGTCACCGACGACCAGGGCGACCCGCGCGCCTGGCAGCGCGATCGACTCGTACCAGTCGCCGCCGACCTCGATGAGCTTGCTGCCCGGCAGGTACCGGTGCCGAACGTCGACCGAGGACGGCGCGGACAGGCCGGTCGGCAGCAGGCTGCGCTGCAGGGTCAGCGCGGTGGCGTGCTCGCGGTTGTACCGCCGCGCGTTGTCGATGAAGATCGCGGCCCGCGAAGCGAACTCCATCCCGATTTCCTGATCGTACGCGTCGAACCGGCGGTAGCCCGGTTTTCGTACGCAGACGAAGAAGCCGAGCGTGCTGCCCTGCGCGATGAGCGGCAGCAGCAGCATCGAGGCGTCGGCCAGCAGGTCTGACACCGGCTGGCGCTGCCACATGTCGGCCAGCTCTCCCGCCTCGTCCTTGCTGATCCTGCCCTCCAGGACCGGCTTGCCCGAGTCCATGCACAGCACGTACGGCGAGCCCTGCGGGTAGCGGAGGATTTCGCCGATGGGGAAGGTCGCCTCCCAGGCGGGTTCGTCCGCGTCATTGGCCACCGCCAGGCGGCGCAGGGGATGGGAGCCGTCCGGCCCGTGCGCCGGGAACTCATCCTCGCCGATCAAGCTCTCCAGCACGGCGATGCCACCCGAGTTGCAGAAATGCGGTACCAGGGTGGTAATCAGCTCGCGGGCGACATGGTTGAAGTCGAGGGTGTCGCCGATCCGCTTGAACGTCCGGTCCAGCAGGGCCTGCCGCATCAGCGCGGGGTCGACGAACCGCTCGGCGACCGGCGCCGGGACCCGCAGCAGGGCCAGGGCCGCGACGTTCACGTCGCCGGCGCGCATCGGGTGCACGGTGACCACCGCGTCCGCCTTGCCGCTCTCGGTGCGGATCGAGAGCATGGCCGTGCCCTCGCGGTCGGACCGGATGGCCTCCAGCAGTCCCGCCACGATGTCGTCGCCGGCCGGGGCCGCGGATCCGGTGGGCCCCGGGACACGCCCGGCGGTCCCGTTGGCCTCGGTCCTCTCGGCGGTCCCGGTAGCCGTGCCTGCGTTCTTGCCTGCGTTCTTGCCTGCGTTCTTGCCTGCGTTCTTGCCCGCGCTTCTGTCAGCGGGGCCCTGCCCGCTCAGCAGGTCGCTGAGGCTGGCACCGAGCAACTGATCGGCAGGGCGGGCGAGCACAGCCGGGGCGTTGCGGTCGTGCTGGACGATGCGCCCGGAGTGGTCGATACCGAGGATGATGGTCCGCACCGACGAATTTTGCGGCGGGGCACTGTTATCGACTGTCATGCCGATTGTCACGTGGTGCTCTCCTGTCGGCTTCTCACCCGTTTGACACCGACGGTGATTGCCAGGATCACCGCTCCCTGTCCTGATACCCATTCGCCAGGCCCTCTTAGCCCAATTATGAGCCAACGAGGGTCCGTAGGCAGCAGATCCGCGTACGCGTTGTACGCCGCGGGAATACCCTTTCGCCCGGCTATTTCGCCGCTAACCCTAATACGGGACTGGGCCGTTCAGGTCAGGCGGGCGATGGCGAGGCTGGCGGCGAGCAGGATCAGGCCCCACGACATCGCCCGCAGCGCTCCTTCCAGCGGGTCCAGGACCAGGTTGGGGCCGATAGGCGCGGCCGTACCGTCCACCCGGGTGATCGTGCCCTCCAGCCGGGCCGTGTGCCGGCGGATGGCCCGCGCCGGAGTGCTCAGCCGGCGCTGCGCCGCGGACAGCGCGAGGGCCGCCGCGGCGGCCACGAAGGCCGCCGGAGCCAGGTTCCCGTCCTGGGCGGCGTACCCGGTGAGCACGGGGAAGGCGCCCCACGCCGCGGCGAACCCCAGGTCGTTGTGCAGGATGCCGCCGAAGAGCTCCGCGTTGTACGTGATCACCAGGGCGGGGCCAGCCACCATGAACGGCAGCAGGATCCAGCCCGCCTGGGTGATGCCGTAGACGCCCAGGCCGACCGCGCCGGCCAGGCTGGCCGCAGCCGCGGTGACGAGGGCCGCGGCCGGGATGGTCGTGCGCAGCGGGCGGCCGTGCAGCTCGTCGAGAGCGTGCGCGGCGATGCCGACGGCGAGGAAGAACGCCGCCACTGCGTACAGGAGTCGGCTGACGTAGACGTGCGGGGCCAGCGATGCGCCGATCACCACGTAGGACAGGTGCCAGGCGGTATACGGCGGGTGCAGGAGCGTCCACCAGTCCCGCCACCCTCCAGGCCGCCCCCCGGGCCGCGCGGCGTAATAGGCCGGGCGGAGGCGGTTAGTCATCGGCGCGCTGGCCCCACATGACCAGGCCGCCGCCCAGGCTCATGATCTGCGTCCCGACCCCGGTGAAACCGGCCCGCCGCCACGCCTCGACCGTCCACGGGACGGGATACCGGCGGTAATGGCCGGTGATGTTCGGCCCGAGGAACTGGCCCACCCGCAGCCAGGCCGGCCCACCGAGCAGCAGGCCCCCGGCCGGCAGGATGACCCGGGTGTACAGCACCCACGAGGCCCTCCAGAAGGCCGTCGGCGGGACGCAGAACTCCAGGCTCGCCATCGTCCCGCCCGGCTTGACCACCCGCGCCAGCTCCGCCAGTGTCGCCTGCGGGTCATCGACGTAGCGCAACAGGTAGGTAAAGGTCAGCGCGTCGAAACTCGCGTCAGGGAACGGCAGCCGTTCCGCCCGGCCGGCCACCAGGCCGATCCTGCTCCCCAGGCCCGCGCCCGTCACGTTGGCCTGGCCTTGGCGCAGCATCCCCTCGGTCAGGTCGAGGCCGACCACCCGCGCCCCGGCCCGAGACGCTAGCTGGAGCGCGACCCCGGCGGTCCCGGAGGCCACGTCCAGGACCAGTGCCTCCCCGGCGGCTGCTCTGGTGCCGGCGGCTGCTCCGGTGCTGCCGCCTGCCCGCGCGGCGATCCGGTCGACCATCGCGCGCCGCCAGCGGCCGTTCTGGCCCATCGACAGGATTTCGGCCAGCCGGTCGTAACGTGACGGCAGCGGCGTGAACAGCCGCTGCGCGAACCGGTTCCGAGCTTCGGTCGTCACGGGCACGAGCCCTCCACGGTTACTGGCTGAAGGTGGTATGGGTCCCGGCGGCCCCTCCGCGGTTACTGGCTGAAGGTGGTATGGGTCCCGGCTTCCCCTCCGCGGTTACTGGCTGAAGGTGGTATGGGTCCCGGCTTCCCCTCCGCGGTTACTGGCTGAAGGTGGTATGGGTCCCGGCAACGCTGATACGAAGTCCCTGCCCGGTCACGCTCACGTTCTGGATGGTCATCCCGGCGGGCAGGTTCGGCACGCTGACCGTGAAGTCCTGCAGCGGGCCCAGCACGCTCGGCGGAATGCCGCCGAACGAGATGAACCGTACGCTGATCTGGTGCGGCCCGGCCCGAGTCACCTGGGCGAGCGCGTTCCCGCTGACGAACCCCAGGTCGATGCTCGCCTTCACGTCACCGTTGCCCGCGTTGGACAGCGTGATGCCGTCCCCCACGCCCGCCGCGTGGCTCAGCCCGGCGAACGTGACCAGTGCGGTGCCGTTCAGCTGGTCGACCGTGGCACCGTTGAAGCCCGAATTGATATGCACGCCGTGCAGGGTCGCGTTGATACTTGCGATGTCGAGCGGGCCCTCGGTTACATTGTTCGCCGTGATGTTCATCTGCCGGAAGTCACGCGCGGCCAGCTGAGTGAGGAAGGGGAAGCCGGAGATCGTCACTTTGGGCTTGACCGGAAATCCCTGCGACTTGATCTGGTTGGCGACCTCATTTTCGGCGATGCCCGCCGCGACGCGGTCCGCCACGACCAGGAGAATGAGCAGAACCACGACGACGATCGCGGTGATGGTCAGGCCCCGGTGCCTGCGGCCGCGACGGCGCCCCCGCCCGGGCACCTCGCGCTGGTAACCGGCGCCCGGCATCCGGGCCGTACCCGACGGTGACCCGTGGCCATCCGGCGGCGGATGCCCCTGGCCGTACCCTCCGTCTGACCTGTACCCCTGGCCGTACCCGGCGTCCTGCCCGTACTCGGGCCCGTATCCGCGGTCCGTTCCCTGACCCTGGCCGTATCCCTGCCCCGGTCTGTGCCCCGGACCTTGTCCTCGCCCCGCGCCGGGCCCGCCGTCCGGCCCGTACCCGTCCGCGTTTTTGCCTGGCGGCCCGTAGTCCCCTGACGAGCCATATCCGCCCGGTGGCCCGTACTCCCCGGGCCTGATGGGTCGGGTCGGGTCTTCGCTCATGACACCAGCTCCACTATCCGGGGGCGGATGAGAGTTTAGTGCATTAACGGCCGGTAGAAGAAAAAGGTTCTCAGTATTCCCGTTTATCGGTAGTACCCCTAGACTCAGTAGACATGGCATCGCTGCGTTCCGGCCCGGCGGGGGCTGGCCTGGTCCTTGTGGTGCGCACGCGGCAATCGGATCACAGATTGCAGGCGGGGACCCCTTACCGGCTGGGCCGGGATCCGGGATCTGACATCGTCGTGCCCGACGCGCGGGTGTCGTGGCATCACGCGACCCTCCGGCATGAACAGGACAATTGGGTACTTGAAGACGTCGGCAGTACAAATGGGACGTTTATCGGTACCCAGCGTATAGACCGCGTTACCATTAGTTCTGACTGTGTGATCCGGCTCGGCAATCCGGAGGACGGCCCGGTCCTGCGCTGTGAGCCAATCGTCGGCCCGGTACACGCGCCGACGGAAATATCCACGTCCGTCGCCGGTTCTGGCCCGTTCGGTGATGACCGCCCCGGTCCCATCGGGCACGGTGCTGTCGGGCACGGTGCCGTCGAGGCCCCGCCGCGGCCCGACGTGGCCCGCCCTGACGTGGCCCGCCCTGACGTGCCCCGCCCCGATGCGCCCCGCCCCGACGTGGCCCGCCCCGATGCGGACCGCCCCGGCCTACCCCGCCGGGGCGGTCCGGACGTTAACGGCCGCGGCGCCCCCGGCGCCCCCGCTAGCCGCGCCCCCGGCAGCCCCGGCAGCGCAGGCCCGGCGAACAACGGCGGCGGCCGCGGCACCGCCGGCACCCCCGGCAGCGCCGGCCCCACCGGCAGCGCGGGCCCGGCGAACAACGGCGGCCACGGCCGGGGAGGGGGAGTTCAGCAGAACGACTACCGGCTGAGTGTGGACCGGCGCCCCACCTCGGTGCTGCAGCTGCCCATGCACCGCCTCCGGATTGGCCGGACGCCGGACAATGACCTCGTCCTTTCCGACCTCAGTATCTCCCGGCACCATGCAGAATTGCGCAAAACCAGTGACGGAAAGTACCAGATTGTTGACCTAGGCAGCCACAATGGCACATTTGTCAATGGGCAGCGCGTTACCTCCGTCACGCTTACCGAGAAAGATATTGTCGGCATCGGGCCCGCCACATACCGGCTGACCGACGGTGAGCTGCGCGAATACATCGATACCGGCGACGTGTCCCTGGTCGCGCAGGATCTGGTCGTCGAGGTCGGCGGGGGCAAGATCCTGCTGGATCATGTGAGTTTCCCGCTCGCCGAGCGGTGCCTGGTCGGCATCATCGGCCCGAGTGGGGCCGGCAAGTCCACCCTGCTCGGCGCGCTGACCGGGATGCGCCCCGCCGACCGGGGCGTCGTGCTGTATGACAACCGCGACCTTTACAAGGACTACGCGGAGCTGCGGACCCGGATCGGCCTGGTCCCGCAGGACAGCATCATGCACACCCAGCTCACCACACAGCGGGCGCTGCGGTACGCCGCCGAACTGCGTTTCCCGCCTGACACACACGCCCACGAGCGGAACGCCCGTGTCGATGAGGTGATGGGTGAGCTGGGGCTGACCCGGCACGCGGAAACCCGCGCCGACAAGCTGTCCGGCGGTCAGCTCAAGCGGGTCAACGTGGCCCTGGAGCTGCTGACCAAGCCGTCGCTGCTGTTCCTGGACGAGCCGACCTCCGGTTTGGATCCGGGGCTCGACAAGTCGGTGATGGAGCAGATGCGCGACCTGGCGCACGACGGCCGGACCGTCATCGTGGTCACGCACAGCGTGGCCAACCTGGACGTCTGCGACCGGCTGCTGGTCCTGGTCCCCGGCGGCAAGGTCGCGTTCTTCGGGCCGCCGCAGGAAGGGCTGAGCTACTTCGGCCAGCCCGGCTGGGCCGAGGTGTTCCAGGCGTTTGACCGGTATCCCGACCGGGACTGGGCCGCCGAGTTCGCCAGCTCGCGAGTGTATGAGGAGTACATCACCCGGCCGCGGGCGATCTCCACGGTGTCCAGCGGCCCGAAGGCCGCGGGAACCCCGGCGCCGGTGCGCGGCAGCGCGTTCCACCAGATCGGCACGCTGTGCCGCCGGTACGCGCGGGTCATCGCGTCCGACCGCGGGTATCTGCTGTTCACGGCGCTGATGCCGATCATCATCGGCGCGCTGATCCACCTGATCGCGGGTAGCAAGGGGCTGGGCGGCCCGCCGGGCACCAACCCCGGCGCCTCGACCCTGCTGATCCTGCTTATCGTGGGTGTCTGCCTGTCCGGCACCGTCAGCTCGATCTGGGAACTGGTCAAGGAAAGGACGATCTACGTACGGGAACGGGCGGCCGGCCTGTCGTCGGGGGCCTACCTGGGCTCGAAGCTGATCGTGCTGGGTGTGATCGCGGTCGTGCAAGCTGCGCTCCTGGCGGCGATCGGGCTGCTCGGGCATCCGCTGCCGCCGAGCGGCTCGTTCCTGACCGGCGCCCCGTTCGCCGAGCTGCTGATCGGCATCGCCATGCTCTGCGTGGCGTCGATGTGCCTGGGCTTGATGGTGTCCGCCCTGGTCAGTACGACGGAACGGGCCATGCCTTTCCTCGTGCTGATCACCATGGTGCAGGTCGTGCTGTCCGGCGGCGTGGTCTCGATCGCGGGCAAGGTGGGGCTGCAGCAGTTCGCGTACGTGGTCCCGGGACGCTGGGGCTTCGCCGCGGTCGCCTCCACGTCCGACCTGAACCACCTGGTCCCGCGCGGGTCCGTGCCCTTTGACCCGCTGTGGCAGCACCAGGCGAGCACCTGGCTGACGGACATGGGCGCGATGATCGCCCTGTCGATCGTGTTCGTGCTCATCGCCTGGTGGCGGCTGAACCAGCTCAGCCCGGGTCGGCGTAAGTAAATTCATCATCCCGAACGGGCCCGGCTGGGACTAGCCCGCCAGCGCGTCGCGTAGCTGGCGGAGCGTCTGATCGTCCGGGTCCAGTCCGCGGGCCAGAAACGCGCCGAACGACCCGTATCGGCGCCACACCTCGTCGAAGGCGGCGTCCAGGTAGGCGGGGTTCAGTTCAGGCCTCATCATTGGCGGGGTGACGCTAGGATCGCTCGCGATGATCGCTCCCCCTGCCACTTCGGCCGTGTTCCGCCAGGTCCGCGGCCTTGAGGTGCTGACCTGGGCTGCCTTCGACCGCTGGGCCGTCGACGTCCTGGTCACGACCCGCCGCGGCGGGGTGTCCGCTGGTCCGTACGCGAGCCTCAACCTGAGCCTGAACGTCGGCGACGACGCCGCCGCCGTGCTGGAGAACCGGCGGCGGGCGGCGGCCGCGCTCGGCGCCGGGCCGGAGGATGTCGTCTTCTGCGAGCAGGTCCACGGCGGGGTGGCCGAGGTGGTCGGCGCGGCCGACCGCGGCCGGGGTACCCGGGCCTCCGCGGACGCCGTACCGGGCGCCGACGCGCTGGTCACGGCCGATCCCGGGACCGTGCTGGCCGTACTGGCGGCCGACTGCGTACCCGTGGTCCTCTACGACCCCGTCGCGCACGTGCTGGCGTGCGCGCACGCCGGCTGGCGCGGTACGGTCGCGCGAGCGGCCGCGGCCGCCGTCGCCGCCATGCGCTCGCTGGGCACCCGCCCCGCGAACGTGATCGCCGGCATCGGCCCCGCGATCGCCCCGGACCGGTACCAGGTCGGCGCCGAGGTCGCCGAGGCGGCGGCGGGCGCTTTCGGCGACCGCGCCCCCACCGTGCTCCGCGCGACCGGGCCCGGGCAGTGGCAGTTCGACCTGTGGACGGCGAACCGCCTGATCCTGACCGGGGCGGGTGTCCCCGACCACCAAATCAACGTCAGCAACGTTCCAACGGCCGGCCCGTTCTTCAGCTACCGCGCGGAGCGGCCCTGCGGCCGGTTCGCGGCCCTGGCCTGCCTGCGGGCCCTGCGACCCCGGGAGGCCCAATGAGCACCCAGACGGCAGACGGCGCGAGCGCGGCCGGGACCCGGCGGAGCCGGCGCTTCCGCTACGAGTCCTATCAGACCGATCCCGTCACCGGCCTGCTGATTTGCCGGTACAGCGTGGACGGCCGGCCGTTCGAGGAACGGATCACGTTTCCCCCCGCGAGCCCCACCGGCCCCGCGAGCCCCGCGAGCCGCTGGGACCGCCCGGCCGTTGCCGCGGCCGCCCGGCTCGTCTTCCTGCTCGCCGGTGTCTCCGCCTACAAGACGGCCGCGCCGCCCGTCATCGACACCGGCCAGACCGCACTAACCCGCCGGGAACGGGCCTTCCTGCACGATTTCTACGCGCGCGGCCTGGGCGAGTTCGCGTACCGCAACGGCATTGACCTGTCCGGCCTGCGCATCGAGGGGCCCGACGCGCCGGAAGCGCCCAGGACAACAGGGCCCGCCGTCCGCGATCCGGGGCCCGAACCGCCCGCAGCCGGCCGGGCGCGCGCGCTTGTCCCGTTCGGCGGGGGAATTGACTCCATCGTCACCGTCGAGATGGTCCGCCACCGCGCCGACGTGGCGCTGTTCGTGGTCAGCCGGCCCGGCGACCGGTTCGATGCGATCGAGCGCCCGGCCGCCGTCACCGGGCTCCCGGTGGTGCGCGCCGACCGGGAGATCGATCCGCAGCTGCTGCGCTCGCGTGAACTGGGATTCCTCAACGGTCACGTCCCGGTGACCGGCATCATCTCGGCGATCGCGGTGATGGCGGCGGCGCTGGAGGGCCGGGATGCCGTCGTGATGTCCAACGAATGGTCCGCGTCGGTGCCCACCGTGCAAGCCGGTGATCAGGTGGTCAACCACCAGTACTCCAAGAGCGCGGCGTTCGAGGCGGCCTTCCGCGGCATGCTCGCCGAGACCTCCGCCCGCCTGCCCACCGGGGCAGCCATGCCGGACTACTTCTCAGCGCTTCGGCCCCGCACCGAGCTGTGGATCGCGGAGCGGTTTGCCCGGCTGAAGCCATACCACGGGACGTTCCGCAGCTGTAACCGCGCCTTCCACATCAACAAGGCGCAGCGGCTCGATCACTGGTGCGGGCAGTGCGACAAATGCTGCTTCATCGACCTGATCCTGGCGCCGTTCCTGCCGGCGGCGGACCTCGGGGCCATCTTCGGCGGCCGGGAGCCGCTCGCCGACCGTTCCCTGGCGGGCCGGTTCCGCGCGCTGCTGGGCGACGCCGACGTCAGCAAGCCGTTCGAATGCGTCGGGGAGGTCAACGAGTGCCGCGCCGCCGTGCTGCTCGCGGATGCCCGCGATGACCGGGCCAGCTTCCCGCTGTTGCACGAACTGGCCGCCGAGGTGCGGGCCCTCCCCGGCCGCCCGTCGACGGAGGGCCTGCTGCAGCCCGTCGGAGAGCACTTCATTCCCGCCCCCTACGTGGAGGAACTCCTCGCGTGACCGGTACCCGTCCCGAGCTTTCCTGGTCAGACCTGCCAGGCGCCCGTGTCGGAGTGTGGGGCCTCGGCCGTGAGGGCCTGGCGAACGTCCGCAAGCTCTGCGCGATGGGGGTGAAGCCCGTACTGGTCGATGACCGGCCGCAAGCCGTCGCGATCATCGGGATGCCCGTACTCGCGGCCGGCTACGGCGGGCTCGCCGCGCTGGAGAAGTGCGATGTGGTCGTCAAGGCCCCGGGGATCAGCCGCTACCGCCCGGAGGTGGTGCGACTGGAAGAGCGGGGCGTGGCGGTGGCCGGCGGCCTGGGCCTGTGGCTGCAGGAAGCCGATGCCGCCCGCGTGCTGCTCATCACCGGCACCAAGGGCAAGAGCACGACCGCCGCGGTCACCGGCCACCTGCTGAACGGCCTCGGTCGCCGCTGCCTGGTCGGGGGGAACATCGGCCAGCCACCGTGGGATCCGGAAGGCCCAACCGGGCCACTCCGCCCGTCCGTCTCATCCGCCTCATGTACCTCACCCGCATCACCCGGCGGGGCCGGGCCATGGGACTTCTGGGTCATCGAGGTGTCCAGCTACCAGGCCTTGGATCTGCCGTGTTCCCCGCCCGTCGTGGCCGTCACCTCGCTGCACCCCGACCATCTCGACTGGCACGGCGGCGTGCAGAACTACTACCGGGACAAGCTGTCGGCGTGCTCGCAGCCGGGCGCGGACCTGACCGTCGCCAACGGCGACAGCGACCTGCTCCGCGAGCGGGTGTCCCTGCTCGGGCCGCGGGTGGACTGGGTGCACGCCGCCGACGACCCGGACGCCTCCTGGATGGAGCCACTGGGCCTGCTCGGTGGCCACAACCGCCGGAACGCGCTGATCGCGCGGCGCTGCCTGCACGCGCTCGGCGTCGCCGGGGCGTCCGACGAGGGGGCGCTGCGCGCCGCGGCCGGGGGATTCCGCCACCTGGATCACCGACTCCAGGTGGTCGGTGACGTCGCGGGGGTCACGTTCGTGGACGACAGCCTGTCCACCAACGTGCTGCCCACCCTGGCCGCGCTGGACGCGTTTCCCGGCCGGCGAGTGGCCCTGATCGCCGGCGGACACGACCGTGGCATCGACTACGCGCCGCTCGCCGCCGGCCTGCGCGACCGCGCGGCCCCCACCCTGGTGCTCGCCTTGCCCGACAGTGGCGCGCGCATTCACGCAGAACTTGACCGGGTTGGCCTGCTGAACGCCGAGGACTGCGCCGATCTGGACGCGGCCGTTGCCCGCGGGTTCGACTGGGCCCGCCCGGACGGCGTGGTGCTGCTGTCGCCGGCCGCGCCGAGCTTCGGCCGGTTCCGCGACTACCGCGAGCGCGGTGAGGCGTTCGCCCGCGCCATGCGGGGCTGCGCCGCGGCCAGCCCCCACTGAACCGGCCCCCACTTGGATCGGCCCCGCCAGATCGGCCCCGCCAGGATAGGCCCCCACTGAACCGGCCCCCGCCAGACCGGCCCCCGCCAGATGGGTACGGCTCCCGTCGATTAGCCAGGTTTCTTTGCTGAAAGGTGGGCTTTTCGGCCGAATTGCTACCCGTTTCTGGCTGAAAGTGCCCATCACCTGACGGTTCGTCAGGAAATGTTACGAAATCTTCTGCTTTTCGACTTCTTTCCGGGAGTCCATGGCGATCCCGCGAACCGGCCCATAGCCTGTCATTACGGCTGAAAGCAGTAGAGGTGGCGCCGATGGTGGGGGAAGTAGCAGCGGTTGTGCCCGCGGGACACCACGCGGCCCCGGCGGGCCCGGCGACCGATGCAGAGGAGTACCCGTGGCCGGAGGCGGTCACGGAGATAGCGGCCGCGGCGGGCCCGGCGCCGCCTGCGGAGCCGCTGGATGGTTATCCGCTGCTGCCGCGCCGCAGGCGGGTCAGTGCGCTGCCGGACGCAGCGCGGGATCCCGCCGAGCTGCCCGGCCCGACGGACGATGGCCCCGGCCCCGGTGCGCTCTCGACCCGGCCGGACCTGGACGTGCTGGCCAAGGTCCTGCGCGGACTTCAGCGCTTGGCGTGACGTACCGACCGTCCGGGCGCGTCCCGGTAAAAGGTCGCGACATATTTCCGAATTACCGGACGAACCTTGCTGAAAAGCAAGTGTGTGCATCCCGCCGCCCGCAGTGGTCGGCCCTCAGTCATCGGAGGCGCTCTGCAGACGAATCTGCCGGCCCCGCTGCGGAACCGGTCGAACACGCGCTTGTGGATGTCCGCACACAGCGCAGTGCCCAGGTTCGTCGTCGCGAACATCGCCATCTGCGCACGCGTTCGTTAGGGTCAAGTCCGCTATGGTCCGCTCGCAGCCCGGCGGGTCTGGCGGACCTGAGCACATCTGCCGTCCTGGGCTGGTGTCGGTGGGCTCCGGCCCGGGATGATCGCGATTGCGCGCTTCTTCTCCGCGCGTAAGCAGTTCCTGGTTTCGCACCGATAGGAAAGGAGCTTCGAATGACGTCAAAAGCGGCTTTCTCACCCGAAGAATGGAAGGTGGTGCTCGAGGGCCCACCGAGCGCCGGCATGATCGTGGTCACCGCGGCTCGTGGGGGAATGATCCGCGAGTCAATCGCGATGTCGAAGGCCTACGCCGAAGCGCGCGCTCAGCACGGCGAGAGCGAACTCCTGGACGAGATCGTCGCGGCGAAGCCCGAGACGGACCACACAAGGTATCACTCTGCCGCAGAACTCAGGGAAAACGGGCTGAAGCACCTCCGTGACGCGGTGGCACAGCTCGAGAGCAAGGCAACGACCGGGGAACTCGACGATTACCGGCGCTTCGTCCTCGCTCTCGCGAGCAAGGTCGCGGGAGCGCACAAGGAGGAAGGGCAGAGCGTAAGTCCCGCTGAGGCCGAGGCCATCCAGGAGATCGCAGCGGCGCTCGGAACCACCAGCTCCTGAAAAGACTGCACCCTAGGGTCATGAAAAACTGCATCCAGGACGCCGCTAGCCGTCTTTGAGGTCGATACCGAGCTGATGGGCCAGAGCCGGGGCCAGCGCGAGGAACTGAGCCGTGGTCATGATGGCGCCGCGGAGCGACTCGAACCCCGCGGTGATATCCAGCTCCGCGCCACGCAGGTCGACCTTTTCCAGGGTCGCGCGGGAGAAGTTGGCCCGGGTCAGTGCTGATCCGGGGAACCGGGTCCGCTTCAGCGTCGCGCCGGCGAAATCGACGTCGCGCAGCAGGCAGTTCTCGAACGTGAGGTCTGTCAGCGTGGCCCCGCGGAAGTTCACCGAGTCCAGTTTGCATTCGTGGAAGACGACGCGCCGCAGACCGGAATCGAACGCCTGAACCCCGGCGGCCGCGCAGCCGATGAACGTCGCATCAAGCCAGGTACTTTCGGCCAGGTCCGCGGACAGGAGGCGGACGTCGCACAGCCACACGTCGCTGAGCCGACTCCGGCGCATGCTGACGTTCTCCAGCGCCATGTCGCAGAACGCGCACTCGACGAAGCGGCCGCTGTCCGCGCGCGTGGCGGTGAAGACCGTGCCCGTGAAGAGGCAGCCGTCGTAGTGTTCTCCGGGCGCCAGATCTCCCTCATAGCTGATGAGCGCGTCGGCGTAGGGCAGGTCGGCCAGTTCGCGCGGCAGCTTCATCGCGTTAAACCTAGCCCACTGTCCACCGCGCACTGTCAGCCAGGTCCACTGTTAATCTGGCTGACTGTGACCGAGCCGAACGACCTCGCCGCAGTTCGCCGGGTACGAGCGGACGAATGACGGCCGGCAGATCCCGGTCGTGATCCTCGAGTCCACTCCGAGCAACTAGTCGGCGGCCGGCGGTGGTCCGGTACCCCGGAGTAGACATCGCGCCAGCTCTGGGCCGGCCACCGCTTCGGTGCCCTCCCACTGCCGTCGTAGCCCTTCGTAGCCCGTCGTGGCCAAGGCGAAGTACCCACAGCGACCACGGTCTACCGCCGTCAGCCAGCGTTTTCCGGCCGAATCGGGGAACGACCAACGGAGGGGCCCAAACGGAGGGGTACGGGCGCGAGACCCGCCGCTGCGCCAGTGACATCGGCGCCGGGCTGTTTGCCGGGCGGCTGGCCGGGTATCGCGCCGCAAACAGCGATGCGAGAGTGGTGCGAGTAACGTGCGGTTCGAAGATTGGCGACTTGATTCGATCTGGCCCGTTGACCTCCTGGCCCGCTGCCTCACCGGGCATCGCCGCGCAGGCCACCGGATCGTCTTCACTAATGGTTGTTTCGACGTCCTTCACCGCGGCCACGTTGAATGCCTTCAGCAGGCCGCGTCCCTCGGCGACGTGCTCGTCGTCGGGGTCAATTCCGATAAGACCGTGCGCAGGCTGAAGGGACCTAACCGGCCGGTCAGCCCGGCCGAGGACCGGGCGGCGGTTGTCGCGGCGATCGGCTGTGTGGAATACGTGACCATCTTCGAGGGCGACAACCCGGTCCACCTGCTCGAGGCGGTCCGGCCGGACATCTACGTCAAGGGCGGCGACTACGACGCGGACACATTGCCGGAGAGACTGGCGGTGGAGTGCTATGGGGGGCGAGTGGTGACGGTCGGTTATCTTCCGGGCCGTTCGACGGCCGGCATCATCGAGCGTATCCGGGCCGGGGCCGAGGGGCCCTGGGCACCGGCTCACCAGGTGAATCGCCTATAGCTGAAATATCCGGCTGTCTAATCGCCGCCGAGGGCACCTCCGGGCCGGCCGAACTGGCCGAGGACGTGCGCGACGGTGACAGCCACCGCAAGACCATGGGGGAGCTGATCAGGTGCCCGTTCTGCACCGGGATGTGGGTCTCGACCGGCTGCACCGCCGGTTACATCTTCATGCCCCGGGCCACCCGCCTGGCCGCGACGACGCTGGCCGCGCTGGCCGGCTCTCGACTTCCTCCAGTTCGGCTACGCCCACGCGGAGCTGCACGCCGGCTGACGCGCCCCGGCTACCCGCGGCTACGGGCGCTGGTTACGGACGGCGGCGGTCGGTCGCGCTGGCCACGTTTGCGGCGATCACGGCGAACGGCGGGATGATCAGGGCCACCGCCGACATGATGACCGCGGCGAGCACCGAGTACCGGTCCACCACGGCCCATGACACGACGAACAGGCCGATACAGATCCCCATCAGGACGAAGTAGCGGCGCTTGTCCCCGCGTGTCGGCTCTGGACCAGCATCCCCGCCGGGGCTCTCGGGCCGCCCCGGTCCGGCCGCGCCGCCTCGTGGCCCGGGTCCGCCCGCGCTGCCGGGGCCGTCACGCGGCCCGGTCCCGCCCGCGCCGCCTGGCCGCCCATCACCCGCCACGTCCGCCCGCCTCTCCGGCCGTGGCCCCCGTTGATCCGGCGGGGCCACCGCACCGCCCGCGCTGTCGCGTTACCCTGGCCATCCTGTCGCCAAACGGACATGCCCGGGGCCGCCGTGCATCTTGACACCTGCTCAGATTCGAGTTCTCTTTGACGTGAATATCCGCGCCCGCTGCGGCCGTTCTCGTTCCCAGCGGGTCCCTTGCGTTTACCGATCCCGCGAGTGGTTAGCTTTGAAACCAGGACGTATGGCTCGCCAGGACTAAGGGGCGTGGGCGTGCGCAGATGGATCGAGGGATGGCCGGTCTACCGGCAGCTCACCGGGCAGGACAAGCTCGGCCTGGGCGCCGCGACCAAGAGCGGCCCCACTAGCCGCCACAAGCCGCGGGTGGCCGAAGCCGACAGGGTGGTCAAGTCGGTCTGCCCGTACTGCGCGGTCGGCTGCGGCCAGAACGTCTACGTCGAGGGCGGGAAGGTCACCCAGATCGAGGGTGACCCGGACTCGCCGGTCAGCCGCGGGCGGCTGTGCCCCAAGGGATCCGCGAGCCTCCAGCTGACGACCGGGGACGCCCGCCAGTACCAGGTGCTCTACCGCCGCCCGTACGGCACCGACTGGGAAAAGCTGAACCTGGACCAGGCGGTGGACATGATCGCCGACCGGGTGCTCAGCGCCCGCCGGAAGGGCTGGCAGTGGGAGGTCGACGGCCAGCGGACCCGGCGCACGCTCGGGTTCGCCAGCCTCGGCGGGGCGACCCTCGACAACGAAGAGAACTACCTGATCAAGAAGCTCTTCACCGCCCTGGGCGCGGTGCAGATCGAGAACCAGGCCCGTATTTGACACTCCTCCACCGTCCCCGGTCTGGGGACTAGTTTCGGACGCGGCGGCGCGACCACGTTCCAGCAGGACCTGGCCAACGCCGACTGCATCCTCATCGAGGGCTCGAACATGGCCGAGGCGCACCCGGTGGGCTTCCAGTGGGTCATGGAGGCCAAGGCGCGCGGCGCGACGGTCATCCACGTGGATCCCCGGTTCAGCCGGACCAGCGCGATGGCCGACCGGCACGTGCCGATCCGCGCGGGCAGCGACATCGCCTTCCTCGGCGGGATCATCAACCACGTTCTGCGCGAGGAGAAGTACTTCCGCGAGTACGTGCTGGCCTATACCAACGCGTCCACCATCCTCAGCGAGGATTTCGTGGACACCGAAGACCTGGACGGCGTCTTCTCCGGCCTGGACCGCGAGCACCGGACCTACGACTTCGACGCCTGGCGGTACCAGGCGGGCGACGTCGGGGCGGCCGCGGGCTACCGGGACCGGCGCGGCAACGGGGCCGGCAACGGGCGGCGCCGGAAGGTCCGCGAGGCGGCCCGCGGCGAAGCGCACGGTTCCGGCGGCGCGGCCGCGCATCCAGCTCCCGACACCGACGAGACGCTGCGGCATCCCCGGTGCGTGTTCCAGATCCTGAAGCGGCACTTCTCCCGGTACACCCCGGAGCTGGTGGAGCAGATCTGCGGCATCTCACCGGAGAACTTCCGTGCCGTGTGCGACGCCGTCACCAGCAATTCCGGCCGCGACCGGACCACCGCGCTCGTGTACAGCGTCGGCTGGACCCAGCACTCGGTCGGGGTACAGTACATCCGCACCGGCGCGATCCTGCAGACACTGCTCGGCAACATGGGACGCCCGGGCGGCGGCATCCTGGCCCTGCGCGGGCACGCCTCGATCCAGGGCTCGACCGACATCCCGACTTTGTTCGACCTGCTCCCGGGCTACCTTCCTATGCCGCACGCGGGTGGCAACGAGGACCTCGATGCCTACATCGACGCCGAGTCCATGGATAACGGCTTCTGGGCCAGCATGCCCTCCTACCTGGTCAGCCTGCTCAAGGCGTGGTGGGGGCCGGCCGCGACGCCGGAGAACGACTTCTGCTACGGCTACCTGCCCCGGCTCACCGGCAGCCACGGCACCTACGAGACCGTGCTGGCCCAGCTCGCCGGGGAATGCAGCGGCTACTTCCTGTTCGGCGAGAACCCGGCCGTCGGCTCGGCCAATGGCCGCATGCAACGGATGGGCATGGCCAACCTGGACTGGCTGGTCGTGCGGGACTTCTCGCTGATCGAGAGCGCCACCTGGTGGAAGGACGGCCCGGAGATCGAGACCGGAGAGATGAGCACCGAAGACATCGGCACCGAGGTGTTCTTCCTGCCGGCCGCCGCGCACACCGAGAAGAGCGGCAGCTTCACCAACACACAGCGGATGCTGCAGTGGCATCACGAGGCGGTCGAGCCCGCCGGGGACGCACGCAGTGATCTGTGGTTCACCTACCACCTGGGACGCAAGATCCGGGAGCGCCTGGCCGGCGAGGCCGGGAGGGGCGCGGGCACGGGCAGGGACGCGGGCACGGACGAGATGAACCGCCCGGTGCTCGATCTCACGTGGGACTACCCGCTCCGCGGCCCGCTGCAGGAACCCGACGCCGAGGCGGTCCTGGCCGAAGTCAACGGCTGGGACGGCGACGGCAAGCCGGTGGCCTCCTACACCCAGCTGAAGGACGACGGCTCGACCGCCGCGGGCTGCTGGATCTACTGCGGAGTCTACGCAGGCGGGGTCAACCAGGCCGCCCGCCGCAAGCCGGGCAGCCAGCAGAACTGGGTGGCGAACGAGTGGGGCTGGGCCTGGCCGGCGAACCGGCGGGTGCTGTACAACCGGGCCTCCGCCGACCCCGAGGGGAAGCCCTGGAGCGAGCGCAAGGCGCTCGTCTGGTGGGACGCCGGGCAGGGGAAGTGGGCCGGGCATGACATCGCCGACTTCGTCGCCGACCGCCCGCCGTCCTACCGCCCGCCCGACGGCGCCACCGGCGTGGCCGCGATCTCCGGGACCAACGCCTTCATCATGCAGGCCGACGGGAAAGCCTGGCTGTTCGCTCCGGCCGGGTGTGTCGACGGCCCGCTGCCGGCACACTATGAGCCGCAGGACTCGCCGGTGCAGAACCTGCTGTACCCGAAGCAGGAGCACAACCCGGTCCGCGAGGTCCTCCGCCATCCCGGGACCCGGTACCAGCCCAGCGGCGACGAGCCCGGGTCGGACGTGTTTCCTTACGTCGCAACCACCTACCGGCTGACCGAGCACCACACCGCGGGTGGGATGAGCCGGTGGCTGCCGTACCTGTCGGAGCTGCAGCCCGGGTTCTTCTGCGAGGTGTCGCCGGAACTGGCCGCCGAGCGCGGCCTGGAGCACATGGGCTGGGCCACGATCGTCAGCGCCCGCAGCGCCATCGAGGCCCGCGTCATGGTCACCCGCCGGATGCCATCGCTCACCGTGCAGGGCAAGCGGCTGCACCAGATCGGGCTGCCCTACCATTGGGGCCCGAACGGGATCTCGGCCGGGGACAGCGCCAACGACCTCGCGCACCTCGCGCTCGATCCCAACGTGCACATCCAGGAGGACAAGGCGCTCGCCGTGGACATCCAGCCCGGCCGCCGCCCGCGCGGGCCGGCCCTGCTCGCCCTGGTCCGCTCCTACCACGAGCGGGCCGGCATCACCGACGAGACGGGCACGGAGGTGTGAGGTGGGTGTCACGGAGCGCCCCGGCCTGACCGGGGGAGCCGATCCGGCCGGACGCGCCGGCTGGACTGAGCACCCGCCCCGCATGGGGTTCTTCACCGACACGTCCGTCTGCATCGGCTGTAAGGCGTGCGAGGTCGCCTGCAAGGAGTGGAACGCAGTCCCGGAGGATGGGCTGACGCTCACCGGCATGTCCTTCGACAACACGATCGGCCTGTCCGCCTCCACCTGGCGGCACGTCGCGTTCATCGAGCAGCAGGCACCCGAAAGCGCCCCCGGCCGGGACAGGGACGCGGGCGGGGCGGAGGACTCCTTGCGCTGGCTGATGTCCAGTGACGTGTGCAAGCACTGCTCCGAGGCGGGCTGCCTGGACGTCTGCCCGACCGGGGCGCTGATGCGCACCGAGTTCGGCACGGTCGTCGTCCAGGACGATGTGTGCAACGGCTGCGGCTACTGCGTCCCGGCCTGCCCGTTCGGGGTGATCGGCCGCCGCGAGGACGACGGCGGGGCGCACAAGTGCACGCTGTGCTATGACCGGCTCGGCTTCGGCATGGAGCCGGCCTGCGCGAAGGCCTGCCCGACCGATTCGATCCAGTTCGGCCCGCTGGACGAGCTGCGCGAACGGGCCCAGGCGCGGGTCAGCGACCTCCAGGAAGCCGGCCGGACCGGCGCCCGGCTCTACCTGGAGGGCTCCGACGACGGCATCGGGGGCGCCGGCGCGTTCTTCCTGCTGCTCGACGAGCCCGAGGTCTACGGCCTGCCGCCGGATCCGGTGGTGTCCACGCGATCCCTGCCGCGCATGTGGAAACACGCCGGCCTGGCCGCGGCCGGCGTCGGTGCCATGGTGCTGAGCGCTTTTCTTGGATCCCGAACGGACGTGCGATGAGCGCTAGCCAGCCGGGGACAAATTCCGGCCGGGGAACGAACAGCGGCCCGGCCGGCAGCAACAACGGCCGTCACGCGCGAAATGGCCGCGGCCGCGGCTCGGGCCGGGGCGGCGAGCAGTTCATGGTGCCGCGTGCCGAATTCCGCTCCTACTACGGCCGGCCCGTCATCAAGGAGCCGGTGTGGAAGGAACCGGATGTGCCCGCCTACCTGTTCTTCGGCGGTCTGGCGGGCGCCTCCTCGGTGCTGGGTGCGGTGGCCCAGCTCACCGGGCACCCCGGCCTGGCCCGGGCGGCGAAGGTGGCCGCCCTGGGCGGGATCAGCGTGTCGACCGTGGCGCTGATCAATGACCTGGGACGGCCCGCCCGGTTCCACCACATGCTGCGCGTCTTCAAGCTGTCCTCGCCGATGAGCGTGGGATCGTGGATCCTCAGCGCCTACGGCCCCGCAGCGGGCGCGGCCGCGTTGTCGGACCTGACCGGGATCCTCCCTGCGGCCGGCGTCGCGGCGACCGCCGGCGCCGCGCTGCTGGGCCCCGCCGTGACCACCTATACGGCGGTGCTGCTGTGCGACACCGCCGTGCCGGCCTGGCATGAGGCCCACCGCGAAATGCCCTACGTCTTCGCCGGCTCGGCCGCGAGCGCGGCCGGCGGGTTCGGCCTGCTCGCCGCGCCGGCCCGCGAGGCCGAGCCCGCGCGCCGTCTGGCCATCATCGGCGCCGCCGTCGAGCTGACCGCGAAGAAGCTGCTGGAGCGGCGCCTGCAGGGCCGCGCCGAGCCGTA
Source organism: uncultured Actinomycetes bacterium (assembly GCA_963742875.1). Classification (GTDB taxonomy): domain Bacteria; phylum Actinomycetota; class Actinomycetes; order Streptosporangiales; family Streptosporangiaceae; genus Bog-532. The sequence goes on along the minus strand of CAVUNO010000017.1, from coordinate 1,128,631 downwards.
CCAGACGGGGCGGGCGGGTGCCCTGCTGCGCGCCGGTGAGATCCTGACCGGCTGCGGCCTGGCCGGGGCCGGCCTGTCCCGGCGCAGCAGGGCCGGTTCGGCCGCGAGCGGCCTCGCGCTGCTCGCGGCCTCCGCCCTCACCCGGTTCGGTATCTTCGAGGCGGGGCGCATCTCGGCCCGCTATCCGGAGTACACGATCGTGCCGCAGCGGGAGCGCCTGGCAGGCCCTGGAGGCCGGGACAAAGACCGACGCCGACGCGGCGCGGACCGGCCGCCCGTGACCCAAAAGAACCGCGCGGTCCAGCAGAGTCGGTAATCGGGCCGCAGGCGAATACGCTGGCGGAAAGGGCAGGCCCAGGGAGGTTGCGTTGCCGATTTACGCGCTGGGGGACATCGAGCCCGAGATCGATCCCGCCGCCTTCGTCCACCCGGACGCGGTGATCATCGGGAGCGTGCGCGTGGCCGCGGAGGCGTCGGTCTGGCCGTGCGCCGTGCTCCGCGGTGACCACGGGACGATCGAGATCGGCGCGCGGACCTCGGTCCAGGACGGAACCGTGGTGCACTGCACCCACCACTGGCCGACGATCATCGGCGCGGAATGCGTGGTCGGCCACAACACCCACCTGGAGGGCTGCGTGGTCGGGGACCGGTGCCTCATCGGGTCGGGATCGGTCACCCTCAACGGGGCGGTCGTGGGGGACGGCGCGCTGGTCGGCGCGAGCGCGCTGGTTCCGGAGGGTTTCAAGGTGCCGCGGGGGACCATGGCCCTCGGCGTCCCGTGCCGTGTCCGGGAACTGACCGCGCCGGCCGGGTGGATCGACCCGCCCATGCGGGCCTACCTGGAATCGGCCCGCCGTTACCGCACTGAGCTCCGGCGAATCGGCTAGCGGCCTCATGCCTGCGTCAGCCGTGCAATCGGCCGCGCCCCGCACACGTGTTTTCGCGTTCCGCGGGTAGGTTGGCGCCGTGGACTACGCGATCACGCTGGTGGCGGCTCTGCTGCTGGGCATTGGTTTTGTCCTGCAGCAGCAGAGCGCCGAAACGGCGCCGGAGTCCCACTTTCTGAGCCTGCGGCTGTTCGGCGACCTTTTCCGCAAGCGGAAATGGCTGGCCGGGATCGGCTTCATGATCCTGGGGCAGATCCTCGCCGCATGGTCCATCGGGCATCTCGCGCTGTCCCTGGTCGAACCGCTGCTGACCACGAATCTGCTGGTCGCCCTGATCCTGGCCGTCCCGCTGTCGCATCAGGCCCTCGGCATCACCGAAGTGGTTGGCGCGCTGCTGCTCATCGCCGGCGAGACGATCCTGTCGGTGGCTCGTTCCATTGAGCCCATCGGCGAGTCGTTCGGCTCGTTCTCGCACTGGCCGACGGCCGGGGGCATCGCCGTCGTCGCGTTCATCGCGGTCCAGGCCGGGCGGCGCCGGTCCGGTAGATACCGCGCCACCCTGACCGGCCTCGGGGCCGGCCTGGTCTTCGGCATCCAGGACGCGCTGACCAGGCAGACCCTGCAGATCCTGCAGAATCACGGGATGTCCGGGCTGCTGCACAGCTGGTCTGCGTACTGCTTGGTAGCCACCGGAGCGGTCGGCATCCTGCTGATGCAGAGCGCGTTCAACGCGGGGCCGCTGCACGCCTCGCTGCCGACGATCACCGCGGGCGAGCCGGTGGCCGGGATCCTGCTCGGCATCGTGGTCTTCGGCGACCGGATCTCGTTGTCGCCCGCCAGCCTGGCCACGCACGCGGGCGGCCTTGCCGCCCTGGTCGTCGGCGTCATCCTGGTCGCCCGCGCGCCGGCCTTGAGCAACCTCCGCAAGGCGGTCGTCGAGCCCGTGCACCTGCCCCGCCGCCGCGATACCGGACCGCAGCGGAGCCTGTCCCGCACGCCTGGCGCCATTCCTCCGCAGCCCGGCCCGCCCGGGCCGGTCGCGGCGGGCGCGCCCTCGCCCGCGGCCCGCAACGGTGACGCGGGGTTCCCGCTCCCGGGCGAACCGCCGCTGACGGCCGGCAAGGGCGAGGCGGGGTTCCCGCTCCCGGGCGAACCGCTGACCCGGGCCCGCAATGGCGACCCGGGGGTTACCCTCGCCCCCGAGCAATCCCTTCCGCCCGCCAACGGTGACGCCGGATCCCCTGTCCCAGCCGAACCGCCGGCCCGCCCCGGCGACGCCGAATTCGCCCCTCCCGCCGAGCCACCCACCCCGGTTCCGCCCGAGCCGCCCCGTTAGGGGGTTCCGCCCGAGCCGCCCGTTACGTTTCCCACTAAACCGCGGGGAACCTCGACTCCGGAGCTGACCGGATACGCACCGGGCCGTTGCGGCGGCTATCCGATCGGGCCCTGGGCGCAGTGCTCGCCGTACCGTCGTGCGACGGCCCTCTCGCCAGCCGCGGGCCGTACGGGAAGGCTGTCACCGTGTTCTGGCCTCGTACGAGAAGTTATGGACATGCACGACCGGCACACGTTCCCCCAGGGTCATCGGGTTCCGGGGAAAGATAGCACGAGGCGTCACGATATGGGCAAGGTGACGCAATATCCGGGCGCCCGGTGACCTGTAACGGGTATATCACAAGTTGATCTCACGGCCGTGGCGGGCAGGCAAGCAGGACATTTACTGCCAGGGCCGCACATTTCGTCCCCACATCCGTCCGCGTATCTGCCCGCAGGCCGGGCATAACCTCTTGGCTGGCTCTGAGTACCGTGAATCCTGGCTGCAGTGGGGCCGTAACGGCCCCACTGCCCAATATGATGGGTAACCGGCAGCCGGGCCTGGGGCGCTATCCGGCGGCCTGCCGCAGCTCGGAAACGGGCAGCCGCCGTGAGCCAGCGGGGCGCCGCCCCGCGGTAACAGCCGCCGGGCCAGTACAGCGAGAGGCTAGGTTACGGCACGCGATGGGTAAGGCAAGCAGGGCCAAGCAGGACGGCAGTCGCCAGCAGAGAATCGCAGCCCAGCAGGCCGCTGCGCGCAGGGCCGAGATCCGCAACAAGGTGCTGATGTTCTCGGGCGTGGTCGTGGTGATCATCGCGGTCGTCGTGAGTTTTGTGGTGTTCAAGGCGAACTCCAAGCCGCAGGCTTCCGTGGCCGGCGGCGTCAGCAACGGGCCGACTGGCGCCGCGCTGTCCAGCGTGGTCACCGACACCACCAGCGTGCCCACCAGCACCCTCAACGCGGTCGGCGCCGGCAGCGGCGTGTCGGCCCTCCCGATAACGATCAAGGGCGGGACACCGCTGACGTCCGGCGGTAAGCCGGAGGTGCTGTACATGGGCGCCGAGTACTGCCCGTACTGCGCGGCCGAGCGATGGGCGATGGTCGTCGCGCTGAGCCGGTTCGGCACCTTCTCCGGCCTCAGCACGGTGCACTCGGGCAACAACACCGGTGAGGTCTTCCCTAACACGCCCACCTGGACCTTCTACAAGTCCACCTACACCAGCAAGTACCTCACGTTCACGCCGGTCGAGATGCAGACCAACATCCCGACGCAGACCAGCAGCGGCGAGTCCTACACCACTCTGCAGACGCCGACGACGGCTCAGCAGGCCCTGATGAACAAGTACGACGCGGCCCCCTACGTCCCATCGGCCGACGCGGGCGCCATCCCCTTCGTCGACTTCGGCAACAAGTACCTGCTGAGCGGGGCCAGCTACAGTCCGCAGCTCCTGGCGGGCAAGAGCTGGAGCCAGATCGCCTCCGCGCTCAAGGACCCCACCAGCCCGATTGCCCAGGCGGTCGACGGTACGGCTAACTACCTGACCGCCACCATCTGCAAGCTCACCGGCAACCAGCCGGCCTCGGCGTGCACTCCGGTGGTCCAGCACCTGGAGGCGAAGCTCTAATGGCCAAGGCCGCGCAGAGGAGCGGGACCCAGCGCACGGGGGCCCCGCGCACGGGGGGGACTCAGGGCGCGGCGGCCGCACGTAGCTCGGCCCAGCGCACGGGGGCCCCGGGCAAAGGGCCCCAGGGCAAAGGGCCCCAGGGCAAAGGGCCCCAGGGCAAAGGGCCCCAGCAGGCCAGGCCGCGGCGGGACGGCGTGACGCCGCCGCCCGCCCCCGTGCCCGCCGGCCCCCCGGCCTGGCTGCGGTGGTCGACCTTCGCCCTGGCCATCCTCGGCCTGGGCGTGTCGGCCTACCTCACGTACACGCACTACACGGAGTCGGCGCTGGCCGGCTGCACCGAGACCTCCGGCGCCATCAACTGCGGCAAGGTGACGACCAGCCCCCAGTCGATCGTCTTCGGCATTCCGGTGGCCGTCCTCGGGCTCGCGTTCTACGTCTTCCTGGCCGCGATCATGAGCCCGTACGCCTGGCGGTCCGGCCGCCGGGAGATCGCCGTCGCCCGGCTGGTCTCCCTGGTCGTGGGGATCGGCTTCGTGCTGTACCTGCTGTACGCCGAGCTGTTCCAGATCGGCAGCATCTGCCTGTACTGCACGAGCGTCCACGTCATCACGTTCCTGCTGTTCGTGCTCACCGGCCTCGCCGCGGCCATCTGGGGACTGGCCCCGCGCCCAACGGTTACGCCGGGCCCCGCGGCCCCCGCCCGGCGCTAGCCCTCGCGCCCCCGGCTACCTTCGGCCTGGCTGACCACCACCTGAGCGTCAGCTGATGGAGATGTCAGCGCTATGCCCGACATTCCGATCATGCGCGGCTACTGGAGCGTTAAGATAAGGGCCCGCGGGTCTAGCTCTCTGTAACCGCTCCGACGCCCGTTTTGTGGTCCTTCAGTTCGGCGCTCGAGCCAGAGGAGGGCTCCCATGCGATTGCAGCCCGGCAGGGTGTTTCTGATATTCGCCGTTGGCGCCGTCATGGCCGTCACGGCGTGCAGCAGCAGCAGCAGTAGTGGCGCTGAGCCAAGCGCCTCCGCCAGGCCGACAGCCGTGTCGACGTCGGCCGCGGTCGCCCAGATCAAGGCGAACTGGGAGGCCTTCTTCAATCCCAAGACGCCTGTGGCCAAGCGGGTCAGCCTGCTGCAGAACGGTCAGGTCTTCGAGTCGATCATCAAGGCGCAGGCCGGCTCGCCGGTCGCATCCTCGGCCACGTCGTCGGTCAGCTCGGTGACTGTCGGGTCGCCCGCGCAGGCCAAGGTTGTGTACTCGATCCTGGTCGGCGGGTCACCGGCGCTGAAGAACCAGCCCGGCGTAGCCGTCTACCAGAGCGGCATCTGGAAGGTCGGCGACCAGAGTTTCTGCGCCCTGCTGACCCTGGAAAACAGCGGTAAAGCCCCCGCGGCCTGCCCCAGCGCCGCCGGCTAGCCGAACGGTGGACCCGGGGAGCACTATCCAGGCACGGTCAGAGGGCCCCGAAGGTCCGGTGACCGCCCGCTACGGCGGACGGTCGCTGGCCCTCGCCGTGCTGTGCACGCTGCTGTTCCTGACCTTTCTCGACAACACGGTCGTGAGCGTCGCGCTGGGCAGCGTGCAGACCACCCTGCACGCAGGGGTCTCCGCCCTGCAGTGGGTCGTCGGCGCCTACGCGCTGACCTTCGCGAGCGTGATGCTCGCGTGCGGGATGATCGGCGACGAGCTGGGGCGCAAGATCGTCATGCTGACCGGGGCAGGCGTCTTTTGCGCCGGGTCGGTCCTGTGCGCCCTGGCGCCGAATTCCGGCGTGCTGATCGCCGGCCGCGCGGTCATGGGACTGGGCGCCGCCGCCAGCGAGCCCGGCACGCTGTCGATGCTGCGGCACCTGTACACCGACCGGCGCAGCCGGGACCGGGCCATCGGCGTCTGGGCGGCCGTGTCCGGCCTGGCCCTGGCCCTGGGGCCGGTGATCGGCGGCACGCTCGTGGGCGTGTGGAACTGGCGGGCCATCTTCTGGTTCAACCTGGCCTTCGGGCTCGCCGCGCTCGTGCTCGGGGCCATCATCCTGCCGGAGAGCGCCGACCCGGACGCGCACCGCGTCGACACCGCTGGTGCGCTGATCGGCGCGGCCGTCCTGGCCTCTCTGGTATTCGCGATCATCGACGCGGAAACGGCCGGATTCGCCGCACCCGAGGTCATCGTGCTGTTCTGGGTGAGCGCGGTGGGGGCCGTCGCGTTCGTCTGGCGGGAGGCCAGAGCCGCTCATCCGCTCATTGACCTGAAATATCTGCGCATCGCCCAGTTGACGACTGCGAGCATCGTGGCCTTCTGTACCTACTTCGCGACCTTCGCCATCTTCTTCTTTACCGCGCTGTACCTCTTCGAGGTCGTGGGGCTGTCCGGATACCGCATCGCCCTGGTTTTCCTGCCGATGACCGTGCTCATGATCGTCGCGTCGCTGCTGACCGGCCGCTGGCTCGATGTCATCGGCCTGCGCTGGGCCATCGTCGGCGGCTGTGTGCTGTTCGCCGCGGGCCTGTGCCTGTCGGACGTGAATCTCAGCCCGCATCCGCGCTACGTTCCGCTGCTGCTGGCGCTCGCCCTCACCGGGATCGGCATCGGCGCCACGGTTGTGCCCATCACGTCCGCGGCCCTGTCGGCGGTGCCGCCGGAGCGGTCCGGCATGGCGGCCTCGTTGACGAACACCAGCCGCGAGGTGGGCGCCGTGACCGGGGTGGCGGTGCTCGGTGCCCTGGTCAACGGCCAGCTCAACGCCAGCATCGCCAGCCAGCTGCGCGCCCTCGGCCTGCCCGCCAGCATCCAGTCCATCGTCATCCGCGGCGTTGAAACCGGCCAGGTGCCCTCCAGCGGCAGCAACTCCGGAGTCGGGCCCGCGGGCCAGGGCGCCCTCGTCCAGAAGGTCATCAACGCCACGTACAGCGCTTTCCACGACGGCCTGCGCGACGCCCTGTTCCTGTCGGCCGGCCTGGTCCTGGCGGCAGGGCTGCTCGCCCTGGTGACGCTCCGCTCCCGTTCCGGGCAAACTGATCCGCCGGGCCGGAACGGCGCCGAAAATGGCGGAGGGCCGACCAGCGCCGGACGGATGGCGGACTGAGCCGGCCCTGCGTCATCGGGGCTGCCCGTGCCCCCGCCTTCCGGAGAGCGGTTGACCTCCTCCCCGTCCTGAAGGACGGGGATTCCTTCCCTCACGGGTTGGGCTTTCTGTTTTACCGGGGCAACGCCAGGATTGCTCCTGGACTTACGTCCCCTCCACAGACCTAACTTCCCGCCAGCCCGGCGGTAGACGCTTGCACGCAGCTACAGGGTACTCCAGCCCTCCGGGCTAGACCCCGTCCTGAACGACGGGGCTTGCGCCCGGCTCATGGTCACGGGACCGAAGCTCTCCGGGGGCGTTACTTCTCCGAGGGGGAGTGAACGCTGGGGGGGATGGCGTTCACTCCCCCCGGAGAGCGGTGGACGATCCTGTTACCAGGCCGCCCGGTCCGGCGCCCGCATTCGCTCTGGGGGGAGGAACGAAGGGGGCGCCCGCCGGGACGGGCCCTAAGGAACATCCACCCGTCTTGGGGTCGTCCGGCCGCTGGAGGTTTTGACGCAGGCGCTCGCAGCGGACTCGCTCGGCGAGTTCGCGGAGCAGCCGTTCGTCGATCCCCTCCGCCAGGCCGTCCACTGGCCGGATGCCGGACGGCCATTTGTGTGACGCTGTGTCCCGGCGCCAGGAGCGCGCGAGGCCAACCGGGCTTCCGGCGCTGCCGGATGCCCACTGGTCACGCTCGTCCTGCCGGCCACGACGGTCACAGTCCTCCCTTAGTAAGGTCAGCTTCTGCAGAGCACGAGAACCGAGCATGAGCCGACGTGCCCGGCTCTCCCTGAATCGCCGACCGCGTACTGGTTCCCGCCATCAATAGTGATAAACCACGGCTCCCTACGTGTTATGGATTTTTTATGGATCCATCACACATATGCTGTAGCTCCGGCCAAAAAGGGCGCGTCGGGGAGAGACAGCGATGGCCATCGATGACGTGGGCGACGGCAGCCAGCGCCTCGAGACCCAGTGTCTCGAGTCGCTGCGCGTCGGCGTCCTTGGACCCGTCCGGGCCTGGCTTTCCGGCCGGGAGCTTCCGACCGGCCCACCCAGGCAGCAGGCCGTTCTGGGCATGCTGGCCATGCGGGCGAACCGGGTCGTCTCCCGCGATGAGCTCGTCGACGCGGTGTAGGGGCAGCAGGCCCCGGCCAGTGCCGAGGGCGGGGTGCACACCTACGTGGCCGGGCTGCGCCGGGTGCTGGAACCGGGCCGCTCCCGTCGGGGGCCCAGCCAGGTCCTGGCCTCGGCCGGCGCCGGGTACGTGCTCCGCCTCGACGCCGGGCAGGTCGACGCCGTCGTTTTCGAGCGGAGCCTGCAGCACGGCCGCGGCCTGCGCATCTCGGGTGACCTGAACGGGGCGATCGCCGCGCTGGAGGTCGCGCTCGGTGAATGGCACGGATCGGCGTTCGCCGGGGTGCCGGGGCCGTTCGCCGGGGCCGAGCGGGTCCGCCTCGCCGAGCTCCGGTCGGCCGCCGCCGAAGAGCGCGCCGAGGTCCTGCTCGATCTGGGCCGTCACGAGCAGGCGGTGCCCGAGCTCGCCGCGCTCGTCGCGGAGCACCCGCTGCGCGAGCGCATGCGCGGCCTGCTGATGATCGCGCTGTACCGCTGCGGCCGGCAGGCCGAAGCGCTGCAGGCCTTTCACGAGGCCCGCCAGGTGCTGGACGACGAGCTGGGCATCGATCCCGGTCCTGAGCTCAGCCGCGTCCACCTCCAGATCCTGGCTCTGGACCCGGACCTGGAGGCCCCCGGCGGGGACCGGGCCCCAGCGCCGGCCGCTGCCAGCCCCGGCCCCGTCCCCGATCCGGCCCCCGCGCAGCTTCCCCTGGAGGCGCCGGGCGACGGTAAGCGGGTGCTGATCGTCCTGGATAACGCGCGGGACAGTGATCAGGTCCGCCCGCTGCTGCCCGGCTCGCCCGGCTCGCTGGTCGTGGTGACCAGCCGGTCCCAGCTGACCGGGCTGGTCGCCGCCGAGGGGGCCACGCCGCTCAGCCTGGACGTGCTGACCGAGGACGAAGCCCACGAGCTGCTGGGCCGCCCGGCTCGGCCCGGAGGTCGTCGCGGCCGAGCCGGAGCCCGCGGCCGAGCTGATCGCCTTGTGCGCGCGGCTGCCGCTGGCCCTCGGCGTGGCGGCGGGCCGCGCGGCGACCCGGCCCGGGCTATCGCTGGCCGCGCTGGCCGCCGAGCTGCGGGACACCCGGAACCGGCTGGAGGCGCTGGAGGTCGGGGACGCGGCCACCGACGTACAGGCCGTGCTGTCCTGGTCGTATGAGCAGCTGAGCGAGCCGGCCGCCCGGATGTTCCGGCTGCTCGGCCTGCATCCGGGGCCCGATGTGTCCGTGCCCGCCGCGGCCAGCCTGGCCGGTGTGGCACGATCAGACGCGATGGCCGCGCTGCGGGAGCTGACCCGGGCCCATGTGGTGGCCGAGCACCAGCCGGGCCGGTACGCATTCCACGACCTGCTCCGCGCCTACGCCTTCCACCAGGCGGAGATCGAGGACAGCGGGGCTGACCGTAATGCCGCCGCGCGCCGCTGCCTCGACCATTACCTGCATACGGCGCACGCCGGCGCGGTGCAGTCCAACCGCATCCGCAAGCCCCTCGATCTGGCGCCTCCGGCACCGGGGGCGGTGCCGGAGGAGTTTTCCGGCCGCGGGCAGGCCCTGGCCTGGTTCGACGCCGACAGCCCGGTCATGCTCGGGCTTTTCACCCAGGCCATCTCCAGCGGCAACGACGAGCATGTGTGGCAGATCTCCTGGACTCTGTCGCCGTTCCTCTACCGCCGTAACCGGTGGCACGAGGGAATCGGCATCCAGCGTCAGTCTTTGCGCGCGGCCCAGCGCCTGGGCGACCCGGTCGGACTGGGGCACGCACACTACGAACTCGGCCGCATGCTCATCAATCTCGGGGATTTCGGCGGAGCCCAGCCGCACCTGGCCGAGGCGCTCGAGGTCGTCAGCCGGCTGGGCGACCGGGCCAGCCAGGCCACCGTCCATCAGGGATTCGCTGCGCTGTTCGAACAGCAGGGGCGTTACGCCCAGGCGATGGTGCACGCGCGGGAAGCGCTCCGCATCGTCGAGGAGATCGGTCCCGTCACCGCCCTGGCCAGCATCGAGAACGGTGTTGGCTGGCTCTATGCCCACCTCGGCCACAACGGGGAGGCGCTGATGTACTGCCAGCGTGCGCTGGAATTCTGGCGGGAGATCGGCTACCGGGGCGGTGAGGCCGACACCCTGGACAGCCTGGGGTACGCGCACAGCCGGATGAACGACTTCCAGCAAGCCGCCGAGTGCTACTCCCAGGCGGTGGAGATCTACCACGAGATCGGCGACCGGTTCCACGAGGCCGGCTCGCATATTGGCCTCGGGGACGCGCAGCTCCATGCCGGTGACCCCGCGGCGGCCCGGAAGGACTGGGAACAGGCCGTGGCCATCTTGGAGAGCATCCCGCACCCGGACGCCGAGCAGGCCCGCACCCGGCTGAATCAGCTCATCTCCGCGGATGAGTCTCCGGCGGAACCCTCCGCCGCGCCGGCCACCGGGGTACCCAGCACCTGAGCGCCTGAGGCGGTCCCCGCCGCCCGTTACGCTAGAGGCGAGGTAGCCATGCCGCCCGGGTGCGATCGCCCGGCGAGGGGCGCATGGCCGCAAGGGATGAGGGGTGCTGACGCTGGACACGACGAAGCCGCCGATGCGCGCGCTGCTGCTGGAGAACATCCACCCGGATGCCACGGCCCGGCTGACCAAGGCGGGCTACGAGGTGGAAACGGGCAAGGGCGCGCTGAACGAGGACGAGCTGATCGAGGCGCTGCCCGGGGTCAGCCTGCTCGGCATCCGCTCGCGGACGCACGTCACGGAACGGGCTCTCACCTCGGCGCCGGACCTGGTCGCGGTGGGCGCGTTCTGTATCGGCGTCAACCAGATCGACCTGGCCGCCGCGTCGCATCACGGCGTCGCGGTTTTCAACGCGCCGTTTTCCAACACGCGCAGCGTGGTCGAGCTGGTGCTGGCCGAGATCATCTCGCTGGCCCGCCGGCTGCCGGAAAAGAACGCCAAGATGCACCAGGGGGAGTGGGACAAGTCCGCCGCCGGGAGCCATGAGGTCCGCGGCCGGCGCCTCGGGATCGTCGGCTACGGCAACATCGGCGCGCAGCTGTCCGTGCTCGCGGAGAACCTGGGCATGTCGGTGTACTTCTACGACATCGCCGACAAGCTGGCGCTGGGCAACGCGCGCCGCTGCGGCACGCTGACCGAGCTGCTCGAGTCCGTGGAGACCGTCACCCTGCACGTGGACGGCCGGCCGGGCAACAGCGGGCTGTTCGGGGACGCCGAGTTCGCCGCGATGCAGCCGCGCAGCCTGTTCCTGAACCTGTCCCGCGGCTTCGTGGTGGACCACGCGGCCCTGCGGCGGAACGTCGAGAGCGGCCAAATAGCCGGCGCCGCCATCGACGTGTTCCCCGAGGAGCCCAAGGGCAGCGGGGAGGGGTTCACCTCGGTCCTGCGCGGCCTGCCGAACGTGATCCTCACCCCGCACGTGGGCGGTTCGACCGAGGAAGCGCAGCAGGACATCGGCGAGTTCGTGGCCGGCAAGCTGACCGACTACGTCTCGGCCGGGTCCACCTCGCTCAGTGTCAACCTGCCCGCGATCGCGCTGCCGACCGCGCCGGGCGCCCACCGCCTGGTGCACATCCACCAGAACGTCCCCGGCGTACTGGCGTCCATCAACCGGATCCTGGCCGACCACCACGTCAACGTCGAGGGCCAGATGCTCGGCACCCGCGACGACATCGGCTACGCCATCACCGACATCGGCTCCGCCTACAGCGCCGAGGTTCTGGCCCAGCTGCACGCGATGGACGTCACCATCCGGCTCAGGACCATTCGCTGCGCCTAACGGGCGGCGCCGGGCCATCTCCCTACAGCGAGGTGACGGCCGCTGTCCGCGCGCACCTCAGCCGCACTGAGCAGGGCGTCGAACAGCCGCGGGTCGCCGCCCTCCTCCGGGTGCCATTGCACCCCGATCGCGAATCCGGCCGGCCCCGCTCCGTGCGCAGTACCGCGCAGGGCCACCGCACGTGCTGAACCCGGCGCGCCGGCGAACTCCAGCGCCTCCACGGTCCCGTCCGCCGCCCACGCCGTGGCGACCAGTCCCGCACCGAGCCGGTCGACCGCCTGATGGTGGTGCGTGCGCACCTCCACCCAATGGCCTTCGCGAGCCGGCCATTCGGAACCGTCCGCAGCGGTTCCGCATCGCGTGAGAATCCGGCTGATCGCGCCCGCCTCGCCGATCCGGACCATGTGGCGGCCGAAGTCGTCGGCGATCCCGGAGTGCTCCTCGTGCCCGACGACGTGCGGGAGGTGCTGGTGCAGAGTCCCGCCCCGGACGACGTTGAGCAACTGGATGCCGCGGCAGATGGCCAGCAGCGGCAGCCCGGCCTTCAGTGCGCAGTCGAGCAGGGCCAGCTCCCACGTGTCGCGTTCGGCGTCGGGCGCCCCGGTCGCCGGGTGCATGGCCGCGCCGTACCGGGACGGGTCCACGTCCCCGCCGCCGGAAACGATCAGGCCGTCCAGGTCGGCGACGGTGGCGGCCGCCTCCGCAGGGTCGCCGCCCGGGGGCAGCAGCACCGGCCGCCCGCCGCTGCGCCGTACCCCGTCCACGTACGTGCGCGGGATCAGCGCGGCAGGCGACGACCAGTCACGCCACCGCGCGAAGTCGCTGTAGGTCGAGATGCCGATCAGGGGGGCCATAGAAACAGAAGTTACCTCGGGCGCAGCGGAACGCCGGGCAGCGGCGGTGCCGCCAGCGGCTCGCCCTGGTCACCGGGCACCTCGCCGAACCGTCCGGCCGCCCAGTCGGCGCGGAACTGGGCGATCTCCTCGCCGGTCCGGGCGACAAAGTTCCACCACATCACCAGGCGCTCGGCGAACGGCTCCCCGCCAACCAGGAAGAACCGCCCGCCATCCGGGCCGGACGGGGCCAGCCGCAGCGCGGAGACGCCCGTGGGCAGGTGCGCCATCAGCCCCGGGCTCGATGTGCGCGCCGGGCCCATCCGCTCCGGTGCGTTCGGGAATCCCCGTCCTCCAGGGCGGGGCGTAGTCAAGATCCGACGTTACGCCGCCCGGCCGCCCGGCCGGCGCCCGCGGACTCCGCGATGAACCCCGCGATCTGCTCGGCGAACGGCCCGGGCGCCTCTTCGGCGAGGTGGTGGCCGGACTCGATCGGCGCACCGGAGACCTCGTCCGCCCACGCCCGCCAGATCGCGACCACGTCCCCGTAGAGGTCTTCCATGTTGTCGCGGGTGGCCCAGACGATCCGGGTGGGGCAGCGGATCCGCCGCCCTGCGGCGCGGTCGGCGTCGTCGGCGGCCCGGTCGGGCCCGAGCCCGGCGCGGTAGTCCTCGCACATGGCCAGCACGGTGGCGGGATCGTGGATCGCGGCCATGAAGTCGGCCCAGTTCTCCTCGCCCATCTGCGCCCGCTTGTCCTGGCTGTGGTACCAGGCGTCCGGGTCGGCGCTGATGACGCGGTCCGCCCCGGCCACCGGGTTGCCGAGAAAGAACCAGTGCCACCAGGCCTGGGCGAACCGGGCGTCACAGCGGGCCAGCGCCTCCCCGATGGGGACGGCGTCCGCGGCGATCAGGTGGCTGACCGCGTCCGGGTGGTCCATGGCGAGCCGGAACGCCACGTAGGCGCCCCGGTCGTGGCCGGCCACGGCGAACCGGTCGTAGCCCAGTTCCCGCATCAGGGTCAGGCAGTCCCCGGCCATGGCGCGTTTGCTGTGGCTGCTGTGATCGTCGGTGACCGGCGGTTTCGACGATCGGCCGTAGCCGCGCAGGTCCGGGCAGACGACGCTGAAGTCCCCCGCGAGCAGCGGGGCGACCCGGTGCCAGGTGGCGTGCGTGCGCGGATGGCCGTGCAGCAGCAGCACCGGGTACCCGGATCCGCCGTGCCGGACCCGGAGCCGCACCGGGCCCACGTCGACGTACTCCAGCGCGAATTTCTCGAACACGGCCGCCACCCCCTTTACTGCGTACTCCTACGGGCGCCCGCCGGCGTGTCCATCCGGTTTACTGCGCGTCCGCCAGCGAGCCTGTCCCGCCCAGGGTAGTGAGGTGGTGCCCGAAGCCGGCCGGGGCCCGGTACCGGCGCCGGGCTGACGTGACGACCGGCAGGGACGACGCGCGCAGCACCCGCCGGCCCTGCGCCCGCAAGGCGGCCACCAGCGCCCGGTCTTCACCGGTGCGCAGCGGCGGGAAGCCGCCAACGCCCTGGTAGGCCTGTGCGCTGAAACCGAGGTTGGCCCCGTGCACGTGCGGATGGGAGCCCCGGTACACGCCGTACTGGCGAGCGTACTCGGCCGCCGTGCCCGCGGCGTGGCCGGTCCAGTCGGTCACCGCCACCGTCCCGGCGACGGCCTCCCAGCCGTCCGCCGCGTACCGGAGCTGCCGCGCCAGCCAGTCCGGTGGCACCAGCGAGTCCGCGTCGGTGGTCGCCAGCCAAATCGTCGCGGCCGTCCCGGCCGGGAGGTCCTCCGGCGGGTGCCGCAGAACCTCCCGCACCCCGGCCGCCCGCGCCCGTCCGACGTTCCGCGCGCTGAGCGTGACCACCGTCGCGCCGACCTGCTGGGCCAGCGCGGCCGTGCCGTCGGAGCAGTCGTCGGCCGCCACCACGATCCGCAGCCCGAGCCCGGGCCGCTCCGCGCTGGCCTGAGCGGCCGCGGCGCGATCGCCGCGCGCTTGCGCCGGGTGGTCTCGGCCGACAGCGGCACCCGGGCGCGGCCTCCCACGGCACCCGCGGATCACCGGGGTGGGACCAGTGCCACGTCCAGATCGGATAGCACAGCAGGCCGGTGCCCGCCGCCGCGCACGCGGCGCGGGCCGCGCGCCCCGCGGCCTCGTGGTCGGCGTGCAGGTCCCCGTCCCACGGCGCGAGGCATAGCTGGAAACCGGACACGAGCTCGCGCAGCGCCTCGCGCACCTCCGGTTCCCGGCGGCTCACGCCGGTGTCCGGTATCCGCAGCCGCACGATCTCGGCCACCGCGCCCAGGTGGCCCAGCGCCGTGGACGTCTCGGCCGCGCGCCGTTCGGCCAGCTGCCCGGCCGCCGCCCGGTCCATCCCGGGGTGGGAGGCCTCCCCGTCGGTGATGGCCACCAGCCGCAGCCGGGTGCGCGCGGCCGCCAGCATGGCCAGCAGGCCGCCGACCCCGAGCACCTCGTCGTCCGGGTGCGCGGCGACGACCACGACGCTGGACCACCCGCTGATGTCCGGGACTGGGAGCTCGTTCAGCAGGCGCCAGGACCGCCACTCCTGCTCCGCGGTACCCGGCGCGTCGATCGCATTGGGCTCGGCATCACCCTCGTGCGCCGCGTCCTGTGCCGCCGTCACCAGCCGCTCCCGTCCCGGGCCACCAGCCGCCCCAGCTCTTCCAGATCCCGCTCGGCGTGATGCTGCCGCAGGTAGACCATCAGGTCGGCCGCCCGGCGGGCGTGACCGGCGTCGTGGCCCAGCGGTCCCGCGCCGAGGGCGTGCCCCACCCGGGTCATGACGTCCGCCGCGACGCCTTCCACCAGCGTCCGGACCCGTAGCGTCCGGCGCGCGGAGGCGTCCTTGCGGTCCAGCGGGTCATCGTCGATCTCGTCCGCGGCCTGCTCCAGCGCGGCGGACATCGACCGCAGCCCGATGTCGATGGCGCCCAGATGCGCGTAGGCGTGCGGGCCGACGTCGCGGGCCCGTGCGGCGGCCAGCAGCGGCCGCGCCAGGCTCCGCGCCCCGCCGTACCAGCACGTGGCCACCCCGCACCCGCCGTGGCCGAACCCCGGCCTCGCGGTATAGCCGCCGGGCGGCCCGACCGGTTCGGCCGGTACGTGCCCGAAGCGCACGTCGAGGGTGTCGCTGCCCGCCATCCCGACCCCGGCCCAGCTGCCGGGGATCGGCCGCACGCCGTCCTCGCTGGTCCGGATCGCGAACAGCCGCACGCCCTCGGCGGTGTCCGCGGTGACCAGGGCGTGCGTGCACACCCGGGCGCCCGAGCAGTACTGCTTGGTCCCGTCCAGCCACCAGGTGCCGTCCCGCTGCTGCGCGGCCAGCGATGGCCCCGGCGGGCGCGCCGCCCAGACGCCCCACCGAGGGAACGAAGGGCCCGGCACGGCCGGCGCACCGTGCGGGCCATCCAGTTCGTCGAGGATCGCGAGCGCGACGGCGTGCCCCTCTCCCAGCCGGGCCAGCGACAGGTCCGTCTCGGCCAGGGCGGCCAGCGCCGCCCAGCGGGCCCGGGTCCGCCCGTGTCCCGGCAACGGCAGGTCGAGCCGTCCCTCGTGCACGGCCGCGGTGAACGCCCAAGCCGTCTCTTCCCAGGGTTGCGGCAGGTCAGGAATAACCATCACGCGCGCCAGCTACCCCAGGATCCGCATCTCTACCATCCGGAACAGCCCGGGTCTACCACCCGAAACGGCCCGGGCCGGGATCGTGCCGGGCTCAGTCGGCCCCGGGCAGCCGGGCCTGGACCATCCCGTCGCGGACCCGCGTCCCGAAGACCAAAGCACACAATGTGCTCTGAGACCGGTCAGGTACTCCCCGGCGTATCTGCCGGCGGGTACGATCCGGACGTGCGGTGGCCGTTGAGCAGGAGGGCGTTCCTGGCGGCCATGGGCGCCACGGCGGGCGCGGTAGCCGTCGGAGGTGCGGCCGGGGGGGACGCACCGCAGCTTACCCCGCCGGCCCGGATACCGATGACGACCGGTTACGCCCCGGACGGGAGCGCGGGGCGGGCCGCCGCATTCCCAGTTTCCCAGGTGCGGCTCCTGGCGGGCCCTTTCCGCGAGAATCAGCGCCGTAACACCACGTATCTGCTGTTCGTTGATCCGGCCCGGCTGCTGCGTTCCTTCCGGCTGAACTACGGCCTCACGTCGACGGCCCGCCCGTGCGGCGGCTGGGAAGCGCCGCAGATCGAGGTGCGGGGGCACAACACCGGCCACCTCATGTCGGCCCTCGCCCTGACCTGGGCGAACACCGGCAACCGGGCCGCCCTGGACAAGGGGCGGTACCTGGTCCGGCAGCTCGCCGCGCTGCAGGGCCGGGCCGCGGCGGCCGGGTTCAGCCCCGGCTATCTGTCCGCCTTCCCGGAGAGCTACTTCGACCGGCTCGAGGCCGGGGAACCCATCTGGTCGCCGTACTACATGATTCACAAGTACCTGGCCGGCTTCATCGATCAGTACCAGCTGGCCGGCGACGAGGTCGCGCTCGAGGCGGCGATCTCGCTGGGGGACTGGGTGGACTGGCGCACCGGCCGCCTCAGCTACGGCCACATGCAGCGCGTCCTGGAGGTGGAGTACGGCGGCCTGCCCGAGGCGCTCGCCAACCTGTACACGATCACCGGCGAGCAGCGGTATCTGCTGGCCGCCGAGCGCTTCTATCACGCCCGTGTCCTGGATCCGATGGCCCGGAATCAGGACCAGCTGGACGGCCTGCACGCCAACACCACGGTGCCGAAGGTCATCTCCTGCCTGCGCCTGTGGGAGGAAACCGGCGCCGACATGTACCGCCGGGTCGCGGAGAATTTCTGGCGGATGGTGGCCCGGGACCACACCTACGCCGTCGGCGGGGCCAGCAACTACGAGCACTTCCACCGGCCCGGGGTCATGGCCGGGCAGCTTTCCAACTACACCTGCGAGAACTGCGTCAGCTACAACATGCTCAAGCTGACCCGCCTGCTCCACTTCCACCAGCAGGACCGGACCGACCTGGTTGACTACTACGAGCGCACGCTGTTCAACCAGATGCTCGGCGAGCAGGACCCCCACTCAGCGCACGGGTTCAACGTCTACTACACCGGCCTGTCGCCGGGCGCCTTCAAGCAGCAGCCGCTCAACTATTTCCCGCACGGCAACCCGGACGTCTACGCCACCGACTACAACGATTTCACCTGCGACAACGCGACCGGGATGGAAACGCAGGCGAAGTTCGCCGACACGATCTACTCCCGCGACGAACACGGGATCTTCGTCAACCTGTTCGTCGCGTCCGAGCTGACCTGCGCCGACCGGGGGGTGACGCTGCGCCAGACGACCCGCTTCCCGGACGAGCCGCGCACCCGCATCGAGGTCACCGTCGGGATGGCCCTGATGACGATCCGGGTCCGGGTGCCGGCCTGGACGCCCGTGGCGCCGTCCGCCCGGCTGAACGGCCGGCCGGTCCGCGTGACCGCGCGGGCCGGCGGCTGGCTGGCGGTGGACCGGCTGTGGCAGCGCGGCGACATCCTGGAGGTCACGCTGCCGATGCGGCTGACGCTGGAGCCGGCGCCCGATGACCGGACCGTGCAGGCGGCCGCCTATGGGCCGGTCGTGCTGAGCGGCGCCTACGGCCGGGATGCGCGGACGGCGATGCCGAAGCTGCACGCCGGGTCGGTCAAGCCGGCCGGGGGACCGCTGGCGTTCAGCGCGAAGGCCGACGGCCGGGACGTCCGGCTGCTCCCGGTCGCGCGTACCCAGCATCAGCACTACACCGTCTACTGGAAGGCCTGAGGCCAGGCAGCCGCCCGCCGCCGTCGCTCACCTCACCGCCACCAGGGCTGCTGGCGCGCCTCGGCCAGCAGGATGGCGGGACGGCTGATCTCCGGCGCGCGCGAGCGGAGATGGTCCAGGTGCTCGTGGACCCAGAGGACCGCCGGCTCCTCGGGGCCGGCCGACGGCAGCGTGCCCGCCACCGTGGCGGTGTCCCGGGCGAGCATGCCCTCCGCTATCCCCACGTCCAGTTCCACCGGCGAACTGCCCATGTCCGCCGCGCCCGCGCCGCCGTCCGTGGCGACGGCCCAGGCCGGATCTTCCAGCCGCACCGGCTGCGGCGTGGGTGCGGCGGCTGGGGCGGGGGCCGGGGCGGAGGCGGCCGCGCCGTCCGCTGGCCAGCGCACCCGCTGACCCAGCCGGGGGTGCGCGGCCTGGCCGACCTGATCGGCGACCCGGCCATAGAAACCGGCCAGCTCCGCCGCGCGGCGCTGCAGCCGCAGCCGGGTCTCGTCCGGGCGGCCGTCCGGCGGTGCCGCGCCGCGCAGTCCGGCCAGCGAATGAGCGGTCAGCCGCAGCCGCATGGTGGACATGACCAGATGCCACAGGTCGTCCTTGCTCAGCCGCTTCGTGC
The DNA here is from genome assembly GCA_963742875.1 of uncultured Actinomycetes bacterium. Classification (GTDB taxonomy): domain Bacteria; phylum Actinomycetota; class Actinomycetes; order Streptosporangiales; family Streptosporangiaceae; genus Bog-532. The sequence continues at coordinate 1,109,613 of CAVUNO010000017.1, read as the reverse complement.
CCTGCTCGGCGAGGTAGCCGCGGAGCGCGTCGTCCAGCCGGATGCCCGCGGTCACCGCGGCGATCGCTGTGTCCGGCTCGGCCTGCCGTAGCCCCAGCGCGCGGTCCACCGCCTGGATGAGGTAGGCGCTGCCCCTGCGGAACGCATCGGCGAGGTCGTCGCCGACCAGTGCGCCGGCGCCCCGCGGCCAGAACAGGATCCCGATGACGAGGCTGACCGCACAGCCGAGCGCGACGTCCTGGATGCGCAGCAGGCCGACCCGCCAGCCGCCGGCGCCAGCAGGTTGAACAGCACGACCACCGTGACCGTGAACGCGGCCTGCCCGACCAGGAACGGCGCGGTGCCCGGCGCGTACGACGCGATGCACACGGCGATGGGCAGCGCCACCCACAAGGCGGTCTGCCCGGTGCCGAGGGCAGCCAGCAGGCCGGCGCCGATCGCGAACCCGACCACGGTCCCGGCCAGCGCCCGCCACGCCGTCGATCCGGTGGCCGCGGCATTGGTCCGCAGCACTGACACGGTGCCGAGCACGACCCAGAAGCCGTGCTGGACCCCGCTGAGGTCGGCGACGGCCACGGCCACGGCCAGGGCGAACGCGCCGCGGGTGGCGTTCAGGAACCATACCGAACGGAAGCTGGCGTGCCTGGATACGACGCCGAAGCTGCCCGCCAGGGCGACCAGCCGGGACTCCGGCCGGGGCGGTCCCGACTCCGGCTCGCCGTACCAGCCGCGGCGTTCGGCGGCCACCGTGCCCGGATCCGCGCGGCGGGTCGCGATGAGCGCGTCCGCGGCGGCGGCGCGCGCGGCGACTGCGATCGTCTGCGCGTGGAAGGCGTAGGCCGCCGCCGCGTGCACCGTCTCCCGGTCACCGGAGACCTCGCCTCGCTGAGCCGCGCTGGCGGCCCGGGCCGCCTCCAGCCGGTCGAGGTCCGGCTGCACGTCGGCCCCGGCCAGCAGCTCTGCGGTGTCGCTGAGCACGTCGGCGGCTACGCCCAGCAGTTCCCGGTCGGCCGCTCCGGCGCAGTTCAGCCCGGCGTGGCCGTCGCTGGCGTCGGCGACCAGCGTCGCGCACCATTCTAGCACCTCGACGACGTTGGCCATCGCCTGATCCGCGGTGGCCAGGCCGGTCGGCCGGTACGGGGTGGCGGTGAAGGTCTCCATCAGCGTGCGCTTGGCTGCGGTGGATGCGTCGGTGTCGGCCTGGCTCACCTCGCCCCGGGCCACCGCGTGCAGCTGGCGCCCGAGCGCCGCCGCGACCGCCGAGGCGCTGGCCCGCAGCCGGTCTCCGGGGCTTTTCGGGGACAGCAACAGGACCGCCAGCGTGCCGGCCGCTGAGGCGAGCCACCAGCCCTCCAGCCGGGACGGGATGGTCGACGCCCCGCCCGCCGAGGCGACCGGGAGGACGTAGCCGAGCAGCGCTCCGGACACGCCCGAGGCGGCGTTCGGGCCGATCACCCCCCCGAAGAAGATGGCGAAGGCGACCGGGATCGTGACCAGCGCCGCCAGCCAGGTGATCCCGCTGACCAGCGTGCCGATGATCAGCGCCAGGCTGCCGGTGACGGCGAGGCCCAGGTGCGCGGTGAGCTTGTCCCACCGGGTGCCGCCGAAGTTGGCGAAGATCAGCGTCGCGAACCCGCCGAATGTGGCGAACAGGGTCATCTGCGGATCTCCGATGACCTTGAACGTGAGCGCGAACAGGCCCGGGATGACGATCGTGGCCCGGATCGCCCGCATCGCGGCCGGAACCGACCAGGTTACCCGCCAGGGCGAGCCGACCGCCAGCCGCGGGCGCCGCGCGCGGAACCACCGTGATGACGGTACCGCCGCGGCAGGCTCAGACACGTGGAGAATTCTACGAAAGGCGCGAACGCATAAATAAAGAGAGGGATTTTGCGCCCGGTAGAGACCCGACGCCGCTGCAACGACCCAACCGCCGCCCTCCGAAGAGGTAGCGCGCCGGGGCCAGTGGTGAGTGGGGGCGTTGGCGCCGATCACGCCCGGCGGGAGGCCCGGCGGGAGGCCCGGCGGCGGCTGCGCTCAGGTGACGGACTCCTCGATGGCGACGTACGCCGGGACGCCGGTGAAGCAGGCGGCCAGTGCGGCCTCCACCCGCGGGGCGAGAAAGGGTGGCAGATACTCGCCGAATTCAGCCGGATCGGTGAACCGCCAGTCGTCGAGTTCTTCTTCCTGGAGCCGGATGCCGCCTGGGTCGGCCAGGACGCCGCCGTGGAAGATGAAGCTGATGATCGGCTTGGGCCGGTCGCCCTCGGGAGCCGTCCAGCTCACGGCCAGCAGCGGCCCGGCGCGCAGCAGCAGGCCGAGTTCCTCCTTGACTTCGCGGAAGCAGCCCACGTGCGGCGGCTCTCCCTCCTCCAGGATGCCGCCGGGCAGCGACCACCGTTCCCGGTAGTTGGGCTTGACCAGGAGCACCCGCGCGGACGGGTCGTCGGTGTCGGTGATCAGCGCAGCGGCCGATCCGTACATGGTGGGGAGAGAGGCGTACCAGCTCTCGGCGTCCATTAGGGCCACGAAACCGCAGTTTAGAGGGGGTAGATGAGGCCCGGGTTACCAGAGGGTGGCGTCCTGGGCCGCCATCGCCGCCGCGCCTTCCAGCCGGAGCAGCATCTCCTTGCGGTCCAGGCCGCCGCCGTATCCGGTCAGACCGCCGTCCGCGCCGATGACCCGGTGGCAGGGGATGATGACCGCGATCGGGTTCTGCCCGTTGGCCGCGCCCACCGCCCGGGACGCCGCGGGCGACTTGCCGAGCTGGCGCGCGATTGCCCCGTAACTGGTGGTGGTGCCGTAGGGGATCCGGGTCAGCGCGGACCACACCGCCAGCTGGAACCGCGAGCCCACCGGGGACAGCGGCACGTCGAAGTCACGCCGCTCGCCCGCGAAGTAGGCCCGCAGCTGCGCCTTGACCGTGACGAACGCCCCCGGCTCGGGCCGCGCCCCGGGCGGCGTGGCCGGCGGCCGCCCACCCGGGGCACCCAGCATGTACAGCCCGGTCAGCGCGTCGTGGCGGCCGGTCAGCAGCAGGTCGCCGATCGGCGAGGGCACCCGGTCGACGTAGCACGGGGCGCCCGGGTCCAGCGTGACGAAGGGGGCGATCATAAGTTTTCCCTTTCGGTGATGGCCCACAGGTGCTGGAGCGCGTAGGAGCGCCAGGGCCGCCAGCTTTCGGCTTGCCGCGCGGCGGACGCAGGGCCCGAACCGGCCCCCAGCGCGGCCAGCCCGTGCCGGACTCCCGCGTCCGTGGGCAGGAACGCGTCGGGGTCAGACAGCGCCCGCATCCGGATGTAGCCGGTCGTCCACGGCCCGATACCGGGCAGCGCGAGCAGCCGCGCCTCGGCGTCGTCCCGGCTGGCCCCCGGGTCCAGGGTCAGCGTCCCGGACGCGAGCGCGGTGGCCAGCCCGACCAGGGCCCGGGCGCGGCTGCGCGGCATTGGCAGGCTGGCCGGGTCCGCTTCGGCCAGCGTTTCCGCGGCCGGGAAACAGTGCGTGAGCGCAACGGCCGGCTCACCGGTCAGACTATTATCCCCGCCAGCCCCAGCAGCCCCAGCAGCCCCAGCAGACCCGCCAGACTCCTCGTTCCCTGGCGCCACGGCGACCGGCCGTCCCAGCGGCTTTCCGTACGCGGCGGTCAGCCGCGCGCCGAGACGGCGGGCGGCCGCAATGGAGACCTGCTGGCCGAGCACCGCCCGGATGGCCAGTTCGTCCCCGTCCACGTGCCCGGGCACCCGCCGCCCAGGGCAGGCGGCCACGGCCGGCCGCAGGATCTCGCTGCGGGACAGGAACGCCGTGACCGCCGCCGGGTCGGCGTCCAGGTCGAGGAGTCGCCGGCAGCGCTGGACCGCGGGCGCGACGTCCCGCAGGTCCTGGAGCTGAAGCTCGCAGTCGATGTGGGAGGTCTGCGGGTCCCCTGCAGGACGTAGCGCGATCACGCCCGTCCCGTTCGGCAGATTGATCGTTCTGCGGTAGGTGCCGCCGGTCACCGTCTCCACGCCGGGAATGGCGCGCCCGGCCAGGAAGCGGAGGATCCGGCCCATGTCGATCGGCGGCCGGTACGCGAGCCGCAAACGGATCATTCCCGGCGCGCCGGCCAGCGCATTAGCCGGCGCGCCAGCCAGCGCAGTGGCGGGCCGACGTCGGGCCGCGCGTTCCCGCAGCTCGCCCGGCGTGGCCGCGAAGACCTCCCGGATCGTCGCGTTGAACTGCCGGATGCTGGCGAACCCGGAGGCGAACGCGATCTCGGACAGCGGCAGCGCGGTGGTTTCGGTGAGCACGCGCGCGGTCTGGGCCCGCTGCGCGCGGGCCAGGGCGAGCGGCCCCGCCCCGAGCTCGGCGGTCACCGCCCGGTTGACCTGGCGCTCGCTGTAGCCCAGCCGCCGCGCGAGCTCGGTGACGCCCTCCCGGTCCACCATGCCGTCGCTGATCAGCCGCATGGCGCGGCCGGCCAGGTCGGCGCGGACGTTCCATTCGGGCGAGCCGGCCGACGCGTCCGGGTGGCAGCGCTTGCACGCGCGGAAGCCCGCCTCCTGGGCCGCCGCGGCGCTGGGGTAAAAGCGCATGTTCGCGCGCTTCGGGGTGATCGCGGGGCAGCTGGGCCGGCAATAGATCCCGGTCGAGGTGACCGCGATGAAGAAGACGCCGTTGAACCGGGCGTCTTTGCTGACCGCCGCCTCGTACCGCTGCCCATCGTCCACGCCTCCACCCTGCCAGCGCGCGCCGCCACGGTGCTAGCGGGAATCGGACGTCTACCGGGACGGCCGCCAGGCGGCTCTCGCTGGTAGCGTGCACCGCAACGGCCATGGCGTACGCCGCGAAGGAGCAGGAGTCATGCAAGCGGAAATCAAGGGCACCACTATGCCCGTGCTGGAAGTCACGGTCCAGCCCGGCGAGCAGCTGATCTCCACCCATGGTGAGCTGTCCTGGATGACAGCGAACATGCAGATGTCGCAGAGCGCCGGCAGCGGCGGCTTCATGAAGGGCCTGAAGCGCGTGATGGGCGGCGGCGGTATCTTCCTCACCCGCTACGAGCCGTCGGGCGGCCCGGGCATGGTCGCGTTCGCCGCGAAGCTGCCCGGCCACATCGTGCCGGTCGACATCAGCCCTGGGCATTCCTACCTGGTGCACCGGCACGGCTGGCTGTGCGGCACGCCCGGCATCACGCCAAGCATCGGCCTGCAGCAGTCGTTCCGGGGCGGGATGTGGGGCGGCGACGGGTTCGTGCTGCAGCGCCTGGACGGTGAGGGCCGTGCTTGGATCGAGCTGTCCGGCGAACTGATGCACTACACCCTCAGTCCCGGGCAGACGCTAATGGTGCATCCCGGCCACGTCGGGATGTTTGACGCGAGCATCCAGTTCCAGATGACGCGCGTACCGGGGATCACCAACGTCCTTTTCGGCCAGGACGGCTACTACCTGGTCGCGCTGACCGGCCCAGGCCAGATCTGGCTCCAGTCGATGCCGATCCCCAACCTCGCCCACGCGCTCGCGCCCTACATCGCCCAGCAGATCAGCGTGGACACGGCCGGCACCGGCGCGGCCGCCGGGACGGTCGGCGGCATCCTCGGCAACATCATGCGCAGCTGACGTAGCACCTCCCACGCCATGGACGTCCCGTTCGTCTTTGACAACCTCGCGGCCGACGGCGTCCGGAAGACGACGGTCAGGTTCACTCGATGGTCTCTGCGTCGATCCGGTCATCAAAGTTTGCACTTTGCAGTGTGGTCTGGGATGTGGTCTGGGAGAACTTCGACATCTTCGGCTTCGAGCTGTCGGGCGCAGACGTCGCCATGATCAGCGCACTGAATAAGGATCAGCGGACCGGCCCGGACCCCGACACGTTCACCGGGGTATCAATAGCTGACTCGTGAGTATGCGGTAGTATGTATGGGTGAACTTGAAAGAGTGGGCGCGGCAGCAAGGTGTGCATCCCGTTACCGCGTACCGCTGGTTCAGGGAAGGCAAGCTGCCGGTTCCGGCGAGGCGTGCCGGGCGGCTGATTCTGGTGGATACCGCTGCCACTGCCCCGGCTGGGGTGGTGGCCGTGTATGCCCGTGTTTCGTCCACTGACCAGCGTGCCGACCTTGATCGGCAGGTCGCGCGGGTCACTGCCTGGGCGGCGGGCGAAGGGCTGTCAATCGGGCGTGTGGTGACCGAGATCGGCTCCGCGCTGAACGGGAAGCGCCGGGAATTCCTGGCGCTGCTCGGTGATCGGTCGGTGAGCGTGATCGTGGTGGAGCACCGGGACCGGTTCGCCCGGTTCGGTGCCGAATACGTGGAAGCCGCGCTGTCGGCGCAGGGCCGCAGGCTGCTGGTCGTGGACCCGGCTGAAATAGACGATGATCTTGTGCGGGACGTGACCGAGATCCTCACCTCGCTGTGTGCCCGGCTGTACGGCCAGCGCGCGGCGGCGAATCGGGCACGCCGGGCGGTTGAGGCTGTCACGGGGGACCCGGCGTGAAATTAAACCAGGCGTACCCGTTCGCCCTCGACCCCACCCCGGGCCAAGAGGCGGCGCTGCGCTCACATGCTGGTGCGGCCCGGTTCGCGTGGAACTGGGGGCTGGCGAAATGCAAGGCGCGGTACGAGGCCGAGGGTAACTGGTACAGCGCGATTGACCTGCACAAACTGTGGAGTGCGCCAAGCAGAGCGGGAGGTGGGCTGTGAGGTAGGCAGCCGTACTTTTCGTTCGTCAGCTCGTCGTCGCCTGCCGGTGGAAGTCCGGTCCGGGTAGCTGCCAGGAGGCCCGGTAGCAGGCTGGCGGTCTGGCCTGGAAACGGGCCGGGCCGGAGCCCAGCGTCAAAAGCCCCGTGGGGGGGAGCGACGATGCGGTCCGTAGCATCAAGCGAAGCCTGCGGCGTCGTTAATGTAGCCCGCCTTCGGGTGGGGACGAGGGAGTGCCGAGCCCGCTCCATCGGGGCGAAGGCCATGGAAGCGGTGTAGAGCCTGGAAGCGCAGCCGCGAAGGACTCCCCGGCGTATGGGGCGCGGAACGCGTCGATGGTGGCGGCGGGAACTTGGGAGACCCTCCCCGGCCCGGTGGCGTGCGGCCGTGCCTTGTGCGCGGTGCCGCCGGAGCGTGGCGCCTTATAACCGGCAAAACGGGAAATGGGCTGCTGGCCGGGAGGGAGTCGGAGGCGGCCGTAGTGTGCGCCGGGCGGCGCAGAGAACTTGCTGGTGAAAGTCCAGCCGGACCGGCCCCAAGCGGGGTCCGTAGCCGAAGGCGGGGGTAATGCCTCGCCGGGCGGTACTGGGAGGTGGAGGCGGTGGTCGTGAGTGCGGGCTGTCGTGTCAGGCTGACCAGTGGCGCAGGACAGGGCGCCCACCGTGAGGTGGGGTCTGAAGGGTTTGAGGCGAAACACCGAGCCGTAGCCGAAATTGGCGAACCGGTCGGCCCGATCCAGGTGATGCCGAGCCTGCACTATGGGGGCGAAGGAAATACTTGGGGCACCTGGGCGCAACAAGGTGTGTGCGGGCGGCGCGGTGGGACAGCTCTCTGCGTTACCCCGGGAGATCTCGTATGGTCCCGCTCGACGGAGCTGGGTAGCTGGGCGTATAAGCCGCGAGGCGAAATCGCAAGCGATGCCGTGCGAGAAGTCGGAGTGACCCGCGGTACTTATGAACCAGGAAATAACAGAAATCCTGGGACCGTCGTGATGGTGCGGCGGCGGGCGGTGACTCAAAAGGCACCGGCCTGGGGAAGGGGTCACGGTGGGAATGGCGTCATCGGAGGCGATGCCGGGTGAGTAGGCGGTGCCGGGCTGATGGTTGCTGAGGCAATGACCGAGGCGGCGCGGCTGAGGATACCCGGGATGGTGTTCTGGTGAGCCAGGTAGCGAGGAAACGTGTGCAGGTGCGGAAGGCGCACTCGCTGATCGGTCAGGTTCATGACCCGCGTAATCTGGCGCGGGCGTGGGGGGTGCGTCTTTTTAAGAGGCAGGTTATTTGGGGTTGTTTCGCTCATGCGGCGAGGTTGAGGCGGTCGATGGTGTCCTCGTCGTAGCGGGCGAGGTGGTGCTCGTCGCGGTAGCGGTTCTTGTAGTAGTTCATATAGTCGTCGAGGTCGCCGTTGACGACGACGGCGCGGAGCTTGAGGATGGTCTCGGCTCCGTCGGGTGACCATCTGGCGCCTGTAATTCCGAATCTGTCTTCGATGACGAACCTGCAGGCGCCCTCGATCATGCCGGTGGCGATCGGCCACCCCTTCTCCAGGGCCTTGTCGTAGCGCATGTGCTTGCAGTTGTTGGTCAGGTAGGTGATGGCCCTGTCGAGGTCGGTGAGGTCGAGGTCGCGCTTGCGGGGGTTTGCCCGGGTCTTGCGGGCAACGGAGGCGAGGGTCGCAGCGACGGCCTTCGCGCGGCCGTGCAGGACGCGGAGCAGCTGCCCGTCGGCCCACTGCCCGGCCGTGGCGGGGTCGCCGGGGTGGAGGGCGGCGGCGGCCTTGCCGAGGTAGCCGCTGACGTGGATGTAATCGATCAGGACCGGGACCTTCAGGCCGCGCTCGGCGGCCTGGGCCTCGATGGCGGTGATCTGCTGCTTGTTCCCGTCGACGAGGAAGACCCGCTGGCGGACGTGTTCCGGGTCGCGGCGGCCGGCCTCGTCGAACGCGGCCGCGATCATGTCTTCGATGGACTCGGTGATCGAGGCCGATACCCACTTGTCGCGGGCTTCCGGGCCGGGGTGCGCTTGGCGTCGGGCGGGCGGGGCGGCGATGTCCTCCGGCTCGCGGACGGCGGGGGTGAAGTCGGCGACGGCGACGATCTCGGCCATCTTCTTGATCCCGGGGCGGGTGGCGTCCTCCTTGCCGGCGTTCCTGCGGTGCTCCGGGCGCATGGCGATGCCCTTGCCGTCGCCCTGCATCATGATCACGTCGCTGTCCGGCTGCTCTTCTTCTTCCGCGTCGCGGGAGCGTTCCTCGTAGAAGTCGCCCGTCCAGGCGGCGAGGTCCTCGGCCAGGCCGGCGAGCTGGGCGCGGCCGACGGTGACGCCGGTGCGGGCCTCGATGACCTCCTGGGCCTGCCCGAACCCGCCGCCGGCCAGGTGGAAGGCCGCCAGGGACCGCATGCCCAGGGAGTACGGGTCGCCGGGCAGGACCTGCCGGGCGTCGGCGGGGTACAGGTTCGGCTCGCGGCGGTTGCGGTAGGCCATCCGGGTGACCCGGACCGGCCCGAACACGCTGGCCAGGCCCCGGCCGTGGCCTTCTTCCACGCTGCCGTGCGGGATCCCCGCCGCGCTCGTGACCCCGGAAGCCCGTTCCTCCCGGGCGCTGTCGATGTCGAACGTGGCCTGCAGCAGCCGCCGCTGCAGCTCCCGCCCCTCCTGGCCGATCACCTTCTCCCGCTCCCCGTGATCGCAGAACCGGGCCTCGTCCGCCGCCCAGGCCGCCAGCCCGGCGAACTGCTCCGCCGGGGCCGCGAGCGCCGCCGCCAGCTCCCCGTCCAGCGGGGCCTCGCTCCCGTCCTCCCGGACCTGCCTCACCGTCACCGAGAACCTCACCGTCACCGCCGTGCCTCCAGATGCCTGCCGGGAATGATTCCCGCCCAGCATCCCGGAAACGCGACCCGGAACCCGCGGAACCAGCGACGGAACGCCATCCCGGCCGCGTCCCGGGCACACCGCCGCCATCCCGCTGACCAGCATGAATTACTAACAGTAGTGCAGAAATACCCTGAAACGCCTGGACTCTCCCGGTACAAGCTGGTTCAACCCGAAATCAGGAAACATTGATCACCTGTTCGCAAAAGACGCACCCGGCGTGGGAGCGTGTGCGGGAAAACCGGGGTGCTGGTGGTGTGGACCGGGTCAGTATTGACCGGTTCGAGCGCGAGCGCGGCCGTTATCTCATGGTTCTGCAGCAACGGCTGGCGGGTGGATGTTATCGCCCTCAGCCAGTACGCCGGGTTGAAATTGACAAGCCGGGATCGGCGGGTAAACGTCCGCTGGGTATACCCACTGTGATCGACCGGGTGTGCCAGCAGGCGCTGCGCCAGGTCCTGGAGCCGATTTTCGAGCCGGTGTTCTCCGAGGTCAGTTTCGGGTTCCGCCCGGGCCGGTCGGCGCATATGGCTATGCGCCGTATATGGGGACAGTTGCAGGCTGGCGGGAAATGGATCGTCGATGCGGACATCGCCGATTTCTTTGGGACGATCTCGCATGACCGGCTCGTCGCCCTGGTGGCCGAACGGGTCGCCGACAGCAAGGTGCTGAGACTGATACGTCAGGTACTCACGGCTGGAGCACTGCGAGACGGCATTTATGAAAGCACGATCGCTGGCACGCCACAAGGCGGGGTTATCAGCCCATTGCTCAGCAACATTTATCTGCACGTCTTTGACGAGCGGATGCAGCGGGCTGGATTCCAGCTTACGAGGTATGCCGACGATTGGCTAGTGGTATGCCGGACTCGTGAGGAAGCGGAACGAGCGCTGGCGAGCGCTCGTGCGGTGCTGGAAGGAGAACTGGGCCTGCGGATTCATCCGGAGAAAACCAGGATAGTCCACGTCAGCCAGGGGTTCGAGTTCTTGGGCTATAAGATCGGCCTGGGTAAGGGGCTGCGCTTCAGGCAAGGTGGTAGCGGCTTGTACGCGATTCCCCGGCAGCGGTCGGTTGACCGGTTCAAGGATAAGGTACGGGCGCTCACGCGCCGTCGTATCGCTGTGCCTCTGGAAGAGCTGATACGTGCTTTGAACCCGGTGATCCGGGGCTGGGGCATGTACTACCGGCGGGCGAATGTGCGCCGGTTGTTTAATCGGCTCAATATGTGGATCGTGCGGCGAATCTGGGGGTGGCGGTTCAAGCGATGGCGTAACGCCGGATGGCGCACCCTGCCGGAGACCCGCCTCTACGGTGAATACGGCCTGGTCAACCTTCTGCAACTGGTTCCCAGCATGCGCGACTACTACCGCCGGAAGGGCTATACCCATTGAGAGCCGCTTGCGGGAAAACTGCATGAGCGGTTCGGTAGGGCGGGCGGAGGCAGCGGGCTTTCAGCCTGCGGCCTCCCCCGACCCGACACTGCTTGAGCCGGCCGGACAGCCCGGGCGCACGGGGTGCTGGTGAGGTTCGCGGACGACGCGGCGATCATGTGCAAGGACCGCGCGCAGGCCGAGGCCGCGCTTGCGCGGTACGTGGCGCTGCTGGCCGGGCTGGGGCTGGAACCCAAGGCGGCCAAGACGCGGATAGTGCACCTGACGGCGGGCGCGGAAGACGGGGCTGACTTCCTCGGCTTCCACCACCGCCTGGTCACCGTCACGTCGCGGAGGACCGGGCGGAGGTTCGCCTTCCTGGCCCGCTGGCCCAGGAACGAGAAGATGCAGTATGCCCGTGACCGGATCCGGGAGATCACGTCCCGGCCCCGGCTGCGGCTGCCGATCGGGCAGATCGTGACGGAGATGAACGCATTCCTGCGTGGCTTCGCCGGATACTTCCGGTTTGGCAACTCCGCGCGTGCGCTTGAGAAGCTCCAGTGGTATGCGTTCGAGCGCCTGGCGAAGTTCGTCGCCGAACGGCACAAACGGTCGTGGGCGTTCGGGCGCTGGGTGGTCGGCATCGCCTCACCCGACAGGCTGGGACTGCTCTGCCTCGATGGGATCATCGTCGCCCCCAGGCATGACAAGCCCTGGCGGGACACGCCGAATGCCGGTGGTGAAGAACGTCGGTGAGCCGTGTGCGGGAGAACCGCATGCACGGATCGATGTGGCGGGAGCTGGAAACGGAAGCGCCCGGACATGGTCACCGCAGTGAAGCGGCCCGCAGGGGAAACCCGGGGAAAAGTGGCTGCGGGACCTAACCTCGGACAACGCCACCGCGCCAGCTCCCGACCCTACATCGGGTGAAAAAGGCTGATCTGGGCCTCACCTGGTGGGGTGAGAATAGTAAGTGCGCCTACCAGGAGGCATTCCGCGACCTGGACCGGGCGCTCAGGGATTTTCGCAGATCCCGGAAAGGTGAGCGGAAGGGCAGGAGGCCCGGCTTTCCCCGGTTCAAAAAGCGCGGCAAGTGCCGGGACTCGTTCCGGTTCAGTACGGGTGCCCTGCGCTGCGCTGGGACTGCGGTCACGCTGCCGAAGCTCGGCACAATCCGTACTCACGAGTCCACCCGTAAGCTGTCCCGCAGGCTTGAGAATGGGACGGCGCGCATCCTGTCCGCCACCGTGTCGCGGACGGCTCAGCGCTGGTTCGTGTCGTTCGCGGTGGAGATTGAGCGCGCTGTACCGGGACACCACGCCCGGCCCGGATCGGTCATCGGGGTTGACTTGGGCATAAAGACCCTGCTGACCGGGGCCGATAACACCGGTAACGTGCTGGCCATTGACGGCCCGGAAGCACTGCGGGTATCCATGCGGCGGCTGCGCCACGCGAGCCGGGCCCACTCCCGTAAGGCAAAAGGTTCGGCGAACCGGCGGAAATCCGCAGCCCGGCTGGCGCGTGTACATGCCCGGGTAGCCAGCGTCCGTGCCGATGCGATCCACAAGGCCACAACGGACCTCGCACGGCAGCACGAAACCATCGTCGCGGAGGATCTGAACGTGGCCGGGATGCTGCGGAACCGGCGGCTGGCGCGGGCTACCGCTGACGCTGGTTTCGGGCAGGCGGTACGGATGCTCGGCTACAAGACCGCCTGGAACGGCGGTCAGCTCGTCCGGGCGGCCCGTTTCTATCCGTCCTCGAAAACGTGCTCAGGCTGCGGCGCGGTGAAAGCCAAGCTGGCCCTGTCCGAGCGCACGTATGCCTGCACCGCCTGTGGCCTGGTCCTTGACCGGGACGTGAACGCCGCAGTGAACCTGCTCAAACTCGCCGCCAGTGGGGCGGAGAGCATAAACGCCTGCGGAGGCGATGTAAGACCCGGCCCGGCCGGGCGATCGCCGCTGAAACAGGAACCCGGCACCGCGCTCGCGGATCAGACCGGGACCGCCGCCGGGCAACTGGCGGCTGCCGGTCAGGAGCTCACCAATGCTCACTGACCCGCAACGGAGAGCCTGGACCTGTTCCGCAGCGCGCGGTGCCCTCAGTTCTGCAGCGGCATCAATTCGGCGGCGAAACGGCCGAGGAAGTCCTCGAGTCCTCCCGGAGCGGAGGACACCGCGGCCGGCCGGATGACGAACTTGCTGAGGCCCGCGTCCACGTACTCCTCCACCCGCCGCCGCGCATCCGCCCAGCCGTCGGCGATGAGAGCCGCCGGATCGACCTCCGGGCGCCGTTGGCGTACAGCGGCGGCCAACTGATCCGGAATCCCGTCCGTCGCCACGGCCAGACTGATCCCGAAGTGGTCCGCCTCCACCTCCCGCCCGGCGTCTGCCGCGGCCGCCTGGATGGCTACGCGGGCCGCGCGGCTCTCCTCGGGCGTCAGAAAGCTGCCGAGCCATCCGTCGGCGAGCCGCCCAGCGCGCCGGAACGCGCCTGGGGCGCTGCCGCCGGTCCAGATGTCCAGCGGCTTGACCGGCGGCGGCCCCACGCTGGCGCCCTCGACGCTGAAGTACTGGCCTTTGAAGGACACGTTCTCCTCGCGGAGCAGCAAACGCAGCAACTCGAGCGACTCATCGAACACGGCACCGCGTCGTCCCGGTGGCACGGGAAACATAGCCCGCTCGTCCGCCCGCGCCGGCTGCAGGCCGAAGACAGGCAGCACCCGCCGCGGCGCGAGAGCGGCCAGTGACGCGAGTTGCTTGGCGACGAGCACCGGGTGACGTCCCGGGAGGACCGCCACCCCCGTGCCCACCTTGAGGTGCCCGGTGCGGGACAGCGCGTGTGCCATGCCGATGAACGGCTCGACCAGCGGCCCGAACACCATCTCCTGGACCCACAGCGAGTCCACGCCCATCTCTTCGAGACGGTCGACCGCCACCGTGAACCCTTCGGCATCCCCGTAGCCGCCCAGGGCAATCCCAATCCGCACCTTCACGGTCAGCGCCGCCAGAAGTCGAAGCGGTCCCGCCCGGCGCGGAACCCGGCTGCCTCCGCGATGTCGACGGCGACGGCGAAGCGGTCGCCGACGCGCCAGTCCTGGTGCGAGTCGCTGCCGAACGACACCGCCCGGCCGCCCTCGTCCCGCCACCACCCCAGCAACTGGACCGAAGCCAGCGGGCTCTTCGTATTCATCTCGAGCGCACGGTCAGACTGGGCCAGGGCGCGCAGCACCGCGCGGTATTCCTCCTCGAACTCCTTTTCCTCATATGGTCCGGAGCTCGCGGGCCAGTAGCGACGCGGGAAATCGATGTGCGCCAGGACCTGGAACAGGTCGCTGTCTGTGGCCAGCCGTAGCAGCTCGGCGAAGTAGCGGCGCAGGACCTCATCCGGCCCGAACATCCCGTACATGGCCGGTAGCCCGACGAGGCGGCCGCGCAGCGGCACCGCGTGCAGTGAACCCAGAATGCGGTCGAAGCGGTGCCCGCCGACGACGGCACCGGTGCTGGCCGCGAACAGGTGGGCCTCGCCCGCCTCGACCCCGGACAGAATGCGCAGATCAGGAAAGCGCTGCCGGCATTCCTCGACCGCCGCGAGGTACCCGCTGACGTCCAGCGGCCGGATCCGGGTGTTGCGGCGCGGCTCGAGACCGGCCGCCGCCCCCGGGTCGTTCGCCCCCCACCGGGTGAAGTCGAGATGCTCGGTGAAGGCGACCGCGGGAACGCCGACGTCGAGCGCGCGCTCGCATGCCCCCGTCATCGATGCCTCACCGGTAGTGTCGTACGACCACTCTGAGTGAACATGGTTGTCCGCCGGCACCACGCGCCCCATCCTCCCATGCCGGCGCGCCGAACAAGAATCCGGCTCCGCGCCTGGCCAGGCCACCCGCACTCCGCTCCCGCCCGCACCGGCCACCCAGCCCGGCTCTGTGCCCGGCCAGATCAGCGACGCCAGATTTTCCCGAACGGGCCCGGGCGGGAGCACTACGCACGCCCTCGGCCCCCGGGCAGGCAGGAATTCGGCGTAAACGGGGCAGGAATCCACCTGCTGCCCGGGGTCTCACGTGTGGCACACTCGGTCCCATGGAACGCCCGTTCTGCCAGGTCGATGTGTTCGCTGACGAGCTGTACCTCGGTAATCCCGTCGCCGTCGTGCTCGACGGCAAGGGCCTGAGTACGGAGGACATGCAGCGTTTCGCCTGCTGGACGAACCTGTCGGAGACGACGTTCGTCCTGCCGCCGGAAGCCGCTGGGGCCGATTACCGGGTGCGGATCTTCACGCCCAGCCGGGAGCTACCGTTCGCCGGTCACCCGACGCTCGGCACCTGTCATGCCTGGCTGACGGGCGGCGGCATTCCTCAGCGCGGGGACGTGGTGATCCAGGAGTGCGACGCGGGCCTGATCGGACTGCGGCGGATGGACGGCGCGCTGGCCTTCGCCGCGCCGCCGCTGCTGCGGTCGGGGCCGGTGGATGACGAGACCCTGCGGCGGATCGTGTCCGCGCTGGGCGTTGACCGCGCGGACATCTTCGACGCCCAGTGGGTGGATAACGGCCCCGGCTGGGTGGGGGTGCTGCTGGACAGCGCCGATGCGGTGCTCGCGCTGCGCCCCGGGCCGGCCGACCTCGACATCGGCGTGGCCGGGCCCTACCCGGCGGGCTCGCCGGAGGCGTTCGAGGTTCGCGCCTTCACCCCGGCCCTGGGCGGGGTCGGTGAGGATCCGGTGACCGGAAGCCTGAACGCATCGCTGGCGGGGTGGCTGCTGGCGGCCGGGCACGCCACCGCGCCGTACGTAGCCAGCCAGGGCACGGCGCTCGGCCGGCGCGGCCGGGTGCACATCACGCGCGACCCCGGCGGAACGATCTGGGTGGGCGGCAGCACAACGACCGGCGTGACCGGCAGCGCTGAGCTGTAAGACCGCCGCTCACGTGGCGGTTTAGCGAGTGCGCTGGAAGCCGATCTGGCTTTCCGTGCCGGCGAAACCGACCGACCGGTAGACGCGGATCGCTCCGGCGCCCGGGTCCGCGACGATGACGAGCGTCCGGGCGCCCAGCTGATCGAGGGCCCAGCGGCCCGCGTGCCAGACCAGCGTCCCGGCCAGCCCCTGCCGGCGCCACGCCGGGTGGGTCTCGACGTTCTGGTAGCGGGCGATGCCGCTGCCGTCGGAGAACACGCCGAGCTGGGCCACCAACTGGCCGTCCTCGAACGCGCCGAACCAGGCGCCGAGCCCGTTCTCGGCCAGCCGGCGGGCATCAGAAGTCCGCTGCTCGTAGAACGCCCGCGTAATCGCGAATTTCCCGGCATAGTCGGCGCCGAGCCGTAGTTCGAGGGATCGCTGCCAGTCCTTCTCACCCTCCAGCGGCCGGTATTCAGCGAGGAGGTGCTGATCCGGCGGCTCACGCAGGTCCGAGGCCGTCATGACGGTGCTTCGCTCGATCCGGAGACCGGCCTCGAACAGGCCCGAGCCGTCGGCCGCGTGCGGCTGCGTGGTGTCGATGCCCAGCGCCACGTGACCGGCTGCGGGGAACACCTCGGCGAACCGCGCGAGCCACCTCGCCGTCTCCCGGGGTTTCGGCGCGGCCGCGAGGAGGAGGAAGTTGCCCCACCAGTACGCCGGGTGCGCCGGGCTCCGGACCACGATGTGGTCACGGCAGTCGGTGACCTCGCTGCCTTCCATGCGGCGGATCATCAGGTCCGTCCGGTAGCCGAGGGAGGTGACGTTCACGGCCGCGGTGGAGACGGACGCAGTGGAGGTGAACGCAGTGCAGACAGCGTGGCCTTCCCCGGCTTGAGACGGTGGCCGTGGGCGGAACTCACCGGTAGGGGCGCCGCGGCGCGGCGGACGTGATGACGTAGACCTGCTCCGGCCCTGGATTCGGCGGGTGCGGCGGAGCAGGATCCGGGGCGGACGGCCCCTCCCGGGCCGGACGTGGGGAGGCAACCTGAGACAGCCGCGGGGCGCGCTGACCGGCCGGTTCTCCTGACGCCGTGCCCCGTGGGGCGCCGTTGTCCGGCTCGTTTCCAGCCGGCTCGTTTCCAGCCGGGCCGGCCCCCGTGCCGCCGGGTGCGCTTCCGCCCGTGGTGCCGTCGGCCGCACGCTCCGGCTCCGGCGTGCCGCCGTCACGGGCCTTGATAGCGTCCGCGACCCGATGCCAGCGGTCTTCCCATTCGGCGGCGTTACCGTCGCAGGCCCGGACGTACGCGGCCGTGACTGGCAGGGTGGGCAGGTTCAGCCCGCCCGCGGCCGCGGCCAGCGTCTTCATTGTGTAGTGCGAGAGTTCGGCCATCTCCGGGTAGCCAAGCCCCGCCTTGATCCGCAGTTCCCGGAGGTCCGTTGCGAATTCCGCTAGTTCGGTCTGAGCGTCGGTGGCTGGCCGTTTGGCGGGCGGCTCGTTCCTGAGCGCCAGAGCGGTTCCCGGCTTGGCGGGTTTGTCCGCCTGATCCAGGCCTGCCTGCGCTGGGACCGCGGTGCCGTGCCCTGGTGGCGCGGCGGAGCGGTTCCCCGGCGGGGTGGCTCCGCGGGTGTCCGGGGGCAGGCCGGGACGCCCCCCGGCCCGGGGGGCGTGGTGTCCTGGCCGCGGGAACGGCTCACTGCCGGGCGCGCCCAGCTGATCAGGTGGGATCGGGCGGCCCTGGAGAACGGGCCGGGCCCCTGCTCCGGCCCGGGGTGCGCCCGGTGCGGGCCGGCGTCCCGGTCTCCGGCCCGCCTGGTGGCCGTCTGATCCGTGATCGCCGCGAGGGCCGTACCCGTTTTCCGGCCGGTACGCGCCGCCTGGCCCGTACCCACCGTCCGTCGCGTCGCCACCCGTCGCGTAGCCAGCGGGGCCCGGCCCATAGCTGCCATCGGTCCCGTAAGTGTCATCAGATCCGTAGGCGCCCTGCGGCCGGTACGGGTCTTCGTGGCCATAAGCCGTGTCCGATCGGTGGGTGGGCCCGTAGGTCTCCCCGGGCCGGTGGGGCGCACAGACCCCGTCCGGTTCGTACGTGTAGCCGTCTGCTGGCCCCTGTCCGTAGCGGCCTTTCGCCGCGTAGCCAGGTGCCTGGTCCGGCACCGGTCCGTAGCCGCCGGCCGGTCCGTGCCCGTAGGCTTCGCCATTCGCGTAACCGCCGGCCTGCCCGCGCCCGCTGGCCGCGTGGGCCTGGTCCGGCGCACGCCCGTAGCCCTCATCTGGCGCGTACCCGTAGCCGTTTGCTGGCCCGGGCCCGTACGCGTGGTGCGGCCCGCGCGCACCACCTGGTCCATATCCGGCCGCCGGGCCGTATCCGCCTGGCGCGCCGGGACGGCCCGGGATCGGCATACGCGGGTCCGCCGGGGCCGGTCGGCGACCGTCCTGATACGGGCCGCCCGCGTACGGCTCTCCCGGGTCCGAGCCGTCCGCGTACCGGCCGTCCGCGTACGGGCTGGCCGGATACGGGGGAGGCGGATAAGGCCGCGCCGGGCGGCGGCCCCCGGCCCTGTTGTGTGGGTAGGCCGGCCCGGGCGGCCGGCGCCACCCGGCGGCGCTCCCCGCCCGCCCATATCGCGGCGCCTGCGCATATCCGCGAGCCGTTCCTGGTCGCGGGGCCCGCGCATATCCGCGAGCCGTTCCTGGTCGCGGGGCCCGCGCATATCCGCGGGGGCGCCCTGGTCGTGGCGCTCGCCCAGGTGGCCGGGCGCGTGCTGGTCGCCGGGGCCGCGCTGGTGACCGGGACCGCCCGGGTCGCCAGGTCCAGCCGGACCGGAACGCCCTGGCCTGGCCATTCCCGGCGGGACGGGTCGTCCGGCCGGATATCCGGGTGCTGCCGTCCAAGGTGGCTGGGTCGGCCGGGCGCTCCCGCGAGCGCCGGGGTAACTGCCTGGCCCGGGTACTCGCGGCAGACGGGGGTCCCGGGAGCGGGCTCGCGGTGGTGGGGCGGCTTGAGGAGCGGCGGCCCAGTCCGTATCCGACCAGTTCGGATCCGGCCAAACGTCCCGGAGCGGGACTCCGGCGCGGTGCGGGGCACTAGCCTGGCTCGGCTCCTGGGGGCGGGGCGGGCGCTGCTGGCCGGCCCATCCGCCGGGCTGCGGCTCGTCGTCATAGCCCGGTTCGGGGCCCGCGGGGCCCCCGGGCTCCGCTGGCCCGTTGGGGCCTGCCGGGAACGCCGGGCGTCCGTTCCGATGATGCGCGGGACGACCGTCAACCAGGTACCTTTCGCGGTCGGGCTCGGCGTCATCACGTTGCACCGGGCACCTCCTAAGACTCCGGATCAGACGCGCCCGCTCACTACGGCATTTCATTCTTAAAAAGTCTAGGACGGACGGAATGCCCAACTGGTGCGGAATGCATATTATACTTTTTGGGTAGAATTGGTACGTAATGCGACGTTTGGAGTCTAGCCCTCTTCCGGGCGGTGGGAGGCGCGTTTCCCGCTGCTGCCCGGTAGACGCCGGAAGAGCAGCGTGCGCAGGGTAACGAGTGCGGTACTCGGCCGGCGGGGTTACTCTCACACTGAGGCTTGAGCGTCACGCTCATGCCCGGGCGCCGGCGGCCCGGGACCGGCGCCGCCGCCTATTGCTGCGGAGCTTGCGCGGAGCGGCCATGAGCTGGATCGTCTGGCTGGTCTTGGCGGCCGTGCTCGGCGTGGCCGAGTTGCTGACCGTGACGCTCACTTTCGGGCTGATCGCGGTGGCCGCAGCGGTGGCGGCCGTGGTCGGGGGACTTGGGGCTCCGGTGCCGTTCCAGGTCCTGGCGTTCGTGGTGACGGCCGGGGCCAGCCTGGTCCTGGTCCGGCCCATCGCCGTGCGCCACCTTAAGCAGCCGCCGACGCTGCGCACCGGCACCGCCGCGCTCGTCGGGCGCAGTGCCCTGGTCCAGCAGGAAGTCAACGGCCACGGCGGGCGAGTCCGAATCGGCGGCGAGGAGTGGTCAGCCCGCTCCTATGACGAGACTCTGGTGATCCCGGTGGGAGCCACCGTCGACGTCATCCAGATCGAGGGCGCGACCGCCCTCGTCTACCCACGGGAGTGATCATGGCACTCGCGGAACTCCTTATCGGCCTCATTGTCGCCGTTCTGCTGATCCTGGTGGTGGTCCGGTCGGTACGCATCGTGCCGCAGGCACGGGCCCGGAACGTTGAGCGCCTCGGCCGCTACCGCAGGACCCTCCAGCCGGGGATGAACTTCATTGTCCCGTTCATCGACCGGGTCAAGCCTCTCATCGATCTGCGCGAGCAGGTGGTCTCCTTCCGGGGAGCGCCGGTCATCACCGAGGACAACCTGGTCGTCCTCATTGACACGGTGCTCTTCTTTCAGGTCACCGACCCGCGGGCCGCCGACTACGAAATCGTCGACTACATCCAGGCGATCGAGCAGCTCACCGCGACGATGCTGCGCAGCGTGATCGGCTCCATGGATCTGGAGGACACCCTCACCTCCCGGGACAAGATCAACAACCTGCTGCGCGGGGTCCTCGACGATGCCTCCGGCAAGTGGGGCATCCGCGTTACCCGCGTGGAGATCAAGGCCATCGACCCACCGAAGAGCGTGGTCGACGCGATGGAGAAGCAGATGCGGGCCGAGCGGGAGAAGCGGGCCGCCATCCTCACCGCTGAGGGCGTCAAGCAGGCGAAGATCCTCACCGCCGAGGGCGAGAAGCAGAGCAACATCCTTACAGCGGAGGGTGAGAAGCAGTCGGCCATCCTGCGCTCCGAGGGCCAGGCTCAGGCCATCGGCACGGTGTTCCAGGCCGTGCACCGGAACGACCCCGACCCCAAGCTGCTCGCCTACCAGTACCTCCAGATGCTGCCGCAGCTCGCCCAGGGTCAGGGCAGCACGTTCTGGGTCATTCCGAGCGAGGTCACCTCGGCCCTCAAGGCCGTCACGTCTGCGTTCGAGGGCCAGAAGGGCGAGGCCGGCTCGGCCCGGGCCTGGACGCCGCCCTGGCGGGCCTGGCGAGCGGTAATGGCCGAAGCGTCCCCGGCACGGCCAGCCCCAACGTGACCAGTCCTGGCATAGCGGGCCCAGCCGGGCCGGGCCACTCTGACCAGGATGGTGCCGCCCTGGATGGCTCCCCTTGGGACACCGCCGGCCGGGACGGCGCCGACGCGAACGGCACGGCGCCGGACACCATCGCGGTGGGAGCCGCCGAGATCACCGCGCCCACCGAACCGACCCCGGCGCTTGAGGTCATTCCTCAGCCGAGGGCCAGGTCAGCCGATCAACCCCCGCCCAGGCTGACCCCGCCGATCGTCCCTTGATCCGATCGGCCTGATCTGGCGTCCGCTGAGTCGATCGTCCTCCCCTCAGCTGGGCGTCGTTAGGTGGCCAGCGCCAGCCATAGAACGGCCACGACGACGAGGAGCGCCGCCAGCGAGAGCATGATCCCGGTCATGGCCCGTTGTATCGGTCGGCGGCCTGGCTCCGGCGCGGCCGGCGGTTGCGATGCGTTCAGCCGCGAGGTGGACTTTTGCGCCCGGGCGTGGCCGCCAGATTCGCCCGCCGCTTCCACGTCGGCCGACTTGGGCGCATTTTGCGGGACCGCGCTCCGCGGGGCCGCAGGCTGCGGCGCTGCGCTCTGCGGGGCCGGGGATTCGACTGGCCTGCGCGGCTGACCGGCGACAGGTGAGCCGCGTTCTGCGGTCGGCCGCGCCGTCCCGCTATCGGCCGGAGGCCGCGCCGTCCCGCTATCGGCCGGAGGCCGCGCCGGTCCGGGGTCCGGCCAGTGCCAGGCCGCTCCGGCCTCCGGCATGCCCTGGCCCGCTCCCGATGAAGCCGACGGGGCGGAAGGGGCCGACGGGGCAGAATGGGCGTAAGGGGCGTAAGGGGCGTAAGGGGCCGACGGTGCGGACGCCGATGGGTCGGATGCCGATGGGCCGACGGCCGATCCGGAGGCGGCCATGTCTGGCCGGGCGAACCATGAACCCGCGTCGGGGGCTACCGTTGTCGGGCCGAGACCAGCCGCGACGCGCGCCAGTCCCGGGGCCAGGGCGGCTTGTTCCGCGCCGCTCAAGCCGACCGGCCCGGCACTCGCGCCCCTGCTCGGTAGCCGGTTCGCGGTGGGCGCGCGGCTGGGGAGGGCCGCTCCCAGTTCCGCTTCTTCCGAGAGCGTGCAGCCGGCGCCAGCGGTCTTCCCAATCGGCCGGCCGGGCGCCGCAGCCGCGTACGTACGCTTCGAGCACCGGCAGGCTGGGCAGCGCGGGACCGTCCTCCGCGGTCCTGAGCGTGTCCTCCGGATAGTGCGCCCGCGCCGCGAGGTCGCGGGTCTGCAGGCCCGCCTGGTCGCGCAGCGCCCGAAGGTCACGCAGGAAAGCAGCCCTCTCTGCATCCGCCCCGGCAGGTGGAGCGTTGCGGGGATGCGTCATGAACCCTCCCGGTCGCCATACCCGCGGATTATCACTGTGGCATCGTTGATCGCGCTACTGGGAAGCGTAGACCCAATCATTTCTCCACGTTGGAGCATCCCGCACAATTTGCAGGACTGCTGACCAGCCCAAAATGAGGCCGTATCCTTTTACGGACCTTTAATCTAAAGAATCCGTTTCACCGGCGACGGTGCCGGTGGGCCCGGGCGGTCAGCAGCGATAGCGGCTCCTCGTGGTGAAGCGGGAGCGGCTCCTTGCGGTCAGAAGCGGACAGCCAGGCCACGGTCAGAAGCGGACAGCCAGACCAATGGTAAGGGCCGCGCCGAACGCCAGCTGCAGGCGGCCGGTCTGCCCGAGGGCGCGGATCAGTGCCGGGCCCGCCGCGCCGGAACGGACCGCGCGGATCGGGCCCAGGACCAGGGGCAGCGCCAGCAGCGTGAGCGCGGTAAGCGGCCGCGCCGGGGTGACAGCCAGGGCGATGACGAACGGGACGAGCAGGCACGCCACGTACACCGTCCGGCTGCGCGGGTCGCCGAGCCGCACCGCGAGCGTAAGTTTGCCAACGTCGGTGTCGGAGCCGATGTCCCGCAGGTTGTTGATCATCAACAGCGCGCAGGACAGTAGCCCGGCCGGGAGCGCGGCGATCAGCCCGAGCCAGCTCAGCGCGGCCATCTGCACGTAGGCGGTTCCGGCCACCGCGGCCAGCCCGAAGAATGCGAAGACCGCGACCTCCCCCAGCCCGTGGTACCCGTACGGATGGCTGCCGCCCGTGTAGAACCAGGCCGCCCCGACCGCGGCCGCGCCGACGAGGATGAGCCACCACGACGTGAAGATCGCGAGCACCAGGCCGGCCACGCACGCGCAGAAGAAGCAGGCGAACGCGGCGGCGAGCACCTGGCGGGCCGGGGCCAGTCCTGCCGCGACCAGCCGGGTCGGCCCGACGCGCTGCTCGTCCGAGCCGCGGATACCGTCGCTGTAGTCGTTGGCGTAGTTGACGCCGATCTGCAGGGCGAGCGCCACGATCAGGGCGAGCACGGCGCGCCAGGCGGAGAACTTGCCGTAACCGATGGCGACCCCGGTGCCGATGAGGACCGGGACGACCGCGGCCGGCAACGTCCGTGGCCGGGTACCCGCCAGCCAGTCTCGCGGCTGAGCCAAAGCGCCTCCTTCGTGGTTTCGTGGGCCCGGTCGTCCGGGCGGCCTATCCGGTTGGCGCCGGCAGTGACGCGTGCAGCCGCACGATCGGGACCCGGACGTCCATGTCGAGTTCGCTCCGCGCGCCGTCTTCGGCCCATCCCGCCGTCTCCAGGAAACGGCGCATCGCCGTGTCGGCCTCCAGCACCCACGCGGATACCTGGGTGAAACGGTCCCCGGCCAGGGTGTCGGCGACGGCGTTGAGCAGCCGTCCGCCGTGCCCCTGCCGGGTCAGGCCGGGCGCGATGCGCAGTTCGTACAGTTCCCCATCGGTGGCCGGCCAGTGGTCATCGTCACTGGCGGGCCCCACCGAGGCGAAACCGGCCACCGCCCGATTGCTGATGGCCACCAGGACCTGGTGCCTGCTCGTTGGCGGCTTGCTGATCGCTTCCGCCCATCGATCGCGCCAGCGGCCGGTGGCCTCCTCGCTGGTCAGTTCGGTGAGGACCGCCTCCGGGATGATCCCGGCGTATCCTTCGCGCCAGCATTCCACCTGGATGCGGGCCAGGTCCGCTGCGTCGGATCCGCGTGCGGCCCGGACGAAATCCTGGGCGCTCACCGGCCCCCGGAGCCCCCGGAGGCCGGATCACCGAGCAGGCCGACGTCGCGCGCCGCGCCGCGCGCCGCCGAGGTCACCATCGCCGCGTACGCCTGCAGCGCCGCGCTGACTGTCCGGTCCCGGTTCGCCGGGCGGTAGGTGTGCAGCTGGGTCAGCATCCGGTCCCGGCGGGCCGCCAGGTCGGCGTCGGGCACCTCCAGCGTCAGGTCGCGCCGTGGGATGTCAATCGTGATCCGGTCGCCGTCCGCCACCAGCGCGATGACGCCGCCCAGCGCCGCTTCCGGCGCGATGTGGCAGATCGAAAGCCCGGACGTGCCGCCGGAGAAACGGCCGTCGGTGATCAGCGCGCACGCCCGGCCCAGGCCCTTGCCCTTGAGGAAGCTCGTGGGGTACAGCATTTCCTGCATGCCGGGCCCGCCGCGCGGCCCCTCGTACCGGATCACCACGACATCGCCCGCGCTGACGGCGCCGCTGAGGATGCCGTCCACGGCTGCTTCCTGGCTTTCGAAGACCCGCGCGGTCCCCTCGAACCGGAACAGGTCCTCCGGGACGCCGGCCGTCTTGACGATCGCGCCCTCGGGGGCCAGGTTGCCGTAGAGCACGGCTAGGCCGCCGTCCGCGGTGTAGGCGTGCTTGAGGTCCCGGATGCAGCCGCCCTCGCGGTCGGTGTCCAGGTTCTCCCACCGGGCCGACTGCGAGTACGGCTTGGTGGTCCGGATCCCGCCGGGCGCCGCGTGGTACAGCTCGACGGCCTCGTCGCGGACGGAGTCCGAGCGCAGGTCCCAGGCGTCGATGAAGTCCTGCAGCGTTTCGCTGTGCACCGTGCGGACACTCGTGTTGAGCAGGCCGGCCCGGTCCAGCTCGCCGAGGATCGACGGGATGCCGCCGGCCCGGTGCACGTCCTCCACGTGGTAGTTGCTGCTCGGCGCGACCTTGCACAGGCAGGGCACCCGGCGCGAAAGCTCGTCGATCTCCTTGAGACCGAAGTCCACGCCCCCCTCGTGCGCCGCGGCGAGCAGATGCAGGATCGTGTTGGTCGACCCGCCCATCGCCACGTCCAGCGCCATCGCGTTCTCGAACGCGTCCCGGCTGGCGATGCCGCGCGGCAGCACGGACTCGTCATCATCGGCGTAGTAACGGCGGGTTATGTCCACGATCGCTGCCCCCGCGCGCTCGAACAGGCCGCGCCGGGCGGCGTGCGTGGCCAGGGTGGTCCCGTTGCCCGGCAGCGCGAGGCCGATCGCCTCCGTCAGGCAGTTCATCGAGTTGGCCGTGAACATGCCCGAGCAGGAGCCGCACGTCGGGCAGGCGGCCTCCTCCATGTCGAGCAGGTCGGCGTCGGACACGGACGGGTCCGCCGAGGCGACCATCGTGTCGATGAGGTCCAGCTTGCGGCCGTCCGTGCTGAGCCCGGCCACGGGCTTGCCGGCTTCCATCGGGCCGCCGGAGACGAACACGGTCGGGATGTTCAGCCGCATGGCCGCGATCAGCATGCCGGGCGTGATCTTGTCGCAGTTGGAGATGCAGATCAGCGCGTCCGCGCAGTGCGCGTTCACCATGTACTCAACCGCGTCCGCGATGAGCTCGCGGCTCGGCAGGGAGTACAGCATCCCGCCATGCCCCATCGCGATGCCGTCGTCCACGGCGATGGTGTTGAACTCGCGGGGGATGGCCCCGGCCCCTTTGACCGCCGCCGAGACGACCTGGCCGACCTCACGCAGGTGGACGTGCCCGGGAACGAACTCGGTGAAGCTGTTGGCGACCGCTACGATCGGCTTGCCGATGTCTTCGCGCGCGACGCCCGAGGCCCGCATCAGCGCGCGGGCCCCCGTCATGTTCCTACCGTGCGTGACAGTGCGAGACCGAAGCGGTGGCATGACCGGTCATCTCCGAAAGTGAGCCGAGGAACGCAGGGGGAATCCCTGCTCGCAGGTTTCCCTCAGCCTACCGGAGTGCGCTGGGCCCCAATGTTGAGCGGAAGGACCCTGGCCGCGGCCGCGTAGATCTGCTCGACCTCACCCGCGCTGAGCTTCGGCCGGTCGCGCAGTGCCGCGTTGCGCCGGAGGTACTTGCGGAGCCGGTCGCCGTCGAACACGTCGACCTCCCGGATCGTCGCGATGTGCCACGGAATCTTCGGGCCGTAGACGGCCAGCACCGGGCGGACGTAGACGGTCGTGCGGAGCTCGCTGGTCAGCCGGTCGCTGGCCTGCTGTGCCTCCCAGCGCGCGTGCTCCAGCCGGTCCTTCTTGGTGAACGGGCCGTGGTAAAGCTCGCGGGCGTTCCGGGTCCGGATGGGCAGGTGCCTGTCCCACGCCTCCGAGTCGATCGCGTACGCGCCCGTCGGCCCGACGACGAAGTGGTCGATGAACTCGCGGCTGCCCGGGATGGGCCGGGAGTGCAGGGCCCGGTAACCGGACCGCTCCATCCGAGCGAGCTGACGCTGGGTGCGTTTCTGCGCCCCGGTCAGCCGGACGCCGGGCGGCATCGACGCGGTGGTCCGCGACCGGTAGATGGCGTCGGCGATGGCCGCGAGAGCCGCGGCGGTCAGGCCCGCCCGCCAGGTGAAGATGAACGTGAAGACCAGGCCCGCCACGATCGCGAGGAGCACCCGCCGCTTCCAGATCCGCATCCGGGAGTCGGCCATCAGGTCGCCGAGGTGCAGCCGGTCCGCCATGCGCTCGGTGCCGGCCGGGCCCGGGCCTGAGTCCGGGCCTGCGTCCTGGCCGCCGGGACCCGACGGGCCGCGCGAGCCAGCTGGGTCTGGGCCGGAACCGCGCGCCGGGTCGCTGCCCGCGGTGATCGCAAACCGCCGGACCGGAATGTCGCGGTGCTGTTGCGCCGCGCCCTGCTGCGCTGTGCTCTCTTGTTCCGGGCTCTCTTGTTCCGGGCGCTCTGGTTCCGGGCGCTCTGGTTCCGGGACCGCGGTTTTTCCCGAACGGACGTTCCCGGGAGCCATCCCCTGCCGCGGGCCCTGTTGCTGTGGGGCCTGCTGGGACGGCTGTGGCTGGGTATGGCGATTGGGGGAAGCTGGATCGCCCCGGCGCCGGGGCTTCAGCAGCGGCGGCTGGTAGAGGCGGCGCGACTCCCAGATCCGCTCGTCCGGGCGTGCGGAGCGGCCGGCCTGCCCCGTGTCCGGCGGCAGTCCGGCGCCGAGGGGCCCGAAGCTGGACACACCGGGACCGCCGGGGGACGGCTGGGGCGCGGCTGGGGCAGGCCCCGCCTGCCGGTCTTCGGTGCCCGGCCATACGCTCCGGGACGACGCCGCCCGGAAGGCGGTGTTCTCCGCGGCGGCCCGCAAGGCGCTCTGCCGCTCGCCGGTGTCCTGGGAGTCCGCGTCCTGGGGGCCCGCGTCCTGGGGGCCCGCGTCCTCAAGGCCGGTGTCCTGGGAGCCCGTGTCCCGGGGACCCGCGTCCTCGAGGCCCGTTTTCTGGGAGCCCATGTCCTGGGGGCCGCTGTCCTTGGCCGTGTTCCGTGGGTCGGGCGGACCAGGGGGGCCTGCTGTTTCGGCCCCTCCTTCACGCGGTTCGACCTCGGCCGCGCCTGCGTGCGGTACGACGGCGCCAGGCGAATGATTCGGGCGCGCGCCGTTGCGCCCCTGTTCGTTCGATGAGGCCGATGACCTATGGCTTTTCCTGGTCAGCCATGCCATCTGTTCCACAAGCCCAGCGTAACTGACTAAAGGCCGAACGCAAGTCGTCACTGGTTGAGTTAATTGTGTCGCTGTGGGGAGTGTATGAAGGTCTCCGCGGGGGCAGGAATTCATTTTCGGCCGACCTGCGGGTGAGCGGTCTACCATTTGGTGACATGCCGCAGATTCACGAGCTTACGATGATCGACCTGGCCGCCGCCATCAGTGCGCGCCAGCTTTCTCCCGTCGAGGTGACAAATCACTATCTGCGCCGCACCGAGGAGCTGAACGCCCAGGTCGGAGCGTTCTACACGGTGACCGCGGACCTGGCGCAAGAGCAGGCCCGCGCGGCGGAAAAAGCCGTGATGGAACGCTCGGAGTCGGCGCCGGCGCCGCCACTTCTGGGTGTTCCGATCCCCATCAAAGACCTCAACATGGTCGATGGTGTCCGGCAGACCTTCGGGTCGGCCGTGTATGAGAACTATGTGGCGGCTGGTGACGATTACGTGGTGGCCGCGATCAGGTCAGCCGGCGCCGTCATCACCGGGAAGACGGCGACCCCGGAATTCGGCCTTCCGTGCTACACCGAGACCGTGATCGGGCCGCCGGCCCGGACGCCCTGGGATCTTACCCGGTCGGCCGGCGGATCCAGCGGCGGGGCCGCGGCGGCGGTGGCCGCGCGCCTCGCCCCGGCCGCGCAGGGCAGCGACGGCGGCGGGTCCATCCGCATCCCGTCAAGTGTGTGCGGGCTGTTCGGCATCAAGCCGTCCCGCGGCCGGGTCTCCGAGGGGCCGATCGTGCCGGACCTGTTCGGGCTGGCCACGGGCGGCCCGATCGCCCGGACCGTGGCCGACGCCGCGCTGCTGCTCGACGTGATGAGCGGCAACCACCCGGGCGACATGTACACGCTGCCGCCGTTGCCGGACGGCGAGACGTTCCTCGGCTGCGCGCGCCGGGCCCCAGGCCGCCTGCGCATCGGCCGCACGCTCACTCCGGTGGTCGAGGGCGCCGTCGTCCATCCCGACTGCGTGGCCGCCTACGAGGAAGCCAGCGCCCTGCTCAGCGAACTCGGCCACGACGTGGCGGACGTGACCCTGCCGATCGGGCCGGACGTGGTGCCGTACTTCGAGACGCTCTGGTACGCGCACGCGACGCTGGCCCCCATCGACCCGGCGCGGGAGGACCGGCTGCTACCGTTCACCCGCTACATGCGCGAGCGCGGGCTGGCCATCAGCGCCGGTGAGCTGATCTTCGCGCAGGCGTACCTGCAGGCCGTGCTGCGCCCGGCGCTGGCCACGATGAACGCCTACGACGCCATCCTGACCCCGACCCTGGCCTCGCCGCCGGTGCCGGTCGGGTACTTCACCGAGGTCGGGCCGGCCGAGAACTTCGAGCGGCAGAAGCGCTTCACGCCGTTCACGGCCGCGTACAACCTGTCGGGCCAGCCCGCGGTGAACCTGCCGTTGCACTGGAACGCCGACGGGCTGCCGATCGGGGTCATGCTGGCCGGGCGGATCGGCGCGGAGGGCACCCTGATCTCGCTGTCCGCACAGACCGAGCAGGTCCGTCCGTGGAAAGGCCGCGTCCCGCCCGGCTTCTGAGCCGCCGTTACGGCGAGGCGATCGTTACCACGGCGCGAGCGGCCGGTCGGGCCGTCCTATCCCTACTACATCGGCACCAGCGCCGACTTCTTCGACAACGGGTTCCGCGCCGACGGGATCTACGCCTACCTGCGCGGCCATTCGGCCATGACGCCCGCCAGCTGGTGGCCTGCCTGCAGGCCGCCGCTGGCCTGTGGCTGGGCGGTGCCGTCACGCGGCCCGGCCGGTCCCGCTGACGCGGCCGCCGGAAACAACACGGACCAAATGGCGCTCGTGATGCTCACGGTGGCACCGGCGTTCAATCCCTTACACGCATATCGCCTCGCCGGTGGGCGGGGCACGGGCGGGCGTGAAGCCCGTCGTCTTGCCTCTACCCCTCCGGGCCGGGCACGCCATCACCCAGATTTCGGTTCATCGACCTCGGCTCCTGAGATCAGGACCAGGGTTAACGAGCAAAACTGCCAATCAAGGCCATCAGATGGCCCGGCAGACCTTCAGCCCCAGGCGTCGCTGCGCATGGCGTGTCCTTTCGTGTTGGGCGGGTGGTGGTGGTGGTGGGGTCAGCCCCAGGCGTCGCTGCGCATGGCGTGTCCTTTCGTGTTGGGCGGGTGGTGGTGGTGGGGTCAGCCCCAGGCGTCGCTGCGCATGGCGTGTCCTTTCGTGTTGGGCGGGTGGTGGTGGTGGTGGGGTCAGCCCCAGGCGTCGCTGCGCATGGCGTGTCCTTTCGTGTTGGGCGGGTGGTGGTGGTGGTGGTGGGGTCAGCCCCAGGCGTCGCTGCGCATGGCGTGTCCTTTCGTGTTGGGCGGGTGGTGGTGGTGGTGGGGTCAGCCCCAGGCGTCGCTGCGCATGGCGTGTCCTTTCGTGTTGGGCGGGTGGTGGTGGTGGTGGTGGGGTCAGCCCCAGGCGTCGCTGCGCATGGCGTGTCCTTTCGTGTTGGGCGGGTGGTGGTGGTGGTGGTGGGGTCAGCCCCAGGCGTCGCTGCGCATGGCGTGTCCTTTCGTGTTGGGTCGTGTTGGGCGGGTGGTGGTGGTGGGGTCAGCCCCAGGCGTCGCTGCGCATGGCGTGTCCTTTCGTGTTGGGCGGGTGGTGGTGGTGGTGGGGTCAGCCCCAGGCGTCGCTGCGCATGGCGTGTCCTTTCGTGTTGGGCGGGTGGTGGTGGTGGGGTCAGCCCCAGGCGTCGCTGCGTGAGGCATCCTCCCCTCTGCTCCAACTTTCTGTGGCTCCGTGAAGCATGCGGCCGGGGTACGAGGTGCAAATGTGAGGTATGTCGGAAATATCGCAGTACCGGATGATTTCATAAGGTAGGTGTTTCAGTGCACATAGCGAGCCTGTGCGGGTAAATCCCGCGCCGAGGTGTAGCCGCGGCCTGACAATGGGTATCGTTGATCGTGACGTTGCCGGGCAATAGGCGTGCGCCCTGCTACTACGCCGATTTCGGCGCCGGCGGCCTGCCAAGGAGGGGCTGATGCAGCTTCCCCGCCATCTAGCTCGGCGGGCAGAAGCTGTGCGGGGATGGGCCCTTTGGACACTGCCGAACTGGCTCGCCAGCCTCGTACTGGTCACGGTGACTGCGTACGTTGCCGCTATCGGGGCCGCTGCGGTCAGCCTTCGCTTCAGCCCTCATGACCTGATCCTGTTCGGGCTGCTGGTCTCATGCGTCGCGATCACGGTCGAGTTGACGCGGCAGGAGGGCCATAGGAAGGGACTAATCAAGGACGTCTACAGTGCCTGGGGCCTTCCCGCGGCGATCCTGCTCCCGCCGGTCTATGTGCTGGTCATGACCGCAACTTACTACGCCGTCCTGCAGTGGCGGGTCCGGCAGATCGCGATCTACAAGCGTGTGTACAGCGCCGCGGTCGTCGGCCTTTCCTTTGTCGCGGCGGGTGTGGTGTTCCGCTGGCTGCGGCAGGTGCTGTTGCCAGCCGCGCCGCACGGAGCCGTAGACAACCTGGCCTGGTGCCTCGTCCTGGTCACCGCCATTCTGGTGTACTCCACCGTCAACAAGGTTTTCATGATCGCCGCCATCAAAGGCTCCGATCCGACGGCGGACATCCGCGCGTCCTTCTTCAGCCGCGAACCGCTGTATAACGACCTGGCCGAGCAGTGTATCGGTGCCCTGGTCACATACGGCGTGGCGAGCAACGTCTTCCTCGTCCCGGTCGCCTTGCCCGTGGTGGCCCTTTTGCAGCGTTCCCTCCGGCATGCCCAGCTGCTGAACGACTCGCGAACAGACGCCAAGACCGGATTGCTCAACGCACGCACCTGGGAGAGCGAGGCGGAGGCCGAAGTGGCCCGCGCGGTCCGGGCCCGGATGGCGCTCGCCGTGGCAGTTCTCGACATCGACTGGTTCAAGCGGGTCAACGACACCTTCGGTCATCTGTTCGGGGACGAGGTGCTGAGGGAGATCGCCCGGTGCCTGCCAGGCGTACTGCGAGAGTACGACTCGGCCGGCCGGTTCGGCGGGGAAGAGTTCGTGCTGCTCCTGCCGCACACCCGGGCGGTGGACGCGTTCCGTATCGCGGACCGCGTGCGCGACCACATCTCGGGGCTGTCCCTGCACACCTCGGATGGCCAGGCGGTTCAAGTCACCGTTTCGGTCGGGGTGGCGGCGTTGGACGCCGGCTCACGCCGTGAATTGAGCGAACTGCTCGCGGCCGCGGATGCGGCGCTGTACCGCGCCAAGCGGGACGGCCGGAACCAGGTGCAGATGATCAGTACCACGCGTGGCCTGAGCGCTGTCGGCGCCCGCACGGCCGCCAGTATGAACGCGTTCGGCGGCGTGCCCGCCGCCCCCAGCGGGTGGGATGTCCGGCCGCGCGGTGACGCCCGCCCGGCTGGCGACACCGATGAGGTCACGGCCAAGGTATGAGCCCCTGGGATGCGGCGGAGAGGTCTCAGCGCCGCCGAATTCCTGCTGGCCAGGAGCACTAGGCTTGCGTCGTGCTTAACGGACGTGCCAGGCCCCGCGTGAACGCGATCTTGCTCGACGCGGGCGGTGTCATGATCTTCCCGTCGCCGGAGCTCCTGCTGCCGCCGCTGCACGCCGCTGGTGTGCGGCCCACCGTGGCCCAGCCGGATCACGCGCCAGCTGCCGGACCCGGTTCAGGTCCGCGCCCAGCCTGACCAGCGCGGACCGCCACGATGGGATTGCTGAGGTCGCCAGAGGCCAGGCGCGGATGATCTCCAGTAGGGCAATGCTGGCTCTTTCTGCACCCCTATACAACCGAAAACGCTGCCCAGACCATGGACGGCACGAGCCTGCGGCCGGTCAGTGCGGGTAGAACTGGCGCTCAGGTCGCGAGGGCGTCGCGCTCGCGGCAGCGGAGAGCACGGGCGACGTCGTCGCGGCCCTCGATCAGCAGGCGGCGCAGCGCCGCGGGCGGCTGGGTCCGCGCGATGTACTCGTCCGTGATGCGGATCGTCTCGGCCGAGACCGGGCAGATCGTGTAGCCGACCGCGACGGACCGCTGGGCCATGTCCGAGCTCCACTCCCGCCAGATGTCTGCGAGCACGTCGAAGTACGGGTCCCGGTACTTCTCGGTCAGCAAGCGCTGGTCCGGATCGGCGAACCCGCCCAGGACCGCACGGAACGTCGCGTTGGGCAGCTTCCCGCTGACGATCTCCTCCCACACCGCGCGCTTCACGTCTGGATCGGGCATGGCACCCCGGCAGGCGGCGGCCTGCCGCTCACCGGCGTCGGTCGCGTCCCCGGCCAGCTCCGCCTCGATCTCCGGGAACCCGGCCCGGCCGCGGCTGACCAGCCGGTGCAGCAGCATCCAGCGGAGGTCGGTGTCGACGGCGAGCCCCTCGAACATGGCCGTTCCGTCCAGCAGGCTGGCCAGCAGGGTGAGGTGCCGGTCGGAGATCGCGACCCCGGTCAGCGCCTGGACGTAGGCGAGCTGCTTATCGCTGCCGGGCGCCGCCGCGATGAGCAGCTCGTGCAGCGCGTCGGCCATCAGTTCCAGCCCGGCGGGCTCCCAGGACGGGTCGGCGAAGCGCCGGACGGCCTGGGCCGCCTGGCGGAGCAGGGTCTGCGTCACGCTGATGTCGGTCACCGAGCCGACGCCGAGCAGCACCAGGCGCACGTAGTCCCGGGCCGCCATCTCCGCGTCGCGGCACATGTCCCACGCGGCTGACCAGCCCAGCGCGGCGGGCAGTGGGTCGCGGAACTGGCTGATGGCCTGGATCAGCGTCCCGAGGGAGTGGTCGTCCAGCCGGATCTTGGCGTAGGTCAGGTCGTCGTCGTTGACGAGCACCAGGTCGGGCCGCTGGTCTCCGGCCAGTTCGGGGATCTCGGTCAGCGCCCCGGTGATGTCGGTCTCCACCCGCCGCCGCCGTACCAGCCCCTCCGGGCCCCGGTCGTAGAGTCCGATCGCGATCCGGTGCGAGCGCAGCACCGGGTGCTCGGGGACGGCTTCCTGGCGGACGGCGAAGGAGGTGAACCGGCCGTCGGCGTCGGTCTCGTACTCGGGCCGCAGCGTGTTCACCCCGGCGGTCTCCAGCCATTCCCGGGACCACTGGCGCAGGTCCCGGCCCGAGGTTTCCTCGAGCGCGGCGAGCAGGTCCGCCAGCGTGGCGTTCCCCCACGTGTGCGCGGCGAAATAGCGCCGGACGGCCGCCAGGAAGTTGTCCCGGCCCACGTACGCGACCAGCTGCTTCAGCACGGACGCGCCCTTCGCGTAGGTGATGCCGTCGAAGTTCACCTCGACCGCGTAGATGTCGGGGATGTCCGCGGCGATGGGATGGGTGGACGGCAGCTGGTCCTGGCGGTACGCCCAGGCCTTGTACAGCTGGGCGAAAGTGGTCCACGCCGACGTCCAGCGGGTCGCCTCGGCCTCGGCCAGCGTGCCCGCCCAGGTGGCGAAGGACTCGTTCAGCCAGAGGTCGTCCCACCAGCGCATCGTGACCAGGTCGCCGAACCACATGTGCGCCATCTCGTGCAGGATCGTCTCGGCGCGGGACTCGCGGGCGAAGTCGGTGACCCGGGACCGGAAGATATAGCTCTCCAGGAAGGTCACGCAGCCCGCGTTCTCCATCGCGCCTTCCTTGAACTCGGGCACGAAAAGCTGGTCGTACTTCCCGAACGGGTACCGCACGCCGAACGCCGCATGATAGAAGCCGAAGCCCTGCTTGGTGACCTCGAAGATCTCCTCCGGATCCAGGTA
The DNA here is from genome assembly GCA_963742875.1 of uncultured Actinomycetes bacterium. Classification (GTDB taxonomy): domain Bacteria; phylum Actinomycetota; class Actinomycetes; order Streptosporangiales; family Streptosporangiaceae; genus Bog-532. The sequence goes on along the minus strand of CAVUNO010000017.1, from coordinate 1,075,240 downwards.
CTCGGCCAGCGACTGACGGCAGTAGATCCCGAGCGGGATGTCCTCGAAGGTGTCGCGCACGATGTGATACGGGCCGGCCGCGACCGCCGTGATGTAGGTCGACATGACCGGCGTCGGCGGGAAGTGCCACCGCGCGGCGGCCTCACCCGCGGGCCCGCGCTCATTGGGCGCCATGTTGGACACGACCCGCGAGCCGTCCGGCGCGGTGACGGTCAGTTCGTAGGTCGCCTTAAGGTCGGGCTGGTCGAAGCAGGCGTAGATCCGGTGTGCATCGAAGGTCTCCAGGTCGGAATACATGTACACGCCGCCGTCGGCCGGGTCAGTGAACCGGTGCAGGCCCTCGCCGCTGCGCGAGTACGCGCATTCCGCGACCACCCGGAGCTCGTTCTCAGCAACGAGGCCAGTGAGCGTGATCCGATCCCCGTCGAAAGCGTCCACGCTGACCGGCACCCCGTTGAGGGTGATCTCGCGTACCTCCGGCGCGGTCAGGTTGATGAACGTCCCCGCCCCGGGTGCATTGCAGCGGAACGTCACCACGGTGATCGAGGGGAAGGTGGTCTCGCCGCCGGTCAGGTCCAGCTCGACCCGGTATGACGAGACGGTGATGAGGTCAGCCCGGGCACGGGCCTCATCCTGGGTGAGGTTGGCTGCCACCTACGGTTCCCCTTCGTCGTGCTGCGGCTACGGTTCGCCTGCTCCCCCGGAGCGCGTCGCCCTGGCATCCTCCCACGCGAGCGCGGAATGAGCCGCGCTGGCACCGGGTTGTGGCAGGCGTACGCCGGTCTGGAGCCCGGATCGCGGGCCCGGCCAAGCTTCATTGATCCGCATGATGAGGAGCGCACATGGCCGAGCAGGAGACCACCGTTGTCGACTTTTGGTTTGACCCTATCTGTCCGTGGGCCTGGATCGCTTCGCGGTGGATGCATGAGGTCGAGAAGGTGCGCCCGGTCACGATCCGCTGGCACGTGATGAGCCTGTCCGTGCTGAACGCGGACAAGGAAGGCCTGCCCGACCGGTACAAGGAACTGCTGGCCACCGGCTGGGGCCCGGTCCGGATCTGCATCGCGGCCGAGCAGCAGTTCGGCCCGGAGGTGCTCGGCCGGCTCTACACCGCACTGGGCACGCGTTTTCACCATGAGAAGGCACCGCGCGATCGCGCGACGTACGAGGCTGCGCTCGAAGAGGCGGGCCTACCCACCAGCCTGGCCGACGCCGCGGACTCGACCGAGTATGACGATGCCCTGCGGGCCAGTCACCACGACGGTATGGACCGTGTTGGCTACGAGGTCGGCACGCCGGTGATCTCGGTGAACGGCATGGCGATCTTCGGTCCGGTCGTCTCGCCCATCCCGCGCGGCGAGGCCGCGGCCCGGCTATGGGATGGCGTGCAGCTGATCGCCGGCACCGACAGCTTCTTTGAGCTGAAGCGCTCCCGCACCCGCGACCCCATCTTCGACTGACCCACAAATTTGCCCAGCACGGTACCTTAACGTTCGTGCGCGTATATCTGGGATCGGATCACGCGGGATTCGAGCTCAAGAGCCGCCTGGTGGCTTGGCTGTCCGGAGACGGGCATGAACCGGTGGACTGCGGGCCCCCGGTCTACCAGGAAGACGACGACTACCCGCCGTACGTGATGCGCGCGGCGGACAGCGTGGTCAAGGATCCGGGCAGCCTGGGCATCGTGATCGGCGGGTCCGGGAACGGCGAGCAGATTGCCTCGAACAAGATCCCCGGCGTCCGCGCGGCGGTGGCCTGGACGGTGGAGACCGCCCAGCTGGCCCGGCAGCACAACGACGCCAACGTCCTCAGCCTGGGCGCCCGGATGTATCCGGTCGACGACGCGATCGCCTTCGCCAAGGTCTTTGTGGAGACCTCATTCTCGGGTGCCCCGCGGCACGCCCGGCGGCTGGCCGAGATCGCCGAATACGAGAAGACCGACAAGCTCCCGCCCCTCCCGTAGCAGCCGGCCTGGACAACCCTCAGTGGCGCTTGCGCCGGGGGCGTCCGCCCACGCTCTTCGGGGTAGCCATGGGACGGCCTCCGGTGTCCTCCCGGGACCGTCCATCCGCCGCGCGCTGCTCCCCGCCGGAGCTATCCGCTGCCCGGGAACGCGGTGGCGCCCCGGCCGGCCGCGGCGCCCCGGCCCGTTCGGCGGCCTCCTGGGCGGCCTCTTCATGCTCGGCCTGCGGCCGCGAAACATCCCGCGCCCGCATCGCCGCACTGAGCGTGACCTTCATGCCTGGCATAATGTCCTCCAGCGCCCAGTGTGCCACGGGCCGCCGACAATACCGGGCTGGCCGTCAGGCGCCCTGGTCAGAAGGCCAAAAAGGCGCGCCAGAATCAGGTCAGAAGATGATGGGGCCCCAAGGGGCGGGATCCCAGGCCATGGCGGCGGACAGCCGGGCGAGCTTGCCCGCGCGGTGCTGGATGACCCGGCCCGCGGCGGCGAGGGCGCCGAGGCGCGTCCCGCCGAGGTAGGCCGCGCCGAACTCGTCAGGGGTGATGGGCCGGATCGGATAGGACTCCGTCATGTTTGCCTTGCTACACCTGCCGACGGCGAATGGCCAGCCGTTTTGGCCGCCAGAAGCCGCTACGGGGCCAGGGCTGCCGCTGTCGGCCCGGGTGCGTCGGCCCGCGATCACGCCCGATTACGGATACAGTGCCGCCATTATGATTTCCCGCCCTGCGCGTTTCCCGCAGCGCGCCCGCCGTGGCCTCCGGGCCCGTGGGCAGCAGGTGCGTGCGGTGCTGAGCAGGCAGTTCATCACGCGGAACCGGCGGCTGGCCTTTAGTCTCGCGCTAGTCATCGTGGCGATCGGCGCGGCGGCCGTGCACCTGTCGGTGTGGTGGTTCTCGCCCGGGGTGATCATCCTGCCGATCCTCGCGGGCGGCATGCTGCTCTGGGTCCGGGCCCTGCGCGTGCTGTTCGTGGTCGCCGCGGCCACCGTTGCCTACGACATCACCTTGGACCGGGCGGGCCCGGGCATTGTGGCGACGATCGTGGTGACTGCGGTCTTTGCCGACGTGCTGGCTCGGACCCGGGCGAAGCTCGGGCTGCAGGGCCTGCGCGGTGACCAGATGCTCATCGAACTGCGCGACCGGATCCGCGAGCAGGGCAAGCTCCCGCCGCTGAGCGACGGCTGGCGCTCGGACGTCATCCTCCGCCCGGCCGGCGGGGCCTCGTTCGGCGGCGATTTCGTCGTCTCCTGCTCCGACGGCAAGAGCCTCGAGGTCGCGCTCGTCGACGTATCGGGCAAGGGCATCGACGCGGGCACGCGGGCGCTGCTGCTGTCCGGGGCGCTGGGCGGCCTGCTCGGGTCCGTGCCGAGGACCGACTTCCTGGCCGCGGCGAACGCGTACCTGCGCCGCGGCCGGTGGCAGGAGGGCTTCGTCACCGCCGTGCACCTGTCGCTCGACCTGACGTCGGGGGAGTACGTGGTCGCCTCGGCCGGGCACCCGCCCGCCGTGCACTACGAGGCGGCCAGCGGCCGGTGGCGCGTCACCCGGGCGCGCGGCATTGTCCTGGGCGTCGTTCCCGACCTGCAGGCGGTCCCGACCAACCCCGAGGAAGGCGTCCTGCGCCGCGGGGACGCCCTGATGCTCTACACCGACGGCCTGGTCGAGGCGCCCGGGCGCGACATCGACGACGGCATCGACAAGCTCCTCGGTGAGGCGCAGCGGTTGGTTACCAAGGGGTTCCGGGCCGGCGCGGCCAACCTGGTCACGACCCTGCAGCGGGACGTGGGCAGCTCTGACGACTGCGCCCTCGTCCTCATCTGGCGCTCTTGAGCACCGGCTGGATGAACTCGCTGCCGTATAGGGCCTGGTAACCGCCGGATCACACCGTGCGAGGACGAGCAAACTGGGGCATCAGAATCACATGGTTAAGGACATATGTCCACAAACGGAACAGGCGATGTCCCTACACTGACGCCCTGGCCGGGACGCATCCGCGGGGCCTGCCGGGACGCCTGAGCCGCCCGCCACGGGCCCGGGGCCCCCGCCACCGGACGGCTCCGCGCCGTGGACTGCGGGCGCCAGGGCGCCGGTCCGGACAGAAACGGGAATTGCCATCAGTTCATAGCGCTTAGTAACCCCTTTGGACGGAATACGCGGCAGTTTCCCGCGCTATCGCCCGCACGCGGATGTGCGCCACTACGCCCGGCAGTGCATACGCTGGCGGCCCACTAAGGCCGGACGGATGGGGTAACCGGTCATCCGCGAGTGCATTGTGCGGCCGTCCGGTATCGTGCACGCTGTGTTAACCGTTTCTCCGCGGCGCGTCATTGCCGCATGACAATAAACCTGCGTCCGTACTGTATCGGATACGTATCGGCTCGGTATCCGTTCGATGTCGCGCCGATGCTGGATGCGCGCGGAACGCCGCTGCTCAGCGGCGGCTCCCGGGGGGTTCCCGGCGGGATCAGAGACGATCCCACTTGTATCACCATGCGCTTTGCTTATGCAAATTATTAACGTGACGTGCCTGCTCGGCCCTTGTGGCCGTGCCGAAACTCTGATGAGGTTGGCAGGAAAAGCGCGCGGGTACGGCGGCGAAACATGCCTGGCTGCGGGGGTAAACGTGGTCCCGCGTGGCGCGGCGGAAACGCCCGCTGGCCTCACCCGATAGCCCAATCCCCGACACGTGCGTCAGGTGACGCAGGCGTCATTGTTTGCATTAATTACGCGGCACCCGTGAAAATGTGACCATGGCTGGCAACGCGAGCGGTACTGAGCGTGCGCGCACACAAGCGCAAGCGGGCGCGACGCCCGGGGCCGCCGAGCAGATCACGCTGGAGGCGGCGGCCAAGGCGTCAGCCGAGAACTTCCCGGTCGCCATGCGCATTTTGCCGGCCCGTTACCGCCGCCACCTCATGGCGCTGTACTGCTTCGCGCGGCTGACCGATGACATCGGGGATGAGATCACCCCCGCGGCCCGGTCCCAGCTTCTCGATGCCCTCGAGGCCGACGTGGCACGCATCTACGGCGGCGACAGGCCCCCGCGCCTGGCCGCCCTGCGCGAACTGGCCGTCACGGTGGCCGAATGCGGGATCCCCGCGCAGCCCCTGCTCGACCTCGTCCAGGCCAACCGGCAGGACCAGATTGTCACCCGGTACGAGACATTTGCGGACCTGGCCGGTTACTGCCGGCTGTCCGCCAACCCGGTCGGCCTGGTGGTGCTGCACATCTTCGGTGCGGTGTCCGCGGAGCGCGAGCGGCTCTCGGATAACATCTGCACTGCTCTTCAGCTCGTGGAGCACTGGCAGGACGTGGCGGAGGATCTCCGCAAGGGCCGGATCTACCTGCCGCGGCAGGACATGGAACAGTTTGGCGTGACGGAGGAGGACCTCGCGGCGTCCGTGACGGGACCTCGCGTCCGCGCGCTGATCGCCTATGAGACCGCCCGGGCGTCCGCCCTGCTGGATGAGGGAGCGCCCCTCGTCGGCACGCTGAGCGGCTGGGGCCGGCTGGCGGTAGCGGGCTACCTAGCGGGCGGCCGGGCGGCGCTGTCCGCGATTGCGCAGAGCGGATATGACGTACTGAGCATGACCCCGCGGCCGGACAAGCGGGAAACCGCCGCGAAAGCGATCCGCGCATACGTGCGGGGGAGGTGAGGACAATGGACACCGCCGAGGCCTACCGGGCCTGTGAGGAGATCACCTGGTCGCAGGCGCGTAATTTCGCCTACGGCATCCGGCTGCTGCCCGCGGGCAAGCGGCAGGCCCTCGCCGCCCTCTACGCCTTCGCCCGCCGGATCGACGACATCGGCGACGGGACGATGCCGCCGCGGGCCAAGCTCGCGGCGCTGGAGGAAGCCCGGGACGAGGTGCTCGGCATGACGCGCCCCGGTGCGCCCGGTGTCCCGGGGGCCGCCGAAGACGACCCCGTTCTCGTCGCCCTGAACGACGCCGGCAAGCGGTTCGCCATACCTATGCAGGCCTTCGGTGAGCTCATCGACGGTTGCGTCGCCGACGTCAACGGCACCTTCTACGCCACCTTCGACGATCTGCGGTGCTACTGCCGCTGCGTCGCCGGGTCCATCGGGCGGCTGTCCCTCGGCGTCTTCGGCGCGCCCGACATGCGGGTGGCCGAACCGCTGGCCGACTCGCTCGGGGTGGCCCTGCAGCTCACGAACATCCTCCGGGACATCCGTGAGGACTACCGCAACGGCCGTGTATACCTCCCGGCTGAGGACCTCGACCACTTCGGGTGCACGCTGAAGCCGGCCGCCGGGCCCGACCCGGCCGCCGAGCCGGCCGCCGACCCTGCCGAAGAGGCGCGGCTCGCATCGCTCATCGAATTCGAGGCGAACCGCGCGCGGGACTGGTACGCGACCGGCATGCAGCTGCTGCCCCTGCTCGACGGGCGTAGCGCCGCGTGCACGGGCGCAATGGCCGGCATTTACCGGAAGCTGCTGGACCGCATCGCGGCCGAGCCGGCCGCCGTACTGTACGGTCGGCTGTCGCTGTCTCCGCGGGAGAAGGCGATGGTGGCCGTGCGCTCGCTCGCCCGTCCGCTGCTGCCTGTCAAGGGGCAGCGGTCGTGAGCGCCCCTGTCCGGGCCGCGGCTGGGCCGCGGCGCGTGGCAGTGATCGGCGGCGGCCTGGCCGGGATCACCGCGGCGATCGCGCTGTCCGAGGCCGGGGCCGCCGTCACGCTGCTGGAGGCCCGGCCGAGGCTGGGCGGCGCCACCACCTCGTTCAACCGCGGCGCGCTCGTCGTCGATACCGGCCAGCACGTATTCCTGCGCTGCTGCACGGCGTACCGCGGGCTGCTGGCGCGGCTGGGGATGACCGGGTCGGTCAGGCTTCAGGATCGGTTCGACATCACCGTGCTCGCACCCGGCGGCACGGCGCAGCTCCGCCGCAACGCGCTGCCCGGTCCGCTGCACATGGGCGCGGCGCTGGCCCGCTACCCATTGCTCTCCCTGGCCGAACGGGCCCGGGTGACCCGCGCCGCCCTCGCCATGCGCATGCTGAACCCGGCCGACCCCGCACTGGACGCGCAGCGGCTCGGTGACTGGCTGGCGGCGCACGGGCAGGACGAGCGGACCCGGCGCGTCCTGTGGGACCTGTTCACCGTCTCCTCCCTGAACATAGACGGCGACGACGCGTCGCTGGCGCTCGCCGCGACGGTGGTGAAGACCGCGCTGCTCGGCAAGAAGGACGCCGCGGACATCGGCGTCCCGCTCGCGCCGCTCGGCGAGCTGCACGGCACCGCGGGCCTGGCACTGCTGCGCCGTCTCGGTGCCGAGGTGCGGCTGGGGGTCAAGGCCGCCGCGGTAGAGGTGGCCGGCCCCGGCTATCTTGTCCGGCTGGCCCGGGGCGACGGGGACGAGGCTGCGAACGGCCACGGCACCGGGGGCAGTCAGGGCGCCATCGCCGCGGACGGCGTGGTCATCGCGACCCCGGCGTACACCGCGGCCAGGCTGGTGCCGGCGGCCGCGGGTGTGCCGTCCGGGACGTGGCAGGATCTGGGCACGTCGCCGATCGTCAACGTGCACGTGATCTACGACCGGCGGGTGACCCGGCTGCCGTTCGCGGCGGCCGTGGACTCGCCTGTGCAGTGGCTGTTCGACCGGACCGGGATCTCCGGGTTCGGCGCGAGCGGCCGCGGCCAGTACCTCGCGGTGTCGCTGTCGGCGGCGGAACCGTACGTGGACGTGCCCGCGGCCGAGCTGCGGGACATTTTCGTGCCGGCCCTGGCCGGACTGCTGCCCGGCGCGCGGGACGCGCGGGTCAGCGAATTCTTTGTCACCAGGGAGCGGCGGGCGACGTTCCGCCAGGGCCCGGGATGCGGGCGGCTGAGGCCGCAAGCGGCCACCGCGCTACCCGGCCTGACGCTCGCTGGGGCATGGACCGATACCGGATGGCCGGACACGATGGAGGGTGCGGTGCGCAGCGGACTGAGCGCGGCGATCGAGCTGAGACGGGGACTCGGCGGACTGGGCAGAGGCAGCCCGATGCCGGATGCGGGACTGCCGGTGGGAGCGCCCGCGTGACCGCCGTTATGCCGGCCGGCGTGGGGCTGGCCCGGGACATCGTTGGCCCGGCCATGGAGGCGGCTGTGTTCCGGCTGTCGCCCGAGGTCCGGGCGGTCGCCGCCTACCACCTCGGGATGACCGACGCCCAGGGCAATCCGTCCGGCGAGGGTACGGGCAAGGCCCTGCGCCCGGCGCTGGCCCTGCTGTCGGCGCGCGCCGCCGGGGCGCCGTCCGAGCGCGGCGTGACGTCGGCCGTGGCCGTGGAACTCGTGCACAACTTCTCCCTGCTGCACGACGACATCATGGACGGTGACACCGAGCGCCGGCACCGGCCCACCGCCTGGACGGTGTTCGGTGTGGGCGCGGCCATCCTGGCCGGCGACGCGCTGCTCGCGCTGGCCCAGGAACTGCTGCTGGAGGACGGCGCGCCGCAGGGGCTGTGGGCCGCCCGGTGCCTGTCCGTCGCGGTGCAGCGGCTCATCGCCGGGCAGGGCGCCGACCTCGCCTTCGAGAAGCGGGACGACGTTGGCCTGACCGAATGCCTGGAGATGGCGGGCGACAAGACGGCCGCACTGATGGCCTGCGCGTGCAGCATCGGCGCTATCCACGCCGGGGCGGCGCCGTCGCTGGCCATGGGGCTGGCCGGCTTCGGGGCCCACATCGGCCAGGCGTTCCAGCTCACCGACGACCTGCTCGGGATCTGGGGCGCGCCCGAGGTCACCGGCAAGCCGGTCCAGTCCGACCTGCGAGCGCGCAAGAAGTCGCTGCCGGTGGTCGCGGCGCTCAACGGCGGCACCCCGGAGGGCCGGGAACTCGCCGGGCTGCTCGCCCGCCCAGAGCAGCTGACCGAGGCGGACCTGGCCTATGCGGCCGGGCTGGTCGAGGTCGCGGGCGGCCGGCGCTGGGCCGAGGCCGAGGCGGACTCCCAGCTCAGCTCGGCGAGCAAGTGCCTCGCCGAGGCCGACATCCCGGAGGACGTGCGGGCCGAGCTCATGGCGATCGCAGAGTTCATCACGGCCCGGCAGTGGTAATGGCCGCCAGGCGGGCACCCGGACTGGCGGAAGCGGAAACGGCGACGGGCGGGGCCTCATTCCCGGGAAGAGCCGGGCGAGAACCGGGGCGGCACGGGACGGAGGCAGGGGGTTCACGGGGATCGGCGGACTCGCAGGGCAGGAAGGGGAGAGCGGCATGACGGTCACGCACGCGCGCAGCGAGATGGCGGACGGCGGCCCGATGGGCCCTGCGGGTGCTACGCTCCCGGCGAGCGACGCGGCCCGCGAGGCCCTCGCGCGCGCCCGTGATCACCTGCTCAGCTTGCAGGACGAGCAGGGCTGGTGGCAGGGCGAGCTCGAGACCAACGTCACCATGGACGCCGAGGACCTGCTGATGCGCGAGTTCCTCGGGGCCGGGGACGCCGTGCACACCGCCGCCGAGGCGCGCTGGATCCGCTCTCAGCAGCGTGACGACGCGACCTGGGCCAACTTCTACGGCGGCCCCGGCAACCTGTCGACCAGCATCGAGGCCTACGTCGCGCTGCGGCTGGCCGGCGACGAGCCATCCGCGCCGCACATGGCGCGCGCCGCGATGTGGATCCGGGCCCAGGGCGGTCTGGAGGCGAGCCGCGTCTTCACCCGGATCTGGATGGCCATGTTCGGCGAGTGGCCCTGGGACGACCTGCCGGTCATCCCGCCGGAGCTGATCTACCTGCCGGCCTGGTTCCCGCTCAACATCTATGACTGGGGCTGCTGGGCCCGGCAGACGATCGTCGCGCTGGCGATCGTCTCCTCGCAGCGACCGGTCCGCAAGCTGCCGTTCGGCATTCCGGAACTGCGGACCGGCGTCACTCCGCGAGACCGCCCCGGCGACCCGTGGGCGAAGATCTTCGGCCGCCTCGACCAGGCCATGCACGCCTACGAGCGACGGGCCTTGATCGGCCGCGCGGGCCGTCCCGGCCGGGCCGTGCGGCGGGCCGCGCTGCGCCGCTGCGCGGACTGGGTCATCGCCCGCCAGGAGCGCGACGGCTGCTGGGGCGGCATCCAGCCGCCCTGGGTGTACTCGCTGATCGGCCTCAACCTGGTCGGCTACCGCCTGGACCACCCGATCATCGCGCGCGGCCTGGCCGGCCTGGACCGGTTCACGGTCAGGGAAGACTCGGCCGGCGGGCCCGTGCACCGTCTCGAGGCGTGCCAGTCGCCGGTCTGGGACACGGTGCTGGTGATGGTCGGGCTGGCCGACGCGGGCCTGCCCGCCGATCACCCGGCCCTGGTCAGGGCGGCCGAATGGGTGATCGGCGAGGAGATGGCCGGTCCCGGCGACTGGCAGGTGCGCCGACCGGATCTCGCGCCCGGCGGGTGGTCGTTCGAATTTGACAACGATTGCTATCCCGACACCGACGACACCGCCGAGGTCATCCTCGCGCTGCGCCGGGTCGCATTGCCGGGGACGCCAAGCGGCCGGCCGGCGAGCGCACGGCCGGCCATCGACCGGGCGGTGCGCTGGCTGACCGGGATGCAGTCCAAGGACGGCGCGTGGGGAGCGTTCGACGCGGACAACACCCGCGAGATCGTTACCAAGCTGCCCTTCTGCGACTTCGGCGCCGTGATCGACCCCCCGTCCGCCGACGTCACCGCGCACATCGTCGAGGCCCTGGCCGCCGAAGGACTTGCCGCGAGCAAGACCGTCCGGCGCGGCGTGGTCTGGCTGCTGCGCCACCAGGAACCGGACGGCTCCTGGTCCGGGCGCTGGGGCGCGAACTACATCTACGGCACGGGCGCGGCCGTCCCGGCGCTCATCGCCGCCGGGGTGCTGCCCTCCAAGCCGGCCATCCGCCGCGCGGTCGCGTGGCTCGAAACCCACCAGAACCCCGACGGCGGATGGGGTGAGGACCTGCGGTCTTACGACGACCCGGCGCTGGCCGGGCGCGGCACCTCCACTGCCTCCCAGACGGCCTGGGCGCTGCTGGCGCTGCTGGCGGCCGGCGGCGCGGAGCGCGCGATGGAACGCGGGGTCGCTTGGCTGGCCGCGACCCAGCGCGCCGATGGTTCTTGGGACGAGCCGCAGTTCACCGGCACCGGTTTCCCTGGTGACTTCTACATCAACTACCACCTGTACCGGCTGGCGTTCCCGGTCAGTGCGCTGGGCCGCTACGTGCGGGAAGCCCTGGACGGACCCGCCTCCTCCGGGCAGGCCCCACCCTCCGGGCACATACCGGGAGGCACGAGATGACCAAGCCGATCCACTCACCGCCGCTCGCAACCGGCGGCGCGCCCAGCGCGCCCGATGCCCCAGGCCAGGACAGCGAGGACGGCGTGGTCGCCCGCGCCCTGCGACTGGTGCCGCGGGCCGGAACGACGCGGGCGCCGTTGCTGGTGTGCGCGCCGCTGCTGTTCGAGGCGCGCGCCGTTCGCCGTGGCCTGCGCGACAGCGCGCGGGCCGGCGGCGGAGCCAGCGCCGCCGACGCGCACCCGCCCACCGTCATGCGCACGGGCTACGGCCCCGCACGGGCCGCCCGCCACGCGGAAAAGGTCCGCCCAGGTCCGTTCGGCATGCTGGCCATCGCCGGCACCGGGGCGGCCCTGGCGCCGGATCTCACCCCGGGCGACCTGGTCGTGGCCACCGAGGTGACCAGCGTCGGTGACGTGGGCCCCGGTGATGGCCCCGCGCTGCGCTCGCCGTCCGCGCCGCTGCTGGTCGGCGAGCTGCGCCGGGCGGGCCTGCGGGCTCGCGCGGGCCGGGTCGCCACCGTCGATCACCTGGTTCGCCATGCCGAACGGGACCGGCTCGCACGAGCAGGGATGACGGCGGCCGACATGGAATCGGCTCAGCTCGCCGCCGCCGCCGGTGGCCGTCCGCTGGCCGTCATCCGGGCCATCTCCGACACCGCGGACCGGCCTTTGCTGCACCCTGGCGCGCTGACCGGGGCGCTGTCGGCGCTGCGCTCCCTGCGCGCGGCCGGCCCGGTGCTGGACCGCTGGGCCGCCGCGTGCGGCTCGCGGCGGGTGCTGCTGGCCGGGCCGCGGTCGTTCTGCGCCGGGGTGGAGCGCGCCATCGAGATCGTTGAGCGCGTGCTGGCCCAGCGCGGCTCGCCGGTCTACGTGCGCAAGCAGATCGTGCACAACACTCACGTGGTGCACGATCTGGAACAGCGCGGGGCCATCTTCGTGGACGAGCTCGACGAGGTGCCCGACGGGGCGCCGGTGGTGTTCTCCGCGCACGGCGTGTCGCCCGCCGTGCGGCGGGAGGCGGCGCGCCGTGCGCTGTCCGTGGTGGACGCGACCTGCCCGCTGGTGGCCAAGGTGCACAAGGAGGCGCTGCGCTTCGCCGCGGACGGCTACCTGGTCGCGCTGATCGGCCATCACGGCCACGAGGAGGTCGAGGGCACGCTGGGCGAGGCGCCCGGGTCGACCGTGCTCGTCGAGACGCCGGAAGACGTCGCGGCCCTGCGGCCACGGGACGAGGACAAGGTCGCCTACCTCATGCAGACGACCCTGGCCGCGGACGAGGCCGAGGGAGTGGCCGGTGCCCTGCTGGACCGCTTCCCTGCTGCTCGCGGGCCGGGCAGCGACGACATCTGCTATGCCACCACCAACCGCCAGCACGCGGTGCGCGCGGTCGCGGCGGATGCCGATCTGGTGCTCGTGGCCGGGTCGGCGAACTCATCGAATTCCCGGCGGCTGGTGGAAACCGCCGAGAGGGCGGGAACCCCCGCTCACCTGATTGACGGCCCGGGGGACATTCAGCTCGGCTGGCTGGCTGGGGTGTCCACCATCGGGCTGACCGCGGGCGCGTCGGCGCCGCCGGCCGTGGTCAGCGAGATCATCGACGTGCTCGGCGGGCTCGGTCCCGTCGAGGTGGACGAGCGCGTCACCACGACGGAGTCAATCCGATTCAGCCTGCCCAAGGAGGTACGGCATTCATGAGCGTGTCCATGCGCCAGAGCATGCGCATCGGGTCTTATCTGATGAAGCAGAAGCTCACCAGAAATGAGAAGTTCCCGCTGATCGTCGAGTTGGAGCCGCTGTTCGCCTGCAACCTCAAGTGCGCGGGCTGCGGCAAGATCCAGCAGCCGCACACCGTCCTCAAGCAGCGCATGCCGGTCGAGCAGGCCATCGCTGCGGTCGAGGAGTGCGGCGCGCCGATGGTCTCGATCGCCGGCGGCGAGCCGTTGATGCACCCGCAGATCGACGAGATCGTCCGCCAGTTGCTGGACCGCAAGAAGTTCGTGTTCCTGTGCACGAACGCGCTGCTGCTGCCGAAGAAGCTCGACAAGTTCAAGCCGTCGCCCTACTTCGCGTTCGTCGTGCACATTGACGGGCTCAAGGAGCGGCACGACGAGTCGGTCTGCAAGGAGGGCGTGTTCGACGAGGCCGTCGCGGCGATCAAGCTGGCCAAGTCGCGTGGCTTCAAGGTCAACACGAACACCACCTTCTTCAACACCGATACCCCGCAGACCATCATCGACGTGCTGAACTACCTGAACGACGACCTCGGCATCGACGAGATGCAGATCTCGCCGGCCTACGCCTATGAGAAGGCCCCGGACCAGGACCACTTCCTCGGCGTGACCGAGACGCGGGAACTGTTCCGCAAGGCGTTCGCCGACGGCCGCCGGAAGAAGTGGCGGCTGAACCACACGCCGCTGTTCCTGGACTTCCTCGAAGGCAAGCAGGACTTTTCCTGCACCGCCTGGGGTATCCCGTCCTACTCGCTGCTGGGCTGGCAGAAGCCCTGCTACCTGATGAGCGACGGGTACGTGAAGACGTACAAGGAACTAATCGAGACGACCGACTGGGACTCCTACGGCCGGGGCAAGGACCCGCGCTGCGCCAACTGCATGGCGCACTGCGGGTACGAGCCGTCAGCCGTGCTGGCCACCATGGGCTCACTCAAGGAGACGATCCGCGCCGCTCGCGGAATCTGAGCACGATCCCGCCAGCGCCCGGGCGTTCGCGTGCCCGGGCGTTCGCGTGCACCGGCATTGGTGCCCCCGGGGCGTACCCGCCGCTCATCCTGGCAGCCGGTTCCTTCCTCGTGCCCGGTGCTCGTACCGATTGCGGATCCTGGCGGAGCCGGTTCCTGCCCGGGCCTTGTGACCGTGGCAAAACCGGGGCCGGCGGCGCAACTGAATTACCGCGCCACCGGCGCGAGCCCGGCGAGTCAGACCTGCACGAACTCGATGCCGGCGATGTCGCAGAAGTCGCGCCAGTCGGCGGCGTGGTGGCCCAGGTTCATCACCTCGTGATGCGGGCCGCCCGCGCGGAGCCAGCCGTTCAGGCAGGCGCGCAGGCCCGAGGCGGGACGGAACTGCCCGTATGGCATCTCCAGCGCCGGAAGTTCCTGGCTATCCAGGTTCTCGCCTTCGGCGCACACCAGCCGGAACCTCTCGCCCTCCAGCGAGACCAGCGTCGCGAGCGTAGCCGGGCCCGGCTGAAGCTGGAACTTGAACGTGGGCGGGTCCGCCAGCCGCCCGATGCCGAGTGACCGCTTGATCAGCTTCACTGGCCGGTCCGAACGAGCCACCTTCCAGTTGCCCTCGCCCATGTGGCTCTGCAGGATCGAGTCACTCGGGAAGTCCATCGCGTACATCTCGGTGAAGTGCGCGTCGCCGATCAGGAGGTGCCCGGCGTAGACCAGGCACGCGGTGAGGACGTCGCCTTCGGCCGCGTAGCCGAAGCCCTCGGCCATCAGGCTGGACGCCGCCGCCAGCGGCAGCCGGCTGAACCGGCCGTCCTCGCCGATGGCGTCGAAGTGCGCGGTGTAGGCTCCGAACCCACGTTCGTTCAGAATCTGTTCGAGGGCCACCTGCATGCGCGCGTGATCCTCGCGTTCCTCGGGCGACAGCCGCGGGTCGATCTCGAAGTTCTTGTCCTCGAACGCCATCACCTCGGCGATCTGCGCGCCGGTCACCTGCTCCATCCCGCGGTACAGATCGCCGGGCGCGACCGCGAGGATTTCCGGGCCGAGCGTCCTGATCAGGGCGCTCTCGTCGACGCGGATGTCGCCCATGTCGTTCATCGCGTAGCCGAAGATCGCGGTCTTCAGCGACTTCCACGCGGTGACGGCCGCGGCGGCCCGCGCCCACCGCCCGACGTCGGCCCGGAAACTGTCGCTCTTCCAGTCGTCGGTCAGGACCTGGAAGCGCTTGCCCGCCCGGACCATGGCGTTCGCGGTGTCCTGGGCGCCGTGCACACCCTGGTTGTAGGTCATGTCGGCCATGTCCCAGGCGGGCGTGACCGACGGCTCTGGCTGGATGTTGGCCAGGCAAACGGGCAGCCGTGACTCGCTCAGCAGCCGCGCCACCCGCATGGCCGGCCCGTACGTGAGCATGACGACGAGTACCCCGTCCAGGTCGGAATCCTCGAACTCGCGCATCGCGCGCTGCGCGTCCTCGCGGCACTTGATCGCCTTGCTGGGGATGAATTCGGCGACGTCAGACAGATGACTGGCGATCTGGCCGGCGTACCCCTCCTGGCGCTGGGCGATCCCGGGGATCATGTCGTCATACAGGTCCTGCATGATGCCGAGGACGCCGATGCGCGGCTTGCGATCAGCCATGTCAATCTCCTTTCGAAACGGACTTAGCGGGACGTGTCCTGGCCGTGCGGCTCATTCGGTCCCGGAAGCCCGGTGCTGGCGGTGCTGGTCTCCCCGTGGGCTGGTGCCCGGCGGCGGGCGTGAAGGCGGCTCCGCGCCAGCCGCCGGCGGTGCTGGCTACCGCTTGGTGCCGGCGACCGTTCAGTGCTGGCCGTAGTGCTCCTTGTAGCGCTTGTGCAGCGCGTCTACCTGGTCCGGCGGCAGCGGCTCGGGAGTGCCCAGCAGGCGCGCGGCGTGCACGGTCCGGGCCACGTCCTCGCACATGATCGCGGCCTTGACGGCGTCCCGGACGGTCGGGCCGATCGTGAATACGCCGTGACTGCGCATCAAGACGGCGGCGGAGCGGTGGCCGGTCAGCGTGGCGACCACGCCACGCCCGATCTCGTCGCTGCCGATCAGGGCGAACGGCCCGATCGGGATCTCCCCGCCGAACTCGTCGGCCATGGCCGTGATCACGCAGGGGATCGGCTCGCCCAGCGCGGCCCACGCGGTCGCGTAGGTCGAGTGGGTGTGCACGATGCCGCCGACCTCGGGCATGTGGCGGTAGATGTAGGCGTGCGTCGCCGTATCGCTGGATGGGCTGTAACCGTCGCTGACCGTGTTGCCGTCCAGGTCGCACACGACCATCGACTCGGGCGTCAGGTCGTCGTAGCCGATGCCGCTGGGCTTGATGACCATGAGATCAGCGCCCGGGACCCGGGCCGACACGTTCCCTGAGGTCCAGGCGACGAGCCCGTTCCGCGGCAGTTCGGCGTGCAGGTCGGACACGATCTCGCGCAGCTCGGCGACGAGTTCCGTGGCCGCCCCGCCTCCGTTTGCGGCAGCATTCATCAGCGGCCTCCCGTTCCGCTGTCGAGCGATCCGGATGTGGTGTCGCCGGCATCGGCGTCATCAGCGCGGGAGCCCAGGACCTGGTCGCGGAGCGCGCGCAGCCGGTGCATGCTGTTGTTGCCGCCCCGGCCGAAGTAGTCGTGCAGCGTGACGTACTCCGCGTACAGCTCGTCGTACACGGCGGCGTTGGCCTGGTCGGGGTGGTAGACCTCGGGCCGGAGTTTTCCCATGGCCTGCGCGGCGGCCGGCACGTCCGGGTACGCGCCGGCCGCCACCGCCGCGTGGATGGCCGAGCCGAGCGCGGGTCCCTGGTCGGAACCGATCACGCTCAGCGGGCGGCGCAGGACATCGGTGTAGATCTGCATCAGCAGCTCGTTCTTGAGCAGGCCGCCGGCCACGATGACGTCGGTCATCGGGACACCCGCCGAGCCGAACGATTCGACGATGACCCTGGTCCCGAACGCGGTCGACTCCAGCAGCGCCCGGTAAATCTCGGCCGGCCGGGTGGCCAGCGTGAGCCCGACGATGGCACCGGACAGATGGTGGTCGACGAGCACCGACCGGTTGCCGCCGAACCAGTCCAGGGCCACGAGTCCGTGCGCGCCGACCGGCTGGGCGGCGGCTTCCTCGGTCAGCAGGTCGTGTACGGAGATGCCTCGCAGGGCAGCCTCGTCCCGGTAGGAGCCGGGTACGGCGTGCTCGGTGAACCACGCGAAAATGTCGCCGACGCTGCTCTGGCCGGCTTCGTACCCCCACTGACCGGCGATGATCCCGCCGTCGACCACGCCGCACATGCCCGGGATCTCGGCCAGGCCGTCGCTGTTCATCACCTGGCACGTTGAGGTGCCCATGATGACGACCATCTGGCCCGGCTCGACGGCGCGCGCGGCCGGCGCGGTGACGTGCGCGTCGACGTTCCCGACCGGGACCGCGATGCCCCCGGGCAGCCCGGTCCATTCGGCGGCCTCGGCGGTTAGCGAGCCGGCCCGCGTCCCTAGGGCCGAGATCGGATGCTCCAGCTTGTCAGCCGCGAAGCTGGCGAAGCCCGGGTTGAGCGCGGCCAGGAAGTCACGCGACGGGTAGTGACCGTCCTGCCAGATGCCCTTGTAACCAGCGGTGCAGGCGTTGCGCGTCTCGGTCCCGGTGAGCTGCCAGATGATCCAGTCGGCGGCCTCGATCCAGCGGTCCGCCCGGGCGTAGAGCTCGGGGTCCTCTTCCAGCAGCTGGAGGGCCTTGGCGTACTGCCACTCGGACGAGATCTTGCCGCCGTACCGCTCGATCCATGGCTCTTTGCGCTCGTGGGCCAGTGCGTTGATGCGGTCCGCGTGTGGCTGCGCCGCGTGGTGCTTCCACAGCTTGGGGTATGCGTGCGGCCGTCCCTCAAGGCCGGGGATCATGCATAGCGGCGTGCCGTCGGCGGCGGCGGGCAAGACCGTGCACGCGGTGAAGTCGGTGGCGATGCCGATCACCGCCGCCGGGTCGATGCCCGCGTCCTTGACCGCCGCAGGCACCGCGATGCGCAGTACAGCCAGGTAGTCGGCCGGGTCCTGCAGGGCCCAGTCCGGCGGCAGTGGCTCCCCTGTGGCGGCCAGCTCACGGTCCATCACCCCGTGCCGGTATTCGTGCACGGCGGTGCCTGCTTCCGCCCCGTCGCTGACCCGGACGACGAGCGCGCGCCCCGACAGCGTGCCGTAGTCGACGCCAATGACGTACCGGTCCTCGTTGTTAGCGTTCACAACCAACTCCGCCTCCAATTGGCGCTTCCGTTCCCCCGGCTTCTCGTTCTTCCTGGCCTCAGGCTCACGGGTCTCATGCCCCGATCCGGGGTCAAGACGCCACGGAGCCTGCCCTGCGCGGCCCCGGCGGGGCGTTCCCACCTGGCAGCGCTGGGCCTGGCCGGGCACGCCCGGCCTCCGGCGGGCCGGCCTTCCGCGCCCGGGCCGGCCTTCCGCGCCCGGGCCGGCCGTGCCGGCGCCGCCCGGCCGTCCTCGGCTGACCGGCCCCGGCCGCGTTATCCCGGCGCGGACCCGCTGCAGGTGATTGTAGGGATCATGGTCCAGCCCGGTGCGAGGCGGCTCCCGGCGGCGGCACCGAGCTCGCGCGCACCACGACTTCCGGCGGCACCCGGAGGTGGGCGCCGGTCCCGGGCCCGCGGGAGATCTGATCGACCAGCGCGCTCAGCGCCCGCCGGCCAAGTTCGCCGAAATCCTGGCGGACCGTCGTGAGCGGCGGGAGGAAGTAGCCCGCCTCGGGCACGTCATCGAACCCGACCACGCTGACGTCGTCCGGGACGCGACGGCCGTGTTCGGTCAGGGCCCGCACCAGGCCCAGGGCCATATTGTCATTGCCGCAGAAGACGGCGGTGACGTCATCCATCGTGGCCAGCTCCTGGCCGGCTTCGTAACCCGAACGCGCTGTCCAGTCACCCGAGATGACCTCCGGTTCCCGGGCGCCCGCCTCGCTCAGCGCCGCGCGCCAGCCCTCGACCCGCTCCCGGGCGTCCAGCCAGGTGCTGGGGCCGGCCACATGATGGACAGTTTCGTGCCCCAGGTCCAGGAGATAGCGGGTGGCGCGGCCCGCGCCGTCCGCGTTGTCCACCGCGACCGACGTCAGCGGAGCCCGGGTCCCGCAGCCGACCGCGACGAGCGGCAGATCGGCGGGGACGTGGCTGAGCGCCGCGACCGCCGACGTCTGCGGCGCGATGACGATGATGCCCTCGACCGCGTGCCCGCGGAGCCGCTCCACGGTGTCCAGCATCGAGCGCCGGTCCAGGGTGGGCAGGCTCGCGATGACGACGAAGTATCCGTGCTGGGCCGCGCGCTCGATCCCGTTCAGCATCATGGCCGGCCCGTATAGCGGCGAGTCGATGCCGATTACGCCCAGGGTGTGGGTGCGCCGCGTGACCAGGGCCCGGGCCGCGGCGTTAGGCCGGTAGGCCAGCTGCTGGATTGCCTCCAGGACCTTTTCCCGAGTGTCTGGCCGGACATTGGGATGGTCGTTCAGTACGCGGGAGACCGTCTGGTGGGAGACCCCGGCCAGCTGCGCGACGTCGGCCATGACCGGTGGTCGGCCCAGGGTGTCGGCGTGGCGGCCGGCCGTGCCCGCCTTGGCCCGCGCCGGGCGGTCGGGACCGGGCCTGACCGGGTTACGCGGCGACGACGCCACCTCGTGCCTCCCTTTGCCACCAGCGGCACAGCGGAACGGTCCGCCTCCGCACCTGGCTCAGCCGGGCGCGGAGGCGGACCGGCGCTACTGGTGAATTTTGATGATGTTATCGCTCACATTTTCGGCAGGTCAAGAGGTATATCACCGCAAGTGATACGCCAGTAGCATCTTCTTCGTTTTCTCAGCCTATATTTGCTGGCTGCGGCGTCGCCGGGAGAAGCTGGCCGAAGTATCACGATGCTCCGTGCCGCGCGAGAAACTCACACACCGGCCCGATCCATGTGCGGTTTCCTGTTCACGGAAGGTTACGGCAACCGGCGGTCCCGGCCCGGCGGAAAGCTCCATCGAACGGAAGACCCTGCGTACCGGGGCGGCCTAGCGGTCGCCCATGGAGCGGCGCAGGCGCAGGTATGCGGCGCGCGCGGCGGCCTCGGCCTCCTGGATGGTCACTTCGGCCTTGCGGCCTCGCTCGCTCTCGCGGAACTCGCGGACGGTTTCCTGCGCCTTCCGGGCGGTCTCGCTGTCGCGCAGGTCGCGCACGGCCTCCTGGGCCCGGCGCGCCGTCTCGCCGTCTCGCAGGTCGCGGACGGTTTCCTGCGCCTTCCGGGCGGTCTCGCTCTCCCGGAAGTCCCGGATGGCCTCCTGGGCCCGGCGTCCGGCGTCGCCGGTCCGGACGTCGCGGAGCGCGGCTTCGGCCCGGCGTGCGGCCTCGCTGCGGCGCAGGTCCCCGAGGTCGCGACGCGGTCGTCCGCTCCGGCCTGGTCGCCCCGCAGGCCCGGTGACCCCGTTGCGCGCGCGTCTGCCCCAAGCAGATCGGATCGAAGACATCAGATCGTGGAACTGCCGCGCAAACTTCCCCATCGGGGTATCCCTTCACATCCCGTATAAGGAACTTACCTCCCCTACCGATATCCAAACGTGCCCCATGCCTGGCTTAGCGGCGCGAACGACTGACCAGGTTGGCTCCGGCTCCCGGCGGGAAACGGCCTTGCCCCCCGGACCCGGATCAGGGCGCCCGGACCCGGACCGGGGCGGCCGCACCCTGATCAGGCACCCGGATCAGGAAGGCGCCGGGCCCTGGATGCCGGCCATGATGACCTCGACGACGTCCCGGACGAAACGGTCCGTGAGCGGCAGATGCCCCAGGAGCAGGCGGTGCTGGGCCGCGCCGAACAGCAGGTCGAGGACGACCTCCCGATCGGTCCCGGCCGGGATCTCACCCCGCGTGATGGCCCGGTCGAGCATGATCCGGTGCTGGCCGCGCAGCGGCTCGAGGACATGTTCCCGGTAGGTCGCGGCCAGGTCCTTGTCGTGCTGAGCCTCGCCGATGAGATCACCGAGCATCCGCCCGGCCGGGGTGCGGGTCACCGCCCGGACCCACGCCCGCAGTTCGGCGCGCAGGTCGCCGCGGAGCGTCCCCGTGTCGGGCAGCGGCTGCTGCTGTTTGAACTCAGCTAGGAACGCGTCGAGCGCGAGGGCGCCCTTCGACGACCAGCGCCGGTAGATGGTGGCCTTCCCGACTCCGGCCCGCGACGCCACCTCTTCGATGGACATGCCCGCGACGCCCCGTTCGGCCAGCAGTTCCAGCGCCGCCGCCATGATCGCGCGGTCGGCCTGCTCGCTTCGCGGCCGCCCCCGCTGGGGCGGAGCACCCGGTCCCGCTGCGCCCGGTCTCCCCGTCGCACCCGCCGCCGGACCCGGCGCCCCCGCAGCGTCCGGTTCCTCTGCCACGCCCGGTTCCGCCGCGGCGCCCGGTTCTCCGGCTACGCCCGCTCCGCCCGGAATACCAGCCCTGTCTGGCCCGTTCACCTCACTGGACATCCGAAACGAACCGTTCCGTATTTGATTGCCTGAGGGACATCATGCCACCGTCACGCATGCCCGAAGGGCCACGTCGATCACAGTCACCACGATCAGCGCCTCCGCGTGCCTCGTCTGCCCGGAACCGAACGGTGCACTCCGACCTGGCCCCGGTCCTTACCCCGGTTCTTGCCCCTCGGCGCCGCGGTGCGATGCATCGCATCCAGGACACCGGCCTGCTCCCGGCACGGATGGCCGAACGTGTGAACCATGACACCGCGGCCGGCCCGGCGGTACCCGCCGACGGTATCCCGGCCAGCCGCATCTCCGCCGACCACGCCCTGGTAGCCCCAGCGGACCGGACCTCAGCGCCCCCAGCGGACCGAACCTCAGCGCCCCCAGCGGACCGAACCTCAGCGGCCCCGGCCCGCTCCGCCCCGGCCCGCTCCGCCCGGACCCCATCCATGTTCGCCCCGCCCCAGGCCACCCCGGCCCCGGACTCCCCCCGGCGGAAGGCCGTGCGCCTCGCGCTCATCCTGGTCGCCTCATTCATGATGGTGCTCGACTTCAGCATTGTGAACGTCGCCCTGCCGTCGATCGAGCGCGAGCTGAATCTGTCCGCGTCCGTCGTGGACTGGGTGGTCACGGCCTACGCCATCGCCTTCGGCGGCCTGCTGATCCTCGGCGGGCGTGCTGCTGACATGCTCGGCCGGCGCCGCATGTTCGTGATCGGGCTCGTGGCGTTCTCCATCGCCTCCCTGTCTGGGGGCCTCGCCCGGGACCCGGTGCTGCTCCTTGCCTCCCGCGTGGTCCAGGGGGCGGGCGCGGCCGTCGTCATGCCCGCCGCACTGTCTCTCATTACCACGGGATTCCGCGAAGGCCGGGAACGCAGCCGGGCGCTCGGACTGTACGGGGCCACCGCGTCGCTGGGTTTCGTGGCCGGGCAGGTCCTCGGCGGAGTGCTCGTCGAGCTCACGAGCTGGCGTTCCGTATTCCTCGTCAACGTTCCGGTCGGGCTGATCGCCGCCCTCGTCGCCCCCAAGATCCTCGGCCACTCCGCCAACCTGCGGGACGCGCGCTCCGGCCACCGGCTCGACGTGCGGGGCGCGCTGCTCATCACCGTCGCGGTGGCGCTCGCCGTGTTCGCCGTGTCGGAGGGTGACACCTTCGGCTGGCTGTCGCCGGCCGTGCTCGGCGCGGCCGTAGTCGCGGTCGCCGCCGGTGCCGCCTTCGCCGTGGCGGAGACCCGGCACCCCGAGCCGCTGATCCGGCTGGCGATGTTCCGGCACGCGGGCCTGCGCCGGGGGAGTGCCCTCGCGCTGCTCATGGGCCTGTGGAACGGCGGGGAAATGCTCGTGCTGTCCCTGTACTTCCAGCAGGTGCTGCACGAGTCGCCGATGGTGACCGGACTGGCCATCGCCCCCCAGGGCATGGCCGGATTCACCGCCGGCTTGTACGGCACCCAGCTCGCGGCGCGTTTCGGCGGGGTCCGCCGCCTCCTCACCGTGACCGCGGCGGCGTCGGCCGCCGGCTTCCTCGTGCTGACACAGCTTCCCGCCGCCGGGTACAGCCCGCTGCTGCTCGCGGTGATGCTGATCGGCTTCGGCACCGCGGGGACTGCCTTCGGCTCGATCGTGATCGCGAGCCGCGGTGTGCCCGACGCCGACCAGGGCGTCGTCGGTGGGATGATCAACACCAGCCGCCAGATCGGCGCGGCCATGGGCGCGGCGCTCCTGCCGGCCGTGGCGGTAGGCATCGGCCACGGCACCGGGGTGACCGGTGATCGCGCGGCCATGCTCGCCGGTGCGATCGCGTCCGCGCTGGCCATGCTGCTGGCCTGGCGCGCCAGCCGGGCCAGCGATCCAGTGGCTGAGCAGGGTGGCCCCCGGAGCCAATCAGGGCGTGGGCGAATCAGGGATCTCCGCCGCGTGCGTTCCCCCCGTTGACGTACTGGTTGACGTACTGGTTGTCTCGGCGGAAATCCCGGGCCAGCGCGATCGCCGCCGCCCTGCCCGGGCCCGGAGCTGGACCCAGGAAGCCATGCCGCGCCGGGCGGACGTCCTGGCCCACCGGCGTCACCTGACCCCGCGAGCACGCTGAGCCTCCCGGATCGCGCGAAATGCCTCCACTGCACGCCGTGTGCGCTCATTCACATTGTTGTCTCCTCGACCTTGCGTAACCTGGAGTTCGCCGGGCGTTCACTCCTAGCAATCCCGGTACTGCGGGTGATACCGTCCGCGTCGTGGAGGCCCGTGCGCGCGAATACATTCTCCCGGACTCCGGTGCGATACTGCCCGACCGGGTGCGCGATGAGCTGATGTCCGCCTTCAGCGTGGAGGAGGACCGTCAAGCCAGCCGGGTGCGGCGGACGTGGCTGGACACGTTCGACTGGCAGCTGCACCGGGCCGGGCTCACGTTGCAGCATGTCATCACGCAGGCTGGGCGGAAACCCCGGGGCGTCGGCGAACTGGTGCTGACCGGCACGGGCGGCCAGCGGCTCACCGTAGCGACCGGGCTGGCCCGCTGGCCGGCCCTGTCCGGGGCCCTCCCGCCGGGTCCGCTGCGGGACCGGGTCGCGGCCGTGGCCGGTCTCCGGGCCTTGCTGCCCACGGTCAGCGTGATCAGCCAGGTGCGCGAGGTGCGGCTGCGCAATGAGGACGACAAGATGGTCGCCCGGATCTCCATCGACGGCATGTCGCTTCTCGTGCCGGGCTACGCCCCGATCCCGGCCCGGCTGGCCGTGACCGAGGTTCGCGGCTACCCAGCGCAGGCGCGACGGGCCGGGCGTATTCTCGCCGATGCCGGCCTGGCTGTCAGCCGGCAGACCGCGCTGGGCACCGCGCTCAGTGCGGCCGGGCGCTCTCCCCTCGACTACACCGGCAAGGTCGACGTGGCGCTGCGGCCGGACATGCCGGGCGCCGACGCCGTCCGGGCCATCCTGCTGCAGCAATTGGACAACCTCGAGGCGAACGTCGACGGCGTGCTGCACGACACGGATACCGAGTTCCTGCACGACCTGCGCATCGCCGTGCGGCGCACGCGGTCCGGGCTCAAGCTCCTCGGCGATGTCCTGCCCGGCGAGCTCACCCTGCGGTTCGCCGCCGAGTTCAGGTGGCTCGGTGACCTGACCACGCCACTGCGGGACCTGGACGTGCACCTGCTGTCCTTCGCCCCCATGGCCGCCCGGCTGGTGGCGGCCGATCCCGCCGACCTGGACCCGTTCCTCGGCTACCTGGGGCGGCGCCGAACCGCTGAGCGGCGGAAACTAGGCCGGGCGCTGCGCTCGGCGCGTTTCGCCGCCACCGTCGGCGACTGGCGCAAGGCGCTGCTCGTCCCGTGCGATAACCGCGGCCTGCCCGCGGGGCCGCCCGCCGCCGAACTGGCCGCGGACCGGACCAGGCGGGCCCACGGACGGGTCATCAAGCTCGGATCGGCGATCACGGCCAGCTCACCGCCGGAAAGCCTGCACACCCTGCGCAAGCGATGCAAAGAACTGCGGTACGTGCTGGAGTTTTTCGCCTCCCTGCACGATCCCGGGGCCTACCGTGCGGTCCTCGGCGACCTGAAGCGCCTGCAGGATTGCCTGGGCGAATTCCAGGACAGCCAGGTTCAGCGTGAGGAGATCCAGTCCCTGGCGGCCGCGATGCTGGCGGACCAGGCCGCGCCCGCGGCCACGCTGCTGGCCATGGGCGAGCTGGCCGCCCAGCTGGGCACCCGCCAGCGTCAGTCGCGCGCCGAGTTCGCGGAGCGGTTCGCCGGGTTCGCGGGCCCCGCGGGACGGCGCCGGATGGCGGTGCTGACCGACCGGGACAGTGCATGAACCGGGACAGTGCATGAGCCGGGAGACTGCGTGAGCCGGGACAGCGCGTGAGGGTGATCGCCACCTACAACATCAAGGGTGGTGTCGGGAAGACGACGGCGGCCGTCAACCTCGCCCACCTGGCCGCGCAGGACGGTCTGCGCACGCTGCTGTGGGACCTGGATCCGCAGGCGGCCGCCACGTTCATGTTCCGCGTGCGGCCACGCGTCAAGGGCGGCGGGAAGGCCCTCATTCGCGGCACCCGCCCGCTGGACAAGGCCATCAAGGGCACCGACTTCGACCGCCTTGACCTCCTGCCGGGCGACTTCACCTACCGGAATATGGACCTGCTGCTCGACGCGGCGAAAAACCGGGTCCGCCGGCTCTCCCGGCTTCTGGGCCCGCTGGCCGGGGAATACGACGTCGTTATCCTCGACTGCCCGCCCAGCGTCTCGCTGGTGTCAGAGAACGTGCTGCACGCCGCGGACCTGATCCTCGTCCCGCTCATCCCCGTCACCCTGTCACTGCGCACCCTGGACCAGCTCACCGGGTTCGTGGCGGACTTCGACGGCCCGCGCCCCGACGTGCTGGCGTTCTTCTCGATGGTGGACCGCCGGAAGCGGCTTCACCGCGAGATCGCCGAGCGGCTGCCCCTGGAGCGGCCGGACATCGCCGCGGCCAGCATCCCCGCCCTCGCCATCATCGAGCGGATGGCCGCCGAGCGCGCTCCGGTGTCCGTCTTCGCGCCGCGCAGCCCGGCTGCCCGCTGCTATCGGGACCTCTGGGAAGAGGTACGCAAGCGCGCTCCGGTATGACCCGGCGGCCCGTTGAGTCCGACTTGTTACATTTCGGTGTGTTAAATCGTTGTTAACCGGCCATTACGGTCTACGGGAACCGTGCCGCAGGGGCCACCCAGCGAGGCAACGCAGCCGCCGCTGAGGCCCTTGCGTGCGCGGTTATGGCGGTCCGGCTCCGCCGTCCAGTTACCCGGGCAGCCACGCCGGGTCAGTTGACTTGGAACGAGCGCTTGGACAGGCCGGCCATATAGCCCTTGATGACCGTCTCCACCGGCTGGTCCTCCCGCTCCGCGGCGCCCAGCGTGATGAACAGCGGGATGTAGTGGTCGACCGTGGGGTGCGCGAACGGCATCCCGGGCGCTTTGGACTTGTAGGCGGCCAGCGTGTCGACGTCACCCCGGCTCAGCGCGTCGGCGGCCCAGGCGTCGAAGTCGGCCGACCAGGATGGCACGACCTCGCCGGTCAGCATCTCGCGTGTGAGGAACGGCAGGCCGTGGGTCATAAAACCGGAGCCGATGACGAGGACGCCCTCCTCCCGCAGCGGCCGGACGCGCCGGCCGATGTCCATGAGCCGGCTGGGGTCGTGCGTAGGCAGGCTGAGCTGGAGCACCGGCACGTCGCCGAGCGGGTACATGACCTTGAGCGGCACCCAGGCCCCGTGATCCAGCCCGCGGCGCGGGTCCTCGTGCACCGGTTCGCGGTCGGGCAGGGAGGCCGCCACCCGGCGGCCCAGCTCGCGAGCGTCGGGGGTGGGGTATGTCATCTGGTAGTAGCGTGGGTGGAAGCCACCGAAGTCGTACACCAGCGGGGTCGCGGCGGCGGAACCGGATAGCGTCATCGGCGCCGACTCCCAATGGGCGCTGACGATGAGAATGCTGCGGGGCTTGGGCATGTTCTGCGCCCAGGAGAACAGCTCACGGATCCACGGTGCGTCGTCGAATAGCGGCGGGGCGCCGTGGCTGATGTAGAGCGCGGGCAGCGGCCCGTCGTCGGGGCCCCAGGCACGCTGTGCCCGGCTGACCCGCGCGGCGTCGTGCACGAAGGCGTCGAAGGCCCCGGCGGGTTCCGCGGGATCGAAGATGGAGGTCACGGCATTCCTTGGGCTCGGGACTCGAAGCCAGGATAACGCCTGGCCCGAGCAACTTGAAGCTTCAAGTAACGAGCATACCCCAGGCCGTCATTAGCCGGGTGGTGCCCGGCGACGACTCGTTGACCAGCGAACGTGCCCGCGCGGGCTCGGCTTCCACCGATGACCTGCGCAACGCCATGCTCCAGTACCGGGCCCTCTTCCAGGAACTTGCCGCGCGCACCGGGCATGAGCACCGCACCGGCAACGGCGACCGCACCGGCGGGGCGGGACATCCACGCGTCCGGGCATGAACGCACGGACGGGCCCGGCTGGCCCGAACGTGAGGTTTACTGGCGTACTGCGGAATTCTGCGTTGATCGCCTCTGCCAACGGATGGGAGCCGCGTGCCCGGTCTTCGCGCCCAGCCCGTTATGGGTGATCGCAGCGCATCCAGCCGCGCCGTGGGACGCGGCTGGACGAGCCGGCTTCCGCTGCTGGGCCTCGTTCTCCTGGCGGCCGGCTTCCTCGGGCTGGGACTCGCCGAGGCGTGGTCCGACTCGCCCACGTTCGACGAGCCGGTTTATGTGGCCGCCGGTCTCGCCGGGGTCCTGCACCACGACGTGACCTTCAATGATGAACACCCACCGCTGCCCAAGGTCCTCGCGGTGCTGCCTGTCCTGCTCACTCATCCCGTCATTCCGCCGAATGGCAGCTGGAACGGCAATGACGAGCAAAGTTACGGCGCCCGCCTTGTTACCGCCCAGCTTTCCGCTGGCACCCTGCGCCGCGTCACATTTGCGTCCCGGCTGGCCCCGCTGGCCGAATCCATCGGTGTGGCGTTCGTGCTGTTCGCGCTCGGCTCGGAATTGTTCGGCCCGGCGGCGGGCGCATTCGCCGGCGCGCTGTGGCTCACTTCCCCCTTCGTCCTCGGGATTGGCCATCTCGACGGCGTCGATATTCCTTTCACCCTGGCCGCAACGCTAAGTGCCTGGGCGCTGGTCCGGTGGCTGCGATTGCGCCGAACCCGGGGGCTGGCCTGGGTGGGACTGGCCCTGGCCGCCGTAGCGGACAGCCAGATCTCTGGCCTGCTCATCGTGGCGAGCAGCCTGACCGTGATCGTCGGTTTCCAGTGGCGCTCGGGGATCAGGCGGGCTCTCGCGAGCGCAGGGCTGGCCGCACTGGTCGCCCTGGCTGCCGTGTGGGCCAGCTATGTGGTCCTGGCTCCCTCCGTGCTGTGCCAGTCGCCGAGTGTGCTGCCACGGCCCTATCTCGATGGCGCCGCCTACCTCGCGGCCCAGGACACGGTGGGGACCGCAGGTTATGTCGCGGGTATCGCTTACACCGGTGGCCGCTGGTGGTTCTGGCCAGTCAGCCTGGTGATCAAGTGGCCGGCAGTCAGCCTGCTGCTGCTCGTTGCCGGTCTCGTCGCCTGCGGTCGTCTGCCGCGGGGCGTACGCGGCCGGGTTGCTGGGGCAGTGACCCTTCCCGCCGTCCTGCTGACGGTCTTCACCCTGATGATGCCCAGGGACATCGGCCTGCGTTATCTGCTCCCGGTGATCGCTCTGTGGGCCGTGATGGCCGGGGCGCTGGTTCCCGCGACCACGGCTTTCCGGCCGCGGCTCCGCTGTATGGCCCGAGCCGGGCGGCCGGCCTGCTCGCCCTCGCGATACTGGCCACAGCCTGGTCGTTCCCGCGCTCTCTGGCCTGGACCACCCGGCCGTTCCGGCCTGCTTACACGGCGGTGACGGACTCCAACGTCGACTGGGGACAGGGGCTGTATGCGCTGAGTGCGTGGAGCGCCAGCCGTCATCCCTTGATTGTGTATTTCGGCCCGCGCGGCATCACGACGGCCGCTATTCCCGGCGCCCGCTCCTGGCCCGCTACCGCTCCGGCCGGGATCTCCGGCTGGGTCGCGGTGTCGGTGACCGCGCTCAACAGTTCCAACCGCTCGTCGCTGGCCTGGCTCCGCAGGTGGTGCCCGGTCGGTGTGCTCGACGACTCGATCCTGCTCTACCACTTCCGCCGCCGCCGGCTTCCCCGCGGGCCGCACCGGCCCAGCCGCCTCCGCTATGCCCCGGGACCTGGAGTTCGGTGCGATAGGTCGGCCGCCTGCTCGGGTGCCGTGGCCGCAGGATCTAGTTCCTCGTGAGCCTGACCATCGCGGACCTGGCCGTCGCCGGGCTGGCCGTCGCCGGGCTGGCCGTCGCCCCCCCGGTCGTCAGTGGTCTGATCCACCCCCGTGAGCACGGCGGGCCGGGCCCGGAACGCCGCAGCGTGCGGCGCCACGACGAACATCATCACGGCCCAGGTCGCGGCAGCAAGGATGATGCCGCCGGTCACGTCGACCACGTAGTGCTGGCCGAGGAAGACGACGCTGAACCACACCGCCAGGCACCACGGCACCATCACCAGCGCGGTCCGCCGGCTGATCTGCCAGAGCGCCAGCGCGCCCAGCGTCGGATAAGCCGCGTGCAGCGAGGGGAACGCCGCCACGGGGTCCGCGTTCAGCCGCTGGAAGTAGGGGCTGACCGCACTGGGCAGCGTGCCGTGCACCAGGTCATGCACCCCGGGCAGCAGCCCCAGGTCGTGCGCGTACCACGGCGGCGCGGTGGGCAGCAGCAAGAAGAAGATGAAGGCGGCGAACGACATGGCCAGCAGCGCCACGGTGAAACGCAGGAACTGCGTACGATCGACCAGCCACAGCACCATCCCCACCGCGATGGGGAAAAGGAAGTGGCAGAAGTAGATGACGGTGCACGCGATCACCAGCCAGTGCAGCCCGCCGAAGTGCCGCTGCAGCACTTCGCCGGGATCCCGGCCGGCGAACAGCGCCCTCTCGATATGCACCATCGACCCGACCTGGGGCCTGATACCGAGCTTCGGCGCAACCCCCGACAGCGCCTCATAGCCGAGGAACAGCGCCACGAACGGCACCCAGTCACGCAAGAAGGCGAACGCCCGCCCGCTCAGCAACGCCACCGGCACCAGGATCAGCAGCAGGTAGTCCGGCGACACCGAGATCCCCCGCCAGATCATCACCCCGGACACCAAGACGAGGTACGCCACCGACACCGCCACCAGGGGACCGGGTTGGCGCGCGCGATGCAACAGAGCGTGAATCGAGGACATCTGCCTGGCTTCCATGTGCTTACGTGAGAGTAACGAACGTGAAGCAGAGTTTTCCTATTGAATTAGTCGATAATACAGCCGACGATCCTGCGCTAGCGGTATTCAGCGTCGATGAACGGCTCCCGGGTTCCCGGGTCGCGGCTGCTCCAGGTAGATGCGGTAGCCCGGAAGCGCAGATGGAAGGGGTATGGCTCGCGGTAGCCGCCGTCACCGATCCGGGCCGGCCATGAGGGCTGGCCGATCCTCATGGGGCGTGGAATCGCATCAAGTGTCACCGCTGTCCCCAGCGCCTGCTTCCGGTGTGAACGAGCGACCTTACCATGCCCCCTCGGGCAGGTTACGTGAAGATGAACAAGAACCCGCGTGTCGCGCTGGCGGACGTCACGGCTCCTCGGGCGGCTTCCGCGCCCTCCTTTCCCGGTGCGCTCGCAGCCGGGCCCGTTCGGTAGTAATAAAAACTTTGTGTTTCGTGCTGAAGTTGCAGGCCGGAATATATTCCGTTACGGGCGAAGTCACGTCAGAGTGTCTGCATGACGAATGCGCAGCCGCGTTTGGGTGGTATCGAGGTCCGCTCGATTGACTACGTACCGTTGAATGAACGGCACGGCCGGATCTGGCATCTCGGCCCGCTGTGGTTCATGTCCAACGCGCAAATCGCCACGCTGGCGGTCGGCCTGATCAGCATCAGCGAGGGCGCGTCGCTGTTCTGGTCGGTGCTGGCCATTGTGCTCGGCATCCTGGTCGGCACGC
The DNA here is from genome assembly GCA_963742875.1 of uncultured Actinomycetes bacterium. Classification (GTDB taxonomy): domain Bacteria; phylum Actinomycetota; class Actinomycetes; order Streptosporangiales; family Streptosporangiaceae; genus Bog-532. Next base: position 1,044,321 of record CAVUNO010000017.1, on the reverse strand, counting down.
TATTCATGGCATTTCACTCCGCGCAGGGGCCGCAACTCGGCCTGCCGCAGATGATCCAGTCCCGCCCGCAGTTCGGCTATGTCGGGGCGCTGCTGGTCTGGCTTTTCGCCTACGTCCAGTATGCGGGCTTCAACGTCTTCAACACGATCCTCGGCGGTGAGGCGATGAGCACCACCGCCCACGGCAGCACCAAGCTGTGGGTCGTCATCGTGACCGCGGCGGCGTTCGTGGTCGCGGTCGTCGGCTACGACCTCATCCACCGCGCCGAGCAGTGGCTGACGTACCTGATGATCGTCATCTTCGGCATCTTCACGATCACGCTGTTCTTTATCCACTACCCGGCGGGCACGTTCGCGGTCGGCACCTTCAAGGCCAGCCCGTTCTTCGGCCAGTTCGGCGTGGTGGCCGGCTACCAGATCAGCTGGGCCATCTACGTCTCGGACTACTCGCGGTACATGCCGCCCAACGTGGGCGTGCGCAGCACCTTCAACTGGACCTACTGGGGCTCGGCGTTTGGCGGCGGCTGGATGATGATCCTGGGCGCCGTGCTGGCCGCGTGGGCGGGCAAGAACTTCGACGGCACCGGCATCGCCGAGCTCAATGCGGTCGGCGACCACGTCTTCGACGGCTTCGGCGCGGTCGTGCTGATCGTGGCCGCGATCGGCCTGGCGTCGGTCACCGCGCTGAACATGTACGGCGGCTCGCTGACGCTCATCAGCGCGGTGGACTCGTTCCGGAAGGTGCGCCCGACGCTCGCCATCCGCGTCATCACCGTCGGGCTGACGGCGGCGCTCTCGCTTATCGGCGCGCTCGCCGCGTCCAAGCACTTCCTCAGTAACTTCAACAACTTCCTGCTGCTGATCCTGTACTTGTTTATCCCGTGGACCGCGGTCAACCTCGTCGACTACTACATCGTGCGGCGCGGGCACTACGCCATCGCTGAGATCTTCAACCCGCACGGCATGTACGGCCGGTGGGGGTGGCGCGGGATCCTGGCGTACCTCGTCGGATTCGCCGCCATGACGCCGTTCTTCAACGTCGGCACACTGTACGAGGGCCCCGCGGCCAAGGCGCTCGGCGGCGCGGACATCTCGTTCTTCATCGGGCTGCCGGTGGCCGCGATCCTCTACTACGTCTTCTCCCGGTCGATTGACGTGGCGGCGGAGACCCGGGTGGCCCAGGCCGAAATGGACGAACTCGAGGCCGCCGCGGCTCAGCACGAACTGCCCTGACCATGAGCCGGGCGCAGGCCCCCGTCGTTCAGGACGGGGTCTAGCCCGGAGGCTGGGGTAACCCGTAGTCGCGTGCAAGCGTCTACCGCCGGGCTGGCGGGAAGTTAGGTCTGTGGAGGGGACGTAAGACCAGGAGCAATCCTGGCGTTGCCCCGGTGAAACAGAAAGCCCAACCCGTGAGGGAGGAGTCCCCGTCCTTCAGGACGGGGAGGAGGTCAACGTCGTCCGCCGGTCCCGCGGCGGCCGGGGCCGCCGCCGGTCCCCGCCTGGAGTCGCCCGCGGATGGGCCCGGTGAAGCCCGGCCCGTCCCGGGGCGCCCCGGAACGGGCCGGGGCGCCCCGGGACGGGCCGGTTAGCCGCGCCCGGTGTCGTCGTCGTCCGGCGCGTACGCGCCCAGGCGGTGGCGCCGGGACCGGCGCCGGTACCCCTTGATGGGATGAAGGAGCGACCGGAACAAGTCGATGTCGACGCTGAGCTGGCCGATCGGAATGCCCAGGGCACGCTGCGGCCCGCTGCCCTGCTGATCGCGCTGGCTGGCGGGCCCGATGCGGTTTCGCGGTATGCCGAGCACCCGGTTGGGTTCCTCTTCGTTGCGGGTCACCGGGATCATCTCGATTCCGAACGAGCCAATGCGGGACCTCACCCGGCTAACCGGCCGGTAGGCGCCGGGCGTCAACTCAGGAACTCCCTGAGCGCGGCGTTGCCCGGTGCCGTGGTAATCCTCGCTTACGGTTCCAGGTTAAGCCCTGGCCGCCCCGGCACGCACGGTCCGCGCGCGCCGCAGCGGCTACACCCCCGGTTACCCCAGGTCCGTGCGTGCATCTCGCTGCCGATTGACGATGCCGGAATGACGATGCCCGCAGCGAAATTGGCCGGACCTTAAACTTTCGTTTTAGGTAGAATGCCGTCCCGTATCCGGTTCACGGAGATTGCCCGGTCTTGGCAATGCCCGGTCGGATGGTCCGGTCAGAGCGTGAGGTCGGACTCGATCTGCCGGAGGTTGTGGCGAGCCAGCGCCAGGTTCGCCTTTTGCCGGTCGAGAACCAGGTAGAGAAAGAGGCCCTGGTCACTGCGGGAGTTCCTGAGCAGCCGGATCAGATGGTACTGCTTGTTCAGCGTGATAAGAATGTCCTCGATGTTGTCGTCCAGGCGAAGTGACTCCATTGTCCGCATTTTTGCCCGGACAACCTCGGTGTTCCCGGCCGCCGCGACGTCCAGGTCCAGGTACTTTCCTCCGCCGAGGGCGCCGAGGGACATGCCGCTATCCCAATCGACCAGGGATGCGCCGACGGCGCCATCAATGGTCATGGCTTCCTTGAGAGCCGTGTCAATGTTCACGTAATCCGTCCTCCTGCTTTGCCTGACTGGCCATAGTCACGGTAGCGAAACTCTTTCTTGATCACTAATGAAACGGCGGTAAAACTGATTTACTAAGAGTAGTTGCTCGGGCACATTGAGCGATAAAAGGGCGGATGAACTGGCACTATAGAGTAAAGAATTAGCCGCGCCGGAGCTCTCATTGCCATTAATATCGCCCGGATTCCCGGTATGGCCAGCGGGCGCATCGGTACACTTGCCGAGCGGCGATCGCGACGGCGAGCCGACCTAGGGGTGGTGACCAATTCCGGTGGGAATCTTTGTTTCCTGCTCCATCGGGTTATTTGTCCGGTGTGCTCCTCGTGAGCTCTTTGTGCGCAGGGAACCTGGGTAAGGGAGTGATTTCGGCTGACCAAATCAGATGGGCTACCGTGGCCACAAGTCACCGAGGTTCTGGAGAGCCTGGCCCTCCAGCAGGCCTCCGGGGTTCTGGAGATCGATGGCAACCCGGCGGGGGCTATCTACCTTGATCGAGGTCAGATCACGTTCGCCCGAGCGTCCTGGATTCCTGACCTCACGGCCCGTTTGTCCGGTGCCCTTCAGCCGCCCGGCGAATGGCAGAATGTCCTGCGCGGCGGTGATCGGCCAGAACGCGATATCGGTCGTATGCTCATGCAGCTTCGGGCGCTCAGTGCTGACCAATTGCGGACCATTGTGCGGTCCGCGGTCGTCGACGCCATCATTGTACTGACGGTGCCGCTGGCCGATGAATCCTTCGTTTCGGACATCCGATTTCAGGTTCCGGGCGCGCACTGGGCGGGCGCGTATTCCCGCCTGCGGGTGGACTCCATCCGCGCGGAAGCGGTCCGCCGGGCCCAGTGGCTGGCTCGCTATCGTCTCGCCCGCACCGCGCCGGTGGCGTTGCGTGATCTGGATCGGGCGTCGGTCCTGCTGAGGCCCGGGCCGTGGGCCATCGCCTGCCGGATCAACGGCGTGCTGTCCGCCCAGGATCTGGCCTGGCAGTGCGGCTTGGCGCTGTACGAGACAATCGAAGGCGTGGGCGAACTCCTCCAGGCGGGCCTGTGCGCCCTGAGCCCAGCCGCCCCCGCCGTCGTCCCGCCGCTGCCGGATGCGGTAAGAGCGCCGGCGCCAGAGTCTCCGGTCCCGGTGGACCCGGGTCCCGCACTGGCCATCGGCCGGCCACAAGCTTCCGGGCCCGGGGCAGACGTCGCAGCGCCGAAGCCGACGCTGCCCGCGCCCGGGTTGCCGGAGCCGAGATTGCCGGAGCGGAGATTGCCCGAGACGCGGCCGCAGTGCGAACCGGAGGCCAGGACCGTAGCGCCCCAGGACGCTGGCCCTGAGGTCGCGCCGCCCCCGGAACTGCTGCGCCGGGTCCTGGACGGGCTCAGGAAACTCGGCTGACGCACCCGCACGCGCTCCCGCGACGGCCCCGCACGCCCGTGGGACCCCGCCCTGACGCGCGCCGCTCAGGCGGTGCGGGACACCGCCCGGATGAAGGACAGCAGCGCGGGTGGCGCGGAGCCCGGAGCAGCGGGGGGAGAGGCGGGCGTCGCGGTCGCCGGGTAGCCGGCCACCGACAGCAGCCGCAACACCAGCAGGCGGGAGACCTCGGCCGTCGTGCCGAAGACGCTCCCGTTCAGCTCCCAGGCCAGGTCACGAGGTGTCGTCCCGTCTTTGACGCGAATCAGCAGGGCCCATTGCCGGGCTGACACCTGCACGCCGGGCGAACTCATCTGCGGGTTGCGGACGACGGTCGTGTCCGGGGTCAGAACGGCCGACAGCTGTTTGAGCAGCTGCTGACGCCGCGCGACCTCCGCCAGCAGCCATTCGAGCGGAAGGCTGAAGGCGGGGGAGGAGCCCGGGGTCTCGGCGGACCGGAACTTGCCGTAGCGGGATTCGCTGGACAGCAGCCCCAGGGCGGCGTCCACCGTCGGCTCGGTGACCGCCAGCAGGGCGCTCAACGTGCCGAACGGCGGCCCGCTGACGGCATTTCCCGCATCACCGGCCGAGCCGCCCCCGGGGGCCGCAGAATCTAATCCCCCTGGAATGGCCGGTCCGGGCGTCCGCTTCGATTCGGCCAACACGACCTTTCCATCCCTGAGGTAGATGGCCCCGTCGTGGCTGCCGGTAAACGGCAGCGTTCCGGTGCTGCGGGCCACGGCGAGCTTACGCAGCCGCGCGGCGATCAGATTTCCGTAACCGTCCACTACTCTTCCTGGCCAGACTGAGGCAGTCAGTTGCCGGGCGCGAGTAAGCCGGGGGATCTGGCTCACGAGGCGAAGCTCGCGCAGAAGTCGCGAATCTCGCGGCGTGCTATGGCGAGATTCGTCCGCCGCCGGTCCAGGATCACGAGCAGCAGGATCTGCGGCTCCGGATCTGGCCGGACGGGGCGTATCACATAGAAGTGGTCCCTGAAGGTCACCATCACGTCCTCGGGGCCGTCCTCCATGGCCAGCTGGGCCGCGAGCAGCAAGACCACGTTGGCGATGTCAGCCGCCCCGGCCGCGGCCACCGGCAGGCTGAGGCCGTCCTGCTCCTGCAGCGAGGCCAGGACCATGCCGGTGGACGCGTCCATGCAGCAGGCCAGGACGAAGCCGTCGATTTCCGTCACCGGGGCGAGCATCGTGTCAGCTTCAGAAAGGATCACGGATGCTTCCTCCCGGGCGCGGTGAGCAGGCTGGCCGGGGACGACGGCGACGCTGCCGTAGGCAAGGGCTGGCACGGACACATCGTAGAACCGTCATCACCCAGAGCGTCGGGATAGTGCCGAATTGAGTTACCCGGCGATCGGCGGGGGGATGTCGCCGGAGGCCAGCGACTCGGGCTCGGGCTCGGGGTACAGCAGGCGGTGCAGCCCCGCAGCCACGAGGCCGCCGACGAGCGGGGCGACGATGAACAGCCACACCTGGCTCAGCGCGGTCCCGCCGACGATGAGGGCCGGGCCGAGGCTGCGCGCCGGGTTGACCGAGGTGCCCGTGATCGGGATCCCGATCAGGTGCACCACGGTAAGGGAGAAGCCAATGACGATGCCGGCCGTCGCGGCATTCGCGGTCTTGCTGGTCGCGCCGAGTACGGCGAAGACGAACAGCGTGGTCAGGATCACCTCGGTCAGGAAGGCACCGCCCACGCCGATGTGGATAAGGCTCGCCGCGCCCCAGCCATTCGCGCCCAGGCCCGTCTTCGACCGGCTGTAGAGCGGGGAGGTGCTTAAGGTACCCCACAGGAGCAGGGCCCCGAGGATGCCCCCGGCGAACTGGGCGGCCCAGTAGCCGGCGGCTTCGGTCAGCGAGATGCGCCCCGAGGCCCAAACGCCCATCGTGACGGCCGGATTGATATGGCATCCGGAGATGGGGCCGATCACGTAGGCGAGCGCCAGCAGCACCAGGCCGAACGCGAGCGCGATGGCGACGACCCCGGCCGCGATGCTGGCCCCTGCGACGCCGAATCCCAACATCAGGGTGGCCACGCCGACGCCGAAGAAAACGAGAAAGCCCGTTCCGAGTAGTTCGGCCGCGATTCGCCGGATCATCCCGCCCCCACGTCTCCGCCGTTCACACCCCAGTAACCACCCGTGTGCACCAGCTGTCAAGGCAAGGCCAGGTCCTGGCCGCAATGCCACGGGCTTTAGGGCGAACGGTTGTGCGTGGCGAGGCTGGGCGCTGGTTACGTTGGGTGACTCTCAAGCGTGATGGGCTGCCTGGAAGTGCGCCGAGTTGAGCGTGTTTCACAGGATGTGAAAGTGAGGCTCCTGGTAGAAGGGGATTGCCTAGATCGCCCTTTGCCCCAGGAGCCTCTTGTGTCTTTGTACCTTGTTCCGTCGTGTGCCGCCAGCAGCAGCGCGGGTGCCGGGGAGGTGCCGGGCGGCGGGGCACTGATGGTGGTGGTGCGGGTCGCTGACCTGGTGTCGCCGGCGGGCAGGCCGCTGGGCGAGGGTGACCGCGCGGCGCTGGCGGTGGCGGGGACGGAGCGGGTCCGGACTGGTGACCAGGTGGTCTTCCTGAAGGTAGTGGCGGTCGCGCCGGCGCGGCTGCGGCGGGACGGGCGGGTGCAGGCGCAGGGCAGTCCATGCGATCACGTGAGGCTGGGGCCGCTGGAGGAGTGGCTGGATGAGCAGGCGGGGCAGGGCGTGATCGACCGGATCGCAGACGGGGCGGTGCTGCGCGAGGAGTACGTGAAAGGGGAACGGAAGAGGCTCCTGACCAGGACGTTCATGATCCGCGCCATTATCTTGATGACCTTGATGCCGGACGCGGACGTCCGGGAGGTGATCACCGCGCTGGCCGGGGACCTGGCGATGGTGCCGTGGGCGCGGGCCTGGCAGCCGGCGTCGCCTCGGGCCTTCGGGGACTGGCGGCAGGCCCTCGGCCCGCAGCCGCTGGAAGAACTGCAGGCTGTCGTGCTGCGCGCGTCGCACGGCGAGCATGAGGCGCGGGACTGGCGGGCGGTGATCATCGGGCGGCTGAAGCCGCTGAAGGTGTCCTCGGCGGACGGGACGCTCATCCGGGTGCCGGACACGCCGGCGAACCGGGCCGCGTTCGGCTCCACGGGCACCGGGGATGACTCGGCGCCGTTCCCGCAGCTGAGGGCGCTGCCGCTGAACGACGCCTTCACCCGGGCCCTGCTCGGCATGCCGCACGGCCCGGCTGGCACGGACAAGGCCGCCGCGGAACAGAAACTCCTGGACACGGCGATGGAGCAGTACCCGCACCTGTTCACGGGAGACCGGATCTGGCTCCTCGACAGGAACTTTCCCGGCGCGCCCCGGATCGCCCGCCTGGCCGCCCGCACGCACGTGCTGATCCGGCTGAAAAGCGACATCCCGCTCAGGAGGATCTCGGAGATCCTCGGCGACGGCTCCTATATCGCGCGGATCACCGGCGACGGCGTCACGGTGACCGTCCGCGTCATCGAGTACTTCATCGACGTCGAAGGCCAGGAGGTGCCGGAGATGTTCTGCCTGATCACCGACCTCATGGACATCAGAGAGTACCCGGCCCGTGACCTCGCGGCGCTGTATAAGTGGCGGTGGGACGGGTCGGAGACCGCCCTGCGCGAGGCGAAGTCCGCCCTGGACGGTGCCGGGCCGTCGGCCGGGCCGATGCTCCGCTCGGGAACCCCGGACCTGGCCCGGCAGGAACTCGCCGCCTGGGCCGCCGCCGTCGAGATGACCCGCGGCGTCGGGCGCGGCGCTGCCCTCGCCGCGGCCCCCGCCCGGAAGGGGCGCCGCGCCGGGCAGCCCGTCCAGCCCCGCGAGATCTCCCACACCGCGACCCGCCGCGCCGTCATCGCCGCGATCCGCCGCGGGAAGACCAGCTACACCGCCCTGACCAGCGCACTCGCAAAATGCCGCATGATCATCGACCGGAACCGGCACCGCGCCCGCAAGGCGAAATGTCCCAGCACCTTCGGGCACGCCAGCCTCACGGACACCGCCACCCGGATCGCCGAGGCCGTCATCACCCTGGCCAACAAACCCGCCTGACCAGCACGAACACCGCAGAAACCCCGGAAGGACCGCCCGCCGGACCGTGGAACCGGCCGTCACCCGGCACGACATGCCGGCCTCTCGGCATGCCACCCCCAGGCAGAAACTACCCACCGTAACCAAAATCGGGAAACCCGAACCGCCGCCCAACCCGCCCAAATGCCTAAAGCCCATGGCATTGGGTCCTGGCCGGGCACGTTCGGTATTGTTTCTTTTCTTTCGCCGCCGCGGTTGCTATTCCACGAGCCCTTCACCGTTACCGCGCATCCTGGCGCAGCTGCCGGGAAACAAGCGCCGTTCTCGCGCCGGCGGGCAGCTCGTCAAGCTCGTAGAAACTCGTAGAAATACGTGAGCGTAGATTGGCGCCGGCGCACGGCGCGTGGTTAAGCTGACGAATTGCTGCCCCGGACCCTGGTGGCTCGGCCGCCCTACCGTGGCGGCTAAATTAGTCCACCTCTTCCCAGATACAGATGAGCTTCCTGTTCCCCAGAGACAGATGAGCTCCCTGCCGGACCTCACCAACTCTGTGCCTGCTAAGGGGATGACCATGCCCGAGGACTCGCGTCAGGTCTGGGGCCCTTGCCCGGAGCGGTGGGCGGATCGGCTTGCGATCGTCGTGCTGCCGGAACATTTCGGCCTGCCCAACGTTGACCAGATCCGCGAGCAACTGCTGTCCGTGCTCAACCGCGGCGCTCTGGTCGTGATCGCGGACCTGAGCGCGACGGTCTCATGTGATCATGCGGGCAGCGACGCCCTGGCCCGCGTCTACCAGCGAGCGGTGTCCAGTGGCACCGAACTGCGGCTGGTGGTCACCAGCGAGATCGTCCGGCGGGTGCTCGCCGTCAGCGGCGTCGACCGCCTGGTGTCCCATTACCCGTCGCTGGGGTCGGCCCTCGCCGCCAGTGCGATGCCGGTCAGCGCCCGGACGGCGGGAACGGCCCAGGCCGGCCGGATAGGCGGCCCGCACGCGGCGGGCCTGTCACACGGCGTGACCGGTGAGCGGCCGGACCGTTCCGGGGCGGACCCTGACGTCGGCGTCGAGGTCGCGCTGCTGGACCCGGACGGCGTGATCGTGTCCGTCAACCCGGCTTGGCAGGCGTTCGCGCAGGCCAACGGGGGTAACCCCGAACGGACGGGCCCGGGCGTGTCGTACCTGGATGCCTGCGCCAGTGCGCCCGGCGACCCCGTGGCCGAGGAGGTCGCCGCGGCCATCCGCCGGGCGCTGGCCGGTCACCTGCCGGGCCCGCTCACGATCGGGGTGCCCTGTCACAGCCCCCGCACAGCCCGCTGGTTTGACATGCTGATCTCGGCCCGGCAGGACGACGCGGGACAGCATCTGGGGGCGACGGTGAGCCTGTTGCTGGCCAGATCAGAGTCGTGGGCCTCGCTGGCCGAAGCCGGAAGCGTTTCGCCCGCCGCCATCGCCGCCATCGCGGCCAGCGCGGCCGCTGGCCGCTGTGCGGACCTCATGCGCGTGATGACGCACCGGCTGCTCGGCGTCGGCCTGCTCCTGCAGACGGCCGAGGGCCTCGCGGAGGGGCCGCTGGCGCGCCGGCTCTCGCAGGCGGTCGCCGAAGTCGACGCCATCATCCGCGACTCCCGCACGGCGGCTTTCGAGTCGGGAATATTCCCCGCGGGGACAGGCGGACCAAACCGGTAATCCGTCCCAGTGGCCCCGTCAGCCGAGTGGCGAGTGCACCCCGCGGAGCCGGCCCGTCAGCACCGCGCGGGTACGTTGGCATCGTGCCTGACGAGCCGGCCCCGACGTTATCAGCGGCGGCCGTGATCCCGATCGCCGCCCCGCGGGCCCTGCGGGCCACTGGCGGCCGTTCGCCGGCGTAGCGGCAGCGGTGCTCATAGCCGGCTGGATCACCTTCCACCTGACCCTGGGTGGTCCCGGCCGCCCGCCGCACCGCACCCCCCAGGGTTCACCGTCAGCCGCCGCCCTCGTGGCGCCGGCGATGCTGCACGGAACGCTCTGGCGGCCGGGCAGCGCGCCGGGCGCCACGGCGTTCCTCGGGGGGCAGCAACTGCGGATCCTGAACGTTCCCCGGCAGGGCCCCACGTCTTTTACCGGCGTACCGCTGGGGGCCGGGGGGCCGGGCAATCCGCTCGGGCCCGATCCAGCGGTGCAGCAGATCAATTCGGTGGCGGGCGGCGTCGACGCGGATCATGTGGCGTGGCAGTCCGCGTCCTGCGGGCTTCGCTGCCCGCTGCACGTCACCGACGTGCGGGGCGGGCCGGATGCGGTAATCCCGCTGCCGGCGCACGCCGCCATCAACCCCGACGACACGTCCGACTTCGATCCGTCCGGCCAGCGCCTTGCCCTTCCGCTGGACACCATCGATCACCAGGAAGCGGAGGCGGGCACGTACGTCTACGTCGCGGACACCGGCGCCCGCACGCTGGCCCGGGTCCCCGGCCCACCGGTACCGGTCACCGCGCTGCCCGCGGTCCCCGGCGCGTTCCCGGCGGGCTCCAGCGACGTCGTCTCCGCGCGCTGGGCCACGGACGGCCCGGGCCTGTGGATCGTGGCCACCGACGGGCTTTTCTTCCAGCTGGCCTACTGGACCGGCTACGGCCCGCTTCACGTTCTCCCGCCCCAGGGCGGCCTGGCCTACAAATTCGCCGTCCCGGGGCAATAGTCGCTAGACCGTGACCCGGCCGGGCGCCCCGGAAGGGCGGGCCGATCACGCGGCCGCGCGGTCGGAGGATCTGCTCAAGGACGGCTTTGGTCGTTCGGCGTGATCGTCTGCAACGCAGGACCGCTGGTAGCCGCCGCGCTGGCGAACGATGCGGACCATAAGGCATCCATAGAGTGTTCAACGATCCGCATGCCGCTGGAAGCGGATCATTTACGCCCCGCGCTAGGTGCTGGCGGCCCCGGTCGCTGGCCGCGGGAGCGCTTCTCACGCCGTGACTCGAGCAGCACCATCGCGGAGATGAGCAGGAACCCAAGCCAAGCGAAGCTGGATGAGAACACCAGCAGGAATAGTGCCCCGTTATCGAAGTTGGTGACCGACGCGGCCGCCCACAAGCCTGCTGTAAGCACGGTTGTCGCCATGATCACGGTGATGTTCACCGGCGGCCGGGCCCGCTGCCGGGCGGGCTTGCGGGGCGGCTGGGCTCCGATTAGCCCGGTGGGGATGTCGGCGGTGACCGCGGCCAGTTCCGCGTAGGTCCGCGAGGTGAACACCTGGGTCACCCGTGCATCAAACTCGTCCTTGGTCAGCTGACCCTGTACGAATCCCGCCTTGAGCACGCCGATCACGTGCTCGCGATCAGCGCGGGACGCCCGTAGGCGGCCAAGGCCCGCCGTGCCTGCTCCCGTCTGGTCTCCCGATCCTCGCGTCACCGGTGCCTCCCCACTAGCACGGTGCACGGAAAGCCTAGCGCGGCTGCCCCCCTGGCGGCCATCCTCGCAGGCGCCTCGAGATCCCTGGCAAACGCGCCCAACTCGTCGTAGAAGCGCGCAAAGGTGGCGGGAACATGGATCTCGATGATCCTGGCGGGCTCGCCCCGGGCGTTCCAGAATGCCTGGGGCATAGGCCCTGGCCTGCGGATTCCGGCGCCGGACCGGTCCACGCGAACGGTGCACGGGAACAGGCACCAGCCATCGTGCGCGGCTGCGGGACTGCGCCTCGCTAGGCTAGGGGCCGCTATGTCGGCGTCGTAACTGACTACCGCGACCGCCATCAATAAGCCGACGCCCCGACCCGGCCTCAGCGGCCCAGGCCGCACCCTGGCGCAGCGCCTCCGCCGCGCCGATGGCACCTTTCGCGGTCCAGTAGAGAAGCAGGCAGCTATGACTGAACGTCTGGTATCCGGATGACGAGCCCGCTGGCGGCGGATTCCGCGCGGGTTCTGCGCGCGGCTGCCCGCGCTGGGGCACTTCTGATGCCTGACCCATCCGGCGACCAGCTCCAGCAGTCGGGGCGAGCGCGCCGTCACGGGCGGCTCGTGGAGGCGTTCTCCTCGCCGGACAGCTATGGCCTGGTGCTCCTTCTCATTCTCGTCACCTATGCCTTGTCGGCAACGCCGGCGGCGTCATGGGAGGCGTCTTTGGTGCTGGCTGTCCAGATCGCCACGGTATGGGTGACGCTGCGGGCTTCCCGGGCGCGCCGGTCGGTCCGGACGATCGCCAACATCGCCCTTGCCGCGGCGGCCCTGGCGGCGGTCGCGAACCTCCTTTTTCATGATCAGATCCACGGCGGCATTGTTGCCTCCTGGGCCAGCTGCCTGCTGTACCTGATTGCGCCGGTTTCGATCATCCGCCACCTCGTGGTCAGGCGAACCGTGGACAGCGAGACGGTCCTGGGGGCGGTCGCGGCGTACCTGATGGCCGGGATGTTCTTCGCATTCCTCTACCATGCGCTGGGACTCAGTCAAACGCAGCCGGCGTTCTTCGGCTCCCAGGGCCACGGGACGCTGTTGCAAGACCTGTTCTTCTCGTTCACCACGCTTACCACCACCGGGTACGGCAACCTTGTCCCCGCCGGGAACCCGGGCCAGACCTTCGCCGTGCTCGAGATGCTGACCGGTCAGCTGTTCCTGGTCACGGCCGTGGCCAAGGTCGTCAGTGCCTGGCAACCGGGTCAAGGAAGGGGAGGACTGCGAGGGAAGTCCGGCGACGAATGACGGCGCGCACGTCTGGTCCGCAGGCCGCGGTCCATCAGGGTGTCCGGCACGGACATTGAGTCAGGTGCGGTCCAGCCAGTCTGTGAGACGACGGTGAGAGGGCCAAGCATGCCGGAACCGGGCGGTCGGGCCGAGCTGACCAGCCAATCCCACACAGGTGTCAGGCCACCCCGGGCTGCCAGGTCATCACCGAGATCTCGGCGTCGCGCAGCTGCTGGAGGACGCGGTTCTCGCGCCCGTACCCGAGCGGACTGAAAAAGAACGTGTCGAGCGGGTACCAGATTCCCACCCATACCAGCACCCACCCCGTGGTGTCGAACACGAGGTTGGTGTTGCCGGTAGGGCCCACCAGCCTGCTCGCGAAGATCACCATTAGGTAGCCGAGCACCACGATGGGAGCGCCGACCCACAGAGAACGGAGGCCAGCCAGCCGGACCGCACGCCGCTCGCGCTCGTTGTAGCTGATGCGCTGGTCGCAGTAGCGACGCAGAGCCACGCTAAGCCGGTCACCCAGGCCCTGGTCGAACTCCGAGGAGGGCAACGAGAGCTCGAGCCGAACCGGCGCCCGCGTCCGCTGCGAGCGGAGCAGGCTGATGCAGTACTCGACCCCGGTGAGGTAGTTGCGGTATTCGGAGAACAGGTCGGTCTGGGCCAAGGCGAACATCTCCTCGGCGCGGTTGAGCCGCAGCTGGATTGCCTGACCCCTCCCGCGGCCCATCGCACAACTCTAGCCAACAGACGGGCAGGCATTGGTGAGGCAGGCCTCGGCAAAGGTCCTGCGTGCCCTGTTGCCGCTGAGGTTATGAGCCGAACGACGCACGTCTCCGGCGTCTCGCGTGATCTGCCCGGTGCGGCATCGAGGCGCACAAGGACACTCAGTAGGGGAACCGATGGCTCGTGACCGTCAGGGTACGTGGTTTACCGCCCGATCGGGCACGCAGCGGGCATGTCCGCCGCTGCGGAAACCGGGCACGGCGCCTTTCCCCTCGGCGCCCTGATCCTGGTAACCACTACCCGGGCCTGCGCCGACCCGCGCCCTGGCCCGCCCAGACCCTCCCCTTTGAAGCCGGGTGGTTGCTGCACATTGGCATGCGCTCTTGCCCCGGTGCCCGGCGTGTCCTTGTATGAGAGAGCTGCTTATTTTTGTAGGCTCTGCACCGGAAACGTACGTTCGAATCCCCAGGGAGGAATGTGAACCTTCGTGATCTTGCGGGGCAGGTTCGGTGGGAAGGTGAGGAGCGGCTACAAAGGCAGCCGGACCGTGCCCAGGCTAAGGCTGATAAGCGTCAAACGGTGTACGACCAAGTGCTTGGCGATTGCCAGGGGAAAAGCGCTGCTGAGGTTCGTGAACTGCTAGAGCATGAGTGGCGCGTTTTAACGTAGATCGCTCCGATCTGGATCACGTTATGACTGCGGCCGTGATTTCCGCGGCATTTGGGGGAGACCCCGTATCACACGGCCCGTGGCGGAGCGAGATGGAGGTCAGCGTCCGGTCCCGCGCTATCGTTCCGTAGCGATAGGTGCGGCACCGGCGCTGATCCTCCCCTGAACCCGACTGCTTCCGATCCAGACGGCAGGCGGGTTCTGTTCAGGGCCGGCGATCACGCAGTGACGCTGAAAGCGTCCCGGAAAGGTTCCGGCCGACGTGAACACTCCCACGGCGGGTCGGGGGAGGACACCGGCACTTCCGTCCGCATGACGGTTGCCGGCGGCGCAATTTCAGCGCATCTACGGTCAATCTGGGATTTGGACTGGCCGTGGCCCGTAAGGTCGCTGATAACCGTGATCGCGCGGCAGGAGATGTGCATTCGGCCCGGCTGATGGCGGGCGCGGTGGCCGCCCGTCGGAGCGCTTCTCCTGCCGCAAGGCGACCATATTTACCACACCGATGAGCAAAACGAGTGGGTAGATGAGGGTGTTTGGTAAGAACAGAAAGCCTAGCGGATGCGGGGGATCGCCCTCGGAATTCCTAGGCCAAGGTTGAAGCCACACGAACGCCCATACGCCTGCATAAAGCGCGGTTGCCACCGCCATCATCCGGCCGGGCCGCTGCATAATCCCGTCCTGCGTCCCGGCGGGCCTGGGCGGCTGGGCTGCGGTCGGCTCGGCGGGGAGACCGGCGGTGACGGCCGCCAGCCCCGCGTAGGTCCGCGACGCGAACGCTGGCTAACTCGCAGGTCGAATTCGTCCTTGGCCGGCATGCCCTGCACGAACGCGGCCTTGAGAGTGTCGATCACCTGCTCGCGGTCAGCGTGCGACACCCGCAGGTGTCCACGGCCCGCCACAGCCGCTGCCAGCTCATTTCCCGGCCCTGTCACCATCGCCGCCCAACCAGGACAATCCAGGGGAGCTTAGCGCGGTACGCGTCCTGGCGTCATCCTCCATCTCCCTCCGTGCCGCGCCGCGCCGTGACGAGAGCCGTGACCGTGCTAGTGCGAATCGGTCGCCCGAGTCGTTCATAAATGGCCTCATGTTCACGCTCAAGGGCTTGACGTTGGCCCGGTGAAAGCCGAGCGTAAAACGACATCGTGCGAACGAGAGCATTGAGCTCATCAGGAGTGTGCTCGATGAGCTTTGGCATCACTGCCGCCCGAACATCACCGAACAAGCGGCCGGCATGATCTTGCCCTATGTCGTAGCTGCCGAGCCAGGCCCATACGTCTGAGACGTTGCCTCGGCGTTGCTCCATCCCAGCGAGCGTAGCGTCGAGATCCCTGTAAGTCGGCCAATTAGCGGCAATGTCCGGGGCGACCTTCCTCATGGCAGCGAGTGCTGCTTCCTGGTCTCGCTTGCTACGCGGCTCCTCAAGTCCGCAGTATTGCACGAGGGCGAGCGTTCCACCGGGAACAAGTACGTCAGCGGCCCGCTGCCAACTGACCTTAGGGTCAACCCAGTGAAACGCGGATGCAGAGAACACGGCTTGAAACTGCTTGCGGGGAAGCAATGCATCCTCAAACTGAGCGTTAACAAATTCCACCTCTCCAGCACCTTCCAGGTTCTGCCTGGCCAGTGCTATCAGGTTCTCGCCGGGTTCGAGTGCTGTGACGTGCAGCCCCCGAGCGACAAGGCTGCGCGTCAGTTGGCCGCTTCCACACCCGACCTCAAGTACATGATCACCGCTCCCGATCCCTGCGACCTGACAAGCTTGGTCGACGAGTTCGTCAGGATAAGTCGGACGGCGCCGGTCGTACTCAGCCGCGATCTCATCAAAGACCTTGCCGTAACGACGCGCAGCAGATTCTGGTGGCCGTGTCATTCATTGGCCTCCGTTCATGCTCGTTACTGTGATCGCCACGTCATGGTCGCGACCAAGTTCCGGCGCCTGATTTCCCGTCTTAGCTTAGTCGCAGGCGAAAATTTCCTGGTGAGCAGACGCGGCGGCTGTACGGTGCCGTTGCTGTACTCCCGTGCTGTATGCCGTCCGGCCCTCGACCCCTGCGCCGCCCATGACCGGCCGTTTAGGCGCTGGCGTATACCTCGCGGATCTCGACCGTCAGCAGCGTGGCGCCGGGCAGTGGCGGGAGTGGATAGGCGACAGCCTCCTCCGCGTGCTCCTTCGTCTCGAAGACGATGGCGGACATGCCGATGCCGTCAATCGGTGCCAGCCAATATGCACTGACGAAGCCAGGTGCCCTGGGCACCAAGTTCAACCTCAGGCCCGTCAACGCCTCGCGGGCCGCCTCCGGGTCCTTGATGCTCGCGGTGGACACGACCGCATACATAGGCTGAGTCTTCCCGGCGCCAGGAGCCGAGTCAATGAGAACACTCCCGCGGATTGTGAGGCCTGCCCTTGCCTGCAACCGCGGCGGCGGCGCGACCCTCGACCGTCCGTTTTTCAAGCGTCGTCACGCACGGCCAACACCACAGTCGGCTTCCCCGGCCGCCGGCAGGCCACAGCGCCAGCCTCATGGCCTCAGGTAGATCGGGATCAGCCGGACCTGGACCAGGGCCATGAGGACCGCGTACCCGCCGAGCACGCAGGCCACCAAGCTCACGGTCCGGCCCGCCACGGCGAAATACGCCGACCCCGCGACCGCGGGTATACCGAGTTCGATCGCCATCGTCGGGACGAGCGCGGAAGGCAGCGCGGGACGGGTGAAGAGCCGGTTGAACGTTATCGAGCCAAGCAGGACCCAGGAGATGACGCCGATCCCGAACGACGTCTCGGCCAGCGCGTGCAGGTGAACCTGGGCGGCGGCGTTCGCGCCGATCAGCCCGCCCGCGGCGGTCGGCAGCAAGTAGCCCGGATGCACGGAATCCAGCTCGATGCCACCGGTCATCCACTGGCCTGTCAGGATCTCCATTAAATTAACGGTCGCCTGAGCTCTTGATCGGCAGGCTCAACTGATGGTGGGCTCACCGTTGCGACGGCTGTTGTTTCCGGCTTCTGTGCGGTGTCAGCATCGGCGCCGCGTCCAGGATCTGAACGACGGTCTGGTGGGGCCGAAATGGCGGGTCAGATCCCATTCCTGGACCCGCGGCGATACAAGCGGCTGCGGGAGCTGCGGCAAGCATGACGGCGTGCAGAGGCTGAAGCTGCTCGAGCGAGCGCTGTGTACGCCGAATACCCGGGAAGGGGCTCGTCTGCCGCAGCACCTCGAACGCAAAGGAGTCCGCCTCCTCGGCCCGGGAAGCGCTCTTCTCAATACGAAGCCCGGGAACAAACCGATCGGGTCCGGGGTCGACGTTCGGTACGAGCCGCCTGTCTACTCGACTGCCTGACTCTTCGCCTATGAGAACGTCGGCGGCCAGGCAGCAAACAATGTGGGCCTGATGGAACGGGGACGTCCGCTTCTCGAAATACAGCAGGTCCACGTCCTGCAGCCGGAGCCGCACTCCTGAAGGAGCACCCTGGCCAAGAACGACGGGCATCAGACGGATACGGCGACCGCAGTACCGTTCAAGACTGCGGCCCAGACACAGCCTGGACCTGGATCATAATCGATCTTGTGCTGCACGCTGCCCACCAACACAGCCACCTGCCTCAGCCCCACCAGCCCCATTATCGGCGACATTGTCAAGTCCGCGCTCGTCCTCACGCAATTCGAGCACAAGATGATCAGCTGAAAATCGCTGAGAAAACCTCAATATGCGGTGATGTAAATCACATGTGGCGGGCAGGCGTACCGATATGTCCTGCTCAGTGTATATGTTGATCTTTCTCCACGGGCGAACTCGAGCTTATCGAGCCATTGAAATCAGAAGCGCGGCTGTGCTTAGGTTACGTTCGAGTAGAGGCGTGCAAGCGGCAACCGTATGTGCAGGAAAGGGGATGTGCGTGAAGTGTGTGAGGTCGGCACGTGGAGCCCGATAGGTTATCTGGGCGAGGCAGTGGCCCGGCGCAGCCCGGTGCTATTACTCCGCTGATTTCACCGAAGGACTGCGTTTCACCGAAGGACTGCGGGCCTTTGCTGAAAAAGAACCGCCCGGCGGGAAATCCCCGCGGGCAAAGGCGAAAGATAACATGCGTGAAGTCGGAATGCGGTGCGGGTCCCGTAAGGGTGGAGGGCACTACCTTGCGTGGGCCAGGACGATGCAGGCGACGATTGCCGCTGAGCCGGCGCGATGCGAGGGTGGCGAGGATCCCTTCGGAGGGTCCGGAGCGTGAGGGGAAGCGGATGCGGATCTTACTGATTGCGAGCGCCTACAACGGCATGACGCAGCGGGCTCATGTCGAGCTGGCCGAGCGCGGTCATGAGGTGTCGGTCGAGCTCGCGGTGGCCGATGAGGTGCTGCGCGACGGGGTCCGCCGCCATGACCCGCACCTGGTCGTGGCGCCGATGCTGACCACGGCGATTCCCGAGGACATCTGGTCGGTTCGCCCATGTTTCGTCATCCATCCGGGGCCCGTGGGCGACCGCGGTCCGTCCTCGCTTGACTGGGCGATCATGGGCGGCGCCGAGCGTTGGGGTGTCACCGTGCTGCAGGCGAACGCGGAAATGGACGCCGGCGATATCTGGGCCAGCATGGAGTTCCCGATGCCGCGGTGCTCGAAGAGCGCCGTGTACCGGACCGAAGTGGCGGACGCCGCGATGACGGCGCTGCTGTTGGCGGTGGAGCGGTTCGAGGCAGGCGGTCACCGGCCTGAGCCGCTGGATTACGGCCGGCCGGGTGTGTTTGGCCGGCTGCGCCCGCCGTGCCGGCAGGAGCACCGCAGGATCGACTGGGCGGCCGAGCCCACCTCGTCAGTGCTGGCGAAGCTGCGCGCGGCCGATTCCCGCCCTGGCGTCCTGGATGTGATCGGTGATGCCGAATACTTCTTATTCGGTGGGCACGAGGAATGGGGCCTGCGCGGTGATCCCGGGGCGATCGTAGCGCGCCGCGAGGGTGCGATCTGCCGGGCGACCATTGACGGGGCAGTGTGGATCCCGCAGATGCGCGGCCGTCCGGCCCCCGATGGGCCTGCCACGTTCAAGGTGCCGGCCACACTGGCGCTGGGCCGGTCGGTGGCGGGTGTGCCGGAAGTCACCGCGCCGCTGGCGGCGTTTCCAGGCCTGCGTACCTACCGGGAGATCAGCTACCGGGAAGCCGACGGCGTTGGTTACCTGGAGTTCTCCTTTCCCGGTGGGGCGATGAGCACCAGCCAGTGCCGTCGGCTGCTCGCCGCCTACCGGTATGCGCAGGGCCGCCCGGTGCGGGTGATCGTTCTCGGCGGGCCCCGGGATACCTTCTCCAACGGTATCCATCTGAATGTGATCGAGGCCTGCGATGATCCCGCGGAAGAGGCCTGGAGGAACATCAACGCCATCAATGACCTGGTGCATGCGATCCTGACCACGACCGACCGGCTCACCGTGGCGGCGCTCGCGGGTAACGCCGCGGCCGGGGGCCTGATGCTGGCGCTTGCCGCTGACGAAGTTTGGTGCCGTGCGGGCGCGGTCCTCAATCCGCATTACCGTCTGATGGGGCTGCACGGTTCGGAGTATTGGACCTACACCCTGCCCCGCCGTGTGGGCGTCGAGCAGGCGGCCCGGCTCACCGAGGCATGCCTGCCGGTCAGCCCGGCGTCCGCCCTGCGATCTGGGCTGACCGACCGGGTGATCGAGGGCGGCACGCCGGGCTTTCGCGCCCACGTCGCCGACCTCGCCGGACAGCTCGCCGCGAGCCCGGGTTACCCGCAGCGGCTGGCCGCGAAGAACCGTGAGCTCACCGCCGCCCAGAAGACTCGGCCGCTGGACGCCTACCGCGCGGCAGAACTAGCCGCGATGCACCGGAATTTCTTCGACCCCCGCGAGCCCCACGCGGGGCTGCGCCGCGCCTTTGTCTACAAGCACAAGCCGTCGCGCACTCCGCCCCACCTGCGCCGCCACCCGGCACACCCCGGCCCGTCTCGTCCGTCCTGGTCCGCTGGCCAGTAAACGATCACGGCACTGAAACGCCGCAGCCGGACGTGAATCACGCGAAAGGTGCTTCACGGTGACCATGAGACTGCTGTTGCTGGAGAACATCCATCTGGACGCGTCGGCGCGGCTGGCCAAGGACGGGTCCGACCGGAGTACGCCGGGAACCGGCAATAGGCAGGCTGAAACCGTGGTGCGCG
This sequence comes from uncultured Actinomycetes bacterium, assembly GCA_963742875.1. Taxonomy (GTDB): domain Bacteria; phylum Actinomycetota; class Actinomycetes; order Streptosporangiales; family Streptosporangiaceae; genus Bog-532. The sequence goes on along the minus strand of CAVUNO010000017.1, from coordinate 1,024,088 downwards.
GTGCGCGCGTGATCGGCACCGCCAGTCCGGCAAACCACGAGTACCTTCGCTTGCTGGGGGCCGAGCCCGTCGCCTACGGCGAGGGCCTCGTCGCGCGGGTTCGCGCGCTGGCGCCTGACGGCGTCGACGCCGCGCTCGACGTCGCCGGGAGCGGCGTCCTGCCCGAGCTCATCGAGCTCGCGGGCGGCCCGGAGCACGTCGTGACGATCGCCGACTTCGGTGGCGCGCAGGAGCACGGGGTGACGTTCAGCAGCGGGGACGCTGGCCGCGCGGTCCACGCGCTCGCCGAGATCGACGAGCTGATCGAGTCCGGGCGCTTCTCGCTCCCGGTCGCGCAGACCTTCCCGCTCGCCGAGATCGCGGAGGCGCACCGCGTCAGCGAGGACGGTCACGTGCGCGGGAAGCTCGTGCTGGTGGGCGGCTCTCCTAGTGCTGGTGGGCGCGGGTGATCGTGGCATCCACGCTGAGCCGCCAGTCAACTTTCCCGGCAGCATCCGCCTCGGCCAACGACGGGCCGGGCCTTGGGACTGGGACGACCTGGAATGACTGACCAATCTTCCGCCAGACAATGCACAAACCCGCTTGGCTCCCCATTGACCGGGATTAACACGAGGACCGAATTTGCCCACGGGCAGGGACCGGCTGCCGGCACCGGTCATGGCGAGCTGGAATTTTGCGCTTTGACGGTCGCTTGGCTGGGTCCGGGGACGGCGGCCAGCTGGCTCATGAGCGCGGCGAACTCACCGAAAGACAGGCTCTGCTCGGCATCGGACAGTGCCTTCTCCGGCGCCGGGTGGACTTCTATCAGCAGGCCATGAGCTCCGGCGGCGCGCGCGGCCCATGCCATCGGCGCGACGTAGCCTCGTTGTCCGGTGCTATGGCTCGGGTCGACGATAACGGGCAGGTGCGATCGCTCCCGGACAACCGCGACAGCGGACAGGTCGAGAGTGTTCCGAGTGGCGCTCTCGAAGGTCCGGATGCCGCGCTCGCACAGAATCACCTGCTGATTGCCCTGCGCGACGATGTATTCGGCAGCCGCGAGCCATTCCTCGATCGTGCTGGACAGGCCCCGCTTGAGGAGCACAGGCCGGTCCAGCTTCCCGACCTCGCGCAGCAGATCGAAATTCTGCATGTTGCGCGCGCCGATCTGAAGGATGTCGGCATCCTTCGCCATACGCTGCGCCTGTTCCACGGCCATCACTTCGGTGACAACGGGAAGCCCGATCTCACGCCCGGCCGCTACTAGCAGTTCCAGCCCCTTCCAGCCGAGGCCCTGGAAGGCGTAGGGCGACGTCCGGGGCTTGAACACGCCGCCACGCAGGACATGCGCACCATGATCGCGGACGAATTTCGCTGTGGCGGCGATCTGCTCGGCGCTCTCTACCGAGCAGGGGCCCGCCATCACCGCGAATCCGCTGCCGCCGACAAGCAGGTCTCCGACCTGGACTACCGTGTCGGCTGCCCGGCTTGCCCGGTCGACAAGCCGGTACCCCTGGGAGCGGTGCCCCGCAGGTGCCCGGTCGGCTACAGCCTCCAGCGTCTCGGCTGGTGCCTCCGCCGCCGGAGCGTCGGGCAGGCTGCCCGGATGGGCAGGATGGCGCAACGCCTTGGCCGGATAACTGCCGAGGACCTTGACGTATTGCGCTGCCAACCGGAGTTCGTCCAGCGCCGTAGCCGTCCGTGGCTCGGCCACGTTTCCTTCGAAGTCCAAGAAGAACAGGTACTCCCAGGGCCTTCCCGGACGAGGCCGGGACTCAAGCTTGGTCATGGAGTGGCCGCTGCCCGACAGGATCTCGAGGCAACGCAGAAGCGCGCCCTCCTCGTGCCGGGTGATCAGGATCAGGCTCGTCTTGCAGGCGATCCGCACGTCGACCGGAGTTGCCGCCGCCGATAGCACCACAAAGCGGGTGTAGTTGTCCTGGGAGTCGGCGATGCCGTGCCGGAGCACCACCAGGCCGTGGGCTTCGGCGGCCTCGGCGGAGCCTATCGCAGCTGCGCTCGGATCGCCCGTGGCGGCCACCGCGGCCATGGCCCCGCCGGTGCCGAAGTAGCTCGTCGGAATGGCATGCGGCAGCGACTGCAGGAACTGCGCGCACTGCTCCAGGCCCTGGGGATGAGACAGGATCCGGCTCAGTGAGCTCAGCGGAACGTCTTGTACCGCTGCCAGGCAGTGGTCGACCTTCCAGGTTTCCTCACCGACGATAAACAGGTCGTGCTCGCGCAGCACGGTGTAGACCTCGTTGATGCTGCCAGCAGTGGTGTTCTCGATGGGGAGCACGGCGAGATCCACCTCGCCCGCCAGCAGCGCGCCGACGGCCTGGCCGAATGTGCCGTAGCCCGCCAGGTCCCCTTCTGCCCCCCGGGCGGCCAGGTACTTGCGCGCAGCTGCGTCGCTGTATGCGTGCGCCGAGCTCTGAAAGGCCACGCGCAGCCGACCGGTTGCTGCCCCAGTCAGCTGCCTCGCCTGCTGAGCGACCGAGTCGCCGATCAGCTCGCGGAAGATCCTGCGCACCAGGATGGCAGATACGCCGAGATCTGCGGCCACGGCTTCGACACCTGCGAGCACCTGCCGCTCGCGGTCAGCATCCTGGATCGCCGACGTGCCGTGTTCTTTCAGGCGGGCTATCTCGGCGATGACGCGGCTGCGCTGCGCGATGAGACCGACGATGCCGCTGTCCACCTCGTCCAGGCTTCGCCGGAGGTCACTGATGTCTGGCTGCTGACCGCTCACGCTGGCGGCTCCTCCCCCGGCAGGGCTGACTTCCACGAAGGCTTCCTATCACGGCTTCCTCCTGTCCGCACGCAGCGCGATCCGCAACACGTTCTTCTGCGACCTCAGCGCCGCGCTGCCCTTTTCGTTGCCTGCTGCCCCCAGGTGTGCCGTAGATGTCCAATTGCCTAATTGATTCATTGGAGTGAGATTGGAATATTAGCCGATCGAGGGTTCCTGTCTTGAAGTCGACGCTACGATTTACCGCAAAGATCGCTTACTTTCGGCTACCGCGTTTATTGGGGGGAAACGTGTTTAGTTCGGGGGGCGGGGCGACCGAATCGGTGGCTTCAGGTTTAATTGATCACGTGAACCAACTACCATTGCCCGTGAACGGCGACCTGCCGGCGAGAGTGCCCGCGGTCCTGGGTGATTCACGGTGAGCCTCACGATGGTCCTATTGCGCCGCTGCCTGTGGTGGCGGAATAGGTATCCTTCCTGGTCCTTCTGGCTGGGGCTGGTGATCACTATCCTGCTGGCCTTGTCCACGGTGATCTTCTACGTGGTGCTTGCCGCTGTCTGCTTGGACTTGGTGAAGCTCATATCGCGGTGGATCTGGGTCATATCGCGGTGGATCTGGGTCATATCGCGGTGGATCTGGGAGCGCCTGCAGGACGGTGCCCGGCGAAGGCGATTGTCGGGAGCCACAGTCCAGCCGCCGCCTGCGTATCGCGCTCCGGCACCGGCGAACCAGGGTCATCCCGTCGGCAGTCCTCCAGGACGCGATGGTAGGGCGGATCTGCCGGCGGATCGCAGGGTGAGGATCTTGGTCCTCGGCTTCCCCGGGTGCGGGAAGACACTCCTGCTGGCCAGCCAGTACTACTACTTCGCGCAAGGCGGGCCGGCCGGAATCCGGCTTTCGACCGATCAGGAGTCTAACGGGAGGCTGCTGAGCCTCGTGGCGCAGATCCGGACCACGCCTGGAGGGTACTTCCCGCCGGGCACCAGCGTCACCGAGACGCGGGCCTGGTCCTTCACGGTCAAGGTGGAGTCCGAGGATCAGGACGCGGATGCGTTCACCCTGGAATATCTCGACTATGCAGGTCGGCTCGTCGAAGAGCTGACGGGCGCCAGGACGGATGACCCGCCAGATGAGGAGTTCCGGCGGGCACTGGACAATGCCGATGTCCTCATGGGCGTTATCGATGGCGAGCAGCTCATGAAGCTGATGTCCGGCAGTTACGATCCCGCGGTCGTGGACCGCATCGACCGTCTCCTGAATGTCCTTATCCGCGCCCGCCAGCGAAACATTCACCTGGTGGTATCTAAATGGGACTTGCTGGTGCGCGGTGACGGGGGCCACTACACCATGGCGGACGTCAGGAGCACGCTCGCTGCGATGTCGCCCGCGTTCAGCAACTTCCAGCGGAACCCTCGGCTGGGAAAGCTTCGGATGATACCGGTTGCCGCCCTCGGCATGAATGGTTTCGCCGTGCCCGCAGGCGCCGGCGGTGGCATGATGCGGAACCCAGGAGTCGAGTGGTACCCGTGGAATGTTGAGGTTCCATTCTTCTGCGCCGTCCCCGACATCATCAGGTATGACGTCGACAGGATGGCGGCAGCGGCCGGTACGCCACGTCAGGCGAATCTCGCTCACAGGATCGCCAGCATCACGCTGGCCGTGCTCGCCATCTCCGGGCTGAGAGCCACGGTGGGTGTACCGGGCTTTAATCTGAACCTTCCGATCAGCGAGGTTGTCCAGCGCATCAGGCAGCATCTCGGGGACAGGTACGCGCGGAGCAGTGTGCCGACATCCCTGGATGAGGGAACGGCGATCGGGTACGTGGTGAATGAGTGCTACGGATCGGTCGACGAGTTTGAGCGCCGGTGGCCCGACTCCCGGCTGAGCACGCGGGGCGCGTGGTGAGCCAGCCTCATGGATGATCAGGCGTGGCCGTTCCTCATCGGTCGTACCCGGACCCAGGATCACCGCATAGTCGTCAGCCCGGATTTCATGGCCGCCGGGGCACTGGTGAGCGCGCTGCGCTCTTCGGCCGACAGTGGCGCGCCCGGGTCGCCGGTATCCGTTCAGATCCGGGAGATCCAGACATCTCCTAAGCACCGCGTCACCGTCATCTACCAGGTGAACATGGCGCACGCGGACTATTGGGGCCTGCCCGGCGAGCGAGTCCTGACCGACGAGCACGGCAGGCCGATCGTCCTCACCGAGGGCCTTGTCATCTGCCGTCCGGCGACGATGGTGCGGCAGGACGGGATCACCCAGCAGGACCTTGACCTGGCGCACTCCCTTGTAGTCCCGGCGTACCTGGAGTTCTGGGCGCAGGGCCGCGGCTACGCCCGGCAGGCCGCGAAATCCTTCAGGCTTGCCATGTCCGGGAAACCGGTCGCTGTCAACCCCCTCAACTCGCCCATCCCCTGGGTCAGCGAGCGCCCGGAAGCTCCCCAGCCGCCTGAAGCCGTTGCGCCGCCCGGAACAGAACGGACGGAGGGCACCACTGCTGGTGCCGTTACTTATCTGCCCGCTGGCACCCATGCCCCTGTGCCGACCGCTTCCGCCGCGCCGGCCGCCACAGGCGGGCACCGATCGCGCAAGGGAGCGGCGACCGCGGTCGCCATCGGGGTGGCTGTCGCCGTGATCGCGATCGCGGTCTTGCTCGCCACCCGCTTGCTCGAGGGAGCAGGATCCGCCGGGCCCGCATCAGATCCTGCGCGCACAATGGCCGCGCTGTGCAGTGCACTTCAGTCCGGTGACCCGGTCCGCGGCTACGCCATGACGACCAGTGCCTACCAGTACGAGACGACCAAGCAGAAGTTCGCAGCCAAGCTGCTGCCGCTCGGTAAGACCACCGCGATCCGGTGCTCTTACCGTCTCCGGGCGAATCCGGGTCCCACGACGGCCAGCGCGGCCATGACCGTAGCCCACGGACTCCAGGCTCACACCTGGCAGGTCACCCTGATCAAGGCGAACGCAAGCACCTGGCAGGTCTCGGCGATTCGCTGACCGTGCACAGTGCCCGCTCACGACGCCGGCGATCGGGTCCGCCTGCGCCGGGTCGAGCCTGCCTGCATGCATGCGGTCAGCTTCGCAGCCAGCGTCCCCGAACTCCACGCCGATTTGGACATTCTGCGCACGGTGCACTGTCCACCCGGCGTGATTGCGCCCGCGCAGAGTCGGTGCGGTGATGGTAGCCCGACAATTTTCGTGCAGCATTTTCCGCTGAAATTAGGGGCCTTTTCTGCCGCGCACTATTTCCCATATTTTTGCGATGGACTTTTTTCCCCGGATTAGCGGTGTTACGCTGTGTAATGACATGGTACGTTCCCCCGGGTGGGCGTCCCGTGGGTGCCTTCATCCGGGACTGGCCACCGGCACTGCGCAGGGTGAAAACCGGACAGGAGAACCATGAAATCCAGGAGGCATTGACGTGAGACTCATCTTCGCCGCTGCGGCACTCATGCTCACCGTCCTGTCGGGAGCGGGCGCGGTCGTCGCGACTGCTGCGCCAGCTTCCGCTGAGGTCCTCTTTAACGACGACGCCGGCGCCATCCGCCTCGGCCAGGACATGGAGGTGGGCGTCTGGTATCAGCAGTACAGCGGCGGCCCGTCCGGTTACTGGGCTGGTGTGTGGAGCTACCCGCAGCACAAGTGGATCTTCACCAGCAGCGGCCACGCGACCACCAGCTGGAAGTTCTGGTGGGCGAAGCCAGCCGTCCGGGGTGAGTACGCGACCGTGTACGGCACCACGTACAACGGCCGTAACTACAGGGACGTGTTCTACACGGCGGTCAGCTGACCGCGGCGACCGCTGAGCGTGTCACCGAGCACCGTTACCACCTCGGCGATGCGCGGCAGATAGCCGACGGCCAGGAGCGGGCGCCGTAAGGCCGGGCGTCGCGTGTCTCCCTCTTAGCGTGCTGTTCTGAGCCGGGAGGATGGGCGTATGGGTGCCTGGGATGCGACAGTCCGGGTGATCGCGGTACAGTTACGCCTTGCCGGGATAGGGCCTCCTTTAGCGGCTAAACAAGGCGAATGCCACTGATTTCATAGTTCAAGCAGAGCCTGCTCGACGGCCTCGGTGAGCGCGGGGTGAATGTACAAGACGCCGGAGGCGAGCTGGTCGACGGTGTTGCCTAGGCACATGGCCTGGATCAGCGGCTGGATCAGTGTGGACGCCTGAGGGCCGATGATGTGGGCGCCGAGAAGCAGCCGGGTGGCCGGGTCGGCGAGGACCTTTACGAAGCTGGTGGTGTCCTCCAGCGCCCAACCGTACGCCGTGTCACGGTAGAACCGGGTGGCGGTGGCATAGGGCCGCCCCAGGGCTTGCAGTTCTTGCTCGGTGGCGCCCACCGAGGCAACCTGTGGGTCCGCGAACACCGCGGACGGCACGACAGTGAAACTTGCCCGCCGCGGTCGGTCGGGGTGAAGCAAGTTGTAGCGGACCAGCCGGGCCTCGGCGTTGGCCATGTGCTTGAGCTGGAAGTGGTTGGCCAGGTCACCGAGCGCCCAGATCCCTGGCATGTTGGTGGCGTAGGTGTCGTCAGTGCGGACGTGGCCGCAGGAGTCGACCTCGACCCCCGCAGCGGCAACGTCGAGCTGGTCGCTGTTGGGTACCCGCCCGGTCGCCACCAGCAGCACCTCGGCCTCGGCCCTCTGGGCGCCCGCGGGTGACGCGAGGCTGAGGCGGACCCCTTTGGAGGTCGCGGCCACTCGCTCGGCCGTTGCTCCCAGCCGCACGTCAAAACGTCGCCGATACAACTCGGTGAACCGGGCCCGGATGTCTGCGTCGTGCTGGGATAGCAGGTGCTCGCCGCGCGCCACGATGGTGACATTGGTGCCGAGCGAGCCGAAGATGTGACTCATCTCTGCCGCGACATACCCGCCGCCCAGCACGATCATTGACTTCGGCAGCCTGTCCAGCCGCATCACTGTGTCCGAGGTGAGAAAGGGCACCTCGGCTAGGCCAAGGATGGGCGGGATGCGCGGGCGCGAGCCTGCGGCCAGCACGAACCGCTCGGCGCGGAGCTCATCATCGCCAACCCTCAGCGTCTGCGGCGCCACGAACCGTGCCTCGCCAAGGAACACGTCGATGCCGTGAGCCCGGCGGTAAGCGACAGCGCGCTCATGAACCGGGTCGATGCGGCCGAACACCCGGCCGCGGATCCGCGGCCAGTCCGCCCCGGCCCATCTGGCGGCTACTCCGAACCGGTCCGCATGCCGGACCGCCTGCGCGATGTCGGCGGTGAGGACCAGCATCTTCGAAGGGATGCACCCACGGTTCAGGCAGGTGCCGCCGAAGCGGCTCGCTTCCACGACTGCGGTCCGCCAGCCAGCGAGCTCCCTGGTCAGCACCATGTTCCCGCTGCCTGCGCCCACGATCACAAGGTCATAAGTATGTTCGGCCATGCCTCGCTCCTTTCGGCCTATTCCTGCTGGCACGGAACCAATCGCGCTGCGCCGCGGCTCATGCGGCAGCTGGTTCACTGGCTCTCCCGGCCGGTTGTGATGCGGAATCAGCCGCGAGCGTCGGCGCGTAGATTGCCGCGATAACCGCGATAACATCGCGGGCCCACCGCATCCGGGAGGCGGCGGTTTCCGGATGCTCCCCGTAGGCAGCCGCGACCTCACCGGCGCAGCCGCGAGCACCGCCAAAAGCGCGCAGGGCAGAGGCAACGGCTGCCAATACCGCGCATTCGCTGGGGCGGCTGTGGCTAGAAAGATCGCTGGCGAACGGCGCGCAGGCGCGGGCCGCGATCAGACGATCAACTGTCATCGTTATTCATCTCGCTTCGCAGAGTCCGAGCGCCAGTTCACGCGGGTGTGAGTCGCCGGCCGCACGCCCCAGCTCAGGTTCGAAGGCTGCCGGCGCATCGAGGAGCCAGTCCACATCGACCTCCTCTCCGCCGACGGTTCCGGTGTCCCATGCCTCGCTCACCAGCAGCGTGTGCAACGTCTGCTCCGAAAGCCGCTCCAGGTGGGCCCGCAGGGTGGTGTCATCGAGCAGGCCGTCGATGCGGGAGTCCAGTCGGCTCCGCGTCTGACGCAGGCGGTCCATGAGCGCGTCAATATCCGCTTCCCTGTCATATGCGCCCTGCTCGCCTTCTGTGATCCCCCGCGCGATCTGGTCCTTGATCGCCCGCACGTTTCCTGCCGCATCGGTCGTCACCATCTGTCGCCACGCCCGGCTTTTGTGTCGATATTGCAGCATCGCCATCACCGCTTCGTGACGCAGGAAGTCCGCATCTCGCAAAGCGGTTCCGCGCCAAGCCGCCGTCAGCGACCGCGTCAGCGAGATGACCGAGGCCAGCCCGCTGTTGAGCCCGCGCCCAGGCCAGAAGTGAATCGCATTAGCCGCGTCGCCCAGCAGGAACGCAAACGTCCCCGGCGTCGTCACCGTCCTCGGATACAGCTGGGTCGTGAAGCGCGGCCGCTGGACCATATCCAGCCGGAAGGCCGTCACCGCAGTCAAATTCTCCGGCGGAACACCGAACAACTGCAGTCCTTCCTGCACCCGTGTCCACAGAGCGGATCCTTTCAGTAAGGGCGGCAGAAAGAAAGCGTGATGGGTGGCACAGCAGAACTCGCCGCCCGCAACCCGTTCGAGCAGGCAGGGTTGGGCCTGAGCGCACCCCGTGAACACCTTCCGGACCGGGTCGATCCCGACCGCTTCTGCCGCCTCCTGATCGGTCAGCCGCATGTTGAGGAAGCCCTCGCCGCGCAGCGAGTTCAACAGAAAGCGATTCTGCGCAACGGTCAGCAGGACAGCCATGGCATCCGGAAGCTCGGATTTCACGCGCAGGCCCAGCACAATATCCTGCACCTGCTTGCCATCCAGCGCGTACATCGATGAGACCGGGGCGCCGAACTTATCGGCGAAGTATTCCCGGCTACGCGAGCGGCTCCCCTCGCAGATCGCGAGCACATGCTGCCCGACGAGGTCGTCGTGGACCTCGGCCGGGTCGAAGGGCGCCGGTATGAGCTGGATGCGGTCCGGCTTGTCGTTCGCGATGGCCAGCAACTGATCTTCGACATACGCGATTCGGACATTGCGCGGCCCCAGGCCCTGGATCGAATCCGGGCCTTTGGGCCACATTTCGGAGTATGCACCTGGCCTGAACAGGCGCGCCTGGATTTCGGGCGGGAGCTTCAGGTACTGCCGACTCTGAATGGTCACGACCTGCTGGCGGCGCACATTACCCTGGTCGGGAGTCTTCCATACCACCCGGCCGTCTTCCCTCAGCCAGCGGCTGTCGTAGACCTTAATGGCCACGCGCGGCCCCATCAGATGTTCCAGGAGCAAGGCAAAGCTCAGACCGACCGGACCGCCCCCGGCCACGGTGACGCGCAAGACGGACGCCGAGGCTGGCGGCGCGACGTGGCCATTGGCCCGGATTGAAGGCATGCGAATGGTCGTATGCGTGTCGGACGTTCCGAAGCGGAAGGTCTCATCGCCCATCACGATCTCGTCGCCAGACCGAAGCTGGCAGACGGTCACGGGTCTGCCGTTGACCCAGGTGCCGTTGTTACTGCCGAGGTCGTGAAGGACATAACCGCCAGCCTCGTGCCGCAGCTCGGCATGGATACGCGAGGCCGACGGGCTGGTGAGGATCACACCATTCTCATAGCTACGGCCGAATGTGATCGGTCGGCTGCCTATCGCCAACCGCTTCCCTGCCAGGGCGCCTCGGAGCCCGACCACCGCGGCTGCCATCACGTTGACTCCGGCTTCAGCAGATAGATCGATGTCTGTGCACTCGGCCATCCCACACCTCCCTGTGTCGCTCTGTGTCGTCGACTCTGCACTTACGCGACCAGGGGCCGGTTCGGTTCGCTCGTTCGGCAATGTTTTTCGGGCGCCCGGGCCCTCATACTGAAACCGGAGGGTGCCAAGCCCGAATGAACCGACCGGCAGGGCAGTCCGTAGAGCTGGGTAGTGGTGGGGGTGGCCGTGTCGTGGAGTGACAGCGGAGCACGAACCGGACCTCACGAGATAAGCCTGATCGCCCGGATCGTGCTCCGTAAGGACGACGATGCGGCAAGGCGGATCTATCGCAAGTACCGCATGGGGCTGTTCCGTTTCGGCGTCCATGTGCTCGGCGACCAAGGACTAGCCGAAGAGATGGTGCAAGAGGCCTTCATCAAGCTCTGCCGGCAGGCGAACAACTACGACCCGGGCCGCGGCCCGGTGCGGGGGTGGCTGTTCACGATGGCTCGCTCGGCTGTCTATGACATAGCACGACGCCCATCGTCCCGGCCGCTGTTGCCCGTCGAGGACTTCCAGCTGCCGCCCCAGTACGACACCGTCGACCAGGCCCTCACGACCCTCACCGTCGACCAGGCCCTCGACAAGCTGCCATCAATCTACGCCGCGGTGATGCGTTTGGTCCGGGACGGCTTCACTCATTCGGAGATCGCAGAGCGCCTCGGCATCCCGATCGGTACTGTCAAGTCCCGGACGGCCAAGGCAGCAGACACGTTGAAGGCCGAGCTGGCCAGTTTGCGAGGTGGCGCCGATGCTTACTGATCAGGAGATCGCGCTCGCCCATTTCTACGGCTTCGACTTCGCATTCGGCAACCTGCCCAATGCCGAGCGGGCCGAGTTCAGCCAACATCTCAGCGGTTGCCGCCACTGCCAGAGGGTCGTCGACGAGTACAGCGACATCGGCCGGATCATCAAGGGCCTCCCCCCTCACGTCCAGCCTTTAGCCGACCTCGAAGACCGAGCCGTGGCCGCAATGGCCGCCGCCCTGGCCGAGCAAAGAGCCACGGCCAAACTCCCATCAGATGCCACCGACCAGGCAGCCACCCGGGTCTACCCAACTCCCAGACGCCCACATCCAGTTGAGCCGATCCCTCAGCTCCGCCCATCGCCCGACAGGCCACCTGCACCCGCCGAGCCGCCAGCCCGAGCGATGGTCACTCGCCTGCCTGTGTGGCGACGTCACCCTCGCCGTCTCAGCGCTGTCGCCGCTGCCGTCACTGCCATCATCATTGCCGCCATCGTCGTCCCACTCAGCCTTGGCGGGGGCCGGACCACCCCGGCGCAAGCCACAGTTGTGATCCCGCTCCATGTCACCGCCGCGGGCAAGGCGAGTGGCTTCGGAGAGGGATCGGGCAAGCGACGGACCGCCAGGATGCCTCCGGTAGCTGGAATGTCACATTGACCGTGCACCAGCTCAGAAACTTCGGGGATGCGCAGTGGTACGGATGTTGGTACGTGAGCCGGGATGGTCGGCAAGTGGCGTCCGCTGGCACATTCGTCGTTCCCGATAGCGGGAGCGGGAGGTTTTCTATGACCAGCGCTGTCTATCCGCACGACTTCCCCACGATCGAGATCACGCTCGGGCCGCCGAGCAGGGATGGCGCTCTGGCAGGCACAGTCATTCTCAGCGGTCAAGCGCTTCCTGGAGCTGTTCGGTTATCTCGCGGAGCTGTTCGGTTATCTCGCGCAGCGATGTGTTTGGATGTACATCCAGTCGCTATAACGATCCGGTAGCAGGTAGTCTCCGGTGGCTGATCAGAGATCACTGCTACCGAAACGCATCAAGCGTAGAACTAAACCCAGAGGTCATCCACCAGAGGTTGCGCATCGGCTCAGCCAAGTTGCCTGAGCCGCGGTTCGCATCACGCGCCCGATCCAGGCGTGTGCATTCCGCCTTCCGCGCGCGACAGAATAGTTCGATCTGGGCGACCTCGGTCAGGATCGGCATCGAGCCAATGCCGCACCTATCAGGCGGGACCGTCCGCGTTCTTACCGGGGTTCTCCATCACTCAGCGTGATGCCATCTGCCGATGCCGGTCGTCAACCTCGGTGCGGCATGTGCGCGTGTTTCTGCGGAGGCGTCATGGACGTGGCTACCGGCGGAGGCTGCCCATCGGGTTGGTCACCTATGATCGCACCGGGCAACCTGCCTCACGACCGTGGCCGTTCTTTGATCCCCGCCGCGAGCAGGCCGACGACCTCAGCAATGCGGGCCGCGCGCAGATCCGGCCGACGGGTGGTCGCATCAATCCAGCGCAGGTAAGCCTTGCGGTAAAACTGCGCCAGCGTATCGAAGAATGCGCCCGCCGCCGGGTTAGCCGCGAGCGCCGCAGCGATATCGCCGGAGAGATCGCCCCGCTGCGGACCTTCCGGGGCCAGCTCGGCAGTCACCTCATCGCCGATCGCGATCCCCATGCTGATTAGTTAGGCGCTTCGGGGGCAGGGGCAGCACCCATCCGCGGCCGGCCGGCACGACCCTGGCGCGGATCCGGCAGCCGCCGATCGTGCCGCTGACGGGATGATCGGCCTTCGCGCCCCACGCCTCATCTGGGTCGAACGGCACCACGATGACCGCGCTGTTCCGGGGCCCGGCGATGACGGCGCGGAAACGCTGCGAACCCATGACCCATCGTGGCATGACAGCGGCGATCGCGAGAGGTCAGCCGGAGCGGCTAGATCTCGGCGCTGGTCGACAATCATCAGATGAGTACGTCGGATCCGGCGGGGGTTGCATCGGTGGCCAGTTCGGTGACCTCTACCGGGAACCGCCGGTGCGCTCGGCTAGAGCCCGGGAACAGCGTCTCCATCGCCTCGATCAGCCGGACCCGGATACCCGGCGGCCCGGCCACCAGCAACGGCTTGGACGGAGTATGGCTGCCGCTGGCCATGCTCAGGCGCCTGACGTCGCATGGGCCGTGGGACGCGCCGTTCACCGAGGCAACCGCCGAGCAGGAGCGCGTGCTCCTCATTCATGCCCTCGCGGACAGGCACAACGAGTCCGGCCTGCACCGCGGCACGGGCCTGACCGACTTCCTTGACGCCATACCGTACGAGCCGACGGTCCCGATCGAGAAGGTCCCCGCCGGGGGGGAGGACCACGATAAGCGGGGGCGAAAGTCAGCGGGATGACCGGGCGTGATGCGTCATAACGCAGGTCAGCAGACAGTCCGGTAACCCAGGCACGTGTTCGGCTGCCGGTGCGACGATATCGTCTCGTGGACAATCAAGTTGGCCTGCGGGCTGGACCTTGTCCCAGTCCCACCCCGGCAATCACCTGCGAGCATCCCGGCCGCACCACACACCCCTGGGTCCGCATCGGATCCCGAACCGACGGCTAGCCCGCCACCCGCGGCAGCCAGCACCGTCGCCTACCTCTTCCAGCAACTTCACACCATCCTTCGTACTCCTGCCGAACGCCTCAACACGGGCCAGCCCCTCAACAGACTCGGCATCGACTCCCTCCTGGCCTTCGAACTGCACGAGCGCATCCGCCAAGATCTCGGCATCGACATCCCGGTCCAGCAGAGCCTCCTCTAGGTCTAGGGAGCGCTTCAATCTTGGAGACGACCGCGAAGCGGCATTTGACGGTGTTGCATCGGCGAGTTCCCGGGCTCGCTGCAGGCGTGTGCCGGCTGGGCCAGCGCTAGCGGGTACCTGTGATGTAGTCGGTCAAGTGGGCTTGCTGGGTTTCGAGCTCGTCGATACGGTTCTTGACTACATCGCCGATGCTCACGATCCCTCGCAGGCCGCCGTCCACTACGACCGGCGTGTGCCGCACCCGGCGCTCGGTCATCATGCGCATGACGTCCTCGAGCGAGGTCTCCGGCGTGACCGTGTGCACCTCAGCCGTGTAGATGGTCGTGACCAGCTCGGACATCACCGCGGCGCCTCGCTCGCCGAACGCCCGGACGATATCCCGCTCACTGGCGATCCCGTCGACCGTGGTGCCGTCGTGAGAGACGACGACGGCACCGATCCGGTGCTCGGCGAGCACCGCCAGCAGGTGCCGCACCGTCGTATCCGGGGTAACGGTGACAACCTGCGTGCCCTTGACGCGAAGTACATCGGAAATGCGCATTTGGCCCTCCTAAGCACCGGTACAGCACTGACTGTGTACCCGCCGGCGCCCCGCGCTATTACATCAACCTGCCGGCCATACCGAACCGCGCCGGTCCGATGATGCCTGCGGACGGGTCGTGGCTGCCGCCCGGTCAGTGCCCGGTCTTCTCCGGGTGGATAACCTCGTGCATGTCACGGTCGCCGCTAGGACCAGCGGGCGGGCTGAACGCGTGCCGCACCGTTGCCACCAGCCACAACGTGAGCGTAGCCATGACCAGTATCGCAAGCGCGACCGTGCTCGCGGTGATTAGCGCGATCACCCCAGCCACGAGCGCGGTAGCGCCGAGCACGCTGGCCAAGCTCGTGTAGGCCCGGGTTCGCGCGCCCTGGTACTGCCCGGCGGTGGCGCTCATGCCGCACCCGCCCACCATGCCCAGGACCAGCACGGCGGCGGCTGTGCCGCGAGCGCTGGAGATCAGCCACGCGGTCGTTGAGTTCAGGAACCCGATGTAGATGACGACGATGGCCGCCATGAATACCGTGGAGACGGCGTCCTTCCAGGTCAGCCTCATTGCTGCCACCCCTTCCGCGCCAGTCGGCAATGCCACTGTCAACGCCAATCCGCCGGAGGTCACCAGATAAGGGCCGAAGGTCAGCACGGCATGAGACCAATGACCCTGTCAGTGGTCGCCCCAGACTGGGCCGACCGCCGGAAAGGCAGATGCAGGTCATACAGCCGCTCGGATAATCTTCAGGATCGGGAGGTGGCATGCGGATCGGTGTGGTCTTCCCGCAGACCGAACTAGGCGGCGACGCCGGCGCGGTACGCGCCTACGCCCAGCGGGCCCAGGAACTCGGGTTTACCCACGTGCTGGCCTACGACCACGTGGCGGGCGCGGACCCCGCGGTGCATACCGGCTGGGACGGCCCCTATGACGTGCACACCACGTTTCACGAGCCGATGGTCCTGTACGGCTACCTGGCCGCGGTGACCTCCATGGAGCTAGTCACCGGGGTCATCATCCTGCCGCAGCGGCAGACCATGCTGGCCGCTAAGCAGGCGGCCGAGGTGGACCTGCTCACCAGCGGGAAGTTCCGGCTGGGCGTGGGCATCGGCTGGAACCGCGTCGAGTACGAGGCCCTCGGCCAGGACTTCGGCACGCGCGGCAAGCGCCTGGAGGAGCAGATCACGCTGCTGCGCCGGCTGTGGACCGAGCAGACCGTGACGTTCAGCGGGACCTTCGACCGGATCACCGGGGCGGGCCTGGCGCCGATGCCGGTGCAGCGGCCGATCCCGGTGTGGGTCGGCGCTCAGTCGCCACGCGCCTACCGCCGCGCCGGACGGCTTGCCGACGGCTGGTTCCCGCAGATGGCTCCTGGCCCGCAGCTCGACGAGGCCCGCCGGATCGTGGCGGGGGCGGCCGCGGAGGCCGGCCGCGACCCAGCCAGCCTCGGCATGGAAGGGCGCCTCCGCTGGCAGGAAGACCGGGACAAGCTCGCGGCAGCGATACGGCAATGGCAGGATGCGGACGCCACGCACCTGTCGGTCAACACCATGGGCGCCGGCCTGAAGACCGTCGATGACCACCTGGCTGCCCTGGCCACGGCGGCCGAGGCAGCCAAGACGATCAGCGGCTGAGGGCATCCGGTGGTCCCGCAGCCGGGACCTCGCACTCCAGGTCAAACCCGGGTCCTGGAACATCGGCTCGCGACCGCATGCGCGGATGGTTTCCGCGCAAACGCGCGCGTGACGGCCTCGCACGGTCGGCGGCAGGAGAGTACGCGTTCGCGAGATGCAATCCGTCGTGCCGCGCATACTGTCGGCATGCCCGTTCGGCTCCATCACATCGTCATTGACGCTCACGATCTGCCTGGCGTGGCCCGCTTCTGACGCAGGCGCTTGGCTGGAAGGTTCTCTCCGAGCGCGAAAACGAGATCGTCATCGGGACCAAGGAGAACGCGCCTGTCGGCATGTGCTTCATGCCGGTTACCGATCCCAAGACGGTCAAGAACCGCGTGCATCTTGACCTCACCAGCAGTGCCCGGGGTTTCCATGGCCCGGCTGGGGCCTCACGATGACAATCCCCACCGACCAAATTGCCTTGCTGCGCGACGTCGCCGAGCAAAGCCCGCTTCGCACTGACGCCGAGCGCGGCTACGCGCTGCAGCTCATGGAGAGCGTGACGCTGTCCCAGCGCTGGGGAGTCTCTGGCGGTGTCCCACCGCAAGCAACCGTGGCGCTCAAGAATGGCTGGCTGCCACTTGACCAGGCAGAGACGGACTGGCAAATCAACAGCATTGGATGGATCTCAGGCCTGCACAGGGGACTACCTGATGGCCGTGCTCACCACTGGGAACCCGACCGAACAATATGGCATTGACACGATCGATGGGTTGTCTGGCATCGTCTGGAAGAACATGGGCTAACCTGCCCATAAGCTGACGGGGTTATAGTTGGCTCCATTGATAGGTAGTCAGCCGGTGTGCGTTTCTAATATCTTTCCCTCCCATTATCGGCCAGGGGTTTCCTGTCGCCCCGAAGTGGCAAAGAACAGAACATTGCTGGAGCCGGGGGGCAGCAGAGTGCGAACATGGACCGCAGTCGAAAAACGGGGCAGGACGGCCGTGGGCGGCGGAGCGCGGGCGCCCGGTCTCGATGGTGTCCGGGCGCTGGCCGTGCTTGCGGTTATCGCCTTTCATGAGCAATTCGCGGCGTTTCACGGCGGATTTCTCGGGGTTGATGTCTTTTTTGTCCTGAGCGGCTACCTGATCACCGACCTGCTCGCCGCCCAATGGGCCCGGCACGGGCAGCTGGACCTGCGCGGGTTCTGGATCCGGCGCGCACGGCGGCTGCTGCCCGCCCTGGCGGTGGTGCTGGTCACCGTGACAGCGGCGGTCGCCGTGATCGAACCAGGACAGCTCGGGGCGCTGCGGCCGGCGCTGCTTGCGGCGGTCAGCTATTCGAGTAACTGGTGGCAGGCGCTGCAGCATCAGTCGTATTTCGCCGGGTTCGGCCCGCCGCCGCCGTTGCGCCATCTGTGGTCGCTCGCCATCGAGGAGCAGTTCTACCTGGTGTGGCCGCTGATCCTGATCGTGAGTGCTGGCCAACTGGTTCGCGACCATCGAGCATCGCACCGGCCTGCTCTGGGACGACGATGTGCATCCCCGCCCGCCAGGAGCGACGCTGTACGCGCGCATGGTGGCAACCGCGGTGCAGGGGCCCGGATGTCGCCGATCCGCTGCGCCGAGGGCCCTCCGATCAGCAGAACCTCCGGGCCGGGGTCGCCGGGCACGTTCTGCCGCGCGGCGCGCAGCGGCAGGCGGTCGGCGGCCGGGTCGTCGCCGGGCAGCCGCCCGAAGGCCTCATTGACAACCTGCAGGACGCCGGGCCGGGAGCGGAAGTTCTGCAGCATGGTGAGCCGCCCGCTGTCGTAGCGGTCGCGTACCTGCGTGTACAAGCTCACGTCAGCCCGGCAGCCGGTCCGGTATGAGCAGTCACTGGAGACTGATCATCAGCAAGCGCCGCTTCGTGGCGCTTCGTTGTCTAGCCTCGTAGCCTAGGTCCACCTGATGGTCGCCGCGCAAGATCACCACCGGCCTCGGCATCCGCAGCACCACCGTCCGGCCACGGGTCCATGATCTGAGACATTAGGCGGACGGCTGGGTTATGCGCCCTGCCGTGGTGTTTCCGCTGCTAGGGGCGGCGGAGCTCGTCTTGTAGTCCGCATAATGCTGCGCCGCGTACTCGCGTCGGCGAAGAGTCACCTTGTCCGTTCATTTCCGCTACTGAACGCAGAGGTGGTTCATGGGAGAGGCAGATGTCAGGGTCGCCGTGGGCGATGTCGTGGCGGCATTGCGCGAGGCTGGGAGGTCCGAGGGCACAATCCGGCGCCACCAGGCTGTGCTGGACCGGTTCGCGGCCTTTCTGGCTGAACGCGGCCTGAGCACGGCGAGCGACCAGGTGTGCGTGGATTTCATCGCCAGCCAGACCGGGACCAGGCTGGGGGCGTTGCGGGAGCCGGTGACGGACAGGGATGTCAAGGCGGTTCGCCGGCCGGTGGTATTGATGGCGGACGCACTGGCAGGCCGGGCGGTCGTCATCGACCAGTCGGTGATCCCGGCGAAGGACGGCTGTCCTGCCCGGTTCCGCCTGCTCCGAGACGACTACGTTGCCTCGTGCCGCGCGCGCGGCAACGCCGAGGCGACCGTTGCCACGAAGGACAAGGCGGTCAGCCGGTTCCTGGGCTACCTGGACGAGATGGGCGCCGGTGATCTGGCCGCGCTCGGCGTGCGGGACGTGTCGGGTTTCCTTCTGCGGCAACGCGGGCTGCGGCGCAAGACCATCGCGGGTATGAGGTCGTCCCTGGCAGACTTCCTGGCCTTCCTGGCCGCTGCGGGCCGGACACCGCAGGGCCTGGCTGACCGGCTGCCGCCGCACCGGCACCTCCGCCACGAGTCTGAGCCGCACCTGTGGACTGCTGAAGAGATCCGGCGCCTGCTGGCCGTGATCGACCGCCAGTCCGCCACTGGCAAACGCGACTACGCGATGATCTTGATGACCGCGCGGCTCGGCCTGCGGATTTCCGATCTGCGCCAGCTCGAACTCGGCGACCTGGACTGGCGGGCGAAAACCCTCACGATCGTCCAGCACAAGACGGGCCGGCTGTTGAGCCTGCCGCTGCTGGACGACGTCGGCTGGGCGATCATCGACTACGTCCGGCACGGCCGCCCCGAAACCGCCTGTGCGAAGGTGTTCATCAAGCACCGCCATCCCTTCGGCGCGTTCGGCTGCTCCTCGTCGATCGCCTGGCGGCTGTCGCGTTACGCGGCCCGCGCGGGGATCGAGTTCCAGCCCGGCCAGGCGTGCGGGATGCATTCCCTGCGCGGCGCGCTGGCCGTGGCCATGATCGGCAACGGCGCGCCGATGCCGGTGATATCGGCCGTGCCCGGGCACGCCTCAAGCGACACGACCCAGGCCTACTACCTGCGCTTTGACGTCGAACGGCTGCGATGTTGCGCGCTGGACGTCGAAGAGGTCCTCGGCCAGGCGGGGGCGGGGTGAACGCGGTGCCTGAGGCGACGCTGCAGGGCCTGGTCGCCGAGCTGGCCGCTTCGCGCCACGCTGGCGGATACAGGTTCAAAGTCCAGGAACGGGTGCTGCGCCAGTTCGCCGGCCACTGCCGGCGGGAGGGCTACCCGGACGGGTCCATCACCAAAGAAGCGGTCGACGGGTTCCTTTACGGCCATCACCTGCGGGCCTCCACCATCCGGCGTAACCAGCTGGCGCTTCGCCAGCTGGCCGAGTACGCCCGGGCGGCCGGCTGGGATGCCTGCACCCCGGCTGCGGCAACTCAGGTCCGTGTCAGCCACCAGCCCCCGTATGTGTTCACCGACGACGAGGTGCGCCGCTTGTTCGCCGCGATCGACTCCCAGCCCATGTCCAGCTTCCCGGACAAGGCAATGGCCGACCCGGTCCTGTTCAGGGTGCTCTACGGCGCCGGGCTGAGAGTTTCCGAGGCGCTCAGCCTGACCCTGGCCGATGTGGACACCCGTAGCGGGACGCTGCGCATCCGCGACTCCAAGAACGGCGAGAGCCGGACCGTGCCGCTCACCGGCCGGCTCACCGTGACCATCGTGGACTACATCGCGGCCGCGCACCCCGCCCCCGAAACGAGCGACTTCGTGTTCTACAGCGTCGCGGCCGGCCGGCCGATCAGCCAGTCGACCGTATACGTGCGGTTCCGCGGCTACCTGGCCGACGCCGGCATCCCCCACTTCACGGGCGGCCCGCACCCGCACTCCCTGCGTCACGGATTCGCCGTCGCCAACCTGCGACGCTGGGCCGCGGAAGGCGCGGACCTGGCCGTGATGCTGCCCTACCTGGCGTGCTACATGGGGCACGCCGACCTTCGCGGCACCCAGTACTACCTGAGGCTGACCGCGGACGCCTACCCCGAGGTGATGGCCAAGGCCCAGGTCCGGTTCGGCTACGTCATGCCCGCGCCGCCCGGGGACGAGCGGTGAACCCGCGCCCCGCGCCGCCGCCGGATCTGGCCGGGCGCTGGCTGGCGAAGTTCTTCACCAACCACCTGGCCAGGGAGCGCGCAGCCTCGCCGAGGACCGTGGCATCCTACCGGGACGCGATGAAACTGCTGCTCACCTGGTTCAGGGACACGGAGCGCATACCGCCGGAGAAGCTGTGCCTGGCCGACATCGACCGGCCCCGGGTTCTGCGGTTCCTTGACTGGCTGGAAACCGAGCGGTGCTGCTCGGCGGCCACCCGCAACCAGCGCCTCGCGGTGATCAAGTCGTTTTGCCGATACACCGCCGTCGAGCAGCCCGACCATCTCGACCAGGTCACCCAGGTCCTCGCGATCCGGCAGAAAAAGACCCCGGCCCCGCAGCTAGACCACCTGACCGGCGACGAGGTTAAAACGCTGCTCGCCGGACCTGGTACGGCCAGCGCACGCGCTGTCAGGGACACCGTCCTGCTCGCCCTGGCCTACGACACCGCCGCCCGCGTCCAGGAGCTCTGCGACCTCGACGTCGCTGACATCCGCCGCGGCAGCCCGATGACGGTGGTGATCCGCGGGAAGGGTTCCAAGATCCGGTACGTGCCCGCGATGGAGCCGACCGCCCAGCTCGTCGACGACTATCTCAACCACCGCGATCGGCATCCCGGCGTCGGCGCCGACGCGGACCCGCTGTTCGCCGGGCCGAACCACACCAGATTGACACGGTCCGGGGTGGCTAAGCTGCTGGCCCGCCACGTGCGGGCCGTCCGGGCGCGCGACCCCGGCTGGGCTCCCTGCCTGCAGGTCACGCCTCATACGCTCCGGCGGAGCCGGGCCATGCACCTGGTCCAGGCCGGCGTCAACCTGATCTACATCCGCGATCTGCTCGGCCATGCCGATGTGTCCACCACCGAGATCTACGCCCGTGCAGACGCCGAGACCAAACGCAGAGCGATTGAAAATGCCTACGAACCACTCACCCCAGACGCCTTGCCGGACTGGACCTTGGACTCGTCCCTGGTCGGCTGGCTCGACTCGCTGGGGCGATGACGCTGGCGAGCAGCATTATGCGGACTACAAGACGAGCTCCGCCGCCCCTAGCAGCGGAAACACCACGGCAGGGCGCATAACCCAGCCGTCCGCCTAATGGCGGTTATGTGGAATTCCACATAACCGCCATAGTTTTGCCGTCCAGACCCTGGTCCGATGGCAGCGGGCCGGAGTGAACGTCGATGAGCGCATCGGCGCCCTGTCCACCTATCTCGGCCACGTCGCCCCGGCCGATACCTACCGGTACTTGTCAGCTTCACCAGAGCTGATGTCGCTGGGCGCCGAGCGGCTCGCCGATCTGGAGGCGCGCCGGTGAGCGCCCTCGCTCCTAGCCTGCAGGCCTATTTCACCGAGCGGCTGATCGGCTAGTGGGCGGCTAGCCCCAACACCATCGCCACCTACAAGCTCACCCTCCGGCTCCTGCTGGCCTTCGCCACCGGGAAGACCGGCAAGGCACCCAGCACCCTGGACATCGACGACCTCGACGCGCCACTGATCACCGCGTTCCTGGACCACCTCGAACAAGACCGGCACAACGGCGCCTGCAGCCGCAACAACCGCCTGGCGGCCATTCACTCGCTGTTCGCCTACCTTGGACTGCATCACCCCGAGCACGCCGGCTCCATCCAGCGGGTGCTCGCTATCCCGGCCAAGCGCACCGAACGCAACCTGGTCACCTACCTCTGGCATAGCGGCTGACGACTCATTTCTATTTAAATTTCAAGAGGCTGTGACACCAGGCGCAGAACTGGCCTTCATAGTCGCTGGTGCTGTCTGCGTTAGAAGGACGACCCCGACACACATCACGGCGAAGGCGGCCGCGGCTACAGTCAGTACCGTGGCGTTAGGTACGAAGTGCTCTTCGAACAACCACACGCTCAGGGCGATGCTAACGATCGGATCGATGATCACCAAGATGGGCTGGGAAATCCGCAGCGGTCCGACGTGAAGCGCCGCTTGTTGCAGCAAGGTGCCCGCCGCACCGCCTATGGCCAGGGCGTATACAGGCCAATGCGTGAACATTCCGGCCACACCGAATTGGGTGAGCGTATCCGTCGTGGCCTTGATGAACGTCGCCTCGAGTGCCCATATGGTGGCGGAGGCCGAGGCATAGAGAGCTGCGCGTCGGCTCGGGGATCCCCGCTGCGCCAAAGCCGTAAGGACGGCAGCGGCGGCGCTGCAGGTCACTGTGGCCGCGATCCAGTGATGACTCGTCGGGGTGGGGTGGCCGCCTCGGGGCTCCCCTGCCACGATGAACACGACCAGACCCACACAGGTCAAAGCGGCGCCGCCCCACGTCACTGGGAGAATTGACTGGTGAATCCAGACCTGGCGCAGCACGAGCACGAAGACGAGTTCCGTGGCCAAGAGCGGCTGCACGATCGAAACCTCGCCATCGTGCAGGGCGAGCGCCTGGAACAGGAACGCCGCCGCCAGAGCCACCCAGCCGAGAAGCCACAGAGGATTGCGGAACAAGTACAGAACCAGCCGCCAGCCCGACGACCGGCGTGGATCAGAGGTGCTGGCAATGTGCTGCGTGATGACATTGACCGCGTTGGAAAGAGCAGCCAGCAGAGCGAAGACGATGACCACGGACGCAACAATACGAACTGGCGCGCCGACCGGCCGCGCCCAGTCCACTTCGCGGCGCAGCTACTGAGCATGCCCGGACCACAACAAGCGGCAGATCAGACGCCCGACGGCGTGCAGTCGCGGAGCTCGTGCTTCAGGTCCCGGCGCTGGCTCCACCGCGGCCCGACCTCGGTGATGGCATAGCCGAGGTAGGCGTCCACCGACGAGTTGACGATGGCCCCGCCGAGGAAGCCGCAGATGAGGGTCAGCAGGGCGATGTAGAAGGCGCTCAGCCCGAGCGCCGTGTGGCTGGGCAGCGGGCGGTACACCGTCGTCGTCACGGTGACCGGGTTGGCCAGGAACGCCCTGCTGACCGGGCTTGCGCTGCCCGCGGGCATGCTGGCGGTGAGCTTTCGCCCGATCTGGCGTGCCGCCGAATCGAGGGCGGGCTCCAGCACGCCGGTGGCCAGGCCCACGCCTTCGGTGCCGGCCCGCTGGTTGGTCAGGATGGTGATCTCCGGGCGCGCTCGTCGGTGATCCGGGGCATGGCACCACCCTATCACCAAAAAGAAGGAAGGTTCGATCTTGACAGCCGGGACACGCCCGTCAGAATAAAACGAACATTCCCTGGCCAGCCACCTCAGCCCCCGGCTGGTGACCGGCGGCCACCCGGCACCCGCACTTGCCGAACTGGCCCAGGTGCACAGCTACACCACCGCGTTCTGGTGGGCCGTCGGAATGTTCGCTGGCGGGTCCGTGCTCGCCGCCCTGCTCTTCCGCCGCGGCGCGCCCGCGGCGCCGGCCACAAAGGAGGCCTCGGCACAATGAGCTCTCAGGACACTGACATTTCCACGCCCGCGGCGCAAAACGTCACCGCTTTTGATCCTCTGGCAGTGCTGGACGACCTGTTGTCGGACGTCGGCCTCTCCAGAGCAGACGGGTGGCGCCGTGTCGTTCATGCACCCCAGCACGCTGCGGTCCGCGGTCTTGGCCAAGATCAGCTCCTGCGAGCGCAGGTTGCCGAACGTTGCAGGCGGCAGGCCCTCGCGGCGGAGTTCCCGCTCGACCAGCTCGGTGACCAGACGGCGGGCTGCGCGCAGGTCCACTGCGCGCACGTCGGCCTCGAAGATCGAAAACAGGGTGGCGGCGTGAGTGAGCAGCAGGCACGTGCGCCGGTCAAACCAGCGCCGGTCAAACCAGTCCTCGGCGTCTGGTGTGGGTCCTGGCTCGGCGACGCGGCTCGCACCGAGGACGGCCAGCAGCTTCTTCGTGCTCCGCAGGATCACCAGCCGATCATAGGGGTGCCCGGCGCACCGAACGCCCGCCAGGACGTGGCCGCTGCCCGCCCTGCCAGCGTCCCGAAGACCAAACGGCCGGATTGGTTCTCACTACCGTCTGGGTATGCCTGCCAGGAACCTGCCCACGCCCCAGGACAGGCCATCACGCCAGGTCACCGCACGGGGCCTCACGGATGTGCGCCCGTCGTCAGCACCGCTCCGGATCGCCGAAATTTTGCGTGTGCGCACGGTCGTGGGTTGGTACCTCGCCAGCGCACATCAGCCAATTCTGTTCTCCCGTCCTGCCTGCGCCAGGCGTGGCGGCGTCAGTCAGGTCACAGGCGCTGTCCTCCTCGGCTAGCTGGCGCACGCCCTTGCCGGGTTTCAGCGCTCGCTTGCACGGCAGCGGAGCTTTCCAGGCCGCGGAGGTCCGGTCAGCCCGGCTCAGTTCCCCTGGCCCGCAGATCCGGCGCAGAATGGTAGCGGTAACGCCCTGGATGAGGGGGGCGCAGGCATGGAACACATCGCTGGGCGCAGGCGGCGGGTTGGTGTGCTCAGCTGGGGCAGTAACCCGCTGCGACGCAAGGTGGACCGGATCGAGGCCGGCATTTTCGCCGGGCTGCTCGTCATGTTCTTGATCGGCGCTCCGCTGCTGGCCGTCGCCGCGGGCTGGTGGGAGCACGGCGCGGCGGTGGCCGAGCAGCGCGCGCAGCGGTCTGTGCACCTGGTTACCGCGGTGCTGCTGCAGGACGTCCCTGACATCGTGGCCGGCACGGGCGCGTGGGACGCGGGGGCTCTGGCCCGGTGGACAGCATCGGACGGCAAGTCCCGTGTCGGCCTGGTCCTGGACACCGCGGGTGCCCGGGCAGGCAGCAGGCTCCTGATCTGGGTGGATGGGTCGGGCCGGCCGGCGGACCCGCCGCTGACCAGTCGCGACGTGCGGCCACGGGTGATCACTGCCGCCGCGCTGGCGCTGGCGGCGTTCGCGATCACGCTGCTGGCCGTGGCCATCTGGCTGAGGTGGCTGCTCAACCGCCGCCGCCTGGCGGGCTGGGGCGCGGCCTGGGCAGACATCGGGCCGCGTTAGGCCAGGCGCGGATAGCGGGTCTCGGCCTGGTCACCACGGGCAGCGCCATGACGCTGGTGTTTATCAGCGGACCAGTGACTATCACCGTGCGGGACTGGGAGCAGCGCGGCCAGGTCTCTGACGGTGGTGCTCGGACCGGACTACGACGCGGCGAACAGGCGGAAGGCCTCAATCACCGCGCGGGCCGCTGGTTTCACGGTCTTACCGGTCAGCGGTGGCCGGTTGCGGCAAGCGGACCTGTTTCAGGGTCCTACCCGGTCCGGGAACGCCGCGCTTCGGCTATCAGCCGCAGTCCTGCAGCAACGACGTCGGTGAGTGCTTCTTCGAAGGACGAGCTGACGGCTGACCCGGCGAAGCGGATCGCGGCGAGCTGACCGGCATCACCGGCACGTTGAAACGATGCGGCGCGGGCCAGCGTGATCGTAACCCGTTGCAGCGGATCGCCGACGCGCACCAGCAGGTCGACGCAGGACACGAGAGAGGCAATGTCGTGGTCACGATGACGGATCACCCGCCTGCCAGTGACCCGGCACGACGCTTCGAGATCGAAGGTCATTCGCTGGCTATCCCACCGTGGCAGCAGGCCAGCCGAAGTATCCGCATCTGCCCGCGTGAGGCGTGCTCGAATCGATGAGGTGATGTGCCATGATCGCCGTGGCCGGGGGGTGAAAGGGAGCGGCCGGGGACCTACCCTGTCGGTGAGAGGACCGCGTGGGCCGAGGCTGCACATGGTTCCGGTGCGGCCACCGCGCGAGGAGGAGGCAGCGATGGCAGTGATCCGGTTCGAGCCTTTCCGGGACCCTTTCGAGCGGCTCTTCTCCATGGCGGCTAGCGGGACGCGGGCCCCGCTGGCTATGCCCATGGACGTCTACCGCACCGAGGACGGCAGCTACCACGTGGAGGCCGACCTGCCCGGCGTTGACCCGGGCAGCGTCGAGGTGATGGTCGAGCACGGCACCCTGACGATCCAGGCTGAGCGCGGCCCGCACTACGGCGCGAGCGAGCAGGTCATTGCGGCCGAGCGGCCGCAGGGGTCGTTCACCCGGCAGTTGTCCCTCGGCGAGGGCGTGGACGCGGAGAACCTCACCGCCGGCTATGCCAACGGTGTCCTGCACGTGACCATCCCGGCGTCACCCAAGACAAAGGCCCGCCGGATCGAGGTCACCCGTGCGTCCGGCGGCAGCCGCACCATCTCGGGCAGCACCGCCGGGCAGGGCGAGGCGCCCGCTGGCGGCACAGGCGGCGCCGCCGGCTGAACGTCCCCGGCCCGCATCTGCGGCCAGCCGGCCACTTCTCGTAGCACCGGCGGCGCCCGGGCGGCAGCCGTGCTGGCCGCCGATGCCGCTTTCGCGCACGTGCTGGCCGAACGCACCGCGGTAATACCCGGGGTAGCGCCCTGCCGGCCGGGTGAGTTCTACGGGCGCGAGCTCCCGCCGCTGCGCGCGGTCCTGGCCGAGGCGCGCGGGCTGGGCCTGCTGGTGGCCGATGGCTACCCCGATCTGGGTCCTGGCGGCCGGCCCGGCCTGGGTGCGCATGCGCACGCTGAGTTCGGCATCCCGGTGATCGGGGTGGCTAAGTCCAGGTTCCGCACGGCTACCCACGCGGTGTCGGTCGTGCGCGGATCTTCGGCGCGCCCCTTGTTCGTCGCCGCGGCCGGGATGCCCACCGCCGACGCGGCGTACCTGGTCCGGCGCATGGCCGGCCGGTACCGGCTTCCGATGCACTGCGCCGCGCCGACAACCGCGCGCGGGCAGGTCCGCCCCGCAGACACCAGGACCCAATGCCACTTACCGTAAATTGATCATGCTGCGGGCCGGTGTATGCGCAGGTTGACTAGGTTTATGGTTGGCGGTCCGGTGTGGCGGGTTCCTTTGTCGCTGGCTCGCTTGACGCGGTAGGAGTTGTGGCGCGCTCGCTTGATGGCCCTGGGGTAGGTCCGGTGCCTGCGCTGCGGGTTGAGGTTCTGCTTCCTGGTGATGTCGGCCTTGATCGCGGCGTGCAGATGTTCTTCCTGCTCAGGGGGGAAAGGCCGGGCCGATGGCCCGGCGGATGATGCGGACGGTGCGGGTGAAGCTGACCCGGTCGGGGTCGATGTCTGCCTCGGTGGCGGCCTGGCAGATCAGCGAGCTGATCGCATGGTGGGCCAGCAGGTAGCCGTAGATCTCCTGGCGGGCCATGTCCGGGCTGCGGGAGCGCAGCACCCGGCCCGGGCCGCGCAGGTGCGTCTTGAGCTGGCCGTTTCCGGTTTCATGTTCCCAGCGCTGGTGATACGTGCCCGCCAGCGCGTCCGCCGGGGCCTGCCGCAGATCGGTAATGGTAGTGACCAGCGCGATCAGCTCGCCCTTGCCGTCGCCGTCCCGGCCGGGCACCTCGTACTCGATCACCCGGACATGGCGGGCTCTGCCCGCGTCCAGGTCTTCCCCGGCACGGGCTGCCCCGATGAGCAGTTCCCGGGCCTTACCGGTGATCTTCGGGCTGATCAGCACCGAGCGGTAGGAGCCGTCCGGCAGCAGTTCCAGCACCGGCAGCGTGAGATCGGACTTGACCCGCCACAGCAGCGCCGCGCCGGAGTCCGCGGCCGTGCACCAGTCCGCCCAGTTATAGAAATTGCGGTCGGCTATCAGCAGCCAATCCTCCGCCAGCCGCGCATACAGCCTGCGGGCCAGCGACTGCTCTCCGGCGCCCTTCCCGGCGATGCCGCCGATCTCGGCATCCACCACGGCATGGGAGGCGCACTCGCTGACCGTAACGACCCGGACCTTCGGGAACGCTGAGCGGTCCGCCCCGGAACCGGCATACCCGAACGCGGCGGCGTTGCCGGGCGTGTCCGGGGCGTCCCACTCGAACCCGTCGATGCTCATCAGCCGCCACGGCCCCAGGAACGCACCGCGGGTCAGCTGATCTGCCACTGGCACTGCGACCTGGGCGAAGATGTCCCGCAGCGGCTCAAAGCCCAGCCGCTCGCGTGCCCGGGTGATCCCGCCCGACGTCGGCGGGCCCCAGCGGGCATCCCAGCACCCCCACGAGCTCAGCGTCCCGGCCAGCCGGGCCGCGACCTCCACATAGTCGTCTTCGGCGAACAGCGCCATCGCCATCGCGAAATACACCATGACGTGCGGTGGCAGCTTCCCGTCCGACCGCTTCGCGCTGCGGCCTGCCGCGCTGACCGCGTCATCGATGACGTCACGCGGTACCGACGAAGCGAGCACCCCGAGCGAAACCTCGTCCGTCCACCGGCCGCCAGCAGCCACCCCAGCATTCTGCGCCACAAGCCGGGATCATCCCAGCCGCCTGCCAGCGCCGACGGTAATACCGGCAAACAAGATCAACTCACGGTAAGTGGCATTGCACCAGGACCGGCCGCCAGCCCGGCTGACCCACCCAGACGCGCACGGAACGCGGCAGATCCGGATATTGCCCGAGCGCCGAAGGCACGGTGGCGCTGGGGCGGCTGAGCCTGGACGGCCCTAAGTCTGGCCGCGTGCGCGATCGAGACTATCCTCCGACTACAGATAGTGGACATTCATTAACCAGTGCGACGTTGTCCGGAAACGGCAAATTCGTTAGCATGGCCGGATGATAATCCACTTCATATGCCGGGACAACTCATTCAGGAGCATTATTGCCGAGGCCTATCTGAATTTGCTTACGATTGAGGATTTGAGTGTTCTGTCGAGCGGGACGACTGCGGCATCGGACAAAGCAGGGAATCTGGTCAACTACAGGATTACGCTCGAACTCCTCGAGAAGCACGGCATACGAAGATTTGCGAAGGTTGGCTATGGAGATCAGCTGACGCAGGCACGTCTGGAGAAGGGTGATATTACAGTCTACATGAATCAAAGAGCTTACGATGAGTGCCTGCGGTTCGTGACCTTTCCTGCTAGCCCGCGTATATGGTTAGTCGCCGACATAGGTGAACCAGGCAGGATTGTCTCGGCCGAGTCGGACACCGGACTTTACCGGGAAGAAGCCTATCAGGAAATTGTCAAGAACGTCGATCGATTGATTTAAGATATTTGGTAGCAGGCTGGCAAGCTCTCACATCGGCAATGCCGGGCGTTCCGGGGGGAGGAGCACCGGGAAACGCGAGCTTTGTCAGGTACCGGAGGCCATGTAGGCGGCCAGGATGTAGTTCGGGCGGCGGTCGAGGTTGTGGCGGGCCCCTGTCGTACCGCATCGTGGTGCGCGGGTCGGCGTGGCGGGCGGCGATCTGGACGTCTCGCAGGTCGACGCCAGCGTCGAAACTGATCGTGACATGCGTTATCTCGCTCGTTATGAATGGACCTGCGCACTGATCCAATCGTCGGGTGGTGACCCCGTGTGTACGCACAGTGAAGACGGCGTGGGGGCGAAGGCGGCGATGGCGGCGGCGGCGCCGGGCCCGCGCCGCCGCGGACCATGACCCGCGACTGAGCGTCGCGTTGGAGGCGGCAGGGTACGGGCTGACCCAGACCCTGGCAGCCGCGCCGCAGTTGGTCGCCCGATGAGCGGACGCCAAGACCGCCGAGCCGTACGCATGGGCGATGCTGACTGCGGCGCTGGATGTGGCCCGGCTGGGTGGCCGCGCCCCGCTAAGCCCCGACTTGCTGCCCGCCGCGTCGGGCTATTGCACCAGCCAGCAGCAGGCCGAAGCACCGGACAACTGGTTCGAGCAGGCCCTGGCCTACGCCACCAAAAAACTGCGGGGCGCCACCGCCCTTAGCCCTGCCGGAACTGGCATGCGTCAGCTCGCCGGATACACCGTGGCGGACTACCTGGTCCAGCACGCCAGTCGAGAACGCCGCTACGCATGCCAGCCAGCACTTGGGACGCCGTGCTCAGCTACGTCCGCGATCCCGCGGACGCCGCCCGGCTTGCTGGCAGCGCTAGCCGGAGTTTCCGGGATAAGTTGATCTTGGTCTTGTTTGCGCTGGTCAGGGTGTGCGCATGGCATGGTTCGGCGTATTACCCATGTCAGCGTCTGGGTGCGTAGCGGTCGAGGCTGAAGGTCTGGGCGAGCTTGTCCTGGACGGGCGTCGTTTCGGTGAGCATGCGGTGGGCGCGGGGCCTGCCCTGGTCGCCTTGGCAGAGCAGGATGGTCTCGCTGATGCCGGCGAGTTCGCGGTGCAGTTCGCGGACGGACAGGTGCAGCCCGGCGCGGCGGGCCTTCAGGCGCATCAGGTGGGCGACCTGCAGGGCCAGGACGCAGGTGAAGACGTGGACCCGGATGTTGTGCTCGGTCCAGTGGAACATCGGGGAGAACGACACTACATGGGTGTCTTTCATCTGGCGGAAGGCGAACTCAGCCTCGGACTGGGACCGGTACCCGGCGATCACCTCGGCGACGGGCCAGTCGTCGTGGCCGGTGATGAGCACGTGCTTGCCGAAGATCTCCTCTTCCAGGGCCGCCCGGGCGGCAGCGTCAACGTGCCAGGTCAGGCGGAGGTCTCTCGGCTGGTCCCCGGTCAGCTGCCAGGTGATGACGCGGCGCACCCATGGCTTGGCGGTGATCGCGGTGATCTCGGCTTCTACCTTGTCGCGGGGGCGGCGGGTGCGGCCGCGGGCCAGCGTGGCGGCCAGCTCGTCGAGTTTCTTGCCGGCCTTGGCCAGCGTGGTGCCCTCGAACCCGGCCGCCTGGGCCTGGTGCAGTTCCGGGGAGTGGGTCAAGACGGCGCGACGCCCGGCGCCGTAGGCCTGGCGGCGGGTGTCGTAGGCGGTCAGCTGCCCGAACCGGTCCGCATCGACGATGCTCCGCACCGATGCGGGCAGAGCGAGCAAGTCCGGGCAGTCGGAGGCGGGCACGGACCCGATCCAGCTCAGCCCGGCCGCGGCCAGGTGAGCGAAGTTCGCCTCACTGTTCTGCCCGGCGTCGAACACCACGGTCATTCTGGCCGCCTCCGCCGCGACCCCGGCCCGCTCACAGACCGCCTCATACCGGGTTAGCAGCCGGGTGATCATATCCGGGAACTGGGTGACGTCCGGCTTATCGCCGGGGTAGGCGTGCCAGGTCAGCGGGATCCCGCTGTCCCTGGTGACGACCAGGCCCAGCCCGACCAGGCGCAGATCGGAGCGTTTCTGCTTGGCCTTGCCGCGCTGCGCGACCGGTGCCCGCTTGTTCTGCGTATCGATGAAGGTAGCGAAGTTGGTCATGTCCAGCGCCACCGACGAGCAGTCCAGCCCGAACATCTCCACCGCCCGCAGCGTGATCGCCTGCCCGGCCGCCTCCAGCTGCTCCAGCGTGACGGCGTGCATCGCATCCCAGAACCGGCGGTGATCCAGCACCGTGGCCGGGACCTTTGTGAACCGCGGCGCTGCCGTCGTCGCCCACCACTCGGCGAACCGCAGTTTGGAGCACGGCGCGGCCAGACGGTTCAGCGCCGCCAGCGCCAGGTACATCCCGGCGGACGCGCCCGCGTCCGCCCGCCGCGGCCCGGCCGCCGCATCGATCAGGCCGGCCACGCCGATGTCCTCCAGCATCCCCCAGGCCGCCGCGGCCACGCCGAAATCCTTGTGCTGCACCCGGTCCGGCAGCCCGAGCCCGCCGCCGCGCATCGCCGCGGCCAGCTCCTCCGCCGTGCCCAGGTACTGCTGCGACACGATCCGCGGCTTCCCGCCGACCCGGGCCGACTCCACCAGGTAGTAGTACGTGGACCCGCCGCGCTTCTTGCCCACCACCGGCGCCACATATGGGTAATACACCACCAGCCAGCCCAGCGTCACCCGTAAGCTCAGATCAGCCCGCGTCTAACCACAACCACAACGGGTCAGCACCGCCTCATCCCGGAAACTCCGGCTAGCACGAAGAGTGGTGGGTAGGCCCGGATGCGTGATATGGATCACACCAACCCGTAGGTCCGACTCCTCGACATCGTTCGCACCTCTTCGGTCCTTATGCCGGGCCGCTCTCCACAAGACATCAGCAGCTATCGGGTAACAGGACTTCCTTAGCGACACCGCTTCTACAGGAGGGTTTCCGCATCTCCCCGGAGATTTTCGTATATGTCGGCGTGTCTGCACCAGATGCCTGTTAAACGGCATATGCTCTAGCGCAAACGTTTGCCGACAAGACCTCAACGGACATCCCTTCCAGGATGGATTGATCCCTCACCGGAGTAACCGCATTGACCATGTGCTCCGCGTGCGGCAAGCCAGTCGCTGTCGTAACGGGCCTGGACCTCAGCTTCGAGGAAGTGGCGAGTCATGCCGGGCTGCCAGTCGGCGGTATGCAGGAAGCGCACGTCGCTCGCCCCGGAGCCCGGGAGGTCCGACGAAGCCGGGATGGTGATCGGGTGAACCGGCAACCTCGTGGAACTAGCGCTTCGTAATATACTATATACACAGAGTGTACGATTGCTAGCTTACGCACCCCTTCGTCTGATGAGTCTCGGAAACGAGGTAACGGCGGACCTTTTCACGTTGCGGGCCCGGGCCAGAGGCTGCAGTGACGTTTCGGCGCGGTGCGAGCCCGTACCCGGAGATAGGCCACGACGGCCCGCGCGGTCGCGGCCGACAGTGGCACGATGCGGCCCTCGGTGTAGGCGCGGCCGCCTTTCAGCGGCACCACCCGCACGAACGGCTGGGCGATCAGGTCCGTCGACAGGTCCGAGGTCTGCAGTTGGATCAGCTCGGTGCGGCGCACCCCTCCGCCAGCACCCGGATCATCGCGTGGTCCCGCACGTCCTCAAAGCGGCGGCCCTGGCCGCCGCCGGTCAGCTCGAGCAGGTCGTGGAAGAATTCCTGGGCCAGCGTCGAGGGCCGCTTCTGCGCCGGTGCGTACCGGTGCAGCGCCGCGGTCCACAGGTGTGGTGCCCGAAGTCTCCTCCAGCCAGGTGAACAGGTGCCGCAGGTTGCGCTGGCGGGTGTTGGTGCCGCCCTGCCCGTGGCTGGCCAGGTAGTCGGCGAAGAACCGGTTCAGCACCGCCGCGTCACACGCGGTGAAGTCACCGTCGATGCCCTGGCCGGCCATCCACTCGCTCAGTGCGCGGGCCGCGTCGGCGTAGGCGGCGACGGTGTCGGCCTGGAACGGCCGGTGGTGCTTGTTCGTCCGGGACCGCAGCCAGGCGGTGAACTGGCTCATCTGCATCCGCCGCAACTGCGGCGCCGGGACCGCTTCCCGATCCGGGGCGGCCCCGGCGGCCAGGATGTCCGCTGTCGTCAGGCCGGGGCCGGCCGGGGCGATCCGGTCGGCCATCGCGGTTCGCAGCGGGCTTTGCGGGCCCGGCGGGCGGGCGCGGCGACGGCGGCCGACTTGGTGAACGTCATGCCAGACTCCCTCTGTCCGTGGTGCTACAGAAGTTTCCAAGCTGGAAAGCTATGTCTGTAGCACCGAGATGCTTGGCCACAGCACCCCGGCCCCGGCACAGCGGGCGGGCATCGACGCAGTTGAGGTACGGTCTGAGCGCGCCCGGCAGGAGGTCTTCACGTTTGGGGCTGACCTGCGTGGATGCGGGCTTCTTTCGGTCCGGCCCACAGGTTAAGCGCGGCGTGGCCACGCTATCTGGAGGTGGCCGTTCCGGTTCTTCGTGCTGGCCGTGGTATGCCCGCGCCGGGCGGTTTGGCTAGCGGTTCCAGCGGGGGTCGGCTTCGGCGATGGTGAGGCTGAGTTCCTCGAGCTCGGCGACTAGTTGCCGCAGGCGGCGGTGGCTGTCGAACCGGGGGCCGTAGTCGGCGAGCTGGTCGTCGGACAGGATTCGGGTGGCGGTCTTCCCGTTTTTCTTGCGGGTCCACTGGTGGTAGGGGCCGTGCAGGGCGGGCGGGTCGGCGTGGCAGTGGCAGGTTGCGGACCCGCAGCGGGTCATCCGGTCGGCGAGGGTGCCGGGCAGCGTGAAGCCGAGGGCGGCGATCTCGGCGGCGATGCGAGTGGCCTGGGCCTGCTGGGCCGGGGTGGGCGACACGTTGTCATTGTCGCAGCCGGGGTCCCGCATCTCGCGCATCGCATTAAGTATAAGTGCTGTATGACGAATGCTGATGCTGCCGCTTATATCGGGCGGTGGCGGCCGTCGCCGGTTTCGCCCGGCGCGGCGGCGTTCGCCCGGGACGTGATCACGAGAACCAGGCCGGAGGGGCCGGGGCGGGCGAAGAACCTGCTGTGGGCGGCGGGAAAGCTCGCTGACTACGGCCTTGGGCTGGGCCTTGAGCCGATGCCGGAGGTGCTGCTGCACCCGTCGGTGACCGAGCGGTTCACCTGGTGCGCGCCTGGCCTGTCCGGGGCGGCGCGGCGGACGCTGCGCACGAACCTGCGGTTCATCGGCCGGCGCGTGGTGCCGCAGCTGTATCCGGCGGATATGCCGCTGCCCCGGGAGCGGGCCAAGAAGCCGTACAGCCCGGCGGAGATCGCCGGTTTCCTGGCGCTGGCGGACGCGCAGCCCACGATGGGACGGCGGATGCGGGCGGCGGGGCTGGTCTGCCTGGGCGCCGGCGCCGGGCTGATCCGGTCTGATCTGCGCGGCGTGCGCGGTCCGGACGTGGCGTGCCGGTCCGGCGGGGTCGTGGTCACCGTGCGCGGCACCCGCCCGCGTGCTGTGCCGGTGCTGGCCCGCTACCACCGCCCGCTGCTGGCCGCAGCGCGGTCCGCCGGGACCGGGCTGATCTGCGGCGGGGCTGATCCGGGCCGCCGGAACCTGACGAACCCGCTGATCGCCGCGCTGGACGGCGGCACCGGCCTGCCGCGGCTTGACACGTCCCGGCTGCGGGCGACGTGGCTGGCCGAGGTCGCGGAGCTGCTCGGCCTGGCCACGTTCATGCACGCCGCGGGGATCAGCTGCTCCCAGCGGCTCGGCGACCTGGTCGCCGGGCTGGAGCCGGCCGGCGAGGCCGGGGCGGTGCGGCTGCCCGGGGCGGCACGCCGGCCATGATCACGCTCGCGGCCCTGGAAGGCGTCATCGACGCCTCCGGCACCGCGGCGCGGATCGAGGCCATGCTGCCCATCGGCGTGCGCTGCAGGCAGCTGAGCGTCCGCACGCTGCTGGCCGGCATGTGCCTGACCCAGGCTGACGGGCGGCCAGCCCACCTGACCCGTGTCCGCCAGGCGCTGACCAGCCTGCCCGAGGATGACCAGCGGCGGCTCGGCGTCATCACGGACTGGAAGAACGGCCCGCACCGGCTGACCTGCCGGCAGGCCGAGTACACCTTCGGCCTGGTCGCCGGCGTGCTCGCCGGGGACGAGCCCGGCGGGCAGCCATCGCCGGCGCTGCAGGCGGTCTGCGGCAGCCTGCTGGAAGCCAGCATCCCGGAGGAGCTCAAGGACGCCAGCAGGCCGCTGGCCGCGGACTGGACGGACATGGAGTCCTTCTCCCGGCCCCCGCCCGGCAAAGGCGGCCCCTGCGCCGACCCCGAGGCGTCCTGGGGCCACCGCAAGAACAACCTGCTGCGCAGCGAAGACGAGCTGTTCTACGGCTACTACCTCTCGGCATGCGTCATGATGCGCGAGGAGAACGGCCCGGCTGTCCCCGAGCTCGCCCGCCGCATGACCCTGTTGTCCTGCCGCCACGACCCCGTCCGTGCCCTGGTCCCTGTCCTGACGGCGATGCCGGAAGACGGCATCCCGCTCGGCGACATCCTCGCCGACTCCGGCTACGCTCACCGCGACGCCGGAGCCTGGGCCATCCCGCTGCGCGCCGCCGGGGCGCAGCTCGTCCAGGACCTGCACCCGCACGACCGCGGCCCCAAGGGCACCTACGACGGTGCCATCGTCAGCAACGGGAACCTGTACTGCCCCAAGGCGCCGCGCGCGCTGCTGGAACTTGCGCCGCTGCCCCGCAGCGGCACCCCCGAAGACGCCGCCGCGCACGACGCCCGCACCGCTGAGCTGGCCCGGTACAAGCTCGGCCGCCTCACCCGGGACGACGCCGACGGCTACCACCGCGTCGCCTGCCCTGCCGCCGCGGGCAAGATCCGCTGCCCTCTCCGCCCCCCATCGATGACCCTGGACCGGGACCGCCCGGAGATCCTCCAGCCCCCGCAGCATCCCCAGGCCTGCTGCACCCAGCAGACGATCACCGTCCCGGCGGACGTGCTGGCCAAGACCGCGCAGAAACACGACTACCCATCCGCCGCGCACCGCCGCTCCTACGCCCGCCGCACCGGCGCCGAACGCGGCTTCGCCACCGCCAAAGACCCCGCCAGCACCGACATCAGCCGCGGCTGGTGCCGGCTCATGGGCCTGGCACCGCTAATGCTGTTCACCACCACCCTGCTCATCGTCCGCAACCAGCGCATCCTTGACGCCTGGAACACCCGGCAGGAAGAAAACCAGCGCCGCGCCGCCGCCGGGCTCCCCCCGAAAACCCGCAGGCGCCGCCGCAAAACCCTCGCCAGCCTCAGCACAGCACCGCCATAACCCCGCCCCGCACACGAACCCCGGGGACCCGGCACCACGACCACCAGGCAGGCAGCGCAAGCATGCCCGCAAACAGGCATCTGAGACAAAAAGCAACCAGCCAGGCACACACCGTGCCCAGCACCGCCGGCACCCGCGCCGGAACCACAGGCGCGTCTGGAATGTCAGACCCAAACGTGAAGATAGGCCTCACTGAAACGTGAAGACCTCGGCAGTGTCCCGGCAGGACTCGAACCTGCGACCCGCTGACCGGAAGGTCGGTTTGCGCAGCGGGTCAGCCTGCCTGTCCGCAGGTGAGCCGGTGTATCGGGCTGTCCGGGAGTAACCGTAATTTCCCGGCGTTGACCGGCCGATCGGGCACGCAGCGGGCACGGCCTCTTCATCCCGAACTACAGGCGGTGCTTGACCAGTTGGATGTCAGCCCAGCGAGCTCGGTGTGCTGGCGGTCGTGCTAGCTTGCGGCTGTGAGGGGACGTTGCTGTACTTCCGCGCTGTACTGTGTGCCGCATAGAGCCCGGGGTGGCTGCCCAAGCGAACGGGCGAACATCGGGGCACCTCGACGGCGATTGTCTGGCGCGGCGTATCGGCCTCGCCGCGTTCGCAGATTAGACTCGGCCGCGTGTCCGTAGACCCGGCCATCGAGTTCCCCGGCGAGTCAGGCGAGGGCGGTAGGACCAGTGCAGTACGCCCGGACGGCCGCCGGACTTCGTGACCGTGGCGGCGTGGCGCCACAGGTGGGGGCAGCTATCGCATGATCATCAATGGCATGGGGGTCCTACCGGATGCGCAGCCTGCCCATGCCGTGCTCCACTGCAGAGGACTACTCGGTAGCTCCGTGCTGTATCCGGGTATCTTTCCGGATTCCCGCTGCGCCGGGGTCGAGGAATGTCGAATCAAGGAGATCATATGAAGTCACGACTGGTAGTCGGCCTTCTCCTTGGCTGCCTTGTGGCAGCCGCGGGTTGTTCCAGCAGCAGCTCATCTACGGCCAGTCCGGCCACGACTAAGGCCAGTCCAACCGCGACCAGCACGGCCAAGAACTTCCAGGTCTCCACTCCCAACGGCCAGGTATCCCTTTCCCTTGACGGCCGGTTGCCCCCGAACTGGCCCAGTCAGTTCCCGGTCCCCGCAGGGGCCAAGGTTGCTGGCTCGGGCTCTCTGGGTGGTTCGAGTTCGGCGACGCTCGTCGCCGCGTACACCACCTCCGAGTCGGCCTCGGATGCGTTCGCGTTCTATAAGGACAACTCGAAGCTCACCACCTCAGGCCAGAAATCGGCGGGTGCCGGGGCAAGCTACGTCGGATCGGCGAAGATCACCGCACCCTACACGGGCTCTGTCACCGTGGTCTCACACAGCGGCACCACTTACATCGTCATCGTGCTGACGAGCTCTCCTGGTTCTTCTTCTCCTTCCGCTTCCCCTACCGCCAGTTAGCGCATGACCTGCGTCATACGGGCGGCACGCTTACCGCCGAGGCAGGCGTGAGCCTGTGTGTACTCAATGGAACGGATGGGCTACGGCAGCATCCGCGTTGCTTCCGGGTCCTCGGTCGCTGACGCTCCCTGCGGTCCGGAAGCGGCGCGGAAGGGGTGAACGACTGCTTAGAAGATCGTCGGTTGAGCCGGTCCGACGTGCTGACTCGCAGGTCAGCCGGTATGTACGGCTGACCGGGAGTGACCTTAGATGCCGGGGGCTGACCGCTCAATCTGGCACGGAAGTGGCGCGCCGGAGACAGCGGTCCGGGCAGGTCCCCTCCTTAGGAGCGGCCCCACCGTTGCTGGGCCGCCTGGCGGGTGACCCCGAGCCGGATGGCGATCTCGGCCCAGGAGTACCCGGCCTTGCGGAGCCCGGTGACGGCCTGGCTGATCACGTCGTCCAGTTCGGTGGCCAGGCCGGTCATGTCGGCCAGGGCGTCGGCGTCACCGGCCGCGACCCGGCGGGCGTAGGCGCGCAGGATACGGCGGATGAACGAGGCGTACTCGTCGTTCTCGACCGGCCGCCGGCGCCGGTTCGGTGTCAAGCTGCTCTTGACAGTAGACCGGCTGGCAGGATCGCCCGCGGTGGAAGGGTGGCCGTTGGCGGTCTCGTGCTGCCATGCCTGCATCGTCGTGTTCATGCTCATCTGCCCTGCTCCTTCCGCCCCGGCCAGGGTGGGGGGTCACGGCCTGGGGCCTTCACCCGATAGGTGCCGGGGTTGTGGAGCCGGGAGTGGAGGTCAAGTTGCGGCTGCTTGATGCTTTGGACTGGCAGAGGTCTCCGCGCGAGCGGGTTGTGCTCGTGTGGAGGGGCCGGGCCAAAGGATCATGCGTTTAGCCGCTGCTTGACCGGAGCGGACGGCGTAATACGATCTCGGACCGGGTGAGGCCCCTTGATGAGCTGCTGCGGGTACGCGAACCGGGCTGCCGATGCCGCATGTGCTGACGGCCTTATGCGCTGACGCGCTGACGCTTCGGGACCGTGTTGCTCAGTGGTGGCTGGTGTGCGATGGTGGGCCCGGCGCGCGCCGGGCCGGGGCCGCCAAGGCCAGAGGCCCGGCGCTGGTGCCGGGCCCGCGGCGGAGCGCAGCGGAGCCGCCTTGCCTCGCATGTCGTGACCTTCGCCGCGCCCGGTGATGACGGGCTCGTGTTCACCAGCTCCGGGGGCAGGCCGTTGAGGCGCAGCAACTTCTGCCGCCGCGTCTGGCACCCAGCTCTACGTGCGGCCGGGCTCCCGGCGATCCACTTTCACGACCTGCGCCACACCGGTAATCAGTTCGCGGCGGACGAGGTGCCAACCTGCGAGAGCTGATGGACGCATGGGGCACTCGACTACCCGCGCCGCCCTGGCCTATCTGCACGGCAGCGACGGGCGGCAGCAGGACATCGCGGACGCGCTGAGCAGCCGCGCGGCGGCGGAACTGAACCGGCCAGAGACGACGCCATCGGGCACGCAACGGGCACGGCGGCGGGGGAGGGCGTCGTGAGCATTACAGGTCAGCCTGGCCATGTGGGCATTGAGCTGCGGTTCTGGTTGCGCGCGCCCGGCAGGACTCGAACCTGCGACCCGCTGCTTAGAAGGCAGCTGCTCTATCCGACTGAGCTACGGGCGCCCGGCACAACATTGTGCATGCCAAAGGTCACGTGTCGGCCACAGCCAGGTTGGCTATCCGTCGCGGCGGCAGGGCCCGCCAAACTCTGCCGGAGGGTACCGCGGCCCGCCGCACCGGCGCACGCCTGGCCAGGACACTACCCGGACGCCATCCAGCGTGCCCGGCGAATTCCAGCATCTCACGTTGCCGGACCAGGCCCAAACCGGCGAAAAGATCCGCCGTGGCAATTCATTTCGGGCAAGGAATACCCTCATGCCGATGTCCCTTATCCGGTGCCTCACTGCGGTAACAGTCACATGATCAAAATGCCGCCCCCGAGCAGCCGAAGGTGCCCATGTGATTGCTGTAATCGATACTGTCCATAGTTACTGTCGACGAATGATAAAGGGATTGCAACACCCCGTAGGGATGGCTAGCAACTCCGGGCGGTAACGGATTATCGTAACTTTCTATGACGTCCGGGAAAAATCGTCCGATTCGGGACTTCCTCGCTAGCAGTCAGGCCGGGGCTGATGCGCCGGGCGATGGATTAACGGGCTATGACGGAGCGGCCTGCACTCCGCACGAACTGGCCTTTTCCCTGACTAAGGTCCGTCCCTTCCCTGATCGTCAGCCAGCGAACATGATCCGCTCTGGTCAGGCCGGGCAGCCTGACGCTGGCCCGGACGGCTCCGCCCTCCGGCACCACCCGCCGCAGGCCGCCGATCACTCCGCAGACGCGGATGGTTCCGGAGAGGCGGATGATTCCGGAGAGGCGGATGATTCCGGAGAGGCGGATGATTCCGGAGAGGCGGATGATTCCGGAGAGGCGGATGGCTCCGGTGATGCCGACGTGGCCTGGCGCCAGATCCGGTCGGTGTCGGCCCGCCTCGAGCTTCTCCGGAGCTTCGTTCAGGTGCTGCAAGAACACTCCGGCGAACTGGCGGATCGCAGCCGCGCGCTTCAGGCCCGTAGCGCCGCGCTGCAAAGCCGCGCCACAGCGCTCAAGGCGCAGAACGCCCGGGAGCACATCCAGGACCGCAGCGCACCCGGCGTGTCCCCGGCCCCGCTGGCCTTTGCCCCGCAGCCCCCCGTGAACTTCGCCCCGCAGATCTCCCTTACCTTCACCGCGGAAGCCCCAGCGATCTTCACCCCAAAGACTCCGGTGCGCTACCGCCCATATGTCAGCGCCGAACCCCAAGCCGCCGAAATTCCCCTTCTCGGCGGCGAGGTGACCGAAGGTGTCGTCCGCATCGGCCGGACCGTCCGCCGCCCGATGCGGCCGCACACTCCCGCGGTACACGCGCTCCTTCGGCACCTCGAGGCCGCCGGTTTCGACGGCGCCCCGCGCGTGCTCGGCATCGACGCGAAGAACCGCGAGGTCCTGACCTACCTCCCGGGCGTGGTGAGCAGGCGCCTGCTCCCGAAGTTCAT
Source organism: uncultured Actinomycetes bacterium (assembly GCA_963742875.1). Classification (GTDB taxonomy): domain Bacteria; phylum Actinomycetota; class Actinomycetes; order Streptosporangiales; family Streptosporangiaceae; genus Bog-532. The sequence continues at coordinate 982,717 of CAVUNO010000017.1, read as the reverse complement.
CACCGCCGACTCCACGCTGGTCTCCCTGGCCGGACTGCAACTCCGGTTTCACCAGGCGGTCGCCCGTTTCGACCCGCCCCCCGGGGCGCAGTGGGATGGTGAGCTGACCCGGTTTGTCGACGGGCCGCCGGACGTTATCTGCCACTGCGACGTGAATCTGAAGAACGTCATCTTCCGCCCGGGACCGGACGGTCCCCAGCCGTATGCGTTCATCGACTTCGATCTGGCCCGGCCCGGAACGCGGCTGGTCGACATCATCCAGACGCTGCGCTACTGGGCCCCGATCGCCGATCCGGCCGACCGCGATCCGGCGCTCCGGAACGCCGACGCCCCGGCCCGCATCGCGATCTTCTGCGAGGCGTACGGACTCTCGCGCACCGAACGCGCCCGCCTCGTCCCGGTCGCCATCCGGTGGCTGTGCCGGTCGCGGGCCACCATCGCGGAGCGGGGCAGGACGCGTGGCGGGGCCTGGGCCCGGATGCTGGCCGCCGGAGTGGGGGACCGGCTGCTGCGGTCCGCGGTGTGGCTGGAGCGCAACCGGCCCGAGATCGAGGCACGCCTGCGCCGGCCGGACCGCTGGCCGGTGTGAACGCTGCGCCGCCCGGACCGCCGTCAGCCGCGCCCGCCGTACTGCCCCCGCATCAACCGGAACCGGCACCCGGTAAGCCCGGGTAGCCGGGTCACGCCACGGCGCCTTCGCCTATGGTCAGTTGCTGTGACGTGCGAGGGGCAGGCGCCGGATGGTGTCAGGGACTGGGCGCTGGCAGGTGGCGTGGCCGCAGGCGTGGCGCTGGACGCGCTGATCGGTGACCCTCGCCGCGCGCATCCAGTGGCCGCCTTCGGCCGTGCCGCCGCAGGCCTGGAAGCGCGCATGTACGCGGACGACCGGCTCCGCGGCTCGCTGTACGCCGGCGCCTGCGTGCTGGGCGCCACCCTGCCGGCCGTGGCCGCGCACCGCCTCACTCGTGGCCGCCCGCTGCTCCGCGCCGCCGCCGTCACGGCCACCGTCTGGGCGGTCACCGGTGCCCGTTCGCTTCGCCACGAGGCCGAACGGGCCGCCGTGGCCCTCGATACGAACGATCTGGCCGCGGCCCGCGAGGTGCTCCCGGGGCTCTGCAGCCGCGACCCGGCCCACCTCGGCCCGAAGGACCTCGCCCGCGCGGTGGTGGAGTCGGTGGCCGAGAACACCAGCGACGCGGCGGTCGCCCCGCTGGTCTGGGCCGCGGTCGCCGGGCTGCCCGGCCTGGCCGCCTACCGTGCGGTGAACACGCTGGACGCGATGGTCGGCTACCGGTCACCGCGGTACGAGCGGTTCGGCTGGGCCGCCGCGAGCCTCGACGACGTAGCCAACTGGGCCCCCGCCCGCCTGACGGCGGCGCTCGCCGCGGCCTGCGCCCCCGCCGTCGGCGGGAGCCCCCGCGCGTCGCTGCGCGCCGTCCGCCGCGATGGTGGGCACCACCCGAGCCCGAACGCGGGCCGCCCGGAGGCGGCCTTCGCCGGCGCGCTCGGCCTGCGGCTCGGCGGGGCCAGCAGCTACCAGGGTGTCACTGAGTACCGGCCCGAACTCGGCGACGGCCGCGCACCGGAACCCCGCGACATCCGCGGCGCGGAGCGCCTGTCCCGCGCCGTCACGATTAGCGCCGCCGCCCTGGCCACCCTGGCCGCCCTGGCCCCAAACCTGCCCGGCCCCGCCTCACCCGGCCCCGCCTCCCCGCATGGGCTCCCCGGGCGGGGGCTCCTCCCCGTCGGCCGCCCCTCGCGGAGCCCGCGCCGGACGCGCGGGGGCGCCCGGTGAAGGGGGCGCTGCTGGTCGCGGGGACGAACTCCGACGCCGGCAAGAGCGTGATCACGGCCGGGCTGTGCCGCTGGCTGGCCCGCCAGGGCCTGAAGGTGGCCCCGTTCAAGGCACAGAACATGTCGCTCAACTCCTTCGTCACGCCGGGTGGCGCGGAGATCGGGCGGGCACAGGTCATGCAGGCCGCCGCGGCCGGGGTCGAGCCGACCGCGGACATGAACCCGGTCCTGCTCAAGCCGGGCAGCGACCGGCGCAGCCAGGTGGTCGTCCTCGGCCACCCGAGAACCGAGGCCGACGCGGTCTCCTACCGGTCCATGGCCACAGAGCTCCGGCAGGTCGCGCTGGCCAGCCTGGCCCGGCTCCGCGACGAGTTCGACGTCGTGATCTGCGAGGGGGCCGGCAGCCCGGCGGAGATCAACCTGCGGGACACCGACGTGGCGAACATGGGGCTGGCCCGGGCCGCCGGGCTGCCCGTCATCGTGGTCGGCGACATCGACCGGGGCGGTGTGTTCGCGGCGCTGTACGGGACGCTCGCGCTCATGCCGCCCGCCGACCAGGAGCTGGTCTCGGGCTTCGTCATCAACAAGTTCCGCGGCGCCACCGAACTGCTGGACAGCGGGATCACCATGCTGGGGCGCCTCACCGGGCGCCCACTGCTCGGCGTGCTGCCCTGGGCCGAGAACCTCTGGCTCGACGCGGAAGACTCGCTCGCACTCTCCCGGCCGGTCGGCTCCGGCGGCGGGATCGGGAGCACCACAGCCCCGTTCGGAAATGATGTGCTCCGGATCAGCGTGGTCCGGCTCCCGCGGATCAGCAACTTCACCGATATCGACGCGCTGGCCGCCGAGCCGGGGGTGCTCATCCGGCTGGCCCGCGAGCCCGCCGAACTGGCCGACGCCGACCTGGTCATGCTGCCCGGCTCCCGGGCGACCGTCGCGGACCTCGGCTGGCTGCGTGAGCGCGGGCTCGCCGCCGCCATCGCCGAGCGCGCGCGGGTGGGCCGGCCGGTGCTCGGCATCTGCGGCGGATACCAGATGCTGGCCGAGCAGATCAAGGACCGGGTGGAGTCCGGCGCGGGTGAGGTCCCCGGCCTGGGCCTGCTCCCGGCCCGGGTGGAATTCGGCGCGGATAAGTGCCTGGGACGGCCGGTGGGCCGCGCGCTGGGCACCACGGTCGCCGGATACGAGATCCACCACGGTGTCGTCCGGCTCACCGACCCGGGCTGCGAGCCATTCCTCGACGGCTGCCGGGCCGGCCCCGGTGGCGCGGTGTGGGGCACGAGCTGGCATGGCACGATGGAAAACGACAAGTTCCGGCGGGTGTTCCTGGCCGAGGTGGCGCGCCTGGCCGGTCGCGATTTCACGCCCGCGCCCGGCACGGACTTCGCGGGGCTGCGCGAGGCGCGGCTCGACGCGCTCGGCGACCTGGTCGCGGACCACCTCGATACCGCGGCGCTCGCGCGGCTGATCAGCGACGGTGTGCCGCCTGGTCTGCCCGTGCTGCCCCCCGCGGGCCCGTGAGATCGGTGCCGCTGAAATTCTGGCGAACGGAAAGGGGCGGGAGATGGACGAACGTGGCGACGTCACCACCGCGGCGGTCAGCGGCGACCCAGCGTGGCTGGCGTCCAGACCGGTGCTCATCTTCGACCTCGGCGGCGTCGTCCTGGACTGGAACCCCCGTCACCTGTACCGGAAGCTGATCCCCGACGAGGTGGCGCGTGAATGGTTCCTGACCGAGGTGTGCAGCCCGGCCTGGAACCTGCAGATGGATACCGGCAAGCCGTCGGCGGAAGCGGTCGCGGAACTGTCTGCGCGCTTTCCCGACCAGGCCGGCCTGATCAGCGCCTATTGGGATCGCTGGCCGGAAATGCTTGGCGGTCCCATTCCGGGCACGAGCGAGCTCGTTACCGAATTGGCCAAATCGGGACGTGAGCTGTACGCCATTTCGAATTTTAACGGCGAGGTGTGGCCGGCCACGATGGACGCCTTTCCCGTGCTGAACTGCTTCAAGGACATTGTCATTTCCAGCTTCGTCGGGGTCTGCAAGCCCGATCCGCGGATCTTCGCCCTCGCGCTGCGGCGGTTCGGCGTCGCCGCCGGGGACTGCCTGTTCATCGATGACGTCGCGGCGAACGTGGATGGCGCGAAAGCAGCCGGGATCGCGGCCGTCCAGTTCACTTCGGCCGCAGCGCTGCGGAGGCTGCTCGCGTCCGCTGACCCGCCTCCTGATCGGGCCTGACCCGGCCTCTTGTCGGGCGGCATGGCCCGGGCGACGGCCCGATCGCTTGTCCCCTAGCATGGGCGGCAGCGCTGCCGGGCTGAATGGCGTACGGCGGCCTGCGCGCCCAGGTGAATTCCATTTCAGAGCCTTGAGGTAGATCATGCCTGAGAAAGTCCTGTACACCGCCGAAGCCACCGCCACGGGCGACGGCCGGAACGGCCACGTCACCTCCTCAGACGGCCGGATCGACCTTGATCTCGCGCTTCCGCCCGACATGGGCGGGTCAGGTAACGGCGCCAACCCCGAAGAGCTGTTCGCCGCCGGGTACGCGGCGTGCTACCACAGCGCCCTGCGCGCGGTCGGCCGCCGGGTCGGCGCCGACGTGGACGGCTCCACGGTGACCTCTTACGTGGGCATCGGGCCCGAAGGAGACGCGTTCGACCTGGTCGTCACGCTCGAGATCTACCTGCCGAAGGCCGGTCCCGAGCAGGCCCGCGAGGTCGCCGACGGGGCCCACCAGGTGTGCCCCTACTCGCGCGCGACGCGCGGCAACATCAGCGTGGAGCTGCGGCTCACCGGCCCGGCTGCCACCACCGGGCAGCCTGCCTGACCCGGATGCCCCGAAGCCTCCGGGACCGGCTGGCGGACGCGCGGCTCTACCTGTGCACGGACGCCCGGGAGCGCCAGGGTGACCTGCCGGACTTCCTCGATGCGGTGCTCGGGGCCGGGGTGGACATCGTCCAGCTCCGGCAGAAGGGCCTGGAGGCGGCGCAGGAGCTCGCGTTCCTCGAGATGTTCCGGGAGAAGGCGGCCCGGCACGATGCGCTGTTCGCCGTCAACGACCGCGCCGACCTGGCCTACGCGGCCGGGGCAGACATCCTGCACCTGGGCCAGGATGATCTCCCGGTCGCCGTGGCCCGGGCGATCGTCGGCCCCGGGCCGCTGATCGGGCGTTCCTCGCACGCCGAGGCGGAGACGGCCGCGGAAGCGTCGGCCCCCGGGGTTGACTACTTCTGTACGGGCCCGGTCTGGCCGACGCCGACCAAACCCGGCCGGCCCGCGCCCGGCCTGCCGCTCGTGCGTTACGCCGCCACGCTGGGCCGCCGCCGTCCGTGGTTCGCGATCGGCGGGATCACCCTGGACAGCCTCGGCCAGGTGCTGGGGGCCGGCGCGCGCCGCGTGGTCGTGGTCCGGGCGCTCACCGAAGCGCCGGATCCGGCCGTCGCCGCGGCCACGTTCGCTGCGCGCCTGCGCGCCGCCCAGTAGCGGGCCGGCGGGCCCTGGCGGAGGCTGGCCCAAAGACCAGCCCGGGCACCCGGGCCATTGGGCCGTGGCACGGACGGGCACTCAGCAGTTACGCTGGGCCGCATGCCTCCTCGCCAGCGCCGCTCATCCGCGCCCGCCGACTCCGCCGAGCCCATCGGCTCTGCGGCCGCCCCGGCCCGACAGGTCCGGCACGCCGCCGCGATCCGGGACCTGATCGCGGCCGGCGGCGAGTCGTTCTCGTTCGAGTTCATGCCGCCGAAGACCGACGCCGAGGAGCTGCAGCTCTGGCGGTCGATCCGGCAGCTCGAGCCGCTGCGGCCGACGTTCGTATCGGTGACCTACGGTGCGGGCGGCTCGACCCGCGACCGCACGGTTCGCGTGACCGGCCGGATCGCCGAGGAGACGACGCTGACCCCGGTCGGGCACCTAACCGCCGTGAATCACTCGGTCGCCGAGCTGCGGCACGTCATCGGCTCCTACGCGGCGGTCGGCGTCCGCAACCTGCTGGCGCTGCGCGGCGACCCGCCCGGCGACCCGAACGCGGAGTGGACGGCGCACCCGGAGGGTCTGGCCCACGCCGACGACCTGGTCCGCCTGATCCGGTCCGCCGGAGACTTCTCCGTCGGCGTCGCCGCTTTCCCCGAGAAGCACCCGCGCTCACCCGACCTCGACTCCGACGTCGAGTATTTCGTCCGCAAGTGCCGGGCCGGGGCCGACTTCGCCGTCACGCAGATGTTCTTCTACCCCGAGGACTACCTGCGGCTGCGCGACCGGGTGGCGGCCCACGGCTGCGCCGTCCCGATCATCCCCGGCATCATGCCCATCACCAGCGTGCGGATCATCGACCGCGCGATCGAGCTGGGTGGCACCAAGATTCCGCCTGAGCTATCCGAGCGGCTGCACGGCGTCTCCGCCGACCGGGCGGCGGTGCGCGAGATCGGCGTGGACTACGCGGCCTCGATGTGCGAGCGACTGCTCGCCGACGGCGCCCCGGGCCTGCACTTTTACACGCTGAACTGGTCCCGGGCCACGCGGGAGATCTATCAGCGGCTCGGCCTGGCCGAGCGTGCGGCCCGGATGCGCGCGTCCCGCCAGACGGACCAGACGGATCCGCCGGGCCAGCAGCGTCAGGAGCGGATATCGCGCAGCGGCAGCGCGGCGCCCATCACCGCGTAGGGCGGGTCACCGCCGGAGAACCGGTACGCCGTCAGCAGGTCGACGAACCCGGCGTTGCGGTACAGCTGCCGCGCCGGTGATTCGGAGTCGTGCGTGGACAGCAGGGCGCTGTATTCGTCCAAGTCGGCGGTCAGCCGGTACAGCAGGCTGCGCCCGAGTCCCCGGTGCTGATAGGCCGGCTTTACGTGCAGCTCAGCCACTTCGAACGAGTCGGACAGCCAGTGGCTGGCTTTGGCCGCCCCGGCCGAAGCGGCCAGCGCGTAGTTCACCATGTCGTGCCACCACTGGCCGGACTCCCCGTGGAAGCCGTAGCTGAAGGCGACCGGCTCACCGTCGCCGTCGAGGACGGCCAGGGCGCGGAAACCGGGGTTGGTCGCGTGCCGGGCCATGATCGCCCGCCGGCCCGCCAGCTGCGAGGCCGCCGGGTTCATGGCCGCGGTGTACACCGCCAGCATCTTGTCGACGGCTATCACGAAGCGCGCAGCGCCTAGTTCCGTCAGCGTGGTTGCGGGCCCCATCCCCTGAGCTTACGGGACACCCCGCAACCCCTAAAGCACACGACCGCCAGCGCCCTGCCGATGCCCTGGTGCTCCCAACCGCCCGCTCGCGCGTCCCCGTCCGGTTACTCCGCGCGTCCCCGTCCGCGTACTACGAGGCTTGCGCCCGGCCTACCGGTCAGCGGGGGAAAAGGGGCCCGTGGGCCAGGTGGGGCAGGACGTGGCGGGCGAACAGGTCGCCTTCGGTGACGTGCGGGTAGCCCGACAGGATGAACGCTTCCATGCCGAGCGCCTGGTACGCCCGCAGCTTGGCCAGCACCTGGTCCGGGTCGCCCACGATGGCCGCCCCAGCCCCGGATCGCGCCCGCCCGATGCCAGTCCACAGCGCCGGCTCGGCGTACCCCTCGCTGTTGGCCGCCTCCCGAAGTTCCCGCTGCCGGGCGTTCCCGGCCGAGGTGGTGTCCAGCGACCGGCGGCGGATCTGCTCGCCGGTCTCCGCGTCCAGCCGTGACAGTAGCCGCCGCGCCGCCGCCCGCGCCTCGGACTCGGTGGACCGGACGATCACGTGCGCCCGGTAGCCGAACCGCAGCTCGCGCCCGTGCCGAGCCGCCCGCGCCCGCATGTCGTCGATCACCGCGGCCACCCCGGGCAGCGTGTCCGGCCACATCAGGAACACGTCCGCGGCCTGGGCCGCCACCTCACGCGCGGGCTCGGACAGGCCGCCGAAGTAGAACGGCGGGCGCCCGCCCTTCGGCCGCAGCCGCGGCGGATCGAGCGTCACGTCGACGAAATCCCCGTGGAAATCCACCGGCTTCCCGCTGAGCAGGTCGCGCAGCACGCTCATGATCTCCAGCGTGCGCCGGTACCGGGCCGCGGAGTCCAGCTTCTGGCCCGGCAGGTCGGAGGAGATGATGTTGACCGTCGAGCCGGCCGCCGAGCATCTGGTCCAGCGTGGCCAGCTGCCGGGCCAGCTGCGGCGCCCACATCTCGCCCATCCGCACCGCCACCAGCAGCTGCATGCGCCGCAGCAGCGGCGCGATCCCGGCCCCGAAGCCGATCGCGTCGATGCCCATCGAGTACCCCGACGGCAGCAGCAGGTTGTCGTAGCCCGCCGCCTCGGCGGCGAGCGCGATCGTGCGGCAGTGCTCCCAGCTCGACTGGAGCACCGGATCCGGCACTCCGAGGAACTCGTAGTCGTCGTCGCACAGGGCGGCGAACCAGGACACTTCACATCCCATCGGCGTGCCTCCTCGTGCGGCGCTGCGCTGGGCGGTCAAGTTCCTCCTGTACCCGCCCGGGCTGCCCAGGAATCCCTCCCGCCTCAGTGCTAGCCCAGCGCGACGCCCAGCGCGCGGAACGTCAGCCGGGTGCTTGTCGGACCCGTCGGCCTGGAGCGAGGCGTGGTCCGCCGAGGGGATACTCCCGCGCGGGGCCCGTTCGGCTGGATAGGAAACGGGCGCGGCGCCGGGCGAACGGTCCGGGCGCTCAGTCGAGATACTGGCGGCCGGCCGCCATGACGGTGAGCGTGACCCGGGCGCGGCCGAGACGGGGGTGCTCGGCGATCACCGTGACCGGCCCCGTCCGGCCCGGCCGGGATCGCAGCCAGACCGCGCCGAGTCCGCCGTACTCGGCGAGCGGGAACGGGTTGTCCCCGATCAACTCGGCGGGTCCCGTCACGTGCAGGGTGACCTCTCCGGAGGTGTACCGGCGCTGGTTGCCGTAGGCGTCGACCGCCCGGAACACCACGCGGGTGGCGTCGGACCCGTCGCCGGTGATCGCCGCGTCGTCGGCCGTCATCGCGAGGCGGTCGCCGGCCGGATCGGAGGACATCCGCACCGCCGCGACTGGCTGGTCGTTGATGTAGCCCTCGATGCGGAGCTCGGGACGGTCGTTCCGGGACACGGTGAGGTCCACCAGGGTCGGCGGGTAAGCCAGGTGGCCGTACTGTTCCGCGTCCAGGACGGGCCGTCCGGTGCCGGCGTGGTTATCGCCGATGAAGACTTCCACCCGCTCGCAGTTGCTGGCCAGCATCGCGTTGGGGCCGGGCCCCCGCGGAGCTGCCCCGTTCCCCAGATCCCAGAAGAACACGGGCACGACCACGGGCCGGACCCGGGGATCCACCTGCGACAGGTAGATGGCGGCGGCGGGCTTGGGCACCCTGAAGCCGTCGGCGACGCCGGCCCATTTGACGTTCTGGCCCCACGGCTGCCCCATCAGCGACGCGTAGTCGAATGCGACCCAGCCGATCAGCCCGGCGTACCGCGGATCCGACTGCGCGATGTCGTGCGCCTGCGCGTGGTAGACCGCCTGCCGGGCCAGCTGCGCCGGGGGATCGGTCCAGCGGTAGTGCCGCGGCCACGGAAGTTCCACCCCGACCGACTCGGTGATCAGGTACGGAACGTGGGGGAGCGGCGGCCGCAGCCGGTACTGGCCGGCCGCGCCGATGCCGTAGTCGTTGTACCCGAACACGTCCTCGTCCCAGGATCTGGTGCTGTGACGGTCCATCGCCCCGGACGAGGGCCGTGAGCCGTCCAGGTCCTTCGCGATCTGCCGCGTCCGGGGGTACAGGCCCGGGTAATCGCTGGTCTCGTTGAGCCGGGTGCCCCAGATGATCACCGACGGCCTGCTGCGGTCCCGGATCACCATGTCGCGCACGTTGGCCAGCACGATGTCCTGCCACGCCGCGCCGCCGACGTGGTGCCAGCCGGGTGTCTCCTCCCACACCATCAGGCCCAGTTCGTCGCATGCGTCCAGGAAGCGCGGCGATTGCGGGTAGTGCGAGCAGCGCACCATGTTGCAGTTGAAGTCGTTCTTGATGATCTCGGCGTCCCGGCGCTGGATGCGGGCGGGCATGGCCATTCCGGTGTAGGGAAACAGCTGGTGCCGGTCCAGCCCGAATATCTCGAGCCGCTGTCCGTTCAGGAAGAAGCCGTCGGGGCGGAACGTGGCCTCGCGGAACCCGATCCGCTGCCGCACCGAATGCGTGCCGGTGCCCGGGACCGACACGGTCGTGGTCAGTTCGTACAGCGCCGGGCTGGCCGGCGACCACAGCTGGATCTCGCCCAGGCCGGTGAGGGACAGGGCGGCGGCGCTCTGCTCCGCCGGGATTCCGTAGAGGGTCCGGGACACGGTAGCGATCTCCCTGCCGTCCTTGGCCAGGGCGGCGGTGATCTGTACTGGCGCGGCCGGCGCCGGGCCGGCGTTGATGGTGCACCGGACGTCGACGCTCCGGTTCGTGGTGAGCACGTTGACCGGCCGGGCGAACACATCGGACAGATAGGTGCCCGGCACCACCCGCAGCGCGACGTCCCGGTAGATCCCGCCCGGCTGCAGGAAGTCAACGGAGCGCGGCGTGCGCCGTATGCCCTCCGGCGGGACCGGCAGGCAGCGGGCGTCGACCACCACCGCTAGCACGTTGTCACCGGGCTTCAGGTAACCGGTCAGCTCGGCCGAGAACGGCAGGTAACCGCCCATGTGAGTGGCCACCGTCTGGCCGTTGATGACCACCGTGGCGTTGACCATCACGCCGTCGAAGTCGACCAGCACGCGGCCGTTCAGCAGGTTCGTGCCGTCGAAGGTCCTGCGGTAGACCCAGACGTGCTCCCACGCCTCGGGGTTCCACTTCTGCCAGGACAGTTCCGTGACACAGTGCGGCAGCGTGACCGGCCTGAGGTGCGCGTCTTGGTAGCCCGGCTGCTCGGACCCGTCATCGTACGCGCCGAACACCCAGCCGGTGTTGAACGGGTACTGCTGCGCCGTGACCGCGATCCGCCGCACCGGCAGGTGCTCCCACCCGCGCCCGTCGTCAATGTCGCCGATCGCCCGCGCCCCGCCCGGCACCCTGCCGCTCCGCTGCGAGGGTCTCGGGTGCCGCCGCGCCCGGGTCACCCGGAATGTCAGACCCCCCGGCTACATTCGAACGCAGACACAAACGGACTAGACACGCAACCGAAATTGTGTTCGAATAGATACGCGAAGCCCAGCCGTATGACCCCCCTCACGCGGCCGGACCCCGTGCCAGGCGTGGTAGCGGGAAGTGCCCCGCCTGGCACGTTTCCGCACGGAAGAGAGGACGCGATGGTAAACGCAGTCACCTCAGCGCAGGTTCGTGCGCCGATGCGCACCAGAACGGCCGACCGCGTCTCCGCGGAGCGCACCTCAGCGGAGCGCGGCCCCGGGGACGGCAGGCCATCACCCGTCGGGCAGCCACGGCGAAGAATGGCGCCGTCGGCTGTCGCGCTGCTTGAATCCGCGCGAAGCGGGCTGGCTGACGCCGTCGATGAGACCTCGCCCGCGGGGCGCTATGTGGCCGCCCATCTGGCCGCGCTGCGTGCGGCTGCGGCTGTGGTCGCGGTTCGCGGAGAGCCGTCCAGCGGGTCCCGCCGCCGGCGCCCACGCAGTGTGTGGGAACTGCTGCCGCAGGTCGAGCCCGCACTCGCGGAGTGGGCCGCGTTCTTCGCGGCAGGAGCGAACAAGCGCGCGGCCGCCGAAGCCGGGCTTTCCCGGGCGGCGACGGCCCGAGAGGCAGACGACCTGCTGAGGGATGCGGAGATATTCCTGTCCGTTGTCGAGACCGCACTCGGCGTCCCGGGCCAGTCTCAGCTCCCGCTCCGGACGGCAGGCTGACACCGTTCTCGTAGGCTGACATCCGCCTCGCACGGCGTTCCGTACGTGGCGGCCCTGAAACCCCTGGACCGCGATCTCAACGCCGCGCTGAACCTGGCGGCGCTGGTGTCCTCGGCAGTTGGCGGGCGACAGGAAACGAGCCCGATGGAAACCCAGGTAAGACCAGCACGGTGCTGGCAGCGGGTACCGCCACGGGAAAGCCCACGAGGTCAACGCCGTGCCGCGAGGCAACGGCTCATGACACGCTCCTGCACGTTTCAAGAACGGAAGCAACCGTTCCTTCCCGTTCCCGCCTGAATGCCAGCGCGATGCGAGTGCGCGCGGACCCGGCGGGAAAGGGGTGCGGGCGGGGAGGCCCGGCGGTCAGAGCGTGTCGATGGCCCCGCGGGCCTCGGAGTCCAGCACGCCCCAGTTGATCAGTTCCTCAGTCAGGTCAGCGGGGGACTTGTCGTAGATGACGGCAAGCGACCGGAGGTCTTCCTGCCGGACCGACAGCACCCGGCCGTTGTAGTCGCCACGCTGGCTCTGGATGGTGGCGATGTAACGGGCCAGCGGGCCGGACTTCTCCTTGGGCAATTCGTTCATCCGCTCCAGGTCGATGACCAGTTTGGGCGTCGGGGCGAGCGGCGCTGGGGTCGAGTCGCCGGGCAGCAGTTCCGATACGGGAACGCCGTAGAACTCGGCCAGTTCGGCCAGCTTCTGGACGGTGACGGACCGGTCACCCCGCTCGTAGGAGCCAACCACCACGGCCTTCCACCGGCCGCGTGACTTCTCCTCAACTCCGTGCAGGGACAGGCCCTGCTGCGTCCGGATCGCGCGCAGTCGCGCGCCCAGGGTCTTTGCGTACTCAGATGGCATGTTGTCGGCCCCCGGCCAGTCGTAGCTTACGGTAACGGTTACGGACAGTGACGGTAAGCCGCGAGGACGACAAGGTCAAGCCGAATGGCAAAAACTGGTTGAACCTATCCGGTAACCGACCTGCCCTGCCGGAGCGTCATCTCCCCCGCGCGCAGCGTGCGGGAACCACGGCGTGGCCGGGCTTTATGAGCAGTCTGCGACTATTTTGGGGCAGTCGGACGGGGCTTGTGCCGTTCTGTGAACGACCTCGTCCGTGTGACCTAAATCACACTATGAAGCGATGTCCTGCGAGTGCCCGGCGCCCCGATTTATCCTGCGGCGCGTCGTCCATCCGCCCCTCCGGCGTCCTGATAACGTGATGGCGAGAGACGTCCTTTAAGGACCGTTCCGTGAGGCGGTGAAGGAGGTCGCGGATGGTGCATGCGCGCCCTGACGCGGGCAATACCGACGAGGGCCACGACCGGGAAAGCCCAGGCAGCAATAAACGGGTTCTCGAGCCCGCGGAGATCCGGCGGGTACTGACCCGGATCGCGCACGAGATCTTGGAGCGGACCCACGGCGCCGACGACATCGTCCTCCTCGGCATTCCCACCCGTGGGGTCCCGCTCGCCCAGCGGCTCGCCGGGAGGACCGCCGAATTCGAGGGCCGCCTCGTTCCGTGGGGCTCGCTCGACGTCACCATGTACCGGGATGACCTGCGGCTGCGCCCGGCCCGGGCACTTGGCCGCACCGAGCTTCCGCCGGACGGCATCGACGGCAAGACGGTCGTCATTGTCGATGACGTCCTCTACTCCGGGCGCACCGTCCGGGCCGCGCTGGACGCTCTGACCGACCTGGGCCGCCCTCGCTCGGTCCAGCTCGCGGTCCTCGTCGACCGCGGGCACCGTGAGCTCCCGATCCGGGCCGACTACGTGGGCAAGAACCTGCCCACCTCACAGCGCGAGACGGTGCGGGTGCACCTCGCCGAGACCGACGGTGAGGACGCGGTACTTCTGGGTGAGTGGAAGGGGGAGCTGGCATGAACCGGCACCTGATCTCGGCCGCCGACCTCAGCCGGGACGACGCGCTCCTGATCCTGGACACCGCCGGAGAGCTGGCGCGCATGTCCGACCGGCCGATCAAGAAGCTGCCGACGCTGCGCGGGCGCACGGTCGTCAACCTCTTCTTCGAGGATTCGACCCGGACCAGGATCTCCTTCGAGGCCGCCGCCAAACGGCTGTCCGCCGACGTGATCAACTTCTCGGCCAAGGGGTCCAGCGTCGCCAAGGGGGAGAGCCTCAAGGACACGGCACTTACGCTTGAGGCTATGGGCGCCGACGCCGTGGTCATCCGGCACGTCGCGTCGGGTGCGCCGCACCGGCTGGCCGGCTGGATCCGCGGTCACGTGGTTAACGCCGGCGACGGCATGCACGAGCACCCCACCCAGGCGCTGCTCGACGCCTTTACCATCCGGCGCCGCCTCGGCCTGCAGCCGGGGGCCGGGGACACCGGCCCGGGCGGGCACACCCGCCGCACCGCAAGCCGCGGCGGTGGCCGGACCGGCCCGGCGAGGCCGGGCGGGCTGGACGGTGTGCGGGTGGCGATCGTCGGCGACGTCCTGCACAGCCGGGTGGCCCGATCGAACATCGCGCTGCTGAACATCCTCGGCGCCGAGGTCACCCTGGTCGCGCCGCCCACGCTGCTGCCGATCGCCGTGGACGGCTGGTCATGCGAGGTCAGCTACGACCTCGATGCGGTCCTGCCCAAGAGCGATGTGATCATGATGTTGCGGGTGCAGCAGGAGCGGATGATCGCCGCGTACTTCCCGAGCGTCCGTGAGTACAGCCGACGGTACGGGCTGGACGCCGGGCGGATGGCAATGCTGCCTGAGCACGCCATCGTGATGCATCCCGGGCCGATGAACCGGGGGGTCGAGATCGCCGCCGAGGTGGCCGACTCGCCCCGGTCCACGATCGTGGAGCAGGTGGCGAACGGTGTCAGCGTCCGGATGGCCGTGCTCTACCTTCTCCTGAGCGGCGCGGAACTGACGGGGGAATCCCGGTGAGCGGGAAGGTGACGATGGAGGAGATGGTGAACGGCGTGGCGGACACCTGGCTGATCAGGAAGGTCACCTTGCCCGGCGGCCAGCGCGCCGACCTGCTGTTGCGTGACGGAGTGATCGCGAAGACCGGGACGCGGCTCGCCGCGGCCGGGGCCCAGGTGCTGGACGCGGACGGGCTGGTCGCGCTGCCGGGGCTCGTCGACCTGCACACCCATCTGCGGGAGCCGGGCCGGGAGGACGCGGAGACCATCGAGACCGGTACCCGGGCGGCCGCGCTGGGCGGCTATACCGCGGTGCACGCCATGGCCAACACCGAGCCGGTCGCCGATACGGCCGGGGTGGTGGAGCAGGTGTGGCGGCTCGGCCGGGAGGCCGGGCACTGTGACGTTCAGCCGGTCGGCGCCGTGACGCTCGGGCTCGGCGGGACCCGCCTGGCCGAGCTCGGCGCGATGGCCGACTCGGCCGCCCGGGTCAGGGTGTTCTCCGACGACGGCCGCTGCGTGTCTGACCCCCTGCTGATGCGCCGCGCGCTGGAGTACGTCAAGGCGTTCGACGGCGTGATTGCGCAGCACGCCCAGGAGCCCCGGCTCACCGAAAACGCCCAGATGAACGAGGGTGCGGTGTCCGGGCGGCTGGGACTGGCAGGCTGGCCGGCCGTGGCCGAGGAGGCGATCATCGCCCGGGACTGCCTGCTGGCCGCGCATGTCGGCTCGGCGCTGCACGTCTGCCACGTGTCGACGGCCGGATCGGTGGAGATCATCCGCTGGGCCAAGTCCAAGGGGTGGCGGGTATCCGCCGAGGTCACGCCGCACCATCTGCTGCTCACCGACGAGTTGGCCGAGGGTTACGACCCGGTCTACAAGGTCAACCCGCCGCTGCGGACCGCCGCGGACATCGAGGGGCTCCGGGCAGGCCTGGCCGACGGGACGATCGACTGCGTGGCCACGGATCACGCGCCGCACCCGGTCGAGGCCAAGGACACCGAGTGGGCCTACGCCGCGTTCGGCATGACCGGCCTCGAGGTCGCGCTGCGCGCGGTGCAGCAGGCCATGGTGGAGACCGGGCTGCTGGACTGGGCCGGGGTGGCGGACCGGATGTCGGTGCGCCCGGCCCTCATCGGCCGGCTGAGCGGGCACGGCATCTTGCCCGTGACCGGGGCGCCCGCGAACCTGACGCTCTATGACCCGGCCGCCGGGCCCGAGCCGGTGGACCCGGCCGCGCACGCGTCGAAGAGCCGCAACTCGCCGTTCGGCGGCGTCGCGCTGCCCGGCCAGGTGGTGGCCACGTTCCTGCGCGGCACCGCGACCGTGCTCGACGGGAAGGTGGCGTCATGACCGCGGAAGCCCCGCCCGCAGCCAATGGCCCGGCCAGGGACGGCCGGGCGGCACCGCCGGCTCTGCTGGTCCTCGAAGACGGAACGGTCCTGCGCGGGACCGCGTTCGGTGCGGCGGGCGAGACCTTCGGGGAGATGGTCTTCAACACCGGTATGACCGGCTACCAGGAAACGCTCACCGATCCTTCCTACGCCCGGCAGATCGTCGCCATGACCGCCCCGCACATCGGCAACACCGGCATCAACGACGAGGACCCGGAATCGCGGCGCATCTGGGTGGGCGGTTACGTGGTGCGGGAGCCCGCCCGGTTGATATCGAGCTGGCGGGCGGCCCGGGACCTGCAGACCGAGCTCTGCGACCATGGCATCACCGGCATTGCGGTCCGCGGCACCCGCGCGCTAACCCGGCGGCTGCGCGAGCAGGGGGCGATGCGCGCGGCGATCAGCACCACCGAACGCGACCCCGCCGCCCTCCTGCAGCGCGTCCTGGCCAGCCCGGGCATGGTCGGCGCCGACCTGGCCCGGACCGTGACGACTCCCGAGCCGTACATGGTCCGCCCGCCCGCCGGGACGCCGGTCCGCCACCGTGTCGCTGCGGTGGATCTGGGCATCAAGGCCTCGACCCCGCGCTACCTGGCCCGGCTCGGCTGTGAGGTGCTGGTCCTGCCCGCGGACGCCACGGCCGCCGCGATCCTGGAATCCAGCCCGGACGGGGCGTTCTTCAGCAACGGCCCGGGGGACCCGGCCGCGGCGGGCTACGCGGTGGAGGCCATGCGGGGCGTGCTGAAGGCCGGCCTGCCGGTGTTCGGTATCTGCCTGGGCAGCCAGATCCTCGGCCGGGCGCTGGGCCTGGAGACCTACAAGCTCCGTTACGGTCACCGCGGTGTGAATCAGCCGGTCATGGACCTGGCCACCGGCCGCGTCCAGGTGACCAGCCACAACCACGGCTTCGCCGCCGCACTGCCGGGGCTGACTCCCGCCGCCGACGAGCCCGGTGAGGAGAGCCGTCCCGCCGAGGGCCGCCCTGTCGAGGACCGCCACGCCGACGGCCGCCCCGCCCGGGATGGCCGTAGCCCCGGGATCCCCCCGGGCGGCGGGACCGAATGGGCGCACATCCCCGCGGCCGCCCGTCAGCCGTTCGATACCCCCTACGGGCCCGCGGTCGTCAGCCACGTTAACCTCAACGACGGTGTGGTCGAGGGGCTGCGGATGCTGGAGCGCCCCGTCTTCAGCGTCCAGTACCACCCTGAGGCGGCCCCCGGCCCACACGACGCCGCCGGCCTGTTCAACGACTTCTGCGCGAACATGCGGAACGGGAGCGCGTGATGCCGCGTCGCAGTGACCTGAAGTCCGTGCTGGTCATCGGGTCCGGGCCGATCGTGATCGGGCAGGGTTGTGAGTTCGACTACTCCGGGACCCAGGCGTGCCGAGTCCTCAAGCAGCAGGGCATAAGGGTCAGCCTGGTCAACTCCAACCCGGCGACGATCATGACGGACCCCGAGTTCGCCGACGCCACCTACGTGGAGCCGATCACGATCGACGTGCTCGAGAAGGTCATCGCGATCGAGCGCCCGGACGCGGTGCTGCCCACCCTGGGCGGCCAGACCGCGCTGAACGCCGCGGTGGAACTGCACGAGGCGGGGATCCTGGCGCGGTACGGCACCGAGCTGATCGGGGCGCGGATCGACGCGATCAAGGCCGGCGAGGACCGCGAGCGGTTCAAGGAGATCGTGACCAGCCTCCCGCCCCTGGGCGGCGGAGCCGACGGTCCCGGTGAGGTGCCCCAGGTCCCGGACAGCCGCATCTGCCACTCCCTGGAGGGGGTCTTCACCGCGGCCGAACAGCTCGGTTACCCAGTCGTCGTCCGCCCCTCCTACACCCTCGGCGGGAGCGGCTCCGGCATCGCCCGCACGCCCGATGAGCTGCGCCGCATCGCCGGTGCCGGGCTGGACGCCAGCCCCACCGCCGAAGTCCTGCTGGAGGAGTCCATCCTCGGCTGGAAGGAGTTCGAGCTTGAGCTCATGCGCGACCGCAATGACAACGTGGTCGTGGTCTGCTCGATCGAGAACATCGACCCGATGGGCGTGCACACCGGCGACTCGGTGACCGTGGCCCCCGCGATGACCCTCACCGACCGCGAGTACCAGCGGATGCGCGACACCGCGATCGCGATCGTCCGCGCGGTCGGGGTGGACACCGGCGGCTGCAACATCCAGTTCGCGGTGCACCCGCAGACCGGGCGCATGGTCGTCATCGAGATGAACCCCCGGGTGTCCCGCTCCTCGGCGCTGGCCTCCAAAGCGACCGGGTTCCCGATCGCCAAGATCGCGGCCAAGCTCGCCATCGGCTACTCCCTCGACGAGATCCCGAACGACATCACCGGCCAGACTCCCGCCTGTTTCGAGCCCGCGCTCGACTACGTGGTGGTCAAGACGCCCCGGTTCGCGTTCGAGAAGTTCCCCAGCGCCGACACCGAGCTCACCACGCACATGAAGTCGGTGGGCGAGGCCATGGCCATCGGGCGGTCCTTCCCCGAGGCGCTGCAGAAGGCGCTCCGTTCGATGGAGTCCCGGGGAGCCCCGTTCGGCTGGAATGAACCACCGGGCGACGTGGCGGAACTGCTGCGCCGCTGCGCCGTCCCGCACGACGGCCGGCTCGGCACCGTCCACCAGGCCCTGCGCGCAGGGGCCAGTGTGGCCGACGTGGTGGCGGCGAGCGCGATCGATCCCTGGTTCATCGACCAGATCGCGCACATCGAGGAAATAGCCCAACGGATTCGCGGTGACGCACGTTACGGGCCGACGGAGCGAAGCTCCATCCGCCCAGCGAACCGGGCCTCCGGCCCGGTGAGCGGTGGTGTCGCGGCGAGCACCGCAGCGGGTGACGGCGAGGCGATCGTACCGGCCGAGCGAGTCCCGGGCCTTGCGCCCGGGCGAGTGGCCGGTGATACGGCGAGCACCCCAGCGGGGCGCGAAGCGCAGCGGGAGGTTCCGGGGGGTCGCCCCCCGGGCCAGCACAGCGAGTCCGGGCCTCCGGCCCGGCGCGCGGCCGGTGATACGGCGGGCAGCGCAGCGGGATGGCGGGGGGTCCAGGGGGGTCTTCCCCCCGGGCCAGCGCAGCCACTTGACGCCGACACGCTACGGCTGGCCAAGGGCGCGGGGTTCTCCGATGTGCAGATCGGGCAGCTGCGCGGGATGAGCGAGGCCAGCGTCCGGGAGATCCGCTGGGCTCTCGGCGTGCGGCCGGTGTTCCACGCGGTGGACACCTGCGCGGCCGAATTCGCCGCCCGCACCCCCTACCTGTACTCCACCTACGACGACGAGACCGAGGTCCCGCCCGGGGACCGGCCCAAGGTGATCATCCTGGGCAGCGGGCCGAACCGGATCGGCCAGGGCATCGAGTTTGACTACGCCTGCGTGCACGTGTCGTTCGCGCTGGCCGACGCCGGCTACGAGACGGTCATGGTCAACTGCAACCCCGAGACCGTCTCGACCGACTACGACACGTCCGGGCGGCTGTACTTCGAGCCGCTGACGCTGGAGGACGTGCTCGAGGTGGTGCACGCCGAGCAGGCCAGCGGCCCGCTCGCGGGCGTCATCGTCCAGCTCGGCGGGCAGACTCCGCTGGGCCTGGCGCGCGCCCTGGAGGCGGCCGGCGTGCCCATCGTCGGGACCAGCCCGGAGGCCATCCACCTGGCCGAGGACCGCGGCGCGTTCGCCGGGGTACTCGCCGCCGCGGGTCTGGCGGCGCCGAGGTACGGCATGGCCACCTCGGTGGAGCAGGCTCAGCAGGTGGCCGGGGAGATCGGCTATCCGGTCCTGGTCCGGCCGTCCTACGTGCTCGGCGGCCGCGGCATGGAGATCGTTTACGACGACGACACGCTGGCCTCTTACGTCCGGCGCGCGACGCAGGCCAGTCCCGAACATCCCGTGCTCATCGACCGCTTCCTGGACGACGCGATCGAGATCGACGTGGACGCCCTGTACGACGGCGAGGACCTGTACCTGGGCGGCGTGATGGAGCACATCGAGGAGGCCGGGATCCATTCCGGCGACTCGGCCTGCGCGCTGCCGCCGATCACGCTGGGCCACGCCGACATCGAGGCCATCCGCGACGCCACCAGGCGGATCGCGGCCGGGGTCGGCGTAGGTGGCCTGCTCAACGTCCAGTACGCGCTGGCCGCTGGGGTGCTGTACGTGCTCGAGGCGAACCCGCGGGCCTCGCGTACCGTCCCTTTCGTCTCCAAGGCGACTGCGGTCCCACTGGCCAAGGCGGCGGCCCGGATCATGCTCGGCACTACCATCGCCGGCCTGCGCGCCGAGGGGCTCCTGCCGCCCACCGGGGACGGCGGCACCCTCCCGCTGGACGCCCCGGTGGCGGTCAAGGAGGCGGTGCTGCCGTTCGGCCGGTTCCGCAACACCCAGGGCGAAGGCGTGGACACCGTGCTCGGCCCGGAAATGCGCTCCACCGGCGAGGTAATGGGCATCGACGAGATGTTCGGCACGGCGTACGCCAAGTCGCAGGCCGCCGTTTACGGGTCCCTGCCGGTCAAGGGGCGGGTGTTCGTGTCGGTCGCCAACCGGGACAAGCGCTCCATGGTGTTCCCGGTCAAGCGCCTCGCCGATCTGGGCTTCGAGATCTGGGCGACCAGGGGCACCGCGGAGGTCCTGCGCCGTAACGGCGTGCGTGCCAAGATCGTCCGTAAGCACAGCGACGGCTCCGGGCCCGACGGCGAGCCGACCGTCGTCACCCGGATCCTGGACAGCGAGGTGGACCTCATCGTCAACACGCCGTTCGGCAGTCCCGGGCACACCGGTCCCCGCCTCGACGGGTACGAGATCCGCTCGGCCGCGGTTCGGCGGGGGGTCCCGTGCGTGACGACCGTGCCGGGCCTGGGCGCCGCGGTGCAGGGCATCGAGGCCATCATCCGCGGTGAGGTCGGCGTACGGTCGCTGCAGGAGCACGCGGCGCGCCTGCGCGGTACCGACTGACCATTGCTCCCGGTGCCGACTTACCCTGCCCGCGCGGTGCCGACTGACCCGGCACGCGGCGGCACTGTCCGTGCTGCGGGACGTGACCGCGCTGGCGAGCCGGTCCGAGATCCCCGTACAGGCCTGCGTGCCCGCGGCGATGGGCTGCGGGACCGGGGTCTGCATGAGCTGTGTGCGGCCGGTGGTAGGTTCGGACGGGATCACCCGGATCGTGCGGTCGTGCGTCGACGGTCCGGTCTTCCGCGGCGATGTGGTCCGCTGGGACGACGTGCGCACGACCCCCTTCGACGCCCTCGGCGCCCCCGGCTGGAAGCCCCGCCTCGCCTGACCGCTGCCTCGCCTGACCGCGGCCCCCGGGAACGGCCGAGCCACTGCAGGTACGCGGAGACGCTCGGGGCTGATGGGGTCAAGAACCGTGATGGCCGACGCAATCGTGGCCACGGTGCATTACTCTCGGGGACGGCTGCGGATATCCCCGCGCAGGCCAGGTGACCCGTGCATCTCCCGCGGCTGGCCGCGATACACCGGCGGTCACAGACGGATGGTGCCGCTCGCGTGGCGGCACCCCAGCCAATAGCGCCCCGAAGAGCGGGCGTGATGTGAGCACTGTGAGCGCTAACACGAAGCCGCGGGCGGTGCACCCGGAGCGGAATACTGCTGGGCACAAGTCGAAGGAGTGGCCTTGAGCAAGCCCGCGCCAGTCGCCGTCGCGCTGGACGCACCCGATCTCGAAACCGCCGCGCGCTGGGCCGCCCTGGTGACGCCGCACGTGAGCACGGTGAAGATCGGCCTGGAGCTCTACCTGCGATACGGCCCGGATGTGGTCGCCTCGATCAGGGGAGCAAGTGGCGTACGCGTCTTCCTGGACCTCAAGCTGCATGACATTCCCGCGACAGTCGCGGGAGCCGCGCGGACCGTCGCGCGCCTGCACCCCGACCTGCTGACCGTGCACGCAAGCGGCGGCGCGGACGTCATCCGCGCCGCCGCGGAGGGCGCCCCGGGCACGAAGATCGCCGCGGTCACCCTCCTCACCTCGCTGAACGAGGAACAGATGGCCCGGATCGGCGTGACGGGCAGCGTGCACGACACGGTCCTGCGGCTCTCCGCGCTGGCGGTCGAAGCCGGCGCCCAGGGCATCGTCTGCTCGCCGCGTGAGGTCAGCGCGGTCCGGGCCGAGGTAGGACCCGACGTCCTGCTCATCACCCCCGGCGTGCGGCCTGCGGGCTCGGCCGCCTACGATCAGGCCCGGGTAGCCACGCCCGAGGAGGCCATCAAGGCCGGTTCCGACCTGCTGGTGATCGGGCGCCCGATCACCGGGGCTCCCGATCCCGGCGCGGCCGCGGCCACCGTGGCGGCCGCCCTGAGGCGGCTCGCGCCAGCTGGCGAGTAGACACCCGCGCGGGTGAGCCACGGTGAAATGTCACCCTGGAGTGGAGCCTGGTAAGGAAGCGGTAAGCGCGTGCGGTATGTCATCACACAGATTCGTATGCAGATGATTGGCCGTTTGGCTTCACCATAGGATGCACCTGGCGTTGAAACGTAAAATATTTACTCGCCGCGTAACTTCGGCCGCAGGCCCGTTTCCATGGGATTGCAGCGCCTTGGTGTTCCGGTCTGTGTGGACCCCGGGGGAGTGGCGACAGGCGCCGTATGGACTAACGGCTTCAGTCACCTGGAGGCGGTCATCATATGCGTGATGCGGCGGTGGCCAAATCCGTGAACCGTTGCAGGCTCGATGCGCGCGGCGTGTGCGCAGCGTATTGACCGCAGCGGCGGTGCAGTAATCTCTCCACCCCTGTTCAGGAACGGCGCCAGTTGGCTTACTCTTGCGGTGATGCCCATCGCGGCACCCCTGGTGACAGGGGCGCCGCGCGCAATGGTTCATGGTCGGCAAGGCAGTCGAGAGAGCGTGTGACCGTTGGCTGGTTGCCTAATGTGATCAAATGACCACCTAGAGTAATATCGTTAAAATTTATTATGCGTAAGCGGGGATTCGCGTTGCCGAAAGGTACCCTTACTCGCTAGTTTCCCCCCCACCAACGTTTTTACCAACGAAACCCGAGGTGACCTCGAGTGGCTCTTCCTCCCCTCACTCCTGACCAGCGCGCTGCGGCCTTGGAGAAGGCCGCCAGAGCGCGTAAAGAACGTGCAGAGGTGAAGAATCGCCTCAAGCGCGGAGCCACAACGCTCTCCGACGTCATCAAGGAAGGCTCGACCGATGACGTCATTGGCAAGATGAAGGTCTCGGCCTTGCTCGAGTCGATGCCCGGCGTCGGCAAGGTCCGGGCCAAACAGATCATGGAACGGCTCGGCATCGCCGAGTCCCGCCGCGTGCGCGGGCTCGGTGCGAACCAGCGCTCGGCGCTAGAGCACGAGTTCGGTTCGGACATCTGAGGCGGCCAGCGGAATCCGGGAGCGGGCAGCAGGGCATGGTCGCCCAGTCCGAAGTTTCTCCCGCGACTCCGCCGCCCCCGGCGGAGCCGCGAGGATCGGCGGTGGATACTGCCCTTCCATGCGGAAGTTCTCCCGGCTGACCGTGCTCTCCGGGCCCTCCGGGGTCGGGAAGAGCACGGTCATCGCGGAACTGCGCCGGTTCTGCCCCGAACTGTGGCTTTCGGTCTCGGTCACGACGCGGTTGCCGCGGGCGGGGGAGGTCAACGGGCGCGAATATTTCTTTGTCGACGACAAGGAATTCGACCGGATGGTCGACGAAGGCGAGCTACTGGAATGGGCGGAGTTCGCCGGCAATAAGTACGGAACGCCGCGAAACCCCCTTGAAGAGAAGCTGGCCGCCGGGATTCCGTGCCTCCTGGAGATCGACCTGGAGGGGGCGCGGCACGTGCGGCGGAGCATGCCCGACGCCCGCCTGGTCTTCCTGGCCCCCCCGTCCTGGGCGGAACTGGTCCGCAGGCTCACCGCGCGCGGGACCGAGCCGCCCGAGGTTGTGCAGCGGCGCCTGGCTGCGGCGCGCCGCGAGCTGGCTGCGGAGAGCGAATTCGACATCACGCTGGTCAACACGTCCGTTCAGGAGGTGTGCCACCAGGTGGTAGCCTTGGTTTTCGGCTCGGATGAGCAATGCTCCGATGAGCGATAAGCATTAACCAGAGGAAAGGCGTGACGTGGCAGGGACTCCCGCCGCAGATGGCATTATCAACCCGCCGATCGACGACCTGCTCAATGTCGTGGACAGCAAGTACCAGCTCGTGATCATGGCCGCGAAGCGGGCGCGGCAGATCAACGCGTACTACTCGCAGCTGGGTGAAGGCCTGCTCGAGTACGTGGGCCCGCTGGTGGAGACCCGGGTCCAGGAGAAGCCGCTGTCGATCGCACTGCGCGAAGTGCGCGAGGGGCTTCTCACGGTCGAGCACATCGACGGCTGACGTCCGCCTGGCCGGGCGGGGGACACGTGGCACCGCGGGTCATTCTCGGTGTAACTGCGGGCATTGCCGCCTACAAGGCGTGCGAACTGCTCCGGCGCCTTACCGAAACCGGTCATGACGTCAAGGTGGTCCCCACACCGGACGCGCTGCGGTTCGTCGGCGAGGCGACGTGGGCGGCGCTGTCGGGCCATCCCGTCGCGACCGATTCCTGGACCGGGGCCGATCGGGTTCCGCACATCCGGCTCGGGCGGTCGGCGGATCTGGTCATCGTCGCCCCGGCCACGGCGGACCTCATGGCGCGAGCCGCAGCGGGCATGGCGGGTGACCTGCTGACCGCGACCCTGCTGACCGCCCGCTGCCCGGTGCTGTACGCGCCCGCGATGCATACCGAGATGTGGGAGCACCCGGCTACCCGCGCCAACATTGCGCTCCTGCGAGAACGCGGGGCGATCGTGCTCGATCCCGCCAGCGGCCGCCTGACCGGTGCGGACTCCGGAGTCGGTCGGCTGCCGGAACCTCGTGAGATATTCGCGGCCGCGGTGCGGGTCCTGGCCCGGGGCGCGGACGGGCTCGGCCTGGACATGGCCGGCCGGAAGGTGGTCGTGTCCGCCGGAGGAACCCGTGAGGAGCTTGACCCGGTGCGGTTCATCGGGAACTGGTCCTCCGGCCGGCAGGGATACGCGTTCGCGGAAACCGCCGTTGCCCGCGGGGCCAAGGTGACGCTGGTAGCGGCAAACGTCGCGCTGCCTGACCCGGCCGGGACGCGCGTGATCAAGGTGACATCAGCACTGGAGATGCGCGACGTGATGCTGGCTGAGGCGGCGGACGCCGACGCGGTCGTGATGGCGGCCGCCGTGGCCGACTTCCGCCCCGCGGAGCGGAGCGATAGGAAGATAAAGAAGGACGGTTCGGAACCAGCCCCGATCGGGCTCGTTCCGAATCCCGACATCCTTACCGAGTTGTCGGCGCGGCGCAATGCGGCCGCGGCGCCGGGCGCGCCCGGCACGCTCCCGGCCGGGCTGGGCCCCGGGCAGGTCATCGTCGGCTTTGCCGCCGAGACCGAGCCGGACCTGGCCGAAAGCCGGGTTAAGCTCGCTCGCAAAGGTTGCGACCTGCTCGTCGTCAACCGGGTCGGACACGGGCTGGCCTTCGGGACCAGCGACAACGAGGCCGTCGTGGTGGGTGCCGACGGGTCACAGACGGAGATCGCCCGGGTGCCCAAAGAGGTCCTGGCTGATACCGTCTGGGATCTTGTGGCGTCTCGGCTGCGGTCGAGGGTAGCCTTACCCGGGCCGTCCAGAAGGTAGCCTTACCCGGGCCGTCTCGCTGTATCAGGGGCCTTCGGCCGCGATCACATTAGAGGAACGCTTGACCGCGGCCCAAACACCGGCGACATGATCATGGATAAGCTTCGGGCGAGTCCGCCGGGAAAAAAATTGGACCCGCACAGATAGAAAAGGGAGTCTCGTGGCACGTCGCCTCTTCACCTCCGAGTCCGTCACTGAGGGTCATCCGGACAAGATGGCCGACCAGATCAGTGACGCCATCCTCGACGCCATGATCAAGGATGACGCCGAAAGCCGGGTTGCCGTCGAGACTCTGATCACCACCGGCCAGGTACACGTCGCGGGTGAGGTCACCACGCGCACCTACGTCGACATCCCGGGCATCATCCGGGAGAAGATCCTCGAGGTCGGCTACGACTCCTCCGCCAAGGGCTTCGACGGTGCCTCCTGCGGCGTGTCCGTGTCCATCGGGTCGCAGTCGCCGGACATCGCCCTCGGCGTCGACGACGCCTATGAGTACCGCGAAGGCGAGGGCGCTGAGGACTTCGACCGGCAGGGGCCGGCGACCAGGGCCTGATGTTCGGGTACGCGTGCCGCGAGACGTCCGAGCTGATGCCCCTCCCGATCATGCTGGCCCACCAGCTGTCCAAGCAGCTTTCCACCGTCCGCCGCAGCGGCACCGTTCCGTACCTGCGACCGGACGGCAAGACTCAGGTGACGGTCGAGTATTCGGGTATCACGCCGGTGCGGCTCAACACGGTCGTGGTGTCGACGCAGCACGCGCCGGACATCAACCTGAAGGAACTGCTGGCCCCCGACATCAAGGACTACGTGGTCGACCCGGTGGTGGCGGCCCTGGAACTGGACACGTCCAACTACCGGCTGCTGGTCAACCCCACCGGCCGTTTCGAGGTGGGCGGCCCGATGGGGGACGCCGGCCTGACCGGCCGCAAGATCATCATCGACACGTATGGCGGCATGGCCCGCCACGGCGGTGGCGCGTTCTCCGGCAAGGACCCGTCCAAGGTGGACCGCAGCGCGGCGTACGCGATGCGCTGGGTGGCGAAGAACGTGGTCGCGGCTGGGCTCGCCGAACGGTGCGAGACGCAGGTGGCGTACGCGATCGGGAAGGCCAAGCCGGTCGGGCTGTTCGTCGAGTGCTTCGGCACCGAGAAGGTGCCGGTCGAGCGGATTCAGGACGCCGTCCTGGAAGTGTTCGACCTGCGGCCCCGGGCCATCATCTCCGTGCTGGACCTGCAGCGCCCCATCTACTCGCAGACCGCCACCTTTGGGCACTTCGGGCGAACCGAGCCGGACTTCTCCTGGGAGCGGGCGGACCGCGTGGAGCAGCTTCGCGCCGCGGCCGGCATCTGATTTTGCTCCCGGCTCTGACCGATCAGCGAGCCCTGAACGACCTTCGAGTTCTGACTGGTCAGCCGGCTGATTAACCAGCAGGCTGACCAGCCACCGGGCGGCCTCTCGACGGGCCGTCCGGCGGCTTCTCCTGAATCAGTAGCTGTCCATGCTTTTCCGGTCGCCTAATCCGGCTTTGTTGTCCGATAAATAACTTTGCTTTTCGTTTATTCTTGGTTGCTTTGTTATGCGGCCTTCTGCAGGGCCTGCGAGGTCCGGCGCCGGCTGGTACGCAAGTCATATGCTGGTCATATGCTGGCCGGAACCGAAAGCCGCAACCACGCTGTTGCCAAATGCGGTCCCCGCACGTGCCGGAAAGCCGGCACAGCGCCCGGCGTTTAACAACTTTCTGCCGCAGGCCGCGCTGGCGCAATCTGAGACGCCCGCGCGGCCCTCCGTGCCGTGCCGTCATTAGCCTCGCTACCTCAGGCTATGCGAAGAGACGCCGACGTCGTGGCCTGCGCTCGGGGGATCCAAGGTGTCTCTGCTTTCCGGTCCTCCCGGCCCAGGCCGCCGGACATACTCCAGTGTCCAAAATGCGTTATCGCGCAACCATCGGGACGTTTCGGCTCATTCGATTTGAGGCAGGATCGGCGTTGACGGAAAGCCGACTTGATGGTACGTAATTTTAACGGGGAATTACTATCCGGCTGCCGTTATGGGCGGCCGGTATTAAACGCGACCTCGCCCCGCGGGAGGAAGCATGTGGGATTTCCCGCCCGGGGGCCCTCCGTCAGGAGGCACAGGCCCCCACGTCGGAACCGCCCCATCCGGCCGGTGAGCGAGCGCACCGCCCAGCACTTGCCGATGAATGTGCGGATGAGTATGCGAAAGCTCATGCGAATGCACGTGCATCATGCGTAGCATAAGGGCGTCCGGAACCGCAAGACGCGGCCGGGCTAGCGTGCTCCGACCGTGCCAAGGTCCAAGACGGGCAGCGCACATTAGGGGTCATAGAGCCAGTCAGGGGAGACACGACGATGGGTGGCATGTACAACGGCATGTCTGCCAGGGACCTCCAGGGTGCGGCGTGGCTGAAGAGCCAGCGCAGTAACTCGCAGGGAGCCTGCGTGGAGATCGCCAGGATTAACGCCGAAATAGTTGCCATGCGCAACTCCAGGGACCCGCACGGCCCGGCGCTCATTTGCCACCGGGACGCCATCGTGGCCCTCATGGACGCACTGCGGGACGGAGAGTTCGACCACCTCGTCGCCTGACGCCGCCCGTCCGGTGCCCCGGGCACCCGCCCGGTGACCCGGCGATCCGATGGGCCGGGCCAGCAGATCCGTGCCCGCCGCAAACCGTGCGCCGCAAACGTCCGCCGTCCCGCCCCCGCGCCCCTGCATGGCGGGGCGGCGGGCTTACCACCTACCTGGCGGACAGGCGGCCGGTCAGCAGCCGCCCGCGGAGTCCACCTCACCGCCCTGATCAGGGTCCTTGGCTGTGCCCGGGGGGACGCCACGGGGGAAGGGCCGGAGCGGGCGGCTGGGCGTGGCAGGATCGGGAGGTGGCCACGATCCTCCTGCTTTCCACTGCTGACACCGAGCTTCTCGCCGCGCGTGCTTCGGGGGCGGGTTACCGGACCGCGAACCCGGTGCGCATCTCGCCGGAGGAGCCGGGCGCTCTCGCGGCACTGACCGAGGGGGTGGACATCGCCGTGCTGCGCCTGCTCGGCGGGCGCCAGGCGTGGCCCGCGGGGGTCGCCGCGCTGCGTGCCACGGCAATTCCGCTGGTCGCGCTGGGCGGCGAGCCGGCGCCCGACGCGGAACTCATGGCGCTGTCGACCGTTCCGGCCGGGGTAGCCGCCGAGGCGCTTGGCTACCTGCGCGAGGGCGGCCCCGACAACCTGGGTGAGCTCGCGGCGTTCCTGTCCGACACCGTACTGCTGACCGGGGAGGGCTTCGCCCCGCCAGAGCCCGCACCCCGCTACGGCGTGCGCCGCCTCCCCGCCCCGGCGGGCGGCAGCCCGGACGCCGCGCGGCCCACGGTCGCGGTGATCTTCTACCGGGCCCACGAGCTTTCCGGCAACACCGGCTTCGTCGACACGCTCTGCGCGGCGATCACCGCGCACGGCGCGACGCCCCTGCCGGTGTACTGCTCCTCGCTCCGCTCCGCCGACCCGGGCCTGGCCGAACTGCTCCGCCCGGCCGGCGCCATCATCACGACGGTCCTGGCGGCCGGGGGTTCGGTCGCCGCCGACACCGGCGCCGGGGGTGACTGCGGACGCCGGCGCGCTCGCTGGGCTGGGCGTCCCGATCATCCAGGGCCTTTGCCTGACCTCATCGCAGAGCCAGTGGCGGGGAGCGGACGGCGGCGTGAGCCCGATCGACGCGGCCATGCAGGTGGCCATCCCCGAGTTCGACGGGCGCCTGATCGCGGTCCCGTTCTCGTTCAAGGAGGAGGGACCGGACGGCATCCCGGTCTACGTGGCCGACCACGAGCGGGCCGGCCGCCTCGCGGGGATCGCCGTGCGGCACGCGCGCCTGGCCGCCATCCCGAACGGGGCCAAGCGCGTCGCGATCATGCTGTCCTCCTACCCGACGAAACATTCCCGGGTCGGCAACGCGGTCGGCCTCGACACCCCTGCCTCCGCGGTCGGCCTGCTGCGCGCCCTGCGCGACGCCGGATACAACCTGGGAGACGGCTTCCCGGAAGACGGCGACACGCTCATCCACACGCTCATCGCGGCGGGCGGCTACGACACCGAATGGCTGACCGAGGAACAGCTCAGCACCGCACCGGCACGGGTCCCGCTGCCCGTCTACCGCCGGTGGATTTCTTCTTTGCCGAACGGGCTCAGGCGGAAGGTCACCGCGCAGTGGGGCGAACCGCCGGGTGAGCTGTACATCGACGGCGACGACATCGTGCTGGCCGCCCTGCGGTTCGGGCACGTGGTGGTGATGATCCAGCCGCCGCGTGGATTCGGCGAGAACCCGGTCGCCATCTACCACGACCCGGACCTGTCCCCGTCGCACCATTACCTGGCCGCCTACCGGTGGCTTGACGAGGTGTTCGGCGCGGACGCGGTGATCCATCTCGGCAAGCACGGCACCCTGGAATGGCTGCCCGGCAAGGGCCTCGGCCTGTCGGAACAGTGCGCGCCGGACGGGGTCCTGCGGGACGTTCCGCTCATCTACCCGTTCATCGTGAACGACCCGGGGGAGGGAACCCAGGCCAAACGGCGTGCGCACGCGGTCATCGTCGACCACCTGGTCCCGCCGATGGCCCGCGCCGACAGCTACGGCGAGCTCGCCAAGCTGGAGCAGCTGCTCGACGAGTACGCGACGGTCGCGGCACTGGACCCGGACAAGCTGCCCGCGGTCCGGGCCCAGATCTGGTCCCTGGTGCACACGGCGCAGCTGCACCACGACCTGGGCGTCCCGGGCGAGCCGGGCGCGGCGGAGTTCGACGAGTTCGTGCTGCACGTCGACGGCTATCTCTGTGAGGTCAAGGACGCCGCGATCCGCGACGGCCTGCACATCCTCGGTGAGGCGCCCACCGGCGAGGCGCTCACCAACCTGGTTATGGTCATCCTGCGCTCCGCGCAGCTGTGGAGCTCTCGCTGGGGTGCCCTGCCGGGCCTGCGCGCCGCGCTCGGCCTGGCCGAAGGCCGCGACGCGTCCCGCACCGAGACCGACCGCTACGAGCACACCGCCCGCGGCCTCGTCGAGGCCATGGCCGCCGCCAACTGGGACGCCGCCCGCGCCCCCGCGCCGCTCGCCGCCGCCGTCCTCGTCGCCGAGCCCGGCGCTTCCTCCGCTCCCGCGGAGCCCGCCGCTGCGGAGCCCGCCGCTGCCGCGGACTCCGGAGGGCTCCCGGACGGTGACACCCCGGACCAGGAAGGAGCACCCGGGCCCATTCGGCAGAATCAGGCGGATCCGGCGGCGGTGGCGCGCGTTCTGCAGTTCGCGTGCACGGAAGTGGTGCCGCGGCTCGCCGCGACGACCGGAGAGATCGGCGCGGTGCTGGGCGCACTGTCCGGCGGGTACGTTCCCGCCGGGCCGTCCGGGTCGCCTACCCGCGGGCTGGTCAACGTGCTGCCGACCGGCCGCAACTTCTACTCGGTCGACCCCAAGGCCATCCCGTCCGCTAACTCCTGGGACACCGGGGCGGCGCTGGCCGAATCGCTGCTTGCCCGGCATCTCGCCGACGAGGGCAGCTACCCGCGCTGCGTCGGCCTGACCGTCTGGGGTACCTCCGCGATGCGGACCCAGGGCGACGACATCGCCGAAGTCCTCGCCCTGATCGGGTGCCGCCCGGTCTGGGATGAGGTCTCGCGCCGGGTCACCGGCTTCGCCGTCGTCCCGGCCGGGGAACTGGGGCGGCCGCGGATCGACGTCACCGTCCGCATCTCCGGCTTCTTCCGTGATGCGTTCCCGCACGTCATCGCGCTGCTGGACGACGCGATCGCCGCAGTAGCGGCCCTGGACGAGCCCGCCGAGGTGAACTACCTGCGCGCGCACGCCACCGCCGACCAGGCCGCGCACGGGAACTGGCGCCGCGCGACGACCCGGATCTTCGGCTCCAAGCCGGGCGCGTACGGGGCCGGCCTGCTCCCGCTCATCGACGCGCGTAACTGGCGTGACGACGCCGACCTGGCCGAGGTCTACGCGGTCTGGGGCGGCTACGCCTACGGCCGCGACCTCGACGGCGCCCCCGCGCGGACCGACATGGAGACGGCCTTCGCGCGGATCGCGGTGGCGGCCAAGAACGCCGATACCCGTGAGCACGACATCGCCGACTCCGACGACTACTTCCAGTACCACGGCGGCATGGTGGCCATGGTCCGGTCCCTCACCGGGCGCAGCCCGGCCGCCTACATCGGCGACTCGGCCACGCCCGACGCGGTCAAGACGCGCACGCTGGCGGAGGAGACTCGCCGGGTGTTCCGTTCCCGGGTGATCAATCCTCGGTGGATCGCGGCGATGCGCAGGCACGGCTACAAGGGCGCGTTTGAGCTGGCCGCGACGGTAGACTACCTGTTCGGGTACGATGCGACCGCGCACGTCGTGTCGGACTGGATGTACGAGCGGCTCGCGACGGCCTACGTGTTCGACCCGCAGAACCGGGCGTTTATGGAAAAATCCAATCCGTGGGCCCTGCGCGGCATAACGGAACGTCTCCTTGAGGCGGCTGATCGCGGCATGTGGGCGGAGCCGGATCCCAAGACACTCGACCAGCTCCGTCAGGTCTTCCTCGACCTGGAGGGTGACCTGGAAGCCGGGAGCTGAGTGCAATTTCACCGCACGCATTTGCCGGCAGACGCTTGTGATTCGCATGTCCCGTGACAGACTATGAACCGAGAGTCAATGGAGGCGGCGATGGCACAGACATCACGGGTCCCCACCGGGGTGGATCCCAGCGTCCCCACTCCCGCGCGGATCTATGACTACATGCTGCGCGGCGAGCACTACCTTGACGTCGACGCTCGCGCCGCCCAGCAGATACTGAGCGCCGTACCGGAGATCCAGGACTGCGCGTGGTCCAACCGCGGGTTTCACCAGCGGGCGGCCAAGTGGATCGCCGAGCGCGGTGTCCGGCAGTTCATCGACATCGGTTCCGGGCTGCCGACCGTCGGGAACACGCATGATGTCGTTCAGCAGGTCGCCCCGGACGCCCGGGTGGTCTACGTCGACAACGACCCGATGGTGGAAACGCAGAGCCGTACGCTGCTCGCCAGCGCGGAAACGACCACGGTGATCCGCGGTGACCTGCGCGAACCGGAAACGATTCTCGGGAACCGGGATCTGTCCCGGCTCATCGACTTCAGCGAGCCGACCGGGGTGCTGATGACGGCCGTCCTGATGTTCGTGTCCGACTCCGCGGATCCGTGGGGCCTGGTGGCGCGCTACATGGACGCGATGCCGCCGGGCAGCTACCTGTCGCTGTCGCACCTCACCGACGAGCGCAAGCCGCCGCTCACCGTGGAGCGATTCCGTGCCGTCTTTGACAAGGCCAGCGAGCGCATGCACTTCCGGTCGCACGCCGATATCGCGCGGTTCTTCGACGGCCTGGAATTGGTACCGCCGTACGAGGGTGCCGAGCCGGGCCTCACCTTCACCGGCATCTGGGGCGCGGAGGATCCGGTACTTGCGGACAGCGAGGGCCAGCGCTGGCTCTACTGCGGGGTGGCCAGGCGGCCGTGATCGCCAAGCCGACGGTCGAGGTACTCGGCATTGATCCGGACGCTCAGGAATGGCGGCGCTCAGGAGACGGAGCCGGTGCCATTGAGATTGCTTTTACCCGCGTGACCTGCGGTGCTTCTGGGGGCTCGGGTGTTTCTGGGGGATCCGGTGGTCCCGATGTTTCCGTGGCTTCCGGGGATACCGATGGGCGAGG
This sequence comes from uncultured Actinomycetes bacterium, assembly GCA_963742875.1. Taxonomy (GTDB): domain Bacteria; phylum Actinomycetota; class Actinomycetes; order Streptosporangiales; family Streptosporangiaceae; genus Bog-532. Next base: position 949,496 of record CAVUNO010000017.1, on the reverse strand, counting down.
GACGGCGGAGCCGGGTGAGGCCGGCTGGATTCTGATGCGCGTCGCCGATGATCCAGATCGCCGGGTGCTCGTGTTCGACCGGAACGAGTGGGAATGCTTTTTGGACGGCGCCCGGAAGGGCGAATTCGACGATGCGGCCGGTAATGCCCGGTCCTAGGCTGTCCGCACTCGGACTCGGACTCCGACTCCGACTCCGACTCGGGCGCGGGGAACGGCCCGGACCCGGGGCGCGGCTGCTTTAGGGCGATTGACCTCGATAAATGCCGCAAAACTAGGGTAGGAAGCATTGGTGCGCCGCCGGAACGAGGCCGCCGATCCAAGATTCACTCACTAAAAGTATAGATTTGCGAATCGCAAGTTGGGTAACCTCATGCTGAAGTTCAGAACCTTGTCGAGGAGGCAGATCGGCGTGACCGACGATGCTTACGGCGCCACCATCGCCAAGCGCCGTCTGTCTGAGCGCCTCGCCGAGCTCCGCGTCGCGAGCGGTTACACCGCGAACCACGTTTGTGACATCCTGAACTGGGGCCGGGGCAAGGTCGGCCGCTTCGAGGCCAACCAGTGGAAGCGTCCGGAAATGAGCGACGTCCGGGACCTGCTGCGTATCTACGGCGTCACGGACGGCCCGGCCGAGGAGGTAGCGGAGCTCGCCATGCGGGCCCGTGCCCGGCCCTGGTGGCGCGACTTCCCGGAGATCTTCGACAGCGAGTTCCCTGGCTACGAGAACGACGCCAGTACCATCTGCGCGTTCATGCCGCTGATCCTGCCCGGATTGCTGCAGACGCCGGCCTACATCGAGTCGATGCTGCGGACCGGTCCCCGGCCACCCAAGTGGCGGCGCGATGCGCTGGCCGCACGGCTGCGCCGACAGGAGATTCTCGACCGCTCCGACGGAACCGCCCCCACACTCAGCGCTGTGATCACCGAGGCGTCCCTGCTGTACCGGTGGGGTACTCATGGCGATCGTAAGGAGCAGATCCGCCACCTTGTCGACATGGCGGGTCGGCGCAATGTCGAGCTGCGCGTCCAGCGTTTCGAGGACGGGCCGCCGAGCGGGGCGCATTCCATGGTCAACATCTTTAGCTTCGACAGCGAGGACCCGAGCCTCGTCTTCGTGGAAACCGATTATGTGATCGAGGAAGTGAGCAAACGGGAATCGGTGCACGGCTACGTGCAGTCGTTCGACCGTTCCTGCGATGGGGCGCTCGACCCGCACGACACGGTGGCTTATCTCAAGCGTATCGATGATCGACTGGAGTGAGCAATGACTGATCTGTCTCAGGCCATCTGGCGGAAGGCCCGCCGAAGTTCCCACAACGGGGGGTGCGTAGAGATTGCGGCCAACCTCCCTGGCGTGACGGCCGTCAGGGACAGCAAGCGTCCGGATGGCGGCGCGCATGTCGTCGACCGGGTGGCGTTCGCCAGATTTCTGGCGGATGTCAAGGGGGGGCGCTACGACATCGAGGTGTCGTAGCCGGGGGGTCGGTGAATCCCCCGGGGCGCCAATCCCGGGGGATTCACCGCTTACTCGCCCTGTCTCAAGGCATGGCAGCCCACCATCTGGCCTTCGCCACGGTGGCGACTGTACACGGGCTCTTTGCCGGCTGCCATAGCGGAAACGTCGGCTGGTCTTTAGCTGTGCTGCCGCGACGGGTCCGTTTCGCTGCGCACGCCCGCGGGCGTGCCCGCCCGCGGGCGACAGCCAGCACTGGACGTACGCGGACCTCGTCGACGTCCAAGCGCGCCGTGTGGATGCACGAGGAGATCGATCAGGCGGTCGGCTCCGCCCCCAGCGCCCCCGCTAGCGCCGGGCGTCCGCGTTCATGGCGCCCGCCACGTTCTCGTAGGCCTTGATGACCCGGTCCCAGAATCCCCGGACGTCGATGGCTGTGGCGACGAGGGCGTTCCGCTCGTCCGCCGCCGCGCGGAAGTCGGTGACGGTCATGCCCGACGTCCAGCGGCCGACGGTCTCGACCTCCACCCGGGCGGGGAGGCAGCCCAGCAGGCCGTGGTCGGCCACGTAGGCCACCGCGCACACGTCGTGCACGGCGGGGTCGGCCACGATCGGTTCGAGCACCGCGTTGTCCTGCCCGTTCCCGGCCCGGCTGGGCGAGGTGGACAGCGGATCCTCGTCCGATGCGTAGTGCTCGAGGCCGGGCAGCAGCAGATCGCTGGCCAGCGCGCCCAGGCCCCGCATCCGGTCCCGCACCGCCGCGGTCGCCCGCGCCTGCAGGGTCACGTCCAGCCCCACCATGGTGACCGTCCAGCCCGCATGGAAGACGATGGCGGCCGCTTCCGGGTCAGCGGCCACGTTGAACTCGGCCGCGGGTGTGGTGTTGCCCCGGCCGGACGAGCCGCCCATGATCACAAAGTCCTTGACCTGGCTGACCAGTTGCGGTTCCCGGTGAACGGCCAGCGCGATATTGGTCAGCGGGCCGGTGGCGACCAGGGTGATCTCACCCGGGGCGGCGCCGATCGTCTCGATCAGGAAATCAATGGCGTGTCCGCCCGACGGCCGTGTTTCCGGGGGCGGCAGCCGCGCACCGCCGAGACCGGTATCCCCGTGCACGTGCCGGGCGTCGAATGGCGGCCGCAACAGCGGTGCGGGGCTGCCCGGGGTGACCGGAATGCCCGGGGCGCCCACGAACTCACAGACCCGCTGCGCGTTGGACGTGGTGAGATCGAGGCCCACGTTGCCGGCCACGGTGGTGATGCCGCACAGGTCAAGGTCCGGGCTGCCCACCGCGAAGGCGATCGCCAGCGCGTCGTCGATGCCTGGATCGCAGTCCAGAATGATCTTCTCAGCCACCCTCGGTTCCCTTCCCTGCGACCTGCCGGCCGGTACAGCCCGCGACGTGCCGTTCCGGCCTGCGTGCTAGCCGTTCCAGCCAAGACGCAACCGGACTAGCCTCGTGCCGAGGAGGTTCGCCATGCACCAGCCGCGCATCCCGCACGTCGCCCAGACCGACCCGGAGATCGCCAGCCTAATCGAGCAGGAGGCCCGCAGGGAATTCGAGAAGATCCGGCTGATCCCGTCGGAGAACTACGTGTCGGTGGCCGTGCTCGAGGCCTCGGGCTCGGTGCTGACCAACAAGTACTCCGAGGGGTACCCGGGCCGCCGCTACTACGAGGGCCAGCAGTTCATCGACGTCATGGAGACCATGGCCGTGCGGCGGGCACAGGCGCTGTTCGGGGTCGAGCACGCCAACGTCCAGCCGTACTCGGGCTCCCCGGCCAACCTGGCCGTCTACCTGGCCTTCGCTAAGCCGGGCGACACGATCATGGGCATGTCGCTGCCGATGGGCGGCCACCTGACCCACGGCTGGCCGGTATCGGTGACCGGCAAGTGGTTCCACAGCGTGCAGTACGGCGTCCGCGCCGATACGGGGCGCCTGGACCTGGACGAGGTCCGTGATCTGGCCCGCCGGGAACGGCCGAAGCTCATCTTCTGCGGCGGCACGGCGGTCCCGCGGACCATTGACTTCCCGGCGTTCGCGGAAATCGCCGCCGAAGTCGGCGCGGTCCTCGTGGCGGACATCGCGCACATCGCCGGGCTGGTCGCCGGAGGGGCTCACCCGTCCCCGGCCGGGTACGCCGACGTGATCACTACGACCACGCACAAGACGCTGCGCGGCCCGCGCGGCGCGATGATCATGTCGACGGCCGAACATGCGGCGGCCCTGGACAAGGCGGTGTTTCCCGGGCTGCAGGGCGGCCCGCACGACCACACCACCGCCGCGATCGCCGTGGCCCTGCACGAGGCCGCGCAGCCCGGGTTCCGCGACTACGCGAATCAGGTGGTCGCCAACGCGCGGGCCCTGGCCGCGGCGCTGACCGCGCGCGGCTACGACCTTGTGTCCGGTGGCACCGATAACCACCTGATCCTGGTGGACCTGACCCGGCAGGGGATCGGCGGCAAGCCGGCCGCGCGGGCGCTGGACCGGGCCGGCATCGAGCTCAACTACAACACCGTGCCGTATGACCGGCGCAAGCCGTTCGACCCGTCCGGTATCCGGCTGGGCACGCCCGCGATCACCACGCGCGGTCTCGGCGAGGAGCACATGCCGGCCATCGCCGCCTGGATAAACGATGCGATCACCGCTGTGGCCAAGGAGGACGAGGCGGCCCTGGACTCGATCGCCCACGAGGTCCGCGACCTGCTAGCTGCGTTCCCCATGCCCGGCTGGACGACCGCCTGACGCCGCGCTGTCTCACCATATGGAAGATTTTTTATCGTATTGTGAGATGACGCTATCGTCGGTCGCCACAGATCGGTCGGCCGAGTCGGCGGGGGCCGCCGAGGGCCAGGCACCCTGAACATCCCGCAGGAAGATGTCAGCTCCCGACGGCCCGGTCCCGGGCGGCTCCGGCAGCAAGCGACGCAATCTTCTTGCGGTCCCGTCCGCCTTCTTGCGCTCCCGTCCACTTCGTCCCGGGGCTTGCGCAGATCCCCCGTCGGCGAGCCGGATGCCGGCGTCTTCGGCATAGGTGCGGCCGCACCGGTCGAGCGGCGCGGGCTCGATGGCGTCGCGGTGAGCAGCCGCAGGCGCTCTCCCTGTCCGTTACCCCTCTTCGTACCCCTCTTCGGGGGCGGCTCCCTCGTCCCCGCCAGCCTGGCCCTGGACCACCTTCTCCCGGTCGGACCCTTCGGCCGGCGCGTCCCGGTGCGGGGCTACGCTCCGGCCGTCGCCGAGGTGAACGCCGCCCTGCACCGGGCCGGTCCCCGGTGGCACGGAGGCCGGCTCGGTCCGGCGGGCGACCCGGTCGGCCAGCACGGGCGGGATCAGCAGCGCGCCCAGCAGGATTATGGCGCAGACCGACAGGACGATCAGGCCGCTCTCCGGCATGCTGGTGATGTTCGTCTCCACCATGGGTGCAGCTATGTGCGGTGCGGCTATTTGCGACGCCAAAGACATCGGCCGTTTACCTCCTCGTGCCTAGCCCTACCCGAAGGACGCCTCCGGTATCTATAGTCCCTTACTGGCCTCGGGCACAACGAGCACGGGGCATGGCGCGTGCCGCAGCACGTACTGGCTGACCGCTCCGCCCCTCGCCGCATCCCGGCGCCCGCCCTCTTTGCGTCCGCCCGCTCAGCCCTCCGTAAAGAGCGCTGCTCTTGTTTGTGCTTAGCGCTCTGCTAAGGTCGAAGGGTGCCAGCACGCAGGTCAGCGCGGGAACGGGTTCGTGCGGAGATCACCCGCGAGATCACCAACATCGCCCGCGCCCAGCTCGCGGCGGACGGGGCCGCCGGCCTGTCGCTTCGTGCGGTGGCCCGGGACATGGGTATGGTGTCCTCCGCGGTCTACCGCTATTTCGCCAGCCGCGACGAGCTGCTGACCGCGCTGATCATCGATGGCTACAACGCCATCGGGGAAGCCGTGGAGGAGGCGGAGGCCGCGTGCCGCCGCGACGACTACCCGGGCCGCTGGCGGGCGGCGTGCCGGGCCGCCCGGGCCTGGGCGCTCGCGCACCCGCACGAGTACGCGCTGATCTATGGTTCACCCGTGCCCGGGTACCAGGCTCCACCGGACACCATCGTCCCCGCGGCCCGGTCCGCCGCGGTCTTCGGGCGGCTCATCAGCGACGCATACGCGGCCGGCGAACTGGCGCCCGCCCCCGACGGCCCGCCGATACCGAACGTCCTTACCGAGGACGCCAGCCGTCTCCGGGACAGCGTTCTGCCGGGGGTTCCCGACGAGGTCGTGATCGGGGCGCTGACCGCCTGGTCCGGGATCTTCGGGGTCGTCAGCTTCGAGTTGTTCGGCCAGTTCAACAACGTCGTCACCGATAACGCCGCGTATTTCGACCGTGCCATCACCGATCTCGGCCGCCTGATGGGCCTCGCCGCCTGAGGCACCCCCGCCGAGTCCCCCGCGCAGCCAGCCCGCCACGCGAGCGGGCGCCCGCCAGGGTACGCCCGCAAGACAACCGGGAGCCGGACGGCAGCGCCGTCCGGCTCCCGCTCACCGAGCCCTCCGAGGCTGGTCCTCCGCAAGAGCGCGCCCCTGGGAGCGCAACCTCTCGGAAGCGAGGGCCTCCGCAGGATCCCTCAACTGCTGGCGGTGGGGGTGCGCCAGTTGACGGTGGGCAGGAGGGCTTCGGGGCGGACGCGGTGGGCGTAGCGTTTGGTGACTTCGAACAGGGACTCGATCAGGGTGTCGGACAATAGGTGGGGCTGGAGGCCGAGTTCGATGAGCTTGGTGTGGGTGACGTTGTAGTAGTGGTCGGCTAGCTCGACGCGCGGGTTGGGCAGGTAGTCGATGTGAACGTCTTCGGGGGAGGCGGCTTTGATGGTTTCGGCGATCTGCTGGACGCTCATCCATTCGGTGATCTGGTTGAACACCCGGAACTCGCCGCGGTCGGCGGGGTTTTCGCATGCGAGCTGGACGCAGCGGACGGTGTCGCGGATGTCGATCATGCCGCGGGTCTGCCCGCCGGTGCCGTAGACGGTCAGCGGGTGCCCGATAACTGCCTGGATCACGAACCGGTTCAACACCGTGCCGAACACCGCGTCGTAATCGAACCGGGTGGCGAGGCGCTCGTCGCGGGCGGTCTCGGGGGTCTGCTGCCCGTAGACCACGCCCTGGTTCAGGTCGGTGGCGCGCAGGTTCCAGATCCGGCACGCGAACTCGATGTTGTGGCTGTCATGCACCTTGGACAGGTGGTAGAAGGAGCCCGGCCGTTTGGGGTACAGCACCCGGTCGGTGCGGCCGTTGTGCTCCAGTTCCAGCCACCCTTCCTCGATGTCGATGTTCGGGGTGCCGTACTCCCCCATCGTGCCCAGCTTGACCAGGTGGATCTCCGGGTTGATCTCCCCGATCGCATACAGCAGGTTCAAGTTCCCGACCACGTTGTTCTGCTGGGTATAGACCGCGTGGTGCCGGTCGATCATCGAATACGGCGCCGCCCGCTGCTCCGCGAAATGCACCACCGCGTCCGGGCCGAAATCGCTGATCAGGTGATAGGTGAAGATCGCATCGGTCAGATCCCCGGTATAACGCCCGATCTCGCGCCCGGTCAGCTCCTGCCACACCGCGATCCGGGTCTGCAACGGCTCGATCGGCACCAGGGACTCCACCCCCAGCTCATTGTCATAACCGCGGCGCGCGAAATTATCCGCCACCGCCACCTCATGACCCGCCGCCGACAGATGCAGCGCGGTCGGCCAGCCGAGATATCCATCCCCGCCCAACACCAAAATCTTCATACTCTCCGGTTTCCTGCCTTGGTCGTAGTGTCGCTTTCGGTCGTGTGCCTGCCTTGGCCGGCCATTTGGCCCCGGCGATGCGCTTTCGTGGCCCTCTCAGCGTTCTCCCAGCTCATCTGGAGCCCGCATGGGCTGCGCTCGCTGTTGCGACGCGGTAGCGTGCTGCAGTGCGGCTGGGCGGCCGGCCAGCAGAACACATGGCCCCCAGGGACGCTGTGGCCTGCGGCGTCCGAACTCTATACCCGCTCTCCGGGACCTCATCTGTAGCCCTTGATCGTCGGTCACGTAACCTAGGACATCAATGTCACTAGCATCAAGCCGGATCGGCGCCACGCTGATCCGCAAGGCACGTACCAACGTCGCTGTCCGCTTCACGCGGTTCACCCTGGTGGCCGTGGCCTCCGTAATAGCCAGCCAGGTGGCGCTGAGCATCTTCATCGGCCCGGCGAACATGACGGCTGGCATCTCCGGTGCCCTGGCGGCGATCATTGGTGCGGCGGTGAGCTACGTACTGAGCCGCTGGGCATGGGAGCGTAAGGGCAGGCCGCAGCTGCTGAAGGAAACCCTGCCGTTCTGGCTGGTTTCCGTGGGCGCCTGGGTCATCCTCGGCCTGGCCGCTAAGGCGGGCGTGGCGCTGGCCGGTGCGATCGGGGCCGACGGCATCAAGCGGGTGCTCATCACCGACTCCGTGTACTTCGCCGCCAACTGCCTGACGTTCCTGGGGCGCTTCGTAATCTTCCACTACGTCCTCTTCGCCGACGAGCGGTCCCCGCGTGAGTCCGGTCCGCCCATCAGCTCGTCCAGTGAGGCAACGGTGGTCCTGCCGGACGACACTGCCAACCCGGACGACGCTGCCGGCCCCGACCCGTTCGTCATGGCCGCGGGCCCGGCGGAGTCCGGGGTGGCCGGAGGCCCGGCCTGTGCCGACCGCGGTGACGCCGACGCGGGTCCCAACCTTCGCTGACGCTCGCGCCACCAGGTCCCCAAGACCACACGGCTGAAGCGCAGGCCGTAGAAGAGGTTGTTCACGCCGGGGATATGCAGGTTGTAGAAGGGGTTCTGGCCCTTCTTGCTCTCCCCGGCCCGGCGCTTGTGGATGGTGGCGGGCACTTCGGCCACCTTGTAGCCGTGGGTGATCACGCCAATCAGCAGCTCTGACGCCTGGTACTGCGGCTGGGACAGCTGCACCACCCCGGTGACCTCCGCCCGCATGGCCCGCAGCCCGAACGTAGTGTCGGTGATCTTCTGGCCGGTCAGCAGGCTGATGGTCGCGGCGAAGAACCGGACCCCCGCCTGGCGGATCGGGTCCTTGGTCTCCTCGCTGCCCAGCCGGCGGGAGCCGGTCACGAAGTCGGCCTCCCCGGCCACGACCGGCGCGAGCAGTCTCTCGATCTCGGCCGGGTTGTACTGGCCGTCCGCGTCTGTGGTCACGATGTACTGCGCGCCGCCGTCCCGGGCGATCCGGTAACCGAGCCGCAGCGCGGCCCCCTGGCCCCGGTTGACCGGGACGTCCGCGACCAGCGCCCCGGCCGCGTCCGCTTCCTTGGCGGTGGCGTCCGCGCAGCCGTCCGCCACGACGATCGTCGCGGTGCCCAGCTCGCACACCCGCGCCGGGAGGTTCCGGACCACCGGCCCGACCGCGCCTTCTTCGTTGTAGGCGGCGATCACCAGCGCGACCGGCGGAAGTTCCCGCACCCGGTCGCCGTACCGGTCAATCATGACGGCGATGGCGGCATCGTCGACGGCCACATCACGGGCGGACCCGGCGTATCCGCCCGCATACTTGCCCGCATACTTGCCCGCATACTTGCCGGCGTACTTTACCGCGTTCTTGCCGGCGTACTTCGCCGAAGCGCCCGGGCTCATCGCGCCCCCTCCGTGGCCAGCGCCGCCGCGTCCAGGGCGCCCGCGGCCAGCGCGCCGTCGGGCGCGAAATCGGGCCACACGGTCGCCATACCCCCCTCGAGGTCGTACGTCGGCGCGTAACCCAGCGCGCGCGCGGTGGAGATGTCCAGTTTGACCGCCGGCATCTCACCCTGCGCGATCGGCGCGTTCTCGGCCGGGATCGCCACGCCGGTGACCCGGCGCGCGGTCTGCACCATTTCGTTCACCGTGACGGCCTGCCCGGAGCCCAGGATGACCGGGCCGGTGTGGTCGGAGCGCCACGCGGCGAAGATCCCGCTGAGGACGTCGTTGACCTGGATGACGTCGCGGATCATGGTGCCGTCCCCGCGGACCTTGACGCCGGTCCCGTCGCGGGCGGCGCGCATCAGCCGCGGGATGAAGCTGTCCTTGTGCTGCATCCCGGGCCCGTACACGTTGGAGAACCGGAGCGAGACGCCCCGGACCCGGTAAGCAGCCGCGTAGGAGTTGATCAGCATCTCGGACGCGGCCTTGGTCGCGCCGTACGGGGTGAGCGGCCGCAGCGGGGCCTGCTCCGTGATGACGGCCCCGCCGACGTTGCCGACGACAGCGTTGGTGGACGCGAACAGGAACGTCCGCACACTGCGCTGCCGGGCCAGTTCGAGGAGGCCGGCCGTCACCGCGACGTTGTTCCGGTAGGTGGTCTCGGGATCCTTGACCGACTCCAGGACCGAGGTCCGCGCCGCGAGATGGATGATCGTGTCCGTCCCCGGCTGAACTGCCTGGTGCGCGACCGCTGGGTCGTACAGGTCACCGACGACAGAGTGCACCTGGCCCCCGGAAGACACGTGGCCCCCGGAAGAACCCCTGAAGGGCTTGAGATCGGCCACCGTCACCTGGGCACCGGCGGCCACCAGGGCGGCCACGAGCCGCCGGCCGATAAAGCCGGAACCACCCGTGACCAGTACCCGGCCTTGAGTCGCCGACATCCGGGAGCGGAAATCGTTCCGCATTCAAGCTCCATTCGCGTGTCAGTCCGTCGTTGATCAGTCGTCTTGGGCTCACTTGTAACGCGGGCACGTTACCTTCCCAAGCTGGGGAACAGCTGGCGGTAAGCTGCGGGACCGTGCTCGCCCGCGTAGCGGGTCAAAGCGCTACGTACGGCCAACCGCGGTGTTGACAAGGCCGGATGTGCCTGGTCAGTCTACCGGTGCATCCGGGGCGGGTCCCGCGACCTCGGTAAATGTGTCATGCTGGGCCGAGGCGGTATGCGGAGGAACTCCGGTGCGAATCCGGGGCTGTCGCGCAACTGTAACCGGGGAGTAACCCCTCATTGAGGCCACCGTCGCCGTCGCGGCGGGAAGGCGAGGGGGAGCACCGATCCGGGAGCCAGGAGACTCCGGCCGCCGGTATGACCGGCGACGGGCGCGAAGACCCGGGAAGGACGGCTCCGCATGACGGCCAGCGACGTACCGTCCGGCGACGAGCGGCGCGCGGTGCACCGGACCCATGCTCCGCTGTATCCCTTCGCCGCGATCGTCGGCATGCCTGATCTGAAGCTCGCACTGCTTCTCAACGCGGTCTCACCCGCGATCGGCGGGGTGCTCGTGCGCGGCGAGAAGGGCACCGCGAAGTCGACCGTCGTCCGCGGCCTCGGCGAGCTGCTGCCCCCGGTGCATGTCGTCCGGGGCTGCCGGTTCTCCTGTGACCCGGCCGCCCCCGACCCCGACTGCCCGGACGGCCCGCATCCGGCCGGCGCACCGGAGCACGCCCGGCCGGCCAAGCTCGCGGAGCTGCCCGTCGGCGCCACCGAGGACCGCCTCGTCGGCTCGCTGGACGTCGAGCGCGCGCTGTCCGAAGGTGTCACCGCCTACGAGCCGGGCGTGCTCGCCGCGGCGCACCGCGGCCTGCTGTACGTGGATGAAGTGAACCTGCTGCACGACCACCTCGTCGACCTGCTGCTGGACGCGGCGGCACTGGGGGTCAGCTACGTCGAGCGCGAGGGGGTTTCGGTCCGGCACGCCGCCCGTTTCCTGCTCGTCGGCACGATGAACCCGGAGGAAGGCGAGCTGCGGCCGCAGCTGCTCGACCGGTTCGGGCTGACCGTGGAGGTGGCGGCCAGCCGCGATCCCGACGAGCGCGCCGAGGTCGTCCGGCGCCGGCTCGCCTACGAGGCGGACCCGGGCGGTTTCGCGGCCCGCTTCGCGGCCGATTCCCGCCGGGCCGCCGCGGACGTGGCCGCCGCGCGCGCCCGGCTGCCGCACGTCGTGCTGCCCGACGCCGCGCTGCGCCAGATCTGCGCCGTATGCGGCCGGTTCGGGGTCGACGGGATGCGCGCTGACCTGGTCACGGCGCGCGCGGCGATCGCGCTGGCGGCCTGGCACGGCCGCGCCGAGGTCACCGTGGACGACATCCGGCAGGCGGCCCGGCTGGCCCTGCCGCATCGTCGCCGCCGCGACCCGTTCGACGCCCCGGGCCTGGATGAGCAGGAGCTGGAGGACGCGCTCAGCCAGCCGCCGGGCCCGCCCGGCTCACCAGATCCGCCCGAGCCCCCGGGCCCGCCGGGCCCGCCGGGCCCGCCCGGTGACGGCGGCCCGGGCACGCCGGACCCGCAGGCCCCCTCCGGTCACCAGGGCAATAACGGTCAGGGCAAGGACCCGGACAACGACCCCGGGCCCGGCGGCCCGGGTCCCGCGCCGGAACCCGCCGCAGGCCGGGAAGCCGCGGCGGACCAGCACGCTGCCACAGATCATGATGCCGAACGGACGTGGGCCGGGAGCCCACCGGGCACCGGACCCGATCCTGTCCCAGCCCCCCCACCGTTCCGCGCCCGGCTGCTGACCGTTCCCGGGATGGGAGCCGGGGCGCTGGGGCGCCGCTCACCGGCGTACACCCCGACCGGCCGGACGATCGGCGCGCGGAGGCCGTCCGGACGGCTCACCGCACTGCACCTGCCGGCCACCCTCCGGGCCGCGGCCCCCTCCCAGCCCGAACGCAAGCGGCGGGCGGGCTCCGCACTGCAGCCGGGCTTCATCCTCACCCCGAACGACCTGCGCGAGGCCGTCCACGTCGGCCGCGAGGGCAACCTGGTGCTGTTCACCGTGGACGCCAGCGGCTCGATGGCGGCGCGGCCGCGGATGCGGGCCGCCAAGGGCGCGGTGCTGTCACTGCTGCTCGACGCGTACCAGCGCCGGGACAAGGTCGGGATGGTCACCTTCCGCGCGGACGGCGCCGAACTGGTGCTGCCGCCCACGTCGTCGGTGGAGGCGGGCGCGCGGCGGCTGGCCACGCTGGCCACCGGCGGCCGGACCCCGCTCGCGGCGGGCCTGGCCCGGTCCGCCGAGGTGCTGGCGGCCGAGAAGATCCGCGACCCCGCCCGGCGCCCGCTGCTGGTGATCGTCACCGACGGCCGCGCCACCCGTGGCACCGACGCCGACCTGGCCCAGGCGACGGCCATGCTGGCCGGGGTGGCGGCCGTGGTGGTGGACTGCGAGACCGGGCCGATCCGGCTGGGCCTGGCCGGGGCGCTCGCTGGCCGGCTGGGCGCGGCCCTGGTCAGCCTCGTGGACCTGCCCGCGGCCGGGGCCGGGACGCTCGCCGGGATCGTGCGCGCCGCCCGCGGAATGGCCGCCTGATGCCCCGTGGACGGCCGGCCAGCGTGCCGGACGACGGGCTCACAACGCGCGCGCGGCGCAGCCGACCGCTGGTGGTCGTGCACACCGGGACCGGCAAGGGCAAATCCACCGCCGCGTTCGGTATGGCGCTGCGGGCCTGGAACCAGGGCTGGCCGGTGGGGGTCTTCCAGTTCGTAAAGTCGGCCAAGTGGCGGGTGGGGGAGGAGCACGCACTGCGGACGCTCGGCGCCAGCGGCGAGGGCGGCGCGGTCACCTGGCACAAAATGGGCGAGGGCTGGTCCTGGATTCAGCGCGAGACGGGCGGTCACGCGGAGCAGGCGGCCGAAGGGTGGGCCCAGGTGGCCCGGGACCTGGCCGCGCAGACCTACCGTTTCTACGTCCTGGACGAGTTCACCTACCCGATCAAGTGGGGCTGGGTCGACGTGGCCGAGGTGATCTCCGTGCTGGACGCGCGGCCGGGCCATCAGCACGTGGTCATCACCGGCCGGGATGCGCACCCGGACCTGGTCGCCTACGCCAACCTGGTCACGGACATGACGAAGGTCAAGCACCCGATGGACCGGGGCCAGAAAGGCCAGCAGGGGATCGAATGGTGACGGCCCCCCGGCTGGTCATCGCGGCACCGGCCTCGCGCAGCGGGAAGACCACAGTGGCCTGCGGGCTGATGGCCGCACTGCGCGCGGCCGGCCTTGCCGTCTCCGGCCACAAGACCGGCCCGGACTACATCGATCCCGGCTACCACGCGCTGGCTACCGGGCGCCCGGCCCGGAACCTGGACCCGTTCCTGTGCGGTGCGGACCGGATCGTCCCGCTGTTCCTGCATGCGGCCCGGGGTGCGGACGTCGCCGTCGTCGAAGGCGTGATGGGCCTGTTCGACGGCACGGATCCGGAGCCGGCCCAGGCGCCAGCGCCGGCCCGGGCGCGGGAGATCCCGGCTTCGGCTCCACGGCCCACGTCGCGCGGCTGCTGGGCGCGCCCGTCATCCTGGTCATCGACGCCGCCTCGATGGGACGTTCGGTGGCCGCCGTCGCGACCGGGTTCGCCCGGTTCGAGCCGCGCACGGCGGTGGCCGGGGTGATCCTCAACCGGGTCGCGTCGGACCGGCACGAACGGCTGCTCCGCGACGCCCTGGCCGTCGCCGGGATCGCGGTCTACGGCGCGATCCGCCGCTCGGCCGAGGCCGCCGCGCCGTCCCGCCATCTGGGCCTGATACCCGCCGCCGAGCGTTCCCGTGCCGCCACCGGCACGATGGCCCGGCTGGCCGCGCTCATCAAGGACTCCTGTGACCTGGCGAGCCTGCTCGCCCTCGCCCGCAGCGCCAGCCCCCTGCCCGGCCCGGCCTGGGACCCCGCCGAAGCTCTCGGGGTGGATGTCTCGGTAACCACAAAAACCTCGGCAGTCACAGCAGTCCCGGACGCCCCAGCCGGAGCCCGTCCCGTGGTGGCGATCGCGGGGGGTGCCGCCTTCACCTTCAGCTACACCGAGCACGCCGAACTGCTCGCCGCGGCCGGGCTCGACGTCGCGGTGTTCGACCCGGTGCGCGACCAGCACCTGCCCGAGGGCACGGCCGGGATCATCCTGGGCGGCGGCTTCCCGGAGGTCCACGCGGCGGACCTGTCCGCCAACGAGCCGCTGCGCCGGGACGTGGCCGCCGCCGCCCCCCGGGGCGTACCGATCGCCGCCGAGTGCGCGGGGCTGCTCTACCTGGGGCGGTCGCTCGACGGCCAGCCCATGTGCGGAGTCCTCCCGGTCGAGGCGGCCATGACCGGCCGGCTCTCGCTCGGCTACCGGCAGGCCCGCGCCGGGACCGATTCCGTCCTCACGGCCGCCGGCGACGTGGTCCGCGCGCACGAGTTCCACCGCACGGCCGCCACCCCGGGCCACGGCGACCCCCCCGCCTGGCTCCTCCCGCCCGGAGCTCTCCCGCCCGACCGGGACGGCGGCCGGGCCCTCCGCCGCGAAGGCCACGTGACCGGAACCGTGCACGCCTCCTACCTGCACGCCCACTGGGCCGGCTACCCGGGCATGGCCGCCCGCTTCGCCGCCGCAGCCGCAGCAGCAGCCGAAGGTGTCCTCACTTGACTACTCCCCGCCCTGAAGGACCGGGATTCCAGCCCTCACGAGCTGGGGTTCCTGTTTCACTGGCACCCGCTCCCGGGAATGTCCGCTCGCGCGGTCCCCAGCCGAAGTCTTACAGCGCCTCCGCAGGCATCGGCGCCGTTCCCGGCACCTACGGCACGACCTGCCGCATTTGTCTTACCGGAAAACAAGCTTATCCGCTGGCACCGTCCCGGACGAGCGTGACACGCAGAGAGGGGGGCGGCGTTTCCTCCCCGGCCTGAAGTCCGGGGTTTCCACGCCGCAATCCTGATGAAGCGGTTCGTAGGGGTGGGTGTGGGGCCGGGCGACCCGGAACTGGTCACCCTGAAGGCGATCCGGGTGCTGCGCGAGGCCGACGCGGTGTTCGTCCCCGTGATGGCCGGGCCCGGGGCGCGCGGCGGGCCGGACGGGCCGCCGCCGTCCCTGCCCCCGTCGTTGGCCGTGGGCCGGGCCGAGGCAACGATCCGCGCCCACATCGATCCGGAGACCATCCGGCCGGTCGCCTTCGCGCTGAACGACACCGGCGGGGTGACGCTCCAACGTGCGTCGGCCTGGCGGGCGGCCGCCCGTGAGGTGGCCCGCGAGTTCGGCGCGGGGGCCCGCACGGTCGCGTTCGGCACGATCGGCGACCCCAACGTGTACTCGACATTCAGTTACCTCGCGCAGACGGTCCGCGATATGGTCCGCGATGTGCTTATCGAGACGGTGCCCGGCATCACGGCCATGCAGGACCTGGCCGCGCGCTCGGTCACGGTGACCGGGACCGCGACCGTCCTGGCCGAGGGGGACGAGCCGCTGACCCTGCTGCCGCTTACCGCGGGCGCCGGGCCACTGCGCGACGCCCTGGGCCGGCCCGGCACCGTCGTCGGTTACAAGCTGGGCGCGGCCGCCGGGCCGTCGCCCGGAGAGATCCGCGATTTGCTCGCCGAGGCTGGCCGTCTCGACGGCGCGATCGCCGGGGCCCGGCTCGGGCTGCCCGGCCAGGACATCCGGCCCGCCGCCGAGCTCGCCTCGCTGCGCGCCGTGCCGTACCTGTGCACGCTGATCGTCCCGGCCCGCCGCGACGGGGTGGGCACGAGCCTGGGGCGTTCCGGCGGGGGTGCCCAATGATCGGCGGGGTGACCGCTGGGCAGGTCACGTTCGTCGGGGCCGGGCCCGGGGCGCCGGACCTGATCACCCTGCGCGGTGCCGCCGCCGTCGCCGCCGCGGACATCGTGATCTGGGCGTCCAGCCTGGTCCATCCGGGGGTCCTTGAGCACGCCCGGCCCGGCGCGGAAATCGTGGACTCGGCGCAGCTTCCGATGGAAGGGGTACTCCCGTACTACGGGCGCGCCGCCGCCGGCGGCCTGCGGGTGGCGCGGGTGCACTCTGGTGACCCGGCATTGTGGGGCGCGATCCAGGAGCAACTGGACCGGTGCGCTGAGCTGGGCCTGGTCACCGAGATCGTGCCGGGGGTCTCCAGCTTCACCGCGGTCGCCGCGCGGATCGGCCGGGAACTGACGATCCCCGAGGTGGCCCAGTCGGTGATCCTGACCCGGCTCGGCGGCGGGAAGACCCCGATGCCGCCGGGGGAGCAGGTGGCCGGATTCGCCCGGCATGGGACCACGATGGCGCTGTTCCTGTCCGCCGCGCGGTCCGGGCAGCTGCAGGACGAACTGCTCAGCGGCGGCTACCCGCCGGCCACGCCGTGCGTGATCGCCTACCAGGTGACCTGGCCCGATGAGCTGATCGTGCGCTGCGCGCTGGCCGACCTGGCTGCGACCATGAAGGCCCGCAAGCTCTGGAAACACACCCTGGTGCTGGTGGGCCCGGGCCTGAGCGCCGGGGGCAGCCGGTCGCACCTGTACCACCCCGGCCACTTCCACGGCTTCCGCCGGGCCGAGTCCGCCGCCCGCCGCGTCCTCCGCGCCCGAGGCGGCGACCTGCGTGCTGAGGCCGGTGAGGTGCGCGTCCAGGATGGTGACCGTGGCGCGCCGGATGGAGACCGGCAGGCCCAGCACGGGGAGCGGCCATGACCGGTCCGGAACTGCGCGAGCCTGACCTGCCCCGCACGGCCAAGGAACGCGGCCGCGCGCTGCGCACCGGCTGGACCACCGGGACCTGCGCCGCGGCCGCCGCCAAGGCCGCGGCGACGGCGCTGCGGACCGGCGAAGTGCAGCGCACCGTCGAGATCGCGCTCCCCTCCGGGCGCCGCGTCGGCTTCCCGGTCGACTCCTGCGAACTGGAGCCCACCGAACGGGCCCGGGCGGTCGTGGTCAAGGACGCGGGCGACGACCCGGACGTCACCCACGGCGCCCACCTCACCGCGACGGTGACCTGGCGGAAGTCGCCCGGGATCGAGTTGGACGGCGGTGTCGGCGTCGGGGTCGTGACCAAGCCCGGCCTCGGCCTGGAGCCGGGCACGCCGGCCATCAACCCGGTACCCCGCGCGATGATCACCCAGGCCGTCGGGGAGGCCGTCGATCTGGGATCGTTCGGTATCCGGGTGGTCATCTCGGTGCCGGAAGGCGAGCGGATGGCGGGTAAGACGACCAACGCGCGGCTGGGCATCATCGGCGGTATCTCGATCCTCGGCACGACCGGCATCGTCCGCCCGTTCTCCACCGCGTCCTGGCGGGCGAGTGTCGAGCAGGCGGTGTCCGTGCTGGCCGCGCAGGGCGAGACCACGGCCGTGCTGTGCACCGGCGGGCGGACCGAGAAGGCGGCCATGACACTGCTGCCCGGCCTGCCCGAGATCTGCTTCATCGAGGTCGGTGACTTCACCGGGGCGGCGCTGCGCCGGGCGGTGGCGTGCGGCGTCGGCCGCATCGTCTTCGCCGGGATGGCCGGGAAACTGGCCAAGCTCGCCGGCGGCGTGCTGATGACGCACTACACGCGGTCCAAGGTGCCGCATGATCTGCTCGCGGAGGTCACCCGCGGGGCCGGGGGCACCCCCGACCTCGCTGCCCAGGTCGAGGCGGCGAACTCCGCGCGGCATGCGGCGGAACTGTGGGACCAGGCCGGCCTGCTCCCGGCCGCGGGCACGGAACTGTGCCGCCGGGTAGCCGTGGTGCTGGCCCGCTTCTGCGCCGAGCTCGCCGCCGGGTCCGGCCCCGCACCGGGAACACCCGCGCCCATGTCCGTTCGGGTGATCATGGTTGATTTCAGTGGGCGGACCCAGCTCGCCGCCTACCCGTCTGCGTCCTGGCCCGCGTACGTGCCCGGGTCCTTGCCGGAGGACCCGGCGTGAGCGTCACCGTGATCGGGTGCGACGGGAGCACGCTGGCGCCCGCGGCGGCCGCAGCGCTGGCGGGCGCGTCCGTGGTCGCGGGTGCGCGGCGGCACCTCGCGGCGGTGAGCGTTTCCCCCGCCGCCGAGTGCATCGTGATCAAGCACCTGGACACCGCACTGGACGCGATCTGCGCTGCCCGCGGGCCGGCCGCCGTGCTGGCTTCGGGCGATCCCGGTTTCTTCGGCATCGTGCGGGCGCTGCGCGCCCGGGGCGTCACCCCGGCAGTGATACCCGCCGTCTCCTCCGTGGCCCTGGCGTTCGCCCGGCTCGGCGTGGACTGGGCCGACGCTCTCGTACTGTCCGCGCACGGACGCGACCTGCGGCCCGTGCTGGCCGCCGCCCTCGCGCACCCGAAGACGGCCATCCTGACCGGCCCGCCCGGGGCCGCCACCGGACAGCTCAGGTCCCAGCTGCTCCGGGCGGGCCGGACGGTCTACGTCGCCGAGCGCCTGGGGACTCCGGACGAGCAGGTCCATGATCTGACGCGAGACCCCGCGGCCGAGGTCAGGGATTCCGCACGTGCTCATCGCCCTCGAACCCGCCGCCGGCCTCAGCCCGGCCCGGTGGCTGGCCGGGCACCAGGGCGCCCCGCCGGGATGGGCCCTGCCCGAGACCGACTTCGAGCACCGCGACTCCATGATCACCAAGGCCGAAGTCCGTGCGCTGGTGCTGGCCCGGCTCGGCCCCGGCCCCGGCCGGACGGTCTGGGATGTCGGCGCCGGGTCCGGTTCGGTCGCGGTGGAGTGCGCCCGGTTCGGCGCGTGGGCCGTCGCGGTCGATTCGGACGAGCGGCAGTGCGCCCGCATCCGCCGCAACGCGGCCGCGCACGGTGTGCTGCTGCAGGTCGTGGCCGGCCGGGCCCCCGGCGCATGTGCGGAGCTTCCCGCCCCGGACGCCGTATTCGCCGGCGGCGGTGACGATGACGCCCTGGCCGGGGCGGTGAAAGCCGGACAGCCGTCCCGCGTCGTCGTGACGCTCGCGTCGGTGGACCGGGTGCGCGGCCTGTGCGAGCTGCTGACGGGATTTGGCTACGAGGCTGGCGGCACCCAGTTGCAGGCCTCCCGGCTGGCCGGGCTGCCGGGTGGATCGCTCCGGCTCGCCGCGGCCAACCCGGTGTTCGTCATCTGGGCGGACCAGCCCACCCCGGCCGGCGCGGGAGCGGCGGCCTCGGCCGGCCCAGGAGCGGCCGAGGGCCGCCCCGGCGGGACGGGGACGGGGGCATGATCGGGCTGATCGCGGCCACGGCGGCGGGCCGCCGCACCGCCGAACGGCTCTCCGGAGCGTGGCCGGACACCCGCCGCTACGAGGGCCCGGCCGCTGCCGCGCTGCCGCGCGCGTTCGCCGAGTGCGACGCCATCGTGTGCTTCCTGGCCGTGGGCGCGACGGTTCGGCTGCTGGCGCCGCTGCTCGGCGGCAAGCGCTCCGACCCGGGCGTGGTGTGCGTCGACGAGGCCCTGCGCTACGCCGTGCCGGTGGTCGGCGCGCACGCGGGCGGGGCCAACGAACTGGCCCGCCGGGTCGCGCTGGCCCTCGGCGGCGAGCCGGTGATCACCACGGCCAGCGACGCGGCCGGGTGCGTGGCCCTCGACGAGTTCGGCGCCGACCTCGGGTTCGTCCCGGAGCCGGGCAGCGACCTCGCCTCCGTCGGGGCGGCGATTCTGTCCGGCGAGCGCGTCACGCTCACCGCCGACGCGGCCTGGCCGCTCCCGCCGCTCCCGCCCAACGTGGTCAGCGGCCAGCCCGAGCCGGGCGTGCCCGCCATCATCGTGTCCGACCGCACGGGTCTGTCCGACCGGGTGGGCCCATGCGGCTCATCCGGGCCGGCCGTCGTCTACCGGCCCCGCTCACTCGTCGTCGGGATCGGCGCGAGCCGGGGCGTCCCGGCCGCCGAAGTCAGCGCGCTGATCCACGAGGCCCTCACCAGCGCGGGACTCTCGGCATGTTCGGTCCGTCTCGCCGCGACCGTGGACCTGAAGGCGGAAGAAGCGGGCCTGCTGGCGGCGGTCCGCGCCCGGGACTGGCCGTTCACCGTGTTCCCGGCCGCCGAACTGGCCGTCGTTGCGGTGCCGAACCCGAGCGAAACGGTCCGTGCCGCCGTCGGCACCCCCAGCGTGGCCGAAGCCGCCGCCCTCCTCGCCGCGCGCGGCGCCGACGGCGGCGATGCCCCCGGCACGCTCAGCCGCACCACCGCACCCGCCGAACTCAGCAACCCCGATAGCCCTAGTGGCCCGAGCGGTCCCGGCGAGCCGGAGCTAGTGGTGGCCAAGCGGGTGAGCGCCCACGCCACCGTGGCAGTCGCACGGGCACGTCCCCGGGGCCGGCTGGCCATCGTCGGGATCGGGCCCGGTGCCCGGGACCTCATGACGCCGCGCGCCGCCGCCGAACTGCGCCGCGCGTCCGTCGTCGTCGGCCTCGACCAGTACGTGGACCAGGTCGCGGACCTGCTCCGTCCCGGGACCACGGTCCTGGCTACCGGCCTCGGCCACGAGCAGGAACGCGCCGCGACCGCCGTATCCGAGGCGGCGGCGGGCCGGGCCGTGGCGCTCATCGGGTCGGGTGACGCCGGCGTCTACGCCATGGGCAGTCCCGCGCTGGAACTGGCCGACGAGACGATCGACGTGGTCAGTGTGCCGGGTGTGACGGCCAGCCTGGCCGCCGCCGCACTGCTCGGCGCGCCGCTCGGGCACGACCACGCGCTGATCTCGCTATCGGACCTGCACACCCCGTGGGAGGCGATCGAGCGCCGGATCACGGCCGTCGCCGGGTCGGACCTGGTCGCGTGCTTCTATAACCCCGCCAGTCGTGAACGGAGCTGGCAGCTGCGGAAGGCGCTATCGATCCTGGCCGCGTGCCGGCCGCCGGAGACCCCGGTGGGCTGGGTGCGGGACGCTTCCCGCCCCGGTGAGGCGGTGTCGGCCACGACGCTCGCCGCGTTCGATCCGTCCGAGGTGGACATGCGGACCCTGGTCATCGTGGGTTCCTCGCGCTCGGCGATGGTGGCCGGCCGGATGGTCACCCCGCGCGACTACCGCTGGGCGGCGCCGTCATGACGCCGGTCGCGGTCGTTACCAGCCGGTGCCAGGGCTGCGGCGCCTGCCTGCTGACCTGCCCGCAACGCGCGATCCGTCCAGCGCGCGGGCCGGCGCGCCGCCCAGCGTACGGGCCGGTGCGGCTTATCGTCCTGGAGAAGCTCTGTAAGGGATGCGGCGAGTGCGTCGAGGTCTGTCCCGTCGACGCGATCGATCTTGCCCAGCTGCCGGGGGAAACCGGGGAGGAAACGTGACCCAATTCGACCGCACGCCGAGCGGGCCGGACCCGATCGAGACCGAGTCCTACCGGATCCTCCGTTCCCGGATCGACCTGAGCCACCTGCCGCCACTGACCCGCGCGGTGACCGAGCGGGTGATCCACGCCAGCGCCGACTTCGACTACGCCACCGACCTGATCTGTGACGAGATGGCGCTGGCGGCCGGGGTCGCGGCGATCACCCGGGGAGCGCCCGTGGTCACCGACGTGGCCATGGTGGCGGCCGGCATCACGGGCTACCCGGTGATCTGCAAGATCGGGGATTCGATCGCGGCCCGGCTGGCCCGGACTGTCGGCATCACCGTGTCGGCCGCCGCGTCCCGGCTGGCGTTCGGCGAGGCGGGCCCCGGCGCGGTCTGGGTGGTCGGCTGCGCGCCGACCGCGCTGGAAGAAATCTTGCGCCGGGATGTCGTGCCCGCGCTGGTGATCGGGCTGCCGGTGGGCTTCGCCGGGGCGGCGGCCGCCAAGGAAGCCCTGCGCGCCAGCGGCCTGCCCGCGCTCAGCAACGTCTCCGAGAAGGGCGGATCGGCGGTCGCCGCGGCCGCGTTCAACGCGCTGCTGCGCGTGGCCCGCCGGAAGGCGCCCCAGCCCGCCACGTCGGCTGGGGCCCCGGCCGGGGACCGCCCGTGAAGCCGGCGCTGCTCATAGCGGGCCACGGGACCCGCGACCCGGAAGGAGTGGCGGGCTTCACCGCGCTGATCAAACGGCTTACCGCCCTGGCTGAAGCCGGCCCGCGCCAGTTGGCCGAGGCCGGCGAAAAGCCGCTGGATGCGGTCGGCGGCGACGCGGTGGACGGAGCCGGCGGGCAGCGGCTGGACGTGGCCGGCGGCTTCATCGAGCTGTCCGCGCCGCCGCTCCGCGACGCCGTGTCCGGCCTGGTGGACCAGGGGAACCGGACCCTGGTCGCGGTTCCGCTGATGCTGTCCGCGGCCGGTCATTCCAAGGGCGACGTGCCCGCCGCACTGGCCCGGGAGAAGGCCCGGCATCCCGGACTCACCGTCCGGTACGGCCGCCCGCTCGGCCCGCACCCGGTTCTGCTGGACCTCCTGGCCGAACGGATCTCGGCGGCCGCCCATGACCTGCCCGAGCCGTACGCGGTGCTGCTGGTGGGGCGTGGCTCGACCGACCCGGACGCCAACGCCGACGTGTGCAAGGACGCGCGGATGCTGTGGGAGGGCCGCGGGTACGAGCTCACCGAGGCCGCGTTCGTTTCGCTCGCCCATCCCAGCGTGGCCGAAGGCCTGGAGCGGTGCCGGCGGCTGGGCGCGCGCAGCATCGTGGTCGCGCGCTATTTCCTGTTCGCCGGCGTGCTGCCGGACCGGGTCGCCGCCCAGGCCGCCGAATACTCAGCCGCCCATCCCGGAGTGGGTGTCCGGTGCGCGGAGGTCCTCGGCGACTGCGACGAGATCGCCGCGCTGGTCGCCGAGCGTTACCGCGAGGCACTGGCCGGGGACATCAGGATGAACTGCGACATGTGCCAGTACCGGACCGCGCTGCCGGGCCTGGCGCACCGCGTGGGTGTGCCGCAGCATCCGCACGACCATCCGCACGACCATCCGCACGACCATGCGCACCCGGCCGATGCCGGCTGACACCCGCCTCGGTGTTCCCGGCCCGGAGCCAGATCTGTCCTTCCACGGGGACGGCGAACTCGCCGACGGCCTGACCGACCTGGCCGTGAACGTCCGGCCGGGGACCCCGCCGCGCTGGCTGCTGGACCGGATCCGGGCGGCGGCCGGTGACCTCGCCGCCTACCCGGACCCGCGCGCCGCGACTGAGGCAGCCGCCCGGCGTCACGCCCGGCCCCCGTCCGAGGTCCTCGTCACGGCCGGGGCCGCGGAGGCGTTCACCCTGATCGCCCGGGCCTTCCGCCCGCGCCATGCGGTCATCGTGCACCCCCAGTTCACCGAGCCGGAGGCGGCGCTGCGGGCGGCCGGGCAGACGGTGCACCGGATCACGCTCGGCGGCGACTTCACGCTCCCCCCCGGGGCGGTGCCGCCGGATGCGGACCTGGTCGTGCTGGGCAACCCGACCAACCCGACTTCGGTTCTGCATCCCGCTGCGGAGATCAGGGCGCTGGCCCGGCCCGGACGGCTGCTGATCGTCGACGAGGCGTTCGCGGACTGCGTGCCCGGGGAGCCCGAAAGCCTGACCGGGGCGCGTGACGTCCCCGGGCTGATCGTCGTGCGCAGTCTGACCAAGACCTGGGGCCTGGCCGGGCTGCGCGCCGGCTACCTGCTCGCCAGCCCCCCGCACGTCCGCGCGCTGGCCCGCCCGCGCCCGCCGTGGGCGGTGTCCGCGCCGGCCCTGGCCGCCGTCGCGGCCTGCTGCACGCCGGCCGCCACCGCGGAGGCCACCGCCTGGGCGACTTCGATGGATGCCGAACGGACCTGGCTGGGACAATCCCTCAGCCGGGTGCCCGGTGTCGCGGTGAGCCCGCACGCCCGCGCGTCCTTCCTGCTGCTCAAGGCCAGCCCCGGCTCGGGGGTCGCCGTCCCCAGCAACTCCAGCTCCAGAAGTTACAACAGCCACATTGACCACGGTGGCCCAACCGTGCGCGAACGACTGCGCGCGGCCGGGTTCGCCGTGCGCCGGGGGGACACGTTCCCGGGGCTCGGCCCCGACTGGATCCGCGTCGCGGTACGTGACCGGGCCACCAACGACCGTTTCGTGGCCGCGCTCACCGCTGTTCTGGAGGCCTAGTGACCATGCATCCCGACGATCAGGCCCCGGCGGAGCCCGTTCCGGAGAAGCAGCGCGCGGAGCCGTACCCGGACGAACAGCGCGCGGCGGTCTACCGCGTCATCGGGGAGCGCCGCGACGTCCGGGCGGGATTCCGGCCCGACCCGGTGCCAGACGACGTGCTCCGCCGCGTGCTGGCCGCCGCCCATCAGGCGCCGTCCGTCGGGTTCTCCCAGCCGTGGGACTTCATTGTGATCACCGAGCGGGCCCAGCGGGAGCGTATCGCCGCGCTGGCCCGGCGGAACCGGGACCGCTACGAGGCCGGCCTGCCGGGGGCGCGTTCCCGCGCGTTCGGCCGGCTCAAGGTGGAATCCATCCTGGACACGCCGGTCAATATCGCGGTGACCTGTGACGCCACCCGCGGCGGCCGTCATACCCTGGGCCGCCATAGCCAGCCCGAGACGGCCGTGTTCTCCAGCGTGCTGGCCGTCTCCAATCTGTGGCTGGCCGCCCGTGCGGAGGGGCTCGGCGTCGGCTGGGTGAGCTTCTTCGACGAGCACGAACTGGCGGCGGAGCTGGGCCTGCCCGGGCACTTGGAGGTGGTCGCCTACCTGTGTACCGGGTACGTAAGGGAATTCGCGCCGGAGCCGGAACTGCAGGCCTCCGGCTGGGCGCGCCGCCGGCCGGTCGCGTGGGCGGTGCACGCCGGGGCGTTCGGCCGGCGCGGCCTGCCCGGGGAGGAACCAGTGGACGCCCTGGCCGAAGTCACCGCGGCGATCCGCCCGCTGGATCCGGAAGCGGTCGCCGCCGCGCGTGAGCGCCAGGCCCGGATGACCAAACCACCCGGTTCCCTCGGCGTGCTCGAGGATGTGTCCGCATCACTGGCGGGGCTGGCGGGGGAGTGCCCGCCGCCGCTGCCCGAGCCGGCCGCGGTGGCGATCTTCGCCGGGGACCACGGGGTGCACGCGCAAGGCGTCAGCCCGTGGCCGCAGGAGGTGACCGCGCAGATGGTCGCCAACTTCCTGGCCGGCGGAGCCGTCGTCAACGCGTTCGCGGCGCAGGCCGGGGCCGAGGTCGTCGTGGTCGACGTGGGGGTCGCGGCCGACCTGGAGCCGGCGCCCGGCCTGCTGCCGCGCAAGGTCGCGCGGGGTACCGCGGACTTCACCCAGGGCCCGGCGATGACCCGCGAGCAGGCC
This sequence comes from uncultured Actinomycetes bacterium, assembly GCA_963742875.1. GTDB lineage: Bacteria > Actinomycetota > Actinomycetes > Streptosporangiales > Streptosporangiaceae > Bog-532. Next base: position 924,236 of record CAVUNO010000017.1, on the reverse strand, counting down.
GTGACCGCGCTGGCCGCCGGGATCGAGGTGGCCCGCGATCTGGTCGCGGCCGGGAACCGCTGCCTGGTCACCGGGGACATGGGCATCGCGAACACCACCGCCTCGGCCGCGCTGATCTGCGCCTTCACCGGCAGCAACCCGGTCGTGGTGACCGGTCCCGGCGCCGGGGCGGACGCGGCCGCCCGCGCCCGGAAGGTAGCTGCCATCCGCCAGGGGCTGGCGCTGCACCGGCCCGACCCCGCCGATCCGGTCGGCGTGCTGGCCGCCTTCGGCGGCTACGAGCATGCCGCGCTGGCCGGCTTCATCCTGGCCGCGGCGGGGCTGCGCGTCCCGGTCATCCTGGACGGCGTCATCGCCGGGGCCGCGGCGCTGGCCGCCGTGGCCATCGCGCCGGACGCGGTCGCCGCATGCCTGGCCGGGCACCGCAGCACCGAGCCCGGGCATGCCGCTACGCTTGCTTACCTGAAGATGCGCCCGCTGGTTGAACTCGACTTGCGGCTGGGGGAGGGCACCGGCGCCCTGCTGGCTCTGCCACTCGTCCAGAGCGCGGCGCGGGCGCTCCGCGACGTGGCCACGTTCGACTCGGCGGGCGTCAGCGACAGGAAAGCATGAAGGAGCCTGGACCAGCATGCTGACGGATACCGTGCCGACCGATACCGTCCCCGATGGCCACCACTGACGATCAGCCGTACCTGCTGGGGCTGCGCCTGGCCGGCCGGCGCGTTGTCGTAACCGGGGGCGGGGCCGTGGCCACCCGCCGGGTACCCGCCCTGCTCGACGCGGGCGCCGCCGTGTTCCTGGTGTCGCCCGAGGCCACCGGGTCGCTGGAAGATCTCGCCCAGGCCGGCCGGATCCGCTGGGCACGCCGTCCCTACGCCGCCGGCGACATCGACGGCGCGTGGCTGGTCTGCGCCTGCACCAGCGACCCGGCCGTGAACGCCGCCATCACCGCCGACGCCGAGGCGCAGCGGATCTGGTGTGTCCGCGCGGACGACGCGGCCCTGTCTCCCGTCTGGACGCCCGCCTCCGGCCTGGCCGAGGACGTCCGGGTCGGCGTGCTGAGCGGCGACCCACGCCACAGCGCCGGCATCCGGGACGCCATTGTCTCCGGGCTCCGTACGGGCACGCTGGGCGCCCGCCGTGGCCGCGGCCACCGGACGGGCGTCGCACTGGTCGGCGGCGGACCCGGCGATCCCGGCCTGATCACCGTGCGCGGGCGCCAGTTGCTGGCCGAGGCCGACGTGGTCGTGACCGACCGGCTCGCGCCGCGTTCGGTGCTCGACGAGCTGCCGCCGGACGTGCGGGTCATCGACGTGGCCAAGATTCCCTACGGGCGTTCCGTCGCGCAGGAGCACATTAACGCCGCGCTCATCGAGCACGCCCAGGCCGGACGGTTCGTGGTCCGGCTCAAGGGGGGTGATCCGTACGTCTTCGGCCGCGGCGCGGAAGAGGTCATCGCGTGCCTGAGCGCCGGGATTCCGGTGACGGTCGTGCCAGGGGTGACGAGTGCGGTCGCCGTGCCCGCGGCGGCCGGAGTGCCGGTCACGCACCGCGGGGTGGCGCAGGAGTTCAGCGTGGTATCGGTGCACGTCCCGCCGGACGACGAGCGGTCCACGGTGAACTGGCCGGCCCTGGCGACCACCCGGGGCACGCTTGTCCTGCTCATGGGGGTGGAACGGCTGGCCGCCGCGGCCGAAACGCTGATCCGGTACGGCCGTTCGGGCCATGCGCCCGTTTCTGTGATCGCTGACGGTACCCTGCCTACTCAGCGCACAATTGTCGCGACCCTAGAACACGGTCGCGTCCAGGGTGATTAAAGATGGGATAAGGCCGCCGGCCGTAGTGGTGATAGGTGAGGTCGTGAACATCGCAGGCGAGATTGCCGAGCTCATGCGGGGCCTGGAGGCCGCCGTGCCCGGCCGTGCCGGCGCCCCGTCCGCCAGCGCCCGCCGGGCGCACCCGGATCCGGCGGACCCTGACCCGGTGGGTCCACGTCCGGCGGGAACCGGCCCGGCCGGCCGCGCGGCGCAGCGGACGGACCAGGCGTGAGACCGCCCTCCGCGCCCGAGGGCAGCGTGACCCCCGACGTGGCCGGTCACGCTCGGCAGCCACCAGGCCCGGGCGGCCAGCCCCCGGCCGCCGCTGATCGCGCCGCGCAGGGCGCAGCCGCCGGGACGGGGGTAAATGGGCCAGCCGCTGGCCGGGCCGGGGCTGCCCAGGCCCACGACGCGGAAGCCGCCGCGGCTGGCCGGGACACCGGGGCTGCCCCGGCCAGGCCCGATTCCGTGGTGGAGCCGCACGTCCGGATCGACGCGCGCGCCCTGGAGAGCGCCCTGATCAACCTGCGCAAGCGCATCGGCGCGGTGCCCCTGCTGTTCGAGGCGCCGAACGTGGCCGAGGCGAAAGCCGAACGGGCGAAGCTGCTCAGCCAGGTCGATGACTACCTGCTGCCCCGGCTGCGCGGGTCCGCCGCCCCGATCCTGGTATCGCTGGTCGGCTCGACCGGCTCCGGGAAGTCCACCCTGGTCAACAGCATCGTCGGGATGCCGGTCAGCGCGACGGGAGTGCGCCGGCCCACCACGAACAGTCCCGTCCTCGCGTGCCATCCCGATGACGTCGACTGGTTCGTGGAGAACAAGTTTCTGCCCAGCCTGCCCCGCGTCCGCCAGGAGGGCCTGGCCCGGCCGGGCCGGGATGGGCTGCTCGTGCTGGCCGCGACCGAGGGCATGCCCAAGGGGCTCGCGCTGCTCGACACCCCGGACATCGACTCGGTGGTCAAGGCGCACCACGAGTTCGCCTATCAGTTCCTCGATGCGTCCGACCTCTGGCTGTTCGTGACCTCGGCCAGCCGGTACGCGGACGCGCCGGTCTGGCAGGTACTCCAGCACGCCCGGGACCGCCGCGCGTCGCTGGGGATCGTGCTGTCCCGCGTCCCGGCCGGATCCCGCGCCGAGCTCATCGCGCATTTCACCGCGATGCTCGACGCGAACGGCATCAGCGGGGCCGACCGGTTCGTCATCCCGGAAACCCGGCTCGCCGCCGGCCTGCTCCCGCCGGAAGCGTTCGGGGAAATCCGTGCCTGGCTGACGGACACCGCGAGACGCGATGAGCGCCGGGTGGCGGTCCTCACCCAGACGATGTCGGGTGTCCTCGACACGTTCCGGACCAGGGTGCCGGCGCTGGCCGCGCACGCGGAGGCGCAGCTGGCCGTGCGTTCCCGGCTGCGCGAGCACGCGGAGGAGCCGTACCGGAGCGCCCTGGCGGAGGTCGCCAAGATCACCCACGACGGCACGTTGCTGCGCGGTGAGGTGCAGACCCGCTGGCAGGACTACGTGGTGACGGGTGACCTGATGCGGACCCTCCGGCCGCACAAGGCGCCGCGGCAGGGTAAACGGGCGCGCAGGCGCCAGGTGCCCGAGCGCGGCGCCGCCATGAAGACCGCGCTGCGCTCGGCGCTGGAAGGGGCGGTCATCTCCGCCGCCGACCGCGCGGCCGAGGAAGCCGAACGCCGGTGGCGCACCGATACCGCCGGGTCCGCCATGCTCGCCGCCGCCGAGCGGGACCGGCTATCCGGGCACCAGGCCGACCGGCTGTTCGCCTCGGTGTTCGGGGACGGCGATACCGGCGCGCAGGACCTGAATCTGGCCAGGTCCGCCCCCGATCTGCCGCTGCGCGCGGCCCGGGCCGTCGGCGCCTGGCAGGACCACGTCATGCGGCTCCTACAGCTCGCTGACCAGCAAAAGCGAACGCTTACCCGGTCGGCGCCCGTGGACGACGATACGCTGGCGCTGGTCGCCGTGCTCGCCGTTCTGGGCGAGAGCGCGACCGGTGGCCATGCCGCCGCGACCGCGGACGACAGCGACATCCTGACGCTGCCCCGCCGCATCGTCACGGCCGTGCTGGGCGCCGACGCGGTGCACGACATTTTCCGGACGGCCCGCGACGAGCTGAACGAGAGGGCGCGCTTGCTGCTCGACGAGGAACTCCGCCGGTTCTCCGAGGTGATCGACGGTGCGGGCCGGTGCGATGAGGTGGCGGATGTCCGCCTGTACCAGGCCGGCTTCATGCTCGAGGCGCTTCAGTGACGACCAGCGCGCCGCCGTTCGCCGGCCTGCCGAACACGCACCTGCCCGGCCGCCTGGCCGCGCTGGCCTCCCTGGTGCAGATCGCCAGGGACCGCAGCGGGCCGGCCGGGTTCAGCCCGGAGCTGCTCGCCGAGGCCGAAGTCCTGCTGGAACGGGCCGGTGAGCGGCTCAGGCTCTCCGCCGCGCACACCGTGGTCACGCTCGCAGGCGGCACCGGCAGCGGAAAGTCCTCCCTGTTCAACGCCCTGGCCGGGGCCACCTTCTCGCCGCCCGCCGTCACCCGGCCGGCGACCCGCTTCGCGCACGCTTGCGTGTGGGGGATGCAGGGGGCCACTCCGCTGCTGGACTGGCTGGGGATCGAGCGCCGCTACCGCTACGCCCGGGCCAGCGCCCTGGACGCCGGCGAGGCGGCCCTCAGTGGCCTGCTGCTGCTCGACCTTCCCGACCACGACTCGGTGGCCGCCGGGGCCGCCGCCGCCGTGGACCGCCTGGTCAGCCAGGCCGACCTGATGGTCTGGGTGGTCGATCCGCAGAAGTACGCGGACGCGGCCGTGCACAACCGCTTTCTGGCCCCGCTGGCGCGGCACGCCACCGTGACCGCCGTCGCACTCAACCAGTGCGACCTGCTTACCCCCCAGCAGGCCAAGGACTGCGAGGAAGACCTGCGCAAGCTGCTGGATTCCGAGGGGTACAGCGAGGCGCACGTCCTGTTGGTGTCCGCCGCCACCGGCGCGGGCCTGGAGGACCTGCGCCAGCTCCTGGCCGGGGCGATCTCCGCCCGGCGGACCGCGACCGACCGGATCGCGGCCGACATCGACAGCATCATCGCCAAGTTCGGCGGCTACGCCACCGATCCCGCCGCGGTCGCCCGCCGCGCAGCGGGCGCCGGCCCCGGCGGGGCCGCCGACCAGGCCGTGACCGCCGGGGCGGCCAGGGCCGCCGGGACAGTTGGGACCGCCGGGGCTTTTGGGACCGCCGGGGCGCCGGGAGCCGCGGCCTCCGCGACGATGGCCACCGCCGGAGCCAGCCGCCCCGATGCCCTCCACGGCGACCTGGCGCCGTCCGCCCCGGCGGCCGCCCGGCCGCCGTGGGAGCTCGCCCCGGACGCCTCGGCCGGCAGCGCGGCGCAAGCCCGCCAGACCGCGTCCGCGATCGAGAGCGTGCCCGCCGGGCCGGCCCTCAACCTGGCCGACGCGCTGGCGCGCGCCGCCGGGCTGGCCGCCGTCACCGATGCGCTGGAAGACGTCCGCGAGATCCACGCTGACCGCTACCTGAGCTGGCCATTCGGCCGGCTTGCGGGGTGGCTCCCCGGCCGTGACCCGGTTCGCCTGGGCCGGGTCAGCGGCGACGCCCGGGTCGCGCTGAGCGCCGGCGCCGACGCGCAGCAGTCCGAGATGGATAGCGCCATCACTGCCTTCGCCGACGCGATCGGCGCGACCCTCCCCGACCCCTGGCCGCGCACGGTACGGGCCGCGGCCCGGTCCCGCGCCGCGGAGGTCGGCGGCGCGCTCAGCGCGGCGATCAGTGAGAGCATGCCCGTCGGTGCGCGGATTCCCATCTGGTGGCGCGTGGTCCGCGCCTGGCAGTGGCTGCTGGTCGCCTTGGTGATCGCCGGCATCGGGTGGATGGGCGTCATCATCACGGTCGGGGCCTTCCATGCGACAGGGCCGCACCCGCCGGAACTGATCGGCAGCCTCGCGCTCCTGCCGTGGCTGGCCGCCATGGTCGTGGCGATGCTCCTGCTCGGCGTTCTGACGGCCTCCGGCAGCCAGAACGCGGTGATGCTGTCCTCGGACCGGGAACGCGGGCACATGGCGACCGCCATGCGGAACCGGATCGACGGCGTGACCCGCGACCTGGTGCTCCTCCCGGCCGGCACCGAGCTCACCGAATACGCCAGGTTCTGCACCGCCCTCACCGCCGCCGCCGACCCTGACCGCGCCCCCGGCCCCGGGTACAGCTAACGTGCTCAAAGGCGCGTCATCGCGCTCATTGTCACAGAGCCGCTCTGGCTTGTTTGTCACAGAGCCGTTCTGGCTTGCCGGGCCTTGCGGATGGCCAGCTCCTTCGCCTTCTCGGCCTGCCGTTTATCCCAGGCGGCCAGGCGGGCGACCGAGCGTTGCTGGTTCTCCCGTAGCGCGGTCACCGCCGCCGCGGCCATGATCACGGCCATGATCACGGCCCTTTGGGTGCGGGGATCGCGCGCGATACCGGCCGCCACAGCCAGCCCGACCATCACTGTGGTCGGGCGACTCCGGCCCTTTGGTTTCTTCGAGTGACGCGCTGGCCCGGTGGCCCGCGCGGTCACGGCGTTCCGTCCGGTGTGCGGATGCCCCGCGGTTCGCTGCTGGTCGACATTTTGTCTCACTTCCCAAGACGCACGTGCGGCGCGCAGACCCCGCACGGCTGCATCTGCGCGTTGCCGCTGCCGCCGCGTTGCCGCACCCAATCAGCATCGGCGGCCGCCCAGTTCCGCGCCTCACCCCGCCCGGGTGAAACCGTCTGCGCCACCCCGCCCGGGTGAAACCGTCTGCGCCACCCCGCCCGGGTGAAACCGTCTGCGCCACCCCGCCCGGGTGAAACCGTCTGCGCCACCCCGCCCGGGTGAAACCGTCTGCGTCCGGGACCGGGTCGCCGGGGCCCGTTCGGCATTCTGCTGAGGGCATAACAGCGGCCGGAAGGTTGGCACGGACTGATCGGTTGCCTTGTAATACTGTAATCACCGCAAATGGAGGCGGTCATGGCAGCAGACCGTCCACTGGACGCGTACTCGCTCATCGTTTCTAGCGTGGCCGAGAAGCTCACGCCCAAGGTGGCCAGTCTGCGCGTGCCCCGCGGGGGACGCGGGGGCTCGTCGGGTGAGAGCCTCGGCTCGGGTGTCGTCTTCACCGGTGACGGCTTCCTGCTCACCAACGCGCACGTCGTCGGGCGGGCGCAGGGCGGCACGGCCTCGTTCTCCGACGGGACGACGGTCCCGTTCCGCGTCGTCGGCGCCGACCCGCTTTCCGATCTGGCTGTGCTCCGCGCGACCGGCCCTACCCCGCCGCCGGCCGAGCTCGGCGAGGCCGATGATCTCGTGGTGGGGCAGATGGTCGTGGCGGTCGGCAACCCGCTGGGCCTGGCGGGTTCGGTGACGGCCGGCGTGGTCAGCGCGCTGGGCCGGTCGATGCCCGCCGGCGGGCGCGCCGGGACGCGGCTCATCGAGGACGTCATCCAGACCGATGCCGCGCTCAACCCCGGCAATTCCGGCGGCGCGCTGGCCGACGCCAGCGCCCGGGTGGTCGGCATCAACACCGCTGTAGCCGGGGTCGGGCTGGGCATGGCGGTCCCCGTCAACACCACCACCCGCCGGATCGTGTCCACGCTGATGCGCGACGGACGCGTCCGGCGCGCCTACCTGGGCCTGGTCACGGTGCCGGCGCCGGTGGCGGCCCCGTGGCGCGAGCGCATCGGGCGTGCCAGCGGGCTCCGCGTGGCGGAAGTCGTCCCCGGCGGCCCGGCCGACCGCGCCGGGCTGCGGTCCGGTGACCTGCTCCTGTCGGCGGCCGGGAACCCGGTCGCCGCGGCTCAGGACTTGCAGCGGCTGATGTTCGCGGAGGCGATCGGCAGGCCCCTGGCGATCACGGTCGTGCGAAACGGGGCCCTCGTGGACGTCATCGCCGAACCGTCAGAACTGGTCGCCGCCTAACCCAGTGGCCGTTCTGGCCCGCCCCTCACGAGGTCCCCGCTGAGGCTATGCGGCCTCCCTGGCGAGGAACCGGACGGGATCACATATCCAGCGGGACCCCGGCGGAGCCCGGGCTCCTCCCGGCGAGGAAGTGCCGGACGGCCGGCCGGCTCCGCAACCGCACGAAGCGGAGGTGCGCGCAGGCCGGGTCCTGCATCGCCGAGCCGTACCGCTGCCGGTAGACCGCGTGCCGGTGCCACGCCCACGAGATGACCGACCGCTCCGGGTCCCAGGTGAAGAAGTTCGCCCACCGTTCCCGGTTACCGTTCCACAGTTCGACACGGAAGGCGGCGCGGCGGAGCGTGCGCCAGATGAGCCGGCGCATCACGACCATCCGCGGCAGGTCGATCCAGAGGACGGTATCCGCGCGCGCCCAGACCAGGGGCCGGACGTCGCTGTAGTTCCCGTCGATCACCCAGGCGTCGCCGGCGGTCACCTCCGCGACCCGGCGGCGGAACTCGTCAGCGGCCAGCGGAGCCCAGCCCGGCTGGTGGAAGATCCCATCGAGCTCCACGAACGGCACGCCGAGGTTGCGCGCGAGCTCACGGGCGACGGTGGATTTTCCCGCCCCCGGGGTCCCGACCACCGAGATTCGCCGCACGAGCGGTGAACGTATCAGCCGGGCGCGAATGTGCCCAGCGGATTCCAGCCGCCCGGCCAGCCCTGCGACAATCGACATATGACGGACGCGGAACAGGACACCGGAGTGGACCTGGGCCACGGGGTGACGATGCCGATGGTGGGCTTCGGCACGTGGCGGCTGCGCGGATCCCGCGCGTACGAGGCCGTCCGGTACGCGCTCGACGTCGGGTACCGCCACCTCGATACGGCGACCATGTACCAGAACGAGGCGGAGGTGGGCCGCGCAGTACGCGACAGCGGCCTCGACCGCCACGAGGTGTTCATTACGACGAAGCTCCCGCCGGAGAACGCCGGCCGCGAGCGGTCGACGATCGGCGCGAGCCTCCGGGCGCTCGGCACCGGGTACGTAGACCTGTGGCTGGTGCACTGGCCGCCGGGACGTTCAGCGTCCGTGCGCACGTGGGAGCAGTTCCTCATGATCCACAACGAGGGGCTGGCCCGGGCCGTGGGCGTCAGCAACTACGACGTCGTGCAGGTTGATGAACTGATCCGCACCACCGGTGAGCAACCCGCCGTCAACCAGCTCCCGTGGAGCCTGCCCGGGCACGACCCGCAGCGGCTGGCGGCGATGCGGGAACGCGGCGTGGTCGTGGAGGGCTACAGCTCGCTCAAGGGCACGAACCTCCGCGACCAGACCCTGACGCACATCGCCCAACGGCACCATGTGACCCCCGCGCAAGTCGTGCTGCGCTGGCACATCCAGCACGGCATTCCGGTGATCCCGAAATCGGCCCAGCCGGACCGGATCGCGTCCAACTTCGCGCTGTTCGGCTTCTCGCTGAGCGCCGACGAGATGAGGGCTCTGGGCGCCTTGTCCCGCCACTAACCGGAAGAAGCATTGGTCCACTCATGCGTCACTGGCGGAAGCCGTATTTCCCTGCCTGTGGATAACCGGACTGGTTATCCACAGGCAGGCGCCTGGGCTCCCGCTCGCCCCTGGCGGTCAGCCACCGTGGACGTAGCCCCGGCGAAGCGGATGCCGGGGAACCCATGGCAGCGGCGGCACGATGCCGCCCGACCGCAGGAGGATCAAGATGAGTCAAGGCGGATATGTGACGTTGATCGGCTTTGTGGCGACCGAGCCGAGAATCAACCAGTTCAGCGACGGCACCGATGTCGCGAACCTGCGTATCGGGTCGAGTAGCCGCAAGCTCGACCGTGAGACGGGGGAGTGGCGCGACGGCGAACTGTCGTTCTATTCGGTGCGGTGCCGGAAGTCGCTGGCCCGAAATGCGAAGATCTGCTTGCGCAAGGGGCAGCCCGTCATCGTCGCCGGGAAGCTGCACACCCGGTACTACCAGGACCGGAGCGGGCAGCAGCGGTCCGATGTCGAGGTGTGGGCCGACACCGTCGGCTACGATCTGGCCCGCGGTGTCGCGCATTTCAGCTGGAATCAGCGTTCCTCGGCCGACAGCTCCGCCCTGGCCCAGGGCGAGGCGATCAGGGCCGGCCTGCAAGGCGAGGATGACCCGGGTGCGCTCGCGGACGGCCAGCTGGCCGGGATCGGCGCCGGCTCCGGCGGCGAGATGTTCGACGAGCAGGCCATTGCCGAGCTGGACCACGAACTGGACGAATCAGCGGCCGAGCCGGCCGCCAGCTAGCTGCCGGGACGGGGCCGGTTAGGGGACGGCGGAGTCCGGCCGGAACGGCCGGACTCAGCCCCAGACGACCCCTCGCACGGAATCCACTCTTTCCATAGCCATTACCTGCTTTCGGGGCTTGCGGTCAGGCGGCCGCACGCGGCGGGTGACGCTGCGCAGGCACCCATCTGTCTGCGTAACCGTCCTGCGGGGACCTAACATACAGCTTCGCCGCGCTTGTCACACCTAGCGTCGCTCGGCTGTTACTGAAAGTGATACAGACAGCGACTCGAACACTTACAGTTGCCAGAAAGACCCAATGAGTGACAGGCGAGAGGCATGTCAGCAGCCGATCAGGTCATGAGTCAGCGGGCATCTTCCCGTGGCGTCCTACGGCGCCTCGGCCGCCCGCGGAGCTGGCAGCTCTTCGCGCTGCCGCCGCCGGTGGTCGGGTACGTGTTCGCGGTCATCGCCGCAGATCTCGGTCTGACCGTGCGCGGGATCCTGCGAACCCCGGTGCGGGCGGCGGACGTGGCCCTGTTCGCGGCCCTGCTCATCTGCGGAGCCGTCTGCATCGAGGCGACCCGTCGCCTGGGGCAGCCGACGGGTGTCTCACGTGACCTGCTCTCGGCGTGGTGGCTGCCGATCGCGCTGCTGCTTCCGCCGGTATACGCACTGATTGCCCCGATTGTCCTGGGTGTGCTGCTCTACCTGCGGAATCCGCCGCACGCCCGCCTACCGGCGACTGTTCAGCTCGGCCGCGCTCGGCCTGGCCGGCGCGACCGCCTCGGCCGTCTTCCGGCACGTGGGCCCGAGCGCCACGGCCGCGCGGCCGGTGCCCTGGGTGTCCCATCCCGCGGTGAACGCCTGGTTCATGCGGCCCGCGGCCGTGCTGACCGCGATCGGCTGCGCGGTGCTGTTCAACGTGCTCAACACGGGCATCGTCGCGGTCGCCGCTCATGCGGCCCAGCCGCAGGCCCGCTGGGCGGAGGTGCTATGGGACCAGGAGAGCCTGCTCCTGGACGTCACCGAGATCTGCGTGGGTGTGCTCGTGGTGATCGCCTGCGCGCTGAGCCCGGCGCTGCTCTACGTGGCACTGCCCCCGGTCATCGTCCTGCAGCGCAGCCTGATGCACCAGCAACTGCAGGCCGCCGCGCGCACCGACGCCAAGACCGGGCTGCTGAACGCGACCGCGTGGCAGCGCGAGGCCGACACAGAGATCGCGCGGGCGCGGCGGGCGGGGGAGACCGGCGCGCTGCTGCTCTGCGACGTCGACCACTTCAAGCGGGTCAACGACACCTACGGGCACCTGACCGGGGATGACGTGCTGCGCGGGCTGGCCGCCGAGCTGCGCCAGCAGGTGCGCGGGTCGGATGTGGTAGGCCGGTTCGGGGGCGAGGAATTCGTCGTCCTGCTCCCGCGCGCCGACGCCGACGAGGCATGCAAGATCGCCGAACGGCTGCGGCACCGGGCCAGCGTCATGGGCGTGTACGCGGACCACGATGCCGTCAACGTGACGATCTCGATCGGCGTCGCGGTCCTCGGGATGCACGGCCGCGACTTGTTCGAACTGCTGGCCGCCGCCGACCTAGCTCTCTACCGGGCCAAGGACGCCGGGCGTAACCAGATCTGTGTGTATTCACCCGGCGGCCCGGCCTGCACGGACAGTGGCAAGGATAAGACCCCGGACCCGGCGGCCTTAGAGCCGGAAGCACCGGACGTGCAGCCTGACCTTCGGGAGACGGACGGAGGTACCGGGGATTCGGTGCCGTAGGCCGCCAGCCCGGCGGCTTGGCCGGCCGGCTGGGCGGAATACGCTAGGTGTCATGCCGGAGTTCATCTACCAAATGCGTGCCGTGCGCAAGGCGCACGGCGACAAGGTAATCCTTGACGACGTCACGCTGTCGTTCCTGCCGGGAGCCAAGATCGGTGTCTTGGGGCCGAACGGTACCGGTAAGTCCACGCTGCTGAAGCTGATGGCCGGTGTCGAGCAGCCGTCCAACGGTGAGGCCCGGCTGATGCCCGGGTTCACCGTCGGCCTGCTTTCCCAGGAACCTCAGCTCAACGAGGACAAGACGGTCCTCGGCAACGTCGAGGAGGGTGTCGCCGAGACCAAGGCGATGCTGGAGGCGTACAACGAGATCGCCGAGAAGATGGCCACCGACTACTCCGACGAGCTGCTCGAGGAAATGGGCCGGCTTCAGGAGCAGCTCGACCACCGTGACGCCTGGGACCTTGACAGCCAGCTCGAGCAGGCGATGGACGCGCTGCGCTGCCCGCCGCCGGACGCGAGCGTCACCCAGCTCTCCGGTGGGGAGCGCCGCCGCGTCGCGCTCTGCCGGCTTCTGCTGTCCCAGCCGGACCTGCTGCTGCTCGACGAGCCCACCAACCACCTCGACGCCGAAAGCGTCCAGTGGCTGGAGCAGCACCTCGACAATTACCCGGGCACCGTCGTCGCCGTCACCCACGACCGCTATTTCCTGGAAAACGCGGCTCAGTGGATCCTCGAGCTCGACCGCGGCCACGCCTACCCCTACCAGGGCAATTACTCCACCTACCTGGACACCAAGGCGTCCCGGCTTAAGGTCGAGGGCGCCAAGGACGTCAAGCGGCGCAAGCGCCTCGAAGAAGAGCTGGAGTGGGTTCGATCGAATCCGCGGGCCCGCCAGGCCAAGAGCCGGTCCCGGCTCCAGCGGTATGAGGAGATGGCCGCCGAGGCCGACTCGCGGCGCAAGCTTGACTTCGAGGAGATCCAGATCCCGCCGGGTCCCCGGCTGGGCGCCGTCGTGGTGGAGACCGAAGGACTGGTCAAGGGCTTCGGTGACCGGCTGCTGTTCGACGGGCTGAGCTTCTCCCTGCCCCGCAACGGCATCGTCGGCGTGATCGGCCCGAACGGCGTCGGCAAGACCACCTTGTTCAAGATGATCGTGGGCGAGGAAAAGCCCGACGCGGGGACCATCCGCATCGGCGAGACGGTGGAGATCTCCTACGTCGACCAGAGCCGGGAGCGGATCGCCCCCGACAAGAACGTCTGGGAAGTGATCTCCGACGGGGAGACGCACATCCGCGCCGGAAACACTGAGATCCCGAGCCGTGCCTACGTGGCCGCGTTCGGATTCAAGGGCCCGGACCAGCAGAAGCCAGCCGGCGTGCTTTCCGGCGGCGAGCGCAACCGGGTCAATCTGGCGCTCACCCTGAAGAAGGGCGGCAACCTGCTGCTGCTGGACGAGCCGACCAACGACCTGGACGTGGATACGCTCTCGTCGCTGGAGAACGCGCTGCTCGACTTCCCCGGCTGCGCCGTGATCACCAGCCACGACCGGTGGTTCCTCGACCGGATCGCCACCCACATCCTGGCGTGGGAAGGCGAGGCGAACTGGTTCTGGTTCGAGGGCAACTTCGAGGCCTACGAGAAGAACAAGGTCGAGCGCCTCGGCGCCGAGGCCGCCCGCCCCCACCGGGTCACCTACCGCCGCCTCACCAGGACCTAACGACCGCGAGCCCGGGCCCAGTGCCCGGGCGAGCGGCCGTTGCCAAACGCCCAGCGCCGCGGGCTACGGCGAGGCGCTCATACCGGCCCAGCGAGTCCGGGTCTTCAGGCCCGGCGAGCGGCCGGTGTGTTGGCGAAGTACCACCGCGCGGGCGCGGAGCGCAGCGGGGGGTTCCGGGGGGTCGCCCCCCGGGCCAGCACAGCGCAGCGGGGGGTTCCGGGGGGTCGTCCCCTCGGGCCAGCACAGCTAACGCGGCGTGAGACCTAGGTCCTCGCGGCCGGGATCCGCGGGCCGGTTGACCAGGCTGTGGGCGGCCATGACGAGGTAGTCCCACAGCTGGGCGTCCAGCGCCGGATCGAGCGACAGCTCATCGAGTGCGATGCGCATGTCGCGCAGCCAAGCGTCCCGTTCAACCTCGCCGATCACGAACCGCGCGTGCCGCATCCGCAGCCGCGGGTGCCCCCGCAGTTCGTTGTACGTCTGCGGTCCGCCCCAGTACTGGATGAGGAACAGCCGCAGGTGCTCCTCGGCGGGCCCGAGGTCCCGGGCCGGGTACACGGGCCGCAGGACCGGGTCGTCGGCGGCGAGCTCGTAGAAGCGGTGCACGAGGCGGGTGAAGGTCTCTTCACCGCCGGCGGCTTCGAAGAAGGAGTGTGGCTCCCCGCCCGGTGCGGCCCCCGGCGAGGTCGACGGCGCGCTGTCGCGGCCGGCAGATTCGGCTGGCTGAATGTCCATGACGATCCAAGCCTACGGTGCGGACGGTGGCCCGTGCTGCGTCATGTCCTCGTCCGGCTGCGCGGGCCCTGTTGCGCTCCGGGGAGGGCCCTCGGTCACCTGAACGCTGGGGCCACCGTTGAACCGGGCCGCCGTTGTCCTGGCCTGCGGGGGACGGCTGGGTTCGGCTTCGACCGGGGCGGGCGGCCCGGCGTCCAGCGCGGACTTGACCCGTTCGCGCAGCTCGCGGGCCACCTCCCACTGCCGCAGCGGCAGTGTCTTGGCCGCCACGCGCATCACGACCTGGCTGTCCGAGATGTCCTGCACGCCCCACACCTCGGGCTTCTCCAGCATCAGCTTGCGCCAGCGCCGCTCACGCCACATGGTCCCGGCCGACTGCTCCATCACCTGGCGCGTGTCCGGGATATCCAGACTCGGCGGCACCGGCACGTCCACTACGGCCCGCGCCCAGCCCTGCGACTCGTTCCCGACCTTCTCCAGTGACCCGTTGCGGAGATGCCAGACAACCCCGTTCACGTCGCGGAGCCGCGTGGTGCGCAGGCTCACCGCCTCCACGGTCCCGGTCGCGTCACCGATATTGATGACGTCGCCGACGCCGTACTGGTCCTCCAGCAGCATGAAGATGCCGGCCAGGAAGTCCCGCACGAGGTTCTGCGCACCGAAACCGACCGCGATGCCCACCACTCCCGCGCTCGCCAGAACCGGAGCGAGGTTTACCCCCAGATCACCGAGACCGATCGCGACGGCGATCGCGAAGATCGTGACCGAAGCCGCGTTGCGGAGGATCGACCCGAGGGCGTGGGCCCGCTGGTGCCGCCGTTCGGAAGCTGCCTCATGCACCGCGGCCGTCGCGACCGTTCCGGGCGGGACCACGGCGCCAGCAGTCCGGGCGGTGCCGTTCACAGCGGTGTCCATCTCGGCCAGCGCGGACCCGGTGATCTCGCGCTGCCGCCGGCGCCCCCACCACCCGCGCCGGGCCCGGACGCCAGCGTTCTGCCGTAGCCGGCTGTGCAGCGGGGACTCGGCCGCGCGGACCGTGACCCGGTTGATGAGGCGGTGCACAAGCGCACGCGCCATCAGCGCGAGAAAGACCAGCCACGCCAGCCGCAGCACCAGGTTGGCGGGCCCGGCCAGGTAGACCGCGGTCAGCCGGGCGGCCATCCCGCTGTGGGACACGTCCCAGACGAGCCGGCACGCGATACCGGGATTATGCCCGCAGCCACCGGTGAGCGTGCCCGGCGACTGGGACAGGTCAAGGCCCTTGACGGGGGCGTGAGCAAACACGAGATCCTTCCTGGGACGTGAGCGCCAGCTGGCCGGTACCAGG
Organism: uncultured Actinomycetes bacterium; assembly: GCA_963742875.1. GTDB lineage: Bacteria > Actinomycetota > Actinomycetes > Streptosporangiales > Streptosporangiaceae > Bog-532. Next base: position 908,649 of record CAVUNO010000017.1, on the reverse strand, counting down.
CGCTCCCGGCCTCCCTATAGTGGCCGGCCGCACCCCCTCGGCGGGCCCGCTCGCCGCGTGTCACCGGCTTGCGGAGCGTGCGGCGCGGCGCTACTCGTCCACCCACTGGGCGGCTGCGCCGGCTGCGTAACGGGGAATCGCGGCGAGGATGCGGGCCGAAGGCCGCGGATGACTCATCCTGTCCGGGTGACGTGCGCCCGGCCTAATAGGGAGAGGCTGAACGAATCGAGTAACCAAGCGCCCGGCGTGGCACCGTGATCGGCGGTAGAGGCGAGGGCGCATCGGCCGGGAGGTATCCGTTGTCTGACATCGGTCACACGGAGGGTCCTGCAGCCGACGGCGCAGGCCCCAGCCGGGATGAGCAAATAAAGGCTGAGCAAGAAGAAATTGAACGCTTGCGCGCCGAGGTAGACGAGCTGCGCGCCCATCAGGCGGCACCGGCGGGGCGGCGGCGCATCGGCTGGCGGGCTCCGGTGGCCACCGTTCTCATCTTTCTCGGCTGCCTGCTCGCCCCGATCTCGGTCCTGGCGGTCTGGACCGCCAATCAGGTCTCCAATACCGATCGTTACGTGGCCAACATGGAGCCACTCGTCCATGAGCCGGCCGTTCAGAATGCGCTGACCGACAAGATCACGGCTCAGATCACGAGCCGCCTCGACGTGACCGCCTACGCGAACCAGGCCGCCGCACAGCTGAACAGCAAGGGGCTGACGCGCGCCGGGACGCTGCTGCAGTCAGTCGCCCCGCAGATCAACGGCGCGGTGGACGGATTCATCCACGGCCAGGTGCACACCATCGTGGCGAGTCAGGCGTTCGCTCAGTTGTGGGTCCAGGCCAACCAGCGTGTCCATCAGGCGGTGGTGAAAGCGCTCTCCGGGCAGGGCGGGGGGTCGATCACCACCAGCAACGGCAAGGTCGTTCTCAACCTCGGGCCGTTCATCGACCTGGTGAAGCAGGACCTGGTCAAACGCGGCTTCACGATCGTTGACAAAATCCCGGCTATCAACCCAACGTTCGCCCTGTTCTCGGATAAGTATCTGGTCAAGGCGCAGACCGGCTACCGGCTGATCAACGATCTCAAGATCGTGCTGCCGATCCTGGCCCTCCTGCTGCTGGCTGCAGGCGTGTATGTGGCGCGCAGCCACCGGCGCGCCCTGATCGGGGCGGGTCTCGGCCTCGCCGCATCGATGGTGGTGCTCGCCGCCGGGCTGCTGATCTTCCGCAGCATCTACCTGAAAAGTGTGCCGAGCAACGTGCTTCCCTCCGACGCGGCGGCCGTCCTGTTCGATACGCTCGTCCGGTTCATCAAGGAAGGGCTGCGCGCGCTCCTCGTCGTCGGCCTGGTCGTCGCCGCCGCCGCGTTCCTGACCGGACCCTCGGTGACCGCGGTCAGGATCCGGCGCGGCGTCGCGTCGGGCCTCGACTGGCTTCGGCGGCGCGGCGAGCGTGCGGGCGTGCAAACGGGCCCGGTCGGCACGTGGACGTACGCGCATCGCAAGGCGCTCCGGATATCAGCCGTGGCCCTCGCCGCGCTGATCTTCGTGTTCTGGGGACAGCCCAGCGCCGTCCTTGTCATCGTGCTCGTCGTCCTGCTCCTGGTAGTTCTGGGGCTGATCGAACTGATCGGCACCCGGCCGCCCACTCAGCCCGAGACAGCGGCCCATCCGTGAGGCCTTCGGCGGGTCTGGTCCCCCCGGCGCCCGTTGACCGTCAATCGCCGGGAGGGCGGGCCCGGTGATCCTGCAAGCGGCCGGGCTCGCGCTGCTGGCCGCGCTTTCCCCAACCGCTCTTCTGGTGGCCGCCGTCTACCTGGGCTCCGCCCGGCCCAGGCTGATCGGTGCGGTCTACCTGGTCGGCGCGATCATCATGAGCCTGGTGATGGGCCTGGTGGTGATCGCGATCCTGCGTAACACCGGCCTGGACCAGCACAGTCAGCGCACGCCTCGCTATGGTTTGCGGCTCGGCCTCGGCCTGCTGATGCTGGCGGCGGGCGGCGTGCTGGCCCGGCGGAAGCCGAAGCCGCCCGATCCGGACAAAAAGCAGGGACTCGTCTCGAGGATGATCGCCGATCCCGCTCCGCGCAGCGCGTTCGCCGTTGGCCTGCTCCTGTTCGCACCGGGCATCACGTTCATCGCGGCGGTTCAGGTGATCGCCACGTCCAAAGCCAGCCTCGGGCTCACCGCGGTGGCCATCGTCGTCGTCGTCGTGATCAACGTGGCTCTCGTGTGGCTGCCCCTGCTGCTGCACCTATTCGCGCCCAGCATGACAACGCGCTACCTGACGGCTTTCAACGGCTGGCTGCGTGCGAACGGGAACAAGATACTTATCGCGGTGCTGGTCGTGGGCGGGGTGATCGTGGCCGGCAACGGCATCTTCGGCCTCGCGGGCGGCTGACGCACGCCCCGGATCATCCATTGCGGGTGACGCGCTGCTCCCGGGGCAGCGCGACAGTTGGCCTGTGGTGATGGCCTGAGCGGCACTCGCTCGGCGAGCTCAGAGAGCTAAGGAGTCTGATCATGACAACGCCCGTTAAGCCCGAGGTCGATGCGGCGACCGCGGAGCTGCTGGCCGGCCTGGCCGTCGGCGACCAGGCCGTGCTGGAGGAAGTTCTGGCGTTCCGGGAGACCGAGCGGGCCAGTACCGGTCTGGACGGCCGCACCTTCGCGCTCGTCAAGATCGCTACGCTCATCGCCCTGGACGCCCCGCCGGCCTCGTACATGTGGCAGGTGGCCAACGCGCTCGCCGCTGGCGCCACGCCGCAGGACCTGCTCGGCGTGCTGCGCGCGGTCTTGCCGCAGGTGGGCGGGCCCCGGGTGATGGCGGCAGCGCCCGAACTGATGCTGGCCCTGGGCCTTGAGCTGCCAGAAGCCATCTAGACGAGTGCTCAGGACCCCAGGTCGACCTACTTCCAGGAGGCAGCAATGAGGAGACGGCGCCCGCTCATGCGCGCGGCGGTCATCGGCGGCGGCGCGTATGCCGTCGGCCGCAGCTCGGCAAACAGAAGAGCGAACCAGGCCCAGCAAGACGATGAGCAGAACGCCCGGATCGACGACCTTGAGCAGCAGCAGGCGCCCGCGCAGGAGGCGCCCGCCCCGCCCGCGGCCACCCCGGCCGCGGGGCCGTCGTTGCTCGACCAGCTGAACCAGCTCGACGCCCTGCACCAGCAGGGCGCTCTGACCGACAACGAATTCACTGCCGCCAAGGCCAAGCTGCTCGGCAGCTGATCCGGCGACCGGATGCGGCCGCCCAGCCCGGGCCATGAGTGAGGTGCTGGGCAGCCGCCGGCGCTATCCCCCCAGCGGCTCCAGGAGGAAGCCCGGTGAGTATGCCGTCCGATCCACTGGCGCTGTTGCGGTCCCGGAGTTACATCGCCTTGCTGGTCATTGCCGCGATCATCGGCGCACCCGTCTCGGCGGCGGCGTACTTCTTTCTGGCGCTGGTCAGCAAGCTGCAGGGATGGATCTTCACCGATCTGCCCAAGGGCGTGGGCTTTCATTCCGAACCCCTGTGGTGGCCGGTTCTGCCGCTGCTGCTGGCCGGGCTGCTGGTCGCCCTGACCATCCGGTACCTGCCCGGCAAGGGTGGCCACTCGCCCGCCGACGGATTCAAGGTGGGTGCGGGACCGCCTTCTCCCCGGGATCTTCCGGGCATCGTGCTGGCCGCGCTAGCGACGTTGAGCCTGGGCGTCGTGCTCGGCCCCGAGGGGCCCCTGATCGCCCTCGGCGGCGGCCTCGGTGTCCTGGCGATCAAGCTCGTCAAGCGGGACGCCCCGGCCCGGACGCAGGCGGCGCTCGCCGCGGCCGGCAGTTTCGCCGCCATCAGCACGCTGCTCGGGTCCCCGTTGACCGGAGCGTTCCTGCTGATGGAGGCCTCCGGCCTCGGCGGGGCGATGATGCAGGTGGTGCTGATCCCGGGGCTGCTGGCCGCCGGTGTCGGCTCGCTCGTGTTCACCGGCCTCAACGCCTGGACGGGGCTCGGCACGTTTTCGCTGGCGATCCCCGGCCTTCCGCACGTCGGGGCGCCTACCATCGGGGAGTTCGGCTGGGCTCTGGCGATCGGGGTGCTGGCCGTCCCCTTCGGCAGCGGAATCCGGTGGCTCGGCCTGTTCCTGCGACCTCACGTCGAGCGGCGGATGGTGCTGTTCACTCCGGTGGTTGGCCTGGCCATCGCGGGACTGGCCATCGCGTTCGCCGCCGCCACCGGGAAAGGCTCCTCCGAGGTGCTGTTCTCCGGCCAATCCGCCCTCGGCCCGTTCGTCGACCACGCCGCCAGCTATACGGTCGGAGCACTCGTGCTGCTCCTGGCCTGCAAGGGGATCGCCTACGGGGTCTCGCTGAGCAGCTTCCGCGGCGGCCCGACCTTCCCCGCCCTGTTCCTCGGGGCGGCGGGCGGTGTCGCGTTGTCGCACCTGCCGGGGCTGCCGCTCGTCGACGGCGTCGCCATGGGCATCGCCGCGATGTCCGTCGTGATGCTCAGACTGCCGCTGACCTCCGTTTTGCTGGCCTCCTTGCTGCTGGCCTCCGACGGCCTGGCCGTCATGCCCCTGGTAATCGTGTCCGTCGTGGTGGCCTACGTTCTCTCGGCGAGGCTCACCCCGAAGCCGGCCGCTGACCCGGCCGCCGCAGCCGGCCCTCAGCCCCCCGGACCCAGCCCTCAGCCTGCTGCGGCCGGCCCGGAGGCCGCCGGACCCGGCGCTCAGCCTGCCGGGACGGCGCAGTCGGCCCGGATCGTCCCCCCAGACCTCTCAGCACACAGTCGTGAGTGAGCTCAGTTGACTACTCCCCGTCCTGAAGGACCGGGATTCCAGCCCTCACGGGCTGTGGTTCCTGTTTCACTGGCACCCGCTCCCGGGAATGTCCGCTCGCGCGGTCCCCAGCCGAAGTCTTACAGCGCCTCCGCAGGCATCGGCGCCGTTCCCGGCACCTACGGCACGACCTGCCGCATTTGTCTTACCGGAAACCAAGCTTATCCGCTGGCACCGTCCCGGACGAGCATGACACGCAGAAAGGGGGGCGGCGTTTCCTCCCCGGCCTGAAGTCCGGGGTTTCCACGCCGCAATCCTGATGACATCTCCCTCTTACGAGATCCGCGTCACCGGAATCCTCCCGCCCGGGGCCTTGCGTGACTTCGAGGGCCTGGCCCCCTCGGTCAGGCCGGTAGAGACCCTGGTGCACGGTCAGCTGCCCGATCAGGCGGCCCTGCACGGCCTGCTGGCCCGGCTCGAGATGCTCGGCGTGCAGATCCTGGAGGTACGCCGTCTCCACGACCGGAGCCGGCCGGCTCAGCTGGCACCGGGCGCCGCAGCCGATGGGCCGGCGGCACCGCCACGCCCCCGCCGGGCACCCGGCCCGGGTGATGTGTGGCCCCGGAGCCCATCGCAAGCCTGGTCGGGCAGGGGAGCAAAACCGATTGAGGGAGACCCTTCATGACGTCGGCAGCAACGAGCAGAAACGGCGGTGGAGAGCGGCGGTGGAGAGCACAGTCAGTATGCCCATCACCGCGGTGGCGGCATGGTCATCTTGGTGTCAGCGGTACTGGCGGTGCCCGGCCTCTTCACCTACGACTCGCGCGAGAACCTGGGCACGAGAAGAGCGGTGCAGTGCCCGGTCCTGACGCTCTGATCGCGAGCCCCGCATGATTGTGCTGGTGGCCGGCGTGTCGGGCAGCGGGAAGTCGACGGTCGGGGCGTTGCTGGCGGGTCGGCTTGGCTGGGCCTTCGCCGACGGCGATTCTTTTCATCCCGCCGCCAATGTCGCCAAGATGGCGGGCGGGATGCCGCTGACCGACGAGGACCGATGGCCCTGGCTGGGCGCGATCGGCGCCTGGATGGACGAGCGTGCCGCAACGGGTGAGTCGGGTGTCGTGGCGTGTTCCGCACTCAAGCGCGCCTACCGGGCGGCGCTCCTGAACGGGCGGCCCGAGGCTCGGTTGGTGTTCCTGGACGTTCCTCATGACCTGGACATGACCCGGCTCACCGCCCGGCACGGGCATTTTTTCCCCGCGCAGCTCGCCGAGACCCAGTTCGGTGACCTGGAAATGCCGGGCCCGGCCGAAAACGCGCTGGTCATACCCGCCGATGGCACGCCGGAGGAGCTGGTCGCGGCGATCATCGCCAGCTTGCACCTCGCAGCCGCGGCAGGGGACTGACCAGGCCGCCCCGGGCCGCATCACCCGCAGCGGGTGATGTCACCGCCACCAGGCCGTGCACATCCAGGCGGTGGCGGCGGCGACGATCCCGCGCGGGGCCATCCAGCCGATGAGCGCGCGCTCGCCTTCCTTAAGGTCCGTCCCCAGGGTGGACGCGAAAGCCACGACGGGCCGGGCCACGAAAACCAGGACAGCGACCAGACCGAGCGTGGGCAGCACCAGACGCCGGAGGGACCGCGGGGTCACGGTGGCCGAGATGGAACTAAAGAGAACGCCGATAATGAGCTGCACGAGAGTTTCGCAAAATGGGCGGTGGGCCGGGATGTCAAAGCCCCGCAGATTGGCCAGCGCGAGTCCCATGAAAACCGCCGCGATGAGCCCGGCGTCCGCACGGATGAGGTCGCAGCCGCCGGCCACCGCGCTGCAGCCGTTCCGTCGGCCGGACGAAGTCCGGACGAAGTTGAGCAGCGGGCCCACGACCGTGGGCCCGGAGACAACGAGGATGATCCGGGCCGACGCCGGTCAGGATCTGCGCTGTCGTAGCGCCAGCCTCCGGTCGCCGGTTGGCCGTTTGTTTGCCAGCCGTTCATATTCCGCGAGTTCCCTTTCCAAAATTGGCCGCGGCGGAGGCCAGAATCATCACCCGCCGCAGGTGATGGGCAGGTGCCGTCTGCCCGTCTAGAAAGACATTGGGTCGGCCATGAATGCCGAGGGGCTGGCCATGAATGCCGATTCACGCCGCGATCACGTCCGGTCCTGCGGGTCGGCACCATTCGGATGGTGGTACGGCGAAGTAAGGGGTCAGCAATGAGTGCGGAACGGGATCGGGTGGCCGGGTTCGGGCATCTGGAGGACGGGCTGCGACAGCAGGGTACCGAGTGGTATCGGTGGGGCCCGTACGTGAGCGAGCGGCAGTGGGGCACGGTCCGGGAGGATTACAGTGCCGACGGCAATGCGTGGGATTCCCTGCCGCACGATCAGGCGCGGTCGCGGGCCTACCGGTGGGGTGAGGACGGGCTGGCCGGGTTCTGTGATATCGAGCAGCGGCTGTGCCTGGGTCTGGCGCTGTGGAACGGGCGGGACCCGATCCTCAAGGAGCGCGCGTTCGGGCTGACCGGCCCGCAGGGCAACCACGGCGAGGACGTGAAGGAGTACTGGTGGTATCTGGATGGGCTGCCCAGCCACGCCTGGAACCGGTGGCGTTACCACTACCCGCAAGGCCCGTACCCGTATCAGGACCTGATCGACACCAATGCCCGCCGGAACCGGTACGAGCCGGAGTACGAACTGCTGGATACCGGCGCGTTCAACGGTGACCGGTACTGGATCACCGAGGTGCACTACGCCAAGGCGAGCCCGGATGACCTGCTGATGGCCATCCAGCTGACCAACGCCGGCCCGGACGCCGAGACCATCCATGTGCTGCCCACCGCCTGGTTCCGCAACACATGGTCGTGGGGTGACACGGGGGAGGCCCGGCCGGCCCTGCGGGCATCGGGGGACCGGTCGGTTACCATCGACCACCCGTTCGCGGGCACGCTGGAGCTGCTCGCCGCGGCTGGCCCCGACGGGGCCGGCCCGCAGCTGCTGTTTTGTGAGAACGAGACCAACTTTGCCGGGCTGTATGGCGGTGAGGCGGTCACGCCGTATCCCAAGGACGGCATCAATAATCACGTGATCGGTGGCGCGGCCACGGTCAACCCGGTCGGGGCCGGGACCAAGTGCGCGTTCTGGTACCAGGTCACCGTGCCGGCCGGGCAGACCGCCGAGCTGCGGCTGCGGCTGCGGCCGGCCGCGGGCGGGAAGCAGCGCACCAAGGCGCAGGCGGACCCGCTGGGCAAGGATTTCGATCAGGTGATGGCCCAGCGCAAGGCTGAGGCCGATGAGTTTTATGCGGAGCTGACACCGGCCGGCGCCAGCGCGGATGAGGCGCTGGTGCTGCGGCAGGCCTCGGCGGGGATGCTGTGGAGCAAGCAGCTGTTCTACTACGACGTGGCCCGCTGGCTGGACGGCGACCCGACCCAGCCGGAACCGCCGGCGGTACGCAAGACCGGGCGGAACTCCAAGTGGCGCAACTTCGAAGGGTTCGACATCATCTCGATGCCGGATAAGTGGGAGTATCCGTGGTTCGCCGCCTGGGACCTGGCCTTCCACACGGTCACGCTGGCGCACCTGGACCCGGCGTTTGCCAAGTACCAGCTGATCTTGATCTGCCGGGAGTGGTTCCAGCACCCGCAGGGGGCGCTGCCGGCGTATGAGTGGGACTTCGGGGATGTGAACCCGCCGGTGCACGCGTGGGCGGCGCTGCAGGTGTTCGCCATCGACGGCGGGACCGACCTCGATTTCCTGTCCCGGGTCTTCGACAAGCTGCTGGTCAACTTCACCTGGTGGGTCAACCGGGAGGACTTCAACGGCAACAACGTGTTCGAGGGCGGCTTCCTCGGCCTGGACAACATCGGCCCGATCGACCGCTCCCACCTGCCCGCGGGCTACACCCTGGAGCAGTCCGATGCCACCGGCTGGATGGGCTCCTATGCCCTGTCCCTGGGCGTCATGGCGGCCGTGCTGCAGTGGTCCGGCAACCGCAAGGCCCAGGATCTGGTGCTGAAGTTCCTGGAGCATTTCGCGGGCATCCGCACCGCGCTGGATGAGCAGGGCCTGTGGGACGAGACCGACGGGCTGTTCTACGACCGGCTGGTCACCCCGTCCGGTTACAGTGTCCCGGTCAAGACCCACTCCGTGGTCGGGATCATCCCGGCGCTGGCCGCCGGGGTCATCGACGGTGACATGCTGGACAACGCGCTGACCATGAACAAGAACTTCACCCGTTTCCTGCAGAAGGAGCGCGCCGGGGACGCGAAGCTGGCCGAGCACCCGCAGTTGCGTGGGGAGGGGGCCGGGCAGCGGCTGCTGCTGTCGGTGGCCCGGCCCGCCCAGCTGGAGCGTTTGTTCGCCAAGCTGTTCGATGAGAGCGAGTTCCTGTCCCCGCACGGGCTGCGCGCGCTGTCGGCCTACCACCGCGATCATCCCTACCAGTTCGACGCCGAGGGCTACCAGTCCTCCATCGACTATGAGCCGGCCGAGTCGACCACCTCGATGTTCGGCGGCAACTCCAACTGGCGCGGCCCGATCTGGATGCCGGTCAACTACCTGCTGGTCGAATCGCTGGAGCGCTACCAGCGGTTCTACGGCGATGACTTTGAGGTCGAGTACCCGACCGGGTCGGGCAAGCGGCTCAGCCTGGACCTGATCGTCGCCGACCTGCAGGACCGGCTGATCTCGCTGTTCACCAGGGACGCGGACGGGCGGCGGGCCTGTTTCGGCGGGACGGAGAAGATGCAGACCGACCCGGCCTGGAAGGACAACCTGATCTTCAGCGAGTACTTCCACGGCGACAACGGCGCCGCGATCGGCGCGTTCCACCAGACCGGCTGGACCGGCCTGATCGCCGACCTGATCCTGCGCCGCCATGGCGGGGTCCGGTCATTCGGGGACGTCGTGCGCGACCTGGCCGGCAAGGCCCAGCCATGACCAGTAGCCAAGCCAGCGCGGCGCGGGCGGCCCCGGCCGCCCGCGCCACTGGCGCGCTCCCCGGCAACATCCACCCGCTGGGCGCCACGCTCGGTGAGCAATTCGGCAAGGCCGGCACGAACTTCTCGATTGCCTCCAGCGTCGCGGATGGCGTCACGTTGTGCCTGTTCGATGCGGCCGGTACGGAAACCCAGATCCCGTTGCGGGACAACGACGCCGACATCTGGCATGCGTTCGTGCCCGGAGTCGGGCCGGGCCAGGCCTACGGGTACCGGGTCAGCGGGCCCTGGGACCCGGCGCAGGGCCTGCGCTGCAACCCGGCCAAGCTGCTGCTCGACCCCTACGCCAAAGCGGTGGCCGGGACGGTCACCTTCGGGCCGGAGGTGCTCGGCCAGGACGCGGCCGACCCCGGCAAGCCGAGCACCCTGGACTCCGCCGGGCACGTGCCCAGGAGCCTGATCGTGGACCCGGCGTTCAGCTGGCAGGACGGCAACCGGCCCTGGTACCGGTACGCGGACACGGTGCTGTACGAGGTGCACGTCAAGGGCTTCACCATGCGCCACCCGGACATCCCGCCGGAGCTGCGCGGGACCTACGCCGGGCTGGGCCACCAGGCCGCCATCGGGTACCTGCTGGACCTGGGCGTGACCACCGTCGAGCTGCTGCCGGTGCACCAGAACGTGCCCGAGGCGTTCCTGGTCGCGGAGGGGCTGACGAACTACTGGGGCTACAACACGATCGGTTTCCTCGCGCCGCACAACGGGTACTCCGCCGCGGTGCGGGCCGGCCAGGAAGGCGGGCAGGTCGCCGAGTTCCAGGCGATGGTGGACGCGCTGCACCGGGCCGGCCTGGAAGTGATCCTGGATGTGGTGTTCAACCACACCGCCGAAGGCCGGCCCGGACGGCCCCACCCTGTGCTTCCGCGGCATCGACAACCTGGCCTACTACCGGGTCGAGCCCGGCGACCCCGGCGCCTACTACGACACGACCGGCTGCGGCAATTCGCTCAACGCCGGCGATCCGATCACGCTGCAGCTGATGCTGGACTCGATGCGCTACTGGCTGACCGAGATGCACGCCGACGGGTTCCGGTTCGACCTGGCGCCCACGCTGGCCCGCCAGGACGGCGCCTTCGACAAGGTGTCGTCCTTCCTGGACATGTGCTCCCAGGACCCGGTGGTGTGCCGGGCCAAGCTGGTCGCCGAGCCGTGGGACGTCGGCCAGATGGACAGCTACGACCTGGGCCGGTTCCCGCCGCTGTGGCGGGAGTGGAACGGCAAGTACCGGGACACCATGCGCGACTTCTGGCGCAGCCACCCGGTCGGCATCGGCGAGTTCGCCAACCGCTTCTCCGGCTCGGCGGACCTGTACGCCACCGTCGGCCGCCGGCCCACCGCCTCGGTCAACCTGATCACCGTCCACGACGGCTTCACCCTGCGGGACCTGGTCTCTTATGACGACAAGCACAACGAGGCCAACGGCGAAAACAACCGCGACGGGACCAGCGACAACTTCTCCTGGAACTGCGGGACGGAGGGCCCGACCGGCGACCCCGATGTGCTGGCGCTGCGCGCCCGCCAGTCCCGGGCCATGCTCACCACGCTGCTGCTGTCGTTCGGCGTGCCGATGCTGCTCGGCGGTGACGAGATGGGCCGGACCCAGGGCGGCAACAACAACGCCTACTGCCAGGACAACGAGATCGCCTGGTTTGACTGGGCCCAGCCCGACACCGAGCTACGAGACTTCACCAAGCGCCTGATCGCGTTCAGCAAGGCCCATCCGGTCTTCCGCCGCCGCCGCTTCCTTTCCGGGACAGAAGCATCCGAGCTGCGCTGGTTCACCCCCGCAGGCACCGAAATGACGGCCGCTGACTGGTCGGACGAGAACGCCCTGGCCATCGCGGTGTACCTGGACGGCTCCGACGACCCGGACCGCGCCGCTGACGGCACGGCCATGCTGGACGACGATTTCCTGGTCCTCGTGAACGCCTGGTGGGAACCCCTGGAGTTCGCCCTCCCGGCCACCAGGGACCGCGCAGCATGGCGCCCCGAGGTGGACACCTACAACCCGGCCGCATCCGGCGGCTCTGCAGGCGCACCGCGAGCCGCCGGTGATCACGTCACCGTCGGCCCCCGGTCCATCGTGGTGCTCTCCGACCCGCGCCGGGACTGACCAGCGCTTACATAAGCCGGGGCGGGGAGAATTTCGCCGCCCCGGCTTCCTGATGGTCCGCCGAATCACTCGGTAAGGGCGATGCCCGGGGCCTGATGCGATGGCTACGGTCGCGGTCAATCACGGTGCCTGTCCTCCGGCCTCGGAAAGGAACGCAGCATGGGTGAGCACTACGACGTCATCGTTGTCGGGACCGGTGCGGGCGGCGGTACGCTGGCCCGCCACCTGGCCCCCTCGGGTAAGCGGATCCTGCTGCTCGAGCGCGGCGACTGGCTGCCGCGCGAGCCGGAGAACTGGTCCACCGTGGACGTGTTCGTGGATGGCCGCTACATCTCGAAGGACAGCTGGTACGACCCGAAGGGCAAGTCCTTCTTCCAGCCGCAGGTGCATTACTTCGTCGGCGGCGCGACCAAGCTGTACGGGGCCGCGCTGTACCGGATGCGTGAGCAGGACTTCGGCGAACTGCGCCACCATGACGGCCTGTCGCCGGCCTGGCCCATCTCGTATGAGGACATGGAGCCGTACTACACCGCCGCCGAGCAGCTGTACCAGGTGCACGGGGCGCGGGGCGAGGATCCGACGGACCCGCCGGCCGGTGCGCCCTACCCGTACCCGGCGGTCTCCCACGAACCGCGCATCCAGCAGCTGTCCGATGACCTGGCCAAGGGGGGATACCACCCGTTCCACGCGCCGTGCGGCATCTTGGTCAACGAGGCGAACCTGCCCTACAGCATCTGTGTGCGGTGCGCGGACTGCGACGGCTTCCCGTGCCCGCTGCACGCCAAGTCCGACGCCGAGGTGATCGGCGTCCGCCCCGCCCTCGAGCACGATAATGTCACGCTGCTGCGGAACGCGCGGGCGGTCAGGCTGGAAACCGACCCGGCGGGCACCGCGGTCACCCAGGTGGTGGTCGAGCACGACGGCGAGACCGGGCGATATGAGGGCGACATCGTGGTCGTTTCCTGCGGTGCGGCCAACTCCGCCAAGCTGCTGCTGGCCTCGGCCAGCGACAAGCACCCGAACGGGCTGGCCAACGGCTCGGACCAGGTCGGCCGGAACTTCATGTACCACGACAGCCAGGCCGTGCTCGCCCTGTCCAAGGACCCGAACCCGACCGTGTTCCAGAAGACCCTCGGCGTCAACGACTTCTACTTCCGCGGCCCGGACTTCGACTACCCGATGGGCAACATCCAGATGATCGGCAAGTCGCAGGCGGCGATGTTCCGCGGCGAGAAGCCGCTGGAGACCAAGTTCGCGCCGACCTGGGCGCTGCGTGACGTCGCCGAGCACGCCGTCGACTTCTGGCTGTCCACCGAGGACCTGCCGCAGCCCGACAACCGGGTCACCCTCGGCCCGGACGGCGGCGTCCACCTGGCGTACACACCGAGCAACCCCACCGCCGCCAAGCGGCTGTACGCCCAGCTCCATTCGATGCTGGGCTCGCTCGGTATGCACCCCGGCCACCTGGCGCACCGGTTCGCGTACATGAAAACCGACATCCCGGTGGCCGGCTGCGCGCACCAGGCCGGCACCGTGCGGTTCGGCACCGACCCGGCCACATCGGTGCTCAACCCCGACTGCCGGGCCCACGAACTCGACAACCTCTACGTCGTCGACACCAGCTTCTTCCCGAGCATCAGCGCGGTGAACCCGGCCCTGACCGCGATGGCCAACGCCATCCGGGTCGGCGACCACCTGCTCGAACGACTCGGCTGAGCGGCAGGGCGCCGCGCGCACAGGGCTATCACCCCCAAAGGATGATGCCCGGCGAGTTCGCGGCGACGACAGTAAGGACCAATGATCAGTAATGACCAATGACCGGTGTTCGGGCAGACCGATCCTGGCGCCGGGTCATGACCTGCGGAGTGCCTGGCCGTTCCACGTCCGGTAAGTCGCTCCGACGCTCTTGTAACCAGGGGAGTAGATGACGAACGTCGATCTTGCGCGGGTGCAGTTCGCGTTTGTGTCAATCAATCATTTCTTCTTCGTGCCGATCACGATCGGGCTGGCGTTCCTGACCGCGTTGCTGCAGACGGCGTGGGTTCGCACCAAACGGGATGAGTACCTGCGGCTGACGAAGTTCTTCGGCACGCTGCTGGTCATCAACGTGGCGATCGGCGTGGTGACCGGTGTTGTGCAGGAGTTCCAGTTCGGGATGAACTGGGGGCAGTACTCGCGGCTGGTCGGCAACATCTTCGGTGCGCCGCTGGCGATGGAGGGGCTGGCGGCGTTCTTCCTGGAGTCGACGTTCCTGGGACTGTGGCTGTTCGGCTGGGACAGGCTATCCCGGCGGCTGCACCTGCTGACGATCTGGGCGGTCTCGTTCGGTTCCGCGCTGTCGGCGGCGTTCATCCTGGCGGCCAACTCCTGGATGCAGCACCCGGTCGGCTACGTGATGGTGAACGGCAAGCCGCAGCTGAACGACATCTGGGCGGTGTTCACCAACCCGGTGTTCGTGTGGGGATACGCCAAGGTACTGTTCGCGTCGCTGGTCACCGGCGCCGTGGTCATGCTGGCGGTCTCGGCGTGGCAGCTGCGGCACGGCGGGGAACGGGAGGTGTTCACCCGGTCGGCGCGGCTGGCGCTGATCGTGCTGGTCCCGGCGATCTTGTTCACCTTGCTGGTGGGCGATGAGCTCGGGGTGATCGAGGGCAAGTACCAGCCGATGAAGATCGCGGCGGCGGAGGCGCAGTGGACGACCTGCCAGCCGTGCTCGTTCTCGCTGTTCCAGATCGGCGGCGGCAACGACGACCAGACCCCGACCCAGATCATCGAGATCCCGCACCTTTTGTCGCTGCTGGCCACCAACCACTGGAACGGCCAGGTGGTCGGGCTGAATCCGCTGCAGGCCCAGTACAGCAAGTCCTACGGTCCCGGTAACTACGTGCCGAACGTGTTCATCCAGTACTGGTCGATGCGGGTGATGGCCTACCTGGGGGGCCTGGTCCTGCTCATCTCCCTGTGGGGGCTGTGGCTGATCCGGCGGAAGAAACTCGCGACCTCCCGGGTGTTCTTGTGGGTGGCGGTGTGGGCCGCGGTGCTGCCGTTCCTGATGAATACCGCGGGCTGGTTCCTGACCGAGAGCGGCCGGCAGCCGTGGATCGTGCAGGGCATCATGCTGACCAAGAACGGGATCTCGCCGACGGTCAGCGTCACCTGGCTGTGGATCAGCCTGGTGGCATTCGTCCTGTTGTACGGCACGCTGGGCACCGTCGACCTGCTGCTGATGCTGCGGTACTCCCGCGAGCAGCTGCCGCCCCCGCGCACCGAGACCGACGCGGACGCGCCGGTGCCGGCCGTCCAGTATTGAGGTCACGATGGGCAATCTCATCCCGTTCTGGTACATCATCATTGCGGTGTTGTGGACCGGCTTTTTCGTCCTCGAGGGGTTCGACTTCGGCGTCGGCATGCTGCACAGCGTGATCGGCACCGACGAGGCCGGCCGCCGGGCGGCCATCAACACGATCGGGCCGCTGTGGGACGGCAACGAAGTCTGGCTGATTGTGGCCGGGGCCGGCATGTTCGCCGCGTTCCCGGGCTGGTACGCCACGATGTTCTCGGCCTACAACCTCGCGCTGGTCCTGCTGCTGGCCTCCCTGATCGTCCGCGGTGTCGCCTTTGAGTACCGCGGCAAGCGAGACGCGGCCCGCTGGCGCCGCACCTGGGATGTGCTGCTGACCGCAGGCAGCCTGCTGGCGCCGCTGCTGATCGGCGTGGCCCTGGCCGGATTGCTGCACGGACTGCCCATCAACTCCAGCCAGAACTTCACCGGCTCGTTCTGGGACCTGCTGCAGCCCTACGCCCTGTTCACCGGCATCACCCTGGTCTTGATCTGCCTGCTGCACGGCGCGACGTTCTTGTGCCTGAAGACCACCGGCGACATGCGTGAGCGGTCCTGGCAGGTGGCCCGCCGCGTGGCCCCCTTCACCGGCGCCGCCGTCATCGGCTTCATCATCTGGACGCACGTGACCGCCAGCACCACGTTCTTCCTCAACGTGATCGAACTGCTCGCCGTGCTCGCCGTGATCGCCGCCATCTGGCTGGTCTACGAGCATCGCGAGGGCTTCGCCTTCGCCGCCACCACGGTCACCATCGCGTCCTGCATCCTGTCGATCTTCGTTGACCTCTACCCCAACGTGATGGTCTCCAGCACCAGCAAGGCCTACAACCTCACCGTGCACAACACAGCGTCCGGAGGTTACTCACTCAAGGTGATGACCGTCGTCGTCATCATCCTCCTGCCGGTGGTGCTCGCCTACCAGACATGGACGTATTACGTGTTCCGGCGCCGCGTCAGCCGGCAGGATTTTCAGCCGCCCGCGCCCTCTCCCGGAGCCGCGCCGGAGCCGACGCCCCAGCCCACCGCTCCCCCAGTGCGCCCTGGGAGCTGAGCCGGATCGCCCGCCACGGGGGATGCTGCCCAGGCCCGGGCGCGCTCTGATGCCAACAACCGGTCAGGAGAAATGACATGTCCGACAAAGTTGACGCGCTGGTGATCTTCGGTGCCACCGGGGACCTGGCCAAGCTGGAGACCTTCCCCGCGCTGGTGGGGCTGGTCAAACGCGGCGTGCTTGACGTCCCGGTGATCGGGGTGGCCAAGAGCGGGTGGGGTCTTGCGCAGTTCCGCGATTATGCCACCGCGTCGCTGAAGCTCAACGGGATGGACCCCAGCGACCCAGCGGCCGTCACGATGCTCAGCCTGCTGCGGTACGTGGACGGCGACCTCGGCGACGACGCCACCTACAAGGCCATGTCCGATCAGATCGGCGCTGGCCAAAAGGTCCTGTTCTACATGGAGGTGCCGGCCCAGCTGTTCGGGCGGATCGCACAGGGGATCGCCACGGCCGGCCGCACGAAGGACGCGCGGGTGATGGTGGAGAAGCCGTTCGGCACCGACCTGGCCAGCTCGCGGCAGCTCAACGACACCATGCACCAGTACTTCCCGGAAGAGGCCATCTTCCGGGTCGACGACTGGCTGGCCTTCGACCCGGTGGAGAACGTACTGTTCGTCCGGTTCGCCAACTCGGTGATCGAGCCGCTGCTCAACCGGAACTACGTGGAGAGCATCCAGATCACCATGGCCGAGGCGTTCGACGTCTCGGACCGGGGCCGGTTCTACGACCGGACCGGTGCCATCAGGGACGTGCTGCAGAACCACATGCTCCAGGTACTGGCGACCGTGCTCGCCGAACCGCCGCCCGGGGCCCACCTGGCATCCTGGCGGGACGCCAAGCAGCAGGTGGTGAACGCGGTGAGCCCGCTGAGCCCGCAGAACACGGTGCGCGGCCAGTACGAGGGCTACCGCCAGGTGGACGGCGTTGACCCGAATTCGACCGTGGAGACGTACGTCGCGGTCAGGCTCACCGTCGATAACTGGCGCTGGGCCGGGGTGCCGATCCTGATCCGGGCGGGCAAGACCATGCCGGTCACCGCGACCGAGATCAACATCACTTTCAAGCCGCCGCCGCAGGACGTGTTCGGGATCGAGCCCATGCATCCCGAGGACATGCTGAGGTTCCGGATCTGGCCGGAGACGGCGGTCGGCCTCACCCTGCACGGAAAGAGGCCCGGGCCGGCTGGGAGCCGCAGGCGGAGGAGCTTGGGTTCGCGCAGCAGCCCGGGTCGGACATCCGCCCCTATGACCGGCTCATCGGCGCGGCGCTGGACGGGGACCGCTGGCTGTTCGCCCGGCAGGACACCGTGGAAGCCGCGTGGGAGATCGTCGACCCGGTACTCGGCGACGTCGTTCCTGTGCACCCCTACGCCCGGGGTAGCTGGGGCCCGACGGAAGGCCGGCTGTTGCCCGACCGGGACACCTGGCACGACCCGGCAGGCTGACCGAGGGACCGGAGTATGCCATGACAGACCAATCTGGCCCGCGTCGCGTGGTGATCGTGGGCGGCGGCTTCGCCGGCCTGTTCGCGGTCCGCGCGCTCAGGCGCAGCGCCTCGGTGACGCTGATCGACAGGGCTCAGCATCACGTCTTCCAGCCGCTGCTCTACCAGTGCTCTACCGGCATCATGTCCGAGGGGAAGATCGCCACCCCGCTGCGTGACCTGCTCAAGAAGCACAAGAACGTCAACTGCGTCATGGCCGAGGTGTCCGATTTTGATGTCGAAGGCCGGCGCGTCATCGCCAGGCGGATCGGCGGCGACCGCATCGAGTTCGGTTACGACGACCTCATCGTTGCCGCCGGAGTCCGGCAATCGTATTTCGGCCATCCCGAGTTCGCCCGCTGGGCACCGGGCATGAAGACGATCTCCGATGCGCTCTCGATCCGGCGCCGGGTATACGGCGCCTTCGAGATGGCGGACACGGCCACCGACCCGGAGGAACGCCGCACCTACCTCACCTTCGCCCTGGTCGGCGCGGGCCCGACCGGCGTGGAACTAGCGGGGCAGCTCCGGGAGGTCGCCACCAAGACCCTCCGCGCCGAGTTCCGGAACATCAAACCGGAGGATGCCCGGGTCCTGCTCTTCGACGGCGGCAGCGCGCCGCTGGCCATGTTCGGCCCGAAATTGTCGCAGAAGGCCGCCAGCGCGCTCGACAAGCTGGGCGTCGAGCAGCACATGGGATCGATCGTCACCCACGTCGACGAGGGCTGGATACTGGTCCGCGACCACGACGGCGCGGAGACCCGCTACGACGTAGGTACCACGCTGTGGACCGCCGGGGTGGAAGCCCCGCCTATCGCCAAGGTTCTCGCGACCGCCACCGGCGCCCAGCAGGACAGGTCCGGGCGCATCCTCGTCGAGAAGAACCTCACCATCCCCGACCAT
Organism: uncultured Actinomycetes bacterium; assembly: GCA_963742875.1. GTDB lineage: Bacteria > Actinomycetota > Actinomycetes > Streptosporangiales > Streptosporangiaceae > Bog-532. Next base: position 890,020 of record CAVUNO010000017.1, on the reverse strand, counting down.
CCCGAGATTTCCGTCCTGGGCGACATGATGAGCCTGGACAAGCTCCCCGGGGTCGCCGAGGTGGCCATGCAGTCCGGCCTCTACGCCGGGCACCGCATCCGGCACCGGGTCTCGGGAAAAATCGAGGAAAAGCCGTTCCGTTACCATGACCTCGGCTCGGCGGCCTACATCTCCCGCGGCAAGGCCGTCGTCTCAGTTGGGCCGCTGCAGGTCAACGGCTTCCTGGGCTGGTGGATCTGGCTGTTCATCCACATCGCCTTCCTGACCGGCTTCCGCAACCGCATCGGCGCGTTGTTCACCTGGTGGTTCGCCTTCACCCGCGACATCCGCCGCGAGCGGACCTTCACCACCCAGCAAATCGAGACCTTGCGGGACGTCTACACGTTTCCCCTCGGCCCCGACACGGGCACCGCAGCGCTGGAACCGGCGACCGGCAGGCACGCCGCCGCAACGCCGGAAACTGCAACGGGCACGACGCCTGCGGCGCGGCAGGCGGATGCCAACGCGCCGAGCGACCCGGTCCAAGCGGCCGGGAAACCCCAGAAAACCGCCGAATAGGCCGGCTATCGGTGTACCGGGTGTTCTGATGATTATCCGCTGCCAGGCTCGCGCTTCCACCGAGGTGCATGAGCGCTGCTACGCCGAGCCGCCCAGTTGACGCGCGCGGCAGGCCAGCCCGGTGGGCAGTCGGCAGCGAATCCGGCGTCGGCCAGGAGGGGCCGCGGGCCGGTTGATCCGCGGCTGCTGCGTTATGCCAGCAGTGCCCGCGGTTACCTGGTGGTGACCGTCGCCCTCGGAGTGGCCGGGACCGGGTTGATCCTGGCCCAGGCCGGCCTGCTCGCCCACGCCCTGGCCACCGCCGCTCGCGGTGACGTCGCGGCTACCCTGACGGGCACGCTGGTGGCGCTGCTGATCGTGGTGGCGGCGCGGGCGGCCGTGAGCCATGGCGGGGAGGTAACGGCACTGCGCGCGGCCGCGACCGTCAAATCGCAGCTGCGCCGCGCGCTCACCGCCCGCTCGCTGCGGCTGGGCCCGCTGTGGCTGGGCGGTCAGCGGGCGGGTGAGATCGCCACCCTGAGCACCCGGGGCCTGGACGGGCTGGACTCCTATTTCGCCCGCTATCTGCCGCAGCTCGTCCTCGCGGTCCTGGTGCCCATCGCGGTGCTGGCCCGGGTGGCGGTCGCGGACTGGATCTCCGCGGTGGTCATCGCTGTGACGCTGCCGCTGATCCCGGTATTCGCGGTACTGGTCGGCTGGCATACCAAAGCGCAGACGCGGCGGCAGTGGCGGCTGCTGGCCACCCTCGGCGGCCACTTCCTCGACGTGGTCGAGGGCCTGCCCACGCTGAAGGTGTTCGGCCGGTCCAGGGCGCAGGAAGACGTGATCGCGAAGGTCACTGAGGACTACCGGGCAACGACCATGTCCACCCTGCGGGTGGCGTTCCTGTCCGCGCTCGTCCTGGAGCTAGCCGCCGCGGTGGCTACCGCGCTCGTCGCGGTCGAGGTCGGGCTACGGCTGCTCTACGGTCACCTGGGCTATGAGACGGCGCTGCTGGTGCTCCTGCTCACGCCGGAGGCATACCTGCCGCTGCGGGCGCTCGGCGCCCAGTTCCACGCGAGCATGGAAGGGGCCGCCGCCGCGGGGCGCGTTTTCGAGATCCTGGACACCCCGGTGCCGGACGGCCTGCCGGCCCAGCATGCCGGGCCGGCCCCGGGCCGGGCGACGGCGGACCTGCGGATCGCCGAGATCAGCCTGGAGGGGGTCACCGCGGCCTATCCAGGCCTGCCTCGCCCGGCTCTGGACGGGGTGAGCCTGACCATCGCGCCGGGCGAGCGGATCGTCCTCACCGGGCCGAGCGGCGCGGGCAAGAGCACGCTGCTGGCCCTGCTGCTCCGCTTTATGGCACCAGCGGCCGGGACCATCGAGGCAGGTGGCGGCGACGTGGCCGGGATGGATCTGCAGCAATGGCGCCGGCAGATCGCGTGGGTCCCGCAGCAGCCGTACCTGTTCACCGGAAGCGCGGCGGACAATATCGCGCTCGGCCAGCCCGGCGCGAGCCGCAGTTCCATCGGCCGGGCCGCCCGGCTGGCCGGGGCCGCCGAGTTCATCGAGGCGCTGCCATCCGGCTATGACACGCCGCTCGGGGAGCGCGGCCTGCGGCTGTCCGCCGGCCAGCGTCAGCGGGTCGCGCTCGCCCGCGCGTTCCTGCGGGACACTCCCCTGCTCCTGCTCGATGAGCCCGCCGCTCACCTGGATCCAGCCAGTTCTCGCCTGATCGCCTCCGCCATCGACACGGAATTGGCCGACCGCACGGTCATCCTCATCAGCCACGGCCAGGGGTGGTCCGCCGGCGGCCGCTGCCGGGTCATCAGCCTGGATCAGGGGAGGCTGGTATCGACGGCCGGTCCCGTGCGCCCGGCGGCCCGGGCGGCGGTGACCACGTGACCAGTGAGCCGGTGAGCGTGCGCGAGATCGAGAGGGTGCCCGCCGGGCGCCGACCGCTGCTGCGCCTGCTGTGGCTGGCCCGGCCGCTGCGCGGCCGGCTGGTGCTCTCGGTCCTGGCTGGCGCGGCCGCCACCGGTTTCGGCGTGGCGCTGCTGGCCACATCGGGGTTCATGCTGGCCCGCGCGTCCGAGCATCCGAGCATTCTGGCTATCTCCGTGGCGGTCGTGGCGGTCCGCGCGTTCAGCGTCGGCCGCGGAGTGTCCCGCTACCTCGAGCGCCTGGCCTCTCACGACGTCGCCTTCCGGGCGCTGGCTGACATCCGGGTGGCCATCTACCGGCGGCTGGAGCGGCTCGCGCCGGCCGGGCTGGCCGCCTTCCGGTCCGGTGATCTGCTGGCCGCGCTGGTCAGTGACGTGGACGCCACCCAGGACCTATTCATCCGCGGCATCGGGCCGCCAATGGCCGCAGCGCTGGTCGGCGCCGGGGCAGTGACGGTGTGCCTGCTGATCCTCGCGCCGGCCGGCGGTCTGCTGGCCCTTGGGCTGCTGGCCGCCGGCGCCGCGGCGCCGGCGCTGGCCGTCGCCGCCTCGCGGCGGGCGGCCAGGGCCACCGCACCGGCCCGTGGCGAGCTCAGCGCGGCCGTCACGGACCTGCTGTCGGGCGCCGCCGATCTGCACGCGTTCGGCGCACAGGACGCCGCTCTCGCCGCCGCTGCGGAGGCGGACGGAAAGCTGACGATGCTGGCCAGGCGCTCCGCTGTCGCGATGGGCCTGGGCAGCGGGCTGATCACCGGCCTGACCGGGCTCACCGTGTGGGCCGTACTCGTCCTCGGGGTGGCGGCCGTGGGGCAGGGCACACTCACCCGGGTGCCGCTGGCGGTACTGACCCTCACGGCGCTGGCCGCCTTCGAGGCGGTCGCGGTGATGCCGGCAGCCGCGCTGCAGCTTGGCGCCGCGCGCGCCTCCGCCCGTCGCGTCGGCGCGATCCTGGACGCGCCAGAGCCGGTCGCCGAACCCGCTACCCCCCGGCCACTGGCCGCCGGGCCGGTGCACGTGCGGCTGTCCGGAGTGCAGGTGCGGTACGAGCCGGACGGCCCGCTCGCGCTGGACGGGCTCGATCTTGACCTGCCGCCGGGTCGGCGCGTCGCGCTCATCGGCCCCAGTGGTGCCGGCAAGTCCACCACGGCCGCTGTCCTGCTACGCTTCCGCGACCCGGCCGGCGGCACCGTCACCCTGAACGGCGCCGACCTGACCAGCTACGCCGCCGATGAGGTGCGGACGGTGATCGGCGGATGTGCCCAGGACCCGCACATCTTCGACGCCACCGTCCGCGACAACCTGCGGCTGGGCCGCGCGGGCGCCAGCGACGATGAGCTGGCCGCGGCCGCGGCGCGGGCCCGGCTGCTGCCCTGGATCAATTCCCTTCCGCTGGGCTGGGACACGCGGGTCGGCACGCATGGCGCGGCGATGTCCGGCGGTGAACGGCAGCGGCTCGCCCTGGCCAGGGCCCTGCTCGCCGATCCGGCCGTGCTGATCCTCGACGAGCCGACCGCCCACCTGGACCCCGAAGCGCGCGCCGCGCTGACCGCCGACGTACTGGCCCTCACCGCGGGCCGTGCCACCTTGTTCATCACCCATGAAATGGAGGGACTCGACCAGGTTGACGAGATCATCGTCGTGGACCACGGCAAGGTCACCGAGCGCGGCACGCATGCGCAGCTGATGCGCGCCCGAGGCCGCTACCAGCAACTCCGGGACGCGCCGTCCTTCTGGCCCGCGCAGGCCGCGCCGGGCAGCTGAGCAGGCCGTGGGCCGGGACGGCCGCACCATGCCTTCCCCTCCCCAGACCGAGCTGGAACAGGTGGTGCCCTGAATTTCGGTCAGAGCCGGAGGCCGCTGGGCTCGGGGCCAAGGAGGGCGATCACGAGCGCGGCGATCGATACGGCGGTGACGGCCATGGCGATCAGCAGCAGCTGCCGGGGCCGGGCCCGTCCCGCACCTGACGCGCGGGCCACCTGGCCAAGCTTCCAGATCAGGGCGCTGAGGACCAGGATCGAGATGCCCGCATAAGGACGGAACTTGAGGACGGCGCCCCCCAAAGCCGCGAACGAAATCGCCGTCCGCGTCCAGGAAAGCTCGGTCCTCTCCCGCGCCAGCCCTGGATCGGCGTCCTCGATGTCGTCCTCGATGTCGTCAGCGGGCGTCCTCAATGCTGTGTCACCCCCGACAGCAGGGTAAGAGCCACCGCGACCAGCCCGATGACCGCGATGGTCACGGTCAGGATCCAGGGCAGCCGCGAGCGGCCCATGGGCTCGCCGCGGCGGAGCGCACGCTGCTTGCCCGTCCATTCGAGGTAGCTCATGACGGCGACGGCCGAGCCGAGGAGGATCAGGGGCGTTCCGATGATGCGCCGGCCCCAGGGGACACCGGGGAAGGGCGGCAGCAGCTGCACGATCGCCAGCCCAGCGGTGACCAGCGCGAGCGCGGTGCGGCTCCAGGCCAGGAAGGTCCGCTCGTTGGCGAGGGTATACCGGGCGTCCGGCTCGGCGTCGTCCGCGGGGGCTGCGTGGCCGGCTGAGTTGTCGTGGCGGCTGGGATCCGTCCGCACTCCTCTCCCGTCGCCTGCACGAGCAGGTAAGCGCACCATCTGCCGGCCCAGGAACTGATTCCGTCATCACCCTCCTCTTTCCCCGCGCCGCCACGGTTCACCCCGTGGGGGTGATTCAGGCCGCAGGTGCCTGGGACACCATGAACGGCACCACACGGGTGACGGCAGAGGGCCGGTCCGGATCAGATAGGACGCGCCGAATGTCCGCGCAGGACCGGGAGGGCCGCGTCGGCCCCTTCGTGACTTTCGTCGAGCACGTGCGCCCGGACGGGGCCGTGGCTCGCTGGGACTCCCGCCGTCACCGCAAGCACCCGCCGGGCGCCCCGGCCGCCGGCTCGACGTGGTGGGCCCCCGGGGCGCGGGGATGGTGGATCGCCGTCCTGTTCGCGGTGGGGTCGCTGCTGTTCGCTCTGGGCGCGGTCCCCGGTTACGCCAGCGCCGTGGGGGCCCGCTGGGACGCCGTCACCTTCTTCACCGGCTCCCTGTTCTTCACCGCGGCCGGGTTCCTGACCTACCGGGAGGCCGTGGACGCCGGCCCGCAGCCACTGCACGCCGCCCGGCGGCGCTTCTTCGTCTTCCAGCCCCGCCGGATCGACTGGTGGGCGACCGCGGTGCAACTGGCCGGAACCCTGTTCTTCAACCTCAGCACCGGCAACGCGGTGCGGGAAGACCTGTCCGCGCAGGCCGCGAACCAGCACGTGTGGCGGCCGGACGCGGTGGGTTCGGTCTGCTTCCTGGTGGCCAGCGCGCTGGCCTGGTTCGAGGTCTGCCACGGCTGGGCCGGCTGGCGCCCCCAGTCGTGGTCCTGGTGGATCACGCTGCTCAACCTGATCGGCTCCGTGGCCTTCGGCGTGTCCGCCGTGGCCGGCTACATCAACCCGGCGACCGGCCAGTTGCACAACGCCGAACGATCCAACCTCGGCACCTTGATCGGTGCGGTGTGTTTCCTCGCCGGGGCGCTACTGCTGCTGCCCGAGCGCACCGAGGAAGCCGGCGGCCAGGAAGCCAGCGGCACCGTGACGACACCTACCGCCAGCAACACCTGACCTAATGTGACGACCCGGGGTGCACCGGCGCTTCACCCCCGCCGGGTGATCTTCATCGCCCCGCATGGATGGTCGAGTTCGGCCGCTCCACCCTTCGCCGCCACCCCGCGTCCCACCGTGCGCCGTCACCTCACGCCGCGCCCCAGCCCCGGGCTTCACCGCGCTACAGAAGATTCAGAAGGCACCCTGACCAGAAACTAAGATTACTTAGTGGTAGTTTGCAGCTAATGGTCAGGCTCCTCCCTGATTCTTCAGGTGGCTCTTTCCGGCCAGGGTGGCAACACCAGCCCGGGAAGAGCCGTTAGAGCGCGCCCCGTCGACCATGCCCTTCCCCCGGGCGCCCCTGATGGTCGGCGGGGCGCCTCGCCAACCCCCGCGCCCTCCACCATGGGGCGAAGTTGCCCCCGTGCCATCCTGACTTCCTCACAAAAGTGCACGAAAACGACGAAACATCAACGCACGCGGGCCGACGAAAAGGGCACCATGGCCAATGCATCCGATTTCATCGATCTTGGGCCCTGGTCCGCATTGTTTATCGCCAGCGAAAATGCAACAGTGAGAGGCGACCGTCAGGGCTGCCCCGGGCCTAGGCAGCAACAAGTACTACCTGCGGGGGGCAGTGTGGGTCGGGCACGGCCGCACGTCACCACCGACACTCCAGCGGTTCACCGTACTTCCGTGGCTGGCCGCCTGAGTGCCGTCCCTAGCTCCCAGGTCCGTGCCCTGGGCCGGGAGCGCTCCGCTCGTCGGAGCGAGCCTGACGTTGACGGTGACCCTTCCGGTGTTCCCGGCGCGGCCATCCCAGTGAAATCAGCCTCACCCTCTGATGATCTTCCGGCTGGGCGCCCCGCAGGCCGCCAGGGCGCCGCAGGCCGCCAGGGCGCCGCAGGCCGCCAGGGCGCCGCAGGCCGCCAGGGCGCCGCAGGCCGCCAGGGCCCCGCAGGCCTCGACGTGCTTCTCGAGACGAAGCTCCACGCTCCTGCGGTCCGGGCGGACTGGGTGGACCGCCGTGAGCTGGTTGATTGCCTGTCTGGCGGTACCGCCAAACTGCTGCTCGTGGACGCCCCGGCCGGCTTCGGCAAGTCCACCCTCGTCGCGCAGTGGCGGGTGAGCCCGTCCGAGAGCCGCCCGTTCGCATGGGTCTCACTCGACCACGGTGACAACGATCCCGGCCGGTTGTGGTGGCACGTGGCCTCCTCCCTGCAGCGGGCCTGCCCCGGGTTCAGCGCCGAAAACGTCCTGGCTGCCCTCCTGGGCCATCGGCCGGATTTTGCCGGGACGCTGCTCCCGCGGCTCGTCAACGAGCTGGCCACACTGCCGGAGCCGGTTGTCCTGGTGCTGGATGACTGCCACGTGATCAGCGAACCTGACTGCCATGACCAGATCGCGCTTCTGCTGCGGCACCTGCCGCCGGCCGTCCAGCTTGTGCTGATCACGCGGACTGACCCGCCGCTGCCGCTCGCCCGCTTGCGGGCCGCCGGGGAGCTGGTCGAGGTCCGGGCGGGCGAGCTCCGTTTCACGCCCGCGCAGGCGGCTGAGCTCGTCACCGCTGCCGCCGACATTGAGCTCGGGAAGACCGATCTGGCTGGACTTGTCGACCAGACCGAAGGCTGGCCCGCGGGCATCTACCTCGCGGCTCTTTCGATGCGCGGGCACCCGTCGCCCAGTGCCGTCATCCGCCGGTTCAGCGGCGATAGCCGGTTTGTCGGCGACTTTCTGGCTGAGGAGGTGCTGAGTCGCCAGCCCGGGATCGTCCGGCAGTTCTTGACCCGAACCTCGATTCTCGACCGGTTCTGCGCGCCGCTCTGCGATGCCGTGACCGGATCGGCCGGTGCGGCCGAGATCATCGACGTCATGGAGCGGCAGAACCTCTTCGTGGTCCCGCTCGACGACACCCGGCAGTGGTTCCGCTATCACCATCTTTTTGCGCAGATGCTGCGCAGCGAACTCGACCGGACCGAACCGGAACTGGTGCTCACCCTGCACGAGCGCGCCAGCGCCTGGTACCGCCGGTCGGGCTCGCCGGACGAGGCGATCAGTCACGCGCATGCCGCCGGGGATGTCGCCGGGGTCGTCGATCTCATCGCCGAGCAGTGGGGTGCCTCCGTGGACTCCGGTCAGGTAGCCGCCGTTCGCAGCTGGCTGAGCTTGCTCGGAGACGACGTCCTCAGCGCCGATCCAGTAGCCGCGCACTGCGCCGCGTGGGCCGCGGCGCTGTCGGATGACCGGGAATCCCTGCGGCGCTGGCTGCGGATCGTCGAGATCAGCGAGCATGAGGGGGCCCTTCCGGACGGGATCCGGTCGCTACGGTCGTCGGCGGCGCTGCTGAAAGGCAGCTTCGGATTCGACGGGATCGGCCCCATGCGCGCCGCGGCCGCCGAGGCCGCCGCGCTGGAGACCGATCCCGCGTCGCCGTGGTACGCCTTCGCGCGGGCTTCGCACGCGGCCGCCCTCTACTGGTCCGGCGACCTGGATGCCGCCACCGCGCAAGCACGTGCTGCCTCGGTGGCCACCGGGTCGAGTGCGCCGATCCGCATGGTGGGATCCGCGGTCCTGTCCCTGATCGCGGTCGACCGGGGAGACATAGCCGAGGCCCGGCAATGGGCGCGGACGGCTCAGGAGATCGTGGCCCACGCTGGGCCGGGTCTCGGCGGAGCCCCTTACATCTCCCTCGCCCGCACGGCCGCTGGTGCGATTTCCGCACAGAACGGGCAGCTCGCCAAGGCCCGCAGTGAGTTCGAGCACGCACTCGAGATCCGCCCGGGGAGGCGCGGGATCAGCCCGTGGCATACCGTTGAAGTTCTCCTCCGGCTGGCGCCGGTGCTGTTTGACCTCGGCCACCGGTCCCGATCCGCCGCTCTTCTTGCCGAAGCCAGGTCGATGCTGGTCTTCTCGCCGGACGGCGCAGGCGCTCAGCTCGCCAGGCTGGACCGGATCGAACGGCGGCTGGCGGCCCGGCCGCAGGCGTCTTCGCCTGGCGCGCCGCTGACCGAGCGTGAGGCGGCCGTGCTGCGGCTGCTCGGCGGATCGCTGTCGCTCCGCGAGATCGGCCAGCAGCTTTACCTGTCGTCTAACACGATCAAGACCCATACGCGGGCGATCTACCGGAAACTTGGCACATCGACCCGCCGCGATGCCATCGCCCGGGCACGTCACATCGGCATTCTCTGAGTCGTTTACCCGATGCCTTCCCGGACGGGCGGCTGGATCGAGCCCGTGGCCCGGCAGTGTGGCCCGGCAGTGACGCAGCGTGATCATACGGCCCATGTTCTGGCCGCATACATCGGGGTGAACAAGAAAAGGCCCAGGATCACCGGCGCCTTGCGGAGCAACCGCCTCCGCCGGGGCGTGGCCCGCTCGGTCACGGGCATCGGCTCGGACTGCGTCATCGACGTGAAGATCGCGAACATCGATGCAAGACGGGGATCACTCGCCACGAGCGGCTTCTCGATCCCGTCAAGCGCCCGTCGGTCCTGGTCATGCCACCCCACCATGCTCCTGATCACCCCCACCACCGGCGCAGGCTGGTAACCGCGGCGGCTGCTCCAGGTTCGCCGTCGTCAGGTGCTCCCGCCTCACCCACGGTGGGTGAATAGCCGTCCCGAACGGGACGCGCCGGGGGCTCCCGTGCTGCGGAGGCGGCGCCCTCAGGAGACGGCGGGAGCGGCCCCCTCAGGAGACGCCGGGGGCCCCCAGGGGAGAAGCAGGCCGGTGCGGGCGGCCAGGAAGGCGAGAACGTCCGCGGACAGCGCCACCGAACGGCTTACCGCGCGGCTGGAGTGGCCGACGTCAGCCTCGCGGCGCAGCAGGATGGGCCGTCCGGCCGCCGGGGCCGACGTCGCGTACTGCAGGGCCGCGCACATCTTGCGGGCGTGCATGGGATCGACCCGGCTGTCGTTGTCGAACACCGTGAACAGCATGCTGGGGTAGTTCACGCCCCGCGTCACGTGGTGATACGGCGAATACGACAGCAGCCACCCCAGTTGCTCGGGGTCGGCGGCGGTGCCGTACTCGGTGTTCCAGGTCTCGCCCAGGCCGAACTGCTCGTACCGCACCATGTCGAGCAGCGGCGCGGAGCACACCGCGGCTGCGTACAGGTCGGGCCGCTGGGTGATCGCGGCACCGACCAGCAGCCCCCCGTTCGAGCCACCGTAGATGCCCAGTTGCCCCGGCGTGGTCCAGCCGTCGGCGATGAGCTTCTCCGCCGCGGCGTGGAAGTCGTCGAAGACGGCCTGCCGGCGGTCCAGCATCCCGGCCCGGTGCCATTCCTCGCCTTCCTCGCTGCCGCCGCGCAGCCCGGCGATGGCGTAGACGCCACCCGCCTCCGCCCACGCCAGGACGTTCGACGAATAACCGGGGGTGAGGCTGATGCCGAAGCCGCCGTACCCGTACAGGATCGCCGGGCGCGGGCCCCGCGGCCGCCCCTCACCGGTCCCGTCGGTGCCAGGGCCGGCGTCACGGCCGGCCCGGCTGGCGGTCCCGGTGGCGGCGCCGCCGACGACGAGCATCCGCACCTCTGTGCCGTCTTTGGAGCGGTACGCGACCTGCCGGGCGGTCACCGCGGGGGCTTCCACCGCGCCGGGCGGCCGGGCCCAGACCCGGGTATCGTCGGCGCTCGCGTCGTAGCGCAGCACCGTCGCGGGCGTCGTGTTGTCGGTGTAGGCGAACCAGGCCTCGTGGCCGCCTTCCGGCCGTTCGCTGATCCCGCCGACGGTGCCCGGTCCCGGCAGCGGAACGGTCCCGGTCGGCGCCCCCGTCGTCAGATCGTGCACGGTGATCTCGCTGATGGCGTGCCGCGTCCACACGACGAGCAGCACCGGCCGCGCCGCCCGCTCGCCGTCGAGGATGGCGTAACCCTCCAGGACGGCCTCGGCATCGGAGGCGATGAGGTCCTGCCATTCCTCCGGACCGGGGTTCGCCGGGTCCGCGACCGCGAGCCGGCCCCGGGGGGCGCCGGCGTCGGTGTACACGTACAGCCGGCCGTCCCGCCCGACCCGGGCGCCGGTCCGGGCGTCCGCGCCGACCTGCACCGGCTTCAGGTCGGGGGCCGACGGGTCGGATGTGGTCAGGTCGGCGATCCACAGGTCGTTGCGGGGCTCCGTACCGCGCGCCGCGCTGATGGTCAGCCACCGGCCGTCCGGGCTCACCGCCGCCGAATAGTACGTGGTCTTGTCGCGTCCCGTACCGAAGATCAGCACGTCGTCCTCGGCCGGAGAGCCCACCCGGTGCAGGTAGACGCGGCGGTGGAACTGCTCTTCGCCGGCGGGCACCTCGCCGGGCGGCAGCCGCCTGGTGTAGTAGAACGCCTTGCCGCCCGGCAGCCATGCGATCCGGGAGTAGCGGCAGCGGTCGGTTGGGCCGTCCACCAGCTCGCCTGTTTCCACGTCCATCACCCGGAGCAGCGATTCCTCGCTGCCCCCTTCGGACAGCTGGTAGGCGAGGGACCGGCCTTCCTTGTCCGGCTGCCAGCCGTCAAGCGTGGTCCGCCCGCTCGGGTCGATGGCGATCGGGTCGATCAGCGTCCGGCCGCCGTCCGCCCCGGCCGGCCCCGCGCCCTGCTCAGGATCGCCTGCGCCCTGCTCAGGATCGCCTGGGCCCTGCTCAGGATCGCGCGCGCCGTGCTCAGGATCGCGCGCGCCGTGCTCAGGATCGAGAATGCACAGGACGGCGTGCTCCTGGCCGGGCAGGCGCCGGGTGAAAAACCGCCGGGCCCCCCGCCACACCGGCACCCCGATGTGCCCGGTTCCGGTCAGTTCCAGGATCCGTTCCGCCAGCGCGGCCACTCCCGGCAGTTCCTCCTCGTTCGCACGGAACAGGTCGTCCTCGGCCCGCAGCCACGCACGCGTCTCCTCGCCGTCCGGGTCCTCGAGCCACCGGTAGGGATCGCGGACCTGATGGCCGAACAGATCCTCGATGAGGTCGAGCCGCCGGGCATACGGGTACTGATCTGCGGTCATGACAGGCACCCTAACGTTCCGCCGCCGCGGTCCAGGCCGCCGCGCGGTGCAGGTGCCGGCGAGCGGTAAAGCCGTTACGGGTGTGCCGTGAGATACGTAACGGCGACACGGGGACTCTCCTGCGTGTTTACTCTTATGTAGTAGCGGCGGTGCGATTCAGCGGACACACTAGGAACACGTTGCTCCTCTGATGCGAAACCGCCCGGCGGAGGTGGTAGTGCGACGAGTCCTGCTGCTCAACGTCACGTATGAGCCGCTCACCACAGTGGGGCTTCGCCGCGCCGTGTGCCTGGTTCTCAGCGGGAAAGCCGATATCGTCCACGACGACACCCAGGGCGCCGCGCTGCACTCCGCGTCGGTCACGCTGGCGGCACCCTCGGTCATCCGGCTCCGCCGCTACGTGCGCATCCCGTACCGGAACCGGGTCCCGCTGACCCGGGCGGCGCTGATGCGGCGGGACAACTACCGGTGCGCGTACTGCGACCGGAAGGCCGAGACCATCGACCACGTGATCCCCCGGAGCCGCGGCGGCCCGCATTCCTGGGAGAACTGCGTGGCCTCCTGCACGACCTGCAACCACCGCAAGGCCGACCAGCTGCTCGAGGAACTCGGCTGGACTCTGGCGGTGCCGCCGGCCGTTCCGCGCGGCGCGCACTGGCGGCTGATCGGCGTCGCCCGCGACGGTGACCCGCAGTGGGCGACCTACCTCCGCGAGCCGAGCGCCGCCTGAGGCGGACTGCGCAAAAGTTCGCGCCGAGGGGAAAATAAGCCCGGCGGCTGGAATGATCGTGTGCGCAGCCGGGTGCCGCCCACATCGCGCGGCTGGCGCTGACCGCTGTCTTCGGCTACCTGATCGCCCTCCGGTTCGCCGGAAACAAGGGCCCGGTGCTCGCGCCCCTCACCGCGCTGCCGGTCATCCGGGTGAGCCTGTCGCACACCCCGCGCAGCGCGGCCGGACGCCGGTCCCCGCGCGCAGCGCGCCAGGGGACGCCTGAAAAGCTTAGGTAAGGCTCGGGCCGTAACCGAGGAGGTACTCATGGCGGGCAAGCCCAACGCGGCGGAAGCAGGCACGATCGACGTCGGCGGAGATCTGACGGTCAACCGGCTGGGGTTCGGCGCGATGCGGATCACGGGTCCCGGCATCTGGGGTGAGCCGCCGGACCCCGAGAAGGCCAAGGGAGCGGTAAGGCACGCCGTCGAGTTGGGCGTGAACTTCATCGACACCGCGGACTCCTACGGCCCCGAGGTCAGCGAGCCGCTGATCGCCGAGGCTCTGTACCCCTACCCGGAGGAGCTGGTCATCGCCACCAAGGGCGGACTGGTCCGCCCCGGCCCGAACCGCTGGGAGCCGGACGGGCGCCCGGAGCACCTGCGCGAGGCACTCGAGGGCAGCCTGCGGCGGCTCGCGGTGGAACAGATCGACCTGTACCAGTTCCACCGCCCCGACCCGAAGGTCCCGCTCGAGGAGTCGATCGGCGCCCTGGATGCGATGAAGGCCGAGGGGAAGATCCGGCACATCGGCATCTCGAACGTGACGGAGGATCAATTCCGCAAGGCGGAGCACATCACCCCCATCACGACGATCCAGAACCGGTACAACGTCGTCGACCGGACGTCGGAGCCCATCGTGGACCTGTGTGAGCAGGAGGAACTCGTGTTCCTGCCGTGGGCGCCCATCCAGGATGCCGACGATGTTGAGGTGATCACCCACGCGGCCCGCAACCACGGGTGCTCGCCCCGGCAGATCGTGGTTGCCTGGCTGCTGGCCCGGTCGCCGCAGATCCTGCCGATCCCCGGTTCCGGAGACGCGGAGCACGTTGAGGCCAACGTCGCCGCGGCCGGCATCAAGCTGGACCAGGACGAGGTCGCGGCCATAACCGACGCCCACTCCTGACTGTTACCTGACGCCTTCTGAGAGGGGCTCCATGACTACGCCGGACACCGGTAACCGCCTGACCGCCCTGCGCCGGAGCCTGGGCCGGACCGGAATCTGGGCGCCGCCGCCCGAGCGCTTCGGGATGGCCCCCGGGGAGCTGGCTGCGGCCGTCGAGAAGCTGGGCTTCGGCTCGCTCTGGATCGGCGGCAGCCACCTGGCGCCCGACGCGTTCACCCAACTGGTCAGCCTGCTCGACGGGTCCTCGCGGCTCGTCATCGGGACCGGGATCGCCAGCATCTGGGGCCGCGAACCGTCCGACATGCGCCAGGGCGCCGACACCCTGGCCAAGGGTTTCCCCGGGCGCTTCATTCTCGGCCTCGGCGTGAGCCACGCCCCGGCGGTCGAAAAGCTCGGCCAGTCCTACCAGCGCCCGTACTCCGCCATGGCACGCTACCTCGCCGAAATGGACCACCCGGCCGGCCATTCCGCGGAGCCGCGGGCCGGGGATCGGGCGCCGCGCATCCTGGCCGCCCTGGGACCGAGGATGCTGGAGCTGTCGCGGGACGAAGCTGACGGGGCGCACCCCTACTTCGTCCCGGTGGAGCACACCTCGTTCGCGCGGCAGGTTCTCGGTCCCGAGCCGCTGCTCATCCCCGAGATGGCGGTGGTCCTTAACCAGGACCGTTCGGAGGCACTGGCCGCCGCCCGCGCCTACACGGCCCGTTACCTGCAGCTGCCGAACTACGTGTCCAACCTGCGCCGGTTCGGCTACGGGACCGAGGACACCGACGGCGCCGGCAGTCGGCGGCTGATCGACGCGATCATCCCGCACGGTCCCTCGGTCATTGCCGAACGGACCCGGCAGCACCTCCAGGCCAGCGCGGACCATGTCCTCCTGCAGCCCCTCGGCGCCGACGGCGGCTTCGCGTTCTCCGGCCTGGCCCCCCTGGCCGAGGCCCTGGACGGCCGCTGACCGAGTAGGGTGACGGGCCGTGACGGGGCGGGTTTGGCAGGATCGTGCCGAGATGTGGCGGCAGGTCGGCTACGCACCTGAGCGGCAGGCGGGTACCGTCAGAACATGACGACTTCCACGCCAGCCGACGCGCCGGCGGCACCGGCCACCGCACCGTTTGGCCGCATGCTGACGGCGATGATCACGCCGATGACGCCGGACTGCGCCGTCGACTATGACGCTGCGGCGCGCCTGGCGTCGTTCCTCGTCAACGACATGCGCAACGACGGCCTGGTCATAAGCGGGACCACCGGCGAGGCGCCCGTCACCAGTGACGAGGAGAAGGACCGGCTGCTGCGGGCGGTCGTCGAGGCCGTGGGGGACCGGGCCTCGATCGTCGCGGGCGTCGGGACCAACGACACCGCCCACACCAAAGAGCTGGCCCGCCAGGCGGAACGCGCCGGGGCGGACGGTCTCCTGGTCGTCACGCCCTACTACAGCAAACCGCCGCAGCACGCGCTGCTCGCACACTTCCGGGCGGTGGCGGACGCGGCGGCGCTGCCCGTGCTGCTGTACGACATCCCGGGCCGCACCGGGACCCCGATCGGGACCGAGACGCTGGTCCGGCTGGCCGAGCACCCGAATATCGTCGGCGTGAAAGACGCCAAAGACGACGTGGCCGCCACCTCAGAGGTGCTGGCCCGCACCGACCTCGTTTACTACTGCGGCACCGACATGCTGAACCTGCCGTGGCTGTCCCTCGGCGCCGTCGGTTTCGTCAGCGTCGCCGGGCACGTCGTCGGGGACCGGCTGCACGAGATGATCGACGAGTTCGAAGCTGGCCAGACGGGCCGCGCCCGGGAACTGCACCTGTCCCTGCTGCCCGTGTATAGCGGGCTGTTCCGCAACCAGGGGCTGGTCATGACCAAGGCCGCCCTGGGCCTGCTCGGCCTGCCCGGCGGACCGGTCCGGCTGCCGCTGGAGAGCGCCACCGCGGCCGAGATCCGCCGGCTCCGCGAGGACCTGGAACTCGGCGGCCTGAAGCTACCGGGCAGCGGATCCTGACGCGCGGCCAGACCGTACGGCGCCCTTGCCGCGGGCGCAGGGCCCGACCCGCCGGGTGCACCCGGGTATTCCGCTTCCCCAGGTGGGCGCCCGGGAAGGCCTAGACCAATCGTGATGTTGAAGAGGAGAGCCGAAGCATGATCGACAGAGGCCCTGAGCTGACCCCGATACCAGCCGGGAGCGTCTGCAACAGAGCGGAATAGAGCCAGTGAGCCATCCCCATCCCGAGCTTCCCCTGCCCCCACCGCTGGCCGAAGGCGGTCTGAGGGCCGTCGCACTCGGCGGCCTCGGTGAGATCGGGCGCAACATGACCGTCTTCGAGTACGACGGCCGCCTGCTCATCGTCGACTGTGGCGTTCTGTTCCCCGAGCCCGACCAGCCCGGCGTCGACCTGATCCTGCCGGACTTCCGCTACCTCGAGGGCCGCTTCGACCTGATCGACGCGGTCGTGCTGACCCACGCCCACGAGGACCACATTGGCGCCGTGCCCTACCTGCTCCGTGAGCGCGCCGACATCCCGCTGATCGGGTCCCGCCTGACCCTGGCCCTGGTGCGCAGCAAGCTCACCGAGCACCGCCTGACTCCCATCGTCAACGAGGTCGCCGAGGGCACACGGCAGCAGGTCGGCCCCTTCGACCTCGAGTTCTTCTCGGTGAACCACTCGATCCCCGACGCGCTGGCGGTCGCCATCCGCACCCCGGCGGGCCTCGTTCTGCACACCGGCGACTTCAAGATGGACCAGCTCCCACTGGACCGCCGGCTGACCGACATCGGCGGCTTCGCCAGGCTCGGTGCGGACGGGGTCGACCTGCTGATGTCGGACTCCACCAACGCGGAAGTGCCCGGCATCGTGGTCAGCGAGCGGGAGATCGCGCCCGTGCTCGACCAGGTCTTCGGCTCCGCCGAGAAGCGCATCATCGTCGCCTGCTTCGCCAGCCACGTGCACCGCGTCCAGCAGGTCCTGGACGCGGCCGCGGAGCACGGGCGCAAGGTCGCGTTCGTCGGCCGGTCCATGGTCCGCAACATGGGCGTCGCCCGCGACCTCGGCTACCTCCGGGTGCCCGGCGGCATGCTGGTCGACATGCGCGAGGCCGAGGAGTTGCGCCCGCAGGACGTGGTGCTGATCTCCACCGGATCCCAGGGCGAGCCGATGTCCGCGCTGTCGCGGATGGCGGGCCGCGACCACCCGATCCGCATCGCCGAGGGCGACACCGTCATCCTGGCCTCGTCGCTGATCCCGGGCAACGAGACCGCCGTCTTCCGCGTGATCAACGGCCTGACCCGGCTCGGCGCCCGCGTGGTGCACAAGGGCAGCGCGCTCGTCCACGTCTCCGGGCACGCCCACGCCGGTGAGCTTCTGTTCGTCCTCAACGTGACCAGGCCGGGCAACTTCATGCCCATCCACGGCGAGTGGCGCCACCTGCGGGCGCACGCGCGGCTGGCCGCGCTCAGCGGCGTGCCCGAGGGCAATATCGTGATCGCCGACGACGGGGTGGTCGTCGACCTGATCGACGGGCAGGCCAAGATCACTGGTGCCGTGCCCTGCGGCTACGTCTACGTGGACGGGCTGTCGGTCGGCGAGGTCACTGACGAGCAGCTCAAGGACCGGCGCATCCTGGGCGAGGAGGGGTTCGTCTCCGTCGTGATCGTTCTCGACTCCACCAGCGGCAAGATGGTCGCGGCGCCGGAGATACACGCCCGCGGCTCAGGTATCGACGAGTCGGCGTTCAGCGACGTCCGGCCGCGTATCGAGGAGGCACTGGCCCGGGCGGCGGCGGAGGGCATCACCGACTCCTACCAGATCCAGCAGCTGGTCCGCCGGGCGGTGGGCCGCTGGGTCAGCGACCACTACCGGCGCCGGCCCATGATTATCCCGGTGGTCGTGGAAGTCTAGATCGGCCCCTACCTTGGTAGCGGCTCTGCCCGCACGGGCTCCGCGAGATGGGCCGCCAGCTCGATGACCCGCCGTGCGCCGTCATCGGCGGCGTGCCGCACGGTGAACAGCCGGATCAGCCACTGGCCGCCCGGATCAAGGCTGGTGAGGGCACCCCCGGCCGCGGTGCGCTGCTGCCAGTCGTGGATGACGCCGTCCAGCTGGCCGCGGATGCCGTCCAGCCGCAGCGCCGCCTCGGCCGCCGGCCACTGGTCGAGCGGATGACCGGGTTCGTGCCGTCCGGCGGCGTGATCGCCGCCGGCGTGCCGCAGGGCCCGTTCGGCAGCCAGGTCAAAGGCCTGCCTGGCGATGGCGTAGAACGTCATGCCGGCGAGGGGCAGCCCCCACCCGAACACCCCCGCCGCGAACGTGTCCTCCAGCGGATCGCCCGGCCGGGCGCCGAGCGCGTCCGGCCCGCAGCCCGCGAAAAACCGTCCCTGCGCGGCCTCGCTGAGCACACGCTCCGCCACCGGGACGGCCGCATCACCGGGCGCGCTGGCCAGCGCGCCCGCCGCCGCCCCGACGCAGGCGTGGTGGGCGACTACGGCGAGCGCGGCAGCCGGAGCGCGTGCGGCCAGCCGGCGCTGGGCGCAGGCGACCTGGCGGAGAGTCAGGCCCTCGCCACCGAGGTGGGCCGGCACCGCCAGCTTCAGATAGCCGCTCTCCCTGATCGGCGTCACGTCCCGCACCGGCAGCCCATGATCCGCTGTCTCCCCGGGAGCCGTCCCGCCCGGAACTGTTCTGCCCTCCGGCCAGGTGAGCCTTCCGAGCAGGACGCGGCGGAGCGATCCGCGTACAACAGGTACCGGCATCAGGCCGCTCCCTCCGCTGCCGCCGCAAGTTCACCATCGCAAGCTCAGCACGTCAGCCAGGCAAAAGTCAACTAAACTGGTTGGAAAACTATGAAAGGCCGCGAGTCGGTCGCTGAGTACGCGGATCGGGCTGCCCGCGGCGAAGGCCGCGATGTCCTCGACCGCCTGGCCGTAGAACACCCGGTAGGTGTCGTCGGTAACGTAGCCGAGATGCGGTGTCAGCACCGTGTTGGGCGCGCGGCGCAGCGCGTCGCCCAGGGGCAGCGGCTCGATGTCGTACACATCGAGCGCGGCCCCGGCGATCCTCCCGCCGCGCAGCGCCGCCAGCAGCGCGGGGCTGTCCACGATCGGTCCGCGCGAAGTGTTGACCAGGTAAGCCGCCGGCTTCATCAGGGCCAGTTCGGCCGCGCCGACCAGCCCGGTACTGCGCTCACTGAGCTTGTAGTGGACGGTGACGACGTCCGATTGCCCGAACAGCCGCTCCTTGCTCACTGGCTCGGCGCCGGCCTCCCGGGCTAGATCGGGGTGGAGGTTCTGGCTCCACGCCGACACCCGCATGCCGAACGCCCGGCCGTATCCCGCGACCTGCCGCCCCATGCGCCCCAGCCCGGCGATCCCCAGCCGCTTGCCAGCCAAGCCGGTGCCGACGGTCCGCTGCCAGCCGCCCCGGGTGCCCAGGGCCGCGCCGCCGGGCCCCGCGGTGGATCTCATCCGCCGGTCCTCTTCCGGGATGTGCCGGACCAGCGCCAGGATCAGGCCCCAGGTCAGCTCGGCCGTGGCGGTCGCACTTCCGCCGGTCCCGCAGACCGTGACCCCGCGCTCCCGCGCCGCGGCCACGTCGATGGACGCGTTGGCCATGCCCGTGGTCACCAGCAGCCGAAGGTCCGGCAGCAGCGACAGCAGAACGGCCCCGAACGGGGTCCGCTCGCGCATCGCCACGATCACGTCGAACGGGCGCAGCGCCGCGGCCAGCGCCTCGTGCCGCGCGATGTGCTCGTCGAACACCGTGATCTCCGGCCGGCCGGGCAGGCTGTCCCAGGCGGCGTAGGAAAGTGCGACGTCCTGGTAGTCGTCAAGGATGGCGATCCGCATCAGCGCGACGTCCCCTCATTCTTTTCCCGAACGGGCCGATGGTGACCCTACTCGCCGGCACGCGACCAGCCCACCCGGAGGCCCTCCGCGCCCGGGAGCCCGCCGGGGCGGCGGCGCCGTCCTGGTACCGTCAGCCCTGGTGCGTGCCGGCTGCCTGGTGCGTGCCGGGCGGCCTGCCCGGTACTTGCCCGGTACCAGCCCGGTTCTTCCCGGACCTGAAGCGAGAGGAAGGCGATTCATGCAGTGGCTTTACGCGCTGGCGGCCAGAGCGCTCGACCGCGAGCGGCCGGCGCCGGAGGAGGCGCGCGCCGTCCTGGCCAGCAGCGACGACGAACTGCTCGACGTCGTGGCGGCGGCGTTCCGGGTGCGGCAGCGGTACTTCGGCCGGCGGGTCAAGCTCAACTTCCTGGTCAACGTCAAGAGCGGGCTGTGCCCGGAGGACTGCTTCTACTGCTCGCAGCGCCTCGGCTCCGGCGCGGACGTGCTGAAGTACACCTGGCTCAAGCCGGAGGACGTGCTGGCCACCGCCGAGGCGGGGGTCACGGCGGGCGCGAAGCGCGTCTGCCTGGTCGCCAGCGGCCGCGGGCCGGCCGACCGCGACATCGCCCGCGTGTCGGAGATGATCACGTCCTTCAAGGACCGGTACCCGGACGTCGAGGTATGTGCCTGCCTGGGCCTGCTCACCCAGGACCAGGCCGAGCGCCTGCGCGGGGCGGGCGCCGACGCGTACAACCACAACCTGAACACGGCCGCGGCGCACTACGGCGACATCTGCACCACCCACAGCTTCAGTGATCGGGTGGACACCGTGCGCCAGGCCACGGCGGCAGGCCTGTCCCCCTGCTCCGGCCTGATTGCCGGGATGGGGGAGAGCGACGCCGACCTGGTGGACGCCGCCTTCGCCCTGCGGGACCTCAATCCGGACTCGGTCCCGGTCAACTTCCTGATCCCGTTCGAGGGGACCCCGCTGGCCGGGGAGTGGAACCTCACGCCGCAGCGCTGCCTGCGGATCCTGGCCATGGTCCGGTTCGTGAACCCGGACGCGGAGGTCCGGCTGGCCGGGGGCCGGGAGGTCCACCTGCGCAGCCTCCAGCCGCTGGCGCTGCACATCGCCAACTCGATCTTCCTGGGTGACTACCTGACCAGCGAGGGCCAGGCCGGCCGCCAGGACCTCGAGATGATCGCCGACGCTGGCTTCACCGTCGAGGGCGCCGCCGAGCCGACTCTCCCCGAGCACCGCCGCGACCTGGTCAAGGTCCGCCGCCGCGGCCCCGGCACCCATCTCCCCGCCAACACCTGACGCCACCCTTCTCAGCCCTGCACGCCCCTAGCCCCTAGCCCCTCGCCTCCTCAGCCCCCGTCGCCCCTCAGCCCCTCTGGCGCGACAACCCTCCATTGACATGACAACGAGGGGTTGTCATAGTGGGACCATGGCAAAAACCGCCGACGTCTCGTCGTACCAGGAAGAGTTCCACCGCCTCAATGAGATCCGGGCCCAGGCCCTGGATCATTACCGCCGGGCCCAGCAGCTCCACGTGCAGCGCCGCGACCTGATCCGTAGCCTCATCGACGAAGGTTTCTCCCAGGCCGACATCGCCCGGGAAATGGGAGTCACCCGGCAGGCCATCCAGAAGATGCTCGCCTGACAGTTGGTCGCCTGCCGGCCGCGGGCCTGGGTCGGGGACCACAGCACCAGGCGCCGGCTTCCGGCTGCCTGGGGGGCTCCGTCCAGACAGCGCGTGCGCTTCGGCGCTCTGATAGGGCCAGAAGAACCGCGGACCGAAATAAGAGAAATATGATCGGTCTTAAAAAGAGTCTCCACGGTCTAAGGGGAATCCCGGCGCCCTGCGTGGCGAGGAATGGAGATCATGAACGATCTGCCCCGCAGTGCTGTTACCCGCACGGCGAAACTGGCCACGCTGCCGGCCGGCTTCGCAGGCCGGACCGCGCTGGGAACAGGCAGGCGCCTGGGCGGCCGGCCAGCTGAGCTGGTGACCCAGGAAATTCAGCAGCGCACAGCAGAGCAGGTCTTCAGGGTCCTTGGCCAGCTCAAGGGCGGCGCGCTGAAGCTCGGGCAGGCGCTATCCATATTCGAGGCCGCGATGCCCCCGGAGATCGCAGGCCCGTACCGGGCGACCCTGACCAGGCTGCAGGAATCCGCGCCGCCGTTGCCTGCCCGGACTATTCACAAGGTGCTCGCGGGGGACATGGGCGAGGAGTGGCGGGCCAGCTTCGCCGAGTTCGACGACTGGCCGACGGCCGCAGCCTCTATCGGCCAGGTGCACCGGGGCGTGTGGCACGACGGGCGCCAGGTTGCGGTCAAGATCCAGTACCCGGGCGCAGGCAAGGCGCTGATCAGCGATTTTAACCAGCTGAGCCGAGTGGCCCGGCTTTTCAGTGCGGTCCTGCCTGGTCTGGACGCCAAGTCGCTGCTCGCCGAACTGCGGGAAAGGGTGGCAGAGGAACTCGATTACCGGCTGGAAGCTACCTCCCAGGAGGCCTTCGCCGTCGCCTACGCAGGCGACCCGGACTTTTCCGTACCGCATGTGGTCGCCGCCACCGACCATGTGCTCGTCAGCGAATGGATGGACGGCACCCCGCTGGCGGCGATCATTGCCGGCGGCACGGCCGCTGAGCGGAACCGGGCCGGCATCATGCTCGTCCGTTTCCTATTCTCGAGTCCTGGGCGGGTTGGCCTGTTGCACGCGGACCCGCACCCGGGCAATTTCCGCCTGCTCGCCGATGGGCGGCTTGGCGTGCTCGACTTCGGCGCCGTCGACCGGCTGCCGGACGGCTTCCCGCCCTTTTTCGGCAAGCTGCTGCGGCTCATGCATGAAGATGGTGATCTCGAACAGGTCGAAGGCGAGTTCCGGTCGCACGGCTTTTTCCGCGAAGGCGTCGGCATTGACCTGGCGGCGCTGCGCGCCTTCCTGGCCCCGCTCGCCGAGCCGTCCAGGGTGGAGTCGTTCAAGTTCAGCCGCGAATGGCTGCGCGCTGAGGCGATGCAGATTTTGGACAAGCGTGCCTCCGGCGTTGTGCGGCGGCTCAACCTGCCGCCCTCTTACATGCTTGTCCACCGGGCCGCGACGGCTGGCGTGGGCGTGCTCTGCCAGCTCGAATGCGAAGGGCCGTTCCGGGCCGAAGTGCTCAGATGGATGCCGGGATATACTGACCCTCCCAAGCCTGCGCCACCGGCCCAGCCGGCTTCTGCCCGGTCGGCCCGGCCGGCTTCTGCCCGGTCGGCCCGGCCGGCTTCTGCCCGGTCGGCCCGGCCGGCTTCTGCCCGGTCGGCCCGGCCGGCTCTGCCCGGTCGGCCCGGCCAGGCTTCTGCCCGGTCGGCCCGGCCAACCGAACCCGCGCCGCCGGTCAGGCCGACAGGGCCGGTAGGCCCCGCCCAGCCAGCAGAATCTCCATCGCGGGTAAGATCGGCACGGCCGATACGGCCTGGGCGGCCAGCCAGACCAGACCAGATAACGTGGCAAACCGTGAAGTGGGAGGACATCATGGCCAAGCTGCCGCGCCCCCAGGCGCCCGCGAGATTCCGCGCCATGTTCCCGGACCTCGCCGATTGGCTGGAGGCGCCGTGGACGGGCCCGCCGCCGTTCATGGCGGCCCAGACGTTCCGGATCGAGGAAGTGGCCGAGGACGACCGCTACGTGATCCGGGCCGAGCTTCCCGGCCTGGACCCGGACGAGGACATTGAGGTCACCGTCGATGGCAGGAACCTGACGATCCAGGCGGAGCGCCGCCAGGAGGGCAGCGGACCCTCTCGCTCAGAGTTCCGTTACGGCTCGCTCACCCGCCTGGTCAGGCTGCCGGCCAGGGTGGACCCCAAGGACGTCACCGCCCGCTACGAGAGGGGAGTCCTCGAGGTCAGCGTCCCGATACGCGACGTGAAGCCGGAAGGCACCCGGGTCCCGATCGAGCAAGCAGACGAGCCCGAGCAGAAACCCCGGGACGGGGCGGCTGCCGGACTAGTTCCGGGTCAGGAACCGTAGGCGCGCTGCCTGCGCGTCCCATGAGTAGACGACCGCTGTCCCGGCGATAACGTCGTGCAGGGCCCGGCGCCGTTGGCCCACCAGGATACCAACGAACCCCAGCCCCAAGAGCAGAAAACTCAACGGGAGGGCCAGCGTCCGCACGACCGCCTGGCGGCGGGTTGGGTAGGTGCCATCGTCGCGCACGACCCGCACGCCGAACAGCGCCATCCCCACGGTCCTGCCGTCCGCGGCCCAGCAATAGGAGAAGTAGATGAACGCCCAGACCGCATAAGCGGTGATCACCCAGATGTCGCCCCTGTTCCAGGCGATGTTCTTTCCGGTCAGCACCTTCGCCGCGAACGTGATGGCGGCCAGGATGAGAAGGAAGACGCCGATACTGACCCCCACGTCTATGGCGAAGGCGACGAAACGCGAGGCGAAACCCGAGTACTTCCCCTGCAGGCTCTCCCGGGCGACGATCGGGGGCGCGGAGGGCATGGCATCGCCTGCCGCATCTGCCGTCATGACCCTGCCTTGCCCTGTAGCGCGCCGGGCGGCTCAGGCGGGCCGGGCGGGCCGGTATATGGGCGGCGGCGAAGCCGCCCTATCCAGCGGGCGATGAATTCGTCAAGTTCAACGACATGGCTGCGGACCGCGTCGAGCGCTTCGCTCGCGACCCCGCTGGAGGATTTGACGATGATGGCGCCGAGGTCGGTCTGCTCGACCAGCGTGTCGACGTCGATGCGCCCGAGGACGGCATTCAGGTCGATCCGGTCCAGCAGCGCATTCAGATCGACCTCCTCCAGCAGCGCATTCAGATCGACCTCCTCCAGCAGTGCATTCACATCCAGCGCGGAAACCACAAGGTCGACCGCGCGCTCCGCGAGGGCCTGGGTCAACGCCTCGCTGCGCGAGACCAGCCGGCCATCCACCGGGCGCCGCCGCCCAAACTGATCCACAAGATAAGTATTGCCGCGCTCTGCGAGCCCGGATCACCCCGTAGGGGTGAGCCGCCAGATGCGGGCCGCTTGACGCTGATTTTCTCCGCGGGCGATGACGCCCATCGGGGTGCCGCCAGCCGGTAACGGCCTCGGGGCTGACCCGGAAATCGGGCGACACGCCCGGGCGGGTCCTTCGGCGGGGACGGGATGTTCGTTAGCGTGGTCATCATGGCGACCCGTGCGCCCAAAGGCTACAACCGCCCGCGCGGCGGCAGCTCCGAGAATGTCCGCGCGGAGCCGGACCGGCCTGCCCGGCCCAAAGTCAGCACCACGGGACGCCCCGGCCAGTCCCGTTCGGGATCCGGATCGACCTCGGCGCGCCGGGGCAGCTCGCCCACCAACCGCAACCCGCGCAAAGGCAACAGGCGCCGCGCCGGCCGGGGGCGGCCGCCGGCGCGGCCCGAGCCCCGCGACCCCATCCTGATCCTGATCCAGTGGATCGGGCACGCGCTCGCGGCGGCGTGGATGGTGGCCGCCGGCAGTGTCGGCTTCACGGCGCGGCGGTTCGGGCGCAGCGCGCGCGACCTCGATCCCGAGCACCGCCGGGACGGGGTCGGGCTGCTCTGGCTGGGCATCGCGATCGTGCTCGCGGCCAGCATCTGGTGGCGGATGGGCAACCCGGTCGGCCGCTTCATCTCGGCGTTCGTGCACGGCGGCGCCGGGTCGGTGGCCTGGCTGACGCCCGTACTGGCCGCGCTGCTGTCCTGGCGGTACCTGCGTCATCCCGACCGCAACGCGGAGACCGGCCGCGTCATCATCGGCTGGTCCGCGCTGAGCATCGGCGTGCTCGGCCTCGTGCACATCGCCAACGGCACGCCAGCGCCCTCCGACGGCGCCGTAGCCATGCGGCACGCCGGCGGCCTGATCGGATTCGCCGCGTCCGCCCCGCTGGCCAAGGTGCTGACCTTGTGGGTCGCGGCGCCGATCCTCGCGCTGGTCGCGGGCTTCGGCATCCTGGTCATCTCGGGGACCCCGGTGCACCGGATTCCCGAGCGCATGGAAGAGGCGCGCGTGTTCTTCGGCCGCCGGACCCGTGTCCTCGGCGACAACGAGGATTACAGCGAGGAGTCCGGCGAGGACGGCGAGAAACGCGGCGAGCTCGAAGGCGGCGGCCGGCGGATCCGCGGCCAGCTGGCCCGGGCCGCCCGCGGGGGCCGTGGCGCCCGCACGGCGATCGAGGGCGGCGAGCACCTCAGGCCCTACGACTCGCCCGTGCTGAGCCCGGACAAGCGGGCCCGTCGCGGAACCGTGGAGGATCCCGCCGCCGGCCTCGGCGACACCCCCGCGCCATCGGCGGGACAGACGGCCGGCCAGGAAGCCGATGAGGGGCTGCTCGAAGCGCTCGGTTTCCTGCCGGGGACCACCGCCGGCGATCACCCCGGCGATCCCGCGCTCTCGTCCGCGGCCGGGGGGCCCGGGAACGCCGCGTCCGCGTCCTTGCCCGTAGCCCCGCCGGCGCCGCACGAGCCGTTCCGGCGGCCCGAGCAGCTGACGCTGACCGGAGCGACCGACGGCAGTTACACGCTGCCCCCGGCCGCGCTGCTACGGCCCGGCTCCGCCCCCAAGGCCCGGACCAAGGCCAACGACACCATGGTGGCTGCCCTGTCCGAGGTCCTGGAGCAGTTCAACGTCGACGCGCAGGTCACCGGGTTCACCCGGGGTCCCACCGTGACACGGTACGAGATCGAGCTCGGGCCCGCGGTCAAGGTCGAGCGGGTCACCGCGCTGTCCAGGAACATCTCCTACGCGGTCAAGAGCGCGGACGTGCGGATCATCTCCCCGATCCCGGGCAAGTCCGCGATCGGGGTGGAGATCCCGAACCTCGACAAGGAGATCGTCAGCCTCGGTGACGTGCTGAAGTCGCGGGTGGCGATCACCGACCACCACCCGATGGTGGTGGGCCTGGGCAAGGACGTCGAGGGCCACACGGTCGTGGCCAACGTGGCCAAGATGCCGCACATGCTGATCGCCGGAGCCACCGGATCCGGTAAAGCGCTCGCTCTCGATACGCCGATCCCGACACCGGATGGCTGGACCACGATGGGCGAGATTCAAGTCGGTGGCGAGGTCTTCGATGAGATGGGTCACGCATGCAAGGTAATCGCCGCGACTGCGGTCATGCATGGCCGCCCATGCCACGAGGTCGAGTTCTCTGACGGCACCGTCATCGTCGCCGATGCCGAGCACCTCTGGCTGACGGACACTGCCGCTGGGCGCGCGCGGTGTAGGCCCCAGAGGACCTTGTACTGGCCGACGGCAGACGTTGATCGTGTGGTCACGCGGGCAGCCCAGGTGCTTAACGAACCTGATCGGCTTACCGGGACGGCGGAGGTGCTCGCCGACGTAGGCGCGCAGTTTCGCAACGTGCTCTACCAGCAGGTTGTTCCGAGTTTGCCGCGAGAAGGCCGCATGGTACGGCCCCGGTATAAGCGAGGCGGGCGCGAAGTCGGATTCTGGGCGCCAGCATATTCTCGCCACTTGGTCTATAAAGCACTCGCGGAGTACGTCAGCACCCCCGCTGGGAGTCGCCGCATTCGCCCGGTCGATGCTGAGCCAGTCACAACCGCGAACATCGCCGCGTCGCTGCGGCATTGGGGGCGTGTCAACCACTCGGTCGCGCTGTCCGGGCCGCTCGACTACCCCGAGCGCAACCTCCCCGTCGCCCCGTATACATTCGCCTGCTTGCTTGGTGACGGACGGACCGGCGGTGCCGACATCACCTGTGCGGACCAGGAGATTCTTGCCCACATCCGCGATGACGGATACGTGGTCACGCATCACCCCAGTACTCAGATGCAGTACACGATCTGGAACCGCCCCGAGCGCGAACGGCGCATCGCCGAAGCGCTTGATCTCGCGGAACAGGGGATGAGCGTCGCCGGAGCAGCGGCCCACGTCGGTGTCGGGCTTTCGGCCGTGCTTCGGGCAGCGGATGGCCGTTTTCCGCAAGGGCGCACGGGAAGCTTTGTACCGGTCTCTCCTCGCCGTGAGCGTTACCGGACCATGAGTGAGATCCTCCGCGAGGTAGGACCAAAGCGCATACCCGAGGCGTATCTGCATGCGTCCATCCCCCAACGCCGGGCCTTGCTTGCAGGCCTGCTTGATACAGATGGCTATTGCAGTCCTCAGGGGACGGTTGAGTTCGGGGTCACCAACCGGGATCTCGCGCATGGGGTACTGGAATTGGTGCTGGGCCTCGGATATAAGGCAAGACTCCGGACGAAGCCTTGTAAAGGACGCACGGAGGGCACGTCGACTGTTTACACCGTCGCCTTCACTCCGCACGAGCCGGTGTTCAAGCTCAGCCGGAAGCTGGCGCGGCAGCGCCAGGTCGAGCCAACGAGCACGGCGCGGCGGCGGTACATAGTCGATGTACGGCCGGTGGAATCGGTGCCGGTTCGCTGCATTGAAGTCAGCAGCCCCAGCCGCCTTTACCTTGTTAGCCGTTCATGCATCCCTACGCACAACTCGGTATGCATCAACGGGCTGATCACCTCGGTGCTGACCCGGGCCACCCCGGACGAGGTGCGGATGATCCTGGTGGACCCCAAGCGGGTCGAGCTGAGCATCTACGAGGGCATCCCGCACCTGATCACCCCGATCATCACCAATCCGAAAAAGGCGGCCGAGGCGCTGGACTGGGTGGTGGGGGAGATGGAGCGGCGCTACGACGACCTCGCCGCCTCCGGGTTCCGGCACGTGGACGACTTCAACAAGGCGGTGCGGGCCGGGAAGCTAACCGCACCGCCTGCCAGTGAGCGGGTGTACCAGCCCTATCCTTACCTGCTGGCCATCGTGGACGAGCTGGCCGACCTGATGATGGTCGCGCCGCGCGACGTGGAAGATTCCGTCGTCCGGATCACCCAGCTCGCGCGGGCCGCCGGCATCCACCTCGTGCTGGCCACCCAGCGGCCGAGCGTGGACGTGGTCACCGGGCTGATCAAGGCCAACGTGCCGTCCCGGCTCGCGTTCGCCACCTCCAGCCTGACGGACAGCCGGGTCGTCCTCGACCAGCCCGGCGCGGAAAAGCTGGTCGGGCAGGGCGACGCACTGTTCCTGCCGATGGGCGCGAGCAAGCCGATGCGGCTGCAGAACGCCTTCGTCTCGGAGAAAGAAATCCGGGATATCGTCGCGCACTGCAAGAAGCAGGCCGAGCCTGAGTACCGCGAGGACGTGGCGGTCGCGCCCGGACGGTCCCGGGAGATCGACTCTGAGATCGGCGATGACCTCGAACTGCTGGTCCAGGCGGCGGAGCTGATCGTCAGCACCCAGTTCGGTTCGACGTCCATGCTCCAGCGCAAGCTGCGCGTCGGCTTCGCCAAGGCCGGCCTGATGGACCTTCTGGAGAGCCGGGGTATCGTCGGGCCCAGTGAGGGCTCCAAGGCGCGGGACGTGCTCATCAAACCCGACGACCTGGGCGAGGTGCTCAGCTCGCTCCGTGGCGACTGAGCGGTGGCGTTGGAGGCAGCGTGCGGGGGCACCGGGGGTCCGGGCACGGGTTCGAACGGGAAGTCCTCAGGGGCTCACGGGGCCCAGGGTCCGGGTGGCTCAGCGTCCCGATTCGGGAAGGTCGTTGGTCCCTGTCCAGATCGTGGTGTACCGGTAACAGTGGCTCCACCTCCGGTAGCCAATGGGATGCCTACACTTGGTGATGGCTCCCGTACGCGGAGAAGATACGTACGACGAAAGCCGTTGGAGGCGCAGCGTGAGTATCGGTGACACGCTGGCGGAGGCGCGCCGACAGTCCGGTCTCACTGTGACGCAGGTCAGCGAGCGGACCCGCATCAGGGAAACGATCATCCGGGGCATCGAGCAGAACGATTTCTCGGCCTGCGGCGGCGACTTCTACGCCCGGGGGCACATCCGAAGTATCGCCGCCGTGGTCGGCGCCGATCCCGACCCGCTGATCCGCGACTACGATGCGGAGCATGGTGCCCTGGAGGCGATCAGGGCGGCCGACGTGTTCGAGCCGTCGAGGCCGCTGCGAATCAGGGAACGGCGGTCGCTGAACTGGAGCGTCGCCATGATCATCGCACTGCTGGTCGTCATCGGTTATGGCGCCTACCACCTCGTGTCGTCATCGTCCTCCCACCCGAAGCCCCTGGCGGCTGCGACCCCAATCCCGTCGCGCAGCGCTCCCTCCCCGTCCCCGACGGCCTCACCCACCGCCCCGGCCGCATCCCACGACGTGGTCATCCAGCTGACCGCGGTCGAGGACTGCTGGGTCTACCTGACCAATGACCAGGGCAGCACGATCTACAGCGGGGTCGTTCCGGCCGGTTCCACTCAGACGTGGAAGGAGAGGCAGGCGGTCAACCTGCGCCTCGGCAACCCGTCCGGCGTCGTGCTGACCGTCAACGGGAAGAAGGATTCTCCCGGCACCAGCCAGCCGGTCACCCTCACTCTCGGGCCGGCCCAAAAGGTCTCCGGACAGGCCTCCGGTCAGCCCGTGTCGGGAAGCACCAACTAGTCCGGCCGACGAACGCCGCACCCGTGGCGGTGCCGTAATCTGCCGGTGTGCCTTCTTCATCCGCCGAGCCTGCCAGCGTCCGTGCTCCGGGTCCCCCCGCTCCGGATGACGGGCGCGGCGGCCGCCGCACCGTCAGTCTCGTTACGCTCGGCTGCGCCCGTAATGAGGTCGACTCCGAGGAACTGGCCGCCAGGCTGGCCGCAGGCGGCTGGGAGCTCGCCGCTGACGGCGAGGACGCGAGCGTCGTCATGGTCAACACCTGCGGTTTCATCCAGGCGGCCAAGCAGGAATCCATCGACGAGCTGCTCAGCGCGGCCGAATCGGGGGCCAACGTCGCGGCCGTCGGCTGCCTGGCCGAACGGTACGG
Organism: uncultured Actinomycetes bacterium; assembly: GCA_963742875.1. GTDB lineage: Bacteria > Actinomycetota > Actinomycetes > Streptosporangiales > Streptosporangiaceae > Bog-532. Next base: position 859,417 of record CAVUNO010000017.1, on the reverse strand, counting down.
CAACGAGCTGGCCGACGCGCTGCCTGAAGCCCAGATCCTCAGCTTCGACGACTACGGCGATATCGCGGCCCGGCTCGACGACATCCTGAACGGCCGGCGCAAGGCTCCGCATACGCCCCGCGACCGTCGCACGCTGCTCCCGCTCAGCCCCGCCGGCCGCGCCGCCCGCGGTGCCGGGACCGGCCCCTCGGCGGCCCGGATCGCGCCGTCGGCGGCCGCGACCGCCCCTTCGGCGCCCAGGATCGCACCCTCGGCGGCCGGGACGGGCGACCTGCCGGCCGGGGTCGCGCCGCCGTCCGGGCCCCGCACGATGCGCCGCCGCCTGTCGCACGGGGTCGTGGCGCCGCTCAAGATCGCTTCCGGCTGTGACCGGCGCTGCTCGTTCTGCGCGATCCCCGCCTTCCGCGGGGCCTACCTGTCGCGCCGCCCGCACGAGCTGCTCGCCGAAGCCGAGTGGCTGGCCGGCGAGGGCGTCACTGAGCTTTTCCTGGTCAGCGAGAACTCCACCTCCTACGGCAAAGACCTCGGCAACCTGCGTCTCCTGGAGGAGGTGCTGCCCTCGCTGGCGGCGACCCCCGGCATCGAGCGGGTCCGGATCAGCTACCTGCAGCCGGCCGAGCTGCGGCCCGGTCTCATCGAGGCCATCGCCGGCACGCCGGGCGTGGCCCCGTACTTCGACCTGTCCTTCCAGCACGCCAGCGGCCCGCTGCTGCGCGCGATGCGGAGGTTCGGCGACCGCAGGCGCTTCCTTGAGCTGATCGACCGGATCAGGACCGTCAGCCCGGAGGCGGGCATCCGCTCCAACTTCATCGTCGGGTTCCCCGGTGAGACCGCCGAGGACCTGCATGAACTAGAGCTGTTCCTCAGCAGCGCGCGGCTGGACGCGATCGGTGTCTTCGGCTACTCCGACGAGGACGGTACCGAGGCCGAGTCGCTCCCGGGCAAGCTCGATGAGGCAGCGGTGGCCCGCCGCGTCGAGGAGGTCGCCGACCTCGCTGAGGAACTGATGGCGCAGCGGGGCGCCGACCGTATCGGTGAGACCGTCGAGGTGCTCATCGAGGAGCGTCTCGGCGACGGCCTGTTCGAGGGCCGTGCGGCCCACCAGGCCCCTGAAGTCGACGGCGCGACCACCGTCCAGGCCAGTGCGGATCTCGTCCCAGGCCAGCTCGTCCGAGCCACCGTCGTGTCGTCGTACGGCGTCGACCTTGTGGCCACGGCCACCGTCCCCTCCGGCTCGGGCGGGGCCACGGAGCTCCCGGCGGCACGCCCCCCCTCCGGCTCGGGCGGGGCCACGGAGCTCCCAGCGGCACGCCCACTGGCGGATCGGCATTGACCTCCCCCGGGGCGGCTTCACAGCCACCCGGGCCGCCAGGGGCGGCTCAGCGGCCCTCCGGGCCTGCCCAGGTGCCGGTGCCGGCTGCCCCGGCCGGCTCGGCCACCGAACCGGGCGCCGCGGCCGCACCAGGGCCCGTTGCCGCACCCGCCCTCATCAATGTGGCCAACGTGCTGACCATGGTGCGCGTCATCCTGGTGCCCGCCTTCGTCGCCTGCCTGGTCGCCGGGGGAACCACCTGGCGGATCGCGGCCTTCGCACTGTTCTGGATCGCTTCCGCGACGGATTTCCTGGACGGGCGGCTGGCCCGCCAGCGCGGGCTGGTCACCGACTTCGGTAAGGTCGCCGACCCGATCGCGGACAAGGCCCTGATCGGAGCGGCGCTGATCAGCCTGTCCGTGATGCACGAGCTGTCCTGGTGGGTCACGGCGGTGATCCTGGTCCGCGAGGTCGGGGTCACGCTGCTGCGCTTCGCCGTCATCAAGCGCGGCGTGATCGCGGCCAGCCCGGGTGGCAAGCTCAAGACCCTGCTGCAGATGGTGGCGATCAGCCTGTACATACTGCCCGGGCCGTTCGGCGTGGCGCGCCCGGTCATGATGGGCCTGGCGGTCGCGGTGACACTGGCGACCGGCGCCGACTATGTTCTGCGCGCGGCCCGCCTGCGCCGCGCGACCGCGGCACCGTAACCACGGGGAGGCATGGGGCGGCCGCCACCGCGAGACCGGGGAGAAAAATGACCGAAAATGGGCTGGTTAGCGACGATACGAGAGTGCTGGCCGAACAGGTGATCACGCTGTTGCGGGACGCCGGGCAGACCGTCGCCGCCGCCGAATCCCTGACCGGAGGCCTCGTCGCAGCGGGGCTGACCACGGCCCCTGGGGCGTCCTACGCCGTGCGCGGCGGGGTCATCGCCTACGTGACCGAGCTGAAGGCCATCCTGCTCGGCGTCCCGCAGGCGATGCTGGACGCGCACGGCGCGGTGTACCCCGGCGTGGCCGTGGCCATGGCAGACGGCGTGCGCCAGCGGCTGGGCGCCACGTTCGGCGTGGCCACCACCGGGGTGGCGGGCCCGGACCCGCAGGACGGCCAGCCGGTCGGGACCGTCCACATCGCGGTCAGCGCGGACGACGACACGGTGGTTCGCACCCTTGGGCTTTGCGGGGACCGAGAACGGATCCGTAGGCTGACGGTAGAGCGGTCGCTTGCGCTCCTGCTCGGCCGGCTTCGGGAAGACATCCGCTGATTACAGCGTTACGTCAGAAGCGAAGCGGATCGTTGCCGACTCCCGGACTGACCTTAGGTGCAGGTACCGTGGAGGGGTAACGGTTCTGCCCCGGGAAGGAGTTCGACGATGGTTTTGCTTCGTCACTTGCTCGGTGACGTGCTGCGTCGGCTACGCCTGCGGCAGGGTCGGACCCTGAGAGAGGTGTCAGCCTCGGCTCGGGTCTCACTGGGTTACTTGTCTGAAGTTGAGCGGGGGCAGAAAGAGGCCTCCTCCGAGCTGCTGGCCGCAATATGCAGCGCGCTGGGGACACCCCTTTCCCAGGTCTTCCGCGAAGTTGCTGACAACTTCGCGCTGGCCGAACTGCAGAACGAGCCGGTGCTTGAGGCGCCGCGGGAGCCGAAGCTTCCCGCTGGCACCGAAATCCCCATTGGTGTAGTACGCCACGCCGGATTCAGCTCCGAGGACATGACCTCCGGCCCGGCTGGCGAGTTCGGTGTGGCAGATCCCCACGTAATTGAAGTGACCGACATGGTGCCGGTGTAATCGGGCCAGTACAGATACCCGCAGGCGGCGGGCGCGGCGGAACCGCGCCCGCCGTTCGCATATCCAGCGCCGCCTATTTGGGAAGACCCAAATCAGGGGCCCGCCTATCTGGGGCCCCTGGCGTCAGATCCAGGCCTTTGGGTTGTCGGTGAGCAGCCGCACGCTGGCCGGCAGCTCGCCTGCGATGATGTGGCCGAGCGTCACCTGTTCGAGGATGGCGCGCTCGTTGGCCCGCAGGGCGATCCAGACCTGCTGAAGGGGCTCGGCCGCCCCGGGGTACTCGATGTTCTCCGGCCGCTCGCCGCGGACGCCGAGCAGCGGACCGTCGATGGCGCGGATGATCTCGGCCAGCGAGATCTCGCTGGCGGGCCGGGCGAGCCAGAAACCGCCCTCCGGTCCCCGCTGGCTACGGATCAGGCCTGCCCGCCGGAGCTGCGTCAGGATCGTCTCCAGGAATTTGCCCGGAATCTGCTGCGCGCGCGCGATCCGATCCGCCGTCACGTGGCTGTCGGTAGCGGCGGCGAGTTCGATTGCCGCGCGCAACGCGTAGTCGGCGCGGGCTGAAAGCCGCATGACCAGCATTATGCCGCCTCACGGGCCCAGAACCCGCATCAACCCGCGGCCGAGTTAGTTTGCCAGCGGGCGGCCGGCGGGCCAATCTGGTGAGAAACCTGCCCAAGAATCCGCCCGGGACCGGCTCCCGAATCAGCCGGACCGGCTGTCACGGAGGGAAGCTCGTGACCGGACCCGCACAGCCCCCGGTGCCAGAAGGAGAGCTACGCGTCTCGGACCAGGACCGGGACCGGACGCTCGAGGTGCTCGGCCAGCACGCGGCGGCTGGCCGGCTGACGCTGGACGAGCATGAGGAACGTGCGTCCCTGGTCCTCGCGGCTAAGACCAGAGATGACCTGACGGCGGTGACCCGTGACCTGCCGGCCGTCGACGAGGCTGCGCCGGTGCCCCAGTCGGCCCCGGCCGGCCCGGCACCGCGGCCCAAGGCAACCCGGTGGTTCGTCGCGATCATGGGCGGCTCGCACCGGCGCGGACGGCTCCGGCCTGCGTCGGTGGTGAACGCGGTCGCCATCATGGGCGGCGACGAGATCGACCTGCGGGACGCCGAAATCGACGCCAACGGGCTCACCCTGAACATGTTCGCGATCATGGGCGGCTCGACGATTTACCTGCCGAACTCCGTCGACGTGGAAATCAGTGGCTTTTCGATCATGGGCGGCAACAGCGAATGCGGGGCCGGGTACGAGCCGCGCCCCGGTGCGCCGGTCGTGCATATCCGGAGCTACAACTTCATGGGCGGTAACACGATCTGGCGGCTGCCGCCGGAGGCGCGGGGCCGGTCGCTCAAGGAGAGCCGCAAACTGGCCCGCGCCGCCGAACGCGGCCGCCTGACCGCTGGCTGACCCGCCGGGCGCGGTCGCGGCCGGGCGCGGGCCGGCCCGGGCGGGAAGCCCGGGCCGGTCACGCTGCTGCGGCCGGGCACCGACAGCTGGGGGGGATAGCCGCCGGCGCCCGGGGCTTTCAACGGTCTCAGCCATCCGGTGTGCTCAGCTCTTGAGCCGGTATTGAGCACGTTCCGCAGCTGAGTCTTGGCCTTATCGACAGTAGCGGTGAAGTGGGCTCCATGCATGATGGACTTCATCATCGTAAGGATGATCTGGTCCGTGGTGTCAGCAGTAGCCCAGTTCTCCGCGCTGAGCGGTGAGATTTGAGTGACCGTCGCCGCCTTGGCGAAACCGGACATGACCTGGCTGCCCGAGATTTTCTGGGTCACTGCTGGCTCTCCTTCCCCCCGGGGGAGGACGCTGTACAGGTAGGGGAGACATGACCGTATTGAGAAAACTAATCGGAAACCTTCCTATAAGGTAGTGCCGTCGCCGGATTGAAATACCCGGTCCGCGGCACTGGGGCCAGGGCACAGGGAGAGGGACCGCGATGGAGCGCCGACCGGGTACGCCAAGTCTGCTGCGCGAGCTCAACGACCGCGCCGCCCTTGACCTGCTGCTTCCCGGAATTCCGCTGACCCGGACCCAGATCAGTGAGCAGACGAGGGTCTCCAAGGTCACCGTGGCCCAGATGCTGGCCCGGCTGGAGGAGCGCGGCCTGGTCACGGTCGTCGGCCAGCAGGAAGGCGGCCGCGGGCCGAACGCCGCTCTCTACTCCGTCGTCCCCGCCAGCGCCCACGTCGCCGGGCTCTACGTGGAACTCGACGGCGTGCGCGCCGGGGTCGCCGACGTCACCGGGCGCGTGGTCGCCGAGGTCAGCGTCAACCCGAACGGCGCGGCCAACCCGGTCGAGCTGGTCCGCGCTGCGGTCGACCGTGCCTGCCGGACCGTCGGCGTGGAGATGAGCCGGCTGAGCGCATTCGTGATCGGGAGCCCGGGCGTCGTCAACCGGAAGACCGGCGATCCGCGTCTCGCGATCAATCTGCCCGACTGGCACGAGGGCGTCCTCGGCGCGCTGCGCGGTGCGCTGAACCGGCCGGTGATCATAGAGAACGACGTCAACCTGGCCGCCCTCGCTGAGCGTTCCGTCGGGGCCGCGCGGGGCCTGGAGGACTTCGTGCTCGTGTGGATCGGCGGCGGCCTCGGGATGGCGGCCTTCCTGGGCGGCAAGGTGCACCGGGGCGCCGCCGGGGCCGCGGGTGAGATCGGCTACCTGCCCGTGCCCGGCACGCCGCTGCAGGAGGATGTCCGGCACCCGGCCGACGGCGGCCTGCAGTCGCTGGTCGGCGCCAGCGTGGTCCGGATGCTGGCCGGTGTCTTCGGCTTCGGCGCCCCCACCGCTGGGGAAGCGGTCCGCGCCGCCGTCCGGGCCGCCGGGGAGCGCCGGGCCGGCGCCGACGGCAGCGCGTCCTGGAACGGGAGCAAGGCGTCCCGCGTGTCCGGCCCCTCCGCCCGGGCCCACGAGTTCCTTGGTGAACTGGGCCGCCGTGTCGCGATCGGCGTCGCCTCGGTGTCCGTCGTGCTCGACCCCGGCCTGGTCGTCCTCGGCGGCGACGTCGGCCTGGCGGGCGGCGCCGCCCTCGCCGACCGGGTCGCGGCCGAGGTTGCCCGCATCTGCCCGGCCAGCCCCCGCGTCGTGCCCACCGCCGTCACCGGCGCGCCGGTGCTGCGCGGCGCCATGCTCGCCGCCGTCGACCAGGCCCGCACCAACCTCCTCGACTCCGTCTGACCGGGCCCACTCCAGGTCGTAGCCGAGCCAGCGCAAATAGTGGGCGATGTGGGAGCTGTCGTGTGCATCTCGCCGGCCGGGTGCTCAGAATGCAGCCCTGGCGGGCACTGCGATCGCCGTCAGGACCAGCCCGTTGCGGACCAGCCAGCGGCCGACGAAGCCGGTCAGCGGGGAACTGCCGACTACCGGGCCCGGTACCAGCAGACGCGCGTTAAAGGTGCCCTGGGCGGCGTCGATGGTAATGTCCGCCTCCTCGAAGCCGAGCCAGCGCCCGGTAAGCGGGAACCACGCCTTGTAGACCGACTCCTTAGCGCTGAACAGCAGCCGGTCGCAGCAGATCCCAGGTGCCATGGGCGCGAGGTCACCCAGCCGGGCACGCTCGCCGCGGATGGAGACCGCCTCCAGCACGCCGTCTGGCAGCTCATCGTTCGGCTCAGCGTCGAGTCCTATGGTGAGCATGTCGCAGGCCCGCGCAACTGCAGCGGCCCGGTAGCCGGGGCAGTGGGTGATGCTGCCCACGATGCCTGGCGGCCACTGCGGGGCACCTTGCTCTCCAGTAAGGATAGGGACCGGCGGAACGCCGAGCCCGGCGAGCGCGCTGCGGGCGCAGTGCCTGGCGGTCGTAAACTCACGGCAGCGTTTGCCCACGGCCCTGACCATGATCGCCGCCTCTTCGGGGAACAGCACAGCATCGCGCGGATCCGCGAACGCCTCGGCGGACGATACTCCGGCGGGCAGGATCTCCCCGATCACCTCAGTCTGTCCGGGGCCCTAAGGACTTCTATCAGCCCATCATTGCTGCGGCGTTCGGAACCATGACACATGCAGGCTCCTCCTTCACGACTAGCCGCGTAGGCGCAGGCCCTTGGGAGTCGGCCGGAAGCCGGCCTCCTCCAGTGCCTTCGCCAGCGGCGAGTCGTAGACCCCGCCGCCGTCGGCCCGCTCCACGGTGAGCCCGGCCGAGCGCCCCGGCGCGGACCGCAGCGGCCAGCGCGGCCGCGGCCGGCCCGAGCTGCTGCGGGTCATCGGTCCACGACAGCAGGGTGCGGCCGCCGCGCTCCACGTACAGGACCAGCTCACCGTCGGCCAGGATGACCAGGGCTCCCGTCTTCCGGCCCGGCCGGTGGCCGCCGGCCGTCTCGTCCGGACGCGAAGGCCACGCCAGCGATGCTCCGTACGCATTAGCCGGATCGGCGGCCGCGAGCACGATCACCTGGGCGCGACGAGCCGCTCCCTCGTGCCCGCTACCCCCGCGCCCGTCGCCTCCGCGCCGGTCGCCTCCGCGCCGGTCACCTCCGCGCCGGTCACCTCCGCGGCCGTCACCTCCGCGGCCGTCACCTGCGCGGCCGTCACCTGCGCGCCCGTCGGACCCGCCGGCCTCGTCAGTTACGCCGGCCCCGTCAGACACACCAGGCCCGCCGCCCTCGCCGGTATGAGTGGCCCCGTTCGTTCCGTCAGCCCCGTCCCGTTCGTACTCCCACAGTTCGGTGGACACCCCATCCCCTCCGGACACCCTGCCCCCGTACGCAGCCCCGTACGGGACCGGACGTCCCCGGGTCACGCTGCTCAGGGTCTCGTCCGGGCCGGACGGCGGCTGCGCGAGGGCGCGCATCCGGTCCACCGCGCCGGGGACCGCGAACTGGGCCGCGCCGAGTCCCTCGACGAAGTATCCCCGGCGGGCCCGGCCTGCCTCCTCCATGGCCCGCAGCACCGGGTACACCGCCGCGAACCCGCCTGCGATCCGCTCCGCCGCGACCGCGCCCTTGGTCAGGATCCCGTACCGGTCCAGCAGGGATTGGGCCAGCGCGTGCGCGTACATCGTCGCGTCGCGGGTGTGCGGCGGCAGCAGCGACCACCGGCCGCTCACGTTCGGCGGCCCGGCCCGCGACGGCGTGACCGGACGGCCGTAGACGGGCCGGCGGCTCCCCTGCCGCAGCCTGCGGCCCCGGCTAGGAGCCGTGGACGGTCCTGGGCGCGGCGGCCCCCCGCCCAGGACCGTCCGCAGCGGCCCGAGCGTGTCGTTGGTCAGGAAGCCTGCCCACAGCAGATCCCAGATCGCCGCGGCGACATCCGTGTCGGACGGCGCCTTCGCGGTCCCTTCCGCCGTCGCGAGGTGAGCGGTCACCCGTTCGTGCAGCATGCGGAAGAACACCGCGCCGCCGTCGGCGAGGGCCGTGAGAATCGCCTCGTGCGGCGGCGTCATCGTGATCTCCGACGGCTCGGGGAACAGCAGCGGCGCCGCTTCGGCGGGCGCGAGCACGAGCCATCCGTCGCCGCCGGGCAGGCCACCCGCCCCGGTCCAGACGACCTCCCCCGCCGTGGTCAGCTCGTCCAGCATGGCGGGGGAGTAGCCGGGCACGCGCCCGGGCAGCACCAGGGTCTCCAGGGCGGACGCGGGCACGAAGGCACCCGCGAGCTGATCGAGGGCGTCGAGGACTGCGCCGGGGCCGGTCGTGCTGGCGAACACCCGGGGCCGCGCCGGATACCCGCCGGGGCCACGCCCCGTGGCCGCCCCGATGGGCCGGACTCCCTGCCAGGCGGGAAGCAGCCGGGCCAGGGCGACCGGCGGGGCCGGCTCGACCTCTTTCCGCAGCCGCGCAAGGCAACGCCGGCGCAGCAGCCGCAGCACCTCGGCGTCACACCATTCGGTGCCGCGCCCATGTGGCAGGAACTCACCCTCCACGACCCGGCCGGCCGCCGCGAGCCGTCGCAGGGTTCCCGCCACCACCGCCACGCCCAGTCCGTAACGCGATGCGACCGCATCCGTGCCAAACGGCCCGTGTGTCCGTGCGTACCGCGCGACCAGGTTGCCGAGCGGGTCGGGTACCGGTTCGGTGAACGCCTCCGGGATGCCGGGCGGCAGCGGCACGCCCAGCGCGTCGCGCAACCGGCCGGCGTCTTCGATCGCCGCCCAGCGGGCCTGCCCGCCCACGCGGACCTCCAGCGCACGGCGCGTACGGGCCAGCTCGGCCAGCCAGCTGGCGGCCGCCTCCGGTACCGTGCACCGGACCGCCACCTCCTCGGCCGTCAGCGGCCCGATGGTGCGGAGCAGGTCGGCCAGTCCCTCGATGTCCCGGTATTTGCGGTCCGGTGCGACGCGCTGCAGTTCGCGGTCGGTGTCGGCCACCACGGCCGGGTCCAGCAGCTCGCGCAGATCGGCCTGGCCGAGCAGATCGGCCAGCAGCGTCGAGTCGAGCGTCAGCGCCTGGGCGCGTCGCTCGGCCAGCGGCGCGTCGCCCTCGTACATGAACGCGCCGATGTAACGGAAGAGCAGTGACCGGCTGAACGGCGACGGGGTGGGCGTCTCCACCTCGATGATGCGGATCTTGCGGCTGGCCAGGTCCCGCAGCAGGTTCACCAGCGCCGGTACGTCGAAGACGTCCTGCAGGCATTCGCGGACGGTCTCGAGCACGATCGGGAACGACGGGTACTGCCGTGCGACCTCCAGCAGCTGCGCCGAGCGCTGCCGCTGCTGCCAGAGCGGCGACCGCCGCCCGGGTTGCCGCCGCGGCAGCAGCATCGCCCGCGCCGCGCACTCGCGGAACCGCGACGCGAACAGCGCGGACGCGCCGATCTCCGCGGTGACGATCTCGCTGATCTCATCGGGATCGATCAGCGCGACTCCGGTCGGCGGCGGTTCATCGGCGTCCGGCACCCGGACGATGACCCCGTCGTCGGTGTGCACCGCCTGCACGTCCATTCCGCCGTACCGCTCGCGCAGCCGCGCCGCGATCGCCAGTGCCCACGGGCCGTGCACGCGCGCCCCGTACGGGCTGTGCAGCACCACGCGCCAGTCACCCAGCTCGTCCCGGAACCGCTCGACGATCAGGGTCCGGTCGTCGGGCACGGCGCCGGTGGCCTCCCGCTGGTCGGCCAGGTAGCGGAGCAGGTTGCCGGCGGCCAGCTCGTCCAGGCCGGCCGCGCTCAGCATGGCGGCCGCGGCCTCCGGGTTCGCCTCGGACAGCTCGCGGCAGGTGCGGCCGATCGCGGCGCCCAGCTCGGCGGGCCGCCCGGGCGCGTCACCGTGCCAGAACGGCAGCTTGCCGGGCTGGCCGGGGGCCGGGCTGACCAGGACGCTGTCGGCCGTGATGTCCTCGATCCGCCAGGAGCTGGCGCCGAGCACGAATACGTCGCCGACCCGCGACTCGTAGACCATCTCCTCGTCGAGTTCGCCCACGCGCCGCGAATGCCGGCGCGAGCCGCCCGGGCCGGGCGCGTCCGAACCGGCCAGGAACACGCCGAAGAGCCCCCGGTCGGGGATCGTCCCGCCGCTCGTCACCGCCAGCCGCTGTCCGCCGGGCCGGCCGCGGACCACACCGGCCAGCCGGTCCCACACCACCCGGGGGCGCAGCCCGGCGAACTCCTCGCTCGGGTACCGGCCGGCCAGCATGTCCAGCACCGCGTCGAGCACCGGCCGGGTCAGCCCCGCGAACGGGGCCGCACGGCGGATGACGCGCTCCAGCTCATCGACCGGCCAATCGTCCATCGACGTCATCGCGACGACCTGCTGAGCCAGCACGTCCAGTGGATTACGCGGCCCGCGCAGCTCCTCGATGTGCCCGCCGCGCATCCGCTCGGCCACGACCGTCGCCTGCACCAGGTCGCCCTGGTACTTGGGGAAGATCACGCCGCGCGAGACATCCCCGACGTTGTGGCCGGCCCGGCCGATCCGCTGCAGTCCGCTCGCCACCGACGGGGGCGCCTCCACCTGGACCACCAGGTCCACGGCGCCCATGTCGATGCCCAGCTCCAGGCTGGAGGTGGCGACGACCGCGGGCAGCGTGCCCCGCTTCAGTGCCTCCTCGATCTGCGCCCGTTCCTGCCGCGAGACCGATCCGTGGTGCGCCCGCGCGACCTCCGTGGGCGCGCCCGCCGTGCTCCCCGCCTGCGCCATGATCTGCGCCGGGGCGAACCGCCCGCCGGGGCCGCCGGGGCCGCCGGGGCCGGCGAGCCGGGCCGGCCCGCCGCGTCCGGCCGAGCCGCCGGGCGCGCTTAGGCCATCCATCCCGGCGGGTCCGGCGCCCTCCTCCGCGCGTTCGGCGGCGAGCTCGTTGAGCCGGGCGCACAGCCGCTCGGCCAGCCGCCGGGAGTTGGCGAACACGATGGTCGAGCGGTGCTCCTCGATGAGGTCGAGGACCCGCTCCTCGACGTGCGGCCAGATCGACCGCTGCCGCTCCGGGTCGTCGCCTCCCGGCCCCTGTGAACCGGGCGAACCAGGGGAGCCGGGAGCCCCGTTGTCGTGCTGGCGGCCCGGCGGTGGGCCGCCGATGTCCGCCATGTCCTCGACCGGGACGACCACGTTCAGCTCGAGCCGCTTCTCGCTGGGCGGCTGCACCACCGTGACCTGCCGGGCGCCGCCGAGAAAGCCCGCGACCTCCGCGACCGGCCGGACCGTCGCCGACAGCCCGATCCGCTGCGCCGGGCCGCGCGCGGCGTCCGGCTCGGACGTGGCCATCCGCAGCGCGTCCAGGCGCTCCAGGGAGACGGCGAGGTGCGCGCCGCGCTTGTTGCCCGCCAGCGCGTGCACCTCGTCCACGATGACGGTCTGCACGCTCCGGAGGGTCTCCCGCGCCTTGGAGGTGAGCAGCAGGAACAGCGATTCTGGCGTGGTGATCAGCACGTCGGGCGGTTTGCTGGCCAGCTTCCGGCGCTCGTCGGCCGCCGTGTCACCGGTCCGCACCGCGACGTGGATGTCCGGCTCCTCCAGGCCCAGATTCCGCGCCGCGTGCCGGATTCCGGTCAGCGGGGCCCGGAGGTTCCGCTCGATGTCGGTGGCCAGCGCCCTGAGCGGTGAGATGTACAGGACCCGGCACCGGTGCTTCGGGTCGGCTGGCGGCGGTGCCGCCGCCAGCCGGTCCAGCGCCCACAGGAAGGCCGCGAGTGTCTTACCGGAGCCGGTGGGCGCAATGACCAGCGTGTCGTCGCTCTTGCCGATCGCGGCCCACGCCTGGGCCTGTGCCCTGGTCGGTTCCTCGAAGACACCCGAGAACCAGGCGCGGGTCGCGGGGGAGAAGGTCCCCAGCGAACCGGCGGAATCCGGGTGTCTGGCCATTCCTCCATAGTGCCTCGCACCGCCGACAGTTCAGGCCGTACCCTGGCCGTCCGGAACGCTCCGTGTCCGCCCTCGGCTGACAGCCGTGCCGTCGCAGCGGACCGGCGTACCGTCGCCGGCCAGGCGGCCGTCAGACCCCGCTGCGCACGGAGCCAGTGAGCGTCCCGCTGGTCGCGCGCACCTCACAGACCACGCTCCGCTCACCGGTGTCCCACGCCTGCTGCCCCGGGTACACGTACGACTGCGTGAGGTTGGTGGCGGCGAGCTGCGGGTTCAGGTAACCGGCCAGCCGGCTGGAGCAGCCGGACGCGGCCTTCTGCGCGACCGCCGCCGTCCCGGGCCACGTACCGCCCGCGAGGCGGAACGTCCCGAACACCTCCGCGGTATGCGCGCTCGCACAGGGGACCACGTGCACCACCGTCCCGGTCGGCGTCAGGTTGATGCAGTCGCCGGCCCGCACGCTGAATACGGCGGCCTGGTGGTAACGGACCGTGTCCTGACCCCGGAAGCCGTGGGTGAGCCAGGCGGTGATGCCGGCCGCCGCACCGATGATCGCGACGACCAGGAGGGCCACCAGGCCAATGGTGACCACGCGCCGGTGCTGGGCCGGGCCTGGTGCCGGGCGGGCGCTGCCGCCGCTGGGTCCGGTCGGCTTCTCAGCGCCCCGTGCAGGTGACGACATCCGCGCTCCGCAAAATTCTCATCGTGCCGTGCCTGCGGGTAGCCGCGGGGCGTTCCGCGCCAGCGAACGGCGTTCTCAACTACAAAACGATCTTCGCCGTGGTATGTACCCAGCTAGGAGGATTTTTCTCGCGGGCAGCCCAAAGTTGATCTAGTGTCCTGCGTCCGAAATTCGTCGGCAATATCGTGCGAGGGAGTCGAGGATCTCCTCGGCGGTCTTCTTCCACACGAACGGCTTCGGGTCGTCGTTCCAGTTCTCGACCCAGGCACGGATGTCGGCTTCCAGGGCATGCACGCTCTTGTGCACGGCGCGGCGGATCATCTGGCTGGTCAGGAACCCGAACCACCGCTCCACCTGGTTGATCCAGGACGACCCGGTCGGCGTGAAGTGCATGTGGAAGCGCGGGTGCTTCGCAAGCCAGGCCCTGATCGCCGGGGTTTTGTGGGTGCCGTAGTTGTCGCAGACCAGGTGGACGTCCAGCTCCGCGGGGACGGCCTTGTCGATCGTGGCCAGGAACTTCTTGAACTCGGTGGCGCGGTGCTGGCGGTGCAGCTCGGAGATCACGGTGCCGTCGGCGATGTTGAAGGCGGCGAACAGGCTGGTGATGCCGTGCCGGTAGTAGTCGTGGCTGCGCCGCTCGGGCATGCCGGGCATCATCGGCAGCACCGGCTGGGACCGGTCCAGGGCCTGGATCTGCGATTTCTCGTCCACGCACAGCACCACCGCGTTCTCCGGCGGGTCGTGGTACAGGCCGACGACGTCCACGACCTTCTCGGTGAACAGCGGGTCAGACGACAGCTTGAACCCGTCAGTGCGATGCGGCTGGAGCCCGAAGTCCCGCCAGATCCGCCCGATCGTCGACTTGCTCAGCCCCGATCTGGCAGCCATTGACTTACGGGACCAGTGCGTGGCGTCCCTCGGCGTCTGCTCCAGGGTTGCCACGATCACGTCCTCGACCTGGTCCAGGCTGACCGACGGCGGGCGGCCCGGCCGGTCCTCATCAGCCAGCCCGTCCAGGCGCCGGGTCAGGAACCGCCGCCGCCACTTGCCGACCGTGTCCTCATGCGTGCCCAGCCGGGCCGCGACCTCCCGGCTCGGCACGCCCTCGGCGCAGGCCAGCACGATCTTCGACCGCAGCGCCAGGGCCTGCGACGACTTCGCCCGCCGCGCCCAGCGGGTCAGCTGATCTCGCTCCGCATCCGTCAGCACAAGCGGGGCCTTCGGCCGCCCGGTTCTCGCCACCTGTCCGGTCTAAACTTTTGCGACGAATTTCCGGCGCGCGACACTAGCGGTAGTCCGTTGGATCAAGGCTGCTCGGGGTAGTCTGTGAGTGGGTTTCCTGGTGAGTTCGAAGCTGGTGATGAGCGATGACCAAGCCGGTGGTGTGTCTGCCTGCGCCGGGTCCGCTGGAGGGGTACGCGGCCCGGTTTCGATGACCTGTTCACTCATGTGGCGCAGCGGCGGGGGTTCCGCGAGTGCCTGGCGGGGCTGCTGGTGCCGCGGGAGCGGAATAAGACGCTGACGTGCCTTGCTGGCGCCGAGCCGGTGACGGGGTCGAAGCTTCCGGCGGTACAGCGGCTGCAGTTCTTCTTGTCGGAGTCGGTGTGGGATCCCGAGCGGGTCAATGACCGCCGGCTGGAGTTGTTGCGAGCGGACCCGGCGACCGCGCCGCACGGCGGCGGGGTGCTGGTCATCGATGACAGCGGGGACCGCAAGGACGGCACGAAGACCGCGCACGTGGGCCGGCAGTGGCTGGGCCGGTACGGCAAGACCGACAACGGGGTGGTCACAGTCACTACGGTGTGGGCTGATGAGCGCCTGTATTACCCGGTGCACGCGGTCCCGTATACCCCGGCCCGGCACTTTGCCAAGGGGAAGAACGACCCGGGGTTCCGGACCAAGCTGCAGATCGGCGCGGATCTCGCGATCCGGGCCCAGGCGGCGGGGTTCGCGTTCCGGGCGGTCACCGCGGACTGCGCCTACGGGGACCAGGACGGGTTCCGCGGCGAGCTCGCGGAGGCCGGGCTGCCGTTCGTCATGGCGCTCAAGCCGCACCGCGGGACCTGGGCCTACGGCGCCGATGCCCACACCCCCGTCGATGCGGCCCGCGAGCTGCGCTGGGGCGGGCCCGAAGATCCCGGCGACTGGCAGCCGGTGACCCGGACCTTCCGCGACGGGCACACCGGGACCTGGTACGCCGCCGGCGCGACCCTGGGCTGGTGGGGGCCGGACGGCGCCCGGCGCCTGGTGGTTGCCACTGCCGACCCGGCCGCCTTGCCGGACAAGGCCACCTGGTACCTGGTCACGAACCTCTCCCGGCCCGGCGGCCCGCACCAGTAAGACAGCCCCTGGCCGGCCGCAGGCCTGGCCGAGATCGTGCGGATCTACGGGCTGCGGCACTGGGTGGAGCAGTCGTACAAGCAGGTCAAGGACGAGCTCGGCTGGGCCGACTTCCAGGTCCGCTCTGACGTCGCCATCCGCCGTCACCAGGCCCTGGTCAACTGCGCGTTCTCCTTCTGCTGGGACAGCTGGCCCGCCCGTTCGCCTCCACCCGGGCCCACGCCGGCAAACCCTCAAGAGGGGGGGCACCGCCGCCCAGTCCCAGCGGCCCCGGGCATGCCCGGCTCCCCCGCCGGCACCCAGCTGGCCCCACGCACTGCGCGCGGTCCGCAGCTGGCTGACCCCCGCGATCACGCTCACGCGCTGGTGGCAGGCCTGGTCAAAAGCGCCCCCGCCCGCTGAGCTCCAGCACCTACTCGACAACGTCAGCGCAGGCCACGGCCTGAACCTCTACCTCCCACCTTGATCCAACGGACTACCGCTAGCCAGGCCGCCCGGGTGGCGAGGCGGGGAGACCTGCGCCGTGGCCGGAAACCGGTCCGGGGGGCGCTGTAGCCTGACCGGGTGCGGCTCACATTGTTCTGGGAACGGATGAACGCCCAGTTCGGGGAGGCCTACGCGCAGAGCGTGGCCAAGGATTTCGTGCTGGCCGGCCTGGGTGGCCGGACCGTCGAGCACGCCCTCGCCGACGGCGAGGACGTGAAAAAGGTGTGGCGCGCGGTATCCGATGCGTTCAACGTGCCGGAAAATTTGCGCTGAGATCCTTTTGGCCGAACGGGCCTGCGTACGACGATTCCCGTGCGGACCTGAGCGTCCCGCGAGCCGAGCGGCGCCCCGCTAGCTCTTCGCGGTGTTGACCTTGTCCGGGACGATCTTGAAGATGACCCGGCCCTCCGGACCGATGGGGGCGCTGTATTCGGTGCCCACGTACTGCTTGGAGAGCTCGTCGATGTGCTGGCGCGCCTCGGGACCGCCGACGGTCTCCACGACGTGCCCGCGGACCTCGGACCAGTCCCACGGGTCATCACTGGACTGAATGAGGACGGTGATCCTCGGGTCCCGGGCCAGGTTCTTCGAGCGCTGCCGGACCGGCTCGGTGTTGACGAGCAGGTACTCGCCGTCGGTGTCGATCCAGGTCGGCAGCGCCTGCGGCTGGCCGTTCGGCATCAGCGTCACCACGGTCGCCAGGTTTTTTCCCTTGGCGAGCCGGACGGTGTTCTCATCGAGCGCCATGCAGCGCGTCCTTGTTCTCATCGAGCGCCATGCAGCGTGTCCTTCCGTGTTTCACCTGGCCGGGCGGGCGGCTCGGCAGACAGCAGGATAGTGCAGCGCCCCCCGGGGCCGGTGGACCGGCGTGGCGTGTTCAGATCGAACAGTAGTTCGCCTACAGTAGGCGCGATTGCCCGACAAAATGTCAGTGGTGGCGCGTAACGTCTGGCACTGGCACCGCAGGCAGACGTCCGGCGGCTCAGATAGCAACGAACCCGACAGGGAGTTTCGATGGCAGCGAACAGCAGGCCGAGCGTTGAGCGGGCTGGTGACAGGGATAAGGCCCTCGAGACCGCGCTCGTCCAGATTGAGCGGCAGTTCGGCAAGGGCTCGGTCATGCGGCTCGGCCAGGAAGGGCACGTGCCCGTGGAGGTCATCCCCACCGGGTCGATCGCACTGGACGTCGCACTCGGCCTCGGCGGCCTCCCGCGCGGCCGGATCGTCGAGATATACGGCCCCGAGAGCAGCGGGAAATGCTTCACCGCCGACACGTACGTGTGGACGAGCCGCGGGCTGGAGACGATCGCTGAGGTCTTCGCGCATGCCGGGATGAAGGCAAGCTGCACGTCACGCGTGACGGACATCAGCGAAGCCGGCATCCGCATGGTCAACGAGCGCGGTGTCCTGGAAGGTGTGGCCGCACTGACGCACAACAACCGCAAGCCCGTTCTCCGGCTCCGGCTCCGGTCCGGCCGCACGGTCAGCGTTACGCACAACCATCCACTGCGCGTGATCAGCGAGCGCGGCTTCATCGTTTGGCGTGAGGCGGGGCGGATTCAGGTGGGAGACACCCTGGTCTCCGCACTGTTCGGGGCCACCGAGGCGGCGGAGGGTGATGGCCTCAGTGAGGACGAGGCCGTCCTGCTGGGCTATCTCGTGGCCGAGGGAACGCTTTCGTACGACTACTCCATCCGGTTCACCAACTGGGATCCCGAGGTGAGTGGCGAGTTCACCCGGATCATGGAAGGGCTGTTTGGGGTCCAGGTACGCAATTACTACGGGAAAGAGTTCGCGGTACCGGGCAAGAGCATCCGGGAGCAGTTTGCCCAGCAGTACGGCCTTGACTACGTGACAGCTGCGGGCAAGAAAGTTCCCGCTTGCGTCCGTACAGCGGGGCATAAGGCGCAGCGGGCCTTCCTGTCGGCCCTCTTCGAAGGCGATGGGTGGATCGATCCGTCCTCGACCATCGGACTGGGAACCGCGTCGGAGGAGCTTGCCCGCCAGGTGCAGCTCATGCTTTATGGCCTGGGCATTCCGGCGACCGTCTCGTCCAAGCACAACGCGAAATATGACCGGGACTACTGGACGGTGACCATCAACCCATCCGTTGCCAAGCGGTTCCTCGCGGAGGTCGGTTTCCGTTCCGCCCGACGGCGGGCGCAGGTGGAAAAGTGCTTCAAGATCTCTCCCCGGGATCCGCAGTTCGAAAATATCCCGCACCTTGCCGGGCTCCTCCGTGACCTGCGTGATGACTGCGGGGGAGACAGAAGTTTCGACCGCATAGCGGGTGATCTCTTCCGTCAGGACATCAACCTTGCCTGCTCACGGCAGCGGCTGGCCAAGATCGTCGAGTGGTGCGACCGACGTCAGGACCGGCTGTCCGCGGGTGCGCGGACGATCGTGCAGTACCTCCGGATACTCGCGAAGGCGCCGTATACCTATGAAGACGTCGTCGCTGTCGAGGATGCTGGTCTCCAGCCGACCTTCGATGTGGTCCTGCCGTCGACGCACAGCTTCGTTGCGAACGGCGTGCTGTCACACAACACGACGGTCGCGCTCCACGCCGTAGCGAATGCGCAGAAGGCCGGCGGCATCGCCGCGTTCATCGACGCCGAGCACGCGCTCGACCCCGACTACGCCAAGAAGCTGGGTGTCGACACCGACGCGCTGCTGGTCTCCCAGCCGGACACCGGCGAGCAGGCGCTGGAGATCGCCGACATGCTGATCCGGTCGGGCGCCATCGACATCATCGTCATCGACTCGGTGGCCGCGCTCGTCCCGCGGGCGGAGATCGAGGGCGAGATGGGCGACAGCCACGTGGGTCTCCAGGCCCGCCTCATGTCCCAGGCCCTCCGTAAGATCACCGGCGCGCTGAGCCACGCCAAGACCACCGCAATTTTTATCAACCAATTGCGGGAAAAGGTAGGTGTGATGTTCGGCTGTGCTTCCTGGTATACCAACGTCACTCTGGCGGATGGCACACAGGAGAAAATCGGCAAGATCGTCAACCAGAAGATGCCGGTTGAGGTGCTCTCCTATGACCCTGATCTAGGGAAGATAGTCCCAAAGAAGGTCGTTAACTGGTTCAATAACGGCCGGACGGAGGAGTTCCTTCACTTCACCGTCGAACGTCCTGGAGGGGGTACGGGAAACGGCCGTGCTTTTATGGATCTCACTCGTAACCACCTCCTCCGTACGCCCACAGGGTGGCGCGAGGCTGGGCAGATAAAAATTGGCGATCGTGTTATGCTCGCTCAGCCATACATGCTCAGCAAGATGCAGATCCAGGTCATCCTAGGCGCACTCATGGGTGATGGAAATCTTTTCAAGCCAGTGCGGAAGGATGATCAAAGTGCCCGCTTCCGGATGGGCCACGGAGCGAAGCAATCAGCCTATCTCGACTGGAAGATATCGCTACTGGCAAACATCCCGCACTGCCGGACGTTCAACGCCAAGGGTGCGGTCTTCGCCGACTTCACCCCTCAGGCCGAACTGGCGGAGCTGTATGGGGCGGTCTACTTCGGCGATGGCAAGAAGCATGTCACTTGGGACTATCTCAAGAGCCTCACGCCGCTTGCACTAGCGGTCTGGTACATGGACGACGGGTGCTTTACCGTCCGATCCAAGGGAGCCCAGGAGCGCGCTAAGGGAGGTACGGGCCGGATCGAGATCTGCGTCGAGGCCATGAGCCCCGGTTCGCGAGACCGGCTCGCACAGTACCTGTGGGACACTCATGGACTGGACGTCAAACTCGACTCGCGGGGGGCGAGGAAGGTGAGCGTCCTTCGGTTCACTACCGCGGCGTCGGAGAAATTCCAGAAGCTCGTCGCGCCCTATGTCCATCCATCGATGGATTACAAGCTGCTTCCCCGATTCCGGGGAAAATTTGGAGTCGAGCCAGAGTATGTGGAGCCCACAGTGCATCCAGTGCCGGCACGTGTGCTCGATGTCAAGTGCAAGACGAACCTTACTATCATGAGCCGATATGATATTGAGGTCGAAGGCTCACATAACTATCTGGCTGATGGCGTCATGGTCCACAACTCTCCCGAAACCACCTCGGGCGGGAAGGCGCTTAAGTTCTATGCGTCGGTCCGGCTGGACGTGCGGCGTATCGAGACGCTCAAGGACGGCACCGACGCGGTGGGTAACCGGACCCGTGTCAAAGTCGTGAAGAACAAGTGCGCTCCACCTTTCCGCAGCGCAGAATTTGACATTCTGTATGGCGTCGGGATCAGCCGCGAGGGCAGCCTTATTGACCTGGGCGTGGAGCAGGGCATCGTCCGCAAGGCCGGGGCCTGGTACACCTACGAGGGCGACCAGCTCGGCCAGGGCAAGGAGAACGCGCGGACGTTCCTCAAGGACAACCCCGACATGGCCAACGAGGTCGAGAAGAAGATCAAGGAGAAGCTCGGCGTCGGGCCGCGGCTCGACGCCGACCCTAACGCGGCCGCGGACGGCACCCCGGCCGCCGGGGCAGCAAACGGCCGCCCGGCCGGTGTGACGGCTGGAGCCGCGGGCCAGGCCCCCGCCGGGGCGGGCCGGGCGCCGAGTGCCGCCAGCGCGGGCCGGATCCCGGGCGCCAGCGGAGGCACGGGCGGTGCCGTCTAAACGGTGGTCACCGACGTCTCAGCGGACCCGGCGGGGAGCTCAAGCCCCACCTCGCCCGCCGGCCCGCCTGAGATCGAGCCCGCCTGGTCCCCGGCGTGGCGCGAGCCAGGGCCGCCCGGCGCGGCCGATGAGTCTGGTCCCGCCTGGTCCCAGGCATGGACGGAAGCCGGCGCACCCGAGCCAGACGAGCCAGACGATGGGCTCAGCCGGCCCGGCCGCGGGCCCCGTTCCCGACGGCCCCGGTCAGCGGCTGGGAGCGCAGGCGACACGGACGCTGTTCCCCCCGCCCCGGCTGACCCGGAGGCTGCCGCCCGGCAGATCTGCCTGCGGCTGCTCACCCTGGCGCCGCGGACCCGCGCCCAGCTCGCGGACGCACTGCAGCGGCGGCACATCCCGGGCCCGGCTGCCGAGGCCGTCCTGGACCGGTTCACCGAGGCGGGCCTGATCGACGACCCGGCCTTCGCCCGGGCCTGGGTGGAGTCCCGGCACCACGGCCGCGGTCTCTCCCGCCGCGCGCTGTCCACCGAGCTGCGCCGGCGGGGGGTGGCCGACGAGGACGTCCGGGAGGCGGTCGAACTGGTCGGCCCCGACCAGGAGGTGGCCACCGCGCGCCAGCTCATCGCGGGCCGGGTCGCGGCCACCCGGGGCCAGCCGTCCGCGACCCGCGTGCGCAAGCTTATGGGCGTGCTCGCGCGCAAGGGGTACGGGGCCGCCCTGGCCTACCGCGTCGTCCGTGCGGCCCTCGAGGCCGACGGGCCCGAAGGAGCGGAGCTCGCCGGGGAACTGAGCGAACCGGATCCGGACATTGGCTCCGCAGACGCCTCCTGGTGACCCAAAAGCCCGCTCCGCCTGCTAAAACCTTCTCACGCACCCGCGTTGCGGCCCCGTGCCGCGCCTGCAACATCAGTGCCGGCAGCTTGCTCAAAACGTTATCTGCGCTTAACCTCGCGGCAGCGAGGTGTTACTCCGCGCTGCGCGGATGATCATAGATAGAATTTCATAGAGTGCTCCGGCCGCTGCCAGCGGCCGATGCCAGTGACCCATCATGAGATCAGCATGAATGGACGCACGCGCCAGCGTGCAGTACCCCTCGCGCCAGGGCATAACCCCTGGTATCGCACGTGCAGTGCCCGGTGACCGGGACCTGATGAGCGGAAAGGGGTGACTGTGAGCGGCGGAATTGCACTCGCGTTCATGGTGATCGGGCTGCTCGCAACGGTGTTCGCGCTCGTCATCGTATTTCGCCGATCCTCCTCGGGCACCCTGAAAGCTCCGGCCGGTACCGCGCCCTCCAGCGTGGCCAGTTCCGCCCGCGCGGCCGGCCCGGCCACCGTGGCCACCACCGAGGAAGCGGCCCGTGAAGCTGAACAGATCCGCGCCCGGGCCGAATCGGAGGCGGCGTCTATCGTCAGCCGCGCCCAGGAAGCCGCCGAACAGGCCGCCCAGGGCCGTCGCGAAGTGGAAGACGAGATCCGCGCCGTCAAGGACGAGATCCGCGAGCTGCGCAGCGACCTTGAGCGCCGGGAGAACCGGCTGGCGGACCGGGAGCAGCGGCTCGACAAGGAACTGCGCCGCCTCGAAGACCGTTCCGCCGAACTGGACGAGCGCCACCGTGAGCTCGACCGGCGCGCCGCCGGACTGGACCGCCAGGACGAGGAACGGACGGCCGCCCTGCAGCGGGTCGCCGGGCTGACCGCCGTCCAGGCCAAAACGGAGCTCGTCTCATCCATCGAGAACCAGGCCAAGCGCGAAGCCGTCCTCATCATCCGGGACATCGAGCACCAGGCCCGTTCGGAAGGGGAAAAGCGCGCGCGGAAGGTCGTCTCGCTGGCCATCCAGCGCGTCGCCACCGAGCAGACCAGCGAGTCCGTTGTCTCCGTCCTGCATCTGCCCGGCGATGAGATGAAGGGCCGGATCATCGGCCGCGAGGGCCGGAACATCCGGGCCTTCGAGTCCGTCACCGGCGTCAACCTCATCATCGATGACACGCCCGAGGCGGTCCTGCTCTCCTGCTTCGACCCGGTCCGGCGTGAGATCGCCCGGCTGACCCTGGAACGGCTGGTGCTGGACGGGCGCATTCACCCGCAGCGCATCGAGGAAGCCTACGAGCGCGGCAAGACCGAGATCGAGCAGCTATGCGTGCGGTCCGGCGAGGACGCCCTGGTCGAGCTGGGTATCACCGGGATGCACGGCGAACTGGTGTCCCTGCTCGGGCGGCTGCGGTACCGCACCTCCTACGGGCAGAACGTGCTCAAGCACCTGGTCGAGTCGGCGCACATCGCCGGCATGATGGGCAGCGAGCTGGGCATGGACGCGGGCCTGCTCAAGCGGTGCACGGTGCTGCACGACATCGGCAAGGCGCTCACCCACGAGGTGGAGGGCAGTCACGCGCTCATCGGCGCCGAGATCGCCCGCCGCTACGGCGAGCCCGACGACGTGGTGCACGCGATCGAGGCGCACCACAACGAGGTCGAGGCGCGGACCGTGGAGGCGGTACTGACCCAGGCGGCCGACGCGATCAGCGGGGGCCGTCCCGGGGCCCGCCGGGAGTCGCTGGAGTCCTACGTCCGCCGGCTGGAGCGGCTCGAGCAGATCGCGAGCGCACACGAGGGCGTCGAGAAGGTGTTCGCGATGCAGGCCGGCCGCGAGATCCGGGTCATGGTCAAGCCGGACAGTGTCGACGACATCCAGGCCCAGGTGATCGCGCGCGACATCGCCAAGCAGGTGGAGGAGGAGCTGACCTACCCGGGCCAGATCCGTATCACCGTCGTCCGCGAGTCCCGTGCCATGGAGTTCGCCCGCTAGCCCCGCCGCGCGCCGCCGCCCTCCTTTCATGATCGGCGTCGGGTTTTCCGCAGGATAGAAGACGAGACAAACCGCAACATCGCTGCCGGTGGCGGGACGTCGGGAGTGACCGGTGAACCAGAAATCCAGTCGGCCTCGGAAAGCCTGGCCCGGTGTCGGGGAAGCCCGGTACAGGCCCCCGATTACTGGGCTTATACCGGGCTTCCAGATCTTCCCGGGCTGGCCCGTTCCGGTTACGGCCGTTCCGGTTACGGCCGTTCCGGTCACGGCCGGTCCGGGCGCTTCGGTGCTATACGTCGGCTAGGTTCTCCCGGCTGCCGTAGGCGCACAGCCCGTACAGCGCGACCACATCGATGGCGATGATGGCCAGTGCCCAGAAGGGGTAAGCGGGCAGGAAGAACATCATGTCGATGGCGCTGATCCCGACCACGGCCACGGCGAACCAGCGGGCCAGCTGGTTGCCCGCCAGCACCCCGGCCCCGGCGGCTAGCTGCAGAACCGAAATGATGAGCGTGATCCAGCCCCAGGCGCGCAGGTCGCCGATCACGTAGTGCGCGTTGGCGACGAATACGTGCGAGTTGGCGATCGCGGCGATGCCATAGAGCATGTTGAAGAAGCCGTCGACGAACAGCAGAATCGACGCGAAGACGATCAGCCCGTAGCCGCGGCCTTCCGCATGCCGCCCGCCCGCGCCGCCATCTCGCTTGATTGTTGCCGATGTCATGATGACCTCCCATGTCGGAGTCGGCGGGCCCCGCCGCCTGTGCTCGGCCCTTTTTCCGCTCCGCTCCGGGCGGGCGGCCGGGGCGCGAGCACATTGATCGTGGCCCATGGCCTGGCTTCGACTCTCACTCGGGGGGAAGGGCGTATTTAGGGCCGGAGGTCCTGAGGTTTTAGGGCTGATCGGCCGGGCCCAGACCGGCCGCATGCGCGGACAATTCGTAGGCTCGTTCCCCTTACCGCGCGGGTTTGCGCCATGAAGAGGATCTTTGCTGAGGGGCCAATGGCCCACCTATTCCATGATCTGTTGCCACGCCCGCAGCCGTTGCGGGGCCTGCAGCCGATTCCGCCGCAGTCCGCACCCGGCCAGCCGGGCGCGTACCCTTTTTAGCGTCATGAACGCCTCGCCTCGCACGTATGAGATCCGCACCTACGGGTGCCAGATGAACGTGCACGATTCCGAGCGGCTGGCCGGCCTGCTGGAGGACGCGGGCTACCAGCGCGCCCCCGGGGACGCTCCGCCCGACGTGCTCGTGCTCAACACCTGCGCCGTCCGGGAGAACGCCGCCGACCGGCTGTACGGCAACCTCGGGCATCTGCTCCCGGTGAAGAACGCCACCCCTGGCATGCAGATCGCGGTCGGCGGCTGCCTGGCCCAGATGGAGCGCACCGCCATCACCGAGCGGGCGCCCTGGGTCGACGTCGTGTTCGGCACGCACAACCTGGGCTCGCTGCCCGCCCTGCTGGAGCGCGCCCGGGTCCGCGAAGAAGCCCAGACTGAGTTCGAAGAGACGCTCGAGACGTTCCCCTCGGTCCTGCCCGCCCGGCGCGAGTCGGCCTACGCCGCCTGGGTCGCTATCTCGGTGGGCTGCAACAACACCTGCACGTTCTGCATTGTGCCGAGCCTGCGCGGCAAGGAGAAGGACCGCCGCCCCGGTGACGTGCTCGCCGAGATCCGTGCCCTGGCCGCCGAAGGCGTCATCGAGGTGACGCTGCTGGGCCAGAACGTGAACTCCTACGGCGCCGAATTCGGTGACCAGGAGGCGTTCGGCAAGCTGCTGCGCAGCTGCGGGGAGATCGAGGGCCTGGAACGGGTCCGGTTCACCTCGCCGCACCCGCGCGACTTCACCGTCGACGTCGTCGAGGCGATGGCGCAGACGCCGAACGTCATGCCGCACCTGCACATGCCGCTGCAGTCCGGCTCGGATACGGTGCTGAAGGCCATGCGCCGCGCCTACCGGCGGGACCGGTACCTGGCCATCCTGGACCGGGTGCGCGCCGCCATCCCGGACGCCGCGATCACCACCGACATCATCGTCGGCTTTCCCGGTGAGACCGAGCAGGACTTCCAGCAGACCCTGGACGTGGTGCGCGAAGCCCGGTTCGCGGGCGCGTTCACGTTCCTTTACTCACCGCGCCGGGGCACGCCCGCCGCGACGATGGACGCGCAGGTCCCGCCCGGGGTCGTGCGGGAGCGCTACGAGCGGCTCGTCGCGCTGGTCGGCGAGATCACGCTGGCCGAGAACCGGCGGCTGTCCGGCGGCGAGGCTGAGGTGCTCGTCGCGGAGGGCGAAGGCCGCAAGGACGCCGCGACGCACCGCATGTCCGGCCGCGCCCGCGACAACCGCCTCGTCCACTTCACGCCGGCCGGCACCGTCCCCCGGCCGGGCGACGTGGTCACGGTGACCATCACCCGCGCCGCGCCGCACTACCTGGTCGCCGACGGGGCACCGCTGGCGGTCCGGCGGACGCGCGCGGGTGACGCGTGGGAGGCCCGCCAGGGCCGCGATGATGCCGAACGGGCCGTCGGTGACCCTCAAACCGCGTCCGGGGCATCCCGCCCGGCGCCGGTAGCTCTCGGCATGCCCGCGCTGTCCCGCCCATGATCGTGTGTCGTCTCCCGCGCTCTTCGCGGTTTCCTGGGCACGATCGCGCGGGCTGACATGACGGACGGAGCGGGCCGCGTCATCGCCGTCGTGGGCCCGACCGCGGCGGGCAAGTCGGCGCTCGCGGTCCGCCTCGCGCTCGAACTCGGCGGTGAGGTCATCAACGCCGACTCGATGCAGCTGTACCGGGGCATGGACATCGGGACCGCCAAGCTCACCGCGGCCGAGCGCCACGGCGTACCGCACCACCTGCTCGACGTCTGGGACGTCGGGCGGACCGCCGACGTGGCCAGCTACCAGCACCTCGTCCGCGCCGTCATCGAGGACGTTACCGCGCGCGGGCGCGTTCCGATCCTGGCCGGCGGATCGGGCCTCTACATCCGCGCGGCCCTGGACGACCTGAACTTCCCCGGCACCGACCCCGCCGCGCGGGAGCGTCTCGAAGCGGAACTGGCCGCCGAAGGCCCCGCCGCCCTGCACGCCCGGCTGTCCGGCCTGGACCCGGCGGCGGCCGCGTCGATCCTGCCCACCAACGGCCGCCGGATCGTCCGGGCGCTGGAGGTCATCGAGCTCTCCGGCGGCTCATTCAACGCGACGCTGCCGGCGTATGAGTCGTCGCGCCCCGCGGTGCAGATCGGCGTCCGGGTCCCCCGCGAGGAGCTCGACCGGCGGATCACCGCCCGGGCCGGGCAGATCTGGGCGGCCGGCTTCGCCCACGAGGTCCGCCGGCTGGAACGGGCCGGCCTGCGGGACGGCAGGACCGCGAGCCGCGCGCTCGGCTACGCGCAGATGCTGCGGCACCTGGCGGGGGAGTGGACCCGGGAGCAGGCGCGCGAGGAAACCGTCCGCGCGACGAAGCGATTCGCCCGCCGCCAGGAATCCTGGTTCCGCCGCGACCCCCGCATCACCTGGCTCAGTGCCCCCGGTGACGGGGCCCCCGGTGACGGGGCCCCCAGTGACGCGGTGCCCGGCCGCGGCGCGGACGACCTCACAGACGCGGCCCTCAAGGTGATCGCCGGATAGCATCGGGGGATGCACTTCGCGAAGGGACACGGCACGGAGAACGACTTCGTGATCCTGCCCGACCCCGACGGAGAGCTTGACCTTACACCCGCTCTGGTGCGCCGCTTGTGCGACCGCCGCGCCGGGATCGGCGCGGACGGGGTGCTCCGCGTCGTCGAGGTTGAGGTGCTGGCCGCCGCGCTGATCGAGAGCGGACCCGGCGCATTCCGCGCCGCGGAGCCGCTGAGTGACACGCTGACGTCGGCCGCCGCGACCGCGCTGGCCTCGCCGGCCGCCATCGCCGCCGCGGGCGCCCCCATCGGGCAGACGCCCAGGCCGGCCGCCCAGTGGTTCATGGACTACCGCAACGCCGACGGCAGCGTGGCCGAGATGTGCGGCAACGGCGCCCGGGTGTTCGCGCGCTACCTCGTCGGGCACGGCCTGGCGCAGGGCCCGGAGTTCGCGATCGAGACGCGCGACGGGATCCGCCTGGTCCGCATGGAGCCCGATGGCCAGGTCACCGTGGACATGGGCCCCGCGTCGGTGCTCGGCCCCGGGCAAGCCCAGGTAGGCGGCCGCACCCGCGACGGTGTGCGGATTTCGGTCGGCAACCCGCACCTGGCCTGCATGGTGAACGCGCCCGTCGACGATGACGACTGGGCCGCGCCGCCCGAGCTCGATCCGGTACTCTTCCCCGACGGCGCCAACGTCGAACTGGTCCGGCTGACCGGCGAGCGGAGCGCGCAGATGAGCGTCTACGAGCGCGGTTCCGGCCCGACCCGCTCCTGCGGGACCGGTGCGGTCGCCGCCGCCGTCGCCGCGGCGCGCGCCACCGGCGAGCAAGAGGGCGCTTGGACCATCCGGGTCCCCGGCGGCCACCTGACGGTCACGCTCACCCCGCAGACCACCCTGCTGACCGGCCCCGCCGTCATCGTCGCCGAAGGCCAGCTCACCCCCGCCTGGCTGGCCGCGCCGGCTCCTCATGGGTCGGCGGAACCATCGACCTGATGCACAAACGCGGCATCTGGAGCCGGCCGGACCGGTCCTAACGCCCCGGGCCCGTCCGTGCTGCCCGGTCCCCTCGGGCCGGAGTCGTCCTGTTCCGGCCCGGGCGGCGGTTCGTCGAAGGTGACATCGACGTGCTCGAAGCCCTTACTGCGCTGGGCCTTGGCCTGGCGCGAGTACACGCGCCGGTCCCCGGACGTCAGTGACACGTCGTCGGTGAACGGAGTGAGCAGTGCCCTAGGGTGCATGTGGCTGACGCGGATGACGTTGATCTCCATGCAGAGCAGGACGGCCACGGCAGTGACGTATAGGAACGCGAGCAAGCCGAGAACCAGGGCGAACACCGCATTCGTGGCGCTGGCGTGCTTGATCACGTGCCGCACGTAGATTACCCCG
This sequence comes from uncultured Actinomycetes bacterium, assembly GCA_963742875.1. Classification (GTDB taxonomy): domain Bacteria; phylum Actinomycetota; class Actinomycetes; order Streptosporangiales; family Streptosporangiaceae; genus Bog-532. The sequence continues at coordinate 831,142 of CAVUNO010000017.1, read as the reverse complement.
AAGGATTGCAGCAACTGCCATACTACCGCCGCGCCGACCGCGCCCGGTGCGACATCGCGGACGGACAGCCGACGCCGGGGAGCGAAGCGGAATGCGAAGATGGCGACGGCGATGTTGATCAGTACGGAGATCGCTAGCACCAGGTACCGCCCCGCCTCCCCGAGCGTTCCGGCGCCGCCGCCGCCCATGACGGACAAGGCGGTCGTGCCCAGGACGGCCAGCCCGGCGGTGGCCAGCAGGACCAGGCTGCGGCCGCGGGCCTTGATCGGGTTCGGCCGGTTGTTACGCGGCACCCCCCACATTGTGTTGGCCGCGTACTGGAACGCCTGAGCTACGCCCAGCCCGCCGTACAGGCAACCGGCAATTCCCACCACCAGGCCGACCGTCCCGCCACCGAGGTGTTTCGGCCGGCCCAGGTCGGGGCCGATCACCGGGAACTGGCTGAGCGCCGAGGTGAGCACCTCGTGCTCCAGTCGCGGATCGCCCGACAGGACGAAGCCCAGGATCGTCGAGGCGAGCAGCAGCAGCGGGAACAGCGAGACGAAGCCGTAGTAGGTGAGCAGCGCGGCCAGATAACTGCCGAAGTCGTCGAAGAACTTGTACAGCGCCGCGAGCGGGAATCCCACCCACGGATGCGTCCGCTGAAACCGGTCCAGACGCTCCGTGATTGCCACATCAACCGCCTCACCGCATGTCAGCCGCACTCGCCGCCCTGAGCAACCGTCGGCCGCCAGGCCATACCGGCGCTAACCATGTCCTACGTCGGCATCATCGGCGCGGCAAGCCGGCCACCGCGGGCCGGATGAGCAGGCAGCGGAGATGGATGGCCGAGCTCATCAAGCGCCGCGTGTTCTTCGGCTCGCGGGCGTCCCGGGACCGGTAGTCCCGGCCGGGTACCCGCCGGGCCAGATGCCCGAAATCGCCGAGCGTATCGTGGCCCCAGAGGGCGCTTCTCTGGCTGAGAAGCCCGCGCCTGTGACGTGTGGGCCCGCCTCGACCGGGCAGTGGGCGCCTAGAGCAGCGGCGAAGCCGCCGCGGCGGTGCAAGGGAGGATCTCGTGGCGATAGCAACCGTCAACCCCGCGACCGGGGCCACGCTGAAGACCTTTGAGGAAATGAGCGAGACGGAGGTCGAGCGGTGCCTGGCCGCGGCCGCGGCGGCGCACGTCAGCTACCGCCTGACCAGCTTTGACGACCGCTCCCGGTGGATGCGCCAGGCGGCCGGCATCCTCGACGGCGAGCAGGACCAGATCGCGGCCATGATGACGACCGAGATGGGCAAGACGCTGGCCGCCGCCAAGCAGGAGGTCGCCAAGTGCGCCACCGCCTGCCGGTACTACGCGGAAGAAGCCGAAGGATTCCTCGCCGACGAGCCGGCCGACGCCGAAGCCGTCGGGGCCAGCCGCGCCTACGTCAGGTACCAGCCGCTCGGGCCGGTGCTGGCCATCATGCCCTGGAACTTCCCGCTGTGGCAGGCCATGCGCTTCGCCGCCCCCGCTCTGATGGCAGGCAACGTCGGGCTGCTCAAGCACGCCTCCAACGTGCCGCAGACCGCGTTGTTCATGCAGGACCTGTTCGCCCGGGCCGGCTTCCCGCAGGGCACATTCCAGACCCTGCTCGTCAGCTCCAAGCGGGTCGAGCCCATCCTGCGCGACGAGCGGGTGGTAGCGGCCACGCTGACCGGGTCGACGCCCGCGGGGCGGTCGGTGGCGTCCACCGCCGGCAGCGAGATCAAGAAGGTCGTGCTGGAGTTGGGCGGCAGCGACCCGTTCATCGTCATGCCGTCGGCCAATCTGCCGAAAGCCGCCGAAGTCGCGGCCTTCGCGCGCTGCCTCAACAACGGCCAGTCCTGCATCGCGGCCAAGCGCTTCATCGTGCACGACGCTGTCTACGACGAGTTCGGGCGCCTGTTCGCCGAGCAGATGTCCAGCAAGAAGATGGGCGATCCCATGCTGGGCACCACCGACATCGGCCCGCTGGCCTCCGAACAGCAGCGCGACGACGTTCGAGCAGCTAGTTGCCGACGCGGTGGCGAAGGACGCGAAGGTGCTCTGCGGGGGAGCGGCCCCCGAGGGGCCCGGCTTCTACTACCCGCCGACCGTCCTGACGGGCATCACCAGCGAGATGCGGGTGCACTCCGAGGAAGTCTTCGGCCCGGTGGCCACCCTCTACCGGGTCAGCGACATCGACGCGGCGATCGAGCTCGCCAACGGCACCGAGTTCGGCCTCGGCGCGAACGCCTGGACCAGCGACGAGCAGGAGCGGGAGAGGTTCATCCGGGACCTGGCCGCCGGCATGGTGTTCATCGACGGCAACGTCACCTCGTACTCGCAGCTGCCGTTCGGCGGTGTCAAGAACTCCGGTTTCGGGCGGGAGCTGTACTACCAGGGCATCCGCGAATTCTGCAACATCAAGACCGTCTGGATCGGCCAGCCCGCCAGCTGACGCACCGGCGGCCCCGGTCCCTGTGGCCGGCCCGGCCCGGTCAGTCCCGGGCCGGGCGCAGCCTCTCGCGCGTTGCCGCCAGGCCCGCGGTTCGCAGGAACGGTCAGCGGCCGGTGAAGCGCGCCTCGCGCCGCTCCGTGAAGCTGTGCAGGCCTTCAGCCGCGTCCTCGCTGTCCAGCAGCCCGGGTAGCAACGATGCGATGCAATCACGTGCTGCGTCCGGACCATGGCCCAGTCCAGCGCGTGCGCTGGCGAGTGTGGCCTGTACGCCCCGGGGGGCCTGCCTGGCGACAAGCTGGGCTAGTTCCCTGGCCCGTCCGACGTGCGCCCCGGCCGGCACGACCTCCTGCACCAGTCCGATCCGCAATGCCTCGGCGGCCCCGAACTCCTCCGCAGTGAGCAGGAAGCGCATCGCGTTCCCCCAGCCGAGCTGCGCGGGCGCCCGGAAGGTGGCGCCGCCGAACGGCATGATCCCGCGGCCGATTTCCAGCTGGCGAAAGCGCACGTCATCGGCAGCGATCACAATGTCGGCGGCGAGGGCAAGCTCGATCGACAGGGTGAACGCGATGCCGTTGACCGCCATGACCACCGGCTTGGGCACTGGGTCGCGCCATACGGCGAACGGGTCGAAGCGGTGCGAGCCGCACAGCACCTCGGGGCCGCGCTCGGCCACTGCCGGACCGACCTCGGCAAGATCCAGGCCCGCCGAAAAGTGATCGCCATGCGCGAATAGCACACCGGCCCGTAGCTCATCATCGGTGCCGAGACTCTCATACGCGCCGCCCAGCGCCTCGATGGTCGCCAAGCTGAAGGCATTCCGCTTGGCCGGGCGGTTAACCCCGATGAGCAGCACATGCCCGTCGCGTTCCACGGTGATGGGCTCGGTCAATGTCGCTCCCAGGCGGTCAGAGGCTGCCCATCTGCCAACTTATATGAATTGCGGTTAACTACAACCAGCCACGTAGCCCCCGCACACCTGCGGGTGATCTTTATGTGCGCTCGCTCCCGGGAACGCGGTAGACGCGACGCGCGTTGCCGGCCCCGGCCATCCGCGCGATGCGCTCGGCGTCGTCCGCCGTCCACGCACCGTCGCCGAGGCCGGCCCGGAGAAGGTCCGACAGGCCCCGGCGGAACAGCACCGCCCCCAGGTAATGCAGCTCTGGCAGGCCAAATCCATCAGACGAGTAGAGGAATTTCCCGAACGGGCATAGCTCGAGCGTCTCCGCGATCAGAGCGGTCGCGCGGTGGCCGATATTGTGCGTAGCCAGCCCGGCGTCCACGTACACGTGCGGGAAAACCTGAGCGAGGTAGCCGGCCTCGCGGTGATACGGGTAGTTGTGCAGCAGCATCACCGGCGTCCCGGTGGGCTCGAGTGCGCGCAGCAGGTCGGTCAGCAGCAGCGGATTACCGCGCTGAAGGTCGACGTCGCGGTCGCCGTACCCGACGTGCAACTGGATGGGCAGCCCGAGATCGGCGCCGCACCAGATCAGGAAACGGTGCAGCACCGGGTCGGCCAGCCGCCCGGGTTGCCCGCCGGCCCCGGGTTGCCCGCCGACGGAGCCGAGCCAGCGACCCGCGGCCTCCGCCACCTCCGCCTCCGTCGGCCGGGCCGCGGGCAGGTCCAGGCCGACCCGGTAGGCCGCGACCGACTTGAGCCCGGCCGCGTCGCGCGCCCGGGCGCTAAGCGCGCCGCGGAACGCGCTCGCGAACTCGGCCGCGCTGGTGCCGCTGGCCGCGACCGACTCGGCGACCTGCTCCAGTCGGACGATCTCGTGGGCGTCCGCCCCGGCCAGCGTGGCCATCTCCGGCGGTGAGGCCAGCGGCTCGGGCTCGAAGCCGGTGTCCACGTACATTGCCGCCAGGCCCGCGGCCCGCAGGAACCGCCGGCTGACCTCTTCGGCGCCCAGGCTCGCCCGCTGGCTCAGGTACTCGTCCGGCCCGGCATGCGCGGGCAGCCCGAGCACCGGCGGGCACCACCGCCGCACCGCGAACCCAACCTGCGAGTCAAACAGCGTCACCCCCGCCAGACCTATCCCGCCCGTTTTCCCCGGGGGCCCTTCCTGTTCCGTTAGCCCTTCGTACCCCGCCACCCACTTTCGTCCCACAGGCCCCGCTGCCCCGTCCGCCCACTCCTGTCTGGCCCATCCCGGCTGGTCCGAGTAGTCCGCCTCGGTCAGCATGGCCTCGAAGTCGCGCCGCCCCACGTCCCGGCGGATCACACCGTGGCAGTGGTGGTCCACCAGCGGCAGGTCCCGGACGAACGGGAGCAGGCCCTCCGTCCAGGAACGCGGTCCGGCCACCTCCGCCGCCTCAGGCACGCGGCCTCTGGTCGCCCGCGGCGTCCCCGCCGCGGAATCCGCCCGCGTCCCGGGCCAGCGCGTACATCAGCCGGGACGCGCCCACCATGGACGCCAGGCAGCATCCGAAGGCGCTGATGGTGGTGCCCAGCGTAATGATGTCGCCGATCCACGCCCCGACGTAGCTGGCGCCGAGGTCGCCCAGCAGCGAGGGGGAACTGGCGAAGGCCGTGACGCCGCTCTTGTTCGTGCCGAAGCCCATCATCTCCACCGCGGTGACCACGACGAAGTAGATCCCGCCGAAGACGGCCGTGCCGAGGATGGCGCGCGGGATGTCCCGGGTGGGATGGGTCGCCTCCTCGCCGAGGGTGGCCGCCGCCTCAAACCCCGCGAAGGAGAGGAAACCGAACACCACGGCCAGGAACAGCGGCGAGAAACTCGTCCCGGGCGGCACCGAGAACACCGACAGCGTGAAGTGGTGGCCACCCGGCGCGGACCCCGAGAGCAGCCGCACCAGCACGATGACCGTGACGATCAGGATCAGCGCTACGGTGGCGCCTTCCACGGACAGCAGCACGTTCGTGCCGCGCCGGGCCGGGACGATGGCGAGCAGCAGGGTCACCGCCAGCGCGGCCCCGGCCAGCAGGAACGGTGCCCACGACGGGGGATGCGGCCACCCGCCGACGGCGTTCAGGAACGCGGTGCCGAAGATGCCCGCGGCCGAGGACGTGACCACCGCGTAGAACGTGTAGGTGCCGAGCAGGCCCCAGCCCGCGACGACCCCGGCCCGGGGCCCGAGCGTCGCCCCGACGAACGCGTAGACGGAACCGGAGTGGTGATAGTACTGGCACAGCCGCACGAACGTGTACGCCACGAGCAGCACGCCCACCGCCGCGATGAGGAACGCGAGCGGTACGGCCCGCCCGGCGGTCGCCGCGCTGGCCTGGGGGTTGATGTTCGCCGCCACGCTGGGCGCCATCAGCGCGATCGACAAGCCGATGGCCTGCCAGACGGACAGCGACCGCCTCAGCCCGGTGCCCTGCGGCGACGTTCCCGGCATCGGTCCTCCTCGCTACGGGGCTCCACGAGCCGATTCCCTCCCCGTAGTTTGCACGTCCGGCGCAGGCCAGGTAAGGCACGCGGGCCACGGGGATTCCCACAGAAAGGCTTGAGGCGCAGCCGCCCTGGTGGCATTCCGACTAGGCCAGTCCCGGCACCGGAACACCCCGGATCGACGCGTCGAGGATCTCGGCCGTGTGCGCGATCGCGATGTTCTGGCCCATCGCCTCCAGGGCGGGCGCGATCTGCAGCGAGCACCCCGGGTTGGCGGAGATGAGCAGCCGCGCACCGGTGCTGCGCACCGACGCGGCCTTCCGCTCACCCAGTTCGTGCGCCGCCTCCGGTTGCAGCAGGTTGTAGACGCCCGCCGAGCCGCAGCACATCCCGGCCTCGGGGATCTCCGCGAGCTCGAGGTCCGGGATGCCGTTCAGCAGGGCGCGCGGCGCCGCGGCCACCTTCTGGGCGTGCGCGAGATGACAGGCGTCCTGGTACGCGGCCCTGACCGGCAGCGGGTGCCGGGCCGCGGCCGGGCCGCCGCTGGTCCCGAACAGATCGGCCAGGAATTCGGCGAAGTCGCGGACCTTGGCGCTGAGCGCGGCGGCCCGCTCGGCCCACTCCGGATCGTCGGCCAGCAGCTCGGCGTACTCCTTCATCGCCGAACCGCAGCCCGCGGAGTTGACCACGATCGCCTCCGCCCCCGCCTGCTCGAATGTCTCGATCGCGTGCCGGGCGAAGCCGGCGGCCTCCCCGGTCCGGCCCGAGTGCAGCGACAGCGCCCCGCAGCACGCCTGCCCGCGCGGAATGACCACGTCGCAGCCCTCCGCCGCGAGGACCCGCGCGGTAGCGATGTTGACCTGCGGGAAGAACACGGACTGCACGCATCCGGTCAGCATGCCAACCACCGCGCGACGCGTCCCGCGCGCCGGCACCCGTTCGGGCAGCCAGCGGCCGGCACCGGCGCGCCCGGCTTCGGTGCCAAGTTCATCGCGGCGCCGAGGACCGGCGAGACGCGGCCGGGCAGCCCGCTGCGGGCCACCAGACGGTCCATTCCGGTGCGCTGCAGCACCCGGAGCGGCCCCGCGAGCGCGCGGAGCCGCCGGGGATAGGGGAACACGGCGAAGATCGCCGAGCGCGCGGCGCGGTCAGCCAGCGGCCGGTGCCGCCCCCCGCCGATCGGAACCCCGCCGACCGGAACCCCGCCGACCGGAACCCCACCGCGCGCAGTACCCGTGCCGGCAGCGCGGGGAGCGCGGTCGGCAGCGCCAGAACCGCCCCTCGAACCTGCTTCCGGCCCGTCCGCCCCGGCGACCTCCTGAACCCCCGGGCCGACAGCACCCGGGCCGCCCTCTTCCGCCACGGGGGCCTCTCCCGCCACGCGGGCCTCTCCCGCCACGCGGGCGTCTCCCGCGACACTGGCTTGTGCCGCAGCGGCGGGAACCGCGACGGCGGGCGCGTGCGCGGGGTCATCCATCCACGACCGCGCGGCCCCGATGAGCCGGTCGTACTGCACGCCGGACGGGCACGCGGTCATGCACGCCATGCAGCCCAGGCACCGGTCGAAGTGCTCGGCCGCCGTGGAGCTGAGCTCCGCGCCGTCCAGGACCTGCGTGACCAGGTGAATTCGCCCGCGCGGGGAATCCATCTCCTCACCCCACAGGACGTAGGTGGGGCAGGCGGGCAGGCAGAAGCCGCAGTGCACACAGTCGCTGGCCAGCTCGCGCAGCTGCTTGCCGTCCAATTAGATCCCTCCGGCGAAACGTCCCGGCGCCATCGTGTCACCCGGGTCGAACTGGCGCTTGACCGCGCGCATCAGGGCCAGCCCGGGAGCTGGGCCCCACATGTCGACGGACGCCTGCACGGCCCGCGGCGCGGTCAGCACCACGACGCTCCCGCGCGCCAGGGCGCCGGGATCCTCACCGCCGTGCCCGGTGGCGGCGCGCAGCGCCCGGACGAACACGGCGACCTGGTCCGGGTTCGCTTCGGCGTCGAGCCAGACGTAGAGCACCCCGGCCCCGGCCGAACCACTCACCGCGGGGGCCAGCCCGGTGTTGACGGCGACCGCGTTGATCGCGTCGAGGACCTGGCGGAGTTCCGCGGCCCAGAACGCGAGGCGGATCAGGGTGCCGCCGGTGCCGCCGCCCGTGCTGTCGGCCGCCTCGCCGCGCTGCGCCCACCACTCCGGCGCGGCCAGCGAGGTCAGTGCGCCGTGCCCGAGTACCCCGGTCATCCGCTCGGCGCGGTCGCTGACCCCGTTCGGGGTGCCTTCGAGCAGGATGCCGACCCGGACCGGCGCGCCGGGCCCAGGCCGCTCGATCTCCGCCGCCGACGCCTGCAGCGGGGAGGCCGCCGCGGTCAGCACGGCCTCGGCGGCGGCGGCTGTACCGTCGTAGTCCCTGGTCACGAAGGCGGTGAGCGCGGCCACCGGATGCAGGCGGAACGTCGCCTCGGTAATCAGCCCCAGTGTCCCGAGCGACCCGGCGAACAGCTTCCCGATGTCGTAGCCGGCCACGTTCTTGACGACCTTCCCGCCGGAATGGGCCACCCGGCCGTCCGGGCGGACGACGGTGATCCCGATCAGCAGGTCGCGCGGCGTACCGTAGCGCAGCCGCAGCGGGCCGGCCGCGCCGGTGGCGACTACCCCGCCGACCGTCGCCGCCGCTGGGCCGTCCAGCGCGAGCCGCTGTCCCTTTTCGGTGAGTACCTTGCTGAGCTGCCCCAGGGTGACGCCCGCCTCGGCCCGCACTACCAGGTCACCGGCCGCGTGCTCGAGGATGCGGTCCATCCGGGTCATGTCCGCGACCACATCGCAGCGCGCCGGCGGCGGTGCCCACGAGATCGTCCGCCCGCTGCCGCGCGGCACGACAGTCATGCCGAGGGAGGCGGCGGCGCGTATCACCCCCGCGGCCTGTTCCACCGTGCCGGGGTAAGCCACGCAGGCGGGCGCGACCCCGGCCACCGCGTCCGCGGGACCGGCGTCGCTGACCACCGCGCCCGTCCCGGCGAGCGCCACGGCAACCTCCGCACCCGAGGTCATAGCCCCACCCGGGCCCGTTCGGCGGTATCGAAGCATTCCTGCGCCACCGCGTCCGCCGCGGCTTTTACCCGTGCAGGCGCCTTTGCACGCACCCCGTTATTCGTAAAGCCGCCATTACCTGCAACGGAAAGGGAAGCCGCCGCCACCATCAGAAGAGCTCCCCTTCGCCGGCGGCGACGGCGGGGTACGGCGCGCGGCGGACGCCGGGGACCTCCCCGCACAGCCGCGGCGTCGGGAACACCTTGCCCGGGTTGCACAGGTTGCGCGGGTTGAAGGCGCAGCGCAGCATCTGCATCGTGTCCAGGTCGTCCGCGCCGAACATCTTGGTCATGTAGCGCGATTTGTCGACACCGACGCCGTGCTCCCCGGTGATCGACCCGCCCGCCTCGATGCACAGGTCCAGGATCTGGCCGGACACTTCCTCGGCCGCCTGGCCGGCCGCCGCGATGCTGTCGTCGAACAGGACCAGCGGGTGCAGGTTGCCGTCTCCGGCGTGGAAGACGTTGGCGACCCGTACGCCCTCGGCCCCGTCGGACAGCTCCGCGATCCGGGCCAGCACCTTCGACAGCGCCGTGCGCGGTACCACCCCGTCCTGGACGATGTAGGCGGGGCTGATCCGCCCCACCGCGGCGAACGCGGACTTGCGGCCGGCCCAGATCATGGCCCGTTCGGCGGGGTCGTCGGCTATCCGGATCTCGCCCGCGCCCGCCTGCTGGCACAGCTCATGAACGGCCGCACGGTCCCTCTCCACGTCGGCCGCCGGGCCGTCCAGCTCGACGACCAGTACCGCGCCGGCCCCTTCCGGGTAGTTGCAGTGCACGGCCGCCTCGGCCGCCTCGATCGCCAGCGCGTCCATCATCTCGATCGCGGCCGGCACGATGCCCGCCGCGATGATCGAGGACACGGCCGTCCCGCCCCGGCTAGTGCTGTCGAACGCGGCCAGCAGGCAGGTGACCGCCTCGGGCAGCGGCGTCAGCTTGACCACGATCTTGGTGGCGATGCCGAGCGTGCCCTCCGACCCGGTGAACGCGCCGAGCAGGTCATACCCGGGGGAGGCGCCGGTGCCGTCGCCCAGCCAGACCAGCTCACCGTCGGGGGTGACGATCTCCAGCCCGGTCACGTGGTGCACGGTGAACCCGTGCTTCAGGCAGTGCGCCCCGCCGGAGTTTTCCGCGACGTTGCCGCCCACCGAGCAGACCACCTGGCTGGACGGGTCCGGGGCGTAGAAGAACCCGTACGGCTCGACGGCCTTGCTGACCGAAAGGTTCGTCACCCCCGGTTCCACGATGGCGCGGCGGCTGACCGGGTCGATATCCAGGATCTTCCGCATCCGTGAGGTGACGACGAGCACGCCATCCGAACGCGGCAGCGCCCCGCCGGACAGGCCGGTGCCCGAGCCGCGCGCGACGAACGGGACGCCCGCCCCGGCGCAGGCCCGCACCACCGCGGCGACCTGCCCGGCCGTTTCCGGCAGGACGACCAGCCCAGGCGCCGTCCGGTGCGAGGTGAGCCCGTCGCATTCGTACGTGGCCAGGTCCCGCGGATCCGAGACCACCCCGGCTGCCCCGCAGATCTGCGTCATGACCGGGATCAGCGACGCGGTCGGGGTCTCCGCGACCGGCAGCCCGTCCGCGCTGGCCGTATCGGGCCCGGCCGCGCTGGCCGTATCGGGCCCGGCCGCGCTGGCCGTATCTGGCCCGGCCAGGCCGGCCGAACCGCCCGCGCTGCCAGCCCCCGGAGGCTTGGCCGTCATCAGGGCATGCGCTCGTAGGCGGGGATCGTGAGGAAGTTGACGTAGTCGTCCGCCAGCGCCACCTCCGTGAACAGCGCGGTGGCCTGGCCGAAACGTTCCGCGTCGAACGTCTCACCCAGCTGCTCGCGGATGCCGGCCAGCTCCTCGTCGATCATCTGCTCCACCCGCTCGCGGGTCACCTTGGGGCCGTCCTCAAGCAGGATGTCGTTGTGCAGCCACTGCCAGACCTGGGAACGCGCGATCTCCGCGGTCGCGGCGTCCTCCATCAGGTTGTAGATCCCGACCGCGCCGTTCCCGTCCAGCCAGGACGCGAGGTACTGGATGCCGACGCTGATGTCGTTGCGCAGCCCCGCCTCGGTGATCGTGCCCGGCGTCTTGCTCACGGCCAGCAGGTCCGCGGCGCTCACGCTGACCTCGTCGCGCAGCCGGTCCAGCTGGTTCGGCCTGCTGCCCAGCACGCCGTCGAAGATCTCGCGGCAGACCGGCACCAGGTCCGGATGCGCGACCCAGGACCCGTCGAAGCCGTCGGAGGACTCCCGCGTCTTGTCGTCGCGGACCTTGGCCAGCGCCTTCTTGTTGACCTCCGCGTCACGCCGGCTGGGGATGAACGCCGCCATCCCGCCGATCGCGTGCGCGCCCCGCTGGTGGCAGGTCTTGACCAGCAACTCGGTATAGGCCCGCATGAACGGCGCGGTCATCGTCACCTGGTTCCGGTCCGGCAGGACGAACTCGCGGCCCCGGGTGCGGAACTTCTTGATGATGCTGAACAGGTAATCCCAGCGGCCCGCGTTCAGCCCGGCGGAGTGCTCGCGCAGCTCGTAGAGGATCTCCTCCATCTCGAACGCGGCCGGAATGGTCTCGATGAGCACGGTGGCGCGGATCGTGCCGCGCGGGATGCCGAGCGCGTCCTGCGCGACGTTGAAGGCGTCGTTCCACAGCCGGGCCTCACGGTGGCTCTCGGTCTTGGCCAGGTAGAAGTAGGGGCCCTTGCCCTTGTCGAGCTGCCTGCGGGCGCTCGCGGCCATGTAGAGCGCGAAGTCGACCAGGCTGCCGGAGGCACGGCGCCCGTTGACCAGGATGTGCTTCTCGTCCAGGTGCCAGCCGCGCGGCCGGACCACGATCGTGGCCAGCTCCTCGTCGGGCCGCAGCTGGTAGTCCTTGCCGTCGGCGGAGGTGAAGTCGATCGTGCGGTCCAGCACGTCCTTGAGGTTCAGCTGGCCCGTGATCATGTTGTCCCACAACGGCGAGTTGGCGTCTTCGAAGTCCGCCAGCCAGACCTTCGCGCCCGAGTTGAGCGCGTTGACCGCCATCTTCTTCTCGGTGGGGCCGGTGATCTCCACCCGGCGGTCGGCGAGGCCCGCGGCGGGCAGCGCCACCTGCCAGGCGGGGTCCTCCCGGATGTGCCGGGTCTCGGGCAGGAAGTCGAAACTCCCGCCGGCGACGATCTCCGCCTGCCGCTGGTCGCGCGCGGCGAGCAGTTCGGCCCGGCGATCGGCCAGTTCCCCGTGGAGCGTCGCGATCAGGCTGATCGCCTCGGGAGTAAGAATCTCGTCGTAACGATCCCCGGAAGGGCCGGTGATCTCAACGCCATCGGTGCCCGGCATGTCTAACTCCTCCGCAGTCTGCTGTACATCCTAGGCGGATCGCGTCCCGTCGTACGAGACCCGCACCTGCGGCCGTCTGCCCCTGGTATCTACGGCGCGGGCCTGCCGCGCGCTAATACGCCGCGGTCGGCGAGGCTTGTTACTCGTCAGTAGCGGGAGTCGGCTCGGTAACGCTATCGGGGCCCATACGCGGAGATCAATGACGGGTCGCCCGGCCACGCGGGGGCCTCCGGGCCAAGCCCGTCCGGTCACGTGGAGGCTTCCGGGCCAAGCCCGCCCGGCCAAGCCAGTGCCTCGCGGTCGAACTCGCCCCGCCACGCCGGGGTGCGCGGGGGTCAAATCGCCCGGCCAAGCCAGTGCCTCGCGGTCAAAGTCGCCCGGCCAAGCCAGAGTTCGCGGGGGTCACGCTGGGACGCTGCGCAGGGCCGCGTGCTCTCCCGGGCGGGAGCCCTCTCACGGAATACACCACGGCCGAAGAGCGCTAATAACTGAGGCAAAACCCTGATCTGCTATGCTCGCATGTCCGCACAACGGGCCGGTTAAGGGATCAGGGTAATTACTTTGGCTAAACGAAAGTATAGCAAATAACATGCCCGATCGTCAAACTGAGTCTGCCCTTTCCGAATCCATCAGGAACGAGCAGGATTACGTTTCCATGCTGTACGGGCTGCTGGACGCGGCGCGGGAGCGGAGCGAGGCGGCCCTGCGTGAAGTGCACGGGCGCGGCGCGGCAGGCGGCACCTTCGCGTCCCGTGTGGAGCGCGAAGTCTCGGCCGCCGAACAGGCCAGAAGGCTTTCCCAGCTGAACGGCGTGGAGCGCGGCCTTTGCTTTGGGCGAATGGATGACACCGATGGCGAGACCTTTTATATCGGCCGTATCGGGTTGCATGATGATGAGTATGAGCCGGTCCTTATTGACTGGCGCGCGCGGGCGGCGCGCCCTTTCTACGCGGCCACGCCGAAGGATCCCGTCGGGCTGCTCCGCAGGCGCCATCTCTATACCCGCGGCCGCACCGTGGTCGGCGTCGACGATGAGGTATTCGACCTCGACAAGATGAGCGAGGCGGACCGGCGCGGCCTAGTCGGCGAGGCCATGCTGCTGGCGACGGTCGGGCGCGGCCGGACCGGGCGGATGAGCGACGTGGTCGCCACCATCCAGGCCGAACAGGACCGGGTGATCCGTTCCGCGCTGGCCGGGGTCCTGGTCGTCCAGGGCGGCCCGGGGACGGGCAAGACGGTGGCGGCGCTGCACCGCGCGGCGTTCCTGCTCTATACGCACCGTAAGACCCTGGAGCGGCGCGGCGTGCTGATCATCGGCCCGAACGCGACCTTTCTCCGCTACATCAGCCAGGTGCTGCCGTCCCTGGGCGAGACCGACGTGGTGCTGTCCTCGCTCGGCGAACTGTTCCCCGGCGTCCGCGCGAGGGGTGCGGACACTCCTGAGGCCGCCGTGGTCAAGGGCGACCTGCGCATGGTCAAGGTCCTTCGGGCCGCGGTCCGGGACCGGCAGCGGGTGCCGCGCCAGGACCTGGAGATCGTGACCGACGGCGTGACGCTGCAGGTGCCCGCCACCGTCATCGAGCGCGCCCGCAGCCGGGCCCGCGCGCTGCGCAAGCCGCACAACGTGGCGCGCAGGCTGTTCGTGAACGAGCTGCTCGACGCGCTCGCGGCCGAAGAGGCCGTGGTGCTCGGGCGCAGCCTCGATGACGAGGACCGGCCCTACGCCCGGGCACGGCTGTGGGAGGAGGAGCCGATCCGCGAGGCGCTCGACGAGCTGTGGCCGTTCCTCACCCCGCAGCGGCTGCTGGCCGATCTGTTTGGTGAGGAAGGTGCCCTGCGCCGCGCCGCTCCGGGTTTTACTGCCGCCGAATGGGCCCTGCTGTTCCGTGCCCCGGCGGGGGACCCGTCGGCCGCGGCCGCCCAAAGGGCCCAGGACGCCGCGCGCGGGATCGTGACCGGTGTCCGGCGTTCCCAGGACGCCGACGGCGAGTGGACCGTGGCGGACGTTCCGCTGCTGGACGAGGCCGCCGAACTGCTCGGCGACGACGACTCTGCGGACAAGGCCATGCGCCGGGCCGCGGAACGTCAGCGGCGCGAGGAAGAGGAGTACGCCCAGGGCGTGCTGGAGCTCACCGGCCTGTCCGCCGACGGCGTGCTGGATGCCGCGACCGTCGCCGCCCGGAACCGCGACGAGGGCCCCGACCTGACCACCGCCGAACGTGCCGCCGCGGACCGGTCGTGGGCCTACGGGCACGTCATCGTGGATGAGGCCCAGGAGCTGTCCGAGATGGCGTGGCGGATGGTCATGCGCCGGGTTCCGACTCGCTCGCTGACCGTCGTCGGCGACCTGGCCCAGACGGGGAACGCCGCCGGGGCCCGCTCGTGGGCCGGGATGCTTGACCGCTACGTCAGGGGCCGCTGGCGCGAGGAGCGGCTCACCGTCAACTACCGCACTCCGGCCGAGATCATGACCGTGGCCACCGACGTCCTCGCCGCCGTCGCCCCGGATGAGCACCCGCCCGAGTCGGTCCGCGAAGAGGGCGCCTTCCCCCGTGCGATCCGTGCGGGTTCTGGCGGAGGGTTCCGCCAGGGTGAGCTTGGTGACGAGGAGTACAGCGGTGCGGAGCACGGTGGTGCGGAGCACGGTGGTGCGGAGTACGTCCCGGATGAGTACGTCCCGGATGAGTACGGCTCCCGGGAGCGCCGCGATGCGGAGTACGCCCCGGTGGGGGTCACTTCTGCGGGGCTTGCCCCCGGCGATTTCGGCGCGACCGTCGCGCGGGTCGTGGACGAGGAGCTCGCCGGCCTCACGGCCGCGGAGGAAGGCCGCCTAGCCGTCATCGTCCCCGCGGCCCGGCTGGCCGAACTAGCCGCGTCACTCCCCAGCGCCGTCACCGGCGACCGGGCGGACGCGCTGGAGTCACCCGTCGCTCTGCTGACCGTCGCGCAGGCCAAGGGCCTGGAGTTCGACCGCGTTGTGCTGGCCGATCCGGCCGGGATCATCGCCCAGTCGCCCAAGGGAGGGCACGACCTCTACGTCGCGATCACCCGGGCGACGCACCGTCTGGCCGTCGTCCACGAGGGCGAACTCCCGCCCCTGCTGTCCGCCCTGACCCCTTCGGCCCCCGCCCCCGTCCCCTGACCCCGCCCCCGCCCGTGGACCACCCCCCCGCGCGGCGCCCGCGCTGGCGGGGCGGATAGCCCGATGTGGGCACCGTTCTCAGCGCATAGAGCGGGAAACGCTGCCCACATCGCGGGGGTGGAGAGCGCCCGCGGGGGTGGGGCGGGCACATACGGGGCTCGGCCGTTGTTTAAGTAAGCGACAATCCGAAGTGCTCGTGGCACTATCGGGACAACCAGCTTTGTTGGCGCCCCCAGCGGCGCCCTGTCCTTGGAGGACAATGACCGGATTCTCCAGCGAGCGGCCGGACCCGATCGTCACCGATCCCGTACTCGAACTGAACGGGTCACCCCGACCGCACGGGTCACACGAGCCGGCCGCCGCCCCCGGTGAATTCGACCTGGAAGAACGTCAGGCACTCCGCCGGGTTGCGGGCCTGTCGACCGAACTCCAGGATGTCACCGAGGTTGAATACCGCTCTCTTCGCCTGGAGCAGGTGGTCCTGATCGGCGTATGGGCCGAGGGCAGCCTGGCCGGTGCGGAGAACTCCCTCCGGGAGCTGAGCCGTCTCGCCGAAACGGCGGGTTCGGAGGTTCTCGAGGGCCTCATCCAGCGCCGAAGCCGTCCCGACTCGGCGACCTACGTCGGCGCGGGCAAGGCGGCCGAACTGGCCGACATCGTGGCGTCCGTGGGCGCGGACACGGTGATCTGCGACGGCGAGCTCTCGCCCAGCCAGCTGCGGCGGCTGGAGAGCATCGTCAAGGTCAAGGTCATCGACCGCACCGCGCTGATCCTCGACATCTTCGCCCAGCACGCCCGTAGCCGGGAGGGCAAGGCCCAGGTCGAGCTGGCGCAGCTCGCGTACATGCTGCCCCGGCTCCGTGGCTGGGGCGAGTCGATGTCCCGGCAGGCGGGTGGCCGGGTCGCCGGCGGCGGCGGGATCGGGACCCGTGGGCCCGGCGAAACCAAGATCGAGACCGACCGGCGTCGGCTCCGCACGAGGATGGGCAAGCTCCGGCGGGAGATCTCCGGGATGGCCACCGGGCGGGAGGTCCAGCGCGGCCAGCGCCGTCGCCGTGACGTTCCGTCGGTCGTCATCGCGGGCTACACCAACGCCGGCAAGTCGAGCCTGCTCAACCGGCTCACCGGAGCCGGTGTGCTGGTCGAGGACGGCCTGTTCGCCACGCTGGACCCGGCCGTCCGGCGGGCGCGGACCCCGTCCGGCCGGGCGCTCACCCTCACCGACACCGTCGGGTTCGTCCGGCATCTGCCGCACCAGCTGGTGGAGGCGTTCCGGTCGACGCTGGAGGAAACGGCCGACGCTGACCTCATCCTGCACGTGGTCGACGGGTCCGACCCGGAACCGGAGGCGCAGATCGCCGCGGTCCGCGGGGTTCTCGCCGAGATCGGCGCGGGTAACGTGCCGGAGCTCGTTGTGATCAACAAGTCCGACGCGGCCGACCCGATCGTGGTGGAAGGCCTCCGGCTGCGCGAGCGCGGCTGCGTGCTGGTGTCCGCGTGGACCGGTGCCGGGCTGGAGAAGCTGCAGGACGCGCTGGAAGATGCGCTGCCCCGGCGTGACCACGAGGTCCAGGCCCTGGTGCCCTACAGCCGGGGTGATTTGGTGGCCCGGGTGCACGAGGAAGGTGAGGTCCTGCGCATCGGCCACGGCGCCGACGGAACGGAACTGCAGGCCCGCGTCCCCCCGGCGCTGGCCGCCGAACTCGAGCGGTTCGCGGTCGGGCCCGGCCTCGGCGCGCTGGTCCGGTGAGAGGTCGCCGTCGCGCACCACCGCCCGTATACGGCGACAGTCCGCAGTCGGCCCG
Organism: uncultured Actinomycetes bacterium; assembly: GCA_963742875.1. Classification (GTDB taxonomy): domain Bacteria; phylum Actinomycetota; class Actinomycetes; order Streptosporangiales; family Streptosporangiaceae; genus Bog-532. The sequence continues at coordinate 814,004 of CAVUNO010000017.1, read as the reverse complement.
TCCGGCGATCGTGTGTTAACGGTTGTTTACGTGCTTTAACGTCGCCGTGACACCAGCGCGGTCCGTCGTCACTCTTCGTGAGAAACTTCCGCCCTGCCCTAACGAGCAGATAACGGGATATAATTCGTTCCGTGATGTGCGCGGGCTGCTAACGATTGCTTTCACGGTCGGGTTTGTCGATTTTCTTACGCATCGCCGGTATGCGTGCGTGTGGGCGTCCGTACGGCTTTTTTCAACAACCCTGCCAGATCCGGCGTTTGTGTCTTTTTCCGGCGCACTAAAGCGTATTGTTTTAACTACGCACAGACAGCCGTCGGAGGGCGCCGAGTGCGCTGCCGCGGAGCGATCCTCAAATCCATCTGCATGTGCACCTGCAAGTGCATGCAGGCAGCACGTGCACTGGCCTGGATCCACGAGCGATGCGGAAGGCAGATGCAGAAGACGGTGGCGAGCGCCCTGGCGGGGGCTCTCCGGCTGTTCCTGATGTACGGAACCTGGCGGTCCACCAAGAAAGGGCTGTGTTTTGCCAAAAGCCTTGTACGAGGTCCTTGAGGTGCAATACGGTGACTGAATCGATATGTTGGCTGGCGCATGCGCGCGCGCAGCCTTGTAACGTAGGCGCGCGCGATCCGCTTCCAGGAGTACGTTCCGGCATCTGCGTCGGCCGTACGACTCACGGTAGGTGACCGCGCATGACGTACGGAACCATCACCCCCGGTTCCCGATGTGTAGGGGTTTACCGTTGACTGTCCGTTTGATGACCAACATCGGTCGCCTCTGGACAGGGTCAGAGATCCTCAGTAACGCGGCCATCCTGACCAAGGATGAGCGGATCGCCTGGGTGGGCCCTGCGGCTGAGTTGCCCCAGCGCATACCCGGCGTGGTGGATGACATCGTTGATGTCGACCACGTCGAGAACTTGGGCGGCGCCCTTGTGACGCCGGGCCTGATCGACGCGCACAGTCATCCTGTGTACGCGGGCAACCGCTGGGCCGAGCTGACCATGCTGGCGGGCGGCTCGACCGCCGCCGAGATCAATTCGGCCGGGGGCGGCATCTCCTCCACCGTCACCGTGACCCGCGGAACCGATCCCTGGACGCTCTGCAACGGCGTGCGCGAGCGGCTCAACGGCTGGCTGATGTCGGGCACCACGACGGTTGAGGCGAAGACCGGCTATCACCTGACCCGGGATGGCGAGCTGGCCGACGTCCGCATGCTCCGCTCGCTCGAAAGCGAGCCCGGGATGCCGCGGATGCACGTGACCTTCCTCGCCGCCCATTCGGTGCCGCCGGAGTTCTTCGGGCGCCGCGCGGACTACATCGACGCCGTGAGTTCCTGGTGTCCCGACGCGGCGGCGGCCGGGGCGGACAGCGTGGACGTCTACTGCGAGGACGGCCGTTTCACCGAGGCCGAGGCCCGGTGGATCCTGAGCGCGGGCCGCAGGTCCGGGCTGCTGCCGCGTATTCACGCCTGCGGCCAGTCCCGCATCGGCGCCGCGAGGCTGGCGGCCGAGATCGGCTGTGCGTCCGCGGACATGCTGCACGCCGCCGACGATGACGACGTGGCGGCGCTGGCGCGGGCCGGAGTGGCGGCGGTCGTCTGCCCGTCCACTTCCCTGCAGACCCACGGTGCGCCGCCGGTGCGGGCCCTGCTCGACAAGGGCGTGGCCGTCGCGCTCGGCTCTGACCACACGCCGGGCGGGAACGGCATCACGTCGATGTCCCTGGTCATCTCGCTGGCCGTCTGGCACTTCGGGATGAGCGTCACGGAGGCGCTGCGGGCCGCGACGATCGGTGGTGCCCACGCGCTCCGGGCCCCCGACCGCGGCGCCATGGCCCGCGGCCGCTACGCGGACATCGTGCAGTGGGACGCCGACCACGAGGGCGCGTTCGTCTGGGCTTACGGCCTCAAGCCGTACCGCATCTGGCGCGGCGGCGAGCCCGTAACGCCCATCATGTGACCGGCCCCGCCCGGGCCCGTGCGCTGGCCCGCGTACTGGTCCGCGTCCTCGCGCAGGCCCGCTTACTCAGGACGGATCACGTCCGCCCGCGGTGTGCGCCGCCGGCTGAATTCATGGCATGCTGCGGGTCATGACCGTACGCTCAGATGCCCCGGCGAGCGCTCCCGCAACGGCCCCCGCGCCGGTCAGCATCATCGTCGGCGAAGAAGAATTGCTCGTCGAGCGGTCCGTCAGGGCCCTGGCCACGGCCGCGCGGCTGGCCCTGGCCGCCGAAGCCGGCATGGTCCCGCCAGATGGCCGAACGGGCCCCGGCGACCCGGCTACCGCGCCAGGAGACATCCACGATGTGGCCGCGAAAGACCTCGCCGTGGGGGAGCTGGCCGCGCTGACCTCTCCATCGCTGTTCGGCGGGGGAGGGGTCGTCGTGATCCGCTCGGCCCAGGACGCGGGCAAGGAGGTCGCCGACGAGATCGTGCGGTACGCGGCCGATCCGGCCCCCGGCGTGGTCCTGGTCGTCACGCACGCCGGCGGGGCCAAGGGCAGGGCCCTCCTGACGTCGCTGACCAAGGGCCGCAGGGCGGCCGGGGCCGTGACGGTCATCGAATGCCCGAAGATCACCCGGTTTTCGGACCGGCTAGATTTCGTCCGCGGTGAGTTCCGCCATGCGGGCCGGGTGGCGGACGAGGGGGGCCTGCGCGCCCTGCTCGACGCCGTCGGGTCAGATCTCCGGGAGATCGCGGCCGCGTGCAGCCAGCTCTCGGCGGACGTGGCGGGTCACATCGGCGAGGAGGCCGTGTCCCGCTACTACCACGGCCGCGCGGAGGCGAGCGGATTCACGGTGTCCGACCGCGCCGTCGAAGGCCGGCTGGCCGACGCGCTGGAGCAGCTCCGGTGGGCGCTGGCCACCGGGGTCCCGCCGGTCCTCATCACCAGCGCGCTCGCCCAGGGTGTCCGGCTGCTCGGCCGGGTGGGCGCCGCGCCGCGGGGCAAGAACAGCGCCGCCCTCGCCGCCGAGGTGGGCGCGCCGCCGTGGAAGATCGACCGGGTGCGGCAGCAGTTGCGGGCCTGGGCGCCGGAGGGCGTCGCCCAGGCGCTGCAGGTGGTCGCCGAGGCCGACGCGCAGATCAAGGGCGAAGCGGCCAGCCCCGGCTTCGCGCTGGAACGTGCCATCCGCCGCATCGTCGCCTGCCGCGACTGACCCGGGCCCGGCCCGGCGCCGACGACGGCGGGCGCGATCGTGCCGGAAAGCGGCGCATGTCGCGTAATTACGGTCGCGCCGCGCGGAGGACGCCCGGCTGGATGTGGGGACGCGGCTGAGACGGGCACGGCTCAGCGCCGGTAACCGCCCGGCCGCTTTGCTGCGCTGGAGGTCAGCTGCGCTGGAGGTCAGCTGCGCTGGAGCTCGACGGCGCGCTTGGTGATCGCGGACTTGCGGTTGGCGGCCTGCTTCTTGTGGATGACGCCCTTGCTCGCCGCCTTGTCGAGCTGGCGGCACGCGGTGCGCATCGCCACGGTCGCGCTGTCCGCGTCGCCCGCCTCCGCGGCCTCGCGGAAGTTGCGGACATACGTCTTGAGAGACGACTTGACCGCCTTGTTGCGCTGACGGCGCTCCTCGTTCTGCCGGTTGCGCTTGATCTGGCTCTTAATATTTGCCACGCGAAAGCCTCGCTCAGAGTCTGTTGAGGTCGTACATACAGTCGGTTGAAACAACGCCGCGTCCGGCGCGACCGCGAGCGGCCAGGCGCGACTAGGCGACGACGAAGCATATCCGAGTTAGCACCCGATTCTCAAACCGGGCCGCTCTCACCCTCGCTCGCCACGGACAGTTGTCCCTGGCCGGGGCCGGCCGTCACCCGCCGTCCCTGCTACGCCGGCCCAGGACCCCGGCGCGCTGCCATAGGGTAGCGGCGGACGGTCGTACTGGCCGGCCACGACCGGGACGCGCATGCCGCCGCCGGCGGCCCGGGAAGCCCGGGCGGCGAAGACGCCCCCAGCCCATGAAAAGCCAGACCGACAGAACGTACTCTCACCCAAACGGATGCCAGTGTCACCTACCACGGGTTCGGCCGAGACCGAACGCACCGAGCCGGGCCGGACCGACCCCGCGGTGATCCGCAACTTCTGCATCATCGCACACATCGACCACGGCAAGTCGACGCTTGCCGACCGGATGCTCCAGCTCACCGGCGTGGTCGCCGGCCGGAACATGCGCGCCCAGTACCTGGACCGGATGGACATCGAGCGGGAACGCGGCATCACGATCAAGAGCCAGGCGGTCCGGCTGCCGTGGACCGGCGAAGACGGCCGGGGGTACGTGCTGAACCTTATCGACACCCCCGGGCACGTCGACTTCTCCTACGAGGTGTCCCGCTCGCTCGCGGCGTGCGAGGGCGCGGTGCTGCTCGTCGACGCGGCACAGGGCATCGAGGCGCAGACGCTGGCCAACCTCTATATGGCGCTCGAAGCGGACCTGCACATCATCCCGGTCCTCAACAAGATCGACCTGCCCGCCGCCCAGCCCGAGCGGTACGCGGAGGAGATCGCCAACATCATCGGCTGCGACCCCGATGACGTGCTGCGCGTCTCGGCCAAGACGGGGGAGGGCGTGCGGGAACTGCTACACGAGATCGTCGCTCAGGTCCCGGCGCCCGCCGGCGACCCGTCGGCGCCGTCCCGCGCGCTGATCTTCGACTCGGTGTACGACACCTACCGCGGCGTCGTCACCTACGTCCGGGTCGTCGACGGGCTGCTGTCCAAGCGCGAGCGCAGCATGATGATGTCGACCGGGTCCAGCCACGAGACGCTCGAAGTGGGCGTGATCTCCCCGGAGCCGCAACCGTCCGACGGACTCGGCGCCGGTGAGGTCGGCTACCTCATCACCGGCGTGAAGGACGTCCGGCAGGCGCGGGTCGGCGACACGGTGACCGCGGCCGTCCACGGGGCCACCGAGCCCCTGCCCGGATACGACCACCCGCGCGCGATGGTGTTCTCCGGCCTTTACCCGGTGGACGGTGACGACTACCCGGAACTGCGGGAGGCGCTCGACCGGCTGCGGCTGAACGACGCCGCGCTGATCTATGAACCGGAGACCTCGGCGGCCCTGGGGTTCGGCTTCCGGTGCGGCTTCCTCGGCCTGCTGCACATGGAGATCGTCCGGGAGCGGCTGGAGCGCGAGTTTGACCTGGAGCTGATCTCCACCGCGCCGAACGTCGTCTACCGTGTCGTCATGGAGTCCGGGGCCGAGCTGATCGTGACCAACCCGAGCGACTTTCCCAGCGGGGGCGGTCCCGGCGCCGTCGTGCCGGGCAACGCGACGGGCCCGGACGGCAAGGCCGTCGGCGGGAAGATCGGATGCGTGTACGAGCCGATCGTCCGGGCTACGATCATCTCACCGAGTGACTACATCGGGACGATCATGGATCTGTGCCAGGGCCGGCGCGGCGTCCTCGGCGGCATGGAGTACCTGTCGTCCGACCGGGTGGAGATCCGGTACACGATGCCGCTGGCCGAGATCATCTTCGACTTCTTCGACCAGCTCAAGTCGCGGACCCGCGGGTTCGCGTCGCTCGACTACGAGTCGGCCGGGGAGCAGGAAGCCAACCTGGTCAAGGTGGACATCCTGCTGCAAGGCCAGCCGGTCGACGCGTTCAGCCAGATCGTGCACGCCGACGAGGCGCGTGGGTACGGGCTGTCGATGACGTCGAAGTTGAAGGAACTGATCCCGCGGCAGCAGTTCGAGGTACCGATCCAGGCGGCCGTCGGAGCCCGGATCATCGCCCGCGAGAACATCCGGGCGCTGCGCAAGGACGTGCTGGCCAAGTGCTACGGCGGTGACATCACCCGGAAGCGTAAGCTCCTCGAACGGCAGAAGGAGGGCAAGCGCCGGATGAAGACGATCGGCCGCGTCGAGGTCCCGCAGGAAGCCTTCGTGGCGGCGCTGTCCACCCAGCCGACCAGCGAGAAGAAACAGCGCTAGCCGGGCTACCGGTGAGGGGCGCCGCGCCCGCCGCTAGCGGTGGTGGAAGTGCCCCAGGACCCCGCTGGGCCCGGTGTGCCGGTAAATGGGCAGCAGCATCGCGTTGGTCCCGCCGTTGACGTTCAGGCCACTGCCCGCCGGGCCCGCGCCGTGCGCGTTGAGGGCCACCGCGGCCAGCACCGCCACCGCGACGAGCAGCGCGAACAGGCCGATCGCGGTCCAGCCGAGGATGAGGCCAGCGGTCGCCATCCCGCTGCCCTGCTCCCCGGTCATGCGGATCTGCCGGCGCGCCTTGTGGCCGAGGACGACCGCGGGGACCGCCGTGAGCCCGGCGGTGAAGAACTCGGCGACGCCGAAGACCAGCGAAGCGACCGCCAGCGAGTTGGTCCCCGGCGACTGGTGGGCCGGGTAGGAGGGCGGCATCTGTGCGGGCAGGTCGGTGGACAGCAACGCGAGCTCACCGTAGGTCTTGGCGGTGTAGGCCCGCTCCATCCGCTCGGTGTACTCCTCCTGGCTCAGCCGGCCCTCGGCGAAAGCCCCCTTCAGCACGTCGACCAGCTGCTCGCGGTCGGCGTCGGACGCGCGCAGCGACGCCTGCGTGCGGCTTAGGCCTTGCGGCCCGTAGAACCGGGGCCGCGGACGATACGCCGGTTGGTCTGCCACCAGTACCTCCCGCCAGATACGATCCTCTGAGTCTAGCTAACAATTGCCAGTAGTAACGGATAAGCAGCCGGGGGAGTGCCCGCCCCGCCGCAACGAGGCCTACCCGCTGGGGGCATATCGGGCCCAAATCCGTTCGACCTGGTTCTGCCGGTCGGTTAGCCTGCGCTACGTGGATAACGGGCAGGTCGTCTCGGTCAACACGGGCCGCATAGCCGAGGCGGAATGGGCGGGCGAGCTCGGCCGGACCGCCATCGACAAGCGCCCCGTGGCGGGTCCGGTGCGGGTCGGCCGGCTCGGCCTCGACGGCGACGAGCAGGCCGACAAGGCCAACCACGGCGGCCCGGAACAGGCCATCTACGTCTACGCCCGCGAGGATCTGGACTGGTGGGCCGGGAAACTGGGCCGTGACGTGCGAAACGGCGCGTTCGGCGAGAACGTCGTGACCAGCGGCCTGGACGTCTCCGGCGCGCTGGTCGGTGAGCGCTGGCGGATCGGCACCGCCGTCGTGCAGATCACGTCCTGCCGCATTCCCTGCGGGACATTCCGCCAGTGGACCGGCGAGAAGGGCTGGGTGAAGCAGTTCGCCGCGGCCGGCCGGCCCGGCGCATACGTGCGCGTTCTGGAGGAGGGCACGGTGACGCCGGGCGATGCGGCGACCGTGCTCGGCCGCCCCGCGTCCGGCGTGACGGTCGCGGAGTCGATGCGCGCCTACTACGGTGACCGCGAGCTGATGCGCCGCCTGTCGGCCGTACCCGGCCGCAGCGCGAAGTGGGACACGATCGCCCGCGGCACCCAGGGTCAGCTCGTACCCGGGCCGGGCGCCACTCCCGCTACCCGGGCCGCTACCGGGACAGGTGGTGCCGGGGCACGTACCCGGGCAGGCCGGGCGGCTAGCTGACCGTGCCCGGCGCGCTTCCCGACGGCGACCCCGTCCCGGCGGACGGCACCCTGACCGCTGCCTCCCTCGACGGTGTGGGCCGTCGGCCGTTCGGCTTCTACGTGCACGTCCCGTTCTGCGTCACCCGGTGCGGCTATTGCGACTTCAACACCTACACCGCCGCGGAGCTGGGCGGCGGTGCCTCACGCGCGGCCTACCCGGGCCAGGCGGCCGCCGAGATCCGGCTGGCCCGCCGCGTGCTCGGCGACGCCGACGTCCCGGTCAGCAGCGTGTTTTTCGGGGGCGGCACGCCGACCGTGCTGCCGCCGGAGCAGCTCGGTGAGATGCTGCGGGTCATCGACGACCAGTTCGGGCTGGCGGCCGGGGCGGAGGTGACCGTCGAGGCCAATCCGGAAACAGTTACCGAACGGACCTTGGCGCTCCTCCGTACGAATGGCGTGAGCCGGGTTTCGTTCGGGATGCAATCAGCCCTCCCGCATGTGCTGGCCGTCCTCGACCGGGTGCACGAGCCCGGCCGGCCGGCCCAGTGCGTCGGGTGGGCCCGCGCCGCGGGGTTCGAGCACGTGAGCCTGGATCTGATCTACGGCACGCCGGGGGAGACCGACGCGGACTGGTGCCAGTCGCTGGAGACGGCGCTGGCGGCGGTCCCCGACCATATCTCCGCCTACGCGCTGATCGTGGAGGAGGGCACCCGGCTCGCGGCGCGGATCCGGCGCGGCGAGCTCCCTGCCCCGGACGATGACGTGATGGCCGACCGCTACCTGCTCGCCGAGGAGGCGCTCACCGCGCACGGACTCGGCTGGTACGAGGTGTCCAACTGGGCCGCGTCCGCCGCCACCCGGTGCGCGCACAACATGCTCTACTGGACGGGCGGCGACTGGTGGGGTGTCGGCCCGGGCGCGCACAGCCACGTTGGGGGCACCCGGTGGTGGAACGTGAAGCATCCGTCCGCCTACGCCGGGCGGCTCAGCGCCGGTGTCAGCCCCGGCCATGCGCGTGAGACGCTCACTGCCCCCCAACGCCAGCTGGAACGGGTCATGCTGCTGACGCGGCTGGCCGGAGGATGCCCGGTCAGTGAGCTGGAACCCGCCGGGCGGGTGGCGGTGGCCAAGGCGGTGGCGGACGGCCTGGCCGACGCGTCCGCCCTGGCCGCCGGCCGCGTCGTGCTCACCCTGCGCGGCCGCCTGCTGGCCGACGCCGTGATCCGCGACCTGACCCCCTGACCGCTCTCGCGCGGCGCCCCTGGACGGACCGGACGGCCACCGGAACGGCCTGCGGCCCCGGACGGCCTGCGGCCCCGGACGGCCTGCGGCCCCGGACGGCCTGCGGCCCCGGACGGCCTGCGGCCCCGGACGGCCTGTGCGGCTAGGGCTGGCACGCCTGCTGGCCCGGCGTGACCAGGCCCGTTTCGTAGCCGAGCACGACGAGCTGGGCGCGGTCCCGCGCGGACAGCTTCGTCATGATCCGGCTGACGTGCGTCTTGGCCGTGAGCGGGCTGAGGTGGAGGCGGCCGGCGATCTCGTCGTTGGACAGGCCGCACGCGACGAGGGCCAGCACTTCGCGCTCGCGGTCGGTCAGCCCGGACAGCGCCTTGCCCGCGGCCGGGGCCGGCCCGGCCGGGCGGCTGGCCAGGTCGGTGATGAGCCGGCGGGTCACGCTGGGGGATAGCAGGGCGTTCCCGCGGGCGACCACCCGGATCGCCTGGAGCAGGTCGGCGGGCTCGGTGTCCTTGACCAGGAACCCGCTCGCGCCGGCCCGGATGGCCTGGAACACGTACTCGTCGGATTCGAACGTGGTCAGGATGATCACCTTGACCCCGGCGAGATCCTCGTCCGCGGCGATCCGGCGGGTCGCCTCCAGACCGTCGATCCCGGGCATCCGGATGTCCATCAGGATCACGTCGGCGCGTGCCCGGCGGGCCAGCTCGACCGCCTGCTGCCCGTCCACGGCCTCGCCGACCACATCGAGGTCGTCGGCCGCCTCGAGCAGCACCCGGAATCCGGCCCGGATCAGCGCCTGGTCATCGGCGAGCAGCACCCGGATCATGACGGGCCCGGCGAGGCCTGGTGAGCCGCCCGGACGGGCTGCGTAACCCGCGTCCCTTCCATAACTCGAGCCTCATCAGAATCCACAGCCTCATCAGTCACACCAGTGTCGTTTGTTGCAGCGGGGTCGCTCGCGCGGGGGGCGGGGAGCCGGGCTGCGACCCGGAACCCGCTCGCGGGCAGCGGTCCCGCCTCGATCGTGCCCCCGACCGTGGCCGCCCGCTCGCGCATGCCGGCCAGGCCATGTCCCGCGCCCGGGGGCCGATCGGCCGAATCCCCGTCGCGCGGGCCGCCCGGCCCCGGTCCCGCCCCCGTTCCCGCCTCTGTTCCCGCCGCGGGGCTCGTCCCGGCCGGGTGCCCGAGGCCGGTGTCGGTGACCTCGACCAGCAGTTCCGTGTCCAGGTAGGTGAGCGACACGGCGGCGGTCGCCGGCCCGGCGTGCCGGATCGTGTTGGTCAGCGACTCCTGCACGATCCGGTAGGCGGTCAGCTCGACGGCCGCGGGCAGCGACCGCTTCGCGCCGGTCACGCTGAGCCTGGTCTCCAGGCCGGCCCGCCGGGCCCGCTCGATCAGCGCCTCGAGCTGGCGGATGCCGGGGGTTGGCTGTGTGGGCCGGCCTCGTCGGCGCGCCGGAGGACGTTGAGGATGGCGCGCAGCTCGCGCAGGCCGTCCTTGCTCGCCGCCTTGATCGTCAGCAGGGCCTGCGCGGCCACCTCGGGCCGCCCGGCGGCCACGTGGGCGGCAGTACCGGCCTGAACGTTGATCGTCGCCATGGTGTGGGCGACGACATCGTGCAAATCACGGGCGATCCGCAGGCGTTCCTCGTCGATCCGGCGCTGGGCTTCCTGGTCGGCGCGCTCCTCGATCGACGCGACGTACGCACGCCGGCTGGCGATGGCGATGCCGCCCAGGCATCCGGCCGCTATCAGCCCCGGGATGAGGTAGAAGCCGCCGCCGGTGGGCCCGAAGGGGTTGTGCACGCCCGAGGCGGCCATCAGCACCGCCAGGACGGCCAGCGACCAGGCGATGGCCCGCCGCGGGGTCTCCTTGGTGGCCAGGGTGTACACGGCGACGACCGGCGCGAGCAGGGCCGCGCCGTTGACGTAGCCGAGCAGCGAATACACCGCCACGGCGCCGGCGGACACGGCGAGCACCAGCCGCGGCCACCGGTTCCGCCCGGCAAGGACCAGGCTGGCCACCGCGACCAGGAGCAGCGCGGCGGTGGGGGTGTGCGCCGCCGGGGACGTCACGGGGACCTTGTCGCTGATCTGCCGCGGATGGGCTTCGCCCCAGGCCCCGAACACGGTTACGACGGTCATGAGCCCGGCGTAAATGCCGTCTCGGACAGGCGAACGCCGCCACCACCAAGGCGCCTGCGGACCGTCCATAGGGGCCAGCGTAGGCCCGGTGCGAGATTCCGGCGTCCTCCCGGGGATGGCCGTCAGGTACTCCGCACGCAGTAAAGACCGGAAGCGGCCGGGAGCCGGATCTACCGCAGCGCGCGCACGCAGAGCCAGCTGGGGATTTCGTAGAAGGCACCGCGGCTGGCCGAGCTGGCCGCGCGGACGAGGTACCTGAGCACGACGAACCAGAACACCACGAACACCGGGCCTATGATGATGAGCGCGGTCCTCGGGCTGTCCAGGGTGAGCAGCCCGCCGACGATCGCGCCCGAGACGGTGAACAGTGTCGCGGTCAGGATCAGGTTGAACGCCTGGGCCGCGTGGGACCGGATGAAGACCGAGCTGTTCCGCTTGGCCAGGAAGATGCCCAGCGGGGCGAGCAGCCAGAAAAAGATCGCGCCCAGGTAGCAGGCCATCGCCCACCGGTCCTCGTGGCCAGAGCCGTGAGCCACGGTGCCGGCCTCGTCCGGCGGCCCTGGCGCACCGGGCGCACCGGGCTCACCGGGCGGCCCTGGCGCACCGGGCGGCCCTGGCGCACCGGGCGGACCGGGACCGGGCGCACCGGGCGCACCGGACGCGGCTGCCCCCCATGATGCCCAGGGCGGACCCGCGGGCACCCAGGGCGGGGCCTGCGGATCCCGCGCCGGTACCCCGGTCCCCGCTGCCGGAGGCTGAGCTGGATCGGTCATCGTCCCTCGCGTTGTCTCCGTGCACTCGTCACGTTACTCGCTGCCCGCCACGGCAGGTCGGCTGGCGTAGGCCGCCAGCACGCTGACGGTGCGCTTACGGCAGGCTCACCGCGGGCTCCCAACGGTCCCCGCCACGATCAGCTCGTCCCGGCGTCGGTGACGAAGTTGATGAGTTCCTCCACCCGCCCGAGCAGCTCCGGTTCCAGGTCGGCGAAGGTGCGCACCGAGCGCAGGATCCGCTGCCACGCGGCGGCGGTGCTACCGCCCCAGCCGATGGCGTTCAGCACCCCATCTTTCCACGGCGTCCCGCGCGGAACGTCCGGCCAGCGGGCGATCCCGATCACTGACGGCTTGACCGCCTGCCAGATGTCCACGAACGGGTGGCCGACGATCACCACGCTGGGTGAGCGCAGCCGGTCGGCGATCCGGCTTTCCTTCGATCCGGGCACGAGATGATCGACAAGTACGCCCAGGTGCCGTCCCGGCCCGGGGCCGAATTCGGCCATGATCTCCGGCAGATGGTCGACGCCCTCCAGGTACTCGACAACCACGCCGACCTCACGCAGGTCGTCCCCCCAGATCTTCTCGACCAGCTCCGCGTCGTGCCGCCCCTCGACGTAGATGCGGCTGGCCCGGGCCACGCGGGCGCGCGACGAAGGCGCCGCCACCGACCCCGAAGCCGTCCGGGCCGGGACGGACGGCACCACGGGGGCCGCCGAGGCTGGCCGCACCAGGGTCACGGGCCGGCCCTCGAACAGGAAAGCCGCGGGCGTGAGCGGGAACACCCGCCGTCTCCCGTGCCGGTCCTCCAGCGTCACCGCGGCCTTGTCGCAGCCCACCACCGCGCCGCAGAACCTGCCCTCGGCGTCCTCGACCACCAGCCCGTGCGCCGCTTCGACCTGCGGGACCGGCCGCCGTCGGCGCCTTCCGCCCGCGGCGAGAACATCGGATCCGTACTCATGGCTCCGCAAGGCGCGCCTCCTTCAGTACCTCCGCCAGGCCCGGACCGTACCGGATCGTCCCCCGGCCGCAGGAAACGCCACGCCGCAGGAATACGAGCCACACGGGCCCGTTCGGCATAACCAGGGCCGCACCGGCCGTCGGCCGTACACGTGCAGGGCGCAAACCCGTTCGTGGGACAATAGACTTAGCACTCGGGAAGCTTGAGTGCCAGGGAGGTGAACACGTGCTCGACGAGCGGAAGCTTGCCGTTCTCCGCGCCATCGTGGAGGACTACGTGTCCACCCACGAACCGGTGGGGTCCAAGTCGCTTGTCGACCGGCACAACCTCGACGTGTCGCCGGCGACCATCCGCAACGACATGGCCATGCTCGAGGAGCAGGGTTACATTACCCAGCCGCATACGAGCGCGGGCCGGGTGCCGACGGACAAGGGCTACCGCCTGTTCGTGGACCGGCTGTCCCATATGAGGCCGCTGTCCGCGGCCGAACGGCGCGCCATCCAGACCTACCTCGCGCAGGCCTATGGCCTCGACGACGTGGTGGTGCGGACGGTGCGGCTGCTCGCGCAACTCACCCGCCAGGTAGCCGTGGTGCAGTACCCGTCGCTGACGCGCTCGGTGGTCCGGCATATCGAGCTGGTCCGGCTGGCCCCGGAGAAGCTGCTGGTCGTGCTGATCACCGACATCGGCCGGGTGGAGCAGCGGACGGTGGACCTGCCGAACCCCTACGAGGACGAGGACGTCGCCCACCTGCGTGCGCTGCTGAACGCCAACCTGGACGGTCGCCGGCTGACCGAGGCCGCGCGGATCGTGGCCGGCCTCACCGAGAACGTCCCGCCGGCCGGTCGGCTGAACGCGGCGGCCGTGTTCGCGGTCATCATGGCCAACCTGGAGGAGTCGAACGAGGAGCGGATCGTCCTCGGCGGGACGGCTAACCTGGCCGCGCCGGACTTCTCCCGGGGTCTCCGGGAGGTCCTGGAGGCGCTGGAGGAGCAGGTCGTGCTGATGAGGCTGCTCGGCCAGGCCAGCGACGAGTCGCTGCTGTCCGTGATGATCGGCACGGAGAACCCGGTCGAAGGGCTGCAGACCACGTCCCTGGTGACCAGTGGTTACGGTTCGGGCGGGGAGACGCTGGCCAGGCTGGCCGTGCTCGGCCCGACACGAATGGATTACCCCGGGACGATGGGAGCGGTAAGCGCGGTGGCACGGTATGTCGGCGAAATCCTGATGGAGAGCTAGTGGCGACCGAGTACTACTCCGTCCTCGGTATCCGCCGCGACGCGGGACCGGACGAGATCAAGAGGGCGTACCGGCGCCTGGCCCGGGAGCTTCACCCAGACGTCAACCCCGATCCGCAGACCCAGGAGCGGTTCAAGGAGATCACGCAGGCCTACGAGGTGCTCTCCGACCCGGAAAAGCGCCAGATGTACGACATGGGCGGGGACCCGTTCGGCCGGGCCGACGCCGGGCCGGCCGGGGCGGGCGGATTCGGGCCGGGGTTCCCGTTCAGCGACATCATGGACGCCTTCTTCGGGGCGGCGGGGAGCGGGGGAACGGCCCGTGGCCCGCGCAGCCGCGCCCGCCGCGGCCGGAACGCGACGATCCGCGTCGAGCTCGACCTGTCGGAGTGCGCGTTCGGCGCGACCCGCGAGCTGACCGTCGATACCGCCGTGGTCTGCCCGACCTGCTCGGGCGAGGGCACGGCGCCGGGCACACACCCGGAGACCTGCGACGTATGCGGCGGCCGCGGTGAGGTGAGCCAGGTCGCGCGGTCGTTCCTGGGCCAGGTCGTGACGTCGCGGCCGTGCCCGCGCTGCGGTGGGTTCGGTACGCTGCTGCCCCGGCCCTGCCCCGAATGTGATGGTGACGGCCGGGTCCGCACCCGCCGGACCATCAAGGTGCGCATTCCGGCCGGCGTGGAGGACGGGACGCACATCCAGCTGGCGGGCGAGGGCGAGGTCGGCCCCGGCGGGGGGCCGCCTGGTGACCTGTTCCTGGAGATCGCGCAGCGCCCGCACCCCATCTTCGAGCGGCAGGGCGACGACCTGCACTGCACGGTGACCATCCCGATGGTGGCCGCCGCGCTGGGGGCCACGCTGTCGGTGGAGAGCCTGGACGGTCCCGTCGACATCGACATCCGGCCCGGCACCCAGTCCGGTCAGGTGATCCCGCTGTACAACCACGGGGTGCAGCACCTCAACAGCTCGGGGCGCGGTGACCTGATCATCCACGTGACGGTGGAGACGCCGGCCCGGCTCGATCCTGAGCAGGAAAAGCTGCTGCGCGACCTGGCGAAGATGCGCGGTGAGGAAGCGCCCCCCGGCAAGTTCTCTCCGGGGCAGCACGGCTTCTTCTCCCGCCTGCGCGACGCCTTCAACGGCCGCTAGGGCGGGTCTGATGCCGGTTCTGAAGCCGGCGGTGCGGCCGGTGACGCGGTGACCGCGCCGGTATTCCTGGCCGACGGCGCGGACCTGGGCGGGGACGTGATCGTGCTGGCCGGCCCGGAAGGGCGTCACGCCGCCACCGTCCGCCGGATCCGCCCTGGGGAGCGCGCCGACGTAACCGACGGCGAGGGCCTGCTCGCCGAGTGCGTCGTGACCGCGGCGGCCGGCAGCCAGGTGGAGTTGCGGGTCCAGGCGCGGCGTGAGGTGCCCGCCCCCGAGCCGCGGATCGCCGTCGTGCAGGCCATTGCGAAGGGCGAGCGGGCCGAACTGGCCGTGCAGACGATGACCGAGGTCGGCGTCGACGTCATCGTGCCGTGGGAAGCGGAACGCTGTGTGGCCCGCTGGCCGGCCGATCGTGCGGCTAAATCGCTCGGCCGGTGGCGTTCGGCCGCTCGTGAGGCCTCCAAGCAGGCCCGGCGGGCCCGGATGCCCGAGGTAACCGGCGCGGCTTCCTCAGCTGTTGTTGCCGCCGGGCTCGCGGACGCGACATGCGCGATCGTGCTCGAGCCGGGGGCCACGCAGGCCTTGTCGCGGCTGCCCGTCCCGGTGAGCGGGGACATCGTCCTGGTCGTCGGGCCGGAGGGGGGCATCAGCCCCGCGGAGATGGCGGTGTTCACGGCTGCGGGCGCGAACCCGGCCCGGCTCGGGGATTCGGTCCTGCGGACCTCGACCGCCGGGGCGTTGGGCGCCGCCGTTCTGATGACCGCCACCGGTCGCTGGTAGCGCGCCGTACGAAGCAGAACTGATCGACTGGAGCACACCCGGGCCGCGTGTCATTTCCCGCGTCATTGGCCGCTGCTATCGAGCCGTCCGCAGCTCGCGTGGTGGTGATGGTGACGCGTGCAGCCCGCCGCGTTGCCCGCGGAGCTGGCGGCCGGATCCGCCGCGTTGCCCGCGGAGCTGGCGGCCGGATCCGCCGCGTTGCCCGCGGAGCTGGCGGCCGGATCCGCCGCGTTGCCCGCGGAGCTGGCGGCCGGATCCGCCGCGTTGCCCGCGGAGCTGGCGGCCGGATCCGCCGCGTTGCCCGCGGAGCTGGCGGCCGGATCCGCCGCGTTGCCCGCGGAGCTGGCGGCCGGATCCGCTGCGTTGCCCGCGGAGCTGGCGGCCGGATCCGCTGCGTTGCCCGCGCTGGGAGCCGGAGTACCGCCGGTGGTGTCCGCGCCCCCGGGGCTCGGGACGGGAGTGCCCGGCTTTGTGGTGCTGGGCTTTGTGGTGCTGGGCTTTGTGGTGCTGGGCTTTGTGGTGCTGGGCTTTGTGGTGCTGGGCTTTGTGGTGCTGGGCTTTGTGGTGCTGGGCTTTGTGGTGCTGGGCGCCGTGGCCTTCACGGAATTGGTCTTACCCGAGGAGGTGCCGGTGGGCGACGCCGTCCCCGCGACCGGGTTCGGCCGCACGGGTGACCGCACCGAGTGCGCCGACGGCGGCGTCCCGGACCGCAGCTTGGTCGCTGAGGCGGAGGCCGGCTGCGCTGGAGCAGACGCCGACGGAGTCGGGCCGGTGCACGGCTTGGACATGACGTACAAGCTCCGGGTCGCCGGGCTGCCCGAGCCGGTGCCGGAAGCCGACTTGGTGGCGGTCGGCTTTGGGTCGGCCGAGCCGGTCGGCACCGGCGTCGTCGGCGTCGGCGTCGTCGGCGTCGTGGTCGGTGTGATGCGCGGCGCGGTCGTCGGCGTGACCGAGGGAACAGGCGCGACTATGCGCGGCGTCGTCGGGTTCGCCTTGGGGACGGCCTTGGTCGGATTCAGGCACGTCGACGTCGGCGACGGACTGGGCGACGGACTGGGCGACGGACTGGGCGACGGACTGGCCGTGTACTTTCCCGTTCCCCGCGAGCTAGTGCGGACGCCTGCAACGCCCGGGAGCGTCTGGCCCGTGCCGTGGCTGCTGGCGCTGCCGGTCCCGCTGCCGGTCCCGCTGCCGGTCCCGCTGCCGGTCCCGCCGCCGGTCCCGCCGCCGGTCCCGCCGCCGGTCCCGCCGCCGGTCCCCGTACCGCCGGACGAGGACGAGGACGAGGCGATGTTCCCGATCGCATTCCGGAAGCCCGGGACGGCGAAGGCGGTTCCGGCGAACAGGCAGACGGCGGCGAAGGCCACAACGAGCCGCAGCCCGACCGTGCCGACCCGCTGGTATGTGGCCCGCACCCCGGCGGAAACGCCACCGGCTGCATCCGGGGCGGCCGTTTCCTGGGCGGCAGGAGTGGTTTTGAATCGTCCCGACGGCGCCTGCCAGCCCCGCCGGGCTAGGCTAAAAAGCCACGCTAGGGCCTCCGCGGCCACGTATCGGAGCCGGTAGCCGTACCGTTCCGCGTCTACGCGGAGCCCTCCCCACAGCGGGAAGGATGGCCGGGTCCTCAGGCGCCCGCGAATCCGGCTCAGACCGTCTTCGGCAGGCGTGAACCTGGCTGCCTCGGCTTTCAGTTCCCGAGCGAGCAGCCTTCTGAGGTCGTCATCAGAACGAGGTCATGTTGATGGTTCTCCGGTCATGCAGTCTGCTCCAGAACCGCCCGGAGCGATGACATCCCCCTCGCCGTGTGGCTCTTGACCGCGCCCTTGCTTATCCCCATCATCTCAGCAATCTGCGCCTCCGACATGTCGGCGTAATACCGCAGGACGAGCGCCTGCCGCTGACGGTCCGGCAGTCCGCGCAGCGCGGTGATGACCGCGCTGCGCTCCAGCAGCGACATAGCCCCCTGTTCGGCGCTGGGCATATCCGGCGCCGGCTTGGGCGCGTTCCGGTCGACCACGCTGCGGTGCCGCAGCACCGACTTGGACCGGTTCACGACCGCCTGCTTCAGATACGAAAGCGCCTTGTCCTCTTCCCGCAGCCGGTGCCAGCCGTCGTGCATGGCGATGAAGCACTCCTGGACCACTTCCTCCGCCGTTGGCTCGTCGCGCACAAGCAGGACCGCCAGCCGGACCAGCGAACGGTAGTGGCCCGTGTAAAGCTGCGTAACTGCCTGTTCGGCGGTCATCTCCAGCTTCGCAGGTGCCGTCCCGATGCCGACGCCGGCCACAAGGGTCTCGGTCACAGATGTAGGACGCGCATGTCCCCCGGCCGGTTCACCCGCGGCCATATGTAATCTTCACTGCCGGAGTCCCGCCCATCTCGATCCGTAGACAGCGGTGACTGCCCAACTTGTCCACCCCACCCGAGTTGGCGATCCACGGTCGGCCCCCAGCGCCTCCCCGACGCCGGTTGGCCCCCAACGCCTCCCCGACGCCGGACAACCGAATCCGCAGACGCATTCTGCCAGACCAACATGCCACAGATGCTGGCATTCTTGGGACTCTCGCACGAAACGCCCCGGATTCCCAACACAAGCCTATCTGCGCGACATGGGATAAGACACAGCGAGAACAGGTCAGGCACCTATCCAACGGTAGTCAGGACGTTAGTCCCAAACCGGACATAACAGACAAAAGATGCCGAGCGGGCCCGGCGGGTGTCGCGGCGACCTGCACAGACGGCGAAAGAGCGACCGGGCCACGGGCGGCGGCCGGACAGGCGCCAGATGGCCGCCCGGTAAGATCATTAGGTGCCTGACTGCCTATTCTGCCGGATCGCTTCCGGTCAGATTCCAGCTAAAACAGTACGAGAGAACTCACGGACCATCGCGTTCCGGGATATCAATCCGCAAGCACCCACACATGTGCTGATCATACCAAAAGAACATTATGTCGACGTCGCGGCGGTCGCCGCGGCCGGCGGCGGCCTGCTCGAGGAGATGGCCCGCCTGGCACACAGCATAGCGGTGGACGAGGGGATTGGCGGTTCCGGCTACCGCGTCGTCTTCAATAGCGGCCCGGACGCCGGGCAGCAGGTGCCGCACGTGCACGCGCACGTGATCGGCGGCCGGCGCCTGGAGTGGCCCCCCGGGTAGCAGCCGGCCACGCCCGGCTGACGCCAGGCGTGGCCTTCCCCGGGAAGCGGACGCAGCCGCCCGGGGCAGGGCCACGGATAGCGGACGCAGCCACCCGGAAAGGCGTGACATGCGCCTCACCCCGGGCGGATACCATGGGCGGAGCCTGGCAGAACAGTCCAGCGGGCGATCCACTGGACCTTCGAGAGCGACCAATTGACAGATATCTCACGTAATCTTCGCGGCGACGGGCAGCCAGAAGGCGGGCGGTCCCAGGTCAGGATCGTGATTCCGGCTGACCACTCGATGGTCGCCCTGCTCGGCTCGCGCGACGAGCTGTTGCGCGTCATCGAGCGGGAGTTCGCCGCCGACATCCATGTTCGCGGTAACGAGATCACCGTAACCGGCCGGCCGGAAGAGACGGCCCTCGTGTCCGGGCTGTTCGAGGAGCTTATCGAGCTGCTGGCGAACGGGGCCGAGCTGTCGGCGGACGCCGTGGAGCGGGCCGCCGCGATGTTGCGCCGCGAGCGGGGCATCCGCCCCGCCGAAGTGCTCACCCTCGACATCCTCTCCGCCCGGGGCCGCACCATCCGGCCGAAGACCCTCAACCAGAAGCGTTACGTGGACGCGATCGACAAGCACACGATCGTGTTCTCGATCGGCCCGGCGGGCACCGGCAAGACCTACCTCGCCATGGCCAAGGCCGTGAAGGCGCTGCAGGCCAAAGAGGTCAACCGGATCATCCTGACCCGGCCCGCGGTGGAGGCGGGGGAGCGGCTCGGATTCCTGCCCGGGACGCTGTACGAGAAGATCGACCCCTACCTGCGCCCGCTCTACGACGCACTGCACGACATGCTCGACCCGGACTCGATCCCGCGGCTCACCGCGGCCGGCACCATCGAGGTCGCGCCGCTCGCGTACATGCGGGGCCGCACGCTGAACGACTCGTTCATCATTCTCGACGAGGCCCAGAACACCTCGGCGGAGCAGATGAAGATGTTCCTCACCCGGCTCGGGTTCGGCTCACGGGTGGTGGTGACGGGGGACGTGACGCAGGTGGACCTGCCGAGCGGGCAGGTCAGCGGCCTGCGGGTCGTCCAGGACATCCTGGAGGGCATACCCGACATTTACTTCAGCCGTCTGACCAGCCATGATGTCGTCCGGCACCGGCTCGTCGGCGATATCGTCGACGCCTACGAACGATACGACGCCCGGCAGCTTGACGCGGAGGGCCTGTCCGGCCCGGGCGCATCCGGTGGGCGGCGGGCCGCAGGCCAGCACGGGGCGGCACGCGGAGGGGGGAAGCGCGGTCACTGACGGCGCGAACCTGGTGAGTATTGACATCGCCAACGAATCCGGCGTGGGGGTCGACGAGGTCGCCCTCGCCGCGATCGCCCGCAACGTCCTGGACGAGATGCGCATCCATCCCCTCGCGGAGCTTTCCGTGCTGCTGGTGGACGAGAAGGCTATGGCCGAGTTGCACGAGCGCTGGATGGGGGAACCGGGCCCGACCGACGTCCTCGCCTTCCCCATGGACGAACTGAGGCCGCCGCACCTGGGCGGCGGCAACGCGGGCCGCGCGGGCGCGGAGGAACCGGGCCCCGATCCGGGCCTGCTGGGGGACGTGGTGCTGTGCCCCCTGGTCGCGGCGGTCCAGGCCCGGGACGCGGGTCACAGCACTCAGGACGAGCTGGAAATGCTGGCCGTGCACGGCATCTTGCACCTGCTCGGTTACGATCACGCGGAACCGGACGAGCGTACGGAGATGTTCGGCCTGCAGGACCGCCTGCTGAGCTTGTGGCCCGCCCGCCGGGCGGCCCCCGGCCCGGATGCCCCCGGCGCTGATAGGAGCCCAGACGGCGCGCCGGACGGCGCCGCGGGCGGCGCGCTGGCCGAGAGTCCCGGAAAGCAGGAAGGTTCGGGGTTATGTCGCCCCAGGGCTGGCTGATAGCCGCCGCGATCGTGCTCGTCCTGATGGCCGGCTGGTGGGCCAGTGCGGAAGCAACCCTGGCCCGTCTGTCCGCCGTCGGCGCGGAGCAACTGGCCGGGTCGGCGCGCCCGGCCTCGCGCCGGCTCCAGGCTGTCTTCGCGGACCTGCCGCGCTACCTCAGCATCTTGCTGCTGCTCCGCGTCATCTGTGAAACCTCGGCGACCGTACTGGTGGTAGCCGCGTTCGTGCACTGGTTCGGCGCCACGTGGAAGGGCTTCCTGATCGCGCTGGCCGTCATGGTCGTGGTCGGTTACGTCGTGATGGGCATCAGCCCGGTCCCGCTCGGCCGCCGCGGCGCGGAGCGTGTCGCGCTCGGCGCGGCCACCGTGCTCTATCCGCTCGGCGTGCTGCTGGGCCCGGTACCGAGGCTCCTCGTTGCCGCGGGCAGCGTGCTGACCCGCGGCAAGGGCACCACGGTCGGGCCGCTGGCCGGCAAGGCCGAGCTGCGCGGCCTGGTCGACTTCCTCGAGCAGCGCAGCGTCATCGAGCCGGGCGAGCGTGAGATGGTCCGGTCCGTCTTCGAGCTGGGCGACACGATCGTCCGTGAGGTGATGGTGCCCCGGACGGAGATGGTGTTCGTCGAGCGGGACAAGACGCTTGGCCAGGCCCTGTCGCTGCACCTGCGCAGCGGGTTCTCGCGCATCCCGGTGGCGGGCGAGAACGAGGACGACGTGGTGGGCATCGCCTACCTCAAGGACATCGTGGCCTACGGTCACGAGCATCCCGGCTCCGAATCCACCACCATGGTCGACCAGGTGATGCGCCCGGCCACCTACGTCCCGGACAGCAAGCCCATCGACGAGCTGCTCCGCCAGATGCAGGCCCTGCAGATCCACGTCGCGATCGTGATTGACGAGTACGGCGGCACGGCCGGCCTGGTGACCATCGAGGACATCCTCGAGGAGATTGTCGGGGAGATCACCGACGAGTACGACCAGGAACAGCCGCCGGTCGAGTGGCTGTCCCCGGACGTGGCCAGGGTCACCGCCCGCCTGCCGGTAACCGAGCTGGCGGAGATATTCGGCGTCACGATCGAGGCCGAGGACGTCGAGACCGTCGGCGGGCTGCTGGCCCACGCGCTGGGGCGGGTCCCGATTGCGGGCTCGGAGGGGACCGTCGGTGGTTTGCGGCTGACCGCTGAGAACCTGTCGGGCCGCCGCAACCGGATCGGTTCCGTCCTCGTCGAACGGATTCCCCAGGAGGACGACCAATCCGACCAATCCGAACGAACACCCTCCTGACTTCCCCTGCCCCCGGAGCACACCGCCGCCGTGTCAGGGCCCGCGCCCTACACTCGAGCGCGTGAGCGACGCGCAACTTGATCCCGAGGATAAGAAGATCATTACCCTGGCCCGATCGACCCGGGCCCGGGTGGCGGCCGCCGAAGGGGCCGCCGTCCGGGACGACACCGGCCGCACATACGCGGCGGCCGCCGTGGCGCTCCCGTCGCTGCAGCTGTCCGCGCTGCGCCTGGCCGTTGCGATGGCCGTGTCCAGCGGGGCGGCCAGCCTGGAGGCGGCGGCCCTGGTCAGCGAAGCGGATCAGCCCGACTCCGGTGACCTCGCGGCCGTCCGGGACATCGGCCCCGATGCCACCGTGTTTCACGCCGCCCCCGACGGCACCCTCCGCGCCATCCTCCAGCCCTGACTCCCGTCCGGCTCGCCACCCAGGCAGCAAAGCCAGCGGAGGTTAACCAAGCCGAACTGTGGTACCCCGGACCCACCGGGAACAGGCCACGGTGGGCGCCGGTCGGCCGGCGCGTCCCCTCGGTGAGTGGCTCATACTTCGTGGTACGCAGCAGTACCGGGGACACCTGACCAAATCCTTGCAGGGCGCGAGCCCCGTCCTTCACTTCAGGGCGGGGAGAAGTCAAATCCCAGCTCGCCAGGATGTGCGGGAGAATCGGGGGGTGATGTTGTCACCGGAGGCCGCGGATGCCGGGCCGCACGCAGGTTTCCGATCGGGCTTCGCCTGTTTCACCGGCCGGCCGAACGTCGGGAAGTCGACCCTGACGAACGCGCTGGTCGGCGCCAAGGTCGCGATCACCAGCAGCCGTCCCCAGACCACCCGCCGGGTGATCCGCGGCATCGTGCACCGGCCGGACGCGCAGCTGGTCGTGGTGGACACGCCCGGTCTGCACAAGCCGCGCACGCTGCTGGGCGAGCGGCTGGACAGCCTGGTGCGCTCCACGCTGACCGAGGTTGACGTGATCGGCTTCTGCATCCCCGCCTCCGAGCCGGTCGGCCCGGGAGACCGGTACCTCGCGCGCGAGCTGGCCGGGATCAGCGGAACGCCCATTGTCGCGATCGTGACCAAGACCGACCAAGTCACCCGGGACCAGCTCGTCGCGCAGCTGGCGGCGGTGGCCGAACTGGGGGAGTGGGCGGACGTGGTGCCGGTATCCGCCGTCACCGGGTACAACCTCGACGTGCTGGCCGGCGTGCTGGTGTCGCACCTGCCCGAAGGTCCCCCGCTGTACCCGGAGGGCGAACTGACCGACGAGCCCGAGCGGGACATGGTGGCCGAGCTGATCCGGGAGGCGGCCCTGGAAGGGGTGCGCGAGGAGCTCCCGCACTCGATCGCCGTGGTGGTGGAGGAGATGGGCCCCCGTCCCGGTCAGGAAGACCTCACCGACGTGCACGCCGAGATGTACGTCGAGCGGCCCAGCCAGAAGGCGATCGTCATCGGCGCCAAGGGGAGCCGGCTGAAGGACGTCGGCAGCCGGGCCCGCCAGCAGATCGAGGCGCTCCTGGGCACCCGGGTCTACCTCGACCTGCACGTCAAGGTGGCCAAGGACTGGCAGCGCAACCCCAAGCAGCTCCGCCGCCTCGGCTTCTACGATTGATTGCGGCGGCCCGGCCCAGCGGCGGCTTGCCTTACGCCCCACGGCCGCCGGGCCACCCGGCCGTCAGGCCCTTACACCACCGCGTCGGCCGGGAGATGCCAGAACGTCCATTGGCTGAACACGCGGTACCCGAGCGCCGGCTCGGCCGTCCAGCCCTGGTCCAGGCAGCCGCGGAACACGCGGGGTGACTTCGGCGGAAAGCCCGGGTCATCCACCGGCGCGCCCTCCGCATGGATCTGATGCAGGGCCCGCGCCGCGCCCTCGTCGTACGCGGGATCGAACCGTTCAATACGCACGCGGCCAGGAAAACACCCTCCGTACCCGGGCCGCACCTGGTTATTGACCTGCCGAGATCTGCTCATGGGACCGCTGCCGACCCAGCCCAGGCGCGGGGACAGCGCTACCGGGGTTCCGTTCGGCTGATAGGGTTGCTTCATTATGCTGGGCGAGCTGCTCCTCCTTAGCAGCCGCGGCGGGGGCCGTTAAGGCCCGCTCCCTCGCCGCGGAGTATTCGCGTGATCGCTGGCCAGATCGTGGCCGGGACCCGGCCAGATCCTCCGCAGCCTCGACGAGGAGCAGCATCCATCATGATTCCGCAGCAGACGCCTGCGCCCGGCCAGCAGCCGGTATCCAAACCTTCCGTACGGCAGCGGTCCATCGGGGCCGGCGCCATCCAGCCGCGGCCGAGCGGCATGCCCTGTCATCGTTACGCCCCCTTCAAGGCCGTCGACCTGCCCGACCGGACCTGGCCCACCAAAGCGGTCACCAAGGCGCCGCGCTGGCTGTCCACCGACCTGCGCGACGGCAACCAGGCGCTGATCGACCCGATGAGCCCCGCCCGCAAGCGCAAGATGTACGACCTCCTGATCCGGATGGGTTACAAGGAGATCGAGGTCGGCTTCCCGTCGGCCAGCCAGGCCGACTTCGACTTCGTACGTGAGCTGATCGAGGGCGGACACATCCCCGGTGACGTGCAGATCTCGGTGCTGACCCAGGCCCGCGACGACCTTATCGAGCGGACCGTCGAATCGCTGGTCGGGGCGCCGCGGGCCACGGTGCACCTGTACAACGCGACCGCGCCGCTGTTCCGCCGGGTGGTATTCGGCGTGGACCGCGAGCAGTGCAAGGCGCTGGCGGTCGACGGCACCATCTCCGTCCTCCGGCACGCCGAACGTCTCTTGCCCGACTGCGGCTTCGGCTACGAGTACTCCCCGGAGATCTTCGCCGACACCGAGCTGGACTTCGCCATCGACGTGTGCGAGGCCGTCTCCGGGGTATGGCAGCCCGAGGCGGGCCGGGAGATCATCTTCAACCTGCCGTGCACCGTCGAGCGGTCCACGCCGAACGTCTACGCCGACCAGACCGAGTGGATGAGCCGCCAGTTCTCCCGGCGCGAGCACGTCTGCCTGTCGGTGCACACCCACAACGACCGGGGGACCGCGGTCGCCGACGCCGAGCTTGCGATCATGGCCGGCGCGGACCGGGTCGAAGGCTGCCTGTTCGGCAACGGTGAGCGGACCGGGAACGTCTGCCTGGTCACGCTGGGCATGAACCTGTTCAGCCAGGGCATCGACCCCATGATCGACTTCTCCGACATCGACGAGATCCGCCGGACCGTCGAGTACTGCAACCAGCTGCCCGTGCACCCGCGCCACCCCTACGCCGGTGACCTGGTGTACACCGCGTTCTCCGGCTCCCACCAGGACGCGATCAAGAAGGGCTTCGAGGCGCTCGAAGCCGAAGCCGCGTCGGCGGGAGTCCCGTTCGCGGACTACCCGTGGGCCGTGCCGTACCTGGCCCTCGACCCGCGGGACGTGGGCCGCACGTACGAGGCCGTGATACGGGTGAATTCCCAGTCCGGCAAGGGCGGCGTCGCGTACGTGATGAAGACCGAGCATCAGCTGGACCTGCCCCGGCGGCTGCAAATCGAGTTCTCCCGGGTCATCCAGGCGCGCACCGACGTCGGCGGCGGTGAGGTGACACCCGCCGAGATGTGGGAGCTCTTCTCCGCCGAATACCTCTCGGACGGCCCGGTCGCCCTGCTCGGGCACCGTGCCTCCTCGGTGGTCGAGTCCAAGCACCTGCTGACCGCCGAGGTGCGCGCGGACGGCGAGGTCCGTCACATCGAAGGCTCCGGCAACGGCCCGATCTCGGCGTTCTGCGATGCGCTGACCGCGGTGGGCATCAAGACCCGCGTGCTCGACTACACCGAGCACGCCCTGTCCGCCGGCTCGGACGCGCAGGCCGCCGCGTACGTCGAATGCGAGATCGAC
This sequence comes from uncultured Actinomycetes bacterium, assembly GCA_963742875.1. Classification (GTDB taxonomy): domain Bacteria; phylum Actinomycetota; class Actinomycetes; order Streptosporangiales; family Streptosporangiaceae; genus Bog-532. Next base: position 788,001 of record CAVUNO010000017.1, on the reverse strand, counting down.
GGCCGCGCCCTGTGGGGTGTCGGTGTCGACGCCGACACCACCGGCGCCTCCATGCGCGCCGTCCTCTCCGCCGTCAACCGCCCGGGCCGTGCCTGACCGCCCGGGCCCGCGCCGTGCCTGACCGCCCGGGCCCGGGCCCGCGCCGTGCCTGACCGGTCGGGCCGTGCCTGACCGGCCGCGCGGCTCCTTGACCGGCTGCGCCGTAGCTACCCGCCGCGCCGCAGCCAACCGGGTCCCGCGGGGACCGTGCTGACCGTACGGTCCCCCGCGGGCCCGTGGACGTTTTCGTCAGCCGCTCCGGCGCGCTGGACCCGGGTTGTCGGTGCGGTGCGGGACAATGGGGACATGCGGCTGTACCGGGATGACGGGGTCGTCCTGCGCACGCAGAAGCTGGGCGAGGCCGACCGGATTGTCACGGTACTGGCGCGGAAGACGGGCCGGGTCCGCGCCGTGGCCAAGGGCGTGCGGCGCACCAAGTCCCGGTTCGGCGCGCGGCTTGAGCCGTTCACGCATGTCGACCTGCTGCTGTATCCGGGGCGCTCGCTCGACGTGATCACCCAGGCGGAGGTGATCCGGCCGTACGGCGCGCCGATGACGGCGGACTATCCGCGGTACACGGCGGGCGTCGCGATGCTGGAGACGGCGGAGCGGTTCACCCCCGAGGACAAGGAACCGTCGCTGCGCCAGTTTCTGCTGCTCGTCGGCGGGCTGCGGGCCCTGGGGGAGGCCAGTCATGATCCCCGGCTGGTGCTCGACGCCTACCTGCTGCGGTCGCTGGCGGTGGCGGGGTACGCGCCGGCGCTGGAGGCGTGTGCGCGGTGCGGGACGTCCGGCCGGCTGCCCGCGTTCGCGATTCCCTCGGGCGGCATGGTGTGCGTGTCGTGCCGGCCACCCGGCGCGGCGTCCCCCGGATCCGCGACCGTGACCCTGATGAGCGCGCTGCTCCGGGGCGATTGGGAAAGTGCGGATCAGAGCGAGCGGCGGCATCAGATAGAGTGCAGTGGCTTGGTCGCCGCGTATCTGCAGTGGCACCTGGAGCACTCAATTCGTTCGCTGCGTCACGTGGAGCGTGTTTGACCGTCCGGCCGCCCGATCCTCATCCGGGTGGCGCCCGCCCGCCCGCTATTCCGCGCAATCTGGTCCCCCGGCACGTGGCCATCGTCATGGACGGGGACGGACGCTGGGCCAAGCAGCGGGGGCTGCCGCGGACCGAGGGTCATAAAAAGGGCGAATCCTCGCTGCTCGATGTGATCATGGGCGCGATCGAGCTGGGAATTCCTTACCTGTCCGCCTATGCCTTCTCCACTGAGAACTGGCGCCGTTCCCCGGATGAGGTCCGTTTCCTGATGGGCTTCAACCGCGACGTGATCCACCGGCGCCGCGACCTGCTGAACGAGATGGGTGTCCGGATCCGGTGGGCGGGGCGGCGCCGGCGTCTGTGGCGTAGCGTCATCAGCGAGCTGGAGGAGGCCGAGCGGATGTCGGCCGGTAACTCCGTCCTAACGCTCCAGTTCTGCGTGAACTACGGGGGCCGCGCCGAGATCGCCGACGCTGCCGCCGCCATCGCCGCCGACGTGGCCGCGGGAAAGGTCCGGCCGGACAAGGTGGACGAGAAGCTTCTCTCACGGTATCTGGACGAGCCGGAAATGCCCGATGTCGACCTCTTCGTACGATCATCAGGGGAGCACCGGACCTCGAATTTCCTGATCTGGCAGTCCCATTACGCCGAGATGGTCTTCCTGGACACGCTCTGGCCCGATTTCGATCGCCGCCACCTGTGGCAGGCGTGCGAAATCTACGCCAGCCGGGACCGCCGCTATGGCGGCGCCATTCCCAACGTCGTGACTGCTCCGGCCCCAGCCGGAAGCCCGGGGCCCTGACCGGGATAGCGCGGCGGATCCGATTCGCGTTGGGGAGGCCGGTGGCCCTAGGCTTGGGCCACCGGCCTCCCTCGCACGGTGTTTACCCCGTGCCCGCGCGTCAACGGGGGCGCCGCAGTGGCGCCGGTACCCGTGATGGTTCGTTACCTGGCCGGCTGGGCCCCCTGCCCAGCGCCGTGCGGACGGGACCTGCAGCCGCTGTCGTCGTGATCGGCTGAAGGGCCATGCGGAGGCCGGGCCGTGACCACCAACGACGCCGACCGCCAGCCGGATGGAGACCTTGATGACAGCACGCAGTGACCGGATGGATACGATCGTTGGCCTGTCGAAGCGACGGGGGTTCGTATACCCATCGAGTGAGATCTACGGCGGACTGCGGGCGTCCTGGGACTACGGCCCCCTCGGCGTCGAGCTGAAGAACAACATCAAGCGCCAGTGGTGGCGTTCGATGGTGCAGGAGCGGGACGACATCGTCGGCCTGGACTCCAGCGTCATCCTGGCCCGCGAAGTCTGGGAGGCCAGCGGCCACATAACCGAGTTCGTCGACCCGCTGACCGAGTGCATGTCCTGCCACAAGCGGTTCCGCGCCGATCACCTGATCGAGGCGTACGAGGCCAAGCACGGGCACCCGCCGGAGCGCGGCCTGGCCGACCTGACCTGCCCGAACTGCGGCAACAAGGGCACGTTCACCGAGCCGCGCATGTTCAGCGGCCTGCTGCGGACCTATCTCGGCCCGGTCGAAGACGAGTCCGGGCTGGCCTACCTGCGGCCGGAGACGGCGCAGGGCATCTTCATCAACTACAAGAACGTCCTGCAGAGCTCGCGCAAGAAGCTCCCGTTCGGCATCGGCCAGATCGGCAAGTCGTTCCGTAACGAGATCACCCCGGGCAACTTCATCTTCCGCACCCGCGAGTTTGAGCAGATGGAGATGGAGTTCTTCGTCCGGCCCGGCACCGACGAGGAATGGCACCAGACCTGGATCGACACCCGGTTCGACTGGTACAAGGACCTCGGCATCCGCGAGGAGAACCTGCGGCTTTTCGAGCACCCCAAGGACAAGCTGTCGCACTACTCCAAGCGCACCGTCGACGTGGAGTACCGTTTCGGCTTCCAGGGCTCCGAATGGGGTGAGCTGGAGGGGATCGCCAACCGCACCGACTTCGACCTGACCACGCACGGCCGCGCGTCCGGGGTCGACATGACCTACCTGGATCAGGAGACCGGCGAGCGGTTCGTCCCCTACGTGGTCGAGCCGGCCGCCGGCGTGGACCGCGCCGCGCTGGTGTTCCTCCTGGATGCCTACACCGAGGACGAGGCGCCGGACGCCAGGGGAAACCTGGAGAAGCGGACCGTCTTGCGGCTGGACCGCCGCGTCGCGCCGGTCAAGGTGGCGGTGCTCCCGCTGTCCCGCAACGCCGACCTCTCGCCCAAGGCCCGCGACCTGGCCGCCGCCCTGCGCAAGCGCTGGAACACCGACTTCGACGACGCCAGCGCGATCGGCCGCCGGTACCGCCGCCAGGACGAGATCGGCACGCCGTACTGCGTCACGGTGGACTTCGACACGCTCAACGATGAGGCCGTCACCGTGCGGGAACGCGACTCGATGCGCCAGGAGCGGATCGGCATCGACCAGCTCCAGGCGTACCTGGCGGAGCGGCTCCCGCCCTGCTGAGGCCCCGGTCCCCCGGCGAACACGTGGACCTGGCCGGACCTGTTCGCCTTGTGGCCCATAGGTGCTGCCCGCCCGGCAGCACTTCTTGACCACAAAGGGCGGGGTTGATGCTGAGGACGGGGAGGGTCCTCACCTAGCAGGTGAGGGCCGCCAGCACCTCGTCTACGCTCGCGGAGTCCGCGCGGGGAACCCGGCGGAAGATCTCCGCCGCGGCCAGGTGAAAGCCGTCCGGCAGCCCGGCGGCGGCCATGGACGCGGCGATCTCGGTCATCTCGGCGTCCCAGCGCCAGCCTTTGGCCGCAGCCGACTCCGCGGCCCGCCCGGCGCGGTCGGCCAGGCTGGGCTGCGACAGCGCCCACTCGGCCAGCAGCGCGTCCTCGACGTTCCCGGCGCGTGCGAGCGCCCGCGCCGCCAGCAGCAGCGCCGCGGTGCCCTTGGTCCACGCGGCGTAGGCCATCTTGACCGCCGACGCCGCGCCGACGCCGCCCTCGACGATCCGCGTCCCGACCGGCGTGCCCGCGAACAGCCCCGCGATCTCCGCCGCCCGCTCTCCCGACAGGTAGAGGCGGGTCCCGCCCGGCGCGTCAGGTGCTCCTCCGGGCCGGGGCGGCGGCCCGATGATCCCCCCGTCGACGAAAACCGCCCCGCCGGCTCCGCTCCCGCCGGCCCCGCACTCACCCGCCCTGCCGCTGCCGGCAATATTTGCTACCGAACGGGCCGTCTGCGGGGAAATAGCGTTGCCATCGACGTATACACCGCCGAAGCCCCTGGCGCTCTCGGCGACCGAACGCGCGGCGTGCGGTGGGCACACCGACAGCAGGATCGCCGCCCGGCGGGCCAGCTCCGCCACCGTCCCCGCGTCGGTCAGCCCCGCGGCCGCGGCGCGCTCCGTGGTGGCCGGGCTGCGGCCCCGCGACGCCCACAGCACGGTGTGCCCCTGATCGGTAAGGCATCGCCCGAGGGCGGCGCCCATCTGACCCGGATGGAGCAATCCAAGGATCGTTCGGCTCATATTTATCTGCCTCTCTCGCGGGCGCCGCTTGGTCGTGCCGGCGGCGCGCAAAGCGACTCGGCGGTCGGCCGGTTCTCGGCGCCGGGACGCCGCTTCGGCCCTAGAGGGCCTGCGCGGTCGTGCCGGAGGCACGCTATACACGCCACGGCCCGGCGCCTGCGGCCGTTAGCCTGTGCGGCGGAACATCACGGCTGGGACGCGAGCCCTCCGCCGTGTCTACCGTGTCATGGCGGACTGGGCCACTTCCGTGTTGGGGACCTTCGCCCCTCTGCAACGCCTACCCCTGGACCGGTAGAGTCCGAGGCAAAATAAGGATGCAATCAGCTACGCCGCACGAGGAGCGTTCAGTGCCGAAGCTCGTTTATGACTTTTCCGAAGGCAACAAAGACATGAAGGACCTGCTGGGTGGCAAGGGAGCCAACCTGGCCGAAATGACCAACCTGGGTCTCCCCGTCCCCCCTGGGTTCATCATCTCCACCGAGGCGTGCCGTGCCTACCTGCGCGACGGGTCCACACCCCCCGAGCTGGACGCCGAGGTCAGCGAGCACCTCACCCAGCTTGAGTCGGCCATGGGCCGCAAGCTCGGTGACCCGGCCGACCCGTTGCTGGTCAGCGTGCGGTCCGGCGGGAAGTTCTCGATGCCGGGCATGATGGACACGATCCTCAACATCGGCCTGTCGGACAAGTCGGTGGCGGGCCTGGCCAAACAGGCCGGCAACGAGCGGTTTGCCTGGGACTCCTACCGTCGGCTGATCCAGATGTTCGGCAAGACCGTGCTGGACATCGAGGGCGAGGCCTTCGAGCAGGCCATCGACAACGCAAAGCGGGCCAAGGGGATCAAGAACGACCTTGACCTGGACGCCGACGACCTGCAGAAGCTGGTCGGCGCGTTCAAGCAGATCGTGCGCGAGCACACCGGGCGTGACTTTCCCCAGGAGCCCAGGGAGCAGATGGACCTGGCCATCAATGCGGTGTTCAACTCCTGGAACTCCGACCGCGCCATCCTCTACCGGCGCCAGGAGCGGATCCCCACCGACCTCGGCACGGCCGTCAACATAGTCGCGATGGTGTTCGGCAACCTCGGCGAGGACTCGGGTACGGGCGTCGCGTTCACCCGGGACCCCGGGACCGGCCAGCAGGGGACCTACGGCGACTACCTGCAGAACGCCCAGGGCGAGGATGTCGTCGCCGGGATCCGCAACACCGTCCCGCTGCAGGACCTGGAACGGATCGACAAGGCCTCCTACGACCAGCTCATGCAGATCATGCGGACACTGGAGAACCACTACCGCGACCTGTGTGACATCGAGTTCACCATCGAGCGCGGCAAGCTCTGGATGCTGCAGACCCGCGTCGGCAAGCGCACCGCCGCCGCCGCGTTCCGCATCGCGACCCAGCTCGTCGAGCAGGGCCTGATCGACATGGACGAGGCGCTCACCCGGGTCAGCGGCGAACAGCTCGTCCGGCTGATGTTCCCCCGCTTCGACACCGGCACCGGTGCCGAGAAGATCGCCCAGGGGATCAGCGCGTCGCCCGGCGCCGCGGTCGGCAAGGTCGTCTTCGACTCCGCGCGCGCCGTGGAGCTGGCCGGCCAGGGCGAGGACGTCATCCTCGTCCGCCGCGAGACCAACCCCGACGACCTGCACGGCATGATCGCCGCGCGCGGCATCCTGACGAGCCGGGGCGGCAAGACCAGTCACGCCGCGGTGGTCGCCCGCGGCATGGGCAAGACCTGCGTCTGCGGCGCCGACGAGCTGGAGGTCGACACGGAAGGCGGCCACTTCACCGCCCCGGGTGGCGTCAGCGTCGCCGACGGTGACGTGATCTCCATCGACGGCACGTCCGGCGCGGTCTACCTCGGCGAGGTGCCCGTCGTGCCGTCACCGGTCGTGCAGTACTTCGAGGGCGGCCTGGCCCCGGAGTCCGACGAGCTGGTCGCGGCCGTGCACGCGCTGATGACGCACGCGGACACCAAGCGCCGGCTCGGCGTCTGGGCCAACGCCGACACGGGTCCCGACTGCGAGCGGGCCCGCCGGTTCGGCGCGGGCGGCGTCGGCCTGGTGCGGACCGAGCACATGTTCCTCGGCGAGCGCCGCCAGCTCGTCGAGCGCCTCATCCTGGCCGAGAACGAGTCCGAGCAGCAGGCGGCCCTGGACGCGCTCGAGCCGCTGCAGCGCGGGGACTTCGTGGAGATCCTCGAGGCGATGGACGGCCTGCCGGTGACGATCCGGCTGATCGACCCGCCGCTGCATGAATTCCTGCCCGACCTCACCGACCTGTCGGTCAGGATCGCCCTGGCCGGCGACAACGCGACCGACAAGGACAAGAAGCTGCTGGACGCGGTGCGCCTGGCTGCACGAGCAGAACCCCATGCTCGGCCTGCGCGGGGTTCGGCTCAGCCTGGTCATCCCGGGCCTGCTCGGCATGCAGGTGCGGGCGATCGCGCACGCTGCGGCCGACCGCAAGCAGGCCGGCGGCAGCCCGCGTCCCGAGGTGATGATCCCGCTGGTCGGCGCGGTGCAGGAACTGGAGATCGCCCGCGACCGGACCGCGAAGGTGCTCGCCCAGGTCGCCGAGGAGACCGGCACCGACGTACACACGCTCATCGGCACCATGATCGAGGTGCCCCGGGCCGCGCTCACCGCCGGGGAGATCGCGCAGTCGGCGGAGTTCTTCTCCTTCGGCACCAACGACCTGACCCAGATGACGTGGGGCTTCTCCCGCGACGACGTGGAAGGGGCGTTCTTCAGCCGCTACATCGAGCTCGGCATCTTCGGGGTGTCGCCGTTCGAAACAATCGACCGGGACGGGGTCGGCCGGCTGGTCCGCCTCGCCGTCGACGAGGGCCGGGCCAGCCGGCCGGACCTTCAGGTCGGTGTCTGCGGCGAGCACGGCGGCGACCCGGATTCGGTGCACCTCTTCCACGACGCGGGCCTGGACTACGTGTCCTGCTCGCCGTTCCGGGTGCCCGTGGCCCGGCTGGAGGCCGGTCGCGCTCAGATCGAGTCCGAGCGGGCCGCCGCGGGCAGCGCGGGCGGCAGCGACAGCAGGTGAGCTGACGTCCGGAACAGCTAGCGAGACCGGTTACGACGCGCACGCCACGGCCCGCTGGGTGGCTGAGCCGCCCAAGCGGGCCGGGCGCAGCGCGTTCGAGCGGGACCGGGCGCGTGTCCTGCACAGTGCGTCGCTGCGCCGGCTAGCGGCCAAGACGCAGGTGGTGGCGGTCGGTGCGGATTTCCCGCGGACCCGGCTGACCCACTCGCTGGAGTGCGCCCAGATCGGCCGGGGCATCGGCTCGGCGATCGGGTGCGATCCGGACCTGGTGGAGACCGCCTGCCTGGCGCACGACATCGGCCATCCGCCGTTCGGCCATAACGGCGAGATGGCCCTCGCGGACCTGGCCGCGGGCTGCGGCGGGTTCGAGGGCAACGCGCAGACCCTGCGCCTGCTCACCCGGCTGGAGACCAAGGTGCACGGGGCGGGCCTAAACCTCACCCGGGCGTCCCTGGACGCCGTCGTGAAGTACCCCTGGCCCGCGCCGCTGGATGGCCCCGGCGCGTCCGGCGGGCCCGGCGCGTCCGGCGGGCCCGGCGTGGGCACGCCGCCCTCGATCGGGGACACTCCCGCCCCGTCCAAGTTCAACTACTACGCCGACGACGCCGAGGTCTTCGGCTGGATCCGGCAGGGTGCGCCCGACCGGCGCCGTTGCCTGGAGGCGCAGGTCATGGACTGGGCCGACGACGTGGCCTATTCCGTGCACGACGTAGAGGACGGCCTGCACGCCGGGCTGGTCACCTTCGCGCAACTTCATGATCATTCCGAACGGACCTTGGTGGCCCTGGCTGCCCAGCGTTTTTACTGCGCACCCGGCTCGGCCACGGTCGCCGAACTGACCGCGGTGTTCGACGACCTGATGGCCCTGGACTGCTGGCCGAAAAGCTTCGACGGCGGCCCGGACTCCCTCGCCGCCCTGAAGAACCTGACCAGCGAGCTGGTCGGCCGGTTCTGTGTCGCCGCCCAGGACGCCACCCGCGCGTCCTGCGGGGAGGCCAACGGCGGCGGGAGGCTGACGCGGTACGCGTGTGACCTCGTGGTCCCGCGGACCCAGCGGCTGGAGTGCGCACTGCTCAAGGCGGTCGCGGCGCACTACGTGATGACGAGGGAAGGCGCGGTCGCCGCACAGGCGCGGGAACGCGAGCTGATCGCCGAGCTCGCGGCCACCGTCCAGATCGGCGCGCCGCAGACGCTCGATCCGGTGTTCCGCCCGGCCTGGGAGACGGCGTCCTCCGCCGCCGCGCGCCGCCGCGTGGTGATCGACCAGATCGCCTCGCTCACCGACACCTCGGCCATCGCCTGGCACCGCCGCCTCTGCCGTACCGCCGCCCGGTCCTGATGGCGTGCCCGGTCGTAATGACGGCCCCGGTCGTGCAAGCCCGGCTTCCGCCTAGCACCCACGGCGTCCCCGGATGGCGGCCAGGACCCGCGGCGTGTCGGTGAGGTTCGGCAGGACAGCGTGGGCCCCGGCTGCGGCCAGGTCCGCCTCGGAGTAGTCCCCGGTCGCGACGCCCACCGCGCGCGCTCCCGTCGCGAGCGCCGCCGCCACGTCCAGCGGCGTGTCCCCCACCAGCACGGTGGACTCACCGCCGAAATCGGCTCCGGCGGCCGCCGCGGCGCGTGCCCGGGCCACGTGCACCAGTTCCGAGCGCACCTCGTGCGCGTCACCGTAGGCGCCGATGTCCAGGTCCAGGAGGTCACGCAGGCCGAGGGCACCGAGCTTGACCTCGGCCAGTGCGCGGATGTTGCCGGTGAGCACGGACTGACGGGCACCCGCGGTGCCGTTCGGCGCCGCGGGCGCGGTCAGCGCGGTCAGCGCCGCCACGGCTCCCGGCAGGGCGTGCCCGCGGCGCCTGACCCGCTCGCCGTAGGCCGGGGCCTGCCGGGTCAGGCCCGCGATGAACGCCGGGACATGCCCGCGCGGGTCGGGTATCCCGGCCATGGTGAGCGTCTCCACGATGATGGCCCGGTCCGTGCGCCCCGCCATCGGCGCCGCCTGCGCCAACTCGCACCCGAACAGTTCGGCGAACACGACCCCGTACAGGTACGTGCTGAGGCCGCCCGCGTCGACGAGGGTGTGGTCGATATCCCACAGGATCAGCAGCAGTTCGGGTGCGGCCACGACATCCAAGGTTAGACTCAGCCCGCTGATCCAGCGAAGGGGCCCGGCGGACGCAGGACGCGCCGGCGGCAGAATGCGTCCAGCCGGGGCGCCCGGGAGCGATAATTTGTCTGGAGATGACCCACGAGGGGCTGCTCCGGGTGGGCGCAGAGCGGAGGCGGGGAAATGGCGGGCCGGATCCGCGACGAGGACATCGCGGTGGTCCGCGACCGGTCGCCGATCGACGAGGTGATCGGGGAGTACCTGCAGCTGCGCAGCGGCGGCGGTGACTCCCTTAAGGGGCTGTGCCCGTTCCACGACGAGAAGACGCCCTCGTTCAACGTCACGCCCGCGCGGGGCCTGTTCTACTGCTTTAGCTGCAGCGAGGGCGGCGACGTCATCAAGTTCGTTCAGAAGATCGACGGCCTCACGTTCATCGAGGCGGTCGAACGGCTGGCCGGACGGGCCGGGATCGACCTGCGCTACGAGCAGGGCGGGTACGTGCCCGGCCAGGAGCAGAGCCGGCGCCGGCGGCTGGTGGACGCGCACCGGGCTGCGGCCGAGTTCTACCGGGAGCAGCTTCAGGGCCCCGGTGCCGTGGCGGGGCGGGCCTTCCTGACCGAGCGCGGCTTCGAGCGCGCCGACGCGGAGCGGTTCGGAGTCGGCTACGCGCCGGCCGGATGGGAGGAACTGACCCGGCACTTGCGCGCACGGGGGTTCTCCGACGCGGAGCTGATCGCCGGGGGCCTGGCCCTGGAAGGCCGCCGCGGCCCCCGGGACCGGTTCCACAACCGCCTCATGTGGCCCATCCGCGACCTATCCGGGGACGTCATCGCGTTCGGCGCGCGCAAACTCGACCTGGATGATGAAGGACCGAAATACCTTAATACGCCGGAAACGCCGCTCTTCCGCAAGAGCACGGTGCTGTACGGCGCCGATCTGGCCAAGCGGGAGATCTCACACCGTCGCCAGGCGGTCATCGTCGAGGGCTACACCGACGTCATGGCCTGCCACCTGGCCGATGTCCCGACCGCCGTGGCCACCTGCGGCACGTCGTTCGGCGACGAGCACATCAAGGTGCTGCGACGGCTGGTGATGGACACCGACGGGGCCGCTGGCGAGGTGATCTTCACGTTCGACGGCGACGCCGCCGGGCAGAAGGCGGCGCTGCGCGCGTTCGGGATGGAGGAGCGGTTCGTCACGCAGACGTTCGTGACGGTCCAGCCGGACGGCCTCGACCCGTGCGACCTCCGCCTCGCTCACGGCGACGCCGCGGTCCGCGACCTGATCGCGCGGCGCGTACCACTATTCGAGTTCGCCATCCGCAGCGTGGTGGCCAAGCAGGACCTGGACACGACCGAGGGCCAGATCGCCGCGCTGGACGAGGCCGCCCCGATCGTGGCCCGGATCAAGGACTCTGGCCTGCGGGCGCGCTACGCCGTCAACCTCGACCGCTGGCTCGGCCTGATGGACGAGCGCTTCGTGCTGGCCCGGGTCAGAGCGCACGCGGGCGGCTCACCGGGCGGGCCGGGCGGCGACCCAGGGCGGGGCGGGGGGCGTTCCGGGCGGCGGGATGCGGCGCACCCGGGCGCCGCGGCCCGCGGCCCGGTAGGGCCCACCGGGCCGCACGGGCCAGGGCCCTACGGGTCCTACGGGGGCCCTGGGTCCGCCGGACCGGGCGGGAACGGGGCGGCCGGTTACGAGGGGCAGGGGAACGGCCGCCGGCCGCCGTCCGGCGCGCCCGGCGCCCAGGGAGAGGTGGGCTATGACCCGTCCGATCCCGTGGTCCAGGTCGAGCGGGAGGCGCTCAAGCTCGCCGTGCAGCGGCCGGGACTGTGCGGGCCCGAGTTCGACGCCCTTGGGGACGGGGCGTTCACCGTTCCCGCGCATGCGGCCGTGTTCCGGCTGATCGCCGAGTCGGGCGGCACGAGCGTGGCCGGTAGCGGCCGCGAATGGGCGGCCCGGCTGCGTGACGATGCGCCGAACGACCGGGCTCGCGCGTTCATCACCCGGTTGGCCGTGGAACCGCCCCAGCTCACCGGCGAACCGGATGCCCGCTACGTGGATGTGGTCCTGGCCCGGGTGGGTGAGCTCGCGGTGAGCCGGGAGATCGCGTCGGTCAAGTCGAAGCTGCAGCGGATGAACCCGGTGCAGCAGCAAGGCCCCTACAACCAGCTCTTCGGTGACCTGGTGGGACTCGAGCAGCGCCGCAAGGCCCTGCTCGACCGCGCCGCTGGCGCCTAGTGGCAGGGCGCCGCGGGCGCTCAGCAGCAGGGCGCCGCGGGCGCTCAGCAGCAGGGCGCCGCGGGCGCGTAGTAGTGGCTCACCAACCCCCCAACGCTAGGTTGCGGACAGCTAGGACTCACCGTAACTACCGGGAAGGTGACAAAATTAGGTCCCCCGTAACCGGGGGTTCGTGTCGCACACTGGTTCACGTGAGCCTCAGCGTACTGACAAGCGGGCCTTCGCTGGCCGACCAGATGACTCATCTCGTGGCGCTTGGGAGGGAGCGAGGTTCCCTCACGATGGCGGATGTCGCTACCGGTCTCGACCGCCACGAACTCTCACCCGATGCGCTCGCCGATGTCGTGCGGCTGCTGGGTGATGAGGGCATCGAGCTTATCGACGCTCCGCACGAGGAGGTGGAAGAGCCCAGACCTGCGGGGGAGCCGGATCTGGGCCTGCCCGCTGCCACCAGTGACCTCGTCCGGATCTACCTCCGGGAAATCGGGCGCGTCCCGCTGCTGACCGCCGAAGACGAGGTGGAGCTGGCCAAGTCGATCGAGGCGGGCCTGTTCGCCGATGAGAAGATGCGCGGTGGCTTCCCGTTGCAGGGCGCCGAGGCGGCGGACCTGCAGCTCCTGGTGGCCGAGGGGGAGCGGTCCAAGCAGCGCCTGATCGAGGCCAACCTGCGCCTGGTGGTGTCCATCGCCAAGCGCTACATCGGCCGCGGTCTGGTCTTCCTGGACCTGATCCAGGAGGGAAACCTGGGGCTTATCCGCGCGGTCGAGAAGTTCGACTACACGCGGGGCTACAAGTTCTCCACCTATGCGACGTGGTGGATCCGGCAGGCCATCACGCGGGCCATCGCCGACCAGGCGCGCACCATCCGGGTGCCCGTGCACATGGTGGAGACGATCAACAAGCTGGCCCGTATCCAGCGCCAGCTGCATCAGGACCTCGGGCGCGAAGCGACGCCGGAGGAGATCGCCGCGGAGATGGGGATCGAGCCGGACCGGGTGGCTGACATTCAGCGCATCGCCCTGGAGCCCGTATCGCTCCAGTCACCCATCGGGGAGGAAGAGGCCGACCTGGGCGACTTCATCGAGGACGCGGACGCCGTGGTGCCGATCGAGGCCGCGGCGTTCATCATGCTGCAGGACCAGCTGGAGCGTGTCCTGCATGACCTGTCCCGGCGTGAGCAGCGGATTATCCAGCTGCGGTTCGGCCTGACCGACGGTCATCCCCGGACGCTGGAGGAAGTGGGCCGGGAGTTCGGCGTGACCAGGGAGCGTATCCGCCAGATCGAGTCCAAGACGCTGGCCAAGCTCCGTCACCCGAGCCGCGCGCAGATGCTGCGCGAGTACCTCGATTAACGCGCCGGAGGCGGCGCCCGGTGCGGCCCGTCCCGGCGGGGCAAATTCCTCGGTGCGGCTGTCCCCGGCGGGGCAAATCGCCTCGCTGCGGCCCATCCCGCCGGAAGGTCATCCGCCCGGTAGCCGTTCGTGCGGCCACCGGGCGGAGTAGCTTCCGGTCGGTCTCAGGTGCCGTCTGGGTACATTCCGGTCTCCCCGGTCCCCGTCACCGGAGGCGGGTTGTAAAGGTCCGCCCCGTCGTTGGCGTAGTCCGTCGACCCGTTCACCCGGCCGCGCAGGCCCGGGATCGTACCGGCCTTGCTCATCGCCGTCTGGGCGAAGCCCGGCATCTTGTCCGTGGCCTTGTCCTTTGCCGTCTTGCCCAGCTCGGCCGCCTTCGCGCTGACCGTGCCTGCGGCCTTCTGCACGGCCGGGTTTCCCGCCGCACGCTGGCTCAGCTTCTTCACCTGCTCATACCGTTCCCGGCCAGCACGGGCGCCGAGGACGTACCCGGCGGCGAACCCGGCGACGAACGTGACTCGATACCGCATTGTGTGCCTCTCTTAACCATGTGGTTGTACAGAGTTGACTTCCCGCTATCAGCTTTCGTACTCCTCCGCCTATCGCACCCGAAAGCAGCCGCGCGGGCAACACGCTCCGGCGGCCGCCTGGGATAGCGCGTCCCCGGTGCGAAGCCCGCTAGGTAAGCGGGCAATCCAGGCGCCGGTGCCCTTGGCTGCCCTTCGGCCGCCCTTCGGCGGGACGCCGCGCACGGCTATCCCGCGGGTACGCTACTCTTAGGTCCCGGCACGGATGGGCGGGCCGTCGGCACAGCGGTAGACGCGCTGGGCTGCCCGGCAGGGTAGTCACGCTGGCTGGTTCCCGGCCCCCGGTGCCGCGCGATCCCGCGTAGCTCAATCGGCAGAGCGTCCGGCTGTTAACCGGCAGGTTATAGGTTCGAGTCCTATCGCGGGAGCCCAGTTCTAGTGCGGTTTCCAGCTCTCTCACCTGCGACAACGCAGAAGAGAGGGAATCCCGATGGCGCACGCAGCGCTGGCGCGGACCAAGATCAACACAGAAGTAACACAACTCGCTGAGGATGGTTCCACCACTGCGCCGGTCGTCAACGATCACTGCGCCGGCGGCTGCCAGGGCGACGCAGGACGCCCGGTAGTGGTGGCCGCACAGCAGGAGAGCAACCGAATGCGGGCGAGCAGAGGTGGGCGGGATGAGGACCCGCACCACCGGCCGGGCGGGGCAGCAGCAGGCCCGAACACCCAGAGCGGGCGGCCTGGACCAGTCAGCCCGGTCGTCGGGAGGCGTTCCGGCAGCCTCGTCGTCGGGGGACCCCCCGGCGTCCTTGGCCCTGTGGCGCGGAAACCTCATCCACATTTGACCAGCGTCAGAGGGCCGCGAGCCGTCTCAGTAGGGACTTAGCACTCCACCGTGGCGGGACCTTCGCCCCTAAACACCCAGGCAGGCCGCCGCGCGATCGTAGGCCGGAACGGCATCAACGGACACTGTCTACAGATTGCAGACGACGATGACCCAGGGCGAGAACCAGACGACGGCCGATCACCGCAACGCAGCCATCGCCCACGATCCCCTCCCCGATGACCACGCCGGGACCGAACGAGTGTCGACCGGGGTGCTCCCGAGCGATACGGACGTGCAGGCCATCGTCACCGCCGGCTGACGAGCGCTATCGCCATCTCGACGAGGGGGCCATCGCCGACTATATTCCTGCCCTCGCCGTAGCGTCGCCCAGCGCCTTCGGCGTATGCGTCGCCGGAGTTCATGGGCGGCTCTTCTCGATCGGCGACGCTGACCAGGAGTTCGCCATCGAGAGCGTCTCCAAGCTCTTTGTCTTCGCCCTGGTTTGTCACACCCTCGGGCATGAGGAGGCGCACCGGAAACTAGGCGTCAACAGCACCGGCCTGCCCTTCAACTCGGTGATGGCCATCGAGCTCAACGCCGACCGGACGATGAACCCCCTGGTCAACGCCGGCGCCATGGCCACCACAAGCCTGGTGCCGGGTACCACCGCCGAGGAGAAATTCGAGAGTGTCGTCGCCGCGATGTCGCGATTCGCCGGCCGGCGATTGGTGATGGACGATGACGTGTATGAGTCCGAGGCGGCGACCAACGACCGCAATCGGGGTATCGCCCACCTGCTGGACGGCTACGGCTGCATGTACTGCGACCCCGATGTCGCCACCGACGTCTACACCCGCCAATGCTCGCTGCGGGTGAGCGCGCGGGACCTTGCCGTGATGGGGGCCACGCTGGCCAATGGCGGAGTGAATCCGGTCACCGGTGAGCAAGCCATCGACACCCGCTACTGCAAGCGAGTCCTCGCTGTGCTGGCCACGGCCGGGCTTTATGAGCATTCTGGCGAGTGGCTCTACGACGTGGGCCTCCCCGGCAAAAGCGGGGTCGCCGGAGGCATCGTGACCGTGTCGCCGGGCAAGGGGGGCGTCGGCACGTTCTCCCCGCCGCTCGATGCGGCAGGCAACAGCGTGCGGGGTCAGCGCATCACCAGGTACCTCTCCGAAGCGCTCGGGCTCAACCTCTTTGCCTCGGCCCCTACTGCCTGAAGATCACTAAGAAACGACCGATCATCCCTTTGACCTGGGCGGCAACAAGAAGAGCAGACGAGTCTCCGTGCCGTAGGCTGACCGTTCGTCTCCGTGGCATGTGGCCCCTCCGTGACCCACACGCCGCATCCGATCTTGATGCCATCAGCGTCTTGATGACACTGACGTGTCAATCGGCAGGCTCACGGCCCCGCCCGGCTTGGGAATCTTGCGTTCCCGCACAGGCAACGGCCGGAACGTGCCCGTCTTCAGCTGGGCGCGCAGGTCTTCCAGAAACCCCGGGACACCGATGCGCTCCTCCACCAGCTTTACGGTCATGCCATCCACGCCGGGCGTGTTCGCGTCCCGGTTGCCCTCGACCCGGCACCAGGAGCTCGGCATTTTTGGACACCTGATGCCGGGCCAGCACCATCAGACAGCCGAGCAGGCAGCGCGCGAGCAGATAGACGACGGAGAAGATCACTCAGCGATGATCTCCACGCTGGAAGCCGCCCAGGCCAGATCCAGCAATCCGGCCAGGCCAGATCCAGTAATCGAGCCCCACAGGCCATCACCGCCGCCACCGCGAACCCCGGCACCACCCCCGCGCGGTGCCGCATGCCGCGCTTGCGCCGCGGATCGGGCAGGCCCTCCAGGCATTCCAGCAGGCCCTGATAACTGCCCAGGCCAGCATCATCATCACAGGCGGAACAGCTACCGGCGGGCACAGCGGATATGGCATCCTGGCAGGACAACTGGACTCGCGGGACAGAACGTGATCTTTGGTCGAATACACGCTCGTACCGGGACCTCGTTCTCATGTCGCGCAGCGACACGCCCATGCAGCCGCCTGGCTACCAAGGTCATCTTCAGGCGGGCGCTGTCTCAGCATCCGAGAATGACCACAGCCCTGCCTGTCGCTACCGAGCCTTGGGCTGAGCGACTGCTTTCTTGGCTTTGCCTTCAAGCCGAACGCGGTTCCCTTCGAAAAAGCCGCTCACGCGTTCGAAGTTCACAGTCCCGCCCTCCTGGGCGGCACGCTTCAGCACGGCCAGTCCGAGGGCGGCTGTGATTACCTGTGCCTGGAAGCGGGGGTCTCGCAGAAGACGTGACGCCACGCCCAGCCCGATCAAAAGCATGACCCTGCGGTTCTGGCGGCGCGTCGCCGGTGCCCGCCGCCCTTGCCCGTTGCCGTTCACCGAGATGACGGCTGCGGGCTTCGTGG
Organism: uncultured Actinomycetes bacterium; assembly: GCA_963742875.1. Taxonomy (GTDB): domain Bacteria; phylum Actinomycetota; class Actinomycetes; order Streptosporangiales; family Streptosporangiaceae; genus Bog-532. Next base: position 770,906 of record CAVUNO010000017.1, on the reverse strand, counting down.
GGGCGCCCTCGCCTGATGCAACTTCAGCTGCCATTTGGTCCCTTCACTCATGCGCTGCGGTGAGCCTGGCTGACCTAGACACCCACGCTGTGCGGACCAGTCGCTTCACGGTAGGAAACTTCGGCCCTTCCGCCGGGGGACCTAAGTCCCGCTTCCGAGTCAGGGACTATCATGGCCCAGTAGACATAGGTTTCGTGGTGGGCGGCCAGGCGCTCGTAGTCGCGGACCGTGCGGCGGTGGCGGGTGACCCAGGACAGGGTGCGTTCGACGACCCACCGGCGGGGCAGCACTTTGAAGGTATGCAGCTCATCGGGGCGCTTGACGATTTCCAGCCTCAGGCGCAGGTGGGTCTTGGCCCACGTGACCAGCTTCCCGGTGCAGCCGCCGTCGGCCCAGGCCAGCTTGATGGAAGGGAACGCTCTGCGCAGGTTCCACAGCAGTGGCTTTGCCGCGTCGCGGTCCTGCACGGACGCGGCGGTGACCAGCACCGTGAGCAGGCCGAGGGCATCGATGGCGAGGTGCCGCTTGGGCGTTGATCTTCTTGCCCGCATCATCACGATTGGCGGCAGGTTAGAACGGCACGCAAGGCTCCTGGCATCGCTCTGGCTTCGACACCCAAGCGATTACCAGGGGCCTCTTACGTCATGTCAGCGACACACCGCGCTACGCCCGGGAAGGTCCAGATACATCCTGGCCGACGGCAGCCCGGTTCTCAAGCAGGCTCTTACAGGTGACTGAACCCGCCTGATTCCTCCTTCGTCATGGACACGGTGACCGGATGCTTGCCGAAGTGGGCCGCCGCGTCACGGAAGTCGCAGAGGAGCAGGTCTGCCATGTCCTGGCTGACGCCGAGCCGGACCAGGATGCGCTGCACCGCGATGTCGGAGGCGGTCCCGGTCAGGGTGTAGGCAGGCACCTGCCAGCCTCGGCCGCGCAGCCGGTCGGCCAGGTCGAACAGGGTGTAGCCGGGGTCCTCGCCGTCGCGGATCCGCCAGGTGACCGTCGGAATCCCGGTGTTGGGGTTGCTGTCACACAGCAGCTCGAACGGGCCGAGCTTGACGATCTCGGTGGCCAGGTACTGGCCGATGTCGTAGGACGCCTGGTGGACGCGGCGGTAGCCCTCGTGACCGAGCCGCAGGAAGTTGTAGTAGCTGGCGATGATCTGCCCGGCCGGCCGGGAGAAGTTGATCTGGAACACCGGCATGTCGCCGCCCAGGTAGTTGACGTGGAAGATCAGATCGTCGGGGAGCTCGCTGCTGTCCCGGAAGACGACCCAGCCCACCCCCAGCGGGGCCAGCCCGAACTTGTGCCCCGAGGCGCTGATCGACTTGACCCGGGGCAGGCGGAAGTCGAAGACGACCCCGGGCGCGCAGAACGGGGCCAGGAAACCGCCGCTGGCCCCGTCCACGTGAATGTCGATGTCCAGGCCGGTGTCGGCCTGCAGCTTGTCCAGCGCCTTGGCCATCTCTTCCACCGGCTCGTACGCGCCGGTGTAGGTGACGCCCAGGGTCGGCACGACCATGATCGTGTTCTCGTCCACGCGTTCCAGCATCGACGCGGCATCCATCATGTAGCGGCCCGGTGACATCGGGACCTCGCGCATCTCGATGTCCCAGTAGCGGGCGAACTTGTGCCAGACCACCTGTACCGGGCCGCACACCATGTTCGGCCGGTCGGCCGGCTTGCCGTCGGCCCGGCGCTTGGCCCGCCACCGCCACTTGGCCGCCATCCCCGCCAGCATGCAGGCCTCAGAGGAGCCGATGGCCGAGGTGCCCACGGTGTTGGCCGCCCCGGGCGCATTCCACAGGTCGGCCATCATGTGCACGCACCGCCGCTCGATCTCGGCACTCTGCGGGTACTCGTCCCGGTCGATCATGTTCTTGTTGATCGACAGCTCCATCAGGCCAAGAACCTCGGGTTCCTCCCACGTCTGGCAGAACGTGGCCAGGTTCTGCCGCGCATTGCCATCGAGCATCAGCTCGTCCGCCACCAGCTGGACCGCGTCCCTGGGCAGCGTTCCATCCTGAGGGAACCGGTACTTGGCCACCGGCCTGGTCAGGTCCCGGTCGGCGAACACGCAATCCTCAAGCTGGTCACGGACGGTGTCGCGGTCGTGCAGTACCATGGTCAGCATCCCCTTGATCAAACAATCCCCAGCTTCGGCGATCACCGCGACTTGGCATCGGCCTCGGGCGTCACGTGCTGGCTGGCCTCAATACTGGCCTGGAGTAAGCCATGCCGTCATCACCCCGTTGGGAGGTAAAGAGACAGATCATGCCGACGCCGCACTCAGCGCATCCACCCCGGGACCACGGCTCTGGGGGCGCCGTGATCAAGGGAACTTACCCGCTGACCTGGCCATCCGCGCGTGATGCCTATGTTCCCCAGCTAGATGGCCAGCCCAGCGTTAGCTTGGGAATTGGACCGATCATGGGTCGATGCTGGAGTTGGCGGCCCCAGCCTCCAATACCTGACTGCGGCCTTCCTCGGTGCGTTCCGGGAACAGCAGCACGGCACCGATGAAAAAGCAGATCGCGCCGATCAGAGTCTGCGTGTCGGCCCGTGCGGCGTTATACACCTGACCCGTTACCGGGTTGATGTAGCCAGCCACGGCGGAGATGCCGAAGGCGATGGAGCCGATCAGGTTGGCCAGCGTGATCCACCAGGACCAGTCACGGGGGCGCCAGGCGGACCAGCCGTGGCAGACCTCGTACCAGGCCAGGACGCTGGAGACGAGAAAGCAGACCGAGCCGATGGCATCGGGCCGCCACACGTGCTGGTGGGCGGCCTGCGCGGACAGGTCGGTCACCATGGCGACCCCGGTGCTGACGTTGAAGTACAAGGTCCCGACGAATTGCACCGCAGTGGCCCACCAGTCGATCCGCCCTGGCTGGTAGGTGAAGAACCGCCGGTGCGCGGGGTTCTCCGCCTCGGGGGCGGCGTCGACAGCCTCCCGGTAGGACAGGAATGAGGCCGAGGTAAAGAACAGCGAGCCGACAAAGTAGGTGACGGTGTCCCATAGGCTCCCGACGGCGCTGGTATACGCCGGCACCGAGCCCAGCGCGAACAGCAGCGATCCGATGGCGAACAGGACGGCGATCCACCAGCCGCGGACTCTGGGCGCCCACCACGTCGACCCGGCCGCTGTCTTCTGGTGCTTACGGTGGCGCCGGGATTCCCAGCGGACTATGACCCCGTTCTGGGCGCAAGTGGTCAACGAACGTCGCCGGGACGCCGATGCTGAGGTACCGGCCGACGCGGTTCCGCTCCGGCATGAACCCTCCTATCTACTGCGTCGCCAGCCAGCCTCGCCCGCAGTGAAAACTTTGCCAGACTGAACTCCGGTCCCGAACTCCGCGATACCGGTCGCAATAGAGCTCACGGCGGAGTTCCTTGTGGCCGCCGAGTCCACACAAGCCGGACAGCGGCCATGTGACATCAGTCCGTTGGGATGAAACATCAGGCAGGCCCGGGCCGCCGGGACAGCAAAGAAGGAGGAGCCACCTGCGGAGATGCCTGCGCGGTATCTATTTTCCAGGGTCGGCCTCTCCCGTTTCATCCCGTTGGGAGGATGCTCCGGCAGGCTGGGAGAGGTGGGATCGATGGCCCAAGTGAGCGGCGGAGAGGGCAAGATCCCGGCAAATCCGGAATGGAAGGTCACGATGACGTCGGCAGCATACAAATCTGCGGGTATGGGCGGGCGGAACGCCGTGCTCGGGCTGAACGCCATCGACCAGATGTTCTTCCTCCCGAGCTACCCGTCCTGGTCGTTGATGATCATCGCCGCCAACATCGTCGCGCTGTGGGGGCTGTGCACGAGGAACTTGATGACAACGCCGGCCGCCGGCCGCTGCGCTGCAGGACGCCGGCGATCCCGGCCATGGCGATCGCGTAGAAGGCCATCCAGCCGGTCGCGTCGGACTGCTACAGGACTCCGCCGACCGGCAGGTGCGAGCGGTCGATCGGGCCGACGTTGTCCAGCCCCATGAAGCCGCCCTCGAACACGTTGTTGCGCCCGGCGCCTTCGAGGTTGACCCACCAGGTGAAGTTGACCAGCAGCTTGTCGAAGACCTCGCTCAGGAAGTCCTTGCGCCCTGTCGCTGTCCATCACCCCGCAGGCTTATACCCAGGCCCCGGTCCCGGGTGTTCCAGGAGCTGCCGGCCCCACCGGTCGCCGATCTGGTAGCCCAGCAGCGGCCCGGCTGCTCGGGCTGAGCGAGAAGACCGTCCGCGCCTGAGCAGCGGCGGGCGTCCTGACCGTCGCCCCGCGCTCGCCCCGGCTGCTGCTGGACGTGCGCAGCGTTCATGCGGTCAGTCACCTGGTCAGCGAGGTGCGGGCCGCCGGGCAGGACCGGGACATCTCCAAGGGCGTCCCTGTCGGCTTCGGCAGCGCAGGTGAGTCGCGCGGCTCCAGCTCATCCCGGCCCCGGTCCGGCGGGGGTTCCGGAAGATCCGCGCGAACCTGCCCTGCCCGGCCAGTGCGCCGAGACCCGGCAAACCCGGCCCCGGACGCCCGCCAGGCTCAACGAACCGCCGCCCGGCCCAGCGTCACAGCGTGGGCAAAACCGAGAAGAAGGCCGCGGCCAAGAAAATCTCACCAAGCAGACAGGTTAAGTAACAAGCTAAGCCTTCCTCACCCGGGGGTGTGGTTGCCGCGGCGTGAAAATGGCGGGTGCTGGTCGTGGCGGGCTGAGGTCCGCTCACTGCCGCGTGGTGGCCGGGGCTGGGTGATGTGGCTGCGGAGCGGGTGCCGGATGGTGCAGGTTGGGTGCGGGCTGCCCGTGACGCCGAGCTTCTTTGGGATACGAGCCCGTAGCTAAGCCTGGCGCCGGGACCTGTGACCTGAGGGTCGCTTTTTGTTGCTTCGAGCACGCCGGTCAGTATTCGGGCCGTTGAGGCCGTGACCGCGGGTCCCCGGGCAGCCCGCCCTGTTACCCATATCCGAGGATACGGAGGTGACCGCGGTGGGCAAGGCCAGGCCGCAGGTTATCGAGGACGAGGAGCACCAGCGGGTGTTCGAGCGGGTGGCCGCGGTCGACGTGGCCAAGGCGTCGGGGATGGTGTGCGTCCGGCTGCCCGGCCGGGACGGCAGGCCCCGGGCCAGCAAGGTCTGGGAGGTGCAGGCCGTGACCAGCGCGGTCAGTGATCTGGGCCGGCACCTGCTCAAGGACCGTGTGCAGATGGTCACGCTGGAGGCGACCAGCGACTACTGGCGGATCTTCTACTACCTGCTGGAAGCGCTCGGGCTGGCGGTGCAGCTGGTGTCCCCGGCCCAGGCCCGGCAGCTCAAGGGCCGCCCGAAGACCGATAAGCACGACGCGATGTGGCTGGCCCGGCTGACGGAGTGGGGGATGCTGCGGCCGTGCTTCGTGCCGCCGGCCCCGATCCGGACGCTGCGGGACTATACCCGCGCCCGCACCGACTACGTCCGCGAGCGGACCCGCTGCTACCAGCGGCTGGAGAAGCTGCTCGAAGGCGCGCTGATCAAGCTGTCGTCGGTGGCCAGCAAGCTGACCACCGAATCGGCCAAGGACATGGTGCGGGCGATGATCGCCGGGGAACGCGACCCGCACGTGCTGGCCGGCCTGGCCCGCACCCGGATGAAAGCCAAGCACGATGAGCTCGTCGAGGCGCTGACCGGCATGTTCGACGCCCACCACGGCGAGCTCGCCCAGCTGGAACTGGACCAGATCAAGTTCCTGGACCAGAAGATCACCCAGCTGGAGGCGCGCATCCGCGACACCCTGGCCACCCTCCCCGAAGCGCAGGGCGTGGACGCCGACGGCACCACCGGCCCCGCCGCCGGCACCGGCCCGGACGCCGCCGTGCTGCCCGCCGCCGCCCGGCTGGCCGAGATCCCCGGCATCAGCCCGGACCTGGCCGCGGCGATCATCGCCGAGGCCGGCCTGGACATGACCCGGTTCCCCACCGCCGCGCACCTGGTCTCCTGGGCCGGGCTATGCCCGGCCGCGAACCAGTCCGGGCCGCGCACCGGCCACGGCAAAAAGAAACACGGCAACGCCTACCTGCGCGGCGCCCTCGGCCAGGCCGCCCTCGGCGCCGCGCGTACCGGTACCTTCCTCGGCGAACGATACCGCCGCGTCGCCCGCCGCCGCGGCAAGGCCAAAGCCCAGGTCGCCGTCGCCCGGTCCATCCTGATCATCATCTGGCACCTGCTCGCCGAGCCTGCCGCCCGCTACACCGACCTCGGCCCGGACTACGTCGCCTCCCGCACCGACCGGGACAAGAAGATCCGCAACCACGTCCGGCAGCTCCAGGCCCTGGGACTGGAAGTAACCCTGGCCCCGGCCGCCTAACCCATACCGCCCTGACCAGGCCCGACGCTCGAACCAGCCTCGGGTCCGCTGCCGCGCGCCCAATTGAGGTGAGTTATTTTCCGGTCAGGCGGCCTCAGGTGACGATCAGGTAGATGCTGTTGGCGATGAGCCAGAAGCCGAGGATCAGGCTCCCGACGATGATCACCTGGTCGGTGCGGGTTTCCATCCAGGTCCTGAACCTGGCCAGGAACGCTTCGCTCTGCCTGGGCCGGAAACCAGCGTAGATCTCCATGGCGAGGTAGGACGCCGAGCCCAGGACACAGAACCCGAACAGCGCGAGGAAGCTCTCCCAGCTGGATAGCTTGGCCTCCACGACCGTGGCCGCTCCCGCGCCGATCAGGCCCCAGGGCTGGAGGGTAGGGGCGAGGGCCATGGCGAACCACGGGGACATGTTGTCCACGTGCTGCTGCCACTTCGGTGGCTTCTTTGGCTTCTTCGGCTGCCCCATCCGCCGGCGCTGCCGGATCGCAATCCAGACCAGGAAGGTTCCGATGGCGATCCTCACCGCCAGCGACGCCAGTGACGGTGCCGTGTTCGGCTTGGGCGGGTTATTGCCGGTGGCGAGCACCGTGACCGTGACCACGATGGCCAGGGACACCAGCCACCCGAACACGAACGCCGCGCCCTTTCGCACGCCGCGCTTGGAGGGCAGTATCACCATGAATGCCGTCAGCGGCAGCGGATCCAGCGCGATCGCCAAACCGATCAGCATAAGGTTCAGCACCACGGCCGTCTCTCCCGTCTCACCCCGGCGGAAGCGGCCTGATGCTGGTCGCGTCCTTGTCGCGAACAACGCGCACCGACGGCAGGCCGTTCTTAGCGCCCTGCCGCCGGCCACAGCTGTCTGCTGCGTCGTGCTGCCGATCGCCTCCCCTCCACACGATCACACGTGCCCCTGCGGCGAGCAACCCTCCGCTTGGCGTGTTCCTGAACATAGATCCCGGAGACACGTGTAAGCCTCCGGGATGGGAGGCAGCGAGCGCAGATGCACGCCGTGGGCACCCCTCACGTCGCGACCGGTCTGGAGGGGATGAGGTCTTTCCGCGTCGTTCGCGACAACGCGATGATCCCGGCGGCCAGGACGGCCATGGTCACGACGGCAAGGGTGATCTTCGCCGGGCTGTCGGTGAAGCGCTCGTCGAACACCCAGATGCTCAAGATGATGCTGGCGAGCGGGTTGACGATGACCAGAAGCGGCTGGGACACGCTCAACGGCCCGACATGCAGAGCGGACTGCTCGAGCAGCGTGCCGGTTACCGCGGCAGCCGCAAGGGCGTACACCGGCCAGCGCGTGAGCATGCCACTCATACGCGCACGGGGGTCCGGGCGCGGGCGGTATCACTTCAGTGGCCGCTGGCCTGGCCGGGCAGCGGCAGCATGTCGCGACGGCCAGCGGTCACGGCCAGTCGGCTGCATCCTAGCCGGGCCGCCTTGAGCCACACGGGCGCGGAAACCCGCGTTTCACGCGCTGAGCCACACGCGGAACCGGCAGGCACCGGTAGGGACCACGTTTCTGTACGGGACGGCAACCAACCGACGGCAGATCGCCACGTGATGTGCCCCAGCCCAGCCGGTCATGAAGTCCTCCCGCCTGCTGGTCAATCCACCAATCCACCTATCTGTTCGAGGAACCAGGGATCCTGGAGCAGGTCACGGAACTGCCGGGTGACTGGTTCACCCGCCGGTCCACGCGGTCAACCGCGACAGCGCTGCCGAGGTGCGGATGCCGCCTTTCCGGAAATCCATGGTGTCATTAGCTCTTGCTGGCGTAGGGGCGCCCAGCGCCCGCCGCGGGGGGCCTGTTTGGCCCGGCGGAGCGGGACGTAGGCCCCTACAGGGCGGGCCCGGCCTGGGGAGGCTTGAATGATGAGGCTGAGATTCCCGCACATGCGTACTGGCGGGAGCGCGCCGGAATCCGGCGGCGCAGGGCCGGTGCCGAGCCTGTGGTCCTCCCCGCTGTGCGCTGAGGACCGTGCGTGCTGCTGCCCCGCCCGGCCGGTGGTCCGGGTGATCATGCCGCCCACACCCGGGCGGCCACATGCGGTGGACCTGCTTTTGTGCGGCCACCACTACCGGATTTCCCGGCAGGTCCTGGCCGCCGCGGGCGCGACCGTATACGACTTGCCACGCATGGCTGACACCGCGCTGCAGCGCTCCTGAAGGAGGAGTCTCCGGCGCGTCCTCGATGACGGCCGCGTAGGGGTGCCGGGCGGCGTCCAGCCGCCGGGTGAGGCGGGACCGGGCTTGCGGCCGTTCGGCTACTGCTCCGTGCGCAGCACCGCTTCGGCCTCGATTTCGAGGTGGACCTTGTCGCTGGCCAGGCCCACGATTGGCGGGTTGGTGCAGACACCGAAGTGGAGGCGGTTGATCTCACCGGTCGCGGAGAACCCGGCCCGGGTACCGCCGCCGGGATCCGGGACGAACCCGTTGATCTCGACCTTCAGCGAGACCGGGCGGGTCACGCCGCGGATGGTCAGCTCGCCGTCGATGACGAAGTCCTCGCCGTGGCGGCGGATGCCGGTGGACCGGTAGGTCATGGCCGGGTACGTACCGGCCGCGAAGAAGTTGCCCGAGCGCAGGTCGTTGTCCCGGGTCTCGTTGCCGGTGTTGACGGAGTTCACGTCGACGGTTGCGGTGGCGGCGGACTGGAGCGGATCCTCGGCGGTGACGATCTGGGCCTCGAACGTGTCGAACCGCCCGCGGACCTTGCTCACCATCATGTGACGGGCCACGAAACCGATGTGCGAGTGGACGGGATCAAGGTCCCAGGTGCCCGCTATGTAGCCGGGGATCTCGATAGCCGGTGTGGTCATGATTCTCCTTCAGCTCCGGGACATATCACGGTCCATTCATCAGCCGCATTTACCCGCGCAAAAAGATGACATGAATGGGGGACCCCCTCAGCTCAGCGCACGCTAGATGCGTCGGGTACAAGTCAGGAGCATTAGGAGGTCCCGACATGGCCATCGTAGGAGGGTTCGCTGTCCACTGTCGACAGGTCACCTTTGACCATCTGGACACGGTCACTGGGCAGGTGCGGCGGGGCCGGATCACCCCGGCCTGCCGGGAGACGCTGAGGCACTGGCTGGAGCGGTTCGCCGGCTGTGACGATACGACGTTCGCGGGTGGAGGGCTGCACGGGTTGGCGGTTCGTGGCCGGGGAGCTGCAGCGGGCGGGGGTCACCGCGCTGCTGGCCGAGCCGGGCGAGAGCGCGGAACCGGTGCGGCCCCAAGCGCCGCGCCAAGACCGGCAGGGCCGACGCCCGGCACCTGCGCACCCTGGTGGCCGAGGGCCAGGTGCCGCTGTCCGTGGATGCCCCGGAGCAGGTCAGCGAGCTGCGGGCGCTGCTGCAGGCCAGCCCGGCTGCAGGGCGCTGGCCAGCGAACTGTACGGGGCCGGGCCGCTGGTCGCGGCGATCATCTGGGCGTTCTGACCGGCTCGAAGATCGGCTGCCGGGTCTTGTGCCGCCCGGCGTGCTGTTCATACGCTTCCACGCCGGCCGCGATCGGGTACGGCCCGCGGATCCGCTGGAACTCCGGGGAGACCTGCTGGTAATCCAGGTCGGGATCGTCACCGCAATCGCAGCAGATGAGCTCATACGCGTCGGTATAGCCGCCTTCCGGCCGGCCGCCGACGATGCGGGCCGGCTGGCGCCGGAGCACCAGCGTCCAGTCCTGCCCAGGCGGACCATGGATCATCATGCCCACCCCTCTGTCTTCTTGATGACTTTGCTGAATTTGAAGTTGTGCCGCCCGCGGGCCGCCTCCTAGGGCCGTTCGGCCCGAAACGATGGTGCCTGTGTCCATGGCACCCACCTGCAGGCATAGCCGGCCGCCCTGGGCCGGCGCGAACAGTCAGGCGGCCCTGGCGCACCGCGCGGGCCCAGCGCGCATGCGGAGGCAGATCGAGCCCGGTGCGAAGAATGCGGCGTGCCTCGCGACACTCGCAATGGTGGCCGGCGCTCGCCGCGGACGCTGATGTCCTGACCTCGGATGTTGACGGTCTCCTGCCGGGCGCCACGACGGTAGATCATCCTCCCCCTTGGGCACCTCCGTATTTCATCCCTTGGGGTGATGGAGGGCTAGCCTCCGAGCGTCAAGGTGCATTCGTCATGACCTGATCGCTGGACAAAGAGGAGGAACAATGACACAGGCGGGAGAAAGAGGAGTCATGACAGAAGAACCTCCCGATGTGGGGGCCGGATGGGTGTTGTTCGCCGCGATCGTGATGATCGTGGGAGGGCTCTCCGCGTTCTTCGAGGGCCTGGCCGCCCTGCTGAAGAGCGGGAGGTTCTACCACACGGCGGCCAATTACCCCTACGGAGGGAACGTCAAGACGTGGGGGTGGATCGTACTGATCGCCGGCGTCATCGTCCTGCTGGCGGGGTTCGCCGTGATGACGGGGGCGTTGTGGGCCAGGATTGTTGGAATCACGCTCGCGTCGCTGTCGGCATTGGCGAATTTCTTTTTCATTCCCTTCTACCCGTTCTGGTCACTCATGATCATCACGCTTGACATCTTCGTCATCTGGGCGCTGGCGGCCCATGGAAAAGCGCTGGTGGACAGATAGCCCCGCAGCACCTCGGCCGGCGTCGAGAACAGAGATCCCCCATCCCGGGATGAGGCCGGGATGATTCCTAACAACCCTTCCGGGTTCCTACCATCTGTCTTTCCGGGGTCAGGGTCGGCCCGGAGGGCCGTCGCGGGCACTGTTGCGTTGGTCGATCGCGGGTGGCTGGAGGCTGGTCCGGTGATTGCACATCGCACGGCTTCGGTGTTCGCAGGCTTCCGCAGTACCCGGTCGCCGTCTATCGTGGCAGGGGCTTGTAGCTGGCTGGGACCAGGCTGACCCGCGCGTCGAGGCCGGTCAGGCCTGCGGTGTTGAGGTCGTGGCGGAGCGTGGCGAGGCTGGGGGCGGGGTTCGGCCCGGCGGCCTGGATCAGTACCTGGTCGCCGGTGGCGGTGACGCCGGTCACTGACCAGCCTGCGCCGCTGGCCCAGTGCTGGGCCACCGCTTGGACGTCGGTTTGCCGGATGGTGGTCTGGTCGATCCGGTTCGAGCTGATCGTCAAGGGGGCGATTATCGCCAGCAGGAGGGCGGCGATGACGGCGACGGCGCCGCGATAACGGGCGGCCGGGGCGGCCAGCTGGCCGGAGGCGCGGCGGATCCGGTACAGGGCCATGACCACGATGCCGCTGGCCAGGATGGCCGCGACGTTGGTGGTGAAGAGCAGGAGCGCGGCCAGGGACTGGCGGGGGGCGCCGGATTCCAGGGTGAGGCCGACAACGGCCAGGGGCGGCACCAGGGAGATGGCGATGGCCACGCCGGGCAAGGTGTCAGAGATATCGGACCGGACCAGGGCAACCGAGCCTACGGCTCCGGTGGCCAGCGCGGCTACCAGGTCGGCGAGCTGGAGAGTGACCCGGGCGGCCACCTGGGCGTTGGTTTGCGCGACCACCGGGTAGGGGACGAGCAGGCCGAGCAGCCAGCCCACCGCCACCACGACGGCGGCGCCGGCGATGACCAGCAGCAGGCACCGGCGCAGGTTGGGGCCGTCGGTCAGCACCACCGCCAGGACGATTCCCAGGATGGGGGTCATCAGGGGGGCGACGATCATGGCCCCGATCACGGTGGCCGTCGAGTCGCTGACCACCCCGGCGGATGCGATCACCGCCGCGAGCGGCAGCAGCAGCCAGAAACGGCTCAGACGGCGGTTGCGTTCGGGGCCGTCGAAGAAGAGCTGGTCGCGCATCGGCGTGATGTCGTCCGGGGCCAGGCCGGTCACCAACGTCGTTCCTCCTGTCCGTGTCGCTGAGCGGGGTGATCGTCAGCTCGCCCTGGAGCGCGTGCACGTGGGGGAAGTCCCAAGAATCGGTGGCGGCGATCTGTACCAGCACCCGTGCGTATCGCGTGGGGCAGCGGTACGTCGCCTCGATGCCTGGTGGCGGCGACGTTCCAGCGGGGTCCAGCGATCAGGCAATGACCGGGATTCCCGCCTGTGGTGCGGCTGCCGGTCGAGGCGAAGCTGCTGGTCCACATGTCCATGACCTGCGCAACCAGGCAACGCCCATTGGTCGCCGGAGGGGAGAAGACGGCCGGCTCCGCATCGAGATCGAGGAACGCGGTCGACCATAGGGAGCTTCGGCTGATGCGCACCACGTTTTTGAAGCCGGGGGTTGACGAAGTCCCTGATGCGGTGGAGCTGGTTGCTGGGCGCGCTGTATTCGCCGGGTCCCGGCACCGCGGTCATCACCTGCCTGGTCGCGTCCATCATGACGAGCGGGAACGGCAGGCATACGTGCATGCCGCGGATATAAGCGATCTGTTCCCTCACCCGGCCTGCCGTCTGTTCCCTGACCCGGCCTGCCGGTGACATCACGGCCCTCCGTTCAGTGTCAGGTGCCGTTTTCGGTCATTTTCTGCTGTGCGTCGGCGATCGCGCCCTTCAGGGCCTTTACGTGGTGGCCTTCGGCCTCGCCGACGACTTTCTTGATGGCGCGTGTCACGGCGGGTTCGACCTTGTCGGCCGCCGAGTGCGGGTAGGCGACGATCAGGCCGGCGCCGCCGACCGGGATGGTGGCCCCGGCCTGTTCCTCCAGTTTGCTGGCGGTCCTGCGGTGCAGCAGTTTGCCGGCCCCGGCGCCGATCACCGCGCCGACGGCGGTCGCGGCCAGCAGCGGCGGTGCGAACAGCCCGACCGCGAACCCGACCGCGCCCAGGCCCGCGGCGCCCTCGCGGACCATGTGGTCGGTCTGCTCCACGGACAAGTCGCCTTTGAGGTCTTTGCTGACGACCACCGCGCCGTGCAGGTAGCCGCCGCTGGCCAGCACCGCCTCGTAGTCCTCTTGGGCGGCGTCCTTGGACAGGTAGCCGCCGATCAGTACGTCGGTTGTTTCGTCGTCGAATTTCATCGGTCACTCCTCCAGGCTGCGGGCCTGTCCTATTGCGAGAGTCCGTGCGCCGCGTGGCCGTGCTGTTTCGCCGCGTGCAGCTCGTCCTCGTCCTGGGCTGAGAGATGCGGCTTGACGTCGAAGACGACCTTTTTGACCGTGCCGGTGAAGGCGAACGGCTTTTTGTCCTCGTAGCTCAGGTCGACGACCCCTCCGTTGTCGCGGCCGATGTCCATGCCCGCGTAGGCGGAGAAGCGGATCGGGACGGTGTGGTCCATGCGGCCCTTGCCGACGGGCCGGTCGTTGATGTACAGGGTCACCTCTCCGCCGGTGGCGGGCTTGGCCGCATCGGCGGCGAACTCCATCCGCACGGTCACCTCCCCGGCCGGCAGCGGCTCGTCGGCCTGCTGCCGGTAGATGAACACGCCCATCATCGAGTACGTGTGGGTGAGCGTCCCGTTCTGGACCCACAGCGAGAACCCACCCAGATGGTCGGCCTCGGCCACGATCACCCCCTCGGCCCCCCCGGCCGGGACGACCAGATCGGCGCTGATCGCATAGGAGTGGTTGTAGATCCGGGGGATCATCCCGGACATGATGTTCTGGACATCGCCCCGGTACTCCACCGGGACCTCATCGGGCCGGGGCGGCAGGATCCCGAAGAACGCGGACAAGGTGGCGAGCAGGGGGAGGACCTTGTACTTTTCCGCCTCGGCCCAGAACAGCTCCCTCAGCTCGGCCACCTTGCCGGGGTGGGCGGCGGCGAGATCGTGGGCCTGGGTGAAGTCATCGGGCAGATAGTACAGCTCGGCGGGGTCGGTGTCGGGGTCCCACACCCCGGGCGCGTAGGGCCGCAGCGCTTCGGGTGTGACCACCCACGGGATCCGCGGGGTCTTCATGGCCAGCCACCAGCCGTCCTTGTAGATGGCACGGTTGCCGATGGTCTCGAAGTACTGCTGGGTGCGATGTTCCGGCGCGGCCGCGTTGGCCAGCGAGTCTGCGAAAGTCACACCGTGGAAGGGCTCCTGCTCCACGCCGTCGACCTGGGACGGGGCCGGGATCTTGAGGATGTCCAGGATCGTCGGCCCGACGTCGATGGCGTGGGTGAACTGCGAGCGCAGCGCACCGCCCTCGGTGATGCGGGCTGGCCAGTGGACGACCATCGGGTTGCGCGTCCCGCCCAGGTGCGAACCGACCTGCTTGCCCCACTTGAACGGGGTGTTGCCGGCCCACGCCCACGCGGCGGAGTAGTGCGGATCCATCATCTGGCCGCCCCAGGCGCCGATGCCACCGTACCGTTCGGCCAGCTGGAGCTGCATCTCGTCGGACAGCGGGATGCCGTTCTGCATCGTCATCTCGTTGAACGAGCCGGTGATCGTGCCCTCCATGCTGGCGCCGTTATCACCCCAGATCCAGACGATCAGCGTGTTGTCCAGCTCGCCCAGCTCGTCGATCGCGTCGATCACCCGGCCGACGTTGTGGTCGGCGTTCTCTGAGTACCCGGCGTAGACCTCCATCTGCCGCGCGTAGTAGGCCTTGAGCTTGTCCGGGACCTCATCCCAGGCAGGGAACGCCTCGTCCCGCGGCGTCAGCTCCGCGTCGGCGGGGATCACGCCCAGTTCCTTCTGCCGGGCGAAGATCTCCTCGCGAAGACGGTCCCACCCCTGGTCGAACTTGCCCTTGTACTTATCCGCCCACTCGGGAGCCACGTGGTGCGGGGCGTGGCTGCACCCGGTGGAGAAGTAAGCGAAGAACGGCTTGCGGGCGTCTTGCCCCCGGACCCCGTGCAGCCACTCGATGGTCTTATCGGCCATGGCATCCGGCAGGTAGTACGGGTTTTCCTTGTCATAGAACTCCGCGGGGGTGCCGATGATCTTCTGGTTCTCGGCCAGGCACGGATCCCACTGCCCCGCGTCCCCGCCGAGGAAGCCGTAGAAGTAGTCGAAGCCCCAGCCGTTCGGCCACCGCCCGAACGGCCCGGCCGGGCCCTGCTGGCCATCGGGGGTCAGATGCCATTTGCCGAACGCCGCGGTGCTGTACCCGTTCTCCGCCAGGATCCTCGGCCACGGTGTGCAATCCCGCGGCACCGTCGCCGTGTAGCCGGGGAAGCCGCTGGAGAACTCACCCACCGAGCCGAAGCCGACCGCATGGTTGTTCCGCCCGGTCAGCAGCGCGGCCCGGGTCGGCGAGCACAGCGCGGTGACGTGGAACCGGTTGTACCGCAACCCCCCCTCCGCCATCCGCGTGTAGTTCGGCGTGTCAATCGGCCCGCCGAACGTGCCCGCGTTGCCGAACCCGGCATCATCGATCAGCACCAGCAGCACATTCGGCGCCCCCGCCGGAGGCTCGGGATGCCCGATCAGGTTCCAATCCGGCTCCGACCCCGCCAGCGTCTTATTGCACACCCCCCCAAACGGCGGCCTGCGGATCGGCAGCGTCGTACGATCAGGCTCACTCATCGTCTCCCCTTCCGTTCAGCACCCACCGGGCGCCGCGATGTTGTCGGTGTGCCGCCGCAGCGGGTTGTCATCATGCAGCTCGCGGAGCTTCTCCGCTCCGATGAGCGCCCGGATCTCGCCGATGGCCCCGATGTCGCGCACGTGCGGGCCTAGGCGGCTTCCAGGTTGGTGCGGCTGCCGTAGGCGCACAGCCCGTACAGCGCGACCACGTCCATCGCGATGATCGTCAGGGACCAGAACGGGTAGGCGGGAATGAAGAACATCTGGTCGATGGCGCTGAGCCCCAGCACCGCCACGCCGAACCAGCGCGCCAGCTGGTTGCCCGCCAGCACCCCGGCCGCCGCCAGCAGCTGCAAGACGCCAATGATCAGCGTGATCCAGCCCCAGGTGCGCAAGCTGCCGAAAACGTAGTGCGCGTTGGCGATGAACACGTGCGAGTTGGCGACCGCCGCGATGCCGTAGATCAGGTTGAAGCAGCCAACGATCACCAGCAGCACCGACGCGAAAAAGACCAGGCCATAGCCACGGCCTTCCGCGCGGTGCCCGCCCGTGCCCCTGGCGGGCTGGGTTGTGGACGTCGTCATTGTGACCTCCTACGTTGCCGGAATCGCTGGAATCTTGACCCCGGTCCCTTTACTCACCTGCGCTGTCGATCCCGCTACGCGCGGGCCCTGGCCCATATACCTCCGTTCGCCGTCGGGTACCAGTCCACCTCGTGCCGGGGCGAGTTCCATCACCCTGACGGGATGAAAGACCGGGGAGTCATCCCTCTAGGAGCCCCAGCGCACGGGACCGGGCGACTGCCTGGCTGCGTAAGAAGGCCCCCAGCTTGCGGTAGATCGAAAGCGCCCGCGACTTAAGGGGCGCCTATTCACTGCCGTGATCCATCCTGGCACGCAGGGCCCTGGGCGCCGGCTCTCCTGCGGGCCGCCGATACTCTCCCGGTCCCTGGCCTCGGCCCGGTCGTGATCCACGAGCTGCCCAAGCCGGCGGTGACGGCCCCGGATCGGGCATCCCCCATGGGGCCGAGCGTGCTCTTCTCGGGTCGATCACGCGGGGCGGCCGTCGGCAGCGGCCAGGGGGCCGCGGAGCACGGTGATCGAGCGGGGGCTGACGGTCGGCTGGTCGCCTGCATGGAGCGGCGCCGCGGTGGCGGGTCTGGCGGGGTCGTAGGTGTCGATCGCGGTCTGCCAGGTCAGCCCGTCACGGGTGGCCGGGACGGTGAAGTCGAGTGGCTGCCACCAGGCGTTGACCAGGACGAGGAAGTCGTCGTCGAGCAGCGGCGTGCCGTCGGCGGCGCGGTCGGGTTCGTCGGATTCCGTCGAGGTAGATGGCCAGGGCCAGGGCGCTGGGGTCGGACCAGTCGGTGCCGGTCATCGCGGTGCCGCCCGGGGTGAACCAGCCCAGCTCGGCCGCCCCGGCGGCGCCGGCCAGGAATCGCTGCCGGCGGAAGGCCGGGTGCGCCTTGAGGAAGGCGATCAGCTGCCGGGTGAACGCGAGCAGCTCGGTGTCGGCGGCGGACCAGTCGAACCAGGCGATCGCGTTGTCCTGGCAGTAGGCGTTGTTGTTGCCCTGCTGGGTGCGGCCCATCTCGTCCCCGCCGAGCAGCATCGGGATCCCGAACGACAGCAGCAGGGTGGTGAGCATCGCGCGGGACTGCCGGGCCCGCAGGGCCAGCACGGCGGGGTCGCTGGTGGGGCCTTCGGCGCCGCAGTTCCAGGAGTTGTTGCCGCTGGTCCCGTCGCGGTTGGATTCCCCGTTGGCCTCGTTGTGCTTGTCGTTGTAGGAGACCAGGTCGCGCAGGGTGAAGCCGTCGTGGACGGTGATCAGGTTGACCGAGGCGGTCGGCCGCCGCCGGGCGCCGCCGCCGTACAGGTCGGAGGAGCCGGCGAACCGGTTGGCGAACTCGCCCAGGCCGACGGGGTGGCTGCGCCAGAAGTCCCGCATGCTGTCGCGGTACTTGCCGTTCCATTCGCGCCATACCGGCGGGAACCCGCCCAGGTCGTAGCTGTCCATCTGCCCGACATCCCAGGGCTCGGCGATCAGCTTGACCCGCGACACCACCGGATCCTGGGAGACCATGTCCAGGAACGCCGACCTTTTCTCGAATTCGCCCTCCTGGCGGGCCAGGGTGGGGGCCAGGTCGAACCGGAACCCGTCGACGTGCATGTCGCTCACCCAGTACCGCAGCGAGTCCATGATCAGCTGCAGGGTCACCGGGTCGCCGACGTTGAGGGAGTTGCCGCAGCCGGTCGTGTCGACGTAACCGCGCGGGTCGCCGGGGTCCAGCCGGTAGTAGGCGGGGTTGTCCAGGCCCCGGAAACACAGCGTCGGGCCGTCCTGGCCAGCCTCGGCGGTGTGGTTGAACACGACGTCGATCAGCACCTCCAGCCCGGCCCGGTGCAGCGCGTCCACCATGGCCTTGAACTCGGCGACCTGACCGCCCGGCTTCCCGGCCCGCACCGCCGCCGAATAGCCCTGGTGCGGAGCGAAATACCCGATCGTGTTGTATCCCCAGTAGTTGGTCAGCCCGCGCTGCAGCAGGAACGCCTCGGGCACGCTCTCGTGCACCGGCAGCAGTTCCACGGCGGTCACGCCCAGGCCGAGCAGATGACCGATGGCCGCCTCATGACCCAGGCCGGCGTAGGTGCCTTGCAGCTTGGCCGGCACGCCGGGGTGACGCATGGTGAAGCCCTTGACGTGCACCTCGTAGATGATCGTGTCCGCATACGAGTGCCGGGGCCGGGCACCGTCGCCCCAGCGGAACGTCTCATCTACCACCAGGCTGCGCGGCACGTACGCGGCCGAATCCAGCGTGCCCGGCGCGTCGGGGTCGCCGGCGGCGTACCCGAGCACCTCGGGCCCGAACCTCACCGTCCCGGCCAGCGCCCGGGCGTACGGGTCCAGCAGCAGCTTGGCCGGGTTGCAGCGCACCCCCCGGGCCGGGTCATACGGGCCGGTGGCCCAGTAGCCGTAGGCCTGCCCGGCCCCGATCCCGGCACAAAACCATGCCAGACGCCCGCGTCGTAGTCCCGCAGCGGGACCTGCGTTTCCGTGCCGGCCTCGTCGAACAGGCACACCAGCATCCCGTCGGCGACGGCGGAGGCCACCGCGAAGTTCGTGCCGCCGTCCCCGACGGTGGTACCCAGCGGGAAATGGCTGCCGGGCAGCGCCGCCGCGGCCGGCCGGACCGCGGCGGTCATGGCTGGGCCTTTGCTGTCAGGTCGCGGATGACGTCCCCGAGGGCCCGGACGCCGCCGTGCCGGCGCAGGATCACATCCGCGATCAGGCCGGTCCAGCCGCTCTGGTGGAAGGCGCCGATCGCGGCGCCGTTGTCGCCGTGGAAGTACTCGCTGAAGATGAGGTTGTCCTTCCAGGCCGGATCGGTCTGCATCTTCTCGGTCCCGCCGAAACAGGCCCGCCGTCCGCCGGAGTCCCTGGTGAACAGGGAGATGAGCCGGTCCTGCAGGTCGGCGACGATCAGGTCCAGGGTCAGCCGCTTGCCCGAGCCGGTCGGGTACTCGATCTCAAATTCACTGCCGTAGAACCGGTGGTAGCGCTCAAGTGATTCGACCACCAGATAGTTGACCGGCATCCAGATCGGGCCGCGCCAGTTGGAGTTGCCGCCGAACATCGAGGTGGTCGACTCGGCCGGCTCATAGTCGATGGAGGACTGGTAGCCCTCGGCGTCGAACTGGTAGGGGTGATCGCGGTGGTAGGCCGACAGCGCGCGCAGCCCGTGCGGGGACAGGAATTCGCTTTCGTCGAACAGCTTGGCGAACAAACGCTCCAGCTGGGCGGGCGGGGCCACCGACAGCAGCAGCCGCTGGCCGCCCGCCTCGCCGCGCAGCTGCGGGGTCTCGGCCAGCTTCGTCACGTCCGCGACGCCCTGCTTCTGCATGAAACGCGTGAAGGTCTTGTTCATGGTCATCGCGTTCTGCAGCATTTGGCCATCGATGACCGCGCTGGCCAGCATCGGGATGATCCCGACCATGGACCGGGTCCTTGACCGGGACGGTGTAGCCGGAGGGGGTGACCAGCCGGTCGTAGAACAGCCCGTCCGCGTCGTCCCACAGGCCCTGCTGGTCCAGGGCATTTCGGATGCCCGCAAAATGCTCCATGAACTTCAGCACCAGATCCTGTGCCTGGCGGCGACCGGACCAGTTCAGGACGCCTGCGGTGGCGAGCATCGCGATGGCGTAGGAGCCCATCCAGCCGGTGGCGTCGGACTGCTCAAGGGTGTAGCCGGCGGGCAGGTGGGACCGGTCGATCGGGCCGATGTTATCCAGGCCGAGGAAGCCGCCCTCAAACACGCTCCGGTCACCGGCGTCCTCGCGGTTGACCCACCAGGTGAAGTTGACCAGCAGCTTGTCGAAGACCCGGGACAGGAAATCGAGGTCGCGGCCGCCGTCGATGGCGAACACCTGCAGCGCCGCCCACGCGTGCACCGGCGGGTTGACGTCGCCGAAGTCCCACTCGTACGCCGGCAGCGCCCCCTGCAGGTGCTGGAACCACTCCCGGCAGATCAGGATCAGCTGGTACTTGGCGAACGCCGGGTCCAGGTGCGCCAGGGTGACGGTGTGGAAGGCCAGGTCCCAGGCGGCGAACCAGGGATACTCCCACTTGTCCGGCATCGAGATGATGTCGAACCCGTCGAAGTTGCGCCACTTGGAGTTCCGCCCGCCCTTGCGCACCGCCGGCGGTTCCGGCTGGGCCGGGTCCCCGTCCAGCCAGCGGGCGACGTCGTAGTAGAACAGCTGCTTACTCCACAACATCCCGGCGGACGCCTGCCGCAGCACCAGCGCCTCATCCGCGCTCGCGCCGGCCGGTGTCAGCTCGGCATAGAACTCATCGGCCTCGGCCTTGCGCTGGGCCATCACCTTATCGAAGTCCTTACCCAGTGCGGCCGCCGTCTTGGCCGCGGAGCCCCCACGCCCGGCTGCGGCCGGTCGCAGCCGGAGCCGCAGCTCGGCGGTCTGCCCGGCCGGCACGGTGACCTGGTACCAGAACGCGCACTTGGTCCCGGTGCCGACGGGGTTGACCGTGGCCGCGCCGTGGATCACGTGGTCGTTGATGCCGTCCTTGGGATAGGGCGTGACCGGTTCGGCGCCGTACAGCCGGGCCAGGTTGGTCTCGTTCTCACAGAACAGCAGCTGCGGGCCGGCCCCAACGCCACCGGTTCCAGGCGTGGCTGGGCACGGCGTCCAGGTACCACCAGTACTCCTTCACGTCCTCGCCGTGGTTGCCCTGCGGGCCGGTCAGCCCGGACGGGCGTTCCTTGAGGATCGGGTCCCGCCCATTCCACAGCGCCAGCCCCAGGCACAGCCGCTGCTCGATATCACAGAACCCGGCCAGGCCGTCCTCCCCCCACCGGTAGGCCCGGGACCGCGCGTGATCGTGCGGCAGATGATCTCAGGCGTTGCCGTCGGCACTGTAATCCTCACGGACCGTGCCCCACTGCCGCTCGCTCACGTACGGCCCCCACCGATACCACTCGCCGCCCTGCCGCAGCCCGTCCTCCAGATGCCCGAACCCGGCCACCCGATCCCGTTCAGCACCCACCGCAGCCACCTCCGCCTAGTTGTGCAGCCCTCCATGGGTTCCCACGAAGCTGGGTTGTGGACGACGTCATTGTGGCTTCCTATGTTGCCGGAATCGCTGGAATCTTGACCGTGGTCCCTTTACTCACCTGCGCTGTCGATCCCGCTGCGCGCGGCCCTGGCCCATATGCCTCCGTTCGCCGTCGGGTACCAGTCCACCTCGTGCGGGGGCGAGTTCCATCCCCCCGATGGGATGAAAGACCGGGTGGTCATCCCTCCAGGAGGCCTAGCTCACGGGACCGGGCCACTGCCTGGCTGCGTGAGGAGGCCCCCAGTTTGCGGTAGATCGACATCGCCTGCGACTTGATCGTGGCGCGGGACAGGACCATCTCCGCGGCGATCTGGGGGAACGACAGGTGGGTGGACAGCAGCGGCAGCAGGCGCAGCTCGGCAGCGGTCAGCGCCGACGCTCCGGGGACGCTTGCACCGCGTTCCCTGGACAGCTGGGCCCGGAGCGCTTCGGCCTCCCCGACGAGGGTCCCGAGGCCGGGCCGGCGCTTAAGCAGGTCATCGACCTCACACATGAGCGTCCTGGCACCTGCCAGGTCGGTGAGCGCGAGGTGGACGCGAGCCAGCTCGACCCGGGCCTGGACGGCGAGGTAGGGAAGCGCGTAGGTCAGCAAAGGCCGCAGGTGCTGGGCACTAACGAGTTCCCCGCGCGCCGCCGGGACATCTGCCCGGCGCATGGCTGCACGGGCTCGCAGCGCGCAGATGAGGGGGGTCGCGAAGCTCTCCTCGATCCCGGCCCGGTGCAAAACGGTACCTGCCTGGCCGGCAAGGACCTCGGCCCGGTCCCATTGATTGTGTGCCATCGCCATCAGCGATCGCTCGCACAGCGCGACCGCGAGATCATCGGGTGCGTCGGCTTCCTCCCCGACGCTGACCGCATCCTCCAGGGATGCGTCGCCGCCATCGAGGTCACCGCAAAGGATGCGCGCGATCCCTTGCAGAAGCGCGGGCGCTGGCGTCACGAAGCTCCCCGCCGCGAACCCGCGCACCGCCTCGTCTGCGTCGGCGCGCATCTGTTCGGTCCCGCGCCGGCACAAGATGGCCCGGAGCAGGGCGGCCCACGCCTCGGCGGAAGGGTCACCGGGCCGCGCCGGATCCCCGTACTGCCAGCGATCGACCGCATCGGCCCACCGCCCGGCCTCGACTGGCCGCCCCGTCAGCGCGGAAAACAACGAGGCCAGCGCAGCGGCCATCGGGTGTCCCTCGATCCCGCCCCGGTCCTCCAGCCACCCGAACCATCGTTGGATGGTGGTGACCCGGCCCTGCCGGTAGGCCGGCACCACGAGCTGCCCCACCAGGCGGGCGGCCCCATCGACGTCCCCGGCTGCCATGGAGTACTCCAGCGCTTCCTCGGGCCAGCCGTTCCGCAAGTACCAGCCGGCCGCGCGGCCCCGCAGGACCGGCATTAGGCCGGGCTCCAGACGCTGCAGCTCCGCCAGCAGCATGTCGCGGAACAGATGGTGGTAGCGGTACCACTCCCCCCGCCGGTCCAGCGGCACCAGCAGCAAGTTCGCCCCGGCCAGATCCGCCAGGATCGACGCCGATCCGCCCACCCCGAGCACCGCCTCGCACAGCGGACCGCACATGCGCTCCAAGACCGCCGTCCGGGTCAGGAACGCCCGTTGCCGGCGGGAGATCCGCGCCAGGAACTCCGACTCCATGTACTCGCTCACCAGCCGGTCGCCGCCATTGAAGGAGACCGCCACGCCCGTGAAGGAGACCGCCACGCCCGCGAACGGGCCGCCCTCCCTGAGATACAGGGCCGCCAGGTACAGCCCGGCCGGCCAGCCCTCGGTCCGCCGATGCAGCTCCGCCACATCGTCCTGGCGGAGCGCGACGCCAGCGTCACGCAGCAGCGATGACGTCTCCTGGCAGGTCAGCGACAAGTCGTCCGGGCCGATCTCCAGAAGCTTGCCCTCGGCGCGCAGCCGCGCGATCCGCAGCGGCGGCTGGGCCCGGCCCGCCAGCGCCAGCCGCGAGCCGGCCGGCACGTGATCGGCCAGCACCGACAGCGCGGCCCGGCATTCGGAGTTGTGCAGCAGGTGCACGTCGTCCAGGACCAGCACCACCGGCGAGGTCATCGACGAAAACGCCCTCCCCAGCCTGGGGACGACCGAGCCGGGCACCGAGCTCCCCGGGGAGGCAAGCGCGTCGAACACCCGCTCATCGATCGGCTCGACCGCATCAAGCGCTTCCGCGACATAGCTGAGCAGGACCTTCGCGTCGTTGTCCGCTTCGTCAACCGATACCCACGCGAAGGACTGGCCGTCACGCTCGGCCCACTGCGACAGCAGCGTTGTCTTGCCGTAGCCAGGCCGGCGCGACCACCGAGACGACCGGGCGCGGGCCGCCCCGCGCCAGACGTTCGATCAGGGACGAACGACGCACGGTCCCGGGCCGTATCAGCGGACGACGGAGCTTGGACGCGACGAGGTCGGACGCTGACCCGCCCGCACGCTGTGACCGGCCGTCCCGCTGACGCACCTCGCTCACGCCCATGCCCCGACGGTCCCCTCCGATTCACCAGCGGCCGACGTTGCGCACCAGCTGGCGTGAGTAACAAATCGCCTGCCGGTTTTGGTGCTGTTCGACGTGCTTCTCACATCCTGCAACGCCAGCCGGAAACAGGTAAGGCCCGCGGATCCGCTGAAGCCCGGCTGAGATCTCGCGGTGATCCAGATGGGGATGGTCACCACGTCACAGGTGAACGCGAACATACCGATGCAGCTCCCCTTCCGGCCGGCCGCGACGATGCAGCCCACTGGCACCGCAGGAGCGCCGTCTAGTCATGCCCGCCCTGATCACCGGCCGTCGTGAATGTCCCTAAGCTGGTCTTGTTGGACATTTTCTGATACGTCGTCCGCTGGGCGGCCTGCTAGGGCCGTTGGTCCCAGTTGAGCGTCCTAGGGTGCATGGCGCGGGCTCCGCCAGCCCTTGCGCTCTGCCTCGCTTCATCCCATCGGGACGATGCGCGCTGCCCCTCTCAGCAGCAGAGTGGGGCGTGATTCAGCGAACGGCGGTGTGACGATCGGTGGCCAGCCTGAGCATGGCTGGACTGTGGTTCTCCGGCGTCGGCCGGCCCTGCTTATCGGCTTGGGCGGAAGGAGTGGCCATGACCGTGACGACTGAGGGTGCCGCGTCAGGAAGCCCTGCCGTGCCGGCATCCGGTAGAGGCTCACCGCGGGCCGGGACTGTGGAGCAGCTGAGTCACGCGGACCGGGTGGCCCAGGGTAAGGATGCCCGGGCGGTGGCCCCGCTGGAGTCGCATGCGGAATTCGCCCCGGCCGGGCCGCGGGATCCGGTGGGGCTGCTGCTAGAGCAGGCAAAGAGCCGGGTGCCGGAGCTGGTGCCGGTCCGGCACGGGCGCATGCTGGTGTCGCCGTTCACGTTCTACCGGGGGGCGGCGCTGCCGATGGCGGCGGACCTGGCCAGCACGCCCGCCTCCGGACTGCGGGTGCAGCTGTGCGGGGACGCGCACCTGTCGAATTTCGGCGCGTTCGCATCGCCGGAGCGGCGGCTGGTTTTCGACGTCAACGACTTCGATGAGACCCTGCCCGGGCCGTTCGAGTGGGATGTCAAGCGGCTGGCGGCGAGCCTGGCGGTGGCCGGACGGGACAACGGCTTCCCCGCCAAGGCCCGCCGCAAGATCGTCCTAGCGGCGGCCGGGGCGTACCGGACGGCGATGAGCAGCTTCGCTGGGCAGCCGTTCCTGGACGTGTGGTATGCACACCTAGCCTAGACATCGAGCAGGCCATCAGCAAGTTCCGGTCCCAGATGAAGGCGAAGAGGTTCAAGGCCGCCGGGAAGCTGCTCGCCAAGGCCCACACCCGCGACAGCACGAAGGCGCTGAGCAAGCTCACCACCCTGGTCGAGGGCCGGCGGCGGATCATCAGCGACCCCCCGATGATCGTCCCCCTGGAGGAGCTCTTCACCGATGTGCAGGCCGGCGCGCTGTATGAGGAGATCCGCACGGTGCTGGGCAAGTACCGGCGCACGCTGCAGTCCGATCGGCGGCACCTGCTGGAGCAGTTCACGCTGGTCCAGGCGGCCCGCAAGGTCGTCGGGGTCGGCAGCGTCGGCACCCGCGCCCGGATCTTGCTCATGGACAGCGGAGACGGAGTCGAACCGTTGTTCCTGCAGGCCAAGGAGGCCCAGCCGTCGGTTCTGGCGGAGTATGCCGGGCGCAGCCAGTACAACAACCAGGGCGAGCGGGTCGTCGCCGGGCAGCACCTGATGCAGGCCGAAAGCGACATCTTCCTGGGCTGGACCCGCGTGCCAGGCCCGGACAAGGTGGACCGCGACTTTTACGTGCGCCAGCTGAAGGACTGGAAATTCTCCGCCCCGATCGAGGCGATGATTCCCTCGGGCATGACGGTCTACGCCAGCTTGTGCGGGTGGACCCTGGCCCGGGCGCACGCCCGCTCCGGTGACCGTATCGCCTTGGCCGCCTACCTCGGCGGCTCCGCGAAATTCGACCAGGCGATCGCCGACTTCGCCGAAACCTACGCCGACCAGAACGAACGCGACTACGCCGCGCTCCAGACCGCGGTCAAGGACGGCAGAGCCGAGGCGACCACCGAGATCTAAGACCGGACCCAGGCCCGCCCGTCCAGTACGGGAGAATCCCGCCCGTCCAGTACGGGAGAATATGGAGGCTGCGCCATGGCAGACGCCACCGCCGATATGGACGCCGAACATGCCGCGTCGCTGCGGCGCCGGTACCTGATCCAGTTCGAGGAAGACACCCTGCGGCCGCGGCCGCTGTGGATCCGGCTGATCATCGAGTTCCTGGGCACCTTGGTGCTGGTGACGGTGGCGGCCGGGTCGGGGGTGATCAATCATTACGTCGGCGGCGGGCCGATCAGCACCCGACCGCGAGCGGAGGTACACGGACCAGGGCCGGCGTGTAGCGGGATCGATAGCGCAGGTGAGCAGAGGGACCGATGCCGGCGCGCCGACTCATCCGCCGGATACCGGCGCCGGGCCGGGACGCACCGCCGGCGCGTCAGGGTAAGTAAGCAGCAGGGCGGGCCGCTGCGTCACCCGGCGGGGGTGACGCCCGCTGGCACGAGATCTTATTAGGTCGCAGTGGCGGCCCCAGGAGGTTAGACGATGGGTCAGGCGATCGGCGGTATCCTGCCGCTGGCGATCGCCGTGGACATCAGCGTGCTGTCCATCATCGCGGTCATCTTGATGCTGATCACGCCCAGGGCGGGCAGCAACGGTCCCGCGTTCGTGGCGGGCTGGGTCCTGGGGCTCGCTGTCGTCGGCGGGCTGGTGCTCATCATCGCCGACACGGCCGACGTCGCCAGCAGCAGCGGCCCGTCAACCGCGGCCTACGCCATCAAGCTGACATTGGGGGGTTGCTCCTGCTCCTGGCGGTCAGGCAGTGGCGCAGCCGTCCCGGGCCCGGCGAGCAGGCCCCGGCGCCGAAGTGGATGGCGTCCCTGGACAGCTTCACCCCGGTTAAGTCGCTCGGCCTGGGTGCGGCAATGTCGGGGGTGAACCCCAAGAACCTCGCCCTGTCCGTCGCCGCGGCGATGTCCATCGCGCAGGCTGGCTTGCCCGGCGGCCAGCAGGCAGGGGTCCTCGCGGTCTTCGTTGTGGTGGGCACCGTGACGGTCGCCGCGCCGCTCGTTGTCTACCTGGCCCTGGGCCGCAAGGCGGACAGCACGCTGAACGGCTGGCGTGAATGGCTGGCCGCCAACAACGCGGCAATCATGCTCGTCGTCTTCCTCGTCTTCGGGTTCGTGCTCATCGGGCAGGGCATCGCCGGCCTGTCCTGAGGTAACTGGTGCCGAGATGCGCCTGGGGTGCTGTGATCATCACTGGTCACCGGGGCGAGCGGACAGCTGCGCCGCCACGCTGGCAGGCGCGAGGATGGATTGGTGACAAGGCCAGCAAACGACCCGGAGCCGGCCCGCCGGATCCCGTGGCCCTGCTGCCAGCCGGAGCTATCTGATGCTGCTGGTCTTGACGGCGATCTTGGGTGTGCTGATCTCCGCCGCCTACGGCTTCCTGGCCCTTGTCAGCTATCTACAGAAGGAGATCTTCACGCACCTGCGCACGGACTCCGTTTCTCCACCGAACACGCTTGGGTGGCTGCCGGAGACGGCGACAACGCGCGGCGTGTGCTCGCGCCCGTGCTCGCGGCCGAAAGCGGGCGCCCGACCGGGTGCGCGTGCAAGCGTGGCTGATTGATGCCCGGCTCAGCTACGACAGCGGTGACCGTGCAGTCGCCGGTCACTGGCCCCGCGCCGCGGCTGGCCGAACCTGAGCAGCTCAGGCTGCCATTTGTGGTGGGGCGCAGCTGGATCGGGCCGGTGCTGCGGCGTGATCCTGAACTGGCCGGCAGCTTCCGGCGCTGCCGGGCGCCCCAGAGCAGGTCGCGATCCTGGCGGTCGAGCCGCTCTCCGAACGCGAGCGGGAGGTGCTACTGCACGTCGGTCTGGGAGATGCGGATCTGCGGACCCCTGGGCGGCAGGCGGCGGTCACAAGTGCCAGGTCAGCTGAGGCGTACCAGGCCGCTGACTGTCAGGTAGGCGCCCAGGGCCAGGGCGATGCCGGCCATGAGCTGAAAGGCGTGGCCCAGCAGCCAGTCCTGGGAGCGCCTGAGCAGCGCCTTGGTGGCCTCCGGCCGCAGCTCCAGGAACGCGAACGGGATGATGATCAGCAAGAACTCGATGACGACGAAGACGACAACTGCGATGACCTGGGTCGCGGTGGAGTATTTCCCGGCGATCAGATGGTGCAGCGCGGTGAGGTAGCTGGCGCCCGGCAGGCCGACCAGCGCGCCGACCAGCATTGCCAGCCCAAGCCGCGGCTCGGCCAGCACCCGCGCCGCCCAGCCCTGCTTCTTCTCCGGCTGCTCCGGCGTCATGTTGCCTGCCGGGACTGGTGACCGCTGCCGGCCGTGCAGGCGGCCGGTCGCCAGCAGCCCGCCGGCGGTCAGCAGCAGCAGGCCCAGGGCCAGGTCGACGCCGGCGCTCGCCGTTCCCTGGGATTTGATCGCGTCGGCGTGGACGGTGAGCACGTCCAGCAGGCCGATCGTCAGGGCCACGGTCATGCCGCCCAGCAGGACGCACAAGAACATCGCCCGTGGCCGCCGGTTCTCGATCAGCAGCAGGTCGAGGGCGAGGAGCTTGGGGTTCAGCGCCGCGGTGAACGCCAGCGCGAAAAATCCGGCGTTCATCGCCGGTCAGCCGGTATCCGTGATGGGCCCGGCGGGTGCTGCGCCAGCCCGAGGTGTTCCGCATAGGCGGCAATGCCCGCCTCCATCGGGTAGGGCCCGCGTATCCGCTGCAGCTGCGGTGACACCTCCCGGTAATCCCGGCAGGGATCATCACCGCAGTCGAAGCAGATGACCTCAAACGAGCTGGTATAGCCGCCTTCCGGGCGGCCCGCCGCGATGCGGATGGGCTGCCGGCGGAGAATAGCAGTGCAGTCATTACCGGCCTGCTCACCGGTCGCCATGCCTGCCTCCTTTGCGGTCGCTGCGCTCGACAGGCTTGCCTGCCGCTGGGGCCGTTCATCCTCAGCCTCTGGGGATGCTCGTCCGCCGGTCCGCTGGCAGGGTGACGTGACCAGCTGAGGAGCCGTTAGTAACCGTCTGGTTCCTCCAGCGCGGCCGCGACGTCATACCCCAGTGCGGTCGCCACATCGGGAGCGGCGGCGACGACCCGGCCGAGCCCGGCCACCGGGGCGATCGCCAGCAGCACGTCGGCGATCTCGTCCTCGGTCGCGCCCGCCGCCAGCGCCCGGCTGGCGCTCCATTCCAGGCAGACCCCCGGGGACCCGATGGCCACCGACACCCCTACTTGCAGCAACGCCGCGGTCTTGGGATCCAGCGCCGGTGTGCAGCCCGGGCCAAGCCCGAGCCCGGCCTCGTCTTCGACGAAGCCTTCGTCGATCATCGCGAGCCTCCGCAGAGTCTCCTGGAATCTCGCTGTCTGGCCCATGCATTTCCCTCGCCGTCGGGCACCATTCCACCTCGTGCCGGGGCGACTTCCATCCCCCCGATGGGATGAAAGACCGGTCGTCCGCCCTCCAGGAGCCCTAGCTCACGGGACCGGGCGACGGCCTGGCTGCGGGTGGAGGCGCCCAGCTTGCGGTAGATCGACATCGCCTGCGACTTGACGGTGTTGCGGGACAGGAACATCTCCGCGGCGATTTCGGGGAAACGGCAGGTGGGTGGACAGCATCGGCACCAGGCGCAGCTCGGCAGCGGTCAGCGCCGACGCTCCGGGGGTGCTTGAACCGTGCTGCTTGGCGACCTGGGCCCGGAGCGCCTGGTCCTGACCAGCTAAGGCTCCGAGGCCCGGGACGGCGCCGGAGGAACTCATCGATCTCCCGCATGAGCGTCCTCGCGCCTGCCAGGTCGGCCAGCGCGAGGTGGACGCGGGCGAGCTCGATCGGGGGTATCGGTGATGTCCCGGGGACCGGTCACCAGCCGTACGGGAATCCATCACGTCCGCGGTTTCCTCCGGGGAGCAGGAGTGTGTCGGCTGATCAGCAACCCGATGAGCCGGTCGGCCGACTCAGTCGGCGGCCAGCGCGAGCAAGCAGAAGCAGGAGGGATCGTCGCGTGTGCTGTCCATATAGCCGATCGCCTGGCGAGGCGGGACATGTCCCGAACTGGCTGATCTGTACTCGGACCCGCGCTCACGCCCTGGCGAGGAGTGACAGAGTGCCGCACAAAATCGGCAGGGAGGATGTCAGGCCGAGGCGTGGGAGGCGTTAAGCCCAGTCGTCGCAGTTACTGATTTACGATCCGTATCGGCAGCCGCCTGGGTCCCCAGATTCCCGGCGGGCCGTCGAACACCCCTGGCAGGAGCGTGTCGCAGGTCGCGCAGCGGCCGTCGCCGGTGAGCCGCCAGGCGCCCAGCCGGTACCAGTCGCGTTCGATCACCGGCGTGCCGCAGTGGTGGCAGCGGGTGCTCTGTCCGGCCGGGTCATGGACGTTGCCGGTGTAAGCGTAGCGGACGCCATTGTCCAGGGCGATGCGCCGGGCCCGGGCCAGCGTCGCCGGCGGTGTGGGCGGCCGGTCCCGCATCTTGAAGTCCGGGTGGAACGCGGTGAAGTGCACTGGCACGTCCGGTCCGAGCTGCCCGGCCACCCACCGGGTCATCGCGTCCAGGTCGCTGTCGGAGTCATTGAGGCCCGGGATCAGCAGGCTGGTGATCTCCAGCCACACGCCCGTCTCGTGCCGGAGGTACAGCAGGGTCTCCAGCACCGGGTCCAGCCGGGCCAGGCAGGTCCGGCGGTAGAACTCGCCGGTGAACCCCTTCAGGTCCACGTTCGCCGCGTCGATGTGCCCGAAGAACTCCGCCCGCGGCTGCGCGCACACGTACCCGGCCGTCACCGCCACCGCCTTGACGCCCGCCTCCCGGCAGGCATCGGCCACGTCGATCGCGTACTCCAGGAAGATCACCGGGTCGTTGTAGGTGAACGCGACGCTGCGGCACCCCAGCCGGGCCGCGGCCTGGGCAATGGCCTGCGGCGAGGCCTCATCGGCCAGCGTGTCGGTCTCCCGCGACGTGGAGATGTCCCAGTTCTGGCAGAACCGGCAGCCCAGGTTGCACCCGGCCGTGCCGAAGGACAGCACCGCCGAGCCCGGCAGGAAATGGTTCAGCGGCTTCTTCTCGACCGGGTCCACGCAGTAACCGCTGGAGCGGCCGTAGGTCGTCAGCACGATCGCGTCCTGCTGGCGCATCCGCACGAAGCAGAACCCCCGCTGCCCCTCGTGCAGGCGGCAGGCCCGCGGGCACACATCGCACTGGACCCGCCCGTCACCGGTGCGATGCCAGTACCTCGTAGCTACCGCCGAACCGTCCACGCCCGCCTCGCTCCCACGCTACCCCCAGGAAACGGTGACGGCCGCCGGCACATCCGCCGCCTGCGACCGAGCCCACGGCAGAGTGGACTGGAGATCCGGCTCACCGGCGCGCGCACGGCCGTGGGCGATGGATCGACCACCGTAGAACCCGACCACGAGCTGATGCAGGCCGTGATGGGCCGGCTGGGCGAGACATCAGGGTTCAGCGCCACGCTCCCCCTGACATGCCCTGCGGACAGTCATCAAGATCGCGCCACTGACGATCACGCTGAGCGCGGGCGCCATGCCGCCGTCGCCGCACCCAGCGCGGACCTAACGTTCTGTAGCGCACCTGCCTGCCGCTTGACGATCCGTATCCGCCGATCGGTGCGGGCGACTGGCGCCTGACGGCGCCGCCGTGATGGGCGCAGATCTGGGCGATCTGCGCTCGCACAGTCATGGTTCCCCATGCCAGTCTTGCACGGGCGCACGCTGTGAACCTCCGGGCGGACGACCGGATCAGTGCGCCGGTTGATCAGTTCTGGGGTGCCGTTCTCCCGTGCTGCCCGGGGGGAGCTTGCAGTCGGCCGTGAGGATATCGACGCTCAAGGCCAGGATCCATGCCGGAAACAGCAACTCCACCCAGGCTGAGATGCCGACGCCGATCAGCAGCATCAGCGCGGCAGCGATCCCGGCAGCGGTGAGCCATCTGGACACGATCTGGGTGCGTCGGGCAATGGTCACCGTGGTGAGCGTGAACACCGCCGCCATCCGGCATCGAGTAGACGCTTACAAGATCGCGGTGAGGTCGCGGGCCAGCGCCAACATGGCCGGCACCCAGTGAGCCGGGACGCCGCCGCGATGAGCCCGCCGGCGACCGCCGCGGCCTGCACCTCTACCTCCCAAATTAACGAACTACCGCTAGCAGCGGCCGCCGCCCGGTCCTACGAGGTCAGCTTGGGTGCCGGCTCACCAGTACGGCAGACAGTTCGGCCCCGATCAGCAATGACCACATCGTCGCGTACAGGTACGCGAGCAGGCCGAAGATCCCGCCGATCGTCCCGTACAGCGCGGTCGAGTTCTGGATCAGGCGCGTGAATACGAGTTCCCCGAGGGCCGTCAGCGCTAGCCATGCGATCGTGAAAGCCGCAGCGCCGGGGAGGTGGTCCCGGAGTCTTAGGCCCCTCCCCGGCGTGAGCAGGCGGTAGGTAATCAGGAAGAGCGCGAATCCGCCGAACGCGAAGGCGGCGGCCTGGAACAAGCTCGCGATCGTCGTCCGGTGGGTGGCCTGCAGCCGAGCCTCGACCCCGGTGAAGAGGGTCAGGGCGACGAACGCCGCCACCATGAGGACGCCGATCACGGTGCCCCGGATCCGCCCGGTGAGCAGCCCCACCCACTCGGTGCGGAAGATCACGCCGAGAGCATGCCGTAGCCGGCTCGCGAAGCCTGACGCCGACCACAACAGCCCGAGCACGCCGACCACCCCGAGTGTCACTCGCCCGTTGATGGTGGCCTGCACTTGTTCGGTCACCAGTGATCCGAGGCCGGGCACGAGGCTGACCAGCTCCTGCACCGCTTTCTGCGCGGCTTCGGGGTGTCCGGCCAGCACGAAGCCCACGACGGACGAGGCGAACAGCAGCAGCGGAGGGATGGCCAGGAATGAGCCGTAGGTCAGCGCGCCAGCGTGGGTGGCCAGGTCGTCGATCCGTGGCCGGGCGGCGACCTCGCCGACCGGTGCGAGGAACCTATACGGCAAGTGCGGGAAACGTTCATGCAGGACCTGCTGGCGCTCGTCGGCCCGGGTACGCACCAGCGCCGGACAGGCGATCCCGTTCCTGGCGCTCGACTTTGCCCAGTTCGGCCTGACCCGCTTGTTCGGCCTTCACCGCCGAGCGGAGCCGCCGCGACCGTCTGGCTAGCCACCTGCGGGCGGGCCGGCCATGTTCGCTGGCATGCTCCTTGGCGGACGGGCCGTTGTTCCCGGCCACTCAGAGTGCCTCCTCATCCGCGCTCTGACCGTCGGGCGGCTGGCCGCACGGCTGGGACCCTTCCACGGCCGGTGGAGTGGATTCCTACCGCCGCCGTGGCTGCCAGAAGAGCGTCCCCCATGGCCGCCGTCCTGTCCGGGCCCGCGCGGGCCGAGGCGGTGGCGGCGGTGGCCAACATGACCATCTCGGCACCCGCGAGCGCGGCCGCAGGTGCTGTCCGGCTCGCTGACCGAGCAGACGCGACGGTGCGGCAAGGCCGGCTGCCGGTGCGCGGGCGGCGAGCCGCACTGCTCGGTGCCCCCCAGCCGCGCGGCGAGAGCACGCCGCCGCGACAGCAGCCGCCGTGTCGGCGTCCCCGCCAGGTCGATCTCGTTCGTGTTCTTTTGTCCTTTCATCACAAAAGAGTATGTCGCTGCCGGGCATGACGATCAACGACCTTGCAGTGCGCGTGTCACAGCGCCGAGCGCTGCGAGCCCCTCGGCCGACAGCCGGCCAGTCCCGGGCGGCTCCCCCGGCCGGTCCACGATTCCGGCAGCGTGATTGACCCGTAGGCACCGCCCGCGCAGACGAACACTGTGGCACCGGCCCGCCGCTTAGCGAACAAGACCTCCAGCCGCTGACCCGTCAGGGGATGGAACGGATGGGTGACGACAACGAAACCCAAAGGATCACTGGACGATGCGGCACTATGCCGCCTCCGTGGCCAGCTTGGAGGACAAGATCCTCCAGCGGGCCGTCGCCGAGGTGCTGAACGCCGTCTACGAGGTGGACTTCCTCGGTTTCTCGTATGGTTTCCGGCCCGGGCGCGGCCCGCATGATGCGCTGGATGCGCTGGCGGTCGGGATCGAGAAGAAGAAGGTGAACTGGATACTCGACGCTGACATCCGTGGCTTCTACGACGCCATCGACCACGGGTGGCTCCGCAGGTTCGTCGAGCATCGGATCGCGGATAAACGGGTCCTGCGGCTCATCCAGAAATGGCTGAACGCGGGAGTGATCGAGGACGGCGCGTGGTCGGCAAGCGAGGAGGGAGCCCCGCAAGGGGCCAGCGCATCCCCCCTGCTCGCCAACGTCTACCTGCACTACGTCTTTGATCTGTGGGCCCGGCACTGGCGGAATCGGCAAGCTCACGGTGAGGTGATCATCGTGCGTTTCGCCGACGACATTGTTGCCGGTTTTCAGCATCGCTCTGACGCCGAGCGGTTCCATGCGGACCTGGTGGAACGTTTCGCCAGGTTTTGCCTGGAGCTCAGCGCCGAGAAGACCCGCCTGGTCGAGTTCGGGCGGTTCGCCGCTCAGAACCGCAGGCGGCGCGGCCTCGGCCGGCCCGAGACGTTCTCATTCCTCGGCTTCACGCACATGTGCGGGAAGACCCGGGCGGGACGGTTCGCGCTGCGGCGCAAGACGATCGCGAAGAGAATGGCGGCCAAGCTGCGCGAGGTGAACGCCTTGCTCATGCAACGCCGTCACTGGCCCATCCCGGAGCAGGGACAGTGGCTGGGCAGCGTGGTGCGCGGGTACGTCGCCTACTACGCGGTTCCCGGCAACATCCATGCCGTGTCGGCATTCCGAAAACAGGTGACGCGGCACTGGGGCCGGGCGCTGCGGCGCCGGAGCCAGCGCCACCGCGTGACCTGGGAGCGGATGGGCCGGATCGAGGCACGGTGGCTCCCTCCCGCCCGCATCACGCATCCCTGGCCGAACGTCCGATTCGACGCCCGCACCCAAGGTAGGAGCCCAGTGCGCTAGCAGTGCTCGCTGGGATCTGTGCGGGGGGCCGCCCGCAAGGGCGGTCCCTACCGCGAATGTATGTGGTAGGGCCGGTCGCCGGGGCGCTGATCGCGGTCGGCTTCGCGTTCGTGCTGCGCGGCCGCGGCGGCGACGTCATCTCCCGGGCGGCGGGCTCCGGCCGGCTGGGCGAGGCGGCCACCACCGCCAAGGCGGAACTGTCCCAGGACATCGACCGAGGCAAGGTCGCCCCCCCCGGGCATCGCCGACACCGATGCGCAGCGGCCCGGCCACTGACCACCGTCAGCTCTGGTCATCTCAGGCTGGAGCATCGGCCACGCCCTTAGCGGCCGGTGCCGCCTTGTCCCCAGCGGTACGTGGCGAACTGGAAGGCACTGTTGCTGAAATCGACGCGTTGAGCCGGGTCTACAGGGTTCCCACCGGAGAGGCCTTGGCCCGGCCGATAGCCGCATTGCCCTTGTTGACCAGCGCCTGTCCTTTTTCTCGCGCTGAGGCAACGGAACGCTGCGCTGGTTTGCCCGGCGGTGCTGGCGACATTATTCCGCGCCCCCTCTCTTAAGGCCTGAACTGGCTGGTGCGAGGCCCAGGGCGCGGGGAGGCCGTCACGGGGCGGCCGGGCCGGGGTCATCGCCCGTATCCGATCTTCGTTCCCGGCCGTGGCTCACGGCCCCCAGGAGCACCCGTACGCCGGCCCCGAGAAGTGCGAGGTCGGCGAGCATCTAGGCGATGAGCACGATCCGGGCGGCGTCGGATTTGGCGGTGATGTCCCCGAAACCCACCGTTGCGAAGACGGTCACCGTGAAGTACAACGTGTCGGTGCGGGTCAGCGGCTGGCTGAAGCTCGCCGCGGAGGCCCGATCCATCAGGAAGTAGGTGGAGGCGAACAGCACCAGGCACAACGGGAGGACCAGGCCCAGCGTCTCGGCCGGCTCTGGCCACCGGCCAGTGGGCCCGGTCGCCCTCATCCGGCTTCGCCGGCCTGGTGTTCCTGGGCGTGATCGGCGACGGCGAGAAGTGGAATGTCGATTCCAACCCGCACTGGCTCGGCGGTCACTGGTGGTGGGTGGCGGTAACCGCCGCAGTCGGCTTCATCGTCGGGCTGCTGCACCGATGGCTGCGGGTGCCCGAGCAGACACCCGGCATCATCGCCGAGATCAACACGGGTCAGGTCGATGCCCGGCTGGTGCCAGCGATGGTGGCCATATCGGCTGTCTCGCTCATCGGGGGGGCGAGCCTGGGCCCGGAAAAAGCCCTGGGATCCATGGGCGGCGGAGCCGCCACGTGGATCGCCAAGCGACAGGGGCTTAGCGACGAGGATTCACAGATGAGCGTCCTGTCGGGAATGGCAGGCGCGTACGGCGGAATGCTGTCCAGCCCGGTGATCGTGGTGCTGCTGCTCCTGGAAGTGGCGCGACCCGGGGGGAACCGGTTCACCAAGACACTCCTAGGGACGATCATTGCCTCCAGCATCGGCTTCGGTATCTACTTCGCCATCGCCGGATCGGTGTTTCTCGATATCTACAAGGTGCCGCAGTACAAATTCGAAGACTGGCAGCTCCTGGCGGGGGTTGGGCTGGGCTGGTTCTCGGCCGTGGTGGTGACCGTCCTGGCCCTGTTCATGACATTGGCGGCGCGTTTGCTCGGCCGGATTCCGGACGTCGCGCGATCCACCCTCGGAGGCGTGCTGTTCGGGATCGTCGGCGTGGCGCTGCCGCTGACGCTATTCACTGGCAGCGCGCAGCTCAAGACGGTGCTGAGCGACGCGAGCACGCTCGGCGCCGGCCTGCTGGCCGCCATCGTGATCGCGAAGATCTTCACCTTCGCCGTGAGCCAGGGCAGCGGATTCATCGGCGGGCCGATATTCCCGTCGCTGTTCATCGGCGGAACCGCAGGAGTCTTCGTCCACCAGCTCATCCCGGGCGTGCCACTCGGATTGGCGTTCACCTGCGTGTTCGCCGCCGTCCCCGGGGCGGTGGTTGCCGCGCCGTTCACGGTGGTGCTGCTCGCTGCGTTCGTATCGCAGGTGGGCGGGCTCCAGACCGCGCCGGTCCTCATCGCGGTCGTGACCGCGTATCTCACCGTGGAAGGCGTGAAATACTTCATGGCCAGCCGCAAGGCGGCACGTACCACTGGGGACAAGGCGGCACCCGCCGCTCAGGGCGTGGCCGATGCTCCAGCCTGAGACGACCAGCGTTGACTGTCGACTCAATAGCAGCCGAAAGCGCGACACCAAGAGTCGGCGCCGGCCTAGATCGTTGACCGGGAAATGTGGGCAGCTCAGTGGTCGTAGCTGATGAGGGAGCGCTTGACGGAGGCGCCGATCTGCCAGTTGAACCAGATGGCGGCGTTGAGCGCGAGCAGGCGCTGGGTAATGCGGGCCCACAGCCCGGCGGGGGCGCGGCCGCCGTGTCGTTCGAGGCCGAGCTGGTTCTTCAGGGTCCAGATGATGGCCTCGACCCGCTGCCGCAGCCAGTTCGGGAAGTACCGGGGCGCTTTCTCGTCTTTGCGGGCCGGGCGGATCAGTGCCAGGTCCAGGTCCGGGCTGGCGAAGAACGCTTCGGTGTCCTCACCGGACAGGCCCTTGTCCGTGACGATGGCGGTGCCCGGCCGCGGCCGGTTAGCCGGCTGGCGGGTGAGCATCTGCCGGGCCTGCTCGCGTTCGCCGAAGAGCTTCGGATTGGCCAGGCCGAAGCCGGTGACGGTCCCGTCGCAGGTGCAGATGAGCAGGAGTTTGCTGCCCCAGTACCAGCGCGAGTGGCTGGGGCAGTAGCCGTATCCTGCCCAGCCGTACAGGTCAGAGCGCTTCGCGGTGATCGCGGACTGGCCGCACGGGATGGGGGTGGCGTCCATCAGCCGCAGCAGTTCTGCGCTGCCCGGGGTGGCCTGCGCCAGCCACCGCAGCGCGGCCTCCATCAGCGGCGCCGCGCTCTTGATCCGCTGGTTGTACTCGCTTTGCCCCAGCAGGCGGGGAAACAGGTGCCCGATACGGCAGCCCGCCGCCCGCAGCCAGTGCCGCTCGTCGTCATAACGCAGCAGCACCTGCGCCACCGCCAGGCACACCAGCTCGGCGTCGGTCATCTCCGGCGGCTTGCCCGGCCCGGACCGGGTGAACCCCAGCGAGGGGATGATGCGGTCGGTCAGCTCGACATAGAGTGCGATCAGAAGAGTGTCCAGGTCGGCGATCACGATGACTTCCCAAGGTCAGACGTGTGTGAACACGCCGATCTTGGACACTCTTCGCCACTCAGTCACGGATCAGGGCCGCGTGTCGCGGCCCGCCGTGAACTCCGCCGAATTACCGGTCAACGATCTAGGTCATCGGGATGCCGCAGCCGCGCGGCCGGCGCAGTACGCGGTGGCTGTCGCCTCCAGCCCTTGGGTGACCAGGTTGAGGCCGCCGTCGAACAAGATGATCGCGACCGCCAGGCTCACCAGCGGCGGCCACGCCGCCCCGAAGATCTTGTCCGGATTGACCACCGTGGTCAGGGCGCCCGCGGCGAATCCGGCAGGCAGCAGCAAGATGATCGCCGGGATGCCGAAACGCGCGGCGATGATCTGGCAGGCCACGGCCAGCGCGACAATGAGGGCGAGCCCGGCGAAGATCTGCGAAGCGGTCATCGACCGGGTGACCGCCGCTGCTCATCAGGCCCGCGGGCACCTGGCAGCCGAAGCGGATTCCCGCATCCGGGCGCGGCGCCGGCCTCCGCCGTCCCCGTCCTAGGCTCCGGCGGGAGCGTCATCGGCTGGCGGACGGCCGGTCCGCCCGGCCGCGATCACGGCGCCGACCTCGCGGAGGAAGCCGACCAGCGCGATCGCCAGGAACGCCGCACCGATAACCGCCTGGATCTCCGCCTCCGGCCGCCCGGTCCTGCGGGCGACCGCGCGGGCGACCGGCCCAGCGGCCGCCTTTCTCCAGCCGGTCAGGCCCGCCTGCCCCATCGCCACCACGTTCCACTTCGCCATCCGAAGCGCTCCTTCCCGATATCCCCGGCCACCGAACAGTCGCTGGCGACACCGCATCGCCCTGGGGCAGAGATCGTCAGGTCAGCTGACTTCGCTCGCGGCTTGCTGGACGGCCTTGTCGACGT
The DNA here is from genome assembly GCA_963742875.1 of uncultured Actinomycetes bacterium. Classification (GTDB taxonomy): domain Bacteria; phylum Actinomycetota; class Actinomycetes; order Streptosporangiales; family Streptosporangiaceae; genus Bog-532. Next base: position 731,970 of record CAVUNO010000017.1, on the reverse strand, counting down.
CCTTCTTGCTCACATCGAGTTCCTTGGCCACGTGCTTTTCGGCCTTCAATTCCGCATTCTCCAGCGCCTGCTGCAGCTTGCTCTCGCCGACGATGATGAGGGCGGCCTGCCCGTCGTCGATGATGTCCCCGAATTCCTTGACGTCGGCCCGGGACATGCCGCGCCACAGGTGGCCGCCTATCCCGCCGACGGCGGCGCCGACGGCGGCGGTGGCGATGATGGCGGGCGGGAACAGAATGCCGACGACGGCACCGACTGCCGCGCCGCCCCAGGCGCCGTGCCGGGTGGCCATCTCGTCTTTGTTGACGTGCACGTAGCCGCCCTCGTCCTTGGTGACCACGGCGGCGTCGTAGGTGCCGATCGCGCCCGCGGCATGCAGGTCCTTGACGACGTCGTAGTCGTCTTGCGCCCCCGTCCACGTCGGATAGGTGCCGATGTAGATGAAAACTGCGTCGGATTTTGCCATGTCCTGTCCCTCTCTTTGCTCGCCGACCCGGTACAGCTGGGGTCTTGCGCCCTGTCGCTGTCCATCCCTGGCAGGCTTACACGCAGGCAGGTGGCCTGTCATCACCCGCCAGCCGGTTTCACGTAGTTGGAAACGGCCTCGGCCCTTGGACCCGGTGCACCGCGGGCAGCAATAGTGGCAGGTGATAGTGACGACGGCGTTCCTGGGATGAAGGAGGCCCGGCTATGCCCTGCAGAGGATCGCCCCGTCCGGGTGACGCGCGGCTGATGTGGGCCGACCGACACTTGAATCTGGCATTCCGCAGCTTCGGGGTGCGTCATGCGCTCAATCGCTGCCGCTAGTTCGGGCAGTGGCATCGGTATCTGGGCGTACCTGGCTGTGTTCGCCGCCACCGCGGCGGGGTACATGGGGGTCCCCATCATCGGGACGGCCGCGCGGTCCTCGCCAGCCAGGGCCAGCTGAACATCGCCGCCGTCCTCAAGCCTCGTTCGAGGCCCTGCAACAGCGGCTCGCCACGGCTCTGGGAGTGCGCCAGGATGCCTCCGAGGTCGCGGCGATCCGGAGTATCCGGGCAGACCTTCTGTTAACCGGTAGGTTATAGGTTCGAGTCCTATCGCGGGAGCCAGGCTGTAAGTCCTCTCACCTGCATAAACGCAGGGAGAAAGGCCATCTCATGGCGCAGTCAGTGCCCGCGCGGACCAAGATCAACACAAACAACACAACCGGCTGGCGGCCGGGCGGCGCGGCCCCTGCCGGGCGGCGGAAAGCAGGCCGCCCGCCTGCAGCTGGCTGCGGTGGGGCGAGCTGACCGCCCTCACCATCCCCCAGATCGACACCGCCGCCAGGGTGATCACGGTCGACCCCAAGGTGGTCGAGGTCGCCGGGCAATTAACGGGGTGCGGTGATCACACCCCGGTCAGGGAGCGTGGGTCGGCCCTTGGGTGCGCCGCAGTTCGCGCCACAGGTCGGCGGGGTCGCTGCTGATCACGCACCAGGTTCCGGGACCGTCATCGCGGCGGATGGCCTCGAACCGGTGGGTGGGGCTGTGGCTGGTGATGATCACGTGATAACCGGGCAGCGCGGCGCGCAGCGCGTCAAGCTCCGTGCGGGTGCCGGGCGGCAGTGATGGGCGGCCGGGGAAGCCACCCCACGCGGTCATTGGGAAGTCTCCGCTATCCGGATGGACTCGGCCAGTTCGCCAGGGGTGCGGCCGTACAGCGCGACCGGCGCGGGGCTGCTGCTACCTCTCAGAACGGCCGGGTACCCGCCTTTGATAGGCGTGATGTCCCATTGCTCCCGGGACTCCGGGCGTACATCATCGAGGGTGATGTTCGCACCGGTTGCGCGGCGATCGGTCGTCATTCCGGTGGCATCGGACGCGGATTGCATCCTGCTAGCTCCTTGGGCGTGTGGGTCGAACACTGAGAGCTAACAGGAGTGGCGGCGTAGGGTGGAATAGGTTGTCCGGCACGGAATACGGACAATGCGCAATGGACAATGAGTTTCCAGCTACGCGCGATTGGTACGCGACATGAGTAATTTTGCGGTCTTGCTGGATCGTCTGATCGCGGGACGCGGCATAGGCGTGCATGAACTGGCTGCCCAGGTGCCGTGTAGTGCCGGGCACATTTCGAACCTAAGAAACGGCAAGAAGCAGCCGTCCCTGACGATCGCGGAACGCCTTGACCAGTTGCTCGGCGCGGATGGCAAACTGTTCCGGCTGGCGCGGGGCGACGCGGCGGCGGCAGAAACGCCAGGCAGCCGGGCGCTCCTCGACGAACTTTCAGGTCAAGCTATCGAGCTGGGGAAATGGGTGGAAACAAGCAACGTCGGTGACGGAACGATCGACCAGCTTGACGATGCCGTTGACCGGATCGCTCGCGACTACCTCCGCTTGCCGCCGGAACCGCTCATCAGGCGTGCGGCCGATGTCGCCCGGCGTGTTGCGCTGTTGCTGCAAGAACGACAGCGGCTGCGACACGCCCGCGACTTGTATGTGATCGGGGCGAAGGCGTATGCCTTCCTCTCTTGGGCGGCTGGCGACCTTGGACAGCTCGCCGCTGCCGCTGCGCACGGCCGTGCTGCTCTTATTTTGGCCGACGAATGCGGCCATCCCGGCGTCCGGGCCTTGGCCTTCTGCGCGCTTTCCAAGACCGCCTATTGGGACGGTCAACTGAAGCGGGCCGCTGAATACGCCCGGCGCGGCTACGACTGCTCCCCGGCCAACAGCACGCGGGCGCTGCTTGCCTGCCAGGAAGCCGACGCCTCCGAGCTGCCGACGGCCGTTGAGGCCATCCAACGTGCCTGGGATGCCCTGAGCGAGGCAGTAAGCGATGACTTCCCCGCTGGCGTCTTCTCGTGCGGGCACGTCCGCGCTGGCAACTACTCGGTCGGCATTCATCTGCGGAGCGGCGATCCAGCCCGCGCGCTAGAGGCGGCCGATGACGCCGCTGCATGGGGTAACGGCGAAGAAGTCGGCTACGGCACTTGGGGACAGATCCAGATCGGTGCTGCGGTAGCGCATCTTGGTGCACGAGAGCTGGAGGGCGCCGCCGAACAGCTGGGTCACGTTCTCTTGCTCCCGCCGGATCAGCGGCTTGCCACCCTGACCGGCCGACTTCGGCAGGTCGCTCCTGCGCTTCGCCGTGGCCGGTACGTGACCGAACCGAAAGCCGCCGGGCTCGCGGAACACATCCGAGTTTTCTGTCAGGAAGCCGTTACGGTGCGGGCGCTGGCTGCTGGAGGCGGAGGTTCACGTTGAACCCAGAGCGGATGGCGGATCACTGGTGGTGGCGTCCGGGCTGGCGGCCAGGGCGCCGCATGTATACGTGGCATGTAACTTTTGATGACCAGCCGGTAATTCATGACCTTGCGGCCCGATACCAGGAAAGGCTGGCAGATCTGACAGGCCTCGACCTCATACCCGCAAAATGGCTACACCTGACTACGCAAGGCGTCGGATTTACCGACGACGTATCCGCCGCAGATATAGAAACGATCATCAACGCAACAAGGGAAAGGCTCACCGGACTGCTTCCGGTCGCCGCTACCCTCGGCCCGGCCGTGGTCACGCCCGAAGCGATTCTCCTCGAGGTCGCCCCCCTGACCAACTTGCGCAGGCTCAGGGATGAGCTACGTGCCGCGATCAGCAGCGTATTGGGGCCTGAGCGGCTGACGGAGGGTGCCGACTGGGCGCCGCACGTTAGTGTCGCCTATAGCCACACGACCCGCTCGGCTGACGAATATGTGGCAGCAGTCGATGGCAGCACCGACACGGCAAAGGCCGTGCTCAACCGCGTGCAGCTGATTATTCTCGGCCGTGATGAGCGAATGTATGAGTGGACGGCTCGCGCAGATGTGCCGCTCGGCTTACCGGCGCGGTCTTGATCTCGCTCTTGACCTTGATCTTCGCTCTTGACTTTCACCCGGCCAACGATTTAGCGGCAACCGCCCGGAAGGTGACGCCGGACATGGTGCTTCCGCCGATGGCCCCAAGGCCCTGCAGCGTGAAGATGACTCCTGCCACCGTGATGAGCGCGCCCACGCCCACCAGCAGAGCCCTCTTGATGATGACTGCCTCTTCTCCAGGCCCGCAGGATGTGAGCCGTCTTCGTGCCGTCACCTTGGGTACGGCCCGGCAGCTCGCCTGACAGTTTGCCGGGCCGTCAGGGCAGTGCTACTCCGGCGGCGCCAAGGATGATGCCGGCGGCTGCGCCGAGGAGCAGCGTCGGGACGACGCCGCGGCGGAGGGCGAGGAGCAGGATCGCGGCGCCGCCGAGGACGGCGTACTGCCACGGCTCGGTCAGGGCGCGGGCCAGGGGAATAGCGGAGCCGAGGATGGCGCCGATTGCGGCTGGGCCGGTGCCGTCGAGGAAGGCGCGGGCGGTGTGGTTGGCGCGGAGCCGGTCGAAGTGGCGGGCGCCGAGCAGAATGAACGCGAACGACGGGCTGAAGGCGATGACGGAGGCGAGGATGCCGCCCGGGAGCCCGGCGGCGGCGTAGCCGACCACGGCGACGGTCTGCACGACCGGGCCGGGGGTGATCTGGCCGAGGGCGACAGCGTTGAGGAACTGCCCGCCGGTCATCCAGTGGTAGTGGCTGACGGCATCGGCCTGCATGAGCGGGATGATGACGAACCCGCCGCCGTAAGACAGGGCGCCGACCTTGAACGCCACCCACACCAGGGAGACCAGGCCGCCGGCTGCGACGACGCCGCTGGCGGCCAGCGGGATCGGCACGGCCGCCGGGGCGCGGGCGGGGGCGCGTGGCATCCGGGCGGCGATCTCGATCGCGCCGCAGGCCAGCAGGACCAGCACGAGCCAGGGCCCGAGCGTCGCCGCCGCGCCGATGCCCGCGATCAGGTAGACGACCCAGCGGGCGTGCCGGGCGCGACCAGCATCGCGGGCGGCTCGCCAGCTCGCGGGCAGCAGGCCGGACCCGGCCTGGACGGCGACCGCGGCGACGGCAGCTCCGGCGCCTGCCCCGGCCGCGGCGACCCACCGGGGCGGCGAGCCGCTGAGGAACAGCGCGGAGAGCGCGAGGATGACAATCAGGCCGGGGAGGATGAACGCGGCCCCGCCGGCGATCGCGCCGGGCCGGCCGCGCAGCCGCCAGGCGCAGAAGATCGCGAGCTGCGTGGAGGCCGGGCCGGGCAGCAGGTTGCAGGCGCTGACGGCGTCCTCGAACTCCGGTGGCTCCAGCCAGTGCTCCCGCTCGACGCACAGGTCCCGCAGCATCCTGATATGAGTCGGCGGCCCGCCGAAGCCCAGGCAGCCGATCCGGCCCCACTCCCGCAGGACCGTCCGCAGGCTGACCGGCGGCACGGCACGGGAGGCGGTGTCCTCGCCGGGTGCCGTCATCGGGCTGCGGCGGGCGGCCAGCCCGGGGCGCAGGGGATGTGGCAGGTCATGAACACGGCGATGTCCACGGCTCTCCTTCAGCGCGCGGGGGCAGCGTGAGGCGCTGGAGCAGGAAGCTGACGCGGGTGTGCAGGTCGGCGGCGGTGGCCTGGAACGCGGGATAGCCGCCCGCGGTGGCGGGGTCCGCGATGCTCCAGTGGACCGGCTCGGGGCCGCCTGGGAACTCAGGGCAGACTTCCCGGACCTTGTCGCACAGGGTGATCACGAAGTCGAAGCGTCGCCTGCTGAACTCGCTGAGGTGCTTGGCGCGGCGCCCGCTGATATCGATGCCGTACTCGCGCATCACCCGCACCGCGTCCGGGTGCAGTTGCTTCGGGTGGCTGCCCGCGCTGACGACCTCAACCCGGTCACCGCCAGCCCGGCCGAGCAGGGCCTCGGCGATCTGGGAGCGCGTGCTGTTCCCGGTGCACAGGAATAGCACCCGCACCGGGACACCCATGCCCGGCCCGGTCGCCGGGGCCGGCGGCGGCGCGGCGGACAGGAGACCGGGATGCAGCGCGTCAGCGGTCGCGGCGAGCAGGTAGCCGGAGCGCGCCAGGTCGATCCGGTAGTAGCAGTCACGCCGGTCGGCTGAGCTGCGGTGCATGGTCACCAGGCCGCCAGCGCGCAGCCGCGCCAGGTGGTAGGAAACGGCGTTCTGAGGCTGCCCGGCCAGGGCAGTCAGCTCGCGCACCCGCAGGTCAGAACGTGCCAGCTCGCTGAGCAGCCGCCAGCGCACCGGGTGACCGGCGAGCCGGAGGAAGACCGGGGGCTGGATCACCGCCTGGCGTGGCCTCGTTCGCACGCATCAGAAACTACATCAACCTGCCTTGATGTACTAGACGGCGGGGGCCTCGCGGAGCCAGGCCTGTCGCGGCGGACCATCTGATCCACCCAGCCGGCCACACGACCGTTAGGCTGAGCGTCGTCTGGCAGTCACGCAACGCCACTCCCGTGCGCCCAAACAACGCCTCACTGGCTCTCACAGGTACGGGGCGGTCCGTTTTCAGAATGTCGGCGCAGGGACAGTTTTCAGGCGCCGGCGTCAGTGTCGGCGCCGGGCCGCTGGCCTAGCCACTGCGCGTAGGACCTGGATTCATCCGGGCCGGGTTCGATGCCTGCGGGCAGGGGCTGGGCGAACACGAGCGCGGCGGTGGCCTCGAGTGTGCTGCGGAGCAGGCTGGCGGGGCCGGTCGCCTCGAAGCCCAGGGTCCACCAGTGTTGGCTGCGGGTGCGGACCTCGGTGAGTTCCACCTCGCACCGCGGCTGCCCGCCCGGCTCCGGGCCGGGCGCCACGATCTGCCCGCTGGCCAGTGCGAACCCGCTGATGCGCCGTCTCTTGCGGACCGGCCTCCAGCCGGCCGGGGCACCGCCGTCCGGGCTGGGCGGACTGACCGGAAAGGACCACTTCTGCCAGGACTCCAGGCGACCGCGGGCCCGGCCCGGCACTTCCAGGATTCCGGGGCTGCCGCGGTATGCCTTCACCTCCAGCGCCCCGCCCCCGCGGACCTTCACCGACAACCCGCGCAACGGCGGATCCAGCAGGTAGGTGTCCTGGCGTGATTCCATCCTGGCCGGGAACCGCCCGAACCACCCGGCCACCGCGGCCTCCAGTCGGCCCGGGAAGATCCACCGCACCTCCAGGCTGCGAACTCCGTCGGTGAACGGGCTTGGAGGCGGTTCAGCCGTCATCGTCAAGTGCTCCTGCCCCGGCCTGGCCGGCCAGTTTCCGTGCACTGCCGCCGCACGGCCGCGCTCTGCCAGGCCGGCCCGGGATCTTACAGGTCGGGTTCGGCGGTTATCCGTCCTGAGGCAACGGCGTCGACCAGGGCCTGGTGGTCGCGTTCGTTCTGGTCGGCGTAGGCGGCGGCGAATGCGGTGATGGCCTGGTCGAAGGCGTCGGAGCCGCCGAGGTAGGCGGCGATGGCGATCCGGTCGCCGGAGCGGGCGTGCGCCCGGGCCAGCGTCCACCCGCATATCTGCCCGTAGATCCGCATCCCGTGCGGTATCAGGGCCTCGATGGCGATGGAGTATTTCCAGTCCCGCAGCTGGCGGACATAAAAGTCGCGCTGCCGGCCGTCCAGGCCCGCCTCGGCCCGCTGCCAGCCCAGGAAGATGTCGCTGGAGGCCTGCATCAGCCGCTGCCCGGCGACCACCCGCTGGCCCATGTTGGTGTACGTGCTGGCCCCCACGAACCGGCTGAGTACCGACGCCTCCGCCTCCTTGACCTGCAGGAACAGCGGATCGGACTCGTCGCGGCCGAGCATCAGCACGATCCAGCAGCGGGTTCCCACGCTGCCCACCCCGACGACCTTGCGGGCCATGTCGGCGTACTCGTACTGCTCGAGCAGGTACCGGCGGTCGGTTTCCAGCGTCCCCCGGTACCCGGCGAGCAGGTCCTGGAACTGGGCTTCGAAGGCCGCCTGGTCGGTGTCCTTGGGCAGCAGGTCGGCGATCGGGACGATCAGCGGCGGGTCGGCGATGATCCGTGGCTGGCCATTGACCAGGTGGGTCAGCTTGGCCACTTCCTGCATGCTGTCATGGGTGCGCGCCGTGGCCACGCCCTTGTCCATCATCTTGCGCTGCCGCTTCTTCAGCTGCGCGTCAAACTCCGCCCGGATCTGGTCCAGGTCCGCGTGCGCGTACCAGACATCCAGGTTGGTCATCTTGGCGAAGTCCCGCATCGCCTGCCGGTAGCTGGCCACGGTGGCGGTGACGATCTCGCGGCGGTCCTTGCCGCCGAACCCGTTGCCACGGGCGGCCACCTCCATGCTGGCCGCCAGCCGCTTGACGTCCCACTCCCACGGGCCGGGCAGCGTCTCATCGAAATCGTTGACATCGAAGACCAGCAGCCGTTCCGCGGAGCCGAAGATGCCGAAGTTCGACAGGTGCGCATCCCCGCACGCCTGCACCGCCAGCCCGGACACCGGAGTACGGGAAAGGTCGCTGGCCATCGGCAGCGCCGCGCCACGGTAGTAGGTGAACGGGGAGACCATCATCCGGCCCCACCGGATCGGCACCAGCTCCGGCACCCGCGCCTTCGCCTGCTCTTCCAGCAGGCCGATCGGGTCGGGCCGGTCCGGCCCCGGGTCGAACACCGCATGACTTTCACGCGGCACCGCAGCCCGCGCCTCCTTACCCCGCGCGGCACGTTTCGCCGGGGTCAGCCGCCCCAGCCCGGAATCGAGCTGGTAGCGGTGTGCACCTTGGGGCGCAGCCTCAGCCGTCTGCACACTCATCATCGGCTCCAATCTTTGCGCTTCGCGCCACACCAGCGGCCTGCCTAAACGCGGCCGACGTTGCGGCCGGATGCCTCAGCTCGCCTTCCGGGCCGGTCCCGACGCACCCATCTACGCTTCCGGGTGGCCGCCTCGATCTGCCAGGGACCAAGGTCCCGTCGGCCCCGCCCACGTTCCCGGACCCGCTCAGGAGCGCCGTTTTCGTCTACATCGGCACCTATCCCAGTGAGGTGGCGGCGGGGCCGCCGGTTTCACCTAGATGGAAATCCGTTAACAGCCAATAATCACTTACCCGGCCCTGCCCAGCCCCCACCCCCGAACCGACTGCTGCTCGGCCGAGGCACTCAGATGAGATCGATCTGGCCCGCCGCGGTCCCGCTGTCGCTGACCGCAAAGCCCAGGGTGCTGCCGATCCTGAGGGCCTGCAAGCGGCCGGAAATGCTCAACCACTTTGTCGTCGGCATGATTGGCTCGGCGTTGGCCTCTATCTTGCTGACCGTGCCACCCCATCCCGGCCAGGCGGTGAGCCCGGTCAATATCGTTGGCGGGTCAGATTGTCGTTTTCCGTCCTGCGCCGCGGACCGATCCCGGGGACTACCAGATGGAACCTGCCGCACCGATGTCCGCTTCGCCGGTACCGGCGCCCGGGCATGAGTCGGCGCTACGGGCCCGTGAGCTGGCTTCCGCGCGTCGGCGGGCCACTGCCCTCCTCGCTGGGGTAACGGTTCTGTTTGTGGCCGTGACCGCGGTCGGCGCCCACGGGGTCCTTCTCGGCTACGTGCAGGCCGGCGCAGAGGCCTCCATGGTCGGAGGCGTTGCCGACTGGTTCGCGGTGACGGCCCTCTTCCGCCATCCCCTGGGCCTGCCGATACCGCACACCGCGCTGCTCGTCGAACGCAAGGACCAGTTCGCCGCCACCCTCGGCCGGTTCGTGCAGGAGAACTTCCTCACCGCCGACGTTCTTGCCGAGCGGATCCACTCCGCGCGCCTGGTTCCCCGCCTGGCCGCCTGGCTGGCCGACGAGGCCAGCGCCGCCCGCTTCGCCGGTCACGCCGCGGATCTGGTCGTCACGGTGGCTGAGAATCTCCGCGATGAGGATGTCCAGCGGGTGCTCACCGCCGAACTGACCCGGGCGGTCGATGCCGTTGAGGTGGCGCCACTGGCTGGGCGGGCCCTGCGGGTCATCATTGCGGGAGGCCACCACACCGAACTGTTCAACGCCATCCTGTCCGGCGCGGACCGCTATCTCGCCGGCCATGACGAGGAGCTTCGTCGGCTGTTCGAGGCCGAGTCGCCCCGCTGGATGCCTGACGCGCTTTACCGGCGGGTCTTCGACCGCCTCCACACCCGCCTGCGCCAGCGGCTAGTGGCGATGGCCGCCGATCCCGACGACGAGACCCGGCAGCGGTTCGAGGAGTGGATCGCCGGGCTCCCCGACCGCCTCGAGACATCCCCGGAGCTGCGCGAGCGCGGCGAGCGCCTTAAGCGCGATCTGCTGGGTAACGCCGGCCTGCGGGACTGGTCCTCGTCGCTTTGGCAGAAAGCCAAGGAGGGGCTGCGGATCCAGGCTGCTGACCCGGAGTCTGAGTTGCGGCGCCGGCTAGCCGATGCGCTGGCAGCGGCCGGTCAGCGCCTAGGGTCGGACCGCCGCCTCGCCGACGGCCTCGGCCGTGCGGTCGAGTCCGGAGCCAGGGAACTCGCCGATCAGTTCCACGACGAGCTTGCCGGCCTTGTCACGGGGACTATCGAGCGGTGGGACGCCGCCGAGACGTCAAGCCAGCTGGAACTCCTCCTCGGACGCGATCTGCAGTACATCCGCATCAACGGCACGGTGGTGGGGGCCGCCGTAGGGCTGGCCTTGCACGCGATAGTCCTCGCTCTGTCCTGATGGTGGCGTGTACCGCTCCAGAACTCTGCGCAGGGGGCTATGACCCGTGGTTTGTCCGCTGACAGGTTTGGGGCAGGCTTTCACCGCGGCGCAGTTCGAATCGCTTTACCGCCGCATTCCTGACCGAGGTGGAGCGCAGGTTCGTGGGCCGTGGTTTCACTCAAAACCGGACGTGTCGCCTGCCCCGCGCCGCACGATCTCGGGTTCCTGCTGGGAGAAGTCGATCACCGTTGTCGGCTCGGTGCCGCAGTCGCCCGAGTCGATCACCGCGTCCACGGCGTGGTCAAGCTGCTCAGCGATCTCCCACCCCTGGGTCATGGGCTCGTCCTGGCCGGGCAGCAGCAGAGTGCTCGAGACGAGCGGCTCGCCGAGTTCGGCGAGCAGCGCCTGGGTCACCACGTGGCGCGGGATCCGCACCCCGACGGTCTTCTTCCCCGGGTGCTGCAATCTGCGCGGCACCTCCTTGGTGGCGGGCAGGATGAAGGTATAACTGCCTGGGGTCGCCGCCTTGATAGCCCGGAATACCGGGTTGGCAACGTACACGAACTGGCCCAGCTGGGCGAAGTCCTGGCACACCAGCGTGAGGTGGTGCCGGTCGCCGAGGTGGCGGATCGACCTGATCCTCGTGATGCCGTCCCTGTTGCCGAGCTGGCACCCGAGCGCATAGCAGGAGTCCGTCGGGTAGGCGATCACGCCGCCCGCGCGCACGATATCGGCGATCTGGACGATCGCCCGCCGCTGCGGGTTGGCCGGATGGATGTCGAAGTGCCTCGCCATGCGACGAGTTTAGGATCATCGCTCCCAGCCGGCCGGTACCCCCGCACTGCTCGGCCGGGCACCGCCGCGCCCGCGCATGCTGACGCTTATTTGGTGAACGGCATGTCGCCTCGCGCCGCAGCCACCCGCGGCGTGCTGAAGGCATTTCGGGACCTCAGGCCCTGACCGCGTTGGGACAGTGCAACGACGATTATGCCGGAGGAGATAACGATGATTACTTCGGATACTGCCGGATACGACGAGGCGATGCCGACTGGATATCCCCTGGCGTGGGAGTTCGACGGGCTGCTCAGGAATGGCGAGGCGGCGGTCGTCCGCCCGATCCGGCCGGCTGACGCGCCGGCGCTGGTCGGGCTGCACAGCGCCGTGTCGCCCGGCACGCTGCACCAGCATGTGCTCCTCGCCCGGCCGACTCTCAGCCTGGAAGAGGCAGCGCGCTTCAGCGAGGTGGACTACGACAGCCGGATGGCCTTCGTCGCGCTGGTGTCGGGCGAGCTGGTCGGGCTGGCGAGCTATGACCGCGCCGGCGCTCCGGCGGCGGCGGCCGAGGCCAGCTTCATCCTCACCGACACCTACCAGCGGCATGGCGTCACGACCTTGCTGTTTGAGAGCCTGGCGGAGTACGCGCGGACGCGGGGGATCCTGAACTTGATCGCCGAGGTCAGGCCGCAGAACGCGGCGTTGCTAGAAGTGTTCGCGGCGACGGGTTTGCGCTGTGCCCGGCGGGGCGGCGCGGCGACGGTTCGGGTCGAGATCGATCTGCGGCCGACGGCGGCGTACCGTGCGTCGTGTGATCAGCGGGAGGCGACAGCGGAGGTCGCCAGCGTCGCGGCGATCCTCCGGCCGCGCTCGATCGCAGTCGTCGGGGCGGGACGCCACCCGGGGAACGTTGGGCATCAGGTTGTCCGGTCCCTGCTCGTCGGCGACTTCTCCGGGACGGTCTATCCGGTCAATCCCGCGGCACGGGCGGTCTGCGGGGTGCCTGCGTTCCCGGCGCTGTTGTCGGTTCCCGAGCCGATCGACCTGGCCGTCATCGCCGTTCCGGCATCAGCTGTCGCTGGCGTGATCGACGAGGCCGCCTCGATCGGCGTGCGCGCCGTCACCATCATTACCGCGGGCTTCGGCGAGACGGGCCGCTCGGGCGCTGCGGTCGAGACCGGGCTGCTGAGCGTGGCCCGCACGCACGGGATGCGGATCGTCGGCCCGAACTGCCTGGGCGTCGCGAACACCGATCCGGGCGTCCAGATGAACGCCACGTTTGGCCCGCTCGATCCGCTGCCCGGGCGGCTGGCTGTCGTCTCGCAGTCCGGTGCGGTCGGCGTCCTGCTCGGCGAGCAGACCCGCGCCGCCGGGCTTGGCCTGTCGGCCTTTGTGTCGGTGGGGAACAAGCTCGACGTGAGCCCGAACGACCTGCTGTGCTTCTTTGAGCAGGACGACCGGACCGCGGTGATCGCGCTCTACCTGGAGTCGCTGGGCAACCCGCGCAAGTTCGCCCGCATCGCCCGGCGGGTCGGCGCGGCCAAGCCCATCGTGGCGCTCAAGGCGGGAAGAACATCGGCGGGGGCCAGGGGCGCTCGTTCGCACACCGCAGCCGCGGCGACCCCGGAAGTCACCGTCGCCGCGCTGCTGCAAAGCGCGGGCATCATCAAGGTCGACCGTCTGGAGGAACTCCTCGACGTCTCGGCCATCTTGCTCGCCGCTCCGCTGCCGGCGGGGCGTCGTGTCGCGCTGGTCGGGAACTCTGGTGGCCCGCTCATTCTCACCGCCGACGCGTGTGAGGGCGGCGAGCTGATCGTCCCGGAGCTGGGGAAGGCGACCCAGCACGCGCTCGGTGAGGTCCTCGCCGCCGCGGCGGCGACCGCCAACCCGGTTGACCTCACCGCGGACGGGACCGCGGAGATGCTTGAGCAGGCGCTCGAGATCGTCCTGGGCGATGACGCGATCGACGCCGTGATCACCGTCGTCATCGAAACCATGGCGATCTCGGCGGCGGCGACCCGAGAGACTCTCGCGCGCGTCGCGCACCGGGCAGGCAAGCCGGTCGTCGCTTGCGCCGTGGAGGCAGCCGGCCCGCGCATGCCGGCCGGTGCGGCGGATATCGCGGAGATTGCCTCACCGGAGCGGGCGGCGGCGGCCCTCGGGCATGTCTGCCGCTACGCGCAGTGGCGCCGGCGCCCGCTGCTGCCCGCGGAGGAGCCCGAGGAGCTGTCCGATCATCCGGTGATCAGCGAGATCGTGGCCTCGGCGCTCGCCAGCAGCCCCGGCGGGGGCTGGCTTGAGCTTGACCAGGGGGCCCGGCTGCTGGAGGCATGCGGCCTGCCCGTGCTGGCGACTCGCGGCGCGGCCACCGCGGCCGAGGCGGCCGCGGCGGCCGAGGCCGTCGGGTTCCCGGTCGTCTTGAAGGCCCGTTCCGGCGAGGTCGTGCACAAGACCGACGTGGGCGGCGTCGCGCTGAACCTGGGCGACGCCGATGCGGTACGCGCCGCGTACGAGACGATGGAATCGCGGCTCGGCGCGCAGATGGGCGGTGCGGTGGTCCAGCCGATGGCACCGTGGGGTGTCGAGGCGATCGTCGGGCTCGCATCCGATCCCGAGTTCGGCCCGGTCGTGATGGCCGGCCTTGGCGGGGTGATGACCGACCTGCTGCAGGACCGTGCCTTTGCCGTCCCACCGCTCGAGCCCGGCGCAGCCGACGCCATGGTGGCCTCGCTTCGCACCGCGCCGCTGCTTGATGGCTACCGGGGCGCGCCGAAAGTGGACCGGCGGGCGCTCGTGACGGTGCTCGAGCAGGTCGCGCGCGTAGCGGAGGAAGTTCCCGAACTAGTCGAGCTCGACCTCAACCCGATCCTGGTCAGTCCGGACGGGGCGCTCGCCGTCGATTGCAAGGCGCGGCTGGCCCCGCGCCAGCCGGGTCCCGGCCCGCTGTTTCCCGCGCTGCGCCGACGGCCGGCACGTCGCCAGTTGCCCGGCACGGCGGCGCAATGAGGGTGACGATGAACCTGACCAAGGCCCGGTCGGTCAATGCGCCAGCGGGTCGCGTGCGGCCCCGGGGCCGGCCGTGACCGCCGGCGCCGTCCAGGGTTCGGAGGAGACGCTGCGGGACGGCAGGATGGTTGCGGTTCGCCCGCTGGGTGCGGGGGATGCGGCGGGGATCCGGGCGTTGTGGCGCCGCCTGGATGCTCCCGCCCGGCACCGGTTTACCGGCCTGGCTCATCTGCCGGCCGATCGTCCGGGTGAGGTGGCCATCCCGCGGCCTGGCCACGCGGCGGGGATCGTGGCCACCGCGCCGGGCGGTTCGCCGGGGCGGGTGGTGGGGGTGACGCGGTATGACCGCGTGGCCGGGGAGACGGCCAGGTTCCTGGTGTTCGTCGATGCCTCCTGGCGCCGTGCCGGGCTGGGCACGTTGCTGGTGCGCCGGCTGGCCGAGGCCGCCCGGCACGCCGGGCAGCCTCGGGCGCTTACTAGCCCGAAGCACGGCACCGGGTCAGCAACATGGTCGAAGACATCCCCGAGATCACCGAACTCGACCTCAACCCGGTATTCGTCCGCCAGCACGGCGCCGTCGCCGCCGACGTCCGCATCCGCCTCACCGGATAACCGGTAACGCGGCCGCACCGCGGGTACGGTGTCCAGTTTCGCCGCGGACCGGGACCCGTGGTGCGGGCTGCTACGTGGCCGGGGCTCGCCGGTTCCGGAGCGAGCGTCCGGGCCGTCGTGGGTCTGCCACCGGCAGGACAGCACCACTGCCAACGGCCAGGTCGCCTGCGTCACGCCCATGACCCGCTCGGCCAGGCCCGCGTGCCCGCCTCCGGTGACCAGGTCCAGGAGAAACCAAGCGAGCAGGCCGACCAGTATCGCGGCGGCGCTGGCCGACACAGCGGGCCGCAGCCCCCACGGCACCGATGGCCCCCTCCGCCAGGCCGCGCCCGGCCAGGCCACCAGAGCCGCGAAGGCGACCCCGGCCCAGAATGCGTGGGTCAGCGAGCCCCCGGCGTGCTCGGGGTTCGCCGCGACAAGCACGACCGCGGCACCGCCCGCCATCAGGATCAGCCGGCCGGGCGGCCCAGCCGGCCGGAGCGCCAGCCCGGTTATGACCTCACAAGCCCCTGCCAACGCGAAGGCGAGCGTCATCACCCACCGGTCCGCGGCACCCACCGCCGCGAGGGCGCTGACCGTGCCGCTCACCGCATCGAAAGATCGCGGCTGCAGCAGGGCGGCAGCCGTCCACCCGGCGACCAGCAGCAGCGGAGCCGCGGCCGATGAGACCACACCCCACCACGGCGCACCCCACGCGGCCGCCACAGCAGGTGACCGCCGTGGCCGCCCCACTCGGCGGAGCGTCACCCGCCACTGGCGGGCGCGGGGACAGGGCCGCCCCGCGGGGGGAGTGCCCGGGCCGGCCGCCGCCCGGTCTCGTGTGCCGTGCTCGCCGTGCCCAGGACGCCTGGCCGGGCCGCGAGACGGCGATCCCCTGCCATTCCCCGGGGCAACGGGCCCTGAGACAGCCGCTGCCTTGTTGCCGTGTGTTCCCTCAGCCGCCCTCATCCGGCCGGTCCGCTCTCGGGGCAGCCCAGCCGCTCGAAAGGGCCCGGAGCGGGCGTCATGTCATCGCTGCCCGTGGTCGGCGGCTGGCGCCGAAAAGTGCGGCATCGGCGGCGTCTGCCCGGCACAGCGGGGAAGACGGGTTCGGCACCAGCGGCAGGCCGGGTTCCAGCGCACTGCGAAGGCCGGGGCCTCTATGCGGAAGTCTCGGCTTCATGACTCAAGCGTGGCCGACCCCGGTGCCTGCCCTGTAGGGACGTAATGCCTGGTCAGGGGCAGCAAAGGACCCCACTGCCGTCGGAGCTTGGCAGGCAATGTCCGGGTTTAAACCTCGTGTCACCCGGCCAGGCCGCTCCCGCCAGCCAATCGGCCCGGCCGCTCCTGCGCGGCGATCCGCGGCGATCCTGAAACGGCGGGTTCAGGCCGGCTCCATGCCGAATCGCGCCATCAGCGCGCGTTCCTCCGCCGTGGTCGGCGGCTCCCCGGAGGCCCAAAGGCCGTGCAGTTCCTCGAAGTAGGCGTCTACCCGGCCATGCGCCCCTACCCGGCCATGCGCCCCGGCCCGGACACGCAAAGGGGAGGCTCCCTTCGCGGGAACCTCCCCTTTTGTGCCGCAGCCGTCGCGGCTCGCGCCTCCGCGCGTGCCGCTCGTGCTGCCCCGGGTGCGCGGCTGCCGTGAGCGCTGGTGCGTCACCCGCCGACGGTCATGGGATTGACGCCGGCCAAGTCCTCGCGCTTGACCCGGATCGTAATCACGGTGACCACAAAGGCGATCAGAGCAATCCCTGCCGAAACCAGGAACCCGCGTGAGAAGCCGACCGCCAGGGCGTGGTCGTAGATGGATGTCTGAAGCGCCGCAGCCTTGGCTTGCGTCAGCGGATGCGCGGCCGTCCCGGCGTGCGCGGCCGCCGCCTTGGCCGCCGCTGTCTGGCTCCTGACACTGTTGGACACCGCGCTCCACGCGACGGTACCGAGCAGGGCCAGCCCGATCGAGCCGCCAATTTGCTGCCCAGTGTTGACCAGGCTGGAGGCGACGCCGGTGTCGTTGTTGGCGACCTTATGGAGCGCGACCAGCGAGATGGGCACGAACAGGAATCCCATGCCGAGCGCGGTGACCAGCATCGGGCCGAGTAGCCCACTGGCGTAGGTGCTGTGCTCGCTGATCCGCGACAGCCAGAACATGCCACCGGTGGTGGTCAGTGAACCGGCCAGCATCAGTGGGCGGGCACCGATCCGGGACACCAGCTGCGATGCGAGAACGGACCCGACCATGATCATGCTTACCATCGGCAGGTAGGCCACGCCCGTCTTCAGCGCGCTGTACCCCCACACGGTCTGCACGAAGATCGTGAGGAAGAAGAACATGCCGAATATCGCGGTGCCGACGCACAACATGGTCAGGTACGCGCCCACCCGGTTGCGGTTTTGCAGCACCCGGATCGGCAGCAGCGCGTACTTGCTGCGCAGTTCGATGAGCGCGAATGAGACCAGCAGCACCGCGGAGGCGACCAGGGAGACGATCACCTTCGTGTCGCCCCAGTGCGAGACGCCGTTCGGGGTGGTCGCGGCGCTGGTCAGGCCGTAGACGAGCAGGGTCAGGCCGGCGGTAGCCGTGATCGCGCCGGGCAGATCGAACCGCCCGCGCTGGCGCTCCGACTCAAGGAGTACGCGCGGCGCGGCGAGCGCAACCAGGAGGCCGATGGGGACGTTAACGAACAGCACCCAGCGCCAGGACGCGAAGTTGACAAGCAGGCCGCCCAGGATCAGGCCGACCGCGCCGCCCGCCACGCTCATCCCGGCGTAGACACCCATCGCCCGGTTACGCGGCCGCCCTTCCGGGAACGTGACGGCGACCAGCGAAAGTGCGGTCGGGGCGGCGAAGGCTCCGCCGATCCCCTGCACCACCCGTGCGGTGAGCAGCCAGAGTTGGCTGGTGGCGAAGCCTCCGACCAGCGAGGCGACCGAGAACAGCAGGATGCCGGCGATGAAGACCCGGCGGCGGCCCAGCAGGTCGCCGGTCCGGCCGCCGAGCAGCAGCAGCCCGCCGAACGCGAGCGCGTAGGCGTTGACGACCCACTCCAGGTTGCTGCCGGAGAAGCCGAGCGCGTGCTGGATGTGCGGCAGGGCCACGTTCACGATGGTCGCGTCGAGCACCACCATGAGCTGCGCGGTCGCAATGACGGCCAGGGCCAGGCCCAGGTGCCGTGGCTGCTGGCCCGTGCCGGCCGCGGCTTCGCCCGGGGCTTCCCGGGTCGTGACGTTTTCCTCGACTGCCTCGACGGCCAGGCTCGGAGCCGGTTCGCCGAGCGGCGAGCCTGCCATTGGAGCCTCGCGCCCGGTGTCGCGTGAGGTGGCGGACAAGTCATTCTCCCTTGCGTGAGGACGCATCAGTCTTGTTCAAGGGCGCGGCGCACTAAGGCCGTGGCACCTCGTGCCCGGTCCGGTGGCGCATCCGAGCGGAATCCCCGACTTATTGACGCGGCAGGGCCGTCATCTGTGACACCCGCGGCGTCCAGTTAGTGCTAGAGCGGAACCTGCAGCTCTCTGCTGGCGTAAAGAGCCGGTCGGCAGCAGGTATTTCCGCCCTTATCAGTCAGCGGCAGGATCGCCTCCCGTCGTCGCGGGCTCGTCGGCGATGACGGGCCATGTTTCTGCCGAGGGGGCGGCGCTGGCTGCGTCGGCCGCGGCGATCATTTTCCGCAGGATCGTCAGCAGGCACTGCCGCTCGCTGGTGTCGAGGGCGTTCGCCCACGGCAACCGGATCGCAAGCTCCTTCTCGAGCCGTTCCCGTATCGAGACACCTTCCGCGGTCAGGACCACGTTCTTCATCCGCCGGTCCCGTTCGCTGGTCTCCCTCCGGGCCAGGCCGTGCTTCTCCAATCCGTTGATCACCACGGTCACGAAGGACGGGTCACAGTGCATGCGCTGCCCCATTTCCTTCATGGTCATCGGCTCCTCCAGCTTGTGCAGGCCGACGAGGTCGCTGACGGACAGCCCGAAACCCTGAGCAAGCCCCTGCGCGAACGCGGCAGCTTGCTTCACGACCCCGGAGAAGGCGTCCATGATGCAAATGTTCAGGTCGCCCTCGCGTGACCTGTCTGGCACGCATTCACCTCCTGGCCAAAGCCTCGCACGAGGGTCTGACATTCCTGCGCCCTCGCGTTCCGCTGCGGCTACGGCTGCGGTTTGTTCCCGAATCCTTGAGCTACTCAACTGTTGAGTGACTCAACCATACGAAGATCGACGGCGGAAATCAAATCTTTATCGCCCACGCCCGGCCAACTCCGCGAAGCGGGCATGAGCCGCATAACCAGGGGATTCGGTGCCCGCGAGCTTCATTCAACCAAAGCACCTGAAACGGTCAAAACGAATTAAACGAGCCCCGTGCGCCCGCTCAGCCGGCGCTGGAGGCGGCCCAGATGTTGATCCCGGCGTCCACGGCGTGGCGGTCGATCTCGGCCAGTTCCTCGTCGGTGAACTCGGTCTTCTGCAAAGCGGCCAGGTTCTCCTCGAGCTGAGCCACGCTGCTCGCGCCGATCAGCGCCGAAGTGACCCGCTTGTCCCGCAGCACCCACGAGATCGCCATCTGCGCCAGCGTCTGGCCACGCCGGCGGGCGATCTCGGCCAGGGCCCGGACGTGCCCGAGTGTCTGTTCGCTGAGCTGGTCGGACGTCAGCGAGCCGTGCTGGGCCGCCCGGGAGCCCGCGGGTACGCCGCCGAGGTACTTCCCGGTGAGCATGCCCTGCGCGAGCGGCGAGAAGGCGATGCCCCCGATGCCCTCACGCTCCAGGACCTCCAGCAGGCCGCCCTCAATCCACCGATTGATCATCGAGTAGGACGGCTGGTGAATGAGGAGCGGGGTGCCGAGCCGATTCATGATGGCAGCCGCTTCGGCGGTCCGTTCGGCCGAATAGGAAGAGATCCCGGCGTAGAGCGCCCGGCCCGACCGGACCGCCGCATGCAGCGCCCCCATGGTCTCCGCCAGCGGCGTCTCCGGGTCGAACCGGTGGCTGTAGAAGATGTCCACGTAGTCCAGGCCCATCCGGCCGAGCGACTGGTCCAGGCTGGCCAGCAGGTACTTGCGCGAGCCGTGGTCGCCGTACGGTCCGGGCCACATGTCGTACCCGGCCTTGGTGGAAATGATCAGCTCGTCCCGGTACGGGCGGAAGTCCTCCCGCATCAGCCGGCCGAAATTGATCTCCGCGGAGCCGTAAGGCGACCCGTAGTTTCCTTGTCGCAAGGTTTCGGCAGGCGCTACACCCCCGTAGTTGTTGGCGAGATCGAAGTGCGTCACGCCAAGGTCGAACGCGCGGCGCAGGATCGCCCGCTGTGTCGTCAGGGGGCGATCGTCACCGAAGTTCTGCCACAGCCCGAGGGAGACTGCGGGCAGCTTGATGCCGCTGCGCCCGCAGCGGCGATAGGGCATCTGCTCATACCGGTCAGGAGCGGCAACGTAAGTCATGGATAGGAGTCTGCCACTGCCAGTCGCCCTAGCTGGCTGCCCTTCCACCGAGGCAGCTCGTGATCTACGCGGCCAGCATCAGCCGGGCCGCTTCCTCGGCTATCGCGCCGATGCCAGCTCGTTCTGCAGCGCCAGCCGGGCCTGCGCCTGCTTCTGCCGCGTCACCACCCCCGGCGGCAGCCGGAAGAGTCTGGCCCGGACGCGAGGTGGCCGCGCCCTTCGCGAAGTGGGCCAGACGGCCGACGATCCCTCTTCAAATCTCACTGACGGGTGCCCTGGTCGTGCATCCGGCTTACCACGCCACGGTGCGAGCCGGTCACTGTTCGTCTGCGGCTTATGCGGCATTACTGCCTCCGGTCAAACTGATCGATGATCTCCGAACCCATGCAGGCCAGCTGACCGGCCTCGTGGTACCCCTCGGGAACCCGCTGCCGGGCCCCCGTGGGCTGCGGCACCCAGTGACGCGGCCGGACACGTACCTGTCGAGCACGCCGGGACGCGGGCCAGCTGACTCGTGGAGGTCGTTACAGTAACGTCCGCGGGCTGACGGTGTGGTATCGGTTGGCGCGTTCATGGCCTGCTTCTTCGGGCCCTTCGGGGTGACCCGCAGGGTGGTTCTGGGAGCCGGGCTTTCGCCGGGCCACCCGGTGCCCAGGAGGCGATTGGTCGCCGAACGTCCAGTGGCAGTCACGTTGGATGACGTTGGACTCTGCTCTCCCGGTCATTTTGGCCCGGTCATTCGGACCTGATCTCCCG
This sequence comes from uncultured Actinomycetes bacterium, assembly GCA_963742875.1. GTDB lineage: Bacteria > Actinomycetota > Actinomycetes > Streptosporangiales > Streptosporangiaceae > Bog-532. The sequence continues at coordinate 710,942 of CAVUNO010000017.1, read as the reverse complement.
GTCATTCTGCTCTGAGGACCAGGATGCACGCTGTGTAGGGTCATCTAACAGAGAGCGAAACAAGGCTTTCTCTGCACTGGGGGAAGGCGAGACAATGAAACTCAATAAGCTCATCGCAATCCTGGTGCTCGCGCTCGCCGCGGGCCTCGGCCTCGCCGCGTGCGGTTCTGTAAAGGCCCTTGCCGCAGCACCGGCCGTCACCCATGCGGTGACCGCACCCGCCGCCACTCCGAAGCCCACCACGCCCGCACCCATCACACCGGCCCCGGCCAGGGCTGGGTATCGATGACCCCGCGCCCGCAGCTCCCACCCCAACCTCTGCCAACAGCCCAGCCGCAGCAGCACCATCCCGCACAACCATAGCCGGTTACTACCCGGGCGGCCAGCCAGGTCACCTTAACTCGACAGGCTTCTGTGTGATGGATGGGATGAATGGCAACACGTAAAAGCGTTCCCTGACCGTTGACCGTGGTACCTTCCGGGCACTGCGGCGAACGGATCAGATAACTGGGCCGTCGACAATGGGGGGAAGCAAGACAATGAGTACCAACTTCAAGCACGACAAGGACCAGGCCGGCGTGTATGACATCCGCCGCCTGTCCGGCAAGTTCAGCAAAGAAGACATCGACAGCCTGATCGAACAGGGCGCGGTCGCTGTCCTCCTCACCAACGTTGCCGCTGGCGCCCCTTCCTTTACCCGCGCCGCTCTGCTCGGGGTCACCGGGATCGAGGGCGACATCTACGCGGACATCAAGGTCAACGGCGCGGTGGTCGACCGGCTGACTATCAAGGCCAAGTACGGACAGGAACTGCGCGCCTGGGCCGTGGCATTCAATACGGCCAGCAAGCCCAACCGCCCGGCGGACCATGGCTCACCGGCCGATGTCCTCGCCCGGCTCAACCAGCTCCACGACGATGGCCTGCTGACCGACGATGAGTTCACCGCCAAGCGCGCCGAAGTCATCGGCCGCATCTGATCGCTGGCTACCGGACAAGCGGGGACACCATGAGGGTCACGGCGGTCCTTGTTTTCGATAACGCCGCTGACGCAACCACTGCTTACAATAGTGCCACCACGTGTGGCAACGCTGCGACTTCATACGCCGACAATGGCCTGGCTGTCGTTCTGGGCGGCCCACAAGCTGATGTGGGCATCGCCTCTGGTTGCGCGATACCGTGACTACACCGGAAGCTCACCACCGGAACCGCCCGGCCCGCGCGGCGATCACCATCGCTATCATCTTCGCCGTTATCTGGATCGTGCAGTTCGCCAATGTCGCCGACAGCTACGCACTGGACCCAGAGTTCGGGATTCAGCCGCATGTGCTCGCCAGCCTGCCCGACATCTTCTCCGCGCCGTTCCTGCATGGGTCCTGGTCGCACATCGAAGGCAACTCGGTGCCACTGCTCATCCTCGGCTTCCTGGCCGCCTATCGAAGCCTGGTCAAGTTCGCCTGGGTGACGGTCGCGGTGATCGTAACCAGCGGGCTGTTCGTCTGGTTCACCGCGCCCGCTGGGTCCTACACGGTTGGCGCGTCGGCCGTCATCGCCGGATGGCTCGGCTACGTAATGCTCCGCGGATTCTTCGACCACCGGATAACTGACATCATGATCGGCGTGATAGCCGGGTTCCTCTATCTTGGGCAGTTCGAATTCCTGCCGAACAATTCGATGATCTCGTGGCAAGGGCATTTGAGCGGGCTGCTGGCGGGAATGCTGTGCGCCTGGTTCTTCAGGACCCGTTACCCGCAGATTGACGACACAACAAAGGACCCTTCATGAAGCTCAGCAAGAAGTTCATCGCCATCCCGGCACTCGCGCTCGCCGCCGGAATTGGCGGGTGTGCCGTTCTGCCGGGAGGGAGGTGGTGTGACTGCTTCCACTGTATGCACCTACGGTGCTACCGGGGCTGACGTTCAGGTCCAGGTCACTCACCAGAGGGGCTGGGGGAAACATGAACACAACGAATGAGCCCAATCAGCAGGCCCGCCCCGGCACCCCGGCCCGGAGTGCGCTGCCCGCAGTGTGTCTACCGCCGCGCGTACATCGACCCGCCCACAAGCTTCCCGGGGCTGCCAGCTACAGACCGGCCGCCAGGACCACCGTGCTCCGTCTGCGGCCGGACATGGGAGCAGCACGCGCACTCCGGCGGTGAGCAGAGGATCACCGATGCCGGCCCTGGCGCAGCGCCGCCGGGTGGCCAGGCGTAACCTACCCGGCGGTACCACGCTGAGGACGGGCAGAGCATCCACCGAGAGGATCGCGCATGTACGACGCCACCATGGCCGAGACCATCAGCATCGCCGGGCACGGCGGAGACCAGGTCGAGGCGTACTACGCCCGGCCGCTCGGTCCCGGCCCGTTCGGCGGCGTGGTGGTGATCCACCACATGCCCGGCTATGACCCAGAGACCAAGGAGATCGCGCGGAGGTTCGCGGTCCGCGGCTACAACGCGATCTGCCCGAACCTCTATAGCCGCGAGGCGCCCGGCGCGAGCCCGGATGACGCCGCGGCGGCCGTGCGCGCCCGCGGCGGCGTGCCCGACGAGCGGCTGATAGGTGACGTCGCGGGCGCCGTGACGTTCCTCCGCTCCCAGCCGAACTCCAACGGCAAGGCGGCCACGATCGGCTACTGCTCGGGCGGTCGGCAGTCGTTCCTGGCCGCGTGCAGCCTGCCGCTGGATGCGGCGGTGGACTGCTACGGCGCGTTCGTGGTCGGCACGCCGCCGGAAGGCCATCCGCTTAGGGTCGGCCCGATCGTGCAGCTGACCAGGGACCTGTCGTGCCCGCTGCTGGGGCTGTTCGGCGCGGAGGACTCCCACCCGTCGCCGCAGCAGGTCCACGAGCTGGAGCAGGAGCTGAAGGCCCAGGGCAAGACGTACGAGTTCCACACCTATGAGGGCGCCGGGCACGCGTTCTTCGCGGTGAACCGGCCCAGCTACCGGGCCGAGGCCGCCAATGACGGCTGGGACCGCATCTGGGACTTCTTCGGCCGCTACCTGGCCGCGTGAGCGCCGGAAGGAACGCCTCATGTGCACGTACCTGACCGAGCAGATCAAGGTGACCGGCAGCGGGAAGGGCGGTGACGGCTGGTTCGGGCTGACCGACGCGAGCGTCTACTTCGACCACCCGGTGCACGCGCCCGCCGAGCACAGCCTGAACATCGATTTCCTCAATCCGGGCCAGGGCCCCTCGGCCCGGGTCGCGGTGGAACTGACAGCGAAGTCCGCGCGCGCCCTCGCCAAGGCCATCGAGGCGACCCTGGCGTCGGTTCCCCCCGACCTGCTCTGATTCCTGATTCCGCCCGGCTCCGCCGCTCCGCTGATCCCGCCCGGCTCCGCCGCTCCGCTGATCCCGCCCGGCTCCGCCGCTCCGCTGATCCCGCCCGGCCCCGCCGCGCGGCCCACGGTTTCGCGCTGAGCGAACCGTTTTATACCGGTATAACCGGTTTTCCCGTCGCGGATCGGGCCGGACTGTCGGTGCCGCGTGTCAGTATGCGTGCATGAGAAGGAAGAACGAACGGCGACGGAGCCGGTGCGCGCGGCACACCGCGGCGCGGGCCAGGAGCCGGCGATGAAGTTCCAGGTGGACCGGGACGTCCTGGCCGAGGCGGTCGGATGGGCGTCCCGCGCCCTGCCGCCCCGGCCGGTGATCCCGGTGCTGTCCGGGCTGCTGCTGCAGGCGGCGGACGGCCTTACGCTGTCCTGCTTCGATTACGAGGTCTCCGCCCGCGTCGAGGTGGACGCGGAGATCGCCGAGCCCGGTACCGTGCTCGTGCCCGGGCGGCTGCTGGCGGAGATCACCCGCAGCCTGCCCAGCCTGCCGGTCGAGTTCGCCGACGACCCGGAGGGCGTCAGCCTGACGTGCGGAAGTGCGTCCTTCACGCTCGTCACCCTCCCGGTCGAGGAGTACCCCGACCTGCCGGACCTGCCGCACACGGCGGGCACCGTCGACGGCGGCGTGCTCGCGTCGGCCATCAGCCAGGTGACGCCCGCGGCCAGCCGCGATGACACGCTGCCGCTGCTGACCGGCGTCAATATCGAGGTCGACGGCGAGACGATGACCCTCGCGGCCACCGACCGCTACCGGCTGGCCGTCCGTGAACTGCCGTGGAACCCGGCGCGGCCGGGCCGCACGGGGGAGTATCTCGTCCCGGCCCGGACACTGTCGGACGCCGCCCGGACCATGGCGCCCGGTACACCGGTGACCATCAAGCTATGGTCCGACGACATCTCCAGCCCCCCACCCAGCTCCGGCCAGATTCAGCCGAACGGACCTGCTGCGGACACCGGCGCACCCCCAGGTGTACCGGCCGGGACCCGCCAGAGCGCGCCGCCGCGCGGGGCCGACGCGATGATCGGCTTCGAGGCCAGCGGCAGGCGGCTGACTACCCGGCTGATCGCGGGCGAGTACATCAAGTACCGCTCCCGATTCCCGGCCGACCTCGCGTGCCGGGCGGACATGTCGGCCGGCCCGTTCAGTGAGGCGGTCCGGCGGGTGTCCCTCGTCGCCGAGCGCGGGAGCGCGGTCCGGCTGTCCTTCGGCGCTGGCCAGGTCACCATCGAGGCGGAAACGCAGGGCCGGGCGCGAGCCCGTGAGACGGTCCGGGCGGACTTCGACGGCCCTGAGCCCGTGATCGCCTTCAGCCCGCATTTCCTGCTCGACGGGATAACCGCGGCCGGCGTCCCCACCGGTGCGCCGCACCCGGACAGTCCGGGCGCGGAGAGCCCGTCACCGGCGGCCAGGTCAGGGGAGTCCGGTCCGCTCGGGCCCGAACCGGCTGCGGCTGCCCCGGCCGGCATCTTCATCCGCCTGGAGTTCACCAGCCCCACCCGGCCGGCAGTGATCACTGGCGGCCACCCCGGCCAGGGCGCGCCCGACTTCCGTTATCTGGTGGTCCCCCTCCGGGCGGCCGCGCGCTAGCGGGGACGGGGCCACTGGGGCGGGCCAGTGGCGCGCCCAAGCCGATCCCATGCGGATGGCCGCGCGCCAGTAAGGCGGCCCAGTAGGTCAGCCCAGTAAGGGGGCCCAGTAAGGGGGCTCAGTGCGGCGGGGGGTACCCGTAGCCGTATCCGTAGCCGCGCTGGGAAAACCAGGCGGCGAGCACCAGCCAGACCGCCATCACGATGATGAGGACCGCTACGGCGGCGTACCGGGCCGGGAACACCGGCTCGGAAGGTTCCGGCGGCGCCGGCCGGTCTTTACCTGACGGAAGGTCGTCCAGCAGGCCGTCAAGCTGGCTCCGCATCCGCGCGTTCAGCGCAGCGTCCAGCCGGCTCAGCAGCTCGTCCAGGGTCAGCCGACCCTGAACAAAGTGTTCGCGCAGCGCAGCCGCTGCCGAGTCGCGTTCCGCGTCTGAGGCACGGAGGTCGTTTCGAATCGTCACAGGCTTCCCATGCTCGCCAGGACCGGGAGTGTTCCCTTCCACGATAAGCCGGCCGGCCGGGCCTGTAACTCCCTGTCCCCTCCGGGACTGCTACCAGCGCCCGCCGCAGCGGCCGCCCCGCCGTCCGAAGCGGCGCCCCCCGAAGATCCTGCGAATCAGGGCCAGCGCGGCGAAGAAGAGCACGAATCCCAGTGGCCGGCCGCCACCCGTGCCGAACACGAGGAATCCGGCCAGAATCAGCAGGCCCCCCATCGCGGCCAGCGCAGGAATCGCAGCGGCCACCACGGAAAGTCCCCGCCGTCGCGGGCCGAACCCGTTCCCCGGGTCACCTGGGCCGCCCGACTGGTTCCCCCACTGCGACTGGCCGTGCGGCCGGGCCTGGTTACCCTGGCCCGTGAGCCGGGCCGTGCCCGCCGTCGCGCCAGCCCATGAACTGCCCAGAGACGGCAGGTCCTGCGTGACCGCGGTGAGGTCCGCGGCGGTGCGGGCCCGCAACGTCTGGTCCAGCCGTTCGTTCAGTTCGTCCAGCGTGAGCCTGCCATCGCCGTAGTGCTCACGCAGCTGCGCGGCAACGGCGTCGCGCTCGGCGTCCCCCACGCGAATGTTGGATCCCGTAGCCATGATGCCTCCGTAGCAGCTTCTGGGTAAACGCCACGATATGTCTTGAGATGGCCAGCGGCAACTGACGTTTGTCACCTAAATCCCGTGAATCCAGAGCCCGGATAAGCGGGTCGCCCCGGGTACCGGACGCCAGGTCCAGGCCCAGCACGGCGTAGAAGGCGACCGCAGCCAGGCAGCCCACCGAGGTCAGCAGGTGGTGGACCCGCGACGGGAGCCTGCGCCAGTAGAAGCCGCAGATCCGAAGGCCAGCGCGCACGGGGCGAACGTGAGGCCGGCCCGCAGCGCGCTCTCGCCCAGGCCGCCCTGGAGCTGCAGGGCTAGCGCGAACAGGAAGCCGGCGCACGTGACCATCAGGCAGCACGATCGCGAAGAAGGCCGGCCGGCTTACCCGCCCGCAGAGGCTAGCGGGACGTCAGTTCAGGAAGTAGCTGCCGCCGCCGGACTCGGGATCGGTGACGAGGGCGACCACGCTGACCGTGCCGGCGTGGGCGAACTTCAGGGTCAGGATGACGTCCTTGCCGCCCTGCATGTGACCGGCCCCGGTGATGCGCAGGCGGTAACTGTTGGGGTTCATCCGAATCAGGCTGTCGGCCGGGACGGCGATGTCGGGCACTAGCTTCATGACCATCGTGCTGCCGCGCAGGGCTTGCGGGGCCAGAAAACTGACCTGGCCGCCCACGCTGGTGCTGGCCGACAGCAGGTGGTCGGCCGTCGTGGCGTTGTTGCGGATATCCAGGTAGGCGACGGTCGTGCCGGGCGTCGTCGGCAGCGGGATATACGCGCTCGCGACCGCGATCCTGGTGTCCGCCGCGCCGCACCCGGACAGCGCCATCATCGTGACCAGCGCGCACGCGGCCGCGAGCGCTGCCGCCGCGCGCCGGGCACACCAGCCCGCTGATCGTCCCCGCGCGGTTGCGCGGCCTGAGAACACCATTGTCTTTGCCCTTGCCTGAACGCTTGCGCTGACGCCTTCACGGTAGCGCCTCGCCGCCATGGGGCGGTCACCGGTGCCCGGTACCGGCCACGGCGGCAGGCGGCAAGGAAGCCATGAAAGCTCGGATGCGGCGCGTGCTGCGAATCAGCCCCGGTCGACGGCGGTGCCGAGCAGGCCGAGCGGCGGTGCGCCCAGGCTCAGCATCGCGCTGTGGAACCGGTGCAGCGTGAAACCGGCGCCCCAGTCCTTCCGTGCGCGCTCGCGGAGCCGGAGGATTTCGAGCTTGCCCCAGGTGTAACGCCCGTAGGTGGGGTCGAAGGTCGCCCGGCTGGCTTCGGATAGCGCCGCGGGCCCGGCCAGGTGGGTGTCCGCCTCGAACCGGCGCGCCGCCTCCGCAACCGTCATCCCGGCCGTGTGTACCCCGATGGCGCAGGCCAGCCGGGTGACGCGGACCAGGGCTTCCAGCCAGACGCCGATCGCGAACCGCGGGTCGCCCGCACCGAATCCCTCGTCCACGCAGAGTTCCTCCGCGTAATGAGCCCAGCCCTCGATGAACGCGGACGACTGGAGCGCGCGGCGCACATCACCGGGCGCGTGCCGCAGCGCGCGGCCGTGCGAGAAATGCCCGGGCGCGACCTCGTGCACGGTGATGCCGGGCAAGGTGGTCGCGCTGAACATCTCCAGCCATTGCTCGGTCTCGCGGTCTGGCCATGACTCGTCCGGGGGAGTGATGTAGTACCACGATGGGCCATCCGGCTCGCCGGGGGCGTTCCACGACATCATGGCCACCGCCCAGCGCCGCGATTCCGGCGCGAGGCCGACGAGGCACTCCCCGTCGGAGTAGGGCACGAGGTTCTTCTCACGGGTGAAGTCGATGGACTGCTGGGTCGAGACCCGCGCCGCCTCGATCACCCCCGCGGCGTCCGGGTGATCACGGACCAGTTCGCGCGCCACCTCCAGGGCCGGACGGCCGGGGTCGATGAGCGCGCAGTCCTCACCGAGGCGGGCCAGCAGCCTGTCCCGTTCGGCATCAGCTTGCTCAGCCAGCCGGCCCAGGTCCACCGTGGTCGCCTCGGCGCTGCTGAGCAGGGCCGTCAGCGCCTCGCGGCCCAGCGCGACGTCCGGGGGGCCGATGGCGGCAGCGTGCTCGACGTGGCCGGTGAGCCGCGCGTGCGCGGCCAGCGCGGCGTCCCGGATGGCTGGCTCGGTCCCGGCCGGAATTCCCGCCGAGAGCCCGCGCACCGCACCGACCAGTGAGTTCGCGAGGGGCCGGCTGAGCCGGTCCAGCGCCTCGATGGCGTGGTCCGCGGCGTGTGGCCACTGGCTCAGGTGCGCGATGCGGGCCGCGTTCCGTTCGCTCCCGGGCGCGTAGTCCCGGTCGTAGCAGGCGACGTCCATCTCGCCGAGGTGCAGCAGTGGGTTGCTGCGGTGCAGTTCAAGGTGGCCGTAGACGACCTGGGCGTGGTCCTCGAACGTGACCAGGTGTGCCTCGTCGTGCGCATCCGGGAGGGCCGGATTGTCCGCATGCGCGACGGCCAGCGCCGCCAGGCCCTGCCGGACCCCCGCGAGCGACAGGTCCTGAATGATGCCGTCGTACTCGTGCCGCCCGGCCGCCTCGCGCGCCTCCGCCACGTTGAGATCGCACAGCGCGCGCACCCGCGGGCTCAGTTCACTGCCATCCATGCCCCCCGACGTTACCGGTCCCCGGGCGGCGGGATCAGCGGGCCGCGATCAAGGAAACGGTGCTCGTGGGACCGGTGCTCGGGAGGGCGATGCCCGGCAGGCCATGCTCAGCAGAAAGGTGCTCAGGACGCCGGTGCTCAGGGGACCTGTCCCTGAACGCCCGCGCCGGAGCGCACCGGCATCACCGTCAGCACGGTCGCCTTGCTCGAGGAGCATGCGGGGAACGAATGGCCGATGTAGGACGCCGCCGTATTGGCCGGGCCGGCTCTGCGCAAACCTCAAGCCCTTCTCCCTGGTACTCGGACGGATGCTCCGACGCCGCCCCCTCGCGAACTCCGTCGCACAATGTATCGCTGCATGCCCGAGGTATTTACTAAGCGTGACGACGTGCCCGGCGTGCGTCGCCCGCGTCCCTCGCCTCTTCAGAGGTTTGGCCAGGTTCCGGGGTTGGGCCGATTGCGTTCGCGGTCCTGGTGGGTAGTGATGATGGGGAGACAAGAGCGCGAAACGGGCGCGGAGGGTGTGCATGCCGACAGCCAGCGAGTCCACCACGCGGCCCGAACTGGTCGGCACGTTCGGCATGGTGGCCTCGACCCACTGGCTTGCCTCGGCCGGGCTCTCCGTGCTGGAAAAGGGGGGCAACGCGTTCGACGCGGCCGTCGCCGCCGGGCTGGTCCTGCAGGTCGTCGAGCCGCATATGTCCGGCCCGGGTGGTGAGGTCCCCATCATCGGCTTCGACGCCCGGCGCGGCCGGACGTTCGTGGTCGACGGGCAGGGACCGGCGCCCAGGACCGCCACGCCCGGCGCGGCTCGGTCATCTCCGAAATCGCCGCCCAGCTCTACCTTTCCGAGGGGACCGTGCGGAACTACCTCTCGGCCTGCATCCAGCAGACCGGCGCGCGCAACCGCAGCGAAGCCCTGCACATCGCCGAAGAACGCGGCTGGCTCTGACCCAGACGCCGGGTCATACGGTGACCTAGATCCCGGGTCATCGGGAATCACGGGCGGAAATCCCGCCGTTCAGGGCGGGGAGGAAGCCGGTAAACTGGGTGACGTACGACCGCCGCAGGGCATGCGGTGGCAGCGCGGGGAGCCCTCCGGTGCAGTAAGGCCGGGCTATGAACCGCGAACCTCTGCAGAGAGGCTGACACCCAACGTGGAAGATGCCACCAGCGGGGAGCGGCGATACCGCGAGAGCCAAGCGGTACCGCTCCCCGCTCTCTGCTACAGTTCGCATGGTCAGCCTTTCTGCAGGAATCCTCGTCCTTCAGGGCGAGGAGGATGTCAAACGATGAGCCGGTGACTTCTGTCTGTCGGTTACGCGCGTTATCCGCACATTCACGGGGACCTGCTGACCTTCGTCGCCGACGACGACGTGTGGCTCGCGCCCGCCGCGGGGGGCCGCGCCTGGCGCCTGTCGGCCGAAGGTGCGCCGGTGAGCTACCCCCGGCTGTCCCCGGACGGCGGCATGGTGGCCTGGACGACGGCCCGGGACGACGCCAGCGAAATTTACCTGTCCGGCGTCGACGGCACCGGTTACCGTCGGCTCACCTACTGGGGTGACCGCCGGACCCGGGTCACCGGCTGGAACGCCGACGGGGAGATCCTCGCGATCAGCGCCACCGGACAGCCCGCCGCCTTCCTGACCTGGGCGCACGCGGTCCCCGTAACCGGCGCCGCCCCGCGGCGGCTGGAATTCGGCCCGGCCGGGGACATCGCGGTCAGCGGGCCGGTAACCGCGCTGCTGACGAGCACCCAGCACGAGCCGGCGCACTGGAAGCGCTACCGGGGCGGAACGTCCGGACGGCTCTGGATCCGTGCCGATGCGCCCGAGCCCTTCACCCGTATCCTGCCCGGCCTGCCCGGCCAGGTCACGAGCCCGATGCTGGCCGGCGGCCGGCTGGTCTTCCTGTCCGACCACGAGGGCACGGGCAACCTGTACTCGTGCGCGCTGGACGGTTCCGGCCTGCGCCTGGCACACCGATCACGACGGCTTTTACGCCCGGAACCCCAGCAGTGACGGCACCCGCATCGTCTACCACGTAGCCGGCGAGATCTGGATCCTCGATGACCTGGAAGCCGAGCCGCGGCGGATCGAGGTGATGTCCGGGTCGCCGTCCGCGGCGCGTGTCCCGCGGCTGATCTCGGCCGCGGAGCACCTAGGGTCCCTGTCGTGCGACCGGACCGGGCAGGGATCCGTGGTCGAAGTGCGCGGCACCGTGCACTGGCTGACCCACCGGGACGGCCCGGCGCGGGCGCTGGCCGTGGACCCGAATGCCCGGGCGCGGCTGCCCGTGGTCCTCGGGCCGTCCGGCGGGGCCGTCTGGATCAGCGACGCCACCGGCCAGGACTCGCTGGTCGTCGCCGTCCCGGCGCACGGAGAACGCGGAGAACGCGGTGAACACTGCGGGGACAGCGGGGACGCCGAGGACGGCGAGGACGGCGAGCGCGCCGCCGGGACGGCGACCGCCTCGGAAGCCGGGGCCGGGCCGGACGCGGCCACGCTGGCCGACGGGCAGCTCGGCAGCGTGGTCGAGCTGTCCGCGGCCCCGGACGGGACGGCGGTCGCGGCGGCGGCGAGTGACGGCCGCGTGTTCCTGGTCGAGGTCGGCTCCGGTGACGTGACTGAGCTGGCGGCCTCCGACGACGGGCCGGCCGACGGCCTGTCCTGGTCACCGGACTCCGCGTGGCTCGCGTGGTCACAGCCCGGGCCGCAGCCGCTGCGCCGGATCCGCATCGCCCGGCGCCGCGACGCGCAGGTGGCTGACGTTACCGACGGCCGGTTCACCGACACCGACGCCGTCTTCACCGGGGACGGCCGCTACCTGGCCTTCCTGTCGCTGCGCAGCTTCGATCCGGTGTACGACGCGCACTTCTTCGACCTGTCCTTCCCCTTCGGGAGCCGGCCGTACCTGGTCCCGCTCGCCGCCACCACGCCGTCGCCGTTCGCGCCGGTCCCGCAGGGACGGCCGGTGGACCCCGGTTCGGCGGACAGAAACGAAGATCATGATGATGCCGAACGGGCCCGGGTCAGAGTCGATACCGATGGCCTCGCGGACCGCGTAGTGCGCGTCCCGGTTCCTGAAGCCAGATACTCAAGCCTGCAGGCCGTCAACGGCGGCCTGGCGTGGCTGCGCGAACCGGTGTCCGGCGTGCTCGGGGAGAACGCCGCTGACCCCTACGAGGACGGCCCCCGCGCGGTGCTCGAGCGCTTCGACCTGACCCGGCGGAAGTGCGCCGAGCTGGTGGACGAGCTGGATTGGTTCACCGTCAGCGGTGACGGCACCCGCGTGGTCGTGGGGGACGGCGACGACGTGCGCGTTCTGCCGTCGGAACGAAAGCAGGACGGGGACGACGCGGACGACGGCGTCAGCGTGGATCTGTCCCGGGCCCGTTTCCTGGCCGACCCGGCCGCGCTGTGGCGGCACGCCTACGAGGAGGCGGGGCGCCTGATGCGCCGCGACTTCTGGGTCGCCGACATGGCCGGCGTCGACTGGGACGCGGTGCTGGCGGACTACCGCCCGCTACTGGACCGGATCAGCGGCGCCAGCGACTTCGCCGACCTGCTGTGGGAGGTGTTCGGGGAGCTGGCCACCTCGCACGCGTACGCAGTGCAGGCCAGCGACGGCACCAGCCCGCGGCGCGGCGGCCACGCGGCGCAGGTCGGGCTGCTCGGCGCCGACCTCGCGCTGGACGCCGGCGGTCGGTGGCGGGTGACCCGCGTGCTGCCCGGTGAGTCCTCCGACCCGAAGGCGCTGTCCCCGCTCGCCGCGCCCGGGGTGGCCATCGCCCCGGGTGACGAACTGCTCGCTGTGGACGGGCAGCCGCTCGACGCCGTTGCCGGTCCCGGCCCGCGGCTCGTCGGGGCGGCCGGCAAGCCGGTCGAGCTGACCGTCCGCCCGGACGGCGAGCGCCCCCGCCGCGTCGTCGTCACGCCGTTGCGCGATGACCGCCGGCTGCGCTACCAGGACTGGGTGACCGGCCGCCGGGCGCTGGTCCGCGAGCTGGGTGACGGCCGGCTGGGCTACCTGCACATCCCGGACATGATGGGGGAGGGCTGGGCACACTTCCACCGTGACCTTCGCACCGAGATGCGGCGCGACGGGCTGATCGTCGACGCGCGCGGTAACCGTGGCGGGCATGTCTCCCAGCTCATCGTGGAGAAACTGGCCCGCCGGGTCATTGCCTGGGACATGCCCCGGAACCTGCTGCCGGAGACGTACCCGATGGACGCGCCGCGCGGCCCGCTGGTCGCGCTGGCCGACGAGTCCGCCGGCTCGGACGGCGACATCGTCACCGCCGCGATCCGCACCCTCGGGCTCGGCCCCGTCGTCGGCACCCGGACCTGGGGTGGCGTGATCGGCATCGAGGGGATGCCGGGCCACCTGCTGGTGGACGGCACCCGGATGACGGTTCCCCGCTTCGCGTACTGGTTCAGCCAATACGGCTGGGACGTGGAGAACTACGGTGTCGACCCGGACATCGAGGTGCTCATCTCCCCGGACGACTGGGCCGCGGGCCGGGACCCGCAGCTGGAAACCGCGGTCCGCATCGCGCTCCAGGGCCTCGCCGAACGGCCCGCTGTGACGCCGCCGGACCGCTCGACTCGTCCCGCCAAGGGCCGCCCCCCGCTCCCGCCCCGTCCGGTCACGACCGGGTGAGCAGCTCGCGGCCGTGCTTGCGCAGTTCGGCGACGGAAGTGACCCCGAGCAGCTGCATCGTCCGGGTGAACTGGTCCGCCAGCAGTTCGAGCATCCGGTCCACGCCCGCCTCGCCCCCGGCCATCAGGCCGTACAGGTAGGCGCGCCCGATCAGGCCCGCGTCCGCGCCCAGGGCCAGCGCGACCACCAGGTCCGAGCCGTGCCGGATCCCGGAGTCGATCAGCACGGTGGGGCCGTCGCCCAGCGCCTCCCGGACCTCGGCGACCAGGTTGATGGGCGCGATGACCCGGTCCAGCTGCCGTCCGCCGTGGTTGGACAGCTGGATGCCGTCGGCGCCGACCTCGATGGCCCGCCGCGCGTCGGCCGCTCCGAGGGGACCCTTGACGAGCAGCTTGCCGGGCCAGTGCGAGCGCAGCACGGTGATGTCGTCCCAGGTGATACTCGGGGTGAACTTCGCGATGCTGTCGGCCACGGTACCGGACTGGAAGCCGGGCGGCAGGTTGGCGAACGTGATTGCCGGGTTGCGCAGCATCCGCATCCAGTAGGCGGGCCGCGAGCCGATGCTGGCCATCGTGCTCACGGTCAACTCGGGTGGGATGACCAGCCCATTGTGCTCGTCACGGACGCGGAAGCCGGTGACGGTCGTGTCGACCGTCACCGCCAGCACGCGGTACCCGCTGGTCGCGGCGCGCTGGACCAGTTCCTGGGTCAGCCCGCGGTCCTTGAACATGTAGAGCTGGAACCAGAGGTCGTCCTGGCCGATGGCGTGCGCCGCCGCGGCGAGGTCCTCGATCGAGGTGGTCCCCATCGTGGACAGCGTGTACGGCAGGCTCCGGCGCCCGGCGGCCCGCGCGACGGAGACCTCCCCGTCCGGGTGCATCATGCGCGAGTGCCCGGTCGGGGCCATTGCGAGCGGCATGGAGTGGGTCCGGCCCAGGATCTGTGCGCTCGTATCGACCGCGCCTACGTCGACGAGCTCGTTGGGCCGGAACTGCCAGCGGCGGAACGCGCGGACATTGGCGGCCATGCTCAGCTCGTCGTCGGCGCCGCCGTCGACGTAGTCAAAGACCGGGCGCGGGATCAGCAGCTTGGCGCTCCGGCGCAGGTCGGCGACGGTGTGGCAGCGGGCGAGCCGCCGCTTGACGACGTCCCGCTCGACGGGCTTCATCCGGATGAGCTGGCGAACCTCCGCGATGTTCATCAGAATTGCGGCGTGGAAACCCCGGACTTCAGGCCGGGGAGGGAACGCCGCTCCCCCCTTCCGCGTGTTGCGCTTATCCGAACCGGTGCGGTCGGAGAAGCTTGGTTGTTGTGAGGACGGCGTACAAGTGCCGGGCCTGCCCCGCACCGGGGCTGCGCGGCAAACGCGGGCTTATGCGAGCTAAGTCGATTAAACTAACCGGAAATATAGCTATAGCGATGGTGAAAATATAAATATAGATATAGCGATGGTGAACTGTGAGGGGAAGCCGATGTCACTACGGTTCCACTGGTTCCTGCCGACCAACGGCGACGGCCGGGACATCGTCGGCGGCGGCCATGGCGTGGCCACCGGTGCAGCCTGGCACGATCCCGGCCGGCGTCGCTGGCCTACCTGGGCCAGATCGCCCGCAGCGCCGAACAGCTCGGGTTCGAGGCGGCCCTCACGCCGACCGGGGCCTGGTGCGAGGACGCCTGGCTGACCACCGCGATGCTCACCGAGGTGACCGAACGGCTGAAGTTCCTGGTCGCGTTCCGCCCCGGCCTGATCTCGCCGACCCTGTCCGCGCAGATGGCCGCGACCTTTCAGCGCCACTCAAAGGGCCGCCTCCTGCTCAACGTCGTGACCGGTGGTGAGTCCGCCGAGCAGCGGGCCTACGGCGACTTCGCCAGCAAGGCGGAGCGCTACGAGCGGTGCGGCGAGTTCCTTGACATCGTCACCCGTCTGTGGGCGGGGGAGACGCTCGACTTCGACGGCAAGCACCTGCACGTGGCCGGCGCGAGGCTGTCCCGGCGCCCGGACCCAGTACCGGACCTGTACTTCGGCGGCTCGTCCGCCGAGGCGGGACCGGTGGCCGCCCACTACACCGACGTGTACCTGACGTGGGGGGAGCCCCCGGCGGCGGTGGGGGCGAAGCTGCGCTGGATCGCCGAGCTGGCCGCGCCGCGCCCGATCAGGTTCGGCATCCGGCTGCACGTCATCAGCCGGGACACCGCGGCGGAGGCGTGGCGGCAGGCCGACCGGCTGATCGAGGGCGTCGACGAGGCGATGATCGCCAAGGTCCAGGCGGGCCTGGCTACCAGTGAGTCGGAGGGCCTGCGGCGGATGCGCGAACTGCACGGCGGGTCCCGGGACGGGCTGGAGGTCTCACCGAATCTGTGGGCCGGTGTCGGGCTGGTCCGCGGCGGCGCCGGGACGGCGCTGGTCGGCAGCCACACCGAGGTCGCCGACCGCATCGAGGAGTACGCCCGGCTGGGTATTTCGGAGTTCATCCTGTCCGGGTACCCGCACCTGGAGGAGGCGTACTGGTTCGGCGAGGGCGTCCTGCCCATTCTGGCGGCGCGCGGCGTGTGGCGCCATCCGGCGCCGGAGGCGGCCGGCGGCACCGCGAATGTGACGCCGTTCGCCCCGACCTCGGGAGCGGCTCCGGCTGCTGCGTCGTGACCCCCGGCCTACGTGACCAGCCGGACCTGGGCGGAGGCTGCCTGGTGGCCCGGTATCGTTCCCGGTCGGCCCGGTATCGTTCCCGGCGGGGCCGGTATCGTTCCCGGCGGGCCGGGCATCGCCCTTGGCCGCCCCCGCATTGGAAGGTGAGGTAGCGCCGTGCGGATCGCTGTCGTGGTCGGGAACCCCAAGCCGGCGTCCCGGACGCTGGGGGTCGCCACCGCCGTGGCCGGCGCGCTGTCGGCGGAGCTCGGCGTGGGCCAGAGCCACCTGATCGTGGACCTCGCCGAGCACGCCGGGGACCTGTTCGACTGGGGCGCGCCCGGACTCGCGCAGCTCACCGCCGAGGTCGCATCGGCCGGGCTGATCGTCGTCGCGTCGCCGACCTACAAGGCCACGTACACGGGCATGCTGAAGGCCTTCTTCGACCGCTACGGGTCCAGCGGCCTGGCCGGCTCGGTCGCCGTGCCGCTGATGACCGGCGGCGCGCCGATCCACGCCCTCGCGGTCGAGGTGCACCTGCGGCCGCTGCTCGTCGAGCTGGGCGCCACCGTGCCCGCCCGTGGCCTGTACGTTACCGAGCCCGAGTTCGCCGACCCCAGTCCCGCGATCGGGCGCTGGGCCGAGTCCGCCGTCCCGCTCCTGCGCCGCGCCCTGGCCCAGCAGCGCCCTGGGCTGGCCGCGCCCCGGGCTGGGCATTATCTCCTTCAGCTGGACTGAGGGGGACGCATCCTGTGCCTAGCCAAATTAGTGCATACGTTAATCGGCTGGCGCAAATATCCTTCAGATGAACACTTGAGTAAGCTCGTTCCTTTTGTTTAATTTTGATCCTGATGGCTGAGGAAATCATTCATTTTCGCTACCAGCGCTGTTATTTGTTCATTCTATGGTGCGCCGCTTGAAGAAGTGCGCGGCCAATGGGGCGGCGATGGCCAGGATCAGCACTGACCAGATGAGGCCTGCCTCGACCGGATGCTGCATGGGCCAGGCGTGGATGGCAGCGGAAGGGTTCGGGTTGCCCCAGAGTTGGCGGGCCCCGGCGGTTACTGCGCTTACGGGGTTCCAGTCGGCCACGGCCTGCAGCCACCCGGGCATGTGCTGCGTGGGCACCAGGGCGTTGGAGACGAAGGCCAGCGGGAAGAGCACGATGAAGCCGAACGATGCGGCCGATTCCGGGCTCTTGCTGTTGAGGCCCACGCAGGCCGCGATCCAGGACAGCGAGTAGGCGAAAAAGAGCAGCAGGGCGAAGCCCCCGATTACCGAGCCGACGTCAGCATCCGGCCGCCAGCCGACCGCCAGGCCGGTCACGGCGACGATGAGGGCGCAGATACACGACGTCATCAGATCGGCGAACGACCGGCCGACGAGGACCGCGGCCTGCCACATCGGCAGGGCGCGGAAGCGGTCGATTATGCCCTCGTGCAGATCGGTGCTCAGCCCGACCGCGGTGCCCATGGTCGAGGTGACGAGGTTCAGGGCGAGAAGCCCGGCCAGAGCGAAATCCTTATAGCTGCCGTGCGGGATGGGGATGCCCCCGCCGAAGATGTAGACAAACAGCACGGTGAACAAAACTGGCTGGATGGTGACGTCCGACAGCTGCATCGGCTCTCGGGAGATGTGCACCAGGTTGCGCCGGGTCATGCCCCATACGTTGCGGACGCGGCCCGCTACGGCGGCCGAGAGCTTTCCGGGGATGCCGGTCCCGGCCGGGCTCTGCCGCAGCGTGGTGGTCGTCATGTGCCCGCTCCTTCCATCTCGGGCCGCGCGCCGTCAGGACTGGCGGTACCGTTGCCGGGCTCGTCGTCCTCGGGGGCGAGGTGGCCTCCGGTAAGGAAGAAGAACACATCGTCGAGCGACGGCTGACGGACCTCAATGTTGTCCACCAGCACCCCGGCCGCATCCAGCGCGCGCACCACCGAGGTCGCCAGTCCCGGGGCGCTGTCCACGCCGGCGCTCAGGCGCCGCCCGTCATCGCTGATGCGCACCCGGCCGGCGGTCAGTGATCCGATCGCTTCGACCGCGCCGGGATAGGGGGCGGGGAGAGTCACCTCCAGGCGTGCGCTGCGGCTCGCCTCCTTCAGCTCCTGGGGCGTGCCGTTCGCGATCACCCGGCCGTGGTCGATGACCACGATCTGATCGGCCAGGGCATCGGCCTCATCGAGGTACTGGGTGGTGAGGAGCACGGTGACGCCGTCGGCGGTCAGCTCGCGGACGGCCTCCCACACTCGCTGACGGCTGACCGGATCCAGCCCGGTCGTGGGCTCGTCCAGGAACAGAACGGGGGGACCGGTCATCAGCGCGGCCGCCAGGTCCAGCCGTCGGCGCATGCCGCCCGAGTAGCCCTTCAGCACCCGGTCGCTGGCGTCGGTCAGCTCAAACTGGGCCAGCAGTTCGGTCGCCCGCTGCCGGGCTGCCGTGCGCCTCATGTCGCTCAGCTCTCCGATCAGGACCAGGTTCTGGCGTCCGCTGAGCAGCCCGTCCAAGGTGGCGTCCTGGGCCGCCACCCCGATGTGGCGCCGTACTTCTGCCGGGTGCCCGACGACATCGACCCCGGCCACCCTCGCCCGCCCGGCGTCGGGCCGGGCCAGGGTCGTCAGGATCCGCACCGCAGTCGTTTTCCCCGCGCCGTTCGGCCCGAGCAGGCCCAGGATGCTTCCGCCCGGTACAGAGAAGTCCACGCCAGCCAGGGCCCGGGTCGCGCCGTAGCGCTTGGCCAGCTCTTCGGCCTCGATCATCATGTCGTTCGGCATAAAGATGTCCTAACCGGCCGGCTAGTAAGATGCCTGCAGTGGTAGAGTAGGTGCATTGTTTACCGGCCGTCAAGTAAATAACAGACAACAACCGGGAGGGTGACGTGACGCTAGCCACCGCCGCTCAGGACGGCCCGGCCGATCCCCGAGGCGGCCCAGGCGCCGGGAAGGCTGAGCCCGCCCCGGACCAGCCGTCGGAGGCGCGCTCGACCCGGGAGCGCATCCTGGATGTGGCCCTCGACCTGTTCATCGAAAAGGGCTTCGATGGTACCTCGCTGCGGGAGATAGCCGAGCAGCTTGGCTTCACCAAGGCGGCGCTCTACTACCACTACGCGTCCAAGGACGACATCCTCATGGCGCTGCACATGCGCCTCCATGACGTCGGCCGGGAGGGCCTGAAGCAGCTGACCGATGCACCTGTCAGCCTGGCGACGTGGGAATCCCTAATTGATACGGTCCTCGGCCAGATGCTCGCCCAGCGCAAGCTCTATCTCATGCACGAGCGCAACCAGGCGGCCCTGGAAAAGCTGCATCGCAAGGATCACGACGCCGAACACGACGACATTCAGCAGAGATTCCGTCAGATCCTGGCCGACCCCGCCATCTCACTTCCCGACCGGGTCAGGATGGCCAGCTCGGTCGGCGCCGTATTCTCCGTGCTCTTCATGGCCGGTGACGCGTTCGAGGGCACGACCAATCAAGAACTGGGCGAACTGCTCCGCCAGACGATCCACGACATACTCGCGCCGTAAGGCAATAACCCGGGCCCGGCAGCGAAACCGGGCGCAGCGAGCACCCCGCTGACGGCCAGCTGACCGAATCGCCGACGGCGAGTTGCGGCCTCTCCCACCGGACCCCCATGTTCCCGGCATACGTCACCCCACTGACATTTCTGCGTCGGGCCTTAAAGTGGGCAGATGAATGCGGCGCAGCGCCAGCTCAGTGATCAGATCGACGATGCGACCCAGCGGCTGCTCGGCACGGCCCGCGTCCTCGCCGAGCCCGACCTGCGGCGGCCGTCGCTGCTGCCGGGCTGGACCCGCGCGCACGTCCTGGCCCATCTGGCCGGCAATGCCGACGCGATGCGCGCCCTGCTGGTCGGCGCACGGTCCGGCCAGGACAGGGCCGCCTATCCCAGCGCGGAGGCCCGCGAAGCCGCCATCGAACAGGGCGCGACCATGAAAGCGGAGGATCTCGTGTCCGACCTGGCCGGCTCGGCCATGGCTCTGCGCGCCATCGCCCGCCAGCTGACCGATGAGGCCTGGCAGTTCCCGGTCCGGATGCTGGACTCGGCTCCCTTCCCGGCCACCCAGCTGCTGACCCGCCGGCTGGTCGAGGTCGAACTGCACCACTGTGACCTGGGCGCCGGTTACGGCCCGGGCGACTGGCCGGCCGCCTTCACCGCGATGGATCTCGCCGAGCCGATGCGCTCCCAGCGCCAGGACCGGCTCAGCTGGGTGCGTTCCTGACGCTCCCCAGGAGCCGGTCCGTGGCCGGATCGGGGACCCCGCCGAAATACTGCCGGAGAATCTTTCCGAACGGGGTCTCTGCGGGCGCGGCCCGCAGGAACAACGTCATCGACGACCGGAGTTTCTGTGCGTCCAGCACGCCGAAGATCTGGTTCGCATCGTGGTCCGGCAGTTGCTCGAGGATGCCCGTGGACTCGGCCAGCCGCGGGCCCAGCACGGGATGCCGGAGATAGGCCCGCGCCTCCTCCAGTGAGGAGATCGCGTACCGTCTGGATGCCGGGCTCTGCCCGAGCCCGGCGACCTGGGGGAACACGAACCACATCCAGTGGCCCTGCTTCCGCCCGCCGTGGAGCTCAGCGACGGCCCGCCCATAGGTGCCGCCCGCGTCCTGGGCGTTGACGAAACGCTGAAGGTCGTACGGATCGTCCACCATCGTCTCCGTTCCGGCCTCAGCCCTCCCGGGATCCCCGTCTGGTCTGCCCCGTTATCGGCCCAGTTCACCTGGGTCAGACGTGCAGGCTAGCGTGGCGTCAGACGTCCAGGCCAAGGGTGAAGGTGGGCTTGGGCGAGGTCGCGGGCAGCCGGTGCTCGTCGGCGAGCCGTCGGATGGCGGTCCCCGTCGCGAGGAATTCGGTGGCGTGCTCGCCCCAGACGTGGTTGGAGACGGCCACGTTGACCCCGACGATCCCGGACGCCCGGGAGTCGGTCGCCTCGGCCTGCATCCGCGACAGCGCGAGTTCCCGCGCGTCGTAGACACCCTGGGTGAACTGGACCATCTCCTGGTTCTGGCCCGCCTGGCGCAGTGCCTGCATGGCCGACTGGTGGGCGATGTGGTAGACGCACGTGCCGAGCACGAAGGCGACCGGCACCGCGCCGGCGGCGAGCAGCCGGAAGAAGTCCTGCGCGGACAGGTCGGACGTGAAGGCCCGCCCGTCCGGGGCGCGGTGGGCGCCGGTGCCGCCGATCGCCTTCACCGCCGTCCCGGTGGCCACGAACTCCAGCACGTCCTGGCCCCAGGCGTACATCTGCATCCGGAGTTCGACTCCGACAATGCCGTCCGCGCCGAGGTGATCGGACTCGGCGCGCATCCGGGACATGGCCAGTTCCCGCGCGCTGTACATGGCCTGGCTGAGGACCTGCAGTTCCTGGTTCTGCGACCAGCGGCCCATCTGCAGGCCGACGTGGTAGATCGACGAGCCGACCACGAAGCCGAGCGGTTCGAAGCCCGCCTCGCCGAGCAGGACGTATTCAGAGACCGACAGGTCGGAGGTGAACACTCCGCCCGGTTCCGCGCCAGCGGTCTGCGCGAGCCGGGAGTCGGCGGCCTGCGGTTCCCAGCTCGCACCCGTTTCGGCCGGGTTCTTCCCGAACAGCGGCATTGCTTCTCCTTGCTCCGTTACTTTGGGGCCGGGCTGGTGGATGCCGTCGTGCCCGCGTTCGCGGCCGTGTTCGTGCCCGGGTTCGTGGCCGCGTTCTTGGCGGCCGCCTTGAGCTGCTGCTTGTAGGCGCGGACGCGGGCCAGCGAGTCCTCGTCGCAGATGTCGGCGACCGAGCAGTACGTCCCCGCCGCACCAAACGCGCCGGCCGCCTCCCGCCAGCCGCCGGCTGAACCCCCAGCTGCTTGCCGAGCAAGGCCACGAAGATCTGGGCCTTCTGCGCGCCGAAGCCGGGCAGTTCGCCGACCCGCTTGCGCAGGTCCGTTCCGTCGGCCGCGTCGTTCCAGACCTGGCGGGCGTCGCCGTCGTAGCGCGCGGCGATCAGCCGGCACATCGCCTGGACCCGGGCGGCCATGGACTTCGGGTACCGGTGCAGCGCAGGCCGCTCCGCGAACACCGCGGCGAGCGCCTCCGGGTCGCAGGTGGCCAGCTCCGGGGCCGTCGGCTCGTGCCCGAGCCGCCGGGCCAGGTCGTAGGGCGCGCTGAAGGCCCGCTCCAGCGGCACCTGCTGATCGAGCAGCATGGCGATGAGCAGGGCGAGTGGGTCCCGGCTGAGCAGGTCGTTGGCGTCCGGCTCGACCGGCATCGAGATTGTCACGAGATCCTCCATGTTGCGCGGACCCATCATTGCGTATCGTCGTGATCGGCGTCACCCGCGTCTCGCCTGCGTTGCCCGAGTACCACCTGCTTTGCCCGCGCCTCACCTGCATCGTCTGCGTCCCACCCTAGGGATAACCCCCGGCGTTAGGGTGGCATCAGCCTCCTGGCCGGGCGGTGGCGGAGGTGCCATCGTGGAATCTGGCAGGTCGGCTGGTCGTTCTTCTAGTGACGGGCAGCGCGTGCGTCGGCCGGCTTGCCAGCAAGAAGCCGGGGCGCCGCGTCCCAGCCCGGATGGATGGAGTCAACCATGACACCCCACATGAAGTGGGCAATCGGCGGAGTCATCGTCGGTCTGATCCTGCTGGGGTTGATCCCCTGGTGGTTTGCCGTGCTGGTTATCGCCGCCGCGGTCGCGATCCCGGCCGCGGCGTACCTGATGCTGGACGAGAACCAGCGGCGCCGCCTGCGTGAGAACAGGCGCCGCCGCCAGCTCGGCAGCTGACCGGCCGCTGGGCTGATCTCGACCCAGCCGCCCGATAGAGAGCGGTGCCCCCAGGCCCGGCCTGTCGCCGGGCCTGGGGGCCCGAACGGCTGCCGGGACACGACCTGGCCGACGCGCGCGAGAGGCTCCGGGCCGCCGGGGCGCTGGTCGGCCAGAGCGACCACCGCGTCTCCAAGTCCCTGTACGCGAGAGACCCGAACGGCATCGAGTTCGAGGTCATGTGGCGGGTCCCCGCCGAGGACTGGGACGAGGAGCTGAGCAAGGGCAGCATGATCGCCCCGCTCGACCTGGACGCCGCGCTGGCCCGCTGGGGAGACCGCCTCACCGGCGCCGCGGCCGGCTCATCCACCTGACCTGCACCGGCCCGCGCCTGCCTTTCCCGCGCCGAACGGAGCCGTTCGCGCACGAGTCCGGGATCCACGCCGACCCCGGCCGACGTGCCCCCGGTCCCCGGGACGGCGCAGCCCGGGGACGGCGCAGCCCGGGACGGCGCAGCCCGGGAAGGGGCGGGCCTAGGGGAGCCGGGGGCATCCGGCTGAGCGGCGGCTCGAGGTCTCGATGGTGCTTGTCGACCACTGTCGTGTAGCGCTCGGGGCCAAGCGACCGGCGCAGGGTCAGCGTTTGTTGATCGCGCCCCGGAGGATCGCGAATGCGCCGAGGCGGGCCCCGATGGTGGCGATCACCGCGACGGGCAGGATCTGCGGTAGCTCGGCCGCCGGGACCAGGGCCACCGCGACGAAGGCGATCGCGACGCCGCCCATGGCCACAGCCAGCGCCGCCGCGGCCCGGCGGCCGCGCAGGGTCCGCCGCACCAGCATGCGCGCCTCGGGCGGGAGCCGGAGCACGATCCAGGCGAAGCTGGCGACCGCGAGGACGCCGAGTACGGTCAGGCCGATCGCGAACGGGAACCGGCCCAGGTGGGCGACCACCGGAATCCAGATGAGCAGCAGGGCGGCCAGCGTGAACAGGTAGATCATCCGGGACACGGTGCGCAGGATCACCACGTCGATGTTCCGGCTGTAGACGCTCTCGGCGGGAGAGACCCGGGCCGCGCGGATGAAGTGCCGGACCGCGCCCCGGGTGTCGTGCCGGCGCAGCCGGATGCGGCCCAGCTCGTTCATGGCCCCGCTGTGCGCCGGGTCCAGCGCCAGCGCCCTCTCCTGGTGCGCTCGCGCCGCGTCGAGATCGCCAGCCGCGAGGCTGACCTTGCCGGAGAGGAAATGCACATCCGGTTCGTTCGGCGCAAGGCTGCGCGCCTGGCGGGCCGCCCCCTTGGCGATATCCAGCCGTCGTGCGCCGAGCGCCGCCTGCGCCACGCAGATGTGGGCCTGCCAGTGCCCGGGGGCAAGCCGGCGCGCTTCCATCCCCGCGCGCAGCGCCTCGGGATAATTGTCGGTGTGCAGCATCGCGTTGCTGGCCAGCCGGTGTGGCCACTCGTCCGTGGGGTCCAGGGACACCGCGCGGTTGGCGGCGTCGACGGCCTGCTGATGCCGCCCCGCGCCCAGATGCGCCCGGGCGAGCAGGCACCATGCCCGGGCGCTTTCCGGCTGCGCCGCCACCAGCCGGGACAGCAGGCCGCAGGCCTGGTCGTACCGCTTCATGTCCAGCATCGCGTCGGCCCGCGCGAGTTCCTGCGCGAGCTCGATCATGACCGGACCGTGCTCATATCAGGCGGCGCTTCTTCAGGTAGCTCGCCAGGTCGTCGTAGGCGCCGCCCTCGTTGGCGAACAGCGCGACGTTCCTGGCCGTGTCGAACCAGGCCCCGAGCGACGGCTTGACCTCGGCGATGGCTCCCTCGAGGTCCGGCTGCCCGATCATGCGGGCCTCGCCGCGGTGGATGGAGTCCATCAGCGCCCGTTCGGAGGCCGTTTCGCAGATATGCGCGATGTCCGCGCCCGAATACCCGTCGGTCAGCTTGGCCAGCCGGGCCAGGTTGACCCCGGCCACCGGCCGTTCCCGCAGGTGGTAACGGAACACGGCCTCCCGTGCGGTGCCGTCGGGCGGGAGTACCAGCAACGTGCGGTCGAAGCGGCCCGGGCGGCGCAGCGCGCTGTCCACGTCCCACGGATGATTGGTCGCGGCGAGCAGGAACACCCCGTCGTTGCCGCCGTCGACGTCGTCCAGCTCCAGCAGCAGCTGGTTCACCGCGCTGCGCATCGGGGTGTTGCGGAGCTGGCTGCGCTTCTGGCCGATCGCGTCGACCTCGTCCAGGAATAGTACGCAGGGGGCGTTGCGCCGGGCGATCTCGAACAGCTCGTGGATGTTGCGCTCGCTCTGCCCGACGAACATGTCGATGATGTCGGCGAACGACACCGCCATGAACCGCGCGCCCAGCTCGCCGGCTACGGCGCGCGCGATGAAGGTCTTCCCGCAGCCCGGCGGCCCGTACAGCAGCAGCCCGCCGCGCAGGTTCTTGCCGTACAGCTTGCGCAGCTCCGGGTTGCGCATGGGGGCCAGGAACGCCGCCTCGAGCCGCTCCTTGACCTGGGTCATCCCGGCGACGTCGGCGAGCTTCAGCGTGGACCGTTCGGCGTCAAAGGAATCGACCGCCTCCTCCGGCGGCTCCGACTCGGTGTCGTCACCGCCGACGAACATCGGCGGCAGGACGTCGCGCAGCTCGGACTCGGCCTTGGACCAGTCGAACTCCGCGGCGGAGCGGCCCTCCCGGCCCTCCCGGCCCGGAGAGCCCGGCGGCTGGGCGCTGGCCCGCTCGTTCTGGCCGGCCTGGGCCCCTGGGCCGTCCTTCTGCCCGGCCGGGCCCCTCGGGCCGTCCTTCGGCCCGGCCGGGGCGCCTGGCCCCTCGTCCGGCCCGGCCGCGGGTCCGGACGGCTGCTGCAGCAGCGCCAGCGCCTCGGCGTTGCCCGGGTCACGCTGCAGCACCGCGCCCACGTGCCGGATGGCCTCATCGCGCTGGCCGGCCCGCAAGAGGAGGGCGGCGAGGTGCACGCGAAGGGGCACATCGTCCGGCATGGCCTCGACGGCCTTGCGCAGACTGGCGAGCACGGTCAGGTCGGGTTCCATGCGGCCGTCCGGTCTTGTCAGGATGGGTCGGGCTCAAAGTCAAACAGTACGGTGCCAGAGAGCCTGCGGGCGCCATGCGGGTGGAGATCTCCAGATATCCGGGCCAATCCGGCGGCCCAGCGGGTCACCCCGTAGCGCGGGGAAACGTTGTCGGATTTTCGCTGACCGATCACTGACGGTTTCTACAGGTCATCACATGAATACGCAACGTTAACTAATTCGCGCCGATGTATCTATCTGTGACCTTAACTTGACAGAGTGCATCGATCGTCGTGACAATGCCGGACATCAGATGCGCGTTCCGTTGCCGAACCCTCCCGTAAACGGATCCCGTCGAGGAGATTTGATGGATCCTGCCCGCCATGGGCCGCACGGTCGTGTCCCCGATGCGGGAGCATTCCCCGACGGTGCTCCCACCGCGGGTGCAGCGGTAAGTCCCGCCGTCCCGGCTGCCCGGGGCGTACGGGCGTGGCCGGTCTGCACGCAGCCCTGGTGGCTGATCGCTTTCATCGCCGTGGTCGTCATCGCCGACGGGGCCGGTATCGCGCTCACCGCCTCGGGGTCGTTGACCGGCCCGGGGTCGTTGACCGGCCCGGGGTCGTTGACCGGCCCGGGGTCGTTGACCGGCCCGGCGGCCTTCGGCGGCCTGCGTGACCTGGCCCTGTTCGGCTTGCTGGTGGTGTGCGAGGTGGGCGGCGTGGAACTGACCCGGCGGGCCGGGGAAAAGACCGGCATCTCCCGGGACATGCACGCGGTGTGGGAACTGCCGGTCGCCATCCTGCTGCCGCTGGCCTACGCGCCCCTCAGCCCGGTCATCCGGATCGCCCTGACGCAATGGCGGGTCCGTCACGGCTCGCTGCACCGCCGGGCGTTCAGCGCGGCGGCGCTTGGGCTCAGCTACCTGGCCGCCTCGTTCGTCTTCCACGGCCTCGCCGGTACGGTCAACGGGCTCACCCAGAGCCCGTTCCGGCACGGCTTCGCCTGGATGCTGATCGCGGCGGTGGCCGGGGTGGTCCAGCGCGTGGTCAACTCGGTCCTGGTTGTTACCGCCGCCAAGGGGGCCGACCGTGCCGTCCGGCTCCGCGACGCTCAGTTCGGGCGCGAACCGCTGTACAACGACATGGCCGAGCTGTGCCTGGCCGTGCTGGTGTCGTTCGGCGTCGCGAGCAGCTCGATCGCGCTGGTGTTCTCGTTCCCGTTCGCCTCGCTGCCGCTGCGGACCGGGCGGCACGCCCAGCTGGTGAGCGATTCCCGCACCGACTCCAAGACCGGGCTGCTCAACGCCGGGGCCTGGCAGCGGGACGCCGCCGCCGCGGTGGGCCGGGCCGTGCGCGCCGGGCAGCCGCTGGCCGTCGCCGTGCTGGACCTGGACTGGTTCAAGCTGATCAACGACACCTACGGGCACCTGTTCGGCGATGAGGTGCTGCGCCAGATCGGGTTGTGCCTGGCGGGGGCCCTGCGCGACTGCGACCTGGCGGGCCGGTTCGGCGGCGAAGAGTTCGTCCTGCTGCTGCCCTCCACCCGGGCCGCCGACGCCCACCGGGTCGCCGAGCGGGTGCGGTGCCGGATCGCCGGCCTGCCACTGCGGGCTCCCAACGGCGACTCCGTGACGGTCACCGCGTCGGTGGGCGTCGCCGCGCTGGCCGAAGGCTCCCGCCACGAGCTGACCGATCTGCTGGCCGCGGCGGACGCCGCGCTGTACCAGGCCAAGCGGGACGGCCGGAACCACGTGCGGATGCTCAGCCCGGCGCGCGGCCTAACCGGCCCCACTGAACCCGCCGCCGACTTCGACGGCCCCCGCGACATCGGCGCGCCGCGCGCGCTGGCCCGTGACGTTGTGCCCGGGCAGCCCGGCTCGCCCGAAGCCGTCACGCAGCCCGGCTTACCGCAGCCCGGCGACTTATTGCCCGGCCGAACGGGACATTTCCCCTGAGCCCGCCCCGCCCCCTGGTGCGGAACAGTCCTCTGATCCCGAACGGGCCCCCGCGCCCGCCGTTCCCGGCGCGGGGGAGCGGCCGGCCCGTGCGCCCCGGCCGGCCCGGGTCAGCCAGGACATGCGCAGGGAGCCCGCCGCCCGCTGAACGCCCAGCGCGCCCAGCACCAGCACCGCCGCCGCGATCCCGTCCAGCCAGAAGTGGTTGGCCGTCACCACCACGACGAGCGTCGTGAGGGCCGGATAAAGCAGCGCGGCCCAGCGCCAGCGGCTCCGGGACGCGGTAATCACCGCGATGGCCACGATCAGGGCCCAGCCGACGTGCACCGAGGGCATGGCCGAGTACTGGTCCGCGTCGAGCCCGAGCGACCCGTAGACCGACTGCCCGTACTGGGCCGCCGTGTCGACCAGCCCCGTGCCGGGCAGCATGCGCGGCGGCGCGACCGGGATGAACTGGACGAGCAGCGACGCGGCGGTGAAGAGCACCACGGTGGTCCGGATGTGCCGGTAGTACCCGCGATGCCACCCGAAGAGCCAGATCAGGGTGCCGATGAGCACTGGGAAGTGCAGCACCGCGTAGTAGAGGTTGAACGCCTCGACCACCAGCGGATGCGGTAGGAACGGTCGCTGCACCGAGACCTCGTTCGGCAGGCGCACCAGCCGTTCGGCGTGCCAGAGCCACCGGGCCCGCGGCAGGCCCCCCGAGGACGGCAGGAGCGCGAAGGAGCCTGCGTACTGCCAGAGCGCGAACAGGCCGAAGAGCAGCGCGGCCTCGCCGGCGAACCGCCCCGTGGCCACCAGCCGGGCCCGGCCCGTGCGGATGAGGGCCGCGGCCAGCACGGCCACGCAGACCGCGATGATCGCGGCTGGCTGCCACCCCAGCTCCAGGTGCGGCACCTCGCCGGGCCCCCTTTGACGCGCAGGCGGAGGCCGGACGCCCCCTGAGTCGCCTTCCTATTCTGCTCCCAGGGCAAACCGCTTCTGCTCCCAGGGCAAACCGCTTCTGCTCCCAGGCGAATCCGCCGCGAAGTCAGATGGTGCCGTTGTTGCGGCTGAGGTTGGCCGGGTCCATCTCCTGGCGGGGCAGGTAGACCTCGCCGTGGACATCCGCGCCGAGCCGCACCCGGTCCCCGTCGACCAGCCGGACCTCGGTGCCGGGCAGGGCGCGGTCGTCGTTGACGTACGTGCCGTTGGTCGACCCCTCGTCCCGGATCGCCGCGCGCCCCGAGTCGTCGACGGTCACGGTGGCGTGCCGCCGGGACACGTTGTCGAAGCGGGCGAACGCCGCGGCGACGAGCGACTGGGCCGGATCCCGGCCGAGCACCAGCGACGTCCCAGCCGGCACCTCAACGTTGCCGGTCGGGAACGCGATCCGGAGCACGACGGGGGAGATGCGGCGCTGGCCGGTCCCCGGCAGCGGGGCCCGGCACTCCAGGCACCACAGGTCCGACGGATCCGGGACCCGCGCTCCGCAGTTCGGGCAGGCCGCCAGCTCGTCGGTGCGGGAAATGTACTTCTGCGAGACCGTGGGGGTCGGCAGGTCCTCCTCGCCCGCTTCGACGCGCGGCAGGTTGGCGCCACACCGGAAGCAGATCAAGTCCTCCGGCTGCACCCGTACGGCGCAGTTGGGGCAGGTCAGGATGGCCATATCGTCCTCCGCGACGGCCGAGGGGCGCCGATAACCGGCGGCTCTCGCTGATCTCAGGCTCGGTCAGCCGAATCTGCGCGGCCCCGGACGGCAATCCGGCCCGGCCATGGGGCGGCATGGGGCAGGCGAGCGGGAGGGGACGCGCCCTCCACACCTTACCCAAAGTGGTCTCAACGGCCGCCCTACTGCCGGACACTCCGGCCAAGTAACATCGCGAGAAATCCCGCGTTTACCTGCCCGCGTACTTGCCCGCATCTTTGCCCGCGCCCGCTTTCCGCAGGCGAGCGGCCGGAGCCGGCCGCGGGCGGAGCGCCGGCCGAGGGGAAACGAGAGCAAAATGATCGGTTTCCAGCTCGAACCCGAGCACGAGGAACTGCGCAAGACCGTCGCCGTGTTTGCCCGTGAGGCCGTGGCCCCGGTCATCGGCGACTTCTACGAGCGGGACGCCTTTCCCTACCCGGTCATCTCGGGCATGGCCCAGCTCGGGCTGTTCGGCCTGCCGTTCCCGGAAACCTACGGCGGAATGGGCGGCGACACCTTCGCGCTCTGCCTGGCCCTCGAGGAATTGGCCCGGGTCGATTCCTCGGTGGCCATCACCCTGGAGGCGGCCGTCTGCCTGGGCGCCATGCCGCTGTACCTGTTCGGGTCCAGCGAGCAGCGCGACCGCTGGCTGCCGGACCTGTGCTCCGGCGCCCGGCTGGCCGCGTTCGGGCTGACCGAGCCGGGCGGGGGCACCGACATCCCCGGCGGGCTGCGCACCCGGGCCCGGCTAAGGAGGCGGGATGGGGAGGCGGGTGGGGCGTGGGTGATCGACGGCAGCAAGGCGTTCATCACCAACTCCGGGACCGATATCACCTCCCTGGTGACCGTGCTCGCGATCACCGGGGTCAGGGAAGGCCCGCACAAGGAGCTCTCCTCGATCATCGTGCCGGCGGGCACCCCGGGCTTCACCGTCGGCCAGCGCTACTCGAAGGTGGGGTGGTGTGCCTCCGACACCCGGGAGCTGTCCTTCGCCGACTGCTGCGTGCCCCAGGACCACCTGCTCGGTGAGCGGGGCCGCGGATACGCGCAGTTCCTGCAAATCCTTGACGAGGGCCGGGTGGCGATCGCCGCGCTGGCGACCGGCCTGGCCCAGGGGTGCGTGGACGAGTGCCTGCGGTACGCCGCCGAGCGGGAAGCGTTCGGCCGTCGCATCGGGCAGTTCCAGGCCATCCGCTTCACCATCGCGGATATGGAGGCCAGGGCGCACACCGCCCGGCTCGCCTGGTACGACGCGGCGGCGCGGATGCTGGCCGGCCAGCCGGTCAAGAAGGCAGCGGCGATCGCCAAGCTGACCGCCTCGGACGCGGCCATGGCCAACGCGCGGGACGCCACGCAGATCTTCGGCGGCTACGGCTTCATGAACGAGTTCCCCGTCGGCCGGTTCTACCGCGACGCGAAGGTCCTGGAGATCGGCGAGGGGACATCGGAGGTCCAGCGCATGGTCATCGCGCGCGAACTGGGCCTCCCGACCTGACCCGGCCCGCCGGCCCCCCTGAGCCTGGCCGCCCGCGCCGCCGCGGGCCCCTCCCGGCCCGACCCCTACGACGCCGAAGGCAGCGCCGACGACGCCGTCCGGCTCCGGACCAGGCGGCTGACCTCGGTCCGCAGGTGCACGAACTCGGGCAGTTCCTTGGTCGCGGTCTGGTCCCGCGGCTGCGGCAGGTTCACCGGCAGGTCGGCCAGGATGCGCCCTGGCCCCGGGGTGAGCACGAGGACCCGGTCCCCGACGTAGACGCTCTCGTCGATGTCATGCGTCACCATCAGGATGGTGATGCCGCGCTCCTGCCGCACCCGCAGGGTGAGGTCCTCCAGGTCCTCCCGCGTCTGCGCGTCGACGGACCCGAACGGCTCGTCCATCAGCAGCAGGATCGGGTCGCACGCCAGCGCCCGGGCGATCGCGACACGCTGCTGCATGCCGCCGGACAGCTGCCAGGGGTACTTGCGGGCCACGCCCGGCAGCCCGATCGCGGCCAGCGACGCGTCGGCGGCCGCCCGGCGCGCCTTGCGGCTCCGCTCGGTCCGGCGCAGCGGCAGTGCCACGTTGTCCTGCACGGTGAGCCACGGGTACAGGGACCGGCTGTAGTCCTGGAACACGACGGACAGCCGGTCCGGCACGCGCTCCACGATGGACCCGTTCAGCTCGATCCGGCCGGCGGTCGGCGTGAGCAGGCCGGCCATGCAGCGCAGCAGGGTGGACTTGCCGCACCCGGACGGCCCGACGATGCTGACCAGCTCGCCCTCGGCGACGCTGAGGGACACATCCTCGATGGCCACGTGGGCCGCGCTGCCGTGCCCGTACGTCCGCGTCAGATCCGTTACCTCAAGCACGTCAGTTCCGCCTCGTTCGCTGGGCGCTTATGCACCACGGTGCCATGCCGGTGTGTTTATTCGAAGGTGTGAGAGGCGCACCTACCCGGCCTCGGCCCCGCGGGCGGCGCGATGCCACCCAAGCACCTTCCGCTGCGCGCCGTTCAGGATGGCGTTGAGCAGGTAACCGAGGATGCCGAGGAGCACGATCGTGCACCACAGCTCGGTCAGGTCGAAGGAGTTCTGTGCGTTCAGCATCTCGTAGCCGATGCCGTTGCTGCTCCCGACGAGCTCGGAGAAGACCATCAGGATCAGGGCCAGGGACAGGCTCAGCCGGAAACCGGTGAAGATCTTCGGCAGCGCGGACGGGATGATCAGCCGGGTCAGCCGCTGGCCGGCCGACAGGCGGAAGGCGCGGGCCGTCTCGAGCTGCACCGGGTCCACCGAGCTGGCCCCGTCGACCGTGTTGACCAGGATCGGCCAGATGGTGCCGAACGCGATCGTGGCGATCTCCATCTGGTTGCCGATCTTGAACAGGGCGAGGAACACGGGGGCCAGCGTGACCACCGGGAGGGCCCGGCCGAACTGCAGCAGCGGCTCCAGGTACCCCGATATCGCACGGGACCGGCCGATCGCGATCCCCAGCGGGACCCCGATGACGGTGGCGATGGCCAGCCCGGCCAGCGTCCGCCACAGGCTGGGCAGCAGGTTCCCGGTTGCGTTCGGCGTCAGGAACAGGTGCGAGGCGGGACCGGAGAACCACAGGTGGTACATGCGGGCCAGGATCGCCGACGGCGGCGGGAAGAAGGGGCTGTGGTGCCCGGACGCCCACAGCTGCCAGCCGCCCACCCCGGCCACCAGCACCACCCAGCGCCACAGCCAGTTCAGCCGGGCCCTCCGTCTCATGACAGCTCCGCCAGCCGGGTGTGGTTCCAGCGCAGCAGCCGGTGCTCCGCCCCCAGGATGGCCCGGTCCAGGACGAGGCCCAGAATACCCGCCCAGACCGTCGCGGCCAGGATGACGGGCAGGTTGCCCGCGCCCGAGCTGTAGTCGGCTATGAAGGCGCCCAGCCCGGCACCGTTGATCCGCCCGGTGATATAGCCCGCGCCGATGGTCAGGATGATCGCCACCGACGAGGCGAGCCGGATGCCGGTGGCGATGAACGGGGCGGCGCTCGGCAGCGACACCATCCGGATGGTGTCGATCCGGGAGAACCCGAAGGCCCGGTTCGTCTCCTTGGCCACCGGATCGACGTCGTCCAGCCCGGCGATCGTGTTGTACAGCACGGGCCAGATCGCGCCGTAGACGATGAGCGTGACCGACATCCGCAGTCCCGGCCCCAGCACCAGGCTGACCAGCAAGATCAGTGCCACCGACGGGATCGGGCGGAGGAATTCCACGATCGCGCGGGTGGCCACGCGTACTCCGGGCAGGCTGCCGAGCAGGACGCCGAGCGGGACCCCGGCCACGACGGCCAGGGCCAGCCCCACCGCCCACGCCTGCAGCGTGGCACCGAGGTCGGCCAGGAACCGGCCGCTGCCCAGCAACTGGACGGTGTGGCCGAGGACGGTCGAGGTCAGCGGCAGGACCGACGGGGGAATGACCGCGGTCAGCCCCAGCACCTCGGCGACGACCAGGAAGATGACGACCCCGGCCAGCCCGCGCGCCCAGCGGGCGGCGCGGGCCTGCCGGGCCGGTGACGCGGCCGCCGGCCCCTGGGGGGACGGCGGCGCGTCAGCGGTCATGCTCGCGTGCGACACAGGCGGTTCAGTGGAACAGCAGAGAACTGGTGCTGAGGCCAGCGGTCGGCAGGCCACCGCTCTTCATCAGCGCGATGACCTGCTGCAGCTGGGCCGGGTCGAGCGTGCTCGGGTAGCTGCCCAGCGTGACCTGGCCTGCCGCCTGCGGGGTGATCTTGATGTAGGTCGGCAGGATCGACTTCACCGCGCCCGGGTTGGCGTCGGCGTAGGCCTGCCCCTTCAGCAGCGCCGTCTGGAACGCGCGCGCGGTGTTGGGGTTCTGCTGGGCCCACGTCTGGGTGGCGAAGTAGCCGGACATCGGCATGTGCGCGACCGGCCCGTCGCAGGAGGAGACGACCTCCTTGGCCCCGTCGGTGACCTCCGCGCCGGTCAGGAAGGGCTGCACCGCGCTGATCGCGCCGACCTGGTGGGCCTTGAGCGCCGCGATCATGTTGGGGAACGGGACCACGACGTAGTGCACCGACGCCGGGTTGACCCCGTCCGCCTTGAGCACGGCGTTCAGCGTGAGCGTCTGGATGTTGTTGAGCAGGTTCACCGCGATCGTCTTGCCGGCCAGGTCGGCGGGCTTGGTGATGCCGGACGACGGCAGCACCGCGACCCCGAACGTGTCGGGCTGGCACGTCACGCCCTCGGTCAGGACCTTGAACTGGACCGTGCCCTTGGCCTGGGCCTCGAAGAAGGAAACGTAGTTCGCGCCGCTGATGACCGCGATGCTGCCGTGCAGCATGTCCGGGATGGCCCGGGTGCTCTGCGTCACCGGCGCGATGGTGACGGTCAGGCCCTCCTGCTTGAAGTAACCGAGCTTGTTCGCCAGGTACAGGCCCGCGTCGTCGACGACGGGCAGCGCGCCCACCGTGATGTGCGACTGCTCCAGAGCGCTGGCCGATCCCGAACCCGATCCGGGCGAGCTGGATGAGCTCGACGAACCCGAGCTGCTGCAGCCGGCGGCCAGCAGCGCGGCGGCTATGCCGGCAGTTGCCGCGAGCGATACCCGGCGGCGAGGAGACCTCATTGACGCTCCTAACGTGATAACGGCGATGTGGCCGTTCCCTGGTTAATTGGCGCGCCGGCGGCCAGCGGCCGGCGATTTAGCTGGCCCCCCGCGCCAAAGCAGCAGCGGTCTGCCCTGGCGCGTCACAATTATTATCAAACTTCACACCCGCCCGTTAGCGGGGACGGCTGACGTTATGCGATGTTTCGTGATTTCCCTGATATAATTACTTTTAGCGACTTAATGCTATCCAAAGGTAGTTATGGCTGGCCGAGGGCTTCCAGGCGGGCGCATGAACGGCGTATGCCGCAGTACGGGCGTACTCATTACTCGGCCGCGTTCTGTTATCCACGATCGGCGAACAAAATTGTTTGCGGCGCAGCCTTTATTAACCGGGAAGTAACATACCGGCCGGATGGTGGCTTGAGGTTAGGTAGGTGGCCAGTGGGGCGCCAGCCGGATGGGCAGTGGTGCCAGTTGGATCGCCAGTGGCAGCCGCATAGCGGAAATCGCCACTAGCAGCACAGCGGAATCAGCGGAAGCGTCAGTGGAACAGCAGGGGATCGACCGAGAATTGCGAGCTCAGCAGGCCACCGTTAATCATCAGGCTGACCACTCGCGCGAGGTGCGCCGCGTTCAGTGAGGTGGGAAACTGGCCGAGGTTGACGACCGCGGCCTGCACCGGGGTGAGGTTCTTGATGTAGCTGGGCAGTATCTGCTCCACGGACGACCGACTGGCGTCCGCCAGGGCCTGCGCGCGTGCCATCGCCGCCTGGAACGCGCGGGCCGTGTCCGGGTACGTCTGCGCCCACTTCTGGGTCGAGAAGTAACCGGACATCGGGAAGTTGGCGGTTGGCCCGGTACAGGTCGACATGACCGGCTCGGCGCCGATGCTCAGCTCGGCCGAGGTGATGAACGGCTCGACCGCGCTGATCGCGTCCACCTTGCCCATCGCGAGCGCCTGCGCCATCTCGGGGAACGGCACCGGAACGTAGTGCACGGTCGCGGTGTTCACGCCGGCCGCCTGCAGGGTCGTGTTGGTCAGCAGGGTCTGGATGTTGTTGAGCACGTTGACGGCGATCGTCTTGCCCGCCAGGCTGGCCGGCGTCGTGATGTGCGAGCCCGCCGTCGCGAGGACCTGGAAGCTGTCGGGGCTGCACGCGGTCCCGTCCACCAGGATCCTGAAGTGCTTCCCGGCCGCCTGCGCCTGCAAGAACGAGACGTAGTTCGCGCCGGCCACGATGTCCACCTTGCCCTGCTCCATCGTGGGGATGGCCAGGGGGCTTGCCGTGATGGGCACGATCGTGACGGTCAGCCCGGCCTGCTGGAAGTAGCCCTCCTTCTCCGCCAGGTACAGCCCGGCGGTGTCCACGACCGGCAGCGCACCGACGACGATATTGGTCTTCTCCAGGTGGGCGGCGGTCGTAGCCGACGACGTGCCCGCGCTGGACCCGCTGCAGGCGGCAGCGACCAGCGCCATGGCGAGACTGCCGGCGGCGGCCAGGGATACCCGCCCCGCGCGGGTGAACCTCATGGCGCTCCTTCGGGCGACGGGAAAGTCAAACAGGAGGCTTGCGACGAAAGGGACATTTTCGTGCGTATCGGTCCTTACCGTATCAGCGCGGCGAGAGACGGGTGGGGATTTCCCGGTACACCCGGATAGCTAGCGTTGGCGCAGGTCAGGGAGGGAGACGAGGGGACCGCCGGGACGTGTGGCGCCGCCGTCACCCGGCAGATGCTGCCCGTTTGGGCCATTTGGCGAGTTGCGGCCGGGCCGCGCCGGGCTTGCCGGTGCGGTCGGCGTTTCAGTTGCGCCCTGCGCGTCCCGGCCGGGGGCGGGGCCGCCCCGGAGCGTCCGGCCGGGGCTTTTCCGGGCCGTGCGCTGAGGGGCGGCGGGCCGCTGCGGAGTGTCCGGCCGGGCCTTTCCGGGCCGTGCCCCGGCCGCCGCAGCCGGGGTCCGCGGTCCCGAACTGTGCGCGAGCGAGCCGTCGCCGGCGCGCGCGGGCGACGCGCCAGAAAGCCGCCTGCCCCGTCCGTTTCGGTCACATGAGTGCCCGTCGGCTAGGCGTAAATTTCCGCCCAAGCTGACGGTGCCAACGTAAATTATGGTCATGTACTCGCCATTTGCGGACAGGCCCGGCAGCGGCCTCTGTTGAGCGACCCTTTTGCCTATCCAGTGCCTCTCCAGGCCAATGGCCGGCCAATGACGGGGCCCTTGACCACGCCCTCCTTCGGCTGTCGCAGCTCACTTACGCTCCGCCAGCATGGCCGTCACGCTCATTTACGGCTAGTGGTAGAGGTATACGTAACGTCACTTTGCCGATCGCGGAGCCGTGCGGAGGGCACTTCTGCCCGGCATCCAGCCTCATTGTGTGGCTTGCCGTCCCTAACTGACTCCGGAGAGTTAGATTCACGGGGCGTGACCATTCTGCCGTGATGTGGCAGGCTTTGCGCAGCAGGGCCAGGACCGTGACAAGGATGGGTGCCGGTACGGTCCGATGGCGGCCGTCCCGGGCAGCCTCCCAGGTCATCTTAGGCTGCGGTCGGCCGGCTCCGGTGCCTGCCCGACTGCGGTGCCGGACCACGGTCCCCTCTACCGCAACCTTGGACGGAATTACTGGGAAATTCGCCATGAGTGGCTGGCCGAAGATGATTATATGTCCTTACCCGTTTTGCGACCCGACGCCAGAGTTGCCTGAGTCGTCCGGAAGTCGCTGATCTTACGGTGAACGTTGTGAGCGGAAGAGGGGTGCGATGTTGTGCGGCTCCTGTCGTAGCGGCCCGGAGGCTGTCCTCGGAACCCCCGTTGGTGTGAGGTGCGAAAGCAGTGCGTAGGCGTCCGGTGACAGGCCAGCGCAATGGAACCGAGGGACCCGGCGTATCCAATGGGGCCCACGTCGCCGGCGCTGAAACCGCGGGGGACGGTAACGGGGGGACGGCCACGCTCACGGCGGTCCCCGGTTCTCCCGGTTCGCCTGGAACCGGAGGTCCCCGAGGACCGGACGACTCTACGCCCCGCACTCCCGCGCGGGCCGGCGGATCGCGGTTTGCCCTCAGCAACTGGCGAGTGCGGTGGCGGCTGCTCGCCCTGGTCCTCATCCCGACGCTCACCGCGGTGATCCTCGGCGGCCTGCGTATCAGCTCCGCGGCGAGCAGCGCGTTCGCCTTCAAGCGGACCGAGCAGCTCGCCATGCTCAACAGCGATATCATCGGCCTGGCGCAGAACATGGAGGACGAGCGCGACCTCACCGCCGGGTACATCGCCTCAGGCCACCCGACCGGCACCGACCCGCTCTACACCGCCCTGCTCAACCAGTGGTCCGCCACCAACGCGGCCGCGCAGCAGGTCACCGGGGACGCGAACAACATCGGCCCCAGCTATTCCGCATCCGTCCGGCAGTCCCTCAACTCCGTGCTGGCCCGGATCAGTGACCTTGACCAGCTGCGCAACGCGTCGACACCCTCCGCAGGGGGCAACATCCCGGCCCTGCCGCTGATCAAGGACTACACCAATTCCATCGCCACGCTCCTGACGTTCACGAGCATGTCCGGGACCGGCACCAGCGACGCTCAGCTGTCCAACGACGTCATCACGCTCACCGCGCTGGCCCGGGCCGAGGGCCAGGCCTCCGAGCAGCGCGGGACGCTGTATGCGGCCCTGCTGGCGCGCCAGTTCGCGCCGCAGGGCCTGGCCACCCTGCAGAGCGCGCAGGCCCAGCAGGCGGCGGCCGAGCAGGACTTCCAGAGCTCGACGTCACTGGCCGAGCAGCAGCTGTTCCAGAACACCGTCAGCGGCACCCCCGTCGACCAGGCGGCGTTCGAGGAGCAGGTGGCCATCTCGACCAGCAACAACGGGAGCGTCGGCATCGGCGCGCTGCCGGCGGGGGTGGACCCCTCGACCGAGTGGTACGGCAACATGACTTTCACGGTGGGCAAGATGCGCACCGTGGAAAGCCAGCTGGTCGACAGCATCGTCGCGCGCAGCCGGGTGCTCCAGTCGTCGGCGACCCGATCCGCGGTCATCATCGGCGTCATCACGCTGGTCCTGCTGATCCTGGTCCTGCTCACCACGACCTTCGTCGCGCGGTCGATGACCCGCCCGCTGCGCCGGCTGCGGGAGGACGCGCTCGACATCGCCGGCACGCGGCTGCCCGATACGGTGCGCAGGCTGAGCGAGACGGAGGGCTCCGACGAAAGCGTCGAGATCGAGCCCATCGCCGTGTCCTCCACCGACGAGATCGGTGAAGTGGCGCGGGCCTTCGACCAGGTTCACCGGGAAGCCGTCCGGCTGGCCGCCGACGAGGCCATGCTGCGCGGCAACCTGAACGCGATGTTCGTGAACCTGTCCCGGCGCAGCCAGTCGCTGATCGAGCGGCAGATCTCCCTCATTGACTCCCTGGAGCAGGGCGAGCAGGACTCGGGCCGGCTGAGCAGCCTGTTCCGCCTGGACCACCTGGCCACCCGCATGCGCCGCAACTCGGAGAACCTGCTGGTTCTCGCGGGTCACGAGGCATCACGGCGGTGGAGCCAGCCCGTCCCGCTGGTGGACGTGCTCCGCGCGGCCATCTCCGAGATCGAGCAGTACGAGCGTGTCGTGCTGAACGTCCAGCCGGGCATCACGGTGGTCGGCCAGGCCGTCAACGACGTCGTGCACCTGGTCGCCGAGCTGGTCGAGAACGCGACCACGTTCTCCCCCGAGGACACCCAGGTGCAGGTGTCCGGGCAGCCGCTGACCAGTGGCGGCGTGCTCCTCGACGTCACTGACGGCGGGGTCGGCATCTCGGATCAGGAGATGGGCCACGCCAACTGGCGGCTGGACAACCCGCCGGTGGTGGACGTCGGTGTGTCGCGCCGGATGGGCCTGTTCGTGGTCGGCCGCCTCGCGGCGCGGCACGGGGTCCGGGTGCGGCTCCGGCACGCGTCCTCCGGTGGCCTGACCGCACTGGTGTGGCTGCCGGACACGGTCGCGGCCCAGGAGGGCGCGCCCCTCGGCCGGCTGCGCCGCTTCGAGGCGGAGGACTACGGGCCCAGCCCGTCGCTGTCCGCTCCGCCGCCCGCCGGCGCAGGCGGGAGCGGCCTGCCCTCGCGGACTGGATTCGGCCCGGCGGGCGGCGCCGCCGCGCAGGCCGCCGCGGCCGCCCGCATCCCGCGCTTCTCGCCGTCCTCACCGTCGGCGCCATCCATGCCCGGG
Organism: uncultured Actinomycetes bacterium; assembly: GCA_963742875.1. GTDB lineage: Bacteria > Actinomycetota > Actinomycetes > Streptosporangiales > Streptosporangiaceae > Bog-532. Next base: position 671,364 of record CAVUNO010000017.1, on the reverse strand, counting down.
TCCTTCCCTCCGCAGCAGCGGCCTGGCTCCGGGCCGCAGCCCGCCGGCCCGGCGGGCCCGGCGAGTCCGGCGGCGCCGGGTACCGGACGGCCCGGCAACGGGGCGGCCCGTGGCTTCACGGCGGCGGGCCCCGCGAGTCCCGAGGGTCCCGGTGCGACGGCGCCGGGCAACGGCTTCAGCATGCCTTTCCGGCCGACGAACGGCGGGATACCGGGGGCGTCCGCGTCCTCGCCTGCGTCCTCCGGCACGGCCAGTCAGCCAGGCAGCTACCCCGGGTCCTCGTCCGCGCCGGCGGCACCGGGTGACGGCAGCTCCCTGGGGCCACCCAATGGTGACAACGGCGTCCGTGTGCCGAACCCGCCCGAGAACGGGCACGACCAGCGACTGCCGATCTTCGACACGCTGGAATCCGATTGGTTCCGGCGCAGCGGGACGTCGCACGCGGCCAACCAGGGCCAGGCCAGCGTGCCGGATCAGGCGTCCTGGCACTCTCCGGCGGACGCAGGCTGGCGTGCGGCCGAAACCGTCGCCGCGCCGACGACGGGAGCCACCACATCCGCAGGTCTCCCACGGCGCCTGCCGCGGGCAAATCTCGTCCCCGGATCGGTCGGTCAACCGGCCGCGCCGAGTGAGAGCAAAAGCGGAGAGGGAGAGGGAGGCGGAGGCGGAGGCCCCTCTCGCTCGGCGGATGAAGTCCGTAGCAGGCTGGCGAGTTTCCAGCGGGGCGTGCGCGAGGCGCGCGCGGCCGCACCTAAGACCGAGGAGCCATAGGACGGATGAGATCCCCGCATGAACGGCATATCGTGCTAGTGAGCAAGCGACCACAACGCATGGCCTGGGCGACCGGGTGGCGAGGAGGGCACGAGTGAGCACGCCGGGTCGTCCGACGCAGGACCTGGGCTGGCTGATCACCAACTTCGTCGAGCGTGTCCCCGACGTCGCGCACGCGGTCGTCGTGTCGTCCGATGGGCTGCCCCTCGCGTTCTCAGCGGGGTTCCCGCAGGAGCGCGCGGATCAGCTCGCCGCCGTTACGTCCGGGCTGACCAGCCTGACTCAGGGAGCGTCCCGGGTTTTCGAGGGCGGCGCGGTCGTCCAGACCGTCGTGGAAATGCAGCGCGGCGTTCTCGTCATCATGGCCATCAGCAACGGATCTAGCCTCGCCGTCCTGGCGGCGTCAACATGCGATCTGGGCCTGGTGGCCTACGAGATGACGCTCCTGGTGGAGCGGGCTGGACGGGTCCTGACGCCGGCTACCCGCGGAGTCATGCAGGCATCCATCCCCGGGGACGGTAGACGGTGAGCGGAGGACACGGTGGCGGGCCCGGGGCGGGGTGACGACCGCCCGCTTCCCCCTGGCCCTGCCGCACGCTCGTGGGACAACCGGCCGGGGATGTGGGAAGAGCGGTCCGGTTCGTGGAGTCCTGGGTCAGGCCGGTCGTGGGAAAGCCGGTCCGGCTCGTGGGACAGCGCTCAGTCCCGCCGTGGCATGCAGCGCCCGGGCGAGGACGAGGTGGTCGGCCGGCTCGTCCGCCCCTACACGGTTACCGGTGGCCGCACCCAGCCGCGCTACCAGCTTCAGGTGGAGGCGCTGGTGACCGCGACGGTCTACGAGCCACGCGATTTGTCCGTCCTGGCGCCCGAATGCCAGGCCATCCTGCAGTTCTGCCGGGACTGGAGGTCGGTGGCGGAGATCTCCGCTGTTCTGCGGCTGCCGCTGGGCGTAGCTAGAATTCTCATCGCGGATATGGGCGCTGATGGGCTGGTCCGCATCCACCAGCGCGAGGACGCGGAAGGCCGCCCAGACCTTAATCTGCTCGAAAGGGTACTTAGTGGACTCCGTAAGATCTAGCGTGGCCCAGCCGCCGGGCGCTCCGGCTGCGATGACCTCGGTGAAGATCGTGGTGGCTGGCGGGTTCGGCGTTGGCAAGACCACGTTCGTCGGTTCGGTGTCGGAGATCACGCCGCTCACCACCGAGGCCCTGATGACGGCGGCCAGCACCGACGTGGATGACTTGTCACACGTGCCGGACAAGAGCACCACGACGGTAGCGATGGACTTCGGGCGGATCACGCTGGAGAAGGACCTCATCCTGTACCTGTTCGGCACGCCTGGCCAGCACCGCTTCTGGTTCATGTGGGACGATCTCATCCAGGGCGCGATCGGGGCGGTCGTCCTCGTCGACACCCGGCGCCTCGCGGACTCCTTCCCCGCCGTGGACTACTTCGAGGCCAGCGGCCTGCCGTTCGTGATCGGCATCAACGGCTTCCACGGCCAGTTCCCGCACCGCTCCAAGGACGTCAGCGACGCGCTGGCGATCTCACCGGACGTGCCCGTCATCCCGTGCGACGCCCGCAACCGCGAGTCGACGAAAGCGACCCTGGTGACCCTGGTCGAGCACGCCATGAGCGTGCAGGCCGCCGGCCGCTACTGACCCGCCCGCGGCCGCCGTCCCCGACCGCCCGGCGGTGCTGCCGGTAGAACGGTACTGCCGGTAGATTTGGCACTATTCCCGCGCTGGCCATCGTTGTCTTTCCGTGCCCTGAGCCCTCGTCCTGAGCCCTCGCTGCGATGGAGGACCGCCTCCCATGGGGAATCGTTATTACAGCACGAGCAGCGCATTCCTGGAAGCGCTGGCCGAAGCCGGCATCCGCTACATGTTCGCCAATCTCGGCAGCGATCATCCAGGCCTGATCGAGGCGCTCGCGCAGGCGCGGGCTGAGGAACGCCGGGCCGAACTGCCCGAGCTGATCGTCTGCCCGCATGAGACCGTCGCCCTCAGCGCGGCGCACGCGTTCGCCGCGGTGTCCGGGCAGCCGCAGGCGGTGCTCGTGCACGTCGACTCCGGCACCCAGAACCTCGGCGGCGCGGTCAACAACGCGGCCCGCGGCCGGGTCCCCGTGCTGATCTTCGCCGGCACCGCCCCGTACACGATCGAGGGTGAGCTCCCCGGCAGCCGGAACGAGTTCATCCACTGGATCCAGGACGTGCACGACCAGCGCGGCATCCTGCGGAACTACACCAAGTACGACAACGAGATCCGCACCGGCCGCAACGTCAAGCAGCTGGTGCACCGTGCCCTGCAAATCGCCCGCAGCGAACCCGCCGGGCCGGTTTACCTGGTCGGGCCGCGCGAGGTGATGGAGGAGCAGATCGAGCCGTATACGGCGGACCCGGCGCAGTACTCGCCGGTCGCGCCCGCGGCGCTCAGCCGGGAGGTCACCGCCGAGATCGCCACGGCCCTGGCCCGCGCCCGCCGCCCGCTGGTCGTCACCGGCTACCTGGGCCGCGACACCGCCGCCGTGGCCGAACTGGTGGCCCTGTGCGACCTGCTGGCCATCCCGGTCATCGAGTCGGCGCCGCACCACATGAACTTCCCGGCGGGCCACCCGATGCATGGCGGCTACCAGTGGACCACGAAGGACCAGAACCCGGTGCTCGCCGACGCCGACGTGATCCTGGCCATCGACAGCGACGTGCCCTGGATCCACGTCACCAGTAAGCCCGCGCCGGACGCCGAGATCTACTGCGTCGACATCGACCCGCTGAAGTCGGAGATGCCGATGTGGCACATCCCGGCGCGGCGTTTCGCGGCCGCGAACTCCCGGCTGGCGCTCGGACAGATCGCCACGTTCGTTCGGGAAAATAATCTCATCGATGCGGTGCTGGTGGATGAGCGGCGGGCCGAGGCCACCGCGCGGCACGATAGGCAGCGAGCCGAACGGGACCTCCGCGAGCAGCCCGAAGCCGGGACGATCACGCCGCAGTACCTGACCGCCTGCGTGCGGGACGCGCTGGCCGGCGAGGACGCGCTGTTCCTGTCCGAGGCCATCACCAATTACGAGGTGGTCGCCGAGCACCTGCGCGCCAGCCGGCCCGGGTCGCTGATCGGCAGCGGCGGCGGCTCGCTCGGCTGGGCCGGCGGGGGAGCGGTCGGCGCTAAGCTCGCCGCCCCGGACAAGACCGTCGTGTGCCTGGTCGGCGACGGCAGCTTCCTGTTCGGCGTGCCCTCGTCCGCGCAGTGGGTCGCGCGCCGCTACCGCACGCCCGCGCTGACCGTGATCTACAACAACCGCGGCTGGAAGGCCCCCAAGATGTCGGCGCTCGCCGTGCACCCCAAGGGCGCCGCCGCCGAGGCCGACGACTTCAACGTCAGCTTCGAGCCTGCCGCCGACCTGCCCGGCGTGGCCGCGGCCGCCGGCGGCGCGTTCGCCGCGAACGTGACCGACCCGGCTGAGCTGCCCGGAGTCCTGACCAGCGCGCTGGCCGCCGTGCACAGCGGCCGTTCCGCCGTTGTCGCCGCGTACCTGCCCGGCGTCTGACCAAGCGCGCCCCGGTTGGGCCAGTTCCGCCTAAGAACTGCACGCCGCGGGTCAGCGCGCCGTCGACGACGAGGTTCGTACCGGAGATGAAGGACGCCGCCGGGCTGGCCATAAAGACCACCGCGCGGGCGATCTCCTCGGGCCTGGCCATCCGCCCGGTCGGGTTCAACGCCAGCGCCTGGGCGAACAGCTCGGGGTTTTGCTGCTCGATGTTCTCCCAGACCCCACCGGAAAATTAGGTGTCGCCGGAAGACAGGCGCAGAATCCGACCGCGGCTCCCTCAGCGGCCAGCGTTTCCACGATTGCCCGCCCGATGCCCCTCGTGCCGCCGCTGACCAGGGCGGCGCCCCTCCAGACCCAGATCGCTTTCGGTTCCTCTTTACCGGCTGATCGTCGCGGCGGTCTCACGCAACTGCCGGTGCATGCCGCCGTAGGCGGGCGCATGGGGAAGCAGTGCCTTCGGCACCTTCGTGACCGCGCTGTAGTTGGCGTCCACCACGTTGGCCAGCGGGGACTGGCTGGTCTGCGACAGCAGCTGGTAGGCGTCCATCTTGTCCAGCCCGTACAGCTCCATCAGCCACGTCACCATGCCAACCTGGCTCACCCGCCAGGCATCCTCCAGCGGACGGCTGGATCCCACCACGATCAGGTGCTCGTCGGTTTCCAGCCGCGGCCAGGCCGGGCCGCCTCGCTTGATCAGCTCCACGACGAGGGTGACGTCCATCGCGCCTTCCACCGCGGTGCCGCACGCCTCGCCTTCGCCCTGCCGGTAGTGCCCGTCACCCACGGAGAACAGGCCGCCGTCCACGTTGACCGCGAGGAAGCACGTCGCGCCGGCGCGCATCTCCGGGGTGTCCATGTTCCCGCCGAAGGTGTCCGGTACCAGGGAGGACCGCACTTCCCCGGCCGCCGGGGCCACTCCGACCGTGCCCAGCATCGGGTCCATCGGCATTTCCACCCGCAGATCGCTAGCCTGGGCCTGGAACGCGACCGTCTGCCGTTCGGTGTCCACGTCGTATATCCAGGACCGTTCCGGCAACGGATCCTGCAGGGTAGCGGTCCGGTCGGTGCTGGTCAGGCCGCCGAAGAGAGGGATCGCGCAGGACGCGCCAAAGCTGCGGGCCGGGCTGAGATCCACGAAGTGCAGCGCCAGCGCGTCACCGGGCTCGGCGCCCGTGACGTGGAACGGGCCGGTCTGCGGGTTGACGAACGGCATGGTCAGTGCCGTGCTCGGCAGGTCCGTAACCTGCCGGATATTGCCGCAGAACGCATCCTCCGTCCACAACCGCAGCACCGTCCCGGGATGGATCTTCCGGATGGGCGCGACCCCGCCGAACGTGAACGTGTACTGGTCGCGTTCCGGGCGGAACTCGATTACCTCCATCGAGGACCCTTTCTCTGGTGCCACGCGCCTACCGGACTCTGGTGACCAGCGTCTTCCGGACTCTGTTGCCCAGCGTCTTCCGGGTGCCCGCGGCCCAGCAGCTCGGTCGGCCGGGTCAGGATCCGGCCTACCCGATGGTCCTCGCCGATGCCCAGTGCTTGTCAAGCATGCGATGGCAGCCCCAGGCACAGCTGCGCGCGGGCATCACCGGGGCAGAGTCGGTCCCCACTGGCGGCCGGGCATCATGGGCGGCCCCGAGGCCTGCCCCGTTTCCTGGTAATGTGCACCCGATCCGGGCCGCGCAGCCGTCCCGGAGCGGGGCGGTAGCTCAGCCGGTTAGAGCAGCGGACTCATAATCCGCCGGTCGTGGGTTCGAGTCCCACCCGCCCCACCTGCGAAAATGCCTAATCTTCGGAACGCGCGTGGCACGAGTCGTGGCACGAGCACCCCAGAGCGGGTTATCGTGCCGTCATGGCCGGGACCAGAAGCGGTTACATACAGCCATTGCCCAGCGGCTCGTTCCGCGTAAGCGTCTACGCCGGGACCGACACGCTGACGGGCCGGCAGATCCGGCTGCGGCGAACCTGCAAGACCGAGCGGGCCGCGCAGGTCGCGCTCGGCCAGCTGCTCGAGCAGGCCGCGGCCCCGGCAGCCAGAGACAAACGCCACAGTCGCGGAGCTGCTGGACCAGTACGTGCCAACGGCCGGGTGGGACCTCTCCACCCGGGAAAGCAATCTCGGGTACATTCGGCGGACCATCAAGCCCGCCCTCGGGTCCATCCAGGTCCGCAAGGTCCGCGGCCCGATCCTGGACACTCTCTACGCCCGCCTGATGAGATGCGGCAACCTCGCGTGTACCGGCAGGCGGTTCACCGAGCACCGCAGCGTACCGGACCTCAGACCGAGCCCGGCCGACAACCGGCCCGAGTGGGAGCAGGTAGCCGACAGGCTCAGGGATACGATCCAGTCCGGGCAGCTGGCTCCAGGCGACGCCCTGCCCTCGGTTCCCGACCTCGCCCGGCTTCAGGCACTGAAACCAGGAACCATCCGGCACGCGCTCATAGCACTCGCCGACGACGGCCTGGTGGACATCCACCACGGCCGGACCACGATGGTTGCAGGCGAGCCCGATGAGGATAGTCCCGGCCTACAGGCCAACCGGCCCGGGCCTGGTCATGACTGCGGGCTGTCCGGATGCAAACCGCACACCTGCAAGCCCATGGCTAAGAGCACCATACGTAATATTCACAGCATCCTGTCCGGATCATTCGACGCGGCCCAGCGGTGGGAATGGACCGACCGGAACCCTGCGGACTCCGCGAAACCGCCAACCGTTACGCAGAAGAAAAGGCCCGCCACCCTGCCCGCCGATGTCGTGAAGGTGATCGAACAGGCCCGCAGCACCGGACAACGCGACATCGCGCTGTACGTATGGCTTGCCGCAATTACCGGCGTGCGCAGAGGCGAGCTGTGCGCCATCCAGATCACCGACGTCGACCTGAGTAACGACGTAATACACGTCGCATTCAACTACGTCGTCAAAGGCGGCAAGAAGGTCCGGAAAGACACCAAGACCCACCAAGACCGCTGGCTCGCCATCGACCCGGTCACATGCGCCCTCATCCAGGAGGCCATCGGCGAGGCAACGACCACCCTCGCCGAAGTCGGCGTCACTCTCTCGGCCAGCGCCTACCTGTTCTCCAACGACCCCGCGCACGCCCACCCCTGGAACCCCGACTGGGTAACCCATCGTGTCACCGACCTCGCCAGAGCCACCGGAGTCAGCCTCGACATCAAAGGCATGAGGCATTACGCCGCAAGCCAGTTGCTCGCCGCAGGCTTCGACCTCGGGAACACCGCCGCGCGCCTCGGTCACTCCGGAGGAGGCGCGACAACACTGAAACACTACGCCGACCCAGTATCCGAAGTTGACCGGAGAGCAGCCGCGTACCTCGCGCAGCTAACCAGCGGACCCGCTCCAAGACCGGCCAGGCGCCGGGGATCGGAGCGCGGATGATCCGCAGTCATATCGTGCCGAAGCTCCTACTGCAGCGCTTTGCGGACGAGCGCAGGGAACTGCGCGCAACCGCCACGAAAGACGGTCACGCCGCCCGCCACAGTAGTCACGGCTGTAACTGACCGTGTTGGCACTTGGTGTGACCGGAGCTAGGCTGCGGCAGTGCCGCCGCCCATCACCGCAGTCCGCCATCTGAAGATCTGGGTATCCGACCTCGCCGCCAGCAGGGCATGGTACGAGCGCGTCTTCGGCCTGGTCCACGAGACCGACTTCCCGGAGCCCGACGGTACGGTCTTGGGCAGCCAGTTCTTGTTCCCGGGAAGCCGGCTTCGTCTCGCGATACGCCAGGACCCTGGGCGCGCCGAGGCGCTGCGCGACGCGGATCCGTTCGCTCTCGCGCTGACTAGGGAAGAGCTGGATCAGTGGATGGAGCACCTGGACGCGCTGGGCATCTGGCACCCGCCTGTGGCCGAGACGCCGCGCGGCTGGGCCAGCGGGTTCCGCGACCCAGACGGCATGCAGATTCGCCTGTACGCCGACAAGTAACGGCCGCTACCGTAATATGCCCGCTCACACGATTTCCGAATACCTACGAACCAACGGCTTAAAAGTAGCCTGGCCCGGCGCTCCGATGCCTCCACCTGCATGAACGCCTCAGATCTACGCTGCTGTGGCTCTCATTGCAGCCGTTTTCGCGAGTGGACCGGTCCATGAACCGGACGGCGAGCAGCGTTTTTGGACCCACTGGATCACTGCCGGATCATCCATTTCCTGTGTCGTCCCGGGGTGGAGCCTCGCAGCGTTCGGGACCGCCCTTCGACCCGCGAGGGCATCTCAAGACAGCGACCGAAATGATCGGCGGATTATGAGTCCAGCCAGCAGCAAGGTTGCGACAATCTAGTTCACCTGCATGAACGCCATGGGCAGCATCGCCGATAGTGGCGACTTAGCCGGGTATTTGCCATGATCAAGCATTGATTGACCCCACGACTGGGGCCGATCGAGCTGCGCGCCCCTGGGTTCGCTGCAAGCCACCTGCTCGGCTATCAGCTTGGGAAGTCACTGCCGGTGCCCGTTGATCACTTGCGGGGACGCTGACCTGCGGCAGAGCACCAGCGTCCCCGTGAGTGCCCGCGAGTTACCGTGATCGTCCGTTCTTACGGGCACGCAGCGGGCACGGCAAGGGCGGGCAGCGCATGGCTTGAAATGCGCTCCCGCGCACGCCTGTCCTCCTGATCATCCCGTCTGCCGTCGACACGCCCGCCAGGGGTGCGGGCCTGGCCCGTGGGTCAAGGTGGAGTGCCCCACTCGACAACCGACCTTGACCCGCGGGGCCTGGTCTGCTCGGCTTGCCCGGGTCGATAGCGGGCGGGATGATCAGGCCCAACCCCAGCCACCTACGATTGTCAGCCCGCACATTCATGATCATCCCGGAGCCGGAGTGCCCCCGCCGGAGGCAAAACGTCGTCGCTGGGTTATGAGCAGTACGACGCGCGTCTTCCTTGTCTCCGACGTCCCGGTGCGTCTCCCTGATCAGGTGATCCGTTCAATGGCCGTCGCCGGTCTCCCGCGCCGTCTCCCCCATCTCACTCGGTCTCGTTAGCAAATCCGTTAGCCGGTATAGTCGCCGACCTGCGGGTTCTGCCCTTCCAACAGGCGCGATCGCGCACGCTCCGGCCTGTCGGTTCATCCCGTCACCGTCGGCCCACCCTCCGGGGAGGGCCAGGCCCCACTGGTCCAGGTGGAGCGCCCCATCGGACGAACGACCTGGACCCCGTCCTCGTGGCTGCCATCCCTTGGGGCCTCCCCGAACGCGACTGCTGGCGAACCATACGGCAGACGGGTTCTGCCCAGGGTCGGCTCAGCCGATCACGCAGTGATGCCGGACGTGCCCTGGACAGGTTCCAGCTGGCGTGAATACTAAACCCGACCCGGAAGTGCCTGGGGACCGGCCCGATGTGGAAAGCAACCGATATGGGCTCTGGGCAGTCATGAATACGAGCAGGCCAGGAACCGAGGGGTAGGTGCGGACGGGCGGTCGGCCTCAGCGCGCCCGGGCGGCGATGTCTCGGCTGAGCGTGGGGGGACCGACTCTGCCCGGCCCAGCGGACTGCCCCGGCACAACCCAGCGCCGACAGGCCCCCGCTGAAGGGGGGCTTTGGACCCTAGACCCGGTCTTCGCACATGGGGTTTGATGCTACGGCCGGATGATGGGCTGGCTCCTGGGTCCTTACGGACTTGTGTGACGTGCGGGGAATGGCTGGCCTGGTTGCTGGTTGGTGTCTGGCATGAGCGGGATGTCAAGGACTGGCCGGGGGCGAGGGCGGGCGCGGGCGGAGATCGCGGTGGTCCGCCTGCTGGAAAAACGGCTGGGGGCGCTGCCGGTGGTGGCGGAGTTCGGGCGCCGGCTGGATCGCGGAGATCATCGATGAGCTGTGCCCGGTCCGGTCAGTGGCGCTGATCACTCACGGGGAGGTGATCGAGGCACTGGTAGCTAACCGGCTGACCGCGCCAGCGCCGATGCTGCGGGTACACGAGTGGGCCGCGTCGATGGCCGTGGATGAGGCGTATGGCATCACCCCGGAGCTGCTCAACGATGACCGGATCGCCCGCGCGCTGGATGCGGTCGCCCCGTACCTGGATGAGATCACCGGCAGTGTAGGGGCAGCGGCGATCACTGAGTTCGGGGTGGATGTGTCCCGGCTGCACTGGGATCTGACCTCGATTTCGCTGTATGGCGCCTATCCGGAGGTGGATGAGCAGTACCCGGTGCCGGGGTGGGGGCATCCCAAGGACCGCAGGCCGGATCTGAAGCAGATCCAGACGGGTCTGGCGGTCAGCGGGGACGGCGGCATCCCGGTGTTCCATCACGCTTATGCGGGCGGGGCCGCGGAGGTGGCCCAGGTCGTGGGGGCGATGATCGCGCTGCGGCGGATCGCGGGACCGCGGCCGTTCCTGCTGGTGGGTGATTCGAAGCTGATCTCCTGCACGAACGCGGCGGCGATGGGTGCCCAGAAGGTGGGGTTTATCGCGCCGCTGGCCGCAGCCCGGGTCCCGGCTGGTTTATTCGCCGCGCTGCCGCAGGGGGCGGGCACGCCGGTGGACTATATCGCCGGGCGTGACGCCGGGAAGCCCGCTGCTGACCGGGGCGTTTACCGGGTCCTGGAAGACGGCGGGATGGACCTGGCCGGACCGCGCAAGGCTGACCCGCCGGTGCATCTGCGCCGGATTCTGGTGTATTCCTCAGCCAGCGCCGCTGGCGCGGCCAAAGCCCGCGCGCGCAAGCTCGCCAAAGCCACCGAAGACCTTGACCGGCTGGTGCGCACGGCCGGGACCCGGTTTCACCCCACGACCGACGCTGTCGCCGCCCGCGTTACCGCGATCGCCACCAGACGGCGCGTCAAGGCGTATCTGCGTACCGTGATCACCCGGGACGCCCCCGGCAGACCCGCGCTGTCCTGGCATTTCGATCAGGCTGCGATCGACGCCGAAGCCGCCACTGACGGCTGGTACGCCCTGCTGGCCAACCTGGACCCTGACCAGGCCGGACCGGCGGAGATTTTCCGCCGGTACAAGGGCCAGCACATCGTCGAGCGCCGCTACGGCGAGTTCAAAGGCCCGCTCGCGGTCGCCCCCCTGTTCCTGAAGACCAACCGCCGGATCGCCGCCCTGATCACCGTGATCTGCCTGGCCCTGCTGATCTTCTGCCTGATCGAACGTCAGGTCCGCAACGCCCTGCGCCCTCATGGCGGGATGATGACCGGCCTGCCGGGCTACAGGACCATCGCCGCCCGGCCCACCGGCCGTACCATCTTCCAGGCCCTCTCCGACCTCCGCCTGATCCCCGCCCACGACGGCAACCCCGCCACCATCCCCAAACCCACCGGCGTCCAGGCCCGGCTGCTAGACCTCCTCGGCATCGACATCAGCCGACCCCGCTGGCCGACCAAGTGAAATCCAATGTGCGAAGGACCAGCCTAGAGAGTCCTGGTGGCTCTGCGCTACGAATCGTGACCGTCTCCAATTACTCATCAGATTCGGAGGAGATCATGCCCACGGTTTCGGAATCGCTGGCCAAGCTGTCGGCGTCCATGGCCGAGCTGTCGCAGAGGGCGAAGGAGGCCGAGGACCGGCCATGTCCGCACCTGGGCCGAACACGACGCAGTCGTTGACGCCGCGCGGATGGCCATCGGGGTCATCGACATCCGCGACAACCTCCAAGTCACTGGCTGACCGGGATTGCCACCCGGGGAGAACTCGACGGTCTCGGCAGTGGTGATGTCGGCATGTCGTCTCGACGTGGATCAGGTACGGGCCGATCTGGATCTTGCCCGTGTGCGGGTCGTAGCCGAAGGGCCAGAGATCACGGGCAACCTCGACGGCGTTCGCACCTCCTCGGATCAGATTTGCTGTAGCTTGCCGCCGCCACGCGCGTAGGCGCCGAAGTGGACGATCACGTCGCGAGCCTCGGTGAGGCCGCTGGCACTCGGCTGGGAATCTCGTCGCTGGGACCCTACGATTGCGGCGTGGGTTTCAACCGGGTGACGTGGACGCCGGGACATGACCGTAGGCCGATCGGGGCATCCCGCTTCCGCCAACTGGCATGGCTACGCCGGCAACGCGAGGCCCGGGCGCGGGAGACCGCGGCGGCCCACGCGCTCAAGGGGTCGCTGATGTCCCTCGCCGCGGTGCTCGGTAGCGAGGTTACGGATCCGGACGGCCGTGGCGTCGGCCGGCTGAGCGATGTCGTCGTCCACTGGACCACGCGGGGTGCCTATCCAACCGTAAAAGCGATCGTCGTGAAGACCGGCAAACTTGAGGTGGTGATCGGCGCGCGCTGGCTCGAGGTCGCCTCGCCGTCGGCGGTCCGGCTGCGGTCGTCTCGGGCGTACGCCGGTGTTGTCGACCGCCACCCTGACGACGTCGCGCTCGCGCACGACGTTCTCGATCGTCAGGTCGTCGACGCGGATGGAGTTCAGATCTTGCGCCCGTCCGACATCTACCTGGCTGCGGTGGGGGACCGAATCGAGCTAGTGGGGATTGAAGTTGGCATCCGGGCGCTGGTCCGGCGACTCGGGCCCAAGCGCCTGCGCAGCCGCGTCCGTCTGGGCCGGACCATCGATTGGGGATCGGTCAGCGCCTTCGCCCCCCCGCGAGCCGAGGGAGACATGCGTCACGGTCGCCGCTCGGAGATCGCGGGTGAGGCTGGCACCGGCCTGGAGCTCGACCGCGAGGCCGCCGAAGTCAAACGTTTGAGGCCCAGCGAGGTTCAGGCGGCGCTCGAGGACGCCAAGGCCAAGCGCATCGGAGAGCCGTCCTGAGCGCCGTCGGCAGCCCTGGCGGACGGGTCCGCCGTCGACGGGCCAAGCTGCCACGCTGGCTGGCGGCGATCCTCGGCTTCCTCGCTATCCTGGGCCCGGGGCTGATCTCCGCGAATGCTGGTAACGACGCGGGCGGGATCATCACCTATGCCAGCGCCGGGTCGCAGTTCGGCTACCGGATGCTGTTCCTCATGGTTCTGATCACGGTGGCGCTGGTGGTCGTGCAGGAGATGTGCTCGCGGCTTGGCGCATACACCGGCGAGGGGCTGGGCGCGCTGATCCGCGAGCAGTTCCCGCTGCGCAGCGGCGCGGCCGCGATGGTGCTCCTGTTCATCGCCAACGCGGGACTGACGGTGAGCGAGTTCGCGGGCGTCGGTGCCGCGATGGAGATCTTCGGGGTATCGCGATACATCGCGGTTCCGCTCGCGCTGGTCGGTATCTGGGCCGTCACCGTTTTCGGTAACTACTCGCAGGCTGAGCGCGTGTTCGTGGTGATGGGCCTGGTGTTCCTGGCCTATCCGATCGCGGCGTTCCTGGGCCATCCCGACGCTAGCGCCGTGTTCAGTAACCTCCTCTGGCCGCACTTCCTGCGTTCGAAGGCCTTCCTGCTGCTGGCGGTCGCGCTGATCGGCACGACCATTACTCCCTACATGCAGTTCTACCTGACCTCGGCCGTGGTCGATAAGGGCGTCACCCCGAAGACCTACAAGAGTGAGCGAATCGACACGATCAACGGGGCCATCCTGTCCGACGTGGTGTCGATCTTCATCATCATCGCTACGGCCGCCGCGATCGGCGGCACCGGACCGCTGAGCGACGTCGGACAGGCCGCGGCCGCGCTGCGCCCGGTCGCTGGCGAGGCGGCGTCGCAGCTGTTCGCCATCGGCCTGCTCGGCGCCGCGCTGCTGGCGGCAACGGTGGTGCCCCTGTCGACCGCGTACGCGATCGCCGAGACGGCCGGCGTCGAGCGCTCGCTGTCCCGGAAGCTGCGCGAGGCGCCGTTCTTCTACGGGATCTACACCGTCCAGCTGGTTGTCGGCGCCACGGTCGCACTCCTGCCGGGGAACGCGGTCAGCCTGGTGATCAACGCTCAGGTGCTGAACGGGTTTATCACCCGGTTCTCCTGACCTACATCCTGATCCTCGCCAACCGCCGGTCCGTCCTCGGAGACGCGGTGAATGGCCCGATCTTCCGCACCGTCGCCACGCTCTGCGTGACTGTCGTGGGACTGCTCTCAGCGGTCGTGCTGGTCCAGACCGTGGCCGGGTGGCTGTGAAGGTTGGCGGCAGGCCGTGCGGGACGAGCTGAACAGCAGCCACCCGGCGCCGGGCCACGCAGCGACACCACCGTCATCGACCGGGCGGTAGGTGTGGTAGACCTCCAGGTCGAACTTCGTCTCGTTCCCCGTCCCCCTGGTAGGTGCCGGGGTCTTGCCGCGCAAAGATCAGAGTCAAGGTGGAGCGCCCGCGTGCTGCTACCCGCGGCGGTGGGGCTGCGAGACCGTCATCGGCCATCACAAGACCGACATGGGTGACGGGCAGCCGGTCCTGCGCAGCAAGGACCCGGCAGGCGTCGAGCAGGAAATGTGGGCGCTGTTCGCCGTCTACCAGGCCATCTGCAAGATCATCGGCATCGGGGCAGCCGCCGCCGGCATCCCCCCCGGACACGATCAGCTTCCCGCATGCCCTGGCCGCCGCGACGGATACCGTCGCGGCTTTTTTCCCCTGAGCAGGCTGACCTCGCGCTCGCTACGTTCCTGCTCAAGATCCTCACCCCCGCCACCTTCACCCGGATCGCCCTGACCGGGCTCGCAGAGTACGGTGGACCAGCTGGCCAAGCTCGCCGACTTGCGCGACCGGGGCGTCATCACGGCCGCGGAGTTCGACCGCGAGAAGGCCAAGATTCTGGCCTGAGCGGGACCATAACCGGCTCAGGCAACAGCGCTGTTTCGAAGCAGGTGGCCGAATGCTTCATACGGGCACGCTTACCGCCGAGTCGGGCGTGAGCCTGCGTGTACTCATGGAACGGATGGGCCACCGCAGCATCCGCGCTGCTTCCGGTCCTCGGTCGCTGACGCTCCCTGTGGTCCGGAAGCGGCGCGGCAGGGTGAACGACTCACAGGTCGGTTTGCGCAGCGGGTCAGCCTGCCTGTGCGCAGGTGAGCCGGTGTATCGGGATGTCCGGGAGTGACCGTGAGTTCCCTCGGTTTGCCGCCCGATCGGGCACGCAGCGGGCACGAGGGGTTTGGGCATGACCAGGACGTGCGCGTGGTGCGGGAATCCCATCCCGGCCCGCGCTCACGCATCCGCGCCCGGCACCTTCCAGGCCCGGCTGTGGTCCTTGTGCGCCGCCCCTTCCCCCCATCGGACTGACTGCTGCCGACCTATTCGCCGGAGGGGAGGTGTCAAGGGCTGATTCGCGTGTACGTTAACCAGGCACTTTCACCTGCGCTCGTTGCCCGGCGGTCAGATCCGCCCTTGATGCCGTACCGGAGGCGTATCACAATCCGGCGGCAGTCTGGTGGGGGGGCTTTGCAGCTTCCGCGGTCATCCCGGACCCGGTGGTTATTGAGCCTGTTACCAGGCGCTGATGGCCGCGCTGTAGATGACCGGCTCCGGTGCGGTCGCGGTCACTTGGCCGCATGGACGGCGGCTTTAGCGTGGCGATGGTCAGGCGACTTGTCAGGTTGCTGGAGTGTACCGTCTGGCCAGATTCCGGTTGCCTTGCGCGTCCACTCGGCGGCGCCGCGGTCGACAGCCGTTTTGACCAGCGCGTATATCACGCCATGCAGACCAGCGGCGAGCAGGATCTCCCCCCAGCCCCGCTCCGAATCCATCGGCGTAGGCGCGTCAGATCCGCGGCCGACGACCTTCCAGACCCTGTTGAAGATCAGCCCGCTGAGCAAGCCGCCAACGATCCCGGCCACGATGGCCACCGGCTTGTACAACAACTTGAACATCGCCGCCTCCATCCATCTGATACCCGCCCAGCTGGCCCTGAGCGGGCCGACAGTGAATGCCTCGCTGGCCCCTGGCCGCAGCTAGGCCCATCATGTCAGGTCTCGTGACTCGTCCCGGCCAGGCCCCTCGGCGGCCCCGACAGCGCCATCTCCGCGGCGCCCTTAACTGCGCGGCCCTGGCGCTGAGCCTTGCGCTCCAGGCGCTGAGCTGGTCAGGCGCTGAGCCTTGCGCTCCAGGCGCTGCACCTCCCGCTTAGCTTACGTCCAGGCGCTGCATCTCCCGCTGGTTCCAGGCTGCCAGCCGGGCCGTCATGCTGGCCTGGTTCTGCTGGCCGATCTGCCGCACCGACCCTACCGCGATCGCGGTCACGGCCACCGTCTCATAGAAGCGGCGGCTGCGCAGCATATGACCCACCAGCCCCAGCCCGACCAGCCCCCATGCCCATCTTGGTGTCAAGACCCGAGGCCCCCGGCCGCGGCGCCGGGGTGCTGCTGCCCTCCGCAACGATGGCCTGCGGCGGTTCCCCGGCACCCTGCCCTGATCGTGCCATCTTGCCTCCCACCCTGAAGCGCCCGCACACCGCCAGCGTGCCGCACGATGAGGTTCCCGGCATCACCCCCCAGGGGGTGACCTTGGGTTTGCGGGCACGACAGGTTCACGTCTGACCTGACGCCCCGATAGGCGCCGGTCCCTTGCGAACCGGTGCCGGGCCATACTGGCGAAGGCCATCGCCAAGCGATGCCCGCCGGGCGGCTTGGACCGGACGACCGGGCGCGGGACAACCGGGCGCCGGGAAGACGGCTGCGTGCCGCACCGATCTGCGTAACCGATGAGCCTGGTGGATCAGTGGGATCAGCGGGTGCGGCCCGGCGTGCGCCAGGCCGGGCCTCCCAAGGCCGGAGGCCTGGCGCTGACGCCGGGCCCGCGGCGCCGCAGGCGCCGCGCTTGAGTACGCCCGGCATGGGCGATCGATTGGGGGTGAAGTCCCTGGAGGAAGAGGTGGTGCTAACTCCGAGCCGGAGGCAACTGCGTCGTCGTGAGGCGGGGTGGGAAGGAAGCCCGAGGCGTATCCCTGCACCGAGGAACACGAACCGCGTATGAGGCGGGGCGATCTGGGTGAGCCTGCTCAAGAAGGTAAAGCCCGTCACCATCAACAGGGTCGTCACGTAGACGCGGCGGGCGTAGGGGGAAATTGGTCGTTCTTATCCGGGGAGATCTGCCCGGGTGCCGGTTGCGGCATCGTTGTCGCCGCGCTGGCGGCTTGCATCGGAAGGTGCGGGCTGACCGGGCAGAAGTCAGCAGAGGTCGTAGTACCGGCCGGGGATCGGATCGTGGCCGGGAAGGACCGAACGTCGAGTGAGACGGAGGAATCGGTGCTGCTCGTGCTGGTCGCGGTGATCGCAGTCATCCCGCGGACGCGGGCCCGCTGTGGTGCAGGCGGTGAGGTCCGTTGAGCACCCCGGCGGAGCGTAGCGGCCGGCCGGCGCACTCCGAGGAGGCTGTCATCCCCGGCCTGGAGGTGACTTTGTGGGAGCGGTTGCTCTCGCGGGAGAATCTGGGCCGGGCGTTGAGGCGTGTGGAGGCCAACCGGGGGGCGCCCGGTGTGGATGGCATGACCACGGGGCAGCTTCGCCCGTGGCTGCGGTTGCACTGGGCGTCGGTCCGGGAGGCTCTGGACGCGGGCACGTACCGGCCGTCGCCGGTCCGCCGGGTGGTGATCCCCAAGCCCGGGGGCGGCGAGCGTTTACTGGGGGTGCCTACCTGCCTGGACAGGCTGATCTGTCAGGCCATCGCGCAGGTACTCACGCCGATCTTCGATCCGGGTTTCTCGGGGTCGTCGTTCGGGTTCCGTCCCGGCCGGTCCGCCCATCAGGCGGTGCGGGTCGCGCGGCGGTGCATCGCCGACGGCCTGGAATGGGTCGTGGACATCGACTTGGACCGGTTTTTCGACCGGGTTCAGTTCGATGTGCTGATGGCGCGGGTGGCGCGCAAGGTGACTGACCGCAAGGTCCTCAGGCTCATCCGGAGCTATCTGGAGGCCGGGGTGATGGTGGACGGGGTCAAGCAGCCGACAGCAGAAGGAACCCCGCAGGGTTCCCCGCTGTCGCCGATCTTGTCGAACGTCATGCTGGATGATCTGGACCGGGAGCTGTGGGGTCGCGGTCACAGGTTCGTCCGCTACGCCGATGACCTGCGGGTCTTCGTGCGCAGCGAACGGGCCGCCCAGAGGGTGTTCGAGAGCGTCTGCGGCGTGATCGAGCAGCGGCTGAAGCTGAAGGTGAACCGGGAGAAATCCTCGATCCGGCACGCCGCCGAGGCGACGCTGCTGGGGTTCGGGTTCTTTCTCACCGGCCCGCAGGTCAGGATCCGGGTCGCCCCCAGGGCGGTCGAGCGGCTGAAGGATCAGCTGCGGGTCCTGACCAGGCGGAACTGGCGCGTGTCGATGGAATACCGCATCGGCAGGCTCAACAGGTTCACCACCAGCTGGATGGCCTACTTCCGGCTCGCAGAACCCGGAACGACGTTCCGCGATCTGGACGGATGGCTGCGCCGCCGCCTGCGGCAGGTCCGCTGGAAGGAATGGAAGACCACCGCCGCTAAACGGCACAACCTGCGGATACGCGGTATCTCCGAGAGCAACGCCCGCAAATGGGCGGGTAGCAGCAAGGGATACTGGCGGGTTGCGGGCTCCAAGGTCCTCCAGGTGTCCCTGCCCAATGCCTACTGGAACCGCCTCGGCCTGAAGACCCTCAGCCAGACCTGGCAGCGTCTCAATCCGACGGCTTGACGAACCGCCGGATGCGGGCCCGCATGTCCGGTGGTGTGGGAGGGGGCGGGCGACCCCGCCCCCTACCCGATTATACGTACCGCCAGATTCGGCAGTTCGAGCGCCGACAGAGCGCCAAAACAAGGTAGCGCAGCGGATCGTGAGTCCGCCGATCTACACGGGATTCGCTGCGGAGCCGCGAGTCACCTAGCCGAGCGTTGGTGCCCCATGTTCGAGATAGAGGAAAGTGTCGGACTGACGCGCCTCATAGGCGCGTGTCAGGCGCCGCCCCAGCCGCGGAATGGCGTAGTCAGCGACCTCGCCGATCGGCACCCATTTCCATAGGTCAATTTCACCGTCTCGCAGCTCAATCTGGCTGGTGTCGACGACTTCTCCGCAGTCGAAGACGTAGAGGATCTTGTCGCCCTCGCCATCGTTGGGCGCCCAGTCGACGGCGAGGAGCCGCCGGGCCGGGCGATCCAGGCCAAGCTCCTCCAGTAGCTCGCGATGGCAGGCGGCAGCAGGAGATTCCCCGATATCGACGTATCCACCGGGGATGTCCCATCCATTGCCGTATGTCTTGTGCACCATGAGCACTTGGCCGTCGTCAACGAACAGTGCTCCGGCCGTGATGCGGGGAGTGGCGAACTTGGCTGCGGGGTTAGTCACGACTCCCACCCTAGACCTAGAGGGCGGCTAGGTAAGGCGTAGACGGGCCGCGAGCCCGGCGAGTTCGAGATCGGGCTTGCGGCGTAGCTGGCGCATCCAGGTCAGTACGAGCTGGCGGCCGATGAAGTGGTGACGGACCTGCTCGGGGGCGATCTGTTCGGCACTCAGCAAGACGGCTAGGCCCCCGGTCTGCGTATCCATTCTTCCGTCGCCTCTTTCTTAGTCTTGCCTGTCTCCTGCCCGGCACCGTACCAGTCGAGTATCTGGGCGGCCGCGTCTCTGGGCATTCCTCTGTAGAGCTTTAGCTTCCCGCTCCCCTTCGCCGTCTTCAGCTGCCGCAAGAGGGCGGGCCCGACAGTATTCACAATATCGTCCAGCCGCCTGTCGGAAGCCTTGCCGGGTACCACACCGCCAGCTTGAACGGACCTTGCCTTCTGGCTCCAGTACTGGTTCGTCAACATGGATTGCAGGACATCGTTCTTGAGTGCCGTTCTCATTTCCTGCACGGTGTCAAAGTCTCTGTTGGCATTCGCGTATCCCCTCAATATGACTCTGATGCCGTCCTCGGAAACGCCGATCGACATGAGCTCCCGCTCGTAGGGTGTTCCTTTGATGAACTGTTTGTACACGGCCCAGGCTTCCACGGGGCGGGATGACAGATGGCTGGCTATCTTGATTGCGCGTTGTATCGTTACGCTGGATCGCCCGGACGGCAAGTGGCCGTGCTGCTGCGCCACATGGGTCAGTTCGTGGGCGAACAGTGACTGCCTTGGCCGGGTTCCGGGCTCGCTCATGTCACGCCGGTGATCGTGCGTGCCGCGTTCCTTCTCGGTCTTCACCCGTTGTACCGGCGGACCCGGGCTGTCGGCACGCCCTAGTGCGCCGTGGCGCTGCTGTCGATCTGCGGGCAGCGTCCCGGACATCACCTGTCTCGCGTTCTCCGCAGCCGCGCGTTCAAAACGGTCTAACGGGTCGGAGATGGACAGGCCAACGCCATTGTCGATACCGACGAGAGGACCCTGACGTTGCTGGATCACGTGAGTCAGCTCATGGGCCAGGGTATGTTTGTCTGCGCCGCCGTCCCCGATCACGACGTGGCTGCCGGAGGTGTAGGCGCGGGCGCCGAACTGGGCCGCAGAGGCGCGGGCCGCGCTGTCGGTGTGCACCCGGACCTGGGAGAAGTCCACGCCGAGGCGGGCCTCCATCTCCTGCCTGACCGGAGCGGCGAGGGGCTGGCCCGAACCGTGCAGCAGGTCGGGGATCGGCCGGGCCGGTGTCGGTGACGGCCTGGCCGGACCCGCCGAGCCGTTGTGGGGCCGCTCAGGCTCCAGGCCGTGGGACACCGGCTCCCCTGCCGGAGCTGGGAATCTGGTCGGCCAGGTGGCTGCGGCAGGCACCGGAACCTGCGATGAGCCCAGCACCCCCGGCGGCACGCCGGACCTGCCGGAGGCGACGGCGTTGGCACCGGCGGCCGGGTCGTGGGCAGCGTCGTTGGCATGCACGGGGATCTGGGAGAAGTCCGTGCCGAAGCGCGCGGCCGAGGGAGTCCACTTAACTGGCTCGTCCCGCCTGGCACCGGAACCTGCGACGGACGCGGCAACCCGCCCACAGGGCGAGACCGACTCGCCTGCGGGTCCGCTGACCGCTCAGTGGCCCGGGCCGCTACAGCAGTGTGACTGCCGTTTCTCTGAGCCCGCTCGAAGGCGGCGCTTTCCGCCATCAGCTCACTCCCTCCACAACGGGGCCGGTTCACAATGTGGACAACGCTGGCACGGCCATGTGTCCCGCCGCCAGTACCCCAACCGATACACTCCCGGGTCGCTCGCTGTCGGCACAGACAGCGAGCGGCCCACGGTCCCCGTGATCGCCTGCGCATGTATCTCACACTCTTGAGTTATCAAGTTTCAAGCAGGCCAAGCTGACACAGGCAACCAACACGAACCAGCACACCGTGGGGACTACCGAGCTTGCTAACGGCGTGCTAACAACGGCTGTGGAAGCATGGCGCCGAACGTGGACGCCGAGGCGTGCAACGGCGTCGCACAGCCCGCTCAGGCGGCCTGTGATGGTCTCGCCTGGACCTGCAAAGCCTTCTGAAAATCGGACGCTCAGGACTCTGCGCACCAGAAGTGGACCAGCCAACGTCTTGCCTAGCAATCTGTGCAGGTAGAGACGGGAACGAACTACCGCTTCCTCGTCACCTGCCATCCAGCGGATGGTAGCGGCTGGCACTGACACCACCCGGCACCGACAGGACCGGGTGATAAAGCGGGTTATCACCCGGTCCGCCACGAGTTCAGCCGGATCCGGTAGCGGTGAAGTTCATGCCAACCGGGACGGAACGCTGCGCCAGCTGGCGCACCTGGCGGACATGACCCGGCGGGATCCGAGAGCCGCGGGACAGCCGCGTTGCGTACGGCCGGATGCACCGGCTGCAGTTGCGGCAGCGGACCCGACATCACCCTGCCGTTGCGTAGGGAGCGCTTCCTCCAGTCCGAGGAGTCCAACGGCAGGAGCGAGTGGCGCTAGCGCCGGTGGCGTCGATCCCGTGCGCCCTAGCGTTCACGTCGATGCCGCTGGCCTCACTGATCTGTTTGATGCGTTCCGCGCCGAAGTTGATGGGTGCTGCCTGGCTATATTCTTTCGCGCTGACCTGCAGCCACGCGTGGGTGTCCTCTTTAATAGCATCGGCGAGGCGGCGGATGGCGTCCGCCGGGGAGGTGCCTGCGTCTCGCGCCTGCCAGTATTCGAGCACGCGGGCGCTGTGTCCAACCATGCCCGTCATGGCTCCCCCGCTGGTCAGGAAGTGACCATTGCCGAAGGAATCGCCAGCGACCACGCCGTTGGCAGCGATCAAGGCATCGGTAGCCGACCCGCTCGACGAGGCTGAACAGCTGTCGGCCCATAGATCATCTGGACTCTCGTGAGCTCGTGGCGGGGAATATCAAGGATGTCGGCGGCCTGCCTGATGTAGTAATCGTAGATCAACTGCTGGTAGGAGGCGAAGAACTCCGGCGATTCCGGGTCAGTTCCGGCTGGCACGAGTCCCGCCTCGATTGGATCGAAGGTTTTGAAGTCTGGAACCTGCACCAGCACCCAACCCACCTCTGGATCATTCTCATGGCCCACCGCGATCTGCCGCACCCAGTATTCCTTGCCATCCTGGTCAAACTCCGATGAGATGCGCCGTCGCAGGCGACCCCCGACAAGCACTTCAACCAGACCGGCCAGGAAGTCCGCCTGCGCCACTACCGGCCCCTCGCCCATCTTCATGATCGACCTCAACATCCTGTTGCTCGAAGCCCAGGCGTCTGGCGTCGCCGCTGCTGAAGCCCTGTGCCACCATGAACAGTTCGGGTACGTCGAGATCAATGATCTCACTGCCCGGCTCGCGCACGCGCACGAACTGCCCCTTGAAGTCGAATTCTTTGAGCGCTTCGATGCGAATCCGCTTGCGGCCATCGGGACAGTCGATGAAGCCCTCGCCTTTCTCCGGCAGCACGCGATGATGCGTGAACAACTGCACCCTGGGCTTGCGATTGTGCTCCCTGTCCTGCTGCTCGATCAATTCCAGGTAGCGGCGCAGCAATTTCTGAATGGACGCGGCCTCCGCCTGAAAGGTAGATGGGCCATCGAGCACATCCACCATAGAGGTGCGAATCTGCTCCGATCGGGCTGATCTGGTGGTTTGGGCGGGTCCAACACCGTGATGACACGGTTCGGCAAGCCATCGCGCCAGCGGTCGTCGATGAATTCGACGTGGTGGATGGTTCCCGACGATATGCTGATCCGCGTCGAAACCGTCGATGATCTCATCAGCAACGATGTCTCCGGCGACGGTTTCTGAACTGTAGAAACATTCCGCGAGACGAAATAGGCGTCCATCGCCCCGCCGAGGCAGTTGCTCCTCGCCATAGCGTTCCAGCATCATCTGGTCGATGAGGCCGAGTTGGTGATAAAAGTCTTCACGGATGTTCCAATGCACTCCGAGAAAGGGATCGCCGCGCATCTCGACGCCGACTGCCTGACGGCCCATTGCCACGGTCCACAGCATAGCCATCATGTTCGTCCCACCCAGACCCAACGCCAGAAAGTCGGGGTCGGGTACGCCCGTCAGATCGTGGTCTGTCCGGTGGGTCGTCATCACCGCACACCTCCCTGAATCGCAGCAAGTTCACTGAGGAGCCGCCGGCACAGCTCGATACCGCGATCGGTCGCGGTCGAGCAAATCCGCGCCTGCGGGTACTCTCCGGCGTGGCTGCTGCATAGCTCGGAGCTGAGTTGCAGCGCCACCAGGCATGCCTCCAGCTGTGCGCTGATCAGACGGGACTGGGACACACTGCGCCGGTCCAGCACCCGCCGGGTCACCGCCAGCACGTCGGCGCAGTCCAGGTCCCGGCCCACCTCCGACAGCGCCTGGAGTGGATCGGGCTCGTCGAAGACGGACGGACGCGCATGCCGTGACTGCTTCCTCGCACTCCTTCAGGACTGCCACCGCCGCAGCGATGCTTCCCTGCTGAGATCAAGTCCATGGGGTGGGACACGGTAATCGCCTCCTCTATGGTGTTCACTCCGCCGTGGCGGTCGCCAAATTGGCGCATCACTGCTCCTTCGCTTCTTCTTTGGCCGCTTCTTCGGCCGCACCTGCGGCGAGCACGGCATCGACCAGCCCACGCACGTCGGCCTCGGTCATCCGGGGGTTGAGAATCGTGAACTTCAGCCGGATCCACCTGGTTCACCGGTCACGTCGGTGCGGCCGATGACAGCGGTGCCGGTGCGCAGCAGGCGGCGGCGCAGGCTGGCGTTGACCCAGTCCGAGGTGGCGGGATCCGGGTGGGGCGGCCGGTACCGGAACACCACGGTGGACAGCGTCGGTAGTGCGGCGAGCTCCAACCGCGGTTGCGCCTGGATGCGGTCGGCCGCATAGCGGGCGAGGTCGCAGCAGGTTTCGACCATGGCTCCCAGAGTCGACCGGCCCAGTGCCCGCAGCGTCACCGCGATCTTGAACACGTCGCCGCGACGGGTGGTGAGCAGCGACCGGCCGAGGTTGCTCGTGTACCCCGCGTCCTCGTCGTCGGCCGGGTTAAGGTAGGCAGCCCGAACCGCCAATGGGTCGAAGGTCTCCGCCCGCCGGGCGAGGAACACGCCCGCGCCGACCGGCTGCCAGCCGAACTTATGCAGGTCGAGCGAGACGCTGTCGACGGTATCCAGACCATCGAGCAGAGGGGACATTTTCTGCGAGAAGAGCACGCCCCCGCCGTACGCCGCGTCCACGTGCACCGACGCGCCGAATGCGCGGGCGACCGTCACGATCTCGCGCAGCGGATCGATCGAGCCGAAGTCGGTGGTGCCCGCGGTGGCGACTACGAGCAGGGGCACGTTGCCCGCCGTCACCGTCCGCCTCAGTTCCTCGCGCAATGCCAACGGATCCATGCGGTAGTGGTCGTCCACGTCGACCGGCACCACTGCGGAAGCGCCCAGCCCTAGCAGTGCGGCGTTGCGCTGGATGGAGAAGCGCCACCCGCGACGCGAAGATCCGCAGCCGCCCGCCGCCGAACCCGAATCCGCCCGCCGCACCGGAGTACTGCGGTACCGCGGCGTCGCGGGCCAGCAGCAGCCCCATAAAGTTCGACTCAGTGCCGCCGGAGGTGATGACGCCAGCCGCGCTAGCAGAGTCGAACCCGACCAGCCTGACCAGCGCGGACATGATCTCGCCTTCGAGCACGATCCCAGCTGGGGCCTGGTCCCATGAGGCCAGGTCAGCGTTGAGGGCCGTTGCCGTCACATCAGCGGCGACGGCGAGGGCCAGCGGTGGGCAGAGCAGGTGGGCCGCCCACGCGGGGTCGGCCAGGTCCGCGGCGCCGCGCGCGAACATCCGGGCCAGGGGGCGGAGCACGCTCACGCCCGCACCGTGCTCCGGCAGCACATCACCGAGCACGCGTTGCACCTCGCGCGTCAACTCGGCTGGATCGCCAGGCGGATGGGTCCGCCCCGGTCACAGCCCCCGTCGACCAGCGCGGCGACGACGACTTCGAGGAGCTCGCGGACTTCCGCCGGTCCGCTTGGTCCGCTGGCCAGCGGTGGCCCAGCATACCGATCGAAGGCCTTGCGTGCGACCGGTACGCAGGTCCGGGTATCCACGTCGGTCATGAAGTCTTTCCCTCTCTTTGTGGTTGACAGATCGTCAGTGGACAATCCGGTCGTCCGTAGAAATCCGCGCGTCACGTGAGCGGCGCAGATCGCGGGTGATGTTGACGCGCTTCAGCCAGCGATCGCGGCCGTTGTAATTGGCGGCGAACGGCTGCCGTCCGTGTACGGCCCGAAGTTGTCGACGAAGAGCAGGTCGCCGGGATCGAGGACGATTCCGTCCAGCCGTTTGTCCACCGCCGTTATCAAGTGGTCCAGCGCCGCCATGGCGTCGAGGTCGTCGGTCCGCTCGACCTCGGCTGAGTCGAGCCTGAGGTACGGCGAGGCTGGATCGCCGAAGAGGACGGCTACCTTCTGCGGATTGCTCAGCAACTGCTCTATGCGGGCCTGGCTGCGCGCCAGCACCTTGGCCTGTTCCGGGCTCGTTGGCGGGTTCGGGTCGCCGTCGTGCGGCAGGTGGGCCTCGTCCGGACGGAGGATGAACCGCGGCTCGAAGAGCTTTTCGGCGGCCTCCGGGTCGAGTTCGACGTCCTGGACGCACGCCAGCGTCGTCTCGGCGCGCTGCGGGTTGCGCAGGCACATCAGGCCCACGTAGTCGGCCCCGTACGAGTGGAACGCGTCCTCCGTGTGCCACAGCAGCGTCGTACTGCTCGCGGAGTTGATCTGCAGGTCCTCATGTCCGCGGATGGGAACGACCTCGTCACCAGTCGGCCAGCCTGTTGGCTCGCCCAGCCGAACACATCGCCGAGCAACGAGGCACAAAGGACGAAGAAGAACTCCTCCCGGACGGTCGGGGGCCGGCGGGCGGTGTCGGCCCAGTGGCGTGGCGTGGCGCCGATGCGGTCATCGTCCACCGGAAATCCGCAGACCCGGCAGGCGCCGGCCGGTTCGGTGAGTCGGAACCGGTTCAGCGACATGCGGAGTCGTTCCGGGAGCGCCTGCGCGAATACCGTGGACCGCCTGAGGAAACCGGTATCGTCGGCCGCGGGGTAGAGCGTCGAAAGGGCCAGAGGAGTTCGTCGACCACATTTATGTCGGATCTGGTCAGCTTTACATGGAACATTCTGGACTGGCCCTCCAATCAGGGAGACTGCGGTTTTGTCGAACGCGTCCGTGCGGTAAGCAACTGGGCGGACTGCCGCCAGCTGAGGGTCACTTCCATCTCCCTCGCTGCTGACTACGGCCTGATCCTGTCTAGTCCGGTACTTGTACGGAGCGCAGGCTTGCGGCATTCATACGGGGCCGTAGTCATATTTGGCCGAGATTTCTCCCTCAGCCCCCTAATATGGCAGCCGCCAATTTCTAGCTGACCAGAGCATTTTCTCGGTTTAGTCGTGTGCGCTGGTGATACCAGCAGGAGCGGGCTTGGCGGCCGCAGGCGCCCGGCCGCCGCTCTCACCACGTGCGGCATATCAGCCTTTCCCATCGGCTCTGATCTTGGGACCCGGACGCCGTCGCTGTCCGGCCGCGCTGCGATGTTATTACCGCGGATCAGGCAATCGTTTCTTAAAATCATTAGCAGAAAGGCTCTTTGCTTACTGCCTCGTCCATGATTTCCCGGTACGATCGGTCGGCTTACCTGCACCCGGCGGCGCGGCGCAGACCCTGCCGCCGTTTATGCTTTCCGGAATACAGAGCAAGCAGCCCGCCCGCTGATACACCCCGCAGGCCTGACAACGCCCCTAAGAAAGGCCCACGGCGATACCCGGCGCTCACATCCTTACTAGCCGAGCTGCGGGTTGGAAGGAATAATCTGTAAACAAGCTGCGGGTTGCAAAGAACAACAGGACGACGAACACCCTAACGATCCCCCTACGGCCGCGTCACTCAATGGTGACGATGTGACACATGGATCCATGTCCTGACCGCAAGCCGGGCACCGCCCCAGGGTCGCGTTGACGGCCTGACGGCAGTCCGGGCAGGCGACGGCGGCGAACACGCCGGGCTGCGCCACGTCAGCGGCATTCTCGTGCCGGACCAGATTGTCGTCGTAGTGGGTGAGGAACCGGCCCAGGCGTGCTTCGATCGTCTCGGGGTCGGTGCGCAGTTCCTTCAGGTACCGGCCCGTGATTGCCTCGATCTCCGGCGAGTGGTCCGCCCGCCCCGACCCGTCGTCGCGCGTCAGGGCGACGACGTCGGCGAAGACCTTCGCGTGCCGGGGTTCCAGGATCCGGTAGGGCACGTCCTCGTGGACCAGGCCGTCGGCCCGGTCCTCACCTCGGGAAGCGCCCCGGCGAGCTTGGCCATGAGTACTTGCTCGAATCCTGTCGGCGAGGCCCAGGATCGGTACAAGGCCTCGTTCTCCATGGATAGCGCGCGGTAGACCGAGTGGAGCAGCCTGTCGTACCTCGCGAAATCGCCGTACTCCGGGTCCTTCAGGTGTCCAGCCGTTGCCCCAGGGATTCGTCAAAGTCGGCGTGACAGTGTGTGAGTGACGGGGCGGGCTTGAGATAGCCGCGGCGATATTTCAGGGGTTCCGGGATGGCCGCGGTCGTTACGTTCCGTGACCGGTATGCGGGGCCGGTGGCGGCATGCGTGAGGCGGATGCGGCGGAAGTGAGGGCGCGGCCAGGCTGCCGCGGGTGATGATTCAGGTTCTCACGCCAGGAATCTTCGCCTTAGGAATGCCTTGACCGCGCCCGGTTCCTCATCATGGCTTGCCGACTGCATCTGCCGCCACCTGCCTGCCGGGATCGTGCCTGATCCGGTGCCGTTCCGGGAGGTGCTGGAGGGACTGCTGGCCGATACGCGGAAGGCGCGGGAAAGCGGCATCCGCTGCCGTCGCTAGTCTCGGTGGCGGTCGCGGGCACGGCGGCCGCGCTGAGCGGCCCGCTGGCGATCGCGCAGGCCGCGGCGTGCTGGGATCAGGAGGTGCTGGCAGCGCACGGCTGCTGGGTAAGCCCGCGGACCGGGCTGCGGGTGGCGCCGTCGGCGTCGATGCTGGACAGACTGCCGAAACTGCTGGACCCGGACGAGTTCGAGGCTGCCCTGACGGCGGCCGTGGCCGCCCTTGCGCTGGATCCCGCTGTCCCGGCCGCGTATGCCGCGCGCCGCGCGCAGCAGCAGCGCGAGCAGGAGGAAAAGCGGAAGAAGCGGAACGGAAGCCGCCGGCGGCGGAGAGCTTCCGGGAGGAGAGGCAGGACGGCTGGTTCCGGCCCCACCCGCAGCACCCGTGGCTGGACCCTGCCGCCTGCGGGGATCCCGGGCACGTCCCCGCACGCCAGGGCGTCGCCGTGGACGGGAAGGAGCGCAAGGGCGCGAAAGCCGGCGGCGGCAGGAAAGTGCACCTGCTCGCCGCCGTCACCCATACTCCCGGGATAGTGATCACCCAGGACAGGGTTGCGAAAGCCGGGAAGGCCAACGAGATCAGCCACTTCAAGCCGCTGCTCGCGCCGCTGCCGATCGCCGGGACCGTCGTCACCAGCGACGCCATGCAGGCGAACAGGGACAACTCCCTGTTCCTCCGGAAGGTCAAGGACGCGCACTGGCTGTGGCCCATCCTGGGCAACCAGCCGAACCTGAACGAGACCCTGAATGCGCTGTCCTGGGAAACCATGCCCGTCGCCGCCGCGACCAGCGAGATCAGCCGCGGCCGGATCGAGACCCGCACCATCCGCGTCCTGCCTGCCCCCGACGGCACTGGCTTTGAGGACGCGCGCCAGGCCCTGCTCATCGAACGGTACGTCACGTACAAGAAGAAAGGCCGGTGGCATACCCGGGCCGAGGCCGTCCTCTACCTCACCAGCCTGAGCGCGGACGGCACCACGCCGGAAGACCTGCTCGCCCACGTCCGGGGCCACTGGCAGGTGGAGCACGCGCACTGGCTACGCGACGTGATCTGGAAAGAAGACAAATCCCTCATCCGAACCGGAAACGGGCCACAGGTATGGTCCGCCCTCACGAACCTCGTCATCACCCTGTTCCGCGTACAGGGAGTAACCGGCTACACCGCCGAAACCCGCCGCATTGCCCAGGACCCCCGCCGCGCACTCCAGATCCTCGACCTCACAGGCCTTTCATCAGGCTAAACAGCCCTCATGACTTTGACGAATCCCTGGCCGTTGCCCTCGCCGCTTCTTTTGCGCAGAACATGCCGAACGCGAGACCCTTGGAGAACAGCGGATTGACGAAAAACGCGGCATCTCCCACCGAGAGGAAACCCTCGTCAGCGTACGAGGTGCTGTAATGCTCGATCTCCTTCAGATAACCGTATGCGGGCTTTCCCTGGTACGGATCCGGCACCTCTTCGTAATAACGCATGACCTCCTGGATGGCCGGGTAGCGTCGACGTAGTGCCAGAACCGCTCCCGCGCTCCGCCGGGTGGCGAATAGTCCAGGTCCGACCGGGGTGACACGCCGATCGAAACGCGCAGTGAGTGCGTGCAGCCGAACCGGCTCGACCATTCCTGGCGATCCGGCATGTCCTCTTCTTCCCGGCGATCATTGAGCAGGGCTCCGATCATCGCGGTCAGATTGGGTGTGGGCGAGCTCTCCCAGGAACAAAGGTTGATGAACCAGAACCAGCCCTGCGGGAAACAAATGTGGTGTGTCATCGGCGCGTCCAGCCCGGTATCTCTGGCGATGCCATTTTCCGGAAGTGCGACCAGTACGCATTCGTGTTAATGTGTTTCTGCTTGCGGTGCGTCCCCAGTGAACGTGCCAGCACCGAGGCAGGACCGCTCGCGTCGCAGACCGCCGGCAGTGAACCTTGGTCGCGGCCTCTGACGAACCGCGCATCACCAGCACCGGGTCCGGCCCGTCCAGCCGCAACCTGCCCGTGGAGACGCCTGTCCCGGACCGGATCTCAACCCCGCACGACTGGGCGAGGATGGTGAGCGCGATTTCCATCGGCCGGCGCTCGACCTGGAATGTCTCCTCGGTGTTGCAGACGCCGACCGGGGACACGAGCTCACCGGTCGCGGAGTCGGTGTACCAGAATCCCAGACCCGACTTGACTGTGAACAGTCGGCGCAGCTGCGGCATGGTGAAGCCGAGCTCGAGCAGGTTCTCGATGGTCACAGAGAGCGTGCTCTCCCCGATTTTGAAGCGAGGTTCCTTCGCCTTTTCTAAGACGAGAACCCGCAGCTCAGGATTGTCCCGTTTGACGCGGATCGCGTAGCCGAGGCCCACGGCGCCACCACCGATGACGGCAACGTCGTAATACGATTCGATCCCTATTTCCTTACTCATAAGAACCGCCTTCCCCTAACAGCCGTCGGGCATCTGCCAGGCCGCCGCGCTCGGCTCCGCTCACACGTGTCCTCTGTTATGTTGCTGGCTCATGTATATTCGGAGGCCCGCCCGGGCGACCTGATACATGGCGAGGCAACGCACGGGGCCTCATCGAGCAGGCGATATCCGGCACTCACATCCTTACTGGCCGGGCTGCGGGCTGGAAGGAATAATCTGTAAACAAGCTGCGGGTTGCAAGGAATAATCTGTAAACAAATCGTCTTCGCTGAGGCTTAGGCAGAACTTGGCTGTGGCCGCGGTCGAATCGCTGACCAGCCCCGACGCCGCAGTGATCATGGCTGGTCAGACTTCGAATAAGCCTCGCTGTGACTCAAGCGCCTTAAGCGGCCGGGGACAACGACCAGGATCGCAGAGTTAACCGGAAGTTAACCGATCCTGGCTATGGCTGAAATCTCATTCCGGGAAATCCTTTCTGAGCCGCTCGGAGATCTTGCGTGTCCGGCTGCCTGACCTGGAGATAGGCAGCTATTACCAGGCCCGTCATCACGAGCAGGAAGATCAGCAATGACCGAGATAATTGCCGAGGCGCAACTGGATAGGTATGCGTGACCCCTGTAATTTTGGATGTGCGCCGGGTAGCGGGTTGCGGGCAGGGGGTATCTGTCAGGCGGGGTCGGGAATGAAGGGTGTGCCCCGGGCGGCCAGGTGTTTCCCTGGCCGCAGTGAGGCTGGAGGCCGCCCGCTTGCCGTAGATCGAGCGTGCGAGCGTCGCGTTGTCGCCCTAAAAGTGTCGACATAGTCCATGACCGCCCGGTAAGCGGCCCGCTCCGCCGGATCGAGATTTTAGCTGTGCAGTCCTATGGAGGAGAGGGACGGCTGCGGGCGCTGCTCTTCACGGCTCCGTTCGCCGCGATGGCGGGAGCATGGATGCTCTGGCCGGAACAACTGGAACAACCGGAACAACTGGTGCAGGCAGTACCGCAGGTTCGCCTGCTTTTGCCGGCGCGCAGGTCAGTGGCATGCGGGGTCGTTGTCGTGGTACTCGCCGCGATATTCGTCCCCACGTACTTCCAGCCGGAAGCGGACGACCAGATCTCCGCCAGCGACGTCGCCGCCAGCACGTGGCTGGACGGCCGCGTCGCCGGCGGCGATGCCGTCATATCCGCCGCTCCAACCTTCCCCGCGTTGATCGGGCCGCACTACAACTTGATCATGAACAGCACCACGAGCTTGTCCGGTTACGAGCAGTACTACCCGCACGACATGACCGCCCAGGGTGCTGTGGAGATCGCGAGATCGGTGGAGCACGAGAGGGTGCATCACGCCTTCTTCGTCTTCTCAACGTCCGGAATTCGCTACGACTACCGGCACGGCTATTTCACGCCCGGCGAACTGATCGGCCTCGAGCACCAGATGGAACGGGACCCGAGGTTTACGAGGATCTACGATGTGAACACGACGCAGATCTTCGAGCTCGGCTGGCAGCACTCGGGACGGGCAAAGATGGCCCGCTATGCCCTGCCCTGCGGCAGCGACTGGCCGGGGCTGATGCGGGCCCGCTCGTGACCGTGGGCCGGGAAGGTGCTGTGCTAGGAACATGACTAGTCAATCCACTTCTGCGTTCAATGCGCTGCCGGAGGACTGGGCGTCCGATCCGGCCCTCATGGCGGGGCTGAGCGTTGACGACGACGACGAACATGATGACCCCGTCTTGCGCTGGCCGGACGGCCGGGTGGTCGACACGTGGCGCGAGGACTACCCGTACGACGAGAAGATGACCCGGGAGGAGTATGAGTATCTCAAGCGCCCGCTGCAGGTCGAGCTGGTCAAACTGCAGAACTGGGTCAAATCCACGGGCGAGCACATCGTGATCGTTTTCGAGGGCCGCGATGCGGCCGGCAAGGGCGGCACGATCAAGCGGTTCACCGAGCACCTGAACCCTCGCGGCGCCACGGTGGTCGCGCTGGCCAGGCCGAGCGAACGGGAACAGACCCAGTGGTATTTCCAGCGTTACGTGCCGCATTTGCCCGCGGCAGCCGAGATCGTCATGTTCGACCGCTCCTGGTATAACCGGGCGGGCGTGGAGCGGGTGATGGGCTTCTGCACGGACGCGGAATACAGCGAGTTCATGCGGGAGGTGCCGGAGTTCGAGCGCATGCTGGTCCGCTCCGGGCTGCACCTGACGAAGTTCTGGTTCTCGGTGACGCGCTTGGAGCAGCGCACGCGGTTCATCATCCGCCGGGTCAACCCGGTCCGGCAGTGGAAGCTGAGCCCGATGGACATCGAGTCGCTCGACAAGTGGGACGCCTACACCGATGCCAAGGAGGCGATGTTCCACTACACCGACAGCGAGGACGCGCCGTGGACGGTGGTCAAGAGCAACGATAAGAAGCGGGCCAGGCTCGAGGCGATCAAGCACGTGCTGAGGAAGTATGACTACGAGGGCAAGACCGAGGAGGTCATCGGGGAACCGGACGAGAGCCTCATCGGGCCGGCGTCCGCGCTGTCCGAGCACAACCCCGGCCGCTCCTTCCCCTACCTGTGAACCCCCACGATGGGCGACCGGAAACGGCGGTCCGGCTGGGACGTCATGCGCACCCTCCATCCCCTCTTAGGGAGGGGGCGCTGATACACCGGCGGCCCGGCAGGTTTGCCCTGCTCGGCCTGACAACGGAGGACAGTTCGGGCCGCTATGCGGCCGGACCGCCGAAGAACTGATAGCTGCCCCAGCTGGTGCCGCTGTTCATGAACGTTTCGATCGTGTATTCGTTGGCCGGGCAGTTGCTGGCGGCAACGTCCACCGAAGCGATCCCGTCGTAGTTGACCAGGGCACCGTTCGGGTTGGTCTGATTGTGAATGAGGCGCTG
This sequence comes from uncultured Actinomycetes bacterium, assembly GCA_963742875.1. Lineage (GTDB taxonomy): Bacteria > Actinomycetota > Actinomycetes > Streptosporangiales > Streptosporangiaceae > Bog-532. The sequence continues at coordinate 637,720 of CAVUNO010000017.1, read as the reverse complement.
GTAGCACGCATGAGTCCATCCGTCGGCCGCGTGCCGCCCGCTGCCCATCTGATCCGTGGTGGCACAGGGATTGGCGAGGGCGGAGTAGACCTCGCCGCCCCAGCCGACCCACTCGGCCAGGTTGGCGATGCCGCCGGCGAACAGGCTCCCGGGGTAGTAGCCGAGCCAAATCCACGGTCCCGACTCATTGTTGTTGAACCCGAACCACCAGTTGCCCTGCCAGAGCTGGTACTTGATGCCAATCTCCAGCTGGGGCGAATCTCCCTGCGCGCTGGAGCCGTTGATCCGGATTCCCGGATAGATCGAGGGATGGTACTGGACCCATCCGCTCTCCAGGCGGTTGTATCCGCCCAGGTTGTTACCGTCCTGCGAGTAGCCGTTCGTCGTGTAGTAGGTAAACAGGTAATTGGCGCCGCCGCCGTTCAGGTCGTGGTCGACCGTGAGGCCGCCTTCCAGCGACTGAAGCTGCGGCTTCTGGTAGTTCTGCAGCCAGAGCTGCGAAATGGAGTGGTCGTCGCCCGGTGACGACGGGATGTCGACCATTGGGTCCCACAGGTTCAGCCATGCGTCGCTCCCGTACACCGTCGCCGATTGTGAGCTGAGGGCGTGGAAGTATCCGGCGGGGCTGGGGTCGGTCGGCTTCTTGTTCGAGCGATTGACGTTGACGCGCAGCCCGCCCTGCTTGGACTGCAGGCGGTGAAGGTCATCCAGGCTCTCAACCTGGGTCAGGTCAGGCCGCAGAATCGGGACGTGGCCGGCGGGGCCGGCCTCACCCGTATCGAACTGAACCGACGTCGTCGGCCGCACCTGATCCCCGGGAATCTGTGCCTGATCCGTCTTGATATCGTGCACCACCGCAGGCGGCGGCTCTGGGATCTCGCCGCCACTCTGGCTCTCTCTCGGGACCCAGTTTAATGTCTGGCCGTCCGGCGTCGTCGTGGTCGTGCTGATGCGCAGCGCGCTCTGGCGCCGCTCGAGCCACTGCCCGACGTCCGGATTTGGCGGCTTCCGGGCTATACCCTGATCAACCATCGTGGGCTTCCCCTGCTATCTCGGTTGCGTGGCCGGCGGTGTGCCGGTCTCCTGCCCCTCTAGAGCGCATCCCCGGGGTTTGAGATACGCCGATGCGCTCCCCAGACCGGTCAGGAATCGAGAAGCGCGAGTCACCGAGCCGCAACTAGCCTGACCGTCATGGACATCACCATTCACGCGACCTTCCTGCCGCACAACGACCCGGACGCCTCGCTGGCCTTTTACCGTGACACCCTCGGCTTCGAGGTCCGCAACGACGTCGGGCAGGGCACGATGCGCTGGATCACGGTCGGCCCGGCCAGCCAGCCCGGCACGTCCATCCTGCTGGCGCCGCCGGCCACCGACCCCGGCATCACCGACGACGAGCGCCGCACCATCGCCGAGATGATGGCCAAGGGCACCTACGGCTGGATCCTGCTGGCCACCAAGGACCTCACCGGCACCTTCGAGAAGGTGCAGGCCAGCGACGCCGAGGTCGTCCAGGAGCCGACCGAGCAGCCGTACGGCGTTCGCGACTGCGCCTTCCGCGATCCCGCGGGCAACCTGATCCGCATCAACGAGATCCGCTGAGTCGACCCGCTTCCACTCAGACCGGATCCGCCGACCTGGGCTGGTGGTGTGAGCGTGACGTAGAACGAGAATGTCATTCTGAGCAGGGAGGATGTCGATACCGACGTCCACGCCCAAGCGACGGCGGCCCCGTCTGACAGATGGAGACACGATGAGCATGGCCACGAGGACGGACACGCAGTCGCCTGCGCACATTTCCGACAGCCACGATCTGATCCGCGTGCACGGCGCGCGCGTGAACAACCTCAAAGACGTCAGCGTCGAGATCCCGAAGCGCCGGCTGACGGTGTTCACCGGCGTCTCCGGGTCGGGCAAGAGCTCTCTGGTGTTCGGCACGATCGCCGCGGAATCGCAGCGGCTGATCAACGAGACCTACAGTGCCTTCGTGCAGGGCTTCATGCCGACGCTGGCGCGGCCCGAGGTCGACGTGCTCGAGGGGCTGACGACCGCGATCATCGTCGACCAGCAGCGGATGGGGACCGACCCCCGTTCCACGGTCGGCACCGCCACCGACGCCAACGCGATGCTGCGGATCCTGTTCAGCCGGCTCGGGCAGCCGCACATCGGCTCGCCTCAGGCGTTCTCTTTCAACGTCGCCTCCATCAGCGGAGCGGGTGCGGTCACGTTCGACCGCGGCGGGCAGACCGTGAAGGAACGGCGCAGCTTCAGCATCACCGGCGGCATGTGCCCGCGCTGCGAAGGCCGGGGGACCGTCACCGACCTAGACCTGTCTCAGCTGTACGACGACAGCAAGTCGCTCAACGAGGGCGCGATCACGGTCCCCGGCTACACCGGGGGTGGCTGGAACTCCCGCCTGTACAGTGCATCGGGCTTCGTCGACCCGGACAAGCCGATCCGCAGGTACACCAAGAAGGAACTGCACGACTTCCTGCACCACGAGCCGGTCAGGATGAAGATCGCGGGCATTAACATGACCTACGAGGGCCTGATCCCGCGGATCCAGAAGTCGATGCTGTCCAAGGACACCGACGCGATGCAGCCGCACGTCCGGGCGTTCGTAGACCGCGCGGTCACCTTCACCGCCTGCCCCGAGTGCGGCGGCACCCGGCTCAGCGAGGCGGCGCGGTCATCGCGGATCAAGGGCGTGAACATCGCCGAGGCGTGCGCGATGCAGATCAGCGACCTGGCCGAGTGGGTCGACGGCCTCGACGAGCCGTCGGCGGCACCGCTGCTCGCCGCGCTCAAGCACAACCTTGACTCGTTCGCGGAGATTGGCCTCGGCTACCTCTCACTCGACCGGCCGACGGGCACGCTGTCGGGCGGCGAGGCGCAGCGTACCAAAATGATCCGCCAGCTCGGGTCGTCGCTCACCGATGTGACGTACGTCTTCGACGAACCGACCGTCGGCCTGCACCCGCACGACATCGCGCGGATGAATGACCTGCTGCTACGGCTGCGCGATAAGGGCAACACAGTGCTCGTCGTGGAGCACAAGCCGCAGACGATCGCGATCGCCGACCATGTCGTGGATCTCGGCCCCGGGGCCGGCACGGCGGGCGGCACCGTCTGCTTCGAGGGCACCGTCGAGGCGCTGCGGGCCGGTGCCACCATCACCGGCCAGCACCTGGACGACCGGGCCGCCCTGAAGGCATCGGTGCGCACGCCGTCGGGAGCGCTGGAGGTGCGCGGGGCCGGCACGCACAACCTGCGGGACGTCGACGTCGATATCCCGCTCGGGGTACTCGCCGTCCTCACCGGTGTCGCCGGCTCCGGCAAGAGCTCGCTGATCCAGGGCTCGGTGTCCGGGCGGGACGGGGTCGTGTCGGTGGACCAGACCCCAATCCGTGGCTCGCGGCGGAGCAACCCGGCGACCTACACCGGGCTGCTCGACCCGATCCGCAAGGCGTTCGCGAAGGCCAACGACGTGAAGCCGGCATTGTTCAGCGCCAACTCCGAGGGCGCCTGCCCCAACTGCAACGGCATCGGTGTCATCTACAGCGACCTGGCCATGATGGCCGGTGTCGCCACCACATGCGAGGTGTGCGAGGGGAAGCGATTCGACGCCGCGGTGCTGGACTACCACTTCGGCGGCCGGGACATCAGCGAGGTGCTCGCGATGCCGGTGAACGAGGCGAAGGAGTTCTTCGCCGCGGCCGAGGCGCGCACGCCGGCGGCGCACGCCATCCTCGACCGGCTCGCCGACGTCGGGCTCGGCTACCTCAGCATCGGCCAGCCGCTTACGACGCTGTCCGGCGGCGAGCGGCAGCGGCTCAAGCTGGCCACCCACATGGGAGAGATGGGCGGCGTGTACGTCCTCGACGAGCCGACCAGCGGGCTGCACCTCGCCGACGTCGAGCAGCTGCTGAGCCTGCTCGACCGGCTCGTCGACTCCGGCAAGTCGGTCATCGTCATCGAGCACCACCCGGCGGTCATGGCGCACGCCGACTGGATCATCGACCTTGGTCCCGGCGCCGGCCACGACGGCGGCCGGATCGTCTTCGAGGGCGCACCCGCCGATCTCGTCGCCGCCCGCTCCACCCTCACCGGCGAACACCTTGCGGCCTACGTCGGCAGTTGACCGAGGCTCACGCGGACACCGTGAGACGAGTTCGCTCATCTGTTTCGACTCGTCCCGCTTTTGTAGCGATAACCAGTAGACACAGTATGTCGCTATGCGTGGTTAGAGGCTCTGTCCGAGGGGCCACGCCACGTCGAGGCCTCCGTTTCGGTGAGGATCATGTGGGCCTCATCGCCTGATTGGCAGCCCCTGTCATCGGGGTCATCGGGTTCTACTGGAGGATGTTGATGGCGCGGGCGATCACGAGCGCGCCGATACCGAGCGAGACGGCCCCTTCGATCATCATGAGCAGCTTGGCCCATGGTTTGATCGCCGCTAGCAGCGCGACCAGCACCGCCGGAACTATCCATGCGGGCTGCACCCGGTACTTTTCGGGCAGGCCCACGTGCAGGCCGGCGGTGACCAGGATGGCCAGCGCCACCGGCCACCACTGCTCGCCCCGTTCGGCGGCTGGTGTGACCTCACGCTGCGCGGCCGGCTCCCGCTCAGCGCCCACGCCCCTCATTTCGGCTTCGTCAGCTGACTTCGGCGGCGCCTTCCTGCGCAGCCGCCGCCGAGACAGCCGTCAGGGAGCCGAGCCGGGGCCCTCGGCCGATCTTCGTTCCCGGCCGCGCTGGACGGCGGTCAGGAGCAGGCGTGCGCCGATGCCCAGGAGCGCGAGGTCACCCAGCATCTGCACCATGACCAGTTCCCGGGCAACCTCGGATTTGGGGGTGATGTCCCCGAAGCCCACTGTCGCGAAGACGGTCACCGTGAAGTACAGGGCATCCGTGCGGGTCAGCGACTGGGTGAAGTTCCCCGCTGAGGCTCGTTCCATCACGAAATACGTGGAGGCGAACAGCACCAGGTAGAGGGGAAGGATCAGCCCCAGTGCCTCGACGGCTCGCAGAGCCGGGTAACGGGAGCCGATGATGGTCCTGACCTGCCACACCACGATGCCCACGAAGACCAGGAGGCCGACGATCAAACGAATCGCCGTATCGGCATCCCATGGCCGGTCCAGCGGAAGCACGTAGTAGAGAACCACGAGCACTGTCGCGGCCAGGACACTGCGCAGCGCCGCCCAGATGGTCAGTCGCCTCCGTATCGCCGCAGGCAGCTCCTGGTAAGGCTCAATGGTCACGTTCGTCCTCACGAGACAAGCTCAGAGTGTCACGGTCGTGCGAGCGTCACGTGCCCCTATTCACCTGGACCGCTGTCGTCCCCTCTGACGCCGTGGCGTCAGTCAATCTCCCTCGGGGGCACCTCGGCTCACCCCCGTAGGGTGATTCATCCGGAACGGGTGATGTCGGCTCATTGCGTCCGGCGGTTCCCTTGGCGGTGACGAGGTCCCGCTGCCCGGTTCCCTGCCCGGGCCCATGGCGACGGGGCCGCGCTGGCTGGATAATCTGCTGGCCGCCGATATGGGCGATGCGGGCTGCGAGCTAACGTTCGTCCACCTGGGTCGTTATGCCGAGGCTCAGCTCAGCGGGCGCGAGCCGCGGCTGCGCTTCCGCGGGGTGGCGCTGCAGCGTCAGCAGGAGTGGCCGGACGTGCGGCCGGGGCCCGACCACGGCCTGCTCATCCAGCCCGCCGGGCAGCGGAACTGCCTCCGCCAGGCCCGCCGGGCCGCAGACGAAGAACGCGACGCAGCGGCCCAGCCAGTCGCGTGCACTGTCCTCAAGGAGACGGTTCACGACCTGCCGGGCGTGCATCGGCACCCGTACCGCATCCCGGTCATCCGGCCCGCACGGGGCGCCCGCAGCCAAGTTGAGCAGCTCACCGGCCCTGGCCGGCAAGCCGCGCAGTGCGGGCAGGTCCAGCGGCACCTCCAGATACAGCGACAGTACGGGCGGGTCTTCGCTGTGTACTGCGAGCAGCTTCTCGACATCCGCGTAGCTGATCATCACGTGCCCCCTGTTCTGCGGCGCCGCTGTACCGGATCCGATGGGGTCACGCCGGGTGTGTGGTCGGCGCCGCCTGCGCCGGCAGATGGCTGGTGAACCAGTCGATGGCCAGCTCGGCGACCTGCTCCAGGGCTCCTGGTTCCTCGAACAGGTGGGTGGCACCGGGGATGACCGTCAGCCTGCTCTCGCAGGTGAGCTGCTGCCGGGCGTGCCGGTTGAGGTCCAGGACGGCTTCATCGTGGCCGCCGACAATGAGCAGTGTCGGCGCGCGCACCGCGGCGAGCTGCGGGCCGGCCAGGTCGGGCCGCCCGCCGCGGGAGACGATCGCCGCGACCGGCACCCGTGGGCTGGCGGCAGCCCACAGCGCCGCGGCCGCGCCGGTGCTCGCGCCGAAGTAGCCAACCGGGAGACCGCGGGCGGCGGGATGCCGGCGCAGCCAGCCGATGAGGCCGGTCAGCCGCGCGGCGAGCAGCCGCACGCTGAACACATTGGCGCGGGTGAGTTCCTCCTCCGGCGTGAGCAAGTCGGCCAGAAGCGTGCCCAGGCCGGCCCCGTTGAGGGCGGCAGCGACGAACCGGTTACGCGGGCTGCGCCGGCTGCTGCCGCTGCCATGCGCGAAGATGATCATTCCAGCGGCCCGGTCCGGGATCGTTAGGTGCCCGGCCAGCCGGACATCACCGTTCCCCGCGGTGATCTCCCGCTCGAACCCCGGCGGATCCGGCATCGCGCACATGTCAGCTGCTCCCCGCGCGGATGCGGCCGGCGGCGAGCATCCGCGGCCTGGCCAGGTGCGGCCCGCAACGCGCGTGATGATCCCGTATGCCGCCTGCCACATTCATGGTGGAACCTTCCCCGCGATTGCCGGGTCCTCATTCCAGGCCGGTTCGCGGTCCACATCAAGGGGCCAACGTCCTCTGCGGATCCCCCGCGACGGCTGACGAGAGGCCCTCCGGCCCTGCCCAGCCACGCCCGGCGGTGATCTGGTGTAGGTGCTGAGGTGGAATTCGCGATCCGGCGGCAGGTGATCTGCCAGCCGGCGAGGAGCCCCGATGAACGAGCACACTGGCATGAACGAGCCGGAAACGTCAATGACTGCCCTCCGGGAACGCGTGGACCTGCTGAAGCTGCGTCGCGGCGCTGACCGAGGCGCTACAGGTCCTGGCCCGCGGCCTTGAGGACCTTCCCACGGCCGAACCAGGCGGCAGGCCCGCCGCTGAGGCCGCCAGGAGAGCACACGAACTGCTGCTCGCGCCGCAACCCGGGCACTAGATAAGGCCGACCCGCGGTCCGGCCAGCACGATAGGAGACCTAAGCCCTCGGCGGAAGGTCGTCGATTTCGTCACCTACGTCCGGCTCGGGCAAGTCCACCTTTCTGCGCTGCATCAACCACCTGGAGAAGATCAATGCCGGGCGGCTGTGGGTGGCCGGCGAACTGGTCGGCTACCGGGAGCGTGCCGGAAAGCTGTACGAGCTGCGTGAGCGTGAGATCTGCGCCAAGCGCGCGCAGATCGGCATGGTGTTCCAGCAATTCAACCTGTTCCGCATTTGACGGCACTGGAGAATGTCACGGAGGCGCCGATCCGCGTCAAAGGGATACCGAAGGCCCGCGCGGCTGAACAGGCCGCACGGCTGCTCGACCGGGTCGGCCTGGCGGGCAAGGCGGGCGCCTACCCCCGGCAGCTGTCCGGCGGCCAGCAGCAGCGGGTCGCCATCGCCCGTGCGCTCGCGATGGAGCCGAAGCTCATGCTGTTCGACGAGCCGACGAGCGCGCTGGACTCCGAGCTTGTCGGCGAGGTCCTCGGCGTCATGCGCGATCTGGCCACCAGCGGCATGACGATGATCGTGGTCACCCACGAGATGGCGTTCGCCCGCGAGGTGGGTGACTGGCTCGTCTTTATGGACGACGGTGTCGTCGTCGAGGCCGGGCGGCCGCGTGAGGTGCTCGCCAGCCCTCAGCATGAGCGGACCCGCGCATTTCTGTCCAAGGTGCTCTGATCGCGCACGCGGCACTGGTGCGGTAAGGCCGCGCTGACCCCCCAGGCAAATTCACACGTTCACGTTAATGGAGTGACTAATTCTGATTCGTCACGGACTTTGTGCTCTAGGGGATTCTGCGCGCATTTGTGAGCGTGAATCAGGTCAGTCGGCCGAGGCCCGGCGCCGTTCGCGCGGGGTATCAGGTACGCCGCTTCGCGGGCCCACCTGGGGAACGATGCCGGCCAGCCGGCTGATCGGCCTTTCCCGCTGCTGTTGCTGTCGTATGCGCGAGGAGGGCGAAGGAATGAGCACGGCTCACCGGCACGCGAGCCCCGCTGGCCCGTTGACCGTCTACCCGGATGGGATCCGCGCGGGCGCGGTGTACCTGGGAGTCCCGGCGCCACCGCCGCGCACGCTGTGGCAGATCCTGGAGACCACGGCGGCGGCGTTCCCGCGGGCTGCCGCGATCGACGACGGCCGATCCGTGCTGCAGTACCAGGGCCTGCTGCGGGAGACGCGGCGGATCGGTGACCGGCTGGCCGCCGCGGGAATCGGCGCGGGCGACCGGGTCGGCATCCGCATCCCCTCCGGCACCGCAGAGCTGTATCTGTCCATCCTCGCCGTGCTGTCCATCGGCGCGGCCTACGTACCCGTCGACGTGGACGACCCGGACGACCGTGCCGAACGGGTGTGGTCCGCGGCGGGCGTCTGCGCCGTCGCCGGCGCCGGCGGTGAACTGGCATCGCGGCCGGTGCGGCAGGCTGGCGCCGCCGCCCGCCCTCCGCGGCCCGAAGACGACGCCTGGATCATCTTCACCTCCGGCACAACGGGCACCCCCAAGGGTGTGGCCGTGACCCATCGCAGTGCGGCAGCGTTGGTTGATGCCGAAGCGCGCCTGTTCCTGCGCGGGCATCCGCTGGGGCCCGGCGACCGGGTACTGGCAGGCCTTTCGGTGGCGTTCGATGCCTCCTGCGAGGAAATGTGGCTGGCCTGGCGGCACGGCGCCTGCCTGGTCCCGGCCCCCCGCTCGGTCGTCAAGACCGGGCCCGAGCTGGTCACCTGGCTGGCGCAGCGGCGGATCTCGGTGATCTCGACCGTGCCGACGCTAGCGTCCCTGTGGCCGGCGGACTTCCTGGATGGCGTCCGGCTGCTGATCCTGGGCGGTGAGGTATGCCCGGCCGGGCTGGCGGACCGGCTCACCCGGCGGGGGACGGAGGTGTGGAACACCTACGGCCCGACCGAGGCCACCGTGGTGACGTGCGCGGCGCGGCTGTCCGGCGGCGCGGTACGTGGCACCTCCCGCCGCCGGACGGCTCGCACCGTCTCGGCGCCGGCCAGGCCTATACCGCGCCCGCCACCGCCGGCGAGCAGGCGCTGGCCGGGACGCTGGCGGAACTGCTCGGGCTTGAGCGCGTGTCGGTGGACGCTGAGTTCTTCGACGACCTGGGCATGAGCTCGCTGCTGGTCGCGCACTTCTGCGCCCGGGTCAGGGAACGGGTGCAGGCACCGCCGGTGTCCTCCCGGGACGTCTACCTGCACCCGACCATCCGGAGCCTGGCCGCCGCGGTGACCGGGCCCGCGGCCGTACCCGGCGGCGCGGCGAGTCCTCCCGCGCCGGGCCCGGTGTGGCGGGCCGGCACCCCGCAGTACCTGGCGTGCGGCGCCCTGCAGCTGCTGGCCTTCCTGGCGGTCACGTTCCTCGCCGCGGCGGCCATCTCGGCCGCCTTCAACTGGCTGTCCGGGACCAGCAGCCTGGCCGGGATCTACCTTCGCTCGCTGGCCTTCACCGCCGGGGCCTTCACCGTCCTGTCCGGCCTGCCGATCCTGGCCAAGTGGACGCTGATAGGCCGCTGGAAGCCCGGCGAAATTCGCGTATGGACCCTGCCCTACCTGCGTTTCTGGCTGGTGAAGACGCTCATGCGGGCCGATCCGCTGGCTTTTTTCAGTGGCTCGCCGGTTTACTCGCTGTATCTGCGGGCGCTGGGGGCCAGGATCGGCCGCCGTGTCGTCATCCTGTCCCAGAGCGTGCCCGTCTGCACCGACATGCTCACCATCGGTGACGACACGGTGATCCGGCGGAATTGCTCGTTCACCGGCTACCGGGCCGACAGCGGCGTCATCCGGACAGGACCGGTAACGATCGGCAGGCAGGCGCTGATCGGTGAGCACACCCTGCTGGACATCGGCACCGGCGTGGGGAACGGATCTCAGCTCGGGCACACCTCGTCCCTGCAGGAGCCCCAGGCCGTCCCCGACGGCCAATGCTGGCACGGTTCCCCGGCGCAGCCCGCCAGCGTGAACTACCGGCGCGCGCAGCCGCTGCCGTCCGGTCGCGTGCGCCGGGTCGCCCATGGAACCGTGCAGATGGCGACCCTGCTGCTGGTGACCATGCCGCTCGCCATGGCGGCCGCCGTCGCGGCGCTGACCAAGGTGCCGGTGGTCAGCCGGCTGGCTGGCGCCGACGGGGGAAATCTCGTGACGGCGGCCTTCTACCAGGAAGGGCTGGTCGTCTCCGCCGTCTTGTTCATCGGCGCGATCCTGCTGGGAGCCGCCGTCGTGCTCACGGTCCCGCGCGTACTGGCCCGGTTCATCACACCCGGCCGCGCCTACCCGCTGTACGGCATGCGCCACTGGGTGCACCGCGCGATCCGGCGTCTCACCAACATCAAGTTCTATCTGGAACTCATGGGTGACAGCTCCTTTGTCGTCGGCTACCTGCGTGCCCTCGGTTACCGGATGCGCGATGTCGAGCAGACCGGCTCCAACTTCGGCGCGGACCTGGCGCACGAGACTCCCTTCGTGGTCGACATCGGGCGGGGCACGATGGTGGCAGACGGCGCCACGTTCATCAACGCCGACTACTCGAGCACATCGTTCTGCGTGACGCCGCTGTCGATCGGGCCGCACACCTTCCTCGGGAACGCAGTTGCCTACCCGGCCGGCGCGCGCACCGGCGAGAACTGCCTGATCGCCACGAAGGCGATGGTGCCGCTGGACGGGCCGGTCCAGGGCAACGTCGGGCTGCTCGGTTCGCCGTGTTTCCAGATCCCCCGGTCCGCCACTACCGACGATCGCTTCGACTACCTCAGGACCGGGGAGGAATTCCGCCGCCGGCTGCGGGCGAAGAACCGGCACAACCTCGCCACCATGGGGCTGTTCCTGGCCGTGCGGTGGGTGCACCTGTTCATCATCACCTTGCTCGCCATGGCGGCCTGGGCGTTCTACCCCGGCCACGGCGCCCTGGTCCTGGCCGGGCTGACGATCGTGACGCTGCTGTTCAGCCTGGCGTACTTCATCACGGTCGAGCGGGCGCTGCTGCGCTTCCGGTCGCTTCGCCCCCAGTACTGCTCCATCTACGACCCGTACTTCTGGTGGCACGAGCGCTACTGGAAACTCATGGCACGCCTCCTCGGCATGTTCAACGGCACCCCGTTCAAGAGCCCGGTCTGGCGCCTGACCGGCGTCCGGGTCGGCCGGCGGGTCTTCGACGACGGGTGCTCGATCGCCGAGCGGACGCTGGTGACGATCGGCGACTACTGCACGCTGAATTCGGGCTCCGTCATCCAGTGCCACTCGATGGAGGACGGCATCTTCAAGGCGGACTACACCCTGCTGGAGGATGAATGCACGCTCGGCACCGGCGCCCTGGTCCACTACGGCGTCACCATGGGCCATGGTGCGCGGCTGGCGCCCGACTCCTTCCTGATGAAGGGGGAAAAGGTGCCGCCGCGTGAACACTGGGGAGGTAACCCCGCCCGGCCGCTGTGACCGCCCGGCCGGGCGCAGCCGGCTTACCGGGGCTCGGTTACGCTGGGGCGTTGTCGCCCGGACGGGCCTACCGTCCGGCGACCACGGGGGCCAGTGTGGATTTTCGTATCCTCGGACCTTTGGAGCTGACGTCCGGCGGACAGGTGCTGGCCGTGGGCGGCGCGCGGATCCGGGCGGTGCTGGCGATGCTGCTGGTGAGCGCCAACCGGGTGGTCCCGGCCGATCTGCATTGGCATGGCCGAGCGCCTGGCCGGCCTGGCACGGCCCGCCGAGATTCTCGTCACCCGTACGGTGCGGGACCTGGTCGCCGGGTCCGGCGTCTACACCCGCCAATGCTCGCTGCGGGTAAGCGCACGGGACCTTGCCGTGATGGGGGCCACGCTGGCCAATGGCGGAGTGAATCCGGTCACCGGTGAGCAAGCCATCGACACCCGCTACTGCAAGCGAGTCCTCGCCGTGCTGGTCACGGCTGGGGCTGTACGAGCATTCTGGCAAGTGGCTCTACGACGTGGGCCTCCCCGGGAAAAGCGGGGTCGCCGGGGGCATCGTGACGGTGTCGCCGGGTAAGGGGGGCGTCGGCACGTTCTCCCCGCCGCTCGATGCGGCAGGCAACAGCGTGCGGGGTCAGCGCATCACCAGGTACCTCTCCGAAGCGCTCGGGCTCAACCTCTTTGCCTCGGCCCCTGCGGCGCCGGCGATCGCGGAGTAGCTCCGGACGAGACGGTGCCGAACCGGGCTACCACTTCGGCGTAGTCGAGCACCTCACCGTTCATCGGCGGCAGCGGCGGCCCGACCTGCACGCCGCTGGCCTCGTCGCGGCCGCCGTTGATCGCGTACAGCAACGTCTTGGCCAGGTTGACCCGGGCACCGAAGAACTGCATCTGCTTGCCGACCTCCATCGCCGAGACGCAGCAGGCGATCGCGGTGTCATCACCCCACCGGGCCCGCAGCAGGTCGTCGGACTCGTACTAGATCGAGCTGGTGTCGACGGAGACCAGCGCGCAGAACCGCTTGAACGCGTCCGGCAGCGCCGGGGACCAAAGCACGGTCAGGTTCGGCTCGGGCGCCGGCCCGAGGTTGTACAGCGTCTGCAGGTAGCGGAAGCTGGTGCGGGTGACCAGCGGGCGGCCGTCGCGGCCGATCCCGCCGATCGAGTCGGTGACCCAGGTCGGATCTCCGGAGAACAACTGGTCGTACTCCGGGGTGCGCAGGAAACGGACGATCCGCAGCTTGATAAAGAAGTCGTCGACGAGCTCCTGCGCCTCCTGCTCGGTGAGCCGGCCCGCGTGCAGGTCGCGCTCGAGGTAGATGTCGAGGAACGTCGAGGTGCGCCCGAGTGACACCGCCCGGCACTCCTGTGCCCCGGTATCAGAAATCCCGGGTGATTCCAGACCATGGTCCCTGGGCAGTTCGCCTGCCTGGCCATTTACTTGCGGACCCGGTGCCAGCGGCCTATGAGTCTGAGCCAGCGACGGGAGACAGTGTGACCGCTCAGCAGGAAGCGCCTACGCCCAACCCTTTCGGTCCGCTCGCGCGCTACGAGAAGAGCGTCGTCGACCGCATCACCGACTTCAACGACCCGCACCAAGAGTGGCGGCGCCTGTTCTCCGAGCTGCTCGGCACGTTCTTCCTGGTGCTGGCAGCCGCCGGCGGGGCATGATGGTTCATGCCTTCCCCGGCGTGATCAGGTGCACAGCCACCCCTCTTACTGCGTCGCCGTGATCAACCGGCGGTACGCCTGGCTCTTTGCCGTAACGGGAGACCGGATCGACACGACGGCGGAGCCGACGGCGCCCGGTGTGCGCAGCCCGCGATACGGCGCCTGGTACGGCCTGGAATCCCACCGGATCAACGAGCGCATCGCCACACTCACCCACCGTCACTTCCAGGACACCGCAGGCATCCTCGCCCAGACCATCCGCATCGGTCAGGAGCCGTTCGTGGTGGGCGGCCATGCGGCCGGGACGGCCGCTCGCGATCCTGCTGGACAGGTCACCACGACGCGGAGCGCTCGATGAACACCTGCTGGGCACCCCGTCGGGCGTCACCCGGAGCCGGATGCCGGCGGAGGTATTCGCCGTTGGGCTGCATGTCCCATGCCGAGCAGTTGTCCTCCTGGTACGTGCGCAGGATGTCCTCCAGCTCGGCCCTGATGACCGGGTCGCAGACGGGGGCAATAGCCTCCACCCGCCGGGAGAGGTTGCGGGTCATCAGGTCGGCCGAGCCGATGAAGAACTCGGGCGCGCCGCCGTTCTCGAAGCGGTAGATCCGGCTGTGCTCGAGGAATCTACCGAGGGTGCTGTAGACCTGGATCGTCGGTGACAGGCCCGGGACCCCGGCCCGCAGGCAGCACAAGCCGCGGACGCTGAGGACGACGGGCACGCTGGCCAGGCTGGCCTCGTAGAGCTCCCGGATCATCTGGGGGTCCTGGAGCTGGTTCATCTTGATGAGGGCCGCCGGAGAGTCCGGTGTCACCGATGCAGGCTCTGACATATGTGCACACCTCCGGGCCATCGCCCCCGCCTGGCCTTGATCATTCACGAGCAGCGTGACCGTGCAGTGTCAGCATGCCATCGCCACCCCGGCCTGGCGGTGGTCCTGCGGCGCTTCGTGCAACCAGCCGATGTCTCCGTCACTTCCCGGCCGCCAGGCGTGGCAGGGATGAGTGAGGCCCGGCGTGCCCGGGTCAGCTCGGCGTTGAAGTGGGCAGTCATGCGGGCCTGCACTGGCCCTGCCACCAGGGCGGGGGGATAGCAGCAAGGTCGGCGGTCAGCCGGGCCAGCAGCACCTCGGTGTCGCGGGTTTGCCCGAGCGCCGCCGCGAGCCACTTCAGCTCCGCGCACAGCGGCCGGGTCGCGTGCCGGTCGATGACGCCGCCGAAGGCCTGCAACGCGCTGCGGGCCCGCCGGGTGGCGACCCGCATCTGATGCACGGCGTCTGGCTCATCACGGCGGACCCGCGGGTCATAACGGGAGATTGCGGCCACCTGGTCGCGCACGTAGGCAAGCACCACCTCGCCTGCGGGCGAATGCCTGGTCAGCGGCGGTGGTTCCGGCGCGGCCCCGGCGGCGGCCAGGCGGCCAGCCAGCGCCCGCCGCAGTTTGGTCGTCGCGGCCGCAGGCCGGGCGCCGGCCCGGCCGTCCCGGGTGTCCGCGCCGACCGGCAGTTTCAGGTGCCAGCCCGCGTCCTGCCCGCCGGTGCGCCGCCGCAGCGTGATGCCGGCACCGATCAGCCGCAGATCCGCGGTGTCGTAATAGGCGGTGTCGTAATAACGGCGTCGAGGAGCTGCTCGCCTCGGTGTGAAACGGCAGCAACCCCCGCCGTCCCGGTCATGGTTTCCATCGCGTCCCGGACGGCCGTCCCACCGGCGACGTCGTATTTCCGCTCAACCTCACGGACGACGGTGCCCACGTCCCTTACTCCCAACGATCACCCGGCCCGCCCAGCCTGACGGGTGTCACGGCTGCGCACGGCCGTCCTGCCAGCCTTCCAGGTCAGGGCCAAATCGGTAGGGCCACATGGCCCTCCTAACGAGACATCAGTCCTTCTCAGTCACTATGTGCACCTCCACTTCGACAGGGAGGGTCGCGGGGGCTGTCACTGGCCGGGATGAGCCGGCGGGCACCGATGCTAGCTGCCCCGACGCTGGCCGACCATCTGCTCTTGCAGCACGCCGATCACCTGACCTTGGACGGCTCGAACGGCAGCCGGGCCCAGAACACTTTCCCGGCATGGCTGGAGGGCTTGCGGGAGCCTCTCGTCTGGACCTTTGGCCCTGTTTCGTCGGCAGCACCGGTGGTGATTGTCGTGGCATCGAGGTGAAGGAGGGATGGCGATGCGCGCGGTTACCGGCGATGAGCTGCTGGTCAGGGGCCGGCACGTGGGTGATGTGGACCGCGAGGGCGTGATCGTAGAGGTCCACGGAGAAGACGGCGCGGCGCCCTATCTGGTCCGGTGGAAGGACGGTCACGAGAGCGTGTTCACGCCGTCCTCCGACACGCTGGTACAGCACCGTTCCGCCGGGCAGCAGGCGAGCTGAGCGCCGACCGGGACGAACGACCATGCCCTGCGGCACGGACCCCGCGGCGCCGCGGACAGGGGACGCGTGATGACCAGTTACACGGATGTGGAAAAGCAGTTCACATTGCACTGCGAGGACCGGCCAGTGCTGTCGCTTTACCTGGAGGTGCCGCTGGACCCGCCGACGCTGCACGGGTTGCCGGCCCGGGCCGGTGACCTGCGCGACTCGGCCGCGGGCGGCCCCTGCGGGCCGGTCGGCCCGGACGCCGGACGGGTGCTGGCCAGCAGGCAGCCGCACAACGAGGGCAGCAGGAACACAGATCGCTGCGCGCGGCTCTGCGCGTGGCCGGCGTGGACGTGGCCCTGATCAGCGATCCTGGCCGTCGCGGGATGCCGGGACTTTTGGCCCTGTCAACCGGGCCGTTCCGGAAAGCCCGGCAGCGGGGCGAGTGCGCTAGCGGCGTGAAGGAGGGGCGTCATGGCGGGCGGGTTGCTCACTGACCTGTATGAGCTGAATATGGCCGCAAGCTACTTGCGGCGGGAGATGACGGGTTCGGCGACGTTCAGCCTGTTCGTCCGGCGGCTTCCGGCTGACCGGGGCTTCCTCGTCGCTGCGGGCCTGGAGGATTGTCTGCAGTTCCTGAAGGATTTCTCGTTCACCCCGCAGGACCTCGATTACCTGCGCCGCACCCAGGACTACGGCGAGGATACGCTGCGCGCCTTCGCGGCCCTGCGGTTTACCGGGGAGATGCGGGCGGTACCGGAGGGACGCGTCGTGTTCGCCGGCGAACCGCTGCTGGAGGTGACCGCGCCGATCGCCGAAGCGCAGCTGGCCGAGACGATGCTGCTGAACCATGTGACGTTCCAGACCAGTGTGGCCACCAAGGCGGCACGGTGTGTGCTGGCCGCCGGCGGCGCGGAGCTGGTCGACTTTTCCTTCCGCCGTACCCAGAGCCCCTGCGCGGGCCTTTCGGTGGCCCGCGCGTCCGCGATCGCCGGCTTCGCGGCTACCAGCAACGTCGAGGCGGCACGCCGGTTCGGGCTGACCGCCGCGGGCACGATGGCGCATTCCTTCATCGAGGCATACCGCGACGAGGAGGCAGCATTCACCGCCTTCGCCGAGGACTTCCCCGGTAAGACGACCTTCCTGGCCGACACCTATGACACCGAGCACGGGGTGCGCACCGCCATTGAGGTGGCACGGCGGCTACGGCTGCCGGGGCCGGTAGGGGTGCGGCTGGACTCCGGCGACCTTGACGCGGCTGGCGCGGTCCGCGCGCCGGCTGCTTGATGAGGCGGGACTGCCCGGCGCGCGGATCTTTGCCAGCGGAGGCCTCGACGAATACGCGATCGCCGGCCTGGTCGCGGACCAGGCGCCGATCGGCGCCTACGGGGTCGGCACCAAGATGGGTGTCTCGGCTGATGCGCCGTCCCTGGACAGTGCCTACAAGCTGGTCGCCTACGCGGGCAGGCCAGTCATGAAGCTGTCGCCGGGGAAGATCACCGCGCCGGGCGCTAAGCAGGTCTACCGCGCCCCCGGCGGTGATGTCCTCGCGCTGCGGGACGAGCCTTCGCGGCCCGGCCACGAAGCCCTTCTCGTTCCGGTCATGCGGGCCGGCCAGCGCCTGGGCGGCCCCGAACCGCTGACCGAAGCCCAGCAGCGGTGCCGGGCCGATCTGGCCTGGCTGCCACCAGCCGCGCGGGCACTGCGCGGTCCCGCACCGGTGCCGGTCCAGATCAGCGGACAGCTTCAAAGCCTGCAGGACCGGCTCACAGAAGAGCTGACGCGGTAAGCCTTGGCGCTTAGCGCCGGTGAGCCGGCCAAAGCGTTGAGTCCTTGACCTGGCGCGACGAAGGTCCGGGCGAAAGCGAGCCGGGCCGGCCCGTTCGGCCCTGCAAGCGCAGATCACGCGGGGGCTTGCGGGAGGAGGGGCGCGGTGCGTTTCGCTGATCGCGGCGATGCGGGACGGCAGCTGGCGGCGAGGCTGCAGCATCTGCGCGGGCAGCGGGTGGTGGTGCTTGGCCTGCCGCGGGGCGGCGTCCCGGTGGCTGTTGAGGTGGCCCGGGCGCTCGGCGCGCCGCTGGATGTGATCGTGGTGTGCAAGCTCGGGGTGCCGTTCCGCCCTGAGCTGGGCATGGGGGCCATCGGTGAGGACGGGGTGCGTGTCCTGAACCAGAAGATCATCCAGGGGGGCGGGGTCTCCGCGGATGAGCTGGCCGTGGTGGAGGCACGGGAACGCGGTGAACTGGAGCGCCGCGCGTTTCGCTACCGGTGTGGCCGGCCACGTCAGCCGCTGGGCGGCTGTGTCGCGGTGGTGGTCGATGATGGGATCGCGACCGGGTCGACGGCGCGGGCCGCCTGCCAGGTCGCCCGGGCGCAGGGCGCGGCCCGGGTGGTGCTGGCCGTTCCGGTGGCGCCGCCGGGGTGGCGGGCGCGCATGGGGCACGACGCCGACGAACTGGTCTGCGTGCAAACCCCGCGATCATTTTCCGCGATCGGGCAGTTCTACGCTGACTTCGCCCAGGCGACCGACGATGAAGTGACCGCCTGCCTGGACCGCGCCGCCACGCCGGCATCGCTGCCGGGCCCCGCTGCAGCGCCGGTGCCGGTGCCTGGCCCGGGCGCGGCGCCCGCGGGTGACCCGCCTGAGCGGGACGACGATGTCGAGGTGCCCGCCGGGGCGGTCCGGCTCGCCGGGCAGCTGGCCGTGCCGGACCAGGCGAGCGGGATCGTGGTGTTCGCGCATGGCAGCGGCAGCAGCCGGCACAGCCCCCGTAACCGCTACGTGGCTGCCGTGCTGAACCAGGCAGCCCTGGGCACGCTGCTGTTTGACCTGCTCACCCCCGATGAGGAGGCGTACCGGGCCAACGTGTTCGACATCGGGCTTCTCGCCCGCCGGCTCACCGGCGTCACCAGGTGGCTGCGTGCCCAGCCTGCCACCGCGGGCCTGCCCGTCGGTTACTTCGGTGCCAGCACCGGCGCCGCCGCGGCGCTGTGGGCCGCCGCTGAACCCGGCTCCGGCATCGCCGCCGTGGTGTCCCGCGGCGGCCGGCCCGACCTGGCCAGCCCGCGCCTCGGATCGGTCAGGGCTCCCACTCTGCTGATCGTCGGCGGGCACGACGATGCCGTGCTCGGCCTCAACCGGCAGGCTCAGGCCGGGCTGCGCTGCGAGAACGACCTGGCCGTGGTGCCCGGCGCGACCCACCTGTTCGAGGAGCCAGGCACTCTGACGGCCGCCGCCGAGCTGGCCCGCGACTGGTTCGCCGGGCATCTGGTCCCCAGCCCGCACTCGGTCACCGGGCATGGCGGCGCCGATCCGCCGCGACGGCGAACCGGCTGAAATCAGCGCCTCATTGCCTGGGCCAGCCAGTACCCGATCATTCCCTGGGTCTGCGCGCCGAGCACGTCGAAGGGGTACGGATGGGACAGTGCCCGGTCGCCCGCGCTTTCCACCGCCAGCACGCCGACTTGGGGGCCGTTGCCGTGGGTGCCGAGGAGCTGGTCATGGCGCGCGGCCCACCCTGGCGTCGAGGCGAGAGGGACGCAGCGGCAGCCTGCAGTTAGCGGTCGCCAGCCTGGCGACGCCGCCAGCGCTCCTCCAGCCGCTCCATCAGCCCGGATCCCGCCTGCCTGCCCGCCCGCCCTTGGCCGCGCGCGCTTCTTGCCAAAGCCCTGTCCTTGGCGGCGACGCGTCCGGTGCTGATGCCGGTCATCCGCCGGTAGCTGGTTACCGCCCACAGGCTGCAGGCGAGCATGATCACAAAGCCCGCCACTGCGATCGGGATGACACTGAGCACGACCCCGGTGAGCAGCAGCCCGCCGCCGATCAAGAACCCCAGCGCCGCCGCGATGACCCGGCGCTTGTAGTGCACCCGCGGGTCCGACGCAGCTACGGCGTCAGCAAACTGCGGGTCATCGGCGCGGAGCGCCTGCTCGATCTGGTCGAGCTGGCGCCGCTCATGCTCAGAGAGCGGCACGGTGCCCTCCGATGGAACTCAGGCGGGCGACCTCACCCGTCACCGGGATCGCCTATTTCACTGCCAACGTGCGCCTGCCGCCCCGGCCCAGGGAAGAGCCATTAGTCCCCACAGCGAGAGCGAGTTCGCCCGCTGGCCGGAGGGCTTGACGACGGCCGTGGAGCAATCCTTGCCCTGCCCCTCACTCGTGCGGTCGCCACCAGCCGTGCGAGCTGGCGGCGAACACGGGACCGTGCGGACGGAGGACCTCTGCCCCCGCGGACGGGGCGTTGGCCACTTCGCCAGCCCTGCCCCCTTGGCGTAGCACGAAGATAAGAAACACCGAGCCCAAGCGGTAGGAGGAGGACGCGACATGCAGGCCATGAAGCAAGCCGCAGCCGAGTTCCTGGCCGGCAAGCGGGTCGCGGTCACCGGGGTCTGCCGCCTCCGGGCTCGGTCCGGCCCGTTTGCGACTGCCTGCAAGGGGATCTTTGCCTCTTTACCACGCAGTAAAGGGGGGAACGGTGCGGCTGCCGCCGGGGCGGTCGCTTAACCCGGGAGCATGTAGGGGCGGGAAGGCCGCCCGAGGTGGGCGGGCTGGTGCGGGCGGATCGCGTTGAGTGCCCGCCGGACCGGGTCCGCTGAGCCGGTGGCCGGCCCGGGCGGGTTGCCGCTGCTGGTGTCGATGGTGACGGCGGTCGGCCATGGTGCCTGTGCTGCTGCCATTTTCGCGGCCACCATGGGGTCTGCGTCAGAGGCGCTGCCTGTTCTGCTCCTCATCCGGCGCGCGGTCACCTCGGCCGGCATTCCGCTCCAACTGGTTCATCTTCCCCACCGAGAACTTCCTCAGCGATACCGACCCCGATGCCCCGGACGTGACCATCGGCCTCGACGCCGGGGAGGCCCCCGTGCACATCGTCGTCGGCCACGGCCAGGTCGAGCTGCGCAAGGGGGTCCCGCCCAACGGCCGGCCAGGCTGGCCACCCATCGGGTCAGATCATCGGCCAGGGTCACCTGGTAATCCGGGCCGCCCTGAAGGATGAGCATCGCCTTGCCCAGCGTCGCGGCGGCCGCCGCCGGGTCGTAGCCGCGCAGATCCAGCCAGTACGGGGCCGGTACGCCGAACGGAAGCTCGCTGTCCGGCGTCGACGGGGACAGGTCCGGGCTGTCCAAAGCGTCCCGCCCGCGCCATCTCGAGAACGTTCAGCGCCGTCGGCGCCGCTGCGTCCGGCATCAGGACCTCCTCCCGCCAGAGTCCTGAGCGTACGCCGGGCGCGCGGTCAGCTCATGCGGCGCCGAGCGGGGCGGTCAGGATGCGCGGGCCGTCGGCCGTGATCGCCACCGTGTGCTCGACGTGCGCCCCGCGTGAGCCGTCAGCACTGCGCAGTGTCCAGCCGTCCGGGTCGACGCGGTACTCGTCGTGACCGCCGCCCAGGAACCAGGGCTCGATCGCGATCACCAGGCCCGGCTGCAGCCGAACTCCGCGGCCGGGGCGCCCCTCGTTCGGGACGGAGGGCGGCTCGTGCATGGCGTGGCCGACCCCGTGCCCGCCGAAGTCGGTGTTGATCCCGTAGCCCCCGGCCCGCCCGACCCGGCCGATGGCGGCGGAGATGTCGCCGACCCTGGCCCCTACGGCGACCGCCGCGATGCCCGCCGCCAGCGCCGTCTCGGCTGTCCCGATCAGCTTCTGATCGGCGCGCCGGGGCTGGCCCACGCTGAACGACATGGCGGCGTCGCCGGCCCACCCGTGCAGGACCGCGCCGAAGTCGATGCTGAGCAGGTCACCGTCCCGGAGCCGGTAGCGGTCCGGGATGCCATGCAGCACGGCGTCGTTGACCGACGTGCAGATCACCGCCGGGAACGGCTTGTCCGCGAAGCTGGGCCGGTAGTTGAGGAACGGCGAGGACGCGCCGGCGTCGGCGAGCACATCCCGTGCCACCTGATCCAGCGCGGTCAGCGACACGCCGACCAGAGCCTCGGCCCGCACCGTGGCCAGCGCGTCGGCGACCACGATCCCCGCGGCACGCATGGCCTCGATCTCATTCGGCGTCTTGAGTTCAATCACGAAAATTCCCCGCCCGTCTCATCCGTCCCGGCTCGGCTGCAGTCCGGGTCCCAGCCCGACCCTAGGTCGGGTCCCGGCCCGGCCCTAGGTCGGGTCCCGGCCCGGCCCTAGGTCGGGTCCCGGCTGGATGGACCACTCGATATCCGGGCGGCGCAGCCGGGCGCAGATCTTCCGCTACCCGCGGGGTGATCCGGCGGGACTGGCCCAGGCCGGGGCGCACGCCCGCACCCAGGGCGTCCCCGACGATCAGCCGGACTGGCCGGTCTGAGTGCGCGGCGCCACCCCGGTTCCGCGGGCCTCGCTGATCGAGGCCAGTCCGGCAGCCCGCGCCCGGCGGGCCAGGTCGTCCTGGAGCCGGCGCGGCCACCGCGGGCCCCCGTAGATGAAACCGCTGTACGCCTGGACGAGCGAGGCGCCCGCGGCGATGCGCTCCCAGGCGTCGTCGGCTGTCTCGATCCCCCCGGCCGCGATGAGGACAAGCCGGTCCCCGGCCCGGGTGTGCAGGCGGCGCAGCACCTCCAGCGCCCGCGGCCGCAGCGGCGCGCCGGACAGCCCCCCGGCGCCCGCGGCGGCGACCTCCGCCGGGTCGCTGGCCAGGCCGGGCCGCGCGATCGTGGTGTTGGTGGCGATGATCCCGTCCAGGCCGAGTTCCACCGCCAGGTCCGCGATCGCGTCCACGTCGCCGTCGGCCAGGTCCGGTGCGATCTTGACCAGCAGCGGCACCCGGCGAGTAACCCCGGGCGCGCCTGCCGGATCACCGGGCGTGCCGCTGCCCGCACCGGGCACGCCGCGTACGGCGTCGTCGAGCGCCTCCCGCACCGCCGTCAGCAGCGGCCGTAGCGACGACACCGCCTGAAGGTCACGCAGGCCGGGCGTGTTGGGCGAGCTGACGTTGACCACGACGTAGCTGGCCACCCCGGCGACCAGCCGGGCGCTGGCCACGTAATCCGCGATCGCCTTCTCCGGCGGCACCACCTTTGTCTTGCCGATGTTGACCCCGACGGCCACCGGAGGGGAGCCGCCCCCGGTGTGCCGGGCCCACCTCGCCCGCGTGGACTGCCGCGCCCGGCGGAATCCGGTCCGCGCGCCGCTGCAGGCGTTCCGCCGCGGCCGCCGCCCCCGCGTTGTTGAAGCCCATCCGGTTGATCAGCGCCCGGTCGGCCGGCAGCCGGAACATCCGGGGTCGCGGGTTACCCGGCTGAGCCTGGGCCGTCACCGTGCCGACCTCCACGAAGGCGAACCCGAGCGCGCCGAGTGCGTCGGCGCCCCGGGCGTCCTTGTCGAACCCGGCGGCCAGCCCCAGCGGCCCCGGCAGGTCCAGCCCGAGCGCCCGTACCCGCAGCACCGGGTCGCGCGGCGTGCACCACCGCCGCAGCAGCCAGTTCCCGCCAGGCATCGCGCCCGCGACGCGGATCAGCCAGAACCCGGCCGCGTGCGCCGTCTCCGCCGGGAGACGCCTCAGCAGCACCCGGTACATCACCCCGTACACGGCTCCATGGTGGCACTCACCGCAGCCCCGACGCTGGGCTTCCCAGGTGGACCATGGCGGTGTGCAGGGCGCCGGCGAGGCGGATGAACGTGCCGTCCACCGACTACTGCCATTAGGTTCAAGCCCTGCGCTGCGCCGCGCAGGACCGCCCGGGCCGTCAGAATGTCCGGATCGCGATTTCGGCGGGCGCGGCGAGGAGTTCCTCGATCTCCGGGTCGAGGCGGCTGAGCGTGATGGAAGTGCCGGCCATGTCCAGCGAGGTGCAGTAGTTGCCGACGTAGCTGCGCCGGACATTGATGCCGCGCTGCGCCAGCTGCTCGTGCGCGTAACCATACAGCAGGTACAGCTCGCTGACCGGGGTGCCGCCGAGCCCGTTCACCATAAGGGCTACGTCGTCACCCTGGCTGAAGGGCAGGTCGGTGACGACTGCTTCGAGCAACTCGTCAACGATCTCGTTAGCACTGGCCAGCTTCTCCCGGCGGCGGCCCGGTTCGCCATGAATGCCGACGCCCATCTCCATTTCGTCATCCCCCAGCTCGAAGAGCGGGGAACCCTTGGCCGGCGGCGTGCACGAGGTGAGCGCCATGCCCATCGTCCTGGTGACGGCATTGACCTTATTGCCGATCCGGAGCAGCTCATCGAGATCCGCGCCCTGCTCAGACGCGGCGCCCACCGCCTTGATCACGAAGAAGTTTCCGGCCACGCCGCGCCGGCCGACCGTATAGGTGGAGTCCTTCACCGCGACATCGTTGTCGACCAGCAACGTGCCGATCGTGATGCCGTCGGCCTCGGCCATCTCCTGGCCCATCTCGAAGGCCATGCGGTCGCCGGTGTAGTTATTGATGATGTGCAGGACGCCCTTCGGCGAGGCGAGCAGCTTGCTGGTCTCAAGCACGTAGTCCATCGGCGGGGCGGCGAACACGTCGCCCGGGCAGGCGGCGTCGAGCATACCCTTGCCGACGATCATGACGTGGGCCGGTTCGTGACCCGACCCCGATCCCTGGATGATCGAGACCTTGTCGTCGCGGGGCGCGCCGGCCCGCATGATCAGGTTGTACTCCGGCACGTATTTGAGCGTGTCCGGATTGGCGAGGGCAATGCCCTTGAGCATCTCGGGCACGAACTGCCGCGGGTCATTGACGAACTTCTTCACGGGTCTGCCTCCAGGAGATCTAGGACTGGGCCGGGCGCTCCGGCCAGAGCTCAGCGAGTGCCTCGAACATGACCGCAACGGCGACAGCGCCCGCATCGAGGGTGCCGACGCTGCGCTCGCCGGTATAGCTGGCCCGGCCGCGCATGGCCTGCATGGACCGGGTCGCCTCGGCACGCTCGCGTGCGGTGACCGCCGCCGCCCGTAGCGTTGTGGCCGCGTCGCCTCCCCGGCTGACGTGCTCATCGATCGTGTCGACCGCGGGGACGAGGGCGTCGAGCAGCGTCTTGTCGCCCACGTCGGATTTCCCGCGGGCCTTGATCCCCTCGATGGCGGCCCGCAGCATGGCGACGATCTGCGCTGGTTCCAGCTCGACGGTGGCGCCAGCCGTCGTGCCAGCCCGCAGGCAGGCTGTGCCCCAGATGGGGCCAGAGGTGCCGCCGATGCGGCTGGTGATGACGACAGCAATCTTTTTCAGGAACGTGCCGATGTCGGTGCGGTCGAAACTGTCCCAGTCCTGGAGCACCAGCTCGAAGCCGCGGGCCATCGAGTAACCGAAATCGCCGTCGCCGACGACCGCGTCGAGATCACCGAATGCCTTCTCATTGTCGACCGCGACCTGCGCGATCGTGCGGACGACGACCTCGACGTCGCCGAAGCTTGCTGTGGGCATGGACGCTCCTTGGTTCGGGGGCACCGCCGCGAGGCCGGCGGTCGCCTGCGGACGGCCATCATCGGACAGCACGCTGGCCAGATCCGCCAGGGTGATCCAGTCGCCGGGCGTGGCGCTGCTGCGGTTGGCGAGCACGTCGGTGGGCTCGCCAGCCGGGTCACCGAGGGAGGAGACGACCAGCGCCGCTTCGCTGAAGTCCTCGTCGGCGGTGAAGTCGTTCACAGTGATCACGCAGGTCAGGCCGGCTTCGGTAGCGGCCACGAGGCCGTTCCTTGAGTCCTCCACCACGACGACCTGGCTGGCCGGCACGCCGAGCTCTTGGCTGACGAGCAGGTAGATGTCCGGGGCTGGCTTCTTGAGGGCGACGATGTCACCGGCGAAAACCGCGATCGCCCGGGCCCGCTCGGCGCCGACGGCCCGTTCCAGGGTCGCCCGCACCGAGACTTCCGCGGAGGTCGAGGCGACGGCGAGGGTCCAGCCCGCGTCAAGCGCCTCGGCGGCAATCCGGGCGATGCCCGGCCGGGGCGGGACAGCGCCGGATGCGACCAGACCGGTGTAGATCTCCGTCTTCCGCCGGTGCCAGGCGGCCACCGCGGCCTGCTGCCCCTGCGGATCTGCGGGCAAACCGGCGGCAGCGACGAACTCCGGCGTCAGCAGGCTGGCCAGGCGCTCCTTGCCGCCGCCAATGCGGACCTTTTCCCGGTACTCAGCCACGCTCCAGCGCACCGGGAGGCCGAACTCCGCGAAGGTCTGGTTGAACGCCGGGAGATGCCCGTAGCGCTCGGTATCGGCCAGCACCCCGTCGCAGTCGAACACCAGCGCCGGAGCTGGCGAACCGGTCATGCCGCGCTCACCAGGCCCGGCCGACGCTGCCGAAGCGGCGCATGTGGTCGGCCGCCAGGTCCAGCACGGCGGCCCGCACCGAGGTGAACAAGGACGGGGGATCCCAGCTGTCGCGCTCCTGCGCCCCGCGCAGGAAAGACAGGTTGGCTTTCATATAGCTGACCTTGAGCGCCGTCGAGATGTTCACCTTGGCGCAGCCGCGGGCGATCAGATCGGTGAACTGGGCATCCGTCATGCCTGTGCCGCCGTGCAGGGCAATCGGGATCGGTTGCGCCGCCACGATGTCGGAGACCCGCTGCGCGTCGAGGTGCGGCTCGGCATGGTAAACGCCGTGTGCATTGCCGATCGCGGGCGCGAAGACGTCAACCCCGGTCTTCCGGATGAATTCCAGCGCTACCGGCAGGGACTGCTGCTTCGCCACCTCGTCGGAGCCGATGCCGTCCTCGACGCCGGTAGCGCCACATCGGGCCGCCGGATGTCGCATTCCTCGAGGGCCTGCTCCGCCGTCGCGACCTCACCGATCACGTCCATTCCCGGCTCAGTCCAGGACAGCAGTCGGCCGAGGCCGGCCCGCAGCACGGGCCGCCCGGCCGCGACGAGCACGCGCAGCCCCGGACCCGCCTGCTCCGCATTCCGCAGGTACGGGAAGCGAGCGCGGATCCGGGTGCCCCAGCCTGCCAGCGAGTCGACGTCGATCGTCGCGCCGAGTTCCCGCGCGCGCTCAGTCATGGCGCGCAGCCCGAACCGCTCGCCCTGCCACCCGGATTTCGGGTCGAAGCCCTGGCCGTCATCCTGGACGAGCAGGGACACGGCGGCCCGTTCGTAGAGCAGGCCGAGCCGGACGGAGCGTGCCTCAGCATGCCGAACGATGTTCGTGAGCGCCTCACGCGCGACGCGGAGCACCTCACGCGACAACCGCGCGTCCAGGGCGACGGGCGTGCCGGCGGACACGAACCTGACCTCGAGCCGGCCAACACTCTCGGCCCAGGCCGCCTCGGAGCGCAGCGCGACGTCGAGCGTCCGCCCATCAAGCGGCGACCCGGCCAGCCCGAGCAACGTCAGCCGCGCCTCGACCAGCGCCTCCCTGGCGGCCAGGCCGGCCTGCCGGAGGTGCTCCGCCACCGCGGCGGTCCCGTCGTCGGCTGGTGGAGAGCCGCCAGTTATTCCCTGGGCGACGCTCGCGGCGAGATCGCGCTCGGCACCGTCGAGATGGACCCTGACGCTCACCAGCCGTCGGGTGAGACTGTCATGGACGTCGCCGAGCAGCCGATCACGCTCGGCCGCCGCCGCCTCGGCCCGGGCGCGTTCCTCGGCTACCTCGTACATCCGGGCATTGGCCAGGGCGATCGCCGCGTGCTTTGCGAACAGCTCCAGCAGCTCGGCGTCGTCAGGGCCGAAGACCCGCCGCTCGTCCCGGCTGAACACCACGCACGCGCCGATGATGCGCCCGCGCCACTCCAGCGGCACGCCGATGACGCCGCGTAGCTTGGCGCGTGCCTCGGCGGCCACGTGCCCGCCATGGACATCGTCGTAGCGGGTAAACCACACCGGGGCGCGGCGCGCCACCACGGCTCCGGTCATCCCCTCGGTGAGCGGAAAGACCCGGCCGGACTGGCAGGCCACGCCGATGTCAGCCTCCTTGCGATAGGTCCCGGCCGCCTCATCCACGCTGCATATCGAGCCCGCGTCGCAGCTGAGCAGCTCGGTGCAGCGCTGCAGGATTCTTTCCAGCAGGGGCCGCAGCGAGAACTCGCCCGCGAGGTCCTCCGCGACCGCGATCAGCTTGCCCGCCCGAGCAGCCATGTTGCGCTCGTCCGGCGAGGGCCGGGGAGTGAGCGGGAGGGCCGTCACATGGCCTCCAAATCTGCAACAGCGTTGTCGCATCTCGACCAGGCTCGCGGAGACCGCGCAGAAGGGTCGAACTGAGCATCACCCTTCATGCGGGCCGACGTCAAGCCGCACGACCAGGCCATACGGCAGCGGCCGGGAGCCGATGCCGCCGGCAGGCCGGATTCGTGCCGACTTTTCCGCGCGGAAAAGTCGCCATGAATAAGAGCCCCGCCGCCTCGCAGGCGCTCCCGCCGTCGAGAGGGCCGGGGAGCCGGGGAGCCGGGGAGCCGGATCAGGCCACTAGTTCGGAGTCGCCGGTGAAGGCTTCCCAGAGTTCCGCGTAGGTGCCGCCCGCGGCTGCGAGGTCCGCGTGGGTGCCGATCTCGGCGATCCGGCCGCCGTCCATGACGACGATCCGGTCCGCAGCGGCCGCCGTGGTCAGCCGGTGGGCCACCACGATGGTCGTCCGCCGGGAGGTCAGCTGTTCGGTGGCGCGGTTGACCGCGGCCTCCGAGGCCAGGTCGAGTGCGGCGGTCGCCTCGTCCAGCAGCAGAATGTCCGGGTCGACGAGCTGCGCCCGGGCCAGGGCGAGCAACTGCCGCTGCCCGGCCGACAGGTTCCGGCCGCGCTCGGCGATCGGGTGGTAGTAGCCGCCCGGCAGCCGCGCGATCATCTCGTGCGCGCCCACCGAGCGGGCCGCCGCCTCGACCTCCGCGTCGGTCGCCGCGGGCCGCCCGTAGGCGATGGCATCCCGGACCGTCCCGGCGAAGAGGTACGCCTCCTGGGGGACGACGCCGAGGCGGTGCCGGTACTGCGCCAGGTCGTAGGAGCGGGCGTCCACCCCGTCGACGAGGACCGCGCCCCCGGTGACGTCGTAGAACCGCGCGATGAGCTTGACCAGTGTCGATTTGCCGGCTCCGGTCTGCCCGACCAGCGCGACCGTCTCGCCGGGCTCGATCACGAGGTTCACCCCGTTGATGGCGTCCCGGTTCGCGGTCTCGTAGCCGAAGTGCACCTCGCGCAGCTCGATCCGGCCCTCCAGCCGCGTCACCGGGAGGGGCCGGGCCGCCGGGGGAGTGGACGTCCGCAGCCGCAGCAGGTCCCTGATCCGCCGCAGCCCGACAACCGCCTGCTGGTAGCCGTCGAATACCTGCGACATCTCCTGGACCGGCGCGAACACCATGTCGATGTAGAGCAGGTAGGCGATCAGGGCGCCAACTTGGAGTGCCCCGCTGCGGACCTCACCGGTCGCGACGACCAGCACGATCGCGCCGGCCACCGTGGACAGCGACTGCACGAACGGGAAGTACAGCGCGATCAGGCGCTGGGCCCGCATCCGCGCCGTCCGGTAGGAGTCGCTGCGCTGGGCGAAACGGGCCTGGTTCTGCTCCTCCCGCCGGTAGGCCTGGGTGACCCGCAGGCCGGCCACGTTCTCCGCGAAGTCCGCGTTGACCACGCTGACCTTTTCCCGCGCGTCCTGGTAGGCCCGGGCCGACCGGGAGCGGAAGACCACGGTCGCGACGACGAGCACCGGCAGGATGCACAGCACTACCAGGCCCAGCTTGATGTTGATGATGAGCAGCGCGATCAGCACGCCGAAGAACGTCATCAGCGAGCTGACCATGGTGATCAGGCCGGTCTGGAAGAACGATGACAGCGCGTCGACGTCGGTGGTCATCCGGGTCATGATCCGCCCGGCCAGCTCACGCTCGTAGAAGTCCAGGCCGAGCCGCTGGAGCTGGGCGAAGATCTTCACCCGCAGCGTGTACAGCAGCCGTTCGCCGTTGCGCCCCACGACCAGCGTTTCGGCGATGTTGACCAGCCAGTCGGCGAAGACGATGGCCAGCCCGATGATGGACACCACCACAATGGCGCCGAACGCCTTCGCCTGGACGCCGTTATCGATGCCGTTGCGCACCAGGGCGGGCAGCGCCAGGGTCGCGAGCGCGTCGAGACCGTCCAGGATCAGCCCGGCCAGCATGGCCACGGCGAGCGGCCGCAGCAGCTTGGTCAGGGTGAAGTGGCGGTCCCCGGCGCGGGCTTGCTCCTGGCTGACCTGGGGCACATCGCGGGCTGGCGGCAGCGCGTCGACCTGGGCGAGCAGTTCGGGAGTGGGCGGCACGTCACCCATGGCGCCGTGGAATCCGTGGCCGCCGCCGGCGCCCGTGTGGTCCTGCCCGCGCGCCGAGCCGGCCGGCGCCTTGGCCGCATCCCACAGCTCGGGAGTCACCTGGCCGCCGTCCAGCACGGCCGGCGGCGCCTCGTCGTTCTCGTAATAGGCCAGCTCGCCGGCGTCGATGCCCTCTACGTCGTCACCCGGGCCGGACAGCAGCAGCCGGTAAAGCGGGCAGCGGCCGGTGAGCTCCTCGTGCGTGCCGAAGTCGGCCACCTGCCCGTTGTCGAGCACCGCGATCCGGTCGGCCAGGTTCAGCGTGGACCGGCGGTGCGCGATGAGCAGGGTGGTCCGGCCCTGCATCACCCGGCTCAGCGTGGCGTGGATCTCCGCCTCCAGCCGCGCGTCGATGGCCGACGTCGCGTCGTCCAGCAGCAACAGCCGTGGGTCGGTGATCAGGGCCCGCGCCAGGGCGACGCGCTGCCGCTGGCCGCCGGACAGGGTCAGGCCCTGCTCACCGATCACGGTGTCGTAGCCCTGCGGGAGCTCGGTGATGAATTCGTCCGCCTCGGCGGCGCGCGCGGCGGCGAGGATCTGCTCGTGGGTGGCGCCCGGCCGGCCGTAGCCGATGTTGGCCCGCACGGTGTCGGAGAACAGGAAGCTGTCCTCCATGACGAGCCCGATGGATGCGCGCAGTGAATCCTGAGTCACGTCCCGCACGTCGTGGCCGCCCACCCGGACGGCGCCCCCGCACACGTCGTAGAAGCGCGGCAGCAGCAGTGAGATCGTCGACTTTCCCGAGCCGGAGGTGCCGACGACCGCGACAGTCTCGCCCGGGCCGACGCGCAGCGAGAGGCCGCGCAGCACCGGTTCGGAGGGCACATAGCCGAACTGGGCGTCGTCGAACTCGATCCCGGTCGCATCGGCCGGCAGCGGCACCGCGCCGGGCTTATCGGTGATCACGGGCCGGGAGTCGATGACCTCCAGCACGCGGATGACGCTGGCTCGTGTCTCCTGCCCGATGGTGACCAGGGCGGTGAGCATCCGGACCGGGCCGGACATCATGGCGAGGTAGCTGGAGAAGGCCAGGAATGTTCCGAGGCTGATGGAGCCCTGGATGGCCAGCCAGCCGCCGAGGGCCAGCACCCCGACCTGGCCGAGGGCGGGGACCGCCTGCAGCGCGGGGTTGAACCGGGCCATCAGGCGTGCGAGCCGGACCCGGGAGGCGTACAGGTGCGCGCTTGCGCCCTCCATCCGCTCCAGTTCCTGATCTTCCTGCCCGAAGCCCTTGACCACGCGGACCCCGCCGACGCTCTCGTCGACGATGGCGGCGACCTCGCCGGACTGCTGCTGGGCGTGCCAGCTGGCCGGGAAGAGCTTGCGCCGGGAGCGGAGCGCGATGGCCCACAGTGCCGGCGCCACCGCCAGGGCGACCAGGGTCAGCAGCGGCGACAGGGCCAGCATGATGCCGATCGAGACGACGAACAGCAGCGCGCTGCCGATGGTGATCGGAAGGAACGACAGCAGCCCCTGGATCATGTTGATGTCGGAGATCGACCGGCTCACGAGCTGGCCGGTGTGGATCTCGTCCTGCCGCGCGCCGTCCAGCCGGGACAGCGCCCCGAGCATTTCGGTGCGCAGGTCGTGCTGCACGTCAAGGGACAGCTTGCCGCCGGAATAGCGGCGCACGAAGGTGACCCCGAAGTTCACCGCGGCGGCGCCCAGCAGCGCGATGGCCAGCGGCCAGATCGACTGGGTGTGCTTGACGATGACGTTGTCGATGATGTCCCGCTGGATCAGCGGGATGATCGCCGTCACGACGGTGGCCACCAGCGCACTGCCCAGGGCGAGGATGAAGCTGCGGCGGTAACGCCAGCAGTAGCCGGTCAGCCGTCGAAGCCACCGGTTTTCCTGTGCCCGTGTGCGAGGCCCCCGTGTACCGGAATTCTGCCCATCCGCGGCCCGGCCGCGGCGCAGAAGATTTTTTGCATGTCTCATGGTTTCGTCAGCTAACAATAGGCTTTGGCCTCGCGAAATTCCCCTCATTATTTGGCGCTCCGCCCCGGCCGCCGCTGCCATTTTGGCGAAAGGGTACGAATTACCCGGCCTACCGGGCGCGTCGTCCAGCGAGTGTCACACCCGTTGGCTAGTGTCCCGGTCCATGCGGATGCTGCACACGTCCGATTGGCACCTCGGCCGCTCGCTGCACCGGGCTGACCTCCGGCAGGCTCAGGCCGCGTACCTGGATCATCTCGTCAGCATTGTCCGTTCGGAAAAAATCAACGCCGTGCTGGTCGCGGGGGACGTCTACGACCGCGCGATCCCGCCGGTGGACGCCGTGGCGCTGTGCGAGGAGGGGCTGGTCCGGCTCCGCGACGCCGGCGCGCGCGTCGTCGTGATCAGCGGCAACCACGATTCGGCGCGGCGGCTCGGCTTCGGCAGCGCCCTGGTCGACGCGGCCGGGGTGTACCTGCGCACCCGGGCCGGGTCGCTGGCCCAGCCGGTGATGCTGGCGGACCGCCACGGCCCGGTCGCGGTCTACGGGGTCCCGTACCTCGAGCCGGACGCCGTCCGGGGCGAACTGCCGCCCGCGCCCGGGAGCGAAGACGTCGAGGCCAGCGCCCCGCTCCGCGGGCACACGGGCGTCCTCGGGCACGCGGTCCAGTGCATCCGCGCCGACCTCGGCGCGCGGGGCGGTGTCCGCCCGGTGGCGATGGCGCACGCCTGGGTCGCCGGGGGAGAGGCCAGCGATTCGGAGCGGGACATCTCCGTCGGCGGCGTCGGCCGGGTCCCGGCCGCCCTGTTCGACGGCTTCAGCTACGTCGCGCTCGGGCACCTGCACGGCCAGCAGACTCTCGGCCACCACCTGCGTTACAGCGGCTCGCCGCTGCCGTACTCGTTCTCCGAGGCGCGGCACGCCAAGGGTTCGTGGCTGGTCGAGCTGGACGCCGCCGGGGCCGCCCGGGTCGAGCGGATACCCGCCCCGGCCTTCCGCGCCCTGAACGTTTTGCGCGGAACGCTCACCGACCTGCTGACATCCGCCGCCTACGAGCGATACGAGGCCGACTTCCTGTCCGTGGTGCTGACCGACACGGCCCGGCCGGAGGGTGCGATGGAGAAGCTGCGTGCGCGGTTCCCGCACGTCCTGGTGCTGGCCTTCGAGCCCGAGGGCGCCGCCGCCGACTCCCGCAGCTACCGCGCGAAGGTCACCGGCCGCGACGACCTGACCGTCGCCACCGAGTTCGTCGCGCACGTGCGCAGCAGCCCGGCCACGGCGGGGGAGCGGGCGCTGCTCGCCACCGCCTTCGAGGCGGCCCGGCTCGCCGCCGCCGCGGAGCCCCCGGCGGATGCGGACAGCGCCGGGCCTCCGGAGCCGCCAGATGAGGGCCGTGCGGAGCCGGGGGACACGGCCTGATGCGCCCGCACCTGCTGCGGGTCACCGCATTCGGTGCGTTCGGTGGTACCGCCGAAGTCTCCTTCGACGAGCTGGCCGGCTCCGGGCTGTTCCTGCTGCATGGCGAGACGGGCGCGGGCAAGACAACCCTGCTCGACGCGATCGGGTTCGCCCTCTACGGCCGGGTTCCCGGCGAGCGGAACAAGACGAAGCGGCTGCGTTCCGACCACGCCAGCGCCGCGGACCGTACCGAGGTGACGTTCGAGACCACGATCGGCCGCCGTCACCTGCGCATCACCCGCCGCCCGCAGCAGGTGCGCCCCAAGGTGCACGGCACGGGGAGGACCAGCGAGCCCGCCAAGATCCTGCTGGAGGAGGAAAGCGGCGGCCGCTGGCATACCGTCTCCACGCGGGCCAAAGAGGCCGACGACGAGATCGCCGACGCCATGGGCATGTCCGCCGACCAGTTCTTCCAGGTCGTGCTACTGCCGCAAGGGCAGTTCGCGCAGTTCCTGCACGCGGACGCGGACGAACGGCGCAAGCTGCTGCAGAAACTGTTCCGTACCGGCCGGTTCCGCACCGTGGAGGACTGGCTGGCCGAACGGCGCAAGACGACCCGGGACCAGGTCCGGGAGGCGGAGCAGGCGCTGACCGCGCTCGCCGCGCGCATCGCGCAGGTGGCCGGCGTCCCCGGGCCCGGCGATGAGCCCATCGCCCAGCCCATCGCCCAGCCCGCTGCGGAGCCCGTTGCGGAGCCCGCTGTCCCGGCCAGCGCACTGCCCGGCGCCCAGCCCGGGACACTGCCCGGCGAGGATGGCGCCGCGGGCCCGGCCAGCCCGGGGCTGACCACCGCCTGGGCCCACGAGCTCGCCGTCGTCGCGGAGTCCAGCCACACCGCCAACGCCCGCACGGCGCAGGTGGCCCGGAGCGAGCTCGACGCCGCCCGCACCGCCGAGGCCCGCGCCCGGGAGCTGTCGGACCGGCAGGGCCGCCGCGCCGCACTGCTGGCCCGCCGTGATGAGCTGCAGACCCGCGAGCCGCAGCGGACCGCCGTGCGCCGGGAACTCGACGCGGCCGCCCGCGCCGCCGAGATCACCAAGGTCCTCGATGATGCCGAACGGGCCACGGTGCACCTCACTACGGCGTGCGGGGCCGAATCCGCCGCCCGTGCCGCCGCGGCGGCGGCCGGCCTGCCTGGGCCAGCGGTCGCGGCCGACTTCCGGGCCGCGGAGCGGGAGCGCCTGGCAGCACGCCGGGCACCTGGGGGCGCTGCGGGCGGAGGCAGAGCGGGCCGAAACGGAGGACGCCACGGCGGCGGCCGCCCGCCAGCGCGCCATGGACCGCGCCGCGGAGATCGAGGCCGCCGAACGGGCGCTGGCCGAGCTGCGGTCTCGGCGGGAGGATTTGATCGCCCGCCGGGATGCGGCGCGGCTGGCGGCCGAACGGCTGCCGCTCGTCCGGGCCGGCGCGGACCGGCAGCGCACCGCGGCGGCGGATGCGGCCCAGCTCGCCGACGACTGTGCCGGGGTCCGGGACCTGCGCGAGCAGCGCGAGTCGGCCCGTGAGTACGCCAACGACCTACGGGAGATCGCGCAGCGCATTCGCGAGGAACGGTTCGACGGCATGATCGCCGAGCTGGTCGCGCGGCTGACCGATGATTCGCCGTGCCCCGTGTGCGGCTCGCTCGACCACCCCGAGCCATCGGAGATCCAGGCCCGGCGCGTCACCCACCACGAGGAGGAGCAGGCGTACGCCGAGGCGGAGGCGGCCAAGGACGCCGTGAACAAGCTGGACAGCGAGCTGGCCATCGTCGGCGCCCGCGTGGGTGACCTGATCGGACGGCTGATGGCCGCGGACGTCACCGATCCGGTCCTCCGCGAGGACGCCGCGCTGGCCGAGGCGCTGGCCGCGGCCGTGCCCAGCGCGATCCTGCCCGGCGTCGGTGTCCCGGCCGCGCCCAGCGCCGGCCCCGTCGCCGGGGCCGGCTTCGGCCGGATGCCGAGCGCGGACACGGTGGCCCGGCTGCACGACCTGGCCGCCACCCTCGCCACCGCCGGCGCCGCGGGAGAAGCAAACGCCGTCCGCCTGGACAGCGAAGCCGGGCGGCTCAGCCGGCACGAGAGCGATCTGACCGGCCTCGGGGACGCGCTCATGGAGCAGGAACGACGGCGGAGCACCCTGGCTGAGCAGCGGGCGGGCGCCCTGACCGAAGCCGCCCAGGCGGAGGCTCGCGCCGCAGGTCACCGCGCGTCATTGCGGAGCCAGCTCGACGGCGCCCCGGACCTGCAAACAGCGCTCGCGGCCACCGGTGCGCTGGCCGACGCTCTCGCCGCCGCGGCCAGTGCCGCCGAGGCGACGGTGGCCGCGGCTACCGCCGCGGAGCAGGCCGGCGCCGAAGCCGTCCGCGCCGCCGCCGGGGCCGGATTCGCCGATGTCGCCGCGGCCCGGTCGGCCTGGCGGGTCCCCGAGTGGCGCGCCGCGCAGCAGGAAGCCATCGGGGCCGAGGAGACCGAGGTCGCCGCCGTCGGCACCCAGCTCGCCAGCCCGGATCTCGACGTGTCGCTGGAGCCACCCGCTGATCTGGCTGGCGCCCAGCAATCGGTGCGGCGCGCTGCGGAGCGGCACGACGAGGCGGTCACCATGCTCGGCCGCGCCAGCGACCGGTCGGTCACCCTGGCCGGTCTGGTGCCCCGGTTCACCGCCGAACTTGGCGCGCTGCAGCCATTGCGCGAGCGCGCCGCCGACGCGCGCCGGCTCGCCGACCTAGCGGGCGGGCTGGGGGCCAACACGCTCAGGATGACGCTGTCCTCGTTCGTGCTCGCCGCCCGGCTGGAAGAGGTCGCGGAGGCGGCCAGCCAGCGCCTGCTGACGATGACGGCCGGCCGTTACTCGCTCGCGCACACCGACGCCCGGCGCGGCGGCGGCCGGGCCGGGCTCGGGCTGCTGGCCTGCGACACCTGGACCGGCCAGGAACGCGACACCAGCACGCTGTCGGGCGGTGAGACGTTCCTGGCCAGCCTGGCGCTTGCGCTCGGCCTGGCCGATGTGGTGACCGCAGAGGCCGCGGGCGTCACGATCGAGGCGCTGTTCGTCGACGAGGGGTTCGGCAGCCTTGACGAAGAAACCCTGGAAGAGGTTATGAACGTGCTCGACGGGCTGCGCGAAGGAGGCCGGATGGTGGGCATCGTCAGCCACGTCAGCGAACTGCGCCAGCGCATTCCCGCGCAGGTTCACGTCCGCAAGGGCCGCGCCGGCAGCACCGTCGAACTCGTCACGCCCTAGCGCACCAGCGTCCCGCCACTCTGACGCTCTGGGCCCTGGCGCTCTGTCGCCCACTGCGCCCGGCGCCCGCGCAGGTCACCGTGCGTACTTCAGCACCAGGTCGCCGACGCGGGGGAGGGCGGCCTCGACGTGCTTGGCGGCGTTGCCGCGGACGGCGCGGTACGCCTTGATGATCGTGGGCCGCTCGGAGGCCTTCGCCATCCGGTCGGTCACCGCGAGCAGGGCCTGCGCCACCTCGTCGCCGCGCTTGGCCAGGTAGTCGCCGAACTCGGAGCCACCGGAGGTGGTGAAGTCCGCCCAGAACGGCTCCAGCGCGTCCACGAAGTCCGGCAGCGTCGCGTCGATGAACCCGTTGAGGTAGCCCGGGGCGAAGCTGGCCACCGTCTTGTAGGCGAGCTTGACCGCGGCCCCGGAAACCCCGGACTTGTCCGAGACCTCCTGGTCGATCAGCGTACGGCAGTCGGCGAGCACCTTTGGCTGGGTGTCCGGCGCGAGCAGGATCTCCTGAAGCGTGGCTGCCATCGGTATCTTCTCCTTTGACCAGGGGTTGCCTATTCCGGATTTCGCACGCACACCGCCATGCGCCATCCGTTACTGGACGGCAAAGGGCCAACGATACTAGACGGCAAAGGGCCAACGATGGTTTACCGCCGTCGGCGTGACCCGGCGGCCTCTCGGTAAGACCCGGCGGCGGCCCAGTCAGTCCGGCCCAGGCGGGCCAGGCCCGGTCAGTCCAGCCCGGGCGGGCCAGGTCCAGTCAGTCCGGCCCGGGCGGGCCAGGCCCAGCAGCGCGCCGAGTTCGGTCTGTGACCAATTCTTGCGGGGCGCGCGCGCTTGCTTGGTGGGCTGACCGTTCCGGGCGGCCGCCCGGGCTTCACCCTCAGGGGGTGAAGCCCGGCCATGCCGCCAGGGCTCATCCTGGCCTTTCAGCGAGAAGCTCGAAGCAGAGACGACATGGCGAAGGCTGATGTGGTTTTCATCTATATCGGCACCTATCCGGACGAGGCGTCGGCGCGCGCCGACTATGACGTCGTCAAGGACCTGCACCGGGCTCACCATACGCCGGCCGTGAATCAACGGCATCACCCGACACGGGTGAGAACACGGTCACAGCCCCGGATCAGGCGGCTCGCGCCCAGTGCCGGGATTCGCCAGCCAGCTTGGCCCGCAGGAACTGCCCGGTGCGCGACTCCGCGGCCGAAGCCACCTGCTCCGGGGTGCCCTCGGCGACGACCATCCCGCCGTCCGGGCCGCCCTCCGGGCCCAGGTCGATGACCCAGTCGGCCGTCTTGATCACATCGAGATTGTGCTCGATGACCAGCACGGTGTTGCCCAGCTCGACCAGCGAATGCAGCACGCCGAGCAGTTTGCGCACGTCCTCGGCGTGCAGGCCGGTCGTCGGCTCGTCCAGCAGGTAGATGGTCCGGCCGGTGGAACGCTTCTGCAGCTCGGCGGCCAGCTTCACGCGCTGCGCTTCACCGCCGGACAGCGTTGGCGCCGGCTGGCCCAGCCGCACGTACCCGAGCCCGACCTCGACCAGCGCGCGCAGCCGCCGGGCGATCCGCTCGACCGGCCGGAAGAACTCCGCGGCGTCGGAGATCGGCATGTCGAGGACCTCGCTGATCGTCTTGCCCTTGTAGCGCACCTCGAGCGTGTCCCGGTTGTACCGGGCGCCGTGGCACACCTCGCACGGGACGTAGACGTCCGGCAGGAAGTCCATCCCGATCCGGATCGTGCCCTCACCCGCGCAGCTCTCGCACCGGCCGCCCTTCACGTTGAAGGAGAACCGGCCCGGCTGGTAACCGCGGACCTTCGCCGCCGTCGTCTCGGCGAACAGCTCCCGGATGTAGTCGAACACGCCGGTGTACGTCGCCGGGTTCGACCGCGGGCTCCGCCCGATCGGCGACTGGTCGACGCCGACCACCTTGTCGAGCTGGCCGATTCCCGTGGTCCGGGTGTGACGGCCCCGCGGCAGTTTCGTTCCGTTGATGTGGTTGGCCAGTACCGGATAGACGATGTCGTTGACCAGGGATGATTTGCCGGATCCGGACACCCCCGTCACCGCCACGAAGCAGCCCAGCGGGACCGCGACGTCGATGCCGCGCAGGTTGTGCTCGCGCGCGCCCTCGACGACCAGCTCGCGGCCCGTGCGCCGCGGCCGTCGGGTCGGCCGGCACCTCGATCCCGGTGCGCCCGGACAGGTACGCCCCGGTGATCGACTCCGGCGACTTCTTCAGATCCTCGACCGTGCCGCTGACCACGACCCGGCCGCCGTGCTCGCCGGCCTGCGGGCCGATGTCCACCACCCAGTCCGCCGCCGCGATCGTGTCCTCGTCGTGCTCGACCACGATCAGCGTGTTCCCCAGGTCACGCAGCCGCGTCAGGGTCTCGATCAGCCGCTGGTTGTCGCGCTGGTGCAGGCCGATCGACGGCTCGTCCAGCACGTACAGCACCCCGGTCAGGCCGGACCCGATCTGCGTCGCGAGCCGGATCCGCTGCGCCTCGCCGCCGGCCAGTGTCGCGGCCGGCCGGTCCAGCGAGAGGTAACCCAGCCCGACGTCGGCCAGGAAGCCCAGGCGCGCCTGGATCTCGCTCAGCGGCCGCTCCGCGATCAGCTGCTCGCGCGGGCTCAGTGCCAGCGCCCGCAGCCACTCGGCCGCCTCCCGGACCGGCCGCGCCGCCAGGTCCGCGATCGAGCGGCCGTCCACCGTCACCGCCAGGATCTCGGGCGCCAGCCGCGCCCCGCCGCATGCCGGGCACGGCACCGCCCGCATGAAAGCCTGGTACGTCTCACCCGCGCCGTCCGGCTCCGCCTCGGCGTAGCGCCGCTCGATCCAGGGCAATACCCCTTCGAAACGGACGTAGTAGGACCGTTCCCGGCCGGCCCGGGTGCGGTAGCTGACGTGGACTCGATTGCCGGTACCGTGCAGTACGGCCTGCCGTGCCGCGTCCGTCAGCTCGTCCCATGGGGTGTCCATGCCGAACCCGCCCGCGTCGGCCGTAGCCCGCAGCAGCCGCTGGAAGTACTCGCGTTCCTTCCAGCCGGCCCAGGGCGCGATTGCTCCCCGTGCCAGCGACAGGCTCCCGTCCGGGACGACCAGCTCCGGGTCTGTCTCGCGGCGGATGCCCAGGCCGTCGCAGACCGGGCACGCGCCGAACGGCGAGTTGAACGAGAACGACCGCGGCTCGAGCTCGCCGGTCGCCAGCGGATGGCCGTTCGGGCAGTCCAGACGTTCGCTGTAGCGGTGCTCGCGGTCCGGATCGCCCTCGGGCAGATCCACGAAGCTGGCCGTCATCCGGCCGTCCGCGAGCTTCAGTGCGGTCTCCACCGAATCGGTCAGCCGCGCCCGGCTTGACGCCTTCACCGTCAGCCGGTCCACGACCACCTCGGCGGTGTGCCGCTCCTGGTCATCCAGCGCCGGCACCTCGGTCAGCGGGTACACGGTGCCGTCGACCCGGACCCGGGCGTACCCCTTGGCCTGCAGGTCGCCGAACAGCCCGGCGTACCCGTCCTCATCATCGGGGGTGACCGTGGCGAGAACGAAGAACCGGGCCCCTTCGGCAGGCCCAGCAGGTCGTCCACGATCTGCTGCGGCGTCCGCCGGTTGACCGGCTCGCCGCACACGGGGCAGTGCGGCTGCCCAATCCGCGCCCAGAGCAGGCGCAGGAAGTCGTAGATCTCCGTGATCGTGCCGACCGTCGACCGGGGGCTCGCCGAATGCGGCTTCTGGTCAATCGACACGGCCGGCAGCAGGCCCTCGATGGCGTCGACGTCCGGCTTGTCCAGCTGCCCGAGGAACTGCCGTGCGTACGTCGACAATGACTCAACGTAGCGACGCTGGCCCTCGGCGAAGATCGTGTCGAACGCGAGGCTCGACTTGCCCGATCCGGACAGCCCGGTGAAAACGATCATCGCGTCGCGGGGGAGGTCGAGATGGACGTCCTTGAGGTTGTGCTCGCGGGCGCCCCGGACAATCAGGCGGTTCTTCACATCCGGCTTTCCGGGCACCCGCCGGCGCCCACCTAGGTCTCATATCAAGACTTAGGTAGAACGCTCCCGTCCGGCCGTCTGTTCCGCCGACCTGGGCCGCATTCTCAGCCGCATGCGCGCGTAGATCAAGAGGACTCCGCATTATCGACTTTATCGACGCACGCTATGCACTGAAAACGCGGCCCGAACCGGCGGGCCCAGGGGCGGCGGCGCAGGCCCCGGGCGCACCCAGCGCGGGCCTCCGGCACCCCGGTACCCCCTGGCGCCTCCGGTACCTCCTGGCGTCTCCGGCACCGTGGGTGAGTCAGGGGCGCCGGGCAGCCCAGACGGTTCTTGTGGTGCGGACGGTGAGGTCGTCGCGCCGCAGGACGCTATCGGGTCCGTCGCTGTCGATGAGGGTGTCGAGCGCGGCCAGGTCGTCGTCGCTCATCCGGCCGTCGAGGCTGGGCCGGATGCGCCGCAGGGACGCCTCGGCGTAGCGGCCGGCGGCGGCGGGCAGCGGCGGCTCCAGATCGATGGTGAAGGTCCGCTCGGCCTCGATGGTGAAGCCGGCCTTGGTCAGGCGGGGGCCCCAGTCGGAGCCTAGCTGCGGTACCTCGCTGGCCACGGCTTCGGCCAGGGCGGCGTGGCCGCGTGCTTCGAGCCCCGGGCGGCCGATTCCGATGTCGTCAGGCAGGAAGCGCGGGAAGGAGCCCAGTTCGGCCACGGCCAGCAGCCCGCCGGGGCGGATCGCGCCGAAGACCTCGGCGAGGACGCGATCGGGATCGGCCATGTGGTGCAGGGAGCTGGACGCCCAGGCCAGGTCCACCGAACCGATGGCCGGCCACGCCGCGTCCAGGTCCGCCGGGACGATCCGGATCCGGCCGGCCACGCCCAGAGCGCGGGCTTTGCCGCTGAGGTGGTGCAGCAGTGGCGCGGACTTGTCCACGGCGATGATGTCGGCCGCCGGGAAGCGCCGGACCAGGGCGAGGGCGCCGGTACCGGTTCCGCTGCCCAGGTCGAGGATCCGGTGCGGCGGCTCAGTGGCCAGCACATCGATCCAGGCGGTCACCTCGGACAGGTAGGAGTGCAGGACCTCGGCGTCCAGGTCAAGGAGCTCGGCCATGGCCGCCTCGTCGGGCTCGGCCGCCGGACCGTGCTGGTGGTGATGGTGTTCCATACCCTGACCCTAGGCGGCGGAGTTTTCGACGATGATCGTTCGCGGCTGGCCCGCGCCAAATCCACCCGCACCCGTGCCCCTGCCCCGATGGACCGATGTTGTCGTTCATGATCTTGTTGCCCCCCTGCGTTGCC
Source organism: uncultured Actinomycetes bacterium (assembly GCA_963742875.1). Lineage (GTDB taxonomy): Bacteria > Actinomycetota > Actinomycetes > Streptosporangiales > Streptosporangiaceae > Bog-532. The sequence goes on along the minus strand of CAVUNO010000017.1, from coordinate 595,848 downwards.
CCAGCGTCAGTAGTTGAATTGGACAAGCGCGTTATTCCCACCCGTGACCACCACGGGATTGCCGGGAATCTGTGGACTCCCCCATCCCGGTGTGACAGTCTCCGTCACCGGGGATCTTGCTGCGGAAAGTCGCCACGAATCGTGAGTGAAGCGCCCCAAAGTCCCGGCCGGCAGCTCGAGCCCGCTGGCGGTCAGCCTGCGGCGGCCTTCCGGACCGCGTCCCCGATTGGCACAGCGCCGCCGGCGAGTTCCAGCGTCCGGCCGGCCGTGCCCGGCTCGTCCAGCAGGGCCACCAGCACGGCGGCTACGTCGTCCCGCGTGACCGCCCCGCGTCCCGTGCTCTCCGCGAGGTTCACCCGCCCGGTGCCCGGGTCGTTGGTCAGCGGGCCCGGCCGCAGGATGGTCCAGTCAAGCCCGGTACGCGCGCGGACGTCGGCGTCCGCCGCCCCCTTGGCCCGCAGGTAAGCGGCGAAGACCGGATCGGTGCCCTCCGGGGGCTCGCGGCCGGCCCCCACGCTGGAGACGACAAGGAACCGCCGGACTCCCGTCGCCTCGGCCGCGTCCGCCAGCAGCGAGCACGCCTGCCGATCCACCGTGTCCTTGCGGTCGGCTCCGCTGCCCGGCCCCGCGCCGGCCGCGAAGACGGCCGCGTCCGCTCCCTGCAGGAGCCGTTCGACGTCCCCGGGCGCCGCCGACTCAAGGTCGCAGACCGCGGGTTCGGCGCCCGCCGCCCGCAGGTCGTCCGCCTGCCCCGGTTTGCGGATGATCCCCGTCGCCTGATCCCCGCGCCCGGCGAGCAGCCGCTCCAGCCGCAGCGCGATCTGGCCATGTCCGCCCGCGATGACAATACGCATATGCCTGACCGTACGCCACGCTCATCTGGCGCTCTCCCACGGGATAGGGAGGCACGCTCAGGTGGCGGCCTCCAGGGGACAGGGCTGACGGTGACCGTCGGGCCGTCATCGGATAGGTCGATGCGGGAGAAGGCGGTGCCGGGAACCCCCCGGAACGCCTGTGTGCTTGTGGTGTCGGCCCGGCACGCGGATGCGGGGGAGACCACACCGGGATCGCCCCCAGGCGTGCCCAGCGCCGCGTGGTGGTGAGCCTAGAAGGTTAAATCGGCGAGCCGGTGCCGGGAGCGGCCGGACCGCGGGCCGCCGGTACCGTCCGCGTTCAGGAAGCGCTCGATCACTGGCGCCAGCTCACCGGCCCGGGTGATCAGTTCGAGATGGCCACCGCTGAACACGTGCAGCCGCGAGTCCGGGATGAGCCAGTGCATCACTTTGGCGTTGGCCAGCGGGATGATCGGGTCGTCGTCTCCGGACATGATCAGCGTCGGCTGCCGCAGGAACGGCAGGAACGGCACGCTGGTCCAGCCGGCCGCTGCGGTGAGCTGGTAGAAGTAGCCGCGGGACTGCGCGGCATGGTTGTTCCCGTGCATCAGGGCGCTGACGCCCTCCGGGTCGGTCCGCGCGGACCCGCCGTACAGGGACGGGGCGGCACGCCCGAGATACCCGACGTCCGTGTAGCGCCGGGGCATGGCCATTCGCGCCAGTACGCCGGGCCTGGCGGGCAGCATGAGCGTACCGGTCGCCGTGCTGACCAGCACCAGGCGGCGGCAGCGCGCTGGCTGGAACGCGGCGAAGTTCTGCGCGACCCCGCCCCCCCAGGAGATGCCGAGGACGTCGGCCGATTCGTGCCCAAGGTGGGCCAGCAATCCGGCGATCAGCTTGCACAGCCCGGCGAAGCGGTATGGGCGCCGGGGCATGGGTGAGCCGCCGACGCCGGGAGGGTCGAAACGGATCACGGTCCAGGACGGGTCAATCGCGTCGACGAACGGCTGCAGGGCTTCCAGGCTGGCGCCGATGCCGTTGATCAGGAGCAGCGGGACTGGCTGACTGGTCCCGTGGCGTACCGAGACACGCAGCTGCTGGCCGCCGATGCTGACGAGCTCTTCGGTCACCTCAGGCCGCATTGGGCCGCGCCGTAGCGACTGCATAGATCCTCACTGATCGAGCGCATGCCGGGGGCTGGGGCTGGCATAAATCTAGATGCGTTATACCCATTGACGGTACCGGCCAAACGGGGGCGAATCCGCGCCGGGCCTGGCCCGCCGGCCAGTTTCCCGGCAAGGCAGGGCACAAAGTCCCTTTCGGGGGACCGGCGCGCGACCGAAGATACAGCCGAGTCGACCGGCCGGTGGGCCAGCCCGGTGCGGGCGGCCACGGCCAGAGGAGAGGTACGGATATGTCACAGGAGACACAGCGAGTTGCCATCGTGACCGGAGCCGCGCGCGGGATCGGGGCCGGGATAGCCATCCGGCTGGCCGCCGACGGCATGGCCGTGGCGGTCCTCGATGTGAACGAGGCCGACTGCGCGGGAACGGTGAAGGAGATCGCGAACGCCGGCGGGAAGGCGCTCGCGGTAGGTGCGGATGTCAGTAAGACCGATCAGGTGAACGCCGCGGTCGAGCGCGTAGCCGCCGAACTCGGCGAGCCGACGGTGCTGGTGAACAACGCCGGGATCACCCGCGACGCCATGCTGTTCAAGATGACCGACGAGCAATGGGACCTGGTCGTGAACGTCAACCTGCGCGGCCCGTTCCTGATGACCCGGGCGGTGCAGAAGTACATGAGCGGGCAGAAGTGGGGGCGGATCGTCAACATCTCGTCGTCGTCGGCGCTCGGCAACCGCGGGCAGGCCAACTACTCCGCCACCAAGGCCGGCGTGGAGGGTTTCACCAAGACGCTCGCCAAGGAACTGGGCAAGTTCGGGATCACCGCGAACGCGATCGGGCCGCACTTCATCGCCACCGATATGACCGCGGCCATGGCCACCAGCCTGAAGATGTCATTCGAGGATCTCGTGGAGACCTACAAGAAGCAGATACCGGTAAACCGGGTCGGCCAGCCGGCTGACGTGGCGGCCGCAGTCTCCTTCCTCGTCGGCGAGGACGCGAGCTTCGTCTCCGGCCAGGTCATCTACGTGGCCGGCGGGCCCTTGTGCTGACCGGTCCTTTGTGCTAGCAAGCCCTGGTGCTGACCGGCCATGAGCTGCACATTGTGCGTGGCCTGGGATGACCGGCTCGCGGGCTATGACTTCGGGGCCGGTCATCCGATGGCGCCCGCGCGGGTGGAGCTGACGATCGAGCTGGCCCGTGCGCTCGGCGTGTTCTCGGCGCCCGGGGTGTCGGTCGAGCGCCCGGAGCCAGCCATGGACATGGACCTGGAGACGGTCCACCAGCAGCGCTACATCGCCGCGGTGCGGCACGCGGGTGGCCCCGTACCGGACGAGCCCGGACCGGACGGGTCCGAACCGGACGAGCCGGCGGTGGCCTTCGGCCTCGGCACCGAGGACAATCCGGTGTTCGCCGGCATGCACGACGCGTCGGCGCTGGTCGCCGGGGCCACCCTGGCGGCGGCGCGGGCCGTGTGGACGGGCGCGGCGTGGCATGGTGCGAGCATCGCCGGCGGCCTGCATCACGCCATGCGCGAAAGCGCCAGCGGCTTCTGCGTCTACAACGACCCGGCGATCGCGATCAGCTGGCTGCTCCAGGCGGGCGCCACGCGGATCGCCTACGTCGACATGGACGTGCACCACGGCGACGGGGTGCAGGCCGCGTTCTACGACGACCCGCGGGTGCTGACGATCAGCCTGCACGAGCACCCGGCGACGCTGTGGCCGGGCACTGGGCGGCCATCCGAAACCGGCGGGCCGGCGGCGGTGGGATCCGCGGTGAACGTCGCGCTCCCCGCCGGGACCGGGGACGCCGGGTGGCTGCGGGCCTTCGACGCCGTGGTGCCCCCGCTGCTGCGGTCGTTCCGGCCGGACATCCTGGTCAGCCAGCACGGCTGTGACACGCACTCGCTCGATCCGATGGCCAACCTGGAGCTGTCGATCGATGCACAGCGCGTGGCCCACGCCACGATTCACCGGCTCGCCCACGAGGTGGCCGACGGCCGCTGGCTGCTCACCGGCGGAGGCGGCTATGAGCCGCTTCAGGTCGTGGCCCGGACCTGGACGCATCTGCTGGCCGAGGCGGCCGGGCGCCCGATCGATCCCCGCGCGCTCATCCCGCCCGCCTGGCGCGAGTACGCCGCCCGGCGTACCGGCCGGGATGCACCGCAGACCATGACCGACGGCAGTGAGCCGACGTTCACCCGGTTTGAAACTGGATTCAACCCAGCCGATCCCGTCGACCGGGCCATCTTCGCGACCCGGGCGGCCGTCTTCCCTGAGCACGGCCTGATGCCCGAACCCTAAGAACACCGCGGCCTGATAACGCGGCCGCCGTAGCGGCACCGAGTCCCAGCAACGCAGCGAGGCCGCCGGACCTGGTCCGGCGGCCTCGCTGCCGTTCACTCTTGGCGGGTCACTCCGGCGGACTACAGGCGCTCGAAGATCGCGGCGATGCCCTGCCCGCCGCCGATGCACATCGTCACCAGGCCGTACCGGCCCCCGGTGCGCTTCAGCTCGTACAGTGTCTTGACGGTCAGGATGGCGCCCGTGGCGGCCACCGGGTGCCCGAGCGAGATGCCGCTGCCGTTGGGGTTGGTGCGGTCCTCGGGCAGACCGAGTTCGCGGAGGACGGCGAGGGCCTGGGCCGCGAAGGCCTCGTTCACCTCGAACACGTCGATATCGTCGAGTTTCAGGCCGGTCTTCTCCAGCACCATCTTGACGGCTGGCACCGGGCCGATGCCCATGATCCTGGGCTCGACGCCCGCGACGCTGGAGCCGACCAGGCGGGCCAGCGGCTGCAGGCCATGGCTATTGGCGTACGCGCTGCTGGCCAGCACGACGGCGGCCGCCGCGTCGTTCATGCCCGAGGCGTTACCGGCGGTGACCGTGCCCTCCTTGGCGAACGCCGGGCGCAGCCGGGCCATGGACTCCAGGCTGACGTCCTCCCGGAAGTGCTCGTCCGTCACGATCTCGACGGTCTTCTTCTTAACCGTAACCGGGATGGGCGTGATCTGCTCGTCGAAGTAGTGCGCCGCCGTCGCGGCCGCGGCCCGGCGGTGGCTTTCGACCGCCAGCGCGTCCTGATCCTCGCGGGAGATGCCGAAGTCCTCGGCCACGTTCTCCGCCGTTATGCCCATGTGGCAGGCGGCGAACGGGTCGGACAGCCCGCCGACCACCGCGTCAATGACCTTGCCGTCGCCCATCCGCTGGCCCCAGCGCAAGCCCGGCACCCAGTACTGGCCACGGCTCATCGACTCGGCCCCGCCGGCCACCGCGACCTCGGCGTCACCCAGCGTGATGATCTGGGAGGCCGACACGATGGCCTGCAGCCCGCTGCCGCAGAGCCGGTTGACGGTCAAGGCCGGCGTGGTCACCGGCAGGCCGCCGTTGACAGCCGCGACCCGGCTCAGGTACATGTCCCTGACCTCGGTGTGAATCACGTTGCCGAAGACCGCGTGGCCGAAGTCCTCCGGATCGACGGTGGACCGGCGTACCGCCTCGCGGACCACCGTCGCCGCCAGGTCGCAAGGCGGGATGTCCTTGAGGCCGCCGCCATACCGGCCGATGGCCGTCCGGGTGCCGGACAGCACCACCACGTCGTTCTGTTCGGTCATAACGTTCCCCTTACCTGTTCAGGCCGCCGTGGCCTGCCCAGATCTGCCCGGTTAGGTCCGGCAGACTGGCTCGCAGCCAGGAAGCTCTTCACGCAGATGCTGTCCTGAGCCTCGTTCAGACCTGGCCCCGCGGCAAGAGGACGAACGTCCCGCGCTCTAAGTCCCTCGGCCTGCGGCATCTAGTGGCCGGCTGGCCAGCATGATCGGGACCTTCGGCCCTACGTGACCGGCGGCCGGCCGAATTAATTTAGCCCTTATTGTTGGTGTCAGGTATGCGGGGAATTAATTCTGCTGGTGCCGGGCGTAATTAATTCTGAATTTAAATCAGGCCGGTATAGCCGGCAATTCTGGGAGGTGCCCGTTACATGGACTTCGAGCTGACCGACGAGCAAGAGCTGGTGCGCGAGACGGTAAGGGAGTTCGCCGAAGCCGAAGTGGCGCCGTTTGCGGGGGAGGTGGACCGTGACCACCGCTTCCCCGAGGAAGTTATCCCGAAAATGGCAGGCATGAACCTCATGGGAATGCCTTACCCCGAGGAATATGGCGGGGCCGGGACGGACTACGTGAGCTACATGATTGCGCTGGAGGAAGTGGCGCGGGCGTGTACGACCACGAGTGTCATCATGACCGCGCACACCACGCTGGGCACGTTCCCCATTTACAAATTCGGGACCCAGGCCCAGAAGGACAAGTACCTCCCCGACATGACCTCCGGCCGCCGCCTGGGCGCGTTCGCCCTGACCGAGCCCGCCGCCGGGACCGACGCCGCGGCCGGCACGTGCACGGCGGTGCTCAAGGACGACTCCTACGTCCTGAACGGGTCGAAGATCTTCATCACCAACGCCCCCTTCGCCGAAATTTACATAATCTTCGCCAAGTCCGACCCGGACGCGAAGGGCACCCGCGGGATGAGCTGCTTCATCGTCGAACGGGACACCCCAGGGTTCTCCGTCGGCGAGGCCGAGCACAAGCTCGGGATCCGCGGGTCCAGCACGCCGCCGCTGTATTTCACCAACTGCCTGGTGCCGAGGGACGCGCTGCTGGGGGAGGAAGGCGACGGCTTCAAGATCGCCATGCAGACGCTCGACGGCGGGCGGATCGGGATCGGCGCGCAGGCGGTGGGCATCGCCCAGGCGGCCCTCGACGCGGCCGTCGCGTACGCGAAAGAGCGCATCCAGTTCGGCAAGCCGATCGCGACCCTGCAGGCCATTCAGTGGATGCTCGCCGATATGGCCACGGAGGTCGACGCCGCCCGGCTGCTGGTCCGCCGGGCCGCCTTCAACATCGACCGCGGCCTGCCCTACTCCACCGAGGGCGCCATGGCCAAGCTGTTCGCCTCCGAGACGGCCACCCGGGTAGCCGGCAAGGCCATCCAGATCCACGGCGGATACGGTTACACCGAAAGCTATCCGGTCGAACGGCACTACCGCGACGCCAAGATCACCGAGATTTACGAGGGCACCTCTGAGGTCCAGCGCATGGTGATCGCGCGCGCCGCCCTCCGGTAATGATGGCCGGCCCAGGGCCGGCGCGACAGTAAAGCCCAGGAACGCAGCGTCATCGCGCCCCGTGCCGCGGTGGCCGCCGCCAGGAGGAGCGCTATGAAGATTGTGGTCGCCTACAAGTGGACCAGCGACCCGGAGGAAGCCACCGTCCGCGCCGACGGCACCGTGGACTGGAGCCGGGCCCGGCCCGGGATCAGCACCTACGACCCCGTGGCCATCGAGCTGGCGCGCGGTCTCGCCGAGGCCACCGGGGCCGAGCTGATCGGTGTGACGGCCGGGGCCAAGGGCGTTGGCACGCCCCTCGCGTGCAAGGCCGCTCTCGCTCGCGGCCTGAACCGGGTCGTCGTCATCGAGGATGACTCGCTCAAGGGCGCCGGGCAGGCCGAGCTGGCCGCGGTGGTCGCCGGGGCGGTCCGTCACATCGGCGACGTGGACCTGGTCGTCACCGGTGACTCGTCGGTCGACGTGGCGGCCAAGATGGTGCCGACCGTGCTGGCCGGCGAACTCGGCTGGCCCGCCGTGGCTGAAGTGACCACGGTGACCGGCCAGGCCGGCGCGCTGCGCGTGACGCGCGCGATCCCGGGCGGCACGCAGGTGCTGGAGATTTCCGGTCCCGCCGTGCTGGCCACCTCCGCCGATGCCACGGTGCCGCGCGTGCCCGGCATGAAGGACCTGCTGGCGGCGGGCAAGAAACCCGTGGACCATGCGGACCTCGCGGCGCTGAACGTGCCCGCGAGGAGCGCGGTGATGACGGTCACCGGTACGACCCGCCCGGCCCGCAAGGAGCGGAAGAACCAGATCCTGGACACGACCGACCCCGCCGCGGCCGCCGCCGAGCTCGTCAAGGCACTGCGCGAAGTGGGCGCGCTGTGACGGCCCGCCGGGCCTGCCGGGCCCGCAGGATGAGAGAGAGGACTCCACAGTGAGCGTCAAGGCCTGGATCGTCGTCGCGGAGCAGCCGGCGATCGGCAACCTGATCATGGTCGCGCGCAACCTGGGCGGGCCCGCCGGGCAGGTCGCGGCGGTCGTCGCCGGGCCCCGGCCGGTGGCCGAGGCGGTGGCGGCCAGCGGCGTCGACCGGGTGGTCTGGTGCGGCGCGCCGGAGGGATCCCCCGCCGAAGCCAGCGCCCAGGCGGTCGCCGAGGTCGTCGCGGCCGACCCGCCCCGCGTCGTGCTCAGCGGCCGCAACCCCGCCGACCGGGTGCTGCTCGGCGCCGCCGCCGCCGCGCTGCGGGCCGCGGTGCTGACCGGGGCCCGTTCGGTCGCTCTGGACCAGGACGGGGACAAGACCATCGTCCTGAACGCCGTGTACGGCGACATCTCCGAGGAGACCGTCGAGATTTCCGGACCGGTCGCCCTGCTGCTGGACGGCGGTTCCGTCCCCGCGGCCAGCGGTGACAGCGTGCCCATCGAGGAGGTCTCCGGCACGCCGTACGGCCTGACCGTGCTCGAGACCAACATGTCCGAGTTCGAACAGATCGACCTCAACGCGGCGCGACGCGTGATCGGCGTCGGCCGCGGCCTCAAGGCCAAGGAGGACCTCGAGCTGATCGAGACGCTCGCCGGGGCCGTCAATGCCGAGATCGCCTGTTCACGCCCGGTCGCCGAGGGCCTCAACTGGATGGGCAAGGACCGCTACATCGGCAGCTCGGGGGCCCGTATCACCCCGGAGCTCTACCTCGCGGTCGGGATCTCCGGCCAGCTGCAGCACATGGTCGGCGTGGTGGGGGCGGAGACGATCGTGGCGATCAATTCCGACCCGAACGCCGCGGTGTTCACCCAGGCCGACTACGGTCTGGTCGGCGACCTCTACGAGCTGGTGCCGGCGATCACCAGCGCCCTCAAATAGCCGACGGATAACGGATAACGGATAACGGTGCGACTAGCCCACGGATAACGGTGCGACATGACAGAAACAGCTGAGCCCGACTTTGACGTCATCGTCGTCGGCGCCGGGATCGCCGGCTGCGTCGCCGCCTACCAGCTCGCCCAGCAGGGCCGTGAGGTCCTGCTGATCGAGCGGGGGGAGGCCCCCGGCGCGAAGAACCTGTCCGGCGGCGTGCTCTACTCCCGGGGCATCCAGGAGGTCTTTCCCGGCTTTCTGGACGAGGCCCCGGTCGAGCGGCGGATCACCCGTAACTGCGTCACATTCCTCAACGCCACCAGCTCCGTCGGTATCGACTACCAGGACACGCGCCTGGCGGACCCGGTCAACGCGGTCACCGTGCTGCGGGCCAGACTGGACCCCTGGCTGGCCGAAAAATGCGAAGAGGCCGGCGTCACCGTCATGCCGGGCGTGCGCGTGGACCGGGTGCTGACCGAGGACGCCCCGGCCAGCGGCGCCAACGGCGCGGGCGGGAAGCGGGTCGTCGGCGTCCAGGCCGGCGACGACGAACTGCGGTCCCGGGTGGTCGTCGCCGCCGACGGCGTGAACTCCTTCATCGCCCAGAACGTGGGGCTCCGGCAGAAGCAGCCGCTGAACCACCTCGCCGTCGGGGTGAAGTCGGTGGTCTCGCTGCCCCGGGAGACCATCGAGGCCCGGTTCAACCTGACCGGCGACGAGGGCGCGGCCCTCGCCGTGGTCGGCGACTGCACCGAGGGCGTGGGGGGCGGCGGTTTCCTCTACACCAACACCGATTCGGTGTCCGTCGGCGTGGTCGTGCGCCTGGACGACCTGACCGCCCAGGGGAAGGTCGTCACCGACGTCTTCGATCACTTCCTCGAGCACAAGTTCATCGCCCCGTACCTCGAAGGCGGCGAGCTGGCCGAGTACGGCTGCCACCTGGTCGCCGAGGGCGGCATGAAGATGGTCGGCGAGATCGCCATGGACGGCATGGTCGTCGTGGGGGATGCCGCTGGCCTGACCCTCAACACCGGCCTGACCGTGCGCGGGATGGACCTCGCGGTCGCCTCGGCCGTCGCCGCCGCCGAGGGCATCGGTGCCGCCCTGGACAGCAAGGACACCTCTAAGGCCGGCCTGGCCGGCTACCGGGAAAAGTTCTTCGCCTCCTACGCCGGCCAGGACATGAAGACCTACGCGAAGGCCCCCGCCTTCCTCGAACGCGAGCGCATGTACAAGCAGTACGGCGAGCTGTTCGCCGACGTGCTGTACGGCTCATTCAGCCTCGACACCCAGCCCCGCCGGCACCTGCTGAGCGTCGCCCGGCGGGCGCTGGCGCATTCCCCCCTGAAGATGAGGCAACTGGTCAGCGACGGCATCGCAGGAGGGCGCGCGCTATGAAACCACTGTCGGTCCCCGAACGGCTGGCCAAGAACCGGTTCAACCTCGACGAGGAGGAGTCCCACATCGAGGTCAACCAGGAGATCGCCAAGGCCACCGGAACCGGCCGGGCCATCGTCGCGTGCTGCCCGGCCCACGTCTACGCCGAGGAACCCGACGGGACGATCTCGGTGGAGTACGCCGCCTGCCTGGAGTGCGGCACCTGCCTCGCCGTGGCCGCACCCGGCGCCCTGAAGTGGCACTATCCGCGCGGCGGGTTCGGCGTCCAGTTCCGCGAGGGATAACGCCGCAGGATGGCGCCCCTCGCGGGCCCATCTTTCCTGGCCCGAACGGGCCCTGCTGGGACTCGCCCCCCGGCGGGGCCCGTTCGGCGGACATGTCACGGCCGGCGGACAGCCCGTGGCACGTCCGTTCGGGCCGAGTCGCCCTCCCGGCATGACGGGGCCCGGCACCGGGCCTCCCCCGGTGCCGGGCCACATCCGTTGCCTACCGCTCCAGGACGTAGGTCCCGGGCGCGTCGGCCAGCGGCGGGAACTTCGCGTCGCCCAGCTTCTTGGGGGCATCCTTCATGTCGCCGCTGCGGCTTTCCAGCCAGGCGGTGTAGTCGGGCCACCAGCTGCCCTGGACCGTCTCGGCCTCCGCCAGCCATTCCTTGTGGTCGGGCGGGGTGCTGGTCCCGACCCGGAAGGTGGCCTTCGGGTTCGACGGCGGGTTGACCATGGCGGCGATGTGGCCGCTGTTGGAGAGCACGAACCGCTTTTCGCCGCCCAGCATCTGGGTGGCGCGATAGGCCGACGGCCACGGCGAGATGTGGTCGTCGATGCCGGCCACGATATAGGTGTCGAGATCGATCTTGGAGAGATCAACCGGGCTGCCGAGCATCGTGGTGGCACCGGACTTGGTCAGCGCGTTGGCCATGGCGATCTCGATGAAATTGCGGTGCAGGGCGGCGGGCATCCTGGTCGTGTCGGCGTTCCAGTAGAGGATGTCGAACGGGGGCGGTGTTTTCCCCTGCAGGTAGTTGTTGACCCAGTAGCTCCAGATCAGGTCATTGGGCCGGAGCCAGGCGAAAATCTCCGCGAGCGAGCCCCCGTCCATGTAGCCGCGGACGCGGGAGGCGAGGATCGACGCCGTGGCCGTGTTCTGGTCCATCAGCGAGACGGTCGTGCCCGCCTGCGTCATGTCCAGCAGCGTCACGCCCAGGCACAAGCTGGAGATCTCATCGAGCCTCCCGGTGGCGCTCAGGTGCGAGCAGACCATGGAGGTCATGATGCCGCCGGCGCACAGGCCGATGACGTTGATCTTGGGGGACTTCGTGATTTCCCGGGCCATGCCCATCGCGTCCACGATGGTCTCACCGTAGGTGTTCACACCCCAGTCCCTCGCCTCCCGGCCGGGGTTCCGCCAGGAGCACACGAACACCTGGTAGCCCTGCGCGACGAAGAACTCGAGCATGCTCCGGCCGGGCGTCAGATCGGTGATGTAGTACTTGTTGATCATCGGCGGGATCATGAGCAGCGGGAACTCGTGCACGGTCGGCGTGCTGGGCTTGTACTGGATGAGTTCGAAGACGTCCGTCCGGGCCACCACCGAGCCCGGCGTCACCCCGATGTCCTTGCCCACGGTGAACGCGTCGGGCTGCACCATGGTCGGGATGTGCGGGGTAGAGGACATGTCGGACACAAAGGCGCGCAGACCGCGGACGAGGCTCATGCCGCCCGTGTCGATGGCCGCCTTCCACGCATCCGGGCTGAGGAATGGGTTGTTGCTGGGCGCGGACGCGGCGATGAGGTTCACCAGCACGAACTTCAGCCGGGTATTGTCCCGCCAGTCCAGCGCGGCGTCGGCGAGCAGGGTCTCGGCGGTCCCGCCGAGGGCCAGGTACGTCTGAACCGTGCGCTTGAGCAGCGGGTTCGACGTCCACGCCGGATCTGCGAACCGGCGGTCCCGGCGGTCCGGGGCGATCTCCGAGCCGCCTGTCGCGATGCTGGCGAGGTCGGCGGACAGCTTGGCGGCCTGGCCCGCGACGACCGCCGGCTGGCTGGCCAGCTTGACCGCCCAGCGCGCCAGGGTGGGGTCCGGCCAGAACCGGCGCATGAGGCCCACCGTGCCGTCGGGCACCAGGAAGTCCAGCGAGCCGAGTGCCTCTTCGGCCCTGTCGGCGGCCTCAGCGACCTCTCGGTTCTCTGATCCACTTTTCGTGTGCGTCTTGTTCGTGCTCTTGTCGTTGGGCGTTGCAGCAGCCACCGGTGATCACGTCCTTCTCGTCCGCAGATTCCAAATGGCTATACCTCGTTTGGCTATACCTCGTTCAGGGCGGGATACCGCCGGAGCCAGCCATTACTGCTTGTTTCACAAAACCATGGTGCCCTGGATACCCGAAGAGTCAACGGGCCTGACAACCGCGGGACGTTTGTCCTCTTGACTGGACCGCCCTTGGCTGGACCGCCGCCATCCTGGCCGCATGTCCGTGCAGTTGGCGACAGCTGGCCAAAACGTATGAGTCAATCGGTGACGCTGTGAGCTGAGTGAACGCTGCGGCGCTTCGCACGGCACGAGCCACCGGCCAAACCCCGGGGTGCCCCGGACGCCCAGGTCGCCGGTTCGTGACCTGCTGGCTGAGCTGCGAAGCGGCAGCGATTTACGTAACTAGAAAGGTACCTGCAATTCACAAACAATACGAGTTTGCTGCGTTAGCAATACGCTCTCGTTACGTCAAAGTTAGCAATATGGGCTCGTTGCATTAAAGTTAACAACGCGGGCTCGTTGCGTTAAAGCAATTTGAGTGACCGGTGGGACGGCAGGAGAATTGCAGAGTTTGCCGATCCGAGATACGTTGGGAATGAGGGAATCTCAGACCCGGGAAACCCTGGCCGACCGGTCAGAGATCTTGCCGGTCTGGCGCGTGACCTGCGGAGATGCGTTCCTGGTATCCAGAACCCCGTCACCAAGGAAGGAAGATCAATTATGACCAAGATATTGGCTGAGGCCGGTCGGATAACCGAGCTCGGCCCGGAGATGAATGGCGAGATAACCTTCGGCCTGCAGTCCAATTACGCCAAATACGCTGGCCAGCAGCCGATGAGGTTTGTCGCGCCGGCCAGTCAGCTGGCGGAACTGGACGATGACGATCTGATTATCGTGCGGTTCAGCGGAACCGATCACCTCACTATGGCCGAGCCGCTGCCGGTTATCTCGCTTTCCCTGGCGTAGCGGCTGGTAAATAGACCCGGCGATACCCCCGGTCACGGCTGGGTGCCGGTCCGGCGCGCGGAGCGCGATGCCTGCCTCCGCGGCCGGGCCGGCTGGGGGTCCATCCTCGTCGAGCCGGTTCCCCCTCTTGGCGGCGAGGATGGTTGGCGGCGAGGATGGCCACGCGGGGAACCGCGCTCCTTCGCGAGCCGGGAAACCTCCTTCCCTCAGGTAGAGCGCCGCGAGATACAGCCCGGCCGGCCATCCCTCGGTACGCCGATGCAGCTCCGCCAGGTCATCCTCACCCAGTGTGATGCCTGCGTCGCGCAGTAGCGATGCCGCCTCGTCGAGGGTGAGCGACAAGTCGCCAGGGCCGATCTCCAGAATCCGGCCTTCGGCCCGCAGCCGCGCGACCCGCAGCGGCGGCTCGGCCCGGCCCGCCAGCGCCAGCCGTGAGCCGTGCGGCACGTGATCGGCCAGCACCGACAGCGCAGCCCGGCACTCCCGATTGTGCAGCACGTGCACGTCATCCAGGACCAGCACCACCGGCGACGTCATCGACGAGAACGCCGAGCCCAGCCGCGGGACGACCGTGCCGGGCACCGAGCTGACGGGGGAGGCAAGCGCGTCGAACACCCGTCCGCCGATCGGCTGCACCGCATCGAGCGCTTCCGCGACGTAGGTGAGCAGGGTCTTCGGATCCCAACGCGGCCGCCAACCAGGGTGCCCATTACGGTCACCAGCGAGCTGCACGCCTGCTGGAACGCGGTGACACCGACGCGATGACGTCCCTGATCACCGCCGAGATGCTGGACACCTTCAAGGTTTTGGCCACCGGGGACCGTCTGGCTGCCGCCCAGGCGGCCCGATACGGCGGCCGGGTGGACCGTATCGAGCCCTACGGCACCGACCTGCGGTCGCCCGAACCCCGCCAGCGGCGCCGCCAGGTCATCGCCGACCTGCGCAATCAGCCCTGATGACGACGAACGGCCGGTTTCCTAGGACGCTGCGGGGCCCGCTCTGTATCAGTGCATGGGAACCGGCTGCGGTACCCGAAGGCCGGGGCCACCGGCTGAGGTTCGCCAGGTCACCCATCTGCCCGAGCGCCAGGCGGGCGCAACGCCTGGCGCGGTTCCTTAACCCTGCCCGGGCCGGAGTATGTCGGTGCCTCCTTGCTCGGGCCCGATTTCATCGGTGCCTCCTTGCTCGGGCCCGATTTCATCGGTGCCGCCCGGCTCGGGCCCGATTTCATCGGTGCCTCCTTGCTCGGGCCCGATTTCATCGGTGCCGCCCGGCTCGCGGCCGAGTATGTCTTCGCTGCTCTGCCCGGGGTCACCCATAGGCGTGGGATGGTTCGCCATTACGACCTCCTTCGGCGATAGGCACGTCCAGTCTTAATCATCTGCCGCCACCGCGCCACTGCCGCTTCGGTCCCCGTACGGCAGCACCGATCCCCGTGTCCTTCTGGGACGCTGATCTGGCCGATCGCGGCCCCGGCTCAGCGCGCACGACGGCATCTTTCACGGGGCGTGGTGTGGCGATGCAAAGTCCGGCGATGTTCCATGAGCAAGTGTAGCTATCCGGGCCACGACCGCCTCGTGCGCCTCGCTGGCACGCCCGGCGGCATTGCCCGAGACCCATTTGAGCAAGGCCGGGAGCAGGATGGTCGGGAACACCAGCGGCAGGAGCAGCAACTGGAGCCAATCCCAGAGAGTGTTGCCGGCATAGCCGGTCCACGTCCACCGCAGAGCGTAACCACCGATCACGGTCACGGTCCACCCGACGGCCAGGGCGGCCATGATTCCCTTCTGATACGGGCGCAGCGAGCGGAGGACCTTCGGCAGCGGGACCCGCATACTGGTCGTCGCCGCCAGTGCCACCGGCAGCAGGAGCAGCTCAAGCCAGTCCCACAGCGTCTGGCCGCGGAAGCCCGTCCAATTGAGCGGAACCAGGTAACCAGCGATCACGAACCCGGTCCAGGCCACGATGACGACTGCGTAGGTGACGCGCCTGATCCGGCCGATGTAGTCCCTATGCCGGATCCACAGCGGGATGGTGCCGATGACGACCGGTAGCAGCAGGAGGTGGAGCCAATCCCACAGCTGGCCGTTCGCCCGGAAACCCGTCCAATTCCAGCCCCGGGCGTAGCCTCCCCAGAGCGCGACCAACATGGCAACAGCCAGGGCGTACGCGGCGTCCTTTCGGATTCTTTTTCCCATGAGCCTGCGCACGGCGGTATCCGGCTCCGCGGTCTCGGCGGCGCGTTGCTTGACTGCTTCGGCGGACGGAGCCCAGGGCAGGCCGGCGTCCTCCAGCTTATCCGCCAGCGCTCTGCGCATCAGTGTCTTCGCCTGGGTTACGGTGTCGGTGCCGCCGCTATTCGCTGTCTGGCCCAGGTCGACCAGGGCCCTTAACCCGAGGAATTCATCCGGCGCGATGGTGAATGTGACGACCATATGACGGTTCCTTTCATGCCCTGGGCTGGACCAGCTGTCTTCAGAAACAACGGAGCAGCTTCCATCGGCTGTGATACACCTCTTCCGAGCCGTTCCTAGCCAGGGACACCCCCGTATCGGCCGGGGACCCATTTGTCCGGGTCGACCGTGTCCCAGTCCTGGTAGCGGTGGGAGGTGCCCAAGGTCTTGTCACATCCGGCCCTTAAGCCACTGTGGCGGGCGTACCCCCCCAGAAGATGAGATAGGGGTTTGTCGGGCTGTATGGAGTCGGCCGTAAGGAGGCAGTGCGATGCGATATCCGCAGCGAGCGCGATGGGTGATCCTGGCCTCGGTCCTCGGCGTGCTCCTCATCGGGTGCGGCAGCAGTGGCACGCCGGCCTCTTCCTCGTCAGCGCATCCGTCCTCGTCAGCGCATCCGTCCTCGTCAGCGCATCCGTCCTCGTCAGCGCATCCGTCCTCGGCCGCGCCGTCCGCCGAGTCGCCTTCCGCAGCGTCCTCGTCCCCGGCTGGGAGCGGGGTCGAGAGCCAGATCACGGCGAACTGGGAGACGTTCTTCAGTGCGGCGACCCCGACATCCCGGCGGGTGGAACTGCTGCAGAACGGGCAGACGTTCGCCGCCGTCCTCAGCGCTCAGGCGAAGTCCCCGCTGGCGTCGTCGGCGAGCGCGAGGGTGCAGAGGGTGACGATGGTGTCGGCCACCCAGGCCAAGGTCACCTATGACATCGTCGTGGGCGGGTCGGCGGCCCTGACGAACCAGACTGGCGTGGCCGTCCTGCAGAACGGGACCTGGAAGGTCGGTGACGCGAGCTTCTGCGGGCTGCTCACGATGGAGAACGGGGGCAAGACCGCCGGCCTGCCGTCCGTCTGCCGCAGCGCGGTCTAGTGCCCTGCGCCCGATTGCTGGGCGGGCTCGTGCTGGTAGTACGGGGCGGGCGTCTTGCCGAAGATGAGCACTATCACCGCGAGCTGGACGAGCCCGCAGCGTATCCGTGAGATCCGGCAATGGCTGGCCGACGGCCACTTATTCCGGCTCGCGCAGCTTATTCTGGCTCGCGCAGCGCCTGGAGAGCCGCTTCGAAGTTCCGCAACCGAGCCTGGAGATTGCCAGCGCTGAGGCCGCCGGACGGTGACATATTCCCGGTCTGGGTGGCAGACCGTAGCGCATAAAGGGATGCGAGCACATCGTCGACCCGGGCCCGCTCGTCCGCACCGGGGGCCGCCTCCCGCAGCCGGTACAGAGCCTGGGTCAGGTCGTCGGCGCGGCGCTGGATATCGGCCCAGCGGGCGCCGGCGTTCCCGCCGCCATATGGGCCGGGCAGCCCGGCGACGCTTACCGCATCGTGCAGAGCTGCTCCCTTCGCAAAGGCATCCACCGCCATCGCCCGCCAGTTCCGGCTTCTCGCGGCACGGCGTCGGCCCGCCTGACTGACGAGGGTAATCAACCCCACTACGGCGATCACGCCGATGAGTACCCACAGCCATAGCAGGGACGCTGGGCCGTTGGCGGGAGCCGGGGAACCGCTGACCGTCGGTGCCGGCGCTGGCCTGGTCGGCGTCGGCGTCGGCGAAGGTGCCGGGGCAGAGGTGGTTGCGCTGACCGATGGCTGAACGGATGGAGTGGTGGTCGCCGTCGGGCTGATCGGTGCGAGGCTGGCGCTGCTCAGCGAGGAGGTGCCGGTCCCGCCGGACGGTGCAAGCTTGGCCCGGATGCTGCTGGCCCGCGCACATCCCGCCGCGAAACCGACCGCAGCCAGGAGCACAATGACCAGGAGCAGCGCTTCCCGTAGCCGTCTAAATGTGTTGGTCATTGGCTGCCCCCCGTCGGAAGCAGGCGGCGGGTGCTGGCCCCTGCGCGTGATGTGATCGAGAACCCACTGGAGCGATGCGATTAGTGCGGGCCAGGCCCGATGGTGGCGCTCGCGGCTCATACCTGCCAGTGTGCATCCACCAGGCTCGTTATGATCGCCCGCGTGACGGATGCGATTGACCATGCGGTGCCCGGCCCGCTGACAGGCTTGGCGTCCATTAGCCCGTCAGCGCTGGAAAGCATTCCGAGGGAACCCGCGCGAGGAGTGCCGGGTTCCTCCCGGGCTCATCGGCTGATGCCTGCGCGGCTCATGCCGACACCACGACTACGGTGGTGCGGCCGATCTTGACCTTGTCGCCCTTTTTCAGCCGCTGGGATTGGTAGATGCGGCGCCCGTTGAGCCAGGTGCCGTTGGTCGAATCGAGGTCCTGGACGTACCAGAGGCCATGAGCGAACTGGAAGAGGGCGTGGTGGCTTGAGGCCCGCTCGTCGCTGAGGCTCAATGAGCCCTGGCGGCCGACGGTGAAGTCGTTGTGGAAGATGCGGGTCTGATCCCCGGTCTGGACGACGAGCGACTGGGCGGGAGGCCCCTCGCTGAGGGTGACATCGCCCTGGCCGGTGACCGCGGTCACGGCGGCCCTCCAGGCTTGCTGCTCCTGCTCGGTGGTCTCTTCCCACGACGGAAGAGGCCCGGAGTGGGCGCCGCGGTGGGCTTCGTAAGCGGTTTGTGCGAGGCGTTGGAGGTCGAGGCCAGTCACGCTTCGATCATGCCAGAGAAGTGAAGTCTGATACCCCCCGGAAGCCTCCAGGAAGGCTCCGCACCACCCAGCACCCCGTCTGATCCGCCCTGACGGACCGCCGGATTGCCGCGGCGGCGGGTGCAGTTGGTCGGCGATGGCTGGTAACAGTCGGTATCTGGTCCCGTTGTCGTCAGGGTGGCGGTCAGGCCCCTGGTCGGAGGCCGCGGCTTCTATCGGCTCGGGGGCGGTGGTCTGCCAGATCTCGCGGATCGTTACCTGCAGCGCGCCGGCGGTGGGAATGGCCAGCAGGGCCGCCACGAATCCGCCGAACGTCCCGCCGATCCAGCTGCCGATGGACGCTCCGACCAGGATCGATACCAGCACGAGCAGCGGGTTGACCTTCACGGTCCGGCTCATCACAACCGGGTTCAGCACGTGATTCTCGATCTGGGTGTAAATCAGGAATACCGCCAGCGTGATGATGCCCGCCGTCAGTGAATGGCCGGCCGCGAACAGCACGGTGGGTATCCCGGCCAGCGCGCCGCCGATCATGGGCAGGAAGTCGACCAGCCCGACCCACAGCGCCCACAGCAAGGGATACGGGACCCCCAAGACCAGCAGGGTGACAAACACGACCACCCCGGCTATGACCGAGGTCGCAAAGTTGCCGAGCATGTAGCCGGTGACGGAGCCGTTGATCTCGCGGGCAATCCGTGAGTACCGCTCCGCGTGCGCCGGTGTCATTATCCCGAGCAGGCCGGCGCGCATCTTGGGCCCTTCGAGCAGCAGCAGCAGCACGAGCACGAAAATCGTGACCAGCGTGATGATCAGCGTCGCGGCGCCCTTGCCCAGGCTCAAGGCTGGCTTTGCGAGGCCCTGCCCGAAACTCACCAGCTTGGGCGTGTTCTTCGCCACCCACGCCTGAACGTGATATTTAACCGCGAGGTGCCCGATCCACCCCTTGCCGTGCTCGGCCTGCGACACGTACGTCGGCAGTTGCTGGGCTAGGTGGCTGATGCCGTTGACGAGCGGGTAGCCGAACGCCACCGCCAGTCCGATGAACACGGCCAAACCCCAGAGGGTCACTATCGTGACGGCAAACCCGCGCCGCGGGACCTTCCACCGTTGCAGGGCCACGACCAGCGGATTCAGCAGCAGCGCGATGAATCCCGCGACGACCATGATCAGGATGACGTCGCGCAGCCGGTAGAGCAGCTTGCCGGCCAGGTAGGCGCCGACCACGACCCCGACCGTGGCCAGAATGGCGCGTAGCGGAATGCCCCTGGACGCCGCGGCCCGCCAGAGGCGCTCACGCCGGGTCTGCGGCGGCGGCAAGTAGTCTTGCACCAGGCCATCATCTCAGCCGAGGGCGGGCCGTCCAATTCGCCCCGGAATTCACGCATATTTTCGATCAGGCTTGGCTGACGGCCGCCCGCGGGCCGGTTGAACATCCTGAGTGGGTCGGATTGAGTTTGGGGGCGGCTGACGGCGCTGGCTCCATTTCTGGCTCTCACGGCTTCCGGGGGGGCCGGAGCTGCCCAGGGCCGACCAAGATAATTAGAGCCTTCGCGGTGCCTGGATGCTTGGCTGATCCCGCCCCCGTGAAAGGCTGGCGAACCCGCGTTCGAATAGCGGCGCTGTCGAGGTGGTCACAGTGCGACTACAAGCAGGTAGGGGAGTGGCCAGCGACCTGGCGACCGGGCCGCGGCGATTGCCGGGCAGCCCTGTTATGCGGCCGCTAGCGCCGAGCCTATATTGAGTCCGTGGAACCGCCGCGTCGCGTGTCGATCCCGGGCTGCATCGGCTGCGGGGCGATGAGGCAGCAGGAGAGTTGCGAGGGGGCCTGCTGCGAGCGCAGGCTCGAACTCGTCAGCGGCGGCGATTACGACGAGTTGACGGCGGTCGCGGTGGCCTGCCGCGTTCGCATCGAGGGTTTCCGGGCTGTGGTCGGGGAACTGGCGCGCGCGGAGCCCGGCCCGGGCGAGTGGCGGGTCGCATACGAGGCGGTTCGGCAATCGGCGCGTTCGGTGCTGCGACGCTCCGGGCCCGCGGCCGGGGGCCGCGGTGATGAGCTGCCTGCACGTGCTGAGACGGTGATCGTGTGGCGCTGCGAGGATTGCGGGGGCGTTGATGCTCCGCAGGAGTGCATCGATGTGTGTATCTGGGGTCCGGCCGACTGGGTGGACGCGGCCTTGTATGAGCCGCAGCGGTCCCGGGCCGCCGCGGATCGCGAGGTTGAGCGGTCGCTGGCCGGGCTGCTCCGCAGGTTCGCGTTCACCACGCCGCGTGAGGGGCAGTGGGAGCGAGGCTGGCGTGCCTTTCAATCGCAGGCGCGGCTGGCTTTCCGGCCGGGGGAAGCAGGCCGTGTTGCGACCGAGTGAAGCGCACACAGAAGGGGAAGCCCATGACGGCGTCGATGGACGAGGAGCGGGCAGGCGCCCGCTCATCTCCAGCCACCGAGCACGAGGAAGTCGGCGACTCGGCCTGCTGGGCGCACCGCGTCTGCCCGGAATGCGGTCGGCTCAACCAGGCGGAGCACCCGGACGCGTGTGAGGCATGCGGGGTGGCCTTTCCCCGCTTACCAGGCGCCAGATGCCGACCTTCGAAACAGAGATAGCCGAAGAAACAGAGATAGCCGGAGTGGGTGGCGAGTCAGCCACGAAACCGGTTTCGCAGACCCAGTACTGAAGACGAACGCCGGTCCCTGCTGCTACCTGACCAAGTTGATCGGGTGAGGCCGAGGCGCCACCAATGCACTCGTTATGCCGCTCCTGGTGTGACTTGGGCAGCGGCGTAAGCGGTCGGCCTGCCGTTGCGGATCATGTGATCGCGGCCGCGGTGCGCGCCGGAACCGGTTTACCACAGATCACCCCCAGTGAGTACGTACAGGAAAGGCACCAGCGGGATAAGACCGAAGATCCCCCACACCAGTTTCCCGCCCCGCCTCAAGTCCGGCCGGTCGGCGGCTAGGTCGATCCACATGAGGACTACAGCCACGGGATGCAGAAAACAAACCAGGATCTCAAAAAGCTTCTTCATCAAGATCGCGGCGTGGAAACCCCGGACTTCGGCCGGGGGGAAACGCCGCTCCCCCCTTCCGCGTATCGCGCTGACCGGAAACGGTGCGATCGGAGAAGCTTAATTTCCGTACGGACGGCGTACAAGTGCCGGGCCTACCCCGCACCGAGCAGGCCAGCGTGCTGCAGTTCACCCCGGCCCGCCCGGCGGTCACCGGGCCGCGAATAGCTCACCGATATATCGAGATCGCGTGGCATAGACGGCCTTCAGTTCTTTCACGCCACTGGTTTGGAGTGGGCTACGGATTCCTTTTGCGCAGTCAGACCTCTGCCAGTCACGCAGCACCCCGCCAGCAGAGCCAGGACCGTAATGCAGACTCCGCCTGCGCTACTCCTCGCGTGCGTTGCCGGTTGCCTCCTGGCGGCGTAGACGGGACAGAAAACCCTGGCGCGCCGCGGGCGATGCGCTGTTCGACTCAGGATGCAATGCTCGCCCAGCTGCCGCCGTTGCCGTGATCTTGCCTGATCGCGCAGGCGGTGGGTATGGAGGGCGGCCGCGGGGAAGATCCCCGCGGCCGCCTCTTGGTAGCGTTGCCTATCCGTTCCGGACAGCCGGATGGGGGAAGCGCCCGGTCATGATTACTGCCGTGGCGCTAGCACATTTGGGCGGTTGTCCATGCTGACCAGTTGCGGCCATTGTCTGACATGCGGACGGCGGTCGCGGCGTTCGCGGCCGGGTTGAGCATGCGGGGGCCGCCGTTGTGGATCTGCCATAGGCCCCAGTCGTTGGTCGGGCTGATGGCATTGGGGTTGCCGCCTGATTCATGCTCGGCGATGCAGGCGGCGTGGGAGGCGGTCCCGCCGCTGCCGCCTGCGGCCATCCAGAGGTGTTCGAGCGCGCCGAAGCTGTAGTCGGCGGTGAGCGGCCTGGTGTAGGCGTCCGGGTCAACCGGCCGTGCGCGAGCTGGCGACGCGCTTGGGTGCCGCCGTGATTGTGGGATCGAGTTCCTATCGCTGGCGGGCATCCCCTACGAAGGACGCCGCAGCCCGGTTCTGCCGAGGCCACCTCTGGACAGCCCCTCGGGCCGGAACTCGGTCTGTGAGGATATCCGGTGGATGCTGATCATGCCCCTTGCACCTGGACCCAGCCGTGCGGCTGCCATTCCCAGTCGTACTGCCCGCCGCCTGCCACCCCCTCGCTGAGCCGGCTGGAGATCAGCAGCTGCGAGAAGAACCTGAGGTGCGCCTGGCTGTCGTATTCTGGATCTTGCAATGTTACGGTCACGGAGCAGTACCGCCATACGAGGTCAATGACGGCCGAGCAATGCTGGGTTGCCGGGGGTGGCGGGCCGAGCCCGGAATTGCCTTCGACCCAGAGCAGACCCGTGCCAGCCGCTGAGGCAGCGTCCCAGCGTGCCCAGTGCAGATCGCGGAGCACCCGCGATGGCGGGTAGGGCGGCACATCGAGCTCAACGTTGAGCGTAGCCGGTTGCTGGTATGCATGCGCGGTGCCGTTGAGCTGGTTCAGCATCAGTACCTGGGGCACGGTCGGTGACTGGGCCTTGCTTTGGGTAGCAGCTGAAGCTGTGCCCATGGCCGTGACGGCGGCCGTGAGTGCCGCGAGGATTGTGATGGCGATTCTCATGATTCCCACCAGGGATTGTCCGATAGAAGGCCACCAGGGAGACCGGAGGCTGAGCCTGCCGGTGTGCCTCCGTGACGCAGGGCGGCTGGGTGCATCTCCTTCAGAGTAAAGCCGGATCCTTCGGGTTAAAGCCGGGCGGCAACCTGGCGGTATCGGTGCTCGGCAAGCACTCGGCGCAGGTGGTCGCTGAGGTACCTATATCCGGACCCTGGCGGCTTGGTGCCGCTGCGGATCGAGCGACATGATGGGCAGGGCCAGATCGTCATGACGCTGCCCGGCACGGGAAAACCTGGCCACGGCGGTGCCGATGAAGGTTGCCTCCACGATGTGGTCGCGGCGGCCGGCCGTTACCGGGCAGTCCCGCTCGCGCACCCGCATCTGCATCGTGGCGATCACCACGCCCTCAGCGCCGAGCCGCTTGACGTCACTTTCCAGCCGGCGCCTGGCGTCGTGCCGCGACTGGCTGACCAGTTCGGTCCAGCCGGTGACCTCGGCGTTGCCCGAGCCCCAGCGCGCCTGGCGGGCGGTCTTGCGGTCATCGTGCCGCGACCCGATCGAGATGCCGAGCACGACCCCCGCAGGTACCCAGCCCGTCATAATCAGCTTGGCGAAATCCTGCCCCGACACCTCAGCGGTGAAGGGTACCGGTGGCCCGTGCACGGCACTCGGCGCGCGGACCGCGGTGCCGATGGCCGTGAACTGCGGCCCGCCGAGGGGGAACGACCCCCGGGACAGCCGGACGCCTACCACCCCCTGCCCGCCAAGCTCGGCGCACTCGGTGGTCATCCGGCCGATGGCCGTGCGCCGCGCCTGGTCCATGGTCTGCACGAGCGGGCCGAACGACCCCACGCCGCCCCGCCCGGACACCTGGGTCGCCGACCGGGGCGGCAACCCGCCGCCGGACGGTCCCGGCGCCCCGGGGCAGCTGTACCCGCTGGCGGACCCGGCGCTGTAGACGGCCGCGCCGAACACCTGGCCGACGGGTTCGAAGCCCACGCTGCGGATGGCGGCGAACTCCTCCGCGGTCAGCACGGACCCCCACGTGCCGCTGGACCGCAGGTCCGCCATCCGGGCCCCGGCCACCGCGGGCAGCTTTTCGCTCACGCCCCCAGCCTAGGCCGCCACCCTGCAGCGACATGGAGCCCGAGGCCGTCCGTGCCGGGGCGTGACCGGCCGGGTCAGGCGTAATGCCCAGCCCAGGACCGCGTGTCCTGGCCGAGCGTAAAGTCGGGTGACCTATGGTCGCCGGGGCAGACAACGGGCGCTGGGCCTTGACGCAGAGGGCTTCGTCCTTGATGGCTCTCACGTGGTGACCGCCAACCTCAAGACCGGCTCACTAGCCCGCTGTCCCGCTGCTCCTTGGTGTCCAGCTGCCAGCGGTATGCGGCCGGCCCGCGAGGGGATCCAATGCCGCATCGGGTCCCTTCCCTCTTGGGGAACCGGAAGGTCCATCGGGTCTCTTCCTCGCCGCGATCACCCGGCGGGCCTGCCCGCCGGGAGCGAAGCAGGGTTTATCACCGGCGAGCAGCAGGGCAGGGCAACCGGAATCGCGTGAATCGCGTGCGCCTCAAGCTCCGGCGCGAGGTCGGCTCCGGTCGCGAGGTCGGCGGCGGGCGCGGCTGCGGCGGCGGGCGCGGGCACGGCGGCGGGCGTGGGCACGGCGGCGGGAGGCACAGCTTCGGCCCCGGCTGCGGCGGCGGCCCTGAGCTCTGCAAGTCGCTGCTTGGATGGCAGCAGGACGATCGCGAGGATCACACCGAGAGCGAAGATTCCCGCGGACACCGCAAAGGCCACGGTGTAACCGTGGGTGGCCGCGACCGCCGGCGCCAGCGGCCCCGTGCGGTGCGCGGCCAGGTAGCTGGTCGCCGCGGTCAGCGCGACGGTGCTCAGCGCGGAGATCCCGATCGATCCGCCGACCTGCTGCCCGGTGTTGACCAGCGCGGAGGCTACGCCTGAGTCCTGGCGCGGGACGCCGGCCGTGGCCGTGTTGATGGCCGGGGCGAAGATCATGCCGAAGCCCAGGCCCAGGATGAGCAGGGCGGGCAGCACGCCGACGGCGTAACTGGAGCTCACGGTGAGCTGGCTCAGGTAGATCATCGCGGCACCGCCCAGCAGCATGCCGGTGGTGATCAGGACGCGCGGCCCGAGCCGGGGCAGGGTTACGATGCTGGAGACATTGGAGCTGAGCAGGATGCAGCCGATCATCGGCAGGAAGGCCAGCCCGCTGGTCACCGGGCTGTATCCCTTGACCTCCTGCAGGTAGTACGTGAGGAACAGGAAGATGCCGAAGATCGCGATCCCCGAGAGGAAGACCGCGACGTAGGAGCCGCCCCGGGTGCGGTCGAGGATCACATGCAGCGGCAGCAGCGGGTGACTGCCCCACCGCTCGGCGACCACGAACGCGGCGAGGAGCAGCACGCCGAGGACCAGGGAGCCGATCGTCAGCACGGCCGTCCAGCCGGCCGTCTCGGCGTGCGAGAAGCCGAAGACGATGAGGAAAAGACCGGCGCAGGCCAGTACGGCCCCGAGCCAGTCCATCCGCGGCCGGCTGGCGGGCCGGCTGCTGCGCATGTACGCCAGGGCGCCGGCCACGGCGATCGCGGCGAACACCAGATTGACGTAAAGCGTCCAGCGCCAGGACAGGTACTGGGTGAGCAGCCCGCCGAGAATCAGGCCCACGCCGCCGCCGCCGGCCGCGACCGAGCCGTAGATTCCGAAGGCCCGCCCCCGCTCGCGCGGGTCCTGAAAGGTGCTGACCAGGGTGCCCAGGGCGGACGGCGCGAGGAGGGCGCCGAACGCGCCCTGCAGCGCCCGGGCCGCCACCAGCATCTCGAACGAGACGGCGGCCCCCCCGATGGCCGAGGAGACGGCGAATCCGGCCAGGCCCGTGATGAAGACCCACTTGCGGCTGAACATGTCGCCGAGCCGGCCGCCCACCAGCAGCAGGCTGCCGAAGGCCAGCGCGTAGGCCGTCACCACCCACTGCCGGTCGCCGTTCGGGAACCCCAGCGAACGCTGGGCCGACGGCAGCGCGATGTTCACGACCGTGGAATCCAGGACCACCATCAGCTGGGCGATAGCCACCACAACCAGGACCAGCCAGCGCCGGTCGGCGGGGGCTGCCGGACGGCCCTGGGCGGCAGATGACATGGGATCAATGCCCCTTCGCGTGGAGCGCGCTGCACGGATCGCTACCGGGGTCCGGAGCAACGATTGCCCAGTAATGCCGCTGGGGATCGCGGCCCCAAATGTCGCTATCTCCAGGCCACGATAGGCATACCGCAAACGCCATGTCCACCTGTGCCGGGCCACACATACCGGCTACTGGCGGCCCAAATCGCCGGCGAGCGGAGCCTAGCCCCGCTGTCCCGGGAGCCGCGGACCAGACCCGTCAGAGACCCAGCGGTGATCCGGGCCACTGCCTCGCCCCGGAGCTGTGCGGGGACGAACTGGCCGACCGGTGCGGGCTTTCCCTCAGTGCCCCGATGTTCGCCCTGGCCGGGACCGCCGGCCCTCGCGGACAGACCGGATCCGGAGAGCCCTAGGGCACGACCACGAGGGGCACCGGTGAGCGGCGGGCGAGGCTGACGGCGACCGAGCCGACCACGCGGTGCATGGCATGCGATGAGCTCCCGACCACGATCGCCACGGTGTCGCCGGGGTGGGGGTCGCGGATGTCCGCGGCGGCGGCGATCAGCTCGTCCGGGATCAGGCCCTGGCGCCGCTCGAACCGCCAGCGCTCCTCGCGGTCGCGCAGCTGCTCGCTGGCCGCGGTCTGCAGCTCCCGCGCGATATCGTCGAAGTTGGCTTCCATTTCGGCTATGGCGCCTGACGACAGCATGTCGATGCTGGGCAGGTGAGCGACGTACACCACCTCGATGCCGCCGGTCCGGCCGTGCAGCAGCCTGACCGCGGCGTCGAGCGCCCGGATGGCAGGAGGTGAGCCGTCATACCCGACGACGAGGTACAGGTTCCCGGCGGGCGGTGCGGTAGCGTTCATCGCGGTTAAGGTTATTCCGTTCCCTGGCACGGCGTCGCGCGTATCCAGCATGTGGGCGGCATGACGGCCTGGCTCACCCGTCCTGATGTATCACAGCGGCCAGCTCTCCTTGCGGTAGCCCATGTCCCAGAACATCCACTCGTACCGGCTGGTTATGCGGAAGTGCCGGTGTATCAGCGCGCGCTCGGACGGCGCGAGACCGGGCCCCAGCCCATCGGCGATGGTGATGACGTCGCGGACGACATCGCCGTATTCCTCGGCGCCGTAGGTGACGATCCATTGCTGGTAGCGCGGATTGGGCGAGCCGCGCCGCAGCAGTTCTTTGCCCACCTCCCAGTAGATCCAGTAGCACGGCAGTACGGCGCCGACCCCTTCGGCGTAGGACCCGCCGCGGGCGGTGGCGAGCAGGTAGCTGGTATAGGCGAGGGTAGTGGGCGCTGGCTCGGCTACCGCCGCCGACGCAGGATCGATGTCAAGGTCGGCCAGCAACGAGTCGTGCAGGGTCCGCTCGACGGCGATCACGTCGGCCGCGTGGCGGGCGAACATCTCGAGTCCCGCGATGTCTGGTGCCCGGGTGGCTACCTCCGCGAGTGCCTGCGCAAAGCCCCGCAGGTACAACGCATCCTGCACCACATAGAAAGCAAACGCGTCCTGCTTCAGGCTGCCGTCGGTAAGCCCGGCCAGGAACGGGTGCGCGAGGATGGCGCCGTAGATGTCGGCGGTGCCCCGCCACAACTCCTCGGTGAAGCGATCACTCATCGGGCGCCTCCCTGCTGAACGGCATACACCGGCCTGCGCCCGCCCGCACCGGGACCGCGACTCACCGTCTTTCCCCACATACCCCGGCGCAGAGCGCGGCGAGCGCTGACGGCAGCGTACCGGCCCGCCCCGAACGGCGCAGCGGCGGACAGCAGCCGGTACACATCGAAGGCGCCGCCCCGGACGCCCGTCAGTCCCGCAGCAGCCGCCTCCTCAGGCTGACGCCCAACCTCGATCAAGCCCGCCGTGCCGGAGCGGATCGTGCCCGGGCCTCCGACAGCGAAACGGACTACCGGACCGGGACGTGGTCACGGCCGCTTAGCGGCCGTTAGCAGGGTTTGGCGGATGGCGGTGCCGCCGGAGGGGATCGACACCGAAGATGATGATGGAACAGCCTTGGCCGGCTCAGCGCCAGGGCATGCTGACATCCCGGACCCGGCCCGCGCACGGTTGGAGAAGAGAATGGTTCAGGTCACCAGCCCAGGCGTTCCTGCGCACGCTCACGTCGTCCTTGCCTCAGCCGACAGCGAAGCGTTTACGTCGCTACGACGGCGATCAACCTTGCGGCGCGACCGGTACCGGATGGGCAAAGAGCTCCGGCGGCAGGTTCCGCGCAGCTCCCTGGGCGATTGGTCCGCACCGGCCGACCGGCCCAACCCGGTGCGGCTGATCACCGAGTCGCATCGCGGCAGGCTCGCCTGGCTGATTCCAGTCAGAGTGGGCCGAATGGCCGCCTCACCGTATGGATTTATGCGCGGTGCGGCGATCGTTATGGCCGAGGATGTGGCCCGGTTGCCGTCCACCGGTATCACTCCGGTGATTTGCGGTGACGCGCATATGGGCAACTTCGGTTTCTACGCCTCCCCGGAGCGAGACCTTGTCATTGACTTGAACGACTTCGATGAGGCGCACCCGGGCGGATGGGAGTGGGATCTTCGCCGGCTGGTCGCGAGTATCTGGGTCGCCCGGCCGCCAGAATGGCGCAAGCGAGCAGGAGTGTGAATCGGCGGTCTTGCAATGTGTCGCCGGATACCGGGAGGAGGTCGGGGATCTCGCCTCAACCGCGCTGCTGGCCCGGTCCTACCAGCGCCTCGACGTCGACCACTTGCACCGGAGCACGAGGGACAAGTCATTGCGGGCCGAGATCAAACAAGCCGCAGCCCGTGCACGCCGGAGAACCAGCGACCGGGCGCTCCCTAAGTGGGTGAGCCCGTAAGTTCGTCGGGTCTGTCGTTATGCGGCCTGTGGCAGGCTGGCTGGTTTCTCGTGGGCGCTGGTCCGCTCGAGGAGCCGGGCCAGGTCAGCGGCGGTGTATTTCCAGTTGAATGGCCTGGCGGTCTGGTTGTAGCGGTCGATGAAGGCCAGCAGGGTGGCGGCGAGCTGAGCCGTGCTGGCGAAGTCGTTGGGTGAGATGACCTTTTTCTGGATGATGGAGAAGACGATCTCCACTTGGTTCAGCCAGGAGGCGTGCACCGGTGTGTGGATCATGATGGCGTTCGGGTAGGCGCGGCGCAGCCGCCGGGCCGCCTCCTTGCCGCGGTGGTCCGAGCCGTTGTCCACGATGACGAATACCCGGCTGGCACTGTTGTACGGCTCGGCGCTCATGACCTGGCCCATCAGTGCCATGAACGGGGCGATCCCGGTGGTGCCGGGGGTGGAGGCGAACACCTTCCCGGTGCGGGCATCCAGGGCTGCCAGCAGCGCCAGCGCGCCCTGGCGCTCGTATTCGTGCTCCACCCGGGCCGGCCGGCCAGGGGCGGGCGGGCTGGTGGGATGGCATCGGGCGCGGGCCTGGATGGAGGGCTTGGCGTCCACCGAGATGACCCGGTCGCCCGGCCGCAGCCGCTTGCCCTGGTAGTACCCCTGGTACAGGTCGAGGATGACGGTGGCCTTGGCGGCGAAGTCCGGGTCGCGCGGGTAGATCCACGATTGGTACTGCCAGGGCTTGATGGGGTGCTCGGCCAGGATCCGCAGCACCGACGATGGTGAGATCTGGCTGGCCAGCCCCGCCCTGGTGATCTCGGCGGCCAGTTCCGGGCCGGTCCAGCGGGCCAGCGGCACCCCGGTGGCGGCGGGCAGCTGGCAGGCCAGCGCGACCACCGCGGCCCGTTCCAGCGCGCTGATCCGCCGCGGCCGCCCGGACCGGGGCAGGTCCGCCAGGCCGTCCAGGCCCCGGGCGGCGAACCGGCCCCGCCACTTGCGCACCGTGTCCACACTGACGTGCAGGTCCGCGGCGATGCGGGCGCTGGCCCGGCCGCGAGCGGCGGCCAGCACGATCTGCGCCCGCAGCCAGTCCCGGTACGCGGTCTTGCCCCCGCGGGCACGTTTCTTTAACATCCTGCGCTCACCAGCACTCAGCGTGACCAGCACCGCGCGATACTGCGGCATGCCGCCTCCAGGGGTAAATCACCAGCACATGACCCGCCCCCAGACCCGTGATCATAACGGGCAGCGCGGGCCCGGCGGCACAATGAGGCCCATGGCCGCCATCCCGGAATCCACCCGCAACTCGATCACCTTGCGGCTGCTGGACCACGCCGAAGCCCACTGGCCCCAGCTCACCCGGGTGAAGGTCACCTACCGCGGTGCCTTCGGCTACGTCACCGGCGTGCTCCGCAACGGCGAGAACATCCCGCTATGCCGCCTGCGCTACGGCGGCTCGGCCCATTCGTTCGGCTTCGCGATCTACTCCGCAGCCCACGACCGCTACCAAGACGCGATCCTGCGCACCGGTCTCCCCACCGGCACCCCGCAAGAAGCCCTCGACACCGCCTGCACCATCCACCTCGCCGGGCTCGGCCACGAGCCAGACCCGTGACCCCGGCCCCCAACCCCCGACGAACTTACGGGCTCACCCACTAAGTTCACCAGTGAAAGGGACGGGAAACGCCGCATTGTTGAAGACTTCCCGCTGATCACCCGGCTCAGCTACGCCGAGGCAAACCAGGTCGCGTGGGGGCTGGATGAATATCTGGGCACCCTTGCGCCGCACTGGCGACGGGCTCTGGGTGGCTACACGCTGATCGATATCGCCCACAAAGTGGTGGGCGTCGGCAGCGTCGGACTGCGCGCGTACGTAGCGCTGCTCGAGGGCAGCAGCCCTGACGACGTTGTGTTCTTGCAGTTGAAGCAGGCGCGGCGGTCGGTCCTGGCCCGCTACGTCCACGGTGACTCTGCCTGGCACGCTTATCAGGGGCAACGGGTCGTGGAGTACCAGCAGGCATTGCAGACGGTGAGCGATCCGTTGCTGGGCTGGACAACCGTCGGCGAACACCAGTATTACGTGCGCCAGTTCAGGAACATGAAGGGAACCGTCGCCCTGGACTCCATTGACGGCGCGGCGCTGGCGGACTACGCCGCGATCATCGGGCACCTGCTGGCCAAAGGTCACGCCCGCACCAGCGGCGCATCCATGATCGTCGGTTACGCTGGCTCCTCCGACCGTCTCGACCATGCGCTAGCGCGGTTCGCGCGGCTGTACGCCGACCAGACCGAGGCGGACCATGCGGCTCTGGTGACGGCTGCCGACCGGGGCGTCGTGCCCATCGAACGTGGCCTATGAATCGTGACCAGCCGAGGGTGACGTGCCATTATGACGCGACCATTGTGGCCATCGTTCTCCCCAGCGGGTTCATACGGGTTACCAATATCGATTCCGGCCTGCAGCACGATCTACAAGGCGCTCAGTAATTCCTCACCCCGCTCACGTAATTCCCCATGGGGATGACGGAGCTGCGCTGTGCGGCCGACTTCAGCACCGCGATCGGCGGCACCAAGCCTCACGACTTGGGGGCTGGCAGGCAAAGCACCTCAGCACTCAGGATCATCAGGGGTTCTGCCCCATGGACTGGTCTAGCTCCGGCCAGCAGAGGTGGGGATGCAGCAGCGGGCGGGACTCCGCTCGGTGGTACGTTCGGCTGCATTACCGGCAGGGACTAGGAGGGCAATGATGACCCCACCGCTCCAGGTGATCGCTTTGAGCTTCAGCCGCGACGCCGGTGCTGAGGACAGAATCCTGGCCGAAGTCGACCGGCTGAACGGCCGGGGAGTTCTTCGCCTGCTCGACATGCTGTTCGTGGCCAAGAGCCAGGACGGCACCATCGAACGGCTGACCATCGGCGATGATGAGGACTTCGGCTCGCTCCTGGCGGTGGTCCTTCCGGTGGCGAACGGCGGTCCGGCCGCGTCCGCGTCCTCTGACGGGCAGGCGGCCTTTGACCCGGCCGATGCGCGGGCGCTGGCCGATTCTCTCGAGCCGGGGACCGCTGTGGCCTTCCTGCTCGTGGAGCACCGCTGGGCCGCCCCGCTTTTCGACGCAATCGCCGAGACCGGCGGCACGCTGATCGGCGAGGGTTTCCTGACCTCCGAGGCCGGGCTGGTGGTGGGAGCCGAGGTCGCCGCCCTGGAGGAGGCAGCTCAGGTGATCGCCCAGGCCCAGGCCGACGAGGCCGGCGCCCTGCTCGCGGCGGCGGCGGCCGGAGCCGCCGCGGCGGAGGCAGTAGCCGATTCCGAACAAATCCAGTCCGCCGCGGCCGCGGACGCTGTGCGGGCGCTGATCACCGCCGGGCTGATCGAGGAAGCGGCCGCTCACGAGGCGGTCACGGCGCTGACCGCAGCCGGCCTCATCGTGACCGCCGCCGACCAGGCCGCTGCCGACGCCGTAGCCGAAGACGTCGCCGCCGTCGAAGCCGCCGACGAGGTGGCCGCCGAGTCCCTGGAAGAATCCATCGCCACCATCGCCGCTAACGACGAGGTGGCCGCCGAGGCGGCCGGCAAAGCCGGGGAACGAGTCACGGCCGCGTCGATCACCCTCGCCGAGGCCCAGGTCCTCCGTTACCTCCCCACACCGCTCCCCTTCTCCGTTATCGCCGACAAGCTGGGCATCTCCCGGTCAGCAGCCAAAGAGCGAGCGGAACGTCTCTATAAGAGGCTCGGCGTCCACAGCCGGCACGAGGCGGTCAGCCGGGCCCGCTCCCTGGGCCTCATCCGCGGCTAGTTACTGGGCGGTCACCTCGGCGGCGGGGCCGGTCAGCACGCGGTGGCTGGCCAGCAGCTCCCCGATCTCGCCGACCGCCTGCACCCGGCCCCGCGACAGCAGGATGAGGTCGCCGGCCACCCGGATCAGGGGCCAGAACCACTGGTCGGAGAGGGTCGGTCGGATCGCCCTGCTGAGGTCTGCGTACTCTGGTGAGGTGGTGTGGGCGCGCCGATCATGGTGCGGCCCGGATCTTCCTGGGCCGCATCCAGCTCACCGGCCCGGGTAGGGACAGGCTTGTCTGCGGCGGATGACATACGCGCTCAGGCGCTGGAGGTGGCTGGAGGCTGGTCACCGCCCGGCGCCCCTCAATCATGGCGCCTAACGGCCGCTCTGTTCGAGGCGATCGCGGCATGTGACGACCTTCTGGAGCATCTCGCCGAACTCCCGCCTGATCGCCTGCCCGCGCTACTGGCCAGCGCGGCCGTTACCTTCATGGTGCGACGCGACCGGCCAGTCCCGCTCGCCGGCTACATCCCCGAACCCGCCGCGCCGCAGCCGCCCTTCGACGACGGGTTCTTCCCCGCATTCAGGTCGTTCTGCGCGGCGCACCTCGAGGAGATCGTCGATGTCTGCCGCAGCCACCGGTACCAGATGAACGAGGTGGCCAGGTGTAGCCAGATCGCCCTCGGTATCGCGGCGACCAGCGGTGAATCTCCCGATCCAATCGTCCTGGTTGACCTCGGCACCGGGGCCGGACTCGGGCTGCAGCTGGACCGCTATCGTTACCGGATCGGGGGTGGTACGTACGGCCCGGCAGCCGCCCGGCTGAGTCTCACGTGCGACGTACGCGGCGCGTACATGCCGCCGCCGGCCAAGCTGCCGCACATCGCCGGCCGATTCGGCGTCGATCTCAATCCTGTCGACCTCGAGGATCAGCAAGCCCGGGCGTGGCTGGAGGCCTGCGCGCCCCCCGAGGCGTCCGCCCTGTCCCGGCTCGCCACTGCCATTGACGTTGCCCGGCGGCACCCCGTGAGGATCGTCGCAGGCGATGTCATTGACGAGCTTCCCGGGATGCTCGGCAGCATCCCCGGGCGACAGCACCTCATCGTGGTCGATGCTTATATGGCTGTGTTCCTCGCGGAGCAGCGCCGGTCCCAGATGGCCGACGTCCTCGCCGAGGCAGGACAGGGCCGCCCGGTGACATGGCTGTCACTTGATCCACTGGTCCCACTCGGGCCGTCGGGCAGCGACAGCGTGCAAGGTCTCACCCTCCCTCCATCACTTGTCCGCGACTATCAGCAGGACGGCGTCTTTGCTGTGCTGGGAGCCCGCACCTTCCACGGAACCACCGACCGCGGGCGCCTTCTCGCCCGCGCCCATCCGTCCGGCAGCTGGGTTGAATGGCTCAGCCCGTAAACGCGCCCTGAATTGTCAGTTCCGGCTCTCGCGCACCCATATCGAGATGCGCGCCGGTTCCAGCACTTGGTAGGCGACTGTGAGCAGCTCGCGGTGGACCTCATCGAGGTCGGCGGCGTCCTGCATACGGGCCGCGAATGCCGCTATTGTTGCCTCGGCGTCATAGTGCGCGCGGTTGAAGCGCCTGTCCACTGCTCGCTGGACGCGGTGCCGCAGCGGATTGAACAGTGCGACAGCCGCCAGCGTCGCCACGGCGACGGCCAGCGGCGACCTGAACGACACCACGGCGTGTGCCATGGTGACCACCACGGCGTACGCGCCAATCAGCAGTCCGGTAACGGTCGTATAGGCCACCGTCCTGGAGATCAGCCGGTCAATCTCATACAGCCGGTACCTCAGGATTGCCACCCCGATGCTGATCGGCAGGGCGACGAAACCGATGCTGAGAACGTTGTTCAGCCAAGCCCAGATCCCGGAGGACACGCTGTAGCCCGGGACGCTCAGGCCAGCGCAGATGACACAGATAGCGGCTCCGAACATCAGCCACTTCAGCTGCTGGCGCCGAAGGCCGGATGACCGCCGCCAGCTGAGCAGCTGGCGGACGGCGAAAACGACCCCTAGCACGACAGTCAGAACCAGGATGATGCTCTGGGCCACCGCGAACCGGCCCGCAGGGTAGTCGACAACGGTCAAGCCGCCGTAACCATCGACGTGGATCCGGTGCCCGCTGATGGCGTCGACCGCTACGGCGATCAGCAGGGCGAGATAACCACCGCAGAGCAGGCCGTATGCCCACACCGCCCATCGCCACCGCCGCGAGGGCAGGTGGCCATCGGGGAAGAGCAAGATCACCAGCGAGAACAATGCGAGAGCCGGCGACCACAGCTGATACAGCACAAGTCCGACCGGGCCAAGGGGGAGATCCCGCCCGAGGTGGTAGACGAGCAGCGAGTAGGCTCCGGCCGCAGTGCTCAGCAGCAACGCGGCGGCGATGCCGAGCAGGAGCCATCCGTTCGGGTTACGCGGCTGATGCCGGGCGACCAATACGCCGGCCGCCGCAGTAGGTATCGCGATCATGATTGGCTGCAGCGGATATCCGGGCTGCCGGGCGAGGAAGGACAGCGCCACGAGCGCCGCGGCGAGCAGGAGCATGGCGCCCCCGGCCGGTGCGGCGGCCGGCGGCCGGCGGCCCGTGATCGCGGTGGTCATCGTGAGCCTATTTCCCGCCCGGGCGGCGCTGGCCGAACGCTGCGGCGATGGAATTCGGCATGCTGCGCACCATGGAGTTGTGCCACACGTGACGGGCGTTGCCCCACTGACGTTTGCGGTCAATGCAGACGGTGCGCGAATGAACGGTGGTGGGGAGTGCCCCAAGGTACGTCGCCAGCGCAGTCATCGTCTTGATCCAGAACTGATCTTCCTTCCGATGCCCGCCGAGGCTCATGGCCAGCTCGTAGAGCGGGTCGTTGGACCGCATTAGCAACTGGGCCTGAACGATAGTGGCCGGATGCGGCGAGGCGTCCGGGTCATTGGCATAGTCGGCGCGCTCAGCCGAGAACGTGATCCAGCCCGCGAACATGTGGCCCTGCGGAGTCATCAGGGTGAACGACTCATCGTCCGCATAGAGCACGAACACCCCGGTGGACAGCCTTACGCCGCCGCCGACGCTCACGTCGAGCAGGGCCACGTCACCGGGGCTGAGGCTGGTGAGCGGACCTTCGAACCGATTCCCCTCCGGCCAGAACTCGGCAAAGTGCGCCTTCCACTCGGCGATCACGGTCCCTGCTGAGATATTCGGGCTCACCGCGATCCAATACGTCTTTCTCCACATCTTCCCGAAGCCCTGGACCGGGCCGGTGAGGCGCCGGCCGTCCACGTTGGATTCCGCGAGAGCCACCATCGGCCACCGTCAGCCGGTCGACTTTCGCTGCCCAGCTTCCGGCATTGCGCGGCAGCGGCGCTGTCAGCGGCGCGTTCGCGTCCCCCGCCGCCATATTCCGCCCGGCCGGCAGATCCCGTTGGGCCTGCCCGGCCGGAGGGACGCCTTCAGCTCCAGGGTGCTCCGTCAAGACGACCCCCCTTGCCTCGCTGTGCCGGCGAGCGCCGACTGCTCGTTGTCGTAGATCGTGATCGCCTCGTCCAGCCTGGTCAGTTCGAAGATCTCCCGGTAGTGGTGGCTCAGGCCGAACGCAGCAAGCTGCTGATTTTGCCGGTTGGCGCGGACCAGCAGGGTCACGAGCATGCCGATGCCCCCGCTGTTCATGTACTCAAGACCGCTGAAATTGAGCACAAGCCGCCGGGCGCCCTGCCGGGCGGCATCCTGGGCCAGCGCGATGCGTTCCGAACATCTCACGATCGGCGGCGTGGGCCTCGGACAGCCCATCGCTGTGCAGCAGAGCACAGTCGCCGGGCCGGAAAATGAAGTTCTTTTCCTCGTAGGTCATGCCGGGCATGAGCCCGAGCGGCATGCCTTTGGCGCGCAGTTCGGCCACGCCGCCGGCGGTGCGTACGTAGGGCACGTCGTGCCCGGCATTGGCGAACGTGACCTGGCCGCTGGCGTCGAGGACGAGGGCCAGGCAGGTGACGAACATATGCGCCGGAGTGTCCTGGTACAGCAGGTCGTTGACGTTTTCCAGGACGGCCGCCGGGCTGACCAGCCGGGGCGCCGCGGCCCGCAGCAGTGCATGCGTGCTGGCCATTACCAGCGCCGCGGGGACGCCCTTGTCGGTGACATCGCCGATCACCACCATGACCCGCCCACCGGATAGCGGAATGAAATCGTAAATGTCTCCGCCCACCATCAGAGCCGGCCGGTAGAAGGCGGTGACCTGCCAGCCAGGCAGCTCCGGTTGCTCCGTGGGCAGGAACTGATGCTGAATGATCCGGGCCACCTTCAGCTGCTGATCGACCCGCTCCCGCCGCAGGGCCTCAGCCTGCTGTTCGCGAACCAGTTGGCCGACGCGGATCGCAGGCGCTGCGTACTTGGCCAGCGAGTTCAGCAAGCGGCGATCATCCGTCGAATAGTCCCGCTCCGACCGCCGTGGCCCCAAACTGAGCATCCCGATCGGGGTGCCGGCCGAGATCAACGGGACGATCAGCACAACGCCGGCGTTCTTGAGCGCCTTCACCGCTGGCGACTCGAAGCCGAGCTCACGGACATCGACAGCCCGCGCCACGTGCATCAGGTAGTCGGCCAGCGGATCGTCGGCAGGCAGCTCAATCCGCGGCTCTATGACCGCTCCCTCGGGCAGAGCTAGCCGGGCCGGGGGGGCTTCCTCACCCCGGCGGCTGAGCCACGCACGGAGCCGACGCTGCCCGCTAACGCGCCAGCCGCGATGCGCGGCGGAGGGAGCGGGATCGGCTGCGGCCGGAGACCCTTCACCGAACTGGTCAGCAGCGAACGGATGCACGGCCATGGAGGTCGCCGTCTTGCCTGCTTCCTGCATAGCCAGGTCGGTCCTGTTCACCTCCCCGGGCATTCCCCTCCCCGATGGCCACGTCGTATCAGGGCAATACCCGTCAAATCGAGCATCAGGGCAATACCCGTCAAACCCGCGATACCAATGGTTGTGGGTCAGCGTACTCTGTCAGCGTATTTTGTGATAGTCGCATTCCGGCGCAGCATTCCGGCGCAGCATTCCGGCGCAGCATTCCGGCGCAGCATTCCGGCGCAGCATTCCGGCGCAGCATTCCGGCGCAGCATTCCGGCGCACGGGAGGCCTCGCGGGCGGTCGTGCTGGGCTGCGAAGCCATGCCCTCCATCGACGTGACCGCCGCCCGCATGCTCAACGAGCTCGCCGGGCTGGTTACGGGCGGATCGCGCGGAGCAGCAGATAATCGATGATCCGGCGTTGCCAGAGGAGGTTGACCTGCCACAGCAGCAGGCGAGCGGCGGCGTGCTGCCCGGCGGGCGCGGCTGTGGTGTTCTTGAGCCGCTCTGCCGTGAGCCGCACTGCGGGGGCGATGACGCGGTCGCCGCATCGCCGGACCTGCACCTCGGCCAGGCCCGCCGCGCGCGCCTCCGCGGCGATCTGCCCCGCCGTGATGGCCATGGTGCGCCGCAGGCCGAACACCCGCAGCTGCGTCAGGCCGGCCAGCAGCTCGGCGGGAGTGACCGGCCATCGCTGAGCCGAGATGTCGGAGATACTCAGCACACCGCCGGGCCGCAGCACCCGGTAACACTCGGCGAAGAACGCCTTCCGGGAGCGGAAGTGGAAGGCTGCCTCCACGCTGATGATCCCGTCCACGGTCTGGCCGGCGATGGGCAGCCGGGCGGCGTCGCCCGCCACCGGCGCGGCCGCGGCATCCCTGAGCCGGTCCCGGCCCGCCGTCAGCTGCCACTCGGTGATGTTCACCGCCACCAGCCGGCGCGGCCGGGACGTCTCGGCGATCAGGCGGTCCTGGGTGCCTAGCCCATTCCCCACATCCAGGATCACCCCGCCGGTGGGCAGGGCTGAGGCGAGCGTCGCGACCAGCCGGCGGCAGGCCTGTTCGGCCTCACCCTCCGAACCCGGCCCCTCCCACAGCCCCAGATTCAGCCAGCCCGGCGCCACCGCCAGGAAGAAGTCCGGCCCGATGCTCTCATACACTCGCGCGGCCGGATTCGCGCCCTGCTTGAGCACTCCGGCGGCGTGCCGCACGTGCTGGGCCGTCCAGCCCGCCATCCACGCCGGCCTGGCTGCCATCTCACACCCCCATCCACCGGAGGCTCCCGGCAACCGCGCTGACTACACCAGCACTGATCCACCGGGACGGATGAGCCTCCCGCCGACGGCATAACCGACCGTACCTGCCACAAGGGCCGCGCGCACCGCCCGCCGCAGCAGCCGGGAGACGGGCGACGTGATCGATCTGGACTGCCCGCTGTTCTTCGTCGATCGTGTAGAAGACGTGCTACCGCCGGTCAGGTGTTCGGGTACGGCTACCCGGATGTGGCGAGGATCAATGTCAGGGCCAGTCGTGGCCTGCCTGGCGTTCCTGCAGGCGCGGTGGGTGCGGATAGTCCGGTGACCGGTGCTGGAAAGACAGGATGCGCGGATTGCGGATGATCCCGTCGCGGATTTCGATGGCCCGCCGGATCGTCGGGTTCGCGTCCCACGCCTGAGGGCCGGTGAGCACCAGGCGCAGGTGCGGGAGCAGGGCTTCGCTTATCTCCCAAGTAGCGGAGTTCCACAGGTACGACGGGCTGTGGTCTACCGCGTAGTAGCAGACATTATCGCCGACCATGACAATGGGCTCGGCGAAGCTTGTGGGGCGCGCCCAGCCGAAGCCCATGCCCTCGTCGCAGGACACGTCCACGATGAGGCTGCCGCGCGCGAACGAGCCCAGGTCGCTGGTGGGAACGAACATCAGCGGTGCGTCGGTGTCCTGCAGCACGCAGTTGACCACGATGTCGTGCTCCGCGAGGAAGGCCGCCATCGGTATCCGGCCGGTCCCGCGCAGCACGTGGCAGCGGCTGGGGTCACCGGTGTCCTGCTCGAAGTGCACCATGCGCGCCGAGTGGATCGGGGAGGCGACAGCGTTCACATCACGATGGGTCAGAACGTCAACGTCGTTCACGCCGTGCGCGTTGAGGGCCGTCACCGCGCCCCGGCCGGTAGCCCCGAAGCTGATGACGGCCGCCCGGAGCCGGCGGCCATATTCACCCGTCGTCCCGATGAGCTCCAGGGCATGCAGCACCGAGCAGTAACCGGCCAGTTCGTTGTTCTTGTGAAAGACATGCAAGCCGAACGAGCCGTCAGCATCCCAGTAGTTCATCGCCTCAAAGGCGATCAGGGTCAGCCGCCGCTCGATGCTGAGCTGGGTGATCTCCTCGTCCTGGACACAGTGCGGCCAGCCCCACAGGACCTGCCCGTCCCGCATCTGCGCGAGGTCCTGGGGCTGCGGCTTGGGCAGCAGGATGACATCGCATTCTGAGAGGAGTTCCGCACGGGTGCGAAGCCCGGCCACAAACGATGCCAGCTGCTCATCGGGCACGCCAAACCGCTCACCATAACCGCGCTCGAGATAAACACGTTCCCGCAAGTCGGCATCAATCCGCTCGATGTGCAGCGGATGAATCGGGAGCCGCCGCTCGTTCTCCTTCCGTGACTGCGATATCACTCCGAGGCTGAGCTGATCCACGTGCGCTCCCTAACTCGAGGCCGGCCTGAGTAATCATCCACGGTTCCCGTGAGCCGGGATCATCCGGAGCCAGGTGAACACCGGCGAACGGGCCCTGGAGGACGAGGAAGCGGCCATTGAGATCACCACCACGCCCGGCGAGCCCACCGGGCGCCGCTGGCGCGCCGCGTTCCACCGCTGACGCCAACAGCGCCTGGCCGCTGGGCAGCCCGGCAAATCTGATGACTGAGCTAACCGGCAGCATGGCTGGTGTCGGGTGAGGGTTCGGTGCCTGGTGTGACCGCCCGGCCGGTCACATCGATGTCAGCCCGTGCAGGGGGAAGATTGCGTTGCGGGTGGCCATGATCGCCTGGTCGATCGGCCGGCCTGGGTCATAGCCGGACTCGAACGGCTCGAACACCGCAGGTGCCCCGTCCGTCATGTACTCGGGTGCGGTCAGGCCGGTTCGCTGGGCGACATACTCACGCCACGGGGCGGGGGTCTGCGTTCCTGGGTTGATCGGCTGGCCTGCGGCCTCGGCGAGCAGATGCGTCCAGGTCCGCGGTACGACGTGGACCAGGTCATACCCCCCGCCGCCGGTGAGCAGCCAGCGTCCGCCGGCCAGGTCGTGGGCGAGCGCGTGGATCGCGGCTTGGGCGGCGCGCTGCGCGTCGATGCTGAGCTCCAGGTTGGCCAGCGGATCTAGCCGGTGCGTGTCGCAGCCGTGCTGGCTGACCAGCACCTGCGGCCGGAACTGCCGCAGCAGCGGCGGGACGATCGCGTGGAAGGCGCGCAGCCAGCCGGCATCGCCGGTCCCGGCGGGCAGCGCGACATTGACCGCTGACCCCTCCGCGCCGGGCCCGCCGGTCTCGGCGGGCAGGCCGGTGAACGGGAACATGGCCGCCGGGTGCTCGTGCA
Source organism: uncultured Actinomycetes bacterium (assembly GCA_963742875.1). Lineage (GTDB taxonomy): Bacteria > Actinomycetota > Actinomycetes > Streptosporangiales > Streptosporangiaceae > Bog-532. The sequence goes on along the minus strand of CAVUNO010000017.1, from coordinate 554,499 downwards.
GGCTGATCGTCAGCACCCGCGGATCGGCGTAGAACGCGGCCTGCACCCCGTCGCCGTGGTGCGCGTCGATGTCGACGTAGGCCACGCGCTCGGCGCCTTGCCCCAGTAGCCAGGCGATCGCGATCGCCACGTCGTTGTAGACGCCAAACCCGCTGGCGTGATGGGCCATAGCGTGATGCATCCCGCCCGCGATGCTGGCCCCATGCTCGGCCACGCCCGGCCAGACCGCGCGGGCCGCGGCCAGGGTCGCCCCGGCCACCACCGCCGACGCCTCGTGCATGCCGGGGAACACCGGGTTGTCTCCGGTGGCCAGCCCGAACGTCCGCGCGTAGCGGAACTGGGTCGCCTCCAGACCGCGGGCACCAAGGTCCTCGGCCCAGCGGCTGACCGTCCGGACCGCCGCGACATACCGGGCCTCATGCACAAGCTCCAGGTCTGCGTCGGTGGCCAGGGCCGGGGCGGCCACGGTCACACTGGGCTGATTCCACAGTCCGAACTCATGCGCCAGCCGCATCGTCAGCTCCAGCCGCACCGGTGCCAGCGGGTGGCCCGGCCCGAAGTGATAGTCAGTCAGCCGCTCGTCCCAGGCCACATGCAAGGTGGGGGTCATCTGCCACATCCTCTCTGTCCCACGGGCGCGTCGCGGGGCTGCAGCCCGGGTGACCCTGGCAGGTGTGCTGCCCGCCGGCCAGTACGCGGTGGTCACCCACGTCGGACCGTTCGGCCAGCTTGCCGAGGCCGTCAGGAACCTGCTGAACTGGGCGGCTGAACGTGGCCTGGCGTGGGACTAGCCGCGCGCGTTCTCCGGACTGATCAGTGATGCGGTTGGTGGGTCACCATCGTCGACAGCACGCTGGTGCGCCATCACCTGGAAGCCTATGACGGCGCATTGGGAAACCGGCCTCCAGAAGAGCGCCAACTGGTCGAGGGAACCTTGGCCGGGGCTGCGCTATGCCACCAGCCCGCTGCGCACTGCCTGCTGACCTGCGGCAGTTCCAAGAGGGGCTCGGTCCGGCCTGACCAGAAAGAAATGCTGCATGCGATCCGTGCCGGTTACTGCCATGCGAGGTGGTGCCGGGGCGTCCCGCCTCGCAGAGGTGTATACCCAGCGGGCCATCCGCGGGATCCGAGCCCAGCCAGATCTCTTGCAGCTTCCCGTTCACGTGGTTGTGCACCAGGTGGTCACCGTCAAACCCAGGTGCGGGCTGTCGTTAGCGCAGCGGGCTGAACGCCGCCCGGATCTCGGTCGCGAACAGCTCGGGCTCTTCCCAGGCGGCGAAGTGGCCGCCCCTGGCGGCCTCGTGGAAATAGCTAAGGGTGGGGTAGCTCTTCTCGACCCAGCTGCGCGGGGCCGCGAAGATCTCGCCGGGGAACGTGGTGAAGCCGACCGGGAGCTTGACCTCCGCAGGAGCCTGGCCGGCCGCAAGAACTTGGGCTCGTCCGCTCTCCCAGTACGACCGGGCCGCCGAGGCCCCGGTGCCGGTCAGCCAGTACACAGTGATGTTGTCGAGGATGTGGTCCCGGGTGAGACCCCCGGACGGCTGCCCAGCGACGAAGGCGCGGGAGATCTTCTCGTAGGCGTCGGTGTCGTGGTCGAGCATCCAGGCCGCCAGGGCGACGGGTGAATCCAGCAGGGCGTAGCCGATCGTCTGCGGCCGGGTGGCCTGCTCCAGGAAATAGCCGAAGCCGCTCGTCCGGAATGTCTTGGTCTGCTCGAGCGCCGCGCGTTCCTGCTCGGTTTCCGCCGGCATGGCGCCGCCGCCCAGCGCCGTCACGAGCAAGTTCATGTGGATGCCGGCCAGCCCTGCGGGTGCCTGGCGGCCCATCGCGTCGGTGACCGAGGCGCCCTGGTCGCCGCCCTGGGCGACATAGCGGGTGTAGCCGAGGCGCTGCATCAGCTCCGCCCAGGCGCGCGCGACGCGGCCGGGGTCCCAGCCGACCTCGGCCGGCTCGGCGGAGAAACCGTAGCCGGGCAGGGACGGCAGCACGAGGTCGAACGCGTCCTCGGCGCGCCCGCCGTGCGCAGCCGGGTCGGTGAGCGGGCCGACGACCCCGAGCAGCTCGATGACCGAGCCGGGCCAGCCGTGCGTCATGATCAGCGGCAGCGCATCCGCGTGCGGCGACTTCACGTGGATGAAGTGGATGCCCGCCCCGCCGATCTCGGTCTTGAACTGCGGCAGGGCGTTCAGTCTCGCCTCGCACGCACGCCAGTCGTAATCGGTCGCCCAGTAGCGGGCGAGCTCCTGACCCGTCGCCAGCTGCACGCCCTGCGACCGGTCGGCGACCAGCTCTTTGGTGGGCCAGCGCGTAGCGGCGATCCGCCGCCGAAGGTCGGCGATCGCCTCATCGGGCATGAAGACCCGGAAGGGACGGATTTCAGTTTCGCTGGACATACGTCTCCACCTCCCTGGATGGGCTGACGACGAGGGACGGCCGGACCGGCCGGCTCCGGCCCGACGTTCCCGGGCAACGTCGTGCCTCCCGCGCCAGCGTAAATTGTAGGTACCGCCTCACGATTGCGGATCGGGCGGGCGCGTCGCGCCAGTGACATCCCTGGTCTGTACCCTGGTCTGCGTCGGGGCGAGCCGGCTCATGGCCAGCCGACGCCGGCGGCCGGCGCTCGGGCGGTCAGCAGCTGACCGGTTCGTGACTTATCAGTCATGCGCTCGGTACCGCGCCAGTGGGTGGCCACCATGAACAGGGTGGTCCTGTTCGTGCCGCCAAGTGCGCACGAGAAGCAGCTGCGGTCCAGATGGATCGTCTGCAGCACACCGCCTCCCTCGCGGACCCTCACGCACTGCTTGTTGGGAACGTCGGCGTACCAGATGGCTCCTTGGGCGTCGAGGCAGATGCCGTCGGGCACGCCGTCGCCGAGGTCGGCCCACACTCGCGGCTGCAACAGGCTGCCATCGGCGGCGATCTGGAACGCCGTCAGCTTCTGGCCGTAGGACTCGGCAACGATCAGCGTCGAGTTGTCAGGCGTTACGGCCATGCCGTTAGGGAAGGCGATCCCGTCAGCCACCAGCCGGGCCGCCCCGCCCGGTTTGAGCAGGGCGATCGTTCCGGGCGCGAACTCGCCGCCGGGGAAGTCGAAGCCCTGGTTGTTGAGGTATTACCAAGGTGGCGGTATACCCGCTAGATGGACATCTTCCTTGACCCGGAATCGGGGAAGCCGCTGGCCGGGCAGCTTTACGAGCAGCTCCGCCGGGCCATAACCAGGGGCCGCCTGCTGCCCGGAGATCTGCTCGTTCCCAGCCGCCAGCTGGCAGGTGAGCTCGGCGTGTCCAGGCACACGGTGACGACTGCGTATGGCCGGCTGGTGGCCGAGGGCTACGCGGAGGGACACGCCGGCGGCGGCAGTGTGGTGGCATCCGCGTCCCCGGCACCGCTCAAGGGGGCGAGCGCGGCGGCCGCCCTTCGCCCGGGCCGGCGGTTCGCAGGCTGGTCGCCTTATTTCCGGCCGCCCCCGTACGGCTGCCGTTTCGATCTCCGGCCGGGCCTCGCGGACCCGGCGCTATTCCCCGCTGCGGAGTGGCGCCGCCGGGTCGCCGCCGCAGTCGCCGCCGAACACCGGGAGTACGGCGACCCAGCCGGGAGGATCAGGCTGCGGCGGGCCATCGCCGGCTGGGTGGCCCGGTCGCGATCGGTGGCGGCCGGAGAAGACACAGTCGTGGTCACCTGCGGCGCCCAGCATGCTATCGACCTGGTCGCCCGGGTCTTGCTTGAACCCGGCGACTGTGTCGCGGTGGAGCGATGCAGACCGCCCTGGCCAGCTTCATCAACGACGGCCTGCTCGACAAGCACATCCGGCGCAGCAGGCGCGTCTACGCCGAGCGCCATCGCATCGTCACCGAGGCACTCTCCGGGTCGCTGGCCGATCACCTCACAGCCCGTGCCTCCAACGCCGGACTGCACATCGCCGCCGTGCTGCGGGGAGGGCTCTGCGAGAAGGAGGTGCTGCAGGCCGCAGCCGGGCACGGGATCGTTACGTCCGGGCTGCGCGACTGCTTCCTCACAGGCCCAGCACAATCAGGCCTCGTGATTCGGCGCAGCCAGCACCACCGATCTGCCGGCCGCACTGCGCACTCTGGGCCGCGCTCTCGCCTCCCAAACCCCAACCAGGCCTGATAACGCCCGATATGCGCGCCCAGAGATCGCTGAGATCCGTAGCTGACTAATCCGCCCGTTCCGCGCCGCCGCTTCGCTGGCCGGTGGCCGCCTACGCGGCCACGTCGGTCTTGCGAGGACGCCCCCGAGGACGCTTACACAGCACGATCGCGCCGCACATCAGCAACTCGCCGCCCCAGACACCCCCGGGCTCCCTGCGCTCAAGCGCGCCTGCCAGGCAGGCGATCCTGGCCCTGCATCCCCGGCACATGGCCTTCGCCTGCTCCACATCCTGCGGGGACTACGCGAAGAACAGCTCCGGGTCCTGTAGGCAGGGAAGATCAAGTCCCACCGGCAACGCGGCACCCGACCCGGCCACCGCCAACTGATCCGCCACGCCGGCCTTGCCGACGGCCGGCCCGGTCACCTGCCGAACCTGGCTGGCCTGGCCGACGTAGCCGACCTGAATCTGCCTGACGTCCGGCTCCCGCCGCGCCGCGTCAGAGCCGGGCACCTCGGACCCGTCGTGTCTATCCTGCCGACGGTGGCATCGCGCCACTGCATCGGTACCATCCCCTCTCGCTTGCCTCCTGGTACTCGTCATGCGACCTCTCGCCCGTCCGGGGACCTAGGCCTTACATAGCCAGGGCCGCAGGGGCTTTTGTGCGGGCCCGCGGCCTCAAGGGACCCCCCGCGCTGTCTCGATGAATTGCTCGGCTGAAACAAAGGCCGATGAACCGCCTTGTTACTCATCTGTCTGCCCCGTGGGCGGCTGGGTTGGGAACGCCCCGGAGAGGGTGTCATGCGCCCGCTTCGGCAAGCCGTCCCACCCGATCCGCACACGAGCACCATATGGAGGCAGATGGTCTGCCGTCGAGATCCAAGATGGCAGTGTCTGGCCATACCAAGCTCAGCACCATTGGGTCATCAGAGCCGGGACTGTGATGCTGGCCTGCCCGCAGGGCTATGTGCGGGTGTTCGCCGATGAGGGCGCGCCGATGACCACGCTGCTCGGGCGGCTCGTCGCGGCCCAGCGCACCGGCCAGGCCGCCGCCGGTGTCCCGCTCGGCTACCTGGCCCGGCTCCAGCGTGCCTTCGGCGCCGGGCAGCCCGCGGCTGAGCCCAGCCCGTCCGGCATCGTCGACCCGCTGACCAGCCGTGAGCTGGAAGTGCTGCGGATGCTGGCGATGGGCAGGTCGAACCAGGCCATCGCCCGCGAGCTCGTGGTCACCCTGGACACGGTCAAGAAGCACGTGGGCCATGTCCTGGGCAAGCTCGGCGCGGCCAACCGCACCGAGGCCGTCGCCCGGGCCCGTGACCTGAGCCTGATCCCCTGACGCCTACCGGCGATGGGTCGGGCGTTAGACGGGCCCCGGCAGACTGGCTTCGGCGTTCAAGCCGAACACGATGTGCCACCGGCGCAGCTCGGCGTTCACGATTTTGGCGCCGACGGCCGGATCGATGGTCAGTAGCTGGTGGCTTCTGCTTCGCTCTCGACCTCGAAGACGGCCACCCAGGTCCTGCCATCCCTGGAATATGAGACCTGGAGCAGCTTGTGAGCCTCGACAATCACCGCTCCGAGGCAGGCTGGAGCTGGGAGCGCAATGGCTTGTGGTACACCCAGCCGTATCCCGAGTCTGTCTGGCTCAGCACGTGGGGGCTGCTGGTCCAGCGCTACCAGAACGATCCGACGGTCATCGGCAACGACCTTGAGCCCGTGCCCCGCGGCCGTGGCGATCAGCGCGTCCATGATTTGGAGCACGGTCCGCCCCTGCAAGTGGTCGTTGGCATCGAGATAGTTATCAATGCGCGGGTTGGACTGCACGGCCTGGACGGAATAGGGGAGCCGGATGAGGTTGAAGCCCAGATTCACGACCTTACGGCAGATGTAGTCGAGCGTCTGATAGCTCAGCCCGCCGGGCACCATGGTATTGCACTCGAAGCCGTACCAGTTGACTCCGGCCAGGCATACCGGGTTATTGCCGGCATCGAGAATCTGCGCGCCCCGGGTGTGGAAGTATCCTGCTGGCAGCGCCGCAGCCAGGGCCTCCGGCACTTGGCCGAAGAGATTCGGCCCCCTGCCAGCGCTGCCGCACCCAGGCCCACCCTTCCAGAAGACGCCGCCGTGTAATGCCTCGCACGCGGCGCCGTGCAGAATCTTTGTCGCCCATACCCACTCTCATACGTTGCGCCGAAGGCTTTCGATACCCGGCTCTGCGAGCCCTCAGCCGCCCCCGATTTCCGGACACCTGAATTTGCGGTTATCCCGCCCAGCGACCGTTATTTCCCGGTACTCGCCCATGACCTCTTGCGGGGTCCGGTACCCGAGTCCGGAATGAAAACGCTGACGATTTTAGCGCAACCCGATGAAGCGGGCGGTATCTTCCTCTGCTTTCCGGCGTGTCGGGTGTTTATCTTGTATTCGCCCCGACGTCGGGAATCGGCCGTGATGTCTCGATCACCATTCTGGCGACCTATTCACGGAATTTCGGTGCCCGACGTCGCGGTGAGGATCCTCGCCCGGTCCACGTCTGGTCCGTATGGTCCGGACCTCGGCCTTGATCGCGTATTACTCGCACATAGCCGACCTGCCACCGCGGGGGATAGGGCTTGCCCGCATCTGGCTTGCCCATGTCCTCCTTCTCCTTGACGTCCACAACACGGACGGCGACCTGACAACGGGTGATGCTGTGACTAGTCCCGCTGCGGGAACAACAGCCACACAGCGGCCGTCAGACTTCGGCCGTAGCCTTTTTGCGCCCGTCTTCCTCTCAGGCCAGTTTCCCGGGCTGCGGGGGCTGGCGTGTAATGGGGAAGACTGACGATCGCGATGGAGGGAGCCTGATGGCGTACCAGGTAGTGAATCCGGCGACGGGGAAACTAGAGAGCGAGTACCGGACGGCGACCGACGCGGAGATCAGCGACGTGCTGGGGCGGGCGGACCGGGGATACCGGTCGTGGCGGCGGACGCCGCTGGAGGAGCGGGCCGGGATCTTGCGCCAGGTTGCACAGCTGTACCGGGACCGCGCGGACGAACTGGCCGCGATCATCACCCGGGAGATGGGCAAGATCACCAAGGCGGCGCTGGGTGAGCTGAAGTTCGCCTCCAACATCTACCGGTACTACGCCGAGCACGGCGCTGAGCTGCTGCGGGACCAGCCGCTGGACAGCCGCCTGCCCGGGACGGCCTGGGTGCGCAAGAGCCCGATCGGGGCGCTGCTCGGGATCATGCCGTGGAACTATCCCTATTACCAGGTGGCCCGGTTCGCAGCGCCGAACCTGATGATCGGGAACACCATCGTGCTCAAGCACGCGCCGCAGTGCCCGGAGTCGGCGCTGGCCATGCAGCAGATCTTCGGTGACGCGGGGTTGCCGGAGGACGCGTACATCAACGTGTTCGCCAGCAATGAGCAGGTCGCGGACATGATCGCGGACCCGCGGATCGCCGGGGTGTCGGTGACCGGGAGCGACCGGGCCGGATCGGCGGTCGCCGCCGCCGCCGGGCAGCACCTGAAGAAGGTGGTGCTGGAGCTGGGCGGCAGCGACCCGTTCATTGTGCTGGACGGCGCCGACCTGCCCGCGGTGGCCAAGACGGCGGCTGCGGCCCGGATGGAGAACGGCGGCCAGGCTTGCAACGCGTCGAAGCGGATGATCGTGGCCGAAGGCGTCCACGACGACTTCATGGCCGAATTCACCGCGGCCATGTCCGGCTATGTGACCGGCGACCCGACCGACCCGGCCACCAGCTACGGGCCGCTGTCCTCCGAGCAGGCGGCGCAGAACCTGATGGCGCAGATCGAGGACGCGGTCAGCAAGGGTGCCACCGTGCACCTGGGCGGGCACCGGCTGGAAGGGTCCGGCGCGTTCGTGGAGCCGACTGTGCTATCGGGGGTGACGCCGGACATGCGCGCCTTCCGCGAGGAGCTGTTCGGCCCCGCGGCCGTGGTGTACAGGGTGGCCGATGCGGACGGGGCCGTCGAGCTGGCCAATAGCAGCGCGTTCGGCCTGGGCGGCTCGGTGTTCAGCAGCGACCAGCAGGTGGCCATGGATGTGGCCGACCGGCTGGACGTGGGCATGGTGTGGATCAACTCCGCCGAGCTGGGCGGCCCGGAACTGCCGTTCGGCGGCACCAAGCGGTCCGGGGTCGGCCGCGAGCTCGGCCCGCTCGGCATCGACGAGTTCGTCAACAAGAAGCTGATGCACACGCCGCCCGAGGGCTAGGAGTGTCCGCAGAGGGTGGGTATGGGCTGGTTTGATGCTGGGCTATGGTGCGCAGGCATGGCCTTGACAGTATGAGGCGACCCGGGTTTTATGCACGCCTCGTTACGTGTGTCCCGGGGCCGGGTGGCCCGCCTCGCGGCCAGATCTCCCACCCGGCCTCCGGCAGCTCCATCGAGGCTAACTAGGTCAACCTGGCAGCCAAATAGAGTGCATTGCCCCGTTTGGCATCGGGCATCTGGGGTATCCCGCTCGCAACCTCAGCCTATGCCGGCACGGACGAGGAGGGCCACGCGCCAGAATTCTCCCGTAACTTACTGGCGGCGCTCATCCCCGGCTTACCCGCAGTGGCGTCGAGACGGCCGCGAGGAGGCGCCCGGTGGTATCGGAAACAAGAGATGCGCAGCCATCCGGGCGGAGTGTCCTCGAGGAGCTCGACTCGCGTATCCCGACCGGCTTTTACTATTACCTGGCGGTACTGGCCTGCATCGGCGGATTCCTGTTCGGGTACGACACCTCCAACATCGGGTCGGCCCTGGGCTTTATTCCCTACCATTTGTCCAGCTTCGCAACCGGTTACCTGGTAGCCGGGGCATCGCTCGGCGCCGCAGCGGGCGCGCTGATAGCCGGTCCTCTGACAGACCGGTTCGGACGTAAGTCATTGCTCGTCGGTGACGCTGCGATCTATGCGATCGGCGCGATCCTGTCAGCGGTCACCATCAATGCCCTCATGCTGGTCGCGTCCCGGACACTCATCGGGCTGGCGATCGGAGCGGACTCCGCGATCGCCACCTCCTATATCGCCGAGTTCGCGCCCCGCAGCCGGCGCGGCCAGCTCAGCATCATCCAGCAGTGGATGATCACCGTGGGCATCCTCGTCTCCTACCTGGTCGCCCTGCTCATCCTCAAAGCCGCACCGGGTTCGGCGGGCGGCCTGGACTGGCGGCTCATTCTCGGCATCGGGGCGATTCCCGCGCTGGTAGCCGTCGCGCTGCGGGCCCGGATGCCAGAGTCGCCCCGGTGGCTGATGCTGAACGGGCGCTACGCCGACACCGTGAAGGCATTCGGCCTGCTGGGCATGGAAGTGAGTGAAGAGGAAGCCAAGCAGGCCGCAGACGAGCTCGCCCAGGTGGAGCAGGCACGGCGGCGGAAAACCGCATGGACCGCCGGCGTCAGGCGAGCGCTGATCGTCGTGTGCGTCTTTTTCATCTTCCAGCAGATCTCCGGGATCAACGTGCCGTTCTACTACGGCCCGACGCTGTTGGGCAGCTATTTCAGCGGCGGGACGTCGACCGCTGTCAGCACGGCCACGGCCGGTGTCGAGGTGACCGCGATCCTGGGCGCCGTCAACGTGATCGCGACCTACTTCGCGTTCCGCTGGATCGACAAGGTAGGCCGCCGCCCGCTGGCCATGTGGGGCTACGCGGGCATGGCGGTGTTCATCCTGGTCGCGGCCGCCGGAGTGGGATTCCTGACCGGCGTGCCGAAGACCGTGCTGGTGATGGTCGGCTTCTCGTTCTTCATCACCTCCTTCGCGATCGGCGTGGGCGGCACGGGCTGGCTGATCCAGGGCGAGGTCTTCCCCACCGCGGTGCGGGGCCGGGCGGCCGCCATCGGCGCGAGCGTTGACTGGATCGCCAACTTCGCGCTCATCGAGATATTCCCGGCCTGGCATAACGCGATCGGGCTGGGCTGGGTGATGGTGTGCTTCGCTGTGATCGCGGTCCTGGCCATCGGGTTCGTCTACCGGTGGCTGCCCGAGACCAAGGGGCTGTCGGTGGAGCAGGCGGTCAGCGTCTTCGAGCAGCAGGCCAAAGGCCGCCAGGCGTCAGCCTAGCGATTCCCGCCTGGGCAGTGAGAGGGAGTTGGGCGAACGGGCCAGCGGCGACGCTGGAACCCGCGTTCCAGGCCGACTGAGCGAAGCAGGAATCCGCGGCGGCTCACCGCCCCGGTGTCAGGTCGCGGTAGCGAGCCTCCAGCAGGCAATAAAGGCCGTAGCAGAAGAGGCCGCAGGCGAGCAAAGCCAGCAGCCAAGCGCCATCGGCGGAGCTGGCCACCGAGCGGAAAACCGCGTCCAGCCCCTTTACCTGCTTTGCGCTGGACCACGGTGAAACCCCCGACCGCCGGATATGAGGTGAGCGCGGTGATGGAAGGTCAGTCGCAGGCATCGGTGACGGTCAACGCCGCTGCCGCTGGCAAACCGATCCATCTCGGTAGCTAGCCGAGCTTTTCCAGCTCGTCGAGCAGCAGGCTCAACTGGAGGGCCTGGATAACGTTCCCGTCGTCTAGCGTTGCCTCCCACATCGGCTCATGGCGGCATGGCGCGATGATGTCCGTACCGGGATGCTCGCGCAGGTAGGCAAGTTTCCTGAGCACCTGGTCCTGCAGGTCGATGTGCGCGCTCATGGCTATTGGGAGAAGTCGCGAAGCAGCATTTCCCGCAACTCCGTTGGGCTGCCTGCGGTGAGGATCTTGGAAGCGTCCGTGAGGCGTTGCGCTCTCCAAATGCCCATCACCTCGCCGATTTCATGCCGGGTGCCCCATGTGTGCCTGAGGCGCGCTAGTTCGGTGTTTCTGCTCTCGTTGCCGTTTTCGCTCATTGTCAACATCCCCCTCGCTTCCACGGTAGGCGGACAATTACCGGAGGCAAGGACAGGTTGTTGACCAGGTGGTACGTGCGCCCACGAAAGACCTATGACCGCTTCCCGGATGGCGTTGTAACGAACGTCATAGCATCGGCCGATGCGGGTGCACGTTTCGCTTGCTTGCCGTCGCGCCCGGATGACGGGAATGTCAGCCCAGTAAGGATGGGAATGTCAGCCTCAGTAAGTTTGGCGGCGTGCACCTCGCTGCCCAATATCCCAGGCCTGGAGGTGGCGACGCGGTATGCGGCTGGTGGAAACGGTACGAAGGCCCTTGGGGATTTCTGCGATGTGTTCCGCTCGCTGGGCAGGACATGGGGATGGTGGTCGGCGACGTGTGCGGCAAAGGCCCCATAGCCGCCAAAAACACCGCCCTGGCCCGCAACAACCTCCGGGCGATGGCCCGGAGACTGACACGGCCGGCCCTGATCCTGGCTGACCTCAACCAGGTGCTGCTCGACTGGCCCACCGATGACCCGCGTTTTCTGACCGCGATCTATGCCTCGGTACGGCGGTTAATGACGCTAATGGCACGACGAGCTTGGCCCTGGACGGGGCTGATGGCCTTCCGGCCGTTCCGAAGTGCTGGCGGGAACTGTGCGCGCCGTGGCGGCGGTCGCAGGGCTGGTTCCCTTGGTGCGGGGGCACAAAGAGGTCCCGGAGGCACCAGGCGGGTCGGTGCAGGAGCTGGCGGTCGCTGTCATCTGAAGAGCTCAATTACGGTGTGGACGCAAGCCATGATTTTGCTAAAAGCGTCCTGGTTAACAAGATAACCGTTAACATAATTCCATGCCTGCTGTTCGCCAACGACAGATGCGCTCGTCCAGCCGTTAAACGGTGCGGCATATGTTAGTGAAGGATAGTCAGGCGGTGTAGCAGCGCTAGCATTCCAGTCGATAAGCGGTGACATCCAGAACGGAAGGTTATCAAACTCAGTTGAGTTACCTGCAATAGCGTGGTAAGCATTAGCCCACGTATAAAGAACTGGCCTGATACCGGTTTGCCTAACGCCATTCATCAGGCCGGGATCTGCTCGCCGAGCCAGTCGAAGATGCGTTCGCCGCGTATGCCGGATGCGGTGGGCTCACAATGTGAGTCGGCCCCTTCGGCCTGGGTGAACGCGACGATCGCTTTTTTGCCAGTGAGCTTGTCGAAGAGTTCCTGGGACTGTCCCGGCCAGAATTGCTCGTTGTCCGGGCTGGTGATCAGGACTGGGGTGCTGATCTGGGCGATCAGCTCGTCGGTGAGCGCGTAGTCGCGGGCGGCGGAGAAGAACTCATACGGCGTGGTGACACCGTAGGGCCGCATGCGCAGCGCGAGCATCGATCGCGTTGACGGCGAGATCTTCAGCGCCCACTCCATGTCCCGGTTGAACTTCTCCCGCTCGCCAGCTTCGAGCAGCTTGAGCATCATGTGCGGCAGATGCCCGAGCACCGTCGTTGAGACGTCCACGACACCCGGGTCTGCCACCCCGGCCGCGATGCGGTGCTCAAAAGCAAGCGCCCGGGGCACCCAGTAACCGGCCTGACTGACACCGAGCAAGGCCAGCTTCTCGCCGTCAACGTCCGCGCGGGCTGAGAGGGAATCGACGACCGGCGTGATGACCTTCTCCCAGTCCGGGCGGAACGCCAGGCCCTGCCGTACCAGCGCCGCGTTCTGCCCCGGGCCGTCGAACGTCATCGCGTTCCAGCCCCGCGCGAGCGCGTCGGCGATCCCGTCGGTCCACGCGCCCACGACACGGTTATCTGCCCCGTACACGGCCCGCTTGATGCGGACCTCAATGGGGCGCTCAACATCGCAGCCAGGGCCGGGCTGGGCTCTGTTCAGGCTCATGCGGCCTGAGAAGCTGGCGGCTTCAGCCGTCAGAGCAGTCACGGATAAGGCGAGATTCCGTAGCAGGATCAGAGTCGTCTCCAGAAGTCCACACAGGTCTGTACGCCCTGGTCAACCGCTGCCTGGTCCCAATGGGGTCCGCCGCCGTCCAGCGTCGTTGTTAGCACCCGTGTTAGCAGGATTGGCAAGCGCCACACGGATCGCTCGACATGTGCTTGACCACCTGGATGCAAACTACGGCGCGGTCCTGCCCAAGGTCCAACGGCGCAGCTTGGCGTTTGTGCGGACGGCCCGCGAATACCCGGCCAGCAGGCGTCTCAGTCCTTCAAGGCTGGAATCACGCCGCGCTGGGATCGGCTGAGTCCGGCGTAACCCGCGATGGCAGGCGGGCCAGCACGAGAACCGCACCGGCGAGGGCGACGGCGGCGCCGACGGCCAGTGCGACCTCGGTGCCGCTCATGAATGCGGCGCGGGCAGTGTGTGCCAGCAGGGCGCCGGCGGCGCCCCCGGCGTGTGCTCCGCGAGCGCATCGACGGACGCGTCGGCCAGTAGTACGCGCCGCGCAGCAGAAGGCGGCCTTCGGCGCTCCGGGCCGCCCGTTCCGTGCTGGACTCCGGGTAAAAGAGGTGACGGCCCACCCAGGCGTGTTTGAGATGACATGGGACAACGATGGGCGCGCGTCTCGGACTCGAGGTCATTGATCGTGCGGCTCCTGGTTTCGCTAACCAGGATGTCAAAACTACGCATGACGCAGGCATCCGCGGGTACTGGCAGGCTCCAGTTGGCTGAGAGGTTTATGCGCATCATGGCAGAAGGCAGTTGCAGCATCGATATAGCCGCGATCCGGACCGAGCCCAGCAGAAAATGGATCATGGGCCGGTGACCGAGTCATATGGCAAGCCCGCTGACGAGATGCCCGCTCTCTTTAACGAGGTGTTACGGCGGGATCCTCAATGCGGGTATCGCTACCGACCCGCGGGTCCTGGCCGGGTGGATTCTGAGGGCAAACCTCATGATCGCGCCGTCATGGACGGCGGCGTCACCGCTCGCAAGAGCCGGTACGACTCGATGATGGACGTCGGGCTGTCACCCCCGCAGCGCCGAGGCGCAGAACTCCACTCTCGGACTGCCACCAGGGCCAGTGCCCGAAGCGGCATGTCCTGCGGCGGAGACAGATGCAATCGCAGGTTTTCGAAACGGAGAGAGCATGGATGAGTCCCCAGACAACGAGGCGCGTCGCCCTGCGCCTTCTGACTGGCAGGGCTGGGAGCGATGGACAGAAGGGGTCGACTGGTCGGACTGGCGCTCCTGGCTACGCCGACTCGCCGCGACTGATTGGGCCGCCGCTGGGCCCGGCGAGGTGCCGTGGGAAACGCCGACCGCCGGGTCCACCGCTCTGACACTGTCCGCCTATCAGGAAGACTTCCCCGGCCCTCGCATGCGGGAACAGCTCGCCGGGATCTGGCCAGCCTTCCACCGGTGGTGGTCACAGGGGGGAGTCCATGCCCGCCCCACGACGGCCGAGGCGAGGGCGCGGCTCGAGGAGCACATGCCCCAGCTCGTGCGAACCTGGGAGCAGCTTGTCGCGATGCTTCCGGGAGAACCCGACGCCGGGCCAGCGTTGTCGTTGTGGAATCCCCCGCCCTTTCTGACCGGGTGCTCGCAGGCAGTGGTACTCGGGGGCGGCCCGGCCCTGATCCGAAACTACGATTGGGACCACCGGCTGTTCGACGGTGTCGTGTCCCGGACGGCCTACACCGGACGCCGCGTGCTTGGCATGGCCGACTGCCTCTGGGGGCTGCTCGACGGCGTCAACGACGCGGGGCTGGCGGTCTCGCTGACCTTCGGCGGCCGGAGTGAAGTCGGTGAGGGGTTCGGTATCCCCATCGTCGTGCGCTACGTACTCGAGGTGTGCCAGACGGTTGACGAGGCCGTCCGGGTGCTCAGCCGGATTCCCGTGCACATGTCATACAACATCACCGCGCTGGACCGGGCCGGCCGGTTCGCCACCGTCTATGTTGCTCCGGACCGCCCGGCACGGGTGACTGACCGGGCCGTGACCACGAATCACCAGGGCAAGGTGGAGTGGGCGCCCTACGTCGCGGCTGTCCGCAGCGTAGAACGGGAGCAACAGCTCGAAGCGCTGCTCGGCAACTCCGCCGACGTGGCCAACGTCGTCGCGGCCTGCCTACGGGATCCCCTCTACGCGACCCACTGGGACCGCGGGTTCGGGACGCTGTACACCGCCGAGTACCGCCCGGCCGACGGCATAGTGCGCTACCACTGGCCGCACCGTACCTGGCAGCACTCGCTGCACCGGCCAAACACCGGCAGCATCCAGCTGCACCTCGGCACGGATCGCCGCACCGTGACCGAGCGCCGCGCTGGCGCAGGTGGTCAATGAGCGGTCGGCTGCACGAGTTCGCGCTGCGCGGGCAGACCTGGTTCGAGGGCAGAACCCGCATCTTTCCGCATAGGCGCGTCGGAGAAGATCCACGACAGCACCGAGAATGCCTTGTGCGTGCTCGGGCAGCTGCTGGCCGAGCATGAAGGCCTCGACCAGGGGCCCGATCGCTTCACCAGGGCGGGCGGCCTTCTTCGACTAGTAGCACGTAGCCGAGAGCCGCAACGCTTTGACCGTAGTTGGGCAGGTAGGCGCCCTGGTCGGGTCAATCCTCGACGAGCTCGATCTCTGGTGGCGGGCGCCGGAACCCTCGGGTCAGGTAGGTGAGGTAGAGCACGCCAAAGGCGAGCCAGGTGACCCCGAGCAGCTTGGCCTTGCCGTCGAGGTGCAGGAGGAGGTACACGTCGACCACGGCGCCGATCGCCGGGAATACGACATGGGGTACGACCCGCTGCGATGGGCCGTGCTCGCGCTGCTGGCGGATGAACATGGCGATCACGCAGAGGTTCACGCACGTGAACGCGGTGAAGGCGCCGAAGTTGATGAAGGAGGTCGAGGTGGCCACGTCCAGCCGGAGGGCGATGAGCCCGACCACCCCTGCCAGCAGCACGTTGATCGCCGGCGTGCGGAACCTGGGGTGGAGGTAGCCGAAGATCCGCTTGGGGAAGATGGAGTCGCGGCCCATGGCATAAAGCAGGCGCGCCACGCTGGTTTGGGCGGCCAGGCCGGAGGCAAACTGGGTGACGACCAGGCCGGCGAGGAACAGGGAGGAGAACAAGTCCCCGCCGATGGTCTTGGCGATCGTGAAGGCCGCCGAGCTCGTGTCTGCGAAGGAACCGCCCGGGTGCACGAGCTGGGTCGAGTAGGTGACGACGAGGAAGATGCCGCCACCGATCAGCAGGACCAGCATGATGGCCCGCGGGATCGTTTTCCTCGGCTCAATGGTCTCCTCGGTCAGCGTGGTGATCGCGTCGAAGCCTAAGAACGAATAGGCGGCCAGGGCAGCGCCGGCCGACACCGCCGAGATGGTCGTCCGCGGATTGAGGAAGGGCGTGCTGCTGAGCAGCGCTCCGGCGCCACCGGTGTGGAACACATGGCGCAGAGACAGCGCCACGAAAAAGGCCAGCACGAGGATCTGGAAGCTCATGAGGAGCAGGTTGGCGTTGGCCGCCGCCTTGATGCCAATGACGTTGAGGATCGAGGAGATGGTGATGAAGCCCACGATCCAGATCCAGTTCGGAACTCCGGGGAACCTGGCCGACAGGAAGGCGGCCCCGATGAGCCAGATAACCATGGGCAGGAAAAAGTAGTCGAGCAGCACAGCCCAGCCGACGAGGAAGCCGACGCGGGAGTCGATCGCCCGTCTGGTGTAGGTGTAGGCCGAGCCGGCGACGGGGAACCTGGCCGACATCTTGCCGTAGCTCATAGCCGTGAAGAGCAGGGCGACAAGGGCGAGCAGATACCCGGTCGGCACCGTGCCGTGGGTCTTCAGGGCGAGTACCCCGAAGGTGCCGAGCACGATCATCGGGGCCAGGTACGCGAGACCGAACAGGACGACGGACCGCAGGCCGAGCGACCGCTTCAGCGTCGCCGCGTCCGTGTCCGTCGGCGCGTTGGCGGTGATGGTTCCGCCCTCCTCCGGATCGGTGGCTTGGCCCGGTCGCAGGTCGTCGCCTGGGTCGGGCTCGGTGATCCCGGCGGCGGGCCGGCCGTGGTGGCGATCAGCCCGAAGCCGGATGGGAAGCTCATTGCCGGGCCGTGCTGGCCATCGCCGCTGCCGGGATGCCCGTGATGGCGAGGGCGCGGAGGCGCCGCCCGCGTCCGACACCGGCCGGCGGGCTCCTGGGCTCGACGAAGGGCGCAGGTTCTTCGCCGCTCACGGCCGACCCTCCAGATGCTCTGGCATCCGCGGCGACGGCGTTGTCCGGCTGAGGCCACCGGCCCTGGATGTCGGGCGCTCATTTCACGTACGCGATGGGCATAACGGCCGGAGGCTGCTCGATCGGCTCGGTGACGTACCAGGAACGGATGCCGTCGATGTAACGCCGGCACCGGTCGGTCAGGCCCGCGGCGGTCTGCATGCGGCCTTTGGTGACGAGGATGCCGAGGTCGGCGCCTTTGAAGCGGTAGTCGCCCGGGCCGTACACGCGCAGGAAGAAGCACTCGTCCTCGCTGGTCAGCGGGTGCCAGTCGTGCGACGGCCGGAGAAAGGTCAGCTCCCCGTCCTTGCTGAGCTGGTAGGTCCCGGTGCGCGGGGCGGAGACGATCCGTTCGACGGAGTCGTTGGGCTCCTTCATGATCAGTTGCGCCCAGACGTCCCCCGCTGCCAGCTCACGCCACCGCTGGTTGATCTCCGCGACGTCGATTGTGTAGTCGACGTCCATGTACTCGAGCAGGTGGAAGAGGAAGAGCGGGATGTCGGCGTACGCGCCCGCAGTGACGTTGGTCATCGACGACACGCCGGAAATGCGGGGGTTCAGTTCACCGAGGTAGACCTCGCCGGTGTCGAGGTCGATGAGGACGTCGACCTCGAAGAAGCCCTTGTAGCCCTCCTGCCCGAGCCGGCCGCCGAGCCGCTGGACCAGTTCGGTCGCCGTGGCGCGGTGCTCGTCCGACAGCGCCTCGGGGAAGACGTCGTTGCCGCACCATCCGCCCTTGTAAGGGGTGAGTTCGGGGTAGCCGGTGAGGTCGGTCATGAACGGCCCGACGACCGTCCCGTGCCGGGTCAGCACGGCCTCCACCGCGACGGCCTTGTTGCTGATCCGCTTCATCACCTTCGTCTGCTGGCCTGCGACAGCACCGGCGTGGGAGGCCCAGTCTGACTCCGAGGCGATGAAGAAGGTGGTCTTCCCCGAGTCGCCGTACGGGGTCTGCACGACGAGGTCGGTGCCCAGTCCCGCATCGACGGAGACGCGGACCAGCGTGCCCCACGAGTCGACCTCCACGAGCACATTCGGCACGCTCGGGACGTCGGCCTCGTTGCCGAGCATCGTTGTCACGATCTTGGAGTCCAGGCGGCGGCGCAGCTCGTCGGACGGGAGGATCATTTCGTACCCCAGCTCTGCGCAGATTCGCTCCGTCTCCTCGTCGAAGAACACCATCGCGACCTTCGGACGGCCGCCGCGGGAGGCGATGAAGGTCTGCACCTCCGGGTCGCAGAGCAGGTAGTTGTTGATCTCCTCGCTGCTCTCGAATTTCACGTACGGCTTGTGCTTCGGGCTAAACACCCGCGGGTGTCCGCCGTCCCACGAGTCGAAGTAGGCGACGTACCTGAAGTTGCGGACCCAGCGGTCGATCCCGAGCAGGTTGAAAGCGGTCGCCCCGAAGAAGTAAACGGGTGCGGTGTTCTCGCGGAAGAATCCGCGGATCTCGGAGATCCCGTTGAGGCGCCGGCGGGCGGCGGACGGGACACGGTACGACGACTCGCTCACTGGCGCACCATCCTTGTGTCAGTAGTCTCGGATGGATCACTGACGCCTCTAAATCCGCACGTGCCTCATTGGTGACGTGCCCGTCTTATTCAGCAGATCAAGCCTGTGTGAGGTGTCCAGCCGATGCAGGTAAATATTGGATGAAATGGGTGATACCCCACCGCGAGCGCCTCGGCTACGCCGGGCGGCGGGTGCTGGATCCAAGCCCTGCCCCTCCTGGTAGGCGATCGCGCCGGAAAGCTGGTGCCTTGACATGCGGGCTCCCTGATGTGTGTCGTCGGCGTTCATGATCGGGATGATGACCACATCCGTGTTCATTCCCTGAAAGAACGGCTCCGCGAATGGGATCATGAGCCCTTGCCCGGCAGCGCATACTTCGGGTACTCTACGCCCGGCTGCACAATCTGGACAGGGCTGCCACTGCAGAGGTTCGCCGCGTGCCGCTTCGGGCCTGGCCTCTGGCCTGGGCCCTCGCCGTTAGGCGTGAACTACTTCATGAATCCGCAGGTCAGGGGTTGCTGCGGCATTTTGAGCGGTACAGGTGCGCGTATGCGCGGCACCCGAGTCCAGCACTCGGGACGGCCTAGGTGCTCTGCGGCGGCTGGCCGGGGCTGTGTTGCGGGTGCCCGGGCATGGGTTACCGGCCTGTGCGCAGGTCGGCAATGACATGGCCGGCGGAGACGTTGTCGCCTACGGCGACCCGGACGGCGGCGATGGTTCCGGCCACGGGCGCCGGGATGTCCAACGTGGCCTTGTCAGACTCCAGGGTGATCAGCGGGTCCTTGCCGCGCACCACGTCACCGGCGGCCACATGTACCTCGATCACTGGCACCTCGATGAAATGGCCGATATCGGGGACTGTGACCTCGATGACCTCGTAAATCCCGCTAGGCGAGCGGTAGCCCGGTGGCTCGGTCGGCGCGGAGGCCGCGTCCTCGGTGACGCGCTCCTTGATCGGCGCGGCGGCTGGGCCGCCGGACCCCGGCGCGGCGTCGAGTCGCAGGATGAGGTCCCCTGCGGATACCCGGTCACCGACCCGGGTGGCGACTTCGGCGGCTGTTCCCGCGACCGGCGCGGGAACGTCCAGCGTGGCCTTGTCGGACTCCAGCGTGATGAGCGGATCCTCGGTGGCTACCACGTCGCCGGCGGTCACATGCACCTCGATGACCAGCACGTCGACGAAGTGGCCGATGTTGGGAACTGTGATATCCACGTCAGGCTCCAGGGAAGTAGAGGCGCCGGGAATGGGCTGGGCGGCGGTCAGGGCGCGAGCCCGGGCATTGAGGTTTTCTCACCAAGGTCGATCCGATCATCCGGGACACGGCCAGGCAGACACGCAGACTACTTACTCTCCTGCCGCGTTCAGCGCGAAGCTGAGTCAGTACGACGGGTCGCAGTTACCCGTATCAAGGTCGTCCGGGTCGGCATCCACCTCGTCCGCGAAGATGCCATAAGGTGCTCCACCCGGTGTATGGCTTCGAACCGGCATCCTATCGTGCCGCTGCGGGCGTGTTTGCAGCACGCCAGGGGCGGGGCGTCACCGGGATATCGGCTGGCAGTAGCGAGAAGTGCCCGCGTCCGCACCATGAAGCCGGAACCACGCCCGTCACTTTTACACCCGATTCCGGACGCCACCCTTGTCTTTCAGCATTCCCCTGTGTTGTCCTCGCCGTCCTAGAGCCACAGTAGGGCCAGCCCTAGGGCCAGAAGGAGGTCCGTTGAGAGCGGCGTGATCCGCCGCCGTCCGGACAGTCCGTACAACTTCCGTGCAACCTCACCCGAGCCTGTTACGACAGCAGCCCCGCCGAGGCGTGAGTGCGTCCGGCGGGGCCTAGATCCCATCCCCCCGCCAAACCGGAAGGACGAGACCATGTGAGCCACCGTAGACCAGGCGCGCGGTGCAGTGCCAGGTGGCCGACATCATCGAGGACGCGCGCCCGTCGGTGTTTCCGGGCAGACTCTAACCACCTACGCGGGCCCGACGACCACCGGCCCGGCCGCGACTGAATGGGAGATGCATTGCAAGCAAAGGTCTTCTTCATCACCCTGGCTGTAGACGATCTCGACCGGTCAGTCGCCTTCTACCGTGACGGTTTGGGCTGGCCGACCGAGGGCATCGTCGGGCAGGAGTTCCACGACGAGGTTACCGGCGCCGATGGAACGATCGCTTTCTTCAATCTGGACGGAGGCCTGCTGCTCGGCTTGTACGAACGGACCAACCTCGCCAAGGACGCCAGCCTGCCGCCCGGCCCGCCCAGCTCCACCGAGTTCAGCCTGGGCGTCCCCGCTGAATCACAGGCAGAGGTCGACAAGCTGCTCCGGCAAGTCGAAGCCGCCGGAGGCACACTGACCGCGGCCGCTCATATGCGCCCGTTCGGCGTCTACTCCGGGTACTTCACCGATCCCGATGGGCATCTCTTCGAGATCGCGTGGAAATCCAACGAATAGGACGGAGCGGCGCCGCTGACCACGCGGTGTATTTGAACTCTCGGTAGTTGGCCCCTGTCCGACCCCGTGTATCGGCGTTGCTGCTTTGCCTTGTCAGCCTCTTCATCCGGAACTAGCGGCGGTGCTGGGCAGTTGGCCGCTGTCCCAGCTGACGCAGGGTGCAGCCGATTGCTGCTACATCGAGTTTCACCGCAGGCGCGGCGACGACCCCGCTGTCGGGCTGCGGCTGGCCCAGCTCCTGGCAGCCGCGGGGCTGCAGGTAATCAGCTTCCAGGGCCGCTGCGACCGGGCCGCGACTGTTCGAAGGGGTCTCCGGTTGATCAGCGTAACCTCGTAGCATTCTGGGGTGGGTAAGGGACTAAGGGATAAACGCCGCAGAGAGGTTCGGCATGGGTAGGCCTGGCCGGCCGGTGGATCGGCAGGCCAGGCGCTTGATCTGGTTCAGTGGCCTGTCTTTGGCCGTTGTGGCCGTGGTCGCGGTCTTGGCGGTGGTCTTCCGGCCGCTAGCGGACACGGACGATTCCGCCCGGGCGCCTCACCCGCCAGTGGCACCTGCCTCGCGCGCCCGCCCGGCGCCGCATCCGGCTGCGACCTGGCAGGCCGCGGGCCCCGTGCCGGACCTGTCGGTGCCGCTGGCGGGGATGCCGCCAGTGGCTGATCCGGCGAACATTTACGCCGACGCCGGGCCGAACATGCTCAGCGCGACCGTACGGGGGGTGCCGTACCGGATCTACGTGCCGAACAGCGGCGGTTCCACAGTGACTGTCATCGACCCGGCCACCTACCGGGTGATCGGGAGTTACCAGACCGGGCTCAACCCGCAGCACGTCGTGCCCGCCTACGACCTGCGCACGCTGTATGTGACCAACGACCTGGGCAACAGCCTCACCCCGATCAGCCCCCGAACCGGGCGGCCGGCCGGCCCGAACATCCCGGTGGATGACCCGTACAACATGTACTTCACCCCCGATGGGCGCTACGCGATCGTGGTGGCGGAGACCCGCCAGCACCTGGATTTCCGCAACCCGCACACCTTCGCGCTCGAACACAGGATCGGGGTCGACTGCGCGGGCGTGGACCACATCGACTTCGCGGCCAGCGGGGCTTATTTGATCGCCACCTGCGAGTTCTCCGGCCGCCTGGTCCAAGTCGACCTGCACACCCTGAAGGTGGTCGGTTACCTGAACCTGCCGGGCTCCGCGCCGCAGGACATCAAGCTGGATCCCGCCGGACGCACCTTCTACGTCGCCGACAAGACCCATGCCGGGGTGTGGGTGATCGACGCCGCGACCTTCCGGCCGACCGGATTCATCCCCACCGGCCCAGATGCGCACGGCCTGTACCCCAGCCGCGACGCCCGCTATCTGTATGTGACCAACCGCGGTAACGGCTCGATCACCGTCATCAGCTTCGCGACCAAGAAGATCGTCACGACCTGGTGGATCGCCGGCGGGGGCAGCCCGGACATGGGCGGGCTGTCCCCGGACGGGAAGGTGTTCTGGCTGTCCGGGCGCTACGACTCCGTCGTCTACGCTGTCTCCACCGTTACCGGCCACCTGCTGGCCAAGATCCCGGTGGGGGTGCAGCCGCACGGGCTGTGCGTGTGGCCCCAGCCGGGCCGCTACTCCCTGGGCCACACCGGAATCACCCGATGAACATGCCACGTTTCCGGCCCGAAGGCCCCGGTCACCGTGTCCGCCGCGCTGCAGGGACGCTGGCGGGGCTGGCACTTCTACTTGCCGGACTGGCGGGGATGGCCCCAGCCCCCGGAGTCGGCCATGTCATCGGCCGGGTGCGAGGTATCACCGTCAGCGCCACCGCGCTGCACCCCGGGCCTTCGGGAACGCTGACCACCAGCGTGCAGGTCACCACCAGCGGGCAACCCTCCGATCAGCTCGACGCGGCGATCGCCGCGGGCGGCGCCCCGGTGGCGGTCTATCACCAGCGGGTCAGCGTCGGCGAGATCCCGGATCTGGCCGGCTGCGGCGGTGACACCCCCCCGCCCGGCGTGGTGGACCACTGGCTGCACTACGGACCGCTGCTGGTCCCCGGACGCTCCGGCGGCCCGTCCCCGCCCGCGGCGGCGACCTTGACGGTGCAGCCGGTCACCGCCCTGCCGGCTGGCGGGATCTTGGCGATCACTTTGTACTTCGCGCACGCCGGGTCGGTCACCGTCCACCTGCCTTTCGACCACGCCTGACCCCGCGCTGATCAGGTCATCGGCACGGCTGCCGCGGGTCGCCACGCCAGCCGCGACGTTTCGTGCGCCGGGAGGCTCAGCTGGGTGGGTGGATCGGCCGTCCGGTCAGCCAGGCGATCGGGCTGAGCGCTTCATCCGCCGTCCAGGTACTCGCGTCGGGGTGGCTGAGTTCGGTGTGGCCCTTGGCGCTGAGAAAGCGGCGCAACGCAGGCGCGATGGGAGCCCCAGCGGCGTCGGGCGAGCCCACGACGAGGAAGCGCTCCCGCCCTCTCGCGTCAAGGTAGATCAGGGCGTCTTGGTGGGCGATGTCGTAGCTCAGCGGTTTGCCGGTCAGCCAGTCCGTCCCGGGCGGGTTGCCCTCGGCGACCTGCTGATACCAGACGCTGAAGTATCGCCAGATCCGCTCGATCACGGCCGGGCTGCCGGTGAGCAGGGACCAGTTCGCCGGGGCCTCGACCAGCGTTCGATAGGCGCGCAGCCGGAACGGCGTGTCCCGGTTCGGGTCGACGGTGAGCTCCACGAAGCGCACCCGGTCCGCCAGCCCCGACGCGTCGACAACGCGATCCATCATCAGCAGGTTTCCAGTCGTCAGCGGGCAGGTCTCCTGGCATAGGGTGAGAAAGTCCGCCAGTACCACCACCTGGCCGTGCAGGGCGGCCAGGCTTGTTGCCTGGCCCGTGTCCGTGGTAAGCGGCAGGTCCGCGACCGAGTCCGGTGTCGGCTTGTCCAGCACGGTGCCGAAGTAAGCCGACGGCGGACCCGGGACGCCCGGACCACCGCCACATGCGGTCACCACGAGCGCCGAAGTGGCCAGCGCGCCCGCGAACCGAACAGACCAGCGTCGCACCATGGCTTTCATTCTGGCCGCTAAGGCTTCTTCTGCCAGCCCACTTTCCCGGGTTGGCACTCCCGAGGAAACGCAGCCACTCATCACCGGCTGGCACGAGCTTTAACGGAGAGGGGCCAGGCCGTGCGGGTCAAGGTGGAGACCCCACTAGACGCCCGCTGGGAATCGGCTCGGATCCTGGACCTGCGCACCGGCGCCGAAGGTTTTCCGCGACCGACTCAGCCGCAATGAACGCCGGGGCAACTGACCGTCGGCTGCGTCCCTTACAACGAGAGCCCATAGAACCCACCGAAGACACAACAGCACATCGATCTACGTGGGGCATCCACAGAGTTCGATCCAGAGCCCTACGATTTGTCCTGGGTGTGCTCGGTTCGTGGCCCATGAGTAGCAGCCGGAGTCGTACGGAATGCGGCTAGGCAGCGTAGGAGGGTTAGGGTGCCGAAGACTCATCAGCTCATCATCGAGCTTGAGAACGCGCAGGCGGAGGAGGCGACCGCCTTCGTTAACGATCTTCGGGCACACTCCGATCTGGAGGTCATGGAGCTCTCCAGCCGGGACATCCCCTTGCTGATGGACTTTCTCGTCCCCGTGGCGGCCGAATCGGCGGTGGCTCTGGGGGCCATGATAGCCGCGCACTTCAGGAGCCGAGGGACGTCCATTCGGCTCAAGCGCGGAAAGGACCGAGAACTGGTCATCACCAGCAGCGAGGACCTCGATCCAGATCACGTCACCACGGTGATACGAGACTTCCTCGATGACTGACCCCGATGTCGAGGTCAAGCTACTTGAGCTTGCCAATCTTCTCAACACCCTCGCGGGCGCTGGGGTGGAGGACGGGGCCCTGGCCATCTTTGTCGAGGCAATGTCCATCATTCGTCAGCAAGAGGACCTCCCAAAGTGGGAGGTGCTCTTTCTGCAGCGGATGCTCAATTTTCAAAGCGAGTCGCTGTTCCCAGAGGACTGCCGTCGGTACAAGCGGCGAATAATTGAGCTTGCCATTGAGCACGCAGACACCTTCACTGCGGACCCGAGCTTGTCGCCGCTGGGGATAATCCTAGACAAACACCTCGGCGATCTACCGGACGAGGACCGAAGTCGGCTGGGGCCACTGTTCGAGCGGGTGAGCGCCGCCTACAGCCGTCCCAGTCTCCGGGAGCTGGAGTTCACGCCAAACATCGACGAGGACCTGCCGGCGGAGATCCTGGAGAAATACGCATCCCTCGCGCGCCTCTACTATGACGAAGACGAAGACGAAGGAGCACCGCCCGCTCCGGACATCTCCGACCTGCACGATGACCTCTGCGCCCTTCTCGAAGACGTCGAACTCCCCCAGGGAAGTCGGCACACCCTGCTCGCCGACATCCACTACCGAACCATGCGGGCGGGGATGAGAATCGGCCAGTTGAGTGCCATTCTCATCGGTGCGAACGCCCTGTTCGACGAGCCACGTACCTTGAGCAGCCAGAGCGACCGGACGGAAGCCGCGCACATCATCCTACTGACACTTGGGCATTCCCAGCGGGCGCCTAGCGAGGGCCCACCCGAAATCCTGGCGAAGATCACTGAGTTCATCTGGGACTCCCTACGGATGATTTTCCGGAACAACGTCATCAGATTCGTGGCTCTGGGGCTGGACCGGCTGTTTCCGCTGCTTGCGGCGTATGTTGACCACCTACTGGCGGTCCAGGGCTCCGGTACAGAGGCCCTGGAACTGGTCTTCGCCTTCCAAAGCGCGCTGACAACGGTCGCTCTCCACCTCCTCGCAGAGGATCGCCCGGACGAGCAATGGCCGGAATTCATTATCGACGAACTCGACAGCCTGCTGCGGGGCCAGGTCGTGGGCTCGGCCGAAGATCAGGAAGCCGATCCGAGCCTGACAGCCGTGCGTGGACAACACCCGGCCCCGCTTTCACTGACCGGCCCCCCTCCTCCTTCTCGTGGCTACGAGGAGCGGGAGTTCGTCATCCAGACAGTTCCTGCTGAGCTGACAGACTTTACGCCGCCGAACATCGACTCCGTGCAGAGAGACCTCGCCCCGGAAACGGCTCTGGTATGTCTGTTCGCCAGTGAGCAGACGGTTTACGGCGGCTGTCTCACCGTCGGCACCGAACCCGCGATGCGGCGACTCTGCAGCCTTGAACAGCTCGAACACCACTCGCTCGAGCTGACCGGATGGCTGCATCACGGAAAGGAACGGTTCCTGCTCGAGCCGGATGACTTCGGCTGGATACACGAGCTGCTGATCGACCCGATTCTGGCCGACGTACCGGACTCGGTCCGCTCCCTGGTGCTCCTCGCTCCTCAGGTGCCGCTCCCGCTGCACCTCGCCTACAACCGCGACCATTTTCTCCTCGACGATTACGCGGTCACCTACAGCTACTCCGCATATGCCCATCACCGATTCGTATCTGTACTTCCCGGCGCTCCTGACCACGCGCTTATATTCGACGGATCCCGCAGTCTGCGTTTTGCGGAGGGAGAACTGACCTCGATCGTGGCAGCGCTTGAGACAAGATTCCGGGTCACCCGGTACGCGCGCCGCCAGGAAATCATGACACCCTCGGCGGAGGCGAGGGTCGTGCACTACGCCGGGCACATGAGCAGCCGGATAGGGGACCACAGATGGAGCTTCCAGCTCGAGGACGGAACGGTTGTTCCCAGTGAGCTCCTGAGATGTGTCGGGCGGCAGACCCAACTGGTCTCGCTCTTCTCCTGCTATTCCGCGGACCAGATCGGAGCGACCCCCACGCCGATCGGCATCTCGACCCTGCTCCACGGCGTCGGCGTCCAAAACGTCGTCGGGTGCCTATGGCCGATACCCGACGAAACCGCATCGCGCATTGCCACCGGTCTCTACCGCGGATGTCTGGAGGACGGGCTCACCATCGCGGAGTCCCTGCGCCTCGCGATGCTACGGGAGCGATCGTGGTCCCCCGGAGTTTGGGGATCGGTCGTCTGCTTCGGCCCGCCCGAATCGGCACTGTAGGCGAGCGCACTGATTCGCCGAGGAAGACGGCCCACGCCGACCCGGTATCGCTAGTGCGACGACAAGCTGGGCTGGCCAGCGGATGCTGCAATGGTGGCCCGGCTGTGAAGCGCGTCCGGGCCCCGGCGCCGCACAGCGGCGCCGCTTGATTCAGTACGGCCGGATTCGGCAGTGCGCGACTGGCGACTGCAACAGTGACTGGCGAACAGCGACTGGCGAACCGTCAAGCATCAGGTGGGACTAGACAGCGATGGCGAACAGCCTGCGCCAACGACTCCGGAGGCGGTAGGCCGTGATGTCTGTGAATTGGCTAAAGCCGCACTGGACGAAGCACGGCGAAGATCAGGTCTCGGCCCTGCATCCGAACGTTCGGCAACTGGAGAGGCGGCATGATGGGGGAGTGGTCGCTATAGGAGCAGGCGGCGCATACGGAACTGGTACGCGCATGCTCACTTTGGACGAGCTATGCGCCCGGCTGAACATCACGGAACGGCACGCGCGGAAGCTGGTCGAGCGCGAGGCTGCAGCCATCGCCTTCCGGTCGTCATCGAGACGGGCGCCACCGCGATGAATACGATCAGCCGTGCACCGGGGTGCGCGTCTGCCCGGCGATGTAATCAGCGATGGCCAGCGACGATGTTGCCGCGGGTGAGGGAGCGTTGCGGACGCTGACCACGGCGCCGGTGACGCTGATCCGGAAGTCGTCCACCAGTGACCCGTCCCGGTCGACCGCCTGGGCGCGGACCCCGGCGGGTGCCGGGACAACGTCGGCTGCCGACAGGGCGGGCAGGTACTCCCGGGCCCCCGCGACGAACCGCCGCTTCGACACCGACGTCCGCGCCTCGGCCAGGCCGGCCGCCAGTGCACCCGGGCCAGCCGCCGGAAACCCGGCCAGCCGAGCACGTCCCGCAGGTCGGCCAGATTCACGTCGCGGCGCCGGTATCCCTCCCGTGCGGTGGCCAGCACCGCGTTGGGGCCGATGTCCACGGTGCCGTCCACCCGGGGCGTGAAGTGCACGCCGAGGAACGGGTATGCCGGGTCCGGCACCGGGTAGACCAGCCCGCTGATCAGATGGGCGCGGTCCGGCACCAGCCGGTAGTACTCGCCGCGGAACGGCACGATGGCGGGCGCCGGACCGTCGCCGGCCAGCGCGGCGACCCGGTCCGACTGCAGCCCGGCGCAGATGACCAGCCGGTCGACGGTGACCGCGCCCGCCGCGGTCCGCACGACGGCACGGTCACCCTGGCGGCCGATGCCCGTGACCCGCTGGCCGAGCCGCAGCCGGCCCCCGGCCGCCTCCAGGTCACCAGCCATGGCCCGGGCGATGGCCCGGTAGTCGGTGATAGCGGTGCTCGGAGAGTGCAGCGCGGCGACCCCCCGGACGTGCGGCTCGATCCCGGCCAGCTCGGCCGGGCCCAGCCAGCGCAGCCCGGGGACCCCATTGGCGGTGGCCCGGGCCTCGATGTCCCGTAGCCGCGGCACCTCGGCCGCCGACCTGGCGACGACCACCTTGCCGATCTCGCGGTAGGGCAGGTCCCGGGCGGCGCAGAACTCTTTCAGCCGGCGCGCCCCCTCCCGGCACAACCGGGCCTTCAGGGAACCGGGCAGGTAGTAGACGCCGGCGTGCACGACGCCGGAGTTGTGCCCGGTCTGGTGCACCGCGACGTCGGACTCCTGCTCGAAGACGGTGACGTCGTAGCCTTCCCGCTGGGCCAGCCGGCGGGCCACGCCCAGGCCGATGATTCCGGCGCCGATGACGCCGACACGATAGGTCATGCTGTTTCTGCCTCGGGCTTCGTAGTGGAGGGGTCGCTGTCAGGTAGCGGCCGGTTGGGGACCTGTCAGTCGCGCGATCTTCTGCTGCCGTGTTGCCGAGAACAGGGGATCGCCCTTTTCGGTGTTATGCACATCGCCGGTAAAAGTACAGCAGGTCGGCCTCGGCGCGGTGCTGCCGGACGGCCTCCCGCATGACAAAGCCGAACCCGGCGGCTTCCTGCTCCTCGAAGTGGCCAACCTGCTCGAACAACGGTGGCACGAAACGCATCTGCACCTCGCGCTCGGACCCCAGCCGCAGCTGCCAGGTGCGCGAACCACTCCGCCGTCGTCCTGCAGTCCAAAGAGGGCAAGCAGCTGCAGAAAGAGGTAGTGCGCGGGGCCTTCGGCCTGCTCAAGAAGCGGCGGTGAGGCGGCCGCGCATCCAGGTGTCACCGGCGGAACCCTGCTGGCCGCGGAAAAGGCGACGCGGCTCAATGGCCGCGATGTCTGCGCGCTTACTCGCCCGGCGCGGTCCCGTTCGTCTCCGCCTCGGCTTCGGCCTCCATCTTGGCGAGGCGGGTGTAGTAGTCGGGGAACTCGTTGAGGTGGGCCCGTGCGATCTTGGCAGTCATGGTGACGTCATCGTCGGTGACATTGGTCTCTGGATCGCGCGTGCCATGCTCGAGCTCGATGTCCATCCCCATCCGGAACTGCTCGAGATCAAACGGCGAAGAGCCCCAGTCCACGCCGATCCGCTCACCCGCGGCGCGGGCCTCCTCGAGCGTGAAGCGTGAGTGCGAAGTCATGCTGCTAATAGTAAAGGCCTCGACGGTGCCCGAGGCTGGGAGATGGATGGTGCTTGCGCGGCCGGGATGCCGTAGGTGTGCTGATTGACCAGGAGCTTGTCGTCGGCGCGGTAGATCGAGTTGTACAGCACGGTTGGGCGCAGGGTGTGCGGGCTGGGGCACCGCAAAGGGCGCATCGCGCGGGCTCGACGCTGATATCCTCGCCGTGGACGGTGACCCGATCGCCGATCCGGATGCGTTGCACTGTATCCGGGTGCTCTACGCCTGCGGCACCGCCGTGCCAGAGGCGGGAACATGACACCGGGTCCAGCCGCACCCAAACTGGGGGCGCGCCTGCCCGCCGATTACTACGAAGTTGTGTGATAGTAATCCAGCGACAGGAGTCATGATGTTGCACTGGCTGTCCCGTGTCTTCTCCAAGGACCTTGAGGAGTTCACCGTCACGGAAGAGCCGGATCCAGCTGTGGATGCGCTTGTCGCACGGTCAGTTGCGGCCCAGGAGAGCATCGCCGGATGGCACGAGGGCAAGATAGATGACCTTATCACTGCGCTAGCCACGGCGATCGCGGGCCATGCGGATGAGCTTGCTGCGGCGACCGTCGCCGAGACAGGCATCGGGTGCGTGCCCGACAAGGCGGACAAGAACCGGTTCGCGAGCCTGGATGTGGCGCAGTCGCTGGTCGGAAAGCCGGGCGTGGGTGTCGTCGGCAGCGACGAGCGGAAGGCGCTTACGGAGATCGCCGATCCCATGGGGGTCGTTCTGGGGCTCATTCCGATGACCAACCCGGTGGCGACGCTCGTGTTCAAAGCGTTGATCTGCATCAAGGCGCGAGACGCGCTCATCGTGAGCTGCCAACGCGACGCGGCAAACGTCGGGGCCATGACTGTGGGCCTGCTCCGCGAGGTCCTGGGACGACACGGAGCGTCGGTCGATCTCGTCCAAAGTGTCCCGCGGCGCCCCACCCGCCGGACCACGACATTACTGATGCGCCACCCCGGCGTGGCGATGATCCTGGCCACTGGCGGGACGGAAATGGTCAAGGCCGCGTACAGCTCCGGTACGCCCGCGATTGGAGTAGGGCCGGGGAACGCGCCGGCCTGGGTCTGCGCGGATGCCGACATCGATGAAGCTGCCCGGATAGTGGTGGCCAGCAAGGTATTTGATCACGGCATCATCTGCGGCTCGGAGAACAATCTTGTCGTTGACCGGTCTGTACGTGACTCGTTCGCCGACGCCCTTCGGAGGGCCGGCGCGGCCGTGCTCAACGCCGCGGAATGCGATCGCGTGGCGCGGGTCGCCTTCGACGATCGGGCTGGGCGCCTGCGTCGCACCGTGCTTGGACAGGCGGCCACGTCTATCGCCGCCCAGGCCGGCATCGAGGTTCCGGCCGGCACTGGTCTGCTGGTCGCTCCTGTGCCCCGCGAGGCCGTGCCGGGTCCGTACGGCAGGGAAAAGCCCGCCCCGCTGCTGTCGCTGTTCACCGCTGACGGGGAAGACGACGGCATCCGCCTTTGCCTGGAGATTCTCGGCAACGGCGGCCGCGGCCATACGGCGATCATCCACACGCGCAGCGAGCGGCTGCAGGTGTCCTTCGCGCGGCAGATGCCAGTGAGTCGAGTGCTGGTCAACGGTCCCGGGGCGCAAGGCTGCATCGGCCTAGGCAGCGGACTGACGCCGTCCCTCACGCTTGGCTGCGGGACCTACGGCCGCACCTCGACGACCGACAACGTGACTTACACCAACTTGGTCAACATCAAGCGGGTAGCGCATCCGCTAGCTGGCGTCGGCGTCCTGCCGGCGTCTACCCCGAGAGCTGATGCTGATAGGGAACGGTTTGAGGGAACCCGATAACGCCGTGCAGCCGCAGGCAGCGGCCATTGCCTAACCAGTTCACGCGACTGACCGGGTCCGGCCCCCAGCAGGCTGCCGCCACCATGAACAGGGCAAAGTCCACACGGCGGGTGATGTTGCTCTCCAGGATCGGGTCGCCCACGTGCCGGCTTTCGCCACGCTCTGCGCCCGGCACACGCCGACCACCTCATAACCCCGGTCAAGCGTGTGCTGCACCATGTACTGCCCGGGTTTCCCGGAGGCCCCGGCGATGCAAACCCTCAACTTGGCGGGGTCACGGGCTTCTCCCAGGTCTCGTGCTGTTTCCATTCTTTATCCCTCGCGTTTGGAGGGTGCCGATCCAAGACGAGCCGAAGGCAGAGAACTCGTGGTGGCGCTTCAGAACGGGGAAGATCAATACGCCGATGCCGATCACAGCGGCGGCCTCGACCCGGCCGCTGATGCACGTCGCGATCCGGACCAGGGCGCCGACCGCGCCGCACGCTGGCGGGGTCTAACCGTCCGGGTGATGGATGTCCACCGGCGGCAGGTCCTGCACCTGCTGCTTGGTGATGTTGAGCCGGATACCGTCGTCGACCCCCGTCACGGCGCCGATCGGGATAGCCACTTCCTTGCGGCCCCACAAGTGCCCCTCCTGAAGCAGTACGTGGGTCACGCGGTGGCTGTCAGGGTCGATGACCAGACCCTGGACTTTCCCGATGTGGCCGTCGGTGGCATGGACGTGCTCGCCACGGCGCACCTCCACCTCGTCCAAGGGGACGGTGTCGTAGGTGACGGTCTGCGGAACGTAGTTCCCGCCCCCGCCCATGCCCATGCCCATGCCCATGCCCATGCCGTAGTAGGGCATGGAGAGCATCTGTTCCGGGTCATAGCCGGGGTATCCGGGGGTGCTGGGCAGGAACTGCGTCTCCTCGGCGGGATCGAGCTCTTCGAAGTCCGCCAGGGTGCAGCCGAGCCGGACCTCTCCTGACGTGGCGTCGACAAGGTCAAGAGGAACAAGCCGGCCGAAGTCAAGCCGGTGCTTCGGTTCGACCACGAGGTGGGTGACCGCACGGGCGACCGGGTCAACAACCACGCGGCTCACCTTGCCGCAGGCCCCATCGCTACAGCTAACGTCGGCCCCGATCGTGAACGGTGTCGTCTCCGTCATGGTCACCCTCATTCCTGGCGAGTGTCGGCGATGCCCCGGGGGACGACCTTGCCTCGCTCGATGTCCTCGGACAGTCTGGCCTTGGCGGCCAGGGCCCCATCGTCCAGCACGCCGGAGCCTGCCGCCCGGGAGATGACGTCGCCGCCGCGGCCGCGCAGCACGAACGCGAAGCCGACCGCGATCAGCGCCCCGGCGACCGGCCCTACCACATACACCCAGTAACTCCTCCAGTCACCGCTGGCCAGGGCGGGGCCGAAGGAGCGGGCCGGGTTCATCGACACGCCGCTGACCGGCGCGGCCCACAGCCCGGCCAGCGCGACGTACCCGCCGACGCCGACCGCGGCGATCGCGCCGACGTTCTGCGCGGCCGACGCGGTACCCAAGATCACGCTGACCAGCAGCACGGTGAGCACAATCTCCATCAGCAGCGCCTGCCAGTTGTGATACCCCGGGCCCGGCAGCGTCGCCCCCAGATGCTCGACGTTCCCGAACACCCAGCGCAGGAACAGGGCGGCCAGCGTCGCGCCGATCAGCTGGATGATGATGTAGCCGGGGACACGCTTCCACGGGAAGTCCCCGCGCAGCGCGAACGCCAGCGACACGGCCGGGTTCAGGTGCGCGCCGGAGACCGCGCCCATGAACAAGATGATCGCCGTCACCATCAGGCCCGGCGCGACAACCGCCGCGGCCAGGCTGATCTGCCCCTTCGCGTGCAAAAGCCCGCCGCCCGCGGCGGCCAGCACCAGCGCGAAGGTGCCCAGCAACTCCGCGAACAGCCGCCGCCATTCCCGGCGCGGGTCATCGAAGTCCGCACGGTTCCCGAACTCAAGCCACATCACGTGGTGCGTGCGCGGGAACGCCGGCCCCAGCCCCGCCGGGTCAATCTGTCGTGCAGTTGCGCCGCCCACAGCGCCCGCCCCCTGCGCGGTCCCGCGCTGGCCCGGACCGTCCGCCCGGCTCACCGGCACGTTGTCTGTCATGCCCCGGGTCCTTCCCGATCAACAGCACCGAAAGGCTCACAATCAAGACGGCAAGCTCGCGCCTCCTGGTCGCCCGCGCGACTGGACCAGGGCCGGCCCCCGGCGTCCTCACACCGCCGCGATGTCAGTCCTCAGGCCCAGTCCCATCCCCAGTTCTCTTCCTGACCTGCATCGTTGTTGCCGGTGCCCCCGGCAGGCCAGGGACCAAGGTCCCGTCGCGGAGCAGGTTCGGGCACGCGGGGCCCCGGCAGGAAGGTCTTGCTTGGCGGTCGTGACCGTCTCGTATCGGGGACCGTCTCCTGCCTGCATCGGCGCGGCAGGGCCGACCATCCGGGGTGACCGGTGATCCAGAAATCCAGTTGGGCTCGGAAAGTCTGGCGCGGTGTCGCTGAAGCCCGGTACAGACCCC
Organism: uncultured Actinomycetes bacterium; assembly: GCA_963742875.1. Lineage (GTDB taxonomy): Bacteria > Actinomycetota > Actinomycetes > Streptosporangiales > Streptosporangiaceae > Bog-532. The sequence goes on along the minus strand of CAVUNO010000017.1, from coordinate 520,428 downwards.
CGATTACTGGGTCTTGTACCGGGCTTCCCGATTTTTGTATGGTTCTGGCCTGTTCCGGTCACGAGCAGTCCGCGCCCGTGGTGTTAGAAGTCGGCCAGGTTTTCGCGGCTGCCGTAGGCGCACAGCCCGTACAGCGCGACCACATCGACGGCGATGATGGCCAGCGCCCAGAGCGGGTAAGCGGGCAGGAAGAACATCATCTCGATGGCGCTGATCCCGACCACGACCACCGCGAACCAGCGGGCCAGCTGGTTACCCGCCAGCACCCCGGCCCCGGCGGCCAGCTGCAGAACGGCGATGATGAGCGTGATCCACCCCCAGGCGCGCAGGTCGCCGATCACGTAGTGGGCGTTGGCGACGAATACGTGCGAGTTGGCGATCGCAGCGATGCCGTAGAGCATGTTGAAGAAGCCGTCGACGAACAGCAGAATCGACGCGAAGATGATCAGCCCAAAGCCGCGGCCTTCCGCGTGCCGCCCGCCCGCGCCGCTTTCCGGCTTGATTGTGGCGGATGTCATTGTGACCTCCCATGTAAGACTCGCCAGGACCCGGCCGCGTGCTTAGCCCCTTTCCGCTCCGCCTCGGGCGGGCGGCGGCGCAAAGACACTGCGCGAGCCCATGGCCTGGCTTCCACCGTCGCCTGACCGCAAATACGCATTTAGGGCCGGAGGTCCTATGAACGGCATCTTTGGCAGGGACCAATGGCTCTGACGACACCGAGCGATGCATAAGCAAGCAGGCTGAGTCCGTGCCCGAGATGGTCAGGCCAATCGGCTTACGCTGAATAGCGTCCACGAGCCGCTGGCCGAACTCACCGCTTGTTTCCGCCGCAAGTCCGAGGTGCCTGATGAGGACCTCGACCCCGTTCGGGCGATACGAAGCGAACGTGGCTCAGGCGCCAAGTGATCGGGTGGGGCAGGATACGTCGGTGCCCATCTCGTCGAGCACATACTGGGCGGCGGTCACGCCGACGTAGCGGTCTTATCGAGTTGACATACGGCTTCGGCGAGGTCGCCTGCTTTTCCGGCGCTCTAGCAACAGGCGTGCCCGCAGCATTGTGAGGCATTTCGCCCCCCGGCGCCCGTAGGACGCGCAAGGACGGCTTTATCTCCGCCGGGACGTCCCGGCACGTCCAATACTGGTCCTGTCACGTAGTGACCGCGTCCTGACACTGCGGTGCATCCTGCCATGCACAACAGCGAAATCCGCCCACCTGCGGAGCTCGCGCCCAGCGGAAGGACCGCCTGTGCATCAAGATCGCCAACCTCGTCGGCCACAGGACGACGATCGTCACCCAGACCGTCCACCGGCACCAGCCCAGGCCCGTGATCGAGACGGGCGCGACTGCGATGAACGCGATCTTGAACGGTCAGAAGAACGCGGGCTCTGCCTGACTTCCGGCTCCCCCTTGGGCTCCCCTTTTGGCTCCCCCGGCGAGACATACGTTCGAAAAACCCGTGGGCGGTACAAGATTTGAACTTGTGGCCTCTTCCGTGTCAGGGTGCCGATCCGCCCGCCCAGGAAACGCTTCTGAGTCTCTGACCTGCTGCCCGGTGTGGGCAGGCCCTACGGATTCCCCCGCATTCCCCTCCGTTATCCCGGCCGCCCTAGGGCCACAGTAGGGTCAGGACTAGGGCCAGAAAACCGGCCGCTGAGCTGGCGAAATGCGCCAGTCGCTTCTTGCTCTGCTGGTCCTGGGCGCGTACCTCTGCGCAAGTCTGCCCCTCAGAGCGACCCCAACCACCTACAACTCTGGTCGGCTATCCCGATCATCCCGGGTAAACCTTTGGGGCGGCCCCGGCGGAGCACCCGCAGACCGCGCAGACCGCCGGGCGCCGCGGCGGCTTCGCTTTCACCGGGGCGCGGTCAGGGTCGTGCCAGTTGCTCATCGGCTCTGCGGGCGGCCGGATTTTCCTGGCGAACGGTAGGGGCTCAGCCGCGTGACCACGACAGACCCGCTGGGGCGGTCGGTCCGGCGGTCGCCGCCCTGGCCCTGGCCGAGCAGGTCCGGGTGGCGGGCCGCGATGTCACTTTGCCCCGCCAATGCCGTCCGGCAGCGCGGACGGGGAAGTCTGGCCGGAATGCGCGCGGGTCCGCCTGGTGACCATCTCACCCGGCCGGTGCTCGACGCCAGCGTCTTCGGCCTCGTCGGGGTAGGCGTGCCCGGGAGCCGGGCCCGGAGTGCAGCCTACAAACTGGGTACCTCGTGCAGCGAAGTGCAGCAACCACGACGCACGGGATCGACCTCATCCGACCGACATAGGCTTCTGCCCAGCGCCACCGACCCCGACTGACCACCATGCGCCTCGTTCACACCGAGGAGGTCAACGGAACCCATGAGTATGCTGCTGGCCGATGCCGGCCATGCCGTGAGCGCTTCACCTAAAGTCGGCCAGCGGAAGGGGAGTAGACCGCGACTCGCCCAGGCGTCGGTTCTCCGAACTCCACGGTCACCCAGAAGGAGACAACATGCCTTCACCCGGAGCGGTTGCGGCCAACCTTTACCAAGGAAGCCGCTCCGAATATCTCGCTCAATACGTGTTCAGCATGTTCGGCACGGCCGCGCTCGTACCGCCTAGGCAGACTATGGCCTCGATCTCTTTTGCACGCGCACTCGTACGGAGCGCGGGAGAGCCGACCTCGCCCCCTCGTTGTGGGGGTTAGGTCAGGAAGTGTTCAGCGGAACGGTTAGGACGGCACCCGGCCAGGCCAGCGGCGGTAGCCGCTGCATGTTTGCCCTTACAGGGGCCGTCCGGGCGGGTGGCCCGGTGTCCGGCCGGTATGCGGCTGGTGTCCGGCGCGTGCGCGGTATTGATTGTCACCAGCACAGGAAATATCCCTGTTCATGGCGCTACGCTGCGTTGGCGAGGTTTATCCTTGTGTTTGGCGGTCGGCGCATATAGGGTTGCCGCGTCTATGCAAGGGGAATCTCAGGGGAGTCGTGATGCCCGGTTCAAGTCTTGCTGCCTGCCGCCGTGCGATCGTCGTCACCGCCGCAGGTGCGGCTTTCCTGGCACCTGTTTCTGTTGCCGGTGCCGCAACGTCCGGCGCAGTAATTCAGCATTCGCCCGTCGGGCTTTTCGACAAGAATTGCTCTGGCAAGCCTGCGGCTCACATTATTAAGTGGTACTCAGAGAAGGATGACACCCAGGAACCGCTTCGGTGCGGCACGTCACGTTACGGTTATAATCACATCAAGGCAGGTCACGGTTTCACCAGTGCCACTGACAAGAAGATTGCTAATACACTGAGAAACTACACCAGCGTGAAAAATGACAGCCAGACGTCCCAGACGTTCTTCCTCAATGGTTACAGGGTGGTAGTTGAGGACAAGCCATTCAGTGATGGCTACGGTCAGGGAATTATCACTGCCTATTGAATGGGCTCAGGGTACCTCTTGACGGGCGGCAGAATTGCCGGTAAAAGTTAGATTATGTGTCCAGGGCAGCGCATGCCTGCGCAGCTGTATGAGGAACGTGTGATCGACCAGGTGCGGCGGGAGCTTGCAAACGAGGCCATCAGCGGGCTGCAGGTACGGGACTTGCGGCTTGAGGGTAGCTATCCCGGCACGAGGCTGATACTGACCTTTGAGCATGCAGACCGGCCGGGGTGCACTTTCGGCTACAAGTGGCCGGTGTGGTCGGCTGATCCGGAAGAGCACGCTGACCCGTACTTCCCGGCTATGGGGTTCATCATTAATCTGCGGGAAGAGCTTGAGGCACCCGACCTCGGCCTTCCTGCGGAGTGTTCACCGGACACGGTGACCTGGATCGGGCCGTTGCCGCCGGAGCCGCCGGGAAGTGACGCAACGTTACGTGAGCGGCAAGCTTGCTTACGGGTCTGGGCGCATTGAGCGCCGTGCGGGATGCGTAAAAGCCCTTTGCAGGCCTGCTGTTCTTCTGTTCGCGAACATTGGCGTCCATGGGCCGGCATGGTCACGGTTGCCGGATGCGGTGATGGTGATAGCGAGCGCGATCCCGGTGTACCGCAGCCACCGGGGCAGCACCCGCGACGCGGCGGCGGCCAGGCCGAGGACGGCCAGGGCGAGCATCTTGACCCCGTCCAGCCGGTTCACCGCGTCATAGAGCAGGTGCGCGGTGCCGGGTGACGCCGTCCCGGCCAGGACCGCGCCGAGCGCGAACTGCAGCAGCGAGATGAGCGCGGCCGCAACGCCGGCGATGAGGGCGACCCGGGCGGCCGCGGCCGCTCCGGACCTGCGTGCGGCCGGGGCCAAGGCGATCGAGACGATGGCCAGCCCGGCGGCAGGCAGCCCCTCGGTGAGGGCGAACTGCGCGGCCACGGCGGTCCCGTGCCCGGCCAGCGCGGCAGCGATCTCGGTTCCGGAAGCTGTTAGTTCCGGGCTGGGCGCCGGGACGGACAGCCCGGCGATCCAGGACAGTGCGTAGCCTATCCCGGCGACACCGGTGACCGTCAGCAGACGGCGGCGATTGACAGAGAGGTCCATTTTCGTGCTCCTTACGGTTGGTATTTGATGTAATTGGCCTTAACGGGTTAACTCGCTTAACAGCTGAGCGGGTCGACCGGATGATCTCTGCCTGCCGGCCATCGGTATGTCTGCCTCCAGTTCGGCAATCCTGCCGCCTAGGTGCCGCCGACTGCGGTTCCGGCGTGTGCTGCCGCCCGGGTGCGCGGCTCGCCATGCGGCCGCCGCCTGCTCCGGCTCCTGGGCGCGGGACCTGGCCAGTAGTCCGCTCACGTAGGGATGCATGGCATTGACCTCTGTGCTGAGTGGCCACATCGGTGCGGCCAGGTTCTGAGCGTGCGGCGGCGGGGGCAGCTGGGACATCCGCCAGCTGGCCGATGTTGCCGCGGTTTGGGGCTTGCACGATGGGGCGGGTGGAGATCCGGATAGTCCTGGACCGGGTCGAGCCGCCGGCCTTCCTCCGGGTCGTGCCCGTCGCCGGGCACGCTCACCGGACGGGGAACGACGAGGAGATCCGGTTCACCGGCTGGCTCGGGCTGCTATGGGCGTTGTATGAGGTGACCGGGGCGGCTGGCTCCGGTGCGGCGGCCGGGCGGTGACCGGCCGCGGCTGGCCGCCCCGCCTGCGGTAGCCGATGATGGCGGTAGCATGCGGTTCGTGGGCACCGGCGCGGGTGTGCCCGTTCGTCGCCGGATCCGCGGCGGGTGGCCATCGCCAAGCTGCTGGCGGCCGCCGGCGGCGGGGAGCGGGGCCCGATCACGGTGACCAGCTACCCGGGGCTGCGGTTCCGCGCTGTGGATGCCTTCACTGACCTGGCGGAGGAGCTCGCGCTGTCGGGGCCGCTGGTGATCGGCGTCGATGACCTGCAGTGGGCTGATCCGTCCAGCCTGCTGACGCTGGCCGCGCTGAGCCGCCGCCTGGCACATCTCCCGGTCGCCCTCATCGGGTGCCTGCGGCCGTCCCCGCGCGGCCCGGAGCTGGACCGGCTGGCCGGCGCGCTTGCAGCAGCCGGCGCCCGCCATCTGATAGTGCGCGGCCTCGCCGAGGATGCCGTGACAGAGCTGGTAGCCGAGGCGGTCGCTGCCGCGCCCGGCCGGGGCCAAATGGCCGGGATCTCCGGCGCGTCGGGCAACCCGCTGTTCGTGATCGAGCTGCTGGCGGCGCTGGCCCAGGAGGACGCGATCAAGATCGCAGGGCCCGCAGCCTGCTGGTGACCGGGCGGCTCGCCGACGCCGAGACAGCCTACCGCTCGCTGCTGGACCGCGACCACGACCCGGACGCGGAAGGACCTGCGCGCATCTGCCTCGGGCACGCGCTGCTGGCGGGCGGCCGCCCGCACGACGCGCTCCAGGAGCTGGAGCGCGCGGGCGAGTCACTCGCGCTGTCCGGTGCCGAGCGAGCCAGCGCCCTGGGCTGGGCAAGCATCGCCCGCACGTGGCTGGGAGACCTCGACGGCTCGGCCGCCGTCGCGGAGCAGGCCCGGTCCGTGGCCGCCGCGGCTGGGGATCACATCACCACCAGCATCGCCGGAAACTCCTCTGCCTTGGTTTCGCTGCTGCGCGGGCAGTTCGGCAAGGCGCTGGAGATCATCGACGATGCGGTGCGGCTGGCTGACCAGAGCCCCGGCAGGCAGGGATACCGCTTCCCGCTCCATGTCTTCCGGGGGGCCATCCTGGTCGAGCTAGACGAGCTCGAGGAGGCCAGGTCGGCGTTCGACGCTGACCGGCGGATCAGCGAGGAACTCGGCGTCCGCTGGCACCTGCCCGCCTATCTGAACGCCCGTGGCGCGGAACGCTTCATCGCCGGGGGGTGGGATGACGCGATCGCCGAACTGGAGACCAGCGCCGGGCTGGCGGAAGAGACGGGTTCGACGTATACCCTCGCGTACGCTCTCGCTCTGCTGTCCCTGATCAGCCTGCACCGCAACGACCTCAGGCGCGCCGGGGAGGCGGCCAGCGCGGCCGTGGGCCAGCTCGAGACCGGTGCCCGTGCCCGCGCGCAATGGGCGCTGTGGGCCCGCGCGCTCGTCCTGGAAGCCGACGGCAAGATCGCCGACGCGCACGCGGCGCTGGCCGGATGCTGGGACCGGTGCGCCCAGCTGGGGCTCACGCTGGAATACGGGATGCTCGGGCCCGATCTCGTCCGCCTCGCCGTCGCCCGCGGGGACCGGGAACGCGCGCGGGAGGTCGCAGCAGCGGTTGCCGAGCTCGCGGATGAGAACCCCGAGGTTTCCTCGCTTGCCGGCGCGGCGCTGCGCTGCCGGGGACTGGCGGAGGATGATGCCGAGATCCTGCACGCCGCGGCGGCCGCCTACGCTCAGGGCCCACGGCAGCTGGAACTCGCTCTTGCCTCCGAGGACGCAGGAACCGCCTTCGCGCGGCAGGGCATGACCGGCCAGGCACGGCCACCTGGATCAGGCGATCGGGATCTACGACCGGCTCGACGCCGCCCGCGACCTCGCCCGCGCCGAGGCAGTGCTGCGTGCGGCAGGCATCCGCCGCGGCCGCCGCGGAACGCGGGGCCGGCCACAGATCGGCTGGTACAGCCTCACCCCGACCGAGCACACCGTAGCGCGCTCTATCAGGCGCACCGATCAGCCAACGCAACACTGCCGCTGCGTGTCATGTCCCTCTCCCCTCTCTCGTGGTTCAGCCGAGCCGGTCGAGCAGATCGGTGTACTGGTCCCACAGCGGGTTGGGCAGGTGGTCGCCGAAGGTGCGCAGGTGCTCGAAGATGAGCGCGGCCTCTCCCTTCCATGTTTCGGCGTCGACGGAGAGCAGGAGGTTGAGGTCATCCTCACCGATGTCCAGTCCATCGGTATCGAGGGCATCCCGTGTCGGGATCCTGCCGATCGGGGTGACGGCCGCCTGGGCGTCGCCGGAGAGCCGTTCGATGACCCACTTCAGGACACGGCCGTTCTCGCCGAAGCCCGGCCAGACGAACTTGCCGGCGGCGTTCTTGCGGAACCAGTTGACGAAGTAGATGCGCGGCAGTTTGGCGGCGTCGGCGGAACGGCCGATATCTAGCCAGTGCGCGAAGTAGTCGCCCATGTTGTAGCCGCAGAACGGCAGCATCGCGAACGGGTCACGGCGCAGTTCCCCGACCTTGCCCTCCGCGGCCGCGGTCTTCTCGGAGGCGATGTTGGCGCCAAGGAACACGCCGTGCGCCCAGTCGAAGGACTCGATCACCAGCGGCACGGTGCTGGCGCGCCTGCCGCCGAACAAGATCGCCGAGATCGGCACGCCCTCGGGATCGTCCCATTCCGGCGCGATGATCGGGCACTGGCTGGCCGGGGTGGTGAACCGGGAGTTGGGGTGGGCGGTGAGTTCCGGCGAGCCGGGCGTCCAGTCGCGGCCCTTCCAGTCGGTCAGGTGCGCGGGCGGCTCGTCGGTCAGGCCCTCCCACCACACGTCGCCGTCGTCGGTCAGCGCGACGTTGGTGAAGATGCTGTTGCCCCACAGGGTCGCGATCGCGTTGGCGTTCGTGACTTCACTGGTTCCGGGTGCGACGCCGAAGAAGCCGGCCTCCGGGTTGATCGCGTACAGCCGGCCGTCCGCGCCGAACCGCATCCAGGCGATGTCGTCGCCAACGGTCTCGACCTTCCAGCCCGGGATGGAGGGCTGCAGCATGGCCAGGTTGGTCTTGCCGCACGCGGACGGGAAGGCGGCCGCGATGTACCTCGCCTGGCCATCGGGCGGGGTGATCTTGAGGATGAGCATGTGCTCGGCCAGCCAGCCCTCATCCCGCGCCATCACCGACGCGATCCGCAGCGCGTAGCACTTCTTGCCGAGCAGCGCGTTCCCGCCGTAGCCGGAACCGTAGGACCAGATCTCCCGGGTCTCCGGGAAATGCGAGATGTACTTGTCCGGGTTGCACGGCCACGGCACATCCGCCTGGCCCGGCTGCAGCGGGGCACCGACCGAGTGCACGGCGCGGACGAACGAGCCGCGTTCCTCGATAAGCCGCAGCGCGGGCGCCCCCATCCTCGTCATGATCCGCATCGATACCGCCACGTAGGCCGAGTCGGTGATCTCCACGCCGAGCTGGGAGAGGTCGCTGTCCAGCGGCCCCATGCAGAATGGGACCACATACATGGTGCGGCCCCGCATGCAGCCATTGAAAAGAACAGCGAAGGTCTTCCGCATCTCGTCCGGGGCGATCCAGTTGTTCGTAGGCCCGGCGTCCTCTTGCTCTTCCGAGCAGATGAAGGTCCTGTCCTCGACGCGCGCAACGTCGCTCGGATCGGAGGCACAATGGAAGCTGTTCGGCAGGATCTCCGGGTCGAGCCTGGTGAATGTGCCCTGCTCGACCAGAAGATTGGTCAGGCGCAGCCATTCAGGGTACGAGCCGTCGCACCATTCGATGTGATCAGGCTTGGTCAACTCCGCAATCTCGTCCACCCATATGGTCAGCTGGATATCACTTGCCGGGGCTCGGTCAGTCACGAGAATCGGCCTAGTCATGGTATGACTCCTTGTGCTTGATGGAATTAGCATGAAGATCAACAATCGTGCATTTAAAACCAAGAACGCATGTCGTCAAAACTCCCGCCAGATCTACGGCCGGCGCAGGGCCGAAGGTCCCGTTAGTGCGGGCTATGAGTCATACGCATCTGCTCGTACCGAAATCTCTTGTTAATATTCACGCCCGGATCTGAAACATGCTCGCAACATATCTGTAATTGCATTCGGTGAATTGCAGGTCACGTCCCGGACGGGTGGTCTATGAGATAGCCACCTCGTGATCAATTTCTGTTCAGTACCAATAGCCTCAATTGTCATGCCGCTCCGTCACCACCTCACCCGGCCGCGCGGAGGGATCTGGCCGCTGTCTCAGGCTGCGCAGGCGTGCTTCGGCACGCCTGACTGGCCAGTGGAGCGACCGGTGCCGCAGGCGAGCGTCGAGTTCGAGGTCGCGGACGCTGACACCGTCCAGGTCGCTGCGAACGAGTTGAAGGACAAGGGCTTCACGCTGCTGCACGACGCACGTACCGAGCCGTGGGGACAGACCGTCGCTCGACTGCAGTCAAGCGAGGGTGCGATCATCGGCCTCTCGTACGCGCCCGCGATGCATCCGTAGCGAGAAGAAACATGCGCCCGAAAGCCGATCCCTCGGTGCAACAACCGCGTCGCGCTTGCAAGGCGCCCCTTCGTGCTTGACGAGCCGGGCCTCAACCGGTGGGGCCGGCGCTGGACTCTGCTCCGCGGCTGAAGCGGAGCAGGAGCTTCTGGTCGCAGTAATAGTCGAGCCAGCCGAGCAGGCCGCCCGGGTCGTGGTGCCCGCAGCGGCTGGCGGGCACGAATCGGACCGCGAGCCGGGCGGCTGCTGCGTCGAAACCTGCAGCCTCGAAGACGGCGACCACCTCGTCGACGTCGTACAGCTCGGGCAGATGCAGCTCCTCTACGTTGGCGCGATGCCACGCCGCCATCAGCGGGCTGCCGGTGTGAACACCCATAACCGCGTAGTACACGCCACCGGGCACCAGGGCGTCGAAGATCGTCCGGGCGTGGACGCGGAGGTCGTGGAGCAAGTAGAGCACCTCGTGGCTGAACGCTGCATCGAGGCCACGCCATCCGGCAGGCACCGTGCCGGCAGCCTCGAACTGGAGGGGCCGCTGCCCGGCGAGCCGACGGGCGTCCTCGATCGCGCCCGAGGCTGGGTCGTAACCGAAACCCTCGGCGATGCCGCACCGGTCGGAGAGCAGCCGGAGGAACCCGCCCCGGTTGCACCCCACGTCGAGAACCCGCTTCCCGACGAGGTTGATGTCGATCGTATCGAGCATCGCCGTCCAGACGAACGCGTGCTCGTCCTGCATCGCCTCATCCGCTGTCGCGTCCCGCCAATAGGTCTGGCTCATGATCCCGACACTATGGCACGACCGGTGGGGTGGTCCCGGGCGGAAGGCCGAGGCGCACGGTCGCAGTAGACGAACCCTCTACGCGAACTTTCCAGGCGGCAGGCCCTACCCGCTCAGCGGCGTCCCATATACCCCGCCCGGTGAAGATTCTCCCCAGGGTGCCCTACACGGGACACTCGTTACGCCCACAGCAGTCCGGCACAGAACCCCAATCTGGACGGTCGAAGGGATGAGCCTTGTCGATCTCGCGGCCGTTCAGGCGGATAAGGAGCGGACGAGATCCGGTGTGCAGTCACGTGCCGTGACTGAGCTTCAGGTCTGTCCGCTGCGGCCGGGATCGTGCCGGCGCGCAGCGCCCGGGTGAAGAACCGCCGGGCAGCGGCCAGGTCGCGCCGCTCAGACAGCAGCACATCGATGACCTGGCCGTGCTGGTCGATCGCCCGGTACAGGTAGGTCCATCGCCCGGCGACCTTGACGTAGGTCTCATCGGCGAACCACCGGTCGCCCGGAGCATGCCGCCGCGCTCAAACAACGCAACACTGCCCCCGGAACTATGCCAGGATCTCGCTGCGTAAGGAATCTGCCAGCAGCATCATTCTCAACCAAGCGGTTCCTGATCACTTGGAATCTTCCCGCTGGTCTCATCCTTTGGAACCGCGGTCACCCAGACCAGCGATCTGCCGCCCTTATACTCGCGTTGTTCCTTCTTGAATCTATCTCTCCCAAACATCTCATTCATGGCCTGCTCTGCAACACTTAGACCCCAATTGAACCCTTCCTCCTCACCGAGGATCTCGTCACCCGGCCCGTAGTGGCGCAACTGCTGGGCAAGTCGCCACCACCACATGCCTTTAGATGTGATCTCGCGCTGGAAGCTGTGATCAGCACGAAGCCGGGCGATGGCCGCAGCACGGTAGGCAGCGTCAGCGTCGAAGGGCTCGGATGGAACATCGGCTTCGGCAGGATCAGCGGCAACATCGGTGCCCGGCAACGTTTGTTTTATTGCGGCAGAGAAGGCAGAGGAGAACCGCTGCCGCAGCTTAGCTGCGTAGTTGTCGAGTGGCTTTCCCCGATAGTCGGCGTCCAGCAGTTGGTGGGTCTGGTTGAAGTCGAGCACGCGTACCGACAGTGGATAGGGCTTGGCGTGCGTGTCAGTGCCTGGTGCGCTTGACCAGAACACGCTGTGACCCACAAGGGGCTCATTAAGCAATGCAGCTAAGATGTCGCCAGAAAAGTGTGCATTGGCACGTTTGAGTGCGGTGAGATCACCTTCGGCAAGAAGGTGGAACACGAAGAAGTTGTCACCCTGGCTGACGAGTTCGGCAGGAATGCTACCCGGCTGCTGTGTGATGAGGAAGGCCCCCAGGTCGTATTTGCGACCTTCCTTTACCCAGGTCGCGAACGGACCGTCGTCGCGGTTTCCTGACGATGCGAGGACCGATTGAGCCTCCTCCACCACGGCAATGGTGGGGATAATACGCGGTTCGGCTTCGGTGAACTGTTCCTGGTTATACTCAAAGATATCGCTGAGGATGATGCCAGCGAGTTGCAGTCCTTGTGGGCCGCGCATCTGAGAAATGTCGACGACGCAAAGTTTGCCGTCGGCTAGCGCGGCCTTCAACGCACGCAGCAGCTGGCTTGAAGGATCGTGCAGTTCGCGTACGACCCGCACCATGTTGGCGACGGCGGCGGTGACCTGTACGTCTTCGCCACCCTTCTCGTTGATCGTGATGCCAAGCAACTTGGCCACACGGCGTGGATCGGCGTCGTACCGGTCCTTCTGGATCATGTTGACGAGTTCACGCCACCTGTCCGCTGACAGACCCCTTAGTTTGACTACATTCTGCTGATCTTGTTTCTCCGCTGCCAGCGCCAACCCGATCACGCGAGCCGCAGACAACTGGCGTATGTCGAGCTTCACGCCATCCACGACGAAAGATGCGTAGGTCCGGCTGGGCGCCTGGCGGTTGGTGAAGACCACGAGCCTGTCAGTCAAATCAACGACGTCGCAGAGCCCGGGGCGTCCGTGGTGGTCGGGCCAGAAGTATTCACCGTCGGGGTCGAAAATCACGGTGCCAACGGGTACCTGGGTCCCATTGCGGCGTTTGACGTTGGGGTCGGTGGCGTAGAGCTTGGAGAACAGTAGCTTGACGAGGTTAGATTTACCGAACCCGGCACGGGCGAAGACGAAGCTGCGCCGCGAGACGAGCTTACTGATCTGGAACCTAGGGATAATGGCCGGTGACATAGTGACCATCCATGGTTCAGCGGGAGCGCGGGGATCACTGCCAGAGTAGATAAACTCGCCATAAGCAAGAAATCCAATTTCGGCGGTATCTTCGGCTTTGTCGTTGGCATTAGCGACCTCAGCTAGCAGTTCCGGACTAAGAAAAGCAACCTTGGCGCCGACGTGGGGCAGTCGCCGATGGCTCGGCACGAAAATCAGCTTCGCTGCCTCTTCGCGCAGTACCCCAAGAACCCGGATGTCGACCTTGTATTTGAGGTACTGGTCGCGCAGTTCATCGGGAATGGGCCGCTGGTCTCGTACAGCCCGTACAGCATAGTCCTCGCCAACCGGTGAGGTGAGTCGGCCTTGCGAGGCGATACTGGTGATCCGGCCGAATACTGCTTCGTGTTCATGTTCCAGTTGCACAAGCACGAACTGGCCGTGCATCGGGATGGCTTGGAATTCGTCGCGGTAGGGCATCACGATGTCGGCATGGAACTCCATGCCGCCTTCAGAGAAGCCGCGGAAGACGCCGACGACGTGGTCACGCTCAAACAGGGTCATGTTTCCTCAGTTCCGGATGACATACGGTTCTGCTATTCATATCGACGGGCGGCCACGTCGGTGGCTATCCGCAGCTCGTCGATGATCGGAGCGAGATCCGGACCGACCTGGCAGCGGATCGCGTCGATCAAGTTGTCCTCGACGATGTCGAGGTCCAGGTCGGCGACACGCGAATGATTGTCGGCTTGCTGAAGACAGTTCGGGTAGAATGGAACCGGGAAGCCAGCGACAGCGTTGGTGAGCAGATAACCAAATACGGCTTGCGCGTCAGCTTTCTGGCAGTCGAGCAGGTCTACAGTCCACACCGGGTCCCCGGATCGAGACCCGAAGCGGACGAAGTGCATCGCGCCCATGTTGAAGTTCGGCTTCTCTTTGGTCGAGGTATCGCCGGGACGGCGCGTGTACTCCGCCCGGCGGTAGACGCGCTCCTGCATTTTCTCAGGAACCGCCACAAAGCAAGGGGAACCTCGCTCAAAGATCCGCGATAGGGAAATCGCCAGCCGGTAGTGCTCTAGCACCTCCGTTTGCTTGGCCAGCCCCACGAGCCAGATGCGTCGGCGGTCTTCGGCGAAGACCCGGTTGATGTGCCCTTTGATCAACTGGTACATCTTGATGAACAGCTCGCCGCGAAACAGCATGCAGCGCAGTAGCCCATCGTGGACGAGCAAGGTGTCTTGGGCGAAACGGCGAGAGCAGATCAGCTCATACAAGGTAGCCCACTCACACAAGTCACGGTAAGTCAGAACCCATCCCGTGGATTCGGAGGTCATCATGGGCGACAGTTGATGCAGGTCGCTTACTCCAAGGTCGAGCATTAGCCGCCCCAGCGGAGTGTGTGCACCGGAGTTGTCCAGATGCCGCTTGCTAAGCTCTCTGACGTCGCTAGTCGGCGACACGACATCCGTGAACAGTTCCTTGCCGTGCGAGTCCACGACGCGAATAACCTGGAGATAGAACGGGTTGAACGCGACCCTGTTATTGCCACCGTCCGCCGCCATCAAGGCGACAGAGGTGGCGCTGCGCGGCTTGATGATCCGCACCGGGCCGATTGCCCGAACCTCGTCCAAGCGTTGGTCAAGCAGAGCCTTGTCGCGAGCGGCCTGCTCGCTGATCAACCTCTTGAGTTCGGGGAGCTGGTCAGGTTGAAACACAGAGGAACCCCTAACACAGGGAACCATGGCCTTTTGGCATAGCTAGAAGCATCCTGCCATGCTCGACGACACGGCGCAGCCAGGCGGTCACCGCCTAGGTCTGGCAACCAGCTCCGCAGTGACATCGACTTCGCTGACGGCGACCCGGCCTTGCGGAACTGAGACGCCTGACGGTTCTTCTTCGCTGGCGGCTGTACCGGACATACATTCCGAACGACCCATCCAGCGGCTGACTCGCACAGTGATGCAAGAATCATCTGCTCGGGCCGGTCTTGGCGGATGGTAGCGTGCCGAAGCGGATGACGAGCTTCGCGCCGGTGCGGCTGCGCCGTGCAACGACGCGCCAGGTTGCGGCTAGAGCAGAGGTAAAAGCTGTCCGATTTGGTTGCAGCGCGATTTGACCAACAGTCACCGTTGTGTATGGCACCTCCGGCGGACCGCCAATGAACTATGTACACAGCCACTGGTCGGAGACATAGGTCCGCATCGCGTAATAGGGCGGCAATGTCACGATCAGATCGAACTTCGACCGCATTTGCTCGATACTAGTAGTGGCGTCACCCAAAACTACGCGGCCGCCCGCTCTGGGGGGCAGCTCGGTCAATAGTCGTTCCGCCCTCCTGCGGATGACAGAAAGGGTGTTCACTCTTACTGGCTTGAGGTCTCGTGCCCGCCAGAACTTCACTGCGTAATCAGGCTTTGAGGCGTACGTTCGCGGCATCTGGTTCGACAAATATGAAGGTTCGCCTACGTTCCGTGGCCCGTGTAGCGCACCCAGGAGTACAGCCCGCAACAGCTCAGACGCCGGCGTGTCGTTGATACACAGCAACTTTTGACGTAGCGTCACAATCTCGCGAAGTGTATCGGGGTGGAAGCACCACCGCCAGAACTCTCCCTGCGGAATCTCTCCGACAGCCTCGGACAACAGGGCGTGTGCCAGACCGACGACGGAAGCCAACGACGCCTTCGCCAACTTCGCCCGAGCAATCGCCACCGCCACTGGATTAACGTCCACACCGACCGCGGTAGACCAGCCAGGCGCACTGCGTAGATCGTCGTACCTCGACCGCAAAATGGATCAAGAACCCGAGTCGTCGCTGGATAGAGTTTCAGCTGCTCCAATGGAAAGTCAATAGGGAACATTGTAGTAAGGGCATACTTCATTTAGGCGCAGCCATTGCTCAGGGACTTCGACCCGTGAAGGTCGTCCCAGCGAGGCCACCGGGACACGTTAGCAGCGCAAACCCTCACGGGCCGCACCGACACGGTAGCGAGCGTGGCGTTCAGCCCGGACGTACCCTGTTCGCCGCCGCCGGAAAGATAGGACAACGCGACACAATCGGATCTTACGCTCCTAATTTCCGCAACCGGTTCAGCGGAAGCCGCGTTGCAGATGAGGGATGTCCACCAGGTCCTGTAGCCCTGCTGACGACGACAGCACTAGGTTCACGGATGTGAGAGCAGATCTCACTAGGCTGCGACGAACGGCGGATGGCAGAAAGCAAGGTCGGCGCGAGCCCGGTGAGGCTCGGCTGTGGCACATCGGCACCGCCCTGGCCGTCGGATTCGCAACAGCCGTGCTGGGCCTAGCGGCGCCATGATTACCCGTATCGCCGCGGACGTGCACCGCTACCGAGCCGCGCCGCCGACGATCGCCAACACCGACGGCGACCCATGTGCCTGATCACGGCGATTGCGGTGGTGGAAGGCACGGTCGGCAAGCTGGCAGCACGCGCCGATTTCGATCTCGACACCGACGAGCCGGACCGGGTCACCTGGTGGGGTGCGCTGATCCCCGGCGGCCAGGGCGAGGCGATGATGGCAGAGGCCATGGCACAGTTGCGCGCCCAGGGCCACAAGGATGTCGAGGCGCCCGAAGGTCCGCGACGCTGGGTGCGGGGTTAGCAACTGCTCGGCGTGGCGTCATCAGATATCAGCAAACATCTGTTTGCATCAGTGTTGTGAAGCTTCACGAGTGGGCCGCCCGGGAGGGTGTGCATTATCAGACGGCGTGGCGGTGGTGGCGGGATGGCAAGCTGCCGGTGCCAGCTCAGCAGACCGCGACCGGCACGATCCTGGTCGAGGTGCCCGCTGCGAGCAGCGGCGCCGCTGGGGTGGTGGTGTACGCGCGGGTGTCCTCGCATGACCAGCGCGCCGACCTGGACCGGCAGGTGGCCCGGGTTACCGAATGGGTTACCGGTCAGGGCCTGACGGTGGCCGGGGTGGTGCGCGAGGTCGGGTCCGGGCTGAACGGCAAACGTCCGAAGCTGCGGCGGATCCTGTCAGACCCTTCTGCCGCGGTGATCGTTGTGGAGCACCGCGACCGGCTGGCCCGTTTCGGGGTGGAGCACCTGGACGCGGCGCTGGCCGCGCACGGCCGGCGTCTGATCGTGGCCGACCCGGGTGAGACCACCGATGACCTGGTCCGCGACATGATCGAGGTGCTTACTTCGATGTGTGCCCGGCTGTACGGCCGCCGCGGTGCCCGTAACCGGGCGATGCGTGCGGTCACCGCGGCCAGGAACGCTGAGATGGATGCGGCGGCCTGAGTGGTGCTGCAGGCGTACCGGTTCGCGCTGGATCCGGCAGCCGGGCAGGCGCGCGCGCTGGCCTCGCACTGCGGCGCGGCGCGCAAGGCGTTCAACGAGGGACTGGCCCGGGTGCGGCGGTGCCTGGACCAGCGCGCGGCCGAACGCTCCTACGGGGTGCCCGAAGATCAGCTGACCGAGGTGCCGTGGACGCTGCCGGCGCTGCGCCGGTGGTGGAACGCGAACAAGGACGAGATCGCGCCGTGGTGGCCGGAGAACAGCAAGGAGGCGTACAACTCCGGGCTGGACGCCCTGGCCCGCGGGTTGAAGCAGTACTCCGGCAGTAGGGCCGGCAAGCGACGCGGCCCGGGGATCGGCTTCCCGCGGTTCAAGTCCCGGCGCCGGTCGCGGGTATCGTGCCGGTTCACCACCGGCGCGATCCGCGTGCAGGACGGCACGCATGTGGTGCTGCCCCGCATCGGCCGGGTCAAGACCCACGAGCCGGCCGATGCGCTGCTGGACCGGGTCCGCGGCGGGGCCGCACGGATCCTGTCAGCCGCGGTGTCCTTCGACGGGCGGCGCTGGCAATGCGCGTTCACCGTCGAGGTGCAGCGCCACCTGGCCCGCCCCGCGCACGTGGGCCTGGACCGGGCCCACCCGATGATCGGCGTCGACCTGGGCGTGCGGGACATGCTGGTGGCCGCCGCGACGGACGGCACCGTGCTCGCGCGCGTGCCCGCACCGAAGCCGCTGGCGGCGGCGCAGGCCCGGCTACGGGTCCTGCAACGCAAAGCGGCCCGGCAGATCGGCCCGGACCGGCGCACCGGGCAGCGGGCCTCGCGCCGGTGGCGGCGCACCCGGGCGCGGATCGGGCGGGTGCACGCCCGGGCTGCCGATCTGCGCCGCGACACGTTGCACAAGGCAACCACCGCGCTGGCCCAACGCCACCAGGTCATCGTTGTCGAGGACCTCAACGTCACGGGGATGTCCCGGCGTAAACCCGGCGCGGGCCGCGGCGGCCGCGGGCTGAACCGGGCCATCGCCGACGCCGCCCCGGCCGAACTGCGTCGCCAGCTCGCCTACAAGAGCACCTGGTACGGCTCCCGGCTTGTGGTGGCCGGCCGGTGGTATCCATCCTCGAAGACCTGCTCGGCCTGCGGCGTGGTGAAAGCCAAGCTCACCCTGGCCGAGCGCAACTGGACGTGTGACGGCTGCGGCGCCCTGCACGACCGCGATGTGAATGCCGCGATCAACCTCGCCCGCCTGAGCGAGCACGCCCCCGGCGTGGAAGGCAGGCCCGCCGGGAGTGGCCCGGTGGCAGGACGTAGAGCCATCCGTAAGACCAGCCCACTCTCGGGTGCGGTGGCCGGAGGCGAGGAAGCGTCAACCCCGCGCAGCGGCCCACCCGCCGCCGATCAGACGGGGACCGCCCCTCCGCAAGGAGAGGCTGCCTGATCATGAGACAGAAGTTGATCGATCAGGTAACGGTGTGCTGCGGGTCCGTGGCCGCGAGATCACCGTCGAGGTGAACTCCCAGCAGCGGCTGGCTCGCCTGCTTGGCATACTCCGCAAGGTCGGCGCCGACCCGGTGGTTACTTCGGAGAAGCGGATCGACCCGGCGGACTTCGCCTGGGCGGTCGGCCAGCGCGCGTCCCCCGGCGGCGCCGCGACCGCGGCCGAAGGCTGGGAGAAGTTTTGGCTCGATGAGAAGGTTCCCGCGTTGCTCGGCCGAACGCCCAGGCAGGCCGCATCCGGCCGGAAGCGGCCGTACCTGGGGGCGCTGCTGCGGCAGTTCGAGTACGAGGCCGACCTCCTCGCCGCCGATGGCATGACCGGCGTCGATACGGCCTGGCTGCGCGAGCAACTCGACATGCCAAGCGACGGAGCGGTTGCTCATCCTGACGGCGACTAACCAACTGAGGCCGACTGACTGCCACCTGGAGGTAAGCTCGCCGGTCGGCCTGACGGCCACCTGTGACGCCCCGGCCGGGCCGTTTGCCCGTCTACCTCGCGGTTCCGGCGGAGCCGAAAGCTCAAGGAGCACAGCAGTCGATCTGGCGGATACGGGTTCGTCCGGGTAGAACTCCGCGCATATTTGCAAAGCTTCCTCGGCTGAATTTAGCCCGATGATGTCGGCCAACAGGCGAAGGTCATCGATATCCCGCGTCCTGGCGGCGCGTGCCTTCATCGCGAACACATGAGCCGGCGAGGCCGCCACTACGCGCAATCCCGGATGATCGAACACCCGGCGCTTGCTGGCGTCTTCTTTCCCGGAGATGTAAACGCTCGCCTGCTCGTTAAGCCACCAGGGCGGGAGTCCGAGGTCATCAGCAACCTTCCTGGCCTCCTCCAGGACGATTCCGTGTGGCTTGAACGCCGCGTCGACATCACGAGTCACGCGGGTAGCATCGTAGGCCAGGGCCATGGCGGCGCCGCCAACGACGAATACATCTGCGACGACACCCCGGCGGGCCAGGCACTCGCCAAGCGCAGGAAGGCTCGCTCGATCTCTGCCCTGCCAAACAGAACATCATCCGGCCAGGTCACGCGGCCTCCAGGTCCCTGGCGGACAAGTAAACGCCGTGTTTGCGAAATGCGGCCGGTGCCCAGACCAGCGCGTCGGCTCGCTGGGCTGCCAGTTCCGCAGGGAACCACGGCCGCTGAAGCACCCGTATCTCGGGCCATTCCGGCGCGGCCTGATCATGCTGCGCAGCCAGGTGCTCCGCCAGCGCTGCCAGAAGCGCAGCCGCGAGCCGCCAGGGCAGTGTGCCAGGGCATGTGCCAGGGCAGTGTGTCTAATCCCACCTGATGGTTGACGGATCACAGTCCCAGGACATGCTTTCCAGATGGCCTAGGAAACATGGGCAGCCTTGCGGTGCTGCTGGGCTTTGATGCTGCGGACCGACTGGGTGGTGGTCCGCCGGACGGTGCGGGTGTCATCCCCGCCCAGGTCGATGGTGATGACGTCGGCGGTGACGTGGACGGTGACGATGCGGCGGGCGTGGATGCGGCCCAGGGCGATCTTCTGCCCGGCGATCATGATCACCCCGCTGTTGCTGGCCACCCGCTGGGCGGTGACCGGTGCGGCCGACGGCTGCGGCGGCGGCCCGGCGGGACGGGCGCCGCGCAGGCGGCGGGCCTGGTCCCAGGTCAGCGGGCTGGGCCGGGTGCGCAGCAGCTCGCGGGTGGCCGGGTCGAAGAACATCAGCGTGCTCTGCTCGATCCGGATGCTGACGCGGCGGCCGCCGAGGATCTCCCCGGCCGGGACAGACGTGCTGGCCAAGATGACCGCACCGGTGCGGCTGACGGTCCGGTCCACCTCGAGCGCGGCGCCCGGCTCGGCAGGCGGCGGAGGCGGCGGCCCGGCCAGGCGTGCCCCGGTCGCGGCCAGCGCGGTCAGGTCCGCGGCCGACAGGTGGGAACGGACGGTCTTGATCCGGGTCCCGGCGATCAGCAGGTGGATGACCTCGGTGCTGGCCCAGAACGTGACGGTCAGCCCGGACCGGTCCGGGCCGAGCCAGAACTGGCGCCGGGCGACCTGCATGTTCCCGCTGGCCGGGACGACCCGCTCGAACTCCACCGGGCCGCCGTCATAGACCGGCACCGCCGCGGCCGGTTCTGCCGCGGGTTCTTCTGGCTGCCCGGCGGGAGCCGAACTTGCGGGCGGGGCGGCGGACAAGGCGAGCACGGCCGGGAACCGCAACGGCAGCAGCTCCTGTTCCGCCTGCGCAGCCGCCGCGCTGAACCGTTCCGCGGGGGCCACCATGCCCAGCGCCTGATGCGGCCGGACCGTGTTGTACTCACTGACCCGGGCATCGATCGCGGCCTGCGCGGCGGCCAGATCGGCGAACGGGACCGCGTCATCGAGCAGCTCCCGGCGCAAGCTGCCATGAAACCGCTCGATCTTCCCGGTGGTGGTCGGGGACCGCGGCTGGGTCAGCCGGTGGGTGATCCCGTTGTCCCGGCAGATCCGGTCGAACAGCACCTCCCCGCCCTTGCCGAACCGGTCGGTGAACTGCTTGCCGTTGTCGCTGAGCACTTCACCAGGCACCCCGAACCGCCGCAGCGCCGCAGCGAACGCCAGGCAGACGGCCCGGCCGGTCGCCCTGGCTACCACCGACGCGATCACGCAGTACCGGGAATGATCATCAACCCCGGTCACCACCTTCGCTTCGGTGCCATCGGTGAGGAACACCCCGCCGACGATGTCCAGCTGCCACAACGCCATCGGCGTATCGCGTTCCCACCGCACATAACTGTCTTTGGGCGGCTTGCGGGGCTGCGGCTCGATCAGCCCGTGGCGGACCAGCACCCGGTAGACGCTCATCCGCGACGGCGCCGGGCTGGCCCCGGCCCGCTTCACCTCATGCGCCAGCCGGACCGGCCCCCACCGCGGATGCTCCCGCCGCAGCTCACACACCACCGCCTCAATCTCCGCACTGACCTGGCCGGGCGACTTTTCCGGCCGCCGGGACCGGTCCATCAGCCCGCCCAGGCCACCCTGCTCATACCGCCGGACCCAGGCATGCACACTCTGCCGGGACACCCCGAACCGCCCGGCGACCTCCGCGACCGGAACTCCCGAGGCGACCTCCAGGACAGCCCGGTAACGCTGCTCAACAACCGACAACTCGACCAGTGCCAACCCCGGCCTCCTGCCACCCCACCACCCGCAACCGATGAGGAACAGAAAAGCCAGCTCACGGCCATCTGTAAGCCATGTGCTGGGACTGTGATGTCAAGCATCTCCCGTGACAGGACATGTGCCAGGGCAGTGACACTGCCGAATCGAGCCGTGTATAGATCAAGGCGCCGCCTCGCGGCGCCGCTGGCCCGGCGTCAGCGGCGGGATCTGCCTTGGCGGCCCGCCCGCTGCGCGCCGGGCCACACCGCAGCGGACAGAGATCACGTCGCTCATGCGGCATGCGAATGTCCGCTGACCGCGCAGCCGTCTTCCTCGGCTCACAATTGTTAAGCTCGCAGAGACGGCGTCAATCGCGGCCGGTAGCAAGCCGGTAGCAAGGGGCCATCACGAGCAATCGGCTATGCCGACAGTGACACGGCGACCACTCGCGAGCGATCGGGGTAAGAATCCAGCGTGGGTTCATCGCCGCGGTCGAGATGCTACGCCAACTGTCTGTGGCTCTCAGCCGTCTCAGATACGTGAAGCAAATTCACTGGGCTCGATCAAATCACGGATCCGAATCGAACACTGAAGCCGAGCGCTTCGATCGGATGCTGGGAGTCGGGCGTCGGAATCCGGACGGGAGAAAGAACGTGATGCACTATTGCCATGTGGGTGGGCGCGTGGCCGTGCTCGGGCTGACCGGGGCTGCGGTGGTCGCGGTGGCGGCATCCCCGGCCTTCGCCAAATCGGACATCGGGCTCTCGGTCACCCCGCGGGTGGTGCACGCCGGGCAGAGCGTGCACCTCAACGCGAGTGGCGGGAACGACGCCTACTCGAGCGAAGAGCTCTGCCTCGACGCGCACCCCGGCCGGGCGGTATGGCACACCGTGAAGTGCGTGAGCGATAACCGAGGCACTGGCGAGCCGCTGCTGGACACGATCCGTCTGACGCACCGGGGCAACGAGAGCTTTCGTGCGCAGCTCCTGCGGCTGAGCGGCCCCCACGACCGCCATCCCGTCGTGGACCGCACTTCGGGCACGATCGTCGTCACCGTCCGCTGAACCGTCGCGCCCGGTGCGGCCATTGTCCGCTAGGGCACGGAGCGTTAGCGCCGATTCTCGCGGCGGGTAGTTATCCCCTGGCTGACTGGATGGCATCCGGCCGCAGGGGACTGCCTCTGGTCTGTGTGCAGGCATTTTGTGCGATAGCTCCGCTACGGGCGGCCATTAGGTGGGGTATGTAACGCTGACTGGTCGTGTCAGATGGCTGCTAATGTCATACCGGACGGCCCGCCGGCACCACGGTAGTACAGGCTTACAGCCATGTAATTCATGGCGGGATGACCCGGTACCGGCGCGTCTGCGGGAGATCCCGTCGCAGACGTGGTGAACTAGCAGCATCGACCAGTCAGCGAAAGACCCTCAACCTACCCGGCCCGGCGGGGAGTTCTTCCTGCGCCCGCAATCCCCGGCGCACCGGCGGTATGAGGCGCTGCGCGCCTACCTGGCCGAGGGACTGCCCGCGGCCGAGGCCGCCGCCCGGTTCGGCTACACCCCGGCATCGCTGGCCTCGGCGGTACGGGACTTCCGCGCGGGCGCGCGGGAGTTCTTCGTCACCGGCAGGCCCGGCCCGAAGGCCGCGCCGGCCAAGGACGCCGCCCGGCCGCGGATCATCGAGCTGCGCGCCGCCGGGCACTCCATCGACGAGATCGCCCAGGCTCTCGCCGCCGAGGGCACCCCGCTGAACCGGACCGGGATCGCCGAGGTGATCGCCGCCGACGGGCTGCCCCGGATGTGGCGCCGCCCCGACGCCGAACGCGGCGGACCGGCCCGGGAGATCCAGGCCCGCGCCGAAGCCGCGGATTTCGCCGCGCTGCCCGGGCGGGCTGAGACCCGGCTGGCCGGGCTGTTCCTGGCCATCCCGGACCTGATCGCGCTCGGCGTGCCGGACATGGTGGCCGCCGCGGGCTACCCGTCCACCCCGAAGATCCCCGCCCTGTCGTACATCTTGTCGCTGCTGGCACTCAAGCTGACATCGACCCGGCGGGTCTCCCACGTCTACGACATCGCCGCCGACCCCGGCGCCGCCCTGTTCGCCGGGCTCACGGCCTTGCCGAAGGCCACCGCGCTGACCACCTACTCCTACCGGCTGCAGCATTCCCGGCAGGCCGCGTTCCTGACCGCGCTGGACAAGGGCGCCATCGCGGCCGGGCTCGCCCAGGGGGAAGCGCTAAACCTGGACTTCCACGCCGTGATGCACTGGGGTGAGGACCCGGTCCTGGAGAAGCACTACGTGCCCCGCCGCTCCCAGCGCACCCGGTCGGTGCTGACCTTCTTCGCCGAAGACGCCGTCACCCGCACCCTGGTATACGCCAACGCCGACCTGTCCAAAGCCAGCCAGAACCGGGAGGTCATCGCGTTCGCCGACCACTGGAAGGCCGTCACCGGATCCGACCCGGCGCTGCTGATCTTCGACTCCAAGCTCACCACCCAGGCCGTGCTCGCCGAACTGGATGACCGGCAGATCGGGTTCATCACTTTGCGCGCCCGCCACCCCGGCATCACCAAGGCCCTGGCCGCCCTGCCCGCCACCGCCTGGACATCCATGACCCTCGGCCGGGCCGGCGGCAAGACCCGCCGCGTCAAAGTGCACGACGACCCCACCGCGACCCTGTCGGCCTACCCGCGCCCGATCCGCCAGCTCGCCGTCACCGGCCTAGGCCACGACCAGCCCACCTTGCTGATCACCAACCGGCCCCAGCTCCCGGCCCGCCAGGTCATCCAGTCCTACGCCCGGCGGATGAACATCGAGCAGCGCCTCGCCGAAGCGATCCAGTCGTTCAGCCTGGACGCCCTGGCCGGCGCAGTCCCGCTCAACGTCGACCTCGACGTCATGCTGTCCGTCCTGGCCCACACCGTCTGCGCCGCGCTGCGCCGCCGCCTGCCCAGCTACGCCACCGCCACCCCCGACACCCTCCAGCGGCGGTTCCTGAACACCGGCGGCATCATCGAAAACCACCGCGGCCAGACCACCATCCGGCTAGCCCGGCGCACCTACTCACCAGTCCTGCGCCAGGCCAGCCTCCCCGACACGATCACCGTGCCCTGGTGGGAAGGCCGAACCCTCCGCTACCAGTACGACTGACCAGACTGGGGGCCGATTCGCTTAGTGAAAATCAGCGTTAGGTGCCAGTACCCCTAGCGGGAAGCCCCCGGGAACGGAACGCAAGTCGCACCCGGGGTGCCCGTCACGGAGGTACGCCAGCCGGTGCCCGGCCGGATTGACTCCAACCGCCCATTCCCCAGTAGCTCGCGGCCGTTTTATCTGCGGGGTCAGCTGGCCATGCGCGTGTCGCCGCTCGCGCTTGGCGTGCAGACGGGCCTGCCGCTGGCGAGCCATGGGCGGCTTCATGCCTGAGGAGAGCCGGTCCGTGTCACGGGGAAAATAACTGACAAGTATTTGCCGGGCGCAAGTTAAAGACCAATGCCCCTCCCGGGACGGTTACGCAGCGGAAGCATCGAGGGCCAAAAAGGGGGGGACGCCCGATGAATACCCGCGACGATGCGTTGCGACGGCTCCAGGGGAACTGGGGAGAGCTTTACGAGATCACCGAGGCGCTGGGGGTGTGGCGGGCTGTGAAACTCCTGAACGGCTGGACATCGTGGCTTCGAGCCCGAAGGAACTACGGGCCCTGATCGTCCACGACTCCAACATCGAGGGCGTCCGAAACTGAGGCGGACCGGCAGCCGTGCAGGTGACACTCACGGCTGGCACCAACGAGCCCGGATCCCGGCGCATTTCAGACCCGTCATCGAGACCGGCGCCACCGCCATGAACACGATCTTGAACCGACAGAGCAAGGCAGAGTCCAAGTAGCTCCCGGCTCCCGGTCTGGCTCTCATTTTGGCTCTCACGACGAGACATACGTTCGAAAAACCAGTGGGCGGTACAAGATTTGATCTTGTGGCCTCTTCCGTGTCAGGGAAGTTCAGGGTGGTTTTGGGCGTCTGTCACCGTCGGACTGAGTTGAATGGGGAGCCCTTGACCTGGGCGGACATTCTGGGTCGGTCGGGCTGCGTCCGGGCGCGACTGATTGCGTTGGCTCCCATTTGTGGCTCTCACGGCCTCCGGGGCTACCAAGAGCGAACAAGATCATTAAGCCTTCGCGGTGCTTGGATACCTCGCTGATCCCGCCCGCGGGAAGGGCTCGCGAACCTGGGATCGGATGGCGGTACCGCAGTGCGAGTGCGAGCCGACCAGGGGAGGCTCCAGCGACCTGGCGACGGTCGTATCGTGCCGGGAGTTGTCGAGAGGGCAAGGAGTCCATGTCAACGCGAGAGCCGGCAAGGGTCTGCATTCGCAGCGGATCCCGAGCGTGCGCTGGCGGGACTACGAAATCGGCCACTCGCTCATGCCGAGAGGAGGGCGCAGCCTCCCCGCATGCTTATGCAACGACCTGAATATTCACTCGCAGTGCTTCACCTGGCCCCCAGTCCGCGAAACTAGCGGCCTAGCGTCGCCATGCATCCCGGAGACGCGCCTATCGCCGACTCGGAGCGCATAAGAGCTTGCGTCGGCCGTGGGCGCGTCCGCACCCAGATAAGCAGTTCTGCGCGTCCTCGGGCCTGCCGCGCGATCAACGTCAGGGGTATAGCGATAGGCCGGTCCAGCTTCTCGATATGCGGAGATTGTCGGGGAATGTGCCCTATGTCGGACCCCGAGACGGAAATGTGATCTTACGGGAAGCTTTGTCCGGCGCGTGACTGTACGATCAGTGGCGCGGGAGCGCGGAGCGGCCTTGTTCGGTGCTCGCAGGGGGAGGGGAAATGTCTGGTCTGTTTTGTGTTGTCGTCACGCCGGTCGTGCCGACGTTAACTGCCTGTCGGCATTGCGTGCCGCTGCACGCGAGCGGATACTCGCCCTCCAGAGGAGTGGGAGGCTTGGCTTTTCATGCAGGCGTCATATCCGCCTGTGAGTACCCTGGACTGGCGGCGGTATACCCAGATGGCCGCGGCCGGGGTGGCTCTGTATGAGGCTGGGAGGATCGTGGCGTAGCAGGTACCCCTTGCGGTTTTACCTATGGGGTCTGGCGGTCTCTATCGTGCTGTTTGCGATGGGCATTGCTCTCTCGGTTGTGGCTAGCAACAAGGCCCCACCAGCACAGCCGGAAGATGGCATCGGTGCTTTCCTGGGCTTCCTGGGCCTCCTGCTTGCGATTACGGTAATTGTCTTGGGCATTAAGGACGGGACGGTATACGCTGCGCGTTCGCTGCGGAGGCCGCCCCGTGTCCGACCAGCCAGGTCGCCAAAAGCTCATGCCACGGCGCCGCCGGTAACTCACCCTCGGCCTGCTCGGGCACCGAAGCCATCCCGGGTCAACAACATATGGGTCGGGCTGAGCCGCCGCATCGGCCTGCTGATCGCCACGCTGGTCGCGATGCTGTCCAAGTTCCATGGAGAGCGCCTTGAAGGCAATGAGCGTGGGCGGCAGAAGACGAACTTGGCTGCGTCGGGCGATCGCAGGGTCAAGATCTTGATGCTTGGCTTCAGCGGATCCGGGAAGACGCTTATGCTGGCCAGCCTGTACCATTACTTCGCGCACGGCGGCCCAGCTGGAATCCGGTTCATTACCGATAACGCCTCCAATGGTGTACTGGTGCGCCTTGCGGCGCAGATCCGGGATACGCCGGGCGGATATTTCCCGGCAGGGACGCGGGCCGCCGAGACACGGCTCTGGGAGTTCAAGGTCAGGGTAGAGTCCGGGGCTCAGGAGGCGGATGCCTTCACCCTGGCCTATCTGGATTATGCGGGCCGGTATGTCGAGGGCCTGCTGGGAGCGGGAGCCGATGATCCGCCAGATGAGAAGTTTGAACGGGCAGTAGCGGAAGCTGATGTCCTGATGGGCGTGATTGACGGCGAGCAGCTCAGAAGGCTCATGGCGGACCGGTATGACCCGCGCGACGTCGGGTCAATCGAGCGGCTACTGAATATTCTTGTCCGGGCTCGCCAGCGGAACATCCATCTCGTGATATCAAAATGGGATCTCATGCGGGGTCCGGGCGGGGCATACTACACCATCGCGGATGTTATAAACGTACTCGATCATATATCGGACGCGTTCAGGTATTTCCGGCAGAACCCCCGGCTCGGGAAGCTGCGAATTATACCGGTGTCCGCTCTCGGGGTGAACGGGTTCGTTAGCCCTGTCGATACGGCGGGTGGTGTCATGATCAGGACGCCAGGGGTGCCGTGGCGCCCGTGGAATGTCCAGGTCCCGTTCTTCTGCGCTATTCCTGACATCATCAGGTACGACCTGGGGAGGATAGTCGGGCGATCTGCCGATGGTCGCGGGGCGGGAAAGCCAGGATACGCCAGCATTGCTAAAATTACACTAGCCGTGCTCAGCCTCGTGGGAATCGTATCTACGTTTACCGTGTACGGAATCACTGTGACTGTTCCGGTTAACGAAATCATTAAACGCATCAGGATGTTCGTCGGGGTCCGGCATGAACGCGGCAAAGTGCCATCGCACCTCGATGACAATAAGGCGATCGGCTACGTGCTAAACGAGTGCTACTCATCTGTCGAAGAGTTCGAGCAACAGTGGCCAGACTCCAGGCTCGACGCACGAGTGTCAAGTGAGCGGCACCGATGAATGATCAGGCATGGCCGTTCCTCATCGGCCGCACCAGGACACAGGATCATCGCATTATCGTCATCCCAGAGTTCATGACGGGCGGGCCGCTGGCGAGTGCGCTGCGTAGCAGAACCGACGGCGAGCCCGGGCCGCCTGGAATCGCCAGCCTACGAGAGATCCAGACATCCCCAAAGGAACCCGTCACCATCATCTACCGGGTATTCTTCGCAGACGCAGAAAATTATGGCCTACCGGGCGACGGGCTCCTGACCGACGAGCACGGCAGGCCCATCCTGCTCACTGAGGGCCTTGCGCTTCGCCGACCAGCATCCGCAGTCCAGCAAGCGGGGATCAAACAGGCGGACCTGGACCACGCCCACGCCCTGGTTATGCCCGCTTACCAGACCTTCTGGAACGAAGGCGCACAATTCGCCCGGCATTCCTCAGAGTACTTTGCCCTGGCCCGGAACGAACCACGCGGAACGCCGCTCACTCTCGTACACGACAGCCCCGAAGTCCACGCCGAGCACTCGGCCGCCGACGCCTCGGCTACCGTTGTGCCCAGTAATCACGCTCGGGCCCGATCACGCACACGAGCCACAACTAAGCTGGTTGTCACCGCCGTGGTCGCTGCGCTCGTTATAGCCAGCGCAGGCGCCGCAATCTGGCTGCTCCTCCTTCACCATGCCTCACCATGAAGCGTTCCCGCTCAGACGATGAGCAAGCTTTGCCGCGCTCCGGTCAGGCAGCCGAGAAAGCCGAAGGATGGACAAGAACATAAGACAACTGCGCCCGCCACATCAGCTTCAGGGGGAGACACCGCTGCAGACAACAAGTCCTCGCGGAAGCCCAGAACCTGCGGTGTTTACAGCAAAGACACCCAGCCCGGCTTGAGATAGGCGGGTAGGTGTGCGTGAAGAAGGCGGTCTTCGCGTTGTCGGCGATCCCGGGCTCAACCCACGGAACGGTCGGCGATGCTGCATAAACTATGCAGCGCACGCTGCACCGGGAACGCGCGCATCTGCCGCAAGTCGCACAGGGTCTGCCCGGTGGCGCGCCTAAGGTTCCGTGCGGCACCTGAATGAGATGATCGAGCGATAAGAGACCCGTGAAGTCCGGGTGCCTAGTGCAGCGCAAGACCGTGCGGCTGGCCGTCTTGGGCATGGACGCGGTGAACAGGTCATGATCAGAGGCATTCACCACCTTGGGCTTACCGTTCGTGACGTTGACGCGAGCGCGGCCTGGTATGAGGAAGTGCTCGGCTTCCGGCGCGTGGGCGAGTTCCAGGCCGCGGACGGGGAACGCCGCAAGGTGTTTCTCCGGCATGACGCCCTGCACGCTCGCCTAGTAGTACTTTGTTAGGTCGGGTATGGTTGCCGGGTCCTGCGGTGTTATACCGGCATGACCCCTCAGGAGATCGCGGAGGTCCGGCCCCGGCTGCTGGATTTCGCCGCGGAGATGCTCGGCGGGCTGCCGCGGAAGGACCAGCGGGCGGCCGGTGAGTTGTATGTGCGCGGGCTGCTGACCGACGGGCAGCGCAAGTCGATGCAGCCGATGGCGGCGCGGCTGGGCATAGATCATCAGCGGCTGCAGCAGTTCATCACGTCCTCGACCTGGGATTATGCGGCGGTGCGGCGGAATGTCGCGCGGTGGTTCGCGGCCAGCCAGCCGGTGGAGGCGCTGGTGATCGATGACACCGGGTTCGCCAAGGACGGGACCGCCTCGCCGTGCGTGGCCCGGCAGTACTCCGGGACGCTGGGCAAGGTCGCCAACTGCCAGGTCGCCGTCAGCGTGCACCTGGTGAACGAGCACGCCTCCTGCGCGGCGGACTGGCGGCTGTTCTGCCCGGAATCCTGGGATGACCAGGCGCTGGCCGACCCGGCCCAGGCGGCCCGGGCCCGCCGCCGCCGCGAGCGGGCCGGCATCCCCGGTCAGGTGCGGCATACCGAAAAGTGGCGGCTGGCGCTGGAGATGATCGACGAGATGGCCGGCCCCGGCGGGTGGGGCGTGCTGGAGGAGATCACCGCCGCCGGCGGCGCGCGGCCGGTGGTGGCGGCCGATGCGGGCTATGGCGATAACACCGCCTTCCGCCTGGAACTGGCCGCCCGCGGCTGGCAGTACGCAGTCGCGGTCAAGGGCACCACCAGCGCCTACCCGCACGATGCCGTTCCGGAGATGATGGCCTGCAGCGGCCGGGGGCGGCCCGGCGTTCCCCGCTACCGCGCCCGGCCGCTGCCCCTGCGCCAGCTCGCCATCGCCAGCGCGGACATGATCGCCCCGGTGACCTGGCGGCAGGGCACCAAGGCCACCAGGGACAACCCTGACGCCGCCATGACCAGTCACTTCCTGGCCATACGGGTCCGGCCAGCCAACCGGGACATCCCCCGCGCGGCCGATGGCAGCCTGCCGGAGTGCTGGCTGCTGGCCGAATGGCCGCCCGGAGCCGATGAGCCCACCGATTACTGGCTGTCTAACCTCCCGCCGGACACCCCGATCGCCGAGCTGGCCCGGATGGCCAAGATCCGCTGGCGGGTCGAGCACGATTACCGCGAGCTGAAGACCGGCCTGGGCCTGGGCCACTTCGAGGGCCGCTCGTTCACCGGCTGGCACCGGCACGTCACCCTCGCCGTCCTCGCCCAGGCCTTCCGCACCATGATCCGCACCGACCCAAAAGTCCCTGCGCCGGGATGACCCTCTACCAGGCCCTGCGAGAACTGCAGCTCGTGCTCGCCCTCATCCTCGGCGCCTGCCCCCTATGCTGCCAGCCCTTAACCCTTGACCGGCTCGCCGCCACTCTCACTCCGACCTAACAAAGTACTACTAGGGCTCACCCAGCATCGGCATGGCAGCCAGGACGCGTTCGACGAGACGCGCGCCGGCCTGGATCACCTGGCCTTCACCGTCGCGGACCACGAGGAACTCGAGACCTGGGCGGCGCGGCTGGCAGACGCCGCAGTCGTCCATTCCCCGGTCACGGCGGCGAACTCCGTACCGGGCGCTGCCGTACTCGTCTTCCGCGACCCGGACAACATTCAGCTCGAATTGTTCGCCGAGCCGCCCTCATAGCTGCCAGTAACCCGGGGCATACCCGGCCGACTCGCTCCATTTCCCGGCCCGCTCGCACCGTTCGCGCGTCTCACTTTTCTGCCGGTGCGAGCGCGGCTCGGAAGTGCTACTGACCCACGGCGGAGCTCGGCTCAGGTCACCGCCGGACAGTGGCCCCGGCTCGGATAGGACGCGGAATCTCCGCAACCTCGTCAACGACCTCAAGCAGGCGAGAAAGTTCATCGGCTTCTCGGCATGGACGTAGCCGTGCGCGGGAGTTGTCCACCGGCCTCAGTGGACGTCGTACCCGGCCTTGTCCGCGAAGTCATCGACGCGCCTTGTCATGGAGGCCAGTGCTTGGGCGAGTCTCGCCGTTGAGACAGCGGGCTTCAGATCTCGGCATTCACTCGGACTCCTCGGCGGGCGTACTCGACGGCCAGTGAGCGGGCG
Organism: uncultured Actinomycetes bacterium; assembly: GCA_963742875.1. Taxonomy (GTDB): domain Bacteria; phylum Actinomycetota; class Actinomycetes; order Streptosporangiales; family Streptosporangiaceae; genus Bog-532. The sequence continues at coordinate 488,898 of CAVUNO010000017.1, read as the reverse complement.
ACCAGTCACCCTCTGGGTCCGTGGTCTGCCCCACTTCGATCAGATGACCGTCGGGATCGCGGATGTAGCAACGGATCTCGTACTGGTGCTGTTTCGGCGGCGTCAGGAATTGAGCACCCCGGGCGCTCCATTCGGCGTACACGGCCTCGATGTCTTTAACCCGGATATTGAGGAAGCTGCTGACCCGGTCGGGATCACGCGGCGTCTCCAGGATGACCGTAGGCTTGTCGTCGGTCGGGCCTCCGCCGACATTGATGATGATCCAGCAGTTGGATAGCGCGACATAGGTCAGCCCTCCGGGGCCGGAGAAGACCACCCTGCCGCCGAGTACCTCGGTGTAGAAGCGCCGAGAGCGCTCGAACATCGTCCGAGACGATGAAGTGGGTCAGCACAATTCCCTCTGGGGGCGGTGGGAGCTCGGCCACCTGGTACCTCCACTGGTAGGGTCGCACACCCCGCTTACCACGGGGTCTGCAGCCGACGTTATGGTCGGCGACAGTGTGGCGTCAACGCTTAGGATGGGCGCCGTACGGTTCCCGCCCGACGCCCGTACCGCCTCGCACTCCCACGCCCTGGGCCAGGCCCTGCACGTCACCGAAGGCTTGGATGTCGTCCAGACGCGCGACGGCCAAGTCCTTACCATGCATCCGGGCGACACCGTGGTCTCGCCGGCCGGGACACCAGTCTTCCCGTCTTGAGGTTGTCGCTGTAGGGCCTGGTGCGCTACGGCCCCGGGGCCGAGCGGGTCCGGCAGCGGTTCTGGCTTTAGGCTCAGGGGTAGCTGTTGCCTGCCAGGAGACAGCCCACGCCGGTGTTATCGCATCCGCGGAGAGAATCGGGACATCTGGGCACCGGTGCCCTCCGCGTGTGTGCCTGGGGTGCCCGGGGGGCCGCGGGATGGAGATCGGACCGTGCTGGAGGACGGGTGGCTGACGCCGCGCCTGCCGTGCTTATCACCGGTGCCACCTCCGGGCTCGGCCGTTACTTGGCCAGGCAGCTTGCCAGTTCCGGCTGGCAGGTCCTGGCCCACGGACGCGACCCGGCGCGCGTGGCGGACCTTACCGCGGAGCTTGGCGGCGGTGCGCGGGGCTACGTCGCTGATCTGGCCTGGCTCGGCGACGTGCGGGAACTTGCGGCGCTGGTCCGTGCGGAGGTGCCGCAGCTCGATGTGCTGGTGAACAATGCGGGGATCGGCTTCGGCGCGCCGGGCGAGGGGCGGCAGGTGAGCGCGGACGGCCACGAACTGCGGTTCGCCGTCAACTATCTCGCGCCGGTGCTGCTCACCAGGCTGCTCGTGCCGCTGCTGACCGCATCGGCGCCGTCCAGGATCGTCAACGTCGGCTCGCTCGGCCAGGTCCCGTTCGACCCCGCCGATGCCGAGTTCGAGCACGGGTACAACGGAGTGGACGCCTACCGCAGGTCCAAGCTCGCGCTGGCGGCGTTCACCTTCGACCTGGCCGGCGAGCTTGCGGCGGCCCAGGTCACGGTGAACTGCCTGCACCCGGCGACCTTCATGAACACCGCGATGGTCGCGCGCGGCGGCATCACCCCGGTCTCCACGGTCGAGCAAGGGGGCGAGGCGACCATGCGGCTCATCACCGACCCGGCCCTCGATGCGGTCACCGGGCAATTCTTCGACGGTCTCAGGACCTCACGTGCCCTGCCCCAGGCCTACGACCCGCAGTTCCGCACGCAGCTCGGCGAGGCAACCGACCGGATGCTCAGCCAGGCAGTATAATTGACGGGCTGGCAGACGCGGGTTCGCGCCACGCGGGGATTGGCTGCGGGCGGAGATTGTGCTGGCTGCGGCCCGCGGCCGGGCCAGCGCCCGCATCGCCGCGGACCTGCATGTCAGCGTGGACACGGTCCGCAAGTGGCGGGGCCGGTTCACCGCCCGCGGGCTGGACGGCCTGGCGGATTTGCCCCGGTCCGGGCGGCCACGGCGGATCAGCGCGCTGGAACGGGCCGCGGTGGTCGCGCTGGCCTGCCAGCTGCCCGCCGCCACTGGGGTGCCGCTGGCCCGCTGGAGCGGCCCTGAACTGGCCGCCGAGATCACGAAGGCGGGGCTGGCCAGCCCGATCTCGCCATCCTCGGTCCTGCGGATCCTGGCTGAGCACCCCATCAAGCCCTGGCAATACCAATCGTGGATCTACCCGCGCGACCCGGACTTCGCCGCCAAGGCCACCGTCATCCTCGACCTTTACCAGGGGTACTACCAGGGCAAGCGGCTACGGCCGGGCGACCGGATCATCTCGGTGGTAATCCGGGGTCACGAGATGGCCGTCTGTCACGGCAGGTGACGGTCCGCTTTGACCGTTCCTCCTGCTGTCGCGGGATGCCGGCGTCGGCCAGGTAGCCGCGGAACCGCACGTATACGGTCGACTGGCTGATCGGCCGGCCGGCCGCGACGCTGTAGAACACGAAGTCGCTCGTTTCGGGGGCGGGGTGCGCGGCCGCGATGTAGTCCACGATGGTCACGGTGAGCCGGCCGGTGAGCGGCACGGTCCGGCTCTCGCCGTTCTTGGAGTCGCGGATGCGCAGCGTCCCGCTACGGGTGTCCACATCGGCCAGGGTCAGGCTGAGCGCCTCGGAAACTCTCAGCCCGGCGCCGTAGAGCACCCTGAACAGGACCGGGTCGACCATTGCCTTGTCCGGGAAGCTGGACATGGGCTGGGAGTCGATCGCGGCGAACAAGCGGCGCACCTCGTCGTCGGTGAACACATACGGGGGCTGGTGGCTGACACGGACCTGAGTTGCCGCAGCCGGGGTGCAGGCATCCCAGCCGGCCGCCCGGGCGTACTCGGCCAGCTGGCGAAGCGCCAGCTGGTTACGCCGGATGGTGGAGGCCCGCAGGTGATGGCCGTAAAGGAACCCGTCGACCGCCTCTTTGGTGATGGACCCGTCCGGGTAGCCCTCCCGCCGGCAGTGGCCGGCGAACTGGCGCAGCACCCGTTCCTGGACTTTGAACCTGTATCCGCCAGCGTGGCGCGAAGCGGCCAGCTCGGCGACCAGGCCCTGCAGCGTCGCCTCAGGCACCGCGTTCACCCCGCCCCCGCCTGGCCGAGGACCTCTTCGACGTCCAGCGCGCAACATCGCAGCCGTTCGACGTCAAAGCGCAGGTAGTAGGCCTGGGTCGTGTCGCTTGAGGCGTGCCCGGGCACGGCCGATATCACCGGCATCGGCGCGCCGTTGCCGATCATGGCCACGGCCAGCGCGCCGCGCAGGGAATGCATCCCGCACGCCTGGCCGGGCTGGAACTCGATCCCCGCGCGGGCCGCGTAACGCGACAGCCGGCCGGCGATCGACGAGGAGCAGCCGAACGCGCCGAAGGGATGGCGGTGCTTGATGAACACCTTCGCACAGGCGGTTTCGGGGCGGCCGTGCCGGACGTAGTCGATGATCGCCCAGCCGACGTCGTCCAGCAGCGGCAGGCTCAACAGCCGGCCCGTCTTGTGCTGGACGATCGTGAGGGTTTTCGCCCGCCAGTCCAGGTCGCCGAGTTCGAGCTGGCGCAGATCGGAAATCCGCAGGCCGAGCCGCGCGGTCATCAAGATCATCGCGTAGTCGCGTTTGCCAGTGGCGGACTGGCGGTCGATCACGGCCAGCAGGCGCCGGATCTCTTCAGCAGTCCACAGGTGCGGCTCAGACTCGTGGCGGAGGTGCCGGTGCGGCGGCAGCCGGTCAGCCAGGCCCTGCGGTGTCCGGCCCGCAGCGGCCAGGAAGGCCAGGAAGTCTGCCAGGGACGACCTCATACCCGCGATGGTCTTGCGCCGCAGCCCGCGTTGCCGCAGAAGGAAACCCGACACGTCCCGCACGCCGAGCGCGGCCAGATCACCGGCGCCCATCTCGTCCAGGTAGCCCAGGAACCGGCTGACCGCCTTGTCCTTCGTGGCAACGGTCGCCTCGGCGTTGCCGCGCGCGCGGCACGAGGCAACGTAGTCGTCTCGGAGCAGGCGGAACCGGGCAGGACAGCCGTCCTTCGCCGGGATCACCGACTGGTCGATGACGACCGCCCGGCCTGCCAGTGCGTCCGCCATCAATACCACCGGCCGGCGAACCGCCTTGACATCCCTGTCCGTCACCGGCTCCCGCAACGCCCCCAGCCTGGTCCCGGTCTGGCTGGCGATGAAATCCACGCACACCTGGTCGCTCGCCGTGCTCAGGCCGCGTTCAGCCAGAAAGGCCGCGAACCGGTCCAGCACAGCCTGGTGGCGCCGGATTGTGCCCTCGGACCTCCCAGCCTCGCGCAATGCCGCCACGACATCGCCCACGGCGACCCTGACATCTGCCTCTCCCATGAACCACCTCTGCGTTCAGTAGCGGAAATGAACGGACAAGGTGACTCTTCGCCGACGCGAGTACGCGGCGCAGCATTATGCGGACTACAAGACGAGCTCCGCCGCCCCTAGCAGCGGAAACACCACGGCAGGGCACATAACCCAGCCGTCCGCCTAATGCTGGAGGTCCTTCATGCGCGGGCGGGTCCGGTCCGAGAGCGGCTGGATCCCGGCGGCACGGGCCAGGCGGACGAAACAGCGCTCGGTGGGGATGATGTCCATCCTGGTGCCCTGCATCGAGACCAGCAGGCTGGGCTCGGCCGGGTGCGGGTGCAGCCGGTCGCGGTGGCGTCCGTATTCCTCCAGGGCTGTCACCGTGGTCGGGTCCAGGAGCAGCTGGCGGGACTTGCCGTACTTGCTGCGGACGATCGTGAGAGTGCGGTCCTGCGGGCTGAAGTGGTCCCGGCCCAGACGGCAGGCTTCGCCAGGCCGCATGCCCGTCACGGCGAGCAGCCCGATCAGGGTCTGGTAGGTCGCCGTGACGGCGGGCCCGTGGCGCATCCGGCCGGCGGCCCGGATCAGCGCGGCGATCTCGTCGTCGCTGAACAGGTAGGGTGCCGGGCGCGTGTACTGGCGCGGCAGCATGTCCGACGGCGGGACCTGGTGCCGGGGATCGAGCGCGTGCAGGTGGACGGCGAAGCCGCGGACGGCGGACATCCGCAGCCAGTGCCAGTACGGTGCGGCATCCCGCGGGGCTGTCGCCCATTCCGCTGCCACGTCGGCCGTCACGTGCGTGATGCCCAGGCCGTCAAGATGGCCGGCGAAGGACAGGACGAGCCTGCCCGGCTCTTCCAGCTCCTATCCCAGGGACCGGCGCAGCCGCAGGTACTGCCGCGCGGCCTCGGTTAGCGCGCCCATCAGGCACCCGCCGTCCCGGTGGCTGGCCACGGGCGCACGAGCCGGGTCAGGGCGGCCCGGTCGGCCTTGGCGTATATCGAGGTCACGAACGGGCTGCGGTGCCCGAGCACGAGCCCGATCTCCGGCAGCGAGGCCCCGGCTGCCAGCAGGTCGCTGGCCAGCGTGTGACGCAGCAGGTGCGCCCGGCCCGGGGTCCCCGCTGCCCTGCAGTGGCTCCGGGCCAGCATGGTCACCGCGTTCCTGGTCACCGGCCGCCAGGGCGCGCACGCGGAGATGAACACCGCCCGGGTGTCCCCGCACGGCGGGGCGGACGGTCAGGTAGTCCGCGATGGCCTGCCCGGCATCGGCCGGGAGCGGGAGCTCCTCGCTGCGGCCGCCCTTACGGTGCACCACGATCGTCCCCTGCCGCCAGCGGATGTCGTCCAGTTCCAGGCCGGCGGCCTCGTGAGCCCGTAGCCCCGGCCGGGCCAGGAGCAGGAGGATCGCGTAGTCACGGCGGCCGGTGACCGTGGCCCGGTCGCACGATCGCATGACCACGGACACCGCGCCGGCATCCATCCTGGCCGGAAGGCTGGCCAGCCTCCAGGCCGCGGCCGGCGGCACCGCCCCGGCAAGCTCACGGGGCGTGCCGCCGCTGAGGTAGAGGTAACGCAGCAGCGACCGCAGCCCGCCGGCGATGCTCTTGGCCCCGGGCCCCCGGCTGAGCACGAACCCGTGCACCTGCGCGGCCGACAGCCCGGCCAGCGCGTCGTCAACCGGATCCGGCATCGCGTCCAGGAACGCCTCACTCAGCGATGTGCCCGCACGTAGAGTCCGGCGACCGCGTGGCCGATGATTATGCGCTGCATCTCCGAGGTGCCCTCGAAGATCGTGGAGTTGTCGGGCGGGTTGCCTGTGATCAGGACTTGTGTTCGTGACTGTGTGCCTGAACTCGTATAGAATCGATGGCTGGTGATGGGCGTTTTTCGCTGTCTTCCGGGCACTGGCGGAACACAGACGGAACGCGGTCACGCAGTGCCCGGCCCAGCGCGACGTTGGCTAGCGCACCGTTCCCGTACTTGCCAGGCCACGAAGGCGGGTAGTGGTTAGCATCAGGTCATAGCGCGTCTTTGACCTGAACGGGATTGGAACCCCTCATCCCTTCGAACCGAACAGAACACACGGCAGGACAGAGGGCCTGATGCCCGACGTTCAGGCAGGTCAGCAGCCTAGCCGGGGGTACGATCACCGCACTTGGGCGCATCTTCCCACGGTCCGCCGCTCCCACCCTGCTCCCAAAGTCGGACACCGGCTTGGACGGGGTCAGTGATCCCTCGGACACCGAGGGCTGCTGCTCGCGAGAGGTTGCCCGACATGCTTTCCAAGTCTGCGCGGCTGGGTCCAGCGCGGGTCGGGAGGGTCTGCGACCTGGGTTTGCCTGTTCTGCGTGATGCGTGTAACGGCCAAGTCGTGCAATGAGATTAGGGCGTACCGAGTCTGCCCAGCTCCTCTGGGTCCGTTGACAGTTCCAGGCGGGTCCGCTACCTGGCCGTTGACAGGAGTGTGTTTTATTGGTCTTTGACCGGTACCCGGACTTGGGAGGATGCGATGTCCGAGTATCCAGCGGAGCTGGGAGCATGGTGGACCGGGTTTCCAGGAAGCGAAAGGGCCGCCTGGGCCACCTCGTCCCCGTCCCTTCTCGGTGGTCTTGCGCCGACGCGGGACGGGGGAGGAGGCGCGGGGTCAGGACGGGCGCGTAAGCGCGGGCTGGTGCTCACCCCTGGCGGGCGCGGGCGGGTCAGGCGCCAGGCAGTGGCGGAGTGGCGGCGCCAGAAGGTAGCCGCTATCCGTGAGCCGTCGCTGAAGTCGGGCGTGATAACGGTGGGCTCCGGCTTCGGGGGCACTGGCAAGACGGACGTGGCGGTGACGCTGGCGGTCATCTACGCTGCTTTGCGGCCCGCCGACCGGGTGATACTCGCCGACAGCAATGACGACATGCCGCATGGATACAGCAGGCTGGCGGGCGCGCCGGTCGAGAGGCTGCCGCGGGACCGGCGGCCACTTTCGATTCGGGGCTTTCATCAAGCTTGCTTGGAGAACCGCATCAAAGTCTACGCTGATCTGCGTGATGCAGTCGCATGGCTGCAGGGTGTGGCTGTGATTCGCGGCGACACCGCGGATGAGTGCATCGGCGCCGATTTCGGCGAAAAGGAGTACCTGACTGTCCTGGAATTTCTCCAGTGCATGTCCAACATCGTTATCAACGACGGCGGGACAGGATTGTTCGCCAAACTCCAGGTGGGAACGCTTCTGCACGGCGACACGTACGTCTTCGTGACGGAAGCGTCTCAGCTCGGGTTCTGGTCGATCGGCCAGGTGTTCAGCCGTTACCGGAACTACGAAGGCGAAAAAGGAAAGCCACTGACCCAGCAAGAAAGGAAACATCTGAACGGGCTCATGGACGAGGCGACGATCGTCGTGGACAAGTTCGCCGAAAGCGACCCGGAGCAGGTCCGGTGGCTCGCTCAGATCCGTGAGAACTTTGACGGGACCCAAGTGTCGGTGGTCGCGACGCCCTGGGATCAGTCGCTCGCCAACCGCGTGCCGTTGGATCTTGGCGCCGTGGCGGGCTCGACGCTCGACGCCAAGCTGGCGATGGCCGAAGTGGTGCTGCGCAGCACCGACCGGGCTGACCGCAGGCGCCTGGGCCTCCCCGAGGAGGAGACAGAACTTCCCCCCAACGGCCGGCCGGATCTGGTCGAGTCGCCGCGTGAGCTCTCGGAGCCTCTGCCACCATCTGCTGGCCCAAACAGCCCAGACGCTGAGCCCGACTTGCCGGACGTGCGGATCGTGCCCGCGCAACCGACCGCTCACAGCGCGGCCACCGCTCCCGGCACCCCAGACGCGGAGCCCCGGCCAGACGTGCAGATCATCCCTGCACGAACCCAATCAGACAGTACCGACACCGAGCCGGATACGTCGGGGTAACGGCTCTTATCTGTTGGGGCTCCCTGCGCCTTAGCTTTGCATCCCCTATGGGGTCGTTCCAACCTGAAGTTGCTGGTAGCGGGCCTGGTATGAGCTGAATCGAGGGCGCTCGTGCTGATTGGAGCGGCTGAGCGTAGCTGCTGAGCATTTGACGCGCTTGGGCTTGTCCGGCGTGTCCTGCCAGGTTCGGCGCACCTGCCGGTTATCGTCTGTGTCCATCCCTGTTCGCACGGTAATACCCACTGGGGGGCGGGATGGAGCTGACGGAAAGGATCACCGGCCGGGTTACCGAGCTGACCGCCGAGGTTGAGCTGCTGCGCAAGCAACTGGCCGATGCCGAGCACGAGCTGGAACGGCTGGTGATAGCCGGGCAGGTCATCACCCAGCTGGCAGCCGATGACGCGGCCGGCGGCCCGGGCGCCGCCGGGCCGGCGCAGCGGGGTTTCGGGCTGCTGGTGCCCCCGCGCAGCCAGGCATCCGGGACGGGCGACCTGCCCGATGACTACCGGTCGCTGGCCGGGGCGGTCGCCGCGGCCGCGGCGACCGGCGGGCCGGTGACCTGCGTGATGGCCGCCCAGCGAGCCGGCCTCGACGTGACCGGCCGCCAGAGCGAGAACGTCCGCGCCAAGCTCAAGCGACTCGAAGACCGCGGCTGGCTGCGCCGTACCGCGGCCGGGAAGTTCGCCATCGCGCCCTGACCTGAGTCTGGTAGAGGCCACTGCCTGCCGGGATGCCCCCGGCAGGCTCATAGTAGTACTTTGTTAGGTCGGGTATGGTTGCCGGGTCCTGCGGTGTTATACCGGCATGACCCCTCAGGAGATCGCGGAGGTCCGGCCCCGGCTGCTGGATTTCGCCGCGGAGATGCTCGGCGGGCTGCCGCGGAAGGACCAGCGGGCGGCCGGTGAGTTGTATGTGCGCGGGCTGCTGACCGACGGGCAGCGCAAGTCGATGCAGCCGATGGCGGCGCGGCTGGGCATAGATCATCAGCGGCTGCAGCAGTTCATCACGTCCTCGACCTGGGATTATGCGGCGGTGCGGCGGAATGTCGCGCGGTGGTTCGCGGCCAGCCAGCCGGTGGAGGCGCTGGTGATCGATGACACCGGGTTCGCCAAGGACGGGACCGCCTCGCCGTGCGTGGCCCGGCAGTACTCCGGGACGCTGGGCAAGGTCGCCAACTGCCAGGTCGCCGTCAGCGTGCACCTGGTGAACGAGCACGCCTCCTGCGCGGCGGACTGGCGGCTGTTCTGCCCGGAATCCTGGGATGACCAGGCGCTGGCCGACCCGGCCCAGGCGGCCCGGGCCCGCCGCCGCCGCGAGCGGGCCGGCATCCCCGGTGAGGTGCGGCATACCGAAAAGTGGCGGCTGGCGCTGGAGATGATCGACGAGATGGCCGGCCCCGGCGGGTGGGGCGTGCTGGAGGAGATCACCGCCGCCGGCGGCGCGCGGCCGGTGGTGGCGGCCGATGCGGGCTATGGCGATAACACCGCCTTCCGCCTGGAACTGGCCGCCCGCGGCTGGCAGTACGCAGTCGCGGTCAAGGGCACCACCAGCGCCTACCCGCACGATGCCGTTCCGGAGATGATGGCCTGCAGCGGCCGGGGGCGGCCCGGCGTTCCCCGCTACCGCGCCCGGCCGCTGCCCCTGCGCCAGCTCGCCATCGCCAGCGCGGACATGATCGCCCCGGTGACCTGGCGGCAGGGCACCAAGGCCACCAGGGACAACCCTGACGCCGCCATGACCAGTCACTTCCTGGCCATACGGGTCCGGCCAGCCAACCGGGACATCCCCCGCGCGGCCGATGGCAGCCTGCCGGAGTGCTGGCTGCTGGCCGAATGGCCGCCCGGAGCCGATGAGCCCACCGATTACTGGCTGTCTAACCTCCCGCCGGACACCCCGATCGCCGAGCTGGCCCGGATGGCCAAGATCCGCTGGCGGGTCGAGCACGATTACCGCGAGCTGAAGACCGGCCTGGGCCTGGGCCACTTCGAGGGCCGCTCGTTCACCGGCTGGCACCGGCACGTCACCCTCGCCGTCCTCGCCCAGGCCTTCCGCACCATGATCCGCACCGACCCAAAAGTCCCTGCGCCGGGATGACCCTCTACCAGGCCCTGCGAGAACTGCAGCTCGTGCTCGCCCTCATCCTCGGCGCCTGCCCCCTATGCTGCCAGCCCTTAACCCTTGACCGGCTCGCCGCCACTCTCACTCCGACCTAACAAAGTACTAATAGGCGCTTGTGACAACAACCATCGAGCCCGCCGAGGGCACCCCGCTTGCCTGCCAGTGCGCGCTGCCGCTGTCGCGTCAGACGCTCACCTTCGTCGCCGGCCTGCTCCGCGCCCACCTGAAGAAGATCGGCTCCCGGTGGCGCAAGCTGCCGCCCGGCAAGATCGCGCTGATCGTGCTGGCCACGCTGCGTCACGACCACCGCCTGGCCGGCATGGCCGGCGGCAACGGCGTCTCCGCCTCCACCATCAGCCGCTGGACCTGGGAGATCATCGGGCTGCTCGCCGCCCGCGCCCCGCGCCTGGACCGCGCCCTCGCCGCGATCACCAGGCAGGGCGGGGATGCGGTGCTGCTGGACGGCACCCTGATCTCCACCTGCCTGGACCCCGACCCCGAAGACCCGGTCATCATCACCGGCTGCAAAGCCACCCGGACCCGCAAGACGACCCCCGCCCAGCGCCAGGCCAACCAGGCCCTGTCCGCTGCCCGCGCGCCCGTAGAGCACGGCTTCAGCGACCTCAAGAACTGGCGGAGCCTCACCCGCCTCCGCATCAACCCCAGCAAGGCCACCGCCTTGCTACGCGCCCTGCTCGTCCTCACCCGCCAGCACACCACCCGCTGACAGATGATCATGACCTACGCCCAGCCGCCCCCACCAGCCCGAGCACCGCCAACCCCGCCCACACCAGGCCCCGACCAGCCAATTCAGGTTGGAACAACCTCTATGAACATCCTCCGAGCGCGTGTCAAGCGACCGGCCACGCTCAAGCGCACGGGGACTGGCCATCCGAAGCAGACGCCACCGGTTGCTGTGCCCGCACATTTCCTCAGAACCGACGGTTTCAGACCGCCTGGGAGCGTCCGATCGTCTGTGTAAGTGATTGTGTCCGTGCGCAGGAACAGGCGGACTGGCGACGTGGCGGCCTGTCAGCGCCTAACACGTAGTCACGCTCCAGCGCCGACCGCCGTCGCCAGCCTCCGCCAGGCTTTCTTACTTATCCCCATTCCCTCTCCCTCCCATTTGCGGAGTCGAATAAGACAATCGACCTGTGGCTCAGGGCCCCCGTAGGACCCGTAGGGCCCGTGCGGCCCGGCGGGTCCTATGGGGCGCGGATCTGGGGCCTGGCGTTGGCAGGTCGCCGAGCTGGAGGCTGCCGGGCATGCCGGTCGCCTGTTCGGTGGAATCCAGGCCTGGCTCCGGGGAGCATCGGGCCGCTCTTGCCCCGGTGATCAGGGGCGCGCGTCCCGGGCTGGCCAGGCCGCGGATCGGGCATGGGCGTGGTGATCTGCGTGCCGGTGCAGCGCTTGCCCGGCGGCTAGGATGCGGCGGTGACCCAGTTTTTGAGCTGTCGGCCCAATCGGAAGTGGGCGAACTGGCGCCCGCCGCGTTCCTGTGTGACGTGTTCGGGGTCGAGGTCGAGGTCGACGAGCCGGAGATGGGCCTGATGCTGCTGCGCCGCGACGCGGTGGGGCTCGCGCTGGTCCGGTCGGCGAACCCTGGCATCAACGCCACGACCGCCGCCTATATCGGCGTCACCGGCGTAGATGACCTGCATGCGCGGTGTGCGGCACGCGGCGCCGCGGTGGTCGCCGGCCTGACCAACCATCCATGGGGCCTGCGCGACTTTGTGGTGGAGATACCTGGCGGTCACCGGCTGGCCTCGGCGACCGGATCACCCAGCCCGGCTAGAGCCGGTACGCCGGAGGACGCGCAGAACATCCGGCTCGGGACATCACTGGAGGCTGGTCCAGAGCACCCGCCCCGGGCGGCGGTGCGGAGCGCGGCGAGCATCGGGTCGTCGGCTGACATGGGAGCGACGACCGCGCATGGCCAGGATAATCGGCGGATGTCTCGCTACCTCCCGTGCGTGCGTGCACCCAGACGCGGGTAGTGCAAGACCGAATCCCACCTACCGCATCGGAGGTCACCGCCATGGACCTCAAGGGCGAGCAGACCGCATTCGTCTACACGACCTACATCCAGGAGACTCCAGAGCGCGTGTGGCAGGGCCTCACCGACCCTGCGCTCATGAAGCGCTACTGGCGGCACCAGACGGCTGGTCCGAAGACGTTCCATTCGGACTGGAAGAAGGGCTCCACCTACGAAATGGCCCACGACGACGTCGGATTGGTTGTGAGTGGCCCGGACCAGGTGATCCTCGAGTCCCATCCGCCCCAACGGCTGGCCTATACCTGGCACACGATCACCCCTGAGTGGGCCGCGGCGGTCGGCATGGACGAGGCGACCGCCGCAGCCTGGCGCGCCGAAGCCCGCTCCAAGGTCGCCTTCGACATCGAGGACGTCGGCCACGGTGCCGTCAAGCTCACGGTGACCCACGATGGCTTCGCGCCGGGCAGCGCAGTGCTGCCGGCCATCTCTGAGGGGTGGCCCGCCGTCCTGGCCAGCCTCAAGACCCTGCTTGAGACGGGGTCATCCTTGCGCACCTCGTGAACGGCCGCGGCGGACAACAGCACAGGTCCGCGCCCTGAACCGCAGCCCCGCCAGACGCCAACCTCCCCCTCGAGGCCTCCCCACGCTCGGGCGCGGCGCGACCGAATGCGCCGCTCGCGGGCGGCTCCCGGTGTGCTCGGGTCTAGGTCGCGCCTCGCCCCACTCCGAACGCCATTTCGCATCTGGAGGTGCGACTACCTTTCGTCAACCCACGCAGGAGTCTGGAGGCTGGAACAGTGAGTGAGCTTCAAGGCATCGCTCGGTTCAAGTTCGACGACGGCAAGCTCGAGGAGTTCAAGCGCTTGTCCGCTCAATGCATGGAGATCGTGCGGACCAAGGACACCGGAACGCTGCAGTACGAGATCCACTTCAATGACGACCAATCCGAGTGCATCGTCCTCGAGCGGTACAAGGACTCCGAGGCGCTCATACAGCACGCCGCGAACTTCGGGGACCTCATGGAGGCGATCCTGGCTACGGGCTCCGTCTCCGGCGAACTCCTCGGTGAGCCCGGCGCTGACCTCAGAGCGCAGCTGGCCGGCGGCCCGGTCCGTCTCTTCACGCCCTTCCAGGCGACGTAACCATCGTTGGCTCGCCGCCCTGGGTGCCGTCAGTCGGCGGTATGACATGCGGCAGGCGACCACCCGATCGGGTGATCGCGTGAGAGCAGAACGATCTTCGGTACGCCCTCACCGACCTGCCTGTCGAGCACCTCGGCGCCTGGGCATCCGGTGACGGACCGTCGGCTTCGCAGCCACCGTGTTGGTGGTGTCCGCGGCGATGGTCGGCGGCTACAGCGGGGCCGGATGATCAACGACCTGGCCGAGGCGAATCGCCGGCTGGAAGCCACGATGGCGGAGAGCTCCGGCCTACACGCCCAGCTCGTGGCCCAGGCCCGGGAGGCGGGCATCGTCGAGGAGCGGCAGCGCCTGGCCGGCGAGATCCACGACACCCTGGCCCAGGGCCTCACCGGGATCATCGCCCAGCTCGAAGCGGCCGAGCCTCTCGCCCGACATCTCGACCCGAGACCAGGACGGGATCCACAAGACCTTCTCCGGCCTGATGAAGATCCTCTACCCGGACGGCGAGGCCACCAGGGAGGAGATCGAGGAGATCCAGCGGTTCGCGATCGAAGGCCGCAAGCGCGTCAAGGACCAGATCCTCCGGATCGACTCGACGATGGCGGAAGTCAAGTTCGGATATCTCGACACGGACGGCACCTGGCGTAGCGTCGCCACGCTGGAGGAAGACGAGTACTACTCGCACTACCACCGCAGGCACAAGGAGACTGAGCCGGAGGAGACACCCGTAGATGCAGACCCGCTTGGAGGCGGTGCAGCGTGTTATCGGATGCCTCCAAGCAGCGCGAAGACGTTCCAGCAAGTAAACGCGAAGACGTTCCAGCAAGTAAAGAGGTGGGCGTCGTACTGTCTCGGTGAATTCCTCCTCGGGAGCCCCTTCCAGCGCCTGACCGACGTGATGCCAGGTGCCGCTCACCGACGCACTTACATTCGTTTTGCGGCTTGGTCGAGGATGCGTTTGATCTTGCAGCGGTCGATGTTGAGTTCGTGGGTGATGGCGCGCTGGCTGTGGTCTGCGTCGTGGCGCGCGCGGACGGTCTGCTCCAGGGTTGGCGCAGCCGAGAGTTCCAGCGGTTCTTCTTGCGCCAGCCGGCGTCCACAAAAGCGTCCAGGCACTCGAAGCCGACGTCCGCGCATGGGTCCAGCAGTGGAACACCACCCTAAATCCATTCGTGTGGAAGAAGACCGCCGAGGAGATCCTCGACTCCCTCGCCAGATATCTGCAACGAATTTCAGGCGGGGAACACTAGGTGGTGCGTGTTTCACGCTCGGCCACCTAACAATTGCGATTACAGCTTGCTGGTTCGGGTGCGTCTTTTCGACAGGTATCAATGTTTCCTGATTTCGGGTTGAACCAGCTTGTACCGGGAGAGTCCAGGCGTTTCAGGGTATTTCTGCACTACTGTTAGTAATTCATGCTGGTCAGCGGGATGGCGGCGGTGTGCCCGGGACGCGGCCGGGATGGCGTTCCGTCGCTGGTTCCGCGGGTTCCGGGTCCGTTTCCGGGATGCTGGGCGGGAATCATTCCCGGCAGGCATCTGGAGGCACGGCGGTGACGGTGAGGTTCTCGGTGACGGTGAGGCAGGTCCGGGAGGACGGGAGCGAGGCCCCGCTGGACGGGGAGCTGGCGGCGGCGCTCGCGGCCCCGGCGGAGCAGTTCGCCGGGCTGGCGGCCTGGGCGGCGGACGAGGCCCGGTTCTGCGATCACGGGGAGCGGGAGAAGGTGATCGGCCAGGAGGGGCGGGAGCTGCAGCGGCGGCTGCTGCAGGCCACGTTCGACATCGACAGCGCCCGGGAGGAACGGGCTTCCGGGGTCACGAGCGCGGCGGGGATCCCGCACGGCAGCGTGGAAGAAGGCCACGGCCGGGGCCTGGCCAGCGTGTTCGGGCCGGTCCGGGTCACCCGGATGGCCTACCGCAACCGCCGCGAGCCGAACCTGTACCCCGCCGACGCCCGGCAGGTCCTGCCCGGCGACCCGTACTCCCTGGGCATGCGGTCCCTGGCGGCCTTCCACCTGGCCGGCGGCGGGTTCGGGCAGGCCCAGGAGGTCATCGAGGCCCGCACCGGCGTCACCGTCGGCCGCGCCCAGCTCGCCGGCCTGGCCGAGGACCTCGCCGCCTGGACGGGCGACTTCTACGAGGAACGCTCCCGCGACGCGGAAGAAGAAGAGCAGCCGGACAGCGACGTGATCATGATGCAGGGCGACGGCAAGGGCATCGCCATGCGCCCGGAGCACCGCAGGAACGCCGGCAAGGAGGACGCCACCCGCCCCGGGATCAAGAAGATGGCCGAGATCGTCGCCGTCGCCGACTTCACCCCCGCCGTCCGCGAGCCGGAGGACATCGCCGCCCCGCCCGCCCGACGCCAAGCGCACCCCGGCCCGGAAGCCCGCGACAAGTGGGTATCGGCCTCGATCACCGAGTCCATCGAAGACATGATCGCGGCCGCGTTCGACGAGGCCTGCCGCCGCGACCCGGAACACGTCCGCCAGCGGGTCTTCCTCGTCGACGGGAACAAGCAGCAGATCACCGCCATCGAGGCCCAGGCCGCCGAGCGCGGCCTGAAGGTCCCGGTCCTGATCGATTACATCCACGTCAGCGGCTACCTCGGCAAGGCCGCCGCCGCCCTCCACCCCGGCGACCCCGCCACGGCCGGGCAGTGGGCCGACGGGCAGCTGCTCCGCGTCCTGCACGGCCGCGCGAAGGCCGTCGCTGCGACCCTCGCCTCCGTTGCCCGCAAGACCCGGGCAAACCCCCGCAAGCGCGACCTCGACCTCACCGACCTCGACAGGGCCATCACCTACCTGACCAACAACTGCAAGCACATGCGCTACGACAAGGCCCTGGAGAAGGGGTGGCCGATCGCCACCGGCATGATCGAGGGCGCCTGCAGGTTCGTCATCGAAGACAGATTCGGAATTACAGGCGCCAGATGGTCACCCGACGGAGCCGAGACCATCCTCAAGCTCCGCGCCGTCGTCGTCAACGGCGACCTCGACGACTATATGAACTACTACAAGAACCGCTACCGCGACGAGCACCACCTCGCCCGCTACGACGAGGACACCATCGACCGCCTCAACCTCGCCGCATGAGCGAAACAACCCCAAATAACCTGCCTCTTAAAAAGACGCACCCGCTGGTTCAGCTGACCCGGGTACTTCTGAGCCTGGAGGCGTCGCAGGTTTGCTGTGTTCGGTCCCGGGAAGACGACGCGGATGGCCGGTGATCAAGGTCCTCATGTGACCGGTGCGGACGAGCGGCCGCCCGGTGAGCCACGGCGTCAGGATCGGCCGGTTCCCTTTGCCCGCCGCGCCACTTCGTGGCTCGTCTGGTGGGTTCTGCTCCTCGGGCTTTGGGTGGCGATCGACGATTCGATCGGCCTCGCCGAGGTCGGCGCCGGCGCCGGGGCCGCCGCTCTCGGGGCTTTCGTGGCGGAAGTGGCCTGTTACCAGGCTGCCAGCCGGTTCCGGATGCGAGCCGCGTGGATTCTCCCCGCGTTCACGCTGCCCGGGCAGGTGCTCAGCAACACGGTGCTCGTTTTCCGCGCGCTGTGGCGGCTTTGCGCTCACGGGGAGCAGCCGGCCAGCGGCTTTCGTGAGCTGCCGGCCCGGTTCGGCGACGACAGCGACGAAGGCGTCACCCGGCGGGTGCTGCTGGTCGGGGCGAACTCGCTGGCGCCCAACACCTTCGTGCTCGGCATCGACCGGGACCGTGACGCCATGGTGGTCCATCAGCTCGTGGTCGACCGGGGGCGGGCCGCATCGTGACCGGCTTCATCGTGGCGGCCATCGTCATGCTCATCGGGGTGATCCCGTGCGGGATCGTGATGTGCCGCGGCACGGTCATGGAGGCCGTGGTGGCTTACGAGGTCATCAGCTCGATCGCCGTGATGGTCCTGGTGCTGCTGGCGCAGGGCTTCCGCCGCCCGGCCGAGTTCGAACTCCCCGTGCTGCTGGCTGTCCTGCTGCTCGGGAGCGGGCTGGTCTTCGTCCGGGCCCTGGAGCGATGGCTGTGATCCAGGAGGTTTTCGCCGACGTACTCCTCGGCCTGGCCGCCGCAGTCGTGCTGGCCTCCGCGCTCGGCATTCTCGTCATGCGCGACGTCTACCGGAAGCTTCATTTCGTTACCCCGGCGGCACTGGTCGCGCCGGCCCTGGTGGCCCTCGCGGTATTCGTTCAGCAGGGCCTGGACGAGAACACCGGAGAAACCCTGCTGGCGCTGCTCTTCGTGGTGATCGCCGGGCCCTATCTCACGCACGCGACCATCCGGGCCGCCCGTATCCGCGAGAAGGGAAACTGGCGCCCCGGGAAAGGCGGCCAGACCCCACCCCAGAAGGAGACCCCTTGAGCGCCCTGGTGCATGGGCCGCATATCGCCGCCGTGGCGACGCCCTATACGGTCTCACCCGCGCTGATGGACGTCTTGCAGGTCACCGTGCTGGTCCTCGTCGCGGCCGGCGCGACCGCGGTGGTACTGACCCGGGAGCCGGTCCACCAGGTCATCGTCCTGAGTGGCTACGGATTGCTGCTGGCCATCCTGTTCATGGTCTTCCAGGCTCCAGACGTGACCCTGTCGGAGCTGACGGTCGGCGCGGTGGCGCTCCCCCTCCTGCTCCTCCTGGTACTGGCGAAGGTCAGGAGGCGGGAGGAATGACACCGGCGCAGCGCCGGTGGGTGTTCCTCGTCGCCGGAGCCGGCTTCGTCGCGTTCTACCTGTGGGGCATGACCGGCCTGCCCGGTTTCGGCAACTATCCCGGGCCGTACGGGACGATCATCAACAACATCGCCGTCGCGCAGACCCACGCCACCGGGGTCGTCTCGGCCATCAACTTCGAGTACCGGGGATTCGACACGGTGGGGGAGGAGTTCATCCTCTTCGCCGCGGCCACGGGCGTCAGCACCGTCCTCCGCCACCTGAGGGGAGAACGGGAACGCTCGGCGCTGGACGAGGCCCTGAACCGGAATGCGCCGCCGACCAGCGACGCGGTGCGGATGGTAACCCTCCTGTTCACCGGGTCCGCGATGGTGGTCGGCTGGTACCTCGCCTCGCACGCCCAGACCAGCCCCTCGGGTGGCTTCCAGGGCGGCGTGGTGCTGGCCACCGCATTCATCCTCGTCTACCTGGCCGGGCAGTTCCTCGTCTTCCAGCGGGTCAGCCCGGCCGACCTCACCGAAGTGGTCGAAGCGGTCGGCGCGGGCGGCTTCGCGTGCATCGGGCTCAGCGCGGTGGCCCTGGGGCTGCCCTATCTGAGCAACGTGCTGCCGCTCGGGCAGACCCCCGGCGCCGTGGATTCCGCCGGGACGATCGCGCTCATCAGCTTCTTCGTGGGGGTGGAGGTGGCGGCCGCGTTCGTCCTCATCGTGGGTGAGCTGCTGGAGCAGACGCTGCTGGTCCGGCAGGAGAGCCACTGATGCACATGTTCCCGTTCGTGGTGGTGGCCTGGATCGTGGCCGTCGGCCTGTATGGGCTGGTGACCAGCCGTCATCTGGTCCACCAGATCGTCTGCCTGATCGTGGTGCAGTCGTCGACGTACGTGCTGCTGCTGGGCGTCGGCTACGTCACCGGGGCGGTCGCCCCCTACTTCTACGACGTCCCCGTGCACACCCCGGCGGTCGACCCGGTGGTCCAGGCGCTGGCCCTCACCGACGTCGTGGTGGAGGCCGCCGTGACCGCGCTGCTGCTCTCCTTCGCCATCCAGGCGCACAAGCGGTTCGGCACCCTCGATCCGCAAGAGCTCGCCGAGCTCAAGGGCTGAGGACCGAGGCCCGTGGACCAGCTGCTGGCTCTCGCCGTCGTCGTGCCGCTGATCGCCGCGGCCGCGATTTCGGCTCTGCGGCCACTCTTCCGGGATAAGCGGCGAGCCCTGGACACCCTGGCCATCCTCACCGGCGCCTGCGTCACCGCCATGCTGGTGGTGATCATGATCAGGACCTGGATCGCCGAGATCGGCCCGGCCCCGCACCAGTGGGGTCCGTGCCCGTCCGTGCGTCACCAGGTTCCAGGCCCCGAGCGCACGGGACACATAGCGGATGGGAGCGGTCGAAGGAACCGCAACCCTGCGGGTTAATGGCGGCGCGTCCTACGAGAAGCGACTGCTACATGTCATCGTCGATTTCTCCGATGGTGCGGCACGGTTCATCACGTCGTTAAGGCTCTCCGCGGGTGCCCGCGGCGCGGGACGGCCGACGTGAAACGGCCTGCGGGTGGGGCGCGGATCGGTGCCCGTCCATAAATTCAAGGCCCCGGAAGCCGGGGTCCACGGGCGCAAGGCGGGCGGCTCCCGCAGGTCAGCCGTTGGCGGCGTAAAGGTCGTTCAGGCCGATCAGGTCGACCTTGCCGTTAGCGGCCGCCGCGCTGAGGCTGGGGGTGAACCCGGCTCCCGAGAAGCAGACAAGGCGGGTGCGGGTCGTGTCGTGCTTCTCGAGGCCGGCAACTAGGTTGCGGACGCGGATTAGCCGCTCAAGGTGCGTGATGCTCATCACCTCGTTCCATTTCGCCTCGCCAAGGGCCAGCAATGGCGGCTGGCCCTTCTCCGCGTGTCCTGCCACCGCCACGTCAACCTGCTGTGTCTTCTTCAGCTTCGGGTCGTTGACAATTCCGGGACTTACCTGGGCGGGCCAGCCGCCGAACCGGTCGCCCGCGAACCGCAGTACCCATTCACGGCACAGTTCCTCAAAGCGGGGGCCGAGGATGTTCGCGGCGAACCGCTGGCGTTCCCGTTTCCAGATCCGCTCCGTCCCTACGGCCCGCGTTAGCTGCGGCCAGAACGGCCGCATCATCACATGATAAAAGCTGAGCAGGGGCTCGCTGATCTGGAAATGGCTGCGGTTCGCCTGGAACGCGTCGCTCTCGCGGCGGATTAGCCCGGAGTCCTCCAGGACGTTCAACGGGTGCCCGAGATCGTTGGTTTTCCGTCCTATATGGTTCGCGATCGCCCCGCGCATCGTGTTGCCTTCGGCAATAGCGGCGAGCACCGAATGGTAGAGGGCCGGATCGCGCAGATCGGGCTCCTCGGCCAGCAGGTATCGCGCTTCCATGAACATCGGGCTTCCCGGAGACAGGATCGCCCGGGCCACCCAGTCGTCAAAGTCCGCCTGGTCGCGCGGCGCGTCGTATCGAATCATCTCCGTCCGGTACGCCGGAGTTCCGCCCGCGACCGCATAGACGAGAAATGCCAGCCGCGGATCGCGCAGGCCCCAGAATTCGGCCGCCAGGCGGTAGTCCAGGGTGTGAACGGTCATGTCAAGGGAGGCCCGTCCCCGCAACGGGGCGTTGCCCGACAGCAACCCTCCCATGAACGACATCGCCGAACCGCACAGCAGGAGGCGGGTCCGGGACGCAGACCGCTCCCTTCGCCTAGGCGCGTACGCGCCCTGGATGACCGACGGCAGTGACGGTGACACCCGCGCGAGGTACGGGAACTCATCCAGGACAACGGGAACGTTACGCTCCCGCCCCATGCGCAGCAGCACGTCGACGACCTGCTCCCAGGTGCCCGGCGTGAACGGGACAACTGGATCGAGGAAGCTCGTCAGCGCCGCCCCCATGAAGCTCAGCGACTCCGCCTCAGTGGCTTCCTGCGCCGAGAAGTAGAAGCCGCCGGCCTCCTCGCACACGGCTTCCAGGAGGAAGCTCTTGCCCTGGCGGCGGCGCCCCGACACCACCCCCAGAGAAGCCCCCTGTCGCTCGTCCTCGACGAACCGTCCGAGAAGCTCCCACTCTCGGTCCCGGTCGAACATGTCGGCTGGCTTCCGCATGCCTATCCTTAGAGAACTACAGCTATAAGAACTATACATCTCTGGTGTGAGTGAAGTGTGCCTTGCCGCATCTACGTCGGCGCCTTGCCCCGCCACTCTGCACACGTCACCTGGACCGCAACGTGAGGTGTGCGTGCCGAAAATTTCGTCCACG
Source organism: uncultured Actinomycetes bacterium (assembly GCA_963742875.1). Classification (GTDB taxonomy): domain Bacteria; phylum Actinomycetota; class Actinomycetes; order Streptosporangiales; family Streptosporangiaceae; genus Bog-532. Next base: position 467,568 of record CAVUNO010000017.1, on the reverse strand, counting down.
TCATGCGACCAGGCGATATTCGTTGATCAGGCCGCCGACGCGAGCCCGTTTACGGACGTGGTACTGGCCGAGATCGACTGGCTGAGGTAGCGGTTTCAGCGGCGCGGCTGCGTCCAAGTAGCGGTGCGGCCGGTGCTGATTGTTGCGACACGAGGTCGCACGTGGTGAGTGAGCTAGTCGAGGAGGTCTGGCTGATGCCGGAGACGTAGCTACGGGTTTGTGTTCGACCTGTCCCCGCCGTGACGTGCGTGGCCGGTTCCTGACCGGCTGGGTGCGGAGCTCACGGAAAAGCCCAAGGGCCGCCGCTCCAGCCATGGCGGCCACAGGCGAGGGGAAGGACCGGAATGGGGCGACTATCCGGAAACCCTTGCTGATGCCTCGTGACATCGACATCCCGGGCTGGGAGGCAGGGCCGGGGTGACAGGAACCGGCCGCTGAGAGGCGGCAGGCGGCGGCCACGGACAACTCGATGGCCAGCGGACACCGCCGTTCCCGGGGTAAAGAGGGCGCCCGGCCCGGTCCGGGTCTCACGCGTGCGGAACGTGTAAACCCTGCTATGGGCCCGCATCCCGGGCGCGGGTATGCGCAGGCGGTGCGGTAAGCCGACCGTAAGGGGGGCTGAACTCCCTGGCAGGACAGGGTGCCCAGGAAGCAGATGCCGGGCGGCCGAAAGGCAGCAGGAAAGCGGGGCCGCAGGACCGGGAACTCCTCCCGGATGGTCCTCGTATAACTGGCCCGGATGCCGGTCTTGCTACCGGGCTCGAAAGAGCGGCCATGCATCGCTTCGCGCTGCTTCCGTGGGTGACGAAAGCGGGGTCCCTCCCGTCGCCGGCGGTGCTCCGGGTTACCGGTGGCCGGGGTCGCGTGGTGGTGGAGTCCGTGCGGGCTCGGGCGGAAGGTGCGCGGTGCCGGCAGCCTGCTGTGGTTGCTGTGAGGCTTCCGGTTTTGCGTTGTGGCTGTGGCGGGGAGTGCGAGAGTGCATGGTGGTAGTGCGCCGCCTGTCGTTACTGCCAACGCCTGGACCGTTCGTGGCCGTGAAAGAGATTAGGTGCGGGGGCCCTCCTGGTGGGCATCCACCGTTGCTGCCGTGTGCGCGTGTGTCAGTCTCCTGTACTGATGAGGGCCCTGGCAGGCGGTGCGCTGTACCTGTTATCCCGGTGCCGCTGCAGGAGGTGGCTGCGTGTGAAGGTGATGCATGAGCGCGTCGCGGGGATCGACGTGCATAAGGACATGGTGAAGGTCGCGATCCGGTCCCCGGGGGAGAAACGGTGGGCGCGGAAGACCGAGGTCCTGACGTTCGGCACGTTTTACGGCGTGCTGCGGGAGATGGCGCGGGGGTTGCGGCGGCGGAAGGTGACGCACGTGGCGATGGAGGCGTCCGGCGTCTACACCGAGCCGGTCTATTACGCGCTGATGGAGGAGGACTTCGATGAGGTGCTGGTCGTCAACCCGGCGCACGTCAAGGCGATCAAGGGGCAGAAGACCGACGCGAAGGACTGCGCGCGGATCGCGGAGCTGCTCGAGTGCGGGCTGCTGCAGGGCTCCTACCTGCCGCCCCCGGAGCTGAAGGAGCTGCGGGACCTGACCCGGTACAGGATCAAGAAGGTCCAGGCCCGCAGCTCCGAGATCCAGCGGCTGGGCAAGACGCTGGAATCGGCCGGCATCAAGCTCGGCTCGGTTGCCTCCGACATTACCGGCACCGGGCCGCTGGAGATGATCGAATCCCTGGTCAACGGGGAACGGGACGGCGTGGTGATGGCCGGCCTGGCCCGGGGGAAGGCCCGGACCCCGCAGAAGATGGCCAGCTTGTCGATGGCGCTGGAAGGCCGGTTCACCCGTCATCACGCGGCGATGTGCCGGCTATCATCGACCAGGTCAACGCCCTGAAGGCGGCCGTGGCAGGGGTGGAGGTGCAGATCGCGGCCAAGGCCGCGGCCTGGGAACGGGAGATCGCCCTGCTGAAGACGATCCACGGGTTAACACGAGGCCACCGGCCTGGCGTTCGATCAGGATCAGGGCGATGGCCAGTAGGGCGGGCGAGTTCTCGCAGATGGTTTGCGTGCGGCGGCGGGCGATCCAGGCTCGGGCGGCAGCAGCGTAGCTGATGTCCCACTGCGGGAAGGTGCGCCGCAGCAGCAATAGCAGACTCAGACTCTCCTCATGGGGCAGGCCTCTGGCATCCGGGCCCAACTCCGTGGCATCCTCCTCGCCGTCGCAGTCGTCTGGGCCGGGCAGGAATGGGATGGGGGGCCAGCTCACCTGCTCGCGGCTATCCGGCGGATCGAACTCCCGGGGAACGGGCTGGCAACCGTAGTCGGCGCGGATGGCGGCCTCCAGCTCGTCAAGGGTGCGGCCGGACAGGAACTTTCGGGTGTCGCGGCGCAGTGCGACCCAGCGGTCGCGGGTGTAAGTGATCAGGTAGGCGTCGGCCCAGTGGTAGGTGATCGTGGCCAGAGTCCAGCGCTGCCCGCTCATCCTGCGCCGCCGCTCTTGCGGCCCACGGCGGCCCACGTCTGGCCGCGCCGGTCCCCGCGGGCCGGGGCAGGAGCCTGCCAGCGCCGGGCCGGGACGATGCCGGGCTGGATCAGCTCCAGGCCGTCCATGAACCGGGCCAGGCCGCCGGGCCCATGGTTATGGACCGGAGCTGCGGTGTAGGTGCGGGCCAGATCCTTGCCTAGCTGGGCGTGCCCGCCGACCACGGATATGATCACGTAGCTTCCGGCCGGGAGGGCTCGGATAAACGTGCGGGTGATCGTGGCCGCCTGGCCGGGTGGGAAGAGTGCATGGTCATGGCGAGGATGAGACAGACCGGCTGGTGAAAGTCCAGGAACGCGCGGACCTGCGAGTCGTAGACGATCTCGGCCGGGTGGGCCAGGTCCCCGGCGGCGGCCAGGACACCGCCGCTGGCGGCGAGCAGGTTGCGGGCGTGGCAGAGCACCTGAGCGTCGTTGTCTACGTACACGACCCGGGCGTCCGGACGGACACTGCGGGCGGTTTCGTGGGTGTTCGGGGCAGTCGGCAGTCCGCAGCCGGCATCGAGGAACTGGCTGATTCCCAGGTGGGCGACGTGGGCGACGGCGCGGGCCTGGAACCGGCGTGCCTGCACCGCCAGGTCCGCGGCGCCCCGACCGCTACCCGTGGCTCGAAGGCCGCCCCGACGCAGGCACGCCCGCCGCCGCGGCCCGGCCGCCCGCCGTGGACGACCGCACCGTGCTGCGGATGCTCCGCGCCGTCCAGTACGTGGTCATCGGCGGCGAACGCCGCCGCCTTACCTTCCGCGCCCTGGACGTCGAGCAGGTCGGCTACGTCTACGAAGGTCTGCTTGAGCTAGAGGTCCGCACCGCGACCGAGACCGTACTCGGCCTCGCTCGCCCGTCGCAGTGGCCGCAGAAGATCAAGGAAGACGCCGAAGTCGCGCTTTCCCAGGCAACCGGCCTGACGGTTAAGGAGCTGACCGACCGTACCGGCTGGTCGGCCAAGAGGGTCCAGGCCGCACAGGCCGCCGCGGGCACCGATGCCGAACGGTTCCGTGCGCTCCGCCGGGCCGTGCCCGACTCGGATCTGGCGGAACGCATCCTCCCGGCCCTCGGCCTGCTTCGCTACGACGACCTCGGCCGCCCCGCTGTCTTCCCGCCGGGCAGCCGGTACGTGACCCGGTTGCACCGCCGCGCCGCGACCGGCACCCACTACACGCCCCAGTCCCTCGCCGAAGAGGTCGCCGAAGGCGCACTCCAGCCCCTCGTCTACCGCCCCGGCCCCCTGGAGACGTCCGACACGGCGCAGTGGCGGATCCGGCCGTCCAAGCAGATCCTGGAGCTCAAGGTCGCGGACATCGCGATGGGCTCCGGCGCGTTCCTCGTCGCCGCCTGCCGCTACCTCGCTGACCACCTGATCAAGGCATGGCTGGACGAGGGTGACGCCGAAGCCCTCGCCATGGACCTGCATCGCACCGCCGGCCGCGTCGGCGCGGACGCCGAAGCCGACCAGCTCCTGCTCAAGGCCCGCCGCGAGATCACCGAGCACTGCCTGTACGGCGTCGACATAAACCCCCTCGCCGTCGAGATGGCGAAGCTGTCGCTGTGGCTGATCACGATGGACACCGAACGCCCCTTCGGCTTCCTCGACGACCGCCTCGCCGCCGGAGACTCACTCCTCGGCCTGGTCAGCCTAGACCAACTGGAGTCGCTGCACGTGGATGCGAAGGAGGGCCGCCGCCTGCACCACGGCACCCTGGACTTCGCCTGGGAATGGCGCGAAAAGCTCGCCCAGGCCGCCGACCTCCGCCGCAAGATCACCGCCACCGGCGGCGTCACAATCCGCGACATCGAACACAAGGCGCGACTGCTCTCCCAGGCCCAGAAACTGTCCGGCGAGATCACCACGGTCGCCGACGCGATCGCGGCGGCGGGCCTTGCGAACGCGAAGTTGAAGGGCAAGAGATCCGACCAGGCGTTCTTGGAGCTGTACGTCTCGGTCAGCAATGATAAGGACCTGACCTCGTACGTGGAAAAGAACCTCCAGGATCCACGCCCAGCTGGAACGGTCGAACGCGAGTCCTTCCACTGGCCGCTGGTGTTCCCCGAGATCTTCGCCGACACGACGAACGCTGGCTTCGACGCAATCATCGGTAATCCTCCTTTCTGGGGAGGACTTAAAATCTCCGGTACGTATGGAGACGATTATCTCGCCTGGCTGGCACGCTGGGATGGAAACGATGTGAAGGGAAGCGCAGACCTCGCCACAAGGTTCATTTTGCGAGCCGATCGCTTGCTCTCCGGACGTGGCCAACTTGGTTTCGTCACGACAAAGACCATTGCTAAGGGGGCTCCGCCACATGTAGGGATGGAGCAAGTAACTAAGAGTCACTTGACGATCCGTGCTGCACGATCACCGCATCCATGGCCAACGAGAAGTGCCAGCTTGCAAATCGTAGAGTTTTGGGCCACCTGCGCCAAGCCTTCAAAGCATGCCGCCTACTGGGTTGATGGCGAGGAGGTTCCCGCAATCGGACCCGACCTTGAACCTTACGGCAATGTCCGTGGTCAGCCGATGCAACTTCATGAGAACTACGCCATGGCATTTGTCGGCTCATACATCCTTGGCTCAGGATTCATGCTTTCTGAGGACCAGAAGAGTGATCTAATTGGTCGTGATGGCAGTAACCAAGAGGTCATACAGTCTTACGTGAATGGCAAAGACCTTGACCGCCGACCGGATTCCTCGGGCAGCCAGTGGATAATTAATTGTCGGAACTGGCCACTCGGGCAAGCTGAGGAGTACACAGACTGCATCGACATAGTTCGTCGACTTGTAAAGCCGCTTCGAGACACGAACAAGCGCAAGCCACGCCGCGAACGCTGGTGGATCTACGCTGAGCGAGCTTCTCAGCTCTACGATTCAATCGACGGATTTAAACATGTGCTAGCGATTGCCCAAACCAGCAATACCGTAATGCCAATGAGAATCAAGGCGAAGCAAGTGTTCGATCAGACATGTATCATTTTCGCAAAGGAAGATCACGCCACCCTGGCGATTCTTTCATCTAACATTCATTCAACTTGGGTCATGCGCTACACAACTCCGATGCGCTCCGATCTGAGATATCTGCCTTCGAATGTATTTCTCACATTGCCGCGCCCAAAACTAATATCAGAACTCGAAAGCCTCGGGCGCCAACTAGACGAGACACGACGCGAGCTGATGTTGTCCCACGCTTGGGGGCTCACGAAGACTTACAACCGCGTCCACGACCCAGACAACCACGAGGTCGCCATCGAAGAACTTCGCGAAATTCATGTCGCGATCGACGAGGCGGTCATGCGGGCCTATGGCTGGGGTGACCTCGATCTCAAGATCGGCCATCACCCCACGAAGATCGGGATCCGGTGGACGGTGAGCAAGGAGGCCCGGTTCGAGTTGCTGGATCGGCTCCTCGAAGAGAACCACCGGCGCTACAAGCTGGAGAACCCGTCGTGACCACACCAGACGCCACGTCGTTCCAGGTCCGGGCCGAGCTGGAGGACCTCCTAGAACGCGATCTGCTCGGGCCGTGGGACGGCCCGGAGGAGGAGCTTCCACCGGGAACCTCGCCCGCCGAGCGGTACATGCTCGGGCGGCTCGTGCCGCGGCAGCAGCCGGAAGAGCCTGCCGACGACGAGCAGCTAGAGCCCGAGCTGGTCGACCGCGAGGTGGCCTCGCCTGCGTCCGGCGACGACGGAGAGGAAGAGGGCGCCGAGGCAGACGCCACGGTCCGTTCGGGATCCATGTCTGCCTCCGCCATCGGACTGGCGTTCAGCGTGCCGGCGACAGTCGACGTGATCACCGTGGTTGCCAAATGGGGCCGGTACGAGCGGTCCCCGTCGGACACGCACGAGACGCCGACTGGGCGGTCCGCGATCACCTGGCACCGGGTAGCGGCGGGCGGGTCCGTCGAGGTGCCGACCGACGCCGAGGGATCGGACTCGCTCGTCCCGGACGACGAGCAGCCGGGCGTGGTCGTCCGGTACACGGTGCGGCACCGCGGCGCGCGGCGCGTGGTCGAGCTATCGCTCGTCAACGGGCAGCGGACGCCGGCGATGACCCAGGACACGGCACGGCTGTACCAGGTGGGGATGACCGTGACCGCGCTGGACGGGAACGCGGCGGTTTTCTGCGGGCACAACGACCCGGACATCGCGGCGCCGCTGGCGGGGTCTGACGACGAGCGGCTGCACCTTGAGCTGCTGCACCGGGCGACGCGCATGTACGCAAACGGGCGGCAGTGCGCGGTCGATGCTGCCGTGCGCGATGGCGAGACGCGGGCGTGGCAGCTTTCCACGACCTGCTTCCCGGCGGCGGAGGTGCGGCTCGTCGTGCCGGGGACGGTGCCAGGACTGGTGCTCGATATGGCCTGGCTTGGGTCACCTGAGCTGGGGCGCGATGACCTGGTGCGGGCGCTGCGCCCGCTGGTGACCGGGTACCGGAAGTGGCTGACCGAGCAGGCTTCCCGGGTGGAATCGGATCCGGAGATCGCGCGGTACGGGGACGCGGGGCAGCGTGCTGTGGCGGCGGCGCGCTACGTGGCCGGCCGGCTGGAACGGGCGATCGAGCTGCTGCGGACCGACGGGATCGCGCGGGAGGCGTTCCGGTTCGCGAATCAGGCGATGGCGCTTCAGCGCGTGCGGTCGGAGGTGGTGCGGGCGCGGATGTCGACGCCCGGCGCGGACGTGGCCGGGCTACTGCGTCGTCTGGACGTGCCGGAGAACCGGTCCTGGCGGCCGTTCCAGCTCGCGTTCGTGCTGCTGTGCCTGCCGGGGCTGACCAATCCAGCTCATGCCGACGCTCATCGCGGTCTGGGCGACCCGTCGGACGCGGAAGTGCAGCTCCTGTTCTTGCGGACCTGCCGCGCGGCGTGATCCAGCCGGCGATGCGGCTGCGGCCACCCGACCTGATCATCCAGGACGAGCTGCACCTGATCAGCGACGCCCTCGGCTCGATGGTGGGCCTGTATGAGACCGCGATCGACCGGCTGAGCTCGCGCGGCGCGATCCGGCCCGTGCTCGTCGCCTCCACCGCGACCGTGCGGCGGGCCCGCGACCAGGTGGAGCAGGTGTTCGCGCGCGGCCTTACCGTGTTCCCGCCGCCGGTGCTCGACGCGGGCGAGACGTACTTCTCCGCCACCGTGTCACCGTCGCCGTCCACGCCGGGGCGGCGGTACCGGGGCATCCTCGCGCCGGGTGAGCGGCTCAAGTCGGTGGAGATCCGGGTCGCGTCGGCGCTGATGGAGCACGCGCAGTTCCTTTTCGACCGGTACGGCGCGGCGGCCGACCCCTACATGACGCTGGTGGACTACTTCACCGCCACCAGGGAGCTGGCCGGGATGCGGCGCCTGGTCGAGGCCGACATCACCGACCGGTTGCGCAGCCAGCAGGTCCGCACCCGGGCGGCCGGGCCTCGTGGTAACCATCTACCAGTGGTCGCGGCCCCGCGACCTGGCGCACTATGAATCGTTCGGGTACGACCACGCCACGTTCGGACTCCGGGTTGAGGGGCTGACCACGACGCCGTTCAGCGACCGGGCGCTGGACCGCGGGCTGACCGGGGTGCTGGTGACGTTGCTGCGGCATTCCGGGGTGTCGTCGCTGCCGAACGTCGCGGCCCACTCCGTGCCGCTATCCGGGCCGTTCGCCGCCGCGCTGCTCGACGCGGTCGGCGCGCGGGCTGAAGTCGTCACCTATGATTCAGAACGGGCTACCTCTGTCCGGGCCGAGTTGCAGCACCGGCTGGACCGGTGGTACGCGCGGCGGCAGGCCGTGCAGACCGGGCACCTCGGCTACAAGGAGGCGCCGGACGTCAACGGGCTGCTGCGCGAACCGGACGAGGGATCGTGGGATCTATGGTCCGCGCCGATGTCCATGCGCGAGGTAGAGGCGGAGATCCTGCTGCAGCTCGACCGGGACGACCGCAGCGTCGGTGACGCGCCGGCCTGGAGCTACGAGCGTTCGACCTCTGGAGGTCCCGCATGACCATTCCGGCGGCTGCCGCCTCCGGTATTTCCGGTGTCGGGCAGCGCAGTGCTCCCACCCGGATCGGGCAGGCGCGGCCGAGTCATCTGATTACCACCACCGGGGTGGGCGCGACCGTCGACCTGCCGTCGATGAGCGTGATCGTGCGCGGCCTGGACGCGTGGAACCCCGAGCACCAGGATCCGGTCGACGAGCCGCGCCTGCTGGAGGCGGTGCAGCGGGTACTCGGACAGCAGGTCCGGGCACTGCGGCATGCGCCATGGGATCCGAACGCGAACGACGATCCGCTCACCCGTACCGGCGTCCCGGTAACGCCGTTCCCCCGATGGGTGCGCTGCCCGCGCTGCTACCGGCTCGGCCCACTCGACCCGCCGGGCCAGTTCGAGCTGATCCACCGGTGGGGGCGGCGCCCGGACCTGGCCAAGTACGTGCACGCGCAATGCCTGCGGCAAGCGTCGCTCCGCGTGGCGAGCAGGCGCGCGTGCGTGCCCGCGCGATTCCTGGTCGTCTGTGCGGACGGCCATCTGGACAACTTCCCCTACGTGGAGTTCGTTCACGCCACCCGGGCTGAAGGCGTCTGCGACGGGCCGCAGCTCACCATGTCCGACGCGGCGTCCACCCTCGGTCCGCGGGTGACGGTTCGGTGCGTGACGTGCAACCATAGCCGGTCCATCCAGGAGGCGGCGGGCAGCGATGGATGGCAGAAGCTGCCGGTCTGCCGGGGCCGCCATCCCCACCTGCAGCGGTTCTATCAGTGCGGCAAGCAGCTGAAGCTGATCGTGCTCGGCGCAAGCAACTTGTGGTTCGCGGTATCGGCGAGCGCCTTGCACCTGCCGCAGGGACAGACGGTCGAGGACCTAGTGGCGGCGAACTGGAGCATTCTTGGTTCGCAGCAGGATCCCATCGCCGCCCAGGCCATCATCGATGCCGTGCCCACAATGCGCAGCCTGCGCGGCTACCCCTTTCACGAGGTGTGGGGATGCATCGAGAAGCTGCGCGGGCAGGGCGGCCCCACGCCGCCGGAATCGCCCGACAACCTGCGTGACGCCGAATGGCAGCTGCTATCTCGGCCGACGACGGAGCGGCAGGACGCGGACTTCCGCGCGGTGCCGACAGAATCACCGCGCGGTTACGACAACCTCATCGACCAGGTTGTCCTGGTCTCACGACTGCGCGAGGTCCGTGCCCTGCTCGGGTTTACCCGGGTAGACGCACCCGAGCGCGACAACCTGCGGCCTGCCAAGCGAATCCGGCTGGCGCGCGGCCCAGAGGAGTGGGTGCCGGCGGTTGAGCAGCGGGGCGAGGGCATCTTCCTGGAGCTCCGGGAGCAGCACGTCGCGCACTGGGCGTCGTCCGTCGCCGAGCACGAGCACATCACCGCGCTGGGGCGGGCCTACCGGCAGTGGGCGCTAGACCGGGACCAGACGCCATCGGCGGGGTTCCCGATTGCCAGGTTCCTGCTGATCCACACGCTGAGCCACATGCTGATGCGCCAGGTCGCGCTGGAGTGCGGATACTCGTCGGCGTCGCTGCGGGAGCGGATCTACCTCGGCACCCCGTCATCGCCCGCGGCCGGCGTGCTGATCTCGACGGCGGCCAGCGACAGCGAGGGCACGCTCGGCGGTCTCGTCACACTTGGCGAGCGACGGTACCTGGAGCGGATCCTGGCCTCGGCGCTCGACGAGGCAGCGCACTGCTCGTCCGACCCGTTGTGCGCCGAGCACATCCCGGAGTTCCCGTCCGCCACGCTGCACAACGCCGCCTGCCACGCCTGCCTGTTCGCATCCGAGACCAGCTGCGAGGCGGGCAACCGATGGCTGGACCGGGCCATCCTTGTCAACCTGACCGGCGACGGCCTCGCTTTCGAACTGTCGTGAACGGACCTGGCGGCGCGTCGGACTCCCACCCGCCCGACGTAACTGACTGGGCCTGCCAGATCGGCGAACGCCTGCCAATCGCCGATGTCTGCCGACTCACCAAGGCCGCGGCTGAGGGCGAACCCGGCGTCCGGCGGCTCCGCGCGACAGCGAGCTCCGTCATCCTGCGCGACGCGTGCGATCAGCTCAGCAAGCGGCTAGCCTACGCCGAGCCTGCTTACCTGTCGGGGATGCTGACCGGCGCCGCCCACGCGGTTTCGCGTGCACGCCAGCAGCAGTCAGTTTCGGTCGTCTGGACGGGCCCGGAATCGGGAGTTTCATCCTCGCGGCTGACAGCGGCCGCCGTCATCGACCTGATCAACGCGGCGCGGTCAGAGATCTTGCTGGTGAGCTACGCAACCCACAACGAGCCGTCGATCAAGGCAGCGCTTTCAGCCGCAACTGCACGGAACGTAGCGGTCACCCTGCTGGCTGAACGCCACAAGGACAACCCGTCCTACACGACGGCGGGCACACCCTTCTCCGGCCTCAACGTGCTTCGCCTGCGCTGGCCGGCCTCGTCGCGTCCGCCCGGCGCCGCTCTGCACGCGAAGATCATCGTGGTAGACGACCAGGTTGCGCTCGTCGGCAGCGCGAACCTAACCAGCCGCGCCATGGAGTTCAACCTCGAATGCGGCATCCTCATCCGCGGCGGCCCGCAGCCCCGTGCCATCCGCGACCACATCACCGGTCTGCACGCGGCAGGGGTGTTGCTTCGCCTGTGACAGCAGAGCGATGACGCTCTCCGTCGTCTCGTGAGCCGCCCGATGCCAGTCGCGATCCTCCAGGCTTCTTCCTCCGGCACCGACTGAATTTCGGCTCGCTGTGGCTGATGTGGGCGGGCCTGGCTTGAGATCGCACGCCATCGGCCGCGTCGAAGATCTTCGCAGACAGGAGACCTTGTGAGATTTCTGAACTCGGCTACTTGCGACTCGGGCTTTGTGCGGCCGGCTCGTATTCGTGGCAACGCCACCGCGCCAGCCCTCGACCCTACACGCGGGCGGAGGGCTGGTTACTGATTGTGCTGGTGCCCGGTTTCGGGTGTGGTGTCTGTCTGGCTGTCGGGGCTGGCCGTCCGGTGGTGCCCGGGGTGCCCGGGTGCGCACCGGCTCCGACCGCGCCGGGGTGGTCCTCCTTTCGTGCAGCTGGAGCGGTTTGTGCTGGTCAGGCGGGTGCGGGCAGGGCGCAGAGCCGCTGCCAGCAGGTGAGGAACGCCTCCTTCCAGGGCCAGTCGGGGCTGATTTTGAGGATGCGCTGCCGGGCGTGATGTGCGGCGCGGGCGGGGATGTGCCAGATCCGGTAGCGGAGCGTATCCGGGTCGGCTTCCCGCAGGTCCTCGTCATCGTGGCAGCCGAGGAGACGCGTCCGGGCCGCGAGGTCGGCGGCGATGTTCGCGGCGATGACCCAGCCGCAGTTGACCTGCCACGACTTGGATGGCAGCCCTCGCAGCCCCATGGCCTTGGCGCTGCGGACGCCGCCGGTCTCGACGACGGCGTGCTCGCGGTGCACGACGTCGATGTACTGAGGGTGGTGGCTGCCCGGGACGCCGCCGATGCCGGAGTCAGGGACGTTCGTGCAGATGATGGAGTACCGCCAGCCGGTCTTCTTCTCGTAAGCGGTGAGGTTGCCCATCTGGCGGCGGGACGGCTTGACCCGGCGGACGATCCAGCGCAGCCCGTCCGGCCAGTTCCCGGCGCGGCTCATCAGGTGCGTGATCTCCGCGACGTGCTTGTCCTCCTCGATCGTGCCGTCCTGGGCGACGCCGGGCTTCCACGCGCCCGCCGGCACCATCTTGATGGCATCCTCATCGGCTGCTGTGATCATCCACCCGCAGGTGAAGAGCGTTTCCCGGCGCGGGGAGGACAGCGACAGCAGGTGCTTGATGAGCTCGTGGCTGGCGCCGGCCCCGTCGGCGCGGACCAGGATCTTGCTCCGGAACCGGGCGGGGACCTGCCGCAGGGCCGCGGCCAGCACGTCCCGGTGATCGGTGAAGGTGTTCGAGCCGGCGTTGCCGGGGCGCAGCAGCATGGCCAGGCATTCGCGCGTATTCGCAGCCCAGGCCGCCAATGGATGGAAGCCATAGCCTTTCTTCCAGGTGGGAGCCGCCCCCTGCTTGTCTGAGTGCGCGGTCACCAAGGTGGCGTCCATGTCGATTACCACCCAGCCCGCCAGGGTCTTGCCCGCGATGACCAGCCAGGGGAACCCCGCGGGCGTGCCCTCGATCAGCGTCCACGCGTGCGCCCGGGCCTTCGCGCGGGCACGGGCGATCCGGTCCAGCACGGCAGGGGTACCGGCCAGGTCCAGCGCCCGGCGGACCGTCGGCCCGCTCGGCGCCGCCCCCAGCACCGGGGCCAGGTGCGCCAGCACCGCGATGTCGCTCATGCTGGTGGCCCCCAGCGCGATCGCCGCCGCCAGCGAGACCAGCACGACACCCCGGTCCAGCAGCGGCGACGCGCCTTTCCTGCGGAGCGCGGCACTCAGGCCCGCGGTAAGTCCCGCCTGGTCCGCGGCCTTCCGCAGCAGCACCGCGCCGACGTGGCCAACCAGGCCTGTCCCGTCCGCGGTGACCTTCAGGGCATGGTCCCAACCGTTATGCTGCATGGCGAAGAGCGCTCCGGCCTGGAATTTGCTGAGTGTGGTAACCGGTAATCTTCCAGATCCAGGGCGCTCTTCGCCCTCAAAGCCACAAGGGGACGGCCGCTCCGCGGCCGTCCCCTTGTCATTCCCGGGTCTGGTAGGCCCCCCGCACCCATAAGGTGCACTCGCTCGATGGTCCGATAGAGCACGAAATCCCAGCTCGTGGCTCTGGAATGCCAGCTGACCGCTCAGCTCGCCTTCATCGCTGAATAGCGGAGGCTAGTGTCCCGGTCCTGAGATACGTGAGCAGTAACGGCAGATGCGGTCGATGATCTGGTCGGCGGTCTTGGTCCACTTGAATGGCCGTGCCGTTTCGTTCCAGGTGCTGATCCACTCCTCCAGCGCGGTCTTGAGCGCGTCCAGCGAGCAGAAGGTGCCGCGCTCGAGGCAGCGCCGTTCCAGTTCGGCGAACCACCGCTCGACCTGGCTGATCCACGACGAGTATGTCGGCGTGAAGTGCAGCTCGAACCGCGGGTGCGCCAGTAGCCACTTGTGCACCGCCGGCGCTTTATGCGCGGAGAGGTTGTCGCAGATGACGTGGACGGCCAGGCCGGGCTCGACCTGCCGGTCGATGTCGTTGAGGAAATCGCGGAAGTCCTCCGCCGTGTGCTGTGCGGCCAGCTTGCCGATCACCTTGCCGGTGGCGGTGTTGAGCGCGGCGAACAGGTCCACGGTGCCGTGCCGGGTGTAATCGAAGCTGCGCCGCTCGGGAATGCCGGGGATCATCGGTAGCACCGGGGCGGTCCGCTCCAGCGCTTGGATCTGCGGCTTCTCATCAACGCAGAAGACCGCCGCCGTGGCGGGCGGGGCCAGGTAGAGCCCCACCACATCGCGGATCTTGTCGATGAGCAGTGGGTCTGGGGAGATCTTGAACTCCTCCACCCGGTGCGGCTGCAAGCCAAAGGCCCGCCAGATACGGTGCACGCTGGTCGGCGAGATGCCCGCCTTCCGGGCCAGCTCCCGCTTGGACCAGTGCGTGGCACCCGCCGGCACCTCCTCCAGGGTGCGCACCACCACCTCCTCCACCTGGGCATCAGTGATGGTGCGCGGCACCCCCGGCCGCGGTTCGTCGCACAGCCCATCCAGCCGCCGGCGCAAGAACCGCTCCCGCCACTTGGTCACGGTGCCCCGGCTGGCGCCCAGCCGGGCGGCCACCGCGATGTTGGGTGCGCCTTCTGCGCAAGCCAGCACGATCCGCGCCCGCAACGCAAGGCCCTGCGCGGTGCTGCGGCGCCTGGCCCAGCTCTCCAGCGTGCGTCGCTCGTCTTCCGAGAGCACCAGCGGCTCTAACCTGGGATCTGCCATATCCCCAGCAGACCGCACCCGCCAGCCAGGCGATAGCCGTCAGCGCCAGACTGGGAGACAAATCAACTCACGTGGTGACTGGGAAACTCAAGACCGGCTCACTAGAACACTCTCGGCAGCCGCAGCACCGAACGGAGCACCCCTGCTCTTGCTGGTCACGTGGGCCATGCCTGCCACCTTATGGGTTCTCGCAGAGCCGTCCGCTGGCACGGGCATAGGCTACCGATGAGCTCCAGGTCGGGTCGCTCTTTCGATAGCTATTTCGAGGTCGTGACAACTTTCTCTACGGCTTGGACGTTCTAATGCGCTCACGACCAGGCTCTTCTGGCGCGAAGCGCGCGCCTGGGCGGAGCTGAAGCACGGGCGCTGCAGACCGATGATCGCGCGCAGCGTCCCTGTCATGGTGGCGGCAGCTTGATCGCGACCGCGGTCCCGGGGCTGAGCAGGTGCGGCTCGCCCCGGATGATGACCTCCAGTGGATCGCCCTCGCCAATGAGGTAGCTTTCCTCGTCGTGGGTGAGCCTGACCCGGATCTGCCTGCTGCCGAATCGAAGTGAGAAGGCGAGATGGTTCCAGGCGCGCGGCAGCCGGGGCGCGAGGGACAGGCGGCCGCCGAAGTCCCGGACGCCACCGAACCCGAAGACGAGCGATGCCCACACGCCGGCGGCGGCCGCGATATGGACGCCGTCGGAGGCGTTGCCCGCCACGTTGCCCAGGTCCATCAGCAGCGCGTACTGAAAGTACTCCAGAGCCTGGCGTTCCCGGCCGATCTCCGCGGCGATGATGCTCTGCACGCACGCCGACAGGGACGAGTCGCCGGTGGTGAGCGGGTCGTAGTAGTCGAAGTTGCGGCGCTTCTGCTCCTCGGAGAACTCGTCGCCGAGCAGGAACATCGCCAGCACGATGTCGGCCTGCTTGAGCACCTGGTGCCGGTAGATCACCAGCGGGTGGTAGTGCAGCAGCAGCGGGAACTTCTCCCGCGGCGTGGCGTCCAGATTCCACGCCTCCCGGTCGAGGAACGTGTCATCCTGGGGGTGGATGCCGCGTTCCTCGTCGAACGGTACGTACATTGCGGCCGCCGCGCGCTCCCAGGACTCGACCTCTTTGAACTGAAGCCTGACCGCGTGCACCAGCGCGGTGTAGTCCTCCGGCCGCTCCCCGCGCAGGCGGCGCACGGTGGCGGCGGCGGAGTTGAGATTCATTCGCGCCATGAGGTTGGTGTAGGCGTTGTCGTTGACCACGGTGGTGTACTCGTCGGGCCCGGTCACGCCGTGGATGTGGAACCGCTGATCGGCGCCGTAGAAACCGAGGTCCGCCCACAGCCGGGCGGTCTCGACAAGGATCTGGGCGCCGATCTCGCCGAGCACGTGTCCGCTGCCCTCCCCGCGGGCGTAGCGCATGACCGCATAAGCGATATCGGCGTTGATGTGATACTGGGCGGTGCCCTGCTGGAAGTTGGGTGAAGCCTCCTCGCCGTTGATGGTCCGCCACGGGAAGAGCGCCCCTCGCTGGCTCATTTCGGCCGCCCGCTCCCGCGCGCGGGGCAGCATGCTGTGCCGGACCGCCAGCAGGTTCCGGGCGATCCTCGGCTGGGTGTACGACAGGAACGGCAGGACGTAGATTTCGGTGTCCCAGAAGTAGTGGCCCTCGTAGGCCTGCCCGGTCAGTCCCTTCGCCGGGACTCCGGCCCCTTCGGCGCGCCACGTCGCCTGCGCTACCTGATAGAGATTCCACCGGACCGCCTGCTGCTGCCGCACCGGATTGAGCCGGGCCTGCACCTGGACGTCGGCGCGGTCCCAGAACCGGGCGAGGTTCGCGCGCTGGCTCGTGAGCAGTATGTCGAACCCGTCGCGGATCGCGCGGTCCAGCGTCCGGCGGCACCGGTTGACGAGCTCGGGGACGGGGATGCTGCGGGAGGCCTGGTAGGTCGCGTACTTGGTGACCCGGATCGGCACGCCTGGCACCGCGTCGGCCGTGAGGAGGACCTCGCCCGTCTCGTCGTCATCGAGGGACCCCGCCGCCTGGGAGGAGCACGCCGCGTCGATCACGTGGTCGACGCCTACGCCGAGCGTCATCCCGCTGCTGGTCGTCTGGTAGCCCAGAAGGATGCGCTGGTCGGCCACCTCGGCCGCCCGCACGTTGAGCACCCGGTGCGGCAGCATGGTCGCCAGGCGGGGATCGCCCGGCCGGTGCTCGGGCAGGCCGCCGGTCAGGTGGGCGTCCTGGCGGTTGAGCACCAGTGAGGAGATCACCACGGGCGCCGGCTCATCCAGCATCGTGACCTCGTAGGTCATCGCGATCAGGTGACGGTATTCGAGTGAGACGAGCCGGCGCGAGCGGATCCGGACATGCTTGCCGACACCGGTGACCCACACCACCTCACGGGTCAGCGTCCCAGCCCGCATATCAAGGGTCCGCCCGTAGTCCTCGATGCGCGCAGTGGGCAGGAAGAATGGCTCGTCGTCCACGTAGAGCTTGAGGATCGTCGTGTCGGGCACGTTGATAATCGTCTGGCCGGTCCTGGCCAGCGCATGCGCCCCTTCGGCGTGAATGATCGGCCAGGTCTCGTGGAACCCGTTGACGAACGTCCCGGGGACCAGCGCCGGGCGCCCCTCCTCGAAGCTGCCGCGGACGCCGACGAATCCGTTGCCCAGCGAAAAGACGGTCTCGGTGAGACCGACAAACTCATCCCAGTACCGCGCCTCCACGATGCGCCATGGGTCCGCTGGGTAGAGGTGCTCTGGCGGCAGCTCAATTTTTCGCTTGAGCACGATTCGACGGTAAACCCGCGCACGCGATACCGATAGATGGCGCCTACCGCGATCACCGCCATCATCCGTCCTGCCGGTCCATCCCCGCCGCCGCAAGAACACCAGACGGCACTGCCCGGGCCGGGAAACCATACTCCAGACCAGCCGCTGCCAGGCCGGCAACGACATGCATCATGCCTGCCAGGAACGCAACCGCGGGCAAGAGCACGCCAGATGAGTCGCCGCCGTTGTGGGGCAGGCGGTTATGGTCGACAACCGACACTCCAGGAGATATAACGCAAATCAGGCCCGGATTCCGGTCCGCGGATCACCAGGACCGAGGAGGAGGCCACATGGGTTGCACGCTACAGGTGGTCTGGGACGAACAGCTGGCCGCCTATAACTTCGGGGCGCCCCATCCGATGACACCCGTCCGGGTCGAGCTGACGATCGAGCTGGCCCGCGCCTTCGGCTTGTTCGCCAGACCCAAAGTGTCCGTCGAGCGCCCGGCGCCCGCCACCGACGTGCAAATAGAGATGGTGCACCTGCAGCAATACATCGCGGCGGTGCGGCGGGCGGGCGGCCCGGGACCGGACCCTTCGGTGCGGGATTTCGGCCTCGGCACCGAAGATGACCCGGTGTTCTCCGGCATGCACGACGCGGCGGCACTGGTGGCGGGCGCGACCCTTTCCGCGGCCCGTGCGGTCTGGACCGGCGCCACGTCGCACGCCGCGAGCATCGCGGGCGGGCTGCATCACGCGATGCCCGCGAGAGCGAGCGGTTTCTGCGTGTACAACGACCCGGCGATCGCGATCTCCTGGCTGCTGCTGGCGGGCGCGCAGCGGGTCGCTTACGTCGATATCGACGGCCATCACGGTGATGGGGTGCAGGCGGCCTTCTACGACGACCCGCGGGTGCTGACGATCAGCATGCACGAGCATCCGGCCACGCTGTGGCCCGGCACCGGGCTACCGTCGGAGACGGGCGGGCCGGGAGCGGAAGGATCGGCGGTCAATGTGGCGCTTCCGGCCGGGACTAAGAGCACCGGGTGGCTGCGCGCGTTCCACGCGGTCGTGCCGCCGGTGCTGCGGGCGTTCCGGCCGCAGATCCTGGTTAGCCAGCATGGCTGTGATACGCACTGGCTCGACCCGCTGACCAATCTGCTGGTGTCCATCGACGCGCAGCGCGCGGCACACGCCGCGATCCACGAGCTGGCCCACCAGGTGGCGGGCGGCCGCTGGCTGGTGACTGGCGGCGGTGGTTATGAGCCGCTTCGGGTTGTGCCGAGGACCTGGACCCATCTGCTGGCGGAGGCCGCCGGACATCCGATCGACCCAGAGGCGCGTATCCCGGCCGCCTGGCGGGAGTACGCGTCGGGCCGCACCGGCCGCCCGGCCCCCGAGCTGATGACCGAAGGCAGCGTTCATCCCAGGTACGCGCCGTTTGAGTCCGGATATGACCCGGCGGACCCCATCGATCAGGCGGTCATGGCCACCCAGACGGCCGTCTTCCCCGAGCACGGGCTGATGCCGCTGTACTAGCCACGCCGGGCCCGCACAGGGACCCACTGGCCAACTGACGATTCCACCGGCGGCGAACGGAGACAGGCGGGACAAGAACTCTGGCGAACCGGAGGCTGATCTCCGGCCGGTGGGCCTATCCAGCACGGGGGAGCCAACGTAGGGTCTGCTAGATAAGTGCCTCTTAGTACCTATTAGGACCCAAGGTGGCCCGGCGATGAATACCTCACCGAGCATGCCGCGCGACGCGGTGATCCCCGAACTGGACGAGCCGCGCACACGGCCGGCCAGCGATTCCCCGCCTGTAGGGGCGGGGGACCCAGCGGAAATGAGTCTGCACCTGGGGCACGACCGCGACCGGGCCCCCGGGCACATGAACGATATCGTCGTGCAACGGCTGTTTTCCGGGGGGCTTGCGCTCCAAACGGTGCTGGGGCTGCTGGGCGACCATCCTGGAGCCGCGAAGGTCCACGAAGCCATCGGGGATCTGGACCTGGCGATCCGGGACTTCAGGGGTGCGCTTTTCGCTCGCCATCAGCCTGATCCGCCCTCCGCCGGGCAGCCGGGCTACGTCTTAGGCGGATAGACGGATCACGGCGGCTCACGGCACGCGGCCGGTAGCCGCGCAGCCGTCTCCTGGGCGTATCAGTGTCCCCCGTCACGGCCACGCCTTGGGGGCGCCGTCAGCGTCGCCGCGCGATCGCCACGCGACCCGCGGCCCTTGACCGGGGCATGCAAACCAGGATCCCGCTTGACTGCCACGCCAGGACCACGCATAACGGAAAAAATGCCCCAGCGAACGCCGCCGCGATCCCTGCCAGGGTCAGTGGGATGCCGCCCCGCACCGCAGCCGGTGGCGGCAGGGAGGTTTTGGCGGATGACCGGCACCTTGCATGTGGCCTGGGACGAGCGGCTGACTGACTATCACTTCGGGCCGGGCCACCCGCTGGCACCGGTGCGGCTGGAGCTGACGATGCGGCTCGCGCATGAGTTCGGACTGTGGAATCAGCCCGGTGTGACCGTGGCCGCCCCGGCCCTGGCCACCGACGCAGACCTGGGGCTTGTGCATGACCCGCGGTACATCACGGCCGTGGAGGCGGTCAGCCGCTGGGCCGAGGACCTTGGTGCCCGCGGCCTGGAGCCGGCCCAGTTCCGCTACGCGCGGATATTCGGGCTGGCCACCGGGGACAACCCGGTGTTTCCCGGCATGCACGAGGCGTCAGCGGTGGTGACCGGGGCGACCCTGGCCGCGGCCCATGCCGCCTGGTCAGGCGCAGCCCAGCACGGGGCCAGCATCGCGGGCGGGATGCATCACGCCATGGCCGCCCGCGCCAGCCGTTACGGCGTCTACAACGACCCGGCGATCGCGATCGCCTGGCTGCTGGGACAAGGCGCCGAACGCGTGGCCTACGTGGACATCGACGCGCACCACGGCGACGGGGTGCAGGCCGCGTTCTACGCCGATCCGCGGGTGCTGACGATCAGCCTGCACCAGCATCCGGCGACCATGTTCCCGTTCACCGGCCTGCCCGCCGAGACCGGCGGGCCCGGCGCGGAGGGGTCAGCGGTCAACGTCGCGCTGCCCGCCGGGACCGGCGATGCCGGCTGGCTGCGCGCCTTCCACGCGATCGTCCCGCCGCTGCTGCGGCAGTTCCGGCCGCAGGTGCTGGTCAGCCAGCACGGGGCCGACACGCACCGGCTAGATCCGCTGGCCAACCTGGAGCTCAGCATCGACGCGCAGCGCGCCGCCCACGCCGCGATCCACGCGCTCGCCCACGACCTGGCCGGCGGACGCTGGCTGCTCACCGGCGGCGGGGGATATAACCTGGTCCACGTCGTACCGCGGACCTGGACGCATCTGCTCGCCGAGGCCGCAGGCCAGCCAATCGACCCAGGCACGCAGACCCCCGCCCCGTGGCGCGAGTACGTCGCCCGGCGAACCGGTCTGACCGCACCCGAGCACATGACAGACGGGGCACCCGCGGTGTTCCAACCGTTCGAATCCGGCCACGACCCAGGCCGGCCGATCGACCAGGCGATCATAGCCACCCGCAACGCAATCTTCCCCCTGCACGGGCTGACGCCGCTATTACCAGAACCCCCAAAGGAGCGACCGGGAACCACCGCCCAGCGCTGAACAGGAGTCGTTCACCGTCACCTGGCAGCCTGACCCGCAGGTCAGGCCACGCAAAAGCCCGGACGGCACAGATTCCAAGCCAACAGCACGACGGGCTTCAATGCCTCCGGCGAGATGCTCAGGGTCTACGGTGAGCCGGGTCCGGGCTAGGCAGAAGGCTCCGGCAGCATCCGGGTGTGTCCTGCTCCGGGCGCGGCGCCCGGGAAGGCCCGGGCCGCGTAGGCGGCTACCTGGGTGCGGCGTTTCATGCCGAGGCTGGCAAACAGCATCGATACGTAGTTCTTCACCGTCTTCTCAGAAACGAGCAGCCGCTCACCGATCTGCCGGTTGGTGAGACCTTCCCCGATCAGCTCCAGGACCTTGCGCTCCCGCGGGGACAGTCCAGCCAGCTGGTCATCCCCGTCTGTCACATCCTGCAACCTGGCCATCAGCTCGCTCGCCGCACGAGGATCCAGCAGCGACTGACCGGAGGCCACGATGCGGACCGCGCCGACCAGATCGGCGCCGCGGATCTGCTTGAGCACATATCCGGCCGCTCCCGCCATGATCGAATCCAACAGCGCCTCATCGTCGCTGAACGAGGTGAACATCAGGCAGGCCACCTCTGGCACCCGCGACCGGACCTCCCGGCAGACCGACACCCCGTCACCATCAGGCAGCCGGACATCGAGCACGGCGACGCCGGGCCGCAGCGCCGGAATCATGGACAGGGCGCGGGATGCGGTACCAGCCTCGCCGACCACCTGAATGTCCGGCTCGGCCTGCAGAAGGCCCCGGACACCCCTGCGGACGACCTCATGATCGTCCAGGATAAATACGCCGATCGGCTTTCCCGCTGTACCACCGGGTATCTTGTTGCTCACCGGGCCTGACACCTGCCTTCGTACGCGGCCCAGCAAGCTGCACGGACCGTATCTATGAAACTTAGGCAGGTCCCCCCATTGGAATACCGGCAAAGGTACCGTCCGGGAAGCCCGGACGGCCTGCGCGGCTGGCACAAGCGGACTCCCTGGACAAGGCCGTTCGACCCTACGCAGTCAACTAAGGCGCCGAACAGATGATCCTTAAGTCTCGTTAAGTCTCGTTGTCTAAGTCTCGTGCACTGCGGAATCCGGCCGTACTGGATCAAGGCGGCGCCGCTGGCCCGGCGTCAGCGCTCGGGCTCAGCCTTGGCGGCCCGCCCGAGCGCACGCCGGGCCACACGCCCATGCGAGCGCCGATCAGTCACGCTCATCCGTCATCCGACCGGGCCTGGCCGGAGCTGCAGGCCAAAGAGCAGGCGCTCGGTGTCGGACAGGTCGCCGACCATCTTGCGGATGGGCGGCGGGTGCGTCTTGACCAGCGTCGGCACGACCAGGATCTGGTCCTCGGCCGCCAGGTGCGGGTTCTCAACCAGGTCGATGATCTCGATGTGGTACTCGCCCGGCAGCCAGTCCGCGCAGGCGCGCTGCAGGTTCGCGAGCGCGCGGACGCACGTGGGCGCGCGCCCGGTCACGTAGAGCCGCAGCGCCCAAGTCTCCCCGGGATATGCCGCTGGCTGGGCTGCATCATCGGTGCTGTCACCGATGCGGCGGGGGGTCATCGCTGCGCTTCGTCACCGTCGTCGGCTGAATCTGCCCAGCGCTCAGTGCCTATGGTCGATCGGGCCGACTGGGTATCGGTCGCCAGACGCTCCTCACGGTCCGCGATCCGCTCGGGTTCGGCCTGCTGCGCGGCGATCCGGGCGGAGCCGGTCAGCACCCCCGCGGGGCCCACGTACACGTCGACGAGCTCGATGCCGTGATCGCTGAGCACGAATTCCCGGACCTGGTTGGAATGAGCGGTCCCCCGCGACTTGAGCACGAACAGCAGCCGGTTGCGCTCGCCGTTGGACTCGACGTTGCGGAGCAGCAGCCAGGTATCGGCCCGCGAGCTCACGTTCACCACGGTCTCGGTATCGTCCTCAGTCAGGATGGAGCCCATCGCGGTGATCCCCCGGGTCTTGAACAGGTGGAACGTGCGGGCCAGCATCGAGAACACCTCACCGCGGGTGGCCCCGTGGAGGAGGCTGGCGGTCCCGTCGACAACCGCGACGGCGGGCGCGTGCTCCGCGATCAGCTCGCTCATGGTCGCCAGCTGGTTCTCCAGGCCGAACTCGCTCGGCCGGGCCGCCCAGATCCGCAGCAGGCCCGCCTCAGTCCAGCGCCCCAGATCCAGGCCGACCGAACTCATGTTGCGGATCACCTCATCGGCGGATTCCTCATGCAAAATGAGCAGGGCCCGCTCGCCCCGCACGCACGCCGCATCGATCAGATGCGCGCCCAGCGTGGTCTTGCCGGTGCCCGCCGACCCGCTTACCAGGATGGTAGACCCCCGGAACGGGCCGCCGGACAGCATGTCGTCCAGCCGCGGCACGCCGGTGGAGATCCGCTCCCGGGACGCGCCATAGTCGAGCGAAACCGCTGTGACCGGCAGCACGGTAAACCCGCGGGCCGAGATCAGGAACGGGTACTCGTTGGTCTCGTGCGCCGACCCGCGGTACTTGACCACCTGCAGCCGCCGGGTGGCAACCTCCTCGCGCTTCCGGTGATCCAGAAAGATCACGCAGTCGCTCACGTACTGCTCGATCCCGTATCGGGTCATCGAGTCGCTATCGCCGCGCTCGCCGGTCACGATCGTGGTCACGGCCCGGTCCTCCAGCCAGCGGAACAACCGGCCCAGCTCAGCCCGCACGATCGCCTGCGCCTTGAACATGCCGAACAGCGATTCGATGCTGTCGAGCACGACCCGCCTGGCCCCGATCCGCTTGATCGCGTTGTCCAGCAGCAGGAACAGCGGCTCGAAGCTGAACTCCCCCGTCTCGACCACCTCGATTGGCTCTGCCCGGAACGCATTGATGACCAGGAGCCCGTCCCTCAGCAGCCCGTCAAGGTCGAAGCCCAGCGAGGCGAAGTTGGCGGTGACCTTCTGGGCTGACTCCTCGAAGGTAATCAGCACGCCCGGCTCGCCGTACTCCCGGGCGCCGGTGACCAGGAACTGCACTCCCAGCAGCGTCTTGCCGCACCCAGTGCCCCCCATCACCAGCGTGGACCTGCCCTTGGGCAGCCCGCCCCGGGTGATCTCATCCAGTCCCCGGACACCGGTCGGGGCCTTCGGCAGCGGCGGGCCAGCCGAAGCGTCAGACAGCGAGACCATATGTAAGTTCTCCCATGATCAGGACATTTGCGCTTCCCGGAACCGCATCACACCAATTCATCCTCCTCACCGCCACGTCCTGGGGCCAGAGGTCAATGCCACCATGCCCGCTGCGTGCCCGATCGGCCGGTCAACGCCGGGTACTTACGGTCACTCCCTGACAGCCCAATACACCGGCTCACCTGCGGACGGGCAGGCTGACCCGCTGCGCAAACCGACCTTCTGACCGGAAAATAACTCACCTCAATTGGGCGCGCGGCAGCGGACCCGAGGCTGGTTCGAGCGTCGGGCCTGGTCAGGGCGGTATGGGTTAGGCGGCCGGGGCCAGGGTTACTTCCAGTCCCAGGGCCTGGAGCTGCCGGACGTGGTTGCGGATCTTCTTGTCCCGGTCGGTGCGGGAGGCGACGTAGTCCGGGCCGAGGTCGGTGTAGCGGGCGGCAGGCTCGGCGAGCAGGTGCCAGATGATGATCAGGATGGACCGGGCGACGGCGACCTGGGCTTTGGCCTTGCCGCGGCGGCGGGCGACGCGGCGGTATCGTTCGCCGAGGAAGGTACCGGTACGCGCGGCGCCGAGGGCGGCCTGGCCGAGGGCGCCGCGCAGGTAGGCGTTGCCGTGTTTCTTTTTGCCGTGGCCGGTGCGCGGCCCGGACTGGTTCGCGGCCGGGCATAGCCCGGCCCAGGAGACCAGGTGCGCGGCGGTGGGGAACCGGGTCATGTCCAGGCCGGCCTTGGCGATGATCGCCGCGGCCAGGTCCGGGCTGATGCCGGGGATCTCGGCCAGCCGGGCGGCGGCGGGCAGCACGGCGGCGTCCGGGCCGGTGCCGGCGGCGGGGCCGGTGGTGCCGTCGGCGTCCACGCCCTGCGCTTCGGGGAGGGTGGCCAGGGTGTCGCGGATGCGCGCCTCCAGCTGGGTGATCTTCTGGTCCAGGAACTTGATCTGGTCCAGTTCCAGCTGGGCGAGCTCGCCGTGGTGGGCGTCGAACATGCCGGTCAGCGCCTCGACGAGCTCATCGTGCTTGGCTTTCATCCGGGTGCGGGCCAGGCCGGCCAGCACGTGCGGGTCGCGTTCCCCGGCGATCATCGCCCGCACCATGTCCTTGGCCGATTCGGTGGTCAGCTTGCTGGCCACCGACGACAGCTTGATCAGCGCGCCTTCGAGCAGCTTCTCCAGCCGCTGGTAGCAGCGGGTCCGCTCGCGGACGTAGTCGGTGCGGGCGCGGGTATAGTCCCGCAGCGTCCGGATCGGGGCCGGCGGCACGAAGCACGGCCGCAGCATCCCCCACTCCGTCAGCCGGGCCAGCCACATCGCGTCGTGCTTATCGGTCTTCGGGCGGCCCTTGAGCTGCCGGGCCTGGGCCGGGGACACCAGCTGCACCGCCAGCCCGAGCGCTTCCAGCAGGTAGTAGAAGATCCGCCAGTAGTCGCTGGTCGCCTCCAGCGTGACCATCTGCACACGGTCCTTGAGCAGGTGCCGGCCCAGATCACTGACCGCGCTGGTCACGGCCTGCACCTCCCAGACCTTGCTGGCCCGGGGCCTGCCGTCCCGGCCGGGCAGCCGGACGCACACCATCCCCGACGCCTTGGCCACGTCGACCGCGGCCACCCGCTCGAACACCCGCTGGTGCTCCTCGTCCTCGATAACCTGCGGCCTGGCCTTGCCCACCGCGGTCACCTCCGTATCCTCGGATATGGGTAACAGGGCGGGCTGCCCGGGGACCCGCGGTCACGGCCTCAACGGCCCGAATACTGACCGGCGTGCTCGAAGCAACAAAAAGCGACCCTCAGGTCACAGGTCCCGGCGCCAGGCTTAGCTACGGGCTCGTATCCCAAAGAAGCTCGGCGTCACGGGCAGCCCGCACCCAACCTGCACCATCCGGCACCCGCTCCGCAGCCACATCACCCAGCCCCGGCCACCACGCGGCAGTGAGCGGACCTCAGCCCGCCACGACCAGCACCCGCCATTTTCACGCCGCGGCAACCACACCCCCGGGTGAGGAAGGCTTAGCTACGGGCTCGTATCCCAAAGAAGCTCGGCGTCACGGGCAGCCCGCACCCAACCTGCACCATCCGGCACCCGCTCCGCAGCCACATCACCCAGCCCCGGCCACCACGCGGCAGTGAGCGGACCTCAGCCCGCCACGACCAGCACCCGCCATTTTCACGCCGCGGCAACCACACCCCCGGGTGAGGAAGGCTTAGCTTGAAGCTCTCGGTTACAAAGTCACCCTCGAACCCGCCGCATAAGCCGAGCACCCAAGCCCGGCTACGCCGGGCGCTGCCCCCTGCCGCTAACTCACCAAATTTTCGGATTCACTGGTGATCCTGCCGACGCTGTTTACCGATGGGATCAGCGATCGGTTCGGCAATGACCACCTGGTCCCGGATGATCGCGGAAGCTGCAAAGGCCCCCCACCAGACTGCCGCCGGATTGCGATACGCCTCCGGTACGGCATCAAGGGCCGATGTGGCCGCAGGGCAACGAGCACGGGTGAAAATGCCTGGTGAACGTACACGCGAATTGGCCCTTGACACCCCCTCCGGCGAATAGACCGGCAGCAGTCAGCCCGAAGGGGGAAGGGGCGGCGCGCACGGACCACAGCCGGGGCCGGAAGGCGCCGGGCGCCAATGCGGTGCGCACGGCCGGGAACGACGATAGCCGTCGTGTGAGGCCTCAGACGACGGGTCGTCACAGGCGTCGCTCGCGGCCGGGACGACGCGTCGGCCCGGGCCTTCCACAACGCGTCGCGCGCGGCCGTAGCCGACCGACGGGTCACTCCCATAGCGCGGGTTCCGGCGAGCGGGTGAACGCGGCCCGGGCCCGGCGGCCCGGACCCGAGCCGGGGAACAGGTCATCGAGACGGTCACCGGGGGCGGCGCCGAGCAGATCGAAGATCCCCCGGCATACCGCTGCGGGTCTGGCGCCGATCACCCGGCCCGGCAGCGTGTCCAGCGGCCCCACCCCGCACACGATCGAATCGGCCCGCCGTGCGCCGGTCAACTTCTGGCGGCCGCCGCATTAGAGGACCGGTTCCCCACGCGTGCCGCGGCCGCCGGCTGCGGGTGGGCCGTTCACCGCGGTGCCAGGCCGCGACCCGGACCCGGGCGGGCACCGCGCCAGCAGCGCGGGCAGCGCCTCAGCCGAGGTGGACAGCGCCCACCCGTCATAGGCGGCCAGCCGGGCGAGCAGCGCCGCGTGATCGACCTCGCCGCCGTAGTCCGGATGATCCCGGTACAGTCGGGCCTTGCCCGGATAGGGCGGGTCGGCGTAGGCCAGCCGGAGCGGACGGCCCGGAGCCACCGCCTCCGCGTAGCCGACCGCACGCAAGAACCGGTGCCGCGCCTGGCGCCAGCGGACCGAGCAGCACACCGCATCACGCCGGGCCTGGGCCGGGATCGGGTCATCGCACCACGCGCACAAAGTGGTCACGCCCGACCACCCGTTCCCCGCAGCGCGGCTGACAGCAACAGCAGCAGCCACCGGCTAACGGCAGCGACCGGCGACAGCGCATAACGCTCGCACGATCCGCGCCAACTTGGGATATGTCCGGCCTGAAAAGCGGACTGTCGGCCGGGCTGCACCGACCATGATCCGGCAGATACGCGGAATGAGCTTGATCGGGCGGGGGGCGTCAACTGAGTACCAGCAGGTAGGCCGCACAAATTCGCGAAGTGGGGTCGGCGGTCTCCGGAGCCGTGAGCCTGCATCAGGGCAGGACGATGCTGACTCGGTACAGCAACGGAGTGCAGCAACCGGGGCTTACAGTGACAGCCGTGTGCGACCGCCGGGCGCCGCGCCGTCGCGGGGCGGCAGCTTTCGCCGCGCTCTCCGGGCGGAAGCCCTACGGCGCGACGAGCGGCCGCGCTCGGCTCGCCCGGCACCCCCGCCACGTACTCGCAGCGACGCGTTTGAGCATCGGCGCGATACGTGATGAGGGTGCGTGGGCGGGCCCTCAGATTGGCTCTGAACGCTTGATCACGCCCAATACGTGCCCAGATCTGCTAGCCGCATGGCATCTTGCCAGGTGACGGCGTGGTAGCTGTGTCCCATGGTAAGGAGAAGGTCTACGGTTCGATCCCGTAACGGGGCTCCAAGTTTTCGCGCACGTGTTCGACGGAAAGTAAACAATCTCTAGTCACTAGGAACAGCCGGATTATGCCCCCGAATTCGGCCGCTGCCCGTATCCGTGCCTGGGAACAGGAGGAGGCGAGCATTGCAGCCCGGAACTGGAACGGCTACATCCCGGCCAATGGCATCGACGGCTGGGATGTCCAGCTACTCCCGGTCGATCATCAGGGTTGCGAGTCGGCCCTCGCCTTCAATTTGTCGATGTCCTTCAGCAAGGTCACGGTCAGGGTGCTGCTCCTCCCGTCAGCAGGTACATCGGCCTCCCCGAACCGGACGAGGGAACGATCCCTAGCTGGCGGGGTGTCACGCCCCGGCGGTGGAGGCGGCAGCCGGAGCCGCGGCGGTGATGATGGACCGCAGTTTTCCCCACTTCTGGTAGAAGAGGTGGCCGGGCATGGGAGCGAGCGGCTCTGCCAGCACGGGCGTGAACTCCATCTGTGCGGGCACGTTGCGCTCCAGGTCGATGCCGGGGGCGAGCTCGGTCAAGGTCATCCTCCCCTCGTGCAGCTCGAAGACGGCGCGTTCGGTCACGTACAGGATCCGCTGGCCTCGCCGGGTCGCCTCGGCGCCGCTGAAGGTGATCTGCTCCACCGCCGAGACGAACTTCTTGAATTTGCCTTCCTTGGTGACTTGGAGACGGCCGTCGCCGGTTGCGACCTCGAGGCCTCCGGCGGTGAACGAACCGCAGTAGATGACGGTCTTCGTCGCCTGGGTGATGTTGATGAAGCCGCCCGGCCCCACGTCGCGGCCGCTGAAGCGGCTCACGTTGACGTTGCCGTGCTGGTCGGTCTGCGCCAGGCCCAGGAAGGCGATGTCGAGCCCCCCGCCGTCGTACCAGTCGAACATGGCCGCCTGCTCGATGAGTGCCTGGGCGTTGCGTGACGTGCCGAAGAACAAATCCGCCCCCGGTTGCCCGCCCACCGCGCCGGGCTCGGTGGTGAGGGTCACCATCTCGTCGACCCCCTCCTCGGCGGCCAGCCCGCCCATGGCGTCGGGATAGCCGACGCCGAGGTTGACGACCGCACCGGGGACGAGCTGCATGGCCGCACGGCGGACCACCACGGCGCGCGCACCCAGGGGGGGTGGCTTGGCCGCCGTCCGGGGGACCCGCAAATCCCCCGACAGCGCCGGGTCGAAGCCGCCGGCCGTTTGGGGATGGAACTCGGGACAGGAGGCGACCACCACGTAATCGACCAGCGGGGCGGGGACCCGCACATGCTTGGGGTGCAGGGTGCCGGCCTGGGCCGTGTACTTCACCTGGGCGATCACGATGCCGCCGCTGTTCTTGGCCGCCTGGGCCATCGGGAGCTGGCCCAGGAGGACCGCCTCTTCGTCCAGGGTGACGTTGCCCAGCTCGTCGGCGGTGGTGCCCCGGATCACCGCCACGTCGATGGGAAACGAGGGGTACAGGAGGTACTCCTGTTCCTCGATCTCGATCACCTGCACATAATCGGCGGTCGTCGCCTGGTTCATCCGGCCGCCCCCGAGGCGGGGGTCGACGAAGGTGCCGATGCCGACGTGGGTGATGAGGCCTGGGCGGTGGGCAGCGATCTCCCGGTAGAGCTGGGCCTCGACTCCCTGGGGGATGCAATAGGCCTGGCAATGGTTCTCCTCGATGAGGTGGGCCATCGCCGGGGCCGCGCCGGTGTGGCCGCCGATCCACTTGGTGACCAGGCCCTCGTGCCCGAGGTGGGCGACCCCCGCCTTCTGCCAGTTGCCAATGCCGGCGGCGTGCACGAGGGTGAGGTCCCGCGGGTGCCCGCGGTCCCGGAAGGCCCTTTCGATGGCGACCGCCACCTCCTCGGCGACCCCGCACATGACGATGCCGGTCATCCCGAGCGTGGCGCCGTCGGGGATCCGGGCTACCGCCTCATCCGCCGAGAGGAATTCCGCCATGGGTGAGCCTCCTGTCCGTCCGGTAGTGATTGGTGGCTTGAGCGAATGAGTGATCGATGACTGGTCCGTTTGTCTGCCCGGCGTGATCACTCGGCTCGTCTGCTGTCATTGTCACCTGCGCCTGCGGTCGGCTGCTTTCGGCCTGCCGGCCGTGCTTCTGCCTGGTGGTACCGTCCGGCCGCGAGCTGCTCGGCTCGTTGTTTGATGCCGAGGAGGCACTTGCGCATCATGAATGGGTCGCCGATCTCCATCAAGATCAGTTCAGTCACGATGGTGGGCTTGGCCCATGCGTAGCGGCTACGCAGCCGGGTGATGAGCCGCGTGTGCCCGGCGCCGACTGGCTTCAGCAGCCACAGCCAGGTACCGCCGGGCTTTCCCCACAGCATCAGCGTGCCCGGTTCGAGCGCGGAACTGCTCTGCGAACGCATCGAGGCCAACCATCAGCGAATCCTTGGTGTCCATCGCTATCCCCGCTCGCCAGTTGAGGGCCCTGCGGACACCGTATGCGGCCAGCTGCCCGTGCAAGACATGACTTGATCACAGTCACGTCTGTGGGCGGTCGCCCCCAAGCGACGGCCAGCCTCGGCCTGGCGGGGGGCCTTGGATCGCTTGCGGCGCTGTGCCGACAGGAGCGCTCGAAGCCTTGTGAGGTATTTCATCTCGGTCGGCTGGACGTGTAAGGACGGCTCAATCGCCTCGGGGACGTCCCGCCACGTCTAAGACTGGTCCTGCCGCGTAGTAACCGCGTCCTGACACTGCGGCGGGATCCTGCGATGCACAACAGCGAAATCCGCCTACCTGCGGAACTCGCAACCCGTGGAAGGAACCGCTTGTGCATCCCAATCCGATCGCTGCCCTCGTCGAGGACCGCCGCAAGTCCTGCCTATCTGGTGTGGTCGCCTCACAGCCCCATCATCCGTGCTGCAAGTGCCTCGGCCGCCCGGTCTGTCGCCGACGTGCCAGTCGCCAACAACCAGTGGGCGGTACAAGATTTGAACTTGTGGCCTCTTCCGTGTCAGGGAAGCGCTCTCCCGCTGAGCTAACCGCCCGGGACTTGCCATGAGGGAGGGGCTCGGATCGGTGTGCGGCCCTGGACTCCCCGTGCCTCGCCGAGAGACTACCAGATTGACTACTCCTCACCCTGAGGGACGGGGATTCCAGCCTTCACAAGCTGGGGTTCCTGTTTCACAGCCGACCGCACCCCGGGAGGACCCGGAATGTCTTACATCAGCTCCGCAGGCAGCAGCGGCAAGACCTGCCGCCAGGATGTTCTTCGCGGCGTTGCAGCGCAGGACGCTATCCCTCCCGGTGAACCGGCCGCCAGCGACTCAGCTCTGCCCACCCCGCCAAGCCCTTCACACTGAGCAAGCCAGACCCGGCGAACTCATCCGCGTAACCGGATGGAAGCGCACGAAGCTTTACCGGCACCTTCGAGAGCACGCCGCAGCGGGACGCGCCATCCAAGTCAGCCGAGGACGTCGGCGCGCTCAGACCGCCGAAAACGTGAACACCTCCACAGAGGCGGAGACGGGAATCGAACCCGTGTACAGGGCTTTGCAGGCCCTTGCCTAAACCACTCGGCCACTCCGCCACGGAAGCTCTTCCAGCGGCCGAACGACCAGCGCAGAAGGCTCACCATGGATCCCGAGAGCCGTGGGTCTGCCCCGACGGCGTTCGGCGTCTCCGAGCGGACGACGGGATTCGAACCCGCGACCCTCACCTTGGCAAGGTGATGCTCTACCAACTGAGCCACGTCCGCGTGCCAGCCAGCAAGACTGACGGCCGCCGGTAATGGTGCCCGGCGTGCGAACAGAACTGTAGCCGATCCTGGCCGGGTAGCAAACTCGGGTTCTATCTTCGCCGCACCCGCTGCGCCGTCTTGTGTTCGGGTTGCCACATATTGTCAGCGTTCGGCCGGAAATAAACCGCTTATGGGCGCTAACATGCCTCCCATGAGCCAGCCGGAGGGCATCGACGACGCGTATCCGCAAGGACCCGGCTACGACTGGAGACAATGGCGGGGCAAGATCAGCTTCGGCATGTGCAAGGGTCACCGAGGGCTGACGATCACCGACCCGACCTTTGTCGGCAACGGGACGCGATGTGGGAGCTCAACCGCATGATGCCGCGGTTCGGCTACCACTTCTTCCACGCCTCCGACGATCCGGTCCAGCAGGCCGGACGTTTCGTGGCGACCGTGAAACCGGATGGCTTGGCCGGCGCCAACCTTGCGTGCGCCAGCTAATACACGCTCCAACTGGAGCAGTGAGCAACCCCGCCCTCGCTGGCCAGCTGGCCGGCCAGTTCGGCGACCATGGCCGGCACCCGCAGCGGCAGCAGATGGTCGGCGCCCGGCGCGGGGATCTGCTGGCAGCCGGGGATCCGGGCGGCGATGCCGGCCGCGCAGCGAGCGACCATCGGGTACTCCTGGTCCCCGACGACGACGGCGGCCGGCATCCGGATCTGGCCGAGCCGGGAGTATGCGGGTGGGTCGGACCGCTCGTAGTCACCGAGCCGGAAATAGGCCTCCGCGGCCCCACGGATCTGCTCTCGCGCGGCCTGGCCGGCGTCGGCGGCCGCCCAGGTCCGCAGGCCAAGGTCGGTGAGCCCATCCCGGTCCCCAGCCGCGTACAGCTTGCCGAACTGCCTGATGTACGGGTCATCCGGCGGCCACGGGTAATCGGGCACCCCGGGAGCGAGCAGCAGCAGCCCGCGGACGCGAACCGGGTCGGCGAGCGCCAGCCCTATCGCCGTGCCGGCCCCTCCGCTGTGCGCGACCAGCGTCACCCCATCCGCGCCGCGGTGATCCAGGACCGCGATCAGATCGTCGAGCTGGCTGAAGGGCGCCGCCGGAGCAGGCGACTTCCCGAACCCGCGCGTGTCGTACCTGATGACGCGGTAGTCCGGGGGCAGCCTGTCCAGGACGGGCCGCCAGATGGACGAGTCGCCCCAGCCCGGATGCAAGAGAACCAGCGCCGGGCCAGCGCCGCCCGTATCGTCGGCCCAGAGATGCCCGCCGTCAACCGGCACACTCAGCTCCATAGCGGCATGCTGCCACAGCCGGGCCCCGGCGGACTCCCGTCAGGAACATCCCGCGGGGCGGGGAACACGCCGCAGAACGTCCGTTCGGAATCATGCCGGGGTTCTCCGGGCCGCACGCCGACGTGGCAGGCTGTGAGCATGCGAGAAGTGATCATCGATGGCAGCGCCCTCACCGTTGCGGATGTCGTAGCGGTCGCATGCGGCGAAGCGACGGCGCAACTCGGGCCGGATGCCCCCGCCCGGATGGAGTACAGCCTGTCGGTCGTCACCCGCGCGCTCAGCGGCGGCGCGCCCGTGTACGGCGTCAACACCGGATTCGGTGCGCTCGCCGATACGCCGGTCGGCGCGGCGGATCTGACCGCGCTGCAGGCCGCGATCATCCGGTCGCACGCGGCGGGCACGGGGGCGCCCCTCGGCGACGACGTGGTACGGGCGCTGCTCCTGCTGCGGGCCAGGACGCTGACCGCCGGGTATTCGGGGGTGCGCGCCGACCTGCCGCGCCGCCTGCTGGAGTTCCTGGCCCAGGGCCTGCTGCCGGTCATCCCCGGCAAGGGCTCGGTGGGCGCGTCCGGCGACCTGGCCCAGCTCGCCCACCTGGCGCAGCCGCTGATCGGGGAGGGGCTGCTGCGCGAGCCCGGGGGACCGCCGGAGGGACGCCCGGCGGCGGATGTTCTGGCCGCGCACGGCCTGGAGCCGCTGCAGCTCGCCCCCAAGGAGGGCCTGTCCCTGGTCAACGGCACCGAGCCGATGCAGGCGGTGCTCGCCTTCTCGGTGCACGACGCCGCGATGCTCGTGCAGGCCGCCGACGTGGCCTGCGCCCTGTCCATCGAGGCCCTGCTCGGCACCGACCGGCCCTACGACGAGCGGGTTCAGGCGCTCCGGCCGCACCCGGGCCAGCTCGACAGCGCGGCGAACCTCCGGGCGCTGCTGGCCGGGTCGCCGCTGCTGGCCAGCCACCGGCACAGCCGGCACGCGGTGCAGGACGCCTACTGCCTGCGCTGCGCGCCCCAGGTGCACGGGGCCGTCCGCGACGTCCTTACCCACGCCCGGCGCGTCCTGGAGACCGAGCTGGGGTCGGTCGTGGACAACCCGATCATCACCGACGACGGCGAGGTGATGACGACCGGCAACTTCCACGGCGAGCCGCTGGCCTTCGCCGCGGACATGCTGGCCATGGCGCTCGCGGAGCTGGCCAGCATCAGTGAGCGCCGGGTGGACCGGATGCTCGACCCGGCCTTCTCCCGCGGCCTTCCGCCGTTCCTGGCCCCGCACGCGGGCACCAACTCCGGCTTCATGCTGGCCCAGTACACGTCCGCCTCGCTGGTCAGCGAGAACAAGGTGCTGGCCCACCCGGCGAGCGTGGACACGATCCCGACCTCGGGCAAGCAGGAGGATCACGTCTCGATGGGCTGGACGTCGGTCCGCAAGCTCCGTGAGGTCGTCGCGAACGTGCGGGCCTGCCTGGCGGTGGAGATTTTGTGCGCCGCGCAGGGGATCGACCTGCGGGCCGACATCGCCGCCCCCGCGGCCGCCCTGGGCGCGGTGCACGCCGTCATCCGGGGGCGCGTGCCGCGGATGGACGTCGACCGCGAGGTAGCCGGGCAGATCGCCATGGTCGACGACCTGCTGCCCGAACTGTGCCAAACGGCCTCAGCCGCGGCCAACGGCCTGCGCTAGACGCCGAAGATCAATTTTCCCGAACGGACGTGGCCGGGAGTCATTCCGGTGCTCGGAGGCTGCCCCCCGGCCTTCCCCAACGGACGTGGCTGGAGGTCATTCCTGTGCTCGGAGGCTGCCCCCGGCCTTGCCGAACAGACGTGGCCGGGAGTCATTCCCGTGCTCGGAGGCTGCCCTCAGCATTGCCGAACAAACGTGGCCGGGAGTGCCCCCGCCGGGCCGGACTCTGCCCCGTCGGGACCCCAGCGTCAAGTCTGCCAGAGGAGGCTGCTGAGCTCGCCGTCGATGTCGATGACGGCGCTTTCCCGGCCCATGGGGACAATGCGGTAGGTGCGGTCGAGGAAGTTGGCGATCGCCTCGATCGGCGCCTCGAAGTGCGCCTCTCCGAACGGCGAGCACAGCTTGATGTTGAGCACGCTGAGCGGTCCGCGAGCCGTCCCGCCCGAGTCGTTGCCCGCGTCGTTGTCGGCGTCCCTGCTCTCGGCCACTGACGGCCAGACCTGGACGTCACCGTCGCCCTCAGGCGTGGTCATTCCGTCTGCGAACAGTTCGCGGGCGAAAATCCACTCGACGGCCTCGGGCCCCACGTGGAAGGCCATCCGGATCGCGTACGGGTCGCTGCCGCTGTAGTGGAGGCTAGCGACCAGGGGGACGGTCGCCTGCTCGGCGGCGACAAGCCAGAGGCCGAGCTCGGTTGAGACCGTTGCGCTGATAGTCATCGTCTAGCCAACCCTTACCTTGCCGGGTCCCGGTTCTCCGGGCTCACTGAACTTGACTCCGCCGGCTTAGAAGTATGACGCGATTACGCGACGAAGTTTTCCCGGCTCAGCAGCCCCTGCTCTGGTCTCAAGCAATTCACATGAACACAATCGTAACCTCGTGAACTGCCCTAACGTACTGTGAGCGTTAACATTCTTATGTGTACGTAGTGTTCCTGAGCTCCCTGGTTACGCAGTGTGACTTCCGTCTCACTCGCGAGCCCGAGCCGCTGTCATCCATCGCGCCACGGCAGGCAAAGGTGACGGGATGACACTTATGAAACGTTTCGGATCACCGGGGCGGATGCTGCCCGCGGGGTACTAGACAGCTGGCGTGGCTTTCGTCCTCGGGCAGGCGGTGGCCTCGATGCGCTAGGCTATTGAACGCGGGGGGCAAGCCGCGCGAGCGGCGAGCCGGCAACGGCTCCGGTCCTGTCCGGCAGCGGGCGATTGGCTCAGCGGGAGAGCGCCTCGTTCACACCGAGGAGGTCACTGGTTCGATCCCAGTATCGCCCACCAGCGAAAACGCCCTAGATGGGCAGCCGCCAAGAGGTGCGTACAGCAGCAAAGTACAGCAGTAGGGCCACGGGAAGCCGGTCACTTCCCGTGGCCCTACTGCTGTCGCGCCACTTACTCGGGCGGCTCGTCCTCGCGGTCGTCGGCCTCGCGCGGGTCGTCGTCGCCCTGGCCGCCGTCGTCGTGCGGGCTCAGCTCCTTGCCAAGCCGCTTAAGCGCGTCGCGCGTGGCCGCCGACGTCGCTTCGGTGTAGATCTCCATCGTGACGCTGATCCGGCTGTGGCGAAGGATCTGCATCGCCACGCGCGGGTGGACGTCGAGCGCGGCCAGCACTGTGCCGCACGTCTTGCGCGTGCCATGCACGGTGATCCGTCGCACGTCGGCCTTGGCTATCCGGTAGTCGAAGCTGCGGTTGAAGTTCCGCGGCTCGATCGGTGTCCCGTACCGCGTGGTGAAGATCAGCCCGGTATCGGCCCAGCGGTCGGCGTGCCTACGGCGGGCGGCGTCCTGCTGTGCCTTGCGCAGCTTCAGAGCCGCTACGCAGATGGCAGGCAGCGGCAATGGTGCTTCGGACGCTTCGGTCTTGACCTGCCGACGTAGCAGGCGCCGGCCGACGCGCTGGACCTGTTCCCCGACGAACAGCTCAGCCTTGTCGAGGTCCACCAACTCCCAGGTAAGCCCGAGCACTTCGCCTTTCCGCAAGCCGAGCACGAGGATAAGCACGTACGCGGCGTAAAGCGCGTCCCGAGCGGCACGTGCTGATGCTAGGAATTGCTGTGCCTCATCCACGGTCCACGGCTTTACCTTGCGGCTCTTACGCGGCTTGCTGACGCGCACCAGTGCGGCCGGGTTCTTGCCGGTGAGTTCTTCGCGGACAGCATTGGAAAGCGCGCTGCGCAGAACCATAAGGATGTCTTGCGCGGTGCGCTCTGAAACGTGCTCATTGCAGCATTTCCCGATCGCACAGCAACGCTGCTTCCTGGCGGGCCGCTGCGCATCCTTGCCCTGCGCGCAGCACTGGCACGTGTTGCGCGTGTCGTTGAGCCACGCGCGGACAGCCCGCACGGTCAGCTTGTCCAGCCGCTTACCGCCCAGGTCCGGCATGATATGCAAGCGCGTGTGGGCTTCGTACGTCGAAACGGTCTTCGGTGCATAATCCGGCTCAATTACGACTTCGGAAAGCCAATAGGCCAGGTAATCACGTAGAAACGTCGACTTGGTAGCGACAGGTCCCGCTTTCGCCTGTGTGTGCAGCCTTAGCCATTTCTCGTGAGTTTCCTCGCGGGTCTTGCCGTAGACGTACTTGCGTTTCCGCTGGCCTTCGGGAGTGGTCACCCACACATAGGCGGCGTAACCGTTCTTGTAGGGGTAAATCGATCCTTCGCCGTTCGCGCGGTTGCGGCCTGATCCGGTCACAAGGCATTCCCCCTGTCGTGGACGCGCGCGGCCAGCTCGCCCGCGTGCGCCTGGTCGGCGGCGCCGGGGGAGTGGGCGCGCAGGTAATAGCGGGCGGCCTTACCGGCGCCGCTCGCGGTGATCACGCCGAAGTCGCGCTTGACGGCCAGCCAGTCAGCGACCGTCGCGCGGGAGCGGTCCACGGCGGCCACGATCTCATCGCGGCGCGCGCCGATGGGGCCGCGCTCGCTGAGCAGGCTCACGACGCATCCGGCGACGTGGGCGGGAATGGGTACGACGACCCGCGTACGGTTGGGGCGGGTCATGAGACATCATCCCCGCCCGATGCGTTGCGGCCGACGTCTGCGGGCCGATCCCGGCCGGCGCGATGGGTCGCGGCCGGAGCTGGACGACGCCAGCGGCGGACGTGCCGGGTCCCACCGTGGCGTCGTCATCTTCGCCACGCGTGGCTTCCCAGTCGGCGGCGATGTCCTCCGGGGTCAGCTTGTCCGCTGGATCCACGGCCAGCGCTTCAAGCCAGCGCTCGAGGTCGACCGCACGAAGCTTGAGCTGCCCGTTCGGCCCGGCCGCGTGCAGCGGCGTCCGTCCGGCCGCGCGCCACTGGTGCCACTCGGCTTCGCTGATCTGGAGGTAGGCGCACACCTCGGGAATGGTCAGCCACCACGTGGCGCTGCGGGCGGTCATGCTGCCTCCGCATCCCGCGTCTCGCGGGCTTCCCGCTCCAGGAGCTTGACGTAGTCGCGAAGCGCGGCGGGCGTGATGAACGCCGCGCGGCCCTGATGAACGGTCTCGATGCGCCCGGCCTTGATCTGCTCGTACAGCTCGCTGCGGCTCATCCGCAGCAGTCGGGCCGCTTCGGGGATCTTGTACAGCATGGCGTCGCTAGTGGTGGCCGTCATGGAGTCTCCTTTGGGCACGGGCGGCCGGGTGGATGAGGGGCGGGCAGGGTGGCGGCCTGTACGGGTCCGTACGGGCGTGGTCCGTACGTACGGAGGCCCGAACCGGGCTGGGCAACTGGTCGGTCGATTCCGTTGGTGATGGCGCGGTGGACGATGCGGGTGGCGTCGCGGGGTGCGAGTCCGGCGTCGGTGCCGGCGTCGGCGAGCTGGCTGGCGATGTGCTCGCGGTCCTGGCCGGACCAGGCGAGGAGCCCGCCGGTGTGGAACGCCAGGGCCGACAGGGCACGCTTGCGGCCGTCGCTCATCGCGGCGAGCTGCGCGGCGCCGCGGCTGATGACGGTGGCCAGGTAAGCGGCCGGGCCGGACCCGCCCGAGCCGGGCAACGGCGGGATGGCGGGTCGAGGCGGCGGCGCGCTGGTGGCGCGGATGACCTCACGGGCGAGCCACGCGGGCATGTGGCCGGGCCGGGCAGGGTCGCCTGCGCGTAGCCGGTAGGTGCCCGTGGTAAGGACGGCGCCGGGGGCGATGCCGTAGGACCAGCCAGCTTTGAGGTCGACTTGCCAGGCCAGCCCGTAGCGGCCGTGGGGGTCGGCCAGGGCCTGGCGGAGCCCGCAGGCAGGCGCCTGGTACCACAGGTGGGCGCCGCCGGAGGGGGTGGCGGCGCTGACCGGCTGAAAGCCGGGGCTGGCGGGCCAGGGGTGGGGGCCGCCGCGGAGGCGGGCGAGCAGGGTCAGGCTGTCGCGGCCGTCCCGGTACCGGCCTGGGCAGTCCCAGGCATCACGGGGGATGGGTTCGGCGGCCAGGTCGATGCCGGGCAGCAGGCCGGTGGCCAGCTGCGACGGGAGGGGGCCGCCGTGGGCGTCGATGTCGACCAGGACCAGCCCGGACGGCCCGACGGCCACCCCGGGGATCGCGCGGGGCTCACGATGCCACCAGGTGGTGATGGTGGCGGGGTCGGTGGTGGCGGCGCGGGGACCGTGGCACCATCGCCCGGCGGTCAGGCAGGGGCAGGCGGTGACGGGATGGGCGGGTGCACCGCGGCGGGGGCGACAGGTGCGGCAGTTGGCGAGGGGGCGTTTGCTGCCCGGGGACAGCGGCAGGATGTGCCAGCCGAGCGCGGCCAGGTCGAGCGCGAGCCGGGGCGGGTTGCTGGATGCGGGCATGCGCGACCTCCAGAGGGGGTGGCGAGGAGGGGCGGGGGTTGCCTAACGGTCACCGGCCGATGTGGCCACGGTGGGCGCCGGGAGGTGGCCCGGTACCGGTGTCGCGGCGAGGGGGCTGGGGGCGGGGTGTAGGCATCCCCCGCCCCCCGGGACGGGTACGGGCCGGGGGGACTGGTGCCGGAGCGTTGTCATTGATGTCAGCCGGGCCGTGGATGGGGGGTGAGCTGGGGTGATGTGCTGACATCGGCGGGCGGGCGGGTTGTCAGCCGCGCCGGGTGCCATGTCAGGGCGCTGACGGGGCTGACAAGGCATGACATCGCCGATGTCATGCCGGTGAGCTGGGGAAAGAGGCCCGGCTGACAACCTGACATCGGTTCTTTTAGCAATGAGGAAAAAGAGCGGGTGGATGGTCTTGCGGCGGCGTGGTTTTGCTGATGATCAGCGGGCGGCGGTGCTCGGTGCG
The DNA here is from genome assembly GCA_963742875.1 of uncultured Actinomycetes bacterium. Classification (GTDB taxonomy): domain Bacteria; phylum Actinomycetota; class Actinomycetes; order Streptosporangiales; family Streptosporangiaceae; genus Bog-532. The sequence goes on along the minus strand of CAVUNO010000017.1, from coordinate 427,669 downwards.
TTTGCCGGGCCGGACGTCGACACCGGCTTTGCGCAAGGCGGGGGCGATCTCGCGGACTTTGTGCCCAAGCGCCCGTTCCCCGGCGGGCAGCTCGGCGGCGGGCAGGCCTGCGTCGTTGCAGATGCCGCGCAGGGCGGCCAGCAGTTCGGTGGCGGTACCTTCCCAGGGGGCTGGGTCGCGCCCGCCGGGGCTGGGGCTGGTGGCGAGCCGGTAGATGGCGCGGGCCAGGGTGCTGCCCTCGATCTGGGACAGCGCCATGCTGGCCACCTTGGACCGGTAACAGCCAAGGGTGTCCCACCCAGTGACGGCATCGAGTGCGGCGAGCAGCTTGGCGAAGTCGGCCATCCGCGGCGCGTTGGCCACGGCCACGTGCGGCAGCTCGCGCAGCACCCCAGCGGCCAGGTCCAGGATGGCGCCAAGCGCGCCGGGGAGCGCCGCGTGCCGGGCGGCCTGGACCTCTTCCTCGCTGAGCCGGTGCTCGATGACCTGTGGCTCGATCAGCAGGGTCCGGTCGGCCAGGTCGCCGGCCAATTCGTGGCTGATCGCGATGGTGGTCAGGGCGATGACCCGCTGGAAGGCGTACACGCCGATGTCCTCGTCGGAGTGCAGGACGCGTTGCAGCACGGCGTCGCCGGTGACCCCTTTGCACAAGGCGTTGGACAGCCACGGCGGGATGTCGGTGATGTTGTCATAGCAGAACGCCCACGAGGCGCGGCCGAAGATCGCCCATTCCCGGCTGTCTTTGGGCTGGGTGCGCTCAGCGGCGGGCTGCGGGTCGACCAGCGCCAGCAGGGTCCGGATCAGGTTCGACTTGGCGGTGCCCTGTTCGCCCTGGATGAGCAGGATGGGGTGCGGGATGCCGGTGAAGTAGGCGGCCACCACCCAGGCGATGGCCAGCCGGTAGTCCTCCTCGGGCAGGTTGATCAGGTCCCGGAGCGCATCGAGTGTGCCGCCGCGGTGCGGCTGGACCAGGGGGTGGGTCAGCTCGGAGCGGCGGAAGATCACCGGCGATTCGGTCTCGATCGCCCACGCGGCGCCGGTGATGGTGATGCATTGGCCGGTCTCGGTGCCCATGTCGACCACCACGGCGTGCCGGTGGCGGGCGGTCCGCAGCCATACCGGCACCGGCTCCAGGTCGGCGGTCTCGCCCATCAGCACCGTGATCGCATCGGACAGGCTGGAGCTGGAGGCGACCTGGCCCGTCTGCCGGTGCAACGACGCGGCGAGCCGGGATCGCAGGCTGTTTTCGGACTTGGCCGCCAGCGGCACGGCGACCTGCGGGCCCAGCTTGGGGACGGCGTAGGCACGGCCATCGTCCGCGCGGATCAGCCGGTAGGTGTCCTCGGCCATGCCCACCAGAATTTGCGCCTGGCTCAGCCCCTTGCCCTTCCCGGCCGGCTCGTCCGGGATCGGGGTGCCGTCGGAGAACGTCTCCTCGCCGTGATCACGCACATCCAGACCTTTCTAAGGTGATGGCTGGGACCGGTCCGGGGCAGGAGCCGGGCAGGACAAGGCCGTACCGGGCCGGAATGAGCGAGGGCCGCACGCCCGGGTGAGCGTGCGGCCCTCGGTAGTGCGCCGGGCTAGAGCTAGAACGGGGGCCGGTTGCTGTCGGTACCCGCCGCGGCGGCGGCCGGTTCGCGGGCCTGCCAGGGGTCGCCGCCGTCGGCCGGGTGCGGCACCTTGTCCCGGCTGGTTTTGGCGATCTTGGCGGTGGCCCACTTCAGCGAGGGGCCGATGTCGTCGGCGTCGACCTCGTAGACGGTGCGCTTTCCCCCGTCGGTGGTCTCGTAACTGCGCTGCTTGAGGCGGCCGGTGACGATCACCCGCATCCCTTTGGACAGGGATTCGGCCGCGTGGTCGGCCAGCTCGCGCCAGGCTGAGCAGCGCAGGAACAGCGTGTCGCCGTCCTGCCACTGCCCGGTGGCCTGGTCATAGACGCGGCGGGAGGCGGCCACGGTAAGCGCCACGACGGCGGTCCCGGTGGCGGTGAACCGCAGCTCGGGGTCGGCGGTCAGGTTGCCGGTGATCGTGAGGGTGGTGTCTCCGCTGGACATGGTGGAGTCGGTCTCCTGTTCTCGGGTGGGGATGGGCGGGCCCGGCCGGAGCGCGGCCGGGGACGGTTATGCGGCGGTGCGCAGGGCCCGCAGCCGGGTCGCGCGGGCGGCGACGTGGGCGGCGAGCCTGGATTCGGCGTGCGGGGTTCCGCCGGTTACGGTGGTCAGGGCGATCAGGGCGGCCAGGACCACGTTGCACAGCTCGTCGGCCAGCTCGTCCGGGGTGGCGGTGCGGCCCTTGCGGGGGTTGGCGCCGGTCAGGCCGAGGTAGGCGGCCACCGCTTCCCCGGCCTCCTCGGCGATCTTCATCACCCGTAGCGCGGTCTCGTGCGGGCCGCGGCCGTTGGCCGCGTCCAGCCACGCCACGGTGCGGGCTACGTGATCCCAGATGCACACGTACAGCGCCGGGTCCTCCCCGGCAGCCGGTACCAGCGGGGGCACGGTCAAGGTGTCGGGCATGCGGGAACTCCTTTGCGATACGGGGATGCGGGGTTGATGGGGGCGTGCGCGGAAACGCGAGGGGCTGGCACCCGTCCCCGGGCGAGGGCAGCCCGGCACCCGGGGAGGTGCGGGGCGGCAGCGGCTGGCGTCTGGGATGCGCTGTGCCGGACGTCGGGTACGGCGCGTCGGCCAGGGTCAGATCCGGTGGCCGATGCGGAAGCCGCCGGGCAGCGGAATGCTCACGTACGGGCGCCTTGAGCGGCTGTTCCAGTAGATGGTGATGCCGCGTTCCCCGCGGCGCCTGGCGTTGTGGTGGCCGAGGTGCAGGACGCCGTACACGATGAGGCCGGCGATGACGATTGCCTCAATCACGGTTTTCTCCCGTTGCGGCCGGGTGACTGGCCGGCCAGCCGGGTATCTGCTGGCGCGGCGCGTTGATGGCGCCGGCTGCCCCGGTGCCGGGCCGGGTGATGCGGGCGCGGGCCGGGACGGTCCGCCGGGGGCGCGTGCCGGGCACGCGGGCGCGGACGTACCGCACGCCACGGGCGATGGCGTAGAGCACAGCCAGCCCGGCGGCGGACACGATCACGATGCCGGTGATCTCCAGGGTCAGCAGGATGACGTGGAGTACTTCGATGATCCCGCGCCAGATGGCGTGCAGTACGGCGCCGGTGATGGCCAGGACCACGATGGCGGCGGCCAGCCCGGCGCCCCCGCCACCACCCTGGCAGGGCGTGTAGTGCCAGCCCCAGTTACTCATCGGACGGTCTCCTTCCGGGCCCGCCAGCCAGCGATAGCGGCGCGGCGGATGCGGTGGACCCGGCGGGAACCGAACCGCTGCCGCCGCTTGTGGCCCTTGCACAGCCAGCACTTGCGGGCCCTGGCCTTCCCGCGCCCCTGCTTCACGTGCACGCCGTTGCCCTGGCAGGCCCAGCATTTGCCGAACGGGTGCACGATCAGCGACGCGATCCACACGGTGAGGATGATGAACACGATCAGGAACATGGTCATGGCCGGTCACCTCCCGCCGGAAGCGGACGCCGCGCCGTCTGCGAAGCCAGCGGAGTACCCGGCCGCGTACCCGGCTGTGTAGCCGTCCCGGTATCCGTCGTCGTAGCCGTTCCGGTAGCCCGTCTTGTACATGCGGCAGGGCAGCCGCGGGCAGAACTCGTCGGCGCATCCCTCGGCCATGTGAGGATTCCGCGCGGACGTGGTGACAGGCATCTTGCCTCCCCGGTAGCGGTGCAGCGGCCGGTGCGGGTGCGCTGGCCGGTGGTTGCTGTGACCCCCATGGGGTCGCCGTCCTGGTCATTTCGCGGCTGCTGCCGTTACCGCTGTTACCGCAGGTCAGTGGCGGCCTTGCGGTAACAGCGGTAACAGCGGTCTGATGTTTGCGCAGGTCAGGAGCGGCAACGCTGCTGTTACCGCACGACGGGGGGTGTTACCGCACGGCGGGCGGCCCGTCACTGGTTCGCCGCCTTTGCCACGTCGGCGGCGCGGCAGCCGCGGGCCTTCACCCCGCCCACCGACACCGTCACCGACGGCACGCCGAGCGCCCGTAGCTGCGAGCTGATCGTGCCGTCAGTGACCTCGGCCCACCGGTCCGGCCACCGCTCGGCCAGGTGCCCGGCGAGCACGTCCCAGTGGATCGCCGGGACGCCGCCGAGGACCTCCAGGACGTCGGCCAGGACGTCACGCTGCGGCGTTGTCCCGTCCTGGCCGAGCGCGACCCCGGATAGCGTCCCGGCGCGCTCCCGCAGCGCCCGGGCGCGGGCGGCGATCTTCTCGGTGGCGGGCATGTCCAGGTAGTAGGTCCGCACGACCTGGGCCTGGGCGCTGGCGCCGACCAGGTAGCCGATGCCCGCGTCGACCTCGGCGCGGAACGTGGTGGCCCGGATCCCGTTCTTGTACGCCGAGGTGCCCAGCACCATGTCGTTGGCGGTCTGGTCCATCACCTTCAGGCAGAACCGCAGGCCGACGTTGCGGCTGACGCCCGGTGGGCAGGGACTTCGCGTCCGGCCGCTGGGTGGCCAGGTCGAGCATCACCCCGAACGCCGGGCCGATCTTGATGATGAACACGGCGTCGTCGGCGGCCTGCTTGCCGTACTTCTCGTGAGAGAACAGGTTCTGGCACTCGTCGATCACGCAGGCGATCGGCCACAGCTTCAGGCTGACCGCTTCGCGCCGATCTCGCGGGTGACCCGCTTGTCCGGGCACAGCTCGCGGGGCAGCGCCCTCAGCCGCTCGGTCCGCCGCTCGATCTCCGCGCGCAGCAGCTTCAGCGACTCGGCCGCGTAGCGCGATCGCACGCGTCATCGATGCCGGAGACGAACCGGTGGCTGACCTGCTCGAGCGGGTCAAGGTCACCGGAGCCCTTCAGCTCGTGCAGCCACAGCTCGCAGATGGGATCCAGGGCGTAGGTGCAGGCCCGCACCCGGACCGCGGCCGTCTTGCCCTGCCGCGGAATCGAGCCGATCAGCATGCTCAGGTAGGCCATCGGCGCCTTGACCGCCCTGCCGCGGACGTCCACGCCGAACGGCTGCGGCTCGAAGACGCTGGCCTGCCCGCCGCGCAGCAGCGGCCACGCCGGCGGCCTGGCCTTGGAGACGTCGGCGCGGCCGACCCACAACTCGCAGCCGCCCGGCGTGCTCGTGGCTGACCGGCTCGGGCCACACCGCGCCGAGCGGGCGGCGCAGCCCGGAGGCGAGCTGCTCACGGCGGTCGATCACCATGCCAGCGGTGACGCCGAACGGCAGATCGACCTCGGCCCGCCAGCCGGGCCCGTCCTCACGGACCGGGGACGGCAGCGGCGGGAAGGTCGCCCGCGGCGATGCGCCCTGTTGATCTCGGCGATACCGATCGCCCCGAGCGCACGGATGATGACGTCCTGGGTCGGCGGCTGCACCGCGGCGGGCAGCTCGGCCCTGCGTCGTGATCGTCTTGCCCTGCGGGCGCCCGGCCAGCGCGAACGCACGAACAGCCCAGCCGCCGCCAGCGCCCACCCCCACCACGGCGCGAACGCCACCATGCACGACCGCGGCGACGATGAGCGCGGCAAGGCACAGCGCGAGGATTGCGCCGCGGGCCTTGCGGGTCTCCCGGCCCTGCCTGTGGAGCCGCAGGTGATCGTTGAGCAGGCCGTCCGCGGCGGCCTTGCACTCAAGCTGGGTCGTGCCCGGGATGTGCCACCAGACGATCAGGCGCCCGATGACGACGATCACGCCGCACACCGCGAACCCGAGCCGCCTTGGCGAAGTAGGCGGGTGAGCGTACGCCGTGGTACGCGGTCCGGTGCCCGTGCCGGGCGGCGGCCAGGCTGAGGTGCCGCTTCGCGTTCCCCCACGTGCGCCAGTGCTCAGGGACGACCGGGCGGCGGGCGCCGTCGCCGCCGGTCAGGTCGACGTAAGCCAGGGCTGTGGAGCGGTCCTGGTCAAGCTGGACCTCGGTCGGCGCCTCGATGGCGTGAAGCTCGGCGCGGGGCCGCCGGTCGCGGGGAATGTCTTGTGCTGCCATGATGCTGCGCATCTCCTTCGGGGGTGGCCCGGGCCGGGGATCACGTGTCAGGCGGCCCCCGGCCCGGGGATTTATGGACTAGTCCTGGTGGCGGTTCTCGTGCTTGCTGATCGCGGCGGTGCCCGCCCCGGACGTGCCTGCTCCGCAGTGCCCGGCCCGGCTGGCGGGCCGGGAAACTGGATGACGGTGCCGTCGAAGGCGTCGTCGTCAGTGGTCGCCATGGCCGTCTCCTTCAGAGGTAGCGCCGGACAGGCGGCCGATCAGCCGCTGGCCGGTCCGGGCGGACACGCCCACCTGGCGGCCGAGCTGGGCGCCGGTGATGCCTGGCCGGGCCGCGATGGCCGCCAGCGCGGCCGCCTCAATGTCCGGCCCGGCCGTCGTCCGCTGACCGGGCACTGTCCGGTCACGGGCGCGGCCCTGTCCGGACACCGGGGCCGGGACGGCGGGCGGGGCCACACCCGCTGCCCCGGCGTGTTGCCCCGCCGCAGCGGCCCGTTTGACGACCGCCACCATGCCGCCCGCGGCGAGGATGAAGCTGTAGGCGGGCCAGCCCCAGATCAGGGCACCCAGCCAGCCGAACTGGGCGCCGTAGGCGACGTTGGCGGCCAGGGTGGCGAAGATGCCGGACCACACCAGCGTCCAGCCGAGCCCGAACCGGCTGCCCTTGGCGTCGGCCTCGTGCAGCAGCATCAGCTCACCGGCGAGGATCAGCATGTCCACGCTCAGTGGCAGCAACCGTGCGGCGACCCCGGTGCCGCCGTGCGCACGGCCGAGCGCGTAGATGTGGGAGTAGGAGACGATCGCGGCGATCGCGGCGACACCCCCGGCCAGCACACACATGGCGCCCCGCTGCGCCTTGCTGCCGGTCACGACACACCTCGTGGGGCCGGGCACGGGCAGCCGGTGACGATCTGCCGGTCAGCGGCCGATGCGCACCCGGCGCAGGTAAGCCCGGTGCGGGCGGCCTGCTCGCACAGCCGGAGCGTGCAGCATTGGCAGTCCGGGCACGGCGCGGGCGCCGGCCGCTCATACAGCGGGCCGAATGGCTCCGGGAACCAGGATTGATCGCTCACGCCGCACCTCCAGGGACGGGCCGCGGCCACGGGCGGGAACCGAAACCGGCGACGGCCCGGGCCGCCAGCGCCGCGAGGGCGGCGACCCGGGCCAGCTCGTTCTCGCGCCGCAGCCGCGCTGAGGGCCTGCCGTTCGGCGATCCGCGCCGGAACGCGCGCGGCTTCGCGGTCCGGCTCGATCTGCGGGCTGGCCAGGCGGTCTTGGCGCATCTCCGCGCGCCAGGACGGCCACCGCCGCGTGCCGCGGTCAAGGGTGGTCATGGGGTCCCTCCCGGGATCGGATCTGACAGGGGGCAGGCGGGCCGGACCGCCCACGGGTCATCGGCCAGCGGGCCGCGTTCGGCCGGGCGGGCCGGTTTTCCGGTGATCGCGCCGCGGCGCAGCGCGGTGTGCTCGGCGAGCTGGGCAGCGGTCATCACCCCGGCGGCGAGTTTTTGGGGGTCGGTGGTGCGGCTGCGGGACAGTGACCCGTCGGTGTTGCGGGGCAGGTGCCGCGGGGTGACGCCGCACAGCGGGCAGTGCCGGGCGTGGCCGCCCTGGCGTTTGATCTGCCGTTCCCGGGCCCGGCTGCCGGGCCACATGCGGGCGAGCTGCCAGCCGATCCCGGCGGCCCGCACCACGGCCAGCAGCCGGGCACCGTCCCCGGCGGCGTGCTGCGCGAGCCGGGCCTTCAGGGATTCTGAACTCCTGGTCCATCCGACGTAGTGCCGGGCGTGCTTATACGGCCGGTCAAAATGCAGCAGGTAGACCGTGCCCGCCTGGCCGGTCACGGGGTCACTCCGGTGGCGCGGGCCACCGCGGTGGCCATCGAGCGGGAGTTGGCGGCGCCCATGACCGGCAGCCGGTAGCGGTTCTCCCCCAGCGCGACGGCCAGGTCGAGGATGGCCATCTCCGAGGTGGACGCGACCGTCCCGGCGTCTACAAAGGCGCGGGCGGCGACCCAGTTGACATACGCCTCCCGGCCACGGCGGACGATGCAGGCCCGGGTGAAGTCCGGGCGGCGCAGCCAGACATCGTGCTCGATGAGCAGCTCGACCGCGGCGCGGACGTGCGGGTCGTGGCCGCGGGTCCAGGTCCGCAGCCCGGTGACGAGCGCGGCCGGCTGGCCCGGCCCGGTCACCGCTCCTCCCCGCGTATGTCGGGCAGGGCGCGGGCCAGGGCGGCGGCGAGCTGCCGGTAGGCCAGGGCCCGCCCGGTGTCGGCCAGGTGGTCGGGGCAGGCCCCGGCCGGGCCGTGCCCGCAGTCGGCGCAGCCGCCGCCGGCCCGCTCCAGCCGGTAGGTGATCGCGTCCGTAAGGGCCTCGCCGGCGGTGCGGGCCTGCGCCGGGCACAACGCACGGCCGGGCGGGGAGCAGAACGCCGGGGCGGCCGGATGGCCCGCCTCGTACAGCTCACGCTGTCCGCCAGGGGCCGGGTCGCCGCCGAAGTGCCGCCACCCCGCCAGGCCGTAGAAGATGCCGATCCAGGCGCCGCAGATGACGCAGTATGGCTCGATGCCCTCGCCGTCGGCCAGCTGGTCGTCGGCGGTGTGGAACGCGGCGGCGACCGTGGCCAGCTTCGCCGCGGCGGCTTCCAGGGCGTCCTGCCGGTTGGCGTGCTCGTCGTCCAGGACGCCGGCGAGCTCGGCCCGCAGCGTATCCAGCAGGGCGGCGGCGGCCCACGCGGCGGTCACGGCCGGTCCTTTCGCCACGTCCCGGCGATGATCGCGGTATATTCCTCATCCGGCCACAGCGCGGCAGCCAGGGCAGTGAGCCATTCCTCCTGCCCGCCGGGCAGCTCCCGGGTGATCTTCTCGGGGTGGGCCGCGGGCATGCCGATCGCTGCCCGCACGTCCCGTTCCGTGGTGTCGCAGACGGGGCAGCCGCACCGGCCGCGGACGTGCGCGCCGAGCCGGGCGCACAGCCAGGCGATGAGCCGGTCCCGGCGGGTCATTGGTCCTCACCGCCTCCGCCGGGCCGGTACAGCCCGGCCGTGGCCTGCTGGGCATCATCCAGGGCGCTGCCCAGCAGGGCGGCGTACCGGGGGCCGTTCTGGTCGAGCCGGGCCCTCACGTAGGCCATGGCGCCCGGCGGGTCGTGGTCGTCGGCGAGCCGCCCGGCGGTGTTCTCCTCATCCAGCCAGTGGGCCAGCTGGGTAAGGAGCTGGGGCAGCCGGTTCGCGGCGGTGGCCAGTTCGCCCAGTACCCGGTACACGGTGGCAGGCTCGCTGAGGGCGGCCCGGGGGAAGGTCGCGTGGTTGAGGGCCCGGATCGCTTCGGCGGTGATCTGGGCCAGGGCGGTGATGGTGGCGTCGTCGTGCGGGCCGCCGGTCAGCTCCGGCAGCCGCGCGGCGATCTCCTGCGGGGTCATGACCGTGTGCCTCCTTCCGGGGAGGGCATAGAGCGGCCCGGGGCCCGCCGCGCTGACGGCGGGCCCCGGGCCGGGGAACGGGATGGGCTAGGTGGGGCGGCAGCAGGGGACCGGCGCCGGGGCGCTCAGCGCTCACCGTCCGGGACAGGCCGGGGCACGGCCAGGTCGTACAGTTCCCGCCACCGGTCCAGCTCGCCATCGCGGGGCGCCGTGGCCCACACGGCGCGGGCCTGGTCGACGGTCACCGCCGGCCGCGGGGTAAGGCTGGCCGGCTGGTCCTTGGTGCTGGTGGGCATGACTGATCTCCACTCACAGATACGGGGGGCGCAGGGTGCCTGCGATGCGGGCCTGGCGTTCCGGGCCGCACCCGCCATCAGTGCGGGTGCGGCACATCGTCAGCCGCGGCGATCCGGTCCTGTCGGGCCAGGGCTGGTGCGGACGGTGAGGTAGACCCGCTGGCCGGGGTCGTAGCGGTTCGGGCGGGGACCGGATCGGTCCAGCACCTCACAGCACCGCGCAAGGACGGCGGTGACGGCCTCGATGCCGGCCCGCTCGCCGGACAGCCCGACCTTGACCACGACGAGCGCCGGCCCGGCCGCATCGGTCACGGCGGGCCGGGCCGGGTCCGGGGCGGTCAGGTAGCCGATGACGGCGACCAGGTCCGGTGCCAGGCCGCGGCCAGCGCATCCGGCGCCGCCGAGCCGGGGACGGCGGCCGTCATTGGGCACCTCCCAGCGGGACGTCGTAGACGAGCGTGGCGTTGGTGAACACCCCGGCCGTCTCGAGCACGACGGTCAGGTCGGTTCCCGTGATCAGGCCCCGGCGCATCGCCGCGGCGAACCGGGCCACGTGGTAACCCTCCGGCCCGGTCTGCGAACTGGTGCACGGCCAGTCCAGGCCAGCCGCCGGGCAGTAGCCGCACGCGGCGAGGCGGGTCAGCTCACAGATCGGATGCAGGGTCCGCGGCCCCGCCGGCGGCGCCGCCGTGGTGGCCGTGGTCATGGCGGGTGTGCCGGTCATGCCGCGTCCTTCCCGGCCCCGGCGGCCGTCTCCAGATCGGTGACGGTGACACGGTGCCCGGCCCGCCCGGCCGGGCAGTGCCACGCCGCTGGGCCGCCGGACATCGCCAGGCCGTGGAAGGGACAGCACCGCACCGGGGTGGGTTGGCTGGCCAGGACGCGCCGCTCGCGTTCGGACAGGCCGCCCCACACGCCGAACCGCTCACCGCGGTCCAGGGCGTCTTGCAGGCATTCCGCCCGGACCTCGCATCCGGCGCACACCCGCTTGGCCGGCCGGACGGACTCGCCTTTCTCGGGGAAGAACATCTCCGGGTCGGTTTCGGCGCACCGGGCAAGGTCATGCCAGGCCGGCCGCTGCCCAAGCCGGGCGACCGGGCCGGCGGCCTGCAGTGTTTCGCTGTTCATCGGTCCTCCAGGGCCAGAGAATGCGGGCATACGAAAAGCCCCGGCCAGGTGAGCCCGGCCGGGGCGGCGAACAAGAAAGCGGCGGCGTTACGCCGCGCGGGTGATGCGGAAAACCGGCGGCGCGACCGGCGGACGAGCGCCCCGGTGCACCCGGCTACCGCGACGCAGCCCGGCCTCACGCACCGCGGCGTCCAGCCGGGCCCGCCACTCGGCGGCCGTCAGGTCAATCCGGACCCGCTGGCCACTACCGGGACAACGGGTGATCCCGTCGGCGGCCCGGTGCGCGGGCAGCATGCCACGGCTCGGGATACGCCAGGTGCCGCAGTCCGGGCAGGCCAGCACCGGCCGTGCACCCGGGCAGAACATCAACAGATTCGGGGCCAGTTCGCTCACCGCGAGCACCGGCCGCCCGTTCGGCCTCATCAAAGGCCTCCTTCCCGTTGACGACGTCGCTTTGCGTTCCCCGCCAGCAACGCCCACCAGGAGGTGACCCCAGCCGACGGGCAGCGCACGCGTTACAAGATCAAGAGGCACTGCGCGACCATGCCTTATCGCGGATCTCCTTCCGCTCCGTGCGCGATGGCTTGCGTTCTCCGCCTCCCGCGCCCACTGAGGTGGCCACGGCAGACGGGCAGCGCAAGCGCTGCGGTAAACCAGATAGCGTGCGTGATCGCCGCTGCCCCGGGGACCTCGTGAATCGTCAACCCGGGCGTACGCGGCCGCGGTCAATTGATGGACCCGACAGACGTCATCGCAAGATCTCCCATCGCTCGGAGGTCTGATGGCTTGCGTTCTCCGCCTGCCGCGCCCAAAGGCGTGGCCACGGCAGACGGGCAGCGCAAGCGCTGCGTGATGCCCGGTGACCGGCTCCCTTCGCCCCGGGGACCTCGTGGAACGTCAACCCGGAGACCTGGCAGGTCGCGCAGTCACCAGCGCGCCGGCATCCGTACGAGCCGGATACCTAGGCGCCTCGATATCCAGTTGAGAAGGAACGAGCGGCAAGCCATCGGCCTCCGCCAGCGGCCGTCACCGGGCGCTGAAGTTCGCCACGAGTTTCAGTTAAGCACAAATCAAGCGATTGAGTCAAGCCGCGCCGGAGAAGTAGTTGACCCAAGGTGGTCTAGCCGGGTGCTAACCCCCTACGCTGTGCGTATGACAGGCCAGGCACCACCGAAGTACCGGCAGATAGCCAGCGATCTGCGCACCCGCATTGAAGCGGGGGAGTACCCGCCGGACTCGCGGCTGCCATCCAAGAGCGAACTGATGAACCGGTACGGCGTCGCGCTCGCCACCGTCAACAGTGCCATTGCGCAATTGCAGAAACTAGGACTGGCCGAGACCATCCAGGGTGTCGGCACCTTCGCTCGCAAGCCGCCGCCGGAAGAGTCTCCCCCCGATTACCGTGAGCTGGCGGAACAGATCAGGCTGCTTGGGGAGCGGATGGATGCGGCAGAGGTGCCGCTAGACCGGTTTGAGAAGCGCACGAAGGAACAGCAACAGCTCCTGGTCGGGATCAAGCGCGAAGTTCAGGATCATGCCCGGCTCCTGGCTCGAATGAGACGGAGACTGGAGGAGGCGGGGATCGCTCTCGCCGATGCAGATCAGCGGGACGAGCAGGCAATGTAGGGGAGTTCACCATGGGCGAGGTGATTTACCTCAACTTGCGGAAGGGTATCGGGAATGGCCCGGCCGTGAGCTTGGGAGCCCTCCGCCACCTCACCGGGATGAGTCCTGGCGAGTTCGCTGCTGCCATCGCCGACGAAGCCGGGGAGCCCGTGCCGGCGTCCGTGTACATGGCATACGAGGACGGCGAGCCCCCTCCCTTAGCCATCCTGTCAGCCGCCCGCCGCGTCACGGCGCGCGTACCTTCCCAGTACGGGGAGGGACGGACAGGAGCGCTCTACGGGTCGGACTACTTTGAGGACTCGGTTTCCGGCCCCAGCGGAGACGAAGACGGAGATGACGTGCGGCGACGTGACTTCCTTGCCCTCACGGGGGCGGCCATCACCGCGCTCGACACCCTGGGCAAACTCAGCGGCCCGGCGAGCGGCATCGCGAAGAGAGCGGAGGCCTGCCGGGACAACGGCCGCGTGGATGCGGAAACCTGCGGGGGGCTGTCTAACCTTATGCTCGGCTACCGACAGGTGTACCGGTCTGCCAGCGCCGTGTCCCTGCTCGCTCCAGTGTGCGGCACCTTGAACCTGCTTACCGAGCTAGCACCTGACAGCGGCCGGTACCGGACCACAGTGGTCTCGCTCATCGGGCAGGCCGCGGACCTGGCCGGCGCGATTCTCATGTTCGACCTCGATAATTTCGCGGCCGCGAAGCATTATCTGGCCATCGGCGCCAGAGCCGCCCAGCAGTCTGCCGATGGCGAGCTGATGGCGATCACCTTGGCATGCCGGGCTTTTCACGCCGCCTACAGCGGAGACGCGCAGGCGGGCGTGGTGTTCGCGCAAGGCGCCCTGGACGTAGCAACCCGCGGAATCCATCCTCGCAGCCACGGGTGGGTCGCTGCCGTCGCCTCCGAGATGCACGCGACGCTCGGCCCGGCCGGGGAGGCAGCCTGCATGGCAGCGCTTGAAACTGCCAGCATCCAGCTGGCTCGGCCGATGCCCGAGCAGTCATGGGCCGGGATCGGCGCGTTCGATGAAGGCAAGCTGGCCGCTTACCGGGGTGGCGACCTCATGCGTCTCGGTGATTACGCGGGCGCCCAGGTCCAGCTCCAGACCGCGCTGGACCAGCTCAGCCCGGCGCTCGTGAAGCACCGCTGCACAGCTCACATCGATCTCGCCGCAGCCTATGCACACGACAACGAGCCAGGGCAGGCCGCCCAGCATGGCGCCAGCGCACTGGAGATCATCTCGACCACGCGACACGCCGATAGCCTGCGGCGTGTCGAACGCATCTACTCCACAATCAGGGGATCGGGCACCGCCCAGGCCCGCGACCTTGGCAGCAGGATCCTAGAGTTCAGGGCCACTACGTAGGCTTGCATGCCATGGGTTATCACGGTCTGATCCTGGACTTCGGCGGCGTTGTCACGACCGACTTCTACGGGGCGCTGTCGGCGTTCTGTCTCCGGCAGGGCCTCGCGGCGGAGGCCGTCCGGCGTGCCTTGCGCGACACTGCCGACGGCCGCCATGCCCTAGCGGCCGTTGAATGCGGGCAGATCTCCCAGCGGGAATTCGAGGCCGTACTCGCCCGGCTGCTCGGAGTGGACAGCCGAGGGCTGCTCGGGCGGGCACTGGCGGACCTGCAACCAAATCCCGCCGTCCTTGGCCTAGCGCGCCGCGCCAGGGGACGGGGCATCGGGGTCGCGGTTCTGTCTAACTCATGGGGCACTGGCGAGTACGACCCGTACCAGGGTTACGAGCTTGAGGAACGGTTCGACGCGGTGATCATCTCCGACCAGGTAGGACTGCGCAAGCCCGACCCCACGATTTACACGCTGACAGCCACCAAGATCAGCATACCGCCCAGCTCGTGCGTCTTCGTGGACGACACCGCCGCGAACCTCCCCGCAGCCCGCGACCTCGGGATGGCTGTCGTACATTTCGCCGACACAAACTCCGGGGTCGCCGAAATTGAGAGGCTGCTGAACATGCCCGACGACCAGGCAGCAGAACTGCCGGAGAGGCCGGATCTTGGCTGACCCACGAGCCAACGAGGAAATGGGCACTCCACCAGTAATGTTCCGGGACCGCTGGCGCCGCCGCACCGACCTGCTCCCAAGCCAGAGCATCATCTACTGGCACATTCTCATCGGCAGCCAGCCAGCTGTCACTGACCTGGCCCAGATGGCCCGGCGTCGGGTGGCCTCATTCAGCGGTTTCCACATGACCCCGCTCAAATGGCTGCACATGACCGTGCTGACCGGCGGCCCGGCTGACCAGGTCCCCGCCTGCGGCTTGCAGCAGATGGTCCATACGGCGTCAGAGCTTCTTTCCGATTCGGAACCGGCCTCCGTCACCATCGGCAAGTTCTTGTACCATCCAGAGGGCATCATGCTCGACGTAGAGCCGGAAGACGCCCTGGTGCCGATCCGCGACGCGGTACGGATGGCGACAAGCACCACGACAGGGTACGGCGGCATGGATGACTCCCCATGGAAACCCCATATCACGCTGTGCTACAGCACTGCGTGCCAGCCCGCAGAACCGGTCATGGCCGCACTCGGCCCTGCCCTTCCGGCACGCGAGATCCGCATCGACACAGTGAGCCTCGTCATCCAGCACGGACCAGAGCGCCTGTGGGACTGGCGGATCGCCGGAACCGTCCGCTTCAACCCCTGTATGGCGGAACGCTGAACCAAACGGTTCCGCGGCCTTGCAGTCGGTCCTCGATTAATTCACGGGGTTAGCTACCTTACGGTCGGTTCGGTACGGCGGCGTACGGTTCGTACGGTTCGTATGGTTCGTTGTCTGTTACAGATTTCTCTGCGGCTTCAAGGGCGCACCTTCGGCGCGCCGGGCGGGCCTGACGGCCTGGACGTGAATCGCGAGGGGAGGGGCGCGGCCTATCGGGGGAGTGATGAGCGGCCAGGGATGGCCCGCCGTAGGCGGCCGGGCTCACAGCGGGGGGACGCGCCGTCGGCGGGCGGCAGCTTTCGTCGCGCCCTCCGGGCGGAAGCCCTACGGCGCGCCGAGCTGCCGCGCCCGGCGGCCCCGGTGACCGGCCGCATGCAGTGCCCGCCGTAACTCCCCGGTACCGCGGCTGCAAAGACAGTACGGCCGTCCTCCTCGCGCCGGGCATCCTGTCGCCGCGCAAGATCACAGATCGGGTAGGGGGCGGGGTCGCCCCGCCCCCTCCCACACCACCGGACATGCGGGCCCGCATCCGGCGGTTCGTCAAGCCGTCGGATTGAGACGCTGCCAGGTCTGGCTGAGGGTCTTCAGGCCGAGGCGGTTCCAGTAGGCATTGGGCAGGGACACCTGGAGGACCTTGGAGCCCGCAACCCGCCAGTATCCCTTGCTGCTACCCGCCCATTTGCGGGCGTTGCTCTCGGAGATACCGCGTATCCGCAGGTTGTGCCGTTTGGCGGCGGTGGTCTTCCATTCCTTCCAGCGGACCTGCCGCAGGCGGCGGCGCAGCCATCCGTCCAGATCGCGGAACGTCGTTCCGGGTTCTGCGAGCCGGAAGTAGGCCATCCAGCTGGTGGTGAACCTGTTGAGCCTGCCGATGCGGTATTCCATCGACACGCGCCAGTTCCGCCTGGTCAGGACCCGCAGCTGATCCTTCAGCCGCTTGACCGCCCTGGGGGCGACCCGGATCCTGACCTGCGGGCCGGTGAGAAAGAACCCGAACCCCAGCAGCGTCGCCTCGGCGGCGTGCCGGATCGAGGATTTCTCCCGGTTCACCTTCAGCTTCAGCCGCTGCTCGATCACGCCGCAGACGCTCTCGAACACCCTCTGGGCGGCCCGTTCGCTGCGCACGAAGACCCGCAGGTCATCGGCGTAGCGGACGAACCTGTGACCGCGACCCCACAGCTCCCGGTCCAGATCATCCAGCATGACGTTCGACAAGATCGGCGACAGCGGGGAACCCTGCGGGGTTCCTTCTGCTGTCGGCTGCTTGACCCCGTCCACCATCACCCCGGCCTCCAGATAGCTCCGGATGAGCCTGAGGACCTTGCGGTCAGTCACCTTGCGCGCCACCCGCGCCATCAGCACATCGAACTGAACCCGGTCGAAAAACCGGTCCAAGTCGATGTCCACGACCCATTCCAGGCCGTCGGCGATGCACCGCCGCGCGACCCGCACCGCCTGATGGGCGGACCGGCCGGGACGGAACCCGAACGACGACCCCGAGAAACCCGGATCGAAGATCGGCGTGAGTACCTGCGCGATGGCCTGACAGATCAGCCTGTCCAGGCAGGTAGGCACCCCCAGCAAACGCTCGCCGCCCCCGGGCTTGGGGATCACCACCCGGCGGACCGGCGACGGCCGGTACGTGCCCGCGTCCAGAGCCTCCCGGACCGACGCCCAGTGCAACCGCAGCCACGGGCGAAGCTGCCCCGTGGTCATGCCATCCACACCGGGCGCCCCCGGTTGGCCTCCACACGCCTCAACGCCCGGCCCAGATTCTCCCGCGAGAGCAACCGCTCCCACAAAGTCACCTCCAGGCCGGGGATGACAGCCTCCTCGGAGTGCGCCGGCCGGCCGCTACGCTCCGCCGGGGTGCTCAACGGACCTCACCGCCTGCACCACAACGGGCCCGCGTCCGCGGGATGACTGCGATCACCGCGACCAGCACGAGCAGCACCGATTCCTCCGTCTCACTCGACGTTCGGTCCTTCCCGGCCACGATCCGATCCCCGGCCGGTACTACGACCTCTGCTGACTTCTGCCCGGTCAGCCCGCACCTTCCGATGCAAGCCGCCAGCGCGGCGGCAACGATGCCGCAACCGGCACCCGGGCAGATCTCCCCGGATAAGAACGACCAATTTCCCCCTACGCCCGCCGCGTCTACGTGACGACCCTGTTGATGGTGACGGGCTTTACCTTCTTGAGCAGGCTCACCCAGATCGCCCCGCCTCATACGCGGTTCGTGTTCCTCGGTGCAGGGATACGCCTCGGGCTTCCTTCCCACCCCGCCTCACGACGACGCAGTTGCCTCCGGCTCGGAGTTAGCACCACCTCTTCCTCCAGGGGACTTTCACCCCCAATCGATCGCCCATGCCGGGCGTACTCAAGGGCGGCCTGCGGCCGTCGCTCACGCGATGGCGCTCCGCGCCACCCTTGAGTGTGATCTTCCCCGGCACAATCTGGCGCCTATCGAGGAGGACGGAGACGAATCGAGCTCCTCGAAAGATGGGTGACGACGGCCGAAGGCTCAATGTTCGCTTATCGGCCATAAACGGCAAATCACCCATCCGAATCGGAGGCTGTGAAACAAAACCTCGCGCGGCGGGCATGGGAGCGAGCTGGCGAGTATCATAATTCAACGTGAAAAATTGTCGTCAAGGCGCCTCATGACCCCCCACGAGATGATCGACAACGCAGTAGCGGCGCTAGGGGTGGAGTCAGCGACTCCTCTCGTTCAGGGCGGCCAGAAGTATGTGCTTAGGGCCGTTCTTGCGTCGCGCGATGTCGTCATAAAAATCGTTCCATTTCCCACTGGACCAGCAGCGGCCATCGTCCGAGAGCGTGCTCGACGCGAGGTTGAGCTGCTGGCAGCCATTGACTCCCGCCATGTGGTAAAGGTACTGTCCGAGCCGGTTGAGATCGGTGACGGGCCCGATGCGGTCGCATGGGTAGAAGAGTATCTCGACGGAAACGACCTATCTCAGTGCATGAACACTCCTTGGACCGATGATAGGGTATTTCGCCTACTTGCGGATTGTGCCCGTGGTCTACAGGCTTGCCATGATCTTGATGTGGTCCATCGAGACCTCTCGCCGGGCAATGTGCGACAACTCACTAGCGGGCAGTACGTGCTGATGGACCCGGGTCTAGCAAGGCACCTTGCTAGGACGGCTCTGACGGGAACCTACCAACCAGGTACAGCGGGATTTCGTAGCCCGGAACATGTACCAGGCGGAGATCCGACGCCTGCCAGCGACATCTTCGGCCTCGGAATTCTCGCATTCTGCGCTAGAACCGGCAGGTTTCCTGTTGATCCATCCGGCAGCGAAACCGAATACTTCAAGCGACTAGTGAATGAGCAGGTTACTCCGATTAAGACTATAGACCAGTCGATCAGCGATGACCTTTCATCAGTCATCGACCGATGTCTACAGCGTCAACCGGCCCGGCGATATCTCGATGGGGCTGAGCTAATAGCTGATCTTGAGAAGATTGGGCGATAGTCGCGATGAGCGGAGTCTTGCTGCACGACGGGCGACGTTCTGGACATCATGGCTGGTGCACTGATGCGATACTTAACGGTGTAGCAGATGGGGTATTCCTGTCTCCGTTCTGTACGCCTAGGATAAGTGCGCCGAGATCTCCAAGCGGAGAAGAGATGGCTAGGCTTGTCCGAGGCGTCAGCGGCGAAGTAATCTTCGACGCAATGACGCACGCGCGTCTGCTACCAAATACTAACAGGGTGGACCATTACGACACCTGGGAACTTTGGGGGCCCGCAGGGCTTGGATTGGACACGCCCAACCGGAGCCTGCAACATATTGAGCGGGTATTCGCACACCAACAAGCTCTCCGAGCGCCGTATCTCGCGCCTACCGTGACGTTGGAGATGCCGCAATCTCCTATATCGGATCACGCGATTGCTACTGCAGAAATCGCGAAAGGCCTCCAGCGGGATTGCTGGCAATCACTGGCGGGGACTAGATCGTTCTGGCGTATGGGCCCGCGTCTCGACGCTTACGTAGGTCGGCTAGCGGCGCTAAGAGCTCCTGGCTGGGTAATTACTGTTATCAATGAATTCGTCGCGGACCACATTCCAACTCTTGACGATACTGCCGCATTTGCAGGACTATGCCGGACAATCCACTCTCTCTCTGAGCGTTCTCGAGTTATTATCGCCCACGCTGACCTTGCAGGACTGATTAGCGTCGCTTCTGGCGCCGACACAATCGGGAGCGGCTGGGATCGAGGCATGCGGATCTTCGATCCAGGAACATTCCACGTTAGCTCTGATGATTCGCCCCGGATTCCAGCATCTTACGTAACGCAAGGTCGCCTGCTCGCTGTTCTGCGGCGAGACACTGCTGATGCGATTGAACGATGGAATTCTGATCTAGCAATGACCATCAGAGGTGGCCCAATGCCACCTAGCGATCAAGCTGAACGTGTGCATCACCTTCAGGTGATACGTGAGGCGGTACAAGCGATAAACGGTCAAGGCAGTCGCCGGATGCGGATACAAGAACTTCATACCCGCTACACAAATGCTGGCCAACTCTTCGATATTCTCATCGGTAGCTTGCCGGGTGTCGTACTGCGGTCAGATAAAAAGGCTTGGAGGAATAATCAAGCCACTGCTTTGCAAACGTATGCTACGAGCGAGCAGCTCTGGTAAATGACCGACACTACTTAATTAGCGCCGCTACGAACATCTCTGACGAAAGCAACCGCAAACCCGGGGAGACGCGTTGGAGCACAGGTCGGATCAGCCAACGATTTTCCACGGCGACGCCAATACGCAGTGCTCTTGCGTGAACTTTGAGGCTTTCCAGGTCCTTCGGAGGCCTGAGCAGCACTATTCCTGCTGCATCCGCCCATCGAGCGTAGCGCATTGCTTGGGCAATCGCCTGACGCCAGTCTGAGACCTTCGCCTCGAAGGCGTACATGTGACCGATAGGGATGAATACCGGATTCCGGAGATAGCCATTTCCATTCTGGCTCAGAACGCCCGCATCGCTCAATTGACGTAGACGGCGAGTAGCTTGCACCTCAGAAACGCCGAGCGCCTTCGATACAGATGAAGCTGTCGTTGCCCGTCGGACCGCTACTGCGGCAACCACTGAGGTATCTGCAAGTCTGCTGAGAGGCGGTATACCCAGCCGAAGGCGCTCTTCGAGTCTCTCCTGAGCTCGCGTTACCGCCACAAGATCTGCTATGCCGACTGGACCTGCAAACTCAGCCGTGGCTAGGACGCCTGAACTGCTACCAGGGAGGCGAGAAGCTAGCTCCCTAACGGTCGGCTCAAGCACCCGTTCCTCTATGGGCTCAAACCTTCTACCCGGTGGGGCAGATTTGGATTTCCACTCATAGTAGCCGTGTAGGTGACTATGGCGAACTGGTGGCTTTGAGAGCGCTTGGGACCGCACGGTCTTAATATACACGGGCACTGTATCCCTCCGTTCGGCGGCCCGGGCGTAGCGACTTATAGGTCGCTGGAGCGATCGGCTGCTCATCCAGTAAGGGTCTCCTGTTATTGATTTTGCGCCGATCGTATGACTATCGTTAAACGACGCCGGATCATCTCATTTTGTCATTAGATGGTACTATCTTAATTAAGTAACGAACCAGTGTCTAGTGCTACTTTGGGTATCAGGTGTCAACCTGATCACGTTCCGGACGATTTACAAACTCGATGCTCCACGGGTGGACTAAGATATATCGGTGATGGTGACTTGAGAGGTCCCGTCCGGCGCAGCAGACAGACACAGCTACGCGATGGCCCTGACCACCAGGCTTGACCACAACGGGACCCGACGCATGCCGATCCCAGCGGATGCTCCCGTGGCGCAGTCCCAGGTGAGCGAGCGTTCCCGACAATTTGGGTGTATTTTGCAAGCAGAGGATCACGCGAGGATCACGGCTGCCGATCCTGCTAACGCAGTTGCTAACAACGGTGCGGGATGGCGCTGGACGCCATCGGAGCCAGAGTGCAGCCGACCAAGACATGAAGACCTGTCCGGACCGCTGGGGACGGTCTTGATCCTGCTACGGATCAGGACGATCCACAGGGCAACTACTCAACAATCATTGAGCCTTGCCAGGCTCTCAGGAAAGGTCAATACCAAAGATAAGAAGAATTTCCTGATAAGTAATTTCCTCATTTACCATTTGCAGGCAAAGTTCGATTTCACGAGAAGTTGGCGGGGCTGAGCTAGAGTAAATGATCGAATTGAGGGTAACAGTCGTTGATTCCGTCGCGCCTAGATAAAAGCTGTTATTCGAATAGACAGTACGCTTAGGTTGAAGTACCGGCAATTCAAGATTCATACGAGAACCGTCATCGCCAAGCTCTATCTCTCGACCCGCAGATGATAGCTGAGATGAACCCGAAGGGGACTGCAGCGTATAATTTGCCCAACTGTAATTTAGCGTACCGTACTGCACTTGCGTTTGCGGGACCGTTGGGACATCACTCGAAAATAGCAAGACAGACCGCTCGCTGGCGTTTTCTACTTTAATTTCAAAATGTAGATCCCGCAAAACGTCAACATCAGGATTCTCTATGGCAAAACATAGAAATTGAAATCGCTGAAACTTACAATAGTATTCAACCAAATCCCTGTAATAGTTTTTATTTGTTCCTGAGGTAAAGGTCGTAACATATGTAAGGACGCTGCCATCAGCTTTCGATGCGGGGAGTGAGGGCGGCTCTTCATAGTCCGGGATTTCCTCCTTGTTAGTGCACTCAACATTTCGAATTTTAAGGGTAGCTGGTGATGGAAGCACCTCAGGAGGCTGGCCTTGAGCCAAGGCGATTATAATAGGAATACCTGCGGGTAGCTCGCTCTGTATTGATTCAAGTTGAGCCTCATTGTCAATCATATTCTTCATCGTTTGGGCCAGCTGCCGTGCAAATTTATCACTAAATTCTTCAAGAGAATCATAATTCTCAACTAGGCCGCGGGGATAAGTCCTTGCTTTAAATTCCCTGACACGTACGAGCTGGTCAGGGTCTATCTCATCAGGATGCACAGGAGAGTTAGAAAAGTAAAGCATGATCGGCTTCCCTGCGTTTCCTGCACGATCAATTTCTTCCGCAGTTCCGCTTTCAGCATTCTGCGTCGGGGTTCCCATTCTCGTGGAAAAAACGCTCACCACAAAATCGCACTGATCGGCTAGCTGCCGGTTAATTATGGCCTGAGGACCTTCGCCTAGCTCAGGAGTAGAATGAGTTTCCCAAAGAACGGGTAGCACAACGACTTTCCTCTCATGCGAGTTCAGATCGTTCCACTGATGAACTCTTTTGACAATGGCCTGACGTTCAGCATGGACGTCACCGGGCGATGCAACAAACAGCCGAAAGACGCTGGCTTTGTATGTCATATATAATTCCCAAATATGCGCATGTCAAACGCTCAGGCGGTCCGGACAGAACCAGTCTGATCGTACGCGAGCCGAACGAGCGGGAGCTGCGTCGAGCAGGACGACGCATCCGAGGTCCATGCGGCGTGGGCCGTGAGTCAGTTGCGGCTGCCTCGACAGGATGGCTCGGATCCTCCGCCCACGTTCACGCTCTTGAGTTGTCAAGTTTCAGGCAGACCATGCTGACAGCAGCAACCGGAACGAACTAGGGGCACCGACTGCCGATCTTGCTAACGCCGTGCTAACAATGGCTGTGGAAACGTGGCGCTGAAGGTGGACGCCAAGGGGAGCCGGAGCGGCGTATCGCCCGCTCGGGCGGCTTGTGACGGACACTCATGGACGTGCAAAGCCTCCTGAAAATCGGACGCTTGGGAATCTGCGGACCGAACGTGGACCAGCCAACGTCTCGCCGAGCAGTCGCCGGGACCTGGCTGGGCTTGGCATCCTGGCTGAGGGGCCGGTGACGATTTCCGGTACTCGGGGGCTGCCGCTTACTGGTGGCCTGCCCGACGTCCCGCGCCCAGCGTGACAGCTTGTCGCGGAAACATCGAGTGCGTTACCACCACTTCAACCCTGGAGATCTCCGTCGACGTGAGCGGGCGGCCGTCTCCACGCACCGCGACAGGGAACCTGGCCTAGTCTAGGTCCAGCAGGACCCAGAGCAGGTCTTCATAGAATCCCCCCGGCTCCGCCAGGCTCAGCGCCTTGCCTATACCCCCGGCGCTGGTAATGGTTTCCATGACGCTTGTCCACCATGCCTTGATGCGCACGGCCTGATCTGCGTTCGCGTTCCCTATCACCCGCTGTTCAGCCAGCCGATCATAGGCAGCCTGCACCTCGGGCTTAAGGTCACTTCTGGCTTTCCTGCGGTCGAGGGCGTACGCGGCTTCCTCAGTCGGCGTCCTGCTCGGCATACCCCTTGCCTACCACGCCTGGAGTCCAGCTCTCGCCCATACAGCGGAGAAGCTGTCCTCGTAGGCGGTGAACAGATCACCAAGGGGAGCCTCACCCGGATCGAAATCGTATTCCACCGTCCGCTCCGGACGAAGAGGCCGGCCCCGTGGCGTGGCTGAAACGCTCGCACTTGGGCGTCCCGGCGTCGGCGGGGTAGATGATGAGGGGCGGCGGCCAGAGGCCGTCACAGGTTGGCTCTGATCGCTTGATCAGGCCCTATACGTGCCCAGATCGGCTAGCCGCGTGGTGTCCTGCCAGGTCACGGCCTGGTAGCTGCGTCCCATGGTAAGGAAGAGGGCAGTGACCCCGGCTTCTAGGACGCGGAACGAAGTCGACGAGGCAACGAGTCGACGACCGGGCCGCCACGGCCGCCAGGTGGTCCTGCTGTACAGCAGTTGAGTACCGCAACGCAGGTACGTTCAGGCGGACTTGCTTGGACATCCGTGGACTGTCTGACCTGCTAAAAAACCTATTTCGCAAGGAGTGCCGATAGTTCACACCGAGGAGGTCACTGGTTCGATCCCAGTATCGCCCACCAACGTTCAGCCTGGTCAAACCCTCATCGGGTCGGCCTCATCCCACCTGTGGGTGAGGCCCTTCTTCATGTGGGGAGGAATTTGGGAGATCAACTTCCGGTGGCCGGTGAGAGGCGAGCAGAGCGTCCAGCAGTGGGACGGGGGAGTGCGCGGCGAGAACGGCACGATCGCGCAGGGATTGATCCCAGCAGGCCTGAAGGGCAGCGGTCAGTTCGCCGCGCATCCGCTGTGATACGTGCGCGTAGAGGCCGCGCATGCCGGGGACTTCATGACCAAGACGTTGCTCGGCGAGGATCTCGAGGATGCCGTCTTCGGCCATCCAGGTCTTGTGGCTGTGCCGCAGACCGTGCGGAGTCAGCCCCTCCTTGATGGGCAGCCAGCACGCAAGGGACGGGTCGCCGGTGGGTCGTTTCCCGCTGCCGGGGCAATGGTCGTCGCCTGCCTTGTGGGCAACGGTGTTTTCGTCGAGGCGCAGCCTGGTCGCGTGCCCGCAGTCTGGGCAGTGCCCTGCCCGATTCCCAGCGACGAGCCGGGGGATGCCTTTTCCTGCTGGTGGTATAAATGGCTGTCCCGGGATCGCCGGGGGCCAGGACGTGATCGGGACACCGGGCCAGTTTGCTGCGTTGATGATTACCAGCCAGCTAGGGCGGCTGGCCGCTGACAGGTATCGGCCGTCGCACGCTGGCCGGAAGACTCGCCGGGCGTAGTTGCTGCGCCGGTAGTGGGTGCCGTCCGGGCTGAGGAAGATGTACCGTCCGCTGCCGCCATGGCCGCGCCTATCGCCGGACCAGGTATGCGCGTGATGTCACCGGCTGGCGTGCGCCGTCGGTCATGATCTGTGTGATGTCGTCATTACTGAACCGCAGATGCTTGCCAATGAACGTGCATGGAATCGCGCGAGCGGCAGCCTTGGGCCCAGTCATCCCAACACTCATGCCACATGACACAGTATCCAGCAACTGTCTCCTGGCGGATAAGCGCTAAATGCCTGTCCGTGCTCTACCCACCACTCGCATGTTCTGCCCCGAAGACAATGTCAGGCCAGACCACGCAGATGGTCAAGCTGGGTAGCTCTTCTACCGCCTCGCGCCATGACCTGAAGCCTACGACTGCTCGCTTTCGCCACCTGGCAGTTCCGGGAACGGCGCGCTGGCTAACGTCACGCTCAACACCATCTTCGAGGGCCAGGCCATAGAGGTACAGCAACCCTGCCGCCCAGCACCGACCTCATCCGACCAACCGAGACTTGAGAGCTGCACCAACGACCGGCATAGACCGACATGCAACTCGTTCGCATCGAGAGGATCACCGCCCAGGCCTGCTGACCGAGCTCGCGCCTGACAGCGGCCGGTACCGGAACCACAGTCGTCTCGCTCATCGGGCAGGCCGCGAATCTGGCCTGCGCGATTCTTATGTTCGCGACGCCCTGGTGGCTTGGCGGGCGTAGGCGATGTTGACGACCGCAATGACAACCCAGATCAGCACGATAAGGACCACCTGGGCGGTGCTGATCGAGGTGGTGGTTGACATGACGGATGCATGGAATGTGCCCAGATTGACTGTTGCCTTGGGTGCGGTGCCGGTGTTGGACAAGGAATGCAACGTGACCGCTGTGGCGCCGATCCCGAGCCCGACCGAGCCCAGGCCCATGGCGACGTTAGCCCAGGCAGCCCGGCTGGGCTGGATGCCACGCTGCGCCAGCCGAGCGTCCACCTGTTTGTCGATCTCCGAGCTGATCCTTTCGATCAGCCCCTCGGCCAGGGCATCGTTGTACTGGTGACCCAGTTCGCTATGCGCGGCCGCCGCCGCCGCGACGTCCTCATGTGTACGTACGTCCATGAATCTAAGGTATGTCGCGGCCGGTGGCCGAGGTAAGGGGCTTGACGCTTAAGCATCAAAATGTTCGATAACCCAAGTACAATGCCTGATCTTGGAACGGGTCGTTACGCAGAGTTACTGTCAACGAATCGTTGACAGCAGAATCGACAAACGGCGTTCAGGTACCTCCCCTCCCGGGGCAGGCCTGCAAAGCCTAAAAATGACCTGACACTTAACCGTCAATCCGTTTCCAGACTCACCTGACAATTAAGCGTCAAACTAAAATACACAGCAACCGGGCCCGCATATCTGGGGTGGGTGACTGACTGGGTGACAATCGCGCTGCCCAACCGCGAACTGCGACGCACGCCAGCGCACCTGATCACCCTGGCAGAAAGTCAGAATCGTACTGGCCATTGACTTATCAATATTGCCTTACAAGCGAGGGGTCATTGGGGGCGAATTCAGGCGCGCTGATCGATCGCCAAACGTGAGGTCCGTTTTCCGCCAGATATGAGGAACGCCATCGGTGATGATGTAATCATGTCGTATACATCACGAGATGACGATCGCCCGATGAGCCAGATACTGCCGATAGGCCTCACCGCGGCACCGTTTATTCGGTCTGGTCCTGCTGTCGCAGTTTCCCCCGGATAGGTGCCAGTCAACGCCGGTGCCGCGGCGGGGTCAACGTGGAGCGCCCGCAGCGCGCTAGCGCGAGGACGAACGACGTTGAGGCCCGCAAGGCGAGGGATACCATCGGCTGGCCCTGGGGAGACCGGTGTCATGCCGGGCGGTTGCGGGCGTTGTGTCTTATTTCCGATCGGCGCCGAACAAAGATCCGCCGTCGGTGCCGCCGAGCGGGCGCCTTCGCCCGATCTCGGCGAACCCTCCTTGACGGCCAAGCCTGGCAACCGCTTCACTATACGAACGGCGAAAGACGGTCTCGTTGCCGTCTCGCGCGCCTTGGAGGGGGACTCAACATGTCGCACATAGGAAAGTCGCACCTCGTCATCATGGCGACGGTGGGGGCTGATGACGTGGCCGAAGGAGATCGCCTCTTCGCGAGGCACGGCGAGTGGATGAAGGGGCATCCCCGCGAGGGCGATGTGGCACTGCTGAGCTACACCATCTCCAAGGGCCCGGAACTGTCGAACCCGATGGACCCGAACTCGGAGCCGACCGGCAGGACAACCTTCGTGATCGATGAGTACTACGAGTCACCGGCCGGGATTGCCAGGCATTGGCAGGAGTCGATGAACTGGCCGGAAATGTCCTCCGATGTACCGGCGTGGATGGCCAAGGCCACGGTGGTGACACTGCACAACGGCACGGTTGTCCAAGCACTCTGGTAAGACGCTCGACGCCTGCATGGGCGTCCCCTACACGGGGTCTGTGTGAGTCCTGGCGTGATGAGCATGACGCGCGCCTGCCGGGACACCCCGTAGCGGCGGGCTACCTCGCTGACCGGCGCTCCGGATGTGGACCTCCATCACCGCGTGATAGCGCTGCTCCATGACGCTCAATTCCCCGAGCATGGCCCGGCCACCCTCCCGCCGCGAACAACATCACAAGGGGCATGCCGGGGCGGGCAGTGTCAAGCATCAGATGAAGCTACTGTGTCAATGATCAGCCGGAGTCGGACATCCTCGGCCGGGCGGACGTACACGCGAAGTCACCAGCTTGACCCTGGAGACCACTGCGGACACTCCGGTCAGAAGACCAAGGGCCAGGTGGCCGTGAGGTTGGCTGGGAGCAGGTACGAGGTCCTTGGGAGCAGGTCGCCTCGATGGCCTCGGACGGCCAAATCAGCCTCAAAGACTCCCTGATCTGGGTGGTCGGTGACCTGGCATACCAGATAGGCACCGAGGCCCGGGAGGCTAAGTTTGGTGGACACCACGTCTCTCTTGATCAACGCGTCACGAATATTTACCGCCGTGAAGCGGAAGGGTGGAAGATCGTGCACCATCACTCCGATCTCAGCCCGGCCATGGTAGACGTTCTCGCACGTTTGCAGTCTCCGCCAGGATAGGCGCGCGGGTCCCCTGCCCGTCGCTGAGGGCCCTTTCTTGCCACTCGAGTGTCTAGCCTCACTGGCGCCCTGGCGGTGTCTAGCCCAACCCCAACTAGTGTCTAATCCCATGTGATGGTTGACGGATCAGTCCCAGGACATGCTTTCCAGTTGGCCTAGGAAACATGGGCAGCCTTGAGGGCTGCTGGGCTTTGATGCTGCGGACCGGCTGGGTGGTGGTCCGCCGGACGGTGCGTGTGTCATCCCCGCCCAGGTCGATGGTGATGACGTCGGCGGTGACGTGGACGGTGACGATGCGGCGGGCGTGGATGCGGCCCAGGGCGATCTTCTGCCCGGCGATCATGATCACCCCGGTGTTGCTGGCCACCCGCTGGGCGGTGACCGGTGCGGCCGACGGCTGCGGCGGCGGCCCGGCGGGACGGGCACCGCGCAGGCGGCGGGCCTGGTCCCAGGTCGGGCGTCGCTCTTGCGGTCGAAGAACCGGGCCGGACCCTCGCGGCCGTCCACCGTGGGCCTGGCCCGCCAGCGGCGGCCGGTGCCGTGCCGTCCTGGTCCGCTCCCGGGTGCACGGCGGGACCGTCACATTTCTGCTAATTAGGGCCCTACTACGCTGCGTAATAGTTCATCTGAAGGTAACATTTCTAGCACAGAGTGTGTGTGGAGGCGACGTCATGGCAAACCCGCAGGAGCAGTCATACACCGAGATGGTCAAGCAGACTCAGGGCGCATTGCTGACCATGCTCGAGACCTGGAACCGGAGCTTTCAGCAGGCGTTTGGCGCCACGCCAGTGAATAGCGAGTTGATCGACCAGACGTTCGACTTCGCCGAGAAGCTGGTGCATGCTCAGCTGAATGCTCAGCGGCAGCTCACCAAGCAGGCGGCGGCGAGCGGCACTGCGGCCGCCGAAACCGTCCGGGCCGGTACCGCGCAGGTGACCGAAGCCCTCCGGGGCGGTTCAGTTCTCTGAAGCCGAGACCGCGCGACTGCTGCGCGTACCGCAATCGACGCTGCACTGGCGGCTTGACGACGGGACCTACCGAAGTCGCAAGCGAGGGGTCCTTGATTCGAACAACCGAAACAGGTGACAGGGTGGGCTGCGCGGCGAGGTCCCGGGTTCAAGAATCCTGAACCCGGGCCTTTTCCGCGCGGCCTTCCTCCGAACCCAGCGGGCACCTTTCAGTGCACTGGGCTCTCCAGTGACTGTGCCGCGTTCGCGACGGGGCTGGCGTGGATGTAGTCGTGGCAGGGACGGCAGACGATGAGGGTGCGAGGGTCTCCCGCAAGAACGCGGCCAGCCCGGCCTTGATCTGCTCGGCTTCGGCTTTCGGCCCGATGAATCCCAGCAGGTGATCACCGGCGTACCGGCAGTAAAACAGCCGCCGGTATCCGGGGTCCATCGGGTCGCCGTAGGGGAGGGCGCGCATCTGCCGTATTGCTTTCCGGGCCTGTGCCCGGTTTCCCTGCTTCCGCGCGTACTGCCGCCGCCCGTTTACCCTGTGGTATTCGGGGTTCTTTTCCCGGCGGCCCCCGGCGGGTGTGCCGCTCCCGGGAGGCCATCCGGCCCAGGTCCCCCGCAAGGCTTCCGGTCACCGGCGCGCCTTGGCATCATTTACCCGTCCACGGCGGCAACGATCTGATCGCGGCGCGCGCCGATGGGGCCGCGCTCGGCGGCGCGGACGCCGTGGCACCAGCCGCCCGCGGTCAGGCAGGGGCACTCATGCGCGAGGTGGGCGGGCAGGCCGTGCCGGGGACGGCAGACCGGGCAGTTATTGAGGGGCCGTTTGCTGACCGGGGACAGTGGCAGGATGTGCCAGCCGAGCGCGGCCAGGCCGAGGGCGAGCTGGGCCGGGGCGCTGGATGCGGGCATGAGCGTACTCCGGGGGGCCTCGATGGGAGCACCAACTCCGTCGTCGTCGTGAACTCCCCGGAGGCATTCGGGCTGGCGGCCTAGCTCCTAGTGTCCCGGTCCTGAGATACGTGAGCAGTAACGGCAGATGCGGTCGATGATCTGGTCGGCGGTCTTGGTCCACTTGAATGGCCGTGCCGTTTCGTTCCAGGTGCTGATCCACTCCTCCAGCGCGGTCTTGAGCGCGTCCAGCGAGCAGAAGGTGCCGCGCTCGAGGCAGCGCCGTTCCAGTTCGGCGAACCACCGCTCGACCTGGCTGATCCACGACGAGTATGTCGGCGTGAAGTGCAGCTCGAACCGCGGGTGCGCCAGTAGCCACTTGTGCACCGCCGGCGCTTTATGCGCGGAGAGGTTGTCGCAGATGACGTGGACGGCCAGGCCGGGCTCGACCTGCCGGTCGATGTCGTTGAGGAAATCGCGGAAGTCCTCCGCCGTGTGCTGTGCGGCCAGCTTGCCGATCACCTTGCCGGTGGCGGTGTTGAGCGCGGCGAACAGGTCCACGGTGCCGTGCCGGGTGTAATCGAAGCTGCGCCGCTCGGGAATGCCGGGGATCATCGGTAGCACCGGGGCGGTCCGCTCCAGCGCTTGGATCTGCGGCTTCTCATCAACGCAGAAGACCGCCGCCGTGGCGGCGGGGCCAGGTAGAGCCCCACCACATCGCGGATCTTGTCGATGAGCAGTGGGTCTGGGGAGATCTTGAACTCCTCCACCCGGTGCGGCTGCAAGCCAAAGGCCCGCCAGATACGGTGCACGCTGGTCGGCGAGATGCCCGCCTTCCGGGCCAGCTCCCGCTTGGACCAGTGCGTGGCACCCGCCGGCACCTCCTCCAGGGTGCGCACCACCACCTCCTCCACCTGGGCGTCAGTGATGGTGCGCGGCACCCCCGGCCGCGGTTCGTCGCACAGCCCATCCAGCCGCCGGCGCAAGAACCGCTCCCGCCACTTGGTCACGGTGCCCCGGCTGGCGCCCAGCCGGGCGGCCACCGCGATGTTGGGTGCGCCTTCTGCGCAAGCCAGCACGATCCGCGCCCGCAACGCAAGGCCCTGCGCGGTGCTGCGGCGCCTGGCCCAGCTCTCCAGCGTGCGTCGCTCGTCTTCCGAGAGCACCAGCGGCTCTAACCTGGGATCTGCCATATCCCCAGCAGACCGCACCCGCCAGCCAGGCGATAGCCGTCAGCGCCAGACTGGGGGACAAATCAACTCACGTGGTGACTGGGAAACTCAAGACCGGCTCACTAGGGGATACCGGGCAGGGCGGGCAGCTTCTCATCCGGCGTGTTACGGGCGGGAGCGGGCGCCGCGGGCGAGGCGGCCGGCTTCGTCCCCGGGTTCAGGTCACGGTTGATCACCCAGGCGATGTCCTGGACGGTCGTGATCCCGTAGTTCATCGTCGGGTTGTCCTGGGTCAGCACGGCGATGCTGTAAGCGCCGTTACGGCCGGTGAAACAGCCGATGCTGTGGATGCGCCACCCGTGCGTCGACCGGGGCAGCCAGCCGTCCTTGACGTGCACGGTCAGGCTGGCGGGCGCGCCGGCTGGGACACCCCACCGCTGCGAGCGGATGACCCTGGCCATCAGGCCCAGCTCGTAGCCGCGGGAGGCGCTGCCGAGCACCCCGTTCGGCTTGGTCAGGAGCTGCAGGAGCAATATCTCGTCGTGGGCGGTGATCTGGGTCAGCCCCCAGTAGCCCCCGGGACCCAGCACCGTGTGCGTCATCCGGGCCAGGTTCAGGAAGTGCTGCAGCCAGGTCCGGCCGACGTCCGCCCACAGCGCCGAGGCGGCGTTGTTGTCCGACTGGGTGATCATCGCGGTGGCCAGGGAGGCCTCGGCCTGGGTCAGGTACCTGTGCTGCTTTTCCGCCTTGCGGAGGAGAGCACCGAGAATGGTGGCCTTGACCACGCTGGCCGAGTCGAAATGCGCGTTGGCGTTGAGCCAGCACCCGAGCCCCAGGCCTGGATCGTAGAGTCCGGCCGCGACGGTCGAGACCCGGCCCCGGTGCGCGGCCTGGATATCCCGGCTGAGCTGGGCCGCGAGTGCCGGATGGCCGGCCGACCGGCACCTGACGGCTGAGGCCGCCGCGGCCTCGGCCGGCTGGCCCTGGAACGAGACCAGCCCCGCGCCGGTCAGAACTGCCGCGGCCATCCAGCCGACACCACGCTTCGGAGCCATCGTCATCCTCCCGTACCAGCAATGCGATCATCTGGGTGAGCCGGCGCAAAGGAGACCGTACAGCAATCGAGCCGCCGCATTCCCCGGTGCCGCCGAAATTGATAGCGCGAATGTCAGATAATTCCGCAGCCAAAACCTGGCGCACGGAAAAGCGGCGACACATATTGGCATAAGGGCATTCGCCAAGGTTTGCGCACGGCCCCGGGGGGGCGAGATGAGGTCTTCTGATCTGATGTGAATCCGGCCGGAAAGTCTCCACCCGGAAACGAGGAACCGGGCCAGGAGTCACCCGCCTCCGGATAACTTGCCGAGGTCGTGACGGGCACTGGGCATGAGAGGACCACCGCCATCCTGGATGTTCCGACCGGATTGCCGCCGAGTGCCCATATCCGGACGACCGGAGATGTGCGTCCCTACGCCGTTGCCGCACTGGTATCGTCGGCTGCGCCCTGGATCTGCGCCAGGCGCTGGAACGGGCCAGGGACGAGGGCCTTTCCCACGTGATCCTGGACGGGAAGATCATCCCAGCGGACCGGTGCCGGGAGAAGACCGTCAGCGTCCGGGGTGACCTCATCGACGTGTGGTACTCCGGCAAGACCCATGCGCACGGCGGCAGCATCCAGGCGGTCATCGCCCCTGACGGGTTCCGGCGCACCCTCCAGCACATCACCGCCAGCCCCAGCAAGATCGGCGACATCGCCCGCGCCGCGCTCATCCTTACCCATGTCGAGCACGGCTATATCAATTTAAATCGCTGAGATCACCTCAATGAACAGCCCCGTGTTTGGTCTGGCCACGAATACCAATTTTAATCAGCCTACTGTCGCTCGCCAGGCGCCTATATAGCTCCGCAGACATTGTCGCTGCACGCGTTCGCACCACGCGGTGCGACAAGACCGAGGTCACCCAGACCTACGCCGCTCAGATCATGGAGCTCTTCGGCGGCTTCGGCCTGGTAGAGCCCGGCCTGGTCAGCCTGCCCGAATGGCGACCGGACTTCAACACCGACCTAACGCCTAGTCCCTACCGCGATCCGTCAGAATTTCAACGTCTGGACCAATTCACCCTTCGGAACTGCACTCTGTCCCGGTTCGACTGCAACAGGAAAGCGATCCGATGCCAACGTTACATCACTCTTTGTAATGTCATAGACCTGTACGGAGAAATCAGCGGTCTGCTGATGGGTAAGGGTACCTTTAAGGGCTAGAATCCCTTGCGCGCCATTGGCCTGGTACAGGGACGAATCATTACCGGCGGTGCGGAACTGGTTGATCCAGCCGAAGAGCGTACCGGCGTCGGCCGACCAGTTGTAGTGGCCTTGAATGCGGTCCTCGAACCAGGTCTCTGACGTTCCTGTGACATATATCTTGGCCGTGTAAGGTACCTGAATCTGTTGGACAGTTGCTCGCACCACAGCCTCGTAAATTTTACCAGTCGGCACCGAAACTGGCACCGCCTGAGTGAAGGTCTCAGTCTCAGATCTCCGGAACGTGTTGTAGGTCGGGTTTTAAATAATTCGGGTCGGCTGGCGAGCTGGTAGGTGATGGGCCGCTGGTCGCCGGGCATGGCCGGCGGGTTGTTGTTGATCTCGTCGATGAGCAGTGCAAGGCCGCGGGTGATGCGGGGCGTGCCGGGCTGCTGGAGGGTGACGGTGATCCTGCCGGGGGTGTAGGTGATGGTGCCGGCCAGGCCCCGGATGATGGTCTGCCGGGTGAGGGCGCGGTATTCGTCGTCGTCGCGCAGGTAGGCGTTGAGGTGGTTGGCCAGCCAGTGCTCGGCGTTGTGCGCGAGCAGCCGCAGCACCATCTGCAGGCCGCGGCGGCGGGTCCGCAGCAGCGCGACTTTGGCTTCGGGGTCGATGACGTTGGCGGGCAGCTTGGCGGGGATCTTGTCCCGGGCGGAGGCGGCGGCGTCCAGCTTCTTGCGCGCGGCGGTGATCTTCTCCTGCGCGGCGGGGATGAGCCTGGCGTTCTTGGCGGCGGGCGTGATCGCCGGGTCGGCGAGTAGCGCGGCCAGGTCCCGCTCCGCGGCGGCCAGCGCCGTCTCCGCCTGCCGGACGGCGGCGTTCGCCTTCTTGCGGGCCGGGTTGTCCGCGATCTTGGTGTTTGCCTCGATCCCGGCGATGTAGTCGCAGATCTTGCCGATCCCGTAGTTCTCGCTGGCGTACTTGAGGAAGTTCTCCTCCCGCCACCGGGACTTCAGCCAGGCCAGGATGTCCGCCGGGCAGGCATCAAAGTCGGAGGTGAGGATCTGCAGGGCGACCTGGCTGTGCTCGAACAAGGTGAGCTGCCGGGCCTGGCCGTAGTCCTTGATGTCAACGGTCTCCTCCGCCCAGGCGATTTCGCGGCGCCGCCGGCCGGCCGTGATGGTGGTGATGACCGGCAGGACGGCCGGGACGGCCAGCGGCGCCCGCCGGTAGGTCACCCAGTGCACGTCCTGGTCGCGGCAGTGCCGGAACACCTGCGCATACGCGCCGCCGCGGTCGAACCCCAGCATGATCTGCGCGCCCGGGCCAGCGGCCTTCTTCAACTCCGCCAGCGCCTTCGGCAGCGTAATGGCCAGCCCGGACGGCTCGCCGGTGACGAAGCACACCGCCCGGCCGTCGTGCGCGGTCACGTGGGTGTCCGCGCGTCCTTTCTCCGCCCGGCCCCGCTTGTTGTTCCAGCCCTTGCCGACCGGCTTGGCGCCGGCGTAGGGCACGAAATGGTCATCGACGTAATACACACCGGAGGTGACCGGGTCGGCGGCCAGCATCGCCTGCGCGAACAGGCGCTGCAGCGCGACCGGGTCGGTGCGGTCGGCGATCGCGGCCAGCCTCGGCCGCAGGGTCCGCAGCTCCGGCAGCGCCGCCAGCCCGGCCAGCGGCCCCGCGGCCGCGGCGGTCAGGTGCTTGAACTGCTCGATCGTCGCCGCGCCCAGCGCGAAGCAGATGCTGACCGCCGACAACAGCGCCACGTCACCGGGCCGCCCGTCCCCGCCCGCCGCGGCGGCCAGGATCTCCCCGGCGCCGGCCCGGCCGCCGAAGGCGTGCAGCAGCATCGCACCCGCGTACCGGGAGGCGACCTCGCCGCAGATGCCTGGCCCGGACACCGCCGCGCCCTCACCGGCCCCGCCGCCGGCGGCGCCGTCCTGCCCGGCGCCGGCGACCGGCCCGGGCTCCGCCGCAGCCTGCCGCCCCGGCTCCGGCTCCCTGCCCCCTGACCTGCCCTGCTGAGGGTCCGGTTCCGGTTCCGGCAGCGGCGCCGGCCCGGGTTCCGGTGACGGTCCCGGTGCCGGTCCCGGCTCAGGCGCGGGCTCTCCCAGCGGCAGCTGGTCCGGCACGCCGGCGGGGCCGAGCCGCCGCAGCACCGTGGACTGAGCTGCCTCCAGGCGGCGGGCGATCTCCGCATCCCGCACCCCGGCCGCCCGCCACTCCCGCGCCCGCTCCCACGCGGCCGGATCCAGCTTGCCCGGGCGGCCCCGCGGCCGGACCACCCCGCCGGTGCCCTCCCGCAGCGCCCGGTTATGCAGCGTCGCCACGTAGTTCACCGTCAGGCCCATCAGCCGCGCCACCACCTGACCGCCAAAGCCCAGCTGCCGCAGCACCGCCACCGCGACGTTCCGCGCCCCGGCATCGCCGTCACGGTAGCGGAACAGCAGCCGCGACCCGGCGAAGATCAGGGTCTCCCCATCCGTGCTGACGCGGCGCAGGTCCCTGGGGTCCGGCATGCCCTCCAAGATGGCAGCCGCGGCGGGCGACATGCCACAATCCTACCACCACCAATTTAACACTTTACGGAAACCATCCCAGATCGCTGACCGCAGGTCAGCAGGTATCCCGCCGCCCGGCTTCCGGAGATCTGAGTCTGGCCCGACATATTGGACGTGGTGGAAGTGTAGCTGTAAGAGTACTCGACGCTGAACTTCAGCGTAACTTCGGCCTCAGCAAAGATGAAGTTCGCGCCGCCCTTGATGTCAGCTCCGACACCGACTTTCACGGAGTTCGTGGTGGCCTGACTTGTGGTCGTGGAGCTTGAGTAGCTGTAGGAGAGCGTGACCGTGGAGTTGGGAGTCAAACCGTTCCTGTTGTCGACCTTTGACGATGCTGCGATGATCTGCTGCGGTAGGTATTGCAGACTTGATTGGTCGAACATGAGAGCCGTACCGATGGAATCGTTCAGTCCTCCGTAGAGCCCGATCGAGTCCCCATTAGATCCCGTTGTGTACCATCGGCCGTTTGCAGGATCCTCATTCGTGTTGAGGTGTTTCTGCCAGGCTGCGATGATATACGGTTGAACCGTCGAGACATCGATGTAGTTCAGAAGTGGCCCTTGATCTGGAACGATAAGAGCACTAAATATTCTTCCAACCCGGGTGCCGTTGACGTTGCTGTCACCGGCCGCCAAGAAGTTGATCGTGGCTGATAAAAAGATCTCTAATTGTGGGGTTACAGAAGGGCGTGAGGTCCAGGCGGGTGCTGGCGAGGAAGCCGTTGAGGAGACCGGGCCGGGTACTGCATCCGCTTGAGCCGGGTCTTTACCAGCGCAGTGAGCTGGGGACGGACGTTTCCCCGTCTCAAAACTCGTCTCGCGTGATGAGCTCCTTGCCGAACTGGACGGACTGGACCCGGGCCTGAAAACGGTGGCGGCTGCGGACCAGGCGGACCGGCTGCCGAGCAAGACGGCGCGGCTGGTGCGGGCGTGGCCGTTCCGCTCCGGGAATGCCCTCATATGACGCGCGGGCATCGTAATGGTTGTGACATCGTGGAGCTTCTTGGGGTACGTTGTGATCCCTTAGGAGCGGGCCTTGTCAAGCGGGATTCCGGTCTGCGGTTTTGCGGTGGTGTGCCTGTTGCAGGGCGTGGCAGACTGGCCTCACGGCTGCTTTCCCGATAGATCCCGTGTCCGCGTGAGCGAGCTGGTGGGTCAGGGACCGCTGTAGCGCCGATGCCGAGCCCGACCGAGCCCAGGCCCATGGCGACGTTGGCCCAGGCAGCCCGGCCGGGCTGGACGCCGCGCTGCGCCAGTCGAGCGTCCACCTGCTTGTCGATCTCCGAGCTGATTCTTTCGATCAGCCCCTCGGCCAGGGCATCGTTGTACTGGTGACCCAGTTCGCTATGCGCGGCCGCCGCCGCGACGTCCTCATGTGTACGCACCTCCATAGATCCAAGGGATGCCGCGACCGGTGGCCGGGGTAAGGGGCGCATGATCGTCGGCGCACTGATTACTACCCGTAAGTCCAGATATGACGGACCAACAACTCCAGCCAGACCAGACAACATGCGGTAACTGGACAGATCTGAGCAGCACATCCCAGTACGCTGCCTGGCGGCGGCTGGCCGAGGTACGCGGCGCCAGCGACGACGTGCAGCACTTATATGACGCGCAGTCTCCTGTCGGAGGTCATCTACCTCCTGTCGGAGGTCATCTACGCACTTAGCGACATCAGGCGCGGGCACCCCCGAGTTCAGCCGCCGGGTGACCTAAATCCGGTCACAACGCACATCAAATATCACCCGCACCAACCGGGTGAATGTTTACTAACAAAGGTCCTGCGTAAGCAGGACGTTGGACCGATAAACAAGCCGCGAAGAGGCGCTCAGTCTCTAAATAGGAAAGCAGGCACAGCGACTAGCTGGGGAGGGGTCGGTAACCGAAAGCTACTGAGAGCTGGTGAAGCGGTGAATCATCACAGATTGCTCTGGACATTCGTGCTAATACCCCTGATCATCGTTGTGGCGACAAAAAGCCCGCAATTCGCAGGCGACGTCATAACGGTGGGCGCAAAGTTGTTAAATGGAGTAGCAAATGTGCTGGGTGATATAGCAAATGCCCTTAGTCGCAAGCATTAAGTTTAATTCACTCCGGAGGGCCGAGTGATCTCGCAGGGGACGAGTGCATCGTTCCGGTTCGCTGAACGTGGTTCGGCTGTTTCGCCTATCCTGCGTGATGATTAGCCACGCAGTTGTGAGCAGGAGTGGTGATGGGCGCCGATCTCCACGTGACCGGCCAGGTGCTGGATGAGCTGGTCGCGGCGTTTTCTGGGTTCAGCGGCCAGATGGCGCACGCTTGCCACGACATCAGGGTCGGCGACAGCGAGGTGACGGGCGCTGATCCGCTGGCGGGGCGGGTGCATGGGTTCGCGGGCAGCTGGCACTACGGGCTCAATCAGCTCGGCCGGCACGGCAGCGAATGCGCGCGAATGCTCCGCGAGGTGGGTTCAACGTTCGATCGTCTGGATCATGAACTGGCCAGCGAGCTTGCGCGTGGTAAGGGCAAGAGCTGATGCGAGCCTTACCCACGACGGCGCGAGGACCAGGAGCTAGAGCACCAGGAGCTAGAGGGTGGCGTCCGGAATCGGGTGTAAAAGTGACGGGCGCGGTTCCGGCTTCATGGTGATGTTAGGCGGTAGCGCTGACAGTTTCGGTGCTGTCGGCGTCGGGGCTGGTGGTGACGGTGCGTGGCCGCAGCTGGGTGGGCGGTTCGAGGAGTGAGCGGCGCAGGTCCTGCAGGAGGCGCAGCCCGTCGGGCGTCATGGCCAGGCCGCGCCAGCCGCGGGAGGCGCGGTCCAGGACGGCCCAGAGGAGGGTGAGGCAGCTGGTCTCGCCGGGGAGCCGGCCGATGACCTTGGTGCGGCGGCGGGTCTCGCCGAAGGTGCGCTCGATGAAGTTGGAGTGCCGGATGCGCTGGTGGTGCTCAGCGGGGAACCGCAGGTAGGCGGTGAGGCCTTCCCGGTCAGTGGTCAGGCATTTCATCGCCGAGGGGTAGGTTGGCCCGTATCTGGCGGCCATCTCGCTGATCCGGGCGTCGATGAGTTCGGTGAGCTTCGGGCCGGGCGGGGTCTTCAGGTCCGCGGTGTCGAAGATCTGCCAGTAGGCGTCCTTGACCTCGGCCTGCATCCCGGCCGGGATCTTGGCCAGGATGTTCCGCGCGCGATGGATGACACATCTTTGCCGCAAGGCCTGGGGGTAAGCCTGCTCGATCGCCGAGATCAGCCCGGGCGCACCGTCGGAGATGATCAGCAGCGGGGAGGCCAGGCCGCGGTCCTTCAGATCGGTGAGGAAGCCGTGCCAGGCATCGGCGGACTCACCGGTGCCGGGGGCCAGGCCGATGAAGGCGGGCTTGCCGCTGGTGGTGTTACCCCAGGCGGCCAGCACCGGCTCGGCCGGGGAGCCGGGGTGCATCCGGAAGAAGCTGGCGTCCAGGAACAGGTAGTCCAGCTTCACCTCATCCAGGCGGCGCAGTGCCCAGGTCTCGTACTCGCCCTTGATCTGCTGGCAGACCGACGAGACGGTGGACTTAGAGATCGCGGCCTGATCCCCCAGCGCCTCGGCGAGGGTGGCCTCCACGTCGCGGACCGACAGGCCGCGCACGAACGAGGCGATCACCAGCGACTCCAGCGCATTGGTCTTGGTGACGTGCCTGCCGAACAGCCGGGACGCGAACGCCTCAGCGGTGCCGCGCAGCTTCGGCCGGGCCAGCGCCACCGGCCCGGCAGTCGTCTTGACCGTCACCTCCCGGTAGCCGTTCCGGGAGCCAGGCCGCGCGTCTTCGCAGGCCGCAGCCCGCCGGTAACGGTCCCGGCCCAGGAACTCGGTGACCTCGGCTTCGAGGGCGGCCTGCATCAGCAGCTGCGCGCCGAGCCGGGCGACCTCCTCCAGGATCTCTGGCAGCGGACGGCCCTCGGCGAACAGCTCATCGATGTGGCCGCGGATACGTTCGGTAGGCGATACTCGATCTGGCACGGGCGTGGGTCCTTCCTTCGATGACTTTGGCGGTCTTGAAGGGAACCTACGCCCGTCCTCTCATTTACACCGGATCTTGGACGCGACCAGCTAGAGCACCAGGAGCTAATGGCCAGCCCGTACCCGAATCTGGGCTTTGACCCGTGCCCCGGCGACCTGCGGGGCTACCAGGCACTGGCGGATTACGCCGGACGGTCGGCAACGACGCTGGTGACAGCCGTCCAGACCCTCGCCTCGGCGAACTCGCAGGACTGGCGGGGCCAAGCAGCCGACGCCTTCCGCACCCATGTGCACCAGGAGGTCATGCCGCTCGCGCGAAAGGCGAGCGATTCCGTCGGAGCGGCGGCGACGGCGCTGCGCACCTGGGCCGTGGCCCTGGCCGGCCTGCAAGACGAGGCCAGGGCGCTGGATCGGCAGGCCGCGCCCTACCGCGACGAACTGGATGCCCTGCTACTGTCTGCCGGGCTCCCGGTCGGCAGCGTGCCGCCGTACCCCGGCACGGTCAAGCCAGCACAGCGGGCCCGCCTCGACCAGGCGAACAGTGCAATGTCGGCGATCCTCGCCAAGGCCGACGGCCTCCACACCCGGTACCAGGCCGCGGTCCAGCAGGCCGATAGCCAGCTTGACGACGCCGGGAACATGGCACCCCACCCGCCTGGCCTGTTCGCCAGCTTGTGGGACGACGCCGAAACTGTCTACGACACCGCCGTCCATAAGCTCAGTTCGTTTGTCCACGATAAGGCGCTGCTGGAGTTCATCTCCGGCGTAGCGAGCATCGTCGCCACGGTCGCCGGGCTGCTGGCCCTGTTCCCGCCGCTCACCTTAATCTTCGGGCCCATTGCCCTCGCTGCCGCCGTCGCAGCTCTCGGGGCAGACGCCTTGCTGGCCGGGTTCGACCACGGGACCTGGCGCGCGGTGGCGCTGGACGCGGTGGCCGTCGTCTCGGATGCGGGCTGGATGAGGGCAGCCAGCAAGCTGAGTGAGATGTACCAGGAGGCCGGGCTGGCGAAGGCGATGACGAAGGCGCCGACCTGGGCGGGTATGGTGTCGAAAATCCCGAAGGTGGGCGAGCTCGCCGGAGACGCCGAGAAGAGCGTCGATGTGGCCCCGGGGGTGTTCCGGATGATCGGTGACTCGCTGAAGCAGCACCGGCTCCTGGAAGAACATCGGGCTATCGGCACTGTCGGGCTTGCTGGCACTGATCTCAATCGCTTTCTGGTACGTCGTTGCCGTTACGCCGGGCGCAACACGGTGGGCGATGCTGATAATCGCGCTGATCCCTACCGGCCTGCTCGTGTGGACGTTCGGCAGCGTGATGCGCCGGGGCGTGCGCGGCTCAGGCCGCTACACGCAACTGGACCGGCTGCGTAAAGACTGGCGCGCGCAGGCGGAACGGGGCGAAATTCCGCAGACGACCCCCGGCGGCCCGAAGGTCTGGCAGAACGAGATCGAAGCGGAAACGCAGGGGACGTGACGTCGGCGCCCGACCATGGCCGCTCGGCCAGGAGCGATGCCGGGACAGGCCAAGAACAAGGACTCCAGCGCAGTCCGGAGGCCATATCGGTGGAACGTCACGAAGTACGGGGATCGAACGGCGATGGCAGCAGGGAACGGGACCAGGCTGCTGCCGCAGATAGTGGCGCGGGGGAGTACCGGCTGCGGGCCGAGGTACCGGATGGCATCTTCAGCCTGGCGGTCGAAGCCGACGAGGCTACCGCGCGCGCGGAGCATGCGGCGTTCGCCGACCGCTGCATGCCACTGCTTGCCCCCGCGCAAGGCGAACCCAGCCAAATTCGGTGTGCGCTGCTGGAGCAGCTATGGGCCGCGCGGCAGATCGTTGCGGCTGGCGGTCTCGGGTACCTGGGGGCGCTCGCGGGGGAAGTTGATGGCCGGACGCGGCTGGTGCTGCTCGGCATCGCGGCGGCACCATTCGAAGTGCCGGACGGAATCAGGCCGACGTCCCTGCTGGCTGCCGTGCTGCGCCAGCACTACCCAGGCGCGAATGTTGAGGAATTCCCGACCGCACAGGGAGAAGGTGTCGGCATCCGGCGTTCCGGTGAACTGCCTCTCCCCGGCCGGGTTCCCGGCGCCGAGCCACTCAGCATTGCCACAGGCATCTCTCAGGGACTGGTTCCCTTCCCCGTAGCCGGGCTGCTCGGCACGGTCACCGGGTTCTGTTTCAACCCGGACGACATCGACGTAGCCACGGTCTTCACCGCCACCATCGCCCACCGCATGACCGTCGTGCGCGGAGTTGGCGACTAGGCCTGGGCGGGCACGCTCAACGATCCGCCGCTGGCGTTTACTCCCCGCAACGGCACCTGTCTCATGCCTGCCGGCGGCGGCGTGCCGAAAACCTAGAGGCATGCACTATCTGGCTCAAACTGGGCTTCTTCTGTTCAGCTGCCCGCACGTATCATGTTCTCGAGAGTTACACTGCTCCGGACCTCGGCAGTGGGGATCGAATGCGTGACACAGACCCGTATGTCGCGACCAGTAATCAGTCTGTCCGATCGGGAGTGGCCCCGCCGCCCCAAGGTAGCCAGCCCCGGGCCCGTGATCCGGGCCTGCGCACTCGTACTGAGGGCAATGTGACGTTGCCATTTGCTGGCCAGCCCGGCCATGGCAGGGCAGCAAGCCTCCGGCGCCAGCCGGTCCGCATCGTGGACGGCCGGATAGAAGGCGGCTACAGCAATACGTTCGAGCTCATCTGCCCGGCCTGCGGCGACGATCCTGCCCTGGATTATTCCCAGGTCTCACCCCGGCTGCAGTGGCTGCGCGGGCCGCGCACGCTGCAGGCGGCCCTCGCGGCGTACGAGAAACACCTCGGGCTCCGTCCCAGGCCAGATGAGGCCAGCCGCCGCGGTAGCTCAGGTGCTGGTGCTGCGAAGACCGGTATGACACAGGCGTTCGCGGAAGAAACGCTCGGTGGATACCGGCACGAGGCGCTGCTGTACTCAGGCATCGCCGAGTTCCTGACCGGAACGACGTCGTTTATCCGCCGGGCGGTCAATGCGGGTGACCCCATCCTGGTGGTGGTGAACAGTTCGAAGATCGGCATGCTCCGGAATGAGCTGGGAGCTGAGGCCGGGCAGGTCAGCTTCGCTGATATGGCCGAGGTCGGCGGCAACCCCGGGCGGATCATCTCTGCATGGCGGGCCTTCGTTCAGGCCCACGCCGGAGCCTCGCAGCTGTACGGGATCGGGGAACCGGTAGATCCCGGGCGTTCCCCGGCCGAGCTGGCCGAATGCCAGCTCCACGAAGCTCTGCTGAACGTCGCCTTTGACGTTTCCACGCCGTTCTGGCTGCTGTGCCCCTACGATCTTGAGGCGCTGGCCGCCGACGTGATCGATGAGGCTTACCGGACCCACCCGTTCGTCGTCCCCGGCCGGAACGGGAAGGCACGCAGCAGCTTCCGGCCAATCAATCTCGCGGACCCGTTCGCCCGGCGGCTGCCGCCCCGCCCCGCCGGTTCGGCTTACCTGGCTATCCAGCCCGGCGGCCTCGGCCAGGTGCGGACGTTCGTCGCCAACCTGGCCCAGCAGGCCGGACTGGACCCGCAATCAGCCACCGCGATTGTGCAGGCGGTCAGTGAGGTCGCCAGCAACAGCCTTCATTACGGCGGCGGGGGCGAGCTGCACGCCTGGACCGACGACCAGTCGCTGGTCTGCGAGGTGTCCGACCACGGCCACATCACCTCACCGCTGGCTGGCCGCCTTCCGCCCACTTCCGATACCGCGCCCGGAGCTGGTCTCTGGCTCGCCAACCAGCTCTGCGACCTCGTGCAGATCTACTCCTCGCCCGGTCGCACCGCAATCCGTCTCCACCAGAGCCTCAGACGATTACCCCGGCCAGGGACGAAGGCATGGATAGCTGCCATGGACATCGTAGAGATCCTCGTGCTGACACTCAGCATTCCCGGCATGTGCCTGGTCTTGCTCATCCTCACGTGTGTGGAAGAGTGGCTCGGGGAAGACACCGAAGATGACTGGGCAT
Organism: uncultured Actinomycetes bacterium; assembly: GCA_963742875.1. GTDB lineage: Bacteria > Actinomycetota > Actinomycetes > Streptosporangiales > Streptosporangiaceae > Bog-532. The sequence goes on along the minus strand of CAVUNO010000017.1, from coordinate 383,952 downwards.
TCCGGCCCGCCGATGCCAGCAGGCCGCTACTTTTGCCACTGCGCACCAGCACATCGCATCTCAGGAATATCTGGCATGATCGAAAGCACCTGGCCAAGCTGCCGGTCGTGCAAACCAACCGGCCGAATGCTGGCCTGACGTCTAGTACAAAGCGTCAATAGAACGACGTGCCCAGCGGTGCATTCTGCGGCACCGCCGGGTGACGGCCTGACCGGGATGGTCAGGCTTGCCGCCGCCTCAGCCGGATGCGGCGGCCGGCGATCACGGTGAGCATGCCGGCCGCCAGCAGGGCCAGACCCGCTGCCGCGTACGGCAGCAGCTTGCTCCCGGACGAGCCGGACCCGGCCACCGAATCGGCGGTGGCGGCGGGCACCCGGTCAAGATGAGCCGCGCAGACGATCGGCCGGCTGCCGCCCGGCAGCGCGGCGCAGGCGACGGCGGCTAGGCGCAGCACCCGGGCCGGGGGCTGGGTGACCCGGGCGGCGACACGGAAGGTCCGGGTGCCGCCCGCCGGAAGGCTGGTGGACCAGGCGATCTGCCCGGCCTTGGCCACGCCGTTATCGCTGGCCGACAGGAACTCCAGCCCGGGGGACAAGGTTCTGGGTGACCTTGAGGTGCGGCGCGGCCGCGATGCCGCTGTCGCGGACGCTCACCGTGTAGGTGAGCCGGTCGCCCGCTGTCGCCGCAACCCGGCCGTCGGTGACGTTGATGGTGAGCCCGGGTATCGGGGGCGGCGGCACGCCCGGGGTCGTGTGTGACGCTACGGGGTGGCCCGTGACCGCCGCCACGGGAATCGCGACCAACCCGACCGCAAGGGCCGCACTGGCCCGAGTGTTCATGGCGTGCCGCGAGATCCGCACCGGCCACCCGCCTCCCCCGTGAAAGAACTCAGAGTATCTGACCGAATTCACAGAGTAATTATCCTAGCAGGGACCGCTCATGGTGCCGGCCGGGATGGCAGCCTCATCAGGCTGGGCACAGAAAGACCCTGAATCAGGGGCTGATCAATGGTCCCTCCCGCCGCTGCCGCAGCGCTTCAGGCAGGCTCCATGCCGAATCGTGCCATCAGCGCGCGTTCGTCCTCAGTGGCCGGCCGGGTCCTCGCCGTCCGCACGGCCAGCGCCACTGCGTTCCGCGTCGCTACTGCGCTGGCCGGGCGGCTTACTGGCGGGCCATGTGCATGCGCAGCTCGGCTTCGGAGTCCTCGGTCAGCTTTCCGCTGACGTCCACCGTCACGCTGTAGATGGTGCCGGTGAACCTGAACGGGCTGGCGTAGTCGTCGGTGATCGCGGAGCCGGGGTTGGCGCCGCAGGTGAGCGCACCAGGGTTGAGCACGAACGGCGTGGTGACGGGTGCTTCCGCGTTCCCGGTCAGGGCGCCGTCCACGTAGAGCTGGAGCCTGCCGGGCGCGCCCTTGCCGCGCATCAGGTCGGGCTCCCCGGTCGGCTCGAACTCGAACCTGAGCGCGTGCTGGCCTGGCGCCAGGACGATGCCGGATTCCACCCCGTACACGGCCCGGCCCACGTAGTTGTGGACGTAGCGGAGCTTGCCGTCCTTGACGAACAGGGAGTATCCGCCGGCGGCCGTGCCCTGGCACAGCAGGACACCCTCGGCCCCGCCCGCCGGGATCTCGACCTCGGCGGTAATGCTGTGCGGCCGGTTCAGGACCCTGGGCGCGGCGCCGAACGGGATCGATTGCGTGCCGGGCCGGTAGGAGTAGCTGTCGCGGGGAACCGCGATGAGCGGCTTTTCCGCGATCATGCGGGCGAGGCCGCTGCCGTCGACGGGCATCACGTTGTACTTGCCGGCTTCGGTGTACCACGTCCCGATCATCGCGATCAGCCGGTCGCGATGATCGGCGGCCACGTTGTGGTTCTCCGCGAAGTCCTCCGCCACGTGGTAAAGCTCCCAGCCGGTGGCGTCCAGCTCAGACAGTCTCTGGGACGAGATCGGCTGCCCGAAGCCCACGCCCGCCTCGGCGAACGACGGGCCGGGCCAGGGGCAGACGGCCCGCCAGCCGTCGTGGTAGATCGCCCGGTGACCCAGCATCTCGAAGTACTGCGTGCGGCGGTTGCTGCCCGCGGCCGCGTCGTTCAGCGTGTGGGCGAAGCTGACGCCGTGCAGGGGTGACTGGGTGACGCCGCGGATCGTCCCGGGCGGTTCGAGGCCCAGCAGGTCCAGGACGGTGGGCACCATGTCGATGATGTGCGCGTACTGCGTGCGGATCTCGCCCCGGGCCGTGATCCGCCCCGGCCAGGAGACGATGAACGGATCACTGACGCCACCCCGGTAGGTCTCCCGCTTCCACCGGCGGAACGGCGTGTCCCCGGCCCACGTCCAGCCCCACGGGTAGTGGTTGAAGTGCTTGGGGCCGCCGATCTCATCGATCAGCTTGAGGCTTTCCTCCAGCGGCTCCTGGGCGTTGTTGAAGAACTGCGCCTCGTTGGTGGTGCCGGTGGGACCGCCCTCGGCACTGGCGCCGTTGTCGGAGATGACCATGATCAGGGTGTTGTCGAGGTCCCCACGCTGCCGCAGGAACTCGATCAGCCGCCCGACCTGGTGATCGGCGTGGGACAGGAAGCCGGCGTAGACCTCCATCATCCGGCTGTAGAGGCGGCGGGCCGCCGGGGGCAGCGACGCCCAGTCGGGCACGTCGGGATCGTGACGCGACAGCTCGGCGTCCGCGGGAACGATGCCGAGTTCCTTCTGCCGGGCGAACACCTGCTCCCGGTAGGCGTCCCAGCCATCGTCAAAGACGCCCGCATACCGGTCCGCCCATTCCTTGGGCACGTGATGCGGGGCATGCGTGGCGCCAAAACACAGATTCAGGAAGAACGGCTTGGCCGGGTCGACCTGCCTGACGTCGGCGATGAACTCGATCGCCTTATCGACCAGGTCCTCGCTGAGGTGGTAACCCTCCTCGGGCGTTCGCGGCGGCTGCACCTGGTGGTTGTCGTACACCAGATCCGGATACCACTGGCTGGTGTCACCGCCCAGGAACCCATAAAAACGCTGGAACCCGCGGCCCAGCGGCCACCGGTCGAACGGGCCCGCGCCCGTCTCCTGGCTGCTCGGCGTCAGGTGGTACTTCCCGACCATGAAGGTGCTGTAGCCGTGCTCGACGAGCATCTCGGACAAGAAGCCGTTCTCGAACGGGATGACGCCGTTGTACCCGGGATAGCCGCTGGCCAGCTCCGTGATGGCGGCCATCGCATTGCTGTGATGGTTGCGGCCGGTGAGGATGCACGAGCGGCTCGGTGAGCACAACGCGGTCGTGTGCATGTTGCTGTAACGCAGGCCGTCCGCCGCGAGCGCGTCGAAGCTGGGTGTCTGGATCGGGCTGCCGTAACAGCCCAGCTGCCCGAAACCGGTGTCGTCGAGCACGATGAACAGCACGTTAGGCGCGCCCTCACCGGCTCGTACCGGAGCTGGCCACGCCGGCGTGGACTCATCAGCGGTCCGCCCGATCACGCCCGGAAACGCGGCACCGGACGCATACTCGACAATTGGCACTCGGACCCCTCCCGATCTCCCCGATGTGCTCCCCAATGCCCCGTATCCTGCGGCGCTGCCACGGATCGCACATCACCCACCGAGGATGAGGCCCATTAGCCCTTGCTCGCGGTCATGGCGCCGGCCGCCGCCTCGGCGATGGTCTGCACGAGCGAGATACCCGAATCCCCGGTGGCGTTGCCTTCGGATAGGGCCGCGATCAGCATGCGCTGGCCGTCGTGCACGACCCCGCCGATGCTGTTGATCTCCCACAGGCCGGTGGTGCCGCTGGGCAGCCAGCCGTTCTTTACCATGAACGGCGTTCCGTCATCGGCAGCAGCGGGAACGCCCCACTGCTGGTCCGGCTCGACCTGGCTCATCAGGTCCTGGATCAAGTCCTGGGACCGGACGGTGAGCACGGAGGGACGGGTGAACACCAGTCGGAGCAGCCGGATCTGGTCATCCACGGTGGTACCGGTCAGGCCCCAGCATCCGTCGGTGCCGGCCGTCGTCTCGCTGAGCCCGAAGACTTGGTTGGCCTGATCGATGCCCTCCGCGCGGCCGGCGTCGTCGTAGAGGTCGGAGGCCGCGTCGTTATTGCTGTTCTCGATCATTGTGGTCGCGAGCGCTTCCTCTTCCGGGGAGAGCAGCTGGCCGGACTGCTGCGCCTGGTAGAGCAGCGTGGACAAGATGTCGACCTTGACGATGCTGGCGGTCACGAACTCCTGCGCGCTGCCGTAGCCGGCGTCCGCGCCGGTGGTCAGGTTGGCGACGGCGACCGCGACCTGGCCGTCATCGTCACGGGCAATGGGCGCCACGGCCGCCGTCAGCGCCCGCTGCGCTTTAGAGGCAGCCGGTTTCGCGGCCGCGGTGACCGCGGATGTGGTCTCCGTCTTGCGCCCGGCCACGGTGGCCGTCTTCTCGGTGCGCGTCTCCGCGGCGGTGCGCGTCTCCCTCGTCCTCGCGAAGCCTGCGCACAGACTGAAGAGCGTCAGCGCCACCAGGCCCGCGATGGCGGTATGCCGGTGCATGCGAAGAAGCGTAGCGATCAAAACTGAGCGTTACTTGCACTGACGCTCGGTTAATCCGACCGTTGGACCCGATGCGCTAGAGGCCAGTCGGGCTGGACAGACATCCAGCGGGTGTGATTCTGGTGCCCATGGCTCCGGTGGGCGGCGTCAGCTGGACCGTTTATCGCGCGCTGGCCGGCTGGTTTCGGCGGGGTCGCTGGCGGGTGGCCGGCCGCGGGGGCGCATCGGCCCGGCGTGCTGAGGTAGCCGTCCCGCTTCGGCCAGCGCCCGCCGGAGCAGGAACTCGATCTGGGCGTTGGTGCTGCGCAGCTCGTCGTTAGCCCATCTGGCCAGCGCGTCATGGACGGCGGGGTCCAGCCGCAGCAGAACGCCCTTGCGCTCGCTCACGCCGGCACCCCGGCTGCCGTCACCGGTACCGCTGCGATCACCGATATAGCTGCCGTCACTGGTACAGCGAGCCGGTGTTAACGACCTGCTGGGTCGCCTGCTCGCTGCACAGAACCACGAGCAGGTTGGACACCATGGCGGCCTTGCGCTCCTCGTCCAGTTCGACGACGCCCTCCTCCTGCAGCCGCTCCAGGGCCAGCTTGACCATGCCGACGGCACCCTCGACAATGCGCGACCGCGCGCCCACGACCGCGCTGGCCTGCTGCTGGCGCAGCATGGCCTGCGCGATCTCCGGGGCGTACGACAGCCGGGTCAGCCGCGACTCGATGATGTGCACGCCGGCCGACGCGACCCGGTTAGCGAGCTCGGCCGACAGCCGCTCGGTGATCTCATCCGCGTTGTCGCGCAGCGACAGCGCGCCGCTGCCCCGGTTGTCGTACGGGTAGCTGGAGGCAATGTGCCGGACGGCGGTCTCGGTCTGGATCGTGACGAACTGCGTGAAGTCGTCGACGGAGTAGACGGCGCTGGCGGTGTCCTGAACCTGCCAGACGACCACGGCGGCGATCTCGATGGGGTTGCCGTCGGCGTCGTTGACCTTGGCCTGCGCCGACTCCTGGTTGCGGATCCGGGTGGAGACCGCGATGCGGCGGGTGAACGGGTTCACCCATTGCAGGCCGGAGTCGCGGATGGTGCCGCGGTACTGGCCGAACAGCTGCACGACACGAGCCTGGCCGGGCACGACGGCGAAGAGCCCGGGCAGAACGAAGGCATCGGCGACAAGCAGAAGGATGCCGAGCGTTATCAGCAGCGTCTTGGCGGCCCCGCTCTCGTGAGCGGCCAGCACCAGCAGCGCCACTCCGGCCAGCAGCAGGACGATGGCCAGCACCAGCATGGGTATGCCCGGCAGGGACCAGGCCGCCCGCTCGGTCACCCGCCGGTCGGGCCGTTCCGGGCCCGGGGCCGCTTTGCGCTGGGTAGCTGTTCCCGAGCCAGCGGCCGTTGCCTTCTGAGTAACCATCTCGAGCCTCCTGCGCTTGACGGACCTGATAACACATGTCTAGCATATTGATATCCATTTATTTCGGCAACGGGCCGGAGCGCGGTAGCGGGCGTGGGCGTCGTAGGTCCAGATCCAGGGCCTGGCGGTCCGGTTGTAGCGGATCGTGAAGCTGGTGATCTTGGCGGCGAGGTCGGCGCGGGAGGTGAACTCGCCGCGGTACAGCAGGCCGCGGGTCAGGGCTGAGAACCATAGTTCGGCCATGTCCAGCCAGGACGCGTTCCTCGGCGTGTAGGTGACCGTGATCCGCGGATGGGCGGCGATCCAGGCACACGTGGCGCGGGAGGTGTGCGACGACCCGTTGTCCATCACCAGGTGAATGCTCAGGGCGGGTCGATGCACTGGTCCAGTCGGTGCAGGAAGCCGGTGAAGGTGACGGAGTTGTTCCGGGCGATCGGCTCGGTGATCACCTGCCCGGTGGCGACGTGCAGGGCGGCGACGATGGAGATGGTGCCGTTGCGGACGTACTCGAACTCACGGCGGGCCAGCCGGCCGGGGCAGGCCGCGTCCCGGCTGTTCGGCGCGCACGTGACCAAGACCAATGCGCTGGAGTCGCTGGTGATCGCCTAGCAGTGGCATCGTCGCAGGTAGACACCCGCTGCACAGCTCTGAGAGCCACGCTGCTGATCACCCATCCGGGGGGTGACACCAGCCCCATGCTCCCAGGCCCTCACAGCCCGCTCTGGAGGCCACGCAGGGGCACTCCTGGCCCACGCTCCCCCCACGCATGAATCGGCCCCATGACAGTGGGTCCATCTCCACGCCGAATGAGCAAATGGGCAGTGGCTGCCGAAATTAGGGGATGACGAACTGCGCGTCGCGCACCATGCCGTGATTGCCCGCTCGCCAGTGGTCACCTTGGCTTCGTCGGCGTTCGCTTGCGGGCTGAGCCCGTCGCTGCCCAGATTGCTCTCGTCTGTCGCCAGCTTCGCTACCAGCACTTGGAAGTGATGGTCTGCCGGATAGGCGTTGTCGAGATTCTCGGCTCCCGTGCTGTCGTTCTGCACGGTGCCAAGTGGCAGCCCGTTCGCGTACGCCTGACAGGTCTGAGCGTCCCCGACTACGCAGTTACGGCGGCGAAGGTGCCGAAGCGACATTAAACGCCGCTGCCGGTTCCGGTACCCCGTCTGACCAGGTGCGATGGCCTTAGCAACCACTTCTTCGGGAGACAGGGGCTGCCCGAAGAGCAGCCCCTGACCTTCGTCGCAGTCCAGGTCGGCCAGGATGGCGAGCTGATGGCTCGTTTCGATGCCCTCGCCGACCACGGTCATCCCCAGTGCGTGGGCCATCGCCGTCACGGCGGCGACGATCTTCCGGTCGCGGGTACTCCGGCTGATCTGCTCAACGAAGCTGCGGTCGATTTTCAGGATGTCCACGTCCAGTCGCTGAAGATAAACGAGCGTGGAATAGCCGGTCCCGAAGTCATCAAGGGCGATGCGCACGCCGATGGCCGATAGCGCGGACAGGGTCTCCTGGAGGTCGCCAACTTCCGCAATGAGTGCGGTCTCGGTGATCTCCAGGCACAGCAGCGGTGGTTGAAGGCCATGACGCCGGACCATCTCGGCCACTCGCCCGGGAAGCCCGGGATCCGAAAGCTCGCGCCCGGAGACGTTGACCGCCATGGTGAAGGCACCCGGCCAGCCGTCCCGTTCAGCCCAGTCGGCGAGCTGGCGGCAGGCTTCGTCCAGCACGAACGAGCCGAGCTCCCCGATCAGGCCATTTTCCTCGGCGAAGGGGATGAAGTCGCCGGGTGGCATGACCGCCCCGCTGGGATGGCGCCAGCGCACGAGTGCCTCGACACCGGTCAGCGACCGCGCTTTCAGCGAGAACAGCGGCTGGTAGACCAGGAACAGCTCAGAATTCTCGATGGCGCGGCACAGCTCGTTGTGCAGCGTGTTCTTCTCCGCGCGGGGGCGACGCGCCGGGTTATAAACCTGACAGCGGTTGCGTCCGGCCTGTTTCGCTTCGTACATCGCCCTGTCAGCGTTGTCGATCAGTTGGTCGGGCTCGGCGGCGGCGTCGCCGGTCACGACGATACCGACGCTGCAGGTGACGGAGAGGTCCCGCCCGCCGTAGACGTAGGGCACAGCGATCGACCGGATGATCCGGTCGCCGATGGAACGGACGGCAACGTTACTGTCCAGCTCCCCGCACAGCATCACGAACTCGTCCCCGCCGAGGCGGGCTACCGTGTCCCCGCGCCGTGCGAGAGCCGAGAGGCGGCGGCCGACCGCGCCGAGCACCAAGTCGCCGGCATCGTGACCGTAGGAATCGTTGATCTCCTTGAAGTTGTCCAGATCGATGAAGAGCACCGCCAGCCGCGCAGGGTGCCGTTCCATGGCGAGCAACCCCTGGGACAGCCGGTCCAGCAGCGCGATGCGGTTCGGCAGCCCGGTGAGCGGGTCGTGCAGAGCCTGGTGGGCGAGGGCTTTCTCGGCTCTGATCTGTGCGGTCACATCGCGCGAGATGCCGAAGGTGCCGATGATCCGGCCGCTTTCGTCCCGGAGGGGCATTTTCGTGCTCGACACCCAGGCGAGCGCCTGGCCGCCATGGGTCTCCCGCTCCAGCTTCCCGACGATCGGTTCGCCGGTACGGATGATCTGCTGCTCGTCTTCAAAAGCGGCGGAGGCATGCTCCTCGTTGAAAACGTCGAAGTCTGTCTTCCCGATCAGCTCGGCCGAGGTATGGTCCGGGGCGTATGCGGCGATCCAGCCCGCGCTGACCAGAAGGAACCGGCTCTGCAGGTCCTTGAAGTACACCCGTTCCGCGGTGGCGGACAGCAGGTTACTCATGCAGGTGAGTTCGAGTTCGCGCAGTGGCCCGCTCTCCCGCCGCCCCGGTGGCGGCAGCTCGGCATCACCCCTCGTTCGACGCCGCATTCGGTGCGATTTCAGCTGTTTCAGCCCCCCGGAAAACAACTTATCTCCCTGCCGATATGTCCGCAGCATCCAGGGCCGGTCACGGAATCCGGCTGGGTTAGCGTCGCGGCTGGGCAGGTATCAGGTCGTCAAGGTGGCCTGTGCCGGGCGAGGACCGGCGGTTCCGGCGGACAAGCCACACGGCCAGCCCGGCGAGGAGGAGGACGATGAGCAGGATGCCCGCCAGGATCAGGTAACGGCGATTGGGCGGGGCGGGGTAGAAGTTGATGGTAGCCTCGGCGCTTCGCTGGGTGATCCCGCTGGTACATTCTGGCTACGGAAATCTCCGGCTCCTTCCGCGACACGCCGGCCTGCCTCTTATCCCAGGCGAGAAAGCTCGGCAGGCTTCTCGTTTACATTTACGGACACTAGCATCCAGTGCGGTCTATTGTCGAAATTTCTTTGCCGATCTGCATGGCCGTGATTTTACGCCCACTTTCGGCAGGTATTCCCAGATAAGTCTGTTATCCGATAAGAATGAGGGATAACGGACGAGCGTCCACTCGTAAAGCCGGGGTCCCTTGGACCCGTTTGCGCAGCTCACCCGCTGCCGGGCCTCCTTGGGGGCCAAGGCGGCTGGCTCATCCGCGCGCTTCGCGCCCGCCGCGACTGGCATCATCTCGCTGCACGCGACGGCCAGCACATAGCAGCCGCGGCTCCGCCGAAAGGACTCTACAAAATAAGGGTACCACCATTTATGCTGGCGGATTAAGAAAGGTAGTGCCCGCGGCGTGCGGGAGAAGTCCCCGATTTCGCTAGAGCACCTGGGTTGCCGGTTTATAGGGGGATATGGATGAGGTGGCCCGTTCGCGCCATTATCCGGCGGCCGCTGCCGAGCGCCAGATTACCGCCATGCGCGTTCCGGGAAGGCCGATGCCCCGGCTCCTGGCCGTAGGCGTCACCGGGATGCTCGTCGCCGCGACTCTTTGCGTGGCGCCAGCGCCCGCCGCGGCCCGGCTCGGCGCTGACCCCTCCGCTGACCCCGCCGCGACGGCGGCCCAGCCGGGTGCTATGTCGCTGACCAGCCGGGACGGCGTCCCGGCTGGTCAGCGCACGGTGGCCCTGGTCCGCCCACTGGCCGCCCGTCACACCCATGCGGCCAGCCGCGGCTTCGCGCCGGCCGCGGCCACCTACAACCCGGCGACCGGAAACGGGGGCTTTGCCGTGTTCGTCCAGGGGAACGCGGCCCTCGGCGCGACCTCAACTGCCGGGCCGGTCGCGATGGGCCGCAACCTCACGGTCGGCAGCAACTTCACCGTGGCGAGCCAGACGGCGGGAACCTTCACGGCGCCCGGTGATTCCGTGCCCACGGGCCTGCTGGTCGGCGGCAGCATCAACTGGTCGGGAAGCAACTCGGGCGGGACGGTCAGCGTTGGCTCCAGCTCCGACGTCAACGTGGGCAACATGACCGGATCGTTCATCCCCAGCAACGGGAGGAACCCGACGCACATCGTCCCTACCGGGGACACCTACGGGCAAAAGCCGCAGGTTGCCCTGGCGACCGTTCAGCCGCCATCCCTAGCCTCCGGCATTCAGCGTTAGCCCTGAATCAGGCTGTTACCGAATTCTGCATAGCGGTGAGCTGGGGTTTCTCGGATTTGTTGCTGGTAGCGGTTGAAGCGGTGGCGCACCTTACGGGTGCGGGACCGGCGCGGGCGGGATAGCCGGTTCAGCGGCGAAGAGCGCCCTGGTCCTGGGAGATTACGCGGTAACCACACGTTGCAATCCCCGGGACTGGAGCGCTCTTCGCCATGCAGCATAACGGCTGGGACCACGGCCTGAAGGTTACTGATGACGGTGCCGGCCTGGCCGGGCACTGCGGCGGCGTGCTGCTGCGGAAGCTGGCCGACCAGTGCGGGCTGACGGCCGCGCTGGAGGCGGCGCTGGCGCGGGCGGGGACGTTCCCGCAGCTCAGCCGGGGTGTGGTGGTCGTGTCGATGGCGGTCGCGATCGCGCTGGGCGCCACCAGCATGAGCGATATCGCGGTGCTGGCCCAGTTGGCGCCGGTGCTGGGTGCCGCGCCCAGCGGCTCCACCGTCCGGCGCGCCCTCGGCCTGGCCGGCACAAGGACGCTGGCGAGGGTCGCGCAGGCCCGCGCGAGGATCCGCGCGCACGTGTGGGAGCTGATAGAAGACACCCCTTCCGGCTTCCCGTGGCTGGTCATCGCCGGGAAGACCCTGGTGGGCTGGCTGGTCATCGACATGGACGCGACGCTGATCACCGCGTACTCAGACAAGGAGGGAGCGGCTCCGACCTGGAAGAAAGGCTACGGCTTCCATCCATTAGGGGCGTGGGCTGCGAATACGCGCGAGTGCCTGGCCATGCTGCTGCGGCCCGGCAACGCGGGCTCGAACACGTTCACCGACCACAAGGAGGTGCTGGCCGCGGCCATCCGGCAGGTCCCCGCCCGGTTCCGGGCGAAAATCCTGATCCGCGTCGACGGGGCCGGGGCCAGCCATGAGCTCATCAAGCACCTGCTGTCGATGTCCTCCCCTCGCCGGATCCTGCTGTTCACCTGCGGCTGGATGATCACCGCGGCCGACGAGGACGCCATCCGGAAAGTCCCCGCCGGCGCGTGGAAGCCCGGCACCGGCCAGGACGGCACGGCCGAACAGGACAAGGACGTCGCCGAGATCACCGGCCTGATGACCAGGGCCGGGAACTGGCCGGACGGGCTGCGGTGGATCGCCCGGCGGGTCAAGCCGTCCCGCCGGCACCTGAGGAACCTGACGGACTACGAGAAGAAGACCGGCTGGAAGTACTCGATCACCTGCACGAACATCCCGGACGCCGGGATAAGCGGCGTGCCCGGCAGCCACCACCCCCAGTACATCGACGTGATCCACCGCGAGCACGCCGTCGTCGAGACAGACGGTGTCCGCACCGCCAAGTCGATGGGCCTGCGGAACCTGCCCTCGAAAACCTGGCAGGTCAACTGCGGCTGGGTCCTCGCCGCCAACATCGCCGCTGACCTCGCTGCCTGGAACCGGCTGCTGGGCTTCCACGACTGCGCCGACCTGAAGGAAGCCGAGCCGGACACGCTCCGCTACCGAGTCTGGCACCTCCCTGCCCGGCTCGTGCACCACGCCCGCCGGCGCATCCTCAAGATCAGCCCGGACTGGCCGTGGAAGGAGGCATTCCTGACTTGCTGGCAGCGGCTCTGCGCCTTGCCCGCACCCACCTGACCAGCAGCAACCTACCTCGCGGAACGGAAGGAGAACCATCCCGGCGCGGTCGGAGCCGGTGCGCACCCGGGCACACCGGGCAGCACAGACTGCAGCCGCCCAGACAGCAAACAGACACCACACCTAAAATCGGGCAGCAGCACAATCAGTAACCCCACCCAGAGCACCCTGACCGATCGAGGCTAGTGAGCCAGCCGAACCTCATCAACTTCACCGGCGCGTTCAGCACATTCGCCAGCCAGTCCGCCGACATGGCGACCTGTGCCAATTCGCTGGTGCTCACGAACTCGAACGGGACGGCGCTGAGTTTGCCCCTTTCCGCCAACACGAACGCTAATGTCACGCTCACCCCCGGCACGCAGAATGTCCTTAATATCTCGGCCGCCAACCTGGCCAACATCAGCACCTTGACGTTCAATAACTCACCTACCTCGACCATGCCGCTGATTATCAACGTGAACACGAGCGGCGTGTCCAACAACTTTTCCTGGACGCCGGGAAACTTCAATGGCGTCCAGAACTCGGGCGTGCCGTACATGCTGTGGAACTTCTCGACGGCCACGCAGGTCACGATCGGCGGGTCGTCGACGGTCCCGGGGACCATCGACGCGCCCGGCGCCACGGTGAACGACGACGACCAGAACGGCCTGAACGGCGGCATCATCGCGGCGGCCTACGCGCAAGGCGGCCTGGGCGGCAGCCCGAACGGCGGCCAGGTCCAGAACAACCCGTTCGCGGGGACCATCCAGTCCTGCTCGACCCCGCAGCTGACGATCTCGCTCAGCGCGGGAACGAGTACGGCCGTCCCGGCGGGGACCGTGCATTACACGGTCCCCGTGACCAATTCCGGCTCCGCCGCCTACAGCGCGGCGACCTTCACCGACTCGCTGTCCGGTGTCATAGACGACGCCACCTATAACGGCGACGCGTCCGCGACGGCGGGCAGCGTCTCGTACACCAGCCCCAACCTGACCTGGACGGGAAGCCTAACGTTCGGGGCGACCGCCACGATCACCTTCTCGGCCACGGTGAACAACCCTGACACCGGCGACAAGAGCCTGGTCAGCACCGTGACCTCTACCAGCACGGGCAGCAACTGCGCGGCCGGGAGCACCGACTCACGGTGCTCGAATACCATCCCGGTCTCGATCCTGACCATGGCGGTGACCGCAAGCCCCACCACCACGGCCCCCGGCGCGACCGTCAGCTACACCATCACCGTCACGAACTCGGGCACGGTCGCCTACACCGGCGCGGCGCTCACCGATTGGCTGCCGGGGGTGCTCGATGACGCGAGCTATAACGCCAACGCGACCGCGACCGCGGGCTCGGTGACGTACTCGAGCCCGAACCTGGCCTGGACCGGGAACCTCGCCGTGGGGGCGGTGGCCACGATCACGTTCTCGGTGACGGTGAACAACCCCGACACCGGCGACAAGCTGCTGGCCAGTACGGTTACCTCGGCGACCGCAGGCAGGAACTGCCCGGCGGGCGGCGCCGATCCCAGGTGCTCGGTCAGCGTGCCCGTCCTGATCCCGGCGCTCACCATCACCGCCACCGCGAACACGAGCACGGCCGCGCCGGGCACCGCCGGCGCGTTGTCCATGACCGGGCCCATCAGCGCCAACCTGGGCTCCACGGTCCCGGGCGGTAGCGCCAGCGCCAGCCTGGGCACCGTTCAGGTCACCGACAACCGGGGCTTCGGCGCCGACTGGACCGCGACCGTCTCGGCCACCGGGTTCACCACAGGCAACGGGACGGCGCCGCAGACCATCCCGGCCAGCGATGCCTACTACGACATCACCGGCGGCTCGACCACCGGGCCGGCTACCTTCAGCACCGCGCCCGAGACGAATCTGTCCGGCGACCCGCAGCCCGTCGTCAGCGCTACCAGCGTGGGCGTCGCGACGTCCGCCACCTGGTATTCAATGATCGACGTGAACGTGCCGGCGACCGCTATCGTCGGTCAGTACACGGCGACGATCGTCCACTCTGTGTCCTGATCGCGAGCACGGGCGTGAGCTACGGGGCAGCGCTGGCGCAGGTCATCCCAGATCGGGTACGGGTCGGCGGTCCACGCGGGGTCGGTGTGGTCGAAATCGGTGGTCCAGTCGTGGACTGGGGGAGCAAGGCCGCCAGGTCGGTGCCCGACCGGTCGGCAATGCGCCCGGGCTCGCCTGCGGCGACCTGGGCGAAGTCGAGCACGGGGACCCCCGCGCCGGGGGTGCCGGGCGCGAGATCCGGGACTACGACGAACCGGACCCCGCGCGCGCCGTTGAGGGGCACGGCCACCTTGGGCAGGAACTCCGCTGTGGTGACGATGCCGACCGCGCCGGAATCGACGAGCGCGTTCCTCAGCTCGTCCTCGGTGACCAGGAAGAGCAGTGGCGTCACCACCGCCCCGGCACGCCACGCCGCCGTGTAGGTGATAAGGACCTCCGGGCAGTTGGCCATCAGCACGAGCAGCCGGTCACCGGGACGGACGCCGAGGTCGGCCAGCCCGGTCGCGAACCTGGCCGCGCGCCCGGCGAGCTGGCCGCTCGAATGCCACCGGCCCTCGTAGAACAGCGAGTCGTAATCGCCTTGTTGCTCGAGCGCTAGCTCGGCCTGCCTGGCCAGGTTCCCGTCCATCTGGGTGCGTTTGAGCATGCGCTGGTCCCCGTTTCGATCTTGATGCCGGCCGGTCAGGCCAGCTGCGGCTGGCCGGGGGAGCGGCTGAGCAGCGCGGTGATCGCGCTGTCGATGAGGCGGTACCGGACGACCCGGCCGTCGCGCTCGGCGGCGACGGTGCCGCTGGCGCGCAGATGCCGCAGAGTCTGGGAGACGGTGGTATCGGTGATCCCGGTGGCGGCCGCAAGGTCGGAGACGCTGATCGGGCCGGCCGCGTTGATGCAGGTGAGCACGGTCAGCCTGGTGGTATCGGACAGCAGGGCGAACTGCGCCGCGCGGGCCCGCAGCGCGGTGGCGTCGCCGATGGCCTCGATGGCCTGGCAGACGCGCTCGCCGTCGATGACGCGCTGGCCGTGACGTTCGGCAGGCAGGAGATGCACGCGGACAGTCTGCCATAGCCAATAGCTGATCATCTGATCAGCCTTGACGGCGTGACGGCGGAGCCTATAGGTTCCGTATGTCGCGGCCCCGCCGGCCGTGATGGCAGGCAGCTCAGCGAAGTCCGGTGAGAGCCCGGCACTGTCCCGCAACGGTAAAGCCCCTTCGGGAGGACGAGTCCGGTCGCCTGGGCCGTGCTGCCCGCGAAGCCAGTCCTCGGAGGAAGGGCGGTTCGTGCGGGCGCCGCACCAGGGTGCGTTCCCGCAAGGGCTCTCTTCGTCCTCCGGCCACCACCAGGGGGATGACCGTGCGGATGACCGGGCGCCTGCGGGCGGCGCGGAGCGCGCTGAGTCCCGCCGAGTGGGTCCGGCTCAGCGGGATGACCGTGTTCATCCTGGCGCTCAACATGCTGGGGTGGGGCATCTTCGCGTTCGCGGTCCAGCCGCACCACTTCCGCTACACCGGTTTGGGGATCGGCCTGGGTGTGGCCCTGACGGCCTGGACCCTCGGGGCACGGCACGCCTTCGACGCCGACCACATCTCCGCTATCGACAACACGACCCGCAAGCTGATGGCCGATGGGAAACGGCCGCTGGGCACCGGGTTCTTCTTCGCCCTCGGCCACTCCGCCATCATCGTCGTGGTCGGCCTCGGCCTCGGCTTCGCGGCCAAGGCCGTCTTCGGGGCCGTCGTCGATCCGAGCTCCGGGTACGAGACGATCGGCGGCGTGGTCGGCACCTCCATGGCCGCCGGGTTCCTCTACCTGATCGCCGCGCTCAACGTGGTCGTCCTGGCCGGGATCCTCAAAGTGTTCCGGGGCCTGCGGGCGGGCCTGTTCGACGAAGCCGGACTGGAGCGCCAACTGCAGGCCCGTGGCCTGATGTGGCGGTTCTTCGGCCGGTTCATGCGCTCGATCACCAAGACGTGGCACATGTTCTTCGTCGGGCTGATCTTCGGCATCGGGTTCGACACCGCCACCGAAGTGCTGCTGCTGGCCGCCACCGCCGCCGCGGCCAGCCGGGGCCTGCCCTGGTACGCCGTGCTCGCCCTGCCGCTGCTGTTCGCGGGCGGCATGACCCTGTTCGACACCGCCGACGGGTGCTTCATGAACGTCGCCTACGGGTGGGCGTTCGCCCGGCCAGTCCGCAAGGTCTACTACAACCTCGTCATCACCGGCCTTTCTGTCGCCGTGGCCTTCCTCATCGGCACTATCGAGATCACCGGCCTGCTGTCAGCCGAGCTGCACATTCACGGCAGCTTCTGGGATTTCATGGCCAACTTCGACATCAACCGCGCCGGGTTCATCATCGCCGGGCTGTTCGTGGTCGTCTGGGCGGCCGCGATCACCTACTGGAAACTCGGCCACCTCGACCGGCGCTGGGTACCCGTCGCGAGCCTGCAGCAGGACACTCAGCCAGGTCCGGACGCCTGACCGAACGACGGTCCCGAGCCGCTCAGGGGCCGGCCACGGAGCGGATCTGTGCGGGGCCGTGGGGGCCGCTGCCCAGGCAACCAGGGGCGCCAAGGAGGT
The DNA here is from genome assembly GCA_963742875.1 of uncultured Actinomycetes bacterium. Lineage (GTDB taxonomy): Bacteria > Actinomycetota > Actinomycetes > Streptosporangiales > Streptosporangiaceae > Bog-532. The sequence continues at coordinate 367,303 of CAVUNO010000017.1, read as the reverse complement.
TATAGGGGTCGCCGGGCGGCGGCCAGGACCGCGGCGACGACCTGCGCGACGGTTGCAATCCCCTCGCTGCACGACGGAGAACGAACCTGAGCGCCGGGCCACGCCGCCGCTCATCGCTGGCCTTGTTTTGGCCGCCCCACGTTCACGACCTGGACGGCCAGATCGCCGGCCGCGCCACACACCTGGTCCGCCACGGTGGATCCGGTCAGCAGGCGCGACCAGCGTGAGCGCCGGCGTGACCCGACCACGAGCTGACCGGCGCCGGCGCTGCGTGCCGCCTGGACCAGTCCCGAAGCGGTGTCGCTGGCCCTGACCTCACGCAACGTTCCGTGTACCTCGCGAAGCATCCGGCGGTCCGCCTCCAGCTGCGCCGTCGGCGGCTGGTCCAGGTTGTCCATGGCCCGAATATGCACCGCCTGAAGCCTGGCGTCGCACAGCTCGGCGAGACGGGCAGCGTAGCGAATGAGCCATTCGTCGGCGGGAGACCCCTCCAGGCCGACCACGATGACCGAGGTCTTCGCCGGCCCGCTGGCGCCGCGGGCGGTCAGGAACGCCGTGGCGGCGTCGGGGACTGAGTCATCGAGCCAGAGCTGTGCGAGCTCCTGCAGGGCGGCGAGATTCGCGAAGCGGAAATAGTGCGAAAGAGCCGTATCCACCTGTTCTTCGGGCAAGACGAGACCCTCGGCCAGGCGGCGGCGGAGCGCCGCGGGCGCAAGGTCGACGAGCCTGACCTCCCCGGCTCGCAGGAACGCGTCGGGCACGGGTTCGACCGGGCGCGCGCCGGTAATCCGGCCGACGAGGTTGCCCAGCGATTCGATATTGGCGACATTGAGGGTGGTGTAGACGTCGATGCCGTTGACCAGCATCTCGTCGACATCCTGCCAGCGCTTCGGGTTGCGCTCGCCGGGCAGGTTCGCGTGGGCCAGCTCGTCGACCAGGGCCAGCCCCGGGTGATGGTCAAGAACCGCGGCGACGTCCAGCTCCTCAAAGTTCGCCCCCCGGTAGCTGACCGCGCGGGTGGGGAGTACTTCAAGATCGGCGAGCTGAGCAGCGGTCGCCGCCCGGCCGTGGCGCTCCCGGTAGGCGACGAGCGCATCGACGCCGCAGCGTCGCTGGGCGCGTCCGTCCTTGAGCATTATGTAGGTCTTGCCCACGCCAGGCGCGATCCCGAGGTAGGTGCGCAGCCTGCCCTTCCCGGTGAGCGACTCCGTGGCAGGCTCTACCGAAGGCTGAGCGACCAGATCCGGCCGGTCCCCCAGGTCAGGCGCATCGCCGCTCAGCGGATCTCGTTGATGCGGATCAGGTTGCCCGCGGGATCGCGGAAGGCGCAGTCGCGAACGCCGTACGGCTGCTCGGTCGGCTCCTGGACGACCTCGGCGTCGCTGGCCTGCACCTTCTCGAAGGTGCCGGTGAGGTCCTTGGTGGCCAGCAGGATCCAGCCGTAGGTGCCCTTGGCCATCATCTCGGCGATGGTGCGGCGCTCGTCGTCGGTGATGCCGGGGTCGGTGGCCGGCGGCGCCAGCAGGATGGACGTGCCGGGCTGGCTGGCCGGGCCGACCGTGATCCAGCGCATCGTGCCCTGCCCGACGTCGTTGCGGACCTCGAAGCCGAGGGTGTCACGGTAAAAGGCCAGCGAGGCGTCCGGGTCGTTGTGCGGCAGGAAGGTCGCGTGAATGGTGATGTCCATGACGGTCAGGCTAGCTGCGGCTCGGTGACTCGCGCTTCTCGATTCCTGACCGGCCTGGTCACCTGTTTCGCCACGCACGGCGGCATCCCGGCCGTCGCGCTGGCTGTCTGGCTCCGGTAGGTGCTGGGCGGCACACCGACCAGCTCGGTGAACCGAGTGCTGAAGGTGCCCAGCGACGAGCAGCCGACCGCGAAACAGACCTCCGTGACGCTGAGGTCGCCCCGGCGCAGCAGCGCCATCGCGCGCTCGATCCGCCGCGTCATCAGATAGCTGTACGGCGACTCACCGTAGGCCAGCCGGAACTGGCGGCTGAGGTGCCCCGCCGACATGTGCGCGCCGCGGGCGAGCGCCTCCACGTCCAGCGGCTGCGCGTACTCCCGGTCGATCCGGTCCCGGACCCGGCGCAGCCCCGCGAGGTCGCTCAGGCGCTGCGCCGGGGCGAGTTCGCGCATCCACGAGGGTTGACACATCGGGGAAGTCCTTTCCTCGAGGTCCGCGAGCACCTGGGTTACCTGCCGGGGTAGCCACCGCGATGCCCGAACCGGGCGGGTCGTACTTTGCCTGACCCGCATGGTTTGGCGCGGTGGCGGACTGCGGTGATCCCATGTGATGGCTGTGGTGCAGTTGTGCCGCGCCGCCCGGCTCAGGGCGATGCGGTCTCCCACCCGAACCCGTCCGGGTCGGTGCATGGTCCGGCATCGCTGCCAATCATGAGCCGGTGCGATCCTGTGCCGTCGGGAGAGACGCCGACGTCGTCGAGGGTGACGGATTGGGTGGAAGCCATGACCGTCACGCTAGGTGGGGCTCGGTGACCGGCGCTTCTTGATTCCTGATCGATTAGTGCACGGGGACTTGTGCCGGCTGGGTCGTCGCGCGGGTGGCCATGATCGACGGCGCACTGAACCACGGATGGCCGATTGACCGGAACGGTGCGGATGAGGGTGTCCAGGCCGGCGAAGTCACCGGGGTTGGTCGTGTAGAGCGGCAGCCTTTCGGCGATCGCGGTCGATGCGATCATCATGTCGGCGATCCTGCGCCGCGGCTTACGACCAGCTGCGATGACCGCTGCCGTTACGCGGCCGAAGATGCGGGCCGCCTCGGCGCTGAACGGCACAGGGTCAAATTCACTTTCAGCACGTTGCAGGATTTCAAGGCGCCGGGCTCGCTCGGCGTGTTCGTCGTAGCTGTCTTGCTCGTCGTTGCGGCGGACTTCGTGCGGGCCGGCCGACAATTCCGCCAGCGTAATAGCGCTGATTGCCATCTCATCAGGCAGTTCTGCGGGATCGATCCAGGCGCGCAAAATCAGGATGTTCGTATCGAGCATGCCCTGCGTAGGACGCTCACCGCTCATAGGCGCTCGCCGCCTCGTGGTCGAGCGCAGCGTCCTGATCAGCTCGGAACGCCCCGGGATCGACACCGGGAGCGTTGCGCGACATGGCGATGAACTCCTGCCGGGAGACGAACCGGCGGCGTTGCCGCAGCGGAATCAGTTCGCCAATGCGGTGGCCATCGCGGGTCACGGTAAATGACTGCCCGTGCTCGACGGCATCCATGATTTCCCGCAACCTGGTCCGCAAGTCGCGCTGCGTGATCTCAGGGTTAGCGCTCACCCCGACCACGGTAGCACCGGGTGGCAATCGGTGCTACACGTGCCGCCCTCGGGCTCGCGCCGTGGGCATGGGCGCCGACCGATTTATCACCAACAACCAGCGCGACTTCCCGGCAATAATCAGCGAGATCAACGTCACCTACCGATCTTGCCGGCGACGCTGCCTAACGGAAGCGCACACCGCCTCCTGATTTAACGATGCCCGCAGGTGGTGCCGCGCTGCCACGGCCGCCCCGGCCTCGCCGCGCGATCTCCGGCCCGGCGCCGGCCCGCGCCGTCTGGCGGACGCCGGACAGCCGCGCGAGCACGACTTCCAGCGGGGGGAGTCATCGGTCTTGTCGGCGTGTCAGCCGCTAACCTCGCTGGGCTGGACGTCCAGCGATACCACATCGGTGTCAGGGCGCTGGGCCGCACGCCGGCCGCTCGCCTTCTGCCAGTAGGTCTCCTTGCCCAGCAACGACTCGCCGAACCGGTCGAATTCGGCGATCACCTTCTGGGTGGCGGCGCTGACGGCCTCACTGGTCCGTTCGCCCAGCTCCTCCACCTGCCGGGACACTTCGAGCTGAATCTGAGCGGCGACCTCGTCCTTCGCCATGGCGCCCAGCTCTTTCTTCGCCTCACGCACCGCGGCGCGAAGATCCTTCGTCGCGGCGTGGGCTTCGCGGATCATCTCGCGGCACTCACTAACCGCCTCTTCCAGCCGGTCGATATCGCTCACGGGCATCCCTCCTCGCTCGTCGGCGCGGTTCGATGATCCACCATATGCGCTGCCGGACAGGGCTTCCGGATCATGTGCACGGCCAGCTAAACGAAGTGCACCTCGGCGTGATCCAGCTCGTTGTCGACAAGCTGGTCGCAGGTCGGACAGTACCAGCGGGCCTCGATGGGGGTGCCGCACGCGGGGTGCCGGGGTGCTTGTGCCGGGTCGGTATGCCCGGCCCCCCATTGCGCCAGCAGCCGGAGCGCCCCGGCCAGCGCCCTGCCCTCGGCGGTCAGCTCGTAGGCGGCCCGCGGCGGCCGCTCGGAGTAGGGCCGGGTCACCAGCAGCGCATCTCTTTCGAGCCGCTTGAGGCGCTCGGACAGGATGTTCGCCGCGATACCGGGGATCTGGCCGAGCAGATCGTTGAACCGGCGCGGCCCGGGAAGCAGCGCCTCCACCACCAGCAGTGTCCACCGGTCACCGACCCTGGCCAGCGCCTCGGCCAGCGGTGACGAGGTGTTCTCCTGTTGGGCCATGAATCAATCGTAGCCGCCGGGTTGACATCCAGGTAGTGAGTAGTAAGTTGCAAGTTACTAGTAACTACTGACCCTCAAGGGGGCGGAACAATGGCGATCCTCGACGAGATTCAGGCACACATCGTTCAGTTGGCCGAGGGCGCCGGCGCCTCGGTGGTGGGCATCGGGCAGCGGTGGGGCGTCGGCTCCGGCGTCGTCCTGGGTCAGGGGCGGGTGCTGACCAACGCGCACAACGTGCGCCGCGATGAGGTGACGGTCACCTTCGCCGACGGCCGGACCGCCGACGGGCGGGTAGCCGGGCTCGACATCGACGCCGACGTTGCGGTCATAGAGACCGACACCGGTGAGGTTCCGGCTCTGGGCTGGGCGGCCAGCGCGTCCGCCGGGATCGGAACGCCGGTCTTCGCCCTGGCCAACCCGGGCGGGCGCGGGCTGCGGGTGACGTTCGGGTTCGTCTCCGGCGTCGACCGGACGTTCCGCGGCCCCCGCGGCGTGCGCATCACCGGGAGCCTCGAGCACACCGCACCGCTGCTGCCCGGCTCCTCCGGCGGCCCGGTCCTGGACGCCAGCGGGCAGTTGCTCGGGATCAACACCAACCGTCTCGGTGAAGGGTTCTATCTGGCCATACCCGCCGATGAGGGACTGCGTGCCCGGGCCGATGCCCTGGCCCGCGGGGAAACCGCCACGCCGCCGAAGCTCGGCATCGCGATCACTCCTCGGCACGTGGCCAGGCGGCTGCGGCGCGCCGTCGGCCTCCCCGACACCGACGGCCTGCTCATCCGCGCGGTCATCGAGGACAGCCCGGCCGCACGCGCCAACCTCGCACCGGGCGACCTGATCGTGGCGGCCGGAGGCCGGCCGGCCCGCGCCATGGACGACCTATTTGACGCCCTCCAGGCGGCCCGCGGCGGCACTCTGCAACTGACGGTCATACGCGGTACCGACGAACGGACCATTCAGGTGGTGCTCGGCGAGGCCGGTCAGCCGGAAGAGCAAGCATAGGCGTCCCGGCCACGCCGGGATGAACGACGGCCGCGTCAGCGACATGGCGCCCGTTCCACGTCGGCCTGGGCCTATCCGCTGGACGGTCTCGCAGAAGGCCTGGGCCGCCGGCAGTCGGCCGATCACCACAACCTCCGCCAGGGCAGCGCCCGGAGCGTTAAGGTTCGAAGGCGCAGCGAAAGCGACGCCGCCTGGTGAGCGGCGGGGTTCAGGGCCCGCCGGCCCCCCACGGCATCGCCGGTCGCTGCTACCGCCAGGGTCAGGCGTTGACCTCGGTGACGATCTCGAATCCCGTCTCCTCGGGGGGTGCGGTAAAGCCGCCCTTGATGCCCCGCTGCATGTTCGGCATTAGCACCGAGTCACGGAACTTTTCCCAGCTGGCCTTCGAGTCGTGGACGGCGACGATGGTCCAGCCGTCCGGGGACGGCCCGGCGGCGTGGTAGAGCTGACCGGTCGGCAACGTGCCGTCACTCGGGTGCACGGCCGCGACTGTTGTCTCGTACTGCTCCTTGGTTCCGCCCTTGAACTGGTGGATGATGCCATAAGTCATTGCGGTGCCTTTCGCTGATACGGCGATCGGTGCGCCGCCGTGTGCGGCACGCCGGTCGCCCGGGTCTGGTTCTTCGGTACTGGAGCTCAGCTGCCGGGAGGGCGGGTAGTTGACGCCGAGCTTCGTCGGCACCGGGCGGCGCCGTTGACAGTATCCTGACGCCAGGCCGTCTCAGCGGCGCATCAAGCCGGCATCACGCCCGCAGGGCGCCCGCATCACGCCCGCAGCGCGCCGATCATGGCCAGCATCCCCGGTAGCCCGTGCGCGGTGCAGATTCCCTCGGCCGTCGCGAGCCACGCGCATGCTGGGCCGTCGAGTCGGCCGAGCGACTGGCGGCGGGCCGCGGCCCGGGCGATCAGGATCGCGGCGCGGTGGTAGTCCCAGTCGAAGGCGCCGGCGATCTCGAGTGCGGCGTTCAGGTGCTGGGCGACGTCATGCCGGCCGAGCAGGGACGCGAGCCGTCCCGCGTAGGCGGCGACCGGCCCCAGGTTGGTGGCGACCTCGCCGGCGTATGGCTCGATGATCGCGAGGAGCTGGGCGGCGGCGCCGAGATCCTCCAGCTCGATCGCGAGGATGGCGTAGCCGAGCATGGATGTCATCCACATGAGGTCCGGCGGGACGTTCCGGAATCCGGCGGCCGCTGCTTCGCCGAGCAGGTCGCTGGCGACCTCCCTGGGGCCGCTGGCCACGCTGACGATGGCGTGGGCGAGGTAAAAGGTGAGCTGCACCGGCCCGGCGCCGATCGCCTCCGCGACGATCGGCGGCAGTTCAGCATGATGACCGGCGATGGTGGCCAGCACGGCCGCCTGCCCGGCGAAGAGAGCAACGCCGTCGGCGGCACCGATGGCCAGGCCGAGCTCCACGGTCTCTCGCCCCAGCCGATCGGCGTCGGCGAAGCGGGCCTGCATCGTGGCGACGAACGCCTCGTACCAGCCCACCGTCCAGGTCATGTGCGGGGCGCCGATCTGGTCGGCGATGGTGTGCAGCCGCCCGAGGCTGCGGGCGGCCCCGGCTGGGTCGGCCAGCTGGATGGCGACGGTGTAGGCCGCGGCGTGCACGCCGAATTCAAGGGGCAGATCACCGGCGGTCGCCGCGGCGGCGATCGACCTCTCGGCGACGTCGGCCCGCAGCCGCGTTGCCTCGCAATCGGGGCCCCAGAGGGCGTACAGCACCGATGAGCAGATCCGGGCGAGAAGCGTCCGATCGGGACTGGCATCGGCCAGCGCAATGGCCTCGCGGGCCAGCCCGGTGCGCCGGGTCCCGGCCACGTCGGAGACGAGGTTCTCGGCCAGCAGCGCCAGGAGCCGGGCGCGCGTGGCCGGATCGGCGTCGACGACCTCAAGGGCGGACTCGACGATCGCCACCTGCGCCGGGGCGGCCGGGCCGAGCCGCAGGAACCCGCGGTCGGTAGCCAGGGCAGCCTGCGCCACGATCGCGGTCGCGCCGCAGCCGCGGGCCAGCGCCGCCGCTTCGGTCAAGGTCGCGAGGGCGCCGGGATCGTCGGCCTGCTGCTGCGCGTGGCCGAGCCGGACGAGGAGATCAGCGTGTTCGTCATCGGGAACATCGAGGGCGGCGCCGTGGTGCAGCGCCGTCCGGTACCAGCGGGCCGCTTCGGCCGGGGACAGCTGCCTGGCCGCGTAATCACCGGCCGTCATCGCCCAGTGCCGGGCCTCGGCGGGCAGTCCGCCCAGGTTGTAGTGGCGCGCTATCTGGGCCGCGAGACGGATCGTGACTGCGCCGGGCTGTTTGGCCAGCACCTCGGCGGCTTGCGCGTGCAGCCGCCGGCGCCGGCCGCGCGGGAGCCCGGCGTATGTCCCGCAGCGGGTTCATCGAGACGTGCGCCCTGAGCTCGGCGATAGCCTCCGCCCACCGCCGCGCGATGATCAGTGCGACGGCGTGGTCCTCGATCGCCGACGCGTGCAGCTCGGCGAGCCGGGCGGCCTGAGGCCCGGCCCAGGCCTCGGTCGAGAACTCCTCGAACGCCGGGCCTGTCCACAGCGCCAGCGCTCGTTCGAGCGTCCCGATCCGATCGTCACCCGCCCCGGGCTGGGACAGCGAGGCGGTGAACAAGGCGGCGTCGACGGGGGCGGTGAGACGATAGCGGCCTTGCGACGCCACGACGATAGTGTCCCCGAAACCCTTACGGAGCCGCGACACGGTCGTGCGCAACGCGCCCGGCGAAATCCCGAGCACCTCACACAGGAGATCCACCCGCAGTGCCCGCGGGGCGTCCGCGGCCAGCCGGGCCAGCAGCCGGCGCTGGCTCGCGCTGGGCAGATCGAAGCACGCGTCCCGAGGTGGTCACGACCTGAATTGGTCCTAGCACGCGCACGAACGCGATGTCCCCCCCATCGATGTTCACCTCCCCATACTCTCCTAACCAGGGGAAATGTGACACCGGCGGGCTCCGCTCCCGGATCGCACCGAGATGCCGACGTGCCGGGCGCTCTCCCCGGTCATTCGGATCGGCGTGCTGCGGCGGGTCGCGCGACGGCGGAGAAGAGGCGTGACACAATCCGGGCAATGACCGGTATGGCCGAGTACACGTGATATTGCAGGCGGCGTGGGCGGCTCTATGACAGCGGAGGTGAAGCGTGAGCATCGGCGCGGTGCTAGCCGACGCCCGCTGGCGGTCCCATCTCACCGTAAGGGAGGTCAGCCGCGAGACCCGCATCCGGGAAGCAATCATCTGGGGAATCGAGAAGGATGACTTCGCCGCATGCGGCGGTGACGCATACGCTCGCGGCCATATCCGTGCCATTGCCCATGTCGTGGGAGCGGATCCTGATCCGCTGATTCAGGAGTACGACGCGACGGTGCGGACCGTCGAAGACATCGAGGAGCTCGTTGTCCTGCGCCCGGGCGCGGCGGCCAGGACGCTCAGGCGGCGTCGGCTGGCCCGGACCGCGCTGGGCGTGGCTGTCCTGGCCATCGTGAGCTGGGCTGCCTATCACTTTGCCACGGCTGCGGGCGACGCGCCGGGCGGTAAGGCGGTGGCCGCGGCCGACCGCGCCGGCTCCGGTCACGCCGCCTCCCACCCGGCCGGGGCGGCTCCTGCCGGGCGCGGCACCCCCAGCCCGGCGCCGACATCTACGCCCAGCCCGGCGCCGACATCCACGCCCAGCCCGGCGCCGCCGCCCACGCACAGCACCGCCGCCCCTGCCCCTGCTGCGGTCCCGGTGCAGGTACTGACGCCGGTCAAAGCGGCGGCGTTCGGCCCCGGCGGCACCAGAACGGGCGACGATCCGCACCATGCGGCAGCGGTGATCGACGGTGGTCACGCGACCGGCTGGCGCAGCGACTGGTACACCACGGCGGCTTTCGGGAACCTGAAGCCGGGCACCGGCCTGTTGCTGGACATGGGCCGGCGGGTGACGATCACTTCCGCGCAGATCATGCTCGGCGGTATCCGCGGCGCCGACGTCCACCTGCGGGCCGGAAATGTCCCCGTACTGGCCGACCTGCGCGAGGTGGCGAGCGCGGCGGGTGCGGGCGGTACCGTCCGCATGTGGCCCACCGCGGCGGTGCGCGCCAAGTATGTCCTCATCTGGTTCACCAGGCTGCCACCCGATGCCAAGGGCACCTTCCAGGCCAGTGTCTACGACATTCACCTGCACGGCCATTCCTAGGGAACAGCGGCCATTCCCAGGGAACAGCGGCCATTCCCAGGGAACAGCGGCTGGTTCCAGGGAACGGCAGCACGCGGGCATCCCCGGCCGTAACGTGGCACTGGCGCGCCCGTCGCTCACCTGGCGTCTCTGAGCCCTAGCGCATCGTCGTCGTCGTGCTGGCGCGCACCGCTGCGACGTCCCGGTCGGCGCGTGCCCGCCGCTGGCAACCGGGGCAGTTGGCCAGGCGCAGCCGGCTGGCCGGCGGCCAGTACACGAATTTTTCCGTCCGGCAGTAGAGGCACAGCACAGGATGGACAGCATCGGGTGGCCGCCGAAACCGCCGCGCTGCGATGGTCGCACCACGGAAGGCCTGGCTGATCGCAGGTTCTGCCATAGGTCTCGCCGCCTTCAACGAAGAAGCTGCTAGCGGCGAGGGAGCGCATGGTCCGGACAGATCCAGGCCCACTATGCCCTGCCACTGTCCCACAATTCGGCGGTGAAAGACAGCCCGCCCCGATGCCGCCGGGGGAGTTATCGCTATGCAAATACATCAGAGCGGCATGTCAAGATTTCCGAACGGACATTGGCGGGAGCCCGCCGCGACCCCGGGCTCGCCTCCGGCGGGTTGCCCTGGGCTCGAACGCCGCCGGATCGCCGACGTAACCTGGACTCGTGAAGGCTGGCGCGGCCCTTGTGCTCACCGCGGATCCCGGCGAGGCTGGCCGCCGGGCCGCTGGGGTGGCCCGCGCGTCGCTGGGGGACAGCCCGCCTGCGTTCGGGATCTTGTTCGCCTCCGCCCATTTCCACGAATCGGCTGGGGCACTTCTCGCGGCGGTCATTGACCAGACCGGCCCGCTCCCGCTCATCGGCTGCGTGGCGGAGTCCGTGGTTGGCGGGGCCCGCGAGGTGGAGTCCGAGCCGGCCGTTTCGCTGTGGCTCGCGGCCGAGGTGGGCCCGGCCGAGACGTTCGACATGGAGTTCGTGCGGACGGCCAGTGGCGGCGCCTACGGCGGCTACCGGTTCGAGCCGGGCCGGACCGGCGTGTACCTGATGATCTGTGACCCGTTCACGTTCCCGCCCGACCACCTGCTGGCCCACCTGAACGCCGACGTCGCCGGAACGCACGTCATGGGAGGGATAGCCAGTGGCGGCCTGGCGTCCGGGCAGAGCCGGATGTTCCTCGACGGCCGGGTCCTGTCGCAGGGTGCCGTCGGCGCCTACCTGCCGTACGCCGAGATCCATCCCCTGGTCTCACAGGGATGCCGCCCGATCGGAGAGCCCTTCACCGTCACCGCGGCCGAGGGTAATCTCGTCCGGGAGCTTGGCGGCCGCTCGGCTATGACCCGCCTGCAGGAGCTGGCCGCGACGCTGACCAGCCGTGACCGGGAGCTGCTCACCCAGGGCCTCCAGGTCGGGATGGTCATAGACGAGTACCGGGCCGAGCAGTACCAGGGCGATTTCCTGATCCGCGGCATCCTCGGCGCCGATTCCGCGACCGGGGCCATCGCGGTCGGCGGCGAGGTCGAGGTGGGCCAGACGCTGCAGTTCCATGTCCGGGACGCCGATTCGGCGGACAAGGACCTACAGCGCATCCTGGACCAGGAAACCGCCGCTCTCGGCGGCCGGAAGCCGGCCGGGGCGCTGCTGTTCACCTGCAACGGCCGCGGATCGCGGATGTTCGCCGAACCCGATCACGATGCCCGGCTCCTGGCCAGCATGCTCGGTGATATCCCGGTGGCGGGGTTCTTCTGCGGGGGAGAGCTCGGGCCGGTGGCCGGCCAGAACTACCTGCACACTTTCACCGCATCGATCGCCCTGTTCCCGGGGGCCGCTGGCTGAGATCGGCCTGTTGCCCCGCCATGGCGTCGTGGACTTTGGCCGGCCATTCCGCTTACATCGGGCAATTCTCTGCTTATATCAGGCAATTCGATTCGCTCATTGACACGTGCCGGCCCAAAGGCTCATACTTTTCGTGCAGATCCCGGGTCTCTGGAAGTTAATCCGCGCGGCGATCGTCCACGGCGCCGCGTACGGGGGCACCGGTTCCCACCCGGAGAAATCGGCTCGGGCTACAACAGCGACGACAAGCCGTACGCCTTCACCCTGAACGGCCGCTGAGGCATAGCCCCAGCGCGGCCGACGAGCCTGGCGGCCGGCGCTCCCACCCGAGCCCGGCCGCCAGCTGGTTCAGTAGCTCATCATCCGGCGTTCCGGCCGGGCAGAGAAGCCGTTCATTTCCCGCAGGTCCGCCATGACAACGGTAATTCCGACAGCGGGAACATTCGGCCCAACGGGCGACAATTCGCCCTCGGGCGACATAGCAACGAACTGCAACCGAAATGATGCCGGAAAATGGGACTTTGACCTTGTTGATTTGCTCACATTCGTCACATAATCGCCCTACGTCGGCTGGATGCCAGACGTCCGGCGCTATACGGGAGAACTGGCCATTTCAGGGGGACCTGCGATGGCGGCGCGCGGGCAACGGGGGCGCACCCGCTGCCTGCTATCACGCTGAGCGCCGGGGTGCACCACTCAGCGGAAGGAATGCGCACCATGCAGCCAATCTGGGATGGGACCCGCCCGAGCAGTACGGCAACGTCCCCACCGCCTGTCACGCGGTGGAGGCGGCGCCTGATCGCCGGGCTGGCGGCGTCGGCGGCGGCCCTCGGGCTGGCCGCGGCGTCGGTGACGGTTGCGTCAGCGGCACCGCCGCCTCCGGCACCGGGCATCGCACCCGCCGCGGTGGCGGGCGGTAGCGTCGGCCTCAACGTCTTTTACACCGCCGCCAACGGCACGGTCTGGACACATGTCCTCGGCAAAACGCCGACGCAGGTAAGCGACGGGAAAGTGGTCGCTGCGGTGTCTGGGCTGTACAACGGCTCCTCCCTGATCGTGTTCGGCGAAGGTCCCGATCATGCGCTCTGGACCGCCACGCGTACCGGCACCACCTGGAGCAACTGGAGTTCTCTGGGCGGCAACCTCACATCCAAGCCCGGCGCGGTGTTCCGCGGCCCCGCCAGCGCCGATTACTCGGTGTTCGTGCGCGGCGGTAACGGGGCCGTCTGGGGCCGCGACCACAGCCCCTCCGGGTGGGGCGCCTGGTACACCATCGGTGGCGGCCTGTACGGCGGCACCGGGCCCTCCGCCGCCTACTTCGCCGGCACGTACGTGCTGGTGGTCGGCGCCAACAAGGAGCTCTACCTCGCCCATGCGGGGGTGACCGGCTTCAGCCCGGTCGGTGGCCAGACGACCGTCTCTCCCGCGCTGACCACGGTCCCGGGTGCGCTGGCCGCGTTCGTCCGCGGCGCCGACAGCGCCGCCTACTACCACCGGTTCCTGGCCACGTCACCGGGCTGGCACAAGATTGGCGGCGCCTTCACCACCGGCCTGGCGGCCGCCAACACAACCGTCGGCGGTTCGACCACCTACACGCTCGGGCTCGGCGCCGACAGCCAGGTCTACCTGAGCACCGGCCGCTGGACGGCGTACCCGCCCACCTTCACCGGCTGGGTCAAGGTCACCAGCTGACAACCTGACAACCTGTCACCCCGGGGACCCCAGGCCCCCGGGGTGACGGCTGCTTAACCCAGGAAAGCGGCTGGCTGAGCGCTTGAACTAACTCGCTCTGCCTGGTTCCCTTCCGCGGATCGCTGTGCTCACGAAGCGGCCGAACGTGGGTCGCGCGGCCGACGCGATGCGGTTATCCCAGTCGCGTACCAGTTGCTGCGCGGCCAGATGATCGGAATGAGCCTGGGCGAGCTGAGCCGCCAGTGCTGATTTTCGCTGGTCCAACGGCGCCAGTTCGGCTTGATCCTGCCTTTCCATCTCGGCCAGTGCCGTGTTCAGTTCTTGCCCTATCACGGCGATCTGGTCGGCGATTTGCTTGGTAGCGCGAGTACGCTGCTCCTGAAGCTGTCGCTGCTCGGCCGAGAATTGTGCGTCGATAGCGCTCAGTTCTGATGCCGGCAGCGCGGCAGGCTGAACTGCCGTGGCACTTGCCACCTGAGTCCGCCGCCATTGGTCGATCCGCTCAGCCTTTACCCTTCCGATGCCCGGGACGTGTGCCCGGCGGCCCGATGCCAGCCGGAAATAAACGACAGTAGGCCCTCCGTTGCTGGCCGACCCGACTCCGACGAAATCAGCAGCAGATCGTATACCGGCTGAGCGCAACTTCTCGACAAGCTGTCCGCCGACACCAGACACGTCATTGGCGTGAAGCTGAGCCTGAGACAGCCTGGTTCTGATGTTGGATTGCTGGTATTGCGTGAGGCGGCGTCCGGCTTCACGTTTCTTGCGGTCACCCAGCCGGGCGAGCTGGCGATCGGTCGACTCAACCTCATGCGATGTCTTGTGCCGCCTGCGATCGAAATTGGCTTTGAGTGACGCCTGCTCTTTCGCCTGCCGGTTAGCCATTCGCTTCAGTGTGCGCTCGGCACCCGCTACCTCTTTCTCGACCCTGGAGATTCTCCCGGTCGCTTTTCTCACACCCGATACGGCCTTCCTGCGTGACCGTCTCGTTTCGGCAAATGCGCGATTGAGCGGACTGCGCAGGTAGAGTACCCATAGCACTATCGTGACGAGGAAGATGGCGGCGGCGAACACCGTCAGACTGGCTGGCAAGTCGCTGGCGCCGGCCAACGCTATCAGCGGTAGCGCAGCGAGTATACGGATAAGCCAGGTGAGCCGCCGGCCGCTGTGCTGGCTCTGCCCGGAGGACGACTGCGCGTCGGGCGTAACCGGCGAGCCGGCAGGCTCTGGAAGGTGGCTCCTCATCCAGCTGGGTATGCCACGCGATACGTTGTTTGGCGGGGCCGTGGGAGTACGGCTGTCGTCTGGCGAAGGGGCCGCGAGGGTGGGTATCGCCGCCACCGGGAGCAAGAGGATCTGGCGCATTATTTGCGCAAGCCGGCGAACTTCCGCATTGTGATGGGAGCAGAGCGCGGAGAAACGCGGCGATGAACTCAGGTCACGAAGGTCATTCCTATCGAGCAGCAGATACTCGTCATGGTCGGGGTTAAGCTGATCCCAAAGTTCGGGAGCGGCAGCCAGGATTTTCAGCGACAGGGAGATCAGCCAGGCGGAGAAGCGATCCATGGCCGGGCCGTAGTCATGCTGAGAGCGACCTGGTGGCTGATAGTCCGGATGGCCGACCTCGTCCGGTGGCAGCCGATCCAGGCCGGGCACGTACATGCCGTCATAATCGACGAGATGCAGCCGGCCGTCGTCAGCGACGAGCAGGTTTCCGGCCTGCAGATCTCCATGAGCCATCCCGGCGGCGGTCAGATCGCGGATCAGCCCGTCGAACCGGCGCGACAGGTGAGCGACGGCCCCAGGCTCATGAACGTTCTCGCTCACCCAGCGAGTCAGCGTGAGTCCCTGTACCCAGTTCATTCGCAGGATTGGATACCGGGCACCGTCTACCTGGATGCCCTCGGGGATGAACTGAAAGTCAGTCGACCACCAGGGTCTGAGTGTGCCCAGATGCGCACTGATGAGCTTGTAGCGGTCCAGCTGATACGACACCGGGCGGGTGAAGCATTTCACCGCGTACTTGTGCCCTGAAGCCGAGGTCATTGGAAAAACGGAGGCGAAGTTGCCGGAAATCATCCTGGGCAGCCCCATTGCCATCCGTTCAATCGAGGCCGATCTGAGATGAGGATCTGAGAAGCAGCGTTCAGGATGCTGCACTGCTTCCGCGTAACCGGATCCAGTGGGAAATCCCTGCAACTCAGTCATGCGGGGTCACCAGATATCTATGTGCACGAGGGTCACGTCGTCATTGTGCAGCCCGCCGGTCCGCCTGGCCTCGTAAACCCATTCCGCGAACCCCATCTCGTTGAGATCCCGCAGGGTCTCCCATGGCTTGCCGCCCTCCTCGGTGCGAGCGAGGAACCAGGCCGCCATCGCGTCCGTACAGACGAAAAAGTCATCGCCTTCGGCGACGGTTCCCCCAGCGAGCCGGACGTGATCCACGATCGGTCCTGGATCAGTATCGCAGCTCCCCAGCAGGGCGGGACTAGTGCCGAAGCTACCGCTTTCGCTCAGCGGGAAGCCGGCCTGGAGCCGTCCGTCACGTACGTGGAAGAGACACGTATCGCCAATCGCCGCGGATCTCCAGTCACCGATGACGCGCGGTGTGCCGGGATCCATGTGCGGCTGTGCAGCGTCGTGCGGGTCTGCATTGTCGTGCGGGTCTGCATTGTCGTGCGGGTCTGCATTGTCGTGCGGGTCTGCATTGTCGTGCGGGTCTGCATTGTCGTCCGGCTCTGCAGCGTCCTCGAGCGGGGTATCGATTTTCATCTGGAGCGTGAGCAGGGTGGCGAAGGCACCCTTTTCGATGCCGGGACGCTCATACCAGCGAAGCGGCCGGGCGGCTTTCTCGCGCTCAGCCATATAGGACTCCACGACATCGGGCCATCGGTCCGCGAGAGCGAGAGCGGTCTCAGCAAACGAGCGGGCATCGCACGCAGAGCCCCGGGCCAGCGCAAACTCGTCCACCACCATCGCGGCCCAGTAGCGAGCGAGGAGGCTTTCGGTCGCACCGTCGGCGACAGCCACCGCCACCCAACTGCCCGGGAGCTCGTCAGCGGGGCCGGGATAAATTCGCCAGGCGTCCTCGTACTCCGCGGCAGAGCTGCCTTCTTTGGGCGCCCAGTAGGCGATCAGGCTCGCCCTCATCTGGTTACCGCAAGGCCAGAGCGCGCGTACCGATGTCGAGGAACTGGACGAGCGAGACAATGTCGGAGTTGTAGACGAATCCCCGGCTGCCCTCGCGAACGTCGTAGTGGTTGCTGGCCGCATACTCGCGCATGTGCGACGGTAGTTCGCTTGACATGTCGAAGAGACTGCGCGCGTAAACATCCGGCAGGCTCGATGAGTCGGCCGGGAAGGTGATCGGGGCGCCACCCTGGTCGGATATGTGCAGGTTGAACAGGAGAACGGGCCCGTCGTCCGTCCGCAGCCGTGTCAGCTGCCGTGCGCTGGCGATGGGATCTCCGTCATTGGCCTCGCCGTCGGTGAGATTGAGCACGATCGGCGGGAACCCGCGGGGATGCTCGCCGATCCAGGCCGAAATCAGCTCCGTTGCCCGCGCGAGCGCACCGCACATGGGCGTGGCCCCGTTCGCCAGGGCCTCCACCCATACCGGGAAGTCGGTCTTTACCTCAATCACGCCGCCCGCGCCGTCTGGCGTTTTCCTGACGCGCTGATCGACGCGTAGCGGATGATCGGCAACCTGGCTGATAGGGATCAGATCGTGACCCTGCAATTCTCCGCGAAAGGCACTTTGCACTGATCGGCTGCCGTAGCCAAGAACGGAGACGTAGAAATAATCGCGTACTCCCTCTTCCTTAGCGCAGCGGATAGCAAGTTCTGTGAGCAGGCGGTTCAGGGCGTCAGCCACGACATCCGCCTTGCTTGCCCTCGCGTCGCCGATCGGGTCAATCATTGAAGCCGACTGATCGACCAGAAAGAAAAAGCAGGACGGGTTGGTCCGGCTGATCTCTGCCGTGTACGGCACGGGAGCCCCCTTGGTGTCGCTGGTTCGCACGTCGCTCATCTTCGGCACGCCCGGCAACCTAGCGTCCTGATCTTAACCGAGAAACATGGTCTCAAAGCGCACGGCAGGACGGTAGTTGACGTAGCGCAGCGATGCGCCCGAAGCCTAGGACGTCCAGGCAACCCGAGCCGTTTACCCGTCGTTGCGCATCGATCTCGACGTCCCGGGGACGAGCTGCGGACATGGGATCCTGAGATGTACCATCGGCTGTTGTTTGCACTCCCGGCGGGAAAGGTCGCGCGGACGATGCGGGCGGACGCTAGTGACAAGGACCACGTTCGGGCCGAGGCCGGGAAGGTCCGGGACACGCTTGGCGACCCACGGCTGCAGGATGTGATTCAGCGCGCGGCTGCGCAGGTTCCGGGAGCTGGGACACCGCAGGACAAGATCGCTGCGCTGCTGTCCGCGGACATCGACGCGATGGCGTCTTCGGGAGGCCAGGCCGCGGGCGTTCCCTATCTCTCCCGCGCCCCGCTGGTCAGCATGATGCAGAGCCGCATCGAAGAGGCACTGGACGAAGCGGGAGTCCCGGACCCGGGCGAGCCGGCCAGCCTGTGGTGGAGGCTCGTCCGCGCCGTCGAGCACGCTCTGCATATCTCACCGGGATCGTTTACGCCCGACGACCCGGACTGGTACATCGTCATCGCGAGAGGCGTGCTCGAACGCCTCGCGGCGGGTAACGCGCCGTTCAACCCGGCCCCGGCCGAGTATGACGACGTGACGGACGACGCCCGGCTGGTGGTCGTCGGCGACTGGGGGACCGGCCTGCCCCGGGCGCGCGATGTCGCCGCCCACATGCACGAGGCGATTGACACCGCCCTGGCCAGCCATCGCCAGGTGCACGTGCTGCATCTCGGCGACGTCTACTATTCCGGGTTTGAGACCGAGGACCGGCGGCGGTTCCTCGATCTGTGGCCGGTCACCCGGGAACAGGCCGCTGCGGGCGTGACCTCGTGGTCGCTCAACGGCAACCATGACATGTACAGCGGCGGGTTCGGCTACTTCGGCACGCTCCTGGGCGATCCGCGCTTCCAGGCCCAGCGATCACCCGACGCCAAGCCGACCAGTTTCTTCCGGCTGCGCTCGCCATCCTGGGACTTCGTTGGGGTCGACACCGCCTGGGACACGGATGTCACCTCGGCCGGCCAGATCGCGGTCCTCCAGGACCCGCAGGCCACGTACGTTGCCGATGTCGTCGCCGGTTCGTCGCGCAAGCTGGTGCTGTTCAGCCACCATCAGCTCGTATCGGTCTACGACAAGCCTGATCTCGGCAGCACGCTTCCGGCTAAGCTGGCCCCGGTCCTGCGCGAGAACCGCGTCACGGCGTGGTGGTGGGGCCATGAGCACCGGGCCATCACCTACGGGGCCGCGGACGGCGTCCGCTACCCGCGGTGCCTCGGCCACGGCGGCGTGCCCATCCTGCCCGATCCCGCGCCGCCGGCCGGCAGCAGCCCGCCCATCACGTGGCATAGCACCCGCACGGTCCGGGAGGACGGCCAGCAGCGGATCCGGTTCGGTTTCGCCGTGCTCGATCTGCACCCCGACCGGATCGAGGTCGCCTACGTGGACGACGACGGGTACACCCCCCACACGGAGACGATCACCTGAGGTTGGCCACCCCCAGCAGCTGGCACACCGACGGCTCCGGTCACGCCGCCGTCTACCTGCACGGCCCCTGTGCGGGCAGGTAGATCAGCGTGACGGTCGGCGCCGCGTCGTGCTGGGCGACGGCTAACGGACGAGGGAAGGTGCCCGGATCCGGGTGGCGGAGTCGCTAGATGCCGGAGCAGCCCCCTCATAACTGCTCCGGCATCTGCTGGTACATGTAGGCCTCGATCACCGCCCGCACGGCCGCTGCATCGTCGATGGTGGCGCTGGCGGCCCAGCCCGCCACTCGGCTTTCCAGGCCGGTGCCCTCCAGGTCGGAGCTGATCATGCCGTCACCTCGGCGAGCACCTGCTGGGTGGTGAGCTCGTGCCCGTGGGAGCCGCGCGCGTGCTCGCGGATGGCGGCGACAAGGAGGCCGAACTGGTCGTCGCTGGCGACCCGGAACTCAACCCCGCAGGGACAGCGGCCGACATACCCGGCCAGGGCACGTCCGGTGAAAGCGACGTCAAGCGCGGTGCACGGCTCATCGCCCTCCACCCAGGCGTCGTGACCGGCCGACACCACGTGCGCGTCACCCGGGCCAAAGTCGTATTCGCGGCCGTCGTGCATGCGGGCGTGGAACCGGCCGGAGATGATGTAGCCGCTGTGGGCCGCCTGGCAGGCCTCCGTGCCGACGACGGGCTTGACGTCGGTCGACCACTTCCAACCGGGCTGATACACAGTGCGGGCGATCGTGACGCCGGGCAGGTTGACCACGTTGAGAGCGGCGTGTTCGGACGCGCGCCGCTCATCGGGCGTGTCGATGTTCTTGACCGCCACGGTCACTCTCGCAGCTTCGAGCATCTGGTGCTGCCTTCCCTTGGCTGGCCTGCCTGGCCAGGCCAGCCTGCCAGCCGGCCGCCCGCCGTCACATCGGGAACAACACGTAGATGCCAGCCGGGACTACGTAGTGGCCGGGGGAGGGCCGGGACTATGCAGCGGCCGGGGAGAGGAACCGGGGCTATATAGCTATATAGCTGCGGGGGGAGGAGACGGCCGCTGGGAGTCGCGGATAGCGGCAGGGGAGGCGGCCGCCACCAGGCCGGTCCGGGAGCGAGCGCCGGTCTTGCGCAGCAGGCTCTCGACGTGCTTCTCCACAGTGCGTGGCGACAGCTCCAGCCGTGCGGCGATCTGCTTGTTGGCCAGCCCGCCGGCGACAAGGCGCAGCACGTCCGCCTCTCGGGCGGTGATTCCCGCCGCTACCCAGGGGTTGGGCTGCGACTCCTTGAGCAGCTCGCGGCAGTGCTCGGCCAGGCGGGGCAGGTCCCGGCGATCAAATCCCGCCTCGGCCTCGGTCAGCCAGCGGAGCGGATCGCCCCATCCGTCGGCGAGCGCGGCGGGGGCGGCGCAGAACCTCGCCAGGTCGCCCCAGCCCTCGCAGTTCGTGAAGCCGACGTCGCAGGCCGCCGCCAGTTCTCCTGCCCGCTGCCGCTGCCCGGCCCGCCCGGCCAGAACCGCCTCGGCATAGCCGATAAGGCTCCGGTTCATCCGGAAGGCGCCGACGCCCAGCCGTCGGGCCTCCTCGATCGCCCGTGCCGCCCGGCGATCGCCAAGTGAGGCCAGGAGCAGCGGCCATAGCGCCCGCAGCCCCGCCGGTTCGGCGTGCGGGAGCTGGGCCAGGATCGCCATTCCCCGGGCGTAGGGTTCCACGGCCGCCGCGGCATCGCCACCGAACAGAGCCACCGCTCCCCGGCTGGCCCAGCAGAAGCCGTCGAGCATCCGGTCGTCCGGATCGGCCGCGATGGCCTGGGCGGCGTACCCCTCCGCCTGCTCCGCGTCGGCGCGCATGGCGGCGCTGCCGGTAAGTACCGCCAGCGCCTTGGCCCGGACCTGGTTCAGGCCGAGCCGCCCGGCGGCGTCGACGGCGGCCTGGGCGTGGGCATCACAGGTGTCCAGTTCCCAGCGGCAGGTGTGGCCCGCGGCGAGCTGGAGATCCAGGATCGCCACGGTACTCAGCGCACCCATCTGCTCGGCGGCGCGCCGCGCCTCGGACAACCGCTGCACTCCGGCGTGATCAAAGAGGTCGATGGTGCCCAGCTCGTGCAGGGCGCGCAGCCGCCACAACGGCAGGTCTGCGGTCTCCGCGGTAACCAGCGCGCTCTCGAACGCGGAGCGGGCGGCGGACAGATCATGCAGCCGGTGGCTCCGGCCGATGAGCTCCAGCGCGTGACAGCGGACATCCGCAGCGCCGTCGTCGGTGGCGAGGACTTTCTCGGCGACAAGCCGGGCCTCATCGAGGTCATCGGCTGCGAAGGCAACCTCGGCATCGAGGACGCCCATGCGGGCGCGCACGCCGGCCGGTGGGCTGGTTCCGGCCAGGTCCCGGGCGGCGCCGAGATGGTGACGTGCCATCTGCCACCGCGAGGCGGCCACCGCGGCCTGGCTGAGGCGAAGGTGGACCTCCGTCCGGAGTTCCGCCGCCTCGGTCCCGAGCCGGGTGATGAGCTGGCCGCCGGCCGCCGCTGCCTCCTCCACCCGCCCGGCCAGGGCCAGGGATTCCACCAGAAGAAGTTCCGCCCGTTCGCGCTCGGGAGTGCCTTCGAGGAGGTCAGCGGCACGCCGCAGGGTGCCGATCGCGGTGGCCAGCGCCCCCCAGGCCAGCGCCTGGCCGCCGGACTCGCTCAGCAGCGTTCCGGCGCGGCGGCGGTCCCCGGCACGGTTCGCCAGGTCGACGGCCAGCTCGCGCAGGCCGCCTTCCAGGCGCGGGTGTGCGGCGTCAAGAACGGCGAGCGCCGCCGAGGCCAGGGCCCGCTGGCGGGGTGGCAGCATGGTGTCGAGCAGCGCTTCGCGGGTCAGCGCGTGGCGAAAGCGGAAGGCCGTGCCCTCGGCGCTCACCAGCAGTTGCTCGACAGCGAGCCCCAGCGTCTCCGCCACCAGCGCCGCGGTCTGGCCGCTCACGGCCGGCAGCAGTTCCCAGTCGAAGTGGCGGCCGAGGATGGCAGCGGCCTCGATCACCGATTGCTGCGGTTCGCTGAACCCGGCCAGGCGCTCGCGGACCGTCTCGGTGAACGACTCCGGCAGCCCGGGAGACGCCAGCAGGTCTTCCACCAGCAGCGGTACTCCTTCGGCGGAGGCCTGCACCCGGCGCAGCAGTTCCGCCTCTGCTCCGGGGATGCAGGCATGGACCATGCGCGCCATGTCCTCATCGCTGAGCCGATCAAGTCCGAGTTGAAGTACGCCCGGCCTGCCCCGCTGCCGGCGGGCGACTTCCAGTGCGGCCGACGGCCGGTTGGCGCGCAGGGTAACTACGCACAGCAACGACTCGCCGTCAAGGTGCTCGCCGAGGTACTCCATCAGGGCAACGGTGTCCGGGTCTGCCCAGTGCAGGTCCTCCAGCACGATGACCAGGCCGCGAGGCGCGAGGCGCCGGAGAAGCTGGATCAGCGCCTCAGCGCGGATCCCGGGGGAGACCTCTTCACTGGCCGATCCGCTGGCCGGAGCGAGGCCAGCCATCCCCGGCAGCAGCGCGCCCAGCGCGGGCAGCCAGGGCTCCATCGCCGTGTCAGCGGGAACGGCCCGGTCCCGGAGGAGCTGCACGAGCGCATCCGTGAGCGGTCGGTACGCGGCGGTCGCGGACTGCGGCACCGCCCGGCCGGTAACGACCCGGATGCCACGGCTGGCCGCCCGGCCGGCCGTCTCCAGCGCCAGCCGCGACTTGCCGATCCCCGGCTCCCCGGTGATCACTACACACCCGCCGTGCCCAGTCATCGCGGCCGTCAGCGCCGCGTCGACCGCCTCCAGCTCGGCGTCCCTGCCGACCACGACCGGGCACAAAACCTGGGCCATCGGATTATTCTGACAGCAATTTCCGGTACCGGAGAACGTTGGCTTCTCCCCGCCCTGAGGGACGGGGCCTGCGCCCTGCAAGGGTTCGGTCACCGGTTTCCGGAACGGGCGGCGCCGGGAGTCCCCCGTTGAGCAGGAGTGCTCCCGCCGGGGCGGTTTCAGACCGCCACCAGCAGCATCCGGCTGGCGAGTGCTGTCGAGGCGGCCAGGCCGTCCAGGAAGAGCCCGCGTGCGAACGGAATATCGCGGAGCGCCCACAGCAGCAGGGAATTGTTCCACGCCAGGTCCCGGGCGCTGTTGATACTCCAGTTGCAGGTCAAGGTGGCTACCGCGGTCAGATGATGATCAACGGCCAGCTCGGGGGCGGATTCGAAGGACTGCCGGATGGACTGCTCGGCGGCGTCCAGCAACTGGTCCACTTTCTGGTAGTCAGCGAAATGCTGGCCGGCCTCAGGTGAGGTGGCCAGGGCTGTGCAGGTGCTGACCATGGCCACCGGCAGGTCGTGGTTGATATGGGCGTTCATGCCCGCCAGCGCGAACTGGATCGGTTCGATTCCCGCCGCGGCGCGCCGCTCCGCCAGCGGCCGCCAGGCCAGCGGCACAGCCGCCGGGTTGGCTGCCATATCGGCCGCGGCGAAGTACAGGTTGGCAAATGTCACGTCCAGCTGGGTCATGAACGCGGGGTCGGCGCAAAAGCCCTCTCCGAGCTCGCTGTACACCTGGCTGGTCACATCCAGGTACATGCGGTTGAAGCATGCGAGCCCATCGGCTGCGGGAAGCGCCGCCCCGATTGCCTCCATGCGGGCTATCGCCCCGGCCACCGAGGTCACCGGCACATCCGGCACGTCCGGCACGTCTGGGGTAGGCAGGGCGGCCGGCATGGCAGTCACTATACGATTACCAGGCTTAGCAGAGGAGCCCAACCGGCCAGCCGCGCCGCCGTCCGTCCTGTCCTCCGCCGCTGAGCAGGGCCGGCTGAGCATTAGTAGACGCAGGGAATGCCGTATGGCGCGTTCGGGGCCACCGTCACCGGGGCGCCGGCCTGGCCGTTGTCCGCCGGTGACGTGGGACTGGCGGACGGGGCACTGGCCGGGGAAGATGACGAGGTGGCCGGGCCGATGCCGGCGGGCACCGACGTGGCGTCCGTGCCCAGCAGGACCTCCACGTGACCGACGGCCACCGAACTGCCCGCCGCCGCGGTCACTCTGCTGAAATACCCGGCGATCCTGGCCGCGCTCGACGCCGCTCCCGTGCCGTACAGCACCTGGGTGGACGGCTGGGTGGCGATGTTGCCGACCTCGCCCGCCTTGAAGCCAGCCGACGTCAGCGCCTGTGACAGCTGGCCGGCCAGCCCCGGCGTGCCGCCGCCGTTGTAGACGTCCACGGTCGTCGCGCCGGCCGGCAGCGACGCCGGCGTCCCCGTCGATGCGCCCGCCGTCGGCTGCTGCACGGGCGGCGGCGGGTAAAAGGTGTTCTGCACGTCCTGCTTGATCGCGGCCGGATCCACGAGGTTGACGGTCTGGCCACCCTCCTGGCCGTCGGTGGTGATGACCGGCGCCGTCTGGAAGGTCAGGTTCTTCCCGGTCAGGCTCTTCATTTCGGTGGCGAACGTGAGTATCTGCCAGCCAGAGTCGGTGATCACGTATTTCTGCGCCACGCCGAGCAAGCTCGTGAGCTGGCCGAGGTCGGTGAATATCCCTTCGTGCGCAAGCTTCCAGATCGCGTAGTCGATGACGACCTGCTGCCGGTGGGTGCGGTCCAGGTCACCGTTGGGGAGGTTGTCCCGCTCCCGCACGAACGCCAGCGCCTGCGAGGGCGACAGGAACACGTAACCCGCATGCGGCTGGTTGAAGCCGGAGTTGGCGTCATGCAGATTCTGGCCCCCGTTGTACGACTTCAGGCACGCCTCGATGCCGCCGAAGGCCTGCGCGAGCTCGTAGAACCCGGCCAGATTGACCTCCGCGAAGTGGTCGACGTGCACCCCGGTCAACTGCTCGACGGTGGCGATCGTGGCCGCCTGGCCAGCCTCGTTGGCCAGCAGGTAGCGCTGGTTCCGGCTCATGCTGGAATTGGCGGTCTGGCTCAGGCTCTGTGCCCAGGCCAGGCCGTAGGCCTGGTCGATCTTCCCCTGCGACTGGCCGTCGTACGCGCTGGGGTAGGTCACCCAGTCGTCACGCGGGATGGAGAAGCCGACCGCCTTCTGCCCGCCCGCGAAGATGTGGATGAGGATCAGGGTGTTCGTGTCCTGACCGCCCACGCCATTCTCGACGCCCTGCACGCTGCCCGCGTGCAGGGCGGCGAGGAGATCGGCCGGCAGGATGTTCCCGTCATAATCGGTGCGGCTTTCCAGGCCCATCAGCAGGATGTTCATGGCACCGGTCTGCGGTCCCCCGCTGATCACATCCGAGCCGCCGATGCTGGCCACCTGGCCGCTTATGTAATAGGCGAAGCCGCTCACCATCAGGATCACCGCGGCGAGCATGCAGGCCACCGCATAGCCGGCTTTGCCGGCGATGGCCCTACTGCCGTGTGACCTGGGCATTCAGTTCCCTTCGGTTCCCCGGCGGGATCGTCGCCGCTCGTCCGAAGGCTACAAGATCAAAGCGATTCAATCCTGCATTTCCGGCCGGGCGGAAGCTGGGCGCGGACGATAGGAAACGCAGCGGTACAGGCTGTGCGGGGCCCTTAATGTCACCAAGCGTGATATATCAGTCACCCGGCGCCACCCTGAAGTGAGCGCGGCCGAACCCGCGCCTGGACGTCCCTGGGGCCGCACTGGCCAACGCCGGACTGTTCGGGATCACCTCGGCCATCGTCCGCACGAACACGCTCGGCTGGGGCAGCCCGGAGGTCATCGGCACCCTGATCGCCGGCCTCGCCGTCATCGTGCTGTTCGTGCTCCGGGGAGCGGCTAACCGGGCCGTTTGGCCAAGGAGAAGACAGCCAGTCCAGCCGCTGGTCTCGAAGGTCTGGACCGTGCATTGAGCGGTTTGCGGGTAGTAGGCACCCATATGCTGCTGGACCGTGGCCGGCGGGATGCTGTCCGATGGGCTGGCGGGAGGCGGGATGAAGGTGAATCCTTCCGGGTACAGCCGCTGCTGGGAGAGCATGTTCCGCAGAAGCTGGAACTCGGCAGCGGCGGGCTGCGCGGCCGAGGTGGGGATCCAGGTAGCCGCGTTGGCCGTCAGGGATGCGAGCGATGGCTTGTCTGCCGGGAGCGATGAGACCACGGTGTAGTAGCCGTCTCGCAGTGTCGTCAGGTAGTCCGCAGTTCCCCCGAAGACTTCATGGGGGCCCCGGCCGTTTTCCACCACCGGGTAGGGCGGCGCGTTGAGGTAGTTGGCGATCGACCAGTAGCGAACCTGGAATTTCGGCCTGATCCAGGCTACGGGGTACGCCCCGATCGAATCCCCGGGCGCCCCACGGCCTGCCTGAGTCGGGCTCGTCGGGGCTTTGCCGTGGGTGACAACCACGTATCCCTGCCTGGGGGTGAACTCCATCAGGAGATAGGCGTTGACCGGGTTGGGGAAGAGCCCACCCTGTGATACGGCCGACGGGCCGAAGTACTGCAGTTCGGGGGGGACAGCGGTGCCAGCGGTGCCAGCGGTGAGAAGTCTCTTGGCGGCGAGCATCGCCGCGGATGCTGCGTGATTGCTTTCCGGGGATTGGGTCGTCCGGCGGCATGGCGGCAGGGTGGTGCTCCGTCGGCCGCGTGTGACAGTGATCGCCGGAAGTTGCACCCTTGTATTGCCGCCCGCCGGTACGTACGTCCGGAAGATCACGTACCCCACCCCGCGTGGGCCGGAGGGGCTGGCGGGCGGGTTCTGGTCGATCATCGGGATGGCGTTTTCGGAATGCTGCTGCGCGGCCGTGACCGTCGGTCGCAGCCGGACGGTGAATGCCACGTGCTTTCCCACCCGGCCCGAGCGCCACGGGTTCCCCGATCCGGGGCTGGCGGTGATCTGGTAGTCAGAAAGGTCTGACAGCACGCTCTTTCCGTGCACTGTATTAGTGAAAAGCTGAAATGAGTCGTTATAGACAGCAAACGACATGAAGCGGCTCGTCGGGTAGGAGCCCTTGATGGTTATTGAATCACGCAGACTGGCCAGGAAAGGCGTGGTCCAGTAGGTGGCGAACGGGTCTGGCGCTGCGACATTTGAAGTGGCCGGCGTGGTCTCGACCGGCCACGCGCAGTCCGGAAGTGCCGGCGTCACGTGGACGGCCGGCCTGCTGGCCGTGCCGCCGTGAGTGCTCGTGCGTGCCGCGCTGGACGGTGAACTCATTCCCAGTACCATCGCCGCCGCTACTGCCCCGGCAGCGCCCACAGCCATACGGCTCCGGCGTATGGATATCAGAGAGGAATGGGAGTCCCGGTGCATTCGAAGGGCTTGGCGCCTCGCAGGCCGGCCATCTCCTGGTAGGGCACCGGCAGGCTGGGGCCAGCGGTCAGGTTGGCGCTAAGGGCGTGATCGAAACCCGTATTTCGCCCGGGACGGTGCACCGTCACCCGAACTGGACAGCGGCTCGGCGCTGGTCCGAGACTGTGGTTCATGGTGACCGCGACGGAGTTTGATCAGCTGCTCGATGTGCTGCGGGACTTCATCCGGAGCGAGGTGATGCCCGCCGAAGCAGGCATCGACGAGTCCGACGAGATCCCGGCCCGGCTGGTCGCGCAGGCTAAGGAGATGGGCCTGTACGGTTACGCCCTCCCGGCCGAGTACGGCGGCCTGGGCCTGTCCGTCGAGCAGCAGGTGCGGCTGACCATCGAGCTCGGCTACACCTGCCCGGCGTTCCGGTCACTGTTCGGCACGAACAACGGGATCGCCGGTCAGGTCCTCGTCCTGGCCGGGACCGACCAGCAGCGCAAGCAGTGGCTGCCGCGGCTGGCCTCCGGCGAGGTGGTCGCGTCGTTCGCGCTGACCGAGCCGGACGCGGGCTCCGACCCGAGCCGCCTGACGACGTTGGCGACGCCGGGGGACGGCGGCTGGGTCATCGACGGCCTCAAGCGCTACATCACCAACGCCCCGGCGGCCGACGTGTTCATGGTGTTCGCCCGCACCGACCCGCAGGCGCCGCCCGGCAAGGGCATCGGGGTCTTCGTCGTCCCCGCTCACACCGAAGGGGTCGCTGTCGCGGCCCGGGACCACAAGATGGGCCAGGCGGGTGCCTGGACCGCCGACGTCGCCTTCACCAGCGTCCGGGTGCCCGCCGACGCACTGGTGGGAGAGGCAGTTCAGGCCGGTTACGCCACGGCCATGCGGAGCCTGGCGCACGGGCGGCTGATCATCGCGGCGCTCTGCGTGGGGGTCGCGGCCAGGCTGATCGACGAAAGCGTCTCCTACGCCAGGGAACGCTCGCAGGGCGGCCACGTGATCGGCGAATATCAGCTCGTCCAGGCCATGCTGGCCGACTCGCAGACCGAGTACCTCGCGGCCCGTGCCCTGGTGCTCGACGCCGCGCTGCAGTACGACGCGAGCACCGACCGGCGGCTCGCACCGTCGGCGGCGAAGTATTTCGCCAGCGAGGCGGTCGGCCGGATCGCGGACCGTGCGGTCCAGATCCACGGCGGCTCCGGGTACATCCGCGGCGTGCCGGTCGAACGGCTGTACCGCGACGTACGGCTGTTCCGGATCTACGAAGGCACCAGCCAGATCCAGCAACTCGTCATCGCCCGGGAGATGCTCAGTTGACGCGCTCTCCGGCCTGAAGGCCGTTGTTGTTCAGCGTGGCGACTAGGGGGGACTCGCATAGGCAGACTCGGCGCACGTTCGGTAGCGTCGGGCGGCACCAGCGGCGCTTGGCGGACGTTTCTGATGGTGGACCTGCCGGCCGACGGCATTTCTCCCGAGCGGAAGAAGAAAGGCTCTATGCGACTGAGGGCGCGGATCGCTTCGCTGACCGTGGTCGCTGTCGGTATCGGCGCTGTCGCGGCGTGTGGGGCCACGGCCGCGGCCCAAAGTCCGCGGCCCGCGCTCACCCGGACCGCGACAGCTGCTGCCCGGACGCCCGCGGCCGGCCCATCCCCCCTTCGCTCGCCCGCCAGTCCGGCGATCGAGGTGACCAGCGCGCCTCGCGGGGTGAAGGCCAAGGGCGCGGTGCTGGCCAACGCGGTCACCGGTCAGGTGCTGTGGGCCCGCGCGGCGGGCACCGAACGGCCGATGGCGAGCGTCACCAAGGTGATGACCGCGCTGCTGGTGCTCGAAAGCGGCCACCTCGGCCAGGAGGTCCCGGTGCCGGAGGCCGCGTTCAACTACGCCTGGAAGTACGGGGGCGAAAGCGCGGCGCTGCACCCAGGGGACGTGCTCACGGTAGGTGAGCTGCTGGAGGCGCTGCTGCTGCCTTCGGGGGCGGATGCGGCCTATACCCTCGCGAACGCCTACGGTCCCGGAGTGGGTGCCTTCGTCGCGCGGATGAACGCCACCGCGGCCCGGATGGGCATGACGCAGACCCATTTCACCTCGCCGGCCGGACTGCCCTATCCCACCAAGACCTCGACCTACTCCACCCCGTCCGATCTGCTCACGCTCGGCCTCGCCGCCATGCGGTACCCGGTTTTCCGCTCGATCGTGGGCCAGCGGTTCTACCAGCTGCGGAAAGGGCCAGGACATCACGCGTACTGGTGGGACAACACGAACGACCTGATCGGCTCGTACCAGGGCGCCATGGGGATCAAGACCGGGTACACCGACGACGCCGGGCACTGCCTGCTGTTCGAGGCGACCAGGAACGGCCGGACCCTGATCGGGGCCGTGCTGGGCAGCCCCGCCACCGGCACGGCCGCCGGCCCACAGGACGCCGCGCGCATGCTGAACTGGGGCTTCGGGCTCCGCGGTGCAGGCTGAACCGCGCGGCGTAAACGGGAGCACGGACGGCGGGGAAGCCATCCGCGACCACCGCCGGCAATTCCCGGTCGTGCATTATTCGGTCGTAGGTTCGTCTCTTGCCCGGCGGCCCGGGCCGGAACGCGGAAGCGCCCCCGGGGCCAGTCCCCAGGGGCGCCGATCCGGTCGGGTGCCGTTCGTCCGGTCTGTTCAGTCCTTACCTTGTGCTCACTTGATCGCGCTGCTCACTTGATCGCGCTGCTCACTTGATCGTGGCCGACGTACTGGTCATCGTCCGGGCCGCCGCTCACATCGGCTAACCGGTGCGCTGAGCGTCAGCCCATTGCCGGTACCGGCGCCGGGCGCCGGCCTGGTCCGCACCGATCGCCGCGGCGATCTCGTCCCATGTCGCCCCGGCCGCGAGGGCGCCGTGCAGGTAGGCCGGGTCCCGGTAGTAGGCCGGGTTGGCCGCCCAGCTGTGATCGCGGCTGGCGAGCATTTCGCCGAGCGCCAGCATCTCCAGGTAGTCCGCCGCGGTGATCACCGGCTGGCCGCCCGGCAGGAACGGCCGGCCGAGCGCGTCCAGGTGCCGCAGGAACAGCTGGCCGAACCGGAGCCGCTGCTCGGCCAGCTCGTCCGGGCTGGCTGCCTGGTCCTGGTGGCCCGTCATGAGGTCCCCGCCGGCCCGGTGGGCCAGATCCCAGAACTCGTCCCCGAGGAAGCCGTTGATCAGGGGCGTGAGCAGGCCCGGCCGGGTCACCAGCTCGACGTGGCCGCCGTGGTAGATGTGCAGCGTCGCGTGCGGGATGCCCGCGGCCAGGATCCGGCCGTTGGCCACCGGGATGATCGGGTCATCGTCACCGGTCAGCACCAGGGTGCGCTGCCGGATCAGCGGCAGCAGCGGCAGCGTGGTGAACCCTAGCGCGGCGGTGTTCTGGTACAGGTAACCCATGCTGAGCGGGCTGATCCGCGCCTTGTGCAGGGCGCGGGTCAGCGCGTCCGGGTTGGTTTTCGCGCTTCCTCCCCACAGGTCGCCGTAGCGGCGCAGGGCGAGGTTCTTCACCAGCGGCAGCGGGTTGGGCGGCACCATCGTCTGCGGCCCGGTTGCGGTCGCCACCAGGATCAGCCGCCGGCACAGCCGCGGGTTGAGCAGCGCGAACTGCTGAGCCAGCCCGCCTCCCCAGGAGATACCCAGCACGTCGGCCTGCTGGTGACCCAGACCATGCAGCATGTCGCGCAGCAGCAGGGCCAGGGTGGTGAAACGATACGGCAGGCTGGGCAGCTGGGAGCCGCCGACGCCGGGGGCGTCGAAGCGGATCACCTCGATGGCCGGGTCGAGTGCATCCACGAACGGCTGCAAGGCTTCCAGCCGCATGCCGATGCCGTTGCACAGCAGCAGCGGAGGCCCCGTCCCGGTGCCCGGCCGGATCGCGACACGCAGCGGCGTCCCGCCCACCTGCATGATCTTTTCGCGCAGATAATCATACCTGACAGGCATGCCCATTCCTCCTCGGACACGCCGCGGCTGCCGGCGTTTGTGACGGCAGTCACACGGTTACCGGGATAGTAACCATTGCTTGGGATAGTACGCAATAGGCTAAGTCCACTTAGCGCGACTGGCAGCAGCCCCGCCGCGCTACTGCAGGCGAGGACTGCTGCCTCATCGCGGGCAGCCAGCGGCGGGCCCGTGGGCCGCACACGCGGGGGTGATCCGTCCTCGAGTACGCGGGTGAGGGCGGCTACGACGTGCTCCCCGGTTGGCAAGGTGGCCCATCTGCTACGCGCGGGAGCTAAATGGGGCGTCCTGACGATTATCGCGAGCCTGATCGGCGTTGCGGTGGAGCATGAGGTAAACGACCTTATGGGCTGGAAAAACTCCGCCCATCACCATCGTCCGGCAAATGTCACCAGCTCAGATGGACGAGCTGAGCCACCAGATTCTTCAGCAACTTGAGCAAATGCACCAGCGGCATGAGCACCGCTAGCCGGTGCTAGCTGCCAGGTGGAGCGCGCTGCTCCTCCCGTAGGGTATCCCGGCCGTTGCTCAGCCTTTTGATCCGTAGAAATCAGCCTTTTGATCCGTAGAAATTTGCGGGAGCATCCGTCACCGACCCGTATGCCAGCTTGACCTGCTGGATGCCGATCATCATTTGGCAGTAAACGGCGGTATTGAGCGCTGTTGCGCGGCCAGAAATAGGGCCAGTCGGGGCCTGATACGCGCGTGGCTGGCTGAGGGGTAACCGTCGGTGCACAGTTGACGCCAGCTATGCCGCACGCCGGGGCGAAGGCTCACGGCTCCGGGGCGGGTGGGGGTAGGTTGTCAGCGTCGTGGGCTGCGGAAACGTGGGAGCGCCTCGTCGTAAGGACCACAAATGGACCGGTTCGTGAACGGCTGGCTGAGCTGCGGCGCGGCAGCGATGTAACTTAAAAAGTACCTGCAATTTACGAAAAAATTCGCGCTCGCTGCGCTTAGGCAATATGAGTGGCCGGTGGGGCTGCAGCCGAATTGCAGAAGTTGCTGACCCGAGCTACGGTGAAAATGAGGGAACCTCAGACCAGGAAATCCTGGCTGAGCCGGTCAGAGATCTCGCAGGTCCGGCTGTGTAACCTGGAGATTGGTACCCATTACCAGGCCCGTCACCGAGGAAGGAAGATCAATAATGACCGAGATACTGGCTGAGGCCGGTCGGATAACCGGGCTCGGCCCGGAGATCGGCGGTAAGATAGTTTTCGGCTTGCAGTCTGCTTACGCAAAGCGGGCTGGCCAGGAGCCGATGAGATTTGTCGCGCCGGCCAGTCAGCTGACCGACCTGGACGATGATGATCTGGTCATCGTGCGGTTCAGCCGCACTGATCACAGCACTATGACGGAGCCGCTGCCGGTGGCCTCGCTTTCCCTGGCGTAAGGGCTGGTAAATGGACGCGGCAACACCCCTTGAGGTTGACTTGCGTTCATGGCCCGAGCAAGACGATTCCAGTTAATTAGAGCGGGAGCCGCGCACGTGCTCACCCTGACGGACTGTCACATACCGGACACCGTAGCACGTGCAGCTACCGCCCCAGACCTTGACCGCCCAGACCTTGCGGGAGAAAAATTCATGAGCACCCTTACGCGTGCCGCTGCCTATACCGTCCGGATAGCCGCCATGACCGCCGCAACCCCCGTGCTGGCCGGCGCGGCCGCTGCCGCTACGACCGCCAAGCTGGCCGGCTGGGAACTCCGGCAGCTCGCCAGCTCACCGCTGTCCGCCGAGGCCAGGCGGCTTAAGGCCGAATACCGCGAGCTGGCCGCCGCCAACGGCGCCGGCGCAACCGCGCCAGCGCGGCAGCAGGGCCATGCCGGGGACGGCCGGAACAGGCACCGGCCCAATAGCACGCGCGCCCGCTCCGGTCAGGCCCGCGCCCCGCTGACTGCCTTGAACTCGTCACGCTAGGCACCCCGGCATACCACTTGCTGGCGCAGATCATCCCTTGACGCACCGGCCGGGGACGTTCGCCAACCCGCCCGGGGATCGCTCAAGCCGCTACATGCAGGGCGTTAGCCCCCGGCCGGTCGCAAGCTTCAGGTCCGGGCCGGGCGCCTGCGCAGACGGCGCCCGGCCCGGACCTGAGGGCCCCACCCTGCACTTTCACGTACGGCAGGGTGCGCGCAGGACCGATGCCGCCCAGCGCCGCGTACAGCGACAGCTTGCCGATCGGGATGCCCATACCGCCGACGCCCTGGCCACCCAGGCCCAGGACCCGTTGCCCGTCGGTGACGACGATGACGTCGACCTCCGACAGGGGCCGGTTGCGCAGGATCTCCCCGATGCGGTCGCGGCCGGGATAGGCGGGCATGCTCGCGGTAGGCCGGCTGACACGCGGCCCGCCGGGCCGATGGATCTGCGGCGGCCGCGAATTCAGGTGATTTGCTCATGACTTTCCGCCCCGGCCTCTCGGCGGAGCGGCACCTCCTCAACGTTTTTGGCGCGCCCTTTGTGACAGGATTCAACGCCGAGGGCTCGCGGTGCCACCCGGCTTATTCACCTAATCGATCTTTCGCGGCGCCACCCGGCTCATTCACCTAATCGATCTACCCGGAAATCCGGCCGGCCCCGGCTAGTACCCCGGCCATTACTGATCTTCTTTTCCCTGGTGGACGGGCAGCGGGCCTGCAAGATTCACTATCTGGCTCAGCGGTATATTTTCCGGCCTGCAATTTCGACGGTAGCCAGCCCGGCAAATTCTGCCACCCGGGCTATGACCCCGGCAGAATCTCCAGCTCGGTATCCTTAATGCATTACTTCCAATTCCCAGAATATATTGCTAGCCTGAAATTGCGGAGGCCGGCCCAGGGTAGGCGCCGGATGTGGCGGCGCAGGCGGCCCGGTTGACCGGGTGCCGCGGAGGCAGCCGCTGGCTGCCCCGCCAAGGAAGATCCCGATGAGGTGCGCGTCAAACTCTGCGGGCTCGCATGACTGCGGAGGATGATGGGATGCCCTGCACACTGTACGTGGCCTGGGACGAACGGCTGGCTGCCTATGACTTCGGCCCTGACCATCCGATGGCGCCGGTCCGGGTCGACCTGACGATCGAGCTGGCCCGCACGTTCGGCCTGTTCGCTGAGGCGGGGGTGTCCGTCGAGCGCGCGCCGCCCGCCACTGACGTGCAGCTGGAGCTGGTGCACATCGAGAGCTACATCGCGGCGGTGCGGCTGGCCGGCCGCCCGGACCCGGGCTCTTCGATTCCGGGTTTCGGCCTCGGTACCGGGGATGACCCGGTGTTTCCCGGTATGCACGACGCGTCGGCGCTGGTGGCGGGCGCGACCCTGGCAGCAGCCCGCGCGGTCTGGACCGGCGCGGCACAGCACGGCGCTAGCATCGCGGGTGGCCTGCACCACGCGATGCGAGCCAGCGCCAGCGGCTTCTGCGTATACAACGACCCGGCGATCGCGATCGCCTGGCTGCTGAGGGCGGGCGCGGAACGGGTCGCCTACGTCGACATCGACGTGCACCATGGTGACGGGGTTCAGGCGGCGTTTTATGATGACCCGCGGGTGCTGACGATCAGCCTGCACGAGCATCCGGCGACGCTGTGGCCCGGGACCGGGCTGCCGGGCGAGACGGGCGGCCCGGGGGCAATGGGATCGGCGGTCAACGTGGCGCTGCCGGCCGGGACCACGGACGCCGGGTGGCTGCGTGCCTTCCATGCCGTTGTGCCGCCGCTGCTGCGGGCGTTCCGGCCGCAGATCCTGGTCAGCCAGCACGGCTGTGATACGCACCGGCTCGACCCACTGGCCGACCTGCAGTTGTCTATCGATGCGCAGCGCGCCGCGGGCGCCGCGATCCACTCCCTGGCCCACGAGGTCGCGCACGGCCGCTGGCTTCTTACCGGCGGAGGCGGCTACGAACTGCTCCAGGTCGTGCCCATAACCTGGACACATCTGCTCGCCGAAGCCGCCGGATATCCGATCGACCCCCAGGCGCGCACCCCGGACGCCTGGCGCGAGTACGCATCCCGCCGCACCGGCCGCCACGCACCCGAACTGATGACTGACGGCGCCCAGGCACAGTACAGCGGCTTCGAGTCCGGATACGACCCCTCAGACCGCATTGACCAGGCCATCATGGCAACCCGCACGGCCGTCTTCCCCGAGCACGGGCTGTTGCTGCTGCCCTGACCACCCAGGTGGCACGGCCAGATCCGGCCGAACCGAGATTTCATCGGTCAGGTACGGTGCGCGTCTTGCCCGATGCCGTAAGGTCTGCTGCCCGCTCTGGCATGGCAGTTTGCTGGGGGATCGTTGGTGGCGGTTTAGTCGTAGTGATCGGCGAGGCCGTTCCGGAGCAGGGCGAAAGCGTGGCCTGCCGCCTCGACGGCACCGGGATAGCGCTCCTGGGCCGTGGCGCCGGCGGCTAGCTGCTTGAATCTCTCTGATCGGCAAAATGTTGTCTATGCGGCTGCTGGCTGGGTCTCGATGCCGACGTGCCGTGGCGCGGCAGCCAGAGTACCGCGAGGGGTACGCGGAGGCCGGCGCTGGGCAGACCCTCGGCCGGCCCCACCAACGCCGTCTACGCTCCGTTTCCCAGATGTGATTCGGCGTCCCCGCTCCGCACCGCGCCCGTTGCCCGCGACCCAGGATTTCGGAGTGTGGACGGCAGCGGTACATCGCCGGACCGCTGCCGTCCAGGTTGGGGCGGCTACAACTACTTCTTCTTCGTCTTCTTCTTGCTCTTCTTAGCCACGCGTATCATCCACTTTCTGACTCGGACAGGTCAACGATATGTTGACCAGGCAGCGTCAACATATCATTGACCGGTACCGGTTGTCGATACGCTGTGCTCGTGGCCTCCAAGAGTCCCGTCCGGCGGATCACTGCAGCGCTCGGCGCTCTCGACGTCGCCGACGGACCGATTAGCCAGCTCGAAGCTGCCCGGCGCCTGCGAGAAGCGGCAGAGGAGCTGGAGACTGCCCAGGTTGAGGCCGCCCGCAAGGCCGGTGCCACTTGGAACGAGATCGGCGCGTGCTACGGACTCACCAAACAAGGCGCCCAGCAACGCTTTCGAGCTGCCCGCAACCAGGCCAAGGCCGTTACTGCGGCGCCAAAAAGGGCGCCAAAAAGGAAGAAGGCTGATCCGATGGCGTGACCAGAGTGAGCCGGTTATGGGTGATCCGATCCCGAAGGCGACGGCCTTGTGGGACGTGACGGAGATCCTCACGTCCCTATGTGCCCGCCTGTACGGCCGGCGTGCCGCCGCGAACCGTGCCGCGCGGGCGGTCGCCGCACTACGGGACACCGATGGTTTGGTATGCGTCCCCCCGGGGACGATCGTGCGTGGCTGGACGGTGCGGCTGAAACCCACCCCGGAGCAGGTGGCGCGGTTCCGCCGCGACTGTGGGGCGCGCCGGTTCGCCCGCAACTGGGCGGTCGCCCAGATCATGCAGGCGTTTGAGGCGGGCAGCCTGACCGGCGAATATGACGGCACTGTGCGGTCGGCCTACAGCCCGGCACCAAACAGGACCGAGACGAGAACGCCGGAACGAATCTGGCGCGTCTCCCGGCCAGTCAGGCCGAGGCGCCGAGCGACCGTAAGACCGGGCCTGCCCGGCACGTCGCGGTGAAGCGCGTGGACCACCTGGCAAAGCTGGCGGCATGAGCGCCAAAGAATGCTCAGCCGTGACGGAGGGGCGGCATATGCGGATTGGGCTGCACGCGCTGGGCATAGGGGCAGGCGCCCGCCCGGACATCATTCGGGCCGTGGCGGTGGCGGCCGAAGAAGCCGGGTTCGCCACGTTGTGGGCGGGGGAGCACGTCGTGATGGTGGACGAGCCGGCGTCCCGTTACCCGTATTCGGCCGACGGCACGATCGCCGTCCCGCCGGACGCGGACTGGCTCGATCCGCTGCTGGGCCTGACCTTCGCCGCCGCCGTGACGAGCCGGATCGGGCTGGCGACCGGGGTCTTGCTGCTGCCGGAGCACAACCCGGTGCTGGCGGCCAAACAGGCGGCAACGCTGGACGTGCTGTCCGCGGGGCGGTTCACGCTCGGGATTGGCATCGGCTGGTCGGCCGAAGAATTCGCCGCGCTCGGCGTCCCGTTCGCCCGCCGGGCCCAGCGCACGGCCGAATATGCGGCGGCGATGCGGACATTGTGGGCCGAGGACAGCGCCTCCTTCGACGGCGAGTTCACCCGGTTCGAGGCGGTCCGCGTCTATCCCAAGCCGGTACGCGCGCGGCGCATCCCCATCGTCCTCGGCGGTAACAGCGACCCGGCGCTGCAGCACGTCGCGGCGTTCGGTGACGGCTGGTACGCCTTCTATCTCCGGACCGATGAGGTCGCCGAACGAATGGGAACACTGGCCGGATACTGCCGGGAGCACGGCCGTGATCTGAGCAAGCTGACCCTGGCCGTGGCGCTTAGCAACCCACATCCTGGCGTCCTGCCCGAACTGGCTGCCGCCGGCGTGACCGAATTCGTCGTGGTGGAAGCGCCGCCCAGCGACCCGGCCGCAGCCGGCGCCTGGGTGGCGGAACTGGCGGACCACTGGGCCGTCTCGCATTGGCAGCGACAGTCCCCGCGTGCAGGCCGGTTAGGCAGGGCGTGCGGGCCTAAGCTCGCGATGGAACGGCCCAGATAGTACCGGTTACCGAGGGATCCCCGACCGGGCCGGATGAGTGGCCGGGGCCAGGCACACGCGGTGGTGACCTACCGAGCCGAGTTGAGTGCCCGCGGATTCCCCGTGTTCATCGCCGGCCCTCAAGGACCGGGCGGATCAAGAACAGCACCTGGTCTGCGGGTGCGTCGGCGTTCTGCAAGACTCGGCGGGTGGCGGAAACAGGATTGCCTGAGCTGGACGTGGCGCGGGTGCGGCGCTGGTGTCAACAGCGCGTTCCCGTGCGCGTCCGCGACCAGATACGGGTGGAATGTGACGTCGCGCCGCGGCATCTGACGATCGTGCAGTGCAGGCCGCCCTGGCGCCCGGAAGCCGGCCCGGAGTGGACACGGTTTCCCATCGCGCGGCTGCGCTACACCAAGGCGAGCGGGCGCTGGTCGCTGTTCTGGCGTGACCGTCACCTGCGGTTCCATGCCTACGACCGGCTCGCGCCATCGGTGCACGTTGATGACCTCCTGCGGGAAATCGACGCCGACCCGACCGCGATCTTCTGGGGATAGCGACGCGTGCGCCACGGGAGGGCACCAGATGGCCGCCCGTGGCGCTCAGCTGCGCCAAAGCTGGCCGAAGGTCACGGCCGGCCGAGCACAAACCAGATCACCCATCCGCGGGCACCACGGCGGGTACCGCACTCGGCCGAAAGCGAACGCAGGAGATACAGCCCGTGCGGGCTCTTCGGCATCGTGATCACGATGTACTTTGACGATCATCCGTTGCCCCATTTTCATGCTCGCTACGGCGGACAGTCAGCGTCGGTGGGCATCGATCCGCTTGCGTTACTCGCGGGCACGCAGCCGCCACGTGTGCTGGGCCAGGTGTTCGAGTGGGCGGCACTTCACCAGGAGGAGTTGCTCGCCGACTGGGCGCAGGTGGCCGCGCATCAGATGCCGGCCCCGATTCCACCGCTGGCGTAGGCTTAGTGTGCGATGGGCACTTTGCTCAGCGATGTCTGCGACGCCGAAGTCCTCGGCCACTACCGGCTGCGGCTCACGTTCTCTGACGGCCTGGTGGGTGATGTCGACCTGTCCCATCTGGCCGAGCGGGAAGGCGTATTCACGCCCCTTCACGATCCCGCATTCTTTGCGCAGGTCCGAGTGGATCCCGAGATCGGCACGATTACCTGGCCCGGCGGGGTGGACCTTGCACCCGAAGTCCTCTACGAGCGGGCCGCCGAACATCCCATCCGTCGGCCACGGCGCGCAGGATAAGCAAGCTGGCGAACCGAGTGTTCAACCGGTGGCCATGCGCCCATCGCCGTCACTCTTGACCAGGACGTCGTTGGAAAGCTGGCGGTAACTGCGAGCAGCGTTCTTGGCCACCTTCGCTTCGACCTCTCCC
Organism: uncultured Actinomycetes bacterium; assembly: GCA_963742875.1. Taxonomy (GTDB): domain Bacteria; phylum Actinomycetota; class Actinomycetes; order Streptosporangiales; family Streptosporangiaceae; genus Bog-532. The sequence continues at coordinate 328,303 of CAVUNO010000017.1, read as the reverse complement.
TGCAGGTCAACACCGGTCATCTGGGCCAGGCCGAACAGGTAAATCGCGATGTCCGCCAGTTCCTCGCCGAGATTTTCGCTGCCTTTGCGCCAGGTACCAAACGCCTCCGCGACTTCGCCCTGGAGCAGACAGAGCTTCAGCGGTACGTCGGTTGTGTTGAAGCCCTTGGCGGTCTCGTTCTCCCCAGCCGCTGCCCGGATCTGATATCCACTGCTTCCTCCAGTTGCAACGGCCATGCCATCGTCAGGGGCGAGCGTGAGGTGATTACATCTTGGCGTGTCGCCCGGGTCACGGTCCGCGATTGTGGGACAGTCGTCGATCCGTTTCGTCTCTTCGGCGTCCGGAGAGGTGCCGTCCTGCAGTGCGGCCTCGAAGGCGATCAGGTGCTCGGTCGCCTCCCGTGCACATCAGCCCGCAGCCGCCTGAACTGAGAACGCGACGGAGCCGGTGTGCTGCCGCCCGGCGGGGGCCGCTCGTCAGTTTGTGCCTGTGCCGGGGAGCGGAACGTTCTGCAGCCTGAGCTGGCCGCGTGCGAGCGCCCTGCCGCTCTCGTCGGTGATGGTGACAAGCCACAGTTGCTGGACACGGCCCTGCTGCAGGGGCTCGGCGATAACCTCGGCGCGGCCCGAGGTGGCCGGGCGCAGGAAATCGGTCGCATTGTGCACACCGGCAGCGAACTGCCCGCGGTCCCGCACCGCCAGGCTGGCGCCGATGCTGGCGGCGGATTCGATGGCGGTGGTGTAGACACCGCCGTGCACCACGCCCCATGGCGTGTGGTGATCCGGCCCGAGGTCGATGTGCCCGGCCACGCGGGTTCCGCCGGCCGAATCAACCACCAGGCCGGCCGCAGCCAGGAACCGGCTGGCAGCCTCCGCGCTGAGATCGACGTCGGCGTCCGGGCCGGGCTGGGTATCGGCAGGGTCCTGCATGACATAGTCGTAGCAGAAGATGGCTGCTTGCTGTTGAGGTGGGTCGTCCCGGCCGCCGTGAATGTCAGGACTGCCTGGCGATCGGGGGGTGGGTGCATCGTCAGTCCTGTCTGGAAGGAGGCCCACAGTGGGCGAAGGCACAGATGGCCGCGGTGCCGAAAGCCGCATGGCCGCTCCTGGCCGGGCCGGTGATGACAGCGGTGATTTCCTGGTTTCTGCGCCGGGGCGCTCCCCGGTCCTGGACGCGGCCGAGCTTGAGGTGCTGCGCAGGTACGGCACCGAGCGTGACGTGGCCGCCGGCGAGGTGCTGTTCGCCGACGGGGACGAGACCTATGACCTGATCGTGATGCTGGACGGCACCGCCGAGATCGTCCAGGGGTACGGCCAGCCCGGCGCGACGTTCATTGCCGGGTACGGCCGGTGCCAGTTCCTGGGCGAGATCGGCATGCTCACTGGGCAGCGGGCCTACCTGACGGCGGTGGCCACTTCTGCCGGGCGCGTCCTGGCGGTTCCCGTCGCGCAGCTGCGCGCCGTGATGGCCAGCGAACCCGGGCTCAGTGACCTGATCCTGCGCACGTTCCTGCTCCGGCACTCGATCCTGATGCGCCGGGGCGCGGGCCTGACGCTGATCGGATCACGGTTCGATCCCGATACCCGGCGGCTGCTGGAGATACTGGCGCGTAACAGGCTGGTGTCGACGTGGCTGGACCTGGAAGCCTCGCCCGAGGCGGAGGCGATACTGCGCGGCCTGGATCTGCCCGTCGCCGACCTGCCGATCGTCATCATCCCCGGCGGGGGGCCCCTGCTGCGGAACCCGGGCGGGCGCGCCCTGCTCGACGCGCTGGGCATGGCGGGCGCGGAAGGCCCCTATCCCGCCGAAGCGTGCGACCTGCTGGTCGTGGGCGGGGGACCGGCCGGCCTGGCCGCTTCCGTCTACGGCGCATCCGAGGGGCTGGCCACGACCCTGGCCGAGGAAACCGCGCTGGGAGGCCAGGCGGGAACCTCGTCGCGGATCGAGAACATCCTGGGGTTTCCCGCGGGCCTGTCCGGCGAGGAACTGGCGGCGCGTGCGGCGTTGCAGGCGCAGAAGTTCGGCGTCCGCGTCAAGCTGGCGGCCAGGGCGATGTCATTGTCGTCGGCGGACGGCCTGCATCAGGTCAGCTTCGACGACGGCGAGACCGTGCAGGCAAAGTCGGTCATCATCGCCACCGGAGCCCATTACAACCGGCTGCCGCTGGACCGGCTCGCCGAGTTCGAGGGCGTCGGGGTGTATTACGCGGCCACCCAGGCAGAGGCCCAGGCCTGCGGCAGCAGCCCGGCCGCCGTCGTCGGCGGCGGTAACTCCGCCGGGCAGGCCGCGCTGTTCCTCAGCCGCAGCCGCGCCAAGGTCCACATGCTGATCCGGGGTGACTCGCTCGAAGCCTCAATGTCGCGGTACCTCATCGACCGGATCAAGCAGAACCCCCGCATCATCGTCTCACCCCGCACCCAGGTCACCGCGCTGACCGGCACCGGCCAGCTGGAGGGCGTGCGGATCCGCCGCGCCGCCGGGCCGGCAGAGGCAGAACTGCCCATCCGCGGGCTGTTCGTCTTCATCGGCGCCAAGCCCAGAACCGGGTGGCTGGCCGGCCAGCTCGCCGACGACAGCCACGGATTCCTGCTCACCGGCACCGATATTCCCCTGGCCAGGCTCGACGACGAAAACATGAACCCGCTGTTCCTGGAGACCAGCCGGCCGGGGATCTTCGCCGTCGGAGACGTCCGCAGCGGGTCAGTCAAGCGCGCCGCGGCCGCCATCGGCGAAGGCTCGATGGCGGTACGGCTGGTCTTCGACCGCCTCCAGGCCGCCGGGACCACAGACGCGATATCGAGCTCGGCACCCGCTCACCCCGCGCTCAGACCGAAGTTCTAAGGCAGGTCGACATTCTGTCCGTTGCGGTGCAATGAAGGGAACATAACGAAACCTGTGCCTCGTGAGGGTCATGCGAGAGGGTAGGAATGACGAACGGCTATCGAAGGGTGCGGCATGGCTAGGGATGCAGGTGATCTGGCGAGGACTTACTTCGAGGCGTGGAAGGCGAAGGATTTCGCGACGCTGCGCGGGATTCTGGCTGACGACGTTACCTTCCGCGGGCCCTTGGGCAGCGCCGATGGTGCGGACGGGTGCGTGCGAGGGCTCCAGGGGATGTCACAAATGATGACGGGCATCGACGTCAAGACGGTCGTCGCGGACGGCGAGGATGTCATCACCTGGTTCGAGCTGCACACCAAGGTGGCCCCGCCAACCCCGACGGCCAACTGGAGCCATGTCCGGGACGGCAAGATCGCCCGGATCCGGGTGGCCTTCGATCCCCGCGAGATCCTTGCCGGCGGACAGGGATAAGCCGGGTATGCGTATCGCGGGCCGTACCGGATGCGGTTCGTGCATAGGTCGTCCCACCGGCAGATGCCGGCGCGGCAAAGCTGCTCAACCCCGTCGCCCCGCCTGCCGTGTACGGCAACAGCCGGGGGGTACTTCAGCCGGTGAGCCCGGCGTTCGAACCTGGTGTGCGGCGAGGAGACCAGAGGAGGCTCAGGCCCTTGTCTTGACCGGCACCACGGCTCGTCCGAACGAGCACGCCAAGAGCATTATTTCTGCCCCGGTCGGGGCAAGGGCAGATGCGTCCGGAAGCGGCGGGCGGGCTGGCGGGCGTGATACTGGCAGGACCCGCAACTACTACACCCTCTGAAAGGGGGAGACCGATGGCGGGGACGGACGAGCCGGTTGCGGTGCTCGGCATTGGGGCGATGGGCCATGGGATGGCGGCCAGTGCGTTGCGCGCTGGCATCCCGACGATCGTGTGGAACCGCAGGATGGAGGCGACCCGGGATCTGGCTGAGCTCGGCGCGGAGGTCGCCGAGAGCGCCGCCGGCGCGGCGCGGCGAGCCGGGATCGTGGTCACGATGGTGACCGACGCCGATGCCGTCCTTTCGGTCGCCCGGGACCAGGGGATGCTCGCTGCGCTGGCCCCGGGGGCGATCTGGGCCCAGATGAGCACCATCGGGGTGGCGGGGATCGAGCGCGTCGCGGCCATGGCCGGTGGTGAGCGCCCGGACGTGATGTTTCTGGACGCGCCGGTGTCGGGAAGCAAGGATCCGGCCGGACGCGGCCAGCTGACGATCTTCGCGTCGGGGCCCGGCGAGGCGCGCGCGCGTGTCGCGCCGCTGTTCGGCGCGCTCGGCCAGCGCACGATCTGGGTCGGCGAGGCCGGGGCCGGAACGCGGCTGAAGCTGGTGAACAACACCTGGCTCGCGTTCGCGACCGAAGCGGTCGCCGCGTCCGTGGCTCTTGCTGGCCGGCTGGGCCTTGCGACCGAGACGGTGGTGGACGCACTGGGCGGCGGCCCGCTCGTGTCCAGCTGGCAGGCAGCCAAGCTGCAGCGGATCGCCAACGGCGAGTTCTCGGCCCAATTCGCGCTGTCGCTCGCACTCAAGGACGTGCACCTCGCGCTGCAAGCGGCCGGCGACGACCGGTTCGCCGCCCTCGCCTGCCTGGCTGCCGAATGGCAGCAGGCCGTTGATCAAGGGCTCGGCGAGCAGGACCTGACCGTCGTAACCCGCGCGCTCGAACAGCAGGGAAGAACGCCATGACCCTGACCGGCTACACCACGATGTGCGAGCAGACGGGCCCGAAGCAGTTTTGAGATGGATACACGCAATTGCGCGCGGCGGTCGCCCGGTGCGTGCTGCTTCCCGCAACCGCTCCGGGCCGAATCCAGTACTGCGGCGACAGTGTTCCCCGGCGCATGCATGCCGTCGATTGATGACGCGCCTCCCTTGTCGGCCCTGGGCGGCGATGTTCAACTGGACAGCACCCAGAGCGCAGCTGCACGGGGCCCCGTTCACGCAGCTGCCCCGCCTCCTGCCAGAGGGCACCAGGTCGTCAGGCGGGCACCAGGTCGTCAGGCGGAAGGGGACGATGAGATGACAGCCTCGATAGCAGCCGGGCGGCAGGTCACCCCCGGGATGTGGCCATGACTACCGCTGTTCCGGGTGAGCGGGGCCGGCTGACGGTGCTGCGGGCCGGGTGGCTGTTCGATGGCACGAGTTCCGTGCTGATCCCCGATCCGGTGGTGGTGATCGAGGACAGCACGATCCTCAGCGCCGACTCCGGCGGCAAGGCCCCGGAGCACGGGACCGTGATCGACCTGCCCGGCGCGACCCTGCTGCCCGGGCTGGTCGACACCCATGTCCATCTGGCCTTCGACGCCGGCGCTGACCCGGTCGGCAACCTGGCCGGCCGCCAGGACGGCGAGGTCATGGAGGCGATGGCACGCGCTGGCCAGGCCGCGCTGCGCGGCGGTGTCACCACCGTCCGCGACCTGGGTGACCGCGGCTACTTGTCCCTCGGGCTGCGCGGCCGGACGGATCTGCCGACGATCGTCGCGGCCGGGCCGCCGATCACCACTCCGGGCGGGCATTGCCACTACCTGGTCGGGACCGCGGCGCCGACCATCGAGGGCGTGCAGGCCGCAGTGCGCGAGCATGCTGCACGGGGCGTGGACGTCATCAAGATCATGGCCAGCGGCGGGAACCTGACACCGGGCTCCCGCGAGGACCTGGCCCAGTTCCCGCCCGAGGTGTTAAGCGCGGCGGTCGATGAGGCGCACCGGCTCGGGCTGCCGGTGACCGCGCACGCTCACGCCGTCGACGCGATCGCCGACGCGGTGGCCGCCGGGGTGGACGGACTGGAACACGTGACATTCTGGACCGAAGACGGCGTGGATGCACCCGCTCACCTCATTCAGCTGATCGCGGACCAGCGGATTGTCGTTGGGGCCACCATCGGCATGGTGCCGGTGCCCGGCATGGCGCCGCCACCTGCCGTGGCTGCCCGCATTCCCGGCATCATCGCCAACACACGGCGGCTTTATCAGTCCGAAGCGCCGATGGTCGCGGGCACCGATGCCGGCATCGCGCCGGTCAAGCCGCACGACGTGGTCCGGTACGCACCGGCCATGCTGCGACAGCTCGGCTTCGGCCAGGCCGAGGCGCTGCATACGATCACCTCTGTCGCGGCCGCCGTGTGCGGGCTGGGGCACCGCAAGGGGCGCATCGCACCCGGGTTCGACGCCGACATCCTCGCCGTCGACGGCGACCCGATCACCGACCCGGAGGCAATGCACCGCATCCGCGCGGTCTACGCCCGCGGCACCGTTGTACCGAGCGCGGGAACCTAGGGCCTGTTTCTTGGATCATGGAACGGGGTCTGGGAGCCAGGTCTGGATCGGCGGACGCGGACCTGCCCCCTCGTATTCGGCGGGCAGGCCCGCCAGCAGCGCCGAACGAATCCGGCTGACCTCAAGATCCTCGGTGGCCGGCGGCTCTGCCACGGCGGCCGGGCGGGGCAGGTCCGCACCCAGCCGCCCGGCCAGCTCGGCCCGCATCTGCTCCAGCCAGTCCCGCAGCGCCAGCGTGGCCCGGCAGCCGTCCTCGTTGTAGGCGCCAGCGGTTCACAGATCGTCTTCCCGGCCGTCGGGCCCCGCCGGGCGGAAGGAACTTGTCATCCCCTGGATCGTCGCGACGTCTTCGGCTGCAGCCTCCTTGATCTCGTCCAGGCCCGGGTTGCCGCGGCCGCGGGGCCGGATCAACAGGCTCAGCCGGCGCGCGTTCGGCGGGCGCGGGTTCAGGCGGCGCGCGCTCGGCGGGCGCGGGCCACGGTGGCGCGGGTTCAGCGGGCCGCTCATCACCAGCGACAGCACCAGGCCTATAACACCGATCAGGGTCAGGATGACGGCCACGGCGTGCACGTTCAGGCCGTGGATGAATGTGGCGGCGAAGGCGAACCGCAAGATTGCCCCGACCGCGATCGGGAAGAGGGCCGTGCTGGTTGACATCACGTTCCGCCGGGCCTGCGGTGGCCCGGGCCGGCCCCGTCCGCTGGGCGTGCTCACCGGTGCCTCCAGTCAGACTGCCGCTCGGTGCGGCCAGCGTCATCCTGGCTAGTGAACAGATGACAGGCCGACGGTGCCATGGCATACACCATCCCTGGCCTGGCGCCCGGCCGGGACCGGCCCGCGCGAAAAAACTCCGGAACCTCGCTGCACAGCCGCAACATCGCGGGCGCAGCTGCCGGGGACCGGAGCAGTACCTTTAACGTACGCTCCGCCGGCCCGGCGAATAGGGGTGGTGGAGTCAGCGTATTGTCGTCCCCGGTTCTCAGCACATCGATCCAGCCAAGGTACTGCAGCCCGAAACTCCTCGTCACCTGTCTCCATCCTGTGCAGCAGGCGGGCTCAGGGGCGTATCTTCGTGGACGCTGGCCAGGTGGCCGCCGCAGCGTGCGGCCAGGCAACGACACGGCCGAGGATGCATTGGCGGCAGAGACATCCCCAGCGCGGGAAGCTTCCCCATCCAGGTCGCCGGTCATCAAACCCCCAACCGTTGCTCACCTGCCAACCAGGCCAGTAGGCCGTGGTGCGGATACCGGCCCTGACAGTAAAGATCACTCACTGGACGGCCACTGGTTGGCAGTCGCGTGCTGCCTGCCGGCACCATCATTCTGGCTGCGATTACGGTGCCCAGCGCTCAGAGACTAGCTTCCAGTGGTCTGCTCCACTTCGGCGGTGAAGTCGCTCTCCAGTGAGAACACTGAGCCGAGCTGATTGACCGCCTGCTGGAGGTCGGTCAGGGTCGCGTCCGGCCCGACCTGGCCGCTCACAGTGACGATCCGGCTGAGCGCGGCGGCGAAGTAGCCGTGCGGATCGGCGCAGGACGGCACCGGGAACCTGGCCAGGGCGGCGGCCCGCTGCCCGAGGATGTTCAGCGCGGCGGCGATCAGGGTCGGCCGACCGGACGAGCTTTCTTTGTCCAGGACTTCCTGGGCGGCATCGAACTTGATGATTGTCGACTGGGCCGGGCCGTCCTGCCAGGCGTGGTACTGCTGGGCGCAGGCCGCAGTGGTCCCGGCCACCGTGCTGGTCGGCGGGCCGCTGCTGGCGGGCGTCGTGGCCGGACGGGACGGCTGGCCACCCGAACCCGTGCCGCACGCGGTGAGGACGGCCGCCGTTAAAACCACGCCGAGGACAAGTCTCGCGACCATGACCCAACCCCCCCAGATTGATGCCCTGGCTGCACTTTACCGCCGGGCGCTGCCTGCCGACAGGCTTCATCTCGCTCGCCAGCCGTTCCCGGCGTAACGATTGCCACCGGGGCCCGGGGCAGGGAATGATCAGGGTGGGGGGAAGGCCATGAGAAAACTCGGCCTGGGCGGGCACTGGCCCAGCCTGGACACGATCGCCATCGCGCAGACCGCGGTGGTGGCGGTGCTGCTGGTCACGCAGTTCGTGCCGCAGCCGCACGTCAGCAGCGGCGTCGCCGACCAGGGCGGCCTGGCGTACGGGGTCCCGCTGGCGGATTTCGTGGTCATGGCCGTCTCGTTGGCCGCTGGCTTCGGCATGCTGCTGACCGGTGCCTCCCGGTCCGGCGCGCGGCTGCGCTACGGCGTCCTCGCCGTGGTCACCCTGCTGCTGGCCATCCAGCCGGTCACCTCGCTGATCTCGGCGAACGCGGGCCGCGAGTATTCGTTAGTCCTCGCGTTCAGCACGGCGCAGCTGGCCATCCTGGCCGTCTGGTGGAGGTGGTCCGCCCGCCCGGTGCTCGTCTGGGTGCTGCTGCCGGCCTACTACCTGCTGGTGGCCGGCGTCTGGCTGGTGTTCGCGGCGCACGGCCGGGCCGCGGCCGGGACCGGCGTCGTGCTGCACGGCCTGGCCGCCGAGGTCCTGCTGCTGCCGCTGGTGCTGGTCTTTCCCATCCTGTCGTTCAGCACCGACTGGGTGAACCGGGTGCAGCAGATCACGCGCCGGGTACTGCTGTTCCGGGATCCGCAGCGGGGGCGGCTCCGGTTTTCCCGGCCGCTGCCGTACGCCACCGCGATCGTCGCGGCGGCGCTGCTGACCGGGGAGATCCTGGCCGGAGCGGGCCTGGCGGGCGGCATGGCCGCCGTCCTGGTCATAACGGTGATCATGATCGCGCTGATCCGGCTGGCGGGTATCGGCCGGCGCTGGCCGCGGAAGGTAGCGCCGCCGTTGATATTCGCCGGGGCCGCCGTGTTCGTGATCGACTTCCTGGTGCTGGTCGACCTCGACCCGTTCCCGCCCGGCCGGCCGGACCTCCTGTTCGGCACGGCCGCGGCGCTCGCCCAGGTCCCGCTGGCGCTGGCCGCACTCCTGCTCGCCGTCGTGTTCATCCTGAAGGGCCGTGGCAGGCATCCTCAGCTTGCGGCGGGCGGTCTGCTGCTGGCCATGGTGGCCTTGGTCATCCTGACCGCCACCTACCCGGCGGCGCTGGCCGGGCTGGGGCTGCGGACCCCGCAGCCTCACGACATCCTGGGCGCGGTAGACGTGGGCGCGGGCGCCGCGGCCCTGATCTGGCTGGGACTGCTGTGGTACCGGGGGCAGTGGGGCACCCAGGACGCGCGGTTGCGCCAGGTCCTGGTACTGCTGGTGAGCCTGGCCAGCATCCGCGGGGTGTACGCCCTGCTGCACTGGAGCGCGGGGCTCGGCCCGCAGTTCACCCTGCTGCTCGCGGGGTTCTTCCTGCTGCCGCCGCTGTGGATCTACCTGGTACCGATCGTACGGCGGCGGTTCGCCGCCCGGCGGGGCCCGGCGGACCGGCCCGAGCTGGGGGAGTTGCTCGATGCCTTGGACGACGAGGACTCCGATGCCGGGGCCGACCGGGGACCGCAGCTGCTGAAGACGGGGTTCACCCTGGTCAGCAACAGCCTGCTCCTCTATCTGGGGACCTTCCGGGCGCCGGTGTCCGGGGAGGTTCAGCCGGATTTCCTGCACAGTGATCTCACCGCATCGGCCGGCCTGCTGCTGCTGGGCCCGCCCGTGGTGGTGCTGGGCTTCGCGCTCCGGCTCCGGCTCCAGCTCCGGCCCCCGCTCCGGCTCTGGTGCCGGCGGCCGCCCGTGCGAACCGGGCCGGCGGTCACCGGGACGGCGGTCACCGGGACGGCGGTCACCGGGACGGCGGTCACCGGGATGGCGGTCACCAGCCCGGCGTTCACCAGGCGGGCGAGGTGGTTCGTGGTCACGGGCGTGGCGGTCACCGTGATCATCACCGCCGCCCTGTTCGCGGTGGCCTTCCCGCGCAGCGTGCGCGCCAGCGCAGACCAGCCCTACCAGGCCAGGGCCCCGGGCGCCAGTTGCGACGACGGGGACGCGACCTGGGCGATCCTCCCGCCTCCTCCGCTCGGCGTCGCCTGTACCCCAGGCGCGCTGCAGATCAATGTGGCCGCTGGTCGCACGAGCGCCGTGAGCTTCGTCCCGCCCGACGGGTACTTCGCGGGCGGTTACCGGCTGTCCGTACACGTGAACTTGGGGGGGCTGGCCAGCGGCTGCCTCACGCTGGAGACGCGGGTGACGGCCGCGGGCTACTACTGGGCCAACGTCTGCAGCCAGGGCACCTGGACGATCGACCGGTCCGACGGCCCGGCCCTGACAATGCTGTCCGACGGCCTCATCACACCCGCCCAAAGCTACACCGTGCAGGTGACGGCCCAGGGCGCGAGCCAGCGGCTAGCCATCGACGGGCGCCAGGTCGCGGTGGTGGCCGACCCGCGCTACACCCGCACCGCACAGCTGGTCCTCGGCGTGCAGAACCTGACCGGTCAGCCGGGGCAAGCCGGTCTCAGCAGCTTCACGTTCACCCCGACCGGGACCGCCGCCCCGGCCGGGGCGGAACGCACCCAGTTGACCGCGCCCGCTCCCGCCTGTGGTCCCGCGTCCGGGTCATGGGCCCTGATGACCCCGGTCACCACCCAGCTCCGCTGCGGCCACGGCCCGGGCATCCTGACCGTGTCGCCCGGCGCACTCGGCGAGCTCGGCTTCGCTGCGGACGCCGCGTTCCCGGCCGCCTACCGGGTGGCGGTCCGGGTGAACCTGGCCCGCCTGCCCGGCGGCTGCGCCGTGCTCGGCCTCGCCATGCGGGACCAGTCCGGCTATCTGAACGAGGTATGCGCAGACGGGATCTGGGCCATCGACGGCCCCGTAGACAAGGTCCTCGGCCACGGCGGCCTGCCAGGCAAAGCCGCACCGCACGGTTCCAGTACCGAGATCGAAGCCGCGCTGGGCGGTGGCGTCGACCGCCTCATCGTCAACGGTGTCCCGGTGGCCGAGGTGCCGGCGCCCGCGACCGGCGGCACCGCCTACGTTCTCCTCGCGGCGGTCAACGGCGGAACCACCAGTGGTTCGGCCAGCTTCAGCGACTTTGCTTTCCGTCCGGGTGAGTGAGTCCGCCCGGACATCCGGCCTCGCGCAGCTCGTGGCGGGAGGTAGCCCGGCCAGACGGTGACCGCCAGCGGCGGCGGGTACTCCAAGAGCTGGCACACCAACAGCTCCGGGAACGCCGACGTCTGCCTGCGCGGCCCCAGCGCAGGCACCCAGATAAACGTGACGGTCGGTGCCGCGTCGTGCTCGACGACCGCAAGCGGATGATTGAAGGCCGTCAGGAGCCCAGTCGCAGTAGCTGGCGCTTTGTGGCGCATTGGGGAGACCATGTTCTGCATGCGCGTGTCCGTGCTGGGGGAACAGGCAATAGCCGACGACCGGTCCGGCAGCGTCCGTACCCGGTCGTCGCGCGCCGTTGTGCTGGTCGCGTTCCTCGCGTTCCACGCCGGGTCACCGCAGGCGCGGCAGCGGATCGCCGCCTTGTTCTGGCCCGACTCGACGGATGCTCAGGCACTGACCAACCTGCGCCGTGAGTTGCATTACTTGCGGCAGATCCTGGGCGATGACCCCTCGCTCGCCGTAACTTCGAGGGATCTGTGCTGGTATGACGCCGGGACGTGCCGGGTTGACCTGCGCATCTTCGACACCGAGAGGAAAGCTGCCCTGGCGGCTGCGGCTGCGGGTGATGAGGCGGATGCGCTGGAGCACGCCGCCGCGGCGGTGGCCGAGTACCGGGGCGACCTTCTGCCGGGCGCGTACGACGACTGGCTGCTCGAGGCCAGGGCGGAACTCAAGCGCCAGTGCGTGGACTTGTGCGATCTGGTCTGTGCGGCGCAGATCCGGGCCGGTGACCTGGCCCGGGCGGTGGATGCCGTGCGGCGCCGCCTCCAGCTGGAACCGCTGGAGGAGGCCGGCTACCGCACGCTGATGCAGTTGCAGGCCGACCTGGGCGACCGGGCGGGTGCCATCAGCACCTACCACCATTGCGCCTCGGTGCTGGAGCGTGAGCTGGGCGTCGTCCCGGACGTTGTCACGCGCAAGGCGTTCCAGCGGTTGATCGCTCACGCGCGCCCGCCGGAAGGACCGGCGGCGGCCGAACGTGCGCCTGGCCGCACCGGGCCGGTGGCGGTCCCGCTGGTCGGCCGATCTGCCGAGCTCAGCATGCTTGGCGAGGTGTGGCGGGCCGCTGCGGCGGGGAAGCCCGGCATGGCGCTGGTGCGCGGTGGCGCGGGGGTCGGCAAGACCCGTCTGGTGGCGGAGGTTGCCGGGATAGCGCGGGCGCAAGGTGCGGTGGTCGCGAGCACCCGGTGCTTTGGGGCCCTGGGCCGCCTGGCGCTGGCACCGGTGGCGGACTGGCTGCGCAACCCCGCGGTCCAGTCGGCGGCGGCGACCCTGGACCCCGCCTGGAGAGCCGAAGTTGGCAGGCTGGTCCCGGCCGGGGGCCACGGGAGCGGCGCGCGGGCGATGGCGGACGCCTGGCAGCGGCACCGGTTTTTCGAGGGCCTGGCGCGGGCGCTGCATGCGGTCGGGCGCCCGCTGCTGCTGGTCCTTGACAATGTGCAGTGGTGTGACCAGGAGACGCTGGCCTTCGTCACGTTCTGCCTGACCCGGCCTTACGGCGCCCAGCTGCTGGTGGCCGGCACAGCTCGCAGCGACGGCCGCGGCGACACCCCTGACCTGGCGGACTGGATCGTCCAGATGCGGGCCACCGGGCTGCTGACCGAGCTTTCCCTCACCCCCCTGGAGGCCGCCGGCACGGCGCGGCTCGCCCGGGCTGTTTCCGGGGAGCCCGTCGCCGAAACCGACGCGGAGCTGTTGCACGCGACCACCGGAGGCTTCCCGCTGTTCGTCATCGAGGCGGTGCGCGGCAGCGCCGGCCTGCGGAGCACGCCGCTGCCGCCCGGTGATCTGTCGGCGGTGCTGCGCAAGCGGCTCGGCGAGGCAACCGGCGCAGCTGTGGAGGTAGCCGGCCTGGCGGCAGCGGTGGGGACGAACTTCTCCCTCGACCTGCTCACCGAGGCGAGCGACCTCGATGCCGATGAGGTGGTGGCCGCGGTCGATGAGCTGTGGCGGCTGAGGATCTTGCGGGAGTTCCGGGACGGATACGACTTCTCCCACGACCTGCTCCGCGAGACCGCGTACGCAGCGGTGAGCCCTCCCAAGCGGTGGCTGCTGCACCGCCGCATCGCCCAGGGCCTGGAACTGCTGCATGCCGAGGATACGGACGCGGTCGCGGCCCAGCTCGCCGACCAGTATTCCCGGGGCGGGCGCCCGGAGCGGGCAGTGGATTACTGTCGGCGGGCCGCCGACGTCGCGGCGGGAATGTTCGCCCATGCGGAGGCGATCCGGCTGTACGAGAGGGCGCTGGCGATCATCGAAGGCATGCCCGCGGGGCGGGACAGGGACTCTCGCGAGCTCGCGGTCCTTGAGCTGATGTCGGCACCGCTGAACGCCATGCGCGGCTATTCGTCGCCGGAACTGCAGCGGACGCTCGAGCGCTCCATTGCCCTGGCGGAAGCACTGGGCCGCAAAGAGTCGGTCGTCAACGGCCTGGTCGCGCTGTGGGGGACGCGGTTCGTCCAGGGGCATACCTCCGACGGTTACCAGCTGGCCCGCCGCGCCCTGGCCCTGGTGGAACCCGAGTCCGAGCTGAGCGCCCTGGCGCACTTCGGAGTTGGCGGGTCGGCCGTGAGCCTCGGCATGCCGGCGGAGGCCATCCGTCACCTGGAACTGGCCGCCAAGTGGGCCCGTGGTGCCCTCTCGCTGAGCATCGGCACCCGGCCGGACGTGCACGGCATGGCCTGGTCCGCGCACGCCCACTGGCTGCTTGGCCACAGCGACGAGGCGCTGTCGCGCTGCCAGGAGGCTATCGAGCTTGCCCGTGCCATCGACCATCCGTACAGCCTCGCCGTGGCCCTGGCCTATGGCAGCATCACCCACCAGATGCGCCGCGACACGCGCGAGCTGAACGAAGCCGTGGCCGAGCTGCGCGGGCTGTGCGACCGGTACGGCTTCGCCTACTACCGAGAATGGGTACTGGTGCTCGATGGCTGGTCCCGGGCAGACGGCTCGGGTATCGACCTGGCTAGGCAAGGCATCAGCAACCTCAGGTCGCAGGGCTCGCTCGCGCGCATGCCGTACTGGCTGTCCCTGGTCGCTGACGTGTTCGCGCGCACGCACCGCTCAGACCAGGCGAGGTCCGCTCTCGATGCGGCGATCGCCACCGGGCACGCGCACGACGACGTGTGGTGGCTGCCGGAAGTCATCCGGATGCGTGCCGCCTATGACGGCGAACAGGCTGCCGTCGCGCGCCTGCGCTCGGCAGCCCAGATGGCCTCGGCTCACGGCAGCATCGAGCTGCTGCGCCGCTGCGAGCAAGACCTCGCCAGGCGAGGCGTTCGGCCGCATGCGCCCGGCGTTCTCCCGATCGGCTGACCAGGACACCACGCGAACGCTCTGCGAACGCTGCTGGGCCTATTTTCGGCGGGAGCAAGCTTCACAGCGACCCACCTACGGGGGCTCTCATGACCACTACACCTACCCGCACGACCGCGCCGTACCAGGATCTGGCCACCGTCATCCGGGGTGACCTGATCACGCCGGGAGAACCCGGCTACGACGCCTCCCGCGCCGTCTACAACGCCATGATCGACAAGCGGCCAGCCGCGGTCGCGCGCTGCCGCGACGTCGCTGATGTGATCACCTGCGTCAGGTTCGGGCGCGAGCACGGCGTCGAACTGGCCGTCCGCGGCGGCGCCCACAACGCGGCCGGCCTGGGAGTATGGGATGACGCGCTGGTCATCGACTTGTCGCTGCTGCGCAGCACCACAGTCAGCCCGGGGAACCACACGGTCCGCGCCGACGCCGGTTGCACGTGGGGAGACGTCGACCACGCAACGGTGTGCTTCGGCATGGCCACCCCCTCTGGGTTCATGGCGTCCACCGGGGTGGCTGGCCTCACGCTCGGCGGCGGCATCGGCTACCTCTCCCGGCGCTTCGGCCTCACGGTCGACAACCTGCTGGCCGCCGACGTGGTCCTGGCGGACGGAACCTTTGTGACCGCCAGCGAAGACTCCCACCGGCTCGCACGACCGGGCTGACAAGGTGCTCGAGCCGGTCAGGACGTTCGGCTCGCCGCTGCTGGCCGGCCTGCAGGCCATGCCGTTCACCGTACTGCAGGGCGCGTTCGACCCCCTCTACCCTGCGGGGCTGCAGTGGTACTGGCGGGCCGACTTCGTCAAGGAGATCTCCGACGCGGCCATCGACGTGCATGTCAAGTACGGCGCGCAACTGCCCACCGGCCACTCCACCATGCACATGTACCCCATCGACGGCGCTGCCGCCCGGGTCCGCGAGGACGCCACCGCCTTCGCCTACCGCGACGGAGGCTGGGCCGGTGTCATCGTCGGCGTCGACCCCGATCCCGCCAACGCGGGCGTCATCTCGCAATGGGCACGCGACTACTGGCAGGAACTCCACCCCACCTCAGCTGGCGGGGCTTACGTCAACTTCCTGATGAACGAGGGCCAGGAACGGGTCAAGGCCGCCTACCGCAGCAACTACCACCGGCTCGCTCAGATCAAGCGCCGCTACGACCCCGACAACATCTTCCACATCAACCAGAACATCCAGCCCGCCAGCCAGCCAAACTCGTAGCCGCTGCGCAGCCCAGCGGCCCAGAACTTCCGGCGCCGGTGAACCCCGGGCGAGCTGACACGGCGGCCCTTCCGGTCCGCACCGAACTGGTCACTCGACGCTGCTTACCGGCTGGGCCGCAGGAAGGTCACTCCGGCGCGGACCAGGGCGACGAGGTGGGGTGCGTTCACTGCTCGCCAGCGGTGCTGTGCGGCCTCGATGAGCTTGAACGCGTTGGCAGCCTGTTAGCTGCCCGCTCAGTCTCTCGCGTAGTTGCTGGCCCCGTACCAGTCCACGACGACCACCGGCTCATCGCCGACGACCCAGGCGTCGTGGCCCTGCGGCAGGGCGGTGACCTCGCCGGGCCTGGCGTCGAACTCGGTGCCGTCGGCCATCACCACGTGCAGGGTGCCGTGCACGTGGTACTGGAAGTGCGGTGCCTCGCACAGATCGGTGCCGGCGACCGGCTTGACGTGCTCGGACCAGCGCCAGCCGGGCCGCAGGGTCAGCCGGCCGATGTCGGCGCCGCCGATCTTCAGCAGGCGCAGGTCCCCGTTCGGGAACGTGCGGGTCTCGTCGGGCTGCTCGAAGCTCTTCTGCTCCGCTTGTCCGCTCATGACAGGTCTCCTCACGGTCGGCGCCCCCGGCCCGTCGGCGGGCGGGGCGTTCTGAAACGAACGTGGCCGGCCGGGGTTGCAGCGCGCTTGCAGCGGTCGGCCAGCGCCCGGCGGGCGGCCGACGGACACGGGCCGGCGGTCGCCGGCCGCCCGCCGCGGAGTGTTCACTGACGCCGGCTGGCGGCCATCGACGCGGCGGGGTTTGATTGCTGCCATGAAGTCGCTGGCTGTGCGCGTGCTCGGCGACTTTGCCGTGGACGGGTTCGAGCCGCAGGCGCTGGGCAGCAGGAAGGGGCGCCAGGCGCTGCACCTGCTCGCGCTGGCCGTCGGCCAGGTCCTGCCGTCCGGGGTGCTGGCCGACGCGCTGTGGGCGGACGCGCCGCCGGCTAGGCCGGAGGAGCAGATCTCGGTCCTGCTGAGCAGGCTGCGGTCGGTGCTGGGGCGGGACCGGATCGAGCACAGGGACGGCGGCTACCTGCTGCGCTGCGACTGGCTGGACGCGGCCGAACTGGCCGCGCTCGTCGGCGAGATCGGCCGGCGCCGCGCGGCCGGCAACGTTGTGGGAGCCGCGTCGGCGGCCAGGGTCGCGCTGTCGCTGGCGCTCGGCGCCGCGCCCGCCGGAGCGCCGGGCGAGTGGGCGCGGCTGCGCCTGGCGGACCTGGAACGGCTGGTCGGGCGCGCCCGCCGGGAGGCGGCCGAGGCGCTGCTCGAGGTCGGCGACTGGACCGCCGCCACCGACGCCGCGGTCACGGCGCTGCGGGACGATCCGTACGACGAGGCGGCCCTGCGGGCGCTACTGCGCGCCTACGTCATGGGCGGCCAGGTGGCGGCGGCGCTGGCCGCCTACGCCGCCGCCAGCGAACGGCTCGCCGACGAGCTCGGCGCCGATCCGGCGCCGGAGACGACCGCCCTGCATTCTGCCATCCTGCGCGGCGAGCTGGGACCGGCCGAGTCGAGGGAGCGGCCGGCCGGGCCTGGCCAGCCGGTGGTGGGCCGCGAGGACGAGTTCAACCACCTGGACGTGATCGCCGCCCGGGCGCGTTCCGGGTCCACCGAGATCGTCATCGTCGAGGGCGAGGCGGGAATCGGGAAGACCATCCTGGTGCGCGCCTGGTGCGCCAGGCGCGCGAGCGCCGGGGACACCGTGGTGCTCGCCTCGTGCGGGCAGCTAGACCGGGCCATGCCGCTCGACGCGCTGCTCAGCGCGATCCGCGACCTGCTGCGCCGGCTCGGCGGGCAGGCGGCCGCCGACCTGCTCGGGGCCGACGCGGCGCTGCTCGATCCGCTGGTGGGCACCGGAGCCGGCCACGGCCAGCTGCCCGCCCTGGCCGACAGCATGCTGGGTCCCGCCGTGCTGTATGCGGCGCTGGCGCGGCTGCTCCGGCGGCTCATCGAGCGCGGCCCGCTGGTCGTCGTGGTCGATGATGCGCATCTGGCCGGGCGGGCCCTGGCCGACCTGCTGCGCTTCGTGGTCCGCGAGGACCTGCGCACGGTGCTCGTCGCCGCGGTCCGGACGGGCGAGGGCGTGCCGCTGCCGTCCACGGCCGTGATCCACCTGGACACGCTGAGCCTGGCCGCGGTCGCCGAGCTGGTCGGCGCCTCCCGGGCCGGCGACCTGTACGCCCGGTCGCGGGGCCATCCGCTGTTCCTGACCGAGCTGGCGCAGCAGTCGGCCGGGTCCGCTCTCCCGGCGTCGCTGGTCGAGTCGGTCTCCGCCCGCTGCGACGACCTCGGCACGGCCGGAGCGCTGTTGCGCGCCGCCGCCGTGATCGGGCCGGAGCTCGACGTGGACCTGCTGGCCGCGGTGCTCGGCCGTGGCGCGGTGCAGGTGCTCGACGACGCGGAGCGCGCCGTGGCGACGGGCCTGCTGATAGCCGAGGACGGCGCGATCAGGTTCCGGCACGAGCTGGTCATGGAGGCGCTGGCGGCGAGCGCGACGGCCGGGCGCATGGCGCTGCTGCACCGCCAGGCCGGGCGGGTGCTGGCCCGGCGCCCCGGCGCCGACCCGGCGACCGTCGCTGAGCACGCGCGGCTCGGCGGGGACGTGGCACTGGCCGCCGACGCGTTCCGCGACGCCGCGGCGCGGGCCGCCGAGCGGTTCGACCACGCGGCGGCCGAGGCGCTGCTCGACGACGCGATCGCCATGCGGCCGGGACTGGAGCTCTGGCTGGGCCGGGCGCGCGTCCGCACCCGCCTGACGCACTACGACGCCGCACTGGACGACGTGCAGCGGGCCATCGCCGTCGGCGCCGGCCCGGGCGCCCTCGAGGTGGGCGCCTGGGCGTCCTACTTCGATCGCCGCTTCGCCGACGCGGCACAGTTCGCCGACGACGGGGTGCTGGCAGCGGACGACCTGCCGGCCCGCGCCCGCTGCCTGGCGGTCGGGGGCAGGATCAGGCACGCGGCTGGCGACCTGCCCGGCGCGGAACGGCTCCTCACCGACGCGCTGGCGGTGGCCGAGGGAGCCGACCGGGTGACCGCGGCCGCGTGGCTGGGGGTGCTGCGGGCGCACCAAAGCCGGCCGGACGAGGCGCTGGCCCTGCTGCGGCCGGCCTCCCGGGGCCAGATCGGGGCCGAGCACACCTCGGCGACGCTGCACGCGCTGCTGTTCCTCGGCCACGCCCACGCGCTGGCTGGCTACCCGGCCCTGGCGCTCGACGCGTTCACCAGGTACACGGCGGAGGTGCGGCGGCGCCAGGTGCCCCGGTTCGCGGGGCGGGCGGTGAACTTCGCCGGATGGGTGCTGCGCAGCCTCGGCGCCCGGCAGGAAGCGCTCGACCATCATCACGAGGCGCTCGAGATCGGGCGCGGCCACGGGACCGCCGAGGTCACGATCGCCGCGCTCGAGGACCTGGCGGAACAGTGTGTGGACGACGGCGACGCCGCCGGCGCCCAGTCCAGGCTCAGCGAGGCCCGCGACCTGCTGCGCGGCGACCTGGTGTTCGGCTGGCGGCTGGAGCTGAAGCTGGCGCTGCTCACCGGGCGGCTCGCGCTGCTGGCCGGCGACGCGGTGCTGGCGGCCAGCAGCGCCGGTGAGCTGGAGAAGAGGGCGGCTGCGCTCGGCGTACCCCGGTACCTCAGCGTGGCCAGGCTGCTGCGGCACCGGGCGCACCTGCGCATGGGCCTTCGGGTGGACGGCGCGCGCGTCGCCGCTGACCTCGACCTGCTGGACGCGGCGGTCGCGGTCGAGGCCTGGTGGTGGACCGGTGAGGTGGCCGCCGACCTGGGCAGCCCGGCCCTGCTGGACCGTTCGGCCGAGCACGCGGCCCGGCTGGCCCGGAACGCGGGCCGGTACGCCGGGTGCCTTACCAAGGCCGCGGAGCGGCGGATGCGCGAGTGGCGGGTTCTGGTCAGCGCGCGGTGAGCACGACCATGGGCACCGTCAGCGGCGGGCATCTGGTCACCGCGGCGACGGCCGCGCGGCGCACGCTGGCCTGGCCGGCCAGGTCCAGTGACGACAGGAACGGGGCGATGTGGGCCATGCCGAGCCGCCAGGAAGCGAGTTGTTCCGGGGCGGACACGCCGGTCGGCACCACGATCGTCCTGACGCGCGCATCGGTGAACCCGGCGGCGCAGGCCCGCCCGGCGAGCACGGCAGGGTCGCCGGCGCACGCCTCCGTCCCGCGCTTGAACGCCGTGTACCAGGCCGGCGGACGATAGCCGTACGAGTACAGGACCGCGTCCACCTCGGCCTTGGCCGGGTGCGTCCAGCCTGCCGGGAACGCGCTCGCCGCCAGCTCCCGGCCGACGCGGCGCGCCTCGGCCAGGCCGGACGTGAGGCTGCCGAGATGGCCCAGCACGAACGCGGCGACCACCAGGTCGAAGCTTGCGGACGCGAACGGCAGCGCGGCCGCGTCCGCAGCCACCGGGCGCAATGCCGGCCGGCACCGGCGCAGCATGGGAATAGCCAGGTCGGCCGCTACCACCTGACGGGCTCCGGCCGCGAGCGCCGCGCGTCCCGCGACGCCCGTGCCGGCCCCGAGGTCCAGCACCCGGCATCCGGCGGGCGGGCGACCGGCCGCGCCGACCAGCGCGTCGGCTAGCGGCGCGTAGACCCGCTCGGGTCCGGCGGCCCACCAGTCGGTCGCGGCCTCGTACCCGGCGCGCAGCCCGGCATCGGCGGACCCGGTGTCCGTCAGCCGAGCAGGGCCGACGCCCGGACCGCCTGGTTCTCCCACCACCGCAGTTCCTCGTCGTAGCCGCCGAGCGCCTTCTCCCAGCCGAACTGGACCAGCGCCCCGAGCAGGGACAGCGCAAGCTGACGGTCGAACCACGGCCCGGTCTCGACGCCGCGGGCCTCCAGCGCACCCCGGTAAGCGGCGATCGATTCCTCCTTGGACCGGGGCAGCCGGCGGCAGTTGATCGCCAGGTACCAGGCCAGGTCGCTGAGTGGCGCGCCGCGCCCCGGCTGCTCCCAGTCGAGCAGCACGGTGCGCCCCTGATCGTCGGTGCCGAGGTTGTCCAGCTTCCAGTTGCTATGCACGAGCGTGTGCGGGGTTCCGGCCAGCGCCCCCAGGAGCGGGCCTGGGTCGTGCGCCAGCGGGACGACGACCTCCGCTGCGGCGGGCGCTACCTCGGCCAGCAGCGGCCAGCCCCTGGCTACCAGCCGGGGCACCAGGTGCGGCGAGCCGATCGCCGCCTCGGCCTGCGCCATCCACGGCGACAGCTCCAGGTAGCGGTGCGCCGCAGGGACGATGTTCGAGCTCGTCGCCGCCCTCCCAGAAGGCCGCGTGCAGTTCCGCCATGTGCCGCAGGAAGCGCTCGTGCTGGTCCGCCGCTATCGGCTCGTCGGTCGTGGGGACCAGCCATCGCGCTACGTCCCGCATCAGCACGGCGCACCCGCCGGACGGCCCCGTTCCTGCGGGCGGCTCCCACGCGACCGCGACGATCGGCTGGTTGAAGCAGGCGGGCAGGCGGGCCAGGATACCGCGTTCCCACAGCTCCAGCGGGGCCCCGCGCAGGCACCCCGACGCCCGCATGGTCCAGTCGTCGGCCAGATCCAGCCTTTTCAGTATGTACGGCTCGCCGCCGATCACCAGCCGCTCCAGCCAGGCGCCTGACTTGCCCGGCGCCTCGTCCAGCGCGATCCGCTCGGTCGCCTGGCCCACCAGGCCGGCCAGGCCGTCCAGGCGAGGCCCGTCAGGCGCCGGCATCGGCTGCTTCCATCTCGGCGAGCAGCGACGCGGGCCACCGGCCCCCGCACATCACGGTGTCAGCCACGATCTTGTTCTCCCGGATCCTCAGCAGGTGCATGTGGTGCGCGGCGTGCGGCACGCCGTTCTCCTGCCAGCTCAGCGTGTACTCGACCACCTCACCGGTGCCCTCGCCCAGCGGGCAGCGGCGCAGGTCGTGGAAGTTGCCGGGGTCGGCGAACCAGCGCGCGTACTCGGCCCGGATCGCTTCAGGGCCGGTGGCGTGCAGCCGCCAGTTGGGCACGGTCGCGTCCAGCATCGCGTCGTCGCTCCACGCGTCGCAGGACGGGATCGCCGCGGACCCGATCGCCTTCAGGAACGTGTCGATCACCGATGTCGTCGCCATCGCCGGGTCTCCTTCGCGGACGTGTCAGCGGGTGATGGCTCCATCCTGCGGGCGCTGCCTTGCAGTCATCTTGCATTTCCAACCGTCCTCCGCGCTCCAAACGGGCTGCAAGCCGCGGCCGAGATTTTACGGTCTTTGCGCCAGGCGTCAAACGCCTCCGCGACTTCGCCCTGGAGCACACAGAACTCCAGCGGCACGTCGGTCGTGTTGAAGCCCTTGTCGCCTACCTCAACCGTAATGACCCAGATCATGTCCGCTGCGCGGAGCTACTGGAATCTCGTACAGAAGTCCCACGATGCCAGCCGAGCGCGACTGATCTGCTACCGGCTGTATGTCATCATCCGGATGTTCCGCGGCGGCCCCTTATGAGAGGTCCCTGGGGGTCCCTGCGGTGAGTGGGCTTGAGGGGGAGTGGGCAACCGCTCAGGACCCGAGTGACAGGGAGCGCTGCACCTCGTAGTCAATCGCTTCCGCGGAGATCATGATGGACCGGGCAGCGAGGACAAGCCCGCCGAGCAGCGTTACGGTCCCGGCCAGAACAAGGACGAGAGCGATGGTTCCCGCCGCTCCTGACCTGTTCGTCACGGCGATCGCGATGACGATCACGCTCAGGACCAGCACGGCCACCGCGGCGAAGATGAGGAGAACAGCGTCACGAATCAACCGGTGACGGCGCAGCAGCATGGGCAGCTGGGCGTCGATCTGGGTAAGCCGCTCCCGGCCACTCGCCGGCACGTCAGCGGCTGACAGGGTTGTCGCCTGCGCAGTAGAACGGCAGCTGCCAATTGCCAGCTGGCCAGGTCATAGTCCCGGTTTAGTCGTGCGCGCAGGTGGAACCCGGTTTCCGGAACGGGCCGGGCCGCCCGTTTGGTCAGGAGTACACCCGCCCGGTCCCGTTCGGGATCCAGGATCTCCTACCGGACGCCGCCCTCGTCCTCGCTGGCCACCGGCAACCTTGCCGGACTGACCCGCCGCATGCGCCCAGCCGTCCTCAGCGGGCGCCGGGCCGCTGGACTGCCTGAGCTGCCGCGGTCAGTGCCTGCCGCAGCGCATCGATGAGCGGGGTCCCCGGGCCGGTGAGCGCAGCGGCCAGGACACCGGCCAGGGTGTCTCCCGCGCCGGTGGTGTCCACGACCTG
Organism: uncultured Actinomycetes bacterium; assembly: GCA_963742875.1. Taxonomy (GTDB): domain Bacteria; phylum Actinomycetota; class Actinomycetes; order Streptosporangiales; family Streptosporangiaceae; genus Bog-532. The sequence continues at coordinate 305,235 of CAVUNO010000017.1, read as the reverse complement.
CTCGACGTGCGGAGCGGGCAGCCGTTGGGTCCCGTGCTGGTCGGCGAGCACCGCCCCGTCCGGCCCTAGGGTGACGACCACGGACCGGGCGCCCCGGGCGAGTAGCTGCCCGGCTGCCTGGTCTGCGTTGCCGACGTCAATGCCGGCCCCCCCGAGCAGCACGCTGGCCTCGTGCTCATTGACCAGCAGGGGGTCCAGCCCCGACAGCAGCTCATCCGGTACTGGCTGGGCGGGTGCCAGGGTGACCACCGGCCGGGTGCCGGCCGCGACTGCCCGCTGAACGGCGGAGGACACGGTATCGACCGGAACCTCCAGCTGCGCCAGCAGCACGGCGGCACGGGCCACGTCCGCGTCACGGATCTCGATGTCACGGGGCGTCAGCTGCATATTGGCGCCAGGATCAACCACGATCGTGTTCTCGCCGTCGGGTGTCACCGTGATGTAGGCCGCGCCAGTTGCCACGCCGGGCACCGACGTCATCAAGGTGGTGTCCACGTGGGCGCGGCGCAGGTCGTCGGTCATGCGGACGCCGGCGCGGTCGTCGCCGACCTTGGCCAGCAGCCAGACGTTCGCACCGGCCCGGGCCGCCGCCACCGCCTGGTTAGCACCCTTACCCCCCGGACGGCGCTGGCGGCCGGTAGCGAAAATGGTTTCGCCCGGCCCCGGCGGGCGGGGCACCTGCAGCACGACGTCTTCGTTCACCGAGCCGACCACCAGGACCAGGCCACGGTCACCCGGCCCGGCGGGCTTACCGGCGGCCGGATCGGTAATCACGTGTTGTCCGCATTGGTCTCGGCAGAATTTCAGTTCTGGTCGTGCTGCCAGTACTTCTCGATGGCTTCCAGCGGGTTTCGCTCTCGTCTCGGGCGCGAGCCGGTAGATGAGTATCACCGATGCCGTGCTTCTGGCAGTCGGTCAGGAACATCGCCCCGAAGGCCACCATAATCACGAACATAGCGCCGCCGTTGCTGATCAGCAGCAGGGTGCGCCGAAACAACCCCTCACCAAAAAACCCCTGACCTGCGCGAGGGCCGGCGGGCCGGGCTCCGGGCTCCTTCGGGTGCGCCGGGGGGGTAGCAGGATCCGGCCCGCGGGCCGCACCGGTTAATTCTGATGCTCGCATCTTGGCGTGTCGCCCGGGTCACGCTCTGCGATCATGGGACAGTCGTCGCGTGCGGGCTGCGGAACCGCCTCCCATGCCGATTCGCCGGAGACGTTCGGGATAGTGACATGATCAAGCACGCAACTGCGGGTGTTTTTGTATTCTGCGATTTTCCCGATGGCTGGCGCCTGGGGCTCGTCGAACACCCCCGGCTGGGGGTAATGGCCTGTCCGGGTGGCCACGTCGAGGGTGACGAGTCGCAGGCACAGGCCGCGATCCGGGAGGTCGAGGAGCAGACCGGGCTGCAGGGGGTCCGGCTGCTCGAGCCGCCGGCACCGGCGCTCCCGGCCGGATTCCCGGCTACCCATTCGCGGGTCCCGCTGCCGTGGTGGATCACCGAAACGATGGTGCCTGCCGATAACCATCTCGCCCAGGAGCACGTCCACGTCGACCATGTGTGGGCCGGCCTCGCGTCCGGCCCGCATCCGGCGGATCAGCCTGCACATCCGTTTGGCTGGTATACCGCAGAAGAGGTCGGAGAGCTGCCGATGTTCGAGGATGCACGGTCGCTCGCCAAGGTGCTGTTTAGCTGCGTGCCGGATCTCGCTGCGGACAACCTGGCCGGCGCAGGAATCCTCGCGCCGTTCGCCGCTCCCTGACCTCAGAACCGGGAGTAGCCGGGAAAGCGGCATTTGACTGCGTCAAGCGCTGGCCGTGCGCCCGTCAGCACTCTTCGGCTTCCCGCGCGGGGTGCCTCGGGAGGCTCCTATTGCCCTGCGGGCGATGGCTGCGTGACCGGGGAAGCCACGCGCGCGCCGGCGGCTTGATCTGGTGGGGCGTGGGCGATGCCGCGATCGTCTCTCACCCAGCTCGCCAGACGTCCGTAGCCGTGTGCGACCGCCATGTGCGGAGAATCGTGTCCCGCCAGCAGCTCGCAGTGCAGCAGGGAGTAGACCCAGACATCGGCACATCTCGGCCGACCTGCGGCGTCTGCCTGCAGCTTGAGATCAGGCGACGGCTGGGGCGCGTCGGCCCGCGCGGCGGCCGCTTCCAGCGCCTCCTCGCACGACTCAGCCTGCACGACGTCGCTATAGAACCGCCCGGCGTTCGCCTGCTCTCTGACCACGGCGCTGAATCCTCGCGGCAGCGGGGGACCAGGGGACGGTTGGGGCCCGGCGGCTTGCTCGGCGGCCGGTTGCTGCGCCTCCTCGCGGCGCTCGGTCTGCGCGCAGCCGGTATCCAACCGCCTTGTGCGGGTAGGCCCCGTCACCGCGACGTCGGATTCTTGCTGCGGTCCGGGACCAGGCGGCAGCCGGGACGCGGCGGCCCGCGCGGCGGCCACTTGCAGAGCCTCCTCGCACGACTCGGCCTGCACGACGTCGCTGTAGATTCGCCCGGTGTAGGAATGCTCTCTCACCGTGACGTTGAACCGCGCCATAGACGGTCAACTCTATTGGGTATATTGGGCACTGAGGCCAAGAGACAGGGCACGTCCGTCACCACGGCCGTAATTGCCCGGGCCGCGCTGCCCATGTTCACCACTCACTTGACCCACGGGCCCGGCCGCTCCCAGGTGCGCACGGTCGCAGGTGCGCACGGGGCAGGTCCGCAGGCGGACCGCGGATGGGTATGTGACGACTCACGGTCGCCTCGCGGTTTTCGGCACCACGTACGCCGCGGGGACATCCGGAACAACTTGCACCGCTGATAGCGGTTTCCGCTGAGTTGACGGCTGCGGAGTAACTCTTGCCGCCGGAGGACCACGACAGAGCGCGCGGTCACCATACGGGCCCGGTCGCTTTTAAGGGCCTTCCTCGGCCGGTTGGGGGCCGAGGTGTCAAGAACCGGTTCCCACCATTCGGCCCACTGTCTGGGTAGCGTCCACTTGATGGCCTTGTGATGGGCGTTGAACAGGAGCAGAAAGGAATCGTCTGTCACCCGCTGACCACGACGGTCGCGGTCCGCGATCGCCTTGCCGTTGAGGAAGAGGCCGACCGATAGGGCATGCGTGCCGTCCCAGTCGTCATCGCTCATTTCGGACCCGTCGGGCTTGCACCAGCCCAGCTCGACAGAGCCTCGGATGGCACGGTCTTGGACGTAGCGCCGCCGCCGAAACACGGGATGATCCCGCCGCATCGTGATCAGGTGTCGGGTGAAGCCAAGCAGCTCCTCGTCGATCCGTCCCCAGTCATGCCAGGAGATCTCGTTGTCCTGGCAGTAGGCGTTATTGTTCCCGCCCTGGGTGCGCCCGGATTCGTCCCCGCCGAGGAGCATAGTGGCCCCCTGGGATAGCAGCAGGGTCGTCAGGAAGTTGCGCTGCTGCTTCCGTCGCAACCCCAGGGCGGCCCGGTTGGCAGTGTCGCCCTCGGCGCCGCAGTTCCATGACCGGTTGTGGCTCTCGCCGTCGGCGCCGCCTTCGCCGTTGGCGTCGTTGTGCTTTTCGTTGTAGGAGACCAGGTCGCGCAGGGTGAAACCGTCGTGGGCGGTGATGAAATTGACGCTGGCCCTTGGGTGCCGGGTGTCGGCCTGGTAGAGGTCGGAACTACCGGTCAGGCGGCTGGCGAATTCGCCAAGGGTGGCGGGCTTGCCCCGCCAGAAATCCCGCACGGTATCACGGTAACGGCCATTCCACTCCGACCATAGCGGAGGGAAGTTGCCCACCTGGTAGCCACCTTCGCCGAGATCCCACGGCTCGGCAATGAGCTTGACTTGTGAGACGACGGGATCCTGCTGGATAAGGTTGAAGAAAACAGACAGACGGTCAACCTCGTGGAACTGGCGGGCCAATGTTGCGGCGAGGTCGAAACGGAACCCATCGACGTGCATCTCGGTCACCCAGTAACGCAGCGAATCCATGATCAGCTGAAGGGTGTGCGGATGCCGCACGTTCAGGCTATTCCCCGTCCCTGTCGTGTCATAGTAGAAGCGCCGATCGTCGGCAACCAGGCGGTAGTAGGCCGCGTTGTCGATACCTTTCATCGACAGAACCGGGCCCAGGTGGTTGCCCTCGGCCGTGTGATTGTAGACAACATCGAGGATGACCTCGATGCCTGCCTCATGCAGCGCCCGCACCATGCCCTTGAACTCTGCGACCTGTTCCCCCCGCTGGCCGCTGGCGGCGTATTCATTATGCGGGGCGAGAAAGCCGATTGAGTTGTAACCCCAGTAGTTCCGCAGCCCCCGTTTGATCAGGTGGGCGTCGTGCACGAACTGATGGACAGGGAGCAGTTCCACTGCGGTGACGCCGAGCCCGGTGAGATATTGGATAGCGGCAGGGTGGGCCAGGCCAGCGTAGGTTCCTCGTTGCGCCTCGGGGATGCCGGGGTGCCTGGCGGTGAAGCCCTTGACGTGCAGTTCATAGATGACCGACTCGTTCAGCGGGACATCCGGGGTCCGGTCGTAACCCCAGTCGAAAAAGGGGTTGTGGACCACTGCCTTAGGCACGTGGGCGGCGCTGTCATCATCGTTGCGTGAGTTGTCGTCACCGAAGTTGTAGGGGAAGCAGGCCTGATCCCAGTCGACCTGGCCGTCGATGGCTTTGGCGTAAGGATCGAGAAGCAGCTTTGCCGGATTGCAGCGCTGACCCTTGTCCGGCGCCCACGGCCCGCTCACCCGGTAGCCGTACCGCTGCCCGGGCGTCACCGCTGGCAGGTAGGTATGCCAGCAGAAGGCTTCGACCTCTTCCAGCGCCACCCGCTGCTCGCCGCCGTCATCATCGAAAAGGCAGAGCTCGACCCCCTCTGCGACCTCGGAGAACAACGAGAAGTTCGTCCCCGCACCGTCGTAAGCCGCGCCGAGGGGGTAGAAACGACCCGGCCAGGTTTCGATGGCCTCGCTCATATAGGGCTCAGTCCTGTTCCCCGCCCGCACCGGGCGACACAGCATCGGTCATGGCGGACGTGCTCCGGTCAGGATGACGACGGTTCCCGGTGACAGGCCAAGGAATTCTCCGTCCCTTGGATGCGGGCTCGGACGCTGTGCGGCAGCACCGCCAAATGGCTGGTCAGAAAGGTCCGGCCGCTGCCCGATGGCTCCGGCGACCACGATCGTGCGCGGCCGACGATAGACAACACCACTGACATTACTTCACTGCCCGGGGATTTTCCGGCTGGTGTCAGCTTTTGCTGCCGCCCGGCGGGCGCCAGCAGTATAAGCTGCCGCCCGCCGGGCGCCGGGACTATAACCCGGCTGTGATGCGATGACCTGCAGCGATGCGCCGCGGCCAGTGGTAAGACGTGGTAATCGGCCGGGTCAGTTCGGCTGCTTTGTGGTCACGTCCAGAGAGATGGTGCATGAGATAACCACCTCGCGATCCATTTCTGCTTGAGCACCAATGGCCTCAATCGTCATGTCAGTCTCATTGGCGTCCGTCTCTTGTCGCTGGCCTACGGCACTGCCGCTGGCTGTTCCTCCAGTTGATCGGGCTCAGGAACTGATTGCCGGTACAGCTTGCTCGGCCACCACACCCAGCGTCCCAGGTCCAGGTTGAGCGCGGTGACCAGGACGGACCTGACGACGAGGGTGTCGAGCAGCACGCCGAACGCGACCGCGAAGCCGAGCTCGGCCAGGAAGGTGACCGGCAGCGTGGCGAGCGCGGCGAATGTGCCGGCCAGCACGAAGCCCGCCGAGGTGATGACCCCGCCGGTCGCCGCCAGTCCGGTCAGCGCGCCGCGGCGCGGCCCGTGCTTGCCCGCCTCCTCCCGCACCCGGGTCATCAGGAAGATGTTGTAATCGATACCCAAGGCGACCAGGAAGACGAACACGAACAGCGGGAACGAGTTGTCCGCGTTGCCGAAGTTGAACACGTGATTGAAGAACAGCGAGCTCACCCCCAGCGCCGCGGAGAACGACAGCACGACGGTGGCGATCAGCATGATCGGTGCGATCACCGCGCGCAGCAGCAGCCCCAGGATCAGGAACACCAGCAGCAGGATGATGGGGATGATCACCTTCCGGTCATGGTCCGCGGCGCGGGCGATGTCGAGCGTGACCGCGGTATTGCCGCCGACCATCGCGTCCGCCCCGGGAACGGCGTGCACGGCGGCCCGGACCCGGTCGATCGCGGCGAACGCTGCCTGGCTGTCCGGTGCCGACGTGAGCGTGCCCTGCAGCCAGGCGTGCCCGTCCCTGGTCACCGGAGGGGTCACGCCGGTGATCCCGGGCGTGCCCCCGAAGGCCGCCTGTACCTGGGTCGCTTGCGGCTCATTAGCGACCACAACCACCGGCTGCCCGGCGCCGGCCGGGAAGTTCTGGTCGATGACCGTCTGGCCGACCACGGAGTCCGGGTGGTGGCCGACGAAGGACTCGGCGGCGGTCAGGCCGCTGGCCTTCAGGCCGGTCAGGCCGAGCGCCATCGCGCCGAGCACCACTGCGGTCGTCACCCAGACCACCCGCGGCCTGGCCGCAATGCGCCGGCCCACCCCGGCCCAGATACCCCTGGTGGTGGGCTCAGCCGAGCCGAACGTCGGCTTGACCGGCCAGAATACCCAGCGGCCGCTGATCACCAGCAGGGCCGGCAGCAGCGTCATCATGGAGACAAGCGCCACCCCGACGCCGATGGCCAGCACCGGCCCCAGGCTCTTGGTGGAGTTCAGTTCGGCGACCGAACAGGGTCAGCAGGCTGAGGATCACGGTGCCCGCGCTGGCGATGATGGCGGGCCCGGCCCGGCGCAGCGCGAGGGCCATCGCCTCGGGCCGGTCCTCATGGCGGCGCAGTTCCTCGCGGTACCGGGCGGTCAGCAGCAGCGCGTAGTCGGTTCCGGCGCCGAACACCAGCACGTAGAGGATGCCGGCGCTCTGTGCATTGACGGTCAGGCCGGCGTGTGCCGCCAGCAGGTAGATCAGCGCCTCGGCGCTGACCAGCGCGACGCCCGCGGAGATCACCGGCAGCAGCCACAGCACCGGGCTGCGATAGGTGATCAGCAGCAGCACGATCACGACGACCAAGGTGGCGGCCAGCAGGGTGCTGTCGATGCCCTTGAACGAGTTAGCCGAGTCCGCGGCGCTGCCCAGCGGGCCGGCGATGTGCACGGACAATCCGCCGGCCTTCGCCTGCGCGATGTCGCGCAGGTTGGTCGCCGCGGCCGAGGCGCCATTCCAGCCCTTGGAGCCCAGGTTGACTGGCACGATGGTCTCGGCCGCATTGCCATCCCTGGCAAAGATCGGCCCCGCCACCTGTCCGGGCACAACACCGGTCACTCCGGCGAACTGGCGGGCGTCGGCGACCGCCTTCGCGCGGTCGGCGCTGGTCAGGCCGGAGGGACGGTCATAGACCACGACGCCGCTAAAGATATTCGGAGACTGAAAGCGTGACTGCAGTTCAAGCACCTTGGTCGACTCGGCCTTGGCGGGAAGCCAGGCCGAGGAGTCGTTCTTCTCCGCTCCGGTGAGCTTGCCGGACAGCGGCGCGGCCACGGCCACGATGATCAGCCAGAAGACGAGTACGGCCCACTTGGTCCGGCGTCCGCTGGCCATGGTCAAGATCCTTCGGCCTCGGCTCATGGTGATCCCCCGTTGAGTCGCTGGTCCGGTTGCCTCCTGCCAGCACTATCCGACAGGACCGGATGCAAAGTCAAGACATATCTCATGTGTCGGATACCTTGCCCGCCGCTTACTCCTCTAAGAGTGCGGCCACCGGGATCCCCCCGTCGAACGAATAAACCCGGTGGCCGCGCCGATCCCACCGTCCCCCGGATGCCTATGAACGCCCGGCGTCGGTCAGCCTAACTGGCAAGTGGTCCGGTGATCCGGTCCAATTGCCCGGCTAATAATGAGTCCACTTGGCTCGCCCGATAGCGAACCGCGTTCGTCGGACATGCAGCTAGCGTGAGTCGAGGAGAACGGCCTGGGTGGCCAGGTCGCAGGGAATGCGGGGCTGCCCGCAGACGACATAGTCAGCTCTTCCAGCCGCGCCGTCGCGGGCAAAGAACTCATCTTCCAGCCTCATCCACTCGATCCACAAAGACCGGCGCTGCTCGCTATCGCGGTCGATCGCGCGGCGCAGTCGCTCCCCGCGGGGAGCTTGCACCCACAAGGCCATGGTGAGATCGGCGGAAATGGCCTGCCGTGACGAGGTGACCCCCTCGACGATCACCACGTCAGCGGCGGGGACGGTGGCCCATCTGCCCAGGCCCTGACCCAGCGGATCATTGGCCCAGTCACGGACGCGGAACCGGGCTGGCAATCCGGACAGCAGCGGCCGCAGCGCCTCGCGTTCCAGCCGGGGCCACCATCCCTCAATGTCGCGCCAGTACAAGAAATCGTCCACCCGGACAACCGGCGCGCCGCCGCAGGCCGCGGCCAGCGCCCGGGCCAGCGTCGACTTTCCGGCACCTCCGCGCCCGTCCACCGCGACCAGGCGGACAGCCTGGGCGCACGGACGCTCACGGATCTCCTCCGCCAGCCCCGCCAGCGCCCGCACCCGCTCCCGCACGGCACAATCCTGTCCCGGACGCGGGCACCCGGCCTGTGCCGGGTGCCGCTCACGCCCCGGTCCCGAAGCGGTAACAGCCCCACCCGGTGCTGTCCAGGGCATTATCGGTCAAGCTGTCGGCAGATCCCGTGGCTGCCATTTTATGCGCCGCTAGCGCGAGGGTTTTTCGTTCGATCTTTGAGAACTCAGTGGGTACGTCGTGATCTTCTTCGGCCCGGAGGACTGCTGCTGGGTCTAGGGCCAGGCGCGCAGTGAGCTGAATGGTGCCCACATCGCCGGAGTCGGCGGTTACCCTCGCATACCAGACGTTCCAGTCACGTTCCCCGAGTGCACCGGGCGATATCTCCTGGAGTGTCTCGCGTAGCGACTCAAGGGCCGCAAGCGTTGCTCCTGGCCGGTCGGGTGTCCGCATATGTACGCGCAGCAGCGGGTGTTGCGGCAGCTGGCCTAGCTCTTGCCTGCTCTGCCACTGGTCTAGGTATACCGTTACGCCATTGGCGCGGGTGCCTTGATGGCCCGGGTCGCGGTGGACGTCGCCCGGGCCTGCCGGGCCGCCCGGCTGATGACAGAGCAGCAGCAGGACTGCCTTGCCGCGCAGGGTTGCCGCTGTAAGGCCGGCCAGTTCCAGGCCGGCAGGCAGGGTGCTCAGGACCTCGTGCTCGACGCCCATGCGCGGTGCCGCGGCGATCGCCATGACGCGCCAGGTCCTTGCGGTGGCGCTCTCAGCCTCATGCGCGCGCCCGGCCGCCGCCACTACGTCGAGGTCGCTGGCCAGCACCAGCGGGGGACGGTTCGCCTGGCCCGGTCCCGGTCCGGGACTGGCTGATCCTATCCTCGGATTGAGGATCCGCGGGATGCCCTCGGAGATCGTCTGGATTCCTGTCACCGGCCAGGCTGCCTGTGGTCCCGAAGCTGACCGCGACGGATCGCTGCCGGCGGCAAGTTTTCGGACGTCATCAAGGAATGGCGTGAGCTTGCCGATGTCACGATCGCTCTGGCCGAGTTGCACGCGCGCCCACAGCAGGTCGGCGTATGCGGCTTCCGGCGCTGGTACCGGAAGCTGAATGTCCAGCACGGCGAGGTGATGCTGGGCGGCGGTTTGCAGCACCTGAGTGACAGGATGACTGCGGACTGATGGTATGCCCCCGCCCCTGGGCAGCCCCAGGAAGACGCCGACGACGCCAACAGGATCTTCTCGTGTGGCCAGATGCCCAGGGTCCAGATCGACTCGTATGACGTCCTCGGGCGCGCAGTCCCAGTTTTCGTCCGGCCTCTCGCGGAATATCGCGAAAGTGACGGACTGGGTGCCGGTGCCTGATCGCTGGAGCGCGAGTACGTTTGCGGGGTGCTCCAGAGGTGACACACCGGGGTCCGCGTCTTCGGCCGCCAGGCTCAAGTCGTTACCCGATCGGGTCTCTGGATTCCCGCCGCTGGCCTGACCGGTGCTGGATCGGCCAGCGGGCAGCAGGTCCGGCTGATTATGCGACCGGCTGCTGCGTCGTCCAAGCGGGAGCCTGGGCGCCTGAAGGCGCAGCGACGTCACGGCCTTGCCTGCGGGGCGGCTGCCGCGCAGCAGCGAACGCAAGGTCTGCGGGTTCTGCGGAGTCCCGTGCTGCCAGATGACGTAACCGTAAGCTTGGCGGCCGACCATGAGCGCGTCCGCCACCGTCTTGCGCCACCAGCGGCTGTGCAGCACTTCACTGTGGGAGTAATCGCAGCCGTCCGTGTATAGCGTGGGACTGTCTGGCAACTGGACCCGGTCTGGGGGCGCGAGCCCTCTGCTGAGGCTTCGCCGCAGCAGGAGCCACTGCCAGCTCAAGAGCACCAACTGCACGGTGATGCATGCGCTCGCCCAGGTAACCGCCCAGATGGCTGTGAGGGAGAAGGCCAGGGCTACGGCCAGGATGACTGACGGCACGACAGAAACCAGGATCAGCGGGTTGCCCGCAGGTGTCAGCAGGCCGTGCATGGTTGAACGGGTGGCCTGCCCCAGCCGGCCTGCCTGGATGGCCGAGAACAGCGTCAGGACGATGGCCAGGACCTCTGGGCTGACCTGTCTGGAACTGGATGGCAGCACCCAGCGGAACAGGAAGAAACCCAGCACCACGGCCATCAGCAGTATGCTCGCCGAGCCCGCGATACTGGCGACGGAGAAGTTCACCGCGTCGGTCAGTGCCACCTGGATCTGGATGGTTGCTTCCGACGGCGCGGTTCGCTGGTTCACATCGTCGATCATCCGCGCGCGGGCCACGACGACGCCGGGACTGACGATGTCCGTTGACACTCTGCGCTCCGCAGAGGCTGGGAGCCAGGTGCCTCCGCGCCAGGCCGTCATGAGCCTGGCGCGAGCCTCATCGGGCTCCTCGTGGGCCGAGATGCTGCGCAGTGCCTCACGCAGCGTCCCGAGCTGCTCCCGGGCTTTCTGGGTGGGGACGTGAGCGGGGGCGGGTGACGTGTGCGAGGTTACGGCCGTCTCCCCCGCGGCTGACGCCACCCGGTAATCGCGCAGCGATTCCAGCGCCGCATCCGCTTTGGCGCCTGCCAGGTCGGCGAGGCACTGATATAGCGCTGGAGGCCAGTCCTCGCTCGCATCGGCTAGCTGGTTCATCAGCTCACCGAGCTGACGAATCAGCGGCTGCCCGGTCCTGATGGCCAGCCGGGCGCGGCTGCCAAGCGGGCGAGAGGGATCAGGTGAGATCTCGTCCGGCAGGTTGACCTGGATGTGCCGGTCTGCATCAGCTGACGGCAAAAGCAAATCGATCTTCAGGCATGCCCCCGGAAGGATCCAGTTGGCCGGACGGAGCCAGCGCCACGACAGCAGGCGCGTCCGCATCCCCCGGGTGCTCCCGGTCCGCTGCCCCGGCTCTGGCTGACCAGAAGCCGCCCAGTGCAGCGGACGGCTGGGCACGGTGACCGTCAGTACTGCCGGAGCATGTCCGCACTCGGCGGCGATTACGACGATGGCGGACTCGGTGAAAGCGCGCAGCAACTGGATCGCCCGGAAAGCGAGCTGGCGGGCAAGCGCCGAGCGCTCGGCGGCGGCATCATCCTGTCCCGCCGAGTCGGTGCCGCTGAGCAGCCCGGAGAATCGCTCAACCAGGTCGCCGAGGTCTCTGCGTACGCGCGCGAACCTCGGCAGAGGACCGTCGTCCTCCTGCCGCGCCGGAACGCGCCGCGTCATGACGGCGGCCGGCACGTGCTCGCTGCCCAGCAAGCGGTAGACAGCAGCCGAAAGCATCAGCCTGTGGCTCCGGGTGGCGCTGAAGACCTGGTCGTCCACTTCAGGCAGTCGTGCTTCCGCCATGTTGACGATGATCTCGGTAAGCGCCGCGGCGACCCGGTGCTGGACATCAGTATCCGGGAGCGTCGGCAGCCGGGCGCCAGCGGCGTCCCTGACTGTAAGCGCGGAAAAAGGGTCCAGCTCAGGAACCCGCTGCAGCAATGGCGGCAGGACCAAGATAGGAAGCCAGATCTTGCCGGCCCGGCCGCGGAAAGCCTCGTGGGTGATACGGTCCAGCTCGATGTCGATCTCGATGGTCGTCTCGACCATGTCGGATCGTGCGATGTCGATTGTCTCCGAGGTCGCACGCACCCACTGATTCTCGGCTATCAGATAGAGCAGTTCGCGCCCTAGTGCCGAATCCCGGTCGTAATTTGCGTCCTGCCAGCGGAACTCCTCCGGCGTGATCTGGCCAATCATGTAACGGAGCCTGACCGCCACATCCCGCATAGCATCCACGTCGTGGCCTTGGTCAACGGTCATACAGCCCACCCCGCCCCAGAAATGATAACGCGCGACCCGGCTGGAACCGTGATTCGCGGCCTCCATGGAACAGTTCCCCGACGACAGCAGGAAGTAAATCATAAATGCCAGAGATAGATGCATCCCTTATCGGGACATTTGTCGCGGACGGTTATTCGTATCCCGACATGGCTGTATCGTGAAGCTCCGCCCGATTCATATCGGCGGCACAGTGCGCGTGCAGGATGGAGCCGCCGAACTGTCTGCGGCCCCACAATCCTAGGCCCCACCGGGCGATTAGTTATGCAGCTTGCATAAGCATGCATCGAGGCCCGGGTGGAATCGCCCGCATCTGCATGCAGACCGGGCGTTGTCCCGGATCGTTATGGCTGTGGCAGCACATCATCCAGTTCGGTGCGGCGCTGATGGCGCCTAACCGACCGGCACCGGCGCATATCGGCGGGGATATGCGCAGGCGGTGATCTGTCTGCGGCCGCGACCAAGCCGATCGGACCCCTACCTGGTGCCTGATACTGATGCCCGAGGGGGGACCACGGCTTCCAGCAGTTGGGAAGAGGAGATCATGATGAATCTCGTCACCGCCTCGCGCAGCATGGCCAAGTTTGAGTACGCGGCCGTACGCCTGCCCTTCACCCTCCTGGATGAATGTGTCGTTACCCGCTACTGGCACGATCAGGGGCTCTTCCGCCTCGGCTTCCAGCGTTTCCTCGGTTCGATCGATGAGCTCGCCGGATGGTTCCTTGCTGATGACGGCATCACCGGGCGGGGCCAGGCTCTGACAAGGCGAACCTGGCACCTGGCGGTGGCCGGCGAGCCCGGAACAAGTGCGCAGGCACCATCGGCGTAAGCCGAACTGGAGAAGAGGACCTGCAAGCCGAGGCCAGGCAGGCCCCGAGACCGGCACGGCCCCGGTCCAAGGGAGGCAGGATCGCTGGCTGGAATAGGAATGCCTGTTCTGGAGCCGGGTACGGAAGGCTCATCGCCCCCGAAGGAGAGCCCATGGCCAAGTCCAGCGATGCCGCAGAGGTGCGGCGTGCTCATCGGAGCGAGCTCAGTCCGTTGCGCTTCCTGGAGCGCAGCGTGCTGGTCTATCCCGACAAAGTGGCCGTGGTGCACGAGGACCGCCGCTATACCTACCGGGAGTTCGGGGAGCGCGTGAACCGGCTCGCCTCGGCGCTGCGGGCAGCGGGATTGCAGAAGGGCGATCGAGTAGCGTTCATCTGCCCCAACATCCCGGCGCTGCTGGAAGCGCACTACGGGGTGCCGGCCGCCGGCGGCGTGCTGGTGGCGCTGAATTACCGGCTGAACGCTCATGACATCGGCTTCATCCTGGAACATTCGGGAGCCCGGTTCCTGTTCGTCGACCATGAGTTCGAGCATCTTGCCGAGGGCGCGCAAGTCGAGCGTGCCGTGCGCATCGACGACACCGGCGGCACCGGAGACCCCTACGAGGCATTCCTCGCCGAAGGCTCGGCGGAATCCCGTGACGAGCGAGCCCGCCGACGAGGACGAGGCGATCTCCATCAACTACACCTCAGGTACGACCGGGACGCCCAAGGGCGCTGTCTACCACCACCGCGGCGCGTATCTCAATGCGCTGGGCGAGGTGATCGAGACGCGCCTGACTCCCGAGAGCGTGTACTTGTGGACCCTGCCCATGTTCCACTGCAATGGCTGGTGTTTTACCTGGGCCGTCACTGTGGTTGGCGGTCGCCACGTTTGCCTGCGCAAGGTGGAGCCCGGGCGGGTCTGGGAGCTGATCGATAGCGAGGGCGTGACGCATTATAATGGCGCCCCTACGGTCCAGGCGTCGATCCTCGACCACGAGAGCGCCCACAAGCTCGACCATGAGATCATCACGACGGTATCGGGCTCGCCGCCGACCCCCCAGTTGTTCGCCCGGCTGACCGACATGGGGCTACGGCCCATCCACGTCTACGGGGCCACGGAACTGTACGGTCCTTACATGATCTGCGAGCGCCAGGAGCACTGGGCGGGACTTCCGGTCGAGGAGCAGGCCCGGCTACTGGGACGCCAGGGCGTGAATTACGTGATCGCTGATCCGGTGCGGGTCGTCGACGGCCAGGGCCGCGAGGTACCGGCGGACGGCGAGTCGCTCGGCGAAGTCCTGATGCGCGGCAACAACGTGATGACCGGCTATTTCGAGGATCCCGAGCAGACCAGGGAGACGCTCGCGGACGGCTGGTACCACTCGGGCGACCTCGCGGTCCGCCATCCCGACGGCTACATCGAACTGCGTGACCGCAAGAAAGACATCATCGTCTCCGGCGGCGAGAACATCTCCACCATCGAGGTCGAGACGGCGATCGGCAGGCACCCGGCCGTGGCCGCCGTGGCGGTCGTGTCCACGCCCGACCAGAAATGGGGCGAGCGGCCCAAGGCCTTCATCGAGCTCAAAGACGGCGAGCACGCCTCGGCCGAAGACATCCTCGCCTTCTCCAAAGAGCACCTCTCCGGCTACATGCGGCCGGTCGCGGTCGAGATCACCGAACTGCACAAGACAGCCACCGGCAAGATCCAGAAGGCGGAACTTCGCGATAAGGAATGGGCCGGCCACGACCGCAGAATCGGCTGACACCAGAAGATTCCCACCAGAGCCCTCGCCGACGGCCGTGAACGGCGTCCCGGAACGTCGGTTCACCCTCGGCGAGGGCAGGCGCGGGTGCTGCGGTGAGCGTCGTGTAGCAGGATGGGCTCATGCTGGTCGTTCATGTTCATGCCCGCGTCCGGAGCGGACGGATCGAGGATTTCCTGGCCGCCACGCTGGTCAATGCGCAGGCATCGCTGGCCGAGCCCGGCGTGCTGCGTTTCGACGTTCTCCAGGATCAGGCCGACCCGGCGCACGTGGTCCTGACCGAGGTCTACCATGACGCCGATGCCTCGGCTGCGCACAAGCTGACGCCGCATTATGCGGCCTGGCGTGATGCGGTCGCGGAGATGATGGCGGAGCCGCGGGCATCGACCCGGTACTCCGTAGTGTTCCCGGCGGGCGGCGAGCGCTGGGCGAGCACGCCGCCGTGAGCACGATGAGTTTCGAGTTCGCCACCGCGGACCGCATCATCGTCGGTGCTGGCCGGGCAGCGGAGCTGCCGGGCGTGCTCTCGGGTCTCGGGTCGCGGGTGCTGGTGTGCACGGGCGCGAACCCGGCGCGCCACGCTGGGCTGCTGGCCGGGCTCGGGTTGCCGGCCGCGGTGTTCCCGGTGGGGACCGAGCCCACGGTAGAGCTGGCCCGCGCGGGCGTGGCCGCCGCGCGCGAGCACGGCGCTGACGTTGTCGCCGCGATCGGCGGCGGCAGCGTCATCGACACTGGTAAGGCCGTGGCCATGCTGCTGGGCAACGGCGGTGACCCGCTGGATTACCTGGAGGTCGTCGGGTCCGGGCGGACGATCAGCCGGCCCGCCGTGCCATGCGCCGCGGTACCCACCACCGCTGGCACCGGGGCGGAGGTGACCGCCAACGCCGTGCTCGCCTCCCCCGCGCACCGGGTCAAGGTGAGCCTGCGCAGCAGGCTGATGATTCCCCGGGTCGCGCTGGTCGATCCTCAGCTCACCGCATCCTGCCCGCCGCCGGTCACCGCGGCCAGCGGCCTGGACGCGCTCACCCAGTGCCTGGAGCCGTTCGTCTCGGTCCGGGCGAATCCGCTGACCGACGGCCTGGCCCGCGAGGGCCTGCGCCGCGCGGCGGCCGGCTTGCGCGCCGCCTATGCCGACGGCAACGACCTGGATGCACGGGCCGACATGGCCCTGTGCAGCCTGCTGGGCGGGATCGCGCTGGCCAACGCGAAGCTCGGTGCCGTTCACGGCCTGGCCGGCGTGATCGGCGGGACGGCCGACGTCCCGCACGGCATGGCCTGCGCCGCGCTGCTGGCACCCGTCATAGAAGCAAACGTCCGGGCGCTGCGATCCGGGCAGCCGGACCACCCCGCTCTTGCCCGGTACACCGAAACAGCCCGGCTGCTGACCGGAGAACCCGCCGCATCCACCGAAGATGGAATCGGCTGGATCCGCGAGACGATGACCCTGCTCGCGATACCCGGCCTGGCCGCGTTCGGCATCCGGCCCGAACAGGCCGGTGACGTGGCCGGCAAGGCCAGCAGATCAAGCAGCATGCAGGGCAACCCCGTCGCGTTGAGCCACACCGACCTGCGAACTATCCTCCTCCAGGCCATCTAGGCCGGGACAACCTCTGGATCAAATCCGGCCCGGACGCCGTCCGCCACTTCCTCCGGGCTCAGATCGATCAATGCCTCCCCGTAGAGGCGCTCGAAATAGGTGGCATCGCTGCGGTACATGGGCTCCGCATTCGACCGGCTGACCACCTTGAGCACAACCTGGTGCCCGTGCTCGCCCCCCTGCGGGCCGCCGCCGATCACGGCGAAGTTGAACGAGGTCAGGTTCCAGGCCCGGTAGGCGGCCAGCACCTGGGAGAGCCCCTGCCCCAGCGCCCGGCTGTCCTCCTCGGTCAGCTCGGTCACATCAGCCGCCCCGCTGACCACTCCCCACACCTCGTGGAACCCGCTCGGCGCGAAGGGGGTCAGCCAGGCAACCCGGCCGATGTGTCCCACCCACCGGGGACCGCCGGCTTCCTGTTCGATCAGGTTTCCCCAGTAGGGGCCGTGCTTTTCCCGCCATGCTCTCGACTGCTCGACCAGGAAGCGCTGGCCGGTCAGGCCGTAGGCGTCGTGCGCGGACTGGATGTGGGGATGAACCAGTGAAGAGCCCGAGGGCGGAAGGTAGTTGCTGTTGATCGAACTCCACATCGCCGTCGGGTCCAGGCGCCGCACCGCCTGAGCATGCCGGACCATGGCGGCCAGGGCGTCCCCAACGAGGGAAGGCGTCAGGTCATCCAGGTCGAGGAAGTGCTGCCCGGGGTCATAGATGCCGACCGCGCTGTGGGTCGCGTACGCCAGGATGTTGGGCACGACCACGGCCTTACCGAGGCGGATGCGGCCCTCGGTGGTGAGCTCGGCGGGAAACGGGACGGTGGCCGTCTGGAGATGCTCGATGTCGAATGGGCAAAAGGCAGGCTTCGCCGTGAGTTCAGTCAGGTCCGGCCGGCGAGAAGGCTGGAGCTTCACCCCGGTGAGGATCCGGGCGCTCGCCCCCGTCAGCGGGTCCCGCCGCCAGCGCAGCCGCACCCGGGTCCACGTCCCGTCAGCGGCCAGATCAGGCACTCTGGCCTCAAGGTCTCGCTCCTCGAAGTCGATCACCACCACGCGAAGAGCCTACGGGCGATCCTCGGGAAGCGGTATGGCCGAGGGCAACTCTGGCAGAAGGAACGCTGCCATGCGGAACGCGCGCTACCGTGTGTAACGCATTTATCTCAGCCGGGGCCCGTGCCGAAGCCGGCCCCGATTCGCAGTCCGGCGCCGAGGTGATGACCTGTCGCCGCCCGGCGGACAGGCTGAAAGCGGTCAGTCTTCCTGATCCTGGGCGGCCACGTCCCCGGCTCCGGTTCCGTACCCGGCGCTGCTCAGCATCCGGCGCAGGTCGACCACCGTCTGGGTGTCGATGTCCTTATGCGCGGGAGGCTCGAAGTACTCGGTCTTGGATCCGACCGTGGCGGCGACCGTGCCATCGTGGTTCTCCACCACCGAGCCGACCGCCTCCAGCAGCGAGACCACCGAATGCCACTCGATGTTATGGCTGACGGGATGCTGGAAGATCTGGCGCAGCGTATTCCGGTGATGGTTATTGAGGTGCACAGGCTCCGACGGTGATGACATCCGTGCTCCCCTCTGTCCCTGTCACGATAACCCGAGCGTAGTTCCGTCAGCGCTCAGGGCAGCGACCCTCCCGCGATCCAGCGTTCGAAGGTAGCAACGTGCTCCGGCGGCCAGCGGCCGTCGCAGGGCATTGTCCCGTTGCGGAGCTGCGCGAGGATGGCGTCCTGGTGCGCCTGCACGTCGCTCTGCGACCAGAGGTCGAAGGCTTTCCGCATCGAGTCGCGGTCCTTCTCGCGGAAGAGGGGACGGACATCGCGCTCAAAGCTGAGGTGGCCGGGTGAGTCTGGCCCGTTGGTCATGATCTTCTCCTGTCGTTGTGACGGTACGGCTCATGGTGCACCGTGAGCCGCCGGGACATCGCACGTGCCGGGACAGCTACCAGCAGAGCAGACTGCATTGCAATATGGGAGACGGTGAGGAGAGATTTCCGGCTGCCGGCGGCAGTTCCGCAGCAGTCCATGACGAAGTAGAGGCGAACATGGCAACCGAACTGGTGCCCTCGGGACGGCGGGCGCACCCATGCCCGTGGCCGGCCGCGCGGGGATCTCCGCAGCACTCATCATCGGCGAACGAGTCTTCGTCATCGACTGCGGTCGCGGGTCGCCGTCCGCCTTCGCCGGCGCGGGACTCGACTTCTCCCGCCTGGAGGCCGTGTTCCTGACCCACCTGCATGCCGACCACACCGGTGATCTGGCCGGCATGCTCCTTTACCCGTGGGGCGGCCGCGTCGGCGATAATGGCCCGCTCGCGCCGATCCGTGTCTACGGGCCGTCGCGGCCCCAAGCGCTGCCAGCAGGCGATGCCACCTTCCATCGTGAGACCACGATCCACCCGGAACTACCTGCCCCCGGCACGGCGGACCTGGTCGAGAACATCATGGCCGGCTACGCCTACCATCTGAACGTCATGCCGCTGGATGCCCGCATGCCGGACGCGGGCGCGCTCGTCCGGGGAATCGACATTGATGTTCCGGCACGGACCGAGGTCCTCGCCCAGGTTCCGGTCGTCGTTTTCGACGACGGGGTTATCCGGGTCACCGCCGTCGCGGTGACGCACGGCCGCGCGGTTCCGGCTCTTGCGTACCGTTTCGACACGGCGGACGGCTCGGTCGTGTTCTCGGGCGACACCACCGTGAACGACGATCTGATCGCCCTGGCCCAGCGGGCCGACATCCTCGTCCACCAGGTCGCCGATCTCGGCTACCTCGGGCGGCACGGCACCGACGATGCCGAGCTCGGCCGGATGGCCGCGCTGCACACCGATGTCACCCGGGTCGGGAGTGTTGCCGAACGTGCCCGGGTCCGTGAACTCATCCTCAGCCATTACCTTCCGGCGGATCCGGACGCGATCACCGAGGCGGACTGGGCGCAGCGCGCCGGGCAGGGCTTCAGCGGCAGGACCACCGCAGGCCGCGACGGCCTGCGCAGAGCCCTCCCTCGCGGTAATTCGTGAGCACCCAACGGTCAACTCAGGCGGCTGCCGCGGGTGCGGGCGGTGAGTCGGCCGCGTGGTGATGTGGCGGCGGGGGCCGGTTCGCGGGTACAGCACCCGGCTGGCCAGCTGCGTACCGCCGATGACGCCGAGCGCAGCTGCTGCCTCCAGGCTACCTCGGCGTCACCCGGCCCGCGATGAACTGGTAGCCGTCCTGGCGCGGGTCGCCGTCGTACTCCTTGGGGTAGTACTCGACCTCTACCGCTGTCCCGATGTCCAGCGCCCGGGGCTGGTCAGTGACAGCCCCGAACTGCGCCCAGACCTCGGTGCCGTTCGCCGTGACGATCACGCCGTAGTCGTCCACCTCGTTGTGCTCATCCGGCACGAGGAGCGTGACCGTCCCGGGGGCCGTCTGCGGGCGCTGTTCCGCTTCCCGGGCGTCGGGGTTCCGTGGCTCCATCAAAAGCGCGCGGAGGGGACCGCCGTCTTCAGGCGGCGGGTGAATCCGCGCTCCCTCCCTCTGTTAGATAGACACTGCTGGTATACTAGTCGCATGGCACGTGACGTGCAGGTTTCCGCTGGCGGTGTGTACGACATCGGCCTGCACGTCGTGTTCTGTCCGAAGTACCGGCGGCAAGTGCTGACCGGCCCGGTCGGAGCCCGGCTGCGCGAGCTAATTGACGCCAGGGCCGCCGAGCATGGGTGGCGAATCGTGGCGTGCGAGATCATGCCCGACCACGTGCACCTGTTCGTCAAAACCACCCCGAAAGACTCCCCGGCGTTCGTGGCGAACCAGTTCAAGGGCGCGACCAGCCGGGTACTGCGGCAGGAGTTCCCGCAGCTGCGGACCCGGCTGCCGACCCTGTGGTCCCGGTCGTACCTCGTGGCCAGTGCCGGCGCGGTCAGCGCGGCGACGGTGCAGCGGTACATCGACACGCAGTACGAGCGTCCCTGGCGAAAGGAGAACGCCCGGTGAGACGCGCGTACAAGTTCCGCCTCTATCCGACCTCGGGGCAGGCCTCCCGTGCGGCCCAGTGCCTGCGGGATCACCAGCGGCTCTACAACGCCGCCGTGAGGAACGCCGCGAGGCGTGGAAACGGCGGAAGGTCAGCGTTCGGTACGGTCAGCAGTCCGCCCAGCTCAAGGACATCCGCGCGCTTGACCCGGATCAGAGTCGCTGGTCGTTCTCCTCCCAGCAGGCCACCCTGCGGCGTCTCGACAAGGCGATGTCCGCGTTCTGCCGCCGCTGCAAGACCGGGCAGATGCCTGGTTACCCGAGGTTCAAGGCCCCCGGCCGGTGGGACTCGGTTGAGTGGCCCAGGGACGGCGATGGGTGCCGGTGGAAGCCCGGCATCGGCCGCGTGCACCTCCAGGGCATCGTTGGTGCCACTTCGCTGAGCCTAGTATGCCAGATTCGTCCCGATACTAGCTATCGGCTTGATGGATGTTATATCCACCTCATCCTCGTAGTCGTCGTCAATATCGCTTTGACTGCGGTCAGCCATCCAGAACCCCTTGGTAGAGTTGTGCCGGTTGAATATAAGACTTTGAAACGTTAGAGGTTGCTGCCGCAACTGTTTGCCGCATTTGACATTTGCGGCGGCGGAACACCGGGGGGCATATTCCCATATTCTTGTTCGAACACCTGGTAAGAGGCGTGCTGCTCGAAATAGGAGAGTTCGCATTGGCAATATGACACCGTGCTGTTATTAGTTTGTTCGCAGTCGTTTAGCCAGCGCTGTTGGACCTGTGATGGATATGGAGTAATTGTTCCTGATCCTGATCCTGATCCCGATCCCGATCCTGATCCCGATCCCATCCCGTCCCGATCCCGATCCCGATCCCGACCCCGACGCACTTGAGCTTGGCGACGGCTTGAGTGAGAAGTACGTCAAAATGGCGACTATCGAGGCCGCGATTCCTAGGATTAGGCTAACCCGTTTTAGCATATTGTCCCCTCCTTATTCTGATTGCTCACAGCCAGTAGAAGGTGTCGCCTCAACGCCTACTGGCTGCTTATCTCTTGCTACAGGAACGTATGCTAGCCGTACCTTTGCTCCGTTGGCGCCCAATCGTCCACTTTTCTAGTGCATGACAGGGGGCGGCAATACCCCGCCATGCGGGAGAGGCGCACCGGTCGGCTCGGTAACTGCTGTGGGACGAATAACAGCCGTGATCAATGGACGATGTACTGGGGGGTCAAGAGGATCGGTGAGGAGTATACGCGGGTCACGTGCTCGATTCGAAGTGAGTTAGGAGATTCATGGTTGCTGGTGCGCAACGGCCTCGGCGTGGCTTTCCTGCCGGAGTCGTTCGCGGCCAGCCTGCCGGACCTGCCGACGATCAGGGTCGCAGGCACGCAGCTGAGCTGGCCGGTCTCGGTGGCGACCGCGGCCAGAAGGCCGCTGTCGAGGGCGGGCCGGGCATTCCTGACCAAGCTGCTGGCCGCTGCGCCCGGGCCCGCGCCGGATCCACCGGAGCGAACGCACGCTCGGTAGCCAGAGCGCCGAGCCGCCGGGCTCGCCGCTCCCGGACGCAGCCCGGTACCTTGGCGCCTGCGGATGGTTGAGGGCAGGGGGAGGCCGTGGCTAGCGATGGGAAGCGCAAACAGGGCATCAGCGTCTCCCGGGCCGTCGTCTCCCGTTCGTGCCTGGGAGCGCCAGTACGGCCTCGGCCCTCGAGGGGTCGACAAGCCATTCCCGGCTGGGTTCGTTACGGACACCGTCGGCTCCTAAGCTCGGGTGCCGGGTGCCGGGTGCCGGGTGCCGGGTGCCGGGTGCCGGGTGCCGGGTGCCGTTCGCGGTTGATCCAGGCCACCGGTATGCCGGGAGTCGCGGCACTGGCGACGTCGCGAGACAGTGAGTCGGCGCTGTGCGGAGAGGAGTCGTTGATGGATTTGGGCCTGCGTGGCAACCGTGTGCTGATCACCGGGGGAAGCCGGGGCATTGGCCTGGCGGTCGCTGACGCCCTGGCCGCCGAGGGAGCAGCCGTCGGGCTGGTCGCCCGTGACGCCGCCGGCCTGGTCGCTGCCGCGGAGTACCTGAGCCGCCATGGCGTGCCGGTGGCTACCGCGGCGGCCGATGTGACCGGTACGGCCGCGCTGGGCCGGGCGGTGGAGGAGATCGCCGCCGAGTTCGGTGGCCTGGATCAGTTGGTCGCCAACGCGGGCGGCACCGTCGGCGGCGGCAACCTGGGCAATGCCGCTGCCGGTGAGTTCACCGCGACGTTCGCGCTCAACGCCGGGCACGCCGCGGAACTGATCCGGGCGGGGCTGCCCTGGCTGCGGGCCAGCGGCCACGGCGCGGTGGTGATCGTCTCCTCGATCACCGGTATGCGGCCCGCGCCGCGTACCGCGTATGCGGCCGCCAAGGCCGCGGAAATCCAGCTCGCCGCGACCGCCGCGCAGGAACTGGCGCCCGCGCGGATCCGCGTCAACGCCGTCAGCCCGGGCTCCATCGTGTTTCCCGGCGGTTCCTGGGAAACCTTCGCCCGCGAGCATCCCGCCGACTTCGACACCTTCGTGGCCACCCAGTTTCCCTTCGGCCGGCTGGGGCACCCGCAGGAGGTCGCCGACGTGGTCGCCTTCCTGCTGTCGGAACGGGCCTCGTGGATCACCGGGGCCAACATCGTCGTGGACGGCGGCCAGCGCTACCCCAGCGCCCGCCGATTCGACTAGCCGGCACGGCTCGCCAGCACCACGGGCTGCGACATTTCCGGCGCGCTGGCCGGATCGATACCAGGGTGGCCGCAATCCGCCGCACCGCGGCCGGTCGCGCACCGGCACTGAACGCGGGAAGCTAGGCTGCACCGGTGATATCGGCTGCCCGGCGAACCCGGCTGATCCTCGCCGGTGGGGTCATCACCGTCATCCTCGCCGCCCTCATGCTCGCCGCCTGCGCGGCTCCCGCACGGCCGCACGCGGCGCCGTCGTCATCACGGGCGGCATCCACCCGGGCGGCATCCACCCGGGCGGCATCCACCCGGGCCGCCGCCACCCCCCCCAGCAGTCCCACCCCCCCCAGCGCCGCCCCCATCGGTACCGCCAGCAGCTACCAGGTCGGCGAGCAGCAGATGATCTTCACCGAGCCGGCCCATAAACGTCCGACTGGTCAGTACCTAGACGCGCGCACGCTGGTGACCACGGTCCAATATCCGCTGGCTCCGGGCTCAGCGGCGGGATCAGCCGCGCATCCGGCCACTGGTCCGCTCCCGCTGCTCCTGTTCGCTCCCGGGTTCCAGCAGTGCACTGACTCCTATGAGGACCTGCTGCGGATCTGGGCCAGCGCCGGCTACGTAGTTGCGGCGGTGACCTTCCCGAACACCAATTGCCAGCTCGGTGCGGCCGCAAACGAACAAGACCTCGTGAACCAGCCGGCGGACATGTCCTTCGTGCTCAGCAGTCTGCTGACGCTCAGCGCGCAGCCAGATAATCTCTTGTCCGGCCTGCTGAACAGCCAGGAGATCGCCGCAGCGGGCCAGTCCGACGGCGGCGACACCGTAGCGGCCCTCGCGGCCAACACGTGCTGTACGGATAACAGGGTGAAAGCCGCGGCCGTGCTCTCGGGCGCGGAATGGCCCCCGATGCCAGGGCAGTATTTCGCGCACCCGGCGCCGCCGATGCTGTTCGTGCAGGGCAACGCGGACCCGATCAACCCGCCGTCGGCGAGCGTGCGGCTGTATGCCACGGACGGGGCGGGTACCAGGTATTACCTCAACCTTCTCGGCGCCAGCCATCTGACCCCGTACGAGGGAGCGAACCCGGTGGAGGCGGTCGTCGGCCGCGTCACCCTCACTTTCTTCGACCGGTACGTGCTCGGCCAGACCGGTGCTGAGGCGGCGATGACGCGAGCCGGTAACGTCGGCGGTACCGCCTCCCTGGTCAGCGGCGGCCACATCCCGCGTAACGCGGGCTGATCGTCCGCCCGGAGCCGCCCCTAAGGCCCCGCGCGGCAGCTAAATTTTGGGCGGCTCCACCAGGGCAGCAAGATTGTCGAGCGCCATCCGCGTGCCCATCTCGTTGTCGGTGGCGGAAACGCCCCGCGGTAGCCCTTCGTGCACGACAAGGACCTCGGTGCCGCCGTCCACGTCGGTCAGCGTCGTCGTGATCGTCATCTCGCCGGATAGGTCCGCGTCCGCCGTCTCGAACTCGAGTACCTCGACGACCTGCTCGTCCGGCACCAGTCGCGCGAAGTGCCCGTGATACGTATCGGTGTGCACGGCAGACTTGCCGGGCGCGTCCGGCGCGTCATAGGCGAGCGATACTCGGAACGAGCCGCCTTCGCGGGCGTCGAATTCATGCACCTCGCTGGTCATGCCGTTCGGTACCCTCCACTTCGCGATCGCCTCCGCGTCGAGAAGGGCCTGGTAGATATCCGCGCGGGGAGCGTCGATGCGCCGCGCGACACGGGTCGAAGTCACGCCGTGAAGGGTACTTCCCCCTCATAAGACGCCGGCCGCTTTGCCGAGACGTTCCGCCAGGGCCTTCAGCAGCGGGAGGAGCTCCGGCGGGTCGAGAACCTCGAAATCAAAGCCCTTCGCGCCGACGAAGAGCGCAAGTTCGTCCAGCGAGTTCGACCCGGTATGCATGACGCACCGGTCTTCACCCGCGGCTTCCAGTCGCCCAGCGGTGGGGGAGGAGCGCTGCGAAACGTCCTCCAGCGGAGCATGAATAAGGATGCGCGCCTGGTACCGGTAAGGCGCGGAGGAGATGGAATGCGAGACGTACGCCGCCATGTCCTCGGCGGGCGGCGGACGTGGCGTGAAGCGGGCCCCCGGCGGCCCGAGCGGCTCCTGGATGCGGTCCAGGCGGAAGGTCCGCCAGTCGGCCCGGTCGGTATCCCAGGCCACCAGATACCAGCGGCGCGGGGTGTGGACCAGGCGATGTGGCTCGACATTGCGCGTGGTCACGTCCCGGCCAACGCCGTCCCGGCCAACGCCGTCCCGGCCGAGGTAACGCAGCCGCAGCCGCCGCTGGTCCCGGCAGGCCGCCGCGACGTCGGTGAGCAGTGCGGGGTCCACGGCCTCGCGTGGGGATCCCGGTCCGGTCAGCGGGATCGTCGTGGTGTGGAAGGCGGTGATCCGGTGCCGCAGCCGGGACGGCAGCATCTGCTGGAGCTTGGTCAGCGCCCGCAGTGAGATCTCCTCCAGCCCAGCCACGCTGCCGGTCGCCGCGGAATGCAGGCTGATCGCCACCGCCACCGCCTCCTCATCGTCCAGCAGCAGTGGCGGCAGGGCCGCGCCGACGCCGAGCCGGTAACCGCCCGCCGTGCCCGGTGTCGCGTCCACCGGATAGCCCAGGTCACGCAGGCGGTCGATGTCCCGGCGCACGGTCCGCAGGCCGACGCCAAGCCGATCAGTGAGCTCGGTGCCGGTCCAGTCGCGCCGTGACTGCAAGAGCGAGAGCAGCCGGAGGAGGCGAGCCGAGGTCTCCAACATGGCCTGAATTTATCGCATCTATTGGTGCCAGAACCTGACACCAATTGCTCCTACCGTCGATGTATGACGAACAGCGACAGCGCCTCGCCGCAGCAGAACGCCACCCACACCGCCATCGACCCTTCCACCGGCTCCGGCCCTGCGGCCGGGATTCGGCCGTACCGCATCAGCGTCCCGCAGGCCCGGATCGACGACCTCCGCGACCGCCTGGACCGGACCCGCTGGGTCCGTGATCTGCCTGGCACCGGCTGGGAGCGCGGCGTTCCGACCCTCTATCTGCGCGAGCTAGCCGCCTACTGGGCCCACGAGTATGACTGGCGCGCCCAGGAGGCGGCGCTCAACGCCTACCCGCAGTTCATCACCACGATCGATGGAGCCGACGTGCACTTCCTGCACGTGCGCTCCGCCGAACCCGGCGCTACGCCCTTGCTGCTGCTGCATGGCTGGCCGGGCTCGGTCGTGGAGTTCCTCGATATGATCGGCCCGCTCACCGACCCGGCCGCGCACGGCGGCGACCCGGCCGATGCCTTCCACCTGGTGATCCCGTCGCTGCCCGGCTACGGATTCTCCGGGCCGCTGACCGAGACCGGCTGGACGGACGGCCGCACCGCCGCAGCGCTGGTCGAACTGATGGCGCGGCTCGGCTATGACCGCTTCGGCGTGCAGGGCGGGGACGTGGGTGCCTTCATCGCCCCGTTGATGGGCCGCCTGGCCCCGGACCGGGTTATCGGCGTCCACGTAAACGCGCTGGTCACCTTCCCCTCCGCCGACCCGGCCGACATGGCCGCACTAACCGAGGCCGAACGCGCCCGGCTCGCCGCGATGGAGCAGTGGCAGCAGCGCTCTGGGGCGTACATGCAGGTCCAGGGCACCCGGCCGCAGACCATCGGGCAGTCGCTGGTCGACTCCCCAGCGGGGCTGCTCGCCTGGATCGTGGAGAAGTTCCAGGACTGGACCGATCCGGCCGCCAAGCTGCCCGAGGACGCCGTTGACCGCGACCGCATCCTCACCGACGTCAGCATCTACTGGTTCACCGCCACCGCCGCCTCGGCCGCCCACACCTACTACGAGCGCTTCAACGACCCGAGCATGTGGATGCCGAAGGACCGCTCTACCGTGCCGACCGCAGTGGCGGTCTTCACCACCGACATAACCGTCCGCCGGTTCGCCGACAAGCTGAACAACGTCGCCCACTGGTCGGAATTCGGCCGCGGCGGCCACTTCGCCGCCCTCGAAGCCCCCGACCTCCTCACGGCCGACATCCGGGATTTCTTCCGCACCGTTGGCCATTAACGGCCGATCTGATTCGCCGCTGTTATTCCGGCGCCTCTGACCTATTTGGCCGAACGGACATGGCCGGAACTGACCGCACTATCCGGCTTCCTCCGCACCTCGGCTCTAACCGGTCGCCTGCCGCGCGTGAACCGCCGTCCTTGCTCAGTCGTAGTTACGGGCAGCCCGCCCGAGTGCCTGTGCGACGTGACGGAGGACGCGTGTCATTAGAGCTGCCAGGCTGGGTGGCTGATGCGTTCAACCTGACCGGGCTGCCGTGGCCGGGTATCGACGAGGATCAGCTCCGGGCCTGGGCCAGTGATCTGCGCGCCTACTCAGCGGAAATCATTGCCCTCGCGGGCCGGTCCAGTTCGGCGGTGGCCGTCGTCGCGGCCCGGGACGAGTCGGCATTCGCCCGGGCCCTCGCGTCCCAGTGGGATCATTACCACGGCGTGATCAGCGGGCTGCGCGGTCCGCTGGAGGTGTTCGCCGGCGCTCTGGACATGGCGGCCGACGCCGTCGTCGCGCAGAAGATCGCCGTGATCGGCGCGGCGGTAGCTCTGGCCGGTGAAGTAATCGCCACCCAGGGCGAAGCGCTCTTCACCATCGGCCTCGCCGAAGCCGAAGTTCCCGCGGAAGTGGCGGCGACCCAGCTCATCGTCCGCGCCACCCTGCAGGAACTAGAAGGGCAGCTGCTGGGCGTCCTGATCAGCAAAGCCGCCGCCATGGTCAGCGACGCCCTCGGCGGTGCCGTCGGCAAGCTGATAGCAAGCGGCGGCCAGGTGGCCGCCGAAGCGGTAGTGCTGAAAGCCGACTACAGCGCCATGCAGACCGTGACGACGGCGCTAACCGGCCACCGTTCGCGGGTCGAGCAGGCGTCCAGCGTCAGCTGGCGCCGGGCCACAAGCCGCGAACTCGAAACCGGCGGCCCCGGCGGCGGCTGGCGCGAGGTAGCCCGCGCTGTCGAGCAAGCCGTCCTGCAGGTCCTCGCCGCGGCGTTCAAAGATCTCGGCCGCGCTATCGCCACAATCGTCCAAGACACCGCCAATTTCCTCCGCAAAGCCATCACCGCCCTCCGCCACACCGACACCGAACTAGCCGCCAAGACCGACTGCGAAGCCGCCAGCACGCTGATCGCTGCCCGCACTATGGGGGTACGTGCAGACCACAGAACCAGCGACGTCCCGGCCCTCGGCCAGACTGGCGGTTCGATACGGCCACGAGACGACGGCTCAGCCCGCCCTGATGAGCTCGCCGATCAGTGGGCGAAAAAGGCCTATGAGGCTATTCGCGCTTCAAACGATGTGGCCAAAATAGCTGATAATTTGAGCAGCGCGCCACGGCTCGATGGTAGTGAGGGCTTCACGCGGGAGGAAGTGCAGGCTATCAAGAACCACGTGTTTTTCGAGGAGCATCCTCTGGTGGGAGATTATGGCGACATGATAAGTAGCCGGTATGATCCCAGCCCGGATATGGCCGAGGCGTGGCTGAGGCTCAGATCCGGTAATTACAAACCGCAAGATTTGATGCTGGTGGAGCACGAGCTCGCCGAACATAACTACTATGTCCAGCACCCGGGAGCGGTATATCCGGAAGCGCATGCGGCTGCTAATAAGATAGCTAATTGGTCCGACGATATTCCATCGCCTGGAAACGAGGACTACAATAGGCCGTGGGAGTGATCGAAGATGGGTCTATATGTCAGAGTCCAAAAGGTCAGCGATGACGGTAAATTGGTTAGATATTCCTTCACAGACGGTGAAAAACCTGAGCGTGTGCTGATGGTCGACCGTGACGAGGATCGCCTGTGGCCGGAGGACGGAAACCGGGACGGTATATTTCGCGGCGCCGCCCAAGCTCTCGTGCGTGATTGGCGAAAAAAGGGCGAGCTTCCCGATAAGGCACTGCTCCAGGCATAGTCGACATCACAGAAAGTGACCGTGATTGTCTGTGTGTGATAGAGCGGCTAACCGCGGGGGCCGCTGCATCAGCCCGGGTCGGCATATTCCCGTTCCGACGTGGCGATCCGGCGCGCGGCCCGGCTCGGCGACGAATTCAACCTCATTCCCCAGTCACGGGGGGCGGCGCGTAGCATCGCTTGTGCGCCCCGGCTGGCAGGTCAGTTACCGTTCTGCCGGGTAATGGGGCTGGCTGTGGAGGTGCCCACGCGTTCAGCCGGAATCGGTGCCGGTTCCGCGGCGGTGGCGTCCGGGGCCGGCCCCGACAGGGCCCGCATGTTGCCGCTTGGGAGCACGAGTCCCGCGACTACCGCGGCCACGACGAAGATCAGCGCCGAGTACACGAACGCTGTGGTGTAGCTGTGCAGCGCGGCCGCCTGCAGGTTCGCCGGCGTTATCGTCCGGCCCACCAGGTATGCGGTGGCGGCGCCGGCGGCGAGCGTGTTGAGCAGGGCCGTGCCGACCGAACCGCCCACCTGCTGGGCGGTGTTGAGGGTGGCCGATCCCACCCCGGCATCGTGGGGCTTGAGCCCCAGGGTGCCGGTGCTGAATGAGGGGGCGAGACTCAGGCCGAACCCGAGGCCCAGCAGCACGAGGTAGGGCAGCACCTGACTCACGTACGAGCTGTGCAGCCCGACTCTGTGCAGGAGGTAAAGCGCAGCGGCGTTCATGAGCAGCCCGATCGGCACGATCACCTTGGGACCGAATCGGGGCAGCAGAACCCGGTTGGACACCTGCGCCATCGCCACGAGCCCGGCAATCATGGGGAGAAAGGCGAAGCCGGTTTTGACGGGGCTGAACCTGAGTGTCTCCTGCAGGTAGTAGGTGAGGAACAGGAAGACCCCGAACAGCCCCATGCTGGCGAACAGCATGGCCAGTATCGAACCGCCTCTCGTCCTGTTCAGCACGATCCGTGGCGGCAGCAGCGGGTGCCGCACCCGGGGCTCGAGCAAGGCGAAGCCGGCCAGCAGGATCACCCCGAAGACCAGGAAACCAATGGTGAAGGGGTTGCTCCAGGCGGTGGTCTCCGCGTGAGAGAAGCCGTAGACCAGGCAGAAGAGGCCGCTCGTGACCAGGAGAAGCCCGCCAATGTCCAATGGATCGCGGTCGGCGGCCTTGTCGTTCTTCAGCCAGAGCAGGGCGCCGGCAGTCGCAAAGGCGGCAAAGACCAGATTGATGTAGAGAGTCCAGCGCCATGACGCGTAGGACGTGAGGACCCCGCCCAGCAGCAGTCCCAGGGCCCCGCCGGCTCCGGCGATGCCGCCGTAAATGGCGAAAGCCTTCGCGCGTTCACGGAAGTCGGTGAAGGTGGTGGTCAGCAGGGCCAGGACGGACGGGGCGAGCAGTGCGCCGAAGGCGCCCTGCACGGTTCGGGCGGTCACCAGCATCGGGAAGTTAACCGAGGCTCCGCCGATGGCCGAGGCCCCGGCGAACCCGGCCAGCCCGATGATCAGTGTCCGCTTACG
Source organism: uncultured Actinomycetes bacterium (assembly GCA_963742875.1). Taxonomy (GTDB): domain Bacteria; phylum Actinomycetota; class Actinomycetes; order Streptosporangiales; family Streptosporangiaceae; genus Bog-532. The sequence continues at coordinate 274,630 of CAVUNO010000017.1, read as the reverse complement.
CCCGAAGATGTCGCCGATCCGGCCGCCGAGCAGGAGAAGGCTGCCGAAGGCGAGCGCGTAGGCGGTCACGACCCACTGGCGGTCGGCGTTGGAGAAGGCGAGCGCGTGCTGGGCCGTAGGCAGCGCGATGTTGACGACGGTGTTGTCCAGGATGACCATCAGCTGGGCGACGCCCAGGACGGCCAGAATCCACCACCGCCTATCGTGGTTCGCCGCATGGTCGATCGTCTCCGCCACCTTCAGCGGCGCGGTGCCCGGTGGGCTCATCGATTCGTCCTTTGGCTGGGACAATGTGACCTCTCCGCTCATTCGGGCTCTGGCGCTTATACATGGCGTAACAGCCACCGGCGGGAAAACGGTGCCGCTTGAGCATCCCCAATCCGGTCTGGCCGGTCCCGGAAGGCTTCTGCTGAGGAAGCCAGCCCGCGGTCACCAGCACCGCGACCCCGAGCGCGCCGCCGAACTGCGGCGCGAGCGAGCCGCTCGATCACCGCGAGCGATGCGGCGTTGCCCTTGTCAACCTCAGGCCTGCGGTGGCGGCCAGTCGCCGGGCAGCTCGTTCAGCCGCCGGGCGTAGTCGCCAGGGCCGAAAGTGAGTACCGTATCGTTGCCGACCGCGGGCGGTACAGGGACGGGCTGGTCGTCGAAGCCGAGCGGCCGGACGGCGTGTCACCCGATGCGGGGGCCCTGCGCAGGACCCGCCTGGAGCGGCGATTCAAGGAGGTGCTGATGGTGCGCACCGTTGTCCGGGTGATCGAGCCGAGCATCTACGACGTTCCGGTGCTCAAAGCGCGGCGCGTGACCGACCGGCCCAGCCTATGAACAGCCAGCCTGCGCCCCGCCCCGGCACCGGCTCGCCGTCAGTCGTCGGCCTCGGCCAGGACCGCCCCGACCTCTCCGGAACCGCCTTCATCGCCCCTGGTGCCGTCCTCATCGGACGCGTCACCGTCGGCGCTGAGGCGAGCGTCTGGTACGGGGCCGTGCTCCGCGCCGACCGTGACACCATCTCCGTCGGTGAGCGCAGCAACGTGCAGGACGGGTGTGTCCTGCACGCCGATCCCGGCGCGCCGCTGTCCGTTGGCTCAGACGTCACCATCGGCCACAACGCGACGCTCCACGGGTGCACCGTCGAGGATCTGGTCCTCATCGGCATGGGTGCGATCGTGCTCAACGGAGCCCGCGTGGGGCGTTATTCGATCATCGCCGCCGGTGCGGTGCTCGCCGAAGGGCAACAGGTCCAGGAGGGAGTGCTGGTGGCTGGGGTGCCGGGCAGGGTCCGGCGTGACCTGTCCGAAGCAGAGCGCGCAGCGATCAAGCGCAACGCCGCCACGTACGTGGAGCTTTCCCAGCTGCATAGCCGCAATGAAGCGTGAGATGCGGAGTCGCCGGCCCAGGTGACCGGCCGCGCCCTCCAGTGGTACGTCGCGGCTGAACCGCCGCGTGCTGTCGGCGCCCCGCCTGGTGGATGCGGTTGGTGCCACCTGCGCGGTGCCCGGAGTCTGGCCGCCGGTCACCATCGGGGACCGCCGTTTCGTGGACGGCGGTATGCGCTCGATCGCCAACGCCGACCTGGCGGCCGGCTACGAGCGGGTGGTCAATTAGTGCGGCCGGCCGTTGCGAGGCGAGGTGCGCGATGCCACCATGTGGCCATGGCTGAGTGGCTGCCGTTTTACCGTTCCTGGGCCGACGAATGGCAACGGAACTGGTCAGAGGTTTTGTCCGCGTCCTCGGCCGCGGCCGCCTCGTTCGGCATGCCACAGCCAGGAAACTTTCCCGGTGACCTGTTCATGATGATGGTGGGCGCGGCGCGTTCCTGGCTGATCGGGAAGAAGCGGTCCTTCCGGTTTCGCGGGCATGACTTGACCATGTTCCTGGCCGACATTTCGGTGGAAGGCTCGGATCTCGCCCGGGCCGTGGGCCAGTACGGCCAGGTCACCATCTCCGCACGAGACATCGGCTGGGGTGGCTACCAGTTTGAGCGGATGGACATCGAGGCGAGGAACGTGCATGTCAGGCCGGGCCCGCGGCCGATGCTCGTGGCCGCGCCCGTGCTTTGCGAGGCGCTGGTCCCCGCCTGGGCCGCGGCCCGCTGGCTGGCCACCACGTTGCCCCGGCTCAACCTGACTCTGCAGGCGGGCATCCCGCAGATCGCTGTCGCGGGCGCGCCCTGGGCGCGCGTAGAAGTGGAAGCGGGCGCTCAAGGGCGGTCGATCCGCATCCAGCCACGCGCCTTGCACCTGCGTGACCGGCGCATGTCGTTGCGTTCCCCGGCTTTTCACGTGTCCCTGCCGGTGCTGCCCGGCGGCATCACGCTCACCTCAGTGGTGCCCGCGCCGGGGGGCTTCGTCCTGCGCGGGATGGTCAGCGAATGGCAGCGGCCGCTGTCACCGGATGACATCGAACGGCTCCTGGCCGCGATGCGCGGCGGAAAGGACCGCCTCGACCTCTGAGCGTCGCAGACGCGGAAATCGCTGGGATCGGGACGGCGCTGGCCAGCGGGGGAGAGAGCCGCGGATGTCGCCGGGGGGCCGAACGGCCCGGCCAAGCGGGACCTCGGGCCGCAGCGCGCGCTGACGCGGCAGGACAAGGCTGACGAAACGAAACAGCCCGCGAATGGCGGAGGCGAATATTTATGACAACCGGGAGGGGACCGGCGAACAGCCGGGACGCGCTAAGGGCCTTGCCCCACCGGGAGTCCCTGGCCCACGAGCCCGCTGTGCACGAGCGCGCCCTGCGGACGCTCAGCCCAGCCGAGTGCTTCGACCTGCTGGAGCTGGGTGGCATCGGCCGCGTCGGGTTCACGTCCGCAGACGGGATCATGATGCTGCCGGTCAACTTCGCCGTAACGGGAAAGACCATTATCTTCCGCACCGCACCGGACACGCTGCTGGCTCTGTACGCCGACGCCCAGGTCAGCTTTGAGGTCGACCGCCTCGACGAGGCGCTCCACGAAGGCTGGAGCGTCCTGGCGCAAGGTCACGCGCACGAGGTCACTGATGAGCGTGCAGTCCAGCACCTTGAGGACGGAACGCACCTTGAGCCGTGGGCAGCCGGCGCCCGCGACGTGTATATACGCATCACGCCGACCCGGATCAGCGGGCGGCACGTCCAGCCAAGCTGAGCCACCCCCCGATGCCGGCGCGGAACCTTAGGCCCGCTGCCTTGAGCCGGTTGCTTCCTACTGGCGAGTAACCGGTGGGGGGTATCACGCGTCCGTCAAGCCCGGCAGTGACTCATGAGAAGCTGATCCGGGCAGCCGCTCCCGGCCGGCCGTCACACCACCACCAAAGCCCGCCGCGCCCCCGGCCTCGACGCGTTCATCGCGCTCGACTGGCGCGGCAACCAGCTCGCCGGCATCGAGATCCTCGACGCCGGCACCATCCTGCCCGCCAGCCTCCCTCGGCCAGGCCGAGATCATCGGCCAGCGCGGGCCGCGGCCCGGCAGCGGGCCTGGGAACCCGCTGGCGGCACCGCTGACCGTCTTCGCTGATCACGGTGCCGACGGCAGCGGGGGAGCCGCCGGTGTTAGTGCTGCGGGCTGGCAACGCCGGCTCGAATACGGCCGCTGACATGGTTGTCGAATACGGCCGCTGACGTGGTTATCGAGGCTATTGAGGCTCATATAAAGCCGATCTTGAGGCGGCTATCATACGACCATCTGGCGGGACGTGGCCTGCTCTGCACGAGTGAACGTTACAGATATATTGCAAGCATATTTCGGATTCTGGTGTGCATATTACGAAAGATCCCGATTCGGCAGGTGCACATGACCTGAAGCCCGCACTAACGGGACCTTTGACCCTGCGGCGGCCATAGCTCTGGCAGGAATGTGAGCACGTGCGCTTAGTTCCCAAATGCACAATCATTAACCTGCATATATTAATTCCGTCAAAAAGTGAGGAGTCGTATCATGACCAGACCCGTCCTTGTGGCTGACCGAGTCCCGGCAAGTGACGTCCAACTGGCCAGGTGGGTGAGCGAGATAGCGGAGCTGACCAGGCCCGATCACATCGAATGGTGCGACGGCTCGTATCCTGAATGGGAGCGTCTGACCGATCTCCTGGTCGAGCATGGCACCTTTACCCGGCTCAACCCGAAGATCCGGCCCAACAGCTTCCATTGTGCCTCCGATCCGAGCGACGTTGCGCGCGTCGAGGACAGGACCTTCATCTGCTCGGAGAAGCAGGAGGACGCCGGCCCCACGAACAACTGGATCGCCCCGGATGAGATGCGGCAGACTTTCGCCGATCTTTTCAATGGCTGCATGAGGGGCCGGACCATGTATGTGGTTCCGTTCTGCATGGGGCCGCTCGACGGCAGCTTCTCAAAGCTCGGTGTCGAGCTAACCGACTCGCCCTACGTCGCGGTATCGATGCGGATCATGACGAGAATGGGGACACCAGCGCTGCGGCTTATCGAGGCGGGCGGCTCGTTCGTCCGCGCGGTGCACTCCGTCGGCGCCCCGCTGGAGGCGGGTCAGGCTGATGTGCCTTGGCCGTGCAGCACGACCAAATACATCTCGCACTTCCCCGAGACGAGGGAGATCTGGTCCTACGGGTCCGGATATGGCGGCAACGCCCTGCTCGGTAAGAAATGCTACGCCTTGCGCGTGGCATCGGTGATGGCCCGCGATGAGGGATGGCTGGCAGAGCACATGCTCATCCTCAAGGTCACGCCGCCGAGCGGCGATGTGAAATACCTGGCGGCGGCCTTCCCGTCCGCATGCGGGAAGACCAATCTCGCCATGCTCCGGCCAACCATTCCTGGTTGGCGGGTTGAGACTGTAGGCGACGATATCGCGTGGATGCGGTTCGGTGCCGACGGGCGCCTATACGCCATCAATCCCGAGGCGGGATTCTTCGGCGTCGCACCCGGAACCAGTGAAGTCACGAACGCCAACGCGATCGCAACGCTGTCCGGCAACAGCATCTTCACGAATGTCGCGCTCACCGATAATGGCGACGTGTGGTGGGAGGACCTCACCGATCCGCCGCCTGCTCACCTGACCGACTGGAAGGGACGCGACTGGACCCCCGGCTCGCCGGAACCCGCCGCTCACCCCAATTCCCGGTTCACCGCCCCCGCCTCCCAGTGCCCGATCATCGCTCCCGAATGGGACGATCCCGCGGGCGTCCCGATTTCGGCCATCCTGTTCGGCGGGCGCCGGGCGACTGCCGTTCCGCTGGTCACCGAGGCCTTCGACTGGGCGCACGGCGTATTCCTCGGTGCCAACATAGCCTCAGAACGGACCGCGGCAGCCGACGGAAACGTCGGGGAGCTGCGCCGTGACCCGTTTGCGATGCTGCCATTTTGCGGATACAACATGGGTGACTACTTCGCCCACTGGCTAGATATCGGCCGTTCGGCGGACGCCGCCAAATTGCCGCGCATCTACTTCGTCAACTGGTTCCGTAGGAACGAGTCCGGCAGGTTCTTGTGGCCGGGCTTCGGCGAGAACAGCCGTGTGCTCAAGTGGATCATCGAACGGCTCTCCGGCGAAGCCCAGGCAGCCGCCAGCCCGATCGGGAGGGTCCCGGCACGGGGTGCCCTCGATACCGATGGGCTAGACATTGATGAGGACGACCTCAACCTCCTGCTCTCCGTCAACACCGAAACATGGAAGGAGGAGGCCACGCTCATCTCCGAGCACCTCCGCGCCTTCGGCGGCCACCTGCCCAGGACGTTCTGGGACCAGTACAACGATCTGCTCCGCCGACTCGGCTGAAGATCTCGGGCTGCACCGCCGCCGCAAATAACAGTGTCCGACGGGTTCGAAGCCCGCGCTGCGGATGGCGGCGGGACTCGCCCGCGGTCAGCGCGGACCCGCAGGTGCCGGTGGCCCGGATCTCCGCCATCCGGGCCACGGCTACCATGGGCAGCTTTCCGCTCACACCCCCAGCGCAGGCCTCCACCCTGCAGGGATACGGAGCCCGAGCCCATCCGTGCCAGGACGTGACTGGCCAGGCGTGATGGCTGATAGGGCGGACTGCCCAGCGTGCCTAACTGCCGGCTCCTGTCGCAGGTCAGTCCTGGCGGGTCAGCATGACCAGCGGAATCTGCCGCGTGGTCCTGGCCTGGTATTCGCCGATGGAAGGGTACTGCGCGACCAGCTTCGGCCACAGCCCGGCGCGTGCGGTGCCGTCCAGTTCCTCGGCCAGTACCGTGAACGTCTGGGGCCCGACCTCGACTTTGATCCTGGGGTTGGCCTTGAGGTTGTAGTACCAGTCTGGGTGGGTTGGCGATCCTCCGTTGGAGGCGACGATCGCGAAGCGGCCCTCTCCCTGAGGGGAGCAGCCCAGCGGCAAGACGCGCTCGATCCCGGACCTGGCGCCGATGTGGTGGATGAGAATCATCGTGGTGCCCGCCCATGGCCCGCCGACGCGTCCATCGTTCGCCCGGAACTCCTCGATGATCTTGGCGTTATAGTCATTAGCCTCGCCCCGAGCCGAGTTCGCCACGATCTCCTCCACGCCCTCAGACGTACTCGTCATGGCGGCGGATCCAGGTTTGGATCCCGTCACCTTCGTCGCGCCCCTTCGGCGCCCGGTCGAGGATCGGGTAGTAGCCCATCAGGAACTCGACCCCCCGCCCCGCGGTCGCGTAGGTCTGGTAGACGGCGCCGTCCTGGAGCGTAAAGGCGCTCATCGCCGGTGATTCCGAGAGGTACCCGGGCACATCGGTCCCGGTCGCGGCCGCATTGTGACGCACGATCGGCGGCAGCCCGCTCTCGTCGAGGCCCCAGGACCGTACCTGTTCCTCGGCGTAGGAGGCGCCGAAGTCGAAGTTGAAATCGGTGTTCGCCGACGAGACCCAGGGAAGGCTCCAGCCCATCCTCTGCTTGTACGGCTGGAGCTTCGCCAGCGGAGCCTGCGAAACGAGCACCAGGGTCACGTCGCGGGCATGAAGGTGCGGCAGGAGGCCATCCAGGCCATCGGCCATCGACGAGTTGACCGGGCACCCGGCCTGGTAGCTCGGCCCGAACATGAAATGGTAGAGCAGCAGCTGTGAGCGGCCGTCGAAGAGTTCGGCCAGGGTCCGCGTCCCGTCATCGGCATCGAACCGGTACACCTTCTCGATCGCGACCCAGGGCAGCTCGCGGCGCTGGCGCGCCAGCTCGTCCGCCATCCTGGTGTGCTCCTTCTCGCGCTGAAGCAACTCATCACGAGCGGCCTGCCACTCCTGACGGCCGACAACCTTGTGATCCGTCATCGTGTCTTGTCTCCTTTTCGAGCGCGGGTCAGTTCTTTCTCGGTCACGAGCAGCGCCTCCCGCCAAGTAGCAACCGAACGGTTGCCATAGTATGGCAACCGTTCGGTTGCGTCAATGGTCCTGCTCGAGCCGAGCGCGATGCCGACGTTGGCGACGAAGCCCGCCGGCGCTTCGGCCCGGACCCACCCAGCCGCCGGTCACCGCCGGCCCTACCAGCACCGGATACTTACCCCGCCTTGCTCAGCACTGACCGAACGTACTCAGCGCTCGTCCGCACGTCCGCGGCCGGCCCTTCCCCAGGCGGCTCCCCGGTCAGGACGGTGTCCTGCTCCAGCACGTACCAGCCCCGGTACCCGCGCCGCCCCAGCACGGACACGATCGCGTCCACGTCCACGTCGCCCGTGCCCAGCGGCCGGTACATCCCCGCCCGAACGCCCTCGCTGTAGGTAATCCGCCCGGCCCGGACCTGCGCCGCGATCGAGTCGTTGACGTCCTTCAGATGCGTGTGCGCGATGCGGCCGGGCACCTGCCGAGCCAGCTCGGCCGGGTCCGTCCCGCCGATCAGCAGGTGCCCGGTGTCGAGGCACAGCGCGACCGAAGAGCCATCCAGCACCCGCTGAACCTCATCGCCGTTCTCCACCATCGTGCCGACGTGCGGGTGCAGGACCGCGAGCGCACCGTGCTCGGCGGCCACCGCCCCGAGCCGGTCCAGGTTCCGCAGCAGCGTGGCCCAGCCGTCCTCATCGAGTGTGGGACGGGCGTCGTACCCGGTCAGGCCGCTGTCGGCGGAGAGCACCAGCGTCCCTGACCCGGTGTCGGCGTATCCAGCCAGGACATTCTGGATCTCCGGCACGGGGTCATGACCCGGCCGGTGCAAGATGACCGGGACGAAGCCGCCGACCGATGCCAGGTGGTGCTCCCGCAGGACGGACGCGGCCCGGCGGGGATCGTTCGGCAAAAATCCCGCCGGTCCAAGTTCGGTCGCGGCCAGGCCGACCTGCGTCATCTCGGCCAGCACGCGCTCCGGGCTGAGCTGGTAGCCCCAGCCCGGCACCTCGCACACGCCCCAGGAGATCGGCGCACCGGCGATCTTGCTTGCTCCCGCGCCCGTGCCGGCCGTGCCGCCCGCGCCCGTGCCGCCCGCGCCCGTGCCGCCCGCGCCCGTGCCGCCCGTGCCGCCCGCGCCGGGCGCGGACGGCGATGCGAACGGGGGAGTGCGCGGCGATGTCGTGGGCGCAGTCATGATGACGCGGGCCTTTCCGGCGGGGAACTCACTGACTTCGACACTAGGGCGCCAGCCAGCTCAGGCGATCTATAGATACCCGCAATTTGCCCTCATGCTGGGGCTTACCGCGGGTGCGAGCGTTGGAAGCTGTCTTCCGGCGGCCTGGGTACTGCTCGCCCGCATGCGCCAGCCGACTAACAGTTGCCGCCTGCCGTGCGCAACACCGGACAATTCGCCCGATTACACGAAAGACGCTCATCTGCTGCTGATAGCGCTTAATTGCTGGTGGCGATCTGGATGCTGGGGTGTGCGTTTACAAATTGATGACATTGCCGGAACACGTAGGTAAAGAAGCTGTGAAACCATCAACTTTAAGGAACTCAACTGCAAAAGACGGTACTCTGATTGTGCACGCCATAGCGCACATCGGACAATCAGAAAATTAAGGTCATGAGCAGGCAGGCCGACCCAGAGGCTTCGGTATGGCAGATTCGGCTGCCGGGCGCTGACCGCAGCGACTCGCTGAGCATGGCGCGTCGGGCCTCCGGCCAGGCGCTGCCCGGGGAGTTCTTTCTGGATGACGGCACGCCTGCGCTGATCTGGCCGCTGCTGACCACCGATGCCGGGACGCTGCGTGACCTGTTCCGCCGCCTGTCGCCGGAATCGCGTCAGTACCGGTTCCTCCAGGTGCTCGACGAACTCGATGCCTCGATGATCCGGCGGCTTGCCGGCAGCGTTGACGGGGTGCGTCACATTGCGCTCTTGCTGGTCGTGCTGCCGCCAGGGGGTAAGGAGGAGCCGGTCGGGGTCGCCCGCCTCGTGCAGGACCCCGGTGATCCGGCCACCGCCGACGTTGCCGTCACCGTCGTCGATGACTGGCAAAGACGCGGCGCCGGCACAGCGCTCGTCTCGACGCTGTTGCAGCGGCGCCCGGCGGCAGTCACCCGGCTGCGCACGCTTGTCGCGGCGGACAACCGCGCGTCGCTGGCGCTGCTCGCCAGAGCGGGGCGGGTGTCCTCGGGCCTGCCTGAGCAGGGCGTGGTCGATGTCACGGTTGAGCTCCCCGCGGTGGGCCAGCCGCGCAGCGCGGTGCAGAAGGTCGCTGGCTTCTGGTTGCAGGGCGTGCGGACGTTCATCGATCAGGTTTACGTACTTCCCCAGCTGCCGCAGGCCGACATGATCCCGGTAGTTGACGACTACGTTGAGTTCGTGGAGCGGCTGGTGAAGATAAACCGCGACCTCACCGTCAGGTGGACCGAGGCGGCGAGCGCGCTGACGGGTGCCCGGCGGTTAGCTGCGGGGCGACGAGGCCGGGATCGGCATTTCCCGACCTGAGAGACCCGGCGGAAATGACGAACGAGGCAGCCTGGCGGATTCAGGAATCCTTGCGCTCGCGGGCGTAGTCGTCGAGCCGTTTCAACTCGTCCTCGTAGATGGCGCGCAGCGCCCGGGGCGCGAACGTGCGCTCGAAGAAGCCGCCGATGCCGCCCGCGCCCTGCCAGGTCGTGGCGATCTCCACGTGGGAGACACCGCCGTCCCGGGGTATGACGGTGGTCTTGGTGACCAGGCTGGAGCCGGTGTCGGACTCGGTGATGATCCGGCCCGGCTCGGGCTCGTCGACCTTCATCCGGTAGTTGCGGGACCGGCCGCCAGCCGTCACCGTGAACCGGGTGATCGTCCCGGGCCCCACGCCGCCGGACTCGACCTGGAAGTCCGAGAACGCCGGCGGCAGGAAGTTCGGGTGTTCCCGCATGTCCCTGACATAGCCGAACACCGTGTCGGCGGGCGCGTTCACCGTCTTCTCGGCGGTAACGAGGATCTGTGCCATGGAGGCATATCTATCACGGTACTTTCAGCGGGTCAGGAACAGCCAGGCATTGATGACGCCGCCGCCCAAGGCGAGAACGACCGCGGCGGCGAGCCAGTACAGGCCGTTGTCCCCAGCGATCTCGAGGGATCCGGCGACCGCGATGGAGAGCATCGCGACCAGGTTGGGGCTGACCCTATCCAGCAGCCGGGCCAGCCGGTCCGCGGGCGCTTCGGCGGCGTCATCTCCGGCCGCTTTCGCGTCTCTGCCCCGGGCTGCGTCGTCCTTGCCGCGTCCGACGATGATCAGAATAGCTCCGGAGACGACGGCCACCACGACGAGGACGATCCCCAGGAGCCGTGGCGAGGTTCCCGGGATCACCAGCAACAGCGACAGAAGCAGCGCGAGCAGGAACAGCACGAGCGTCTGTCCTGCCTCACTCCGCAGGGCGGCGTTGCCCACGATGCGGTCCCGGTTCAGTGACACCGCGACGAACAGCAGGCCGGTCAGCGCCCCGGCCGCGCTGCCGGAGATCACCGCGAAGTTCTCCCACCCGGACAGCACCGTCTGGTCCAGCGCTCAGTCTCGTGAGGCGCCGGCGGCGGGGCGCGGGCGCGGGGTTGGCAGCGGGCGCGGGGTTGGCAGCGTGCGCGGGTCCGAGCTCACGTCATCACCCATCCACCGTCGACCTCGATCGTCTGGCCGGTGATGAACGAGGAGTCCGGTCCGGCGAGGAAGGACACCGCGGCCGCCAGTTCCTCCGGCGTTCCGCGCCGCTTCAGCGCCTGCTGCTCGAGGACGAACCGGTTATAGGCGGCCAGGTCCTCGTGGATCTCTTCGGCGGCGGTCGGGAACGCGCCGGGGGAGACCGCGTTGACGCGAATCCCGGACGGCCCCAGTTCGCGGGCGAGGGCCCGGGTCAGCGCCACGGCCGCCCCCTTGGATGCTGCGTACGACGCCAGGCCGGACCACCCGCCGTAGATCATGATCGACGCGATGTTGATGATCGCGCCGCCGCCGTTCTTCGCCATCTGCCGCGCTGCGGCCTGCGCGCAGAGCCAGTAGCTACGCTGATTGACCGCGTGCACGTCGTCGTATTCGGCCGGAGAGATCTCCAGGAATGGGGTCGTCGGGTGGATCGCGGCGTTGTTCACGAGAACGCCGGTGCCGCCCGACTGGATGCCGATCACCTTGAACATCCCGTTCACCGCGTCCGCGTCGCGCAAGTCCATCGTCCAGGCGCGGACGGCGCCTCCGTCGGCCGCGACGTCCTTGCGGGTCGCCTCCACCGCTTCGGAATCGATGTCGACGACCGCGACCGCGTGGCCGTCCACCGCCAGCCGCCGGGCGATCGCCCGCCCCAGGGCGCCCCCGGCGCCTGTAACCACCGCAATGCTCACCGTAACCTCCTTGTCATAGCCATATATGCCCCTGGTTGGGGGGGATCTATGCGTTCCGGCGAGGAAGCGAATAACTCGTTAACCCGGTCGATCAGCAGACCGTGGTTCTCGCCGCCAATCAGCCGATGACGGGATCGGCGTTGGGCGGTGGCGACGTGCCCGCCAGCAGGGCGGTCGTCTGACCGGTCAGGCGATGAGCTTGGCCGGGCGGTCCAGAGTCAGCACCGCGACATTCCCGTCGGCGTCCAGGTGGACGTCATCCACCGGTCCGGCGGCTCTATCCAACGGTCCGGCGGCTCTGGGTCCGGGCGCGGGCGCGGGTTCGGCGGCGGACGTCATCACACCTCCGGGAGAGCGTCGGCCCGGGCCACCTCGACGATCTCGCGCATGGCGTCCTCGGCCTTGCGGTGGTGACCCCGACGGATAGCGACCGCTACCCGCTCATGGTTGGGCAGCGTCTCGCGGTTGTGCCCGACCGAACGGCTGTGCAGCGGACGTATCGCACCGAGCGCGACGCTGATCACGTCGTGGATATAGAGCAGCAGGTCATTGTTGGCGGCGCTGAATACCGCGCGATGGAAGTCGAGGTCAGCCTCGATGAACGCATTCCGGTCATCAACGGTGGCCCACAGCTTCGCCATGGCCATCGCGATCGTGCTGCGCTGCTCGGTGCTAGCGGTCTCCGCGGCCAGCCGGGCCGCACCAGGTTCGAGCGCGACGCGCAGTCCGGCCAGCGCGCCGATGTCATCGGCGCCGGGGGAGGGCGCGAACCGCCACGTGAGCACGTCCGGGTCGAGGAGGTTCCATGACTCGCGCGGGCGGACCCGGGTCCCGGCGCTGGTCCGGCTCTCCAGCAGGCCTTTCCCGGCCAGCACCTTTACGCCCTCACGCAGCGCGGACCGCCCGACGCGGAGCTGGTTCACCAGCTCGTCTTCGGTGGGGACGGCATCGCCTGGCGCCAGGCCGCCACGAACGATCCGGGCGCCGAGTCCGTGGACGACCTGAGCGTGCCGGGCACGGGCCGGGTATGCGGCGGTCATGAGCGGTCCTCCCTCTTATGACGTGCAGCGATGTCCGTTCGGGAAGTATCTGGTCGATCCACTGGACCGACCGGACGGGCTTCTGAAGCTATGTCAGCACATTGATGGCCGTCAACGCTTCATCTGATGAAGCTGGTTCTTTATGCGATGAAGCTTGACCCATCTAAATGTGGCGTCTTACGCTCGCGGGGCAGCATAGGCGTGTCATTCCGGTGGCCCGGGGAGGGATAGCGGTGCGGCTCATCAGATTCCGGAATATCGATGACGGTGAACCTCGGCTTGGTGCCTTCGGGGAAGGCCGGACCGACGCACCGGGTTCTGCGGGGGTGCCGGGCGGAATCGGCCCGGTCACCACGTTCGCGGCCGCACCGGCCCTGGCGGATCTGCTTGCTCTGCCGCTTAGCGACATCCGGGAGATCTGCGAGCGGCCCGGCGGTCACGCGGTGCAGCCGGAAGAGATCGAACCGCTGGCCCCGGTCGACGGCCGTACCGAAGTGTGGGCGGCGGGCGTCACCTACGAGCGTTCCCGCGCCGCAAGGGTGCTGGAAAGCCGGGATTCCGCCGACGTCTACGACCGCGTTTACGCGGCGGAACGGCCCGAGCTCTTCTTCAAGTCGGCGGCCTGGCGGGTTCGTGGCCCTGGCAGCGCCGTGTCAGTCCGCGCCGACTCGGGCGTCGACGTTCCCGAACCCGAACTGGCTGCCGTCCTGAACCACGCCGGCGAGGTGGTCGGCTACACGATCTGCAACGACATGAGCTCGCGCTCGATCGAGGGGCAGAATCCGCTTTATCTGCCGCAGGCCAAGATCTACCTGGGTGGTTGCGCGCTGGGTCCCTGGATCCGGCCCGCCTGGGAGGTCCCCGATCCGTATTCGCTCGCCATGGAGATGGCTATTACCCGGGATGGGGCGGTGATCTGGGAAGGCCAGTCAAGTACGTCCGGCCTGCGGCGCCGCATCGCCGAACTCGCTGAATACCTGTTCCGCGAGGAGGAGTTCCCGGCTGGCGCGGTCCTGTCCACGGGGACCAGCCTCGTTCCCGATCTGCCATTCACCTTGCAGCCCGGCGATGAGATCCGGATCCACATCTCTCAGATCGGCGAGCTCATCAACCCTGTGGTCCGGGGCAAGGCCGCACTGGCCAGGGCGTCGCGCGGCCATCAGGTACACGCCTGAACGGCCGCCACTGCACTGCTTCCGTAGTCGCCCCAGTCCCTTCCGGGGCAGGCGTGCCGCCCCCGCCCGCACCCCCGGCCATGACCCGCGGCCGGGGGCTCGGGCATGCCCGCACCCCGCCCTGGAACATCCCGCATCACGAACACGGCACGCCGGCGCGGAGCCACCCGCCCGGCGACCGCCGCGGGCTAGGGTAAGGAGATTCCATAAGGTCGCCGCGAAAGGGATCACGTGGTCAGCGACTCCTTCGTGCATCTGCATGTTCACACCGAGTACTCGATGCTCGATGGTGCCGCCAAGATCGGGAAACTGGCCGCCCGTGCCGCGGCGCAGGGCATGCCAGCTGTGGCGATGACCGACCACGGGAACATGTTCGGCGCCTATGAGTTCTACCGTGAAGTCACCAAGGCCGGGCTCAAGCCCATCATCGGGATCGAAGCCTACGTAGCGCCGGTGTCACGGTCCCACAAGGAGCCGGTGTACTGGGGCGAGCCGCACCAGCGGAAGACCGATGAGGCCACCGGCCGCGGCGGGGACGTGTCCGCGTCCGGTTCCTACCTCCACAAGACCCTGCTGGCTGTCAGCCCGCAGGGGCTGCGGAACCTGTTCAAAATCAGCTCCCTGGCGTCCCTGGAAGGCCACTACCGTAAGTGGCCGCGGATGGACGACGACCTGTTCGACCGCTACCACGAGGGGATCATCGCGACCACCGGGTGCCCGTCCGGGGCGATCCAGACCCGGCTGCGGCTCGGCCAGTACGACCAGGCCCTCAAAACGGCCGCCCGCTACCAGGACATCTTCGGCAAAGAGAACTACTTCCTGGAGCTGATGGACCACGGCATCCCCATCGAGACCGCGGTCAGGGAAGACCTGCTGAGGATCGCCCGCCACCTCGGCTTGCCCGCGCTGGCCACCAACGACTCCCACTATGTGACCGAGGACCAGGTCAGCGCCCACGATGCACTGCTATGCGTGGGAACCAACTCTCAGATTGACGACCCAGCCCGGTTCCGGTTCGGCGGCAACGGTTACTACCTGCGCACCGCCGACGAAATGAGGGCTCTCGACCAGTCCGACACCTGGGCCGAGGGATGCCAGAACACGCTGCTGATCGCCGAGCGCACCGGGGACTACGCCGAGGTGTTCGCGCACCGGGACCTGGCCGCCAAGTTCCCCGTCCCGGCCGACGAGACGGAGATGAGCTGGCTGCGCAAGGAAGCCCAGCTCGGTGCGGTCCGCCGCTACGGTGACCCGGTACCCGCCGAGGTTCTCGACCGCATCGACTATGAGCTTCGCGTCATCGAGGACATGGGTTTCCCCGGCTACTTCCTGGTGGTCGGCGACATCTGCCGGTACGCGCGGGACAGCGGAATATGGCTCGGGCCCGGCCGTGGATCAGCAACCGGAAGCATGGTCGCCTACGTCACCGGGATCACCGAGCTTGACCCCATCGAGCACGGCCTGCTGTTCGAGCGGTTCCTGAATCCCGAACGAGTCAGCATGCCCGACGTCGACCTGGACTTCGACGAGCGCCGGCGCGGCGACATGATCCGCTACGTCACCGGCCGATACGGCGAGGAAAACGTCTCGCTGATCATCACTTACATGACGATCAAGTCCAAGGCCGCGGTCAAGGACGCGGGCCGGATCCTCGGGTACCCGTTCGCGGTCGGGGAGAAGATCACCAAGGCGTTCCCGCCCGCGGTCATGGGCAAGGAGATCCCGCTCGGCGCCATCTTCGATGATGATCACCCCCGTCACGCCGAGGCCGCCGAGCTGCGCGGGCTGTATGACAACGACGCTGACGTCAAGAAGGTCGTCGACACCGCCCGCGGGATCGAGGGCCTGATCCGCGGTACGGGCGTGCACGCGGCCGGGGTGATTTTGTCGTCCGAACCGCTGGTCGACGTGATGCCGGTGCACCGCCGCCCCGACGACGGAGCCCGGATCACCGGGTTCAACGGGCCGGACTGCGAAGCCATGGGCTCGCTGAAAATGGACTTCCTGGGCCTGCGGAACCTGACCGTCCTCAGCGACGCGGTTGAAAACATCAAGGCCAACCGGGGCACCGACCTGGACATGCTGAAAGTCTCCCTGGATGACGCCAGGGCCTATCAGCTGCTGGCCGCCGGCAAGACCCTCGGGGTGTTCCAGCTTGACTCCACCATGATGCGGGACCTGACCAAGCTCATGGCCCCCACCCGGTTCGAGGACGTCTCCGCCGTCCTTGCACTTGGCCGCCCCGGCCCCATGGAAGCCAAATCCCACATCAACTACGCACTCCGTAAGAGCGGCCAGCAGAAGATCACACCCGTCCACGTAGAGCTGGAAACCGCCCTCGACCCCATCCTCGGCGAGACCTACCACCTAGTCGTCTACCAAGAGCAGGTCATGGCCATCGCCCAGAAGCTCGCCGGGTACACCCTCGGCGGCGCCGACATCCTTCGCCGGGCGATGGGCAAGAAGAAAAAAGAGGAGATGGACAAGCAATGGGCCTTGTTCTCCTCCGGCATGAAAAAAAACGGCTACTCCGCCGAAGCGACAAAGGCGATCTGGGACGTGCTGATGCCGTTCTCCGCCTATGGCTTCAACAAATCCCACACTGCCGGGTACGGGCTGGTCTCCTACTGGACCGCTTACCTCAAAGCTAACTACCCGCCCGAATACATGGCGGCCCTGCTCACCTCGGTCGGCGCCAACAAGGACAAGATGGCCATCTACCTGGCCGAGGCCAGAAGGATGGGCGTCAAGGTCCTTCCCCCCGACGTCAACGAGTCCCAGCTTCGTTTCGCCGCCGTCGGCGAAGACATCCGGTTCGGTCTCGGCGCCATCCGCAACGTGGGCGAGAACGTCGTGGAAGCCATCGTGCGCACCCGTACCGAGCAGGACCGCTACACGAGTTTCAATGACTTCCTGCGCAAGGTACCCCTCCTTGCCTGCAACAAACGCGTCGTTGAATCCCTGATCAAGGCCGGCGCATTCGACAGCCTCGGGCACGACCGCAAGGGCCTGCTCATGATCCACGAGCAGGCGATCGACACTGTCATCGACATCAAGCGCAACGAGGCGATAGGCCAGGACTCGCTGTTCGGATTCACCGACGACACCGGCAGCACTGCTGACACCATGTTCGACGTGCCCATCCCGCCCGGTGAATGGGACCAGGCGGTCAAACTCGCCTTCGAACGGGAAATGCTCGGCCTCTATGTCTCCAGCCACCCACTGGACGGCGCAGAACGCATCCTCGAACGCGGCCGCGATCACAGCATCGCCGAACTCCTCGACGGTTCCGCCGGAAACGGGACCATCCGCATCGCCGGGATCATCACCAGCGTCGACCGGAAAGTCACCAAGCAGGGAAACGTGTGGGCGCTGATCGGCCTGGAAGACCACGACGCATCCATCGAAGTCGCCTGCTTCCCCGCCATGTTCCAGCTCTACAGCCACGTCCTCGTCCCCGACGCCGTCGTCGCGGTGACCGGGCGGGTACGCAAACAGGAGACCAACGATGGCTCGGTCACGGTCTCCATCAGCGCCGACCAAGTCGAGACTCTCGACGTCTCAGCCGCCCGGGCCAACGGTGCCGCACCGGTCGTCATCACCGTCCGGGAAGAGAAGATCACCAGAGATGTGGCCGAGGAACTGAAACGCGCCCTGCAAGCCCACCCCGGCGACTGCCCCGTCCACCTGAACCTGACCAGGCGCGGCCAGCACAGCAGCACGCGAGTCAACCTCAGCCTCTTCACCGTCGACCCCACCAGCAGCTTCATGAGCGAGATCAAATCCTTGTTCGGATCGGCGGCTATCTCCCTGTAAACACCCCGCCCCCAAAGAACCGGCACCTCAGCCCGAGGGAACTGGTGAAGCCGAATTTCCCGGCAGGATGCCAGCCAGGCGGCACTGCGGCCGCGCCCGCACCGCGAGCTGGGACTGCCCCACGACGTTGGACGAATGGCAGAAGTTACGGGCATCGGCGCCGCAGTAATGCAGGACACCACCGCCGGTGGAGCTGGGCAGCGTCACATTGACGCAGCCGTTGGCGGACTTGCTGTAGGGATCCGATGCCAGCGCTCCCCAGATACCAAGCCCTACGAATACGAGCAGGATCGCCGCGCAGACAATCGCCATGGTGCGCTTCTGGCCGCGGGTGAGCCGCTGGTTGAGTGGATTAGTTCGGCCGAACATGACGGACACAGTGTAGGGGCCGGCCCGTCGCCCCCGCACCGTGCCCAGCCTCACGATCCTCCGCGCCCCAACGGATCACCCCGCACCGTCGGCGCCCCCGCCGATCACGCCGCATCGCGGACAGCCTGCACTCCCCGTGGCCCCCGGCGGCGTGGAGCTACATGCTGGCGTGCCGCGCCCGCGAGCTGGGCACCGCGTGGACGACGCTGCACCTGGTTTACGAAAGGGAAGCCGCCGAGATCCTCGGCCTGCCCGGCAACATCCGCCAGGGCGTTCTCATCCCCACCGCTCATTACACCGGCGAGACGTTCCGCCCCGCCCCGCGCCGCGCGGTGCAGGAGGTCATGCACATCAACCGCTGGTGATGTCGGGCCGGCCACGCACCAGGCCGGCCTCCGTAATATTGCTGCCGAACGGGCCCGGCTGCACCACCCACCCACCCGGGACACCAGCCGGGTGCGGGTCCACCCGGCTCAGCTACCCCTGGGTCCGCCCCGCCAGGGACCTCTTCTCCCGCAGCCGCATCACGCGCAGGACCATCTCCATGGCGAACCGCGCGTCCGGGTCGCCGAACTGGTCGCCCAGGGTCCGTTCGATCTGGCGGATGCGGTAGCGGACGGTCTGCGGGTGCACCCGAAGGCGGTCCGCGATCTCCGCCGCCGTGCCGCGCGTCTCCAGCCACGCCCCGAACGTCTCGGTCAGCCGCTCCTGCTGCCGCGGGGTCAGTCCCTCCAGCGCGCCGAATTGCCGCCGGCTCACCTGGTCGGCCAGGGCGCTGTCGGACAGCAGCCAGAGCGTGACGAGGTGATCCTCGCAGTACACGAGCGGGTCGGCGTCGATGGTGCCGGCTTCGGCCAGGGCGAGAGCCTGCCGGGCCCACCGCAGCGAATCGGCCGCGTCCGCGAGCGGGACGGTCAGCCCGATCGCGGCCCGCCGCCCGTCCAGCCAGTCCCCGAGCGCGGGCCAGCGGGACTCGGCCGCCTCGCCCGGCAGCAGTAGATGCGGCTGCGGATCGTCGAGGCCCGCAAGAATATCGTTAGCCCCGAAAGGCTCCGCGGCTTCCCCCTCGGAAGGGGGTTTTGTGACGGCGACGGCGACGACCTGCTCAGGGAGCGGCCAGCCAGCCGTCTCCGCGAGGTCGGCTAGCGCGCGGAGCGGCACCGGGTCGTCACGGTTCAGCATGAGCTGGAGGAGCCGCTGCCGGGCCGCCTGCCGCTCTCCGGCGGAGCGCGCCCTCAGTTCCTGGTAACCCTGGAGCGACAGCGTGGCCAGGTCGTTCATGTAGCCGAACACCGCGTCCGCGAACGTGGACATAACCGAGGAGGACAGGCTGGCTTCGCGGCCGACCTGCATGACCCGGTGCCAGGCCAGCTGCGCGCCGACCCGATAGGCCATTTGCAAGGAGTCCAGGCTGCGGCCCTCTTCGGCCTCGTGCCGCCCGAGCATGCGCGCGACTTCGTCGCGGTCGGCCAGTGATATGCCGGGATCGGCCACGAGATCCACGAACGATGTCAGGGCCTGTTCCACGCCCGTACGCATGATCTGCCCGTACGGCCCGTCGATGGGGCGGGCGTACTCCGGGATCTTGTCGCGGATGGCCGTGATGATCTCGTCGGCGAGGCTGGGCAGCTCAGGCCGGAGGATGTCGGCGAGCGGCGGGGGCAGCACGTTAGGCCGCTCCTCCTCGGGACTCTGCCCGCCCGTCCCTGTCATCGTGGCTGGCTCCGTCCCCGCCGCATTGCGGCCGCCCGGGTGACTTGGCACATCTTCGACGTTAGCTCCCGGCGGCGGGCCCCGCAGCCATGACTTCGTACATTTTGGTAACGGACCGGGACGGAAGTTGATACGCACCGCATTGACATGATATCGCCGTGTTATCGGGGGCCGGTCCGCGAAGGTGCTGACCGCCGGTGTAAAGACTCACCGGTTGACAAAAATCGGCCCTGTGCTGTGATGGTAGTGCTAAGAAAAAGTGAATCTAGGTTCTATTCCGGGTTTTCCCGCGTTCCGCTTGCGAAGGCGAGTTACGCGGGAGTAGCCTCCCAGCTCTACACAGGATTGCAATCCTTGAAGAAATCGTCTAAGAAATCGTCTGACTGGCATTGCGGCCCTGAGCCGGGCTTCCTAAGATGGGGTAACGCCAAGCAGGGATTTACATCACGTAATAGAGGCGTTAAGCGATCAGCGCAGCGGCCGCTTTCGGGGCGTCCGGCGAAGGCCGGACGGACGAGACCGGAAGGTGCCTGTGCCATCGGCAGTCGGTCACGCCCGGCTGCGGACCGTCTGGCTTCCCCCCCCAGCCGGACGGTCCGCAGCCTGTCGTGGCGGAGGCTTGTCCGCGCACAGGCGCCTTCGGCGGGGCCGCGTTAGCGGAAATAAATGCAGTGGCCCGTGGTGGCCATAAACTGCCGTTGGTAACGTGTCCCCTGGTGTGTTCTTTCCATCAGCTGTCGCGGGTCGCCCATTCGCTGGCGATAAAACGATGACCGGGCGGCAGTTTGCCCTATTACCCGGCCATGTGCCATTGGCGCGGTCATTTATTCGTAATACTCATCCAGCCGTCCGGCCGATAACTCCTGCTGGCGGCCGGGCAGGTTTGCGGCCGTGATCTGATGGGAGGGGGGAAGGCGAAGGAGGGTCGCATGCCGCAGGATTCGATGGCCAGCACCGACGCCGTACCGCTGCGGGCGGCCGCGGCTGCGGACGACGGCTTCGGCGCTGCCGTTTACCGGTCGCTCGGCGCCGGCGCGCAGAACACCGTATTCTCGCCCGCCAGTATCGCCGCGGCACTGCAGATGGCGCTATGCGGAGCGCGCGGGAAAACGGCCGCGCAGATGGCGACGGCGCTGCACCTCAGCGGGCCGGACGCCGCCGCCGATGGGCTGCGGCTGCTGACCGGCGTGCTGAACGCCTCCGGCGACAACCCGGACGTGGCGCTCCGCGCACCGAACACCATGTGGGTCCAGGCGGGCTTGCCGCTGTCGCCCGAATTCACAGATCAGCTCCGCGACGCCGCCATGGCGGCGGTCCGGCCGGCGGATTTCGCGGGCGCTCCGCAGGACGCCCGCTCGCAGATCAACCAGCTGATCGCGGAACAGACCGCCGGGAAGATCACCGACCTGCTCGGGCCGGGCGCGATCAGCGCGGCCACCCGGCTCGTGCTGGCCAACGCCGTCTACCTCAAGGCGGCCTGGGCGTTCCCGTTCCCCGGGCACACCACGTCCGATGCCCCGTTCCACCCCGGAACCGACGGCGCGGCGGGCGGGGACCGCGATGGGCAGCTGACCGTGCAGATGATGCGGCTCACGACGGGTCTGGACTACCTGCGGGCCGACGGCTACCAGGCCGTCCTGCTGCCGTACAAGGCGAGCCGGCTGGCTATGGCCGTGGTTCTGCCCGACGGCCCGCTGTCCGCGCTGGCGCCGCGCCTGGACGGAGGCCTGGGACCCCTGCTCAAAGGCGCGGCCCGGCAGAGCGTGGCACTCTCGCTGCCGAAGTTCCGCCAGCGGGCGCGCTTCGGCCTGATTCCGGTGCTCCGGCAACTGGGCATCGAGGACGCGTTCACCAGCGCCGCGGACTTCAGCGGCGTCACCTCGGCGGAGCGGCTGCTCATCAGCGCGGTCGTGCACCAGGCCTACATCGATGTGGACGAGCAGGGCACCGAGGCGGCCGCCGCGACAGCGATCACCATGCGCCCGATGGCGATGCGGCGTGGCCCCGGCCCGATCCGGATGGTCGTGGACCGGCCCTTCCTGTTCGCGATCGTCGACACCGCGACGGGCCTCCCGCTGTTTTTCGGTCACGTCGTCCGCCCGGCGACCGGCTAATTGTCGTTGTACCAGCGGTAGCCGACGTCCGGACCCTCCGAGTACTGGACCGTGGTGCCCGTCCTGCGCGGACGGCAGGTTCAGGCGGAGCCGGTCGGTGGCCTCGGATTCGGTGTCGTCGGAGACCACCAGCATGGCGGTCGAGGCCGACTTGGCCGCGGCCAGTGCCACACGTAACGGTGTGAACACTAACAATTTCGAAAATTTCCGACCAGAGATGCGACGCATGTCCGGCGTGCAGAGGTGCCGCCATCGCGGGAGAATGCTGGGGCGCGCGGCGGGCGCCGTAATACGCAGCAGGCCCCGCCGGGCGATACGCAGCCAGCGAGAAAGCGGATACCAACGTGACGATGCCGGTCGACGGACCTGTCCAGATGCCCACGACTGCCACGCCGGGCGGAACCCCCGCGCCCGGCAGTAACACCGCGCAAGGCAGTAGCACCGCGCAAGGCAGTAGCACCGCGCAAGGCGGCAGCACCGCGCAAGGCGGCAGCACCGCGCAAGGCAGCAGCACCGCGCCGGTCGCCGGCCGGATCGCGGCGGAGCTAGGCGTCCGGAAGAGCCAGGTCGCGGCGGCCGTGCAGTTGCTCGACGGCGGGGCCACGGTGCCGTTCATTGCCCGGTACCGCAAGGAGGTGACCGGCGCCCTCGACGACGCCCAGCTCCGAACGCTTGAGGAACGGCTCCGGTACCTGCGCGAGCTGGACGAGCGCCGGGCCGCGATCCTCGATTCCATCCGCGCGCAGGGCAAGCTCGGTGACGCGCTCGAACGGCAGATCATGTCGGCCGATTCCAAGGCCCGGCTGGAAGACATCTACCTTCCCTACAAGCCGAAGCGCCGCACGAAGGCCCAGATCGCCCGCGAAACCGGCCTGGAGCCGCTGGCCGACCTACTGCTCAGCGATCCGAGCCACGATCCCCAGCCGGCCGCGGTGCCCTACGTCGACCCGGACCGGGGCGTCGGCGACGTCGCGGCCGCCCTGGACGGGGCCCGCGCCATCCTCGTAGAGCGCTTCGCCGAGGACGCCGACCTGATCGGCGAACTACGGGAGCGGATGTGGTCGGCGGGCCGGCTCATCGCCCGCGTGCGCGGGGGCCAGGAGGAGGCCGGTGCCAAGTTCGCCGACTACTTCGACTTCGCCGAGCCGTTCACCCGGCTGCCCTCGCACCGGATCCTGGCCGTGTTCCGGGGCGAGAAGGAGGAGATCCTCGACCTGACCATGGACCCCGCCGGCGAGAACGCGGGCGGGCAGACCGGCGAGCTGCCCGCTACGGACGCGACGGGTACGTCGGTCGCGGCCCTTCCTGCCGGAACGCCCGCTCCTTCGATGTACGAGGAATCGATCGCCCGCCGGTTCGCGGTCGCCGATGCAGGCCGCCCGGCCGACCGGTGGCTTGCCGAGACCGTCCGCTGGGCGTGGCGGACCCGGATCCTGGTCCATCTCGTCGTCGACCTGCGGATGCGGCTGTGGCAGCGCGCCGAAGACGAGGCGGTGCGCGTGTTCGCCGCCAACCTCCGTGACCTGCTGCTGGCCGCCCCGGCCGGCGCGCGCCCGACGCTGGGGCTGGACCCGGGGTTCCGCACCGGGGTCAAGGTCGCGGTGGCCGACCGGACCGGCAAGGCGGTCGCGACCGAGACGATCTACCCGCACGAGCCGCGGCGGCGCTGGGACGAGTCCATCGCGATCCTGGCCAAGCTGGCCGCGGCGTACGGCGTCGAGCTGATCGCTATCGGCAACGGAACCGCCTCCCGCGAGACCGACCGGCTCGCCGCCGAGCTGATCAGAACGCATCCCGAACTGGGCCTGACCAAGATCGTGGTGTCCGAGGCCGGCGCGTCGGTCTACTCGGCGTCCGCGTACGCGTCCCGGGAGCTGCCCGGCATGGACGTGTCGCTGCGCGGCGCGGTGTCGATCGCGCGGCGCCTGCAGGACCCGCTGGCCGAACTGGTCAAGATCGACCCGAAGTCCATCGGTGTGGGCCAGTACCAGCACGACATTTCCGAGGGCAAGCTGTCCCGCTCGCTGGACGCCGTGGTCGAGGACTGCGTCAACGCCGTAGGGGTCGACGTCAACACCGCTTCCGCGCCGCTGCTGGCCCGGGTGTCCGGGATCAGCGCCGGGCTCGCGGACGGTATCGTGACGCACCGGGACGCGGCCTGCCCGTTCCGCAGCCGCCGCGCGCTGACCGAAGTGCCACGCCTGGGGCCCAAGGCCTTCGAGCAGTGCGCCGGGTTCCTGCGCATCCCCGGCGGAGACGACCCGCTCGACGCGTCCAGCGTGCACCCGGAGGCCTACCCGGTGGTCCGGCGCATCCTGACCGAGGCCGGGACGACCATGCCCGGCCTGATCGGCAACACCGCGCTGCTGCGCACGCTCACGCCCAAGAGCTTCGCCGACGAGCGTTTCGGCGTGCCGACCGTCACCGACATCCTCCGCGAACTGGAGAAGCCGGGCCGCGACCCCCGCCCGGCGTTCCGGACTGCGACGTTCGCCGAGGGCGTGCAGACGATGGCGGACCTGGCACCCGGAATGCTCCTGGAAGGGGTCGTCACCAACGTGGCCGCGTTCGGCGCCTTTGTCGACATTGGAGTGCACCAGGACGGCCTGGTACACGTGTCCGCGATGTCCCGGAACTTCGTCTCGGACCCCCGCGAGGTGGCCAAACCGGGCGACGTGGTGCGCGTCAAGGTGCTCGGCGTCGACGTTCCGCGCAAGCGCATCTCCCTCACGCTGCGCCTGGACGACGAGCCGGACGGCCGTGGCGCAGATTCATTCAGCCGAACGGGCGGCGGTGCACGGCCTGCCCGCCGCGGGGGTGACCGGAGCGGGGGTGACCGGAGCGGGGGTGACCGGAGCGGGGGTCGACAACCGCCCGCAGCCCGCCAGCCGGGAGGAGAAGCGCCAGCGCGACAACCGCCCGCGTGGCGCCAGCCCGCGCACTCCCGGCCAGCGTGACCCGGGCCAGCGTGACCCGGGGCAGCGCGGGGCGCCGCCGGCGGGCGGCGCGATGGCCGACGCGCTGCGCCGGGCCGGACTGGCCGGCGGCCCGGGCCAGCCAGGCCGGGAGGAACGCCGCCGTGGCCGCTGACCGCTGCCGTGGCCGCTGACCGCCGCCGTGGCCGCTGACCGCCGCCGTGGCGGCTGACCGCCGCCGTGGCGGCTGACCGCCGCCGTGGCGGCTGACCGCCGCCGTGGCGGCTGACCGCCGCCGTGGCGGCTGACCGCCGCCGTCGGCTCGTAATGCCCATAAACAGGTTAAAACTCGCATTACCCATAAAAGGTCTAAATCGGCCCGTAAGCGACGCGCAATTTTTGCCGGCTCAGCAATACGACCCCGCGCCTCGAGTGGGCGGGACCTTGGACCCTAGTTGGCGTTCCCAGCCAATCGTCATGCTCCCCGCATGGACACCGACGGGCCCGGTGACTGCCTCCTCGAGACGCTGTTCGACTCCGAATGCCTACGGCTGATGGCATCGGTGCCGGTCGGCCGGATCGTCTACACGCGGCGTGCCATGCCTGCCGTCGAACCCGTCAACTTCGCCCTCGAGCAGGGGCACATCGTGATCAGAACTCATCCCGGCGGTAAGCTCGCTGCCGCCATCGGCCACGCCGTGGTGGCATTCCAAGCCGACGAACTGGACTTCGCGACCCACACCGGCTGGAGCGTCACCATCGTGGGCACGGCGCAGGAGGTCACCGACCCGGCCGAGATCGCCCGGCTCGAGGAGATCGGCCTCACCACGTGGGCATCGGGTGAGCGAAAGCATTTCGTCCGCATCGAGCCGGGGGTCATCACCGGCCGGCGGCTGCGCGGCGCCGGTTTCCCGCAGGAGCAGCCCAAGCCCGTCTGCTGACCGGCTCGCCGGGCCGTTCCGCGCGCTGTCCCGCCGGGCGATCCGTCCGCGGGGCCGCCGTCAGATTCACGCCACGTATCCACGCTGTCCCCGTTTCACCGCCTATCTGCGGGCAGTGACTGAACGGAAAGTGACGGCGAAGGCTGGCCGTCTGGCCGGCGATGCGCAGGTGGCACACCGGCACGGTCAAAGCGGCCGCCGGGACGCCGGCTGGCGCCGCCGTCCGGATCTGGGCCAGCCAATCCGGACAGCAGACCGGGCCTCCACCGGACCCGGCGCAGGTCGCGCACCAGGGCGCGCTCGCGGGGTGTGCTGGCCGTCGCGGGCCTCGCGGCGCTGGTAATTGTTTCCGCCCTCGTCATCCGGCGGATACTCGATTGTAGAAGGATGGCCGGGTGGGACACCGAATGGGTGCGACCGGGCCACAGCGGGGTAACTACCGCTGACTATCCTCGGGCGGGGCGCCTGCCTTTCGGCTCCCGGAATCTAAGCCCAGGAGAAGCCCGTGACCGTGACCGAGTCATCCCCCCTCAGCAAGACCGACCTGGAGAGAATCGACGCCTACTGGCGTGCGGCCAACTACCTGTCGGTGGGCCAGATATACCTGATGGACAATCCGCTGCTGCGCGAGCCGCTACGGCCGGAGCACATCAAGCCGCGGCTGCTGGGCCACTGGGGTACCACCCCGGGGCTCAACCTGATCTACGCCCATCTCAACCGGGTGATCCGCAACTGGGATCTCAACATGATCTACGTCACGGGGCCCGGGCACGGCGGCCCGGGCCTGGTGGCGAACACCTACCTCGAGGGCACTTACAGCGAGTTCTACCCCAACATCAGCCAGGACGCGGCCGGGATGCAGCGGCTGTTCCGCCAGTTCTCCTTCCCCGGCGGGATACCCAGTCACGTCGCGCCGGAGACACCCGGCTCCATCCACGAGGGCGGCGAGCTGGGCTATTCGCTGTCGCACGCCTATGGCGCGGTCTTCGACACCCCGGACCTCATCGCGGTGTGCGTCGTCGGCGACGGGGAGGCGGAGACCGGGCCGCTGGCCACCGGCTGGCACTCGAACAAGTTCCTCGACCCCGCCGTCGACGGGGCGGTGCTGCCCATCTTGCACCTGAACGGTTACAAGATCGCCAACCCGACGGTGCTGGCCCGGATCCCCGACGACGAGCTGGTGTCCCTGTTCGAGGGCTACGGCTACACGGTGCACCGGGTGACCGGAGACGACCCGGAACAGGTCCACCAGCAGCTTGCCGCCACGCTCGACCAGGTGGTCGGGGAGATCGCCGCCATCCAGCGGCGCGCGCGCGAGGACGGTGACCTGACCCGGCCCCGCTGGCCGATGATCATCCTCAAGACGCCGAAGGGCTGGACCGGCCCCAAGGTCGTGGACGGTCTGCCGGTGGAGGGCACCTGGCGGGCGCATCAGGTGCCCATTTCCAATGCCCGCGGCAACCCCGAACACCTTCGCCAGCTCGAGGAGTGGATGCGCAGCTACCGGCCGGAGGAGCTGTTCGACGAGGGCGGGGTGCTGGACGAGGAACTGGCCGCGCTGGCCCCGCGCAGCTACCGGAGAATGGGCGCAAACCCGCACACCAACGGCGGCCTGCTGCTGCGCGATCTCGACCTGCCGGACTTCCGCGCCTACGCGGTCGAGGTGGACAGGCCGGGCGCCAGCGTGACCGAGGGCACCCGGCCGCTCGGCCGCTGGCTGCGAGACGTGATCAAGCGGAATCCGGCGACGTTCCGGCTGTTCGGCCCGGACGAGACGGCCTCCAACCGGCTGCAGGACGTGTTCGAGGTGACCAACCGGGTCTTCGACGCGGAGATCTACCCCACCGACGATCACCTGGCCCCGGACGGCCGGGTGATGGAGGTGCTGTCGGAGCACCAGTGCGAAGGCTGGCTGGAGGGCTATCTGCTGACCGGCCTGGCACGGGCTGTTCAACTGTTACGAGGCGTTCATCCACATCGTCGACTCGATGTTCAACCAGCACGCCAAGTGGCTGGAGTCCTGCAACCGGATCGAGTGGCGCCGGCCGGTCGCCTCGCTGAACTACCTGCTGTCCAGCCTGGTCTGGCGGCAGGACCAAAACGGCTTCTCGCACCAGGACCCCGGCTTCCTCGACGTGGTACTGAACAAGCGCGCCGAGGTCGTCCGGGTCTACCTGCCGCCGGACGCGAACACCCTGCTGTCGGTGGGCGACCATTGCCTGCGCTCCCGTAACTACGTCAACGTCATCGTGGCGGGCAAGCAGCCGCAGCCGGACTGGCTGCCGATGAACGACGCGGTCATCCACTGCACCCGCGGCGCCGGGATCTGGGAGTGGGCCAGCAACGACTCGCCCGGTGAGCCGGACGTCGTGATGGCCTGCTGCGGCGACATCCCGACCCTGGAGACGCTGGCCGCCGTCGACCTGCTGCGGCAGCACCTGCCGGAGCTGAAGGTCCGGGTCGTCAACGTGGTCGACCTGATGCGGCTGCTGCCGGAGACCGAGCACCCGCACGGCATGTCCGGCGCGGAGTACGACTCACTGTTCACGGTCAGCCAGCCGGTCATCTTCGCCTTCCACGGGTATCCGTGGCTGATCCACCGGCTGGCCTACCGCCGGCACGGGCACGATAACCTGCACGTCCGCGGGTACAAGGAGCGGGGCACCACCACCACGCCCTTCGACATGGTCCGGCTGAACGACCTGGACCGGTTCCACCTCGTGATCGACGTCATCGACCGGGTCCCGGGGCTGGCCGCCCGCGCCGGGCACGTCCGCCAGCTGATGACCGACAACCGGCTCAACGCCGTTGCCTACACCCGCGACCACGGCGAGGACGCACCGGAGATCCGCGACTGGGTCTGGCCCTACTGATGCGGATCCTGGTGGTCAACGCCGGCTCCAGCTCGCTCAAGCTCAGCCTGCTCGACGACGGGAGCACGGAAGCGGCGGAGAACCTGCCCGTCAGCCGGGGGCAGTTCGAGCCCGCCGCGGTGGCCAGCGTGCTCGGCCGTATCGGCGCGGACACCGCCGATGCGGTCGGCCATCGCGTGGTGCACGGCGGCCGCCGGTTCGTGGCGGCGGTCCAGCTGGACGCCGCGGTCCGGAAGAAACTGGACGATCTGGTGGACCTGGCGCCGCTGCACCAGCCCAAGTCGCTGGCGGGCATCGACGCGGTCAGCGAAGTGCTGCCCGGCGTTCCCGCAGTGGCCTGCTTCGACACCGCCTTTTTCGCCGGGATGCCGGCCGCCGCCGCGACGTACGCGCTGCCGCCGGAATGGCGCCAGCGGTGGGAACTTCGGCGGTACGGGTTCCATGGGCTGTCGCACGCCTACGCGACGCGGCGCAGCAGTGAGCTGCTCGGGTACGTCCCCGAACGGCTCGTGGTCTGCCACCTGGGCGCGGGGGCATCGCTCGCCGCGGTCCGCAACGGCCGGTCGGTCGACACCACGATGGGCTTCACGCCGCTGGAGGGCCTGGTCATGGCCACCCGCTCCGGCACGGTCGACCCGGGACTTGTGCTCTGGCTGGCGGAGCACGCCCACACGCCGCCCGCCGAACTGGCGGCCACCCTGGAGTACCGTTCGGGGCTGCTGGGCCTGGCCGGCACCTCGGACATGCGCGAGGTCCTGGCCCGCGCCGCGGGCGGCGACAGTGCCGCCGGGCTGGCCCTGGAGGTCTACCTGCACCGGCTCCGGGGCCTGATCGCGTCGATGGCCGCCGCGCTAGGCGGGCTGGACACGCTGGTGTTCACCGGCGGCGTCGGCGAGCACGCGGCGGAGATCCGCGCCCGCGCCGCGAACGGGCTCGGCTTCCTCCATGTTGCGGTGGACGAGGGCCGCAACGCCCGCGCGGACGGTGACACCGACATCACCGCCTGCGGCGCGGCCGTCCGGGCGTTCGTCGTAGCCGCCCGGGAGGACATCGAGATCGCCCGCCAGGTGCGAGAGGTCCTGCGACGATGACGGACCTTGCTGACTTCGGCCGCCTGATCCCGCGCGAGCACGGCCTGATCGTCATATCGACCCTGCGCGCCGACGGGACCATCCAGTCGTCGGTGGTGAACGCCGGGGTGCTCAACCATCCCGCTGGTGGGCAGCCGGCCGTCGGCTTCGTGGCGCGCGGCGGCACCCGCAAGCTGGACAACCTGCGGGCCCGGCCCCGCGCCACCGCGGTGATCCGGGCCGGCTGGGAATGGGCGGCGGCCGAGGGCACGACCGAGCTGGCCGGCCCGGACGACCCGATGCCGGGCGTGGACGCGGAGCGGCTGCGCCTGCTGCTGCGCGAGATCTTCACCGCGGCCGGCGGCAGCCACGGCGACTGGGACACCTACGACCGGGTGATGGCCAAGGAGCGGCGCGCGGCGGTCCTGCTCACTCCGGACCGCGTCTACTCCAACCCGCCCCGTTAAGGTTCGTTAAGTCCCGTTAACCCCCGGGCGCGCGGCTGACCGCCGGGCCGCCCCCGGTCGGCCCGCGTGTTTGTCGGCGTGTCGGCCCGCGGGGCGCATATAACGCTGACGCGGCACGCACGGGACCCCGATAGCATCGGTCAAGGGCAAGCCCGTCCAATCGTTTTCCCGTGCCAAGGAGTTCACCGTGTCAACGCAGCCGCTTCGTATCGCTCTCGCCGGACGCGAGCATGTGGTCGACGCGGGCACGACGGCCGGCGCGGTACTGGCGGAGGCCGGGCTGGGGGAGCAGACCCCCGGGGCGCACGCCGTGATCGCGGCACGGGTCAACGGGGAACTGCGCGACCTGAACCGCGAGGTCGCCGACGGGGACGTGATCGAGCCGGTCCGGATCGATGACCCTGACGGGCGCGCGATCCTGCGGCATTCGACCACCCACGTCATGGCGCAGGCCGTCCAGGACCTGTTCCCGGCGGCCAAGCTGGGCATCGGGCCGCCGATCGAGAACGGCTTCTACTACGACTTCGACACCGATCGCGCGTTCGACCCGGAGAACCTGAAGGCGATCGAGCAGCGCATGAGGCAGATCGTCAAGCAGGGACAGCGGTTCTCCCGTCGCGTCGTCACCGACGATGACGCCCGCGCGGAGCTGGCCACCGAGCCGTACAAACTGGAGCTGATCGGCCTCAAGGGTGGCCAGGACGCCGAGGAGTCGGTCGAGGTGGGCGGCCCCGAGCTGACCATCTACGACAACCTCACCCCGGACACGGGCGAGGTCATCTGGAAGGACCTGTGCCGCGGCCCGCACATTCCCACCACCCGGCACATCCCGGCGTTCAAGGTGATGCGCAGCGGTGGGGCGTACTGGCGCGGCAGCGAGAAGAACCCGCAGCTCCAGCGGATCTACGGCACCGCCTGGGAGTCGCGGGACGCCCAGGACCAGTACCTGACCATGCTCGCCGAGGCCGAGCGGCGCGACCACCGCAAGCTCGGGGCCGAGCTGGACCTGTTCTCGTTCCCGGCCGAGATCGGCAGCGGGCTGCCGGTGTTCCACCCCAAGGGCGCCATCATCCGCCAGGTGATGGAGGACTACTCGCGGCGGCGCCACGACGCGGCCGGGTACCAGTACGTCACCACCCCGCACGTGACCAAGGCCGAGCTGTTCGAGATCTCCGGCCACCTGGGCTGGTACAAGGACGGCATGTTCCCGCCCATGGAGCTGGACGGGGTCACCTACTACAACAAGCCCATGAACTGCCCGATGCACGTCCTGATCTACCGGTCGCGGGGGCGGTCCTACCGGGAACTGCCGCTGCGGCTGTTCGAGTTCGGCACCGTGTACCGGTACGAGAAGTCCGGCGTCGTGCACGGCCTGACCCGGGCCCGCGGCTTCACCCAGGACGACTCGCACATCTTCTGCACCCCCGAGCAGCTGGCTCCGGAATTGGCCTCGCTGCTGGACTTCGTGGTTGGCCTGCTGCGTGACTTCGGGCTGACC
This sequence comes from uncultured Actinomycetes bacterium, assembly GCA_963742875.1. Classification (GTDB taxonomy): domain Bacteria; phylum Actinomycetota; class Actinomycetes; order Streptosporangiales; family Streptosporangiaceae; genus Bog-532. The sequence continues at coordinate 242,998 of CAVUNO010000017.1, read as the reverse complement.
GAGTTCGAGGCCGAGCTGTCCACCCGGCCGGAGAAGTACATCGGGAAGCCGGAGGAGTGGGACGCGGCGGAGGTGGCCCTCCGGCACGCCCTCGATGAGTCCGGGCTGCCGTACACCGTGGCCGAGGGCGACGGTGCCTTCTACGCGCCCAAAATCGACGTCCACGTCAAGGACGCGATCGGCCGCCGCTGGCAGCTGTCCACCCTGCAGGTCGACTTCCAGGAACCGGGCCGGTTCGGCATCGAGTACCAGGCCGCCGACGGATCACGCCAGCGCCCGTACATGATCCACCGGGCCCTGTTCGGGTCCATCGAGCGGTTCTTCGGCATTCTCCTGGAGCACTACGCGGGCGCCTTCCCGCCCTGGCTCGCCCCGGTCCAGGTGGTGGGCATCCCCATCGCGGACGCGCATGCCCCCTACCTGGACAAGGTGGTGGACCTGCTCCGCGAGCAGGGCATCCGGGCCGAGGTGGACACCAGCGACGACCGGATGCAGAAGAAGATCAGGACCGCCCAGCGGCAGAAGGTCCCCTTCATGCTGATCGCGGGCGACGACGATGTGGCGAAGGAGGCCGTGTCGTTCCGCTACCGGGACGGCTCGCAGAAGAACGGCGTGCCGATCGGTGACGCCGTTGCGGAGATCGTCACCGCGGTCCGCGACCGCATCCAGGTGTGATCCCTCGTGACCGATGACTCAGGAGCCAATGACTCAGGATCTGGGGTGACCTGGCCCCAGACCGGCGTCGGCATCCCGGACACGTTCGCGCGGCTGTGGATGCCGCACCGGATGGCCTACCTCAAGGGCGAGAACAAGCCAACCGGGTCCGGTGAGGGGGAGAGCTGCCCGTTCTGCCGTGCCCCGGCGCTCAGCGACGAGGAAGGCCTGATCGTCGCGCGCGGCCGGTTCGTGTTCACGGTCCTGAACCTCTACCCCTACAACGGCGGCCACATCCTGGTCTGCCCGTACCGGCACGTGGCCGACTACACGGAACTGGACGCGGGCGAGACCGCCGAACTGGCCGACCACACCAAGCGCTCGATCCGCGCCCTGCGCACGGCCTCGAACGCCCAGGGCTTCAACGTCGGAATGAACCTGGGTGGCGTGGCCGGCGCCGGTATCGCGGCTCACCTGCACCAGCACGTGGTCCCGCGGTGGGGTGGCGACACCAACTTCATGCCCGTCGTCGGGCAGACCCGGGTCCTCCCCGAACTCCTCCGCGACACCCGCAAAGTCCTGGCCGAAACCTGGCCCACCGACTAGCGGCGGAGGGTCCAGGGGGCGCCCCCCGGGACGCCCCATTCCCGCTGCGGCACTCGCCGCAGGACCGGCCACTCGCCCGGGCCTTCAGCCCGGGACTCGCTCGGCCGGTACGGTCTAACGTTCGCCCGCCAGGCCGCAGGTCCCTAGATCCGGGACCCTTTCGGTGAATCTGACGAAGTTCCTCCGCCGTTGCTCTTACGTTCACGGGCACAGGCCTGTCGGAAACCTAACGTGGGGCGATGGACCCCATCGCCGCCGTGATCACGCCATGAAGAACACGCTGAGCGGGCTGGCCTGGGTGGTCCTCTACCTATTCTTCTGCCTGATACCGCTCGTGCTGGCAGTGGGTCAGAACATGCCATCGGGCCGCCCGTTTCTCGTCGAATTCTCGGTGGCGCTTGGCTTCGTGGGTCTATCGATCCTGGTCCTGCAGTTCGCGCTGATCGCGCGCTTCAAGGTGGTCGCCGCGCCGTTCGGAATCGACGCGCTGCAGCAGTACCACGTGCAGATTACGTTCGTCGCACTGGCGTTCGCCCTGGCGCATCCGGTCCTGCTATTCTTCGCCGATTCCAAATATCTTGCGCTGCTGAATCTGCTGACGGCCCCGTGGCGCGCCCGGTTCGCATTCACGGCCGTCATCGCCCTTCTCGTGCTCGTCGGGCTTTCCGTGTGGCGGCGCGCCCTTCGCCTCAGCTACGAGTGGTGGCAGGCGACGCACGGGCTCCTCGCCGTCATCGTCGTGCTTTGTGCGCTGCTGCACGCCAGCCTGGTCGGCTACTTCGTGACGGGCCTGCTTCGTCACGTGGTCTATGACGGGTACATCGGCGTGCTCATCTTCCTGCTCGTGTGGATCCGCCTCATCAGCCCGCTGATCAGGCTGCGGCGCCCGTGGCGCGTGGTGCGGGTGGACGACGAGTACGGCGGCGCCAGCACGCTGGTGATCGAGCCGGTCGGCCATCAAGGATTCCGGTTCGACCCCGGGCAGTTCGGGTGGATCGCGGTGGGCCGGTCGCCGTTCTCCATCACCCAGCACCCCTTCTCGTTCTCGTCCGCCGCCGACACTCCACCCGGCGGACCCGTCACCATGACCATCAAAGCAGCCGGGGATTTCACCAAGACCGTGCCCGACGTGACGCCGGGAACTCGCGTTTATCTCGACGGTCCGCATGGAGTTTTCTCGATGGACCGGCGCCAGGCACCGGGATATGTGTTCATCGCGGGCGGCGTCGGCGTGACCCCGATGTACAGCATGCTGCTGACCATGCGGGAGCGCGAGGATGTCCGGCCCGTCACGTTCTTCTACGCCAGCGCGACCTGGGACGACATGGTGTTCCGTGACGAGCTGGCGGAGCTGGGCAAAACCATGCCCAATCTTCACGTCGTTTACGTGCTCGGACGGCCGCCGGAAGGCTGGACGGGCGAGTCCGGCCGCATCACGCCAGACGTACTGCGTCGCCACCTCCCCCCGCAGTACCGCCGCTACGAGTACCTCATCTGCGGGTCCTCCGCCATGATGGACGCGATGGAGAAGGCACTGACCGAGGTGGGAGTACCGTTCCGGCAGGTCAGCACCGAACGCTTTGACATGGTCTGAGGAGGACTGCCGTGCGTCAGGCCTGGGCCACCGGACTGGTCGTCATCGTGGGAAGCCTCCTGCTCCTCGCGAGCTTGCTTTTCGCCCTGGCCCAGACGTGAAGCCGGAAGGGTATCGTCCAGGACCGGTATCCCTGCTACGTAGCTGCCGTGCTGGCCTGGCTGATGGCGTGGGACACGTCAGTCCGCAAACAGCGCCGCGTCGCGCACGCCCGCCCGGCGCCTGGGCACCGGAGCGCTTCAGTGGAGCGATTCGAGAGAGCTCCATGCGGGCGGGAATTGCCCGATGCCGATGTCGCGGCATGCCTTCTGGGCGGCCATGCTGATAGCTTCGGTGAACGTGGGAAAGGCGAACTGCATCTCGGCGAGTTGCTCTACGTTCATGCCCGCGCTCATGGCCGTCGCGACGACCTGGACGATCTCAGCGGAATAGTTGCCGAGTACGTGAGCGCCGAGGACGCGATAGCTGCGCCGGTCGGCGATGAGCTTGCAGAAGCCCTCGGGATGGCCGTCCGCCACCGCCCGGAGCAGCTCATCGTACCGGACTATGCCGACGGCGATGTCGTGATCCTGGGCGGCCTGGCTCTCGGTCAGGCCGACCGAGCCGTACTCCGGGTCAGTGAAGCTGCCGCTTGGCACCGCATCGTAGGCGGGCTGGCGGCTGGGGCCGCGGATGGCATTCCAGGCTGCCAGGCGGCCCTCGATCCTTCCGGTCTGGACCAGTTTGGATCGCCCGTTGACGTCGCCGGCGGCGAAGATGTGCTCGACGTCGGTACGAAGGTAGTCGTCGACGGGGATCGCCTGACGGTTGCTGGTGACCCCGGCGGCGCCGAGATCGAGAGGTTCAAGGTTGGCGGGCCAGCCGACCGAAGCGAACACGACCGCGGCATCGGAGCGCTCGACCGTATCGCCGCGGCTGAAGCGAACGATGAACTGTTCACCGCTGCCTTCGAGGTTCAGGACTCTCGTACCGGTGAGAACCTGCATGCCCTTGTCCTCGAAAGCGGTGCGCAGCGCCGCGGAGATGCTGGCATCGGCTCCGGGAACGAGCCTGGGACCGGCTTCGAAGAGCCGGACGCTGACCCCGAAGTCGGCGAAAATCGAGGCGATCTGGCAGCCGGTATCGGCCCCGCCGATAACCGCGACTTCGCGGGGCAGGGCTTCCAGGCCCTGGATGTCGTTGTAGGTAAGGGCAAGGTCACCGCCTGGGACTGGCAGCGGAGCGGCACGGCAGCCGACGGCCACGATGATGCGGTCTCCCTGCCAGCTGCGGCCATCCCCGGCTCGCACCGTGTGCGGGTCGGTGAACCGGACGAGACCGAGGTGGTCCGCCAGGTCGATTCCCTGGTGGCGGAGGTGGCCAGCCATGTCTTTCTTGTCGTGGACATAACGGGCCACCCTGGCGCTGTTGGCCAGCACGGCTTGCAGGTTAGGCACCGGGGGAGGCCCGTCAAGCCCGAATCCAGCCCAGGAGGACGACTCTCGCACCAGGCGAGCGGCGCGGGCCAGGGTACGGACCAGCGCCGGCCCGCGGTTCCAGTTGGTTCCCCCGACCTGCTCGGCCTCCAGCAAGGTGACGTTTTCACCCAACTCCCGGGCCTGCAGCGCAGCATGGACGCCCGCGGGGCCACCGCCCACCACCAGCAGTCTCACCGTGCCACCTCAGCGCAGACGGTACGGCCTGGACGGCGCTCGCCAACGGCCTTCAGTCCGGCCCGGGCTGTACGCCCCCCGGTCTCCGCAAGGTGCGAATTCGCCTGCTGGATCGCGTGCATGCCCAGGGGCCGGATGGTGTCGCTCGCGGCACCGCCCTGTTCGCACCGGTCGATGGGAACCGATGCCATTCCTGCACTCATTTCCCCTGCTCCCTTACCGAGGGTGCCGCGAAGCCCGGGCTCTCCATGGAAAGTGCGCCTCACTTGATCCTCTTGGTAAACGGTCGCCTACCGTGCGTATGGCAAAGGGTGCAAAGCATAGTCAGCATAGATCATAGTGCGGGCACCTACCAGAGCCATTAGCGGCATTGCGCACGCAGCCAGCGAATCGGTGGCAGCCCTCCCGGCATTTGCCCGCCAAATTAACTTGCCATGACGGCTGCGACGATTCGGGCACGGAAAGACGTTAGGATGGAATTCACCGGGCGTACAAATGGAATTTGGTTGATCGGTCCCAAGGTTTGTCGACGACCAGCACGCTCCCGTTCGGTCTTGCTGATCGCCGCCCTCAGCCGGATCTTTCCGGGCGGTCCCGATTCCGTCATGCTGGGGGATGTCTGCCGTTTACCCAGACATGGGGAGACCCAAGATGATCGTTGATTGTGCTTCCTACCACGACGGCCTCCGGCAGGCGAAGAACACTATGCCGCTGGAGGAGGCGGCGGCCCTGCATGGCCAGGGCGGCTTTGTGTGGCTGGGGCTGTTCCAGCCGGACACGGACGAGCTGACCCGGACGCGTAAGGCATTCGGGCTGCATGAGCTGGCGATCGAGGACGGGCAGGCCCTTCATCGGCGGCCGAAGATCGAAAGCTATGACCAAGACGTGCGCCTGGTCGTCCTGCGTACCGCGCGTTACAACAAGGAGGCCGAAGAGGCCGAGTTCGGTGAGATCAGCATCTTCGTCGCGCCGACCTTCGTGATCACCGTGCGGCAGGGCGTGGCATCGGAGCTGCGCGCGGCCAGGCGGCGGCTGGAGCAGCGGCCGGACCTGCTGACCTTGGGCACCGCATCCGTGCTCTGGGCGATCCTGGACGAGGTCGTGAGCGAGTATGCGCCCGTGGTGAAAGAGCTCGAGGCCGATATCCTGGAGGTAGAGGCTACGGTGTTCTCCGGCGCCGTGGCACCGACCGAACGGATCTACTCGCTGCGCCGCCAGGCCACCGGCTTCTACCGCATCGTCCATCCGCTGCTCGCCGTGGTCACCACGGTCACGCGCACCATCGCGCCCCCCGAGCTGCGGCCGTACCTGCGCGACGTTGAGGGCAACCTCGTCCTCGCCTACGAGGATGTGGCCGCGCAGCGTGACCTGCTCAGCACCGTGCTGGAGGCCAACCTGGCGGTGATCTCGGTCGAGCAGACGAAGGTCAGTGTCCGGCAGAACGCCACCGTCGAGCAGCTCACGATCCTGGCCACGATCTTCCTGCCATTGACGTTCGTCACCGGTTTCTTCGGCCAGAACTTCGCGTGGCTGACCGGCCACATCACCAGCCTCGCCGCGTTCCTCATCTACGGTCTCGGTGGCCTGGCCCTGCCGATGGTGCTGCTGTTCTGGTGGCTGAGGCACCGTAAACGCAAGCCGCAAAAGGACCCCGAAGGCATGCCGGTCTTCACCAAGGTGGGTTAGGGACTGACGACCAGAACCAGCAAAAGCGCGGCTTGGATAGGCCGCCGGGCACGAATCCGTGCCCAAACCACCTGCGAGAGGGCCCTCTCCCCGTCCGGAAAGGGCCTCTGAACTGCATCTTCGTAACGGGGACGGGATTTGAACCCGCGACCTCTGGGTGATGAGCAAGTCGAGAGGCGATGCAAGCGCCGGATGATCGTTTTGACGGACCAGCCGCGCCGGGCAATGAAAAACACCGCCTGCCAGACGCTGACGGCGTTGTTGCTGACTGTTTTTGTTCCGGTCATCCGGCGGATACTCGATTGTAGAAGGATGGCCGGGTGGGACGCTGAATGGGGTGTGACCGGCCCGCAGTGGTGTGATTACCGCTGATTATCGTTGGGGTGGGGCGCCTGTTTTCGGGTCCCGGATTCCAAGCCCAGGAGAAGCCTGTGACCAGTACCGAGCAGTCGCCGCTGAGCAAGACCGAGCTGGAGAAGATCAACGCTTACTGGCGTGCCGCCAATTACCTGTCGGTGGGCCAGATCTACCTGCTGGACAATCCATTGCTGCGGGAGCCGCTGCGGCCGGAGCACATCAAGCCGCGGCTGCTGGGCCATTGGGGTACGACGCCGGGGCTCAACCTGATCTACGCGCACCTGAACCGGGTGATCCGCAACTGGGATCTTAGCGTCGTCTACCTGGCCGGGCCGGGGCACGGCGGCCCGGGCCTGGTGGCGAACACCTACCTGGAGGGTACCTACAGCGAGTTCTACCCCAGCATCAGCGAGGACGCGGCCGGGATGCAGCGTTTGTTCCGCCAGTTCTCCTTCCCCGGCGGGATCCCGTCGCATGTCGCGCCGGAGACGCCCGGGTCGATCCATGAGGGCGGCGAGCTGGGTTATGTCCTGTCTCATGGCTACGGGGCGGTCTTCGACAACCCGGACCTGGTCGCGGTGTGCGTCGTCGGTGATGGGGAGGCGGAGACCGGGCCGCTGGCCACCGGATGGCACTCGAACAAGTTCCTCGACCCGGCCACCGACGGGGCGGTGCTGCCCATCTTGCACCTGAACGGTTACAAGATCGCCAACCCGACGGTGCTGGCCCGGATCCCCGACGAGGAGCTGGTGTCCCTGTTCGAGGGCTACGGCTACACGGTGCACCGGGTGACCGGGGATGATCCGGACCTGGTGCACCAGCAGCTCGCCGCGACCATGGATGCGGTGGTCGAGGAGATCGCCGCCATTCAGCGGCATGCCCGCGAAGACGGCGACCTGACCCGGCCCCGGTGGCCGATGATCGTGCTGAAGACGCCGAAGGGCTGGACCGGCCCCAAGGTCGTGGATGGTCTGCCGGTGGAGGGCACCTGGCGGGCGCATCAGGTGCCCATTTCCAATGCCCGCGGCAACCCCGAGCATCTGCGCTTGCTGGAGGAGTGGATGCGCAGCTACCGGCCGGAGGAGCTGTTCGACGAGGGCGGGGTGCTGGACCAGGAACTGGCCGCGCTGGCCCCGCGCAGCTACCGGCGGATGGGCGAGAATCCGCACGCCAACGGGGGCCTGCTGCTGCGCGATCTGGATCTGCCGGATTTCCGCGCCTATGCGGTCGAGGTGGACAGGCCGGGCGCCAGCGTGACCGAGGGCACCCGGCCGCTGGGCAAGTGGCTGCGGGATGTGATCAAGCGGAATCCGGCGACGTTCCGGCTGTTCGGCCCGGACGAGACGGCCTCCAACCGGCTGCAGGACGTGTTCGAGGTGACCAACCGGGTCTTCGACGCGGAGATCTACCCCACCGACGATCACCTGGCCCCGGACGGCCGGGTGATGGAGGTGCTGTCGGAGCACCAGTGCGAAGGCTGGCTGGAGGGGTATCTGCTGACCGGCCGGCACGGGCTGTTCAACTGTTACGAGGCGTTCATCCACATCGTCGACTCGATGTTCAACCAGCACGCCAAGTGGCTGGAGTCCTGCAACCGGATCGAGTGGCGCCGGCCGGTCGCCTCGCTGAACTACCTGCTGTCCAGCCTGGTCTGGCGGCAGGACCAAAACGGGTTCTCGCACCAGGACCCCGGCTTCCTCGACGTGGTACTGAACAAGCGCGCCGAGGTCGTCCGGGTCTACCTGCCGCCGGACGCGAACACCCTGCTGTCGGTGGGCGACCATTGCCTGCGCTCCCGTAACTACGTCAACGTCATCGTGGCGGGCAAGCAGCCGCAGCCGGACTGGCTGCCGATGAACGACGCGGTCATCCACTGCACCCGCGGCGCCGGGATCTGGGAGTGGGCCAGCAACGACTCGCCCGGTGAGCCGGACGTCGTGATGGCCTGCTGCGGCGATGTACCGACGCTGGAGACGCTGGCCGCCGTCGACCTGCTGCGCCAGCACCTGCCGGAGCTGAAGGTCCGGGTCGTCAACGTGGTCGACCTGATGCGGCTGCTGCCGGAGACCGAGCACCCGCACGGCATGTCCGGCGCGGAGTACGACTCGCTGTTCACCACCGAGCGGCCGGTCATCTTCGCCTTCCACGGCTATCCGTGGCTGATCCACCGGCTGGCCTACAAACGGCACGGGCATGAGAACATGCATGTCCGCGGGTACAAGGAGCGGGGCACCACCACCACGCCGTTCGACATGGTCCGGCTGAACGACCTGGACCGGTTCCACCTCGTGATCGACGTCATCGACCGGGTCCCGGGGCTGGCCGCCCGGGCCGGGCACGTCCGCCAGCTGATGACCGACAACCGGCTCAACGCCGTTGCCTACACCCGCGACCACGGCGAGGACGCACCCGAGATCCGCAACTGGGCCTGGCCCTACTGATGCGCACCCTGGTGGTCGCCCTGAGGGCGGCTGAATGCGCTCTGCGGCCCCGCTTCCTTTTGCGTTCGCCGTAATCCCGGCTGCTTCACCCAGTGTACAAATTCTATTTGTACACTGGGTGAATACCATCCTAACGGCTTTCTGTGCCCGATCGTCGCAGTGATCATGGCACACTAATTGGGTGGGAACGGATACTGATGGCCGGATCCGTGATCTTCTGCGCGCCATCCCTTGGGAAGCCGTCCGCAGGATTTGCGAGGCCGCGACGGCTGCACTTCCCGAAGAGGAACCCAATGTGGCCAGGAGGCAAAGTATGCCCACCGTATTCGGGTCTGAGCTGGTTCAGCGCGTGCTGTGCCTCAGCTGATCATCATCGGGGCGGCGCCAGGAAAAGGCCGCTGAATTCCTGCCCAGGATCGCGCGGAACCCGATAGAGTCACGCCCGGGACCGGTGTAAATGACCCGGTTCAGGTAATATCGCGGGAATTTCCGGTACGAACCTATGGATCGCCCAGGACCGGTGTAAATGACCCGGTTCAGGTAACATCGCGTGAATTTCCGGTACGAACCTATGGATAGTGAATCGGCGCTCGTATTGTCTGATACATGCTTGGTCTCCCGGATGACGTGCGCGGATGCCTCTTCGACCTGGACGGCGTGCTGACCCAGACGGCGAAGGTCCATGGCGCCGCCTGGAAAGAGATGTTCGACGACTACCTGCGCGAGCGGGCGCGGCAGACGGGCCAGCCGTTCGTTCCGTTCGATCCCGGCGCGGACTACGAGGAGTACGTCGATGGTAAGCCCCGCTACGACGGGGTCCGGTCGTTCCTGGCCTCCCGCGGCATCGAGCTGCCAGAGGGCCACGACGACGATCCGCCCGGCGCGCTCACCGTCCGCGGCCTCGGTAACCGCAAAAACGAGATCTTCACGCGGCGGGTCCGCGCGGACGGGGTCGAAGCCTACCCCGGCTCGGTCCGCTACCTGCAGGCGGCGCGGGATGCGGGACTGCGCCGCGCCGTGGTGTCGTCCAGCGCCAACTGCCACGACATACTGGTCGCCGCCGGCCTCGAGGACCTGTTCGAGGCGCGGATCGATGGGGTCACCGCCAAGGAGGAGCACCTGCCGGGAAAGCCAGCCCCGGATACCTTCCTGGCCGGAGCCCGCGCCCTCGGGCTGAGGCCGTCCGAGGCGGCGGTCTACGAGGACGCGCTGGCCGGCGTGGCGGCGGGCCGGGCGGGTGAATTCGGGTTCGTGGTAGGGGTCGACCGCGTCGGGCAGGCGGAGGCGCTGAAGGAACACGGCGCGGATACCGTCGTTTCCGACCTTGCCGAGCTGCTGGAGCACCGATGATCACGCAGGGCGCGTTCGGGGTGGAACCGTGGGTGCTCCGGGAGACCTACCTGGACCTGCCCCGGCTGGCCCAGTCGGAGTCGGTGTTCGCGCTGGCCAACGGGTACGTGGGCTGGCGGGGGAACCTGGAGGAAGGCGAGCCGCACGGGCTGCCGGGAAGCTACCTCAACGGGGTCTACGAGGTGCGGCCGCTGCCGTATGCGGAGAGTGCGTATGGGCTGCCGGAGACCGGGCAGACGGTTATCAATGTCACTAACGGCAAGCTGATCCGTTTGTTTGTCGATGACGAGCCGTTCGACGTCCGGTATGGCGAACTGCACTCGCACGAGCGCCTGCTCGACTTTCGCGCCGGGGTGCTGCACCGCCATGCCGAGTGGGAATCGCCGGCCGGAAAGCGGGTCCGGGTCTCCTCGACCCGGCTGGTGTCGTTTACCCAGCGGTCGGTCGCGGCGATCAGTTATGAGGTGGAGCCGCTTTCGGTTCCGGCGCGGGTTGCGGTGCAGTCTGAGCTGGTGGCGAACGAGCAGCTGCCGGGGCCGGCCAGCGTGGATCCGCGGGCGGCCGCGGTGCTGGACAATCCGCTGGTCGGCGACTACCAGAACGCCGACGGGACGGCGGTGGTGCTCACGCACACGACGCAGCTCAGCAGGCAGAACGTGGCCGCGGCGATGGATCACCTGATCGACGGCCCGCCGGGGGTGCTGGTGGAGTCCCGGGTGTTTCCCGACGGTGGCCTGGTCACCGCGGCGGCGATGCTGGAGCCAGGGCAGAAGCTGCGGGTGATCAAGTTCGTGGCCTATGGGTCGTCGAGCGAGCGGTCGCTGACGGCGGTCCGTGACCAGTCGTGGGCGGCACTCAGCGCGGCCCGGCACTCCGGCTGGGACGGGCTGCTCGCCGAGCAGCGCGCGTACCTCGATGACTTCTGGGACCGCGCCGACGTCGAGATAGACGGGGACAGCGAGATCCAGCAGGCGGTGCGCTTCGCGCTGTTCCACGTGCTGCAGGCCGGTGCCCGCGCGGAGACCAAGCCGATTCCCGCCAAGGGGCTGACCGGGCCCGGCTACGACGGGCACGCGTTCTGGGACACCGAGACCTTCGTGCTGCCGGTGCTCACCCTGACGGCCCCGGACGCGGCCGCCAACGCGCTGCGCTGGCGGCACTACACGCTCCCGATGGCCATCGAGCGGGCCGCCCAGCACGGCCGCAAGGGCGCGCTGTTCCCATGGCGGACGATCGCCGGGCAGGAGTGCTCCGCCTACTGGCCGGCCGGCACCGCCGCCTTTCACATCAACGCCGACATCGCCGACGCCGTCATTCGTTATGTTGACGCCACCGGCGACGAGGCGTTCGACCGGGGCCCGGGGATGGACCTGCTGACCCACACCGCGCGGCTGTGGGCCTCGCTTGGCCACCATGATGCCCAGGGCCGGTTCCGCATCGACGGGGTCACCGGCCCGGACGAGTACAGCGCCGTCGTGGACAACAACGTCTACACCAACCTGATGGCCCGGCAGAACCTGCTGGCCGCGGCGGAAACGGCGAAGCGGTACCCGAACCGCGCCCGTGAGCTCGGCATCGACGCGGAGGAGTCCGGTCGCTGGCGGGACGCGGCGGAGCAGATGTTCATCCCCTACGACGAGACGCTTGGCGTGCATCCGCAGGACGAGGACTTCACCCGGCATCAGGTCTGGGACTTCGTCGGCACCCCGCTGGAGAAAAACCCGCTGCTGCTGCACTTTCCCTACTTCGATCTGTACCGCAAGCAGGTCGTCAAGCAGGCCGACCTGGCCCTGGCCATGTACCTGTGCCCGGACGCGTTCACCGCCAAGGAGAAAGCCCGCAACTTCGACTACTACGAGCAGCTCACGGTGCGGGACTCCTCACTGTCGGCCTGCACCCAGGCGGTCATGGCCGCCGAGGTCGGCCAGGTGGAACTGGCCTTCGACTACCTCGGCGAGGCCGCCCTCATGGACCTGAGAGATCTGGAGCACAATACCCGGGACGGCGTCCACATCGCCTCGCTGGCCGGCGCCTGGATCGCGCTGGTCGGCGGATTCGGGGGGTTGCGCCACCAGGACGGCACCGTCGCCTTCGCGCCGCGGCTCCCGCAGGCCCTGAGCAGGCTTGCGTTCACCATCCTCATCCGCGGGCGGCGGCTGCATGTCGAGGCGACCCACACGTCCGCCACATACTCGCTGGCGGACGGCAAGCCACTCGAAATCCTGCATTACGGCGAGAAGGTGCAACTCTCGGCCGGGGAGCCGAAGGTCCGCCCCATCCAGGCCATACCGGCCCGGCCGCGCCCCAGCCAGCCGCCCGGGCGGGAACCCCTCCCCCGCCGCCGGACCACCGGGGATGACGGCTGACCGGGCATGCCCGGTGCCGGGTGCGCGGCTCAGCCATCACCGAGCACCACCACCAGATCAGCAAGGATCTTGCCCGGGTCAGTCGCAGCCCGTGAGCTCACGCCAAAGATGACGGTGAGCGTGATCGAACGCTCTGACGTCATGATCGTCAACACTGCCGCCGGCGATAGGGACCAGAAATGAGCGCTTCAACGGCATCGGGCCTTGTGGTCGGCGTCGATATCGGAGGGATCGGGATCAAAACGGCCCCCGTCGACATCGCAACGGGAAAGCTTGCCATCGAGCGGATCCGGTTGCCTACCCCGTCGCCGGCCACGCCGCAGGCCATCGCCGCCGTAGTTGGCCAGGTGCTGCAGCAGATCGACGTGCCAGGCCCGGTCGGCCTGGCCTTGCCGGCGGTGGTGCGGGGCGGGATTGTCGAGACCGCGTTGCATATCGATCACGCCTGGGTCGGCATGGACGCGGCGGACTTTTTCTCGAAGGTGACCGGGCGGCCGGTCGCGGTGCTGAACGACGCCGACGCGGCGGGCATCGCCGAGGTCCGCTTCGGGGCCGGACAGGGCACGGCCGGCGTGGTGGCCGTGATCACCCTCGGGACGGGGATCGGCAGCGCCTTGTTCGTCGACGGGACGCTGGTGCCGAACTCCGAGCTCGGGCACCTGCCGCTGCTGCACCACGGGAAGGCCGAGGACTGGGCGGCTGAGTCGGTCCGCCAGCGCGAACAGGTGTCCTGGAGGGAATACGCCCGCCGGCTTGAGTCCTATTTTGAGCTGGTTCAGCGCGTGCTCTGGCCGCAGCTGATCATCATCGGCGGCGGCATCAGCAACATCGCCGACGAATTCCTGCCCTGGATCGAGCTGCACACGCCGATCTTCCCGGCCCAGCTTCGGAACCACGCCGGAATCATCGGCGCCGCCCTGTACGCACCGGAGGGGTAGAGACTGCTTCCATCCGAACTCATCCCCACGCCATCAGGGAGCTGCAGTGACCACCACCACCACGCGCGACGCGGACACCGTCGCGATCAACACCATCCGGGCCCTGTGCATGGACGCGATCCAGAAGGCGAACTCGGGCCATCCGGGCACCCCGATGGACATAGCCCTGGTCGCCTACACGCTGTGGCAGCGCTTCCTCCGCTTCGACCCCGGCGACCCCATCTGGCCGGACCGGGACCGGTTCGTGCTGTCCGAGGGCCACGCCTCCGCGCTGCTGTGGTCGTTGCTGCACCTGAGCGGCGTCCAGGCGGTGGACCCCGACTACGAGATTCTCGATCGACCCGCGGTCACGCTCTACGACGTGAACGCCCACGTGGTGAACGAACTCCAGATGGAGGGGGCGACGGGTGCCACCGCCGTGCGGCGCTTGCGGCCAGTGGCAGATTCCACCGGTGGCAGGTTCCATTCGTTCCATCCGAGTGACGACCTGAGGGCCCCGATGGCGCCGTCGGGACGCGAACCGCGGTGCGCCGGCGGGCGGCCAGTGCACCGCACGCCCGGGGCCGACCGGTCAGGACGCAATGCGCTCGAAGTCGATCCGGTCAACCGACCCACCCCGGCCCACCAGGGCCGTCGCCACCATCTCCGGCGGGAACAGGCCGTGCTCGACCACACCGGGCGTCGAGGACAGCCAGGCAGCCAGCGCCGCCGGATCGTCCACCGGCCCGTGGTAGTCCGCGATCACGCCACCGTCCGGGCTGGGCGGGACGTCGCGCAGCGAGACCGGCCCGACCCGGCGCATCGTGGCGCGCAGCCCGAAGGACAGCAGCTCCAGCGGGACCGGACTGTGCAGGGCCTGCACCGGCTTGGTGGAGTCGGCGATGACGATGAAGCGGTCGGCAGTCCCCGCGACGATCTTTTCCCGGGTGTGCGCCGCGCCGCCGCCTTTGACCAGCCAGCCGTCGGGGGCAATCTGGTCCGCGCCATCGATGGTCAGATCGAACCGGTCGATGCTCGCGACGGCCTCCATCCGCAGGCCCAGCTCGCGCGCGACGTGTTCGGTGCGCAGCGAAGTCGCGGCACACACGATGTCGAGCGACCGCCGCGCCAGGGCGGGGAGCAGGAACGCCACCGTCGAGCCGGTGCCCAGCCCGACGGTCATGCCGTCTTCGACCAGCTCGGCCGCCGCCTCCGCGGCGACCTCCTTCTCCCGCTCGACGCTCATGACCCGAAGACTCCAAAGCTCGATTGCATACCTGAGATTGCATACCTGAAGGGGAAGCAGGCCGATGACTCCAGGTTACGGCGAATTCACCGCCTAGGTCGAAGAACGGTGCGTCGCTCGTTCGACCGGCGCGGTCGTCCTAACATGCCTGCCGCTGCAACTGCGCACTTAGTGAATACGGCCAGGTGGGTCCTGATGCCGTCAATGTCTCCGATCAGCGGCATGAGTCCCGTCCTTGTCTACCCGGCCAGGGGGATCACGGGAGCGGCCACCGCCCGCGGCAGGATGAACTCCTCGACAGCCCTGGCGAAGCCCTCGTCCTCGTTGGAGGCCGTCACGCAGGTGGCTTCCCGCTGCACCTCCTCGCTCGCGTTGCCCATCGCGATGCTCAAGCCGCTCCGCTCGAACATCAGGACATCGTTCGGCTGGTCGCCGAGCGTGGCGATCTGCTCTAGCGGGATCTGGTAGTAGCCCGACATGCGCTCGACCACGGCACCCTTGTTCGCCGTCGGGTGCGTCACATCGACATAGTGCGGCTGCGATCGGGCGGCTGAGACGTGTGCCCCGAACTGTTCCTGCACCGCGGCCTCGCACCGCGCGACCTGGTCGTGGTCGTCGCTGACGCCGACGATCTTGACTACCCGATCGAGGAGACCGTCGTAGCTGGGCACCACCGTTGGCTGAAACTGGACGGTCGAGGCTTCCCGCTGCGCGTGCGGCGCATGGGGATCGGTGACGTACCACTCGGCAGCGCGGTAGATCCAGACGTAGAGGCCATGCGCGCGGATCGTGTCAATGACGGCCGGCGTGCAATCGTCCGGGACGGCCTGTTCGTCGACGATGGTCATGTCCGGCTGGGCGATGATCCCGCCGTTGAAGGCAGCCATCGGCCCGCGCATTTCAAGCGGGTGGACCAGCATGCGCATGCCACGCGGCGGGCGTCCGCTGGTGATCGCGAACAGCACCCCACGCTCGTGCAGCCGCTCGATCGCTGCGATCGCACGCGGAGTCAGCGCCTTGTTCTTGGTGACCAGGGTGCCATCTACGTCCGCCAAGACCCCGGCGATCGTCACGGTCGCTGGAATAGAAGCGTCAGCCATGTCTCTGCCCTAACGTTCGTGACTGAGTCCGGGGGCCGCGCTCAGTCGGTCCACACCCAACGCGGCGTACGCCGCGCACATGGCCATGATCGGTGAGCGAGGCTCCTGGCATGGTTACAGGAAATGGCATGCCAATGAATAATCCGCGACAATGAAGTTGCGCCATCAGCTTGGGGATCCGGGGCCGTCCGGGCTCCCATGTCGTCCGGTCAGCAGGATCGGCTGCCCACGAATGTCCGTAAGACCCTTCGTTACCGGGTTAATGACGCTAATGGCCACGGGGGCCTTCGTCCGGCCTGAGCTGATCGTTGTGCCCTGCTCCTCGCCCCGTCCTCCTCGCCCCGTCCTCCTCGATAGCTTCCGTGGCCGCCGCTTGCGGCCGTAGCAGGCCGGGGTGGAAGCCAGGCCCGGCAAATGCACGAACGCACAAATAAGAACCAGCCAACGGGCCCGGGAAAAGCCGGAAATACGGACCGGTAATTAACCGGCGGCCATTAAAAATCGAGTGCATTATCCGGCAAGCCACCATCCACGCGACCATCACCGATACAACACCCGGGATCGTGGCAGCCCTGCTCGCCCGCGCCGGCGACGACGATCCCATCGCCGCCGACGCGGCCTCCGCAACCGACGGGAACGCAGCCGCCAGTAGCGATACGTTTTCGGGTTTGTCGCGTCTCCCTGTACTGCGGAAAGACCGCACCGGATTGGCGTGCAGCCCTCCCTAACCCTCCTTGGACTCTTCGGCGATCTTGGCGGCCAGGTGCGCGGGGAGGGGCTCGTGACGCAGGTAGGAGCGGCTGAACGAGCCGGTTCCGTGCGACACCGACCGCAGGTCGATCGTGTACCGGGTGATCTCCAGTTCGGGGATCTCCGCCTTGACCAGCGTCCGGCCGACCGGCACCGGCTCGGTGCCCAGTACCCGGCCCCGGCGCGAGGACAGATCGGACATGACCGCGCCGACGTAATCGTCGGGCACCAGCACGGACACCTCATCGACCGGCTCGAGCAGCATGGACTGCGCCTTGTCGACCGCGTCCCGCAGTGCGGCGCGGCCCGCCTTCTGGAACGCCATGTCGGAGGAGTCCACCGAGTGGGCCTTGCCGTCGTACAGCGTGACCCGCAGCCCCACCATGGGGTAGCCCGCGACCACGCCCTGCTCCATCTGGGACCGGACGCCCTTCTCCACCGACGGGATGAACTGGCGCGGCACCACGCCGCCGACGACCTTGTCCACGAACTCGAAGCCGGCGTTGCCGGGCATCGGCTCGACCTCGATGTGGCAGATCGCGTATTCGCCGTGGCCGCCGGTCTGCTTCACGTTCCGGCCCAGGCCGTGCGCCTTGCCCGCGATCGTCTCCCGCAGCGGGACGCGCGGCGCCGAGGTCTCCACCGCCACGCCGTAACGCCCGGACAGCCGGTCGAGCAGTACGTCGACGTGGGCCTCGCCCATGCACCACAGCACGAGCTGGTGCGTCTCCGGGTTGTTCTCGAGCCGCAGGGTGGGGTCCTCGGCCACCAGCCGGGACAGCGCCTGGGACATCTTGTCGTCGTCGGCCTTGGACTTGGCCGAGACGGCGATCGGCAGCAGCGGCTCCGGCATCACCCACGGCTCCATCAGCAGCGGCTCGTCCTTGCCGGACAGCGTGTCGCCGGTCTCCGCGGTGGCCAGCTTGGCCACGGCGCAGATGTCCCCGGCCACGGCCTCGGTGACGGCCCGCTGCTGCTTGCCGAGCGGGCAGGTCAGCGCGCCGATCCGCTCGTCGGTGTCATGGTCGGCGTGGCCCTGCCCGACGCGCCCGTGACCGGACACGTGCACGGCCGCGTCGGCCCGCAGCGTCCCGGAGAACACGCGCACCAGGCTCACCCGGCCGACGTAGGGGTCGGAGGTGGTCTTGACGACCTCGGCGAGCAGCTGGCCGGCCGGGTCGCAGGACAGCCCGGTGACCGGGGTGCCATCGAGGGTGGTGACCATGGGCAGCGGGTGCTCCTCGGGCGACGGGAAGGCCTGGGTCATCACCTCCAGCAGCTCCGCCATGCCGATGCCGCGCGGGGAGGACACGGCGAGCACCGGGTAGAAACTGCCCCGCGCCACGGCCTTCTCCAGGTCCTCGATCAGGACCTTCGGGTCGATCTCCTCGCCGGACAGATACCGCTCCATGAGGGTCTCGTCTTCGCTCTCCTGGATGATGCCCTCGATCAGCTCACTGCGGAGGCTTTCCATCCGGTCGGCGTCGGCCGGGTCCGGGGCGCGCTCGGTGCGTTCCGGGCCGGAGTAGTCGAACATCTTCTGCGACAGCAGCCCGATCAGGCCGCGGACCGATGACCCCTCCCCGTCGGAGACCGGCAGGTACAGCGGAGCCACGGCCTCGCCGAACGCCTCCCGGCATGCGGCCAGCGCGGCCTCGAAGTCGGCGCGCTGGTGGTCGATCTTGGTGATGACGACCGCGCGCGGCATCCCGACACGCGCGCACTCCTCCCACAGCATGCGGGTCAGGCCGTCCACACCCTCGGTGGCCGCCACCGCGAACAGGGCCGAGTCCGCCCCGCGCAGGCCGGCCCGCAGGTCCCCGGTGAAGTCGGCGTACCCGGGCGTGTCCAGGAGGTTGACCTTGACGCCCGCGTGGGTGATGGGGGAGAGGGTGAGGTTGACCGAGCGCCCCTGCCGGACCTCGATCTCGTCGAAGTCGCTGACCGTGGTCCCGTCCTCGACCCGGCCGGGCCGCTGGATGGTGCCGGTCTCGTTCAGCAGGGCCTCGACGAGTGTCGTCTTGCCCGCGCCGGAATGGCCGACCAGCGCGACATTGCGAATCTTGCCCGGCTGGCCGGCCAGTGGTACGCCTCCGGCGGCCCCTGATGTGCCTGTTGTATCCGCCATCCCGTCGCCTCCTGTGTAGGTGCTGCGCTGCTGCCGTGCGTTCAGCCTGAACCCGTCGGCGGCGTTACCACAAGACCCCTGCTGAGAATCGGGCAGGTTACCGGAAAGCGGCCGGAAATATCCGCGTGACACGTTGGTCGCCTGCCGACGTTAAGATCTAACGGCCATGCTGAACAAGGCGCGCCCGTTCTTCACCCGGCTGATGACCCCGGTGGGTGAGGTGCTGGCCCGTACCCCGGTCACGCCGAACATGGTGACCGTGACGGGCACGGTCGGCGTGGCGGCCAGCACGCTGTGGGGCTACCCGACCGGGCACCTGTTCCTCGGCACGTTGGTGGCCACCATCTTCGTCTTCCTGGACATGCTGGACGGGGTGCTGGCCCGGCTGAAGGGCACCAGCGGCCCCTGGGGTGCGTTCCTGGACTCCACCATGGACCGGGTCGCGGACGCGGCGACGTTCTCCGGCCTGGCCGCGTGGTTCGTGCTCGGCGGCGACAACCTGCTGCTGGCCGGGGTGTCGCTGTTCTGCCTGGTCGCGGGTGCGCTCGTGTCCTACGTCAAGGCGCGGGCCGAGGGCCTCGGCGTCAAGGCCAACGTGGGCATCGCCGAACGTCCCGAGCGGATGGTCGTCACCTACGTGGCGGTCGGCCTGTCCGGGCTCGGCGTACCCTACATTCTTCAGATCGGCCTCTGGGGCCTGGCCGCGGCGAGCGTCGTAACGCTGGTCCAGCGGATGTACGTCGTCCGCCGGGGGATGATGGCCCTAACGGCCCAGGCGCCCACACCGGACAGCGAGGGCACCGGGGACGCCGAGAAGGCCGGGGGCGCGCAGGACGCCGGGGACACCGACGCCTCGGGCATCCGGGACGCCGGGTGTACCAACGCCTCGGGCATCGGGGACGCCGGGGGCACCGACGCCTCACCGGCCACTACGGCCACGCAGACGGTGGAATAAGGCAGAGAGGCGCGGGGCGTTGTCTCGAGTGAAGGACCTGCTCGCCGGGACGGGATTCTGGCTGGGCTGGAAGGCGCTCTGCCACCTGCCCGAATCCTGGGTGCGCTGGGCGTTCACCACCGCGACGGAGATCGCCTGGCGGCGCCAGGGGCACGGTGTCCAGGTCCTCGAGGGCAACCTGCTGCGCGTGCTCGGGCCGGGTACCAGCGGCAAGGACCTGCGCGCCGCCTCCCGGGCCGGGATGCGCTCCTACGGCCGCTACTGGATGGAAGTGTTCCGGCTGCCCACCGTCGGCAAGGAACGCATCCTCCGCGACATGCAAGTCAACGCGGCCATCGACGAGGCCCTCGCCAGGGTGGCGAACGGCAAGGGCGTGATCTTCGCGCTGCCCCACATGGGCAACTGGGAGGTCGCCGGCGCGTACGTCATCGCGCGCGGCCTCAAGTTCGCCACCGTCGCCGAGCGGCTCAAGCCCGAGTCGATATACGACATGTTCCTCGCGTTCCGCGAGGGCCTGGGCATGGAGGTGCTGACGCTGGGCGGCGGAGGTGTGTTCGGCGTGCTGGCCCAGCGGCTCCGCGCCGGGCATCTGGTGTGCCTGCTCTGCGATCGCGACCTCACCGAAAGCGGGATCGAGGTGGACTTCTTCGGCGAGAAGGCGCGGATGGCCGCCGGGCCCGCCGCGCTCGCCGTGCAGACCGGCGCCGCACTGCACGCGGTGACGCTGTGGTTCACCGAAGAGGGCTGGTTCGCGCACGCCAGCCCGGAGATCCCGGTCCCGGCCGAGGGCAGCCGCAAGGAAAAGGCGGCGGCCATGACCCAGGAGATCGCCCGGAACTTCGAGAAGGGCATCACCGAGCACCCGCAGGACTGGCACATGCTGCAGCGAGTCTTCCTCGCCGACCTCGACCCCGCCCGGCTGCCCGCCCAGTCAGGCCAGTCAGGCCAGCCCGCCGAGCCGCTTCGGGGGGCCGGCGGATGAAGATCGGGATCGTGTGCCCGTACACCTGGGACGTTCCCGGCGGCGTACAGCAGCACATCAGGGACCTCGCGGAGGCGCTGATTGAGCTCGGTCACACCGTCTCGGTGATCTCACCCGCCGATGAGGACACGCCGCTGCCCGACTACGTGGTGCCGGCCGGGCGGGCGGTTCCGGTGCCGTATAACGGCTCGGTGGCCCGGCTCGCGTTCGGGTTCCTGTCCGCCAGCCGCGTCCGCCGGTGGGTCAAGGAGGGCAACTTCGACGTGCTGCACGTGCACGAGCCCGCCGCGCCGAGCCTGTCCCTGCTGGCGTGCTGGGTTGCCTCCGGGCCGATCGTCGCCACCATGCACACCGCCAACCCGAAGTCGCGCGTGATGCACGCCGCCGGCCCGGCCCTGCTGACCGCGCTGGAGAAGATCAACGGCCGGATCGCGGTGTCCGAGGCCGCCCGGACCACGCTCGTAGAGCATCTCGGCGGCGACGCGGTGCTCATCCCCAACGGGGTCGCCACCCGCCGCTACGCCGTGGCCGAGCCGCTGCCCGGATGGCCCGGGGAAGGCGGCGCGATCGGCTTCCTGGGCCGGATGGACGAGACGCGCAAGGGGCTCGGGGTCCTGCTGAAGGCTTTTGAAATCCTTGGTACCGAACGGCCCGCGCTGCGGCTCCTCATCGCCGGCCCGGGTGACGCCTACGAGGTGCTCGAGCGTGTGCCCGCCCCGCTGCGCGACCGCGTCGTCCTGCTCGGCCAGGTCAGCGACCAGGACAAGGTGCGGATGCTGCACTCGGTGGATGTCTTCTGCGCCCCGAACACGGGCGGTGAGAGCTTCGGCATCGTGCTTGCCGAGGCCATGGCCGCGGGAGCGCCGATCGTGGCCAGCGACCTGGACGCGTTCCAGCGGGTGCTGCAAGGCGGGAGGGCCGGCGAGCTGTTCACCACCGGGGACCCGGCCGACCTCGCGCGGGCCGCCCGGCTGCTGCTCGACGACCCGGGCCGCCGCGCCCAGCTGTCGGCCGCCGCGACCAGCGCCGTCGCCGCGTACGACTGGACCATGGTGGCGCGGGACGTGCTGGCCGTCTACGAGACCGTCGTGCTCGGCACCGACGCCGTGGCCGTGGCTCACTAAGGGGATATCCGCCATGATCGCCAACATCGTCATCATCGCCGCGGTCCTGCTGTTCCTGGGCGTGTACGTGTCCTGGCGGGCCGGGCGCCTGGACCGGATGCACACCCGGCTGGAGGCGGCGCAGGCGGCTCTGGACGTCACCCTCGTCCGGCGCAGTTCGGTCGCGCTCGAGCTCGCCTCTTCAGGTCTGCTCGACCCAGCGACCAGTCTGCTGCTGGCCGAGGCGGCGCACAACGCCCGGGGCGGCCCGAGCAGTGAGCTCGCGCAGAGCAACCTGTCCCGGGCCCTGCGCGCCGCGTTCGCCCAGCCCGGCTTCCGGGCCTCGCTGACCGGCATGGACGGCGCCGACGAGCTCCTGGCCGAGGTCGAGGCCGCCGCGCACCAGGTCTTCGTGGCCCGGACGTTCTACAACAACGCGGTCGCCGTGACCCGGGAGGCCCGGGGCAAGCCCCTGGTCCGGCTGCTCCGCCTGGCGGGCAACGCCGGGCTCCCGGAATTTTTCGAAATGGACGACTCACTCGTCGCGGAGGGCGGTGACGGCGCGGGCGCCGGCCTGCACCGGCTGGCCGGCTGAGACCGGCCCCGCGTGAGACCCGTCCGGGCCCCGGGCCGGACCCGCCCGGCCACGGGCGAGACCGAGCACGCGCCGCGTGACACCTACCATAGGGAGATAGGCAGCGTCCGTACGTGTGAGTGCTGGAGTACTCCACCGATCAAGTGAGGTTTCGCGTGTCCACCGTCAACTCCGCAGGCAGCCCGGAAAGGGCCACCGAGGTCCTCATCGCATCCAATGACGGCCCTGCCGAGTCGGCCGCCGCTGGCACGGCGCGGGTCAAGCGGGGCATGGCGGAAATGCTCAAGGGCGGCGTCATCATGGACGTCGTCACGGCCGATCAGGCGAAGATCGCTGAGGACGCGGGCGCGGTCGCGGTGATGGCGCTGGAGCGGGTGCCCGCCGACATCCGGGCGCAGGGTGGGGTGGCGCGGATGAGCGACCCGGACATGATCGACGGGATCATCGAGGCGGTCTCGATCCCAGTCATGGCCAAGTGCCGGATCGGGCATTTCGCCGAGGCCCAGGTGCTGCAGGCCATCGGCGTCGACTACATCGACGAGTCCGAGGTGCTGACCCCGGCCGACGAGGCCCACCACGTGGACAAGTGGAAGTTCACCGTCCCGTTCGTCTGCGGTGCGACCAACCTGGGTGAGGCGCTGCGCCGGCTGGCCGAGGGCGCGGCCATGATCCGTTCCAAGGGCGAGGCCGGCACGGGCAACGTGGTGGAGGCGACCCGGCACATGCGGCAGATCCGCGCCGAGATCGCCCGCCTCGTCTCGCTGCCCGAAGAGGAGCTGTTCACCGCGGCCAGGGATCTGCGCGCGCCGTACGAGATCGTCGCCGAGGTCGCCGCGGCCGGGCGGCTGCCCGTCGTGCTGTTCACCGCGGGCGGGATCGCCACCCCGGCCGACGCGGCGATGATGATGCAGCTGGGCGCGGAGGGCGTGTTCGTCGGCTCCGGCATCTTCAAGTCCGGTGACCCGGCCAAGCGCGCCGCGGCCATCGTCAGGGCGACGACGTTCCACGACGACCCGGACGTGGTCGCGAAGGTGTCCCGCGGCCTGGGCGAGCCGATGGTCGGCATCAACCTGGACGACCTGCCCGCCGAGCAGCATTACGCGTCCCGCGGCTGGTAACCCCCGCCCAGCCCGCGCCCGCGGACAGCGGCCGCGTTCGCCACGGGAAGAATGGCCCGCTCACCGGCGTTGTGCCGGTGACCCCCTCGTTGCCCGTGATCAGCCATGCCCGAAGGGTTGCCCGTGCCAGATATTTCCACCGCGCCGCTCGTCGGTGTCCTGGCCCTGCAGGGCGACGTCCGTGAGCACGTGCGCGCGCTGGAGCAGGCCGGGGCCCGGGCCACCGCGGTCCGCCGGCCCGATGAGCTGGAAGCCATCGACGGCCTGGTAATCCCCGGGGGAGAGTCCACCACCCTCTGGCGCCTTGCGGTTTCCTTCGACATGCTGGAACCACTGCGTAAGATGCTGTCCTCCGGCCTTCCGGCGTTCGGCTCCTGCGCGGGAATGATCATGATGGCGGACCGTCTGCAGGACGGGGTCGCCGGGCAGCAGACGTTCGGCGGGATCGACATGACCGTGCGGCGCAACGCCTTCGGAAGGCAGGTCGACTCCTTCGAGTCCGACATCCGCCTGACCGGGGTGCCGGGGCCGCCGCTGCGGGCGGTGTTCATCCGCGCGCCGTGGGTCGAGCAGGTGGGCGCGGGAGTTGAGATCCTCGGCACGGACGAGCGCGCCGACAGGATCGTCGCGGTCCGGCAGGGGTCACTTCTGGCCACATCGTTCCATCCGGAACTGACGCCAGACACGCGGATCCACGAGCTCTTTATTGACATCGTGAAGGGAAACACATGAGCGGCCACTCCAAGTGGGCGACCACTAAGCACAAGAAGGCGGTGGTCGACGCCAAGCGCGGCAAGCTTTTCGCCAAGCTGATCAAGAACGTCGAAGTGGCGGCGCGGACCGGCGGCGGGGACCCGGCGGGCAACCCGACGCTGTACGACGCCATCCAGAAGGCGAAGAAGAGTTCCGTGCCGAACGACAACATCGACCGGGCGGTCCGCCGTGGCTCCGGTCAGGAGGCCGGCGGCGCCACCTACGAGAACATCACCTACGAGGGCTACGCGCCCGGCGGGGTCGCGGTCCTGGTCGAGTGCCTGACCGACAACCGGAACCGGGCCGCCTCGGACGTGCGGACCGCGTTCAGCCGTAACGGCGGGGCCATGGCCGACCCCGGTTCGGTGTCCTATCTGTTCAACCGGAAGGGCGTCGTCATTGTCGGCAAAACGACCAGCGTCACCGAAGACGACGTTCTCGGGGCCGTCCTCGATGCGGGCGCCGAGGAGGTCAGCGACCTCGGCGACTCCTTCGAGATCACCAGCGAGGCGGCCGACGTGGTGGCCGTGCGCAGCGCGCTGCAGGACGCCGGGATCGACTATGAGTCCGCTGACGTCGCGTTCATGCCGACCATGGAGGTCCCGGTGGACGAGGAGCACGCCAAGCGCGTGTTCCGGGTCATCGACGCCCTCGAGGACTCCGACGACGTGCAGGACGTTTACGCCAACTACTCGGTCCCCGACGACATCATGGAAAAGCTGGGCTGAGCCTGAGCCCCTGATGACCGGCCGCCACCGCTGACCGCCGGCCACGGCTGACCGCCGCCGGCCTGGTGACCGGCCGGCCCGGGCTGACGCGCCGGCCCGCGGGCCGTAGCGTTGCTCTTTGTGGCAACGTATCTGACATCCCGGGGCGGGACGGAGATCCGGGAGGTCGCTCCCGGAGACGACCTCGAGGCGCTGTATGACCTTTCCCGGCGGGCGTTCGGCCCAGCGGGCGGCCCCCCCGAGTCGGCCCTCGCCCGCTCGAGCCGGCAGGCCCAGCTCGACGCGGCCATCGACGAGCGCCGGATCTTCGCCGCCTTCGACGGCGGCCAGCTGGTCGCGTCCGCCCGGTACCACGACATGCGCCAGTGGTGGCACGGGCGGTCCATGCCGATGGCCGGCGTCGCGGCCGTCATGGTCGCGCCCGAGTACCGCGGCCAGGGCGTGGGCCGGAAGCTGATGACCGTGCTCCTGGAGGCAATCGCCGGCCGCGGGTACCCGGTGTCGGTGCTGTATCCGGCGACCGCGCCGATCTACCGGTCGCTGGGCTGGGAACTGGCGGGCGGTTACCACCACGCCGTCATCCCCGCACGCTCGCTGCGCGCGTTCATCCCGCCGGACGTCACCAGCAGATCACCCGGCGTGCCCAGCGACGAGCCCATCCCCGCCGAACGCCCCGCCCCGGTGCGCCGGGCCGGCCCGGACGACGCCGAGGAAGTGCTGGCCGTCATCGGCCGGGCCCACGAACGGGCCCGGGACTGCGGGCCCAACACCCGGAACCCCGCCACCGTCGCCCGCTGGCTGGCCGATCCCGAGCTTTTCGGCTATCTGGCACGCGACGGCTTCCTGGCCTACCGCTGGCACGGGGGGCATGGTGAGCTTTCCGTCGAGCGCGCCATCGCCTCCTCCGACCGGACCGCGCGCGACCTGTGGGCGATCGTCGCGTCGCACTCCTCGATCGCCAGCACCGTCCGCGCCCGGATCGGCCCCGCCGACCCGGTGTGCTGGCTTACCCGCGAGCCGGACGCCAGGCTCACCAACCGGGAGCAGTGGATGCTGCGCGTGGTGCACGCGCCCGCCGCCATCGCCGAGCGCGGTTTCCCGATGTCGGCGCAGCTCAGCCTGCCGCTGTGGATCGAGGACGACGCGCGGCCGGGCAATTCGGGGCTGTGGGAGCTCGTCGTGACCGGGGGCCGGGGGCATCTGGTGCACAGCCCGGAGGCGACCCGGCCGCTCACCATCGGCGCGCGCGGGCTCGGCGCGCTGTACGGGGGCACGCCAATGTCGACCCTGCGCCTGGCCGGGCTCGCGGCCGGCGGCAACCCGGTGGCTGACAGTGAGCTCGACGGTGCCTTTGCGGCGTCGTCGTACATGCTCGATTCCTTCTAATTTCCCGGACGGACCTGCCGCGGGCGCGCCCGCGCTGCGGACGCCTCGTAATCCGGGCTCCGCAGGCGACACGCCGCCGGGAGTGCGGACGGGCGGGGCCGCCGGACGGTAAGTTCGAAGAGCCGAACAGATGTTCGGCGGGAGATCGCGGCCGGATCCGGTCGCCGGGCCCAAGCGAGCTGGGGGTGACATGGCGCCGACCTACGCGGAGCGCCCCCGCCGCGTCCTCGGCGTCGATCCCGGCCTCACCCGCTGCGGCCTCGGCGTCGTCGAGGGGACCGCCGGCCGGGCACTCAGCCTCGTCGAGGTCGGCGTGGTCCGGACGCCGCCGGATGCGGACGTCGGCGTGCGCCTGCTGGCCCTGGAAGAACAGATCGAGGCCTGGCTGACCGCCCACCAGCCGGACGCCGTGGCCGTGGAGCGGGTGTTCAGCCAGCGGAACGTCCGCACGGTCATGGGCACCGCGCAGGCGGGCGCGGTGGCCATCGTCTGCGCGGCGCGCCGCGGCCTGCCGGTCGCCCTGCATACGCCCAGCGAGGTCAAGGCGGCCGTCACCGGCAACGGCCGGGCGGATAAGCCGCAGGTGACCGCCATGGTCGTGCGGCTGCTGCGGCTCACCAACCCGCCCCGGCCCGCCGACGCCGCGGACGCGCTGGCGCTGGCCATCTGTCAGCTGTGGCGGGGCGGCGCGCGCTCCCGCCTGGAAGCGGCCGTCGCGAGCGCGGCCAGTACGCGGGCAAGTACGCAGGCACACACGACACTCGGGAGGCGCCAGTGATATCGCATCTGCACGGAACGGTCAGCGGCGTCGCCCCCGACGGCGCGGTGATCGAGGTCGGCGGGGTCGGGCTCAGCGTCCAGTGCACGCCGGGAACCCTCGCAACCCTCCGGCCCGGCGAGCCCGCCCGCGTCGCGACCTGCCTGGTGGTCCGGGAGGATTCGCTCACCCTGTACGGCTTCGTCAGCGACGACGAACGGAACGTCTTCGAGCTCGTGCAGACCGCCACCGGTGTCGGCCCCCGGCTGGCGCTGGCCATGCTCGCCGTGCACAGCCCCGACGCGCTGCGGCGCGCGGTCTCGACCGGGGACCTGGACGCGCTGACCTTGGTCCCGGGGATCGGCAAGAAGGGCGCCCAGCGCATCGTCCTGGAACTCAAGGACCGGCTCGGGACGCCGGGTGACGTGCCCGCGGACGCAGGCCGGCCGATGTCGGCGACCATGCCCTCGTGGCGCGAGCAGGCCCAGTCGGGGCTGGTCAACCTGGGCTGGCCGGCCCGGGACGCCGAGCAGGCGATCACCGCGGTGGCGGCCGACCTGACCGGGGACGGGGTGGCACCGGAGACGGCTGACGTCGCGACCGTGCTGCGCGCGGCCATGAAGAAGCTGAGCCGCCAGTGACCGGGCGGCCAGCGAACGGGCGCCCAACGGACCGGCGAATCGCCGAGGACGAACTGGAGGCGCGGGAGGCCGCGGCCCTCGACCGCGCGCGGGCCACTGACGTGCGGGGCGGCCCGCCGGGCGGTGAAGACGCAGCGGACCGGGTGGTGTCACCGCTCGCCGACGCCGACGACCGCGTCATCGAGAGCGCGCTGCGGCCCAAGCGGCTCGCCAACTTCGTCGGCCAGCACCGAGTCCGCGACCAGCTTTCCCTGGTCCTGGAGAGCGCCGTGCGCCGCGGCCGTCCGCCGGACCACGTGCTGCTGTCCGGGCCACCGGGCCTGGGCAAGACGACGATCGCCATGATCATCGCGGCCGAGCTCGGCATGCCGCTGCGGATCACCAGCGGGCAGGCCATCGAGCGTTCCGGTGACCTCGCCGCCGTGCTGTCCACCCTGTCCGAAGGCGAGGTCGTCTTCATCGACGAGATCCACCGGCTCGCGCGGCCCGCCGAGGAGATGCTCTACCTCGCCATGGAGGACTTCCGGGTCGACATCGTGGTCGGGAAGGGACCTGGCGCGACCGCGATCCCGCTCGACATTGCGCCGTTCACGCTGGTCGGCGCCACCACCCGGTCCGGGCTGCTGCCCGCGCCGCTGCGCGACCGGTTCGGCTTCACCGCGCACATGGACTTCTACCAGCCCGACGAGCTGGAGGTCATCATCCGCCGGTCGGCCGGGCTGCTCGGTGTCACCCTGCGCGATGACGGTGCAGCCGAGCTGGCCGGGCGGTCCCGCGGCACGCCGCGGATCGCCAACCGGCTGCTCCGCCGGGTCCGGGACTACGCCGAGGTCAGGGGCAACGGGGTCGTGGATCGCGCCGTGGCCCGGGCCGCGCTCGAGCTGTACGAAGTGGACGAGCAGGGCCTCGACCGGCTGGACCGGGCCGTACTCGAAGCGCTGGTCCTGCGGTACGACGGGGGCCCGGTCGGGCTGTCTACCCTGGCGGTCGTGGTGGCGGAGGAGGCCGAGACCGTCGAGGTCGTGGCCGAGCCCTTCCTGGTCCGCCGGGGCCTGCTGGCCCGGACCCCCCGCGGCCGGGTCGCCACGCCGGCCGCCTGGCAGCACCTGGGCCTGACGCCCCCGGAGGGCAACACCGGTCCCGGCGCGGCCACGCTGTTCGACTAGCGGGCCCTGGTATGGCTCCCCCCTCCGCCTACTAGCCGGCCCCGGTATGGCTCCGCCCTCCGACTAGTAGCGCGGCCCGGTATGGCTCCCCCTCCGACTACTAGCCCGGGCCCCCGGTATGGCTCCGCCCTCCGACTAGCCGCGCCGTCGCCCGCCGCTTTTTCCCGGGCGCCCCATCCGGCCCCGTGTGCCCACCGAAGATCGCCGGGAGGTCACGATCACGGCGCGGACGCCGTAGCCTGTTGGTGCGTGGTCAATGGGTCGCTACACTGCGGCAGTTGGCCACTGGCCGCGGCCCCGTGCGGGAAACCGGGTGTATAGCCCGGGGCCCCGAGCGCGGACCTGGCCTGGCCAGCCCGCAGAACCCAACTGGAAAGGTGCCCCGCTCATGGGGAGTGGAATCACGGTAGCTACAGCCGCGGCGGCGACAAAGTCGTCCAGCAGCTCCACGTTCATCATCCTGATCATCGTCTTCATCGGCCTCATCTATTTCATGGCCATCCGGCCGGGACGTAATCGCCAGAAGAAGGTCGTGCAGCAGCAGAACAATGTCCGGCCGGGCGCGCGCGTGCGCACGACGGCGGGCATGTACGCCACGGTGGTGGCCGTCGACGGTGATGACGTGGTGCTCGAGGTCGCACCCGACATCGAGGTCCGCTACATGAAGCGCGCGATCATGGAGGTGCTCGCCCCCGGTGACGAGCCCGCCGAGGACGAGGCCGAGCCGGACGGCGCCGAGGCGGAGTACGGGGACGACGCGTCCGCGGAGCACGAGGATGACCTGCATGGCGAGTACGGCACCGGGGCCGGGTACGACCCGGTCACGTCCGCCGACGCCCAGCACGAGACCGAGCCGGACCTGAGCGCGCCCGCCTCCACCCACGGCGACGACCTGACCATCAACGGTCAGCGTGACGCGACCGCCAACGGCTCCGGGCCGGGTATCAAACCGGAGAGCCCGGCGTCCAAGGAGTAGGGCCGCCGCGACGGCGTCTCCCGCAGCTTCAACGGCTTCGCAGGAAATCGACTAAGGACTTCAGGACAAGTGGCTCCGCCTAGGAACAGCGGCTCGAAACCGGGGCGCTCGCTCGCGGTCCTGGTCGCGCTGATCGTGGTGATGCTCATCGGCATCGTCGGCGCGAATGCGTTCAGCCCCGGGAAGTGGCACAAGGACTTCAAGATCGGCCTGGGGCTGGACCTTTCGAGCGGTACGCAGGCCACGCTGCAGGCGGTGACGCAGAAGGGCAAGACGCCGCCCGACAGCGACATGGAGCAGGCCGTCGCGATCATCAACAGCCGGGTGAACGCCTCGGGCAGCACCGGTGTGTCCGTACAGCGCCAGGGCGCCAACGACATCACCGTGACGGTCCCGGGCGCGGGCTCGCAGCAGGTGGTGAACGAGGTGAGCACGACGGCCCAGCTCCGGTTCCGCCCGGTGCTGCTGGAAGGCTCGTCCACGCCGGCCACCTCGGCGACCCCGACCCCGAGCCCGAGCGCGACCGGCACCAAGGGGACCAGCACGAAGGCGTCGCCGAGCCCGAGCGCGAGCACCAAGGCGTACATCCGGCACGCCGCTGCCACGCCCACCCCCGCGGCCAAGGCCAGCGGCGGCACGAGCGCCTCGCCGACGGGCAGCGCGTCCGCGACGCCGAGCCCGAGCGCGAGCAGCTCGTCCGCGGCCACCACCGCCGGTGACCCGGCCGCGGTCGACCCGGCGGTGATGAAGCTGTTCGAGAAGCTCGACTGCAGCGACCTGAACAGCTGGAAGCAGAAGCTCGGCTACACCGAGCCACAGTGGGACGACCCTGGCAGCCAGACCGTGGCCTGCGGCCCCAACGGCGTGAAATACGTTCTGGGCAACGCGGTCATCCTCGGCACCGACGTCACCTCCGAGGCCGCGGAGATTGACACCACCAACAGCCAGTGGGTCGTCAACCTCAACCTCAACGGCAAGGCCACCAAGGCGTTCGGCGACCTGACCGCGACGCAGGCCAGCAAGTACTACCCCACCGTCAGCACCAACGCCAACAGTTCGGTGCTGGACCAGACCGCGATCGTGCTGGACGGGAACGTCGTTTCCGCCCCGCAGACCACGCAGGCGATTCCGGCGGGTCAGGTCCAGATCACCAACATCGGCGGCCAGACGCAGGCCAACCAGCTCGTCAACGAGCTCAAGTACGGCGCGCTGCCGCTCACGTTCAACATCACGAACACGACCTCCGTCACCGCGCAGCTCGGCCGCAACCAGCTCGACGCGGGCCTCATCGCCGGCGCGATCGGCTTGGCGCTGGTGGTCCTGTACTCGTTCCTGTACTACCGCGGCCTGGGCATCGTGTCGGTCTCCAGCCTCGCGATCGCGGGCCTCATCGGCTACCTCGCCATCGTGCTGCTCAGCAAGTACCAGAACTACACGCTGTCGCTGGCCGGCATCGCGGGCCTCATCGTGGCCATTGGCATCACTGCCGACTCGTTCGTGGTGTTCTTCGAACGGCTGCGGGACGAGGTACGCGAGGGCCGCTCGCTGCGCGGCGCGGTGGAGAGCGGCTGGAAACGGGCCCGGCGGACGATCCTGGTCTCCGACACGGTGTCCTTCCTGGCCGCCCTGCTGCTGTACATCTTCTCGATCGGTGACGTGAAGGGCTTCGCGTACACGCTCGGCCTGACCACGCTCATCGACGTGGTCGTCGTGTTCCTGTTCACCAAGCCGATGGTGACGCTGCTCGCCCGCACCAAGTTCTACGGCCAGGGCCATAAATGGTCCGGCCTGGATCCGGCACGGCTCGGGGCCAGAGCGCCATGGCGTTCCGGCGTGCCCCGCCGGAGCGCGCGGCCGGCCTCACCGGGCACCGCGCGGACGCCGCGGGCCACCTCGAGGGAGGCATGATGTCGCGCCTCGGTGACATCGGCGGCCGGCTGTACCGCGGTGACGTCTCCATCAACTTCGTCGGCCTGGCAGAAACTCTGGTACACGATCTCCGGCTGCATCCTGATCATCGCGGTCCTGGCGCTGCTGGTCCGCGGCCTGAACTTCAGCGTCGAGTTCAAGGGCGGCTCGGTCTTCCAGGTCCGCGCGCCGAACGCCAGCATCAGCCAGGTGGAGAAGGCGGTGACCGACGGCGGTGGCGGGAACCCCATCGTCCAGCAGGTCGGCGTGGGCAGCAAGGCGCAGTGGCAGGCCCAGACCGCGCCGCTGACCATCGCCCAGACCCAGCACGTCCAGAACTCCATCGCCAAGGAACTGGACGTCAACGTCAACAGCATCAACACCCAGTTCGTGGGCCCGACCTGGGGAAGCCAGATCTCCTCCAAGGCCATCGAGGCGCTGATCGCGTTCCTGATCGTGATCGTGATCTACCTGTCGATCGCCTTCGAGTGGAGGATGGCGGTCGCGGCGTTCATCGCGCTGCTGCACGACATCCTGATCACGGTGGGTATCTACGCGCTGGCCGGGTTCCAGGTCAGCCCGGCCAGTGTCATCGGCCTGCTCACGATCCTCGGTTACTCGCTGTACGACACCGTGGTCGTCTTCGACAAAGTCCGGGAGAATACCGCCGGCCTGGTCACCTCGGCCCGGAGCACCTACAGCCAGGCCGCGAACCTGGCGCTGAACCAGACCCTGGTCCGGTCCATCAACACCTCGCTTATCGCGCTGCTGCCGGTCGCGTCCATCCTCGTGGCCGGGACCGTGCTGCTCGGCACCGGTGAGCTGTCCGACCTGGCCCTGGTGCTGTTCGTCGGCATGCTGTCCGGCACCTATTCTTCGATCTTCATCGCCACCCCGGTACTGGCCGACCTCAAGGAGCGCGAACCGCAGTACAAGGCACTGGCCAAGCGCCTGGCGGCCCGCGCGGCCAGTCCCCGCGTCGCCAAGCAGACCGCGGCCCGTGCGCAGGCGGGCGTCCCGGCCGGTCCCGCGGGTGCCGGTGCGCCGGCTATCACCCCCGGTGACCAGGCGTCCGATAGCGGAACGCGCGATGACGCGGACCTCTACGACGACGCGACCGGGCCGGGCGAGGGCACTGGTGCGCCCGCGCCGAAATCGTCGGTTGGGGCCGGCCGGACCGGGCCCGGGAGCCGTCCCGCGGCCCCGGGCTCCCGCCAGCAGCCGCGCCGCACCAGCGCGGCCAAGCGGCGGCCCAACGCCAAGAAGAAGAGGCGGTAGACGGTGTCCTCAGACCGGTCCGGCGGGCCCGGCGGGTCCGCCGGACCCGGAGTGCCCAGCGGGGCTGGCGCGTCTGACGTGCCCCGCCGGCCCGGTGCGGGGACTGTGGATCCCGCGGCGCTCGCGGACCTGATCAGGAAGCGAATCCGTGACGTCCCCGACTACCCGCAGCCGGGTATCTCGTTCAAGGACATCACGCCGATGCTGGCCGACGGCCCGTTGTTCGTCGCGGTGGTCGACGAGCTCGCCACCGGGCAGCGGCCGGTCGACAAGGTGGCCGGGATCGAGGCCCGCGGGTTCATCCTGGCCGCACCGGTCGCGACCCGCCTGGGGGCCGGGTTCGTCCCGGTCCGCAAGGTCGGGAAGCTGCCCGCCGCTACCTACACCCAGGACTATCAGCTCGAATATGGAACGGCCACAATCGAGGTGCACACCGACGCCTTCGAGCCGGGCGACCGCGTGCTGATCGTGGACGACGTGCTGGCCACCGGCGGGACCGCGCTGGCCACGGCGGAACTCGTGCGCCGGGCCGGCGCGGAGGTCACCGGCCTGGCGGTGCTCCTCGAACTGGCGTTCCTGCAGGGCCGCCCCAAACTCGGCGACATCAGTTTCCGCGCCCTGCTGACCGTCTGAGGGCCGTTCCGCAACCCGGTACACCCGCTTGTGACCTCGGTAACGGTCTGACCCACGCTCGCGACCCCCGCAAACGTCCGCCGGTAGAATAAGGCTTCGGCGGACAGACAGGAGCGCGAGTGGCCCAAGAGGCGATAGCGGATGAAGGGCCCGTCCCGCAGGCCCCGGTCACCGACGCGTCAGCGACCGACGGGACCGCCCAGGCCCGGGTAGTGCTGGCCCCAAACCACGACCATGATGCTCACCGCGATGATGCTCACCACGTTGATGCTCACCGCGATGACGCTCACCGCGATGACGCTCACCGCGATGATGCTCACCACGATGATGCTCACCGCAATGCCGCCCCACCCGCCACGCCCTCCCGGGCCGCCGATCCGGCGACTTCCGCGTCTGCCTCTCCGGCCGACTCCACCCCTCCCGCCACATCCGCGGCTGCAGCTGCGCCTGCGGCGGCTGACCCGTCTCCAGCCCCGGCTGCGGCCGATGCTCCCCGTCAGCCCCGTGAATCCGCCGGACGTGGCCGCGCCGCGTCCGCCGCGGGTGGCAGGCCGGGTGCTGGCCAGGCCGCCGGCCCGGCGTCTGGCGCGGGCGTGCGCCGCCGCCTGGCCCGGCTCGGGGCACAGCGGGGAGCCACAGTGAACCCGGTACTCGAACCGCTTATCAAGACGGTGCGGGCCACGCACCCCAAGGCGGACGTCCGGCTGATCGAGCGCTCCTACGAGGTCGCCGCGTACTGGCACCGCAACCAGAAGCGGAAGAGCGGCGACCCCTACATCACCCACCCGCTCGCCGTCGCGACGATCCTCGCCGAGCTCGGCATGAACACCGACACGATCAGTGCGGCGCTGCTGCACGATACCGTCGAGGACACCCCGTACTCGCTGGCCGAGTTGCGCGGTGAGTTCGGTGAGGACATCGCGGCCCTGGTCGACGGCGTGACGAAGCTGGACAAGGTCAAGTACGGGGCCTCCGCCGAGGCCGAGACGGTCCGCAAGATGGTCGTTGCGATGTCGCGGGACATCCGGGTCCTGGTCATCAAGCTGGCCGACCGGCTGCACAACATGCGCACGCTGCGCTACCTCCCCCGGGACAAGCAGGAGCGCAAGTCCCGCGAGGTGCTGGAGATCTTCGCCCCGCTGGCCCACCGGCTGGGCATGAACACGATCAAGTGGGAGCTGGAAGACCTCGCCTTCGCGACCATGTACCCGAAGCGGTACGACGAGATCGCGCGGCTGGTCGCCGAGCGGTCCCCGCGCCGCGACGTGTTCCTGCAGGAAGTCATCGAGGACGTCTCCGCGGACCTGCGCGAGGCCAAGATCAGGTCGACGGTCACCGGACGCCCCAAGCACTACTACTCGATCTACCAGAAGATGATCGCCCGCAACGTCGGGTTCGACGACATCTACGACCTGGTGGGAATCCGCGTCCTGGTCGATTCGGTCCGCGACTGCTACGCCGCGCTCGGCACCATCCACGCGCGATGGAACCCGGTGCCCGGCCGATTCAAGGACTACATCGCGATGCCGAAGTTCAACATGTACCAGTCGCTGCACACGACGGTCATCGGCCCCGGCGGCAAGCCCGTCGAGCTGCAGATCCGCACGTGGGGCATGCACCGGCGGTCTGAATACGGCGTGGCGGCGCACTGGAAGTACAAGGAAGAGTCGGTCTTCGGCAACCGCGTCAGGGACAGCAGCGGGCCGGACATGGCGTGGCTGCGGCAGCTGGTCGACTGGCAGCGCGAGGCGACCGACCCGGCCGAGTTCCTTGAATCGCTGCGGTTCGACCTCGCCGCCGCCGAGGTGTACGTCTTCACCCCGCGCGGTGAGGTGCTGGCGCTGCCGCAGGGCGCGACGCCCGTCGACTTCGCCTACGCCATCCACACCGAGGTCGGCCACCGGACCATCGGGGCCCGGGTCAACGGCCGGCTCGTCGCCCTGGAGAGTACGCTCGACAACGGCGACACGGTCGAGATCTTCACCTCCAAGGCGCAGGAGGCCGGCCCGAGCCGGGACTGGCTCCAGTTCGTCAAGAGCGCCCGCGCCCGGAACAAGATCCGCCAGTGGTTCTCCAAGGAGCGGCGTGAGGCCGCCACCGAGTCCGGCAAGGACTCCATCGCCCGCGCCATGCGCAAGCAGAACCTCCCCGTGCAGCGCCTCGCCACCGCGGACGCGCTGCTGCGGATCGCCAACGACCTGCACTACCCCGACCTCACCGCGCTTTACGCGGCGGTCGGTGAGGGACGGGTCAGCGCCCAGTCGGTGGTCACCAAGCTGGTCCATTCGCTCGGCGGTCTGGCCGGGGCGGCGGAGGACCTCGCCGAGCTGGCGCTACCCAGTGTCGAGGCGGCCCGCCCGCGCGCCACCGGGGACTCCGGGGTGGTGGTCGAGGGCGCGGCCGACGTGTGGGCCCGGCTGTCCAAGTGCTGCACCCCGGTGCCGGGCGACCCGATCAGCGGCTTCGTCACGCACGGGCACGGTGTCTCGGTGCACCGCGACGACTGCGTGAACTTCATCCACCTGGCCGAGACCCAGCCCGAGCGCATCGTCGACGTGCACTGGTCTCCCACGGACGAGTCGGTGTTCCTGGTCGCCATCCAGGTCGAGGCGCTGGACCGGACCCGGCTGCTCTCGGACGTCACCCGGGTGCTGTCCGACCAGCACGTCAACATCCTGTCCGCGTCGGTAACCACCTCGCGGGACCGGGTGGCGGTCAGCCGGTTCACGTTCGAGATGGGTGCCCCCAAGCACCTAGGCCACGTGCTCCGCGCCGTCCGGGCCATCGACGGCGTTTACGACGTGTACAGGATCACAAACTGAAGTTACGGCGAGGCTACGGCGAGGCGCTCATACCGGCCCAGCGAGTCCCGGGCTTCAGCCCGGGCGAGTGGCCGGTGTGTCGGCGAAGTGCCACCGCGGGGCGCGGAGCGCAGCGGGGGGTTCCGGGGGGTCGTCCCCCCCGGGCCAGCTCAGCCGCTGAATTCGGCCAGCGTTCGCTCGGCTTCCTCTAGCCACGCCCGGCGGGCTTCCAGGGCGTCTTCGGCGTTGCGGATGGCGGCGGGGTCGTTGTTCTGCTCAGCCTTCGCCAGTTGCCGTTCGAGCTGCTCGATTGCCGAACGGAGCTGGGTGACGGTGCCTTCCGCGCGCGCGATGGCCTCCGGGTTGGACTTCCGCCACTGGTTGTCCTCGGCCTTGCGCACGGCCTCCTCGACCTTGCGCAGGCCGCCCTCGAGCTGCTCGCGGCTGTCCCGGGGCACCCCGCCGATCTGCTCCCACTTCTCCTGTATGCCGCGCAGCGCCGCCCGCGCCGCCCGTACGTCGGTCACCGGCAGCAGGGCCTGCGCCTGCTCCAGCAGCTCCAGCTTCGCCGCGGCGTGCTCGCGCAGCTCGGCTTCCTTCTCCGATAGGGCCTCGGCCCGCGCGGTGAAGAACGTGTCCTGGGCCGCCTTGAACCGGGCCCACAGCTCTTCCTCGGCGTCCCGGCCCGCGCGCCCGGCCGCCTTCCAGGCGCGCATCAGATCACGGAACGTCCCCGCCGTAGGTCCCCAGGCCGTCGAGGTGGCCAGCGACTCGGCGTCCACGACCAGCCTCTCCTTGCGCATCCGGACGTCTTCGCGCTGTTCCTCCAGGCTCGCGAAGTACGCCTTGCGCCGCTTGGTGAACGCGTTCCGCGCCGCCGACAGGCGCTTCCACAGCGCCGCCTCGGCGGCCCGCTCGGCGTGCGGGGCCGCCTTCCACTCCTCGAGCAGCTCGCGCATCCGCTCCCCGCTGCTCTTCCAGTGTGTGGCCTCGGCCGCGATGTGCTCGGCCTCGTCGACGATCCGTTCCTTGGTCTGCCGCGCGTTATGCCGGGCCTGCTCCCGGGCGGCCTTGACCTCTTCGCGTTTGTGCCCGACCACCCCGGTCAGCTTGTCCAGCCGCCCGCACAGGCCGTCCAGGTCACCCAGGGCGTGCGCGCCCACGATGGTCTTCCGCAGCCGTTCCACCGACGCCTGGGCCTGCGCGGGGGACAGGTCGGTCGACGAGAGCCGCTGCTCAAGCAGTGAGACCTCGGTCTCCAGCGACTCGTACTTGCGCTGGAAGAAGGCAATCGCCTCCTCCGGGCTGCCCGCCTGCCACGAGCCGATCGCCCGCTCGCCGTCGGCGGTGCGCAGGTAGACCGTCCCGTCGGGATCAACCCGGCCCCACGGATGATTGGCGGTGGTCACGGCGAACCTCCTGCTTGTGCATGCCCCGCGGAGGGGCCGAGACCTCAGGTCTTCTCGGTCGTCACGTAGGTCTTACCGTTGCTCTGATCGTTAGTCTGCATCAGGTCTGCTTGATAGTGATGGTGTCGATGACGACGTTTTCCTTCGGATGGCCGTCCCCGGGAGCGTTCGCGTTGTCGCTTCCGGCCTTGGCGATGGCGTCCAGGATCGGCAGGCCCTGCGTAATCGTGCCGAACGGCGTGTAACTCGGCGGCAGCGGCGTGTTCTTGTAGACCAGGAAAAACTGGCTGCCGTTGCTGTCCGGCTGCCCGGTGTTGGCCATGGCCACGGTCCCGGCCGGGTACGTCGCGCCCTTCAGGTTCTCGCTGGCGAACTCATACCCCGGGCCCCCGGTGTCGGTGCCGGTCGGATCGCCGCACTGGAGCACGTACAAACTGCTCGTGGTCAGCCGGACGCATTTAGTGTCATCGAAGTATTTCTGCTCGGCCAGGTGCACGAACGAGTTGACGGTGCAGGTGGCCTTGCTGTTGAGCAGGTTGATGACGATGGTGCCCCGGTTCGTCGCGATCGTGGCCTGATAGCTCGCCGTGTAGTTGGGGCTGGAGGGAGGCAGGC
This sequence comes from uncultured Actinomycetes bacterium, assembly GCA_963742875.1. GTDB lineage: Bacteria > Actinomycetota > Actinomycetes > Streptosporangiales > Streptosporangiaceae > Bog-532. The sequence continues at coordinate 204,347 of CAVUNO010000017.1, read as the reverse complement.
TTACCTTCCGGGCCGCCGTTCCGCTCGCGGTGTACGTGCAATGGTGGGTCGGCTCGGCCACTGCCGCCGCTGTCGGGGACGCCGTTGAGGACGCCGAAGCGCTGGCTGAAGGGCTCGCGGACGCCGCCGCGGACTTACCACCGCCGGTCCCGGCGAGGAAGTACGCGCCGACGCCGACCGCGGCGAGCGCGCACACCCCGCCGGCCGCGATCGCGCGGATGCGCGCCTTGTGCGAGCGCTGAGCGCGGCGTTCCGCCTGCCGCGCGTACCGCTCCCGGGCCAGCTTGCGCTGACGCTCCTTCTTTCCCGCCACCGGTCAGGTCCTCCTCGTCCATGTGCCGGCGCTCCCGCTATCGGCGAAACTTCGCGAATCGTACCTGGATAGCCGTAAGTGCGGTACCGCCGTTATCGGTTCGCAGCCGTGCCGCCGGGCTCGGTAGCCTGTACGCGTTACCGTGCTGCACTGAACCTTGCTCCACTGAACTAGCTCCACTGAACTAGCTCCACCCGCGCAGCCGCGCACAGTCCGGCCGGCTGCCACCCCGCGGCACGGTGCACTGGCTTAGCTACTGCATTGTCACGGATCAGCCCAGCGTGTTCCTGCACATCCGCCGGGTGTTTCCCGCAGAAAGGACGACCGTGCTAGTCACCGGGTTCCCCGCAGGCGCTTTCGCGGCGAACTGCTACGTCATCGCGCCCGCTGCGGGCGAGGAATGCGTGATCGTGGACCCGGGCCAGGACGCCGAGGACGGGATCGAGGAGATCATCCGCGAGCACCGCCTCAAGCCGGTCGCGGTTGTGCTCACCCACGGGCACCTGGACCACGTGTGGTCGGTCGCGCCGGTGTGCGGCGCGAAGGACATACCGGCCTATATCCATCCGGCCGACCGGGCGCTGCTGTCCGACCCGGGCCGCGGCTTCCCGCTCGCGGTGACCCAGCAGCTCTTGGGTGGCGTGACCTTCACCGAGCCCGACGACGTGCTGGAGCTGGCCGACGGGATGACGCTGACCCTGGCCGGCCTTGAGCTGGTGGTGGACCACGCGCCGGGCCACACCCAGGGGTCCGTGACGTTCCGGCTGCCCGCCGGGCCGGCGGCCGGCCCAGGCGCGGGTACTGACCTCACCAAGGGTGAGGCGGGCCTGATGTTCTCCGGGGACCTGCTGTTCGCGGGCTCGATCGGCCGCACCGACCTGCCGGGCGGCGACTACCAGACGATGCTGGCCAGCCTGGCCAGGGTGTGCCTGCCGCTGCCCGACGAGACCATTGTCCTTTCCGGGCACGGTCCGGCGACCACGATCGGCGCGGAGCGCGGGGGTAATCCCTTCCTGGCCGGGCTCGCACCAGAACGCGGCCCCATCCGGGGACTTTGACGGCACGGGCTCCGGGGACGATGACGGCGCGGCGTGGACCGCCCCGCCGGGGCCCGTTCGGAATCAAGAAGACTTTGAGAGGCGATAGTTACATGATCCGCACCCATGGAGCCGGGACGCTGCGCGCGTCGGACGCCGGTGAAACGGTGGTACTGGCCGGCTGGGTGGCGCGGCGGCGCGACCATGGTGGCGTCGTCTTCATCGACCTGCGGGACGCCAGTGGCCTCGTCCAGGTCGTCTGGCGCGGTGACGACGCGGCGGAGGCCGGTGAGGACGCGGGGCACGGGCTGCGCGCCGAATTCTGCGTGCGCGTCGCCGGCACCGTGCGGGCCCGGCCCGCCGGGAACGAGAACCCCGAGCTGCCGACCGGCGCGATCGAGGTCGTCGCCGACGACCTGGAGGTCCTCAGCGAGGCCGATCCGCTGCCGTTCCCGATCGAGGGCAACGTGGCGCTGAGTGAGGAGGTCCGGCTCAAGTACCGCTACCTGGACATCCGGCGCGAGCAGATGGCCCGGTCGCTGCGCATCCGCTCCCAGGCCACCTACCTGGTCAGCGACGTCATGCGCGACCACGGGTTCGTCAATGTAGAGACGCCTGACCTGACCCGGTCCACCCCGGAGGGGGCGCGGGACTTCCTGGTGCCGGTGCGGCTGCGCCCGGGTCACTGGTACGCGCTACCACAGTCCCCGCAGCTGTTCAAGCAGCTCCTGATGGTCGGCGGGCTGGAGCGGTACTACCAGCTCGCCCGGTGCTTCCGCGACGAGGACTTCCGCGCCGACCGGCAGCCCGAGTTCACCCAGGTCGACCTGGAGATGTCCTTCGTCACCCGGGAAGACGTGATGGCCGTCGCCGAGGACGTGGCCCACCGGCTGTGGAGCGAGATCGCCGGCTACGACCTGCCGCTGCCCCTGCCGCGGCTCACCTACGCCAACGCGATGGCCCGTTACGGCTCGGACAAGCCCGACCTGCGCTTCGGCCTCGAGCTGGTCGACCTGACGGACTACTTCGCCGAGACGGGGTTCCGGGTGTTCCAGGAGCCTTACGTGGGTGCCGTGGTCATGCCCGGCGGCGCGTCCCAGACCCGCCGTGAGCTGGACGGCTGGCAGGAGTGGGCCCGGGCCCGCGGTGCGCGCGGCCTGGCCTACGTGCTGGTGGCGCCCGATGGGACGCCGTCCGCGTCCGGGCCGGTGGTGAAGAACCTGTCGGAGCAGGAGCAGGCCGGGCTGGTCGCCGCGGCCGGCGCGGCGCCCGGGGAAGCCATCTTCTTCGCGGCCGGCCTCCCGTCGTCCGCGCGCGAACTGCTCGGGGCGGCGCGCCTGGAGATCGGCCACCGCTGCGGCCTCATCGACCCGAAGGCGTGGGCGTTCACGTGGGTGGTCGACGCCCCCATGTTTGAGGAGGACGGCCGCGGCGGCTGGACACCAGTGCACCACCCGTTCACCGCGCCGCTCCCCGAGTGGGCCGACAAGTTCACCGCCGAGCCGGGCCGCGCGCTCGCGGACGCCTACGACATCGTGTGCAACGGCTACGAGATCGGCGGCGGGTCGATCCGTATCCACCGCCGGGAGATGCAGCAGCAGGTCTTCGACGTGATCGGGCTGTCCCGGCAGGAGGCCGAGTCCCAGTTCGGCTTCCTGCTGGAGGCGTTCAAGTACGGGCCGCCGCCGCACGGCGGTATCGCGCTCGGCTGGGACCGGCTGGTCATGCTGCTGGCCGGCCAGGACAGCATCCGCGAGGTCATCGCCTTCCCGAAGGCCGCCTCCGGCCTCGACCCGCTGACCGGGGCCCCGACCCCCATCACGCCCGAACAGCGCCGCGAGGCCGGCATCGACGTCATCGTCCCGGCGCAAACCGCCCGGACCGGCGGCCAGCCCGGCGCCTCCGGCGCCCAGGCCGCCCAGGCCGCCCAGGCCGCCCAGGCCGGCGGGACCTAATCGGCGAGCCCCCCGCCCAGCCGCCGCGCCTCGCCTCAATACGCGCGCCGGCCGCTCAAGTCGCACCAGCACCGGGCCGTGCGGGCTCCTCGCGATTTGTGGCGACTTTTCCACGCTGTTTGCGGAAAAGTCGCCACAGATCTCGAACTGGCGCTCGGCTCCCCGCACCTTCGTCTTCTTTGGGCGCACCAGCACCACACGGGCGGCGGACGGCTCGCTGAAACCGCGCTTTACGGCGGAAAACGACACGCGATCTTGGAAAGTGGCCGCGATGTAACGTTTTGCGCCGCCGTCGGGTTACTGTCAGTGTGTGGCCAGAGCATATGGAGGCCAGGCGGCCCAGTCCGGCAGCCTGTTCGACGAAGCCGAGCAGCAGGCTGCGGCGGCCGCCGCGCCTCTCGCGGTGCGGATGCGCCCGCGCACCCTCGATGAGGTCGTCGGCCAGCACCACCTGACCGGGGAAGGCACGCCGTTCCGCAAGCTGACTGATAACGACGCGCCGATGTCCCTCGTCCTGTGGGGCCCCCCGGGAACCGGCAAGACGACGCTCGCCTACGTCGTCTCCCAGGTCACCCGCCGGCGTTTCGTGGAACTGTCCGCGGTGACGGCTGGGGTTAAGGACGTCCGGGCCGCGGTGGAGAACGCGCGGCGGGAACTAGGCATGACGGGCCGCCAGACCCTGCTGTTCATTGACGAGGTGCACCGGTTCAGTAAGACCCAGCAGGACGCGCTGCTGCCCGCCGTGGAGAACCGCTGGGTGTCCTTCATCGGCGCCACCACCGAGAACCCGTTCTTCTCCGTGGTGAGCCCGCTGCTGTCCCGTTCCCTGCTGCTGACCCTCACCCCGCTCAGCGACGACGACATCCGCGGGGTGATCCGCCGGGCCATCACCGACGAGCGGGGCCTGAGCGGATCGGTCAGCCTGGACGACGAGGCCCTGGACCACCTCGTCCGGCTGGCCGGCGGTGACGCCCGTCGCGCGCTGACCTACCTGGAGGCGGCCGCGCTCGGTGTGCCTGCGGGCGGCCTCATCGACACCGCTGCCCTCGAGCGCGCCGTGGACCGCGCGGCCGTCCGCTACGACCGGGCCGGTGACCAGCACTACGACGTGATCAGCGCGTTCATCAAGAGCATCCGGGGCAGCGACGCCGACGCCGCGCTGCACTACCTGGCCCGGATGATCGAGGCGGGGGAGGACCCCCGGTTCATCGCCCGCCGGATCATCGTGCACGCCAGCGAGGACGTCGGGATGGCGGACCCGACGGCCCTGCAGGTCGCGATCGCCGCGGCCCAGGCCGTGGAGTTCGTCGGGCTACCCGAAGCGCGGATCAACCTGGCCCAGGCCGTCATTCACCTGGCGCTCGCGCCGAAGTCGAACGCGGTGATCAAGGCGATCAGTGCCGCCTCCGCCGACGTGCGCGCGGGACTGGTCGGCCCGGTCCCCGCGCACCTGCGGGACGCCCACTACGCGGGGGCGCAGACCCTCGGTCACGGCGAGGAGTACCTCTACCCGCACGATTACGAGGAAGGAGTCGTAACTCAGCATTATGCTCCTGACTCCGTGGCCGATCGCGTCTATTACGAGCCTTCCGCCCACGGGATGGAGGCGCGCTTCGCGGAGCGTGCCAGCCGGATCCGTGCCATCCTTCGCAGGCCAGGCAGATCCGCCGCGCGATAGGGTCGGCCAGACAACAAACGCCTGTCACGGTAAGGAAGCACGCATGCAGAACGCAGGGGATCTGGCTGCGCTCGTCGCCGCCTTCTTTTTCGCCACGGGAGTATGCGCCGGCATCTATGTCCTGATCCGGCTCGCCCGGATGATCTCCGAGGGCACCCGCCTGCTGGCCGATATGCGCGCGCAAAGCGACACCGTCTTCGAGCGGGTACAGACCGCCGTGGACCGGGCCAACCAGCAGCTCGACGCCACGAGCTCGGTCACCGCGGGTATGGACGAACTGAACGAGGGCATGTCGCAGCTCACCGACCAGGTATCGGCTCTGGCCGGGCTGGGCCGGGCGATCTCGGCCGGCCCAGCCGGGCGCGCGGGTGCCTTCGTCTACGGTGTGCGCCATGCCGTCGCGATCCGCCGGGACGGGACCGGGCGGCCGGAACGGACCGTCGGGCTCGATCACGGCGAGCAGCCGACGGCCATTAGCGGTGGCCGTCGCGTGCCTGCCCGGTCCGGAGGCCACCGGTGATCCGCCGCGTGTTCTGGCTGTCGGTGGGCGCGGCGGCCGGGATCACCAGCTACCGGCGCGCTACCGCCATGGGCCGGGCCGTCTCGGTCCGGGTGGCCGGTGACCGCTCGCCGGCGGTTCCCGGGCCCTTCTGGCCGCCGCAGCCAGGGCAGCCGCCGCCCCGCCCTCGCGTGCCGTCCCGTACGCAGGCCGTCCCTGGTACCCAGGCCCTGCCCGGCCCGCGTGCCCAGTGGAGCACGGCCCGGGCCGCGTGGCGCACCTCACGGGCCGCATGGCGCACGCAGAAGGCCGCCATCGCCCAGGTCCGGACGGTCGGCCGGTTCGCCCGCGACGTGCGCGAGGGCATGGAGCTGTATATGAATCGGCACCAGGAGCAGGCAGGCCCTACCCTGGCGACAACGGCACGTCCCACCGGCGCACCGGGAACCACCGCACCCACCGCACCCGGAACCAGCGCACCGGGAACCAGCGCAACCAGCGCACCGGGAACCAGCGCAACCAGCGCACCGGGAACCACGGCAACCAACGGCCGCCCGCGCGGCCGAACTGATCATGTGAAGGATGGCCGCTGATGGAGTCGGCAGAGATCGCGCGCCGCTTCCTGGGGTATTTTCAGCAGCACGGGCACACGATCGTCCCATCGGCCAGCCTGGTGGCCGACGATCCCACGGTGCTGTTCGTCATCGCCGGAATGCAGCCGTTCAAGCCGTATCTGCTCGGCCAGCAGACCCCGCCGTTCAGGCGGGCGGCGGACGTGCAGAAGTGCATGCGCACCAGCGACATCGAGGAAGTCGGCCAGACCACCCGGCACGCGACGTTCTTCCAGATGCTGGGCAACTGGTCGTTCGGCGACTACTTCAAGGACATGGCGATCCCGTACGCCTGGGAGCTGCTGACCCGCTCTGAGCACGACGGCGGGTTCGGCTTTCCCGAGGACCGGCTCTGGGCGACCGTGCTGCCCGAGGACGACGAGTCCTACGCGATCTGGCGGGACGTGGTCAAGCTACCGGAAAGCCGCATCCAGCGCCGTGGGCTGGCCGACAACTACTGGAGCATGGGCGTCCCGGGCCCGGGCGGCCCATGCTCGGAGATCTACTACGACCGGGGGCCGGAGTACGGTCGCGACGGCGGCCCGGAGGCGGATGAGGACCGCTATCTGGAGGTGTGGAACCTCGTCTTCATGCAGGACCAGCTCAGCGCGGTCCGCAGCAAGACCGACTTCGACATCGCGGGCCCGCTGCCGTTCCGGAACGTCGACACCGGGATGGGCCTGGAGCGGATGGCGGCCATCCTGCAGGGCGTCGACAACATCTACGAGATCGACACCACGTGGAAGATCCTGGACCGCGCGGCCGAGCTCACCGAGCAGCGGTATGGCCAGAACCCCCGCGCCGACGTCGCGCTGAAGGTCGTCGCCGACCACGTCCGCGCGTCAGTGATGCTGGTCGACGACGGCGTACTGCCCAGCAACGAGGGACGCGGCTACGTCCTGCGCCGGCTCCTCCGCCGCAGCATCCGTAACCTGCGCATGCTCTCCGGCGGCCAGCGGGGCGGGGCGGGCGGCTCCTCCGGCGACGGGGAGCACCACCTGCACGACCTGGGCGGTACCGCGATCGAGGCGATGGCCCCGCTGTACCCGGAGTTGCGGCGCGACGCGGCCAACATCTTCACCGTGCTCGACGCGGAGGAGGCGGCTTTTCTCGGCACGCTGCGCACCGGCACCGCGATCTTCGACGCGGCGATGGAGGAGACCCGGCGCAAGAAGTCGGCGACGCTGTCCGGCGAGCAGGCGTTCCAGCTGCACGACACCTACGGCTTCCCCATTGAGCTGACCCTCGAGATGGCCGGGGAACAGGGGCTCGTCGTCGACGAAGAGGGCTTCCGGCGGCTGATGGCGGCCCAGCGCGAGCGCGCCAAGGCCGACGCCGCGCAGAAGAAGACCGGCAACGCCGACATCTCCGTGCTCGCGGACCTGCGCGAGCGCACCGGGACGGTCGAGTTCACCGGGTACGACCGCTTTTCGGGCGAGGCGACGGTGGTCGGCCTGCTCGTCAACGACCTCCCGGTCACCTCGGCCACGCAGGGCGAGGCGGTGTCGGTCGTGCTCGACCGGACGCCGTTCTACGCCGAAAGCGGCGGCCAGCTGCCCGACGGGGGCCTGATCGTCGTCGGCAGCGTCGGCGGCGGGACCCCGGACAGCGAGATCGAAGTCTTCGACGTCCAGACTCCGCTGCCCGGGCTCATCGTGCACCGGGGCAAGGTCCGGTACGGGGAGGTCACGGTTGGCTCGCCCGCGTACACGGAGATCGACGTCGACCGGCGGCGGGCCATCTCCCGCTCGCATACCGCGACCCACCTGGTGCACCGGGCGATCCGCGGCGCGCTCGGCGACGCGGCCGCGCAGGCCGGGTCGGAGAACGCGCCCGGCCGGCTGCGATTCGACTTCACCGCGCCCGGCCCGGTACCACGTTCGGTGCTGGGCGAGACCGAGGACGAGGTCAACCGGGTTCTCATCAACGACCTGGACGTCCGCGCGTTCCACGCCTCCATTGACGAGGCGCGGGCCATGGGCGCGCTCGCCCTGTTCGGTGAGAAGTACGGCAACGAGGTCCGCGTCGTCGAGGTCGGGGACTACTCCCGTGAGCTGTGCGGCGGTACGCACGTGGCGCATTCCGGCCAGCTCGGTTTGGTCAAGCTGCTCGGCGAATCGTCGATCGGGTCCGGGGTGCGCCGCGTCGAGGCGCTCGTCGGTATCGACGCCTTCCGGTTCCTGGCCAAGGAGAACATTCTGGTCAGCCAGCTCAGCGAGCAGCTCAAGGCGCGGCGGGAAGAGCTGCCCGAGCGGGTATCGTCCCTGGTTACACGGCTCCGCGACGCCGAACGTGAGCTTCAGCGGCTCCGTTCCGCCCAGCTGCTCGAAGCGGCCGGTGAGCTGGCCGCCCATCCGGAAGACATCGGCGGGATCGCGCTCGTCGCGCACCAGGTCCCTGACGGCACCGATGCCGACAGCATCCGCAGGCTCGCGCTCGACATCCGCGGCCGGCTGCCGGCCGGGCGGCCGGGCGTGGTCACGGTGATGGGCGTGCCCGCCGACCGGCCGGTGGTCGTGGTGACCGTGAACGACGCGGGCCGCGACCGCGGGCTCACCGCGGGAAAGCTGGTCGGCGCCGCGGCGCGCGCGCTCGGCGGGGGCGGCGGCGGCAAGCCCGACGTCGCCCAGGGCGGCGGTGCGCGGCTCGGGGGCGGCGGAACCGACGTAATCGAACGGGCCTTTACGGCGGTCCGGGATGCTTTGCGGGACGGCGCCTAGGCTGGCAGGTTAACGTGATGGCATACTGTCCCTGGTGTCAGGGTCTGCTGCCGTGAGAACGGGTGTGCGGCTGGGAGTTGATGTCGGTTCGGTGCGCGTCGGAGTGGCGCGCAGCGATCCCGGTGGCGTGCTGGCCAGCCCGCTCGAGGTGATCGCGCACAGCCGCGGGGACCTGGATCGGCTGGCCGGGCTGATCGCCAGCCACAACGTTCTGGAGGTCATCGTCGGGCTGCCCACAACCCTGGCTGGACGGGAAGGATCGGCTGCGGCCGGCGCGCGTCAGGTGGCTTCGGCGCTGGCGGACCGGATCGCCCCGGTGCCCGTCCGGCTGTTCGACGAGCGTTTCACCACCACGACGGCGCATACCGTGCTCCGCCAGAGCGGGAAGAACTCGCGGGCCCCGCCGGCCCATGGTTGATCAGGCGGCGGCTGCCGTGCTCCTGCAGGCGGCGCTGGACGCCGAGCGGGCCACGGGGCGTCCCCCCGGAGAACTCGTGCCCGTGGCGGGCGGTGTCGCGGGATGAGCGACGACGAACGTACCGAGCCCGGCCGGGCCCGGCGCCCGCCCGGGCGCGCCAATCCGGCCGGGCCGCCCCCGGCACGGCCGGGCGGCGACGGAATCGTGCCGAACGCCCCGGGAACCTGGCCGGTGCCACCCCGCAATGGGCAACCCGGCACCCCGGCCCGGCACCAGGACCGTTCCGATCCGTTGACCGATCCCCGGTACGCCCAGCGGCCGGAGCCTGGTCGCCCCGGTTACGGCGGCCGGAACGCCGGTTACGCGCGCGGCCAGTACGGCGGCGAAGGCCCCGGCCCGCGCGGTGACGCATACCCGGGCGCCCACCCTGGCGCACGCCCCGGCCCGCGCGGTGACGCATACCCGGGCGCCCACCCTGGCGCAGGCCCCGGCCCGCGCGGTGACCGTTACCAGCGAGACGGCCAGTACCAGGCTGACTACAGCTATCCGCGTGAAAACCGGTATGAGCGCGACGACGGCTATCAGCATGACCGCCGGTACCGGGACGGCAGCCCGTACCAGCCGGATGGCTATCAGAGCGGCGACCCGTACCAGAGTGGCGACCCTAGCTGGGGCGCCGGCCTTAGCCGGAGCGACAGCCGGAACCAGCGCGACGACCGGACCGCCGAGCCGGGTCGCTACCGGGGACGGCGCCGCAACAACGGGCCCGCCCCGGAGGATTACGCCGGCTCGACCGGAGGCGCCGCGCACTACGCCGAAGGCCCTGGCGGACTGCCCTGGTCAGACTCACGGGGCGCACGGGACACGCTGGGCGGCCCGGGCGCTCCGGACGAACACGCGGACGACTACGCGGGCAAGAACGCGGACGACCACGGGGACGACCGGTTCGTCCCGGGTCTTGGCGGCCCCCGGTACCGCGACGAGGACGGCGAGGTCTACGAGGACGACGGCTACGACAATGGCGGCGCGGGTGACGGGCGGAGGGGCCGGTACGGCCCCGCGCCCAAGCGCCGCCGGTCGCGCTGGATCGCCCCGCTGATCGCGGTCGCCGTCATCCTCACGCCGGTGGTGATCGGCGGTGTGTACGCGTTCAACCTGTACCAGAGCAAGTACCACCCCGCCGACTACGCCACCGGCGGCACCGGCCAGGCCATTGTCCAGGTGCAGACCGGGCAGACCGCCACCGCAGTCGGCGATCGGCTGGTCACGCTGGGCGTGGTCGCGAGCGTCCGCGCCTTCGAGCTGGCCGCCGAGCACAGCACGAACAGCCGCGGCCTGGAACCTGGCTTCTACCGGATGCACAAGCAGATGGAGGCTTCGCTCGCCTTCGCGCTGCTGCTCAACCCGGCCTCGCGGATCCAGGACAAGATCACCATCCCAGAGGGCTGGCGGATCTCGCAGATCGAGACCGCGCTGGGGGCGCGTTCGGGGATCCCGGTGGCCGATTACCAGCGGGCGCTGAGCAACCCGGGTGCGCTCGGCCTGCCGTCCTATTCAGGTGGCAAGCCGGAGGGCTACCTGTTCCCGGCGACGTATGAGGTCCAGCCGAACCAGACCGCCACGACCGTCCTGCAGGCCATGGTGCAGCGCTTCGATCAGGAAGCGGCCAACATCGATCTTCCGCAGGCGGCGGCGCCGGTGCACATGACGCCCAGCCAGGTGATCATCGTGGCCAGCCTGATCCAGGCCGAAGGCGGAAGCACCTCGTACTACCCGCAGATCGCCCGCGTCATCTACAACCGCCTCGCGCAGAACATGGCCCTGCAGCTCGACAGCACGGTGATGTACGGGCTGAACACGTTCGGGATCATCGCCTCTGATCAGCAGCTCCAATCGACGTCGCGGTATAACACCTACAAGTACAAGGGCCTGCCGCCGGGCCCGATCGACAGCCCCGGTAGCGCTGCGATCCAGGCCGCGCTGCACCCCGCGTCCGGTAACGACCTGTACTTCGTGACCGTGAACCCGAAGACCGGCCTTACCGAGTTCACGGCCAGCCCGGTGACCTTCGAGCAGCTGAGGAACGAACTGGAGCGGAACCTCGGGCAGGGCTGAGGGTGCCGCTCGCGGTGATCCTGGGCCCTTGGGTGACGGTGTGCTCGGCGCTGGCCGCGCTGCGCGAGACCGGCTTGCGCGAGACGGTGGCGGTCCGCGGCCTGGCATCACGATCATCGCCTTTGCCGCAGTAGCGGCCGACGGCCTGAGCGGGTGCGGGTATCGAGGTTAACCCGGCTGCGTAAAGTGCAGGGCGGGGCCCTCATGTCCCCGGATCGGGCACCGTCTGCGCAGGCGCGGACCTGACGCTTGCGACCGGGTGCCTAGCGTGACGAGTTCAGGGCAGTCAGCGGGGCGCGGGCCTGACCGGAGCGGGCGCGCGTGCTATTGGGCCGGTGCCTGTTCCGGCCGTCCCCGGCATGGCCCTGCTGCCGCGCTGGCGCGGTTGCGCCGGCGCCGTTGGCGGCGGCCAGCTCGCGGTATTCGGCCTTAAGCCGCCTGGCCTCGGCGGATAGCGGTGAGCTGGCGAGCTGCCGGAGTTCCCAGCCGGCCAGCTTCGCGGTCGCGGCGCAGCGGCCGCGCCGGCCAGCACGGGGGTTGCGGCGGTGACGGCGGCTATCCGGACGGTATAGGCGGTGGCACGCGTAAGGGTGCTCATGATTTTTCTCCCGCAGGGTCTGGGCGGCTGTTCGCTTGTCACAGTGCCCGGTAGGTGACAGTCCGTCAAGGTGAGGATGGTCTCACCCGTGGTGACCTTACCCGGCTGTGCCTGCCCGGAGACGCCGCGGGCTGGCGGAGGGCGGAGAGGCGGGAGAGACGTCTGTGAGGACGGTGCCGGTGCTCCCGCGGCCCCTGGGCGATGATTGGGCCGCCCGCCCGCGCCTGGACCCTTGCGCCCGATTCGCGGAATGCCGTTAGCTAGATGTGCGGTCTGCCCGGCCCGGACCCCGCCTGCTCGCCGCTGCCATCACGGTGAGTTCGAGGGAGCGTATGAGCGAGCGAATCGACGTCCGGGCGGACCTCACCATCGCCGGCGCAGAAGCGCGAGAGCCGCACCACCGCCTTGGCCCGGACCCGCCGGGCTCTGCCGCCGCGACCGCAACGGACTTCCAGCACCGGCTTCCCTGATACGCCATCCGGACTGCGCGCCCGCGGCAGCTGGACCTTGAACGATATTTGGAGGCCTTCCATGGCCGGACATGATCTGTATCGGCACGTCGAGGTCAGCGACGACGGCCGCACCGTCGCCGTAGCTGAGGTGACCATCTCCGGAGGATCTGGCGGAACCGCCCGGACGTCGTTGCGCGCCGAGTCCGGGCACATCGCTCCCGGCCGCCGCGCGAGCCTGGTCGACGCGGTGCTGGACCTGCCCGAGGTGCGGGAAAGTGCGCGCTTGGAGGCAGCGTTCCCGCTCGGCGATAGCGAGTCACTGCACCGGCTTGAGCAGCGCTGTAAGGACGTCCGTACCCACCCAGCCGGATCGAGCGCGATCTTGGAAGCGGGCCTTCCAGCGGGCGGCCAGGACAGCGCCACCCAGCGGCCAGCCAGCGGGGCACCGTTCTAAGTGAAATGGAAGGCGGCGCCAGCCTCCAGCTCTTTGGCCACCGCGCCGGACGGCGCCCCGGCCTGGGCGTCCAGCACCCAGCGGGCGGCCACGTCGGCCAGGACCAGTGCGTCAGCATGCTGCTCGCCGTTCAGCAGGCCCGGCCGGTCGCGGTAGAGGTTGAGCGCCCCCAGCCGCACCGTGCCCACCCGCAGCGGGAACCCGAACACCGCCCGCACGCCCGCCTGCAGCGCCGGCGGGGTGAACGCGGGCCACCGGCTCGGCCAGGTCAGGCTCGGCCACCACCCCGTCCTGCTGGTAGGCATCCACGCACGGGCCCTCGCCCAGCGTGTACTGCAGTTCCTCGATCAGCTGGCTGACATCATCGGTACTGCTCAACGACCCGCGCGGGATGTCACCCGACATGAGCATGACCCCGGCGCCGTTCACCCCCACGATCCCCGGGCACACCGCGCACAGCCGGGCAGAGGACCAGTCATCGCCCCCGGCAGACAGCGCAGCCATTATCCGGCCAAGCCGGTCGCCAGCCATCTCAGCGACGCAATCGCGGGCACAAATGCGTCCCTTTGCCCGCACGATCAGGGCGATCACTCACCTGCCAGGCTCCTTCGGCTGAGAAGGAAAGCGTCAGCAGGGACTGGACACAACGCCCTTCGGGGCCCGGCCTGCCGGGCCTGTCATCCCTAACGCTACGCCAAAACAACGGCCAAAGGCAGCCCGGGCCCGGCCGGTGGACAAGCGGACCCCCGGCTGCGGGCAGGCCACGCGGATCAGCGCCGGAATTTCCGCCCCCGGGGAAATTGTTGTTATTGTTAGCCGACGACTAGTCCGGCATTAGTATGCCGGACGTGTAAGCGGAGGGCCACCTCCCACCTCGCTAGCCGCAGGCTGGCAGGTCAGGCCGGATACGTCGGCCCGGATCCCGGGAAAACCCGGGCGTACGGGGCCGCGGGGGTCTGGCGTTGGCGGGCAGCCAGTGTCACAGTGGTGACGCGGGGCATTTGCCCGCCATGGTGGTTGCCCCGCGTGCACGGCGTGCGGGGCTTTTCTCGTGTGCGGCACTCGCCGCTTCCGGGGCGGCCCGGCAGGTCTAGTCACGGGCAGTCTGCCGCCGGAAATTCCGCGGCAGTGGTGGGACTCAAGGAGGTCACATCAGCGCCGAACCGCGCATAAACGAGCGCATCCGTGTTCCCGAGGTCAGGCTGGTCGGGCCCGCCGGGGAGCAGGTCGGGATCGTATCGATCGACGACGCGCTCCGGTTGGCTCAGGAAGCCGACCTCGATCTGGTTGAAGTCGCGCCGACGGCGCGGCCACCGGTCTGTAAGCTCATGGACTACGGCAAGTTCAAATATGAGTCCGCGCTTAAGGCCAGGGAATCGCGCAAGAACCAGGCCCAGACGGTCATCAAGGAGATCAAGCTCCGGCCGAAGATCGACCCGCACGACTACGGCACCAAGAAGGGCCACGTCGAGCGGTTCCTCAAGGCGGGGGACAAGGTCAAGGTGACGATCATGTTCAGGGGGCGTGAGCAGTCCCGGCCCGAGCTGGGCTTCCGGCTGCTGCAGCGTCTCGCCGGTGACGTCGAGGAGCTTGGCTTCGTCGAAGCTCAGCCCAAGCAGGACGGCCGGAACATGACGATGGTGATCGGCCCGCACCGCAGGAAGAGCGACGCCCGGGCTGAGCGACCCGTGCACCCGCAGGCCGAGCGCTCCCATCCCGAGCGCCCGGAGCGTTCTCCCCAGGCCCAGCGGGGCCCGCAGGCCCCGGCCGCACCGGCGCAGCCTGCACAGGACCGCCCAGCGCCCGCTCAGCCAGCACAGGCGGAGCCAGCACAGGCGGAGCCCGCACAGGCGGCTCAGCCAGGCACAGGCGGCTCAGCCGGCACAGGCGGCTCCAGCCGGCACAGGCGGCTCAGCCGGCACAGGCGGCACAGGCGGCTCACCGGCACAGGCGGCACAGGCGGCTCAGCCGGCACAGGACCGCCCTGCCCCCGCTCAGCCCGCGCAGGCCCGGCCCGCACAGGCTAAGCCTGCGCCTGCGCCCGCTCAGCCCGCGCCCCCCAAGCCTGCGGCTCAGCCTGCTCCGCAGCCTGCGGAACGAGTGTCCGCCGCCCGGCCGGTTTCCGGCCCGCGCGCCGTACACGCCGCCGCGGCCCGGCGGGCGAGTGGTGGGCAGGGCACCAGGCAGCCAGGCCAGGAAGTCTCGGCCAGCTGACCGCAAGCTTGCACCACACCTGACGCACCAGGTGGCAGGCGCCGGACCCTCGCGGCCCGGCGCCGGCCTATGTAAGGAAGCAACGCGCCCCCCGGCGCGCCGATGAAGGAGACGACGGCGACCATGCCGAAGATGAAGACCCATAGCGGCACCGCGAAGCGCTTCAAGGTGACCGGTACCGGCAAGGTGATGCGCCGCCGCGCCAACCGCAACCACCTGCTCGAGCACAAGTCGTCCCGTGTGACGCGTCGGCTCGCCAGAGAACTGCCCGTCGCTCACAGCGACGTCCGGGAGATCAAGAAGCTGCTGGGAAAGTAGCCCGGCCCGCGAGCTTAGGGAGTTAAGAACATGGCACGCGTGAAGCGGGCGGCCAACGCCCATAAGAAGCGCCGCGTCGTCCTCGAACGGGCGAGCGGCTACCGCGGCCAGCGGTCGCGTATGTACCGCAAGGCCAAGGAGCAAGTGCTCCACTCGATGACGTATGCCTACCGGGACCGCAAGGACCGCAAGGGCGCCTTCCGGCGGCTGTGGATCCAGCGCATCAACGCTGCGGCCCGTAGCAACGGCATCACCTACAACCGTTTCATCCAGGGCCTCAAGGCGGCCGGCGTCGAAGTCGACCGCCGCATGCTGGCCGAGCTCGCCGTGACGGACGCCCCCGCGTTCGCCGCGCTGGTCGAGGTGGCGAAGAAGTCCCTGCCGGAAGACACCGGCGCCTCGAGTGCCGCCGCCTGACGGCACCCTGGCGTACACGAGCGTCCGCTCGCCGCGGCTCAAAGCCGCGCGCCGGCTGACCAAACGGGCGCTCCGGCAGCGCCTGCGGGCCTTCCTGGCGGAAGGCCCGCAGGCCGTTACGGAAGCCTTCCGCTCCGGGGCCCTGATCACCGAGCTGTTCGTCACCGCTGCGGCGCGGGCGCGGCACGAGGATCTGGTCACCGCCATGGCCCGCGCCGGGATTCCGGTGCACACGGTCAGTGGCGAGGTGATGGCCGAACTGGCCCAGACGGTCACCCCGCAGGGGCTGCTCGCCGTCTGCGGCTTCGTCGATGTCCCCCTGGAACGGGCCATCGCTGCCGTGGCGCCGGGCGCCGCCGGCGAGCGTTCGCCCCGGCTGGTGACGCTGCTGGCATGCGTCCGCGACCCAGGGAACGCCGGCACCGTGCTGCGGACCGCCGACGCGGCGGGCGCGCAGGCGGTGATTTTTTCCGACGCGTCCGTGGATCCCTACAACGGCAAGTGCGTCCGCGCGTCCGCGGGGAGCCTGTTCCACCTCCCGCTGGTGGCCGGTGTCCCGCTGGATACCGCGGTCAGCGCGCTGCGCGGCGCCGGGCTGCGGATCCTCGCGGCCGACGCGCGCGGTGGCCGCACGCTGGACGAGCTGACCCCTGCCGAACTGGCCGCGCCGACGGCCTGGATCTTCGGCAACGAGGCGTGGGGCATGCCGGCCGCGCTGCTCGCGCTGGCCGACGAGAGCGTCGCGGTGCCCATCTACGGCCGGGCCGAGAGCCTGAACCTCGCCACCGCCGCCGCCGTCTGCCTCTACGCCTGCGCCCGCGCGGCGTATGCTCGATATGACGGAACGCTTACGTGATATGGCCTTTTGCTCTCCGTGGCGCACAATCGTGGTGTGGGCCTGTGCGCCCGCACCAGGGCACGCTAGAGTCTCAGCGCATTCCGCCGCGCAGAAGTCGAGTCTCGGGCGTGCTGCGGCAGGCGGGCCGGAGCGGGCGGACGTGCCAGATGGAGGCGGCGTTCGAGTGGGCAGAACATGATGAGCCGACCAGCCCTGGGCGGGCCCGGCCGTTCTGGTGAGCCAGTGAGCGCGGACACCCTGCCCGGGCCCTTGCCCGGGTCCCTACCGGGGCCTCAGGCGCTCGCCGAGGCGTGCGGTGTGCCCATCGAGCCCGGCTGGCTCATCATCGCGGACGAACTTCCCGACGGCCTCGTGGTCGCCGACGAAGCAGGCCGCGTCGCTGTCTTCAACGCGACCGCCGCGCGCCTGACGAACGTGCACGCCGCCGACGCGCTCGGCAAGGATCTGTTCGACGTGCTCCCGCTGCGCGACGCCGACGGCCGCGACTGGTGGGCGTGCACCGACCCCTACCACGGCCTGCAGATCCGCACCCGGCATCCGGAGCGGCCCCTCTACCTGCGCGACGGCACCGAGGTCCTCGTGGTCGTCCGCTACGTCCGCGAACGGCGCCGCCACGACGTGCTGCGGCTCGTCGTCGCGCTGCACGACGCGGCCCAGCGCGCGCGCCTGGAGCGCAGCCGCGCTGACCTGGTGTCCACCGTCGCCCACGAACTGCGGTCCCCGCTGACCAGCGTCAAGGGGTTCACCGCCACCCTGCTGGCCAAGTGGCACCGGTTCACCGACGACCAGAAGCGCGTGATGCTGGAGACCGTCAACGCCGACGCGGACCGGGTCACCCGGCTCATCACCGAACTGCTCGACGTCTCCCGGATCGAGTCGGGGCGGCTGGAGGTGCACCGCCAGCTCGTCGACGTGCCCGAGCGGGCCCGCAAGGTCATCGCCGGGCGGGTCGCGGCGGGCGAGCACGAGGAGCGCTTCCGGCTGGGGGTCCGCGAAGGGCTGCCCGAGACCTGGCTCGATCCCGACAAGGTGGACCAGATCCTCGGCAACCTGGTGGAGAACGCGGTCAGGCACGGTGCTGGTACCGTAACTGTCGTGGTAGAGCCAGCCGCCGGAGCCGACGCCGTGACGGTGTCCGTACAGGACGAGGGTGAGGGAATCGCCCCCGACCTGGCGTCACGCGTGTTCCGGCAGTTCTGGCGGGGCCACCGGCGCGGGGGGACCGGCCTCGGCCTCTACATCGTCAAGGGGCTGGTCGAGGCGCACGGGGGCACGATCAGTGTTGGCCGCGCGCCCGGCGGCGGAGCGGAGTTCCGATTTACCATGCCCGCGGGGGCTCCTGCCGCCTAGGCGCGCCGGACGCCGTCCCGTGGGCACCCGCGGCGGGCCGCGCTGCCCGCCGCCTCCCCGCACACCTGCCGCCTCATCGGGACGCCCCCATGTGGTTGCCCCGTGGGGCGCGGTAAGCGCGCGCTACGTCCGTTCGGCATGTTTGACCGCCGAATCCACCACCAGACCGGTAGTAAACCGCACGGCCTGCGAGGGAAGGCCCGATGTCCGGACCCAATACGAACTACGACCCGGTAGAGGTGACGCCCTTGTCACCCGACGAGGTCGCGCGGATGCGCGATGAGGCGCTGGCGGCCATCGCCTCTGCGCGGACACTGACGGAGCTGAAGGAGGCGCGGATCGCGCACTTCGGCGACAAGGCGCCATTGACGCTGGCCAACGCGGAGATCGGCGCGCTGCCCCCGCAGGCCCGCGCCGGGGCGGGCAAGCGGGTGGGCGCGGCCCGCGCCGAGGTCAAGCGGGCCCTCGTCGGCCGGACGGCCGAGCTCGAGGGGGAGCGGGACCGGCGGATGCTGCTCGAAGAGGCCGTCGACGTCACGCTGCCGTGGGACCGGGTGCCGCCCGGCGCCCGGCACCCGGTGACGATGGCCGCCGACCGGCTCTCCGACGTCTTCGTGGCCATGGGCTACGAGGTCGCCGAGGGGCCCGAGGTCGAGGCGGAGTGGTACAACTTCGATGCGCTGAACTTCCCGCCCGATCACCCGGCCCGCGAGGCGCAGGACACGCTGTTCGTGGCCGGCCCGAAGGAGACCGGGGACGGGAACAGCGGGTCCGCCGGGCCCGGCGGGCCCGGCGTCGCCGGTGCGGCGCGGTCCGGGGTGATCCTGCGCACGCACACGTCCCCGGTGCAGATCCGCGCCATGCTCAGCCGGCCGCTTCCGCTGTACGTGGTCAGCCCGGGCCGGTGCTACCGCGCCGACGCTCTCGACGCCACGCACAGCCCGGTCTTCCACCAGATCGAATGCCTGGCCGTCGACGAGGGCCTGACCATGGCCGACCTGCGCGGCGCGATCCAGTCGTTCGTGGACGCGATGTTCGGCGAGGGGCTGCGGACGCGGTTCCGGCCGGACTTCTTCCCGTTCACCGAGCCGTCCGCGGACGTGTCGATGGAGTGCCACATCTGCCGGGGCAGCTCCGCCCGGCCGGGCGGCGAGCCGTGCCGCGTCTGCCGGTCCCAGGGCTGGATCGAGATCGCCGGCTGCGGCATGGTCAACCCGCGCGTGCTGGTCGCGTGCGGCATCGACCCGGACCGTTACAGCGGGTTCGCGTTCGGCCTCGGTATCGAGCGCACGCTTATGATCGGCCACGAGGTGACCGACATCCGCGACACCATCGAGGGTGACGTGCGGTTCAGCCGAGCCTTCGGGACGGAGATCTGACCTTGAAGCTTCCGCTTTCCTGGCTGCGCGAGTATGCGCCGGTGGAGGTGTCCGTCGAGCCTTCCGAGGTGGCCGAGCGGCTCACCGCCGCCGGGCTCGAGGTGGAGTCCGTCGAGCCGGCCGGCCACGACATCAGCGGCGTCCTCGTCGCCGAAGTCCTCTCGATCGAGGAGCTGACCGAGTTCAAGAAGCCAATCCGGTACTGCCAGGTCGGGACCGAGGAAGGCGACGAGCCCGGCAGCGAGGGCAACTTCGGGGTCGTCTGCGGCGCCACCAACTTCACGGTCGGCGACCGGGTGCCGCTGGCCAAGCCCGGCGCGGTGCTGCCCGGCGGCTTCGAGATCGGCGAGCGCAAGACCTACGGCCGCGTGTCGCAGGGCATGATCTGCTCCGCCAGCGAGCTGGGCATCGGCGATGACCACTCCGGCATCCTGGTGCTGCCGCCCGACACCCCGCTCGGCGCGGACTTCGTCCGCTACGCCGGCCTGCGCGACGAGGTCTTCGACATCGCCGTGACCCCGAACCGCGGTGACTGCGTGTCCGTCCGCGGCGTGGCCCGCGAGCTCGCCATCGCGTTCGGGGTCACGTTCACCGACCCGGCCGACGCCGGGCTGCCCGCGCACGCCGGGCTCGGCGCCGACCTGGGCTGGGTGTCCGGGGACATCCGGCCGGCCAGTATCGCCGACCCGACCGCGTGTGACCGGTTCGTGCTGCGCGAGGTGCGCGACTTCCGCCCCGGGGCGCGCACGCCGCTGTGGATGCGGGTCCGGCTGGCGCGTTCGGGCGTCCGGACCATCTCCCTCGCGGTGGACGTGACCAACTACCTGATGCTCGAGCTCGGCCAGCCGCTGCACGCCTTCGACGGCACCAAGATCAGCGGGCCGATCGTGGTACGCCGGGCCGAGCCGGGCGAGCGGCTGGAAACCCTCGACCACGTGGTCCGGGACCTGGACCCCGACGACATCGTGATCGCGGACGACTCCGGGCCGATCTCGCTGGCCGGCACGATGGGCGGCCTGGCCACCGAAATCGACGGGAGCTCCACAGACCTGCTCATCGAGGCGGCGCACTTCTCACCCTCCGCAGTGGCCCGGATGGCCCGCCGGCACCGGCTGCACAGCGAGGCGTCCTACCGGTTCGAGCGCGGCGTCGACCGCGAGCTGCCGCTGCGCGCCTCGGCCAAGGCGGTCGCGCTGCTCGCCTCGCTCGGCGGCGGCAAGATCGTCCCGGGCTGCACGCACGCGCACGTGGACGTTCCGCCGGTCGTGATCTCCATGGCGGCGGACTACCCGGATCGCGTGGCCGGGATCGTCTACGGCCTCGGCACCGTGATCCACCGGCTCCGCCAGGTCGGCTGCGCGACAGAGCACGACCGGGCGCAGCAGACGCTGGTGGTCACCGCGCCGTCGTGGCGGTCCGACCTCACCGACCCCGCCGACCTGGCCGAGGAGGTCATCCGCCTCGAGGGGTACGAGAACATCCCGGTGCGCCGGCCGCGCGCCTTCGCCGGGCACGGCCTGACCCAGCGGCAGCGGCTGCGCCGCTCCGCCGGCCGGGGCCTGGCCGACGCCGGGTACGTGGAGGTGCTGTCGCCGCCGTTCGTGTCCGCCGCCGACGCCGACCGGCTCCAGCTCCCGCCGGAGGACCCGCGCCGCGACATGCTGGCCTTGGCCAACCCGCTCAACGACGACGAGCCGCTGCTGCAGACCACTCTGCTGCCCGGGCTGTTCCGCGTGCTCAACCGCAACATCGGGCGGGGCTTCGCCGACGTCGCGCTGTTCGAGATGAGCCTGGTATTCCTGCCCCGCCTCGGCGGCCGCACCGTCCCGCCCGCGCTGCCGGTGGACCGGGCCCCGACCTTCGAGGAACTGGCCGCGCTGGAGGCCGCCCTGCCGGACCAGCCGCTGCACGTGGCCGCGGTGCTGGCCGGGGAGCGGGAGCCGGCGGGCTGGTGGGGCCCCGGGCGCACCGAGTGCTGGGCCGACGCCATCGAGGCCGCCCGCGAGATTGGCCGGATCTGCCGGGTCACGGTGGACGTGCACGCCGACCGGCAGGCGCCCTGGCATCCGGGCCGTTGCGCCGCGATCTTCGTCCAGGCCAGCGATGGTTCGCAGGCGAACAAGTGGCTCGCCGGGTACGCGGGCGAACTGCACCCGCGCGTGCTGCAGGCGTTCGGCCTGCCGTCCCGGACCAGCGCGGTCGAGCTCGACATGTCCGCGATCCTGGCCGCGGCGGAAGGTTCCGGCCCGGTCCAGGCCCCGGTGCTGTCGCCGTACCCGCCGGCCACCCAGGACGTCGCGCTCATCGTCGACGCCGCGGTCCCGGCCGCGGAGGTTCAGGCCGCCCTGCGGGATGGGGCCGCTACCGCGGGGGAGGGCATCCTGCTGGAGGACATTCGGCTGTTCGACCTCTACGCCGGCGCTCAGGTGGGGGAGGGGCGCAAGTCTTTGGCGTACACGCTGCGGTTCCGTGCCCTGGACCGGACGCTCACCGCGGCCGAAGCCACCGCCGCCCGGGACGCCGCCGTGGCCGAAGCCGAGGAGCGCGTCGGCGCGACCCTTCGCGGCGGCTAACTGCTGGCTGCGGCGGCCGCCGGCCGGACTAGCATCGCTCTCGCCAGCAAATCGTGACGGGATGAGGCGCCTGATGGATCAGATGCTCGGGGTAGGCCTGCCGCCCGTGCTGCGGCTCGGCGGGACGCTGCTCCCGCTCGCCGGGCGGGCCCGGGTGTACGTGTGCGGGATCACGCCCTACGACGTGACGCACCTGGGGCACGCCGCGACGTTCGTCTGGGCGGACACCCTGTCCCGGGTGCTGCACGCGGGCGGCGCCGAAGTGATTACGTGCCGGAACGTGACCGATGTCGACGACGTGCTGCTCGCCGCGGCGAACCGGGACGGCTCCCCGTATGACCAGTTCGCGGCCATCCAGCAGTTCTATTTCGACCAGGACATGACGGCGCTGGGCGTCAGCCGCCCGGTGCTGGAACCCCGGGCCCACGTGTTCATTCCGCAGGTCATGGCGCTCACCGCGGGCCTGCTGGACCGGGGCGCCGCCTACGAGCGGGACGGGCAGGTGTACTTCCGTGGCGCGGCCGTCGCCCGCCCGGCGGTCCCGGATCAGGCAGCGGCGCTGCGGCTGGCCGGCGAGTACGGTGACCAGCCGGATGACCCGCGCAAGGACGACCCGTTCGACGTCGCGGTCTGGCACGCGTCCCGGGATGGGCAGCCGGCCTGGGCCAGCCCCTGGGGGCCCGGCCGGCCGGGCTGGCACGCCGAATGCGCGGCGATGGCGCTGTACGCCTTCGGCCCTGCCATCGACGTGCAGGCCGGCGGAGGTGACCTGCGCTTCCCGCACCACGCCTATCAGGCCGCGCTGGCCGAGACCTTCACCGGCGTAACCCCGTTCGCCCGGGCGCGGCTCCACGTCGGCGTCGTCCACGTGGCCGGCGCGAAGATGGCCAAGTCGGCCGGCAACCTGGTGGTGGTCAAGGAGCTGCTCGCAGGCTATCCGGCGGCGGCCGTCCGGCTGCTGATCCTGGACCGGCCCTGGCACCAAGACTGGGATTACGACCGCGCCGGGCTGGACGCGGCCGCCGCCCGGCTGGAGGCCATCGCCGCGGCCGCGGGCCGTCCCAGCCGCGGCCCAGCAGGCCACGACGACACGGCCGTCGCCGCGGTGCGCGCTGCGCTCGCCCGCGACCTCGATGTGCCCGCCGCCCTCCGCATCGCCGAAGAGGAAGGCGGGCCCGCGGCGCGTTCCCTCGGCTCCCTGCTGGGCCTCTGGTAAGTGGCCGAGCATGTTGTCCGAGACGTCGCGCAGCTAGGCCCGCATGGCCGCTTCCGCCTCATCCACCTGTCCGTCCACTAGCCGACGTTTCCGCCCGGCCTGGCGTGGCCCGGGCAGAGCGGGTAGGGCGGGGCCGGGTGCTGGCCTGCGGGACCGGGGCTCAGACCGTTTACGCGGAGTGGGGCGTGTCCTGTCGGCTCTCGTGCCGCCAGTTCTGGCCGAATTCGGCGTCGTGCAGCTTGCGCAGCTGGTGCGCGTAGTGGTCCAGCCGGTCGGCAGCGCGCTGCATTTCGTGAAAGTCCTGACCGTGGTCGCGCGGGGCAGTTTTCTCGTCGCCTCGTTTACGCACCGCGTGCAGCTCTTCCCGGCTCAGCTCGACGATTTTGTCGAGTGTTTCTTCCAGGTTCATCAGAGTTGCGGCGTGGGAACCCCGGACTTCGGGCCGGGGAGGAAACGCCGCTCCCCCCTTTCGCGTGTCGCGCTTATCCGAAACGGTGCGATCGGAGAAGCTTGGTTGTGGTGAGGACGGCGTACAAGTGCCGGGCCTACCCGGCACCGGCGCAGGCCAGCGTGTGTGTGGCGCTCGTCCTCGTCCTAGCGATCTGCCTGCCGGTTCTCCTGCCGGTGCTCGCGGACCTCCGCGCCATGCTCGTCGACCTCCAGCCGACGCTCCAGCTGCTCAGCCCGGCGCTGCTCCTTGGCCGTCGCGTGCCCCTCCTCCTCTTGCTTGTGCAGCGACTCAAGCTCACTTTCGAGGGCGTCATCACGTGGCCGGGGCTTCTCATAGGGATCGGACATTCATTGCCTCCGGTGCTCGACGGGCGGATCGGGCAGACACGACCGATGCTGGCAGGCTAGCTGATCGCCGCCGAGGGCCCGATAAGCAGCGGCCGCAACTGCTGCGCTGCCGAGGTGGCCCGGCCGGCCTGCGCGAGCCTGTTGAGATCCGCCTTGGATCGGCGTGGCCAGCGGCGATGGTTGCCGGCTGGGCTTGCCCGGTGGCGGGCGCCACGGGTCGTGCCTGACCCGGGCAAAATCCTTGCTGACCTCTGGTGAAGACCGGCATGCCTTCGGGGTCCTTTTGCGGCTTGCGTTTGCGGTGCCTCAGCCACCAGAACAGCAACACCATCGGCAGGGCCAGACCAAGCGCTTCTACCTGCGCCGCCAGATCCACGAGACGCCACGGTTCGCGATGGCCGGCGGCGCCAGCGACGAAGCTGCGGCGGCCATCGCGGACGCCACCGGGAAGGGGACAGGGACCACCCCCAAGGGCGAATCGACCGCGAGGCACCAGCAGAGCGCGCTGGAGGGCTACTTGAAGCTGCTCCGGAACAGGCGCATGCTGATCTGGCTTATCGGCACCGCGGGCGCCTGGGCCCTGCTGGACTTCTGCTACTACGGCAACAGCATCTCCCAGCCGGAGATCCTCAAGCTGCTGAGCCCGCACGCTAGCCTGCTGCACAATACCCTGGTCCAGCTCGCCATCGTCTGCGTCTTCGCGGTGCCCGGGTACATCGTGGCCGTCTTGTTTATGGACAAGACCGGGCGGAAGAGCATCCAGACGTTCGGCTTCTTCATGATGGCGGTGATGTTCCTGATCATCGGCCTGGTCCCATCGGTCGTGAAACACGCCTGGCCGTTCCTCATTCTGTACGGCATCAGCTACTTCTTCACCGAGTTCGGGCCGAATATGACGACGTTCATCTACCCGGCTGAGCTGTTTCCCACCGACGTCCGAACTACCGCCCACGGCATATCCGCCGGGGCCGGCAAGATGGGCGCGTTCGTCGGCGCGTTCCTGTTCCCCGATTTCCTTGCCGTCACGCACGGCATTAACCGCGCGATGGTCATCGCCGGGATCGTGGCGGTATTCGGCTTGCTGCTGACCGTGGGGACGTTGCCCGAGACCAGGGGGAAGAGCCTTGAGCAGCTGGAGGCCGACGCGTACGCCGAGAGGCGTGGGAGGGTGCGTCGCGGGGTGCAGCCCGCCTGACCGACCTAGGCCAGGCCGGAGCAACGCTCCCGGCCTAGCCTAGGTCGACAAATCCCGGTATCCGCCTGCGGTCTCGGCCCACTGACATTTCCTGAGGAGGTGAAGCGGCGCGCCAGCCCCGCCGTCGCGCGGTCGTCACGCCGTGAATCTAATGACATACAGCATCGTGGTCGGAGTAGACGGCTCGGAAATACGGCGATGCGGCGCTGCGCAAGGCACTCGCCGAGGCGGAAGAACACGATGGCGGCCAGGTGACCGCCGTGTTCGCCTGGCAGGTACCCTTCTCGTCCTTTCCCGGACTCTATGACCGGGCAGAACTCGAGCAGGCCGGCAAGAGTTTCCTCGTCGAGAAGCTCAGGGCGGTCGCGCCCGCGCCGAAGGTCCCGTTGCTGCCGCTGGTGGCCGAGGGCGACCCGGCGGAGGCGCTGGTCATCGCGGCGGAGGACGCCGACCTGCTGGTGCTCGGCACCCGCGGCCGGTCGAAGTTCGCCGGGTTTCTGCTCGGCTCCGTCAGTACGCGCTGCGCCGCGAGCGCCAAGTGCCCGGTGCTGCTCGTGAAAGCGCCGCAGGATCCCGCCGAAACCTGATTCGGGAGCCGTTCGCTGACCACGTTCCATCCGTCCGCGTTCTTCCCCGTTGATGTCCGCACCACCGGATCCGGTATCTCGGCCGGGGCGGGCAGCTGCCCGACGAGGTCACCGAGGTAGCGCCGGAGGGACCTGACCCCGGATAGGGATTACCGGGATTCTGGCCCGGCTGCGGATGAGTGATTTACCGACGCCCGCGAATACCGAGTGGCTCGCCCGCGGCTCAGGGTGCGGCGGTGAGGGTGATGGGTACGCTTGCCGTGCTGGGCGGCGGGAGGATGGCGAGGATCTCCGCGCCGCCGCTGCGGCAGGCCGAGGTCTGGCCCGCCTTCAGGACCTCCGTGGTCGGGAAGCCTCGGCAGCTCCAGCCGCTTACCGTTACCGGGGCGCCGCCGCCGTTGCCGCGTATCTGCCCGGTGCGCACGACGGCCGCGTAGGAGTTCTCCACCCGGAGCGCCGTCGCGCAGGAAACCGGGCCCGCACTGATTTTGATGATGACCGGGACGTTGACGCCGGTCCGGGTCCTCCCGCAGGTCTGACTGGCGTTCGGGGTGCCCGCCGCGGACGTCCCGCACCCCGCGAGCACCCCAAGCCCCAGCGCCACCCCGACCATGCCCAGGCCACGCCGGGCAGTTCCGCCCCGGTCGGTTCCGCTCGGGGTCAGGCCACTTCGGGGGAGGCGGCAGTCGTAGGGGCCCGACCGGCGGTCCGGGCGCGGGCGGCGACGCATCGGGTGGATTCTCCGCATCCTTGGCTTCGCATCACGTCATCCTTGGACCCGGTTCCGCACCCGCCAGGTCCCGGCTCCGTGCCGTCTTTCCCGGTCCGCTGCTCCCATCATGCCGCTCCCCGCCCGGCCGCCCCAAGCCGCCACTCCGCGCTCAGCCCAACCCGGCAAACCGCCCTCGCACCAGCGCAACCCCGCCCGCCCAGTGCCGCCCTCCGCGGACGATGGTTATCCGGTGCGTGATTGGATGGCGGTGAGGGCCAGGGCGTAGATAATGTCGTCGATCTGGGCGCCGCGGCTGAGGTCGTTGACTGGTTTGGCCAGACCTTGCAGGATGGGGCCGATGCTGACAACTTGTGCGCTGCGCTGAACCGCTTTATAGGTGGTGTTGCCGGTGTCGAGGTCAGGGAAGATGAAGACGCTGGCGCGCCCGGCGACGGTGCTTCCGGGCCGTTTGCTCTGGGCGACGGAGGCGATGGCCGCGGCGTCGTATTGCAGCGGGCCGTCGGCGGCCAGGTCGGGTTCGCGTTCGTGCACGATCCGGGTCGCCTCGGCGACCTTGTCGACGTCGCTGCCCGCGCTGGAGGTTCCGGTGCTGAAGCTGATCATCGCCACCCGGGGTTCGATGCCCAGGGCCCGCGCCGTTGCCGCGCTCTGGATGGCTATGTCGGCCAGGTCTTCGGCGCCGGGCCGTGGGTTGATGGCGCAGTCGCCGTAGATGACGACCTCATCGGGCAGGCACATGAAGAACACCGACGACACCAGCCGGGTGCCTGGCTTGGTGCCCAGGACCTGCAGTGCCGGGCGGACCGTGGCCGCGGTGGTATGGAGCGCGCCGGCGACCAGGCCGTCCACTTCGCCTTGCTGGAGCATCATGGTGGCGACCATGACGGGGTCGGTGAGGTGCTCGCGGGCTAGATCCTCGGTCCAGCCGCGGTGGCGGCGCAGCGCGGCGAGCGGGGCGACGTAACGCTCGGCGATGTCATGCGGATCGACCACGGTGACGCCGGCGGGCAGGCGCAGGCCGAGGCCGCGGGCCAGCGCGGCGACCTGGTGGGGGGGACCCAGCAGGACGCTGCGGACGATGCCCCGTTCGGCGCAGTCAACCGCGGCCTGCAGCGTGCGGGGCTCGGTTCCCTCGGGCAGCACGATGGTCGCGGCGGCGGCGCGGGCCCGCTCGACGACCTGATAGCGGAAGGCCGCGGGGCTGAGTCGGCGGGACCGTGCGGGGCCGGGCAGTGACTCCAGCCAGGGCACATCCAGCGCGTCGGCGATGGTGTTGACCACGCTGTCGATCCGCTCCAGGTCATCGGCGGGCAGGCCCGGGTCAACGGCGCGGACCCGGGTCGCGGTCTCGTAACTGTTGTCGCCGGCGACCAGAATGGGCAGGCCGGTGGCGGAGGCAGCCTGGGTCAGTTCCCAGACCCGCGGATCGGGCTCGATCCCGGCGGACAGCAGCAGCGCGGCCAGCCGGGTCCCGTTGAGCGCGGCCAGGCAGGCGGCCATGATCACGTCGTGGCGGTCGCCGGGGACCACGACGAGCCGGCCCTCGGTCAGCACGCGCAGGCCCCCGGGCACGCCCTGGGCGAACACGGCCACGTCCTTGATCCGCCGGGACAGGTCACCTTCGTACAGCACCCGCGGGTCCATCTCGCGGACCAGGTCGCGGACCCGCAGCCAGGCCAGCTCGGGGCGATGCGGCACCGCGGCCAGCAGCCGCAGGCCGTGCCGGGACAGCGCCTCACCCAGCTGCGCCGCGGCGGGGGGAACCGCGGCCGGCAGGCTGCGGACCACGCAGCCGACCACCCGCGCGCGCTCACCGGACTTGTACCCGCTGGCCGCGATGGCCAGCGTCTCGGCCATTTCCCCGACCAGGCCCTCAGTCAGGTCCGGGCCCGGGCGGCCCGCCTCCGCCGGCCACCGGCCGACCACGATCACATCGGCGTCCAGCGCCCGCGCCAGCGCCTGGTTCAGCTCGCTGGCGTACAGCCAGTCCGGGCCCGGGCTGATCCCCTCGACGATGACGACGTCGGATCGCTCATAGACCGGCTGCCAGGCCGCGACGGTCTTCTCCAGCACGGCATCGACGCCGCCCTCGCCGAGTTGCTGTTCCACCTCGGCGATGGACAGCGGTTCGGGGGGGCGCAGCGCAGAAATGGCCGCGACCAGCGCGGCCGAGCGGTCCGGGCTGCCGTCATGCCGCGGCTGGGCCACCGGCTTGACAAACGCGACGTTCACCCCGCGCTGATCCAACGCCCGCACCAGGCCCAGGCACGTCCTGGCCAGCCCCGCATCCGCCGCGCTCGGCACGACCAGCAAGGTCCGGGTCATCGAAACCTCCGGTGCGGAAACCCCGCCATTAAGGGCGATGGAGGATGTCAACACCCCATCCTTAAACCCGGTGCCCGTCCCGTCAACCGCCGGCCAGGACATGCGCGGTATCCCGGGCAATCATGAGTTCCTCATCCGTCGGCACGACGAGGGCGAGGACCGGGCCGGCCAGGCTGATCCGGCCCGCCGTGCCCCGGCCGTGACCGGCATTGGCCTGGGCGTCTTCAGCCAGGCCGAGGAAACCCAGTCGGCTGAGCACCAGGCTGCGGACTCCGGCGCTGTTTTCCCCGATGCCGCCGGTGAAAACCAGCGCGTCGATCCGCTCAAGCCCGACGACCAGCCCGGCGATCGCCTTGGACAGCCGGTGCACGAACACCTCAAGGGCCAGCTGAGCCCGAGCGTTTCCGTCAGCGGCAGCGGCTTCGATGGTGCGCATGTCATTGCCGACGCCGGACAGTCCCTGCAGCCCGCTATCCAGGTTCAGCACCCGGGTGAGCTGGCCGGCATCCATCCCGGTCCGTTCGGCCATGTAACCCACAGCGCCCGGATCGACGTCGCCGGAGCGGGTCCCCATGACCAGTCCGTCCAGCGGGGTCAGGCCCATGGTGGTATCCACCGACACGCCGTCGCGCACCGCTGCCGCGCTGCACCCATTGCCGAGATGGACGGTGACCAGGCGCAGTTCGCGGGGGGACCGTCCGAGCAGGGCCGCGGCCTGCTCGCTGACGAAGCGGTGACTGATGCCATGGAACCCGTAACGTCGCACCCCGTAGTCGGTGTACCACTTTTCAGGTACCGCGTACCGAAACGCGTGCGCAGGCATCGTCTGATGGAATGCGGTGTCGAACACGGCAACCTGCGGCAGGTCAGGCAGAACAGACCGAACAGCCTCGATGCCGGCCAGGTTCGCCGGGTTATGAAGCGGCGCCAGGTGACTAAACGACCGCACGGCGGCCATCACTGAGTCGTCCACCCGGGTCGAGGTAGTGAACCGCTCTCCGCCGTGTACCACCCGGTGACCGGCCCCGAGCAGGTGAACACCCGGGTACTCGGTGGCCAGCCGGTCCAGCACCCGGGCCACCACAGCCCGGTGCCCGCCTCCCGGAAGCCGCTCCTCAACGGCTGCAGCCGCAAACCCGTGGACCCGCAGCACCGCCTCGGGCGTGCCGAGCCGCTCCCCCATCCCCGCCATCAGGCGCTCGCCAGTCCCAGGGGCCAGCAGCGCGAACTTGACCGACGAACTGCCCGAGTTGAGCACCAGCACCAAACGGCCGGAACCGTCGGCGCCGGACTCACCGGGGCTTGACGTCGTCGTCATCCTCCTCATGCTACCCGCACAAAGTGGGCAACCTGCGGTGCCCGCACAAAGTGGGGCAACCTGTGCTATCCGCACAAGGTGGGGCAATCTGTGCCGTCCCGATAGCCGATCCCCGCCAATGCTGGCCGTGTCGTTGGCCGCGCCTTGTGCCGGATGTCCGCGGGCGCCGATGATGGCCAGATGAGCCCCGCACCGGCGATCTTCCGCTGCCGGCAGGCCTGCGCTCTTGCATCAAGCCGGGGTGCTGCGATTCCACAGTGGCGAGGCGATGTTCGACGCCGCCCAGCTGTTCGAGAGCCAGCCGTTGCCGAGCGGACGGTGGATCGGGATCGTGAGCAACTCCGCAGGTGTGGCCACTCTCGCCGCCGACGCCTGCGCGACCCGCGGACTGGGGGTGAGAGAGGCCAGCGACTCGCAGTCCCCCCTGATCCTGGGGATTGGCGCCGGGCCGGACGAATACGCGGCGAGCATCCGCGAGTTGCTCGGCGACGTCGGCGTCGATGCGCTGATGGTGCACTACGCCGACCATCAGGGCGGTGACCCAGAGGCCGTTCTGGATGCGATCTCCGCGGTCTCAAAGGGGCGGTCCAAGCCGGTCGTGGCATCCGTCGTGCGTTCGGACGGCCGGCTGCCGCGGAGGAACGATCCGGGCGTGCCCAACTTTCTGTTCCCCGATTCGTGTGCCGCCGTGCTCGCGCGCGCGGCCGAACGTCGCGCGTGGCTGTCGCGGCCGCTCGGCGCGGCGCCGCACTACTCCGGCCTGAACGGGACGGCGGCGCGCGCGCTGGTTTCTGGACTGCTTGATCGCGAGCCGGCCGGCGGCTGGCTATCGCTCGGCGATGCGGAGGCTCTGCTAGCCACCCACGGAATCCCGGTTGTCCCCTCGGAGCACTGCCGCGATCTCGAGGGCGCGGTCGCGGCGGCGCAGGAAATCGGCGGTCTGGTGGCGCTGAAAGCGGATTTTGCGGCTCCTGCACATCCGGGCGACATCGACGCCGCGCTGCTCGGGCTGGAGGGCGAGCCGGCGGTTCGATCCGGGTGGCGCGAGCTTGAACGACGGGTGCGCGCGGCCGGACAGGACTGGACCGGGGCGATCGTCCAGCCCCTCGTGGCGCCCGGGGCCGATGTGCTGGTGGGGGCCTTCGGCGAGCCCGATCTGGGCCCGGTGATCGCGGTCGGCCTCGGCGGCCGTCAGGCCGGCCTGGCCGAAACGGTAGCGTTCGGCGTGCCACCGGCGACAGATGTCGAGGCCGACGAGCTGATCGATTCCTGCGGTGGCGTCGCGACTCAGCTGGACGGGTTCCGGGGCGCCGCTGCGCTCGATCGTGCGGCGCTGCGCGAGCTGATCCTGCGGTTTGCCCTGCTGCTCGGGGAGGTCCCCGAGGTGGTCGAGGCTGACCTCAACCCTGTCCGGTGCACGACGAACGGATGCGTCGTGCTCGACATGCGGCTGCAAATCGAGCGCCGGCGCACCGTTGAGCGCATCCAGACCTGGTGACCGGTCGACGACCCACTTGGGTTACTGGGGTGTACGCAATAGCACCTAGTGCTGAAGCGCATGTGCCCAAGGGGCACCTAGTGCTAAAGCGCACGTGCCCCAAGGCGGGCGAGGGCTCCGCCGCCAGCGGGCGGCCCCGCAGTTGCGTGTCATCGGCCCCGAGCATATTGAGTTGCATAATTTCTCAGAGGACTGCATAATTTTGCAGAGAGGTAACGTCGCGGCCGGGAATGTGACGGGACGGCGCGCCGAGGTCAACCGAGGGGGAGCGCGAGATGGGCGCACGGGTCGCGGTCGCAGGCGCGAGCGGCTACGCGGGCGGTGAGCTTCTCCGTCTCCTGGCCGGCCACCCGGACCTGGAGATCGGGCCGCTGACCGCCGGGTCCAGCGCCGGCGCCCCGGTGACGGCCGTGCACCCGAACCTCATCGGGCTCGCGGACCGGACGTTCGGGCCGGCCGACCCGGCCGCGCTGGCCGGGGCCGACCTGGTGTTCATGACGATGCCGCACGCGGAGGCCGCCGCGCTGGCCGCGCAGCTCCCGGCGGAGACCAGGGTCGTCGACCTGGGGGCCGGTTTCCGGCTCGCCGACCCTGCGTCCTGGGCCCGGTTCTATGGCGGCGAGCATCCCGGCCACTGGACGTACGGGCTTCCCGAGCTGCCCGGCGCACGGGAGCGGATCCGCGCCTCGGCCACGGTCGCCTCGCCCGGCTGCTACGCCACCGCGTCGATCCTGGCCCTCGCGCCGCTGCTGGCCAGCGGGCTCGCCGAGCCCAGCGACATCATCATCGTCGCCGCCTCCGGCACCTCCGGTGCGGGCCGCGCGGCGGTGGCCAGCCTGATGGGCAGCGAGGTCATGGGGGCGATGTCCGCCTACAACGTCGGCGGCGTGCACCGGCACACCCCGGAGATCGAGGAAGCCCTGCAGGGCGTGCTGGCCCCGGACGCCGGCGACGGCGCCGCCGGCCGGCCGGTCGCGATCTCGTTCACCCCGACGCTGGCCCCGATGTCGCGCGGCATCCTCGCCACCGCCACCGCGCGCCTGGCCGGCCCGGCGGCTCAGGCGGCGCAGAAGGGGGACGCGGCGGAGGCCACCGCACGGCTGCGGGAGGCGGTCGCCGGCTTCTGCGGCGGGGAACCGTTCGTCCACCTGCTGCCCGAGGAGCAGTGGCCCAGCACCGGGGCGACCGCCGGGTCCAACGCGGCGCACCTGCAGGTGGCGGCGGACGCGCACGCCGGCCGGGCCGTCGTCGTCGCGGCGATCGACAACCTCGGCAAGGGCGCGGCCGGGCAGGCGCTGCAGAACGCCAACCTCATGCTCGGACTGCCGGAATCGGCCGGCCTCACCGCGTACGGAGTCGCACCGTGATGTCCTTCCCCGTCCCACGGACCTGCTCTGCCCCAGCGATGAGCACGGGAGCGCGCCAGTGAGCGTCACCGCACCGCTCGGTTTCCGCGCCGCCGGCGTCGTGGCCGGGCTCAAGGCCTCCGGCGACCGCGACGTCGCGGTCGTCATCAACGACGGGCCGTCCCGGGCCGCCGCTGCCACCTTCACGTCCAACCGCGTCAAGGCGGCGCCGGTGCGGTGGACCCAGCAGGTGGTGCAGGGTGAGCGGGTCCGCGCGGTCGCGCTGAATTCCGGCGGGGCCAACGCCTGCACGGGCCCGCTGGGCTTCCAGGACACCCATTTGACCGCGGAACGGCTCGCCGAGGCGCTCGGTGACTCGGCGGGAGAGATGGCCGTCTGCTCCACCGGGCTGATCGGCGAGCGGCTGCCGATGGACCAGGTCCTGCCCGCGGTGGACGCCTGCGTCGCCGAAGCGTCCCGGGGCGGGGGCCTGGCCGCGGCCGACGCCATCCGCACCACGGACACGGTCGTGAAGATCTCGTTCCGCCGTGGGAACGAGGCGGGCAGCGGTGGCGACGGGACAGGCTACGCGATCGGCGGGATGGCCAAGGGCGCCGGCATGCTCGCGCCCGGCCTGGCCACGATGCTGTGCGTGCTCACCACCGACGCGGACCTGCCCGCCGCCGAACTGGACGCGGCGCTGCGGTCCGCGGTCCGGGTCACCTTCGACCGGCTGGACACCGACGGCTGCATGTCCACCAACGACACCGTGCTGCTGCTGGCCAGCGGCGCCTCCGGGGTCCGGCCCGATACCGGGGAGTTCACCGCCCTGCTCGCCGAGGTCTGTGCCGACCTGGCGCGCCAGCTCCAGCTCGACGCCGAGGGGGCGGGCAAGATGATCGCGGTCGAGGTGATCGGCGCGGCCAGCGAGGAGGACGCGGTGGCCGCCGGGCGCGCGGTGGCCCGCAGCAACCTGCTCAAATGCGCCATCGCCGGGGAGGACCCGAACTGGGGGCGGGTGGTCTCCGCCGTGGGGACGACCACCGCCGAGTTCGAGCCGGACCGGCTCAACGTCGCCATCAACGGGATCTGGGTCTGCCGGAACGGCTGCGCGGGGGACGAGCGGTCCAAGGTCGACATGAGCCCGCGGGACGTCACCATCACCGTCGACCTGTCCGCCGGGCCGAGCGCCGCGACCATCCTCACCACCGACCTGACCGCCGAATACGTGCACGAGAACTCGGCGTACTCCACATGATGGCCAACGGCGACCACCCGGCCCCGGCTGATCAGGCGCAGGGCGCGGCCGAGAAGGCGGCCACCCTGATCGAGGCGCTGCCGTGGCTGATCCGGTTCCACGACCGGATCGTGGTGATCAAGTACGGCGGCAACGCGATGACCGAGGAGCCGCTGCGCGAAGCCTTCGCTCAGGACCTCGTCTTCCTGCGGTACGCGGGGCTGCGCCCGGTCGTCGTGCACGGCGGCGGCCCGCAGATCAGCGAGCACCTCGACCGGCTCGGCCTGGAGAGCACGTTCACGGCCGGCCTGCGGGTCACCACGCCGGAGACGATGGACGTCGTCCGCATGGTGCTCACCGGCAAGGTGAACAAGGACATCGTCCGGCTCATCAACCGGGACGGCCCGTTCGCCGTCGGAATGTCCGGCGAGGACGCGAACCTGTTCACGGCCAGCCGCAAGCCGGCCATCGTGGACGGCGCCCCCGTCGACATCGGGCTGGTCGGTGAGATCCAGGCCACCGATGCCGGCGCCGTCCGCGCGCTGCTCGCCGACCGGCGCATCCCCGTCGTCTCCAGCGTCGCGCGGGGGGAGGACGGCGAGGTCTACAACGTCAACGCCGACACCGCCGCGGCTGCGCTCGCCGTCGCCCTGGGCGCGGCCAAGCTCATGATCCTCACCGACGTGCCCGGCCTGTACCGGACCTGGCCGCCCACCGGTGACGTCATCAGCGAGGTCGGCGCGGGCGAACTGGAGACCATGCTGTCCGGGCTGAGCACCGGGATGATCCCCAAGATGGAGGCCTGCCTGACCGCGGTCCGCGGCGGCGTTTCCCAGGCCCACGTGATCGACGGCCGCCAGCCGCACGCCGTGCTGCTGGAGATCTTCACCGATTCCGGCACCGGCACCATGGTCGTCCCCGACTCGACGGCGAGGAAGGCGGGAAAACTGTGAGCGCGACGGACGTACTGCAGAAGCGGTTCGAGGCCGCCCTGATGCCCAACTACGGCCTGCCGCAGGTGGCCCTCGCCCGCGGCGAGGGCTGCCGGGTGTGGGACGCCGACGGGCGCGAATACCTGGACCTTTTCGCGGGGATCGCGGTGAGCTCGCTGGGGCACGCGCACCCGGCGCTCACCGCCGCGGTCACCCGGCAGATCAGCGTGCTCGCGCACACGTCCAATCTCTTCATGCACGAACCCGGGATTGCCCTGGCCGAACGGACATTGATGCTCCTTGGCACCGGTGCGGGCCCCGCCGACGGGCGGGTCTTTTTCGCCAACTCCGGCGCGGAGGCCAACGAGGCGGCGATCAAACTGGTCCGCCGGTACCAGGGCCAGCGGGACCAGGCCGAGCAGCGTCCTGTCATGGTGGCCACCGAGAACGGGTTCCACGGGCGCACCATGGGAGCGCTCGCGCTGACCGGCAAGGCGTCCATCCGGGAGCCGTTCGGCCCGTTCGGCATCGACGTGCGGTTCGTGCCCTACGGGGACGCGGACGCCCTGCGCGCCGCGGCGGGCCCGGACTGCGCGGCCGTGTTCGTCGAGCCGTGCCAGGGCGAAGCGGGTGTCATCCCGCCGCCGCCCGGTTATCTCCGCGCGGCCCGCGAGGCGTGCGACGCGTCCGGCGCGCTGCTGGTCATCGACGAGATCCAGAGCGGCATCGGGCGCACCGGGCACTGGTTCGCGCACAGGTGCGAAGACGTGACCCCCGACGTCCTGACGCTGGCCAAGGGGCTGGGCGGGGGGCTGCCGATCGGGGCGTGCGTCGGATTCGGTGAGTTCGGCAGCGTGCTGGGCAAGGGCGATCACGGCTCCACGTTCGGCGCGAACCCCGTCTCCTGTGCGGCGGCCCTCACCGTGCTGGAGGTCATCGAGACCGACGGGCTGCTCGGGGCGGCCACCTTGGTCGGCCAGCAGCTGTCCGACGGCATCGCGGCCGTGTCCCACCCGCTGCTCGCCGGGGTCCGCGGCCAGGGCCTGTGGCTGGCCGCGATCCTGACCGAGAACGCGGCCACCGACGTGGAGGCGGCCGCGCGGCGGGCCGGTTTCCTGGTTAACGCCGTCCAGCCGGACGCGATCCGGCTGGCGCCGCCGCTGATCATCACCGCCGCGGAGGCGTCGGCCTTCCTCAGCGCGCTGCCCGCCATCCTGGACGACGCCGCCGCGGCGAAGGCCGCGGCGCCGGCCGCGGCAAAGGGGGCATGATGACATCCGCGACCAGCCCGGGCCCAGGACAGCCCAGCGCGGCGCAGGCCGGGCCGGGGCACGCAGGGCCGGAGCGGGCCGGGCCGCGGCATTTTCTCCGGGACGACGATCTGACCCCAGCCGAGCAGGCCGAGGTACTCGACCTCGCCGGCGCGATGAAGGCCGACCGGTTCGCGCGCCGGCCGCTGGCCGGGCCGCAGACGGTGGCCGTGCTGTTCGACAAGCCGTCGCTGCGGACCCGCGTCTCGTTCGCGACCGGCATCGCGGAACTGGGTGGCCACCCGCTGATCATCGACACCCAGACGACCCACATCGGCCGCGGCGAGACAATCGAGGACATCGCGCGCGTGCTGACCCGGCAGGTCGCGGCGGTCGCGTGGCGGACGTTCGGCCAGGACCGGCTGGCCGCGCTGGCGTCCGCCAGTGACGTACCGGTGATCAACGCCCTGACCGACGCGTTCCACCCCTGCCAGGTCCTCGCCGACCTGCAGACGATCCGCGCCGCGCGCGGCGGCCTGTGCGACCTCACGCTGACCTTTCTCGGCGACGGATCCAGCAACATGGCGCATTCTTACCTGCTGGGCGGGGCCACGGCCGGCCTGCACGTGCGGATCGCGTCGCCTGAGGCGTACCGCCCGGACCCGGCCGTGATGGCCGCCGCTGCCGAGATCGCCGGCCTGACCCGGGGCAGCGTGCGCTGGTACGCCGATCCCGCCGAGGCCTGCGCGGGCGCGGACGTGCTCGCCACCGACGTCTGGGCGTCCATGGGGCAGGAAGACGCCCGTGCCGAGCGAATGTCCCAGATGGGCCCGTTCGGCCTGGATAAAAACAAGCTGGATCTGGCCAGCCCCGAGTGCCTGGTGCTGCACTGCCTGCCCGCCCACCGTGGTGAGGAGATCAGCGCCGACGTTATCGACGGCCCCGCCAGCGCCGTCTGGGACCAGGCGGAGAACCGGCTGCACGCGCAGAAGGCCCTGCTCACGTGGCTCCTCGGGCAGGCGTGATGACGCTGACCAGGCCCAGTACCAAGGCGTCGCGGCAGGCGTGGGTGGCCGCCACGCTGGCCGACCGGCCTGTCCGCTCGCAGGAGGAGCTCGCCCGGCTGCTGAACGAGCGGGGCGTTCCGGTCACCCAGCCGACGCTGTCCCGTGACCTGGACGAACTCGGCGCGGTGCGGGTGCGCACTGCGGACGGGTCGCTCGTGTACGCCCTGCCGGGGGAGCCGGGCGGTCCCGGGTCCAGGCCCGGTCTGGCCGGGGCGGTCAACCCGGGGAGCTCCATGGAGCCCATCGGCGGTGCGGCGGTCTCGGCCAGCGACGCTGGCTTGGCCGGCCACGCTGGCTCGGCCGTCGGGACAGCCGCAGCCCCGGGCGGGCCGCGGCTGGCCCGGGTGGCCTCGGAGCTGCTGATCTCCGCCGAGGCGAGCGCCAACATGGTGGTGCTGCGGACCCCGGCCGGCGCGGCGCAGTTCTTCGCCTCGGTGATGGACCACGCGGCGTGGCCGTCCATCCTCGGCACGGTGGCCGGTGACGACACGGTGCTGGTCATCGCGCGCGACCCGGCGGGCGGCGCCGAGCTCGCGGCGCGGCTGCTCGCCCTGGCCGAGCGGCGACGATGACCGCCGCGGCCCGCCCGCGGCATCCGAGCCCGGACGAGCTGACCGCGGGTTATCCGCGGCCACTGACCCCCGTGCCGATAACAGCGCGCTGATAACAGTTTTAAGGATGATGACATGAGTGCAGAGACAGTTTTAAGGATGATGACATGAGTGCAGAGAAGGACCGGGTCGTCCTGGCGTATTCCGGCGGCCTGGACACGTCCGTAGCCATCGGCTGGATTGCGGAGCAGACCGGCGCCGAGGTGATCGCCGTCGCCATCGACGTCGGCCAGGGCGGCGAGGACACGGATGACATCCGCAAGCGCGCGCTCGCCTGCGGCGCCGCGGACGCGGAGGTGGTGGACGCGCGGGCCGAGTTCGCCACGGACTACTGCGTGCCCGCGCTGACCGCCAACGCGCTGTACATGGACCGCTATCCGCTGGTCTCCGCGCTGTCCCGGCCGCTGATCGTCGACCACCTGGTCCGGGTGGCCCGCGAGAAGGGCGCGTCGATGCTGTCGCACGGCTGCACCGGCAAGGGCAACGACCAGGTGCGGTTCGAGGCGGGGATCGCCGCCCTGGCCCCCGACATCAAGGTCCTCGCGCCGGTCCGCGACTCGGGCATGACCCGGGACAAGGCGATCGCCTTCGCGGCCGGCCAGGGCCTGCCGATCGACGTGACGTCCAAGTCGCCGTACTCCATCGACCAGAACCTGTGGGGCCGCGCGGTCGAGACCGGGCACCTGGAGGACATCTGGAACGGCCCGTGGGAGGACATCTACGACTACACCGCCGACCCCGGGCAGCCGCGTGAGCCCGACGAGGTCGTCATCAGCTTCACCGACGGCGTCCCCACCGCGGTCGACGGCACGCCGAAGACTCCGCTGGCGATCATCACCGAGCTGAACGAGCGGGCCGGGGCGCACGGCGTCGGGCGCCTCGACATGGTCGAGGACCGGCTCGTCGGCATCAAGAGCCGGGAGGTCTACGAAGCCCCCGGCGCGATCGCGCTGATCACCGCGCACCAGGAGATGGAGAACGTCTGTGTCGAGCGCGACCTGGCCCGGTTCAAGCGGCAGGCCGAGCAGCGGTGGGCCGAGCTGGTTTACGACGGGCTGTGGTTCTCCCCGCTCAAGCGCGCACTCGACGCGTTCATCGCCGAGGCCTCCCAGCACGTGACCGGGGACATCCGGCTCAAACTGCACGGCGGCCGCGCCGTCGTTACCGGTCGGCGCAGTCCCGCTTCGCTCTACGATTACGAACTGGCCACCTACGACACCGGCGACACGTTCGACCAGGGGCTGTCCAAGGGCTTCGTGGAGCTGTGGGGCCTGCCCAGCAAGATCGCGGCGATCCGTGACCGCCGGGTGAGCTGACGCGGGCCCGCCGGGCCCTTCAACGGGCTGACGCGGGCCCGCCGGGGCCCTTCAACGGGCTGACGCGGGCCCGCCGGGGCCCTTCAACAGGCCGACGCGGGTCCGCCGGGCCCTTCAGCAGGCACGGTGCCGCCACGGAGGCACCACCGCGGTCGCTGGCGTCCACGGTGGCACCATAGCGAGTCGTGGTCATAGGGGTTGGGGAACTGTGGGAGACGTGGGAGAAGCAGGCAGCGCGCCGACCCGGTTGTGGGGCGGCCGGTTTGAGACCGGGCCGGCCGAGGCGCTGGCCCGGCTGTCGGTCAGCGTCCAGTTTGACTGGCGGCTGGCCCCCTACGACCTGCTCGCCTCCCGCGCGCACACCCGGGCACTGTACGGCGCCGGGCTGCTGACCGACGCGGAGCGGGACGCGATGCTCAGCGCCCTGGATGACCTGGACCGCGCGTGCCGCGACGGCACGTTCCGCCCCACCGCCGCCGACGAGGACGTGCACACGGCGCTGGAGCGCGGCCTGCTGGAGCGGCTGGGCACGCTCGGCGGCAAGCTGCGCGCCGGGCGCAGCCGCAACGACCAGGTGGCCACCGACCTCCGGCTGTACCTGCGCGACCACGTGCGGATGATCGTATCCCGGCTCGCCGAGCTCGAGACCGCCCTGCTCAGCCAGGCCGAACGGCACGCCGACGTGGCCGCCCCCGGGATGACGCACCTGCAGCACGCCCAGCCGGTGCTGTTCGCCCACCAGCTGCTCGCGCACGTGCACGCGTTCACGCGCGATGCGGACCGGCTGCGGGACTGGGATAAGCGCGCGGCGATCTCCCCGCTCGGCGCGGGGGCGCTGGCCGGGTCCTCGCTGCCGTTCGACCCGCGGGAGCTGGCCAGGCAGCTCAGCTTCGACAGCGCGACGACCAACTCGATGGACGCCGTCAGCGACCGGGACTTCGCTGCCGAGTTCTGTTTCGCGGCGGCGCTCATCGGCGTCCACCTGTCGAGGCTCGGCGAGGAGATCGTGCTGTGGTCCTCGCAGGAGTTCGGCTGGATCGAGATCGACGACGGTTACGCGACCGGCTCGTCGATCATGCCGCAGAAGAAGAACCCCGACGTGGCCGAGCTGGCCCGGGGCAAGGCCGGGCGCCTCATCGGCGGGCTCACCGGCCTGCTCACCACGCTCAAGGGGCTGCCGCTCACCTATAACCGCGACCTCCAGGAGGACAAGGAGCCGGTCTTCGACGCGGTCGACACCCTGCTCCTGGTGCTTCCCGCGATGGCGGGCCTGATCGCGACGTTCCGGCTGCACACCGAGCGGATCACCGCCAGCGCCAGTGCGGGCTTCACCCTGGCCACCGACCTGGCCGAATATCTGGTGCAGCGTGAGGTGCCCTTCCGTGAAGCGCACGAGATCGTCGGTCACCTCGTGGTCTGGTGCCAGGTGCACGACGTGGACCTGCACGAGGTCAGCGACGCCGACCTGGAACGGATATCGCCATACCTCACCCCCGATGTCCGGCAGGTGCTGACCGTCGAGGGCGCCCTGGCCGCCCGCAAGCAGCAGGGCGGCACGGCGCCACAGCGGGTCGCCGAGCAACTGGCCGCACTGCGCGCCCTGGCCGACCAGCACGCCGCGTGGGCGACGAGCTGACCAGGCCGGGAGCAGCTGGCCCGGGCGCCTTCGGCGTCGGCGCGCGCGGTCCCCGGCCCGGCGAGGCCCGGCCCGGCGAGGCCCGGCCCGGCGAGGCCCGGCCCGGCGCGCTGCTGTCGCGCTCGTTTTTCGACCGCCCGGCGCTGCAGGTCGCTCCGGCCCTGCTCGGCTCCGTTCTGGAGCACCGGACGCCAGACGGGGCGGTCTCCGTGGCGCTGACCGAGGTCGAGGCGTACGCGGGCGCAGTAGACCCCGCCTCCCACGCCTACCGCGGCCGGACCCGGCGCAACGCGGTCATGTTCGGGCCACCGGGCCACGCCTACGTCTACTTCACCTACGGCATGCACTTCTGTGTCAACCTGGTCTGCCTGCCCGCTGGCACGGCCGAAGCGGTGCTGCTGCGGGCCGGGGCCGTCATCGACGGGCTCGCGCTCGCGCGCCGCCGCCGGGTTACCGCACGGGCCGACACAGACCTCGCGCGCGGGCCGGCCCTGCTCTGCCAGGCGCTGGCCATTGACCGCGCTCAGGACGGCACGGACGCCTGCGATCCGGCCTCGCCCCTGCGGATCCTGGCGGCGGGGACCAGGGGAGCGGGGCCCGGGGGAGTGCGGTCCGGGCCCCGGGTCGGCGTCCGTGCGGGCGCCGACGTCGCCTGGCGTTTCTGGATCGACGGCGACCCGACCGTGTCCGTCTACCGGCCGTACGCGCCACGCCGGCGCGCGAAGACGGAAACGGTTACCCCTTCACGTGGCGAAGATGGCACGATGCAGCGGTGACCATTCCCTTGCAGGGCGCAGGCCCCGCCCTTCAGGGCAGGGTTAGCTCGGCGTGGCACCGCACGTTTGATACGGTGCCATGGTAGAATTTCAGCGTGAGCATGCGGGTGGTGAAGCGGGCGTACAAGTACCGCTTCTACCCGGCCCCCGGGCAGGCGGACCTGCTGAACCGCACGTTCGGGTCGGTCCGCTACGTCTACAACCGGGCGCTCGCGGAACGGTCCCGGGTGTGGACGCAGGAACAGAAGCGAGTCACGTTCGCCGAGACGTGCCGGATGCTCACCGGGTGGAAGAACGATCCCGAGACGGCGTGGCTGTACGAAGTGTCCAACGTCGCGCTTCAGCAGGGCTTGCAGCATCTGCAGAACGCCTACGTGAACTTCTGGGGCAAACGCGCGAGGTACCCGACGTTCAAGTCCAAGCACAAGTCCCGGGCGTCGGCGACGTTCACCACGTCCGGGTTCCGCAACCGGGACGGGCAGCTCACACTGGCCAAGACGGATGCGCCGCTGGATATCCGCTGGTCCCGGCCGCTGCCCGAGGGCGCGGAACCATCGACGGTCACGGTGAGCCGGGACGCGGCGGGACGGTGGCACATCTCGATCCTGGTCGAATGCGCGCTCGAGACGCTCCAGCCAGCAGCGACAACGGTCGGTGTCGACGCGGGGATAACCTCGCTGGTCACACTGTCCACGGGGGAGAAGGTGACCAACCCAAGGCACGCGCGGCGCGACCGGACCCGGCTGATGAAGGCGCAGCGGGAATTGTCCCGCAAGGTCAAGGGGTCCGCGAACCGGCAAAGGGCCCGCCTCAAGGTCGCGCGGGTGCACGCCCGGATCACCGACCGGCGCCGCGACCACCTGCACAAGCTTTCAACTCGGCTCGTCCGCGAGAACCAAGCGGTCGTGATCGAGGACCTGTCCGTCCGCAACATGATCCGCAACCACTCTCTGGCCCCCGCGATCTCCGATGCGAGCTGGGCGGAGCTGCGGCGCCAGCTGGAGTACAAGGCGCACTGGTACGGGCGGACCGTGATCGCGGTCGACCGGTTCTACCCGAGCAGCAAGACGTGCTCG
Source organism: uncultured Actinomycetes bacterium (assembly GCA_963742875.1). Classification (GTDB taxonomy): domain Bacteria; phylum Actinomycetota; class Actinomycetes; order Streptosporangiales; family Streptosporangiaceae; genus Bog-532. The sequence goes on along the minus strand of CAVUNO010000017.1, from coordinate 161,470 downwards.
GCGTGCGGTGTGATCACCGCGACGATGCCGCTGACCGTCCGGGAGTGGGTGTGCGCCGCCTGCGGTGCGCGTCACGACCGGGACGTGAACGCGGCGAAGGTCATACGTGCGGAGGGGCTCTCCGTTCAAGCCTGCGGAGATGGTGTGAGACCGTCCCGCGCGTAGCGAGGGAAGGCGACCGTCGGTGAAACAGGAACCTTGGCCCGTGAGGGCTGAGAATCCCCGCCCTTCAGGGCGAGGAGAAGCCAACGACATCATCGACGAACTCAGCTGGCGGGGACTGATATCGCAGTCGACCGACCTTGACGAGCTGCGCGAGGCCGTCGCGTCGGGCCCGGTTACGCTCTATGGCGGATTCGACCCGACCGCGCCGGGCTTGCACATCGGTAACCTCGTGCTGCTGCTCACCATGCGCCGTTTCCAGCTCTTCGGCCACCGGCCGATCGGCCTGGTCGGCGGCGCGACCGGGCTCATCGGCGACCCGAGCGGTAAGTCGGCCGAGCGCGTGCTCAACCCCCGTGATGTGGTCGCCACGTGGGTAGACCGGATCCAGGCTGAGCTCGAGCGCTTCCTGGAGTTCGGCAACGCGGACAACAGCGCGCTGATCGTCAGCAACCTGGACTGGACGGCCGAGCTGTCCGCGCTGGACCTCCTGCGCGATACCGGCAAGCACTTCCCGGTCAATCAGATGCTGGCCCGCGAATCGGTCAAGGCGCGCCTGGAGGCGGGCGGGATCAGCTACACCGAGTTCAGCTACCAGATCCTCCAGGCCCTCGATTACCTCGAGCTATACCGGCGCCATGACACCGCGCTGCAGGTCGGCGGAAGCGACCAGTGGGGGAACATCGTGGCCGGGGTCGACCTGATCCGGCGGGCCGAGGGCGCCTCCGTGCACGCGCTCGCCACCCCGCTGATCACCAAACCGGACGGCACCAAGTACGGCAAGACGGAGGGCGGCGCCATCTGGATCAGCCCCGACCTGATGAGCCCGTACGCGTTCTACCAGTTCTGGCTCAACGTCAGCGACGCCGAGGTGCCGCAGCTGCTGCGCGTCTTCACGTTCCGGTCCCGGGAGCAGATCGAGGAACTGGAGCGGCAGACCGCCGAACGGCCCGCGGCGAGAGTCGGCCAGCGCGCTCTGGCCCAGGATGTCACAAGCCTCGTGCACGGTGCTGACGCCTTGCCGCGGGTGATGGCGGCCAGCCGGGCGCTGTTCGGCCAGGGCGACCTCGCCGAGATCGATGAGCACACCTTGGCGGACGCCTTCGCGGAAGTCCCGCACACCGAGGTTTTCCTGAAGGCTGAACCCGCTGGCGGGTCCGGCGGTCCGGGGGACAGCGGGATGCCGACGGTGGCCGACCTGATGGCGCTGACCGGGATCGTGGGGAGCAAGTCGGCCGCGAGACGGCTCATCGCCGAGGGCGGCGCGTACCTGAACAACCGGAAGGTGACGGCCGAGGATGCGGTCCCCGAGCACGGCGACCTCCTGCACGATCGTTACCTGATCGTGCGCCGCGGCAAGCGGCACGTCGGCGCCGTCGAGGTCCGCCGCGCCTGAGCCGTCCGCTACGACCCGGGCTAACCTGACCAATCCGGCCCAAGCTCCCCCGCCCTGAATCACCCCGGAGTGGCCTTACCGGCCGGTACCCCGTCTGGGGCCCGGCGTCGGACCAGGGGTGACTCCTGTCCCCGCCTCTTCCGCGTTCTGGCCCGCGGCCTAGCGGTACTCTCAGCGGCCGTCCCAAGGCACGATCTCCTTTTAGTGACGTGAGTCACCTTTTGAGGCTGAAGTTCGCCGTGATCCTAATGCGGGTTGGCGGCATTTCGCCGCACTTCGCCGGGACAGGCTTCCAAGGCTTCCTTACAGCCACTGACCAGCGGAAATGCGCAGGAAATGAAGATGTTTCCGTTGCTGAGGGTGCGGGTATAGCGATCGCAAGCCGGCGCTAGGGGCCGGCCCGTCCCGGTCTGCCGACCGGGAGTTTGGAACGACTTTTAGGGCTGCGTGGCGTGGCCCTCACTGCCTGCGACCTCGGCTTATGCGTTTGAGTCGGCCTGAGGCTAGGCGTTAGCCTGCGTTAACCTCGCTGATCGATTTGACGAGTGCCCCGTCCATCTCTAGAGTTCTTCTTGCCCCACAGGGGACGGAACGCCGCCAGGCGGGCCCGACCTGGGGGGAACCCCCAGTGCCGACGAAACTGACGGGCTTTTGCACGACCACGGAAGCTTGTCGGGTAGTGTTTGCTGGGCGGACGGGACACCAACCTGAGTCGAAAAGTTCATCGGAGCTTGGTTGACAACGGGGAACTCGTCCGGTAAGTTAGAGTAGTTGCCCTGGAGGCGGACGAGAGTCCGCTGAAGGTGAGCATCCGCTCCTTGAGAACTCAACAGCGTGCTAAAAGCCAGTGCATTAAGCACATACCCCCGTCGATGGGGCGGCTTCCTTCGGGATGCCCGTCATCATCACGGAGATATGCCAAGATCGCTTCACTGGTCCAGTCTCCGGACTGGTCAGCGAGGTACTCTCGGATGTCTGCAATCCGCCGCGGCGCAAGCCAGGTGGTTGTATATAAGCATTCAACGGAGAGTTTGATCCTGGCTCAGGACGAACGCTGGCGGCGTGCTTAACACATGCAAGTCGAGCGGAAAGGCCCTTCGGGGTACTCGAGCGGCGAACGGGTGAGTAACACGTGAGTAACCTGCCTCTAGCTTCGGGATAGCTCCGGGAAACCGGAATTAATACCGGATATGATCACGGCCGACATCGGCCGTGATGGAAAGATTTATCGGCTAGGGATGGGCTCGCGGCCTATCAGCTTGTTGGTGGGGTAACAGCCTACCAAGGCGACGACGGGTAGCCGGCCTGAGAGGGCGACCGGCCACACTGGGACTGAGACACGGCCCAGACTCCTACGGGAGGCAGCAGTGGGGAATATTGCGCAATGGGCGAAAGCCTGACGCAGCGACGCCGCGTGGGGGATGAAGGCCTTCGGGTTGTAAACCCCTTTCGGCAGGGACGAAGCGAAAGTGACGGTACCTGCAGAAGAAGCGCCGGCTAACTACGTGCCAGCAGCCGCGGTAACACGTAGGGCGCAAGCGTTGTCCGGAATCATTGGGCGTAAAGAGCTCGTAGGCGGTCTGTTGCGTCCGCTGTGAAAACTCGGGGCTTAACCCCGAGCTTGCAGTGGATACGGGCAGACTAGAGGTAGGTAGGGGAGAATGGAATTCCCGGTGTAGCGGTGAAATGCGCAGATATCGGGAGGAACACCGGTGGCGAAGGCGGTTCTCTGGGCCTTACCTGACGCTGAGGAGCGAAAGCGTGGGGAGCGAACAGGATTAGATACCCTGGTAGTCCACGCCGTAAACGTTGGGCGCTAGGTGTGGGGTCCTTCCACGGACTCCGTGCCGCAGCTAACGCATTAAGCGCCCCGCCTGGGGAGTACGGCCGCAAGGCTAAAACTCAAAGGAATTGACGGGGGCCCGCACAAGCGGCGGAGCATGTTGCTTAATTCGACGCAACGCGAAGAACCTTACCAAGGTTTGACATGCAGGGAAAAGCCTCAGAGATGGGGTGTCCGTAAGGGTCCTGCACAGGTGGTGCATGGCTGTCGTCAGCTCGTGTCGTGAGATGTTGGGTTAAGTCCCGCAACGAGCGCAACCCTCGTCCAATGTTGCCAGCGGGTAATGCCGGGGACTCATTGGAGACTGCCGGGGTCAACTCGGAGGAAGGTGGGGATGACGTCAAGTCATCATGCCCCTTATGTCTTGGGCTGCAAACATGCTACAATGGCCGGTACAAAGGGCTGCGAAACCGCAAGGTAGAGCGAATCCCAAAAAGCCGGTCTCAGTTCGGATTGGGGTCTGCAACTCGACCCCATGAAGTCGGAGTCGCTAGTAATCGCAGATCAGCAACGCTGCGGTGAATACGTTCCCGGGCCTTGTACACACCGCCCGTCACGTCATGAAAGTCGGCAACACCCGAAGCCGGTGGCCTAACCCCCTTGTGGGGAGGGAGCCGTCGAAGGTGGGGCCGGCGATTGGGACGAAGTCGTAACAAGGTAGCCGTACCGGAAGGTGCGGCTGGATCACCTCCTTTCTAAGGAGCAGCTGGCGCGGACCGTAGTGTTTAAAAGACACCGTGGTACCGCGTCCAGAGCCACATCTCAGGCGAACGTCCTGAGGTGGCTAGCTCATTAGTGGAGCACTGGTTATTCGGTCTGATCGTCATGCAACGTCAGCTAGTACACCTGCTTGCAGGAGGAACGGTGACCGGGATGACGGCCTGGCCGAGCACGCTGTTGGGTCCTGAGGGAACGGACGCTCTTGGTCCTCCCTTTGGACTGGATCGGCCTCTCGCCGAACGGCCTCGGTAACGCGCTGAACCTCCAAGTCGGTGCGCGAACCGGGGTACGCGGCGGTCTAGAGCCCGGTACCGCCCGTACTTTGAGAACTGCATAGTGGACGCGAGCATCATCTGTAGTTGCCAAGTTATTAAGGGCACACGGTGGATGCCTTGGCACCAGGAGCCGAAGAAGGACGTAGGAGCCTGCGATAAGCCCCGGGGAGTCGGCAACCAGACTTCGATCCGGGGATTTCCGAATGGGGAAACCTGTTGAGCGTAATTGCTCATCACCCCTGCCTGAACACATAGGGCAGGTGGAGGTAACGTGGGGAAGTGAAACATCTCAGTACCCACAGGAAGAGAAAGCAACCGCGATTCCCTGAGTAGTGGTGAGCGAAAGGGGAAGAGGCCAAACCGATCACGTGTTAAAGCCGGCAGGCGTTGCGTGGTCGGGGTAGCGGGACCGCTCTGTTAGGGCTGCTGACCTAGCAGGGAGTTATAAATCGTACGGGTAGCCGAAGACGTTGGAAAGCGTCGGCACAGAGGGTGATACCCCCGTAAGCGAAATCTGTACGACTCCCGAGCGGGATCCCAAGTAGCACGGGGCCCGAGAAATCCCGTGTGAATCTGGGAGGACCACCTCCTAAGCCTAAATACTCCCTGGTGACCGATAGTGAACCAGTACCGTGAGGGAAAGGTGAAAAGCACCCCGGTGAGGGGTCGTGAAATAGTACCTGAAACCGTGTGCCTACAAGCCGTGGGAGCGTGTCAGCTCTGCTGACGTGAAGTGACCGCGTGCCTTTTGAAGAATGAGCCTGCGAGTTACGGTGTGTGGCAAGGTTAACCCGTGAGGGGTAGCCGTAGCGAAAGCGAGTCTTAATAGGGCGTCTGAGTCGCATGCTGTAGACCCGAAGCGGAGTGATCTACCCATGGGCAGGTTGAAGCGCGGGTAAGACCGCGTGGAGGACCGAACCCACCAGGGTTGAAAACCTGGGGGATGACCTGTGGGTAGGGGTGAAAGGCCAATCAAACTCCGTGATAGCTGGTTCTCCCCGAAATGCATTTAGGTGCAGCGTCACGTGTTTCTTGCCGGAGGTAGAGCTACTGGTTGGCCTAGGGGGCCCACAAGCTTACTGAAGTCAGCCAAACTCCGAATGCCGGTAAGTGAGAACGTGGCAGTGAGACTGCGGGCGATAAGGTTCGTAGTCGAGAGGGAAACAGCCCAGATCACCAGCTAAGGCCCCTAAGCGTGTGCTAAGTGGAAAAGGATGTGGAGTTGCACAGACAACCAGGAGGTTGGCTTAGAAGCAGCCACCCTTGAAAGAGTGCGTAATAGCTCACTGGTCAAGTGATTCCGCGCCGACAATTTAGCGGGGCTCAAGCACACCGCCGAAGCTGTGACATTCGCGCGTTAACTCGGCTCTCTCTTGCGGAGGCGGCTGAGGCTTCAACCAACGTGGACTTCGGTCCATCGCGGTTGTTGCCAGGGTTGCCCGAGCGTTGGGAGTCCAGGTGCGTGGATGGGTAGGGGAGCGTCGTGTGGCGAGTGAAGCGGCGGAGTGATCCAGCCGTGGACGCTACACGAGTGAGAATGCAGGCATGAGTAGCGAAAGAGGGGTGAGAAACCCCTCCGCCGAATGACCAAGGGTTCCTGGGGCAGGCTAATCCGCCCAGGGTAAGTCGGGACCTAAGGCGAGGCCGACAGGCGTAGTCGATGGACAACGGGTTGATATTCCCGTACCCGCGTAGATGCGCCCATGCCGAACCTGGCGATGCTAAGCACGCAACGCCGGATCTTCCTTCGGGAGGGTCTGGCCGCGCTTGCGACCCAGACTGGTAGTAGGCAAGCCGAAGGGGTGACGCAGGAGGGTAGCTCTACCAGGCGATGGTTGTCCTGGAGTAAAGGTGTAGGGCGGCGTGTAGGCAAATCCGCACGCCACAAGCCTGAGACCTGATGCCGAGCCTATTTTGGCGAAGTGAGTGATCCCATGCTGCCGAGAAAAGCCTCGCGGCGAGCATCTAAGCGGCCCGTACCCTAAACCGACTCAGGTGGTCAGGTAGAGAATACCAAGGCGATCGGATGAACCGTGGTTAAGGAACTAGGCAAATTATCCCCGTAACTTTGGGAGAAGGGGAGCCATGCCCGGTGAAGAGACGTGCTCTCTGAGCTGGGTGTGGCCGCAGAGACCAGGGGAAAGCGACTGTTTACTAAAAACACAGGTCCGTGCAAAGTCGCAAGACGACGTATACGGACTGACGCCTGCCCGGTGCTGGAACGTTAAGGGGACGGGTTAGCGGCCTTCGGGTCGCGAAGCTCAGAACTTAAGCGCCAGTAAACGGCGGTGGTAACTATAACCATCCTAAGGTAGCGAAATTCCTTGTCGGGTAAGTTCCGACCTGCACGAATGGCGTAACGACTTTCCCACTGTCTCAACCACGGATCCGGCGAAATTGCACTACGAGTAAAGATGCTCGTTACGCGCAGCAGGACGGAAAGACCCCGGGACCTTCACTGCAGCTTGACATTGGTGTTTGGGTCGGCTTGTGTAGGATAGGTGGGAGACTGTGAAGCAGGCACGCTAGTGCCTGTGGAGTCATCGGTGAAATACCACTCTGGTCGTTCTGGATATCTAACCTAGGTCCGTGATCCGGATCAGGGACAGTGTCTGGTGGGTAGTTTAACTGGGGCGGTTGCCTCCCAAAAGGTAACGGAGGCGCCCAAAGGTACCCTCAGCCTGGTTGGCAACCAGGTGTCGAGTGTAAGTGCACAAGGGTGCTTGACTGTGAGACAGACATGTCGAGCAGGAGCGAAAGCTGGGACTAGTGATCCGGCGGTGGCATGTGGAAGCGCCGTCGCTTAACGGCTAAAAGGTACCCCGGGGATAACAGGCTGATCTTCCCCAAGAGTCCATATCGACGGGATGGTTTGGCACCTCGATGTCGGCTCGTCGCATCCTGGGGCTGGAGTAGGTCCCAAGGGTTGGGCTGTTCGCCCATTAAAGCGGTACGCGAGCTGGGTTTAGAACGTCGTGAGACAGTTCGGTCCCTATCCGCTGCGCGCGTAAGAGACTTGAGAGGGGCTGTCCCTAGTACGAGAGGACCGGGACGGACGAACCTCTGGTGTGCCAGTTGTCCTGCCAAGGGCACGGCTGGTTTGCTACGTTCGGAAGGGATAACCGCTGAAAGCATCTAAGCGGGAAGCTCGCCTCAAGATGAGGTCTCTCTCGGGGTTAACCCGGTAAGGCCCCCAGCTAGACGACTGGGTTGATAGGCCGGAGGTGGAAGCACGGCAACGTGTTGAGCTGACCGGTACTAATAGGCCGAGAGGCTTGGCTTCTACTTTTTGTGGGGGTTCCAGGGGGTCATCCCCCTGGGCCAGCACAGATTTTGTTTGCGTCCACTATGCGGTTCCCGAGGTGCGGTCGGGAACCAGTTGGCCAGCAATGGCCGGTAGGCCGGGGATCTCCGTGCCGACTACATCTCAATAGAGTTTCGGCGGCCATAGCGAAGGGGAAACACCCGGTCCCATTCCGAACCCGGAAGTTAAGCCCTTCAGCGCCGATGGTACTGCGCGGGGGACCGCGTGGGAGAGTAGGACGCCGCCGGGCACTTTTTGAAGGAGGCTGCTCCCCTATGGGTTGAGCAGCCTCCTTCTTTTTATCTGAACAGGAGCGGCATCCGTCTTCGGCGGCTTGTGGCCCAGTCCGGCCCGCGAGGGCGCCGGGCGGGTCAGCTAGCTCCGGTGGTTTTATGGACGAAGAATTTGGTGGAAGGGTGGCACCGTGACCGAGTGGCGCGGTGGGCCGCGGCCCCCGCAGGGGCGAAGGCCGGAAACCCCGCGATGGGCGCGCGGCGGCCCCAGCCAGGGCGCGCGCGGAAACGCTGAGTCGGAGGGCCGCGGGGGTCCGCAGGACGGCTCAGGCGGCCGCGGTACCACCGGTGCCCGCGGCTCCTCTAGCGGCCGGGGGGCATCCGGTACCTCCGGTAGCCGAGATGCCTATGGCGCTCGCGCATCCGGCGGGTCCGGTACCTTTGGTAGTCGCGGTACTTCTGGTGGCCGCGGTACTTCTGGTGGCCGTCCTGCGTCCGGCGGCTGGGGTGGTTCTCGTGGCCGTCCTGCGCCCGGCGGGAACGCTCGGGCAGGCCCTCGGAGTGGCGGGCGGCCGTACTCCGATGGTGACACCCGTTCTGGCGGCGATAGCCGCCGGGGAGCGGAGCGCTGGAGTGGCGAAAGTTCGGCACGGACCGGGGGCGGGCCCCGGCCCCGGACCAGCGCCGGCCCCCGAGCAGGCGATAGCCCCCGAGCAGGCGGTGGGCCCGGTAGTAGCGGGGGGCCCCGCTCCACGGGAGGCCCACGTTCCACCGGCGGACCGCGATCTGCCGCAGGTCCGCGATCTGCCGCAGGTCCGCGATCTACCACGGGTACGGGAGCCGGTCCACGGTCCGCAGATGACCGGCCGGGGAATACACGACCGCGTACGACGGGCTCTGGCGCGCCCGGAACGGGAAATGCAGGAGGACCGCGCCTGGGCCGGCCTTCGGCTGGCCCACAGGCCAGTGGCGGGCCAGCCTCGAGCCGGTCAGGTTCGAGCCGGTCAGGTTCGAGCCGGCCAGGCCTGGACAGTCGTCCCGGAGGTGATCGTCCCGAACGTGGCGGGCGGCCCAGTTCCGGCCGCCCATTGTACGGTGGCAGGCCCAGCGCTGACCGTCCCGAACGCCCCAGCCGTCCAGGCTCCGAGCGCCCTGAACGCTACGGTCGGCCCGCCGCTGATCGTTCCGAGCGGCCGGAATCTGATCGGCCGGAGCGCGGGAAAAACTCAGGTACTGACCGGCGCGACCGCGACGACAGGCCCAGCTCCGGCCGCCGGGACTACGGCGGAAGGCCGTATACCGGCCGCCGGGACTACGGCGGAAGGCCGGATACCGGCCGTCCGGAGCGCGGCCGGAAGCCCGGCGCCGGCCGACCCGAGCGTGGCGGACGACCAAGTACCGACCGTCCGGAGTGGGGCAGCGGGCCCGGCGGCCGTCCGGGGCATAGTGACGCTCCCGGGACCGGCCGTCCAGACCGGAGCCGTGGTGCAGCCCCCCCGCCGCACCGTAGCGACGGGGCCGTGGGCCGGCCCGAACGGTCCAGCCGCTTTGACCGGGATTCCGGGGGCCCTGGCCGACCTGGGGGCCCAGACCGGTATGACCGGGGTGCCGACCGGCCCAGCCGATACGAGCGTGGTCCCGAACGGGCTGGCGGGTACGACCGCGGCGGCGCCGCGCACGCAGGACCACGATCTCGGGGCCCGCAAGGCGGCGGGGCCGACCGCAGCGGAGCTCCACCGGTCCCGGACGATGTGACCCCCGACCAGCTCGAGCCGGACGCCCGCGCCGAGCTGCGGACCCTGCCCTCCGATCTGGCCGACGGCGTGGCCCGGCGCCTGGTCGCCGCCGAGCTGGAGGAAGATCCAGAGCGGGCCTACGCCCACGCGCGGGTGGCACGTGCCCTCGCCGCCCGGGTGGGCGTGGTCCGTGAGGCAGTCGGCGTGGCCGCCTACCGGACCGGCAAATGGGCCGAGGCCCTCTCCGAACTGCGCGCCGCGCGGCGGCTTACGGGCCGGGAGACATACCTGCCGATGATGGCGGATTCGGAACGTGCCCTCGGACGACTTGATCGCGCGCTGGCGCTCGTGCACGGTCACGAAGTGGCCGCGCTTGGCCGGCCCAGCCAGATCGAGCTGCTCATCGTCGAATCCGGGATCAGGAGAGACCAGGGGCGCCCAGAAGTTGCGGCGATCGTGCTCCAAGTTCCTGAACTCACCGACGGGCGGATTCGGCCCTGGTCAGCGGCCCTGTTCTACGCGTACGCCGACGCTCTGCTGGATGCGGGCCGGACCGAAGAGGCCCGGGACTGGTTCGCGCGGGCGGCGGGAGCCGACACGCGCGGGGACACCGACGCCGCTGAGCGGCTTCAGGACCTCGAGGGGATCGCCGTGGAAGACCTTGATCCCTCCGCCGACGATCCGGACCACCAGCCCGCCGATCTGGGCCACCAGCCCGCCGATCTGGACCACCAGCCCGCCGATCCGGACCATGATCAGGCCGAGTAGGTGCCGATGACCTCCCGGTACGCCTGGAACGCGGGCTTCGGCGCGTAGTCATCGGGCCGAACTGGTGGAACAGGTCAGCCGGGTGGTGTCAGGAGTGCCGGGCATCATCGCCGGTCTCGTCGAGCCAGTGCATGATGCCGCTGACGTTGACCTGGGTGCCGGTGAGCTTCATCAGCTTCTCGCCCGCGCCCCGGCCCGTGCTCCTGTCGCTCCCGCCCGCGTTCTTCTCGTCAACGTCCCGCAGTCCCTTGTAGCGGTCCTTGGTGCGCTCGTGCACCATGGCCACCGCATGGTCCAGGTCGAGGCCCGCGCGGTGCGCCTTGCGGGTTTCCTCCACCCAGACCTTGATCTCCTCGGCCGAACGTTCCAGCGTCTGGGCCACCTCACCGAGCGGGCCATAGTGGCTGAACAGCAGGCGCTCCGGGCGCAGCGCGCCGAACAAGCGCAGCGACGCCAGCGCGACATCGAGGTCGAAGTCGGGCGGGGGCGTCGCGGCGCGCAGGTCTCCGGTTTCGGGCAGGTAGACCCCCGCCGCGTCGCCCACGTAAAGGTCGCCGCTGGCGGAGTCGAGCAGGCCGACGTGGTGCTTGGCGTGCCCGGGTGAATAGTGACTGTCCAGCCGCCGGCCGCCGCCGAGGTCGACGACCCCGGTCTCCTCCACGGTCTCGATCCGCTCGGCGGGCGTCGGCGCCAGCGTTCCGAACAGACCGTCGAGGGCATCGCCGTACACCATCCGCGCGCTGCCCATCAGGCGGGACGGGTCGGCCAGGTGCCGCGCGCCCTTGCTGTGCACGACCACCCGCGCCGACGGGAACATCTTGGCGATGTCGCCGACCCCGCCCGCGTGGTCGAGGTGGATGTGCGTGACTACCACCGTGGCCAGGTCGTCGGGGCCCACGCCCAGCGAGGCGAGCGCGTCGCGGACGATCGGGGCGGACGGCGCCGTGCCTGTTTCCACCAGGCACGGCCGGTCCGACCGGATCAGGTAGCCAGCGGTGATCCCGCGGTAACCAGCCATCCGGGTGTCGATCTCGAAGACCTCGTGTCCCAATGGGGTAATGCCGGGGGCGGTGCCGGACCCGCCGGATCCGCCGGATCCGCCGGATCCGCCGGATCCGCCTTCCTGCGTATCAGCCTCATCGCTCATTTGCTTATTGTGGCAAAGCCGGGCCGCGGCGAAGGTGTCAGGAGGTCCCGAAGGTCCGCATCACGAGCCCCGTGCGCGGTTTAGGGCCGAACGATGTGGACTTGCGCGGCATCCGCTCCCCGTTCTCGGCCACCGCGCGGACGTCCGCGGCGGACACCGGGTTGCAGATGACAGCGGTGCCGCCCGCCTGCCGGGCCGCCGCGGCCGCCGAGGCGGCGTCGCCCGGCACCACGACCACGTCCGGTTCGGCGTCCGGCAGCCCCCACGCGCTCTTGACCAGGACCTCACGGAGCACCGACGCGGCCAGGCCCCGCCAGCGAGCCGAACGATCCGGCGGCATGACCTCGGCCAGCCGGTCCGGGTGCGGCTCGGTCAGCAGGTACTGCTCGGTGCCGTCCGTGAGCAGGAAGGCCGGGCCGTCGCGCCCGGCATCAGCCAGCAGGCGCACCGCATCGTCGAGATTTTCCCGAACCGGCCGCATGCGGACCGCACCCTTGGCCATCTCGGCCGCCCGTGCGGGGGGCAGGGCCGGGATCACCCGGTGAACGGCGCCGATCCGCGGGGGGTAGGCCGCCGAGTCCACGAGGAACGCCAGACCGAAGTCCCTCGGGTCGTCCCGGCCGGCCTCGCGCTCGCGGTCCTGCATCTCCAGGTAGGCGGCGTAGCGGTGATGCCCGTCGGCGATCAGCGCGCTGCGCGCGGCCAGATCAGCGGCGACGAGTTCGTGCTCCGCCGGATCGGTCAGCGCCCAGATCCGGTGCCGCGTCCCGTCGTCGGTCACGGCGCACAGCAGTGGCTCCCTCGTGGCCGCCACCTCGTCCACCAGACGGGTCGCCGTGCCCGGGCCGCCGCCGTCGGCACCCGAGTCGTACAGCAGGAAGATCGGCTCCAGGTTGGCCTGCGTCGTCTCCATCAGCTCGCGCCGGCCCTCCACCGGGCCCGGCATGACGTCCTCGTGCGGCAGCACGCTGGGCGAATCCGGCGGGACGAGCCGCAGGGCACCGACCAGCCCGCGCTGGACGACCTCCCACCCGGGAGTGGGAGTACCGTTCCGCCCGGGAGTACCGTTCCGCCCGGGAGCAGCGTTCCGCCCGGGAGCAGCGTTTCCGGGAGTACCGGCGCCGTCTGCGGGCAGGCTCTGCTCGTAGACGTACAGCGCGGGCCGAGGATCGCGCGCCAGCACGCCCGAGGTAAGCCAGTCACGCAGGTCGCGAGCCGCCCGCTCAGCGACACCGGGGTCGCGCGGTGATTGGCCCGATCCGGCGCCGGGCAGGATCAGACGGACAACGTTGTGGGGCTCGGACGCCAGGAGACGCTCCACGGTGCCCGGGCCGATGACGTCATACGGTGGGGAGGTGACGTTCGCGATGCCGCTCACCCGGTCAGAGGCGTAGCGAACCCCACGAAAGGGCGCCAGGGCGAGGCCGGAAGCCCCCGGCGCTGGCTCAGGGTCGGACGGAAGGGTCAGCACACATGTCAGAAGGACCAAACGGTATTCAGGATTCCCGGCCGGGCGGCGAGAGGCCTGAGGATTTTGACGCCGAGGCCCCGCACGGCGACCCGCACGCCTGGTACCGGCGTGGGCTGGAGTTGCTCAGCCGGGGCAGCCCGGCGGCGGCCGCGCAGATCCTGCAGCGCGCCGCCTCGGCCGAGCCCGCCTCCCGCAGCGTCCGGGAGGCCCTGGCCCGCGCGCAGTTTGACGCCAAGCGGTACACCGAGGCGGCCGACAACTTCCGGCTGATCGTAGAGGCCAGCCCCGCCGACGACTACGCGCACTTCGGGCTGGGCCTGTCCCTGGCACGGGCCGGGGATCCCGCCTCCGCCGCCGAGTACCTGGCGCTGGCCGTGGCCATGCGGCCCGATGACCAGCACTACACCAATGCCCTGCTCGCCGTGCGCGCGACGCTGCACTCCCGCCCGGCCGATCGCGGGGAGGAGGCTTGAGCCAGCAGGCGGGCAAGGACGCGGGACCGGTCGCGCCCCGGGCCAGCGAAAAGCCCCTCTGCCAGGCCTACGACGTCGCTCTCCTGGACCTCGACGGCGTCGTGTACATCGGCGGTGAGGCCATACCGGGCGCGAGCAAGGCGCTGCGCAAGGCCGGCGACGAAGGCATGCGGCTCGCCTACGTCACGAACAACGCGAACCGCACGCCGGCCGCCGTGGCGGAGATCCTGAACGGGTTCGGGATCTCCGCCACGCGCGAGGATGTCGTCACCTCGGCGCAGGCCGCCGCGCGCCTTCTCGCAGAGAGGCTGCCCGCGGGCTGCGCTGTCCTGGCCATCGGCGGCATGGGGCTGCGGGTCGCGCTGCGGGAACGCGGGCTCCGCCCGGTGTCCACCGCGGCCGAACGGCCCGCGGCCGTCGTCCAGGGCTACGCCCCCGGTATCAGCTACCCGCTGCTGGCCGAGGGCGGCCGGGCCGTCGCGGCCGGCGCGCTGTTCGTCGGGACCAACGCCGACCGCACGCTGCCCAGCACACACGGGCTGCAGCCCGGCAACGGCTCGCTGCTGCAGGTGATCGCCTATGCGACCGGGCAGACCCCGCTGATCGCGGGCAAGCCCGAGCCGCCGCTGCACAAAGAGTCGGTGATCCGGACCGGGGCCCGCCATCCGCTGGTGGTCGGCGACCGGCTCGACACCGACATCGAGGCCGCGTGGCGGGTGGACGCGGACAGCCTGCTGGTCCTGACCGGCGTGACCGGCCCCGCCGAGGCGGTGCTCGCGCCCCCGCACCAGCGGCCCACCTACGTGGCCGACGATCTTTCCGGCCTGCTCGAGCCCCAGCCCGCGGTCAGCTCCGAGGGGGGCACGTTCGGCTGCGGCGGCTGGACGGCGCGCTGGACGGACGACGGCCAGCTGGAGCTATCCGGCCGGGGAGCCAGGATCGACGGCCTGCGTGCCCTGTGCGCCGCCGCCTGGTCCCGCGACGGCGTCACCGCCGGCGACATCAGGCAGGCCCTCCAGACTCTGGGAGAACCCCGCTTACCAGGGATCAGGCTGGTTGCCAGGGATGGGCTGGCCGTCGGGGAAGAACGACCCTGAACATCCGGCCCGGCACCTGATCAGCGGGACGGCGGACCGGGACCGATGAGCTGAGCGACTCCCACACCAGTTCCTGTAGTCCCAGGTCAGTGATCGCAATGCGCCCCGACCGCCGATGGCACAGGCCCGGCCAGCCACCACAGACGGCACGGCCCCGGGGCTGAGCATGTATCAGCGGCGCCGTTATTTGCTCTGACCACCGTGACAAATAACGCGGCAGCCCCGCCACCCACGTTCCCGCCGGGCGACCGTGACCCGCACCCATAAACAGCGAGGAGGCAGATCTACCATGTCGAAGCAACCGGCCAACGATATTCTTCTGGGCCGCACCGCCGGCGGCAGGCAGCGGACCGCGCCGGTGGTCAATGAGCACCAGGTGCGCGCGACCGCCGGCACGACCATGATGCTGGGCGTTGTGGCGTTCGCCTATGCGTATTTCCAGCACCGGTACTGGCTGCTGCAGGGCGCGGCCTCATTCCTCTTCGTCGAATTCTTCGTGCGCTTGACCTTAGGGATCTCACGCAGCCCGGTCGGCCTGCTGGCCGGCTGGATGACCCGCCGGCAGCCGCCGGACTGGGTCTCGGCCAGACCCAAGCGGTTCGCCTGGACGCTCGGCCTGGGGCTGACCGGCTTCATGGCGATCATCACCAACGACGGCATCCGGGGCTGGCTGCCCCGGTCGATCTGCCTGACCTGTATCACTCTGATGTGGCTGGAGTCGGCGCTCGACCTGTGCCTGGGCTGCGAGATCCACGGGGTGCTGGTCCGGCGCGGCTGGGCCAAAAAGGACGAGGCGTACGAGACCTGCCCCCACGGCGCGTGCGACGTCACCCCCCGGCGGTCACGGTGAGCCGTCGGGCCCGGATTCTCGCGCTCGGGGCGGGCTTCGGCGGCCTGCAACTGTCCGCAACGCTGTCCCCGGCGCTGGCCCAGGACCTGATCATCGCCGGATAGGTCTCCGACGCGGAGGCCAGCGGCCTCTATCCGGGCGGCTGGACGGCGCCCAAGCCCTGCGTCCGGATCGTGCCCCATCCGCGCGGGCCCGAATCCCTCGCGTCCTTACCACCAGCTCGCCGGCTCTCAACCAGGACGACCGCGGCGGCGTGGCCGCCGGTCGTCCCCCCCGGTGGGCGGCACCCGGTGCCGTCACGAACCGCTGAATTATCGTGCACCCCTTTGATCAAACCCCTTACAGCATGTTGTGGGCTGCTCTGCCGTGCCAATTTGACAAGCGCGGCCGGGGTGCGCTGTCCTATGTACCGTGGATGACCGCATCTGGATGCCCCGCCGCAGCGATTCACGTCGCGCGGCGACGGGCGCTCGCGGTCATTGTCCTTCGTGTTGCTGTCGCTGACGGCTGCCTGCCGCGCTGACCCCATGATCGCCTGCCCTCGCTGAGGGCGCCGTCCGATCGGCCAGTCCTGGCTCACGCCGTGGCCGGGTGAACACATCCCCGGCATCCCGGCGCCGACCGGGGATCCCCTGGACACCACATGAAGGACTGGATTTAGTGGACCTCGACGTTTCCGTTGCCCCGGAAATCGCCCAGCTCATGGAGTCCGGGCGCCCCGGACCGGGCCGCTCCCACGAGCAGCCGGCCCCGGCGGCCAGCGCCACCCCAACGGTCGGCGAACTGGCCCGCCAGTTGCGGCTCAGCACAGCCGCCCCGCAGCGGTGGTGGGGGCTCGTGCGGTTCGACCCGGAACGGCCCGTGCGCGTCAGCATCCCGGTCGAGGGCCCGGCCGAGGTGTGGCTCATGATCATCCCGCCCCCGCCGGACGGCGCCCCGGCGCAGGGCGGCTGGCCAGGGGATGACAGCGCCGACGGCGGCGACTGCGGCTGCGAAGTGGTGGCCGTCGTCGCTGGGGAGGTCACCGAGCAGGTCATCGGCGACGGCGGGGTCGCGACGGCGCCGCTGCTGGCCGGCAAAATGCGGGTCCACGGGAGCGGCCAGTTGCACCAGGTCATAAACCGCAGCGCCGGATACACGGTCAGCGTGCACGCGCGCGCCCGGGCCACGGCTCCGGAGGGCAGAATAATTTAGCCGAACGGACGTCGGTGACCCTTCTCCCTACTGCGGGCGAGCCCCGGCGACCAGCGATCAGGCGTCCGGCCGGCCGGGAAATCATCCGGTGGATGCACCCCCGAATCACCCTCCAGGCGGATGCCCCATGACATCCGTCATGACACGCTATGGACGTACGGCAGTTCGCCGGACTCCCGGCGGCGCCTACCGTGGAAAAAACGCGGGCAAGGATGCGGGCACCGTCGCGGGCTCCTAACCGCCGACGCAAATGCGCGAGAATAATTAGATCCGGCTCCTCCGGGCGTGCTCAGGGGCATGAAGGGACAACTACATGATCGAGGTACGGGGCCTCACGAAACGATACGGAGAGAAGCTCGCCGTAAATGACCTCTCCTTCAGCGTCGAACCAGGCAAGGTGACCGGGTTCCTGGGCCCCAACGGGGCTGGCAAGACCACCACCATGCGGCTGATCCTCGGCCTGGACTACCCGACCGCCGGATCGGTCCGGATCGACGGCAAGCAGTACCGGGAACTGGACTACCCGATGCGCGAGGTCGGCGCGCTGATAGACGCCAAGGCCGTGCACGGCGGCCGCACCGCGTACAACCATCTGCTGTGCCTGGCGCAGACGAACAACATCCCCAAGCGGCGAGTGGACGAGGTGCTGTCGCTGGTCGGGCTGAGCGAGGTGGCGAAGAAGCGGTCCAAGGCATTCTCGCTGGGCATGAGCCAGCGGCTCGGCATCGCCGGCACGTTGCTCGGCGACCCGTCGGTGCTGATGTTCGACGAGCCGGTCAACGGGCTGGACCCGGAGGGCATCCGCTGGATCCGTAACCTGATGCAGGCGCTGGCGGCGGAGGGCCGCACGGTGTTTGTCTCCAGCCACCTGATGTCGGAGATGGAGAACACCGCCGACGACATCATCGTGATCGGCCGGGGCAAGCTGATCGCCAGCACCACGATCGAGAAGTTCATCGCGGAGAACTCGACCGAGACTGTCCGGGTGCGCACGCCGCAGATCGACGTGATGGCCAGGGCCGTCGCCGCGGCCGGGGGGACCGCGACGGCTAACGGTGACGGGTCGCTGCTGGTCCAGGGCATGCCCACCGAACGGGTCGGCGACGTCGCGTTCGAGGCCGGGGTGCGGCTGCACGAGCTTTCCCAGGCCCGCGCGTCCCTGGAGGAGGCGTTTATGGAGCTCACCGCGGACAGCGTGGAGTACCACGCCGGAGCCGCCGCAGACGCCCCCGCCGCGCCCACGCCGGCCGGCACGGAAACCGAGCAGGCACCCGCGGGGAGGACGAGCTGACATGGCTGCGGTAACCACAGAAGGCACGCGCCTTTCTTCGCTGCCCGCCCCGTCCGGCCGCGCGGGCCTGTTGGGCACGCTGCGCTCGGAGTTCACCAAGATCCGGTCGGTGCGCTCCACCTACTGGACCATGCTGGTCCTGTTCGTGGTCTGTGTCGGCCTCGGCGCGCTGATCACGTCGCTGACCGCGGGGCACTGGAACCAGGCATCGCTAGCGCAGCGTGCCACCTTCAACCCGGCCCGGAACAGCCTGCTCGGCCTGTACTTCGGGCAGTTCGTCATCGTGGTGCTCGGCGCGCTGACCGTTACCGCGGAGTACTCCACGGGGATGATCCGCACGGCGCTGACGGCGATGCCGCGGCGCGGGATCTTCTACCTGGCGAAGGCAGCGGTGTTCACGGTGGTGGCGCTGGTCATCGGGGAGATCACCAGCTTTGTCGCGTTCTTCCTGGGCCAGGCTCTGCTGTCCAGCAAGCACATCGAGACCACGCTGGGCGCGCCGGACGTGCTGCGTGCTGTGGTCGGCGGCGGCCTGTTCCTCGCCGTGTGCGGCCTGTTCGCCTTCGGGATCGGCGCTGTGGTCCGGCACACCGCGGCGGCGATCAGCATTGCGATCGGTGTGCTGTTCGTGCTGCCCATCATCGTGAACTTCCTGCCCACCTCATGGACCAACGACATCATGCGGTGGCTTCCGTCCGAGGCCGGCCTGGCCATCTGGAACACGCGTCAGCAGGCGCACGAGTTCTCCTCCTGGCCCGAGTTCGGGATCTTCTGCGCCTACACTGCCGCCCTCCTGATCGCCGGCTTCATCCTGTTCCGCAAACGCGACGCCTAGCGACCCCGGCTAGGAAAAGCCGAACGGGCCGCGATACTCCCATCGCGGCCCGTTCGGCGTGGACGAAGAGGCCGCCGGTTCAAATCCGGCCACCCCGACCAAGGTCAGACCTCTCGGCCTTGTCGGCCATCAGGAACAGCTCGGCCGTCACGCCCAGCGTCATCAGCCACTCCGGGGAGAAAGCCGGCAGCAACGGCAATTCTCCCGGAATGATCAAGAAACCAGCTGGACCGCCACGCGCGAAAAACACCAGCCACCTAGCCAACGATGTTGATGGGGGTTCCGGGCGGGACCTCGCGCAGTCTCAGGAGAGCGGCCTCGTGCAGCCGGATACAGCCGTGCGAGATGCGAGCCCCGGGCGTCAGAGCTTGCGCGCCTGGATCAGCGCCCTCGGCGACCGGATGACCCGCTGCGAGTGGTTGAGATTTCTTTGTGCGCGGGGCTTTTCGCTGTCCGGTACCGGATGTTTATCTGGCGTCTTTTGTGCGCGCTATCGACTGCCGTGATGCCCGGTTTGCGGGCCGCCGCGATTGAATCGGACTTACCGTGCCTATTGCGAGCTGATGCGGCGTGTCCTGGTTTCTGCGGCGTCTTATGTCATCCCGGGCGCCTGCTGCCTGACGCACGACGGCGGCCGCGCACTGCCGCCTGCAGCCACCCGAGCTGGACGGCGGCGACGAACGCCCAGCACTGCCGCTAGTTCGGGAAATGGGGCGTGTTCTAGGGCAGAGTGAGAATCTCGTGGCCGTCGTCGGTGACGAGGAGGGTGTGCTCGAACTGGGCGGTCCGCCTGTGGTCCTTGGTGACCACCGTCCAGTTGTCGGCCAGGATGTCGTACTCGATCGTGCCGAGGGTCAGCATCGGCTCGATCGTGAACGTCATCCCCGGCTCCATCACGAAGTCGTTGCCGGGGTCGTCGAAGTGGGCGACGACCAGGCCGGAGTGGAATGTCGTGCCGATACCGTGACCGGTGAAGTCGCGGACCACCCCGTAGCCGAACCGGCGTGCGTAGGACTCGATGACCCGGCCGATCGCGTTCAGCGGGCGGCCCGGCGCGACGGCCCGGATCCCGCGCATCATGGCCTCGTGGGTGCGCTCGACGAGCAGCCGCGACTCCTCATCGACCTCGCCCGCGCAGAACGTCGCGTTGGTGTCGCCGTGCACGCCGCCGATGAAGGCCGTGATGTCCACGTTGACGATGTTGCCCTCGCGGATCACCGTGCCGTCCGGGATGCCGTGGCAGATCACGTCGTTCAGCGACGTGCACAGGGACTTCGGGTAGCCGCGGTAGCCGAGCGTGCTGGGGTACGCGTCGTGCTCGATCAGGAAGTCGTGCCCGATCCGGTCCAGTTCGTCGGTGGTGACGCCCCGGGCGACGTGCTTGCCGACCTCGGCCAGGGCCTGGGCCGCGATCTTTCCGGCTATCCGCATCCGCTCGATCGTGTCGGCGTCCTTGATGTCGGGCTCACCCAGCCGCGGGCGCTTCTTGCCGACGTACTCGGGCCGTGGGATCTGCGGGGGTACCGGGCGCAACGCGGATGGTCCGCCCGGGTGGAGCTTGGTCGCCATAATCTGCGAGTCTAATGTCCATGGACGATGACAAGCACTGGTGGTACTGCCTCACGCACCATCAGGTCGAAGGCGACGACGGCTGCCCGGGCAAGGACCGTCTCGGGCCGTATGCCACGCGGGAGGAAGCCAGCCGCGCGCTGGAACTGGTGCAGGAGCGGAACCGGGAGTGGGACGCGCAGGACGGCGACGACGGCGAATGAAGCCGGCTTCCTGACGCTGGCGGCAGAGTATCGTGGGGTGACCCACGAGAGAGGTGCGCCGTGACGAACGATCCGCGCCGGACGGTGCTGCCACCAGTCGCCGAGGCGCGGATGGCGGAGATCCGGCGCAGCGGCACGTGGGGTTCCGCGCTGTCCACCGACGAGTTCACCGCGATCCGCAGCGCCGGCTTCGAACCGGTCGGCCAGGTCCTTGGCGCGGCCGTGTACAACATCGGCTACACCGGCGGGTACGGGTGCGCGGGCGCGTGGACCGGCTACTACGGCAACTCGTTCGGCCCGACCCGCTCCGTCACGCAGGTGTCCAGCCGCGGTGGCGCCACCTCCTTCGCCCCGCTGGTGCAGGCGATGTACGACGCGCGGCACACCGCGATCAACCGGATGACCGCCGAATGCGCCGCCCTCGGCGGCCACGGCGTGGTCGGGGTGAACCTGACCATCGGGCGCTTCCCGGCGGGCGGCCTGGAGTTCAAGGCGATCGGGACCGCGGTGCGCGCCCCCGGCGCGCCCCTCCCGAAGCGGCCGTTCACCTCCGACCTGTCCGGGCAGGATTTTGCCAAGCTGATCATGCGCGGCTGGGTGCCGGCCGGTCTCGCGCTCGGTATCTCGGTCGCGGCCCGCCACGACGACTGGCTGACGGTCGGCCAGACGCGCTGGGGCGCGGGCAACGCCGAGGTCGCCGGGTACACCGAGCTGGTCCACGAGGGCCGGCACGACGCCCGGACTCAGCTCCAGCGCGAGGTGCGGCATATGGGCGCCGAGGGTGTCGTGATCGCCGACATGCAACTGCGCGTCAGCGAGCGGGAATGTCCCATGCAGGAAGGCCGGCGCGACCACATCGTGGAAACCACGATCATCGGCACCGCGATCGCCCGTTTCGCCCCGAGCTCGGGTCACGAGCGGCAGCCGAGCCTCGCCATACTGTCCCTGGATCCGCAGCGCAGGCAAGCCGCGCGGGTACGAATCGGACGATCGTAGGAGAAGGCGGATGACCGACCAGAACGTCAGCGAAGAACTGGGCGCGGCCGGGGTTCCGCAGGACGCCATGCGGCGTCTCGCCGAGCTCGAGCCGGGCCGCGCCGGGAGCATCTTCACCTCGGACCTGTCGGTAAACGAGTTCCTGCTGGTCCGCGAGGTCGGCTTCCGCCCGGTCGGCCTGGTGCTCGGCACGTCTATCTACCACGTCGGCCTGCAGATCGGCCGGTGGGGCAAGAACCAGGAACTGGACGTGCTCTCCCAGGCGATGTACCACGCGCGGGAACTGGCCATGACCCGGATGGAGGCCGAAGCCGACGCGCTGCAGGCCGACGGGATCGTCGGGGTCCGGCTGGACGTGGAGATGAAGGAGTTCGGCAGCGACATCGCCGAGTTCATCGCGGTGGGCACCGCGGTCAAAGCCGAGGAGGGCGCCGGCGGCGGGGGCGTCACGCAGTGGCGGAACAACAAGAACCAGCCGTTCACCTCCGACCTGTCCGGGCAGGATTTCTGGACGCTGATCCGGGCCGGTTACGCTCCGCTCGGCATGGTGATGGGCTCCTGCGTCTATCACATCGCCCACCAGCGGATGGGCAGCATGCTGGGTAACATCGGCCGGAACGTCGAGATCGAGCAGTTCACCCAGGCCCTCTACGACGCCCGCGAGCTGGCCATGAGCCGGATGCAGGCCGAGGCCGAGGCGCTGCACGCGGAGGGCATCGTGGGCGTCCAGTTGCGGCAGCACAGCCATACCTGGGGTACCCACACGACCGAGTTCTTCGCGATCGGCACCGCCGTCCGTCCGCTGCGCCCCGATCACGTCATCGAGCGCCCGACTATGGTCCTCAGCCTGGACAGCTGAGCCCGGGGGGCCGTTACGCGAGCTGGGCTTTCCCCTGGCTGAATCCCCCGGCGCTACGCGGACGGGCCGCTGACCACGTCCAGCAGGTGCGCCAGCCGTTCGCGCATACCGCGCCGCGGCTGCGGGACCCGTTCCCCGGCCGCCGTACTGACCAGGTGCTGGGCCACGATGAACGACACCGGCGTGCTGCCTCCCGGCTGTACGGTCAGCGTCTCGTGCGCCAGGCTGTCCAGCTCACGGTCCCCCCGGTTCAGGGCGAGAATCGTGGCGCCCGCCCGGCGCGCGCCGCTGACCCGGTTCTAGCAGCGGGGCGGGCGCGGTCTCCGGCGTGACCACGAACAACGTCTCCCCGCGCCGCGCGGCTTCCAGCCGCTCGAGGCCGATCCGCAGGTGCGGCGGCGCTTTGTCCGGAGCATTCCAGCGGACGAGGGTCGGGGCCAGCTCGGTGATCCCGGACAGGCGGCTCTCGTCGTCCAGGTGCGCCGCGAGATGCCACGGCTCGTCCTCGGGCGTTCCGACTAGGAGCAGCCCGCCGCGCGTCCTGGTCGAGGTCCGCAGGGCCCGGGCGAACACCCGGGCGCGTTCCGGCCACCCGGTGGCTGCGAGCAGGGCCCGCAGCGCGGCTACCTCGTCGCGGTTCACATGTCCATCGTGCCCCAGCCCGTGATAATTCGCACGGTCATCACACGATTACATAAGGTCGTGTCGCGGACTAAGGGTGCGGCCGGTGGTAATTCGTCGGATACCAGGGACGTTCGGCAGGTCGCGGAGCGGCTGCGGGGCGCGCGAGGCGCTTTGGTAGCGTCCTGAATAGATAAGCGTCTTCGCGGGATTCAGGTGACCATGAAATTTGCCTGGCTGTGCAGTCATGAGGCCTATCAGCCCGAGGAACTGGTGGATCAGGCCGTGGCGGCCGAGGAGGCGGGTTTCGATGTCGTCCTCGGTTCGGATCACTTCCATCCGTGGGTGGACGACCCGGCCGCGGCGGGTTTTGTCTGGTCATGGCTGGGCGCAGTCGCGGCGCGGACCGGGCGGGTTCAGCTCGGGACCTCTGTGACGTGCCCGCTGTTCCACTATCACCCCGGGCTGGTCGCGCA
This sequence comes from uncultured Actinomycetes bacterium, assembly GCA_963742875.1. Lineage (GTDB taxonomy): Bacteria > Actinomycetota > Actinomycetes > Streptosporangiales > Streptosporangiaceae > Bog-532. Next base: position 137,951 of record CAVUNO010000017.1, on the reverse strand, counting down.
GATGGCCGCGACCACGGACCGGCTGTCCGGTGGCCGCCTGCTGCTGGGGGTGGGGACCGGCGAGGCCATCAACGAGCGCCCCCTTGGCTTCCCGTTCCCCGGTTATGCGGAGCGGCAGGCCCGTATGCGGGAAGCGCTGGAGATCATCCACCGGCTTTTCGCGGGGGAGAAGGTCTCCTTCGACGGGACCTACTACACGACCGAGACCGCAAAGCTCTACTCACCGCCGGTGGGCCGGCTGCCGGTCATGATGGCGGCCGGCGGCCCGAAGTCCGCCGGCTTCGCCGGGCGGTACGCCGACGGCCTGATCACGAGCGTCAAGCAGCCCGGGGACACGCTGGCCAAGGTCATCGAGCCCTACCGGCGCGCGGCCGCCGAGCGGGGCGGCTCCCAGCTCATCCTGGCCACGCGGTGGACGGTGCTGGCGGACAACGAGGACGAAGCCTGGCGCTGCCTGCTGCCGATGCGGGGCCTGCGCGCCCCCGGGCGGCTGGAGACGGCCGACCCGGCCGAACTCCGGCAGCGGGCCGACCAGATGGACCGGGCTGAGCTCCTCGACAGTTACACGTGCGTCCGGGACGCCGCGGGCCTGATCGACGCCTACCGCCCGCTCGTGACCGACGTCGGCGCCGACATCGTCTCTATCCAGGTGATGTCGGAAGACCCGATGGCGGCCATTCAGATGATCGGCAAGGAAGTCCTCCCCGCGCTGCGGTCCGCCGCACCGTAGGCCGTTGCAGCAGAGTGCTTGTTAGCGCTCATGCCACAGTCCTGCCTTGCGGCGGGACGGTCCCGGTCTGACCCGTGTACGCGGTGCCGGGTTGACGTTTCGCAGCCACCAGCGACCCGGGGGTCGTCTTACGGTCGGCTCCACGTCCGTTGCTGTCCGGGCCACTCCCGGCCAGTTGACGCTTACCGTATTCGGCGAGGTTCACGGCGGCGTTCCGGTCCCGGTCAGCGACCAGCCCGCACGCCCCGCACACGTAGGTCCGCTCGGACAGGAGCAGCTTGGTTTTCACCGCTCCACAGCCTGAGCATGTCTTACTACTGGCGAACCACCGGTCTGCGACTATCACAGCCCCGCCACGCCAGGCGGTCTTGTACGCGACCTGCCGCCGGAACTCAGCGAACGAGGCATCCGCCACGTGGCGGGCCAGCCGCCGGCTGGCGAGCATCCCATGCACATTGAGGTCTTCGATCACCAGCGTCCCGAACCGGCCGGTCAGGTTGGTGGTGGCCTTGTGCAGCGCGTCCCGCCGCTGGTCGGCGACACGGCCCTGAACCTTCCCCAGCGCCACCGCGGCGCGGCGCCACCGGTTCGACGGCGGCTGCCGGGCCCGCCGGTCCGGGCCCCGCCGCCGGCACACGGTGCGGGACAGGCGGCGGACCTTCCGCAGCGACCTGCCCAGGTGCCGCGGATTGGGGATCTGCTCCCCGGTGGACACGACGGCGAGGGTCTTGATCCCCAGGTCGACGCCGGCCACCGCGCCCGGGTCGGCCGGTGACGGCCGGGACACGTCCTGCTCGACGGTGAACGCGGCGAACCAGCGGCCCCGCTCAAACCGCACCGACACGCCCAGCACCCGCGCCGTCCCCGCCACGACCAGATCAGCGAGCCGGGTGCCGGGCTCGTGCAGCTTCACCCGGCCGATCCGCGGCAGCACCGCATGCCGGGCCTCGCAGCGGAACGCGCCGGTGGTGAACCGGATCGACGGGCGGGCCGTCCGCCTGGACCTGAACCGGGGAAACCCGGCCGACTTGCCTTTCCGCTGCCCCTTACGGAAGCCGGCCAGTTTTTCAGCGCCCGCGCGAGCTGGTCCAGGCCGGTATTGAACGCCTCCTTCGAGCACTGCGCCCACCAGGGCGCGGCCGTGCCCTTGGCGGCGTTCCAGTCTTTGCGCAGCGAGTACAGCGACCATGAGATGGCGGGGGTCAGGTCGCCGCCGGTGATCCCGTAGGTGGCTTCCGCCGCCCGCTGATCCATCACGGCTTTCACCCGTGCCAGGCCCCAGTTGAACGCCACCCGCGCCGCACCCGCATGCGACCGCAGCGCCCGCTCCTGCGCCGGGGTGGGATCCAGCGCGAACCTGTAAGCGAGCAAGCCGGTCATGCTGGGCCGTCCGTTGAAGTCACGGCAGCTACCGCACGCGCGGCCCGGTTCGCGGCGGCACGCCGCCCGTACAGGCGGGCGCACAGGGACGTGAGGATCTCGGTCACGTCCCGCACCAGGTCATCGTCTACTCCGGCCGGGTCCACCACGAGCAGCCCGCGCCCGGACGCGGCGAGTGCCGCCTCGACGTACTCCGCGCCGAACCGGGCGAATCGATCCCGGTGCTCCACCACGATCATGGTCACGGACGGGTCGCGGAGCAGGGCGAGGAACTTACGGCGCTTGCCGTTCAGGGCGGATCCGGTTTCGGTGACCACGCGGCCGACCGTGATGCCGCGCCCGGTCGCCCACGCGGTGACCCGGGCCACTTGCCTGTCTAGGTCGGTTTTCTGATCTGCCGACGAAACCCGGGCGTACACGACAGCGCTCCCGGCATTGCCCGGGGCGGGAGTTTCCCCGACGAGGATCAGGCCGCCGACCCGGCGAGCCTGGACAGGCAGCATGCCCGCAGCGAACCAGCGGCGCGCGGTCGCATACGAGACGCCTTGCCGCTCAGCCCACTGCTTCAGGTTCACGCGACCATCATAGTAAGCTGTTGAGCGCTATAGCACGCGACGCGCCAAACAGTTTATCCCCCCGTCCCCGGGAACTGGCAGGATCCCGGGTCCGGGGGTCCTTCTCCGGTCTTCTAGTTGGTCTCCGGTCCGCTCGCTCAGGGGCACCGGGCGATTTTGTCTTTTTATATCGCCGCGGGGTTACCCGGCGTGGCTCGGGTAGTTGCTGGCGGGACTAAGGACTGCACCGGCAGTTGCACCGATCCACGAGGAGGTGGCCCGTGCGAGCGATTGTCTACAAAGGCCCGTTCCAGGTTGCGGTAGAGGACGTCGAGGACCCGAAGATCGAGCATCCGAACGACGTGATCGTGAAGCTCACCTCGACGGCCATCTGCGGCTCCGACCTGCACATGTACGAGGGCCGGACCGCGGCCGAGCCAGGCATCGTCTTCGGGCACGAGAACCTCGGCATCGTCGAGGAAGTGGGCCCGGGCGTGGTCAGCATCCACCCCGGCGACCGCGTCGTGATGCCGTTCAACGTGGCCTGCGGCTTCTGCAAGAACTGCCTGGCCGGCAATACCGGCTTCTGCCTGACCGTGAACCCGGGCTTCGCCGGCGGGGCGTACGGCTACGTGTCGATGGGCCCGTACCGCGGCGGCCAGGCCGAGTACCTGCGCGTGCCGTTCGCCGACTTCAACTGCCTGAAGCTGCCGCCCGGGCAGGAGCGCGAGGACGATTTCGTGCTGCTTTCCGACATCTTCCCGACCGGCTACCACGGCTGTGAACTGGCCGAAGTGTCGGTCGGTGAGAGCGTCGCCGTGTTCGGCGCCGGCCCAGTGGGCCTGATGGCCGCGTATTCGGCGGTGCTGCGCGGCGCGTCCAAGGTCTTCGTCGTCGACCGCGTAGCCGAACGGCTGGCCAAGGCGAAGGACATCGGCGCGATCCCGATCGACTTCACCGAGGGCGAGCCCGCCGACCAGATCAAGGACCAGACCGGGGGAGAGGGCACCGACAAGGGCGTCGACGCCGTCGGTTACCAGGCCCAGGCGCACAGCGGCGAGGGCGAGGAGCCGGCCACGGTGCTGAATTCCCTGGTGGAGACGGTTCGCCCGACCGGCATGCTCGGCGTCCCCGGCCTGTACCTCCCCGCGGACCCGGGCGCGGTCAGCGAGGAAGCCAAGCAGGGCATGCTGCTCGTCGCGGTCGGCAAGTTCTTCGAGAAGGGCCTGCGCATGGGCATGGGCCAGGCCAACGTCAAGCGGTACAACCGGAAGCTGCGCGACATGATCATCGAGGGCCGCGCCGCCCCGAGCTTCGTGGTGTCGCACGACGTCGGGCTGGACGAGGCCCCGGACGCCTACGAGAAGTTCGACAAGAGGATCGACGGCTACACCAAGGTCATCCTCAAGCCCGCCGCCTGACCCGGAAGACACGTAATAGGGCCGTTACGGCTACCCGGTACACGTAACGGCCCCACTACAGGTAAAGCGAACGGCCTCAAAGGCGCCATCGCGCACGTCCTGGCCTGCGCGATGGCACCTCCCACGTTGCCGATCGCCCCTGACGACCGCGATGACGCCACCATGGGCGTCCCAGCGACCACGGGGGCGCCACCGTGGCGGTAAGCCGACGGCGATGACCCAGTATGGCCGTGCGCCGCTGGCCGCTGCCGGAACAGACGCCTGGTGCGCCCTGTTCTCGCTGTTGACCCACGAGCCAGCCAGAGCCGCACGAGGAGAAGACCATGCCCCGACCCGTCCTGCAGCCCACCGCCGCGCACCCGATCACCATTGAGCCCACCCCGGGCCGGGTCGTGGTTCGGATCGGGGACACGGTCGTCGCCGACTCCCGTGGCGCCCTGACCCTGCAGGAGTCCACCTACCCGGCGGTGCAGTACATCCCGATGGCGGACGTGGACCAGAGCGTGCTGCGGCCGACCGACACGTCGACGTACTGCCCCTTCAAGGGCGACGCCAGCTACTACAGCGTCGAGACCCCGGACGGCACGGTCGATGACGTCATCTGGACCTACGAGAAGCCGTACGCCGCGGTTTCCGAGATCGCCGACCACGTGGCCTTTTACGCGAACCGCGCCGAGGTGACGGTCGACCCGGCCGGCGCCTGATCCCGGCGCCTGATCTAGTTCGGTACGGGCCAACCTCCGCGTTACTTCGGCGCGGGCCGCGCGCGTTCAACGTCGTCCGCGTTCTGGTCGAGGCCCTCGGCGCGCAGGCCCGCGATCACGCCGTCGATGTCGGCCTGCGGCCGATTCTGGCTCAGCTTGGCCTTGGCCTCGATCCGCGTGATGGCCAGCTCCACGCCGACGATCGCGCGCAACTGACCCGCGATGAACGGCGGCGGCGCGTCATCAACCCACCACGGCTGCGCGCGGTGGCCCTCGTGCTTGTCCGTGAGCCGGCGCACGAGGTTCCCGACCCAGCCCGGGTCGTCGTGGATGACGAGCCTGCCATATACGTGGGCGGTGATGTAGTTCCAGGTCGGGACGACCCGGCCATGTTCGGCGGTCGACTGGTACCAGGAGGGTGAGATGTACGCGTCCGCGCCCCGCACGATGACCAGGGACTCGCCGATGGCCGGCACCTTCCACTGGTCATTGTTGCGCGCCAGGTGGCCCAGCAGCGCGCCGTGCTCGCCGGCCGCAGGGTCATGGATGAGCGGCAGCATCGTCGCCAGCAGCCCCTGGGACGTGTTCGTCACCAGGTCGGCCGCGCCGTGCCTGGTGAGCAGTTCGCTCACCAGACCGTCGTCGGCCGCGAAATGTGCGGGTACGTACATTGGATCCCTGAGGGTAAGCGATAGGACTGCTGCGGGCCGGGGAACGCGCCCGAAACTACGTCGCGAGCGTACGCCGACGCCGCCTCGTGCAGAACCGAGGTCACGTCCGCGTACTTCCGGACGAACCTCGGCGTCCGCGGTGACAGGCCGGCCATGTCCTGCCACACCAGGACCTGGGCGTCGCAGTCCGGGCCGGCGCCGATGCCGATCGTGGGGATCGACAGGGCCGCGGTCACCCGGGCCGCGAGCACGGTAGGCACGCACTCCAGGACGACGGCGAACGCGCCCGCCGCTTCCAGGGTCTTGGCGTCGTGCAGCAGCCTTTCGCCGTCCTCGCCGCGGCCCTGCACCCGGTACCCGCCGAACGCGTGCACCGACTGCGGCGTCAGGCCGAGATGGGCCATTACCGGGATCCCGGCCGCGACCAGATCCTCGACCTGGCGCGCGACCCGCTGGCCGCCCTCCAGCTTGATCCCGTGCGCGCCGGATTCCTTCATGAACCGGGTGGCGGCGCTGAGCGCGTCCCTGGAGGACGCCTGGTAGGAGCCGAACGGCAGGTCGGCGATGACCATGGCGCGGCTGGTGCCCCGCACGACGGCGGCGGTGAGCGGGATCAGGTCATCGAGCGTGACCGGGATCGTCGTGTCGTGCCCGAACACCACCATGGCGGCCGAGTCGCCGACCAGCAGCACCGGGATGCCCGCCTCGTCGAAGATACGTGCGGAGAGCGCGTCGTAGGCGGTGAGCATGGGCCACTTCTCGCCGCGTGCCTTGGCGGCGGCGATGTCCCGGACGGTTATGCGCCGACCGGAGAAGGTGCCGCCGTACAGCGGCTCCGGCGCGGCCGCCCGGGCCAGGCCCGGGGTGGCCGGAGGGTGGCCGCCGACCGGCCCAGCAACGGGTGCTGCAACCGGGATTGCGGCCGGGACTTCTGCTGCGGTCCGCGTCTCTGTTGCGGCCGTGCTTAGTCCTTCTGCCTGCGGATTCATCGGTGAACCTCCACGTCTCGAGGCGCCCCAGCGGCGTCCCCGGACACACCGATCATCGCATGCACAAGGACCGGAAGGAACACCGCGAATTGCCCAACGTCGGTAACGAATCAATCCGCAGGGTGGCGCGCAAGGGCGGAACGTCCCGGACTGAGACACTAGTCACTCTGATCAGCGACGGGAGGCGAGCGTGGCAGTGGAGGCAGAGCCGGGCGGCGGGCTGCCCGCATGCGCCAGGCCGATGGACGACGGGACGGTAGAGCTGCAGGCGGCGGACGGGGAAGAAGTCGACGCCCTGGCCGAGAGCTACCAGCGCCGTGGCGGCCAGCCGGGCATCGCGTACGGCATCGTGGCGGGCGGGGGCCTCGTGCACGCCGGGGGATTCGGGCAGCGCCGCATCGCCGGACCCGGCGGGGCGCCGGGCAGCCAGGCCGGGCCGGGCACCCAGGCCGGGCCGGGCACCCAGGCCGGGCCGGGCACCGGGTCATCAGACGGCGGCGGCGTGCCGGGCGCCGGAACGATCTTCCGGATCGCCTCCATGACCAAGAGCTTCACCGCCTCGGCGGTGCTGGCGCTCCGCGACGAAGGCGCACTCAGCCTGGACGACCTGGCCGAAGACTACGTGCCCGAGCTGCGCGGCTGGCCGCCGGTCACGCCCGACGCGCAGCGGGTCCGGATCCGGCACCTGCTGACGATGACCGCGGGGTTCCCCACCGATGACCCCTGGGGGGACCGGCAGCAGGGGACGCCGCTGCCGGAGTTCTCCGAGTTGCTGTCCGCGGGCGTCAGCTTCGCGTGGGTGCCCGGCACCCGGTTCGAATACTCCAACCTCGGCTACGCGATCCTCGGCCGGGTCATCACCGCGGTCTCGGGCGCGCCCTACCCGGATTTCATCAGGACCCGGCTGCTGGCCCCGCTCGGCCTGTCGCGCACCGGCTTCGAGGCTGCCGAATTCGCCCTGGAGGAGCTGGCCGCCGGCCACCGGCGGACCGGCCGGGGATGGTCGCAGATCCCCCCGGCCCCGTGCGGGGCTTTCGCCCCGATGGGCGGCGTGTTCAGCTGCGTGCGGGACCTGGCGGTCTGGGTGGCGGGCTTCGCCGCTGCCTTCCCGCCCGGCGCGGAAGACGCCGGCGGCCAGCACCCGCTGTCTCGCGCGGCCCGGCGCGAGATGCAGCTTCCGCAGGTCGCCACCGGTGCGCGCTTCCCGGTGCCGATGCCGGGCACTTCGGCGACCGGCAGTTACGGATTCGGGCTGTTCGTCGAGGACGACCCGGTGTGGGGACGGATCGTCCTGCACAGCGGCGGCTACCCGGGCTTCGGCAGCAACATGCGCTGGCACCCGGCCACCGGGCTGGGCGTGATCGTCCTGGGCAACAGCACGTACGCGCCCGTCGGGCCGTTCGCCGTGCGGCTGCTCACCACCGTCCTGAGGCAGCAGGCGCGCCGCGCCGTCCCGAACCGCGCCGCGCATCTGGACGGCTCCGCGCACGAGGACCGGGCCCTGGCGCTGGCCCCCGCGGGCCCGTGGCCGGAGACGGTGGCCGCCCGCGATGACGTCGCCGGGCTGCTGCAGAGCTGGAACGACGAGGTGGCGGGGAAGCTCTTTTCCGGCAACGTCCCCCTGGACGAGCCGTTTCCCGAGCGGCAGCGCAAGATCGCGCTGATCCGCGAGCGTCTGGGGGACTTCCGCGATGATCGGATCCGGCCGCCGGAGTTCGATACGCCCGCGCACTGCCGCTGGTGGGTGGCGGGGGACGGGGGAGCGGCCCAGGTCGAGATTCGGCTCAGCCCGGAACGGCCCGCCCGGGTGCAGTCGCTGATCCTGGCCGTGCCGCCCGCCACCGGGTCCCCGCTGAGCCTGGCCCTCGACCGGATCATCGCCCTGATGAACGACGGCGCCACATCATGGCCCGCCTCCGTCACGGTGGCCCCGGCCGTTGACCGGGCGCTGCTGATCCGCCGCCTGCGGATGGCCGCCGCGTGGGCCGGGCGATGCCACGCCGGCGCATACCGCGCCGGGGATGGTGAGACGTCGGTCACGGTCGAGCTGGACGGAGAGTTCACCCGGCTGCTGCTCACCGTGGCGGTCGACCGTGGTGCGGGACTGCTCCAGCAGGCCGACGTCATGCTCGGCTTGTAAGGACCAGGCTTCAGCGGGTCACCCCGCCCCCTGCCCTGGGCGACCCCCGGCCGATCCTGGCGCCGACCCTTCGCGGACCGTAACCAGCGAGTGACACAAAAAATAGGATGCGCGCCGGGAATGTATTCCGATACGGTCCTGTTCCGTATCGATAGCGCGGGTCGCCCGGGTCACGAGGATGCGATGGCGACAGCCGGGCCGGAAGCCATGACTTCCGCAGCCTTACTAGCCGGAACGACCGCATCGCGCGTGATCTTCCCGCCGGCCGCTGGGTCTTTGATCCCGCTCCCGGCCGGGACCGTTCGTCCGCTCGCGAAAGGCACCATGGATACGCAAACGATTTACCGACGACGATGGGGCATTCTCAGCGTCCTCATCGTCAGCCTTCTCGCCATCGTCATCGACAACACCGTCCTGAACGTCGCGCTGAAGACGATTGCCGAGCCGCACGGCGGCCTGGGCGCGAGCCAGAGCCAGCTCGAATGGGCGATCAACTCTTACACGCTCGTGTTCGCCGGCCTGCTGTTCACCTTCGGGGTCGTCGGCGACCGGATCGGCCGTAAGCGCATGCTCATGATCGGGCTGGTCCTGTTCGGGATCGGCTCGCTGCTGTCCGCCTACTCCCGCTCGCCCGATCAGCTGATCCTCGCGCGCGCGGCCATGGGCCTCGGCGGTGCCGCCGTCATGCCGCAGACGCTGTTGATCATCTCCAACGTCTTCGAGCCGAAGGAACGGCCCAAGGCCATCGGCATCTGGGCCTCCGCCGTCGGAATCGGCTTCGCAATCGGCCCGGTGCTGGCCGGCGTGCTGCTGGCCCACTTCTGGTGGGGCTCGGTCTTCCTGATCAATGTGCCCGTCACGGTGGCCGGTGCGATCGCTGTCGCCGTGCTGGTTCCCGAGTCAAGGAACCCCGAGCGGGCCGGGATCGACATTCCCGGCGTGCTGCTCTCGATCGCGGGCCTCGTGCTGGTCGTCTTCGGGATCGTCCAGGGCGGCGACGCCGGCTCCTGGGTGCACCCGGGCGTGCTCGGCCCCATCGCGGGCGGCCTGGCCGTGCTCGCGGCCTTCGCCTGGCACGAGTCCCGGACCCGTCATCCGGCCCTGGACGTCCGGCTGTTCCGCGACCGCCGCCTCTCGGCGTCGGTGGGCGCGCTCGGCCTGGTCTTCTTCGGCATGGGCGGGGTGTTCTTCTTCACCGCTTTCTACTTGCAGAACGTCCGGGGGTACAGCGCGCTTGACGCGGGCCTTATTACTGTGCCGTTCGCGATCGGACAGCTGCTGTTGTCCCCGCGTAGCGCCGCACTGGTCCGGCGATACGGGCCGAAGGTCGTGGGGACTGCCGGCATGTTCGTCATGGCCGCCGCGCTCGCCGGGTACGTGCTGCTCGGCACGGCCTCCCCGATCTGGCTGCTCGGGCTGCTGTTCTTCGTTCAGGGAGCGGCCATCGGCGCCGCGATGCCGGCCGCCACGTCCGCGGTCATGGACGTGCTGCCCCGGGAGCGGGCCGGCGCCGGTTCCGCGCTGACCAACACCGCGCGCCAGGTCGGCGTCGCGCTGGGTGTGGCCGTGCTGGGCTCGATCCTGGCCCAGTCCTACCACCAGACGCTGAGCCCGACGCTCGCCAGCCTTCCGGCCACGGCGAGGGGCGCGGCCGGCGGTTCCATCTCGGCGACGCAGGCGGTGGCCGCGCAGCTCGGCACGGCAGGGCGGGCCCTGCTGGGTCCCGCCAACGAGGCCTTCGTCAGCGCTATGCACGTGACCACGGTCGTGGCCGCGATCATCGCGCTGGCTGGCGCCATCGTGGTGCTCCGCTGGATGCCGGGCCTGGGCTCCACCGCGCAGAGCGCAGAGCCGCAGAGCGCAGAGCCGGTCGCTGCCGGACGGGCTGCGCTGCTGCAGCCGACCGCCCTGCGGGCCGCCGAGGCCCCTCGGATCGACCCCGTGGAGGCACTCGATGTCTGGCAGGAGAACGTCACCGACGGGGTGGCACCTGAGGCGGCGGGCGACCCGGCCGATGAGTACCTCGTCGATGTGTGGCCGGGGGACTTCGCCGACCGGTCATCCGGCGTGGAAAGATAAGGAATGATGAATCCGGCCGCCGTCAACCTCACCGCGGAGCCCCCGGGCGACGAGTATGAGCTCGGGCCGCTCAGCGAACGCTGCCCGGATGCGCGCGGCGATAGCATCAACCCGCAGGCGGGCCCGGATCACGGGCCCGCCCCGGGGCGCCGACCCGGCCGCCCGCGCAGCGAGCGCGCCGAGCAGGCGATCATCGAGGCCACCTTGGAGCTGTTCGCTGAAAAGGGCGCCGACGGCCTCTGCGTCGAGGAGGTCGCCTCCCGGGCCGGCGTCGGCAAGGCCACGGTCTACCGGCGCTGGCACAACAAGGAGGACCTGCTCCTGGCCGCGCTGGGCTCGCTGAAGAGCCCGCTGCCCGACCCCGGCGGCGAGTCCGTCCGCGATGACCTGATCGCGCTCGTCTCCGTGATGGCGCAGGACTCTTCCGACCCGCGGCGGACCCGGCAGTACACGCTGCTGCTCGGCGAGGGGGAGAAGTACCCCCGGCTGATGGCCCGGTACGCGGAGACGCTGGTCGAGCCACGGCGGAACGTGATCAGGTCCGTGCTGCGCCGCGGCATCGAGACCGGGCAGATTCGACCCAACGTCGATGTCGAGATCGCCATGCTCACGCTGACCGGCACCGCGATGTCGCGCGGCAGGTGCGAGACGGTGGAGCTCAACGCGGACTTCGCCGAGCGCGTCGTCGACAGCCTGCTGCTCGGCCTGGCCCCGCGCTGACGCCGGTAGCTGGCCGACCACGATGGCCGAGAATCCCGCCCCGGATCTTTCCCCGCCGGTTTTTCCCCCGCTTTTTCTGCCGCCGGTTTCTGCCGAACGGGCCCGGCTGCTCCACGCCCGTGCCGCGGGCTACTCCCGACTCGCCGTGGAGAACATTGCCCGGAAGCTCCCCACCGATATTCGCCACACCATGACCGAGCCCGGGGACTTCCCGTACCGTCCCCGGGAGCGAAGCCCGGTAAGGCGGGCGACGCCGACGGGCGGCGCTGCGCGGCCGCGATGGACCCGCTGGGGGAAGCCCTGACCAGCAACTTTCTCACCTGGCTGCCGAAGGCGACCTATCCCATCCGGTACGGCATGCACAGCAACGGCGCGCTAGGCCTCTCCCGCGCGCTGCCGTACGCGAGGCGGCGCGCCGAGGGCGGCGACCCGCGGCTCGCCGACGCCATCATCGCCACGGCGCGGCGCTGGTTCGCCGGTGACACCGATTACCCGGCCGGCTGGGAACCGTCGGGACATGACTTTCTGTCGCCCGCGCTGACCGAGGCAGAGCTCATGATGCGGGTCCTGCCGGGCGCGGAGTTCGCCCGCTGGCTCGGTGCCTTCCTGCCCGGGATAGCCGAGGGGAGGCCTGCCCTGCGCCGTGGCCTGCCCTGCGCCGTGTGCCTGCCTGTGCCGTGGGCCTGCCCTGCACCGTTCGTACCACCTGTACCTCTGTGTCTCCTGTCCCCCTCCGCTTATGGCGCACGCCGACCGCCACTCCCTTCCTTAATCTTGTTATTCGCTATCTTGTTCGATAGAATAGCTTTAAGTAGCTATCGATCGAGATTGAGGTGCTCATGGCGGATAAGCCGCCCGTCGGCCAGCGGGGCGAGCCATCGGAAGATGGCGCTCGTCCAGCGGATCCGGGCGGGCGCGCGCCATGTGTCCCCGGTCCCTGGTATGCCCCGGCCCCGGTGTCAGCGCAGGATGACGATCCGTGGGGCCAGGAGGCGGTGCTGGATGGCCTGATGACCTGCCCGGGCTGGCCGGAGTGGAACCTGTCCGACGACGATAGCGAGTCTGACGGCTGGGAGGCGTTCGCTGGGGAGCGGCCATCGGCTGATGATGCCCGGGAACCGCTAGCGCCCGAGTCCGTCGAGGCGGATTACGTCGTGCGCCGCGCGCCTGGCGGGCACTCAGCATCCCGCGCCCGGATCTCCGCGCCCGGCCAGGGATTCGCTGCCGGTGATGCCTTTGATATCGCGCGGCCCGGTCCCGATCTGGCCGGTCTCGCTGACGCGGCGGCCGGCTCCGGCCGAGACTGCGTGGGTCTGGACGACGATCAGCTCATCGGGGTACTAGGAGCGTGGCAGAAGATCGAAGCGTGGGCCGCGGCCGGCCGCCTGTTCGCCGCTGCCGAATTGATCCGCCGTCGTCCCGGAGATCAGGCCAGTCCTCTCCCCGAGGATGGCTCACCTAGCGCTGCCGGCTCACCTAGCGCTGCCGGCTACCTAGCGCTGCCGGCGCTGGCAGCTCGGCCGGCGCCGACTCGGGTACCGACCCGGCTGCTGCCGCTGACACCAGCTCGGGAGCAGGCGCGCGGTCGGTCCCAGTCACGTTCGGGAAGTTCGCGGCCGATGAACTGGCCGTAGCGTTGGCATGCTCGCGGTACGCGGCGGAGCGGATGCTGGTGCTGGCGCATGACCTCACGATCCGGCTGCCGCTGACGGCGGCTGCCCTCAACGACGGCCTGATCGACGCCTACAAGGCACAGATCATCGCCGAGGCCACCCGAGTGCTGGACGACGCCGCCGCGGCCGCGGCCGAAACCCTCGTCATCCCGCACAGTGCCGGGCTGACCCCTGGGCAGATCCGGGTCAGGATCGCTCGGGCCGTGCTCAAGGCCGACCCCAGGGCGGCCCGGGTCCGCCGCGAGCAAGCCCAGAAGTGCCGCGGGGGTAAAGGGTGCTGGGGTGGTCCTCGCCTAGGGCGAGCAGCACCTCGCCCGTGGCTGCGTCGATGACGGCGATCTCCACGACGACGCCGACCACGCATCCGTCGCCAGTCTCTCCCGATACACCCGCGTCTCACCCGACGCGCTCACCCGCTGGCAAGCCCGCCGTGACCCACACCGCCGACACTGACCAAGTCAGGGACGGACTTCGGGGCTACGCGGCCCCTTTCTGCCGTATTCCGGCCACACCTTTAGATCAAGGCATGCGCCACTGATACCGTCGGCAGGCCCGCCGCAGCCGCCTGGTCGTAGTCATCGTCTACGGCGACGACCGTCCGGCCTGCCGCGTCCAGCATGGAAGCGGCCACCACGGAGCGGTACCCGGTTCGGCAATACACCCACAGCTCCCCGTCCGGTACCTGGGCCAGGCGGCCGGGAAGCTCATGCAGGGGCAGGTGGATGGCGCCGTCGATGTGGGAGTCTGCCCACTCCAGGTCGCGCCGCACGTCCACGATCATCACGGGGCGGCGATGGCGGGCCGCTTCCAGGTCGCTGAAGCCGGCGACCGGGAAGCGGCGCAGCGGACGGCCGCCGGACCACTCCGCCGGGTCGCCGGCCGCCATCGCGGCCGGGCGGTCGATGCCGATCCGGGCCAGCTCTCGCTGGGCCTGCGCGACCTGCTCCGGCGTCTGGCCCAGCAGCGTCAGCGGCGTCCCCCACGGGATCAGCCAGCCGAGGTAGGTCGCCAGGCTGCCGTCGAGGCCGAAGCTGAGCGTGCCGGCCAGGTGCCCGGCGGCGAAGGCCCGGCGTGCGCGCAGGTCCATCACCCATTCGCCGGCTCCGATGCGCCGCCGCAGCTCGCCGGCGTCCGCGCGGTGCGGCGGACTCAGATCCGGGCCGGCCGGGCCGGCCGCGTTCGCCGGGCCCATGCGGGCGTAGTAGGCGGGGTAGGCGTCCAGTCCGGCCAGCAGCTCGCGCACGTACCGCTGCTCGCTCAGGGTGAGGGCGGGGTTGACCCGCCGCTCCCGGCCGATGGTCGAGAAGGAGGTGGCCCCGGACGGGGTGGCCGCGCAGAAGCTGCCGAACCCGTGGGTGGGATAGACGGCCGCATCCTGCGGCAATTCGGCCGCCAGACGGTGCGCCGAGGCGTACTGGGCGTGCGCCAGTTCGGTGGCGCGTGCGGCGCCGAGCAGGTCCGGCCGCCCGGTCGAACCGTAGAGCAGCGACCCGCCGGTGAATGCCGCAGGCGGCCGCCGCGCGGCCTGCAGCAGGTACGCCAGGTGGGTGAAGGTATGCCCGGGGGTGGCGATGGCCTGGATCCGCATGACCGGGCTGACGTCGATGACGTCCCCGTCGCGAACCGGCACCCGGTCGAAGGCCACCGGGTCGGCCACGTTGACATGGTAGGCGGCCCCGGCGGCCCGCGCGAGCGCCAGCCCGCCGGTCAGGTAGTCGTTGTGCAGGTGCGTCTCAAAGACATGGGTGACCCGGACCCCGCGCGCCGCCGCCACGGACAGTACCCGGTCGATATCGCGCTGCGGGTCGATGACCAGGGCCACCTGCCCGTCGTGCGCGAGATAGCTGCGGTCGCCGAGGGCCGGGGTGTCAATGGCCTGGATCTCCAGGACAGGCTCAAGCAGATTCACGATGCCTCCGTGGCCCGTGACGGCATCGGGTGCCGTCGGCTGAGGGGCGACCGCGGCCAGGCGGCCGCGGTCGCCCCGGCTGAGAACCGGCGTGCTGGTGGTCAGGACGCCACCGATTCGCGTCCGCGCGGATCGGGCACGATCCGCAGGTAAGGGCGGGGCGCCTTCCAGCCGTCCGGGTAGATGGTCCTGGCCTCCTCGTCGGAGACCGATCCGGCAATGATCACGTCCTGGCCCGGGACCCATTGGACCGGCGTGGCGACGCGGTACCCGGCGGTCCGCTGCAGCGAGTCGATCACCCGCAGCACCTCGTCGAAGTTGCGGCCCGTGGTCATCGGGTAGACCAGGATCAGCTTGATCTTCTTGTCCGGGCCGATCACGAACACGTTGCGCACGGTCTGGTTGTCGGCCGGGGTCCGCCGCCCGGGATCGCCGGCCGTGGCGGCGGGCAGCATCCCGTAGAGCTTGGAGACGTGGAAATCGCCGTCGCCGATCAGCGGGTAGGTCACCGCGTGCCCCTGGGTTTGTTCGATGTCGGCTGCCCATTCGGCGTGGTTGTCGACGGGGTCGACGGACAGCCCGATGATCTTCACGTCCCGGCGGTCGAACTCGGGCTTGAGCTTCGCCAGGTACCCCAGCTCGGTGGTGCATATCGGGGTGAAGTCCTTCGGGTGCGAGAACAGCACCGCCCAGGAGCCGCCGATCCAGTCGTGAAAGCGGATCGTCCCTTCTGTGGTCTCGGCCTCGAAGTCCGGCGCGGTGTCGCCAAGTCGGAGGTCCATTTGTCTTTCCTCTCTCGTTGGATGAGTGGTGCGTCTTTTGGTTGGGTGAACAGTGCGTGCTGGTGATTTGCCCGATAACCCCAGCCGCGTCTTAATGGCGGGGCCCTAGAGCGCGATGAGCTCGTACCAGCAAAGGTGCCCGAAACCGGTGCGAGCTGGCTTGAACGATCCGGCCGGCCGGTTGAACAATCCTGCTGTGCCGGGCTACGGTCAAACGGATTCATGCGGTTGGCGGTGATCACGGCGGACGAGACAGATGATGAGCGCGCGGTACCGGCCCAGCGCTTGCGTGGGCGCCTGCCGGGGGTCATCCGTGGCTTCCTCTGGCCCACCGAGTTCCTGGTGTTCTCGGACTTCCTGGTAGCGACGCCCCACGCGCACAGCGCACTGCAGCTCTCGGTCGGCCTGGACGGGATGCCGCGCGTGCAGCTGGACGGTGTTCTGGCAGCAGGCCTGCGGCGCCCTGGTCGACACCGATGTCCGTCACGCGTTCGCCTGCGATGGATGCCTGACCGCGATCGGATGGATCGAAGGCGAGAGCAGGACCGGCCAGCAGCTCCGCGAACGGGTGCTCGATGGCCGGCCCTACGCGGTGCTCGACGAGGCCCTGTGCGCCCGTATCGCGGACGCGGTGCGGCCTGTCCTGGGTGCGAACGCCAGCTGCGCCGAGGCGAACGCGCGGTGGCGGCGGGCCCTCGGTGAGCTCGCGGTCGACATAATTCCCGAGCCCAAGCTCGACCGGCGCATCGCGGCGGTCCTGGAGTACCTGCGCGACATACCCTCGCCGCCGCCCTCGGTCGGCGACCTGGCGCGTATCGCCTTCCTGTCCGAGAGCCGGCTTCAGCACGTCTTCCGCGAGCAGGTCGGCGTCCCGATCCGGCGGTATCTCCTGTGGCACAGGTACCTCACCGCGCTGGGCCTGCTGGCCGACGGGGCCTCGGTCACGGAGGCCGCTCATGCAGCCGGGTTCGCTGACGCCGCGCACCTGACCCGGACCGCTGTCCGGATGAATGGCTACCCGCCGACCGAGATGGCGCACAGCCGCTGGCTGTCGAACTGCCGCTGACGGCGGGAATCCCCATACGCGGAGGACGGCGCATGCTCCGCGACCACGACGAGAAGGCCGCCGCAGCGGTCATGCAGGCACAGGGCTGATCAACCCTCACTCCGGTGCTATCCCGCTGCCCTGCGCCGCCTCAGTAACGCTGGGCAACCGCCGCCTAAACCTAAAGATCATCTCATTGCCCCTTTTGGGCTTACCTTGGCTGGACCTGACCAAGGTGCGGATCTCCGGGCTGGTGCGCGGCCGACCTGGCCGGTTCTGGTACGTCCATTTGCGTGTGATCAGGCGGCGGTGCCAGGCCAGCAGCGTGCCCGGCGTGACCAGTCGACGGGCGCGCAGCACAGCTCGAAGCAGCCGGGCCAGCGCCGCCAGGACCGCACGGTCGGCCCAGTCCGGCTTGGGCCGGGCGACCTGACGGCGGAGTACCGCGACCTCATGACGAAGCACCAGGATCTCCGCGTCCTTCGATGTCTCGCTGCGGGCTAGCAGCACCAGCCAGGCAAAGACCCGGATCATGATGAGGTAGAGCAGGCGAAGAGGCACAAACCGCGATCTTGCCGCAACCGGCTCATCCGGCCAGACCGCAGGTCACAGCACCCGCAGCGAGTTCTGAAGCGGTACAGGGTGAAAGCCCGATCGCCGTGGCCAGGGTGCGGATCGAGATCCCCTCGGCGCGGGCCGAGACCAGCGCCCACGTGCGTTCCCGTTCGGCCTGGTCCAGCCGCCATGCGGCACGGGAGACCCGGGTCAGGACCCGCCGCTCCCGCCGGGCCGCTGCGATCCGCTCGCTGATCGTCACCCGCCCAGCCTGCCAGCCGCGTTCCGGAAACTGGACGCCGTAGCGGTGCTCATGGCTCGATTGTTACCGGCGCCCCGACATGGCCTGCTGGAAAGCCCGGACCGCAGCCGCCGTCTTCGGCCCGAAGATGCCGTCAACATCAGCGTGTGACCGTTCTAGTTGTTGCGGAAGATCAACCATCGGGTCATCCTGGCCCACATACTGGATATCCAGCGCCGCTCAGGATGCGTGCAGCCAACGTCAAAGACGGGGCGGCGGAAGGATTTGGATACCGTGCGCGGCGGCGACCTCCGCGACCCGGGCCGGGTCTGGCGGCGCCGACTCCGGCAATACGAGCTGCGTGGCCTGCTCCCCGACTTCGGCAACGAACCGGTCGAAGCCCGCCGGAGCCAGGATCAGCAGCGTCCGGCCCGGCCCTGCGTCGGAAACGCGAAAGCCGTGCGGCACGTCGCGGGGCAGGAACACCAATGTGCCTGGGCCGGCCTGCCAGGATCTCTCGCCACAGAACCCTTCAAACTGCCCCCCCGAGGACGTAAAAGGCCTCGTCGGTGCCCCGGTGGATGTGTGGCGGGGGCGTGAATCCCGCCGGGCAGCGGTGGTCGAGGATGCTGAACGCGCCCCTGGTCTCCTGATCGCCAACCTTGTTGATCGTCAACGTATCGAGGAACCAGAACGCCTGTCCCTGGTCCACAGTCAGGACCACGCCGACTCCGGCCGGGTTTTCGGAAGTGCTCACTCCGTGCTCCTTGCTTCGCTCTGCGCAAACAGCGGAGAAACGTCCATGAAGATCCTGTAGTCCTTGATCCGGTCGCCCTGCATGCGGACGGTGCTGGTCACAGGAAGCGCCTCGGTCCGGGTGCCGTCCTTGCGGGTATAGGTGACCTCTGCCTCGACGCTCTTCACCTCGCCGCCTTCCCAGCTGCCCGACCAGACGCCGCTGATCTCGTGGCTCAGCCCACTGATCATCGAGAAGGACCCCGAGACGCTCTCCTCGACCTGCGTCCGGCCCGCGGCAGGCTCGCTATTCCCGAAACGGAAAGTCCCGTCCTCGGTGAAGGCCCTCGCAAACGTCGGTGCGTCCATGGAATCGATAGCACCGAACAGGTTGACCACCCATTGGTCCAAGACCGTCACGCTCACGTACCTCTCCTCTTCTCTCTGCTCTGCCACGCCTCTGGCCGCCAGACGCGGCCCGGTCCTACATCCCCGACAACCGCATCGGACCCTTAACTACGCGGCCTTGCTGCGCGATCGGCTCCGCCGCGCATTGACACGCCGACCACTCGCCTGGATTCAGCGCCTGCGCGGGGGACGGCAGGAACCGGGAGCGCCAAGGTGGACCATGACCTGCATGTCATCGGTCGCCGCGGTCACGATGGTCTCATCATGCTGTCAGCGAGTTGGTCGCCGGTTGCGGCGTCAGTCGGCTGCGACTCCATCATGGTCGGTCGGCTCGGCTGCGTCGACGGCACCGTAGTATGCCGATTCGGCGATTACCGGAGCGACGGCCAGCGCCCCGTCGCGGCCCGCACGGTGCCTGGCAGAGAACATCGCGCCACGGGCTGGCCTGGCTGGCGCGAAGCGGGCAAAGCCAGTCGGGGCGCTCATGTCGTCGTAGATCGCTTCGACGCCGCCGCCCATGAAGTATGTCTCATGCCAAAAGCCTGTGCCGCCCGAGTCCTTGAGAAAGTCTTGCCACCACCGCCGGTGGGGCTCTGACCGGGTCCAGCGCTCAAGGCTGTCAAGGTCACGCCAGTACTGCCGCATGCCGAGATGAGGCGGAATTAGCGACCAGATCAAATCTTCGTGCAGCAGTAGACCATCGGGTTGCGCCTTCCACGACTTTTGGATCTGCGGGCCAAGCCCGAGCAGGTGGCGCAGACCACGTGGCCGGCGCACCCGCATCCCCAGGTAGATGACGACAAGGTTGGGATAGGCGCTGAGGTCCACAGTCTGGCGCTCTACTCGCATAATCTCCCCCTCTGCCAGCGGTACAAGTGAAACCATAACGCTAACAAGACCCTCCGATCGAGAGCACAGGCAGCTGGCCTGGATGGCCTGCCCAGGCTACGGATCCAGATTATCGATGGCCCCTGAGCAAAGGCATATATGCGGGATGATCGCGGTTATCGCGATCAAGCAGGTGGCCGCCCGATGCTTGGACCTGCTTGGACCTGCACAGCAGTACCGTGTCGCAAAACAGCCCAGCGGACCCTAGAGAACCTCGTACCACTCGTAGTCGAGCGAAAAGTCTTCGTGGACGATCCCCTTGCCGATCGCCTTAATTCGGTTGAGCCACGCGTAGCGCTCGTCACCGGTCTCGAAACGGGGGGCGACGTAGATCGTCGTTGGCGGCTCAAGGCCCCGCGACGCGTCTAGGCCCCGCGACGCGTCTAGCCGACCGTAGTACTGCGCGAAGATGGTTGCGCCGTCATCGGTGCGAAGCGTCGCCCGGATGTCCAGCGATCCAGTGCCCTCAGGGCCGATGAGCAGCCAGTCCGCGGCTGCGGACCCCACCATCTCGCCGCGCAGACGATCTCCTTGGACGTGCGCGCTCGCCACCTCGGCGATCAATCGCGTTCCGGCTGGCCCCGTGCCGACCTCGATCGGTGACTTTAACTGAACATGCAGTGTGCACAGCGGCACCAGCTCGATTGCCACTTCCCATCCCCCTTGAGCCTGAACCTGAACCGAACTTGACCCACACAACATGATGGCTCCTAACCTGTCAAAGGCAGAGGAACATGCGTAGCGGAGGATTGCCCCTAGAAAAAACTTCCCCAACCGGGACTGGACGTTTCGCCGCACCCGGTGCCAGCAGGGAGCTCGTGCCCGTCGCGTGCCCGAAAAGGCAACGAGTTCTGCGTCGAGGCAGGCCCGGTATCCTGATCATCAATCAAGATCGCCGTGCCATTAACATGCCATTAGCCACCGCAGCGAACGGTTAACGCCGGGGTAACTAGATAGGTCGCTTTGTTGATTAACAATCCTGCGGCTCTGGGGTTTCCGCTGGCCGGCCCGGCGTGTCGCGTTGATCACTGAGGGCCGGCTGTGGTGGGGTGCGGCTTGTGTCCGATACGCCCGATTCGCGGAGCTTCAGGCGCAGGTGGCTGAGGTCGGGGAGCTGCGGGACCAGGTGGAGCAGCTGCGGCGGCAGGTAGCTGACCTGGCCGCTCGGGTGAAGCAGAACTCGAAACTCCTCCAGGCCGCCGTCGTCGGACGGGCTGGGCAAGCCGGCCCAAGTCGCTGCGCAAGAAGACCGGCGGCAGCCGCCCGGCCCGGGAGACGGAGCCCGGGGGAGTCACGGCGGGCGTCCCGCAGCAGGCTCCCTACGACGTGCTGCCAGTGCTGCCCGCATTGGCGCCGCTGCTGCCCGCTGGCGGCCTGGCCAAAGGCTCTGTCGTGGTGGTCGAGTCCGCCGGGGCGCTGTGCCTTGCGCTGATCGTGGGGCCGTCACAGGCGGGCATGTGGTGCGGCGTAGCCGGGATGCCTGACCTCGGAATCGTTGCCGCGGCGCAGGCCAGTGCCGAACTGGGCCGGATGATGCTCGTACCCGAGCCGGGCCCGCAGTGGGTGGAAGTCGCCGCCACCATGCTGGATGCCTGCGAGGTCGTGCTGCTGCGACCGCCTGAGCGTGCCCCTCCGCAGGCCCGGCGGCGCCTGGAAACCGCCGCCCGCAGAAGCGGCGCAGCACTGATCGGCCTGTGACGAGGATGGGTGCAGGATCCTGAACGAGAGCCTGTCCGGATCGGCTCACGGTTCCGTCGGTTCTGTCGGTTCCGGTGATAACGATGAGGTTGCCCGACCCCGGGCCATCTCGTTCATGCTGGTCAGCGGCTCGTCGGTGCCAAGGTTCCTGAGATAACATACGTTCTCACCGGGGAGCCTTCGCTCCGAGGTGCTGATCAGGCGGAGCGGCTCGAATCGCGCCAGCCCCGCCCGGCCGAACGGGTGTGAAGAGGAGAACCGGCGGTTCTGCCTGAACAACGGCTGACGGGGCCGACCTGCGGTTTTGATCCTCCGTGCGGTAGCCAACCGGCCCACCCATTCAGGATCCTGCACCCATCCTCGTGACAGGCCCCTTACTGCCCGCTGGCCGCGGCGAGGGCCAGGTGCCCGTCGGTGGTCTCGGCGGGCGGGGTGAGGTTGAGCACCCAGTCGCCGAAGCGGCGGATGGCGGTGGTGATGTAGGGGCTGATGGTAGCCAGGTCATCGGGGTCGATGTGCCAGCCCTCGGCGGCCAGGGCGTTGGCGGCCTGGGTCAGGTCCAAGGTGGTGGAGTAGATGGCGCAGTTGGCGAGCAGCTCGTTGAACTTGCCCAACAGTGCGGCCTGCTCATCGCCGACCCCCGGCCGCCAGGTCGATATGGGGTTCGTTTCTGCTGAGGCCATGGATGGCGACCAGGGCTACGACGAGCTTGGCCATCGCTCCGTCGGCGCGGTCGATTAGGCCGCGGAGGATTGGCGCTTCCAGACGAAAGCACGACCAGACAGGTGTTCGGCTGTGGCCGACTCGGGCACAGCTGGGATGAGCACGGCGACTGCCGCCGCTGCCCAGCCAGCATCGAGGACCTCGCACCGGAAGGATTCCGGCCATGACCGCCTCGTCTGTCACCCAGCCACTTCCCGGGAAGGCCGAACTGGACATCCCCAAGATCCGGCTGCTGTCCTGGCTGGGCCTGGAGTCCGTGCTATGGTCCCTGGTCATCGCCCACCTGGTGAAGTGGGCGGTCAGCTTCGGCTACTTCGCCATGTGGCAGGTCCGCTACCTGGTGGGCTACGGCACGACCACCTTCACCGTCTGGTACGGCAAGGACTGGTGGGACCGGCTGCCGGTGCATGTCCGGAACGGGCTGCCGGGCATCGTCATCGCCGGCGCCGCCGTGCTGGCTGCCGTCGCCGCCTACCGCCTGGCCCGGCTGGCCCGGGGTAACCGGGTGATCGCGGCCATCATCGCGGTGCTGGCCGGTACGGCGGCCGGGATCGTGGCCGACCGGCTGATGACCGGCTGGCACGTGCACTGGTTCCCGGGCCAGGAGGCGCCGCTGTGGTGGATCACCTGGCGGCACGACATCCGCGACGTGGGCATCGTCGTGATCGCCACGATCATCGTCGACTTCCTGTTCACCAAGCCGAAGTACCCGGCGGACGACAACCCCGGCCTGCGGGTGTACCTGACCTCGATCCCGCTGGCGGTCGGCGCTGCGCTGATCCCCATCGCGGCGGTCGGCGTGCTGGCCTGGAAGCTGCCGTGGCTCATGCAGCACGGCTGGCACGTCCCCGCGCGGTACGGCAGCCTGGCCGCCGAGGCCAACGGCTGGATCGCGGCCGGCACCTGGATCACGATCGCCATGGGCATCCTGGGCGGCCTGGCGGCTAAGTTTTTCATCAAGCGGGTCGCCGATGACATCCAGTGGTTCTTCGCCGAGCGCTCGGCGGCCCGGATCCGCAGCAATAAGGGCCTGAACGCCTTGCGCGGCAACCGGGTGATCGGTACCCCGGCGCACCGGCAGCGGGTGCACTGGCTGCTGGATCACAGGCCCAGCCTGCCCGTCCGCAGCCCGTGGCTGGTCCGCATCCTGCTCGGCGCGGGATTCCTGAGCATGGCCGCCGCCGGAGCCGGGGCCTGGCTCAACCTGGTCGGCCCGGCCGCGCCGCACTGAGAAGCGGCCCCCTGTCACCCCCCGTAACGAAACTTGAGTCCCAGCCAGGCGCGCGGCAGCGTCGGCGAAGCCGGCTATGGGGTCTGCCAGTGAGGTGGGCTCGCGTCAGGCTGCCTGGCCTGGGGGCGGGGTAGGCGGGTGCGGGCTGGCTGTGCCTGGTGCCGGGTTGCCATCATCGGGCGGAGCCAGGGTGAGCTGGCAGCCGAGCCGGGTCAGGGCCTGCTGGTGGTGGCGGATCAGGTGCTCGCGGTTGCGCTGGTCACGCTGATCGTAGTAGTCCTCGCCGGCGTCGGCGTACCTGGACGGGCTGGATGCCACCCTGGGGGAGCTGCGGGCGGCGGGCTGGCCCGCACCAGAAGACCCCGACGGGGATGACGACGCCGAGCTGGACGGGCGCGACCTGATCTGCGACCGCCTGCTCGATGAGGTGGGCTGGCTGCGGCAGTGCGCCGGGTGGCCCGCTGGGACGTGGTGATGCCCACCCACACCGGCTATTGCCTGGGGGAGACCATGCCGCCGGCCGAACTGGCCGCCGTCATGCGCTACATCCGCGAGCACCCGCGAAGACGGGGCCCCGCCACTGGCTGTTCCGCTGGAAGGCCGCTCCGACGGCGCGGCGGCTGACCGCGGCGGCCGGAACGTAGGCGCCTACCGCGAAGCCGGTCTCACCTGGTGGGTGGAAGCGCTGGGCTGGTGGCGCTGTGACCCGGCCGGTGCGATGGCCAGGATCCGGCAAGGCCCGTCGCTGCTGAACTAAATTGAGCCGGGTCACGCGGTACTTCCACGTGCCCGGCGGCGATTGCATCTCGGCTGTGGATTGGATGGTTTCGGCCAGGTTCCACGCATGGCCGGCGAGAGCGACCCGAACAACGGAACGGCCGGTGGCGATAGCAGGTTGAGGGCAGCGGCTCGGCGGTGACAGTCACGCGCCCCTCAGTGTCTAAGAGCCGTTTCCAGCGGTCACAGACCGAACATCAGCCACGCCTGGTGGCTGACCCAGTCGGGATACAACTCGGTCATGGCGTCGTAGAGCTCGCGGTCACTGGATGCCGTCTCCTGAAGCCGGCCGAAGTCGGTGAGGTAGCGTTTGGACGCCTCAATGGCCGCCGGCGTGTCCGGGGCGCCTGTCTTCTTGTGACCGGCGACGGCGATCTTTGGGTTCAGTGCCGCCAGGCGGTCCAGCGCGGCAATCCAGTTCTCGCGGCTCTCCGGTGTGGTGTCACCGACGTACATGTGGCACTGGTTGTAGAGGACGTCGCCGCCGACCACGAGGTCGATCGATGGCACGTGCAGGGAGGTGCTGTCGACGGCGTCGGTGCGGCCCTGCTCGATGATGCGCACTTCGTGGCCTTCGAGGCTGAAGGCGTCGCCGTCGTAGGGCTCGGGCAGCGTGATCGCCGACGGCAGCTGCCCGGGCCACCACTTGCGGAAGAACGGCAGCTGCGGGGACTGCTTGCGCATCAGCTCCACCGACTTCGGCGTGGCGATGGCCCGGGCGTCGGGAAACCGTTGCAGCAGCACGCTGAGCCCGGCGAAGTGGTCGATATGGCCGTGGGTGATGTAGATCGTGGTGAGGTTGCGGTTGTGCAGGGCAACCCAGTCGGCCAGCGCCTCGGCTTCAGCGGCGGTGGTGAGGGTGTCGACGAGGACGGCGTCGTTCTCGCCGAAGATCAGGGTCGACGTCATCGGATCAAACGCCATCGGCGGCCCGAACGGCCGCGGCCGCTCGCCCACCACGGCCTTTTCCGGTGCGGTGAAAACGTTGACGCTCAGCGGAGGTGTCATAGGGTCGGTTCCTTTCCGAGACGGGGTGTCCCGAGCGTTCCAGGGATCACAGGACTTCCGTGCCGTATCCGCGGCAGGCTTCGGCTCGCTCCGATTCTCGCTCCGGCCGTCGGCCACATGACCAGGACCGCAAGCATTCCCCGACAATTGCACACCACGATCAGCAAGTGGATGCGCCCGGCGATGCCCTTGTGGTAAGGGGCTGGACGCTGGACACGGCGACGCCGTGGCGCCGGGCGGGCGCTGCTGCTGGAGAACATCTATCCGGATGCGGCGGCCCGGCTGTTCTCGAGGATCTCCGAGACAAGATCAACTTCTGCCCGCTGGGCACCCGAATCACCACCCGGAGGGTGTCGAGAAACGCATTGCGAGCTCTGGGTGTATCAGGCGAGGCGGATGGTCCTCTTAAGGGACCAAGAGGATAAAGACCAAGCGCAAGGGGCCGGGGAGGTCATCGATGCTGCAGCTTCCCCGGCGAACCAGCGGGAAACAGATTCACGGGAGGCGTGTGTGGACCGGCCAGACTGGGCGCCCGGGGGCGTCGACCTCACTCAGCCAAGCATCGCCCGCGTGTACGACTACCTCCTCGGCGGCAGCCACAACGTCACGGCGGACCAGAATCTCGGCAGGTTTATGCTCACCCGAGAACCGCAGTTCCGGGAACTGGTCAGGGGCAACCGGGAATTCCTCGTCAGGGCGGTCCGGCTGCTGGTGGATCAGGGCATACGCCAGTTCATCGACATCGGCTCCGGCATCCCCACGTTCAACAACACCCATGAGGTCGCCCAAACCGCAGCGCCCGGCGCCCGGGTGGCCTATGTGGACATCGATCCGGTGGCCGTCGCACACAGCCGCGAGATCCTCGCTGCTAACGACAAGGTAGCCGTGATCCAGGCCGACGTGCGCGCCCCCGACGCGATCCTCACCGATCCGGCCCTGCGCGGCCTGATCGACTTGACTGAGCCGGTCGGCGTCCTGCTGCTGGGGTTGCTGCACTTCGTTCCGGACAGCGCCGACCCAGCCGGAATCCTCGCCCGCTTCCGGGATGCCTCAGCTCCGGGGAGCTTCCTGGTAATCTCGCATAGTTCTTGGTCAGCGGCCACTCCGGATGTGGCCCAGATGCGGGAGAGGTACGACTCCGAGGTGGGCGCGGACCTGACCCCAAGGTCAGGGGACGAGATCGGTGCCCTGCTCGACGGGTACGAACTGATCGAGCCGGGAGTCGTGGAATACCCCAAGTGGCGTCCGCACAGCGACACTGTCCCCATCCCCCCGGGCGGCCTCACTTTCTATGTCGCCATCGGCCGCAAATCTGGCCCATAGCCGGGCGACCCGCCAAAGCTCCGTCCGCGATTTCCACGGTGGCACCGGTCACCGGGAGCTATCCGCTGGGGCGGGCCAGGGCCTGAGTACTGGCACGATCGCGCCGGTGCGGGTCTCGATGATCGCCGCTCACGGTCCGGACCGGCCGCCCTGCATAGCCCCATCTCCCGCATCTCGGCGGCCAGGCTCCCCGGCCCTGGGGACCTGACCCGCCGTCTGCTCTTCGCCGGTACAGGCCGTGGACGTCACCGGAGGACACGCGGAAATCGACGCTGTCCAGGGCCGTCGTCTCGCCGAACCACTTGGTAATCCCACAAGCTTGCACAACCTCGGCCGGACCAGGCTCCGTCACGCGGCCTTAACGGACCGGTGCGCGTGTGCGCGTACGGGCAATTCACGGCATACGGCAGGTTAAGTCTGCAAGTCCGCTCCGGGTTCGGGCAGGTTGGGCCTGACCGGCCCGGGCGGATTCAGCCTGCGCGGCTGCCGCCGCCCGTCCAGGGCACCCCCGGGTGGCGGGTTCGCGTATCAAGCCTCGCGGTCGGCCCCTCTTTGAGGGGCAAGGGACCATGGGCCGCGGCACCGGTGGCGGCCTGCCGCGGCGAGCCGAGGTGATGCTTGCCGAGGCGATCGGACGAGGGAGCGATGACCGGAAACTCGCGCGCGAGCAGCAGACCACCGGCCGACCGGGAGACGGCCGTGGTTCCGATCAGCTCGCTTCAGGCCGCCGACTCACCTCGGCTCGCGGGAGAAAGTGATGAGCACGCCCGCACTCTCTCAATGACCGATTCGGCGCTCCCCCCGATCCTTGTGCACCGTGACACGATGCGCGTGATCGACGGAATGCACCGGCTGCGCGCCGCGATCCTGAACGGGCGGGACGAGATCGAGGTCCGGCTCTTCGACGGTACCGAGAAAGACGCGTTCGTCGCGGCGGTGCAGGCCAACATCACGCATGGCCTTCCGCTTTCCCTGACCGACCGCATGGCGGCGGCGGCACGCATTATCAAGTCACATCCCCAGTGGTCGGATCGGGCCATCGCCGAAGCTGCGGGCCTGGCCGGCCACACGGTGGCGAAAATCCGGGCCAGTGCAGCCGAGCAGGGTGCAACTGAGCACGGTGCGCAGTTGAACACGCGGATTGGCAGGGACGGCCGGCGCCGTCCTGCCAGCACTGCCCGCGGACGCCGGATCGCCGGCCAGGTAATCGCCGACCGCCCTGGTGCGCCGCTCCGCGAGATCGCCAAGGCGTCTGGCATCTCGCTGGCGACCGCGAGAGACGTGCGCGACCGGGTACGCCGCGGAGACGATCCGGTTCCCCCCAAGTTGGCGCTGGCGGAACGTAAGAACGAGGCTGATGGCAGGGCGCTTATACCGGGGCACGGCAGAGACGGGGTGCTGATCCTGCAGAGGGGTGCGTATTTTTGAGGGGCGTGAGCTTGCACTGATACCAGCCCGAGCCTCTTTAAATGCGGAGGGTCTGAACTTCTCTGGACGTAGCGGGCGTCACCGGAGGCGATCTGTGCTGGTCGGCGGCGGTGGACGCGGGTTCGTGGAGGCGGGTTCCGGGTGGTGTCCGATCGCGGGTTCCGCCGGTTCCGGGGCCGGGTCCGGGATCGTGGAGGGAAAACGACCCTAGGCAGGCGACGGAGGCCCGGCGATGGCAGTGGCGGTTTCGGTGACGGTGACACAGGTTCTGGAGGACGGGACCGCAGGCCCGGTGGACGGCGAGCTGGCGGCGGCGCTGGCCGGCCCGGTAGAGCAGTTCTCCTCGATGCTGACCTGGACGGCGCAGCAGGCCGGCCGGCTGGATCACGGGGACCGGGAGACGGCGATCGCCGGGTCGGGCCGGGAGCTGCAGCGGCAGCTGCTGGAAGCCACGTTCACCATCGACTCCGCGCGCGAGGAACGCATCGGGCAGGTCACCAGCGCCGCGGGGATCCGGCACGGCAGCGTCGAGACAGGCACTTGCGGCCGGCTGGCCGATCGCCACCGGGATGATCGAGGGAGCCTGCCGCTTCGTCATCGAAGACCGCTTCGGAATCACCGGCGCCAGATGGACCCCCGACGGCGCCGAAGTCATCCTCAAGCTCGGCGCCGTGGTCATCAACGGCGACCTCGACGACTACATGAACTACTACAAAACCCGCTACCGCAACGACATCCACCTCAGCCGCTACGACCCGGCCAGCATCGCCGACCTCGGCCTCACCGCATGACCGAAACACCCCGACATGACACACCTCTCAAAAAGACGCACCCACGGTGGTCGTGATCCGGCGGGCCGCCCGTCCTGAATCGCCATTGTCGGTACGGCTCACGGTCAGTAGCGCACTCACGTACTCCTGGCAGGTCCGGTCGAAGGTCGTCAGCATCGCATCCAGTTCCGTCCCGGTGGCGGACGGTGCCTCGCCGAGCCACCGTTCGAGGCGGCCCCGGGCACGATAGACGCCGCGTCCGGTGCGGCGTGGACCCACAGCGCCGCGCAGATCAGCCCGTACGCCACCGCGTCCGCACCGTGGCCCGCCCGCACGAGCGCGACCAAGATCCGCCCCGTTAGGCCCGCCTGGTCCTGTTCGCAGAGAAAGTCGGCTAGGCCGTCACGCTCAGGTTCGCGCAGGTCCAGCAACCGCTCGGGCCCGGACGGAGTGAGCGACCAGCGCAGGAGCGTGTGCGTGTCGAGGTTGTCCCGTGCCGGATCCGGCCGGTCGGTGTCGTAGCGGCCCAGCCGCAACCGGCGCAGGGCGAGCGTGGACAGGGCGGTCGGCCTCGACAGGAAGCCGCCTGCAAGGCGGGGCCAGCCGCCCGGCGGAGTAGCGTCCAGCAGCGCCTCGGCCGCCCATCTGATCTCCCGCAGCCGGGAATCGACCTGCTCGGCGCCGAACACCCCCCCGACGATGTTCCAGCCGTCCACGGTATGGATCTGCTGTCGGTAGGTACGGGCCAGGATCGCAGGGTCCAGGTCGCTCTGCTCCCGGTTGGTCAGCACCGCCATCACTGCGGGCCCGCTCTCGCGATCCGCCAGATGGCCGAGGACCAGTTCGTGCACGGCCAGCGGGGAGGCTGCGACGGCGATCCGGGCCGTCAGCCCCTCGCTCCAGACGGGCTCGGCAGGGCCGTCCCATTCGGGCGCGCTGCGCAGCAGGACCACGCGCCGCTTCCGACCACCGGAGAGTGAGTCGGCCAGGTGGTCGCGTGATGAGAGGAACTGGGTGACGGCTGCGGCGGTCAGCCGCATCGCGCCGGTGGGGACGGTCATCTGTCCACAACCCGCCAGGTGATTTCGATATCGGTGTCCTCTGGCAGCGCCGCGAGCTCCCTGGCCAGCTCGTCAACCGCCCGCGCGACCGTGGTCAAGCGGCTGCCCGCCCGGCTGCCGCTTGGGGTGGCGTTCGGCCCCACCGGAGGCGTGCCGGGCACGGGTGGGACGCTGCTGGGCGCGGTGAGGTCTAGAACCCCGCGGGCCGGTTGCTCGGAACGCGCGGATGACTCAAAAGATCAAATTGTTACGACATTTGATGCCGAACAACAGTGACGGGTTGCCCGAACAGGCTCTAACGCCTAGAATGAAGGGTTCGATGTAGCGACGTTGCCGGGGGTGACGTTCTTATGACCTTACGGCAGGTCGGCAACTATCGCCTTGACAGCCTGCTAGGTGCCGGCGGAATGGGCGAGGTTTACAAGGCGTACGACACACACCGTGACCGATACGTCGCACTCAAGCTCCTGCCCGAAGCGTTCTCGGCTGATCGGGAGTACCTGCAGCGATTCCAGCGCGAGTCGCACGTTGCTGCGCGGCTGCGGGAACCGCACGTCATCCCGATTCATGACTTCGGCGAGATCGATGGCCGGCTGTTCATCGACATGCGCCTGGTGGACGGCATTGATATCCGCAGGTTGCTCGACGAGAACGGCCCGATCGCACCCCAACGGGCAGTAAATATTCTCGGTCAGGTCGCCCAGGCTTTGGATGCCGCTCACGCTGACGACCTCGTTCACCGCGACATCAAGCCTTCGAACATGCTGGTCACTTCGAGCGACTTCGTTTATGTGGTCGACTTCGGTATCGCCCGGTCGATCGGCGGCCGGCAGACATCGCTGACGATCACCGGGGCAACGATCGGAACGCTGGACTACATGGCCCCGGAGCGGTTCGCTGGCCACGCTGTTGACGGCCGGGCCGATATCTACTCCCTGGCTTGTGTGCTGCACGAATGCCTAACCGCCACACCACCCTTTGCGGGCAAAGATCTGCCCTCGCTCATGTATGCACACCTCTACTCCGGTCCTCCGCAGGCCAGCAGCGTCGTCGAGGGCGTGCCGCCAGCATTTGACGCCGTGGTCGCCCGCGGCATGGCCAAAGAGCCGGAGGACCGCTTTCCGACCGCTGGCGCGCTGGCCGCGGCGGCCCGCGAAGCCTTGCTGGCCGAGACGCCGACTCCGCAAATGATGGAGCTGCAGCATATATGGACCGAGATACCGGATCCAACGCGGCAGGCTGCGACCGCCGCCGCAGCCTGGCAAGGCGTGGCGGAGCCGCCGGGTCCCGACCCGGAGCCAGCAGGCGAACCCGCCACACAGCGCGTCCCTTACATCCCGACGCAAGCGGCGACCGCGGACGGCGCCGACGATGGGGACGTCACACGACCACCTGAGAACATGCCGCCGGGCACGAGTCTGGATTCAGACGGCAGTCGCCCACCACCTGGCGTGGCGACAGGCAGGCCGCGCGCGGGCCTGCGTGGCGCCGGCTTGGCGTGCCGATTCTGGCCGCAGCCGCGGCACTGGCAGTCGCGATCGTGCTCGTCGTCATGGCTTCCCCTGGGACGAAAAAGGGCGGCGCTTCTACTGGGCAGAGCCCAGTCAGGGTGCCCGGCTTCGCCCCTCCCACGGTGGCGGGGACGATACCGGTCGGGGGGACCCCCAACTACGTTCAGGTCGCGCCGAACGGCAAGTTCGCCTACATCACCAATCCAGGTGCACGCGTGATCACCGTGCTCAACACGGCCACCGATCGGGTGTCCGGGACCATCCCGATCCCCCAGGGGCTGCCCCAGGCCGTCTCGTTCTCGCCTGACAGCCGGACCGCCTACGTCAGCGTCTACGGGAGCCACTCGGTGCCTCTCATCGCGTTCATCGACATTGCTACCGGCACCGTGTCGTCGTCCACCGTGCTGGTGGACAACCATGAACCGGGCTCCTCGGCGACAAGCCCGGACGGGCTGTACCTCTACGTGCCGAACCACAACATGGCGCAGGGCGGCGCCGGCGATAACGTCCTGGACGTGATCGACTTGGCGACCAAAAAGGTGATCCAGAGCATCCCCGTAAAGGCGAACCCGCACTGGGTCGTAGTCGATAATAAAAACGGACTGTTTTACGTCACGGACCACATGTCCGCCGTCGTCACGGTCCTAAGTGCCAAGACTAACCGCATCATCACAACGATCCCGGTTGGCGAGACCCCGCACAGCGCAGCCCTCTCACCCAACGGCAGCCGCCTGGCGGTCACGAGCTACAACGGTGACGCGGTCTTTCTGATCAACACCGCGACCGACCAGATGATCAAGCAGATCCCGGTCGGGAGGGAGCCGCTGGACATCACGTACTCGCCAGATGGGCGCTACCTCTTCACGGCAAACAACTTGGACAACACGGTCACGGTGATCGGCACGGCGGATAACCTCGTCATCGCCGAGATCCCGACCGGGAAAGCTCCAACGAGCATCTCGGTGTTGCCCAACGGGCGCCAGGCATACGTCACCGACGAGAACAGCGGCGCGATCGAAATCCTCAACCTTCCGGAGTAAGGGCAGTGCGGCAATAAGGCACGACGCCGACCATGGTCCGCGCCCGCGGTGAATCGAAAATCAACCGGGCCTGGGCCGGGATGAGGGGAAAGGCGGCAATGATTGAGCTCGCCCTCGGGCGGGACCGTGCCACTACCTCGCCCGGTACGGACGCGCGCCGGGTGCTGCAGCTGCTCCTGGCGGCCATCTGGCTAATGGATGGCATGCTGCAGTACCAGTCGTTCATGTACACCGAGGCGTTCGGGCAGATGATCGGAGGTACCGCGGCGGGAAATCCCGGTGTCATCGCCCGCTCGATCAGCTGGAACGCGGCTCTCGTGGAGCACCATCTGGTGCTGCTGAACACGGTGTTCGCCACCATTCAGCTGCTGCTGGGGCTGGGTATTGCCTACCGTCCCACGGTCCGGCTGGCGCTGGCCGCCTCGATCGCGTGGTCGCTGGCTGCGTGGTGGTTCGGCGAAGGCCTCGGCGGTGTGCTGAGCGGCGGCGCGAGCCCGGTGAGCGGCGGTCCCGGCGCGGTGATCTTGTACGCGCTGCTAGCTGTGCTGCTGTGGCCGGCCGACCGGCCGGGCGTGACTGCCCCGTCCGTGGCGTTCCGGGCGGTCGGGGCACCAGTGGCCCGGCTGCTGTGGCTGGTGCTGTGGGGCAGCCTGGCCTACTTCGCGCTGACCCCGGCGAACCGGCGCAGCAGGCGATGCACGACATTATCGTGAGCATGACCGGCGGGGAGCCTGGCTGGGTAGTCGGGCTCGAAAGGCATGCCGCTGCGGTGCTCGTCCATCAGGGGCTGGCCGCCTCGATCGTGTTGGCCGTCGCGCTGATCGCTATCGCGGTCGGGGTGTTTCTGCCGCCGCCGCTGGCCCGGAGAGCGCTGATCCTGGCCCTCGTGGTGGCCGCGTTCATCTGGGTGTTCGGCGAGGCGTTCGGCCAGATCCTGGCCGGCGGCGCCATCGACCCGAACTCCGCCCCGCTGCTGGCCCTCCTGGCCCTGGCCTACTGGCCGCTGGCCACGGCCGGGGCACGGGCTCGCCGCCCGCAGGCCGGCGGTCCGGCCGCCATGGCAGTCGGCCGACCCGAAGAGAAATCCGCATGAGCACCCCCGCCTGGATCCTGGAGATCTTCGCCGCGATCATGATCCTGGTCGCCGAGGTGAGCGCCGGGCAGCTGGTGATAGCGCGCGCCTGGACCCGCCGCGGCGGCACCGACGCCGACATTGCCGTTTCCCATCTGCTGATGGGAATCGCCATGGCGGGCATATTGGTGCCCGGCCTGAGCACCCTGCCGAACGCGGTCTGGGAGGTTGTCTTCGCCGTCATGACGGCCTGGTTCGCCTGGTGTCTGTGGCGGGAGAGCCGGGGGCGCGGCGCTGCCGCCGTGGCCCACGGGCATTATGTGCCGCACCTGGTGCACAGCGCGGCGATGCTCTATATATTCGCCGCTCTGGCGGGCCCGTCCGTGGAGGGCTCAGGTATGTCCATGTCCGGCACGGGCGGGATGTCCGGGATGGCGGGCGGGCCGTCCGGCGGCATGCCGACCCTGCATGCGTCGACGCTGGCACTAATCTTCGCGCTGCTGCTGATCGCGTTCACGGTCCATAACCTGGACCGGCCGGCCGGCGTGGACGGCTACTTCCACGTGGTGGGCCGCCGGTCCGTACCCGCAGGGTCCGCGCTGGCTGCCGCTGCGGTCGGGCCCGTCGCCCTGCGCCAGCCGACTCAAGCGGACGCGGCAGAGACGGCCCCGCGGGCCGATCCCGCCGCGTATACCGCGGAGCGCCTGCTGCTTTCCCCCGCCGTGGTGAAGGGGTGCCAGGTGGCGATAGGCGTCACCATGGCCTTCATACTGATCATCATAATCTGAAGTCATCGTCAACGCTCACACCGGAATGCTGGGTACGCACCCTCTGGATGCCGGAGTGTGTCCTGAACGCAAGGATCTTAGTTAGTACGACAGCAGCGTTTTGTGGATTCTGTATTTTGGTATAGTCCGATGTGTGATGGCTGGCGGTTTAATGTTCACACTGCTGGTCGTCATAGGTTCATCTCGGGCTTCTGGTTCTTCTCGATCTGTGGATTCAGGCGATGAGAGAGATTCAGGACAGCCAGCTCTCACAGAGCCGTCAGCTGCTGCCGAGCCGCCGCGCGCTGCTGGCAGGGGCGGGCGTAACGTGCGCTGCGATGCTCGCGGGATGCACCGCGCATGACGCCAACAACGGTGGGTTTACCCCTGCTACCAGCGGCACGGCCACTTCCGCCGGTGGCAGCGCGCCCGCGGCCACTGCCCTTGCCGCCACCTCCCAGGTTCCGGATGGCGGTGGCAAGATCATCGACGGCAAGAGAATCGTGATCACGCAGCCGCAGTCGGGGTCGTTCAAGGCGTTCACCGCGATTTGCACGCACGAGGGCTGCTTCGTCAACAGCGTCTCGAACGGGACCATCAACTGCCCCTGCCACGGCAGCAAGTTCAGCATCACGGACGGCTCGGTCGTCCATGGCCCCGCCAGCAGACCGCTGGCCCCCATCGCGATCAACGTCGAAGGAACCTCAATCTTTCAGGGCTAATGTGGCCAAGATTAGAGTTGAATCCTCTGGGCGGTACCGTGTCTGGGCGGTGTGTGCCCTTACCCCTGTTAACTGATCAGCTATGGCGATGATCTTCGCTGACCGTGCAGCTGCCATACTATTTGCCGCCTGGTCGACCACGGTCATGTCGTACGTCATCTTCAGCTTCCGGTGCCCCGCTCTGCCCACCCAGCAGCCAGACCACGGTGACCGTGATGTGCCGGGTCGAGCCGCCTGCCGGAACATGCAAGCTCGAAACTCCCCCGTACGAAAGCGCCCCGCCCAGACCGGAAACCGACGCACCCAGGCCAGGAACCGATTGAGCGTGGCACCGTCCCCGCTCGCATACGCCCGGAAGAAGGCCGGGTATTGCTCTGATAGGCCAAGCCGCAGAATGGGGCGCTGAGCAGCCAGAACGGCTAGGCGAGGTGTTGTGACGACGGTCACGAGAAACTGCCCGGAGACGGCCAGATGACGGCCCGCTGGCGGACATGAGAATTGCCCGGTGGCGGCCATCGGATCTGCCCGACACGAACTGATCATTCCCGCCCGGTTCCCGGGTGGGGGTCGCCTTCCCGGTTTGGCTGGTCAGCGCCAACTGATTCCAGCTTCCCGGGAAGGGGACGCTGTGAAGAGTGCCGAGGAGATCATGAACATCCTGGAGGCGTACGACCTGACGGGGTTGTACCGAGACGCAGCCGAGCTTGCGGGCTGCTCGCATCACACGGTAGCTCGCTGGGTGCGGGCCAGGAACGCAGGGCACCTGGTGCCCGGGGCCGCGGCGCCCCGGGACTCGGTGGTGGCCGGCGTGTACCTGGAGAAGATCGAGGAGGTCGTCGAACGCAGCAAGGGCAAGATCCGCGCCGATAAGGTGCACCGGACGATCACCGCGATGGGGTATCGCGGGTCGGAGCGGACGACGCGGCGGGCGGTCGCGCGGGCGAAGGAGGCATGGTTCGCGGGGCGGCGCAGGGTGCACCGGCCGTGGATCGCTGAGCCGGGCATGTGGGCGCAGTACGACTTCGGCGACGGGCCATTGATCGGCGGGGCGGCCACGGTGCTGTTTTGCCTGTGGGTCGCCTGGTGCCGGTTCCGGGTTGTGATCCCGCTGCTGGACAAGACCCAGGCGTCGGTGTGGGCGGCGTGCGACGCGGCGTTCCGGAAGACCGGCGGGATCCCGACCTGCCTGCTGACCGACAACGAGAAGACCGTGACCGTCGAGCACGTGGCCGGGATCCCGGTCCGCAACCCCGGGGCGGTGGAGTTCGGCCGGCATTACGGCCTGACCGTCGCGACCTGCGTGCCGTATGACCCGGCCTCCAAGGGCGGGTCGGAGTCGACGGTGAAGCTGGCCAAGGCCGACCTGGTCCCGACGGAGGTGAACCTGCGGGCGGCCTACGGCAGTTTCGGCGAGCTGGAGGCCGCGTGCGCTGCGTTCTGCGAGGAGGTCAACGCGCGGCCGCACCGGATCACCCGCCGGGCGCCGGCGGAGATGCTCACCGAGGAGCGGGCCCGGCTGCACCCGGTGCCCGCGGCGCCGTTCACCGCGGCGCTGGGGGTGGCCCG
The DNA here is from genome assembly GCA_963742875.1 of uncultured Actinomycetes bacterium. GTDB lineage: Bacteria > Actinomycetota > Actinomycetes > Streptosporangiales > Streptosporangiaceae > Bog-532. Next base: position 101,630 of record CAVUNO010000017.1, on the reverse strand, counting down.
CCGGGTGGACATGATGTCGCTGGTGACGTTCGAGGGCGGCCAGTACTCGGTGCCGCACCAGCTGGCCGGGCAGCCGGTCTATGTCCGCCGGCACGGCGAGCACGTCGTGATCAGCCACGCCGGCCCGGACGGGGCCGCCGAAGTGGCCCGGCACCTGCAGACGTCGCCGGGCAGCCCGCGGGTGGTGGATGCGCACTACCCGCCCGCCCCGCCCGGGGCGCTGAACCGGGAGCCGAAAGCCCGCACCGGGGCCGAGGGCGAGTTCCTCGCGATCGGGTCCGGCGCCGGGCTGTGGCTGGCCGAGGCCGCCGCAGCCGGCACTGCCCGGATCCGGGCCAAGATGGGCCAGGCCGTCCAGCTCGCCGCCCTGCACGGGGCCGTGGCTGTGGACCGGGCACTCGGCCAGGCCGCCGCGGCCGGCCGGTTCGCCGACGGCGACCTGGCCTCCATCCTGGCCCACCAGGCAGCCGCCGTGCCCGGCGAGCCGTCCCGCGCCGGGGAAGACCGCACCCTCGCCCAGGGCACCGGCGGCTGGGCCCTCCGCGACGGGACGGAGGCAGGCCGGTGACGCTCCGCAAACCCGGCCAGGACGCCATCTTGACCGCCGGCGACATCGCCTTCCTCCGCCAGGTGCTGGTCAGCTGCACGTTCGCGCTGGCCTGGGCCGGAGCCCACGCCGGCCCGGATTACCACCAGGCCCTCGGCGACATCACCGAAGCTGCCGGCCGCTCCCGCACCGCCGGATCGCTGTATTCCGACGTCTGCCTCGCGATCGACTACCTCGACTTCGCCGGGCCCGCCGGGAGCGCCCGGTGACCGCCGCGGCACCGGCCCCGCCGCCGCTGGACGAGGGCCTGGAACGGCTGCTGCGCCGGATGCGGCTGCCGTACATGCGCCGCGCCGCCCCGGAGGTCATCGCCACCGCCAAGGCCCAGCGGTGGGACCCCGCCGAGGTGCTCCGGGCGCTGCTAGCAGAGGAAGTCGCCGGCCGGGACCGGTCCTCGCTGGCCACCCGCCGCGCCCGGGCCGCGTTCCCCACCGGCAAGACGTTCGACGCCTGGGACCAGAACGCTGTCGTCAGTACCCGCCCCCACCCAGGCGGCGCTGCGCACCCTGGAATGGGTCGGCCGACACGAGAACCTCGTCGTCTGCGGACCGTCCGGGACCGGCAAGACGTTCCTGCTCGAAGCCCTCGGGCAGGCCGCCGTCGAGGCCGGCAAGAACGTCGCCTGGTTCACCCTCGAACAGCTTGGCGCCCTGGTCCGCCGGCACCGCGCCGACGACTCGGTGACCAAGGCCATCACCCGCATCCTGCGCGCGGACCTGGCCGTGGTCGATGACATCGGGCTGCTTCCCGTCGGGCCTGATGCCGCCGAGGGACTCTACCGCTTGGTCGATGCCGCATACGAGCGCCGCTCGGTTGCGGTCAGCTCCAACCTTCACCCGTCCGGATTCGACGAGCTGATGCCCAAGACATTGGCCACGGCCACGGTCGATCGGCTGATGCATCACGCGCACGTCTGCCAGACCGCCGGCGAGAGCATCCGGCTCACCCAGGCCATCGCCGGGCAGGGGGTGGTCCCGCTGAGCTAGCCGACTGGGCACGTCTGGTGGCCATCACTGGGCAGATCCGATGGCCACCAGCGGGCACTTCTCATGACCGCCACCGGGCAGTTTCTAATGTCCCTTGACAGTGTTGAACCGGCGGCGAGCGGTCGGCGTTGTACTTATGGCAGCCCCCCGTGGTGCGGGGAGCTGCCGGATCACGGAAGGTGCCCTCGTCGAAAGGTCCTCGTCATGCTCCTCACCCTCAACTACGAACTGAGGTGCCTCCCGTCTTCCGGACTGCGGATCCTTTAGCCGCTTACGTTTCTCCGATCGACAAAATGTTGTTTATGCGGCGGCTTGCGGTGTGTCGATGCCGAGGCGGCGGAAGAGGCAGTGCATGTCTGTGCGCAGGGCTTCGTAATCGCGGTCGATTCCGGTCCAGGTAGCGGGTTTGCGGCTGGTGCTGGGGGTGCAGATGCCGGAGATGATGGGGCCGATGATCTTGTCGCGGAGGGTGAGCAGGGCGGTGATGGTCCGGGCGGCTGCGGGCGGGATCTGGTAGCGGCGTGACCGGCCTGGCTTGAGGATCAGGTTCTTGCCCCTGAGCTTGCGCAGGTCGTAAGCGGCCTGCCGGATCGTGTAGCCATCGTGGCCGGTCATCGCGGATACCCTTGCGGCCAGGTCGGCGACGGTGAACCCGCCGGGTGCTGGCGCTAGTGCGAGCACTGCGGCCAGGACGGCCCGGGCCCGGGGCTTGTTCAGGTCGATGCCGCCGGCGCGGGTGGCGCCGAGCTGGGATGGCAGCGGCAGCTGGTCGAGCGTCCCGTCGGGGATGAACCCGGTGTCCACGCAGTCCAGCGCGGTGCAGAACCGCTCGGCCATGCCCGCCAGCCGGGTGACGATCTGGGGGAATTTATCCAGCGTGCGGCCGGTCTTGAGGGTCTTGGTGTTGTGCACGATCGCTTCGAAGCGCAGCACGCGTTCGCCTTTGGTGTAGCCCTTCAGCGTCAGCAGCCCGAAGTGGACCTTGAACAGCGTCAGGTCATAGCGAGGTGTCTCGATCACGGCTGCCAGCTTCGGTGACGGCTCGCTGGTGCCCGCCGGGCGCTGCCTGGTGCCGAACAGGGTGCGCAGCGCCGGCACATCCAGCCGGGACCGGGTTCGGTCGGCGACGGTGCTGAAGACCCGGTCCATCCGCGCGCCGGAGGCGAACAGCAGGTTGCGGCTGTACTCGGCCTGGTAGACCGAGTAGGCGTAGCGGAACCGGCTGACCGCCTGCTCAGCGGAGTCCAGGGCAAAGCACAGGCAGGCAGAGTAGATCCAGCGGTCGCAGACCTGGCTCAGCCGCCCTATAGCCGCGGGCTGCGACAAGGTATCTGCGATCTGAGCCAGGCCGTGCGGATCCGCGATTCCGGTAAAGCAGTTGTCCTCCTTGGCGAATCTGATCCCGGCGGCCTGCGCGGCGCAGGCGACGTACTCGTGCCCGTTGAGGATGACCTGCGCGCCGAACGGCGGGTGCCCGGACATCTTGATCGTCAGGTGCCCCCAGGCCGGGTCCATGATGTGAAACGAGTACTGGTTGACGAACTCGGTCTTCTTCTCCAGGTTGGTGATGATCCCGCTGGCCGACCGCTTCACCTTCCACACCGGGGCCGGTGCCTTCGCCACCATAATGAGGAACACGCCCGGGCTGATCGAGTGCGTCTTCAGATACTCCGCAGCGATCAGGTACTTGCGCTCCCCGGCCTTGCAGTAAATAAGCGGGACACCGCTGGCAGCCGCCCAGGCCTTCACCCGGCGGGCGAACCGGCCCGCCATCCGCATCAGGCGGGTGTCCCCGAGTTCCTCGTCGCTGCCCCCGTGCAGCTCCCGCCACCAGGTACGGAACCCGCCCGGGCTGTGCCCCAGCGGGAAGTAGGCGTTCAGCACAATCCGGTCCACGCAGTCGTAGCTGCCGACCAGCAGATCCCCGTACCGCTCAGCGAAGTCATCGGCCATCCGCCGACCGTAAAGCTCAGCCGCTTCTCGCGTCAGCCGGACTGCCCCGAAGGGGCCATTCCTTCCGGGCGAAGTCCCGGACGGAACGTAGGATTCTTAGCCGAAAGGACGGGGGAAAATGGCGGGGAATTACAAAACGTTTACACCGGAATTCCGTGAAGAGGTCGCCAAGATGGTGATCGAGACATCACGGGCCATCGCTGATGTCGCGAGGGAATACGGGGTGAACGAGACCACGGTAGGTAACTGGGGTGCGGGCCTACCGGGAGAAGCACGGGGAAGCCGAGCAGCCTCTGAGCCTTCCGGAGCGTGCCCGGCTCCGCGAACTCGAGCGCAAGAACCGTGAGCTCGAGATGAAGTGCGCGTTCCTGACAAAAGCAGCGGCGTACGTGTGTCCTGAACGGTAGTCAGCAGGTCGCGTAGGTGCGGTCTGCTGGCTGGCGGTGCTGTGCAAGTGATGGAGGCAGGCCCTCCGCTGTCGCCTTGCAGGAGGAGACAGCAAACCACCGCGAGCTGCGCCGGTTAAGAGCCGGGGTGGTGAGCGTCGCGGAAAAGACGCGGCAAAGACTGCGTCAGGTGCGGATCGTGAAGGCGAGTGAAACCGAACCCTTGTTGAAGCGTCGAAATGCTTAAGGTGATGTCGAAACCAGGAGAATGTATGCGGTCCTGGGATAAGCCGGGGGGAGACCTGCTTACTGCCCCGGCGGCATCCGGTGTGAAGAGGGCGCGAGCACGATCCAGGCTCTTGCATGGAACAGGAGAACCCGTCGTCCTGGAATCCCAGTGCCGGAAGGCGCGGGGTGGAGGGAGTTCCTCAAGCGGCAGGAACCGCGAGAGGCAGAGTACCGGGCCAGGGCACGGGGGCGGACCGTCCCGTAATAGTGATGAGGCTGCTGTAATGGCAGCGGAGCGAAGGGGACGGGCTATCCGCAGGGCAGTCACGAGTCAACCGGAAGACGGGAGGAACGAGTGAGTGACCTGAAGCAGAAGCCGTTTGATATCCCTAAGCGGCTGGTGTGGGAGGCATACCGGAAAGTTGCTGCCAATAAAGGTGCGGCCGGGGTTGACGGGCAGTCCATTACCGAGTTCGAGGAGGACCTGAAAGGGAACCTCTACAAGCTCTGGAGTGCGCCAAGCAGAGCGGGAGGTGGGCTGTGAGGTAGGCAGCCGTACTTTTCGTTCGTCAGCTCGTCGTCGCCTGCCGGTGGAAGTCCGGTCCGGGTAGCTGCCAGGAGGCCCGGTAGCAGGCTGGCGGTCTGGCCTGGAAACGGGCCGGGCCGGAGCCCAGCGTCAAAAGCCCCGTTGGGGGGAGCGACGATGCGGTCCGTAGCATCAAGCGAAGCCTGCGGCGTCGTTAATGTAGCCCGCCTTCGGGTGGGGACGAGGGAGTGCCGAGCCCGCTCCATCAGGGCGAAGGCCATGGAAGCGGTGTAGAGCCTGGAAGCGCAGCCGCGAAGGACTCCCCGGCGTATGGGGCGCGGAACGCGTCGATGGTGGCGGCGGGAACTTGGGAGACCCTCCCCGGCCCGGTGGCGTGCGGCCGTGCCTTGTGCGCGGTGCCGCCGGAGCGTGGCGCCTTATAACCGGCAAAACGGGAAATGGGCTGCTGGCCGGGAGGGAGTCGGAGGCGGCCGTAGTGTGCGCCGGGCGGCGCAGAGAACTTGCTGGTGAAAGTCCAGCCGGACCGGCCCCAAGCGGGGTCCGTAGCCGAAGGCGGGGGTAATGCCTCGCCGGGCGGTACTGGGAGGTGGAGGCGGTGGTCGTGAGTGCGGGCTGTCGTGTCAGGCTGACCAGTGGCGCAGGACAGGGCGCCCACCGTGAGGTGGGGTCTGAAGGGTTTGAGGCGAAACACCGAGCCGTAGCCGAAATTGGCGAACCGGTCGGCCCGATCCAGGTGATGCCGAGCCTGCACTATGGGGGCGAAGGAAATACTTGGGGCACCTGGGCGCAACAAGGTGTGTGCGGGCGGCGCGGTGGGACAGCTCTCTGCGTTACCCCGGGAGATCTCGTATGGTCCCGCTCGACGGAGCTGGGTAGCTGGGCGTATAAGCCGCGAGGCGAAATCGCAAGCGATGCCGTGCGAGAAGTCGGAGTGACCCGCGGTACTTATGAACCAGGAAATAACAGAAATCCTGGGACCGTCGTGATGGTGCGGCGGCGGGCGGTGACTCAAAAGGCACCGGCCTGGGGAAGGGGTCACGGTGGGAATGGCGTCATCGGAGGCGATGCCGGGTGAGTAGGCGGTGCCGGGCTGATGGTTGCTGAGGCAATGACCGAGGCGGCGCGGCTGAGGATACCCGGGATGGTGTTCTGGTGAGCCAGGTAGCGAGGAAACGTGTGCAGGTGCGGAAGGCGCACTCGCTGATCGGTCAGGTTCATGACCCGCGTAATCTGGCGCGGGCGTGGGAGCGTGTGCGGGAAAACCGGGGTGCTGGTGGTGTGGACCGGGTCAGTATTGACCGGTTCGAGCGCGAGCGCGGCCGTTATCTCATGGTTCTGCAGCAACGGCTGGCGGGTGGATGTTATCGCCCTCAGCCAGTACGCCGGGTTGAAATTGACAAGCCGGGATCGGCGGGTAAACGTCCGCTGGGTATACCCACTGTGATCGACCGGGTGTGCCAGCAGGCGCTGCGCCAGGTCCTGGAGCCGATTTTCGAGCCGGTGTTCTCCGAGGTCAGTTTCGGGTTCCGCCCGGGCCGGTCGGCGCATATGGCTATGCGCCGTATATGGGGACAGTTGCAGGCTGGCGGGAAATGGATCGTCGATGCGGACATCGCCGATTTCTTTGGGACGATCTCGCATGACCGGCTCGTCGCCCTGGTGGCCGAACGGGTCGCCGACAGCAAGGTGCTGAGACTGATACGTCAGGTACTCACGGCTGGAGCACTGCGAGACGGCATTTATGAAAGCACGATCGCTGGCACGCCACAAGGCGGGGTTATCAGCCCATTGCTCAGCAACATTTATCTGCACGTCTTTGACGAGCGGATGCAGCGGGCTGGATTCCAGCTTACGAGGTATGCCGACGATTGGCTAGTGGTATGCCGGACTCGTGAGGAAGCGGAACGAGCGCTGGCGAGCGCTCGTGCGGTGCTGGAAGGAGAACTGGGCCTGCGGATTCATCCGGAGAAAACCAGGATAGTCCACGTCAGCCAGGGGTTCGAGTTCTTGGGCTATAAGATCGGCCTGGGTAAGGGGCTGCGCTTCAGGCAAGGTGGTAGCGGCTTGTACGCGATTCCCCGGCAGCGGTCGGTTGACCGGTTCAAGGATAAGGTACGGGCGCTCACGCGCCGTCGTATCGCTGTGCCTCTGGAAGAGCTGATACGTGCTTTGAACCCGGTGATCCGGGGCTGGGGCATGTACTACCGGCGGGCGAATGTGCGCCGGTTGTTTAATCGGCTCAATATGTGGATCGTGCGGCGAATCTGGGGGTGGCGGTTCAAGCGATGGCGTAACGCCGGATGGCGCACCCTGCCGGAGACCCGCCTCTACGGTGAATACGGCCTGGTCAACCTTCTGCAACTGGTTCCCAGCATGCGCGACTACTACCGCCGGAAGGGCTATACCCATTGAGAGCCGCTTGCGGGAAAACTGCATGAGCGGTTCGGTAGGGCGGGCGGAGGCAGCGGGCTTTCAGCCTGCGGCCTCCCCCGACCCGACACTGCTTGAGCCGGCCGGACAGCAGAACCGGCGGTGAGGGAAGGGCCGCTGCTTCGTTCATGCACGATCTGGAAGGATGCGGCCGGTGAGTACCGGTAACACGGTTAGGTCCACACCCTGGGTGCTGTTGATGGTGACAGGGTCCGCGCTTTGCAGCACGTGCTTTACCGGGCGGCCAAGGCTGATCCCGGGCGGCGGTTCCATGCGCTGTTCGACAAGATCTGCCGCACAGACGTGTTGCAGCGCGCGTGGGTTCAGGTGCGCAGGAACAACGGCGCGCCTGGCATCGACGGGGTCAGCATCGCCGATGTGGAGGAGTACGGCGTCGGCCTGCTCCTGGGTGAGCTGGCTGCCGCGCTGGCTGATGGCAGTTACCGTCCCCTCCCGGCCCGGCGGGTTTATATTCCCAAGCCGGGCAGTGCGGGGGAGCGGAGGCCGTTGTCGGTTCCGACGGTGGCCGATCGGATAGCACAGACAGTGGTCTGCATGGTGCTGGAACCGACAGCAGAGCCGGTATTTCACCCGGATTCCTACGGGTACCGGCGTGTGTCCTGAAAGGGGAGTGACGTGAGGTAGATGATCGCCGTCATGAACCGTGCTGTGCCAGTGATGGAGGTAGGTCCTCCGGGATCGCCGGGCAGTCGGAGGTCCCAAACCACCGCATGCGGCGTCGGTTAAGAGCCGGGGTCGTGAGCGATGCGGGAAAGTCCCGCCGGGAGCGGGGCGAGGTGTGCGACGGGAAGACGAACATGTGTGAACCACTGCTGACGCATCGAAACCGTAGAATGCCGACATCAAAACCGGGGCCGGTCGGAAGTCCCGGGACAAAGGCGCGCCCTGCGGGCGGGCCCTCAGCCAGGAAGCTGACTGCATGCTGTCTTGGTGGTGTCCGGTGTAGAGGTGGCGTGAGCCCGTCGCGGGCGCTGGCATGGAACAGGAGAACCTGTCGTCCCGATGCCGTCGGCCGGGGTGTTGCTGCCTGGTCGCGAGAGGGAGGACCGCGAGCGGCAGAAACCGCGAGCGGCAGAGTACCGAGGCGGGGCACAGGGGCGGGCCTGCCCGTAGTAGCGAGGAAGGCCCTGTAATGGGGCTGGAGCCAAGGGGCCGGGCAGACCAGGGTCAACCGGCGGCCAACCCTATCGGGGAGGAGCCGCTGGCGAGACCCAAGCCGAAGGTGAAGTCGTTTGAGATCGATAAGCGCCTGATATACGGGGCGTGGGAGAAGGTCCGGGCCAACAGGGGCGCACCGGGCGTAGATGCCGTGAGTATCGCCGAGTTCGGCGAGCGGGAGAGGGATAATCTCTACCTTTTGTGGAACAGGATGTCATCGGGGAGTTATTTCCCGGGGCCGGTCCGAGCGGTAGAGATACCGAAAGATCATGGTCTGGGGGTGCGGATTCTCGGGGTGCCGAACACGGCAGACCGGGTGGCGCAGACCGCGGCAGCGATGCTGCTGGAAGAGAAGCTAGAGCCGATTTTCCACCATGACAGTTACGGTTATCGTCCGGGGCGAAATGCCCATGACGCGCTGGCCGTGACCCGGGAGCGCTGCTGGCGGCTCGGCTGGATTCTAGATCTTGATATCCGGGCCTTTTTCGACAGCGTTCCTCATGATTTGCTGCTCAAGGCGGTAGCTCACCACACCGGTGAGCGCTGGGTCCTGCTGTGCGTCGAACGGTGGCTGAAAGCCCCGATGCAGATGCCGGATGGGACCGTGGCGGCGCGGGAAAAGGGGACCCCGCAGGGGTCCCCCATCTCACCTGTGCTGGCTAACCTGTTCATGCATTATGCGTTTGATCGGTGGATGGACCGGGAGTTCCCGGCCTGTCCGTTCGAACGGTACGCGGACGACGTTATCGCCCATTGCAAGACTGAGGGTCAGGCCAGGCGTCTGCTGGCTGCCGTCGCCGACCGGTTCGCGGCCGTGGGCCTCGAACTGCACCCGGAGAAGACAAAGATCGCATATTGTAAGGATGCGATCCGCCGGGGAAATTCTGAGCACACCAGCTTTGATTTCCTCGGATATACCTTCCGGGCGCGAGTTGTCCGAGGCCCGCGGGGCTTCTTTGTAAGCTTCAATCCGGCCATGAGCAACAAGGCGAGGAAGGCGAAAGGAAAGCAGATCAGAGACTGGCACCTCAAACGTCGGAGCAGGACGGATCTGTCCGGTCTCGCTGAGGATATCAATCCACAGGTGCGAGGCTGGATCAACTATTACGGGCGCTTCTACCGCTCAGAGTTGTACTTCCTCGCAAAGCGCATCGACGAGCACATTGTTCGATGGGCAATGCACAAATTCAAACGACTGCGGGGCAGGCCTGATAGGGCGTGGGCCTGGCTATACGGTGTCCGTCGGCGAGAGCCCAGGCTCTTCGCCCACTGGGACCTCGTCGCACACACCTCCGGCCGGACTGTGGGGGCCGGATGACGAGAGATCGTCACGTCCGGTCCTGCGAGCGGCGGGGGGTGCGATTCCCTCCGCCGACTCACCCGGGGCGGTCGGCGCTGCATGCGGTAGCAAAGGCTCGTCGGCGGTGCTGGGAGAACGACTGGATAATCGACATGGATATCCGGGCGTTCTTCGACACTGTTCCCTGGGACCTGGTTCTCAGGGCGGTAAAGTACCATTGCCGGGAGCCGTGGGTCCTGCTGTATGTAAAGCGGTGGCTGGAAGCGCCGCTGCGACTGCCGGACGGCACCATATCCGAGCGGACGATGGGAACTCCACAAGGCTCCGCGATTTCGCCTTTGCTGGCGAATCTTTTCATGCATTACGCGTTTGACGCGTGGATGGCCCGGACCTACCCGGCCGTCACGTTCGAGCGCTACTGCGATGACGCGGTGGTGCACTGCCGCAGCAAGGTCCAGGCCGAGTTCATCCGGGACAAGATCGCCGCCCGGCTGGCGGAGTGCGGTCTGGAGCTGCACCCGGTGAAAACCCGGATAGTGTATTGCAAGGACTCTGGCCGCTCCGGCTCGTTCGAGCACGAGCAGTTCACGTTCCTGGGGTACACGTTCCGGCCGCGGCTGGCCAAAAGCAGAGCTGGGCACTTCTTTGTCAGCTTCTCGCCCGCAGTCAGCCGTGAAGCGCTGACCCGGATCCGTCATGAGATCCGGGGCTGGCGCATCCACCGGCGCAGTGACATGACCTTCGCCGAGATTATCGCCTTCGTAAACACCCGCGTCGCGGGCTGGGCCGCTTATTACGGGCGGTTCTACAAGTCCGCGCTGTATGCCGCATTCCGTGGGCTCAACGTGTACCTGATGCGGTGGGCGATGCGGAAGTACAAGAGCCTGAAGCACTCGCGCAAGAAAGCGTGGGCATGGCTGGAGAGCGTAGAACAGCGTGCTCCGGGAACGTTCGCGCACTGGCGGCTCGGGGTGACAGTCTCCTCACATTAAACGGTAGTGCTGGATGGTGGGAGCCGTGTGAGTCGAGAGGTTCACGCACGGTTCTGAGAGAGCCGGGCGGTGAGATCCCGCCCGGCTACTCGCCTTCGCAGCGGAGCATCGGTAACCGACAAGTACAAGTTTATCGATGCGGAGTACGCCGCCGCGGCCACGGATAAGGCTACGACGGCTCCGACGATCAGGCAGATGTGCGAATGGCTGGAGGTATCGAAATCGGGATTCTATGAATGGCGGAACAATCCAGGGTCCGCGACGGCGAAACGGAGAGAGGAACTGAAGCTGATCATCACGAAGGCGTTCGAGGATTCCGACGGCACCTACGGGTACAGGCGGGTACACGCCCAGTTGCAGCGGTGGGGCGTACAGTGCGGCGGCGAGCTCGTCCGTGCCCTGATGCGCGACCTGGGCCTGGTGCCCTGCCAGGCGCGGCGGCGGCGGTCGCTGACCGTCCAGGCCGCGGCCGGACCGATCCCGGACCTGGTTGGCCGCGAGTTCGGGGCCGCAGCGCCGGGCGAGAAAATGGTCGGCGATATCACTTACATATTCACCTGGGAGGGATGGCTGTACCTGGCCACCGTCATCGATTGCGCGACCCGCAAAGTGGCGGGGTGGGCGATGGGCGACAATTACAGGACGCCACTGATCACCGAGGCGATCGAGATGGCGGCCCGGAACCTTGACCTTCCGGAAGGAAGCATATTCCACTCGGATCGCGGGAGCAACTAACACATCGGCTGAGTTCGCCGGCGTGCTGGAAAGGCTCGGAATACGGCAGTCAGTGGGCCGTACGGGAATCTGCGATAATGCGATGGCCGAGTCGTTCTTCGCTGCATTGAAGAACGAGAGAGTTCACCGTACCCAATATCCGACTCGTGAGCACGCTCGCCGCGACGTTGTTAGGTACATCGAATTCTGGTACAATTCCAGGCGTCGGCACTCCGGACTCCAGTACCGGACCCCGCAACAAGTCCACAACGAGTTCCTGGAACAGCAGATCGTAGCGTGAATTAACCGTAAATCAGCTGTCCGGAAAGCTCGGGGCAGATCAGGGATCGGCTCGCTTTCGTGTGTCCACCGTGCCCCAGGCGCCGCCCCCGCTCCGCGCCGCCCTCCGCGTCATCGACAGCGAAGTCACCCGCCGCCTGGCCGCACGGCTGCCAGCAGCCACCCGACCAGCCACGACCTGCCCCCCATCACCATATAGCCGACCTGAAAACTCAAGATCAATGTCAAAGTTCCAGTAACCAAGCATGAGCTAGCCATCCGGCATGCCACCACCAGCGCGAGATTCACCAGACCAGATCGATCGACAAAGTTGTTACGTTAAGTGATCGTCTCATGGCTAGTCTCATCGTGGATGTCCACGTGTTACGTGCAGATATGCGCGGGACTGAGACGAGACGGCGAGACAACCGAATACATTCAGTACCCTCGATACCGAGCATACGAAGAACGCTTGACCGTTCCCCTGGCTACTTTCCTCGGCCTGGCCGACCATTCCGGCGAGGCTAGCGGCTTCGGCGCCGTCGATGCCGCTCTGGCCCGTGACATGGTGAACCGGGCTGCCGGTCAGCCGTCGACCGGTTGGTGCCTGACCGTCACTGACCCGGACGGCCTCCCCCTCGCTCACGGCTGCGCACGACCGCGACACCGAAGGAAATCCAGACCCGGGACAGGCCGGGGCAGCGGCCCACCGGGGCGCGGAATCGAGCCGCCGGACGAGTACGGGACCTGGCGGCTGCGGTCCGGGCTCTGGGGCCTCAGACCAGACAGCCCGGACCTGGCCTTCGACCTGGACCCGGTCGCGGTGACCGATTGCGATCACCGGTACCAGACCAGCGCCCACGACCCCAGCGACCGGCTCCGCCACCTGGTCGAGATCCGCGACGGCGAGTGCACCTGGCCCCCCTGCCGGCGAGCCGCCCGCCGCTGCGACTTTGAGCATGCCATTGCCTGGGAACAGGGCGGCAAGACCTGTGCCTGCAACGCCGGGCCTAAGTTGATGTCATACTAGCGCATGTGACAGAACTTTTGGAAGCCGGTCAGGCCGATCAGGGCACGACCCTCCGGGGCGGCGCATACCAGCGGATAAGCCACGACAAGGCGGGCGACGAGCACGGCGTGACCAACCAGCTCGCCGACCAGAAGCGCATGGCTGCGGCCCGCGGGATCATGATCACCCGCATCGAGTCCGACAACGACATCTCCGCGAGCAACGGCAAGCACCGGCCCGGCTATGCGGCCCTGATGGCCGCCGCGGCCCGCCGCGAGATCGACGTGATCATCGTTTTCCAGACCTCGCGGTTCTGGCGCAACCGCCGCGAGCGGGCCGAGGGCATCGAGATCCTCCGCAGGGCAGGCGTATCGCTGATCGCCACCAAGGGACCATCCTTGGACATGTCCACGGCGTACGGGCGGGGCATGGCCGGCCTGCTCGGGGAGTTCGACACCCTGGAAGTGGAAGTAAAGGGCGAGCGGCAGCGGCTGGCTGCCGAGGAAGCCGCGCGGGCGGGCAAGCGACTGACCGGAGGGCAGCGCCCGTTCGGGTACGAGGATGACCACGTTACCGCCCGCCCGGCCGAGGCCGAGGCGATCAGGTGGGCCACTGGCGCACTGCTCAGCGGATCCACCGTCTCCGCCGTCACGCGCGAGTGGAACCGGCGGGGACTGAACACCGCGCAAGGCCGGAAGCCCTTCAGCCGCCAGTCCGTGACCGCGGTCCTGCGCAACCCGCGGATAGCCGCCCTGGCCGTGCTGCCCCAGCGCGAGGACCCCAACGACCGGCCCGAGCTGGACAACCCGCCCCGCAAGCGCCGTCGGCTGCTGCCCCCGGAGATCATCGGCGCCGGCCAGTGGGACGCGATCATCACCGAGGAACAGTGGCGGGCGCTGGCCAGTTTGCTGGGCGACCCCGCCCGCAAGCCACCGCGTGGCGCCTACACCCTGCTTGGCGGCCTGGCGCTATGCCGGTGCGGGAACACGGTTGCCTCATCGGTGAACGCCACCGGGAAGAACGTCTACCGGTGCAACACGGCCACGCGCAGGGACCGGCCCGGCCCGCACTGCCAGCAGATGGCCGTTAACGTGGACGTCTTCGTCGAGACGCACATCGTTGAGCGCCTATCCCGGGACGACATCACGGACCTGATCGCCGCGCCCGCCACCGTCGACACCGCCGCCCTGCACCGCGAGGGCGCCGCGATCCGCGCCAACCTCAAACAGTCCGCCACCGACGCCATGCTCAACCGGATCAGCCGGGACGAGCACCTCACCGCGAGCGCGGCCGGGCGCCGCCGCCTGGAGGAGATCGCCGCGGACCTGGAAGCGTCCGTGGCCGGATCGGCGCTGGCCCCGTTCGCCGCCGCGGAGTCCGCACGCGTGGTGTGGGACGGCCTGGACACCGCCCGCAAGCGCGCAGTGATTGAAGCCCTGACCCCGGTGATCATCCACCCGGCCGGCCGCGGTGCCCGCTCGTTTGATCCGTCCACGGTGGTCATACCGTGGCGGTGAGGTACTGAACCGCGGGCCGAGCACCCGCACCATGCCACGCACCGGGCCGAGGACGGGGCCGAGGACGGGGCCGAGGACGGGGCCGAGGACGGGGCCGAGGACGGGGCCGAGGACGGGGCCGAGGACGGGGCCGAGGACGGGCACCCGGGCCGAGGGCACGCATCTGGCCGGGGACGCGACCACCGCCGCCAGGCCGAGCGCGGCCAGGCCAACCACCGCGGCCCGGGCCGAGGACGGCGGCCGGGGCCGAGTGCGGCGGCCGGGCCGGGGACGGCGGACTGCACCTGGAGGCTCAGCGCCACCACCGCGGCGGCCAGGCCGACCACCGCGGCCGGGGACGGCGGCCAGACCGAGTACCACGGCCCGTCCTGGAGGCGCCGACGGCGGCAACGCGGGCCCGGGGACGGGTACCAGGGCCGACGACAGCGGGCACACCGCCCGAGATGCCGCACCGGGGCTGAGGACGGGACCAGCTCAACGCGGCGGCCGACGACGGCGGGGCGCACCAGGCCGACGACGCGCACCGGGCCGAGGACGGGACCAGCTCACCGCGGCGGCGGCCGACGACGCGAGCCTGAGGACGGGCACCGGGCCGACAATGATCAGGCCGAGGGCGACGCGCGGTAAAAGCGGATGATTCATTGTCCTTTCATACCATCCAGATGGCCCTAATAGCTCAGCGCGGCATAATGCTAAGCGTTGCTAAGCGTAGCGGTCCTCAGAATCGCCAATTAGATGCTTTTGAATTAGCACCTGTGCCCTGTGATTCTGGCTTGCCATGGGGACTACTCCTGAATTCAGGCGGCAACGCGCCCGGCTTGCCGCTAATACACGGCATCATCCCGAGCGTACCGACGATGACCGTCAATTGCTGGCCACCGCAAGCCAGGAGCAGAAACTCAGGCAAATACTCGGTCCTCCGCCGCAGGGCATGACCTGGATAGACCACATACGGCGCACGGTCGATAATTGCCCGCCCCTGACCCAGGCACAGCGAGAGAAGCTGACGCTACTGCTCCAGCCGCTGCCGGGCAGCCGCGGCGGTACCTGATGGGCGCCAGGTTCCCATGAGGCAGAAGCGAAACGGCCCCGCGCGTCGCGCGGGGCCGTCCCAAGATGTTCAGCGCCCCGGCCAGGTAACTGAACCAGCAAAAGCTCGCCGTCGGCAGGATAGCCCGGCGCAGTGCCCTAATGACCCCGCCACGCGCAGTAGTGGCATCTCTGCGGAGATGTCACGGTGAAAGACCGCGCCGATGACTCGATCGTACGCGCGGGGGTTTTCTGGTGCGCTTACTGCGGCCTGATGGCGTACCCGGCCGATGCCACATGGCTCGAAAACGGCCTGATTCTCGCCACTTATCCAGCGGTCTGCTCGCATACCCGCCAGCTCGTGACCATTGTTGACCCGGCCGACGAGGTGCCGGGGGACATCACCCCGGAGAAATATCTCCCTGGCCGCCGCTGCGCGGGCACGAACCGCCGCAGCCGCCCCTGCCGCGGCCGTGCGCGCGCCGGATCGGATTACTGCTACGCCCACCAGGACGACGAGAAGGGGGCCCGCGGTGACCGCGCAGCCTAGAACGGCTATCGCCGAGGCCCGGGACCTGGTGCGCCGGTTCATCCCTGGTGCTCTCGACGATGAGATCGCCGAGCTGCTCGACGGCTATGTCAAAGACGGCGCCTGGAATCTGCCCGGATACGTGGTCCGCCGCGGCCAGAAAGGCCACCTCGAACGCGACCTGGAGGCCGTCCGCACAGCCCGCACCCTCGCCGACGAGACGCGAGCAATTGACAAGGCCCGTGCCGGGACTGAATGCCCGCATGGCGTTCCCGGCGGAGAGGCGCCGCATCCCCGGACAGGTCTTCCGCTGTGCCCGCTGTGCCGGGGGACAGCGATGACCGATGCACCGGAGTGAGGGTGGCAGCCGGCAGCAGCCAGGAGGTCCAGCCAACGCGAGAGGACAGTACCGGGGGACGGCGGCTCGTGCTCACCAGGGCCTCAGAAATCGAGCCGAAGCCGGTGCGGTGGGGATGGGAAGACCGGATGCCGGCCGGGCATATCAGCCTGATCCCAGGCCGGGAGGGTATCGGGAAAAGTCTATTCCTGATCTGGCTCACGGCCCAGATCACGCGGGGCACGCTTCCCGGCGCCTACCACGGCACACCCCGGGCCGTCTTCTACTGCGCGACCGAGGATTCCTGGCAGCACACGATTGCCCCCCGCCTGATCGCCGCGGGCGCGGATCGGGAGTTCGTGTATCGCGTCGAGGTCGAATCGGTCGAGGCGACCGCTGGGACCAGCGTGCTCGTCGAGCTGACGATGCCACGGGATTGCGATCTGATGGCCGCCGAGATCAAGCGGCTGGAAGCCGCCATGGTGGCGCTCGACCCGCTCATGTCGGTCATCGACCCGAACGTGGACACCTACAACGACCGGGACATGCGGACCGCCCTGGAGCCACTGGGCAGGCTCGCCGACGAGACCGGCTGCATGATCGCCGGGCTCGCGCACTTCAACAAGAGCGCCAGCACTGACCCGCTGAACCTGGTTACCGGCTCCCGGGCCTTCACCGCCTTCGTCCGCTCGGTCATCGCCATCGCCCAGGACCCCGACGACCAAAACGGCGGCTGCATCATCTCGCAGGTGAAGAACAACCTCGGACGGCTCAACCTGCCGAACCTCACCTACATCGTCCAGTCAGCAACGATCGGGACCGGCGAAGGCATCGCCGCGACCGGCCGTCTCCACTTCACCGGCCAGTCGGAGAAGAGCGTCCGGGACATCCTCGCCGAGTCCGGCTCGGCGACCGAGCGGACAGAGCGCGCCGAATGCGCCGAATGGCTCCGGGAAGCGCTGACGGTGCCCAGGCGCACGAAGGAGATCGAGGCCGAGGCCGAGGCACATGGCTTCAGCAAGCGCACCCTCGTCCGGGCCAGGAAGCACCTCGGCGTGAAGGCCGAACAGATCGGAACCGGCCCGGGGGGCAAAACCGAATGGTGGCTATCACTGCCGGGAGATACAGGCGGCCAGGATGCGACGTAGTGGCATTCTGCCTGGCCCGTGGCATTCTGCCACACCCCCTGACCTGGGCAGAGTGCCAGAGTGCCAGAGTGCCAAGGGGCCCCCGCGCGCGTCCGCGTGCGCGCGCAGGAAGACTCCCAGAGTTGGCATCCTGGCACTCTGGGCAGGTCAGAGCATGTTTTGGGGTGGCATTCTGCCTGGCACTCTGCTCCCAAGTGGCACTCTGCCCAGCTCAGAGGCGTTTCGGTGTTTAGTTTCGCTAACCAAACCGCGGATGGCCGACGATGAAACTCTCCGAATGGCACCGGGTCCTTGAGACCCAGCCCGCCACGGCCAACCAGGTTGGCGTCATCCGACGCGAGTTTGAGCGGCTGGGTCTCGGCGCCGATGGCCGGGCCGAGCGTCTGGCCATCAGCGCGGTGCTGCTTGGCTTCGGCGGCCTGGACAGCACCCGGGACCTGACCATGGGTGATGCCGGGCGCCTCTACCGGATGCTGCTGGGCTTCCGCGATCGCGACGAGCTGGCCTCTGCGGTGAGCCTCAGCGGCGAGGATCAGGCCGGCGAGCTGGCGCGCGAGGAGCTGGCCAGTGACGGCGTGAGCCTCGGCGATGCGTTTCTGCGCGGGATGACCGTGGCTTTCGCCGCGTGGCAGGGCTGGCGGCCCCGCAGGCTCTCCGCGGAGGATGTCGGGCCCGGCCCGGGGCCCGCTGCAACGCCAGCAACGGGCAGCAACGCCTTACCCTGGCGTTGACCTGGGCTTTCAATGATGCAACGGGTAGGTGACCGATGAGTGTTGCGACGATCACAGCATCTATCGTGAACTGCCGCCGGTGCGACGAGCCGATCTCGACGCGCGCCAAGGCCGGTAACACGATCCGGTGCCCGTCCTGCGGATATGCTCAGCGGTTCCAGCCTCCCGGCCAGGTCACCTCGCTCGGCGCCGCTGACAGGCCCCGGCTGGCATCCAAGACGACTGAGCCGTGCGAGGCATGCCAGGAATTGCTGTACGCCACACCGCGCGGCACCTGGCGGGCCTGCGGAACATGCACGAGCCACATCACGCCGCCGGCTGTGCGGACGCCGTACGCTCGCGGCGAGGCGGCATCCCAGCGGCAGGTGAAGAGCCAGGCTGAACGCGACCTGGAAGTGCTCGCGCTGGAAGACCGCAAAGGCCCCATGCTCGACCAGCTCGACGCGCTCGCCGACGATGACAAGCTGGATACGGCCAGCGTCCGTAAGGTCGGGTGGTTCCGCGAGCAAGTCGAGTCCGCACGGTCGGATGCCAGGCTTGATGAGCTGGCCGCGTTGTACCGGCAGGCCGGTATCAGGCGGCGCCGCTGGTGGGACGATGAGCCCGTGGCCGAGCTGGACAGCGCCGGCAGTGGCTATGACGGCGACGGCCAGGACGACGACGGCTCCCGGGCCGCAACCGGGCATGCGCCCGCGTCAGCCGTTGACTACGTGGCTGAGCTGGCCGCGCGGAACTGGGTCCTCAAAATGCACGGCGCGGGAGTCTGCCACGTCGTTGCGCGCGGGTGGGGTGACGGTTCCCCGGACCCGTGCGCGCGCCGCGCCGACTGCGTCATTCCCGGCGGCGCGGTCTGCGACCATCACCACCGGGCCGTGACCACCCCGCTCACCCGGAGGTCCGCATGACCGCGCTGCTGCCAGAAGCGAGCCTCGATCGCGTCCTGTGCCGCGTTGCTGCCATCTGGCATCCGGCCATCGCCGCACATCAGATAATTTTCGGCCAGACCGGCAGCGGAAAGACCACGCTGATCAAGTCCCTGCTCGGCCTGTGCCCGTATGAGCGGGTGCTGACGCTGGATCCCAAGCCGCACCCCGACCCTGTATGGGACGGGCCGCCCGGCGGCCCGGACGCATGGGGCAAGCCTGTCGCCGCGGTGGGGCCCATGTTCGGCGCCGGGCGGGAAGGCGGCGGCCCGTATGGGCGATGGTTCCGGCTTCCCGGCACGCCCGACCGCGGCGAGACAGCACGCCGGTTCGGTGACGCGCTCGCCACCGTGGCCGCCGAAGGGCATTGCGTGCTCGTCCTGGACGACGTACGCGAGATCACGCGCCAGCTCAAGCTCGCCGAGCGCGTCGATTCGGTGATGAACCTCGGCCGGTCCGCGAACGTGCTCGCCATCTTGTCGGCGACAGAGACCGGCTACGTCTCCGGCCGCGCCCAGGCCGCCATGACCTGGGTCGGGCACACATCCGGCCTCGACGCGGCTAAGGCCGGGGCTGGCCTGCTCGGCTGGCGGGGGACGGTCAGGCAGGACCTCTGCGCCGCCATCGCCCCGCACGAATGGATATTCGCCGAAGACCAGCCCGGCAGCGCCGGGCCGTGCCTGATACGCGGTTAACGCCCGCGTTTTAATGCCCTCCCTCGCGCGGGGTCGCGAAAATTTCGCGCTCAAATTGCCCGACCCGTGTTTGATGGGTTTCGTTTATCCCTTTTTTCCGCAGCGCACTACTTTCTGCCAGGCCGCGAACGCGGCCACCAGCTCGGCGAGCGCCGGTGTCCCGCGCGCACCGGCCGGGGCCTGGCCGCCATCCTCGGCCCCCGGCCGCGTGCTCGGCCTGGCCCGAGGTGGTCGAGCTGGCCGCGGTCGGCGCCTCCAGGACCGGGCCGTGGTGCTCGTCCTGGCCGCGCTCGTCCTGGCCGCGGTGCTCGGCCTGGCCGCCGAGGTGGTCGGCGAGCTGGCTGCGCTCGGCCTGGGGTCGCCGTGGTCGGCGGCACCAGGACCGGGTGTCCGGCGTACGGGTACGTCTGTGGCCGAGCTGGCCGATGCGGTCGGCCCCGGGCCGCGATGGTCGGCCCCCGGTCGCCGTGGTCGGCCTGGCCGCCGCTGAGCGCCTCCAGGTGCAGCCCGCCGTGCTCGGCCTGGCCGCGGTGGCTAGGCCGTGATGACCGAGCTGGCCGCGCTAGCCCTGGGTCGCGATGCTCGGCCTGGCCGCCGCGGTGGTAACCCGCTGATCCTGTAGGACATCCCGATCGGACCGCCGCCGGGTTCGCCCTGGTAGCCGAACATCGGGCCGATCGTCTCGACACCAAGCCGAGGACGGGCACCAGGCCGAGGACGGGCACTAGGCCGAGGACGCCGCGGCGGCCCGACGATAGGGCCGAGGACCCGCACCAGCTCGCCGCCGCACCGGGGCGGGCCGTGCGGGTCTTCGCCCTGGTGCGGGTCCTCGGCTCGGTACGCCCGCCGTCGTCGGCCCGCTGCGCCTGCCGGCCTGGTGTCCGTCCTCGGGTCTGGTGCACCTGCCGAGCCGGTGTCCGTCCTCGGGCCGGTGCGGGCGGCGAGCTGGTGCGCCGCCGCGGCGCGCGCTGGTGCCCCATGGTCGGCTCGGTGCGGCCGAGCCGCCCCCGTCCAAGCCGTAGAGAAAGTTGTCACAGATGATCGAGGGCAGATCGAGGAAGGATACAGAGTGCGGAAAGCGTCACACGTGCGACGCTGTACCAGGCAAACAGCGAGTCGGTGACAACTCTGTCGTACATGTGTTCTAAGGTGGTATACGTGGCAGACAACAGTTCGATCGAGTGGACTGAAGCCACGTGGAATCCGACCACTGGCTGCGACAAGATCAGTACGGGTTGCGACAACTGTTATGCCGCGACGCTGGCGAAGCGACTCAAGGCAATGGGCAACCCCAAATACCAAACCGACGGCGATCCGCGAACTAGCGGTCCTGGTTTTGGCATGATGATGCATGAGGACGCGCTAGACATACCGCGACGTTGGCGTACTTCTAGGGTTGTTTTTGTTAACAGCATGTCCGACCTTTGGCATGCGCGAGTTACAGATGAATTTATCCAGCGGGTTTTCGATGTTATGGTCGAGACACCACAACATACGTATCAGTTGCTCACTAAGAGGCCGATTCGGCTTGCGCGTATGGCCAGTAAGTTGCAGTGGCCGAGCAATGTATGGGTCGGGGTATCGATCGAGAGCCAGCCTCTTGCATGGCGCGCCAGTCGCTTGCGTGACGTTCCGTCCGCAGTCAGGTTTATCTCGGCAGAACCATTGCTTGGGCCGCTAGAACTGGATTTGTCAGGTATTGATTGGCTGATTACTGGAGGTGAGAGCGGACCGAACCACCGACCGATTAATGAATGGTGGGTTCGATCGCTTCGTGATCAGTGCGAGCGCACTGGTACAGCCTTCTTCTTCAAACAATGGGGAGGCATTCGTGCTAAAGCCGGTGGCCGGACACTTGATGGGCAGACATGGGATGCTATGCCGCTAGCGCGACCCGATCGTGCTTTCATGGAAATCTAATTCGGGTTCCGGATGGGAACTGTTTCCTGCCCGGCTGACGGATCACTGTTACAGAACCGTCTTTCTCTAGTGGCCTCAGCACACGCCGCAGATGAGTTTCTCTATATGGAGTGTCTGTTAGGACGTAACGTTCCAGGACATCAACGTCAACTTCCATTCTAGCGAAGTGGGTCAATAGATCGCGCGTAAGGGGCACTACATCAAGGAAGTCCTCGCTGAAGAGGACGTCCTGACCCGCTAGGCGGTCTGAGAACTGGTATCCGCCGCCTGGGTCGGCTCGCCACATCGCATCCTTCATTGCGCGCAATCCCTCGACCGCTCGCGTTGCATAGAAGAGGAAATAGCTGGTATGACCATTACGGTTTATCATCTCGAAAGACTGAATATGCTTCATACCGGCGACGTTGCGCAACTGATCTGCATAAAGGTCATGAAGAAACATTATCCGGTCTCTGCCAGTAAGACCCTCGGCGTTGAGGTACTGATCAGTACCATAGAGCTCTTCGAGCGAGCGGTCGATGAGGCCGGAAGTGGCGAACCTCTTCGCGGTGTTCATAATCATGTTGATGAACAATTCACACTTTGGCGACTTGACCAGCCGTGCGAGCAGATTCATCGGCAGTCCGCTGATGCCAAAAGGATCGATAAACGCGAATGTCGGCGCAAGCTGCGAACCCTTGTTTTCAAGGTAGCTAACAATTCCAGAGGCCGTCGCGTCGAAAGGATCGCTCGTGCACTGGATCTTTACATTACTCGGCCAGCTGCCACCGAGGCTCTGTTTGTAAGCATCGAGCCGTTGTTGAAGGCTCGCGAATCGCCTGGGATCTGACTCGCAAAACAAGAAAAGATATTCAGTGCCCTGGCCAAATGAGGAAAAGAGCGGGTGTTGAATCAATACCTGAAGGGCAATGAGCGGAGAGCCAATTTCGCCGCCCTGGTAAATTCCTGGTCCAGCGAAACCGTCGAAGAAAATCAAGCGGCTATTCCACTTGCTCATGATTGGGAACCAAGCGCCCAGATACCGACGGAGAATTTCGTGCTTGGCTAGCGTGTGCGGCTCCAACGGCCATACAGGCTGGTTTGGCCCTGCGGGCATGTACTACTCCTCATGCATCATCACAGCAATGATCTATCGGCACGCGCGATATTTGCTATGCAGGGATAGTGTACTGAAGTATTGGGGCATCTCCCGGGAATGATCGACACCATGACCCGTACTGGCCGATTCTCGGCGGTGTAACCGGGGCCGACGACGGGCACCGGCACCAGGCCGACGATGGGCACCAGCTCGCCGCGGCGGGCCGACGACGCGGGCACCGGGCCGAGGACCCGCACCAGCTCGCCGCCGCCGAACGGGCCGGGGACGGGCACCGGGGCCGACGATGGGCACCAGCTCGCCGCCGCACCGGGCCGAGGACCCGCACCAGCTCCCGGGGGCTCACCAGCCGGTGCGGTAAGCCGACCGGGATTTCATAGACGAGGGAGTATCGCTCGACCGGGATCACGATGTCGGCGGTCTCCACGGCCCGCTCATCGGTGTGGTACGTGCGGCAGATCGTGAGCACCGTCCCGCCCGTGCGCATGTTCAGCCGGTCGGCCTCGGCGGCGAGCGCCGGGCGGGCGCTGACGACTTCCTCGGCGCTGGTGATCTGCTGGCCGATCACAGCCATCCGCTCGACCACGCCGCGCCCGGCGTGCGGGCCCTCCTCGGGGAGCATGACGGGTGTCCCGCTGGTCAGCTCCAGCGGCTCCCAGCTCACCGAGAGCATGACCGGCTCGCCGTCCGCGGTGAACGTGTACCGGGTGCGCATGGCGGGCTCGCCGGGCCCGGCGTCCAGCCGGGCGGCGACCGCTGGCGTCATCTCGGCGCGCTCGCTGGAGCATTCCCACGATCCGGCGCGGCCGGCCGCGCCCATCTCGGCGCGGAACGGGGAACCGCCGCTGCGCGTGGTGTACCAAGCCCTGGTGAGCCGCTGCATCTCCGGCCGCTGCCGCACGTAGGAGCCGGAACCGGAGCGCGTCTCGGCGAATCCCTCGGCCACCAGGAGCCGGACCGCCTCTACCCCCACCCGGTCAGAGACGCCGTACTGCCGGGCCAGCTCATGGCGGCTGGGCAGCTTGGCACCGGGCGGGAGGCTGCCATCGAGGATGGCGCGGCGCAGGTCGTCAGCGATGCGCTGATAGGTAGGCGCGGGCATAGGCCCAAGCTTGACGAACTTGGGTACTCAGGTACAAGCTGAGTACTCAGCTTTCCGGCCGCTCGGCGCAATCAGGAGATTACGGATGGACACCTCCATCACGTTCCCGGGCATCCCCGCCATCGTGCCAGCCGCCCGGCGGTTCGTGCGCGGAATCCTCGAAGGATCGCCCTCCTATGCCGATGCCGAGCTGATCGCTGGTGAGCTGATCAGCAACGCCATACGCCACACTCCGGCCGGACGCGACGGCGGCGAGTTCACGGTCACGATCCGCACGGCGCCCGGATGGGCGCGGATCGAGGTCGCCGACCCCGGTACCGGCCAGTGGCACCCGCTCGGCACCGACGACGAGGCCGAGTACGGCCGCGGCCTGGCCATCGTCGGCGCGCTCGCCGACAAGTTCGGCCACGACGCGGGAACGGACGGCCAGACCGTATGGGCGGAGGTCACATGGACGACGGAATAGCCAGGGCCCTGAAAGACCTCCGCCCGTACACAGCCGGGGCCCTCAAGGACCTCCGCCGGAACTGGGGTGGCGCCTACGAGATCACCGGGGCCCCCGGCGTCTGGCGTGCGATGCGCCTGGACAATCAGGCCACGCTGATCGCCATCGGCCCCGGGGAACTGCGGGATCTGATCACGGCGGATTACACCGCCCGGCCGGTCCCCCGGTCCTGCCCGTGCCCGGAGATCCGGCCAGGGGTGACGGAATGCGGAGCGAGCACGGAGACGCGGGATGCGGACGGGGCGATCGCCAGGGCGCGGCAGGGCCTGAGTGAGCGGGCCGGGCCGCTGCCGTCGATGCCAGCCGCCCCGGAGCCGCATCCCTCATGACCTCGGCCGAGGTCGCCGACGTGTTCCAGGTCAACCCCCGGTCGGTCTGGCAGTGGGAGCAGGCGGGGGAGCTTGACAGCGTCCGCCTGCCCACCGGTGTCCGCCGGTACTTCCGCGACCAGGTCCAGGCGCTCATGCGCGGCGAGCCGCTCACGGCCGAGCAGGTGCGCGCGGTGCGGGAGCAGATCGGCGACCTTTATATCGGGCCGCCGGGAGTGCATAGCCGGCCCGTCCGATACCGGGAGATGAACCATGAACGGCACCCAGCCACAACCACGGTCCGCGTCGTCGGCCGAGCTTGACCTCAGCTGGTGCCCATCGTCAGCCCCGGTACGGCGGCGAGCTGGTGCGGGTCCTCGGCCTGGTGCGGGTCCTCGGGCCGGTGTGGGTCCTCGGCCCGGTGCGCCCGCCGTCGTCGGCCCGCTGCGCCTGCCGGGCCGGTGTCCGTCTTCGGGCCTCGTGCCCGTCCTCGGGCCGCCGTGGCGAGCTGGTGCCCATCGTCGGCCCGGTGCCCGTCCTCGGCCCGCTGCGCCTGCCGAGCCGGGTGCCCGTCCTCGGCCTTGGGTGCCCCGTCCTCGGCCCGGTGCGCCCGCCGTCGTCGGTCCGCTGCGCTTGCCGGCCTGGTGCCCGTCCTCGGCCTGGTGCGGAGCTGGTGCCCGCGTCGTCGGGCCGCCGCCGCGAGCTGGTGCGCGTCCTCGGGCCAGGTGCGCGTCCTCGGGCCCGGTGCGCGTCCTCGGGCCCGGTGCGCGTCCTCGGGCCGGCGCCCGTCCTCGGGCCGGTGCGCGTCGGCGGCCCCGGCACGCCTTGCCGAGCTGGTGCCCATCCTCGGTACCATGCGGCGGCGCGGCGGCGAGCTGGTGCGCCGAGCTGGTGCCCGCGTCGTCGGGCCGCCGCGGCGAGCTGGTGCCCATCGTCGGCCCCGGTTACGGCGGCGAGCTGGTGCGGGTCCTCGGCCCTATCGCCGGGCCGCCGCCACGTCGGCGGCTCGCTGCGCCTGCCGGGCTGGTGCCCGTCCTCGGGGCCTGGAGCGGGTCCTCGGCCTGGTGCGCGTCCTCGGGCCGGTGCGGGTCCTCGGCCCGGGCGCCCGTCGTCGGCCCGGTGCGCTCGCCGGCCTGGTGCGGCCCGTCCTGCGGCCTCGTACCCGTCCTCGGGCCTGGTGCTCTTGCCGGGCCGGTGCCCGTCCTCGGCCTGGTGCGGCGGCGCGCTGGTGCGCCGAGCTAGATGTGCTGGCGACGCTGGACTCGCGAGGAGACCAGCTGACAGGCAAGGTCAGGTCGAGATAATCGGTTGGGGCTCCGGCACTTACAGGGTGATGATGGTGGACAAAGAGATGAAAGACGTCCGCGATGGCCAAGAGGATCGGGGTCGAGCAGGGGTGAGCAGCGGGGATGAGATGCGCCCCGACGGTCGGGCGCCCACACCGGAGACCCGAAAGCTGCGCGCGGCCACACGGGCGCTCCGCATGCACCTGGACACGCTCCCTATCGACTACAACCTGAACGTGCCCGGCGACCGCTTCCTAGCGGGACTGGCGTTCATGTTCGCACGTCAACGCTATGACTGCGCCGAATCGATGATCGGAGCCGGATTCGGCGGCACGGTACTGGGCTCCATCGCCCGAAGCCTGT
This sequence comes from uncultured Actinomycetes bacterium, assembly GCA_963742875.1. Classification (GTDB taxonomy): domain Bacteria; phylum Actinomycetota; class Actinomycetes; order Streptosporangiales; family Streptosporangiaceae; genus Bog-532. The sequence goes on along the minus strand of CAVUNO010000017.1, from coordinate 75,531 downwards.
TTGTCGACGGGCTGCGGTGGCTGTGGATCGGTGAGCAACCTGAGCGTCGCCGCTCCCTGCTGGGCGACCTGCTCGAGGAGCGTAACCGCATCTGCGTCCTGCTTGAGGAGACAGACGCCAGCTGCCCGATCCTGTCCCGCTGGTTCATGCCTCTGCCCGACGTCGCGGACCTGACCGGCGAGTCTCTGACGTGGCTCGATGCGCCGTCGATGCCCAGCGAGGACGAGCTGCTGGATGACTTCCTCGCCAGATCCGGCGCCGGCCCCTCGCCGTCGCAGGCGGATGGGGAGCACGCCGCGTTGCTGCGGCGGGCGCGGGCGCTGCTGGACATGGCGGGTCTGCGCGGTGCCGTGATGGTGCTTGCCCATGCTGGGCACGGTAATTACCTGGGGTTGCAGAGCAGCCTTACCGACGACGGTGCGGCCGGCCACGACCTGCGGGCAGACCATGAGGCGTTGTTCATGCAGGTCGCCGCAGTCGGTGCCACCGCCACCCTGCTCGGCGCTGCAGCTGCCACGCCCGAATTGTGGCCGTCTGATGTACAACAAGAGCCGTTCCTTCAGAAGGCGGTCGACTTGACGGCCGACGTCACGACGGCTGCCGTAGCGATCCATCGGTTGGGCATCTCACGGCGCGCCCCCGCGCAGGTCAAGAAGAAGAGCATCTCGCTACGTGAACAGGTCGTTTTGCGTCCGGGCGCTGTCCTCTCCGCGGACGACCTGCTGCCGGACATCAACTCTGCGGATGCAGTGACCACGGCGGCGGAAGCGTACTACGAACTGGCGCGGAGCATGGCAATCAGGCCCTGGGATCACGGGCAGCCTTCGCTGCACAGCATGCTGGCCTACGGTGGGGGCCACTCCAACCTCGAAACAGTGATGTCCACCTACGATCAACCCGGTGCGGCGGTCATCTCTGTCTTCGCCGCCCGGATGCTGCTGGAGGAAGCAGCCCGCTTGATCTGGCGGTTCTCAATTCCCGAAGAGGCCGCGTTCAAGGCCCGCGCCAAGCAGTTCTTCGACGAGTACCGCGCCCGCCAGAAGAAGACCATTGACACACTGGCGGGTAGCGGCGTGCCAAGGGCCGACGCGCAGCGGATCTTCGCACGGCCGCGCAACGTCCGCATGGTGACACCGGACGACCAGATCGCCAAAGGCAGACGAACATTGCCCACGATCGGCAGCATGCTCCGCGAGATGGGAACACCCTACCCCGAACCGGGATGGCTGGAGGTGGCCTACTCGCTACTCAGCCAGATTACCCACAGCACCTCTATCGGGCACCTGCACACCGTGCGCTTCTACGACGGCGTATGGCATGGCAACGAACTCAGCCCGGAGATGCTGAGCCTCACTCTCGACACGGCATGCCTCGGCAGCGCCCACCTCATCGGCCTGTCGGCAGTGCTGTTGACCGACATGAGCAGCGAGGCGCGTCAGTATCGGGAGAATCTCCTGCGCGAAGCCGCGAAGGTGCATAACGCGGCACGGCTGGTCCACGGCCTCGACTAGACCGGCCCGGTCTACGACCTAGCCCGTAGTTCCCCCCAGTGGCGAACCGATATAGGCGCTGACCAGGTGAAACAGCCTCAGCTCATGACTACGTAGTCATGTAATTTCCGTGATCAAGGGCTCTACCACCTGGTCAAACGCGTTGACCAATCGGCTCGGGGGGAACTTCGGCCTAGCGACTCCCTTAGTGCCCGCGTCGTCGGGCCGCCGCGGCGAGCTGGTGCCCATCGTCGGCCCCGGTTACGGCGGCGAGCTGGTGCGGGTCCTCGGCCCTATCGCCGGGCCGCCGCCGCGTCAGCGGCTCGCTGCGCCTGCGGGGCTGGTGCCCGTCCTCGGGGCCTGGTGCGGATCCTCGGCCCGGTGCGCGTCCTCGGGCCCGGTGCGGGTCCTCGGCCTGGTGCGGGTCCTCGGCCTGGTGCGGGTCCTCGGCCTGGTGCGGGTCCTCGGCCTGGTGCGGGTCCTCGGCCTGGTGCGGGTCCTCGGCCTGGTGCGCGTCCTCGGGTCGGTGCGGGTCCTCGGCCCGGGCGCCCGTCGTCGGCCCGGTGCGCCCGCCGGCCTGGTGCGGCCCGTCCTGCGGCCTCGTACCCGTCCTCGGGCCTGGTGCTCTTGCCGGGCCGGTGCCCGTCCTCGGCCCGGTGCGGCGGCGAGCTGGTGCGCCGAGCTGGTGCCTGCGTCGTCGGGCCGCCGCGGCGAGCTGGTGCGCGTCCTGGGGCCCGGTGCGCGTCCTCGGGCCCGCGCGGCGGCGAGCTGGTGCGGGTCCTCGGCTGGTGCGGGTCCTCGGCCCGGTGCGCCCGCCGCCGTCGTCGGCCCGCTGCGCCTGCCGGCCTGGTGCCCGTCCTGGGACCCGGTGCCCGTCCTCGGCCTGGTGCGGCGGCGAGCTGGTGCGCCGAGCTGGTGCCCGCGTCGTCGGGCCGCCGCGGCGAGCTGGTGCGGGTCCTCGGCCCGGTGCGCCCGCCGTCCTCGGCCCGGTACGCCTGCCGGGCCGGTGCCCCATCCTCGGCCCGGTGCGGCGGCGAGCTGATGCCCGCGTCGTGGGCCGCGGCGCGCTGGTGCGGCGGCGTGGGTATACCTCGGCAAAAGATGTGTGCTTTTGACAACCACGTGTCTCGCTGCCGCCACCACCACCACGCCAAGCAGGCTCCCGGCTGGCAGCTCACCCAGGACCTGCCCGGCCACCACACCTGGACCACACCATCCGGGCGCACCTACACCAGCGGCCCGGCCACCTACCCCGTCTGAGGTTGCCACGCCACTCCCAGCTGCGATCCCGCCGCGATCCCGCCCCGGCTGCCACGACGGCCCCTCCGGTCACAACAGCGCCCCCCGGCCACAACGGCGCCCCTTGGGCCGTGACGCTACTCCCGGGCCGTGACGGTACCCCCGGCCTAGTTGCCCGGGAGGTGCTCCCGCCAGGCATTGGTGATCGGCAGCCGCCGGTCCCGGCCGAAGTTCTTCTGCGTGATCTTGGGACCGGGCGGGTACTGGCGCCGTTTGTACTCGGCCTGGTCCACCAGCCGGATGACGCGCTGCACGAGGTCGGGGTCGTGGCCGGCCGCGATGAGCTGCTCAGCGCCCATGTCCTTCTCCACGTAGTCGTCGAGCAGGGCGTCGAGCACCTCGTAATCGGGCAGCGAGTCAGTGTCCTTCTGGCCGGGCGCGAGTTCGGCGCTCGGCGGCTTGGTGATCGAGTTCTCCGGGATCGGCGGTGACTCGCCGCGCGCGACGGCCCGGTCGTTCCGCCAGCGGGCCAGCTCCCACACCAGCGTCTTCAGCACATCCTTGATCGGCCCGTAGCCGCCGGCCGAATCTCCGTACAGCGTCGAGTAACCGGTGGCCAGCTCGCTCTTGTTTCCCGTGGTCAGGACCAGATGACCCGCGGCGTTGGACAGGCCCATCAGGATCACCCCCCGGATCCGGGCCTGCAGGTTCTCCGCGGGCAGCCCGGCCGGGGGGAATCCGGCCCGCGCCAGCTCGGCCTCGAAGGCGTCGACCATCGACCGGATCGGCACCGTCACCGAATGCAGTCCCTGTCGCTTGACCAGTTCCTCGGCATCACCGACGGAATGATCGCTGGAGTACCGGCTCGGCATGACCACCGTGTACACGTGGTCCGGGCCGACCGCGTCTGCGGCGATCGTCGCGGTCAGGGCCGAGTCGATGCCGCCGGACAATCCCAGGATCACCGAACGGAACCCGTTCTTGCGCACGTAGTCCCGCACCCCCAGCACCAGCGCGCCGTAGACCTCCTCCGAATCCGGCAGCGACGGCCAGAACGGTCCCTCGGAAACCTCGACGGCCCCGCCCCCGGGCGCGGGTCCGTCCACCGGCTCCAGCTCGATGTGCCGGATCGTGATGATCGTGCCGTCGCCGGCGTCCACCGGCTCGCCCTCGTCGGTGATCGGGCCGTCGGCGCCGGGCAGGTCCAGGTCGTGCACGATCAGGGCCTCGTCGAACTGCGGCCCGCGCGCCAGCACGTCGCCATCTGCGGTGACCAGCAGCGAGCCGCCGTCGAAGACTAGCTCGTCCTGCCCGCCGATCAGGTTCGCGTAAGCCACGGCCGCGCCGGCCTCTCCGGCGCAGCGGACGCACAGCGCGAGCCGCACGTCATCCTTGCCGCGCTCGTAAGGGGAGGCGTTCGGCACGACCAGCAGCGAGGCCCCCGCGTGCCGGGTTACCGCGACGGGGCCGCCTTCCTGCCAGAGGTCCTCGCAGATCGCGATCGCGACATCGATGCCCTCTCCTGAGTCGCCGCCCGCGCCCTCCCCTGAGTCGCCGCCCGCGCCCTCCCCTGGGGCCCCGATTGGGTCCTCGGCAGCGCCCGCGCCGTCGCTCGCGGGCATCCGGAAGACCGGCAGCGTGTTGCCCGGGACGAAGTACCGGTACTCGTCGAACACACCGTAGTTCGGCAGATGGTGCTTGGCCGTGGTGATGACGACCCGCCCGTTGTAGAGCAGCGCGGCGGCGTCCAGCGGGGCGCCGGCCGGCAGCCCAGTGCGCGGCGCGAGGCCCGGCCGGCGGTCCAGGTATCCGGTGACGACGGCGACCCCGCCGAGGCCCTCGGTGGCCAGCCGCTCCGCGACCGAGCCCACGGCCTCGATGGAGGCCTCCACGAACGAGGTGCGCAGGGCCAGATCCTCCACCGGGTAGCCGGTAAGCATCATCTCGGGGAAAACGATCAGCCGGGCTCCCCGCTGGGCGGCGCGCCGCGTCCATTCGACGATCTTGTCCGCGTTCCCCGCCAGATCCCCCACGGTCGCGTTGACCTGGGCCATGGCAATCCGCAGCATAGGCACCCATCTAGCTTAGGGCGGCCCCTCTCGTCCTCCCCCGGGCCCGGGCCCGTCGCCAAGCCCCCGGCCCGTCGCCAAGCCCTCGGGCCCGGGACGCGGAGTGGGCCCAGCATGCCTGGTGCTCAAGTAGCCCCTGTAATCCTTGTGACAGGAACACGCGCAAACCTGGGCGGACGCCTAACAGCAGGTCAGAAGCGGTACTACCGGCTAACTTCCGGAGATCTGGGCCCGGCGCGGTGCAGCCTGACCCTGGCCTGACCCGGGCGCGGGCCAGGTCGCCGTCCAGGATTCTCGGACGACAGATCGGTCAAGCGAGGATCATTTCGCAGCCGGGTGAGGGCCCGCTGCCGGGTAGGTCCAAGGCTGCCTACCGGGAGGTTTAGGTGATGCGAGAGGTTGAGATAGCTCTGACCCTCCTGTCTTAGCAGTTCGACGAGTAGGGCTCTCTGTCGCTGCGGTAGGGCCCCGATGGCGCTGTACAGGCGGTCATGCTCGTCATGGCGCACAGCCTCGTCGAACGGATCACCCTCTCCGCCCCGCTGATCGGCCAACCGTTCCACCTCCGGCCCGCTGAGCGGCAGTTCCCGCCGTCCCCTGGTTGCCAGGTGGACGCTCTCACGGCGGCAGATGGCTATCAGCCATGCGCGGAGCCTGTCGGGATGGGTTATTTGATCGATATGTTCGACGTAGCGAAGCCACGTGAGTTGAACGGCGTCATCCGCGTCTTCGGCCGATAGCCGATGACGGCGGGCGATCCGCCGGAGCAGTGGTTCGTATTCCTTAACCAGGTCACGCCACGCCGAAGCATCTCCGCTTCGCGTCCGGCCAACAAGCTCGGCCGCGTCATAGCCCGCCGTAGGTGTAACGGCTGTCGCCGATTTCATCGTATTCCCCCGTTGATCTTGCTGATCGCGAAATCATTTCTGCTGGCACACCGTGCCGTGTGTAGACTCCGCAGAGCCGAGGAACCGCACCGTTTGAGCCGGACCTCGGTACCCGAACCTGCGGCTGTGCGCGTTTCCTCCTCGGGTTATGGCACTTGCTTTCCAGGTGCATGGTCCGAGGATGGAACAGAGGTGCTGACAGCCCGCTGACAGCTTGGCCGGGGGAGGGCGATGAGGGTATGCATCCTCGGCCCGTTCCGGCTCGAGGATGGCGGCCAGCAGGTGGTGATTGGCGGTAACCGCCAGAGTGCTGTACTCGCCAGGCGGTTGGCCGACGCGAACGAGGTTGCGCCGAGTGAGCGGCTTCTGGTTGATCCGTGGGCCGAGGAGTCCCCGCGCAGCGCGGCCAACGCTCTTCAGGCGGCGATCTCACGCTTACGGCGAGCGGCTCCGCCCGGTCGCCTCAGCACGGCCGCGCGACTCAGGCCAATGGCGCCATCGCCACCTTTTATGACACCCGGAGCCTCCCGGCCACCGAGCCCCGCGGCGGTCGCTCCGTGACCCGGATGATCAGCGCCCGGGGATGGAAAGCGCCGGCCTTGCGGCGGGCCGGGCCAGGTGCATACGCGCATCTGGTGCCTCGTCCCGAACGCTGGCTTGGCGGCGGTGGCTGTCAGCCGGTTGGTGCCAGCTCGGGCGCGGGCGTGACAGTGCGCCCGACGATCGGCGGCAGGTGCTGCGCGATGCTGGCAAGCTCGCGGATGTCGGCGCCGACGAGGGCCTGTGGGCCATCACAGAGCGCGGTCTCTGGGTGGGGGTGCATGTCGACGATGATCCCGTCGGTGCCGACCGCGATCGCCGCCCTGGACAGCGGGAGCACGAGCTCGCGACGTCCGCCGGAGTGCGATGGGTCCACAATGACCGGCAGATGGGACAGCAGTTGCGCGATCGGCACGGCGCTGATGTCCAGGGTGTTCCTCGTGGCCGCCTCAAAGGTGCGGATGCCCCGTTCACATAGCACGATGTCGAGATTGCCGCGTTGCGCGATGTACTCGGCGGCCATGAGCCATTCCTCGATGGTGGCGTTCATACCGCGCTTGAGCATGACCGGCTTCCCGGCCTCTCCTGCCGCCTGGAGCAAGGCGAAGTTCTGCATGTTGCGGGTACCGATCTGGAGCATGTCGGCGTAGCACGTAACGAGTTCGACGTCGCTCACATTTACGACCTCCGTCACCACCGGAAGGCCGGTCTCCGCCCGCACGTCGGCGAGGATTTTCAAGCCCTTCTCACCAAGTCCCTGGAATGCGTATGGCGACGTTCGCGGCTTGAATGCGCCACCGCGGAGCAGCGATGCGCCCGCAGCCTTCGCCATCTGCGCGGCGGCGAGCGCCTGCTGCGGAGTCTCCACCGCGCACGGGCCGGCGATGACCGTGAGCGTGCCCGGGCCGATCGGTACCCCGCCAACCCGAACGACCGATCGGTCCGGATGGTTCTCCCTGCTTACCAGCTTGTACGGGACCGAGATGCGGATCACCTCGCTCACGCCGCGCAGGCTGCCTAGGTTCAGCGCGTGGAACTGCTCGATGTCACCGACCAACCCGACGATCGTGCGGGATACCCCCCGGCTGACGAACGCCTCGCCGCCCGCGCCGCGCACGAGTTCGACGACGGCGTTGATGTGCTGGGGGGCGGCATCCTGGGCCATCACCACGACCATGGCTCTTTCCTTTCCGGTCCCGGCAGATCTCCGGTCCCCGGCGCTTAGCGGTGGGCTTGAGCTTCACCCGCCAAGAGAGCCGAACGGGGGTCCGTGATACCCGCCGTCCCCCAGCGCGACACGTGAGGCCGCATCGGCTGGGTTACGCCCGGCTGTGTATCTGGGCTCCGGGTGCCCCCCTCTTGATTGGCACACGGGCAATGAGGCCAGTAATTCACAGCCAGTAATTCACAGCTGGCAGTAATTCACAGCTGGCAGTAATTCACAGCCGGCAGTAATTCACAGCTGGGCTATGGGCCCGTCCGCTGCTGGCGAGGCTGGCAGCAAGGACTGCGCAAAGGACATCGCATGGCAACGACCACGCCGAAGGCCACCCTAACGGGTACGACCAGGCAGGAGCCGGATATCCCCGCTGCCCTGCTCCGCCCTCCCTGCCATCTCGAAGTCTTGATACCGGCGCGTGACGAGGCCCGGCGGCTGCCCGACACGCTCATGCACACGGTCCGGTACCTGGAGAAGCAGTCGTACTCCTCGTCTGTCGTGGTGATCGACAACGGCAGCGTCGACCAGACATCTGACCTGGTGGCCAGGACGCGTTCCGGCCGGGTGCCGGTCCACCTCACCGGCTGTGCCCGGCCCGGAAAGGGAGCCGCGGTGCGGCGCGGGTTTCTCACCTCACAGGCCCGCTTCGTCGGTTACATGGACGCCGATCTTGCCACGCCGATCGAGACGCTCAACATTGTCGTGCCGTTGCTGGGTGATTTCTGGGCCGTTATCGGTTCGCGGCACACCAGTGGCGCGACGCTCGCCAACCGGCAGCCCGCTCACCGTGCCGTCAGCGGCGTAGTCTTCCGGGCGATGGCGAGCCGGGTCGTGCCCGGGGTCGCCGATACCCAGTGCGGATTTAAGTTCTTCGCCGGGGATTTGGCCCGCACGGTCGCCCGTCAGCTGCGTATCGACGGGTTCGCGTTCGACGTCGAGCTGCTCAGAGCCATCACCGATATGGGCGTGCCGGTCAAGGAGATCCCGGTCGTGTGGTCTGACAAGGAGGGGTCGACCCTGCGCGCGGGCCGCGACGGCGGCCGTGCCGTCGCGGACCTGCTCCGCCTGGCGTACCGGAGGACGGCCTGATGTCGGCGCTAGCGGAGCTGGCCGGTCGACGGATCCTGTTCCTGAATTGGCGCGACCTGTCCAATCCCGCGGCAGGCGGGGCGGAGGCGTATGCCGAGCAGATTGGGCGGCGGTTCGCCCGTGCCGGCGCGCTGGTCACCCTGTTCACCTCGAAGTACGAGGGCACGCCGCCCTACGACTGGGCGAACGGTTACCTGGTGGTGCGCGAGGGCGGCCGCTTCGGCGTGTACCTGGCGGCCGCGCGCCACCTGAAGCGGCACGGGCACCGCTACGACGCGGTGGTTGACTTCCAGAACGGCATCCCGTTCTTCACGCCGCTCTGGGCGCCGGCAGGCGCGCCCGTGGTGTGCGTGCTGCACCACGTGCACCAGGCGCAGTTCGACATGTACTTCCGCTGGCCGGTCAACAGCGTTGGTCGGCTGCTGGAGGGCAGGATCAGTCGCCGCGTGTACCGACGTTGCCCGCTGATCGCCGTTTCCCCGTCGACCCGCGCCGAGATGCGCAACCAGCTGAGCCTTCGCGGGCCGATACACATCGTGCCCAACGGTATCGATCCGCTGCCGCCCAGCCGTGCGTTGCGCTCGCCGACCCCCGCCATAGCCGTGGTGACCAGGCTCGTCCCGCATAAGCAGCTGCACCTTCTGGTGGATGCGGTTCCAGGCCTGCTGAGCCGCTGGCCGGATCTCCGTGTGGACATCGCCGGGACTGGGCCATCCCGCGAGGCTCTGCTGGCCCAAGTCCGTGAGCTTGGCCTGAAACAGGTCGTGAGCCTGCCCGGACGCGTGTCCGATCAGGCCAAGAGCGACCTGCTCAGCCGGGCGTGGCTGACCGTCGCGCCGTCGCTGGGGGAAGGCTGGGGGCTCACCGTTCTGGAAGCCAATGCGATGGGCACGCCGACGGTGGCGTTTGACGTCCCCGGCTTGCGAGATTCAGTGCGCGACCAGCTGACAGGGTGGCTCGCGCCGCCCGCCGGTGGCCTGGCCACGGCGCTGATGAATGCGCTCGATGTCCTCACCTGCCCCGACCGCCAGCGCGTTATGGCTGGCCAGTGCCGGGCGTGGGCAGGCAGGTTCTCCTGGGACGTCAGCGCGGAACGCCTGGCCAGCGTGTTGCTGTCGGAGTCCGCGCGCAGAGACCGGGGCAGTCCGTCCCGGCGGCAAGACGTAGACCTGGCGACGGTCGCGTCATGGCCGCCCGCCGACGCCCGGGAGGTAGCCGCGCTCCTGCGCAAGGCGCTGCGGGTGACTGACGTGATCACCAGCAGCAGGGAAGGGCTGCGGGTCCTGATGAGCGGCTGCGACGAGGTAGGGGCGGCCACGGCGCTGCGACGAGTGCCGATCCCGCCGACCGGGCTGCGGCTGGCCACGACCGCCGAGCTCCTTTGCGGCGCCAGCACGGGAGGCATGGTATGACCGGCGCTGCCACGCGGGACGAGTCCGCCGCCGCCCACGGCGCACGGTGGATCACGGCGGCCCTGGTAATCGTGGGGCTCTGCAACTACGGATATGCGCTGCTGCTGACCCACCTGCTCGATGTGGCCGCGTACTCCACATTCGCCGCCGGCCAGGGCCTGATCATGTGGGCGTCGACCGTGGCCATGGTGTCCGTGCCCTGGGTGCTGGCACAGGCTCTGGCTCGCGCCCGGTCCGACGCGGAGCAGGACTCCGCAATCCGGTTCGCGAAGCTGGCGAGCGCCGGGAGCGGGGTCATCGCGGCCACCGTCGTCGGTACCATCGCCACTGGGTTCGCGGGATTCGCAACGGCACTCGCGCTGGCGCTCAGCACGTTCGTCATCTTTCTGGGCTCCACGCCCAAAGGCTCGCTGCAGGGCCAGGAGCGCATGCGTGTCCTCTCGGCACTCTCCGCCGCGGAGAACCTGCTGAAGAACGGCGCCGGGATCCTGCTGGTCATGATGGCCGGGGCAGGAGAAACTGGGGCGCTTGCGGCGTTCGGGATCGGCGGGATCGTTTTCCTGGCGTGGTGGCCACGCACGCCGCGCGGCACCGGCCGGCCATGGCTCGCCGCGGTGGTCAACCGGGATCTGTGGCGCCGAGCCGCCGGCATTGCCGGGGCCCAGGTGGTGCTCTCCCTTTTCGCCGCGATCGACGTGGTGCTGGTCGCCCTGCTCCCCGGGGACCGCGCCCTGGTCGCGAGCTACCAGGCCGACGCGGCGCTGTCCCGGGTCCCGCTGTATGTCGGGATGGCGGTTGCGTGGGCGTTCTTCCCGTCACTGGCGCGGCGCGCCGCCGGTGGGGTGATCGCCGCCCGGGCGGTGCAGATGTACGCGGCGGTGGCCTTGCCGGTCGCGGTGGTCATGGCGACCACCCCAGCGCCCGTCCTGGCGGCGGTGTTCCCGGCCCGCTACGGCGCGGCGGCGACGCTGCTGAAGTACACCGCCGTAACCGGTCTGGCGGTGGGTGGCATCAGCCTGATAACAGCATTCTTCCAGGCCGCCGACGACTACTCCTGCCTGTGGTGGCTGGGTGCAGGCCTGGCCGGGTACGTCGGGGCGCTGCTGGTCGGCTGGCGGGTCGGCGGCATCACCGGGCTGGCCGCGGCCGGCGCGGCCGGCGCTACGGCTGCGCTGGCCATGGCGGGCTACCGCCTGGTGCGCCGCCAGGGGCGCGGGGTGCTCGCCCGGATCCCGCTGGTAGAGCCGGTGGCGGAGGCCGGGCTGCTGGTCGTGCTGCGGCCGCACCTGTTGCTGTGGCTCGCGGCCGCGACGCTGGTAGGACTGCGCGCCGGCCAGCTTTTCCTGCGGCCAGGGGCCCGCCGCGCGCGAGGGCCACGTCGGGCCGCGCCCGCAGACCGGAGGATCGAAGAGCAGCCAGCGGTCTCATTGGCCATCGGCTCGGAGCGGGACCAGGAGAAGGAGGTAGTGACGAAATGATCCGTCAGCGCAGGGCTGCTGCCCGGCCAGGCCGGGCCGAGGCGACCGAAGTGGCCGCCCGGACCGCGGCCAGACAGGTGGTGATCTCGATTTTTGACGGCCCCGGTAACCCGTACTACGGCGGCGGCGGCGCAGCCGTCGTCGAGATGATCGCCGACCGGCTGACGGCGAACTTCGACGTCACGGTCGTCACTGCGGCACGCCGTCGCGGGACAGAGGTGCGTAATGGGGTGCGTTACCGGAGGCTGCCGGTCGCCTGGGCGGGTCCACGCGCCGGGCAGCTATTTTACCACGCACTGCTGCCGTTCGCGGCCTGGCGGATACCTCACGACCTGTGGATCGAGAGCTTCACCCCGCCGTTTTCTACCAGCTTCCTGCCGCTCTTCTCGCGCGCGCAGGTCGTCGGACTCGCCCAGAACCTTCATGCGCAAGAAATGTGGGACCGGTACCGGCTCCCCTTTTTCCTCATCGAGCGGCTGGGCTTGCGCTTCTACCGCGACGTGGTGGTGCTCAGCCCCGCTCACCGCGTGCTGGTCCGCAACTGCAACCCGTTCGCCTCGGTGCGCGTCATCCCGAATGGCATCGGTAAGAGGCGCCTTGACGAGCGGCTGCTGGGCCGCGGTGAGCACATCCTGTACCTAGGCCGGATCGCGCCCTGGGAGAAGGGGCTGGACCTGCTGCTCGCCGCATACGCACGAAGCGGCCTGGCCATGCCGCTGCTCGTCGCGGGAAGCGGCACCCGGCGCGAGGAGCGTAAGTTCGGGGCCCTGCTGGCCGCCACCGTGGGTGATGTCCGCTGGGTCGGCCACATCACCGGCCAGCACAAGCAGGACCTGCTTGCCCGCAGCGCCTTCGTGGCGCTTCCGTCGCGGCATGAGGCATTCGGCCTCGCCGCGCTGGAGGGCATGTCCTACGGCAAGCCGGTGCTGCACTTCGACCTGCCGGCCTTGCGCTGGATGGACGGCGACGTGCGCGTCCCACCGTTTGATGTTGCTGCTCTCGCCGGTCGGATGCGCGACCTGGCCGGCGATGAAGCGGCGCGGCGTGAGCTGGGCCGGACGGCCCATGCGGCTGCGCAGCGATACGGGCGCGATGGGACGGCGGACCGCTATCTCACGCTCGTCCAGGAACTCCTCAGCGCTCCGGGTGCTGGCCCAGGGGCGGAGGGCGGTCCGTCATGCCCGTGAACATGCTGACCGAAGCGATCGAGCAAGGCGTGCCCCTCGTCGTGCTGTCCCCGCATCTGGACGACGCGGTGCTCTCCTGCGGCGCGCTATTGATCCACGCCGCCAGGCGCGCCCCGGTGACCGTGGCGACCCTCTTCACCGAGGCCCCGCCGCCGCCGTACACACTGTCCGCACGGCGGTACCTGCGCCAGGTCGGGGCGCGCGACGCCGAATCGCTGTACCGCCAGCGCCGTGCGGAGGACCGCGCCGCCCTGGAACCGATGGGCGTCACCTGGGTCCACGCCGGGCTGACCGAGGCGCTCTACCGGCTCCGGCCGCACCCGGGAGACCGGTCGCGGTGGGCGCGCTTGCTGCCCGAGCTCGGGCATATCTACCCGCTCTACCGGCGCGACATCATCTCGGGGCGCATGGCGCCCGCCGACGCTGGCACGCTGCACGGTGTATCGGATGTCATCCAGCGGCTGGCGTGCCCCGGCCCGGGGCTAGTCCTCGCACCATTGGGCATCGGCGGCCACGTCGACCATGTGCTGGTGCGCACCGCTGCCGAGCGCAGCGGTGCGCGGGTCGGCTATTACAGCGACTTCCCCTACAACCAGCGGCATCCGGCGGTTCCCGCCTTCGTCCGGCGCAATGGCCTGGTCGAGGCGCGATGGTCGCTGCTGATCGAATCGAAGCCCGAGCTGATCACGGCCTACCGGACACAGGTGCGCGCGCTGTTTCCCGGCGGCGCCATCCCCGTCGTCCCCGAGGTCTTTTTCCTCCCGGACGGCCCCGGCAACCCCGCGGAGAAGAACGAGTGACGACGGCCCGTATCAGCCAAGGCCCGGCGGCGGCTTCGTCCGCCAGGCCCCGCACCGGCACCGCTGCCATCGTTGCCGCGGTCGCTGGTGGCGTGACCCTGCTCATCCGGCTGGCGCTGCATGGCCGGTCGTTCGACCTATTCGGCGACGAGGTCATTTACACCGATCTCGGCCGCAGCGTCATCGCCGGCGGGTTCCCCCAGTTCGACGGGGGGGCGTTTTTCCTGCACGGGCCGGGCTTCTTCTGCCTCGAAGCGGGCTGGGCGCGGCTGGTGGGCAATCAGCCTGGCCTGATGGCCTGGATCTACGAGATGCGCACGCTCAACGCGCTGCTCGCCGGAGCCACCGCCATCGTCCTGGTTCTGCTGGCGGCGCGGGCCAGCTCACTGCGGGCGGGCGCGGTGGCGGGACTGCTCTTCACGCTGGACCCCTTCTGCATCCGGCAGAACGACCGGGTCCTGCTGGAGACCGCGATGATGTTCTGGGTGATGCTGGGGTACCTGGTGTTCACCTCGCTGACAGGGCGGCTGCCGTCACGCCGCGACTGGCCCCGCGCGGTCGGCGCGGGCCTGCTGTTCGGCTGCGCGGTACTGACTAAGGACGAGGGAGCCCTGCTCACCGTTCTCCCGCTGCTCGCCGCGGCCGTGCTCCGATGGGGGCCCCGCCGGTCCCTGACCTTGCTCACAGCCGGCACTACGGCGGCGGTCTACGCCGCTTACGTGGCCGTTGTGTTCGCCAACGGGCAATTCAGCGGCCTGTTGGAGGCCAAGACATCAGGCCTCCAGCGGATGCTCGGACTGCTCCAGACCACCGGCTTTCACAGTTCAGGAGGGGGGGACCTCCTTACCCGCCTCATGGCGGAGGTCGGTTCCTTCGGCACCACGTACATCGTCCTGGTGCTGGCGGTGCCGGCGTTGGCGGTGGTACTGCACCGCGGCGGCCAGCCGGCGCGGATGCTGGGGCTTCTGTACTCCGCGGCGGGGCTAACGCTCGGCTACGCCCTCGTCCTCGGAACCCTCGAGGAACAGGAACTATACCTCCTGGTTGTCCCGAGTCTGCTGATCATCCCGGTGGCCGCTGAGCTGCTGCGCGGTGGGAGCCGGGGCCGGAGCCGGAGCCGGGGCCGGAGCATGTCCGCGCCGCGGAGCCGCCGTGGGATACCGCGGACTGCGGTGATCACCGCAACGCTAACGCTAACCCTCGCGCTCAACCTGGCCACCTGTGTGCAGTGGCTGCGGCAACCGGATGACGGGTTCGCGCAACTGCTCCGGTACATGGCGGCGCATGTCCCGGCCGGCACCCGGGTCGAGGCAATGGAGGACGACATCGACTCGCAGTACGCGCTAGCCGGCCGGTACGACGTCGGGTTCTGGGACACCCCGGCTGCCGTGCCCGCAGAGCATGTCCGCTACGTCGTGGTGGAGTGGGCGCTGATCAATGACGGTTACTCCGAGGAAACCCCGTCCCAGGTCCGGCAGCTCGTCGCCCACGGTCGGCTGGTGTTCTCGTTCCGGGGACGGACCTATGGCCAGATCGCGCTCTACCAGCTGCCGCTGCCCCCACCGCCTGTGCCAGGCGTTCACGAGGATGGGCAGGAGGCCCCCGGCCACGGCGCTCGCAGAATCGGCCAGTGATCAATGACCTGCCAATGGCACGCCACGGCCGAGCATAGATCGGGGCTAAGAAAAAACGGCGTCGATGATCAGGAGTGTAGGGAGAAGTCAGGTGCAGATCTCGGTGATACGCCCAAGTGAGCTTGGCACAGATGAAATTGCTGCGTGGCACTCCATGCAGCGCAAGACCACATCCCTGCGGGACCCGTTTTTGTCCCCGGAATTCGCGGTCGCCGTCGATAGCGTCCGCCCAGACGCCCGCGTTGCCGTGCTCGCCGAGGGGCCGGACATCGTCGGGTTCTTCCCATTCCAGCGGCGGCGGTTCGGCGTCGGCGTACCGATCGGCGCTGGCCTGAACAACTGCCAGGGCCTCATCCATGCGCCTGCCGTGGAATGGGACCCGCAGGCATTGCTCCGGGCGTGCAAGGTGTCCGTGTGGCAGTTCGATCATCTAGTCGACGGCCAGCGGCCCTTTGAGCGCTACGCGGCCGCCGTTGCGCCCTCACCGGTGATCGACCTGACCGACGGGTTCGCCGCTTACCAGGAGAAGCTCCGGGTGAAATCCGCGAAGTTCTGCCGGGAACTAAACAGCAATATGCGCAAGCTCGAGCATGATGCCGGTGAGCTGCGTTCCGTGGTGGATTCACGCGATCTGGCCGGACTGCGCGCGCTCATGGGCTGGAAATCGGATCAGTACCACCGCAACAGGTGGATCGATCTCTTCGACCGGCCATGGATCGTCGAGCTCGTTGATCATCTGTTCAGCACCCATAGTGACTGGTTCGGCGGCCAGCTTTCGCTCCTGTACGCAGGAGAAACCCTGGCCGCCGCGACTTTCGACCTCCGGTCTGGGCACATACTCGCGGGCTGGTTCGCCGCATACGACACGCGGTTCAGCCGACGATCCCCCGGGCTCATCCACCTTCTCCTGAAAGCCGAGGAGGCCGCTGGCCTCGGCGTTCACCTGATCGATCTGGGCAAGGGCAACGACCCCTACAAGCAAAGGATCAAGAGTCATGACCTATTCGTCGCCGAGGGCATAGTGGCCCGGGGGCCGCTGCTTGCCGGCGCTCACCGGGTACGCAGCGGCGCGGTGAGACGGGCAGGTGCCCAGATCAGGAAGCACCCGCGCTTGTTCCGCGCCGCTGAGCAGCTACTCCGGCGATACGGCCGGATCTGATCCGCAGCCCGGCAGGACCGGTGCGCCCGATCTCCGGCCGGCTGCACCTGGTTAACCAGTCATCGCCACTCTGCTTCGGCTCGCGCCGTATCTCCCGGACAGTTCAAGGAGTAAAATTTGTCCCGCGTGTTGCGTGTTGGGCTCAATATGTGGTCACGCAGTCGTCTCTGGGTTGCTGGGACTACCTGCGCCGCAGTGGTCCTGGGAATATCGGCTGTCCTTGTCTCTGCTGGCCTATCTGGCGCTAGCGGGTCCGGCTCTTCTGCATCCAGTTTTTCGGACTACTCCTGCGCCGCATCGGGGGCCACCGCCACCCGGGCGGTCGCGCCATCCGGTGCGGTTGCCAACGCCACCACCGACAATACGACCGCTATCCAAAAGGCGATCGACGCTGCGGCTTCGGCTGGCGGCGGTATTGTCGCCCTCCCCGCCGGAACATTTCTCATCGACGGTCATCTGGTCCTAAAGAATAACGTCAAGCTCACCGGCGCGGGACCAGATACCGTGCTCAAGGCGGGCCCAGGTTTCCTGAATTCAACCGGCCCAGAAGGTGGGTACCCGATCGTCACCACGGCAGGTGCATCTAACGTAACGATAGCGAATCTGACCGCCGATCAAAGCGGGAACACCCTCGATGGCAATGCTGGTCCGGACGGTCGGCTCACGGCGTACCTCATCGACGTCCGCAACTCGCACAATGTCGTCGTGGACGGGGTCTACACCCGCAACCCGTTCACGTACTCCATCGCCGTGGTGGGAAGTAGCGACTTCTGCGTCGTGCACAGCAATACGCTAGTGGCGACCAGCGGCCGCTACGACCAGCTCGATGGCATCCACGTCCTCGACTCCAGCGCTGGCCAGGTCATTGACAACCACGTCGACCAGGGAGCCGGAACCGACGGCGACGACGGGCTTGTCGCCCACACAATCGGCGCACCGGTCGATGACGTGCTCTATGCGGACAACACGGTTCGTGGCGGCGACAATGGCGACGGGATGCAGCTCGCCGTCGGCAACTACCCCGTCTACAACCTGACAATCCGAAACAATGAATTCTACGACTCACCGTTCGGCATACGCACCGGCTACTACGACACTGGCACTAATGGTGCCGTGCACAACATTGTCATCAGCGGCGACCAAATCCGTGACCTCCGCCCTGGCAGAGCCTTTCCCGATGGCGGGAACGCCATCGACATCGGGGACTTTGGGGCCATTGCGCCAGTTACCTACATCACGGCGACGAATAATTACACGTGCAACGCGGGGACCATCACGGTTGTCAGCGGAGCTGGTAATACCGTTACCCACAATCATGCGTGCTGATAGCAGGTCGCCAACCGCTCCCGGCAAGGCCGTGATGGCGCAGTAGCGCGTGATGGCGCAGTGGCGCGTGATGGCGCAGTGGCGCGTGATGGCGCAGTGGCGCGTGATGGCGCAGTGGCGCGTGAGGCGCCCTGGAGACGGTCGTGCTCGTCACGGTGTGCCACCACCGGGTCTTGTCTTCCTCGCTGCGTGGTTCGACAATGGATGCCGGGTGCTGAAGGTCCGCTGACATCTGGGAAGGGCGGACGATGCAGGTAGGCATCCTCGGCCCGTTCCGGCTCGAGGACGGCGGCCGACGGATCACGGTTGGCGGCGCGCGGCAGCGTGCCGTGCTTGCCGATCTGGTGCTGCATGCGAACGAGGTTGTGCCGAGCGAGCGGCTTGTGGTTGATCTGTGGGGCGAAGAATCCCCGCTCGGCGCAGCGAATGCCCTTCAGGCGGCGATCTCACGGCTACGGAGAGTGCTTCCGCCAGGTCGCCTCATTACCGCAGCGCCGGGCTACGCGCTGCGGATCTTCCCGGTAGAGCTGGACGTCAAGCGGTTCGAGCAGCTGATCTCCGAGGGCCGCGATGCTCTCGGCGGGGGCGCGCCTGCGGAGGCGGCCCGGATGTTTGGTCTGGCGCTGTCCCTCTGGCGGGGCCCGCCGCTGGCCGATTTCCGCTACGAACCCTTCGCCCAGGCCGAGATCGCCAGGCTCGAGGAGTTGCAGCTGGCTTGCCTGGAAGAGCGCATCGAGGCGAACTTGGCGCTCGGCTCAGCGGGTGCACTCATCCCTGAGCTTCAGCGGCTGGTCAGTGAGTGTCCGCTGCGCGAGCGTGTTCGCAGCCAGCTCATGCTCGCCCTCTACCGCAGCGGCCGCCAGGCCGAAGCACTTGAGGTCTACCGCGAGTTCCGGACCGCGCTGCAGGAAGAGCTGGGTTTGGAGCCGTCGCCCCTGCTGCGTGAACTCGAGGCGGCGATCCTGCGCCAAGACCCGGTTCCGTCACGTCGGTCGACTACCTCCGGGGTTCCGCTGGCACGCAAACCAGTGACCGTGCTTTGCGTCGCGCTGCAGATGGAGACCGACTCGGGTACGGCGCTGGATCCAGAGGCCCGCGAGGTCGTGAGCGAGTACTCAGAATCTGGCCTGGCAGCAGTTCTCGAGCGGTACGGCGGAAAACTGGCGACCAGCGCCGGTGAACGCCTGATGGGCGTATTCGGCGTAGCCAGCTTGCACGAGGACGATGCTCTTCGGGCGGTGCGGGCAAGTCTGGAGGCGCGAGACGCGCTCAACGCCGAAGCGGGCATTCTGCTGCGCCGTCATGGTGCGAGCCTGACCTACCGTTTCGGCCTCGCGACCGGCGAGGCGCTGGTGGGAGGGTCTGGTCCGCTTGGGTTCGCGGGGGATGTGGACACCCGTGCGGTGATGCTCGCGACGGCCGCCGAACCTGGTCAGATCCTCATCAGCCAGCAGACTCAGCAGCTCGCTGCGGCAGCCATCGAGACCGAAAGTGCCGATCCCGATCGGTTCATCTTGCGATCCGCGCACGCCGGCGCACGTCCGCTTGCGCTCCGTTTCGACGCTCCTTTGGTAGGTCGCGACGAGGAGATGCGCCGCCTCCAGGCCGCGTACGTTCGGGCCGCGCGTGAGCGCGTGACGATCACCGTCACCGTGATCGGCGAGGCTGGACTGGGGAAGACACGGCTCGTCCACGAGATAGCCGGCCGTCTCGGCTGTGAGGTGAAGGTTCTTACCGGCCGATGCCTCCCCTATGGCGAGGGCATCACGTTCTGGCCGCTGCGGGAGCTGGTCCTCCAAGCGGGCGCAGGACATGGCTCCGCGGAGACGATTGAGGCCCTCCTCGAGGGCGAGGCGGACGCGGCGAGCGTCGCCCAGCGGTTGCATCACGCTCTTGGCTCGGGTAACGAGGGCAGCAGCTCAGACGCAGCCGAGATTTTCTGGGCAGCCCGCCGCTTTCTTGAAGCGCTGGCGCGGTCCCAGCCGTTGCTGATTGTGTTCGAGGACCTGCACTGGGCCGAACCGACCTTCCTCGACCTGGTGGAATCCCTCGCCCTTCAGCCGGGGCGGTCGCCGATCGTCCTGGTGTGCGTCGCCCGCCCCGAGCTCCTTGAACAGCGTCCAGCCTGGGCGGCCGAAGCGGACCGGGCGGTGCGCATCGAGCTCACACCACTCGGCGAAGACCCAGCCGCGGCGCTTCTTGACGCCTTGGCCGGGGATCAGCGCATCCCGGCGTCCACCCGCGCACGGCTTATTGACACCGCTGGCGGCAACCCTCTCTACCTTGAGCAGCTGGCAGTCTCTCTCAGCGAGCAGACCGAGAGCGAGACCCGGCCCGTCCTGCCCCCGACAATCCAGGCTCTGCTGGCCGCGCGCCTGCACCGGCTCGGGCCGGGAGCCAGCAGCGTGCTGGCCCGCGCGGCCATCGTCGGTAAGTACTTTGGCGTGCCGGAGGTCCGGGAGCTGCTTCCGCCCGAGGCTTGCGACCCGCTCAACCGCAATCTCCAGGTCCTCGCCGCAAAAGGCCTGGTGCAGCAGGGGGGGACCGGCACAACACCACTGGAGCAATACAGCTTCCGGCACATCCTCATCCAGCAGGCGGCCTACCGGGCGATCCCCAAGTCGCTTCGCGCCGAGCTGCACCATCGCTTCGCCGACTGGCTCGAGTACGTCTCGCAGCAACCCCTCCCGCAACGTGCGGAGATCCTCGGTTACCACCTCGAACAGTCCGTCCGCTATTGGAGCGAACTCCGCCCTGCCGAAACCCAGACGGCTGAGCTGTCACGCCGGGCGGCGGCGCACCTGGAGACGGCCGGGTGCGCCGCGTACGACCGCGGGGACGCCCTCGCGGCCGTGCACCTGCTTGACCGCGCGGCAGCGCTGCTTCCCCGCGACGACCCAGCCGCCGGGCGGCTCTGCGCAAGTCTCGGCGCCGCGTTAACGGAGGCCGGGCAGCTTGAGAAGGCAAAGGCCACCCTCGATGACGCTCAGCGCATCGCGGCCGCCAACGCCGACGAAGGCCAGTACGCCCATGCGCGGGTTCAGGCCCTCCTGCTGCGTCTCAGGATGGACCAGAATGACGCGGCGATGGAGATCACTCGCGCGCTTCCCGGATTGCGCCGCGTTTTCGACCGAAATCGGGACGACCTGGGGATCTGCCGAATCCTGCAGCTAGAGGCCGCGCTGCACTGGAACCACGCGAGGTCGGCCGCCGCCGAGGACGCCTGGCAGCGCGCCGCCGAATACGCGCGCCGCGTGAACGACCGGCGGCAGCTGACCGAGATACTCAGCTGGCTCGCGTCAGCCGCGCTCTGGGGCCCGACGCCGGCACCGGAAGGGATACGGCGATGTGAGAGCTACCTTGATGAGGTCGGGAACCACCCCATCGGCAAGGCCGTCATCCTCCTCCACCTGGCGGGCCTGTACGCGATGCAAGATGACGTCACGGCGGCACACGCCACGCTTGGCCGCGCGAAAACCCTCCTGGGCACCCTCGGCCCGACGATGACCGCGGCGGTCACCCAACCCGCTGCCTTCATCGCGATGCTCGCCGGTGATCCCGCGACCGCCGAGATGCACCTTCGCCTCGAGTATGAGTCCCTCCAGGAGATGGGTGAGCGGCGCTACCTGGCTAGCACCGCGGCGAAGCTGGCCAGAGCCATCGCGGCGCAAGGTCAGACACGATACGACGAAGCCACCCACTTGATCGCGATAGGCCGGGAAGCGGCGGCTGGCGAGGACCTGGGCGCGGAGGCACTCGGCCAGGGACTATCGGCCAGAATTCTCGCCGATCGTGGCCGTCATCGCGAAGCTGTGGTCCTCGCTCGCTCGGCCGCGGCGCTCACCGCGCAGACGGATCTGCTGAGCGAGCGCGCAGAGATCCTGCTTGATCTCGCTCACGTCCTCGCCGCGGCCGGCCGCGTCCCTGACGCACGCGCCGCAGCCACTCAGGCCGTTGACCTCTACCAGCGCAAGGGCAACCGGCCGGGAGTCCGGGACTCGCTCCGATACCTGGCTGATTATGAACCTGCTTGACCGACATCCCTGGTATCAGGGAGCCGTCTGGCGCCTCTTACTCATCGAGGCCTCCACTGCAAGGGCGCCGGCCAGGAGCCGGGACTCGCTCCGATACCTAGCCCATATGCACCTGCCTGAAAGGACCCAGCCATGGTTGATAGCTACGTGATCAAAGCCGAGCTCGAGAACAACAACATCGCACTTACCGTTCAGGTGGATGATTTCGCGGCCGGCGAAGCTGTCGAAATATCCGGCCAGGCTACCCAGAACGATGCGGCCCTGGCGACCTTCTACGCCATTCAAAAGGTACCCGGCCCCGATTCCGGCGAGCATTCGTACCTGAAGGTGACGGCCGACCCAGGAGACACGAAATTCGAGGCGGACCAAGACGTCACTGTCGTCGCGCGGGTGGCAAAGGTCTGGGTCACTGTGCTGAGCAAAGACCCGGACAATCCGGACGCGGAGAAAATCGCATGGACAGCATCCAAAGCGGCAACGGTGCAGGCCGATCCCAGGTAACTGGCGGGCAGTCCCGCCCGGTAAGCACCTACGTTCCGTCCGGGACTTCGCCCGGAAGGAATGGCCCCTTCGGGGCAGTCCGGCTGACGCGAGAAGCGGCTGAGCTTTACGGTCGGCGGATGGCCGATGACTTCGCTGAGCGGTACGGGGATCTGCTGGTCGGCAGCTACGACTGCGTGGACCGGATTGTGCTGAACGCCTACTTCCCGCTGGGGCACAGCCCGGGCGGGTTCCGTACCTGGTGGCGGGAGCTGCACGGGGGCAGCGACGAGGAACTCGGGGACACCCGCCTGATGCGGATGGCGGGCCGGTTCGCCCGCCGGGTGAAGGCCTGGGCGGCTGCCAGCGGTGTCCCGCTTATTTACTGCAAGGCCGGGGAGCGCAAGTACCTGATCGCTGCGGAGTATCTGAAGACGCACTCGATCAGCCCGGGCGTGTTCCTCATTATGGTGGCGAAGGCACCGGCCCCGGTGTGGAAGGTGAAGCGGTCGGCCAGCGGGATCATCACCAACCTGGAGAAGAAGACCGAGTTCGTCAACCAGTACTCGTTTCACATCATGGACCCGGCCTGGGGGCACCTGACGATCAAGATGTCCGGGCACCCGCCGTTCGGCGCGCAGGTCATCCTCAACGGGCACGAGTACGTCGCCTGCGCCGCGCAGGCCGCCGGGATCAGATTCGCCAAGGAGGACAACTGCTTTACCGGAATCGCGGATCCGCACGGCCTGGCTCAGATCGCAGATACCTTGTCGCAGCCCGCGGCTATAGGGCGGCTGAGCCAGGTCTGCGACCGCTGGATCTACTCTGCCTGCCTGTGCTTTGCCCTGGACTCCGCTGAGCAGGCGGTCAGCCGGTTCCGCTACGCCTACTCGGTCTACCAGGCCGAGTACAGCCGCAACCTGCTGTTCGCCTCCGGCGCGCGGATGGACCGGGTCTTCAGCACCGTCGCCGACCGAACCCGGTCCCGGCTGGATGTGCCGGCGCTGCGCACCCTGTTCGGCACCAGGCAGCGCCCGGCGGGCACCAGCGAGCCGTCACCGAAGCTGGCAGCCGTGATCGAGACACCTCGCTATGACCTGACGCTGTTCAAGGTCCACTTCGGGCTGCTGACGCTGAAGGGCTACACCAAAGGCGAACGCGTGCTGCGCTTCGAAGCGATCGTGCACAACACCAAGACCCTCAAGACCGGCCGCACGCTGGATAAATTCCCCCAGATCGTCACCCGGCTGGCGGGCATGGCCGAGCGGTTCTGCACCGCGCTGGACTGCGTGGACACCGGGTTCATCCCCGACGGGACGCTCGACCAGCTGCCGCTGCCATCCCAGCTCGGCGCCACCCGCGCCGGCGGCATCGACCTGAACAAGCCCCGGGCCCGGGCCGTCCTGGCCGCAGTGCTCGCACTAGCGCCAGCACCCGGCGGGTTCACCGTCGCCGACCTGGCCGCAAGGGTATCCGCGATGACCGGCCACGATGGCTACACGATCCGGCAGGCCGCTTACGACCTGCGCAAGCTCAGGGGCAAGAACCTGATCCTCAAGCCAGGCCGGTCACGCCGCTACCAGATCCCGCCCGCAGCCGCCCGGACCATCACCGCCCTGCTCACCCTCCGCGACAAGATCATCGGCCCCATCATCTCCGGCATCTGCACCCCCAGCACCAGCCGCAAACCCGCTACCTGGACCGGAATCGACCGCGATTACGAAGCCCTGCGCACAGACATGCACTGCCTCTTCCGCCGCCTCGGCATCGACACACCGCAAGCCGCCGCATAAACAACATTTTGTCGATCGGAGAAACGTAAGCGGCTAGCCGATTACGGCCCGGCCGCCGGCCCCGGTCGGCCGGGCCGGCTCACGTCCGCCGTTCGGGATCATTTTCCATAACGACTGCGCGGGCGTGCCGCAGCCCTTCGAGGTGCTTCGCTGAGTACGCCGCGCACTGGCTGGCCGGAAACCCAGGTGCGGTTCGCGCACTGTTCAGTCAAGCTCAGTTTATGGAGATCGGTGCGGGCACCGGGGGCACGGCGGTTCCGCCGACGGTGCTGGATCGGGTGCTGCCGGCCATCGGGGGGATGACCACGGTGGAGCGGCTGTCCGCGCTCAGCGGCAGCGACTTCACCAGCGTGATGCTTGAAGTGGCCCGGCGCCGGGCGGCCCGCGAAACGCCCGCCGGCGTCCGGCGCCGCTACGTCCGCGACCGGTTCGCCCAGCCGGGCCCTACTGCGTGGCGCTCGATCCGCCGTGCGGAGGACGCCTTGTTGGGCGCCCTGCCCGCCGACGTGGAGATGATGACGCTGGCCCCGGCGGTGCCGCTCGGCACGCATTCGGCGCTGGGCACGGTCAGCCAGGACAAGGTGCTCACCACCGTCCGGGCGAGCGAGGTCGCGGCCGATCCGACGAACGCTCTGGCCCTGGAGGCCTCGGTGCGCCGCCGGGCGCTGGACCGGGCCACGACGGTCAAACTGGCCGGCCTGCAGCGCGTGGTGCGCGCGCAGCAGTTCCACAGCGCGGGCGCCCAAGCGCATTTCACCTTGTTCGGGCTGGTCACGGCCGGCCGGGACGAGGGCAGCTACCGGTTTGAGCGGTCCGCGCTGGCCGAGCACCTGCGCTTCGCCGTCGCCGGGCTCGCGGCCACGGGGCTGCGGCACCTGCACGTGGCGCTGACGCCGCTGTCGGAAGCGGGGGAGCGGATCGCGGCGGCGGTCATCGACGAGCTCGACCAGGACCGGGGGCCGGCCGCCGCGGCGGTGATCGTCCTGGACCATACCCGGCAACGGGGACGCGGCTACTACCGTGACCTCTGCTTCAAGGTCAATGCGCACGTCTGCGGCACGCTGGAGGAGATCGGCGACGGCGGATTCACCGACTGGACCAGGAAGCTGGCGGCCAGCAACAAGGAACGCCTGCTCATCAGCGGAATCGGCCTGGACCGTCTCGCCGGGTTCGCCGATCGCTAACCTTGGCCCGGCTCGCTGCGCCTGCCGGCCAGGACGCCGATCCTGGCTTGAAGAATAAGCAGCTGGTACCCGGGGGACCCGCCCCGGCCTCGGTGATCTCATACCGCCTGCGGTCGGGCCCGGCGCCCGGCTCCGCGTCGCCGGCCACCAGCAGAAATTGCTGCGTCCGCGACGCTGAGCCCGGTGTAACTCTGAGGAAACAAGCGCAGGGCACACTGGGCAAGTCAGTAGCGCGGACAGCGCGGCGGCCTGAGATAGCGGGCCGGCGCGCGGCGTAGCACACCGAGCGGGAGGATGGGATTTGGACCGGGGGCGTCTAAGGTGAGAGGCGTGGACAGGCAGCAAGAGTTTGTGCTGCGCACGCTGGAGGAGCGGGACATTAAGTTTGTCCGGCTCTGGTTCACCGACGTGCTCGGCTACCTGAAATCCGTCGCCGTGGCGCCCGCCGAGCTAGAGGGCGCCTTCGCGGACGGTATCGGCTTTGACGGGTCGGCGATCGAGGGCTTCGCCCGGGTCTACGAGGCGGACATGATCGCCAAGCCGGATCCGTCGACGTTCCAGTTGCTCCCCTGGCGAGGTGAGGCACCGGGTGTGGGCCGGATGTTCTGCGACATCCTGCTGCCCGACGGGTCGCCGTCCTACGCCGATCCCCGCTGGGTGCTCAAGCGTGCGCTGAGCCGTGCCTCCGACCTGGGGTTCACCTTCTACACGCATCCCGAGATCGAGTTCTTCCTGCTTAAGGACAAGCCGCAACCCGGGGAGCGGCCGCAGCCGATCGACTCGGGCGGCTACTTCGACCACACGCCGCACAGCATCGCGCACGATTTCCGCCGGGTCTCGATCATGATGCTGGAGAGCATGGGGCTGTCGGTGGAATACAGCCACCACGAGGACGGGCCCGGCCAGCAGGAGATCGACCTGCGGTACGCGGACGCGCTGACCACGGCCGACAACATCATGTCGTTCCGCCTGGTGATGAAGGAAGTCGCCATCGAGCAGGGCGTCTACGCGACGTTCATGCCCAAGCCGTTCACCGACTTCCCCGGCTCCGGGATGCACAGCCACGTGTCCCTGTTCGAGGGTGACCGGAACGCCTTCTACGAGCCGGGTGCGGAGCTTCAGCTGTCCAAGATCGGCCGTGCGTTCATCGCCGGCCTGCTGCGGCACGCCGCCGAGATCACTGCGGTGTGCAACCAGTGGGTGAATTCCTACAAGCGGCTGTGGGGTGCGGCCGAGCGCACCGCGGGCGCGGGCGGGGAGGCGCCGGCCTACATCTGCTGGGGCCACAACAACCGGTCCGCGCTGGTGCGCGTGCCCATGTACAAGCCGCACAAGGGCAACGCGACGCGGGTGGAGTTCCGCTCGATCGACGCCGCGTGCAATCCGTACCTGGCCTACGCGCTGATCCTGGCGGCCGGGCTCAAGGGCATCGAGGACGACTACGAGCTCCCGCCGCCGGCCGAAGACGACGTGTGGGCGCTGACCTCATCCGAACGCCGCGCCCTGGGCATCAAGCCGCTGCCGCACGACCTCGGCGACGCGATCAGCGTCATGCAGGACAGCGAACTGGCCGCGGAGACCCTCGGCGAGCACGTCTTCGACTTTTTCCTGCGTAACAAGCGCGAGGAATGGAACGAGTACCGGCGCCAGGTCACCGAGTACGAGCTGGACCGTTACCTGCCCATCCTGTGATCCGCGGACGGGCCGCTCGCTGAGGCGGCGATGGTGGACAGCGCGGTCGGCGCCAGGATCGGCCCTGACCGCAGGTCGCCGTAACCGACGGGCGCGGGCGTTCGTCAGCGGGCCGGGGCCTCCAGCCCGAGGCGGCGCTGCTCGATGATGAGGCAGCGGTCTTCCACATACAGCAGCCCGGCGCCCTCGGCGATGGCGCGGGCCTCGGCCGAGGCGATGCCCAGCTGCAGCCACACCGCGGTGGCCCCCGCCGCGACCGCCTGGCGGGCGATGTCGGGTGCCTGCCACGGGGGCCGGAACACATTGACCAGCCCCACCTGCTCGGGGACGTCGCCGAGCGTCCGGAAGACCGGCTCGCCGAGGATCTCGTCGGAATGCGGGTTGACCGGGATGATGCGCCAGCCGTGTCCCTGCATGTACGCCGGCACGGAGTGCGCCGCCTTAGCGGCCGCCGCGCTCGCACCGACCACGGTGATGGTGTCGTAAGTCGTCAGGATGCGCTCGACAATCGCGTCTGTGCCGCTCACCCGGTCACCCTAACCCGCCCGATGCGCTCCAGCGCCGCGTGGGCTGGAGACGCGCGGCCGGCGGCGGGTCCGGGGTCGGCTCCGCGGCACATGCCTGATTTCGCCAAGCGCCCATGCTCGTGTTCTGGGAGACCACCCGCGCCTGCCTGCTGGCGTGCCCGCACTGAAAGCTAGACGACGCATGCGTGAGAGCGTAGCTTTCCCTTAGAAGCCAGGGTGGCGGTGTCACGATTAGGGTCGGTTGCACCGTAACGCACCCTCCACCTGCCAGCGAGGAGCCCGCTCGCCTGCACGGCAGCTGGATCGCCGGACAGTGGATCCCACCCGAAACCATCCCCTCCTGTACAATGGCGGCCCCAGCCGTCACGCACGAAGGAGTTGTCATGGCGCTGGCGTCTCGCATGGGCGGCCGTTCGAAGAGCCTGATCCTGACCGCGATGATCTTCGCGGTCGCGATGACTTTCATCGACCAGACCATCGTGTCGATCGCCGCGCCGACGATTCAGCACGACCTGGGCCTGTCGGCCAGCGGCATGCAGTGGGCGATCAACGCCTATCTGCTGGCGCTGGCTGCCTTCTTCGCCTTCGGCGGCCGCCTGGCCGACACCGCCGGGCACCGCAAGATGGTCGTCATAGGGGTGATCATCTTCGCTGGCGCGTCGGCGTTGTGCGGTGCGACGCCCCGCGGCGGTGCCGCTGAGGCATGGCTGGTGGCATTCCGCGCGGTGCAGGGCCTGGGCGGGGCGATTATGTTCCCGGCCGCGATCGCCATCGTGGTGGAAACCTTCGATCTGCGCTCCCGCGGCCGGGCGCTGGCCCTGTTCTTCGGCATCGCCGGCGCGCTGACCGCGATCGGCCCGATCGCGGGCGGCTACCTGATCCAGTGGACCTGGCGGGCGATCTTCTGGATCAATATCCCCGTCGCCCTCATCGCGCTGGCGCTGATCGCCATCTCCAAGCCGGTTACCGACCACCGGCCCGCGCCGATGGACTACCGCGGCCTGGCGCTGATCGTCAGCGGCGTGGGGCTGAGCGTGTTCGGCCTGCAGCAGTCGGCCATCTGGGGCTGGGGCAACCCGGCCATCGAGGTATGCATCGCCGCGGGCATAGTGATCCTCGCCGTGTTCGTCGCGGTGGAGCGCCGGACCGCAGCACCCCTGATCAACGTGCACATCTTCGCGAACCGGACGTTCACCACCGAGAATGTCATCCTCGGCATCGCCATGATGGCGTTCATCCCGGTGTTCTTCTTCGCCAGCGTCTACGGGCAGATCGCCCTGGCCGAGAAGGCGACGACGGCCAGCCTGCTCATCTTGTACTTCTTCCTCGGCTTCGTGGTCTGCGCGCAGATCGGCGGCCGGATGCTGGACCGGATCGGGGCCAAACGGCCGGTTGTGCTCGGTTGCGCCCTGGCGGCCGTCGGGTTCGCGCTGTGGGCCGGGAGAGCGACCGACCTGCACGCCGGCGCCCAGGTGATCTACATCATCATGGCCGGGGCCGGCATGGGGCTGATGCTCGGTCAGGCCAACACCGACGCGATCAACCGGGCCGCCCGGTTCTCCTACGGCGAGGCCACCGGTATCACCCAGACCGTCCGTAACTACGGGGCGAGCCTCGGGTTCGCCATCCTGGGGACAATCTTGATCTCCACGTTCCGCTCCGGGATCGCCTCCTCGCTCACCGCCCGGGGCCTGCCGGCCCCCGCGGCATCGGCGGAGGCAGCCAAGATCGCCCAGCTCCAGGGCGGCAACGGGAACGTCGGAGCCATCCCGCAGTTCATCCGCGCGGACTTCGCCGGTGCCACCCGCGACGTGCTGTACGTGATGGCCGTGATCATGGCGGTGGCCGGCGTGGTGGCGTTGCTTGGGCTCAAGCGGGGCGTCCAGGAAGACACTCAGGGTGCCGCGGCGGCCGTCGGCGAGCGGACGCCCGGCGAGGAGCCCGACGCCGTTCTTCCCCCAGTTCGCCGCAGGCGCGCCTGATACCCAGCGGGGCGATCCCGGTCAGCCGCCGGAACATCCTCTTGGGCCGGTACGGGCCGGCTGGCCACCTCACTGCCGCTGCTGCTCCCGCGCGGCATCCACGCCCTGGAGGCCTGGGACGAGGCAGGCTGTCATGCGGGGCGCGCTGGTCAGTCGGACCACAGCAGATCGAGGTCGGCGTCGACCCGCGCGGACAGGTGCGCCACGCGGGGCAGCAGCGGCTGCGGCGGGGCGGCGTCCACCGAATCGCACGCGGCCAGGGCCCGGTCGTCGAGGAACCGGCTCAGCTGGCCGTAACTGTGCCGGTCGTCGCTGGCCATCCGGTGGTGGTGCAGGCGCATGGGCGCGTACAGGAACAGCTGGTCACGGGCCCGGGTGACCGCGACGTAAAACAGCCGCTGCTCTTCGGCCAGCCCTTCCCGGGAGGTCAGCGCCATGTCGCTGGGCACAGCGCCGTCGACCAGATGGGGCAGGTGCACCACGGGCCATTCGAGCCCCTTGGCCGAGTGCACGGTGGAGATGACGAGGAAGTCCTCGTCCTGCCGGGGCGGCCCGGCGAAATCGGAGGCCGACACGGGCGGGTCGAGGGCCAGTTCCACCAGCGCGTCGTGCAGCGACGGCAGGCTCGCCGCCGCGTCGGCGAGCCGGTCCAGGTCAGCGATCCGGATGTCCGCGTCGGGGTAACGGGCCTGCAGCGGCGTACGCAGGGCGGCCAGGATCGCCGCGGCCCGCTCCCCGGCCGGTTCCACGGCGAGGGCACCGGCCAGCGCGCCGATGGTGCCGGCCAGGGCCTCACGTGCCCGTCGCGGCGCGGCGGCGACGGCCTCCTTCCAGCGGTCGAACGGGGCCGGATCCGCCGGGCTCAGGATCTCGATGAGCCGCCGGGCGTGCCCCGGCCCGATGCCCTCGTGCAGCCGGAGCACCCGGAACCACGCGACGTCATCCGCGGGATTGGCGACGATCCTCGCCGCCGCCAGGAAGTCCTTGACGTGAGCGGCCTCGGTGAACCGCAGCCCGCCGTACTTCACGTACGGGATGCCCCGGGCCGCCAGCTCGACTTCCAGCACGTCGCTGTGGTGCGCCGCGCGCACCAGGACCGCCTGGTCACGCAGGTCCGTTCCGGCCTCGTGGGCGTCCACGATCCGGGCGCAGATCTCCCGGGCCTGCGTTCCCTCGTCGTGACAGCGCACCATGAGCGGCCGGCTCCCGCTCTCGCGGGCCGCCGTCAGCACCAGCTCCAGGCCGCCGGACTGCGGGCGCACCGCATTGGCCAGCCGCAGTACCGCCTGCTTGGACCGGTAGTTCTGGACGAGCCGCACGACGTGAAGGCCGGGGAAGGTCACGGATAGCTGGCGCAGATGGTCCGGATCGGCGCCGCGGAAGGCGTAGATGGCCTGGGCGTCGTCGCCGACGCAGGTCAGGCAGCCGCTTTCGGGCGCGAGCAGCCGCACGATATCGGCCTGCAGCGCGTTGACGTCCTGATACTCATCCACCAGGACCGCACCGAACATGCCGCGCAGGACGGGCCCGGCGGCGGGATCGGCCAGCGCGGCCCGCCACAGCAGCAGCAGGTCGTCGAAATCGACCAGGCCATGGCTCCGCTTGTGCGCGACATAACTGCGGAACAGCCCGGAGAGCTGGGACGTGTAGTCCTCACACCAGGGAAAGCCGGCGCGCACCACCGCAGCCACCGTCGTCTGGGTGTTCACGCAGCGGGTGTAGATGTCCGCGCAGACCGCGGCGCGCGGCGCTCGGCGCTGTGTGCCCACTAGGCCGTGCTCCCCGCGCCGGGCGTCGAGCAGATCCGTCATGTCGGCCGGGTCGATGACCGTGAACTCCGGTGGCAGCGAGAAGGACTCCGCGTGCTGGCGGATGATCCGGTGGGCGATGGCGTGGAAGGTGCCGCCGGTGATCCGGCCGCCGGCCGGCTGGGCGCCGGGAACGGCCCGCGACAGCATGTCCTCGGCCGCACGGCGGGTAAAGGTCAGCAGCAGGATCCGGCCGGGCTGCGTCCCCTGCTCGCACAGCCAGGCCGCGCGGGCGACCAGTACGCGCGTCTTCCCGGTGCCAGCCCCGGCCAGGATCAGCAGCGGGCCGCCGTCGTGCGTAGCGGCTTGGCGCTGTTCTTTATTCAGCCCGTCCAGGGCACTCGCGATCTCGAACATGAAGACGAATGTAGCCAGAACGTCCCGCATCATCCGATCGCCTCGCCGGCACATGATGGGTTCGCCGGCTTCTGACGGGTCAGAGTACGGCGACGACCCGGGCCCGGTCGGCCAGCGCCGCCATCGCCGTCATGCAGTGTAGGGGCCGCCGTGCGGCGCGGTGAGAGCCTCCGCGAGGGAGTCGGCGAAGCGCGGGATGCCGTCCTCATCCAGTGCGCCGACCGTGACCCGGATGCCGGGCGGGCTCGCCTGGCGAAAGCGGGCCCCCGGCGCGACGGCCCATCCCTTCTGCAGCAGAAAGGCGACGGACGTGGCCTCATCCGGCACCGGAATCCAGACATTGAGACCCGTGCTGCCCGTCGACGGAATGCCGCGCTGCGCGAGCTGCGTGATGAGCTGCGCGCGCCGCCGGTCGTAGCTCTGGGCGGCGCGGGCCACCGAACGCGCGGCCGTGGGACTGGTCCACAGCCGCGCGGCGAGCCGTTGCAGCAACGTGCTGACCCAGCCGGAACCGACGTGCATCCGGCCCTCGACACGCGCCACCGTGGCCGCGTCGGCCGCGATCGTGGCCAGCCGCAGGTCCGGTCCGTAGGGCTTCGACATGGATCGCACAAACGCCCAGGCCGGGGTGGACCCGGCCAGGGTCGTAAGCTTCACCCCGGCCAGCTCGGCGGCATGGTCGTCTTCGATGACCAGCGTCTGCGGGAACTCGGCGAGCACCCGGCGCAATTCGGCCGCCCGCTCGCTGGTGACGTACGCACCGGACGGATTGTGGGCGCGGCTGGTCACGATCACGGCGCGCGCACCCGCGCGCAGCACCGAATGCAGCGACTCCGGCTCCGGACCAGCCGAATCGACGGCGACGGGCCGGACGCGCAGGCCGAGGGCCGGGACCAGATCCAGCACATTGGGCCATCCCGGGTCCTCGACGCCGACCACGTCGCCCGTCCTGAGGTGGGCCTGCAGCAGCCGGCCGATCGCGTCCAGACCGCCGGACGCGAGCGTTACCGACTCGGCCGGGACGCCATCCGCGCCGAGACGCCGGCTGGCGATGTCGAGCAACTCCGGCACCACCAGGCCCGGTGGGGTGCGGGCAGGCCCGCGCAACGTGCTCAATGCCGCCGGCTGCAGGATGGGCAGGAGCCGTGGGTCGGGTGAGCCGCTCGCCAGATCGATAACCCCGGCACGGATGGGCAGCCGGGCCGAGCGCGTGGCCAGTGCGGGCCGGGGCCGTACGAACGTGCCGGACCTGCCGCGGGACTCGGCCAAGCCCCTTTCCCGCAGCAGCTTGTAGGCCGCCGCCACCGTGCCCGGAGCCACGCCAAGCTGCGCCGCGAGCTCGCGCACGCTGGGCAGTGCGGCCGCCGGGGCCAGGCTTCCGGACCGGATGGCGGCCTCCAGGGCGGCGGATATCTCCCTGGCGCTGCTGCCCAGCGACTGATACTGTATCGACGCCATAGCACGACTGTACCAATACAAGCGCGAGTCAGGGAGGCATCAGGTGAACCTGGCTAGTTACACACCCAGCCCACAGACCACGCCGACGCGGCACAAGGAACGCGTCAGCTACGACCGGGCGGCGGTTCACGCGGTCATCGACGAAGCGTTCCTCTGCCATGTCGGCTTCGTGGTGGACGGAATGCCGGTTGTTCTTCCGCAGCTTCACGCGCGCATCGATGACATGCTGTATCTGCACGGCTCGACCGGGGCCCGCGGCCTTCGCGCCGCGGCCCGCGACGGCCTCCGGGTATGCGTCACGATCACGCTCGTGGACGGCCTGGTTCTGGCCCGGTCAGCGTTCAGCCACTCCATCAACTACCGCTCCGTGGTCGTGCACGGCCTTGCTACGGAGGTTACCGGCGAGTCCGCCAAGCAACAGGCACTGGCCTGCCTCGTCGACGCCGTGGTGCCCGGGCGCTCCGGCGGCGTGCGCGGACCATCCGGCAAGGAACTGGCGTCCACCACGGTGCTGCGCGTGCCCCTGGTGGACGTCTCGCTCAAGGTCCGAACGGGGCCACCGGCGGATAACGACGACGATCTCGGCCTTCCTTACTGGGCCGGTGTGCTGCCGCTGTCCGGCGCGATCCCGGGGGTGCCGGAAGCCGCTCCGGATCTGGATCCGCACATCACCGTGCCCGCCCACGTCACCAACTGGGCCAGGCCGCGCGCGGGCAAGAACGCGGGCAGGAACGCGGGCGACACCGCGGGCGGCAAGCCGCGCTAAGGGGCGGCCAGGCGGCCGGCCGCAGCCCCGGGGGAGGTGCGGCGGGCGGCCCGCGCGCACCGGCATCAGCCGTCCTCCTCGCCGTTCAGGATCGCCACCACCTGGCCCAGGGTTTCCTCGTCACCGACGTTGCCGGCGAAGACCACGTACGGGCGGCCGATCGCTGCCGGGGCCGCGTCGAGCGGGCGGAACACCGAGATCACCCCGGGAAAAAGCTGGCCGGCCACCTCCGCTCGCCGGATGCCCAGCCCATGCACCGCCACGTCGTGCGAGGTGATCCCGCCCTTGGCCACGATCCAGGCGGGCGAGGTGGCCAGGGTCTCGCGGACGACCCGGGACAGCGCCGCCGACACGGTGCGGGCGATGGCCAGGCCGTCGGCCGGGTCGCGGCCCGGAACGACCGTGCGGCTGGTGTAGAGCAGGACATCGGACCGCGCCAGGGCTTCGGCGACCTGCCGGGCCGCCGGGCCGATCACGTCATCGCCGCGCACCAGGGCCGGAACGTCCAGCTCCACGCCGGTTATCCCGCCGCGTGCGTGCAGCGCGGCGACCTGACGGCTCGTCTGGCCCACGTGCGACCCGACCACGACGATCCCGTGGCCGGCTGGCCGCCCGCCCGAGGCCGGCCCAGGGGATGCTCCCGTGGACGACGTGGGTGACGACCCGGGGGACGATCCGGGCGACCAGATCTGCTCACCGCGCAGCGGGGCCTTTGGGCCCATGCCGAGCAGGGCCCGCACGAACGACGGCCCGGTCCGGAACAGGAATGAGCGTCCCGCGCGCTCGGCCGCCAGCACCCCGTGCGCCACCGTGTCCAGGTCGGAGTATTCGGTGGCGTTGACGACCACCCACGTCCCGGCCCGGACCCCGCCCAGCAGTTCGCGGACCCGGGTCGGGCCGCCGGTCCTGATGTCGGTCAGGCTGATGCTGCGCACGTCCTCCGGCCTTACCGCGCCGTGGCTCTTCTCCACGACGAAATCCCGCAGGTCCGAGGCCTGGTAGCCGAACACGGCGTCCCGGGCGAACTCGGTCTCGCCGACCGGGATCAGCCGCCCGCCCAGCCGGGCCCAGTGAATGCCGGCGGCGGTCACCCGCCCGGCCTCCAGGAACGCCGGGATCAGCAGCACGCCGTCGAAGCCCTGGCCAACGACCGAACGCCGGACGGACTGGAGCGCCGCTACCTCGGCCATCACGTGACCCCGAAGTGTGGAGTCACTCCGGCTGATCAGCTGGACTCGAGCTGACGAACGTTCGGCGGAAGCAATCAGCCCTCGCGCGGCGCGGACGTTCATCTCGACGGCGGCCGGCTCGTCGAGGCTGCGGGTGTTGGTCAGCACGAAGCACGTGCCGGACGGCCCGCCGAACGCGGCCGCGTAAGCATCCTCCGCCAGCACGGTCACGACCTGTACGTCGCGCACCGCCTGGGATCCGGTCGGGTCGTCGTCGAGTACGCCCAGCAGGAGGCCGTCCTCGGCCCGCATCGCGCGGATCGACTCCCGGAGGGTTTCGTCCTCCGGGAGCGGGTCCGGTAGCCCGGCGAGCACTTCGGATGCGGCCGGCAGGTTTGCCCGCAGGAACCTGGCCTTCCCTCAGTTTGCAACACGTAGGATCACTGTAATCCACGCCTTACCCGCAGGCCCGGGGGACCGAGACACCATGGCGAACGTGCTGATCACCGGGGGCAGCCGGCTTTCTCGGCTCACGCCTGGCCCGCGACCTGCTGACCACGGGCGAGCTGGAGGTGGGGGGCGGCAAGGCCCGCCCGCTGGACCGGCTGACGCTAGTGGACCGCGTGCCGGTCCCGGCCGATCTGGCTGCGGACGCACGGATCAGCGGAATCGAAGGGGATCTCCGCAGCCTGCTCGCCCCGGACCGGGGCGCCCCGGCGTCCCTCCCCGTCGCCGACGTGATCTTCCATCTCGCAGCGGCGGTCAGCGCGGAATGCGAAGCCGACTTCGACCTCGGCATCCAGGCCAACCTGCGCGTCACCGAGGCGCTGCTCGCCGCCTGCCGCTCGCTCCGGACCAGCCCGGTCGTGGTGTTCGCCAGTTCCCTGGCCGCGTTCGGTGACTCCCGCGACCATCCGCTGCCGGCGGTCGTGGACGATCAGACCCTGCCCAACCCGCAGACCAGCTACGGGGTGCAGAAGGTCATCGGTGAGCAACTGATGGCCGACTACACCCGCAAGGGGTTCCTGCACGGGCGGACCGTGCGCCTGATGACCGTCTGCGTGCGCCCCGGCCGGCCGAATTCCGCCGCCTCCGGCTTCCTCTCCAGCATCATCCGGGAACCGCTGGCGGGCCAGCGCGCGGTCTGCCCGGTCGGACCGCAGACCGCGGTGGCGCTCGCCTCACCCGCCCGGACCATCCAGGGGCTGCGCCGCGCCGCCGCGTCCGACGACGACACCTGGGGCGGCCGGAGCGCGGTCAACCTGCCCGCGCTCACCGTGACCGTCGCGGACATGGTCGAAGCGCTCGAGCAGGTTGCCGGGCCCGAAGCGGCCGCGCTGATCGACTGGGTCCCCGATCCGGCCGTGGCACGCATCGTGAGCGGCTGGCCCGCCCGGCTCCGCACCGACCGGGCGGCCCGGCTCGGCCTCACCCCGGACCCGGACTTCCGCTCCATGATCGAGATGCACATCGCCGAAACACGCGCCGCTGCCCCCGGCCAGCCGACCGACTCCTGACGCTGGGGGGAGACCAGAACGTGGTCATCAGGATCGGGACGTCGGGGTGGAGCTATGACCACTGGCATCCGGAGCTGTATCCGCCCGGCCTGACCGTGCGCGATCGGCTGGCCTGTTACGCGTCGTCGTTCGGTACGGCCGAGCTGAATAGCAGCATCTACCGGTGGCCCCGGCCCGCCCCTCAGCGCCCTGCTGAGTCGGTAGCCGCGCGCCCCGCTGGGCCGGTGCCCCCCTGCGCTGCTGGGCCGGCGGCCGTGGCGGCGGCCGGGGTTTGCCGGGGCTGCGGCGTCGCCCGCTCGATAGCCGGCCAGCCGGTGTCCCGCTCCATCTCGGCCCGGTCGACCTTGCCGCCGCCGCGCACGCCGAACAGCCGTTTCGCGTACACCAGGTAGATGACGATGGCCAGGTTGATGACCAGCGTGACGATCTTCAGCGCCGAGATGCTCTTGGTCAGCTCGTAGATCTCGTAGGGCACGAAGACGATCGTCGCGATGAAGGTCAGGTACTCGGCCCACCGCTTGCCGAGCCACAGCCCGATCGCCTCGACGCCCTCCAGCACGGCGTAGGCGGCAACTGCTGTACCGAGCAGGAGGAGGTTGGTCGTTCTCACGGCGAACAGCCGCTGCAAGTCGTGCACCAGCCCGTGGCTGGAGTTGTTGACCGGGCCTCCGACCCCGCCCTGCATGTCCTTGAGGATCTGGGTGAACTCGCTGTTCAGCGCGACCTTGTTGTCCACGAACAAGAAGATCGCCGCGGCCAGCGCGGACAGCACCAGGAAGTGGATGATCCGGTCTACGGCGATGAGCCGAAGGGCGTAACGGCTGCGCAGCGGGCGGCCGCGCAGCGGCAGGGCGACATCCTCCCGTTCCGGCGGGTACTTCACCGTTGGCTGGGCGGGCGGGCTCAGCGCGATCCACGAGTCGCAGCGCATGCACCGGTACCAGCGCAGCCCGTTCGCTTCCCGGACAAACAGGTCGTCCTGCGGGCGCACAGCAGCCGCGTCGGTGCCGAGCAGCTCGTGCCCGTGCAGCCCGCAGCCGATCAGCTCATAACGCAGTTTCGGGCGGTAACGCCGGGGGCGTTCGGCGCCGGGTGGCGTCAGCGGACCGCGAGCGGCGTTGCCAGTAGCCATCACCGAACGTTACCCGGGCGAGTGCCCCGTACACCAGGCCGTGCGCCTGCGGCGCGGGGTATCCGCCTGTGGCGGGGGTTGGCAGATCAGACACCGATCCACGTCCGCCAGGCTCACTTCACGGGAGGCGGGTTACCGTCGGCGCTGTCGGCGAGGGACATGTCCCATCCGCAGACATAGCACGCGTGGCGGAACGCCGACCGCGCGAACTCCAGACCCGCGGCGTGCGGGTCCGGCGCCGAGCGGAGGTCGTCCCACTCCAGGACGTACTCACCCAGGGCGCCGTCCCAGTGCGCGCCGTCGGGGCCGAGGGCCGCCCGGTCGAAGCCTTCGGCGGCGGGATGCGCGTAGGCGTAGAACGCGGCCTGGCCGTGCCGCGCGTCACCCGGCCACCAGCCGACGGCCACCTCCTGGGCGTCCATGGCGTTGCGCATGATGAAGTCGTCCGACGGAGGCCGGGCCGGAAGCCCGGAGAACAGGCTGACCGCCAGGTCGAACGAGCCCCACCACGCGTTGACCGGTGTCGAGCGGCCGCGGAAGGGCGCTCGGTAGCCCGCCAGGATCAGCGCGGCCTGCGTCGCTGCGGCGAAGTATTCGTCCACCTGGCCAGGGTCATAGTGGGCGTGCTCGTCGTCCTGGTCCAGCGGAACGGTCCACGCAACCTCTTGCGGGGTGGGGTCGATCTCCACGTAGCCGCCCATGCGGCGCAGCGCGGTCAGAACGTCGCGGGTGACCGCTCCCACCGCACGGTGCGGGGTCAGCGGGATCCGTTCGGCCTGGCCATTACTGTGCTCAGCCACCGCCTCGTGCGACCGCAGGTCAAGCGCGGCCACGAGCGAGCCTGAGCCGTCGGGGGCGGGCAACGGCAGCGTTTCCCACCCGCGTGCCGTCAGGCGGAGCGCCGCGTGCTGCAGTTGCGGCTCCGGTGGCGCGAGTTTCACTGCTACCTTGCCGAGAACCTGAGTGTGCGCGTGCAGCGTGTCGCACGTCGCCCGCCACTCCTGGTAGGGGCGCAACGGCCATGGCAATTGGGACATGAGCCGCAGGCTAACACCGGCCGGTCGGCCGGGCTCTGGGCGGTCCGGGCTCTGGGCGGTCCGGGCGCTACGCGGGCGCGGGCCACCGCGGCCGTGATCGTCTCCGGTATGGCCCGGATGACCTCGCCCGCGACCAGGACCGTCGGTGTGGCGGCAACTCCCAGGACGACGGCGCGGTCGGTCACGTAGGACCGCCAGGCCGGGTAAGAGCCGCCGGCCCACTGCGCGACTTATCACCACGCCGGAAGGTTGAACGGCCGCAGGTACGGAGCGGGCTGATACCGCAGGAACGCCGGCGCGGTGGCGGACACGGTGGCTCCACTGCCGAAGATGTTGTACCCCGGCCCGAGCGCCGTGGCCTGCGCGTTAAGGGCACCGGGGCTGAGGGCATCGCCGTCCCAGCGCCCCGTGTCGAGCCGGTTCAGCAGGGTCTGGGCGGCTGTGATCGTTTCGGCCGGGGTGAACGCGCAGTGCCCGGCGCGGTGCACGAAGATCTGCCGCAGCAGGCGGCCGTCACCGGCGCGGTCGACCACCTGCTGGTAGGCCTGTTCGTTTTCTGGGACCGCCAGGCCGTCGCCGGTGGTGTGCATGGTGAGCACCGGCACCGGAAGCTGGCCGTCGAAGGCGACGTTCTGCGCCAGGTAGCGCACCGCGGACGGCTTGGCGCTGATCCGCGAGGCGTGGTCGAGGGTCTGCAGGTCGCGGGCCAGGCTCAGCCCGGCGGCGTGATAGAGCGCGACCACCTCGCTGAGGTCGGCGGACTTGGCCAGTTGCGCAAAGTAGTGCACGCCGGTGTTCCAGGACGGATTCCCGCCGGCCCTGGCTTCGAGTTCGGCGCGGAACGCGAAGATGAACGGGAAGTCGACCCGGGTGTCCCACTGGTAC
Organism: uncultured Actinomycetes bacterium; assembly: GCA_963742875.1. Classification (GTDB taxonomy): domain Bacteria; phylum Actinomycetota; class Actinomycetes; order Streptosporangiales; family Streptosporangiaceae; genus Bog-532. Next base: position 36,181 of record CAVUNO010000017.1, on the reverse strand, counting down.
TGGCTGGCTTCCTGGCTGGTGACGTCGCTGCGGGCGGGCTCGGGGGAGAGCGGGGCGAACCAGCCCGGCGTGTCACTGAGCGCGGCGGCCAGGGCCAGCCGGGCGCGGCCCTGCGGCGTCTTCTGCGCGGTGCCCGCGGCCGCCTCGGCGCCGGCCAGGTTCGTGATCGGGCTCGTGATTCCGACGACCTGCACCGATGGATCGATCAGTTGCTGGAATCCGAACGCTGCATCCAGAGCGGTATTCCAGGTGGCTACGCCACCCGAGAGCACTCCGCACATCGGCAGCGCGGCACTGAAACGGTCCGGGTAACGCTGAATCAGGCCGGCGATGATGATGCCGCCCAGCGAATGCCCCCAGGCGATGGTGCGGATGGGCGTGCGGTACGTCTGGTCGAACACGTTCAGCGTGCTGATCTGATCGGGGAGCGCCTGCTGGATCGCCCAGCCGGTCGTCGCGTAGGAGGAGCCGGCCAGCGCGTAGCCGTGGCGGAGCAGCCAGCCGCCGGTGACTGGATCGCCGGCATCCTCGGCCGGGTTCGCCGTCCCGGGCACCACATATCCGTGGCTGTAAAGGAAGAGCGTCCCGTTCCACGGCCCGGCCGGACACTGGATCAGGTAGGTCGCGTGGTCTGGCAGCGAGCCATTCAGGGTGGTGACCCCGCCGGACGCGCCGCACGCCTGGCTGGCCAGTGCGGGCGCCCCAGCGCTCAGCCCCGTCGTCAGCAGGGCGGCGGACAGCGCAATTGCACCAAGCCGACTCGGATTCATCACGACCACGCTCCATTGCGCAAGAGCACAAGATTTGCGACTACGCATGGACCATAACCCGAGATATGACCCTGCGACAGTCCGACACGACGGCGATATCTGTCGTTTCCTAGCCGATCTGGTTTCCCGGATCCGGCACGACCGTCGGCCGGGCGCGATGCCGGGGCGTCTGTCGGACCCGCCTGTTACGATCACTCCGCGTATACCTGGACCGGGTGCGGGCCGAGCCACCCGGACAGGCTGACGGGAGAAGACGATGGCGTCTCAACTGAACCCATACCTCAACTTCAACGGCACCACGCGCCAAGCGCTGGAGTTCTACCAGACCGTGTTCGGGGGGACCCTTAACCTCAATACGTTCGGCGATTTCGGGGCCAAGGACTCGCCCGACGCCAATCGGATCATGCACGGGGCGCTCGAGACGGACGCCGGCTACACGATCATGGCCGCCGACGTCACCAGTGACATGCAATACCACCCCATGGCCGGGTTCTCGCTGAGCCTGAGCGGTGACGACGAGGCCCTGCGCGGCTACTGGGAGAAGCTTTCCGACGGCGGGGCCGTGACGATGCCGTTGCAGAAGCAGGTCTGGGGCGACGAGTTCGGAATGCTTACGGACAGGTTCGGCGTCCCCTGGCTGGTCAATATCTCCCAGCCGCAGGCGTAACCGGCCACACGGTCCTCTGTACGCCCACACGGTCCCCTCGGGGCGGGGGCGCCCACACACGGGGGTTCCCTGCGGGCGGGGGCGCCTACATACGGGGTTCCCTGTGGGCGGGGGCGCCTACATACGGGGTTCCCTGCGGGCGGGGGCGCCTACATACGGGGTCCCCTGCGGGCGGGGGCGCCTACATACGGGGGTCCCCTATGGGCGGGGGCGCCGACATACGGGGTCCCCTATGGGCGGGGGCGCCCCCTACACACAGGATCCCCCCCATGGACGGCCACACGGTGGCCCTGGACGGCCTGCGGTGGCCCCTGAACGGCGGCCGTGAGGACCCGTTAGGCCGGACGGCCGCGATTAGCCCGCCCGGTTGGCCGCAGTGCGCCAGCCGGACGGGCCACCGTGATGCGCCCGCCCTTGGACGGGTTCTCGCTATGCCCGCGCCGGATGCGGCCCTCAGCCTGCCTCTCCTCGCGTTCACGGCTACCCTCGACGGGATCTCGATAGATCCAGCTACGCCAGCAACCGAGAGAGGCGATTATGAGCATCGGCAAGCCCGAGGTCGACTTCCCCGGCGGCGAGCCGCCGGCCGAGCTGCAGGTCACCGACATCTGGGAAGGCAACGGTGGGACCGCGAAGGCAGGAGACACGGTCCAGGTCCACTACGTCGGGGTCGCCTACTCGACGGGCGAGGAATTCGACGCCAGCTGGGATCGCGGCGATCCGCTGGAGTTCCAGCTCGGTGCCGGTCGCGTCATCGCCGGCTGGGACCAGGGCGTGCAAGGGATGAAGGTCGGCGGCCGCCGCCAGCTGATCATCCCCCCGGATCTGGCCTACGGGAACCGGGGCGCCGGCAACGTCATTGCGCCGGGCGAGACTCTCATCTTCGTGTGCGACCTGGTCTCCGTCTGACGGGGGCTCCATCTGACGGTGGGCTCCATCTGACGAACGTCCCGGCGCCGGGTACGTGCCCGGCGCCGGGACGCCAACCCGGCCCTGTGGCCAGCGGGTCAGCCGGTTCGCGCTGGGTCACCGGCTGGCTGCCAGCGGCCCCCGCACCCCAGTGTCGCGGCAGGGTCTCCGGCTGCACCGATTACCCGAACTGGGTCGGCCCCTAGGTTGAGTTCGAGGGCCGGTTTGGGCAGGCGTGCCGAGAGCAAATTCGGGGCTCCGCTCCGCCGGGCAACAGGAAAACTGGCGGCGTGCAGGGCGCCCCCGCAGATGAGGCCCACTAGTGACCTTGGTCACAATCATGACCGCACAAAAAGCCCGCAGAAACGAATTCTGCGAGAGGCCTGGCCGCGCCCTTCTGGGCGTCCGGGGAGCGGTCGATTACGGTCGGCCGATAACGGGCCGATAACGGGCAGGCGCGCAGGTCAGTGGCGGGTTCCCGGGCGAACCCACGGACGGCGGCCGACCGGGCAGCACCCCCCATATCCCACCTCTGAGCGCCGCCGTCTGCATCCGCCCCCCCACCGGCGCGCCACAGAGCCCGGCAAGATATATATGTTTACCCACCTTTGACGGATTTGAATCCATACGTTTATGCTCACGGCCTGTCAGGCGCTCCGAAGGCTGTTCGCACCCAGGTGACCTCAAAAGCACCGCATCCAGCCCTCCCCGCGAGCGCGCCCGACTCGATAAGGAGCCTTTTTGGGCCGCCCAGGAAAACCCGCACGTATCCGACGTCCGCACCGACTGGCAATCGCCGCCGCGCCCACGTTGTTCGGCTTGGCCGCGGCGCTTAGCTTGTCGGCACAGGCAGCACCCGCGGGTGCAGCAACCGCCCCGGCTACCGCGAATGACGCTGTGGCCGCCGCCCACACGGACTCCTCGTCCGCCCGCCTGACGTCCGTGGCGCGGAACGCCGCGGCGCACGAGGCGCACGTGAAAAAGTCCGCCCCGCCGACCCGGTACACCGTTCGCTCGGGTGACTCGCTCGCTGCGATCTCCCAGCGCTTCTACCACAACCCGGAAGCGTGGCCGGTGCTCTACTGGGCCAACCATCACCAGATCCACTGGGCGAACGAAATCAAGATCGGGCAGGTTCTGAAAGTCCCGGTCAAGCCCGCGCGGATACCCAATCCGCCTGCGCTTCTCGGGCCGTCCGCGGCCCCCGTCTCCGTCTCCGTCTCCGTCTCCGTCACCACCCCCGCGTCGACGCGATACAGCGTCGCGCCGACACAGGCTGCGCCGGTCCAGACCGCGCCCGTGCAGACTGCCCCGCAGGCCGCTGCCGCGGCCACCTATTCTGGTAGCGGCTCGTTCCAGTCGTGCGTGATCGCCCGCGAATCGGGCGGCAGCAGCCAGGTCATGAACTTCAGCGGCCACTACGGCCTCTACCAGTTCAGCGCATCGACCTGGGCTGCTTACGGGGGTTCCCCCTCGTCGTTCGGCAACGCCAGCGTGGCGCAGCAGAACCAGGTGTTCAACAACGCGATCGCCGCGGGCGGCCAGTCCAACTGGTCGGCCTACGACGGCTGCTGATCAGCAGCAGGACACCACGGGCGGCTGGTGGAGCCGCCTAGCACATCAATAAAGGCAGGCAGGTCGGTGGCGCATGTCCGCTGGCCTGCCTGCCTGCGTGTCTGCCCGTTCGCCTTCCCGAGGAAGCCGGAAACCGCCCTTGCGTCGAGGCCGGAAACCACCCCTTACGTCGAAGCGATCCCGGGCCTACCGTGGCCCACGAGAGTGTGATCCGAGGGGAGCCGGGATGCGCCGCATCGTCTGCCGGGAGTTCGGCCCGCCGGAACATCTGAGCCTGGAGGTAGTTCCCGATCCCAAACCAGGCCCGGGCGAGGTCCTCGTCAAGGTCCGCGCCGCGGGCGTAAGCTTTGTGAACGGCCTCATCGTCGGCGGAATTTACCAGCTCAAGCCCTCGCTCCCGTTCACTCCGGGCCTGGTCGGCGCCGGAGAAGTGCTCACCACCGGCGCGGGCGTGCCGGACCTGGCTGCCCACCGTCGCGTGGTGGGCAGCAACTTCGGGATGGGCGGTTACGCCAGCCACTGGATCCTGCCCGCGGCGGCGGTCGTTCCGCTGCCCTCCGTTGTTACGTACGAGGTCGCCGCGACCGCGGTGGAGAGCTACGCGACGATGCTGTTCGCGCTGACCCAGCGGACGGCCGTTGCGAAGGGCGAGTGGGTCCTGGCGCTGGGCGCCGGTGGCGGGATCGGGCTCGCCGCCGTCGACGTGGCCAGCACGCTGGGCGCGAACGTCATCGCGGCCGCGTCCAGTCCGGCTAAGCGGACCGCCGCGCTCAGCGCCGGGGCGCAGGCCGCGATCGACTACGAGACCGAGGATCTGAAGGCCCGCGTCCGCGAGATCACCGGGTCCGGGGCCGACCTGGTGATCGATCCGGTCGGCGAGCCGTTCGCCGAGCCGGCGCTGCGCAGTTTGCGGGCGTTCGGCCGCTACCTCGTCATCGGGTTCACCGGCGGTTCCATCCCCCGGCTGCCGCTCAACCGCGTCCTGCTGGAAAACCGCACGATTGTCGGGGTCGACTGGGGTGCCTGGTCGCGCCAGGACCCGGCCGGCAACCAGAGGCTGATCGCCGATGTGCTCGGCCGGGTGGCGGCCGGAGCCCTGCACCCGGTCGCGCCCCAGACCTATCCGCTCGAGCGCACCGCCGAGGCGCTGAACGCGCTGGCCAAACGGCAGATCACCGGGAAGCTGGCCCTCCTGCCCTGAGCGGGCCGCCGCAGGACCGACCGCACCCCCGGGCCGCCCGTGCTCAGGGGTGGCGGAGTCTCGCGCGCAGCAGGTCCAGGTCGCGGCCGGAAAACCCGTGGTAATCCAGCCACGGAACGACGCCGCCGTAACGTGCGTCCAACTGTTCCAGGAACGCGGTCATCGTCTCCGGCCGCGGCCGCTGTGAATCCGCCGGCTTGTGGACGACGTTCGACGGCATACGTCGGTGACCTCCGCAGCCGCCGCAGGATCGCGCCGATCCGTTCGGCGCTGGCGGCGTAATCGGCGATGACGGCGTCCGCGCGGACCCCGGCGGCGCAGAGCGCTAGCGCGACGACCACCCCGGTCCGGTCCTTGCCCGCCGCGCAGTGCACGAGCGCCGTGCCCTCGGAACGGGCGATGGTGCGCAGCGCATCCACCACCTGGCCGGGGCGGTCCTCCAGATAGCCCAGATAGTGCCCGGCCCGCGGATCGCCGGAAAAGCGGGACCGGTCCTGGTCCGCACGGGTCAGCAGGACGTCCGCCACCACGTCGGTGGCGTGCCCCTGTTCGGGCAGGACCGGAAGGTGAACGTGCCGGACGCTGTCCACGGCGTCGAGCGGCGCCGGCCCTTCGGCCGTCAGCTCCGCGGTGCTGCGCAGGTCGATGACGGTGGTCAGCCCGAAGTCCCGCACCAGTGTGGCGACGTCAGCAGGCGACAGTTCCTGCAGGTTGTCGCTGCGCAGCAGCCGCCCGCCAACGGTCTTGCCCCCATCGGAAGTGGGCAGGCCACCCAGGTCACGGACGTTGACGGCACCTTCGAGCTCGATCCACGGCATACCTCATCCTGGCATCCCGGGCCGGGGGGACGGCAAACCGCAGCCACCGAACGGGCGGTGAACACTCGACGGCGACACCGTCCATTCCCCCGCTAGCTCATTCCCCCGCTAGCTCATTCCCCCGCTAGGCTCGGCGCTGATGCCGACTCTGCTGCTTGTCCACCACACGCCCAGCCCCGCCCTGCAGGAGATGTTCGAGGCCGTGGTCCGCGGCGCGGGGACCGACGAGATCGAGGGTGTCGAGGTGGTCATCCGCCCGGCCCTCACGGCGGCAGCCGCCGATGTGCTCCAGGCGGATGGTTACTTGCTTGGCACGCCCGCGAACATTGGCTACATGTCCGGGGCGCTCAAGCACTTCTTCGACGGGATCTACTACCCGTGCCTGGAGGCGACCCGTCGGCGCCCCTACGGCCTGTACGTGCACGGCGCCCTGGACACCGGCGGCGCGGTGCGCGCCGTCGAATCGATCACCACCGGCCTGCAATGGCGGGCGGTCCGGCCGCCGGTCTGTGTCACCGGGCCACCCGGAAAGGCCGATCTTGAGGCCTGCTGGGAACTTGGCGCCCTGGTGGCGGCTGAGGTCGCTGATTTAGCCGAACGGGCCCACGCGCGTGCCCTCCGCCCCGCGGACAGCCATTCGAACAAAGTATTGAGCGGAGCGGCCTGCAACTGCTAAGATTCGGTACAGCGAACGACTACCGGAGGGACGCGGATTAGTTTCCGCTTTCGGGGGCGGCCTTTCCCCGGATGAGAGGCGGCTTTGCCGTGCGACCTACGGCAAAGCCGCCCCCGCCTGCAGGCGGGCGCGTCGTGTGAGGCTCACCGTTAGCGGCGCGCGACCAGCGCCCAGACGACCTTGCGGATGATCTTTCGCTGGCTCTCGTCCTCTTCGGCGGGGAAGTAGTAGCCCCACCGCCGGCTGACCGTCTCCACCAGCAGAAGGCCCCGGCCGCCCTCCACGTCCTGTTCCGTCTCGACCAGGCCAGGTGGCCGCGGGCTGCCGTCGCCGACCTCGATGACCAGCTGCCGCCCGTCGGACGCGAGCCACAGCCAGACGCACGGCAGGCCGAGGCTTTCCTCCTCGTACCCGGGCATCTCGCTGCTGAGCCCAACCGACGCCTGTATGGCGTTGGTGACGAGTTCGGAGACCACAAGCTCGACCGGCTCGTCCAGATCGGACAGGCCCCATTCCCACAGCACGTGCCGGGCATGCAGGCGCGCGCAGGGCACGGCACCGCGCAACGCACCGAGCTCCAGGTGTGTCCGCAGCGCCCACGAGCCGTTCATCGGCCGCTCTTGCGGCAGGTGATGGAACGGGGGACTGGCGGCAGCCATCTCGCTCATCACCTCGAAGTTTGCCCGATGAAGCCCAAGGAGGAGAACTCGATAGAGTTTTTCGGTTGGCCCGGAGGCCCGGCGCGAAGGCTGATGAAAGGCATCCGCTGCGATGCTACGTCCTGGTTAGAGCCGTATATGGGCTAGTCCTCGAAGCGGCCGCCCAGGTAGCGGGCCAGGAAGCGCTCGGCCACGGCGTAGAACTTCAGCCGGTTCTCGGGCTTGGCGAAGCCGTGGCCCTCGTCGGGGAACAGCATGTACTCGTGGTCGATCCCGGCTTCCTGCAGCGCGGCCACGATCTGCTCCGACTCGGCCTGCTTGACCCGGGGGTCGTTGGCGCCTTGCGCGATGAGCAGCGGAATCCGGATGTCGTGTGCCCGTGACAGCGGCGAGCGAGACCAGAGGAAGTCCGCCTCGGTCTCCGGGTTGCCGACCCGCTTGTAGAGCTGGGCGATCAGCGGCGCCCAGTACGGCGGGATGGTTTCCAGCAGCGTCTTGAGGTTGGATGGCCCGACGATGTTGACGGCGCAGCAGAACACGTCCGGGGTAAAGGCGGCCCCGACCAGCGCGGCGTACCCGCCGTAGGAGCCGCCGTAGATGGCGACCCGCTTCCGGTCCACCCAGCCCTGGCTGGCGATGTAGTCGACCGCGTTGATCAGGTCGTCGTGCATCTTGGCGCCCCACTCGTGGTCGCCGGCCGTGACGAACGCCTTGCCGTATCCGGTGGAGCCGCGGTAGTTGACCTGCACGCAGGCGTAGCCGCGGTTGGCGAGCCACTGAACCTCCGGGTCGAAGCCCCACACGTCGCGGACCTGCGGGCCGCCGTGCACGTCGAGCACGGCGGGCAGGTCCGAGCGGTCGGCACCGGGCGGGAACGTGATGTATCCGTGCACGGTCAGCCCGTCCCGCGCGGTGAAGCTGAACGGCTCCATCGCCGCGAGCTGGTAGCGGTCCAGTTCCGGCCGCGCGCTGAACAGGTACCTGCCGCGGTGCGCGGCGGGGTCGTAGACGAAGTAGGTGACGGAGCCCGTGTCGTTGTTGAACGCGACCTGCCAGGGCGAGTCGGCGTGCTCGCGGCCGCCGATCGACGGGTCGCCGGGGTGCAGGGCCCGGATCGCCTCCAGGTCGGCCTCGACCGAACCGTCCAGCACCCGGTACTCTGTGCGGTCCTTCATCACGGTGACGATCTGCGGCTCCCGTGTGTCGGGGTGCAGCACCACGCCGTCCACGTCGGCCTCGGGATCCTCGGCCAGCACCTCGATGTCGCCGCTGGCCACATCGACCCGGATCAGCCGGGAGGTGTTCGCCTCGACCGGCGTGATGGCCAGCAGCGACCGGCCGTCGGCGCTGAAGGAGACGACGTTGCTGGCGGTCACGTCGTCGGCCGGAACCGTCAGCAACAGGCGCCAGTCGTCCAGAATCCGGTCCCGCACCATGAGGTCGAGGTCGCCGTCCGGCTTGGGGGCGAATCCGCCCCGGATGACCATGTCCTCGTCCGCAAGCCAGCCGATGAAGCCCGGGTTCTTCACCTCCAGGGTCATCTCGCCGGTGAGCAGGTTGAGCCGGAAGACGTCGTGCAACTGCGGGTTCTCCCGGTTGAGCCCGATCAGGATCTCGGTCGGGAACTTCTTGCTCGAGGCGACGAGCCGGGCCTGCACGCCCGCGAACGGGGTCAGGTCACGGTGGAGCATGGTGTCCAGGTTGACGTCGTGCAGCCGCCAGTTCTCGTCCCCGCCGTTGTCCTGGATGTACAGCAGATGCCGGCCGTCGTGTGCCCAGGAGAACATGCGGATGCCACGGTCCCGGTCATCGGTGACGACCCGGGCCTCGGACCAGTCCACGGCCTCGTCCGAGGTGGCCCGCAGCGGCGCGACCCAGACGTTCAGCACGCCCTCGTGCGGCGCGATCCAGGCTAGCCGGGTCCCGTCAGGAGATAGTCGCGGCAGGGTCCGTTCCGGATTGCCAAACAGGACGTCGCGGGGCATGAGATCGGTCATGTAAATAACTGTATGGGCCCGGGATCCCGGGCCGGTCCAGTCAGCTTTCGCCTGTGGCGAAGCGGTACGGGATCCGCGCCGCCGTGTTCTCGCCCTGCGCCGCCGCGCCAGTCGCGGTCAACCTGTTCATCAGAGTCGTCAAAGGGTTTGAAGCTGCTGACTTAAGTTTCTTTGCGCCGGTCAGCTTCCGGGTTCAACTCGGCGTCCACCGTCGCGACGCGTTTCCGGGTATCGATGGTCGATATTGTCGAAAAGCGATAACGCAGCGGGTGTCCACCGCGGTATCGCCCGGGGACCCGTCGTGGAATGCGGGCATTCGTATTACCGTCATGGCGTGAGTACCTGGGTGAGCGGCACGCGGACGGCAACCCTGGCGGGGCGGCTCGCCCGGATGGGGTTCGGTGACGCGCGCCAGGCGGAACGCCTCGTGACCTCCGATCTCGCCCTCGATGTCAGCCCCGGTGAGCGGCCCGGCACCATCCCCGGCTTCGGCGGGCCGCCCAAGGACGAGGTAGTGCTGGAGGCGATCGCGGCGGCGGCCGACCCCGACCTGGCGCTGCTCGGGCTGGCCAGGATCATCGGAGCCGACCGCGAAACAGACGCGGACGCCACGGCGGACGTGGCCGAGGTCCGGGCCGCGCTGCGCGCCGAACCGGGGTTCAGGGAACGGCTGATCGGTGTCCTGGGCGTCAGCGCGGGCCTGGCCGATCACCTGGCCCGGCATCCGGAGGACTGCTGCCTGCTACGCGGCGCGGACGCGATGCGCCTGCCCGCGCCGGCCGAACTGCGCGCGGCCCTGCTTTATGCGGTGGGCGCGAACCCTCTCGACGAGCACCCCGTCGCTGACCTCGCGGTCCTGGACGGGGCGGACCCGGCGGCCGTGCTGTGCGTCGCGTACAAGCGTCACATCCTGCACCTCGCCGCGCGCGACATGACCGGCGTGGCCCCGACCGAGGAGGTGGCGAGCGAGCTCGCGGACATCGCCGCGGCCGTGCTGTGCGCCGCGCTCGCGGTCTCGCGTGCGGAACTGCCCCCCGGCGCTGCGCCGTGCCGGATCGCGGTGCTCGCCATGGGCAAGTGCGGCGGCTGCGAGCTCAACTACGCCAGCGACGTTGACGTGATCTTCGTAGCCGCCCCCGCCGAGACCGGCCACGATACCGGCCCCGGTACCGGAGCCGGAACCGATCCGGGCGGCGGCACGGACGCGGCACTGCGGACGGCCACCAAGCTGGCGACCGGCCTGATCGCGGTGTGCTCGCGGACCACACCCGAGGGCATGATCTTCCCCATCGACCCGAACCTCCGGCCCGAGGGGCGCAACGGCCCGCTGGTGCGCACCCTGGCCAGCCACATCGCATACTACGAGCGCTGGGCCAAGACGTGGGAGTTCCAGGCCCTGCTCAAGGCCCGTCCCGCGGCGGGGGACATGGAACTCGGGCAGCAGTACGTCGACGCGCTCGCCCCCATGATCTGGCAAGCCTCCCAGCGGGAGCACTTCGTCGAAGACGTTCAGGCTATACGGCGCCGGGTGGAAAAGACCCTGCCCGCGGCGCAGGCCGGACGGGAGATCAAGCTGGGCCCCGGCGGCCTGCGTGACATCGAGTTCGCCGTGCAGCTCCTCCAGCTCGTGCACGGCCGCACGGACGAGTCGCTTCGCAGCCCGGCGACGCTGCCCGCGCTCGCGGCGCTCGCCAGGGGCGGCTACGTGGCCCGCGACGATGCCAGCGACCTGGCCGACGCGTACCGGTTCCTCCGGCAGGTGGAGCACCTGCTCCAGCTCTACAAGCTGTCCCGCACCCACATCCTGCCCGAGGACTCCGCCGTCCTGCGCCGGCTCGGCCGCGCGATGCGCACCGCCGTCCAGCCCGCCGTCCAGCCCGACGGGCCCGGCGACCCGCGCGCGGACGGTGGCCAGCTCGGTGCCGATCCCGCCGTCGGCTTCAGCGAGCTGTGGCGGCAGCACGCACTGCAGGTGCGGCGCCTGCACGAGAAGCTGTTCTACCGGCCGCTGCTCAGTGCGGTGGCCCGGCTGCCCGGCGATGCGGCCCGGCTGACCCCGGCCGCGGCGCAGGCCCGCCTGGAGGCGCTCGGCTACCTGGACCCGGCCGGTGCCCTGCGGCACATCGACGCGCTCACCGCCGGAGTGTCCCGCCGCGCGGCGATCCAGCGGACGCTGCTGCCGGTCCTGCTCGGCTGGTTCGCCAACGCGGCCGAGCCCGATGCCGGGCTGCTCGCCTTCCGCCAGGTGAGCGACACGCTGGGATCGACGCCCTGGTATCTGCGCCTGCTGCGCGACGAGACGAAGGCGGCCCAGCGGATGGCCCACGTCCTGGCCTCCAGCCGGTACGCGGCGGGGCTGCTGCTCCGCGCCCCGGAAGCGGTGGCCATCTTCGGCGATGACGGCGAGCTCATGCCGCGTTCGGTAACCACTCTGCTCGGCGAGGCCGAAGCCTCCGTGCGCCGGCACGACGAACCGGAAACCGCCGTGGCCGCGGTCCGTTCCCTGCTGCGGCGTGAACTGCTCCGGATCGCCGCGGCTGACGTCCTCGGCCTGCTGAAGCCCGCCGAAACCGCTGACGCGCTGACCGCGGTGGCCGCCGCCAGCATCGGTGCCGCCCTGGCCGCGGCGACGAAGAAGGTCGAGACGGAGCTGCGCGGCCCGCTCCCGACCCGGTTCGCCGTGATCGCCATGGGCCGGTTCGGCGGCCACGAGATGGGTTACGGCAGCGACGCGGACGTGATGTTCGTCCACGATCCGCTGCCGGGCGTGGCCGAGGCCGGCGCGGCCCGCGCCGCGCACGCCGTCGCACAGGAACTGCGGCGGATGCTGGCGCTGCCCGGACCGGACCCGGCCCTGGTCGTGGACGCGAACCTGCGCCCCGAAGGCCGCCAGGGACCGCTGGTCCGCACCCTCGCCTCCTACCTGGCGTACTACCGGCGCTGGTCGCGTCCCTGGGAGGCGCAGGCGCTGCTGCGGGCCGAGCCCGTCGCCGGCGACGCGAGACTGGGCGAGGAGTTCACCCTCATGATCAGCGAGGTCCGCTATCCCGAGGGCGGTGCCGGCGAGAACGCGGTGCGCGAAATCCGGCGGATCAAGGCCCGCATGGAGGGCGAGCGCATGCCCCGCGGCGTCGAGCCCGTCCTGCAGGTCAAGCTCGGCCCCGGCGGCCTGTCCGACGTCGAATGGACCATCCAGCTGCTGCAGCTACGGCACGCGTTCGCGGTGCCGGGGCTGCGGACCACCCGCACGCTGCCGGCCCTGACCGCCGCCCGGGAGGCGGGCCTGATCTCCCCCGCCGACGCCCTCGTCCTGGCCGAATCCTGGCAGCTCGCCGCGCGGATCAGGGACGCGGTGATGCTGGTGCGCGGTACCGCTTCGGACACGATCCCCGCCGCGGCCCGCGAGCAGGGCGCGGTGGCCCGGGTCCTCGGCTACGGCCCGGGAGAGGGCCAGGCCCTGGAGCAGGACTACCGCAAGGCCGCCCGCCACGCCCGCGCCGTCATGGACCGCCTCTTCTACGGCTGACGGCCGGCTGACCGTGGGCGCCGCCGGACTCCGACGGCACGCTCATCCGGCCCGCCCGCAACCTGATGTGACATTTCACCCCGGTAAGGGTGAACCCTCCCCGGGTGGCCGGTGTTCCGGCCGCAGGCGGGATAGCCGCCACCGGCCGGGGACCGGCGGTCAGCTGACTTCGCCGGCGGCTTCCCGGACGGCCTTGTCGATGTCCTTCGGCTTGACGTCGAGTTCCTTGGCGACCTGCTTCTCGGCCTTCAGCCCCGCCTTTTCCACCGCCTTCGCCACCGTGCTCTCCCCGACGATGACCAGCGCGGCCTTAGCGGATGGATCGCTCGCGCATGCGTGCCATTCCTGAGATGTTCGGGGGCGGGACGCTGCCTCGCAAGGAGCTCAAAGAGGCGGCTGAGGTACTCACTGCTAACCAGGCAGGGCTCGTCGTGGTTGGCGAGCCGACCATCGACGAAGGACTCGACAAGGCCTTTTCAGGTGCCGCCAAAGTCGTGAAGCGCTCTGTGGACGCCGCGACCGACGAAATCAGCAGCGAGCTGCGGGAAGCCCTCAAAAGCTGACCGTGCCGTTGCAGTATTAGGCGTGACTTTCGGCGCCCGGCCGTGGGGACAGCCATTCCGCGTAGGACCTGGATTGGTCCGGGCCGGGTGCCACACTGCCGGGCAGGGCCTGGGCGAACACGAGCGCGGCGGTGGCCTGTCTCCCGCCGATACCCGCTCTCGTCCGCTGCCACCTCACTGCGGCACTCTGGCCGGCCCTGCCCGGCTGGCCGGATCCCTAACTCTCAGGTGCCGCCGGCGCCCGGCTGCCCCGGGTATGCCCGCATTCTCCTCGCCGGCACGTTCGCCGGGCGGCCCCGCCCCACGTCACATGTCGGGTTCGGCGGTGATCCGTCCTGAGGCGACGGCGTCGACCAGGGCCTGGTGGTCGCGTTCGTTCTGGTCGGCGTAGGCGGCGGCGAATGCGGTGATGGCCTGGTCGAAGGCGTCGGAGCCGCCGAGGTAGGCGGCGATGGCGATCCGGTCACCGGAGCTCTGCACTCATTACCCGCTCCTTACGGCCATCGAACTGCCTGGCTTCCTCTGGGGCCCAGTGAACGGGCTCCCAGGATGCCGAATCAGTTGCGCGAATCCGCGCCTGAGCCCAGGTTCCACGAAATACCGCGCCGGGGAACCCCGGCGTCAGCACGCAGGACGCCGACACAGCTAGCCGGGTAGCCGCCGGCAACGGCGTCCCGCTCGCCCGCCGGGCGCTGACCAGCCTCCGGGAGCGGTATGGCTACCAGACCGACCGCTCATGCATCGAGCCGCCGCGGGCGATCAGGTAGACCAGCACGCCGATCACCGGGATGAACAGCACGAACAGGAACCACAAGGCCTTGTCCCAGCCGGACAGGTCAGGGCTGCGGAAGATGTCGATGAACACTGTGATCAAGATCCAGAACCAGAGCACCCACAAGAAGACCTCGCAAATCGTCCAGAAAACGTTCAAGACTGGATAAGAAGATGACGCATCCGCGAATGACATTCCTTCTCCTTCATATCTGGGGATCGGCGATCATATCTGGGGATCGGCGATCCGCTTGATGTTCGGCGTCTGGACCAGCCCCCCGTACGGCCCCATCACCAAGAAGCCGGCGCCGTCCAGGACGATGTACGGCACGCTCGGCGCCCCGTCGGGGACCACCGGCTGGCTGTAGGCGGTGTTCAGTGGCGGCCGGGGTTCTCAGCCGATCCGGGCAAACAACGCCGGCCAGGTCAGGCCAGCCCCGCCCCAAACTCCTGACTGCGGGCCCGCAGAAGATCAGGGTCATCGGATCGAACCGGTCCGGGACTCGACTCAAGAGCCGTCCTCGACGACGATGAGATGCAGGCCTACGAGCTCGAGCCCGAGCGAGTTGATTCGTTCGATGGCACCGAGGAGCGCGCCCTGGTCCACGAACTCTCCGTGAAGAACAGTCACGCCGTGCTCGGGCCGGAGTACGAACTCCGGGAATGCGGCACGTAGCGTCGGCCCTGGCTCGCCGCGGAACCGGAGTTCGAAGGTTTCGCTCACGCTGACCACCTAGGGACCGACTCACCTCACGACTTCGTCGCGGGGCCTGGATGCAGCACTCGTTCGCCGCCACAACGTCTCCTAGGCCCGAATTCGCTGGTTGGGGCTACGCCCAGAGCTGGTTGGGGCTACGGCCAGATCTGTCGCCCCCTTTCATCCTGAGTTTAAAATGAAATGGGGTGACTGGCTGTCACCCTGTTGAGGGTGATTACGATCGCCCCGGGTTGCGGTCGGCCTGGCTCCGGGTTGGGGGAGTCCATGCCGGTGGAGACGCCGCAGGGTACCACTTTGCGGTCGGCGCCGTGCTCGGCCCATCGGGGGATCGGGTTGCTCAGCTCCTTGCCGATGACGCCCGCTGCTATCACGACGACGCAGATCACCCCGGTTCTCCGTCATCGCCATCCACGTTGCCGCACCTGGCCGTTTTGCGCATCACCCGGCATCACCCCCGGAGCATCAAGGTCCTCGACGGCACCGTACCGGCTGCCACCGGGCCATGTGCGCTGTTCATCGACCCATTGGGGCGTCCCTTGTCACCAGTCTCCGTAGCGGGGATGCACCGGCGCGCGGTTCGTCGGGGGCGCTGAGGGTCCGAAGGCTGGCAGTGATCCGTGGCTCAGGGTTGGGTAGCGGCGGAACAGCATCTCCTGGTCGTCCGCCGGAATGTCGCCCACGGTGGCGAGCGCCGAGCGCGCCTGTATCACCACGCACAGTGCACATGCGGCGCGCCGAGGACGCGGGGCGCGGGCCGTCGGCCTAAATGTCCCCCGGCTCGGCGATCATGGCGGTGCCGACGCGCTCGAACCCCAGCCGGGCGTAGACGCGCGCCACGTCATCGTCCGAGGCGGCCAGGAACACGGTCTGGACGCCGCGCCGCAGCGCCTCGCGGGCCAGAGCGGCGGTCACCGCCCCGCCGAGCCCCATCCGGCGCGCGCTCGGCAGCACCCCCACCCCGGTGATCTCCGCGACGCCGGCCAGCGGCTGGCAGCTTCCGGCGGCCAGCGGCCCATCCGCGCCGAACGCCGCGGCCAGCACCGATTGCCCCGACCGGAGGCGCTCCCGCAGCATGCCCATGGTGCCCTCGTCGTGGTCGGCGGCGATCTTGTCGCGCTCGATGGCGCCGGCCAGGCCCGCCGCCGTCCCGGGATGCCCGAACGCGACCGCCGGGACGGCCCAGATCCGGTCGAGCTCGGGCTCGCCGGGGGAGACGAGGCGCACGGTGATGCCCGGCTCGGTCACCGGGGCCGGCGCCAGCGCGCTCAGTACCATCAGCGGATGCGCGCGCGCTGCGAGCCCGGCGCCGGGCGCCGCGGCGGTCATGCCCGGTGCGGCCTCGTCGATCCACTCGAAAGACTCCGGGATCAGCAGTTCCCGCTGCCGGGCGCGGACGGCGCGGATGTCCTCGGCGGTCACCGTCCCGCCGGGCCTCCCGACGCCCCCGGGGGCCCGGCGGACGTCAGACCGGTCAGCGGGCCGGCGGGGACGCGCGTAGTAGGGCCACCCCGGACCGGTCGGGACGAATAGCACCAGCGGGCCGTGCTCTTCCGCGCGCGCCCGGCGCCGGGGCACCGCGTCGCAAAAGGCATCGATCCGCTCGATGGCGGCTGACTGGTCCACACCCCTACTCAACCCCATGAAGGGGAGCCTATGCATCTCAATCGAGAGCCCGGAGTGTCGTGATGGCACAGCCCTTAGGCCAGAGCCCCAGGGGCGCCCACCGGAACGGCGGGGCGCGCCGGGGGAACGGCGGCCACCGGCTGGTAGGCGGCGCCGAGCGGCGGGCGCGGGTCCGCGTCGCCGCGGTTCGGCCAGGCCGCCATGGCCCGCTCGGCCTGGGCGGTGATGGTCAGCGACGGGTTGACCCCCAGGTTGGCCGAGACGGCCGAGCCGTCGACGATGTGCAGCCCCTCATGCCCGTACACCCGGTGAAATGGGTCGATCACGCCGGACGCGGGCGAGTCGCCGATCGCGCACCCGCCGATGAAATGCGCGGTGGTCGGGATGCTGAACAGGTCGAGCCACGTCCCGCCGGGCATCCCGCCCAGCTCCTCGGCCAGCATCCGCAGCCGCAGCGCGGCCACGCTGCCGCCGAAGCCCGATCCGATGACGACGATGTCGTAGTCCAGGTCTCCCATGAGCGAAGGGTAAACCGGCCCCGGCCGGATCGCTACCCAGTAGTAACTTCAGTTTGCCGCGCCGCTCCCGTGCTCGGCCCACGCTCGGCCCTAGTCTGGCTTCTGCCGGGACTGGTGCTGCGCCGTCACCTCGTCGGCGTATCCGGGTTTCCAGGTCGCGTCGAGTTCGGCGAGCAGGCGGTCGTCCCGGTCGTGGCTGTCGCCGCCATCCGGCTCGCCGGTCATCTCATCCGGCGGGGCCGGGCGGGGGGCGACGTAACCCGGATGTGTGGGCGGCGGTACGGGCGGGAGCTTCCCGCGCCCGCCGAGCCCCGGAATGCCGTTGCGCCGTACTGGCACGAGCCATATGAAAATTGCGACCACGATGGCCGCGGCGATGTCTGGGTAGATCATCATCGGGGACTTCCCAGTGACGGATCGATCACACCATGTATTTTCTTATCGTGCCATATCCCGCACCCAATGTAAAAGAAGCATCACTCAGGGTATCGATACTGCGATGCCCGCACGTACGGCGGCGGGCAGAAATCGCGCCATACAGTCATTATTCCCATTCAGCCAGGAATATGCGGAAGGCCGCTGATTCCGCCCTCAGGAAAGCGGAATCAGCGGCCTCTCGCGCGAAGGGAACCCCCCGCCCGGCCTCGGGATTACACGTCGTAGTAGAGCTCGAACTCGTACGGGTGCGGGCGGAGCCGCAGCGGGTCGATCTCGTTGCTGCGCTTGTAGTCGATCCAGGTCTCCACCAGGTCCTCGGTGAACACGCCGCCCTCGGTGAGGTAGGCGTGGTCAGCCTCGAGGGTGTCGAGCACCGCCTCCAGCGAGCCCGGAACCTGCGGGATGGCCAGCGCCTCGTCCGGCGGCAGCTCGTACAGGTCCTTGTCCACCGGCTCGGGCGGCTCGACCTTGTTCTTGATGCCGTCCAGGCCGGCCATCAGCATGGCCGGGAAGGCCAGGTACGGGTTGGCCGACGGGTCCGGCACGCGGAACTCAATCCGCTTGGCCTTGGGATTGGTGCCGGTGATCGGGATCCGCACGCACGCCGAACGGTTCCGCTGGGAGTACACCAGGTTGACGGGCGCCTCGAAGCCGGGGACCAGGCGGTGGTAGGAGTTCAGCGTCGGGTTGGTGAAGGCGAGCAGTGACGGCGCGTGCTTGAGCAGGCCGCCGATGTAGTGCCGGCCTATGTCCGACAGCCCGGCGTAGCCGACCTCGTCGTAGAAGAGCGGGGACCCGTCCTTCCAGATGCTCTGGTGGCAGTGCATGCCCGAGCCGTTGTCCCCGAAGACCGGTTTAGGCATGAACGTCACGGTCTTGCCGTTCTTGTCCGCGACGCTCTTGATGATGTACTTGAACAGCATCAGCCGGTCGGCCGTGTTCAGCAGCGAGCCGAAACGCATGTTGATCTCGGCCTGGCCGGGGCTGCCCACCTCGTGGTGCTGCATCTCGACCTGGATGCCCGCCTCGATCAGGGCACGCGTCATCTCCGAGCGCAGGTCGGTGTAGTGGTCGATCGGCGGCACCGGGAAGTAGCCGCCCTTGTACGGGGGCCGGTGCCCGAGGTTCTTGCCGCCGTCCTCGATTCCGGTGTTCCAGGCGCCCTCGATCGAGTCGATGTAGTAGTACCCGTGTTCCGGTGCCGTCTCGAACCGCGCTGAGTCGAAGATGTAGAACTCCGCCTCCGGCCCGAAGAACGCGGTGTCGCCGATTCCCGTGCTCCGCAGGTATTCCTCGGCCTTGCGGGCGATATTCCGCGGGTCACGGGAGTAGGGTTCGCGGGTCAGCGGGTCGTGCACGAAGAACGTCAGGTTCAGCGTCTTGTAGGTCCGGAACGGGTCGAGCATGGCGCTGGTCGGGTCAGGAAGGAGGAGCATGTCCGATTCGTGGATCGCCTGGAAACCACGGATCGACGAACCGTCGAACATCAGCCCGTTGGTGAATACGTCCTCGTCGAAGACCTCAACCGGCACGGTGAAATGCTGGATCGTTCCCGGCAGGTCGCAGAACCTGACGTCGATAAACTGGACGTTCTCGTCTGCGACGAATCTCAGGACCTCGTCGGCATTTTGAAACATTAACCCTCCCTGACGGGGCATACATATCAGTATTCATCGGCACGCTCTACGCGGACGCGCCTTGGACGCTAGCCCTTGGCAATTTCCGGCCTGTGTCCCTTGTGTTTCGCACATGTTACGCATAGCGAAGGGGCCGTGCTCAGCGGGGTGTGCGGTGGCCGCGCGAAGTCTGTGCCGGGCAGGGGATACCGTGGTGATGTGGCCGATGACCAGTGGGCCGGGGCCGCCCCGGCCGGTGTGCCCCAAGCGGCGGACGGACGCGTGATTTCCAGCTATCCGGGTGAGAAGTACGGCTTGCCGGAAAGTGGTCCCCGTTCGGTGCCCGGATTGGGACGCCGGTTCGGTGCCCTGTTCGTCGATTGGATCCTTTGCGCGTTCATCGCGACCGCGCTGCTGCATTCGCGGTACTGGGCGCTGGCCATCTTCGGTGCGGAGACCTACATCCTGACCGTGCTGATCGGCACCACCATCGGCAAGCGGGTGTTCGGCCTGCGGGTGGCCAGGCTGGACGGTCGCCCCATCGGGATCGGCTGGGGCCTGGTGCGCACGCTGCTCCTGCTGGCCGTGGTGCCCCCGCTGGTCTACGACCGGGACCGGCGCGGACTGCACGACAAGGCGGCCAACACCATCGTCGTCCGGATGTGACCCGGCGTCGGCGCGCCCGGAGGCAGCCCGCGGCGGCAGGCGGAAACCCCAACACCATCGTCGTCCGGATGTGACCCGGCGTCGGCGCGCCCGGAGGCAGCCCGCGGCGGCAGGCGGAAACCGGGGATGCAGCCAGGCCCGGGCTTTCCCGTCAGCGCGCCCGCGGGCGCGGCATCCTGGGCTGCCGGCCGCGCGTCGGCATCGGGCCCTTCGGCGCCTGAAGCGACTGCGGCAGGGCCTTCAGCCGGAAGTTGAGGTCGGCGACCTGTGTGCCCTTGAGGTCGCGGGGCAGTTTCATGATCTTGCGCTGCAACTGCCGGAGCGGCACCTGGCCCTGCCCGTCACCGACCTGGAAGTCGAAGACCGGCACATCGAAGGCGACCCGGGCGACCCGCTTCTTCTCGGCGGCGAGCAGGGCCGGCAGCCGATTGGGGGAACCCTCGCCGACCAGCACGACGCCGGGCCGACCGACCGCGCGGTGCACCACGTCCATGTTCCGGTTGGCGGCGATCGCGGGCGTGACCGTCCAGTTCCCGCGCAGGCTCTGCAGCACCGCCGCGGCCGCTCCCGGCTGCCCCTCGATCGTCGAGTACTGGGCCGTCTGGGCGAACCGGCCGAACAGGAACACCGCGGTCAGGATGCCGAGCAGGACGCCCAGCGGGATGAGGAACCCGCTGAGCCCGGTGAGCAGGCCGACGACGATGAGCACCACCATCACGCCCAGGCCGCTGCCGATCACAATCGGAAGTGCCTTCGGGTTGGCCTTGTGCACGAGCCCTGCCACCATGCGCATCTGCCGGATACGCCCGGGCGTAGCCTCGTCGTCAGCGTTCTTCTGCTTCGCCATGCACGGCAGGATATGGGTTTCTGAGCCCTGGTGGAAAACCGCCCCAACATCAGCCACAGCAGGTTACGGCGAGGCGCCCATACCGGCCTAACGAACCGGGCCTCCGGCCCGGTGAGCGGCCGGTGTATCGACGAGTTACCGCAGCGGGGCGCCGAGCGCAGCGGGGGGTTCCGGGGGGTCGTCCCCCCGGGCCAGCACGGCCTAACGAACCGGGCCTCCGGCCCGGTGAGCGGCCGGTGTACCGGCGAGTTACCGCAGCGGGGCGCGGAGCGCAGCGGGGGGGTTCCGGGGGGGCGTCCCACTCCAAATGGCAAACAGCCAACCCAAGCCGACGCCTGGTGATCGAGTGGACCACCGAACTGTGACCCGAGCCCGCAGCGAAGGGGAATAGCAGTGACACCGAGTTATCCGGGTTCGCTCCCCATAGGGATGCAGAACAATCCCTACCCAACCCGGCCGACTCGCCAACTGGTCGTCGAGTGGACAGCCCAGCTCTAGGCCAGCAACCCCTGGCGCGGGCCAGCGTGACCGGCTGCGCGGGCTTAAGGAAGGCAGGCACCGGGGAAGACACACCACCGGCAGGCCGGGCCGAGCGCTGCCGCACTCGGCCCGGCCGCGCCCACCAAACACGGAAAACAGCAGCAACAAGCTGGCGGCCCGCCCCGCCCACCCACCTGGCGCCGGTCCCGCCAGCTGGCACGGCACGATCTCCTCACCTCGGTCCACGGTGGCAACCCCGACGGAGACGGGCCCTGCGATCCGGCGACCGGGCAGCACGCGCCCAGTCTGCCCGGCCGGGAGCGGTGATGCCGCGCATCACCGCCGGGCCTGACAGATGAGCCCCGGGCAAAGTGACGAAAGTGACGAAAGATTCTAGCGGGTCAGCAGCCTGTTGCCTATGGTCCCAGCGTATTTTCCGGGTACGCCAGAACAGGAGACCGGATACGCCAGAGCAGGAGAGATGACATGGCGAAGCCCGAGGCAGTGTTCATCTACATCGGCACCTACCCCGGCGAGGCGGCGACGCGAGCCGACTACGACATCGTCAAGGACCTGCATGCGGCCGGCGCGGTCGGCACCTACGACGCCGCGGTGGTCACCAAGGACGATCAGGGCAAGGTGCACGAGAACAAGAATGAGATGGCCACCCGGCACGGGCCTGGGGCGGCGCCGCCGTCGGCGCCCTCATCGGCATCTTGTTCCCGCCCACGATCATCGCCACCACCGCGGTCGGCGCCGCCGTCGGCGGGGTGAGCGGCCACCTGTGGCGCGGCATGTCCCGCGCCGACGTCAAGGAATTCGGGGACATCATCGACGACGGGCAGGCCGCCCTCGTCATCGTCGGGGAGAGCAAGCTGGAGCAGGCCGTGGACAAGGCGGCACTGAAAGCGGAAAAGCACGTCGCCAAGGAACTCGACGTCGAATCAAAGGACATCGACAAGGCCGTCCGGGAAGCCGCTACCGAAGTCAGCTGACCCACCAGTCCCCGGCCAGCGGATGGCTCTTTCACCCCGCCGGCCGGAACGCCGCCCCCAGGGAGGACACATGAGACCTGCCTACCGGCCACGCACGCGCGGATGGCTGCTGCTCCCAGCCGCCGTCCTGCCCCTGGTCCTATCCGGGCTGGCCGCCGGGTGCAGCAGCCCGCCGTCCTATTGCACCGCCGCCACCAACCTCAAAACCTCGGTCAGCAACCTCGGCAAGGTCGACGTCGCCAAGAACGGGCTCAGCTCCCTGCAGACCGCGCTGAACAGCGTCCAAACCAACGCGCAAACGTTCGCCGCCCACGCCAAGTCCGCCTTCCCGTCGCAGACCACCGCGCTGCAACACTCAGTGTCCAGCCTGGGCACCGCGATCAAGTCCGCGAAGGGCCAGTCGGCCTCGACCGCCGCCACGACGGTCGTGCCAGCGGCCGCCCAGGTGGAGAGCTCGGCCAGCAGCCTGCAAAGTGCCATATCAGGCAACTGCTCCTGAACAACGCCCGGCAGATGAACCGCGAGATCGTGATGGCCACGGCCGCGCCCTCCTAGGTATCAACCTAGCCCCGGACGACACCATGCCAGGCTCGCGGCGGTCCCGGGCAGGCGATATCAGGAAGGAGCGCGCAGATGCCGAAACGGCGAGGGCGGGATGATGCGTCAGGTCAGGGCGGGATGGATGCCCAGATAGCACCGGGAACGGCGACCCCGGCAACCGCCATCAAGCCAGTACCGCAGACACCCGCGATGCGCCGCCATAACCGCATCGCCTGGATCCTGATCTGGCTAAAGGTGGCCGGGGATGCCCAGACAGCGCCGGGAACGGCGACCCCGCCAGCCGCCATCAAGCCAGCACGGCAAGCACCACCAAGGCGCCGTCAAAACCGCACCGCCTGGTCCCTGATCGGGCTAAAGGCGGCCGGAGATGTTCTGCGCAGCCGCTGGTTCCAAGAGCTGATAGGCGTCAGTGTCATCATGCTGGCGGCACTGGCCCATCAGGCCCGCGAAAGCCTGGCTCAGATCCTGGCGCGGCTAATCGCCTGGGACAAACAGCACACTCCGCATCGTCAGGTCCCAGCCAGGCCCAGCCAGCCGCACGACCAATAACGCCCCATCCCCGCCCAGCAGGCACGCGCCGAGCGCCGCCGCACTCGTCCCCCGGCGCGCCCATCAGACATTAGTTAGCAGCGGCCAAAGGAAGGTGGCCCGCCCGCCCACCCGCCACGGGCGCCGGCCGCATGGACCCAGCCCGGCACCCGAAACCCCTCAATGACCGCCCTCCGGACGCTCTTCCCTCCTGCGCGGCGCCTGATGGCACCGCGCAACCCCAAACCCGGCTGGCCCATGCCAGCCAGCCCCCGCCGGGCCTCATCAGGTCTGCCCGCTGGCGGTCTCGGCGACAGCCCATCAATGACCGTTCAAGTTCGGGTGGCGCGTCTGCCGTCGTTGCAGTACGGCGAGCTGGTGGCGCAGGATCAAGATCTCTGCGGTCTTCCAAGGCTCCTCACGCCGGGACAGCTGCAGCCGTGCGACCACGCGCGTGATCAGTAGGAAGACGAACCGCAGGCACCTGACCGATGATCATCACAGCCGGACGGCTGGGAGAGCAACTCTGCTGTTCAGGGCCGTGGACGAGATTCTCGACACGCACAATCGCGGTCAGCACCGGTGCGTCCGGGCTGCTGCTGGCGCCCCGGCCGGTGGTGCCATCGGCGTCGATACCCTGGGCGGCGGGGATCGCGGCGATCAGCTGCTCGGCCTGCTCGTGGTTGCCGACCCCGCCGGCCGCGGCGCTAGAGCTCAGAGACGATGGATGGCACTGCGAGCATGGAGGCGATCTGCGCCTGGCTGCCGATCCCTGTAAGGCAGCGCCGTTGTGGCGGTTCACGCTTCCGGCGGCATCAATCGAGCGGGGCGTCAGCCAGGTCCGCGCGGCGTCCTGGAAGGATCACAGCCGAGCTACTGGCGAGCGCGAGGAGCTCTCTTTCTTCGTTGGTTACTTCGGCGCGGGTCACGGCGATACGGTGGCCTCGGTGAACGACGCTGGCACGGGCGGTGATCGAACTACCATCGGGGGGTATCGGGCGAATGAACTGCGTACGGAGATCCGTGGGCGCGTAGGCGGTCCCGGCCGGCACCGTGGTTTGGACTGCAGCGGCAAGCGCCAGGTCCGCCAGGCAGGCGATCACGCCGCCTTCGACCAGTCCGGTCGGCGAGGTCACCCAGCCGGTGGCCGGCATCGACAAGGCGCTGGTGCCTTGGTCCACCTCGATAAGGCGCACACCGAGCAGGTGGTGGATGGGCGGGTGGGGAAGGTTGCCCGCCAGCTGGGCCCGCAGGATCTCCAGTCCGCTGTGAGCTCTCCAGGTCTCTATGCCGAGGACCAGGCCAGCCGCTGCCCGCTCGAAGGGAGGTGTCCAGTCGCCGTCATCCACCGGTGCGAGGGAAATCTCGTCGGCAGGCGGGCTGGGCATACCCGCTGCTGGGGGGAAGATCACGCACCGCGAGGTGCCGTGGGCGATCAAGCGCCCGTCCCCGTCGGTAACAAAGGTTTCGGACAGGCCGAGCTCCCGGCCGCAGTGTACGAGCCTGCCCCGGGCGATCAGTTGCCCGGTGCCCGGTACCGGGCGCACCATGTTGATCGACAGCTCGGCTGTGGCATAGCCGGTCGCTGGTGGGAGCGTCGTCTGGATCGCACACCCGAGCGGGCCGTCGGCCAGAATCGCCACTACGCCTGCCGTCGTGATCCCTTGCGGCGTTTGCAGCCATCCGGTGATCGGCATGCTGAACGTGGCGGTGCCGGCACCGAACTCTGTCGGGCGCATACCCGTCAGGTACACGATCGGAGGTGGAGCCGCCTTCCCGCTCTGCAACAGCCGCAACTGCTCCAGACCCGACAGTCCGAACAGCTCGGGCGGGAAGACGCTGCCGTGAACCGGCTCTTCCCAAATCGCTAGATCCATGAGCAACCCCGAACGTGCCGAACGCAGGCCGTCCCGAACCCATACGATACTGCTCGCCCTGCGCCCGAAACAGGCGATCGTCACCAGCACTGATGACTGCGTGCTCACGTCGGGGCGCACCGGGGGGTGACCGCCGGCCCGCCGAGGTGGAGCTGCGAGATAGGACCGGCCAGATCTCCGGACCCGAGCGCTGGCATTATCGTCTCTCCTCCTCCAGCGGCCCTACCCGCCCGCGCCACGATGTCCAGGGCATCTCCGCTTGAGCGCATCAAGGCCCGGCTCCCCCGGCATCAGCCCGCCGTGATCGCGGCCGCCCGGCTCCTGGCAGGCCGCCGGGACAACGAGCCGGTTCGCGCTCGACGTCCGGGCCTCCGGCCCGGGTGAGCGGCGGTGTTATGGCGAGCACCACAGCGGGGCGCGAAGCGCAGCGGGGGCTCCGGGGGGGGCGTGCCACTCCAAATGGCAAACAGCCAACCCAAAGCGACGCCTGGTGATCGAGTGGACCACCGAACTGTGACCCGAGCCCGCAACGAAGGGGGCACAGCAGTGGCACCGAGTTTTCCGGTTTGCTCCCCATAGGGAGACAACGAAACCCCTACCCAGCCCGATCAGGCCGCCGACTCGTCATCGGGTGGAGGGTCCAACTCTGACGCGCTCACTACGAACGTAGCGCCGACAGCGTGACCGACGGCCCCGGCTAAGGCAAGGGAGGCACCGAGAGGAAGAACACCGGCCCGGCGCGCCGGGGAAGAACGCCATCCCTCGCACTCCTCCCGGCCGCACCCCACCCACGGAAGTGGCAGCAACAGCGTGGCGGCCCCCCACCCACCCCGCAGGGCTTTGATCATTCTCAAATTGTGAGACCAAGGGCCGCGACGGGTCGGGCGGCGTCGCGTGCTGCCCAGCGGCGCCCCTGGGCAGTGCTGGTGAACCTGGCCAGCTGGAGTACTTCGATCGCGGTGTTCCGGAGGGCAGCCATGACCTGGGCGGATGATCCAGCTCGCAGGCGGTGGGCGTCTTCTTTCATGGTGACATCACGGACATGATGAAGAGCGTCAACAGCCCGGGTGTGCCGCCCCGCTGGGGGCTGCGGCTGGTGATGCCCAGGGCGGCGACGGCCGGCCGCAGGTTGTTGGTGGCCGGGTCGCGGACGGTATCCTGGGCGATGGTCAGACGAGTCCACCGTTGGCGTAGACCGCCTCCTCGTCGGCGATGTCTGCCGTGAATGCCGCGCCACGCCGTCCATGCCCCACGATCTCGCCGACCGTCGCGTCGGCCAGGTCGATGTCGGCGACGTGGGCCACAGCGACGTCAAACCCATCCGCTGCCAGCTTAGAGGCGATAACCCGCCCCATGCCTCCGGTTCCTCCAGTCACCAACGCAGTCCGTGTGCGACCTCCTGCGGCACCGCCTGGCGTCATAAGTCCTCATCTCCCTGCGACCGGTTCATCAACCCTGGCCTGATCCCGGCCGACATGACGGCGCTGCCACCGCCCGCGACCACGTCAGCGGCCGAGTCGCGTCCTATCCCGCCGCTGCCGCCGACTGCCACCAGTTCACGGCCTTCGAAGTTGGCGGTCATTTCTACGGCGCATGGCCGTTGCAGGATCGAAGCGGCCGTCACGTAAGCTCGCGCTACTGCCGCCGTTGCGCGCGCCACGCCCGCTGCTCAGCAGCTGATAGGTGATGCCCGTCGCGACGGCGTATACCGTGTGGTGGAAGGCGTCGATCGCGATCTCCTGCGGCGCCCAGAAGATGGCCGGCGGGGCGATGTCCAGCGCAGGTAGGGTCACTTGCGCGCTGCCCCATATGGCGGCGCCGTGGGCGACCGTCGCGGCGCGCGGCGGCAGGCCGGCGGCATCAAGCAGCCCGCGTACCATTCCCCAGCCGGTGCCGTAGCCCCAGTGCGAAAGGTCGTTGAAACGCGCACGGGCGCTGTCATCCTCGAAGGACGTGATCCCCAGTGCCTTGGCCGTCGCGCGCGCCGGTGCTGAACTCGGCTTGCGGTGACGGAGCCGCGCCTCGAGCGTACTCGAGACCGTCATGGCCGCGGTCCCGGCGAGGCCAGCCACCAGCCCCTTGCCGATGCTGCTGGCCAGTGTTTCAGCGGTTCTCACGAGTCCACCTCCTGGAGTTGTCCGTCGGATGCCGGTTTGACCGCGGTTGTGACGCGGGCACCGAGTCGCTCCAGCAGGTGGTCGGCGACCCGCAGCGCGTTCGCCATCGCGGTCAGCGCCGGGTTGACGGCGCTGCTGGACGGGAAGAAGCTCGTGTCCACGACGTAGAGGTTGTCAAGGTCGTGGGCCCGGCAATTGACGTCGAGGGCCGACGTCTTCGGGTTATCGCCGAAGCGCACAGTGCCGGACTGGTGCGCGACTCCCGCCAGTGGGATGCGCTGGTCGAGTATTGACCAGCCCGGGATGGCGGTGTCGTGGCAGCCCAGCGGGCCCATCAGCTCCTTGAGCTTGGCCAGCAGGCGCTTGTGGGGCTCCAGGTTGTGGTAGGTCTTCGCCAGGTGGATGCGGCCCTGGCGATCCACCGTCACTCGGTTCGCCGGGTGGGGCAGGTCCTCGGTCGTGATCCAGAAGTCGATCGCGTGCTTGGCGACGTAGTCGAGTGCGAGCCCGGGCGCGAACCACGGGGCACCGCCGCGGAGGATGTTGCGGTCGGACTTGGCAAGCATCTGAATGTGCCCGAGCGGCAACCCGGAGTCGGCGGCGCCCCAGTAGTAGTCGTTGATCCCGAGCGTCTTCTGGAACTTCGTCGGGTTGGGCGTCTGCGAGATCGCGATGACGCCGGAGTTGATGTGCGCCATGTAGTGCCGGCCTACCACGTCCGAGGCATTCGCCAGCCCGTTCGGATGCTGGTCACTGGCCGACTTCAGGAGCAGCGCCGCAGAGTTGACTGCGCCGCATGAGACGACCACGATGTCGCCGCTGTAGGTTTCGCGCGCGCCACGGCGGTCCACGATCACCTTGGTGACGGTGCGGCCGTTGCTGTCGGTCACGAGCCGCTCTGCCTTCGCGTGCGTCACCAGCGTCACGTTGTCGTGCTTCAGCGCGGGCCGCACACATCGCACGTGCGCGTCGGCTTTTCCGTCCGTGAGGCAGGGGAAGCCGTCGAACCGGTCGCAGCGCACGCAGCGGCCCGCCTCGGGGTCGGACTCGTTCAGGTCCACGCCGACGGGCAGGTGGAACGGCCGGTGCCCGGTCTTCTCAAAGTCATCAGAGAGCTGCTGGATGCGCGGCTCATGCGACACCTGCGGGTACGGAAACGGCCCGGAGCGCGGCGGCTCGGTCGGGTCCTCGCCCGCCCGCCCGTGCACGAGGTAGAGCTTCTCCGCCTCTGTGTAGTACGGCTCGAGATCTGGATAGGAGATCGGCCACGCCGGCGAGAGGCCGCCGTAGTGCTGAATCTCGCCGAAATCCCGCTCGCGCAGGCGGAACAGGACGGCTCCGTAGAACTTCGTGTTGCCGCCAACGAAGTATTGCTGGTGGGGCTTGAAGGCCTCGCCGTCCTTGTCGAACCAGACCTCGTCGGACAGGTAGCGGTCCTTCCGGAAGACCTCGCGGCTGTCCCAGTTCTCTGGCTCCCGCGGCAGGTAGCCGCCGCGCTCCAGCAGCAGAATGCGCTTGCCGGATGGCGCCAGCTTGTGCGCGAGCGTGCCGCCTCCGGCACCCGTACCGATGATGATGACGTCGTAGTGCTCAGTGGTCATGGCGTTCACTCCTGGTTCAGACAAGGGCGATCGGGCACGTCCGCCCAGCGGCGGGGACGTTCTCGCCCTCCAAGCCCGGGCACAACCGCGATCCCTTCGGCAATCGCGGGCACCGTGCGCATGGTTCTCTCCCAGTTCACAGGCTGGCTGGCACGGCCATCCCTTCACCCTTAGTCCGCCAACCGGCCAGAACGTTTCACGGCAAGGCCGCAGTCGGCCACACGTCGGCTGCTGCGGCCCCTTCGCTCCACATGTCACACCAGGCACGATCGTGCGCACAGGCGCGTAGCCAAGGCTCTCCACGGCCACGTACGACGTGGGTCCACGAGATCAAGTGGGGAGTGGCGCTGATGCTGATCACGTCAATTCCCGGCGGCGCCAGAGCAGCCTGCGGCCAGGAGTGAAACGTTCTGCCCGCTGGCGGGACCCAATCAGCATGATGAATGCGCAGACCGCGCCCACACAGAACGGGACGTCCCAGTGGTGGCCGTCGAAATATGGCGCCGACGACCAAGCCGGGGCGCTGAACGAGATCACGCCCGGCAAGGTTCTCGAAGCCGTCCGCCTGGTCCGCCAGGGTCGGGTCTATGACCTGGCGCACGTGCTGCACCAGGACATTCCCGCGTTCCCCGGCCGTACGTTCCGGCAGTACCTGACCACCAACTACCGCCAGATCAACCGGCGCAATCGCGACGCGGGCCCGGCGGGCCTAGGGTCCAACAGCGTCAACTGGATCGTCGAGCAGGTCACCGCGACCCAGCAGATGGGCACCCACGTGGACGGGCTCAACCACCTGCAGATGGGCGACCGCACCTACAACGGGTTCCTCCTTGACGACATCATCGAGGATTACGGCACCAACCGGCTCGGCATCGACACCCTTCCCCAGGTGGTGACCCGGGGCCTGCTGCTCGACGTCGCGGCATCGCGCGGCGGCGACCGGCTCCAGCCCGGTGACGTGATCACGGTGGCGGACGCGGAGAACGCTCTCGCTGTCACCGGCCACGACGTCCGGCCCGGTGACGCGGTGTTCTTCCATACCGGCTGGGGCGGTTGGTGGGGAGCCGACAACGAACGGTACGCCTCGGGCGAACCGGGTCCTGGCCTGGCGCTTGGCGAGTGGCTCGTCGATCACCGGGTGGCGCTGACCGGGTGTGACACCTGGAGCTTCGGCCCCTTCCCGCCGGAAAGCCACTGTGAGCCGTTCGTGGTCCCGCAGACGCTCAACGTCCGCCACGGGGTGGTAGTCGCGGAGAACCTGCGGCTGGAGGAGGTCGCACGCGACCGCGTCCACGAGTTCCTGCTGGTCATCTCGCATGCAAAGCTCCGCGGCGCCACCGGCGCGTGGATCGCTCCGCTGGCGATCTTGTGAGTCCAAGGTCCAGCCGATCATCTTCTGAGGAGGTGTCATGACCGAGGTGGTGACGGCGGTATCACAGGCCGCAGGCGTCGACGCGCCGGAGGTGGCGTCCACCTCGGTCGGCGCAGGGGCGGCGGGCCATGCCTGACGTCTCGTTCGTCAACCTACTGGTGGTAGTGGCCGTCGCGGTCCTCGCCCCGCTCGCTGTTGGCTTCCTGCCAGGGCTGCGCGTCCCTGCGGTCCTGCTTGAAATCGTCGGCGGCATCATTATCGGGCCGTCCGTGCTCGGCTGGGTACACGTCGACCTGCCGGTGTCGATCCTCGCCCTGTTCGGCCTGGCCTTCCTCCTCTTCCTCGCCGGGCTGGAGATCGACGTGCACCGCCTGCGGGGACGGCTGCTCCGCTACGCCGTGCTCGGTTATCTCGTGTCGCTGGTCCTGGCATACGGCGCCGGCGCGTCCTTCACCGCAATCGGGTGGGTGTCGCAACCGCTGCTGCTGGCGATCGTGCTCTCCTCCACCGCGCTCGGCCTGGTCGTGCCCGTCCTCAAGGACGCCCGCCAGCTCCATAGTGAGATCGGGCAGACCGCGCTGGCGGCCGCGGGCGTCGCCGACTTCACGGCCATCGTCCTGCTGTCGCTGTTCTTCTCCTCCTCGGGCGGGAGCACGGGCTCGCGGGTCGTGGTGCTCGGCGCGTTCGCGGGGCTTGTGGCCGTGACAGGCCTAGTGGTGTCCGGCGCCGCCCGGTCCATGCGGCTCGGCCAGGTGCTTGTCCGCCTGCAGGACACCACCGCGGAGATCAGGGTCCGCTTCGCGGTCCTGCTGCTGGTCGCGTTCACCGCCCTAGCCGAGCGGTTCGGCCTGGAGAGCATCCTGGGCGCGTTCCTGGCCGGGGCGATCGTCGGCCTGGTCGACCGCGACTCCGCCTCGCACCCGAGCTTCCGCATCAAGCTGGACGCGATCGGCTACGGGTTCCTGGTGCCGATATTCTTCGTCACCAGCGGGATCCGGCTCGACCTGACCGGGCTGCTGCACAGCCCGTCCGCGCTTGTTCGGGTCCCGGTGTTCCTGCTGGCGCTGCTGGTGGTGCGCGGCCTGCCCGCGCTGCTCCGCTTGCGCGCGAACGGCCCCAAACCAACGCTCGCCCTCGGGCTTCTCCAGGCCACGTCGCTGCCGTTCATCGTGGCCGCCACGCAGATCGGCGTGGCGCTGGGCAAGATCACTCCAGTGACAGCCGCCGCGCTGGTGTGCGCCGGACTGCTGTCGGTGCTGATCTTCCCGCTGTCCGCGCTCACGCTGCTCCACGGCGGCAAGCCAGAACCCGCCGAGCCAGAATCCGCCGCAGCGGCGGCCGAACCGGTACCGGAACCGCACCTGATGTGAACGGGCGCACGGCCACAGCACGACGGACCGGCCACACGGCACACGCGGCCGGTCCCTCTGGGCTGCTAACGCGCTCATCTTCGCGCTGTGGTGCTGGGAACTGGACCGGGGCGGGCCCGCCGACCGGTGCCACGCCATGCGGATGTACCCGGACTTCCTGTTCCCGCAGGCGCAGGAGCCCGATTTCGCCCTGCACGACTGGACGCCGTTCTTCACCGACTACCTCCACCTGTCGTTCACGAACGCCATGTACGTGACAGTGTGCTTACTCATGGGCTGAAAGCGCTGGAGCAACGGTTCGGTCCCGTCTCTGACCGCGATGAGGGCCAGGTCCGTGCCGCCCGGCAGGGTCATGCCAGAGCAAGGTCGATCTCATGAGGTGATCATCGCGTCTTGATCGTCAGCCGGATCCGTTGATCTTGGGTGATCGCGGGCTAGAGTCGTTGAAGTGCCGGGTCTCGCCAGCGTGGCCTGGTAGTGCGGCAAGATGCGTCCGGTTCCTCACTGGCGGCAGGCGCGGCACCTTGGCGACGACAGGGCGGTGGGGGTGACTGCTGGCGCTTCTGAGGTCGTGATCGCGACCAAGTTGTTCAGGCCGAATCCCCGGCACCACACGGTGGAGCGCACGCGCCTGCATGTCTTGCTGCGTCAAGCGTGCACGCTGCCGCTCACTCTTGTCGTTGCGCCGGCGGGCTGGGGGAAGAGCACGCTGGTCGCTGACTGGCTCCGGCAGGATCGGGTCGCCGCAGGCTGGGTGTCGCTGGACGGTGGTGATAACGACCCCAAGCGCTTCTGGCGGTGCCTCCTGCTCGCCGCTGGCCAGGCCGGGTCGGCGGGCGCAGCAGGCCTGCGGCGGCTGGACGCGGCCGGCTCCGACGTCCTGCGGGACGTGCTCCCCGCATTCATCAACGAGCTGACGTTTTCTGATGCTCCCCTGGTGCTCGTGCTGGACGACTATCACCTGGTCACCAGCGCGCGGGTGCACGCGTCGGTCGCGACGCTGCTAGACCGGGGGCCGTCTCAGCTGCACCTCGTGCTTATCACGCGAGCCGACCCGCCGCTGCAGCTAAGCCGGTTGAGAGTGCGGGGGGACCTCGCCGAATTGCGGGCCGAAGATCTTCGGTTCAGCTTCGACGAGGCACGGGAATTCGTCGGCGACCGGCTCGGGACGGGATTGCCCGAGCGGGACGTGCGCAGACTGCTGGCGCGGACCGAAGGATGGGCGGCGGGTCTGCAACTCGCGGCACTGCGCCTACGGGACCGGGCCGATCCGTCAG
Source organism: uncultured Actinomycetes bacterium (assembly GCA_963742875.1). Taxonomy (GTDB): domain Bacteria; phylum Actinomycetota; class Actinomycetes; order Streptosporangiales; family Streptosporangiaceae; genus Bog-532. The sequence goes on along the minus strand of CAVUNO010000017.1, from coordinate 3,445 downwards.
CGTTCATCGAGCGTTTCACGGGCGCAGACTGGCACATCGTTAACTATCTCGGCGAGGAGGTGCTGGTCAGCCAGCCTCCGCGAGTACGTGAGTTCCTGCTGGTGACCTCGGTTCTCAACCGGATGTGTGCACCGCTGTGCGACGCGCTCACGGGACGGGCCGACGGGGCCGAGCTGATCAGCGAAATCCATCGCGCCAACCTGTTCCTGATCCCGCTGGACGATGAGCGGCGCTGGTTCCGGTATCACCACCTCTTTGGCGGCCTGCTGCGGCATGAGCTTGCCCGCACGGCACCGGAGCAGCCTTCCGCGCTGCATAAACGCGCGGCCGATTGGTACGAGGGCAACGATGACGCGGCCGAGGCGATCGGCCATGCGATCGCCTCGGGTGACGATTCGCTCAGCGGACGGCTAGTGTCGGCGCACTGGCGCCAGCATTTCAACGCTGGGCAGCTGGAGACGGTGCGCAGGTGGCTCGACGCGCTGCCTGCCGAACTCGTTGCCGGGGACGCGTCTCTCTCGGCGGCGCGGGTCTGGATAGCTCTCGACCGGGGCCGGCTGGAGGAAGTGGGAGCCGCGCTTGATGCCGCTGAGGCCTCGGGCCCAGCCGATACCCACCTGATAGTGCTGCGCGCGCTGCACATGTACAAGACGGGAGATGTGGGAAGTGCGGCGGGCCGACTGCAGGAGATCTCCCCGAGTGCCGATGACCCGTTCGTGGCGACCGTCCACCGGCTCGTTCAGGGCATCTCGTCGATGTGGCTGGGAGACGCTGACCGGGCCGGGGAACTGGTCGCTGAGGCGGCCCGGCGGGCCGAAGGCGACGGTAACCGCCTGGCCTACATCTACGCTGAGGGCTGCCTGGCGCTCCTGGCCGTGAACCGCGGCGACCTCCTGCTCGCGGACTCGCTGGTGCTCGACGCGCAGTCCGCTGTCGGCCAGACGCTCAGCGACTCGCACTTCGTGGCCATGTTCCCGGCCCTGGCCGTGGCCCGCCTGGCCGCCCAGCGCGGGGATTGGGCTAGCGCAGAACAAGCCGCGGTGGCGGCGGTGGAACTGGGCCGCCGCGGCGCTGGCCGGGTGGAGCTCGCCGCGGCGCTGCTCACCGCGTCTTCGGTCTTCAGGACCTCGCCGCCGGCCGCTGCCCCGCGCGATCTCGACGCAATGCCTGCAGCTTGCGAAGAGGACGGTAGCGATCCGGGTGCGCTGGTGGGGGAGGCGCGCGGCATTGTGCGGCACTGTCCCGACCCTGGGCCGGTGGTGACCGCCTGGCTGGCCCGCGAACAACGTGCCGAGGCGGCGCGCACCCGCCAGGAGGGATTGATCGAGCCGCTGACCGACAGAGAGCTCGCGATCCTGCGGCTGCTGCCCGCGCCGACTCCGCAGCGTGAGCTGGCGTCAGCGTTGTTCGTCGCTCCCAGCACGCTGAAGACCCATCTGCGCGCCATCTACCGCAAGCTCGGCGCGGAGTCCCGAGGGGAAGCCGTGATCCGCGCCCGGGAACGCGGTCTTATTTAGCAGCGGCACGCTCTAGCCCGTCGTCCACCTTCGCGGAGAAACCAGGAAGCACGGCGGTGATGATCAGTCCGGCGAGGAGCCATCCCAGCACCAGGTAGGGGAAGAACTCATACGGCTCCGGAGGTACCGGCCAGACATTGTGATACAGCACGAACCCGGCGATGAGCACGCCGCCGACCGGAGCCACGACCTGCCAGAACGATCGTCGGCCGAGATGGTGGGCGGCGGCCACGTTGGTGAGCACGTACATGACGAGCAGCGACAGCGTCCCGATGGTCGCAAGGTAGAAAAACACGTTGAGGGCCGAGGTTCCCGCCAGCCTGAAGGCCGTGAGCAGGGCCAGACCGGTGAGCATCTCCAGCGCCAGCGCCCGCTGCGGCACGCCGGTCGCCGCCGACACGCCGCTGAGGCGACGGTAGGCCAGGCCATCTCGCCCGAAGGCGAACATCATGCGAGCCGCGACGATCACCCCGCCCAGCCCGGCGCCAAGCGCGCTGAGCACGGCACCAAGATCGAGCAAGGTGGCCAGGGTGTTGCCCACGTACCGTTGGGCAAGCTCACCCAGCGGTGCCTGAGAATGCCGGAAAGCGGACACGCCGGCCGCACCGGTACCAAACCCCAGCGTCTGGGCGACGACACAGGCCACGTAGAAGACGGCGCCAAAGGCGACCGCGGTGATGATGGCGCGCGGGATCATCCGCGTCGGCACCAGGGACTCCTCACCCAGCGAGCCCGCCGACTCAAAGCCGGCGAACGCGAGAAAGCCTGCCGTGGCGGCCAGCGCCAAGGCGGAAACGCCCACGCCGGGCGGGAGAACAAAGACCTCGCCGGACAGGGTTTGGCCGCCAGGGGCTGTACCGGCGATCAGACGCCAGTAGATCACGCCCATGAGCACGAGAATGAGGCAGACGGACACGACCTCGAACACCAGAAGCAACCGCGTCGTCGGCCGGACCCCGCGGGCCGCAAGCACCCAGATGACCGCCCACGCGGCCAGCGCGAGCGGGTACCAGTCGGCATCATGGGCCAGCCCGGCAGCGTCTAGGAAGGCCCGCCCGAAGACGGCGACTCCCATGATGGATACCGGCGGAAACACCAGGTAGGTACCAAGCAGCGCCCATCCAGCGAGAAACCCTGGCCGCGGGCCGAGCGTCTTGCCGACAAAGGCGTAGACCGACCCGGCGTGGCTGAACTCGCCAGCCAGCCGGATGAACCCGTAGGCCACGAGCCCAACGCCCAGGGCGGCGACGGCGAAGGCCAGCGGTGCCGCTCTCCCCAGCGCGGCGGCTGCGGCCACCCCGGTGACCGACATCGCCAGAGTGGGTGCCATGACCCCGATCGAGACCGAGGCCGTCTCCATGAACCGAAGCTCACGGCGCAGCGCGGGCTTGCCGGCAGGCCCGACCGGCAGCGCCTGGGCGCTGCTGCCTCGGTCTGTCACGGGCGTCTCCGTTCCCCCGCTACCTTCACCCGGCGAGCCAGCCACCGTCGGCGACCAGCACAGACCCCGTGATGTAGGAGGCCTCGGGCGAGCACAGCCACACCACGGCCGCGGCGATCTCCTCCGGCTCCGCGATGCGGCCCAGCGGCACCATGCGGAGCAGCTCATCGCTGACCGCCGAGGTCATGCCCGTCCGGGTCACGCCGGGGGCGATGGCGTTGACACGGATGCCTGTGCCGCCGAGTTCGAGCGCCGCCGCGCGGGTCAGGCCGTGCACACCGTGCTTGGCGGCGACGTACGCGCCATTGTCGGGCATCGCGGCAGCGCCAAGCATAGAGGACGTGTTGACAATGGCGCCCGACCGCTGGGCCCGCATGTGCCTGACCTCGGCTCGCATACACCGCCAGACGCCGGCCAGGTCAACCTGGAGGACGCGCATGAAGTCCTCCTCCCCGTACTCATCCAGGGGAACGTACGGCCCGGGCAC